>NZ_CM132662.1:0-4800000 GCF_053877835.1 Mycobacterium sp. MMS18-G62
TAATTTGTGTTCGGCGGTGTCCTACTTTTCCACCCGGGTTGGGTAGTATCATTGGCGCTGGCAGGCTTAGCTTCCGGGTTCGGGATGGGTCCGGGCGTTTCCCTGCCGCTATTGACCGCCGTAACTTTATTCACTTTTTTTGAAGTGCCCACTGTGTGTGGTGGGTGGTGTTATTTGGTGGTGGGGCGCAGTGGTTTGATGCGCGTGGATTTTTGGTGTGGTTGCGAGTTTGTGGGTAAGTTTTCGGCCGGTTAGTGCCAGTTCCCTGAACTTATTGCTAAGTGTGTAGGTCTGGTCTATTGATCCCGTGGTCTGCGGGGGGCCTTATCCCACTTGATGGGTGAGAAGCCTGGTCTTGGAGGGGGTTTCCCGCTTAGATGCTTTCAGCGGTTATCCTGTCCGAACGTGGCTATCCAGCGGTGCCCCTGGTGGGACAACTGGTGGACCAGAGGTTCGTCCGTCCCGGTCCTCTCGTACTAGGGACAGGTTTCCTCAAGCTTCTGACGCGCGCGGCGGATAGAGACCGAACTGTCTCACGACGTTCTAAACCCAGCTCGCGTGCCGCTTTAATGGGCGAACAGCCCAACCCTTGGGACCTGCTCCAGCCCCAGGATGCGACGAGCCGACATCGAGGTGCCAAACCATCCCGTCGATATGGACTCTTGGGGAAGATCAGCCTGTTATCCCCGGGGTACCTTTTATCCGTTGAGCGACACCCCTTCCACTCGGGGGTGCCGGATCACTAGTCCCGACTTTCGTCCCTGCTTGACATGTTCGTCTCGCAGTCAAGCTCCCTTGTGCACTTACACTCAACACCTGATTGCCGTCCAGGTTGAGGGAACCTTTGGGCGCCTCCGTTACATTTTAGGAGGCAACCGCCCCAGTTAAACTACCCGCCAGGCACTGTCCCTGAACCGGATAGACGGTTCGAGGTTAGAGGCCCAATACGATCAGAGTGGTATTTCAACAATGACTCCACAACCACTGGCGTGGCTGCTTCTTAGTCTCCCACCTATCCTACACAAACCGTATCGAGCACCAATACCAAGTTGTAGTGAAGGTCCCGGGGTCTTTTCGTCCTGCCGCGCGTAACGAGCATCTTTACTCGTAATGCAATTTCGCCGAGTCTATGGTTGAGACAGTTGAGAAGTCGTTACGCCATTCGTGCAGGTCGGAACTTACCCGACAAGGAATTTCGCTACCTTAGGATGGTTATAGTTACCACCGCCGTTTACTGGGGCTTAAATTCTCCGCTTCACCCCCCGAAAGGGGTTGACGGGTCCTCTTAACCTTCCAGCACCGGGCAGGCGTCAGTCCGTATACATCGTCTTGCGACTTCGCACGGACCTGTGTTTTTAGTAAACAGTCGCTTCTCACTGGTTTGTGCCACCCACTTGTGCTCGAGACCGCGAGGGTCTGTCACACCGTGTGGGTCCCCCTTCTCCCGAAGTTACGGGGGTATTTTGCCGAGTTCCTTAACCATAGTTCACTCGTACGCCTCGGTATTCTCTACCTGACCACCTGTGTTGGTTTGGGGTACGGGCCGTGTGTGTGCTCGCTAGAGGCTTTTCTTGGCAGCATAGGATCACCGAATTCGCCTCACTCGGCTATGCATCACCTCTCGGACTTGTGTGACATCCGGATTTGCCTAGATGTCGTCCTACCGGTTTGCCCCAGTGTTACCACTGACTGGTACGGCTACCTTCCTGCGTCACCCCATCGCTTGACTACTACCAACCCGGGTCCCACGCAGCCGGCGACCGTCGTTTCCCGAAGGATCGGATCGGTCACCTTTTGGGTGGTTAGCAGGATTGTTTCGTCAGGGACGCGCACACACGGGTACGGGAATATCAACCCGTTGTCCATCGACTACGCCTGTCGGCCTCGCCTTAGGTCCCGACTCACCCTGGGCGGACTGGCCTGGCCCAGGAACCCTTGGTCTTCCGGCGGGCAAGGTTCTCACTTGCCTTATCGCTACTCATGCCTGCATTCTCACTCCCACACCCTCCACCACTGAATCACTTCGTGGCTTCACCGGATGCAGGACGCTCCCCTACCCAACGTACAAGTACGTTGCCGCGGCTTCGGCGGTGTGCTTGAGCCCCGCTACATTATCGGCGCACAATCACTTGACCAGTGAGCTATTACGCACTCTTTCAAGGGTGGCTGCTTCTAAGCCAACCTCCTGGTTGTCTTCGCGACTGCACATCCTTTTCCACTTAGCACACGCTTAGGGGCCTTAGCCGGCGATCTGGGCTGTTTCCCTCTCGACGCACGGAGCTTATCCCCCGCCGTCTCACTGCCACACTATTGACTTACCGGCATTCGGAGTTTGGCTGACGTCAGTAACCTAGTAGGGCCCATCGGCCATCCAGTAGCTCTACCTCCGGTAAGAAACATGTAACGCTGCACCTAAATGCATTTCGGGGAGAACCAGCTATCACGGAGTTTGATTGGCCTTTCACCCCTACCCACAACTCATCCCCTCAGTCTTCAACCTAAGTGGGTTCGGGCCTCCACGCGGTCTTACCCGCGCTTCACCCTGGCCATGGGTAGATCACTCCGCTTCGGGTCCAGAACACACCACTACACACGCCACTATTGACGTGATACGCCCTATTCAGACTCGCTTTCGCTGCGGCTACCCCACCCGGGTTAACCTCGCGACATGTCCCTGACTCGCAGGCTCATTCTTCAAAAGGCACGCCATCACCCCACGCAAAGCGAGGGCTTTGACGGATTGTAGGCACACGGTTTCAGGTACTCTTTCACTCCCCTCCCGGGGTACTTTTCACCATTCCCTCACGGTACTAATCCGCTATCGGTCACTGGAAAGTATTCAGGCTTACCGGGTGGTCCCGGCAGATTCACAGCAGATTCCACGGGCCCGCTGCTACTCGGGGAAAACGTTCCACGAAAGCCGTTGAGTTTTCGTCTACGGGGCTCTCACCCTCTACGGACAGACCATCCCAGGCCACTTCAACTAACCCAACGGTTTATCACTTCCGCCCCGGTCGGCGGACCGGAGAAAGAAACGCCCCACAACACCGCACACACAACCCCCGCCGGGTATCACATATGCACGGTTTAGCCATCCTCCGCTTTCGCTCGCCACTACTCACGGAATCACACTTGTTTTCTCTTCCTACGGGTACTGAGATGTTTCACTTCCCCGCGTTCCCCCCCGACACCTATGTATTCAGTGCCGGGTGACACGACATCACTCGCGCCGGGTTTCCCCATTCGGACATCCTCGGATCCACGCTCGGTTGACAGCTCCCCGAGGCATAACGCAGCCTCCCACGTCCTTCATCGGCTTCCAGTGCCAAGGCATCCACCATGCGCCCTTAAACACTTACACACAAAACAATTACATTCTCGGAAAAACAAGAAAATTGCATTAACACCCACAACAAACCACCAACCCCCCAAAAAAGAGAGCCAGCAATTCACTGCGAGATGCTCGCAACCACTATCCACAAATCAAACACCACACCCCACCACCAAAACTCGGGGCAACAACACTCCCTATCTCCGGTTTCCCACTCGGGACGAAGAGATAGCGGGCCTGTTGTCTCAAAGCCCAATAGTGTGCCTGGCAATCATTTTCGACCGGCGCCCCGAAGGGCTTCCCGAACCGGTCAGTTGTTTGTTGTGCACCAGACCCCCACCCACTACAGGCGAAAGGCCATCCAACGAATCGCTTGAGTCACCGAACCCCCACACGATGCGGGCGGGCTCAAGTCTCGTGGTGCTCCTTAGAAAGGAGGTGATCCAGCCGCACCTTCCGGTACGGCTACCTTGTTACGACTTCGTCCCAATCGCCGATCCCACCTTCGACCGCTCCCTCCCACAAGGGGTTAGGCCACGGGCTTCGGGTGTTACCGACTTTCATGACGTGACGGGCGGTGTGTACAAGGCCCGGGAACGTATTCACCGCAGCGTTGCTGATCTGCGATTACTAGCGACTCCGACTTCACGGGGTCGAGTTGCAGACCCCGATCCGAACTGAGACCGGCTTTGAAAGGATTCGCTCCACCTCACGGCATCGCAGCCCTTTGTACCGGCCATTGTAGCATGTGTGAAGCCCTGGACATAAGGGGCATGATGACTTGACGTCATCCCCACCTTCCTCCGAGTTGACCCCGGCAGTCTCTCACGAGTCCCCACCATGACGTGCTGGCAACATGAGACAAGGGTTGCGCTCGTTGCGGGACTTAACCCAACATCTCACGACACGAGCTGACGACAGCCATGCACCACCTGCACACAGGCCACAAGGGAATACCTATCTCTAGGCACGTCCTGTGCATGTCAAACCCAGGTAAGGTTCTTCGCGTTGCATCGAATTAATCCACATGCTCCGCCGCTTGTGCGGGCCCCCGTCAATTCCTTTGAGTTTTAGCCTTGCGGCCGTACTCCCCAGGCGGGGTACTTAATGCGTTAGCTACGGCACGGATCCCAAGGAAGGAAACCCACACCTAGTACCCACCGTTTACGGCGTGGACTACCAGGGTATCTAATCCTGTTCGCTCCCCACGCTTTCGCTCCTCAGCGTCAGTTACTGCCCAGAGACCCGCCTTCGCCACCGGTGTTCCTCCTGATATCTGCGCATTCCACCGCTACACCAGGAATTCCAGTCTCCCCTGCAGTACTCCAGTCTGCCCGTATCGCCCGCACGCCCACAGTTAAGCTGTGAGTTTTCACGAACAACGCGACAAACCACCTACGAGCTCTTTACGCCCAGTAATTCCGGACAACGCTCGCACCCTACGTATTACCGCGGCTGCTGGCACGTAGTTGGCCGGTGCTTCTTCTCTAGGTACCGTCACTTGCGCTTCGTCCCTAGTGAAAGAGGTTTACAACCCGAAGGCCGTCATCCCTCACGCGGCGTCGCTGCATCAGGCTTGCGCCCATTGTGCAATATTCCCCACTGCTGCCTCCCGTAGGAGTCTGGGCCGTATCTCAGTCCCAGTGTGGCCGGACACCCTCTCAGGCCGGCTACCCGTCGTCGCCTTGGTAGGCCATCACCCCACCAACAAGCTGATAGGCCGCGGGCCCATCCCACACCGCAAAAGCTTTCCCCCACCAGTCATGCAACCAGCAAGGTGTATTCGGTATTAGACCCAGTTTCCCAGGCTTATCCCAAAGTGCAGGGCAGATCACCCACGTGTTACTCACCCGTTCGCCACTCGAGCACCCCCGAAAGGGCCTTTCCGTTCGACTTGCATGTGTTAAGCACGCCGCCAGCGTTCGTCCTGAGCCAGGATCAAACTCTCCAAACAAAACCTAAAAAGGCCAATCAGGAAAACATCTGACCAAAGCAACCAGTCAAACTGGCAAAAAAACAAACCACACCCCTAAACGGGAAAAAGAAGTGCGGCAAAAACAACAACAAACAAAAACCACCAAACACACTATTGAGTTCTCAAACAACACACCCGCGCTGCAGGCAACCCTGCCACTGTACTCCACGTGGACAGAGACGTCAAACCGCGTCCTCCAGTCCTAATGGCCTGGGGCCGTTGGCTTCTCGTTAAAGACTACGCCTTCTCCGGCCCAGCCCAAAACTGGCCCCGAGGCCGTCCGAATCTAGACGACTCGCTCTATTTCGGCGCCGAGGCTGACCAGGTTCTCGACGAACAGCGGATAGCCGCGGTCGATGTGGAAAACGTCGTGAACTTCGGTGTCACCGTCCGCGACCAGGCCGGCCAGCACCAATCCAGCCCCAGCCCGAATATCTGACGACCACACCGGCGCGCTGGACAACTGCGGGATTCCCCGCACCACCGCATGGTGGCCGTCGGTCCGCGCGTCGGCACCAAGCCGGACCATCTCCTCGACGAACCGGAACCGAGCCTCGAATACGTTCTCGGTGATCATCGAAGTTCCGTCGGCGATGGACGCGAGGGCGATCGCCATCGGTTGGAGATCTGTCGGGAATCCAGGGAACGGCAGCGTCGCGACGTTGACGGCCTTGGGCCGCTCGTACTGGACCACGCGGAATCCGTCATCGGTCTGCGTGACCGTTGCGCCGGCATCGTGCAGCTTGTGCAGTACCAGCTGGAGATGCTGCGGATCCACACCGGTCACCGAGATGTCCCCTCGGGTCATCGCGGCGGCCAGGCCCCAGGTGGCTGCCACGATGCGGTCACCGATGACGCGATGCTCAGTCGGATGCAACCGGTCGACGCCCGTGATCGTCATCGTCGGCGTGCCCGCGCCAGTGATCTGGGCGCCCATCTGGTTGAGCATCGTGCACAGGTCAACGACGTCAGGTTCACGCGCTGCGTTGTGAATCGTCGTCACGCCTTCGGCGACAACGGCCGCCATCAGAATGTTCTCGGTGGCACCCACCGACGGAAATTCGAGCTGAATCTCCGCGCCGCGCAAGTGGTCTGCCTCTGCGACGACGCAGCCGTGCTCGATATTGCATCGCGCACCGAGCTGCCGCAGACCGGCCTGATGCATGTCCAGCGGCCGTGAACCGATCGCATCGCCGCCCGGCAACGCCACCTTGGCCCGCTTGCAACGGCCGACCAGCGGACCCAGCACGCACACGGAGGCGCGGAACTGCCGTACCGCGGCGAAATCAGCGTCGTACTTGGGTTCGTCGGGCGACGTGACCCGCACGATGTCGCCGTCCAGCTCGACCGTGGCTCCCAGACCCCTCAGGACCTCCGCCATCAGCGGCACATCAAGGATGTCTGGGCAGTTGGTGATGGTGCTGGTGCCCTCAGCCAGCAGCGATGCCGCCATCAGCTTCAATACGCTGTTCTTGGCCCCCCCGACAGCAACTTCGCCTGATAACCGGTTTCCACCGGTCACCACGAATCGCTCGCTCACGCCGGTTAGTGTAAACAGCGCCGCGGGGCAGTGTCAGTTTCCGCGTGTGGTCCGCCTAGTACGGTTTGCGTATGGCAGTTCATCTGACCCGCATATACACCCGGACCGGGGATGACGGGACCACGGGTCTGAGCGATTTCAGCAGGGTGTCGAAGAACGACCCGCGGCTCGCGGCATACGCCGACTGTGACGAAACAAACGCGGCCATCGGCGTCGCGATCGCGTTGGGCGACCCCGGCGAGCAAATCCGAAATGTGCTGCGGCAGATCCAGAACGATCTGTTCGATGCGGGTGCCGACCTGTCCACTCCTGTGGTCGAGAACCCCGAACATCCACCACTGCGGATCACGCAGAGCTACATCGACCGCCTGGAGTCGTGGTGCGACGAGTTCAACGAACCGTTGCCTGCGCTGAATTCGTTTGTGCTGCCGGGCGGTACGCCGCTGTCGGCGCTGCTGCATGTGGCGCGCACCGTAGCGCGCCGCGCGGAGCGTTCGGCGTGGCATGCGGTGGAAACGCACGAAGCTGCAATCAGCGTCTTGCCCGCCAAGTATCTGAACCGACTGTCGGACCTGCTGTTCATCCTGTCGCGGGTGGCCAATCCCGACGGCGATGTGTTGTGGCAACCCGGCGGGCCGGCAACGGATTAATACGTCCGGCGACGCGCGCGGGGCGACGGGCGCGATTCCAGCCACGACAAGAATGCCGTCAGAGCGCCGCGGTCAAGGGCGACTTCATATCCTTGTCGCCGCTCCGGGCTGGTGTCGCGCAGCTCCAGAATGACGATTTCGTCTGTCATGATGTCGAATTCGTCGCCCCGAGGTCCGCGGCGGGACACGATTTCCAAGCCACGGCGGCTGAGTGTCCTGTCGGGCCACCACCGCAGGCTCGACAGCCGATAGAAGCCGGCTTCTCCTCCGCGGTAACGCATTACGCCGTGACGCCAGCCGTGCCCTCCGACGGCAGGAACGTCACGCAGGATGGCTGCCGTGCCGCCGACCTGCCTCAGCTTCCACAGGCGGTAGGACAGGGCGACGACTACGACCAGCAGCACACCGACCAGCGCGACCATGACCATCATGGACGCGCTCATCGGCGGCCCTAATCGATCTTGCCCAGGGCGCGAAGCCTCGCTCGACCCTTGGCGGCAGTTGCGGCATCGTCGGATTCGGCGTCCTGCTGTGCGGCGGCTTCGTCGATCTCCGATTCGAATTCCGCACTCTCGGCCAGCACGGTCACACCCTGCTCCGTGACGGACAGAAAGCCTCCGTCCACCGCTACCCGCAGGTCGTCTTCGCCTTCGCGTTCGACGCGCACCATGGCGTCATCGACAAGCTGCGCCACCAGTGGAATGTGGTTCGGCAGTATGCCGATTTCACCCGAGGTGGTGCGGGTGAACAGAAAGGTTCCCTCGCCCGACCAGATCTTGCGGTCGACCGCGACGATGTCGATGTTCAATTCGGCCATCTCACATCACCTTTCGGTGCGGGCGGGGCCTAGTCATCCTTCTTCTCGCCCTCGTCCTTCTTGTCGGAGCCGTTGTCCTTCTTGCTGGACTGGCCGCCGTCTTCCAGCTTCACGCCGAAGCTCTCGGCCTTCTTGGCCAGGTCTTCGAGACCACCGATCAGGAAGAACGCCTGCTCGGGCACGTGGTCGAACTCGCCCTTGGTCAGCCGGTCGAATGCCTCGATGGTCTCCTTGACCGGAACCGTCGAACCGGGCTGGCCGGTGAACTGCTCGGCGGCCATCATGTTCTGCGACAGGAAGCGCTCGATGCGACGCGCGCGCTGCACCAGCTGCTTGTCCTCTTCGGACAGCTCGTCGATACCGAGAATCGCGATGATGTCCTGAAGATCCTTGTAGCGCTGCAGGATTCGGATGACTTCCTGCGCGACGCGGTAGTGCTCGTCACCGACAACACTCGGGTCCAGGATCGTCGAGCTCGACGCCAGCGGATCCACCGCCGGGAAGATGCCCTTGGAGAACACCGAACGGCTGAGCTCCGTGGTCGCATCGAGGTGGGCGAACGTGGTGGCCGGCGCCGGGTCGGTGTAGTCGTCGGCGGGCACATACACGGCCTGCATCGAGGTGATGGACCGGCCACGCGTCGAGGTGATGCGCTCCTGCAGCTCACCCATCTCGTCGGCCAGTGTCGGCTGGTAACCCACAGCGGAGGGCATACGACCGAGCAGAGTCGACACCTCAGAGCCGGCCTGGGTGAAGCGGAAGATGTTGTCGATGAACAACAACACGTCCTGTTGCTGCTCGTCGCGGAAGAACTCCGCCATCGTCAGCGCCGACAGCGCGACTCGCATACGGGTGCCGGGCGGCTCGTCCATCTGGCCGAACACCAGGGCGGTGTCCTTGAGAACGTCGGCTTCGCCGAGCTCCACCCACAGGTCGTTGCCCTCGCGAGTGCGCTCACCCACGCCCGCGAAAACCGATGTGCCACCGAAGTTGCGGGCGATACGGTTGATCATCTCCTGGATCAGAACCGTCTTGCCGACGCCGGCGCCACCGAACAGCGCGATCTTGCCGCCGCGCACGTACGGGGTGAGCAGGTCGACGACCTTCAGGCCGGTCTCGAGCATCTCGGTGCGCGGTTCCAGCTCGTCGAATGCCGGCGGCTTGCGGTGAATCGGCCAGCGGTCGAAGTCTTTTCCGTATTCCGTGTCGTCCAGGCAGGCGCCGAGCGCGTTCCACACGTGGCCCTTGACGCCGTCCCCGACCGGGACCGAGATCGACGCACCGGTGTCCACCACATCCACGCCGCGGACCAGGCCGTCGGTCGGCTGAAGCGAGATGCAGCGCACCAGGCTGTCACCGAGGTGCTGCGCAACCTCCAGCGTCAGCGTCTTGGCGAGCTCGGAGAACGTGACCTCGGCATGCAACGCGTTGAACAGCTCGGGCACCGAACCGCGCGGGAATTCGACGTCGACCACCGGGCCGGTGACCCGGACCACGCGACCGTTGGCGTCCTTCTTCTTTGCGTTGTCTGTCTTTTCGGCGGTAGCAGTCATCTCTTCTTCTTCCTAACGGGCTAACGTCTGGCATCGGCCAGCGCGTTAGCACCGCCGACGATTTCGCTGATTTCCTGGGTGATCTGGGCCTGCCGCTCGCGGTTGGCCTCCAACGTCAGAGCCTTGATGAGGTCGTCGGCGTTGTCGGTGGCCGACTTCATCGCGCGCTGGCGCGATGCCAGCTCGGAGGCCGCCGCTTCGAGCAGCGCGGCATACACCCGGGTGCTCAGATAACGCGGCAGCAGCGCGTCGAAAAGCGTTGTGGCGTCGGGCTCGAACGAGTACAGGGTCCGAGGACCGAGGTCTTCCTCGACGTACTCGACGACCATCGGCGCAATACGGTGCGCGACGGCGGTCTGCGACATCATCGACTTGAACTCCGTGTAGACGATGTGCAGTTCGTCTGCGCCGAGCACACCGTCGGGGCCGGGATCATCACCCTGGTCGTCGACTCCCGCCATGAAGGTGTCGACCAGCGTCGAGGCGATGTCCTGGGCGTTCTCGTATGTCGGCTGCTCAGAGAAGCCGGTCCACGACTCTGTGATGTTCCAATTGCGGAAACTGTAGTAGTTCAATGCCTTTCGCCCCACGGCGTAGACGATCGGCGTCTTGCCCTCCTGCCGGATCAGCGAGAACAGCTCTTCGGCGCGCCGGAACACGTTGGAGTTGTACGCGCCGCACAGGCCGCGATCCGACGACACCACCAACACGACGACCCGCTGGGGGTTCTCGCGCTCAACCAGCAGTGGGTGATCGAGGGCGGCCTCGTTGCCCAGGTTCGTCAGCATCGAGGTGATCTCGAAGGCGTACGGCCGCGCCGACTGGAGGCGGTTCTGCGCCCTGCCGATGCGCGACGTTGCGATCAGCTCCTGCGCCTTGGTGATCTTCTTGATCGAACCGGCGGAGCGGATGCGCCCCCGCAATTCACGAAGTGTGGCCGCCATATCGACTACTTCTTCTTCGGTGCGGGCTTACGGACCTTCACCGTTTCCTTCTCGAGGTCTTCTTCATCGAGCGCTTCGACATGCTCGTCGGGGACGACCGAGCTGCCGTCCGATGCAGCGAAGCCCTTCTTGAACTGGTTGATCGCCTCTTCGAGTTTCTCGCTGAGTTCGTCGCCGAGCTTTCCGGACTCGCGGATCTCCTTGAGGATCCCTTCCTCCGACGCGCGGAGGTGATCGAGGAATTCAGCCTCGAAGCGGCCAACGTCTTCAACCGGAACCGAGTCCAGATGGCCTTGCGTGCCAAGGAAAATCGAAACGACCTGCGCCTCCACCGGAAGTGGCTGATGCTGCGGCTGCTTGAGCAGCTCGACCAGCCGGGCACCGCGTTCCAGCTGCGCCTTCGACGTGGCGTCGAGGTCGGAGGCGAACGCAGCGAACGACTCCAGCTCGCGGTACTGGGACAGGTCAAGGCGGAGACTTCCTGCCACCTCTTTCATTGCCTTGATCTGTGCGGCGCCACCCACGCGGGACACCGAGACACCGACGTTGATGGCCGGACGCACGCCCTGGTTGAACAGATCGGACTCCAGGAAGCACTGGCCGTCGGTGATGGAGATGACGTTGGTCGGAATGTAGGCCGAGATGTCGTTGGCCTTGGTCTCGATGATCGGCAGACCCGTCAGCGAGCCGCCGCCCATCTCGTCGGACAGTTTCGCGCAGCGCTCCAGCAGGCGCGAGTGCAGGTAGAACACGTCGCCCGGGTAGGCCTCGCGACCCGGCGGCCGGCGCAGCAGCAGCGAGATGGCGCGGTAGGCCTCGGCCTGCTTGGACAGGTCGTCGAACACGATCAGCACGTGCTTGCCGTCATACATCCAGTGCTGGGCGATGGCTGAACCGGTATACGGCGCAAGCCATTTGAAGCCGGCGGAGTCGGATGCGGGCGCGGCCACGATGGTCGTGTAATCCATCGCTCCGCCCTCCTCCAGCGTGTTGTAGACGCTGGCGATGGTGGTGCCCTTCTGACCGATCGCGACGTAGACGCAGCGGACCTGCTTCTTCTCGTCGCCGGACTCCCAGTTCTGGCGCTGGTTGAGGATGGTGTCCACGCAGACCGCGGTCTTGCCCGTCTTGCGGTCGCCGATGATCAGCTGGCGCTGGCCGCGACCGATGGGGGTCATCGAGTCGATGGCCTTGATGCCGGTCTGCAGCGGCTCGCTCACGCCTTGGCGCTGCACCACGGACGGAGCCTGAATCTCCAGCGCGCGGCGGGCTTCGGGCTCGATGTCGCCCTTGCCGTCGATCGGCTGGCCGAGCGGGTTGACCACGCGGCCGAGGAACGCGTCGCCGACCGGCACCGACAACACCTCACCGGTGCGCTTGACCTGCTGGCCCTCTTGGATCTGCTCGTAGTCACCCAGGATCACGGCGCCGACGTTGTGCTCGTCGAGGTTGAGCGCCACACCCAGCACGCCGCCGGGGAACTCCAGCAGCTCTTGGGTCATAACCGAGGGCAGGCCCTCGACGTGCGCGATACCGTCGCCGGTGTCGATGACCGTACCGATCTCCTCGCGCGCAGTGTCTGCGGTGAAACTCGAGACGTAATCCTCGATCGCACCCTGGATATCGTCAGCGGAGATGGTCAACTCTGCCATGGCTTTTCGTCTTCCTGCTCTTACCGTGTGGGGTCTTGTCGTGTGTGGTTGGTCATTCCGGCAGCTTGATTTCGGCGGCTGCCAGTTTCGACGAAAGCGTGCCGTCGATCACCTCGTCGCCGACGGCGATGGACAGGCCGCCGAGCAACGCAGGATTGACGTGCAGCTGCACGGACACCGGATGCCCGTAGATGCGCGTCAGCACCTCGGTCAGCCGCGTCCGCTGCGCGTCACTCAAATCGGCCGCGGCGCTGACGTGAGCCACCACCTCGCCTCTGCGGGCAACCGCAAGCTCGGCGAGGTCGAGGACGGCGTCGTCGGCACGCTGGCCCCGTAGCAACTCGACGGTCTGCGAAAGCAGCTGCACCGTCGTGGCGTTCACGCCGGAGCCGCTTTCGAGCACGTCACGAAGGAGCCTGAGCCGGCCCTCGACAGGGGCCGTGTAGTCACTCAGCAGTGTGGAGAGCTGCGGTTGCGAATCGAGGACGCGATTGAAGCGGAACAGCTGCTCCTCCACGTCGCCGGCCTTGTCTTCGCGTTCTGCACGCACCAGCAGCGCCAACCGCGCGACGTGTTCGGTGGCGTCGACGAGGTTGTCGTCAGACGACCAGCGGCCCGACACTGCAGCCTTCAAGATCTCGAGCGCCGTGTCGCCGACCTTGTCCTCCAGCAGGGTCTCCAGCAGGCCGATCTTGGCCGACGGGTCGTCGGCAGGGTCGGCCAGGTGACGCGTCAGGATCGACTCGTGAGCCAGCAGCTTGGCGACCGAGGCCAGATCCTCTGCCACGGTGGACAATTGATTCGCCTTGAGGTCGGCCGTCGCCTCGTCGAAGCTGTTGACCAATGCCGCCAATGATTGCCGGCTCGCCGAGCGAAGCCGCGCGGTCGCCCGGTCTTCGATCACCGCTTCAGACGGTGCCATCGCGTCGAGCTCGTCGAGGAACCGATCGACGGTCGCCGACTGCGAATCGGGATCGGAAACATGTTCGCGCACCAGTTCGCCTGCGCGGCGGACCGATTCGCTGCCGAGGTCCTGACGCAGCTGACGGATCAACTGCGCGCGCAGTAGCTGAACCTGCTGGGCGCCTTGGACTTTGATCCGCTCGACCTCGGCGTCAGCCTGGGCGCGCAGCTGCTCCACGATGCGCTCGGCGTCTACCTTGGCCTCTTCGGTCACCCGCTTGGCCTCGGTCTTGGCTTGTTCGACGGCCTTCTCGTGCGCCTTCTCGGCCTCGCCCAGACGCTTCTTGGCCTCGGCGCTGTCCTCGAGTTGCTTGCGAACGGTTTCCTGCTGCGAGGTCATCATCTTGCGGACCGGCGGCACGACGTAGCGCCAGATGATGAACACGATGACCGCGAAACCGACGAGCTGACCGATGAATGTCGACATATCGTTACCGTCCCGACGCCGTTGTGGCGGCGTTGATCTCGACGCCCAGTACGCGGCTGGCCAAGGTTGTCGACAGCGTCTCCACCGAGGCACGCAAGTCAGACTCGATGGCATCGGACTGCCGCTTCAACTGGTCTGAGGCCTGCTGCAGTGTCGAAGCCACTTCGTCCGACGCCCGGCCGCGCATGTCCTCCAGGATCTTTCGACCTTCGGCACGCGCGCCGTCGCGAACGCCCGAGGCTTCCCCGCGGGCCTTGCTCATCTCCGCCTGGTAGTCCTCGTCCGCAGCGGAGAACTGGTCGGCCGCCCTCCGGGTGTCGTCGACGGTCTGCTTCACCATCGCTTCGCGGTCGTTCAGCACCTTGGAGATCGGCGGTACCACCCACTTGCCGATCACGCCGAGCACGATCAAGAAGATCGCGAGCACGACGAAGAAGGTGCCGTTGGGGACGAGGAAGTTGCTACCTCCCCCGCCTTCCTCGGCCGCCAATAGGACGACGTTCGGGTCAGGCATGAAAGTGGACTACTTCACCGGGGTGGCGAACACGAACAGCGCCATGAATGCCAGGTTGATGAAGTAGGCCGCCTCGACCAGACCGACCGTGATGAAGAACGGTGTGAACAGCCGGCCCTGCGCCTCTGGCTGCCGAGCGATGCCCGCGATCAGCGCGTTACCCGCTACACCGTCACCTATACCGGCGCCGATTGCACCGCCGGCCATGATCAGTCCACCGCCGATGAGCGCGCCGGCAGCGATAGTGGGATCCATTCCTTATCCTCCTTGATAACTGGTAGCGGTCCTACCAGGTTGTGGGTCCTGCATGTTCGGGTCGGCTAGTGGTGATCCTCGTCCAGTTCCATCGACTGGCTGAAGTACAAAATCGTCAGCAGCGCGAAGATGAAGGCCTGGATCGCGCCGACGAACAAGTCGAAGCTCTTCCAGATCGCGTTCGGCAGCCACATGATGTACGGCGGGAACAGCGCGATCAGCGCGACCAGGATGCCGCCGGCGAAGATGTTGCCAAAGAGTCGCAGCGACAACGAGATCGGCTTCGCCAACTCTTCGACGAGGTTGATCGGCGCGAGGAATGCGACGTGACCCTTGAGCAGCTTCACCGGGTGTCCGACGATGCCGCGGCGCCACACGCCGGCCGCGTGGTAGCAGATGAACACGAAGAGCGCGAGCGCCAGCACGAAGTTGATGTCGGAGGCGGGCGGCTTCAGCAGCTCGTGGGTGCCGCCATCGGAGGTCGTGTATTGCACCGGCAAGACGGACAGCCAGTTCGCGATCAAGATGAATACGAACAGCGTCACCGCGAGTGGCAGCACGAACGGCGCGATCTTCATGCCGATCGCCGTTTCGATCTGGTTGCGCAGCTGAGTCGTGATGGCTTCCCAGAATAACTGGACCCCACCGGGCACACCGGTCGATGTCACCTTGGCACGCAAGTAAAACGCCAGGCCGAGCACGATCACCGCGGCGATCGCGGTGGCGTAGACGGTGTCGGTGTTGACCGTCAGGCCGAACCACTTGGCGGTCTCGTGGTGACCGACCTCGATGGCGGCTTCGGCGAGGATCTTCTCGGTCATTGCTTAGGGGCCTCTCCTTCGAGTCCGTCAGCTGCACCTGCTCGCAGTTTCTTCATGACCGGCAGCGCGGTGGACACCACCAGCACTACCTGAAACAGGGCCATGCCAAACACCACCCCTAGCCCCTGCGGCCGGAAGATGAACGCAATCGTGAGCCCGATAACCGTCATGACCATCAAGCGGGTTGCGGAGTTCAGGGCCATCTTGCGCTTGAGCGGATGCGCATCCGCTGTGATCGCATCGACCGACCGTTGCACCAGCAGGGCGTTGAGCAAACCCAGCGCGAGTCCAACACCGAAGAACACACCGACCATCACGTGTCCAAGAAATCCGGCCGCCAGCGTCGCCAATCCGGCGAGCAGCACGCAGATCACGAACAGGCGCAATGGCCTGAAAGCAACGGACGGAAACACCAACGGCGCGTCTTGCGCTGGCGTCGTCACTGCTTCACCTCAATCCCGCGGTCATGAGTTGCTGTCCCGATGATCCTGTGAGTCGCGCCACGAGCGTATCGGAGGGCGACGGGCTCGCTGGAATCACCCAAGGGGCAGCTCCCTTTGTCGGTCGTTGTTCCGTGCCGATCGGCGGTGAACCGAAGGCCCGGAGGCCGGCAACCCGCGAGGTTTTTTCGGGCTCTAGCAGCACCCTAACACATGGTGAACGCCCCAAAAGGGGGCCTACTACTTTTTGTCGTACATTTCCTCGAGCTGGTCCTCGCGGCGGCGCAGAAGCGGGATCAGCGTGACGACGATCGCGACCACAATCGCTGCCAGCATGACGGCTCCGGTGTAGCGAGGATCGAAGAAAATCGTGCTCGCCGCGCCCAATGCGACGATGCCCACCCACAAATAAATCAACAGCACCACGCGGCGATGCGAGTGACCGATCTGCAGCAACCGGTGATGCAAGTGCATCTTGTCCGGAGTCGAGAAATGCACACCCGCACGGGTGCGGCGAATCACCGCCAGCAGCATGTCGAGCATCGGCACGAACATCACCGCAACCACCAACAGGAACGGTGACAGGAGGGCGAACACGTCGCGCGCCCCGTATGCGTTCTGCGAGATCGGGCCGGCCGCCGTGGTGGATGCTGCGGCCAGCATCAGTCCGATCAGCATCGAGCCCGAGTCGCCCATGAAGATGCGGGCGCGGTGAAAGTTGTGCGGCAGAAAGCCAAGACATGCACCTGCGAGGACGACGGAGATGACGGCGGGCGGGTAGAACAAAACGTCGCCGCCGTGGTCGTGCAGCAGTCCGATGGAGAAGATGCATATGGCCGACGCGGTGATGAGGCCCAGCCCCGCCGCGAGTCCGTCGAGCCCGTCGACGAAGTTCATCGCGTTGACGATCGCCACCGTAAGCGCAAGCGTCAGCAGGATTGAGGACACCTGGTCGAGGACGATGGTGCCGACACCGCCGATCGGGATGTAGAGCACGCTCCATGCCACGCCCATGGTGACCAGCACGCTGGCGGCGGTGATCTGGCCGGCGAACTTCGTCAACGCGTCGAGCCCCCAGCGATCGTCGATCAGACCGATTGCCATGATGAGTCCGCCGGCGACGACGACGGCTGGCATGCCTGACGAATACACGAAGCCCCGCGTCAGCGCCGGAAGCTGTGAGGCCAGAAGTACGGCGGCCACGACGCCGATGTACATGGCGAGACCGCCCATTCGCGGCGTCGGCTCCTGATGCACGTCGCGCTCACGCGGGTAGGCGACGGCGCCCAGCTTGGTGGCCAGCACCCTGACCCAGCCGGTGGCGAAGTAGGTGATGATCGCCGCGGTCAGGCCGACGAGCGCGAGCTCGCGCAGCGGCACGCCCGCGCCACGTTCGTTGAGCGGGAGCAGTCCGCTGGCCAGATCGCTCACCATTCGATGAACCGTACTTGAGAAGGTTGAGAGGACACCCCTCCGTGGCGCGTCAACACATGCTGACGCGTGCGGAAAGGGTTACTGGTCTTCGCCGATTGAAAGCGTACGGTCCCCGCATGCCGTCGTTCTTTTCCAGATTCGTCAGGATCGGTCGGTTGCCGCAGCCCCTGCGGATGCGGCTCGAGCCCGAGGGCATCATCCATGTGGCCGAACGGGTTCGGGTGCGCCAGCGCTTCAGCGGCTCGGCGCCGGGCTTGTTTTCCGCCGTGAGCGTCAACCGTCACATCGGGTTGGTGGTGTTTAGCCGCCAGCGCCTCTACGCGCTGTTGCCCACGATTCCGCGGCTGGGCGGTCCCCTCATCGACCGGCGATGGGACGCCGTCGACGACGGTCCCGTGAAGGTCGAGATTTCGGACTCGGGTGTGCAGATGGACATCGACGCCGGCGAGATCGACGCCCGGTTTCACGGACGCCTCTCGCTGCATTTCAAAACGGCCATTCCCGACGACGTGCTCGCCGCCCTTCCGGCACAGTCGGTGTCGTTCGGTGTGACGCCCGACTATGTGTTTCACCTGTTGGGTCTGCGGGTCCGGAATTGATCACTCGGTGAGCGTCTCGGGCTCCACGCCGAGCACTTCCGCGACGGATTCGACCGTGATGGGACCGGTGCGCAGCACTCGCGGATGCGCGCCGGTGAGGTCGACGATCGTCGACGCCGCCTGCTGTTCGGACGGACCCGCGTCGAGGTACACCTCGACGAGATCACCGAGCTGATTCCGCGCCTCCTCAGCCGTCACGGCGGCGGGGCGCCCGGAGATGTTGGCGCTCGACACCGCCATCGGACCGACGTCGCGCAGGAGTTCGATGGCGATGGGGTGGTTCGGCATGCGCAGCATGACCGTGCCGTGCGCGTCGCCGAGATCCCATTGCAACGACGGCGCCTGCCGCACCACGAGACTCAGCGCGCCCGGCCAGAACGCGCGGATGAGTTCCCGCGCGCTGTTGGGAACCGTGTACACCAGGCCGTCGATGGTGTGCCAGGAGCCGACCAACACGGGGACGGGCATGTCGCGGCCCCGGCCCTTCGCGGACAGCAGCGCGGCGACGGCGTCGCCGTCGAAGGCGTCGGCGCCGATCCCGTAGACGGTGTCGGTCGGCATTACGACGAGGCTGCCGCCCTTGAGTGCGCTGATCGCCGAGGCGATGCCGGTCATCCGCTGCTCGGCGTCGGAGCAGTCGAACAGCTGCGTCATGACGTCAGTATCCGGGTCGCGGTGACGAAGCGCGGCCTGCCCGTCAGGTCGTGTCGGGCGGTGACGTCTGTGAATTGCCCTGCCTGCGTGAAGGCTTCGACAGTGGCCTCTGAGGTGGTGTCGTCGTGCTCGACGGCGCAGCGGCCGCCGCTGCGCAACCAGCGTGCGGCAAGCTCGACGATGCGGTCGATGACCGCCATTCCGTCTGGGCCGCCGAACAGGGCGTGGGCCGGATCATGTTCGGCCACTTCGGGTTCCAGCGCGGCCCCGTCGGGAATGTAAGGCGGATTGGCTACCACGAGATCCACCTGACCGTCGAGTTCGGGAAGCAGATCGGGCCGGGTGACGTCGGCTTTGACGAGTTCGACGGGCGTTCCTGCAACGTTGCGTCGGGCGTAGACAAGGGCCTCGTCGGAGTCGTCGACGGCGACGACGCGGGCGTCGGGCCATGTTTTGGAGAGTGCGAGCGCAAGCGCACCCGAACCCGTGCACAGGTCGACAATTACGGGTTTTCGCGAGAGTTGTTGGGCCACAGCCCATTCCAGCAGCGATTCGGTTTCGGGTCGCGGAATGAACACGCCAGGGCCGACGTCTACCGTTACTGGGCCGAATGCCGCGGTGCCGGTGAGGTGTTGCAGCGGCACGCGACGTGCACGCCGGGTCACGAGGTCGTCGTAGCAGACGAGGAATTCACGGTCAGCTTCGGCAAGAACCAGCCGGCCGCGCTCGGTGCCGGCCGCGTGGGCGGCGAGCAATTCGGCGTCGGTGCGCGGCGATCCGACTCCCGCCTCGGCCAGCGCGACCGCAGCGGCGTCGATCACCTGGCGCATCGTCATGCCTGCTGCAGCCTGGCTTGCTTGTCGGCGGCGGCCAGCGCGTCGAACAACGCGTCGAGGTCGCCGTCGAGGACCTGGTCGAGATTGTGCGCCTTGAAGTTGATCCGGTGATCGGCGATCCGGTTTTCGGGGTAGTTGTACGTGCGGATGCGCTCGCTGCGGTCGACGGTGCGGATCTGGCTGGCACGGTCGGCGGAGGCGTCGGCCTGCGCCTGTTCTTCGGCCAGTGCTTGGAGCCGCGCGGCGAGCACCTGCAGGGCGCGGGCCTTGTTCTGCAACTGCGAGCGTTCGTTCTGACAGGTGACGACGATGCCCGTCGGCAGGTGGGTGATACGCACTGCGGAGTCGGTGGTGTTGACGCCTTGGCCACCCTTGCCCGACGACCGGTACACGTCGATGCGCAGATCGGACTCGTCGATCTGGACTTCCTCGACCTCTTCGGGTTCGGGATACACCAACACGCCCGCGGCCGACGTGTGCACGCGGCCCTGCGACTCGGTGACCGGCACCCGCTGCACGCGGTGCACGCCGCCTTCGAACTTCAGCCGCGACCAGACGCCGTCGGCGGAGTCGCCCTTGCTTCGGATCGATAGCGTCGCGTCCTTGTAGCCGCCGAGATCCGACGTCGTCTCGTCGAGCATCGTGACGGTCCATCCGTGCCGCTCGGCGTAGCGCATGTACATGCGTGCGAGGTCGGCCGCGAACAGGGCGGACTCCTCACCGCCCTCCCCCGACTTCACCTCGAGCACAATGTCGTCGGGGTCGTGTGGGTCGCGAGGGGCAAGCAGGTCGGTCAGATGCGTGTCGAGCTGCTCGACGGTGGCCTCGAGCTCGGGAACCTCGGCGGCGAAGGATTCGTCGTCCTTGGCTAGTTCCTTGGCGGCCTCGAGGTCGCCACGGGCAGCTTCGAGCTTGCGATAGGTCGAGACGATCGGGGCCAGCTGTGCAAACCGACGCCCGACCTTGCGCGCCTTACCCGCGTCGCTGTGCAGGTTCGGGTCGGAGAGCTGACGTTCGAGGTCGGCATGTTCGGCCAACAGCGCATCGATCATGTCTGCCATCTCAACCTCCTTCCCCGAACGCAAACCGACGCCCGGCCTGCGCTAGATGCGACAGATCGGGCGCCGGATAGGCAGCTATTTGTCGTCGGTGCTTTTCTCAGCAGCCTTGCGCTTGCCATAGCGCTTCTCGAAGCGGGCCACACGGCCGCCGCTGTCGAGAATCTTCTGCTTGCCGGTGTAGAACGGGTGGCACTGCGAGCAGACCTCGACGTGGATCTGGCCACTCTTCTTGGTGCTGCGCGTGGTGAACGAGTTACCGCAGCCGCAATGGACCGTGGTCTCGACATAGTCAGGGTGAATGCCCGATTTCATGGTTTCCTCTTCAATCGTGGCTCCGGGTCGCCCCTCCAGGATCTGGAGGTGTCGGCGTGAACCGGAACCGAGGGTCAGCGGTCCATTATGCCAGTTCAACCGCCAGCAGCCTAAACGCGTCGACGGGTACGGCTATTCCTGCGTCGACGCGCGAACGTGGGTTACCGTCACGCCGTCACCGCCAGAAGCGTGTTGGTAACCCACGTTCGCGCGGCGGTTGGGTCGCTGAACACATCGGCAGATGTGTCTACCGTGGCACAATGCCCTGGTGACGAGCAGCACCGCCACCAAGAACGTCCGCGATCGCTTGATCGATGCGGCCGAAGTATGCATGCGCGCCAAGGGGATTCGCGCGACGACGGTCTCAGAAATCGCCGAGGTCGCGGGCGTATCGCGAGGTTGGCTGTATCGCCACTTCCCCGACAAGGTCACGCTGCTCGGCGCGGCGATCGTGCGTCTCAACGACACGTACTGGTCGGAAGCCCACGCGATGCTCGAGCAGTTCGAAGGCTTGGATCGCCAGATCGCCGCAGGTATCCGCCATGGTCGCACCGCCTACGACGACCCAGGGGCACTGCTGATGAAGCTGCGGATGGAAGAGCCCGACGAATTCGCGGCGTGTGCCGGGGCCGGCGTGCAGGGCCTGGTGCCCGACTTGGCCGACTTCTGGTCGCGCTATCTGATCGCTTCCCGCGACCGCGGCGAGATCCATCCCGACACCGACATCGCCGAAGCGTCGGAATGGATTGCGCGCGTGGTGCTTTCGCTTACCACCGTGCCCGGCGACACGCTCGACCCGGCTGATGCCGACGCGGTCGCGGCCTACATGCGGCGCTACGTGATGCCCAGCTTGAAGGCGGATCCGACGGTTTAGTCGGAGTCCATGTTGCCCGGAGCGGTCTTGGAGACCTGCACCAGGAACTCGTAGTTGGTCTTGGTCTTGCGCAGCTGGCTCATCAGCAGGTCGATGGCCTGATGCGGATCAAGACCACTCAGCACCCGGCGCAGCTTGTGCACGACGGCGAACTCGTCCGTCGAGAGCAGCAGCTCGTCCTTACGGGTGCCCGACGGGTTGACGTCGACAGCCGGGAAGACGCGCCGCTCAGCGATCTTGCGGTCGAGCTTGAGCTCGGCGTTGCCGGTGCCCTTGAACTCCTCGAAGATGACGGTGTCACCGGTCGAACCGGTCTCCACCATCGCCGTGGCGATGATGGTCAGCGAGCCGCCGTCTTCGATGTTGCGGGCCGCGCCGAGGAACCGCTTCGGCGGGTACAGCGCGGTCGAGTCGACGCCACCGGACAGGATTCGGCCCGACGCTGGCGACGCGTTGTTGTACGCGCGGCCCAGCCGGGTGATCGAGTCGAGCAGCACGACGACGTCCTTGCCCTGCTCGACGAGGCGCTTGGCCCGCTCGATCGCGAGCTCTGCGGCCTGGGTGTGGTCTGACGGCGGCCGGTCGAAGGTCGAGGCGATGACCTCTCCCTTCACCGAGCGCTGCATGTCGGTGACCTCTTCCGGACGCTCGTCGACGAGCACCACCATCAGGTGGCATTCCGGGTTGTTCTTCGTGATCGCGTTCGCGATGTCCTGCAGGATCGTGGTCTTACCCGCCTTGGGTGGTGACACGATCAGGGCACGCTGGCCCTTGCCGATCGGCATGATCAGGTCGATCACGCGGGTGGTCAGGCGATCGGGCGTGGTCTCCAGGCGCAGCCGCTGGTTCGGATACAGCGGGGTGAGCTTGGTGAAGTCCGGACGCTTCTTGGCGTCGTCGACCGGCTTGCCGTTGATGGTGTCGATGCGCACCAGCGGGTTGAACTTCTGCCGCTGGTTGGGCTGCTCGCCGTCCTTCGGCACACGCACCGCGCCGGTGATCGCATCACCGCGGCGCAGGCCGTTCTTGCGCACCATGTTCATCGAGACGTAGACGTCGTTGGGGCCGGCCAGGTAGCCGGAGGTCCGGACGAACGCGTAGTTGTCGAGCACGTCGAGGATGCCCGCGACGGGCTGGACGACGTCGTCCTCGCGCAGCTCGGTGTCGCGGTCGCCGCCACCGCCGCCCTCACCGCCACGCTCGCGGCGCCGACGGTCACGGAAGCGGCGGCCCCGACGGCCTCCGCGGCCCTCGCCGTCGTCATCGGCGTTGCCGCCGCGGTTCTGGCCGCCCTGATCGCCTTGCTGCTCGCCGCTGTCGGTCTTGGTGTCCGACTTCTCGGACTTGGCCTGGTCGCCGTCGGTGTCGGCCTTGTTCTGCCGGCCGGCGTCCTGCTTGTCCTGCTCTTTGGTCTGCTCGCCGCCGCCGGGCGCGCCGGTCCCACGAGATGCGGTGCGGCGCTCGCGGCGCTGTTGTGTCCGCTGCTGGTCGTTCGCGTCGCCTGAGCCCTGGTCTTCGGTGCCGGTCTCGGTCGCGGTGTCGGCTGCGTCAGTGGTGCCGTTGTCGGCGGCGGCCTCCGCCCGTGGCTTCCCATTGGACTCGCCGCGGCGCTCTTTGATGGCGGCGACGAGTTCGCTTTTACGCATGCCCGAGGCGCCTTCGACGCCGATCTCCTTGGCAAGAGCGCGCAGCTCGGGCAGCACCATGGTCGAAAGCGACGCGGCGCGATCGCCGGAGGCGACATCGGCCGTCGGCGCGGTCTCCGCGGTGGGCGTCGCAACCGGCGCGTCCGCGGGAGCCGCGGGAGTTGAAGTATCTGTATTCACGGTTTCCGGCAGCTCAACGTTGTTTTCGTTGCTGCCGCCAGCCGTGATGAGGTCCGTTTCAGTCACGGATTTCCTTTCTGTCCCCCGCTGATCGACTCACGCGAGGGTTCCGTTGCATTCAGCAAATGCACTGAATGCAGAGGTCCCACCATTGCCTCTGCAACGGTGATCGCAGGGTGTCGCCGGTGTACGGCGAACCGTCATCCACAAGAGGAATTGGTGATCGTCCTAGTGTCGGCGCAGGCTGAGACGCTGCGATTGCCGGACGAGAGCGAGAATAGCCCGCTTCGGTGCTGGAAGCAAGAAACACCATGATTCGCGTGTGACTCCTGTTACCCGGCGTCAGCGCTGGGTAGTCAACTCCGAATGGCTACGCCCGACGTCCACCGGACGCCGTCGCCCACGGTCATCTTGCTGACGGTGAACCCATTGGCGGCGCCGTACTCCAGGGCTTCTGCGGGCAGTTCTGGCTGAGTGCTCAACGCGATGACCGCAGGACCTGCCCCGGATAACACCGCCGCAACACCACAACGCCGGAGTATCCGCAGGTATTCCGCCGATGCCGGCATGGCACTGGCCCGCTGCGGCTGATGCAGGACGTCCTCCGTCGCTTCCATGAGCAGATCGGGCCGCTCGGTCAGTGCGACGACGAGCAGGGCCGCCCGGCTGAGGTTGAACCGCGCGTCGGTGTGGCTGACCTGCTCGGGCAGCAGCACGCGGGTTTCGGCGGTCGACGACCGCTCCTCGGGGATAGCCGGGAACAGGTGGATGTCAGGATGCAGCCGCAGAGGTACCGCCGCGTAGCGCGGCAGCACACCTTCATGCTCGGTCCACGACACCACTGCCCCGCCGAGCACGGCCGCGGACGCGTTGTCAGGATGCCCCTCGAACTCCGACGACAGTTGGATCAGTTCGACTTCTGTAAGAGGCTTTGAACCCGCTTGTACCACAAGACCGTTCACCACAGCGAGTCCGCCGACGACCGCCGCGGCCGATGAACCCAGTCCACGAGAATGGGGAATCGCGTTGCGGCAGCGGACAACCAGGCCCGGTGCGGAGAAGCCCGTCGCCTGTAATCCATGCTCGATCGCCCGCACGACGAGGTGCGAGGCATCCAGCGGAACCTGGCCGGCGCCTTCGCCCTCCACTTCGACCGTGAGACCCGATTCGGTTGTCTCGACGACGATCTCGTCGTACAGACTCAGCGCGAGACCAAGACTGTCGAAGCCGGGCCCCAGGTTGGCGCTGGAGGCCGCGACGACGGCGGTGGCCGTCAGCCCGGCCGACAGAGACTGCGTCACGTCGCTAGACCAACCCCAGCTTCTCGACCACGGCGACGGGATCGACCGGTAGCGCGGTCACCGAAGGCATGCCCTTGAGCGCGGTGTCGGGATCCTTCAGACCATTACCGGTCACGGTGCACACCACGGTCGAACCCTTGGCCACCCAGCCGTCCTCGATCGACTTGAGCAGGCCCGCGATGCTGGCCGCGGAGGCCGGCTCCACGAACACGCCTTCGGTGCGCGCCACCAAGTGATATGCGGCGAGGATTTCTTCGTCCGTGGCGGCCAGGAATCGGCCGTTGGACTGCTGCTGGGCCTCGACCGCGGTCGTCCAGGACGCCGGAGAGCCGATGCGGATGGCAGTGGCGATGGTCTCCGGCTCGGATACCGGCTCGCCCAGTACCAGCGGCGCGGCGCCGGCGGCCTGCGTGCCCAGCATCCTTGGCAGCCGATCCGCGAGGCCGTCGCGGTGGTACTCCTTGTAACCCTTCCAGTACGCGGTGATGTTGCCCGCATTGCCGACGGGAAGGGAATGCACGTCGGGCGCGTTGCCCAGCGCGTCGACGATTTCGAACGCCGCGGTCTTCTGTCCCTCGATGCGGAACGGGTTGACCGAGTTGACCAGCGAAATCGTCGGGAAGTCGGCGGTGAGTTTCCGGGCCAACTCCAGGCAGTCGTCGAAATTGCCGTCGATCTGGATGATCTTCGCGCCATGCATGACGGCTTGCGCGAGCTTGCCCATCGCGATCTTGCCCTGGGGAATCAGTACCGCACACGTGATGCCGGCCCGCGCCGCGTATGCCGCGGCCGACGCGGATGTGTTGCCCGTGGACGCGCACAGCACGGCCTTCTGGCCGCGGGCCACCGCTTCCGTGACGGCCATCGTCATGCCACGGTCCTTGAACGAACCGGTCGGATTCAAACCCTCGACCTTGAGATGCACGGTGCAGCCGGTGTACTCGGACAGACGCGGAGCAGGCACCAGCGGGGTACCGCCCTCGAGCAGGGTGATCGCGGTCCAATGGTCCTCGACCGGCAGCCGGTCGCGGTAGGCGGCGATCAGACCGGGCCAGGGCTGGTGAACCGCCGTGCGCGGTACCGTCATTCGCTGGTTCCTTCCATGCGCAGCACGCTGTTCACGCTTTGCACGACATCGAGATCGGCAAGCGCCGCAACGGTCTCCGAGAGCGCGGCGTCGGTGGCCTGGTGCGTGACGACGACGATGCGTGCGCCGCAACGCTGTCCGCCCTCGTCGACCATGCCCTCCTGGCGCACCTCGGCGATGCTGACCTCTCGCTTACCGAATTCGGTTGCGACAGCGGCCAACACGCCGGGCCGGTCGGCGACGTTCATGTTGACGTAGTACCGGGTCGGGATGAACCCGATCGGCGAGATGGGCAACTTGGCGTACTTGGATTCGCGTGGGCCGCGACCGCCCTGCACACGGTTGCGGGCAGCCATCACGACGTCACCCATGACGGCCGACGCGGTCGGTGCCCCGCCTGCGCCCTGGCCGTAGAACATCAACCGGCCGGCGGCTTCGGCCTCGACCACGACGGCGTTGAACGCGCCGTTGACAGAGGCCAGCGGGTGATCCAGAGGTACGAGTGCGGGGTACACACGGGCCGAAACCCGTTGCTGCCCTTCATCGGTGGTGAGGCGCTCGCAGATGGCGAGCAGCTTGATTGTGCAGCCGAGCGCACGGGCGGACGCGAAGTCAGCCGACGTCACCTTGGTGATGCCTTCGCGGTACACGTCGTCGGCGGTGACGCGGGTGTGAAACGCGATCGAGGCGAGGATCGCGGCCTTGGCGGCGGCGTCGTAACCCTCGACGTCTGCGGTCGGATCCGCTTCGGCATAGCCGAGAGCGCTGGCGTCGGCCAGTGCGCTGGTGTAGTCCGCGCCGGTGCTGTCCATCTCCGAGAGGATGTAGTTGGTGGTGCCGTTGACGATGCCGGCGACGCGCAGCACGTTGTCCCCCGCAAGGGATTGCGTGAGCGGGCGGATGACGGGGATCGCGCCCGCCACGGCAGCTTCGAAGTAAAGGTCGACGTGCGCGTGTTCGGCGGCCTGCGCGAGTTCGCCCGTGGACACCGACATCAGCGCTTTGTTGGCGGTGACGACCGACTTGCGCTGTTCGAGGGCGGACAGGATCGCCTTGCGGGCGGGCTCGACGGGGCCCATCAGCTCGACGACGATGTCGACGTCGTCACGGGACACCAGCTCTTCGATGTTGTCGGTGAGCAATTCGACGGGCACGCCGCGATCGCCGGCGACACGACGCACGCCGATTCCCCGCAGCTCCAGCGGAGCGCCGATGCGCGCGGTGAGGTCGCTGGCGTCCTCCTGAATGATGCGGACCACCTCGCTGCCCACGTTGCCGAGCCCCAACACCGCTACGCCGATGGGCTTTTCAAGACCATTCATTCCGTTACCTCCAGACTGAGTAGATCGTCGACCGTTTCCCGGCGCAGAATCAGGCGGGCACGCCCGTCGCGCACGGCCACCACTGCGGGGCGGCCGATCAGGTTGTAACGGCTGGACATGGAATAGCAGTATGCGCCGGTGGCCGCGACGCCGAGTAGATCGCCCGGCGCAACGTCGTCGGGCACCCATGCGTCTTTGACCACGATATCGCCACTCTCACAATGCTTTCCGACCACACGGCCTAGTGCCGGAGACGCATCGCTGGTGCGTGAGAGCAGGCGCACGTCGTATTCGGCGCCGTACAACGCCGTGCGGATGTTGTCGCTCATGCCACCGTCGATGCTGACATAGCGTCGATGTGCGGTCGGACTGACCGCGACATCCTTGACGGTCCCGACCTGGTACAGCGTGATCGTTCCGGGGCCGGCGATGGCGCGGCCAGGTTCCACCACGAGTCGCGGCGCGCGCAGACCGACCGCCGCTGATTCGTTGTGGACTATGGCGCCGAGCTTGGCGGCGAGGTCTTGCACCGGCGGCGGATCATCCTGGGGCAGATACGAAATGCCCAGGCCGCCGCCAAGGTCGACGATCGTGAGCTGGCTGGTCTTGTCGACACCGAACTCCGCGACGACGTCACGGAGCAACCCGATCACCCGATGGGCCGCGAGCTCGAAGCCGTCGACCTCGAAGATCTGCGAACCGATGTGGCTGTGCAGGCCAACGAGGCGCAGATGGTCGGTGGCGAACACGCGCCTGATCGCGTCCATCGCCGCGCCGCTGGCGAGCGACAGCCCGAACTTCTGGTCTTCGTGGGCGGTGGAGATGAACTCGTGTGTGTGGGCCTCGACGCCGACGGTGACGCGTACGAGGACGTCCTGGACGACGCCGGCGGCGCCGGCGATCTCGTCGAGGCGCTCGATCTCGGTCATCGAGTCGAGCACGACGTGACCGATGCCCGCCTTCACCGCGGCGGTGAGTTCGTCGACGGACTTGTTGTTGCCGTGCAAGGCAATTCGCTCTGGCGGGAAGTCGGCGTGCAGGGCGACGGCAAGCTCGCCCCCACTGGCGACGTCCAGCGACAGGCCCTCGTCGTTGATCCAGCGCGCCACTTCGCTGCACAGGAATGCCTTGGCGGCGTAGTGCACGTACTCACCGCCGCCAAATGCTTCGGCGATTTCACGGCAGCGCGACCGGAAGTCGTCCTCGTCGATGACGAAGGTGGGCGTGCCGAACTCGGCGGCGACGTCGGTGACGGGTACACCGGCGATCGAGACGACACCATCGTCGCCGCGAACGGCGTTGCGGGGCCAGACATTCGGAGCAAGTGTCAGAATGTCGGTCGGCGACTGCGGCCGGGGCGGGGCACCGCCGTGGTGAATCTCCTCAGCGTGCCTGGGGCCGGCGGGATGAGCGATCACATCCGCTCCGGAGCGGTGACGCCGAGGATGGCAAGGCCGTTGGCGATGACCTGACGGGTGGCTTGGCACAGCGCCAGCCGCGCCGCGTGCAGGTCGTTGGGTGGTTCGTCGCCTTGGGGCAGCACTCGGCATGAGTCGTAGAAGCGGTGGTAATCGCCTGCCAGGTCTTCCAGGTAGCGGGAGACGCGGTGCGGTTCGCGCAGGGCCGCAGCGGTTTTGAGTACGCGGGGGAACTCACCGATGTTGCGAATGAGCGTGCCCTCTTTGTCGTCAATGAGGAGCTCGAGGTGTTCGGTGCTGGGCACGATGCCGAGTTCGGCCGCGTTGCGGGCCAGGGCCGAGAGCCGCGCGTGTGCGTATTGCACGTAGTAGACCGGGTTTTCGTTGGAGGCCGATGACCACAGCGCGAGGTCGATGTCGATCGGAGAGTCGGCCGAGGAACGGATGAGCGAGTAGCGGGCGGCGTCTACGCCGATGGCCTCGACGAGGTCGTCGAGGGTGATGACGGTGCCTGCGCGCTTGCTCATCCGGATGGGTTGGCCGTCGCGGACGAGGTTGACCATCTGGCCGATGAGCACCTCGACGGTGGCAGGGTCTTCACCGAGTGCGGCGGCGACGGCCTTGAGCCGGGCGATGTAGCCGTGATGATCGGCGCCGAGCATGTAGATGCACAGGTCGAATCCGCGTTGGCGCTTGTCGAGGTAGTAGGCGATGTCGGCGGCGACGTAGGCGGGCTGGCCGTCGCTCTTGATGACGACGCGGTCCTTGTCGTCACCAAAGTCGGTGGTGCGCAGCCAGACTGCGCCGTCCTTCTCGTAGATGCTGCCCGCTTCGCGAAGCTTGGCGATGGCCTGATCGACGCGTCCGGAGCTGTGCATCGAGTCTTCGTGGGTGTAGACGTCGAAGTCGGTGCCGAAGTCGTGCAGCGATTGCTTGATGTGGGTGAACATCAGGTCGACGCCGATGGCGCGGAAAGTCTCGTGCATCTCGTCGGCGGGCAGGCCCAGCGCGTCGGGGTCCTTGGCGAGCACCTGGGTGGCGATGTCTTTGATGTAGTCGCCGGCGTAGCCGTCGTCGGGCGTGGGTTCACCTTTGGCGGCGGCGATCAGAGAGTTGGTGAAGCGGTCGATCTGGGCGCCGTGGTCGTTGAAGTAGTACTCGCGTACGACTTTCGCGCCTTGGGTGGTCAGCAGCCGGCCGAGGGCGTCGCCGACGGCGGCCCAGCGGGTGCCACCGATGTGGATGGGCCCGGTGGGGTTGGCGGAGACGAACTCGAGGTTGATGCTGTGGCCCTTGAGCACGTCGGAGTGGCCGTAGTCAGGGCCGGCGTCGATGACGTTGTTGACGATGACGCCCTGGGCGGAGGCCTCGATGCGCAGGTTGACGAAGCCGGGGCCGGCGACGTCGGCGGAGGCGATGCCGTCCTGCTCGGCCAGGGCCGCGGCGAGCCAACCGGCCAGCTCACGGGGGTTGGCACCGACTTTCTTGCCGAGCTGAAGGGCCAGGTTGGTGGCGTAGTCGCCATGTTCGGGGTTGCGGGGGCGTTCGACCGTGACGGTGGCCGGCAAGGCTGAGGCGTCGAGGCCGCGCTCGGCCAGCACCGCGGAGGCGGTGGACTTGAGCAGCTCGGCCAGGTCGGCGGGGGTCACGAGGGTCCATCCTATGGTCTGGGGTGGTCAGCCCCCGAATCCGTTTCCCGCCACTTCGATGCGTTAGGCTGTCGGAGCCCATCGGCGCAGTGTCTCTGTCATGCGCCCCCGTAGCTCAGGGGATAGAGCGTCTGCCTCCGGAGCAGAAGGCCGCAGGTTCGAATCCTGCCGGGGGCACAATCTGACCAGCGCAGACGTGCATCCGTGCATGATTCGTGCAATTCGGCACTCGGGGTGGACCCGAAACAGAGGAGTCAACGGCGAGCACTCGGGCACGAGTTGCACGCGGGCAACGTCGAGCGTCATCGACCGGCGGGACAGCATGCGCGTCGGCGTCGGCTTGTCGTACTACCAGGCGGAGGACACCGCTCCCACTTTCGTCGTCCATCTCGATAGCGACAGGGTCGACCCTGACGGCCATCTCCGGATTGACGAGGCGATCTGGTTGCGGGACCAGTGCCGCTACATCGCCGCCGCGCTGAATGTCATGGTTGCAAAGGAGGGTCTGACCTACTACTTGGACCGCCATCCGATCCCCGGTGGCGGGCCGAGTCCCCTTCGGCCAAGCATGGCGAATGGTGTTTCACGACGCGCGCGACCTGTTAGCTTCATGGCAGCCTGGCAACACAGAGAAAGTGGGCGCGCGATGCGCACAGCAAAATCACGAACCGCTCGACTTTCAGTGGCAGTGGGTGCACTGTCCGCCGCGTTTGCCGTTATCGGTGCACCGATTGCCGTCGCTCACGCAGACGATCTGACGTGTTCAAACGGGGAGGTAGCGATGGATGGCACCTGCGTTCCGCCCACGGACAACACCTCCTCTGCCATGGGGCTTCCGCAAGGCAACGTCAGTGACGTGGTTTCGTCGCTCAACAACCCGAGCCTGTTCGAGCCTCCCTACCAGCTCACCGAAGCAGAGGTGGCTTCGCCAGGGTTCAATGCGCATCCCGGTGGCGGCGGCCATCGTTAAGAGTGGATCTCATAGGGTCCACGTGACCCAGATATCTGCATAACGGCGATCCTGTATCGGCTCGCGGAGCACGCCGCTACTGACGCCACAGCCATGGTGTCAGTCCCCGAAAGCTGCGCGCGCCGCCCTTACTAGAGCGCGTCATTACCACGATGTTGTTCGGCCGCGATCAGGCCTACCTCGACCAGCCATGGGTCAGTGCGCGCACCATCCAGGTCGAATCACCCGGCCTGAGCGTTGTCGACTTCGACATCTCCAGAACCGAAATCGAAGACTTCTGCGCGAAAGGCTATGCAGCGGCGCAGGATTTCCTGTCACGGTGGGATTGGCACACCTATCGCGACCGGTTCAGGTGACAAAATTTTTGAGGGTCCTTGCGATAGCGAGGTCGCGGACTTCGCGGCCCAGATATGACATCGGACCTCAGCCAGATACCGTGCACTGGTTGGGATCTAGCCAACCCGTCACCAGAACCTTCGGTGAATACTGGCTCAGTACTCGTCAACCACCGGCGCGGGATTGAGCACGCCATTGGCGTACGCCGACAGGACCGGCCAGGTGTCGGGGCACATGCCGTTCGCCGCCGCCCCCATGATGGTGCCTGTCTCGTAGTCCGCGTAGCCGAGTTGTCCAAGTTTGACGACGACTGTTCCCGGCGCAGTACCGATCCGGAGATCGTGGCAGGCAGCCTTGCCGAGGTCCATCATGTCGGAAATGCTGCCGTTGACGTAGACAACACCGGCATCGTCTAGCGCCGAGATGAAGTCGTATTGGTCTGCATTGGCCGGCGCGGCGAGGCCCATGGCCGTCGCGATGGCCGCGGCAGAAATGATCAGCCGCTTCATTGTTCAAGAACTCCTGTGATGCGTGAATTATTTGATGCTGCAAGAGAAATCGAGCGGATTTTCTTGCTCTCGGTCACACCCACCCCCGATAGGAACCGGACCGTGCATCAAATTGTCGCTCACAGCGCGCATCGACAAATCGGGTGTTTCCCTATGCCCCACAAGGTCGATTGGCAGACACAACGACGGCCACCTCGCAAGCTACGAGGCGGCCATCGCGTCAGTAATTTACTTCCACCACTTCCAGGGCTGATCCCAATGCCCCGGCGGCGGGATAAACGGAAGCTGGGCGATATGCCCAGGCGACGGGACTAATTGCCCAGGCGGCGGCACTGGATCACACCAGCCCCACCAGCACCAGTCGTCATCGGCTTGAGCCGGCCCCGCACCGATACCGACCGAAGCAAACCCGAGCGCCCCCAAGACCGCTGCCCCTGCTGCCATCTTCTTCAGTTTCATCATCGTGAACTCCTCTATCAGCTGGCTGCCTCGCCGCTACCAAGGAAGGCGGCTTGCCGGACACTGGCAAAACGGCAAGGCGCTCACGACTATTTTCCTATATGTTTATCGTCCCACCGGACGCGCCCGTTAGCCACAATGGCGGCGCCGCTTGCTAATTCAAGGAGTTGCGTATGGGCAACGAATGTCTTTCCGAATCACTGAAGGTGCTCGACGAGCTTGGCTACCGCGTGGTGTATGCCAGCTACGACGAGAACCCCTTTCAAGCGGGCTGGCATCCTCCCCTGAACCCAGGCGAGTACTACATAGAGACGTGGATGCCCGACTGGGCCGGCTACAGCCAAGAACATGTCATCCACGTCGAAGTCGATCCGGCCCGCCCGCTGCCGGAGGGCCTCCTCCTCAGGTGAGCCGCAACCGTCAACGGCCACCGCAGTCGCCTGCGCTGCTGCGCTGTCGCCAGCCGGGCAGCCAACCAAAATCCCGTCACGCGAAGAAAACTACAGAGGCCCTCTGACACAGCATTATTTGTGAACGGCTGTGAAATCACTCGTCAAATATGGCGACGGCCCGTGTCCAACCCGCCGACGCGGCGTGGATTTTGACCGGGAAGCAGGCGACCTGAAAGCCGTTGGGGGGCAGGTCTTCCAGGTTGTGGAGTTTCTCGATGTGAGAATATCCGATGGTTCGTCCGGCACGGTGCCCTTCCCAGATCACCGTGGGGTCATGGTCTTTGGCGTAGCGCCGCGCGGTGTAGACGAACGGGGCATCCCAGCTCCAGGCGTCGGTTCCGGTGAGGCGCACGCCGCGTTCAAGCAGATACAGGGTGGCCTCGCGACCCATCCCGCACCCCTTGCTGACGTACTCCGGCTGGCCGTAGTAGCGCCCTGCGCTGGTGTTGACCAGAACGATTTCCAACGGCGCCAGGGTGTGGCCGATGCGGGCAAGCTCGTGATCGACGTCAGCGGCGGTGACGACATACCCATCGTCGAAATGGCGAAAGTCCAGTTTCACTGCCGGCTGCAGACACCACTCCAGCGGCACCTCGTCGATGGTGATCGCCCGCTTGCCGCCGTCCATGGTCGCCGAGTAATGGTAGGGAGCGTCAACATGCGTGCCGTTGTGCGTGGTTATCCGCACCCGTTCGATGGCCCATCCTTCGCGGTCTGGCAGGTCATCGATGGTCGCCCCAGGGAAGAACGACACCACCTCCGCCGCGGTCTGGGCATGGTCGAAATAATCGATTTCCGGTAAGTGCCCGGGTGGATCCGAGGCGATCCCGGCTTGCAGCGGAACCGATATGTCAACGAGCCTGCGCATGCGAGCCATCGTACTTTCGTTCCCAACTACCCAAGCCGGTTTGCATGGGCCGCTGCGTGCTCGCTTAGTCGCCGTGCCGGAACCAGGCCACGAAGAACGTGACCATCGCGGCCACTAACGTGATCAGCACCCAAATGAAAATCGCCTGGTCGATCCATGAACCCGGAGGAGGCGCTCCGGGAAGGACGTTCCGCAGCGGAACGATCGCGAAAAGCATTGCAGCATACCAGGTCCCAAAGGCAGGCTGAAATTTCTTTCTTCCGCGTATGGTCTCGATCGCGACGAACAGCGCCAGTGCGGGCAGAGTGACGACCACCAGGCAGATGCCCAGATCGAAGGCGAGGGGCCCTCTGGCCCGTTCGAAGGTTATCGTCGCATCGTCTTCTCTTGCCGACGACTGGGTCGCGGGGCCGCTGCGGGTACTGCGAATGTTCCAGCCATAGAGATCGCCGGTCACTTCTACCCGTGCCGGGACGAATTCGCGGTTGTCACCCGAACCGACCAGCACTTCGGCGCTGATCGTGTCGGTGGTAAAGCTGTCGAATGGCCATTCTTCCGCGTCGCCTGATGCCGCAATGCTGGTCGTGAGCGAGGAGGGCACGTGCCCTTTCGCATATTGCAGCTCTCCAAGGTCGCTCGACGGATACAAGCGCACAGTAAGATCGGCGGCGAGTACGTCCAGCTGTTGATCCATCAATGATTCGTCGGGTAAAACGAGAACCTTTACATCAAGCCGGTTTTCGGTTGTGTGAAGCGCTTCGAGAGTCACTAGAACCACGGTGTCGGATACGGTCCCCAAATCGGGCGGATCCAACGGCTGTGAGGTACTCGATAACCACTCATAGCCCAGAAGCGAACCGACGTACACCAGCAGGATCGCCAACACCGTGCCGGCGCTGGTAAAGATCGTGCGTAGTCGCTTTCGTCGCATCGACCCTTGCGCACCATCGGCCACAACCGGCAGATGCTATCGGTATACGTAAACGCCTGTCAGCGTTTCTGGTGAACACTGAGCCTCAATTGTCGGCGAAGTTCGAATTCGACTTCGTCACGACCGCGCCAACCCGAGGGTTAAGACTTCCCGAAGCTCTGGGCCACATGGCATTACGACTGGACAGCGACGCGCTCTAAGCGAAGTCCTTCACCACGTCGGCCATTCGCCGCACCTGTTCGACGTCCGCGCTCGTCGGAATCAAATAGATCTCGTCGGTGCCGATCGCCTCGAATTTCCTTAGCACGTCATGCAATTCGTCGTCGCTTCCCGCCCAGCCGGTGGTAGGCGCCATCGCGTCGACGACCCCGCCAGGGATCCAGTTCATGTAGTGACGCAGATGCCGATGGATCTGCTCCCGGGCATCGTCGCCAATCGCGAACCAGAACGACGTCGCCAGGTGGGGGTTCGGCTTACCGGCCTCCGCCCACGCCTGGCGTGCGACGTCGAACAGCTCGTTCTGCTTGTCGACGTCCAAGTCCAGCGTCGTGCCGGCCAGTCCCTCCGCCCAACCCGCGGCGCTCCGCACGGTCTTCGGGCCCATCGTGCCCACCAGCAGCTGCGGGCCGCCGGCCTGAACGGGCGACGGCCCAACCGGGACGACGGTCTCGGTCACCTTCTCGCCGGCCCAAACCCGCTTCATCAAGGCGACGGCCTCGGCCATCGCCCGCATCGTCTGCGTCGAGGGATCGGCACCAACGGCGCGATAGTCCTCGTCGCGTCCACCGACGCCGAGGCCGACCGTCAACCGTCCGCCGCTGAGCACGTCACCAGTGGCCAGCCCCTTGGCCAGCATCACCGGATCATGCAGCTGGGGCACGATCACCGTCGTCACCAGCCGCACTCGGTCCGTCCACGCCGCCAGCGCACCCAACAGCGTCAGGCTCTCGGGATTGTCGAATGCGATCCGCTCGCCCCAGCACAGCGACGAGAACGGGCCGTCGTCGATCACGCGAGCCCAGCCCTTCAGCGTCGCCGCATCCAGGCTGGGCTCCATCACCGGCATGGTCATTCCGATTCGCACGACGGCGATTCTGGCATGGCCGCGCGTGACTAACTCCGGCGCAGGCCGATGACCCTCAGCAATTCCGGTCGCCGCATCGCCAAGCCGACCCACATGAGCACGCCGAGGTACACCGCGAACAACGTGTGGGTGAACAGAGGCGACTCGACGCGCATGTTGGCCGTGACCGCCCCACCCAAATACGCGGTGATCCCGAGCGCGCCCAGCACCGCGGTACGCGGGATCACATACACCGCAACGCAGATGGCGAGGACGAGGCCCATGATGAGTGCCTGGCCGGGTGGGAATCCGAGTGTTTCTGTGCCCTCCTTCACCTGCGGCACTCCTGCGAGCTTGCCGGCGGCGTCGAACACCAGAAACGCCGTGACCAGCGCGCTGATGACGATTCCGGTCTTGCGGGCCCGCGGGTGTTGCTCCGCGCCGTCGTGGACGGGTTCGGTCGAGGTGACGGTCATGATGCTGCTCCCTGTTGTCGTCGAGGTGGTGACGCTTAGACAGACAGCGGTACCGCCGGAAAATCATCGCGCCGCGGCGCCTGGCACCATGAGGCCATGCCGATCAGCACCTCTTCCATTGCCCACGTCCGGTTGACCGTCACGGACATCGAGCGGTCGCGACAGTTCTACGAGAGCGTCTTCGGATGGCGCATCCTCATCGAATCGCCCGAGAACGCCGACGAGGCCACCCGTGAGGCGCTGGGCTTTCTGTTCGGCGGTGTGATCTACGACCTCGGCGGCGCGCTGATCGGCCTTCGGCCCGTCGCGACAGACGCCTTCCATGAAGACCGCTGCGGGCTGGACCATCTGGCCTTCCGCGTCGGCAGCAAGTCCGAATTAGACGATGCAGCAAAGCATCTCGACGACCTGGGCATCACGCATGAGCCCATCAAAGACATTGGGCCGTCTTACATTCTGGAATTCCGCGACCCAGACAACATCGCCCTGGAGCTCACCGCGCCGAAGTAGCTAGCCGCGGGTGAGGCGGGCGACTCCGCTCCAGGTCTTGCCGCCGGGGTTACGCGGATCGGGCTGCGGCAACCACGCCAGAAACCGCATCCACCGCGGCACCCGATGGTATCGATGCGCGACGGTGAAGACAGATTCCACTTCGACGGTGCGCCAGCCCAGGTCTTCGAAATATGAAAGGCCGTTCGCCGGCGCGAACTTGAAGGGTGCCCTGCCCATCAAGCCGCGGGTCGACTTGTTCATCCGCTTCTGAAGGCCCGGCGACGAGAAATCGAGCATCCACCACGCGATCTCGGGCCGTGTGAACGCATCCGACAGCGCACGGACGTCGCTTTCCTCCAGATACATCAGCAGACCCTCGGTCAGCACAAGCGCTTTCGTGACACCCTCGAGTTCTTCGTTCAAGAACGCGTCCCGCGCGGCCGGATCGGCGAGGTCGACGGCGTGTCGCGTCAGCCGGCACCGCGGTGTCTCGTCGGCCAACAACTCCGCTTTTTCCGCAAGCAGGTCCGGTAGATCCGCTTCGACCCAGGCGAAATCGGACGGCAGGTCCAATCGGTACGGCCTGCTGTCCAGGCCGGCGGCCAGGTTCAGAACCTTGTCGCAGCCGTCGGCTATCGCCGCGGTGATCGCGTCGTCGATGATCTTGGTGCGCGCGACAAGCCACCAACCGTTGCGGATCGATCGAGGCGCCGCGGCCACGATGGCACGGCCTTGTTCCCCGGCAAGCCGGTCGGCGAGCGGATCGTGGAACAACGCATCCGGACGTGCCGATTCGATCGCCCGATAGGTCGCCACCCAACGAGCGGTATCCGAGACGTGTGAAATCAGGGGCTCTGTCACATTGCGAGTGTGCCACGCACGCTAGGTAGCAGACGTCGGGTCCTTGTGCGCCTTGACGGGGCCGGCCGGCGGCGGTGCGAATATGTTGCCGCGCAAGCCACCTCGTAACGTCCGCACCGCCACCAGACACCACGTGCTCAGTAGCCCGACGTACGCGATCGCGGCGGCCACGCGGAACGCCGGCAGACCGGTGTGCACGGCCAGTTGCGTAGTACCGGTGACGAAGGTCCCGACTGGGAACGTCAGGCTCCACCAGGTGAGCGCGAACGGCATCCCGCGGCGCGCGGTCCGGACGGTCAATGCGGTGGCCAACGAGATCCACAGCACCGCGAATCCCCACACCGGAACGCCGTACAGAACCGCGAAGACGCCCATGCCGTCCGCCAATTGCGGGGCGACGGCCAGCGCGGCGTTGGTACCGAGAAGGCCTGCGGCCGTGATGGATTGGCCCAGCGGGCCCAGCACGATCCACAGCGTCGGCACGCGCGCGGTGCCCGACGTGCCGAAGTGCGCGAGGCGACTCCACACCATCGTGATGATGATGAGCGACGCGACGAGCGACAGCCCGAACATCGCATAGCAGCCGTAGAGCATGGTTTGGCGTCCGGTGCCCGGCGCCATGTGCGGGATCAGCAGCGCGCCCGTCGCCGCCGACACCATCGGTGGCACCACCGGCATCAGCCAGCCGCCGAATGCCGCGTCGGGCTCGACGCGGTACTGGGTGAACATCAGATACGGGATGCTCATCGCGGTGAACAGGCCGCCGAGCGTCCCTGCCGTCCACAACACCCAGTGGAGGTCGACGGCCGCCCGCAGGCCGATCAGATCTTTGCCGACGAGGACCGCGCCGGCCCCGACCGTGAGCAACGCCATCGGTGCCGCGCCGTAGAAATGACCCATCTGCGGGTTGTACGCGTGACTGCGGGCCACGGTCGGGTGCCGCACCCAATGCGCGACCTCCGCGAGGATGAGGATCACCAGCCATACCGTCGCCGCCACCCACACCGCTTCGGCGAATGCCCGTAACCCGGGCACATGCAGCGGCAACGTCGCACCGGCCGTGGCCACGATGCCCGTTCCCATGACCGATGCGAACCAGTTCGGGCCCAGATTGCTCACTAGCCGGTGCCGCTCAGTCGTCGTCATTTGGTCATCATCGGCTGTGGGGGTTTTCCCCCGGCAGCTTCTCGGGAAAACGCTGTGTCGCGTGTCGGCTGCGGTCCATAAGTTTGAGGGCATGGTCGCAGTCACCGAGCCGATACCCGCCGCCAGTCCGGCGCCCGCCGCCGTCGACGACGGCCCCGCCGCGCCCCGCACCATCGGCGTGGTGCCGACCGCTTCGTTGCTCACCGGCGCGGCCGTCGCGTCGGTGTGGTTCTGGATTCCGTTGACGTTCGTGATCCTCGGCCTCTCCTCGATCCCCAGCGGCATCGGGTTCGCGCTGTCCGCGGTGGTGTTCGTGTATCTGATTCGAGGCGCCGAACATGTCGAACGACTCCGCAGCGAGGCGGTGTTCGGGCTCGGCATCGGCGTTCCGCCGCGGCGGATTTCGCCGTACGCCGGCATTCAGCGATGGCTGCATCAGCTGTGGCTGGACATCAGCAGCGCCCGATTCTGGAAAGCCGCCGCACACAACTACCTGCGGATGATCTACGACATGCTCGCCACGGGTATCGCCTTGGCGCTGCTGGCCTTCGCGTTCGTCGGCCCGGCGGCCGCGATCGCGATACGGCACAGCGACGTCGACGCGGGCTTGTCGTTCCTTTCGCCGCCACTGGCCTGGCTGCTGGCTGTCCTTGCGCTCGCCGCGGCGGTCGGGATTCTGATCTTCGCCCCGGCGCTCGACGCGGCGATCGACCGGTGGCTGCTGTCGCCGTCGCCGACGGCGGCGCTGCAGTACCAGGTCAGCGCGCTTGCCGATGCGCGCCGGGGCGCCGTGTCGTCGGCGCAGACCGAACGTCACCGCATCGAACGCGATCTGCACGACAGCGTGCAGCCGCGGCTGGTGTCGCTGGCGATGACGATCGGGTTGGCGCAGACCAAGCTCGACAGCGATCTGCCTGCAGCCAAGCAGCTGATCGCCGAGGCGCACGACGACGCCAAGAACGCGCTCGTCGAGCTGCGCAACGTGGTGCGGGGCATCGCGCCGACCATCCTGGCCGACCGCGGATTGGACGCGGCGCTGTCATCGGTGGTGCAGCGCACGGAAAACGCAGGGGTGCCGACCATATTGAATCTGCACCTTCCGCGGCGGTTGCCCGACGAAGTCGAGTCGGTCGCGTATTTCGTGGTCGCCGAGGCATTGACGAACATCGCCAAGCATGCGCACGCGTCGCAGGCCGTGGTGACGGTGCGGTTCGACGAGGCCGCCAACCAGCTGTATGTCACGGTGTTCGACGACGGCCGCGGCGGCGCGTCGATCACCACCGACGACAACGCGACCGGCCTGCGCGGGCTGGAAGAACGGGTGCGCGCGGCGCGCGGCACGTTCAGCGTGTCGAGCCCCGCGACGGGCCCCACCATCGTCACCGCGGTGCTCCCATGCGCATCGTGATCGCTGAGGATTCGGCGCTGTTGCGGGCGGGCATCGAGCGCATCCTCACCGATGCGGGCCACGAGGTGGTCGCCGGTGTGCCCGATGCGACCAATCTGCTGCGGCTGGTCAACGAGAAGCGGCCCGACCTCGCGATCGTCGACGTGCGGATGCCGCCGACGTTCACCGACGAAGGAATCCGCGCGGCGGCGCTGCTGCGCAGCCAGAACCCCGAGTCGCCGGTGCTTGTGCTGTCACACTATGTGGAGGAGCGCTACGCCACCGACCTGATCGCTTCGGACACAAAGGGATTCGGCTATCTGCTGAAGGATCGCGTGGCCGACGTTCCCGCGTTCCTCGACGCCGTCAAGGTAGTCGGCGGCGGGGGCACCGTGCTCGACCCCGAAGTGGTGTCGCAGATTCTGGTGCGCTCGCACCGTCGCAACGTGCTCGACGGCCTAACCCCCCGCGAGCGTGAGGTGCTGCAGTTGATGGCCGAGGGTAAGACGAACTCGGCGATCGCGTCGGCACTGCACATCTCTGTCGGCTCCGCCGAAAAGCACATCGCATCGATCTTCACCAAGTTGGACCTGGCTCCCGACGAGAGCGAGAACCGCCGCGTGCTGGCGGTGCTGCGCTACCTCGAGTCCTGAACCATTGAAAGGCTTCCATCGTGACAACTATTGCGCCCCCACCACCGGCACCGGTCACCCCTCCGCCTCCGCTCACCCCCGGCGGACGCACCGCGGTCCGCGTGACGCTCATCGCCGCTGCGGTGGTGCTGGTGGTGGGGGCCGTCGCGTCTCTGGGCACGTTGGCTTGGGGCATTGCCGGCTTCCGGGTGATCACCGACTCCAAGCCGCTGCCCGCGAGCATGCGGTCGCTGGTGGTCGACACCGGCTCCGTGCCGGTGGCCATCCGCATCACCACCGACCGTGCGGCCCGCGAGCCCAGGGCGGACCTCCGGATGGTCAACTCGACCCGCGCGGGCGCGAACCCATTGGCGGTCAACACCGATGCCACCAACGCGCGCATCACCATCAGCAGCGAGCTGTCGACGTTCTTGCAGTGGGGCCGCGCCGGTGAGATCACAGTCGTTCTCCCGCCGGATCTTGCGCGCAAGTTGACGGTCACCACGCAACAGGACACCGGTGTGGTGCTCTCGCAGGCGGACATCGACCAATTGATCGCCCGCACTGACAACGGCGAGGTGGTGTTGAGCGGGTCCGCCCGGCGTATCGAGATCCACACCGACAACGGAGACGTGGTCACTCGCGAACCGATGTCGGTGTCGGAATCGTTTAGCGCTACCACCGACAACGGGGATATCAAGGTGGACTTCTCGGGTGCAGCGCCCCGCACAATCGACGCCAACACCGACAACGGCGACGTCACTATCGCTCTGGCAGCGCGTGGTCCCTACATGGTGAACACGAGCGCCGACCAAGAGATCGGTTCGGCGGAGGTGCGGGTGCCGCAGACGACCGATCGCAACGCAGCTGCGGCCGTTGTCACCGCCCACTCGAACAACGGCGACGTCGTCATCGACGAACTGCGGTAACGGCATGGCGCCGGCGGCTATTCCGGCGGACATGCTTTTCGAACGCGTCAACACATGCTGACGCTTTCAGAAAGGGTGTGGGTTAGGTGAGCTGCCGCATGATCTCGGCCACCGGCCCCGGCTTGGCCTTCTGCCACCCGGTTCCTGCCCACACGTTGACACCGTGCGGATCGCCCGCACGCACCGACGCCGCTCGCACCGGGCTGGTCATCCAGTGGATCTCCGGATACCCGAACGGCGCCTCGGCCTCGTGCTCGTCGATGAACCTGTTGCGCAGGCCGCGGGCATAGCGGCCTGAAAATGCCCGTGTGACAAAGGTTTCGTTGAATTGCGGATCCTGCAACGCTGCACGGTGCACGGGGCTGCTGCCCGCCTCGTCGGAGAGCAGAAACGCCGTACCGAGCTGGGCCGCCACCGCGCCCGCCCGCAACACCCGCGCGACGTCATCACCGGTCATCAGCCCGCCCGCCGCCACGACCGGCACATCGACGGCCCCGATGACGTCGGCAAGCAGCTCGTCGAGCCGTTGAGTGGCCGGCTGCGCAGACGGGTCGAACGTGCCGCGGTGCCCGCCCGCCGACGGACCCTGCGCCGCCACCACATCGACACCGCGCGCAACCGCCTCGCGCGCCTCCGCCAGCGTCGTCACAGTCCCGACGACGGCGACGCCGGCATCGCGCAACCGCAGGCACTCGTCGGCGCTGGGCAGGCCGAACGTGAACGACGCCACCTCGGGCCGAACGTCGAGCAGGACGTCGATTTTCGCCGCCCAGTGATCGTCGTCGTATCGTGGCTCACCCAACTGCGCACCGTAGCGCTCCGCCTCGGGCGCCAGCGCCTTGGCGTACAGCTCGATTTCCTCCGGTATGCCCGCACTAGGTTGGGGCACAAAGAGATTCGCGCCTATCGGTCCGGAGGCAAGGCTTCTCGCCGCGGCGAGGCGCTCAGCGAACACCTCGGCGGTCAGATAGCCCGCGGCGACGAATCCGAGCCCGCCGGCGTTGGTGCCCGCGGCCGCCAGTTCGGGCGTCGACGGCCCACCCGCCATCGGCGCGACGATCACCGGAACAGCGAGATCACGAAAGTCGAACGCCATCGCTCTTTCGTATCACGCTCACCTGAGCGCCATGCCGAACAGCAGGCAGTCCTGCGGCTCGTCGCTGATGTTGGGCAGCACGGCGTAGCGCGCCAACTTGCCCTCGAACGTCAGGCCACTGCGTTCCAGCAGCCGTGCCGACGCGGTGTTGTCGACATGACAGTGGGCCGTCACCCGGTACACCGTCCGGTCACGACGCGCCTTGTCGAGCAGCAGCTCCACTACCTCGGACATGATTCCCTGCCGCCACCATCGGCGACCCAGGCAATAGCCGAAGTCGATGATGTGGGGCTGCGGCCGCCGCCACCCGCACAGACCGATCGGTCCGCCGCCGTCGCGCAAGTCGATGAGCCACGTGGTCTCACTGCCGACGTTGAAGAATTCCTTGATCACCCGACGGGTCTCGTCGACGTCCGGATGCGGTGTCCACGACAGGTACCGCGTCACCTCCGGGTCTGACGCGATCCGCTCGAATATGGCGTCGGCGTCGTCGAGCCGCGGCGGGCGCAGAATGACCCGCGGCCCCTCCAAAACCTCGACTACGGACATTGCCGCGATGTTATCGACAGTGGTTGACTGGATTGACATGGCCATCACGTTCAACCACACCATCGTCGCCGCGAAAGACCGGCAAGGGTCGGCCGACTTCTTCACCGAACTGTTCGGCCTGCCGCCTGCGAAGGAATTCGGGCCGTTTCTGGCCGTGGAGCTCAACCACGGCGTCAGCCTCGACTTCGCACAGGCGGGTGACGACATCCGTCCGCAGCACTATGCGTTCCTGGTGTCGGAAGAAGAGTTCGACGACATCTACGGGCGTATCCGCGAACGCGGACTGCAGCACTGGGCCGATCCACGAGGCAGCAGGCCCGGCGAGATCAACCACAACGACGGCGGGCGCGGCGTGTACTTCCAGGACCCCGCCGGGCACTATCTGGAAATCCTCACCCGGCCTTACGGATCGGGCGCCGGCTAACGCGCGACGCCAGCACGTCGACACCGTCGCCGTCGAGGCGGCCCAGCATTGCGGGCCGGTTGCCGAGCACTGACACCAACTCCCCCGCTCGGCCGTGGACTGCCGGCCCCCGACCGTGTGTCCAGTCGGCATCGGTGGCCACCAGCCGTACACCTCGGCCATTGCGGAAGGCGGGCACGAACGGATTCGGCACGGCCACTTGGGTGTTCAGCACCGCGACCAGTGCCTCCGCCGGGATCGACGGCTCGCGGCCGAGCCCGTAGAGGATGTCGAGTTCGTGGGTCACGTGGTCGCCAAGCAGCAGCCGGCGGGGAAAGTAGCGGCCAAGGCCGCGGGGCCGGTCGACCAATTGCTCGAATTCGCCGAGTAACTCCGCCGGACTCCAGGTCGCGGCCGTCCGCCGCGCCAGGCTGGCGTTCGCCCGGTCGAATGAGCCTGCGTGGCGGAGCATCTCACCCGTCAGGGCGAGCAATGCCGTTCGGTAGCCGACGACCAGGTGGGCCAGCACGTCGTGGTTGGTCCACTCGTCACACAGGCTCGGTTGTGACCAGTCGTCGTCGCTGAAGCCGCCCGCCAATGCACGAAACCGGTCGTCGTTGGCGCGCAGTAGCTCACGCGCAGACATGGAGATGCTCCTTGAGAAACGCGGTTTGGTCAGCGAGCACCGTGTCGACGAGCCGCGGATGGTATATCGCGAAGTGGTCGGAGTCGTAGTGGCGGGCTACGCCTCGAGGCGCGCGACGGGAGAGGTTCGCGGCGTACGCCGGATCCACCAGGGTTTCGCGGTCGCATACGCACACCAACAGGGGCGCGGTGACGGTGCGGGCTTGGCGCATCGCTGAGGTCGCGACCATGGCAACGGCGTCGGCGGCCGCGATCCGGTTGTCGAAGTCTCCGCCCGGCGGAACCGTGGAGTTCCACCCGGCTTCAGCGCCTGCGACGGTCACCATCGCGAAGCTGCCCGGCGGGCCGACGATCGGCACGTACCGGCGGGCGCGCCGTGTGACGATCCGCAGTAGGTCGTCGGCGATCGCGGGAGTCAACCGCAGCGCCGCCGTGAGACCGAGCCTGCGTGCCGCCGACGGCCCGTGCACGATCGGACACTGCACTACGGCCACCGCAACATCGTCGCGTGTAGCGGCGGTCCTGATCACGTTCATGCCGCCAAGGCTGGTGCCCCACAACCCGATGCGGGCGGCGTCGATCTCCGGCAGCGACTTCAGGTGATCCACCGCCTCTTCGACATCCTGACACTGGCCGCGTACCGAAATATGTTGGCGCGGTTGGCCGTCGGAGGCGCCGGTGTTGCGGTAGTCGAACGCCAAGGTCGCGATGCCTGCGGCGGCGAAGTGTTGTTCGTACTGCGCCAGCATCATGTCGTGCGTCGCGCCGAGGCCGTGGACCAGGACGACGGCCGGGTGAGGGCCGGGCGTGGGAGGCAGCGTCAGCCACGCTGCGCATCGGACACCTCGCGATCGGAAGTCGACGCGCTCGGTCGGAATGGTCTGCATGGCGGCTCCTCGTATAAGTACGATGTACGTATTCGCTAGACTGCTTTACGTACGCCGTACTTGTCAAGGGGCCCCGATGCGAGCACGCTTTACCACCGACGAAATCGCCGCTGCGGCATTGGGGATTGTCGACGAGGCCGGATTGGGCGCATTGAGCATGCGGTCGCTGGCCGCCGCGCTGGGCACCGGCCCAATGACGCTCTACAACTACGTCCGCGACAAGGAGGGCCTCGAGGAGCTGGTCGTGGAGGCGGTGGTCGCCGAGCTGGAAGTGCCCGAGCCGGGCGGTGATTGGCAGCAGGACGTGTACGCGATCGCCGACGCGATGTGGAGGGGCATCCGGGCGCATCCCGCCGCGATTCCGCTCGTGCTGACCCGCCGCACCTCCTCAGCGACCGGTTTCGCCGTCGTCGACGCCCTCATCGCCGGGCTCGGCAAGGCAGGGCTGGACGACCGCGACCGCCTTGCGGCCTTCCACGCCGTGCTTGGCTTCGTCGTCGGCGCCGCACAGGCCGAGCTGGCCGGCCCGCTGACACGGGGCCGTGACGCCGCTGACGCAGCGGCCCGCATCGGATCGGTGGCAGCCTCGACATATCCCCATGTGGAGGCGCTGTCCCGCGTCGCAATCGAGACGTCGGTTGACGAGGACTTCGAGCGCGGTCTGCGGATGTTGCTCGACGGCATCGCCGGCCGGGGCCGCCGCTAGTTGGCCGAGTGGCCGCGCTGCTCCTCCTGCCCCCGATAGTCGTCGGCCATCTTGGCGACGTGCCCGGGCAGCGCACCGGACGCGACGTCGGCGAGGCTGGTCTGCTCGAGCACCGAACGCATGCTCGCCCGCAGCGCGCGCCACACATCAGTCAGCGACGCGGTCGGTCCCGAATAGGGCAGGTCGCCGAGCCCGATGTCGCGAACACTGGCGAGCGGGCCGTCGATGCAGCGCAGCACGTCAGCGATGCTGATCTCGGCGGCGGGACGGGCCAGCTCGTAGCCGCCGTCGCGGCCGCGGTGGCTGCGCACGAGGCGGTCGGTGCGCAGATCGGAAAGGATGTCGACGAGAAACTGCGGCGGAATGCCTTGCGCCTTGGCGAGGTCGTCGGTCTTGACCAGGACGCCTTCCTCGACCGTGGCGAGCTGGACCATGGCCCGGACGGCATATTCCGCCTTGGCCGACATTCGCATGTTGGCCAGGTTAGTCGGGAATGTGCTCCAGTTCGGGCATCACCACGTGACGGGCAATTCCTTCATGCCATAGATGCCGGATTCGCCTTTGAACCTCAGTTCGTCGGGCGGCACCGCCAAGCGCAAGCCGGGCAACCGTCGAGCCAGCGTCGCGAAGGCGATCTGCATCTCAACTCGTGCGAGATTCTGTCCGATGCACTGATGCACGCCGTAGCCGAAACCCAAGTGTCCCCGGACGTTTCGGTCGGCGTCCAGCGTTTCCGGGTGGTCGACGAACTCGGTGTCCCAGTTCCCGGCGGGCAGGTTCATCACGAGCATGTCGCCGGCGCGTATCAATTGGCCGCCGATGGTGAGGTCTTCGATTGCCACCCGATCCACCTGGCTGTGCACGATCGTGAGATAGCGCATCAGCTCTTCGACGATGTTCGCGATGACGGCCTGATCCTCGGTGCGGCCGAGCCGTTCGAACATATCGTGATGCTGCAGCAGCGCAACCGTTCCCAACGCGATCATGTTCGCGGTGGTTTCGTGGCCGGCCTGCATCATGATCGCACCGTTGATGGCCGCGGTCTCGCGGTTGAGCTGGCCCGTCGCCACGTAGTCGGTGACGAGGCGGCTGATCAGGTCGTCGCCGGGATCGCGCTCCTTGAGGTCCACCAGCTCCCGGATGTAGGTGAACATCGCCCCGAAGGCCTGGGCCTTCTCCTCGTCGGACGTTCTCGTGTCCAGCCCGATCGTGGTGTTGCGATGGAACTGTTCGAGGTCCGCGGACGGCACCCCCAGCAACAGTGCGATCACCAAAGACGGCACCGGCAAAGCGAAGTCCCGCACGAGGTCGGCCGGCGGCCCGTTGCCGATCATCTCGTCGAGATATCGGTCGACTATCCCCTGAATCTGCGGGCGCATGCCGTCGGCCCGTCTGAAGGTGAAGTCTCGCGTCATCATGCGCCGCAGTCGGTGGTGTTCCGGGTCGTCGGTTCGTGCGAACATCACGGCCCTGTCGGCGTCGTGATCCGTCGGCATGATGGAGTCCGGAATGGTGTCCGCTGACAGCCGTGGATCGACCAGCGCGGCCCTGATGTCGAAGTATCGGCTCACCACCCAGGCCGGCCGGCCTTGGTACATCACCCGCCGCAGCCCGGGCTCTTCCCGCCAGTGCGCGAACTCGGCGGGTGGCGCAAGTGGACATCCAGCGGCGCGCGGGGCCGGGATCACGGGCAGATCAGTGTCGGAGCCGACGCCGGAAGTCGTTGAGGTCATTGACCGTTCCCATTAAGTGTCAGTTGGCTGCCAAGTTTTCTCGAGCGTAAATCCGGCAAGAGTGACAGTCAACTGTCAGGCTATTCTGGCCAAGTGACATCGGTTGCGGACCGACCATTGCGCGCAGACGCGGCACGCAACGCGGCACGCATTCTGCGTGCTGCGCGCGAGGTCTATGGCGAGTTGGGACCGGACGCACCTATCGAGGCCATCGCCCGTAGCGCAGAGGTCGGCGAACGGACGCTCTATCGCAGGTTTCCGACCAAGGGCGACCTGGTGAGGGCGGCGCTGGATCAGAGCATCGCCGAGGATCTTTCACCCGTAATCGAGCGTGCCCGCCGCGCCAAGGACCCCTTGCGCGGGTTCACCGAACTCGTCGAGGCGGCGCTGTCCCTGGGCGCCCGCGAACACAATCTCTTGGCGGCGGCGCGCAGAGCCGGCTCACTGACACCCGATGTCTCCACGCATCTCTACGAAGCGCTGGAGGATCTCGCCCGTCGCGCGCAGCAGGCTGGCCAGATCCGCGCGGATCTGGTAGCCGATGACCTACCGCGGATAGTCGCGATGCTCAACAGTGTGCTCTGGACAATGGATCTCGGAAGCGACGGCTGGCGCCGTTATGTCGCGCTGATGCTGGACGCGATTACCACCGATGGGCGGCGTCGTCTGCCTCCTTCAGCGCCTCTGCGCTACGCAGCCAGCACCAGTAACTGGCCGTTGTGAACACACAGCTCTAATCGGGTATGTCGCCCGCGGCGGGCACCACCACGGCGAACAGGTCGGCAATCGCAGCGAGGCTTGCGCTCTGCACCGCCTCGGCGGGAACCGTGGTGTCGTTCAATCCTGGCAGTGCGCGTGTCGCCGTCGCCGCCGCGACAACCGTCGGCGCGTACCCGAGGTTGAAGGCCCCTCGCGCAGTCGAGTTCACGCACATGTGGGTCATGAAGCCCGCCAGCACGAGGTTCGACGCGTTGGCGGTCTTCAGTACCTCGTCGAGATCCGTCTCCACGAACGCATTCGGATAGTTCTTCACGACCACCGGTTCCCCGTTGTGGGGCGCCACCCGAGACACGATCGCGCCGCTCTCCCCCTCGATGTCGTACAACGAGCCAGCGCCGTCGTCGTGCTGGATGTGGATAATGGGGATGCCCGCCGACCGGGCGCGATCGAGCAGGATCTCGACCTCGTCCAGCGCGGCCTGCACACCCTCGAGCTCCATCACGCCACGCGTGTAGGTGTTTTGGCAGTCGATCAGGACGAGCGTCGATTCAGCGAGGCTTACGGGCTGCTGGGGCATATCGGCCAACGCGCGCAGCGTGGTGGGTTCGGACACGCAGCTGACACTACTGGGCAGAGCCGGTGGAGGTGACTGCGAGCACCGCGTCGGCGAACTCCGGGCGACAGACGACCACGTCGGGCAGCAATGGGTCGGGCCGGTTGTACGCCAGCGGCGAACCGTCGATGCGCGACGTGTGCAGGCCCGCCGCACGTGCGACCGCGACGGGCGCCGCGGAGTCCCATTCATACTGCCCGCCCGCATGCACGTACACGTCGGACAGGCCCTGCACGACCGATGCGACTTTGGCTCCGGCCGAACCCATTTCGACCAGCGTGCCGTCCAGCGCGTCGCGCACCGCCAGCGCGATGGCAGGCGGCCGCGTGCGGGACACCACGATCCGCGGCTTGTCGGCTGTGGCCGGCGGTGGTGTGACGCTCGGCGTGGCCAGCGTGATCCCTTGCGCCGGAAGCGCTACCGCACCCGCGACGAGCTCACCGGCCTGCCACAGCGCGACGTGCACCGCCCAGTCTTCGCGGCCCGGTTCGGAGAACTCACGGGTGCCGTCGAGCGGGTCGACGATCCACACCCGCTCCGCGGACAGCCGGATCGGGTTGTCCGCGCCCTCTTCGGAGAGCACGGCGTCGCCCGGCCGCTCATCAGCCAGCGCCTCCATCAGGAAGTCGTGGGATCGCTTGTCCCCCGCTGCCTTACGTTCGGCCGCGGTCGCGTCGGCCAACTCGGCCCGTACGTCGAGCAGCAGCTTGCCCGCGTCCGTCGCGAGGCGTGCCGCGACTTGATGGTCATTGTGATCGGTCACCGCTTGCTTTCCAGCAGCTCGATCACCATGTCGGCGAGTTCTTCGGTCGTACGCTCCGGAGTCAGCCGGATGTCCGGATTCTTCGGCCGTTGATACGGGCTGTCGATGCCGGTGAAGTGGGTAATCTCCCCGGACCGTGCCTTGGCGTACAACCCTTTCGGGTCACGACGTTCGCAATCCTCCAGCGGGGTGTCGCAGAACACCTCGAAGAAGTCGAGACCCGCTTCGGTGGTCACCTTTCTCGCGAGTGCCCGGTGCTCTTCCAGCGGGCTGATCGCGGGCACCAACACGACCTGGCCGGAGTCGGCGAGAATAGCCGCGATGTGAGCCAGCCTGCGCTGGTTTTCGGCGCGGTCGGCCATGGAGAAGCCGAGGTCGGCGTTGAGGCCGTGCCGCAGGTTATCCCCGTCGAGAACATAAGCGGGAAAACCCTTTTCGAGCAGCTTCTGCTCGACCAGCATCGCCACCGAGGACTTGCCCGAGCCGGACAAGCCGGTGAACCACACGGTGCGGCCCTTCGACAGCCGGTCCTCGGCCGTGCACAGTGATTCGTGGCGCACCGTGTTGGGGCTCGCCGTGCGCGCGGTGACGAACGGCAGGATCATGCCGGCGGCGACGGTACCGTTGGTGTGCGGGTCGATCAGGATGAACGAACCCGTAGCCGCGTTGCGGCTGTACTCGTCGAGCAGCAGCGGAACCTGCGTGCGCAGCGAGATACGGCCCAGCTCATTGAGTTTGAGCGCGGTCGCGGTCTTGTCCCGATGCAACGTGTTGACGTCGAGCCGGTAATCGAGCGCAGTCACCTTCGCCCGCGTGGTGCGGGTCGTGTGCTTGATGATGTAGTCGCGGCCCGGCTCGAGTGAGGATTCGTCGGCCATCCAGCACACCGTGGCGTCGAAGTCCTGCGCCACCCTCGGCTGGTTGTTCGGCCGCGCGATCAGGTCACCCCGTGAGATGTCGATGTCGTCGGCGAGGCTGATCGACACCGCCATCGGTGGAAAGGCTTCCTGCACAGGCCCGCTCGGGCCCTGGATCTCACTGATGCGGCTGGATTTTCCGCTGGGCAGGACGACGACCTCGTCACCGGGACGCATCACACCGCTGGCCACGGTACCCGCATAGCTGCGGTGATCATGATGGTCGAGGCTCTGCGGCCGGATCACGTACTGAACAGGGAACCGAACGTCGACGAGGTTGCGATCGCCTGCGATGTACACCTCTTCGAGATGCGACAGCAGCGACGGTCCGTCGTACCACGGCGTGTTCTCCGACTTGGTGACGACGTTGTCACCCAATAGCGCAGACAACGGAATCGTCGTCACATCATGGACATCCAGTCGCGCGGCGAACTCGTGGAAGTCGTCACGGATCTTCTCGAACTGTTCACGGTCCCAGCCGATGAGGTCCATCTTGTTCACCGCGAGCACGATGTGCCGGATGCCAAGCAGCGACGCGAGGAAGGTGTGGCGGCGGGACTGCTCCAGCAGGCCGTTGCGCGCGTCGACGAGGACGATCGCCAGTTGCGCGGTCGATGCGCCGGTCACCATGTTGCGCGTGTACTGAACATGGCCGGGCGTGTCGGCGATGATGAACTTGCGCTTCGGCGTGGCGAAGTATCGGTACGCGACGTCGATCGTGATGCCCTGCTCGCGTTCAGCGCGCAGGCCGTCGGTCACCAACGCCAGGTCGGTGTAGTCGTGTCCGCGCTCCTTGGAAGTCCGTTCCACAGAAGCGAGTTGGTCTTCCATGACGGCCTTGGAGTCGTAAAGGAGCCGCCCGATCAGCGTGGACTTGCCGTCGTCGACGGATCCGGCAGTGGCCAGTCGCAGCAACGTCGTCATCAGAACTGTCCCTTCTTCGCGCGAGCGCTCATCAGAAGTACCCCTCACGCTTGCGGTCTTCCATACCGGCTTCAGAGATTCGGTCGTCGGCGCGGGTGGCACCGCGTTCGGTGAGCCGTGACACGGCGGTCTCGGCGATCACCTCGGACACCGTGCCCGCGAGCGATTCGACGCAGCCGGTGCATGTGACGTCGCCGACGGTGCGGAATCGCACGGTCTTCTCGACGACCGTCTCGTCCTTGCGCGGCTGCAGGTACTTGTGGACGGCCAACAACATGCCGTCGCGCTCGAAGACCTTGCGCTTGTGCGCGTAGTAGATCGACGGCAGCGTGATCTTCTCCGCGCCGATGTAGGACCAGATGTCGAATTCGGTCCAGTTCGACAGCGGGAACACCCGGATGTGCTCGCCCTTGTGGTGGCGCCCGTTGTAGATGTTCCAGAGCTCTGGCCGCTGCGCCTTGGGGTCCCATTGGCCGAACTCGTCGCGGAAGGAGAACACCCGCTCCTTGGCCCGCGCCTTCTCCTCGTCGCGGCGGGCACCGCCGAATGCGGCGTCGAACTTGTTCTCTCGGATAGCCCTGAGCAGAGTGACGGTCTGCAGGGGGTTGCGCGACGGGATCGTCTCGACCACGCGGCCGGCGTCGATGTCGTCCTGCACCTTGGCCACGATCAGCCGCACACCAGCTTCCTCGACCAACTGGTCGCGCGTCTCGAGCACCTCGTCGAAGTTGTGGCCGGTGTCGACATGCATCACCGGAAACGGCAGCCGTCCGGGCTTGAACGCCTTGAGCGCGAGATGCAGCATCACAATCGAGTCCTTGCCGCCGGAAAACAACAGCACAGGACGCTCGAACTCTGCGGCCACCTCGCGGATGATGTGGATCGCCTCAGCCTCCAGCGAGCGCAGATGGCTGAGCTCATAGCGACCCGCTTGGTTGACCTCTTGAGCTGTGGTCATAGTTTCCTCGTTAAGTTGGTAGAGATGACCAGATTTATTGCCTTAACCCGATATGAAACCAGTCCCGGTCTGCGATGTCAACGCTGCTTCTCTGGCGAACAGACGCAACGTGCTCGGAAACCTCGGCGTGTTGGCGCACGTTGCGTCTGCTCGCGCATGGAGTGGTTACCCCAGAGGTAATTGATCCGCCGCAGATACTGGAGTCATGTCGCTTCCAACAGGTGCCCAGACCGGCGCCCAGGTGATGGCCCAGTTCATCCCCTCCTCGCCGTTCGTCGCCAAACTCGGCATCGTCGCCGACGTCCTGGACGCCGAGGAGGTGCGGCTGCGGCTGCCGTGGGATCCGACGAACGTCACGATCGGCGACATGGTGCACGGCGGGGCGATCGCCGCGCTGGCCGATGTCGCGGTGATGGCCGCGGCGTGGGCCGGCACCGAGGTGCCGGACTCGCTGCGTGGCGTGACGACGTCGATGTCGATGCAGTTTCTGGCGCCGGCGCGGGCGACGGACCTGATCGCGATCGGACGGGTGTTGCGTCGCGGCAAGACGCTCGTCAACTGCGACGTCGACGTGGTTACGGCAGACGGTGAAGCCGTCGCGAAGGCGATCGCGACGTACAAGGTCGGCTAGAGCGTCACTTCGTTGAGCCGGCCGGTGGCGACGTCGAAGATGAACCCGCGCAGGGATTCGTGTTTGGTGACGAACGGGCTGGCCTCGATGCGGCGCAGCGACTGACGCACATCCTCTTCGAGGTCCTGAAACGCCTCGGCAGCCCATTCGGGTTTGATGCCGGTCTCGTCCTGGATCTGTTGTTTGAATCCGTCGTCGGTGAAAGTCAGCATGCCGCAATCGGTGTGGTGGATCAGGATGATCTCTCTCGTGCCGAGCAGTCGCTGGCTGATGGCAAGCGAGCGGATCTCGTCGCCGGTGACGACGCCGCCGGCGTTGCGGATGACGTGTGCCTCCCCGTCACCAAGGCCAAGGATTCGATACACGTCGAGCCGCGCATCCATGCACGCCACCACCGCAACGTGCTTGCTCGGGGGCAGCGGGAGCGGACCCGTGAATGTGCTGGCATACGTGTCGTTGTTCTTCAGATACTGGTCGGTCACGGACATGGGACCTCCTCGATCGCCTGACACGACGATATCGCCGGACACAATAGACACGATCAAAGAAAATCACCGCGATCAGATGGCGACGACGCCCTACCCCTGCACGCCTTTCACCTGGCCAGCGGCGTTCGCCTGACAGATTAGGCCGGGGCGTTAGTGCGTCGCTAGACGGCGACGGCCGCCCTGCCACGGGGGAAGCAGGGCGGCCGTCTGACCGGGCGGGCCGAGTGTCGTCCTTATCTGGGTCGGTCGTGACTACTGAAACGTCTGGTTACCAGCAGCGCGGCGAGAAATCCCGGCCTCATTTACCTTGCTACTCAGCGTGTTTGGCTCAGGTCGTACACGGTCGTGCCACCCACATCGATCGGGGTGAAGTTCTGCTCCACCCACGCCGTGATCTCGCTCCCGGTGCCCGACTTGCCACCCCCCGGCGGACCTTGGCGATCACCGGGGATAAAGTACCGAACCTCGTGGTTGGCGACGTATGCCTGGAACTGCTCGAGCGTTGGCGAATTGTCGCCGCCGGTGAACCCGCCGATCGCCATGATCGAAGCACCGGTCTTGAGCTCGAGACTGCCTACGGTCATCGAGCCGACACCGGCTGCTGCCCACCGGTTGTCGGCGCCCTCGACGAGGTCGGCCAGAGCCGCGTTGTCGGCTTGGCGACCGCCCGGCCCGCGACCTGCCGGTCCGCCAGGGCCACCGTCGAACCCACCCTCACGGGCAGGACCCGACATCGTGCCGGGACCGCTGCTCGAGTGCGTGATGTTGTAGATCGCGAACGCCGTCGGCGCTGCGAGCCCGAAAAGTGCTGCGGCGACGGCTACTACGGCAGTCAACCGGCCGAGCTTGTGCACACCGACAGCGAGTATCGAGGCAACGACGATGGATCCGGCCAGCACGATCCAGCGCAGGGCAGGCATCCAATCCGGTGTCCGGTCGAGCAGGATGAACGCCCAGACGCCAGTGGTCGCGGACATCGCCGCCAGCACTATGCGCGGTGCGAGAAACTCCTTGCCCCGCCATAGTTCTCGCACCGAAATACCCACCACCGCCGCGATCGCCGGAGCAAGCGCGACCGTGTAGTACGGGTGAATCGTGCCGTCCATGAAGCTGAACACCGCACCGGTCACCAGCAGCCAACCACCCCACAGCAGCAGGCCGGCGCGAACGGTTCCGGTACGCGGTGTACGGCGGGTGAACCACAGCCCCGCCAGAAGACCGATCAGCGCCGCCGGCAACAGCCAAGACGCTTCAGCGCCCATCGATTCGCCGAACAGCCGGGTAATTCCCGCTGCACCGCCGAAGAACAGGTTGCCGCCGCCACCCGGACCGCCACCACCACCTGGTCCTCCGCTGCCACCGGCGATGCGATCAATCCCGTTGTAGCCCAACGCCAGCTGCAGCAGGCTGTTGTCGGTCGAACCGCCGATGTACGGCCGCGAGTCCCCCGGCCACAGGCTGACCAATGCGATGTACCAGCCTGCCGACACCACCATCGCCACGGCACCGATGATTAGCTTCCCGATGCGCTTCCACAGCCCGACGGGCGCAGCGACGAGGAACACCAACGCGAAAGCCGGGGCGACAAGGAATGCCTGCAACATCTTCGTCAAGAACGCAAAGCCGATGGCGCAACCTGCCAACGCGATCCAGCGGGTGCTCGCCGTAGCGGTCGCCCGCACCACACAGTAGGCAGCAGCCACCAGCAGCAGCACCAGCAATGCGTCGGGATTGTTGAACCGGAACATCAACGCGGCCACGGGTGTCAGCGCCAGGACCGTGCCGGCGATCAGGCCAGCGGCAGGGCCGCTACTGCGGCGGACGGTCGCGTACAGCAGCGCGACGGCGCCAACCCCCATCAACGCCTCAGGGAGCAGCATCGTGAAGGCGCTGAAGCCGAACAGCCTGCCGGACAGCCCCATTACCCACAGGGCCGCAGGCGGCTTGTCGACTGTGATGGCGTTGCCGGAGTCCAGCGAGCCGAACAACCACGCCTTCCAGTCCTGCGTGCCAGCCTGCGCCGCGGCCGCGTAGTAGTCATTGGCCCAGCCGGACGAGCCCAAACCCCACAGATACAGCACCGCGGTGGCCGCCAGCAATGCCAGCATTGCGGGACGTACCCAACGCGGCTGCACGGTGCGCGCGTCGACGGGTTCTGACTGCGTCGCCGGCGGCACGGCGCCCACGTCGTGAGTGATCGTCATCAATCGATTCCTTTTGCGTTGAAGGGAAGTCAGCGGGATCTGCCGGGATGAAACACCCAGCCGCGCAGCAGCACGAACCGCACCGCGGTTGCCACGAGGTTCGCCAGGACCAGCACGGTGAGCTCAACCAGATGATGCGGCTGGCCGACAACCGCATGCAGCACGTTGAGCGCACCGCTCGTGATGGCCAGCGCGATCGCGAACACGATGAGGCCCTCGATGTGGTGACGGCCGGCGTTCGATCGGCCGCCGACACCAAACGTGAAGCGCCGGTTCGCCGCTGTGTTGGCGATCGCGGTCAGCAGGAGTGCGATCAGATTGGCAGCCTGTGCACCGGCCCAGCCCTGCATGAGCATGAACAACGCCATGTAGGCCGCCGTCGACACGGCGCCGATGGCGCCGAACCGGACGGCTTGTCGGAGTAACGAGCCGGGAGCCGCCGCGCGCCTCGACGAACCCAGCTGTGCGGCAATCATGTTCACCGGTATCGCGCCGTTGGCGAAACCTCGCAACAGCCGGCCGATGCCCTTGAGGTCGGCCGTCGCTGTCGCGACGATGTCGACCCGGCTGTCCGGATCGTCCACCCAGTCCACCGGAACCTCGTGGATGCGCAACCCGCTGCGCTCCGCCAGCACCAGCAGCTCGGTGTCGAAGAACCATCCGGTGTCGGTGACGTGCGGCAGCAGGCGCTGCGCGACGTCGGCGCGGATCGCCTTGAAACCACACTGGGCATCGGAAAAATGAGCGGCCAGAGTGGATTTCAGGATGAGGTTGTAGCAGCGGGAGATGATTTCCCGCTTGGGTCCACGCACCACTCGAGCACCGCGACCCAGCCGGGTGCCGATAGCCAAATCAGAGTGCCCCGAGATGAGCGGTGCGACCAGCGGTGCGAGCGCGGCCAGATCCGTGGAGAGGTCGACGTCCATGTATGCCAGCACCGGCGCATCCGAGTTGGACCACACCGCGTGCAGGGCGCGGCCGCGGCCCTTCTCCTCGAGCCGGACCACCCGAACGTCGGTGAGTTCGGCCGCGAGTTCGGCCGCGATCCGAGGCGTGTCATCGACGCTCGCATTGTCCGCGATCGTGATGCGCGTCGGGACCGTGAAATGGTCCTGAAGGTGGCGATGCAACCGGTGCACCGAATCCGCCAGCGCGGCTTGCTCGTTGTAGACCGGTACCACCACGTCCAGCACGGGCACCCCCGCCGCGCGAGCCGCCAGCATGGCGTTGGGCCGCGATTCGAAACGGGTGCGGTGAGTGCCGGTGATGTCACGCTCAAGCGCGATGTCTGTCATGAAATCCATGGTCGTGGCGCAGTTTGTGTTAGCCGTTGGCTGAAGCTATGCCCGAGCTATGAATTCTGCGCCGGCTGCGTGAGGTCGTAGATCACCACGTGGTCGACGGTCTGCGGGGTGTAGTGCGTTTGCACCCAGTCCGCGATGTCAGTGGCCTCCTGGCCACCGCTCGCACCGCCGCCCCAGTGTCCGATCATCGCGTTGCCGCGGATGAAGTAATGGATCTGCCGGTTGGCGACGAATTGTTTGAACTGCTCGAGCGTCGGCGACGGGTCGGTGCCGTTGAATCCACCGATCGCCATAACCGGCGCACCTCTGGCAAGTTGATAGCCCGCCGCGTTGTTGGAGCCCACCACGGCCGCGGTCCAGGTGAAGTCGTCCGCATTTGCGGTCAGTGTGGCCGTCAAGACCTGGCCGGGATTCGGGGAGTTCAGCAGTCCGCCCGGTCCGGCGAAGCCTTGGCCGGACGGCCCCACCGAGGGAACCGCGCCGCTGTGCGGGGTGGCCGCGGTCGCGATCGAATAGGCCGCGGGCGCGGCCAGGCACGCCACCACAGCCAGGGCTGCTACCACGCGCGCGACCGGTATTGTCAACCGTCCCGCCACGAGCAACAACGCTGCCGCGCCCACTCCCCCAACCGCGACGGCCGCTCGCAGCCAGGGCATCCACTCACCGTTGCGGGCCAGCAGCACCGCGGCGAGAACAGCGGTGACCAAAACCGCGCCGGACATCGCCGTCGCTGCCCGAAGGTCGGTTCGCTTGCGCCACAACAACGTTGCCCCGATACCGATGCCCCCACCGATCGCTGGCGCCAGCGCGACGGTGTAGTACGAATGCAATATGCCGTTGGCGAAGCTGAACACCACAGCGGTAACCATCAGCCAGCCGCCCCACACGATCAACGCCGCCCGCGTCGGGTCGGTGCGTGGTGCACGCCGGGTGATGACGAATCCCGCAGCGATGCAGATCAACGCCGCCGGAAGCAGCCACGCGATGTCCTGCCCCATGCTCGTGCCGAGCAGCCTGCCCCAACCGACGTCGAAGTTGAGGTTGCCGAGGCCGCCGGGCTCGTTGCCCGTCAGGCGTCCGAAGCCGTTGTAGCCCAAGGCAAGTTCGATGATGCTGTTGTGCTGCGAACCGCCGATGTAAGGGCGCGCCGATGCCGGCCACAGCTCGACGAGCACCAGATACCAACCAGCGGAGGCGACGACGGCCCCCGCTGCGACGCACACGTCTACCACCCGCTGCCGCAGCGGGTGATGGCCTGCCACCAGATAGGCGGCGGCGAAGCCGGGCAGCACCAGGAAGGCCTGCAGCATCTTGGTCAGGAATCCGAAGCCGACGACAGCGCCCGCCGCGATCAACCACCAACGGCTGGCATCCTTTTCGCATGCCCGCTGTACGCAATATGCGGCGGCCACCAGCAGCAGCACCAGCAGGGCGTCGGGATTGTTGAACCGGAACATCAACGCAGCGACCGGCGTCAGCGCGAGGACCGTGCCAGCCAACAGCCCTGCACCCGGTCCGCTGACCCTTCGGACCGCGGCGTAGAGCAACGCGACGGCGCCGGCCCCCTCCAGTGCTTGCGGCGCAAGGACACTCCACGAATTCAGGCCGAACAGCCGTACCGAGATGTCGATGATCCACAGCGCGGCCGGTGTCTTGTCGACGGTGATGGCGTTGGCGGCGTCGCTGGAGCCGAACAGCATTGCGGTCCAGTCACTCGCACCGGCCTGCGCCGCCGCCGAATAGAACGCGTTGGCCCATCCGCTGGCCGACAGGTTCCACAGGTAGAGCACCGCGGTCCCGACGAGAAGCACGCCCAGCCCCACCCGCGAGCAGACGGAAAGTATCCCAAAACTGCGGCGTGTCGGGGCCTTTTGCGCCTGCTCGGCATCGAGCGCCAGGGTCGTCACTCCAAGAGTTTCGTTGAGCGCGCTAGGTGGCGGATTTGAGATCGCTGTGGCTTGCCTGTGATTCCGCCGGAAGCGTCACCACGAACTCGGTCCTTCTCGCCACGCTCTGCACGGCGATGGTGCCGCGGTGGGCCCTGACGACCGCCGCGACGATCGCGAGGCCCAGACCGGTGCTGCCGCCGCGGCGCGACCGCGACGAATCGCCGCGGGCGAAGCGCTCGAAGATCTCCGGCCGCAGCCACTCCGGTATGCCGGGACCGTCGTCGGCGACGGTCAACACGGCACCGCCGGCGTCGTCGACCGTGAGCGAGGTGGTGACCGACGTGCCTGGTGGCGTGTGAGTCCGGGCGTTCGCGAGCAGATTGGCCAACACCTGATGCAGGCGGGCTTCGTCGCCGACGATGACCACTGGCTCGTCGGGCAGATCCAGCGACCACTCGTGGTCAGGCCCGGCAACGTGTGCATCGCTGACCGTGTCGACAACCAGACGCGACAGATCGACGGGCTCGCGCTCCAATGGCCGACCGGTGTCGAGTCGCGCGAGCAGCAACATGTCCCCCACGAGTTGCGTCATCCGTTCGGTCTCGGATTCCACGCGGCTCATCGCATGCGCGACATCGTCGGGCAGGTCGTCTCGTTTACGTTGCGCCAGTTCCGTATAGCCACTAATCGCCGCTAGTGGTGTGCGCAACTCGTGGCTGGCGTCCGCGACGAACTGCCGGATGCGTGTCTCGCTGGCATGTCGCGCCGACAATGCGCCTGCGATGCGGTCCAGCATGCGATTGAGCGCCGAGCCGAGCTGACCGATTTCGGTGTGCGCGGCGGCCGGGTCGACCTTGACGATCGGCGTGGGCAACTTCACCTCGCCCGTGTCCAGCTCGAGGTCGGCGACCTGCCTGGCGGCTTCGGAAACCCTTGCAAGCGGGGCGAGTTGCCGCCGAATGATCAGGATGCCTGCCGCGGTGCCGCCGATCAACGCGGTGGCGGCGACCACGCAGAAGATCACCGCCACTGACAGCAACGTGTCGTCGACGTCGGAGGTCGGCAAGCCAGACACGATCGTCTCGCCGGGGCGTGCATGCCTGGCGACGACGCGGTAGCGGCCCAGCCCGTCGAGTTCCACCGTGGTCGGTGTGTCGTTAGGTGCCACGGCCGCAAGCTGTTTCGCTGCGGTCGCGCTGATTTCGGTCTGGGTGCCGTCGGCGGTGATGACTCCGGCGTCGACGGGCGTACCGCGCGAAACCACCGCGCCAACGGTCCGCGCGGCCTGCCCGGGTGCGTTGAGGAAGTACGGGCCTGGACCGAAATCGTTACGAATGATGATTGGCCGCGGAAATCCGGGCGGCGGCACAAAATCAGGGGGCGGCGGGGGTCCGAATTCGAACAACCCCACCGAACGATGGCTGGTTTCGGCAACCCGATCGTCAAGCTGGTCGGTCAAAAACCGTTGCAGCGCAAGCTCTGTGCCCACCCCGATCGCCGCGCACACCAATGCGAGCAGAACAATCTGAGTGGCAAGCAGCCTGACCCGCAGCGACCATGTGCGCGGTGAAAGAATTCGGCTGCGGCCCACCTCAGCGTGCGGGCTTGAGGACATATCCGGCACCGCGCAGTGTGTGGATCATCGGCTCGCGTCCGCTGTCGATCTTCTTGCGCAGATAGGACACGTAGAGCTCGACGATGTTGGACCGGCCGCCGAAGTCATAGCTCCACACGCGATCGAGAATCTGAGCCTTGCTCAGCACGCGTTTGGCGTTGCGCATCATGAACCGCAGCAGCTCGAACTCGGTCGCCGTCAGCGGGATCAGCTCGCCGCCGCGGGTGACCTCGTGGCTGTCCTCGTCGAGCACCAGATCCCCGACAACGATCTTGGCTCCGCCGGTTTCGCTCGCGACGCCCGTGCGCCGCAGCAGTGCCCGCAAGCGCAGCACCACCTCTTCGAGACTGAACGGCTTGGTGACGTAGTCGTCGCCGCCCGCGGTCAGGCCTGCAATACGGTCCTCGACGGAGTCCTTGGCGGTCAAGAGCAACAAGGGCAGGCCGGGGATCTGTTCGCGCAGCCTGTGCAGGACGTCCAGCCCGCTCATGTCCGGCAGCATCACATCGAGGACGACGACGTCAGGCGGGGTGTCCCGCGCCGATGCGATGGCCGAAGCGCCGTCACCCGCCGTGGCGATTTCCCAGCCCTCGTACCGCAGGGCCATCGACACCAGTTCTGCCAACACCGGTTCGTCGTCGACGACCAGCACATGAATCGGATTGCCGTCGGCCCGGCGCATGACGACGCGCGAGGGATCGCTCTCATTGACAGGACTGGCCACGACCTCATTATTCGCAGTGGCCATGGGCGCGGGCTGTGCCTTATCTATGCTTTCGCTGTGAAGATGCCGAGACACACGGAATGCTCAATCGGCACACAGCCAGCACACATCTAGCACTTGCACTGTGGTCGGCATGACCACAGATCCGTTAGCCACGCAAGACCCGGTATGGGGTGCGCCGGACCCGTCCCCTCGGCGGTGGGGCATTCGCGAAACCGCGGTCGCCGTGGGCGTGGCGGCGGTGATCGCCGGACTCGGCGGGGCGGCGATCTACGCCGCGACCGATGGCAATTCGCATTCCATGGGCGGTGCCCACCAGCCGTTCGGAGGCGGACCCGGCGGACCGGGTGGCCAGCGCTTTGGACCTGGCGGTCCCATGAACGGCCCCGGGCCGTTCGGGCCGCCGCCTTTGCACGGCGAATTCGTCGTGCCCGACGGCTCGGGCGGCTACACCACGGAATTGAGCCAAACCGGCACCGTGACGGCCATATCGCCGACCTCTATCACCGTTCGAAGCGAAGACGGCTTCAGTCAGACCTATGTCATCCCGCAGACCACCCAGCCGCCGTTCGCCGTGGATGAACAGGTGAGCGTGCACGCAACACGAACAGGTCAAACTGTAACGGCGACCAGCATCGGCAAGCCCGAGGATGTCGGCCCCGGCGGACCTGTTGGCCCGCCGCACCGCTAGCGCTACGGCGTCGCGAATCCTGAGGGTGTCGTCGCCGTGACCGGCGGGGTTGCCACCGACGTCTCAGGCTTGCTCGGCGGGGTCGTCGTCGTGACGGTGTCGCCAAGCGTGATTTCCGGGCCCTTGCCGAAGGTTCCGTTGCCTGCAGGCGCCTGGGTCAAGACGACGGTGACCGCTCCCATAGCCACCACAGCACTGGCACCGATGCCCGCCGCGATCAGCTTGAGCTGCTTCGATCTCACCTCTGACCACTCCATTCGGTTTCTGGTCAGCCGTCTCGCCTGGCGGGACGGCACCTCGAATAGTTGGCGAGGGGTCCACGTCGACCCCTCCGCTGTCCTGGGTAGCCGAAGCGGTCAGAGGTGAAACGTGGCGTTAGGAGCCGGCGCCGCCGAACGGTGTGGCCTTTACCGCAGGTACCGCAATAGTGGTTTCCGGGGCGGCCGGCGGAGTTTCCTGAGTGCTTGTCGCACCCGTGCTCATCCCCGAGCTTGTCAACGTGGCCGGCCCGGCCTGTTCCTGGGTGATCGCCATGGTGAGCGCCCCCATTGCCACGACGGCGCTGCCGCCGATCACGGCGGCCAGCATCTTCACATTGGTTCGCCTGGTTCCATTCACTGCGTTTGCTCCGTTCTGTCATGAGCCGGTTCGGGCGGTGAACCGACAAACGTGCAGGTCGGAGTTAGTGAATGCGACGAAACTGTGAAGACCCTGTATCAGGGGTGCGAAGTACCTAAGTGAGTGCCTACGGCGCGGCCGGCCCCGCTTCCTCGGACGGCAGCGGTGCGGGGCCTTTCACCCCCGGCGCCGCCATCGTCGTCGCCTCGACCGTCGGCGGCGTCGTCTCGGTGGACGTCGAGCCGACGGTCATGGTCGTCGACTTGGCCGCATTGGCAGGCCCCGCTTCATGCAGCACGATGGCCGATACGGCGCCCATTGCTATCAGCGCGCTGCCGCCGATTACCGCGGCAAACAGTTTCAATGTGTTTCGGTTGGCGTCATCCATAGGTGGGGCTCCTCGTCTTGCTGGCGTTTGTCCACGTCGCCGCGACGCCGAGGCGACCGGTAAACCTGCAGGTAATACAGAGTCAACGCCCCGAAACTGGAAACGGGCTTAAGCGTCGGTAGGAATTCTCTAGCCACGCCGCAGGTGCAAGAACCGGCCGTCGCGGAGCCCATCTCATACCCTGTGCGTCATGCAGGCCGCCCCTGGACGTCACACATGACGCGATTTCTCGCGCGGCGGCTGCTGAATTACATCGTGCTGCTGGCGTTGGCGTCGTTCCTGACGTTCGCGCTGGCATCGGCGACGTTCAGACCGCTCGACAGCCTGCTGCAGCGCAACCCGCGGCCGCCTCAAGCCGTGATTGACGCCAAGGCCGCCGAACTGGATCTCAACAAGCCGATCCCCATCCGCTACGGCCACTGGGTGGCCGGCGTGGTGCGCGGTGATTTCGGCACCACGATCGGCGGGCAACCCGTGTCCAACGAATTGTGGCGGCGTATCGGAGTCAGCCTGCGACTACTGGTCATCGGCTCCGTCATCGGCACTGTGATCGGCGTGGTGGTCGGCGCGTGGGGAGCGATCCGGCAGTACCACCTGTCTGATCGAGTGATCACGGTGCTGTCGTTGTTGGTGATCAGCATTCCCATATTCGTGCTCGCCAATCTTTTGATCCTCGCCGCGTTGCGGATCAACTCGGTGCTGGGCGTGCAGCTGTTCGAGTACACCGGCGAGACCTCCCCGGACGCGGTCGGTGGGGCGTGGAACCAATTTGTCGATCGGGTACAGCACCTGGTGCTGCCGACGTTCACGTTGGCGCTCGGGGCAATCGCGGGATACAGCCGATACCAACGCAATGCCATGCTCGATGTGCTCGGCCAGGACTTCATCCGCACCGCCAGGGCCAAGGGCCTCACTCGTCGTCGGGCCTTGTTCAAACACGGTCTGCGCACAGCGCTGATCCCGATGGCCACCCTGTTCGCCTACAACATCGCCCTCTTGGTCACCGGCGCGCTGTTTGTCGAGACGATCTTCGGCTGGCACGGCATGGGTGAATGGGCCGTGAAAGGCATTGCTACCCAAGACATCAACGTCGTCGTCGCGATCACCTTCTTCTCTGCTGCGATGGTGCTGTTGGCCGGGCTGTTGTCGGACGTCATCTATGCCGCTCTCGACCCCAGGGTGCGGGTGACATGACCGAACCCGTCACGACAGAGACCGCAACGACCGCCAAATCGGGCGTCGACGTCGCACGGTTCGCCACACGACGCACCCTTGTGCTGCGCCGATTCCTGCGCAACAAGCCCGCGGTGGTCTCACTGGCTCTGCTGGTCGCCCTGTTCATCGGGTGCTACGCGTTGCCGCCGCTGCTCCCGTACAGCTACACCGATCTCGATTTCTACGCGCTGCAGGAACCGCCGAGTGTCGATCATTGGTTCGGCACCAACCCCCTCGGTCAAGACCTGCTGGCCCAAACTCTGCGCGGCATGCAGAAATCCATGCTCATCGGCGTCTGCGTGGCGTTCTTCTCCACGATCATCGCCGCGACGGTCGGCTCCATCGCCGGTTACTTCGGCGGCCGCCGAGACCGTGTGCTGATGTGGATCGTCGATCTGCTGTTGGTGGTGCCCGGCTTCATCCTGATCGCGATCATCACACCACGCACGAAACAAGCCGGCACCGTCTTGTGGTTGATCCTGCTGCTGTCCGTATTCGGCTGGATGATCAGTTCACGTGTCGTGCGTGGCATGACGATGAGCCTGCGAGAACGCGAATTCGTCTCCGCCGCACGATATATGGGCGTCAGCAATACACGCATCATCATCCGGCACATTTTGCCCAATGTGGCGTCGTTCCTGATCATCGACACCGCACTGAACGTCGGCATCGCGATCATGGCCGAAACCGGGTTGAGCTTCCTCGGCTTCGGTGTACAGCCACCCGACGTATCCCTTGGCACGCTGATCAACGACGGCAGGACGTCGGTGACGACGTTCCCTTGGGTGTTCCTGTTCCCCGCCAGTGTGCTGGTGCTGATCATCCTGTGCGCCAACCTGGTTGGCGACGGACTGCGTGATGCGCTCGATCCCAGTGCCCGGCCGCTGCGGAGGGCCCGCAAGTGAGCCTGCTCGAGGTCACCGACCTGGCGATGACGTTCCCAACCGATACCGAACGGGTAAACGCCGTACGCGGCATGAACTTTCACGTCTCCGCGGGTGAAGTGGTCGCGCTCGTCGGTGAATCCGGCTCGGGCAAGTCGGCCACTGCGATGGCCGTCGTCGGGCTGCTGCCCGATTACGCCGAGGTGTCGGGTTCTGTCCGGTTGCACGGCGACGAGTTGATCGGGTTATCCGACAACCGGATGTCGGACATCCGCGGAAAGACCATCGGAATGGTCTTTCAGGACCCGATGTCGGCGCTCACGCCGGTCTATACCGTCGGCGATCAGATCGCCGAGGCGCTCGAAGTGCACAACCGCGGAATCGGCAAGGCGACGGCCCGGGCCCGCGCCGTCGAACTGCTCGAACTCGTCGGCATCGCACAGCCCGAACGCCGGGCCCGCTCCTTCCCCCACGAACTGTCCGGCGGAGAACGCCAGCGTGTGGTGATCGCCATCGCCATCGCCAACGATCCCGACCTGTTGATCTGTGATGAGCCGACGACCGCGCTGGATGTCACGGTGCAGGCGCAGATCCTCGAGGTGCTCAAGAAGGCGCGCGACGTCACCGGTGCCGGCGTGCTGATCATCACCCACGATCTCGGGGTGGTCGCCGAATTCGCCGATCGCGCACTGGTGATGTATGCGGGCCGCGCGGTGGAGACGGCCGACGTCGACGTGCTGTACCGCGACCGCCGAATGCCTTACACCGCAGGGTTACTCGGTTCCGTGCCGCGGCTGGACGCGGCGCAGGGGGCTCGGCTGGTGCCGATTCCGGGCGCGCCGCCGTCACTGGCTGCGCTGCCACCCGGATGCCCTTTCGCGCCCCGCTGCCCGCTCGCCATCGACGACTGCCGCGCCGCGGAACCGGAACTTCTCAAGGTCGCCGACGGACATCGCGCGGCATGCATCCGCACCGAGCATGTCGTCGGTCGCACGCCCGCGGAAATCTACGGCGTGTCCACCGAACCGCAAGCCGCGGCCTCCACCGCGGACGCGCCGGTCGTACTGCGGGTACGCGATCTCGAGAAGACGTACACGCTGACCAAGGGAGTGGTGTTTCGCCGGCAGGTCGGCGAGGTCCGCGCGATCGACGGCATCAGCTTCGAGCTGCCGCAGGGTCGCACGCTGGGCATCGTCGGCGAATCAGGGTCCGGCAAGTCGACGACACTGCACCAGATCCTGGAGTTGTCGGCACCGCAATCGGGGTCGATTGAAGTGCTCGGCGCCGACGTCGCCGCTCTCGACCGGCGTGCCCGGCGCGCACTGCGCGGCGACCTGCAGGTGGTGTTTCAGGATCCGGTCGCGTCGCTTGATCCGCGGCTGCCAGTGTTCGACGTTCTGGCAGAACCGTTGCAGGCCAACGGCTTTGACAAGGCCCGCACCGATGAGCGCGTCGCCGAGTTGCTCGGCATCGTCGGGCTGCGCCGTGAGGATGCCAGCCGGTATCCGGCCGAGTTCTCCGGCGGACAGAAGCAGCGCATCGGCATTGCGCGGGCGCTGGCGCTACAGCCGAAGATCCTGGCCCTCGACGAGCCGGTGTCGGCACTGGACGTGTCGATCCAGGCCGGCATCATCAACCTGCTGCTGGATCTTCAGGACCGGTTCGGACTGTCGTATTTGTTCGTGTCGCACGACCTGTCGGTCGTCAAGCATCTCGCCCACCGTGTCGCGGTGATGTACAAGGGCAAGATCGTCGAACAGGGCGACGGCGACCAGGTGTTCGCCCATCCGCAGCAGGATTACACGCGGCGTTTGCTTGCCGCCGTTCCGCAACCTGACCCGAATCGCAGGTAACGTCTGTCGCCATGAAGATCCGCCACTTCGCCATCGCTGCCCTGGTCGCCGCCTTGACGCTGACCGCCTGCTCAGGCGGCAAGAAGGAGACACCGTCGGCAGGCGGATCCGCGGAGATCGGCACCACCAACGACATCAACCCGCAGGACGTATCCGCGCTGCAGCAGGGCGGCAATCTGCGGTTGGCGCTCACCGCGTTTCCGGAGAACTTCAACCCACTGCACATCGACGGCAACTCCGCAGACTCCGCAGGCATGCTGAAGGCCAGCATGCCTCGGGCCTTCCGGATCGCCGCCGACGGGTCGATGACGCTGAACACCGACTACTTCACCGGCGCCGACCTGGTCAGCACCAACCCGCAGGTGGTCAAGTGGACCATCAATCCGAAAGCGGTCTGGAGCGACGGCACCCCGATCACATGGGAGGACATCGCGGCCCAGATCCACGCAACCAGCGGGGTGGACAAGGCTTTTGCGAGCGCCAGCCCCAACGGGGCCGACAGGGTCGCGTCGGTGACGCGGGGTGACGACGATCGCCAGGCGATCATGACGTTCGCCAAGCCGTATGCGGAGTGGCGGGGCATGCTGTCCGGCAACACCATGCTGCTCCCGAAGAGCATGACCGCGACCGCAGAGGCATTCAACAAGGGTCAGCTCAACGGGCCGGGGCCGTCAGCGGGACCGTTCATCGTCTCCAACCTCGATCGCACGGCTCAGCGAATCGTGTTGACGCGCAACCCGAAATGGTGGGGAACTCCCGCGCTGCTGGACAGCGTCACCTATCTGGTGCTCGACGACGCCGCGCGTATCCCCGCCCTGCAGAACAACACCATCGACGCCACCGGGCTGGCAACGCTCGACGAGCTGACCATCGCGCGACGCACCGAGGGCGTCGCGATCCGCCGTGCGCCCGGAAACAGTTGGTACCACTTCACTTTCAACGGCGCTCCCGGCTCGATCCTGGCCGACAAAGCACTGCGGCTGGCGATCGGCAAGGCCATCGATCGGCAGACGATCGCCAACGTCACGCAGCGTGGGCTCGCCGACAACCCCGTGCCGCTGAACAACCACGTCTACGTCGCAGGCCAAGAGGGCTATCAGGACAACAGTGCGGTGGTCGCGTTCGACCCCGAGAAGGCCAAGCAGGAGCTCGACGCGCTGGGTTGGCGGATGAACGGCCAGTTCCGCGAGAAGGACGGACGCCAACTCGTCATCCGCGATGTGCTGTATGACTCGCTGAGCACCCGTCAGTTCGGCCAGATCGCGCAGAACAACCTCGCGCAGGTCGGAGTGAAACTGGATCTCGACGCCAAGGGCGGCGCCGGATTCTTCTCCAACCACATCAATGTCGGCGACTTCGACATCGCCCAGTTCTCCTGGGTCGGCGACGCATTCCCGTTGTCGGGCCTGCCTCAGATCTATGCGTCCAACGGCGAAAGCAACTTCGGCAAGATCGGCAGCCCGGAGATCGACGCAAAGATCGAGCAGACGCTCGAAGAACTGGACCCCGCCAAGGCGCGCAGCCTTGCCAACGAGGTCGACAAGCTGATCTGGGCCGAGGGCTTCAGTCTGCCGCTGACACAGTCGCCCGGAAACATCGCGGTGAGAAGCACTTTGGCGAACTTCGGCGCCTTCGGTTTGGCCGACGCGGACTACACGAAGATCGGCTTCATGAAGCGGTAACGCGCTGCACGGTGCGAGGCACGGCGGCAGGAAGCGCCTGCTCAAGGACGGCCGCCGCGGCGATGCCCCACACCAATAGCCTCACCGCGAACCCACCCGGCGTGGCGTCCAGTTTGTTCGCGCGCGCCGGCAGACCGCTGACCGTGTCGTCGTACACCGCCTTGACGATGTCCAGCGCCGCCCGTTCGCGGAGGTCGATCGCGCTGTGGCCGGCTGTCGCGAGGTTGACGAGTACGGCGTTCGGGATCAGCGATGTGATCCGTTGGGCCACCGTCGGCGGTGTGATCAGGTCGCGGCCGCCTGAGATGACGACCGTCGGCCAAGTGAAATTCGGCATCTCGGCGACGAAATCGAAGGGCTCAACCTCGAACTCCGTTGCATCAGTGGCGAACTCGCGAAACGCGACCGCCTGATCGAGTGGCTTGCCGTCGGGTTCCGCTCCGTAGTTCAGTTCGCGGTAGCCGATCCGGCCGACGAGATCGGGCTCGTGGCGGTACGGCGACTTGCGTTCGAACAGCAGTCGGGCGGCCTGCCCGAGCGCCGACCACAACCACCGGCGGCCGGCCAGCAGCAGATCGAGTTGGCGGTGCAGCACCGCCGGTCCGGCGAAACCGTAGACCGCGATGGCGAGTTGGGCGGCCGTCGGCGTCAGCACGTCGTCCTGCACCAGCTTGCGCACCTTAGGAGCGAGCCCTGCGGTTTCCGACTTCTCGCCGTCCCACAGCACGCGACGGGTGGCTTCCCGCACCGCGACGATGTCGTCGGCTGACAGCACCGGTGAATCGAGCACCATCGCATGCACCCGGTCGGGATGCCGCGCGCCGACCCCGGCGGCGAGGTACGTCCCGTAGGAGGTGCCATAGATGACGGCCTTGTCGACCTGCGCGTCGTCGAGGACAGCGGCCACATCGTCGACGACCTGCTCGATGGTCAATGCTTCGGGCGGCAGGTCGGCGCCGCTGTCGTCGTGGCGGGACATCCCCACACCGCGGTGCTCGACCATGATCACGTCCAGACCGTCGGCCGCGGCGCGGCGGCGAAAACCCCGGTAGAGCGCGATCGATGCGGCGCCTGGGCCGCCGGGGATGACCACCAGCGGATGCGCAGACTTGCGACCGGTGCGCACGTAGTAGAGATCGAACTCCTCGTGGTCACCCGCCCGGATCGGCCTGCGGACCGGACGCACACCGGGCAACGCGGCCAGCTTGTCGTGCGCGCGGCGACGTTTGGCGTTCATCGTCATCGCTGTTCATTCTGCCCCGCGTTGCGGTGATTTAGGACGTTCGAATGTGACCTCGGTAGCGACTTGTAAGGCACAAAGTCCTCGGACGGGTCCAGAGTGGTGACGATGCACGGCTGTGGTCATAGCGTGTGAACGGGAGCACACAATGACCGATTTCATGCGCAACACCGACGCGTTCACCTGGGCGATGGAAAGCGATCCACGGCTGAGATCAACCGTGGTGACCGTGATCATGCTCGACCGATCACCGGACTGGGACGAGGTCCGCAAGCGGTTTGACCTGGCCAGTCGCAAGCTGCCGATGTTCCGGCAGCGCGTGGTGCCGTCGCCTGCGCCGGCGCCGCCGCGATGGGAGCAGTGTCCCGATTTCGACCTCGACTTCCACATGCGCCGAGTCACTGCCGCCAAACCCGGCACTCTCGACACCGTGCTGGAGATGGCCCGGCTGGCTCAGATGGAGGACTTCGATCGCGCGCGGCCGTTGTGGAAGGCCACTTTGATCGATGGACTAGCCGACGGCGGAGCTGCCGTGCTGTGCACGTTCCACCACGCGTTGACCGACGGTGTCGGTGGCGTGCAGATCGGGATGACCCTTTTCGACCTCGACGAGCGGCCGCGGCAACGCGGTCCGCTGCCGGCTCAACCGGAAGCCACTGAGCCGTCGTGGCTGAGCGGTTACGGCGACACATTGCGATACGACGTGGACCTCGCGGGCAAAGCGTTCGCCGGCGCGGTCAAGTCGGCACCGAGCTTGCTGTACAACGGGATTCGGCGCCCGATCGAGACCATCAGCTCCGCGACGGCCACCGCGGCTTCGGTTTACCGGACGGTGCGTCCGGTCAACCGCACCGGCTCGCCCCTGATGAAACGCCGTAGCATGGTCCGCCACCTCGGGGTCTACGAGGTGCCGATGTCTGCGTTGCGCGAAGCGGCGCACCGCGGCGGTGGCGCGCTCAACGACGCGTTCGTCGCAGGCGTTGCCGGAGGTCTGCGTCGCTATCACGAAAAGCATGGAACGACCATCGGTGACCTTCACCTGACGATGCCGATCAGCCTGAGGGCCGAATCAGACACCATGGGCGGGAACCGCATCACGCTGATGCGCTTCGATGTGCCCGCGGGCCTTGCCGATCCGGCAGAACGAATCGGCGAGATCCACCGGCGCGCAAGCAATGTGCGTCACGAACGGTCCCTGCCGCATACGCAGTTGATAGCGGGGGTGCTCAACCTGATGCCCCGCTGGTACATCGGCTCGATCCTTCGCCACGTCGACTTCGTCGCCAGCGACGTGCCCGGCATCCCGGTGCCGGTATTCCTCGCGGGTGCACCGGTTCGCGCTCAGTACGCCTTCGGGCCGACGGTCGGCGCGGCGGTCAACATCACGCTTCTCACATACGTCGACGTCTGCGGCTTCGGCATCAACGTCGACACCGGCGCAATCCCAGATTATGAGGTCTTCCACGACTGCCTCGTCGAGGGCTTCGACGAGGTGCTGGCCTTGGCAGCCGATTAACAGTCCGCAGCTATAGGCGAACCGCCGACCACAACGTCACGCACCAGCGGTACCCCCGGCCGGTAGGCCAGGTAGACGTAGGTAGGCGCATCGAGCCGAACGAAGTCGGCCCGCTTGCCCGGGGCCAGCACCCCGACGTCGTCTCGGCGCAGCGCGGCGGCCCCGCCTGCGGTGGCTGACCACAACGCTTCCGCCGGTGTGAAATTCATGTCCCTGACCGCGACGGCGATGCAGAACGGCATGTTGGTGGTGAACGAGCTGCCGGGATTGCAATCGGTTGCCAGGGCGACCGTGACGCCGGCGTCGATCATCCGGCGGGCGTCCGGCCACGGTGCCCGGGTGGAGAACTCCGCCCCGGGCAACAGTGTGGCCACGGTGGAACCGGACACCAGCGCGTCGATGTCGTCGTCGGTCGCATACGTGCAGTGGTCGACCGATGCCGCGCCGAGCTCGACCGCGAGTTGGATGCCGGCGCCCGGCCCGAGCTGGCCTGCATGCACGCGCGCATGCAAGCCCGCAGTGAGCCCTGCCGTCAGCACGACACGCGCCTCGTCGACGTCGAACGCACCTCGATCGCAGAAAACGTCGATCCACCGCGCCAGTGAAGCGCACGCGTCAAGCATCGGGCCTGTCACCAAGTCGATGTAGCCCTGCCGGTCGGAACCGTACTCGGCAGGCACAACATGTGCACCTAAAAACGTTGTCTCCGTGGTGAATCTGCGCGCCACGGCCAGTGAACGCGACTCGTCCTCGACCGTCAGTCCGTAGCCGCTCTTGGTCTCGAACGTCGTCACGCCCGCGCCTCGTAGTTCGCGGGCGAGTCGGTCGACGCCCGCAGCCAACGTCGTGTCGTCGGCGGCGCGGGTCGATGCGACGGTCGTCGCGATTCCGCCCGCCGCGTACGGTTGCCCGCTCATTCGGGCGGCGAATTCGGCCGACCGGTCACCAGCGAACACCAAGTGCGCGTGGCTGTCGACGAATCCGGGGATGACACATGAACCGCCGCAATCGATACGGTCGTCGGCGTCGGGGGCATCACCCGACGGGCCCACCCACGCGATCGTGTTGTCGCTCACCACGATCGCGCCGTCCTCGACGATGCCCAGTGGGCTGCCGTCGCCCTGCGCCGAATCGTTGGTGACGAGCTCGGCGATGCCCGTGTACAGCGTGCTCACGACTTCAGCGCTTCTCGCGGGACGTCCATGAGGTCGGCGATGGCAGACGACAACTCGGCTGCGGTATCGACGCGGACGTGCCGACGGTCCGCCACTACCACCGTGCCGTCAACCACCACATCGGTGACGTCGCCGGCGGATGCTGCGAATACGACGGTCTCTGCGGTGACCTGTCCCCCGGCTGTGCGTACCGAGTTCATGTCAACGGCAACGAAATCCGCGCGTTGGCCTGTCGCGAGTTGTCCCGCGTCGGTCCACCCGAGTGCCCGCTGGCCGTCTCCGGTAGCGGCGTGCAAGAGGCGGGCGGCGTCGATGACACCACGCTCCTGGCTTGCAAGGCGCTCGTCGAGTTCGACGGCCCGTGCCTCCTCGAACATGTCGATCACGGCATGACTGTCCGAACCGAGGCTGAACGATCCGTCGACGAGCGCAGGCGCCGGGCCTATCCCGTCACCAAGATCGCGTTCAGTCGTCGGGCAGAAACACACGCCTGTCGCCGTGGCGTGCAAATCCGCGATGTCCTCGCCCGTCAGGTGCGTTGCGTGCACGGCAGTCGTCCGTGGGCCGAGTGCTCCGGCGTCGCGCAACACCGCCGTCGGTGTGCGTCCGTATACCGCCATGCACTGCTCGATCTCGGCCTTCTGCTCGGATGAGTGGACATGCAGTGGGGTCTGATTGACCGCGGCCCATTCCACCACCGCCGGCATGTCCTCGACTGGCACTCCACGCACCGAATGCAGGGCTGCGCCGATGAGAACCCGTGGGCTCTGGACTTGTTGGCGCAATGCCTCGACGCGCTGGGCCCAGTCCGCTCCGCTGCCGTCACCGAATCGCTGTTGTGCGCCGGCGTGCAGCGGTGTGCCGTCGGGAGCCGAACTGAGATAGCAGGTGTCCAGGAGGGTCAGCCGAACACCCGCATCGGCAGCACCTTCGATCAACGCGTGCCCCATCGCGTTCGGATCGGCATATCTGCGGCCACCAACGTCGTGATGCAGGTAGTGGAACTCACCGACAGAGGTGATTCCGGCCATCGCCATCTCCGCGTACACGGCGCGGGCCAACGCTCGGTAGCGGTCGGGGTCAAGCCGGTTCGCCGCTCGGTACATCAGGTCGCGCCAGGTCCAGAACGATCCTCGGTCGCGTTGCGTGCGCCCTCGCAGTGCGCGATGGAAGGCGTGCGAATGCGCATTGGCCAGTCCCGGTATCACGAGGCCGTCGAGGCGATGCGACGGCGGCTCGAATGCAGTCCCGGACCGAATCGACGTGATCCGCCCGTCCGCCACGGAGATCAGCACGCCGGCCTGGACGGTCTGTCCGCCGAGCCAGGCATGCTCGCACCACCACGTGCTCGTCATGCGGTGGTCCAGTCCGCCATCACGTCGGCGAGTGCCGAGGCGCCGATGTTGCAGTCAGCCATCTCCGCGTGCTCGGCAGGTGAATGCGAAACACCGGTTGGGTTGCGCACGAACAACATTGCGGTAGGTACGCGGGCGGACAGGATGCCGGCGTCGTGCCCTGCGGCGGTGGGTAGCACCGGTATGTCGCCCAGCTTGCCGAGGGCCTTGGTCAACCGTGCACGCGGGCCTTCCGGGAATTCGACGATCGGCGTGATCGATTCGGCGATGACGTCGAGGGTGATGGAATCCGATGTGGCGTGGTTGCGTGCTTCGGCGGTAATGCGCTCGACGAGCGACGTCAGGGTCGCCTCATCGGGCGCGCGGGCATCCAGCCAGGCACGGATCTGCGAGGGAATCGCGTTGGCCCCGTTGGGAGTGACGATCACCTTGCCGAACGTCGCGACCGCGTCGTATGCGGCAGCGGCGGACCTGGCGGAGTGCACCGAGGAGGCGAACGCGAGCATCGGGTCGCGGCGGTCGGCCAGACGCGTCGCTCCGGCGTGATTGGCTTCGCCGCCGAACGTGAACTCCCAGCGGCCGTGTGGCCATATCGACGATGCCACGGCGACCGGAGCGTCGAGCGGGCCGAGAGCACGGCCCTGCTCGACGTGCAGCTCGACGAACACGCCGACGCGTTCAGCCAGCCGATGGTCCTCGCCGAGGTCCTCGGGATTGCGCCCGACACGAACGAGAGCCTCCGCCAACGTGATTCCGTCGTTGTCGCGCAGCCCGCAAGCCCGTTCCGGCGTCAGCGCGCCGGTGGAGAGCTGCGACCCCACGCACGCGACGCCGAAGCGCGCGCCCTCTTCGTCGGAGAACGCGACCACCGCGACCGGAACCTTCGGCACCACACCTCGTTGTCGCAATTCGTCGACCGCCGCGAAGGCCGACACCACGCCGAGGGGTCCGTCGAACGCACCGCCGTCGGGAACGGAATCCAGATGCGAGCCGGTGACGAACGCGTCGCGGGGGTCTCCGCTCCACGACGGTGGCATCCACCACGCCCAGATGTTCCCGTTGCGATCGACTTCCACGTCCATGCCGCGACGATCAGCACAGTCGACAAACCACTCACGCAACGTCAAGTCGGCGTCGGTCCAGGCGAAGCGGCGATAGCCGCCCGAACCGGCGTCGCGTCCGACGTCGAGGATGGTTGGCCACAGCGCGTCGAACGCCGTCACACGTTCTCCTGCATAGGAATACGCACTCCGCGTTCGTGCGCCACCTTCGCGGCATACTCGTATCCCGCATCCACATGGCGGATCACGCCCATACCGGGGTCGTTGACGAGAACACGTGAAAGCTTCTCCGCGGCGAGTTCGGTGCCGTCGGCCACACACACTTGCCCGGCATGGATGGAACGCCCGATGCCGACTCCGCCGCCGTGATGAATGGACACCCACGACGCGCCTGACGCCGTGTTCAGCAGCGCGTTGAGCAGCGGCCAGTCGGCGATCGCGTCCGAGCCGTCCAGCATGGACTCAGTCTCGCGATAGGGCGACGCGACCGACCCAGAATCCAGGTGATCGCGGCCGATCACGACCGGCGCGGACAGTTCGCCGGATGCCACCATCTCGTTGAACTTCAGTCCGGCCCGGTGTCGTTCGCCGTACCCCAGCCAGCAGATGCGCGCGGGCAGGCCTTCGAACGCCACCTTTTCACCGGCCATGGTGATCCATCGGCGCAGGTGCGCATTGTCTCCGAACAACTCCAGAATCGCCCGGTCCGTCGCGGCGATGTCTGCGGGATCTCCCGACAGCGCCGCCCAGCGGAACGGCCCGAGTCCTTCCTCGAACAGCGGACGGATATAGGCGGGAACGAACCCCGGATAGGCGAACGCGCGATCGTAGCCCCCCTTGCGGGCCTCGTCACGGATCGAATTGCCATAGTCGAAGACCTCGGCGCCCCGGTCCATGAACCCGACCATCGCCTTGACGTGACGTGCCATCGACAACTGGGCCTGCTCGGTGAAATAGACGGGATCCTTGTCGGCCATCTTCTTCATGTCGTCGAAATCCACGCCCACCGGCAGGTACGACAGTGGGTCGTGTGCCGAGGTCTGATCGGTGACGATGTCGATCGGGGCATTGCGTTCCAGGAACGCGGGGAAGACCTCTGCGGCGTTGCCGACCAATCCGATCGACAACGGCCGCTTGGCATCCCGGGCTTCGATCGCCAGCTTCAGCGCCTCGTCGATACTGTCGGCCTTGGTATCGAGATAGCGGTGCGCGATACGCCGGTCGATTCGGCTCTCGTCACAGTCGACGCATATCGCAACGCCCTCGTTCATGGTGATCGCGAGCGGCTGAGCCCCACCCATGCCGCCCATTCCCGCGGTCAATGTGATCGTGCCCGCAAGGGTTCCGCCGAAGCGCTTGCGCGCCACTGCGCCAAAGGTTTCGAACGTGCCCTGCAGGATCCCCTGGGTGCCGATGTAGATCCACGAGCCGGCCGTCATCTGGCCGTACATGATCAAACCTTCCGCTTCCAGCTTGCGGAACTCCTCCCAGTTGGCCCAGTCACCAACGAGATTGGAGTTGGCCAGCAGCACCCGCGGTGCCCACACATTCGTGCGGAAGACGCCGACGGGCTTGCCGGACTGCACCAGCATGGTCTCGTCGTCCTCAAGGGACCGCAAGGTGCGGACAATCGCGTCGAACGCCTCCCAGCTGCGCGCAGCCCGCCCGGTGCCGCCGTACACCACGAGATCATCGGGATGTTCGGCGACTTCGGGGTCGAGGTTGTTCATCAGCATCCGCAGAGCGGCTTCCTGTTGCCAACCCTTGCAGGAGATTTCGGTGCCGCGCGCAGCACGGACTGGACGGGGACCGGCGATCGTTGCCATGGTGACGTGAAAATCCTTTGACGAGTAGTGCTTTGAATGGATGTCAGCTCTTGGAGATGCCCGCGTTGGCGAGCCACTTCTTGGCGATGTCGGACAGGTTGGTGCCCTTGGCCGCCTCAGCGTTCATCGAGATGAGGTCATCGGTGGTGAGCTTGGCCGACACCGCGTCAAGTGTCTTGGTGATCGTGTCGTTCTGTTTGCCCGACTTGATCAACGGAGCCACGTTTTCCGCGGCGAACAACGACTTGTCATCCTCAAGCGCAACAAGGTTGTTCGCCACGAGACCGGGGTCGGTGCTGAAGATGTCTCCGGCCTGGATCTGACCATTGGTCAGCGCCGTCATCGTCAGGGTGCCGCCTGCGTCGAGGCTGACGAAGTCCTTGAAGTTGAGACCGTATACGTCGCGCAGGCCGACCACGCCCTGCTGGCGGGTCTTCCATTCCGGTGGTCCACCGAGAACGAGCTCGCCGGCGACCGGCTTCAGGTCGGAAACCGTCTTCAGCTTGTACTTGTCGGCCGTGGCCTTGGTCACCGCCACCACGTCCTTGTCCTCTGCAGCAGACGGCGTCAGCATCGAGATCCCGGACGGCAGCTTGCCCTTGAGTTCGGTCGTCACCGCGTCGGAGGTCGCAGCGGTCGACTTCGGATCGAGGTAACTCAGCAGCGCGCCGGTGTACTCCGGGACCAGATCGATCGAGCCGTCCTTGAGAGCCGCCATGTAGACCTCGCGGCTGCCGATGTTGAACTGTTCTTTGACGCTGACACCAGCGGACTGCAAGGCCTGCGAATAGATGCTGGCGATCAACTGGCTTTCGGTGAAGTCGGCAGAACCCACAATGACTTGCGAACCCTGCGATCCGCTGTTGTTATCGCCGCCCGACAGCGGGTTACCACCACCGCCGCCGCACGCGGAAAGCGCGAGAACTGCGGTGGCGGCCAGTATGGACAGTCGGGATAGGAGCGTGCGTTTCTTCATCTTCTTTCTCCTGATGTGGTGGGCAGCAATGCTTGATGCCGGACGGCACCTAGGTCGTGGCCGGCTCGAGGACGGCGGTAGCGAGTGGGGAGCTTTCCTTCGTCGCCGTGCGCCGCAGACCGGGCGACACGATGACGCGGCCCAGCCAGGCGAAGCTGAACTCGAGGACGATGGCGAGGATCGCGACGAGGATTGCACCGCCTGCCATTTCGGCGAAGTTCGCCTGCGCCCTGCCGTCGAGGATGAATCTGCCAAGGCCCTGCAGGCCGAGGTACGCGGCGATGGTGGCCGTCGAAACGATCTGCAGTGTGGAAGCCCGAACGCCGGAGATCATCAGCGGCAACGCACACGGGAGCTGTACGCGCAGCAGGATTTGACGCTTGGTGAAGCCCATTCCCCGAGCGGCGCCGACGGCGTCGGGGTCGGCGGTCTGGATGCCGGCGTACGTACCGGTGAGGATCGGTGGAACAGCAAGCAGGACAAGCACGATGACTGTTGGCAGAACATACACGAGCTTGCCGGTGACCACCGGCGAGATGATGAGGAAGAGCAGCACGAGCAGGCCCAGGGACGGGAGCGCGCGCAGCGCGTTCGCGAGCCCGGCGACCAACGCTTCGCCGCGTCCGGTGTAGCCGATCAGAATCCCCAGCGGCACGGCGATGACCAAGGCGACCAGAAGCGCGATGGCGGAGTAGAAGAGGTGATACCCGACCTGGGCCGGTATGCCTCCCGAGCCCGACCAGTTCGACGGGTCGCTGAACCAATCGATGATGTTCACGACGTAACCGTCCTTTGCCGCCATGGGGTCAACAGCCTGTTCGCCAAGATGATCAGGCCGTCGAAGATGACCGCGAGCACCACGCACAGCACGATGCCGGTAACGAGGGGGACGTAGAGCCGAAGCTGAAATCCCTGCGTGAACAGCGAACCGAGCTGCGGGATGCCGAGCAGGGCCGCCATGGTGACGATGCTGACGTTGGAGACCACCGCGACCCGCAGCCCAGCCGCGATGACGGGCACCGCGACGGGAAGTTCGACCAGCAGCAGCCGCTGCCAGCTGCGATAGCCCATGGCCTCCGCTGCGGCGACGGTGTCGTGTGGGACCGAGCTCAGCCCGTCGGCGACAACACGCACCAGAAGGGCCAACGTGTAAAGCGTCAGCGCCACAACGATGTTGATCGGATCGAGGATCTTCGTCCCGAGTATGACCGGCAGAATGATGAACAGCGCCAGTGACGGGATCGTGTACAGCAGTCCTGCGGTTCCGACAATTGCGGCCTGGCCGCGCTTGGATCGATGAGCCCACCAGCCGAGTGGCAGAGCGAGAATGAGACCAACGATCGTCGGTGCCAGGGTCAGCCAGGCATGGCTGATCGTCAGCGAGACGATGCGGTCGATGTTGGACGAGATCCAGTTCATGCTGCCGACCGCGCTTCCTTGGCCCGCCTGATCGCGTCGATTACGTCGTGGTCGGTCGCCGTGCCGAGCAGCGCGCCCGCCTCGTCGGTGACCACACAGCGGCCGCTCGGGCTGGACAGCGCCGAGTTCAGCAGGTCGCGCAGCGGGTCGCCCCGAGTCGCCGAAGTGGCACAGAGGTTGACGTCGCTGTCCTGCACGTAGTCGCCGCGCACACTCTCGGTGTCCACCCATCCGAGTGGTGCCCGGTTACCGTCGACCACCAGGATCCATCGTCCCTGGACCGGCGGGATCGTCGATACTGCTTGTCCCACAGTGATGGTCGGCTCGTCGTTGAACTTCAGCAGCTCATCGGAGTTGTGGAACCCGAGCGCCCGGTAACCGCGTGCCGATCCGACGAAGTCGGCGACGAACGCATCGCTCGGCGAGGCCAGCAGCTCGGCGGGTGATGCCGCCTGCGCCAGAGTTCCGCCTTGGCGAAGGACCACGACCTGATCGCCGAGCTTCAGTGCTTCGTCGATGTCGTGGGTCACCATGACGATGGTCTTGGAGATGTCGGCCTGCAGGCGCAGAAATTCGTCCTGCAACTGACTGCGCACGATGGGGTCGACGGCGCTGAACGGCTCGTCCATCAGCAGGAAAGGTGGATCCGTCGCCAAGGCGCGCGCCACGCCGACCCGCTGCTGTTGCCCGCCGGACAGCTGCCACGGATAGCGCTTGGCGAACTTCGCGTCCAGTCCGACCCGCTCCAGGAGTTCCATTGCCGCCGAACGGGTTTCCTTCTTTCCGCCGCCTAGCAGCCGTGGCAGTGCGGCCACATTGTCGACGACCGTGCGATGAGGAAACAGGCCGGCGTTCTGGATGACGTAGCCGATTCTGCGGCGCAGCGCCACCCGATCGAGGGTCTGGGTATCGACTCCGTCGAGTGTGATGGTGCCCGACGTCGGCTCGATCAGCCGGTTGATCATGCGCATCGAGGTCGTCTTGCCGCATCCGGACGGACCGACCAGCGTGGTGATCTTGCCGTTCGGCGCGACGATCGTCAGCTTGTCGACCGCGACAGTGCCGTCGGGATAGACCTTTGAGACGTTGTCGAAGGTGATCATGATTGTCCTTCTGGCAGGCGGGATTTCGGCCGACTAAGTCCGGCGGACAGAGAGTCCGCCGCCAAGACGAGCATCCGGCCGTATTCGGCCGCTTGGGATGGGCTGAGCCGATAGCTCGGAACCACCAGACTCAGGGCAGCGACGATTCGCGCCTCCGAATGGACCGGGGACGCGATCGCGGTGACATCGGCCTCGACGCCGCGCTCGACGATCACGAAACCTTCGTCGGGCACAGAGCCGCGCAGCGCGTGACCCGCCGCGGAGATGTCGAGAGGCACGGTGCGGCCGACCCAGCTGGCGTGGCGGACCGAGTGGGTGCCCTCGACGATGCTGATGTACAGGGCGGTCCCCGCATGTCCCTCGACACTTAGATACGCGGACTCACCCGTCTCGGCGACCAGCTTCTCCATCACCGGTTTCGCGAAGTCGATCAGCGACTCGTTGGACAGCGCATATGCGCCGAGCTGGATGAGGCGACTGCCGGGGCGGTACATACCGCCGTCCACTTCCTTGCTGACGAACCCGGTGCTCTCCAGCGTGCGCAGTAGCCGAAGCGCCGTGCTCGGGGCGAGGTCACACTCTCGTGCACTGTCCGCGAGATTCGCCGCGCCCCGGTCGCAGATGGTGGCGAGCAGGGCGAGGGCGCGCTCCACGGTCCGCGTGGCCGGTTCGGCCATCGTGACCTCCTCTCACCGCCACGAAATCTACGAGGGCTTTGTTGCGAGCGATCTACCCTTGATTTCTGCTAGGTAAAATTTGAATTCCATCTAGCGGCAATGTGTCGTTTCGGTGATGATAGGTCTCGTCGCGCGTCTGCGATAGGGACCGAGGAGAATTCCATGCTTGTACTTAGCGGATCCGCGAGTATCGCCGACGTCGTAGCGCTCGCGGACCGTCGCGAGCAGGTCTCGGTTTCGCCGCGGGTCCTCGAGGCCGTCGACCGGGCGCACCGGGTCGCCGCGGATCTGAGCACCCGGTTCCCGATATATGGACGAACGACGGGCGTGGGCGCGAATCGCATGACGTCCGTGTCGCCGACCGACACCGAATACGGCATGCGGCTGCTGCGCAGCCACGCCGTCGACGCCGGGGATCCCCTCGACGAGCGAACAGTGCGCGCGATGCTCGCGGTGCGCCTCATCCAACTGTGCGTGCCCGGGGCGGGACTCGATCCCCGGATCTTGGCCGGGCTGGAGGCGATGCTCAATGACGATGTCCTGCCCGAGCTTCGGCAATACGCGTCAATCGGGACTGGAGACCTTGCGCCACTCGCCGGGACGGCGTTGACACTGATCGGAGAGCGCCCCGCATCCAAGCCGTTGACGCCGATGGAACCGTGGGGTGCCGACAGCGCGTTGCCCTTCATGAGCAGCAGCGCGCTGACGGTTGGACGCGGTTGCCTTGCGCTGGATGAACTTTCGCGACTAGAGCTCGCGTCGAGCGTGATCTACGCACTGAGTTTCCTCGCGCTCGACGGGAATCCCGAAGCGCTGTCATCGGTGGCGGCGCAGGCGTCGGCGGCGCCCTATGTCGACACCATTGCGGGCCGCCTGCGCTCGCTTCTGGCGACCAACACACGACCCGCGCGCATCCAGGACCCGTACGGATTGCGGGTGTATCCGATAGCCCAGGCGACCGTGTTGGCGTCGTTGCATTCGCTGGAGGCGCAACTCGAGCGGACGCTCAATGCCGCGCAGGAAAACCCGCTATTCGATATCGAGAACGATACCGTGGTCCACCATGGCGCCTTCTATCAAGCGTCCTTGTCACTGGAATTGGACGGCGCCACTCTGGCGCTCGCGCTTACCGCGCCGATCGCGCACTCGCGGATCCGGATGCTCAACGACCCGGAAACCAACGGCGGCAACGCATTCTTGGCCGCCGAAGCGGACGGGTCGTCCGGGCTGATGATGATTGAATACGTCGCCGCAGGGGCGATCGCCGAGATTCGTAACGCCGCGCAGCCCGCCTCGGCCGGCACGCTCGTGCTGTCGAGGGGCGCAGAGGAGGATGCCACCTTCGCCTCCCAGGGCGTGCAGCAACTCGAGCGCTCGATCGCCGCCTATCGGGTGTTGCACTGCTGCGAACTTGTTGGTGCAGTGCGGCTTTTACGCCAGCGCGGCCTTGATGACCGATTCAGCGGCGTCGTGGGCGATGCACTCGCGCTCGCCGACGTTCTGCCCCGCGACACCGAGGACCGCGACCTGCGGGGGGACATCGAGTTGGCGGAGTCGATCCTGGACGGCATCGGTCGACTGGTTCCCGTCGACAGTCGGCCGTAAGCCGAATGTCACGCGAGAGGACCGGTTACCGACTCCGCCGCGGCCACGAGCTTTCCGTCGCGGGCGAGTTCGACGACGGCCTCGATTTCGGGGGCGAGATGCCGGTCGGCGCCCGGTCCGGGGACCCGAGCGCGCACGGCAGAGATGACCGCACCCGTGGCCGCTGACGGCGCCAGCGGCGCGCGCATGTCGATTCCTCTTGCTGCGGTGAGGATTTCGATCGCAAGGACCCGCGTAAGCCCGTCAATCGCCTTTCGCAGTTTGCGCGCGGCGGACCAGCCCATGGAGACGTGGTCCTCCTGCATCGCCGATGAGGGAATCGAATCGACGCTGGCGGGGTTCGCCAGTCGTTTGAGATCGGAGACGATCGCCGCCTGCGTGTACTGCGCGATCATGTGGCCACTGTCGACGCCGGGATCGTCGGCGAGGAACGGGTTGAGCCCATGGCTCCTCGCGGGATCGAGGAAGCGGTCGGTACGTCGTTCGCTGATGCTGGCGAGGTCGGCGACGACGATGGCGAGAAAATCCAGGACATAGGCGATGGGCGCACCGTGGAAATTGCCGTTCGATTCGACGTTTCCATCAAGGGTGATGACGGGGTTGTCGATGATGCTGGCAAGTTCCTGGTTTGCGACATTGCGGGCGTGTGCCACCGTGTCTCGCGCGGCACCGGCGACCTGGGGTGCACACCGCAGCGAATACGCGTCCTGGACCAGGGTGCATTCCGGCCCGGAGTGGCTCGCCACGATCGGTGAGCCCACGAGGATCCGCGTCATGTTCGCCGCCGCGACGGCCTGCCCCGGCTGGGGCCGTAGTGCCTGCAGATGCGGCGCGAACACGCGGTCGGTGCCGAGAAGACCTTCGACGCTCATCGCCGCCGCGACGTCGGCGAGCACCAGAAGCCGGTCGAGGTCGGTCAACGCCAGAACCAGCTGGCCCAGCATGCCGTCGGTGCCGTTGATGAGGGCGAGACCCTCTTTCTCGGCAAGCACGATCGGTTCGAGGCCGACCTCACGCAAAGCGTCTGACGTTTGCGCCAACGCGCCCTCGGCGGTGCGGATCTGTCCCTCCCCCATGATTGCGAGCGCAACATGCGCAAGCGGCGCAAGGTCTCCGGAACAGCCAAGGCTGCCGAATTCGTAGACGACGGGCGTGAGCCCCGCCGAGAGCAATCCGGCATACGCCTGCGCGACTTCAGCTCGCACCCCGGTGCGGCCCGTCGCCAGTGTCGACAGCCTCAACAGCATCATCGCGCGGACGACTTCGCGTTCGACTTCTGGCCCCGAGCCCGCCGCGTGCGATCGGATAAGGCTGCGCTGCAGGTGAGTTCGCAGATCGTGCGGGATGTGGCGGTTTGCTAGAGCACCGAAGCCGGTCGAAACGCCGTACACCGGAGTCGAGATGTTGGCCAGGGCTTCGATGTGATCACGACTCGTCGTGATCACGGCGAGCGCCTCGGGGGCGGTAACGACCGCAGCGTCGTGTCGCGCCACGCGGACGACGTCGTCGAAAGTGACCGGTCCGATACCGACAACAACTGGAGCCATTCGACGATTGTCCACCGTCCTCACCGGCTGGCCTTAGCCCGCTGGGCGGATCAGGTCGCCAGCTATCTCGCCGATCAGCACGCTCGGCGCGTGGGTGTGCCCGCGGATGATCGTGGGCATTACCGACGCGTCGGCGACGCGCAACCCCTCGACACCGCGCACCCGCAGCTGCGGGTCGACCACGCTGGCGTCGTCGCTACCCATCCGGCAGGTGCCCGCCGGGTGATAAAGGGTGTGCGACAACGAGTTCAGCGCTCTTTCGAGCGTCTCGTCATCGAGGACCGTCGCTCCGAGCGGCCGCGCGACCTTGCCGATCACGTCCTTCAACGCGGGCGACTGCGCGATTGTTGCGCACATGCGCAGGCCCGCCATCAACGCCGCCCGGTCCGCGCCTTCGTCGTCGGTGAGGTATTGCGGGTCGATGACCGGCTTGTCCGTGGGGTCGGGCGACCGCAGCGTGATCGTGCCGCGGCTGTGTGGTTTGAGAAGGATCGGCCCCATCACCACGGCGTGGCGGTCGTAAGGGTCGCCGATGCCCTCCTCGAAATACGGTGCGGGAGCGAAGACCAGCTCCAGGTCGGGCAGCTCGAGATCCGGCCTGCTCTTGACGAACCCGTAGGCCTCACCGACGTTCGAGGTGAGCATGCCGCGCCTGCGCACCAGGTAATTGATCAACTGCACCGGCTTCTCGGCGGTGAACAGGGTGTCGTTCGGCACGTCGAAGCCGAGCGGAACGACCAAGTGGTCAAGCAGATTGGTCCCGACGTCAGGGGCGTCGGCCACCACGTCGATGCCATGCTCACTGAGCTGATCGCGGTCACCGATGCCCGAGAGCATCAGCAGTTGCGGACTGTTGATGGCGCCGCTGCACAGAACGACTTCGCGACGCGCTGTGACCACCTGCCGAGCGCTGGCCCTGTCGAATTCGACGCCGGTTGCGCGCTTTCCGTCGAACAGGACACGCGTCACGGCGGCCTCGGTGAGCAACGTCAAGTTGGTGCGCCGCAACGCCGGTTTGAGATACGCGTCGGCAGTGCTCCACCGCGCACCTCTGCGTTGGGTGACGCGGGTTTCGATGAACCCGTCGTGTCCGCATTCTTCAACGGCGGAGAGCCACGCGGCGGTTGACGAGCGGGGGCTGCGCTGTCGCGAAAGCACCAGCGGCCCGCTTTCGATGCGGTCGAAGTAGGGTTCGACGTTCGCGTAGCTCCACTGCTCGCCGGCATGCTCGGCCCACTCGTCGTAGTCGGCGGGGAAACCTCGCACCCACATCATCGCGTTCATCGACGACGATCCGCCGAGCACTTTTCCACGCGGCCAATAGATTTCGCGGCCGTCGAGTTGCTTCTGCGGTTCGGTCAGGTAGTTCCAGTCCATGTCGCTGCGGAACAGCTTGGCGAAGCCTGCGGGGATGTGGATGAACTTGTCCTTGTCCCGCGGGCCCGCCTCCAAGACCACGACCTGCACGGACGGATCCGCGCTGAGCCGGTTCGCCACGACCGATCCGGCCGAGCCCGTTCCTACGACGATGTAGTCGGCGTCCACGTAGCGGAGTCTAGGAGCCTGGCACGCGGTACACGGTCAATTCGTCCGCCGTAAGATTCTGGTCATTTCGTTGGGCCGCTCGAGAGCGGAGAAGTGGCCGGTGTCGGGCAGCGTGATGCGCTCGACTTCGGCCAGCAGACGTGCGACGTGCTCGCGCTCGGCAGGCCGTGACCAGTCCTGCTCGCTGTAGACCAGCGTCACGGGCACCGATACGTCCCGATAGCGTTCGCGTGCCTGCTGGAACCCTTTCAGGCTTCGGTAGACGGCCCTCGCTACTCGCGCATATCCCTTGCGGCGACCGCCGCGCCGCAGCTCGGCGATGAAGTCGCCGGGCAGCGCGGTCTTGTCGACGACGCCGCCGCGCATCACACCCTTCATGATCAGCGTGTTCTCCATCATCGCGAACACCGGCCCGAGGACCGGCGTGCGAACGCTGCCGATGATGAAGCGGGCGAACAAGTTGCCGCGCTCAAGGCCGCTCGGATAGTCGTAGCTGTTGAAAGCGACGACGCGGCTGACCCGATCCTTGAGGTCGATGGACGCCTGCAACGCCAGCGCGCCGCCGAGCGATTCCCCGGCCAGGGTGACGTCGTGCAGATCGAGTCCGGTGACGAACTCGACCACGGCGGCGCGCAAGTCCGGCTCCTCGTAGCGGGCGCCGGGCACGATGTCCGACCACCCCATGCCGGGGAGGTCGAGTGCGTAGACGGTGTATGCGTCCCACAGCTGCGGGATGACGCGGTGGAAATAGTCGAGCTGGGTGCGGATGGTGTGCATCAGAACCAGCGCGGGCCCGCTGCCTGCCGTGAGGTAGCGCAGGCGGGAACCATCGGATCGGGTGAAGTACTGGACGGAGCCGTGGCCTTCGGTCCAGGTGTCGGTGTAGCTCATGCGCACACCGCCTCAGGCTGGGCCGCAACGGCATTGACAGTTTGGGATGCCCGGGCGGGCAGCATGATCGCCACCGCGATCGCCGCCGCCAGCGCGATCCCGGCGCAGACCAGTGACCCGATCTGCATGCCGTCGAGGAATGCGGCGTTCACGGCCGCGCGGACGTCGGGAACGACCGATTGCGGTAATTGGCCGATGACGGCTTGCGCGGCGGCCATCGACCGATCCATGGTGGCGCGAACCTGTTCGGGCAGCCCGGATACGGCCGCGTTGGCACCGAGCCGACCGGTGTAGATGGACGCGAAAACGCTGCCGACGATCGCGACGCCAAGGGTGCCGCCGAGTTCACGGGTGGTGTCGTTGACGGCCGAACCGACGCCGGCCTTGTCTGCGGACAGCGAGCCCATGATCGATTCGGTGGCAGGGGCTGTCGTCAGGCCGAGTCCACCACCGAGAAGCACCATCTGCAAGGCGATTTGGAGATAGGGCGAGTTGGCGTCGGCGGTGGAGGCCCATGCCAGCCCGGCCGCGAAGATGGCAAGACCCGCGACGACCACCGCGGTGGTGCCGATCCGTTCCACGATCCGCGGGCCGACGATGCTGGCGACGGCGATCGAGATCGCGACCGGCAAGAGCCGCACGCCCGTCTCAAATGCGCTGTAGCCCTTGATGAACTGGAAATACTGGGTGATGACGAAGATGAAACCGAACAAGGTCAGGAAGCCCGCGGTGACGGCGAGGCTGCCACCGGAGAACCGGCGGTTGAGGAACACCGAAACGTCCAGCATCGGGTGCTCACTGTGGTGCTCCCACCATGCGAAGACGGCGAGGACGACGATCGCGAGCGCGAAGCCCGTTGCGGTGCGTGCGCTGGCCCATCCCCAGTTGGGCGCTTCGATGACCGTGTAGACGAGCGCGGTGATGCCGATGGATGACAGGACAAGGCCGGGCACGTCGACCGGCGGTGCGGCGGGGTCTCGTGACGTCGGCACGAACAGCGCTCCACCGATGATGGCTACGACTGCGACGGGCACGTTGACCATGAAGACCGAACCCCACGAGAAGTGTTCGAGCAGCCAGCCGCCGGTGATCGGGCCGGCGGCGACGCCCACGCCGACCATCGCGGCCCACAGGCCGATGGCCTTGGCCCGCTTCACGGGGTCGGCGAAGATATTGGTGATCAAGGAAAGCGTGGTCGGGAAGATGACCGCGGCGCCGACACCCATCGCGGCGCGGGCGGCGACCAGTGCTTCGGCCGAGCCGACCTGGGCTGCGACGGCGGACGTCACCGCGAATAGGGCGAGGCCGGAGCTGAGCCAGCCGCGGCGGCCGTAGCGGTCGGACAGGCTGCCTGCCGACAGCATTAGGCCCGCCATGACCAGGGTGTAGGCGTCCACGATCCACTGCAGCTGTGCGGTGTCCGCGTCGAGTTGTTTCGACAGTGTGGGCAGGGCGACGTTGACGATGGTGGCGTCGACGCTGATGACGAAGACGCTCAGGCAGATGAAGGCGAGCGCGGCGATCGGGTGATCTTTGAAAACTGGAGTTCGGTTACTCATGGACATGACCGTAAACCTTTCAGACAAGTTTTTCAAGTGATATGACTAGATACTAGTCTAAGTGGTAGAGTTATTCCCGTGCCAAGGAGCTATCAGCAGAACTGCCCCATCGCCAAAGGCCTCGACGTGCTCGGTGAGCGATGGACACTGCTGGTCTTGCGAGAACTCATCGGCGGTCCCCGTCGATACGGTGACCTGCGCGCACAGCTGCCCGGTATCGCCACCAACCTGCTGGCCGATCGCCTTCGAGAGCTCGAGGAGGTGGGTCTGGTCGATCGCGAGGAGCTCCCGCCACCGGTTGCCCGCACTGTCTACACCTTGAGTGAGACGGGGTGGCGAAAGGTGCTGCCGGTGGTGAAGGCGATCGCGACTTTCGGTCTGGACATGGTGGTGCCGGACGAAAGCGCACTGACTCCGCTGAACGGATTCCTCGCGGGCATTCTCTTGGCTTTCGAGCCCTCGGTGGCCGGTCACTTGAAGGCGTCGTATCGCGTCGAAATCGACGACCGCCGTTTCGAATTCGCGGTCGACGGTGGTGGGCTGACGGCCGTGAAAGGTGCGCCCGGGGTTACGGTGACCGCGACGGCTGCCGACTTGATCACCGCCCGGATGGGAGCGACGGCCGCGGAACGCAAGGCCGCGCTGCGGCGGGTGAAGTTCCACGGCGACGAGGACGCGGTGGATGCGATGCGAACGGCTTTTGCGCTAAGCGGCGACCCCGGCCTGCTCACCGCTTAATGCGCGAGCAGACGCAAAATGCCCCAATTCCTCGGCGTGTTGGGGCCTTTTGCGTCTGTTCAGCCGGCCAACTCAGCGCGGTCCAAGTGGTAGAAGATCCGTGCTACAAGATCAAGAGGTCTTTTACGCACGTCGTCGACGACGATTGGTATGACGCTGTAGCCGCATTCCTGCAGTCGTGCAGTCTTGATGCGGTCGTGCTTCAGCGCCTCAGGGCCGGCATGCCAGTCCATGCTTTCGTATTCCGCCACAACCATTGCCTCCGGCCAAGCGAAATCGACTCGCCATAGATCTCCGCAGCGGTCCAGGACCTGGTACTGGAGTGTAGGCAATGGCACTCCACCGTCGATAAACACCAACCGCGCTTCGCTTTCCATCGGCGACTCAGCGCGACCATCTGCGAACTGCATGAGTTCTCGCACCTTGACAATTCCGCGTCTCCCCTTTTGTTCGTGGATCGCCGCATTGAGCTCAACAGAGGTGCACAGTCCCGAATGCAGCGCCGCATCGAGCGTCGCAAGTGCACGAGGGCGACGGAGCGTGCGCGCGATTTCCACTGCCGTCCACGCTGGTGCGGTCGCGAGCCGGCGTTCGATCCGCCGCAACGGTGCTCCCACTCGTTGGTGCACCATCAAGCCGGACGTTGGTCGCATGCGAACGCCGGGGTCCAGGATGTGAATCCGGTCGTCGTTCTCGGTATCGAAGCCGTACAGTTGCGCGGCCGTGGCCATGCACGCGACGATCGCCTTGCCGGACAACAGATCCAGACCCGCCAGCCGATCAACCGTGCCAGGCGGATGTAATGCATAGATGCCGTGCCAGACCCTGACGATCGCCCCTGAATTCATATGGGCAGCAAGTGTCTTGCGCGACATCACGGAGAGCACCTGTTCCCTGGTGGCTAGGCCGCTGCCTGAAAAGAAGAGTTCGTCGATGAACACGGTTCCAAGACTGAAGGCGGCGACGTGGTCCCGAGGGACCCAAACAATCAATCTGTGGATAAGTCAGCGACTGTGCATTGCCCAGCAGACGCAAAGGCCTCCGACACGCCGAGAAAATGGAGCAATTTGCGTCTGCTCGCGCAGGGAGGGTGACTCAATTCGACCAGTCGAATTCGTAGTAGATCCAGTTCGTGTCGGTGAAGTCGAGGCGGACACCTTCGGCTTCGACCTGGAACGTCCCGATACCGCACTCACCCTTCTTCCAGATGAACCCGTCCGGCAGGACGATCTGTGCCTGGTGAGGCTCACCGGTGACCGGATTCTTGAAGGTGTCACCGGTGGCGCGGCCGAAGCCCTCGGCCGTCATCGTCGCCGTCACGCCGGCCCCCTCGAAACTGATCGGCGCCTTCACAAGCCCGGCGACCTCAAAGGTCGTGCCGAGTATTCCCCACGGGTCGCCGCCGAGCTGGCCGGTGTAGATCTGTGACAGGCAGCCGACCTGCTCGTCGGTGGTCTCCGGCGCGACGATGAAGACCGCCTTGCCGTTGCCGTCGTGAATCGCCTTCGGCCAGTCGATGACCGCGATCGCCTTGACCCCCGACAGGTCGACGTCACCGCAGGATCCTTCGAGGATGTGGTTGCCCACCATCGCCCTGCAGCTTCCGTCCGGCGACGTCGGAAACCCGTGGAAATTGCACCCACAACCGGGCGCACAGTTGCAGAACTCGTATCCGCGACCCTTGAGGTGATATTGCGTGCGTTGTTCGGTCGTTGTCATGGCGTGCCTTCCGATTAGACGAGACGGGTAACGAATGCTGGGTTGACGACGAGCACGACACCCAGAACCAGCAGCACGACCCCTGTCACCCGGGCGAGCTGTTCACCGAACGGCGCATCCTTCTCCAGCAGGATCAGCACCGCGAAAATCACCATCCACACCAATTGCATTGCGCCAAAAGCAATTAGGAGTGCCATCAACATCCAGCAGCAGCCGACGCAGTACACGCCGTGGCGACCGCCGGCGACGAACGCTCCAGTTGGACGGTCAAGGTTCTTGCCGTGGCGAAGGAAGAACGACATCGGCGACCGGCAATGCCGCAGGCACACCGACTTCAGCGGCGTGAGTTGATACAGGCCCGCGCCGATAGCCACGGCACCCGCAACTCGCCCCGCCCACGGGCTGCCCTCCATGAGCGGCCCGTTGAGCCGCCGCCACGCGAAGTACGCAGGGATGCCCACGAGCGCCCACAGCACGATGTATCCGCCGACGAACACTGCCACAGGTGCGACGTGTCCCCTGGCGGCTGCCCGCGAGTACAACCGGACCACCGGCACCACCGCCGGGAACATCATCGCGGCCATCATCGCCACCCACGCGACCAGAAACGCGACGAACGACACGGCCGGCTGCGGCTGCATCGACATGCCGTCGCCCATCCCGCCGCTGCCCATGTCTCCGGCACTGACTGCCGACCACCACCAGCCGACCCCCGCCAGAATGAGCAGCGCGACCGGCAGCCAGATGTCGCTTCTGGCTGCTACCCCACGGACTTCGCTCGCACCCACGCCGGCCCCCACCGCTTGGTCCCTTGACCAACTATGGCACCGTCAGCGCGCCAAGTCTGCGGATTTGCCAGCGCTACGCGGTCAGTTCGATGTGGTGGCCGCCGACGCTGGCGTAGCGCTCCGGGCTGCACGTCAGCACGATGACCTGGCCATCACCACCCACCGCGTTGAAGACGGCGCCCATCCTGGTCAGCCGGTCGGGGTCGGTGAAGCCCAAGGCATCGTCGATGATCACCGGGACGCTGTCTTCCTTGGCGACCAATGCCGCGCTCGCCAGCCGCGCGACGATGCCCATCTGCTCCTTGGCGCCACCGGACAGTGATTCGTAGGGGACCGTGCGCCCCGACAGCGTGCGGCTGCAAATGCGGAGGTCGCTGTCGATCTCGACTTCGAAGCTCTCGCCGAACACGATGCGGCCCAACCGCTCGACCTGACTGCGGAACGGGTCGACGTACCGACGGCGGGTGGCATCGCGGTGGCGCGTCATCACCGAGCGCAGCAGCTGAGCCGCACGGGCGCGACGGTGCACTCGCAGGTACTCGGCCTCGGCGCGCTCGCGTTCGGTTTCGGCGACGTCGAGCCGACCCTTGCGGCCTTCCGTGCCATAGACCTTCAACTGCGTCGTCACCTCGCGCAGCGCCTCGGCTGCTTCGTCGTGGCGGTCTTGAAGCGAGTCGGCACGGCGGATGGCATTGTCGAGCGTGGCAGCGACGGTCTCCGGTGCGGTGCCTGCCAATTCGGCGCCCAGCTCCGCGACGAGTCCTGTTGCGCGCCGCGCCTCTTCGCCATCGGCCTCCGCCTTGACCGCCAGTCCATCGTCGCTGACGGATTCCCGCTGCAGAGTCAATCTCTCACGCGCAACGGACAATTCGGTCTGTGCGGCTGTCAGCTTCTCTTGCAGCACGTTCGCGCGCGTCGACCGCTCCCCCAGCCGCTTCGCCGCAGCTTCGGCCACCTTGCGATGGGTTTCGCAGTCCGCCATCGCCTGCTTGTGCGCCGCCACCGCGGCGTTGAGCTCGTTACGCGCGGCATGCGGGTCCGCAGCGTCCCACAGCCCGGCTTCGCCGGGTATGCGCGCCTGCAATGCGGCTAGCCGCGTGCGCAGCTCGTCCGCGGCGTCGTCGCCGGTGAGCGCCTCAAATGTGGCGTGCGTCTTCGCACGGGCCGTGACCAACTCGCGCCGGCGCTGGTCGACAACGCGCGCGGCATTGACGTCCTCGACGCCTGCCTTCGCCAAGGCGGTGCCCAAAACCTCTTGAGCCGCTTCGAGTTTCGCCTGCATATCCGACGCAGGCGTTCCCGGCACGACACGTGCGGTCAAGACGCCAGGCAGCTCGATCTCGGTCGGCGCGCTGACGCCCGACGACCACGAGGCGCCCGCATCGAGGGTGACCGGCTCACCGTCGACGCGAAACTCGACGTCGCCGATCGCCGCGATCTCGACGTGGGCCGACGCAAGCTCGACCTGCCCGGCCGCACGTTCAACTGCGGCCGCGGCGGCCTCGATCACGCGCATGCCCTCGTCGGTCAGCGTGATGCCGGCGAGTTCGCGGTCCGTCCGTTCGAGGTCGCGCTGGGCGGTATCGATCTTGGCCAGACGAGCGGCCAACCGGTCGGCCTCCTCGCGAACGGACAGCTGCTCGACGGCGTCGCGCGCGGCGTCGACGCGGGCCTGCGAAGCTTCGACCGCAGCGCGCGCTCCTTCGGCGGCGTCCTCGGCCGCCTCCTGAACCTCCGCGGCGGTCGCAAGCTCTTCGGCGGCCTCGGCGGCTTGGCTTTCGAGTTGGGTGATCGCGGCGCTGCGCTCGTCGATGTCGGCTCGCAGCCGACGCCGTTCGGTGAGCGCGGCCACCGATGCGGCGTGCGTTGCATCGGCCGCTGCGGCGACCACTTCGGCCTGCTTGAGTTGCTGGGTCAGCGCGGCGACGGCTTCGGCGGCGTCGCGTGCGGCGGTGAGCCGTTTCGCCGCCTCGGCGCACTCGCCGGCGAGCCTGGCGATGTCCTCGGTGAGCAAGGTGTGCCGACGCACCGCGTCGTCGACCTCGGCGACCGCGGCCGCGCACCGGGCGACTTCCTCGTCGGCGGCACGCAGGCGGCTGCTCGCGGCCGCCCATTCACCGGTCGGACGGCCGGTGGGTGTGAAGTAGCGCAGATACTCGGCCTCGATGCGGTCGATCAACAACGCGTCCGTAGCGCCGGACCCGGTGCCAGAATATCCGGCGCCCGACAGCTGCACCGCCTCGCCGGCCGCCACGTCGAGAGCGCGCGACAGCGCATCGCTTCCGGACAGGTCCACTTCGTCGACGGACGCCGCCTGCAGAACGCGTTGAGCCTGCCACAGGTCCATGTCGACGGTCTCGTCCAGCATCGCGAGCACCCGCTCGTGCGCCTCGTCGCCGGTGAGCTGCTCGCGGCGCGGGGCCAGTACCGTCAGCTGCGTCTCCGCGCGCTTGTGGAATCGCTTGCGATAGACGAATCGATAAGGGCCCGTTGAGATTTCGGCCGTGATCTCGGCGCCGACGTCGGCGTGTGTCGGCTTGACCTGCTTGACTTCCTTCTTGCCCGAGCGGTCCTTGGCAGCCAGCAGCAGGTCGAGTGCCTCGATCATCGACGACTTGCCGATCTCGTTGGCGCCGCTGACCACGACCACGCCGCGGTCGGGAAATTCGATCTCGCGGTGGGTGATTCCGCGGTAGTTCGTCAGGGCCAGGCGATGCAGCTTCACGCCACACCCCTGTCGACGAGACGCAGCAGCAGCGCCAGCGCCGCGCGGGCGTCGTCGGCGTCGTCACCTTCGGACCGAGCCGTGGCGACCAATTCATCGACCGCGGAGGCCGCGAAGCCGCCGATGCCCAAATCGTCGAATTCACCGTCGGCGGGGATCACCGCGATGTCGGTCCGCTTGTCCCACGGCACGAGCGCGGCGAACAGCCGGGCGTATTTGTCCAGGCAGGCGTCCAGCGTGGCCTTGTTCGTCACCGTCAACGACCCGCTCAGCCCCAGCCGGACCACCGTGCGTTCCTTGTCGGGCATCAGGTCGAGGTTGATGTCGAGGTCGGCCACGTCGCGGCTGTTGTCCACCGAGCGGTGCAGGCTGATGAACCGCCACGTGCCGACACGCCGAGAGTCGACATGCACCGGCCGCGCCGGATCCTTGTCATCGACGTCGACGATCAGCACGTGTCCCGGATCCGGTTCGATGTCGTCGTAATTGGTGACCTCCGGCGACCCCGAATACCAGACCCTGCCGGTGGAGCCGACCTGCATACGAGAGTGCTTGTCGCCCAACGCAACATAGTGCACGGCGCCGCGGTCGATCGCGGCCTCGAGTGACGCCAGCCGGATCAGCGAGGGCCTGTCCTTATCGGGAACGAGAATGTCGACCGCACCGTGGCCGACGACAATGCGGGTGGTGCCGTCCGCGGGCAGATCGTCGAGCACGTCGGCAATCAGGTCGCTAGTCGGCGCTTTTGATCGCCACGGCGCGGCGACGATCTGCAGGCCCGGCCGCACCTGGTGTACACCGGCACGGTCGAGAACCGTGACGTTCTCCGGGCATTCGGTGGTGAACAGCGCGCTGGTGTACACCGACGACGCGTCGAGTGGGTCATGGTTGCCGGGCAGCAGGTAGACCGGAATGCCGATGGCGCGCATGGCTTCCAGTGACTGACTGACGACACGGGGAGCCAGCTGGTTGTCCTCGAAGACGTCGCCCGCAACGACGACGAACTCGGCGCCGGCTTCTTGAGCCAAGGTTCCCAAGGAGGCGACGACGTCGCGGCGCGCGGCCGAATACCGTGGCTGCGCCTCACCGTTCAGGAAGTAACGGGTCATACCGAGCTGCCAGTCGGCGGTGTGCACGAATCGCATCTCGGCCCATCCCTTCTACTCGTATCTCCCTAGGCATCGCGAGCGTAGCTCCGGGCGCCGACAAGTCTCGGGATCCGCATCGGCATGCCCTACGGTTAATCGTGTGACCGACCGCTACCGCACGTTGCTGTTGCTTCGGCACGCCAAGTCGGACTATCCGCCGGGGGTGCCTGATCACCAGCGTCCGCTCGCCTCACGCGGTGAACGCGAGGCAGGGCTGGCCGGTGACTGGCTGCGGGCACATGCTCCCGCGATCGACGCCGTGCTGTGTTCGACGGCGACCCGCACGCGCCAGACCCTGGCGCGTACCCGCATCGACGCGCCCGCGGAGTATGTCGACCGGCTCTACGACGCGACGCCCGGGGCGGTGATCGAAGAGATCAACAAGGTCAGTACCGACGTGGAGACTCTATTGGTGATCGGGCATGAACCGGCGATGTCGTCGGTCGCGCTGGCACTCGCTACCGCTGACGGCAGTAATACGACTGCAGCCGAACGCATTTCGACGAAGTTCCCGACATCGGCGATCGCCGTGCTGCGTACTGCCGAGCCGTGGGAGGTGCTGACGCTCAGCAGCGCTGCGCTAGTGACGTTCCACGTGCCCCGCTAGGACGCAGTCGCCAGCGTCAGCTCCATCAGCTTGATCGCCATCGCGCACGCGTCGATGCCCGGTGCCTGCGGGTTCACCCACCAGCCGACCGCGCCGCCGGCGTCGCTGGCCACCCCGCACGCGCCGTTCGGGTCAGTGGTCCGCATGACGATCGACGGGACACCGGCGATCGAACGGTTCTCGATCTGGTAGTTCAGCTGCTGCGCGGTCTTGCGCTCGTTGTCCAGGCTGTCCTGCTCGAACCAGAAGCGGGTGATGTCGATCAGGCCTGCGGGGTTGGCCGCCTGCCAGCGGCACACCGCCCCGACGAACGTGCTCTGGATGTCCAGTGGGTCGGCACCGACGGTCTTCGCGAGGATGTCCGTGGTCAGCACCTCGCATTCCTTGAGCAGGTTCGGGTACTGCTTTTCTGAGTTGTCGTTGCGCGGCACGTCGCCGCCGCCGGACTTGGCCGCCGTGCCCTCGACGGTCTTCGTGCATCCGGTCAGCACCGAGAAGGCTGCCACGGCGGCGATCAGTGCGGCCAGCGCGCGGCGGCCGAGAAGAGACCGGGTCATTTCGAATTCACTATCGATTGGCGGGTCAGTTCTTTGGCCACATCACAGGGATCGGGGAACGGCTGCTCGGCGAAGCTGATCGACCACTCGATGAAGTCGTCCTTGAACTGGATGCCGACCTCGCAGAGGTTGTTGCCGAGGTTTTGGTCGTCGCCGATCGCGATGAACCCGCTGTGGCCCTCGATGTTGATGTCCTCGACGCTGGTGCGCGACAGCTCTTCTGTCTTGCGTTCCCGCCCGATCGGGCTTCCGCGGTACCAGGTGAACGAGAAGTGCGGTCCCAGGATGCCGCCGCCCTGCAGCCACTGGCATCCGATCGAGTTTCGGGCCGTGTTGACCAGCCCGGTAACCCGCGTCTGCTGGGCGATCGTCTGGTCGGTGACGCCACCGCACTCCGGAAAGAACGGGCCGTGCGTGGCGTTCGGCGTCGGCGGCGGCGATTGCGGCGCGCTAGGAGAGTTCGGCTGCGAATCAGAGGAGCATGCGGCGAACACCGGAATCATCGCCGCAGCCGCAACGGCCAGCGCCTTGGCGCTCGAGCTGCACCTGCTGGTGGTCACGCCATGCACTGTAGCGGCAGCCCACTACCTCAACCACCGACAGGCCGATTGACCAGCTCTTTTATCGAATTCTCAGGTGTTGCGGCCTAACACAACTCGGCGACAATCGCGGCGGAGTCCAGCCCGCGGCACTTACCACGTGACCGGCCACGCTTGGGCGCTGCAGGGATTCGAGTAGTCGATTACTCGTGTGCCGCTGCTTGCCGGCGAAATACGTTCGCACCGTATCGCCGACCGCGATGTCCCGAGTCACACGACTCGTCGGCGCCCAGCGCGCCGAACAACCATGGCGTGAGAGGTCATTCTCATGGAAGAGCTGTTCCGCTTCATCCAGCAGGCGTTCGTGATTTCCGAACCTGGTCGTCCCATCGACCTGGCAACGGAATCGGACTTCCAGAAACAGCTGCGCGATTTGGTTGGCGGCGGGCAACCGTACAGCCAGGTGCGCGCCGCGGCGGCAAAGCTGCTCGACGATGTCTTCGACAACGGTGGCAACAGCCAGAACGCAGTCAACGACCAAAACGGCGGCAGCTACCGCGAGAGCCTCCAGCGGGCCCGACAATACGACCACCTGCACGACACACTGCTGGCGATGACGACGGTCACTGTGGACAACGTCAACCAGACGGTCAAAGACACGTTCGGCGAGTACGCCAGTGAGCTGGTGAAAACCACGCAATTCCAGACCGATAAGACAGTAGCCAGCGACGTCCTCGTCGCGGTCAAACTCGTCACCCGATTCGACCACGTCGACGTCGCCGCGATCACCACAATGCGTCGGGTCATCGCATTCATCGAAGATCTCGCCGCCGGACGCGTGCCGACCGGCTGGCATCCCCTCCAACTCGCGGAACCGTCCAACGCAGCGATCGACGGCGGCGTGGCCGCCGTGACACGCACGCCCACCGACATGTCGGTGTGGTGGATCGGCAAGGACGGCTCCGTGCAGACCGCGCAATGGACCGACACGAAGGGGTGGATCGATCCGGCAGCCGTAGCGGGTCCGCGCAGCGCCGCGCCGTCAAGCGGTCTGGCGGCCGTCAGTCGCAGCGCCGACGACATGCAGGTGTGGTGGGTCGCCGACGACGGGTCGGTACACACCGCCGCGTGGACGGAGACGCACGAGTGGGGCGAACCCGTCGAGGTGGCGGGCCCGCACAGCGCGGCGACGTCGAGCGGACTGGCGGCCCTGAGCCGCAGTGCCAGCGACGTGTTGGTGTGGTGGATCGGTGAGGACGGCGCGCTGCACAACGCGTGGCAGATCAATGGTGGCGACTGGCAGGTCAGTCAGCTCGCCGATCCGCACAGCGCCTCGACAGCCAGTGGCATTGCCGTGTTGTCGCGCAGCGCAACCCACATGGAGGTGTGGTGGGTCGGCGAAACCGGGGAGGTGTCCGGAGCCTGGTGGATCCAAGGCGACGGATGGCACGGCCCGTACACGGTTGCAGGTCCCCACAGCGCCGCGAAGTCGAGCGGTGTCGGGGCCGTGACGCGCACGTCCACCGATATGGACGTGTGGTGGGTCGGCGAGAGCGGTGAGGTACTCGACGCCCATTGGACCAAGGCCGACGGGTGGCACAAGCCGGTGCAGCTGGCCGGCGCGCACAGCGCGTCGACGTCGAGCGGGATTGCCGCGCTTACCCGTACGTCGACGCACATGTTGGTGTGGTGGATCGGTGAAATGGGATCCGTCCAAGGCGCGCAGTGGACTCCCGACGAATGGTCACCGCCTGCCACGGTGGCAGAGGCCAATAGCGCCTCGGCATCCAGTGGTCTCGCGGCGCTGACCCGGATTGCCACACATATGGAGTTGTGGTGGGTCGGCAAGGACGCCGCGGTGCAGGACGTGTGGTGGCTGGACGCACCGACACCTGGCTCCCCCACCGACAACCTGCGCGTGTTTCTCGGACGACCCCTGCAGATTCCGGCGAATTACCTGCCGCCGCCCCCAGCACGGCGGACCGTCGACAACTCGCCAGCCGAGCAAGGCGACGACCCGCACAACGACGTCGTGCGTGAGCACGACGCACTGTATGAGGCCTATCAGACGCTGATGACCGCGCGCCCTGCGCAACTGGCGATCACCGCCCTCGGCCAGCCTGATGCTCCACATCTAGCTGGGCCGGCGGAAGTCGTGCACGACCAGGCCCCCGCGGCCGGGCAATCACCCGCGGCGGCCAGCGAGCAGGCATCGGCCGCCAGCACCGTGCTCGGCGTGGCCTCGGCCACCCTGCAATCGATGGACGCGGTGGTTACCGACCACCTTCGCGCGCAGCTGGGCGACCCGGCTACCGCGTCTCTGCACGACGTTCTCGACGTCGTCAAACGGCGCTGGCTCGCAGTGAGTAGTCAGGTGGAGCCGGCACGAGTCCCCGCCCCGGCACGGATATTTCGGCTCGGAACGAACCTGTTCGCCGTGCAGGACTCCGGCGCCCGCCAACTCCACCTGGCGCAGGACGAGCTGCCTGACTTCAGCCACGCCGTCATCCGGCCGGTGGGAATCGGTGATCTGCAGATCGTGCGCCAGACACTGATCGGATACGAACCTGCAGACATCTCCCACATCGAGAACGCGCTGCCAGGCGAGTTGATGCGGCGGACCATCCTGCGGGAGGAGACAAGTGAACTCGTCATCACCGACGAGACCGAGACCACGCAGAGCCAGGAGCGCGACACCCAAACCACCGACCGCAACGAACTGGTCGCCGAATCGCAAAAAGAGGCAGGACAGCAGAGCAGCACCACGACCGACCAGACCAGCACCTCGAGCTACGGCCGCCTCGTCGAAAACAGCAAGACCAACTACGCGCGCAGCGTCACCGACCGCGCCGTGAACACCCTGACCCAAACCGTGCGCCAGCAACGCGTCCAACGAGAGCGAAAATTCCTCTCCGACAGAGCCTTTCACCAGCTCGATAACTCCGCCGGCCAAAAGACCGTTCGCGGCATCTACCAATGGGTCGACAAGACCTACCAAGTGCAGGTACTCAACTACGGCAAGCGGTTGCTCTACGACGTGGTCATCCCCGAGCCTGCGGCGTTCCTGATCGACGCGCTGAAAAACGCTGCGCAGCCGGAGAATTTCCAACTGACCAAACCCGTGGAGCCGACCCTCTCGCCCAGTGACCTGACTGCGGCCAACTACGCGCTATGGGCCGCGCAGTACGGGGTAACCGGATCGGTGACGCCGCCTCCAGTGGAGCTGACCACCACCTTCGCCAACACCAACGCCGACGTGGCAGGCGGGTCCATGGACGGCTACGGCAACAAATACAACGACAAACAGTTCTTCAGTCACTTCACCATTCAGGTACCCGACGGCTATACCGCGATCGGCGGCTACATCCAGCGCACCAATCTCAGGTTTGACAAGGCCACCGCAGCCCCCGATCAGCGGTGGCTGGAATTCTTCATCGGCGAGAACACCTTCAAACGCTTCTCCACCAATGACGATTTGAATTACTCGTTCACCCTCAACGGCGAAACCGGCCAGATCCCGGTCACCATGCGCACGTTCTCCCCCACACTGCAGTTCAATTACGCCGTCGGCATCAACTGCCGCCGCACCGACAACGCCTATGAACAGTGGCAGCTCAAGACCCACTCTGTGATCGTCGCCGGCTACCAGCGGCAGCGCACCAACTACCTCGACGAACTGTCCAAATACCAAGCTGCCGTGCGTACTCAGATGGCGCTGGCGCATGGCTTCTCCAGGGACTCGACCATGGAACGCCAAGAACTCAAGAAGGCCTTCCTGAACCTGCTCATGAGCGAGCACTTCAGCGACGTCTATTTCCCCACACCAGATCCCACCGCATTCCCGCCCGACCCCGAGTACGTCAAGAAGTGGGGCGCGGTCACCGCGTTCTTCGAGCGGGCCTTCGAATGGGAACACCTCATGTACCTCTATTACCCCTATTTCTGGGGGCGCAGAGCCAAGTGGGGTGAGCTCATCTTGATCCAAGATCTCGACCCGGCATTCGAGGCTTTCCTCACCGCAGGAGCCGCGCGGGTCGTCGTTCCGGTGCGGCCGGGGTTCGAGAACGCCCTCGCGCATTACCACGAAACCGGCGACGTGTGGATGGGCGAAGAGATCCCCGACATGTTCAGCGAGCAATACGTGTCCATCGTCGCCGAGATCAAGGCCCGCAACGCCGAGCCCGGCAATGAAGTCTGCGTCGCCGAATGGGAAGTGCGCCTGCCGACCACTTTGGTTATGGCGCGCGAAGACAACGAACTGCCCAGCTGGCCGAAGGTGTCTTCGACGCCCGCGCCCGACGCCTGATCCCCTGCGGCACCGTCACGGCCATGGGCAACGACCTGCAAGACCACTTGCGTGCGCGGGCACAGTGGTTCTTCGAAACCCAACTACGCCGCCTCAACATGGACACCTTCATGGGTCTGAACGCCGACACCGCCGATGCCGACGACAAGACCCTGCTGAAGCTGATCAGTGAACCGGCCGCGATCCCGGGGGTCCTGCCCGCTGACGCCCCGCTCGTGTACCTGGACAACCAACAGCCGGCATGGACCGGCGACGAGCATGTCCGGCGCAACGCCTTCGCTGCCGGGCTGATCGGGCGACGTTGTGACTGGTTGAATTTCACCGAGCCGCAACGCATTGTCGAGAACCTCGCCATCCTCGCCGAGGCCGCCTCGAAGGACACATTCGGTTCGGTGCTGGAACCCCAAGCCATCACCGCCGGCTTGGGCCCCTCGGCCCCCGGCGTGCTGCCGCGGCGTAAAGACGCCATGACCGACGACAACGCACAGGCGATCGCTCGCGCGATGATCGCCGACTCGAAACCGTGGCTGCTGCCCGAGCTCTACCGCCCGTCCGACCCTGCCAAGGGGCCCGACCAGTGGTTGACCAACCTCGAGCAGTTCATCGCCGACGTCGAAACCGAGCTGAGCATCGACACCGGCGGCGCACCCGGCGACCGCCCGCAGTTCGACCGCGCCGACGCCGACACGTACCGCCAATGGCTGCGCGATGCGATGAGCCGCCAAATCGGGCAGGAGCCGGCCACCACCTCCACCGACGCGCAACGCCAAGCCTTCTTCGACACCGTCAAAGCTCAACTGCTGCAACTTGTCGCCCCGCCGACCAAGCCGTCCAAGCCACCGAAGCGGCACCCCAAGGCGCCCGACCCATACGTGCCAACGCCCCCGCCGCCGCCGAAATACGTGTACGACATCCGCGTTGAAACCAACGGCTACCCGATGGGTAGCGCGGCGGCATACCCACATTCACACAAGGTGCCCTACTGGGCCCGCGCCATCGCCAACCCACTCAAAGAGGTCTACATCAGCAAGCCCGACTCCGACATGGGGCTGGTCACATTGATCCGCACACTGTATCTGCTCGGCACGATCCCCGAGTCAGTGGCCTCCGGCGACAAGATAACCTGGCGGACAACGACATTCAACAAGGACGACTTCGATGAGTTCTTCCGCCGGCGCACCCATGACAAATACTTCTACGACCAGCCTGACCAGTTCGAGCGCCTCGCGGACCTGCAGACCCGTCTGCGGATCATTCTCGAGACGAAGGGCGAATTCCCCGGCGCGGCGGCCCTGACCTTCTCCCCGATCATCGGCCGGGTGCTCCGGCAAGGCCTGCACCACTTCAAGTTCTGGCTCGACGAACCACAACGCGCCGTAAGCAACGACCAACTACAGAAGGCCCGAACGGATCTCGGCTACGACGAGGCCAAAAGCGAGATGGAGTACTGGTCAGAAAACCACTACCTGATGTTCTCCTCTAATGAATACCTCGCGGGGCAGCTGTGGGAATTCGACGACTTCCAGCCCGGCACGTTTTTCGGCCAGACCGACGGGCTGCTGACCGGCGCACAGCGCAAGGCTCGCGGCAAGGCGCGAGTGCTCAAATGGCTCAACCACCGGCTGATGTTCGGCTGGACGGAATTCAACGCTTCTGGATACCTGCGCGAGCACTTGTGGGCGCTGCTCAATCTCGTCGACTTCGCGATGGACACCGAGGTCCGCGAAAAGGCCACTGTCGTCACCGATTTACTGCTCTTCGACGTTGCCCGTTACCACCACAAGGGCGCCGCGGGCGCCGCGGGTGGACGATCCCAATTCAAGTCCAAGGCGTGCGGCTGGGACAACGCGCTCGACGATGTCGTCGAAATCCTTTTCGGGACACGCGGTATGTTCTGCGACGGCGACTCGCTCATCGGCGCGGCCATGGCGACCACCACCTACACAGTGCCCGATGTCTTGCTCGAAATCGGGGTCAATCCACCCCAGATCGCGATCGAGGACCGCTCCCGCGTGTCGATTGCCTTCGACGAGGCCTACCGCTACGGCATATGGTTCTCCCAGGAATCCGACGAAACCACCTCGCGGCGAGACGGTTACGCCGCCAAGCTGGCGCGGCGGTTCCCGTTCATCGCGGCGGTCAACGACGAAATCGCCCGGACCCACACCGACTACGGCGCCGAGGAGGACAGCACCGTCTTCTGGTGGACCACATCGTCGTTTATGAACGAACAAGTGGTCCACAAGTCACTGGACTGCGTCGACAAGTTCGGCCTCAGCGAAACGGGCATCTGGGCCAAACTGCCTAAGCTGCTGACGCTCTGGATCCCGCTGGTCAAAGCCCTCGGCCTGGGCGGCTTCGCCTACGGCGGGCTCTTCGGGACGTTCAAGTTCCTCGCCGGGCTTGGACCGATCGGCGGCCTGCTCGAGTTGATCACCGACGGTGACTCCGAGGATATCGCCGACGAATTCGCTGTTCTGATCGACGGATCCAGCCGCACCCGCGCGAACATCATCACCTACAGCAACGGCGACGTCATGCTTTCCAGCATCCAGAACTTCCGCGCCGGACAGCTCAACTACCAGTCCAACGTCAACCAAGTCACCCTGAACAAGGCGGTCAACGTCTTCACCACCGCCGGGTTCGCCGGCCTGGACATGTCCGCGCTCACCGTCGCCCTCGCCGGTCTGTTCTCACCGGCCGGCCCGATTGGATCGATCATCGCGCTGGCTGTCGAAGGCGGCCAGGAGGGCACCAACATATTCGGCGACGACGTAGACGGGCCCGGTTGGTGGACCGGCTATCTCGGACTGCCACGAATCGTTCAACACCGCGGCACGGCGATCATCGCCTACCAGTTCGGCGACATCCAGGAGACGCTGGCCCAAACGCAGTCGCATGCCTGGTTTCCCAAAGCGGGATTCACGACCACGGCCGAAGCACGCAGCGCCGCCTACGATGATGACAACTTCTTCCTGTCCGAGCCCTTCGACTTCAGCAAGAACGGCCACTGGCTGTTCGGCAAACTGGTGCACCCCGTCGAAGGCGTCGCGGCCGCCGACTGGCCAGAAGCCTACGTCGGGGTGTTCTCCAACAAGCGCCCAGAGTGGCTGAGCAGCGACGAGGACCAGGACGCCGACGTCTACGCTGAACGGCTGAAAAGCACGCGCGACAACCCGCCCGACAACGACGACCTCAAGAAGCGATGGCCGCAGATCTGGGCGGACCCGCTTCCCAAGGACTACTTCGCCGACAAAGACTGGAATGTCGAAGGCGACAACATCTGGATTGTCCAGGTAGGCAACAAAACTGAGTACGGCGACTTCGAGCAATTCAAAGACCGAGTCCGCACCGCCAAAGTAACCATCGACGACGTCGGCGACCTCGAATGCACCTATCACATGCCCAGACCGCTGACCGAAGGCGGCGGCAGCCAGGCTCTCAGCCTCAAGTACGGCGACAGCGGCGAGTTCACCCTCGACGGCGCGCCCGTGCAAACAGACCTCTACCCGCGATTCGAAAGCCCATACATCCGCGGCGTCAACGCATTTCCGGTCAACAACCGGGTTGAATGGGGTCAGCGCTCCTACACCATCGAATACAACGGCAAAATGCTCACACACGACTTCGTGGACTTCGACTTCACCCAGCCCGACGCCAAGCCCGTCCGCACGCAGACCGATACTGCTGGGGACCCAGACACCCTGCGCGCGTTGGTGATCTTCCCTCATACCGCCGGAGAAGAGATGGAGGAGTCGACCGTCGGGGCGGCAAACGTATCGATGGGCTGCCGCACCGTGGCCGACGATGAGATCATCGCAGTCGGCCCGGTCGACGAGGACACCGATCACGACGCTGAATGGATCTTTCTCGACAAGCCCACCCCGCTGACGCCCGACTTGACGATCGAACTTGCCCATCGCGCGTTCGGCGACGGCGATGACGACGCCGAATGGAACGTCACCTACACGCTCAAGGCCCTAATGGCCGATACGCGACTGCGAGACTGCGCGTTGTCGTTTTCCTCCGTGGCGTTCACCGACGACACCCGCCGCAGCGGGCCCATGCCGATCGCGGTCAAGACCGACCGGTGGCGCGGCTGGCAGGACGTCCCCAATAGCCGGATGACGGGCGCCGTGCTCTTGGTGACGCGCCCGCCCTGGCACCTCAGCTATTACGACCATTGCGATCTGCTGGTCGCGACGCCCGAACTATCGCTCTCGCATCGGCGCCTCGAGGTTTGTCTTGACGCCCCCGGGGTATGGTCCCAAATCCCCTCTGCACCAGGAGGCCCCGAGTTCAGTTCGGCGACAGCCGTGCAGGCGTTCTCGCGCTTCCCCGGCAACGTGGTCGCCTTCGCCCTGTCCCACGGCCGATTGTTCAGCGCGTCTGTCGATCAGAACACCCAGTGGTCACCCTGGACGGCCTCCCCGGATCTGACAACCGACTTCCCACCGGCTCCGGTGCCGTTCGCGGAACCGGGGGCGCTGCGCGCCGCGGCGACGGCCACAGGGGCGGAGATCATCGCGACCGGTTCCGACGGCCACCTGTACGCCAGCTACGACTGGCAGCCCGACCGAGTCAATCTGTGGAGCAGGCTGACGGTCACTGGTTTCGTACTCGACCAACACGGCGAGTGCATGGTCGCTAACGACACACTGCTGGTCCTCGGCACCGACGGATCAGTGTGGGCCGCCCCGCTCGACCGAAACCCGCTGGCCGCCGACCCCGGTTGGACGAAAATCAGCCTGCCGGACGTCGCCGTGCGTAATTACACCGTCGTCGACGAAGCCGCGCCGACACGGCTGCTGGCCGTAGCGAGCGATGGGCGTGTATGGGACGTCACGGTGCAGCTCGGCGTACCGCCACAGTGGACCCTTCTCGGCGTACCGGCCGGCCAGCCCTTACCGCCCGAAACCCGCGTCGCCTGCGCTGCTCCCGACAGCGGACGACTCGACATTGCCGCCGTTTCCGGTGGTACCACATACACCCGCACCTGGAGCGAGTCCGCGTGGGGCCCGTGGACATCAATAATGAACGTAGAACAGCCATTCCGTGCCGCCGACAAGTCGCCCCTGCTGATTCACCGGATCAACCGGCAACTCGAGCTTCTCGTCGAAACCGTCGACGGCGACCTAAAGCGCGCATGGTGGTCGTGAGCGCTCGAGTTTGACGTTGATCGTCACCGTTCGAAGATTGCCGCTTGCGGCGATGTCGCTGAGTTGGTGGTAGCAGGAGGTTTGCGGACGCCGCCGTCGCTGCGTGCCGGACGGAACAACTGGCACTTGGCGAGGTATGCGACAGTTACGAGATGCTCTGGGCGCTGCTGCGACGGTATGTGCGGCCGTATCGACGGCTGCTCAGCATCGTCGCCGTGCTCCAGCTGATCAGCACGTTGGCGTCGCTGTACCTGCCCACCGTCAACGCCGCGATCATCGACGACGGCGTGGCCCGGGGCGATCTGCACGCGATCGTGCGGCTCGGCGGCGTGATGCTTGCGGTCACCGCGCTGCAGGTGTTGTGTGCGGTCGGCGCGGTGTATTTCGGCTCGCGCGCAGGCATGGGTTTCGGCCGCGATCTGCGCTGGGCGATCTTTGGCCACGTGACCGGCTTTTCGGCGGAAGAGACGGCGCGGTTCGGTGCCCCGTCGCTGCTGACCCGCACCACCAACGACGTCCAGCAGATCCAGCTCCTCGTCCAGCTGACCTGCACCATGCTCATCACCGCGCCGATCATGTCGATCGGCGGCATCTTCATGGCTGTGCACCAGGACGCCGGCCTGTCGTGGCTGCTGCTCGTGAGCGTGCCGGTGCTCGCAATCGCCAACTACTGGATCGTGTCACACCTGCTGCCGATATTCCGGCGCGTGCAGCGGCTGATCGACAGCATCAACCGCGTCATGCGCGAACAACTCTCCGGCATCCGGGTCATCCGCGCATTCGCGCGAGAACCCTTCGAGCGCAATCGCTTCGCCGGTGCCAACCAGGACCTCGCCGATGCCGCACTGGAGGCGGGCCGCTGGCAGGCGCTGATGCTGCCCGCCACCACGCTGGTCATCAACATCTCCAGCGTCGCGCTGATCTGGTTCGGCGGAATGCGAATCGACGCCGGCCAGATGCAGGTCGGTTCGCTGATTGCGTTCCTGTCCTACTTCATGCAGATCCTGATGGCGGTCTTGCTGGCGACGTTCATGCTGGTGATGATTCCGCGCGCATCGGTCTGTGCCGAGCGGATCTCCGAGGTGCTGTCCACCACGTCCGCGATCGCCAGCCCCGCGGAGCCGGTACGGCCGGATGAGGTCGAGGGTGAGATCCGCTTGGACGGCGCGACTTTCAGCTATCCCGGTGCTGAGCGCCCTGTGCTGCAGGATGTTTCGCTGACCGCACGGCCGGGGACGACGACCGCGATCGTCGGCTCCACCGGCTCGGGCAAGTCGACGATGGTGTCTCTGATTTGCCGGTTGTATGACGTCACCGGCGGCTCGGTGAGCGTCGGCGGCGTCGACGTGCGCGACTACGACACCGAGCAACTATGGTCGGCGATCGGCCTTGTGCCGCAGCGTGGTTACCTGTTCTCGGGGACGGTCGCCGACAACCTGCGCTACGGCAAGGCCGACGCGACCGACGACGAGATGTGGGAGGCGCTGCGGGTCGCCGCCGCCGACGACTTCGTCCGTGCACACGCCGACGGGCTGGACATGCGAGTCGCCCAAGCCGGCATCAACTTCTCCGGCGGGCAGCGGCAACGGTTGGCGATCGCGCGTGCCGTCATCCGCAGGCCCGCGATCTATCTGTTCGACGACGCGTTCTCCGCACTCGACGTGCATACCGACGCCCGCGTTCGCGCGGCCCTGAAGGAGGTGTCTGCCGGTGCGACGGTCGTGATTGTGTCGCAGCGCATTTCGACCGTCGCCGCCGCCGACCAGGTCGTGGTCATCGACGACGGACGCGTCGTCGGCGTCGGCACGCACCAGAGCCTGCTCGCCGATTGCCCGACCTACGCGGAGTTCGCCGACTCCCAGTGGGTGGGCGCCCGGTGACGCGACCACTCGGCAGGCTTGCGCAAGCGCCGGCGGAGCGGTCCCGCGACTTCAAGGGTTCGGCGATCCGCTTGGTCAAGCGGCTCACGCCGCAGCGGGGGTTGACCTCGCTGGTGATCCTGCTCGGCGTCGGCGGCATCGCGATCGGGGTGATCGGGCCGCGAATCCTCGGGCATGCCACCGACCTGTTGTTCAACGGCGTGATCGGGCGCCAGTTGCCCGCCGGCCTGACCAAAGAGCAGGCGATAGCGGCTGCGCGGGCGCGCGGCGACAATACGTTCGCCGACCTGCTGTCTGGCATGAACGTGGTACCTGGACGCGGCGTGGACTTCGGCGCCGTCGGCCGCACTCTGCTGCTGGCGCTCGCGCTGTATCTCCTTGCCGCGCTGCTGGTTTGGCTGCAGGCCCGGATCCTCAACGTCACCGTGCAGCGCACGATGGTGGCGCTGCGGTCCGACGTCGAAGACAAGATTCACCGGATGCCGCTGCGCTATTTCGATTCACGCCAGCGCGGTGAGGTGCTGAGCCGGGTCACCAACGACATCGACAACATTCAGACCTCGTTGTCGATGACCATCAGTCAGCTGCTGACCTCGCTGCTGACGGTGGTGGCCGTGCTGGTGATGATGGTGACCATTTCCCCGCTGCTGACGTTGCTCACCATCGTGACGGTGCCGCTGTCGTTGTGGGTGACTCGGGCGATCGCCAGGCGGTCGCAGCGGCTGTTCGTCGACCAGTGGCGCAACACCGGCCGCCTCAACGCCCACATCGAGGAGACGTACAGCGGCTTCACCGTGGTGAAGACGTTCGGTCACCGGGCGCGAGCGCAGGAACAGTTCCGGGAGTTCAACGACGACGTCTACCACGCCAGCTTTGGGGCGCAGTTCTTTTCGGGCCTGGTGTCTCCCGCGACGGTGTTCATCGGCAACCTCAGCTATGTCGCCGTCGCGGTGGTCGGCGGTCTGCAGGTGGCGACGGGTCAGATCACGCTTGGCAGCATTCAGGCGTTCATTCAGTACGTACGCCAGTTCAACCAGCCACTGACGCAGGTGGCGGGCATGTACAACACGCTGCAATCCGGGGTGGCCAGCGCCGAGCGGGTTTTCGACCTCCTCGACGCCGAGGAGGAATCGCCCGACCCGCCTGCCACGCTTCCGTCCCCCGATGGGCAACGCCGAAGCGGCCGAGTCGAATTCGAGCACATCAACTTCAGCTACCAGCCCGGCACACCGGTGATCGAGGATCTGTCGCTGGTCGCAGAACCGGGCAGCACCGTCGCGATCGTCGGGCCGACAGGAGCGGGCAAGACGACGCTGGTGAACCTGCTGATGCGGTTTTACGACGTCGACTCCGGCCGGATTCTGATCGACGGGGTCAACATCTCGACGATCAGCCGCGAGTCGCTGCGCTCCCGGATCGGGATGGTGCTGCAGGACACGTGGCTGTTCGGCGGGACGATATACGACAACATCGCGTACGGGCGGCCGCGCGCCGCCGAAGGCGAGGTGATCGAAGCCGCCAAAGCGGCCTACGTCGACCGGTTCGTACACACACTGCCCGACGGCTACCAGACGTGGGTCAGCGACGACGGCGGCAACATCAGCGCTGGTGAAAAGCAGCTCATCACCATCGCCCGCGCATTTCTGGCCCGCCCGCAGCTGCTGGTTCTCGACGAGGCCACCAGTTCCGTGGACACCCGAACAGAGCTGTTGATCCAGCAGGCGATGGGCGAGCTGCGCCGCGACCGGACGAGTTTCATCATCGCGCACCGGCTTTCGACGATTCGCGACGCCGACATCATCCTGGTGATGGAGGCGGGCAGGATCGTCGAGCGAGGCAGCCATGCCGAGCTGTTGGAACGTCGCGGCGAATACTGGGCCATGACCCAGGCGTAGAAGGCAGGATGTCGGAATGAATGCTGGGCCGGATTCAAAGACGGTGTACACCTTCTGCCGGTACTGCCTGGCCTGCTGTGGTGTTGAAGTGGCGGTTGAGAACAACCGGGTCACGAAGATCTCCCCCGACAAACAAAACCCCCACACCTGGCACGACTTCTGCGCCAAGGGCAGAACCGCACACCAACTCGTCGAGCACCCTCGACGGATCGTGAATCCGATGCGCCGGGTCGGCGCCGGATACGTCGAGGCGACGTGGGACGAGGCGATCACCGACATCGCGGCGAGAATGAACGCTCTCATCGACGCCGACGGCCCCGACGCGATCGGCATCTATTACGGCAATCCATCCGGCTTCTCGTCGTCGAACATCATCTTCATGAACGCGTGGCTGGATGCCGTCGGCACGCACAACCGGTACTTCGTCGGCTCGGTCGACCAGAACGCCATGCACGTCGTCGCGTCCGCGATGTACGGCTCGATGCTGATGGCACCGGTGTCCGACATCGACAACTGCGATTACTTCCTGCTGGTCGGCACCAATCCGGCGGTGAGCGCGTGGAATTGGCTGGAGACTGTGCCCGGTGGCTGGCGGCGTGCACTGGAGCGGCAGAAACGCGGCGCGAAGATCGTCGTCGTCGACCCGTTGCGTACCGAGACCGCCGACAAGGCCGACGTCCACCTGGCGGTGCGGCCGGGCCAGGACTGGGCACTGCTGCTGGGGATGGTCAAGGTCATCCTCGACGAGGGGCTCGAGCACCGGCAGGACTGCACCGAACTCGCCACGGGCGTCGACGATTTACGCCGGCTCGTCGCCGATGCCGACCTCGACGACCTGGCTTCGCGCTGCGATGTCCCGAGGGCCCAGATCGAAAAGGTGGCACGGGAATTCGCCACCGCCCGCACCGCGATGGCGATCACGCGCACCGGCGTCTCGATGCATCTTGCCGGGACCGTCGCGGAGTGGCTTGGCCACGTGCTCAATGTGATAACCGGACGGATGGACCGCCCAGGCGGCCGCCGGTACGAGCCCGGCTACGTCGACGCATTGCGACTGTCCGACCTCGCCAAGGCCAAGCCGCACAAGAGCCGGGTGGCAGGCCGCGACATGGTGGCCGGTGCCCACGCCCTGAGTGAACTGCCCGGCGAAATCACCACTCCCGGACCCGGCCAGATCCGCGCGATGCTGATCAATTGCGGCAATCCCGTTGTATCCGGCCCCGACGGAGCCAAGCTCGACGAGGCGCTCGCGCAGCTGGATCTGTTGGTGGCCATCGACTTTGTTCAGCGCGAAAGCCACCGCCACGCGCATTGGCTGCTGCCGGCCGTGCATTGGCTGGAGCGCGACGACTTGCTGGCGTTCACCAGCAACATGCACGACGAGCCGTACGTGCAGTACGGCGCGAAGGCCGTGGATCCGCCGCCGGGCGCCAGGCAAGAATGGCGGATCTTCGTCGACCTCGCGATCGCGATGAACAAGCCGCTGTTCGGGGCCAAAGGACTCAACGGCTTTATAAAGACGACGCGTCGACTGGCACGGCTCACGCGCAGGCCCGCCATCGAGTTCGGGCCGCACTGGATCGACCGGTTGGTGGTGGCGACGGGGCGAAAGGTCAACGGCCGCAGGATCAAATGGCGTGATGTGATGGCGCACCCACACGGATGGGTGCTCGGGCCAAGGGAATTCGGTCACTTCAGGGATGCGCTGCGCACCGAGGACAAGAAGGTGCACGCGGCACCACCGGAGTTCGTGCAGCGTGCTCGCGAGCTTCTGGCCGAATCGGGTCCGGCGGCGCCGGAAGGTTATCCGTTCCAAATGGCGAACCGGCGTAATCGGCATTCGATGAATTCATGGCTCAACGAGCTTCCCGGCCTGCATCCGGCGGGCAAGCACAACGAGGTGGTCATCCATCCCGAGGATGCGGACGCACTCGGCATCAGCGACGGTGACCGGGTGAAGGTGTTCTCCCCCGTCGGTGCGATCGAGCTCGACGCCGCGGTCGACGACCGGCCTCGGCGAGGCGTTGTGATCGTCGACCACGGCTGGGGCTCAAGGATTTTCGACCCGCGAGGCGGGACGGATCCGGAGTCCTATGGCGCCAACCGGAATCTGCTCGTCGACGGCGGGCCGGTCGACCCGCTGTCGCAGACGTCCGCGTTGAACTCGTCGTACGTGGGCGTCGAACGCGTCTAGAGTTCCGGGCCTTCGGCGCGCAGATCGTCGACGTTCTTCATCGCCTCACGCAGCTTGCCCAGCCACTCGTCGGCATGCTCACCGACGAGCCGCACCGACCACGCCAGCGCATCAGAGCGCGACCGGGCCACACCGGCGTCGACCAGCGTGTCGAGTACCTGGCGCTCGGGCTGCTTGAGCCGGGTCATCACCGGTACGGCGATGTGGGTGAACAGGATCCGTTCATAGTTGTCGTCACCGACCGCCCCAATCTCGATGCCCCACGCCACCTTGCGGCCATAGCGCGCCTCGGCCTCGTCGGCAATGTGCATGCGCTCGGATCGGGTCTCTTCACGGAAACGGGCGACGCGTCCGGAGGCGTGGGCCTCACTCTCGGCGCTGTCGGTTTCGGGGAGGCGGCCAATGACAGTGATTTCTTCGCGGTCGACGACGACCGTCGGGTCGCCGGCGAACCAGCCGTCGGGCAGTCGACCGGCGAACCAGTCGGCGGCGTCGCTTGCGTCGGGTTGCTCGGCCTGCTGCCAGCCGCCGGGGCGGCCGGCCCGTCGGCCATGGATGTGATGATGTCGCATGATTACATGCTTACACCGTTACAACACTGGTGGCGAGGCTTTCACTGCGGGCGAACGGCGCGGAAGACGTCCAGGCTGGCGAGTTGGCGTCGGCCGACGTCGGTGAAGTGACCTCGCAGCGCCTCCTCGATTCGGCTCAGCTGATCTTCGGTAAGCCGCAGGCGTTTGGCGATGCGCGAAGGCGACGTGCCGCCATGCCAGGCGATCACGACGGTGCCGCCAGGGCGGAGCACCCGGTGCAGTTCGCGGACGCCGCGCGCGAGGTCGGGCCAGATCGCCACGTTGTTGACCGAGACGATGCGATCGACGCTGGCGTCGGGCAGACCGGTCTCCTCGGCGGTGCCGAGGTCGAGGCGGACCCGTCCGGATCTCACGCCAGCTCGGTTGAGCCTGCCGGCTTGATCGCGCATTTCTGGCGAAGGGTCGACGCCGTGGATGCTCGCGGCTTGGGTGCGTTCGGCGAGAAGCCGGATGAGACCGCCGGGCCCATAGCCGACCTCGAGAACGTGGTCGCCCGGATGGACATCGAGAGCGCCGACCACATCGTCCTGCTTGTTGGTCCAGCGCATGAACCGACCGGCAATCCGGCCGAGCCGGCCACGCGGATGCGCGAAGGGGTTATTGGCCGAGGGATCGAAGATGGACAGACTGTGCGCTTCCATGCCACCACGCTGGCACTTCAAGTCGACTTGAAGTCAAATGAAGACATGGAGCTTGTGACGATCGGTGAGGCGGCCCGGACACTGGCGCTCAACACCTCGGCGCTTCGCTACTACGAAGACCGCGGGCTGGTGGCACCCGAGCGCCGCGCCGGAAAACGCATGTACAGCCCGGAGCAGCTGCGGCGGCTGGCATTCATTCAATTGATGCAGCGCCTCGGCATCCGCCTAGAGGCGGCCGCGGCCGTGCTTGACGAGCCCAGCGATCAGTGGCGCGACGTGGTCCGCGACCAGATCGCCGCCATCGACGAATTGATCGCCAGGGCCAACGGCGCGCGCGACTTTCTACAGCATGCGTTGGCATGTCCGGCAGATCATCCTGTCGACCAATGCCCCCACATGATCGAAGCTCTCGACAAGCGGCTTGCCGGCGTCAGCCTCGAAGAGCTCGCCGCGCAACACGGGCAGCCGGTTCCTAACGCTTCATGAGCAGGACGGCACCGCCGCCCACCACCGCCCCGATCAGCAGCAGCACTGCCAGGGTTGGGCTGACCAACCACCACACGAGCCCCAGCGCGATGATCGCAGGCGAGAGCACGAACAGCACCATCAGCGGGTGCTGTTTGATGACCGCGAGAGCGCCCTGCGCCCGGACCCGGTCGATTTCCTTTGCCATGAGACAAGAATGCCAGTCTTACAGCTCGAGCAGCACCGTCACGGGGCCGTCGTTGACGAGTTCGACGTGCATGTGGGCGCCGAACACACCGGTTTCCACGTGGGCGCCGAGTCGCCGCAACGCGTCGGCGAGTGAGTTCACCAGTGGCTCGGCGACAGTGCCAGGCGCCGCGGCGTTCCATGTCGGCCGTCGGCCCTTGGTGGTGTTGGCGTAGAGCGTGAACTGGCTGACCACGAGGATCGGGGCGCCGACGTCGCTCGCGGACTTTTCATCGTCGAGAATGCGCAGTTGCCAAAGCTTTTCGGCCAAACGCTCCGCCTTCTGCTCGTCGTCGGTGTGAGTGACACCGACTAACGCGAGTAGCCCCTGGCCGGCCGGCTGTATTGCGCCGACCACCTCGCCGTCAACGGTCACCGACGCCGACACGACGCGTTGCACGAGAACACGCATGGACGCTGATGCTGCCAGACGGTCATCGTCGTAACCGAATCGTGGCCGTTACAGATGTGACAGATGTTTCTTTTGGGACTCGCCTGATGTACGTTCGCCCTACGTACTGAGTACCTACGTAGATAGTCAGCGGTGAGGGAGACCGATGCGACCAACAACGCTCGTGGTGATCGCACTGACCGCGGGACTCCTCGCCACCCCACCGGGAATCGCACGCGCCGGGCACAATTCGTCTCACCCTGATCCCGATGTCGTCACGCTGACAGCGGAAGTCGCCGAGGCCAACCAACAGCTGTCCGATCTAGGCGCTGCCATCCAGATGCGCCAGGAGGCGGTCAACAAGACGATCGTCGACGTGCAGTCCGCCCGCGACGCCGTCGCCGCCGCTCAGCGCGACGTCGACGCCAACCAACGCGCGCTCAGCGAGGCCAGCGCCGGAATCGACGGTGCCCAGCGGCGCTTCGACAGCCTCGCGGCGTCCACATACGTCAATGGGCCACCCGGCTCGTACCTCACGGGGACGAGCCCAGAAGAGCTCATTGCCACCGCAGCAGCCGGTCAGACGTTGTCGGTGGGATTCCAGCACGCACTGGACGATTTGCGACGTGCGCGAACCGAACTCACGAACAGGGAATCGGCGGCCCGTGGCGCCAAACAGAAGGCGGATGAGGTAGCCGTTGATGCTCGTCGCCGCCAGGACGCCGCCGTGGCGGCACTTACGGAGGCGCAGAAGAGCTTTGGGGCCCAGCAGAGCGAAATCGACAGGCTCGTCGCCCAGCGCGATGCCGCACGGACGCGGCTGGCCGCGGCGCGTGACCGCTGGGATGCCGACGCGCCACCGGGCACCCCGCCTCGAGCCGACACCGGTCAGTGGGACACGACACTGCCCATGGTGCCGAGCGCCAACCTCGGCGATCCCGTGGCGATTGTGAACTCGGTGCTGCAGATCTCCTCGTCCTCGATGCAGGTGACCGCCGAGCTGGGCCGAAAGTTTTTGTCGTCACTAGGGATAAACATGGGCGGTGGTCCGACGGCCGCAGACGCGGGCATCACCAACGGCCGGATTCCGCGGGTATACGGGCAGCAGGCATCCGAATATGTGATCCGGCGCGCCATGTCACAGCTCGGCGTGCCCTATTCGTGGGGTGGCGGAAACGCCAGCGGACCATCTCGCGGAATCGACGGTGGCGCCGACACCGTCGGCTTCGACTGTTCAGGGCTGGTTCTCTACGCGTTCGCGGGTGTCGGAATCAAGCTGCCGCACTATTCGGGCGACCAGTACAACGCGGGCCGCAAGATCCCGTCGTCACAGATGCGCCGCGGCGACTTGATCTTCTACGGGCCCAACGCAAGTCAGCACGAAGCCATGTACCTCGGAAACGGCATGATGCTCGAGGCGCCGTACACCGGATCACAAGTCAGGGTCGCACCGGTACGGTCCGGCGGCATGACGCCGTACGTCACTCGGTTGATCGAGTACTGATCCTGCTCGGCTCGATCACTGTGGCCCACCTGGATTTTGGTTCGGAAGGTCGGTGATCGGCAGATTCGGAGCGGGCCGCGGTGATGGGGTTGGCGGCAATGTGGGTATCTCGGCTGGCGGGATGTCTCGTATCTTGTTAACCGGCGGCCCGTTCTCCCGGCCACCGTAGCTGGTGCCGGGTTGACGATGGCCGAGGAGATGGCTGACCGTGACCATGTGATAGCCGTTGGCAATCAGCACCGGAAGGAACTGATACACAACGTCTACCGTGCTCGAGTAGGTGTCGTGAAGTAGCACGACCGAGCCCGGCCTGATCTGCGTCTTGAGCATGTACACGGTCGCGGCGATATCGGCGTCATTTATCCAATCGAAAGGTATGACATCCCAAAGGATTTCGGCGAGGCCCTGCCTGCCAGCCTCGTTACGAACCGCTGCGTTGGATAGTCCGCCGGCTGGGCGATAGAGGCTTGGTGCCGTCCCGGTGGCCGCGGCAATCGCAGAAGTTGCAGCGCTCAGTTGGCGCGGAATTTCTTCGGGCGCAATTGTGGACATGTTTGGGTGTTCCCAGGTGTGGTTGCCAACCTCCATCCCGGCATCGGAGATCCGTTTTGCCGCCGGCGGATCCAACGCCACCTTGTTGCCGATCAAGAAGAACGTCGCTTTTGCACCCTTGGCAGTCAACACGTCCAGCAACCGATCGGTGAACGGGCTCGGTCCGTCGTCGAACGTCAGCGCCACACACTTAGCCTTAGTGCAGTCCACCTCGTCGGCACTGACCGGACGCCGGGTTTGGACTGCAACCACCATTGCCGCCGCCACCAGGACCACCGCGAGAAGACCAACGGGTATCCACAGGTTGCCGCGCAAGCGATGCACCAGGCCAACTCCTTTGGACAGTCGCGCGCCACGTCGCGATGATCTGCAAACTCAGACAATTCAACAAATCTACTAGTCTGATCAGTAGGTACGTAGATCGCGTTGGGAGAATCATGGGTGCCGGGCAGAATTCCGGATCTGAGTCGTCGCGTACGGCGCACAAAGCGGTCACCCAGGCTCGCTCGGGCCGGCGCGGTGGCAGATGGTGGTGGATCGGCGGGACTGCCATCGTGGTGGCACTGCTAGTGGTCGTGATCGTCACCGCGCTCCGGACGAATGGCCAGCGCAGCTCACCGGATACCTCCGCATCCGGCTTGAACAACCCGCCGGCGACGGTCGCGGCTGGAGGCAATACCCCGCCGCCATGGCCCGCTCCCGCTGATGCCGCCGCGGCAGTGCAGGCCGCGGGATTGCCGATGTTGAACAGCGAGGGTGCGGTCGAGCACATTCACGCCCATCTCGACGTGCTGGTGGACGGGCAGGCGGTGCCGGTGCCCGCGACCATCGGTATCGACGCGAAGCATGGCACCATCAGTCCGCTCCACACCCACGATGCCTCCGGCGTCATCCACATCGAGTCGCCGGTGAAGCGCCAATTCAGCCTCGGCGAGTTCTTTTCGGAATGGGATGTCAGCTTGTCGGCAGACAACGTCGGGGCGTTGCGTGTGGGCGACGGCAAGAGTCTGCGAGTGTTCGTAAACGGCAAGCCGCAGTCCGGCGATCCGGCGGCGATCACATTTGGCCCGCACGATGAGATCGCCGTGGTGTACGGCAAACCGCAGCCCGGTGAGTCGATCCCGGCGAAATACGACTTTCCGCCCGGTGACTAGTGTGACGACATGACCGGGCCGTGGAGTCCGGACAAGCTCGCCGCTACTGCCGGTGAGCCCGAGGAGCGTCTTCGTCGGTATGCCGACGCGGGGTTACTTCACCGGCTAGCCAACGGCGACTTCGAGCCCGATTCACTGCACCGGTTGCGGCTCATTCAGTTCGCGCGCTCTCGCGGATTCGGCGATGAGCAACTCGCGGCGGCGACCGCCCGCCAAGGTGATCTTCTAGGCATTTTTCAGGAAGCCACTCCGCTCGATCTTGTTGCGGAAAACCTCATCGACATTGCCCAGGGTCTCGGCCTCGATGATGCCGTGTTCGGCGAGCTAGCCGAAATTCTGGACTGGGACGTCGAGAAGGGCACCGAATCCGACATCGCCACACTGCGACTGGTTGCCCGAGCGCTGGAGCTCGGGATGCCCCGAGACGCCCTCTTGCAGATTGTCCGCGTTTTCGCCGATGCGACGGATCGGCTTGCTGACGCAGTGGTGCGCACATTCCACAACTACGTCCATGAACGTTTCCGCGCTCAGGGACTTGTCGGACGGGAGCTGCTCGAAGCCACTGAGCGCGTCGGCAAGCCCGCGCTGGACCTTCTCGAGCCAACCTTGCTGCACTTCCATCGACGGGCCTATCAGCGCGCCAACCGTGAGGACCTGCTGCGCCATCTTGTCGAGCAGACCACACCGCCCTCGGCGGTGCCCGGCGAGGAGCAAGCCACCGTGCTGTTCGTCGATCTGGCGAGCTTTACCCCGCTGACCGCAACGATGGGTGATCAGGCGGCGGCAGACGTACTGCGCACGTTCAGCATCACCGTGCGCAGCAACGCGGCCCGGCATACGGGCAGGATTCTCAAACAAATCGGCGACGCGTTCATGCTGATGTTCACGCGGCCGGGCAACGCCATCGAATTCGGGCTGGCGATGGACAGTTTCGTCGACACACAACCCCAATTTCCGGCGCTGCACATCGGCGCGCACCACGGCGCCGTCCTTTACCGCGAAGGTGATTACGTCGGTGGCACCGTCAATCTCGCCGCACGGGTGGCATCGGCCGGCACCGCAGGCCAGTTCCTGATCACTGAAGAACTCCGTGGAGCGGCCGGAAATGTCGTCGATGCCGACTTCGTCGTGTTGCCACCCCGACGCCTGAAAGGCATCCCGGATCCGCTCCAGCTTGTCGAGGTACGCCACCGCATCTCGAAGCGCCAAGACCGGGAGACAGACCCCGTGTGCGGGATGCTTATGCGGCCCGACGACGTGGCGGCTTGGGCGACCTGGCAGGAGAACACCTACGCGTTCTGTGGTGACATGTGCAAGCGTGCGTTCGTCGAAAGTCCCGCTCGATTCGTTGTCGCTCAAGGCGATTAGAAACCAAACTGGTTTCCTATGACCTAGTCGCCATTAGATTCCACATAAGAGCACACCCCACGCTGCTAGCAGTGCGGTCGTCAATGGACCGCCCGCAACGATCGCGATCACGGTGATCGTCAGTGCCATCCGGCCAAAGCCAGCATCCCGTGCCATGACGAGGCGCTCGGCGCGATCCAGGACGGCGATCCCACTCGCCCCAAGTGCGCCGAACGGTGCGGGTGCGGCACGGGTCAGCGCCAGTAGCCCACCAATAAGCGAAGCGGAACCGTGCTTCTTTGCGGCGGTATCGTCAGCGCACATCTCAAGCAATCGCGAAACCTGCTGTGCCCCTTCGATCATGAGGGTCAACTTGGGGAATGTTGCGGCCAGGCTACGCAGGATAGCGATGATTTGCGGGTGGCGCCCTTCGATGTGAGCTCGCTCATGGGCAAGGATCGCTGCAAGCTCGCCTTCACCTAAAGATGCCAGAGCGGCGCTGGTGACAACAACAACGTGTGGGCGTCCTGGAACGCAGTAGGCCGCGGGCTCCGGGGCGTCGATGACCACCGCGTCCACACCCCTGACCCGGCGTCCGACGACGTGCACAGCGCGGGCGTGCCCGTCCGTTCGAGCCCGCATTCGAATAAGGATGCGCAACAACCGCGTGGTGCTGTAGGCGAATAGCGCCGCCCCGAGTCCGACGAGCACGAAGAGCACGACTTGCATTGCCTTGCCGGCGTTCCCGGCGGCAAGGTCTCCCAGGATTGAAAGACACGCGGCAATGGCAGCACCGGGATGGATCCAGTGGTGAGCGACATCGGCGACCGCCAAAGCCGTTGCCCCGAGCCAGGACACCACCACGCTTGCGATCGCGGTGATCCAGGCAGTCGCCCCAAGTCGCGGCGCGTGTCCGAAGCTGGTCAGCCTGCGCAGCAGCGGGGGGCCGCCGATGAGGACCACCACACTGTAGAGGAGGAGACAGACCGCAATACTCACTTGCGTGCCCTTCGGCTTCGTGACGCTATCTTGCGCAGCGCCGCCTGCAGGCGTTCGGATTCCTCGGGACTGATCTGGTCGATGAAGTGGCTGAGGACCAACTCCGAGCGCCCGCCGGATTCAAAGGCGTCGCGCATCAGTCTCGCGCTGTGCTCCTCCCGGGTGAGGGTGGGCCAGTACCGATATGCCTTCCCGTCCTTTTCGCGGGTCAACCATCCCTTGCTGTGCAGGTTATCCATCGTCGACATCACGGTCGTATAAGCGATAGAGCGTTCTGCGGCAAGTTCGTCGAAGATCTCGCGAACGGTCGTGGCCGCTCCCTCGCGGTTCCAGATGCGCTCCATGATGACCGCCTCGAGTTCGCCGAATCCCCGCGAGCGCATATGAACCTCCTACTACCTGGGTACGCAGATCGTAGACCGTCGCCGCGGGGTCATGCGGAGGATCTAGGGCGGGTCCACATGAATTTCGCCTACTATCTACGTACAGAGGCCGTAGGTACCTTTACGGAACCTTCATTGAACGACCAGTCAAGTGATATCGGCGCCACAAAGACTGAGAGGCACACCGCGGCACACCGGACGAATGGAGGTCGACTGATGCGGGGGCCCGCTCGATGACCGACCGACGGCGCAAAATGATCTGGCGGACATCAGTTTCCGCGTTGAGCGCCGCGGCGCTGCTACTCAGTGCGTGCAACCGCGCCCCAACACCTCCGGAGCCGCAGGTTATCAGCGAAAAGGGCACACCATTCGGCGATCTGCTGGTGCCCAAACTGCAGGCGTCCGTGACTGATGGCGCGATCGGCGTCCCGGTGGACTCTCCGGTGACGGTCGCCGCCGGCGACGGGGTACTCGGTGCGGTCAGCTTGGTGGACGACGAGGGCGAATCGCTGGACGGCGAAGTCGGCCCGGATGGCCTGACGTGGACGTCCTCCGAGCCGCTGGGGTACAACAAGCAATACACACTCACCGCCGAAGCGCTTGGGCTGAGCGGCGTCGCCCGTAAGCGCATGACGTTCCAAACGCACTCCCCAGAAAACCTGACGATGCCGTACGTCATGCCAAACGACGGCGAGGTGGTAGGCATCGGCCAGCCGATCGCGGTGCGGTTCGACGAGAGCATTCCCGACCGCGTAGCCGCCCAACGCGCTATCAAGGTCACCGCCAACCCTCCGATCGACGGCGCGTTTTACTGGCTGAGCGATCGCGAAGTGCGTTGGCGCCCAGAGAATTATTGGAAGCCCGGCACCACCGTGGACGTCGAGGTCAAGGCGTACGGCGTCGATCTGGGCGACGGCCTCTTTGGCCAGCAGGACGTCTCGACGCGGTTTACCATCGGCGATGAAGTCATCGCGACGGCCGACGATGCCACCAAGACGATGACCGTGCGGATCAATGGCAAGATCGCGAAGACTATGCCGATCTCAATGGGGAAGAACAGCACGCCGACCGACAACGGCAAGTACATAATCGGTGACCGCTACTCATTTTTGATCATGGACTCGTCGACATACGGTGTGCCGGTCAACTCTCCGGACGGGTATCGCACCGAGGTCGAGTGGGCGACGCAGATGTCGTACAGCGGGATCTACGTGCACTCCGCGCCGTGGTCAGTGGCTAGTCAAGGCCGCAGCAACGTCAGCCACGGCTGCCTAAACGTTAATCCCGCTAACGCAATCTGGTTCTACAACAACACCAAACGCGGGGACATCGTGGAAGTCGCCAACACCGTCGGCTCGACGCTGCCCGGCGCTGATGGCTTGGGCGACTGGAACATTCCGTGGGACCAGTGGCGAGCCGGCAACGCGAGCACCTAACGTCGGCGACAGCCAGGCGGGTTGAAACGTGCTCGATAGTAGCCCTTTCATTTATACCCCGTGGGGGTATAGTGCGGGTATGAAGCTCAATGCGATCGAACGAGCGGCGATGAACAATCCCGTGCGGGCCGCACATCAGCATCGTCGAGAGGCGACTTGGTTTCGACGTTTGGCGGGCGGCGACCTTTCGGGGCAACATGTGCTTGAAGTGGGCTGCGGCCGCGGCGTGGGTGGTGAGGTGATCCTCGACCGCCTTGGCGCCGAGCGGCTGACGGCCTTCGACTTGGACGAATCGATGGTCGAACTGGCCCGAAAACGCCTGCACGGTCGACCGGTATCGCTGTCGGTGGGTGACGTGTGCGAGATCGATCAGCCGTCCGGCGCCACCGACACCGTGGTTGACTTCGGGATCATCCACCATGTCCCCGACTGGCAGTCGTCGATAGCGGAAATCGCTCGCGTGCTGCGACCGGGTGGCTTGCTGTTGTTCGAGGAAGTCCCCCGCCACATTCTCAACACGTGGGCGTTCCGTACGTTTACCGTTCACCCGCGCGAGAACCGGTTCGAGGCAGCTGAATTCGCCGCCGAGCTCGCACGCCATGGGTTGCACGGCACTGGGCGGATCGAAACCCATCTTGGCGGCATGCTGTTCGTCGGCGCCGCGCGGAAGACATGACAATTCACGGCCGAACAAGAAATGCCGGAAGCGGGTTCTACGGTGATCGAGGCGCGCCGGTGGCAGACTCAAATCGCCTGAGCCGCAAGCTGTTGCTCACCACGAATATCGACGAAAAGGCCATCGCCGCACCGGCAAGCATCGGGTTCAGCAGCCCCGCTGCCGCCAACGGCAATGCGGCGACGTTGTAGGCGAACGCCCAGAAGAGATTGCCCTTGATCGTCGCCAATGTCTTGCGGGAGAGCCGGATGGCGTCGGGTACGGCGCGTAGATCGCCGCGCACCAGCGTCAGATCGCTGGCTTCGATCGCGACATCGGTGCCCGTACCCATCGCCAGCCCGAGATCGGCCTGTGCCAGCGCGGCGGCGTCGTTGATCCCATCACCGACCATGGCCACAACCCTGCCCTCGGCCTGCAACCGCTTCACCGTTTCGACCTTGTCCTGCGGCAACACTTCGGCGATCACGCTGTCAATGCCGACCTCGGCGGCGATCGTCCGCGCCGCCGCCGCGTTGTCACCGGTGAGCATGATCGGCGTCAACCCCAGCTCTCGCATCCGCCGAATTGCTTCCGCCGACGTTGGTTTGACGGCATCGGCGACGACGAGCACGGCGCGGGCCTTGCCATCCCAGCCGACCGCGACGACGGTTTTGCCCTCCGATTCAGCCTGAAGGGTCAGCTCCACGAGCCCCTCCGGCAGATGCTGGGACCAGTCGGCGAGGAACCGCTGCCGGCCCACGACGACGGCGTGGCCGTCGACGATGCCATGTACGCCCAGTCCCTCGACGTTCGCGAAGTCTTCGACAGCGGGCAAGTCGCCGACCTTCTCACGGGCGCCCTTCGCGATGGCTCTGGCGATGGGATGCTCGGAGGAATCCTCCAGCGCGCCAGCCAGTCTCAGCACCTCGTCCGGCCGTTCGCCGTCCGCGGTGATTACATCGAGCAACGTCATGGTGCCGGTGGTGACGGTGCCGGTCTTATCGAGCACGATCGTGTCGATTCGCCGCGTCGACTCCAACACCTCGGGTCCCTTGATCAAAATGCCGAGCTGAGCGCCGCGACCGGTGCCAACCATCAGAGCGGTCGGCGTGGCCAGCCCGAGCGCGCACGGGCAAGCGATGATCAGCACGGCCACGGCCGCAGTCAATGCGGCCGAGGCCGATTCGCCTGTGCCGAGCCAGAATCCCAGCGTCGCCACCGCGAGCGCGATGACGATGGGCACGAAGATCCCGGAGATCTTGTCGGCCAGCCGTTGCGCCTGCGCCTTGCCGGCCTGCGCCTCCTCGACGAGCCTGGCCATCTGTGCGAGCTGCGTGTCAGAACCGATCCGGTTGGCGCGCACCACAAGTCGTCCACCGACGTTGACGGTGGCTCCGACAACCTGGTCGTCGGGACCCACCTCTACCGGCACGGACTCCCCCGTCAGCATCGACGCGTCCACCGCCGAACTGCCCTCGATCACGACGCCGTCGGTGGCGATCTTCTCACCGGGACGAACCACGAACTCGTCGCCGACGCTCAGTTTCTCGATCGGAATCCGCTGTTCCACACCGTTTCTGCGAACCGCAACGTCCTTGGCACCCAGTTCGAGAAGCGCTCGCAGTGCTGCGCCCGCGCGACGCTTGGCGCGGGCCTCGAAGAACCTGCCGGCCAGGATGAAGGTCGTGACACCGGCAGCGACCTCGAAGTAGATGTTGGCGGTGCCGTCGGTTCGGGCGATCGTCAGCTCGAACGGGTGCCTCATTCCTGGCATTCCGGCGGTGCCCCAGAACAATGCGTAGACGGACCAGCTGAAGGCGGCGATCGTGCCCATCGAGATCAGCGTGTCCATAGTGGCTGCGCCGTGCCGCAGGTTGGTCCACGCGGCTTGGTGGAAAGGCCACGCACCCCACACAACGACGGGCGCCGCAAGCGTGAGAGATAGCCACTGCCAATTGGTGAATTGCAGCGCCGGGATCATCGCCATCGCGATCACCGGAACGGTTAATGCCAAGGAAATCAGCAGTCGCCGCCGCACCGACGCGGTGGGATCCTCTTCGACTGGCCGGCCTGGCGCGTCAGGAGTGTCAGGCTTGGGCAGCTCAGCGGTGTACCCGGCTTGTTCGACCATCTCCACGAGCTCGTTCGGAGAGACGTCTCCGACGTAGTCGACGCTGGCCTTCTCAGTTGCGAAGTTGACGGTTGCGGTGACCCCGTCGATCTTGTTGAGCTTCTTTTCGATTCGGGCGGCGCAGGATGCGCACGTCATTCCGCCAATCTGCAGCTCGACGTGGCCGGTGGCGGGGTTCATGGTGCGCTCCTTTCTTCGATTCCGGGTCAGTTTCAGCTGGCCAGCTCGTAGCCAGCTTCTTCAACGGCGCCCTTGACTGCTTGGGCCTCGACGTGTTGCTCGCTGTCGATGGTGACCTTCCCGCTGGCCAGGTCGACGTCAACAGCGGTGACGCCGGGAATGCTCCCGATCTCTTCGCGCACCGATGTGGCGCAATGACCGCAGGTCATTCCAGCGACCGTGACGGTGACTGTGTTCATACCGCTCCCTTCTCGCGACGATCAGTTCCCGTCCAACTATACCCCCGTAGGGTATGCAGGTGGCGAAGATTGTGCGTCGGATCACATACCCTAGCAGGGTATGGTATGCGGCAGCGGTTGGAACAACAGGTCGATACGTGCCCGATAGTTCGACAAGAGCTCCGCGGCCCGCTCTATCACGCTATGCCTGGTGATATGCGCCGCTGCGGCGCGGTCGGCGCACGACGAAGGGACTTTAGTCCATCGCAATTGTGACCTCCGTTCTACGTAGCAGCTACGTAGGTCCGTTGGTCTCGTCGCGTCGGTGACGCATCGTTGATCTGACACTGAGCGAGGGAGAGATCAATGAAGCGTCAGTACATGCCCTGGTACGCGGCCGCTCTGGCCGCAGCCGTTATCGGTGCGGTGGCCGTTGGTGTGCCGGCATCGACGATTCTGCTGGTGCTCGTCGTACTCGCCTGCCCGGCAATGATGATGTTCATGATGGGCGGAATGGGTGGAGGTCACGGCGACGGCTCTGATCGTGGGTCAGCCGATACCGGCGAGCACCGCGACCCAGCCGACCGGTCCTAGCCCATCCGCGAGGAGGCCGGTCGTGAACAAGATAGTGAGCGCAGCAGCAGTCACGAGGGCACCGATGGTCGAGGCTGGCTCAACGCCGGTGCTGATGGCCGAGGGCATTGAGAAGTCATTTCACCGGGGCATCTGGCCGATGTCACACCGCCAACAGGTGCTGCGTGGCGTCGATCTCACCTTGAAGCCGGGCGAGGTCGTCGGACTTGTCGGTGAAAACGGTTCTGGCAAGTCAACCATCATGAAGATCCTGGTCGGCGAGATAGCTGCAGACGCAGGCACTGTGACCCGATCCGGCGTGCTGGGTTACTGCCCACAACAGCCGGTCGTCTATGAACGCCTGACGTGCGACGAGCACATTGAACTGTTCGCCCGCGCCTATCGCATGACACACGAGGCCGAGCGGCGTGCACGCCGAGATCTTTACGAGGCGTTGGGATTTGAACGATATGCCGGCACTCGTGCGGATCGGCTGTCCGGTGGCACGCTGGCCAAGCTCAACCTCACCCTGGCCATGCTCGCCGATCCGGCAGTGCTGCTGCTGGATGAGCCCTACGCCGGCTTCGATTGGGATACCTATCTGAAGTTCTGGGATCTCGTCGGCCGTCGCCGCGACGACGGACGGTCGGTGCTGATCATCAGCCACTTCGTCGCCGACGAACAGCGCTTCGATCGCATCGTCAAACTCTGCGACGGGCGATTGTGCGAGGGGCAGTGCGACGGGCAAGAAGCACCACAATGACAACGGCGGCCCACGAACAATGGCGGCCCACACTGCTGCTGACTCGCAGTTTCATCACCGACTATGTACGCAACCCGGTGAACCTGATCATGCTGATCTTGGTGCCACTGGTATTCGTGCTCGTCGCGGCCGGATCGATCGCCGACGCGATGGAACTGTTGCGGGGGCGACCCGGCATCGCGACGCAAACCGCCACGGCCGGCTGGGCGGCCGGCTTCCTATCGGGACTGGCAATGTACTTCCAGATCCGCTCGGCGCGAAGGGCAGACAAGCGAATGCAACTCGCCGGTTTACCAGCTGCACGGCTGCTCGCCGCTCGCGCGGGCACGGGTCTGCTCATGGCCGGGCTCGTCTCGGCTGTAGCGCTCGCCGCCTTGGCCGTGCGCACCGGCATCGACAATCCTGTTCGCGTGATCGTCGGCACGCTGATGTTCGCGGTCATCTACCTGGCGATCGGCGCATTGATCGGGGTGGCGGTCGCCAATCCGGTCAACGGTGCTGTGATTATCTTGTTGATCTGGATGATCGACGTCTTCGTCGGACCAGCGGGCAGCGGCGGTGACTATGTGTTCACCCGCTGGTTTCCTACTCATTTCGTCACGTTGTGGATGGTCGACACGCCGTCACACCACGCCGGGCGGCTCGGCGATCTCGGCCTCGCATCGGTATGGATGGTCGGCGCCGTGGCCGTCGCTGGAGCGGTGGTGGCGGCTGGCTCCCGCACCGCGCGACGGCGTCAGCACACGGCCGGCCAGTTGGTGACCGCGCTGCGGTTCGGTCTGGTCGATCTGCGGCGCAACGCCGTGCTGCTGGCGCTCCTAGTGATCGTGCCGGTGGCGTTCGTACTGTTGGCGAAGGTGACCACTCCTGGACGGCCCCTACCGGTGTCGGTCACAGAGAACGGCACCACGTCCAACCAGCCATTCTGGTTTCCTGATGTACATGCCGGAGCGATGGCCCCCATCGGCATCGGGGCATTGGCTGCACTGGTTGGCATGTTCGTGGTACTCGATGCGGCCGGCGGAGACAGACGCCTACGGCTGTCCGGCTACCGCACTGGCGTTGTGCTCGCAGCCCGGTTGGGAGTAGTCGCCGTGGCCGCCGTCGTCATCACCGCGGCGACCATGGCGGTTACGGCGACCGTCTTCGACGCCAAGCAGTGGCCCGGATACATTGGCGCCAACCTACTGATCGCCACCGTCTACGCGCTGATCGGTGTCGTCATCGGGCCGGTGCTGGGCAAGGTCGCGGGGGTGTTCGTCGCATTCTTGATCCCATTCCTCGATCTGGGAATCATTCAAAGCCCGATGCTTCGCCCTGTACCTCAGGAGTGGGCGCAATTTCTGCCTGGATACGGCCTGACGCGGGTGCTGTTCGACACCAGTCTCACGGCGGGCTTCGATGAAACCTGGCCATTACTAACCGGATTCGCGTGGCTCGGTGGGCTACTCGTCGTTGCGGCACTGGTGCTTGCGCGTGGCGGCGAGGTGGGGACCGGACCAGTGCTAGCGTCTCGTCCGTGACGGGAAACGAGGTCGCCCCGCTGCGCATCGGCATCCTGGGCGCAGCACGCATCGCGCCGATGGCGCTCATCAAACCGGCCAAGCGAAACGCCGAGGTCGTGGTTGCTGCGGTGGCCGCACGAGACCCCTCGCGTGCGAAAGCTTTTGCCGCGAAACACGGCATCGCCCGGGTGCACGAAAGCTACCAGGCCCTCGTCGCCGACCCGGAGGTCGACGCGATCTACAACCCGCTGCCGAACAGTCTGCACGGCCGCTGGACGCGAGCCGCGCTGAACGCCGGCAAGCATGTCCTGTGCGAAAAGCCGTTCACCGCCAACGCCGCCGAAGCTCTTGAGGTCTCCGAACTGTCCGCAAAGTCCGGCCGGGTCGTAATGGAGGCGTTTCACTACCGGTACCATCCACTGGCCTTGCGAATTGAGCAGATCATTGCCTCGGGCGAACTGGGGACGCTCGAGCGCGTGGAGGCGACCCTGTGCTACCCGCTGCCCATGTTCTCCGACATCCGTTACAACTATTCGCTCGCCGGCGGCGCCACGATGGACGCCGGATGCTATACGGTCAATATGGCCCGTACATTCGGCGGTAATATTGCCGAAGTTGTTGCGGCGCAAGCGAAACTGCGTGATCGACAGATCGACAGGGCCATGACGGCCGAGTTGCGGTTCACCGGCGGACATACCGGCCGGATTCACTGCTCGATGTGGTCGTCGAATCTCCTGCAGATGAGCGCCAAGGTCGTCGGTGACCGCGGCGAGCTGCGTGTACTCAACCCGGTGATGCCGCAGTTCTTCCACCGCCTTTCGGTCCGGTCAGCCAACGGCACACGCGTTGAGCGTTTCTCGCGGCGAGCGTCGTACGCGTATCAACTCGACGCATTCGCCGCCGCAGTGCTGCGCGGCGAGCCGGTGAAGACGACACCGCAAGACGCGGTCGAGAACATGACCGTCATCGATGCGATCTACCGCGCCGCCGGCCTCCCACTCCGCGAGCCCAGCTGACGGCGCCAGCCGTGCCCGACGCCGAGAATCATCCGCTTGCCGCGGATAGCACTTCGTTGGCCGCGTCGATCGATTCAACAGGCTTTGGCGAGCGGTAGAAGCTCTTTCTGCGTCGTGGCCCCTTGGTGGCGTAGCCCATCTCGACCAACGACACGGCGATGATCTGCTGTAGGGCCATTGGAAAATAAGGGAATTCCAACGACAGGAAATGCTGCACCACCGGGTCGGCGATGCGTTGTCGAACATGCGTGTAGACCTCGTCGACCGTCAGCCCGTCGTGTGTCTCCACGATGTCTCGCAGTACGGCCTGGAAGTGTTTGTGCTCGGCAAGCAGCGTCCCCAGGAAGGCGACGGCCTCGTCCTGGCCGCGATAGACCATGTGGTGGTGTCCGTCGGTCAACAGCTGCACCGTGCCAGCAGCCGCCATGGCTTGGCATTTGCTCAGCAGCGTGCGGGTCACTGCGCCGTCGGAGGCGGGGAACGTCGGGAAGAACGGGAGCGTCAGATCAGCGGTGTGGAGCAGTTGGTGTTCGGGTAGGTAGAAAATCACCTCATCGGGCGTGTGGCCGCCCGCTTGCAGAACCCAGACGTCGTCATCGCCAAGTGCCCAACCTGTCCAGCTGACGTTTCCGATGACCAGCGACCGCTCGGGCAGCGATTCGTAGGTCTGCATGGTTTCCTGCGACGGATGGCTGGCCCCGAATTTCTTCAGATAGAGCGCAAAGACCAATTTCAGTGCCCGATATTCGCCCACCACCGCCTGTACGAGGTCGCGCCCGATACCTAGCGCCCGCCACCGCATTCGGTGTGCCTGGTAGCCGGATGTCAGGTCGTAGTAATCGCTTACCGTCGAGAACTGGGTGGCGAAATACGAGGGCGCGTCCAACAGAGCCAGCCCTGCTTTCGCGATGTAGTGATGGGTCTCCTTGGCCTGCACCGAGCGGATCACATCGTTGTTTCCAACGTGGTCCGCGTGTCCGTGGCTGTTCAACAGGGTGAACGATTGGACTGGGCCCACGTCGCGGAGCACGCTGAGGATGCTTGCCCGGATGGTCGGGCCGGCTCCGCTGTCCAGCAGATAAAGACGATCGCCTTTGCGGTACACGAGCACATTGGGGACATCCGCGGGCATATCACCGACAACGAACCACAGATTATCAGCCAATGACACGATGTCGCCGAGCATCTGACGCACCTCCTGGAAGAGCGCGACCTTCGCGCTCAAAGTTTGGTCTATATGCAATTACGCCCGCCGCAAGGCAATTCCGTAAGGGCATTTGGTCCCTCAATACATGTGGCTTGTCTCTGCAAAGGCGCTGGGCGTTGATACTCGAGAGGGGTCACAGGTCCCCATCCCCGCATCTGTTTCCGTACGGCGTTGCTTATCAACGATATTCGTCCGGGTTGACCACCTTGGCCGCCCCGGATTCCATGCGCCTTCTGACTTGCCAGATATTGGAGCCGACCATATATGTGTTGATCACGGGATCTGGAGTGATCTTCAGGAAGCAGATCCGCGATTCACCACGGCGATAGGACTTCTGATAGCCGTCCAGGATTCGGCGGCCCATCCAGAAGCGCTTGAAGACGTCAGTCCCCTCTTTATCAGTCCAATCAACGATCTCGGCCTGCCCGTGCAGCTGGATAGTCGGCGGTGGGAGAAACCACAACAGCCGCCTCGTCAAAGGCACCACCAGCGAGACACTCGGATTCTGCGCGATATTCCGCGCCTTCAGTAGATGTCTGCGTGTCATAACGTAAATCACCAGATCGCGACCCGGCGCCGACACACCGTAATTCACTCCGGCCGAGTGCGGCACGGCGTGTTCGTCACTCGTCGACAGCACAGCGAAGTTGCGCTTCCGAAGGTGTTTGAGTGTCAGCTCGAAAATCGCGCGTTGTGTCTTCGCCACGTCTCGACCTCCTCGACGTGGGCGTCAGCCGTCGCGCCGTTCATCCGGTCCGGACTGGTGGTCGCACCCTCGGCCACGGTCACCCCCGCGCATCAACAGCATCATCAATGGACATGCCAGCACCAGCAGGGGCACAAGAAGCGCAGACACGGGGACACCGATCGCAGCCGCGCCAAGGATGATCGTGACCAAAGTCAGCGCGTACCAAGGAAAAGACTTGAGACTCATTGGCGTCTACCTCCACACGACTCAGTTCTCACAGTGCACGCTTTGCCTCGCCACTTCCAACGGGACAACGTAAGCGCCCGAGGGTCCGAACGGCCCAATCCGAACTGACCTAAGACCCTCGACTTAGCACCCAATGCTTCACGGCGCCAATGCGTCCGCGGTGTAGAGCCGAGGACCGTACCTCATAGCCGAGACGGCGTTGGTGCTGGTTCCAACGCGGTTGTCGCAGCCGATGCCGACGATCCCGGGCGAGGAAGCTTGAGCCGTTTGAGCATCAACGCGTTGACTGCCACGATGAGGCTAGACCCCGACATGGACAAGGCGGCGATCTCCGGACGCAGCACCAAACCGAACGCGGGCTCGAACACCCCCGCGGCAATCGGCAATGCGATGACATTGTAACCGACTGCCCACCAGAGGTTTTGGCGCATCTTACGCACCGTGCCCCGCCCGATACGCAGCGCGATGGGCACGTCAAGCGGATCCGAACGCATCAACACCACATCGGCGGTTTCGATGGCGACGTCCGTACCGGCACCGATAGCGATGCCCAGGTCAGCCTGCGCCAACGCGGGAGCGTCGTTGACACCGTCGCCGACCATCGCGACCTTCTTGCCTGCGCGCTGCAGTGCGGCGATCTCGGAGGCCTTGTCGCCGGGCAGGACTTCGGCGATCACCGTATCGATACCGAGTTGGGCGGCAATCCGTTTCGCGGTTGCCTCGTTGTCCCCGCTCAGCATCACGACCTGCACGCCAAGCTCGTGTAGCGCGGCGACGGCGTCCGCCGACGTCTCCCTGGCGGCGTCGGCCAATGCAATGACCCCAACCCCACGTCCGTCCACGGCCACCAGTACCGCGGTCCGGCCACTGGAGGCGAGTTCGTCACGCCGTTCCATCAGCGCGCCGAAGTCGACGTTCTCCTCCACCATCAACTTGCGGTTGCCGACAGCCACGCGGCGGCCTTGGACCTCGGCGGTCGCCCCGTGCCCTGGGACATTGCGGAAGTCCTTGATTGGCAATGGTTTTATCCCGCGGTCGGCGGCGTAGCTCACGATTGCGGCCGCGAGCGGATGCTCCGATGCCGATTCGACCGCCGCCACCAAACCGAGAAACTCACCTTCGTCGATGCCGTCGACCACCACATCGGTGACCTCGGGTTCACCTTTGGTCAACGTGCCGGTCTTGTCCATCACCACGGTGTCGATGCGAGCCGAGGTCTCGAGCGCGGTCGCGTTCTTGAAGAGCACACCACGTTTGGCGCCGAGGCCGGTGCCGACCATGATCGCGGTGGGCGTTGCCAATCCGAGCGCGTCGGGGCAGGTGATCACCACGACGGTGATCGCGAACAGCAGCGCCGTCTGAACACCGGCGCCGACGGCCCACCACACCAAGAAGGTGGCCGTCCCGCCGACGAGAGCGACGAGTACCAACCAGAACGCGGCCCGGTCGGCCAGCCGCTGTCCCGGGGCCTTCGAGTTCTGCGCCTCCTGCACCATCTGCACGATCTGGGCCAGGACGGTGTCAGAGCCCACCTTCGTGGCGCGCACCCGCAAAGTGCCGGTCGTGTTGATGGACGCGCCGATTACCGTCGACCCGGAATCCTTTGTCACCGGCAGGCTTTCGCCGGTCACCATCGATTCGTCGACCTCCGAGTGGCCGTCCTCGACGGTGCCGTCCACCGGGATCTTGGCGCCGGGCCGGATCAACAGCAGATCGCCGACTGTCACCTCGGCGGTCGGGATCTCGACGGGTTCGCCGTCGCGCAACACCACCGCCATCGGCGGCGCGAGTTCCAGCAGCGTGCGGATGGCGTCGTTCGCCCCGCCCCGCGCACGCATCTCGAACCAGTGGCCCAGCAGCACGAAGGTCGTCAGGACCGACGCGGCTTCGTAAAAGACTTCGCCCCCGCCGGTGAGCGTCACACCGACGCTGTACAGCCAGCCCGCGCCGACCGCCACGGCGACGAGCACCATCATGTCGAGGGTGCGCGCACGCAGCGCGCGCCACGCCCCGTCGAAAAAGATCCAGGCCGAGTAGAAGACCACCGGAAGGCTCAGCAAGAGCGTGAAGACGTCGTCGCGCAATCCGAACGGTGCCGGCACCGTGAACCCGAACATGTCGCGGCCCATCGGCGACCACAACATGATCGGGATCGACAGCACCAACGCGACGAGGAAGCGGTTGCGCATGTCGCGGACCATGTGATCCATCGACATTCCGGCGTGGCCGCCGTGGCCCATCATTTCCTGCGGCGTCGCAGCGCCGTGGGCCTCGTGCTCGGTGGGCTCAGCCATCGGATCGCACACATGGCTGGGCACCGATTGGCCGGCACAGTGCAGTCCGCAATCGCGCACCCAGTCCGAGAGCTGAGCCACCGACGTCGTGGCCGGGTCGTATGTCACGGTGGCGGTTTGATTGGCCGCGTTCGCCGCGACGGAAACCACCCCGGGACGTCGCAGCAACGTGGCCTCGACGGACGCAGCCGAGGTCGCCCAATGAAGCCCACCAACGTGCAGCACGACGGTGCTGTTGACCATGGCTAGAGCCTCGCGCCGCGTCGTATGGCTCGGCTAGTCATTCGATGAAGATTTCATGAAGCATGGTGGTCGTGTCCGGCGTGTTCGGCATCGGGCGCGCCGCCCATCATCCGCAGCATCGGTATTCCTCCGGTCCGAACGAACCGAATCAGCAACAGCGCGGTGAGGATCAGGAAGGCGATGTTGAGCCACGTCGTGTAGTTCCAGGTGATGCCTTGTTCCATCACCGCCACGTCGCGATGCTCGGGAATGAGTCCCGCAGCGCCGAAGAGGATTTCGACGAGGTAACCGGCTCCGACCATGGTGAGGTAGAAGGTTCCCAAGAGCACGAACATCATCTTGACGCCGTAGTACTTCCGGTAGATGTTCAGGATCGGAATGATCAGCAGGTCGGCATAGATGAATGCGATGACGCCGCCGAAGCTGATGCCGCCGCTCCACAGCACGGCCGCCAGCGGCACGTTGCCGATAGAGCAGACGAAAGACAGGATCGAGACGAGCGGACCGACAATCGGTCCCCACACCGCCGCAAGTATGGGGTGATCGGTGAGAAAGAAGCCCTGCCAGAACGTTTCCGGAACCCAAGCTGCGATGGCGCCCGCGATCAGCAGACCGAGGACGATGTCACGCAGAATCGCGGCCCATTCCATCACGTAGATATGGGAAACGGCGGTGAGTCCTTGCGGAGAAAAGAGTCTGCGCCAGAAGGACCCTTCGGCCGCAACCGACATGTCCATCGCTGCGTGCCCCTCCATGGAACCGGCGACGCCGCGCTCGGCGTGACTGCGCGCTTCCTCGATCAACCTGGACCGCACGAAGATTCGGAACAGCAGCGCGAGCAACACGATCATGATCGGTCCGCCGACGAACTCGGCCGCGGTGAACTGCCAGCCCATCAGCAGCGCAAGAATGATGCCCAGTTCGATGACCATGTTGGTCGAAGCGATCTCGAAAGCCATCGCGGCGGTGAAGTTCGCACCCTTACGAAACAGCGATCGCGCCAGCGCGACCGCCGCATACGAACACGAGGACGACGCCGCGCCGAGGCCAGTTGCGACCGCCAGTGTGCGAGGCCGGTCGTCACCGAGCAGCCGCACGATTGTGGACTTACGCACCACCGCCTGCACCACCGCAGACAGGGCGAAGCCCAGAATCAGGGCCCACAAGATCTCCCATGTCATGGAGCCGGCGATGGCCAGTGCGTGTCCGATCGCCTCCATACGCCCTCCTTACGCCACGTAGGTCAGGCTTGTCATCATTCCCGCTTCCTGGTGGTACGTGTTGTGACAATGAAGCATCCACTCCCCCGGGTTGTCAGCAGTCAACTGCACGGTCAGCTGCTGCATCGGGCGAACGATGACTGTGTCCTTGCGTGGTCCTCTGATGCCACCGGAATTGAGCACCTGAAACGTATGGCCGTGCAGATGAATCGGATGCCACATCATCGACATGTTGTTGAACGTCAGCGTCACCCGCCGGCCCTCGGTAACCGTCAGTGGTTCGGTGTCTGCGAACGGACGCCCGTTGATCATCCAGTTGTAGCTCATCATCCCGCCGGACAGCTGGGCGGACAGTTCAGTGTCCGGCTTGCCGGCACCGAGGTCGACTTCCGGTGTAGCAGTGAACATGTCGACCGTGCCGACCCGCCCGTTGAGTTCGGGTGGACGGTAGGCGGCGTCCGGGGCGGCCCCGGCGGACGCGGAGAGCAACGCCCGCGCCAACGCATTCTTGCCCTCGGCGAGCGCCACCAACGGGAACACGCCGTCCCCCACGGTGACCAACACGTCGTACCGTTCACCCATACCCAGCAGAACCGCATCAACCTCGGTCGGCTCGACGGGATAGCCGTCCGTGTGGGTGACCGTCATGCGGTGCCCGGCGAGCGCCACGCGGAAGGCGGTATCGGAGCCGGCGTTGATGATCCTGATGCGCACCCGCTGCCCCGGCTTGGCGCTGAATGTGTTCGGGGCTGTCGGAATACGCCCATTGATCAGGTAATACGGGTAGTTGACGTCACCGCCGTCACCGCCCAACAGCGTGCTAGCGCTGCCGCCCATGCCCGACATTCCACCCATACCCGGCATTCCGCCCATGCCGGGCATTCCACCTCGGTGCAGGCCGTCGTAGATCTGTTGGGGGGACGAGCCGACGCCGTCGGTCCAATCATCCAATACCACAACCCATTCGGCGTCGTACCTGGCTGGATCGTTGGGATCGTCGACGATGATCGGCAAGTACAGTCCGGTGTCGGCGTCCAGTCCGGTGTGCGGGTGCGCCCAATAGGTGCCAGGGTGTGGCACCGAGAATCGATAAACGAATTCGGTGCCCGGGTCAATGTCCGGGCTGGCCGGTGAGGCGCCGTCCATGTCGTTGCGCAACGCGATGCCGTGCCAATGTATCGACGTCGGGTGGTTCAGCCGGTTCTTGACGGTAACCGCGAGGTCATCGCCCACATTGGCCCGAATCAGCGGACCGGGAACGGCGTCGCCGTAGGCGAATGTGGCCGCCCGCGTACCGCCGAGATCGATGTCGGCTCGTCCGGGGGTGAGTTCCACGGGGACCGTCCGCCCGGTGTGTGGCCTCGCTGCCTCAACGGCGGCGATCCGGTCGTTGGGGATTCGCACGGACTTCTCGGGCGCGCACGCGGCGAGCGCGAAGCCCGCGGCGACGGTGCCGGCGATAAATGTCCGACGGCTGATTCTGGTCGGGCTCGAAGGGATTTCAATCATGATCATCAGTTCTGCGACGGCGGCGAACTCGGGACCCAGCGGGGAACAGCGCGAGTGTTGCGGCAACTGGTATGGCCCAGAAAGCGACCACCACGAAGGCCACAACCAGCCAGCCGATGGTCATCACCGCCGCCTCCTTCCTGTGATATTCAGCGTCCTCCGTGCGTCCGAGACGATCGGTATGGGTTTTGTGAAGATTCGCTCAAGACTGGGGCCTGTTGTGATGAGGCTGGCCCGCAACCGGTTGGCCCCGGGGCACCATGAATGGCATGAAGCGGATCCCTGGTGGTGATTCGGCCGGGTACCGGGCCCTGGTCGTCGACGACGAGGTGCCGCTGGCCAGCGTCGTCGCCAGCTACCTGGAGCGTGAACACTTCGAGGTCAGCGTCGCCCACAACGGTCACGACGCCGTGGCGATGGCGCGGGAGATCGATCCCGACGTCGTGGTGCTCGACCTGGCACTGCCAGGGATCGACGGCTTGGAGGTGTGCAGGCAACTGCGGACCTTCTCCGATGCTTATGTGGTGATGCTGACCGCTCGCGACACCGAGATGGATACCGTCGTCGGCTTGTCGGTCGGCGCTGACGATTATGTGACCAAGCCGTTCAGCCCGCGCGAACTGGTGGCGCGGATTCGCGCGATGTTGCGGCGGCCGCGGACAGCGGCGGCTGACGTCGGCGCCGTGCCCGATCAACCACCGCCACGAGTCTTCGGTGACTTGCGGATCGATGTCGCCAGCCGGGAGGTGTTCATCGATGACGAGCCGATCACGTTGACTCGTACCGAATTCGACGTGCTCGCAGCCCTGTCCGCGAGACCCGGCGTTGTGTTCAGCCGCAGGCAGCTCCTCGATGGCGTATGGGCGGAGTCGTGGGTCGGCAACGAGCACCTCGTCGATGTTCATATCGGGCATTTGCGCCGCAAGCTGGGCGACGATCCCGCTGCTCCGCGCTATGTGATCACGGTGCGCGGCGTTGGATACCGGATGGGGAGCGGGAAATGAGCCGTCCGGGAATCGGCGCGCGACTGTTGCTGGCGCAGACCTTGGTGCTTGTCGCGGGCGCCGCCACGGTATGGATCGTGGCGGCCGTCGTCGGGCCGCCGCTTTTCCGCGAGCACCTCCACCGCGCGGGGGTGCCCGCAATGTCGAGTGAGCAGATGCATGCGGAACAGGCGTATACCTACGCCACGGCGATATCGATCGGGATGGCACTGGCTGTGTCGGCTCTGGCGGCGCTGGTGGTGACGTGGTATTTCAGCAGGCGCGTACAACGCTCGCTGACGGCGGTGTCGTCGGCCGCGGCCGCGGTCGCCGACGGTCATTACGACTCACGCGTTTCGCCGCCGCAGCTCGGCGACGACTTCGATTCCCTGGCAAGGGCGTTCAACCAGATGGCCAGCCGGCTCGAATCGGTGGAGGCCACGCGACGGCGGCTGTTCTCCGACCTGGCCCATGAGATCCGCACACCGGTCTCTGTGCTGGAAGCGTATCTCGAGGCCGTCGAAGACGGCGTGAAAACCCTTGACCGCGAGACCATCACGATGCTGCGCGACCAGACCCGCAGGCTGGTGCGATTCTCGCAGGACCTCTCCGCGCTCGCGCAGGCAGAAGAGAGCCAGGCCTCGATCGCGCCGACGTCCGTTGCACCCGACACCCTGATCGAAACAGCGGTATCCGCGGCGGCAGATCGCTTCGCCGCCAAGGATGTGACACTGATATCCCGGGTCGACGGCGATCTGCCCTCGCTATGGGCGGATCAGCACAGGCTTGGACAAGTATTGGCGAACCTGCTCGACAACGCGTTGCGCCACACGCCATCCGGGGGTCGGGTCATCATCGCGGCGGGCGCTGACGATGGCGCGCTGAGGATCACGGTGACTGACGATGGAGAAGGGATCCCCGCCGAGCACCTCCCGCATGTATTCGATCGCTTCTACCGGGCCGACGCCGCCCGGACTCGCGAACACGGCGGAGCCGGTATCGGTTTGGCGATCGCGAAGGCGATTGTGGAAGCACACGAAGGCCGTATCGCCGTGGACAGCCGGGGCCAGGGGGCCGGGGCGGCATTTACGATCACGCTGCCGGCCCGCCGCGACTAGGCGTCTATAGCGTGGCCAGGATGCCCTTCATCGTCTCGATTTCCTTCTGCTGCGACGTGACGATCGACTGCGCCAGCTCGATGGAGGCGGGATACTGACCGTCCTTGATCTCGTTCTGCCCCATGGTGATTGCGCCTTCGTGGTGAGCAATCATCTGCGTCAGGAACAGCTTGCTGGCTTCGACGCCTTGGGCGTTCTGAAGGGCTGCCATGTCCTGCCCGGACATCATGCCGGTCATACCGGGCGTACCTGAGGTAGTCGGCATGTTGCCGCCCGGCATGTTCCCGTGGCCCGGCATGTCACCGGATGGCATAGGCATGTTGCCCGACGGCATCGGCATGTTGCCCGATGGCGTTGGCATGTTGCCAGAAGGCATTGGCATGTTGCCCGACGGCATTGGCATGCCCCATTGCTTGAGCCAGCCCTGCATCTTCTCGATCTCCGGACCCTGCGCGGCCTTGATCTGGTTGGCCAGCTCGATAACCCGCGGATCGATGCCTTGCTTCGCCAGCACGATGTCGCTCATCTCGATTGCCTGCTGGTGATGGGGAATCATGTGCATCGCGAACATCGCATCGGCCTGGTTGTGCGCCTCACCGCTCGGCGTGGTCGTCGCGCTCGCTGTGGTGGCTGATTGGCTGCTCGCCTGTTCATTCCCCGAGCTATTACTGCAGCCCGCAGCGATGACGAGCGCAGCCAGGGCTGCCGTTCCGGTCACTAGTGTTCGTGTCCACATCACTCTTGCGAGCATCCCGACCGGCTGTGTGACTCGGCTAGCCGTTCAATGAAGATTCGATAAAGCCGACCGCTATGGACCTTCGTCTTCTTCTGGCAGTAGGTATTTCTCGGGGTGGTGGTAGTTGTTGACCCGGGTTTGGCCGGTGTCTAGGTGGGGTGGTGGGATCCATTCGGTGCGGCCGTCTTTTCGTTTTCGGGTGGTCCAGCCGCTGTGTTCGATGAGGCGGTTGTCGCCTGCGCAGGCCAGGGTCGTGGTGTTGATGTTGGTGTGGCCGTTGGCCGCGTTCCAGCCCTCGACGTGGTGGACTTGGCACCAGTAGCCCGGTGCGGTGCAGCCGGGTCGGGTGCAGCCGCGCTCCAGGGCGTGCAGCACGATGCGCTGGCCAGGGGTGGCGAAGCGTTTGGCGCGCCCGCAGTAGAGCTGTTGCCGATCGTGGTTGTCGTACACCACCAGGTAGTGATGCGACTGGGACGCCAGCCGGATCACGTCGCGCATCGGCAGCAGGGTGCCGCCGGCGGTGACACCACATCCGGCTCCGGCTTCGAGGTCTTGCAGGGTGGTGGTGACGATGATGGTGGCCGGCAGGCCGTTGAGATCACCGAGTTTGCCTGAGGCCAGCAGGGCGCGGCCCATCGCTTTGAGGGCGTCGTGGCGGCGCTGACCCGGCGTACGCACATCGCGTCGGACGAGCTCCTGGGAGGGCTCGCCGTCGATGCAGGGGTGTTCGTCGTCGGGGTTGCACATCCCGGGCGCACCCAGTTTGGCCATGATCGGCTCGAGGGTGGCGGCGCATTCGGCATCCAGGAGCCCGTGCACTTCGGTCAGCCCGTCGAGGCCTTGTTTACCGATCGTGAAGAAACGCCGCCGGGCCCGTTCGGCCTCATCGGGTGGGTCACCGTCCTGGTTGAGCAGTAAGGCCAACCGGTCGGCGGCTTGACCGAACTGTTCGGGCCCCACCCCGGCAGCGATATCGGCCAGGTGGGCTTCGGCGGCCTCCCGGGTCGGGTCGTCGATCCGGTTGGGCAGCGTGTGAAAGAACTTCTCGATCTTGGCAAGGTGTTCGGCCCCGATGTCCCCGCGGGCCTGGGAGGCCGCCACGTTGGGCAGTTGTGGTGGCAGCGGCTCACCGGTCATCGCGGTGCGCGGCCCCAACAGCTCGGCACGGTTGATGCGCTGCTTGGCGTCCTTGATGCTGATGCGCAACGCGGTGGCCAACAGGTCGGCGAGGTTTTTGCCGCCCAACGCTTTCGGATCGGCCTCGGCGGCGAGCCGGGCGATGAGCTGATGCTCGCCAGCGGCATGGCGGCGCGAGAGCACTTCGCGGCGGTTCAACAGCGTCAACAATTCGGTATGACTCAAACGGTCGACCGACAACCCGAGCACCTTGTCGAACGCAGCGTCCAGTTCGTCGTAGGCCGCCAACACGGCGTCGCGATCCGAACCCATACATCGAACACTAGTGCGAACCACCGACAAGCCCGGGAGTTATCCACAAGCAAAACCAAAGTGACACAAGTGAATTCACGGCGTGGCGTCTGCACCCCGCGTGACCCGAAACAGCTTCACTTCACCGCTCACGCCTTTTAGACGTCGGGCACCCGCCGGATGCCAATCAAAGTCTCCTGTGCTGCCAACGGCGTCGCGCGTCGACTCGGCGACCAACACCGTGCCGGGGCGAGCGGCACCAGTCACGCGGCTAGCCACGTTGACCGGACTGCCGAACCAGTCGCCCGCGCGGGTGACTGCACACCCCGAGGCGAGGCCGATTCGAAGGCGCGGCAAGTCATTTGCCGCTGCGGCATCGGCCAAATCGAGCATCGCCGACACCAGTGGTGCGGAGTCGAACGACACCAGCATCACCGCATCGCCGATCGATTTGACGAATCGCACCGGAGTGACGGCCACATCGTGGGCCAGTTCGGCCAACAAGCTGGCCACGTGCTCCAACTCCACTGGCGGCAGCGCCTCACCCAGCCGCGTGAACCCGGTGAGGTCGGCGAACGCCACGGTCACCGGCCGCGCACCGGGCAGAGTGCCTGCGGCTCGTTCGGCGGCGGTCACCGCCTCGATCTCGAACGAATGCCGCAGCACCATGCGAATCAGGTCTTCCATCAGCGGACCGACGTTCGGGGCCGCCAGGAGCGCCAACTGTTCGGATCCCGCGGCAAGCTCGATCTCGCTGGCCCCGGGCCGCATGATTGTTTTCAGCGCCGCCTCGCGCATGATCGCTGCGGCATGACCGAGGCTTTCCACGAGCACCCTCATGACGGCAACGGTGTCGTCAGGGCCAATACCCAAGTCCAGGAACATCTTTGCGTGTGCCGCAGCCTCGCCATCCGCCCGTAGCAAGACCGCGGCGTCCGGATCGTCGATCCTCGGCAAGCCGATGGCCCGCTGCAATCGCTGAAGCAGTTCGAGTTCGACACCGGTCGACTCACAGATCTCACGCGCGGACACGAACTCTCCGTCGTCGCCGAGCACCCGGTAGGCGGGCAGCATCAGCGGAGCGGCGACGGACGTGCGAATGTGCTGGATGGAAAACCCGCGCTCGAGCAGCCACTCGATCAGTTGCGCGCGCTCCTCGCGCGCTTCGCCTTCGAGGCCGTCAAGCAGGCCCAATGCCTCAAAATCGGGGTCCGCCACAGCATCAACCCTATTCCTCGTCGGACGGGCGAGCGCGGAAGAGCTTCACCTCGCCCTTTACCCCCTTGAGGTGCCGCGCGCCCGCGAAAGACCAGTCGAAGCCGTTGACTTCCCCAATTGCCTCACGGGTTGCTTCGGAGACGAGCACCGCGCCGGGTCTGGCGACGCCGGTGACACGACTCGCGACATTCACCGGACTTCCGAACCAATCTCCGGCACGGCTGACGGCCTGTCCCGATGCGATCCCGACGCGCAACTGCGGAAAGTCGTCGTACTTCTCGGCGACGGCGAGTAAAGCCAGGGCGACGCGCAGAAGTGCCACGGGATCGGTGCTGACGAACATCACCGCGTCGCCGATTGTCTTGATGAACCGCACAGGCGGCTCGACAACATCGCGGGCGAGATTGGACAGCCGGCTGGCCAACGATTCCAGCTCCTCGGGCGGCACCGCCTCGCCCAACCGGGTGAAGCCGACAAGGTCGGCGAACGCGACCGAAATGTCGCGGGCACCTGGGATCGTGCCTGCGGCTCGCTCGGCGACGTTCACCGCTTCGGTCTCCAGCGAGTGCCTGAGCTGGATCCGCAACACGTCATCGCATAACGGGCCGAGAAGGGGTGAGACCTGACGCACTACGGCCTCGTATGCCTGCGCGAGCTGTAGCTCCGTGGCACCCGGCTGAATGACCGCCTCGAGGACGACCTGACGCATCGCCTCGGCGGTCTGGGCAAGGCCCTGCCCCAGCACGCGGGACACACTGATCACCTGCTCGCGGCTCAAGCCCATATCGATGAAGACCCTCGCGCGTGCTGCGGACTCGCCGTCGACCCGCAGATGAACAAGCGCGTCGGGGTCCTCGGCGCGGGGAAGGCCCATTGCCCGTTCGATCGCTTCGAGGAGTTCGAGGTCGATACCCGTTTCGGCGCAGATCTGGCGCGCGGACACGCGGACGCCGTCGTCGCCGACGATTCGGCCTGCCGGCAGCAGCATCGGTGCGACCGCGCCGCGGATCTGCTCGACGGTGAACCCCTCGCCCAGCAGCCACTCGATCAGCTCGGCCCGCTCGGCGCGCGCCTGGCCCTCCAGACCGTCGAGCAGGCCGGACGCTTCGAGATCGAAGTCTTCGGCCACCGCCTCAACGTATACCGCCGCGAGCGTGCAATATTGAAGTTCGATGACGGAGACGACGCTCTATGGGCTGCCGCCGATCGTCGGCGACGACGCGCACACGCTGATCCTCGGCAACATGCCCAGCGTCATGTCGCTGGCCGCACAGCAGTACTACGCCAATCCACGCAATGCGTTCTGGCGAATCATGGGCGATCTGTTCGGCTTTGACGCCGAGACGCCGTACCCAGAACGCGTGGCGGCGGTTCAAAACCGGCACATCGCCGTGTGGGATGTGCTCAAGTCATGCCGTCGCGCCGGCAGCCTGGATTCCGCAGTGGAGCCGGACAGCATGGTGCCCAACGACTTTCGGAAGCTGTTCGAGGAGCATGTCGACATTCAGCGGGTGGTCTTCAACGGTGCCGCCGCCGAGAAGAACTTCAACCGACTGGTTCGTGTCGCGTCGGATCTGCAGTACCTGAGACTGCCGTCGACCAGCCCGGCGCAGACCATGAGGTATGCGGAAAAGCTGGACGCCTGGCGGGTGGTCGGCGAGCTATGACACCGGTGGGCGCCGCTGCGCCCATGGTCGCGCCTTTTCGATCTGACCGCTCAAGGACAGCAGCGTCGCTTCGTCGAAGGGCCTGCCCACCAGTTGAATTGACGTCGGCAAGCCGTTCACGTCGAATCCCCACGGCACGACGGCCGCCGGCTGGCCGGTCACATTGAACATCGCCTGGAACGGCACCCTGGCGGCGACGAGCATGAGTGTCGACACCGCACCTCGTCGCTGATACTGGCCGATGCGCGACGGACCCGTTGCGGTGCCGGGCGTGATCACCACGTCGACGTCGTCGAAGATCGACTGAATACGATCGGCCACTTCACCTTCCAAGGCGCGAATCGCCGTCATCCGCCGATCGGAAATCAATCCACCGATCCTGGCGAAACCACGCGTACGGGCGTCCAAACGTTCCGGGTGCGGCAGCATCTTCATATCGTCGTAGGCGCCGCGGAAATACCGCGGTAGTGCCTGCGTGAGCACCGCCGACGGAGGATAGTCCGGATCACGCGTGATCACGTCGTGGCCGAGTTCGCGCAGCAGGTCGCCGGCCTCCTCGACCGCGGCGCGCTGCGCCTTGCCGACACGTGCCGTCAACAGCGGAGGCACCTTGGTACTCAACGCAATTCGCAACCGACCCGGTTCACGCGCTGCGGCCGCCACGAACTCGCCGTCGGTCGTCGTGGCGTCTAGGAAGAGTGCGGCATCCTCGACCGTCCTCGCGATCGGACCGTTCACGCTCAAGCCGTTCCACGCGTCGTCGTGTGGCGCCAACGGAACCCTGTCGCGTTGCGGCTTGATGCCAAACAGCCCGCACCATGTCGACGGAATTCGAATCGAGCCCATGCCGTCTGAACCCAACGCAAAGGGCGCCATACCGGCAGCCACCGCCACTGCGCTTCCACCGCTGCTGCCGCCGGGCGTGTAGTCGGTGTTCCACGGATTGCGGGTCGCCCCGAATGTCACCGTCTCGGTGAACGACCAGATCATCAGCTCGGGCACCGCGGTCTTGCCGAGGATGACCGCGCCCGCCTCGCGCAGCCGTCGCACCACCTCGGCGTCGCGTGTGCAGGCGGGTCCGTGCGCGGCGCTTCCATACGTGGTGAACTCGCCGGCGACATCGACGTCGTCCTTGATCGCGATGGGAACACCCAGCAGCGGCAGCCGCTCCCCTTCGTTCAACCGGTCTTGTGCGATGCCCGCCTCCTGCCGCGCGGAGTCGGCGAGCACAACGCGGAACGAGCGCAGTTCACGGTCCAGCCGGGCGATCCGACGCAGGTACAGCTCGAGCAGCTCGGGTGCGGTGATGGCGCCGGCCGCCAGCATGCGGGCCTGCTCGGCGGCGCCGGTGAAGGCGAGATCGCTGCTGTCCACGGCGGCAGCGTATCGGCTCAATGGCCATGTCTGGCGGCGTATTCGCCAGGCGTGCAACCCAACATCGAGCGGAAGTCGTTGATGAAGTGCGCCTGGTCGTACCAACCGAGCCTTACCGCCAGGTCCGCGAAGTCGGCGCCTGGCCGGCTTTCGATCTCCAGCGCGGCCTGCTGCAGCCGATACCGGCAGAGCACCCACTTGACCGGGACGCCGACGTAGCGGCGGAACATCCGCTGTGTGGTGCGCGCGCTCCACGGCGAATGCTCCATCACCTGCTCCACACGATGGAGCCTGTCGTCGTCGCGTATCCGCTCGACCAGCTTGCGCAGAAGTCCATACGTATCGTCGAGCGGAGTATCGGTCGAGATCGCGGATTCCATTGTCTCCATGCATTTCTCGACGTCATGCGGCGCATCCGGCAGCAGCTCGTCTGCGCGTTCGACGCGGCCGGTCAACGATGCGGCGTCGCGGCCGTAGCGGGCGGTGAACCCGCCGGGATGAAAGCGTGCACCGACGACGGCGCCGGTGCCGCGGATCGTCGTGCGAAACACTCGTTCGACGACACCGTGCAACAGCACCGCAGGAAGCGCATGACCGTGGCGCGTGTCGTCGGTTCCCCACTCGTGGGTCAAGTGCACGGCCGGGAACGTGATCACCGTGCTCTCGAAGGGCTCGTCCAAGGCCCAGCGCACCGCCCAGAAATGCTCAACGAACTGCGCGACCGGACCCGTCGGCACCCACCGATCCAGGTCGAACACATCGCCGCTGGTCGCGCGGCCCACCAGGCCGCGCATCGGCGCCGCCGGGCTAGCTGATGCGGATGACGTACGTTCCGTCTTCATCGCGCTCAACCTGTCGGTCAATCGCACTGACCCAGACAGCGGGCTCGCTGGGCGAGCCCACGAATGCGGCCTGTATTCCGCCGCCCGGCCGTAGATACACGCTCCACTCCTCATTCGGCGAGAAGATGCTGACGATCTCTTCGCCGTCCGCGCGGCGGATCGACAGCGTTTGGGCGTTTTGGTCTTGTTCGTCGATCTCCGCTTCGTCCTCGTCCAACACGTCGGGGTCTACGTCGTCGTACATGGGAGTCAGCGTAGCGGCGCGCGGACATGTCGCGTTTTTCCAAGCATCCGCGCAAACCACGTCACGAGACTGGTGGACATGACCGTCAAACCGATTCCGGAGGGCTACACCAGCCTGACCCCATTCATCTGTGTCGACGGCGCAGCTGCGGCGATCGACTTCTACGTCAACGTGTTCGGCGCGAAGCTCGTGGACCGCATGGACGGCCCGAACCGCACCGTCGCGCACGCCGAACTCGACTTCGGCAACGGTCGGCTACAGCTCGGTGACCCCGCCGAGGCCTACCAGATCGCGGCCCCCGATCCGAAGGCGCCTGCCACCCACTCGATCGCCTTCTACTGCCCCGACGTCGACGACGTGGTGGCGCGCGCCGAGTCGGCCGGCGCCACGATCCGCGAGCCTGCGCAGACGTTCGTCACCGGCGACCGATTCGCGTCGATCCTCGACCCGTTCGGCCAGCGCTGGACCGTGATGACCCGCGTCGAGGACGTCTCGCCCGAGGAACGTGACCGCCGCATGGCCGAGTGGGCCAAGGAGAACGTCGGTAACTGAGCCGATACCGTGGCGGGATGTCCTGTGTGTTCTGCGCCATCGTCGCCGACGAGGCCCCGGCCATCCGGATCTACGAAGACGACGACTACCTGGCCATCCTCGACATCCGGCCGTTCACTCGCGGCCACACCCTCGTCCTTCCGAAACGCCATACCGTCGACCTGACCGACACGCCGCCGGACACGGTCGCCGATATGGTGCGCATCGGTCATCGCATTGCCCGCGCCGCGCGCAAGTCGGGGTTGCATGCCGACGGCAACCACGTCGTCATCAACGACGGCAAGGCCGCGGCCCAGAGCGTCTTCCACATCCACCTGCACGTTCTGCCCAGGCAGAACGGCGACAAATTGTCGTTCGCCAAGGGCATGCTGCTGCGACGGGATCCCGACCGCGAAGAGTCCGGCCGGCTGCTGCGCGAGGCCCTGGCGCAACTGGACTCGGCTACGCAAGACTGAGCCACATGACTGGCATGCCCGCATGGGAGAAGTACATCGGCGTTCCGCTGCTGCAACTGCACGACAGGATCTACAAGGGCACGAATGGCCGGATCGGGCACCGCATTCTGCCCGGCACCCCGCCCAACCTGCTGCTGCACACCGTCGGCGCCAAGACCGGTCAGCAGCGCACGAATTCGCTGACCTACGCCAAGGACGGCGACAGCTACCTTGTCGTCGCGTCCAAGGGCGGCGATCCCAAGGCGCCGGGCTGGTATCACAATTTGAAGGCCAATCCGAAGATCGAAATCAATGTTGGCCCAAAGCGATTCGGCGTGACGGCCAAGCCGGTGCTGCCCGACGACCCGGACTATGCGCGGCTATGGCAGATCGTCAACAAGAACAACGCCAACCGTTACGAGAACTACCAGAAGCGAACGTCACGGCCGATTCCGGTCGTGGTGCTGACGCCCGCCTGATTCGCCGAGGTAGTTCGCGGCCCTAGAACAGTTCCTTGGCGAGCAGTTCCAGCGTCGTATCGCGGGCAGGGGCGGTCGCCGGATCGGTGCCGCGGTACGCCGACGCGACGGGATTGACCATCACCTCGTCGACGCCGAACTCATCGGCCAGCGCGCGAATTTGGTCGGCAGCCTCGGTCGGTGAGCCGACGACCGCACGCCGCAGGGCCGATTCGCCGATTGCCTGCGCTTGCGGGCTGAGCTCGATTTCGGCGGCGTCCTCGACCAGATCCAGCGGTCCAAGCGGCTGGCCGGTGCGCAGCCGCGCCATCATCTGCAGGTTCGGCAGGATCAAAGCCATTGCCTCATCGCGTGTTTCGGCCACCGCCGCGTTGACCGTCAGGAATGTGACGGGCTCCGAAGCCAGGTCGCTCGGCCTGAACTCGCGGCGGTAGACGTCCAGCGCCTCCGCGGTGCCCTGGCCCGAGAAATGGTGCGCGAATACGTACGGCAGCCCCTTGGCTGCGGCCAGGTGTGCGGAGTACATCGAGGAGCCGAGCAGCCACAGCCTCGGCTCCGTCACCGCGGCCGGCGTGGCCTTGAGGATGTAGCGCTGGTTCGGAAAAGGCACCCGCACACCGCGGGCGCTCATCAGCGCGACGACGTCATCGAGATACTCGGGGAACGCCTCGATGTCGCGATCGTCGCGGCCGGCCGCACCGCGCAGCGCCAACGACGTGACGGGGTCCGAACCCGGCGCCCGGCCGATACCGAGATCGATGCGCCCCGGGTGCGCCGCCTCCAGCAACGCGAACTGCTCGGCGACCGCGAGTGGCGCATGGTTAGGCAGCATCACCCCGCCAGAACCCAGCCGCAATTGCGATGTCTGCGCGGCCAGATGGGCGATCAGCACCGGCGGGCTGGTGGCAGCGACAGCGGGCATGTTGTGGTGCTCGGCCAGCCAGTATCGGGTATAGCCAAGGCGGTCGGCGGTCTGCGCGAGATGCGTCGTCGCAGCCAACGCGTCCGAGGTCGACTGGTCGGTACGCACGGGAACGAGGTCCAGAACGGATAGCCGCATGGCTGTCACAACACCTCCCTGGCCGCATGCGTTCCCTCGCGCGGCGAATAGTTGAGAAGGCCAAGGCCCGGCCGATGTCAACGTACCAACGGGTTACATAACGCACGCATAGGTTCCGAACAGGGTCCTCCCATTGCGGCCGCCTAATTTGTCTGCACCACTATGACTTCCAAACGAGGCAGCGGTGTTCATGGATCCCGATTACGAACGGCTCTTCGACCAAGAGCGCCGCGTTGACGACGCCGCCGAAAAATGGACAGGCCCGATACTGCTCGGCATCGTCGTTGCCGTCGTTCTAGTTGCGCTTGCGGTGGTCGTCTGGGTCAGCTGAGCTGCAGGCCCGCAGCGACAGCGGCCTGACGGAAAATGTCGTCGAGCATCGCCGGTGTGAGCTTGCCGGTGAACGTGTTCTGCTGGCTGGGGTGGTAGCAGCCGATCAGGGTCACCGGCCCCAGGGTCGCCGTCGCGCCATGCCCGAACCGGGGAGCGGGCTTCGGCACCGTGCCGCCACCCTCGCGAATCATGTCGAGCGCCGCGCGCCACGCAAACCCGCCCAACGCGACGATCGCCCGCACGTCCGAACCGATCAGCCGCCACTCGGCGTCCAGCCACGGAGCACACGTCGCGCGCTCGGCCGGCGTTGGCGCGTTGCCCGGTGGCGCACACCGTACCGCCGCGGCTACACGAGTGTCGTTGAGCGCCAAGCCATCTGCGGCGTCCACGCACGTCGCCTGATTGGCCAGCCCGGTGCGATGCAACGCGGCGAACAAGAAATCGCCGGAGCGGTCACCGGTGAAGACGCGCCCAGTGCGATTGCCACCGTGCGCGGCGGGCGCGAGGCCGACGATCATCAGCTTCGGCCGCGGCGCCCCCCAGCCGGGAATCGGGCGGCCCCAGTAGGGTTCGCCGGCGAACGACTTGCGCTTGACGACGGCCACCTCTTCACGCCACTCGACCAGCCGCGGGCAGGCTCGGCACACCGAGACCTCCGCGTCGAGTTCCTCGATCGTCTTGACCGCCGCCGCCATCGTCGCGACGTGCGCCGCGGTCTCGGCCACCGCGGTCCTCGCCGTCGCTGGATCTCCCGGCCAGCCGGCGCCGGGCGGCACCGGCGAGTCGAACATCACGCCGGTGCGAGGATGGGCCAACTTCACAGGACAACTGTGCCTGCGCAGGAAAATCGCGTGCCCGGCGGCCCCGGCCGCTGTTAGATTCGGCCGCGATACCTCATGACCAATAGCAAGCGCGGCCCCCTGTTCCTGATCCTGTTCGCCGCGCTGATGGCCGGCGCGGGCAACGGCATATCGATAGTCGCGTTTCCATGGCTTGTGTTGCAGCGCAACGGCTCTGCTTTGGATGCGTCGGTGGTCGCGATGGCGGGCACGCTGCCCTTGCTCGTCGCGACCCTGATTGCAGGAGCGGCGGTCGACTACATCGGCCGCAAGCGGGTCTCGATGATCTCCGACGCGTTGTCCGCACTGTCAGTCGTGGCCGTGCCGGTTCTGGCGCTGACATTGGGTGTGCAGGCTGTCAACGTCGCGGTGCTGGCGGGGCTGGCGGCGCTGGGTGCCTTCTTCGACCCCGCCGGGATGACGGCCCGCGAGACCATGCTGCCCGAGGCGGCCGGCCGAGCCGGCTGGACTCTCGACCACGCCAACAGCGTGTACGAGGCGATTTTCAACCTCGCCTACATCGTCGGCCCTGGCATCGGCGGGCTGTTGATCGCCACGCTCGGCGGCGTTAACACCATGTGGGTGACCGCTTCCGCATTCGGGTTCTCGATCGTGGCCACCGCGGTGTTGCGGTTGGAGGGTACGGGCAAACCGGACCGCACCGCGCTGCCCGACGGCGTCATGGCAGGCATCCTCGAGGGCCTTCGGTTCGTTTGGCACAACCGAGTGCTGCGCACGCTCGCTTTCGTCGACCTGGCCGCGACCGGTCTGTACATGCCGATGGAAAGCGTGTTGTTCCCCAAGTACTTCACCGACCGCAATGAGCCGGCCCAGTTGGGTTGGGTGTTGATGGCGCTCAGCGTCGGCGGGCTGATCGGGGCGCTCGGGTATGCGGTGTTGTCGAAGTACATGAGCCGGCGCGCGACGATGCTGACCGCCGTGATCACGCTCGGAGTGGCGATGACGGTGATCGCGTTCCTGCCGCCGCTACCGCTGATCCTCGTGCTGTGCGCGGTTGTCGGGTTCGTCTACGGTCCGATCGCCCCGATCTACAACTACGTGATGCAGACGCGGGCCCCGCAGCACCTGCGGGGCCGGGTGGTCGGTGTCATGGGCTCGCTGGCCTACGCGGCAGGGCCATTAGGGCTGATCCTGGCTGGGCCGTTGGCCGACGCCGCGGGCTTGCACGCGACATTCCTGGCGTTATCGCTGCCGATGCTGGTGCTGGGTCTGGTCGCCGTGTACCTACCTGCGCTGCGCGAACTCGACCAGGTCACACTGACGCCGCCGACACACCTTCCTTAACGGAGGGCGCTTCGGCCTTGCGGGCCTCGCGGTCCAGGCGACGCTGCTTGGCTTCCTCGAACTTCTGGCAGGTCTCTTCGAGCTCGCCGACGAGCACTGCGAGGTCGTCGCGCATGCGCGCGGCTTCGCCGGTGAAGTCTTCGCGTTCGAAGATGCGCCACTTCTTGAGCACCGGCATCACCACGTCGTCGAGGTGGATGCGCGGGTCGTAGACACCGCCGACGGCGATGACCACGGCCTTGCGCCTGAAGTCCGGAACGGTGTAGCCGGGCATCTTGAAGTTACGCAACACGTGATGCAGCGAGTGCATGGCCTGATTGGGGGCGATCTCGAAGCCGGCCTCGGACACGTCGCGGTAGAAGATCATGTGCAGGTTCTCGTCGGCCGAAACCCGTTGCAGCAGTTGATCAGCGATCGTTTCGTCGCAGGCCTTGCCGGTGTTGCGGTGCGACACACGCGTCGCCAATTCCTGGAACGACACATAGATGACCGAGTCGAACAGGCTCGTGGCAAACAGATCGCTCTCGCCCTGTTGGTTCTGACCCGGACTGAAGCCGCGGGTGACCTGCTCGAGGCGGAGCTGCTCCAGCTCGACCGGGTCGATGGCGCGGGTGACGACGAGGTAGTCGCGCAGCGCGATGCCGTGCCGGTTCTCCTCGGCCGTCCAGCGGTTGACCCATTGGCCCCACGCGCCGTCGATACTGAAGTTCATCGCGATCTCGCGGTGATACGACGGCAGGTTGTCCTCTGTCAGCAAGTTGAGAATCATCGCCACCTGGGCGACCTCGGACAGCTGCGACTGCCCAGGCTCCCAGTCCTGGCCGCCGAGCGCGTAGTAGTTCTTGCCGTCCGACCACGGGATGTAGTCGTGCGGGTTCCAGTCCTTGCGCATCCGCAGGTGCCGATTGAGGTTCTGCTCGACGACAGGTTCGAGTTCCTTCAGGAGCTGCAGATCGGTCATGGCGTGCGTCATATGGGCCTCCCCCGTTATCTGTGCCCGCTCGTCGCAACAACGTACCTGTGTCGCCCAGTAACAGCAATATCGGCACGCCGGGCGCGCCTAGGATTGCTGTGTGGAGTCCGCTGTGGCCGAGCTCATCGCCGAGCTGCCCGAAGGCGTCGTCGTCACCGACCCCGACATCCTGGCGTCCTACCGGCAGGACCGCGCCTTCGACCCGAGCGCGGGTACGGCACTGGCCGTGGTTAGGCCGCGTCGCACCGACGAGGTGCAGACGGTGATGCGCTGGGCCACAAAGCACAAGATCGCCGTCGTGCCGCGCGGCATGGGCACCGGGCTCTCCGGCGGCGCGACGGCCCTGTCCGGCGGCATCGTGCTGTCCACGGAGAAGATGCGCGACATCACGGTCGACCCGGTGACGCGCACGGCCGTCGCACAGCCTGGACTGTTGAACGCCGAGGTGAAGAAGACCGTCGCCGAATACGGGCTGTGGTATCCGCCAGACCCGTCGTCGTTCGAAATCTGCAGCATCGGCGGCAACATCGCGACCAACGCCGGCGGGTTGTGCTGCGTGAAGTACGGCGTCACCACCGACTACGTGCTCGGCCTGCAAGTGGTGTTGGCCGACGGCACGGCGGTGCGGCTCGGCGGCCCGCGGCTCAAGGACGTGGCCGGGCTGTCTCTGACCAAGTTGTTCGTCGGCAGCGAGGGCACCCTCGGGGTCATCACCGAGGTGACGCTGCGGCTGCTGCCGCCGCAGCATGTGGCGAGCACGGTGGTCGCGACGTTCGACTCGGTCGAGGCCGCGGCGGGTGCCGTCGTGACGATCACCGGCAAGATCCGGCCGTCGATGCTGGAGTTCATGGACTCGGCGGCCATCAATGCGGTCGAAGACAAGCTGCGCATGGGCCTCGACCGGTCTGCGGCAGCGATGATGGTGGCAGCCACCGACGACCGCGGACCTTCCGGCGTCGAGGACGCGGAGTTCATGGCGCGTGTGTTCACCGAACACGGTGCCAAGGAAGTGTTTTCGACCGCTGACCCCGACGAGGGCGAGGCTTTCGTCGCCGCGCGCCGGTTCGCGATCCCCGCCGTGGAGTTGAAGGGCTCACTGCTGCTCGAGGACGTCGGCGTTCCGTTGCCGGCTTTGGCCGATCTCGTCGCTGGCATCGCCAAGATCGCCGCGAACCATGACCTGATGATCTCGGTGATCGCCCACGCCGGTGACGGCAACACCCACCCGCTGATCGTGTACGACCCCGCCGATGCCGCGATGGCAGAGCGGGCGCGGAAGGCGTTCGGCGAGATCATGGACCTGGCCGTCGGACTAGGCGGCACGATCACCGGCGAACACGGCGTCGGCCGGCTGAAACGGCCGTGGTTGGCGGGTCAGCTCGGGCCCGAGGCGATGGAGCTCAACCGGCGGGTCAAGCAGGCGTTGGACCCCGACGGCATCCTCAACCCCGGCGCGGCGATCTGACCGCTGCTGTTGACAGGCCCTGGGGTCGTGTCGTACCAATGAGACATGACAGCAACTCTGTCTCACGGTTCGCCGGTTCGATTCCAGCTGGCTGACGCCGACACCTGGCCGAACCCGTGGCCGATGTACGCCGCGCTGCGCGACCACGATCCGGTGCATCACGTCATCCCTGAAGGCAAGCCCGATCACGACTACTGGGTCCTGTCGCGTCATGCCGACGCGTGGAACGCCGCCCGCGACAACGAGACGTTCTCATCGGCGCAGGGGCTGACAATCAACTACGGTGAGCTCGAACTCATTGGGCTGCAAGACAATCCGCCGTTCGTGATGCAGGACCCGCCGGTGCACACCGAGTTCCGCAAGCTGGTGTCGCGCGGCTTCACGCCAAGGCAGGTCGAGGCGGTCGAGCCGAAAGTGCGCGAGTTCGTCGTCGAACGCCTCGAGCGGTTGCGCGCCAACGGCGGCGGCGACATCGTGACCGAGCTGTTCAAACCGTTGCCGTCAATGGTCGTCGCGCACTACCTAGGGGTGCCCGAAGCCGACCGCGATCAGTTCGACGGGTGGACCGAGGCGATCGTCGCGGCCAACACCACCTCCGGCGGTGTCGCCGGCGCACTGGGCGGACTGGGCGATGCGCTCGGCTCGATGATGGCCTACTTCACCGAGTTGATTGAACGCCGGCGCCGCGAACCAGAGGACGACACGATTTCGCATCTGGTCGCGGCGGGTGTCGGCGCCGACGGTGACATCCAGGGCACGCTGTCCGTGCTGGCGTTCACGTTCACGATGGTCACCGGCGGCAACGACACCACGACCGGCATGCTCGGCGGTTCTGTGCAGCTGCTGCACCAGCGGCCCGACCAGCGGCGGCTGCTGGCTTCGAACCCCGACTTGATTCCCGATGCGGTCGACGAATTTCTGCGGCTGACGTCGCCGGTGCAGGGCCTGGCCCGCACCACGACTCGCGATGTGACGATCCGCGACACCACGATTCCGGCCGGCCGCAGGGTGCTGCTGCTGTACGGGTCGGCCAATCGCGATGAGCGCGAATATGGTCCCGATGCAGCCGAACTCGATGTGAGGCGGCGGCCACGCAACATCATGACGTTCAGCCACGGCGCGCACTTCTGCCTCGGCGCCGCCGCGGCGCGCATGCAGTCACGCGTCGCATTGACCGAGCTGCTGGCCCGTTGTCCTGAGTTCGAAGTCGACGAGTCCGGGATCGTCTGGGCCGGAGGTAGTTACGTACGCCGGCCGCTGTCCGTTCCGTTCAAGGTGACGTCCTGATGCCCGGCGACTGGCTGGCCGCGCGGCGGACCGAGGTGGCCGCGGACCGGATTTTGGATGCGGCCGGCGAGCTGTTCGCACACAAGGAGGCCGCCGCGGTCGGCATGCACGAAATCGCCTCGGCGGCAGGGTGTTCGCGGGCCACGCTGTATCGGTACTTCGAAAACCGTGAAGCGTTGTACACCGCGTACGTGCACCGCGAGAGCTACCGGCTCTATCGCGAGATGACCGAGCAGATCAACTCCGTCGTCGACCCGCGCGATCGGTTGATCGAAGGCATCATGGCCTCCCTGCGCAACGTGCGAAAAAGCCCGGCGCTGGCATCGTGGTTCGCCACCACACAACGGCCCATCGGCGCCGAGATGGCCGAACAGTCCGAGGTGATCAAGGCGCTGACCGAGGCTTTCGTCATCTCGCTTGGACCCGACGACCCCGACCTGGTTGCGCACCGCGCTCGCTGGCTGGTCCGGGTGATGACGTCGCTGTTCATGTTCCCCGGACATGACGAGGACGACGAGCGAGCAATGCTCGACGAATTCGTCGTGCCGATCGTGCTACCGAGCCGCCAGGCCACCCAATAAGCTTGAGGCTCTTGTAGTCCTGGGGGGCGCCCAGTTTGAGCGCACGCGCGTGAAGCGGTGCAGCAGCCAGGCCAGCGGAACCGTGACCACGAACGTCACGACGAACAACGCGACGATCGAGCCGGTGTAGATCGGAAAACGCAGGATCTCGACCATCACCAATTCCATCGTGATCAGGTGGATGAGGAAGATTTCGTACGAGATCTCCCCCAGGAACACCATCGGCCGGCTCGCAAGGAATTTGGCGTACCAACCGCGGTCGCCGAGTGCCAGCGGCGCGACCATCAGCGTGGCGATCACGGCGTAGAACGCCGCCTTCACCAGGGCCGCGCGCAATTCGTTCGGAGACGTGGTGGGTTCGCCCGCGATCGGCGTCGAGGCGATGAAGAACGACACAAGCGCCAACGGAACACATGCCATCGCATAAGCCCGCACACCCAGAGGTTGCAGAACCGCCAGCATCATGCCGCCGATGAACCACGCGAGGTATGTCGGCAGCCACAGCCTCGCGCCGTCGGGAAGAAAGTCGGTGGTGTGCACAAGGGTCAGCCACGCCGGTGTGATCAACGCGAACCCGGCGAGCCCGGCAAGCAACAGGCCCGGTCGCCATCGCCGACGGCACAGCACGACGATCAGCAGATAGGCCATCAGTGGCAGCACCACATAGAAGGCGACCTCCACCGCAAGGCTCCACATCTGCGTAAGCCCTTGGTGCAGATACGAATACAGGTAGTTGTCGGTATAGATCTGCGTCAATGTCAGGTTGCGCAGCAACCCCATGGGGCTGTGGCCTGGATTCGGCCCGGCGGTGCGCCAGTGATACAGCAGATAGGCCACCAACACGGTGACGGCGTAGGCCGGCATGATGCGTCGTATCCGGTGCCAGGCGTAGCGGCGCACCGACGGCGGCGAAGTGTCCGACGCGGCGGCCTTGACCCACGGGGCGAACAACAGAAACCCGGACAATACGAAGAAGATCGGCACACCGATCTCCATCCGCGAATACACCAGCCCGACATAGCCATGCGTGTACTTACCGGTCGTGTAGGCGGCATGCGTCGCCATGACCAAAAGCGCTGCGACCGCCCGGATACCGGTCAGGGACGCGACGCGCTCGGCCTTGCTGACCGATTCCAGTCCGCCCTGCGCTGCCACGTCCTTCGACAGTGTCATGTCGATTTGTGGTTGTTCTTCCCGGCCTTGCGTGGCGGCCGGTCGGGTCGCAGATTGATCAGGATTCCCTGAATGCGAGTCCGCTCCAACGCCTTCACAGTCTCGCGGGGCAGCTTGGCGGGCAACTCGACCAGCGAGTGATCCGGCCGGATGGAGATATGCCCGAAATCGCTGCGATGCAGCCCGCCCTCATTGGCGATTGCGCCGACGATCGCACCCGGACTCACCTTGTGCCGCTTGCCAACCGCGATGCGATAGGTCGCGAAGCCCTGCCCCGGTTTGCGCGCATGCTTGGGACCGCGGTCGGACCGCTCGGGCCGCTCGTCGCGTCGACGCTTATCCGGGGGCGGCTCCGACATGAGGAACTGCTCACCGTCGCGGGACTGCGCCGCCAGCGCGGCGGCGATGTCGACCATCGGGACGTCGTTCTCACGCTCGTAGTCCTCGATCATCCGCCGGAACAGTTCGAAGCCCGGAGCGCCGAGGGCGTCGGTGATGGAGTCGGCGAACTTCGCCACACGCTGCGCATTGACGTGGTCGACGGTGGGCAGCTCGGCCTCGGTGAGTTGTTGGCGGGTCGCCTTCTCGATGGATTTGAGCATGTGCCGCTCGCGCGGCGACACGAACAGCAGCGCCTGCCCGGAGCGGCCGGCACGACCCGTGCGCCCGATGCGGTGCACATAGGACTCGGTGTCGTGCGGGATGTCGTAGTTCAGCACGTGCGAGATGCGTTCGACATCCAGCCCGCGGGCCGCGACGTCGGTTGCCACCAGAATGTCGACGGTCCCGTCCTTCAACGCCGCGATCGTGCGCTCGCGCTGCGCCTGTGGGATGTCGCCGTTGATCGCCGCCGCCGAGAACCCACGGGCCCGCAGTTTCTCGGCGACCTCCTCGGTGGCCTGCTTGGTGCGGACGAACACGATCATCGCCTCGAACGGCTCGACTTCGAGGAGACGGGTGAGCGCGTCCATCTTGCGTGGACCGGCGACCTGAATGTAGCGCTGCGTAATGTTTTCCGCGGTGGTGGTTTTCGCCGTGACCGACACCTCGACGGCATCGTGCAGATACTTCTTGGTGATCTTGCGGATCGCCGGCGGCATCGTGGCAGAGAACAGCGCGACCTGTTTGTACTCGGGTGTGTCGGCGAGGATGCGCTCGACGTCTTCGGCGAAGCCCATCTGCAGCATCTCGTCGGCCTCGTCGAGCACCAGGTAGTCGAGGTGGGTGAGATCGAGAGTGCCCTTCTCGAGGTGGTCGATCACCCGCCCCGGCGTACCGACGACGACCTGGGCGCCGCGCCGCAGACCGGCCAGCTGAGGGCCGTAGGACGAACCTCCGTAGATCGGCAACACGTTGATCTGAGGCAGGTGCGCGCCGTAGCGGCTGAACGCCTCGGCGACCTGCAGCGCAAGCTCGCGCGTCGGCGCCAGCACCAGCGCCTGCGTGGTCTTGTTGGCGGGGTCGATCTTGGACAGGATCGGGATGGCGAACGCGGCCGTCTTGCCAGTGCCGGTCTGGGCCAGTCCGACGACATCGGAGCCCGCCATCAACGCGGGAATGGTCGCGGCCTGGATGGCTGACGGCGACTCATAGCCGACGTCGCCGACGGCCTGCAGCACCGATGGGTGAATCTGCAGGTCTGCGAAGGTCAGATCGGCGCTGGTCGCGTCCGGTTCGGAGGACGTCATGTCGGGTCGAGTCTAGTGGCTGGAGGCGGGTTTCCCCGCCACGCGGTATGTCGCGCGGTCCCGGGCTCTGGTTCGAGCACACCTACAATTACTCGGAACGACCACGTTTCGAGTAAATCGGAGGTACCAGGCCATGACCGCCAAGGCCGGGCGAAATCCGGCCCGCTTCGACCGGGCACTGGATGCCGCCATCCTCGATGCGGCCCTCGCGGGCCTCGCCGAGCAGGGCTATGACCGGATGAGCATGGATGACGTCGCTTCGCGCGCGAGGGTGGGCAAAGCGGCAATCTATCGACGCTGGTCTTCGAAGGCCGAGGTGGTCGCTGAGGCGATCGCACATTGGCGACGACAAAGAGGGCCTGGCGCGCCACCGGACACCGGTAGCCTGCGCGGCGACATCGAAACCCTCGTCGCGTCGATACCCGACTACGACGAATCCGACTTGCACACAATAAAAGTGATCGCCGGAGTGGCGACAGCAGCCACGCGGGATCCTGTCTTAGCGGCAGCCATCGACGACCTCGTTCTGTCCACGCCGCGCCAGATGATGAGGTCGGTGCTAGATCGCGCTGTCGCACGCGGGGAAATCCCCGCCGGTCGAGACCTCAGCCTGGTGGCCGACACCGCCCTGGGCCTGAACGTGTTGCGCGTGATCACCGGCAGACCCATCGACCGCGTCTGGGTCCGCCGCATCCTCGAAGACGTGATTCTGCCGTTGGCCACTGCGCCGCCGACTTCGTAGCAATCTGGCCTTGCGTCGGCCTACAGGTCGTGCCACTGTCGAGATAGACGGAACTGATTAGTTCCGTCTGCGGGCTACAGACAGAGGAGGGGTTATGAACACCACACGGACACCCGTCCTGATCGTCGGCGCCGGCGCCGGCGGGCTTGCCATGTCCGCGCTGCTCGCCAAGCACGGCATCGGCTCGATGCTGGTGGAGAAGCGTCGCGAAGTGTTCTTGTATCCGAAAGCGCGCAACCTGAGCTTTCGCAGCCTGGAGATTCTGCGTGGCCTGGGCTTGGCCGACGAGATCCATGCCATCGCCAGCGGGATTTCGGCCATGGCCGTCAAGCCGGCGCTGAACAGCCCAGACGAAGAGCTGATCGACTTCAACTCGATGTTCGCCGAATTCGAGGCGGTGAGCCCCGAACCCTCCGTCCAGTACTGCCCGCAGAGCAGGCTCGAGCCGATCTTGTTGGCCTATACGCGCGGACAGGGCAACGAGGCGCGCTACGGAACAGAGTTGGTGTCATTCGAACAGGACCAGACCGGTGTCACCGCGGTAGTGCGAGATCTGGATTCGGGACAGGACGCCACCGTACGGGCCGATTACCTCGTCGCGGCCGACGGCGTGCACAGCCGCATCCGCGACATGCTGGGGGTGCGCACGACCGGGTACGGCGCACTGCCGATCTACGTAGTCTTCGTCTACTTTCGCGCACCCTGGCAGAGATTTGTTTCGCATCTGGGCGTCGGGGCCGGCGTTCAGGTGAAGAACGCCGATGTGAACGGGATATTTCTCGCAGCTGAGCATGACCTCGGGATGTTCATCCTGACCTATCTGCCCAGCAGCGGCGAGACGGCCGAGCAGTTCACCGCGCAACGGTGCCGCGAGTTGATCGCCAAGGCGGTCGGTGAGCCGATCGATGTCGACATCATCGACGTCGCGCCGTGGCGGCCGTATGAGCGGGTCGCCGATCAGTTCCGCTGCGGCAGAGTGTTTCTCGTCGGCGACGCGGCGCATGCGATGCCGCCTTTCAAGGCCGGTGGCGCCAACGCCGCGATCCAGAGCGCCGACAATCTGGCCTGGAAACTCGCCGCGGACCTGGCCGGGACGGCGGGGCACGGATTGTTGGGTACCTACCACGCCGAGCGATACCCGGTCGGGCGGTTCAGCGCGCACCAGTCACTGACCGGGCCGACTGTCTCATTCCTACGACTTGAAGCCAACGAGCCGATGCTGCCCGCGGACGAAGAGGCGCCGATGTTCGCCCTACTCGCCGGCTACCGGTACCACTCGGCTGCGGTTGTCACGGATGACGCCGGCCCGGCGGACGGCGTGGCGTTTGTCGACGAGTTGCGTGGCCAGGCCGGAACGCGGATGCCTCACATATGGATTGAGCGTGGGGGAACACGGGTGTCTACCCTCGACCTGCTAGGCCCGGGCTTCACACTGTTCACCGGCGACGATGGAGGCGCATGGGATGCGCCCGCGGCTTCAGCGGCAAAGACCGTCGGTGTCCCACTCAATGTTCATCGGCTTGACGAGGATGGGGCGTGGGTGCGTGCTACTGGGCTGGAGCCGGACGGCGCGTTGTTGGTCCGTCCCGATGCGTTCGTGGGATGGCGCACGCCGAGCCTTCCCCAGCGGCCCGATCATGAACTCGTGCACAGTCTGTCGACGATCCTGACTCGAGCGTGACGTCGGCCGGTGTGTCGGCGTATTCCTGCATGCTCGACCATGCAACGGTGGATCAAGTGAAGTGGACGATCATGATCGGCGTTGTGGCCCTGGCGCTCGCGGGATGCGGATCGAGCGACTCGACGGCCTCCAAGACACCGGAGCCGACCGCGGCTTCCCCCGCCCCCGCGACCCCTCGTCCTCCGGCGCCGACGGTGACGATCCCGACGACAACACAGGCCGCCGCCGACCCGTGTGCCGTCAACCTGACCGCACCCGAGATCGCCAAGGCCGTCTCGGAGCTGCCCCGCGATCCGCGCAGCAATCAAGGCTGGAACCCCGAGCCGCTGGCCGGTAACTACAACGAGTGCGCGCAGTTGTCGGCGGTGATCGTGAAGGCCAACACCAATTCCGAGAACCCGAACACCCGCGCGGTGATGTTCCATCTCGGCAAGTTCATCCCGACCGGTGTTCCGGATACCTATGGGTTCAACGGAATTGATCAGTCCACGACCACCGGCGATACCGTCGCGCTGCTGTACTCGGGTGGCGTCGAGGACCTCGCCAGCGTGGTGAAGTTCCGGTGGAACGGCAACGGCGTGGAGCTGATCGGCAACACGCCGGGCTGAGGTATCGCCAGGCGCCGGGGTGTCGGCTAGCTCACATACAGTGGCAGCGTGTTCGTCGCCGACGGCCAAGTGATCTACAGCGCATCCGACCTCGCAGCGGCCGCCCGCTGCGAGTACGCGTTGCTGCGCGCATTCGACGCCAAGCTCGGCTGGGGTCCGGCCGTCGCGGTCGAAGACGAGCTGCTGGCCCGGACGGCCACGCTCGGCGGTGAGCACGAACAGCGCCACCTCGACGAGCTGCGCTCCATCGCCGACGTCGCCATCATCGGTAGGCCGCCCTACACGATTGCGGGCCTGAGCGCCGCCGCCGAACAGACCATGCGCGCGGTCGAGCGGCGCGCACCCGTGATCTACCAAGCCGCGATGTTCGACGGCCGGTTCGTCGGATTCGCCGACTTTCTGGTGTTGGACGGCGAGCGGTATCGGCTACGCGACACCAAGCTGGCCCGCTCCGTCAAGGTCGAGGCCCTGCTTCAGCTCGCCGCGTATGCGGAGACGCTCGCCGAGGCCGGCGTGCCCGTCGCGCCCGAGGTGGAGTTGGTCCTCGGCGACGGCGCGACGGCGACTTACCGTGTCGACGAATTGCTCCCGGTGTACCGGCCGCGCCGCGCCGAGTTGCAGCGCCTGCTCGACGACCATGTCGCGGGCGGCAAGCCGGTCACATGGGAAGACGAAGATGTGCGAGCCTGCTTCCGGTGTCCCGAATGCACGCTGCAGGTCCGTGCCACCGACGACTTGCTCCTCGTGGCGGGCATGCGGGTCAGCCAGCGCGCCCGGCTGCTCGATGCCGGCATCACGACCATGACCGACCTCGCCCACCACGAGGGCGCCGTGCCCGAGCTGCCGATGCGGACGGTCGGATCGCTGACCTCGCAGGCGCGCTTGCAGATCTCCCCGCGTGTCGACGGAAGGCCACCGTTTGAGGTGGCCGACCCGCAGCCGCTGAACCTGCTGCCCGATCCGGACAAGGGCGACTTGTTCTTCGACTTCGAGGGCGATCCGTTGTGGACGACCGACGGCCACGACTGGGGGCTGGAGTACCTGTGGGGCGTGCTGGAGGCCGGGGGCACGTTTCGGCCGCTGTGGGCGCACGACCGCACAAGCGAACGCAAGGCGCTTGTCGACTTCCTGGCGATGGTGCGCAAGCGGCGCAAGCGCTTCCCGAAGATGCACATCTATCACTACGCGGCCTACGAGAAGACCGCGCTGCTGCGGCTGGCCGGCCGCTACGGCGTCGGCGAGGACGAGGTCGACGACCTGCTGCGCAGCGGTGTGCTCGTCGACCTTTTCCCGTTGGTGCGCAAGACCATTCGCGTCGGCACCGAGAGCTACAGCCTGAAATCGCTTGAGCCGCTGTATATGGGATCGGAGCTACGCACCGGTGACGTCACGACGGCCGCGGACTCGATCACGATGTACGCGCGATTCTGCGAGCTGCGCGCCGACGGGCATGCCGATGAGGCCGCCAATGTCCTCAAGGAGATCGAGGACTACAACCGCTACGACTGTCGTTCGACGCACAAGCTTCGTGACTGGCTGATCAAGATCGCGATCGAGTCGAGCGTGCCACCGCTCGGCCCGCAACCGGTGGCCGCCGGCACCACAGTCGAGGACACCGACGAACTCGCCCACACGCTGATGGCCTTCGCCGGCGACGGTGTCGACGAGCGCACCCCGGAACAGACCGCGGTCGCATTGTTCGCGGCCGCGCGTGGTTTTCACCGTCGTGAGGACAAGCCCTTCTGGTGGGCGCATTTCGACCGGCTCAACAACCCCGTCGACGAGTGGGGCGACAAGAGCGACGTGTTTCTTGCCGACTCCGCCGACGTCGTCCAGGACTGGCATCTGCCGCCACGGGCAAGAAAACCGCAACGCTGGGTAAAGCTCACCGGCACGCTGGCCGCAGGAGAGTTGGGCCGCAACGTGTTTGCGCTCTACGAGCCGCCCGCACCCCCCGGTCTCGTCGACAACCCCGACCGGCGCGCGGCGGGCAACGCCGAGATCATCGAGGTCGACGATCCGGCGATCCCGACAGAGGTGACCATCTGCGAGCGGGAACCGGCAGACGGGCCGTTCACACAGGTGCCGTTCGCCCTGACGCCGGGCGCCCCGATTGCGACGAAAAAGCTGCGCGAGTCCATCGACACTGCGGCCGCCGGCGTCGCCGCGATGCTGCCGGACCTGCCGGACACCGCCATCGCCGACATCCTGTTGCGGCGCAGCCCACGCACTCGAAGCGGCGCGCCGTTGCCCCACACCGGTGACGCCACGGCGGACATCACTGCGGCGCTGCTTGATCTCGATTCGTCATACCTTGCGGTGCACGGACCGCCTGGCACCGGCAAGACGTACACCGCGGCCAGGATCATCGCGACGTTGGTGAACGATCACCGGTGGCGGGTCGGGGTGGTCGCGCAGGCCCACGCCGTCGTCGAGAACCTGTTTTGCGGTCTGATCGAGGCCGGCGTCGACGCGACTCGAATCGCCAAGAAGGCGCACGGACGCGGTGCCACGTGGGAGGTCATCGACGAGAAGGCCTATGCCACGTTCATAGCCGACCATCCCGGCTGTGTAATCGGCGGCACCGCATGGGATTTCGCCAACGACACGCGGGTGGATGCCCGCAGCCTCGATCTGCTGGTGATCGAGGAGGCCGGGCAGTTCTGCCTGGCGAATACGATCGCGGTGGCGCGCGCCGCCGAAAACCTCATGCTGCTGGGTGATCCGCAACAGCTGCCACAGGTCAGTCAGGGCCACCACCCCGAGCCGGTCGACGCGTCGGCGCTGGGGTGGCTCGTCGACGCACATCGAACCCTGCCCGAGCAACTCGGCTATTTCCTGGACCGCTCGTATCGCATGCATCCCGCGGTGTGCGGCCCCGTCTCGCGGCTGTCCTACGAAGGCCGGCTACGTTCCGACGAGAGCCGGACCGCCGCACGCACAATCGACGGCTACCCACCCGGGGTGCGTGTGCTGGCCGTCTCGCACGACGGCAACTCGACGAGCAGCCCCGAAGAGGCGACGGCGATCGTGGCCGAGATTCGGCGTCTCCTGGGGTCCGACTGGACCGACGAGCACGACACGCGGCCATTGCGTCAAGACGACGTGCTCGTCGTCGCGCCGTACAACGCCCAGGTGTTGCTGCTTCGACAGCACCTCGACGCCGCGGGGTTCGACGGTGTCGCCGTCGGCACCGTCGACAAGTTCCAGGGCCGGCAGGCGCCGGTGGTGTTCGTCTCGATGACGGCGTCATCCATCGACGACGTCCCGCGCGGAATCTCGTTTCTGCTCAACCGCAATCGCCTCAACGTCGCCGTCAGCCGCGCCAAATACGCCAGCATCATCGTGCGTTCGGAGACGTTGACCGAGTACCTGCCATCCACACCGGACCGGCTGGTTGAGCTCGGCGCGTTCTTGTCGCTGGCCGCGTGTGATACACCCACGGGATGAGCTTGACCGACGAGCTGGCGACAATCGTCGGCGCCGCGCACGTCAGCACCGACGCCGACGTGCTGGAAGGCCGCAGCGTCGACCACACCGGGCGCTACCGCGGACATGCCAGCGCGCTGGTGCGGCCGGGGTCTGCCGAAGAAGTAGCGGCGGTGTTGCGGGCCTGCCGCGACGCGGGTGTCTACGTCACCGTGCAGGGCGGCCGAACCTCACTGGTGGCCGGGACTGTGCCCGAACACGACGACGTGCTGCTGTCCACGGAACGGCTGCGCGATGTCGGTGAGGTCGACGTCGTCGAACGCCGTGTCCACGTCGGCGCGGGCGTGACGTTGGCCGAGGTGCAGCGCGCAGCGGCCGCCGAGGGTCTGGTGTTCGGTGTCGACCTGGCCGCGCGGGATTCGGCCACCGTCGGCGGTATGGCGTCGACGAACGCCGGTGGGCTGCGCACCGTGCGGTACGGAAACATGGGCGAGCAGGTCATCGGGCTCGATGTGGCGTTGCCCAACGGGTCTGTGGTTCACCGGCACAGCAAGGTTCGCCGCGACAACACCGGATACGACCTGGCATCGCTGTTCATCGGCGCCGAGGGAACGCTGGGCGTGATCACCGGGCTGGATCTGCGGCTGCATCCCACGCCGAAGCAGCGGGTGACCGCGATATGCGGGTTCGCCGATCTGGACGCGCTCGTCGAAACCGGCCGTGTATTCCGGGATTTCGACGGCATCGCCGCGCTGGAGTTGATCGACGCACGCGCCAGCGCGCTGACCGCCGAACACGCTGGCGTCGCCGCGCCCGTCGACGGAGCGTGGCAGCTGCTGATAGAACTGGCCGGCGACACCGACCAAACCGAGCGGCTGGCTGATGCGCTGGGCGCCGCTGAGATGTCGGACGAACCCGCCGTCGGCGTCGACGTCGCTGCACAGCAGCGGCTGTGGCAAGTGCGCGAATCAGTGGCCGAGGTGCTCGGCGTGTACGGTCCACCTCTGAAATTCGATGTCTCGCTTCCGCTTTCGGCCATCGCAGCGTTCGCGGCAGAATCGGCTGACCTCGTCGCCAAACATGCCCCCGAGGCGATCGCCGTGATGTTCGGCCACATCGGTGAAGGCAACCTGCACCTGAATGTCGTACGCTGCGGACCCGATGCGGAGCGCGAACTGTATGCGCCGATGATGGAACTGATCGCCCGATGCGGCGGCAACGTCAGCTCGGAACACGGCGTCGGAACCCGCAAGCGCGACTACGTTTCGATGTCGCGCACGGAATCCGACATCGCGGCGATGCGCGCCGTCAAGGCGGCATTCGACCCGTCGGGTTATCTCAATCCCGCGGTGCTGTTCGACTAGTCGCGGCCGGGCATGGAGTGCCTGCCGTAGCGGGTCGCGTCGTCGGGGCCTTCGCCGCGGGAATGCCTGCCGTTGGACTCGAACCAGAACTGCCGCGGCTCGGGCTCGTCGTCCGGCAGATAGTGGCGGGCCCGCCGTCCATGGCGTGGCGGCGTGGGCTCGTCCGGCGGCTCTGGCTCGGGGTCAGGCAACGCCCCGAAATGCTCCTGCTCATCGACGTGAAAACCGTTGTGCGCAAATCCGATTGGTTCGACGTCCGGCTCGGGCAGCGGCTTGGCCGACTTGTCGCCCAGCAGGTCGTCGAGAACGCCGCGCCAGTGCTCCCGCGGCGGCTCCGGCGGCGGTGGGGGTGCTGGCGGCTCGGGCTCAGCTGTCGGCCCGGGCTCAGCGATTTCGTCGTCGTGCGCCCACCGCCACGCCTCGACCGGCGCGGTGTGCCAGGTGTCCGCGGGTGCATGAAGCACATGTTCGGCGCGTGATTCCAACGGTTCGGTGACGTCGTCGTCCTCGACGACCGGCGCGACCGGCTTTGGTTCGTCGTCCCAGTCATCCCACGAGACCGTGTATTCCAGGTACTCGTCGTCGTCGACGAACGCTTCGTCGCCGCCGTATTCGACGGCAAGGCCCGCATCGCGGTCCGGATCCTCACCGTCGAAGGGCTCGACCAGTTCGGCGTTTCCGAAGCCAAGAAGGAACATCGCCGCGACAACGCCGAACAACGCGAAAAAGGCTGGCAGCAGCATGGATTGGGACATCGCCGCGGCGAACGGTTCATGCAGCCACGCGGGCAGCCGCGCGACCGAGCCTTCGCCTTGCGGCGCCGCAGACGGCATCGGCGGCATCTCGGCGCTGATCCGCGACGTCATGAATGCCGCCATGCTCGCGCTGCCCAGCACCGACCCGACCTGCCGCGTGGTGTTGTACACACCGGAGCCGGCGCCGGCCAGATGCGGCGGCAGGTTGCGAGTCGCGGTCGCGGCAAGCGGTGACCATATGAATGCCATGCCGATACCCATCGCGGTAATCGGCAATATCAGTCGCCAGATCGGCGTCGCAGGCGTCGTTTCCAGCGACAGCCACAAGAGCGCAATCGCCAACACCGAGAAGCCGAAGCCGACCACCGGCCGCGGGTGCGAGCGGTCGACGATCTTGCCGACGAACGGCGCCAGCACACCCGTCGCGATCGCCATCGGTGCAATCAGCAGTGCCGAGCGCGTCGGCGAAAGCCCGCACACCGCCTGCGCGTAGAACATCACCGGCAGCAGCATCGCCGTCACCACGAAGCCGATGGTCGCGACGCCGAGATTCGACAGCGAAAAGTCGCGGTCGCGGAACATGACCAACGGCACGAGCGGCTCATTGCGGTTCACCGACTGCCACACCAGGAACGCCGCCGCGAATCCGATGCCGCCCGCCAAAGTGCCCCAGATCCACGGCGCCCAGTCGTGCGACTGCCCCTCCTGCAGCGCGAACACGATCAAGAACATGCCGACGCCCGAGAGCAGCACCCCGAGCACGTCGAACCCGTGCTTCTGGGTAGGTAGCGCGGGAATCAGCCAGACGGCCAGCGCCAGGCCGATCACACCGATCGGGACGTTGACGAAGAAGATCCATTGCCAGCCGAGCCGGTCGACCAGCACACCGCCTGCCAGCGGGCCGACCAGGGTCGCCACACCGGCCGTGGCGCCCCACACGCTCATCGCCACCCCGCGGCGCTCCGCAGGGAAGATCCGCGTGATCGTGGACAGCGTCTGCGGCGTCAGCAGCGCTGCACCGACGCCCTGCACGACGCGCGCGGCGATCAGCATTCCGATGGTGTCCGCCAGGCCGCACCACAGCGACGCCGCGGTGAACACCGCAAGGCCGAGCAGGTAGAGGTTCTTCGGGCCGTACCGGTCGCCAAGCCGGCCGGCCACCAGCAGCGGCACCGCGTACGCCAACAGGTAGGCGCTGGTGACCCAGATGACGGCGTCGTAGCTGGCCCCGAGCTTGTCCATGATGGACGGATTGGCGACGGCCACGATGGTGGCGTCGAGCAGAATCATGAAGAAGCCGACCAGCATCGCCCACAGCGCGTTCCACGGGTTGTCCGGCGTTCCGACAGCGAGCGGCCCCGCCGGTGCGGTGCGGCTGGGCTGGTGGCGCGCTGCGCGAGCGCGGCCGTCTTGCCGGGTAGTCAGCGTCTGAAACATCTCGGGTCGGCCAGGTAGACGAGGATTCAGCCGACGCTACGGACCTGAATATGCCCCGGACAAGTCCGGGTCACACTGGTAACAAACGTCAGGCTGGTTCGGCGACGGCGTCGCCGCTGACGCCGTCGTTCGTGTTGGCGGCTGGCACGCCGACCGCTACCAACGCCAGGAATGCGATCACCATGCCGGTCGTCATCACCAAGGCTAACGCGATCTCGTCGTTGCCGAGCACGCCGACCAGCGGTGCAACCGCGGCGCCGAGGCCGAACTGGGCCGCACCGAGCAACGCGGCCGCGGTGCCTGCGGCGTCGGGATGCCGCGACAACGCCACCGCCGGCGCGTTGGGGATGACGAACCCCATCGCCCCCAGGATCGCCCACACCGGCAGCACGAACCCCGGCAGGCCGCCGACGTGGGCCAACGACAGGCCGACGAACACCACGCCGGCCAGTGAGGCCGCGACTAGAGCCCACAGCACGATGGTTTGCGGCGCGAACCGCCGAAGCAGCACCACGTTGAATTGTGTCGCTCCGATCAGAGCGACGGCGCCGGCGCCGAACACCAGCGCGAACGCCTGCTGGCCGAGCCCGTAATGGCCTTGAAGCACGAACGACGCACCCGCGATATAGGCGAACAGCCCGGACATGCCGAGCGCACCGACCAGCACGAGGATGACGAAACGCACGTCACGCAGTAGTTCGACATAGGTGGCGGCGATACCGCGGACCTTCAGCGGCCGGCGATGCGGCACCGGCAGAGTCTCTGGCAGCGCGAGCGCCGCGAGCAGCAACAGCGCCCCGGCCAATACGACCAGTACGGCGAACACCCAGTGCCAGGAAGCCTTGAGCAGCACCGCGGCGCCCAGCGACGGCGCCACGACAGGCGCGACGCCGAGGATCAGCATCAGCCGCGACATCGCGGTGGCCGCCTGCGATTCTTCGAACAGGTCACCGACGACGGCGATGGCGACGACCATCGCGGCCGCCGCGCCCATGCCCTGCAGTCCGCGGGCCACGCCGAGCAGCGTGATGTTCGGCGCGAACAGGCAGAGGAGCGAGGCCACCATGTGCAGCACAATGCCGGCCATCAGCGGCCTGCGACGTCCGAGCGAGTCGGACAGCGGTCCGACGATCAATTGACCCAGCGCCAGGCCGGCCAGCGTGCCCGTCAGCGTGAGCTGTGCGACCGAAGACGACACCCCGAGGTCGTCGGCGATCTTCGGCAGCGCAGGCAGATACATGTCGATGGTGAGCGGCCCGAGGGCGACCATGGCGCCTAGGACCGCGATCATGCGGGCGCGACTGGGCGGCTTCGATTCCCCTGCCGGGGTCGAGAGATCGGCGATGGTCACGTCCACGTCGGTCGATGCTGCCATGGAAGTGGTTAGCGTCGCTTCTCAATAATTTGTTCCCGACTGGTCCTGGTGTGACTTCGACGACACTTGCCGAAGCATTGCGGCCTGCCGGAGAGACGCGGCACTAGCCCGCGCCGTCGTTCGTTAGCAAAGCGTTAGCCTGAAAGCATCGCTAGCCGGACATGGAGGCCGCATATGAGCGCTCGGTCGAGCACCAAGAGCCAGCTGCCTGCTGTCGCGGACGACAGTCCCGGCGCGGCCGCCAAGATCCTGTCGCAGATCCTCGAACGCGGCAGCCGAGTTCAGGCGCCGGCGATCAAGGCCTATGTCGACCGGCTTCGCGAGCGCAACCACGACGCGACTCCGGCGGAGATCGCCAAGAAGTTGGAGAAGCACTATCTGGCCGCGGTAATGGCCAGCGGTGCCGCCGTCGGCTCTGCCGCGGCGTTTCCGGGTATCGGCACACTGACGGCGATCGGCGCAGTGGCCGGGGAGACGGTCGTGTTTCTCGAAGCCACGTCGGTGTACGTGCTCGCGCTCGCGGAGGTGTACGGCATCCCGGCCGATCACCGGGAACGCCGGCGCGCCCTGGTGCTCTCGGTGCTGGTGGGCGAGGACAGCAAGCGTGCGGTCGCCGACCTGCTCGGGCCGGGCCGCACCAGCGGCGCCTGGGTTTCCGAGGGAGCGGCGACGTTGCCGTTGCCTGCCGTGACGCAACTGAATTCGCGGCTGATGCGCTACTTCGTGAAGCGCTACACGCTGCGACGCGGCGCGATCGCCTTCGGCAAGCTGCTGCCCGTCGGCATCGGAGCCGTCGTCGGTGGCGTCGGAAACAGGATGATGGGTAAGAAGATCATCGCCAACGCGCGCAACGCGTTCGGCAATCCGCCGTCACGGTGGCCGTCGACGCTTCACGTGCTGCCGGTGCCGCGCGACTAGCGAGGACTAGGGGCGGCAGCGCGGCCGCCCCCGGTGATACTGCCGTTCGCATGGTTTGGCCAACGGCAGACGCGTTAGCCTTTAGGCGGGTCAAAAGCGGGTAACCGCGGACCGCGAGAATTGAGGTGGCGAGCGTCTACCAGCACGCTTGCCCGAGTGAAGGAATTGAGGCGAGTAGCTGCCGTGAGCTCACCATCACCATTCGGACAGAACGAGTGGTTGGTCGAGGAGATGTATCGCAAGTTCCGCGAGGATCCCTCGTCGGTAGACCCGAGTTGGCATGAATTCCTGGTCGACTACTCCCCCGAGCCAACTGCCGAGCCGCAACCCACTGGCGGCAACGGGCAACCTGCCAAGGCGGCCGGCCCCGCACCGACCGCGCCCCCGGAACCCGCGCCCGCTCCCGCGCCGAAGGCGAAGCCAGCCGAGAGCAACGGCGCCACCGCGCCCGCGAAGCCGAAGCAGCCCGAACAGGAGCCGGCGAAGCCGAAGACCCCGACCCCCGCGCCCGCCGTCGGGGAGGAACGGCAGGTGCTGCGTGGCGCGGCCGCGGCGGTCGTCAAGAACATGTCGGCGTCGCTCGAAGTGCCGACCGCGACCAGCGTGCGCGCGATCCCGGCGAAGCTGATGATCGACAACCGGATCGTCATCAACAACCACCTCAAGCGCACCCGCGGCGGCAAGGTGTCGTTCACCCACCTGATCGGCTACGCGCTGGTGCAGGCGGTCAAGAAGTTCCCGAACATGAACCGCCACTTCGCAGAGGTGGACGGCAAGCCCACCGCGGTCACCCCTGAGCACGTCAACCTCGGGCTGGCCATCGACCTGCAGGGCAAGGACGGTAACCGACAGCTCGTCGTCGCCGGCATCAAGAAGTCCGAGACGATGCGGTTCGGCCAGTTCATCGCCGCGTACGAAGACATCGTGCGACGGGCCCGCGACGGCAAGCTGACCGCCGAAGACTTTGGCGGCGTGACGATTTCGCTGACCAACCCCGGCACCATCGGCACTGTGCACTCGGTGCCACGGCTGATGCGCGGTCAGGGCGCGATCATCGGTGTCGGCGCGATGGAGTACCCCGCGGAGTTCCAGGGCGCCAGCGAGGAACGCATCTCCGAGTTGGGCGTCGGCAAGCTGGTCACGTTCACGTCGACGTATGACCACCGCATCATCCAGGGCGCGGAGTCAGGCGATTTCCTGCGCACCGTGCACGAACTGTTGCTCTCCGACGAATTCTTCGACGAGATCTTCCGCGAACTCGGCATCCCGTACGAGCCGGTGCGCTGGCGCATCGACAATCCGGATTCGATCGAGGACAAGAACGGTCGCGTCATCGAGTTGATCGCGGCCTATCGCAACCGCGGCCACCTGATGGCCGATATCGACCCGCTGCGCCTGGACAAGGCGCGGTTCCGCAGCCACCCCGACCTCGACGTGCTCACCCACGGGCTGACGCTGTGGGATCTGGACCGGGTGTTCAAGGTCAACGGGTTCGCGGGCAAGGAGTACAAGAAGCTGCGCGACGTGCTCGGGCTGCTGCGCGACTCCTACTGCCGCCACGTCGGTGTGGAGTACACCCACATCCTGGAACCCGAGCAGCAGCAATGGTTGCAGGAGCGCGTCGAGGTCAAGCACGAAAAGCCGACGGTCGCGCAGCAGAAGTACATCCTGTCGAAGCTCAACGCCGCAGAGGCGTTCGAGACGTTCCTGCAGACGAAATATGTTGGGCAGAAACGGTTCTCGCTGGAAGGTGCCGAGACCGTCATTCCCTGCATGGACGCCGTCATCGACCAGGCCGCCGAACACGGGCTCGATGAGGTCGTCGTCGGCATGCCGCACCGCGGCCGGCTCAACGTGCTGGCCAACATCGTCGGCAAGCCGTACTCGCAGATCTTCTCGGAGTTCGAGGGCAACCTGAACCCGTCGCAGGCGCACGGTTCCGGCGACGTCAAGTACCACCTGGGCGCCACCGGTAACTACATTCAGATGTTCGGCGACAACGACATTCAGGTGTCGCTGGTGGCCAACCCGTCGCACCTCGAGGCTGTCGACCCCGTGCTTGAGGGGCTCGTCCGCGCCAAACAGGACCTGCTCGACAAAGGCGACGGGCCGGACGGATTCACCGTCGTACCGCTGATGCTGCACGGCGACGCCGCATTCGCGGGCCAGGGCGTGGTCGCCGAGACGCTGAACCTCGCGCTGCTGCGCGGGTATCGCACCGGCGGCACCATCCACATCATCGTCAACAACCAGATCGGTTTCACCACATCGCCTTCCGACGCCAAGTCGTCGGAGTACTGCACCGACGTCGCGAAGATGATCGGCGCGCCGATCTTCCATGTGAACGGTGACGATCCCGAGGCAGCAGCGTGGGTTGCGCGGCTGGCGATGGACTTCCGGCAGCAGTTCAAGAAGGACGTCGTCATCGACATGCTGTGCTACCGCCGCCGCGGGCACAACGAAGGTGACGACCCGTCGATGACGCAGCCGGCGATGTACGACGCGATCGACATCAAGCGCGGTGTCCGCAAGACCTACACCGAAGCGCTGATCGGCCGCGGTGACATTTCGATGAAAGAGGCCGAGGACGCCCTTCGCGACTACCAAGGTCAGCTCGAGCGTGTGTTCAACGAGGTCCGCGATCTGGAGAAGCACGCCATCGAGCCGAGCGCATCGGTGGAATCCGACCAGATGGTGCCGGCAGGGATGAACACCGCGGTGGACAAGGCGCTGCTCGCCCGCATCGGCGACGCGCACCTGGCGATGCCCGACGGCTTCACCGTGCATCCACGCGTCAAGCCGGTGCTGGAGAAGCGCCGTGAGATGGCCTACGAGGGCAAGGTCGACTGGGCATTCGCCGAACTGCTGGCGCTGGGATCGCTTATCGCCGAGGGCACAACTGTGCGGCTGTCCGGCCAGGACACCCGTCGCGGGACATTCACCCAGCGGCATTCGGTGGTCATCGACCGCAAGACGGGCGCGGAGTTCACGCCGCTTCAGCTCCTGACTGTCAACCAGGACGGAACGCCGACCGGCGGCAAGTTCATGGTGTACGACTCGGCGCTGTCGGAGTTCGCGGCCGTGGGCTTCGAGTACGGCTATTCGGTCGGCAACCCTGACGCACTTGTGTTGTGGGAAGCGCAGTTTGGTGACTTCGTCAACGGTGCGCAGTCGATCATCGACGAGTTCATTTCATCCGGTGAGGCCAAGTGGGGCCAGCTGTCGGACGTGGTGCTGCTGCTGCCACACGGCCACGAAGGCCAGGGGCCGGATCACACGTCGGGTCGTATCGAGCGATTCCTGCTGCTGTGGGCCGAGGGCTCGATGACGATTGCGGTGCCGTCGACGCCGGCGAACTACTTCCACCTGCTGCGGCGCCACGCGCTCGACGGAATCCACCGGCCTCTGATCGTGTTCACTCCGAAGTCCATGCTGCGCAACAAGGCTGCGGTCAGCGACGTTCGGGACTTCACCGAGGACAAGTTCCACTCGGTGATGGAAGAACCCACGTACACCGACGGCGACGGTGACCGCGGCAAGGCCAAACGGATGTTGTTGACCAGCGGCAAGATCTACTACGAGCTGGCGGCGCGCAAGACCAAGGAACAGCGCGACGACGTGGCGATCGTGCGAATCGAGCAGCTGGCTCCGCTGCCTAAGCGACGGCTGTCCGAGACGCTGGACCAGTACCCGAACGTCGAGCAGTACTTCTGGGTGCAGGAGGAGCCGGCGAACCAGGGTGCGTGGCCGACGTTCGGCCTGACACTTCCGGAAGTGTTGCCGGAGAAGCTGTCTGGCATCAAACGGATTTCGCGGCGGGCGATGTCTGCGCCGTCGTCGGGTTCGTCGAAGGTGCACGCGGTCGAGCAGCAGGAGATCATCGACGAGGCGTTCGCGGAGTAGGTTCGGTCGCACATGGCTGAAGACCCGGCGATCAATGATGATTTGACGAGGCAGGTGGAGCGCGAAGACGATCACGCTCGCCACGAGCTCAACACGGCGAAGCTGGTCGCGCCTTTCGCCTCGGCCATTGCGGCAACGTTTCTCGCCACCGCGCTGCAGGAAAAGCAGCCATCGTGCCTGGAAAAAGTCGGGTTGACAGCCAGCGCGATCTCGATGGTTGTTGCGTTTGGTCTCGCGGTCATAGTGGTGTTCTTACGCCGATCGCCGACCCGGGATCTGAGGCGCAAATCGACGGCGGAGCTCAATGCGTTGCTTGGCGCAACGGAGAAAAACGCACAGCGTGTGCACTGGCTCTTAATGGCGACTGTCGGGGTGTCAGCGCTGACGAGCTTCGTATCGCTTCTCACGATGCTTCCCGAATTCGGCTAGTCCAAGTACCTGGCGCCCTACGACTGCTCGCCGCGATCTACCGTGGGTGGATGACGGTTGTAGACCTTCGCGACCATAAGGCCGATTACGGGTATGACGGCGACTATCGCGTCATCTCCGCGCCGGCGCTTGCCGGCATCGTTGGTGCGACAAGTGCCGCGCTGCTCGCGGCGTCCGCTCGAAGTCTGTTGCGCGGCAAGCCGGTTGCCGCGGCGGTCACTGGCGGAACGGGCGCGTTCATCGCCATCACGGCGGCGCTGTTCATCCGCACCACGCGCGTCGGCAAGTTCGAGATCTGGGCGGAGCTGCTTAACAGCCTGAAGCTGCGTGGCGACGAGACCCTGCTCGATATCGGCTGTGGCCGCGGCGCCGTGTTGTTGGCGGCCGCGAAACTCCTACCGAACGGGCGCGCAATAGGCGTGGACATCTGGCGCGCCGACCAGACCGACAACTCCCAGCAGAACACGCTTCGCAACGCCGAACTCGAGGGCGTTGCCGAGCGTGTCGAGGTACGCACCGCCGATATCACCGCTCTCCCCTTCGCAGACAACAGCTTTGACGTGATCGTCAGCAGCCTGGTCGTGCACAACATCCCCGGTGCAAAAGCCCGCGCCAAAGCGATCAGCGAGGCGGCGCGGGTGCTGCGGCCCGGCGGCCGCCTAGTGCTTGCCGACATCTGGGCCACCGGACACCACGTCCGTCAGCTGCGCGACCTCGGGTGGACAGACGTCCGTCGTCGCGGCCTCGGCTGGCGGATGTGGTGGGGTCCGGGCATGGGCACGCACCTGATCACCGGCACCAAACCGGCGGAGCCCGGATAAGGCGGGACCGCGGGTACCGACTAACCTCGTGGCGAGTCGACTGACACGAGGGAGTGTGGACATGGAGGGCTTCGCCGGAAAGGTCGCCGTGGTGACCGGCGCCGGGTCGGGCATCGGGCAGGCATTGGCGATCGAGCTGGCCCGCTCGGGCGCGAGTGTGGCGATCAGCGACGTGAACACCGAAGGCCTCGCAACCACCGAGGAGCGGTTGACGGCCATCGGCGCATCGGTGAAAGCCGACCGTCTCGATGTCACCGAGCGCGAGGCGTTCGAGCTCTACGCCGACGCCGTCAAAGACCACTTCGGCAAGGTCAACCAGATCTACAACAACGCAGGCATCGCGTTCGCCGGCGACATCGAGGTCACCCAGTTCAAGGACATCGAGCGGGTGATGGACGTCGACTTCTACGGCGTGGTCAACGGCACGAAGGTGTTCCTCCCCCACCTGATCGACTCCGGCGACGGCCACGTCATCAACATCTCCAGCATCTTCGGGCTGTTCTCGGTGCCCGGTCAGGCCGCGTACAACGCGGCGAAGTTCGCGGTGCGCGGTTTCACCGAAGCGCTGCGCCAGGAGATGCAGCTAGCCGGCCATCCGGTGAAGGTGACGACGGTCCATCCGGGCGGCATCAAGACCGCGATCGCTCGCAATATGACGACCGCAGAGGGCCTCGACAAGGACGAGCTGGCGCAGCAATTCGACAAGAAGCTCGCCAGCACGTCGCCGCAGAAAGCGGCGCGCATCATCCTCGATGGCGTCCGCAAGAACAAAGCCCGCGTCCTCGTCGGTCCGGACGCCAAGGCGCTCGACGCCATAGTCCGCATCACGGGTTCGGGCTATCAACGGCTGTTCTCCACGGTGATGTCGCGAATGGTGCCCAACGCGCACTGAACCGTTCCGCGAACGTGGGTTACCCGCACGCGAAATGCGGCTCCGGCGTGTGGGTAACCCACGTTCGGCGATGCGCAAGGTGACTAGCGGCCCAGCGGGTGCGCGTCCAGCCACGCGTCGGCCACCAGGCCCGGGTCCTTGCCCTCAGCTACTTGGCGGCGCATGTCAGCGAGCGACCCCGTGTCGAGCACACCCGCAACCTCATTGAGTGCCAGCACCTGCTGCTCGTTCAGCTCGTTGCGGCGGTACAACGGGACCAGGTTCTCCGCGCGGATCAACGACGTCTTATCGGAGAGCACCACCAGCTCGGACGGAATGTTCGGCGTTGCCGCCGTCGTCCACGCCGCAGTGATCTGTCCCGCCCGCAGCGCGGCGAATAGCGTTGCGGCGTCTGGGTATTCGCGCGGCTTCGGCAATTTGCACGTCCCGATCGCCGACGGCGTCCGTGCACCGGTCACCGCGCCCGTCGACACCTTTGCACAGTTGCGCGCCGCCGCCGTCACGTCGCGCCCATCCCAGGCCTTCGCGGTCGCCTCGGTCACCGCGATCGTGGGTTTGTCCTCCGCTGCGGTGGTGTAGTCGCCGGCCGCGACGCCTTCTGGCAGCGCCGACACCATCGCGCGGTACACCTGCGCATCGGAGCGGGCGGCGGCGTCGGGATCAAACCGTTCGAGCAGCCGGCCCGTAAAGCCGGGCACGACGCGGATGGAGCCGGAGTCCAGTTCGTTCAACGGGTCGGGCACCGACTGCACGTCGGCCGCGCTGCCGTAGAACCGCAGCGCCGCCGCGTACAAGTGCGCCACCAATGCCGACTCGGGGTCCGAAGTGGAGCCGACGGCGGTCGACGCCGTGCCGTTGTGGCCGCCGCAGCCGGCGATGATCAGCGCACACAGCGCCAACGCCAGCCGGCGAAAACGCATGGACTAGACGCCGGAAGCCGCCGCAACCGCTTTCGCGACCGCGGGGCCGACCCGGGGATCCAGCGGGCTCGGCACGATCCGGTCCGGTGCGAGATCGTCGCCTGCCACCGAGAAAATCGCCTCGGCGGCGGCCACCTTCATCCGTTCCGTGATCCGCCGGGCACCCGCGTCCAGCGCGCCGCGGAACACACCAGGAAACGCCAGCACGTTGTTGATCTGGTTCGGGAAGTCGCTACGGCCCGTCGCCACCACCGACGCGTATCGCGCGGCGACATCGGGGTGGATCTCGGGGTCCGGGTTCGACAGCGCGAACACGATGCCGTCGGGTGCCATCGTCGCGACCAGATCCTCGGGCACCACGCCTCCCGAAACCCCGAGGAACATGTCCGCACCCTTGAGCGCCTCGACCATGCCGCCGGTGAGGCCGTCGGGGTTGGTGCGCTGCGCGAGCTCGGCCTTCACGCTCGTCAGACCGTCACGGCTGGAATGCAGGATGCCGCGCGTGTCCACCACCGTGATATCCGAAACACCGGCTGCCATAAGGATATTGGTGCACGCGACGCCGGCGGCGCCGACACCGGACACGACGACACGCAGCGACGACATGTCGCGGCCCAGCACCTTCGTCGCGCCCATCAGCGCTGCAAGGACGACGATTGCGGTGCCGTGCTGGTCGTCGTGCATCACCGGGCAGTCCAGCGCGTCGACGACACGTCGCTCGATCTCGAAGCAGCGCGGCGCCGAGATGTCCTCGAGGTTCACCGCCCCGAACGACGGCCGCAGCCGCACCAGAGTTTCGACGATCTCGTCAGGGTCCTTGGTGTCGAGGACGATCGGGATCGAGTCCAGGCCGGCGAACTCCTTGAACAGCGCGCACTTGCCCTCCATCACGGGCAGCGCCGCGGCAGGCCCGATGTCGCCGAGGCCGAGCACCGCGCTGCCGTCGCTGACCACGGCCACCAACCTGTTGGCCCACGTGTAGCGGGCGGCCAGGGTGTGATCGGCGGCGATCGCACGGCTGACCTGCGCCACCCCCGGGGTGTACGCGACCGAAAGCGCACGCTGGGTGTCCAGCGGCGCCTTGAGCTCGACGGAGAGCTTCCCGCCTACGTGGGCCTCGAAAATCTCTTCGTCAGTGATGACGACCTGCGGCGTCTCTGGCTTCTCAGACACGGGCTCAGGGTAATGACGAACTGGTAGGTAACCTAATCGCTTCAGATCAGGCCGAGCTCGGTGACGGCCTTGCGCTCGTCGGCAAGTTCGGCGGTCGACTTGTCGATCTTGCCGCGCGAGAACTCGTCGATGTCCAGGCCCTGAACGATCGTCCAGTCGCCACCCTTGGTGGTCACCGGGAACGACGAGATCAGGCCCTCCGGCACGCCGTAGCTGCCGTCGGAGAGGACCGCCATCGACACCCAGTCGCCCTCGGGGCTGCCGAAAAGCCAGTCCCTGGCGGCGTCGATGGTGGCCGACGCGGCCGAGGCGGCCGAGGAGGCCCCGCGCGCGTCGATGATCGCCGCGCCGCGCTTGGCGACGGTCGGGATGAAGTCGTTCTCGATCCAGGCTTGGTCGTTGACGACCTCGGCAGCGTTCTTGCCACCGACCTCGGCGTGGAACACGTCGGGGTACTGGGTGGCCGAATGGTTGCCCCAGATCGTCATCTTCTTGATGTCGGTGACCGCGGCGCCGGTCTTGCGGGCCAGCTGCGAGACCGCCCGGTTGTGGTCCAGGCGGGTCAGCGCGGAGAAGCGCTCGCGCGGGATGTCGGGGGCGTTGCTCATCGCGATCAGCGCGTTGGTGTTGGCGGGGTTGCCGGTCACCCCGATGCGGATGTCGTCAGCGGCCACCTCGTTGAGGGCCTTGCCCTGGGCGGTGAAGATCGCGCCGTTGGCCTCGAGCAGGTCGCCACGCTCCATGCCCGGTCCGCGCGGACGGGCACCCACGAGAAGGGCCAGGCTCACACCGTCGAAGATCTTGGTCGCATCGGACCCGATCTCGACACCGGCCAGCGTCCCGAACGCACAGTCGTCGAGCTCCATCACGACACCCTCGAGCGCCTTCAACGCGGGCTCGATCTCCAGCAGACGCAGCTCGATCGGGCGGTCGCCCAGCAGCGATCCGCTCGCCAGGCGGAACAACAGGCTGTAGCCGATCTGGCCGGCGGCACCGGTGACGGCGACCTTGAGGGGAGTTGTGCTCACGTCGGACGCTCCTTGGACTCCAATTGGGTTCGGGACGAAACTAGCGCACTCGGCTCCGCGATGAACCTCCGGTCCAACGCGTAGCATTTACCAGGGACTTCTCCCGAATGCCCGGCCGTCAAGGGAGGTTGAGATGCCATCGTTTCGCGCGTTACCTCCATCACTTCGGCCAGTCGTGCGTACGAAGTCCGCCCATCCGGACGCAAAATCCATCCATGTCCCAGTCGCGCGGGCGATGGTCGACTGCGGCATCTATGTCGACGGCCAGCGCGCACCCGGCAAGTACACCCACGCTGCCGCGCTGGCGAAGGTGCGGGAATTGGAGCGCGACGGCAAAGAAGCCTTCGTGTGGATCGGACTGCACGAGCCCGACGAGCACCAGATGCTCGCCGTGGCCGATGTGTTCAACCTGCACGAACTGGCCGTCGAGGACGCCGTTCATGCACACCAGCGGCCCAAGCTGGAGCGCTACGACAACACCCTGTTTCTCGTGCTCAAAACGGTGAACTACGTCGAACACGAATCCGTGGCTCTGGCACGCGAGATCGTCGAGACCGGCGAGATCATGATCTTCGTCGGCCCGGATTTCGTGGTCACGGTGCGGCACGGCGAGCACGGCGGCTTGGCAGGGGTGCGCAAGCGGCTCGACGCGTCGCCGGCGACCTTGAAGCTGGGGCCGTACGCGATCATGCACGCGATCGCCGACCATGTCGTCGACCACTACTTGGAGGTCACCGACATGATGGAAGTCGACATCGACGCGATGGAAGAGGACATCTTCTCGCCGGCCACTCAGACCAACATCGAGTGCATCTATCTCCTCAAACGCGAGGTCGTCGAAATGCGCCGCGCCGTCGGCCCGTTGACGACAGCGCTGCAGCGGATGCTGACCGACCACAATGACTTGATCTCAGTCGAGGTCCGTCGTTATATGCGCGACGTCAGCGATCACGCCAGCCAGGCGGCTGACCGCATCACCAGCTACGACGAAATGCTCAGCTCGCTGGTGCAGGCCGCGCTGGGCAAGGTCGCGATGCAGCAGAACGTCGACATGCGCAAGATTTCGGCGTGGGTGGCGATCGCAGCGGTGCCGACCGCGCTCGCCGGTATTTACGGTATGAACTTCGAGCACATGCCCGAATTGCATTGGGTGTGGGGCTATCCGGCGGTGCTGCTGGTCATGGCCGCCGTCTGCACGACGTTGTATCGGATCTTCCGCCACAACCATTGGCTTTAATTTCGCGGCAGGCTAGCTCGGCCGCGCGGCGGGACGCGACGGGTCGAGCACGTCGACGCCGTCCTGCTGCCATGCTTCGCGCATCGCGTCGGCGCCCTTGAGTCGCACCCACGCCGCCTCGGTCGCGGTGATCGGTGTGGCCGACAGCACCGTGACCGGTGGCAGCGGCGCCGTCAACGCGACGTCGTCAATGTCGCTGCGGCCCAACAGAAACGCGGTGAACGGTGCGGCATCCCACAGTGGCGACTCCAGATCGATCAGCGCGTCGGGCTCCAGCATGAGTCCTTCGACCACCGGTGCTGCGGCCAGGATGGCCACCGACCGAGCCAGTCCTTTGGGCGACGGCCCGCGCAGCGCAACCGTCACCTCGGCGCGAGGACCGTGCAGCGCATCGGTCACCATTTCGGTCGGCTCGAACATCGGATGACGTGAACAACCCAGCGACACATAGTGACTGACACCGTTGGCATCGGGTCCGAAGCGCAGCACGTCGATGCGTTCGGTGCCAAGGAACGTCACACTGGCCGCGTCCGGTTCGGCGGTGAACCCCGTCCCGGCGAAATGCTCGCGCAGATGCGCGCGCACCGCGGCCAGGACGTCGATCACTCGGTCTGCGCAGGCGGCTGCTCGGCCGCAGCCGGCTGGCCATTGGAACCGGCGACCGGGATGGTCAGATTCTCGCCTGTGTCCGCATCGAAGATCGCGATCTTGGAAGTGTCGAACGCCAGCTCGATGGTCTGGCCCTGAGCCGCCTTCGACTCGGTGGAAACGCGTGCCACGAACTCGTTTTCGCCGACGCCCGACTCGGCGGCCAGCTCGGCCAGCTGCGCCGCCTGCGCACCGGCGCCCTCCATCTTGAAATGCACATATTTGTCGGCGCCGAGCGACTCGACCATGTCGACTGTCACCTCGAACTTCAACGCCCGGATCCGGGCGTAGCCGTCGAGCAGCGACGCGTCTTCGAGATGCTCCGGCCGGATGCCGACGACCACGTTGTTGGGCTTCTTGTGCTGCGCGAGCAGGTCGTGCACTTCTTGAGTCAGGGTGACTTCGCCGAAGGGCAGGCGCACACCGACGTCGGTCAGCGTGGCAGGGAAGAAGTTCATCGCAGGCGAGCCGATGAATCCCGCGACGAACAGGTTGACGGGGCTGCTGTACAGCTCCTCGGGTGTGCCGATCTGCTGGGCGACTCCGGCGAGCAGGACGACAACCCTGTCGCCCAACGTCATCGCCTCGGTCTGGTCATGGGTGACGTACACGGTGGTGGTGCCCAGCCGGTGCTGCAGCCTGGCGATCTCCGAACGCATCTGCACACGCAGCTTGGCGTCGAGGTTCGACAGCGGCTCGTCCATCAGAAAGGCCTTGGGATTGCGCACGATCGCGCGGCCCATCGCCACGCGCTGACGCTGGCCGCCGGACAGCTGAGCCGGTTTGCGGTCCAAGAACTCAGTCAGGTCAAGGATTTTCGCGGTCTCTTCGACCTTCTGCGCGATCTCGGCCTTCTTCACCTTGGCCAACGTCAACGGGAACGCGATATTCTGCCGCACCGTCATATGCGGGTAAAGCGCGTAGGACTGGAACACCATCGCGATGTCGCGGTCCTTGGGCGCCTTGTCGTTGACCCGCTCGCCGCCGATGCGCAACTCACCGGAGGTGATCTCCTCCAGTCCGGCAATCATGTTCAGCGTGGTGGACTTTCCGCACCCGGACGGCCCGACAAGGATGATGAACTCGCCGTCGGCGATCGTGAGCGAAAGATCCTTCACGGCCGCCGCGCCGTTCGGGTAACTCTTGGTCACCCGGTCCAACACAATTTCGGCCATCGAATTACCCCTTTACCGCACCGGACGTCAACCCAGCGACGATCCGTCGTTGGAAGATCAGAACAAAGATAATGATCGGAATCGTGATGACCATCGCGCCAGCCGCGATGGATCCCGTCGGCTCCTCGAATTGCGAACTGCCGGTGAAGTTGGCGATCGCCACCGGCGCCGTGATCGCGCGCTGCGTAGCGGTCAGCGACAACGCCAGCAGCAGGTCGTTCCACGCGAAGATGAACACCAGGATCGCGGCGGTGACGATGCCCGGCGCGGCCAGGGGCGCAATGACTTTGCGGAAAGCCTGCCCCGGCGAGGCGCCGTCCATCTTCGCGGCCTTCTCGAGATCCCAGGGGATTTCGCGGAAGAACGCAGACAGCGTGTAGATCGCCAACGGCAGCGCGAAGGTGATGTACGGAATGATCAGTCCGGGCCAGGTGTCGAAAAGGCCGAGCCGCCGTTCGATGTTGAAGATCGGTGTGACCAACGAAATGTGCGGGAACATGGCGATCATCAAGGCGACGCCGATGAGGAGTTGCTTGCCGGGGAACGCCAACCGCGCCACCGCATAGGCCGCCATGCCGCCGATCACCACCGCGATGGCCGTGGTGATCAAACCGATGCCGATCGAGTTGATCAGCGCCGAACTGAACGCGCTGCCGTGAAAGATGGCTTTGTAGTTGTCGAACGAGATCTTCGTCGGAATCAGCTTGCCGTCCTTGACGCTTGACGTCGGCTTCAACGACAACGACAAGATCCACAGCACCGGAAACAGCGCGTAGATGACGACCAGAATGTTGATGATCGTCCAGCCCGTGGCGCGCTGCGGGCCTACTCGCTCGGCCATATCAGCGCCTCTCCTCGTCCGCCCCGGGCGCCGCCGCGCCGAAGACCTTGATGAAGATGAACGCGATCAACGCGACCGACAGGAAGATCAGCACGCTGATCGCCGAGCCGAGTCCCACATTGAAAGCCTTGAAAAGGTTGTCGTAACCCAGGATTGACACCGAGCCCGTGTTGTTGGCGCCGCCGGTGAGGATGTAGATGTTGTCGAAGATGCGAAACGCGTCGAGCGTCCGGAACAGCAGCGCGACGAGAATGGCCGGTTTGATCAACGGGATCGTCACCTTGATCAGCCGCTTCCACGCGCCCGCCCCGTCGACCTGCGCGGCTTTCAGCAGATCCTCGGGCACCAACGCCAAGCCGGCCAGAAGCAACAACGACATGAACGGCGTCGTCTTCCACACCTCGGCCAAGACCACAATCGCCAGCGACGGAATCTGTTCGGTCAGCGGTGCGGAGCCCGTCGGCAGCAGATTGGCGAGATAGCCGGTGCTGGGCGTCCACGCGTAATACCAGCTGTACGCGGCGGCCACCGTCACGATGCCGTAAGGGATCAGGATCGCGGTGCGCACGAGTCCCTTCCCAAAGATCGTGCGGTGCATCACCAACGCGAGTGCCATGCCCAGAACCAACTCGATCGCGACCGAGACGATCGTGATGGCAAGGGTGACGATGAACGCGGTCCACCAGTAGCGGTCGCTGAGGATCGTGACGTAGTTGGACAGCCCGACGAATTGCGTGTCCTCGGGCGTGGCCATGTTGTAGCGCTGCAGGCTCAGCCACACCGCGTACCCGATCGGGTAAGCCGTCACCACCAGCATCAAGATGACGGCAGGCGCGATCAACAGGAATGCCAGCCTGCGCTGGGAACGGACGTCGTCGGTGGCGCGGTTGGCCGCGCCGACGGGCGCGGCGACCGGTTCGGCCGTGACCGCGGTCATGGAATCAGCCCCTTACCCTCGATGGCCTTCTGCACCTGGTCTGTCAACTCGTCGGCCGTCCGTTCCGGGTCGATGTCGGTGATCGGAGCCAGCGTCGCTGAAATCCGCGTGGACACCGCCTGATAGACGGGAGTGGCGGGCCGCACCGCGGCGTTGGTGAGCTGCTCGCGGATGATCGCGTATTGCGGGTACTTGGCCTGGAATGCCGGATCGTCGTACAACGATGCGCGCACGGCCGGCAGTCCGCCCTCGACTGAGGTGTAGCGCTGGTTCTCGACGTTGCGCAGGCAGCGGATCGCCTCGAACGCCTCCGCCTTGTGCTGAGTGGTCTTGGCGACCGCCAGGTTGAGGCCGCCGATCGTCACTTTGGCGGATTCACCGGGAAGCACCCCCGGGTAGTTCGCGAACCCGAACACCTTCTTGCTGGCGTCGTAGGCGGCCGTGAACTGCTCGTCGGTTGGGGAGAAGGTTCCGACGTCATTGATGCTGCCTGCCAAGTTGGCGTCCTTGTTCAGGGGTAAGAACGTCACCCCGCCCTTGACGGCGTTCTCGAGCAGCGAGGGCAACACGTACGGCCAGTTGACCTCCAGTGCGGCGTTGCCCTGTTCCAACGCCAATCGCGCAGTGGTCTCGTCCGTCTGAGTGACCGACGGGTCGGCACCCGGCGCGGTGGCAACGGATTTGATGATCTGCAGCGCCTTGACGGTCGCCGCGCGATGCTCGGACGTGTCGGTGAGCGTGACGGTCTTGCCGTCGTCGGAGAGCACTTGTCCGCCAGCGCTTTCCAGCAAAGTATTGAACCAAACGACAAGGCCTTCATATTGCTTGGCCTGCACGGCAATCCAGCTCGGCTTGCCGGCGGTGTGCAGCCGCGTCGCCTCGGCCACCATGCCGTCCCACGTCGTCGGTGGTTTGTCCATCAAATCCGCGCGGTACCAAAGCAATTGCGTATTCGTCGTGATGGGGGCGGCATAGAGCTTGTCCTGCCACTTGGCGGTTTCCAGCGGCCCGGGCAACGTATTGGTGGTTGCGTCGTTTTCGGCGAGGCCGGACGGGTCATCCGATAACGGCAAAGCCCAACCCGCCTCGGCGAACTCGGCTGTCCACACCACGTCGAGCGCCATCACATCAAGTGTTTTGTCGTTACCGGTGAGCCTTCTGGCCAGCTGAAGACGTTGATCGTCAGCACCCTTCGGCAAGCTGACCTGACGGATGGTGAAGCGCCCGCCGAGTTCTTCGTTGCAGCGCTTGGCCACTGCGGTGAACGTGGCCATCTCGTTAGCCGGGGTGTAGTAATTGATGACAGTGCCGCCGCCGCTTGAACCGCATGCCGACACCATCGACGCCGCCGTCATCGCGGCCAATGCCGCAGCACCTAGCCGCCGAGTGCGCACGTCGCGCCTCCCGTCCGCGTCTGAACGTCGCCGCCGGGGCGGCTCCGCCGGGAACCTCCCGCGCGCAAACCGTATTGCCAGATACGCGTGATTTGCAACACCTAGAAGGCGCGCGTCGCAATCGTGACCTGCGACCGAGCCTTTGGTTGCCGACCCGTTAGATCGTCAAGCGCGCCAGCAGATCCCGGCCCCGTTCGGCGTTCTGCGGATCGCAAAGCACGTCATAGCGACCGGCGACGAGCTGCATCGTCGAGCTGAAATCTCTTGTGCCGCGCGCCATCGCATACGGAATGGCCGACGTGATCAGGCCGAAGAACACGCCGGCGATCAGGCCGGTGATCAGCGCCCCCCACGGGCTGGGACTGAAGAAACCGAGAATCAGGCCGATGAAAAGGCCGAGCCAGGCACCGGTGAGCACGCCGCCGCCGAGCACCTTCGGCCAGGTCAGCCTGCCGGTCACGCGCTCAACCTGCATCAGGTCGACGCCGACGATGGTGACCTGCTGCACCGGGAACTGTTGGTCGGACAGGTAGTCCACCGCACGCTGCGCCTCGGCATAGGTCGGGTAGGAACCGATCGGCCACCCCTTCGGCGGCGTTGGCAGGCCCGCCGGACCACCACGTCCCGGGCTCTGAGCGCCTGCCGCGGCACTGGGATTCTGTCCAGACTGAAATGGGCTGGTCATCGATCTCATTCTCCTCTATGCGCGCCGAAATCTCGCGTCTGCTCTCATCCGGACCAACGCATCTACGGCCGCAATGGTGCCCTGCTCTTGCGCTAGGTTGATCAGCATGACAAATCCGGGCGAGGACGCAGGCCAAACGGCATCATCCGACTCCAGCGCAGGTGCGTCAGAACCGTCATCGGGCGGCTACGAGGCACCGTCGATCGAGCAATCCCAGGACCAGGCCGAGCAGTCGACCGCTCAAACCGACCAGTCCCAGGACCAGCCGGCCGATCCGCAGTCGCCCGAGCAGCCCAGCTACACGCCACCGCCGGCCTATCCGCCGCCAGGCGGATATGAGGCCCCGGGCTACCCGCAGGCGTCGGGATATCCACCACCCAGCTTCCCGCCGCCCGACTACACGCCGCCGCCGAGCTATCCGCCGCCAGGCGGTGCGCAGCCCGGTTACGCGCCGCCGCCCTACCCCGGCGCCCCCGGCTACGGCGCACCGTCGTATCCACCGCCGCAGTACGGGACCCCGCCTCCCGGCTACGGCCCGCCGCCGACCGGCTACCCGGCCCCCGATTACTCGGGCGCCTACGGTCAGCCGACGCAGGGCACCAACACGATGGCGATCGCATCGCTCATCGCGTCGGTCGTCGGGGTGTTGTGCGGCATTGGTTCGCTGATCGGCATCGTGCTCGGTGTGGTGGCGCTGAACCAGATCAAGCAGACCCGCGAAGGCGGCCACGGGCTGGCGATCGCCGGTATCGCCGTCGGGGCGTTCACCTTGCTCGTCAACCTGATCTGGACGATCGCGGTCATAAGTAACTGACGATGACCGGCAGCGGCCCCGAGCAACCCGCCGGCGGGTCCGAGTATCCGTCGGAGGCGCTGGACTACCCCGCGGATGCCGGGTTGCCGCCGCCGGTCTACCCGCCGCCGGTCTATCCGCCTCCGTATCCGGGTGCTTACTATCCGGGCTATCCCGGCGCCTACGACCCGTACCGGCCAACCAAGCCGCCAGGGACCAACGGCAAAGCGATCACCGCGCTGATAACGGCCGTCGCCGGGTTTTTCTGCTGTGGCCTACCGTCGATCGCCGGGCTGATCTTCGGTGTGATCGCGATGCGCGAGACACGGCGCACCGGCCAGGACGGCTATGCGATCGCGCTGGTCGCCACCATCATCGGCGGGCTTGTCACCGCCGGATGGATTGTGTACCTGCTGCTGTCGATCGGCCTGTATGCCAGCAGCTGGCAGTGGGCGCCGTAGCGACCCGGTAGGGAATTGTCAGGCGGGCGGGCGAAACGGTTCGGACGTGCGCTGCATGCCAGCCGCCCTGCCCTTGCCTGCGATCACCAGCGCCATCTTGCGGCTCGCCTCGTCGATCATCTCGTCGCCGAGCATCGCCGCACCGCGCGCGCCGCCGGCCCGCGACGTATGCCATTCGTAGGCTTCGAGGATCAGCTCGGCGTGGTCGTAGTCCTTCTGCCGCGGGCTGAAGATCTCATTGCCCGCCGCAATCTGATCGGGATGCAACACCCATTTGCCGTCATAGCCCAGCGCCGCCGAGCGACCGGCGATGCGACGGAAGCCGTCGACGTCACGAATCTTCAAGTACGGCCCGTCGATTGCCAGGATGCCGTGCGTCCGCGCCGCGACGAGGATTCGCATCAACACGTAGTGATGCGCGTCGCCGACGTCGTAGCCCTCGGGCTGTTCGCCGACCTCGAGCGTGCGCATATTGAGGCTTGCCGCCATATCCGCGGGACCCAACACGAGCGCCTGCATGCGCGGGCCCGCCGCGATCGCGTCAATGTTGGTCAGGCCCTGTGCATTTTCGATCTGCGCCTCGATGCCGATGCGTCCCACCGGGAGTCCGTGCGTGGCTTCGAGTTGGCTCAGCAGTAGATCCAGCGCCTGGATGTGGGAGACGTCAGTCACCTTGGGCAGCACCACAATGTCGAGCGACGCGCCCGCAGTCGAGACCACCTCGATGATGTCGCCGTGGGTCCACGGCGTCGTCCAATCGTTGACTCGCACGCCCCGCAGTTGACCGGCCCAGCCCGGCTCCGCGAGCGCGGCCGCGACCTGGGTGCGCGCCTCGGCCTTGGCATCCGGCGCGACGGCGTCTTCGAGGTCGAGGAACACCTCGTCGGCAGGCAGACCCTTGGCCTTCTCGATCATCTTGGCGTTGCTGCCGGGTACCGAAAGACATGTTCGACGGGGCCGATAGGCGTTTTCCACAGAGATACTCTCTACCCTTTGAGGCATGGCGGCGGTGAACAGGGTCTATGCGGCCCGGCTCGCGGGAATGGTGGTGCTCGGCCCCGACGGCGAGTCCATTGGTCGCGTGCGCGATGTGGTCATCAGCATCAGCATCGTGCGTCAACAGCCGCGAGTGCTCGGCCTTGTCGTCGAATTGCTCACGCGCCGAAGGATTTTCGTCCCCATCCTGCGCGTCACGGGAATCGAGCCAGGCGCGGTCACGTTGGCGACCGGCAGCGTGTCATTGCGACGGTTCGCGCAGCGGCCCGGTGAGGTGCTTGTGCTGGGCCAGGTGATCGAAACTCGGGTACGCGTCGACGATCCCGACCTGCCGCAGCTGGTTGGCGCCGACGTGATCGTCGTCGATCTGGGCATCGAACAAACCCGTACCCGCGACTGGATGGTCACCAAAGTGGCCGTGCGCGCGCAGCGGCGGCTGGGCCGCCGCGGCAATGTCCACATCGTCGACTGGCAGCACGTCCATGGGCTGACCCCGTCCGGTCTGGCCATGCCCGACCAGGGGGTCGCACAGCTTCTCGAGCTGTTCGAGGGACAGCGGGCCGTCGAGGTCGCAGACGCGATCCGGGAACTACCGGCGAAGCGCCGCTACGAGGTGGTCAACGCCCTCGACGACGAACGGCTTGCCGACGTGCTGCAGGAGCTGCCCGAGGACGAGCAGGCCGACGTGCTGCGCCAGCTGAAGACAGACCGCGCCGCGGACGTGCTGGAAGCGATGGACCCCGACGACGCCGCCGACCTTCTGGGCACGATGACGCCCGCCGACGCCGAACAATTTCTGCGCCGGATGGATCCCGAGGATTCCGAGGACGTGCGGCGGCTGCTGTCCCACTCCCCCGATACGGCAGGCGGTCTGATGACGTCCGAGCCGATCGTGCTGGCGCCGGACACCACCGTCGCCGAGGCGCTGGCGCGCGTTCGCGACCCCGACCTCACGCCGGCGCTGGCCTCCCTGGTGTTCGTGGTGCGCCCACCGACCGCCACCCCGACCGGCCGCTATCTGGGCTGCGTGCACCTGCAGCGGTTGCTTCGTGAGCCACCGGCGGAATTGGTCAGCGGGGTCGTCGACACCGAGCTGCCCAACCTGAACCCCGACGATTCGCTGGCCGCCGTCACCCGGTACTTCGCCGCCTACAATCTCGTCTGCGGTCCCGTCGTCGACGAAGAGAACCACCTGCTGGGCGCGGTGTCCGTCGACGACGTGCTCGACCACCTGCTGCCAGACGACTGGCGCGAGCGCATCGAAGAACCCGAACTCTCCGGCTCTGAAGGGGTGACATGAGCGACTTGTCGGCCCGCCAGCGGCTCGACACGCCCCGCGATTCGCGTCGATTCACGTTCAACGTCGATCCGGAGGCCGTCGGCAAGTTCAGCGAGTCGATCGCCCGGTTTCTGGGCACCGGCCGCTACCTGCTTTGGCAGACGATCCTCGTCATCGTCTGGGTGGCGCTGAACCTGTTCGCGGTCAGCCTGCGCTGGGACCCATATCCCTTTATCCTGCTCAACCTGGCGTTTTCCACTCAGGCGGCATATGCGGCGCCGTTGATCCTGCTGGCGCAGAACCGCCAGGAAAACCGGGACCGCGTGATCATCGAAGAGGACCGTCGCCGGGCCGAACAAACCAAGGCCGACACCGAATATCTGGCCCGCGAACTGGCCGCGCTGCGGCTGGCCGTCGGCGAGGTCGCCACCCGCGACTACCTGCGGCGGGAGCTCGAGGAACTGCGCGAGATGCTGGCCGAACTGCACCAGCCGAAGGCCGGATCCGACGGGGACGCGGCGGCCAAACCGGACGGCGCCGAACGGCGGTCAAAACGGCCGGGCTGAATCGGCTCTGACCATTGCTGCAACACGCGTAACGAGACTAGGTATGGTGACCTGGTTCACAAGTCACACAGCTAGGACGGTTGAGTGCATATAGGGGGACAAGCCGCCCGCGAGGCAGCGCGGCGCCGAGCAGGGCGAGCAGTGCGCGCGCCTGCCTTCGGCGTCGCGATCATCACCCCGATAATCCTGGCCGGCGCGGTCGGCGCCTCAGCCCCTTCGGGCACTGCGCCCCTGCGTGACAACGCGGTGACGCCGCTTGCCTCCGTGCAGTCGTCATCGGGCAACCGCTCCGGGGTTTCGGTGGTGGCTGTCACCAAGACGCCGACGGCGTTTCACATCGCCGCCACTTCAAACGTGTCATCTCCCGCGCCCGCTGCGGTCGTGAATTCGCCTGGGACACTTCGCATTCCGGCGATGGCGTTGTCTGCGTATCGCAATGCCGAACAGATGATGGCCGGCGCGTCCCCAGGCTGCGGCATCAGCTGGAACCTGCTGGCCGGCATCGGGCGCATCGAATCGATGCACGCCAACGGCGGCGCTACCGACTCACGCGGCACCGCGGTGCGGCCCATCTACGGGCCGGTGCTGGACGGCACGCTGCCCGGCAACGAGGTCATCGTCCAGAGCCGCGCGGCCGACCGGGTTTCCTACGCGCGTGCGATGGGCCCGATGCAGTTCCTTCCTGGAACCTGGGCGCGCTACGCCTCGGACGGCGACGGCGACGGCAAGGCCGACGTGCAAAACCTGTACGACTCCACACTGGCGGCGGCTCGCTATCTTTGCAGCGGCGGGCTGAACCTGCGCGATCCGTCCCAGGTGATGTCGTCGATCCTGCGCTACAACAACTCCGTCGCCTATGCGCGCAACGTGCTCGGCTGGGCCGCGGCGTACGCGACCGGTGTGGTGCCTGTCGATCTGCCGCCGATCACCGGCCCCGTCCCGCCGATTGGTGATGCGCACCTCGACCGATACGAAGGCCTCGGCCCCGGTCTGCCGACGAACGCCCTGGGACTGCCTGCCAACGATCCGCTGGCGCTGATGCCGCTGATGGGAACGGGAAGCCAGCTCTACCCCGGCCAGACCTTGGGCCCGCTGCCAGGGCCCGCACCTCTGGTGGTTCCGCAGCCGGTGCAAACCGAGCAGCCCGCGGCTCCCCCGTGGGTGCCGCCATGGATGCAGCCGCCGCCACAACAGGAGCAGGCCCGGCCGCCTGGGTGTGCGGTGTTCTGCATCACGACTCCGCCGGCGGCGCCATCAGCGCCGGGCGATGCGCAGCTGCTGATGCCGCAGGCCCCGCCGGCGCCAGGCGCAGCGCCCGCGGTTGCGCCCGGCCCGGCACCCGCAGTTGTTCCCGACGCGGCGTCACCGACGACGGAGCCGGTGCTTCCCCCGGCATTGGGTCCTGCACCTGGCCCCGCGCCCGGTCCGCCTGCCTGACCGCCGGTTAAGGACACCCGTCGAGTCGGCCTAGACTCGGCTTCAATGTCCGAGATGTCTCAAACTCCCACTGACACCGCAGCTGCGGTTCGCGCCGCGCTGGCCAAGGTGATCGACCCCGAGCTGCGGCGCCCGATCACCGAGCTCGGCATGGTCAAGAACGTCACCGTCGACGCCGATGCCGGTGTGCACGTCGAGGTGTATCTGACCACCGAGGCGTGCCCGAAGAAGGCCGAGATCTCTGAGCGTGTCAGCCGCGCCGTCGCCGATGTCCCAGGGACCGGCGCGGTCAAGGTCAGCCTCGACGTGATGAGTGATGAGCAGCGCACCGAACTGCGCAAGCAGCTGCGCGGCGATGCGCGTGAGCCGGTGATTCCGTTCGCGCAGCCGGGCTCGCTGACCCGGGTGTACGCCGTCGCATCGGGCAAGGGCGGCGTCGGCAAGTCCAGCGTGACGGTCAACCTGGCCGCGGCGATGGCTGCGCGGGGGCTGTCCGTCGGCGTGCTCGACGCCGATATCTACGGCCACTCCGTCCCGCGGATGATGGGCACCACCGACCGGCCCACCCAGGTCGAGTCGATGATCCTGCCGCCAGTCGCCCACGACGTGCGTGTGATTTCGATTGCGATGTTCACCCAGGGCAACACGCCCGTCGTGTGGCGTGGCCCGATGCTGCACCGGGCGCTACAGCAGTTCCTCGCCGACGTGTACTGGGGCGATCTCGACGTGCTGCTGCTCGACCTGCCGCCGGGCACCGGCGACGTCGCGATCTCGGTGGCGCAGCTGATTCCCGGCGCCGAGATTCTCGTGGTGACGACGCCACAGCTGGCCGCGGCCGAGGTCGCCGAGCGCGCCGGCGCGATCGCGCTGCAGACGCGGCAGCGGATCGTCGGCGTGGTGGAGAACATGTCCGGGCTGCTGCTGCCCGACGGCACCACGATGCAGATCTTCGGTGAAGGCGGCGGCAAGCAGGTCGCCGAACGGTTGTCCCGCGCAATCGGCGCCGACGTGCCGCTGCTGGGCCAGGTGCCGCTGGACCCAGCGCTCGTCGCGGCCGGCGACTCCGGGGTGCCGCTGGTGTTGTCCGCACCGGATTCGGTGGCCGGCAAGGAATTACGCAAGGTCGCCGACGCGCTGTCGAGCCGCAAACGCGGGTTGGCGGGCATGTCGTTGGGCCTGGACCCCGCCGGCCGCTAGCTCGGCGAACAGACGCAAACGGCTCGAAAACGACGGCGTGTCGGGGCCTTTTCCGTCTGCTCGCGCTACGTGGCGTCGGTGTCGAACGGTGTCGTGGCTGGCTGGCCCGGCGCAGTCATCGGCGGCGGCGGCGACGGGGTTGGCGGCGGCGGAGCCTGCTGAGTCGAGTCGAACTTGCCCGTGAAGATCGAATCATCGCCGTCGAGTAGATGTTTGGTGAGCGCGGCCCGCGGCGTCATCCCCCGCAGCTTGTTCAGCTCACTGAGCGGCTCGCGCAGATCCTCGAATTCGGGTCCGAGGTCTTCGCGCAGCTGGCTCGTCGCGCCGCTGATGTAATCGCGCGCCTGACGCAGCGCATTCGACGTCCAGCGGATCGCGCCCGGCAGTCGCTCCGGACCCAGAATCACCAGACCGGCGACCACCAGGACCAGCATTTCGCCCCAGCCGACGTTCGAGAACATGGCTACGCGCTGTTGTCGGCGCCGGGAGTAACCATCAGCGTGACATGCCGGCCGTCGCGCACCACCTCGATCGGTGCCTCCTGCCCGATGGCCAGCTGACGCACCGCGACGACGAACTCGTCGGCATCGGCCACAGTGCGGTTGCCGACCTTGACGACGACGTCGTTCTCGAGGATCCCGCCCTTCTCAGCGGGGCCGCCGACCTTCACGTTGGCCACCTGTGCACCGGACGCGATGTCGTTGCTCACCGAGCGTGCGGTCAGACCCAGCGTCGGATGCGCGATCTTGCCGTCCTTGATCAGGGTCTCGACGACCTGCTTGACCTCGTTGACGGGGATTGCGAAACCTAGGCCGCTGGCGCTGTCCGACAACGACTTTCCTGCGGTGTTGATGCCGATGACTTCGGAATCCATGTTGATCAGCGGGCCGCCGGAGTTGCCGTGGTTGATCGACGCGTCGGTCTGCACACCGTCGATGACGGTGTCGGTGTCGCTGCCGTCACCCGACAGCGGCACAGGGCGGTGCAGCGCGCTGATTATGCCGTGGGTGACCGTGCTGCGCAGGCCGAGCGGGGCGCCCGCGGCGATCACCTCGTCACCGACGTGGAGCTTCTCGGAATCACCGAAGCGGGCCACGACGAGGTTGTCGACGTTGTCGACCTTCAGCACCGCCAGGTCCGTCTTCGGGTCGCGGCCAACGAGATTGGCAGGCACCTGCTTGCCGTCGTTGAACACCACCGTCGTCTTGTACTGGCTCGGATTCGCCGCGGCCTCGGAGATCACGTGATTGTTCGTGACGATGTAGCCACGGCCGTCGATGACAACGCCGGACCCCTGCGAGCCTTCCTGATCGCTGACGGCCTCGATCGTCACCACCGAATCCGCAACGGCCGCAGCGACTTTCGCGAATCGTCCGGTCGGCTGTTCAGGATTGTCGTCGGTCTCCAGCGTCACCTTCGAGGTGGTGAACGCCTCGACCACCTGGGCGGTCTTTCTGCCTACCCAGCCACCGGCGAGGCCGATGACGAGCGCGATGATCGCGAGCACCGCCAAGGCGACGTAAGACACCTTGCGGCCGAAGAGCACCTCGCGCACGCCGAGCTTGCCCATCCCGAGCGTCGACGACGCCGGCATCGGTTGCGGCAGCGCGGGCGTCCCCAACGCGGCGGCCGCGCCGGGATTGCGCCAAGGGTCGTCGGGCTCGTCGCCGCCTTGTCCGTCACGTTCGGCATCGAGTGCGCCCGCGTCGGCCGGGTGCCGTTGCAGCGACTCGCGCTCGGAATAGGGGCGGCCGAACGCCTCGGCCAGCACGGGGTCTGGCGCCTTGTTGGTCGGCGTGTACTCGCCCAGGTCGCGGTAGCGGTCCAGACCCACGAAGGATCCGTCGACGCCGTCGGGCCGGCCGAACGCGCGTTGCGAGGCCGGATCGACGGGTGGACGCGAGACAGGGCGCGGCTCCAGGCGGTTGTCTACGCCGGACTGGTCCTGATTGGTCACCCGAATATCACTCTCTAGTGGGAGCGCCCCGCCCGAAAAATGGGCGTCCGGCGCGCGTCATTATTCATCCACCCTACCGGCGCTTACGCCGACTCCGCGGCGTGCCGTCAGCTAACTGCGGCTGATCGGGCTGGTCGGGGGGATCTTGCGGAGCGTCATGCGGTATCTGGGACAACATCCCGAGCAGGGTGCTCGGTATGACGATCGGGCACGAGTCCCGCAAAGCGGCGCGGGCCTGACGCTGGGCGTCCACCTCGGCCGCGCAGTCCGGGCACAGCGACAGGTGGTGCGCCGCGCGCAGATGAGCGGTCATTCTCAGCTCGCCATCAACGAAGGCGGCGACGGCCTCGATGGACAGGTGCTCGGTGGAGCCGAACTGCCGCGGCCCGACCGGCGCGTCACTCTGCGAGGCGAACTGAGAAGGCAGCCAGGAGAATGCGCGACGGAACACATGTCCCGGGTCGACCATCGCCCCAGCTCCTTTCATGTACTTGCCTCGCAAAAGACGGTGCTGAGTCGAATGTAGCGCGGCGCGCTGTAACCGACACCCGTGAGCGTCAGGCTGATTTGGCCGTGTTGTCGGGTGCGACGCCGGGATGGCTGGCCAAATAGTCCCTCAGCGCCTGCCTGCCGCGGTGAATTCGACTGCGCACCGTGCCGAGCTTGACGCCCAGCGTGGCGCCGATTTCCTCGTAGGACAGGCCCTCGATGTCGCACAGGACGACGGCGGCGCGGAATTCCGGCGGCAAGGAGTCCAGCGCGGCCTGCAAGTCAGGGCCGAGCCGCGAATCGTGGTAGATCTGCTCCGGGTTCGGCTCGTCGGCCGGCACCCGGTCGTAGTCCTCGGGCAGCGACTCCATGCGAATGCGACCGCGCCGCCGGACCATGTCGAGGAACAGGTTCGTGGTGATGCGGTGCAGCCAGCCCTCGAAGGTGCCGGGCTGGTAGTTCTGCACCGAGCGGAATACGCGGATGAACGTTTCCTGAGTGAGGTCCTCGGCGTCGTGCTGGTTGCCGGACAACCGGTAGGCCAGCCGATACACGCGGTCAGCGTGCTGACGCACCAGCTCGTCCCAGGACGGCATGGTCGCCGCATCTCCTGTGGCGTCGAACACCGCGGTGCCCGACAACTCATCGGATTGTTCGACCCAAGTCCCGTCGGTGTACTGCTCGAGGTGGGCCATCGACGCAGGGGCTGCAGGGGCGCTCACTGTGGTGGTCGTCAGATCCTCCATGTCATCGGCACTTCGCGCGAGCCGCTCATCACTGTCACAGCCGTCAGCGGACATCGACGGCTCGATGTCGACGGGAACACGTCGCAGGTCGTGCTTATTCCCATAAGGCCAACGTCCGCCGTCTTCCATGGGTGTAACCGTCTCCGACCCGGGTGAGGTTGGCATATGAGCAAACTGAACATTTCCTGAGAAAGATCGCTACCCATTTTTCGACCAGGGAAAACCGCACCGTTTCGGGCCGATTCTCGCATTTGCACACGGGCGTGTCGCCGCAGCGGCCCACATCGGTTGGATCTACGCTGCGGGCATGGCCGGCATGGACGACATCATCGGACCGCACAGCCGGGCCGAGTCGATCGTCACGCACGCCGAAGGATCCATTTCCGAGGACGCGATTGTCGCCGCCGCCCGTGAACGGGCCGTCGACATCGGCGCCGGAGCCGTCACTCCCGCCGTCGGTGCGCTGCTGTGCGTGCTGGCCAAGCTGACGGGCGCCAAGGCCGTCGTGGAGGTCGGCACGGGAGCCGGCGTGAGCGGGCTGTGGTTGCTCTCAGGCATGCGCGAGGACGGTGTGCTCACCACGATCGATGTGGAGCCCGAGCATCAGCGGCTTGCCAAGCAGGCATTCACCGAAGCCGGCGTGGGCCCGTCACGCACGCGGCTGATCAGCGGCCGGGCGCAGGAAGTGCTCACCAGGCTGGCCGACGAGTCCTACGACCTGGTGTTCATCGACGGTGACCCGATCGACCAGCCGCAGTTCGTCGTCGAAGGCGTGCGGCTGCTGCGGCCCGGCGGCGCGATCGTCGTGCACCGGGCGGCTTTGGGTGGACGTGCAGGGGATGCGAACGCCAAGGACGACGAGGTCGCCGCGGTGCGGGAAGCGGCGCGGCTGATCGCCGAGGACGAACGGCTCACCCCGGTGCTGATCCCGCTCGGCGACGGCCTGCTCGCCGCGGCGCGCGACTAGCTCCTATCGAATCGCCAGTCCGGTCAATGCCCTTGCCATGACGAGGCGCTGGATCTCGCTGGTGCCCTCGAAGATCGTGAAGATCTTCGCGTCGCGGTGCATGCGCTCCACGGGGTAGTCGCGCGTGTAGCCGTTTCCGCCCAAGATCTGGATGGCTTCGTCGGTGACATACACCGCGGTCTCACTGGCGTAGAGCTTGGCCATCGAGCCCTCCGCAGAGGTGAACGGTTTGTTGTTGCGCTGCATCCACCCGGCCCGCCACACCAGCATTCGGGACGCGTCGATCCGGCTCTTCATATCTGCGAGCTTGAATGCGATGGCCTGGAACTCGCCGATCTTGCGGCCGAATTGCTCACGCTGGCAGGCATAGTCGAGCGCATACTCATAGGCGGCGCGGGCCACGCCGAGCGCCATCGCGCCTACCACAGGCCGGGTGCGCTCGAACGTCATCATCGCGGCCTGGCTCGACGTGCGTTGGCCGTCACGGACTTTCGCGACGCGGTTCTCGAATCGCTCACGGCCGCCGAGGATCAGGCCTCCGGGGAGCCGCACGTCATCGAGGACGACCTCGGCTGTGTGCGAGGCCCGGATTCCATGCTTCTTGAACTTCTGCCCCTGGCTCAGACCCTTTGTGCCCGGCGGGACGATGAACGTCGCCTGCCCTCGCGTGCCCAGATCCGGATACACCGATGCGACGACGATGTGCACGTTGGCGATGCCACCGTTGGTGGCCCACGTCTTGGTGCCGTTGAGCACCCATTCGTCCGCCGCTTCGTCGTAGCGCGCCCGCGTCCGCACGGCACCGACGTCGGAGCCCGCCCCTGGTTCGGACGAACAGAACGCGGCGAGCTGCGGATCGCCCGGGCTGCCGAACATTTGGGGCAGGAACTCGCCGAGCTGTTCCGGCGTGCCACTCGCGACAAGTGCCGCCGCGGCCAAGCCCGTGCCGAGGATCGACAACGCGATGCCGGCATCGCCCCAGAACATCTCCTCGAAGACAGTCAGCAGACCGATGCCGCTGGGCTCCACGGACATCTGCGCGAAGAGGTCGGGCGTATACAACCCGACCTTGGCCGCCTCGGCGATGATCGGCCACGGCGTTTCCTCGCGCTCGTCCCACTCCGCGGCGGCAGGCCGGATCACCTCGGCGGCGAATTCATGCACCCAGTCGCGGACGTGCACTACTTCTTCCGGCAGTTCCAACGAGAAACCGGCGTCCATGTCGATCCCCTTCCTCAAAGTCAGTAAACGACTGTACGCCGACAGCAGAAAAGCCAGTAGACCCTCCCGCGATCCTCGTCTGTTAAATACGCCACAAGATCGGTACAACCGTTCACTCAAATCGCGCGGCGCCATCTTTACGAATCCTTTACGGCAAGGTCCTTGACCACGCACTAAACGCGTGTTTAGTGTATTGAACATGCGTTCAGCCGCAGACGATCGCACGGCCATCGCCCGGATCCGCGATGCCGCGATCGACCAATGGGGACAGCACGGCTTCAACGTCGGGCTGCGGAGCATCGCCGAAGCCGCCGGTGTCAGCGCCGCATTGGTGATCCACCATTTCGGGTCCAAAGACGGGCTGCGCAAGGCGTGCGACGACTACATCGCCGAGGAGATCCGCACCGGCAAGTCGGCGTCGCTACAGACCAAAGACCCCGCCGACTGGTTCGCCCAGATTGCGGAGATGGAGTCGTACGCGCCGATGATGGCCTACCTGTTCCGCAGCATGCAGACCGGCACCGATCTCGCAAAGATGCTGTGGCAGAAAATGATCGACAACGCCGAAGAATACCTCGAAGAAGGGGTACGCAACGGCCTGCTCAAGCCAAGCCGCGATCCGCGGGCTCGCGCAAAGTTTCTCGGCATGACGGGCGGCGGTGCATTCTTCCTCTACGTGCAAATGCACGACACCCCAACCGATCTGCGTGCCGTCCTGCGCGACTACGGCGAAGAGATGGTGCTGCCTGCCCTCGAGCTCTACACCGAAGGCTTGATGACCGATTCGACGATGTACGACGCATTCCTCGAAGCACGTGAAAAGGGCATTCCTTTAACAGGACAAGGAGATGGCGATGACGGCTCAAACAAACGGGTACCCGAAGCGCTTTGACACGACCGAAAGGTCGCAACTCGCTGTCGAAATCCGGGGTCTGTCAAAGTCGTTCGGCCGAACCAAAGCGCTCGACGGCCTCGACCTGACAGTCGCACCGGGTGATATCACCGGCTTCCTCGGCCCGAATGGCGCGGGCAAGTCGACGACCCTCCGCGTTCTGCTCGGGCTGCTTCGCGCCGACGGAGGAAGCACTCGGCTGCTCGGCGGTGATCCTTGGCGCGACGCGGTGGAACTGCATCGCAGGATCGCTTATGTGCCAGGCGATGTCACGTTGTGGCCGAATCTCACCGGGCTGCAGGCCATCGATTTCTTGGCCCGCCTGCGCGGCAACGGCGTCGACACGCGCCGTCGTGACGAGCTGATCGATCGGTTCGAACTCGACCCGCACAAGAAAGCCCGCACGTACTCGAAGGGCAACCGCCAGAAGGTGGCCATCGTCGCCGCCTTCTCCACCAACGCCGAGCTCTATATCCTCGACGAACCGACATCGGGGCTGGACCCATTGATGGAGAAGGCGTTTCAGACCTGTGTCGAGGAGGTCGCAGGCAGCGGCGCGGCGGTGCTGCTGTCCAGCCACATCCTGGCCGAGGTGGAGAAGCTCTGCGACAAGGTCACGATCATCCGCGCCGGCCGAGCGGTGAAGTCCGGCACACTCGATGAACTGCGGCACTTGATGCGCACCACGGTCACAGTGCGCACACGCGGCGACGGCAAGTCGCTGCAGGAGCTTCCGTACGTACACGACTTCAACGCCGACAACGGCCAGGTCCGGTTCTCGGTGGACCGCAACGATCTGGACTTCACCATGGAACACCTCACCGATCTGGGCATCCAGGAGCTTACGGTGACGCCGGCGTCGCTCGAAGACCTGTTCCTTCGCGAGTATCAGGGGGTGAGCTGATGTCCGGCACCGCCACCGTCGAACGGGAAGCCGGCCGGCATGAAGCCGCACCCGCCGGCTCGCCGTGGACCGGCCTCGGCGGCCTTGTCAGGCTGGCGTTGCGGCGCGATCGCGTCCGGCTGTCGGTGTGGATCGCCGTGCTCACGCTGATGATGGTGTACGCGCCGAATGCGGTGAAGCTGGCGTATCCCGAAGAGACGCAGCGGCAGGCCAGGGTGAACCTGCTCAAGACGCCCGCCGGAATCATCATGGGCGGACCGACGTTCGGCATCCGCGAGACCGACCTTGGCGTGATGATGGCCAACGAGCTGATGCTCACGCTGATCGTCGCGGCGTCGATCCTGTCGATCCTCACTGTCATCCGCCACACTCGCGCCGAGGAGGAAAGCGGCGCAGCGGAATTGGTGTTGTCGTCGGTGGTGGGCCGGTACGCCCGCACCTCGGCAGCGCTGGTGGTCGTCGGTGGAGTGAACGCGATTCTCGCGGTGACGATGACGTTGGCGATGGCGTCGACGGGCTTCGCGGTGGTGGACACCGCCGCGATGTGCCTTGGCATCACCGGCGTGGCCACGGTGTTCGGCGCGGTCGCCGCGGTCACCGCTCAGCTGTGGCGGCAGGCGCGCGCCGCGACCGGTGCGGCCATGGGCGCGCTGGCACTGGCCGCGCTGATCCGCGGAATCGGCGACGTCATCAAGAATTCCGGCAGCGCCCTGAGCTGGTTCTCCCCCATCGCGTGGGCTCAGCAGATGCGCTCATTCGTCGACCTGCGGTGGTGGCCGTTCGCACTGCTGGTGGTCCTGACCATCGGGCTGATGGCGCTGGCGGCGATCCTCGAAAGCCGGCGCCAGTACGATGACGGCACCATCCCGTCGACCGGTGAAAGCCCGAACGCGCATCCGATTCGCGGCGTCTTCGGCCTGCACCTGACGCTTCAACGCGGCCAGACGATCGGGTGGACCGTCGGACTGTTCTTGGCGGGCTTGGCTTTTGGTTCGATGACCAAGTCGCTGCTCGACGCGGCCAAGGGCAACGAACTGCTCGCCCGGGTACTCGAGGCGCAGGGCAACGACGGCGTGTACACCACGCTGACGCAGTTCCTCGCCGCCGCGGCCACCGCGTACGTCGTCAGCGCTGTGTTGCGGGTATTCAGCGACGAGGAGTCCGGACTAGGCGAGGCGGTGCTGGCCGGTGCGGTGTCGCGTTGGAAGTGGTTGCTCACGGCAGTGGCGTCGGCACTGGTGGGCTCGGTCGTGCTGATGTTCGTCGCGGGCCTGGGCAATGGGCTCGGTGCGGGCATCACGCTCGGTCAGGCAGACACCGTCGTGCGGTTGACGCTGGCAGGCTTGGCGTACGTGCCTGCGATGGCGGTCATGGCCGGTATCGCTGCGCTGGCCGTGGCGCTGCGGCGGACGTGGATCGGTTGGCTCGCAGTCACTTTCGTCGTGGTGTCGCTATATCTGGGGGCGCTCTTGCGATTGCCCCGATGGCTGATCGACCTGTCGCCGGTCGGGCGGACCACCGTGCCGTCGAGTGTGCCCGTCATCGCGCTCGTCGTGATGGCGCTCGCGGCCGCGGCGCTGGCACTGCTCGCCGGGTGGATCTACCGCCGTCGGGACGCGCTGTAGGAGGCGAGGGACATGAAGATTGCTTTGCAGGCAATGACGTCGGGACTCATCGGCGTCGTAGCGTTCGGGCTGCTGGTGTTCTGGCCGGCGGGCACCTTCGACTACTGGCGGGGATGGGCGTTCATCGCGGTGTTCGCCGCGGCCACGACGATCCCCAGCCTCTACCTCGCAGTGAAGAACCCGGCGGCTCTCAAGCGGCGGATGCAGGCCGGTCCGGCGGCGGAGTCCAGGCCGTTGCAGAAGGTCATCATCTCGGTGGCGTTCCTGTCGATGGGCGCCACGATCGTGGTCAGCGCGTTGGACTTTCGCTTCGGCTGCTCCTCGGTGCCCGCGGCGATCTCAGTGGCGGGCGATGTGCTGGTGGCGGTCGGGCTCGGTATCGCAATGCTCACGACGATCCAGAACGGCTATGCCTCGGCCAACATCACCGTCGAGTCCGGGCAGGAGTTGGTGTCGACGGGTCTGTACGCGCTTGTGCGCCACCCGATGTACTTCGGGAACGTGGTGCTGATGATCGGCATCCCACTCGCGCTGGGCTCGTATTGGGCTCTGCTCTTCGTGATCCTGGGCCTCGCCGTACTTGCCGTGAGGATCCGCGACGAGGAGAACGTGCTGCGGCAGGAGCTGGCCGGCTACCGCGAATACGAGCAGCGAGTGCACTACCGGCTGGTGCCGTACGTCTGGTGAGGGAGGAATCGTGAAGCTGTTGATTCAAGCGGTTGCGGCGAGCCTGTCAGGGTTGCTGTTCTTCGGCGCGTTGCTGTTCTGGCCCGCGGGCACGTTCGACTATTGGCAGGCATGGGTTTTCATCGCCGTCTTCACCGTGGTGTCGTTCGCCCCGACGATGTACTGGGGGCTGCGCAAGCCCGAGGTTCTGCGGCGCCGTATGCATTCCGGACCGCTCGCCGAGACGAGAACCGCTCAGAAGGTGGCCACCGTCGGCATCTTCACGATGATCGCGGCGATGCTGGTCGTCAGTGCCCTCGATCACCGTTTCGGTTGGTCGAGCGTGCCGATATGGCTCGTCATCGTCGGCGACGTTCTGGTTGCCGTTGGCCTCGGCATGTCGATGCTGGTCGTCAACCAGAACAACTACGCCGCCGCCACCATCACGGTCGAGGAGAAGCAACCCGTGATCTCGACGGGTCTGTACGGCGTTGTGCGGCACCCGATGTACGTCGGCGCGGTGATCATGATGGTGGGCATGCCCCTTGCGCTCGACTCCTATTGGGCACTGCTCACCGTCGTGCCCAGCCTGGCGGTGCTTGCGATGCGAATCGACGACGAGGAGAAGATGCTCCGGCAGGATCTCGACGGGTACGGCGAGTACGCGGAGAAGGTGCGCTATCGGTTGGTGCCTGGTGTGTGGTGACGCCGGGCCGCCTGCCACACGACCACGAACACCACCACGACGGTGAAGCGCAGGACGGTGTTGGCGATCATCGTGCCGTCGGCCTTCGTCAAGCTGATGTAGACGACGTCGAGCACGCCGCTGGCCAGATGCAGCGTCACGAAAGTCGTCACGATCAGCCGTAGGGCAGCTAGGTCAGTGATGCGGGTGGCACCGAATGACAGCACGGCGACGGCCAGTTCGGCCGCGGCGACCAGGTAGACCAGCAGGTAATCCGATCGCTCGATGGTGATTCCCACCAACGACGGGATAGCGGTCGGGAATGCAGTCAGCACGACGGCGCCGGCCAGGGTTATCAGTCCGTGCACGACGAAAACCGCTTGAAGCATCCTCATGTCATCCCCTTCCTGTCATAACGACACACAGTCAACCGTCATAGAGATGACGTGGTGAAAGAGCGGAGTATGACGGGAAGGAGGTGTGCGGGTGCAGGCAGAGTCGTTCGAACAGCACCGCCAACACCTGCGGGCGGTCGCCTACCGGATGCTCGGCTCACTGACCGAGGCCGACGACGCCGTGCAAGAGGCGTGGCTGCGGATGGACCGCGCCGACATCAGCGACGTCCGCAATGTCGGCGGCTGGCTGACCACCGTCGTCGCGCGCATCTGTTTGGACATGCTGCGCGCCCGCAGCACGCGATCCGAAGAGCCGCTCGAGGTCGCGCCTGCTATCGCTGCACCAGAGGCGGTCGACCCGCAAGCCGAGGCGGAGCTTGCCGACTCGATCGGTGTGGCGCTGCTCGTGATCCTGCAGACCCTGTCACCGGCGGAGCGGCTGGCGTTCGTCCTGCACGACATGTTCGACCTGCCGTACTCCGAAATCGCGCCGATCGTCGGCCGCTCGGAAAACACTGCGGCACAGCTGGCGTCGCGCGCCCGTCGCCGTGTCCGTGGTAAAACGCCGGACCAGGCAACCGATTTCATCCAGCAACGCCGCCTCGTCGATGCTTTCCTGGCGGCGGCGCGCGACGGCGACTTCGATTCGCTGCTGACGCTTTTGGATAGCGATGTCGTACTTCACGTCGACGCCGCGGCGGCCGGAGCGCCGCGAACCATCCGAGGTGCGCGAGTGGTGGCCGCCAACGCACGGATGTTCTCGGCCAACGCACGCTTTGCCGAGCCCGCGCTCATCGACGGCGCCGTCGGGATCGTCGTCGCGCCTCACGGGCAGCTGTCGATCGTGCTGCGCTTCAAGGTCGCCGCCGACAAGATCGTTGAGATCGACATCGTCGCTGATCCGCAAGCGCTGCGCGGGTTCGATCTGGCGTTGCTCGACTGATAATGCAGATATGGAACTGCTGACCGGCTTGGGCCTTGCCACGGCGGCAGGCCTGAACGCGTACATCCCGCTGCTGGCACTCGGCCTGCTGGCCCGCTTCACCGACCTGGTCTCGCTGCCGCACGCCTGGGCGTGGCTGGAGAACGGCTGGGTGATGACGATCGTCGCCGTGCTGCTCGTCGTGGAGGTCGTCGCGGACAAGGTGCCGGCGCTCGACACCGTCAACGACACCGTTCAGACGTTCGTGCGGCCGACGGCGGGCGGAATCGTATTCGGTTCGGGCACAGCGGCGCAGACGTCGGCGGTCACCGATCCCGGTGCGTTCGCCCAGTCGGGTCAATGGATTCCTGTCGTCATCGGTGTGGTCGTCGCGCTGGTGGTGTCGCTGACGAAATCGACGGTGCGGCCTGCGGCCAATGTCGCCACTGCCGGCATGGCCGCGCCGGTGCTGTCGACGATCGAGGACGTGGTCAGCGTCGTACTGGTTTTCCTCGCGATCCTGATCCCGGTGCTGGTGTTGGTCGCCGTCGTCGCCATGGTGTGGGCCGTCGTGAGGATCGTGCGCCGCCGGCGCCGCCGTCAAGCGCGAGCAGACGCATAAAGACCCGACACGCCGGGAAAATGGAGCACTTTGCGTCTGCTCGCGCTTAAATCCAGACGCCCTTGCCGACCGCGACCACTCCCCCGGCACTGATCGCAAACCGCTCGCGGTCCTTCTCCAGGTCGACACCGACCATCTCGCCGGGGCCCACGACGACGTTCTTGTCCAGGATCGCGTGGCGCACCACAGCGCCGCGGCCCACCCGTGTGCCGGGCATGATCACACTGCCCTCGACGATCGCGCCGTCGTCGACCACCACGTTGGACGACAGCACTGAATTGCGAACGGACGCAGCCGAAATGATGCTGCCGGCCCCCACCACCGATTCCTGGGCTGAGCCGCCGTTGACGAATTTCGCCGGCGCCAGGTTCTCCGACTCACCGCGGATCGGCCAGCGCTTGTTGTAGAGGTTGAACACCGGGTGAACCGACACCAGGTCCATGTGTGCGTCGTAAAACGCGTCGAGCGTCCCGACGTCGCGCCAGTAGCCGTGATCGCGTTCGGTGGCGCCGGGCACCTCGTTGTTGCTGAAGTCGTAGACCGCGGCCATCCCGTCGGAGACCAGCCGCGGGATGATGTCGCCGCCCATGTCGTGATCGGAGTCGTCGTCGTCCGCGTCGGCGCGGATCGCGTCGATGAGCACCTTCGTGGTGAAGATGTAGTTGCCCATCGACGCGAACGTCTGCTCCGGATCGTCGGGCGTCCCTGGCGGGTCAGCCGGCTTCTCGACGAAGCTGCGGATGCGGCCCGATTCGTCGGAGTCGATGCAGCCGAAGGCGGTGGCCTCGGCGCGGGGCACCCGGATACCCGCGACGGTCGCGCCTGCGCCGCTCTCGATGTGGAACTGGACCATCTGCTCGGGGTCCATGCGGTAAACGTGGTCGGCGCCGAATACGACGATGTAGTCGGGGTCCTCGTCGTAGATCAGGTTCAGCGACTGGTAGATGGCGTCGGCCGAACCGGTGTACCAGCGCGGGCCGAGCCGCTGCTGGGCGGGCACCGGCGTGATGTACTCGCCGGCAAGCCCCGATAGCCGCCAGTTCTGCGAAATGTGACGGTCCAGCGAATGCGATTTGTATTGGGTCAGTACGCAGATTCGAAGGTATCGGGCATTGACGAGATTGGACAGGACGAAGTCGATGAGCCGGTAGGCGCCGCCGAAGGGAACAGCGGGTTTGGCCCGGTCCGCCGTCAGCGGATAAAGCCGTTTGCCCTCGCCGCCCGCCAGGACGATGCCCAGCACGTGTGGCAATTCCCGCATGATCCAAACCTATCCGGAGCCGTGCACCAGGGCCAGCATTCGCGCCATGTACGTCAAGCTATTTGGCGCCTGCGACGTTCAAAACACAGCTGCGGCGGCGGGCAACGGACACTACCGTCGTAAGCATGCGGGTGGCGATGATGACTCGGGAATATCCACCCGAGGTCTACGGCGGCGCGGGCGTGCATGTCACCGAGCTTGTCGCGCAACTGAAGCATCTATGCGAGGTCGACGTGCACTGCATGGGGGCGCCGCGGCCCGGTGTGATCGTCGCGCAGCCCGATGCCGCCCTGAAGGGCGCCAACGCGGCGCTGTCGACGCTGTCGGCGGATCTGAACATGGTCAACGGAGCGTCGGCCGCCACGGTCGTGCATTCGCACACCTGGTACACCGGGCTGGCGGGCCACCTGGCCGCGCTGCTGTACGGCATCCCTCACGTGCTGACCGCGCATTCGCTCGAGCCGATGCGGCCGTGGAAGGCCGAGCAACTCGGGGGTGGGTATCGGGTGTCGTCGTGGGTCGAGAAGACCGCGGTCGAGGCCGCCGACGCGGTGATCGCGGTCAGCTCGGGCATGCGCGACGACGTGCTCAAGACCTACCCGGCGCTGGATCCGAACCGAGTGCACGTGGTGCGCAACGGGATCGACACCGACGTCTGGTATCCGGTCCAACCCGAACACGGCGATTCGGTGCTCGAAGAACTCGGTGTCGACCTGTCCCGTCCGATCGTTGCGTTCGTCGGGCGGATCACCCGGCAGAAAGGCGTCGCGCATCTGGTCGCGGCCGCTCACTATTTCGCCCCCGAGATCCAGCTCGTGTTGTGCGCGGGCGCACCGGACACTCCCGAGATCGCGGCCGAGGTGACGTCGGCGGTGCAGGAACTGGCCCGCGCGCGCACCGGCGTGTTCTGGGTGCGCGAGATGCTGCCGATCGGCAAAATTCGCGAAATACTGTCGGCAGCAACGGTTTTCGTATGCCCGTCGGTGTACGAGCCGCTGGGAATCGTGAACCTCGAGGCGATGGCATGCGCGACGGCCGTGGTGGCGAGCGATGTCGGCGGCATTCCGGAGGTGGTGGCCGACCATCAAACCGGGCTGCTTGTGCACTACGACCCGAGTGATGCGGCGTTCTTCGAACGAAGGCTGGCCGAGGCGGTCAATTCACTGGTGGCCGAGCCGGAGAAGGCGCGCCGATACGGCCAAGCCGGCCGGCAGCGTTGTATCCAGGAGTTTTCCTGGGCTCATATTGCCGAGCAGACCTTGGAGATCTACCGGAAGGTGTGCTCGTAGTCGGTACTAGCTGGTGACGCCCTTGAGTTCGTCGCCGAGGGCAGCCGCTTCTTCGGGGGTGAGTTCGACGACGAGTCGGCCACCGCCTTCCAGTGGTACCCGCATCACGATGCCGCGCCCCTCCTTGGTTGCTTCCAGTGGACCGTCGCCGGTCCGGGGCTTCATGGCCGCCATCGAGTGCTCCCTCCACATGAGCTGGCCCGCGTCGGGCTAGTGATCTTCTCCCTATTGTTCCCTATCCGCGCGGTTCGGTGTGCAAAGACCCGGCTAAGGGCGTCGTGACGGCGCCTTCGTGGTGGCAGGAACCCAGCAGCCCGCGGTGTGGTCGTCGACCATTCCGGTCGCCTGCATCAACGCGTACGCGGTCGTCGGGCCGACGAATCGGAAGCCTCGGCGCTTGAGTTCCTTGGCCATCGCGGTCGACTCGGGCGTGACCGCCGGAACATGGGACATGTCGGCGGGCCGCGGCCGCGGCGCCGGGGCGAACGACCACAACAGCTCGGCCAGGTCCACGTCGAGATCCGCGACGGCACGAGCATTGGCGATGGTGGCCTCGACCTTCGCGCGGTTGCGCACGATCCCGGTGTCGGCCATCAGCCGGGCGATGTCCTTGTCGGTGTAACGGGCGATGCGCTCGACGTCGAAACGGTGGAACGCGCGACGGAAGTTCTCCCGCTTACGCAGGATGATCAGCCATGACAGTCCGCTTTGAAACGCCTCGAGGCTGATCCGCTCGAACAGCGCGGCCGAGTCACGCAGCGGCCGGCCCCACTCGGTGTCGTGGTAGTCCCGGTAGAGGATGAAATCAGCTGGCGCTAAACGTGATTCGTCGATCCATGCACACCGGACGCGTCCGTCGTCGGTCATGAGTCGTCGTTTTCTTCCGAGGCGAGCGCGTGCGCACCGCCCTCGACGGGCTCGCCGGGCTCGTCCTGCTCGTCGTCAACGCCGTAGGCGGCCCGCACGGCCGCGAGCTGGCCGCGCAGCAGGTCGAGCTCCTGGCCCAGCCGGTCGAGCACCCAGTCCACTTCGCTGGTCTTGTAGCCGCGCAGCGTCTGGGTGAACTTGACCGATTCGACGTCGTCCCCGGTCACGCCCGAGGCCGGCAACACGGTGGCGGTGGTGGCGCGCGGCAGCGGCGGCAACGGCTCACCGCGACCGAACAGCACGCTGCCCAGTGCGAACAGCACGATGGCCACCAGGATCAGCACTACCAGGTACAGCAGAACCAGGGTCACGCCTCGATATTGCCCGACGGCGCCGACAAGGGGCTAACCGCGCAGCGTGTTCATCGGCGGACGGTCGTCCAGCGACACCGAGGAGGTCCGCGGCGTGTAGTCGTCGCCGTCGGCGAAGAACTGCGTCAGCGCGACGCCGGAGTCCGGGACGCCGCAGCGGGACAGGAGCGTGGCGATGACCTGACGGCTCATGGACGCCAGCTCGGTCAGCGGGCGATTGCGGTGGGTCCGCACGCCGAGGTTGACCTGCGCGATCGCATCCAGGCCGAGGCGGTCGTACGTGTCGACCAGCAGACCGATCTCGACGCCGTAGGCAGGCGCGAACGGCACCGACGTCAGCAGCTCACGGGTGCCGGCGTATTCGCCGCCAAGGGGCTGCATGATGCAGCTCAGCTCCGGCCGCAGCGACGCCAGCAGCGGGCGCGCGACGAGCTCGGTGACCCGGCCGCCGCCATTGGCGTCCTCGCTGCCGCTGACCTTCAGCGGCCGCCGGTAGAACCCCTTGACCAGATGCACGCCGTCGGTGGTCAGCAGCGGACCGACGAGTTTGGGGACGAACATCGGGTCGGGGTCGATCAGGTCGGAGTCGACGAACACGATGATGTCGCCCGTGGCGGCGGCCAGCGAGCGCCACAACACCTCGCCCTTGCCGGGCTGCGGCTCGACCTCAGGCAGCGCGACCTCACGGCTGATCACCCGCGCGCCCGCGGCGAGCGCACGGATCTCGGTGTCGTCGGTGGAGCCGGAGTCCAGCACGATGAGCTCGTCGACCAGGCCGCCGAGCAGCGGGGTGATGGTCTCGACGACGCTGCCGACCGTGTCTTCCTCGTTGAGCGCGGGCAACACCACGGAGATGGTGCGTCCGGCCTTGGCGGACTCGAGCTCGGCGATGGTCCACGACGGCCGGTTCCAGCTGTGATCGGTCAGCCATCTCCCGATGACGACGTCCGTTCCGGGCAACTCGGGTGTCAGTGTCATGCCAGTCCCCTCACCGTGCGCGTCGGCGGACGCACGCCCTGGATCGACGCGACCATGTCCAGCACGCGTCGCGTGGGCCCGACTTCATGCACCCGGAACATCGCGGCACCCTCGGCCGCGGCGATGGCCGTCGCCGCCAAGGTGCCCTCCAGGCGTTCGGTCAGACCCACACCCAGAGTTTCCCCGACGAAATCTTTGTTGCTCAGCGCCATCAGGACGGGCCATCCAGTGTTAACAAGGTCTTTTACGTGGCGCAACAAACTAAGACCGTGATAAGTGTTTTTGCCGAAATCGTGTGTCGGGTCAATTAACACCGCGTCTTTGGAGACGCCGACGGCCACCGCACGCTCGGCCGCTGCGGTCACCTCGGCGATCACGTCGTCGACGACACCGCGTTCGGTGATGCCGTAGTTGACCCGAAACGGTCGCGTCCGTGGCGTCGCGCCGCCGGTGTGCGAGCACACCAGCCCGGCCCCGAATTCCGCGGCGACTTCGGGCAGACCGGGGTCGTGTCCGCCCCAGGTGTCGTTGATCAGGTCGGCGCCGGCCGCGCAGGCCTGTTTGGCCACTTGAGCGCGCCAGGTGTCGACGCTGATCAGCTGGTCAGGGTAGGCGCCACGCAGCCATTCGATGAACGGCACGACGCGAGCGATCTCCTCGTCGACGTCGACGGAATCCCCTGGGCCCGCCTTCACGCCGCCGATGTCGACGACGTCGGCGCCCTCTTCGATCACCCGATGCGCCGCCGACTTCGCGGCCTCGTCCGTGAAGGTGGCGCCGCGGTCGTAGAACGAATCCGGTGTCCGGTTCACGATCGCCATGATCAGCGCGCGATCACCGGCCACCGGGCGGCCGCAGAACGTCGACAACACGCCCTCCAGGCTACGGGCCTGCGACTTGTGTGCAGTTACCCGCGCTCAGCGCGGGTTGGTGCACAGAACTCAGTCGATCACCGAGCCCTTGGGTTTCTTGCCGGCCTTCACTTCCTCGGGGTAGTCGTCGTAGAACTCGACGTAGCCCTCGTCGCGGCCTGACAGCACGTAGATCGGGTCCTCGATGTCGACGTCGTCGCCAGCGCCGTAGCCCTCCTTGCGCAGGTCCACCTTCTGGCTCTTGAACGTCGACGTGTGCGCCAGCTCCTTGACGATCCGCACGAACAAAGGCACCGCGTAGCCGGGCAGCCGCTCGTAGGCAGCCTTGGCCAGCGACTTGCCGTCGAACTTCTCGCCCTCCTTGAGGTGGATGGCCGCCATGCCCGCACGCCCGCCGGTGCCGGGCACCTCGACGCCGAACACCGTCGCCTCCTCGACCTGAGGGTCGGTGGAAATCGCGGCCTCCACTTCGGTGGTGGCGACGTTTTCGCCCTTCCACCGGAACGTGTCGCCGAGCCGGTCGGTGAAGGCCGCATGCCCGAAGCCCTGCGAGCGCATCAGGTCGCCGGTGTTGAACCAGACGTCACCGTCACGAAAAGCGTTGCGCACCAACTTCTTTTCAGATTCCTTCTTGTCCGTGTAGCCGTCGAATGGCTGGAAGCTGCTCACCTTCGACAACAGCAGCCCGGGCTCGCCGTTCTTCACCTTCTTGACGCGGCCGTTCTCGTCACGCAGCGGTTCGCCGCTTTCGCCGTCGTACTGAACGAATGCGACGGGCGTCGGGCAGATCCCGGTGGTCTTGTCGAGGTTCAGCACGTTGACGAACGCCGTGTTGCCTTCGCTGGCCGCATAGAACTCGCACACCCGCTCGATGCCGAAGCGTTCGGTGAACTCGTCCCAGATCGACGGCCGCAGCCCGTTGCCGGCGATCACCCTCACCTTGTTCTTGCGGTCGGTGTCCTTCGGCGGCTGGTTGAGCAGATACGCACAGATCTCACCGATGTAGATGAACGCGGTCGCGTCGTAGCGCATCACGTCATCCCAGAACTTCGACGCGGAGAACGACTTGCCGAGCGCCAGCGTCGCGCCGGAATTCAGCACCGAGGACAACGCAACCGTCAACGCGTTGTTGTGGTAGAGCGGCAGGCAGCAGTACAGCGTGTCGTGGCTGTTCAGACGCATGCCGAGGCCGCCGAAGCCGGCAAGGGCCCGCAGCCACCGGTAGTGCGTCATCACGCTGGCCTTGGGCATGCCGGTGGTGCCCGACGTGAAGATGTAGAACGCCTTGTCTTTCGCGAGGACCGCCGCCGTCGTCGCCGGATTGCCGGTGGGCGCGGTGGCCGCCAGGCGCCGCAGCTCGTCGACGGTCATCAAGCCGGTGGTGTCGGCGCCGCTGTCGTTGATCGCCTCGATCATGTCGGTTTCGGCGACGACGGCCTTCGCGCCGAGCAACCCGAAGCTGTGCTTGAGGACGTCGCCGCGCTGGTGGTAGTTCAGCATCCCGGCGATCGCCCCGCATTTGACGGTGGCCAGCATCAGAAGGACCGAGTCGGGCGAGTTGCGCAACATGATGCCGACGACGTCACCATGGCCGACGCCACGGGCGGCCAGCACTGCGGCATAACGGTTGGCTGTCTCGTTGGCCTCGCGGTAGGTGATCCGCTCGTCGCCGAACTTGATGAACACCTTGTCGGCGTATTGGGCCGCACGGTCCTGGAACACCTTGCCGATGGAGGTCTTGGCCGTCGGGCGGGCTCCGAATCCAGTGATGACGCCGCGCAGGATCGTCGGCGCATCCATCAGCAGCCCCGGCACATGGCTGGCGATGTCCAACAGCCCGACGCTGCCGCGGGTCCCCGAATTCTCGTCACTCATCGCCGCTTGTCCCCTCCACTGTTCGTTTGTCGCAACACCCTAGTGATCACGATCACCCGGTCGGAGAGCAGACCGCCATTGCCGCATCGACGTCATCCACCACGACCAGCCGGTCCAGTGCGCCCTGGGCGACGTACCCGCTGTCGATGAGCCCGTACAGCCACGCCAGCAGGCCGTCGTAATGCCCCATCGGGTCGAGCATCACCACCGGCTTGTCATGCATACCCAAATAGCCAGCTGTCCAGGCTTCGAAGAATTCCTCGAGGGTGCCGATGCCGCCCGGCAGCGCGATGAACGCGTCGGCCCGGTCTTCCATCACCTGCTTGCGCTCACGCATGGTGTCAACGACGACGAGCTCGTCGGCATCGGTGTCGGCGACCTCACGATGCACCAAGGCCTTGGGGATGACGCCGACGGTGCGTCCACCACGCGCGCGGGCAGAAGTCGCCAACGCGCCCATCGCCGAGACGTTGCCGCCGCCGGACACGAGCGTCCAGCCCCGTTGCGCGATCGCTTCACCTACTTGTGCGGCCAGCTCCAGCAGCTCCGGGTGAGTGGGGCCCGACGCGCAGTACACACACACCGCCCAGTCGCGGTCGGTTTTTCCGGACACGCGCACAAACCTAGCCATAGACTCCGGCGGTGCCTGTCGACTGGGTGACCGCACCGCCCGAACCGGCACTCGAACTGATCGAATCAGGCTTACGCGACCGCGCAGGCGCGGTCCTCATCGGACCCGCGGGTGTGGGTAAGACGACGATCGCGCGGATCGCGGCGCAACGGTTCGGCGCCACGTTCGGCCGCGTCGACTGGGCGATGGCGACCGCTCCGGCGGTTCCCTTCGCGGCTTTCGGCCATCTGCTCGACGTGCCGACGACGGGCAGGACCGCCGCGGTGTTGCGGACGGCTCGTGAATCGTTGGGCGACGGGCGACTGCTGGTCGTCGACGACGCCCACGTGTTGGACACGTTGTCCGCCTCACTGGTCTACCAGCTGGCCGTCAGCGGGGCGGCCAAGCTCATCGTGACGGTCGCCGCGGGATGCCCTGTCCCCGAGGAGATTTCGGCCCTGTGGCGTGACGGCCTGCTGACACGGATCGACGTCGAGCCGCCGAACCATGACAACAGCCGGGTCGCGACGCTGGTCGAGCAGTTCGTGTCGACGCTGCCTGGGCCCGTGCATCGGGTGCTGGAGTACCTGGCCGTCGAAAATCCTGTGCCGCGAGCCGACCTGTCGGCAGTGGTGGGCGATGCCGTCGCGGAGGCCGAGTCGTCGGGCGTGATCGTCGTGGAAGGCGACACGGTCCGGCCCGCGCATCCGCTGTTCGTCGACGCGGTTCGCGACGCGCTCGGCGGGCCGGAGCTGCGCCGGCTGCGCACCGAACTGGTGCAGCGACTGGCCGCGTCGGCCCCCCGTGACGTGATCGATCAGCTGCGGCTGGCGGTGCTGGCACTGGACAGCGACCGGCCGCAACCGGTGTCGGACGTCGTCGCGGCGGCCGAAGAAGCGCTGCGGCTGGGCGATTTGGCGCTCAGTGAACGGCTGGGCCGCGCGGCGGTCGAGCGGGGTGGCGGTTTGACGGCCCGCCAGACGCTGGCCTACGCGTTGGCGTGGCAGGGCTGCGGCCGGGACGCCGACGAGGTGCTGGCCGGCGTGGATCCGGCTTCGCTGTCGGAGACGGAGCTGATGGCGTGGGCGTTGCCGCGGGCGGCCAACCAGTTCTGGATGCTGTCCGAGCCGGAACGCGCCACCGCATTTCTGCGGGCGACCCGCAATCGGGTGTCGTCGCCGGGCGCGCAAACCACGCTGGATGCGTTGTCGGCCATGTTCGCGATGAACGCCGGCAACATGGGCCGGGCATTGGAGATCGCCGACGAGGTGCTGGCATCGCCGTCGGCCGACGAAACCGCGGTCGGGTGGGCGGCGGCGGCCGCAGCGTTGAGCTCGGCGCGAATGGGCCGGTTCGCCAACGTCGACGCGCTGGCCGAGCGGGCGATCTCCGCGGGTCAGCCGGGCTTGCTCCGGTTCACCAGCGGATTCGGCCAGACGACGGCGCTGCTGATGGCCGGCGAGCCGGACCGGGCGCAAACTCTTGGGCAGCAGCTGACGGACTTCGCTCAGCTGCAACAGCCCGGCCGCGCGATCGGTGAGGTGTTGGTGGCTGACGTGTTGATCGCCAAAGGCGAACTCGATGCGGCCGTCGGGCTGTTGCGCGGTGCCGCAGCAGCATTGGCGCCCACCGGGTATTCGTGGGGGCCGCTGGCATTGATGCTGCTCGCGCAGGCGCTCGGCCAGCTCGGAGAAACGGTCGAAGCGGGAAAGGTGTTGTCGCGGGCCGAATCTCGGCACGGATTGAAGTCGATGATGTTCGCGCCCGAACTGGCGCTCGCGCGCGCATGGACGATGTCGGCGCGGCGAGACCCGCACGGGGCGGTCGCGGCCGCCCGCGATGCTGCGCGCAGCGCCGAACGCGGTGGGCAGTTCGCCGTCGCGCTGCGCGCGCTGCACGACGCGGCTCGGCTCGGCGACCTCCGAGCAGCCGACGGTATCGCTCGGTTGACGGGCGAAATCGATTGCGCCTTTGGGCAATTGGCGCTTGAGCACGCGCGGGCCGTAATGCGGCGCGACGCCGAGGCGCTGCGTGACGTGGCCACACGCTTCGACGCGATCGGGATGAAGCGGTCGGCGGCCGACGCCGCGGCGCAGGCCGAGAACTGACCGCAAAGTTCATGCGCGGACCATCGCCAGTGCGGCCATAGGATTGAGGCGCGACAGCTAACCCAAGGGAAGTGACATGTCCGATCCGCTATTCGTGCATACAGACGGCGTGCGGTCGATCGCGCAGATCCACGACGAGGTGGTGGCCGGCCTATCGCAGGTGATGGGCGCGGCGGCACCCGAAGCGGCGGGCGTGCAGACCAGTCACGGGGCGATAGCCTCCGCGGTCAGTACCGCATTGAGCAATGTGCTCGGCGCGCGGCAGGGCACGTTGCAGACCACCGCGACGTCCGGCAGCACGATCTCGGAGCTACTCCAGAAGGCCGCCGAGATGTACGAACAGGGCGATCAGCAGGGCGCCGAGAAGCTGAAGGCGGCCGCAGAGGCGCTCGAAGGAAAACAGGGTGGCCAAGGCGCACCGGGCTCGCCGGCTGGTTCCTCCTCGGCCGGCACCCCTGCAAGCGCCGCGGGCACCAGCGGAAGCGGTAGTGGCGGTGGCGCCGAATCGATGGGGCAGATATTCGGCCAGGTCGGGCAGCAGGCTGCCCAGATGGCTCAAGCGGTTATGCAGCCGTTGGGAGCCATCGCCCAAGGGCTGGGCCAGATACCGCAGCAGATCATGCAGGGCGTTCAGCAGGCTGCGCAGGCAGGTCAGTCGTCGGCTGCCAAGGCCGGGGCCGAGCGCCTCGGGGGCGAGCGTCAGGACGACCGCCCGAAAGAGCCGACGTCGGAGAAACCCGAGGAGCGTCGCGAGCAGACCCCGCGAAAGCACGCCGACGGCGCTGCCCCCGGCGCCTCCGCGCAGACTGGGCCCGCGCCAGCGCCGGCACCGCCTCGCGCAGAGCGGGCCCAGACGCGTCCGGCCGACTAGTTAGAGCCGACGGCCGAGATCGTCGCCGCGCGGTTGTGCAGGCGGCGTCACGGGAGCCGCGCCGCGCTGCCCGTCGCTAGAGGGCCCGAACAGTGTCCGGTCGTCGGCGCGATGCAGCGGCTCACGCTCTTCGTGCCGCGGCGTTTCGCGCTCCTCGTGTTCGGTGGGTTGATCTTGGGCTGCGGGCTGCTCCGGCACGGCGTCCTCGCGCTCTTGCGGTTGGCCAACTACGCCGGCCACACCGGCACCGCCAACTGCGCCGGCACCGCCAGCCGCACCGCCCGACGACTGGCCTCCGGCCCCGCCGCCGTGAGCCCCTTGCATGGCCTGTTGCATCAGCGAACCGAACATGCCGGTCTGCCCGCCGAGCGCCTGCATCGGCGCACCTGCCATCTGCCCCATCTGACCGGCTTGCTGGCCGACCTGTCCGAGCATGCCGACGATCTGGCCGACGGACTGCGAGCCGGAGTCGTCGGAGTTCTGATATGCCGCCTGCGCAGCTCCCAGCTTCCCGGAGAACATGTTCTCCTTCGCTGACAGCGTCGCCACGTTGGCGGTGAGCTCAGCCGCCAGTGTCGGGAGCACCGCCGCGATGGTCGAGCTCAACGCGTCCTGGCCCGGCTGGATCGTCGGTATCTCAGGAAGCTCGATAGAGGCCGCATTCCAGCTGATCCCCTCGGGCTTCCTCAGTGGCATGCTCATTGCGCGTCTCCCCTGTCGTCACCAGTCATCGTCGTCGTCGCCTTCATCGAGATCGTGTTCGAGCGGCGCGGGCACCGCCAGGCTGGCAGCCGTGCCACCGCTTTCGCCGCGCTGACCCATATGGGGCGCCATGCCGCCCATTCCGCCCATTCCCGCGGACGTCGGGGCGACCCCGCCAGTGGCGGTGGACCCGGCCATCGCGCCCTCGGGCGGCGCAGTGCTCACCGCCTTCGTGCCCGTGAGTTTTGACATCTGTGATGTCTGCAGCGGCGTTCCGCCGGACCCGGGCAGCGACGCCGCCTTCACCAGACCCGAGCCACCGCCCGCACCCGAGCCGCCCGCGAGCGGATGGTTCGAGAACGAGGAGAACGGCAGGCCGGCGGCTCCCAGTGAATCCGCCTTGCCCCCGGAGCCGAACGTCGACATCAGCTGTTGCAGCGGCTGCGACAACTGCTGCAGCTGCTGGCCCATCTGCTGCGGCACAGCCATCACCGCCTGGCCGAGCTGCATGGGGATCTGCGCGGCCATCGATGCCATCTGGCCCATCATCTGCATGGCCTGCTGCGATCCGCCACCAGCTTGTTTCGCGGCCTCCTCAGAGCTGTCTTTCGCTTCTTTCCCGCCGGGAACCGACGGGGCAGCGCCGGCGAACGGGATGCTCGGGGGCACGGCGAGGGTGTTGGCAAGTTCAGTCGTGTGGGCCGTCACGTTGGCGATGTTCTGGGACAACCCCATCTTGATGCGGCTCTGCACCAGCTCCTGGGCGTTGCTGAACGGCATCGCCGCGATGGCCTCGCACTCATGCTGGACCTCCTGCGCGATCGTGTTTGCCAGCATCTTGGCCTTGACGACGGTGGCCTCCATCGCGCGCAGCTTCATCGCGATCGCTGCCGCGTGGGCGGCGTTGGCCTCGTGGCCGCCGATGATCGTGGTCGCCTCGCCGGTGGCCGCCAACGACCCGACGCCCTCCCATTGGTCGGAGAGCTTCATCATCTGGGCCTGCTGCTGGGGCACGATCGATCCGGTGATTTTCGCGGCCAGCGCCTCATACGTCGCGGCCGCCTCGGCCAGCATCTCCTCGTCGACGTTCGGCCAGCCGGGACCCGTCACCGTCTGTGAGCCGTACGGGCTCGGATCGGGCTCTATTGCCATGACAACCAAATTTACCGTGCTCGCCATAGCTGTCGGTCCGCTAATCGAGTCGCCGATCAGGGCCGACTACGTCGACTCGAGCCGACCCTCCGATAGCCGGAGGCGGCGCTGGATGCCGATCTCGGCGAGGAATCGCTCGTCATGGCTGACGACGACGAACGCGCCCTCGTACGCATTCAATGCGGATGCGAGCTGGCCGACGCTGACGAGATCCAGATTGTTCGTCGGCTCGTCGAGCAACAGCAGCTGAGGCGCCGGTTCGGCGTAGAGCACACACGCAAGCGTGGCGCGCAGCCGTTCACCACCGGACAGCGCACCGATCGGCAGGTGAATTCGGCTGCCGCTGAACAGGAATCGGGCCAGCAGGTGCATGCGGCGGGTCTCGGACAGGCTGGGGGCGAACGTGGCGAGGCTCTCGGCCACAGTGCGATGGTCGTCGAGCAGGTCGAGCCGCTGTGAGAGATAGGCGATTCGGCCGTCTGCTCCGCTGATGATCCGCAGCAGCGTGGACTTTCCCGCGCCGTTCGGTCCGGTGAGCGCGATGCGTTCGGGTCCGCGAACGGTCAGGTCAATGCCTTCGAAGAGGCCCGCGACGGTCAAACCTTCTGCGGCGAACAGCGTTCGCCCGGCGGGCACCTGCGTGTCTGGTAGCTCTAGCGCGATCACGTCGTCGTCGCGAAGTGTGCGCTCAGCGTCGTCGAGCCGCGTCCTCGCGTCGGCCACCCGCGCGGCGTGAACGTCATCGGCTCGGCCCGCCGCCTCCTGGGCGCTGCGCTTGAGCGCGCCCGCGACGATCTTCGGCAGGCCTGCGTCCTTGACGTTTCGGGCGGCGGTGGCCGAACGCCTCGCTGCCCGCTCGCGCGCCTGTTGGCGTTGACGCTTCTCGCGTTTCAGTTGTTGCTCGGCTGTGCGGACGTTGTTCTCCGCGACCCGCTGGGCCTCGCCAACCGCCTGCTCATAGAGCGTGAAATTGCCTCCGTAGAAATGGATTTCGCCGCGGTGCAGTTCGGCGATGCGGTCCATCTTGTCGAGCAGCACACGGTCATGACTGACCAGCAGCAGGCATCCGGTGAAATCGCCGAGCGCGCCGTAGAGCTTGTGACGGGCGTCGGCGTCGAGGTTGTTGGTGGGCTCGTCGAGCAGAAGCACATTCGGACGCTTGAGCAGTTGCGCCGCCAGGCCGAGCGACACCACTTCACCACCGGACAGTGAGCCGAGCCGTCGGTCGAGGGCGATGTGGCCGAGGCCGAGCCGATCCAGTTGCGCGCCCGTACGTTCCTCGATATCCCAGTCGTCGCCGATCGCGGCGAATATGTGCTCGCCGGCGTCGCCCGCCGCGAGCGCAGCGAGCGCGTCGATGGTCGAGACGACACCGAGGACGTCGGCGACGGTTCGCTCGGCGACGAACGGAAGTGTTTGGGGCAGGTACCCGATCGTGCCGTCGACGGTGACCGAGCCCGCGGTCGGGCGGTAATCGCCGGCAATCAGCTTGAGCAGAGTGCTCTTTCCGGCGCCGTTGGGCGCGACGAGGCCGGTACGTCCGTCACCGACAGTGAATGACAGGTCCTCGAACACATGCGTGTCATCGGGCCAGGCGAACGACAGATTGGAACAAACGATGGAAGACATGCGAGAGATCTCTCGTGCATAGACGACGGGGAACGCGAGGTCCGGGTCTCACCGCATGGCTTCAGCGTAGGTGCGTCGTCAACCGGTTAAATATCGCCGCAACATGTCCGTCGCGGCCGTGATCTTGGCCGTCTCGACGCGCTCGTCGGCGCGGTGCGCGAGGTTCGGGTCGCCGGGCCCGTAGTTGACTGCCGGGATTCCCAGTGCGGCGAAGCGTGCGACGTCGGTCCATCCGTACTTGGCGCGCACCTGGCCACCGGCGGCCTGCACGAGCGCGGCGGCGGCGGGCTTGGACAACCCGGGTAGCGCGCCCGCGGCGGCGTCAGTCAGTTCGATGTGCACACCAAGCCCGTCGAATACCTCATGGACGTGTTGCAGAGCTTGTTCTGGACTGCGGTCAGGCGCGAACCGGAAGTTCACCGTCACCGATGCCGCATCGGGGATGACGTTGCCGGCCACCCCGCCGTCGATGCGCACAGCCGACAGCCCCTCGCGATAGACGCAGCCGTCGATGTCGACGTCGCGCGGCCGATAGGCCTTCAACCGGGCGAGCACGTCGCCGAGTTTGTGAATTGCGTTGTCGCCCAACCATGAACGTGCGGAGTGGGCACGGGTGCCGTCAGCGCTGACGACGACGCGCAGCGTGCCTTGACAACCGGCTTCGATGTAGCCACCGGACGGTTCGCCGAGGATCGCGACGTCGGCGTGCAGCCAGTCGGGCAGCTCACGTTCGATGCGGCCCAACCCGTTCGCGGCGGATTCGATTTCTTCGCAGTCGTACATCACCAGCGTGATGTCGTGCGCGGGTTCGGCGATCGTCGCGGCCAGGTGCAGGAAGACCGCGTCCCCGGACTTCATGTCCGATGTGCCGCAACCGTGGAGTTCGGCGCCTTCGAGGCGGCTGGGCAGATTGTCCGCGGCGGGCACGGTGTCGGTGTGACCGGCCAGCAGGACGCGCGAGGACCGACCGAGGTTGGTGCGGGCCAGCACCGCGTTGCCGTTGCGGACCACCTCGAAACCGCCGGCCTGGGCGCGCAGCGCGGCCTCGATCTCGTCGGCGATGCGCTGCTCGTTCCGCGACTCGCTGGGGATGTCCACCAGCGCCGCGGTCAGCGCGATCGGATCGTCGCCCAAATCCAGGCCCACAATGCTTGAGGCTAGTCGAGTACGGTTTTGGACCGTGACTTCTGCTTCTGGCGTCGGGCTGGCGACCATCGCCGCCGACGGATCTGTACTCGATACGTGGTTTCCCGCTCCCGAGCTGGACGCCGACGGCCCATCGGGCACCGTGCGGCTGTCGGTCGCCGAGGTGCCGCCTGAGCTGGCTGACCTGACGGGCCGCGACCACGACCGCGACGTCGAGACGGTGGCGGTACGCACGACGATCGCGTCGTTGGAGGACAAGGCCACTGACGCGTACGACGCATATCTGCGGCTGCACCTGCTGTCGCATCGGTTGGTCCAACCGCACGGCCTGAACGCCGACGGGTTCTTCGGCGTGCTGACCAACGTGGTGTGGACGAATTTCGGCCCGTGTGCCGTGGACGGCTTCGAGACGGTGCGGGCTCGGCTGCGCCGACGTGGGCCGGTGACGGTCTACGGGATCGACAAGTTCCCGCGGATGGTCGACTACGTGGTGCCGTCAGGCGTGCGGGTCGCCGACGCCGACCGCGTGCGGCTCGGCGCGCATCTGGCGTCGGGCACCACCGTGATGCACGAGGGATTCGTCAACTTCAACGCGGGCACACTGGGCAGCTCGATGGTGGAGGGCCGTATCTCGGCGGGCGTGGTCGTCGGCGACGGCTCGGATATCGGCGGAGGCGCGTCGATCATGGGCACGCTGTCCGGGGGCGGCAAGGAGATCATCTCCGTGGGCAAGGGCTGTCTTCTGGGCGCCAATGCGGGCCTTGGCATTTCGCTTGGCGACGACTGCGTCGTCGAGGCGGGGCTGTATGTGACTGCGGGGACTAAGGTGCAGACCGCCGACGGCCAGACCGTCAAGGCGCGTGAACTCTCCGGTGCCGATAACCTTCTGTTCCGGCGCAATTCATTGACCGGGGCGGTCGAGGTGGTGAAGCGTGACGGCAGTGGCATCACGCTCAACGAGGCCCTGCACCAGAACTAGCCCGCCCCGTCCTCCCCCGCGAGCGTGCTTGTCTGCGGGCGACACGCCGTCAAATTTCCGAAGTTTGCGCACGCTCGCGCGGGTCATCAACCCGCCGCGCTGGATTTCAACTGAGGCACCGGTCGAACCAACCCGGAGATCATTGGATTCCAACGACAACGGACGTCCGAGAGAGCGCCCTGCCACGACCGCATGCCGCCGCCGAAACCGATTACCGGTTGACCGCCGATTATCGAGGTGCCGACGCCACCATCACGACATCACGACCCGCGTGCGATGGCATTACATTGCCGCCCAGAACGGTCGGGACACACCATCGATGACACTGCTAGTTTCAGAGCCAGTGAGGACGAGACTATCGCGGCAGACGGCGCCCCCAACGGTGCCGTCGTGGTTCACCACCGCGCTCAGCAACAGGCCTGAGCATATGGATATCGACGTCGATGGCTGCCGTATACACCTGCGCGCGTGGGGACGCCGAGAACAAAGTCCACTGGTGCTCGTTCATGGAGGAGCAGCGCACTCTGGATGGTGGGATCACATCGCACCGTTCTTCTCGCACACCCACCGAGTCATCGCGCCGGATCTGAGCGGACATGGTGACAGCGGTACCCGCGCGACGTATCGCCTGGACACCTGGGCGCGCGAAATCCTTACTGCCGCAACGGCCGCGGGACCATCGGCCCGGCCGTCAATTGTCGGTCACAGCATGGGCGGGTGGATCACTGCACTGGCGGCGCAACTCCACGGTGCGCAGATCGACAGCATTGTGGTTATCGATTCACCGCTGCGCGACCACGCGCCCGAGCAGGCACGACTGCGCAATCGCACGCAAAGGTCGACTGGATACCAGACAAAGGACCAGATCCTGGGTCGATTCAGGCCAGTGCCATCACAAGAGACGGTGCTGCCCTACGTCGGACGTCATATCGCCGAGGAATCCGTGCGAAGGACACTGCGGGGTTGGGTCTGGAAATTCGACCCTGCCATCTTCGATGCACCATTGCTCGACGAAATACCCTCCGAGCAAGAAACGATGGAGCGTACACTCGCCGAAATGCCCTGTCGGATGGGCTATATACGCTGCGAGGCCGGCCTGGTTCCCCCTGATATGGGCGATTTCATCCGTTCCATTCTGGAGCTCAGAGGCCCCTTCGTGGAGCTAGCCGAGGCCGGCCATCATCCCATGCTCGATCAACCGCTACCACTGGTGGCTACTCTCAGGACGCTGCTCGAGATGTGGTCTATCACCTGACCGGCCTGACACGTCGAAGCCTCGTCGTCGTCCTACTGTCTCGCATGGCATTTCCGTAGGAACGGAACGGCTCAACCCGCCGCATTGGGGCGCAGCGGCGGGCAGTGGCCGCGATCGTCGACCGCCAGCTCGAAATGCCAGATCTCGTTCGCGTAGATCTGGCACAGGCCGAACTGGATGCCATTCCGGATCAGCCACTGGTCCGCGGCGACCGGTGCGACGTCCACGGCTTGGCCGAGGACGTGTTTGGACACCTCCGGCGAGGCCACGAATTCCCTTGCGACGTCAACGCTTCCGTACGTCGTGACGGCGTTATCGAACAGCCGCTGCTGAAAGCCAGGCGAGCGCCAGCCCGACGTGATCCTGACATCGATGCCCTCGGAGGCCGCTTTGCGGGTGGCATCCTGGATCGCCCGCAGCAGTGCCGGATCCAGTTGGGCGAGCGCCGGATTCGACACGTCGAACGGGCTGAGTGTCTGGCCTTCGGGAATCCACCCGCCAAACGTGTCCGTTGCGGCCTGGCCGATCGAAAGCTCTGCGTCCGGCCCCGGCGCGACTGACTCGGTGGTCGACACCGGCTCTATCGGCACCGCCGTAGCGCACCCACCGGCGAGCGCAACCACACCCATCGCCGCGGCGAACCGGACTCGCACCGTCAGTCCTTCGACGCGAGGATGCAGAATTCGTTGCCCTCAGGGTCGGCGAGCACCACCCACGTCTGCTCACCCTGGCCGACGTCGACATGGCGTGCGCCCAAGGCGATCACCCGATCCACCTCAGCCTGCTGGTCATCGGGACGGAAGTCCAAATGGATGCGGTTCTTGACCACCTTTTCGTCAGCCACCGCGAGAAACAACCAGTTGGGACCGGCGTCTGGTGGCGCCTCGAGCACGACATCGCCGTCCTTGTCGACATATGTCCGCCAGCCCAACAGCTTCGACCACCACGCACCGAGAGCCTGCGGATCGTGCGCGTCGATGCAGATCTCCTCGAACGTGAGGCTCATTCGGCCAGCTCCTTCTTGAGCACCTTGCCCATCGCGTTGCGCGGCAGACTGTCCACCAGTCGCACCTCCCGCGGTCGCTTGTGGATCGAAAGCTGCTGTGCGACAAAGTCGATCAACGCCTGGGGCTCTGCTTCACCGACGACGAACGCGACGATGCGCTGGCCGAGGTCGTCGTCCGGCAGACCAACGACGGCCACCTCCGTCACGCCTGGGTGCCCGAGAAGCACGGCCTCGATCTCACCGGCGCCCACCCGGAAGCCGCCGGTCTTGATCAGATCCACCGACTCGCGGCCGACAATGCGGTGCATCCCGTCGGCGTCGATGACCGCGACGTCGCCGGTGCGATACCAGTCGCCGTCGAAGGCGTCGGCGGTGGCATCCGGCCGGTTGAGATAGCCGTCGAACATCGTCGGGCTCCGAAGCTGTAGCCGCCCAATCGTTTCCCCGTCATGCGGAACCTCAGCCCCCTGTTCATCGACGAGGCGGGTCTCGACGCCGGACAGCGGCAGACCGACCCACCCGGCCCGCCGCTCACCGTCCGCGCGCGTACTAAGCGTGATCAGCGATTCGGTACTGCCGTACCGTTCCACCGGCTGATGTCCGGTCAGTCCGGCGAGCCTGTCGAACACCGGCACTGGAAGCGGCGCGCTGCCGGACACCAGCAGGCGCGCATCGGCAAGTGCCCGCGCCGCGTCGTCGTCGTCGACGATGCGTGACCACACCGTGGGCACCCCGAAGTACAACGAACCGCCGGCCGCCGCATACAGAGGCGGAGACGGTTTCCCGGTGTGCACGAAGCGATTTCCGATGCGCAACGATCCGAGCAGTCCCAATACCAGGCCGTGCACATGGTAGAGCGGAAGGCCGTGCACCAGGGTGTCGTCGGGCGTCCATTGCCAGGCCTCGGCGAGCATGTCGATGTCGGCCGCGATGGCCTGTCGACTTACCACCACGCCCTTGGGCGGACCGGTGGTGCCCGAGGTGTAGATGATCAGCGCTGTCGACTCCGGCGGCGGTTCGGCGTAGCGGTGCCACGAGCGCGCGTGCAGCCGCACTGGAATATGCGGTAAGCCGTCGGTGTCCTCTGGCTTCTCCCCCAACCACGCCTGCGCGCCGGAGTCGGTGAGGATGTGGCGGCGCTCGGCGGCGCCGACGTCGGCGGGCACAGGGACGACGGGCACACCGGCGATCAGTGCGCCGGTGACGGCCAGCACGGTCGTCGCGGTCGGCGTGGCGAGGACGGCGATCCGGTCGGCGGCGGCGACACGCTCGGCCACCGACGTCGCGGCGCCGACGAGGTCGCTGCGGCTGAGGACATTGCCGTCGATACGGACGGCGTCGCCGATGTCGGCGCCGGCGGCGACGGCGGACGGGTTCAGCGAGGCCAACAGCACGATCGTGAGGTTACCCATACGGCGCCCGCGCGATACTGGGCGCGTGAACCAGATACATCGGGTGGCGTCGCGTGAGGTGTACCGGAACAATTGGTTGACCCTGCGTGAAGACGACATCCGGCGCCCCGACGGCAGCGCGGGCATCTACTCGGTGATCGACAAGCCCACGTATGCGCTGGTGATCCCGCGCGACGGAGAGCGCTTCCACCTCGTCGAACAGTTCCGCTATCCACTGGGCATGCGGCGCTGGGAGTTTCCGCAGGGCACCGCGCCGGGCCAGGAGGATCCGGACCCGATCGAACTGGCCAATCGAGAGTTGCGTGAGGAGACCGGGTTGCGGGCGACCTCGATGGAGCTGCTGGGCATGCTCGATGTCGCCCCCGGGATGAGCAGCCAGCGCGGCCGCGTATTTCTTGCGACGGGAATCACCGAGGGCGAGCACGAGCGCGAGCACGAGGAGCAGGACATGCACAGCGACTGGTTCACGCGCGAAGACGTCGAGCGGATGATTCGCGGCGGCGAGATCACCGATGCCCAGTCGATCGCGGCGTGGACGTTGATGATGTTGGGCGAGGTCACTCGCTAGCCGTGCGCGTCCTGGTCGAGCCTGGGTTTGGCTCCCAGGTAGACGACCATCGCGGCGGCCGCCAGCGACAGCGCTCCAACCACCCACAACGCAAGCTTGGCGTTTCCGGTCAGATCGGTCAGCCACCCGGTGACATAGGGTCCGCTGAATCCACTGAGGTTTCCAAGCGAATTGATCAGGGCGATCCCGCCCGCCGCGCCCACTCCGGTAAGGAATGTGGACGGTAGCGCCCAGAAGACCGGCAAGGCGCACATGACCGAGCAGGTGGACAAGGTAACGGCGACCATCGCCAGATAGGGATCGGTCATGTACAGCGCGGCCGGTATCGACACACCCCCGACGATGGCTGGTATCGCAACGTGCCATACCCGTTCGCCGGTTCGGTCAGCGTGGCGCGCCCAGGGCACCATCACGATGGCTGCGATGGCGTAGGGAATCGACGTCACAAGGCCGCGCTCGATGACGTTCAGATGCGTGCCGTACTGCTCCTGGAAGCCGGCGACGATCGTCGGGAGAAAGAACCCAACAGCGTATAGCCCGTAGGTGATTCCGAAATAGATGAACGCCAGGGCGATGATCCTCGGATGGCTCAGCGCCTTCTTGAGCGGCCAGTGCTGGCCGGTCTCCGCTATCGATCGTTCAAGGTCGAGTGTTGTTTCCAGCCACTGCTTTTCATCGGTCTCCAGCCAGCCGGCCATGGCCGGGCGATCGGTGAGGTAGAACCAGCAGAAGAACGCGACGATGATCGCCGGCAGACCCTCGACCAGGAACATGAAGCGCCAGCCTTCGAGGCCGAGAACTCCATGCCCCCAATCGATAATCAACGAGGACAACGTCGATCCGATGGCGGTGGATACCGGCACCGCCACCATGAACAGCGAAATCGCCTTGGAGCGATGCCTTTCGGGGAACCAGAACGTGAGGTACAGGATGATTCCGGGGAAGAAGCCTGCTTCTGCCACGCCGAGCAGGAACCTCAGGACGACAAGGGTTTCCGCGTTGGGTACGAATGCGATTGCGGTGCTGATGATCCCCCAGGTCAGCATGATCCGGGCGAGCCACCGACGGCCGCCGAACTTGTTGAGCGCGATGTTGCTCGGCACTTCCAGCAGGACATACCCGAGAAAGAAGATGCCCGAGGCGAAGCCGAACATCGTGGAACTCATGCCGAGGTCGTGGTTCATGCCGTTCGGGCCGGCGAAGCTGATGTTGACGCGATCGAGGTAGTTGATGAAGTAGAGAAGGATCAGGAACGGGATCAGACGGCGAGTGACTTTCGTCATCGTCGTCTTTCCCGCGGCCGAATCGGGGAGGTACGTGGTCATCGCTGCCATTGTGCGTTGCTGGATGGGGTCCAGGAGCCGGAATGGGCACCTGGGTGGAGGCGATGAGTTCTGGTAGCCCGCCCGGTCTACACGGGTATGAAGGTCACACAACAACGCAACCTCGACGGCTATGGAACACCGCCGATCGCGTGGGAGAAGGTGAGCGACATCCTCGCCTCCGACCTCACGCAGGCACCCGATACCGGTGGGCCCAACCGGCACACAGCGTGGTTGACCACGATCAACCCGAACGGCATGCCGCATGCCACACCCGTTGGCTTCATCCAGATCGACGGCGTCTGGCACTTCACGTCCGGCCCCGGTACCCGCAAGTCGCGCAACATCGCTGCCGATGCGCGCTGCGTCGTCAGCGTCGCAACCCATCCGTTCGACGTGGTGATCGAGGGCACAGCTCAGCGCGTCACCGATGCCGACGAACTGCACACTGTCGCAGCGGCATACAACGACCTTGGCTGGCCCGCCCAGGTCGACGGTGATGCCTTTACGGCCGAGTACAGCGCGCCGTCAGCGGGCCCGCCGCCGTGGTACGTATACCGAATCACGCCGTCGACGGTGTTCGCGTTCGGCACGACAGAACCCTACGGCGCCACGAAGTTCGAACTGTCCGTGTAACGCTGAACCCACACGAACAACTACACAAGAGAACCGAGTTGAAAGGGGTGACACGATGAACGCCGCGTTCGGAATGATGGCCATGATGCCAGTGCTGTTCGCCAGCGCAGGCTATGTGCTCGTGTCATCCGGAGGCACCAACGAGCGGATGGGACATCACCGAAATGAGCGATGAAGAAGCGATACGAGATCTCATCACCCGCTGGGCGGAAGCTGCCCACACGGGCGACATGCAAACCCTGCTCGCCGACCATGATCCGGACATCGTGATGTTCGACGTACCGCCGCCCTACGACGGGTTGCGCGGCATCGACGCGTACCGCGACTCGTGGCCAGAGTTTTTCGAGTGGCAGCGCCAAGGCGCGGTGTTGGAGATCGTCGAGCTCGATGTGACGGCCGGCGCCGACGTGGCATTCGCGTGGGCGCTGCTGCGGTGCGGTAAGCCGGAAGACCTCGAAGCCAATCCGGACAACCGGCTGCGGCTCACAATCGGTTTGCGTAAGCGCAACGGTCGGTGGGTCGTCACCCATGAACACAGCTCGTTTCCCCTCACCGATATGAATCCGTAATCCGTTCGTAGCCAGGACATGCGGTGTCCCTTGGGCTGTTTTGACGGCCTAGGCAATTAGCCTGCGGTTGATGTGTGCCCGTCGGATGTGTAGCGCGTCGGTGGCTGCCGCCTCCGTTATCGCCGTCTGCGTCGTTACGCCAGCGACCGCAGAGGCGGCGGGTGCGCAATGGAATGGCCGGTACTCCATGGTCACCTACGCCTCGCTGAAGAACGGCAGCAGCTTGGCCAAGCTTCAGCCGGAATCGGACTTCAGCGCTCAATACACGTTGGCCACAGACTGCTCGAGCAGTCTGTGCGTCGCCACCGTCATCGACGGACCAGCGCCGAGCAACCCCACCATCCCGCAGCCGACGCGCTACACCTGGGACGGTTCACGGTGGGTGTTGGCGTACAACTGGCAATGGCAATGCTTCGTCGGCGAGGGTCTACCCAGCGAGTGGGCGCCCGCACGGTCACAGGTGTTCTACGCCCCCGGCCAGGGCGGTTCGCTGTCAGGGACATGGCGCACGGACATCCTCAGCGGGACATGTCGCGGTTTCGTCGTCATGCCCGTCGCCGCGTTTCCCGCTTAGTGCCGCCGTTCGGCCAGCGCGCGCAAGAAGAACGTCAGGTTGGCGGGACGCTCGGCCAGCCGCCGAACGAAGTAGCCGTACCACTGCGTGCCGAACGGAACGTACACGCGGACGTGATTGCCCTCGTCGGCCAACCTGGCCTGTTCGGCGGCGCGAATTCCGTACAGCATCTGGTATTCGAAATCGTCTACACCCCTGGCGTTCTCACGAGCCATTGACGGGACCGCTTCGATGATCTCGGGATCGTGCGAGGCCACCATCGGATAGCCGCTACCCGCCATCAGTACTCGCAGGCAGCGCAGGTATGAGTCGGTCACCTCGTCCCCGGCGCGGTACGCCACCGACGAGGGCTCGTCGTAGGCGCCCTTGCACAGCCGGATCCGCGCACCCGAGGCGGCGAATTCGTGGCAATCGGCCTCAGTGCGCTTCAGGTACGCCTGCAAAACCGTACCCAGCCAACCGAACTCGGTTCGCAGGTCACGCACGATTGACAGCGTCGAGTCGGTCGTGGTGTGGTCTTCGGCGTCCACGGTCACCCACACGCCCAGTTTCTGAGCCCGCTCGCAAATCGTGTGGGCGTTCTCGAGCGCGATCTTCTCCCCGTCGCGTGGCAACGCCTGGCCGAGCGCCGAGAGCTTCAGCGATACCTCCAGCGGGCGGACACCTGTAGTTGCTTCGCTTCGCGTTCCCAACGCATCCATCAGCTTCAGGTACGCGTCGACGGTGGCGTTGGCTGTGTCGATGTCGGTGACGTCCTCGCCCAGATAGTCGATGCTGACCAGGCGGCCCGAGTTCCGCAACTGCTCAACGGAATTCATCGCATCGGCGACTGTCTCACCCGGCACGAAGCGGTGCACCACCTCGCGGGTCACCGGCAGCCTCTCGGCGGTCCTGCGCAACCCCTCCCGCCGGCTCGCGGCCAGAATTGCCGGGCGCGCGACCCGGTGGAAGAGCTCGTCCAACATTTACGACTCCATGTGCGGGTAGTTGTGATCGGTGGGCGGGACGAACGTCTCCTTGATCGACCGGGCCGATGTCCACCGCAACAGGTTCAGCGCCGAGCCGGCCTTGTCGTTGGTGCCCGAACCGCGGGAACCGCCGAATGGCTGCTGTCCCACCACCGCGCCGGTGGGCTTGTCGTTGACGTAGAAGTTGCCTGCGGCGTGCCGTAGCCGCTGCTCGGCCTTCAACACGGCCGCACGATCGTCGGCGATCACGGCGCCGGTCAATGCGTACTTCGCTCCGGTGTCCACGACGTCGAGGATGCGGTCGTAGGCCTCGTCGGGATACACATGCACCGACAGGATCGGCCCGAAGTACTCGGTGCTGAAAGCCTCGTCGGTCGGATCGTCGGACAACAGCACCGTCGGCCGGACGAAATAGCCTTCGCTGTCGTCGTATTCGCCGCCGACCGCGATCGTGACATTAGCTGCGCTCTTGGCACGCTCGATGGCCTTGACATTCTTGGCGAACGCGCGGTCGTCGATCAGCGCGCCGCCGTAGTTCGTCAGATCGGTCACGTCGCCGTAGCGCAGCGCCTCGGTCGCCGAGAGGAAGTCGTCGCCCATGTTCTGCCATACCGAGCGCGGGATGAAGGCACGCGATGCCGCCGAGCATTTCTGACCCTGATAGTCGAAGGCACCGCGAATCAGCGCCGTGCGCAACGCATCTGGCCGCGCGCTGGAATGCGCCAACACGAAGTCCTTGCCGCCGGTCTCCCCGACCAGCCGCGGATACGTGTGATAGCGATCGATGTTGGTGCCGACCTCGCGCCACAGATGCTGGAAGGTTGCCGTCGAGCCGGTGAAATGGATGCCGGCCAGCCGCGGATCGGCAAGGGCCACATCGGAAACCGCGATGCCGTCGCCGGTCAGCATGTTGATCACGCCCGGCGGCAGGCCCGCGGCCTCGAGCAGCTGCATGGTCAGATACGCCGCGAACGTCTGGGTCGGCGACGGCTTCCACACCACGGTGTTGCCCATCAGCGCAGCCGCGGTCGGCAAATTGCCCGCGATCGCGGTGAAGTTGAACGGCGTGATCGCGTAGACGAATCCCTCGAGCGGCCGGTAGTCGGTGCGATTCCACACACCGCGGGTGCTTATCGGCTGCTGCGCCAAGATCTGGCGCGCGAACGCGACGTTGAACCGCCAGAAGTCGACGAGCTCACACGGCGCGTCGATCTCGGCCTGATACGCGGACTTGGACTGGCCGAGCATCGTCGCCGCCGCCAGCTTCTCCCGCCACGGACCTGCCAGCAGATCGGCGGCCCGCAGAAACACCGCCGCGCGTTCGTCGAACGGCGTGGCTTCCCAGTCCGCCTTGGCGGCCATCGCCGCCTCGATCGCCGCGGTCGCGTCGGAGTGCTCTGCGTTGGTGAAGGTGCCCAGCCGCGCCGAGTGGCGATGCGGCTGGACGACGTCGATGTGCTGGCCGCCGCCCATGCGGTGGGTGCCGCCGATGACGTGCGGCAGGTCGATGGCGTCAGCAGCCAGCGCCTTGAGCTGTTCGGTGAGCCGGGTGCGTTCACCCGAACCAGGTGCGTAGTCATGTATCGGCTCGTTGGCCGGCAAGGGCACGTCGGTGATGGCGTCCATGCAGCAAGGATGCCCTCATTGCGACGCGCAACACATGGCCGATCAGACAATGCCAATCAGCATCTATAGTCGAATCGGACAAAGGAGCGCGTGATGGCGGTGCAAGCGGCCGGGCTGGGGCTCGGGCAGCTGTTGCTTGCGCTGGACCGCACCATGGTGTCGCTGGTCGAGGCGCCGCGTGGATTGGACATGCCGGTCGGTTCGGTGGCGCTGGTGGACGCCGACGACGTGCGGCTCGGCCTGGCGGTCGGCCCGGGCTCGGCCGATCTGTTCTTCCTGCTCGGTGTGTCCGACGCGCAAGCCGTGGCGTGGCTCGAGCAGCAGTTTGCAGGCACCGGCCGCGTGCCGGCGGCGATCTTCGTCAAGGAACCTTCGGCCGCGGCGGTCAAACGGGCCGTCGCGCTCGGCACCGCGGTGGTGGCCGTCGAGCCGCGGGCACGGTGGGAACTGCTGTACAAACTCGTCAACCACGCCTTCGAACACCACGGTGACCGCGGCGATCCGCTGTACGACTCCGGGACCGATCTGTTCGGCCTCGCACAGTCCATCGCCGACCGCACGCACGGAATGATCAGCATCGAAGACGCCGACTCGCATGTGCTGGCCTACTCGGCGTCCAGCGACGAGGCCGACGAGCTGCGCCGGCTGAGCATCCTCGGCCGCGCAGGGCCGCCAGAGCATCTCGAATGGATCGGCCAATGGGGCATCTTCGACGCGTTGCGCGCCAGCGGTGACGTCGTGCGCGTCGCGGAGCGCCCCGAGTTGGGTCTTCGTCCGCGCTTAGCGGTCGGTATCCACCTGCCATCGACCGATGCCCGCCGCAGGCCCGGTTTTGCGGGAACGATTTGGCTGCAACAAGGTTCGGCGCCGCTGGCCGACGATGTCGAGGACGTCCTGCGAGGCGGGGCGGTGCTCGCATCCCGCATCATGTCGCGGCTTGCCGCCACGCCGTCAACGCACACCGTCCGTGTGCAAGAGCTACTTGGCCTCGCTGGGGACGACGTCGACATCGCGGCGGTCGCCCGCGAGCTCGGGATCGTCGCCGACGGCCGCGCCGCCTTGATCGGCTTCGTCGGCGTCAAGACGTCGGCACCCGCCGACGTGATTGCGTTGAGCGCCAGCGCATTTCGTTCCGATGCCCAGATCGCGTCGACGGGCGATCGGGTGTACGTGCTGCTGCCCAAGACTGGTGGGGCATCGTCGGTGACATCGTGGGTGCGCGGTGTCGTTGCGGCGCTACGACGGGAACTTGGGCTGACGCTGCGCGCGGCGATCGCCGCGCCGCTGAGCGGGCTCGCCGGCGCCGCGGGCGCGCGTGGCGAGGTGGACCGTGTATTCGACAGCGCCGAACGCCATCCCGGCGCCATCGGGCAAGTCACGACGCTCGACGAAGCGCGCACGACGGTGCTGCTCGACGAGATCGTGTCGCAGGTGGCCGGTCAGCCGCGGCTTGTCGACCCGCGGGTGCGCCAGTTGCGCGACGAGGAGCCGATGCTGGCCGACACACTGCAGGCGTACCTCGACGGGTTCGGCGACATCGCGGCGGTCGCACAGCGGCTGCACGTGCACCCGAACACGGTGCGGTATCGGATTCGCCGTATCGAGAAGCTGCTGTCGACGTCACTGGACGACCCCAACGACCGGCTAGTGCTCGCGCTGGGGTTGCGCGCGACCGAGGGCTGACCGCGGCGCTGAACGTGAGCTTGTGTGCGAAATTTTCGCGATTCTTCGCACACAACCTCACGTTCGCGTTCTCAAGACGTAAGGCGTTGCACCGCAGCGGATATCCGCTCGTCCGTCGCCGTCAACGCGACGCGCACATGATGCGATCCGCGCGGACCGTAAAACTCACCGGGCGCGACCAGGATTCCCCGCTGCGCCAGCCACGCGACGGTGTCCCGGCACGGCTCGCCGCGCGTCGCCCAGATATACAACCCAGCCTCGGAGTCATCGACCGTCAGGCCTGCCGACTGCAACGCCGGCAACAGCGCAGCCCGTCGGCGCGCATACCGCTCGCGCTGATCACGTTCGTGCGCATCGTCGTCCAGCGCGGCCACCATCGCGGCCTGTATCGGCGTCGGCACCATCATGCCCGCGTGCTTGCGCACCGCGAGCAGCTCCGCCACGACCGCCGGATCTCCGGCGACGAACCCGGCGCGATAGCCGGCGAGCGACGACGTCTTCGACAGCGAGTGCACTGCCAGCAGCCCGGTGTGGTCTCCATCGCAGACGTCCGGGTGCAGCACCGAGTACGGCTGCGCGTCCCAGCCGAGGCCCAGATAGCACTCGTCGGACGCCACGAGCGCTCCGCGGTCACGCGCCCATCCAACGACCTTGCGCAGGTGTTCGACACCCAGCACTTTGCCCGTCGGGTTACTCGGCGAATTGACGTAGATCAGCGCCGGCGATTGCGGGCCGAGCTGCGTCAGGGAGTCGGCGCGCAAGACCCGGGTGCCTGCCAGCTGCGCCCCGACTTCGTACGTGGGATACGCCAATTCGGGCACCACGACGAGGTCGTCGGCGCCGAGCCCGACAAGTGTCGGCAGCCACGCGATCAATTCCTTGGTGCCAATCACGGGCAGCACCGCGTCGTCAGCCAGTCCGGTGACGCCGTATCGGCGATTCAGCGCCGCCGCGGCCGACGCCCGCAGCGCGGGAGTGCCTGCCGTCGTCGGGTAGCCGGGCGCACCGCTGGCCGCGGCCAACGCCTCGCGAATCAGCGGCGCCACCGGATCGACAGGGGTGCCGACGGACAGGTCGACGATGCCGTCGGGGTGCGACTGCGCCAGCGAGGTGACGTCGGCCAGGGTGTCCCAGGGGAACACCGGAAGCGACGCCGACACCCGCCGGCGAGCCACGTCAGGCCTGACCGTTACGAGTCCTCACCTTGAGGCGGAAGGTCCTTGACCGACTGCGGGTCGTTCTCGGTCAGACCCACCTTCGACGCGCCGCCAGGCGAGCCGAGCTCGGCGAAGAAGTCGGCGTTGATCTGGGTGTATCCGCTCCACTGATCGGGCACATCATCTTCGTAGTAGATGGCCTCGACAGGGCAGACCGGCTCGCAGGCGCCGCAGTCGACGCACTCGTCCGGGTGGATGTACAGCATGCGTGCGCCCTCGTAGATGCAATCGACAGGGCACTCCTCGATACACGCCTTGTCTTTGATGTCGACGCAGGGTTCGGCAATCGTGTACGTCACTGGGAACTCCTCAAGTCTCCTCGATCTCCTGTCCAGTGGGGCTGCCAATCTGGTCGGGCCCGCGCTGTGAAGTCGCAGCAAGTATCCCAGCGGATACCTGGACGCCTGTCTCAGTGTGCCCTAACTTCCGCGCCGCCCGGTTAAGGGTGGCGCGTGGTTACTGATACTAGACGTAGCACATACAGCTCGCCTAGTGACACACGCCTACTGAATTTGTCGCATCCCGACACCGGTTCGCGGCCCCCGGGAATAGTTCCGGACTGTAGTCCGCTTTGGTGGATGAGGCGTTGGAAAGGCCGACGCCCCGAGGTGAAAGAGATCCACATGACTTCGACCTTTGACGCGACCGCAACCACTGCGCTCGGCGCCGGCACTTGGGCCATCGACCCGGTTCACTCGTCGATCGGGTTTTCCGTACGCCACCTGATGGTGAGCAAGGTGCGAGGCAACTTCGAGAACTTCAGCGGTGCGATCGTCGTCGGCGAGGACGGCGCTGCGTCGGTGACGGCCGAGATCGCAGTCGACTCGATCAATACGAACAACGAGCAGCGCGACGCGCACATCAAGTCGGCCGATTTCTTCGATGTCGACAAGTACCCCACCGCCACCTTCACGTCGACTGGCGTGCGCGCGAATGGCGACACCTATGTGCTCGACGGCGAATTCACCCTGAAGGGCATCACCAAGCCGATCAGCCTGGATCTCGAGTTCAACGGCGTGAATCCCGGCATGGGCCACGGTGAGGTCGCCGGCTTCGAGGCCTCAGTTGTGTTGAACCGCAAGGACTTCGGCATCGATATCGACATGCCGCTGGAAACCGGTGGCGCCGTCGTCGGCGACAAGGTCACCATCACGCTGGAGATCGAAGCCCTCAAGCAGGCCTGACGTCGCGTGGGGGCCGGGGTGTCAGCCGCTCCGGCCCCACACCGACTGCGCGCCGGCATCCCCGATCCGGTACACGCCGACGATCGACGACACACCGACCGCAAGCGCAACGACCGCCACGACGACGGTGGCGATGGTTCTCCGTTTGTCGGACCTGCTTTCAAGAAAGTGCAGGACGGCCAACGCGATGGCGACCACCAGCAGCGCGGCCGAGAAGTAGATCATCCATTCCCCGCGCTCGGCGTGCTCTTGAAGTATCGGGCTGGGCTGTTTTCTCTGGTCGTAGAGCCACTCGCCGGCTTCAGTGGTGAACGGCGTGAGAATGAAATTGACTGCCGCAAGCACAAGCACGAGCCACACCAGCCGTTGACGGGCCGCAGGCCACAATGCGCACAGGATTGCCAGCAGCGCGACCAGCGGCGCAAGCACGACGATTGCGTGAACCAATAGGGCGTGCGCGGGCAATCCCGCGATTGTCGTCATGGACGCACCCTATTCGGCACTTACTGTGAATGCGCTGTAAGTCTTGCCTACGCCGCCAACGGCGCATACGTCGTCGTGCGCTGACGGGCGGGGCGGCCGATGCCCGCGGCGATCTCGACGAGTTCCTCGACGGTCTTGGCCGAACCGAACTCCGAACCGGCCATCCGCGAGATCGTCTCCTCCATCAGCGTGCCGCCGAGGTCGTTGGCGCCGCCCTGGAGCATCACCTGCGTACGCTCGACGCCGAGCTTGACCCAGCTGGTCTGAATGTGAGAGATCCTGCCGTGCAGCATGATCCGTGCCAACGCATGAACGGCGCGGTTGTCGCGATGGGTCGGGCCCGGACGCGCGCCGCCGGCCAGATAGAGCGGGCTGCTCTGATGCACGAACGGCAGCGGCACGAATTCGGTGAAGCCGCCGGTCTGGTCCTGTATGCGGCGCAACACGTTCAGATGCCCGACCCAGTGGTGGGGCTGATCGACGTGGCCGTACATCATCGTCGAGCTCGACCGCAGCCCGACCTCGTGGGCCGTGGTGACGACCTCGATCCACATCGAGGTCGGCAGCTTGCCCTTGGTGAGCACCCAGCGCACCTCGTCGTCGAGGATCTCCGCGGCGGTGCCGGGGATGGTGTCCAGTCCCGCTTCGCGCAGGCTGATCAGCCATTCGCGAATGCTCAAGTCGCCCTTGGTGACTCCGTTGGCGATCTCCATCGGCGAGAACGCGTGCACGTGCATCGAGGGCACCCGCGCCTTGACCGCCCGCACTAGATCCGCATAGCCGGTCACCGGCAGCTCCGGATCGATGCCGCCCTGCATGCACACCTCCGTCGCCCCCGCGACGTGGGCTTCCCAGGCGCGGTCCGCAACCTCGTCGGTCGACAGGCTGTAGGCATCGGCGTCGCCCTTGCGCTGGGCGAAGGCGCAGAACCGGCAGCCGGTGTAGCAGATGTTGGTGAAGTTGATGTTGCGGTTGACGACGAAGGTGACGTCGTCGCCGACGGTGTCGCGACGCAGCGAATCTGCCAGCGCGGCAACGGCATCCATGGCCGGCCCGTCGGCGGTCGCCAGCGCCAGATACTCGTCGTCGCTGCAGCCGGCCGGGTCCCGCTCGGCCGAACGCAGCGCGGCCAACACGTCGGTGTCGATGCGCTCCGGCGCCCGCGCCGCCAGTTCGTGCACCTTTTCGCGGATCGACTCCCAATCACCGAACGCGCTACCCAAATCGCTGCGCGTCTCGGTCAGCCGGCCCTCGGAATCAATCGCCGCGTGCAAGTCGGTGCGGCCCAACGATTCGGTCGCCTCGTCGGGCTCCTGCCACGGCCGGCCCACTGGGTTGATGTCCAAGGCGAAGCCGGTATCCGGGTCGGCCAACGCGTCGACATGTCCGTGCACCCGCGGATCGATCCACGCCGCACCCGCCTGCACATACTGCGGTTGCGCGGTGAGCCGCTGCACCAAGTCATAGCCGGCCTCGGCAGTAACCGCCGACAGCTCGTCCAATGCCGGCCACGGCCGCTCGGGGTTGACGTGATCCGGCGTCAGCGGCGACACACCGCCCCAGTCGTCGACGCCCGCGCCGATCAGCGCGAGACACTCGCTGCGCGACACCAGGTTCGGCGGCGCTTGAATCCGCATCTTCGGACCCATCACCAGCCGCGTGACCGCGACTGTCGCCAGGAAATCCTCGAATCCTGCATCCGGCGTCGACGCCATCGCCGTGTTGTCCTTGGCGCGGAAGTTCTGCACGATGACTTCCTGAACGTGCCCGAACTCCTTGTGCGAGCGGCGAATCGCGTGAATGGTCTCGGCTCGCTCGTCAAGCGTCTCCCCGATGCCGACAAGCAGTCCCGTGGTGAACGGGATCGAGAGCCGACCCGCATCGGTCAAGACCCGTAGGCGTACTTCGGGATCCTTGTCCGGGCTGCCGTAGTGGGCCAAGCCCTTGGTCTCGAACAAGCGCCGCGATGTCGTCTCCAGCATCATGCCCATCGAAGGGGCCACCGGCTTGAGCCGCGACAGCTCCGACCACGACATCACGCCGGGGTTCAGATGCGGGAGCAGACCGGTTTCCTCGAGCACCCTGATCGCCATCGCCCGCACGTAGTCCAGCGTCGAGTCATAGCCCCGCTCGTCGAGCCACTGGCGCGCCTCGTCCCAGCGGGCCTCTGGCCGGTCGCCGAGCGTGAACAACGCTTCCTTGCAACCCAATTCGGCGCCGCGACGCGCGACGTCGAGAATCTCGTCGGGTTCCATGTACATGCCCTTGCCCTGCGCGCGCAGCTTGCCGGGCACGGTCACGAAGGTGCAGTAATGGCAGGTATCGCGGCACAGATGCGTGACGGGGATGAACACCTTGCGCGAGTAGGACACCGGCAACCGACCGTTCGGCCCTCGGCGGCCCGCTGATTCCAGGCCTGCATCCCGTACGCGCGCGGCACTCGCACAGAGATCCGCGAGGTCGTCTCCGCGCGCGGTCAACGCGATCGCTGCCTCGTCGACGTTGAGGGCTACGCCGTCACGAGCCCGTCGCAACACGCGCCGCATGGCGGCAGAGCTGGGGGCACCGGACTTCGGAGGCACCGCAGGGCTGGGCAGATCGGCGCCGCGGTGGGGGTTCAGAGCCACTCCCGTGTAACCCCGGCGTCGTCGAGAATCATCCGCGTGTCTCACAATCTGAAACCACTGCGCCTCGCATATCGGCCACAGTAGTCCCGGCTCGACGCTGCCGTGCGCGCCCGTCCTCCGAGGTGTTGGTGAATGTCGCACGGCGGGTTTAACGCCCGCGTAAGTTCACAGCCGGGGGGACCGCAGTCTGCGGGAGGGGTTCTCATGGTTCGTTCTGTTCGTTCACTTCTGGCGGTTGGCGTGGCAACGATCACCGCGGCGACCATCGCGTTTGTGCCGTCGGCCAAGGAGCCCGTGCCGACGGCGCCGCCGAAGGGTGTCGTGGTCGCGTCGGCGCCGATACAACTCGCCGCGCAGGTCCAACCCATCACGCCCGTGGTGACGGCCACGAATCTGCCGGACCTTCTCGTCGAATGGTTGCAACGGATCACGATTCCGCCGAGCGCCAGCCAGCCCTTCCCCACACCGCAGTTCCCGCCGGTGGTCACGCCCACTTCGATCGGCACCGGAATCAAATCGATCTACAACGCGGTCGAGCCGTGGGTGCAGTGGGGCTTCGACCTGGCTGCCTACGCGGTCGGCTGGGTTCCGTATGTCGGATGGTTGGCGCCGCAGATCACGATCTTTTACAACTTCGGCGAGCAGATCGTGCGCAGCATTACGTTCAACGTCGCTGACTGGCTCGACGGGCAGATCAGCTTCGGCCAGGGGCTGGTCAACGTCGGCGTCGACACCGTCAATGCGTTCATCTACCTCGCCAACGCCCAGCTGGCCTTCTGGTTGCCGCCGCTGCCGCCGATTCCACCGCTGCCGCCGATCTTCTTTCCGTTCTCGGCACCACAGGCGACGACGACCGCGTTGGTCGCCGACACACAGGTCGCGACGACGACGCCTCCGGATGGATTGCAGGACAACCAAAAGCTCAGCGAGATCAAGGAACTGAAGTCGGCAGACCAGACCGCCGACCCCGAAGCAGGGACCGCGACGGGTTCGGAGAAGACGGCTGTCGACGCGAAGGATGGGACGCTCGCCGCGACCGATACGAAGACCACGGAGTCCCCGGACGTCTCGAATACGGAAAAGAAGAGCACCACGACGCCGACGGCTAAAGACGGAACGGAGTCGTCAACCGACGCCTCCGCAACGGACGACGGGTCCGCGACGCACCATGACGCGGCAGCCAACCATGACGCGGCAGCCAAGCACGACGACGCGGGTCAGAAAAAGGACGGACCGAAGGATCGATCGTCAAACGGTACGGACTCGACGCCACAGCACCAGGGCGGGCGGCAGAGCACCCAGCACGATCAATAGCAGCGGCGCATACTCCATGACCCCGACGCCGCCGAACACGATGTCGTCGCCCGGCCCGCCCAGCGTCAGCCCCGCGACGGTCAGCAGCCAGCACCACAACGGCAGTGCGGCCAGCCGAGGACCCGACGTCCACTGAAGAGCCGCCCACACCAGCGCCGCATTGACCAGACCGCTCACGAGCGCGCTGATCGGAAACGGCACCGATCCGATTCGAACGGGAAGGAAAAAAGCCGCCGCCACCGCGGAGAGCACACCATCGACGGCGAGCAGCGTCAGCACGACGGGCCGCAGCCGCGCCGGTTCAAGGGTTGCTGTCAGGTCGGGATGCTGTCGAGTAGGGAGACGAGCGACCCGATCACCCACTGCAGGTTGTCTGCGCGGTCCTGCCAATGCTGCAGGTTGGGATCCATGTCGGGGTCCATTGCCATCCCTTCCACACGCTGGGTTGTTGGGCAGCTTACCGCGCGTCGCTTCTGCTATTCCAGGTTCAGCCCGGCGAGCAGGTCGGTTTCCCATCCGCGGGTGTCGCGTTCTCCGGGCGTTCCCGAGGCGAGGATGTAGTGCTCGACCGGCCCGATCGGTAACGCCATGTTGTTCGACAGCGCGCAGGAGCGTCCGTCGGGCGCGACGGTGACCTGGGTGGCGTGTGCACGCAACGACGCGACCTTGGCCGGCAGCCGGTCGGGCACCTCCATGACGGCGTCGATCGCGTCGTCGGGATAACCGAACGGCACGTCGTCGATCGAGACCCGAATCCAGTCCGGCGGCACGTCCTCCAATGCCTGCAGTCCCGCCGCCATCGCGGACTTCGACATCACTGTCCAGTAGACCTTGGGAACGTTCCACGGGTCGCCGGGAAAGTCGTCGCCACCGGATGCCGCGACGGCCGCCATCGTCACCTCGTGCGCATGGATGTGGTCCGGATGCCCGTAACCACCGTGGGCGTCGTAGGTGACGACGACGTGTGGGCGCAACTCGCGAATGATGGCGACCAGCGCTCCCACGGCTTCACGCGGATCGGCGTCGACGAACCTCTGCCGGTGTCGCGGCGGCGTGCCTTCCATGCCGGAGTCGCGCCAGCGGCCGGGACCGCCGAGGAAGACCGGCTCATCGACGCCGAGGGCGTTCAACGCGGCGGTCAACTCGCCGATGCGGTAGCCGCCCAGCTGATCGGCGTGGTCGACGGCGAGCTGCGCCCAGCGCTCGCCGATCACTTCACCCTCTTCGCCGAGCGTGCATGTGACAACGCAGACCTGCGCTCCCCGAGTGGCGTAGTGCGCGATCGTCGCACCCGTCGTCAAGGTCTCGTCGTCAGGATGTGCATGCACGAACAACAGACGCGGCGTCTCCATTCGCACAAGCTTGCCCGTTCCTCGGCGCTGAAGTGACATAGATTCAGCTCGTGACACGGCGCACCGTTGAGTTCGGATGCGCGATCGTCCTTATCGGCCTACTGGCGGGGGTCGCCGGTGGCGCCACCACCCTGCTGCTGCACAGCGTCGAACACCTCACGTATCACTACACATTCGGCACGCTGCTGACCGGCGTCGGCGGAAGCAGCCCGGTGCGCCGCGCGTTGGGCCCGATGATCGGCGGGGCGCTCGCGGGCTGTGGTTGGTGGATTCTCCGGCGGCGCACCTCGGTGCCGTCGTTGTCTGCGGCGATCAGAAGTCCTGACCCCCTGCCCCGTTGGTCGTTGTCGATCGACGCCGCTTTGCAAGTGTTGCTGGTCGGCGCTGGCGCGTCGCTTGGCCGCGAAGGCGCTCCGCGCCAATTAGCCGCTGCGCTAAGCGATTTCGGCACATCACGGTGGTCACTCACGGCTCGTGACCGCGAGATTCTGCTGGCGTGCGCGGCCGGCGCAGGCCTTGCAGCTGTCTACAGCGTGCCGCTGGGCGGTGCGTTGTTCGCCGCGCGGATCCTGCTCGGGACGTGGCATCCCCGCGCCGTTGGCGTCGCGCTGATCACGTCGAGCCTCGCCGTGGCCGTGGCGTCCCCCGTGACCCATCTCGAGCATGCGCTGACGTGGCCGGAGGCCAAACTGTCCTACCTGTTCGCGTTCCTGGCGTTGGCGATCGCGCCGTTGGCGGCCGCGGTGGGCCTCGCGTTCGATCGCGTCATGGCCGCCGCGCGACCGCGGGTACAGCTGGCCTCCTGGGTGCTGATCCCATCCGTCGCGGCCGCCGGCCTGCTGACCGGAATCTGCTCGATCTGGTGGCCCGAGTTGCCGGGCAATGGCAGGAGCATCCTGACGATCAGCGTGAACAGTGGCCTGACGCTGGGCGCCGCGGCCATCATCTTGGTGCTGAAGCCGCTTCTGACCGCGATATTCCTTCGCGCGGGCGCGGTCGGCGGCATGCTCACACCGGCGCTGGCCACGGGTGCTGCCGCGGGCTCGCTCGCCACGCTGGTGTTGAACCACTTGGCGGGCACCAACATCCACGTGTCGGCGGTGTCGTTGACGTGCGCGGCGGGCGTGCTGGCGATTACGCAGCGGGCGCCTTTGTTTGCGGCACTGTTCGTCTGGGAGCTGGCCCGTCCGCCGTACTGGCTACTCCTGGTGTTCGCCATCGCGGCCTACGCCGCGCACGGACTGCGGGTGCTTCGCGAGCGTCGCGAGGCCGCCGAGCCGTCACACGGCTGACGCGGTTTCGCTCCTGGTGCTTGCGATTGCAAACACGGACGCGTTGTCGCCGACCTTCGGCGGGCCATTGCCCTGTGCCAGGGGCTGAACCCGGACCTACTGAATCGGTTGCCCTGCGAAGCGTTGCCGCCGTGAAATCCCGGCAAAGAGTCCGCGCCGACGGATAACGGCAAAATTGACACTGTAGTAAGACCAGATGACAAGCTCAGCTAATTAACACCCGTTAAGCAATCTGCTCACGTGAGCGCGTCACCACGAGAACGGGCTTCGGATTTCCTTCTTTGCCGAATAGGAGTGAGCCTTATTTGGTCAGCTAAGTGTTGAGAGTTTCTCGCAAAAACCCGTGCCGAATTAATTCGGTGGAACGTGTTCTATTTCGACCTTACTTGCGAGTAAATTATGGCCGGCTGAAGTCACAGCTATGTCAAAAGGAGATGTCATGCAGGTTGCTGTCCGTCCCTATCTCAACGCGGGTGTCGCGCTTGTCGGTGCGAGTGTGATCGCCGCGGCACCGGTAGCGGCGCCGCCGATTCACATCGAAGTCCCGAAGGTGGTTTCAGCGGCAGTCAACCTGACTGCGGCAAGTGCGCTCGACGCCTATGCGGCGTTGCTCAACAACACCATCAACAACACGGGAGCTCTCGCTGGTCAGGCATTCGCGCACGGTGTCGCGCCGCTGTTGCAGCAGTTCATCGTGAACCAACTGACGTTGGCTCAGGGCCTCAACTCGGCTTTCAACGAGGTCTTTTCCTCGTCCAACCCGTCCGGCCTGCCGGCAATACTTCAAACGGCGTTGAGTCAGCTCGCTTCGGGCCACATCCAGGCCGCGGCCGAGACGATCTCGACAGGCGTCATCCAGGTGGCCTTCCCGTTCCTGCCGCCTTTGCTGCAGCCACTGAATAACTTTGTCGCTGTCATCGACCAACTGCCGAATATCGCCCTGGTTGCCGGTATCGGCTTGATAAGTCCGCCGCTCGCGCTGTTGCAAGCAGCCGGCGCCGCTATCCAATCCGTCGTCACCGCAATTTCCACCGGTGATATCGGCGGATTTATCAACGCCGTGATCAGTGCACCCGCGGTCATGCTCGACGGTTTCATCAACGGATATCAGCCGACCCAGACCGGTGGATTGCTCACGCCGGGCCTCGGAACGCTCAGCATCCTGGTCAACATCAGGGACATGATCGTCCAGGCGATCACCCCGCAGGCCGCTGCGACGACGACTGCGGCGAGCACGATGGTGACGTTGAATGTGCCGTCGACGACAGCCGAGGCGACCGCCGCGGCTGCGAAGACGGCCGAAACCACGGCCACTGACGCCGCGGCAACCGCTGCTGCGACCGACGCGACAACCGCGCCCAGCAGCACGGAGACTGCCGCTGCCGCCGCTGCCGCAACGACGCCGTCGGCGACTTCCACCGAGGAAGCGACGTCCGGGACAACCGCGACGGAGGTCAAGGCCGACGCCACCAAGGCCGACGAGGCCAAGACGGATGCGCAGACGAAGCCGGCGACCAGCACCACCGACGCCAAGACCGACACCGATACGGCCAAGGGCGACAACAACACTGGTAAGTCCGGCACCGACGCCAAGACCGACACCACCAAGACGGGCACCGACGCCAAGACCGACACCACCAAGTCCGGTGCCGACACCAAAGCGGGTGCCGACACCAAGGCCGGTGCCGACGCCAAGGCCAGCACCGCCAGCAAGTCCGGCGACTCCGGCAACGAGTAGCCGACCGACAAACGAAGCGGCCCCCTCCACATCGGAGGGGGCCGCTTTCGTATGCAGGACTACTGAGGCGTCTTGACCCACTTGCCTGCGTCGCCGACGATGCCGACCGGCACCGCGCCCGACAGGCTGACGTTCTGCACGCTGGGCCCGGCGGCGACGATCGTCGTGTCCTGCAGGATCGGCAGCACCGTCGACATGTTCCACAGCCGCGGTTCGACGGCGTTGATCACCTCGCCGATGTTCTGCGAGCCGTCGACCGCGGCATCGATCTTCGGCTGAATACTGCGGTCGCAGATGCCGGTGATATTGCTGGGGGCCTGCACCAGTGCGCCGCCTTCGGGCGGCGGGCTCGGCGTCGTCGGCGTAGCGGTTGTCGTCTGCGGCGGCGGCGACGGCGCGTTGCTGGTCGATGTCGACGACGGAGACGGCGTGCCCGGTGTGGTCGTCGAGACCGCCGTCGCCTCGAGCGCCGGACAGCCGTAGCGAGACGACAGGGCGGTGGCAAGGTCGCCGCCGGCCTGATGCCAGCCGACCACGGCGTCGACGCGATTGTTCACCAGCGCATCGCCGTAGAGCGCCACCGGATCCAGCGCCGACACCGACGCCGCGATGCCGACGCTGCGCAGTTGATCGGCAGCAGTGTTGGCGACCGCGACGGCAGTGGGATCGTTGGCGGCCACGCCCAGCCGCACCGCCAGCGGGATGCCGTCCTTGGTGATCTGGCCGCGGTTGTTGTTCGGCGGCGGGACGCCCGGCGTCGGCGGTGGCGTCGACTCTATTGGCGCGATCTGGTACCCGGCGTCGGCAAGCAACGCGAGCGCGGCGTCGCGGCCGAGCGCAGGAGGCGCGGTCGGCACATAGCCAGGGTCGGACGGCGAGCGCACCTGCGCCTGCGCGAGCGTGACGGTGTTGTCGTCGCCGGCGCCCACAGAGGCAAGCAGGTCGACGTCGAGCAAGCCCAGAATCGCTTTGCGCACTTGCGAATCCGCCAGCTGCGGCTGCTGCGCGCGCAGCGTCAACTGCATGACGCGTGGCGTGACGATTCGCGCGGTCCGCACGTCGGGAATCGCGGACAGTTGCGCGAACGCCGCCGCACCGCCGTGCACCTGCGCGACCTGGGTGTCGCCGTTGCGGATCGAGTCGGCCAGTGCGGCAGGCGCGCCGCCGCGACGGAACAGCACCTGGTCCGGTTTGGCCGGCGCGCTCCAATAGCGGTCGTTGCGCGTCAGCAGGATCTCGTCGCGCTGCGGGTCGATGGTTTCGACGCGGAACTGGCCGCCGGTGACCGGCAGTGCCCGCGCCAATCCCGCCGCGAAGCCGCCGGGCACGTCCTTGACGATGTGCGCCGGCAGGATGTCGTTGAACAGCTCACGCCACGCGGGATAGGGCTGCGAGAACGTGACCACCGCCGTCTTGCCGCCCTCGACGGACTGCACGCCGGTGATGAGGTCGTAGCCGGCCGGATCGACGACGCCGGGCTGGCCGACCATCTGCCGCCACAGGTACCAGAAGTCGTCGGCAGCGATCGGCGCGTTGTCCGTCCACTGCGCCTCGGGCCGAATCTTGTACGTGACCGTGAACGGATTCTGGCTGGTGACCTCGGCCGAATCCAGCAGCGTGGTGTCCAGTTCCCAGCGCGAACCGGTCGGCGAGCCGGGGTCGGGAACTGGTCGGAACGAACTCGGCAGGACCAGCGAGCTGATCGCGGCGTTCACCGGCGACTGGTCGGAAAGCAGATGCGGATTGAACCCGGGGCCGATCGAGTCGATGGCCATGATGATCTGCGTCGCGCGCGGAGGTGGCGGCGTTGTCGTCTCCGTCGTGTCCGTGCTCTGGGGTGCAGGCGGCGGGCTGACGGTGCAGCCCGAGACCACCAACATCAGCGCGGATATCGCGGCGACGACGCGTAGGGGGCCCGGCACGCTGTTCAGGGTATCGGCAGGCTATCCGCGGGCCTTGGCCCGCGAACGAGCCCGGGCCCGCGAGGTGGCGTCCAACTCGACCTTGCGTACGCGAACGATCTCGGGTGTCACCTCCACGCATTCGTCGCCGGCGCAGAACTCCATCGCCTGCTCGAGGTCGAGCTCGATGGGTCTGGCCAGCGTCTCGATCACGTCGGCCGTCGAGGACCGCATATTGGTCAGCTTCTTTTCGCGGGTCACGTTGACATCGAGGTCTTCGGCTCGCGGGTTGATTCCGACGACGTGGCCCTCGTAGGTGTCATCGCCGGGCTCGACGAAGAACTGTCCGCGGTCGGCCAGCTGGATCATCGCGAACGGGGTGATTGACCCCGCGCGGTCGGACACCAGCGAGCCGGTGTGCCTGGCGCGGATGTCCCCTGCCCACGGCCGGTAGCCGTCGAAGACGGCGTTGGCGATGCCGGTGCCGCGGGTCAACGTGAGGAAGTCGGTGCGAAAACCGATCAGGCCGCGGCTCGGCACGATGAAGTCCATCCGAACCCAGCCGGCGGCGTGGTTCGTCATCTCTTCCATGCGGCCCTTGCGGCCAGCCATCAGCTGGGTGATCGCGCCGACGAATTCGTCGGGGCAGTCGATGGTGAGCGCCTCGAACGGCTCGTGCAGCTTTCCGTCGATGGTCCGGGTGACCACTTGCGGCTTGCCGACGGTCAGCTCGAAGCCCTCCCGGCGCATCTGCTCGACCAGCACCGCCAGCGCCAGCTCGCCGCGGCCCTGGACCTCCCAGGCGTCCGGGCGGCCGATGTCGACCACGCGAATCGACACGTTGCCGACAAGCTCTTGGTCGAGCCGGCTGCGGACCATGCGGGCCGTCAGTTTGTGCCCGGAGACCTTGCCCGCCAGCGGTGATGTGTTCGTGCCGATCGTCACGGAGATCGCGGGCTCGTCGACGGTGATCCGCGGCAACGCGTGGGCGTGATCGGGGTCTGCCAGCGTGTCGCCGATCATGATTTCGGGCATGCCGGCCACGGCGACGATGTCGCCGGCGACGGCCTCGTCGGTGGGCGTGCGGTCCACTCCTTCGGTGGCCAGCAACTCGGTGATCTTGGCGTTGGTGATCACGGGCGCGCCGTCGACCTCACGCATCCACGCGATCTGCTGGCCCTTGCGCAGCCGGCCGTTGTAGATGCGGATCAGCGCGAGCCGGCCGAGGAACGCCGACGCGTCGAGGTTGGTCACCAGGGCCTGCAGCGGTTTGTCCGCTTCGCCGGTCGGCGGCGGGATGTGCTCGAGGAGCACGTCGAACAGCGGGTCGAGGTTCTCGCCGTCGGGCACCTGTCCGTCCTGCGGCTGGGTGGTGCTGGCGACGCCTGCGCGACCGGAGGCGAACAGCGTGGGCAGGCCCAGCGCGTGCTCGGCGGCCTTTTGGGCTTCGTCGTCGAGGTCGGAGGCGACGTCGAGCAGCAGGTCGTGGCTGTCGGAGACCACCTCGGCGATGCGGGCGTCGGGCCTGTCGGTCTTGTTGACCACGACGATGACCGGAAGGTGTGCGGCCAGAGCCTTGCGCAGCACGAAGCGGGTCTGCGGTAGCGGACCCTCCGACGCGTCGACCAGCAGCAGGACGCCGTCGACCATCGACAGGCCGCGCTCGACCTCGCCGCCGAAGTCGGCGTGGCCGGGGGTGTCGATGACGTTGATGACGGTCACGCTGCCGTCGGCGTGATGTCGGTGCACAGCGGTGTTCTTGGCGAGGATCGTGATGCCCTTTTCCCGCTCAAGGTCACCGGAATCCATCAACCGGTCGATGACATCGTCACCGCGGTGCGTCAGAGCGCCCGACTGGCGCAGCATTGCGTCGACGAGGGTCGTCTTCCCATGGTCGACGTGTGCCACGATGGCGACGTTGCGAAAATCCACGACCGTGATTGTCGCAGTGCAATCGGCCAATCACGAAAACGAGAGACGCCCGTCACTTGTCGCGAAGACGCATTGACTCTGCGCACAGGGCGCGAAAGTGCGAGTAGGTCACGCCCTCACCGCAGAGTCAACGTCATGGATACGACAGCAGCAGCATCACGCGACCGTCGGATGGCGCCTCCGGAAAGTCGTTTACGTCGAAGCCGTAGTACTTCTGCTGGTCTTCGGTGATGGAGTCGATCACCTTGCCCTGCGCCTTGAGTTGGCCGTTGCGGACGTCCTTCATCATGCCGACGAAGTCGGGCACCGACATCGACTCGGCGAGCAGCAGAGCGTCGCCGCCTGACGGAAGCTCAACCAGCACACCGGCACCCGCGTAATTGTTGCCGCCGCGGCCGGTGCCACGCGGCGCCCAGTACACCGCGTCGGAGCCCAATGTGCCTTCGATGCGCCGGTATTCGCCGGCATGCCCGGTGCCGTTGTCGACGGTGACCTCCGGCAGTGCGGCGACCGTCCGCTTCTCCTGCAACCACATCCATCCCAGCGGGATACAGACGATGGCATACATCATCACCATCAGCATCAGCACGGGCTTCCACGCGATTTCCCAGCCGAGCCTGCGTTGCGACATCCCCTCGGCCTCGGCCTGGGTGTCGAGTTGACGACGGCCGAATCGGAAGACGTACCAAGCCAATACGCGCGCCAACGCCATCAGCGCCAGAATGATCAGCCCGACAGTGCCTGCCACCCGCCAGTAGAACGTGCTGTCGCCGTGGTTGGTCGTCATCGCCACCATGACGGCTGGGATCGGAGCGGTGAGCAGAAGCAGCAGCGAGTACGACGGGTGGCTGCTCAAATACTTGTAGTGCGTGGTCCATTGCGGGTTGCCGACCATCACTTTGTAGTCGCCGACGTTGGCGCTCACCATTGGCGTCCACGTGCCCTCCACCACTCGCGGCCGGGTCAGGCTGCGAACAAAGAAGAGACCGCACACCAGCGAGACGACAAGTGCGCCCCAGAACACTCCGGGGATCGAGCCGCCGGTGCCGGGAACGCCGAAGGCGCCCCGGATGTCGATGATCTTGGCGATGAAGAACGCCAGCGGCACCGCGAAGAAGAACTCGATGAGCCAAATCTGGATGAGTTGCGGAATCCGCGATCCGACCCTGTCGAATGCCAGTACACCCCGCCAGATGAACCGCAGCACACGCATGGATCGGAAGAATAATGTGTGCCGACCGCCGGAGGGGCAAACGCGCGGCGAACTCCCCTGCGTCGCTATCGCGGGTAGCGCATGTAGATGCGCGCGCCGAAGCCCTTGAGCCTGCCGAACCGTTCCTTTTCGCTCTTGAAGTCCACGAAGCCGATCTTGCGATAGCAGTCGCGAGCCGAGGTGTTCACGTCCGTCACCTCGAGGACGTATTCGACATGACCGGTCTGCCGGATCACGCCCTCGACGAGTTTGGTGGCGACGCCCTGACGTCGCGCCCTTTCGGCCACCGCGACGAATTCGATGTAGCCGGTGCCGGCCGGGTAGTCGAGGCGAGACATGAAGGGCGGGGCGAGAATTCGTGCGGCAAGGGTCCCTCGGACGAGGCCGAGGTGACGGCGCCAGTCCTCCGCCCGGATGCGCATCGCGCGTCCGGCGTGATCCGTGCAGGCGATGGCTCCGATGACATCGCCGCCGCGATCGGCGACGAAGAACCGCTGGACCTCGATGCCGTCGGCGAGCGCGGCGGCGATCTTTCGCACGCTGCGCGAGAGCGTCGAGAACTCCCGGCGGTAGGCCTGCGCGATGACCGTGGCAATACCGTCGCGGTCGCGCTCGATCGCGGGCCGCACGGTCACGTCGGTCGTCTGCAGAGCCTGCGTCAGCTCAGGAACCCACGCCCGGTCGGCGGGTACCCACGCCAGGCCCTCGAGTTCGTCCGCGGTGATCCACCGCAACTCGCGGTGATCGTTGGGGTGAAGCTCGCCGCCCGTCTGCATGACGCGGTATGCGCGCAGGGTCGTGGTCGCATCGAGTGCGACGTCGACGCCGATGCGAGGACCGACGACTACGTCGACGCCGAGCTCTTCACTCAGTTCGCGCGCCAACGCCGTCGCGTCGCTTTCGCCCGCCGCGACCTTGCCGCCCGGCAGCTCCCACAGACCGGCCAGCTCGGGTGGCCGGGCACGCTGCGCCACGAGCAGCGAGGAGCCTGAAATCAGTGCACCCGCAACGACGATCTGAGCTGACATTGCCCGCGACGGTATACGCCGCGCTATCCGTCGGGAAACAGATGGGGGAACAACTCGTGCAGTCGTGGGTGTCGTGGCGGCGGTGGTGTCATCGTCTCGGCGGTCACCTGCGATGGCGGCATCGCCTCCGTCGGCGCTGCCGTGGTGTCCACAGGACGCGGCTGCTGAGCCGTGGTGGAGGGTAGCGGCATAGGCCCGGCCGACGCCGGACTGGGAGCGTGCGCAGAAGTCGACGTTGGATGAGACGGATTCACTTGCGTGCGTGGGTGTTTCGAATCATCGGATACCCAGATCACCGATATGGCGAGGGCGATGAGAAGGACGACGAAGACGCCTCCTCCGATCACAGCCCGAGCGGGGAGCCTCCGCGCGACGGCCGGCCGGTGGTCGGCGGGCCCAAGCGCACCGGCCGCGGCAGGCACGTCGGTAGCCGTCGCGGCCGGGGATTGCGGCGATGTCGGTCCGTCGTCGAGAAAAGCGCGCACTCCTCAATCTTGCTGGAGAACTCTGTTAGGTGCCTGTTAGGCGACCCATGCCGCCGACCGAACCTGCGGCGGTACGTTGGGCGTCATGGCTGTGTTAACGGACGAACAAGTAGACGCCGCACTGCCCGACCTCAATGGCTGGGAGCGCGCCGAGGGTGCCCTGCGCCGCTCGATCAAGTTTCCCTCATTCCTCGACGGCATCGACGCAGTGCGCCGCGTGGCCGAAAAGGCCGAGGAGAAAGATCACCATCCCGATATCGATATTCGCTGGCGGACAGTGACTTTCGCGTTGGTCACGCACTCAGAAGGCGGTATCACCGACAAGGATGTTCAGATGGCTCGGGAGATCGACGGAATCGTGGGGAACCCGTAGCGGCGATCCACGCCAGCGTGGCCAACGTCGCCACGATGTAGATCAGACCCGCCCAGGCCAGATACCACGGCCGGGGAATCACCCAGATTGTCGGCTGCGCGAAACTCAACAGCCACGGCACCCCGATCAGCGTCAGGGCCAGCCAGCCCCAGCCGAGGATCCGCGCACCCAGCTCGTCGCGCAGCGGGCCGTGCAGCAGCCAGATCATCAACGGGATCAACCACACCCAGTGATGCGTCCAGGAAATCGGCGAGAGCAGCAGCCCGAACAGTTGCACAACCACGATCGCGCCGAGCCGGTCCTCGGCGCCACCGATCGCGCGCCACGCCAGAAACGTCAACACGGCGGTGACAGCGATTCCCGCCAGCACGAGCGGCCCGTAGCCGGCGTCATGCCCGAGAATCCGTGAGATACCTCCACGCCACGACTGGTTGAACGACGTGCCGATCGGCCCCACCCGGCTGGCATCGCCGAGTAATTCCGTGAAGTAGTAACGGGTTTGGTCCCCGACGACGAGCGCCGAGATCGCCACCGTGCCAAGAAACACCACCGCCGAGAACAGCACCGCACCCCAGCGCCGCGCGCCGACGAAATACAACCCGGACACCGCAGGCGTCAGCTTCACACCCGCCGCGAGCCCGACGAGTAACCCGGACAACCACCATCGGGTGCTGTAGACCGCGTACAACACGGCCAGCACCAACAGCACGTTGATCTGCCCGTAGTCGAAGGTGCTGCGCAGCGGCTCGATCCAGATCCCGACGGCGGTCCACAGCATCGCCACGCGCCGGTCTCCGTTGCCCAGCAGTCGCTGGCTGATGCGCGCCACACCGTAGAGCGCGGCCATGATGCCCAGCTGCCAGGCGAAAGCGAGAAACCCGAACGGCAACAAGTGCAGCGGGTAGAACACGACGGCCGCGAACGGTGGATAGGTGAACGGCAGCGGGAAGTCGGGCGTCTGGTCGGCGTAGACGTAGTCGTACAGCGTGCCGGGGTGATCGAGCGCGCCTGCGCCGCCGACATAGACGTGGAGGTCGACGAAATTCGCCCCGTTGGGCACGAGGTAGGTCCACGCCAGCCGCGCGACGATGCTGACCGCCAACAAGACCGGCGCCCACCGGGCGAGCGTCCGCGGCGGGGCGGTGGCTGTGGCGGATTCCGTGGGGTTTATCCGTCCGACTCTAGCGAGCGGTCACCGTATGCCTTCACGTCCGTAACGTTTAAATAACCGCCACACGTGTCACAGAAGTAACACCAGTAACACGGCTAGCTTCGGTTCCAGGCGTGCCATCAACCGATTGGAAATACCATGCAGTTCACCAGAAAAGTGCTTGCCACCAGCATGATCACAGCCGCGAGTGCGGCGGGAGTCGCTTTGGCGCTCAGCGCCACCGCAGCGGCCGACCCCGTGGCTGCACCCGCCCCCTCCCCGGCCGTGCCGGGCCTGCCGTTCCTCCAGCAGCTCGCATCCAATCCAGCTGCGGCGACGCAGCTCATGCAGGGGCTCACCTCGGTGCTGGGCATGGTTCAGCCTGCCGCGGCAGCGCCGGCCGCCGCTCCGCCCGCCGCGAGCGCGTCGGTCAACCTGCCACAGCCGGCGGGCTTGCCTGCCGCCGCCGCGGCGCCGGCCGCCGCGCCCGCACCGCAGAGCACGCTGCCGTTCCTCCCGGTGCCGCTGCCGCAAGCGGGGGCGTTCCCCGGTGATCTCTCGGCACTGATGCCGTCCGCATTGCAGGCGCCGCTGACCAAGGCGGGTCCTGCGACGGCTCCGGAAGCGGCTGCGCCCGCCGCACCGGGTGGCGGACTGGCACCTGTGCTGATGCCGCTGTCCGCTCTGCCCTGACCGGCGACATTCAACGTCCACCACTACCAGGCATTGGGGGACCCATGTCATCGACCAGGACGATGCTCACCACCGCGGCAATCGCGGTGGGCTCGTCAGCCGCCCTTCTACTGGGCGGCGTAACACCAGTCGCCACCGCTGACCCGGCATCACCGGCGCCACCGCTGCCCATCGACGGGCTGCAGGCGCCGGGCTTGTCGGCGGTGCAGAGCCTCGGGCCCGCGATTCAGCAGGCGGCCGCGGACCCGACGAACGCCGCTTCGCAATTGATGGCCGCCGCAGCGGTATTCGCGGGTAACGCGGCAGCGCCGGCCGACTCGCGGAACGTGGCGTCGGCCGTCAACCAGTTCGTCGCTCAACCGGCGACGGCGCATGTGCCCGCGCCGGGCGCGGTGCCGGGCACCGAGGCGCACTTGCCGGCGGGCGTCAATCCCGCGCACGCCGTCGGGCCCGTGCCCGACGTGGTGCAGGCACCCGCTTCGGTGCCCGCGGCGGCACCCGCCCCGGCTCCGGCTCCCGCCGCAGTGCCGGCAGCGGCGCCTGCACCCGATGCGAATCCATCGTTCGGACCGGACTCCCCGCCTACGCAGGACTTCATGTACCCGTCGATCAGTAACGGGTGTCTGTCAGATGGCGGCAATGTGTTGGCGACGGCGATCTCGGTGGCGGGTCCGGCCAAGATCCCGGCACCGGGGCCCGCCGCGGGGCAGACGGCCTACGTCTTCACCGCGATCGGCACGCCCGGCCCGGCGGCCGAGCAGAGGCTGCCTCTCAACGTCACGTGGGTCAACCTGACGACGGGTAAGTCGGGCAGCGCGACACTCAAGCCGCGGTCGGATATCAACCCCAATGGCCCGACGACGCTGACGGCGATCGTCGACACCGGCTCGGGCAGCATCATCTCGACGATCTTCGGTCAGGTCACCACGACCGAAAAGCAGTGCCAGTTCATGCCGACCATCGGCTCGACGGTCGTGCCCTGATTCCGGTGTATTTCAGTAGGCCATGAAGAGGATGGCGTCCCGGTCGTACTCGCGACCGGGGTGCTTCTCAGTCAGGTGAGCCTGCGCCTTCTCGACCAGATCGTCTTCGTCCTCGCCGGTGATCGCTTCGCCGCACGGACAGTTCAAATGCGTCTTCATAGCTTCACAATCGCATAGATCAGCATGATGGGGTTCATGGATCTCTATGACGTGATGCGAACGACGGGTGCGGTGCGCGAATATACCGGCGACCCGCTGCCCGACGAGGTGCTCGAGCGCATCCTCGATAACGCCCGGTTCGCCCCTAGCGGCGGCAACCGCCAGGGCACCCGCGTCGTGATCGTCCGCGACGCGCAGACCCGCGAACGCCTGATCGAGCTCACCATCCCAGGCACCCAGCGATACATCGCCCAGCTTCGCAACGGTGAAGGCCCGTGGAATCCGTTGCAGCCGTGCGGAGTTGACGAGAAGACAATCGCCGAAGTCGAGGTACCGCCCCAAAGCCCGTTCCGTGAGGCAGACGTCGTGTTGGTGGTTTGCGTCGACCTGGCCGTCGTTGCGGCGTTCGACCAGGATCTGGACCGCGTCGGCCTGATTGCCGGCGCGTCGGTGTACCCGTTCGTTTGGAATGTCCTGCTGGCGGCCCGCAACGAGGGCTACGGCGGCGTGCTCACCACAAACGTGGTGGCCGAGGAACCCCGCGTCAAGGAACTGTTGGGCATACCCGACACGTACGCGGTCGCGGCGGTGTTGCCGCTCGGCAAGCCGGTGCGGCAGCTCAGCAAGCTCACACGCAGGCCTGTCGCCGAATTCGCCACCCGGGAACGGTTCGACGGGCAACCGTTCGCCGGTTAGCCACACCGTGATGGGCGTGTCTCTTCCGCAGAGCGTCCACATCGTGAGACCTTGAATTCGTGACCGCCACGCTGGGTTACGCCACAGCCAGCACCAACGGGCAGGCCCTCGATGGTCAGCTCGCGGAATTGACTGCTGCGGGGGTGGACCCGCGGCGCGTGTTCACCGACAAACTGTCCGACTCAGCCGACCGGGTGCGCGCCGGCCTTCACGCGATGCTCAGCTATGCCCGCTCGGGCGACACCGTCGTCGTGGTGGGACTGGATCGCCTGGGCCGATCAGTGGCCGAGGTGACGCGGACGATCGCTGATCTCACCGACCGCGGCATCACATTGCGGGCACTCAAGGAAGGCCTGGACACCGGCACGACGACTGGACGCGTCGTCGCGAACATCTTGCGCCGCCTCGCCGAACTCGACCTAGAGCCGGGACGCCAGACGCACTAGGCCTTGGCGGCCTTCGGTCTGTTGATGGCTCAGGCCTTGGCGGCCTTCGCCGCCGCCTTCGCCTGCTTCTTGTACGAGCGCACCTTCTCCAGCGTGCCCGCGTCTTTGACGTCGGCAACCGACATGAACGAGCCGGCCTTGCCGTAGTCGCCGGCAGCCTCACGCCAGCCGTTCGGCGTCACGCCGTACTGCTTGCCGAGCAGCGCCAGGAAGATCTTGGCCTTCTGCTCACCGAAGCCAGGCAAGCTCTTGAGCCGCTTCAACACCTCCGCGCCGTCGGGGTCGCCGGACGTCCATATCGACGCGGCGTCGCCGTCGTAGCGATCGACGATGATCTGCGCCAGTGTCTGGATCCGCTTGGCCATCGAGCCCGGGAACCGGTGTACGGCAGGGCGTTCGGCGCACAGAGCGGCGAACTTGTCGGGGTCGTAGTCGGCGATCTCGCGGGCGTCGACGCCGCCCATGCGGTCGGCGATCTTCTTGGGCCCGCCGAACGCCACCTCCATCGGGATCTGCTGATCGAGCAGCATGCCAACCAGCAGCGCGAATGGATTGGAATCCAGCAGCGCATCGGCCGCCGGATCTTGGACTAGCTGCAGTTTTGCCACTTGGTCAGTGTAGATCGCGGGTTTGGGCTGTAAGTTGGCTGGGAACCAGCTGACTGTGACGCACGTCTCATGACGCTGGCGCCCACAATTGCACATCGAGGTCAGGAGTCAGCGGTGCCCGAAACCGACCTTCCACCGACGCAAGCCGCCTCATCCGGCGGTGGTCAGTTCGTAGAAATCCAGGCCAGTCCCGAATTCCAAGAACTGCGAAGCCGGTTGCGCCGCTTCGTTTTCCCGATGAGCGCGTTCTTCCTCGTCTGGTATGGCACCTACGTATTCCTCGGAGCATTCGCTCACGACTTCATGGCAATCAAGGTGTGGGGCAACATCAACGTCGGTCTGCTGATCGGGTTGGGCCAATTCCTCACGACATTCGTCATCACGGGCATCTATGTCCGGTTCGCCAACCGAGAGCTCGATCCCCGCGCCGAAGCGATTCGCGCCGAGTTCGAGGGCAGCGTGAAATGAGGATCCTTGCCGCAGGCACGGCGGTTGGTAACCCCGTCGCGAACATCGGAATCTTCGCGCTCTTCGTCGCGGTGACCCTGTATATCGTGATCCGCGCCAGCAAGAAGAACGCCACCGCCACGGAGTTTTTCACCGCGGGCCGCGCATTCACCGGTCCACAGAACGGCATCGCGATCTCCGGCGACTATCTGTCGGCGGCGAGCTTCCTCGGCATCGCCGGCGCGATCGCGGTATACGGCTACGACGGCTTCCTCTATTCGATCGGCTTCCTGGTGGCCTGGCTGGTAGCGCTGCTCCTTGTTGCCGAATTACTGCGCAATGCAGGCAAATTCACGATGGCCGACGTACTGAGCTTCCGCCTGCGGCAACGGCCGGTTCGGATCGCGGCAGCCACCACGACGCTCATGGTGTGTCTGTTCTATCTGCTTGCCCAAATGGCCGGTGCCGGCGGGCTTGTGGCCCTGCTGCTCAACGTCAAGGGCAGCGTGGGCCAGGCCGTCGTGATCGCAGTCGTCGGTGTGCTGATGATCGTCTACGTCCTCGTCGGCGGGATGAAGGGCACCACCTGGGTGCAGATCATCAAGGCCGCCCTGCTGATCGGCGGCGCAGGCCTCATGACAGTCATGGTGGCGGCCAAGTTCGGAGCCAACTTCTCCGAGATGCTCGGCGCCGCACAGTCCGCGGTCTCCGAATCCGCCGACAAGGCGGTGGCCAAGCGCGACGTCCTCGCACCGGGCGCACAGTACGGCGCATCGTTGACGTCGCAGATCAACTTCATCTCACTTGCGCTCGCCCTGGTTCTCGGAACGGCGGGCCTGCCTCACGTCCTGATGCGCTTCTACACCGTGCCCAGCGCCAAGGAGGCACGCCGCTCGGTGGTGTGGGCGATCGCTCTCATCGGCGCCTTCTACCTGTTCACTTTGGCGCTGGGCTACGGCGCCGCGGCGCTCGTCGGTCCCGACAAAATCCTGGCGGCACCCGGCGCGCAGAACTCCGCCGCGCCATTGCTCGCGTTCGAGCTTGGCGGGGTGGTGCTACTCGGCGTCATCTCTGCGGTGGCGTTCGCGACGATCCTCGCGGTGGTCGCCGGGCTGACCATCACCGCGGCGACGTCGTTCGCGCACGACATCTATGCCAGCGTGATGAGGAGCCACGAGGTCACCGAGGGTGAGCAGGTGCGGGTGTCACGCATCACGGTCGTGGTGCTCGGCATCGCCGCGATCGGCCTGGGAATCCTTGCCAGCGGGCAGAACATCGCGTTCCTCGTCGCACTGGCGTTCGCGGTCGCGGCCGCTGCCAATCTGCCGACGATTCTGTACTCGCTGTACTGGCGCCGGTTCAACACGAGCGGCGCGTTGTGGAGCATGTACGGCGGTCTGATATCGACGATCGTGCTGATCATCTTCTCCCCCGCGGTGTCAGGGGCGAAGACGGCGATGCTGCCGCATGTCGACTTCGCCTGGTTCCCGCTGGCCAATCCGGGCATCGTGTCGATTCCGCTGGCGTTCCTGCTGGGTGTCGTCGGCACACTGACGTCGTCGGATCGCGGCGATCCGGAACTCAACGCCGAGTTCGAGGTCCGGGCGTTGACCGGCATCGGGGCGGAGAAGGCGGTCGTGCACTGAGCGCGGAATAACGCGCCCCACTAGCGTCGCTGTTGATGGACGTGCTCGAAACGACGCCAAAAACCCGATTCGCGTTCCCGCTGCTGGCCTATGCGTTCGCCGCCATCATGGTCGGCACCACGTTGCCGACGCCGATGTACGCGCTTTACGCCGAGCACATGCACTTTGCGGTGCTGACGACGACAGTGATCTACGCGACCTACGCCGGCGGCGTGCTGTTCGCGCTGCTGGCCTTCGGGCGATGGTCCGATGCGATCGGCCGACGTCCGATCCTGCTGGCCGGCGTGGTGTTCGCACTGGCTTCGGCCGCAGTGTTCCTCGTCGCCGATTCTGTGCCGATGCTATTGGTTGGCCGGGTGCTGTCAGGGTTGTCGGCGGGCATCTTCACGGGCACCGCGACCGCGGCCGTGATCGAGGCGGCGCCGCCGAACTGGCGTACCAGGGCCGCGGCCGTCGCGACGGTCGCCAACATCGGCGGGCTGGGCGCCGGGCCGCTGCTTGCCGGCCTGCTCGTCGAGTACGCACCCGAGCCGCTGAAGCTCAGCTTCATCGTCCACATCGTGTTGGCAGTGCTGGCCGGTGTGGCGGCGTTCGTCGTGCCCGAAACATCTCAGAAGACGGGACACATTGGGTTGCAGCGGCTCTCGGTGCCGGTCGAGGTGCGGGCGGTGTTCGTCATCGCCGCGCTCGCCGCGTTCGCAGGCTTCGCGGTGACGGGACTGTTCACCGCCGTGGCTCCGTCGTTCCTGGCCAACGTCGACGGCATCGACAACCACGCGGTCGCCGGGCTGATCGCCTGCTCGATCTTCGCGTCGTCGGCGGTGGCCCAGATTGCCGCCGGCGGGCTCAACCCGCAGCGCGCCGTGGCGATCGGCTGCGCCATCCTGGCGGTCGGCATGGTGATTCTCGCTCTGGCACTGCATCTTTCGTCACTGACGGGGTTGATCGCCGCCGCGGTGGTTTCGGGCATCGGACAGGGCATCAGCTTCAGCCGCGGCCTGGCAGCCGTCGCCGAGAAGACGCCGGCCGACCGGCGCGCGGAGGTCAGCTCGACGTATTTCGTCGTCGCCTATGTGGCGATCTCGCTGCCGGTGATCGGTGAGGGACTGGCCGCCCAGGCTTGGGGATTGCGCACCGCCGGAGTCAGTTTCGCCGTCGCCGTCGCGATCCTCGCCGTCATCTGCCTTGCCGCAATTCTGATGAGGGAGGCGCGCGAGGCGCGACGCCTGGTCGCGGTCTAGCCCTGTAGAGCGTCGATCACCGAGCTGAACATCGTCGACTTGATCGCCTTGAGGGTGGGCGCGTGCTTACCCTTCAACCCCGCAACGAGGTCGACGGCCGCGGCGGTGACTTTGCCTTCGGGTGCCGTGGCGGTGACCAAGCCGATCGCCTCTGCCTCGGGGCCTCCGTATCGGCGCGCCGTCGTCATGGCCTCCACTGCCGCGGCCGGCGTGAGTTTGGCCTGTATGAGCGCGGCCATGCCCGGTGTGAACGGGATCTGAATGTCGGCCTCGGGAAAGCAGTAGTAACCGCGGTCGCTTCGCATGACGCGAAAGTCATGGGCAATGCCGAGCATTGCGCCCGCGCCGAACGCGTGGCCGTTGACAGCCGCGACCGTCGGAACCGGCGCGGTGAGAACGCGGCCCAACAATGCGTGCACCTGCGCCACATACCACTCGGCCTGATCGCCGTGCGCGGCAAGCCATTCGAGATCCAACCCGTTGGAGTAGTACTTGCCCTGCCCGGTGGTGACCAAGGCTTTCGCCTCGCCGGCATCCACCCGGTCGAGCGCGTCGTTGACGGCGGCCAGCCACTCAGGCGAAAACCGGTTTTCGTCGTCGCCGAGGTTCAAAACCGCTACATCGTCGGTGATTTCGAGGTGTGTGGTCATAGGTACTCCTTACTTCCTGCGGGGCGGACCGACTGACAAGATCGCCTCGACTGCGGCGGCAAGCCGCCGGCGGGCGTCGGTGGTGGGTGGCATCGGGCGTCGCAACATCAGGCCGGTCGGCAGTCCGACCACGCAGTCCTCGATGACGGCGACAGCCGCGAAGTCTTTGCGGTCAAACACCGCGACCGACAGCCGGATCAGCAGGTCACGAAGTTCATCGTCGAGTGCCTTGAGTTCGGTCTGCACATCCGCGGGCGCATCGCCGATGAGTTCATCGCGCCGGGTAGCGAGCACTAGCCGGGCCGAGACTGGAAATTGCTCACTGAAGACCGCGGGGGCATCGGCCGCAGCCACCACGGCGCCAATCGGGTCGGCGGCCGCATCGACGAGGTCGCGCTGCAGCGCCAGAAATCGGCGTGCTGCCCTGGCCCACGCGCGCCCGACCAGTCCTCCCATCGAGCCGAATGCGTGGTAGATGGCCCCATTCGAGATGCCCGACAACTCGGACACGGCGCGAACGGTTACCGCCTTCGGCCCACCGCCCACGGCCAGCGCTTCCGCGGCGTCGAGCATCGCGTCGCGGTCGTGTACCTGCGGCCGGGGCATTTCCGCACCATAACAGAGCGCTTGCTCTAAAACAAAGGCTGACTCGCGACATGTCGAAAGTCGCTGCGCTGGAATGGGGTCAGTGGCGCCCCAGGCTGGGGGCAATCACCGCAAAGTTGAGTACATCTACCTAGGCGGTCCGGGCTTACCGTTACGGCATGGCAGTTGCCGCGTTGTTCCCCAGCCCGGGCCGGGTCGAGGCGGATACGCCCGCGACCCGTGACCGGGCCATCGACGTCATCCGCATCGTGTCGCTGGTGGGCGTCGTTGTCGGGCACACGATCATGGCCACCAGCACGGTGCGCGACGGCGTGTTCATCTGGACCAACCTGCTCACCGCGTCGCCGATCTTCCAGGCGCTGACGTGGGTCTTCCAGATCATGCCGCTGTTCTTCTTCGCCGGCGTCGCGGCGTCCATCGAGTCGTGGCAGCCGGGAACCAGCTGGGGTAACTGGCTGATGCGCCGATGCACCCGGCTCTACCGGCCGGTGTTCTACTACCTGGCCTTCTGGTGGGCTGCCCTAGCGGTGCTCAGCGCCATGCTGCCCGAGCATGTCTACGAGCCGGTCGCCGGGATTTCCATCCAACTCCTGTGGTTCCTCGGCGCTTACGTCCTGGTACTCGCCACCGTGCCGCTGCTGGCCCGGATCACCACCACCGGCCGTCTCGTCGCCGCGGTGGCAGGCACCTACCTGCTCATCGCGCTCGTCGACGCGATCCGGATCAACGTCGACGGATGGTCCGCGCTGGGCTACCTGAACATGATCGTGTGGGTGATACCGGGAATGTTCGGGGTCGCCTATCGCCGTCATCTGCTGGCCGGCCGTGCTGCGCTGGGGCTGGCCGTGGTGATGCTGGCGGTCAACCTGGCGCTGATGATGTTCGGGCCGTACGAGCTCAGCCTGGTCGGCATCGAGACCCAGCATCTGAAGAACATGACGCCGCCGTCGCTGCTGCTCGCCGGGCACGCAATCATGATGTGCGCCTTTGCAATTGCCGCCGCGCCCGCGATCGCCCGCTGGGCCCAACGGCCACGGGTGTGGTGGCTGACTGCCATCGGCAACTCGGGTGCGATGACGCTCTATCTGTGGCATATCCCGCCACTGCTGGCCATTCATCTGGTGTTCGATTACCTCGGCTACCCGCGGTTCGACCCCAGTTCACCAGGCTTCATTGCCCTGTCGGTGCTGCAGCTACTGATCATGGCCGCGTTGGTCGCGCTGGTGTTCGTCACGCTGCGTCCTCTCGAGAACAACCCGCTGCCACTGTGGGACGGCGGCTTCGTCGCGAGGACGGGCGGTCGCAGCATGGCCGTCGGCGCGTTGTTGTGCGTCGCAGGCGCGGCCACGCTGGCGTCGGTCGGCTGGGGCCTGAAGGACCAGGGCCTTTACCTCGTCGCGGTCATGCTTGTTGCCCTCGGAACCGCACGCTGGCTGGCCGGCGACAGTCAGCGGGTCTGCGCCGCGAGCCTGCCGGCGAGGATGACATAGGTCGCCGCGAAACTCCGCCGCATCCACGCCACGATCCGCGGGCGCGAGATCACCTCGCGACGGACGGCGGCCGCGAACACGCCGTAGATGCTGAACACCACCAGCGTCACCGCCATGAAGATCACGCTGAGCCACACCATCAGCAGCACGGCACCGTCACTGTCGGGCTGCACGAATTGCGGTAGGAACGCGAAGAAGAAAATCGTCAGCTTCGGGTTCAACACGTTCACCAGGACGCCGGACATGATGACGCGCCACGGCGAGACTTTCTCCGGACCGCCCGACACGTCGAACGTCGACCTGTCGCGAAAAGTCTTGACCGCCAAGTAAAGAAGGTACGCAACGCCAAGCCACTTGACGATGGAAAATGCCACCGCGCTGGCGTGCATGATCGCAGCCAGACCCGTCACCGCGGCGACCATGTGCGGCACGATCCCCAGCGTGCAGGCGAACGCGGCGATGAGGCTGGCGCGCGGGCCGCGCGAGAGCCCGGCTGCGACGGTATAAAGCACACCCGCACCGGGCGTGGCCACCACGATGAGCGTCGTCAGCAGGAATTCAGGCGTCACGGCTAGCCGCTCTTGCGGCGAAACTCCCGCCGATTCTCGAGCGGGCCATGCGCTCGCGGCTGCTTGGCGCCGCGGTCTTTGTGGTCGGAGCCGCTTGCCGCTTTGGCTTTCTTCTTCTCCAGCGCTTCCCGGAACTTGCGTTTCGTGTCGTCTTCCGGTGCATCCGATGCCATGTCCGCAGCGTAGTACTACCTCATCCCAGGAGGCATCCCATATACATGCGAAATCGGCAGCGTCATCAACACGCGGCGGTCATCGACCATGGCCCGCCGATAGTCGTCCCAGTCCGGATGCTCACCGGCGATATTGCGATACAACGCGATCAGAGCCTCCACCGTGTCGTCGTCGGGTGAAGCCGCCGCCGGTGTCAGGATCGCATCGCCCTCCGCGACGGCGTACGACCACCCGTCGTCGGAGCTGACATGGATCGCGGCGCGCGGGTCGCGTCGCAGGTTGCGGGTCTTGGCACGCGTTTCGGTGATCGACGCCTGGATGGTCAGATTTCGTTTGTCGAACCAATACGACACATTCGACAACTGCGGCCTGCCGTCGCGCTTGATGGTGGCCAGCACGCCCAGCGAGTTTCCGCCGATCAATGCCAACAGCTTGTCGTCGAACACGTCGCGGCCCATCCTGAGAGCCTACGTCTCTAGGATCGAAGTGATGACGGGCCTTTCTGGGTTTTCTTCAATGGACGGCAAGGGTCGCGAGGGCGTCACCGAGGCCAAGCGGCTGGAGTTCGGCTGATGACTCGCTACGTCGCGTTCCTGCGGGGTGTCAACGTCGGCGGGGTCAACCTGAAGATGGCCGAGGTCGCCAAGGCCTTCGAAGACGCCGGATTCACCGGTGTGCGAACGATATTGGCGAGCGGCAACGTCCTGCTGGAAAGCGGTTCAGGCGTAGAGGCGGTCAGGAAGAAGGCCGAAAAGGCGTTGCGTGACGCGTTCGGCTACGACGCCTGGGTGCTGGCGTACGACGTCGAGACCGTCGCGGCCATCTCCAAGGCCTACCCCTTCGAGCGCGAGGTCGAGGGGCAACACTCCTACGTCACGTTTGTCACCGATCCGAAGGTGCTCGACGAACTCGCCGCGCTCGGCAAGGAGGCCGGGCCCGACGAGAAGGTCAAACGCGGTAAGGGCGTCATCTACTGGCAGGCGCCCAAGGGCACGCTGGGCACCACGATCGGCAAGACGATGGGCAAGAAGCGCTACAAGTCGTCGACGACCACGCGAAACCTGCGCACCGTCGAGAAGGTGCTGAAATGAGTTCCGCACCGACGGCGAAGGCCGACGGCACCGTGTTGACCGGTGTCTCGGAGACGGCGTTGCTGACGTTGTGGGTGCGGGCGCATGAGGCGCGGCGGCCGGATTCCCTGATCGACGATCCGATGGCCATCGAGCTGGCCGACTCCATCGACTTCGACTTCGCCAAGTTCGGCTATTCGCGCCGCCAGGACATGGCGGTACGCGCGCTGGCCTACGACCGGCATACCCGTCGCTACCTTCTCGACCATCCCAAGGCCACGGTCGTCGCGCTTGCCGAGGGATTGCAGACCAGCTTCTACCGCCTCAACGCCGCCGATGTTGGTGACGAATTCCACTGGCTGACAGTCGATTTGCCTCCGATGATCGAGCTGCGCCGCAAGCTGCTTCCGGCGTCGGACAGGGTGCGCATGTGCGCGCAGTCGGCACTGGACTTCAGCTGGATGGACCTGGTCGACCCACAGCACGGGGTGTTCATCACCGCCGAAGGGCTGCTGATGTACCTGGAGCCCGACGAGGCGCTCGGGTTGATCACCGAATGCGCCAAACGCTTCCCAGGCGGGCAGATGATGTTCGACCTGCCTCCGGCGTGGTTCGCGGCGTGGGCCCGCCGCGGCTTGCGGACCTCGCTGCGCTACAAGGTGCCGCCGATGCCGTTCTCCCTGTCGCCAACGGAAGCGGCAAATCTGGTCGACACCGTGCCGGGCATCCGGGCCGTGCACGATCTGCCGATGCCGGCAGGCCGCGGCAACGTTTTCAACATCATGTTGTGGACCGCCCAGCGTCTGCCGTTGTTCGATCCGGTCCGGCCGGTGTTGGCCCTGCTGGAATTCGGTTAGCCGAACGACGCCTCGACGTATCGAAGCGCCTCGGCCTTGCTGATGCCGAGCGCCTTGGCCGCCGAAACGTAGGTATGCGCGGCGGTTGCCATCGCGGCGTCGGCAGGGTCCGCACGAGCGACGAAAGTACCGAAGCGCCCCCGGGTTTCAAGAATTCCCGCCGACTCCAGCTCACGATATGCGCGTGCCACCGTGTTGACAGCCAGGCCCAGCTGGCCCGCGAGTTCGCGCACCGTCGGCAACCGCGTACCGGGCGGCAGCACGCCGTCCCGGACTCCGTCGATGATCTGCGTCCTGAGCTGGTCGAAAAGCGGCCTTGCGGCATGTGGATCGACGCGCACCCAATCCCCCAACTCGGCCACGTGCTCAGTATCGCTTAAACCCGCTAGTTTGGTGGTGTGCAAGTGACGGTGCTCAGCGGAGCGGGCATTTCCGCCGAGAGCGGCGTGCCGACCTTCCGCGACGCCGAAACCGGCCTATGGGCGAAGGTCGACCCGTATGAGATCTCCAGCGCGCAGGGGTGGCGGTCGAACCCGGACAGGGTGTGGGCCTGGTACCTGTGGCGCCACTACATGATGAGCTCGGTGCAGCCCAACAACGGCCACCTGGCAGTCGCGGCCTGGGAGGACTACGCCGACGTGCATGTCGTCACCCAGAACGTCGACAACCTGCACGAGCGCGCCGGCAGCAAGCGCGTCTACCACCTACACGGCAGTTTGTTCGAATTCCGTTGCGACCGTTGTCAAACGGAATACGCCGACGAGTTGCCGCATATGCCCGAACCGACGGAGTCGGTCGACCCGCCGCGGTGTGTGTGCGGTGGCTTGATCCGGCCGAACGTGGTGTGGTTCGGCGAGCCGCTGCCCGACGACGCCTGGCAGCGATCCGTAGAGGCGGTCACCAACGCCGACGTGGTGATCGTGGTCGGCACGTCGTCGATCGTCTACCCCGCGGCGGGCCTGCCGGAGCTTGCACTGGCCAACGGCACCGCGGTGATCGAGGTCAACCCCGAGCGCACGCCGCTGTCCGATGCCGCGACGGTGTCGCTGCGCGAAACGGCGGCCACAGCGCTGCCGGGGCTCCTACAACGCCTCCCGGTGCTCCTCGGCTAGCGATTTGTGCACGCTTTGTCACGCTGAGCGATACAAAACGTGCACAAATCGCGTTTAGGCGGGCTTGACGGCGCGGCCGATCGCGACCTCCGTCGACGGAATCGGCACCCACCGGGGCAGCTGCCAGTCGCGCCGGGCCGTCTCGATCCGAAAGCCCGCATCGGCGATCGTGCGCTCGGTGTGGCGATGGGTGTGGCAGTTACCGGCCACCCGCGGCCAAAACGTCGCGTCGGCTAGCCGTTGCAGCTGGGCGCGCCAGCCACTGCTGGCGATGTGCTCGAGGTAGCGCAGCTCCCCACCGGGACGCAACAACGAAAACAATTGCCGCAAAACAGTATCCGGCTCGCCAACCGAGCACAACACCAGCGAGCAGACCACCGCGTCGAACGGCTCACTCGCATCGAGCGATTCGATCGTGCTCGAAGTAACCGTAACGGGTACCGCCGCCGACGCCGCCGCCCTCCGAGCGATTTCTGTCAATCGCCGCTCCGGTTCCACGGCAACAACCTCGGTGACCGTGTCGGGATACAGCGGGAAGTTCGAACCGGTTCCGGCTCCGACCTCCAGGACCCGGCCCGCAAGCCCGGCGAGATTTTCGCGCCGCCACGTTGCGACAATTTCGGGCTCATGGGCCGAAATGAACATCCACACCCGCGCGAAGAACGGGTTATCGACGGTGTTGGTGCTCATCGAGAATTCCCTTCAACTCGCTAACCGCTTCCTGCGGCGGCTGTGCCAGGTCGATCATGCCGGACATGATGTGTCCGGCGCACATCGCCCGCAGCACGCGGTCCGTGAACTGTTCGGCATCGCCCCACGGCATGTACGGCCGCGAAATCAGCATTGCGGCCACCCCATGCGCCGCCGCCCATAACTCCATGACGAACGTGGTGGAATCGCCTGCCGGATAGGTACCTTCGGCCATCAACGACTCAATCGCGCTGCGCATGTGTTCGAACGCAGAGCTGTTCAGCGCGATGTCGACGTCGCTACCGGGTCTGCCCTCACCCATCGTGGCAATGCGATACAGCTCAGGCGTTTTCAAGGCGAACCGCACGTAGGCAAGGCCCTGCGCCCGCAGCACCTCGATCGCCGACGGTTGGTCGGCCGATGCCCGTTGCATCTCCTCGTCGAGCTTCTCGAAGTACCGCGCGCACACGGCATCCAGCAGCGCGTCCTTGTCGGCGAAGTGTAGATAGATCGACGGCGGCGTGACCCCGACGCGCTGTGCCACCGACCGGATGGACACCGCCTTGGCGTGGCCCGTCTCCAGCAGCAGCTCAGTGGTCGCGTCGAGAATTTCATCGCGCAACTGCTCACCGGAACCGCGCGGCGCGCGGCGTCGGCGCAAGGGCTCGACCGTCACGCTAACCAGTGTCCGTTACAGAGACCGTGTGCCGTTCATCGTTGCGGCTCGGCGTCACCGTATCGTCACCGGATTCACTGATACCGATGCGCTCGTGCAGCCGGGCCAGCGGCTTGGGTGCCCACCAATTCCAGCGACCGAGCACATGCATGAACGCCGGCACCAACAGCATGCGCACCAACGTCGCATCGACGATCACTGCGAGCGTCAGCCCGACGCCGAACATCCTCATGAACGCCACCTGCGCTGCGATCAGCGCGGCAAACGAAATGGACATGATCAGCGCCGCAGCAGTGACCACGCGGCCCATGCGGGCCAACCCAAGCGCGACACTTTCGTCGTTGTCCGCCCGGGTGCGACCGGATGTCAGCCAGTACTCGCGGATCCGCGACACCAGGAACACCTCGTAGTCCATCGACAACCCGAACGCGATGCAGAACATCAGCACCGGCATGTTGGCCACCAACGTTCCGGTCGGTGTCGTGCCAAGGGCACCAAGGTGGCCGTCCTGGAAGATCCACACCAACGCGCCGAACGACGCGGTCAGCGATAAAACGTTGAGCACCAACGCCTTTAGCGGCAGCACCACGCTGCCGGTGAGCAGGAACAACAGCACGAAGGTGATGGCCGCGATCACACCGAGGACCAGCGGCAGGCGAGAGGTGACCGCCTCGGAGCTGTCGCGGTTGATCTGCGCGATGCCGGTCATCTGCACCGGCTGGCCGGCCGGTGGGCTCACCGCGCGCAGCCGATCAAGCTGAGCTTCCGAGGCGTCGGTGAACAGCGGCGCGGTGCTGCCGACCGTGACAAATGCGCTGCCGTCCTTGAGCCCGGTGGCCGCCGACGGCGGTCCGACAGGTCGGCCGCCGGCGAAGGTGCCGCCCGGCGCCGAGACAGACGACACGTTGGGCACTTGCGATAGCGCGCCGGCATAGCGGTCGAGTTCGGCGGGGGTGATCCCTTTGGTGTCGGGGATGACGACGGTGACGTTTCGCGCGGAGTCGACGGCGAAATTGTTGCGGAGGTCGTCGCCGACCTGGCGCGTCGACGCCGATTGCGGCAGCACGCGGTCGTCGGGAAAGCCCCACTTGATGCCGAGGAACGGCGCGCCGACCACGAGCAGTAGCGCGACGATCGCGAGCGCGATCGGAATTGCCCGGCGCTCAACCATTTTCGTGGATCGGTACCAGAAGTTCTGCTCAATCGGCTTGCGCACCGGGTCCGGTCGGCCCAGGATTCGGCGGGCCAGCCGCCGGACGTCCAGCGAGTCCAGCCGGTCACCGAGCAACACGATCGCCGCAGGGGCGACCACGATCGCAGCGACGGCCGCCAGCGCCACCACCGCGATACCGGCGTAGGCGAACGACTTCAGGAAGTACATCGGGAACAGCACCATCGCAACCATCGACAGCGCAACCGTCAGCGCCGAGAACAGGACGGTTCGTCCAGCCGTCGCCATGGTGCGCACAAGCGCCCGGTCGCGGTCCGCGCCCTCGGCGAGCTCGTCGCGGAACCTGCTGATGATCAGCAGCGTGTAGTCGACGGCCATCGCCAGGCCCAGCGCGACGGTGAGGTTCAGCGCGAAGATCGAAACGTCGGTAACCAGAGCGATGGCTCGCAGCACCGCCATCGAACCCAGAATCGCGAACCCGCCGACGGCCAGTGGCAGCGCAGCGGCCATCAGCCCGCCGAACACCCACACCAAAACCAGGAAGCTGAGCGGAATCGCGATCGACTCCATCAGCAACAGGTCTTTTTCGGTCTGGCCGTTGACCTGGACGTAGGTCATCGCCTCGCCGCCTGCGCGCACCGTCACGCCATCGCGGTCATGCACGAGCTGACCGGTCAGCGCCTTCGCATGCTTTTGCGCATCGCTCTCACCGCCGGTGATGCCGGCGACGATCAACCCGGTCTTGCCGTCCTTGCTGATGAGCGCCGGCGCGGCGGGCGGCGGCGCCGTCCACGCCGAGGTCACGTCGGCCACATATGGCGAAGCCTTCAGCTGCGCGGCGATGTCTGTGCCGACCGCCTGGGCTTCGGGGCTCTGCGCACCCGCGGCCGATGTGACGCTGATGAGCAGCTGCATGTCGCCTTGGCCGAACTTGTCGACGAGCAGCTTGGTCGCCTGAGCCGACTCCGAAGTGGGGTCCTTTAGGCCCCCGGCCGACAAGTGGTTGGCGACCGGAATTCCGAAGATGCCGCACGCGAGCATGACCAGAGCCGCGATCGCGATGATTCGTCGTGGCGCGGCGATGGCCAGCAGTGCGATGCGTTGCAGCACGGCATGTCCTTCCGCTAACTGGATTATCCACGATAACTTATCAGCGATAACTTGAGATGGTCAACAAGTTCCACCCCCCTTCGTTTGATACGAGGCGACACGGCTGGTTGTTCACTGTCAGACCGTCCTCGTCACTCCAGCAGCGGCCGATGAATTCTGCGATGCCGACAGGTCTGGTAGTACATGACCAACAACTCACAGCGCCCTCACAGCCACCTAGGCTGCCAACAATGACCACCACCGAAGCGACCGCGGAAACGAGCGCCACGACCACCTCGATGGCCGACATCGGCCTTTTGATCCTTCGTATCGGCGTCGGCGCCACCATGATTCAGGCCGGGCTGATCAAGGCGTTCGACTTCAACACGGCGGCCGGTTTCATGGAGCAGGGCGGCTGGAGGTTGCCGAAGTTCGCCGCATTCATGGTGACCGCCGCGGAGACCGCCGGCGGAATCGGCCTAGTGCTCGGTTTGCTGACACCCCTGGCCGCGATGGCGGTCGTCGCGGCGATGATCGACGCCTGGGCGGTCAACGTGTCCACCGCGGCGTTCTGGTCACAGCCCTTCAACGTGCCGTTTCTGCTCGCGGTGGGAGCGGCTGCGCTGCTGTTCACCGGGGCGGGCGCCTACTCGATCGATGCGCGGGTTCTGGGCAGCGTGCGCTATGGAAGCCGTGTTGCCGTCGGTCTGCTGATCGTCGGCATCGCCGCGGCGGTGTTTACCTGGATCCTGCTGAATGGAACCAACCCAATTCACTTCACGGCTCCGGCCAAGTAGCGCCAACGCTAGGCACGCTGGGCTACTCGCGGGTAGCTGGCGAACCTACCCCGAAGTAAGAATTGCCACCATTTTCCGAATCGTGACTCAAAGAATCCTTAATGGTGATGGTTACTGTTCAGTACATGTGGATCGACGACACCAGTGCTGATGTCATCAAGGTTGACTTCGAGGCGCTCTACCACGGCGATGTCCTGGTTGAGGGCGATACCTCGGAGCAGCTCGACGACGAGCACACCCTGCCCACCGCAGTCTGAGTAACCGCGCGCCGTGAGGCGCGCGATCACCGACGACGGTTTGCCCAGCACGGGCCCTTTGTCGATCTTCCTTTTTCCTACGCCACGTTCTCTTCAGCGTCTGGCTCGACCATGTCGGCCAGGCGTCCGGTGATCAGCTCCTCCGCCTCGTCGACAATGCGCGACACCAACTCGCCGCACGTTGGAATGTCGTTGATCAGGCCCATCGCGGTGCCGACCGACCAGATGCCGGCGTCCAGGTCGCCGACCTCGTAGACCTTCACGCCGCGCTTGCCCGCGACCAGATCCTTGACGTCGGAGAACTGACCGCCGCGGTTGAGGATCTCCACCACTTCCCGTGAGACGGCGTTACTCGCCACACGAGCGGTGTTGCGCAACGGGCGGAAGATCAGCTCGGTGTCGAGTTCGCTGCCCGCGACGATGGCTTCCTTGACGTTCTGGTGTATCGCCGACTCGACCGTGCACATGAACCGCGAGCCCATGTTGATGCCGTCGGCACCCAACGCCAAAGCCGCCACCAGCCCACGCGCGTCGGCGAACCCGCCCGAGGCGATCATCGGGATGTCGATCTTGGCCGACGCGGCCGGGATCAAGACCAAACCCGGGATGTCGTCCTCGCCGGGATGGCCGGCGCATTCGAAGCCGTCGATGCTGATGCCGTCCACGCCGAGGCTTTGGGCCTTGACCGCGTGCCGCACCGATGTGCACTTGTGCAGCACCTTGATCCCGTTGTCATGGAACATCGGCAGATGCGGCGCAGGATTGGAGCCCGCGGTCTCGACGATCTTGATGCCGGCGTCGACGATCACCTGGCGGTACTCGTCATAAGGCGGCGGGTTGATCGTCGGCAGGATCGTCAGGTTCACCCCGAACGGCTTGTCGGTCAGCTCGCGGCAGCGGGCGATCTCATTCGCCAGGTCCGCAGGCGTCGGCTGCGTCAGCGCGGTGATGAATCCCAGCGCACCCGCATTGGCAACGGCCGCAACCAATTCCGCGCGACCTACCCACTGCATGCCACCCTGCACGATCGGGTGCTCAATCCCGAACGTCTCGGTGAACTTCGTCGTGATCGTCACCTGTGCTCCCCGCTCTTCGCGCAAGCGCTCATCGCGGCGCCATCCGGATCGCGCCGTCCAGACGAATGACCTCACCGTTGAGCATCGGGTTCTCCACGATGTGCACCGCAAGCGCGCCGTACTCGTCGGGGTCACCCAGACGCGCGGGATGCGGCACCTGCTGGCCCAGCGACTTCTGAGCTTCCTCGGGAAGCGAACCAAGCAGCGGCGTCTTGAACAGTCCCGGCGCGATGGTGCACACACGGATCAATTCGCGCGACAAATCGCGGGCGATCGGCAACGTCATGCCGACGACGCCGCCCTTGGACGCCGAGTACGCCGCCTGGCCGATCTGACCCTCGAACGCGGCCACCGACGCGGTGTTGATGATGACGCCGCGCTCTTCGCCAATCGGTTCCGTCTTCGCGATGCGCTCGGCGGCCAACCGCAGCACGTTGAACGTGCCGATCAGGTTGACGTTGATGACCTTGGTGAATTCGTCGAGCGGAAAGGCGCCGTTCTTGGAGAGCGTCTTGATCGCGTTGCCGATGCCGGCGCAGTTGACGTTGATGCGCAGTGCGCCAAGCGATTCGGCGACGTCGAGGGCTTCGGTTACGGCCGCCTCGTCGGTAACGTTGGCGGAGACGAACTTCGCACGGTCGCCGAGTTCGTTCACCACCTCTTCGCCCTTGAGGTCAATGACCACCACCTGCGCGCCACGATCGAGAAGGCGCTTGGTGGTTGCGAGGCCGAGCCCGGAGGCACCGCCGGTGACGACGGCTACGGCGTCTCTGATCTCCACTGATTGGTTCCTTTCCTCTATACCCAGTCGCTGAGTACGGCTTCGGTGTCCGCGCCGGGCACGCCGGGCGGCTGCGGGGCGGACGGCACGCTTCTTGAAAACCGCGGCGCCGCCGCGGCGTGCAGGTAGTCACCGTCGCGATAGAAGGTGTCGCGTTCGGTGACGTGCGGCTCGGATTCGACTTCGCCGAAAGACAGCACGGGCGTACAGCAGGCGTCGCTGTCGGTGAACACCTTGGTCCAGTGGTCGCGGTCTTGCGACGCGAAGACCTCGGTCAGCCGGGCGCGCAGCTCGGGCCAGCGGCTGACGTCGTTCTGGTCGGGCAGCTCGGCTGCGTCGAGACCGAGCTTCGACAGCAGTTCGGCGAAGAACTGCGGCTCGATCGCGCCGACCGCGACGTAGCGGCCGTCGGCGCATGTGTAGGTGTCGTAATACGGCGCACCGGTGTCGAGCATGTTCACGCCACGCTCGTCGCTCCACATGCCCATCGCGCGGAACGCCCAGATCATTTGGGAGAGCACGCTCGAGCCGTCGATCATCGCGGCATCGATGACTTGGCCCTTGCCGGAGCGCTCGCGTTCCCACAATGCCGAGAGGACGCCGACAAGGAGAAACATTGAGCCGCCGCCGAAATCGCCTGCGAGGTTCAACGGCGGAACGGGTCGTTCGCCTGCGCGGCCGATGGCGTGCAGGACGCCGTTGAGCGAGATGTAGTTGATGTCGTGGCCGGCTTGCTGGCTGCGCGGGCCGGTCTGGCCCCATCCGGTCATCCGGGCGTAGATGAGACGTTCGTTGACCTTCGCGCAGTCTTCCGGGCCGAGCCCGAGCCGCTCGGTGACGCCAGGGCGCAGGCCTTCGATGAGCACATCCGCCTTCGCGACCAGGCGCAGCACCAAGTCGCGACCCTCGTCGGTCTTGAGGTTGGCGGCGACGGAGCGCCGGTTGCGCAACAGGTAGTCGCTGCCCTTGGTGGGGATGCCGGGGCCCTTGCCGGGCCGCTCGACTCGGACGACGTCGGCGCCGAGATCAGCGAGGATCATCGCGGCGTGCGGGCCAGGTCCGATGCTCGCCAGTTCCAGCACGCGCAGTCCGTGCAGTGGTCCAGCCATGGTGTACCGCCCTCCGTAGTCGACCGCCGACATAGCTTACTTGTATAACCAAGTCGTCAGACCTAGGGTGCCTGGTATGACGACCATCGACGCCACAACCGCCGCCTACACCAGCATCGACGACCTTTCCGTCGAGCTCGCCGACGGTGTGCTGTCGGTGACGCTGAACCGGCCGGACTCGTTGAATTCGTTGACCGCGGCGATGCTGAAGGGCATCGCCGACGCACTGGAGCAGGCCGCAGGCGATCCGCGGGTCAAGGTGGTGCGGCTCGGCGGGGCCGGACGCGGGTTCAGTTCGGGTGCCGGAATCAGCGAAGAGGATCACGCCAACCCCGGGGCGAGCGGCACACCGGCCGACGTGCTGGATGCGGCTAACCGTGCGGTGCGGTCGATTGTTTCCCTTCCGCAGCCGGCGGTCGCCGTCGTGCAGGGGCCCGCGGCGGGCGTCGGGGCGTCGTTGGCATTGGCGTGCGATGTCGTATTGGCTTCGGAGAAGGCGTTTTTCATGCTGGCGTTCACGAAGATCGGGCTGATGCCCGACGGCGGAGCGTCGGCGTTGATCGCCGCGGCGGTCGGGCGTATCCGCGCGATGCGGATGGCGTTGATGGCGGAGCGAATCGGCGCCGCGGAGGCATACGAGTGGGGCCTGGTGACCGCGGTGTATCCGGTCGACGAGTTCGACGCGGAGGTGTCCAAGGTGGTCGGCGCCCTGATGTCTGGTCCGGTCGTGGCGCTGCGCAAGACCAAGGACGCGATCAACGCGGCGACGCTGACGGAGTTGGAGGCGGCGCTCGAGCGGGAGAAGCAGGGTCAGTTAGTGCTGCTGGAATCCAACGATTTCCGTGAGGGCACCAAGGCCTTCCAGCAGCGCAGGGACGCGAAGTTCACAGACTCCTGAGCACCCGTTGCGCTAAACGCCGAACACCGGCGGCAACGCGAGCACCATCACAAGACCCCAGAAGAAGTGGGTGAGCATCGGTGCGAGCACGCCGCCGGTGGCTCGGCGTTCAAGTGCGCAGACCGCACCGAGGATCACCGCCGCAAAGCCCAGCATCGGATTGCCAGTGGTCGCCGTGGTGATCACGTAGATAGCGGTCGATATCACCGCCGGATACGCCTTGCCCAGCGCTGTATACAGCGCGCCCCGGAAGAACATCTCCTCTGCGATCCCGTTGACCACGGTGATGAACGTGACGAGGGCCAGCGGACCGTAGTCGGTGAATTCCAGTACGCGCGTGATGTATTCGCGCACACCCGGGATTTCACGGGCGATCAATCCGCCGACGACGAACACACCGCCGAGCAGTAGACCAACCGCAGTTCCCGTGAGCACCGGCCGCTGATTGCGGCCACGAAACCGAATGCAACCAAGGTGCAGGGGACCCGACGCAAGGGCTCCTACCGCCCAGACCGCGGCCAGCGCAAGCGTCAACCAATAGAACGATGAGTCACCCGGCGGTCGAGCGAGCGAATAGCCAAGCAGCGCAGCGCCAATCACCAGCACTACCGCGACAACAATCCGGCGCCGCCGGATCACTGCTGGCGGTTCGTGGTGGGCCACCGGGCAGGCGCTGATGATCTCCTTGGCTTCGTCCCTCCAGCCGCCGCGCGTCGAAGTCTGCTGCGTCACGCCAGGCTCGCCTTCGGCGCCAGGCCGATCAGCGTGTCCAGGCCGGTGCGCAACGCTGCGGCGACGGGGCCGGGGAATGCGCCCAGCAGGCCAAGCACCGGCGGCCGCGCGAACGCAGGCATGAGCGGGCGCGCCAATTGCTGGATACGCTGCGTGTCCCCGCCCGCCCACGGCGGGTCGGTGTCGGCCAGATGATGCGGATCGGCGAGCTCGTCGACGGGGCGCCGCCGATCACACGACAGCGCACGCGAAATCGCGTCGTCGATGCAAAGCAGGCCTCCTGGCGGATCGGGCACGAAATCGCGCAGCCTCGCATCGGACGCCATCATCGGGTGATCCAGCGACTCCACGAGGTCGGCGGCCAGGCCGCCGGGCACGGGCAGCACCGCGGCCGTCATCCACGACACCACGCTGGTATCCACCCGGTGTACGGATAGTTCCGCGCGCCACTTCCCGGTTATCCGCGCATACGCCCGCAGCAGATCGCCGTAGGAGGTGGTCTCGGGTCCGATGATGTCGAACGCGCCCGGTGGCACACGCCCTGCGTCGGCCGCTGCGACGAGGTAGTAGAGGACGTCTCGGATCGAAATCGGGTCTATCGGGTTGGCCGACCACGCCGGCAGCGGTATCAACACGAAGCGGTCGCCGACGTAGCGCAACATCTCGAACGACGTCGATCCGGACCCGATGATCATCGCCGCACCGAGCCACACCACATCCGCGCCGCCGTCGACGCTCAACGCGTGGGCGACTTCCGCACGGCTGGCCAGGTGTTCTGACAGATCGTCGACGTCGGGGACGAACCCCCCGAGGTACACGATCCGCCGCACTCCTGCGTCCTTGGCCGCGTTCGCCACATTGGCCGCGGCACGGTTGTCGGCGTCGCGAAAGTCCGGCTGACCGATGCCGTGCACGAGGTAGTACACGACGTCGATCGGGCCCGCCTCGGCGAACGCTTTCCTTGCCGAGATTTCGTCGTGCGCATCGAGAGTGACGCCGCTGACCCGGTCATACCAGCCAAAATCGCCCAGCCGGTCAGGGTTTCGGGTCGCGGCGACGACCTCGTAGCCCTCGTCGAGCAGAGCGGTGACCAGGCGTGAGCCGACGTAGCCGGTAGCGCCCGCGACCAGGATTCGCACGGTATTCACCGTAGGGCTGTACCCGGACCCGTCCTATCGGAATCGGAACGCCGTCTACTGCCTTCCGTTCATTCGCCGTCCTGCAAGGTCCGTCGCAGCGCTCGCAGCGCATGATGCAGCCTCGACTTGACGGTGCCTTCGGCGATCTGGAGATCTTCGGCGATGCGCGCCAGCGTCCAGCCCAGGTAATACGAGCGCCAGAGCACTGCCCGGTGGTCGACGGACAACTGAGTCAGCGCGTGCCTGACCATCAGCCGGTCAACCGTGGCGTTGGTGTCCTGCGGATCGACGGGCTCGCGGATGTCGGCGCCGTCAGGCATGGCTACTTCGTAACGGAACCGAGCACTGCGGCGGTCGTCGATGACGATGTTGCGCGCGACGGTGAAGAGCCACGCCCGCGGTGACCGATTGCTTTCTTCGGTGATCTCGGGGTGATGCCATGCGCGTATCAGTGTTTCCTGCACCACGTCGTGTGCATGATGCGCGTCGTGAGTCAATCGAAGGGCGTAGCGCCACAACGCGACCGAGTGCGCGTCGTAGAACACGCGCAATGAATCACTGGCCGCGTCCTTCGTCCCTGGCAAGGGTTCTGGAATTACAACCGACACCTCTTCGACTGTCACCCTCGAGGAGGGCCGTGTCGTCCCTGCTGCCACTCCTCAACGACCCCCCGCTACCGGGTATCGGCGCGGCCGACCGACGTGCGATCCTCGGCAGGTGAAGGTTCATCTTCAGGTCGACGGAGCACCGGCCACGCTCTCGGAAAGCATCGGCCGCATCGTCGCCGCCGGCGCAGACGGCATCTTCACTTTCGAGGGGCAGCACGACGTCTTCTTCCCCCTGGTGATCGCAACGCGGGAAACCGATCTGGAGCTGATGACCAATGTCGCGATCGCGTCGCCACGCAGTCCCCTCCACCTCGCGCATGCGGCGTACGACCTGCAGGTGCTGTCCGCAGGCAAGTTCCGGCTCGGCCTCGGTTCGCAGATCAGGGTGCACATCGAGAAGCGGTACGGCAGTGAGTGGGGCAAGCCTGCGCACCGGCTGGCCGAATCGGTTCGTGCCGTCAAAGCAATCTTCGATGCGTGGGAAGGCCGCTCCCGCTTGGACTTTCGCGGGGAGTTCTACACCCACACGCTGATGGCGCCCAATTTCAATCCCGGCCCCAACCCGTATGGAGCGCCACCGGTGCTGATGGGCGCGCTCGGCCCGATCATGACCCGCAATGCCGCCGAAGTCGCGGACGGGCTGCTGGTGATGCCGTTCAACAGCGGCCGCCATTTCGCGCAGCGGACCGTGCCCGCCCTCGAAGAGGGGTTCGCCCGTTCGGGCCGCGACCCCGCTCAGTTCGCAGTCATCGCGCAGGCGATGGTGGCGGTGGGCCGCACCGATGCCGAAATCGCCGCCGCCGTCCAAGGTGTGGGGTCGCTGATCGCGTTCTACGGCTCGACACCCGCATATCTTCCGGTGCTGCAGGCGCACGGGTGGGAGCACATCCAGCCGTCGCTCAACGCGTTGTCCAAGAAGGGCGCGTTCGACGAGATGCGCCTTCTCGTCACCGACGAGATGGTCGAAACCATCGGCGTGGTGGGCGATCCCGAACACTGCGCGGCCGAGATCACCAAGCGATTCGGTGAACGTGCCCGAGAAGTATGTTGCTATTTCCCGGGATACCAACCGACAGCAGAACACATCGCCGATTTGGTTCGGGCACTGCACAGCAGGTAACGGCCTAAGCGCCTTGGTACACCTTGCGATAACTCGACGGCGACATCCCGACGCCGCGACGTAGATGGTGGCGCAGATTGCCGCCCGACCCGAGGCCGGAGAGCCGAGCGACTTCGTCGACGGGCAGGGCACGCGACTCGAGCAATTCGCGGGCGCGGTCGACGCGCCGGTCGCGCACCCACACCCCTGGCGACTGGCCCGTTTCCTCGCGGAATCGCCGGCTGAACGTCCGCGCGCTCATCTTGGCGTGCCGGGCCAGCCGCTGCACCGTCAGCTCGTCGTCGAGGTGTTGCAGCGCCCATTCGCGTGTGGCGGCCGTGGAGAAGTCGTCGGGCTCGAGAACCTGCCGATCGATGAACTGCGCCTGGCCTCCCTCACGCCACGGCGGCACCACGCAATAGCGGGCAACCGCATTGGCCACCTGCACACCGTGATCCGATCGAATGATGTGCAGGCACAAGTCAATTCCGGCCGCTAGGCCGGCCGAGGTCAAGATGTCGCCGTCGTCGACGAACAGCACGTTCTCGTCGACCAGCACCTCGGGGTGAAGATTGCGCAGTGAGTCGGCGAACTTCCAGTGCGTGGTTGCGCGTCGCCCGTCGAGCAGGCCCGCCGCCGCGAGAATGAACGCGCCAGTGCAGATCGACACCAGACGCGTGCCTTGGCGGATCGTGGCCAACGCCGCGGATACCTCCGGCGCCAGCACCCCGTCGATCCGCGCAGGCGGGTAGCGCGTACCGGGGATCACCACCGTGTCGGCTGTCGCCAGCGCCTCCGGTCCTGCTGCGGGCACTAGACCGAATCCGGTGGTCGCCTCGACCGGTCCTGGTTCCAGCCCACATGTCACGACCTCGTAGAGCGCGTTGCCGTCGGCGTCGGTGGCGTTGGAGAACAGCAGGGGCGCGATCGCGGCGTCGAAGCCCACCACAGGCGGCACGAGGAGCACAGCGATCCGATGCATGCGGTCCATTTTGGCATGTTTTTGACGAATGGTGTCATTCATGCCACTAGCCGGCGACCACCGCGTTCCGCGACAGTGATCCGGTGACGCTCACCGCCGCTGAGAAGACCACCGCCCGCATCCACTGGGCCTGGGTGGTCGCGGCAGTGAGCTTCGTCGCGATCCTCGCGGCGGCGGGCTTCCGCTCGGTGCCGGGCGTGATGATGAACCCGCTGCATCACGAGTTCGGGTGGTCACACGGCGTCGTCGGGCTGGCGATGTCGGTCAACATGACGCTGTTCGGTCTGACCGCCCCGTTCGCGGCTGCGCTGATGGACCGTTTCGGTGTGCGGCCGGTGCTGTCGGCGGCTCTGGTGCTCATCGCCACCGGTTCGGCGCTGAGCGTGACGATGACGGCCAGCTGGCAGTTGGTGCTGTTCTGGGGCGTGCTGGTCGGCGTCGGCACCGGATCGATCTCGATGGGCTTTGTCGCCACCGTCGCGACCCGCTGGTTCGAAGCCCGCCGCGGACTGGTCACCGGTGTGCTGACCGCGGCGAGCGCGACGGGGCAGCTGATCTTTCTGCCGATCGTCGCCGAAGTGACGACGCGTCACGGCTGGCGGTGGGCGTCGCTGATCGTGGCGGCCGCGGCCCTTGGGGTGGTGCCCTTGGTGGTGGCCTTCATGCGAAACTATCCGCAGGACAAGGGTTTAACGGCCTACGGTGCCAGTGTCGCCGAGCCGGCCGTGGTTCCGGCGTCGAGTTTCAAGGCCGCCTTCGACGGGTTGCGCATCGGTGCGCGGGTACCGGCGTTCTGGCTGCTGGCCGCGAGCTTCGCGATCTGCGGGATGACGACGAACGGGTTGATCGGCACGCACTTCATCCCGGCGGCCAACGACCACGGCATGCCAACGACGGTGGCTGCGGGCCTGCTCGCGACGATCGGCATCCTCGACGTCGCAGGCACGGTGTTCTCGGGCTGGCTCACCGACCGCGTCGATCCCCGGCTGCTGCTGGTCGTCTACTACGCCGGCCGTGGGCTCTCGCTGCTGCTGTTGCCATCGCTGCTGTCGCCGCAGGCCGAGCCGAGTACGTGGGTGTTCGTCATCTTCTACGGGCTGGACTGGGTGGCCACCGTGCCTCCGACGATCGTGTTGTGCCGCAACTACTTCGGTTTGCGCACCCCGGTTGTGTTCGGCTGGGTGTTCGCATCTCACCAGCTCGGCGCGGCCATCGCGGCCGCAGGCGCAGGCCGGCTGCGCGATCTGCAGGGCAACTACGACATGGCGTTTTACCTCGCCGCAGGGCTGTGTTTCGTCGCCGTCGTGCTCTGCGCAAATGTGCGGAAAACCCAGGTCAGCATGGCCGCTGTATGAGGTCCACGTCACCCTGACTTTGGCGTTGTGCGATCGGTGCCCTTAACATGCGATGCGGGTTGAGGGACCTGACGAGCCGAGGAGCCGGAGTTGAAGACTCGCACCAGCAAGACCTTGGGCGCTGCCGCGGGCATCGCCGCGATCGTGGCAGCGCTGCCGCTCGCGATCAACGCGAACGCCGACCCTGCGACGCCGACCCCGACGACGACGATCGAGAATCCGTACCCCGATCTGCAGGGATCCGGCTGCGACGCGTTCAAGACATCGGTGCCCAACTTCAAGACACTGGCGAACTTGCCGGTCGGACAGGTGCTGAGCAGCATCCCCGACATCAGCACGTTCAACTCCGCGGTGTCGGGCGGGTTCAACCCCGCGGTCAACGTCGTGCCCGTCTTGGACAACGGCCCGTACGTGGTGTTCGCCCCGACCAACGATGCGTTCGCCGAGTTGCCGCCCCAGCAAGTCGATGCCCTGAAGGCCGATCCGAAGGCGCTCAGCGACCTGGTCTACTACCACGTGTTCCTGGGCCTGCTCGGTGTCGACGACGTGCACGGCCAGCGGCCCACCCAGCAGGGTGCGGAGATCAAGGTCGAGGGCAAGGGCGGCGACATCAAGATCAACGGCAACACCAAGGTGCTCTGCGGAGCGATTCAGGCCGCCAATGCGCGGATCTACCTGATCAACTCGGTGCTGGATCCCTCGCAGGGACCTGAGCCGATTACTCCGACGTCCACGAGCAGCACGTCGACAACGGCGACCACGACGACTACGACGCAGGCGCCGCCACCTCCGCCTGCCGGCTGAGTTCTAGAGGCCGAGGTCGCGGCCGATGATCTCCTTCATGATCTCGGTCGTGCCGCCGAAGATGGTCTGGATGCGCGAGTCGACGTAGTCGCGCGCGACGCGGTACTCCATCATGTAGCCGTAGCCGCCGTGTAACTGCACGCAGCCGTCGATGACCTTCTTCGCGGTCTCGGTGCACCACCACTTGGCCTTGGCCGCCTCGACCGCGGACAGATCGCCGTCGACCACGCCCTGCAGGCATCGGTCGATGAACTGCTCGGAGACGTCGAGTTCGGTGTCCATCTCGGCGAGCAGGAAACGGTTGTGCTGGAAGCTGCCGATCGGCTGGCCGAACGCCTTGCGGTCCTTGGCGTATTGCACTGTCTGGCGCCAGGTTTCGCGGGCGCCGGCGATCGCTGAGATCGCGATACCGAGTCGCTCCGACGGCAGATTCTGCATCAGGTGATAGAAACCGCGACCCTCCTGGCCGAGCACGTTGGCCGCAGGCACGCGGACGTTCTCGAAGTGAAGTTCCGACGTGTCCTGGGCGTGCAGGCCCATCTTCTCGAGCTTGCGGCCGCGGGTGAAGCCCTCCATGTCACGTTCCACCACCAGGAGCGTGAAGCCCTTGTGGCCGGCTTCGGGGTCGGTACGGCAGACCACCACGCAGAGGTCACAGTTGATGCCCGACGAAATGAATGTCTTGGAGCCGTTGACGATCCAGTCGTCGCCATCGCGTACCGCCGAGGTGCGGATCCCCGCAAGGTCGCTGCCCGCACCCGGCTCGGTCATCGCGATGGCAACGATGATTTCGCCGCTGGCGATGCCGGGCATCCAGCGCTTCAACTGTTCCTCGTTGGACAGGTGCTTGAAATACGGTGCGACGACATCGTTTTGCAGGCTCAAAGACGGCGCGGGGCCGCCGTAGCGCGCCAGCTCCTCATCGATCACAGCGTTGAACCGGAAGTCGTCGGACCCGCCGCCGCCATACTCTTCGGGCATGTTGAACCCGATCAGCCCGTACTTGCCCGCGGCGACGAACGCCGACCGGTCGACGATGCGCTCTGCTTCCCACTTCTCGGCGTTGGGCACCAGCTCGCTTTCGATGAACTGGCGCGTGGTTTCACGCAGAGCTTCGTGCTCGGGTTCGAATACGGTTCGTTTCATCGTGTCTACTTCGCTTTCCATACGGGCTGGCGCTTTTCGGCGAACGCCCGTGGCCCTTCCTTCGCGTCTTCGGACTTCATCAACTCGGCCACCTCGCGCATGGTGCGCGTCCAGCCAGCCTCATCGTCGGTGATGACGCCGTCGTCGACACCGACGGCTACCCGCTTGCTGGCCTGCACCGCCAGGGGTGCGTTCACGGTGATCCGCTCGGCCAGCGCCAGCGCGGCGTCGAGTTCGGTGCCGTCGGGCACGACCTCGTTGATCAGGCCCCATTTCAACGCGTCGGCCGACGACATCGGCTCACCGGTGAACATCAACTCCAGCGCGACCTTGCGGGGAAGCTGGTCGACAAGCCGGAACACCCCGCCCGCGGCGGCGATCAGACCCCGCTTCACTTCGGGCAGACCGAATTTCGCGCTTTCGCAGGCAACGACGAGATCGCTGGCCAACGCCAATTCGGTGCCGCCGCCCAGCGCGGTGCCGTTGACCGCGGCGATGGTCGGCTTGTCGATGAAGTGGCGGACATATCCGGCGAAACCCCACTTGGGTTTGTCGGGATGCAGGATGTTCTCGCCCTTGGCGAGCGCCTTGAGATCGGCTCCGGCGCAGAATGATTTGTCGCCGGCGCCCGTGATCACCACGACGCGGACGTCCGGATCTTGCTGGGCCTGTTCCATCGCCTCGCCGACCGCGATGCTGACCGCGGCGTTGATGGCGTTGCGGGCCTCTGGACGGTTGATCGTGATGACCATGACACTGCCGCGGCGCTCGACCAGAGCGCCGGGCGACGTCACGGTCTCTGTCACAACAGCTCCAGGATGGTGGCGTTGGCCTGTCCGCCACCCTCGCACATCGTCTGCAAGCCGTACTGAATTCCCTTGTCCCGCATGTGGTACAGCATGGTCGTCATGATGCGGGCACCGGACCCGCCGAGCGGGTGACCCAACGCGATCGCGCCGCCGTTGGGGTTGAGCTTCTTCTCGTCGGCGCCGATGTCCTTCAGCCACGCCAGCGGCACGGGTGCGAACGCCTCGTTGACCTCGAACACACCGATGTCCTCGACTCGCAGCCCGGATTTCTTCAATGCTTTCTGCGTGGCAGGGATCGGCGCGGTCAGCATGATCACCGGATCGGCGCCGGCCAGCGTCGCGGTGTGCACGCGCGCAATCGGCTTGAGGCCCAACGATTTCGCCTTCTCGGCCGACATGAACAGCAGTGCGGCCGAGCCGTCGGAGATCTGTGACGAGTTACCGGCGTGGATGACGCCGTCCTCCTTGAACGCGGGCTTGAGCTGACCCATCTTCTCGATGGTGGTGCCGCGACGAATGCCCTCGTCCTTGAGCACTGGGTTGCCGTCTTGGTCTTTGATCGCGACGATCTGGTCGTCGAAGGCACCCGAATCCTGTGCTGCCGCGGCCTTCTCGTGAGAGCCGAGCGAGAACTCGTCAAGCGCGGTGCGGTCGAAGCCCCACTGCTCGGCGATCATCTCCGCGCCGATGCCCTGGTTCGGCGTCTGGGTGTAGCGATTGCGGAAGGCCTCGGGGTACGGATGGCCGCCGTTGGCCAGCGAGGAACCCATGGGCACGCGCGACATCACCTCGACACCGCCGGCGACCACCGCGTCGTAGTGGCCGGCTACCACACCCGCCGCCGCGAAGTGAACGGACTGCTGGCTCGAACCGCACTGCCGGTCGACGGTCACGCCAGGGACGCTCTCGGGCCAGCCGGCCGCCAGCACGGCGGTGCGGGCGATGTCGAGCGCCTGCTCGCCGGCCTGCATGACGCAGCCCCAGATGACGTCGTCCACGATGGCGGGGTCGACTCCGGCGCGCTCAACCAGGCCGTTGAGGACCTGTGCGGAGAGCTCGCCGGGATGCACACCCGATAGTCCACCGTTGCGCTTGCCGACCGGCGACCGCACCGCCTCGACGATCACTGCTTCAGCCATGGAGCTCTCCTTCAGATATGTGTGGTGTACTCCGAACGTAAACGAACAAGGTTTACTAGGTCAACCTACTGGTTGGTAGGCTGCGGGCCTCGTTCATGCCGCGTCGGGGCGTGCACGACATGGTTTACTGAGTTGCATAGCTCGGAGAACCACTGTTTGGGGAGATGTTTGTGACGCGAAGCACACCGCTGGCGCCGATGATCGGCCCTGACGCCGTGCCGGCGAGTGCAGCCGTCCGATCACCGAAGACCGCTGAGCTCGTCGCGGGCACGCTGCGCCGCATGGTCGTCGACGGCCAGCTCAAGGACGGCGACTTCCTGCCCAACGAGGCCGAGCTGATGGCCCATTTCGGCGTGAGCCGCCCGACCCTGCGTGAAGCGGTGCGGGTGCTGGAATCCGAGCGCCTCGTGGAGGTGCGACGGGGATCGCGCACCGGCGCCCGCGTGCGAGTACCCGGGCCCGAGATCGTGGCGCGTCCCGCCGGTCTGCTGCTGGAGTTGTCCGGCGCCACCATCGCCGACGTGATGGTGGCACGCGCTGGCATCGAACCGATGGCCGCGCGCCTGCTGGCCGAATCCGGGTCCGAGGAGGCATTCGACGAGCTTGAACAGCTGCTCGCCGAGTCCATTCCGAATGGATGGCAGACGGACCGTCTCGCGCAAACGACCGGTGACTTCCACCGTCGGGTGGTGGAGCTGTCGGGCAATGCGACGCTTGCCATCATGGCGGGCATGCTGCACGAGATCACGGTGCGGCACACGGCATTCGCCTTCAAGGAAAATCGTCCGGTGTCGAAGGCCGATTACGACAAGCTGATGCGGTCCTATCGGAAGTTGATGCGGTTGTTGCGCTCGGGCGATGGCGCGGCGGCCGAGGCGCATTGGCGTAAGCACCTCGACGTCGCACGTGGTCTGTTGTTGCAGGGCATGGAGAGCGTCAAGGTCCGCGACGTCGTCGGTTAACGTGGGCACCGACCTCCCGACCACTATCCGCCAGATTCCCGGCTAGCGGCGACAATGTCGTCGACGGCGACAAAGTCGCCCATAGCTGGGCATCATGCGATGTGGCCCTAGTCCGGCCAGACCGCTAGGCGCGTGGCGGTGTCCGCCAGTCCCTGCTCGGTCTTCCATCGCATCGGCAGCAGCCGGTAACGCCAGCCGCCCTCATCCCCTTCGGCCCCGACATGATCGACGGTGATCGAAATGAGGTCCTCTGCAAGCTGTTTGGCATGAGTTTCCAGGTAGATACCCCGCTCATCGTCGAGTTCTGACATCAGCTCGCTGCCGTAGAGCAGCCGCGGACCCGGCGGCCTGTACAGCAGCACGCATTGGGGTCGGTCGGGGCAGTGCCCGCTGATCACCCGCACGACACAGTTGCTGTCGACGGGCCCAAGCTCGCTCATCAACTGTCCGGTCTCGTCGTACCAGACAGACACCGGTTCAGGTGGCGTCGGCGCTGTCCTTTTCCCACGTCACGTGCACCGGGACGGTGTCGTCCCACGGCTGCCGCGTCACCATGTCCGCGACTTTCACGTAGCCCCTTTCGAATTCGCCGGTGGCGGCGTCGACGAGCCGATACTCCTGCCTCTGCTTGTGAATGGGTTGCGCGTCGAGCAACAGGATCCGTATCTCACCGGGCTCGAAGTGACACCGCTCCTGCAGCGCCTCGATCAGCTGCTCGTTGTGCATGTGGCCATCACCGAAGTTCCAGCCGATGGCCGTCGAACACACCCGCTCGCCGTCGGTGAGCACGTAGTCGTCTTCGTTTTGGCCGACCATCGCGCGGTGCGCGAGTGTGAACATCGCGCGGCCGTGAGTGTTGAAGGCGCGGAACGCATATCCCATGTAGAGGTACATCTGCGCGGTCTCGGGGCTGCCGTAGTACCGCTCCATCTGCGCCTGGGGCATGCTCGCGATCGACACGATGTTTGCCTCGATCTTCTCCGTGGCCGACGGTTTGACGCACCACAACCCGGTATCCCAGTTCCCCGCGTAGTAGCGCATCCCTGGCAGGAAAGACACCTTGCGGGGGAACAGGTTTCCGATGACGACCGTGCCGGCCACCACGAGGAACAACACGATCGGCCATGGGCTCTGCAGGTCGCCCAATCCGACTCCGGCGTGGCCGACGAACAGTGCCAGCACGGAGAACATCATGAACACGTTCCATTCCAGCGGCACCCCCATCGGTATCGACGACAGGATGCCGAAGTGGAAGCACAGCATCACGAATGCGGCGATCGCCGTCGGCCAACCGCCGTGGGAGAAGAACAGCACCAGCGGGACGAGTCCCTCGATCGCGGTGCTGAAGTGTGCCAGCCACCGCGACAGCCGTCCCGGCCGCAAATCGTCGGGGAAATGCTCGAAGAACCTGCGTTTGATCCACCGCGGGCGGAACACCGGGTTGTTGCTCATCATCGTCGAGATCACAAACGGGAAATGTTTGTTGAGCTTCGACGTCGCCGCGCCGAGCCAGATCACCAGGCACACGAGTTTGGCGCCGATGACGATGTCCGCGCCGGTGAACAAGAACGCGACGGTCAGCGACGCGTACACCTCGCCGCGGGCGGCCAGGAAGATCACCTTGTCGCGCAGACCGAGCACCGCCAGCAGACCGAGGATCGTCCAGATCTGCCACAGCGGCAGCACGCCCACGGTGGTGCCGAGTGCCGGGATGGGCCCGGTGCCGTCTGAGAACAACGCGACCAGAAGCATCACGAGCAGCGCCCCGTACAGCGCGGCATCCACGGGTGTGCGGGTGGTGCCCTTCGTGAGCGGCACCCGGTTCGGCCAGGGTGGCAGCCGAATGGTCTTGGGCCGCAACCAGTACAGGATCGACCCCATGGGTGGGAAGAACCGGTTGTTCAGCGGGCCGAAACCGCAGCCGAGCCCGATGACCTCGAACAGCATCGTGTAGAGCACGACCTTTTCGAAGACGATCGGTTCGGCGTACCACGACGCCACGTTGGTGAACCCGTCGATGCCCTTGGTGGCCAGTGTGAACAACCACCCGCCGAGGATGTACAGCAGGATCTTGACCACATAGAACAGGTGCAGGACGACCGGAGTCCCGAAGCCCACCTCGGCCCAATGCCGGGCCATCGGCACGATCTTCTCGGCGCGCGTGCCCTTGCGCCACTCCTCGTAGTCGACGACGGGTGCGTCCTGCTTCAGGAATCCCATGGGCACCAAGACTAGAACGTGTTCTAGCGGCGCGGAATCGGTTTGGCTCGGCGCGCTACACCTAAGCCTCGGCCTTGGCTGGTGGCCGCCAGAAGATGACCAGCTGCCCGATGCCGCCGGCGAGTCCCAGCCCGGCCGAGATCAGCAGACCCCACCAGCCGTGCAGGTAGTCGTAGAAGCCGGTGCTGTGGAACAGCGCGTAGTCGAGGCTGAACTTGCCCGGCCCGACCGTGGCCACTGCCACCGCCGTCACCGCCAGGATCAGGTTGTACTCCCAGCCTTCCTTGACGATGAAAAAGCCGTTGGGCCGGTGCACGGTCCACGCCGCGACGAGCATCAGTGCGACGAAGCCTGCCGCGGGAATCGGCGTCAGCAAGCCGGCCGCCAGACCGAGCCCGGCCGACATCTCCGTCGAGGCGGCGACGCGGGCGTGGAACATGCCCGGCTTCATGCCCATGCTGTCGAACCAGCCCGCGGTGCCCTTCAGTCCGCCCGGGCCGAAGAACTTGTTGTAGCCGTGTGCGGCCATGGTCAGACCGAGCACCACCCGAAGAATCAGCAGTCCGGTGTCGATGGCTGTGTGGTCAGTCATGCAACAAAATCTAGGCCATGTGTTAAGCGGTCGCCCAGCCCCCCGCCGCGACGGCCTTAGCGCAACTTCGCCGCGTCGGCCGCCATGCGTTCGATGATCGTGGCCGCCGGCTCGATCGTGTCGATGAGTCCAGCGGCTTCGCCGAACCAGACGGCGGTGTCCTCGGGGTCGCCGTCGGCGAATGCCTGCAGGTAGCGGGGACCCTCGACCGCGGCCCGGCGTTGGAGCTCCGATTCTTGGCCGTGCCACCGGTCGACGAACGCATTGCGGTGGATGCGGGCGGTGAACTCCGCCGGCCAAGGCAGTTCACGCACGATGTCCGCCAGACGGGTGCGCAGCGTGGCATCGCCGTCGGACTCGATGATCGCCCGCTTGTGCAGCGGCTTGACCAATGATTCCTGCGATGCGCACAGTCGCGTACCGACGAGCACACCGTCGGCGCCGAGCGCCAACGCCGCCGCCAAGCCTCGGCCGTCGGCCACTCCGCCCGCGGCGACGAGCAAGGTGTCCGGTGAGGTACGGGCCAACATGTCGGCCACCTCGGGGACGAGCGTGAAGGTGCCACGGTCAGCACCGTGTCCGCCGGCCTCCGAGCCCTGTGCCACCACGATGTCCGCCTCAGCATCCAGTGCGGCGCGCACATGCGCGAGGTTCTGGCATTGGCAGATGAGACGCGCACCGGCAGCGTGGATTTCGGCGGCGAAGGTCATCGGATCCCCGAAGGACAGCATGACCGCGGCCGGCTTGTGGCGTAGCGAGGCGCTCACGACAGACGGCTTCCTGGCGGCCGACCACGTGATGAAGCCGATGCCGACTCGCTCGCCGCGCGCCGCGTCGAACTGCTCATCGATCCACTCGGCGTCGCCGTACCCGCCGCCGATGAGGCCGAGCCCGCCAGCGCGGCTGACCGCCGCCGCAAGCGCACCGCCGGCCGCATATGCCATCGGCGCGGAGATGATGGGGTGACGGATGCCCAAGGCATCAGTCAATCGATTCGCCGGCAACGTGCTACGCCACGCCGGCAGCCATGTGCCGCTTGCCCCACCGACACATCTCCTCGGTGACCGGCCGCAGCGACTCGCCGTATTCGGTCAGCGAATACTCGACGCGCGGCGGCACCTCGGCGAACACTTGGCGACGGACGATCCTGTCGGTCTCCAACTCGCGCAGTTGCCGGGTCAGTACGCGGTCACTGATCCCCGTCGTCTTGCGCTTCAACTCGGCGAAGCGGTGCGGTCCGGTGTGCATCATGTGGAAGATCAGCACGGCCTTCCACTTGCCACCGATGACTGCGAGGGTGGCCTCCACCGGGCATCCGAACTGATCGTCCATGCCAACCTCCCGGTCAGTAGCTCACCTCAAAGTGCGTTCTTATCAGCGACCGCCCTCGGCCGTAGCGTAACGCCGATGAAGATCGCAATCATCGGAGCCGGCAACGTGGGACGCGCCCTCGGCGGTGCGTGGCGCTCCGACCATGACATCACCTACGGCGTCCGCTCCCCCGACGATCCCAAGTACGCGGACCTCGACTCTCCAGCCGCCACAAACGACGCGGCAGCCGCCTCCAGCGATGTGGTCGTGTTGTGCACGCCGTGGCAGGGCACGCAGCAGGCCGTCGAGGCCTGCGGTGACGTGAGCGGCAAGGTGCTCATCGACTGCACCAACCCGCTCACGCCCGATTTCGCCGCACTGGAAGTTGGGCACACGACGTCGGGAGCCGAGCAGGTCGCGGGGTGGGCGCCCGGCGCACGCGTGTGCAAGGCGATGAACCAGATCGGCGCGCCGATGATGGACCATCCCCAATTGCCAAGCGCACCGGTCATGTTCATCTGCGGCGACGACGAGACCGCCAAGCAGGTGACCTCCGAGCTGGTGACACAGCTGGGCTTCGAGACGGTCGACGCGGGCGACCTCACTTTGGCGCGGCTGCTCGAGCCTTACGCGCTGATCTGGATTCACCTTGCCTTGCGGCGGGGCTTCGGCACCAACTGGGCGTTCGGACTCCTACGCGGCTAGTCCCTTCGGGGGGTACCTCGTGCAGAAGCTATCCGCGAGATCGACATGAGGGTTGTGAAAGCCTGGCTTAGTACTGGATTGAGCAGCCATGTTGTCGATCTCGGTGGCAGCATCCGCGGTGAGTCTCAGGTGCCCAGGGCGGCGTCCAGCCGGCCCATGTACGCGTCGACGTCACCGACCGCCGACTCGGCCGCGTGCACGCTGACGGCGATGGTGTCCCCGATCCCGTGCACACCATGCGTCAGCCCCATCATCGGTGACAGCCCCGGATAGCCGGCCGTCAGCACCACGGGTGCCTCGCCGAAATGCAGGTCGGCCGCTCCGCGGTTGACGCTGGACACCACCGTGTTGCCGGTCACCGCCGGCGACCTCACCGTCGGGTCGAATTGCTCGACGCCCCACCGCAGCAGCGGCGCCGGAACCGCGGCGGATGCTTGACTGGCCGCCAGCATCGCCGGGTGCGCTGCCCGGCGACGACGTAGCGCGAGATCCTCGGCGATGCGCGTCATTCGTTCGCTGAGCTCCAGCTCGGGATACAAGCCGATGCCGACATTTCCGAAGTGGTTATGCGACTGGCGCACAACGGCTTTCGCCATCGGAACTTCCGCACCTAGCGCAGCGGTGTCATCGCCAAGGTCGCGCAGATGGCCAGACAGCGCGGTCGAGATCGCCGCCAGCACGCCGACCGTGACGGTCGGGCCGGGGATCTGACTGCGATGACGAACGACGGTACGGACCATGCGCGTCCCTGACGGACGTGCATTACTGCGCAGTGCAGGACGCGGATCGGCTTGCGGCGGAACAATTCCCGCCTTGGTGTCGCGGACCAGTTGCCGATGCATGCGCGCGGCGCGAAAGCTCCGCCACGGCAGTGCCGCGGCACGAAACGGCGGCGGCGCCGTCACGGCAGGCACCTGCGCTGCACGCCCGAACAGCCACGCGGCCAGCGCCGAACACCGGATGCCGTCGGCAAGCGCGTGCGCAGCCTGCAGGACGGCCACCGTGCCCCTCGTCGAGCCAGGCAGCCCTTCGACACCCTCGAACACATGCAGCCGCCACGTCATCGCGCGTGCGTCCAGCTGGTCCTCATCCAACCGCGCGACTGCTGCCAAACATCCGGCCCAGCTGGTGTCAGCGGGCTCGTGCACGACGAACTGGTCGGGTCGCAGGTCGCCGATCACCCATGCGGGATAGCTGAAGAAGCCGCGCTCATGGACCCGCAGTCGCAGCTCCGGACAACCCCGCGCTCGCTCCCGGATCACACCGACGACGTGCTCGATGTCCGGCGTCCCGGCGAAGCCGTAAAGCAGGAACTGATCGTTGGGAATCTTGGCCGACATCCAATATGTTTGCGCATCGACTGCTGAGAGCCGACGGACCGTCATGCCCTCAGGCTAGGCTCTGCCCCATGCTCCCGCCTACACGCGGCGACGGCGTCGTCGTCGTCACCGGTGCGTCCTCCGGAATCGGCGAGGAGATCGCCCGCGAATTCGCTTGCCGTGGTTATAGATTGGTTCTGGTTGCGCGCCGGGCCGATCGCCTGCAGGTCCTGGCCGAAGAACTCAACGGGATGGCACACGTCCTGCCCGTCGATCTCTCGAACCGCGACGAGCGCGCGAGCCTGCCCGACCAGGTGGCCGCTCTCGGCGTCATAACCGAAGTCTTGATCAACAATGCGGGGCTCTCCACGCTGGGTCCGGTCGCCGATTCGGATCCGGAGGCCGAACTCAACCTGATCGAGGTCGACGTCGCCGCAGTGGTCGACCTCTGCAGCAGATTCGTGCCCGCGATGGTCGAGCGCGGACGGGGAGCGGTGCTCAACGTCGCATCGGTCGGCGCGTTCGGCCCCGTGCCTGGCCAGGCGTCGTACGGCGCGGCCAAGGCGTTCGTCCTGTCCTACACCCAGGCGATGCGAGAAGAGCTGCGCGGCACGGGCGTCACCGCCGCCACGCTCTGCCCCGGTCCGGTACGAACCGGGTTTGGTGAGGCCGCCGGCATTCCCGATGAAGAAGCCGAGAAGTCGCTGCCGAAGTTCCTGTGGAAGGAAGCCGACGCGGTGGCCAAGGCGGCTGTGGACGGGTTGGCGTCGGGCAAGGCCGTGATCATTCCCGGCGCGCCCAACCGGATCGCGTCGATGTTCTATCAGCACGGGCCGCGGCGGTTGCTGCTGCCGCTGATCGCCCGCAATCATCCCGGCTTGAAGAAGCCCTAGCCCGCCTGCCCGATGAAGTCGACGATGTGCCGTGCGACGACGTCAGGCTGATCGAGCTGCAAGAAGTGACCGGCCTTGTCCACGATCGCCAACTCACTGCCGTCCGGCAGGATCTTCTCCACCCAGTGGACGTAATCCGGTGTCGCACAGCCGTCGTCGGTGCCGTGCAGATACAACGTCGGCAGCCTCGGCGCCTCGAGCCAATACTTGTGCAGTTCGGCGTATTGCGCGGGCGGACGGGTGTTCCGCACCGTCGCGCGGTAGTAGCCGAGTGCGGCGCGCCACCGCTCCGGTGTGCCGATGGCGGCATCGACGTGGCGAAGATCTTCGTCGGCGCGATAGTTGGGCGACCATTGCCGCCACAGCCGGGGCACCACCCACGACGCTGAACGCTCAGGAAGCCAGGGCAATTGGAAATACATGATGTACCAACTGCGCATCAGCTGACGCGGTAGCAGTGCGGCGAGCCGGCCCGGGTGTTCAACCTTGCCCAGCGGCTGGAACGCGGCGGACGGTGGAACCGACATGATCACGGCTTTGGTGAAGGGGCTGTCGGGCATTGCGGCCAGTCCCGTGCCGGCGATGGCGCCCCAGTCGTGCCCGATGATCACGTCGCGTCCCGTCGGGCCCGCCGCCTCCAGCACCCGCAACGCGTCGTCCATCAGCGCACCGACGTGGTAACTGCGGTCGGTCGGTAACGACGACGGCACGTAGCCGCGCATGAACGGCGCGACGACCCGCCATCCCGCGGCTGCCAACAGTGGCGCTACCTTGCGCCATCCGTAGGCGGTGTCGGGAAAACCATGTAGACACACGGCAATTGGCGCGTCCGACGGACCCCACGTCAATGCCCGTAGTTGCACAGCGGGCGTCGAAACGTCGAGCCACTGTGGTTCGGTCACGCTATACCGGATCGAATTTCGAGATGAGCCAGCGGCCGTCGATCTTGTCCAGCGTCACGCGCACACTGGATGCGGTGTCCGACGGCGCGCCCTGGCCGACGACCACGGTCTGATTGACGAACACCAGAACCACGGCGTGATTGGGCTTGGCCGACACCGACGCCGCAGCCGGAACCGTTGCCACAGCGGAGATCTGCTTCTGCTTAGCGCCTGGAATCACGACGTCGTTGGTCAGCGACGTGTAGGAATCGCGGAACTCGCCGGTGAGCAGACTGCGGGCGGCCTGAAGCTGCTGCTCGACGGTGTCGGGCTTGTACGACAACATCGCGATCGTGTTGTCCTTAGCGGCCTGCACCGACTCGATGCTGGCGACGTCGCTGTCGCGCACCGAATTGTCCACCCACTTGAGGTATCCAGCGCCCAGCGCCAGGATCAACGCCAGCGCGGGCAACACCCCGTAGGCGACCACTCGCCCCCAATTGATGCGCCGCTTAGGCTTTTCCGGCTCAGCGCTGTCCGACGACTCGTCGACGACGTCCGTCGACTCCTCGGTTTTTTCCGTTGATTCCTCGGCGGCCTTTTCTTCGTCGACCTGTTCGGCGTCCGTATCGGCCGGCACTGTGGTTTCTTCCTTCGCGGTCTCGTCTTGGCTGTGCTTGTTCACGGTACGAACTCCACGTTTGACACCTTGGCCTCGTCTCCCACCTTCTGCACGGAGATGCGCATTCGCCAGGCACGCGGCGCTTGGTCGGGCGCACCGGCATTCGAGGTCTTGACGGTCACGGCGACCAGAACCTGAGCCCCGTCGCCGGATTCGGACTCCAGCCCGGCTTCGGCGATGGTGCCGACCGACTTCGACTGGGCCTGCTTGACCACCGTGACGAAGGGTTGCGACCGCTTCTGGAAGTCGTCATAGAAGGTTCCCGTTGCCGAGTCGAGGATGCGCTGCACATCGGCGTCGGCGTGCTCCCAGTCGATCGTGGTGAGGTTCAGCGCGCCCTGCCGGCCGACCTGTAGGAACAGCTTGCGTTGCGCATCGGCCTTGTGCGACTCGTAAGTGCGGAACCCCAGCCAGCCAGTCAGACCGGCGAGCGCCACCACGAGAGCCAACCCGATGATGGTCGCCAACCGCACATGCGACATCGGCGGCTTGGCAGGCTTCGGTTCCTCGTCCGCCTCGTCGGCGTCCTCGGCGTCGCCGGCGTCCTCGGCGCTGTCGACCGTATCGGCCTCGGTGGTTTCGCCTACGCCCGATTCGGGTTCGTCTGCGCTGGACTTCTCCTCGACTGCCGTCGATTCGGCATCCGAAGTCGACTTGCTCAATTCCCCTTCGGGGGCAGCAGCATCGTCTGCCATGTTTGCTCCTCTGTGGCGCGGGGGGCCAGGTTGGACTGTGTATACACACGCCCGTCCGGTCCAACGTACGTGCCTGTGGCGGGGTCGTATTCAGCGGCCGCTACTGGCGGCGGCGCCGGGCCCGGCGGCGGAGCTGCTTGTGCTGGTGGCGTCCCAGGTGGGAGCTGCGGGACGGCCTGGCCCGACAGCGTCGCGTTCGGGTCGCCCTTCCAGTTGTAGCCGTCGTTGAGCGGCACGTAATACTGGTTGCTTTCGCACATCTGCCACGTGGGCGCGCGTTTGCCCGGAACCGTCACGCAGGGGATGTTGCGGGCACCGCGGACGTTGAACGGCGCATCCTGCGGGACGCGGCAATACACATCGCCCGGTGGCCTGTCCGGGTAGTCCTCGAAGGTGGGCACCCGCTGCTGCTGGGCGGGAAGGAAACCCGTCGTGCACGGCGGCGGCAGCTGCTGCGGCGGCAGCGGTATCGGCGCAGGAAACGCAGGGATCATCAGGTTCAGGTTGAAGGTCAACGCATCGCCCATGTAGTCCTGCTTCGTGTTCCGCTTGTGCACGCCGACGGCCTGCGTGACGGCGGTGCCTTGCGGCAGCAGCACCAGCAGCTGTTCGAGGCTTGGCTGATATGTCACGGCCACTTCCCCGACGCTGACAAGGTTGGCCAGCACGATGGGCAGGGTGGGCCGCACCCGGTCGATCAATGCACGCACCTCATCGGCAGCCCCTGGGCCGCTGTCCAAGATCCCGGCCACGGCCGAGTCCTGGCTCTGCAGCTGTGTTGTGATGCTGGCCAAGTTCGATGCCCAGGCCTGGATCGACGGCGCGGTTTCTGTCTGCGAGTCCAGCACCGGCTTGGACTGGTCGATCAACGTCGTCAGCGGATCCAGGTTCTTACGCGCATCAATGGCCAGGTTGGTGCTGCCGTTGACCAACCTGCGTAACTCGGGACCCAGTCCGCCGACCGCCACATACGCCTCGTCGACGACGGTCTTCAGGTTGCCTTGCGGAATCGCCTGCAGACCGCGGGTCGTGTCGGTCAGAACCTTGTTGATATCCGTCGGGACGGTGGTGCGGTCCTCGGGGATCACGTCGCCGTTCGTCAGCATCGGACCTTTGCCGCTGCGCGGGTTCAGCTGGACGAATTGCTCGCCCACGGAGGACACGCTGTGTACTTCGGCTTCGACGTCGGCGGGGATCTTGATATTCGAGTCGAGTGAAAGGACCGCTTGCACACCGGAATTCGTCAGGTGCACGCTTTCCACCGTGCCAACCTGCGCGCCGCGATAGGTCACGTTGCCCCGCGGGTACAGGCCGCCGGTCTCGGGCAGCTCCACGGTCACGCGGTACTGCCCGATGCCGAGCATGTCCTGCACCCGCATGTAGCCGAATAACATGACAGCCAGGGCGGTCGTCGCAAGCAGGGCGAAAATCGCCATCTGGATGAGGATGCGTCGCGTCAAAATCATGTCAGGGCCCCTGATCGAAGCGGTACGGAGCGATCAGCGGGTTGCCGGCGGTACCGGGGCCGCCGGCCAGGCAGGGGCTCGGGAACTGGCCGATGGTGCGACCCCATTGCAGCTCCAGCCAGGTCAAGTCGCATTCCCACCGCGAACCCGTGAAGATTCCTTGGTCAATCCGGCTCAACGTCAGGTCAAGAATCAACGTCAGGTTGGCGTAGTCGCCGCGCATCCAGTTGGTCAGCGTCTCCTTGGGGAACGGGAATGTGGGAAGGAAGCTCAGCGCACGGGTCAGCGCCGGGCCGGCGTCGGCCAGTGATTGCAGCACTGGGCCAAGATCTTTGAGCTCCTTGACGAGCGCTTCCTTGGTCTGGTTGACAGAGTCGGCGGCCAGCGCGCTGAACTTGCCGAGCTGCGCGAGTGCTTCAGAGAGGTTGTTGCGCTGATCCTTGAGTACCACGAGTGCGTCGGGGATGGTCTTTAATGCCTTGTCTACCACGGGTTTCTGCGCCGCGAGCTGGCCGACCAGGTTGTTCAGGCTCTCTGTGGCAGCGATGATGTCGTCTTTTTGGTCGTTCAGGTAGCCGATGGCCTTGTCGAGCTGCTCGATCAGGCTGCGCAGGTCGTCCTCGCGCCCGGTGAAGGCGATGCTCAACGCGTCGGTGATGTCTTGAATGTTGCCGATGCCTCCGCCGTTGAGCAGCAACGCAATCGCGGACAACGTCTGCTCGGTGCTCGGGTACGCGCCCGACGACGCCAGCGGGATCAGCGAGCCGTCGTGCAGCTTGCCCTGCGGTGGCGCATCTTTCGGCGGCGCAAGTTCGATGTGCAGTGAACCCAGTAGGCTGGTCTGGCCGAGTGTGGCTGTGGCGTTGGCGGGCAATTGGACGTCGCCGTTGAGCTCCATCGTCACCAGCGCATGCCAGCCCTGACGTTCGATCCGTTTGACGGTGCCGACGTTCACGTCGCCGACGCGGACGCGTGAGTTCGGTTCGATGTTGTCCACGTCGGGCATTTGCGCCTGGATGGTGAACGCGCCAGGGCCGACGCCCTGCACGCCAGGCAGCGGAACTGAGTTCAGCCCTCGCCAGTTGCTGCAGCCCACCAACGCGAGGGCTAGCACCAGCATTCCCGCCGCGAACCGAATCCACTTGGCCCGCATCATGATCCGGCTCCCGGCGGCACCATCATCCCGGTCAAGCCGTCGGCGGGATTGGTCGCAACAGGTGCTTCTGCGGCGAGCGGCGGACCCGGCGGTGGCGGCGACGCGGCATCGGGCGGCGGCGCTGCACCCGGCGGCGGCTGCGGCGGAATGTAATCCGGACGCATCCAGTCCTCGCTGTAGGTCAACTCGTTTGGCCGCGTCGTGGCGCCGACGAATATGTTCTGCGCGACGGGCAAGAAGTTGTACTGCCGGTTCTTGATGATCGGCGCGAGGTATTGCACGCACAGCTTCGCCGACTGCTCGGCGCCCAACCGGGACGCCGCCTGAATAGCGCCGCACAGGAAGGAAATCGGATTGGCGAAGTTGTTGATCATCGGCACGCTGCTCACCGCGCCCTGGGCGGGTTGCCAGATGTTCACGTAGTTCTGCAATGTGTTGGGCGCCACGTGCAGGAACTGCTTGACGTCGGCAAGGCTGTCGTTCAACGCCTGGGTCACCCCTGCCAACTTGTCCGACGTGGTGCCCAAGGTTTCGCGATTGTCGGCGACGAATTGCTGCACCTGTGGCACGACGGCGTTGAGATCCCTTACCGCATCTGAGACTTCGTTGGGATTGTTGGCGAGCAGCCCGGTCACCGAGGCCAGGTTCTGATTGAGCTGGCGCATCAGGTTGGTGCTGTCCTGAAGGGCCGACACCAGGGTCGCAAGGTTCTTGACGGTCGAGAAGATATCGGTGCTGTGGTCGCCCAGCGCCGAAAACGCCTGCGACAGCTTGATAACGGTGTCACGGATGTTGGCGCCCTGGCCGCGCAGGTTGTCGGCGGTGGTGTTGATCAGCGAACCGAGCGGAGCCACGCCGCCCGGCTCGGTCGGCTGCAGGGTGTTGGCCAGCTTCTCCAATTGCGCTCGAACCTGATCCCATTCGACCGGAACAGCAGTGCGCTCCCGGGGGATCGTTGAGTTGTCCTTCAGCACCGGCCCGGTCGTGTAGACCGGGGTGAGTTGAATGGCTCGCGCGGTGACCAGCGTCGGCGACAGAATCGCGGCCTTCGCGTCGGCGGGCACCTTGTACTTGCTGTCGTAATAGAACGAGATCTTCACCCGCTCCGGCTGCGGTTGGATCTCGGTGATCTTGCCGACGTTCACACCGAGGATGCGGACGTCGTCGCCGACATAGATGCCGTTGCTGTTCTCGAAGTACGCGACGACGTTCGTGCGGTTGATGGTGTCGCTGGTCCGCAACAGCGCGACCACGCCGGCGACAAGCAGCACGACGAGGGCGACGGCGACCCAGCTCCTTCGAATGCGGTTCATCGTCCGGCCTCCCCAGGTGCGGGCACCATGACGGGGCTCGGCGTCGGCTGCGGCGTCGAATCCAATCCCGGCGGCGGCAGCGCGGGCGGTCCCGGCGGCGGACCGCCGGGCGGCGGCGCAGGCAGCGGCTCGCGGTACGGGTAGCAGCCGGTAGGTCCAGGCAGCGGCAAGCCTGGCGGACCGCAACCCTGATCACCCGGATTGCCGGTGATCGCGTCGGGCAGCGTCAGATGCGGTTCGCCTCCTTGCCCCGTCCGCGGGTAGGGCACCGGCAGTGCCGGTGTCCCCGGCTGGCCGACCTGCGGGTCGCTACGTTGCGACGGCAGCAGCGTGTTGGGATCCAGGCCGAGGTCGGAGAACGCGGCGTCGATGAACGGTTGAACGAACTGTCCCGGAAGCAGATTCGCGACATACGTCTTGAAGAAGGGCCCGGATGCCACCGATTCGCCCAGCGACATCGAGTATTCGGACAGAAGATGAAGCGACTTCTGCAGCCGTTCCTTACGGTTGTCCAACATCGTCAGCACGCCGTTGAGCTTGTCGAGCGCGGGCCTCATCGTCGCACGGTTCTCACCGATGAAACCCTGGAGCTGCTGCGACAGCGCCGAGATGTTCCCGGAGATCTGATCCAGTGCGGCGCTTTGACTTTCGAGCTCGGCCAACAATGCGTTGGTATTGCCAATCAGGCTGACCACCTGGTTACTGCGCTCGGCCAGTACCGTCGTCGCTTTATCGGCGTTGGTGAGCAAGCCGCGCAGCTGGGCGTCGCGCTCATTGAGCGTTTGCGAGAACCGAGACACACCTTCGACCGCGATCTTCAACTCCGGCGGGGTGTCGGCGAATGTCGTTGACAACACCCTTAACGAATCCGACAACTGGTTAGTGTTGAGACCGCTGATGGTCGTAGCGAGTTCGCCGAGCGCATCTGGCAGCTGGTACGGCGACGTGGTGCGATCGAGGGGAATCGTGCCGTCCTGTCGCCCCTCACCGCGTGAGGTGACCTCGAGGATCTTCGTGCCGAGCAGACCCTTGGTCTTGATCGCCGCTTCGGTGCGGTCGCCCAGCCGGATGTTCTTGTCGACAGTGAACTTGACCAGCACGCGCGTCCCGTCGAGCTCGATGGACTGGACCTTGCCGACCTCGAAACCCGAGACCTGAACGCCGGCATCGCCCATCAGCCCACCCGCGTCGGCGAAGTAGGCCGAATACTCCTTGCCCTGGTTGAGGAAGGGCAACTTGTCGTAGTTGACCGCCGCCAAGATGATGGCGATTGTGACGCCGAGCCCGATGGCGCCGATGACAAACAAATTGCGATCACTGAAGGGCTTCATCGTGGCGCGCACCTCCCGGTGCTCTGGCCAGCGACCTTGACGTACACCGGCTGGCCCCCCTTGCCATTGAGCTTCAGCACGACGTCGCACAGGTAGAAGCTGAAGAAGTCGCCGTAAATGCCTTGCCGCGCAAGCGCTTGATATGCGTCCGGCAGGGTGTTGAGGAAGTTGTCGAAATAGTCGTGGTCGGCCACCACGATCGCCGAGGCGCGGTCCGTCTCGTGGATGGTCTTGGCGAAGGGTGGGCGGGCCTGTGCCAACAGGTCGGTAATGCTCGCTGCGGCGGCGTTGGTGTAGGCCACGCCGTTGGTGATATCCTCCTTGCGCGACGCGAGGCCCTTCACCAGTTCGGAGAGCGCGTCCACGGCCTTCGCGAATTGGTCGCTTTGGTCACCGAGCGATCCGAGCACGGTGTTGAGGTTCACGATGACCTGACCGATCAACTGATCGCGGTCGGCCAGCGTGGTGGTCAGCGCCGCGGTCTGCGACAGGAACGAGTTGATCGTTCCGCCCTGGCCCTGCAGAGCGGCAATCAGCTGGCCGGACAGCGCATTCACCTGATCCGGGTCCAGCGCGCGAAACAGCGGCCGGAACCCGCCGATCAATGCATCGAGGTCCAGCGCGGGAGACGTACGGGCCAACGGGATCGTGTCGCCGGGGTTGAGCTTCTTGGTGCTGCCGGCGCCTTCCTCCAGGGCCAGATACCGGCCGCCGATGAGGTCGTCGTAGCGGATGACGGCACGGCTGCCTTCGGTCAGCACCACCGAATCGTTAGCGGTGAACTCGACCATCGCCGTCGTATCGGGTTGGATGGCAACCTTTTTGACCTGGCCGACCTCGACGCCGGCGATGCGGACGAAGTCGTCGTTTTGCAGCCCGGTCACGTTGGTGAACGCGGCCCGGTAGGTGTGTGTCTTCTCGCCGAAGCGCAGCTGGCCGAAGACCGCATACAGCGCGAACACGCCGAGTAGGCACACAGTCAGAAAGACAGCAAGGCGCACTGCGGTGCCTCGCAGGTTCTCTTTCATGACTGGTTACCTTTCATGGTGCAGGGACGGGACGGTCAGGGCGACGGGGTGACGTATTCCGGAAGAGGAACGGGCGGCAGCGGTGTCGGTTGCATCTGGGCGGGCGCCTGCACTTTGAACGGTTCCGAACCTGGTGTTGCGCCCGGATCCCGTGGCGCCATTGGCGGTGGCGCAGGCGGAAGCCCTGGCCACAGTGGGGTGCCGTCCGGCGCATACAGATCGGCACCGTAGGCCGGGGCACCCGGATAGGGGATCGGCCCCGGCGCAGGCCCGCCGAAGAGGTTACGAATGCTCGGCGGTTCGGGCACCGCGCGGGTGACCGGCAGGTAGTTGGCCCATGCCGGGAAGCCGATGCCGGGGTTCGGCCGCCAGTCGATGCCCGTGCCGAATCCAGTGTTGGTGACGAGGTTTCGCACCGGCCAGTTCTTGGCGACATCCGGCAGTGAGCCGCACCCCGGTTTGCCGCCCGGTCCGCCCTTGGCGCCGATGATCGGCAGGTTGTCCGGATAGTGGTATGGGTCGTCCCCGAGCGCCAGGGAGGTGTCGAGCACGAGTGTTCGGCCGTTGCCGCCAGCCGATTGGTAACCCCCGGTATCCAGGATGGTTTTCGCGCCCATGAGCAGGCAGGTGTATTCGGGGTTGTACTTGTACAGCAGGTCCGTCGTCGGCTCGAGCACATTGATGGCCTTGATCAAGTTGGCCTGATTCGGCGCCAGCAGGCTGATACCGCTGTTGGAAAGCCCAATGGTGGCCAGCAGCAAGGCATCCAGCTGCTTGGTGTGGCTCGTGATCGTCGCGCTAGTGGTGCTGGCAGCGTTGAGAACGGTCAGGATGTCTTGCGCCGCAGCGCTGTACGCGTCGTTGAAGCCCTTGAGCGCCTGCCAGTCGGCGCGGATCGTCTCGTTACGTGGATTGAGTTGCAGCAGAACCTGATTGGCATCAGTGGTGGCCTGGCCGATGCGCTCGCCTTGGCCGCGAACGCCCTCGGCCAGCGCAGACAGGGTGCTGTTGAGCTTGGCGGTGTCAATCTGCTTGAGCACCTCAACCACGTTCTGGAACACCGTGTTTACTTCGGTACTGACGTTGCGGGACTTCAGCACCTGGCCCGCCTCCAGCCGTTGCGCGCTGGGGTCCTCGGGATAGACGAGATCGACGAACTTGGCGCCGAATACGGTGGTGGCCCGGATCTGTGCCTCGATGTTCGCGGGGATGTACTTGATCTGGCTGGGATCGATCTCCAGGTTCAGCACGACGGGCTCTTTACCGCCGGTGATCTTTGCGACCCGCCCCACTTGGACGCCGCGCAGCTTGACCTTCGCGTTCGTCTCCATCACCAGACCGGCCCGGTCCGACGTGAGCGTCACCGGAACCGTCGACTTCAACGTGCCGGCGAACAGCGCGTAGGTCAACCAGATCAAAATGGCAAAGACCAGCACCAGGATCAGCGTGTGCCACGCCGGATGCAGACCGCCCTCGTCACTGTCCATGTGCTACCCGGCCAAGTTGAAGTTTCCGGACTGGCCGTACACGGCCAGCGACATCATGACGAGAACAAACGCGGCGAGAATGAGCGAGGTACGTACCGCACGCCCGACCGCCTCCCCCACACCGGCTGGTCCGCCCCGTGCGGTGAATCCGTAATAGGTGTGCACGAGCATGATCACCACGGCAAGCACGACGCATTGAAGGAAGGACCACATCAGATCGACCGGATTGAGGAAGGTTCGGAAGTAGTGGTCGTACACACCCGTCGACTGTCCGTAGAGGACGGTGGTGCCGAACTTCGCCGCCCAAAACGCCGCAATCACACCGACGCAATAGAGCGGGATGACGACGAGCAGACCGGCCACCACGCGCGTAGAAGCAAGGTAGGCCACCGATCGGATGCCCATCACCTCGAGCGCGTCGATCTCCTCGTTGATGCGCATCGCACCGAGTTGCGCGGTCGCACCGGCGCCGATGGTCGCCGACAGCGCGACCGCGGTGGTCGCCGGTGCGATCAGGCGGACGTTGAAGAACGCCGACGCGAATCCCGTCAGCGCCTCCACACCGATTTCGGAGAAGTCGGTGTAGCCCTGAACGGCCACAAGCGCTCCCGTGGTCACAGTCAGGAACCCGACGATCGCGACCGTTCCGCCGATCATGATGAGGGCGCCTGCGCCAAGACCCATCTGGGCAATCAGCCGGATCATCTCGACCCGATAATCGGTGAACGCGTAGTGAATCGAGCGCAGTGTTCGTCCGTAGAACTTCGTCTGGCTGCCGAGCCGGTTCCAGGGCTCGGCCACGCTTCGGAAGCGGCTTTTCAGCCACGGGAACTGGGAATGGGGCCTCGAAACCGTCATGCGGTCGCCTTCACAGCGACGGCTGTCGCGACGATGTTGATCGCGAACAATGCCATGAACGTGAAGACCACGGTTTCGTTGACCGCGTTGCCGACACCGGCGGGACCGCCGCCCACGGAAATGCCCTTATAGCAGGCAATCATTCCGGCGGAAAGCCCGAACAATGCCGCCTTTACCAAGGCGATGGTGACATCCACTGCACCGACTATCAGTGTCAGTCCCGCAGCGAATGCACCCGGTGAAACGTGCTGGACGTACACGCAGAAGATGTAGGCCCCCGCGAGGCCAACCAGGATCACGGTCGCCGCGAGCGCGAGCGATACCAACGTCGCCGCCAGCACCCGCGGAACAACAAGGGCCTGAATCGGATTCACACCCATCACCCGCAGGGCGTCGAGCTCCTCGCGAATGGTGCGCGCGCCCAGGTCGGCGCACATGGCGGTGGCACCGGCGCCGGCGACAACCAAGACGGTCACGATCGGGCCGATCTGCCGCACTGTGCCCAGTGCCGCGCCCGTGCCCGAAAAGTCCGCTGCGCCAAACTCTGTCAGCAGGATGTTGAACGTGAATGTCAGCAACACGGTGTACGGAATCGTCAACATCAACGTCGGCACGATCGACACCCGTGCGACAAACCAAGACTGCGAGAGAAATTCGCGCCACGCGAAGGGAGGCTTGACCATCGCCACGAACGTGTCGAGTGCCATCGCGTAAAAGCCGCCGAAGGCTCGTACCGGCTTGACGACAACGTTGGACGCCACCACTAGCGGGCCCTTCCCCGGCGGCTCCTCGTTCTCATGCCCGCTGTTCCCTCCGACGTGCCTAGCCCGCTGCGCATTCGCTGTGACTCGCGACACACGCGCTGACCGATGAACGGTACACCAACGTTTTCGCAGCGAGCAACACAGGACGAGCCACCGTGACCATCGCCACTAATGCCACCTGGTACACCATGAGCGGGACCGGAATCGCTTCTGCGCCAACGTGAACCAGCGATGAAAAGCCAGGTGTATGGCCGAAATTCGATATTTCGGGCGGCATACAGTTCGATAACGGTTGTCCCACGCCGAGCCCCAGACACATTCCTCCACAGGCCGCACAGCAAACTTTCTAAGGGCCTCTGGCGCCAGCATCTAACACCACTTCGGCGGGAAGAGGGGGCTGTTTCTCGCCATCTTAGGGCCGCTGGTCTCTGACATCGGCAGCCACATCGACGCCGCCACGGATCAGGCGGGCGAACTCAACGGCCAGCAAGCGTTCGAAGCCAACGCACGGGCGTGTCTGGAGGCGATGCGGGCAAACCGCCTGCGAGCTGACGGTTACGCGTCGCGGACCGCGTCTTCGAGTTCGGCGATGACGATCTTGCGCATGCCCAGCATGGCCTTCGTCGCGGCGGCGGCGCGGGCAGGGTCGGGATCGTTGATCAGCTCGAAAAGCCGGTCAGGCACGATCTGCCAGCGCAGCCCGTAGCGGTCCCTGAGCCAGCCGCATTGCGACTGCTCGCCGCCGTCTACCAGCCGGTCCCAGAAGTGGTCGACCTCAGCCTGGTCCTTGCAGCTGACCATGAACGAGACCGAGTCGTTGAACGCGTCGTGCGGTCCACCGTTGATACCCACGAACCGGTGACCGTCCAGCACGAACGTGCCCGAGACGACGTCCCCCGGCTTGCCGGGTCCAGCCTCGCTGTACCGGTTGACCTGCTCGATCGACGAGTTCGGGAAGATCGACGTGTAGAACTGCGCGGCTTCCTCAAGCTTGTTGTCGAACCAAAGAGACGGCGTGATCGACGGCATGCGGGTTTCCTTTCGTCAAGAAGGCCTATCGGGATAGACCGCCCCGCCACCCCGAACTCATCGATAGGCGCCGAGAGCGCGCAGGGCGAAGTCCAGCACGCGAACCTGAGCGCATTCCATTCCCCCGCCGTCCTGCGGCGGCTGACTCATCTCACGGCTGACGACGGCGCTGATGGCGATCGCGTCGCGCTCGGGATCGGCCAGCGGGAAGGAGCCGTCGTCCCGGCCCCGGCGCAAGATTTCGACGAGTGAGCGTTCGCGATCGGCATGGGCACGCTCGCGTGTTTCGCGGTATCCCTTCGCGGCGCGCACCTCGTCGGAGTCGATCACGGTGAGGTGCAGGCGCACCGTGGCGTCGTACACCAGACCGAACATCTGGGCGATCCACGCCTTGAGCTGGTCAATCGGCCCGCCGGGGGCCTCGTGGGCGATTCGATCCAGCCGGCCGGCCAGCGCGTCGCTCTCCTCTCGCAGCATCGCCAGGAACAGTTCGTCCTTGGATTCGAAGTGCCGGTAGAAGGCCCGAGTCGATACCCCGGCACGCTGCAGGATCGCGGCAACAGGGATCGGACCGCTGTGCGGCTCCGACAGGCAGGTGTAAGCAGCCTCGATGATGCATCCTCTGTCGTCGTCATCAGGGATATCGGGCTGCACGAACGGAAATTCTAGGGACGCTGGCGGGCCGCCGGGCCGAAGATCGGCGCAAATTGTCTCTTAGGTAACGTCAGGCTTCGGGAGCAGCCGAGAGGACGTCCGTGAGCACTACACGCAGCGAACCGCAAACGGTGGAGTTTCACGGTGTCGACGGCCTTGTGCTCGTCGCCGACGAATGGAACCGTGGAGCCGCAACGGCGGAGACGCGACCGACGGTCTTGATGCTGCACGGCGGCGGGCAGAACCGCTTTTCGTGGAAGAACACCGGCCAGATCCTGGCCGATGAAGGTTTTCACGTCGTCGCCCTGGACAGCCGCGGCCACGGCGATTCCGACCGCTCACCGGACGCGACCTACACCGTTGATGCGTTGTGCGCGGATGTCATGCGAGTGCTTGACCAGATCGGGCGGCCGGTGATTTTGATCGGGGCCAGCATGGGCGGAATGACGGGGATCCTCGTCGCCGACGCGGCCGGGCCGGAAAAGGTGACGAAGCTGGTCCTCGTCGACGTGGTGCCGCGGTACGAGAAGGACGGCAGCGCCCGGATTCGGGACTTCATGTTCAGCCACGTCCACGGCTTCGAGTCGCTGGAAGAGGCCGCCAACGCGGTCGCCGCCTACCTGCCGCACCGGACCAAGCCGCGCAGCCCCGAGGGCCTGAAGAAGAACCTGCGCCGCCGCGACGGCCGGTGGTACTGGCACTGGGACCCCAAGTTCCTCACCGCCCCTGCAGATAACGCATTTGTGCGGGAAGAGAAACTCGAACGGGCCGCGATCGACCTGACCATCCCGATCCTTCTGATCCGGGGCAAGCTGTCCGATGTCGTCAGCATGGAAGGCGTGCGGGACTTTCTTGAGAAAGTGCCGCACGCCGAGTTCGTGGAGTTGTCCGACGCCGGGCACACCGCAGCCGGTGACGACAACGAGGCGTTCTCCGAAGTCGTCGTGCAGTTCGTCGGCCGGTGACGGTCGGCTTCAACTTCCTTGAGGCACGGGAGCTTCCGGCACCTCAGGTCAGTGAGGCCCAGGCCCGCGAAATCCTTGCTGCGCACTACGGGCTGCAGGCCCTGGCGACATCGCTTGGCAGTCAGCAGGACAAGAACTTCGTCGTCACCGGCTCCGATGGCGCCATCGTCGGGGTGCTGAAGATCGCCAACCCGGCGTTCAATGCGCTCGAGATCGAGGCCCAAGACTTGGCGGCGCAACGGATCGCCGACGCTGAGCCGGCGTTGCGCATCGCCGTACCTCTGCCGAACGAAGGTGGCCAAAAGTGCACCGCCGTAACCGGATTGGTTGACGGGACAGCGTACGTACGGCTGCTGCGCTATCTCCCTGGCGGCACGCTCCTGGATTCCGGCTATCTATCGCCCACCGCGGTTGCCGCGCTGGGCGACGTAGCGGGTCGAGTGAGCCGGGCGCTTGCGGGCTTTACCCATCCGGGCCTGGACCGGGTTCTGCAATGGGATTTGCGCTATGGCGCTGACGTTGTGGCCGAATTGATTTCGCATATCGACGATCCTTCACAGAAGGCGCGGATCGAAGCGGTGACCCGTGACGCGTGGGCGAGAATCGCTGCGCTCGCCGACGAGCTGCCGCGGCAGGCGGTCCATCTGGACCTCACCGACGCCAACGTTGTGGTCTCGGCGTCACGGCATCCGGACGGAGTCATCGACTTCGGTGACTTGTCGGATAGTTGGGCCGTATCCGAACTGGCGATCACGGTTTCGTCGGTGCTTGGACATCCGGGAAGCGATCCCACGTCGATCCTGCCCGCGGTGCGCGCATTTCACGCCGTCCGGCCGCTGAACACAGCGGAGATGGATGCGCTGTGGCCACTGCTGGTGTTGCGCACCGCGGTGCTGATTGTCAGCGGCGCGCAGCAGGCAGCGTTGGATCCCGACAATCCGTACATCACCGAGCAGTCCGACGGCGAGTGGCGCATGTTCGAACAGGCCACGTCGGTTCCGATGGACGTGATGACGGAGGTGATCAGGGCCGAACTCGGCCTGGCCGCACAGCCGGAACCTGTTGGCGGGTCCGTCATCGATGTGGATCCATCGTCGGTGGCGACGCTCGACCTGGGAACTACATCCGACGTTTACGACTTCGCGTTCGAGCCGGACGGCTCCCTCAAAGCGGATGTCGAGGGCGAACTGGCAAGGGCGGCAGTGCAGAACGGCGCACGGCTCGTGGTGACTCGCTGGGGTCAGCCTCGGCTGAGCAGGACACGCAAGCTCAGCCAGGAAAGCCCCGAAGTCGTGGCGACCGGGATCAGCCTGTGGGCGGCGTCGACGACGAAGCTAGTGGCGCCGTGGGACGGCGAGATCGAAGAGTCGGTGCTCCGGGGAGCGCACTACGAGCTGACGCTGACCGGGGTGCAGGCGATGGCGTCGGGGAGTGTGCGTGCGGGCGAAGCGCTGGCCGATGCGCCCGCAGGGTGCTGGGTGGGGCTCGGTGTGCGACCAGTCGGTGCGCCCGTGGCACCGCTGTTCGCGCGGCCGGAGCTGGCGGCGGGATGGCTGGCGCTGTCGCGTGATCCCCGGCCGTTGCTGGGCGTTGATGCGGTAGAAGCAGCGAAGACCGGCGATCTGTTGTCGCGCCGCGACGCGAGTTTCGCGCCGGTGCAGGAGTTTTACTATCGGCGGCCGCCGCAGATCGAGCGTGGCCGCCGGCATTACCTGATGTCCACGGCGGGCCGGACCTATCTCGATATGGTCAACAACGTGACCGTGCTGGGCCACGCCCATCCGCGGATCGCCGACGCCGCCGCACGGCAGTTGCGCAAACTCAACACCAATTCGCGGTTCAACTACGAAGCGGTGGTCGAATTCAGTGAACGGCTCGCTGCGACGCTGCCTGACCCGCTGGACACGGTTTTCCTGGTGAATTCTGGTTCTGAGGCAAGCGATCTAGCGATCCGGCTTGCGATGGCGGCCACCGGCCGGCGCGACGTGGTGGCGGTGCGCGAGGCGTATCACGGATGGACGTACGGGACGGACGCGGTGTCGACGTCGACCGCCGATAACCCGAATGCGCTTGCCACGCGGCCGGGTTGGGTTCATACCGTCGAGTCACCGAACAGCTTCCGTGGCAAATACCGCGGCACAGATGCGGCGCGGTATGCCGGTGAAGCGGTGCAGCAGATTTCAGAGCTGACGGCCGATGGGCATCCGCCCGCGGCGTTCATCTGCGAAAGCGTATACGGCAATGCCGGTGGCATGGCGTTGCCGGATGGATATCTGCAGCAGGTGTATGCGTCGGTGCGGGCGGCGGGCGGTCTGGCGATCTCGGATGAGGTTCAGGTCGGTTATGGGCGTCTCGGCGAATGGTTTTGGGGCTTTCAGCAGCAGAATGCGGTGCCCGACATCGTGTCGATCGCGAAGTCAGCGGGCAATGGGTATCCGCTGGGTGCGGTGATCACGAGCCGCGCGGTGGCCGACGGGTTCCGGTCGCAGGGCTACTTCTTCTCGTCGACGGGCGGTAGTCCCTTGTCGTGCGCGATCGGGATCACTGTTCTCGACGTGCTGCGTGACGAGGGCCTGCCGCAGAACGCGAAACACGTTGGCGCGCATTTGAAGGCGAGATTGCAAGCGCTGCAGGGCAAGCATCCGATCATCGGCACGGTGCACGGCATAGGTCTCTACCTAGGTGTCGAGATGATCCGCGACCTCGACACGTTGGAGCCCGCGCCGGAGGAGACGTCGGCGATCTGCGAGCGCATGCTCGAGCTCGGGGTGATCATCCAGCCGACCGGCGACCACATGAACATTCTGAAAACGAAGCCGCCGTTGTGCATTGACATCGACTCGGCCGACGTCTACGTCGACACGCTGGACCGTGTCTTGACGGAGGGCTGGTAGGCACCCGCCCTCAGGTGCCGTCGCCGAGATCTACACCAGGGCTGTGTATTGCTGACCGAGCTGGTCGTCGACAGCCCTGGTGTCGAAATGGGCGATAGGGGGCGCGCGCACGTATGTGGCCAGATCCGAGCCAATCGTGGCCGAGATCGACCTAGGCACGTGTTGGTCGACGCCCTATCGTCTAGCCCGATGTCCGCCATTCTGCTCAGCGCCCATGTCATCGTCGCGATTCTCGCCGTCGGGCCAATTGCAGTAGCCGCCAGTATGTTTCCTCGCCTCGCTCGCGAGGGTTCCGCGGCGGCGCCCGTGCTGTACCGCATCTGCCAGACGTACGCCGTTGTGGGCGTGGCGGTCCCGCTGCTAGGCATCGCGACGGCAGTGTCGATGGGCGTGCTCACCCAAGCGTGGGTGCTGGTGTCGATTGCGCTCACGGCGGTTGCGGCCGTCGTGCTCGTCGCGAGCATCCTGCCCGATCAGCGCGCGGCACTCGACGGCAAGGCAGTCAGCACGCTGGCCATGACGACGGGCATCTTCAACCTGCTGTGGGTGGCCGTCACGGTGTTGATGATCCTGCGGCCCGGCTCGACGACGGGCGTGTAGTCAGGTCAGGCCCGCAGCGGTACGTCGTCGTGGCGAACGTCGGTGAGGATCTCGAACATCGCACGACGAGTGGCGACGAGCTCGGTGCGTTCAAAGGCTTTACCTGCCACTTGAACTCGACATGTCGCAATGGCGGAGTTGTAGCAGAACTTGGAGCCGCCGTCGGTGTCGGTGTAGGTCAAGCCGATGACGTCGTCCGGCTCTGTGGTGATCTCGCCCTCGATCATCTTCTCGCCCACCCGCCCGCCGAACGCCCATGAGAACGGCCGATACCTACCGTGGGTTTGCATGCTGCCGAGGATCGAGCGGACCGCAAATTCCTGGCCGGCGTGCCGGAAGACGAAAAGCGTGGCGGTCGGCAGCATGACGGGCCCGATGGCGGCGCGCGCCGTCACGATCTCCAGGGTCGACTCTGGTGCGTCGTCGAATCCACACACCTGGCCGAACGCATAGGCCGGCGTGTGCCGCGTCCCCCAGTTGTGGTTCACGCTGCCGGTCCAGCCGTCGACGACAAGCCGGATGTCGTCGAGTTCGAGCTGACCGTCGAACTCGGCCAGCGGGTGGCGCACCGTCGTCTTGGCAGTCGGGATGCGCGCCTTGTAGCCGCGCTCGGTCAGGAGTTTCACCGCGTCAGCAGAGCCTGGGCTGATGCGCAGATCCCACCGCGCCGAGCGGCTTCCACCGGTCACCACACCCTGCGCCGATCGGTCGTCGAGCGTCGTCGCCCCTATGCGGGCGGTCCAATCGTCGTAGTCGTAGGCCGCGGCGTCGATCGGGTACGGCTGCTTGAGCGCCCGGTTGCCCGCCCCGTCGGGGTCGAACACCATCACCCAGACATCGGCGACCGCATCACCGGCGGTCGGCAGCAGCAAGGTCTCGCGTAGCCACAGCGCTTGCGGCAGGTCGGGATGGTTAGCGCGGATGTAGCGACTCTCGTAATAGGGCGCCTTGGCGGACATCACGGCTTCAGCATCCAATACTTGAGCGGTGATGGGAGCGCAGATCGCGGCTTACGTACTGGCAGGCATCGCAGCGCTGGAAGCGGTGGGGCTGATCGTGCTGTGGGTGTACTACACGCGGCAGCATCGAGAACTTGACGAGCTGCGCCGCCGCGTCGACACCAGGAACATGCTTCTCACCGGTAGTCGTGAGGCCGTCAAGACGATGTGGCAGACCGCCAACATCCTGCGCAAAGACGGGTTCGGCGCCGCGGTCCGCTCGTCGATCGAGGACCTTGCGGACTGGGCGGAGGTCGAGCGACCGGACCTGGCTCGCCTGACGACAAGCGGCAAGGTCGTGATCCTGTTCTCCGACATCGAGGAGTCGACGGCACTCAACGAGCGCATCGGCGATCGAGCCTGGGTCAGGCTGCTCGGCAGTCACGACAAATTGGTACGCCGGCGCGTGGAGAAGCACGGCGGTTATGTGGTGAAAAGCCAGGGCGACGGTTTCATGGTCGCCTTCGCCGACCCGGAGGCAGCAGTGCGGTGCAGCCTCGATGTCCAGGGGGCACTACGCAAGCGCCCCAACGGTATTCGGGTTCGCATCGGCATCCACATGGGCAAATCGGTACGGCGTGGCGACGACTTGTTCGGCCGCAACGTCGCGATGGCGGCGCGGGTAGCCGGGCACGCCGAGGGCGGTGAGATTCTGGTCAGTGAGGTCGTGCGCGACGCTGTGAGCGATCACGACGACATCGAGTTCGACGAGGGCCGCGACGCCGAGCTCAAGGGGTTTTCCGGTACATACCGCCTGTACGCCGTGGCGGCCTAGTCTGCGGCTTCGCCGGCCTCGGCGAGGCGTTGGTGAAGGCGGGCGCGGATGTCGTCCGCGGAGTAGGAGTTGCGCCGGCGTTGGTCGCGAGCGACCAGCACCCCGCCCGCAACGACACCGGCGACACTGGCCAGCCCGACCCACTTCCATATCCCGCGCATGCGGAGAGTCTGCCTAAGCTGCGGTGGTGAATCAAAGCACGGTGTCGCTGCAGCGGGCGCTCGACGAGACGCGGACAGGGGACATCTGGCTGTTTCGCGGCCGCTCCGGGCCGGACCGGGCGATCCAGTCGATGACGAACAGTCCCGTCAACCACGTCGGGATGACGGTCGCGATCGACGATCTGCCGCCGTTGATCTGGCACGCCGAACTGGGCGACAAGCTCACCGATATGTGGACGGGCACGAATCACCGCGGCGTGCAGCTCAACGATGCACGGCAAGCAGTGGAACGCTGGATCAACAACTACGGACAGCGGTGTTGGTTACGCCAGCTCACGCCGTACGCCAACCGCGAGCAGGAAGACCGCATGCTGAAGGTCATCGCCCGGATGGACGGCACGCCCTTTCCCAGCACGGCGCGGTTGACGGGCCGATGGTTCCGTGGCCGGGTTCCCGTCGCCGGCGACTTCACCCGCGGAATCCCGTTCGTACACAGCAAGGTTCGGGAGTCGGCGCGACGCAAGAAGGCTGAAAAGCTCAAGGTGGGCCTGGAAACGGCCTACTGCGCGGAGACGGTCGCCATCACCTATGAGGAGATGGGGCTGCTGGCGACCGAAAAGCATTACAACTGGTTCGATCCCGGCTCGTTCTGGAGCGGAGACCATTTGCCGCTGGCGCCGGGCTACCGGCTGAGCGATGAAATCGCCGTCGTGCCATAGCCGCACACTCTGAGTGACGGCCGTGCCCGCGGCGCCCAATTCCAGCTAGCTGGAAGATCGATATGGACGTCAGCAGTGGCGACATCGGTTTGCCGGAGCGAGAGGCTTGAGGTGTCCGAACAGGACCACCGGCAAACAGGAGATCACCATGAAGGCAATCAAGTACCTCGCAGGCCCGTTAGCCGCCGCCACGATTGGTGGTGCCCTGCTTTTCGCGCCAATCGCCAGCGCCGACACCGATCCGCTCGTCCCGTATGGCACCGATCCACACGTCCCCGCGCTGGGCTACCACGTGTCCAACCACGACGAAGCGAACACGACGAACGGCTTCGTGGACACCGCCTTTTGATGCACCGGCTCTCAGAGTCGCGCGAAACAGGGGTTCGCGTCCTCCTTGGGAATCGACGCGTTCTGGCTGGAGAACTTGCCGACGACGCCCGTCCCGGTCACTTGGACACTGTCGGCATGGATACCGAGTGGATAGTTGTCGTTGAGCTTCTTGGTGAGGTCGTTCAGCGCTGACTGCACACCGTCCTTCGGCAGCGGGCCGTTGACGTCGACAACCTCCAGGTTCAGGTCACCGTCGGTGACGACGGGCTTGGCCGTGACGCTGTTGCTCCCGGCTTCCAGAACGATGGTGCCCGCGGCGGCGTCCGTGCTCACACCGGTGACCAAACTTCCCACCACCGGGAGGTTGGCGACCACCGTGTCCTTGATGCCCTCGGATTTCCAGGTGAGCGTCGCGTTCAGCGATCCGATGGTGCCCTTGGAATTCGCGGTGTCCTGCAGCCGCACGTCCCCGAGCGTCACGTCGGCCGTCATTCCCTTGGCTTCCTGGACTTGGTTTCCAGCAGTGGCGACCGAGATGTTCGTGTAGTGGCCGGTGATGTGCTGCCACAGGAAGGGCGGGTTCACCCCGAACGAGATCGTGGCGCCGTCCTTGACGACGCACTCGGCAACAGCCACGAGGATGCTGTCTGCACGGTGCCGGGCATAGAGTTCCGCGCCGGCAAGACCACCGGCCAGCAGCGCCACGATGATGACCGCAATCAGGATGATCGACTGCGGCGTTCGTAAGCTCGAGCCCCGCTGCTTCTTGGCGGGTGACTGTGGCGGTGACGGCGACGGTGGTGGCGGCGGCCGACGGATCTGTTCTGTCGGCGCGGAATCGGCAGGTGACGGCGGCTTCCGGAACTTCTCGGTCGGCCCTGGATCGCCGGGCCGGTATCGGCCGCGGATCTGTTCGGTCGGCGGCTCCGGTCGTCCGGGACGCGGAAGCCGTCGCGTCGCCTGATCCGGCGGCGGCACTCCCCTACCTCGCCATTCAGGCTGCCCGGGGCGCTGCGGCGGCTGTGTCATCTGCGCGATTCTGCCTGTATCGGACGGACACGTCGAGCATCGACACCGCAGACGGATCCTCCGAAGCAGTTACCTCGTGGTCGTCGGAGCCGGCGGAGGCGCCAGCGACAACCCGGCGTAGATCTCGTCGAGAAGCGTCGGCAACATGGCCTGCGCCGTCGTCTTGCCATCCGGCGACAGCGTCAGATTCGTCCAAATGACCAGTGCCACATCGTTATCCGGGTCGTAGCCCATGAACGAGTTGAAGCCAGGAAGTTCGCCGCCGTGGTAGTACATTGCCGCGTTCGGGCCGAATCGCTGATACGAGATGCCATACCCGTACTTCTGTCCATTGGGCGCGTCAGGATCCTCGGCCTGCAGGCTCGTCAACCACTGGTGGTGGTATTCGGCGTTGAAGAGCTTGCCCGAGACGAGCGCTTTCATCCATGTGGCCAGGTCGTCGGCCGTAGAGATCGCTCCGCCGGCGGCGGTGGCGTACGAAGGGTTCTGGTGGGTGTAGTCGACCGGTTGCAAGGTTCCGGCCTTGGCGGCGGCCTGCATATCGGCGGGGTACGGGATGTCGGCGAGGGCGTAGAAGCTGCCACCGTACATATAGCCGTGCGAGTAAGGAGCCGGCATCGATGTGTCTGCGGCGGCGGGCAGCGACGTCTGCGAAAGGCCGACGGGGCCGAACAGGCGGTCGGCGAACTGCTGTGCCAACGAGCGCCCTCCGACCTTCTCTGCGATTAGACCCAGAAGCGCATAGTTCGTGTTGCTGTAGTCGTAGGAGGCGTCAGGCGCGAACTGCGGCGGATGGCGGAACGCGATAGCCAGTACCTCCTGCGGCGTCCAGGCCTTTCCCGGGTCGGCATCCATCGCTGCGGAAAGCTCGGGGTCGGCCGTGTAGCCGTACAAGCCGCTGCGCATCTTCAAAAGCTGTGCGACCGTGATGTTTTCGCCGTTGGGTACATTCGGGATGTACGCCGACACGGGGTCGCTGAACTTCAGCTTGCCGTCCTGGGCGAGCAGGACGATCAGCGCCGCCGTCATGGTCTTGGTGTTCGACGCGATCCGGAAATGGGTGTTCGTCGCCGGCGGCGTCTGGGCGCCGAGTTCGGTCGTGCCGAACGCAAAGGTGAAGTCGCCTTGAGGCATGTGTAGTAGCACCATCGCCCCGGGGACCATGAGCTTCTTCGCGGCAGTGTCGACGACGGCCTGAAATGCCTTCGGATCTATGCGCTTCAGCGCGGACACCTGTGGTACCGCGCTGGTCGCAGTCGTCGTGGCAGAGGAAAGTGCGGTCGTCGGCTCGTTCGACGAACAGCTGGAGAGCGATAGCGCGACGCACGCCGCGAGCCCAGCGATGCACATGCGTTGGGCCCGGGAAACGATCAACGTCGCGGACTCGACCACGACGGACTCACACCGTCCCGCGAGCGGCCCACGCGGCGGCGGTGACGGTGAACGGCCCATCGCCGAGACGTTGGCGAGCCACCGATGCGAGACGCGCGCGGCCATCGGCGTCGAGTCGCTGGACGTAGTCACCGGCCGGGCCGACACCGTATGTGTAAGGCTCCCACCACTCCTCGAAGGTCGGATGTACAACGTCGACCGCTATGGAATCTTCTTCCACGTCGTTCAGGCCGGCCGCTTCGAATAGCTCCGTCAGGTGCCCCATGTGCGCCCCGGACAGTAGCGCTTCATCCTGGGCCTCGGGGTCGATCATGTGCACCGCATCCCAAAACGGCGCCAGTGCGCCGGTCGGCCCGTCCCAGACGCATGCTGCGACGACACCGCCGCGTCGCGTCACGCGCGCCATCTGTCTGATGCCGGCGACTGGGTCCGTCATGAAGTGCACCACCAATTGCGCAAGCGCGGCATCGAAAACTGCAGTGTCGTAAGGCAATTCCTCCGCTGCACCCCGACGCGCGTCAACGCCTGGGAAGCGAGCACTGATCGCGTCGATGAACGGCGGAGAAGGATCAATCGCCGTGACCTCGGCTCCGACGGACAGCAACTGCGCCGTAAGCGCGCCCGGTCCACAGCCCACGTCGAGCACCTCATCGCCAGCGCCGACCCCGGCAAATGCCACGAAAACCTCCGCAAGAGGCTCGGCATACCGGCCCATGTACCGTGCATACGCCTCCGGCGAGACGACGAAACTCACCAGGGAATGCTACGTCGCCGGATACGCCGCCAGGCCAGTTCGGCCGTTGACTCTGCGCGTAGGGCGTGAAAGTACGAGAGCACCTCGCCATAGCCGCAGAGTCAACGAGCGTCAGACATTAAATCTGAACTCGACCACGTCCCCGTCGGCCATCACGTAGTCCTTGCCCTCCATGCGAACCCTGCCCGCGGCCTTGGCGGCCGCCATCGAACCGGCTTCCATCAGGTCGTCATACGACACGATCTCAGCCTTGATGAAGCCCTTCTCGAAGTCGGTGTGGATGACACCGGCGGCCTTCGGCGCGGTATCGCCTTGGTGAATCGTCCACGCGCGCGACTCTTTTGGGCCCGCCGTCAGGAACGTCTGCAGCTTCAGCGTGTGAAAACCCGCACGCGCCAACGCATCCAGTCCACGCTCGGTCTGGCCGATCGATTCCAGCAGCTCAGCGGCCGACTCGTCGTCCAGCTCCTGGAGCTCCGCTTCGATCTTCGCGTCGAGGAAAACCGCGTCCGCGGGCGCGACCAGCTCACGCAAGGCAGCCACGCGTGCGTCGTCGGTCAGCACCGCCTCATCGGCGTTGAACACGTACAGGAACGGCTTTGTCGTCAGCAGGTTCAGCTCCCGCACCAGCGACGCATCGATACCCGCCGCGAAGAGCGTCTTGTCACCGTTGAGGATCTCCTGCGCCGCCACCGCCGCCTCATACGCCGGCCTGCGGTCCTTGTGCGTCCGCGCTTCCTTCTCCATCCGCGGCAGCGCACGCTCAAGCGTCTGCAGATCGGCCAGGATCAGCTCGGTCTCGATCACCTCGATGTCCGACTTGGGATCGATGCGGCCATCGACATGTGCGACATCGTCGTCGGTGAACACCCGCACGACCTGACAGATGGCATCGCTTTCGCGGATGTTGGCCAGGAACTTGTTCCCCAGACCTGCGCCCTCGGATGCGCCTTTGACGATGCCGGCAATATCGACGAACGTCACCGTCGCCGGCACGATTTTGTCCGAGGCAAACATTTTGGCCAGTTCAGCCAACCGCGGGTCGGGCAGCGGCACGACACCCTCGTTCGGCTCGATCGTCGCGAACGGATAGTTGGCCGCCAGCACGTTATTGCGCGTCAGCGCGTTGAACAGCGTTGACTTGCCAACATTCGGCAGTCCGACGATTCCCAGGTTCAGGCCCACAGGGTCCAGAGTCTAGGAGACTGTGATCGGCACGCCAGAAGCGCGCTGGCGACGACTTTTACGGATAGCCGGTACGGTCTACGTGTGTCCGGACAGCGCGCAAGGTCGGCGGTGGCGGCCGACCATCGCTCTGCGCATCCCAATATCCCGGGTCTTCCGTGGTGGGGTGCGGTGCTCGCGGCGGTCACGTTGACCGCCGTGGGCTTCGCCTACGACGCAGGCACAGGCAATAAAGAGCTGGGCATGGTCTTCGCCGGCTCGTACCTGGTGGGGTGCATCTTCGCCGTTCTCGCCGTGCGCCAATCGGGAATCTTCACCGCCGTCATCCAGCCGCCGCTCATCCTCTTCGTCAGCGTGCCGACGGCCTATTTCCTTTTTCACGGCGCGAACTTCAGCGGCATCAAGGACACGCTGATCAACTTTGGCTATCCGCTGATCGAGCGGTTTCCGCTGATGTTCTTCACCGCCGCGGCGGTGCTGCTGATCGGCATGGGCCGCTGGTACTACGGCATGTCTTCACGCCGCACCGCTGGGCTATCCGCGGAGAAGGAGCCCGCCAGCACCAGCCGCGCGTCGACCCTCACCGCCAAGGTGTCGTCGCTGTTCACCGCCGAGCCCGACGAGGACGACGCCGAGGACACCGAATCGCCGCGCCGCAAGCACACCATCGACCGTCCCAGCCGAGCTGCGCGGTCTACGACAGGTTCGACCCGCAGCGGCCGGACCACGAAACGCGCGACGCCGTCCCGGTCGCGCCACGCCCGCCCGCCGGAAACCGAGATCATCGAACCCGTCGCCGAGCGCCCGCGCCGCGCCCGTGCGCCCCGCAAGACCGATCAGCCGCCTGTAGAACCTCGGCGACGGAGCCGCACGTCGTCGACGCGCGAGCCACGCAAGTCCGTCCCTCCTGCCGACCGGCGCGCGTCCTACGAGCGACCCGAACGTCGCCGCCGTCTCGACGACTACGAACCGTTGGAGCCGCACGGCACCAACGGGAACGGGACGCATCACCCGGTGTCACGTGTGCGGTATCGCGGCGCCGACGACAGCGACAACCGCGCCGACTACCGAACTCGGTCTCGGTCGTCTCGCAATTGGCAAGCCGACAGCTGGGAATACGACGTCTAACTGCGCCCGCGCAGAAACCGGCCGGCCGCATCCACAGCAGGCGCGGAACTGCCTGCGTCACTGATGAATACGGACAGCGCCAGATCGCCGTCGATGCCCACGAACCAGCCGTGCGCGTGTTGGTCGTCGATGTATTCGGCGGTACCGGTCTTGCCCAGCATGCCGGGGATATCCTGCAGCTGCGTCGCGGTGCCGCCCGTAACCGTCTCGCGCATCATCGATTTCACCTGATCGGCGACGGCCGACGGAAGCGCGTCGGGAGCATGGTCCGGCTTGCCCGGTTGGCCGTTGACGATCGCCGGGGCAGGCACCGAGCCGTGCGCCAGAGCCGCGGCCAACAGCGCCATGCCGAACGGTGACGCGGTCACCTGGCCCTGGCCGATACCCTCCTCCACGCGCAACGCGGCGGTGTCGGCGGCGGGCACCTTTCCGGTGACGGTGGTCATGCCTGGCGCCGTGTAGTCGATCCCGAGACCGAGTTGCGCGGCCGCCTTGGTCAGGCCGTCGGGCGGCAGGTTGACGGCGAGCCGTCCCATCGTGGTGTTGCAGGACCGGGCGAACGCGGTGTGCAGCGGAACCTGGCCGAGGTCGAAGTTGTCGTCGTTGGGGATCTGACGGCCCTCGATGTTCTCCGTCCCAGGGCACGCGACGACGCTGTCGGGGGTGACCTGTCCGGCCTGCAGGGCAGCCGAGACTGTCACCGTCTTGAACGTCGAGCCGGGCGGATACAGGCCGGTGAGCGCGATCGGACCCTGCGCGTCGGCGGCGGCGTTCTGCGCGACCGCCAGCACGTTGCCCGTCGAGGGCTGGAGCACGACCATCGCGGCTGGGGTGGCGATCGGGGCCAGCGCGTTCTTGGCGGCGAGCACCATGCCGATGTCGAGCGTGCTGGCGATATCGGCTACGGGTTTGGGGTCCTGGCCGCCGACGCGCTGGGCACCGTTGGCGCCCTGGGCGCTCACCGCCCAGCCGGTGGCGTCGTCGGTGGCGTGCTGCCACAGGTCCGTCAGGCCCGACAGCGTGGGCGACGTCAGCGCCTTGTCGGCGGTCAGCAGCCGCGTCTGCGGTGCGAGCGTCACGTTCGGCAGCGCCTTCAGTTGCTCCTCGATCGGCGCCAAGTCGTCCGCCCGCAGCGTGATCGCGGTGACCGGCTGGCCGTTGGCGGCGCCGAGCTGCGTCTGCATCGAGTCCGCCGTGATACTCGAATCGAGCGGATTAAGAAGTGCTGCAACGGCACTCACGTCTGCGCCGGGCGCCACGTTGACCAGCGTGACGACTTGCTGGGTAAGCAACTCCGCGCCCGTGCGGTCGAGCACCCGCGCAGCGGGGTCCGGCACAACCGTGCTGTACGACAACGGCCCGACGTCCAGGCCGGGCGCGACGGTCGTCGGGCTCCACCGGATCTTCCAGTCGTCTCCGTTGGCGTCGGCGGCGCCGGTTGTGGTGTAGGTCCACTGATTTCGTCCGTCTGGCCCGAACTTCCAGGTCGCGTTCAACGTGAATGTGGCGGCGTTGTCCTTGCGATCGACCTTGCCGACCTCGACGTGTGCGTTCTTGCCGAGGCTGTCGAACAGCTTGCCCAACGTGTCGGATGCCGCGGCTTGATCGGTGGTCACGGCCGCCGCGGCGGAGGCGTCACCTTTCGTGAGCGCGTCAGCGAACGAATGGACCGTGGCGTTCAACCGGTCCGCGACATCGTCACCGCAGCCGGCGAGTACGAGGACGAGAACCGCGAGCAGTCGTAAAAGTGCCTCTCCGGAGCCGATTTTGGGCACTTTTGCGTCTGCTCGCGCAGGAAGGCGCATTACGTGCGTGCCGGGCGGATCTCCCGCGGAAGCGCGAACACCAACGTTTCGTTGGCTGTCGTGACGGGCTGCACGACGTCGAATCCGTACTCGGCGAGCCGCTCGAGGACCCCGCGCACCAGCACTTCGGGCACCGACGCGCCCGATGTGACGCCGACCGTCGTCACGCCCTCGAGCCACGCCGGGTCGATGTCGTCGGCGTAGTCCACAAGATGAGCGGCCTCCGAGCCGGCACCCAACGCGACCTCGACCAGCCGCACCGAGTTCGACGAGTTGCGCGATCCGACGACGATCACCAATTCGCACTCCGGCGCCATCGCCTTGACCGCGACCTGCCGGTTCTGCGTGGCGTAGCAGATGTCGTCGCTCGGCGGGTCCTGCAGCTTCGGGAAACGCTCCCGCAGCCGCTGCACGGTCTCCATCGTCTCGTCGACGCTCAACGTGGTCTGGGACAGCCAGATCACCTTGTCCTCGTCGCGCACGGTGACGCTGTCGACGGCATCCGGCCCGTCGACCAGCTGCACGTGGTCCGGCGCCTCGCCCGCGGTGCCGACAACTTCCTCGTGGCCCTCGTGACCGATCAGCAGGATGTCGTAGTCGTCACGGGCGAACCGCTTGGCCTCGTTGTGCACCTTGGTGACCAGCGGGCAGGTGGCGTCGATCACCTTGAGGTCGCGTGCGGCGGCCGTCTCGTGCACCGTCGGCGCGACGCCGTGCGCGGAGAACACAACAATGGAACCCTCGGGCACCTCGTCGTTGTCGTCGACGAACACCGCGCCGGCCTTCGCCAGCGTGTCGACCACGTGCCGGTTGTGCACGATCTCGTGGCGCACGTACACCGGCGCGCCGTGCTTTTCCAGCGCGCGTTCCACGGTTTCGACGGCGCGGTCGACGCCCGCGCAGTACCCGCGCGGCTCGGCCAGCAGCACTCGTTTACCGGCAACACCGCCGCTGACCGAGCTGGAGGCACCCGGGATCCCCATGTTTATCGTCGGCGGCATGGTTCCCAGGGTACTGATCCGCAAGGTAGGGAGGCCAGCCGTAGTCTGGAGGCCATGGCAACTGCACCGTACGGAGTCCGTCTGCTGGTAGGAGCGGCGGTAACCGCGATCGAGGAAACCCGAAAGCTTCCGCAGACCATCCTCATGTATCCGATGACCGTCGCGAGCCAGCTTGCACACCTTGTGATGAAGATGCAGCAAGACGTGGCCGACCTGGTTATCAAGGGCGACGAGACCCTCGACGCGATGTTCCCGCCCAAAGACGAGCAGCCGGAATGGGCAACATTTGACGAAGACGTCGACGACGACGCGCCGGCGCAGCCGGCCACTGACGGCGAGCGCCTCACCGAGGGTCGCTTCGCACTGTTCACCAACGGCGAGCCAGAGGATCCGAAGCCTGCTGACAAGGAGGCCCAGCTCGCCAAGGCCGATCCCCCCGACATCGTCACCGAGCTCGACTACGAGTCGCTGACCCTGGCCCAGCTGCGCGCACGAATGTCCTCGCTGCGGGTCGCCGACCTCGAGGCGTTGCTCGCCTTCGAAGGCGCCACCAAGGCGCGCGCACCCTTCCAGACCCTGCTGGCCAACAGGATCACCCGCGCGACCGCCAAGTGACCAGCCAGTCAAGCCACGTCGAACCCGGCCAGTCGCCCGAGAATCCGTGGCCGGTCCGTGCCGTGGCCACTAGGGTCGCCAAGTGGATTGACCGTCTGGGCATCGTCTGGGTCGAGGGGCAGCTGACCGAGCTCAAGGTGCGCGCGGACTCCAAGACTGTGTTCATGGTGCTACGCGATCCCGCGGCGGACATGTCGCTGAGCCTGACCTGCCCGCGCGACCTCGTGCACAACGCGCCGGTGAAGCTGTCGGAGGGCACTCAGGTGGTGGTGTGCGCCAAGCCGTACTTCCACACCGGGCGCGGTTCATTCTGGTTGCGGGTCAGCGAGATTCGTGCCGTCGGCATCGGCGAACTGCTGGCCCGTATCGAACGGCTGCGTCAACTGCTGCACGCCGAGGGCTTGTTCGATCCCCGGCTCAAGCGGCAGATCCCGTTCCTGCCGTCCAGGATCGGGTTGATCACCGGACGCGCATCAGCGGCTGAGCATGATGTGTTGACCGTCGCCGCCGGCCGCTGGCCCGCGGTGCGGTTCGAGGTACGCAACACCGTCGTGCAGGGACCCAACGCCGTTGTCCAGATCGTCGAGGCGCTGCGCGAATTGGACCGCGACCCTGCCGTCGACGTGATCGTCATCGCCCGCGGCGGCGGCAGCGTCGAGGACCTATTGCCGTTCTCCGACGAAACGCTGTGCCGGGCGATCGCCGCATGCACCACGCCGGTCGTCAGCGCAGTCGGCCACGAACCCGACAACCCGCTGTGCGACCTCGTTGCGGATCTGCGTGCGGCAACCCCGACCGACGCGGCCAAGCGGATCGTGCCCGACGCGGCAGCCGAGCAGGCCCTCGTCTTGGATCTGCGCCGACGCAGCGCACGTGCACTGCGCAATTGGGTGCACCGCGAGCAGCACATCGTGGGCCAACTGCGAAGCCGGCCGGTACTGGCACAGCCGCTGGCCGCGCTCACTGCCCGCGCCGACGAGATCCACCGCGCCCGCGCCTGTGTTCGGCGTGACATCACCCGGCTGGTGAACGCGGAGTCCGACCGGATCGGCCACCTGTCGGCACGCGTGTCCACACTGGGGCCGGCGGCCACGCTGGCGCGCGGCTACGCCGTCGTACAAACGGACGCCGGGGCGGTGTTGCGCACGAAGGCCGACGCGCCGGCAGGCACGCGGCTGCGCGTACGGGTCGCCGACGGGGCCGTCAGAGCCGTGAGCGAGGGCAGCGAATGAAGCCTATTAGTGAACTGGGGTACGAAGAAGCCCGCGACGAGTTGGTCGAAGTAGTCCAGCAGCTCGAGCAAGGCGGGCTGGACTTAGATACATCGCTGAAGCTCTGGGAAAGAGGTGAAGAGCTGGCTAAACGTTGCGAAGAACACTTAGCTGGCGCGCGGAAGCGAGTAGAGGATGCGCTAGCCTCCAGGGACGGCGAGGAAGCTTGAACGCGGAACGATTTTTCGGCTAAGGGCTCGAAACTGTAACACGTTTCATTTATGCTCTGCGGCATGGGTGATTCAACGTTGACCACCGCGCTGGGCCGCGTCCTCGTCACCGGGGGCTCCGGTTTCGTCGGCGCCAACCTGGTGACCGAGTTGCTCGACCGCGGTCATGACGTCCGCTCCTTCGACCGAGCCGCCTCGCCGCTACCTGCGCATCCCCGTCTCGAGGTGCTCGAAGGAGACATCTGCGACGCCGATACGGTCGCCAAGGCTGTCGACGGTATCGACACGATCATTCACACCGCGGCAATCATCGACTTGATGGGCGGGGCGTCGGTCACCGAGGAGTACCGCAAGCGCAGTTTCGCGGTCAACGTCGACGGCACCAAGAACCTCGTGCACGCCGCGCAGAAGGCGGGTGTGAAGCGGTTCGTCTACACCGCGTCCAACAGTGTGGTGATGGGAGGCCGGCGCATCTCGGGCGGCGACGAAACGCTGCCGTACACCGAACGTTTCAACGACCTGTACACCGAGACGAAGGTCGTCGCTGAGCGGTTTGTGTTGTCGCAGAACGCGTCCCCAAATGGCGGGGCCGGCTTACTCACATGTTCCATCCGGCCCAGCGGTATCTGGGGCCGCGGTGATCAGACGATGTTCCGCAAGGTGTTCGAAAGCGTGCTTGCGGGCCACGTCAAGGTGCTCGTCGGCAGCAAGCGGGTCAAGCTCGATAACTCGTACGTGCACAACCTGATTCACGGCTTCATCCTGGCCGCCGAGCATCTGGTGCCGGGCGGCACCGCACCTGGTCAGGCCTACTTCATCAACGACGGTGAGCCGATCAACATGTTCGAGTTCTCGCGGCCGGTCGTGGAGGCGTGCGGTCAGCCGTGGCCAAGGCTGCGGGTGCCGGGCCGGCTGGTGTGGTTCGTGATGACAGTGTGGCAATGGTTCCACTTCCGGTTCGGCTTGCCCAAGCCGTTGCTGGAACCGCTTGCGGTGGAACGGCTTTACCTCGACAACTACTTCTCGATCGCGAAGGCCGAACGGGATCTCGGGTATAGGCCGTTGTTCACCACCGAGCAGGCGATGGCAGAGTGCCTGCCCTACTACGTCGACCTGTTCCACCAGATGAAGTCGGAAGCGAAGCCGCACGCCGTCAGCATGCTCACGGAACAGCCCGCAGCGGGCTGATCTCCCCCGTGGCGCTGTTGACCAACGCGGCCCGGTCCAGCCGCGCGTGCAGCGGCAGGACGTCCAGCACCGACGCCACCACGGCCGGCAGCTGATCCAGCGTCGCGCGCGGCGCCAGCGAGCAGTGCGGCAGCCACACGCCGGGCCGGTAGTGCTTATGCAGTTCTGCGCCAGTGGCGGTCACCGCCTCGACCACCCGCTGTTGGCGCGCGACGAAGTCGGCGCTCACCCCCGCAACCAACCACGTCCGTCCGCGCCGGAACAACCCGATGCCGTCGAAGCTCAAGTCAACGGGTTCGCCGCCGTCGAGACCGGCGAGCGCGTCGCACACCGCCGCGAGGTCCCAGCTCCGCAAGACCGCGTACGACACATGCGGCACATGCCGACCGTGAGTGTGCGAACGCAGGCTCGGCACACCCTGCTCCTCGATCCCATAACGCCCGCACCGCCCGCTCGGATCGTCGGTCGAACAGCAGACAGACGGCCAGCGCCACGGTTCAGTGATACAGGTGCACCGACTGGTGCGTGGTCTGTTCGATCCTCGAGGACGCGCTCTGCAACAGCTCGGTGCCCAGCGCGATCAGACCGCGCGCGGCGGCGATCTCCTCGCCGATCATCGGCTGGCTGCTGTCCTTCGGGTTGCGGTAGGCGTCGCCCAACGTGGTGACCGTCTCGCCGGTGCCGCGCTGGGCCCGCACCGTCGCGTGCGTGTGGGTCTCGTCCTCGTCGAAGTCGATCTCGATGTGCCAGTTGGTGCTCAGATCCTTGTCGTACATCGCCATCACCCTCCAGCTACCAGGGTGCTCCGCGCCTGCGCCCGGCGCCAGATGTATTGGCGCTGAATCGTTGGTCAAATGCCGGATGACAGCGACGTTGCGCTCCTAGGCTTCGACGCAGACGTCGACCACAAGGAGCAGCCATGCCGAACGGTAAGCCGAACATTCTGGTCATCTGGGGCGACGACATCGGCATCTCGAACCTGAGCTGCTACAGCCGCGGCTTGATGGGTTACTTCACCCCCAACATCGACCGCATCGCCGACGAGGGGATGCTGTTCACAGACTCCTACGGCGAACAAAGTTGCACCGCTGGACGGGCGTCGTTCATTACCGGCCAGAGCGTCTATCGCACCGGCATGAGCAAGGTGGGCATGCCCGGGGTCGATGTCGGGCTGCAGAAGGAGGACCCGACGATCGCCGAGTTGCTCAAGCCATTGGGCTATGCGACCGGCCAGTTCGGCAAGAACCACCTCGGGGACCTCAACAAGTACCTGCCGACAGCGCATGGATTCGACGAGTTCTTCGGCAACCTCTATCACCTCAACGCTGAAGAAGAGCCGGAAAACCCCGACTACCCCACCGAGGAGGAAGCACCTCTACTGCGTCGGGCGCTCTTGCCGCGGGGCGTGGTTCACTCCTGGGCCACCGACGAAGATTCCGGCGAGGTCGACGAGCGGTACGGGCCCGTAGGCAAGCAGCGCATCGAGGACACCGGGCCCCTGACGAAGAAGCGAATGGAGACCATCGACGACGAAACCACCTCCGCGTGTGGCGATTTCATTCGGCGCCAGCACGACGCGGGCACGCCGTTCTTCGTCTGGATGAACATGACCCATATGCATTTCCGGACGCACACCAAGCCGGAGAGCCTCGGCCAGGCCGGGCGCTGGCAATCGCCGTACCACGACACGATGATCGACCACGACCGCAACGTCGGCCAACTCCTCGATCTGGTCGACGAGTTGGGCATCGCCGAGGACACCATCGTCATCTACAGCACCGACAACGGCCCTCATTCGAACAGCTGGCCCGACGGTGCCACGACTCCGTTCCGCAGCGAGAAGGCCACCAACTGGGAGGGCGCCTTCCGGGTCCCGGAGATGATCCGCTGGCCGGGAAAGATCAAGCCCCGCAGCGTGTCCAATGAGATCGTCCAGCATCACGATTGGCTGCCGACATTTCTGGCCGCCGCAGGGGACCCAGACATCGTCGACAAATTGAAGGCCGGCCACACCATCGGCGACCAGACGTACAAGGTTCACATCGACGGCTACAACCTGCTGCCCTATCTCACCGGCGAGGTGGCCAAGAGCCCGCGTCGCGGCATGATCTACTTTTCCGACGACTGTGACGTCCTGGGTATCCGGGCGGAGAACTGGAAGGTCGTCTTCATGGAGCAGCGCTGCCAGGGCACGTTGCAGCTGTGGCTCGAGCCGTTCACGAAACTGCGGGCGCCCAAGCTCTTCAACCTGCGTACCGATCCATACGAGCACGCCGATGTCACGTCGAATACGTACTGGGACTGGTTGATTGACCGAATCTTCCTCGTGCTCTACGGGTCCGCCATCGCGACGCAATTCCTGGAGACGTTCAAGGAGTTTCCGCCCCGGCAAGAGCCCGCGTCGTTCACCATCAACAACGCGGTCGAAGAGCTCAATAAATTCCTCGCCTCCAGGGGCGGGTGAGCGTGCTGGAGTCCTGGACCGACGGACCCACGAAGTCGGCGATCATCGACTTCGTCGACCAGGTCGTCGCCGACGTCGAAACCGATTCGCGGGTAGCGGTTTTCGACAACGACGGCACATTGTGGTGCGAGAAGCCGATGTACATCCAACTCGACTTCCTCATCCGCCGCTTTGCAGAGCAAGCCGATGCCGACCCGTCGCTGCGAGAGCGCCAGCCGTACAAAGCGGCGGCCAAGGGCGACCTGAAGTGGTTCGGCGAGGCCGTCGCCAAGCACTACCAGGGCGACGATGCTGACGTCAAACCCCTTGTGGGAGCGATACTTACCGCTCACCAGGAGATCACCGTCGAGGAACACCGTGACCGGGTCAGCGCGTTCTTCACCACGGCCACACACCCGACGCTGGAAAGGCCCTATACGTCGTGCGGGTACCGCCCGATGGTCGAGCTGCTGCGCTACCTCGAGGCAAACGACTTCACGTGCTACATCGTGTCTGGCGGGGCACGCGACTTCATGCGTCCGATCACCAGTCAGCTCTATGGAATTCCGCCCGAACGCGTGGTGGGAAGCTCGGTGGGTTTGGATTACCGGGATGGCGAACTGTTCACCACTTCGCAGCCGGAATTCCTCGACGATGGCCCGATGAAACCGGTGCGGTTGTGGAGCAGGATCGGTCGCAGGCCGATTCTGGCGGCAGGCAACTCCAACGGCGACATCGAAATGCTGGAGTTCACCAAGGGTATGCGCCTTTTGATTCTGCATGACGACGCCGATCGTGAATTCGGCTACACCGCAGGCGCGGAAAAGGCGCTCGAGCAGGCGGCGAAGGACGACTGGACCGTGGTCAGCATGCGCAACGACTGGACACACGTCTTTGACGAATGAACTCGTCTGGATTCCCGCGCAGACCGCGGTCCTGGGATCCGACCAGCGCTACGCCGAGGAGGGTCCCGCACGCTCGGTCAGCGTCGACGGATTCTGGATGCAGACCTATCCCGTGAGCAACGCCGAATTCGCCGAATTCGTCGCGGCCACCGGCTATCTCACGGTTGCCGAGCGTCCGCTGAACCCGCAGGACTATCCGGGTGCGCCCGCACAGAATCTGCAGCCAGGTTCGATGGTGTTCACCCGTACGGCGGGCCCGGTCGACCTGCGGCACCTCAACTTGTGGTGGACGTGGACGCCGGGGGCATCATGGCGGCATCCCGTCGGCCCGCACTCGTCGATCGACAAGCGTGCGGATCATCCGGTGGTCCACGTCGCCTATGCGGATGCCGACGCGTACGCGACATGGGCCGGTCTCGCGCTGCCGACGGAGGCGGAGTGGGAGATCGCGGCGCGCGGCGGCCTGGAACACGCCACGTACACATGGGGTGACGAGCCGGAGCAACCGGGGCAGCGGCTGGCCAACTACTGGCACGGCGACTTCCCGTGGCGTCCCGATCGGGGCTACGGCCGGACCACCGCCGTCGGCAGCTTTGCGTCCAACGCCTACGGACTGTTCGACATGGCCGGCAACGTGTGGGAGTGGACCGCCGACTGGTACGCGGACACCCGCGCCGGCGACCCGTGTTGCGAAGCCGGGAGCTACGACCCGCGCCAACCCCAATTTCGGGTGCCACGCAAGGTCATCAAGGGCGGCTCGTTCCTGTGCGCCGACGACTACTGCCTGCGGTACCGACCCGCCGCGCGGCGGCCTCAACCCGTCGACACTGGCATGAGCCACATCGGCTTCCGCTGCGTCAAGCGCTAGCGTATGGCTTCTGCCGCCTTCTTGATCGCGGCCAGCGTGGCGGGGATTCCAGTCTTCGCCGCCTCACGCCGCTTCTCGATCTCCACATCGGCCTGCGCACCGAGGCGCTCGCGGAATCCGGCGATGCCGCGCGGCAGGAACTCCCACGACTCGGTGAGCCGGGTGCCACCGTTCTCGGGTTCGAAGGCATAGCCCCAATACACCCAGCCGTTGTTGACTTCCCATGCAAATTCACGGCCGGGATCGGCGGACACCACCTGGCAGCGCGCCTCCCACGTCCGCTCCGGGGTCACGTTGCGTCCGGTGAACCATGCGCCTACCTGCGGACCTGCTCCGTCGTCCCACCAACACGCCTTGCAGACCGGGCTCCACTCGCCCATCCTCGTCACGTCCGACACCAGGGCATACAGGTCCTCCGGCGTCGCTGCCACGAAAATCGAATCCGACATCTTCAAATCGGTCACGGCTCGAGTCTGCTCTATTGCACTTTCGGCCCGCGAATGTGAGGTTGGAACGCGTTCTAATTCCGTCGTCGAAGGGCCTGGATGAGCACACAACGAATCGCGGTGGTCATCGGTGGAGCGTCTGGCATCGGCTGGGCTACGGCTCAGGCGCTTGCCGCCGACGGATGCCAAGTCACGGTGGCCGATCGCAACATCGACGGCGCGCGCACCAGGGCCGCCGAACTGGGCGACCCGCACACCGCCGCACACGTCGAGGTCACCGACGAGGGATCGGTGCAACGGCTGTTCGAGCAGATCGGCCCGCTGGACGTGGTCGTCAACTGCGCGGGATTCTCCACGGTCGGGCTGATCACCGACATGCCGGCGGAACAGTTCCGCGAAGTCGTCGACGTGTGCCTCACGGGCGCGTTCATCGTCGCCAAGTACGCCGGGCGCAGCCTGGGTCCCGGCGGCGTGCTCGTCTCGATCAGCTCGCTCAACGGGCGCCAGCCCGCCGCGGGGATGAGCGCCTACTGCGCGGCCAAGGCCGGGCTGTCGATGCTCACCCAGGTCGCCGCACTGGAGATGGGGCCGCGGGGAATTCGCGTCAACGCCGTAGCACCTGGCTTCGTGCACACTCCGCTCACCGAGCCGGCCGCGGCGGTACCCGGTGTCGTCGAGGAGTATCTGGAGAACACGGTGCTCGGCCGTGCGGGCACACCAGAGGACATCGCCAACGCGGTGGTGTATCTGTGTTCGCCTGCGGCGTCGTGGCTCACCGGTGAAGTGCTCGACCTCAACGGCGGCGCACACTTGAAGCGCTATCCCGACATCCTCCGCCATGTCATGAAACTGGCGGAGGCGCAATGAGTTTCGCGGGCAAGCAGGCGATCGTCACCGGCGCGGGCTCAGGCATCGGCGCTGCGTTGTGCCGCGCGCTGGCGGGCGCAGGCACGCATGTCGTGTGCACCGACATCGACGGCGACGCCGCGGACCGAACCGCCACGGCGCTCGGCGCCAACGCGCGTTCGGCTCGGCTCGACGTCACCGACGCCGCGGCTGTGCAGGCCGCCGTCGACGAGGTCGTGGACCGGACCGGCCGGCTGGACTTGATGTTCAACAACGCAGGCATTGTGTGGGGCGGCGACACGGAGCTGCTGACGCTCGACCAGTGGAACGCGATCATCGACGTCAACCTGCGCGGTGTCGTCCACGGGGTCGCGGCGGCGTACCCGCTGATGGTCAGGCAGGGCCATGGGCACATCGTCAACACCGCATCGATGGCGGGGCTGACCGCCGCCGGACAGATCACCAGCTACGTCGCGACCAAACACGCCGTCGTCGGGCTTTCCCTCGCGTTGCGCTCGGAAGCGGTATCCCGCGGGGTTGGTGTCCTGGTGGTCTGCCCTTCTGCGGTCGAGACGCCGATCCTCGATAAGGGCGCAGTCGGCGGGTTCGACGGACGGAACTATTTCCTTCAAGGCCAGGGCGTCAAGACCGCATACGACCCCGACCGGCTGGCCCGCGACACGTTGCGGGCCATCGAACGCAACAAGGCGATATTGGTGAAACCGCGTCTGGCGCATGCCCAGTGGCTATTGGCCCGGTTGTCGCCCGGTCTGATGCAACGCATGTCAGTCGGCTTCATCGAACGACAGCGCGCCAGCCAGGACGCCGCCCGCTCGCAGATCCGCTGAGCAAATACGCCTTTCGGGCCCCGCGGCCTGGCTAACGTTGCCGCAATGGATACCGAATTCACGGTGACGCAGAAGCGCGCGCTGGCCATCTGCACGGTGGCAGCCATCGCGTTCGGCGCGTACTTCCTGCGCGGCTATTTCATGCTGATCGTGGTAGCGGCTATCGCGGCGTACCTTTTCACGCCGTTGTTCAACTGGCTGAACAACCGATTCAGCAGAGGGCTGTCCGCGACGCTTACCCTGCTGGCGGCGCTCGCGGCCGTCATCATTCCCGTCGGCCTCCTTGTCCTTCTCGCGGTCGTGCAGATCAGCCACATGATCAAGAGCGTCGCCGACTGGATCGGCAGCACCGACGTCGGCGCGCTCGGCGACAAGGCGCTGGGGGTGGTCAACGAATTCCTCGCACGGCTGCCGTTCGCCAACAACGTTCATGTCACCGCTGATTCGGTGCGCGGCTGGATCACCAGCGTCGCCCAACACGTCGGCCAATGGGCGCTCGGTTTCCTGCAGACCGCAGCGGGCAGTGTGGTCGGCGGTATCACCGCCGCGATCTTGTTCCTCTACGTGTTCATTTCATTGCTGCTCAACAGCGATAAGGTGCGCACGCTGATCAGCCAGCTCAACCCGCTGGGTGAAGAGGTCACCGACCTGTACCTGGCCAAGATGGGCGCGATGGTGCGCGCCACCGTGCGTGGCCAGTTCGTCATCGCCCTGTGCCAGGGTGTCGCGGGGGCGGCGTCGATCTACATCGCCGGATTTCACCGCGGATTCTTCATCTTCGCGATCCTGCTGACTGCGCTGTCGATCATCCCGCTCGGCGGAGGCATCGTGACGATCCCGTTCGGAATCGGAATGATGTTCTTTGGCAACATTTTTGGCGGCGTCTTCATCATCGTTTGGCATCTGTTGGTCGTGACGAACATCGACAACGTCCTGCGCCCATTCCTGGTGCCTCGTGAGGCGCGCCTCGACCCCGCGCTGATGTTGCTCGCGGTGTTCGCGGGTATCACCATGTTCGGCCCCTGGGGCATCATCGTCGGGCCTGTGGTGATGATCGTCATCGTCACGACGATCAGCGTCTATCTGGCGGTGTACAAGGGTGTTCCGCTGGATCAACCCGATGAGGACGAAAAACGACAGCGCGGCAGGGTTTTCGGGTGGTTCGCGCGGCGGTTCAAGCGGGAAACGCCAGTTACTGATGCGGGCGCGGCGAGTTGACGGTTGCTCCGCGCTTTGCCCGCCTCATAGCGACTGAGTGCACGGTGGCCTCGTCTCTCTGCGCTGTCGCTCAAAGGCGGGCGAAAAGCGATATGACCCCGACGCGAGCCGCCGGTTACTTCAAACGCTCGCTGAGGAATTCGACGACGCGCTTGCGCGCCTCATAGGCGGGGTGCAGGTCGACCTCACGCACCTCCAACGTCAACACCGAATGGGCCATCTTGCCGAAGTTGTGCTCGTTGCCCTTCTTCGAGTTGATCTCGATGATCTCGAACGCGTCACCGAGCCGGTCCTTCAGCGTCTTGAACCGCGCCCCCGGCGACAACGGATCTTCACTGAACCGCAGGCCCAAAGCACACAGCCCGTCGTTGGCTGCCCGCTGTTCGACGATCTTCAGCTCGGCTTCCGACAGCCCCGGATCGCGTCGCTGTTTGGCCGTCAGCCCTATCGGCAGTGACGGCTGGCTCAGCACCGGCGCCAAGACGCTGTCATCGACCGCGGCCGCCAGCGCGAAGCCGCCGCTCCAGCACTGGCCGATCACACCGACACCCTTGCCCGGTGTCTTCTCGTTCAGGTCGCGAGCCAGCGCCCGCAGGTAGTGGGCGATCGGCCGGTCAGCGTTCGTCGCGAACGCCGCGAATTCCCTTGCCACACAACCGCGAAGCATCACCGGCACCGCACCCGGCCGAACGCCCGGTGCACCTGGAGTGCCGTAGAGCGACGGCGAGGCGACGGTGAATCCGTTGTCCACCAGATGATTACCGAGCGCCAGTACGCCTGGATGGATGCCGGGCATCTCGGGAATCAGCACCACACCGGGACCTTCGCCCTTGCGGTAGACGTCGTAGGTGAAACCGGCGGCCGAAAACGGCGAGGCGGTCCATCCGGTCAGGTCGGCTTCGGGAGCCGCCTGGCCGGCGACATTCGGATCAGGCGCGGTCATGGGCGACTCCTATTTGGCGGACAGCGGCGACTGGCTCTGCGTCGCTGCCGCAAGCGTACGGTACTCGTCCGTACCTGCGGCACCCGTTACGGCGATTTGGGCGGGGCCGCTCGGGCCGTTCAGCCGCGTCGTCCACACCGGCTCGGCCGGCTTACCCTCTTGTTCGCCGCCTTCGTACACCACCCACTTGACGCCGTTGACGTCCTGAGCACCGGTCGGTACCAGGCCCGGGTTGATGGAGGTCACCAGCTTGTCTTCGTCGGCATTGCTCTGGGTGAGAGCCAGATACATCCCGCTGGGCGTCAGGTAGCCGACGGTCGAGCTGACCGCGCGGGCGGCTTGACCCGACGGGTCTGTGCGCCCGGCATCGATGCCCTTGCGGCTGCCCGAGTTGGGCTGCCAGCCCTGCGGCAGCTGCGGCAGCCGGATCGGGATATGCAGGTCGTTTGCATCAGCCTGCAAAGCGGCTGGCGCGTCATACGAGGGCGCGGGACCCTTGCCCGGCCCGGTCGGCTGAAACGAGCACATGCCGAGCATCCCCGCCAGCACGACGCACGCGATCACCAGCGGCGCGATCGACCAGAACATGTCCCGGCCGTCCTGCAGCAGCCGCGGCTTGGCAGGCTTGGGCGCCGGAGCGGGCTGCGTCGTCATGGCCGCAAGTATCCCAGGTCCTGATCGCCGAACCCGTTCTGGGACAATCGGCGCATGAAACCGTCACGAGGGGAAGCCCCAGATCGCAACCTAGCCCTGGAGCTCGTGAGGGTCACCGAAGCCGGCGCGATGGCCGCCGGTCGCTGGGTCGGCCGGGGCGACAAAGAGGGCGGCGACGGCGCGGCGGTTGACGCCATGCGTGAGCTGGTCAACACGGTGTCCATGCGAGGCATCGTGGTCATCGGCGAAGGCGAGAAGGACAACGCGCCGATGCTCTACAACGGCGAAGAGGTCGGCAACGGCGACGGCCCGAACTGCGACTTCGCCGTCGACCCGATTGACGGCACCACGCTGATGAGCAAAGGCATCGCCAATGCGATCTCGGTGTTGGCGGTGTCGGAGCGTGGGACCATGTTCGACCCGTCCGCGGTGTTCTACATGAACAAGATCGCGGTCGGTCCGGAGGCGGTCGACGCGATCGACATCACCGCCCCGATCGGCGAGAACATCCGGCGCGTCGCAAAGGCCAAGAACGTCTCGGTATCCGATCTGACGGTGTGCATCCTGGACCGTCCACGGCATGCGCAGCTGATCGCCGACGTCCGCGCGGCCGGCGCCCGATGCCGCCTCATCTCCGACGGGGACGTGGCCGGCGCGATCTCCGCGTGCCGGCCCAACACCAGCACCGACATGCTCGCCGGAATCGGTGGCACCCCGGAGGGCATCATCGCTGCGGCGGCGATCCGCTGTATGGGGGGCGCCATCCAAGGCCAGCTGGCGCCGAAGGACGACGAGGAACGGCAGAAGGCGCTCGACCGCGGCTACGACCTGGATCAGATTCTCAGCACCGAGGATCTGGTGTCAGGAGACAACATCTTCTTCTGTGCCACCGGCGTGACCGACGGCGATCTGCTCAAGGGCGTCCACTACTACAGCGGCGGCTGCACCACGCAGTCCATTGTGATGCGGTCGAAGTCCGGCACGGTGCGGATGATCGAGGCCTATCACCGGCTGTCGAAGCTCAACGAATACTCCGCCATCGACTTCACCGGCGATTCCAGCGCCATTCAACCTCTGCCGTAACTAGAGAAGGGCACACATGACCGTCGACAGCGACAGCGACATTCGGACTGAATACCGCATCGAACACGACACCATGGGCGAGGTCCGGGTGCCGGTCACGGCGCTGTGGCGCGCGCAGACGCAGCGTGCCGTGGAGAACTTTCCGATTTCCGGCCGCGGGTTGGAGCGCACGCAGATCCGCGCGCTGGGACTGCTGAAAGGCGCCTGCGCACAGGTGAACAAGGACCTCGGGCTGCTGGCGCCGGAGAAGGCCGACGCGATCATCGCCGCGGCCGGTGAGATCGCCGACGGTCTGCACGACGACCAGTTCCCGATCGACGTGTTCCAGACCGGCTCGGGCACGAGCTCGAACATGAACACCAACGAGGTGATCGCCGGAATCGCCGCGCAGAACGGCGTGACCGTGCACCCCAACGACGACGTGAACATGTCGCAGTCGTCCAACGACACCTTCCCCACCGCGACGCACATCGCCGCGACGGAAGCCGCTGTGCGGCATCTGATTCCGGCGCTCGAAGTGTTGCACGAGTCGCTGTCCGGCAAGGCGCGGCAGTGGCGCACCGTGGTCAAATCCGGGCGCACGCACCTGATGGATGCGGTGCCGGTGACACTTGGTCAGGAATTTTCCGGCTATGCCCGCCAGATCGAGGCCGGCATCGAGCGGGTCAAGGCGACACTTCCGCGGCTTGGCGAGCTCGCGATTGGCGGCACGGCCGTCGGCACCGGCCTGAACGCCCCCGACGATTTCGACGAGCGAGTGGTCGCGGTGTTGACCGAGCAGACCGGCCTGGCCGAATTACGGGTGGCGGCAAACCATTTCGAGGCGCAGGCCGCGCGCGACGGGCTGGTCGAGGCGTCCGGTGCGTTGCGCACCATCGCGGTGTCGCTGACCAAGATCGCCAACGACATCCGGTGGATGGGATCGGGTCCGCTGACCGGTCTCGGCGAGATTCAGCTGCCGGATCTGCAACCGGGCAGCTCGATCATGCCGGGCAAGGTCAATCCGGTTATCCCGGAGGCGGTTACGCAGGTCGCGGCGCAGGTGATCGGTAACGACGCCGCGGTGGCATTTGGTGGCGCGTCCGGTGCCTTTGAACTCAATGTGTACATCCCGATGATGGCCCGCAACGTGCTGGAGTCGTTCAAGATCCTGACGAACGTCTCGAAGCTGTTCGCGGAGAGGTGCATTGACGGTTTGGTTGCGAACGAAGAGCGGCTGCGCGAGCTGGCCGAGTCGTCGCCGTCGATCGTCACCCCGCTGAATTCAGCGATCGGCTACGAGGAAGCCGCCGCCGTCGCCAAGCAGGCGCTGAAAGAGAAGAAGACGATCCGTCAGACCGTGATTGACCGCGGGCTGATCGGCGACAAACTCTCGGAAGAGGAACTCGACAAGCGCCTCGACGTGTTGGCCATGGCCAAGGTCAAGGACGGCGACTAGATCGGTCGTACCCGGGCTCCTCCGCGGGGCTGGCGCGTCTATTTGTCGCAACGGGGCCATATCGCCCCAACCTCACCCGATAGCTGCAATTCTGCAGTCATGCCTGATCGCATGGCGGCTCGCCCGATGGAGGCGAGAGCTGTTGCGGAGCTTCTGACCAGCGCGTCCAGCGCGCCGGCTGCGTTGATGATCGAGGGCGAGCCCGGCATCGGCAAGACGACACTGTGGTTGTTCGCGCAGGCGCAAGCGAATCAACTGGGCTTCCGGGTGTTGTCGGCACACGCGTCGGGGACAAAGTCCGTCCTGGCATATACATCGTTGGGCGACTTGCTGACCGGCGTCGACCCGATCACCTGGGCGGATCTACCGAGTCCGCAGCGCGCCGCAATCGATGAGGTCCTGCTGCGCGCACCCGCTGATTCCGCTACCGACCAACGTACCGTCGCGGCGGCATTCCTTTCGGTCATCGACCGGCTCACCGATGACGGACCCGTGCTGCTCGCGATCGACGACATGCAGTGGCTCGACCCGTCGAGCGCGCAGGTCATCGCCTTCGCCGGACGCCGGCTTTCGGGCCCCGTCGGCTTCCTCGGAACAGCGCGCACCGATACGGACGGGACGGCGACGACGAACTGGTTGCAGCTGCCCCGCCCCGACATGATCACCCGAATTCACCTCCGTCCCTTGACTGTTGGCGCCTTGAACAGTGTTGTCACAGAATGCCTTGGCCGGTCGCTTACCCGGCCGGCGTTGGTGCGAATCCATGAGGCATCCGGCGGGAACCCGTTTTACGCCATCGAACTCGCGCGAACGCTTGACGAACGGATGCCTGAGGGTGAGATCTCGCTGCCAGGCAGCCTTGCCGCGTTGGTGCGGGCCAGAATTGGCGCGCTTCGTCCGGAAGTTCACGAGGCTCTGCTGGCGGCGTCCTGCTTATCCGCACCGACGGTCGAGGTGATAGCGACCGCCACCGAGACCAACGCGGAACGGCTTGTCGATCTGCTCGAAGACGCTGAGGAAAAAGGCATCGTCGCGATTGACGGCAACAGGGTGCGCTTCACGCATCCGCTGCTTGCGCGGGGCGTCTACACCGACGCAACCGAAGTGCGACGCCACGCGATGCACCGTCGCCTCGCCACGATTCTCGACGAACCCGAATTGCGGGCCCGCCACCTGGCGCTGGCGTCGACGAGCGACGACCCTGTCACCCTGGCGGCGCTCGATGAGGCCGCGGAATCGGCACTCCGGCGCGGTGCCCCCGCGGCGGCGGCCGACCTGCTGAAGCTGGCGATCAGCCTCGGCGGTGATACGCCTGAACGCCGGATACGTTTGGCGACATGCTATTTCGACGCCGCCGATCCTGGCCCGACACGCCCGTTGCTGGAAGAGACCATCGCCAGCATGGCACCCGGGCGGCTCAGGGCGGACGCGTTGTTCACGCTCGCCAGGGTGCGCCTGCATGCCGACGGCTATCTCGAGGCGGCCGGACTGCTACAACGGGCGCTCGACGAGCCCGACGTCGATCTGGCTCAACGGGTTCAGATGCTGAGCCTGTTGGCGTACGCCCTGTTCAACATCGGCCAGCCGGAAGCCGGCGGAATCAAGGCGCAGGAAGCGGTCGCCGATGCCGAACGGCTAGGCCAGCCGGATTTATTGAGCCAAGCGCTCGGCGTGCGGGTGATGTTGGGCTTCCTTCGCGGCGACGGTGTCGACGAGGCGAGCCTGCGGCGTGCGCTTGAACTCGAAGACCCCGCGAAGCGCACGCCGATGGCCATCCGGCCGTCCCTGCTCAACGCGCTGCTGCTCGACTGGACCGGCCAACAGGAGCGGGCCTACCAGGAGATGCGGGCGATCCAGCGCCGCTGCTTCGAGGAAGGCGAGGAAGGCGATCTGATCCTCGTCGTCTTTTACATCGGCCTCAACACGATGTGGCGGGGCGACTTCGTGGAGGCCGCCCTCATCGCCGAAGACGCGATGGAACGAGCGTTGCAGCTCGGAGGCGACGTGCCACTGTTCGCGGCGCTGATACTTCGCGCATGGCTGGACATCTTCGCCGGCCGCGAAACGGAAGCCCGTCAGGCGGTGACCGACGCGCTGGCCGCCAGCGAGCGCAGCGAATCGCGCCGGCTGGCGGAGTGGGTGATCACGGGCCTGGGTTTCCTGGAGATCTCGCTCGGCAATTGGCATGAGGCACTGAGCGCGTTGCAGCCGTTGTTGGCGTCGCACCGCGCAGTGCCGGATTCGACCGAGATCGTCGCCGCGTCGTTCATCCCCGACGCGGTGGAGGCCTATGTGGAGTTGGGCCAGCTTGATGAGGCGGAGAAGCTTGCCGACGCACTTCAGCGCAACGGACGCCGGCTGGATCGCGCCTGGATGCTGGCGATCGGCGCCCGCTGCCGGGCGATGGTGCTTGCGGCCCGCGGCGATGCGGAAGCCGCGTTGCAAACCGCTGAACGAGCGATGGCAGAACACGATCGGCTCACGATGCCGTTCGACCGTGCACGGACCCAGCTACTCCTTGGCCGGCTTCAGGATCGCGTCCGCAACAGGGACGCGACCGCCACGCTGCACGAGGCGCTTACCGTCTTCGAGCAGCTTGACACCCCGTTGTGGGCCGACCGTGCCCGTGCCGAACTCGCGCGCACCGACCGCAGACCGCAGTCTCCCGACAAGCTCACCGCCGCCGAACAGCGCGTGGCGGAGCTCGCGGCGTCAGGGATGACAAATCGTGGTGTTGCGGGCTTGTTGTTCATCAGCCCCAAGACCGTGGAGGCCACGCTCGCGCGCGTCTACCGCAAGCTGGGCATCCGGTCGCGGGCCGAACTCGGAAATCGAATGGGTGAGTCTGGCGTGTAATGGGTAAACATACCGCCACGGACGTTGCCAGCCAGCGTCCCGCGTTCGATTCCAACCAAACTATGGACTGCTGGACCGTTAGCTGAGATTCTCTAGATTATGCCGGGGGTGGGCTCGCCAACCCGTCCGAGCGAGGTTCGGATGGTTGGTTCCTTCCTGACCTCGGCGGCCCGTGAGCCATCGGCGTTGCTGATCGAAGGTGAGGCCGGCATCGGCAAGACCACATTGTGGTTAACTGCGCTGGAGCAGGCGCAAGAGCGCGGATTTAGGGTGTTGTCTGCGCGAGCCGCGGCCGCGGAATCTGTGCTCGCCTATACGGTGCTGGCGGACCTGCTGGACGGCGTGGAGGCGTGGGCGTGGTCAGATCTGCCCGAGCCCCAGCAACTCGCAGTCGACAAGGTGTTGTTGCGCTCGGACAACGGCGCCGCGACGGACCAGCGTGCGGTGGCGGCCGCGTTCTTGTCGGTCGTCGAACGGCTCAGCGACGACGGTCCGATCGTGGTGGCGATCGACGACGTTCAGTGGATCGACGCCTCGAGCATGCATGTGATGGCATTCGCGGCACGGCGCCTCACCGGGCCGGTGGGAGTACTCGCCACGATGCGCACCGACACCGGGCGCGGCAGCGGCGCCGGCTGGCTTCAGCTGCCGCGACCCGACGCCCTCAACCGAATTGGATTGCACCCATTAGGTATTCATGATCTCAAGGCCGCGGTCTCGGCGCGGCTGCACCGGTCGTTTTCACGTACGACGATGGGCCGCATCCACGAGGTTTCCGGCGGAAACCCGTTCTATGCCATCGAATTGGCGCGGGAGATAGACGAACACGTCCCGGCGATCGAGACATCGCTACCGCGCACACTGGCCGACGTCGTAAGGGCGCGGATCGGCAATCTCGATCCCGATGTACACGACGCCCTGCTCGCCGCGTCGTGCGTGCCCTCCCCCACGGTGGAGCTCGTTTCGAGTGCGACGATCAGCGACGACGACCGACTGGTCGAAATCCTGGAAAATGCTGAGAGCAAAGGCATCATCGCGATCGAGGGGCACCGGATCCAGTTCGCGCACCCGCTGTTGGCGCGTGGCGTCTACACCGAGGCCGCGCCGGCGCAGCGCCGCACGATGCATCGCCGGCTGGCGGAGATCATCGACGAGCCGGAGCTGCGGGCGAGGCACCTCGCGCTCGCGGCGACGAGCGGCGACCCGCGCACACTGAAGGCACTCGATCAAGCCGCGGAGTCGGCGCGCAAGCGTGGTGCGCCGGAGGCCGCCGCCGAGCTCGTAGACCTGGCAATCGGGCTTGGCGGGGATACACCCGAACGCCGGCTTCTGTCTGCCCTGCATCACTTTGACGCCGGCGACCAGGATGTGGCGCGAGCCGTGCTCGAGGAAACGATCGAGCAGCTATCGCCGGGCAATCTGCGAGCGGAAGCGTTGAGCCGACTTGCCGTCGTGCGGCTTTACGGCGCCGGGTTTTTCGAGGGCACGCGTCTGCTGCGGCGCGCGTTGGGCGAGGCGGAACCGGACAGCCCGTTGCGGGTGCAGATATTGATCACGCTGGCGTACTCGATGCTCAACACCAACCAGATACAAGCCAGCGTGGCGACGGTGACCAAGGCGGTGACGCACGCCGAGCAACTCGGCGATCCCCACTTGCTGAGTATGGCACTCGGCATGCAGGCCATCCTTCGGTTCATCAACGGGGAAGGTCTCGATGACGTCAACCTTCGTCGCGCGGTGGAGCTGGAAGACCCGGAAGTATTCACGCCGTTGGTATTTCGTGCGTCGGTTCAGCACGCGCTGCTGATGTCCTGGAGCGGACACGTCGACGAGGGCCACCGCGAGATGCAGGCCATCCGCCGCCGATGCGTGGAGAGGGGCGAGGAGGGCGAACTCATCTTCATCGCCCAGCATGTGGTGCTCAGCAGCATCTGGCGCGGCGACTTCGGGGAGGCCGACCTGGTCGCCGAGGACGCGATGGAACGCGCGCGCCAGCTCGGCGGTGACACGCCGATGTTCTTGGCTCACGGGCTGCGGGCCAAGTTGGCTGTCTATGCCGGACTTGAAGCCGACGCGCGGCGTTCGGCAGATGAGGCGCTCGAAATCAGCAGGCGCACAGGCTCGTTCAGAATGGCCGAGCGGATTGTCGCCGCGCTGGGATTCCTGGAACTATCGCTTGGCAACTTTCAGGCCGCAGCCGCGACGCTGCAGCCACTGGTCAGCAAGTTCGATCCCGAGAGGAGCCCGACCGAACTTCCCAATGCGGCGTTCCTGCCCGACGCGATCGAGGCACTGGTGCAGTTGCGCCGGCTCGCCGAGGCGCAGCCCCTTGTGGAGGCGCTCGAGCGCAACGGCCGGCGGCTTGACCGTGCCTGGATGAAGGCCGTCGGCGCCAGGGGGCGAAGCATGTTGCAGGCTGCCCGCGGGGATCTCGATGCGGCCTGTTGCACTGCCGAGCGCGCGATGAAAGAACACGAGGGGCTGCCGATGCCATTCGAGAGGGCCCGAACGCTGTTGTTACTCGGGCAACTTCAGCGGCGGCAGCGCCGCAAGGAGGCGGCGTCGGCGAGCCTGCAGGAGGCATTCGACACATTCGAGAAGCTGCCGGCGCCGCTGTGGGCCGACCGCGCCCGCGCCGAACTCGTCCGCGCGAACGTCGGTCCGCGCCGGAGCGGGCAGCTCACTCCCTCCGAGCAGCGGGTCGCCGAGCTGGCCGCGTCGGGCATGAAAAACCGCGACGTCGCGACGGCACTGTTCATAAGCCCGAAGACCGTCGAGGCGAATCTGGCGCGGATCTACCGCAAGTTGGGCATCAAGTCGCGGGCCGAGCTCGGTCGGCACATGAGTAAAACCTAGACCCTCCATGTGTAGGGAAACACCCTATTTCTCAACGCTCTTGAGCGAATTAGCGTCGACCCGGCCGAGTGCGTCATGCCAAACGGAGGAGGATCGGTGCCCCAGAACATCCCCGCTACCTTTGCCCCGCAGAGCCACGCAGGCCTGGTCACGACGGGAACTAGCCAACCCGCTCTGCGCACCGGCTTCGCGGTGTTGGGCCTGGTCTCACTGCTCGACCTGCCGAAGGCCGAGCGTGCCGATCGGGTGGTGGCGCTGAGCGGCGCGGCCGCAGCGGGGTGGTTTCTGGTGCGGGGCCGCCGCCGCTAAGCCCCGTTGTTGGGGCCACCGGAGTTAGCGCCCTCGATATCGGTAATCGGGAAGTTCGGCATCGGCTTGGGCGACGGTGTGTTCGGCAGTGTCGGAATCTCCGACGGCGGGATGTCGGTGATGTCGTTGACCGGCGGCCCGTTTTCCCGGCTGCCGTAGGTGCTGCCCGGCTCGCGCGGCCCAAGCAGCTGGCTGACCGTCACCAAGTGGTAGCCGTTGGCCTTCAGCACAGGGATGAACTGGTAGACCACGTCGACCGTGCTCGAGTACGTGTCGTGGAACAACACCACCGAGCCCGGCTTGATCTGCGTCCTGAGCATGTACGTCGTCGCGGCGGTGTTCGCGTCGTTGATCCAGTCGAAAGGCACGACATCCCAGTTGATGTCGGCCATGCCCTGCTGCTTGGCCGCCGCGAGCACCTTGTCGTTGATCAGCCCGCCTGCCGTGCGCAGCAGGTTGGGCCGCTGGCCGGTGGCGGCTTGTATGGCGTCGTTGGCCTTGGAGATCTGGCTGGGAATCAAGTCCGGCGGGATGGTCGTCATGTTGGGGTGTTCCCACGTGTGGTTGCCCACCTCCATGCCGGCGTCGAGTATGCGTTTGGCGCCTGCGGGGTTGGCCGCGACCTTGTTGCCGATCAGGAAGAACGTCGACTTCGCGTCGTTGTCCTTGAGGATCTGCAGCAGCCGGTCGGTGTACGGGCTCGGCCCGTCGTCGAACGTCAGCGCCACGCACTTGACCTGTGAGCAGTCGACGCTGTCGGCGCCGGCCTTGCGAATGTGGCCGGTGAGCCCGCCGACGACCAGCACCGTGGCGGCGGCAAGCACACCCAAGACGGTGCGCCAGTACCTCCAGGCCTGGTTATCGGGTCGCTTCGGCACGCCCGAAGCCTACCGACTAGTGACTTCGCACTACGGAAGGGCGCCGGGGCTGATCTCCTCGAGCATCTCGGTGACCAGCGCCGCGATCGGCGACCGCTCGCTGCGCAGCAGCGTGATGTGAGCGAACAGCGGGTGGCCCTTGAGCTTCTCGATCACCGCGGCCACGCCGTCGTGGCGGCCGACCCGCAGGTTGTCCCGCTGGGCGACATCGTGGGTGAGCACGACACGCGATCCGGCGCCAAGGCGCGACAGCACGGTCAGCAGCACGTTGCGTTCTAGTGACTGCGCCTCGTCGACGATCACGAACGAGTCGTGCAGCGAGCGTCCGCGGATGTGGGTCAGCGGCAGCACCTCGAGCATGCCGCGCGACAGCACCTCTTCGAGCACCGCCGGGCTGGCCAACCCCTCCAGCGTGTCGAAGACGGCCTGCGCCCACGGTCCCATCTTTTCGCTCTCACTGCCTGGCAAATAGCCGAGGTCCTGGCCGCCGACCGCGTACAGCGGCCGGAAGACGACGACCTTGCGATGCGTGCGGCGTTCCAGCACGGCCTCCAGCCCGGCGCACAGCGCAAGCGCCGACTTGCCGGTGCCCGCCTTGCCGCCGAGCGACACGATGCCGACGGATTCGTCGAGCAGCAGGTCCAGCGCGACCCGCTGCTCGGCGGAGCGGCCGCGCAACCCGAACACCTCGCGGTCGCCGCGCACCAGCTGTACCCGCTTCTCGGCGTTGACCCGCCCGAGCGCATGCGAGCTTCCACCCAGCAGCCGAATACCGGTGTGGCATGGCAGATTACGCGCTGACTCCAGGTCGATCTCGCCGTCGGCGAACAGCGCGTCGATCTCGTCGGTGGAGACTTCGATCTCGTCCATCCCCGTCCAGCCGGACGTGATGACGTCTTGGGCGTGATACTCGTCGGCGGACAGACCGACGGCACCCGCCTTCACGCGTAGCGGAATGTCCTTGCTTACCAACGTGACTCGCTTGCCCTCGGCGGCGAGGTTCGCCGCGCAGGTCAGGATCCGCGCATCGTTGGTCTCGGTCCGGAAGCCCGCGGGCAGCACCGTGGGATCGCTGTGGTTCAGTTCGACGTGCAGCGTGCCGCCTTGCGTCCCAACGGGTATCGGCTGATCCAGCCTTCCGTGCTCGAGCCGCAAATCGTCGAACAACCGCAGTGCCTGCCGGGCGAACCAGCCAAGCTCGTGATGATGCCGCTTGGCTTCCAGTTCGCTGATGACCACGAGCGGGACCACAACTTCGTGTTCGGCAAACCTCGTGCAGGCCCAGGGATCCGACAGCAGCACGGAGGTGTCGAGCACGTAAGTCCGCAAGGGCGAATCAGTCACGTAGCGCTCCTCGAGCCCGCGTGGCCCCCGCGAACCTTCGGCGAGACACCGCGGTACGAGGACCGGGGCCGGTCCTCTCGTGATCGAAACGATCGGTACCGCCCGGACAGCAGAGCAGGACGCTAGCCATCGAGAAACGACGCTACTCTCGCTTTGGCATTCGCGCCGTGCAGGCGCGCCGTGGCTAACTACCTCAGACGAACTGCTTGAGCCGCGGCTCGTCGGCCAGGCCCCACGCGGTGATGCGATCGGCGATCACCTGACGCAACTGATCCGGTCCGAAGATGCCCGCCTCGGCCATGTTCGCGACCTTGTCCGCATACGCGTCGATATCGGCGCCGACCACTTGGAGTTCGCCGGCGCGGCGTGCGATCGCGTCGATCGTCTCGTCGCGGGAAGACGTCAGGAGGTGCGCGACGAGGTTCGCGAAGAACTCTTCGTGCCGCTCCTCGTCACGGGCGATGCGCCCGACCAGACCCTTCAGTACGGGCTCGGTGATCTGCGCTTCCAGGTTGCGGCAGAACACGGCGTGCTCACGCTCGAAGAACGCCATGAAGACCAACCGCTCGATCTGGCTGTAGGTGTCGGCGCGGTAGCCCTTCATCACGTGCTCGACGCGCACGTCCTCGTTGGCGGCCGGATCGATTTCGCGGGTCACCACGAGGTAATTGCGCAGCGCGATCGCGTGCAGGTGCTCCTCGGCGGTCCAGCGGCCGATCCAGCGGCCCCACTTCTCCTCGAGGATGAAGCTGAAGACGAACTCACGGTGATAACCGGCGAGGTTGTCCTTGGTGATTTGCAGGATTTCCAGCGCGTCAGTGACGGTCGTGGGCAGCGTCACCTCGGACGGATCCCAGTCCCGGCCGCCCAGGAAGGCGAAGTTCTCGCCCTGGTCAAACGGCACGTAGTCGTGCGCGTACCAGAGGTCTTCTGAGTCGATGTGACGACGGAGTTCCTGCTGGACGACCGGCTCGAGTTCGAGGATCAGCGCGTTAGGAACAGGTTTCTGTGCCATGCAGTTACAGTAACCCAATTCTGTGGGTTTCGTAAAATTCCGGTCCGGCGCGCCGCGCCGCTAGAGCGTGAGGCCTGGGTACAGCGGATTGGCGGCCAGCAACTCGGCCGATGCGGCGTGCACCCGGTCAGCGGTGCCGTCGGCCAGCACGTATTTGGCCTTGGAGGTGCCCTCCGGCTGGGTGTTGCTCAGCACGTCGACGATCAGTTCGGCGACCCGATCGAAGTCGTCGGGGCCGAACCCGCGGGTGGTCAGCGCGGGAGTACCCAAGCGGATGCCGCTGGTGTACCAGGCGCCGTTCGGGTCGGCCGGGATGGAGTTGCGGTTGGTCACCACACCGGCGTCCAGCAGTGCCGACTCGGCCTGGCGGCCGGTGAGGCCGAACGACGTAACGTCCAGCAGCACGATGTGGTTGTCGGTGCCGCCGGTGACCAGCCCGGCGTCACGCTTGAGGAAGCCGTCGGCGAGCGCCTGGGCGTTGTCGGCGACACACTGGGCATAGGTCTGGAACGACGGCTGCCTCGCCTCCGCGAGCGCGACGGCCTTGGCCGCCATCACGTGAGAAAGCGGACCGCCCAACACCATTGGGCAACCCTTGTCGACCGCGTCGGAATACTCGGGCTGAGCCAGCACCATCCCGCCACGCGGACCGCGCAGCGACTTGTGCGTCGTGGTGGTCGTGACGTGGGCGTGCGGAACAGGGTCCTCGTCGCCGGTGAACACCTTGCCTGCGACCAGCCCGGCGAAGTGGGCCATGTCGACCATCAGCGTCGCGCCGACCTCGTCCGCGATCTCACGCATCGTCGCGAAGTTGATCCGTCGGGGATAGGCGGAGTATCCGGCCACGATGATCAGCGGCTTGAACTCGCGAGCCGCTGCGGCCACCGCGCCGTAGTCCAAGAACCCAGTATCGGGATCCGTTCCGTAGCTGCGCTGGTGGAACATCTTGCCCGAGATGTTGGGCCGGAAGCCATGGGTGAGGTGCCCGCCGGCATCCAGTGACATGCCCAGCAGCCGTTGGTTGCCGAGCTTGCTGCGCAGCTGCTCCCAGTCGGCTTCGGACAGGTCGTTGATGTGCTTGGCGCCGGACTCCGCCAGCGCGGGCGCCTCGACCCGGGTGGCCAGGATCGCCCAGTACGCAACGAGGTTGGCGTCGATGCCGGAGTGCGGCTGGACGTAGGCGTACGGCGCGCCGAACAGCTCGCGGGCGTGCTCGGCCGCGACGCTCTCGACGGTGTCGACGTTCTGGCAGCCGGCGTAGAAGCGGTGGCCGATGGTGCCCTCGGCGTACTTGTCGGAGAACCAGCTGCCCATGGTCAGCAGAACGGCCGGCGACGCGTAGTTCTCGCTGGCGATCAACTTGAGCGAATCACGTTGGTCCGCAAGCTCTTTGCGTGTCGCCGCGGCGATACGAGGCTCGACGGACTCGATGACCTGCAGCGCTGCCCGATACGCCTCACTGGCGGTATCGGCGTAGTCGGCGCCGGGAGCGGTGACGGTGGTCGCGGTGCGGTCTGCTGCCATGGGGTTCAGCCTAATCGGGCAGCCGACGGCCGTTGCTACAGGCGTCTCGGATGTCTCTAGCTCGCGACCAACCCATGGTCGTCCCCGGGTAGTGGTTGTGTGCGTGCCCGGCTAGCGGCGACAAAGTCGTCGGTGGCGACAATGTCGCCGAGAGGCGGGCAACTAGGTGTCCCTGTCCCCAGGGACACCTGTGGCTGATGTGACGGGGCCTCAGGCCGCCCGCAAAGCCGACGGGATCAGCGGCTCGTCGAGCAACGTGCCGAACCGTGCGGTCAAGCTGACACCCTCGGGGCGAGCGTCCAGCCACCCCCGCAGCAGGCGATAGCCCTCGATGTATGTGCTGGTGTATGCCCGCCACAGCGGTGACGACAGAAAGCGCAGCATCTGACGGGCCCGCTCGTCGTTCACCAGCAGCCAACGCTTGAGGAAGGCCACGACGTCATCGACGTCACGGTGCTCGTCGTGCAGCATCAGCGCCGCATCCTGGCGTACGTCAGCGAGCGCCGCTGCGGCTTCTGACACCGCCTCTGCGCGGTCCCCGTCGAACCGCAGGCCGAGGTCGGCGTAGATCTCCGCGGCCCAGCCACCCCAGTTCGGACCTATCGCCGCGTACAGAGCCAAGTCGGCCAGCCCCTCGGCCATCAGGCACTGCGGCGTGTTGACCAGAAAGATGGTCTGCTCAGCCTGATTTCGCCCGGCTACTAGCCCAAACTCTTTGCGGCAGTGCTCGGTGTGGTGGCCGGGATACGACTCATGGGCGACCAGCCGCGGCAGATTCGACATCTGCTGCTTGAGGTCGGCGTTGACCGCCACGGTCGACTTGTAGTCGCCCAGGTAGTAGTTGAACCCCGACCATGGCTTGTCGGTGACGACCTCATAGGTGATGGTCTCGCTGTCGGGCAGCGGGTATTCGGCACGCACCCGGTCGCGCAGCGCGCTGGAGAACGCGTGGATGGCTTCCTCGAGGCGATCCGGCGGGATCTCCTCGGAGGCGCGATAGGCCTGCATCCGCTCGGCGAGCGGGCCGCTGCCGCCCAGCGCCTCGTCGAGTTTGAGGTGCGCCTGCCGGTACTGCTCGGGATCGCCCTTGGTGATGTGTACGTCGAAGTAGGCCTCGACCTCGTCGACGAAGCCGACGTCCTCGCCGGCGAACTTGCGGCCCGCGCATGCCAGCGCGCGCAGGTGGGCGCCGAGGTAATCCGCGCGCGCAGGTTCCAGCCCGCCGGGCAGCTCGGCGAGCAGGCGATCGGCTTGGCGCGCCAGATCGGCAGGGTCTGGCGGCGGCTCGTCGGCCACGGCGCGGTGCAGCGCGGGATCGCCGGTGAAGGAGTCGACGTAGCCCTCCTCGACGCGGTCAAAGCGCAGGCCGAGCAGCAGATACTCGCGGATCAGGGTGCCGGGCTCCATGGCAACCACGCTAACTGCAAGACTGACCGCATGGCGCGGCTGAGCGAACCCAGCCCCTATGTGGAGTTCGACCGAAGTCAATGGCGTGCGCTGCGCATGTCGACACCGCTGAAGCTCAGTGAAGACGAGGTGCTGCGACTTCGCGGTCTTGGTGAGAAGCTCGACCTGCTCGAAGTCGAAGAGGTCTACCTCCCGCTGGCCCGTTTGATCCACCTGCAGGTCGCCGCCCGGCAACGCTTGTTCGCCACGACAGCAGAGTTCCTCGGTGAGCCGCAGCAGAATCCGGACCGGCCGGTGCCGTTCGTCATCGGCGTGGCCGGCAGTGTGGCGGTCGGCAAGTCCACGACCGCCCGTGTGCTGCAGGCGCTTTTGGCGCGGTGGGAACACCATCCGCGCGTCGACCTCGTGACCACCGACGGCTTCCTCTACCCCAATGCCGAGTTGAACCGTCGAAACCTGATGCACCGCAAGGGTTTCCCGGAGAGCTACGACCGTCGTGCGCTGATGCGTTTCGTCACCGCCGTCAAGTCCGGCGCCGATCAGGTGTGCGCGCCGGTGTATTCGCATCTGCTCTACGACATCGTGCCGGACGAAAAGCAGATCATCAGGCATCCCGACATCCTGATCCTCGAGGGCCTCAATGTGCTTCAGACCGGCCCGGCGTTGATGGTCTCGGACCTGTTCGATTTTTCGGTCTACGTCGACGCCCGCATCGAAGACATCGAGCAGTGGTACATCAATCGGTTTCTCGGCCTGCGTTCTACCGCGTTCGCCGACCCCGCCTCGCACTTCCACCACTACGCGACGTTGACCGACGAGCAGGCGGTCTTCGCGGCAAGCGACATTTGGAATTCGATCAACCGTCCCAACCTGATTGAGAACATCTTGCCGACGCGGCCGCGCGCGACGCTGGTGCTGCGCAAGGACGCCGACCACTCCATCAACCGGCTGCGGCTACGCAAGCTGTAGGCCCGCCCGGCATCGCCGAACGGGCCTGCGCCACAGCCAGTTACCGCTTGATGCGCCGCACCCCTTGGTATTGGAGTTCGGCGAACACCAGCGTGTAGACGCCAAGGGCGAGTGTCAGCACCACACCAGTCGTCGTCAACGGGAGCACGTCCGCGAGCACGAACACCACCGATGCAACCGTGTACAGCAGGTTTCCGAACACAACGTAGATGCCTGCCCTCTTGACCTTCGGCAGGGCGGCCAGTCCGAACACGACGAGGCCGTAGGCGATGAAGAAGGCGCTCATCGAGTATTCGAATGTCGTTGTGGTGCCCGAGATCTCGGCCATCCACCCGGCGAGGGGGATCCCAGCGATACCAGCAAGGCCGGTGATGACGGCGTCGGCGCGCATCGCGAAACGCAGAAGCGAGTCGGTGGACTCGGTCAGTTTCGGAGTTGTCATGGCGGTCATGCGTTTTCCTTTCTTCGGGGGTTATCGGCGACCGTTCCGGAGCCGACGCCGCAACCTCTTACGACGGCGGCTCCGGACCAGTCATGAGGGAGTCACACCCAGGCGGCGCACTCCGAGGTACTGGGCCCAGGCGAAGGCCAGCGTGGCAACGGTGAACGCGATCGTCGCGACGACACCGAGCGGGGTCAGCGGTAGCCAATCCGCCACCAGCACAACGGTCACGAGAACCGAGAACGCGACATTCCCGGCGAGCACGCCAACGCCCACACGCCTGACATCGGGCAGGCCGGCGGCCATGAACAGCGCGACACCGTAGGCGACCAGTGCCGCTCCCCCGATCCATTCGGAAGTCGACGACAGGCCGGAGAGTCGCGACAGCGGGTCAGCGGCCATCGCGACAAGCAGCCCCAGCGCGGCGCACAACGTCGCGTCCGCGCGGAGGGCGAAACGCAGCAGCGAATCGGTGCTTTCCCGGACCGGGCGGCTATTGATTGCGGTCATGGCACTGAGACTGCTCAGGACTCACTGCCAGATCGACGCCAGACGCTGCCAGCTACTGCCAGCCGCAGGTCAACGCCGTGAACTAATCCTGCGCGGCGACAAGATTTCCGCGGAGATCGGCGGCGATCACCCGCGCCGCTGCGTTCTGCCAGTTGTGCAGCGACCGCTGCGGCACCTCGGTGACGAACCACTGCCACGCCTGTCGCGCGACGGGATCGAGGCCGGAGGCCGTGGCGTTCTGCGCGTAAGCCCGCACGCCGACGACATACGGGAAGTACAGCGAGTTGTAGTACCGCCACTCCTCGGTGGTGCCGAAGTCCCCGCCGTCGCGGGGTTTGAGCCGGGCGATGCGATCGGCCAGCAGGGCCTTGAGTTCGTTGGCCCGCTCCAGCGGCGCATCAGGAGCGCCGCGGGCGGCCAAGCGTTGGTCGATGATCGGCAGCGCGGTCAGCGGGCTGGCGACGAGCTTGGACAGGTCGCCGTAGTGGCCGAGGGCGCGTCGGGTCAGCCGCGTGAAGGTGTTCTCGTCGACACCGTCGAGCGGGCTGGCCGACCGTCGCGGCAACGCGGCCTCGGCGTCGCGCAACGCGGCGCGGTCGGCGCGCAGGGCGGGTGAGCGTGAGAACGCCAGCCGGTCAAGCAGACCGGCCAACGGATCGGCCAGCACGTTGATCGCGATCGCGACGGCCAGGCTGGTGAACAACAGCACCGTCAGCGCCGTCTGTTGGCCCGTCACCGCGAGCCCGATCAACAACTGGCCACCGAAAAGCAACGCCACCGCGGCCGTCGCCGCGAACGACCGCAGCATGTCGGCACGCAGCGCCTGACCCTCGTCGAATGCGTCCCACATCGCCACGGCGACGCCAAGCAGCGCGACGTCGCATCCCGTGGACGCCAACGCCAGCCAGCTCGGCACCAGGCCCAGCGGGATGATCAGGATTGCGTTGGCCAGCGCGAAGAACAGTGTCGCGACCACGATATAACCGACGACAGGTCTGGGCTGCCACGGCCCGAACACCGCGCGCAGCATCGCGCCCAGCGACGACAGCGAGATCGCTGCGAGCATCACCCAGTGACCCATCCGCAGCGGTCCGTCGACGTTTCCTGCCATCGCGGCGCCGAACAACGCGACGACCGCGACGGCGGCCACGAGCGCGATCTCGCCTGCGCGGCTTCGCCAGGTGTCGCTCGGCCGTGACATCTCCAGCAGCACCGCAAACCAGGCGATGCCGGGCACGGCGACCAGATAGACCTCGATACTGCTCAGCACGTCCGAACCGCTGACCACCCGGACCGCGTCGAGCGCCACCACCGACGCGAAACTCGTCAGCCCGATCGCGGCCAACGCCAAGACGGGTTTGCGCGGATCTCGGGCCAGCAGGTACAGGCCCAACCACCAGCTGAGCGCGAAGACCACTGCTGACAGCGCAGCCATGACTTCAGTGTCGCATCACATGCCGTAACGCCGATGCCGCGCGGTGTAGTCGCGCAGCGCGCGCAGGAAGTCCACCCGCCGGAACTCCGGCCAGTAGGCCTCGGTGAACCACATCTCCGAATACGCGCTCTGCCACAGCAGGAAACCGGACAGCCGCTGCTCCCCCGACGTGCGGATCACCAGATCGGGGTCCGGCTGGCCGGACGTGTAGAGGTTTTCGGAGATGGCGTCGATGGTGACGGCTTCGATCAGCTGCTCGCCGGTCACGCCGTTGGCGAGCTCCTTGCCGAGCAGTGCGCGCACCGCGTCGACGATTTCCTGACGCCCGCCGTAGCCGACCGCGAGGTTGACGTGAAATCCGCTGCCGTTGCCGTTGGTCGACTCGACCGCGTCACGCAGCCGCCGGGCAGGCTCCTCACCGATCAGCTCGAGATCGCCGACCGTGCGCACGCTCCACCGGTTGGCGGGGGCGCAAATTTCCTCGACGACGTCGGTGATGATGCCGATCAGCGACGACACCTCGTCGGGGTCGCGCTGCAGGTTCTCGGTGGACAGCAGGTACACCGTCGCCATTTCGACGCCGGCTTCCTGACACCAGCGCAGCATTTCCGCGATTTTCCGGGCGCCCATCCGGTAGCCGTAGCTGACGTCATCGTGACCAGCATCACGTGCCCACCGTCGGTTACCGTCGCATAGAACCGCGATATGCCGGGGCAGTTGGGATTTGGACCGCGCCAGCTCCTGACGCAACCGCATCTCGTAGAGCCGGTAGGCCGGTTCCTTGAGCCGCGGGGGAATGATGTCCACGAAGATCCAGACTACTGTGACCTTCGAATACCCCCATGGCATTAGTGGAGGTGAGATGGCTCAGGTCGAAACTGCCGACGAAGCTCAGCAGCAGCCGCCGCGGGTTTACGCCGAGGACTTCCCGGAAGCCGTCGTCGATGGCGTCGCCAATTTCATCGGTAAACCCCGGTTGCGGGGCTGGATCCACGTCTATGCCGCGGTCGTCGCGTTCATCGCGGGCGCGGCGCTGGTGTCGGTCTCATGGGCGGTGGAATCGACGCGCGCAGGGCTGGCCACGCTGCTCTACACCTTCACGATCGTGGCGATGTTCGCCGTCAGCGGCACCTATCACCGGGTGAACTGGAAATCGGCGTCCGCCCGCAAGTGGATGAAGCGCGCCGACCATTCGATGATCTTCATCTTCATCGCGGGCAGCTATACGCCGTTCGCCCTGCTGGCGCTGCCGTCCGAGAAGGGCTGGGTGCTGTTCTGGATCGTGTGGGGCGGAGCGATCGCGGGCGTTCTGCTCAAGATGTTCTGGCCATCCGCGCCACGGTGGTTCGGCGTGCCGCTTTACATCCTGCTGGGGTGGGTCGCGGCGTGGTTCGTCGGGCCCATCATGCAGGGCGCGGGCGTGGCCGCGTTGGTGTTGTTGATCGTCGGCGGCGCGCTGTATTCCATCGGCGGCGTGCTCTACGCGCTCAAATGGCCCAACCCCTGGCCGACGACATTCGGTCACCACGAGTTCTTCCACGCGTGCACCGCCGTCGCGGCGATCTGCCACTACATCGCGATGTGGTTCGCCGTCTTCTAGCGGCGGTTAGAGCTGCTCGACGTTCTCCGGGCCCCAGTAGGCCTTCATCGACGCGATCTTGCCCTCGTCGTCGAAGGTCATCACGCTGATGATCTCCATCCGCACACGGGCGTCGTTGCCGAGGTCGACCGTCATCGTCCAGAAGAACGCAACCTCGTTGCCCAGTGCGCGCAGAGTCCCGATTTCTGTTTCGGCCTTGATGTTTTCGATGCTGGAGTAGAAGCCGCGGATTGCCGGGCGGCCGATGTGAACCTCGGAACCGACGGGGTCCTCGAGGGTCGCGTCATCGGCGTACAGAGCGGCGACCTCGTCGGGCTGGGCCTTGGAAACCAGTTCGAGATAGCGGGTGACGGTGTTGGCGTTGTCTTCTGGGCTCGGCATGAGCGGCAGGCTACACGCCGACCCCCAGTGCGGCGGCGAGTTCCCCGGGCGTTGTGACCGGCAGGTCGCACACGCGGCCGCGGCAGACGTACGCGGCGTCGACGCCGCCCACACGGTCGCGGTCGATCAGCAGCTCCGACGAGTTCACCGGACCACCGACGACGACCGTCCCGCCCGGTGCCAGCTTGCGTGCGGCGGCCAGCAGTTCCGAGCGTTGCGGGTCGCAGGCCACCGCGATCTGGATGGGACCGCGCACAGCGGCTTCCGCAACGGCCAGCCAGTGGCCGCCCGAGCGTGCCGCCCGCGCCAGGATCGGCGTCGCACTGGCCAGGGTGGCGTCGGCAGCCGCCGCGTACCGGTCGGGCTCCTGCGCCAAGTGGGCGGCCAGCTGCAGGGCCTCCGCGATCGACGAGGCGCCCGAGGGAGTGGCGCCGTCGAGCGGGTCGGCCGGCCGGACCATCAACTGCTCGGCGTCGTCGGCGCTGTCGTACCAGCGGCCCTCGTGATCCGGGTCGGCGAAGTGATCTAGCGCGATGTCCACCAACGAGGTAGCCGCGTCGAGCCAGGCCGCATCGCCGGTCATCTGATGCAGCGTCAACAGTCCGGTGGCCAGCATCGCGTGGTCCTCGAGAATCGCGGCACTGTCGCCGACGCGGCGGCCAAGGCTTGCCCGACGCAACCGGCCGTCGACCACATGTAGGTCCAACAGTCTCCGCGCGCATTGTGTTGCGGCGTCAAGCAATTCATGCCTCTCCAGTGCGACACTGGCCTCGGCGAGCGCGGTGATCGTCAGGCCATTCCAAGCGGTCACGACCTTGTCGTCGCGGCCCGGTTGAGGCCTGGTGAGCCGTGCGGCGAGCAGTGCGGTACGCACCCGCTCGAAGCGATCCCAGTCGTCGGGATCGCGCAACAACTGCAGCACCGAACTGCCGTGCTCGAATGTGCCCGCGGCGGTGACATTGAAAAGCTCTGCGGCCCAACGCCCGTCGTCGCCGAGCACCTCGCGCAGCTGTGCCGGTGTCCAGACGTACGTCAGACCCTCTTGGCCGTCGGCGTCGGCGTCCAGCGACGACGTGAACATGCCGTCGGCGCCCAGTTCGTCGATCATGAACCGCGCGGTCTCGTCAGTGACCTTGCATGCCAACGGGTTTCCGCTGCGCCGCGCCCAATGCGCATAGACCCGAAGCAAGAGCGCGTTGTCGTAGAGCATCTTCTCGAAATGCGGCACCACCCACGAGGCGTCGACGCTGTAACGGGCGAAACCCCCGGCCAGCTGGTCGTAAATGCCGCCGCGCGCCATCGCCGTACACGTCCGCTCGACCGTCTCCAACGGCAACACGTCGCCGGTGCGCTCGTGGTTGCGCAGCAGCGCCTCCAGCAAGGCGGACGGCGGGAACTTCGGGGCGTTGCCGAATCCGCCGTTCTCGAGGTCCTCGTCTTGCAACACCGCCGCGACGGCGTGGTCGCACAGCGCTGGCACGACAGGAGGCCCACCGCCGGGCAGTCCGGACGCCATCGAACGCAGTTCGCCCGCGATCCGGTCGGAGGCCTCCTCGACGTCGTCGCGGCGGGTCCGCCAGGTTTCGGAGACGGCGGCAAGCAGCTGCAGAAAGTTCGGCTTCGGGTAATAGGTGCCGCAGAAGAACGGCCGCCCGTCGGGCGTGAGGAAACATGTCATCGGCCAGCCGCCCTGGCCGGTCAGCGCGACGGTGGCGTTCATGTAGACCGCGTCGAGGTCGGGCCGCTCCTCGCGATCGACCTTGATGCACACGAATCCGCCGTTCATCGCCGCAGCGACCTGCTCGTCCTCGAACGACTCGTGTGCCATGACGTGACACCAGTGGCACGCCGCGTATCCGATGGACAGCAGGATGGGCACGTCACGTGAGGCGGCCTCGGCGAGCGCTTCGGGCGTCCACTGTTGCCAGTGCACCGGGTTGTCGGCGTGCTGGCGCAGGTACGGGCTGGTGGCCTCGGAAAGCGTATTAGCCGCCGGGCTCACCTTTTTCGTCCTCTGTGGGCTGCTCCGACTCGTCGAAAGACTTGGGCAGCTTGCGCAGGTGCCGGTTCATCGACCACACCAACGCGAACGTGCCGATCAGCAGCACCACGATGATGACGAGGCCGAACGGGCTGGCCTTGCCGAAGTCGGGGCCGGTGTCGCGGGGAGCGTTGTCGGCGAGCAGACCGACGGCGAACAGCAGCGCGTCGTTCACCGGTCCTCGATCCCTGCGAACAGATCCGTCTCCGGGAACGACACCGGTACCCGTGATCGGGCCAGCTCGTATTCCTCTGTGGGCCAAAGCCGTTGCTGCCACTCCATGGGTGTGGCGAAGAAGAAGCTGTCGGGGTCGATCTGGGTTGCGTGTGCGCGAAGGGCATCGTCACGCTGTGGGAAGTACTTGGCGCACTCGATGCGCGTCGTCACCCGCTTCTCGAAGACGTCGTGGTCGGCGTCCCACTGCTCGAGCCACTTCGCGAACGGCCCCTCCTGACCGTGTTTGGCGAACTCGTCCTGCAGCAACTGCATGCGCTTCCGCAGGAAGCCGTGGTTGTAATAGAGCTTGCGCACGTCCCATGGTTCGCCCGCATCGGGGTACAGGCGGTAGTCGCCGGCGGCCTCATACGCCGCGACCGAAACCTGATGGCAGCGGATGTGGTCCGGATGCGGATAGCCACCGTTCTCGTCGTAGGTCGTCATCACGTGCGGTTTGAACTTGCGGACCACACGCACCAGCTCCTCGACGGGCTCCTCCAGCGGCACCACACCAAAGCAGCCCTCGGGCAGCGGCGGCGGTGGGTCGCCCTCGGGCAGGCCGGAGTCGACGAAGCCGAGCCAATGGTGCTCGACACCGAGGATCTCGGCGGCCTTGGCCATTTCGTCGCGGCGGATCTCGGCCATCCGGCCGTGTACGTCGGGAAGGTCCATCGCGGGGTTGAGGATGTCGCCGCGCTCACCGCCGGTCAGTGACACGACGAGCACGCGTACGCCTTCGTCGGCGTAACGCGCCATGGTCGCGGCACCCTTACTGGACTCGTCGTCCGGGTGGGCATGCACCGCCATCAACCGCAGTTCGCTCACCTGTTCCCTCTGCTCACCATTGCCCGGCCCTGTGCCGGCCGTCGTCGAGACCTTTCAACCAACTCGGGTAGCCCTATAGTTCCAGTTCTGTAGATCTATCCGACCGACGGGCATGCAAAACGAGATGATCGAGCGTCCCACCGCCCGCTACGGGCGGCAGCGGCTGACCCGTCGCAGCCGCCGGTGGATCGCGATCGGTTTGGCGCTGCTCGTCTTGGCCGTCGGAGTTGCGATCGCCGTGATCGCTTCGCACCGCCTCGGCAGCGGCGACGTCAAGGGCGAGCTGGGTGGATACCGGTTGATCGACAACGAGACCGTCGAGGTCACGGTCACCGTCACCCGCGACGACCCGTCGCGGCCGGTGGTGTGCATCGTGCGGGCCCGCTCGCTCGACGGCAGCGAAACCGGACGCCGCGAAGTTCTGGTGCCGCCGTCGAAGCAGGCGACGGTGCAGGTGACCACCCTCGTGAAGGCCAGCCGGCCGCCGGTCGTCGGGGACGTCTACGGCTGCGGGACCGACGTGCCGTCGTACCTGGTGGCGTCGTAGAAACACACCGTGAGCGGTCGGCGCAACAAACGCCGAACTGCGAATACGTAAAAATTCGCTGTCTTTGCGGTGCTATCATGGTCCGATACACGGTTCCTGCTGGGGCCGTGTATTGCTGCATTTTGTGCGCGGATTAGACGCTGACAATCGCGGCAATACACGAACGAAAGCTCCCGGCGCCGTACACACGAGACTTCTTACGCGAAGAGCGCGAGAGCAAAGACGACAGGAGCGCGACGACATGACCGATACCCAGGTCACCTGGCTGACTCAGGAGGCATACGACCGGCTGAAGGCGGAGCTCGATCAGCTGATCGCCAATCGGCCGGTCATCGCCGCAGAGATCAACGACCGCCGCGAGGAAGGCGACCTGCGCGAGAACGGCGGCTACCACGCCGCCCGCGAGGAGCAGGGCCAACAGGAAGCCCGCATCCGTCAGCTGCAGGAGCTGCTCAACAACGCCAAGGTGGGCGAGGCGCCCAAGCAGTCCGGTGTGGCGCTGCCCGGCTCGGTGGTAACCGTGTACTACGGCGACGACAAGTCCGACAAGGAAACCTTCCTGATCGCCACTCGCCAAGAAGGTGTCAGCGACGGCAAGCTCGAGGTCTACTCGCCGAAGTCACCTCTCGGCGAGGCGCTCATCGACGCCAAGGTCGGCGAGAGCCGCAGCTACACCGTGCCCAATGGCAACACCGTCAAGGTGACGCTGGTCAAGGCCGAGCCGTACCACTCCTGACGCGACCGGTCGCACCGCGGGCTTGATGCGCGCCCCCGGCGCGGGTCGGTTTAGAGTCCGCTCATGGCGCAGATCGCCGAGGATCTTTTTCTGCTGCTAGTGGATAACGCGTCCGCGCAGCCCGGTTTGGAAAGTCCCCGCCGCGAAAAGGTGCTGTCCGCTGCGGTGCTGCTCGATCTGGCACACGCGTGCCGGATTCGGCCGGCGATGGCCGGTGAGCCCGTCGAGCCGGGCCGGCTGGTGGCGCTGTCGGCGCCGGGGCCGATGGATCCGATTGTCGGGCCGGCATTCGAGCTGTTGCAACGAAAGCCGCTGCGGCCGGAGACGGCGGTCAGGCGGTTGTCCAAGCGTTCCGAGCAGGACATCACCGGTTGGCTGGAGTACACCGGCCAGATCCGCCGTGTTCGGTTGCAGTCCAAGCGATTCAGCCATCCCTATGCCTGGCCGTTGATCAACCGCGACCGGGTGAGCCATGCTCGCTCGGCGTTGCTGGCGGCGTTGTTCGACCGCAGGCCGCCGGCCCCGTCGACGGCGGCGATCATCTCGTTGCTGCATGCGGTCGACGGGCTGGGCGCGCTGCTGAGCCTCAACGACCGCGGCTGGCGCTGGGTACACGGCAGGGCAGGCGAAATCGCAATGGGTAGTTGGGTCGACGAATCTGCAACCGCGCTGCCGGAAGTGAATCTGGCCGTCACGGCCTCGGCGGTGCGTGCGGCGCTGGGCTAGTCCTGATGCAAATGCAGCGAGCGCGCAGTCTGGTACACGCAGCGCCGGATTTTGCGTACCAGGTTGCGCGCTCGCGGAGTTAGGCGAGCGCCTGCTCCAGGTCGGCGAGCAAGTCCGCGGAATCTTCGATACCCACCGACAGCCGCACAAGGTCGTCGGGCACTTCCAGTTGCGAGCCTGCGGTCGACGCGTGGGTCATCGCGCCGGGGTGCTCGATCAGCGATTCCACTCCGCCCAGCGACTCGGCGAGAATGAAAACCTCTGTGCGCGAGCAGAAGTCGCGCGCCGCCTGCAGACCACCGCGCAGCCGCACCGACACCATACCCCCGAATGCCGTCATCTGCCGCTTGGCGACCTCGTGTCCCGGGTGGCTCGGCAACCCCGGGTACAGCACGGAGTCGATGGCCGGATGGTTGTCGAGAAACTCGGCGACCAGCGCCGCGTTCTCGCTGTGCCGCTGCATGCGCAGCACCAGCGTCTTGAGCCCGCGCATCGTCAGATACGCGTCGAACGGTCCCGGCACCGCGCCCGCGCCGTTCTGCAAGAACGCGAACGCCGTATCGAGCTCTTCGTCGTTGGTCAGCAGTGCACCGCCCACCACATCGGAGTGCCCGCCGATGTACTTCGTCGTCGAGTGCAGCACGATGTCGGCCCCGAGGAGCAGCGGCTGTTGCAGCGCGGGTGAGGCAAAGGTGTTGTCCACCAATACTTTTGTATTCGACGATGCGGCGAGTTGCGCGATCGCGGCGATGTCCGCGATCGACAGCAGCGGGTTGGTCGGCGTCTCGACCCAGATCAGTCGGGTCTGTGGTGTGATGGCCGCGCGGACAGCGTCGAGGTCGGACAGCGCCACCGCCGTATACGTGATGCCCCAGTTGGTGAATACCTTGTCGATCAGGCGGAACGTGCCGCCGTAAGCGTCGTCGGGCATGACGAGATGATCACCGGGCCGAAGCAACGCCCGCAGCGCACAGTCGGTGGCAGCCATGCCCGAGGAAAAGGCGCGCCCGTATGCCGCCTCCTCGACCGCGGCCAGCGACGCCTCGAGCGCAGCGCGGGTCGGGTTGCCGGTGCGCGCGTACTCGAACCCGCCGCGAAGTCCGCCGACGCCGTCCTGGGCGAACGTCGAGCTGGCATAGATGGGGGCGTTGACGGCGCCCGTGCCCGGGTCGGGCCGAAACCCTGCGTGGATGGCCTTGGTCGCCAATCCCTGAAACCTGTGTTGATCAGTCATCATCGATCAGCGTAACGAGGCGTGATCGGCGGCCGGGCTGCGCGGCCGCGAGATACCGTTAGCCGATGGATCAGTTCCATCGCGGGGAGCTCGTGTTCGACGTCATCGATGCGGGGCCGGCGGACGGGCCGGTGGTCATTCTGCTGCATGGCTTTCCGGAGCAGAACACGATGTGGCAGTCGATCATTCCTCAGCTGACCGCGCAGGGATACCGTTGCCTGGCCCCTCGCCAGCGCGGTTATTCCCCGCGCGCTCGGCCGACGCGTCGCCGGGACTACCGCGTTGACGATCTCGCGGAGGATATCCGCACGCTTATCGATGCCAGTGGTGCGCAGCGGGTGCACCTGGTGGGTCATGACTGGGGCGCTACCGTCGCATGGCGCGTTGCTCAACTCTTTCCCGACCGCCTGCTCACCGCTACGTCAATGTCGGTGCCGCACCCTGGGGCGTTCTTCAAAGCCCTGATGACGAGCCGACAAGCGGTGGCCTCCTGGTACATCTTGTTTTTCCAGCTACCCCGGATACCGGAGTGGTACCTGACGCGCGGGCGCGGGACGTTCACGCTGTCCGGCCTGGTAAACGCCAGAGCACAGCATGCACCAGCGCTGGCCGAAGCGGAGGCAAAGGCGATGGCCGAGCCCGGGGCACTGACGGCTGCGCTCAACTGGTACCGCGCCGTCCCGCTGAGTAACGCACGGGACGCGAGCAAGAAGGTCACCGTGCCGACGATGTTCATATGGAGCGACGGCGACATCGCCTTGCGCGAGAAAGGTGCTCGACTCACCGGCGATTATGTGCTCGGCGAGTACCGCTTCGAGGTCCTCAGGGGCGTTTCACACTGGATCCTCGACGAGCAGCCCGACGCGACGGCCGATCTGTTGCTGGACTGGTTCGCAGCACACCGCTAGCGATGTGCCAGCGGACCGCACCGAACGCCGAACCGTTCGCGCACGGTGTCGAGCGTGTGCTGCAGGTGTTCGCGTCCGCGGCGTTGCGTCCGCATGAACTGGGCCGTGTCGACCAGGCGCCGCGGCAGCGGATACCAGCGGTTGACGTCGACCCCGCACTCGGTGAACACCTTGTTCGGGATGCGTCCTGTGATGAGGCCCAGGTTGTAAAGCGCGAGCGTGAACAAGGTGAACGGGAATGCCGCGTTCGACTTGTTTCGCAGCTCCATCGCGTCGAGCTCATACAGCGGGATGTCGCTCAGCTTGTCGAGCATCATCAAGTGCGTCATGAAATAGCCCATGACAGAAGTCAATTGGAGCGTGATGGAACGCGGATGAATGGATAGCACACCGCCGCCGGGGGAAGCGTAGGGCTCGTAGGGCCGGTTGTCGTATTTGAAGTATCCCGTGCAGTTCACGATCCAGCTGCCAGGCTCGATCGCCTTGGTCGATCCGCTGCGGAACACCAGATCGGTCTCCCCGTTACGGTCGACGACGTCAACCAGATGATCCATGATCACGTCGTTCAGGCCCGCGGCGATCGTCGTGTTCTCAGATTCGGAAAGCAGGCCCACCATGAAGTTTCCGGTGTCGGGCGTCAACCATGTGCCGTAGGTGTCGCGGAACCAGTCCTTGACCTCACCCTCGTTGGTGCCGTCGAAACGACTTGTCGCGTCCAGCGCGAGCCTGCTGAATGTCCTACCGCGCCACCATCTTCCAACGCCGGTGGGCAGTATGCGGTCACGGTTGAGGAAGTACGTTCCTGACCCCGCCACGAGGTTCACTTCACGGCCGGGGTATTCGGTGATCAGCGCGTGTGCAGTGTCCATCGCGGTCTTGCCGCCGCCGATGATCCACACCGGGCTGTCGCTGGCGCGCATGTCGTCGCACCGCATATCGCAGTAGTCAGGGGACACCGACTGAACGCGGTCGCTGGAGAACTCGAGCGGATCGTTCGGCTTCGACTGGAAGCCGTAGGCCTTGATCAGTCTCTTGGCTTCGATGATGCGGCGCTGTCCACCGGTCGACGTACAGGTGATCCGGACGACGCCGTCTATCTCCTCATGGGACTCGACTTCGCAGCCCAAGAACTCGTCGACGTGTAGCCGCCGACTTATCCGGTCGACGCAGTACGCGAAGTGGTCGAGCACCTCACCCTTCGTTGCCAGGTAGGAGCGGTCCTGGCCGAGGGTCCACTTGATGTTGCCGGCGGTGAACATGGGGTGCGGCTGATGCAATCGCACGTACGGATAGGCGTCGACCCACATTCCGCCGACTCGTTCGCGGCGGTCCACCAGGATGACTCGCTGATCGTCCGACAGATATCGGCTCACGACGAACAACGCGTTGAGTCCGGCGATACCGGCTCCGACAATGCAGACCTCGCAGCGCTCGATCGCGACTTCTCCGTCCGGCACACTGGCTGGTTGAAGTGCGGACATCGGCCCCTCCCCTTTTACGGCCCGCATCACGTCAGCACTCATTGTCTGCCTGCGCCAGAGGGCGGCATAGAGTATTCGACTACGCGACTTGTTTACCGTTGCAATTGATCCCCGCGTTACGGCCACATACCGGGGTGTAGACATAGGGCATGTCCGGTACCACGAAGCTCGAAGACCTGCTCGACCTCGACACGCTGCTCACCCCCGAGGACATCGAGCTGCGCCAGACCGTCCGCCGCTTCGGAGAGCAGCGGCTTCGCCCGCATATCGCCGACTGGTTCGAGGCCGGCGAAGTGCCGGTCCGGGAGCTGGCCTCAGACTTCGGCAAGCTCGGCGTGCTGGGCATGCACTTGAAGGGATACGGCTGCGGCGGCTCGACAGCCACCGCCTACGGACTCGTGTGCCAGGAACTCGAGGCGGTCGATTCCGGCCTGCGCAGCCTGGTGTCGGTGCAGGGCTCGCTGGCCATGTTCGCGATCTACCGGTGGGGCAGCGAAGAGCAACGCAACCAGTGGCTGCCTGCGATGGCCACCGGCGACGTCATCGGATGCTTCGGGCTCACGGAGCCGGACTTCGGATCCAATCCCGCGGGCATGCGGACCACCGCGCGCCGCGACGGGTCGGACTGGATACTCAACGGCTCGAAGATGTGGATCACCAACGGGACGGTCGCCGACATCGCGATCGTGTGGGCCCGTTCCGCCGACGGCATCGTCGGGTTCGTCGTGCCGGCGGGCACACCGGGGTTCACCGCACGCGATATGACGCACAAGCTGTCGCTGCGGGCGTCGGTGACCTCGGAGTTGCACCTCGATGACGTCCGGCTGCCCGCCGACGCCCAACTACCCGATGCGAATGGTCTTGCGGGACCGCTGAGTTGCCTGTCAGAGGCGCGGTTCGGCATCGTGTTCGGCAGCGTCGGCGCCGCGCGCGACTGCCTGCAGACCGCGCTGGATTACGTCGGCACCCGCGAGGTGTTCGACAAGCCGCTCGCGGGATATCAACTGACACAAGCCAAGATCGCCGATATGGCCGTCGAACTCGGCAAGGCCCAACTGCTGGCGCTGCATCTAGGAAAGCTCAAGGACGACGGGAAAATCCGCCCGGAGCAGGTCAGCGTCGGCAAGCTCAACAACGTCCGCGAAGCGATCAAGATCGCTCGGCAGTGCCGGACTCTGTTGGGCGCCAACGGAATCACGTTGGAGTACCCCGTCATCAGGCACGCCAACAACCTCGAATCGGTGCTGACCTACGAGGGCACGTCCGAGGTGCATCAGTTGGTCATCGGAGAAGCGCTGACGGGCGTCAGCGCCTTCCGATGAAACCGCTTTACTGCTGTGGTGGCTGACCGAACTGCTGCGGCGGCTGGGGCGGCAGCGGCTGCGGGTTGAGCCCCTGCCTTTCCAGCGGCACGCACACCGTCGACATGATCTTGTCGGCCAGCGTCTGGCGCTTCGGATCCCACAGCGGGAACAGGAATCCGATGTAGCAGATGACCGCGTCGACGACGTGAGCGATCGCACGCACGATCGACATGCCGAAACCAATTGGCTGCCAAGTCTTCTCGCTGACAACCTTGAACTTCAGCACCGACTTGCCGAGGCTCTGGCCGGTGGTCCCCTGCCGGTAGCCCCAGTTCCAGATGTAGTAGGCGAATGTCGCGATGTACGCCAAACCCAACAGGATCACACCGAATACCGAGAAGTTCGATGTGCAGTAGACGCCGTAGTCGTACTCGCCGCCGTTGCTGACGCACTGATTGTCGGCGGTGCCGAACGCGATGCCCTGGGCGATGCCCACCACGATCACCGCCGGAATGATGTCGATCAGATAGGCGCCGACGCGGTGCAGCCATGGTGTATAGGCCTCTTTCGGCAACACCGGTCCAGGCGGCGGGGGCGGCGGCGGGTAGCCGGGCGCGCCCTGCGGTGGCGGCGGGTAGCCACCCTGCTGCGGCGGTGGCGGGTATCCACTCGGCGGTGGGGGCGGAGGGTAGCCCCCCTGTTGCGGCTGCTGCTGGTAACCGCCGGGAGGTGGGTAACCGCCAGGAGGTGGAGGTGGTTGATCAGTCATGACACTTTCCAATCAGTCGGTGGAGCGCCTACAGCGGCAAGCAGATCGTCGACATGATCTTGTCGGCGATCGTCTGCCTCTTGGCGTCCCACAGCGGGAACAGGTAGCCGATGTAGCAGATTGCGCCATCGATGATGTGAGCCAGTTGACGCACGATTGACATGCCGAAACCGATTGGCTGTCCGGTCTTTTCGCTGACAACCTTGAACTTCATGATCGACTTGCCGATGCTCGACCCCGTCGTGCCCTGGCGGTAGCCATAGTTCCAGATGATGTAGGCGAGCGACAACACCCACGTGATGATGAATGACGTCTGGCCGAGTGTGGACGCACCGGTGGCACAGAACTCGCCGAGGTCGTACTCCGATGTGTCGGTGATGCACGCGGTTTCGCGCGTGCCCAGCAACAGGCCGTAGCCGATGCCCTCGAGGATGAACACCGGAATGAAGTCGATGATCCATGCCAGCACACGCGTCAGCCACGGTGTGTAGGCCTCTTTCGGCAACGCTGGAGGCGTGGCCGCCGGCGGCGGATAGCCGGTCGCGGCCTGCGGGGCTTGATAGCCGCCGCTGGGTGGGGGCGGATAACCGCCGCCTTGCGGGGGTGGCGGTGGCGGATAACCACCTGGCGGTGGCGAAGGCGGGGGGTAGTTACCAGGGGGCGGTTGATCGGTCATGACGCCTTCCAGAGATGTGTTAGCTGGCAACGAGCGTGCTAACCCTAACCTGAGGGATGGCCGATAGCAGGGCTTTCTAGCGGATGTTGATCACGCGTCCGCGGAGCCGAAATGTGGGTAAACCGTTCGTATCACGTCGCTAGCGGCGGGTGTTGCCGTCCGACAGGAATCCGAGCAGGTCGTGGCGGGTCAGCACGCCGACGGGCTTGCCTTCTTCGACGACCATCACCGCGTCGCACTCACGAAGTGTCTTGGCGGCCGTGCTGACCAATTCCCCGGCGCCGATCAGCGGCAGCGGCGGGCTCATGTGCTGCGCGACGGCGTCGGCAAGTTTCGCCCGGCCCTCGAACACCGCCGAAAGCAGTTCTCGCTCCGACACGCTGCCGGCCACTTCGCCGGCCATGACGGGCGGTTCGGCACCGACGACCGGCATCTGCGATACGCCGTATTCGCGCAGGATGCCGATCGCGTCGCGCACGGTTTCCGACGGATGGGTGTGCACCAGATCGGGCAGCGCGCCGGACTTGCCGCGCAGCACATCTCCGACGGTCGACTCCTCGACGGACCCGTCGAGGCGGCTGCGCAGGAATCCGTACGACGACATCCATGCATCGTTGAAAACCTTTGACAGATAACCTCTTCCGCCGTCGGGCAACAGCACGACCACCAACGCGTCGGGCCCCGCCTGCTCGGCAACTTTGATCGCGGCGACGACGGCCATGCCGCATGACCCGCCCACCAGCAGCGCCTCTTCGCGGGCCAGCCGCCTGGTCATGTCGAACGAATCCGCGTCGGACACAGCGATGATCTCGTCGGGCACCGTCGGGTCGTACGCCGACGGCCAGAAATCTTCGCCAACGCCTTCGACCAGGTAGGGCCTGCCGGTGCCGCCGGAGTACACCGACCCCTCGGGGTCAGCTCCGATCACCCGGACCTTGCCGCCGGACACCTCCTTGAGGTAGCGACCGGCGCCGGTGATGGTGCCGCCGGTGCCGACGCCCGCCACGAAGTGCGTGACCTTGCCGTCGGTGTCGGCCCAGATCTCCGGTCCCGTGGTTTCGTAGTGGCTCTCCGGGCCCATCGGGTTGGAGTACTGGTCGGGTTTCCACGCACCGTCGATCTCCTCGACCAGCCGATTGGAGACGCTGTAGTAGCTGTCGGGGTTGTCGGGCGCCACGGCCGTCGGGCACACCACCACGTCAGCGCCGTACGCGCGCAACACATTCTGCTTGTCCTCGCTGACCTTGTCCGGGCAGACGAAGATGCATTTGTAGCCGCGCTGCTGAGCCACCAGGGCAAGCCCGACACCGGTATTGCCCGACGTCGGCTCGACGATGGTGCCGCCCGGCTTGAGTTCACCGCTGGCTTCCGCGGCGTCGATCATCTTGACCGCGATGCGGTCCTTGGCGCTCCCGCCCGGGTTCAGGTATTCGATCTTTGCCGCAACCGTGCCTGCGCCGTCGGGAACAACCGAGTTCAGCTTTACCAGAGGGGTATTGCCGATGAGCTCACTGACGTGCCTGGCGATGCGCATGCGTCCATCGTCTCAGGCGCGCGGATGGGCTACCAGGTGGCCTCTCGGATGTAGTCGCCGATCTGCTTCAGCGAGCGCGTGGCCTCGGACACGGCGGGTGCCGCGAGCTGGAATACGTGCATCTGGCCGGGCCAGACGCGAATCTCGACCGGCACACCTGCCGCTGCGAGCAGGTGAGCGGCCTTGCGGGCGTCGCTGACGAGAACCTCGGAGCCGGAGACATGAATCAGGGTGCGCGGAAGGCCCGGCTCGATGTGGTCGAGCGGTTCGTAGACCGCCTCGGGCTTGCCGTCGACGATATGCCGTTCGGCGGCCTCTTCGACCAGCTCGACAAGGGCGTGGAAAGCCTTGGCGGGGAACATCGCATCGGTGCGGATGTTCGGATGGTTGGCGCGGGCTTCGTTGTCGATTTCGAACAGCGGCGACAGCGCGACCATTGCGGCGGGTTCTTCTCCCTCGGCCTGCAGGCGTTCGGCCAGGGCCAGTGCGAGATACCCACCGGCCGAGTCGCCGGCCAACACGATCTGGTCGGGGTCATAGCCCTTCAGACGCAGCCATTGGTAGGCGTCATAGCAGTCGTCGAGCGCCATGCCGACGGAGTGCTTCGGGATCATGCGGTAGTTGACGACCAGCACGGGGCTGTCGGCGTAGCGCGACAGCGCGGTGACCAACCGGCCGTGGGTGTTGGCGCCGCACGTCAGGAACGCACCGCCGTGCATGTAGACGATCACGCTGCGTTTGCCGTCGGCAGGTAGCACGCCGCTCGCGCGGACCAGCTGCGCAGTGCAGTGTGGCAAAGATATGGTGGCGCGCACGGTGCCGGGAGCGGGTCGGACGACGCGCGCGACGAAGTCGACCAAACCCCATGGCCACGGCAGCCGCGGAGCGTAGCTTCCGATAGCTAGAGTCGGCCGAACAGTTAGCAGAGCCGCCAGCGCAGTCACCCGTCCGGCGAGGCTCGGACCGTCTTCGACGACCTCTACAGGAGCGCCGTCACTGACTGGAAATTTGCGAAGTTTGCGCGATCTAGCTGGGCTGACACCAGCATGCGACGTTCTGGATACCTTGCTCGGTGCCGTCATCGCCACCACTCCTACGCCATCGTAGTGCCAGGGTGTCCCGCGTTTACTGGGCAAGCCCAACAGACTTAGCTTGACACCCTACAAGCTGTTCAACAATCGACGAGTCAAAATCGATACCGGAGTTGATACCGCAATGTGATCCCCGAACGCGTCTGCCACGCGGATGGAGGGGCGTTTCCCACATAAACTTGTCCTCGTGGGCATTCGTGCACCCCGTCGGTCGACCGTGGCCCTGGCGGCTGCGGCCACGCTCGCGTCGACAGGCTCCGCCTACGTCGGAGCCCGCAATCTGCTGAGCGGGCAGGCTGACCAGGCCCGACAGGTCATACCCAAGTCATGGGACATCCCGCCGCGCGCCGACGGCGTGTACTCGCCGGGCGGCGGACCTGTCGAGCGCTGGCACCGCGGCGTGCCCGTCGACCTGCACCTGATGGTCTTCGGCGACTCCACCGCCGCCGGATACGGCTGCCAGGACGCCGAGGAGTTGCCGGGGGTGCTGATCGCGCGGGGCCTGGCCGAAGAATCCGGCAAACGAATACGGCTGAGCACCAAAGCGATCGTCGGGGCGACATCGAAGGGTCTATCGGGCCAGATCGACGCGATGTTTGTGGCCGGTCCGCCCCCGGATGCGGCCGTGATCATGATCGGTGCCAACGACATCACCAAGCCGAACGGCATCGGACCGTCGGCACGTCGACTGGGTCGCGCGGTCCGGCGGCTGCGAAGTGCCGGCGCCGTCGTAGTCGTGGGCACCTGCCCGGATTTCGGCGTGATCACCGCGATCCCGCAGCCGTTGCGGTGGGTGACGCGCAGCCGCGGCCTGCGCCTGGCGCGGGCCCAAGCGTCGGCCGTGCGGTCAGCGGGCGGCGTCCCGGTCCCGTTTTCCGACCTGCTCGCACCCGACTTCCGCAAGATGCCGGAAGTGCTGTTCAGCCATGACATGTTCCACCCGTCGGGAGCCGGATACGCGTTGGCGGCCAGCCAGTTGCTGCCCGCATTGTGTAAAGCGTTGGGAGAGTTCGTCGGTCACCAAGTTCCCGACGACGCATTGGAATCGCGGTCGGCCGATCTCGGCTCGTGGCTCGCTCGGGTGGGCAACGTGGGCAGGCTGTGGCGCCGGTCGACTGGGGTCCCCGCGCCCATCGTGGTGACCGCCAGCTAGGTTCCTCGTATCCACTTGATGTGAGGAGCCGTCATGACTGAAGCCGTCATCGTTTCGACCGCGCGTTCACCGATCGGCCGCGCCGGAAAGGGTTCGCTGGTCGATATGCGACCCGACGACCTGGCCGCCCAGATGGTGCGTGCCGCGCTGGACAAGGTGCCTGCGCTGGATCCGCGCGAGATCGACGACCTGATGATGGGCTGCGGGCAGCCCGGCGGCGAGGCCGGCTTCAACATCGGCCGCGCGGTGGCCATCGAGCTGGGCTACGACTTCCTGCCGGGCACGACCGTGAACCGGTACTGCTCGTCGTCGCTGCAGACCACGCGGATGGCGTTCCACGCGATCAAGGCCGGCGAGGGCAGCGCGTTCATTTCCGCTGGGGTGGAAACGGTTTCGCGGTTCCCGAAGGGCACGTCGGACGGCTGGCCGGATTCGCACAACCCGCTGTTCTCTGACGCCGAGCAGCGTTCCGCACAGGCCGCCGCGGGCGCCGACGAATGGCACGACCCCCGCGCAGACGGCGTGCTGCCGGATGTCTACATCGCGATGGGTCAGACGGCCGAGAACGTCGCGCTCTACACGGGTATCAGCCGCGAGGACCAGGACCACTGGGGTGTGCGGTCGCAGAACCGTGCCGAAGAAGCCATCAACAGCGGCTTCTTCGAGCGCGAGATCGTGCCGGTGAAGCTGCCAGACGGCTCGACGGTTTCGACGGACGACGGGCCGCGCGCGGGCACCACCTACGAGAAGATCAGCCAGCTCAAGCCGGTGTTCCGGCCGAACGGCACCGTGACGGCCGGCAACGCGTGTCCGCTGAACGACGGCGCCGCCGCGGTCGTGGTGATGAGCGACACGAAGGCTCGTGAACTGGGCCTGACGCCGTTGGCACGCATCGTCGCGACGGGCGTGTCCGGGCTGTCGCCGGAGATCATGGGCCTAGGCCCCATCGAGGCGACGCGCAAGGCGCTGGCGAATGCGGGCATGACGATCGACGACCTCGACCTGTACGAGATCAACGAAGCGTTCGCGGTGCAGGTGCTGGGGTCGGCTCGCGAGTTGGGCATGGACCTGGACAAGCTCAACGTGTCCGGCGGGGCGATCGCGCTGGGGCATCCGTTCGGTATGACGGGTGCGCGTATCACCGCCACGCTGCTGAACAACCTCCAGACACACGACAAGACGTTCGGTCTGGAGACGATGTGCGTCGGCGGCGGCCAGGGCATGGCGATGATCATCGAGCGACTGAGCTAGCTTTCGAGCGTTGACTCTGCGCCTATGGCGTAAATGTGCGAGCAGCCCACGCCCTCAGCGCAGAGTCAATGCATCCCAGGCTCGCTGTAGCCGTCGAATGATGTCGGCGGCTCGATGCCTGGCCACGACGCGAACGTGCGTCCAGCCAAGCTCGCGGAGATCCTCGAGACGACGGATGTCGTAGGCCCATTGGCCCGGGTCGGAGCGATGATGATCGCCGTCGTATTCGGCGGCGAGTTTGATGTCTTCCCAACCCATATCGAGGTAGTACCACCGAAGACCATCCGGGCTTAGCACGGGAATCTGCGTCCGTGGCCGCGGAAAGCCAGCCCGAATTACCAAGAGCCGCAACCATGTTTCCTTCGGAGATTCGGCCCCGGCATCACCGAGGTGCAGCACTGCTTCGAGCTGGCGCAGACCACGTGTATGTCGGTGGCGAAAAGCCAATTCTTCGACCGCCGAAAGTTTGAAGTCAGTCGCCTGACCCAACGCATCCAACCGAGCCACAGCAGTACCGATGCGGCCCCTGCGGCCGAGGTCGAATGCGGTGCGCTCGGGCGTAGTCACGCGAAGGCCATCGAGTCGTTGAATCTCGTTCTCCAGCAAGAGCTGGTCACGCGTGACCACGCCTCTAGGCACGCGTGCATTGCGCCAGATCAACTCGACGGGCGAGTTGTCGTCGATCCATTTCGCTCCATGAAGAGCCGACGCGGCCAATCCGGAAACGACCGCTTCTCGACGCGACCATAGATACGCCGCGAGGGTGCGCTGGCGAAGCGATGGCTCCACTCGATTGTCGAGATAGACGTTCGGCATGATCGCCCGGTAATAGCGGCGCAATTCGTATCGGTTGAGCGATCCCGACGCCAGCGCCTCGCTGCCGATAAACGGCTGTTGCCCCTCCCCCATGGCCGCAGACTGTCAGCGATTACCGACACCAAAAGTTGATTCTGCGTTCACGGCGCGAAACTGTGGATAACTCGCGCCCTCGGCGCAGAGTCAACGCAAATGAAAAAGCCCGGCACGTTTTCGTGCCGGGCTTTTTCGCGTGCAAGCTAGTCGCTGTTGAAGTAACTCAGCAGCCGCAGGATCTCGAGGTAAAGCCACACGAGCGTCACGGTCAGGCCGAGCGCGATACCCCACGCGGCCTTTTCCGGCGCGCCTGCGCGGATCGCCCTGTCGGCCTCGTCGAAGTCCGACAGGAAGAAGAACGCCGCCAGCCCGATCATCAAGAGCGAGAAGACGATCGCCAGCGGGCCACCGTCGCGCAGCGGTCCTGCGCTGTGGGTGAACAGCCCGATCACCAAGTTGACGAGCATCAGCGCCACGGCACCGAAGCCGGCCGCGACGAGGAATCGGGTGAGCTTCGGCGTCACGCGGATCGCGCCGGTCTTGTAGACGACGAGCATGCCGAAGAACACGCCAAACGTGCCCACGACGGCCTGGCTGATCAACGCACCGGCGCTGATGCCGGACACCATCAGATTCGCGACGACGTACGAGAACGCGCCAAGCACCAGGCCCTCGCACGCGGCGTAGCTCAGCACGATCGCCGGGTTGTCCTGCTTGCGCGCGAAGATCGCGACCAGGATGAGCACCGTGCCGCCGATGAGGCCCCCGAAGAGAAGCGGCGTAGCCAAAGCCAGGTTCTGTCCCACCAAGAAGTAGGCCGCGGCGGCCACCGCCGTCAGCACTGCCAGCGTGATGCCGGTCTTGGTGACGACATCGTCGACGGTCAGGGGCCGAGAAACCCCGGTCTGCCGCTGCTCTGGGTAGGCGCCTGCGTACGGATCGGCATTTACTGCCTGCGCCCCGTAGCCGGCGGCTCCGGTACCGAATTGCGCATATCCACCCTGCGTCTTAGGCAGGGATCGAAATACCGGGTTGCTGGACTCCCGCACCGTCGGTTCCTCTCCTAGTGCTGTGGTTCGACAAGTTGCGAACACACACTCAACGTTCACGACCCGCAGGCGGTTCCCGTCTTCGCGGGTCATTCACAGAAAACCTTAACCCGGGCAGCGGCTGCTCAGGGTGACGATCTACATTGCTTACTCGTGACGGAAAACGAGGATGTCCTAGTAACTGTCGAGAACGGCGTCGGCCTGATCACCCTCAACCGTCCGAAGGCGATCAATTCGCTGACCCACCCCATGGTCAGCGCGCTGTCGAGGGTGCTGACCGACTGGGAGCACGACGACGCCATCCGCGCCGTGGTGCTGTCGGGTGCCGGCGAGCGCGGCCTCTGCGCGGGCGGCGACATCGTGGTGATCTATCACAGCGCGCGCGCCGACGGCTCCGAGGCGCGGCAGTTCTGGTACGACGAGTATCTGCTCAACGCGCAGATCGGCAGCTTCGGCAAGCCCTATGTCGCGCTGATGGACGGCATCGTCATGGGTGGCGGTGTCGGGGTCAGCGCACACGGCAGCGTCCGCGTCGTCACCGACACCACCAGAATGGCCATGCCCGAAGTCGGCATCGGCTTCATCCCCGACGTCGGCGGAACATTCATCTTGTCGCGGGCGCCGGGATTGCTCGGTCACCACGCCGCGCTGACGGGCGCCCAGTTCGACGGCGCCGACGCGATCGCACTGGGTTTCGCCGACACTTTCGTTCCTCACGACAAACTCCAGGACTTCACGCAAACGCTCATCGCCGATGGCATCGACGCGGCAGTCGCCTCATACGCTCAAGAGCCGCCACCCAGTTCGCTTCTGGCACAGCAGGATTGGATCGACCACTGCTATGCCGGCGAAACCATGGAAGACATCGTCGCCGCCCTGCGGGGAGATGACGCCGGTCCCGCCAACGAGGCGGCCAACCTGATAGCAAGCCGCTCCCCCATCTCGGTGTCTGTCGCGCTCGAGGCCGTCCGCCGCGCCGCGAAGCTCGACACATTGGAAGATGTGCTGCGCCAGGAATATCGGACGTCGTGCGGTTCGCTGCGCTCGCATGATCTAGTGGAGGGCATCCGCGCCCAAGTCATCGACAAAGACCGCAACCCGCAATGGTCGCCTGCGTCGCTGGCGGCCGTCACCACCGCCGACGTCGAGGCGTATTTCGCGCCGGCCGATCGCGAACTGGAGTTCAAGAGATGAGCTACCGAAGACGACAACGAGTGAGGATCGCAGCGACGAAGGAGCGAGGACCGGAGCGAGGAGGAGTCGAGGCATGAGCTACGAGACGATCCTGGTCACCCGTGACGAGCGCGTCGCAACCATCACGCTGAACCGGCCCAAGGCGCTCAACGCGCTCAACAGCCAGGTGATGAACGAAGTCACCACGGCCGCAGCGGAATTGGACAACGACTCCGGCATCGGGGCGATCGTCATCACCGGCAACGAGAAGGCGTTCGCCGCGGGCGCCGACATCAAGGAAATGGCCAGCCTGTCGTTCGCCGACGTGTTCGCCGCGGACTTCTTTGCCCAATGGGCCGAGTTCGCCGCCACCCGTACACCCACCATCGCCGCGGTCGCCGGTTACGCACTCGGCGGCGGTTGTGAGCTGGCGATGATGTGCGACGTTCTCATCGCCGCTGACACCGCGAAATTCGGTCAGCCCGAAATCAAGCTCGGCGTGCTGCCGGGCATGGGTGGCTCGCAGCGGCTTACCCGCGCGATCGGCAAGGCCAAGGCCATGGACCTGATCCTGACCGGCCGCAACATGGACGCCGAAGAGGCCGAACGCGCCGGGCTGGTCTCACGTGTGGTGCCGGCGGACAAGCTGCTGGAGGAGGCCGCTGCGGTCGCCAAGACCATCGCGGGCATGTCGCTGTCGGCGTCGCGGATGGCCAAGGAGGCCGTGAACCGGGCGTTCGAGTCCACCCTGGCCGAGGGGCTGCTCTACGAGCGACGGCTGTTCCACTCCGCCTTCGCCACCGACGATCAGACCGAAGGCATGAACGCGTTCACCGAGAAGCGCCCCCCGAACTTCACGCACCGGTAAATTTCCGTCCGTGACGGACACGGCGGAGACCACCGAGGCAGCCCCTCCCGAGGCGGAACCCGCCAAGAATCCGTGGTGGGAGCGCCGTTACACGTTCACCGGGACGGCCATCGGACTGGTGTTCATCTGGCTCTCGCTGACGCCGTCGCTGCTGCCGCGCGGACCGCTCTTCCAAGGCATCGTCAGCGGCTCGGCAGGCGCGATCGGATACGGCCTCGGAGTCTTCGCGGTGTGGCTGGTGCGCTACATGCAATCGAAGGACACCAGTCCGCCCGCACCGCGGTGGGCGTGGATCGCCCTCGTCGTCGTCGGGATCATCGGTCAGATCCTGATGATCATCTACTTTCACGTGTGGCAGAACGAAGTACGCGATCTCAACGGCGTACCGCACATGGGCTTTTGGGACCACCCGCTGACCGCAGTGCTGTCAGTTGTCTTTCTGTTCGTCTTCGTCGAAATCGGTCAGCTCATCGGCAAGCTGGTGCGCTATCTGGTGCGCCAGCTCAATCGCTTTGCCCCGCCGCGGGTTTCGGCCTTTGTTGTGGTCGGGCTACTCATCGCGCTGACGATCGCGCTTCTCAACGGTGTCGTGGTGCGGTTCGCGATGAGCACGATCAACAAGACGTTCGCGGCCGCCAACGACGAGACCGATCCGAAATTTCCTGCGCCGACGTCGTCGCTGCGCTCCGGCGGTCCCCAATCGTTGGTCAGCTGGGAATCGCTCGGCCATCAGGGACGGGTGTTCGTCTCCGCCGGCCCGACGATCGAGAAACTCACCAAGTTCAACGGCACACCCGCGATCGAACCGATCCGCGCCTACGCGGGACTCCATTCCGCCGACGGCATCAAGGCGACGGCCAAGCTGGCCGCCGAGGAACTGGTGCGTGAAGGCGGCCTCAACCGCGCAGTCGTCGCCGTCGCCACCACGACCGGAACCGGTTGGATCAACGAAGCGGAGGCCTCCGCGCTGGAGTACATGTACAACGGCAACACCGCCATCGTCTCCATGCAGTACTCATTCCTGCCGAGCTGGCTGTCGTTCCTGGTGGACAAGGAGAACGCGCGCCAGGCCGGCCAGGCGCTGTTCGAAGCCGTCGACGCGTTGATCCGCGAGATGCCAGAAGCCAAGCGACCCAAGCTCGTCGTGTTCGGCGAAAGCCTCGGATCGTTCGGTGGCGAGGCGCCGTTCCTGGCGCTCAACAATCTCGTCGCCCGCACGGACGGCGCGCTGTTCTCCGGCCCGACGTTCAACAACACGATCTGGGAAGACCTCACCCGCAACCGCGACAAGGACTCTCCCGAGTGGTTGCCGATCTACGACAAGGGTGAGAACGTCCGCTTCGTCGCGCGCCCGGACAACCTCAACAGGCCGCCGGATCCCTGGAGCCACCCACGGGCCGTCTATCTACAGCACGCATCGGATCCGATTGCGTGGTGGAACGTCGATCTGCTGTTCTCCGAACCGGATTGGCTAAGAGAGCCGCGCGGATACGACCTGTCCGGGCGCATGCAGTGGATCCCCGTGGTGACGTTCCTTCAGGTGTCCGCCGACATGGCGGTGGCGGTCGACGTGCCCGACGGACACGGCCACGTCTACGTCAAAGACGTCGCAAACGGTTGGGCCGCAGTTCTGCAACCGCCGGGCTGGACACCGGAGAAGACAGAGAAGCTGCGGCCGTTGCTGTCCAACGACGAGAACGCCTAGAGGTTCGGCTACTAGGAGCGAGGACCCGCGGCGATGCACCCGCCGCGCGCTTGGCCGCAGCGATCTCAGTCCACGTGATCTCAGGTCACGACTCAGCGAGATCCATTTCGGCGGGGCTAGCGCCGCTGATCGGTTGGGAGATGAAGCTGCGGGTGGTGAGCGGTCCGCCGAATTGTTGCAGCAGTCCGCCCTGATCGTTGCGGCCGAGGTCGATCGGCTGGAAGCCCAATTTGTCGATCAGCTCGGCGATTTCGGCGTTCGCGTCGGGCTGGTTTCCCGAGACGAACAGCACTCGCCGGCCGCCACGGCCGTCGCTTGGAGCATGTGCCAGGACCTTCGCCCATGTGTGTCCGAAGGCCTTCACCACTCGGGCGTTCGTCGCCCACTCGGCCACCAGATCCGACGACGGGCGTCCGCCCAGATCAGCTGGCGAGAAGTCCGCGTAATCGATTGCATTGGTGGCGTCCACGATGATTCGGCCGCCCCAGTCGTCAACTTGTTCGACCAACCCCTTGACCGCTTCGAACGGAACGGCCAGTACGACGACGTCGGCGCGCAGGGCTTCCGACAACTCTGCAGGCTGGATCGACTGCCCCAGTTCCTCGACGAGGGGAGCGATCGCTTGCGGCCCCCTCGCAGTTGCCACCGAGACGGTGAGACCGCTGCGTGCGAACTGGCGCGCTACTGCGGAACCGATGTTGCCTGATCCGATGATCGCGTAACTCACCGAAAGTCCCCTTCTGTTGGAGAGCACCCGCGACCTATATCGCCGTAACGTCCGCGCGCACCATTTGTACGGGTCCGTATAGAACCATACCGGTCGGTTTCCGTGGTGTCGAAACGGCGACGGACTGCGCCAAAGTACTTAGACCAGAACGCCTTCCGCCTTCAACGCGTGATAGCCGCCGACGACGTCGGTAGCGCGGTGCAGTCCCAGATCGAGCAGCGCCGCAGCGGCCAGGCTCGACGTGTAACCCTCTGAGCACAGCACGACCCACTCGACGTCGTCGCCGACGGCCTGCGGCAGCCTTGCGTCGCTGGTCGGGTCGCACCGCCACTCCAGCACATTGCGTTCGATCACCAGGGCGCCGGGCACGTCACCCTCGCGATGGCGCTGCGCCTGCGGGCGAATGTCAACCAAGACGGCGCCGCGCTCCAAGGCCGCAGGTACTTCGTCAGCAGTGAGCCTGCGCAGGCGCGTGCGAGCGTCATCGAGCACGCGGTCGATCCGGCTGCTCATCATCCCTCCGGTACGTCAGTGAGCTCGGTGCGCTTGCGGCGCAGCGTCTTTCGCTCGGTTACTTCGTAATACGACATTGCAGTAAGGGGCGGTGAATATGCGTGCACCGACAGCGTGGGGGTGACGGGTACCGATAGATCGCGTGCCGGTGTCCACACGACGTCATGCACCCAACCGAGTGGAAACGCCGCTTGATCACCGGCGCGCAGCCGACGGCGGCGCAACGCGTCACCGTCCCAACGTGTTTCGCGTAGCGCGCCGGACACGACGGTCAACGCGCCCAGCGAGCCGCCGTGGTCGTGCAGTTCGGTCGAGCGGTCCGGAACCCAGCTGATCAGCCAGATGTCGAGTTCGTCGTCGCCGTGCAGCCGCGTGAACCAGCGATCGTTGCGTGGCGGGCCACCCGTCGGCAACAGGTGGTCGTAGCGGCCCGACAGCACATCGTCGGCGTAGCGGTCCGTTTCGTGCAAAAGGTCGGGCAGCCGCAGCCGGGTGGGCGAAGAGACAGCGGGGACGGCAGACGGCAACACGGCAGGTTGTGCGGAAACCATGCAAGCTCCAGAAAAAGGACGGACGGATCAAGGGTTGGCGGCTACCCGCAACAACACTCCTGAAGTCCGGTCCTTTGGATCACGGCCGCCAGTGTTGCATAGATTGGGCGGCATGCGCAGATACCCTCAACGAGCCGCGCTGTGCATCGCAGTGGCCACGCTGGCGCTCGCGGGATGCTCGGGCGGCGAAGAGAAGCCCGCCCAATCCACGCAGACGCGGACCAGTGAACTGCCCCCGCTTCCGCCCGAGCCGGCGAAACCGGGTGCGGTCGAGGTATCGCCCGGCGGCGTGACCACCAAGGTCGACGTCCCTGCCGACGCCACAGAAGAGCAGTACGGCCAGGCCTGCCACGCCGCGAAGGTGTGGATGGACGGCCAGCAGGTCGATCCGAAGACGCTCGTCGAGCCGTACTTGAAGATCATTCAGGCGCCCGATTTCACCGGACCCGGCAACTTCAACACCCCGTGGGCTCAGCTGACACCGGCGCAGCAGGCCGGCGCGATCATGGCCGTCGAGGGGGCCGCCAACGCCGAATGCGGCTGACGGCGGGAATTCAAATCACGGGTGTAACTAATTCGGCCGTTGGGGCGCGACGGGTCCGCCGCGCAACAATGGACTCATGGCTGGCAAGCGGGTAGCGCTGGCCCTGGGTAGCGGCGGGGCCCGCGGGTACGCGCACATCGGGGTGATCCACGAACTGCAGGATCGCGGGTACGAGATCGTCGGCATTGCCGGCTCGTCGATGGGCGCGCTCGTCGGCGGCCTGCAGGCGGCGGGCAAGCTCGACGATTTCGCGGAGTGGGCCAAGTCGCTGACGCAGACGGCGGTGCTTCGGCTGCTGGACCCGTCGATCACCGCCGCAGGCGTACTGCGCGCCGCCAAGATCCTCGACGCGGTCCGCGACATCCTCGGCGAGGTCACCATCGAGGAACTGCCGATCCCCTACACCTCGGTGGCGACGGACCTGATCTCGGGCAAGTCGGTGTGGCTGCAGCGAGGCCCGGTTGACGCGGCGATCCGGGCGTCGATCGCGATCCCCGGCGTCATCACGCCGCATGTCCTCGACGGGCGGTTACTGGCCGACGGCGGCATCCTCGACCCGCTGCCGATGGCGCCGATCGCCGCGGTCGCCGCCGACCTGACCATCGCGGTCAGCCTCGCCGGAAGCGAGGCCGCCGGCGGTCGAGAAGCCGATGACGAGCCGAGGGCGACCACCGAATGGTTGACGCGCATGTGGCGCAGCACGACAGCATTGTTCGACACCCGCTCCGGCGGCGGTCCTGACGGCGGCAGCAGCGACGACGAACTCGTCGACGCCACCAAGGAGGTGACGGTGCCTAAGCTGCGCAGCTTCGAGGTGATGAACCGCACCATCGACATCGCGCAGGCCGCGCTGGCACGCCACACCCTCGCGGCCTACCCGCCGGACCTGCTCATCGAGGTGCCCCGTACCGCCTGCCGCAGCCTGGAGTTCCACCGTGCTTCCGAGGTCATCGACGTCGGCCGTGAGCTTGCATCGCAGGCGCTCGACGACTACCAGCACAAGGTGACCTCAGACCTGAGCCCTGGCTAGCCGCCAAGGAATTCGGCGACCGCGGCCGCCACTCTCCTGCCCTGTTCGCGACCGGCCAGTGCCGACGGCTTCCGGCACGCCGGGTCCAGAGGGTTGCGGCCGAACGCCGTGAGCGACTCGTCGTCGGCGAACACACCGAACGCGGCTCCGCCGAGCGCTGCGACCTCCTCGCCCGAGCCAGCGCCGAACGGCGACGGGGCCGAGGCACCCGACGGCACGAGCACCACGACGCGATCGCAATCGTCGGCGAGCGCGAGGTTCACAGTGCTGCCCACTCCGCCGTCCATGAATCGGCGGTCGCCGATCGTCACCGGCGGCCAGACACCCGGTACGGCGCAGCTGGCCGCCACCGCGTCGACCAGGCTGACGCCCGACGCCGGATCGAATACGACCAGCTCGCCAGTCGCGACGTCGATCGCGCTTATCCGCAGCGCCCGATCCGGCCAGTCGTGCGACGGCAGTCGCCGCGCGATCACGTCCCGCCGCACGTCTTCGCTCACGGTCTGTGTCGACAGCGCGGCCGCCCCGATCTTTCGGAGCTTGTCGGCCTTGCCGGCGCCGGGCGCCGTTACGGCCGCCATGAACAACTCGGCGATCTCGTCGATGCCGACGCCGGGGTGGATCTCCGCTGACGACTCTGTGATCTGCCGGTCGAACAGCGCATCGAGGCCGAGCCCGCTGCCGAGCTGAGCGGCGACCGTCGAACCCGCGGACGTGCCGACAAGCACATCGGAATCCAGCAGCTCTTGCGCGGTCACCGGTGATTCGTCGGCGATGCCCCGCAGAATGCCGGTCTCCCACGCGATTCCCGCCAACCCGCCACCCGCGAGCACCAACGCTCGTTTCGTCGTCACCGCAGCGATCCTGCCAGGCCGCCGTTAGGGTTTGCTCATGCGTACCGCCGGGCCGTTCGCCGCCGTCGTCGCGGTGCTGATCGGATTCGCACCTTCTGCATTCGCCGAGCCGCCCGCGCCGCCGGCGCCGATCATCCCGCCGCCGGTGCAGCCCGCCAACGTCGGCGACCTCAAAACCGAAGCAACGCAGTACTACGACAGCGGTGCCTATCTGACCGATCTGCAACTTGCGACGGCCCCTGCAATCCCATGGATCGACGACGAGGCGCCGCGGGTGCAGCGACCGGCCGTCGTTTTCGACATCGACGAGACGGCGTTGTCCAACTGGGAAGCCATTCAGGCCAACGACTTTAGCCGTGTCATCGACGGTTCATGCGACAAGCTACCGCAAGGACCCTGCGGTTGGCTGGCGTGGGATCTGCGGGCGCAGTCGACGATGATCCAGCCGACGATGGACGTTTTCAACACCGCAAAGGACGACGGGGCGGCGATCTTCTTCATCACCGGGCGCGACGAGCGTCAGCGCGAGGCGACCGTACGAAACCTGGAGGCCGTCGGCTACACCGGGTACACCCGGCTGATCATGGAACCAATTGGTGCGCATTATGTTTCGGCCGCCGACTTCAAGGCGCCGCAGCGGGCCGAAATCGAGCAGCAGGGTTACACGATCATCGCCAATCTCGGCGACCAGGGCTCGGATCTGGCGGGCGGATTCTCGGAGCAGACCTATCAGTTGCCCAACCCGTTCTATCGCATTCCGTGATCATGCGACCGAGGCATGTTGCGATGCAGCGGCTTTCGCGGTCAGGTCGTCGTGGGTCAGTTGATGCTTGGGCGGGTCGGGGAACGCGATTCGCCGCTTGATTTGCAGCTGGGCGTCGACATGCACCAGCTCGCCCGGGGCAAGCAGCTGCCAGTCGTCGTCATCCATCGGCTCGCTGGCGAACAGCACCGACGCGTCCGACGTCAGATGTTCTGAATGCGCACAGATGCGGCGGGTTTCCATTCGCAGACGCCGGTCCTTGACCTCGCGTCGGTCGAGCATGTACAGCTCATGGGTTTCGGGGTAGCGCAACGCCCACATGTCGGTGGCGGTGCTGAGCAGGACGTTGACCGCGAAGATCGGTACGGTTTCGGCCAGCCAGCCGACCGCGTCGACGATCCCTGCGCTCACGTCGCCGTGATGCTGGCGTGTGGACGCGGTGATCAGCGCGAAGATCCGTTCGGAGTCGGTCTCGCCGAGCACCAGGTCGTCAACGCCGAGCTCACGCAGTCGCGCGTCGAGCACGTCGAGACCCGTCACGACGCCGTTGTGGGCGAAGATCCGCCCGTCTTGCAGAAAAGGATGCGTGTTGCGCAGTTCCAGCGCCGCGCTCGATGAGTAGCGCACATGCGCGATGAACGTCGTGCCGGTCAATTCGTGTGCTTCCGTGGCGAATTCGCAATCCTGCCACGCCGCCATGGGCTGCTTGTCGACGACGGGCTTACCATCGGCTTCGAACACACCGATTCCGGTCCCATCCGGGTTTTGCTTGCTCTGCTCGACGAGGTTGTCGGGCGCGTCAAGTAGCCAGAACGTCGCTGTCACCGCACGCTTGTCGGCGTGCAGCCCGAACAGGCGGCACATGGTCCGATGGTAGCGTGGCCGCGAAGGGAGCGAAATGGCTGAAACCATGCGGGCCGAGCGCTTTTACGCTGATTCCAAAACCATTGCGGTGGAAGATGTTCCGATACCCGAGCCTGGACCCGGCGAAGTTCTGGTCAAGGTCGCATTCTGCGGGATCTGCCATTCCGACCTCAGCCTGATCAACGGAACCTTCCCACCGCAGCAGCCGGTCGTGACGCAGGGCCACGAGGCGTCAGGCACCATCGCCAAGCTCGGACCCGGCGTCACCGGCTGGGAGGAAGGCGACCGGGTGATCGTGCCGGCGGGGCGGCCGTGCACGACATGCCCGAACTGTCGGCGGGGCGATCTCGCGAACTGTCTTCGCATTCAGCTGATGGCGTTCGCGTACGACGGGGCATGGGCGGAGTACACCGTCGCCCAGGCGATCGGCCTGACGCGCATCCCCGACAACGTCTCGATGGAGCAGGCTGCGATCCTCGCCGACGCGGTGTCCACACCGTTCGGCGCCGTGGTGCGCACTGGAAAGGTCGGCATCGGCGAGTCGGTCGGAGTGTGGGGCGTCGGCGGCGTAGGCACCCACATCGTGCAGCTGGCGCGACTGGTCGGAGCCGTGCCCGTGATCGCCGTCGACATCAACCCGGATGTGCTCGACCGAGCGCTGGAAGTCGGCGCCGACCACGCGTTCGACGCCCGCGACGAGCAGCTCCGCGACAAGATCGCCGACCTCACCGGCGGACGCAAGCTCGACGTCGCGTTCGACGCGGTCGGCCTCAAGTCGACGTTCGAGCAGGCGCTCGACTGCGTGCGAGTCGGCGGCCGCCTGGTCGCCGTGGGAATGAGCGACCAGACGCCCGCGGTTGGACCCACCGCCATGTTCGCTTTGTCGCAGAAGCATGTGCTGGGCCATCTCGGCTACCAGAACGTCGACATCGAAACGCTCGCCGCGTTGGTTTCCACCGGACGGCTGGACCTTTCGCGGTCGATCAGCGACATCGTTTCCCTGGAGGACGTCAAGGTGGGCATCGGGAAGCTCGAACATCAAGAGGGCAACCCGATCCGGATCCTGGTCAAACCGTGAGCGCGTTGAACGGACGGGTGGCCCTGGTCACCGGTGCGTCCGGCGGCATCGGAAAGGGCATCGCCCGTGCCCTCGCCGACGAGGGTGTGGACCTGTTCCTTGCCTACGGACGCCACAGCGACGATGCGGACGAGGCCGCCGCCTACGCGCGTGGACTGGGCCGACGGGTCGTCGTCGCATCCGCCGATCTGGCCGACCCGGCCTCACCTGCCCGACTCGTCGAACAGGCCAACCGCGAACTGGGCGGCGTCGACATTCTGGTAGCCAACGCAGGCACCGCGACGATAACCGATTGGCGGGACATCGATTTGGAGTCGTGGAACACCACGCTCGCGATCAACCTGACCGCTCCGTTCCTGCTCGCGCAGCAGGTGTTGCCCGCCATGGTCGAAAAGGGGTTCGGGCGAGTGTTGTTCATCTCGTCGATCGCCGGGCTGAACGGCGGCGTCGTCGGGGCGCATTACGCCGCAAGCAAAGCCGGCCTGCACGGTGTGACGCATCACCTGGCCCCGCGAGTGGCCGCCGACGGCGTGACGGTCAACGCGCTGGCGCCTGCGCTGATCGGCGACACGAAGATGTTTCCCGTCGACCCCGAGACCGCGTCCACTCCGCTGCCGATACCGGTCGGGCGGGCCGGCAGGCCTCAGGAGGTTGCGGACATGGCAATTGCCATGCTGCGCAACGGCTACCTGACCAACAAGGTGGTCACGCTCGACGGCGGCATCCTGCCACGGTGAAGGGCTCCGGGTCTTCCCCACTACTCGAGTTGTCCGCCTCGCGGCGACAATGTCGCCGCTAGCCGGGCACAACACATAGTCACCCCCCGAGGCGCGGCGCGGCCCGTCCGCTGATCAGCGGTAGGTCGAGATAGGTCGCAATGCCGGGTTCGGCCGCGCACACCGCCGGGATGGAGTTCACGCAATGCGCGGCGGTGCCGACGATGCCGTACTCCGGGCCCTCCCCGCCTATCGCGGATTGGAAGCCCTTGACGCTGATGGAGATGTCCGGGTTGCCTTGGACTTCCATTTCGTATCGCTGTCCTTCGGGCCCGAATGTCCATGCGGGATCGAGGTTTTCCTCACCCATCAACCAGTTCACCGTGACACGGACAACCACGTCGTCGCCGACGAGAGCCTCCCAGTGGAACTTGCGGGCCGCCACCTGACCAGGTTGGATGACTCCGATCGGCGAGTCGATCGCCGCGGTCGCGACGGCGATCTCCTGTGACGAGCGGATTTTCGGGTCGGCTTTGAACCCCACCTTGTCGACGATCATCTGGACCGCCTGAATGAACCCGCCGTCGAGCAGCTTCTGCATCGGCCCGCTGAGCGCCTTCTCCGGAACCTCACCAAAACCCATCACATAGCGAACAACATCGGGGGCTTCGTAGGTACGCAGGTCCGAAAACTCCTCGGCGCGAACGAATGTCACTCCAGTCGACATCGCGGAGAACATCAGCGGGAACTTCTCGCTGATGCCCCCCGGCGCGATGCCCGTGCCGTGCAGCGTCGCGTTACCCTCGACCGCCGCGTCCCGCAGCGATCCGACCTGACTCTCACTCGGGTAGAACCAGCCGAGCGGTGTCACGACGTTCTTGCCGGACCGCAGCAGAGCCGCGACCTCCTCGGGGTTAGGCAGCAGCGGCGCGTACACCACGGCGTCGGCATCCAGCGCCAGGATCTCGTCGACGTTGTTGGTGGCGACGACACCCAGCGGTTTCGTGCCGATGATCTCGCCGACGTCCTTAACGGCCTTGGTCGGCGAGTGGACCCAGCAGCCGACCAGTTCGAGCTCGGGATGCTCCAGCACGCCGTTGATCGCCGCCACCCCGACGCCGCCCGTCGCCCACTGCACCACCCGCAGACCCATGTCGCTCCTCCGCAAAACTAGAACACGTTCTACTCAGGTCTACACCACGGCGGCGGCCAGGGGGGTCACAATTGCCGGTGATGGACAAGATCGGATTCGGTGTGCTCGGCCCGTTGGAGATGACGGTCGACGGTGCCCCCGTGCCGCTGGGCACCCCCAAGCAGCGCGCTGTGCTGGCCGTTCTGGTGATGAATCGCAACAGACCGGTGGGTATCGACTCGTTGATCACCGCGGCGTGGGAGCAGTGGCCGCCGTCAGAAGCCCGCGCGAGCCTGCACTCCTACATCTCCAACCTGCGCAAGCTGCTCAGCAGCGCAGGCGCCGACCCGCGGTCCGTGCTCGTCAACGCGCCGCCGGGATACCGGCTCGCCGTCGACGACACGGCCTGCGACATCGGCCGATTCGTGATCGAAAAGTCCGCAGGCGTACAGGCTGCGGCCGCGGGCCGCTTCGAACAAGCCAGCCAGCACCTCACCACGGCGCTGGCCGAGTGGCGCGGACCTGTGCTCGAAGACCTGCGCGACTTCCAGTTCGTCGACGCGTTCGCGACGGCTCTCACCGAGGACAAGATCGTGGCGCACACTGCTCGCGCCGAGGCCGAAATCGCTTGCGGGCGTGGCTATGCCGTAATCGGCGAACTGGAAAGCCTCACAGTCGAGCATCCCTACCGTGAGCCGCTGTGGGCTCAGCTGATCACCGCCTACTATCTGGCCGAACGGCAATCCGACGCGCTGGAGGCCTATCAGCGGCTGAAGACCACGCTCGCCGACGACCTGGGCATCGACCCGGGACCGACGGTGCGCGCCCTGCACGAGCGGATCCTTCGCCAGGAGCCGCTCGACGTGAAACGGGCCGCCAAGACCACGGCAGCGCAAACGATCGTGAACATCGACCTGCGCACAGCGGTCAACGCCACATCGGCCCTCGGGAGTCTGCGCTCGGCCTCCGGCCGCGTCTACCCGCTGGCCGCGGCCGCCACGCGCATCGGCCGGCTCCCCGACAACGACATCGTGCTCGACGACCCCAACGTCAGCCGCCACCACGCCGTCATCATCGACACCGGCACCAGCTTCGTGATCACCGATCTGCGCTCGGCCAACGGAGTCGACGTGGGCAACGAACGAATTCGCGCCACCGCGACCCTGGCAGACGGTGATCACATCCGTATCTGCGACCACGAGTTCACCTTCGAGATCGCGCCGCGCGAGACGTAACCCGGCATTAGGGTGTGTTCGCTGGCAAATGCACCCGAGGAGCGATTGATGAGCGACCCCGGCCGGGAATCACGTGTGGGTTCCACGATCGGTCCGTATCACCTGAGGCGGTTGCTCGGTAAAGGCGGCATGGGCGAGGTCTACGAGGCCGAAGACACCGTCAAGGACCGCATCGTCGCGCTAAAGCTCTTGCCCGCGGCCGTATCTGATGACCCGGTGTTCCGTAAGCGGCTGCAACGCGAGGCGCACTCGGCGGGCCGACTGCAGGAACCGCACGTCGTACCGATCCACGACTACGGAGAGATCGACGGCCTGCTTTACGTCGACATGCGAATGATCGACGGGACCGATCTGCGCAAGATGCTCAAGCGATTCGGGCCGATGACGCCGGCGCGGGCGGTGGCGATCGTGCGCCAGGTCGCGTCGGCGCTGGACGCTGCGCACGAAGCCGGTGTCATGCACCGCGACGTCAAGCCGGAGAACATCATCGTCACCCGCAGCGACTTCGCGTACCTCGTCGACTTCGGCATCGCCAACGCCGCCACGGACGAGAAGCTCACCGAACTAGGCACCGCGGTGGGCACCTACGCGTACATGGCGCCGGAGCGGTTCACCAACGACGAAGTGACGTATCGCGCCGACATCTACGCATTGACGTGCGTGCTGCACGAGTGCTTGATCGGCTCGCAGCCGTTTCCTGGAGACAGCGTCAGCGTGGTCATCACGGCCCACCTGATGCAGCCGATACCGAAGCCGAGCGAGCTTCGTCCGGGAATACCGAAGGAGTTCGACGACGTCATTGCGCGGGGCATGGCCAAGAAGCCCGAGGATCGTTACGCCAGCGCCGGTGATCTCGCGCTCGCCGCCAACCAGGCGCTGACCGCCCGCGACCAGGATCAGGCCGCGACCATCCTGCAGCGCAGCGAGGCCGCCACGCTGCCGAGTTCGATTCCGGTCGAACCGCCGCCGCGGCCCATCCATCAGACGCCACCGCCGACGCCTCCGCCCACCCCGCCGCCGACTCGCCCACCCGTAGCGGCCACTCCTGCGCCGTATCCGGCCGCGCAGCCCTCGGCGTTTCACACACCGCCACCTCCGGGGAGCGGACCGCCCAGCGGGCCGATGTGGACGACGGCACCGCACCCGCCCGGCCCGCCGCGTCCCGGTAACAAGGTGCCGTGGATACCGATCGCCGCCGCGGCCGCGGTATTCGTCGTCGTGCTGGGCGCGCTGGGGATCTGGTGGCTGGTCACACCCGACGACTCCTCGCCACCCGGGCCGACGGCGAGCGCGACCACCACACAGACCACGGAGTCGGAAACCACCCGAACCCGGCCGTCCAGAACAACCGCCACCAGCGAGCCGTCGCAGTCGTTCGACTCGAAGCTGATGGCGCTGCTGCCTGCCGGCTATGGCAGCGTCGCATGCCAAGAGGTCCATCCGCCGGCCCCTGGCGCGCTGGCCACCGTCGACTGCACGGCACCGTCCACCCCTGGCGGACCGGCGAATGCCCGCTATTCGTTGTTTGCCGATCTGGCCACGCTGGACAACCACTTCGACGGCGCGATCGCCGAGAACTCCGCGCTCGTGCAATGCCCGGGCAGCGGCGTCGATTCGCCGACGACGTGGCACTACACCGATACGCCGGCGAATGTGGAGGGCCGCATCGCGTGCGGCACCTACAACAACAACCCCGACGTCACGTGGACCAAGAATTCCGACCTGCTGCTCGCCGATGCGCAGGGCCCAAACCTCGATGACCTGCACAATTGGTGGCTGAAGTACGGATGAGCGCCAATCCACTGAAGCCTTAGGTGTGGCCGCCAAGAATCTTTCAAGAATTCGCCAAGGCCGCTATCGGACTCTGATGTCAGCCCGGAAAACCCACCGGGACAAACCGACATCACAAGGAGTCCAATGTTCGCTTCGTCCCGCCTCACCAAGTTCGCAGGCACCGCGCTCGTTGCGGGTGCTCTCGGGCTGGCCGCCGTTGCTACCGCCGGCACCGCCGGCGCGCTCAGGTCGTCGGACGACGCGTTTTTGAACGAAATCAGCAGCGAAGGCATTTCGTACGACAGCCCGAAGGCCGCCATCTCAAACGCCCACTACGTCTGCAGCTCGCTCGATGACGGCGCGGATCCGGTGGGCCTGGGCCAAGAGATCCTCGACAACACGGATCTGACCACACATCAGGCCGCCGTCTTTGTCGTCGCCTCCGTGAACGCCTACTGCCCGGAGCACGCCGGCTTGTTCAAGTAGACCCCTCCAGACGCGGGGGCCCCGCTGCGGCGGCGGGGCTCCCGCACCCCAACTAGAAAACGACCATCATGACCACTTCGCACCACGACCCCACCGGACCGATGCCAGTGCCACAACCGATCTCGGCTGCCACCGCACGCCGTCGCCATGATGCAGGCGCGCTGCTCGTCGACATCCGCCCCCAGGTCGCCCGCCATCAGGGCAGCATCACCGGGGCGTTGCTCATCGATCCCGCTGCCATCGCAGACCAGGTCACCGACCGTCGTCGCGAAATCGTGGTCTGCAGCGTTTCGTCGCGGCGCGCCATCCCCGCCGCCGAGCAGCTCAGCCGGCTCGGCTACGACCGCGTCCACTACCTGTCCGGCGGATACGCCGCCTGGTCGGGCCGTCGATAGGGCATCTAGACAGTTCGCCCACTTTGTGTTTCTGTCGATCACAGAAACAGCGAAGGGACAACTGCGATGCCGAACAAGGTTTTCGTCGCCGGTGTGGGGATGACGAAGTTCGAGAAGCCTGGCCGCCGCGAGGGCTGGGACTACCCGGACATGGCGCGCGAATCAGGGACCAATGCGTTGAAGGACGCGGGCATCGACTACCGGGAGGTGGAGCAGGGCTTCGTCGGCTATGTGGCCGGCGATTCCACGTCCGGCAACCGGGCGCTGTACGAGCTCGGCATGACAGGGATCCCGATCGTCAACGTCAACAACAACTGTTCGACCGGTTCGACGGCGTTGTTCCTCGCGGCGCAGGCCGTCCGCGGCGGGCTCGTCGACTGCGCGATCGCGCTCGGCTTCGAGAAGATGCAGCCCGGCCCGCTTCAAGGCGGCGCGCAGGACCGCGAGTCGCCGATGGGCAAGCACGTCAAGGCGATGTCCGAGATCGACGAGTTCGCATTCCCGGTTGCACCGTGGATGTTCGGCGCTGCCGGCCGCGAACACATGCGCCAATACGGCACCACCGCAGAACATTTCGCGAAAATCGGTTACAAGAACCACAAGCATTCGGTGAACAACCCGTATGCCCAATTCCAGGAGGAGTATTCGCTGGACGACATCCTGGCCGCGAAGATGATCTCCGATCCGCTGACAAAGCTGCAGTGCTCGCCGACCTCCGACGGATCGGGCGCGGCGATCGTGGCCAGCGAGGCGTTCGTCGACAAGCACGGGCTGGCGGGGCAGGCGGTCGAGATCGTCGGCCAAGCAATGACAACGGATTTCGAGTCGACGTTCGACGGCAGCGCCAAGAACCTGATCGGCTACGACATGAATGTCCAAGCGGCACAGAAGGTTTACGACCAGTCCGGTCTCGGCCCTTCGGACTTCCAGGTCATCGAGCTGCACGACTGTTTCTCGGCCAACGAGCTGCTGCTGTACGAGGCGCTGGGGCTGTGCGGCGAGGGCGAAGCGCCGAAGTTGATCGACAACAACGACACCACCTACGGCGGGCGCTGGGTGGTCAACCCGTCGGGCGGGCTGATCTCCAAGGGCCACCCGCTGGGCGCGACGGGTCTTGCGCAGTGCGCGGAGTTGACGTGGCAGCTGCGCGGCACCGCCGACAAGCGTCAGGTCGACGGCGTCACCGCGGCGCTGCAGCACAACATCGGACTGGGTGGCGCGGCCGTTGTGACGGCCTATCAGCGGGCCGAACGCTAGCCGCCGTCTGCTCTCAGCAACGTTTTCGCTGCTTGCAGCGATGTATCTGTGGGGACCCCACCCGTCCAGGCACAGATAGGGGGCGCACCGATGCGTCCAACATTGATATTGGCCGTTCTGGCCACCGCAACACTCGGAGCGCTCACAGTGCCCGCGGGGCTCGCGTCAGCGGAGCAGTCACCGGTAGAGACCATCGGCTTACTGGAAGCCGAGGGATACACCGTCAACGTCGACCGCGTCGGCAGCGCGCCGCTGGCGGATTGCGTCGTGACAAGCGTCCGCAATCCTCAGACCGTCACCAAATGGATCCGGGTCAGGGACAAGCACGACAAAGACGGCAAAGACGACTTTGTGCTGGTCCCGGTGGTTGTCAGTCGATCGATTTCGGTATCGCTGGACTGCTCGCGCTGACCTGCATTTGCGGCATTGAACCGCAGCGGCCTGTGCTTCGTTGGAGACAGGGATGATTCCGCATCGCGGCGGAACGAAAAAGTTCGCTCTGGCGATAGAAGTAGAGGATCATTGACCAGGCGAACCAGGCGAAGACGGGAGGTGCGGTTATGCGGCCAAAATGGACGCTCGCCGCTTTGGCTGTGGGTGTGTGCGGGGTGATCGCCGCGCCTGCGGGCCTCGCGTCGGCAGAAGAATCAGCGCAGCAAGTGATCAGCAGGCTGCAGAGTGAGGGATACACGGTCAACATCGACCGTGTGGGCAGTGGCCCGATTGAGAACTGTGTGGTGACCAGCGTGCGCAATCCGCAGCAGGTCACGCAGTGGGTGCCCTTCAACGGCCCTGGCAGCAACAGGGACCGCGTGCTAGTTCAGGTCGTCGTCAGCCAGTCGATTTCGGTGTCTCTCAACTGCTCACAGTGAACCGTTGGCGCCCAACCTGTTTGACGGAATTTTGGCGATAGCGAAAGCCCCGGCCGGATCGCTCCGGCCGGGGCTCTGGCGCGTCAGTGCGAGCAGTCCAGCGTCACCGTAACCGTGCGGGCGACGACCACCGGGACGAAGTCCCGATCACGTCCGCCACCGATCGCCGGAACGAGTTCCGTTCGCTCCCTTGGGTTTCGCACGTTGGTAACCACGCACTGATCGAGCGGTGCGCTGCCGAAGCGGTCGATCTTCACGTCGAACCCCTGAGCTTGCAGTTGGCCGATGGTGACTGCAGCTGATTCGGCAGAGGCGAAACCTGCTGGGGCAAGGATCAACCCGCACGCCGCCGCTGCTAACGCAACTTGTGTGAGAAATACGGCACGCATGGCGGGCCTCCGTTCTTCCGTTTAGTAGGTGTCAGCCGGTTCAACGGGCGAAGGTCTGCGCGGGTTCAATGGAATTTCAATAGCTTTGAGACGTCGCCGAAACTGCGGGGAGATCGCGATCCTGTGGGAATCTGCGATCTCCCCGCAGTTTCGAGGCAAGAGAAAGGCCCGGCCGTGGGGGGGTCGGCCGGGCCTTTCCTTCGCGCGCCCTACACCGGCACAGGGATTCGCTCCTGCGGCGGCTCTTCGGCGTGCGGGGTGCGATCGTCGTCAACCATGGTGAGTTCGTCGAATGGGTCCTCTCCACCCAGAACGGCGTTCACCTTGTCGTGATCGATCGTCTTCGTCCAGGACCCGACGAGCACGGTCGCGACGGCGTTCCCGGAGAAGTTCGTCACAGCGCGGGCTTCGGACATGAACCGGTCGATGCCGACGATCAGGCCGACTCCGTCGAGCAGGTCCGGGCGGTGGCTCTGCAGGCCACCCGCCAGCGTGGCCAACCCGGCACCGGTGACACCGGCCGCGCCCTTGGAGGCGACGATCATGAACACCAGAAGTCCGATCTGCTGACCGACGGACAGCGGGCTTCCCATTGCGTCGGCGATGAACAGCGACGCCATCGTCAGGTAGATCGCGGTGCCGTCCAGGTTGAACGAATAACCGGTCGGCACAACGACACCGACGGTGCTGCGATCGACGCCGAGGTGCTCCATCTTGGCGATCAGCCTTGGCAACGCGGATTCCGACGACGAGGTCGAGAAGATCAGCAGGTACTCGCGGGCCAGATACCGCACCAGCTTGAAGATCGAGACGCCCGACACCACGCGCAGCAGCGCACCGAGCACACCGAACACGAACACCACACAGGTGATGTAGAAGGCGAGCATCAGCGTCAGCAGCTGGGTCACCGCGGACCAGCCGGTCTGGCCGACGACATTGGCGATCGCGCCGAACGCGCCGATCGGAGCCAGCCACAGAATCATCACGAGAACCTTGAAGACCAGCTTCTGCAGATGCTCGATGCCGCGCAGGATCGGCTCGCCCTGGCGACCCATCGCCTGCAGCGCGAACCCGACGAGCAGCGCAACGAACAGCGCCTGCAGCACATTGCCTTCGGTCAGCGAGGAGAACAGCGTGTCGGGGATGATGTGCTGGATGAAGTCCATGATTCCCCCGGACTCATGTGCCTTCTCGGCGAGTTCGGCGCCCTTGCTGGCCGTCTTCTCGGTGATATGCATCCCGCTGCCGGGGTGGATCAGGTTCCCGACCACCAAGCCGATCGCGAGCGCAAAGGTCGACATCACCAGGAAGTAGACGAACGCCAGACCGCCGACCTTGCCGACGGTGGCGGCTTTACGCACCGAGCCGATGCCGAGCACGATCGTGCAGAAGATGACCGGCACGATCATCATCTTGATCAGGCTGACGAACATCGTGCCGAGCACGCCGACGCTCTTGCCGACGTCGGGGGCGATGAGGCCGACGGCGATGCCGGCGAGCACCGCAACGATGACGGCGATGTAGAGCCAATGGGTGCGGTCGCGGCGCCGCGGCGGCTCCGTTACCGGCGCCCTGTCCGTAGTGGTCATGGCTGTTCCTCCAAGTCGAGATCCAAAAGTGGTCTGCAAGGATGGTCTGCGAGGACGTGAGCCAGGTCACGTTTTAGTTCATTACGTTCAGGAGCAACGGGTTGAACAGGTGGTGGCCCCGATCGCTGGCCGGCCAGGCGATCGCCCTGCAGATCCTGGTGATCGCGGTGGTGGTGCTTGTCGGTAGCGCGCTGGCGCTGTTCGACGCCCGCAGCGACGGCGACGCCGCCGCGCGCCAGCAGGTGCTCGGCATCGCCACGGCGCTGGCCGACTCTCCGTCGACGGCCGCTGCGATCCAATCCGGAAGGGCGACCGAGACTTTGCAACCGGTCACCGAGGCGGTTCGCAAGAACACCGACATCGCGTTCATCACGATCATGGCGCCCGACCGGACGCGGTTCACTCACACCGACCCGAATCAGATCGGCGGCAAGTACATCGGCACCATCGAGCCGGCGCTGCGCGGTGAGACGTTCACCGAGGTGTACACCGGAACCCTGGGGCCGTCGATCCGCGCCGTGGCCCCGGTCCGCGACCAGACGGGCCGCATCGTCGGGCTCGTCTCCGCCGGCATCCTTCAGAAGAGCCTGGCCGAACGTTGGCGCTCCCAAGTGCCCATCATCGCGGCGGTAAGCCTCGGCGCCTTGGCCGTTGCGCTGGCTGGCGTGTGGGCGATCCGGCGTCGGCTGCTGCGCCAGACGCGCGGGCTGCGTCCCGACGAACTGCGCGTGATGTACGAGCATCACGACGCGATCCTGCATTCGGTGTCCGAGGGACTCATCGTGGTCGACCGCAATGGCGTGCCGTTGGTCAACGACGAGGCGCGCCGGTTGCTTTCACTGCCTGCCGGGCCGGTCGAGCGATCCGATCTACCCGAGTTCCTGCGCACCTACAATCCGGGAGCCCGCGACGAGGTGCACGTGACCGACGACCGCGTACTGGTGGTCAACCGCTCCCCCGTCGAGGATGCGCCACCCGAGTCCGAAGTCGTCACGATCCGCGACCGCACCGAATTGCAGGGCGCACTAGGCGAACTCAGCTCGCTGAAGGTGCTGACCGACACGCTGCGCTCACAGGCACACGAGGCGGCCAACAAGCTGCACACGATCGTCACGATGGTCGAGATGGGCCGCGCCGACGAGGCGGTGACGTTCGCGACGAACGAGCTCGAGCTGTCCCAGCGGCTCGTCGATCGGCTGTCGAGCGCCGTGAGCGAACCCGCACTGGTCGCGCTGCTACTGGGCAAGACGGCCCAGGCCGACGAGCGTGGCATCGAGTTGACCGTCACCGAGGACACCCATCTCCCGGCGAACGTCGACGACGTGCCGCTGACGGGCCAGGAGATGGTCACCGTGCTCGGCAATCTGATCGACAACGCGATGGACGCGTGCGATCGCGAGGATCCGTGGGTCGAGGTGACGGTGAGCCAGGACGACGGCACGCTGCTGATGCGGGTGGCCGACAGCGGGCCGGGCATGGATGCCAGCACTTTCGAAAAGGCGATGCAGCGTGGCTTTTCGACGAAGGGCTCCGATCCCGAACAGCACGGCCTGGGGCTGGCGTTGGTGGCGCAGGTGGTCAAGCGGCACAACGGCACACTGTCTGCCGACGTGACGTACGGGTCGGTGGTCACTGTGACGGTGAAATCATGATCAGCGTCTTGATCGTCGAGGACGAACCGTTGATCGCCGAGGCGCATCGCACCTATCTCGGTCGGCTGCCTGGCTTTTCGGTGACGGCCGTGGCGCACACCGCCCGTGACGCGATGCGCGCTGCGTCGGAGGCGGCCGCGGATGAAACACCGATTGACTTGGTATTGCTGGATATCGGGCTGCCCGATGCAAACGGCATCGCGCTGGCGTCCGGACTGTCCGGCCTGCGTCCCGCGCCGGACATCATCGCGATCACCTCCGAGCGCGACCTGGAGATGGTGCGGGCGGCGGTAGGCCACGGGGCGCTGGCGTATCTGCTCAAGCCGTTCACCTTCGCGGCGTTTCGCGATCGGCTGGAGCGCTATCAACGCTACCGCGAAGCGCTGCCGGCAGGCACCGATGCGGCCAGCCAGGCAGAGGTGGATCGCGCCCTGTCCGAATTGCGTGTCGGCACAGACAGATCCGCGGCCCCGAAGGGCGCCGCGCCGGGCACCAACGACGAGATCGCCCGCGCCGTCCGGGATTCGGCCGACGGGATCACCGCCGACGCGGTGGCCAAGCAGGTCGGGGTGTCACGTGTGACGGCTTGGCGCTATCTGGAGCGGCTCGCCGAGGAGGGCACGGTCAGCCGCCACACCGACTACGGCAAGGCGGGCCGGCCGAAGACCCGCTATCAGTGGCGCTAATCTCTTTCCGCGAGCAGTCGCAAATGGCTCCAAAGTTTCGGCGTGTCGGGGACTTTTGCGTCTGTTCGCGCTGAAGGCGATGACCGCCGCAGCGGCGACGATCGCTACACCGCCGAGCGCCTGGGCCGCTGAAATTCCCTCGCCGAGAACGCCAGCGGCCAGCACGACGGCTGACCCCGCTTCGAGCGTCGACACGACGGCCGTGTGGCTGGCACCGATGCGAGCCAACGCCGCGAACGTGAGTCCGAATGCGGCAGCGGTGGCTAAGCCGTAGCCGACGATCTGCAAGAGATGGCCGCTCGGAATATGCAGAGTGCCGCCGATGAGCCCACGGAGGGCCGACGACGTCGACGCGCCCGCCGCGACCCAGCATGCGGTGGTCATGGCATCACCGCGGCCACCGATGCCGCGGCCGACGACGAGATAGAGCGCATAGGCTGTCGCGGCCGACAATGCGAGCACGATGCCGACGACCGAGATCGACACGTCCCGGCCGATCGCCACGACAATCGTCGTACCCGCGATGGACAGCAACAGCGCGACCGCCGTGGCAATGGTCAATTGCATTCGGCCACGGAAGTATTCGATCCCAGTGACGATCGCCGGATAGGCGTAGAACAGCAGGATGCACGCGGCAGCAGAGCCATGCCCGAGCGACATGTAGAACAGCGTGGACTCCAGGGCGTAGCCGACTGCGCCAAGCAGGAAGGTCGGCAGCCTGTCGCCAGATCGCGGGCGCATCGAGGCTCCGCGCAGCCGCAGCAATACCGCGAGAACCGCTGCCGCGATGGCGAACCGGATGCCGAGCGCCGTTGCGGAGTCGACGCCCGAGCTGGCCAGCGCGCGGCCGATGACGGTAGCGACGCCGTAGCAGATGGCGCCCGCCGCGGCCAGGCCGACGCCAGCCAGCGGGCGGTCAGGCCGCGACGCGTTCATCGATCACATCGGCGATTGCGGCCGCGAATCGGTCACGTTCATCGTGGCGGGGCGCCACGATGCGCAGCGCATCGGGCCATACACCGTGTGCCGCACCAAGGATGCGCACCCCGATGCCGTGGCGCCGCAGGACGTCGGCGACCTCGCGCGACTGTTCACAGAACGCGTACTGGAAGTGCACATTCTTGTTGGCCTGAAGGTCGAGACCCGCTACCCGGGACAGGTTTTCGGCCAGCCAGGCGTTATCGACATGCATCTGCGTTCTGGAGCGGTCCGACCATTCGACACTGCGCACCGCCGCGCATGCCACTCGCACATCCACGCCGGACAGGCCCCAGTTCTCCTGCTGCCCGAAAAGGCATGCCAGCGGCTCGGGTTCGGCGCACCATGCGATGCCGGTGCGGGTTGCCGCTATCCCGTAGAACTTCGTCGTCGAACGCAGCACGACGACATTGGGTAGCTCGCAGCCGATGATCGACCAGCCACACGGGTCCGGTGTGAAGTCGATGTAGGACTCGTCGACAACCAGAGTCGCGGCGGGATGGGCGGCGGCGACGGAGATCAACCCGTCGGCGTCGAGATACGCGCCTGTCGGATTGTGCGGATTCGAGATGATCACCACGCCTGCGGCGTTGAGGGCGGCATCGATCTGGTCAAGCGACGGGAGTTGCACGCCACTGGGATTGAAACCGCGGCCGGGAAAGGCTTTGAGGTAGTCGGTGTAAGCGGGCGTCGGCACTTGTATCGATGCGTGATCGAGCTCGCGGCCCATCGCCCAGATGAACTCACTGGCCCCGCGGCCGGCGATCATCTGGCCGTGGGCCACTCCCGTTGCCTCGCGGTACAACTCGACAAGCTGCGGGCCGGCGTCGTAGGGATGCAACAGGATGTCGGCGGGCTCGATCGAGTGCAGCGCGGCGATGGCCGCTGGCGGTGGGCCGTAGCGATTGACACAGGTGCTGAGGTCCATGTCGACGCCGCGGCTCGGATCACCGCCCTGCGCACCGAAATCGAGCGCTGACAGGTCGGTCCTGATCGCGGCGGGCATGGTGTTCTCCTGGTCTGCGCATGTTGACGATTTGCGCTAGTGACCGTAGGAAGAACGACCGCGCCGGCACACGAGTAGTTCACTACCCGTTTGTCTGCGCGTAACGCGCAGCCGGTGTGTCAGACGGTTGCTGGCTCCAGCTTGCGCTGCTCGGGCAACGCAATCGGATCGGTGGCCATGAGCTGCGAGTACAGCAGCGGCAGCGCCGAGTCGACCGAGAACGCGGTGACTTCGCCGGCGTAGTCGGCCACATAGAGCCGATCACCGTGGGAATCGACTGTGACGCAAGACGGCCGCGCGCCGACGGTGACGGTGTTGACGACCTCGAGGCTGAGTGTGCACAGCACCGCGACGTGGTCGTAGTCGACGATGTAGGCGCGGGTCTTGTCAGGGCTCAGCGCCATTTGGGTGGGTGCACCGACGCCGAGATCCACGGTATCGGTGATCCGGTTGAGCGGCAGGTCGATCACGCTGACGGCGCCACCGCGGACTCGGTCGGACGTGAGGACGTAGGCGGTGCCATCGGCGAAGGCGATATCGCGGATCGGCGCCCCGACCGGGACCGTGCGGTCCACGCGGGCGGTTTCGGCGTCGATGAGGACGAGTTGGCTGCCAAGGACGTCGGTGGTCGCGACGTACAGGCGCTTACCGGTCGGGTCGACGTCGATGGCGTCGATGCCGATGCCTGCACCAGTGGCGACGTCGATCGTGCCGACGCGCTCAGCAGTGGTGTCGATGACCGCGATGTCGACACGGTCATGCCCGGTGCGGCCGGCGTAGACGCGCTTGCCGTCGGGGCTGATGGCCATCGCGGTGACGCTGAAGGCCAGCGGGTAGGTCGCGACGACGGTCCTGGTGTCGAGGTCGATCACCGAGATGCCGTCGTAGTTGTCGGACGACGTGCTGATGTATGCGCGGTCGCGGGAGACGACGACCGCGAACGGCTCGCCCTCCACGGCGACATTCCGCTCGACGGCAAGCGTCTCGGCCTTGAGGAAAGAAACGCTGTCGTTGCCGTAGTTCGTGACGATCACAGCGGCGTCTCCGCTGGCGATATCGCCGATCGGCCCGCGGCGGACCGCACCGCTGCCAACGGCGGTGACGTCCGGATCAATCTGATCCTCGTTAGTCACATGCGAACCACTAGTGCGCTTTGGCATCAAAAAGTTTGCCATCTTCATCGGTACCTCCACCGGTTTGGCGTGCACCGGCCCTAGATTTCAGGTCTGTCAGCGCCTGTTCGGCGCGATCTCGGTCGAGTGTAGCGACGAAAATAGGTGTTACGACGACGTGAACTGGCGAGTGGTCGGCAATCACCGAAAAGCTCTCAGACAGCGCTTAAGAAATTCTTTGTTATGTAATTGTTATGCCTTTTCAGCAAGGGTCTTTGTGGCGTTGATCTGCATATACGAATTCCTGGCAATCACACCAAGATCAGTTGTGAAATATGTCTGAACAACGGATTCTTAGGATTCGCGAGCCAAAGTGAGCGCCAAATCACACCCGACACGACAGCAAACTTCCCGACGCGCGGCATGCACGCGGGACATTGACGAAGCGTCAGCGGCGAGGTTCATCCGCGAACCGAGCGACCGCGGGGCCGGTGTTCGCTGGATTTGCGGTGTTCATGTGGTGTTCAACCGGCACAGACGCTTGAGGGCGGATAGCCCTTCTGCTGTGCCGGGCCAGTGCCTGTCCAATGCGTCGGGTCCGGCAGCCCGCGTCGCCGACCGCAACACGAGCGCGACGACGATCGCGTCGTCGGCGTAACCGAGTACGGGGATGAAGTCGGGAATCAGGTCGATGGGCAGCGCGAGGTAGCCGAGCAGCAGAAACAGCCGGACGCGGACGCCGCGCGGCGTCTCGGGATCAGCGGCGAGTCGCTTGATCAGCCGCAGGAGGTCGGGCAGGAGCCGCACGGCATCCCGGATTGCGTATTGGTCGGGCTTGGCGAACCACAGCACGATCGCAAATACGAACCAAAGCAGCAGAAGCCCGGCGAGGATACCGAGCGGAATCGACCACCAACCAGACCACATGAGTCCATAGTCAGGGTTGCGGGCCTCCCGTCGAGCCCGTCGCGACGATCTGCACCGCACGGTCGACGCCGGTGACCCCGTCGAAGGCGGGCCAGTCGTGGTAGTGGATGTGTGGGTTGCGCACGATGAAGTCGCCGACGACGATCGCCGTCCGGACCACCTTGACGAACGTCTCGGGCGTGTTGGCGAGGTTGAGCAGGGCAAGAAACTCGTTGGTCTGGATCAACTCGAGGATCTTCAGCGCGAACGGCAGTTCGAGCTCGAGCGGGGTGAGCGCCTCGTAGCCTAGGTGCAGCAGCGTGTCATCGGTAGCGGTCGCATACATGTCGCCGTCCAACACGAAATCGTATGTACGCGAACGGAACTGGTCTGGCGTATAGAGACGCGAGATGCCTGAGCCCGGCGGGTTGTTACCGAGCAGGGTGGGTCCCTGCGGGCGGCACGGGCTGCCGAAGGTGACAACCTTGAGCAGGTCGCCGGCGCGGTGAGCCAGCGGCTGTCCCGGCAACATCAGGCCCAGGGTGCGCACCACCACTTCGGCGCCTTGGCTGTAGCCGCAGAGGTAGAACTGCCCGGCGTTCATCAAGATCAGCCGCATGAGCTCGGCGACACCGAGTGCGACCGATTCGTTGTAGCTGAGGAATGGGTTCGGGTAGAGGAATCCGGCAGCGGGATATCCGACCGGCTGGTTGCGCACCAGGCCCATCTGCTCGAGTCGCCAGCCGACGTCGAATGGCGGTCCCATGAACGGTGTTTGCCAGGTGCCGGAGGCGCAGTAGAAGAAGGGCAGGGTGGTTGGCAGTGGTGCGGGTTGGTCGAAGTTGAGGGCGAGTCGGCCAAGCGTCCGCGGGCCGGCGACCCCATCGACCTGCAGCCCCGCGCGTCGCTGGAACTCTCTGACCACGCCAGTGGTGGCCGGGCCGTAGATGCCGTCGACAACGAGGTGGGAGTACAGCGGATAGTCGCGGTTCAGCCGGGCCTGCAGAAGCCGGACAAGATCGTTGTGGTCGCCGGGTCTCAGTACAACTGCCATACTTCGACGCTACGCCGAATTGTGTTCGGCAGTAAGGGAATTCATGATCAGTCAGGCGAGCAACGCAAGGCGCCGTCGCAGTACTTGTCCGATCAGCGCGAACGACGTCGCGCCGCGCCGATCGCAATGGCGATGCCGACCAGCGCGATGATCGGACCGAGGACGGACCAGGTGGTGGTGTTGCTCATCGGACTGCCTTGCACCACACCGAACCCCTGCAGTGTGAACAGCAGACCGAACAGTGCTACGACGATCCCGACGACGACGAGGGCAATGCGCATGCGTCCACTTTAGGGCTGTTGCGCGCCGATGATCCGGACCATGTCGGGTTTCATGGCCTGAAGCTGAGAGCCCCAGTAACCCCAGCTGTGCGTGCCGTCGGCGGGGAAGTTGAACACCGCGTTGTGACCGCCGGCCGCAAGGTACTTCTGCTGGAATTCCTTGTTGGTCGACAGCGTGATGTTCTCCAGGAACTGTGCGCTGTATTGAGCGCCGAAATCCGCGCCGTCGTCAAGATCTCCGGTCCTACCGTTGCCGCAGTAGATCCACAGCGCCGTGTTGTTCGCCACCAACGTGGGGATGTTGACCATTGGATCGTTGCGCCGCCATGCGGGATCGGACGTCGGACCCCACATGTTGGACGCGTTGTAGCCGCCGGCGTCCTTCATCGATACGCCAATGAGCGTGGGCCACAAGCCCGTCGACGGGTTGAGGTATCCGGACAGGGAACCGGCGAAGATGAACTGCGTCGGATGCCAGATGGCCAGGGTCAACGCCGCGCTGCCCGACATCGACAGTCCGACAACGGCGTTGCCCGTCGGTGCCTGGCCCTTGTTGGCGGCCAGCCAGGCAGGCAGTTCCTGAGTCAGGAAGGTCTCCCACTTGTACGTGGTGGTCCCTGAGCTGCCGGTCGCCGGCTGATACCAGTCCGAGTAAAAGCTGGACTGCCCGCCGACGGGCATGACGACCGAGATGCCCGACTGGTAGAACCACTCGAAAGCAGCTGTGTTGATGTCCCAGCCGTTGGCGTCGTCCTGGGCCCGAAGCCCGTCTAGCAGGTAGACGGAGTGGGGGCCGCCGCCCTGGAATTCGACCTGAATGTTGCGTCCCATCGACGGCGACGGCACGTCGAGGACCTCCACCGGAAGTCCCTTGCGTGAATAGGCCTCGGCGGTCGGCGTTTCGACGGCAATCATGGCAAGGACGAGCGCGAGCGTTCCGAGGAGCACCGAACACAACCTGCCAAGCCTTTTCGCAGCCACGTCGGCAAGCTAGCAGCGAGGCGCGGCGGTTTCCGCATGGCGCGCCCCCCTTGACCAGCTTGTTATCAAAGGGGGTGCGGGCTAGCGATGCGACTTGCGCGAGCCGAGGTTGATCAGCTTCCGGTACAGCACGGGCGGGACGAAATCGCCGATCATGTCTTGGCTTCTCGACCTGTAGTCCGGCGCATCTTCCGTCTCGCCGGGCCGCACCCTGAAATGCGTCGTGTGCTTTTTCTTGGTGTTGTTCCACGTCGCCGTGTAGTAGTACAGCGCGATGGAGCGGCGAGGCATCCCGTCCGGGTGGCTGACGGGGTGCGGGTTGCCGTGATTGCTGTTGGACGTCGTGTTGAAGATGACGCAGCGATTGAAGTCCGGCACATACGATTTCACGCGCGACTTCATGTCTTCGTCCCACAGCTCGAGCTGGGCGCCGTACTCGTCCTTCCAGTCCTTGTTGAGGTAGATCAGCACGTTGATCCGGCGCTCGACGTGCAGCCGCTGGTGGTAGTTGAAGTCGGCGTGCACGGACAGGTGGCCGCCCTGCGTCAACTCGTGATAGCCGCCGCCCTCGAAATACGGGTCGGGAATCAGTCCTTGGATGCCGCAGATGTTCTCCACGACCTGGATGAAGGGCCGGGAGTTGAAGGCGTAGAACAGGTTTCGTGAGAACGTCGGCAGCACGTCGGGCGTGAAGGCTCGCTTGAACCGCTCTTGCTTGCGGTCGTAGGAGTCGGTGACGCCCCTTGTGTCGGTTGGGAATTCGGCCAGGCACCGTTCGAGTATCGATTCGGGAAGGAAGTCGTCGATGGCGATATGAGGAAAGGGATCCGCGTCCTGGTAGGTCTTGCGTAGGTCACGTCCCTTGTCGATGACCTTCGCTTCGTCCAGCAAGCCAGTTTCTTGATCCATCTCCGACAGGAACGTCATCGCTTCCTTCCTCCAAGGCGCTCGGGGTGTCGTTAGCCGGCAGGCTCTCCCCGCAGTCTGCCGTGAGGTTAACCGGCACCGCATCAGAACGCGAGATCACACCAAGCGCAGGCGAATTCGGCGGGACCCAGGCAACTCCGACGCAATGTGCTGTAGTTGCAAATGGCTGTTCAGTTCTGCGACACCGCCGAGGCAGAAGGCTCGCCTGCCACCGCTGTGGGCACGGCATGCGACCCTCGCCGCGAGCATCAGTCGTTGCCACTACTTGCCTGGGGAAATTTGCTGTTTCCGATCCTGTGAAGTTCCCGATGGTGATCCACCGGCGGTGGGAGAATTTTCCCGCTGACCCGAATTGGGGAGATGTACAGGGTCGGCGCGGGGAGGGACTGGCGATGAGTATTGCGCCGCACAAGACGATGATCACAGCGGTTGTGGCAGCCGGCGTCTTGGCGGTGCCAAGCACCGGCAACCCTGGACACGCACCTCCGGTGCCGCCGATCAGGCCGCCCGTTGCCGCGACGTCATTCGAACCCGCGAGCCTGGCCGCCCGCGTCACGCCGAACGGGCTGTTCAAGGCACTTGCGAGATTGTCGCCGCAGGGCGGGGCGACCCTGGTTGCACCTGACTCGAATCGGCCTGTGCCGATCTACTTCACGCCGCCGCGGGTCGGCTCCCCCAATCACTTCGTCGCGGGCCATACCGCTCTGGTGGCACGACCCACTGTTTCCCGTGCGGGAGCTTTCGACACATCCGGATTGATCGGCCCAGCCGCGAGCCCTTCGACATTCAGCGGACCGATAACCACGGCGGCACCGGTCGCCCCCCTTGCCCCCGGCGACTTCGTCGCTGACTTCATCGCGATCTTCATCAGTAATGGCGACGAACCTGGCGAGAATGGCGGCCTGCTGATCGGCAACGGCGCCGATGGTGTCGAACCGGGTCAACCCGGTGGTCGCGGTGGCCTGTTGTTCGGCAACGGCGGCAACGGCGGTCCAGGCGCCGCCGGCGGCAGCGCGGGTCTGATTGGCGACGGCGGCGACGGCGGCGCCGGCTACGTCGATCCCATGACGGGTGTCGCCACGTCCGGCGGCGCCGGTGGCAACGGCGGCTTCTTGATCGGCACCGGCGGCGATGGCGGCGACGGCGCAGATGACATTCGCTTGACCGGCGACGCTGTTGGCGGAGCCGGCGGGAATGGTGGCAGCGGCGGACTTCTGTTCGGCGGCGGCGGAGCAGGAGGCAATGGCGGTGTCGCCCAAGGGGGTTCAAACGCGACCGGCGGCACGGGCGGCGACGGCGGAAGCACCGGACTGTTCGGTGACGCCGGCGATGGCGGCGCCGGCGGGACGGCAAAAACGACCAGCGACGAGGGCAGCGCCATCGGCGGAGCGGGCGGTACTGGCGGAACAGTACTTGGCATTGGCGACGCAGGCGCCGGCGGGGCGGGTGGCGATGCGACCTCGCTCGACCTGCATTCCGCCAGCACTATCGCAGGCGTTGGCGGTGACGGCGGCGCCGTCGGGCTCATCGGCGCAGGCGGCGCGGGCGGTGCAGGCGGGTCAGCAACGGGCTTCGCCGACACCACCGCCGGCTCTGGTGGCAGCGGCGGCAACGGCGGCTTCCTGAGCGGCGATGGCGGATCCGGCGGCAATGGAGGAGACGCCTCGAGCGGCATCGGCGCCGCAACAGCGGGCGATGGCGGCAGCGGCGGCACGTCCGGACTGATCGGCGACGCCGGTGACGGCGGCAGCGGGGGCGACGCGGCGTCGAAATTCCTCGACCAGGCCACCGCCGGTGACGGTGGAAATGGGGGCAACGCCCTGCTCGTCGGCAACGGAGGCGCAGGCGGTGACGGCGGGCTAGCCTCCGCACAAAACACGACCGATGCCTTCGCCGGATCCGGCGGCGATGGCGGTAACGGCGGCCTGCTGATCGGAGACGGCGGCGACGGCGGCGACGGCGGTGGCGCACAAGGCTTTCGGACTGTCATCGGAGGTGACGGCGGCGACGGGGGTAGCACTGGATTCTTGGGCAGCGGCGGGGACGGCGGTACGGGCGGTACGGTCACCACCACCGGCGACGAAAGCGATGCCATCGGCGGCGCGGGCGGTAACGGCGGCAACGTCATCGGCGTTGGCGATTCCGGGGCCGGCGGTACAGGCGGAGACGCGACGGCCCTCGACCTTCACAGCACAAGCACTCAAGGTGGCGACGGCGGCGCAGGCGGTAGCACCGGGATCAGCGGCGCGGGCGGTTCAGGCGGTGCAGGTGGGACGGCAACCGGCTTCTCCAACACCGTAGGAGGTGGCGGTGGCGACGGCGGAAACGGCGGCGCGCTCGGCGGTGGCGGGGGTACCGGCGGAACCGGCGGCACGGCCACGACCGGCTTCGGATCTGCTGATGGCGGAGATGGCGGCGACGGCGGAAACGGCAGCGCCTTCTCCTCCGGCGGGAACGGCGGCAACGGCGGCGATGCGCTCGGCGCCGGATCAAACCGCTTGGGCGGCGATGGTGGTGACGGCGGGTCGCCTGGCGGCACGGGAGGCAGCGGCGGCAGCCCGGGCGGAAGCGACGGCAGCAACGGCTGAATTGCCACCATGGGGGGCTAACTCGCTTTCACGACAATGGTTTTCGTGACGAACTGCGAGCCCCTGATGCGCGGTCGGCTCCCTGATGTCGAATCAGGCCGTCATCCCGTCCGCTGCCCCGCGATGACCGCCTTCGTCTGCGGATCGTTTTCGTCGCATTGCGCGGGGATCGTGCCGTTCAAGTACCCGCCGCCGACATTCCACGACTGCTGCGCGGTGTTCTTTTCGGAGCCGCTTGCCACGCAATTCTGTTCGCGCGATCGCGCGGCCGCCTCGATGCACCGCCAGTACGAATAGCGGGGATCCGTCTTGTCCGCCTCGGTCTCGACCCACTTGCTGAAATCGTCGAGATCGGTGAAGAGCTTGCCGTCGATGATCGTCCCGTACAACTCGAATCCCTTGTCGCACACGAGTGTGTTGTCGAAGGCTTCTGGATTGTTGAACCCCGGGTAGCCCTTCACCTTGGCTTGGATGTCGTTGTAAGAAGTGACCGTCGGGAAGTATTGCGCCAGTTCGTTCAGCGTGATGGGCTTGCCGTCCGGGCTGGTGGGCTTCTGGATCGTGAGTGTGTTGGTGAAAAGCTGCCACCGCCAGGCGAAGTCGTTCACCTGTGCAACCTGCTTGTCGTTGGCGGCCAGGTCACCATCGGCGATGGCCTTGGGTAGGAACTTGTCCTTGAAGAGCTTTTGCGGCACGGAATACGTCGACGTGGCACCGTTATAGGACAACTCGAGCGTGACAACCTGCTTGTCATTGTCCACGGTGTACTTGGCGTGTACCGAGGAGTCCGGCGAGCCATCCGGACTGCCCAGGGTGCGGATGGCGTATCCGGCGGGTGGCCCGCCGGCCCCGTTGCCCAACGCCATGGTCGGATACGCCGTCCAGCCATCGTAGGGCGTGTTGTTGAATCCGGACTGCCACGGCGAGTTCCACGCTGTCTGGGGTGGCGCATCGCCAGGGTCGAAACCGGTACTGCCAGCAGTGAGTTCGAAGTTGAACCCGCCGTTCGCCCAAAGCGTCTTGCCGCCCAAGAACCCGCAGTAGGTGGGCGCGACATCATCGAAGACGGGTATGGGCTGCATGATCGTCATCTGATCCCACAGACTCTGCGAGTTGTGGATCGGCGGCAACGCACTCTTGGTGACCGGCATGCTGAATGAGATTTCGTCAAAGTTGGCCTTGGCGAACATGTTCGGGCCGTCGTAGAAGCGGAACCACACGGGTGGCAATGCTTCACCGGCGCACTTGTGCACCTGCTGCCGGTACGCATCGGTCTTCCGGGTGGTGGTGAAAGTCCTGTCCCCCACAATGCTGATCGCATCACCCTCGGGAGTGATGCAGACAGCAGCCTGATTGTCGTTTTTCACCTCCAGCTGCGGCACTCCACACAGCTTGGCCAGGTACGCGCCGTCGGTGGCATAAAACTGCTCAGCAGACGGCGATGGAGAAGAAGCCTCTCCACGAGAGGAGCAGCTCACGAGGGAGAAGGTCAGCACTGGGATCACGACGATAGCCACAGCGGAAATTGGGGAAAAACGGAAACTCATGAGGTTTCCTCCTGTCTGGAGTCACCTCCTGCCGGGACTGTAACAGCATTCCCATGCATAAATAGCGCTTTCGTCAATACCCGTAGCGATATGCGGAAGTCCGTTAGTCATCATGATTGCGCGACTAGCAACGAGCGGGACGTTGGATCACCGCCAGATCGACGAACTCTGCGGGACTTTCCCAGTGGCACAGAGGAATCCGTCATCGCGGTCGACCCAGCTCAATCCGGTGACCGCACTGCCGCGAAATACCTTACGAGACAGCACGATTGCGTGCCAGTGGACCCTTGCAGGTGCGCGACCCAATGCAGGACGGGGCAAAGAAGTTGATCGAGTGTGCGGCGTAGAGTCAGGTCATGGAACGCCGCGGATCGAAACCGAAAGCGCCCGGCGCCACGCTTGATCGCAAACCGGTTGTCCATCCATCGCGTCGTATTGAAGGCGTCACCGCGTCGGCGTATGAGATTTCGGTATTGGGCACGAATCGCCGGTATCGGGTGATCAAGCCCTGCGGAACAGAGCCGGCCACGGTTCCGGCCATCATCGATTTGCACGGCAGCGGCTTGTCGCCCGAGGAGCATGTGGCGGTCACGGATGCGCGGTCGTTCGCTGCACTCGGGGCGTTCATCGTCGTGCCCCAAGCGGGCATTCCCTTTCGACTGCTGGCCGAGTGGCCCGAGGGGTGGGCATGGAACGTGCCCGACAGTCCACTGCCCGGTGAGTCCGTCGCCCGGGACGAGCCCAACGACATCGCGTTCATCGAAGCTCTCACCACCCGACTGATCGAGGACCACGGTGTCGACCCTCGCCGCATTCATCTCCGCGGGTTTTCGGGTGGTGCCCGACTGAGCTCGCACCTGGCGGTCGCGATGGCCGATCGACTGGCGTCGGTGTGTTGCGTCAGCGGGGTTCGCTTCGTTCCCTCATCAGGCGGGCTGCCCGCGTTGCTGGCCATCCACGGCGGCCTGGATTTCCTCAACCCGTACGAGGGCGGCAGTGGGCCACGGTGGTCGGAATCAGTGGAATCGGCCGTTCATCACTGGGCCATCGCGGCGGGGTGCGCCCCGACGCCGCAGTGCCGGGTCATATCCGACGAGGTCCGCGAAACTCGCTACGTCGACACCACAGGTTTCGCGGCAGTCCGGCTCATCACCATCGCTGATGCAGCACACTCCTGGCCGGGAACCTCGACTAGTGATCACATTGCGCAATTCGGCGCACCAGGGCAGTTCAGTGCCTCCGAAGCTCACTGGAACTTTGTTCACGAGGTTGACCACCGACAACACAGCCTGAGCGCGGGCGAAAGCTGACGGCGGATGACCTCTCACCAGGCCTGCAGTTCCCCCTTTACGACGTGAACCGACCGACTTGCACTGAGCCGCCGGTCATTTGGGCGAACTGACAAAGCGTCAGCGCAGGTCGGCTATCTTCGCTGTGTGGAGCCACCCCACCGCTACGTGCACGAGACAGCCTCTTCGGTGGTGCACCACGAGGACTACCTCAACCGCCGTAGTGACCACGCGCTCTGCGGGGTGGTGTTAGCGAATCCAGTTACGTTAGACCCGACGATCCCGGCAGTCGCCGTTTGCTCAGACTGTGAGGCGAGGTTGGTGGAATACCACCTCAAATGGTGGCGCGAGAAAGCCGAGGCGGCTACGGCGGAGCTTGACGCTCTGCGCGTCAAGTACAGCGAGCTAGCAGAGCATGTCGATAACCAGCCCCGTCATGTTGCCAGCTTGCACCATCCGGCGGAAGTCGGGGGAGAGCCGAAGGGCGTTGACGGTGGGATCGACGGAGAGCAGCAGGCCGACTCGACCGCTGAACACGACGAATCGGGGCCGACATCCCTCCTCGACCAGGCTCGCAAGGAACTAATAGAGCTCTGTCGGCCGTTTGATGAAGCCATTCCCTACTGGCGCGTGAAGCACAGCATGGACGCGTTCAGTGACAAGCTGAAATCCGACGAGAGGGTCCTTCTTGCGCAGGAGATCGGCGCTGACGGATCTTTCATTCGGTGGTGCACGAGAGAAATCGAAGGTCTCGGATTGCAGGTCACCAATAACCCTGTGCACGGCGACGCCGACGCAATGATGGACGCCTGGATCGAAGATTTTCACCAGCCACCGAAGAAGACCAAGCGGCGGCTGGGCCGGTCTCGGTAGCAGGACGGCAGTTGAGGCAGTTCACGAGGCTCGGCGTCGGCCGCGCGCATATCCTCTGCTCGTCACACCTGGATTGGTGTGGAGCCACCCGTCGGTGAGATGCGCACGAGTTCGCCCGGCTGGTATGTCAGGTGATAGAGGTTGCCGTCCGGTCCTTGGGCGAGCTTGACGGTTGTCCCCGCGTGAGCATCGAAGGTTTGTACCTCGCTGCACGATGAGAAGTCGGCTGCACAACTGAGCACCTTTATCCAGCCTTGGACCTCATCGGCGATGAAGACCTTGTTTAGGTAGCTCGGGTCGAAGGTGTCGCCGGTGTAGACGAGAACCGAGGTGATCGCCGCCCCGTTGCCGTGGGGGTAGGTAAAGATCGGGTTGACCGACGTGCAGCTGTTGCAGACGCCCTCAGCCGACGGCCACCCGTAGTTCTTACCGGCCTCGACGAGGTTGACCTCTTCCCAAGACACTTGGCCCACATCGGCGACGAGTAGTTGGTTGCCTGGTGTGAATGTCAGCCGGAACGGGTTGCGGAGACCGTAGGCATATATCTCCGGCCGCGCATCGGTGTGACCGAAGAACGGGTTGTCGCTTGGGGCGCTGCCGTCCGTGTTGAGTCGCAGTATCTTGCCACGCAGTGTCTGCAAATCCTGTGCGTTCGCGCCTATTCCGTTGTCGCCGATGCCCCAGTAGAGCTTGTTGTCGGGCCCGAAGCCGAGAGCTCCGCCGTGATGGATGAATCCTGCCGGCTCGGTTTCGAGCAGTACCGTCTCCGAGGCAGCGGTGTCGCCCGTTACGGTTATGCGCGACAACCGATCCCGGTTTTCCGCCGAAGTGTATGCGACATAGAGGAAGCCGTTTGTGCCGAAGTTCGGATCCACCGCCAATCCGCTGATTCCACGCTCCCCGCCGGTACCGGCCGATAGGACGATGAGCGGCTGACTTTGCAGCACACCATTCTTGACAACCCTTATCGCTCCACCTTGTTCGCCGATGACGATCCGCCCGTCCGGCAGGAACCGGAAATCCACTGGGTTGTTGAGACCAGACACCACGGGGGTCCGTTCGAATCCGATGTCGACGGTTGCGGTGGTGGTGTGCCCGGCGCTGCCGAGGAGTCCAAAGGTGAGCAGGTTGAGCAGGCCTGAGAACCCGTGGATGTGGAATCCGTTGTCGGCGTCGCTGACCGTGACGTCGAATGTGTCGTGGCCGGGGTAGTTCGGACCAGGGGTGTAGGTGAACGTGCCGTCGGCGTGTACGTCGACGGTGCCGAACGCGGGCTGGGTTGCGGTGACCGTCACGGCCTCACTGTCGGGATCGGCGGGGTGTAGTGCACCTACGGTGCGGCCGTCGACGATTTGGTTCTCGCTCGGGTTGTAGGCCAGCGTCGGAGTCTGGTTGAAGAAGGTCCGCTGGAATCCGACGAACAGCGTCTCTAGCAGGCCGGCCAGCGTCGGCGCGGGCGCGGCCGGCGCCGGCAAACCGTCGTCTGCGGCCAGCGGCCTCAGCTCGACCGTTGCTGATTTCGTTGTCACGTTGGTCGCCGCGGGAGCGGCCGGCTCGACAGACGCGGTCACCTGGGCTGGCGAAACCAGCGCAGCCGAATCGTCGACGGCCGGCGAATCGGCTTTGACAGGCGCAGCGGTATGGACCGCGGTGACGCTAGGCGCCGACTCGTCCGCCGTTGCCCGCGTGCGATGTGTCGATCGCTGTGTGGCCGTTGACGAATCCGACTTCGACGCGACCCCAGATTTCGGGCGGGACACTGAACCCGCATCGATGGACCGGGCGTCACCGGAGTCTTCGTCGGCATCAACTTCGTCGGATTCTGATGCCGTCGCCGACGTCGAATGGGTGGCGGAAGTCGACGCGGGACCCGAACCGACTGAGGAGGACGATGAGTTTGCAGCCGCGGAATTCGATGCCGAGTCCGACGACGACTGCGAGGCCGAATCGGAGGAGGCTGAACCTGAATCCGTGGCGTCGGCCGATGCGATCCCGTGTCCGGTGAACACCGCCGCCCCGACGCCGAGCGCAAAGGCCAGTCCGCCCACCCGCCCGATGTAGCGCGCGTAACCGCGCCCACAGTTGGCCCGCCGAGGCGGTCGTTCGAGTGTGCGGTGTGAATGTGCTGCCGATGCCCCCATGGCCCCATCCTCAAATCGGGACGGCGACCCAGCCCCAGTCGCGGGCTCGGCAGATCGCCCGTCGCTATTCGCGACGGTATCCCCGGGATTCGCCGGACACAGCGTTTTCGCGTTGCTGCTCGGGATTGCGTGAACAAACGAAAAGCACGTAACCGGGCCAAAATTCGTGCATCTGCGATGGCCTAAGACAGACTTTGCGCAAGCGCCGCGCGATTCAGCGAAGTAGCCGCCTCGGCCGGTGGGGCAGATTGCCCCACCAATGGCGCAGCGGGGAAGTTATAGCAACGATTATGCGATGCAACGGTTGTCGTTGGGGCCTTGGTCGCGACGGCCAGCACGTCACAATCGGTCAAAGGTCGCGGCGTGACTTGCGCCGACGGAATCGGCATCGCCCATATACAGGTAGCCCACTACGCTAGTCGCCCCGCGATTGCGTGGCGTTGAGTTGGCCCTAGCCGCTCACCGCGGGCGGTCGTGTCTGAACTGGAGGACCTTGATGACTAAGCAATTGACCGTTTCTTACGCCCGCCCCAGCGCGGGAATCGACATCTCGGAGACCCTGAGCGATGAGATGGTCCACAACGACTTCGCGGTCGGCAGTGACATCACCGACTTACTTGGTGTTGAACACGACCCGGCCGGCAGCGCGACATCGAAAACAATCAAGATGCGTGATCGCGACATCTTGGCTACTGACAACACCGTGCTGGCGTCCTTGAGCGGCATGTCCACGACCGTGACCAAGATGACCGACCCCCATGACGGGGCGCAGTGGCTGTTCATTGCGTTCACCTATCGGGTGACGTCGCGGGGCTGGCGCACGGGGCGAGGCTGGCCGACTGGTGAGCCACTCGGCATCCCACATGGGTTGTACTTCCTCAATCGGGACAGCGGCCCGATCTTCTCGTGGGGGTTCCCGACTCAAGACTTCACAACCGACTGCGGCTGGAACAACCACACGGTGTACTACCCGATTCGCGACCACGACTACGTGTCATGGTTCAGCGATTGGCATCGGGTGTCGTGGCGCCTGTCCGAGGGCTGGTTCTATCCCTGCTAGTCATCACGCCGAAGCGGCCAACAACGTCGGTGCCCCAGTCGGACTCGAACCGGCACTGGGCCAATTTCAAGGACGGGTTGTCGATGCGCGCATATTGACTGCGGCACAGCGAATCTGGGCGTTGCCGGTGAGGCTCCGGTACGGGGCCGTTGCGGGCTGCGTGGATTAGTAGATCGGATACGCCGCTTCAGCCGGCGTCGTCGGGGTCCGGATCCGACCACGCGGGTTCGATCACGGTGATGATCGAAGCGTCCGGTGGAAGGTTGAACGTGTCGGTGATGCGGACATCTTCGGTGCCGAGATTGGCGGCCGCCATCGGAATGTTGGGTGGCATGTAGTAGCACGTTCCGGCCGGGAAGGTCATCGGCTCATGACCTTCGACGAAGTCGGTCATCGTGCCACTCAGCACGCAGGTAAGGCCGCCGTAAGCGTGCACGTGGATCGGTGCGCGCGTTCCCGGTTTGCGCACGCCCTGGAAGACGACCAGCCGCTGACCGTCGGCGTCGGTGGTGTCGATCATGGTTGAGACCGCTTGCAGCGGCGCCAGCACACCGGCCGGGGCGGCGCCATTGATCGTCGACACCGGCGCCGGTGGAAGAGGTGGATTTGGATCAGCGTGCGCGATTCCGCACGTCATCCCGGTCAGGACTGCGGCCCCCCACGACACGAACGTGACCCCACGCATGCCCCGGAAACTTAGCCGCGGCGAGTTTGCTGGTCAATTACCTTCGGCTTTCCCGGCGATGCGAGTGCCGTTGAAGGCGCTGCGCAGTGCCAATCTTGGTGCCCCCACTGGGACTCGAACCCAGACTGTGCGGATTTTAAGTCCGCTGCCTCTGCCAATTGGGCTATGGGGGCTTGGCCTCCCGATCGTAGATACCTCTTTTGTCCGCCTAGCGAGCGACAGCCCTGACGCTCCACTGTTGTCGCTCGCTAGGCGGGCAATTTCCACACCATCCCTCCCTGCCAACCCGGCTCGTGCCAGATTCCGTAAAGACCCGAGCCGTCCGCGTCAAGAAACCGTTAAGGCTGGCATTAAGTCCCTGAGCTGGGGCGATTCTCCTATAGGCCCCCGAAATCCGGCGGTCCGTAAACGTTGGAGACGGACATGTCCATAGTCGTGTTCATCCTGTTGACGCTGGCGGTCTTCAGCCTGCTCGGCGTCATCCAAAGACTGGTCGAGCACCTGTGATCCAGAACCTCGTCGGCCTCGCCCTGGCCGTCGTCATCGCTGTCTTCCTCTTCGCCGCCCTGCTCTTCCCCGAGAGGTTTTAGTGAGCTCTACGACCGCGGGGATCCTCTTCCTCGCCTCGCTGATCCTTGCCCTGGCCGCCGTGCACGTGCCGCTTGGCGACTACATGTACCGCGTCTACACCACCGACAAGGATTCCCGCGCCGAACGCACCGTCTACCGACTCATCGGCGCCGACCCCAAGGCCGAACAGACCTGGGGCGCCTACGCCCGCTCTGTGCTTGCCTTCTCGGCCGTCAGCATCCTGTTCCTCTTCGTCTTCCAACTCGTCCAGGGCAAGCTGCCGCTTCACCTCAACGACCCCGCCACTCACATCACACCAGCGCTCGCCTGGAATACCGCGGTCAGCTTCGTCACCAACACCAACTGGCAGGCGTACTCCGGCGAATCCACCCAAGGCCACCTCGTCCAGATGGCCGGCCTCGCCGTGCAGAACTTCGTGTCCGCCGCCGTCGGCTTGGCCGTCGCCATCGCCTTCGTCCGCGGCCTGGCCCGACGCAACACCGGCGACCTCGGCAACTTCTGGGTCGACCTTGTCCGCGGCACCCTCCGAATCCTGTTGCCGCTCTCCATCATTGCCGCGATCATCCTCATCGCCGGCGGAGCCATCCAGAACTTCCACCTGCACGACCAAGTCGTCAACACGCTGGCCGGCGGCCAGCAGACCATCACCGGCGGACCCGTCGCCAGCCAGGAAGCCATCAAGGAACTCGGCACCAACGGCGGCGGCTTCTACAACGCCAACTCCGCGCACCCCTTCGAAAACCCCAACACGTGGACCAACTGGGTCGAGATCTTCCTGCTGCTCGTCGTCAGCTTCTCGCTCCCCCGCACCTTCGGGCGCATGGTGGGAAGCCGCAAGCAGGGATACGCGATCGTCGCCGTCATGGGCATCATCGCCACCGTCAGCGTCAGCCTCATGCTCCTCTTTCAGCTCCAACACCGTGGCACCGTCCCGACCGCAGTCGGCTCGGCCATGGAAGGCGTCGAACAGCGCTTCGGCGTGGCCAATTCGGCCGTCTTCGCCGACGCGACGACGCTCACCTCCACCGGCGCGGTCAACTCGTTCCACGACTCGTACACCAGCCTCGGCGGCCTGATCACGCTGTTCAACATGCAACTCGGCGAGGTCGCACCCGGCGGCACCGGCTCCGGCCTCTACGGCATGCTCGTCCTCGCGATCATCACCGTATTCGTCGCCGGGCTTATGGTCGGCCGGACCCCGGAGTACCTCGGAAAGAAGATCACTCCGCGCGAAATCAAGCTCGCCGCAACCTATTTCCTGATCACTCCGCTGATCGTGCTCACCGGTACCGCCGCCGCGATGGCGATGCCTGGCCAACGCGCAGGAATGCTCAACACCGGCCCCCATGGCCTGTCCGAAGTGCTGTACGCATTCACCTCCGCCGGCAACAACAACGGCTCGGCCTTCGCCGGCATCAGCGTCAACACCGACTGGTACAACACCGCTCTCGGGCTCGCGATGGCCTTTGGCCGCTTCCTGCCGATCATCTTCGTCCTCGCACTCGCCGGCTCGTTGGCCAAGCAGGGCAAGACGCCCGAATCGATCGGCACGCTTCCGACCCATCGTCCGCAGTTCGTCGGCATGGTCGCCGGCGTGACGCTGATCCTCGTAGCCCTGACCTTCCTGCCCATGCTCGCGCTCGGGCCCCTCGCCGAAGGAATCCACTGATGACCACTGCGACACTCGATGCTGCTCCCCCAAAACCCATGAACCCCAAAAAGATTCAAGGCGGCCTGCTCGACCCGAAGATCCTGTGGAGGTCGATGCCCGACGCGCTGCGCAAGCTCGACCCGCGCACACTGTGGCGCAACCCCGTCATGTTCATCGTCGAGATCGGTGCCGCGTGGAGCACGATCCTCGCCGTCATCGACCCGTCCTGGTTCGCCTGGCTGATCGTCATGTGGCTCTGGCTCACGGTCATCTTCGCCAACCTCGCCGAGGCCGTCGCCGAGGGTCGCGGCAAGGCGCAGGCCGAATCGCTGCGCAAGACGAAGACTTCCACCAAAGCCCGCCGACTCGCCGGGTGGCAGCCAGGAACACCCGGACGCGAAGAAGAGGTCGCCGCGCCGCTGCTTCAGCAGGGCGACGTCGTCGTGGTCGAAGCCGGCCAGGTCATTCCCGGGGACGGCGACGTCGTGGAAGGCATTGCGTCGGTGGACGAATCGGCCATCACTGGCGAGTCGGCGCCCGTCATCCGCGAATCCGGTGGCGATCGCTCGGCGGTCACCGGCGGGACCACGGTGCTGTCGGACCGCATCGTCGTCAAGATCACGCAGAAACCCGGCGAGAGTTTCATCGACCGGATGATCGCGCTCGTCGAAGGCGCCAACCGGCAGAAGACGCCCAACGAGATCGCGCTCAACATCCTGCTCGCGTCGCTGACGATCATCTTCGTGTTCGCCGTCGCGACCCTTCAGCCGCTGGCGATCTACTCCAAGATGAACAATCCCGGCGTCGCAGACAGCCAGGCGCTCACCAACAATGGTGTCACCGGCATCGTGATGGTGTCGCTTCTCGTCTGTCTTATCCCGACGACCATCGGCGCGCTGTTGTCCGCCATCGGCATCGCCGGTATGGACCGACTGGTGCAGCGCAACGTGCTGGCCATGTCCGGTCGCGCCGTCGAGGCCGCCGGTGACGTCAACACGCTGCTGCTCGACAAGACCGGCACCATCACCCTCGGCAACCGCCAGGCCGCGGCTTTCGTTCCGCTGCACGGTGTGACACCCGAGCAACTCGCGGACGCCGCCCAGCTGTCCAGCCTCGCCGACGAAACGCCCGAAGGCCGCTCCATCGTCGTGTTCGCGAAACAGGAATACGGCCTAAGGGCCCGCACACCCGGCGAGCTAGCCCACGCCCACTGGGTCGAGTTCAGCGCCACCACCCGGATGTCAGGCGTCGACCTCAACGGTCATCGGCTGCGCAAAGGCGCGGCCTCGTCGGTCGCCGAGTGGGTGCGCACCGAAGGCGGCTCGGTCCCAACCGAACTCGGCGAAATCGTCGACGGCATCTCCGCCGCCGGCGGCACGCCCCTGGTGGTCGGCGAGGTTATCGACGGGCAACCGCGGGTGCTCGGCGTCATCCATCTCAAGGACGTCGTCAAGCAAGGCATGCGGGAGCGGTTCGACGAAATGCGCCGCATGGGCATCCGCACAGTGATGATCACCGGCGACAACCCGTTGACCGCCAAGGCCATTGCCGACGAAGCCGGTGTCGACGACTTCCTTGCCGAGGCCACGCCCGAAGACAAGATGGCGCTGATCAAGCGTGAACAGGCCGGCGGCAAGCTGGTCGCGATGACCGGCGACGGCACCAACGACGCACCCGCGCTGGCACAGGCCGACGTCGGCGTCGCGATGAACACCGGCACGTCGGCGGCAAAAGAGGCCGGCAACATGGTCGATCTCGACTCCGACCCGACCAAGCTGATCGAGATCGTCGAGATCGGCAAGCAGCTGCTCATCACTCGCGGCGCGCTGACGACGTTCTCGATTGCCAACGACATCGCGAAGTATTTCGCCATCATCCCCGCGATGTTCGTCGTGCTGTTCCCCGGACTGGATCTGCTCAACGTGATGCGGCTGCACAGCCCGCAATCGGCCATATTGTCCGCGGTGATCTTCAACGCGATCATCATCGTGGCGCTCATCCCGTTGTCGCTGCGGGGTGTGCGCTACACGCCGAGTAGCGCGTCAAAGCTGTTGAGCCGCAACCTCTATGTCTACGGCCTCGGCGGCATCATCGCACCGTTCATCGGCATCAAGCTGATCGACCTCGTCATCCAACTCTTCCCGGGAATGTGACATGAGATTCTCCACCATTGCTCGTCAACACTGGGCCGCGCTGCGGGCGCTGCTGGTGCTCACCGTCATCGTGGGTATCGCGTACCCGCTCCTCATCTGGCTGATCGCCCAGCTTCCGGGCCTGCACAACAAGGCCAACGGGTCGGTCATCGAGGCGAACGGAAAACCAGTGGGCAGCAGCCTTATTGGGCAGTCGTTCACCGACAAGGATGGCAACCCATTGCCGCAGTACTTTCAGAGCAGGCCATCAGCCGCCGGCGACGGCTACGATCCGCTGGCCACCGGCGCGAGCAACCTCGGCCCCGAGAGCATCGTTGACACCCCCGACAAGCCAAGCCTGCTCACCCTCGTGTGCCAACGCAGCGCAGCCGTAGGCCAGCTCGACGGCGTGAACGGGACCCGCCCGTTCTGCACCGGTGACGGCGTCGGCGCGGTGCTGTCTGTGATGGGCCCACGCGACGCAACCGGCAACGTCGTGCACCCGACCCGCGTCGTCAGCGTCAATGAACTCTGCGACAAGGCGCCCAAGCCGTTCCTCAATACCTACGAGGGCGTGCGCGTCGAGTGCGCCAAGGACGGCGAGGACTACAGCATCGGCCAGATCGTCCCGATCCGCGGCAGTGCGCCCGCCGACCCTGCGGTACCCGCCGACGCCGTCACCGCCAGCGGCAGCGGCCTGGACCCCAACATCTCGATCGCCTACGCCGACCTGCAGGTGAACCGGGTCGCGAAGGCGCGCGGCGTCAGCGCAGACCAGGTCCGCCAGGCCGTGGCGGACAACACCGACGGGCGCGGCCTGGGCTTCCTCGGCGAACCCCGGGTCAACGTCGTGGCGCTGAATATCGAGCTCGATGCGAAGTATCCAGGTGGATGATGATCATGTGAGCCCGGATCGGCCCGACTACAAGAAGAAGCGCGGCGAGCTGCGCATCTACTTGGGCGCGGCTCCGGGCGTCGGTAAGACGTACGCGATGCTGGGTGAAGCGCATCGCCGGCTGGAACGCGGCACCGATCTGGTCGCAGCGATCGTCGAAACGCATGGCCGTCAGAAGACCGCCGACCTGATCGACGGCATCGAGATGGTGGCGCCCAAATACATCGAGTACCGCGGCAAGCGGTTCGGTGAGCTCGACGTCGAAGCAGTGCTGCGACGCAAGCCGCAGGTGGTCCTGGTCGACGAGCTGGCCCACACCAATACGCCCGGCAGCAAGAATCCCAAACGCTGGCAGGACGTCCAAGAGCTGCTCGACGCCGGCATCACCGTCATCTCGACGGTCAACGTGCAGCACCTGGAAAGCCTGAACGACGTCGTCACCCAGATCACGGGCATCGAGCAGCAGGAGAAGGTGCCCGACGAGGTCGTGCGGGCAGCCGACCAGATCGAGCTCGTCGACATCACACCGGAAGCGTTGCGGCGCAGACTCGCCCACGGCAATGTCTACGCTCCAGACCGCGTCGACGCCGCGCTGTCTAACTACTTCCGCCGCGGAAACCTCACGGCGTTAAGGGAATTGGCGCTGCTCTGGCTGGCCGACCAAGTCGACGCGGCGCTGGAGAAGTATCGCGAAGAAAACAAGATCACCGATACCTGGGAAGCGCGTGAACGCGTCGTCGTCGCCGTCACGGGTGGGCCCGAATCGGAGACCCTGGTACGCAGAGCATCCCGCATCGCGTCGAAGTCCAGCGCCGAACTGATGGTCGTACACGTTGTCCGCGGTGACGGGTTGGCGGGAGTCTCCGCACCACAGATGGGCAAGGTGCGCGAGCTGGCCACAAGTCTGGGTGCGACGGTCCACACCGTCATCGGAGACGACGTGCCCAGTGCGCTACTTGATTTCGCACGTGAGATGAACGCCACCCAGTTGGTGCTCGGCACCTCGCGACGGTCGCGGTGGGCGCGCATCTTCGACGAGGGCATCGGTGTCTCTGTGGTGCAGCAGTCGGGGAAGATCGACGTCCACATGGTCACGCACGAGGAAGCAGGACGAGCAACCTCGTGGTCGAGATTCATGCCTCAGCACCAACGGTTGATGTCGTGGCTTGCCGCAGTCGTCGTTCCTTCGGCGATCTGCGCGCTGGTGGTGCTGGTGCTCGATCGATACCTCGGAATCGGCGGAGAGAGCGCGATCTTCTTCATCGGCGTGCTCCTGGTGGCGCTGCTCGGCGGCGTCGCCCCGGCCATATTGTCGGCGGTGTTGTCGGGGCTGCTGCTGAACTACTTCCTGATCGAGCCGCGATACACCTTCACGATCGCCGAGCCTGACAGCGCAATCACGATCGTCGTGCTGCTGCTGGTCGCCATCGCCGTCGCCGTGCTCGTCGACGGTGCAGCGATCCGCGCACGCGAGGCAAAGCACGCGTCACAGGAAGCCGAACTGCTCGCGCTGTTCGCCGGATCGGTGTTGCGCGGCGCGGACCTGGACACGCTGCTGGAGCGCGTCCGTGAAACGTATTCACAGCGCGCCGTCAGCCTGCTGCGCGAAGGGACGGGCATTGTCGGTTGCGTGGGCAAGGATCCCTGCGTCACAGTCGATTCCGCCGACACGGCCGTTGAGGTCGGCGACGACGAATTCTGGCTGCTGATGGCAGGCCGGAAGCTGGCCGCCCGCGATCGCCGAGTTCTCGGTGCGGTGGCCAAACAAGCGGCGGGACTGGTCAAGCAACGGGAATTGACCGAAGAGGCAGGCAAGGCCGAGGCCATCGCGCAGGCCGACGAACTGCGACGCTCACTGCTATCGGCCGTCAGCCACGACCTGCGTACCCCGCTGGCCGGCGCCAAGGCGGCGGTGTCCAGCCTGCGCAGCAGCGACGTCGACTTCTCCGCCGAAGACACGGCCGAACTGCTGGCCACCATCGAGGAATCGGTCGATCAGCTCACCGCGCTCGTCGGCAACCTGCTCGACTCGTCACGGCTGGCCGCGGGGGTGCTGCGTCCAGAATTGCGGCGCGTGTACCTGGAGGAAACGGTGCAACGCGCGCTGCTGGGAATCAGCAAGGGGCTTACCGGTTTTCGCCGTCAGGGCATCGATCGGGTCAAGGTCGACGTGGACGACGCCGTGGTGTTGGCCGACAGCGGCCTGCTCGAGCGGGTGTTGGCCAACCTCATCGACAACGCCCTGCGCTATGCGCCGGACGGACCGGTGCGGGTGACCGCGGGCCGCGTCGGCGATCGGGTGCTCATCGCCGTCGTCGACGAGGGACCTGGAATACCGCGAGGTGCAGAAGAACAGATGTTCGCGCCGTTCCAGCGCCTCGGCGACCACGACACCAGCATCGGCGTCGGCCTCGGCCTGTCGGTCGCCCGCGGCTTCGTCGAAGCGATGGGCGGCGCCATCTCGGCGACCGATACACCCGGCGGCGGGCTCACCGTCGAAATCGACCTCGCCGCACCGAAGAACGGGTCGTCATGAACGCCCCGAAGACACGGGTGCTCGTCATCGACGACGAACCGCAGATCCTGCGGGCGTTGCGGATCAACCTGTCGGTGCGCGGCTACGACGTCTTCACTGCGGCCACCGGTACCGAGGCGCTCAAGACAGCGGCCGACCACCGCCCCGACGTCATCGTGCTCGACCTCGGTCTGCCCGATATGTCCGGAATCGACGTGCTGGCAGGGCTGCGTGGCTGGCTCACAGCGCCGGTGATCGTGCTGTCGGCGCGCACGGATTCGTCGGACAAGGTCGAAGCGCTGGACGCCGGTGCGGACGACTACGTCACCAAACCGTTTGGGATGGATGAATTCCTGGCACGCCTGCGGGCTGCAGTGCGCCGAGGAGCCGCGGCATCCGACACCGACGAACCGGTCATCGAAACGTCGTCGTTCACCGTCGACCTGGCGGCCAAGAAGGTGACCAAGAACGGCGACGAGGTCCATCTGACGCCCACCGAATGGGGCATGCTCGAGATGCTGGTGCGCAACCGCGGCAAGCTCGTCGGCCGTGAAGAGTTGCTCAAAGAGGTGTGGGGCCCGGCCTACGCCAAGGAAACTCACTATTTGCGTGTGTATTTGGCGCAGCTGCGACGCAAGCTCGAAGACGACCCGTCACACCCGGTGCATCTGCTGACCGAGGCCGGGATGGGCTACCGATTCCAGGAATGATCCTTGGCGCTGTCGGTGTGGTCGTACATGGCGGTCCACAGCGAGTAGCACGACAGTGCCTCGACAACCACACGACCGAGGTTGGTGTGCCGGTACAGCGCATCCACCGGCGGATCGTCCCAGCTTCCGTTGTCGTCCTTGGCCACCAACCCACGAGACCCGACAAGCCGCAACGCCGCAGTCAATCCGCGCCGGCCGGCGTGGACATGGGTGGTCAGGTCGCCAAGGGTCATTGGGCCGTGCGTGAGCGCGTCGAGGATCTCCAGCACGTACGGGTGGCTTACCAGCTCGCGCATGTGCGGCACGGAGGGCGATCCACCGGTAGCGGGCATTCGGGCACCGTAAGTGCCGAGGTCGCGCCGCTAAAAGGCTGATTACGGTATCCATACGTCGCCACGCAGGACTTTTACGAAATCTATACGGGCCGCGACGAGCGCTGGCACCGATTTCGACACTAGGCTTCGGCCGTGTCGTCACCGACGTCATTGGTTAAACGCTTGGTCGTCGGGCGGCCTTTCCGCAGCGACCGACTCGGCCATACCTTGTTGCCGAAACGGATCGCACTGCCCATCTTCGCCAGCGACCCGTTGTCCTCCGTCGCCTACGCGACGCAGGAAATCCTGCTGATCCTCACCCTCGGTGGGCTGACTTACCTCTACCTCACTCCGTGGATCGCGGCAGCTGTCGTGCTGCTGCTCGCCGTGGTGGTCCTCTCGTATCGGCAAGTTGTGCAGGCCTATCCGAGCGGTGGCGGGTCCTACGAAGTGGTTTCGCAGAACCTTGGCCCACGTGCCGGGCTTGTGGTCGCCGCCGCGCTGCTCGTCGACTACGTGATGACGGTGGCGGTCTCCGTCGCCGCAGGCGTGGACAACATCATTTCGGCGGTGCCCGAACTCAATTCGTATCGGGTGGGGATCAACATCGCATTCATCGTGGTGCTCACCGCGATGAACTTGCGCGGCGTACGCGAGTCCGGACGAGCGTTCTCCGTCCCGACCTACGCGTTCATCGCAGGAGTGATGCTGATGATCGCTCTCGGCTTGTTCCGCGCACTTGTTGGTGATGCGCCACAAGCCGAAAGTGCGCACTACGGGATTCACGCCGAGCAAGCCGGCCTGAATACCCTGGCGATATCGTTGTTGGCGCTTCGCGCCTTCTCCTCGGGCTGCACCGCCCTCACCGGGGTCGAGGCCATCTCCAACGGTGTGCCGGCGTTTCGGAAACCCAAGGCACTCAACGCCGCACGAACGATGACGTTGATGGGCACGCTGGCGATCACAATGTTCGCCGGGGTCACCGCGCTGGCGCTGATCGCGAATGTCCGCATCGCCGAACGTGCTTGTGACCTGATCGGGTTCCCCGGCGACTGCAATAACGACGCCCAGCGTACTGTCATCGCGCAGATCGCCGCCGCCGTGTTCGGCAACAACAGCATCCTGTTCTACTACATCCAAGGCGCGACGGCGCTGATCCTGATCCTGGCCGCGAACACCGCATACAACGGATTCCCGCTTCTCAGCTCGATTCTCGCTCACGACCGTTATCTGCCGCGCCAGCTGCACACCCGAGGCGACCGGCTGGCCTATTCGAACGGCATCATCCTGCTCGCCGTGATCGCAGGCGGGTTGATCTACGCGTTCGACGGTTCCACCACCCGATTGATCCAGCTCTACATCCTCGGCGTGTTCACGTCGTTCACGCTGTGCCAGATCGGCATGGTGGTGCACTGGAATCGGGCGTTGCGGGTCGCCGCGACCCCCGCAGAACGGCTACGGATCCACCGCGCCCGAGCCATCAACGCTTTCGGCGCGTGTTTCACCGGCGTAGTCCTCGTGGTCGTCATGGTCACCAAGTTCACCCATGGCGCCTACTTGGTGGTCATCGCGATTCCGGTGATATGCGTGCTGATGCAGAGCGTTCACCGGCACTATGCGGCCGTGCGGGCCGAGCTGCGCACCGGGGAAGATGAGCCGACGCTGCCTGCGAGGATTCATGCCATTGTGCTGATCTCGGGCTGGCACAAGGCAACTCAACGCGCACTGATGTTCGCCAAGGCGAATAGACCCGACACTCTCACGGCGCTGACCGTCAACGTCGACGATGCCGAGACCAGGGCACTAGTGCGCGAATGGGAAGAGCTCAGCGTCGACATCCCACTCAAGGTGATCGAGTCGCCGTACCGCGAGATCACCCGCCCCGTCGTCAACTACATCAAGAAACAACGACAGAACGGTCCGCGCGACGTGGTCAACATCTACATCCCGGAATATGTCGTCGGCCGGTGGTGGGAAAACGCGTTACACAACCAGAGTTCGTTGCGGCTCAAGGGCCGGCTACTGTTCGAGCCCGGCGTGATGGTCACCAGCGTGCCGTGGCAGCTGCATTCGTCGTCACACCGAGACCTCGCCCGCGTCGAACACGTCCCCGGCGAAATCCGTAGAGGCATCGACCGTTCGGCCGCGAGCTCATAGCACTGCTTTCCCGCTCACTCTGGCTCTTCCCGGCGTTCGGCCAGCGCGGCCATGCGCCGCAGGCATTCGCGATTCCTGGGCCATGCCGCAGCCAACGCCAGTCGGCGTGGCACCAGACTGAGCGGTCCGCCGATCGGAACCTCGGCCATGTCGATGCGACAGCCGCCGTCGGAATCGAAGAGCCGCAACGTAATTCGCGCACCACCGAACGGCCTGCCTTTCGCGCGCAGGACAAGCTCCTCCAGCGGCCTCGACGACTCGACCTCCGTCTCGTCGTTGAGCACCACCGGCCATATGCCGATGGTGTGGTGGATCTTGCTGCCGACGGCCGGCCAGTGCGGGTCGACCGCTCGCATTCGGGTGTTGCCCACGACCCACTGTGAATACGTCCAGCCGTCGGCAATGACGTTCCACACTTGTTGTCGCGTCGCCGTGGTGTCACGCGTCGCGGTCAACAAGCTGTCCGCCTCCTCCGGTTCCGCCATCCGATGTCCTCTCAGTCATTGGCCACTTATCCGCACGAAGCGCCGTCCTGTTGCCACGGTGTCGGGCTACCCGGCACCGGCGATGCCAAACGCTTGAAAGCCGAGTGAATCGCGCGGCTAGCCCCTGCGCCGCAGTCGCGGCCGCAAACGCTCGGCCGAGATGTCGGTTCCCCGGGCCAGATCGTCAACGAGCGCACGGGCGTAGGCGATCAGCCCGTCGACATCGACACCATGCGGCGCGCTGTCGGTCCGTTCAGCGAGCCGGTCTGCGGCCCGACGCACAACGGCTGCGGCGCCGGCAGCATTGCCACGCTGGATGTGGGTGATGCCCACTGCGAGCTGCGCCAATCCCTGCCACATCCTGCGCTCGTCATCGGGAGCGTTCTTCCACGCCGCCTCGAGCACCTCGTGGGCGTTGAACGCCAGTCCGCGGTCCAGCAGCTCCTGCGCGTACGCGAGCGAATCGGCGGGAGGCAGATCCAGATCGTCCGGAATGCGCGGTACGCCCTCGCGGCCATGCGGCAGCGGGCGTCCCAGCGCGTCACGCGGACGACTGCTGCGCGCCTTGCCCGACTCGTCGCGATCACGGTCCGCCACCAGTTCATCCTGACAGTTCGGTTGGACCCCACGGGAGCAGGTCAGTGAGCCGTCTCCCCGGCGAGCGCAATCAGCTTCGCCCGCACGTGGTCGGGCCGCTCGTCGATGATGAAGTGCGTCGTGTCGACCGTTTCCAGCGTGTAGTCGTCGGCGTTCGCGGTTTCTGGTGCGGCGAATGAGCGGTGAACGGCGGTGTCGCGCGTTCCGAACAGCGCGCGGATCGGCACGGTGGCCCGGCGTGTCTCGGAATGCCTTGCACTACTTGGGATCTCGCGTAGCCAGAACGTCCGGTATGTGTCCCGGCCGGCGCGGGCACACACCGGGTCACGGAAGCGGTCGGCGTACACCCGATACGTTTCGCGATCCATGGCGGATCCGATGCGAAAGACCAGGTTCAAGAACGGTGTGTGCCGCTGCAACAGCGCTCCGGCCGTGGCCATCTGCGGCTGATATGTGAGCAGCCGCCACATTTGTGGCAGAAGGACGCGCGGGGGGACCCACGGGTGGGCCATGTTGAGCGCGAGGAACCCGTCGAATCGCTCCGGTGCCCGCAAGACCATCAGATACCCGACGAATGCGCCCCAATCGTGGCCGACCAGCAGCACCCGGTCGAGGCCGAGCGCATCGAGGAGCGCGAAGACGTCGCTGGCGACGTCCTCCTTCGCCCATTTGTGCGGCGGCGGCCCCGACCAGCCGTATCCGGGCAGGTCGGGCGCGATGATGCGCAGCCCCTGCGGCGGATCGGCGAGCAGATCGCGGTACGCCCAATGGTGCTGCGGCCAGCCGTGCAGCGCGACGACGGGACGCCCGTCGGGCGGACCGGACTCCGTCACGTGAAACCGCACGCCGCGCGCTTCGACGTACGACCGGCGCACGCCGCCGATCGGCGGCGGATCGGCAGTCATGAATCGGACTATAGAGACTGCCTCCCGCGCTACGGTGCCGTTATGGCTGGATATCGCGACCTGTTCAACGCGAGCATCGCCGACCCCGTGGCGTTCTGGGCTGACGCCGCGCGGGCGGTGACCTGGACCCGCGAGCCGCAGCGCATCCTCGACGACTCCAACCCGCCCTTCTATCGGTGGTTCCCCGACGGGGAGCTGAACACCTGCGCCAACGCACTTGACCGCCACGTCGAGGGCGGTCGCGCCGACCAACCGGCATTGATCTACGACTCGCCCGTGACCGGCACGCAACGCACCTACACATATCGCGAATTGCTCGACCAGACAGCGCGATTCGCAGGCGCTCTGCGCGCCCTCGGCGTCGACAAGGGCGACCGGGTGATCATCTACATGCCGATGATCCCCGAGGCCGCCATCGCGATGCTGGCTTGCGCGCGACTGGGCGCTGTGCATTCGGTGGTGTTCGGTGGGTTCGCCGCCCACGAGCTCGCGACCCGAATCGACGATGCCCAACCCGCCGTTATCGTGTCGGCCTCATGCGGGATCGAGCCGTCGCGGACCGTCGACTACAAGCCGATGCTCGACGCCGCCATCGAAGCCGCCTCGCACCCGCCGCGCTCCTGCGTGATCGTGCAGCGCGACCGAAGCCGCTGCGAACTCACGCCCGACCGTGACCTTGACTGGGACGAGTTGATGGCCAACGCAGGGCCTGTCGATCCGGTACCTGTCGCGGCAACCGACCCGTTGTACGTCCTCTACACCTCAGGCACCACGGGAAAACCCAAAGGCATCGTCCGCGACAACGGCGGACACGCGGTCGCGCTGCTGTGGAGCATGCGCAACATCTACGACATCGCCCCCGGGGACGTGTTCTGGGCCGCGTCCGACGTCGGCTGGGTGGTCGGGCACTCCTATATCGTCTACGGCCCGCTGCTGCTCGGCGCCACGACGGTGCTCTACGAAGGCAAGCCGATCGGCACACCGGATGCGGGTGCGTTCTGGCGCGTCGCATCCGATCATGGGGTCAAGGCGTTGTTCACGGCGCCGACCGCGATACGCGCGATCAAAAGGGCGGACCCCGAGGCCATGCACCTCGGCAAGTACGACCTCTCGGCGATGAAGTATCTATTCCAGGCCGGCGAACGCCTGGATCCCGCCACCTACGGCTGGGCCTCCGACGTGCTCGGCATCCCCGTCGTCGATCACTGGTGGCAGACCGAAACCGGGTGGGCGATCGCCGCCAACCCCATGGGGCTGGAACCGATGCCGATCAAGCCAGGCTCGCCAACCGTGCCGATGCCCGGGTATGACGTTCGGATCCTGCACATCGACGGCTCCGAGTGCGGGCCCGGCGAAGAAGGTGCGATCTGTATCGGCTTGCCGCTGCCGCCTGGCACACTGCCGACGCTGTGGGGCGACGACGATCGCTATGAGGCCTCGTATCTGTGCGAGCATCCGGGTTACTACCTGACGGGCGACGGCGGATACTTCGACGAGGACGGATATCTGTTCGTGATGGGCCGCATCGACGACGTCATCAACGTTGCGGGACACCGGCTTTCGACGGGCTCGATCGAGGAGGTGCTAGCGTCTCACCCCGCCGTCGCGGAGTGCGCCGTCATTGGCGTCCACGACCAGATCAAGGGGCAGGTGCCGCGGGGCTTCGTCGTACTCAAGTCCGGCGCACAAGCGGAGGGCCTGGCCAAGGAGCTGATTGCGTTGGTGCGTCAGGAGATCGGCGCCGTCGCGTGCTTCAAGTTGGTGGATGTGGTGACGGCATTGCCCAAGACGCGATCAGGCAAGATTTTGCGTAAGACCATGCGCGGCATCGCACATGGCAAGAACGAGCCGGTCCCGTCGACGATCGAAGATCCAGCGGTGCTCGACGCGCTCAAACCTATTCTCCGCGACTGAGGCGCGCTTTCGCCACGGCCATTGACGTCAGTCGATTGTTCTTCCCAAGTCGGGTACGTGCCGCTGTCCGACCGCATTGGCGCGCGCCGATGTACGGGACGCCGACAGGTACGCGCGTGCGGCTCCATAGGTTGTAACCTGCTGGGCGCGTTGAAGGATCGCTTCGCGTTGGTCGGCCGGTGCGGCTCGGAGTTGATTCAGCAGTGCTGCACGAAGCTCTGAGTCGAGGCTGTGGTCGGGACTGTCGGCCAGCGATGTGCCGGCGGGAGGGGCGATGTCGTCAGGCGCCGGTGTCGACTTCAACGCCTCGACCAAGGTGACGGGGGCATCTGTCCGCGGCGTGTCCAAAGTGATGAGGTGGTTGAGGCCACTGCCCAACTTGTCGCGTTCGAGCAGAGGCGGAAGTCCGAAGACGCGCTCGACGGTTGCCAGTATTGCGCAGTGATCGAAATGACGGTGCTCGACAAGATTCCTGGGTGCCAACGGGGAGATGACGATTGTGGGCACGCGGGGCCCAAGCCGGTCGAAAGTGAATCCGTGGTCGCTACCTACGGAACCCGTGGGGCGGCCCGGCGGTGGGGCGACATGGTCGTAGAAGCCGCCGTGTTCGTCGTAGGTGACGATTGTCATGCTCTCACCCCAGAGCGGAGAGCGCCTGATGGCTTCGTAGGTTTCTTTGATGAAACGTTCACCCGCCGCGACACTGCCACGCGGATGCTGCGAATTCCCGCCTACCGAACTCTCTTCGATCAACGCGGTGTCGTAGTCCGGCTCGATAAATGTGTAGACAGGTTCGTAGTTGCCGGAGTTGATGTCGTCGGCGAAGCGTTCGTAGCTGTGTATGTCGGTGAGTTCGATGTCGTTTAGTTCTGCCGCATTCGGCGTGCCGTCATCTGTGTAGATGCGGAAAGGTAGTTTCGCCGCGCGAAGCCGGCTGAAGATCGTTCCTCCGGGGAAGGTGAAGCCGTGATGAATATGTGCCTGTCCGTCGGTAGGCCATGCGAGGATGAAGTCGGCGTCGATGCCGAAAATCGTTGAACCTTGCTTCGCTCCTGAAGGTGAATCGTCGTAATCTCTGCTCGTCGCGGCGTGTACGAACATTCGATTCGGCTCCGTAGGTCCAGGCATCGAACTGAACCAGTGGTCGCAGACAACGAACTCCCTAGCCAACTGCGTGAGCACCGGCAAGCTGTCGGGATTGAAGCACCTCATCACGTCGCCGGGATTCGTGGCCCCGTTTGCATGATAGGAGGCGACGAAGCCCGAGTTGTTGACATACGGGTACGGCCCATTTGGCGTGAGTTTCGCGCCCTGTCCGCACAATTGGGTCAGCACATCCGAGAACATGTGACCGGGCCCCGGCTCGTTGATGATCCTGTCCGGCGCGTCAGGTGACACGACAAACGTCGTCGAGTCAAACACATTCGATTGAATGTGCCCGTTCTGGTTGAGACCCTCTATCTGGGTGGGTTGACCGGTGGCGGCGTCTGTGCCGGTGATGCGAGAAAAACCTAGGAGATGGTCGAACGACCGATTCTCCATCATCAGTACGAATATGTGCTTCACCTTGCTCGAGCGGTGATCCCGGATGATCTGTGACTCATCTGTGCGGTGGTCGCGTACATCGGCGCCCGACATGTTGCCCCAGCCGCCTTGGGGCACAGGGAAGCCGGCATTGCCGCCCTGACCGCGATGATCCCGGATCGACACATTGACCTCCAGCTGATGGGAATTCATGGCCGCACCAGTCACCGCTAGTTGGGCTGAAGACTCGGCTAACAATACGACTTGGTCGGCAACACAACTCTTGCTCGTTTCACTCACTGAAACGCTTCTCATCTGCGTGCATTGCCGACGCGGGGCGCTCTCCGACATCGGCTCCGCACCTGGGGCGCGGACCGTGCGCGCAGAGTCAACGAAAAGCTGTACTCAGCAGTTGCTTGAACACGTCGTCGAAACGACGGTAGGTGTTGCGCAACTCGTGGCCCGGCCAATCTGTCGGCGTGAATTCCTTTGGCAGCAACGGGTCGAGTTGCAGATGCCGGACCACGGCGACGGACAGCGCGAACCGATAGGCGAAGTCGTCGGCGCCAGACGCTTCGGCCTCGAGCTCGTCGTGCATGGCATGCGTGAGCCTGCGGGCGTCGGCGGCCCAATCGCCAAGACTGAAAAGGGACCTCACGATGTCGACGGGAATGTCGGTGGCGGCACCGTGGAAATGCGTGCACTGCCGATCCAGCACCGCTCGCGACGCCGGAAGCCGTTGCGGGTCAAGGTTATCTGGACGTAACCACACACCTTCTCGCAGTTCGGCGAGATGCAACGCCGTTGCGGCTTTGCGCAGCGCGAGCCGGTCAGCCGCCGATCGGCGGTCCAGCGAGACGACCGCCAATTCCCACGTGCCATCCCAGGGCGCAGCCGCGACGTCCCTGATCCTCGACGCCTCGTCGACACGTTCCCGCCGTTCCAGCAAGGGACCGGCAAGCGCATAAGTTCCGTCGTCTGCAGTGAGTTCCCCGTTGGACGCCATTCGCCACAGGCATGTCCGGGCTGCGCCGTCGCTGATGCCGAACAGCGAGGCCATCGCCACGAGTTCACCCACTGTCAGGTGAGGCTGGTCGGCGCCCAGTAAGGCCGTCGCAAGGACCGACCGCGCGCTCAGCGGGCGGTCGCCGATCAAGTCGGTCACGCGGGCACGGCGTTCGCGTATCTCACGATACTGTTGACGCGTGACGGTCATAGTGTGATACTCGCACAGTATGAGCACACCGACAAGGGCGTCGGTCGCCGACGATGTGGAGATCGTTCGCCGCATCTTCGCGCACATCGACGCCGGCACGACCGATGAAGGCGCCCCCTGGCGCGAACCGGTCGAGAACTATTTGAACCCAATCCGATTCACCAAGGAACTCGAGGTCCTGCGCTCGTTTCCGAGCGTCTACCTACCATCCGCGGCGATCCCCAAGGCCGGCGACCACGCCGAGCGCGTGACCTTCGGCGTGCCCTTGTTCGCGGTGCGCGACCGCGACGGCCGGGCGCGGGTATTCCGCAACTCATGCCGGCACCGCGGGATGGCACTCGTCGAGGGGCCGGGCTGCACACATGCGTTGGTGTGCCGCTATCACGGCTGGACGTACCGCCTCGACGGCACCCTTTCACACGTTCCCCACGCCGAGGCCTTCCCCGACCTGGATATGTCCACCCGCGGACTGGTCGAAGTCGACAGCCGTGAAGTCGACGGCCTCATCGTCATCGGCCCGCTGTCGCCCTCCATCGATCCTCAACGCGCCGACGCCGCGATGGCGGCCTTGACCGACGGCAGCCCGTGGCGCGACAAGCTGCTGCCCGCCGATCGGCTCTTCACCGTGAGACCCGCGCTACGCGCGATGAACTGGAAGGTTCTCGTCGAGCAGTTCCTCGAGGGCTACCACATCCGCACGACGCACAAAGACACCTTCTACCCGATCCAGTACGACGACCTCAACGTCGTCGAGCCGTTCGGTCCGAACACCCGAATAACCTTCCCCTACCAGAACATTGAACGTTTGCGTGACCGTCCCGAGTCGACCTGGACCGTCGGGCACCGGGTGACCTACGTGTATCACCTGTTCCCGAATGTCATGGTCGCGACGTTCCCCAATCAAGTGCTCGTGATAACCATCGATCCGATCGACGTCGGCCACACCACCGTCACGATCTATGCGATGGTCACGCCCAACGTTTCCGAGCGCGTGTCGGCCAACCCCGAAGACGCCGCCGGAGCGCGCAACCTGCTCAACGAGGGCGGCGTGGAAGACAACGAAATGTCGGAAGGCGTACAGCGCGGCCTGTACGCCGGTGCCAACGAGTTCGTGGAGTTCGGCACACACGAAAGCGCGATCGGGCGCTTCCACGCCACCCTCGACGAGCGACTGGCGCACACCCGATGACCTACGAGCACCTGACCTACGAGCAGCGCGGCCCCGTCACGATCATCACGATCAACCGGCCCGAACGCATGAATGCCATTGGGCCGCAGACGCATCGGGAGCTCGTCGACGCGTGGAGCCGCTTTCGGGCCGACGACGACGCACTGGTCGGCATCCTCACCGGAGCAGGTGAGGATGCGTTCTGCGCGGGCGGTGACCTCAAGGCGGCGTTCGCGGGCGAGCTCGAGGTCGACGCCAGCCCGGACGACGGCGTCCTCGGTCCGTCGCGGTGGACCGACATCTACAAACCCACCATCGCGGCGGTCAACGGCGTCGCATACGCCGGCGGGTTGGAGTGGGCAAGCTGGACCGACCTGGCGATCGCCGACGAGCACGCATCGTTCGGCGTCACCTGCCGGCGCTGGAACATCGGGCTGGCCGACGGCGGCACCCAACGGCTCACCCGCATCCTCGGCTACCGCCGCGCGATCGAGTTGATCATCACCGGACGAGTCATCGACGCTCATGAAGCCCACCGCATCGGCCTCGTCAACGAAGTGGTACCCAAAGGCACGTGCCTGCAGCGGGCGCTCGACCTCGCGCAATCCATCGCCCAGCTCCCCCAGCCGGCGATGCGCACCGACATCGAAGCCGCCCGCACCGGTCAAGGCCGGCCACTCGACGAGGGTCTGAGCATCGAGGCGCAGTGCTTCAACCGGTCGATCAGCGCGCCGGAAACCTTCGAAGGCCTACGCCAGTTCAATGAACGCGACCACCCTGACCGTCGCACCGACATCACGCCGCTCACACCTGGCCTGAGTCGCTCGCTTTAGCGTCCCCGAAATTCATGTTGGACAACTAGATTCCTTCCCTAGCTGCCCCGAGTCGCCGACGGCCGGTAGCTCGGTTACCGTGTTCGCGATGGCAATTCCCAGCATCTCCCCAGATGATGCCGTGGCGCGCGTGTCCGATTCGCTACAGGCCGCGTACTTCCGCGGCGCACTCGCCGACTACCGCTTGGTGGTAGCCGCCAAGCTGTCGCGACAGACTGCCAAGCTGAACGCGATGTCGGGTAGGGCGGACTCGATGGCGATCAGCCGGATGCGTCGCCAGATCCGGGAAAACGAAGCCGAACACCGAAACCTCGACCGCATGATCGAGGCCATCGACCGCCGCTTCTCGGCGCTCTGAGCTACCCGGCCATAGCCCCGAGGCGGTCAAGCTCGCTCCTGGCGTTGCGCTCGACCAGCAGGGGGACGAAGTCACGCAGCGGTTTCCCGTCGTATCGGGAGTGCGCCTCACGGACCACCGCCGATACCGTTGCCTCGGAAATCGAGGGGTAACGACTGGTGAGGCGCGCGACTAGCTGCTCGATGACCGTCTGTTCGCTCAACTCGATCACCCCAACAGTTTCTCTGCCGTTCACCAAACCGTCAACGTTTTGGAGATCACGTGGGCGCCAAGCCTTTTCCGAGTCATGCACATCTGCTCACGGCCACCAGACACCAATTATGTCCAAAATGATCGGACCCATAGTCATGTGGGCATATGTTGATATGCGTCCACTCGAGAGGCCAGAGCAACAAGAGCAATAGAGGAGTTGATCTGCGATGCGAGTATCAGAAGTCAAGGCGGGTTCGGGCTGCACCTGTCATTGCAACGCCTGCGACAACGGCCACCACTGCGGAAACCCGCCCAACTGCAACGTTAAGAAGTAGCCGCCAGGCGGCGCGGCCGCCTACCAACAGCAAATAGCACGCGGAGTGTTCGCTCCGCGCATTTTGTCGTGTTTGCCCACCCTTCACCTGGGTACTTGATCGTCCCTACTCGGAGAAGGGGTGAGGATGGCAACCAAAACCGGGTTAGCCGCGCGGCGGTGGGGGTATTTCTCTTGCGTCAATAAGCCAGGGGAGGTGGGGTGATGGCGACAGCGCCCAAGTACATGGCGGTGCAGGGTGCCGCGATGATCGTCGGCGCCGGCTTCATCCTCGTCGGCATCCTGGGTTTCGTCCCGGGCGTGACGACCGACTTCGGCCACCTGAGCTGGGCCGGCCACCATTCCGGCGCCATGCTGTTCGGGGTGTTCGCAGTCTCCGGCCTGCACAACGTGCTGCACCTGGCACTCGGCGTACTGGGACTCGTGATGGCCCGAACGTACGCGGCCGCGCGGGCATACTTCCTCGGCGGTGGACTGCTCTACCTCGGGCTGTGGGTGTACGGCCTTGTCATCGACCACGGCAGTAACGCCAACTTCATGCCCGTCAACGCCGCCGACAACTGGTTGCACTTCGGCCTTGGCGCGGGCATGGTGCTTCTGGGCGTCACGCTCGCCGGGCAGCACGACCCGACGAAACGGCGCGTGAAGGTTCGCGCCTCGTCGTCTTAGCGGGAGACCAAAGCATCCAATTCACTCGCGTCGACGCCACGAAGCCGCCGGTGCATAGACTTGGCGATTCTAGCGGCCTGAATCTTTGCGCGGTCGGCCGCAGGACCGCGGTACAGCTCATCGACGGTGTCATTCCACAGTGTGAGCCATCGGGTGAAGTGGTTGGCGCACAACGGATACCGTTCATCGAGCAGCCGATGAACCACCAGAGCGTTGCCATGGTAGAGCCCGGAGCGAAACAACACGGTTTCCCAGAAGTCGCACATCACCGGCAGATGCGACTCAAGGCCTTTCGCCCGCAACTCGCTGAACGGTTCGGCGAGAGCCTCATCGTCGAACACCCGGCTGTAGAAGCGCACCAGCAGCAACCGCACATCGGCCCGATCGGCGAGATCCCTCATCGTTTCCTCTTTTTTATACAAACGCTATTGTATAAACTCTAACCCATGACGGACGTGACGGCCACAGGGACGGGCAGTCGTCGCGAGGACGTGCTGGCCGTGTTGAGGGGTGCGGCCAGCGCGATGTCGATAGTCGCTGTCGCGAAACAGCTTGACGTTCATCCGAACACGGTGCGATTCCACCTGGATGCATTGGTGGCCGACGGCCGCGTGGAACGCGTCGAACCAGACCATCGGCGCCCCGGGCGTCCGGCTCTGCTGTTCCGCGCCGTTCCGAAGATGGACCCCGGCGGTCCTCGGCGTTATCGATTGCTCGCGGAGATCCTCACCCACAGCATGGCAAGCGACCGCGAGGCCAGCGCCAACGCACTGAAGGCCGGCCGTGCGTGGGGAAGACAGATGACGTTGCCGACGCGCAAGGCGCTGGGATCGCGGCAATCGATCGACAGGCTGATCGGCCTGCTCGCCGAACTCGGCTTTGCGCCGCAGCGGCGGGGGGCCGACGGCGAGGTGCAAATCGGCTTGCGGCACTGCCCCTTCCTCGAACTGGCTGAGGACAGGTCCTCGGTCGTCTGCCCGATCCATCTGGGGCTCATGCAGGGAGCGTTGGAATCCTGGGGCGCACCGCTCACAGTCGACCGGCTGGAGGCGTTCGTCGAGCCGGATCTGTGCCTGGCCCATCTGACGGGGGCAGACCCGTGAGCGCCGGTCCGGCGATACCGGAACGAGACGTGCTCCAAGACGCGGTGATGCTCGCCTCGCGCGCGCCGTCGTTGCACAACAGCCAGCCCTGGCGATGGGTTGCCGACGGCGCAGCGATTCATTTGTTCGCCGATCGCAAGCGCCTTTTGCATGTCGCCGATCCCTCCGGTAGGGAACTTCACTTGAGCTGTGGAGCGGTACTAGATCACCTTCGGGTGGCAATGTCCGCAGCTGGCTGGGACTCTCACACCGAACGCTTTCCCGACGCCGAGGATCTCGACCACCTTGCGACCCTGGAGTTTTCACGCATTTCGGAGTCAAGCGACGGGCATCGCCAACGAGCGGACGCAATCCTTCGTCGCCGCACTGACCGATTGCCCTTCGCCGTACCACGGAACTGGGCTGCGCTGGAGTCAAGGATTCGCGACGCGATCGGCGCGGATGACGTCTCGGTGGATGTCGTGAGCGATGAAGACCGTCCCCAGCTCGCAGACGCATCCCGGCTCACCGAGGCGTTGCGACGGCAAGATCCCACCTACCAGTCTGAACTACGTTGGTGGACTTCACCTTTCGAGATTGACCAGGGAGTGCCGCCGAGCTCGCGGCCGGCGGCGTCGGAAGCCGGCCGCGTTGATGTCGCACGATCCTTCCCGACCGCCGGATACGGCGGACGTCGACCACAGGTCGCAGAGGACCACGCGAAGATAGTCGTGCTGTCCACAAGCGAAGATGACCGCGATGAAGTGTTGCGCTGCGGAGAGGCGCTGTCGGCGGTATTGCTCGAGTGCACGGTCGCCGGGCTCGCGACGTGCACCCTTACGCACATGACGGAAGTCGCGCCGAGCCGCGACCTCATCCGCCGGCTAACCGGCCAGCACGGCAAGCCTCAACTATTGATCCGCGTCGGCAGGACGCCGGCAACTGACGAGCACATTCCGGCGACACCACGCCGTCCGGTGGACCAGATCCTCGAATTTCGCAGCTAGCGGGTGGTTGAAGCCACGAGCAAGAGCGACGACAATGACACCCATCGGCCAGCGGCCCGCGCATGTGACAGATCTGCTTCGGTTCGCGACTGACGGAACGACCAAGGCGAAATCTCTCGTAGGTCTGGAGGCCCGATGACCGCCGAAGCGCCCCCGTTACAAGGACTTGAACCCCGCCGGCCGTTCCCGGCCCGGATGGGTCCGAAGGGCCACCTGATCTACAAGTTGGTGACGACGACCGATCACAAACTGATCGGCATCATGTACATGGTCGCCTGCTTCATCTTCTTCTTCATCGGCGGCCTGATGGCGCTGTTCATCCGCGCGGAGCTCGCGGTACCGGGCCTGCAGTTCCTGAGCAACGAGCAGTACAACCAGCTGTTCACCATGCACGGCACGGCGATGCTGCTGTTCTACGCGACCCCGGTCGTGTTCGGCTTCGCCAACATCGTGTTGCCGCTGCAGATCGGCGCGCCCGACGTCGCCTTCCCGCGCCTCAACGCGTTGTCGTTCTGGCTCTTCGTCTTCGGTGCGATGATCGCCCTGTCGGGCTTCCTCACCCCCGGCGGCGCCGCTGATTTCGGCTGGACCGCCTACGCGCCGTTGTCGGATGCGCTTCACAGCCCCGGCGTCGGCGGGGACTTGTGGATTCTTGGGCTGGGCGTCGGCGGCCTGGGCACGATTCTCGGTGGGGTCAACATGATCACCACGGTGGTGTGCATGCGCGCACCCGGCATGACCATGTTCCGGATGCCGATCCTCACCTGGAACATCATGGTCACCAGCATCCTGGTGCTGATGATCTTCCCGCTGCTCACCGCCGCGCTGTTCGGGCTCGAGGCGGACCGCCGCCTCGGCGCGCACATCTACGATCCGGCCAACGGGGGACCGATTCTCTGGCAGCACCTGTTCTGGTTCTTCGGCCACCCCGAGGTTTACGTCATCGCGCTGCCGTTCTTCGGCATCATCACCGAGGTCATCCCAGTTTTCGCCCGCAAGCCGCTGTTCGGCTACACCACGCTGGTTTATGCCACCTTGAGCATCGCGGCGCTGTCCATGGCGGTGTGGGCGCACCACATGTTCGCCACCGGCGCGGTGCTGTTGCCGTTCTTTTCCTTCATGACCTATTTGATTGCGGTGCCGACGGGGATCAAGTTCTTCAACTGGATCGGCACGATGTGGAAGGGTCAGTTGACCTTCGAGTCACCGATGTTGTTCGCGGTCGGGTTCCTGGTCACGTTCCTGGCCGGCGGGCTCACCGGCGTCATGCTGGCCAGCCCGCCGCTGGACTTCCATTTCACCGACTCGTATTTCGTTGTGGCGCACTTCCATTACGTGCTGTTCGGCACGATCGTGTTCGCCACCTACGCCGGCGTGTATTTCTGGTTCCCGAAGATGACGGGCCGTCTGCTCGACGAGCGGCTGGGCAAGCTGCACTTCTGGCTGACGTTCATCGGCTTCCACACCACGTTCCTGGTCCAGCACTGGCTCGGCGACGAAGGTATGCCGCGCCGCTACGCCGACTACCTGCCTACCGACGGATTCCAAGGGCTCAACGTGCTGTCCACCATCGGTGCGTTCATTCTCGGCATCTCGGTGCTGCCGTTCACCTGGAATGTGTTCAAGAGCTGGCGGTACGGCGAACCCGTCACCGTGGATGACCCATGGGGGTATGGCAATTCGCTGGAGTGGGCCACCAGCTGCCCGCCGCCGCGGCACAACTTCACCGAACTGCCACGCATCCGCTCGGAGCGCCCCGCATTCGAACTGCACTACCCGTGGATGATCGACCGCATGCGCGCCGAAGCCCACGTCGGCCGCCACCCCACCGAGACGGCGACACCCGCGGACAGCACTAGCGGCTGAGCGCAGCCTCAGGCGATGGACAGCGCGATGCCGTCGAGGATGTCGTGCTCGCTGACCACAAGCTCGTCGATCCCGGCCCGCTGGCCAAGCGCGTACGCCAGTTCCTCGACGACGATGGCGCCGCCGCCGATGACGTCGACACGGCCCTCGTGCATGGGGCCGAGCGCAGCGCGCTGTTGACGCGTCATCCCGATCAACTCGTCGCACACCCGCAGCAGGTCGCCGAAACCGACGCGCGACAAGTGAATGGCCTCCGAGTCGTAGATCGTCATCTGTTGTGCCAGAGCCGAAATCGTGGTCATCGTGCCGGCCACCCCGACCCAGGTGCGCGCGCGCTCGACGGGCACCGCCCGCAGCGCCTCCCCCAGCGCTTCGCGGACCACCTCCCGCGCTGCGGCGATTTCGACGGCCGTCGGCGGGTCGGAATGCAGACATCGCTCGGTCAACCGCACACAGCCGATGTCAGCGGAGAAGCTGGCCTGCACATCGCGCTCGCCGAGCACCACTTCGGTTGAGCCGCCGCCGAGGTCGACCACCACGAAAGGCGCTGAGGAGGGGTCTAATTCGTCGACCGCGCCGTGGAACGACAGCGCCGCCTCCTCGGTGCCGGTGATCACCTCGGCCACCGCGCCCGGCACGACCCTGCCGAGCACGTCGGCCGTCATCGCGAAGAACTCGTCGCGATTGCCCGCGTCCCTGGCGGCCGACGTCGCGACCATCCGTACCTTGGACACCTCATAGCTGCGCATCAACTCGGCGTAATCGCTCAGCGCCGCCTTCGTCCGTGCCAGCGCATCAGGCGCGAATTGCCCTGTGGCGTCGACTCCTTGGCCCAATCGGACGATGCGCATCTCGCGATGCACGTCGCGCAGCCTGCCGTCGGCCACGTCGGCGATCAACAACCGGATCGAGTTCGTGCCACAGTCAACGGCGCCGACGCGATTCACGTCCACCTCTTCCCGTCCAAGATGCCGGCCATCGCCGGCTCGCCGGCCAATATCGCCAGCGCCTCGTCGCCGAACGGATTCACCCCGGGCCCCTTGGCCAACGAATGCGCGATCAACACATGCAGGCACTTGACCCGGTCGGGCATACCACCACCGGAAAACGTTGTGCCAAGCGACTCTATCGCGTCGCGCTCGGCCAGATACGACTCGTGCGCCCGTCGGTACGCGGCCGCCAGCTCCGGATCCTGGCTTAGCCGTTCACTCATCTCGCGCATCAAACCTTCGGACTCCAGCCTGCTGGCCGCGGCGGTCAGCACCGGATGCGTCAGGTAGTACAGCGTCGGAAACGGTGTTCCATCAGGCAGTCTCGGCGCTGTCTTGACGACGCCGGGTTCGCCGTTCGGGCATCGGTAGGCGATCTCGAGCACGCCGCGGGGCTCGCGACCCAATTGTCGCGCCACGGCGTCCAGATCGGCCGCGTCAACCACCGGGAGGGGGCGCGGTGGGCGGCGCAGCGGGCGGCGCGTCGGGCGTGACGATCGGTGAAACGCCATGCGGTGCATCGGCGATCGTGTGCCACAGCGACGTGTACCACGGCTCGTCGGGGTTCTTCGCCGGCGCGTCGGCGCCTGGCGTCCCGGGTGCGGCGGCCCCCGGCGGCAGCTGGACTTGATACGGAATGTCGCCGGGCATCACGAATCCCAGCCGCTCCCGTGCCTGCGCCGCGATGAACACCGGATCGCCGAGTTTGACCTTCTGCTGTTCCAAATCGGCGATCTGCGTACGCAGTTGCGCCTCGGTGGCCTCCAGCTGCTTCATCTCCGTACGCTGCGCGAAATACGTTCGCACCGGTCCCGCGATGGTCAGGGTCAGCACGCAGATGACGGCGGCAAGGATCGCGGCCCGCCGCGCGGCCGAGCCGAAGCGCTGTTCCGATTGCTGCTCGGCGGACACCACGATCGATTCGCGGATGACCTCCTGCGGTGGAGCCTCCTGAGCAGACCGCGATTCGGCCGCGCGCGGTTTCCGGCGCGTCGGTGCCGCTCCTCGCGGCCGGGGCGCCGGGGACCGTCGCTTCGGATCGGGCCGTTTCGCTTCGGGCACAGGCTATTTGGCCTCCACCGAAAAGCGCGGGAACGCCAGGTCGCCCGCATAGCGGGCGGCGTCACCGAGCGTCTCCTCGATGCGCAGCAGCTGGTTGTACTTGGCGACACGCTCGCTGCGGGCCGGTGCGCCGGTCTTGATCTGCCCGCTGCCCACCGCGACCGCGAGGTCGGCGATTGTGGTGTCCTCGGTCTCGCCGCTGCGGTGGCTCATCATCGTGCGATAGCCGCTGGAGTGTGCAAGGGCCACCGCGTCGAGCGTCTCGGTCAGCGTGCCGATTTGGTTGACCTTCACCAAAAGAGCGTTGGCGGCGCCCTTGTCGATGCCCTCCTCGAGACGTTCGGGGTTGGTCACGAACAAGTCGTCGCCCACCAGCTGGACGCGATCGCCGATGGCCGTCGTCAGCGCCACCCAGCCGTCCCAGTCGTCCTCCGAGAGCGGGTCTTCGATCGACACCAGCGGGTACGAGTCGATCAACCCGGCGTAGAACTCCGACATCTGCTCGGCGGTGCGGGTCTCCTTCTCGAAGCTGTAACCGGTTCCCGCGGTGAAGAATTCGGTGGCGGCCACGTCGAGGGCCAGCGCAACGTCGGAGCCCGGCTTCAAGCCGGTGGCCTCGATGGCGCTCAGGATCAGATCCAATGCGGCCTTGGTGCCTGCGACGTCGGGCGCGAAACCGCCTTCGTCGCCGAGCCCGGTGGCCAGCCCCTGCTTCTTGAGCACCGCCTTCAGCGAGTGATATACCTCGGCGCCCCAGCGCAGCGACTCCTTGAAGTTCGGCGCACCGATCGGCGCGACCATGAACTCCTGCACGTCGACGCCGGTGTCGGCGTGCGCGCCGCCGTTGAGGATGTTCAACATCGGCACCGGCAAGATGTGGGCGTTCGGTCCCCCGAGGTAGCGGAACAACGGCAACGCCGCCGACTCCGCGGCGCCCTTGGCCACCGCGAGCGAAACACCGAGGATCGCGTTGGCGCCCAGCCGTGACTTGTCCGGGGTGCCGTCGAGGTCGACCAACGCCTGATCGACCAGCCGCTGATCGTCGGCGCTGAGCCCGATGACAGCCGGCGCGATCTCGTCGAGCACGGCCTGTACCGCCTTCTCGACACCCTTGCCGCCGTAGCGGGCGCCCCCGTCGCGCAGCTCTACGGCCTCGTGCTCGCCGGTGGATGCGCCCGACGGCACTGCGGCGCGGGCGAACGTGCCGTCCAGCAGGGCCACCTCGACCTCGACCGTCGGGTTACCACGCGAGTCGAGGATCTCTCGGGCTCCGACCTGCTCGATGATGGGCACTGGCGCCTCCTTGGTCTGGACTGAACGGGCTGTGACGGTCTCGGTTGAGCCTAGAGCGTGGGATGGCGACGGGCGTGGCTAGAGGGGGTGTCCGTCGGCGTAGGCCGTCGCCCAGTCCCGCACAGTGCGGGCGTACTGGTCGGACAGGTTGTAGGCGCGCAGTGCGTTCATCCAGCCGCGCGGCGTGGCCAGGTCTTTTCCGCGCCAGCACAGATAACCCGCCGCCGACAGCGCCGCATCGTCGAAATTGTCCGGGCTGATGATGCCGTCGTTGTTGGCGTCGACGCCGTAGAGCCGCCAGGTCTCGGGGATGAACTGCATCGGCCCCATCGCGCGGGCGTACTGCGGGTCGCCGTCGACGTGGCCGCCGTCGTTGTCGACGATCTCCAGGTTGCCGTTCGTCCCGTCCAGGCGAACTCCACGAATGGGCGGCGTGACATCGCCGGTCGGGCCGATGCGGGCCCCACGGTAGGTGCCGTGGTGGCTTTCCACCTGGCCGATACCGGCCAGGGTCGTCCAGGCGAGATGGCAGTCGGGGTTCTCCACCTCGGCGACGCGGGCGGCGTAGGCGTAGGCCTCGAGCGCCTCGACCGGCATGCCGAGTGCGGGTGCGCGTTCTGCCGCCCATTCGTGCAACTGATCGGCGGGTCTGCCCTTGGCGTGGGTGTCGATCTTCGGTACCGGATCACCCGCAGATGGCGGCACGCCGTCGGGGATGGGAGTGCCCAGCTGCCACGAACAACTCGAAGCCATCAGCAGCGCTGTCGCTGCTATTACCGCGACAGCCCGCAGCCAACGCACTGGCGACACCGGACTCCCTCAAACCCACTCTGGTCACTGCCATCGTCCCACGGGTTTCGAGATGCTCGGCACCGCCCGGTGGGCGTGTACCGTGCCGAGCCAAGCACTGCTAAGGTGAGCCACACCTTGCTTTGGCAAGCCAAAGTTAAGCATGCGGATCTGGCGTAGCGAGGACACGTTTATGACAGCCGGTACGGACTTCGGGGTCAGCATTCTGGCCGCTGCACCCAACCTGACGTCGCAGCTGTTCGGAAGCGGTTTGATCGGTCTGCGGGAGGGACTCGAGGCGGCCATCGTCGTCACGATCCTGGTGGCGTTTCTGGTCAAGGCGCAGCGCCGCGACGCACTCAAGTGGGTGTGGCTCGGGGTCGCAGCAGCAATCGTGATGACCGTCGCGGTGTTCGTCACGATTCAATTTTCGGCCTACACGATCAGCGGACTCGGTGCCGAAGCCATCGCCGGCATCGCGTCTCTGGTCGCCGTCGCGATCGTCACGACGATGGTGCTCTGGATGAGGAGAGCGTCCGCGGGGCTGTCGGGCGAGTTGCGCACCGGCATGGCGCGTGCGCTCGAGACGGGCTCGCTGGCCGTGCTGGCGCTGGCATTCCTTGCCGTCGGCCGTGAGGGTGTGGAGACCGCGCTGTTCATGGTCGGCTACGCCGAGGCCGAAACCGCTTGGCCGCTGGCCGGTTTGGTGATCGGCGTACTTCTGGCGGCGGCGATTGCCTACGGCATGTACATCGGCGCGGTGCGCATCAACTTGAGCAAGTTCTTCTCCTACACGGGGATCTTCCTGATCGTCGTCGCGGCCGGGATCCTGTCGTACGGCGTCGGCGCGCTGCAGACCGTCGGCTGGCTGCCGGGCCTGGGCAGCAAGGCGTTCGACCTCAGTGCGTGGTTCAACTGGTCGTCCTGGTACGGCGAAATCATCCAGGGCGTCTTCAACGTCACCCCCACCCCAACCGTGCTGCAGCTGACGGTATGGCTCGCGTATCTCGTCATCGTGCTGGCGATCTTCGTGCGCCCGCCCAAAATGCCTGCCAAACCCGAGACTTCGCCCGAACCCACCCCAACACCCGAAAGGTCCACTACGTGAAGTTCCAGACCTCGCTCGCCGCGCTGACGGCCGCGCTGGCCGCGCTTGCACTGACGAGCTGCCAGGCCAAAGAAGACAAGTCCGCGGGCGAAAGCAAGGGCGGCCCGTCGGAAATCACCGTCACTGCATCGGATAGCGCATGCGAGCTGTCGGGCGCCGAAAGCTCGACGGGGCCAAGCACTTTCGTGATCACCAACAACGGCACCAAGGTGACGGAGTTCTACGTCTACGGCGAGGGCGAGCGGGTGATGGGCGAGGTGGAGAACATCTCCCCCGGACTGCAGCGCAAGCTGATCGTGCAGCTGTCCGAGCCGGGCACCTATCAGACCGCCTGCAAGCCGGGCATGGTCGGCGACGGCATCCGCTCGGATTTCAAGGTCACCGGCGAAGCCGTGAAGGTCGACGACGAGGGCAAGTTCAAAGAGGCGTCCGACAGTTACAAGCGCTACGTGAACAGCCAGACCGACGCGCTTATCGCGGCGACCCAGCTGTTCGTCGATGCCGTCAAGAAGGGCGACGTCGCCGGCGCCAAGGCGCAGTATCCGATCGCCCGCACCTATTACGAGCGCATTGAGCCGGTGGCCGAGTCGTTCCCCAATGACCTCGATCCCCGAATCGACCTGCGCGAGGCTGACTTGGAACCCGGGCAGAAGTGGACCGGTTTCCACCGGTTGGAAAAGGACCTGTGGGTCACGGGGCCGCAGCCCGACAGCAATGCGATGGCCGACCAGTTGATGGCCGATGTCAAGGAACTCAACGACGGCGTGAAGGCCGCCGACTACAAGATCGACTCGACGCAGATCGCAGGCGGCGCACAGGGTCTGCTCGACGAGGTCTCGTCCAGCAAGATCAGCGGCGAAGAGGACATCTTCAGCCACACCGACCTGTGGGACTTCAAGGCCAACGTCGAGGGCTCGCAGACGGCCGTCGCCTCGGTGCGGCCGATTCTCGATGAGCGCAACGTCGAACTCGGCAAGAAGGTGGACCAGCGGTTCGCCGAGGTCGAGGCGCTGCTCGAAAAGTACCGTCAGGGCGACGGTTTCGTGTCCTACGACAAGGTGACCGAGCCGCAGCGTCAGGAGCTGTCGCGAGCTATCGACGCCCTGTCCAAGGAGGTCAGTCAGGTGCAGGGTGTCATCGCTCCCCAATGATCCTGTGACGGAACCGGATCCGCCGCGCGGAGGCCTCTCCCGACGCAAGCTGTTCGGCGCGGCGGGAATGACCGCCGCGGTTGTCGGCGCGGCGGGCGCCGGTGCATTGGCGGGCCGGGCGTCGGCGGCCAGCACCGATTTCAGCGGGCTGCACCAACCGATTCCGTTCCGTGGTGAGCGCCAGGCAGGCATCATCACCCCGCAGCAGGACCGCATGCACTTGTGCGCGTTCGACGTCACGACGGACAAACGCGACGACGTCATCGCACTGTTGAAGCAGTGGACACAGATGGCCGAGCGGATGACGCAGGGTCACGATGCGGTGCCCGACGGTGCCGTCGGCGGCAATCCCCATGCGCCGCCAGAAGATACGGGTGAAGCGCTCGGGCTGCCCGCATCGCAGCTGACCTTGACGATCGGTTTCGGGCCGTCGTTCTTCACCAAGGACGGCAAGGACCGGTTTGGCATCGCTTCCCAGCGTCCGGCTGGGCTTGCCGATCTTCCGAAGTTCCCGAACGAGACGATGGACCCGGCGAAGTGCGGCGGCGACATCGTCGTGCAGGCGTGTGCGAACGACCCGCAGGTCGCCGTGCACGCCATCCGCAACCTGGCGCGCGTCGGGTTCGGCACTGTCGCGGTGAAGTATTCGCAGTTGGGCTTCGGGCGGACGTCGTCGACCACGCGCGAGCAGGTGACGCCGCGAAACCTGATGGGGTTCAAGGACGGAACCAACAACCTCAAGGCCGAGGACGTAGGCGACCTGGACCGCAACGTGTGGGTGGCTCGCGGTGACGGGCCGGACTGGCTGGCCGGCGGCACGTACCTGGTGACACGACGCATCCGGATGCGCATCGAAGCCTGGGACCGCACAACGCTTCTCGAGCAGGAACGGGTGATCGGCCGGCAGAAGGGCAGCGGAGCGCCGAACGGCTACAGCGACGAGTTCGAGGAGCTCGATTTCGACAGCAAGGACGCCAAGGGCAATCCGTTGATCGATGTCGACGCGCACGTACGACTGGTCAAGCCGGAGCACGTCGGCGGGGTGAAGATGCTGCGCCGCGGCTACAACTTCACCGACGGGTCCGACGGCTTCGGGCACCTCGATGCCGGGTTGTTCTTCATCGCGTTCGTGCGCAACCCGAGCACGAATTTCATTCCGGTGCAGGCGCAGATGTCGAGCAGGGATGCGCTGAACGAATACATCACCCACACCGGTACGGGGGTGTTCGCCTGCCCGCCGGGGCTGCGCGAGGGCGACTCGTCGGCCTATTGGGGTTCGACGCTGTTCGGGTGAGAGGTCCGGCCCCATACGCGCTCAGTGCCCGCCTCGCGGCGACAATGTCGTCATCGGCGACTTTGTCGCCGCTAGCCGGGCGCGAACAGGTATGTACCCAAGCGGCGGCGCTGCCCTGCCCCCACATCGGCTTTCTGCCCGCCTCCGAGCGACTTTGTCGCTGATAGCCCGGCAATGAAAGATGTACCCGTCCGGCCCCATACACGCTCAGTGCCCGCCTCGCGGCGACAATGTCGTCATCGGCGACTTTGTCGCCGCTAGCCGGGCAGACAGTGGGTGTGCCTTGTCACCGCCTACGCGGTGAACTTCTCCTCGGAAGCGTCGCTGTCCTCGGAAGCCTCGGCCGGCGCTTCATCGGAGGGCGACGGCTCGGGAACGTCGACCGGTGACGGCTCAGGCACCTCAACCGGCCCCGGCTCGGGTACCTCCGCCGGCGAGGGCTCCGGGATGCGATCCGGCGCAGGCTCGGTGTCTTCGGCCGACGGCCAATAGGCCCGCCACTCCTCCTCGGTGACCTGGCCGAGCTGCGCGACGTCCAGCTCCTCCGGGACATCCTCGCCACGACGGCCCGCCGCGATCGCGTGCTCGACGCGACGCACCGTGTCCATGAACTCCAAAACCGATGACCGCAAAAAGTTTTCGGCGTCGACATTCGCACCGACGGTGACCGAGGTGAGCTGCTCCGGGACTAGCTCGGCGGGCAGCCCCGCAGCCGACACCCGCTCGAGAACCTTCTGCGCCAACGCCAATGCCGGCTGCGCGGTCGGCACATCGTCCATCGACGAGTTACGCGACTTTTCCAAGGCCTTGCGTTCTTCCCACTGAGCGAGCTGCTCGTCCAACGAGATCGGCTCGCCCGCAAGGACGGCCGGCACTCTGTTCCCGAGCTTTCGCAGTAGCGAGTCGGCGACGTCGTCGATCGTGAACGGGTGTTGCGGTGCGTCCTCTGCGATGCGGGCGTGAAATAGCACCTGCAGCAGGACGTCTCCGAGCTCCTCGCGCAACTCGTCGGCGTTGCCGCTGTGCACGGCGTCGAAAACCTCGTAGGTCTCCTCCAGCAGGTATCGCCGCAGAGTTTCGTGCGTCTGCTCGCTCTCCCACGGTCCCGACGTGCGCAGCTTGTCCATCATTGCGACCGCGTCGACCAAACGCTCACCCGGCGAAGGATCCGGCGCGGAAATCAGGCGATCGCCCGCTTCCAGGCGAGCCTTGACGGCCGGATGGTCAGGGTCGGACGACAGCAGCACCGGCGCGTCGTCACCGTCGTACGCCGGCCGTGCCGCGGGCAGTGACCACGGCACCTTGACGGGCATCTCCTCGGTGTACTGAACGTCACCGGTCAGCAGATCGATCGCCTCGACCGGAACCAGCGAAGGGCGGCGCGGATCGACCAAGACGACGGTCATGTCGCTTGTCGCTTGTCACTCACGGCCGGCCCTCCTCCGAACTTCGTTATATCAACACCTTCCTGCGGTTTTCCATCGAGGGCCAGTACCAGTCCGGCCACCATCGCGACGAGTTCAAGATCACGAATCCGTGGTGCCCCAACGCCAGAACCCGCTCGCGGGATCGGCACTTGCACCGTCGCCGTCGTCGCACGGTAGTGCGCGCCCGGGTACATCCGCTTGAGCCGCAGTTGCTGAGAGTCCGCCAGCTCCAGCGGCGACAGTCGCACCGTCGACTCGGAGATCGCACTGATCTCGGTGATCCCGTACGCGCGGCACAGCAGCCTCAGCCGCGCCACCGCAACCAGTCGCTCCGCGGCCGACGGCAGCGGCCCGTACCGGTCGATCAGTTCTTCGATGACGGCGTCCACGGCGGCGTCGTCGGCCGCGGCCGCCAACCGGCGGTACGCCTCCAGCCGCAGCCGGTCGCTGCCGATGTAGTCCGGTGGCAGATGCGCGTCGACCGGCAAATCGATCCGCACATCCTTCGGCTCTTCGGGCGCCAGAACGGTTTTCCCGTCGGCCGCCGCACGGTACGCCTCGACCGCCTCGCCGACCAGCCTGACGTACAGATCGAAGCCGACACCCGCCACGTGCCCAGACTGCTCGACACCGAGCACATTTCCCGCGCCGCGGATCTCGAGATCCTTCATCGCGACGGCCATGCCCGCGCCGAGTTCGTTGTTCTGCGCGATCGTCGCAAGCCGGTCGTACGCCGTCTCCGTCAGAGGAACCTCCGGCGGATACAGGAAGTAGGCATAGCCACGCTCGCGGCTGCGGCCGACGCGGCCACGCAGCTGATGTAGCTGCGAGAGACCGAACGTGTCGGCACGCTCGACGATCAGCGTGTTGGCATTCGAAATATCCAGGCCGGTCTCGACGATCGTCGTGCACACCAGAACGTCGAACTCCCGGTTCCAGAACCCCTCGACCGTGCGCTCCAAGAGATCTTCGGGCATCTGCCCGTGCGCGACGGCTACGCGTGCCTCCGGCACCAGCTGGCGCACCTTGGCCGCGGCCTGGTCGATGGAGCGCACCCGGTTGTGGATGTAGAAGACCTGACCGTCACGCAGCATCTCCCGTCGCAACGCCGCGGCGACCTGCTTGTCGTCGTGCGGCCCGACGTACGTCAGCACGGGGTAGCGCTCCTCGGGCGGGGTGAGGATCGTCGACATCTCACGGATGCCTGCCAGGCTCATCTCCAGCGTGCGCGGAATTGGGGTGGCGCTCATGGTCAGCACGTCGACGTGCGTGCGCATCGACTTGATGTGTTCCTTGTGCTCGACGCCGAACCGCTGCTCCTCGTCGACCACGACCAGGCCGAGGTCCTTCCAGGTCACGCCGGTCTGCAGCAGTCGGTGCGTGCCGATCACGATGTCGACCGACCCGTCCTTCATGCCCTCGAGCACCGCTTTGGATTCGGCCGGAGACGTGAACCGCGACAGCCCCTTGACGGTGATCGGGAAGCCCGCCATCCGCTCGCCGAACGTCTGCAGGTGCTGGTCCGCGAGCAGCGTCGTCGGCACCAGCACCGCGACCTGCTTGCCGTCCTGGACCGCCTTGAACGCCGCCCGCACCGCGATCTCGGTCTTGCCGTAGCCGACGTCGCCGCAGATCACCCGGTCCATCGGGATCGGCTTTTCCATGTCGGACTTGACCTCGGTGATCGCGGTCATCTGGTCGACGGTCTCGGTGAAGCCGAACGCGTCCTCCATCTCCGCCTGCCACGGAGTGTCGGGGCCGAACGCGTGACCCGCCGACGCCTGCCGCTTGGCGTACAGCGACACCAGCTCGGCGGCGATCTCACGGACCGCGCGGCGCGCCTTGGTCTTGGTGTTGGCCCAATCGCTGCCGCCCAAGCGGCTCAACGTCGGCGCTTCGCCGCCGACATACCGCGACAGCTGGTCCAGGGAGTCCATCGGCACGTAGAGCCGGTCCGAGCCGCCGCCTCGTTTACTCGATGCGTATTCGAGCACCAGGTATTCGCGGCGGGCGCCGCCGACGACACGTTCGGTCATCTCGACGAAGCGGCCGATGCCGTGCTGATCGTGCACCACCAGATCGCCGGCGGTGAGCGCAAGTGGGTCGACGACGTTGCGGCGTTTGGCGGCCAGCCGTTTGCCGTCAGTGGCGGTGGCACGGTTGCCGGTCAGGTCGGTTTCGGTGATCACGACGAGGTTGGCGCCCGCGATCACCACGCCGTCGTGCAGCGGGCCCTTCAGCACACCGACGACGCCCTCCTTCGGAGGCACGCCCGGCTCCAAAAAGGTTGCGGGAGTGTCTGATTCACCCAGTTGCTCGATGACGCGATGAGCGGTGCCGGTGCCAGGGGTGACCACTGCGGCATAGCCACCAGTCGCGACGTGGGCCCGCAGCATCGCGAAGATCTCGTCGATGTTGTGCTGCTGTCCGCGTGCCGATGGCGCGGGCCGGATGTTCAGCTCGACGGCCGACTCGTCGGACAGCTGACTCAACGTCCACCACGGATGCCCGCCCTCGCGGGCCGCGGCGCGCGCGTCGTCCAGATCGACGAATCCCGACGCGCCCAGCGCCTCGATGTCGATCGGCACGTCGCCGCCGACCGCGGCCGTCGACCACGAGGCTTCGAGGAATTCGCGCCCGGTCTTGATCAGGTCAGCAGCCCGGGTGCGAACCTTTTCCGGGTCGCAGATCAACAGCGGGGTTCCGTCGGGCAGGTGGTCCGACAGCGTCGACAAGTCGGTAGGACGCAGCAGCGGCAGCAGAGCCTCCATGCCATCGACCGGGATTCCCTCGGCCAGCTTGGCCAGCATGTCAGGCACGCTGCCCGGCACGCTGTTCTCAACCACGGGGTGCTCGGCGGCGAGCTTCGCGGCCCGGACGCGGACGTCGTCGGTGAGAAGCACCTCGCGGCACGGCACGGCAACGACATCGTCGACGGCGATCTCGGGGATCGAGCGCTGGTCGGCGACGGAGAACATCCGCATCTCGGAGATCTCGTCGCCCCAGAACTCGACGCGCACGGGATGCTCGGCCGTCGGCGGGAAGATGTCGAGGATGCCGCCGCGCACCGCGAACTCGCCGCGCTTGCCGACCATGTCGACGCGGGTGTAGGCCAGGTCGACGAGACGCGCGATGACGCCGTCGAATTCGGCCTCGGCGCCGAGTGTCAGCGTCACGGGGTCGATGTCGGCCACGTCGGGTGCCATCGGCTGCAGCAGCGACCGCGTCGTGGTGACCACGACGCGCAGCGGCGGCCCAAGCCGCGAGTCATCGGGGTGGGTCAGCCGGCGCAGCAGCATCAGCCGCGCGCCGACGGTGTCGACGCCTGGAGAGAGCCGCTCATGCGGCAGGGTCTCCCACGACGGGAACATCGCGACGGCGTCACCGAACACGCCGCGCAATTCGGCGGTCAGGTCGTCGGCTTCGCGGCCGGTCGCGGTGACGACGAGCAGCGGGCCGTTCTGGGCCAAGGCTGCCGCGGCGAAGACACGGGCGCTGGCCGGGCCGATGAGAGCGAGATCGGCGGGTCGGTCGGCGGCCCGGCGGGCGGCGTCTTGTAAGGAGGGATCGCGCAGCGCCAGGTCAACCAGCCCCGCGATCGGGGTCTGGACATGGGCGGTCCCCGATGCGGTCATGATGCGTCCATCGTATGCAAGCTCCGAAATGCTTGCCGGAGCGGGCAATTACTCGTCGAGCAGCTGCGGGTCGTCTTCGAGGTGCATCAGCCCGTTCCAGCAGAGGTTCACCAGATGCGCGGCCACCACTTCTTTCTTCGGCTCACGCACGTCGAGCCACCACTGCGCGGTCATCGACACCGAGCCGACCAGCGCTTGCGCATACAGAGGCGCCATGTCGGGGTCGAGGCCGCGGCGGGAGAAGTCGCCGGCCAGGATCGACGACACCTGGTTGACGGCCTCGTTGAGCAGGGTGGAGTAAGTGCCGCCCGAGGTGATGGCCGCAGGAGAATCGCGGATCAGGATGCGGAACCCGTCGGTGCGTTCGTCGACGTAGGTCAGCAGCGCCAGCGCGACCCGCTCGATGCGCAGCCGGGACCGGTTGTTGGTCATCCGCGTCAGCGACGACGTGATGCCGTCCAGCAGCGCGGACATCTCGCGGTCGACCACGACGGCGTACAGCCCCTCCTTGCCGCCGAAATGCTCGTAGACGACGGGTTTGGAGACGTTGGCCCGCTGCGCGATCTCCTCGATCGAGGTTCCCTCATAACCGCGCTCGGCGAAGAGCGTCCTTGCGACGTCGATCAGTTGATGGCGCCGCTCGGCGCCGGTCATCCTGGCCCGGGGTGCGCGCACTTCCTTGTCGGGTGCTGCCACGTCGTTCAGGGTATCTTTCGGCGTTGACTCTGCGGTGGTGGCGCGGAGTACTCGCACTTCTGCGCCCTGGGCGCAGAGTGAACGGCGTATCGGGCGTATCGGCCCATTCGACTAGCATCACGAGTTGATCAGTCCGTCGTGGTGTAATCGGCAGCACCTCTGATTTTGGTTCAGATAGTTCAGGTTCGAGTCCTGGCGACGGAGCTCTATGTCCAACGTGCACGGTGAGGCCGCCGTCGTGGTCCTGGCCGCGGGGGCGGGCACCCGCATGCGCTCAGACACCCCGAAGGTGCTGCACAACCTGGCCGGCCGCAGCATGCTCGCGCATGCCCTGCACGCGGTGGCCAAGGTGGCGCCGCAGCACCTGATCGTGGTCGTCGGCAAGGACCGCGAACGTGTCGCGCCGGCGGTCGAGCAGCTGGCCGATGACCTTGGCCGCGGCATCGACATCGCCGTGCAAGAAGAGCAACTCGGTACCGGACACGCGGTGGGATGCGGCCTGTCCGCGCTGCCCGACGACTTCACCGGAATCGTCGTCGTGACGTCGGGCGACGTCCCGCTGCTGGACGCCGACACGCTGACCGAGTTCATCGCCACGCACGCCGCGGCACCCGCCGCCGCGACCGTACTCACCACCACGCTGGCCGACCCGACCGGCTACGGCCGCATCCTGCGCACCCAGGACGGCGCCGTCATCGGCATCGTCGAGCAGGCCGACGCCACCCGACAGCAGCACGCCATCACCGAAGTCAACGCCGGCGTCTATGCGTTCGACATCGCCGCGCTGCGCTCGGCGCTGAGCCGCCTGCGGTCGGACAACGCTCAGCAGGAGCTCTACCTCACCGACGTGATCGCGATCGTGCGTTCGGACGGCCACATCGTTCGCGCCCATCACATCGACGACTCCGCACTGGTCGCCGGTGTGAACGACCGCGTCCAGCTGGCCGAGCTGGGCGCCGAACTGAACCGCCGCATCGTCGCCGCGCATCAACGCGCCGGTGTCACGATCGTCGACCCGGCGACCACCTGGATCGACGTCGACGTGACCATCGGCCGCGACACCGTCATCCACCCCGGCACGCAGCTGCTGGGCACCACGCGGATCGGCGGGCTCTGCCAGATCGGGCCGGACACCACGCTGACCGACGTCGTCGTCGGAGACAAGGCCGCCGTTGTCCGAACCCACGGCGGCCAGTCGACGATCGGCGACGGCGCGGCCGTCGGACCGTTCGCCTATTTGCGGCCGGGCACCGTGCTGGGCGCAGACGGCAAGCTCGGCGCGTTCGTCGAGACGAAGAACTCCACCATCGGCGCCGGCACCAAGGTGCCGCACCTGACCTACGTCGGCGACGCCGACATCGGCGAGCACAGCAACATCGGCGCGTCGAGCGTGTTCGTCAACTACGACGGAGAAAACAAGAACCGCACCACGATCGGCTCGCATGTGCGCACCGGGTCCGACACGATGTTCGTCGCGCCGGTCAACGTCGGCGACGGCGCGTACACCGGCGCGGGCACGGTCGTGCGCGAAGACGTGCCGCCGGGCGCGCTGGCAATTTCGGCGGGCCCGCAGCGCAACATCGAGGGCTGGGTGTCGCGCAAGCGGCCCGGCTCCGAAGCCGATAAGGCAGCCCGCCGCGCCTCCGGCGAACAAGACGACTCCGGCGACGATCGCAAGTCGTGAGCCGGTTGCCCGTTGTTGGCATTCCGGCTACCCGTACGATTAGGCCGTATCGATCCCCGAGCAATGAGGGCACCGTGGGCACCGAGTGGACCGACAACCGCAAGAATTTGATGCTCTTCTCGGGTCGCGCGCACCCTGAGCTGGCCGAGCAGGTGGCCAAGGAGCTCGACGTCCCGGTCACCGCGCAGACCGCCCGCGACTTTGCCAACGGCGAGATCTTCGTTCGCTTCGACGAATCCGTGCGTGGCTGCGACGCGTTCGTGTTGCAGAGCCATCCCTGGCCGCTCAATCAATGGCTGATGGAACAGCTGATCATGATCGATGCGCTCAAGCGCGGCAGCGCCAAGCGGATCACCGCGATCCTGCCGTTCTATCCGTACGCCCGGCAGGACAAGAAGCACCGCGGCCGCGAGCCGATCTCGGCGCGACTGGTCGCCGACCTGCTCAAGACCGCCGGCGTCGACCGCATCGTGACGGTGGACCTGCACACCGACCAGATCCAGGGCTTCTTCGACGGACCGGTCGATCACATGCGCGCGCAGAACTTGCTGTGCGGCCACATCGCCGAGAATTACGCCGACCACGACATGGTCGTCGTCTCCCCCGACTCCGGCCGCGTCCGCGTCGCCGAGAAGTGGGCCGACGCGCTGGGCGGAGTACCGCTGGCCTTCATCCACAAGACCCGCGACCCGCTGGTGCCCAACCAGGTGAAGTCCAACCGTGTCGTCGGCGACGTCAAGGGCAAGACGTGCATCCTCACCGACGACATGATCGACACCGGCGGCACGATCGCAGGCGCGGTCAAGTTACTGAAGAACGACGGTGCGGGCGACGTCATCATCGCCGCGACGCACGGTGTGCTGTCGGATCCGGCGCCGCAGCGGCTGGCCGAGTGCGGCGCCCGCGAGGTGATCGTCACGAACACCTTGCCGATCGGTGAGGACAAGCAGTTCCCGCAGTTGACCGTGCTGTCGATCGCACCGCTGCTGGCTAGCACCATTCGCGCGGTGTTCGAAAATGGCTCGGTGACAGGCCTTTTCGACGGGTCGGCGTAGTGGCTGACAGCTTCATCTATCACAACCCCCGCTGTTCGACTTCGCGCAAGACACTGGACTTGTTGCGCGACAACGGCGTTGAGCCGACTGTCATCCAGTACCTGAAAACGCCACCATCGCGTGCCGAGCTGGTCAAGATGATCAAGGATGCGGGTATCGACGTTCGCACCGCGGTGCGCAAGCGTGAGCCGCTGTACGCCGAACTGAACCTCGCCGATGCCAGCGACGACGAACTGCTCGACGCGATGGCCGCGAATCCGATTCTGATCGAGCGACCGTTCGTCGTCACACCCAAGGGCACTCGGCTGGCCAGGCCGATCGACAACGTCCGCGAGATTTTGTGAAGTTGCGCCGAGGCGTGGTGGCCGCGCTGGTGCTTCTCGTCGCCACGGGCTGCGGCGCGAAAAGCCCTGACTATCAGTCGGTTTGGTCGACATCGGCAACCACCACAACGCCGACGAGCACCGAGGCACCCGTGCCGATCTCGCAGTACCTCGAAAGTGCGGGCGTCACGGGCGAACCCGTCGCGCCCGACAAGCTCACCGACCTGATGGTGACGATGCCGCAACCGAAGGGCTGGCAGGGATACAGCAACCCGAATCTCGCGCCGGGCACGCGGGTGGTCGCCAAGGGCGACACCTATCCCACCGCGATGCTGATGGTGTTCAAACTCAACGGCAACTTCGACGTGAACGAGGCCATCAAGCACGGCTATGCCGACGCCGAACTATCGCAGAACTTCACGCGCCTGAACGCCTCGACCGACAATTGGCACGGGTTCCCGTCGTCGATGATCGAGGGCAGCTACGACCTCAACGGCCGCCGGATGCACAGCTACAACCGCATCGTCATCGCGACCGGCGCCCCGCCGGCGAATCAGCGGTACCTGGTGCAGTTCACCGTGACGGGCTACGCCGACAAAGCCGCCGAGGAGGCGCCCGACATCGAAGCGGTCATCGGGGGATTCGACGTCAAGGTTCCGCCCGCACCGCCGAAGTAACCGGCGCACTAGGGTAAGCGCCATGAGTCAGTGGACCGCTGCCGATCTGCCATCGTTCGCCGGGCGCACCGTCATCGTCACGGGCGCCAATAGCGGGCTCGGCTTGGTGACCGCGCGTGAACTCGCCCGCGTCGGAGCCAAGACCATCCTTGCGGTCCGCAACACCGCCAAGGGCGACGAAGCCGCGTCGGGCATGACCGGAGACGTCGAGGTCCGCAAGCTCGACCTACAGGACCTGTCGTCGGTGCGTGAATTCGCGGCAGGCGTCGACGGCGTCGACGTGTTGATCAACAACGCCGGCATCATGGCCGTGCCGTACGAGCTGACGGTCGACGGGTTCGAGAGCCAGATCGGCACCAACCACCTCGGCCACTTCGCGCTGACCAACCTGCTTCTGCCGAAGCTCACCGAGCGGGTGGTGACGGTGTCGTCGCAGATGCACCTGCTCGGCTACATCAGCCTCAAGGACCTGAACTGGAAGTCGCGGCCGTATTCGGCGTGGCTGGCGTACGGGCAGTCGAAGCTGGCGAACCTCATGTTCAGCAGTGAGCTGCAGCGGCGCCTCGACGCCGCGGGGTCGGCATTGAAGTCGCACGCGGCGCACCCCGGGTACTCCGCGACCAACCTGCAGGGGCACACCGGCAACCGGGTGGGCAGCTGGTTCTGGGACACCGGAAACCGCCTCGTGGCCACCGACGCCGACTTCGGCGCACGCCAGACTCTGTACGCGGCGTCGCAGAATCTGCCTGGCGACAGTTTCATCGGACCGCGGTTCGGGATGCGGGGCGCCACGGGGCGCTCCCCTCGCAGCCCGCTGGCCCACAACGGGAAGAAGGCGACGGCGCTGTGGGACCTATCTGAGCAGCTCACAGACACCAAATTTCCGCTGTAGGCAATTCATCGGATACCCTTGCTGCGCCCGATGTCGCCGCCGAGCGGCTCCGGGTGCGTCACGGCGAGGGTGGTCACAGCCACCGTTATCGACGGGATCCCGCATCTGATGGTTTGCGACCCTGGCCGTGCCCGAAACAACGACCGGCACAGGAGCAACACCCATGGCTAAGACTTCCACCGCGAACAAGCTGACCGCTGCCGTGCGCAGCGAGACCGGCAAGGGCGCGTCGCGCCGCGCCCGCCGCAACGGCAAGGTTCCTGCCGTCCTCTACGGCCACGGCACCGATCCGCAGCACCTCGAACTCGACGGGCACGACTTCGCGGCCGTGCTGCGTCACTCCGGCACCAACGCCGTGCTGACCCTCGACATCGACGGCAAGGAACAGCTCGCGCTGACCAAGGCCCTCGAAATCCACCCGATCCGCCGCAACATCCAGCACGCCGACCTGCTCGTCGTGCGTCGCGGCGAGAAGGTCACCGTCGAGGTCAACGTCGTCGTCGAGGGTGACGCCGCCTACGGCACCCTGGTCACCCAGGACGCCAACACCATCACGATCGAGTCGGATGTGCAGTCGATCCCCGAGCAGCTCACCGTTTCGATCGAGGGCGCCGAGATCGGCACGCAGTTCACCGCGAGCTCGATCACGCTGCCGTCGGGTGTGACGCTCGTGTCGGATCCCGACACGCTCGTCGTCAACGTCGTCGCGGCGCCTACCGCTGAGGAGATGGAAGGCGAGGGTGCCGGCGAGGCAGCCGAGGAAGCTGCCGGCGAGGAAGCCGAAGCCGCGGAGGGCGAGGCGGCCGAAGAGGCGCCCGCCGAAGAGTCCGAGTAGGCAGGCTCCGATATGGCCGAGCCACTTCTGGTGGTCGGCCTGGGAAACCCTGGTCCCCAGTACGCAACGACGCGACACAACCTCGGTTTCCTTGTCGCCGACATCCTTTCGGACCGCATCGGCTCGGGGTTCAAGGTGCACAAGAAGTCTGGGGCCGAAGTGGCCACGGGCCGGCTCGGCGGACGGTCGGTCGTGCTCGCCAAGCCGCGGTGCTACATGAACGAGTCCGGTCGGCAGATCGGTCCGCTGGCCAAGTTCTACTCCGTGCCGCCCGCCGACATCGTGGTGATCCACGACGAGCTCGACATCGAGTTCGGCCGCATCCGGCTCAAGGTCGGCGGCGGCGTCGCGGGGCACAACGGACTCCGGTCAGTGGCGTCGTCGTTGGGCACCAACGACTTTCAGCGAGTGCGCATCGGCATCGGCCGGCCTCCCGGCCGCATGGAAGGCGCGGCGTTCGTGTTGGGAAACTTCACCAACGCCGAGTGGCGTGACGTCCCCACCATCTGCGAGCAGGCCGCCGATGCCACCGAGCTGCTCGTCAAGGATGGTTTGGAGCCTGCTCAGAACATCGTGCACGCCTGGGGCTAGCGGCTACCGTTCGGCGTGGCCGGCCAGCGTGCTGACCGGCGCCTGGGTGGTGAGGCGCCCGGCGACGAATTGCGCTGCCTGCGTTGCCAATCCAGATTCGACGTAGAGGCTGTGGGCCGGTACGTCGTCACCGTTCGAGCACACCGGATCCGCCCCGTTGCACAGGTCGATCGTCTTGGAGCCGTACAGCGGGCTCAGCGCGGTCAACGGACCGCCGAGCAGCCGGATGGACGGGTTGCCGAAGACAGCTACCGCAGCGACGTGGTCTGCGATGTTGGCAGGCATGGGCTGGGTGAACCCGAGGGTCGGTTGATCGGCCACCGTGATGGCGTCGATGACGGCCGCGCCTTGGGAGTACCCGCCGAGGACGATCTTGGTGTCCGGGCACGTGGTGGCGATGTTCTGGACGAACAGACTCGCGTCGTTGGCGCCTTCGGCCGCACGCAGGAAGTCGCGCGTTGCGGGGTAGTTGACGGCGTAGACGGCGACGGACTTGCCCTTGACCTGGGGCCGAAGCGCGTCGACGAACCCGTCACCGACACGTCCGATGCCGTCCGGCTCGCCGGTGCCGCGTGCGAACACGACCTGCACTGCCGGGCAGGCCGTCGCTTGCGCAGAGGCGATGCTCGTCGCGCCGGAAGGAAGTACAGCCGGTGCGGCCAGCGTCACACCCGAAACCAATGCTGCCGCAACGATGATCAACAGCCGACGCATCTTCATGCTATGGGCAAACCACGTAGCCCGTAAAAGTATTCCGCCAGCGCTGCTAGCGGCTTCAACGTCCCTTGATGCCGCTGTCGACGACCTTTACTTGCTTGTGTGGGTAGCGACGTTCGGCGTGCGCCTTCGCCGCCGAGTTGGGCAACACGTAGAGCGTTTCCTTCTTCTCTTGCAGCGGCTTGAGCACGAGGTCCATGAACCCCTTGCGGTCGTCGAGGTAAGGCTCGATAACCTCCTCGCCCGCCGGGCAGACCGCCAGGCAATAGGCCGCCTTGTAATTGGCCTTGAACGACAGGCTTTGCCACATCGACGCGTTCTCCGAATCGCTGACACGTGAGCGGAAGTCGTCGGCGTCGGCGCTGTCGGCGATGGTCTGCGCCCAATCGGTGAACCCACCCATGAACTCGCGGTAGTTGTGCACCGAACAGGCGATGAAGTCGAACTCGCCGTCCTTCTTGATCGCACCGACCGGGCAGGCCGCCACGCACAGCTTGCATTCCAGACACGGCGAATAGTCCAGCGGCTCACCGTAACTGGTGATCGGAGCGGCCACCAGAATCGTGCCCAGCAGAATAAAGTTTCCGAACTTCGGATGGATCACATTGCGATGGATCCCCATCGCACCGAGCCCGGCTGCCACCGCGACCGGTTTGTGCGCCACCACCCAGATCCGTCCGGGAAACCGATCCATTTCCATCGGGAAGGACATCGACGGGTTGATCGCACGGTACCCGGCGTCCTGCAGCGCGCGGGTGATCCGGTGCGCGGCCTCGTTCATCATCTCGCCGCTGCGGTGGAATTCCTGGTTGGCCACGCTGCGCGCGGTCGACCGGACGTTATCGCGGTTCATCTTGACCACCAGCGAGATGTAGCTCTGCGTTCCCGGTAGCGCCGCCTCGACGTGTTCACGTTCGGAGGCCAGATCCGGGTTGTCCACGCTGGCGAACGCGACGTCGTCAGCACCGGCGTCAAGGCACACCTGACGCAACCATTCGGCGTCGATGGCGCCCGGCCGGAGTGTCTTTCGTGACCGCACGGCCTGCACAGTCGGATGGTCGGCGAGCCGCACCGGGATTTTGTCCATGCTGGGTATGGTACACACTACTCAGCCATGCGGGCGCCCCCGTAAAGATTGCGTCTGAATCCCCCGCTCGGCGCCTGAATGCGGGTACACCGGAGCTATGGACGAGGGCACACCCGGCCCGCTGCGCCACAGCTGGCAGCGGCTGATCGACGGTGACCGTCCATGGGGATCGATCGACATCCGGCCGGATCGCTTCGGGGTCACCCGCTACCGGCTGGTGGTCTATCCACCCGGCATCAGCGAATCCGAACGCCGAAGGGTGCGGGTCGCACGTGGCTGGCCGCAGTGGGGGGCGTTGGTGTGGATCGTCAGCGAAATCGTCCTCAGCCACACGATCGCGCCATGGGCTGCGTTCGCCATGTCGACGGCCGCTTTCCTCGGCTCTGGATTGGTGGCCTTTGCGATGGCAGGCACACCCCGTACGCGTGTTCGCACCATGGCCGCGATGGTGATGGTGGGTTTCCCCGATCCGGTCGCAGGGGCCGCCCGCGACAGACTGGAGACGTTGGCGGCCACACTGATGGAAGCCGACGACCGGCTTGCGGCCGGCCACATCTCGGCGATCCATCATGAGATGGTCTGGTGGCAGGTGTACGACGAAATGTCACCCAGCGATGCGCCCGGCATGCATCCGTCCGGCAGGGGTGCCTAGAGTCAATGCCCTTTGCGCAGGCGCTGCAGCTGTCCGTAAGCGTCGATCGGGCTGTGCAATGCCAGGCCGCCGTCGGCGAACACTATTTGCCCTGTGACCCAAGACATTTCGAGCAGCGCAACGATTGATTCGGCCACGTCGTCGGGCTGGCCGAGCCGCCCAAGGGCGGTGCGCTCCGTCAGGCCTTCGACCCAGCCGCGCAGTTGCTCGGGCTCACCGAGCATCGGCGTCCGGGTGACGCCGGGGCCGAGGGCGTTGACGCGGATGCCATGCGCACCCCATTCGGCGGCCGCGACGCGGACCAGCATGTCGATGCCGGCCTTGGACACGCAGTAGGCCCCCATGTCACGGTCTGCGAGCGTTCCGCTGATGCTCGACACGGCGACGATCGACCCACCCGAGCCCGCGTCGACCATCGCCCGTGCGGTCGCCCGCATCGTCAGCCAGGTGCCCGTCAGGTTGGTGTCCATGACCCGCTGCCAGTCGGCGGGCGACTGCTCGAGCAGCAGCCCTGATGCCCCGATGCCGGCGCAGGCAACTAGTCGGTCCGGCACACCATGGTCGGCGACTGTCTCGTCGATCGCGGCGGTTATCGAAGCGGAATCGCTGATGTCGCAATCGATATCGCCGCCCTGCAGGTCCCACACCACGACGTCGGCACCCGCTTTGCGCAGCCGGTCGGTGACCGCGCTGCCGATCCCGGACCCTCCTCCGGTGACGATCGCGATCACTCGGGCGGACCGATCAGTTCGACGAGTACACCGTCGGGCGCGGTGATCACCGCCATGGCAACGGTCTTGCCGCCCGGTGCAGGCATCTCGATGCGGCGTACACCGTCGTCGAAACCAAGCTCGGCCAGCCCGGCCAGTGTCGCATCGACATTCCGCTGCAGCGACAACAGGAAGAAGCCGAAGGCCGGCGCCGACGGCGTTGACGCACCGGGTTTGGCGTCATCGAACTGCACCAGTTCGACGATGCCGCTGTCGGGTGTGTTCGGGTCGCCGAGAAAGATCGACCGCAGCCGATCGGTCGTCGCCCCGAACAGGGTGGGCCAATCGCCGGTGAAGGTGTGGTCGAACAGCTCGGCGAATCCGAGGCCGTCACACCAGAACCGGATGGACCGCTCGACGTCGGCGGTGACGATCGCCGTGTGATGGATGCCGCTCACGCGGGTACCGCCATCCGTTCGAACGCTTCTAGTCCTACCTCCGCGAGCATCGCCACGAACTTTGTTCCGCTGTAGGGGAATTGCGTCACCACTTTGCCGTTCGGATGGCGGTAGTAGTTGTTGCAGTTGGCAAGCCAGACGGTGTTCTGCATGGCGCGTTGTATCTCGTCGTTGTACGCGTTGTGGATGTCGCGCCTGATGTCGATCGCGTGCACCCGTCGACGGACCATGTCGTCGAGGGTGCGGCGCACGAACTCGGCCTGGGCCTCGAGGATGTAGATGATCGAGGTGACGCCGTTGGTGTTGGGTCCGTAGAGGGTGAAGAGATTCGGGTAGCCGGGGACAACCGTCCCGAGGTAGGCCTCGGCACCGTCGCGCCAGTCGTCGCGCAGCCGGCGTCCGTCGGTGCCGTGCACATCGAGGCTGCACAGGTAATCGGCCGCGCGGAAGCCGGTGCCGTAGATGACGGTGTCGACCCCGTGTTCGGCCCCGTCCGCCGTACGGAGGCCTCGTTCGGTGAACTCCACGATGGGAGACGTCTCCAGGCGCACGTTGGGAAGCGCGAACGTCGGGAACCAGGCGCGCGATTGCAGCGGGCGCTTGCAGCCGACGGGATAGGAGGGAGTCAGCTTGGCACGCAGAACCGGATCCGGCACCTTGCGCTGAAGATAGGCGTAGGCCATCTCCGTCAGCTCTTTGGTCATCGTGGAGTCGACCGCGAAGTTGGCTGACTCGTATGCCTCGAAGGCGGCGTCGCGAACCTTCAGTGCCTCTTCCGGATTGCTCTCGAACAGATCCTGCTGATCGGCGGTAAACGGTTCGTCGTAGCGCGGTGACACCCAGATCGGCGTCCGCTGAAACACCGTCAAATGCTCAGTGTGCGGGGCGATCTCGGGGACATACTGGATGGCGCTGGCGCCTGTTCCGATGGACGCAACACGTTCGCCTGCCGTCGATTTCGAATGGTCCCATTTCGACGAGTGGAACCTGCGACCGCGGAATCGGTCGGCACCGGGAATGTCGGGGATGTTCGGGACGTCCAGCATGCCGACCGCGGTGACGACGACGTCGAACTCTCGCGTACCGCCGTCCTCGGTCTGCAGCGTCCACCGCATGTTCGTGTCCGACCACCGAAGGGCGGTGACGCGGGTGTGTGCGACGAGGTGATCGCCGAGCCGATTGTCCGCGGCGACCGTCTCCAGATAGGTGAGGATCTCCGGCTGGTTGGCGAACGTCTTGCTCCACCGCGGATTCAGCGCGAACGAGTACGAGTAAAAATGCGATGGCACGTCGCATGCGGCGCCGGGATAGGTGTTGTTGCGCCAGGTACCGCCGAACCCTTCTCCACGGTCGAAGATCGTGAAGTCGTATCCACCCTTGGCGAGCTGGATTCCCATCGCGATGCCGCCAGGGCCCGCACCGATGACCGCGACCTTCGGTTTTGCACCCGCCATCTTTGCAATCATTACATATATAGCGTAATGCGTAACGGTGGCGGGCCCGGGGTGATTGGCGGTGAGTTACCGCCGGTCCGATGTGCCGACGGGAAGCCGCGAATCGGACGGGCCGGGACGTCTTGTGCCCACGCCGTCGCACGTTGACTTCGTTACTGCAGCAGGCGCTGAAACAGGTACTGCATTACGCAAGCGGTGTATTGCCACCCAGCCATAGAGTGCCGCCAGGCGTATCTACTGCAAAGGGGGGCTTGGGTGAACGTCAACCTCAGGACGCTCTTCGCTAGAGCCGATCAGCCCGGCACCGACAACAATGCGTCGACGGTCGGCAAACCCTCCGATACCGGCGCCGCCGGCGGCGGCCTGACGGGATCGCTACGAATCCTGTTCGCGTGCTGGGTCGGCCTGGATGCCGCCGTGGTTATCGGACTGGCCGTCTGGAACACGACGCTGACCAGGTCCGCGTGGGACCTGATCGGGTCGGCCCTGTTACTGGGGATCGGTATCACCTGCGCGCTGGCATTCGGTCAGATTCTCACGGGTTCGGGAAACGCCGTACTGACCTCTATGGTGAGCCAGATCTTCATTGTCGGTCTTGCGGCCTACGTGTGGCTGGTCGACCAACGTTCCCCCGTGAGTCAATTGCTCGGAATCACCGGGATCGCGTTGACCCTGGGCTGCATCGCGCTGTTGTGGGTGCTCTACCTCGCGCGATTTGCACGCGGCGCGGTAACTAGGGGCGCTACAGTCGTCGTCGCGCTGTTCCCGTTGATCGGTCTCGTTCAGTTCTGGCTGGAGACCGAGTACCTGCCGCAGGCGTCTCGTCCGCTGGTCGATTTCAGCGCGGAGTTGTCGCCAATGGGCGCAACGGGGCCAGTCATCCACCTATTGGCCAAGGTGACGATGCACAATCGGGGTTCTGTCCAGGCCGATCTCCCGACTGCGCTGATGCGAGTCACGTCCTACCCTTTCGGGACGCCGAGCCAACCCGCCACGCCAGACACCGTGCTTGAGGGCATCAGGTCCAGCGGCTCCTACCGCGAAACGCCGACACCGACGGCAGATGCTCGGCTGCTCTATGCGGAGATCCTCGCCGCTCCGGACAGCGGCGCGTTTTTGGGTCCTGGCGACACCGCCGTATACAAGCGGGTGATTGACGTCGACTCCCGAACAGTGCGGCTAGTCCGCCTGACGGCCGACGGCAGTGTCGTGACTCAGCGAATGTTGGAGGATACCCACACCTGCAACTCCCCCCAGATCTCCTTCTCGAAGGATCCCCGGGGTTACAAGAAGGCGGCGGGGCAACTTCATGACTGGATAAGGCTGGGGCCAGCCATGTGCGCGGAAAGCCAGTTCGCTTCCAGAGGCGTCATCCAAGACTTGGTGTCCGATCACCCCGTGCTGAGAACCGTCGTCGTCGTCGACAACCCACAACATGCCATCGAGCTGCCGACGTTGTTTGCGTACTTTGGAACCCGCGAAACCATCGATGACCCTCTCGGGCTGGTCGACATTGGCCACAAGATCGAAACCGCCAATCCGGCCAGCTCCCTCGAGGATTCCGCGGAATATGCACCGTCGGACGCCGACCTCCACCGTGCACCAGGCTAGCCATCACGGCGCCGCGACCTCGCGGCCTGATCGAGAGCGAACAGCGCTGGCGTCAGAGGCCATTCGACGCCGCGCGGACTGACGACTACGTGAAGCGCTTCACGTGCAACTGCTCTGAAACGCGCCCGCCGAGTCCGCCGTGTGCGGCACACCCGCCGCAGGCCGCCGAGCGGGAAGCTGGAATTCGGTACGGTCGGACCCGAAAGCCGTTGCGACAGAATCACCCGGGTGAATCGGCGACGCGGACGATGACAACTCACCCTGACCCTAGCCAGGATGTGCCCATGGCAACAACGGTTGACCACCTAGCAGACAGCGGCTCACCTCTGGCTTCACGCGCGCCGGAGCTGACCGCGCGGTTCGTCAACGACGCGCTCCCGCATCTGAATCAACTCAACGACCGCGCCCGCCGACTGACCCGCAATGTCGTGGACGCCGAAGATCTCATGCAGGAAACGATGCTGAGGGCCTACGCCGGCTTCAACACCTTCTCCGACGGAACCAACCTTCTGGCGTGGCTGTTTCGCATCATGACCAGCACCTACATCAACGGTCTGCGCCGCGCGCAACACCGCCCAAGCGAGTACCTCACCGACCAAATCACCGACAGGCGACTAGGCCAGGATCGGCACTCTTCGCAAGGGCCGCGATCGGCCGAAGTCGATGCACTGGATGCATTGCGCGACGTCCGACTCGCCGAGGCGTTGGTGACATTGCCAGCGCGTTTTCGGCTGGCTGTTTACCGTCGCGATATCGCAGGACTCTGGAGCCGAGAGATCGCCGAGATCATGACGTGCTGCGCACGCACCGTCATGTCGCGTCTGCACCGCGGGCGGTGGATTTGGACGTCGACATCATTGTTCTTCGCCCAGCCAAAACTCAGCGACCTTGGTTCCTTGCCATGAGGCAAATCCTGGTGCGGGCAGTTTTGCTTCTGGCATCGTGGGCGATCGGACTACTGATTGCGGCGTGGATCGTTCCCGGAGTTTCGTCGTCGGTACCGGGGTTCATCGTCGCCGTAGCGGTGTTCGCAGTAACGCAGGCGATCCTGTCGTTGTCGATCTTGAAGTTGCCCCATCGGTATGCGTCGCTGCTTCTTGGGGGGACCGGCCTGGCATTGACGATCGTCGCCTTGATCCTTGCGTCGATTTCGACGCACGGACTCATTATTGAAGGCGTGGAATCCTGGGTGGCGACGACGGTTGTGGTGTGGCTCGTGACGACGATTGGGGCGATTACGTTGCCCGAGCTGTTCATCCGCGACAGTGCCGGCTCGACGTGACCACATATACGCCTCGCCGCACATGGGTGGATGGCGGTGTTCCGCGTCGAGATTTTGCATTTCGCCCGGGTTCGCGCAGTGACTGGAATTTTGCAATTTCGGCCGACGACGGAGGGAGCGGTGATGGGAGACACGCATGACGATCCGACGGATCACTCTCGGACCACTCAACCGCGCGCTGGCATCGTGTGGAAGGACAACTTCTTCTGGCCAGGGTTGATCCTTCTGGCCGTAGCGACGTTCGCGTTGATCTGCACGGCGGCAGCTGCTGCCTATCGAAATTACGAATGGCTGTCCACCACGGTGCTCATCGCCGTTCTCGGCACGGTCGCCGGAACGCTGTGGTTCGTCGTTGAGAATCGCCGCGTGACCCGCATCGAGGCGCAGTGGGACGCCGCGCACCCAGGTAGTCGGACGCGCTCGAGCACTCGCTAATCACGGCAGCCGAGCATCCTGTCGACAGTGATGTTCAGGTCTCCCAGCCGTAACGTCGATGTAGTTGATTGCGTTGCAAGGAAATTGCCGATTTGTGCCGATAGTTCCTGCGGGTGCGCGTGATGCCAACCGTTTTGGAGCACCACTCGGGTGCGGGCGGTCCAGAGATGGGCCGAAGAATTTGTGTCGGCGTGCGGTCTCGGCCACGTAGAATGAACCGACGCCGCTGCCCCGGCGGAAAATTGTTTGTCGCCAGCTGTTTTCGCCCAGCAGTACAGGCCCCCTTTGTACGGTTGCCTCCTTCGCGATATGTGCTACTTGTCGGTGCCTAATAGCGGACGCTCATCGGTGATTCTAGGCGAAATTCGATTTCGCGGAAACCGGTTCGGCTGAGGTGATGGTGTTTGCGATTCGCATCGAACATGCCGGCCTGTCGCCTCGTTGAGCACAAAAGTTCGAGGTCGACGTCGGCAATACAGTATTGCGGTTGGGTTGAAAAGCGTTGTTGGGCTAGACACACGCCGTTTTCCCAGATCATGGTCTGCCCATCCCAGGCGAGGTCGGTTGTGGATTCGCCCTCCCCCGCCGCCGCGTAGATGTACGCGGCGGTACAGCGAAGCGACGCTGACTGAGCCAGCAGGCATCGGTCTTCGGCTCGACCGATAGTGACGGGGCTTCCCGACAGGTTGGTGAGGACGGTGGCGCCGGCCAGGGCTGCGTGCGCGCTGGGCGGGATGGGGATCCACATGTCTTCGCAGATTTCAACGTGCAGCGTGAAGCCTGCCAGGTCGGAGGCGGTGAACAGTAGATCGGGACCGAACGGCGCGTGCGCGCGGGCTGTCGTGCGGCCCCACCGGATTTCATCGCAGATGTCGTCACCTGCGGCCATCTGACGAAGTTCGTAGAACTCGCGGTAGGTCGGTAGATGGGACTTCGGGGCGACGCCCAGTACGCGGCCGCGGTGGATCACGACGGCGGTGTTGTAGATGCGGTGCAGATGGCGCAGCGGGGCGCCGATCACCAGAACCGGCATCAACTCCACGGAAGCTTGTGTTATGCGTTGTAGTTCGTCTTCGACGGCGTCCAGGAGTGCGTCTTGCATCAGGATGTCATCGATCGAGTAACCGGTCAGTGCTAGTTCGGGGAAAACCGCCACTGCGGCGCGTTCGTCGTGGCATTCGCGCGCGATGTCGAGCACAGCATCTGCGTTGGCCGCCGGATCGCCCAACGTGGTTCGCAAGGTGCAAGCCGCGACGCGGATGGTCCGCGGTCGCGTGTGGGAGTTGTAGGCGTCCATCACTGAGTGTTCCAGGTTCCGGTGTGTCAGTGCATGTGAGGTGCGGGCGGGAAGTCGCGGTCAGGCCGCTTGCGGGTTCTCCAAAATCATTGCCACGCCTTGGCCTGAGCCGATGCACACGCCGATCGCGCCATAGCGAAGATGTCGTTCGCGTAGTTCGGTTCCTAGGGTCAGGGCGTAACGCGCGCCGGTGGCGCCGAACGGATGCCCGATGGCCACTGCACCCCCGTTAGGGGTGAGTTTGTCATCGGGAACTTGGAATCCGTCGAGTTGATTGGGCAGCTCTCGTAGTACACCCAGGGCTTGCGCGCTGAAGGCCTCGTGGATTTCCCATACGTCGATCTGTTCGGGGGTCAAGCCCGCGCGTCGGAGCGCCAGCGGTAGGGCCCAGGCCGGAGCGATGCCCATCAGCAGTGGATCGTTGCCGTAGACGGCTGAGGACACCACCCGGGCTAACGGGATGACGCCGAGGTCGTCGGCCCGTGCGGCGGAGGCCAGGATCAGCGCGGCGGCCCCGTCGGACAGCGGTGTGGAGTTGCCGGCGGTCATCTGGGTCGTCCCGGGCTGGGCGGGTAGGGCAGCCAGCAGTTCCAGGCTGGTGTCGTCGCGGATGAATTCGTCATGACTTACGGTGCGGTGCGGAGTCTTTCGGGTCGCGGGGATCGTGACGGGCATGATCTCTTTGGTGAGCCTGCCCGAGTCGCGGGCAGCGCGGGCGTGCTGTTGGGAGCGCAGCGCGAATGCGTCGATCTCTTCGCGACTGAGTTCGTAGCGATCGGCGACGTTCTGCGCCGTTTCGATCATGCCGATGTAGGCGTTGCGACTCAGCAAGACGGGGTTGGGTGGGCCGCCGGCGCCGGACCACATGGTGTCGAGCAACAGTTGGGGCCCGCGCGGGCTGAACGGGGCCTCGCCTTTCATGTATGCGAACCCCGAGCGCGACATCGACTCGGCCCCGCAGGCGATCCCGACACCGAGGTCGCCGGCTTTGATTGCATGCGCGATCATGGCCGTGGCGCTCAGCGACGATCCGCAGAATCTATTGATGGTGGCTCCCGCTGCCCGGTCGGGGAAGCCGGCGGCCAGCGCCGCCCAGCGGGCGAGATCTCCCATGCCTTCATGCGCCGGGTTCACACATCCGGCAATGATGTCTTCGATCTGGTCGCGATCAACACCGACGCGTTCGCAGGCCCCGGCCAAGGCCAACCCGAGCAGGTCATCAAGTCGCAGGTGCGATAGGGATCCGCCGTAGCGGGCGAAAGGGGTGCGCACACCGCCAAGCAGATAGGCCTCGGTCACCGTGTTCTCCTGTCGTGCAATCGTTCTGGGGCGGTCGGCGCCGCCGGTGTCTCACACTCGTCGCGGGCGGACGGTGCGGTACTGTGGCGCGATGCCGGTCACCATGCGACCGATTTCGACGCCGTCCGGGTTAGCGACCTGTTCTTTCGGCAGCGGCCCAGAGTTGTTGCGGCGATGGCCAGGGTGGTTTTGTGGGTGAGGTCGGTGGCGATGTCTCGACTCGACCATTTCCATGGCATGTCGCCCAGTCCGAGAGCCTGCGCCACCACGGCATTCGCCGAGACTAGCAGCAATATGTTGAGTGCGATCGCAGGAACAATCTGAATGCGGTGTGCCACTTCGGCAAAGCCGAGTGCGATGGCCGCCAGAGTCGCTTGTGCGAATTGTCCGGCGACGGCCCGCGCGCCGGTCGGCACTCCGCGGCCAATGAGTGCCTCGACGACCTGTACGGGTAGTTCGCTTCCGGGTCGATGGGTCAGTGCCATTTCAACGCGCTGTGAAGCTGCCATTGCGGCGCTGGCGGCGGCGGTGCGAGCCACAAAGTTCAATGGTTGTGGTTTGGAGCTCATGGCATGGCTTCGGATGCAAGCAGCCCGCACCTGAGTGCTTCTAGATCGGGAACGACGATATTCGGCTGGGGCAGGCCTGGGACGGTCAGCGGCTTGTGGGCCCGGCGCGCTTCGATTCTGATCGTGTGACATGCCGTCTCCGTTCGTATCGCATTGCGCCGCTTGGCCGTGCCGAACATTCGATCACTATCTGCGTGCATGAGGTGAATTGTCTTCACCCGGCTGCGGATTTCACCCGGGTGAGAGGCCGACGCGGAACAGATCCCCCGCGGACCGGTTGACAGCCATGACGCTTTCAGGCTGGTCAAGCGATCCGCTGCTGCGGTGAGGAAGAGCCACGCCTACTGCTGGCGCGAAGGCTGGTGGTCTTGTCACGGTCACCGCATGTTCGAGACGGTGAATAATCCGAGCATGCCCAGGCCGTAAAGGATGACGACGGCCAGCGAATCGACCCCCAGCCGGGCGATGCGGCGGCGGGGCCGAAACAGCAGACCCGCCGCATAGATCAGTGTCAACACGATCCCCAGTGCCGTGAGATAGATGTCGGTGCGCTGGGCCGAAGGCAACACGGCGTGCCCCGACAGCAGCGTTGCGGGCACAAAAAGCACCGGCAGGAAGGCGTTCCCACCGAAGATGTCGGATACGGCGAGCTGGTAGTCGCAATGACGCACCGACCTCAGGCCGGTGGACAATTCCGGCAGCGACGTGGCCGCGGCCAACACGGTCGCACCGAAAAGCACACCGGACAAACCGATGTGGCCGGCGATAGCCTCACCGCTGCGCTCCAGCACAACTCCGGCGATCAACGTGATCGCGGCGGCGAAGCCGAACGTCACTGCCGCCCTTGCAGTTCTGGTCCCCTCGGCAGTGGCCAGCTGCTCGGCGATCGCGGTGCGGTGTCCGCGGGGCTGCTGCTGGCCATCGGGGGGCTGGCCTGACTCCTGCCAGGGCAACGACCGTCCCGCTCGATGCAACAACACCAGGCCCAGCACCCACACCATCAGGATCAGCACCGGGGCAGGCGTCAGCCGCGCTGTGATCAGCGTTGCCGGCAGCTGGGTGCCGCCGATCACAATGGCCAGCACTGCGACGACCAGCGCGGCCTCCAGCACCAACACCAACGACGCCGCCCGATAGGTCAGCGGTCTGGATCCGCGCACGCCGAAAGCGTCGAGGGCCACCAGCACCACCGTCTGGATGGCGATGCCGCCGAGGATATTGCCCACCGCCACACCGATATTGCCCGACACCGCGGCAGCGGCGACGATGGCGATCTCGGGCAGGTTGGTGGCGATAGCCAACAGAATCAGGCCGCCGAGCGCCGAGCCGAGGCCCAGCCGCATGGTCAGCACATCCGTTTGGTCCGACAACTGAATGCCCGCCACCCAGATCGCCGCTCCCGCACCAACAAACATCACAACGGGCAGCCACACCGGTAATCCGCTCACGACGCAGTTTTCCGACCGCGGTTCCGATGCTCACGCAGATCGACCCCATCGCTGGACTCGTCGAACGACACGCAGTCATGCCCGATCAACATCGGCCCTGCCGTGATGGCGCTTTTGTTCTTCTGCGCACGAGTCAGTTCTCACTGTCTCCCAGTGTGTTTGGGCTTTCACGTCTGATTGCGACGATGGACTCCGCGTCCGCCGCCACGACCTGGTTGGCCGTGTGCAGCACAGCGCGCACGTCGCCCGCTGGTATCACCGCGGCGCCGGAAGCGTCGGCGAAGATATAGTCGCCGGGACAGATCGCCACCCCACCGATCACCACGGGACGGTTCGCCTCGAAGGGGGTGACGGTGTCACCGCCCCACCGAGTTGTTTCGCCACGGCAATAGATGGCCAGGTCGTAGTGCTCGAGCTCGGCGAAATCGCGCAGTCGGCCGTCTGCGAGAATGCCGGCGAGCCGATGGTTTTGGACACGCGACAGCTTTGTTCCGCCGCCCAGTGACGAATCGATGTAGCCGTTGCTGGCCAAGACCAGCACGTGCCCGTCAGCGCCACCTTCGATGGCCTGGTAGAACAACCTCTTGAAGTTGTAGCGCTCGGGCGGAAGGGCGGCCCCGCACGCCGGGAAGTAGGAGATGGTCACGGCTGGGCCGAAGAGCCGGCGACCGGGTGTCGGGCTCACCAGGTCGAGGAGATGACAGCGATGTCGGTGCAGTCGCCCCATTGCGTCCACGATGTCGGCGGTGCGCACCAGACTGGCGAGCGCGTCGAGGGACTCCATCAGCGGACCGGGAAAGGTATGCGCCAGGACTGGGCGCCGCGCAGGTCGAGCCACACGTCTGTTGGGGTTTGCACTAGGCGGGCCAGTACGTGGTCACAGCTTTGGCAGCGCACTACGGTGCCCGGCGCGCGTTGATAAACGTGCGTCTCGGCGAAGACCGCGACGCGACCGCATCCCGCGCAGGTCAACGTCGCGGTGGTGACATCGAATCCGAGCGCGTCCGCGAAGGCGCCCGCGGCGGCGTTACCGTCGACATGCGTCGGTTCTGTCATCATTCCTTCTTCCTCGATTAGCCGCTCGGCCCGAACCGCTCGGTCCGGATGGTCGATCGCGAATGTCCCTGACCGATCAGCTTCGTGGTCACCGATTCCACGAATCCCGTTGGACCGCAGACGTAGACGCGCAAGTCGTCGTCGGGCATCCACCCGGAAGTTGCGAGATCATCGGAGCCAACCCGGCCGGGCGGCCGGGCGGTCTGCGGCGTGGCCGCACGGGTGTAGATCACAGCGACCCGCAGCCACTCACAGTCGCGGTCGAGGTGGCCCAATTCTTGGGCGTAGTAGACATCGGCGGGACTGCGCACCGAGTAGACAAGACGAAACTCCGCAGTGCCCATCAATACCCGCTGTCGGAGCATCGCCATCAACGGCACAATGCCCGATCCGCCAGCGACCAAGAGTATCCGGGCATGCTCGGCCGGCCGCCAGACGAACCAGCCGCCGATGGGTCCGCGAAGCTCGATCTCCTCGCCGGGCCGTACTCCGGTGAGATAGGTCGAGACCTCGCCGTCGGCGATCTGCTGCACGGTGAGCTCGATGCGCTCACCGTCGACCGGTCTGCTCAGTGAATAGCTGCGTTGCGCGCTGTACCCGTCCTCAGCGGTCAGCCTGAGATCTATGTGTTGACCGGCCAAGTGGCCGTCCCAACCCGGCACAGCAAGCCCGATGGTTTGCGCAGAATCCGTCTCGGGTTCAGAGTCCACCACACGCGCAACCCGCCACTGCAACTTCGGCGTCAACCCACCGGTCACGAGTCAATCCCCGGCGTAGCGTTGTTCTCGCCACGGGTCACCGTAGCTGTGATAGCCCAAACCCTCCCAGAATCCGGGTATGTCGCTATCGCGCAACTCAATGGATCGCACCCACTTCGCGGACTTCCAAAAATACAAGTGCGGCACCAGCAGTCGCGCCGGGCCACCATGGACTGCGGGCAGTGGTTCACCCTGGTAGCCGTAGACGATCCAAGCCTTTCCACCGAGAAGATCGGCCACCGGGATGTTGGTGGTGTAGCCACCATGGGAACCGACCAATGCGAATTCGGCAGCGGTGTCGACCGATTCGAAAAGCGTGTCCAGCGATACGCCTTCCCATTCGGTATCGAGTTTGGACCACGTCGTAACGCAGTGAATGTCGACAGTGAGCCGCTCGCTGGGCAATAGCTTCAGCTCGGTCCACGTCCAGCCGTGTTCGACGCCACGCTCGTCGCGGACGGTGAACCGCCAGTCATCGAGATCGATGCGCGGAGTCGGTCCTGCCTGCAGGACAGGGAAGTCCGCGGTCAGATGCTGACCGGGCGGCAATTGGCGGGCAGACTCAGCGCGGCGCCCGCGAAAGCCTTTGTTGACGATAGTCATTGGTGCTCCTTCGTGGTGACGAGCCATCAATCAATCTCGGCTCGTTCTCGTGCCCTATCCGGTATTTTCTCGGTTTCCGGGGATGGCCGTCGGTGCCGGTGATGCGTGGACCGTCGGCGTGAACAGGTTTCCTCCGGTGGGATTTACGCTCTCGGTGGGGTTGATGCTCTTTTCGGTCGGCGCGGGTGGGGGTGCGCCCGCGGTCGGGGACTGCGTAGTTGTCGTCGGTGGCGGTTGGGTGGTCGACGGCGCGTTCGAGGCATCACCGCTACAACTGGCGATCGACGCCACCAACCCAACCAGAACCGCCACACCCCCCGCGACACGTTCCAGGCGTACAGCATTCGAGTTTCCCATCATGACATCTCCAATCGATTCGGCTTGATAACTGACTCATTGCCAGCGGCGTGGGCGAGAGCCGTTGGTAGCGAGGTCTATTGATGCTTCGGTCGTAGCAGTGGTGAAGGTGGTTAACTCGGCTCGTTCTGTGTTCACGAGAGCCGGGTGGAAATCAGACTTCACAGATCTCAGCACCTTCTCGAGGTTTTACCGGCATGCCAGCACCCAGAACGGAGATGGCCCCTTTGGCTTCGAGGATGGCCAGATGAACACTGTCGGCGTTGGGGTGCCCGTGTTCGCGCAGCACCGCCTCTAAATCGGCGGCGGTCAGGCCGCAGCGGCGCAGGTTGCGCCGATTCACTTCTCCGTTGCTGATCAGGACCATCAGGGGCGGGTCGATGAACCGGCACAAGGCGGGAATTAGGCGCAGTCGCGCGAGGACTGCGTGGGCGGCCAGAAGGCACAGCAGCGCGGTGGTCGCCTGCAGCCACGCGGTGTCGGTGGCGGTGGCTGCACGACCGACGATGGCGCCGGCGGCGACGGCGGCGATCCAGTCGAACGGCGCGAATTCCGCCAGGGTGCGTCGTTCGGTGAAACGGAACAGGATCGCCGCAGTCAAAAATATTGCCACGGTTTTGATCGCCACGTCCCCGACCGTGGGCAGATCACCGATGAGGACATGCACGATCCGGTTCACGCGGGCCCCGCCGATCGGAGCTGCGCCGTGGGAGTGAACGCGTCTTCGCGGTCGGATTGCCTGTGGGTGCCGTCGAGCAGGTGTCGCGCGCCGCTGTCGATACTCTCCCCGTCGATTGCCGCAGCCACGAGCAGTTCAGTAGGTGTTCCCGAGCCTGGCACGACGCGAACTGCCAGGTGCGCCAACTGAAGTGGAGGCGTGTCTTTCCCAGCGAGGACTTCGAGCACTGCCGAGCCGAGTCCTCCTTCGGGGCGGTAGTCCATCAGTTTGGTGTCGGTGATGACGCCGACCACCTCATCGAGTCGCATGGTGATGCCCCTACACCCGATACACGGCACGCGCGCCGTCGGCGAGGGTGCTGAACGGACGCGAGCAATGTGCGCAGTATCGCTGGTAAATCGCGTGCTGTAGATGTTGCTCATGGCACGGGTCGCACGCCAGTGCCTGAGCCCCGCAGCACTTCATTACGTAGATCCATTCGGCTGGTTTGGAACACTGACCGATCACCCTGAAGGGACGTACTGTGTTGTCGACCGTCTTGGAGTCGCAAAGACGCTCGTCCTCACCGATGTCCAGGATCTCGTCGATGGGGCGTTCCAGAAGACGTGTAGCCATCACCCCTCCGGATTCCGGCACCAGATACATTCGAGCTCGAAATCCGGGTCGCGCCAGTGGTTGCTCGTATGCGGAACGCCGTGACTTCCCGATGTGGCCGGAAGTCCCGGTCATGATCGATTGGAACTGATCCGTCATGGCGCGCTCTCCTCGGCTGTTGCCCCAACAGCAACCGCATCGTCGTGAAGCGTCTCGCGACTGGTGCGGCGGACATGGACTTCGTCGCGTGGCCGTTCGACCATGTGGGGGTAGTGGAGTTCGAATGCCGTTCGCACCGAACGGATTCGGGGCAGCTCGGACATCGGGGTGGCGTAGAACACCAGTATCACTGTGCCGTGCATGGTGAACAGTTGGTTGTACTGCTCGTTGAACAAGAAGGTGAAGCACGCGACGACGTACATCATGCCGATCACCTTGTGATCGGTGGTCGTCACCAGCTTGTAGAGCAGCGTGCCCTTTGGACCCAGCCGAGCCGGAAAGGGACGCCGAGCCTGCAGTTCTCCGATTAAGGGCCCGTGGGTTGTCAACGGTCCGGTTCTCCCCTGCCCTGGGCATTTTCGGCGATCCCCGCTGATCTGGGGTAGGCGTCGAGCAGTTCGCGCCAGGAGGCTGCGAACTTGGCGACGCCGTCGTTTTCGAGCACCTCGAAGACATCGGCGAGGTCGACGCCGACCGCGGTGATGCGGTCGAGCACCGATTGCGCGTGGTTGGCCGTGCCGGTGATGGAGTCGCCGACAACGACGCCGTGGTCAGCGAGCGCCTCCAGGGTGTGTTCGGGGATGGTGCTCACGGTGTGAGGTGCGATCAGCTCGGTGATGTACATGGTGTCGGGATACGCGGGGTTTTTCACACCGGTGGAGGCCCACAGCGGCCGCTGTACATTGGCGTCGGCGTAGCTGAGTGCGGCATAACGTGTTCCGGCTTCGAACACGTCCTGGTAAGCCGCATAGGCCAGGCGAGCATTGGCGATTGCCGCCTGTCCGCGCAGCGCGATGGCGGCATCGGTGCCGATCGCTTCCAGACGCTGATCGATTTCGGTATCGACCCGGGAGACGAACAGCGAAGCCACCGAATGGATTCCGGTGAGGTCCCGCCCGGCGTGTTGGGCGGCTTCCAGCCCGGCGAGATAGGCATCCATCACCTGGCGGTGACGCTCGACGGAGAAGATGAGTGTCACGTTGACTGAAATGCCTTCGGCCACTGTGGCGGTGATCGCCGGCATCCCGGCCGTCGTGGCGGGAATCTTGATGAAGAGGTTGGGCCGGTCGACGATCTTCCAGAGCTCGGCGGCTTGGCTGACCGTCGCCGCGGTGTCGTTGGCCAGCCGCGGGTCGACCTCGATCGATACGCGCCCATCCACGCCGCGGGAGGCTTCCCACTGCGGGCGCAGGACGTCGCAGGCCGCCCGCACGTCGTCGGTGATGACGGTGCGTATCGCCGAATCGGCGTCGGCACCGCGTTCGGCCAATTGGGTGAGCTGCCGCGTGTAGGCATCGCTGTGTGCGATCGCGTGTTGAAAGATCGACGGGTTGGTGGTGACGCCCACGACGCTCCTGGTGTCGATCAGCTGCTGCAAGTTGCCCGATGTCAGGCGGTCGCGGGACAGGTCGTCCAACCAGACCGATACCCCCGCCGCTGATAGCGCGCTCAGAACGAGGTCTTGCGTCATCGGAGAGCTGCCTGCGGCTGGTACCGGAGCGTCGACGAGATTCGCGGGGCCATCAGCACGGCGGCGAAAGCGATGACCGGCAAGTATGCGGCGGCCAGCATCTGCCGATCGCGCGCAGACATGCAGTGACGCCGCGCACGGTGGCTCTCATTCATGGCGGCTCGACTCAACCGTGCTGTGCTCCGCGCCACCAGATCCGCTGCGGGAAGCCAGTTTCCATTTCGGCCGCACGTAGTGGCAGGTGTAGCCGCCGGGGTTACGCTGCAGGTAGTCCTGGTGTTCTGGTTCGGCTTCCCAGAACTCACCGGCCGGCGTCACTTCGGTGACCACCGCGGCTGGCCACAGCCTCGATGCGTCCACATCGGCGATGGTGTCCAACGCGATGCGCTTCTGATCGTCGTCCAGATAGAAGATCGCCGAACGGTAGCTGCTGCCGAAGTCGTTGCCCTGGCGGTTCTTTGTTGTCGGGTCATGGATCTGGAAAAAGAACTCCAACAGGCTCCGATAGTCGGTGACTGCAGGGTCGTAGGTGATCTCGACCGCCTCGGCGTGTCCGGGGTGGTTGCGGTAGGTGGGATGCTCGTTGTCACCGCCGGTATAACCGACGCGAGTCGATATCACGCCGGGCCGCGCGCGGATGAGGTCTTGGACCCCCCAGAAACATCCGCCTGCCAGGATTGCGGTGGTGGCGGTCATCGTTGCTGGTCCGTGATCTCGGAGTCAGCTTGCTGCGCTGAGCTTTTCGCGGATTCGAAGAGGCTCAGGTAATCGCCATAACCCTCAGCCTCCAGATCGTCGCGGTGGATGAAACGCAGCGCAGCGGAATTGATGCAGTAGCGCAGGCCGCCTTCAGAACGGGGCCCGTCGGTGAAAACATGTCCGAGGTGGCTATCGCCGTGGCGCGAGCGCACTTCGGTGCGCACCATGAAGCCGCTGTGGTCGGACTTTTCGACGACGTTGTCGCCGCCGAGCGGCTTGGTGAAGCTCGGCCAGCCGGTGCCGCTGTCGAACTTGTCGAGCGACGCGAACAGCGGCTCACCAGACACTACGTCGACATAGATGCCCGGCTCGTGGTTGTCGAGGTATTCGCCGGTGAAGGGTCGCTCGGTGCCACTCTGCTGGGTGACGAAGTACTGCTCGGGGCGCAACGCGTCAATCGCCGCCGGATTCTTATGGTAGTCGTGCGTCACAGGTGCTCCTCGTGGTGAATGTGGGTTTGTTCCCGTGGGTATGCGGGTGGGCTAGTTGCGGCCGGCCATGATGCCGCCATCGACGTTGAGAATCGCGCCCGTGATCCAGCTTGCTTGTTCGGAGAGCAGAAAGGTGATGGCGTTGGCCACGTCGGCCGGGGTGCCGACGCGGCCCAGGGGATGAAGTGGCGCGAACGTCGCTAGCGTGGCGTCGATCTCGTTCTTGGGGATGAACCCTTCGTAGAGAGGTGTTTTCACCACCGCCGGTGCGACGGCGTTGACGCGGATCTGATGGCCGGCCAGCTCGATGGCGAGATTGTGGGTGAGGGCGTGTAGCCCTGCCTTCTGCATGGAGTAGACCGACGACGGCGTCAGGCCGATGGCCTGATGCGCCCACATGCTGCCGATATTGACTATCGAGCCACCCGCGCCGTTGGCGATCATGCCCGCGACCACGGTCTGGGTCAGAAAGAACAACGCGTAATTCAGATCGAGATACGAATCGTAGGACTGGGCGTCGTAGTCCAGGAACGGTTTTGGAATGAAGAAGCCAGCCGCGTTGACCATCAGCGTTACGTCGCCGTGGTGCTCAGATAAGGCACCCTGGACATCGGCAACCGCGGATCGGTCGGTGAGCTCGGCGGCGATCCCCCAGGCTTTACCCCCCTGGTTGGTCAGCTCGGCCACGGTGTCATCGACACGACCTTGCGAGCGTCCAATGATCACCGCGCTGCCACCGCGCTCGATGACGTCAAGCGCGGCTTGGCGTCCCATACCCGCACTGCCGCCAACAACAACGATCTTCTTACCGTCGAACTCTGCGCCCATCGGTGAGCCCCTTTCCCGGATCTCTTCACGTGTTCTCCCGCGCTGAACTTTTGGCTCTGTTGCGCCGAAACAATCGGTCATCGCCGCGCAGGTCTGTCGGAAGTCGAGCCTGGCCCACCTACGGGTGAGCTGTCTTCACCCCGCAGCGACAATCACCCGGGTGAGAACAGACCGAGGCCGCGACCGCGATATCGAGGACCCCAGCCCGCCGCAAACGGCGGTTGCTGATCTCGCTGGCGGCGCGATTGAGAACCGTTATCCTTATCAGGCGCAGCGTAATTACGCCGCATGATAGGGGCGCCAAAGCGGCTGCACCGCAGAATGACGCTGCTGATTCGCCCGGTGTCGGTGTCGCCGACACGGTGCGGTGCGGTTAGTGTTACCACAGTTGGAGCGCAGAGGCCCGAGATCAACCTGCGACCCGCGGCCATACCGTCGAAACCGGTTGTGGTCATTCATTGCTTGTCCATCACCGGTGTAGTACGCGGGATTTCGTCATCTCTCGACTTCGAGCGAGAAGTGATGAGCTGAAATCCGTAGGCGGTTCCGCATGTACAGCCGATGTGCAGCTGCGCGATCGCTCCCCACGCCTGAATCCAGGTGGACTCCTTCGCATTGGCGACGCTTGGCATCAGCGATTACCCACTGAATGAGTTCATCGGCAAATCCGTTGCCACGTGCTGTCTTCAGTGTGCTCATATCGTCGATGTACATGTAGTGCCCGAATGCAGTCGACCACAGCTCACGGAAACCAACGATTGATACCGCGGCACCCGATGAATGCTCGAACGCGCCCACCAGCCGATAGCCGGTCGGCCGAAGCTTGGTGTCAATGAAGTCGATAACGGCGTCGGTGGTCTTCCAGCGAGGCCTGAGTAAGAGCATTGCCTCGGCAGCTTGCGCGGTGTCGCCTGCCACGATTTCGCGTATCTCAGCCACGCGGCGTACGTGAAATGGCGAGGTCATAGCAGTCTCCATCCTTCGGCGGCGATGGTGTCGTCTTCCACGTTGATATGCATGGCCACTTCCTCAGCCGAGTCGCCCACGATGTAGGGATCAACGGCGGTGCTGCACACAGATGAAGCGGGCGTGCCACCAAGCACAATCAAGACCAAACACTCAATCCATCAGCACGGGTCCATCGGTGAGATCAGGCTTAATTCCGCGGCCTGCTATGCAGTTTCAACGGCGTCCGACTCGTCGGGGCAGCCGTCGTTGATCCAATGCTCAATCGAAAGTATGGAGTCGTCTGGCACTGCGTCGAAACCAACTGGCATGCGGGGAAACTTCGCATCAGGACCGGAGCCGAACGGCGGCTGACCTTTCAAAGACAAGATCAAATTCGAGTTCGCTCCGTCACCGAGCACCAGGATCGGTTGCCCGAGCAGCTTCTTAGCGACGAACTCATCCCGAGTGATACCGCGCCAGAAGGCGTGGTGCGGGGGGCCCACCTCAGTTCCTGGACCATTAACTGCCGCGTCGAGGATATCGACGACCTCACGAAAGGTGTTGATGCCCACCTGTTCTCTCCTATCTGGTTGTGTTTGACACCGCCAGGCGGCGGCTGAATCGAAGGCCCGAACTCTTGAACATGCGGACATTTGGCAGGGCGCGCGGCTACGGGCGAGCCCTTGTCGTGCCATCGCTGCAACAGGGCGATCTGTTTGGTGCTCCAGTGCAGACCGGGATTTTTCGGCATATCGCCAGCGCCGCTGTCGGTAACACGTCGTTGACGAACCGCGCGCTCAACTCTGAGTCGCGCGAAGCCAGCAACGAGCCGATGTCTGCTAGGTGGCCGACCGATGCTGCCATAGGCCTACCTTGTCTGGAATCGGTAGGAGCTGTCATCGCCCGCGTCGCTGATTCACCCGGGTGATTGTGTCGCAACGGCTTTGGAGATCCGACCGTCGGCAGGGTCAGGATGAGTGGCAAATCTCAGAACGTTTGGTGATGATCATTGTCTGGCGATAGGCCCAGAAGCGCGATGTCTCATCGGAGTCTCCATCGTTGGCTGGCGATGGTGTCGTCTTCTGCGATGATATGCATCGCCGCTTCCTCAGCCGACGCAGCACCGCCGTCGATCCCCACATCGTGGGCGCGGTAATCGCTAGTGGGATCTGTGGGATCGACTCCGAAAGCGACGAGCCGCCCTGCACGGCTGTCGCCGACCTGATCGTCGATGGGCTCGCCATCGCTGTCGGCGCTGTCACCGATCCCGTCACCGTCCCACCGGTCGGTCACGTCGGGCACCTCACGGGCCAGCCGGCGCGCCAGACTTTCATGGGACCGTGCTTCATTGGCGGTCAGTCCCCACTCCCCGAGTTCTCGCGGGCTTTCCGGGGGTGAATAGCCTTCATCCAGGTCGATACCAGTCTCTTCCGAGTCCAGGCTTTCTTCTGGTTCAAGCAGATGAGCTGCCACGTCATCGAACTCTGAATTCCCCATCAGTGCGTTCTCCATTCCCTATCGCGGTGTCGCCGCACAGCGCGGTCCGCTGCCCCATTCGGACAATTGGAGACTGACGCGCCTGCTCCCGGCAATGAGCATGCCGCGTTGTGGGGCGAGCTGTCTTCGCCCCACAACGTCATTCACCCGGGTGAGAGGTCGGCGCGGCGTCGGACTGTCGCCCTTCTTGTGAAGTCGCTTGAGAGATACTCCGACGCGAATCGAGACTTGTGGTGAGTGTGGCGCGAATGCTCTGCGAAAGTGTTTCAGAGATAGTCGCTGAATTCACTGAGGAGAGCGGATTTTCCGTGGGCGCCCACAATACAGGCGACCGCTTGGCCGCCCTTGAACATGATCATGGTAGGGATGGACACCACCTGGTACTGCTCAACGGCCAGGGGGTTGGTGTCAACGTCGAGCTTGGCCACGGTGAGGCGCTCGACGTTTTCGGCGGCGATTTGTTCAAGCACCGGCGCCACGGCGCGGCATGGGCCACACCACTGCGCCCAGAAGTCCACCAATACGGGTGTGGCGCTCTCGAGGACGTCGGCCATGAATGAGGCATCGGTGACAGTGATCACATGGGGCTGGGTCATTTTGGGGGATGGTCCTTCCTGATGACGACATTCGTTGTGGCAGCGCGCGATTGGGTGAGCCAGCGCTGCGCGTCGAGGGCGGCTTGGCAGCCGCTGGCGGCGGCGGTGACCGCTTGGCGGTACCGGTGGTCGATAAGGTCGCCGGCGGCGAAAACCCCATCTACGTACGTATGGGTGCCGTCGCGGGTCAGGACATAGCCGCGGGCATCGAGGTCAACCAGTCCCGCCAGCAGATCAGAGCGAGGAGTCTGACCGACGGCCACGAACACCGCGGCTACGTCGATGTCGTACTGGTCGGCGGTGTGCGCGGCGCGTACACGCAGCCCGGTGACTTGGTGTCGGCCTTTCACTGCCAGCACTTCGGTCGAGTCCAGGACAACGACATTGGGCTGACCGCGCAGCCGGGCAACCGCGCCGGTTGATGCGCGCAGTCTGGGCCGATGGTGGATGACAGTCACGCGGCGGGCCAGCGGCGCAAGAAACAACGCCTCTTCAGTGGCGGCATCGCCGCCGCCGACGACGGCGACCTCGCGGCCGGCGAACTGGTCACCGTCGCGTTTGGCACTGGCGCTGACACCATTGCCCCGCAGCTCCCACTCCCCGGGCACGTTGAGGGGCCGGTTGACTGCGCCCATCGCGAGGATCATCGCGGAAGCGTGATGCAGGTCGTCGTTGATGGCGACCGACTTGACCTCACCTTCTAGATCGAACCCATCGACGGCGCCGGTGTGGAACTCGGCACCGAAACGGTGTGCTTGTGCGCGCATCGCGCGAGCGAGGTCGGGTCCATCCACGGGCTGAGAAAAGCCGGGGTAATTGTCCATCTGCCCCGCAGCCATCAGGGCACCGCCGCGCACACGGCCCTCGACGACCAGGGTGTCGAGTCCGGCTCGTGCGGCATAGATCGCCGCGGTGCGGCCCGCGGCGCCCGACCCAACGATGACGACATCACGAACTCGGCCTACGCCCTGCATCAACGCGTGACGCTAACGTCGCTCGCAGGCGCGGCGGTGCGCCGCAAATCGCCACACGGCGCCTGTTGCGTGCATAACTGAATCGGCTCGAACCGCTGCGCCCGAACTTGAGCAAGCATTGTGCGCAGTTGCGGCTCTTCTGGGCTGCCGGCGTATCCGTCTAGCCAGCGGGCCAGCCTATCGAATATCGCTACCGGTAAGGTCATTCGGGTTGACAGCACCGCGTTGAGGATCCGCTCGATCGCGAGATGGTTTTCCCCGCAGCCCAATTCGACAAATATCATGGTGCGTTCATAACCGGTGAGACACACATTGGCTGCATCAGCGAGCATCCACGCCATGTCCGCATCTGAGATGACCGACAAGCCAACGGTAGTCGGCGCCGGCGATGACGACCCAACCGATCTCACCTTCGCGGATGGCGCCAATGTAGCGGTCATCTCAGACCGCGCCGTGTGATTGACGGACGTTGTGAGAGACCGCGGGCCTGATGGTCTCGCGGCGTAAACCGCAGCGACGACACCAAGAGTCAATGCGGGTTGCCCATGTATTTGGCATTAGATTGCCACCACGACTTGCAGGATGTCGGATGCGCTCAGAAGCGTTCTGCCACAGGTCGGGCAACGAGCGACACGACTGAATACTCGCCGCAGGGCCGTGGGCTGCATCTCCGCCGCCGTGCATTGCGCGGTGTATTCCAGCGCGTCTAGATGATCAGCGCACACGTAACCGCACGCGTTACCGTGCGCGTCGCAGTCGAAGCGTTGACAGTGGCCGACCATGTGAAATTCCACATACGCCACCGCCGGCAGGGCGCACCGGGATCCGTTGTCGAGGAACCCCAGCTGGCATTGTGGCGTGAGGTCACCGTGACAGACCACTGCGCGAGCAGCGGCCGCGGGACTCATCAGCGGAGTTCTGTTTGATATGCGATCCGGTGCGGGGCATCCGGTTTTGGCGTATGAACGCATGCTCTGATTCCTTCCCGGATTTCGTCAATGCCGCTGGGGGCCATTGCTTTTCATTGCTTTGCCCTCGGCCGAAGGCTGCTCCTCTTGAGGTTCCCACCGGGCGGGGTGAATGGTCATCACCCTTACCGCCTGTTCACCCGGGTGATTGCTGTGGGATTGTTCGCCCCCACGACGATGTGGGATCGGGCGAGGGTGTCGCTGGGTGGGTCAGAGCAGGCCGAGCTCGCGGGCGCGGGCGACCGCCGCGGCGCGGTCCTCGACGCAGAGTTTGCGGTACAGGGCGCGTTGGTGGGTCTTCACGGTGTTCAGTGAGATATAGAGCCGCTGGCCGATCTCACGGCGCGACAATCGGGTGGCCAGCAATCGAAGGATCTCGTGTTCTTTGGCGGTGAGCTCTTCGGCGACCATGCCCACCTGGTTGCGGGGACTTACCGCGACGCGGTTGCTGGGCTGGGCCGCGGTGAGCACGGTTTGCGTTATATCAGCGCCCGCAGAACCTCGAAGCAACGCGTCGGCTTCGTTCCAGCTCGCGGCCGCCGTCTCGTGATCGCCGAGTCGCTCGAGGATCTTGGCTCTGACCACCAGTGCCTTGGCAACTTCGAGGATTCCTGCACCCTTACGGGTCAACCCGACCGCGAGGTGAGCGGCGTCCGCGGCCGAAGCCATGTCGCCGCGCACATCAAGGACGATGGCCGCCGCTAGCGAAACGATCGCATTGACAAAGTGTTCGGCATCCGCAGGGTCTGAACCGACGCCCGTTGCGCGGCGAATTTGGTGCTCGGCATCCGCGAGCTGGCCAGATTCGGCCGCGATCAATGCTAGATAACCCAGCGCATAAATACGGCGGCGCCGGTCGCCTATCTTCTCGGCCAGGTGCGCCGCCCGCCGGAAAATGGCTTGGGCCTCGTCGGTGCTGCGCGAGAAGTACAGCGCGGATCCATAGGTGCAGCAGGCGACCGACCGCGCCTGCAGTGCGTTGTCGAAGTCGAGGGCCATCGCACGGCGACCCCCCTCGAGCGCCGCGGCGACGTCACCCGTCTTGAACGCGTGGACCTCGCGCAGGGCGACAAGTTCAGCATCGAGGCTGCTGTGATCGACGGTGTCAGTCGCGGCTTCGATCGCCTCGATCCACACCTCCGCGTCATCGAACTGGCCAACTTGCAACGCGATCCACGCCCGCGCCGCGCTCAACCGCGGATCCTGTCGGACAAACTCGTCGGGAAGGAGATCGAGCCAAGCGGAGACGGTCGACAGGCCACCGCCTTTGAATTCGTTGACCCAGTCAGCGGCGATGAGATCAGCACTCTCCGCGAAGTCACCGGCAGCGGCCAGGTGGCGCACCGCCTCATCGACAAGGCCCTCGGCCTCAAACCAGGCAGCGGCTCGGCGGTGCAGAGCCGCAACAAGATCGGGCTCGCTGCGGTTCAGCTCGGCGCGCAGCAACTCCCCGAAAAGGTGGTGATACCGATACCAACGGCGTGACATGTCCAGTGGCACCACAAACAGGTTTTCGCGCTCGATCCTCTCCAAGACCTGGGCCGAGTCCGACGTTTGAAGCATCGCGTCGCACAGCTCGCCGCTGAGGCGTCCCAGCACCGATGTGCGCAGCAGGAAACTGCGCATTTGCCCTGGCTGACTGTCGAGGACCTCGGTCATCAGATAGTCGACGATGTGACGGTTATCGCCTGCGAAGGTCCTGATGAATGTGGCCGCATCACGACGCCCGGCCAACGAGAGGGCGGCGAGGTAGAGGCCTGCAGCCCATCCTTCGGTGCGTCGGTGCAGTAGTTGAATATCTTCGTAAGCCAAGTCGAGCCCGAGCACATCGTTAAGCAGATGGTCCGCCTCAATAGCCCCGAAACGTAAATCGTCGCTTCGCATCTCGACAAGATCGCCACTGGCCCTCAGCCGAGCCAGCGGCAACGTCGGATCCGATCGGGTAGCCAATACCAAGTGGAGATTAACCGGCATCCGGCTGATAACGAATGCCATCTGCTCATGAACCGCTCGATTCACCACCAGGTGATAGTCATCGAGAATGAGCACCGTCGGGCTAGCGATCGTGTCCAGATCATTCAGCAGAGTGGGCAGAACGACCTGCACCGGGTCAGCACCCATGGTCAGGAGTTCGACCGCACGAGCCCCCAGCCCGGGAACGACATTCTGCAGCGCGGCGACCACGTACATCCAAAACCACACCGGGTCGTTGTCGGAAGCATCAAGCGACACCCAGCCGAACCGCTGGTCCTCGCCTGCACCCAAAGCCCATTGCGCCAGTAATGTCGTCTTGCCCCAGCCCGCGGGAGCGCTCATCAGCGTCAGCTTGCGGCATCGTCCCGCTGACAGGGCGTCTAGCAGTGCGGCCCGGTGAACGACCTGGCCTCCGATGGCTGGAACATGCAGTTTGGTGGCGAGCAGAACTGCTCGCTCCGCGCCTTCCGCGACGCCGTTGTCGCTACGTCCATTTGAGCCGATCATCTCCGAATTTCGCGAGTCAGGCCAACCGAGCGTTTGGGGGGGAACAGTCGGCATTGACACGTCCCGGGTAGGCGCTGGCTTCGCGGCGTGCCTGTTGTTCCCGACAACACCGCGCAGGCTTGTTCTGCGCGGCGATCGCGGAGACTCTATCGAATCAGATGTATTCTCCGCGATTGCCTCAGGCGCACGCTGGCGGCTCCCGTTTGACGTCCTCATGGCCGTCGGGACACCAACACGAGCCCGCCGACGCCGAACACCACCGGCATCATCATCAACATTCCGAACAATGTGCTCATCATTTTCTCAATCCCTCTATGTTGTTGCATTGGCCTCTGCGACCCATAACACCGCCGCACGCGGGTGGTGAGCGTCTCAACATGAGGTGAATGAGCGTCTCAAAGTGAGACGTCTGCGAGGCGGCCCGGCGGACCTTCGTCGGCGTGATCGCATGCTGATGGTCGTCGGGACACCAACGCGTACCGACGCCGAACACCACCGGCATCATCACCAACGTTCCCAACACGGTGCTCATCATCGTTTTCCCGATTTCTCAGCCCTGGATTGACTGGTGAATCCAACCTCGCATCGACGGTCGCCGGTCGAACCCTTGAAAGCCCGTAGTGGATCCGGTGGACCAGTGGTCTGTGCGACCACGTGCTGTGCGGAGGCCCGACCCGCTAACGCGGCGAGCTGGCGCCGCGGAGTTGTCGGCGCGACTTGATGCCGAGCTTTGCGAACACCTTGCGTAGGTGCCATTCGACGGTGTGTGAGCTGATGAACAGCTGTGCGCCGATTTCCTGATTTGTCAGTCCTTCGCCAGCGAGACGAGCGATCTGCGCCTCCTGCGCGGTGAGACCGCCGCCCGAACCCGTGGTGCGTTTGCGCACAGTCTCGCCGGTAGCCAGAAGCTCGCGGCGGCAGCGGTCGGCGAAAGCTTCGGCCCCGATACGGCTGAGCATCTCGTGGGCGATGTGCAGCTGTTCGCGCGCATCGACGCGTCGGTTCTCTCGGCGCAGCCACTCGCCGTAGAGCAGGTGGGCGCGGGCGAGATGGACGACGACCCGGGTGCGCGCCAGCCGCTCGATCGCCTCGCGGTACAGCTCCCCGGCCTCGCTGCCGCCGCTCAGCAATGCGCGCGACCGGGCCAGGATCCCGAGGGCCCAATCCGTTCCGCTGACCAGTGTGCGTTCCTCGAGTCGCTGCAGGGCTTCAACCGCCACCTCATGTTCGCCGCTTCGCGCGTCCGCCTCGATGAGTTCGACGAGGGTCCACCCGAAAAAACCCACATCCTCGTGCTCGCATGCCCGTTGCGCAGCGGCAAGTGCATCCTGATAGCGGCCGAGACCGTTGTAGAGCAGGGCGGTGGCGTACCCGGCCAAAGCGACGACCCTTCCCTCGCCCCTGGCGGTGGCGTCCTGGACGCCGGCCTCAATCAGCCTCACCGCCGCGGTCTCGTCGCCGCGCCAGGCGGCCAGCACCACCGAGTGATACTTCAACGGCGAATGGCCGGTGGCGGCGGTAATCGCGTCGGCCTCCTCGATCAACGCCGAGGCCGCAGCGAACTCACCGGCGTGTACATGCACGCCCGCGCGGTAGACGAGGGCCGCCGGTAATACGGCCAACGCGCCGGCGTCGCGGGCAAGACGCACCGCATGAGTAGCCAACTGGTGCCAGGCTTCGTCGTCCCACAGCTCGTGCGCGGCCGTTTCCTGCGCGATGGGAAACGCCAGCCAAAGCCAGCGGAGCACGTCGCCACCACTTCTTCGTTGAACCTCGCTTTGGATCGACCCCAGCGCGGCCCGCAGCTTCGGCAGACCAACCACAGGGCCACGGGTGATCAACGTCGCCATGCCATCGAGGAGGAGGTCGACCGGCCGCACCGGTTGCGCTCCGGGCGGCGTAGCAGCAGCGGCCTCTGCCGCGTCTTTCGCTCCGTGCGGGCCACCGAGTCGGCCCGCGAACATCGCAGCACCGATAGCTTCGATGTATGTCTCGCGACCCAAACCGCGGTCGAGCGGTTCGAGCCGCTTGGCGGCATCGAGAAGCTGCTTGGCGGCATCGAGAAGCATTGGCGTAGCGCCACTCCCGCGACTGCGGGCGAAGACGATCCGGGCCCCAAGCCGAACCACTAGTGCGCGCTGAAGCTCGTCCAACGGCCCCAGGTCAACCATCGCGAGAAGCTCGTACGCCGCGTCGAGGGCCCCCGCCTCGAATTCGGCCTGCGCAGCGGCGAGCCCCCGCGCTGCGCGTCGGGCGGGATCGGGGGTCAGTTCGGTGGCCCGCTGGAGGAACGCCGCCGCCGCCGCGACACCGCCGCGGACTTGTGCCCGGTCGGCGGACCGCTCCAGCTCGGCGGCCACGTCCTCGTCGGGCCCCACCGCCGCGTGGGCACGGTGCCACGCTCGACGATCAGCATCGGATTGGGGATCGGTGGCCTCGGCCAGCGCCCGGTGTATCTCCTGACGGTCGGCCAAATCCGCCGCCCGGTAGACCGCCGAGCGCACCAACGGATGACGGAATCGCACACGGGTGCCGATCTCGACCAATCCCGCCGCCTTGGCCGGCGCGGCCGCGTCCGCACCGATCCCGAGCTGCTGCACAGCGCGTGTCAACAAGGGCGCGTCGCCCACCGGTTCGGCGGCCGCGGTAAGCAGTAGTCGTTGCGTCTGCATCGGCAGTGAGTGGATACGTCGTATAAAGCTCTGCTCGATCTGCCCCGCCAGCGGCCCCGCATCGGGCAGCCCGAAACCGCCCGCCAATTCCGCTGCCGTGATGTCCCTGGGCAACTCCAGCAGCGCCAACGGGTTACCGCGCGTCTCAGCGACGATCCGGTCGCGCACCCGCTCATCCAGCCGTCCGAGTATCGCCGATTCCAGCAGCGCGCGAGCATCGCCGTTACGCAGGCCCCGAATCGTCAACTCCGGCAAGCCCGTTAACTCTTCGCCGGGCTCCCGGGATGCGAATACCAACGCGACCGGCTCGGCCATCAGGCGGCGGGCAACAAAAGCAAGCGTTTGCGCGGACACCCGGTCCAGCCATTGCGCGTCATCCACAAGACACACCACCGGTCCATCCTCGGCAGCTGCCGCCAGCAGGCTCAGCACGGCCAGCCCCACCAGGAACCGGTCCGGAGTGGTCCCAGCGCTCAATCCGAAAGCGGTCGTCAACGCGTCACGCTGGGGTTCGGGGAGGCGATCGCAACGGTCCAGTAGCGGTGCGCAGAGTTGCTGGAGACCGGCGAAAGCGAGCTCCATGTCGGACTGCACACCGGCGGCCCGCACGACGCAGAATCCCGACGCACGTTCCGACACATACTCCAGCAATGCGGTCTTCCCGATCCCCGCCTCGCCGCGCAGGACAAGTACCTGGCTCTGACCCGAACGTGCACCCGAAATCAGGCGTTCCAGCACTTCGCACTCATTGCTCCGCCCACGCAGCCGTTGTGCCGGATGGTTACTCGACATATGCACCGCCGCGACTAACCGTTCAGAACAGACAACATGGCCGGGCAACAACGCGACCCGTTCAACGCGGCACAGAGCTTAAGCCAACCGCCAACCGCCACCTCACCAGCATCTCACAGCAACCATTGCCGAGGACGCACCTCGGATTGAACCGGGCTATCGCGCATAAGGGCGAATCGGCGCTTCCGCTCGAGCGCACTTTAGCGATCCAAGATGTCCGCACCGCTCCACATCAACAATTTTTGAAGACATTAACTATTGCCGGTACGCGATACAGCAGGAAGAGTCGATGCACATGCCTGATCCGATCCGGGTCGTCCGGGTAGCTTTACGCGTGTCGCTCGCGGCGGCCTTTCTGTCCGCTGTTGCCGATCGATTCGGCTGGTGGGAGGCGTTTGGGCCGGGTAGTAGCTGGGGGAGCATGCGTGCCTTTGCCGACTATACCCACCAGCTTGTTCCGTTTGCTTCTGGATGGTTATTGACCGTCATTGTGTGGGCGGCCACCGCCACCGAAACGACCCTGGGAGTCTTGCTCCTGACCGGCTGGAGGCCCAAACTCGTTGGCGCGGCGGCTTGCTTGACGCTCATAGTGTTTGGAACCGCGATGGCTGTATCCCTCGGTATCGAATCACCGCTTAGCTACAGTGTCTTCTCCGCAGCAAGTGCAGCCGCGGCATACGCGATACTTGGCACAACACCGCCGCGACACACCACTGACACCACACACCCTGAGGTTCCCGGGAAGTAGTGGACATCCGAGATAGCGGGACCGTGGTTTCCTGGAAGGACGTTCCGCCCTAGGAATTCCTTCACCCCCGAGTACAAGGTCGAGGAGAGGCGCTCACGCACTGCCCGCTCACCGTATTTCTTCTCTTTGCCCATCGGTGCATTGGCTCCTACGACCAATGACAACGTTGCGCGCGTACAGTGAGTGTGTCTCAGGAGAGGTCTGACGTCTGTCGCCAGGATCCGCTGCGTTTCCAGCTGCGGGGACGGACACGGGTCGCGGCTCAATGACGCCGGGGTCGAGGTAGTTGAAGGATGAGGTCGCCGGCCGACTGCACGACCGAAGTTGAGCGGGTCAGGGAAAAGTTCCTGACCGTCGGGTCCGTTGATGCGGTGCGCTCAGTCGATGAGGACATTCTGCGGCCCGGTGTCCTCGACTCCTGGCGACGGTCCCAGGTCCTGCGCGTTCACACCGACCGGGTGGAGCTGCCATACGTGCGCGAACCCAATAGGGGCTCGCGGTTGGCGCGTGCGGCCGCGCCGGTGCTGCAGCGCGTCGCCGATGACCTGGCTGCGCAAACTGTCGGCGTTCTCCTGACATCAACTGACGCCGTGGTGCTTGAGCGGACCGCCGCAGAACTGTCGGTCCTCAACGCGTGGGACACGACCGGCATCGCACCGGGCTACAGAATGACTGAAGAGGCGGCGGGCACCAACGGGATTGGCACCGCGCTGGAGACTGGCCGGCCGGCATTCATCCGTGGCGGGGAGCACTACGTCGCGATGTGGTTCGGTTTCGCGTGCGCAGCGTCGCCGATCCGTGACCCGATAACACACAGGGTGGTGGGCGCCGTCAATCTGAGCTGTCTGGCGGTGGAATCCGATCCACTATTGCTCGCGCTGGCTACCAGCGCCGCCCGCCAGATTGAGGATCGCATGCAGGTGGTGGCTCATGAAGGCGAGATCGCACTTCTGGAGGCATATCTGCATCACGGGCGGCGATCTTCCAGCGGTGTGCTCGCCATCGGTAGCGATGTGGTGTTGATGAACCCCTACCTACGTCGGGCAATTACCGGTAACGACCAGACCGCGCTTCTCGAACACGCCTGGGATCTGCTCAGCTGCACGCTGTCAGGCACCGCGCTGGCGGTTCTGCCGAGCGGATCCATTGCCAAAATCACCGCCGCCGATCGGTCGACGCTGCGCGGCGGCCGCACCAATGTCGTTTTCCACGTTGATCTTTCCGCCCAGACCGGCTCGTCGCCGCCTCGAATCGACCACCCGGCGCGCACTCACATCCCTGGCCTGGCAGGCCGCAACAGCGCCTGGCTGCGCTGCTGCCAGCAGGTGCGCCAATGCTGCCGCGACCGCGACTGGGTCATGATCGAGGGTGAAAATGGATCCGGGCGCGCACGGCTGGCCCAGGCGGTGGGACAGCACGCGAAACCGGGCCGAACCGTTCGGGTGATGCGCGCTGAAACGTTTCCCAACGCGGCGCGTTTCGTCGCCGAGCTGGCCGCCGAGACCGGCGATGACGATTTCGCAGTCGTGATCGCCGACGTTGATGAGATCGACACGGACGCACTCGAAGCGATCGCCTCGATACTGGCCACGCGCGCAGGCCGGGGATGGATCGCGGCGACCAGCAGCGGCGGGTCTCCGTCAGCACCGATCAAGCAGCTGCTGCCGCTGTTCAGCCACACCGTCACCGTGCCGCCGCTGCGCCACAGGATCGACGACCTCGCCGAACTCGTGCCGGCGCTGCTTTCCGCGATCACCCGCGGTGCCGATGTGCGGTTAGCGCCCGATGCCATGCACCAACTGAGCAAGCTGCCGTGGCCGGGCAACGTTTCGCAACTGCGGCGGGTTCTGACCGCAACCGTTGCCCGCCAACGCTCAGGCATCATCAGCGCCGACAAATTGCCACCGGAGTGCCGCTCGGTCACGCGGCGCACGCTGACCCAAATCGAAGCCCTGGAACGCGACGCCATTGTCCGCAGCCTGCAAGACAACCGCGGCAACAAACAAGATGCAGCACGCGCCCTGGGAATGTCACGAGCCACCATCTACCGCAAGATCAACGACTACGGCATCGCATAACACGCCTCGGCGTTCTGCCCGAAAGCATTGGCTAACAAATCCCTGCCGCGACGCGCAGTTCAAAACACAAATCACCCGGGTGAATCCGTTCGCCGGGTGATGACCACTCACCCCGCGTCGGTGAACGCTGACTCAATAGCCGGCGAGCGGAGGAGCAAGTGGAGCCGACGATGTACCGGATCTGTGTTCAGGGCCGCTTGACCGAGCGGCTGGCGGCGGCACTCGAAGGCATGACCCTGCACAGCGGCGCCGTCAATACAGTATTCACCGGCGAAGTCAAAGACCAATCACAACTTTACGGACTCCTCGACCGGCTGCGCGATCTCGGCCTAGAGCTCATCAGCGTGCAGCCGGAGACCGCTGCCGATCGGGCAACCGACGACGACCAGACCGAAGGGAGGGTGAAGCTCCCAACGGACGGCCACACTCGCACCCAGCCCGGAGCAGACGTTTATCCGTCAGGAGAGCGATGTTCAGGGGATTCGATCGGCGGTGGAAGGCACACAACCGAAGTCAACAGTCAAACGGAACTCTGAAAGGCTCAAAATGAAGATCGTAGTCATTGGCGGTCGTGGGCTTATCGGCTCGAAAGTAGCGACGAAGCTCAGCGCGCAGGGACACGACGTGATCGCCGCCTCACGCCGATCAGGTGTCGATTCACTCACCGGTAAAGGCCTCGACAACGCGGTCGCCGGCGCGGATGTCCTCATCGACGTCGCCGATTCGCCATTGTTCGACGATGAGCCTGTGATGCACTTCTTCACAACCGCGACCGCCAATCTTCTCTCTGTTGAACAAGATGCGGGAGTCAAACACCATGTCGCCTTGTCGGTAGTGGGCGCGCAGATCATGCCGGATAGCGGTTACAACACCGCGAAAGCAGCTCAGGAAGACCTGATCAAGAATTCGGCCCGGCCTTACTCGATCGTGCGAGCAACTCCGTTCTACGAATTCGCACTGGGCTTGGCCGATTCCGCGACAGACGGAGACATTGTCAGATTGCCACACGCGTTGTTCCGCCCTATCGCCGCCGACGATGTCGCTACCGCCGTAGCCCGCGTGGCTTCCGGGCGCCCTATCAACGGAGTAACAGAGATCGCGGGGCCCGACGCGATGGGGATGGATGACTTTGTCCGCACGCGCCTTGCCGCCGGTGGTGATCAAAGGCGGGTTGTGACTGACGCCCAGGCGCCATACTTCGGTGCGGTGATCGATGATCGCAGCCTCGCGCCCGACGAGAACGCCACCATTTTCACGACTCGATACTCCGACTGGATCGACGCCAACTTCAGTCGATACATCTAGGGACATCGTATGGACCAAAGCGCCAATTAGGGTGCGCGGGTCGGACGCCGGACGCAGGGCGTAGTTGTGATTGGCTCCAGTGGAAGGACAACTCTTATGCGAACGGCTGATCGCGGGTTGATGTGGCATGGCATGTTTTTGTTCTTGATCGGGTTGGTTACGGGCCTGAACGAGCGCCGCTTCACGAATATGCGCATGGCGCTTTCCGCGCATCTGGAGGGCGTGATGAATGGCACGTTCCTGATGGCGCTCGGTGCGATCTGGGGCCACGTTGAATTCCCGCCACACGTAGAGAAAGCGGCACGGTGGTCGGCGCTTTACGGCACGTATGGCAACTGGCTGTTCACCACGCTCGGTGCCGCGATGGGTACCGCCGCAGCCAACCCCATCCTGTCGCAGGGCCATCACGGAAAGCCGTGGCAGGAAAGAGTTGCGGGTGCCGGCTTTCGCAGCATCGCGTATTCGATTCTCGTCGCCGTGGCGCTGATTCTGTGGGGTCTTGCACGACGGCGATCAGTCCCGGCCACCGCCGTCTCAGCGCGGGATGACAACGGATCTGTCGCTGCCTCCGAACACGGGTGATGCGAACACCGCGCGGGTCACCGCCACTAGCCGACCCCACTGGTCAGAGGGACGCGGCCACCCTCCAAAGTTCCTCGACCACATCGGCTCCCGTCCAGGCCAGCCCGCTTAGCACTACATCAGTCGCACCCGCATTCAGGTAGCTTTTGAGCTGACGCCTGACCGAGTCCGCTGTACCCACCGCGGCAAGGTCTACCACGCTAGCGATGCCCTCTCGTGCAATCACCTTCTGGTACGACGGAATTGACTCGAAGAAGCTCAACTGCTCGGCCGCGAAATTCTTTGCCGCATCAACGTTGTCGGACAGTATTGCGGGCACCTGTGCGATGATCCTGGGTTTCTGTCGTCCGGCGTCGGCAGCCGAGCTCGAGATGGCCGGTTCGATGAACTCCGCGATGGTCCGCGGACCGGCGAGGTACGGCAGGGTGCCATCGGCCAGCTCGCCGGTGACCTGCAACGCCTTTGGGCCCATCGCGGCCACGTACACCGGAACGGGCGTACCGCCAGCTACCTGCACCGGCCATCCGGGCTGAGCGCTGATCTCGTTGCCGCTGAAGTCCACCGCTCCGGTATCAAAGATGGATCTCAGCACCGTCAAATGCTCCCGAAGGCGTGTGATCGTGTTGGGCCACGACGTCCCGAAGGCTTGCCGCTCTGGCTGGTGCGAGCCGAGACCCAGTCCGAGGCTGAAGTTTCCGTGCGACGCAGCCTGTGCCGTCTGCGCCAGAGACGCGACGATCAGCGGGTGACGCGGGTTGATCGGAACTACCGACGTGCCGACGCCGAGCCCCGGTACGGCCGCGCCGACCACTGCGGCGAGGGCTATCGCGTCGTGATCATTTTGCTGGCTCAGCCAGACCTGGCGGACACCGAGCTCGAATGCACGGGTGGCCTGCGCCACCACGTCATCGACACGATTGATTGCTTGTGGGTTGGGAAACAACACGATTCCAGTCGGCATAACAACTAGAACGCACAGACCGATTCGGAACATCCCGATCTGGTCGGCTTGATCGGAAGTCCTGCCTCGCACCACGAGATATGCCAGGCCGGCGCAACGAGAAAATCGTAGTTATGCCAACACTTTTGACATGCGAAACCTCATGCGTTTCGTTATTGATGACGGGGCCGGACTGCCGCGGGTCTCGCGGGTGACTAGTCCGGTGAGGAACCCCCATGACCAACCTCTTCGGCTAGACGAATTCCAGAACATCGGCCACAGGACGGCGCGGCTTCTGGGGCCAGTTTTGCGGAAGCTTCGCCCCTACGGCCACCAGCATGACCGGCACTTCGTCCTCGGCAAGTCCGAACTCGCGCGCCAGCGGTTCCGGGTCGAAAGCGATCATCGGCGTCGAACCTAGGCCCAACGCGTTGGCCGCATACATCATCGCCGTGGCGGCAATGGCGCCCGTGCGTATAGCCTCGTCGCGTTGGCACTGCGGTTTTCCGAAATACAAACGGCGTGCTGCGTTTCCATAGTCCAGTACCATCTCTGCCCGCATGATGCCCGCTTCCACCACAGGTGCCAGGCGCTGGCGCACTACCTTGTGATCGGGCAACTGGCCGCAGATGATGAAAGTAACGGCTGCGGCGGTGATCTTGGGTTGACCCCAGGCGATCGGCCGCAGCCGAGCCTTGGCTTCCGGCGTGCGTACGGCGATGAAGCGCCAGTTCTGCAAGTGGAAGGATGTCGGCGCGGTAGTGGCGATTCGCACCAGGTCGCGAATTTGGTCGTCCGTCAAGGTGACGGCCGGATCGTACAGACTCGTCGTGCTGCGGCTCACGAGACTTTCGATAATGGGATTGGTCATGGTGATTCCGTCGGTCATGGTGATTCCTTTGGCGTGAAGGGATAGGTTGAAGGACAACGGCGTTGAGCCGCACCCTTCCGCGAGTGATGGACTACGCAGCACGCGGCGACAAAGGGCGGGTCACTATCGGCGCACGGCCGCAGTGGGTTCGGGGTAGTCCAGATCGGCTGCGGTGAGCCGGTAGATTTGCAGTGTGAGGCCGTAGTACTTGTCGGTCTCGCCGACCCACTCCATCCCGACGTGTCGCGCGGTCGCGACACCGCGGGTGTTCTCCAGGCGCACCACGGCGAACACCTCCGATACTCCGTTGGCGAAAGCCTGATGCGCCACCGCATGGCCGGCCTCAGCGCCGTAACCGTGCCCCCAGGCCGCAGGGGTGATTTGCCAACCGATTTCAAGGTCGGTGCAGCCGGGCGGCAACGGCAGCAGCGCGACCGCTCCGATGACCAGGCCGCTGTCACGTATCTCGATCGCCCAGTGGCCCAGTGGCCGCCCCGCTTCATCGTGTTCGGTGATCCACCGCACCAGCAATTGGCGCATTTCGTCACGATCGGCCACGCGCGGCATCGCCGGAGCGAGCCAGCGTGCGACTTCCCGCTGACCGAAGATCGCCAGCGCAGCGTCGACGTCGTCAACTGTCCACGCGCGCAACCGCAGGCGCTTGGTGATCAGCTCGTCGGCTCCCGCCACTTGGACGTGGGCGCCCTCGCACATCGATTACTCCTTATCGCCAAGCCGGGTGTCCAAACAGTCCGCCCTAGACGGTGGCCTCGGCACCTGGTCGAGGGCCTGTTTGAACATCGAGGTCGCGTCCCGGTCTTCAGTAACGGCAAGTTCGGATTCGTGGGCGAGCAGCGGATCCCAGACCTGACTGACTGTGGGGTGTGGCGCGACAGCATGACGTAGGAGGCTGATTGGAACCTTCGCGACGACAGCCAGGGTGGCTGCTTGAACGAGTTCGGAGAACTGTGGTCCCGCGAAAGTAGCTCCGAGCAGTGTGTTGGTCTTGGCGTCAATGACCAATTTCGCCCATCCTTCGAAGCCGTCCCTGTATAGGGCGAGGAATGCCACTTCGCCTGGGTAACAGGCGGTTCGGGTTCTTACCGCGAACCCTTCTGCTCGGGCCTGACTTTCCGTGCGTCCCACCCTGACTAGTTGAGGGTCGGTGAAGATTACCTGCGCCAGACTGCCGGCATCGCGGGCGGCCAGCTCGTTCTCGCCCAGTTCTCGCCCCGCGGCCCTGGCCGCGATGATGTCGGCCACGAGACGACCGTGGTATGTGGAGATATGAGAGAGCCGAGCACGCCCGGTGGTATCTCCCAATGCGTACAGCCAGTCGCCTGTGACGCCGAGCGCCTGTAGATGATCGTTAACAGAAACGATTCCGCCGCCCGGCAGACCAACATTTTCCAGTCCGATGTTGTCGGTGTTGGTGCACCGTCCGGTGGCTACGACGATCTCGTCTACCTCGATGGTCTGGCCGTGGAAGGTTGCGGTGACTGGCCCGCCCGCTACAGGGCGGGCTACCGCCGACAACGTTGCCTCAAAGTGAATCTTGACGCCGTCGCTTCGTAGTGACTGCGCGACCAACTCGCGGGCTTCCGGTTCGCAGTCGTGAAGCAGCGTGTTCCCACGTACCAAAAGTGTTACCGCAGAGCCCAAACCGGTCAGGATGGACGCGAACTCGACGGCGACAGGGCCGCCACCCACAACCAGCGTGCGAGGTGGCACTTGTGTCATGGTCGTCAAGTCTCGATTGGTCCACGGGCGTGCTTGCGCCAACCCATCTATCTCCGGCACGTTAGGACGAGTTCCGGTTGCCAATACGACCGCGTGGCGCGCAGTCAAGACGGCTTCGATGTTAGGGGCACGCGAAATGCGCACTGTTCGTTGGCCGCTCAACCGGCCGAACCCATGAAACACCGCTACACCTGCTTGCCGCAGTGATGCTACTCGGTCTTGATCCGAGAGGTGCTCAATGATCGCGTCGCGTTTCGCGAAGACGGCCGGAACATCCAGCCCTTCGCCCGACATCGCTTCTCGCACACCAGGAACAGCTTTCGCCAGGTTGAACACCTCGATCGAACGAAGCAGTGTTCTGCTCGGATTGCAGGCAAAATAGTGACACTCCCCAGCGACCAGACGATCCTCAACGAGAGCTACCGCAAGGCCTGCCGACGCCAGTTTCCGCACGGCGGCCACACCACCCACCCCGCCGCCTATGACGACCACGTCGAACTCTGCGTCAGTCACATCTACCCTCACTTCCGATGACCGGTACGTACAGCTGTGTATGGCTGCGGCCCAACCGTCTACAACGACAGGTGCGTTGGGGCTTCAGGGTCCATTGGTGCGATTTTCGTGCCACCGGCGCCTCGCATGTCGGTGCGGTCGCTCGAGGTGCGGTTCGTCGTGCTGTAGCCGGAAATCCAGTACCGCGAGCGGCGTCTGCGTATCGAGGAGAACGGAATCGTATTCGCACCGCATCACCGACGTCGTGTCGGTGTGTGGGTTGCGCGCGGTCAATTCGACCACCAGCCGCAGTCGCGTCGGCTCGGTCACGCCACGTCCCAGAACGTTGACCGCAGGCAGGTCGCTGAGCATGTCGAGTCGCATCGGTATGACCCTCATCGGGTGGCTGCTGGCGTCTGCGCGGTCGCGGTGGGATGTCAATGCGATGATGCCGGTGTCGGCGAGCAACAGGTCATTCGATAATGCGTTGCCGGTCAGAGTGATCGAGACTGAGCACTGCGATTGTGGCGGGTCTGCTGCGGCCATCGCGGTGGCTTCGGCCAACACCAGCTCACGGGTGGCCTTTCGCCATTGGTGTGCCCGCTCGTATTCGGAGTGGTGGCCTGTAGTCGCTGCGCCTGAACGCTCGGTCGCGGTCGCTTGGGTGACGTGGTATGGCTCCGGGTTTAACGCGTCGACCACGTCCTGGCTCTTGGGGTATTCGTGTGGCACGGATGCTCCTTGGTTGAGTGTGCAGTCGAATGTCCAGCGGGCCAGAATGTTCCGGATTCCTACCGCCCAGGATCTCGACCAGTTAGTTGCGGCCGGCCATGATCCCGCCGTCGACGTTGAGAATCGCGCCGGTAACCCAGCTGGCATGGTCGGAGAGCAGATAGGTGACGGCATTGGCGACGTCGGCGGCGGTGCCCACTCGTCCCAGGGGATGAAGCGGTGCGAAAGTGGCAAGCGTGGCGTCGATCTCCTGCTTGGGGATAAACCCTTCGTAGAGCGGTGTTTTCACCACCGCCGGTGCGACGGCGTTGACGCGGATCTTGTGCCCGGCAAGCTCGATGGCCAGGTTATGGGTGAGCGCATGCAGGCCGGCTTTTTGCATCGAGTATCCAGACGACGGGGTCAGGCCAATGGCCTGATGTGCCCACATGCTGCCGATGTTGACGATCGAGCCCCCCGCACCGTTGGTGATCATGCCCTCAACGACGGTCTGCGTCAGGAAGAACAGGGCATAGTTGAGGTCCATGTACGAGTCGTAGAACTGCTGGTCGTACTCGAGAAACGCCTTGGGGATGAAGAATCCGGCCGAGTTGACGAGCAGTGTCGCGTCGCTGTGATGCTCGGAAAGCGCGCGCTGCACATCGGCGACGGCAGCGCGATCTGTCAGCTCGGCGGCGATGCCCCAGGCTTCGCCACGCCGGCTCCTCAGTTCAGCGACGGTGTCATCGACACGGGCTTTCGAGCGTCCGACGATCACCGCGCTGCCGCCGTGGTCGACGACGTCGACCGCGATCTGTCGTCCCATGCCGGCACTACCGCCGATAACAATTACCTTCTTGGCCTCAAAATGCATATCAGGCTCCCTTCTTGGTTCTCCTTGACGGCTCCGGCTGGGCCGCCGTTCTCCCGTCGATGACACGTAACGACCTCAGCTGTGGTGCACCGCCGACGGCCCGGCATTCCTGCCCGCTTCTGGTCGTACTGAGACTGCAGCCAAGCCGGGTGAGATGTCCATCACCCGAACCACTTATTCACCCGGGTGATTAATGCGATGGCGTGGGCCGGAGCGCGCCTGGGAGCGAAGATGGATAAGGCTGCTCTTACTTGTCCTGACGCCACCATCGGGTGCCTTCAGGAGTGTCTTCGAGGGTGATGCCGCGGGTCGCTAGGTCCGTGCGGATCGCGTCGGCTTCGGCGAACCTGCGGTTGGTGCGCAGTCGCCATCGGCGTTCAACCGCTGCAGCGATTTCGTGGTCGTCACGCGCTCTCTGGTCGATGCGGAAGGTGTCGAACAGCTCATTGATTTCCTGGAGCAGCACGGCGGCGGTCGGGCCCGGTGGTGTGTTACTACGGTTCTGTTCCCGGATGTAGTCGAACAATACGGCGAGGGCTCCAGGTGTGTCGAAGTCGTCGTCTAGACGGCCGAAGAGTTCGGCGCGGGTCCGGTCGGCGAGTGCCTGCGCGGCGGACGTCTCGGAGGCAGTGATGGTTCGGGCGAAATTCTCGACACGCCGTCGGGCGAGGCGGGCCTGGTCGAGAGCATGCATGCTGAACTCCATGGCTGACCGGTAGTGCTGGCTCAAGAACGCATAGCGCACGGTGCGAAAGTCGTAGGCCGCCAGCGCTTCACGGATCGTCACAAAGCCCCCAGCACTCCTCGACACTTTTGCGCCGTCGACGTGCAGCAGACCGGTGTGCACCCAGTAGCGCACCATCGGCGAACGGCCGGACACCGATTCCATTTGCGCGATCTCAGCTTCGTGGTGTGGGAAAATGAGATCCACGGCGCCGCCGTGCAGATCGTATTGCGGGCCATAGATCGACGCCGTAATTGCAGTGTCTTCGATGTGCCAGCCGGGCCTCCCCGGACCCAGGGGCCCGTCCCAGAACGGCTCGCCCTCTTTCCGGGCCTTCCACAACGCGAAGTCGCCGGCATTGCGCTTGTCGACGCGGTGTTCGATCCGAGAAGCATAGCCTCCAGCACGCGAATCGATACGTCCCGAGAGCTTGCCGTAATCCGGGAACGAGGCCAGATCGAAGTACCACCCGTCATCTAGCTCGTAGGCATGCCCGCGCGCGATGAGTTGTACGATCTGAGAAGTGATTTCGCGGATGTAGTCGCTGGCGCGAACATAGTTGTCGACGCTGGAGATATGCAGCGCGGCCATATCCTGTAGGTAGCGCTTCTCGTAGGTAGCTGCCACCGTCACCGGATCAGTACCAATCTGCGCCGCGCGACCGATGATCTTGTCGTCGATGTCGGTGATGTTCTGCACGTATGTCACTCGGTACCCGCGTCTACGCAGATAGCGGGCAATCAGGTCGAACTGGGTATAGGTCTTGGCGTGCCCGAGGTGGCTGAGGTCGTAGACGGTCGGACCACACACGAACATGCGTACTGTGCCCGCGGTTATCGGCTCGAAGAGCTCTTTGCGTTTCGTGAGCGTGTTGTAAACGATCACGTCAATCCTTCGCCCTCGTTGCGAAGTATTCGCCGTAGCCGTGCTGCCAGCTCATGACTCGGAATGACGTCTCCGGTCATTACTGGCACTGTCACGCACGGCAGGCGTGGCCACATCGAAATCGAACATGACTGGCGACTGGCAACGTTGCGTCTGGCCATGGCACTTCCTGCATTTGTGATGAGTGGCCTTGGGAATACCGCGATACGGATCGGACGCCAATCAGCGACCGGTTGCGTGCCGCTGTTTCCCTACAGGTTGATGGCCTTGCCGGCCAGGGCGTGAAAGCATTCCTGTAGCCCTTCACCGAGTGTGGGATGGGTGTGTACGTTTCGCGCCAGCTCGGTGGCGGTGAGGTCCCACAGCTGCGCGAGCGTCAACTCCGGGAGGAGTTCGCTGACTTCGCTGCCCACCAAATGCGCTCCCAGCAGCTCGCCATGCGCTTCGTCGGCAATCATTTTGATGAAACCACCGCGTTCACCGAGTCCGTGGGCTTTGGCACTGGCCTGCATGGGAAAAGTAGCGACCCGCAAGCGGTGACCGGCGGCGCGCGCCTGTTCTTCGGTGTAGCCGAAGCTGGCGACTTGCGGCTGGCAGAACGTCACTCGTGGCATCATCCGATAGTCCAACGGCATCGTTTCCACGCCTGCAATGGTTTCGGCAGCGACCACGCCTTGTGCGGAAGCGACGTGGGCGAGTTGAACTTTGGCGGTGACGTCGCCGATCGCATAGACATGCGGCGCGGAAGTACGCATGTATTCATCGATGTCGATAGCGCCATCGGCGGTGACACGCACTCCAGCGGCGTCGAGACCGATTCCCTCGACGTTGGGACAAAATCCGATGCAGATGAAGGCCCGGGCGGCCTGCGCGCTAGCGGACGTTCCGTCAGCGCCGGTGTGGCTGACGACGACGTGCTCGCCGTGGTCGATGACTTTGTCCACCTGAGTGGATGTGCGAATCGCGATCCCGCGGCGCCGGTAGTGCCGCTGAAGTTCTTTTGAAACATCGGGGTCCTCGTTAGCGAGGACACGGTCGGCGAATTCCAGAATCTCGACGCGGACACCGTAACTGTGCAGGATGTACGCGAATTCCATGCCGATGGCGCCGCCGCCGATGATCACTATGGACTCGGGCAGATCGGCGCTGAGAATCTGTTGTTCATAGGTGACGATGTTGTCGCTGAGGGTCACTCCGGGCAGCATGCGCACGCGCGATCCGGTCGCGATCACGGCGTGGTCGAAGCTGACTAACCTACTGCCTCCTTCACGCAGGTCTACGTGAAGGTTGTGGGTATCGGTGAAACGGCCGTGACCGTCGATCTCAGTGATGTTGTTCTTGCGCATCAGAAAATGCACACCGCGGACCCGGGCGTCGGCGACTTCGCGGCTGCGTGACACGGCGCGGGAGTAGTCGAGACTGACGTCACCGGAGATGCCGAATGTGGCGGACTGGTGGGTGATGATGGAGGCAATCTCAGCGTTGCGCAGCAGCGCTTTTGAGGGAACGCAGCCCGTGTTGAGGCACACTCCACCCCAATAGCGTTCCTCGACTATCCCGACACTCATGCCCAGCTGGGCAGCGCGGATGGCTGCCACATAGCCCCCGGAGCCCGCGCCGAGGACGATGAGGTCGTAATGGTCACCGGCTGGCGGTGTCATCTTGGCTCCTGTGTTGTTGCGCGGAGTGCGCCCCCGGCGATCAGCGCGTGGGGCCCCGGCCTCCTCGTCGCAGGCAATCTCATCACCGGAAGTGTCAGGCCGCTTTGGCGACTTTCGCCTGTCTGCGGGTTGCGTCAATCGAGTCCGCCAGCAGCCACAGCGCTAAGCCGAGGTTCGCGATGTCTTTCATCAAGAACTCCCCGTCGGCGGACAACACGGGAAAGCCACCGGCAGATGCCTCGCCGACCCCGGGGGTCGTGACCATGAAGCTCAGCGTGGTCACAAAGAACAGCGAGGCGAATACGCCGCCCACCACGGAAGCCTTCGGGAACCACGGCTTGACTGCCAGCAGTGCTGCAACAATCAATTCAATTGAGCCGTTCAGTCGACCAAAGGCGTCGATGGACATGATGTTATACAGCCAACTCAAGAGCGGGCTGTTGGCCACCCAATGTGAAATGCCATGGGCCTCATAGGAAGTGAACTTCATGGCGCCGAACCAGGCCAGAACTATGACCAGACCATACCGTGCGACCAGCGCCGCGAGGGCGGTCGTTCGGGAGCTTTGTAGCTCATCAGCCATGATGCCTGTGGCGGTATTGTGTGACATCCCGTCTCCGTTCGTATTTCGTTGCGCCGCTGCGGACCTGTCGAACACTCTCTGCTTCTTCACATGAAAGGTTGATGTCCAGTGCTGCCGCTCGCGGCTCAGGTCACCGACCACTATCTGCGCACCGGGGGTGAGTTGTCCTCATCCAGCTGTGCTTTTCACCCGGGTGAGAGGCAGACGAGAACGGGTCTGCAGTGCAGATCCTCGGCCATGACGAGGTCGAGGCGAACCTGCGCTTGGGCGGCTGGTCCGCGGTTGTGCTCGACCGCCGCAAAGGTCACCCGTCACAACCGGCGCCGGTCCGCGTCGCCGACGCTGACGTCGGTGCCAGTAGTGCGTCGTTCGGCCGCACCGTCCGGTGACGTGCTCCTCCCTGAGGCCGCCGCCTGCTGGGCGAATCAATGAGCAGATTGCGCAACTGTTCTCGACCGCGGTTGATTCTTGAACTCACCGTTCCCTGTTCGGTCTCCATGATTGCGGCGATCTCTTTGTAGGAGAAGCCCGCAATGTCGGCAAGGTACACGGCAAGTCGGAACTGTTCGGGCAGGGCCTGCATCGCGGCCTTGATCTGAGGGTCCGGCAGCGTTGCGAGTGCGTGATCTTCGGCCGACCACAAGCCGGACGACCGGTGCGCGGCGCTGGTTGCAAGCTGTCGGTCCGTGATCTGATCGGTCGGGTACTGCGCCGGTTGGCGCTGTTTGGTTCGGTAGCCGTTGATGTATGTGTTGGTCATGATCCGGAACAGCCACGCCTTCAGATTCGTTAGCGGCTGAAAGGAATGCCTACCGGCGTAGGCTTTGAGCAGCGTTTCCTGCAGCAGATCCTCTGCGTCCGCGATGGTCGAGGTCATCTGAATCGCCCGCCTGCGGAGGGGCTCGAGCAGTGGGATCACATCACGTTCGAAGTGTGCGGCGCTTGCCGGATCCTCTGTCAGGCTGGCACATTCAGTACGTGCGCGCGCCACGATACATTCCCATTGTCACGTCTTGTACTTCATCGGTTGCACTTGCTCTCCACTCTCTGGCTGTTGAGCCAGCATCCACAGACTCGGGGTGAGCTGTCATCACCCGGCGAGCCAATTCACCCGGATGAGCACAACCCCGGAGTGGGGGGCATCACGTTGGACCCAGCTGCCGGAGGGTTCACATCTTCATACGAGTGCGCCGCGCTGAAAGCGGACGCGGCGTGTTATCCAGCGTCCCCACAACGTAATCGGCGTCAGTCGGATTGCGGAGGTCGCGAGTATCCAGACTGGATATGGCGCGGGTGGTACGCGGTTTCAAATGTCGTTTGACAGCGATGTCAGGTCAACGATCGCGTAGGCCGCGGCAGCGCTTGCTACGGAGAAGACGCTGTAGTTGAGCGGCGATTCCATACCGCGCGATACAGCCATAGCGATTCCGAATACCATGAGCGCCAGGCACATCGCCGCGCCAGTGCGATCCGGACAATCCGGATTCGGTAAGGCGTGTGCACGGACTCCTCCTGCTGTGCCGCATCGCGAAACGGATCTGCCCATTGTCTTAATGTCCAACAGCGGGAACATCTTCATCGCCATCACGAGGCTCATCCTGGCGCGTTGTCGTCCGTGGTGAGCGGGCCATCTCCGGTGTCGAGCAAGAAGACTGCGAGTAGTTCGGCGGGTTCCGTGGCGCTGGCATTTTCACTGATCGTGTGGTGCGCGCCGGGGGATTCATTCCACGTCTCGCCAGCGTGATAAACACGTGCAGGCTCGCCTTCGACTTGGCTGCGGATCGCTCCTGAGATCACGTAGGCGATGATGAACGCCGAATTTGCGTGGTGGTGAGCTCCGCTCTTTGCCCCTGGCGGATAGCTGACGGTCACTCCTACCAGTGATTTGCCCGGAATGTTGCTAGTTTGATCGAAAGCTGTTCGTACAACCGGGTTTTGGCCCGAATTCTCGGGCGCTGGCTCAGCATGGGCTGTAGGTGCGAGTATCGCCACAGCTATCAGCGCAGGGAACAATATTTTTACGGCCATGTTTGACTGCCTTCTCTTCGGGTTTCTTGACGACTAGCTGATGTGATCGGATGGTTTGGGGCGGCCTGCGCGGCCGCTGCCACCGAACACGCCGGTTTCACACCTTGATCGTCGCCCAGTGCATTGAGCAGGTGAGCGGTCGTGCCCGCCGCCGGCGTTGCGAGTGGAGCCGCTCAGGCGCCGTCCGATCATGCGAGGGTTCCTTTCAGTCTTCGACTACGCGCACGATCGTCTTGCCAGGGATGCGCTTGTCGGGAGCGAATGCGGCGGAGGCTTCAGCGAGTGGCAGCACGGTGCCCACCGCCGGCTTGAGGCGTCCATCCCGCACTCGCGCGGCGATGGCGGCGAGCTGGGCGCGATCGGCTTCGACGACGAAGAACACAGCCCGCCCGTCATGCGGCTGGGTCTGAGGGGGCTCGGCGACGGTGACGAGCGTTCCGCCGGCGCGCACCAGTGCGGCCGAGCGGGCCAGAATGTCTCCGCCGATCACGTCGAACACCAGGTCGACGTCCCCTGCGTCCTCTAGTTTTTCGGTATTCAGGTCCAGGAAGGTATGCACGCCAAGCTCAGCCGCCCGGTCGCGATCCGCGGTCCGGCCGGTACCAATGATGCGGGCGCCGACCTCCCGAGCGAGCTGCACCGCGGTCGATCCAACCGCACCGCCGACGCCGTGGATCAAAACCGTTTGTCCAGCGGTGAGGTGGCCGTGGTCGAACAGGCCCTGCCAGGCGGTCAATCCCGTGATCGGCAGGGCGGCGGCCACAGTATGGTCGATGTCGATCGGTAGCGGTGCCAGGTTACGGGCTTCCACCGCGGTGTACTCCGCCAGCGAGCCGTTGCGCGACCAGTCGGTCAACCCGAACACTCGCTGGCCAACGCTCAATCCGGTTGTGCCGTACCCCAACTCAGCCACGACTCCGGACAAATCGTGGCCGGGTACGCTCGGCGTGCGGTCACGACCCGCGCGATCGGTCCAGGTGTCCGGCCACTCAAGCTCATTGAATATGAAGCTCGCAGCGTGCACCCGCACAACGACATCGTTTGAGGCCGCCTCGGGGTGGGGCAAATCGGTAAACGACAGGCCGGCAACCCCGGCCTCACGGTCTGAAACAGCGATGGCTTTCATTACACGTCCTTCCTGATAAGGGTTGTTGTTTGAAACTGACCGCCTGGCCGCGCTACACGCGAAAAGGTGGTGTGGTGTGTTATGTCCAGTCGTGCGGCTGTGTCATCTCGGCGAATCTCCAAGTGCTGCAGTCGAAGATGCGCGGCAAACGATCGCGTTGATGGCGTATGAGAGCGTGAATATCAATACGCCTCCTTATCGTCGGTGGCCGGGTCAGCCGCGAGCTGCGGTTGTACGCTGACGAGCCCTCGGCCTAGCTGACGGACGCGGTCGAGGAGTCCGTAACGCGGTGACTGGTAGCGGATATCACCAGTCACCGTTTCGGTTGCGCCAGCCTCGATGCACGTCCCTTCCAGTAAGGACGATCCGCCGTTCTTAGCCACTTACCCTCCGCTCGCCAGCTTTTGAGTCAGCATCCACCGACCCGGGGTGAGTGGTCTTCACCCGGCGCGCCAATTCACCCGGGTGAGGCCAACGGGGGTACTGGGGCCGATCGGCAGGCATCAAGGGTGGACCGCCATCAGAGTTGGGACTCAGCGGCCGGAGTTGCTGACCGGTGGCAAGCCGCGAAATCCATCTTCGATGACCTCGGGGTCCCATGGTTATCCGGTCGCTTCGCGGATGTAGCGGCCGATCTGGCGCAGCGAGCGCGTGGCTTCGGGGATCATCGGCGCAGCGAGTTGGAACACATGAATTTGGCCCGGCCATACCTGGACTTCGACAGGCACGCCGGCGGCGGCCAGTCGTTGGGCCGCCAGCTGCGTGTCGTGGAGCAGCACCTCGCAACCGGACACATGGATCAAGGTGGGTGGCAGTCCGGGCGCAATGTGATCGAGCGGTTCGTACAGCGCATCGGGATCCGCGTCCGCGTCGCTGTGGGCCGCGGCGCGTGTGATCAGGCCGTGGAAGGCGTCGAATGCTCTGGGCGCAAACATCGCATCCGAGCCGGTGTTGGGGTGGGTCTTTTTGGGTTGTGTAGCCAGTTGCAGCAGCGGCGACATGGCCACCAGTGCGGCGGGCCGCTCGCCGTCGTCGAGCAGGCGTTGGGCCAACGCTAGCGCCAGGTAGCCGCCCGCGGAATCGCCGGCCACCACGATTTGGTCGGGCTGATAGCCTTTTTGACGCAACCACTGGTAGCCGGCGAAGCAGTCGTCGATCGCCTCGCGGATCGAATGTTTGGGAATCTTGCGGTAATTGAGCACCAGTACGGGGCTGTCTGCGAAGCTCGACAGCATGCTCGCCAGCCGGCCGTGCGAGTAGGGACCGCACGTGAGGAACGCCCCGCCGTGCAGATAGAGCACGACTCGACGGGTGCCGTCGGCCGGTCGCACTCCAGCGGCTCGGACGAGTTGCGCTGTGCACTGCCCGAGCCCAATGTCGGCACGCACCGTGCCTCGTATCGGCGCGATGGCGCGGGCGGCGAACTCGACGACGCCCCATGGCCATGGAGCCGAGGGCAGATAGCTGCCCACGACCAGCGCGGGCCGGATCATCAGCCGGGCGCTGAGCCAGCCGATGCGCCCGGCCATGCTCGGACCTTCCTGGATGACCTCAACGACGGCGTCCGCGCGGCGCGGGTACCGGCGAGTCTTTCCTGCCGTGGCTGCTCTTCGACTGGGTCGCGGCAACCCCGACATGGGGGCAGGTGCGCTCATGTCATTATTTCCACGCCGGGGTCATCGGGTGCCCCACGCCACGCAACCGATCCCACGTGACGCCAACCCGGAGCTCGCCGTCCCTCGGCGCACCCGTTCTGGGTTGCTCTCCCATCAGAACTGGCACCGGCCGCAGGCTCATCGTGTCGGCTCTGGGTTGAGGGCCGGCGCGGACGCCCCGCATAAGCGGGCATGCTGCCGGTCAACGAATCTAGGTGAGTCACTTAGTTTTTGGCGCGCGCCTCCGTATAACGGGCGCTGTTGGTCGGCGACGGTAGCCGCCTGCTGGTCACGGCGCTCCCAATTTGCCGCTCGTCCCCGGGTCGCCGCCTTGCGGCGTCGCCTGCCCATCTCATGCTGCCGCCGGGCGCCCTCGTCGTCGACATAGGCGATCAGCCCGGCTGCGACCGAGGATCCCGCACAAATGGCAGCGGCGACGCCGAAATCGACTAGCTGACAGTCGATCAACATGAGGGCCGCGTAGTCACCGGCCAGCACAGCCACAAATAGGAAGGCGATGCGTGTCCGGGTCATAATGCCAGTCCCTCTGGCCCGATCTGGCGCACAGCGAAGACACTGGGCAGGTATCGGGTGGGACGTCCGCAAGTGCTGCATACCGGGTGGGCGCCGCATCCGGACGCCATCTCGCGTTTGTCGCCCAAGTAGGTCGCCATCGCGCGTTGCACAGTAGCCAGGCAGGCTTGACAGAGCGTCTCGACGAGGTCGCCGTCTGGGCTTAGCCCCATCTGGTTGCATCCGTCGATGGCGTGTATCTCGGCGACCGCCACCGCCGGCGAGCCACACGCAGTGCCGGTCGACACCCGTTGAGCGCTGCAGATGGGCTGCAGCGTATGAAGTTGATCCTCGATCGCCGGGACGGCGTCCGTCGCGGCATCCCCTTTCCGATGCGCCGAACGCCGGGCAACAGCGGCGGCGTGTCGCATTCGATGCCATGGTGTTCGCGCGGCGCCGGATCCGCCTTCAGCATGCGATCGTTGAAATTGACGACGCTTCATATGGTTTCTCCCGTTAGTGGCGATGGCGTTGCGCAGTGATCAACACAGCCGGCTCGTCCACCGTTAACACGCCCCGTTGCTCGCTTGCGCGGCGTCGAACGCAGATCCGGTACACGGCTGCATTTACCGTCTGCTCGCCATTTCCTGAGCCAGCATTTACCCAAGTGGGATGACTGGTCATCACCCGGCGAACTGATTCACCCGGGTGATTGGCCGAGCATTCAACGGCGGCACGCGTAACCAGGCGAAACCTGTCTACGGGTGCGGTATTCGCAACGGCATCCGCATGGTTGGCCGAGCTGGCATGTATTGCCGAGGCGGCGGCGCGGCGCAAATCCGGAAGCGGTCAGCCGCCCGTCGGGTTGCCGCAAAGGTTTCGGACGCCGGCGCCAGTTAGCCGCCTTGGCTACCCGGAGCGTGTCAGAGCAAATGAGGGATACGGCGCTTCGCGATATTGATTGTGAGCCAATGTTTTTGGGCCAACAAGCGTAGGGATGTTACGCGATGCCGTAGTCGTTTATCTTGTGGTAGATCGTGACCCGTGACATTCCCAGGGTTGCCGAAGGCGGTCTGAAACGGCGGCTGCGCCGCCGGACGGGTCTCTCATCTTCATGGCGGATCCCCAAAACTAGACGGTTGTGCACGACCATGCCGCCGTCGCGTATCGGATCTCGATCACTGACGAACTAGCAGCACTGATCGGTTGGAGTCGCCGAGCAGCGGATGGTAGTCCGGCCAGCTGAGTCGGGCGACGTGTTCGGCGTCGGCGCTGCCAACTACTGCTAATTGGATTGAGTCGCTGTGGTTCTCGATGGGCCGCGTTCCTCTTCTGCGCGCGGCGACGGTTTGGACGTGAACGTCCGGATAGCGTCGTATCCAGCTATCGAGTCTCGTGTCGATGAGGAGGACCGGCGCCCTGCGTAGCCGGCCTTCCTGGATCGCGCGGTGTACGACGGCGTCGTTGTCTGGCTCGTCGTTTTGCACGGCAGCGATCCAACCGGTGTTCTTCTGAGGTGAGCCGCCGGACCGGACGATCGCTACGGGGCAGTGCGCATGCTTGACAAGGGCGGCCGCGGTCGAGCCTAGCGGCATGCGCGCGCATGGTCCCTTTCCCTCTGAACCGACGCACACCAGTGCAGCCCTGCGGGATTCATCGATGAGCACGCATTCGGGGCGCCCGCGCACGATGGCGGTTTCGATGTGGACCGGCCTTCGCATGTCTTGGACGGTCAGCTCTGCCCGATATAGAGCCAATTCGGCGTGTTCGTTGTTGCAGGAAACAACATCGACTCGCGATCGGCACGTATGTTTCGCGGCGCTGACGTATACGAGTCGCAGCGGCGCACCGAGGTTGACAGCCTCGGCTACTGCCCACGTGGCGGCGTCGAGTGCGGCTTGGGAGCCGTCGATGCCCACGACCACCGACTGTGATGGGCTCTGCTTCGTCATGTCCATGGTCGCGCCTTCGATCGTTTGACTGGGTGCTGTGGGGGTTTAGTGGAGCGCCACGGGCACGGTCATCGTCAGCACGACCAGCGTCAGCACTAGTAGGAACCAGCCGGCGCCCTGCCAGATCCACCAGCGACCGCGTGCCCGCCAGACCTGATAGGTACGGACGAACGCCCCGAGGCCACCGAGCAGCAGGATCAGCGGGGAGCCGATCCCCAGTAGGTTGCGTTGAACGCCATCGCATTGCGCTAGCGTGTCGTCTCCGGTCCCCGACTTGCACCCACTCACCCACAGCAGTCCCAACACCAGGACCAGCATTGCGACAGCCACGATGACGCCGGCGAACCGTAGGGCGGCAGCGAACGTCCGCTTCGCTTGTTCTCCGTCCGAGCCGGACGCCGTGGTTGGAGTGTTCATAGTTGCGTGGTTCACCTCTGCGCGGAAGGCTGGCCGGTGAGAGAGAATCCAGGCCGCCAGCCGTCGATTGTGTGTGGCGCCAGCATTTCGAGGTGACCACCGTTGTGGGTGCCCTGCGCGGCGGTGGGGTCGCCAACCTCGTCGAAGAGCCGCTGCATCGTCACATCGAGTCGATGTGCGGCCTCAGCGGCGTCGATCAGGTCGTTGAGCAATCGTCGTGGCACGGCGTGATCGTGCTTGTCGTGGATCTTGTGCTCCAGGTACGCCCACAAATCCACCGCGATCGTTCTGATCTGTAGTTCGACCGGCACCCGCTCGACCCGGTCGCACAGATAGACGGGGATCTCGAGGACCATGTGAAAGCTTTTGTAGCCGTTGGGCTTCGGGTGGGCGATGTAGTCCTCAACCTCGATGACGGTGAGGTCGGCCTGCCGGCTGAGCAAGGTGGCGACACGGTAGATATCCGAAATGAGGCCGCAGGTGACGCGGACCCCGGCGATATCGAGGATGTTGGTGCCGATCCCGTCGGCGGTGAGCGGGCAGCCGATCCGGGCGGCCTTACCCCGGATGCTTTCGGGCGATTTCACCCGGGAGGTGACGGCGCGGATCGGACAGTAGTGATCGGCGTGAGTGAACTCGCCCTGGAGAATGTTGACCTTGGACGTCAGCGCGGAAATAGCGCACTCGTACGGCCGCAAGAACCGGGCGAAGTCCGTGTGCGCAGGCGTGAACTCGGTCTGCAGTAGGTCACCGACCACGCTGTGCGCACCATCGACGATCATCTTCGCCTCTTCTTATCGCAACACTGCTAATATAAAGGAAGTATATCCGTTAAATATAAGAAGGGTAAGGGTGCTGGTGGGCGAAGAAACGGACTCCAAGGCCGGACGCAGCCGGCGAGATCGCCTGCCGCGCAACCGGCAACGTGAACGAGTACTCCAGATGGTGCGTGCGCACGGCGACGCGATTGACGCCGTCGAGCTCGCCTCGCGCATCGGGCTGCACGTCACCACCGTGCGCTTCCACCTGGACGCGCTGTGCGACGAGGGAGCGATCGAGCGCACCCGGATGAACCGGGAGGGAGTCGGCCGTCCCCGCACCGGATACCGCGCCGTCGAGGAGCGCCTGGACTATCGGATACTCGCCGAGATCCTCGCGATGGAGCTCGGCGAGACAGTGGAGGCACGAGCTCGTCGTGCCCAGCGCGTCGGAGTGCAGTGGGCCGGCCGGATCGCGGGTTCGCAGGACGAATCCGTTGCGGGCCAACATGTTGCGGACACCACGCAGGCCGGTGACCCGCTGGATCGAGGAGCGGTGCTGGCCACCGAAGTCTTCGACCGGATGGGGTTCGACCCCGAACTGGCTGCTGAATCCGAACCAATGGCATCGCTGTCGGCTGACAGCAAGCAGATCGTCGGACGGGAACGCGTCATACGGCTGCGCGGCTGCCCCGTACGGGATTTGGCCCGAGCGCACCCCGAGGTCGGTTGCGGCATACACCTGGGATTGCTGCAAGGCCTACTCGACCACGCTGCGACGGCCGGCGGAAGACCCGACACACGAACCCAAGGACTGTCGGCCAGACTCGACCCGTTCGTCGAACCAGAACTGTGCATAGCGAGGTTGCACGCCTCGCGAAAATCCAGGCGTGATTGAGACATGGCACGTGAGAATCCACTCACGAGAGGCGACGACGGACTCCCACCGCCAGGGCTTGCGCTGTAACGCATCCGCCCACAGTGGCCGCTCATTAACGAGGCTGCGGACTGCGCGGCGGCGGTATCGCGTTACGGGTGCAGAGTGTCGGTCGCTGTGGTCGGCGGGCTAAGCGGTCAGTTCTGTCAACGGCACGTCGGGGTCGGCCAGTTTCGATGGGTCGGGTTGCGCGGCGGAGCGCACCAGCGCCTCGATGGCGTCGGTGACATCCCATGTGTTGACGTTCATTCCGGCCAGCACTGTTCCGTCCTTCATCCAGAAGGCGATGAACTTGCCGCTGGCGATGTCACCGCGGAAGACGACCTCGTCGTAACCGTCGCGCGGCACGTATCCGGAATACTCCATGCCACGGTCGTATTGGTCGGAGAAGAAGTAGGGCACCTTGTCGTAGGCGGTGGCCGTGCCGATCATGTTCGCCGCGGCGACCGGTCCCTGGTTCAGGGCGGCCGACCAGTGCTCGAGGCGCAGGTGGGTGCCCAGTAGCGGGTAGTAAGTGTTGGCGACATCACCGGCGGCGAATACGTCGGGGTCGAGGGTGGCCAGGTGCTCGTCGACGACGACGCCATTGTCGATCGGCAGGCCTGCGGCCGCGGCCAGCTCGATGTTGGGCAGGATGCCCACGCCGATCACGACCGCATCAGCCGCCACGACGTCGCCGTCGGCCAGGCGCACGCCGGTCACCGTGTAGGCGTCGCCGAGGATCTCGGCCACCCCGCTGCCGGGCCGCAGCTCGACACCGTGGGCGCGGTGCAGGGCCGCGTAAGTCTCAGCCACCTCCGCGCCGAGCACACCCAGGAGCGGCAGTTTGTCCCGCTCAAGGAGAGTCACGTGGCAGCCGGCGGCGCGGGCGGCGGCCGCGGTCTCCAGGCCGATCCACCCGGCGCCGATAATGGCCACCCGCTGCGCGGCGGCGAACGCGGCCTGCAGTGCGTCGCTGTCGGCGACTGTGCGTAGGTAGTGCACACCGGGCAGGTCGGCCCCGGGCGCATCGAGGCGCCGGGGCGAGGACCCTGTCGCCAGCAGCAGCTTGTCGTAGCCAAGCGTTTCTCCCTGCGCGGTGCGCACTTGGTGTGCAGCGCGGTCGATTTCGGTGACTCGTATACCCAGACGCAGGTCGATGTCGTGTTCGGTGTGCCACTGGGCGGGATGGATGTAGATCCTTTCCCGCTCGGTGCTGCCCAGCAGGTAGTCCTTAGACAGTGGCGGTCGGTCGTAGGGACGGTCGGTCTCGTCGCCGATGAGGATGACCTTGCCGTCGAAACCGTTGGTGCGCAGCGCCTCAGCGGCCTTGGCGCCAGCCAGCCCGGCGCCCACGATGACGAATGTCTGTTGGGCACTCACGTGTGTCTCCCTCTTGTTGTGTGGGCAGAGTCGTGTTCACGTGCGACCCGGCCGAATCTTGTTGCGGTGCTTGCTTCTCGCGGCCCGCCGGAGCGCCACTGGCCGAGCGAGGCGTCGATCGTCAGCTCCCGCGTTCCGGGGTACGCAGAGTCGATCATTGCTGCGCTAGCTGGTGTGCTTTGGCGCGCAATGTGGTCAGCAGATCGGTGAACGACTGGTGGAAGCCGGCGACGCCCTGGTCTTCGAGGCTGCGCCCGACATCGTCCATGTCGATCCCCGCCGAGTGCAGGTTCTGCATGACGCTGGTCGCGGCCGCTAGATCGGTGTCGATGGTGCGCGCGAGCGTGCCGTGGTCCTCGAATGCGGTGATGGTGGATTCGGCCATCGTGTTGATCGTGTCGGGGCCGATGAGGCTGTCGACGTAAAGGGTGTCGGGGTAATCGGGGTTCTTGGTCGAAGTTGATGCCCACAACGGCGGTTGCGGGTGGGCGCCGAGGGAGGCCAGTTTCTCCCACCGCGGACCGGAGAATCGGTCCCGGAACATTTGGTAGGCCAGGCGTGCCTGCGCGATGCCGGCACGTCCGCGCAGCGCCGCCGCGTCGCCGCCGCCGATGTGGTCCAACCGGTTGTCGACCTGGGTGTCGACGCGGCTGACGAAGAACGACGCGACACTGCGGACCGCCGAGAGGACATCCCCGCGGCCGGCCAACGTTTCGAGGCCGGTCAGGTAGGCCTCGATGACCTGCTCGTAGCGGGACAGGGAGAAGATCAGGGTGACGTTGATGCTCAACCCACTGCCGATCGTCGCTGCGATCGCCGGAATGCCCTCGGCGGTGGCGGGGATCTTCACCAGCAGGTTGGGGCGGGCGATGCGTTCGTGTAATCGGGTGGCCGCGGCGATGGTGGCCCCGGTGTCGCGCGCCAGCTCGGGGGCGACTTCGATGGATACGAAACCATCGCTGCCGCGGGAGTTTTCGTAGGTCGGACGCAGCACCGCCAGGGCGTCAGCTACGTCGTGCACGGCCAATTCCCAATAGGCATCCTCGACCGAATAGCCCGCGGCGGTGAGGGCGAAAAACTGTGCGTCATAGAGATCGGACGCCCCGATGGCCTTGGCCAAGATCGTGGGATTGGCTGTCACTCCGCGTATCCCGTCGGCCACATAGGCGGCCAAGGTGTCGTCGCGCAGGTATGCGCGGGTGAGGTTGTCCAGCCAGGGGCTTTGCCGCTGTTCGGTGTAGAGCCGCTCGAGCCGGGTCATTACGCACACCCGCCTCGGTCGGTCCGCGCGGTCATCGTGTCGTGGGCGAGGACTGGCGACATGCTCAACGCAGTCATGGTGCTGGCCGATCAGGGGTTTCGCTGTCGGCGCGGACGGCTGGATGGGATCGGCGTCGGCGACGGGTGCGTGCCGACGGCTGCGCGTCGTGGACCACAACACAGCACCGGTCAGGCGCCGGATCGAGCTCGGCGTGCGCATGCGGGTGACCACACCCTGCGATGACCCCCTCGACGAGGCGTAAGTTCAGGCCGCACACCACGTCTCGGTGGTCGGCAGCGACCAAATGAAACGGGCAATTCCGTAGATCGATGCGGCCATCGTCATCGGCGTGGGGCAGGTAGCCGCAATTGCGCAGCGCGCCAACCACGCTTCCTCCGGTTTCCGCGCCGGCACGCCGGCCGGCCTCATGCGCTGCGCTGTTCACGGCCTGCTGCACCGCTCCGCTGGCGTCCTGTTCAACGGATGCGACGAGTAGGCGAGCCAGCAGTTCGTAATCCCGGGGCGGCACGCTGACGGTGATCTCCCGGGCGGCGCGGGTGTAGAGCTTGGCCGGGCGCCCGGCCCCCGGTCCCCCACGCCCAGCGGGCCGCTGGTAGCTGACGGTCAACAGTCCCACCTCGGCCAACTTGTCCAGGTGGTAGGCCGCCAGGGTGCGTCCGATCGACGCTGCGGCGGCGGCCTGCTCACGCGAAACCGGTCCGTCGCTCTCGATCACGTGCTCGTACAACTGCCGCCGCAACGGATCGTCCAGGTGACTCAGACCGTTCAGTGCGGCCAGGTCGGCAGGGCGGTTGATGGACATACGCCAACTCTAACACCAAAAAGTATTGACAAATAGGCGTCACCGGCAGATTCTAAAACTAGTCCTGATTGGTCTTACAAAGGAGATTGCGATGACCGCTTCAGCGCTACCCGCCTCAGCCGCCCACGCCTCCTCCGGGGTGCTACAGCGCGCCCGCTCCAATCCCGCCTACGCGGCGTTTCTGTTGCTGCGGATCGGATTCACGGTGTTGCCGATCGTGTTTGGCCTCGACAAATTCACGAACGTGCTCACCAAGTGGGAGGTCTACCTTGCTCCGTGGATCGTGGACATGAGCCCGATCAGCGCGCACCAGGTGATGCTGGTGGTCGGGGTAATCGAGATCGTGGCCGGCGTGGCCGTGGCGATCAAGCCGCGATACGCCGCCTACATCGTCGCGGCCTGGCTGGCCGGCATCATCGTCAACCTGCTGAGCTACCCCGGCTTCTACGACGTGGCGCTGCGTGACTTTGGCCTGCTGCTGGCCGCGCTCACCCTCGCTCGGCTGGCCTTTGTGTACGACCCGGCCTGGCATCGACGCGCCAGCTCGGGCACCGATACCCCGGCCGCGTAATCGACCGCACGTGCTGCCCTCCGTTCAGCCGGCGCCACCTACGCCTGCGACGGGTGAACGGAGGGACCCTCTCGTCTCCGGAAGGAACCCGCCATGCATTCCACCGCCGCTCTGCGGCTCATGCACGAATCACCCCGTCGCGATCTTGCCGCCGCGGAAGTCGCCGCCGCGGCATTCGTTCGGGCCCTGGGGATTTCACTGGATTCCGAAAGTCTTGCCGGCACACCCGCGCGGATGGCGCGCGGCTACGCCGAGCTGCTCACGCCCCGGACCTTTCGAGGCCGAGCACACCTGCATGACCCTGCGAGGCGTGCAGTCCGCCGGATCGGCAACTATCACCTCCACCCTTCTGGGCGCCCTGCGCGAAGACCCGCGATCACGCCAAGAGTTCTTCACGCTCACCGGCGCCAACACCTGACCAACAGGGAGATGTCATGACTCAACGACGAAACGTCAAGGCTCGCAGGATCTATGACCCCATACTGCCTGCGGATGGCACCCGAGTCCTCGTCGATCGCATCTGGCCGCGCGGTGTGAGTAAAGGCCGCGCGCATCTTGACGAATGGTGCAAGGACATCGCTCCGTCCACCGAACTGCGCAAGTGGTACAGCCACGACCCCGCGCTGTTCGAGGAGTTCGCTCACCGCTACCGCGACGAGCTGAGCGAGCCCACCCGCGCGGCCGCATTCGCGCATCTGCGCGATTTGGCGAAGGAAGGGCCGCTAACCCTGCTCACCGCCACCAAGAACGCCGACCTGAGCGAGGCCGCGGTCCTCGCCGATCTGGTCGGCTCGGGCCAACGCCGTCCCGAGGGGCGGGCGCCTCAATGACTATGCACCGGTGAGGCATTCACGTCGCAGGTGGCGCTTGCTCACGTCGCAACAGGTACCACCCCGCGCAGCCGCGACGCGATCAGCTCTCGCGGAAGCCGGCTCGGGCTGGGATAGGCGACGATGACCCTGCCGTGGTCGGGGTCGCAGCCCTCCACGAACGTCAACCCGTTCTCGGTATATGTATAGGTAGCCGGATCGTGGGCTCGCAGACGGCTGGTCACCCGCTCCAACTCAGCTTGGCTATCGGTGGCCCACATCAGGTATTCGATACCGATGGGGGCCAGCCGCGGCCGCCGAGACGGGCCCGCCGAGTGCAGGTAGATCTGAAACCCGTCCGGGGTCAACAGCAGCGCTGTGTCGGGTTCGCGCAGGGCGACCCGGCAGCAGAACACATCGCGATAGAAGCTCACCGATCGATCCAAGTCGGCTACCCGTATGACTGTCGAGGCGACCGTCGTTGTGACGCCACCGATGTGGGCTGGTTCAGTCGCCTGTGTCATGGACTCCACCTCAATCCATTTAGAGTATTTTACTCCTCTATAATAGCACTGCACGCTTTGAGTCGGAACAACTGAGTTGACGCGACAACCACGACCTTAGGTCCACCAGCGACGAACACGACGAGCGGTTAATTCACTGCGGACAGCGGCAATTCGACACGACACCGATGACGCATATGACGGTTGTGTCTTTCGATCACTTTTCGCTTAGGTGGGTGCCCCCGAGCCCGTCACCGGCTGTCGCGGCGCGGGGGCAGGGCCTTCGTCAAATGAGTCTCCGATCGGCACTTGCTCGCCGTGCTCATCCGCCGGAGGGGTTGTTCTTGGGTGCGGCCGGCGTTGCGCTTCCTGCGGCCACGTTGGAGTGTCCGTGGCGGCCGACGTGGGCTTCGGCGCGCATCCGGTCGCCCATGTGTGGGTAGTGCAGTTCGAAAGCGGGTCGCTCCGAACGGATCCGGGGCAATTCGGTGAAGTTGTGCCGTGGCGGTGGACAGGTCGTGACCCACTCCAGGGAGTTGCCGTAACCCCACGGGTCATCAACGACGACGACCTCGCCGTAGCGGTAACTCTTAAAGATGTTCCACACGAACGGCAGCATGGACGCCCCCAGGGTGAACGCCCCGATCGTCGACACGATGTTCAAAGTGGTGAACCCGTCGGCAGGCAGGTAGTCGGCGTAGCGGCGCGGCATGCCTTCGTTGCCCAGCCAGTGCTGCACCAAAAAGGTGGTGTGGAAGCCGATCAACGTCAGCCAGAAGTGCAGCTTGCCCAGCCGCTCGTCGAGCAGCCGGCCGGTCATCTTCGGGAACCAGAAGTAGATGCCGGCATAAGTGGCGAACACGATCGTGCCGAACAGCACGTAATGGAAGTGCGCGACCAGGAAATAGGTGTCGGTGACGTGGAAGTCGATCGGCGGGCTGGCCAGCATGACACCCGACAGACCGCCGAGCAGGAACGTGATCATGAAGCCCACCGAGAACAGCATCGGTGTCTCAAATGTCAACTGGCCGTGCCACATTGTGCCGATCCAGTTGAAGAACTTGATCCCGGTCGGGATCGCGATCAGATAGGACATGAACGAGAAGAACGGCAGCAGGACGGCGCCGGTTGCGAACATGTGGTGGGCCCACACCGCGGTCGACAGCGCGGCGATGCTCACGGTCGCGTACACCATGGTGGTGTAACCGAAGACAGGTTTGCGGCTGAACACCGGAACGATCTCGGTGATGATGCCGAAGAACGGGATCGCGACGATGTAGACCTCGGGATGACCGAAGAACCAGAACAGGTGCTGCCACAGGATCACTCCGCCGTTGGCCGGGTCATAGATGTGACCGCCCAAGTGCCGGTCGAACGCCAACCCCAGCAGCGCGGCCGTCAGGAGCGGGAACGCGATCAGCATCATGACGCTGGTGACCAGGATGTTCCAGGTGAAGATCGGCATCCGAAACATCGTCATCCCCGGCGCACGCATGCAGACCACGGTGGTGATCATGTTGACCGCGCCCAGGATGGTGCCCAGACCGGCGATGGCCAGCCCCATAATCCACAGATCGGCGCCCGCGCCCGGCGAATGCAGCGCGTCGCTGAGCGGCGTGTAGGCGGTCCACCCGAAGTCGGCCGCGCCCCCCGGGGTGAGGAACCCGCCGACGGTGACCAGCGCGCCGAACAGATACAGCCAATAACTGAGCGCATTGAGCCGCGGGAACGCCACGTCTGGCGCGCCGATCTGAAGCGGCAGAATGCAATTGGCGAAACCGAACACGATCGGGGTGGCATACAGCAACAGCATGATCGTGCCGTGCATGGTGAACAGCTGGTTGTACTGCTCATTGGACAAGAACTGCAACCCCGGCGCGCCCAGCTCAGAGCGCATCAGCAGCGCCATCAACCCGCCGGCCATGAAGAAGCCGACAGAGGTGACCGTGTACATGATGCCCAGCAGTTTGGGGTCGGTGGTCGTGAGCACGCGGTACACGAACGACCCCTTGACGCCCCGCCGCGGCGGGAACGGCCGGGTCGGTGCCAGTTCGACGACGGCGCTCACGGTGTACCCAGATCGGCGCGGGGATGGGCCATCTCGTGCGCCATGTGCACCACCACTTCCCATTGCCAAGATCCTATTTAACGGACTATAGCCCGTTAAATAGGATTGGGGTAAGCGGCGCAGGCACCAGCCCCCCGCGGCATGAGAGACCGCTGCCGCCTAGCGCACTGCCCCACCCATCGACGCGTTAACAATCGGCGCGTCAAAGCCGTTCGAACGCGAACACTCCGTCGACACGTTGTGACAGGGTTTCTCCGACGTCGATGACGTGGCGTCAGAGCAGGCCGGCGAGGTCGGGTTCGGTGATTCGGACGATCCGGATCCGCCACAGTCTGTCGGATTGGCTGCCCTCCAGATAGCGCCAGGCATACGCACCGGGGCGGTCGCGGGCGAACTCCTCGCGCAGGTGTATTGGGTCGTGACTGTTGACGAGTACGAACGACTCGCCGGCAGCCAGTGCGTCGAAGCGGGCGAAAATCATCGGGTGCCGTTGAGATTTGGGTATCTGCCGCACGTCGAGCTCGTCGGTGTCGGCCGCTGCATCCGCATCGTCGTAGAGGGTCATGGGCACATCCTATTCCTACAAGTGATAATTGGAGTAATGTCGTGGGCATGACATACGTGATCGGAGCGCCGTGCGTGGACATCAAGGACCGCGCCTGCGTGGATGAGTGCCCGGTGGACTGCATCTATGAGGGCGCACGGATGCTTTACATCCACCCTGACGAGTGTGTCGACTGCGGCGCGTGCGAGCCGGTATGCCCGGTTGAGGCGATCTACTACGAAGACGACGTGCCCGAACCGTTGCAGCCCTATATCGATGAAAACGTCAAGTTCTTCACCGACACCCTGCCCGGGCAGACCGATCCGCTGGGATCACCGGGAGGAGCCGCGAAACTCGGCGCCGTCGATGCCGACACCCCGATGGTGGCGGCACTGCCGCCGCAGGGCGACTGATGCCCACCGACGCAACATCTTCCGCACCGGGGATGGGTCCCCCGGGCCGCCGAGACGTCATTCTGCAGTTGCTGCGCGCCTCGGCCGAGCCGCGCAGCATCGCCAGCGTTGCCGATGAGCTCGGCGTGCACCCGAACACCGTTCGATTTCACATCGACGCGCTGCTGCGCGCGGGCCGCGTCGAACAAGTCCTCGGTGACTCCGCCGGTCGCGGCCGGCCCCCGATCCTGTTTCGCGCCAGCCGCAGGATGGACCCGACAGGGCCGACGAACTATCGGCTCCTGGCCAGCATTCTGACCGGCTATGTGGCCCGGGAACCCGATGCCGCCGGCATCGGGTTGCAGTTGGGCCGTTCTACGAGCCCGGCGCTGGTGCCATCGTCCGCGCAGCACCGCGCGCCGTCGAAAACCCGCGCGGTCACCGAATTAGTGGAGTTGTTGGCGGAGTTGGGTTTTGAGCCCGAACCCGCCGACGGCCGACGCGCGCGTGAGATCCGGTTGCGGCACTGCCCCTTTCAGAACCTGGCCGAACAACACGGCGAGGTGATCTGCTCTGTGCACCTGGGCCTGATGCAGGGTGCACTGAGCGCGATGCGGGCACCGGTCACCGTGGATCGTCTCGACCCGTTCGTCGAACCCGACTTGTGCGTGGCCCACCTCGCCCGCGCATCAACTCGTGATCGGGAATCGTTATGACCGAGCTCGCGATTCGGGTGGCTGCTGCGGCCGCGCTGGTCTGGCTGGGCATGGTGTTTGCGATCTCCTTCCTGGAAGCACCGCTAAAGTTTCGCGCCGAAGGCCTCGAGCTGCGGGTGGGCCTGGCCATCGGACGCATCGTGTTCCGGGCCCTCAACATCGCCGAAATCGTCTGGGCCGTGGTCATCGCGGTATGCCTGATCGTCACCGGAGCATCCGGTGCGGTGCTCGTACTCGCGGCGGTGACAGCTGTACTGCTCGGCGTCCAACTCCTATGGGTGCGGCCGAGGCTCAACCGTCGCTCAGCGCGTGTGCTCGCCGGCCACGACGCACCCCGCTCGCGCGCACACCACGCCTACATCGGGTTGGAGGCGCTCAAGGTCGCCGCCTTGGTCGGCCTTGGCGCCGCCCTCCTGGCGGGATGACGATCCCGCAACTCACCCACGAAGGAGAACACCATGACCGTTCATCAGCCGGCCCTCGAGGCGCTCGGCGATCACGACTATCTCCTCCGGTTTCGGCAGAACGAAGACACCGTCGTCGTGCGCGTGCACGCCGACCCTGCGGTGGTGGTGCAGATCGCCGACGACGAGCAGCGTGTCGTCGAGGCGACCGCGGCCTACCTGATCGCCCGTCAAAGCGCCGAGGACCTGCCCGAGCAGGTCGACCTCGACACGGTCGCCGCCGCCTACGACGGCTACGTCGCCGACCTTCACCACCAATTGACACCGCCATCGGGTCACTGACAACCGGAACGGCTCCCATGGACAAGGTTTCACTGACCGCACTCGCCCGACAGCATCTGGCCGCCGCGCATGACGCCCACAGCGGCCGCAGCGCGCACACCGTGTACGGCGGGCACCAACACACATTGCGACAAACCCTGATTGCCCTGACCGCGGGCACCAGCCTCGACGACCACGAAAGTCCTGGCGAGGCCACACTGCAGGTGTTGCACGGGCGGGTTCGGCTGACCAGTCCCGACACCAGCTGGGACGGCCGCCCCGGCGACCACCTCACCATCCCCTCCACCCGCCACGGCCTGCACGCCGTCGACGACTGCGTCGTCCTGCTCACCGTCGCCAAATCGGTTCAGCGCTACCGCGAAAGGGCCTATGACGACGATCTGCCTGGGCTATGAGTCGAACAGCCACTCGGAGGCTGCCATCGTGAACGGCTTCATGACCGACAACGACGATGCCGGCGATCACACCGATTCGACGGAGCTGTGATTCACCGACCGCTCGGTGAGCCGCTGGTTACGCTGGGTGATCGGTTCGGCCTGGGGAGCGGCTCGTGGTCACGTTAGACCGCCTGGTGAACGTGCTGGGAAGCTACGGCGTCCGGTTGCGGTTTTGCCCGATACCCCGGTCGACCGAGTTGCGCAGCGTCGTCATGCATGAGCGCCTCGAGGATCGCACCGTCGTCGGCGACGTGCTGCTGGGCGTCGGTGCGCGCTCGGTGAAAGAGGCGGTGCGCTGGGCCGCCTCAGCGCGGGCGGTTGTCGTGCTGATCCGCGAAGGCGACGATGACGACACCGCATTCTCCGGCGCCGCGGAGGGGATCGCGGTGATGGTGGTCGACCCGGCGATGACCTGGAGCGAGCTCGCCGCGGTCATCTACGGACTGGTCTTGGAGGGCCGCGAAACCGAATCCGGGCGTGGCCCAACGGATCTGTTCGCCCTCGCCGACAGTTTGGCGGACGCCACCGGCGGCGCGGTCATCATCGAGGACCGGCTCTCCCGCGTGCTGGCCTATTCCCGGCGCCAGCAAGACGCCGACCCAGCGCGGGTGGCGACCATCGTCGAGCGACAGGCACCCGAGCAGTTGCGCGCATTCTTCGACGCCCGCGGCGTGTACACCCATCTGGCGGCTTCCGACGAACCGCTGTTCGTCACCGGCGACCCGGATCACGGGATGACCGGGCGGATGGTGGTGGCGGTGCGGTCGGGACGTGAGCTGATGGGATCGGTGTGGGTGGAGTGTCGGGGGCCGTTGAAGGGGGCCGCGCTCACCGCGTTGGCCGACGGTGCCCGCACGGTGGCCCTGCACCTGTTGCGCTCGCGTGCCAGCGCGGATCTGGAGCGCCAGGTCGAATCCGAGCTGGTGATCCGGTTGCTGGAGGGCACCGCCGATGCTGCCACCGCGGCCAGCCGACTCGGCCTGCCCCACAACGTGTTACGGGTGATCGCGGTGCAGGCGTTCATCGGCGCCGAACGGGACGCCGCGCTGCTGTTGGCGTTCGAACGCGCCACCACCGGGTTCGGCTGGTCACGGCCCGGGCGCAGCGCGCTGGCCGGCAACACCGTCTACACCCTGCTGCCCGGCGACCAATCGGCGACGGCGCGCAAGTGGATTACCGGTCTGCAGGCAGCACTTCCCGAGCGGATGACCGTATTGGCCGGCATCAGCGGGCCCGCCGAGGTGGCCGACCTTGTCGCGGCCCGCCACGAGGCCGACGAGTGTCTGGCGCTGCACGAGATATGGCCCCCCGGCGGCACGCCGCCGGCCTACGACGAGTCCTGGGACGACATCCTGCTACAGCGGCTGCGCACAGCCGCGCGCTCAGGACGATCCCCCAACCGGGGACCGGTGGCCGAGCTGCGTCGCCACGACGCGGCCAACGCCACCGAATACGTGGTGACGCTGCGGGCCTGGCTGGAGGCCCAGGGCGACCCGACCGAAGCGGGCAACCGTCTGGGGGTGCACGAGAACACCGTGCGCTACCGGCTGCGCAAGATGGCCGAGATCACCAATCTGCAACTGGACGACGCGAAAAAGCGGTTGGCCATGATGATCGAACTCGCGGCCACCGACACCGACTGACCATGCGCTGTCGAAACACGACAAAGCGCCGCAGCGACGTTGTCTGACTGGGGTAAACCCTGCGGCAGCCCTCCACACCACCATGGAGATAACCGATGGTCGAGCCGTGGAGGTGGGTGATGGTCGCCAGGAAGCGACTCGACGCCACCGCTGCCGATCACGCCGGTAGGAATCGGGGCACCACCGGACGACGCCGACTCGCCGAGCGGGGATGTCGATGAAATCTCACGGTCCCCACGATCAACGCGGGACGGCCCACCGCAGTGCCGAGGAAGCCGCGATGGACACCTTCACCGTGCGCCTGCCCCGGTGGCCGGTGTTGCTGCGGCTGGCCGGCCGCGATCCACTGGTGCGCACCATCGATCGCATCGAAGCACTGGTCTTGGTGCTGACTGTCGCGGTGTCGCTGATTGCCGCCCCGATCGCCGCCACCGTGGGGACAGCGGTCTACGACTCGAGCCGCCGTACTTACGCCGAGCAGGCCCACACCCGCCACACCGTGGCCGCAACGGTCACCGACGTCCCTGCCTCCCAACAGATCTTGCGAACAGGAACCACCACCGCGTCGGCCCGATGGGCTGCGGCCGGCGCCGAACACACGGGTACAGTCGAGGCGCAATCAACCACCAAAACTGGTGACACCCTTGAGATCTGGGTCGACGCCAACGGAGCGCAGGCCCCTGCACCAGCCCCCACCAGCCGCGCCGCCGCCGAAGCAGCCATGGGCGCGCTGGTGATCTGGATATCCGCAGCCGCTATCGCAGCGACCCTGTTCACCGTTACCCGGGCCGTTTGTGACCGCATCCGCTTCACACGATGGCAATACGACCTCGACAACTTGGGCGGCAACGACGGGCACAAACCCAGCCACCCCTAAACGGCCGCCAATCCTCAAGTAGCCCATACATTCACGACTACAGAAGAGCCCGCTCATGTCCGCACCACCGTTGTCCTTCGACATCTCCCAAGCTCGCCGATGGACGATCGCGCATCCCGATTGCAGTTGAAGCCCGCGCACGGTTCTGCAGGTGTTGTGCAGGGCGGCTGGTGGCCGCTAACCGACCAGCTCTACATCGAACTTCGGCGCAGGGCGCGCGCAGCAAAGTACTGCCGGGCGTGCCGACGCGACCGAGGAGCAACTCGTGGTGGCTCTCGCCGCGCTCAAGAGGCCGCGTTGTCGGATCGCCACAATCTGACATCGGCTGCTTGTCGGAATCCAGCAAACGGCTCCCGCGTGGTGCAGGCCACCATGGAGATAGCAACGAGAGATGTGGAGGTTTGTGATGGGCGGCGGCGAGCGCATTGATGGCGGGCCCCGGTCGGCGATCGTGGTCGGTGCGGGCATCGTCGGGTTGTCGACGGCGTGGTTCCTGCAGGAGCGCGGGGTCGATGTCACCGTGGTGGACCGCACCGGCGTGGCCGCCGGCGCGTCGTGGGGCAACGCCGGCTGGATTTCGCCGGCGTTGACCCTTCCGCTGAACTCGCCGGGCGTGTTGCGCTACGGGCTGCGCTCGCTGCTCGACCCGGCCGCCCCGCTGCACATCCAGATGGCCGCCGACTCCGCGCTCGCGGTCTTCCTGATGCAGTTCGTCGCCAACTGCCGGCGTTCGTCGTGGAAGCGGGCGGTTCGCGCCAACGTGCCGCTCAACGAGGAAGCCATCGAAGCCTTCGACGTGCTCGTCGCAAACGGCGTGGACGCGCCGGTGACCGATGCCCCGATCACCGCGTTGTTCCGCAGCACAGAAGCCGCCGAGCGCATGGTGCGCGAGCTCCGCGCTCTCGAAACCGCCGGGCAGACAATGTCTGTCACCGGATTGACCGGCGAGGCACTTCGCGAACAAGTTCCCCTGGCCTCGCCGTCGATCATCGCCGCACTAAGCATCAACGGTCAACGCTTCGTCGACCCCGGCCGGTTCGTGCACGCGCTGGGACAAGCAGTCGCCGAGCGCGGCGCAACGCTGCGAACGTTGGAAGTTCGCAGCGTGTTCAGTTCCGGCAGCGGGGTGACGGTGTATCCGCGCGGCGGTAAGCCGTTAACCGCCGACACCGCGGTGATCGCCACCGGCGCATGGCTGTCGCGGCTGGTGGGCGGGCGGGTGCGCGTTCCGGTGCAGGCCGGTCGCGGCTACTCGTTCACCGTGCCGGTGGACCGCCCCATCCCCGGGCCCATCTATCTGCCCGACGTGCGGGTGGCGTGCACGCCCTACAACGGCGCACTGCGGGTGTCGGGAACCATGGAGTTCCGCCACCCGCACGAACCCGTGGTACCGGCACGGATAGGCGCCATCGTCGCCTCCGCCAGCTCATTGCTGGAGGGAGTGCGGTGGGCCGAACGCAGTGACATCTGGGTTGGTCCGCGCCCGGTCACCCCCGACGGCCGTCCCCTCATTGGGGAGATGTCGCGCGGTGTCTACGTCGCCGGCGGCCACGGCATGTGGGGACTGGCGCACGGCCCGGTGACCGGCCGGCTGCTGGCCGAACAGATCACCACCGGCAAGCTGCCCGAAGCCCTGCGCGACTTCGACCCGCTACGCCGAACTGGCCGCTAGAGCTCAGCTACCTCCCGCAGTCCACATCGCCCGTGATCCACCCTCGTGACGGGCGCCCGAGTCGTCAGGGGCGGCGCTTCCGCCACCGGCCCGCCCCTGACGACAACCCCCTACCTCGACGAAAAGGACACAACCGACAATGACTAGTACCGAACGTCTTTGGATGACACGTGAAGCCCACACTCGCCTGAAGACCGAACTGGCCGCCCTGCGTTCACGGCGCGGCATCGAAGTCCCCGATGACTTCATGGACTACGACGACAACCTCATGGCAGCCCACTCGGCGCGGCAAGCACGCATTCACCAGATTCAGGAGCTGTTAGGCAACGCGGTCGTCGGTGAGGATCCGCCCGATGACGGCATCGCCGAACCAGGAATGGTGCTGACCGTGCGCTACGACGACACCGGCGAGGTCGAAACCTTCCTGCTCGGCGTGCGTGGTGTCGAAGACGCCGACATCGACGTCTACTCAATGCAGTCCCCACTGGGCAGCGCGATCGCCGGCGCATGCGTCGGCGAACAACGCATCTACTCCATCCCCAGCGGAGCCAACCTACCCGTCACCCTGCTCAAGGCAGTCCCCTACGGAATGCACACGCCGAAATCCGCTCGGGCACAGACCCTTCCGCCGCGACGCACCAGCGCCGCTGCGCGGCCCGCGGCCAAGCGCACAACGACAGCACATCGCTCCGCAGCCGCAACCTAACGGGAGCTGGGCGCGATGAACAACACCGTTCCGCCGCTACCAGGCCACCGGTGCATGCCCGCCGCCCTATTGGGCGCAGCGAACGTTGCGCCGATAACACCGCCCACACCGAGACGTAAGCGAGTCGTCAAATACGGCACTGTGCTGAAGAACTCGCGCAACGAAAGGAACTGACATGGCCACGACTACACGGGTCTGGATCTCACCGCAGGCCCACGAGCGGCTGCACCGGGAACTGGACACGCTGCGTTTTCTGTTCTCCGCCGGAATCGCCGATGAGGACACCGACGAAAACGCAGCCGCCGTCAGACGCGCATGGGAGACACGAATGCAGCAGATTCATGACCTGCTGATCAACGCCGTCGTCGGCGAGGACCCACCCAACGACGGAATAGCCGAACCCGGCATGGTCGTCACCATCCGCCGCGACGCCACCGGGGACATCGAAACATTCCTACTGGGAGTACACGGCGCTGAATACGCCGACATGCCCGTCTACTCCATCGAATCACCGTTGGGCGCCGCCATCGCAGGGGCCCGCGCCGGTGAACGGCGCACCTACACCCTGCCCAATGGCATCCCCCTGGCGGTGACGCTCCTCAACGCAGTGCCCTACGGCCTTCACATCGATGCGCTGAACCAGCCTGCACCGCAATGAGATCGCACACCGATCAAAAGAGAACGCCCGCAGGCGGTTGAGAGGAAGTCCCGTGTCTCCAACAGCTCCCACGTTCGCCACGCTGAACGCCGAACTCAACAAGGCCCACCGCCGAATCCGCGAACTTGAAGGCCGCGAAACTGAGTTACTCGCCCAAAACAGAACCCTCTGTGCCGTCATCAACGAATTCATTCACGAGGATCACCTGCGCACCGGCGCCCAACTCACCTCGTCGCCCGGTGATGGCAGTGATGACAGGTTCGGCATCGGTGATCAGGTCGGCAGTCACACTAGCAAGTACCTCAGTCGTGCGAAGCGATCACCGGCTCCCGCGAAGCCTTCCGAGCTGGCGTCCGTATCCGGCACGCGCGCGGCTCGCATCAAAACGACGCGGTTCCCGTATGTTTAACCTCGATCCGATCGGGGCGGTGTTCCTCATAATCGCTGTGTTGTGGCTCATCGCCGCCGTCGCATACGGGCGTGACGACCGCTGACTAGGCGTGGGCCGCAACGGCGCCTTCGGCACGGATCTCCGGATACCAATGGTCCGCGTGACATCGAGCACGGAGATGACTGACCGGCCGATCTTGCGCTGTTCTACTGCGACAAAGACCAGCCCTGCAGTTGTCGAACGGCGGCAAGGCAGTCACGCAAATTCATACCACTATGGAAGATGTCCACCTTCGTTCACCGACGCAGTGGCTGTTGGGGACATCGAGCGCAACGACTGCGAACCCACGCACTCGACAACCCCAACACCCGAACATAACTCGCCGCGAATACACATCTCACAACAAGACGAGGCAGCACATGTTAACAATCACCGAGAACATCCACGACCTATCCGTGCGCCGGCCAGCCATAGGCACCCTGCGAATGCGGTTGAAGCCCGCACACCGGTCCTGCGGGTTTGTCCAGGGCGCCTGGTGGCCCCGATCAACGGAACTGACCAGCGAACTTCCCTCACTGCTGGCAGCACTCTCGCTACGTTTCGGCTCAATCGACAGCGTTGTCTACCACGAAAGTGACTGGTCCCCAGCACCACTGAGCATCAAACACCAGGGCAACCAGGTAATCGTCAGTGCCCATCAAGAGTGGCCCAACGTCATATCTGTGTTCGGACCGCGATTCGGGAGGTTGGACCTGCTGGTGGTACCGCCATACACCGAACCCACGCACGCCTACGACGTGGTGACAACGGCGACCAGCGTCAACGACGCATCCACACCCGACCAGCTACTCGGAATCACACGCCGCGCAGACGAACGCCTGCTGTCCCCCATCGCGCTTGAGCGATGGGAATCTGACGGGGGCGCAGTGCCGCCAGCCCGACCGTCTCAACTTGAGATACAGGACGCCTGAGCACTCGAGGCGCGCCAGATCGACTGCGGCAGCGACGCTCAAATCCCTATTCAGCCAATAGAATTCATAGGAGCCTCCGTGCATAGCCCAAGACTTCAGACGCAGAATTCAACTGCCCCAACTGAACTGACTACCCCCGGCTGCGCCGATGCAGGATCGAGCCTCAGCGGGTTAGTGAGGAGTACACCGAAATACTGGATCGGCTCGCCCGCACTGATAGCCGGCATCGGCGCCGTCGTGGCGTCGATCACGCTCGCTTCAACACCAGCTGGGCAAGTTCTCACATTAACGTTCGGGGCCTTCATAGCCCTCTTTGCGGTCCTGTCACTGCTGGCGCGTAATCAGACCCCCAGTCTTTGGGGGCTGTTCGTGGCCGGTTTCGTACTGTTCCTACTCCCCTGGCTGGGCGCAGGATTCGTCCCTGATCCAGCGGCCGCATGGACGGCGTGGGTGGTCGGATTCCTGGCCATGGTGCTCGGCGCGATCGGATGGCTAAGCAGCAGGCCGCCGACGGTATACGGCATCAACGAGAACACCAGCAGCCAGACGAAGCCCAGCGCTGTCGCCCGTTGTATCAGCATCGCAGCACTTGTCGTTGGGGTTGGCGCCGTGGTGCTGGGAGCCACGGTCGTGCAACCGTCCCCGGCCGCTGTCGCTGTCACAGTCGGGTTGGGCGGCTTCACGGCAGTGATCGCGATGTGGTCAATGCTCGCGGCCGACCCCACACGTGATTACTTCAGTCTGGCGGTTGTCGGGTCTGCGTTGTTCCTGGCCCCGTGGCTCGCCGGGTTCGCCGATAACGAGGCCGCATGGGCAGCCTGGGTCCCCGGCCTCACCGCCACAGCGCTCGGGGTGGCCGGATATCTACGCGGTGAAACCCTTAACTTCGCACGGACTGTCCGCGACGACGCCCACACGCGGTACCGCCAACAATTCGGCTGACTTCAACGGTCTCAGAGCAGACACGACGGACTTCGCGGAGCCACAGCCTAGGCGTTAGGTGACGACTCCTAGCCTGCGGTACGTCGCGCGTAGGCGCGCAGCGCGAACGGTGCGAAGACGGCCGTCAGCGCCAGTGACCACAGAATGGTCGCCAGCACCGGGTGATGCAGCGGCAGCTGGGCGCTCGCCGGTGCGGGCCCTCCGTTGCCCCACAGCTCGCGCATCGCCTGCGCCAGCGATGACACGGGGTTCCACTCCGCCATCACTCGCAGCCAATGCTGCATCGGCTCGGTAGGCGCAAAGGTGTTGGCCAGGAACGTGATCGGGAACAAGACGGTGAACATCACTCCGTTGACGGCTTCAACCGACCGCATCACCGAGCCGATGAGGATGCCGAACCAGATCATCGCGAATCCGAACAGAAGGATCAACGCGAATGCGAGCACGGCCGCGGCGACGCTGCCGCGAATCCGCCACCCGATGGCCAGCCCCGTCACCGCCATCACCGCCACGCCGATCGTCGAATGCAGCAGGCTCGCCACGCTGCGGCCGATCAACACCGACGACCGTGAGATCGGCAGCGACCGAAATCGGTCGATGATGCCCTTCTCCACGTCGGCGGTGATCCCCGACGCCACCACGAAGGCGGTGAACACGATGGTCTGTGCCTGGATCCCAGGCAGCAGGAACTCCCGGTACGACGCGCCGCCGCCAGTGGCGATGGACGCGCCAAACACAAACGCGAACAGCAGCACGAACATGATTGGCTGGACCGTGACGTCGCTCAGCATTTCGGGCATGCGCTTGGTGTGGATCATGTTGCGTTTCACCATGATCCACGACTGCTGCGCGATATTGGTGCGGTGGGTTCGCACAGGTTCCAGCTTGACGCGCGGCGGCGTCTCGACGGCGGTCATGCCTGTACCTCTTCCTCTTCGGTGCGATGGCCGGTCAGCGAGAGAAACACGTCGTCGAGGCTGGGCCTTGACAGCCCGATGTCGTCGACGTCGATGTCGCTGTCGCGTAGCCAGCCCGCGACGCGGACCATGTCGGCCAGCCCGTCGGCGGCCGCGGTGAGCTGGCGCGCACCGGCGTCGACGAACACTTCGGCACCGGTCTTGGCGAGCAGCGCCTGCGCGGCTGGCAGGTCGCCGGCGTCGGTGACAGTGACGATCAGGCTGGCGTTGCCCGCTTGCTGCTTGAGCTGCAGCGGCGAGCCCTCGGCGATGATGCGGCCCTTGTCGATCACCACGATGTTGTCGGCGAGCTGATCGGCTTCCTCCAGATACTGCGTGGTCAGCAGCAGCGTGGTGCCCTGCTCGACCAGCCCGCGCAGCACGTCCCACAAGTCGCTGCGGCTGCGGGGATCCAGCCCGGTCGTGGGCTCATCGAGGAACAGCACCGGCGGCGACGCCAGCAGGCTGACGGCCAGGTCGAGCCTGCGGCGCATGCCCCCGGAATACGACTTGACGACGCGGTCGGCGGCATCGGCGATCGAAAACTGTTCCAGCAGTTGATCTCCCAGCCTCGCGAGCTCTTTGCGCCGGATGCCGTACAGACCGCCGATCATCCGGATGTTCTCCCGGCCGGTGAGCAATTCGTCGACGGTGGCCACCTGGCCGGTGAGGCCCATGCTGCGGCGCACCTTGTCGGGCTCACGGCGGACGTCGTAGCCGGCCACCCGCGCCGTGCCGCCGGTGGGCTCCGTCAGCGTGGTCATCATCCGCACCGTGGTGGTCTTGCCCGCGCCGTTGGGGCCGAGCAACCCCAGCACGGTACCCGGCGGAACCGCGAAGCTGACATGGTCGACGGCCGTGTTCTCGCCGAAGCGCTTCACGAGGTCGATCGCCTCGATGGCGGGTGTGGGCATGCCACCGACCGTATCGGCGCCCCCCGACATCAAGCCAGCGATTTCCGGCAACGCGGACTAAATGGCCCGCTCACGGGGTACAACGAACGATATGACGAGCCATCGTCCGAGGAGTTGCCGTCATGGAATGGTTTGCGGCACCCGAATATTGGCTGGCTAGACAAGTCCTGCAGCGCGGCGTCGCGGCGATCTATCTGATCGCCTTCATCGCGGCGGCCCGACAGTTCCGTGCGCTGATGGGCGAACACGGGATGCTCCCCATCCCGCGCTTCGTGGCCCGGCAGAAATTCGGGAGGACGCCGAGCATCTTTCACTTCCACTACTCCGACCGGTTCTTCGCCGCGGTGTGCTGGTTCGGCGCCGCCCTGTCGGCGGCAATCCTTGCCGGTGCAATCGATTTGGTGCCGCTATGGGCCGCGATGCTCGGATGGCTGGTCCTGTGGGTGCTCTACCTGTCGATCGTCAACGTCGGGCAGAGGTGGTACGGATTCGGTTGGGAGTCTTTGCTCTTGGAGGCCGGCTTTCTGGCCATCTTCCTCGGCAACGACGACACGGCGCCGCCGCTGCTCGTGCTGTTCCTCATGCGGTGGCTGCTCTTCCGCGTCGAGTTCGGCGCCGGACTCATCAAATTGCGCGGCGACCGGTGCTGGCGCGACCTGACGTGCCTGTACTACCACCATGAGACACAACCGATGCCGGGGCCGCTGAGCTGGTTCTTCCATCACCTGCCCAAGCCGTTGCACCGGGTGGAGGTGGCCGGCAACCACTTCGCGCAATTGGTCGTGCCCTTCGCGCTGTTCGCCCCGCAGCCGGCGGCGAGCGTGGCCGCCGCGATCGTCGTCGTCACGCAAATGTGGCTGGTGATCTCAGGCAACTTCGCCTGGCTGAACTGGATCACGATCATCCTGGCCTTCAGTGCGATCGACCAATCCTCGTTCGCGGCGGTCCTGCCGATCCCTGACCCGCCCGCACTGCCCGGCCCGCCGCTGTGGTTCGCCGCCGTGGTCATCGCCGTCACGGCGGTGCTGGCCGTCCTGAGCTACTGGCCCGTGCGCAACATGATCTCGAGCCATCAGCGCATGAATGCGTCTTTCAACCCCTACCACCTCGTCAACACCTTCGGCGCCTTCGGCAGCGTCGGCCGCATCCGCTACGAGGTGGTGATCGAAGGCACCGACGAGCACGACATCACGGGCGAGACGGTGTGGAAGGAATACGGATTCAAGGGCAAACCCGGCGATCTGCACCGGCTACCGCGCCAGTGGGCGCCCTATCATCTGCGGCTGGACTGGCTGATGTGGTTCGCCGCGCTGTCACCGGCCTACGCGATGGATTGGCTCGGCCCGTTCGTCGTGCGGCTGTTGCGAAACGATGCTCCGACGCTGCACCTCTTGCGGCACAATCCATTTCCCGAGTCGCCGCCGCAATATGTGCGGGCACAGCTGTATCAGTACCGGTTCAGCACCTGGCAAGAGTTGAGGCGCGAGCACCTGTGGTGGCACCGGAGCCTGCTCGGTGAATACCTACCACCAATCGCACTCAACGAGGCGGGGTCGCGCTCTCCACGGTGAGCGATGAAAGACGGGCACCAGAAAGTGTCCCGTCTGGCCGCGGTCGCTGCCCATACCGACAGCGCAGCCATCCAGGCCGCGACCAAAGAACAGGAACCACAGCATGAAGACCACATCCACAAGAGCGAAAATGATTTCGGCACTGGGGGCCGCCGCGGTCGCCATCGCAGCACCCGCTGCAGTGCTGTTCGCCAGCGTCGGAACTGCCCACGCCGACGACGTGTGCACCACTCCCTACAACGAGGGCTACTTGGACGGCTCGTTCGGCGGCGTCGGCAAGTGCTATCTGGACCCGTCGAAGCAATCCTCGTACGACTCAGGTTTCGCGGACGGTTCGGCCGGACGGCCATCGAACCCGCCCGCTCCCTGGCCAACGATTCGTCCCAATCCCGGAGAAATTCCGCAGACGTCGATGAGCCCATGGGATGGAACTACCGGCAGTGGGATGCCTGAGCCTCCGGAATTCCCCGAATACCATGAGCCGCTCGAGCCGTACACGCCTGCTGAGCAGCCATGGGCCGAGATTGAGCCTCCGGTCATTCCCTGAGGTGGATTCCAGGCCAGCGCAGGACATGAGAACGCGCGGATCGGTCGTCGCCACGACCGGTCCGCGCGTTCGTCGGACCACTGCGTTATTTGCCTGCGGCCGTGAGCTTTTCGCTCAGCGCTTGCAGTTGCCGCCGGGTGTACCAGAAGAGCCCGATGCCCAGTACTGCGAGTACGAACGCGGAGACAGCGGCCCACAACGGCCCAGTGAAGATGCCCTGGACGCCGATCACCAGACCCCAGATGAAGACGGGGAACAGCGAGCGCCTGTTGGTCTTGAGGTCGCGGCCAATCCAATCGGGCCAGCGGCTGACGTCGCCGGACGGCTGACCCGACGCGACGGCGTTGTGATATCTGGCCAGTTCGGCACCATCGGCACTATGCGTCGACCGCGAGCTCAGCAGCGACGTGGACGCGCCCACCACCACGCCGACCACCACAGTGGTGATCCAGAAGTGGCCGACCGGGGCGCCCGCTATTTCTCCGCCGTTTCGCGCCGCGATGACAGCCACGGTACTGGCACAAATCAATCCCGCGTAGATCGCCAAGGCGATGAATCGCACTGGTAGCGGCAGCCTTGTCAAGATGAGATTCATCAGTGTTCCTCGTCGTGTCGGGCCGGTCACTGTCTCCGGCAGCGGTGCTGCTGGCGGGTCGCCAGTCACCTGGTAAGGGCCATCAGTGCGCTCAAGTCGGACAGTTTTTCTGCAGCGAATTTCGGCTGAGCGCGTCACCGCCGCTCAGCGCCCTTTTGTCGCACAACGTGGCCAAACGGTGAGGCCCCGCGCGCTCAACGTGAGACGAGGAAAAACAAGACCAGTGCCACCACCGCGGCGACAACGAAAAGCGCCAGCCACAGATAGCCGAAAACCAGCCCGACCGTGGCCAATTCATCGCCCCGCTCACCGGTTCGTCGAATCTGCCGCAGTGAAAGGTGCCCGAACGGAATCAACAGAATTGCGACCGGCCCGAGGAGCACGCTGATGACGAAGGTGGTGATCGCCAGCGTGTTGATGGGCGGGTATGGATAGGGCGGCCGGCTGTTCGGTGCGGTCATCATTGAGGTCTCCTTAACGTGATGCAGCCCTGCCGAACTGCATTCAGCTACTAGGAGCCTGCGACCCTGCCGAGGGGACACTTTTCCCCGTGGGACTCGGGAAAACATGCCTCGTGTCAACCGAAATTCGCAGTGCCACAGATCATTACCGGGAATCAAGCCATGTCGGTTCCGCTCAGCCCCACCGTGCCGATGCACTTCCCGCAAATACTGTCCCCTTTCACGCGGCTGGTCGCCCTTATCAAGTGAATGTGGACCAACAGGGCCACACCGAAACACAAAAGGACTTCATCGTGACCAGCAACAACACCTTGGGACGACACACGCGGATCGTGGCGGGCGTCATGCTCATGACCGCCGGGGCGAGCGTCGCCGGCCTGCTCGGCGCAGCAGCCCCAGCCAACGCAGCGCCCGACGCCTACGTCGCCCTGTCCGTCGGGTACGCCAACGACAACCCTCCCGTCAAGACGATTGGCGGCATGTCTATCGGACCGGACGCCGACCAGGCCAGCAAGGCATCACTGTCCAATTGCGTCGACAATGGCGGCGGGCAGTGCGTTTTCGAGATCAGCGCCAAGAACGCGTGTGCCGCAGCCGCGGCGAACGACTTCGGCGAGATCGAGGCGGCGTCTGATCCGTCGCTTCAAGTGGCACAGAACAACGCCAGGCAGAAGCTGCAGAACCAGCAGGGCGCACACATTGTCGTGTCCGGCTGCTCGAATGGGCAAGCGGCACCCCCGCCACCGAACCAGCCGCCGCCACCGAAGCAAGGACCGACCGTCAGCTTCAATCCTGTCGTCGGTGGTTTGGAAGCCCACATCACCGACCGCAGCGGGGTCTCCTCGCAATGCACCTACGTGACTGACAACTACAACCGCAGCTTCGCGCTGCCCGCCAACTCCACCTACGACCTGAGGATCGTTCCGGCCATACCCCGATTCAAGAACTGGAACGTGACGATCACCTGTGACAACGGCACCAAAACGCAGGCGACGACGTACTTCTGAGCAACCCGCGAGTCGGCCCGCCACCAAACGAACTGAGGTGGCGGGCCTTCGGGTCGAGCTCTAGGTGACGAGCGAGACGGAGTTGGAGCGGCGCAGCTTGCCCGACGGTGTCTTCGGGATGGTGCCCGGACCCAGCACGACGACGTTGCGTGGCCGCACGTCGACCTCGGCCACCACTTCGTGGGCGACCTGATGCTCGATGCGGCGCACCTCGGCCGGATCCTGCCAGGCGTTGGATTCCACAGCGACGGCGAACGTTTCGCGCGAATGCCCCGCGTCCAGCCGCACCGCGACGGCGCAGCCGGGACGAACGCCCTCGACGCGGCACGCGGCCCGCTCGATGTCGGTCGGGTAGATGTTGCGGCCGGCCATGATGATCACGTCCTTGACGCGACCGCACACGATGATGTGGCCGTTTTCCATCATGTAGCCGAGGTCGCCGGTGTCATACCAGCCGTGTTCGTCTTGGGCCGGGATGAAGCCGCCCATGGTGAGGTACCCCGGCGTCAGCGACTCGCCACGCAGCTCGATGACGCCCACCCCGCGCGGCGGCATGATGTTGCCGTGCTCGTCGATGATGCGGGCCTCGAGATCCTTCAGCAGCGGTCCCAATGACGCCAGCCGTCGGGTGTTGCCCTTGGTGGCGGGCACGGCGCGACGCAGCGCAGCCAGCAGATCGGCGTCGACCTCGTCGACAACCAGGCCCGCACCGCATGGGGAGAACGACACGGCCAGCGTCGTCTCGGCCATGCCGTAGGCCGGCAGGATCGCCTCGGGACTCAGCCCGAAGGGCTTACCTGCGTCCAGCAGATCCTCGACGTCGGCGGGCTCGACGGGCTCGGCGCCGGACAGCGCAAACCGCAGCGTGGACAAGTCGAACTGGCCGGGCTGGGCCTGCTTGCGCAGCCGCTTGGCGAACAGCGCGTAAGCGAAGTTCGGCGCCGCCGTCATGGTGCCCTTGTACTTGTCGATGAGCTTGGCCCACAGCAGCGTGTCCCGCAGGAAGTCCATCGGGGTGACCTTGACCAGCTCCGCGCCGAAGTACATCGGGATGGTCAGGAAGCCGACCATGCCCATGTCGTGGAAGCAGGGCAGCCAGCTGACCATGACGTCCTTGTCGACGTCGTATTCGGCGCCGATGAACATCGCCTCGGCGTTGGAGTAGATGTTGCGGTGCGTGATCTGCACGGCCTTGGGCGACCCAGTCGAGCCGGACGTCAGCTGCATCAGCGCGAGGTCATCCTCGCCGACCTCGACCGGGTCGATCGGATCCGACGCCAGTAGATCGGCGATGGTCAGAACCGAGATGCCCTTCTCCTCGAGCACAGGGATGGCAACCGTGAACGGTTCGGAGACGATGACGGCCTTGGCTTCGATCATGCCGATGACGGTCAGCGTGTCCTCGGCCCACATCGCCAGGTCGGTGCGTGGCGTGGGCTGGTGCAGCATGGTCAGGCTGGCGCCGCGCATCCACAGGCCCTGCGCGGTCGGGGCGATCTCCACCGGGAAGCCAGCAAGCACGCCGACCGCGTCGCCGTGGCCGATGCCCGCGTTGGCCAGACCGCCCGCGATGCAGCGGGCGCGCTCGTGAACCTCACCCCAGGTGTGCCGAACGGGCTCGTACGGTTCACCGGTGACCATGCCCGTCGTGACGGTGCGGGCGTTGCGGTACATCTTCTCGGTGAATCGGCTCACGACGACCTCCTCGGTTTCCGGAGCGCAAACGTCCGGGTGTAATGCTCCCGCTGATAGAAGGCGTTTCCGCGTAGGCGCGCACACATTTGGGGAGCGGTTATGTCTCGAATCGGTGATGCACCGGCTTGTCCTATATATCTGTTGAACCACCCACCGGGGTTACCGGTGGGAGAAAAAGACGCGCCCGATGCCTGACCGCTAGCTTTCACCGCCGCTCATCTTAAGCAACTCTTAAGTAGCCGCCAAACTGTAGCGAGAATTGAGGCCTGGGTCACACTCGCTCGTAATCACGGCGTAATGGCGCCAGGAGCCTGCGCAAATTCTGCATGAACGTCGAAAAAACTCGCTGGGGACAGCCCTCACGCAGAAATCGAGGTCAATCAAACCGACGTCGACGGTGCGGGCACCACCCTGGCGCCGTGCACGGGGCCGCTGGCCACCCTGACGGTGCGACACACGCCCGCACCCGCGAGCTGAGCGCCCACGTCGATCGCCGACGCTGCCGACGAGCACAAGAACGCACACGTCGGCCCGGAGCCCGAAACGATTCCTGCGAGCGCGCCGGCGTCTGCGCCTGCCCGCAGCGTGCGACGCAGCGCAGGGTCAAGGCTCAGTGCCGCCGGCTGCAGGTCGTTGCCGAGCAGTGGCGCCAGCTCTGTGGGGTCGCCCGACGCCAGCGCGGCCAGCACCGGCTCGGGGTCGTCGAGCCGCGGCGGCTGCTCGCGACCGCTCTCCCGCAACCGGTCGATCTCGCTGAACACCGCAGGGGTCGACAACCCGCCCTCGGCGAAGGCCAGCACCCAGTGGAACGTGTTGCGGGCAAGCACGGTGGTGAGCTCCTCGCCGCGGCCCGTGCCCAGCGCTGTGCCTCCGTGCAGCGCGAACGGCACGTCGCTGCCGAGCTGAGCGGCCAGCGCATGCAGGTCACGCCGTGGCACGCCGAGCTCCCACAGCGTGTTGATCGCGACCAGCACCGCCGCGGCGTCGGCGCTGCCGCCCGCCATCCCCCCGGCGACCGGAATGGACTTCTCGATGAAGACCGCGACATCGGGGGCCCGCCCGACGTGCTCTGCCATCAACTCGGCCGCCTGCCAGGCGAGATTTCGCTCGTCGGTGGGCAGCGACTCGACACCTTCGCCCGACATCTCCAGCGACAACACGTCGGCGTTGCGCACGGTGACCTCGTCGAGCAGCGACACGGCATGAAAGACGGTCGTCAGCTCGTGATAGCCATCCTCGCGACGGTCACCCACACCCAGATAGAGATTGACCTTGCCTGGGACCCGCACGGTCACCGACCCGGTGGGGACCCACTCGGAGGCGGTGTTTCCGTCGGAGGCAGACACGGCACGACACTAACGCCGCGACGCTCAAGGCACGTGCCGAAGTATCCAGATACCCGGCCGTTCTGGGGCGCCTCCAGACCGACAGCAAACCCCTAGGCTGTGAGGATGCTTGCGCCCGGCGCCCGGTTCGAGGGGTACGTCGTGGAGGCAGCATTAGGCCACGGCGGATATGCGACGGTGTACCGGGCGCACGACGCCGCGGGCCCAGACCGCGCGGTTGCCCTGAAGATTCTCGACGAGCAGCATCGGCATCTGGCTCAAGTCGCCCGCCTGCGCCGAGAATTCGAGTTCGCCCACCAGATGGACCACCCGCACATCGTCACCGTGTATGAACGCGGGCCCGGTTGGCTGTCCATGGAGCTCGTCTCCGGCGGCACCGTCGCCACGCTTACAGCAACGCCGGATCGGCTTGCGGCACTGGCCCAGATCGCCGATGCGCTGGACTACATACACAACCGGGGAGTCGTGCACTGCGACGTCAAGCCGTCGAATATTCTTGTGCACCAGGACTTTCAGCGCGATGGCGCGGTTCTCATCGATTTCGGGGTGGCCCTTTCGATCACCGACGACATCGGCTATCGCGCCACCCACATCGAGGCATCGCTGCCCTATTCGGCGCCGGAACTGCTCACCGGGCATGCGCCCAGCGAAGCCACCGACGAGTACGCACTGGCATGCACGACGGTTGAACTGCTCACGGGTTCACCACCGTTCACAGCCAACACCCAGATGGGACTGATCAACGCTCACCTGCACAGCCAACCGCCGCGCCTATCCCGCGAGATCGACTGGCTGCCACGCGTTTTCGATTCGATACTGGCCAAGGCCATGGCGAAGGATCCACACGATCGCTACCAATCCTGTCGCGAGTTTACTTCGTTGATCGCACGGGCGCTGCGGTAACCTCGGCCAAACCCGTTCGTAACGCACCTTTTACGGCTCCCGAGTTTCCGCCTGGACTGGGCAGCACTAGCGTCGGGCCAATGTCATCCACCACCGATTACGACACCTCAGCTCTGGCCCACGAGGACGAGGGTTACCACAAGGGCCTCAAACCGCGACAGCTGCAGATGATCGCCATCGGCGGCGCGATCGGCACCGGGCTCTTCATGGGCGCAGGCGGCCGTCTGCACACCGCGGGCCCAGGCCTGTTCATCGTCTACGCCGTGTGCGGGCTGTTCGTCTTCTTCATCCTGCGGGCGCTGGGTGAGCTTGTGCTGCACCGCCCTTCGTCGGGATCATTTGTGTCGTATGCGCGCGAATTCCTTGGCGAGAAGGCCGCTTACGTCGCGGGCTGGATGTACTTCTTCAACTGGGCGTGCACGTCGATCGTCGACGTCACTGCGATCGCGCTGTACATGCACTACTGGGGGGCATTCAAAGCCGTCCCGCAATGGACCATCGCGCTCATGGCGCTGGTCATCGTGCTGACGGTCAACATGATCTCCGTGAAACTCTTTGGAGAGATGGAGTTTTGGGCCGCATTGATCAAGGTCATCGCACTGGTGACGTTCCTCGTCGTCGGGATCATCTTCCTCGCAGGCCGGTTCACCATCGCTGGGCAGACCACGGGGCCCTCGGTCATCGCCGACCACGGCGGCATCCTGCCCACCGGGATACTGCAGCTGGTGATCATCACCTCCGGGGTGATCTTCGCTTATGCCGCAGTCGAATTGGTGGGCACCGCGGCGGGCGAGACGGAGAATCCCGCCCAGGTGATGCCGAGGGCGATCAACTCGGTGGTGTTCCGCATCGCGGTGTTCTACGTCGGGTCGCTGATTCTGCTGGCGCTGCTGCTGCCGTACAGCACGTACAAACAGGGCACCAGCCCGTTCGTCACGTTCTTCTCCTCCATCGGCGTTCCCGCTGCGGGAGACATCATGAACTTCGTGGTGCTCACCGCCGCACTGTCGAGCCTCAACGCCGGGCTCTACTCGACCGGCCGGATCCTGCGATCGATGGCGATGAACGGCAGCGCACCGCAGTTCACCGCCAAGATGACGAGCAGGGGTGTGCCGTTCGCCGGCATCGCGCTGACGGCCTGCTTCACCGTGGTGGGCGTCTTCCTGAACCTGGTGGTGCCGTCGGAGGCGTTCAACATCGCGCTCGACCTGTCGGCGCTGGGCATCATCGCCTCGTGGGGCACCATCGTCATCTGCCAGCTCCAGCTGTACCGCTGGTCGAAGCGCGGAATCCTGCAGCGGCCGTCGTTCCAACTGTTCGGCACGCCGTACACCAGCTACGCCACGCTCGTGTTCCTGGCCGCCGTGACCGGGCTGATGTGCTACGAGAACTACTGGAACCTGGTGGCGCTGGTCGTCATCGTGCCAGCGCTGATCGGCGGGTGGTACGCCGTGCGCGGCCGGGTGATGGAAATGGCACGCGAACGCGTCGGATTCACCGGCAACTACCCGGTGGTCGCGGAGACGCCACTGATGGACGAGCTGCTCGACAGGGACAACCGCGAAGGCTGAACGCTAGAGCGTTGTCCCGACGCCGGACTCCTCTGACCGCTCCCGCCGCTGCGACAGCGCTTGGCGGCCCCTTGGCTCTTCCCACTCGCCAGACCGCTGCAGCAGCCGGACGAAGTCCGCGATCGACAGCGTCTCGCCACGGCGGGACGGGTCGATGCTGGCCGCCAGCAATCGGCGTGCCGACTCGTTGCCCGAACCGGCCCACTCGGCGAACGCGTTGCGCGACGTCTTACGCCGCTGCGCGAAGGCCACGTCGATCAGCTCGAACACCTGAGCACGGAACTCGGGATCGGTTGGCCATTGCGAGGTTTCGTAGCGGTCGATGCGGACCAGCCCCGAGTACACCCGCGGGATCGGCCAGAACACCGTCGGCGAAACCATGCCGTAGCGCCGCACGTTGCCGAAGAACCGCACCTTGACGCTGGGCACCCCGTAGTCCTTGCCGCCAGGTTCGGCGGCCAGGCGCTCGGCGACCTCGGCCTGCACCATCACCATCACCGTCCGGATGGTCGGGAACTCGGCGAGCAGATGCAGCAGCGCCGGGACCGCGACGTTGTACGGCAGGTTGGCGACCAGCGCCGTCGGCTCCTCGGCCAGGTCGGGCGGGTGCACCGTCAAGATGTCCCGGTTGAGCACCGTGAGCCGGTTGATCTCGCTGTGCGAATGATCAGCGATGGTCTTGGGCAGCTGGCGCGCCAGGATCGGATCGATCTCAACGGCGGTGACCCTGGCACCCCGATCGAGCAGGGCCAACGTCAACGAACCGAGACCGGGACCGACCTCGAGGACATGGTCATGACGATTGACCCCGGAAGCCGAGACGATACGGCGCACGGTGTTGGCGTCATGTACGAAGTTTTGGCCGAACGACTTGCGTGGCCGGAAATCAATCTCTTTAGCGAGATGTCGTATCTCGGTTCGCCCGAGTAGTCGGATTGTCAGGACGCCCCCACTCTCCCACTGCACACGGGCCACGCGCCCCATCCTTGCCGCGCCCGAGTGACCTCAGCAATCGCGATCTGTTCTTCTCTTGTCGCCAGATCTGCCCTCGGAGCATACCTCAGACCGCCTTGTCGTTCCCAGGTGTTTTGATCAAATTGCACGCCACCGTAAAATCCATTGCCGGTATTGATAGCCCAATTACCTCCGGCTTCGCACCGAGAAAGGGCGTCCCAGACAGCTCCGTTCGTCACCGGAGGCACCTCAGTACCGGGCTTGGCGCCTACTCTCAGCACGCCGTCCCTTGCGGGCACAACTACGACATTGGCTACTGGCAACCTGCCGGTTTCTACCCCGTTCACCTTCGCGATGGCGAACGTTACGTCCTGCGTGCCCGGCTCTCCCGGATCGTCGACGACCTGACGACTCATGTTCATCGTCACGTCCTCGATCCGCTTGTTGTTCGGCGGCAGCGGGACACGTTCGGTCGTCTTTTCGATCCGGATGCGGGTCACCTGAATCTGCATCCCGTCGAACACCGGCGACGAAGCCGGGGGCTCGACCGTGTCGCGCTGCTGAAGGGGCACACCGGCGGCCTCCAGCAGACCGGCGACATTTGGCGCGGCGAGATGGACAGTGCGCACGGCGCCGCCATCGTTGAGCTGGACAGTCTTGGCGCTGACCACCGGCAGGGACATGCCGGCGAGCGGCACGCGGCTGCCGCGCGATGCGGCGGCAGGGGCTTTGTCGGTCATCTGAAGCTGCGCGAGTGCCTCGTCAACGGTGGACGCGGTCGTCCAGACCTGGCGGCTGTTCTCGCCGTCGAGGGAGACCTGCAGCGGCCGGCTGCGGCGCAGCACGATCGTGTCGGATGGATGGATGGCCTCGTTGGCGGCCGGGAAGAGGTCGTCGCGTTCGCCGACGTCGAATCCGTTCTCCTTCACGACGTCGATGACGCGTGACTTCATCGTCGACACCGTCGTGGACGAGCCGTCCACGTTAAGCGTCACTGTCTTATGCGCAGCAACGGCGTATCCACCGGCGAAAGTGAGCGCAAGCAACATCGCACCGACCAGAAGACGCAGGATGGGCGAGCGCTCTTCGTGGAGCTTCTGCAAAGTATTCAAAACGTGGTCTATCCCCGACTATCGGACGGTTGACGGCTGGGCCAGCTCCCCCCGTTCGATCACAGCACGGTAACGAAAAGGTCTAGAACCGGCAACTTGGCAGCCCGTAGGCTCGAACCGCCGTCGTAGTACTTTCCCGCGCAAGTTCTTCTGCGGGCCGCTCGACGACATCGGCGAGCGCTCGAACCGTGTAAGGCAGGCAGTACGGCTCGTTCGGGGCCCCACGATACGGGTGCGGGGTCAAAAAGGGCGCATCGGTCTCCACGAGCAGCTGGTCGGGCGGTATCAGCCGGGCCGCTTCGCGCAGCGCCTTGGCGTTCTTGAAGCTGACGGTGCCCGCCAGGCTCAGCAGCCATCCGTTGGCTACACAGGTGCGGGCCATCTGCGCGTCCGACGAGAAGCAGTGGAAGATCACGGTGTCGGGTGCACCCTCGGCGTTGAGCACGTCGAGAACCTCGGCGTCGGCGTCGCGGTTGTGGATCATCAGCGGCTTGCCGATGCGCTTGGCGAGGTCGATGTGCCAGGCGAAGGCGTCCTTCTGGGCGGCGGGGTCGGCGCAGCCGTCCAACTTTCCCGGCCAGTACATGTCCATGCCGGTCTCGCCGACGGCGACGACGCGCGGGTGTCCGGCCAGCTGTTCGATAACAGTCTTGGCTTCCTCGGTGAGCGCGCCTGCGCGCGTCGGATGCAACGCGACGGCGGCGTACACGCGGGGGTCCCAGTCGGCGGCCTCGGTCACCCAACGGGCGGACTCGAGGTCGTCGGCGATGGTGACGACGGCCTGTACGCCGACCGCCGCGGCGCGATCGACGATCGCGGTGACGCTTTGGGCGTCGGTGGCCCCGCAGGCGTCGAGATGGGTGTGCGCATCGACCAACGGGCTAAGCGGCTCCGGGGCGGGCGGCGCCGGGCGCTGTGAACTCACCCGGACACAATAAGCTGAGCGCAAATGAGCGAGCCGTACTACATAACGACAGCCATCGCCTATCCCAACGGCGACCCCCACGTCGGGCATGCCTACGAATACATCGCGACCGACGCGATCGCGCGATTCAAGCGCCTCGACGGATACGACGTGCGCTTCCTGACGGGAACCGACGTGCACGGACAGAAGATGGCTGAGACCGCGGCGGCCCAGGGCATTCCGGCGGCCGAACTGGCGCACCGCAATTCCGACGTGTTCCAGCGGATGCAGGAACGGCTGAACATTTCGTTCGACCGGTTCATCCGCACCTCGGATGCCGATCACTACGAGGCGTCCAAGGAGATCTGGCGGCGGATGAACGATGCCGGCGACATCTACCTGGACGCATACAAGGGCTGGTACTCCGTTCGCGACGAGCGCTTCTTCACCGAAGCCGAAACGGCCGTGGGCTCCGACGGTGTCCGGATCGCCACGGAGACCGGGGCGCCGGTGACGTGGACCGAGGAGCAGACGTACTTCTTCAAGTTGTCGGCTTACGCGGACAAGCTGCTGGCGCTCTACGAGGAGCATCCGGAGTTCATCGAGCCCGAGGTGCGTCGGAATGAGGTGGTCAGCTTCGTGTCCGGCGGGCTGCGCGACTTGTCGATCTCGCGGACGACGTTCGACTGGGGCGTGCCGGTCCCCGACCACCCAGATCACGTGATGTATGTGTGGGTCGACGCGCTGACGAATTACCTGACGGGCGTGGGGTTTCCGGACACATCCTCGGACTTGTTCAAGCGGTTCTGGCCGGCAGATCTGCACATGATCGGCAAGGACATCATCAGGTTTCACACGGTCTACTGGCCGGCGTTCTTGATGTCGGCGGGAATCGAGTTGCCGCGCAAGGTGTTTGTGCACGGCTTTCTGCTCAACCGTGGCGAGAAGATGAGCAAGTCGGTGGGCAACGTCGTCGACCCGCTGAACCTCGTCGACACGTTCGGCGTGGATCAGGTGCGCTACTTCTTCCTGCGGGAGGTGCCGTTCGGACAGGACGGCAGCTACAGCGAAGAAGCGATCATCGGGCGCATCAACGCCGACCTGGCCAACGAGTTGGGCAATCTCGCGCAACGCTCGCTGTCCATGGTGGCGAAGAACCTCGATGGCGTCGTCCCTGAGCCTGGCGAATTCACCGCCGACGACAAGGCGCTGCTGGATGCGGCCGACGCGTTGATGGATCGGGTTCGCGGCCATTACGACTCCACTGCAATGCATCTCGCGCTCGAGGCAATCTGGTCAGTGCTCGGCGCGGCCAACAAGTACTTCTCCGCACAGGAGCCGTGGGTGCTGCGTAAATCCGATCTGCCCGAAGATGCGGTGCGGTTCCGCACCGTGCTCTATACGACGTTGGAGACAGTGCGGATCGCGGCGTTGCTGAGTCAGCCGGTGATGCCGGAATCGACGGCGAAGCTGCTCGACCTGCTGGGGCAGCCGGACGAGGCCCGCACGTTCGCGGCCGTCGGCACCCGGTTAGCGCCTGGCACCGCGCTGCCTGCGCCCGTCGGGGTCTTCCCGCGCTACATCCCCGCCGAGCAGACGTAAACCGCGTAGCGCAATCTCAGCGGTACCGCGCGGACATGTTGGGGTAACGCCTGCCCACTTGTCTTGAGGGCATGAGCAACATGTTCCATCTGGGATGGTTCCTGAACTTCGTCGCCGACGAATGGAACGGGAATTGGGGCGACGGCGGTCGCGACTTCACCGGTGACTTCTACGTCGAAATGGCCAAGGATCTGGAGCGCGCCAAGTTCGACTATGTGCTGATCGAAGACAAGCTCATGGTGTCGACCGCCTACGGCGGCACGATGGAGCACGATCTCAAGCACGGGGTGAACCCCAAACACGACCCGGTTCCGCTCGCGGTGTTGATGGCCAACGCCACCAGCCGCCTCGGGGTGATCCCGACGATGTCCACCACCTTCTACCCGCCGTTCCTGCTAGCCCGCCTGTGCAGCACCATCGACCACATCGCGCGCGGACGCTTCGGGTGGAACGTCGTGACCTCCGGCGAGGACCGAGCCGCACAAAACTTCGGCCTCGACAAGCTCTACGAGCACGACGAGCGCTACGCCAGGGCCAGCGAGTACCTCGAAGTGGTCAGCAAGCTGTGGGAGTCGTGGGAGCCGGACGCGATCGAACGCGACTACACCACAGGCACATACGCCAACCACAAGAAGGTCCACACGATCGACTTCGAAGGCAAGTACTACAAGGTGCGCGGGCCGCTGAACACCGCGCCGTCACCGCAGTACCGCCCGACCATCGCCCAGGCCGGCGCGTCGCCGCCAGGGCGTGAGCTGGCCGCGCAGCACGCCGACACGATCGTCGCGCCGGCCAACGGCATCGAGGCGATGCGGTCCTACCGCGAGGACATCCATGCCCGCATGGAGGCCAACGGGCGTGACCCGTCGCACTGCAAGCTGTTGTATCTCGTGTCTCCCATCGTCGCCGACACGCACGAAGAGGCGATGGCCAAGCGGGAGCGGTGGTTCACCAGCGACCTGTACATCGAGTACATGCTGGCCGAGATCTCTTCGATCACCGAGATCGACTTCTCCCAGTTCGACCTCGACGAGCCGGTGCCGCCGGTGTCGACCAACGGCGAACGCGGTGCGCTGGAAAGCTTCCTGGCCCGCGGCAAAGGCAAGACGCTGCGCCAGATCGTCACCGGCAGCGGGCTCACGAGCAATCTAGAGCTCTGTGGCACGCCGGAGGAGGTGGCCGACGAGATGGGCGAGATCATGAAACAGGTTGGCGGCGACGGCTTTTTGATCACCAGCCCGGTGATGCGGCTGAACCGCCGCTACGTCACCGAGATCACCGACGGTCTGATCCCCGAATTACAGAAGCGCGGCCTCGTACGCTCCGAGTACACCGGCACGATGCTTCGCGACCACTTGCGTGAGTTCTGATGGCCGACAAGCGGTTCCACCTCGGCTGGTTCATGAACTTCACGACGAACGAGTGGAACACGCCGTTCGGCAACGACGGCATGCCCTGGAACGGGAAGTTCTACATCGAGATGGCGAAAGCCATGGAGAAAGCCTGCTTCGACTACATCATGATCGAGGACACGTTGATGGTGTCGGAGGCCTATGGCGGCAACTCCGAGGTGTACCTGAAGCACGCGACCATGGCGCCCAAGCACGATCCCGCACCGCTGGCGGCGATCATGGCCGCGGCGACGTCGAGAATGGGTGTGGTCGCAACGATGTCGACGACGTTCTATCCGCCGTTCCTGCTTGCGCGCCTGTGCTCCACGCTCGACGGCATCGCCGAGGGCCGCTTCGGCTGGAACATCGTCACCTCCGGAGAGGACGGGTCGGCGCAGAACTTCGGCATGGACAAGCTGACCGAGCATGACCTGCGCTACGACATCGCCGACGAATACGTCGACCTCGTCTGTCAGCTGTGGGATTCGTGGGAGCCCGACGCGGTGATACGCGACCGGGAAACCGACACTTACGCCGATTTCAAGAAGGTGCACGCAATTCACTTCGCGGGCAAGTACTTCAAGTCACGCGGCCCGCTGAACACGGTGCGCTCACCGCAGGGCCGGCCGACGTTCGTCCAGGCCGGCGGTTCCCCGAAAGGTCGGCAATTCGCGTCGAAGTACGCCGACTCGATCATCGCAGTGGCCAACGGCGTGGAAGGTATGAAGTCCTACCGCGACGACGTCCGGGCGCGGGCCGCGGCACAGGGTCGCAACCCCGACGACATCAAGGTGCTGTTCGTCGTGAGTCCAATCCTTGGCACGACCGAGGAAGAGGCGCAGGCGCGCAAGAAGGCCGGCGAAGAGGATCCGAATTTCATCGAGCAGTCCCTGGCCAGCATCTCGTCGGTCACCGACATCGACTTCTCGCAGTTCGATCTCGACGCCCCTCTACCGGAACTGGAGACAAACGGCGAACGCGGTTCCCTTGACAAGTTCGCTCAATGGGGCAGCGGGAAGACGTTGCGCCAGTTGGTTCTTGATGCCGGCGGAACGTCCAACTCCGTCGACTTGGTCGGCACACCCGATCAGGTCGCCGACAAGATGGGCGAGACGGCGGAGGCGGTCGGCGGCGACGGCTTCCTGATCAGCACGCAGCGGGTGAGCACGCAGTACATCACCGAGATCTGCGAAGGACTCATCCCGGCGCTTCAGCGTCGGGGGCTGACCCGCACCGAGTACACGCACGCACACCTGCGAGACACGCTGCGCGAGTTCTGAAATGCCGGTGATCGGTATCCGGCGGCGGTCAGACCGCACCGGTGACCCTGTTGGCGCGGCAGTGGCTGCGTTGCGCGCAGGCCGGATGGTGATCGTGGTCGACGCCGAAAACCCGCACGACGACGGCGATCTCATGCTCGCCGCGACCCACGCCACACCGGAGCGGGTGGCGTTCATGGTGCGCCACACCAGCGGCATCCTCTGCGTGCCCATGACCGCCACCGACCTCGACCGGTTGCAACTGCCGCCGATGGTCGCGGTCAACGAGGATCCCCGCGGCACCGGCTACACAGTGTCGCTCAATGCGCGCACCGGAATCACCACCGGCATCTCCGCGGCTGACCGGGCCCGCACGATCTCGCTGCTCGCCCACCCCGACACCCGGCCGGGTGATCTGAGCCGGCCCGGACATGTCTTCCCGCTACGCGCCGTCGACGGCGGTGTGTTGCGTCGCGCCGGGCACACGGAGGCGGCCGTCGACCTCGCGCGGATGGCGGGACTGCCGCCGGTCGCCGCGATGGGCGAAGTCGTCGACGACGACGGCGCCGTCGCCCGCGGCGCGCGGTTGCGCGCCTTCGCCACCAAGCACGGACTGGTGATCGTGACGATGTCGGAGCTGATCTCCTACCGGCATCGCACGGAACGCCTGGTCGAGTTCAAGGCCCGCAGCAGGCTGCCAACCGAACACGGCGAGTTCCAGGCATACGGCTTCCACTCCGTGCTCGACGGGCGCGAACACATCGCCCTGGCAATGGGAGACCTTGCCGGGCATGATCTTTCGCCGACGCTCGTGAGGGTGCATTCGGAATGCCTGACCGGCAACGTCTTCGGGTCCGAGGGCTGCGACTGCGGCGCCGAACTGGATCACGCCTTGGGCGCGATCGCCGCTGAGGGCCGCGGCGTGGTGATCTACATCCGCGGACACGAAGGCCGCCACGCGTATCACCTCGACGATGACGGCGCAGACGCCCGTGACTACGGCCTCGGCGCCCAGATGCTGGCCGACCTCGGTGTGCGGCGCATGCGACTGCTGACGAATCATCCGGTCAAGCGGATCGGGCTTGCGGCTTATGGTCTCGAGGTCGCCGAGATCGTCCCGTTGCCGATCCGAACCAGCCTGGCCTCGATGCCCAGTTGATGCGTACCCGGTCGCGATGGTTCCTGCCATTGATGGCGGCGAGCGGCGTGACGATGAGCCTCACCGCCCCGTTGGAAGTGCTCTTCGTTCGCGAATTCTGGCACAGCAGCACCTATATCGGCATCTTCATGCTCAGCGCCGGACTGGGGGTGATCGTCATCGACGTGTTCGGCACCGGATTCGTGCCGAGTCTCGACGCACGCGCCGCGCTCGTCGCTGGACTGTGCTTGTTCGGCCTTGCATGCATCGGCATGGGCCTGGCCTCCGGCGGCGTGCTGCTGATGGCGTCACGAATACTGCAGGGCTTCGGTGGCGGGATGGTGTTCGGAGCAGGGCTTCAGGCCGCGGTACGCGTCGACCTGCGCTCCGACAACCTGGTCCGGTCCCTTGGGCGGTTCAACGCCGCCTTCCTGTTCGGCGGCGCCGTCGGCTCACCGGGCGGCCTACTTGTCGCGGGCATCATTGCCGGACGGGCCGGCTATCAGGTGGCGTTCGTGGTTACTGGGACGCTGGCAGTGCTCGTCGCCCTCATATTGGCCGCAGCACTGCCCAGCCTGTCCGCACCTGCGGGCATGCCGCCGCCACGGATTGGGCTGCCCCGATTCAACAAGACCTCAGGCAGCGGGACCGCATTGGTACTGGCGATGAGCGGCGACTTTCTGCGTGGCGGCGTGTTGTTCACCGCCCTTCCCCTCGCCGGTGCGGCCAGGGAGTACTCGACGATCACGATCACGCTCGCCATCGCCCTGATGTCCGGCGTGGAAATCGCCGTTCTCTTGGTGGCTCACCGGATCATTCGCCGCATCGGGGTGGTCAGCCTGCTCATCGCGTCGTTCGCATTGGGTGTGCTCTGCGCGGCATTGATCGCTCTAATCCCGACCGCCCCAACATATCTGGTGGCGTCCGCATTGTTCGGGGTCAGCTTGGCCGGTGCGACCGCCAGCCTGCCCGTGATGGTGGTGGCCCAGGTCGGCGAATCCTCGGCCGGCCTGGCGAAGTTCCGGATTTCGGCGGGGATCGGGCTGCTGGCGGGGACCGTCGGTTGCGCGGTGCTCGAAGCCCAGGTCGGCATCGCCGCGCTGTTCGCCGTCATCGCGATCATCCTGCTGGTCAGCGCGCAGCTCGCGCACGTCGTAGGGCGGCGCAGGGCTGTGACGTAACTCGGGCGAATCAGCTACGCCCGTATCCGTTAACAATCGACTGGTCCAATGACGACGTGTCAACACGTGAACCAGCACTGTATGGACCATGCCGCGCGCGGCTGCACCCGGCCGGACAGGTTCGCCCCGAGGTGCTCTACCAACGCCAGCGGCAAAGCCCGGATCGGCTGAACAACTCGCCGCGACGCACCTACGATCTGCTCCGGTCGACGCTTGTGAGCACTGGCAGAAGCATGCAGCTCGTGGAAAGAGAACTGACAGAAGCGCTGTCGGCGAGCCGCAACACGGTGCGCGCGGTACTGCAACAGCTGGCCAGGGAAGGCCTCGTCACCCGCGAGCCCAAGAACGGCACCCGCGCCACGGGCTCGCTGCTGCTCCGCATCGACGAGCTCAGCACGGTCGCTCAATTCGCGACCGAACCGTCGCACACCGTCGAGGCGCGGACCCTCGAACGCCGACCGCTCGGCTGCCCACCGATGGTGCGCGACCGGTTACGCCTGCCGGTCGGCTGGACCGTTCTGATGATCGAGAGCCTGGTGCTGGAAAACGGACTGCCACTCGGCCTTTCGGTCAGCTACATCGCCCTCGGCGAGGACGAGTCGCCGGACTTCGACATCGACGAGCCCGACGTCATCCTGATCCTCGAGCAACAGCTCGGGATTCGCATCGGCGGCAGCCAGACCACCATCGGTGCGGTTGCCGCCGACGAGCAGACCGCGGAGCTCGTCGGCGTCGACGTCGGCGCTCCCCTTGTCTGGCTCGAGGACGTCATCGAGGACGAGAACGGACAGCCGCGCGCGCTCGCCCAGCTCCGGCTGCGCGGCGACCGAGTCGCCTTCTCCGCCAACGCTTATCGTTCGGCCTGAGGCCACTACGGTCACGGTGAGCGCCACCAGTCCGACAATGGCCGACACCAGCATCGCCTGCTGGGCGCCGAGCAGGCTCGACGTCACACCGAGCACCGCCATGCCGGTCGGCAGCGCCACGCCGATCGTGGTGGCGAGCAGTCCTAGCGCCGCCGCCCGCTCGTGCGGGGCGACGGCGGCGACCGGCAGCGTCGCCTGCGTGGAGCCGAAGAGGGCCTGCCCGATGCCCGCCACCGCCAGAATCAGCAGGGCAACCGTCACCACCGGGGTGTAGGCGAGTATCGCGAGGCAGCACAGACACAGAGCTACCCCAAACGTGTAGGCGCCCAGAGGGCGCCGGACCGGGCGCGCGATCAGCGCGGCGGTGATCACCAGCTGCACCACCCCGGCGGTCGCCCCGATCACGCCCGCCATCACGGCGCTGGCATTGAGGTAGCGGGCGATGACGGGCACAAGCGGCAGGAACGCGAAATAGCAGAGATTGCAGATGACGGTCACCAGCAGGATCACGACGAGTGCCGGCGAGCGCCGCAGCAGTCGCCAGTCGGCCATATCCCCGCCGCTCGTCGCCCCGCTGGGCGGTTCCGCCGGCAGCCCACGCGTGGTGATCCACAGCAGTGGAGCCGAAAGGGCCAGCAGCACAGCCGGAACGGCGAACGCGACGCCGAGGCCGAACACCTCGATGGTGACTCCGCCGATCAGCGGACCCAACATCATTGCGCTGGCCATCCCGGTCAGCTCGATGTTGAGGACCCGGGTGGAGCGCGACGGGCCGCCGATCCGGAACAACAACTCGCGCTGCGCGGTCATGTTGACCATCCCGCCGAACCCGTACGCGAGTTCGAATGGGTACACCATCCACGTCTCGACGATTCCGGTGCCGACGAGGACCGTCATGAGAACCGAAATCGGCAGCAGCACAAGCTCGGTGACGAGGACCAGTTTGCGCGGCACGAAGTCTGGTCGCGACGAGATCCAGCTGCCCAGCAGCATGGGGAGGAACATGGCGACGCCGACGAACTGGTTGGCGATCGGCGGCCCGCCGAGATGGGTGACGAGATACGTGCCGAGGAACAGGCCGTCCCATCGCGTCAGGTGCCAAAGCCACGAGCTGACAAGCAGCCACGGCAAGCAGCGGAGCTTCAGAGCGCGACTCTGGGATCGGCGATCGACTGCATGACGTCGACGGCGATGTTGGTCAGCACATAGAGCAGGCCGACGACCAGCGTCACCCCGGCGATCGCGTTGAAATCGGCTTTGTCGATCGCCCGGGAGATGTACAGCCCGATTCCTGGGCGGGCGAAGATCAGCTCGACGAGAATACAGTTGCCGACCATCACCGCCAGCTGCAGCCCGATCAACGCGAACACCGGGCCAACGGAGTTGCGCAGGGAGTGCGTGATCAGAATCTGCTTTTCGCCCAAGCCTTTTGCCCGTGACGTCCGGGTATGGTCGGCGCGCTGCGTTGCTTCCAGACTGCTGCGCAACACCCGCCCCACTGCTGCTGCCGGTGTCAATGCGAGGCAGAAGGCCGGCAACACAAGGTGGTAGAGGTCGTCGAGGACGACTTCGGGACGCCCGGACAACAAACCGTCGATGAGCAGGAAATGCGTTGGCCCGGTGGGCGCGTCGACATACGACGTCTGGCCCGTGACCGGCAGGATGGCGAGCCAACGGTAGAACACCAGCATCCCGAGAAGGCAGGCCAGAAACACCGGCACCGACGCTCCTGACACCATCAGCACCCGCAGCACTCCAGACCCGCGCCAGCCTTGCGCCGTCGCAAGGCCCATGAAGACGCCGATGATGACGGTGAAAATCAGGGCCATGAAGAGCAATTCCAATGTGACAGGCAGGAACTGCGACAGGTCGGACACGACTGGTGTGCGGGTGACGCTGGATTGACCGAGGTCCCCCTTCACCGCATGCGTCAGGTAATGCCAGAACTGCAGCGGCAGCGGCTGATCGAGTCCGAGCTGGCGCCGCGCGGCCTCGTACACCTCGGGCGAGGCCTTCGCGCCGACGAGGGCCGCGACGGGATCAACGGGCGCCACCTTCTGCAGGGTGAATACGGCGAGGACGAGAACGAGCAGGACAGGAATCGCGCCGAGCAGTCGCCGGGGCAGGACGGCGAGCATCAGCGGTCACGTATCCGGTCGCGGATCGCGTCACCGGCGAAGTTCGCGACGACCGCGATCAGTGCCACTGCGACGGCGGGCATGATCGGAATCCACCAGGCACTGAAGATGTAGGTGACGCCTTGGGCGCTCATGGAACCGAGTTCGGGCGCCGGTTGCGGTGCGCCGAGGCCGAGGAACGACAACCCGGCAACCATCAGGACGAGCGCGGCGATGTCCAGGCTCGCGGTCACGATCGTGACGGGCACCGCGCCAGGCAACAGATGGCGATACATCAACCGCCACCGGCCCGCGCCGCCGACGCGGGCGGCCTCCATATGCGGTGAGGCTTTCAGCCGTCGGACTTCGGACCGCACGATCCGCGTGTACAGCGGCCACCACACGATCGCCACGCCGATGAGGGTGTGGATGTACGAGCGCCCAAGCGCCGCAACCACTGCCAGCGCCAGGATCGGGCCGGGCAGCGACAGGAAGGCGTCGGTCACACGCATCAGGACGGCGTCCAACCAGCCGCCGCATGCCCCGGCGATCAGTCCGACGAGGCCGCCGAACACCACCCCGAACGCGCACACCGCAAGGGCACCGAACCAGCTGCTCTGCATGCCTGCCAGCACCCGGCTGAGGATGTCGCGCCCAACGGTGTCGGTGCCGAGCAGATTGGCGGCGTTCGGCGCCGTCATCGGTTGCCCCACTGCGGCCAGCGGATCGTACGGTGCGATCTGCCTGGCGAAGATCGCGATGATCATCACCGCGGCCAGTGCACCGAACGAGGCGTAGCTCCCCGCGGTGGTGCCCTGGAAATACTGCCGGATCCCCAGTCCGATGCGGCTCTGGTATCGGACCAGTGGCGTCGGTACGTAATACTCCGCGACCGCCATTGACGTCTCCTTCTGTGTTTCTTGCGATTTCGTTGCTAGAACTCGCGCAGCGTTTGACGCAGCGTCGACTTGGTGTACTCGGTGCGCGTCAACCCGAGCCGTTGCAATTCGGGCACCAGCCCGTCGGTGATCGACGAGATGTAGTTGCGGTTGAGATCCCAGCCCGGCTTCATGATCAGAAAGCCGTCCCCGCCGATCTCCTCCATGGTTTCGCCCATCTTGCGGGCCACCTGCTCCGGCGTTCCGATGAACTCGACGCCGGTGGTAGCCCAGTCAATAGCCAGCTGCCGCAACGTCTTCGGTCCCGGGCTGCCGTCGCCCCGCATGAAGTGCTCGAGCGACCCGCGCTCGCCGTTCGTGGTCAAGCCCTCGGGAAGCGGTTTGTCCCAGTCGAACTCCTTGAAGTCGATCTCGGTGTTGGACGAGATCCCTGCCAGCGACTTCTCGATATAGCTGTCCAGTGAGACGAGCCGGTCAACCTCGGCTCGCGCCTCGGCTTCGCTGGATGCGACCGTGGGCGACACACAGAACATCAGCTTGATGTCGTCGGGATTTCTGCCCGCCTCCTTGGCGCGGGCGCGGATGTCGTCACGGTAGGACTTCATGCCTTCGATGCCGGTGCCGACGGCGACGATCGCGTCCGCGGCCCGAGCCGCGAACGCCCGACCCCGCGGGGACGCTCCGGCCTGCAGAATCGTCGGCTTGTGCTGTGGCGATGGCACGGTGTTGAGAGGCCCGCGCGATTTGAAGTACTTGCCGACGAAGTCGATGGTCCGAACCTTCTTGAAATCGGCATAGGTGTGCGTTTCGCGGTCCATCACAACCGCGTCGGCGTCCCACGAGTCCCACAGTTCGCAGACCAGGTCGTAGTACTCGTCGGCGACGTTGTAGCGCTCGTCGTGCTCGGGTAGTGCATCCAGGCCGAAGTTCTGCGCGGCGCGATCCTCGGCCGACGACACGATGTTCCAGCCGAACCGGCCCTCGGCGATCGAATCCACCGTCGAAGCCAGCCGGGCCAGCAGGTACGGCGGGTAGAACGACGTCGACATCGTCGCCACCACACCCAATTTCGAGGTGTTCGCCGCGATCAACACCGCCAGGGGGACGGGATCATGCTTCGGCGCGAACACGGAGTTCTTCAGCGAACCCTCCATGGTGCCGCCGTAGCTGTCGGCCACCATCACCGTGTCCTCGATCATGATGTAGTCGAAGCAGGCCCGCTCCAGGCTTTTCGCCATGTCGACGTAGAACCGCCCGTTGGGCCACCTGGCCACATCCGGTGAGGCCCATGGCGTATCCCACTCCGGCGGAATGAAATTCATGAACCAGCCAAGGTGGAACTTGTTCGTCATCGTCATCTCCTCATCAGATCCCAGCGCTGCGTCGCAACGGATTCACCGTCATGGCAGTGCAATTACGCCACTTGTTCAGTTGTGTCTTCGTGTGCGGTCAGCAGGCACGATGCGAGGTGCAGGCTGGTGCCGTCCGTTGACAGCAGGGTCGGAACCTCGCTCGCGCACCTGTCGATCCGTTCGGCGCAGCGTGGGTGGAATCCGCAGCCGGTCGGGATCGCGAGCGGGCTAGCCGGCTCACCGGGAAGCCGCACGGGTTCGACTCCCGGGGTGGGCACCGCCGCGAGAAGCGCCTTCGTATAAGGGTGTTGCGGGTTGGTGATCAGCTCCTCGGTGGGTGCCAATTCGACGATCTGGCCGAGGTACATGACTGCGATGCGATCGGAGATGAACCTTGCGGCGGCCAGATCATGGGTGACGAACATGACGGCCATCCCCAGTTCGCGGCGCAGCTCCTGCAGGAGGTTCAACACCGAGGCCGCAAGAGAAGCGTCCAGTGCCGAGGTGGGCTCGTCGCACAGCAGCAGGCGGGGTGGCACGATGATCGCGCGCGCGAAGGCCACCCGCTGTCGCTGTCCGCCTGACAGGCTGGACGCCTTGACACCGGCCACATCCGGTGGCAGCCCGACCTGGCGAAGGGCCACCTCGACGCGGTCACGGCGCTCGGAACGCGATGTTGTCGTCAGCAGACGCTCGCCGACGATTTCGCCGACGCTCATCCACGGCGTGAGTGATGCGCCCGCGTCCTGGAATACCATCTGGGGCGGCGATCCCGTGTATTTGACCGAGCCCCCGTCGGGTTCCATCAGCCCTGCGACGACGCGAAGCAGCGTCGACTTGCCCGAACCGGATTCGCCGACGACGGCGATGGATTCGCCCGCGCCGACATCGAGGATGACGTGGCGCAGCGCGTGCAGGCTGTCACGCTTGGTCAAGCCACGCCGTACCGGGAAGTGTTTGTCAATCCCGTTGACCTGCAAGGCCAGCAGGGTTTCGTCGACCTCGATCATCGGGCGGAAGGGCAGTGTGTCCTGGCGGCGCTGCACGTCGGCAGTCGCGTTCTCGACGATGCACGCCGTCACGCCGGTGTGGGTCGCCGCGGGAACCGGCTCGGGCAGCGCTTCCGAGCACGCGGCGATCGCCGCCGCGCAACGCGGCGAGAACGCGCAGCCTTTCGGGTGTTCCCGCGGGTCGGGCGGCTGACCCGGGAGCGCATGGATCGCGCGGCCGCGTGGCAGGTCGAGGTCCAGCCGAGAGTTCAGCAATCCCACCGTGTATGGATGTGAAGGCGCTCGCAGTACCTCGTCCATCGAACCCATCTCGGCTACCCGGCCGCCGTACATCACTGCGACGCGGTCGGCGATCTGAGAGGCCACTCCGATGTCGTGAGTGACGACGATGAACGACGTGCCGAGTTCGTTGCACAGGTCCCGAAGGAGGCCGAGCACCTGCGCCTGGACCGTGACATCCAGGGCTGTGGTCGGTTCGTCGGCGATGACCAGGTCCGGCTTGCCTGCGACCGCCATCGCGATCATCACCCGCTGCCGCAGCCCTCCGGAGAGCTCGTGCGGAAAGGCTTTCATGCGACGGCCCGGGTCGGGCACACCGACGATTTCCAGCAGGCGCCGGGCCTCTTCGGAGTCTCCGGCCGCCTCGATCACCTGCCTGCCCACCCGCATGGTCGGGTCAAGCGATGTCATCGGGTCCTGAAAGACCGCGCCCAAGTGAGCCTTTCGGGTCCGGCGCCGCTCGTCTGGTGTAGCGGCGACCATGTCGATGCCGCAGACCTCGGCCCTACCAGTGATGACGGGTGCGGGTTCCCCGGCGAGCAGGCCGAGTAGCGCGAGGCCCATCACGCTCTTGCCGGATCCCGATTCCCCGACGAGGGCCAGCACCTCGCCGGGTTGCACGTCGAGGCTGACGCCACGCAGCGCGTGCAGCGCGACTCCGCGGCGCTCGAAGGTCACGTGCAGGTCGTGCACGCGGGCCCGCGGCATCGTCTGGTCGGGGTTGGTCGGCAGGCCTAGATGCACGACATCATTCGCGGTGACACTCATGTTCGACCCTCGGTTCCGGCGTGAGATTGCCACGGCGGTGTGGGATACGCACAGCACAACCGGTGCCCGTGACGGTGCTACTGCGGGGTGATGTCGAACAGATTGCGCCGCTGGTCAGGCTTCGACTCCGCATGGCGCAATCAAAGGTTTACCACTGGGCCGGGCCGTCGAAATCCCTGTCTTGTTCACTACAAGCATGACTGTCGTTGTGGTAGGAAATCCCAAGCCGATGTCGCGGACCCGGGCCGCGGCCGAGTTGGTGGCCGAAAGACTGACCGGCGTTGCGCCCCAACATGTTATCGATGTCGTCGACCTTGGCGCCGGCCTCCTTGGTTGGGGTGATCCTAAGGTGGCCGAGGCGAAGGAGATCGTGAAGTCCGCCGACTCGCTGGTGGTGGCGTCTCCGACGTTCAAGGCCACCTACACCGGCCTGCTCAAGCTGTTCCTCGACCAATTCGGGGCGGGCGAACTGGGCCAGATCACGACGTTCGCGCTGATGCTCGGCGGGTCGTATACACACGCATTGGCCCCCGAATTGTCGTTGCGCCCAGTCCTTGTCGAGATCGGCGCGAGCTGTCCTGCGCCAAGCCTGTACCTGCTCGATTCGGAGTATGAGACGTCAGAGGATCTCGAGAAATGGCTCACCATCGCTCGCCAGTTCGTGCCGGCGGTAACGCCATGATCACTGCGATCGACCACCAGTTCGACCAGGCTCTGTTGCGGCAGGCCTTCGGCTGCTTCCCAAGCGGCGTAACGGCGTTCTGCGGTCTACTCGACGGAGTTGCCGAGGGAATGGCGGCGAGTTCGTTCACCTCCGTGTCGCTGGACCCTGCCCTCGTCTCGGTATGCGTGGCCAATACGTCGACAACCTGGCCGAAATTGGCGACGCTCAACCGCCTCGGGCTTTCTGTCTTGGCAGGCGACCACGGCCCCGTCGCGCGTGCTCTCGCGTCGAAGACCGGTGACCGGTTCAGCGCCGTGGACTGGATGGCGACCGACAGCGGTGCGGTGTTCGTGCACGGCGCGACTCTGTGGCTCGAGTGCGCGCCTTACAAGCGTGTCGAGGCCGGCGACCACGAGATCGTTGTACTGCAGGTCGTCTCATTGGCGATGTACCCCGATGTCGCCCCGATGGTGTTCCACCGCAGCAATTTTCGCGAATTGGCCGCCGCGGGTTAAGCCCGCTTGAGGGATTGCGGCCAGAAGATCGGCGGGTAGAACGAGTTGTCCTCGACCCCCGTTACGTAGCTGTGCGTGATCGTGGAGTTCGGCGGGATGCAGAGGGGAATCCAGATCGCCTCGTCGAGGATCATCTGGCTGCACTTCTGATAGATCTGCTCGGCCTGCGCCCAGTCGGCTTGCTTGACCGCATCGTCCATCAGCTTGTCGAGCTCGGGGTTCGAATACTGATAGAAATTCAGGGGTTTGGCGCCGGTGCGCAGCAGGATGCGAAACGTCGTGTCCAGGTGCAGCGCGTCACCTCCCAGGAACGACACCAGCATGTCTGGCCGCTTCTCGGGTGGCTGGTTGGGCAGGTCGAACTCCTCGGCCACGGGCATGGTGCGCACCGTGACGTCGAGACCGAACGCCGCAAGCTGGTTCTGGATCAGCTCGGCCATCTGCCCGCGGGGTGCGCCGCCGTCGGCGCTCCACGCGAGGTCGATTTTCTTGGACGGCAGCGTCGGCACGATCGCCTTGAGTGCCGCAGTGTCCACCTGTGACGGGAACGGAGCAAGCGCCGGGTTGAGGGTGAGCTCCGGCCACATCGCATTCTGCACCTTCGCCAGGCCGCCCCATGCCGTGTCGACGATGGCCTTGCGGTCCAGCGCGGTGAGCATGGCCTTGCGCAATGCCTTGTTCGCGAAGATGCCCGACGTCGGGTTCAGCCAGATCGCCTCGCCGACACCGCCGAACGAGTTGACGACCGAGAACTGCGTGTTCTTCTGGTAGGCAAGTACGTCGGGGATCGCGAAACCCTTTGTCACCATGTCGAATGCGCCGGAATCGAGCTGCAGCTTCTGGGTCGCGACACTCGGCGTGATCTCGATGCGAATCGATTTGAACACGGGCTTCTCACCCCAGTAATCGGGGAAGGCCTCCAGCGTGTAGTGGCTGCCGGTGACGAACTCCTTGAAGATGTACGGTCCCGTGCCTGCGTCGTGAGTCTTCAACCATTCCTGCGCCATATCGTCGCCGACGGCGTTCTTGGCCACAGCGGTCGGGCTGACCGCGAACGGCTGCCACGGGCATGCGAGGTAGTGCAGGAACGCGTTGTTCGGCTCCTTGAGCGTGACGACGAACGTCGTCGGATCCGGCGCCTCGGTCTTGACCACACCCGCGACCATGTAGGCGGGCCCCTGGTCGATCTTCCCGCGCCGATCGAAACTCTTAGTCCACGCCTCTGCGTCGGCGATCGTTCCGTCGTGGAACTTCACGCCCGGCTGCAGCGTGAATGTGTACGTCAGTTGGTCGGGCGAAATCGTCCACGACTTCGCCAGACTCGGGAGGAACTGCGATGTGCCAGGCTTGTAGCGCACCAGACCCTCGTACGCCGATTCCATGACCTGGACGCCCTCGCCCTCGTACATGATGTCGGGGTCGGGAACCTGCATGTCGGCCAGGAAAGGCATGCGCAGGACGAGTGTCCCGCCGCTCCCTCCGCCGCCCGGCGCCCCGCCGCATGCGGCGATCAGCGACGCCAGGCTGATACCGCCGACGGTGATTCCGCTCGCCTTCAGGAATTTGCGTCGGTCCCACTGCGGACCGGACGGAATGCTGTTTGGGTGTGGCGTGTCGAACACGAATGCCTCCTACGTGGGTCAACTGTTGACCTGAGAGCACGGCATTCGCTGGCGTGCATGTGCGAGCAGTAAAGCGGCGGCGTGTGACGCATCCGCTTCGCGGCAATGCCCCACGTATTACGCCGGGATTGCGTCGCGACTAGAACTCCAGAAGGTTCTCGCGAAACGTGCTGTGGTGATAGCCGTCCCGGATAAGCCCGCGTTTACGCAGCGCCGGCGCAAGGCCGTCGGCGATCTCGGCGATATTGCGCCGGGTAACGGTCGGCGAGAGAAGAAAGCCGTCGCCGCCGACCTCCTCCATCGCCTCGCCCATCTTCGCCGCCACCGTGTCCGGCGAACCGACAAACGCCAGACCCGCATGGGTGTCGACGGTGGCGATCGCCTCGCGCAGTGTCTTACCCCTTGCCCCTTCGATGAACGTGCGCAGCGTGCTCGTCTCTCCGTTACCCCACACGTCGGGCACTTCCTTGTCGAGATCGAATGTGGAGAAGTCGAATTCGCCGCCGGACGTGTAACTCAAACCCCACAGTGCCTTTTCGATCGCATGGTCGCTCCACCGGGCAGCCAACATGTCCTCCTGGCGAGCCTGCGCGACGCGGTCGGTGTCGCCGAGGATCGGATCGATCAGGAACAGGATCTTCAGCGTGCCCGGATCGCGGCCGTACTCGCGCATCCGGCGGTGCATATCCTGCCGAAATGCCTTCATGCCCTCGATGCTGGTGCCATGCGCAAGCATCGACTCCGCATACTTGGCGGCCAGATCGCGGCCGGCGGGTGAGGCGCCAGCCTGCACGATGACCGGTCGGCGCTGTGGGCCGGGGATGGTGTTGAGCGGGCCGCGGGTCCGGAAGTACTTGCCGTCGAAGTCGACTGTGTGCACCTTGGTGTGGTCGGCGTAGCGCGGCGTCTCCTCGTCGACGAGGACGGCGCCTTCCTCCCACGAATCCCACAGCGCCCCAACCGCTTCCATCCATTCCTTGGCCATCTCGTAGCGTTCGCTGTGCAGCATCAGCTCGTCGTATCCGTACTGTTGCGCCGCGCGCGCCGAGCTTCCGGTCACGACGTTGAGGCCCACCCGGCCGTCGGTCAGGTGATCGAGGGTGGTCATCGTCCTGGCCGCCATGAAGGGGTGGTAGAAGCTCGTCGACAGCGTGACCGCGATGCCGATGTGTTTGGTGCGCTGAGTCAGCAGCGGGATGAGCGGGACGGGGTCGCATTTCGGGGCCAGCAGCCCGTACTTGAGCGTCGTCTCCATGGAGCGGCCGTAGGCGTCCTCGACCATGCTGGTGTCCTCGACAAGGAGGTAGTCGAAGCGGGCGCGTTCCAGCGACGCGGCCAGGTCGACGAACAAGTCGCCCTTCATCCAGTCGTGGCCGGTGTTGCCGGCCCACGGGTCTTGCGCCCATGTCTGGACGGAGAAACCACTGCCGAGAAACCAGCCGAGATGAAACATGTGACCAATGTGGCCTGCCGATGTTTCGGCGGGATGCGGCGGACGATTCCGCGCGCATTACGCTGCCGCGGATGAGTGATCCCGGTCACGTCGTGTCACGTTTCGGCGGCCGGCGGTGTCTTCAGGGCATGACTGAACACAGTGGAACCAACAAGGTCGTCGTCATCGGCGGCGGGTACGCCGGAACGATCGCGGCCAATCACCTGCGGATGCGCGCAGACGTGGACATCACGCTGGTCAACCCGCGGCCGAAGTTCGTCCAGCGCATCCGGCTGCATCAGTTCGTGGCCGGCAACTATGACGCGACGGTCGACTACGGCACGCTGCTCGGCGAAGGCGTCAAGCTGCTAGTCGACAGCGCCACCCGGATCGACGCCGCTGCGCGCAAGGTGGAGCTGGCATCGGGCGATGAGCTCGACTACGACTACGTCATCTACGCGGTCGGCAGCACCGGCGCGCCGCCGTCGACGGTGCCGGGCGCGGCCGAATATGCGCATCCGATCGCGGAACTGGAGTACGCCCAGTGGCTGCGCGACTCCCTCGACGAGCTGCACCCCGATGCGCCGGTCACAGTGGTCGGCGCCGGGTTGACCGGCACCGAGACGGCCGCCGAACTCGCCGAACAGGGACGTAACGTGACACTGGTGTGCGGCGGAACCCTCGTGCCATCGCTGAGCGAGCCGGGTCGCCGCTCGGCCGCCAGGTGGCTGTCACGTCATGGGGTGGCGGTGCTGGAGGACGACGTGGTCGTCGAGGTCCGGCCGAACGCGGTGGTGTTCGCCGACGGAGCGGTGCGTCCGAGCGCGCTGACCATCTGGACCGCCGGTTTCGGTGTGCCGGAGCTGGCCGCGGCCAGCGGGCTGAGCACCGACGGGCTCGGCCGACTGCTCACCGACGAGACGCTGACCAGCATCGACGACCCGCGGATCGTCGCGGCCGGGGACGCCGCGGCACCGTCGGGCCAGCCACTGCGGATGAGCTGCCAGGCGGCGGTGCCGCTGGGCACGCAGGCCGCTGACACAGTGCTGGCCCGCATCGCCGGAACCCAACCGGCCGTGATCGATCAGGCGTTCCTGGGCTCCAACGTCAGCCTGGGCCGGCGCGCCGCGGTCATCCAGTGGGCGCACAAGGACGACACACCGATGAACCTCTACTTCGGCGGGCGCGTTGGCGCCGCGATCAAGGAGGCGGTGTGCAAGGCCACGGTATGGGGCATCCGCCGCGAAGCACGCAAGCCTGGCTCGACGTTCTGGGCCAAGGGCGGCACGCGTCCGTCTCAGCCGTCGCTCGAGGTGGTCACGGAATCGTGACCACCTCGCAGGGCGAGCATGCCGAGCGGTTCACCCATCTGCGGCCGCTGCTGTTCACGATCGTCTACGAAATCCTCGGTTCGGCAACGGAATCCGACGACGTGCTGCAGGACAGCTATCTGCGCTGGGCCGAAGTGGACCTCGCGACGGTACGGGACACCAAGTCGTATCTGGCGCAATTGGTGACCCGGCAGGCGCTCAACGCGCTGCGGGCAGGCGCCCGCCGACGTGAGGATTACATCGGACCGTGGCTGCCCGAGCCGCTGCTGCTCGACGAGCGCGACGCCGCCGCCGACGTCGTGCTCGCCGAGTCGGTGTCGATGGCGATGCTCGTGCTGCTCGAAACCCTCACGCCGGACGAGCGCGCGGTGTTCGTCCTGCGTGAGGTGTTCGGCTTCGACTACGACGAAATCGCCGGCGCGGTAGGGAAATCCGCGACGACGGCGCGCCAGATCGCGCACCGTGCCCGCGAGCACGTGCACGCCAGGCGCAAGCGGTTCGAGCCCGTCGACACCGCCAAGACCGCGGAGCTGACCCAGCAGTTCATGGCCGCGGCGGCCACCGGCGATATGGACGGGCTGATGTCGATGCTGGCCCCGGATGCCACCTGGACGGCCGACAGCGGCGGCAAGGCCACCGCAGCTCGCACGCCGATCGTGGGTGCCGAGAAGGTGGCCAGGGCGATCATGGGCCTCTTCCGTTACGGCCAGCGCATGCCGGAAATGCGGTTCGAGATGGTGAACTGCAACAACGCACCCGCGGTGGTGGTCTACACCGGCGATCAGCTGGAAGGCGTTTTCCTGGTCGAGATCATCGACGGCAAGATCACCCACTTCTATGCGATGCGCAATCCGGACAAACTGGCCGCGATCGCCGTCCCGCGGGAGATCAGCCGCTAGGCACCGACAATCCGCAGTCCACGTCTGCGGCCTCACAGCCAAACGGCCATGTCACGAGTGACTTTGTGCCGTGGTGACTGTCGCCAGCCGGGAGTACTGATGGTTGAGGAGGTGCAAGACATGACCGACATGGAGTCCAACGACAGCGATCCCCGGCGCGCCGAGGCGATAGCTCGGTTGAAGAAGAAGCGGGAGTTCTACCAGCACCTGCTGGTCTATGTCCTCGTGAACGCATTCCTGATCGCGATCTGGTATTTCGTCGCCGGGCGAGGCTTCTTCTGGCCGATCTTTCCTCTGGGCGGCTGGGGAATCGGCCTGATCATGCACTCCTGGGACACGTTTTCACCTGGTCGGCCGACCGAGGACCAGATCCGCAAGGAAATCAACCGCTTGAACTAACGGACTCCCGCGCGAGCAGTCGCTAGGTCTCTGTCACGCTTGGTCGGTGCGGATCGAGCGGCTCGGCGACCTGGGCAGCGCCCCTGCGGTGCTGCGAGCGCTTGCCTATGCCGCCGAACGCCGTGGCCTGCCCCCGCCGGCCGCGTTGATCGGCGAGTGGTTCGGCTCGGCGGCCGTCATCGCGCCCTCATTGAAGGCCGTTGCGGTTGACGAGGTGTTCGCCGTCTCCACCGCCGCATCGGGCGGGGCGATCGGCGGCGGATGGTTCGGATATCTGTCCTATCCCGACGGCGGGGGTCGCGTGCCTGCAGCGGCCGGTGGCTGGTCGGACTGCGTGCTGCGACAGGACCGCGACGGGCAATGGTGGTATGAAAGCCTTTCCGGCGCAGCGATTTCCGCGTGGGTCGCAGAGGCGCTGGACGCTCGCGTGCTGCCCCGGTCCTTCGACATCGTCTGGGACGACGCGGACCGGGATGCCCACCGCCGCGGCGTGCTGGAGTGTCTGGAGGCCATCGCGGCGGGCGAGATTTATCAGGCGTGCGTGTGCACGCAGTTCGCCGGCCGGCTCAGCGGCCAGCCGATCGACTTCTTCGTCGACGCGGTGACCCGCACCGCGCCGGCGCGGGCGGCGTTCGTGGCGGGATCGTGGGGTGCCGTGGCGTCGTTGTCACCCGAGTTGTTTCTGCGACGGCGCGGCGAGATCGTGACGTCGAGCCCGATCAAGGGCACGCTGCCGCGGTACGCGGATCCGGCGGCGCTGCGGGCGTCGACCAAAGACGTGGCGGAGAACATCATGATCGTCGACCTGGTCCGCAACGACCTGGGCCGCGTCGCCATGACCGGCACCGTGACCGTGCCTGAGCTGCTGGCTGTGCGCCCGGCGCCGGGGGTATGGCATCTGGTGTCGACTGTGTCGGCGCGAGTCGACGCCGACATGCCGATGGCCGCGGTGCTCGACGCGACGTTCCCACCCGCTTCGGTGACGGGCACACCGAAGACACGGGCCCGTCAGCTCCTTGCCGAGTGGGAGCCGCATCGCCGCGGAGTTTATTGCGGCACAGTCGGTTTGGCGTCACCAGTTGCGGGCTGTGAGCTGAATGTCGCGATCCGCACCGTGGAGTTCGACGCCGCGGGCAACGCCGTTCTAGGGGTTGGCGGCGGGATCACCGCCGACTCGGATCCGGATCGCGAATGGGACGAATGCCTGCACAAGGCGGCACCCATCATCGATAGGCCCGACACCGCTCGACGAGAATTTCGGCCAATCGCTTCGGCTCGCTGATCATCAGGTCGTGACACGTATCCATCGGGAACATTGTCTGCACGCCGCCTAGGGCGGCGATGCTGTTGCGCTGCGACCTGACCGACAGCGCGCGATCGCGGGTGGTCAGAATCCAGGTCCGCGGTATCTCGTCGGGCATCTCACGCCGGGACACGTTTTCGGTCGCTATACAAGGCGAATCGGCATATAGGCGGTCGAGGAGGTATCGGCGCCGCGCACGGGGAACCCCGTTCACAAACGCGAAAGAGGCCACGGCAGCAGGTAATTCGCCGGTCTTGCGGGTTTTCGCGCCGCGCCTTGCATACCAGGCCAACGGCCCGGCGAGCGTGTCTACCACGGCGGTGCCTTCCGGCGGGACGAACGCCGTGGCGAAGATCAATTCGCGTACCCGCGACGAGCCGAGCTTGGCGGCGACGCCCGGAATCGTCACGCCCGCGAGCGAGTGGCCGACGATGACGACCTCGTCGAACCCGGCGTCCTCGATATCGGCGACGGCCGAACGCACCCAGTCGGCGGTCGAGTCCGTCTCGAGATTGCCTGGCTTGCCGCGTCGGCCCGGCAGGTCGACGGCGAGCACATCGAGTTCTGGTGCGAGCCTGTTGATTTCGTCGACGGTCAGATCCCAGCAGTCCGCCGCATGTGCGCCGCCGTGCACGAGTACAAGGGCGGGCAGTGCCATAACGCCTCCGTGTCAGGGCCGCGAGCGCAGAACCGCATCGTAAAGCTCACGCCGCGACGGTGCGCCGGGATTCGCGGCGACGACCTGCGCGCACGCATCCTTGACCCGCATGCCGTCCTCGACAAGCCCGTTCACCTCGGCCACCAGCGTCTCCAGATCGGCCTGCGGCCTGGCGCCGGCCAGCACGACGGTGATCTCGCCGAGCACGCCGCCGGACGCCCAGTCGGCCAGTTCGGCGAGCGACCCCCGGACGATCTCCTCGTGCGTCTTGGTGAGTTCGCGGCAGATGGCGGCTCTGCGCGACGGCCCGAGCACGTCGAGCGCGTCCTTCAGCGTGCCGGGCAACCGGCGCGGCGACTCGAAGAACACGCATGTGCGCGATTCGGCGGCCAGCGTCTTGAGCCAGGTCACACGCGCTGACTGCTTGCGTGGTGCAAAGCCTTCGAAGCAGAACCTGTCCGACGGCAGGCCGGACACGGCCAGTGCCGTCGTCACCGCGGAGGGACCGGGCAGGCAGCTGACCGATAGGCCTGCATCCACGCACGCAACCACGAGACGGTATCCGGGGTCGTTGATCAGCGGCATACCGGCATCGCTGACCAGCAAAACCGTCGCGCCCGCCCTGATGTCGTCGATCAGCGCCGGAATCCGCGACGCCTCGTTCTGGTCGAACAGGCTGACGACTTTGCCTGCCAGCTTGACCTCGAGGGCCTGGGCCAGGGTCCGGATCCGGCGGGTGTCCTCCGCGGCGATGACGTCGGCGCTGCCAAGGGCGCTCATCAGCCGCGCCGAGGCGTCCGAAGGCTGGCCCAGCGGCGTGGCGGCGATAAGCAGTCGGCCGGGGCTCATTCGGAACAGCCTACGATCGCTGTCGTGACCGCTCCCGCCACCGAAGCGCCGCGCGCGGTTCCCGTCATCAGCCCCGCGCCGCTGGTGCCGGTCGCCGACTTCGGGCCCGTCGACCGGCTGCAGGGCTGGGCGATGACGGCCGTCATCACGGCGCTGGCGGCGGTGACACGGTTTTTGAACCTGGGTTCGCCGACCGACGCGGGCACGCCGATCTTCGACGAGAAGCACTACGCGCCGCAGGCCTGGCAGCTGCTGCACAACCACGGCGTGGAGGACAACCCGGGCTACGGCCTGGTGGTGCACCCGCCGGTCGGCAAGCAGCTGATCGCGATCGGTGAGGCGCTGTTCGGCTACAACGGGCTGGGTTGGCGGTTCTCCGGCGCGGTGTGCGGCGTGATCCTCGTGCTGTTGGTGGTGCGGATCGGCCGGCGCATCAGCCGGTCGACGTTGGTCGGCGGTATCGCCGGGCTGCTGTTGATCGCCGACGGTGTCAGTTTCGTCGCGTCGCGCACGGCGCTGCTGGATGGGTTTCTGACGCTGTGGGTCGTCGCGGCGTTCGCGTGTCTGATGGTCGACCGCGACCAGGTTCGTGAGCGGATGCACGTCGCGCTGCTCGAGGGCCGCATCGCCGAGACGCCGTGGGGACCGCGGCTCGGTGTGCGGTGGTGGCGGTTCGGCGCGGGTGTGCTGCTCGGATTGGCTTGTGCGACAAAGTGGTCGGGGCTGTACTTCGTGGTGTTCTTCGGCCTGATGACGCTGGCGTTCGACATCGCCGCACGCAGGCAGTATCGAGTGCCGCGGCCGTGGGTGGGGACGTTAAGGCGCGACCTGGGGCCGTCGTTGTATGCGCTGGCGCTGATTCCGTTCGGGGTGTACCTGGCGTCGTATGCGCCGTGGTTCGCGTCGGAGACGGGAGTGAACCGGCACGAGGTGGGCCAGTCGATCGGTCCCGACAGCGCGCTGCCGATTCCGGATGCGCTGCGGTCGCTGTGGCACTACACGCATGCCGCGTACAAGTTCCACGCAGGCCTGACGAACGCGGATGGCAACCACCACCCGTGGGAGTCCAAGCCGTGGACGTGGCCGATGTCGCTGCGGCCGGTGCTGTACGCGATCGACAACCAGGATGTGCCGGGCTGTGGGGCGCAGTCGTGCGTGAAGGCCGTGATGTTGGTGGGCACGCCGGCGATGTGGTTCATCGCGGTGCCGGTGCTGGCGTGGGCGCTGTGGCGGGCGTTCGTCAAGCGGGATTGGCGCTACGGCGCGCTCCTCGTCGGCTACGGCGCGGGATTCCTGCCGTGGTTCGCCGACATCGACCGGCAGATGTATTTCTTCTATGCGGCGACGATGGCGCCGTTCCTGGTGTTGATGATCGCGATGATCCTCGGCGACATCTTGCACAAGCCCAATCAGAACTCGGAGCGACGAACGCTGGGGCTCATCGTCGTGAGTTGCTATGTGGCGCTGGTGATTACGAACTTCGCGTGGATGTACCCGATCCTGACGGGCCTGCCGATCTCGCAGTCGACGTGGAACATGCAGATCTGGCTCCCCAGTTGGCGCTAGTTGGCGTGCTAGCGCCGAGATTGCATACAGGGCTGTGATCGATATCCACAACCCTGAGTGCAATCTCGACGGTAGGAAGCCCAGATGTCAGTCGGGTTGGTCAGCATCCAGATCATGGATGACGTCTTCATCGGCAGCGAAGCGCTGGCGGCCGGTACGCTCTCCCGCGGCCAATTGCGCTGGAACTATCGGACCATCCTGCCAGACGTATATGTCCGCAAGAGCGCGACGCCGTCGCTTTCGCTTCGCACCCTCGGTGCATGGCTTTGGTCTCGACGCCAAGGGGTGATCGCCGGCCTCACCGCGGCTGCCCTGCACGGCTCACGATCGATCGACGAATCCTGCGATGTCGAATTGATCTGGCGCTGTGGGCGTCCGCCGCCAGGAATCGTCGTTCGAAACGAACGCATCGCAACCGACGAGATCGTGGAGATCGCCGGTCTGCCCGTCACTACACCCGAGCGGACCGCGCTAGACCTCGCGAGGCATTCCCCGCGCGACAATGCCATCCCTCACCTCGACGCACTAGCCCGCGCGACAGGCCTCACCGCTTCACATGTGCTGCCGTTAGTCGATCGCTATCGCGGAGCGCGAGAATTGCGCACATCAATCGACACGCTCGGCCTGATGGACGGGGGATCGCACACACCGAGGGAAAGCGTGATTCGCCTAGCCCTCATCGATGCGGGTTTTCCTGCCCCGAGAACCCGATTCACTGTCACCGACGGCACCAGTCTGGCACTCATTGCCATGGGCTACGAGGCGCCAAAGGTCGGAGTCGAATTCGGCACCGGTAAACCCGGTTTCCTCGCTGACGCCGGATGGACGATGATTTCCGCCGCCGGTGTGCACCACCCGAAGATCGTCGCGTACCTGGTCCGTGCAGCGGTGATCGAGCGCGGGTATCCACTATCGAGACTGCAGAGGCTTTCGCCGACGCGGCTGGCGCTAGAGCGGATCGCGGGCGGCGGGACACGACATACATCTCGGCCCGCCGCGGCCCGTGCCCAGCTCCGACGCTTCGATCGGCAACACCTCGATGCCCGAATCGGCCAGGCGGGCATTGGTTTCCGCATTGCGCTCGTAGGCGACGACGACGCCGGGCGCGACAGCCAACGTGTTGTTGCCGTCGTCCCACTGCTCGCGCTCAGCCGTCACCGGGTCCAGACCCGTCGCGATCACCCGCAGCTTGTCGATTTGCATCGCCGCGGCCGCCGCCTCCACGAACGGCGCCGCATCGTCGATCCGAACCCCACCATTCCCGTCGCGGTGAATCGTGAAGGCGGACAACGAATCCACGATGTTCGGATACATCACGACCGCGTCGACGTCGACCATCGTGCACACCGTGTCGAGGTGCATCTGTGCACGCTCCTGCGCGATCGGCACCGCCAGCACCGTATGCGCAAGGTCATCGTCGAACAGGCTGCGCGCCAACGCTTCCGCCCCGGCAGGCGTCGTCCGCTCCCCCACTCCGACCGCCACCACACCCGGTGCCAGCAGCAGCACGTCCCCGCCTTCGACCGGCGCCGAGCGCGATTCGTAAGCCCGCCGCACCCCAAGGAACCGCGGATGATGCGCATAGATCAGATCTGTCAGCGACGTCTCACGCACCCTGGCTGGCAGCGCCAGCGATGTGATCGCCACCCGCGGCCCGATCCAAAACGACGAGTCCCGGGTGAACAGCAAGTTAGGCAGTGGGTCGATCACGAAGTCTCCGCCGTGGTGCATGCGCCGCACCAACGACAGCTCGCCTCCGGAAAACGGCAGCTCGTTGAACGTCATCCCTGCCATCAACACGTGGGCCAACGGAGCCGTATCCAACGTCCGCAAATATGTCGAAAGCTCCTGCGCCAGCGGCAAACCCAGCCGTCGCGGATCCACCGCCGCCGCGATCCCGTGCATCCGCGCCGCGCCACTATGGGACAACGCCTCCGTCAACAGGTCCGCCAACAGCAGCACGTCGACTCCCCGCGACCGCAACAGCGCGGCGAACGCATCATGCTCTCGCTGCGCCTTGCTCACCCACGGCAGGCCGTCGAACAACAGCGCGTCGTTGTTGCGTGGCGTGAGCCGCTGCAGTTCGGCGCCAGGTCGATGCAAGATGACGGCACGCAGCCGGCCCACTTCCGAGTCGCAGCCCAAGTTCACACCTAGCACCTTAACTATGGTTGAGCTCATGGAGCTGATTCACGAACTCACTCCCGGCGAGATGTCAGACCGCAGCGGCGTCGCCGTCTCCGCGCTCCACTTCTACGAACGCGAAGGGCTCATCGCCAGCAAGCGCACCAGCGGCAACCAACGCAGATATGCCCGGGAGACGCTCAGACGCGTCGCGTTCATCCGCATGTCCCAGCGGCTCGGCATCCCGCTGGCCCGCATCCGCGAGGCACTCACGACGCTGCCCACCGATCGCGTTCCGACCAGCAAGGACTGGGCCAGACTCTCGGCGGGCTGGCGCCAAGACCTCGACGACCGGATAGTGCATCTGCAGCGGCTGCGGGACAATCTGGCGGGCTGCATCGGCTGCGGCTGCCTGAGCCTGAAGACCTGCGCGCTGTCCAACCCCGGCGACATGCTCGCCGAGCAGGGGCCCGGCGCGGTCCGCCTCTAAACCTTCGAACGCCTGTGCGATAAACTGATCTCATGGAAGTGGCTCTTCAGAGCTCACTCTTCGAGGCCGCCGATCGTCGTCACCTCGGCAACGGCGCGTGGATCGAGGTGCGCTCGGGCTGGCTGACCGACGCCGACACGCTGTTCGACGAACTGATGGACGTCGTCCCGTGGCGCGCGGAGCGCAGGCCGATGTACGACCGTGTCGTCGACGTGCCGCGACTGGTCAGCTTCCACAACCTCCTCGAGGAGCCTGCCCCGCATCCACGGCTGAAGCAGATGCGCCGGCGGCTCAACGACGCATACGCGGGCGAACTCGGCGAACCGTTCGTCTCCGCGGGCCTTTGCCTTTATCGCGACGGCAACGACAGCGTCGCATGGCACGGCGACACCATCGGCCGCAGCAGCACAGAGGACACCATGGTGGCGATCGTAAGCCTCGGCGCGACAAGGGTTTTCGCGTTACGACCGAAGGGCGGCGGCAAGTCGCTGCGCATCGCGCACCGTCACGGCGACCTACTGGTGATGGGTGGCTCTTGCCAGCGCACGTGGGAGCACTCGATTCCCAAGACCACGCGGCCGGTCGGCCCGCGCATCAGCATGCAGTTCCGCCCCCACGACGTGCGCTAGCCCTTGACCGCGGCCACGGCGGCCGCCAGCACATCGCGGGCGCGCTGCGTGTTGACCGGCGCGACGGGCTTGTCGGGTAGCACCAACGGGTTCGCGGTCACGATCACCAAGAAGGGCCCGAAGCTGGCGACGTAGTTGTAGAGCTCTCCGGTACGGGGCTTGCCGTCGACCGTCGTCTGCAGTACTCGGTGCGTGGCGACGGTGTGAACGCCGTCGATCTTCGGCGCCTCGACCACCTCGACAAGGCCGCGCACGCCCGGACCCGCGAACCCGACCTTCTGGCAGTTCTGCGCAGGATCGCTGGCCGGAACGGGTTCGGAGGTTTCGAGCGCGATCGCGATGAACCGGTTGCCATCGCCCTCGGCCGTGGTCGCCGCCATGTTGCCTTTCGCCCCAGGCGGCACCAGCTGCTGGCCGGCCGACTTCGCGCAGTCGGCCGGATCGAACGTCATGCCCTGCGGCAACGATTGGGGCCCCAGCAGCCGCGGATCGATGCCCGTCGGCCCGACGCTTGTCACCTGGAACTGCGGGCCGAAGCTGGACTTGATGTTCGCCACGTTGGCGATGTTGGCGTGCGAGAGGTCCGGCTCTGCCGATTGCCCGGTGGCGCATCCGGCAAGCGCGGCGGCGCATAGGACGGGCATCGCCCTTCGGGTCAACATCGCCGCCAATGTACCCGCAGGACTGTGTTCATCCGCGTAATGCCGACACCGTTTTGACGAGCAGTTCCGCGGCGAATTCCTGTCCGAGTGCGGGATTCGGCGAGCCGGGATCGCTGACGATGGTGACCATCGCGACGTAATCGCCCAGATAGGCGGTGAACGAGTCGGCATGTGAATGCGTTTCGGTGCCGCCCTCGACGACGGTTGTGGTCGCGACGGTCATGCCGACCGTCGCTGCACCGTCGATCGCAGGCGCTGCGACGGATGTGACACTTCCGCTGGTGCGCCCCGAGGTCAACGACCACTGGCCACACTCGGCGACGACCGACGGATCGAGGTCCGCGCGCGTCCCCGCCACCACCGCGTACACGATGCCTCCCGCACCTGAGGCGGACCACCCCCGAGTCGTCGGCGCATCGGCAGCCGGATCCGCGAGTGCGCCGCACCGCGGCGGGTCGGCCGCCCAACCGGGGCCGAAGCCCCAGAACAGGACCGGCGCCGCCCGGCCAGACAGCGGGGTCACCTCGTAGCCGGCTGGCAGGTCGCCGCGCACTCGCTCGATGCGTGCCGGGTTCACCTGTGCCGCCGAGCTCGACGGCGTCGGGGACGGTGCGAGCGACGGCGACCGGCCGCACGCCGCCACGAACAGCACCAGCGCCGCGAACAAGCCGAACAGCCGCACCCGGCGTTGATACCACAGAGAACGCTTAGAAATTGCTGGGAACAACCCGAGAGCCGCAAGCGATAGATCAATTTGGGAGGAGTTGTCATGCATGCGGTCCTCGGCGCGGCAGTAGCAGTCGCCGCGGTGGCTTTTGCGCCGACGGGAATGGCTGCCGCCCAGCCCGCCAGTGGGAGTGACGCCGAGCAGACAATCGAGCGGTTGGAAGCGGAGGGTTACGACGTCATTGTCGACCGTGTCGGCAATGGCGATATCGGACAGTGTGAGGTGACTGATGTCCGCCATCCACAGACGCTGACGCAGACGATCGTCACGGGTCACGATCACAATCGAGACGTCGTCACCGTCGTCGTGTCGAAGTCGATTCACGTGACGCTGGACTGCAACCGCTGAGATTCGCTGCGGGCCCGGTGCACGTCGGAATCAAATTGCGCTACAACGAGTTTCACTGTGTGGCCGGCCAGTGGCCAGCGAGATGAACGTGGAAGGCACCACGAATGAACAAATTGTTGCCTGCCGCCATTGCGGGAACATGCTTTGCGCTGAGCCTGGGGCTCCCGGCGGGCGCCAACGCGGCCCCGTCGGGCGTCGGATCGGCGCAGGACACGGTCAACGAATTGGAGAACAACGGCTACAAGGTGGTCCTCAACAAACTGGGCACCGGTCCGCTCGACCATTGCACGGTCGACTCCGTGCGGCCCGGTGAGATGGTCTCCCATGCCGCCGCGGCGGGCGGCGAGTTCGTCAGCCGAATTGTCTATCAGACCGTGTACTTGACGGCCAAGTGCTGATGCGCGCCTAGGCGGCGTTGTTCTCGGATTTGGCGGTGCTCTCAGCCGTACCGGTGCTCGGCTCGCTTCCGGCGGGCTGTTGTCCACCCGACGGGGACGACGGTGTCTGCGCTTGGGTCTTCTGCGAGTCGAATTCGATGGGGCCACGCACCTTGGGTGGGTCTGGTTCGGTTGCAGCGGGCGTCGTCTTCGTCTCCGGGGTCGACGTGCTCGCGGTCGGCTTCGCTGTCGGCGTGGGGGACGCCGACGGCGTGGCCGTCGCGGTCGGCTCGACCGATGTGGGTTTCACGTCGGAGTTGTTCCCAGCCGTGGGCGTTGCGGTCGCCGTGGGTTCGGACACTCGCCCGCTCGTCAGCGAATTGACTTGGGGTGTAGCCGTTTCGGTGTTGTCCTGTTCGACGGCGGGAGCCGACAGCGTGGACATGGTCGTGGTTGTGGTGGTGGTCGTCGCCGTCGGGGCCGGCGGCAGTGCCGGGCCGCCGACGCCGAACGGCCCCGCTGGGGTGGTGCCCAGCGCGCGGCCCACACCGAGCTCCTGTAAGGCATCGTCGATACCGACGGGGATGGACGCCAGCAGGTTCAGGGCCAGGGCGATCGGATTTCCGATCGGCAGAATGCTTGCTGGCGTGGGAGTCCCAGGGTTTACGTCTCGCGCATAGGCGTCCTCGATCAAGACCCGCAGCGGCGCGTCAAGGAGCCGGATGATCGGCGCGGGGACACCGATCTGCGCAAGAGGCGTCAAGATCGGAAGCGTGTCGGCGGTGAACAGGTAGTAGGTGGTGTCGCCCATCTTGCCTTGGAACTGGGCGTCGCTGAGCGGCCTGTTGATGACATTGCCGTGCAGGTAGGCAAACCCGGCGATCGCATTGAAGGTGGCCAGCAGATTCAACGGCCTGACCGGAAAGTCCCCGCCGAGCCCGTCGTACTGCTGTGCGACGTCGATGGTCGGATACAGGTAGGTGTCGTCGGTCGGATCGTCCGGCGTGCCACCGTCGTTCACCACTGGACTGTTCGTCGGCGCAGCACCATAGAAGGTGATGCCGAAGAACGGGATCGTCGGCAACCCCACGCCGCGCTCCAAGACACCGCCGTTGGGCCGCATCGCGTTTGCGACAAACTCGAACGACGTGCTCGGGTCGCCGGCCTGGAAGTTGTCGATCAGGTCTCGTTTGACCAGTGACGCGATCACGGCGCTCTCGGAGTAGCCAAAGACGATGAAGGTATCGCCGGGCTGCGGCGGGTCGGATCCGACCTGCGGGTCGACGGCCGGATCGTTGTTGAAATTGCAGGAGGCGTTCGCCTCCAGGCAGTTGTGCACATTCGCCCGGCCGATGGCTACCGACTCGTCGAAGGTCGACGAGCCGGATAACGGAAAGAACTCCGCAGGGTAGATGACCGCGACCGCGTTGTCGGCGGCCGACGTGCCTGTACCTGCGGCGGCCGCCGGACTGATGTAGCTGTTGACGGCGTTGTCGAGGTACGCCGTGACGAACGGGGGCTGGTCCTTCGGTGGCCCGAGCGGATGGTCGCGGCCCCCCATGATGAGCGCGGTCGCGGCCTGCAGTTGCACGGCGGTCGACATCGACCACGAGGCCGTCAGTACCACGGCCCCCAATAACGCCAGTAGGGCCGCGCACAGCGAACGAGTGAGAACACGCATGGTCAAGACTCCTTCGTCAAACACCGCAGACCCGGGACACGGTGCTGACCGTCCGTGACCTACAGCTGCGAGTTATGACATGCCCGCGTAGAAACAGCAGCACAGCCCGATTTTGCACCGATGACGGCGAATGATTGGCGGATTCGGCTCAGCCAGCGGCAGATATTTGATAATTCAAGCACTTCTGCTCGACCGTCCGGCCATCGGCAACGTCAAGATCGATCTAGCAAATGTCGACCACATCAAGCCTTGCAGGCGAACAGCCCGCCGTCGCGGATTTCACCTGCAACGAGTGTTTGCCGACCGTAGGCTACGGCGGAGATTTTCCAATCGACGGGAGCCCCTATGAAATCGTCAGTGCGGGCCGGTGTTGTCGCCATCGCGGCGGTCGCGCTCGGCATCGGCCTATCCGGCTGCGGATCGAACACCAAGAGCGAGCCGTCCACCTCGAAGACCACCTCGAGCGAGTCGAAGACGACCACAAGCAAGGCCGCACCCACGACGACGGCCGAGGCATCGGGGCCGAACAAGACGATCGTTGACTACATCAAGGAAAACAACATCGTCGAAACGCCGGTTCACCGCGGTGATCCCGGGTCGCCCACCATCGATTTGCCATTCCCGCCGGGATGGGAGGACGCAGGAAACCGCACACCGGAATGGGCTTATGGCGCAATCCTTTTCAGCGATCCCGCGATGGCCCAGGATCCGCCGACGATCATCGCCCTGGTGTCCAAGCTGACGGGCAACGTCGACCCTGCCAAGATCCTCGAGTTCGCGCCGGGTGAGATCAAGAACCTGCCCAACTACGACGGCGCGCAAGAGGGGACCAAGAGCACGCTCAGTGGTTTCGATGCCACCCAGATCGGCGGCGCGTACACCAGGGACGGCGTCAAGCGAGTCATCGCCCAGAAGACGGTGGTGATTCCTGGCAAGGACGGGCTGTATGTATTGCAGCTCAACGCCGATGGCACCGAGGATCAGATGGGTCCGCTGATGGATGCGACCGGCGTCATCGACGAGCAGACCAAGATCACTCCATAGCGCGACGATCCGGGACGGGCGGTTCGCCGCCCATCCCGGGGTCACGCTCGGGAAATGGCCGACGCCTCCGCCACCTGCTCGGCCGTCGGCCGCACGCCGGTGTAACGGTCGAACTGCTCAGCCGCCTGCAATGCGATCACTTCCGCACCGGTGATCACCGCGGCCCCCGCCGCGCGGGCCGCTTCGATCAGTGGCGTTTCCGACGGCAGAGCGACCACGTCGAAAACAACACGCGCGTTGTCAATCGTCTTCTCGTCGAACGGTTTTTCCTGCGCCTCGGGACCGCCGGCCATCCCGATCGGCGTGACGTTCACGACCACGGGCGCCGCCAGCCCGTCCACGTCACGGGCGTAGGCATAGCCAAGCCGGTCGGCGAGCGCGCGTCCTGTTTCCTCGTTTCGGGCGACCACAGTGCCAGAGTGAAAACCCTTGTCCCGAAAAGCGACACCGACCGCATTGGCCATGCCGCCGCTACCACGAATGATCACCGCGTCGTCTGAGTCCAGCCGATGTTGATCGATGAGTTGCTGCACGGCAAGGTAATCCGTGTTCGACGCCGTCAGGTACCCGTCGTCGTTGACGATCGTGTTCACGGCGTCGATCACACGCGCAGAGGGCTCCACCTCGTCGACGAGCGCGATGACGTCCTGCTTGAACGGCATTGACACGGAACAACCGCGGATGCCGAGAGCGCGTACGCCGCCAATCGCAGCGACGATGTCGGTGGTGGTGAACGCCTTGTAGATGAAGTCCAAGCCGAGCATCTCGTAGAGGTGGTTGTGGAACCTGGTGCCGATATTGCTCGGCCGCCCGGCCAGCGAGATACACAACCGGGTGTCCTTGGATAACGGCGGGCGCATCAGCCGACGGCCCGAATGACCTGACGAGTCACGTCACGGATCTGTCGTGTGAGCTCCGGTGAGAAGTGCAGTGTGCTGGGCTGGGGAACGTCGATGGACGTAGTCACGACGCCGAGATCCTCGCGGTGCCAGATCGCTCCGTACTGATCCAGGATCGTGCGCATGGGGACGTTCTCGGCCAGCACCCGCGCCGTAAACCGTTGCACGCCGTCGGAGCCCGCCGCGACGGCGAGGGCGCCCATGAGGAAGGTGCCGATGCCCCGACCCTGGTACGCGTCGGCGACGATGAACGCCACCTCGGCAACGGTGGGGTCATTCTCGTCTCGGACGAAACGTGCATCCGCGACCACCGGACCCTCGGGCCCATCGGTCATCACCCACACGAAGTGATCGACGTAGTCGACCTCGAACAGGTAGGTCATCAGAGATCTGGTGGGGGCTCGCATCGACTGGAATCGGCGGTAGAGCGTCTCGCTGGAGAACTCGACCGGGCCGTTTGCGGTGCGCTCGTTGTCCCCGGGCAGCACCGGCCGCAAAAACAATTCTGTGTTGTCGCGCAAAGGGACCCGAATCGGTGTGATGAACGCCGCCAGCCGCTGACGTGCCGTCCGGAGCAGCTTTTCCATCATGCCAGGGATCTCGAGCATGGTGGAGAATGCCTCGCGGCCGCCGACCCAGCCCGTCAGCCGTTCGGTCGCGACCACGGTCGCGGTGCGCGGCGCGTCGCGAAGTAACGAGATCTCGCCGACGACCAAGCCAGGGACTAACTCGACCACAGTGTCGTGGCCGTCGAGTCCGGTGTGGGTGACCTCCGCGCGACCGGACCCGATGATCAGGAACGACACCGCGAGTTCGCCCTGTTGCATGAGCACCTGGCCCGGCGCGGCCGACAGTGGACGAAGCTGCGCGGCGAGCGGTACCAAAGCCTCGGTCGTGCAGCCGGCGAAGACCTCCAATGCAGCGAGTTCGTCGGCTCGGACAGCAGTCAGGCCGGCCACGTCACGAGGCTACGGCGTCGTCCTCGCGGCGAGCAAGGAAGGCCCCAGGCGGCGCCGCCTCAGCGACTTTCGCCGTCTCGCTGCCCCACGTTGCCACCTGCGGTTTCAGGACACCACGAATCTTCAACGGTCAGTGATGCGAGGGACGGTTTACACCAATTTCTCATGAGAATTGATAGCTAGGGAGAATACATTTGCCATAGGGGCCAGTTACTCCCCCTTTCGCGCGGGTGGGAATCTTCAGCAAACCCTTAACCGCCGGGTTCTTTCGCGTTTCTCATGTACGTAGCGCGCGGGGTGGCGATGCTCCGTCATACACTTTCGGCGTTAGGGCGCAGCAGAGCGGCATTTGCCCTAAGCTCTACGAAATTGTCTTCAGCGTCAATTAGCAAACACGCAGCTCGGAGCGGGGACCGAGCCAGACAGGAAGGTGTCGCACACCGATGATGGGTTCTTCCATTCCCGCTGTGTTGCGCGAACGTGCCAGTCTGCAGCCCAATGACGAAGCATTCACGTTCATCGACTACGAACACGATCCGAAGGGCGTTCCCGAAACCCTGACGTGGTCGCAACTGTATCGACGAGCATTAAACGTCGCGCGCGAACTTCGCCTTTGCGGGGAACCCGGCGACCGGGCGGTGATATTGGCACCGCAGGGACTCGACTACATCGCCGCTTTCCTCGGATCACTGCAAGCCGGACTCATTGCGGTTCCACTTTCTGTTCCACACGCCGGGGCTCACGATGAGCGAGTCAATTCAGTCTTGCGCGATACGTCACCGTCAGTCATTCTCACCACCTCGTCGGTCGCAGCCGCTGTTGCCGAATATGCAACAGCAGTGGACGGCGAGGCGGCCCCGAAAATCATCGCGGTTGATTTGCTGGATTTGGATGCCAGGAAGGCGTTCAGAGATCCAGGCCTCAGCCGGCCGGATATCGCCTATTTGCAGTACACCTCCGGATCGACCCGTGAGCCCGCCGGCGTGATGGTGACGTACAGGAATCTGTCGGCGAACTTCGAGCAGATGTACGCCGACTACTTCGCGGACTGCGGGAAAGTCGCACCACCGGACACGACCGTGGTGTCGTGGCTGCCGTTCTACCACGACATGGGCCTGCTCCTGGGAGTGTGCGTGCCGATCCTGGGCGGGCTGCGTACCGTGCTCACGAGCCCTACAGCGTTCCTAGAGCGGCCGGCGCGCTGGATTCAGTTGTTGGCCAAGCATTCTCACGTCATGACAGCGGCGCCGAACTTCGCTTTCGAACTCGCGGTACGCCGGACAACCGACGACGACATGGCCGGCCTTGACCTTGGGAACGTCCTCGGCATCCTCAGCGGTAGCGAGCGCGTCCACACTGCGACACTGAAGCGCTTCACCGACCGGTTTTCCCGATTCGGCTTCCGCCCCAAGGCGATACGGCCGTCGTATGGGCTCGCAGAAGCGACGGTGTACGTCGCCACGCGTCGCCCCGGCGATCCGCCAGAAGTCGTGTACTTCGAATCCGAGAAGTTGTCCGCGGGACACGCGAAACGGTGCACGAATGCGTCGGGCTCTCCCCTGGTCAGCTACGGCACACCGGAATCGACGACGGTACGGATCGTCGACCCGGAGACCATGACCGAGTGCCCAGCCGGGAAGACCGGTGAGATCTGGGTGCACGGCGAAAACGTGGCGATCGGCTACTGGCACAAGCCGCAAGAGACCGAGCGAACGTTCGGTGGAAGGCTCGTCAATCCTTCGTCGGGTACACCGGATTCGTCATGGCTGCGAACGGGTGATCTGGGCTTCATCTCCGACGGCGAGCTGTTCATCATGGGGCGCATCAAGGACGTCCTCATCGTGTACGGGCGCAACCACTACCCCGAGGACATCGAGGCGACGATCCAGGAGATAACGGGAGGCCGGTGCGCGGCGATTTCGATCTCCGATGCCCGCACCGAAAAACTGGTGGCCATCGTCGAACTCAAGAAGCGAGGCGACACCGACGAAGAGGCAATGGCAAGGTTCGACGCCGTCAAGGGCGAAGTCACCTCGGCCATCTCGAACACGCACGGTTTGACGGTTTCGGATCTCGTGTGTGTGGCGCCGGGTTCGATACCGATCACCACGAGCGGCAAGATCCGGCGTTCGACGTGCGTCGAGCAGTACCGGGCCGGTCAGTTCGCGCGCGCAGACGTTTTAAGCAGCCGGGTGTAATTCATCAACGTCGATGGTTAATGCGGATCAGGTTGCTAGACGCCTATGTTGCCTCCGCTTTTGCGGGCTGGGCTCGTCCAGCAGATGACCGGAATTGATTGCCTTGGCGACAGGGGTTACCCGCATCGGCCATGACACGCTTGCCGCACCGGCGCCATTTCCGCGCAACGCCACAACATTTCTCACAGCTGCGACATATGATCGATGCGGCTACGTCAGGAGGAAAATAGTGAGTCTCAAACGCACCGCCCGGGTGGCGGTCACCACTGTGGCGAGCCTCGCGGCCCTCCTTGTCAGCGATGCGGTGGCAGCAGCCGATCCGCCGGATCCGCTAGTCGTCGACAACGCCGCCTCGGATAACGACAGACCGCGCGATGACCAGCAGCAGGCTCAGGATCCGAACTGCCCGATGTGTGATCTGGTCAAGGCCGCCCAAGAGCTACCGCCTCCGGACTTGTCCGGCTGGAACATACCGCCGCTGGTTGATGTGTCCGTCCCGGTGGGCTTCGGCGTCGGCCTCCCGAGCCCGGTTCCCGCCATCGCCTTCCCGATCACTTTGGGAGCTCCGCAGCTGCCACCACCGCCGGACCTCACCCAGTTGCCGGCACCGCAGCTGCCACCACCGCCGTCGCTTCCCCAGTGGCAGCCGGTGTGGTGCGGGCCAGGGGTTCCCGGCTTCACCCCGTGCATCTAGAACGACCGCCCGAGATCGTCAGCGGATCGCCTTCCACTCCTTGCTGGCCGACTTCTGCAGAAAGAAGACAGAGGTCGAGTTGCTGAACCATTCCCACACCAGGTTCGGCCAGCCGACGGCGTGCGCTCGTCTGCCCGTGTGATACACGGTGAGCTCGGGTTCGAACCGCGTTCTGCCGACCCGTGACAATCGTCGAAACAGGTCCATGTCTTCGGCCGCGGTCAGACGCTCGTTGAAGCCGCCGACCCTCCTGAACGCGTCGGCGAGCATCATTTGAAACTCGCCGCCGGCTCCGCCGACGCCGAGCACGTTGTTCTGAAATCGGAACTGCAGCGCAAGCATCGTGAACATCAAGCGATCAGCGGGCGTACTCGCTTCGGGGAAGACTTTGTAGCGCCCGGTAAGAGCGAGCAGTTCTTGATTCCGTCGAAAGTTCTGCTCCGCGGTGTCAAAGAACTCGTTGATATCTGGTATGACCACGTCGGCATCGAGAAATACCAGGTATTTGCCCCTCGCAGCGGCGGCGCCGATATTTCGCGCCATGGCTATCGTCTGCCTTTGCGGCCGGTCGTAGACGATCACCTTGTCCGCATAGCTTCTGGCAACCTCGACAGTGCCGTCGCGGCTGTCGCCGTCCGAAATGATGATCTCGTGTTCGCCGGAATACTCAGACACGCATCGGAGGGTCGTCTCGATCGTCTTTATCTCGTTGAGCGTCGGTATCACAAATGAAATCATGATCACTGTCCCCCAAGATGACCGTCTAGCGTCTAGTCGAATCCACGACCGAGAGTTGGCGAGCCGCGAGGGGTTCCTGCGGTGACGACGGCAATTGCATAACCGTGGTGCGCGTCGTCAGCAGTCGCCAGTCTTTGAGCCAATAGCGCCACGTACCGTAGCGGTAGCGAAACTGAGACCGCGCCGAGTAGAAACTGAATTGGTTGGCTGTCTTTCTGCCGAAATGGTTGATGTATGCCATTTCGGTGCCGTAAATGCCAAAACCGGCCACTCGCGCGCGCAGGCACAGGTCGACGTCGGCACCCCACGCGAATTTTCCAAATGACCGCTCGTCGAATCCGCCGACGGCGAGCCAGGCCGATCGAGTGATCATCATTGCGCACGCGTCGGTAAACGGCAGCTTGCGCAGGATGGGTTTGGGCTGGTAGTCGCATGCCGGGCCGCGGTAGTCGGAAAGAATCCTGGTGTGACCGCCCGTGTCGTCGTAGACCGGCACGACGATTCCCGCGTCTTCGGGAATGCGCGGATCGAGGATGCCGTCGACGAATCCAGGAGATAGCCGGGTGTCGTTATTCAGCGTCATCGCGTGGGTGTAGCCGTTGGCGAATGCGTAACGAAGGATGAAATTGGAGCCACCCGCCCAGCCGAGATTGCGCCCTGGCGTGATGACGTGTTCGTCGCCGATACGGGGATAGTCGCCCCGGTTGTCAACAATGACGAAGTCGGCCGGTTCGCGACGTAGGTCTGCAATTAGCGCGTGCGTGTATTCGTGTTGACCGTAGACGGGAACACCAATCAGCAGCATTAATTCGGCCTCCCCCTAATAACTGTCATCTGCCCCGATGCTAGACCGCTCCTGTCCGATGTCGGCGGCGTTTAGCGGATTTATTGTAAACAGTCGGCAGGGCATATGTCCTGCCGGAGTGGGCTTCGCTACAGTGTTTGCTGATAGACAGACAGCAATGCCTTCTGCCGGTTCAAATGCTCAATACCTATTGAAACTGACAGAAGTTGGCGATTACAGCAAAGCGCCCGATATATTGACGAGCTGGCCGGTGTCGCAGCTGATGGCCCGGCACTGCGACATGCGTTCGCCGACAAGGGCCTGAGTACGGCCGGCAGGTGGCACCAAAAAGCAGAGCGCCGGACATCGCCGTTCCACGCAACGCCGACGTCAATTCCATGAGAAGATGCCCTGAACCGGCCCGGTTGAGGGGCCACTGCCAACGGTATGGTGTGAATTCGTGATCGAGCTAAATGGCGTTGCCAAGACGTTTGGCGGCTCCGTGACCGCACTTCGTGACGTCAGCTTTTGCGTCCCCACCGGATCGGTCTGCGCTTTGCTAGGCCACAACGGCGCGGGTAAGACGACCGTGGTCAAGATTCTGTCCACGCTGCTGCGACCGACCCGCGGCGAGGCGGTGGTGGCCGGCTATGACGTCGTCAGGCAGCCCGACAAGGTTCGCGCGAGCATCGGGCTCACCGCGCAGGATGCCGCGCTGGATCCAATGCTCACCGGCAGGCAGAACCTGGTGCTGTTCGCTCGGCTGCGGGGAATGCGACGCACGGTTGCGCGCCAGCGGGCTGACGAGCTGATCGAGCGGTTCGATATGCAGCACGCCGCCGACCGGCGAGTGCATACCTACTCGGGAGGCATGCGGCGCCGAATCGACATCGCGGCCGCCCTGGTGGACCCCCCGAAAGTGCTGTTCCTCGACGAGCCGACGACGGGGCTGGACCCGCGCAGCCGCCGCGACGTCTGGGCGTTCGTGCAATCCCTGTCCGCCCAGGACATCACGGTCCTGTTGACCACGCAGTATCTCGAAGAGGCCGATGTTCTCAGCGATTCGGTCGTCATCATCGACCACGGTGAGGTCATTGCCAGCGGCACGGCCGACGACCTGAAGCGGCGCATGGGCTTTTCGTATTGCGAAGTGACACCGCTCAATCCGGCCGACCTGAGCCGCATATTCGCCGTGGTCGCCGACATCGAGGGCGCCGAGGTCGGCTACACGTCGAACACCGTTTCGGTTCCGGCCCCCGATGGCGTGGCGACTCTGGTCGAGGTGCTGCGCCGGATCGAAAGCCTTGGCGTCGAACTGCTCGACATCTCGCTTCGCAAGCCGTCGCTGGACGAGGTGTTCTTGCACCTGACTCCGTCGACTGTCACGGTATGACCGCGCTCGCGGCGCTGACCGAGCGCGCGGTGCTGGCGTCGCTGCGAGACAGAGACTTGCTTTTCGCGATTCTTGCGCCGGTCGTCACCTTCGTCGGTTTCACCTTCGCGTTGCAGAACGTGATCAACACCGGGGCCATGACCTATCCGCAGTACGTTCTGCCTGCCGTGGTCGTCCAAGCGATGCTGTTGGGCGCGTTGACCACATCGGAGGCAGCGGCCAAAGACCAGCGTCCCGGCTTCGGCGTTCGGCTGCGCACACTTCCGATCTCCGCGCTGGTTCCGCTGTCGGCTCGCATGATGTACTGCCTCATTCGCGGTGCGCTGTCGGTGTTCGCCGCGATCGCGGTCGCCTATCCGTTCGGCTTCCGGATGGCAGGCGGGTTCTTGTATGCGGTGGCGTTCGTCTTCGTTGCCCTGCTGTTGACCCTGGCGCTGTCGCTCGGCGCCGATGCGACAGGATCGATCGGCTGGAAATTGGATGCGGCCAGTCAGCTGCTGCTCATTCCCCAGCTGCTGCTGGTCCTGCTGTCCACTGGGCTGGCGCCGGTCGAAGCATTTCCCGGCTGGCTTCAACCATTCGTGCGCTACCAGCCCGTCTCACAGGTGACCGAAACCCTGCGTGGGCTTGCCAGCGGTGACGTCATCGGCAGCAATCTGGCCGCCAGCCTGGCGTGGTGCGTTGGCCTGCTTGTGGTCTTCGGCTTCATCGCATTGCGGATGCAACGGCGGCCGCAATGACCACGAATTCACCACCGCGGGCCTCGCTGGTCACCGAAAGCCTGTTGCTCGCGAGCCGGCATATAAACCGTTGGCGCACAGAGCCGTTGCTGCCGATCCAGAGCTTGGTGTTCCCGACACTGCTGCTGATCATCTACTACCTGCTCGTCGGCAAGTCCATGGTGACGATCGCCGGCACCGACAATCTCGACGGACTGGTCCCGCTGTGCGCGTTGGCGGGCGGGATGTTCGGCGCATTGGGCGCGGGCTTCGCCGTTCCCTTCGAACGTGCCAGCGGTCTACTCAGCCGGCTGTGGACATTTCCCGTGCACCGGGCCAGCGCGCTGATCGGCAGGCTGCTGGCCGAGGCGGCGCGAACATTGGTGTCGGCAGCGTTGATCACCGCGGTCGGCATTGCGCTCGGACTTCGGTTCCACGGCAGCTGGTTTGCGGTGATCCCGTTCCTCCTCGTGCCGGTCCTCGTGGTCGTCGTCTTTGCGACGATCGTCCTCACGGTTGCACTCGCCTCGGGACCCGAGATCAACTCCATGTTCACGTGGTTGGCAACGGGTTCCATCGGCCTGGTGTTCGCCAGCTCCGGCGTTGCCCCTGTCGAGCTGTTCCCGTCCTGGTTGCAGCCGATCATCCAGTTTCAGCCGATGTCACCGGCGATTGAATCGATGCGCGCACTCGCGGCAGGCGAATCCGCAATCTGGCCGCTGATGCTGACTGTCGCGTGGGCGCTGATCTTCGGCGCAGTGTTCGGGCCGCTGGCGGTCCGCAAGTACCGTCGCGCAGCCGAATCCGGCTAGCAGAACCGAAAACCCACTGCCGCAGCCAGATTCAGTACGTCACACCGGTTGGCACCGGACGCGCCGGACAGCGATTCGACCCGTTGGACCGGTCGATCGTTTTCGGCCGCTGGAGGTCAATACACTTTCGTGGCTTCGTCGACGACCCGGCGATAGCGAGCACCTCGGTGGGCAGCTCGTCGGTGACATACGCCTGCTGTTCGGCGGGCTTCTTCTTGTCGAAGTGCAGTTTCGCTGGCCACCAGTTCGCGTTGCCGAGCAGAACGGCGATCGCCGGCACGGTGATGGTGCGCACCAGGAACGTATCCAGAAGCAGCCCGACGCCTATCACGAAACCGATCTGCACCGCGCCGATGATGCTGCTGAACGTCAGGCCGAACATCGACGCCGCGAAAATCAAGCCTGCTGACGTGATGACGCCACCGGTCGCGCCGATGGTGCGGATCACCGCGGTGCGCACCCCGCGACTGGCCTCGTCACGGATACGGGAGATGAGCAGAAGGTTGTAGTCGGCGCCGACGGCCACCAGCACAAGGAACGTCATTCCTGGGACGCTCCAAGCGATTTCCTGCTTCAGGATGAACTGGAAGAAGACAACCCCGATGCCCAGCGCCGACATGTAGGACAGGATCACCGACCCCACCAGGTAGATCGGCGCGACGACCGAACGCAGCAGCGCGACGAGGATCAGGAACACGACAGCCAGTGTGACGATGATGATGAACCGGATATCGGCGTTGTAATAGTTGCGGATGTCGTTCTGCACCGCCGAGAACCCGACCATCGAGATCTTCGCGTCGGCCAACGTCGTGTTCGGCCGTGCGCTCTCGGCGGTCTTGATGATGTCCTTTACCTGGTCCATCGACTCGGTACCGAACGGGTTGAGTGCGGTCTGCACCAAATACCGCGCCGAGTGACCGTCCTTCGAGACGAAAAGCGTTGCGGCCTTTTTGAATTCCGCCTGCGTCAGGATCTGCGGCGGGACATAGAACCCGGACATCGGTGGATTGGCCGCATCCTGTTTCATCGCGAGAAGAAACGCCGATGCTTGATCCAAACCGCCGCCCATGGTCTTGGTCTGGTCGACTAGCAGCTGAACGCCCTCGGCGAGTTGCCTGCTGGAGTCGGCGAGTAGGTTCACGCCTTCCTGCGCCTTGGCGATCTGCTGCTGGATAGCGTCCGGATCGTCCAAGCCCATCTCGCGCGCCGCGTCGATCGCGGTATCCATGCTCTTGCCGAGTCCGCGCACGGTCTCGTCGAGCGTCTCGGTTCCCTTGATGCCCTGCAGCTGACGGCCGACGTCGGCGATCTTGTCCAGGGTGCCGTTGTTCTGAGCGTCGATGACCCGCTGTAGATCGGCCCGCGATGCCACGCACGCCGGATCGAGGTTGCACACCGGACTGACGTTGAGCGCGTTGACCATTGGCGTGGCCCACGTGTAGACGTCGGTGATCCGGGTCAGGTTGACGCCGAGCGCCTCCCCGAGCGAACGCATGTTGGCGACGAGGGTGGCGGTCTTGTCGATCTCGTCGAGAGTCTTGGATCCGCCGAACTTCTGCTCCATGTCGGCCAGCGCGCTCACCAGCGGACGCACGGTCACTATCCCCTGCGTGACTCCGTCGCGGAGCTGGTTGAGCGTGTCGGCGAGCTTGTGCGCACCGCCCGACAGCATGTTGAGATTGCCGTCGTTGTCGGCGATGAGTTTGGCTCCGTCGTTCAGCTTGTGGCCCACCTCGCCGGCTTGCCAGGTGGCCTTGGCTTGCTCCAGCACCTCACCGGTGGGGCGGGTGATGCCGCGCACCATGGCGATGTTCGGCACCTGACTCACCCGCTGGGCCATCTGCTCCATATCGGCGAGAGCCTTTGGCGTGCGCAGGTCTTGGGACGACTGGATGAGGATGAACTGCTGGACCGTGCTGCTGACCGGGAAGTGCTTGTCCAGCGCCGAGTAGCCCATATTGCTTTCGGCATCGGCAGGCAGGTTCTTCCGGTCGTCATAGTTGTACTTGATCAACGAGGTGCAAGCGGCCAGCCCGAGCAGAATCACGAGGCTTGCCGCCAGGTGCACGACGGGTCGGCGCACGATATGCACACCGGAACGCCGCCACCACCGGCCGGTCAAGTCCTTGCGCGGCTTGACCCAGCCCCGCCGCCCTGCGAGCACGAGGAAGGCGGGCAACAAAGTGACCGACGCGAGGAAGCCGACTCCGACAGTGACCGACAGGGCCGGGCCGACCGTCGAGAAGACACCAAGATTGGTGAACGCCATGCCGAAGAAGGCGATGGCGACCGTTCCCGCCGATCCGGCAATCACCTTTCCTATCGACTTCAGCGCGACAGCGACCGCGTCGTCGGAACTCATGCCGCTGCGAACACACTCGTGGTAGCGACTGAACAGAAATATGGCGTAATCGGTCCCCGCGCCCATCATCATCGCGGTGATCAACATGAACGTCTGCGGGCCAAGGCCCAGCACACCCAAATCGCCGAGTCCCGCCACGACCTGCTGCGCCACCACCAGCGCGACGGCGATCATCAGCATCGGCAGGATCATCGCGACCACGTTGCGGTACACCATGATCAGAATCGCGAGCACGATGATCACGGTGGCGATCTCGATGACGTGCTGATCGCGCGCGCCGATTTCGTTGAGGTCGTCGAATGTTGCGGCCGGGCCGATGACGTTGGCGGTCAAGGATGTGTTCGCCGTCGCGTCCTTGACCACCTTGACGAAGTTTCGGTAGGCCTCCTGGCCGTCCGCGACGCCCATCGTGCCCTTCAGGCTGACAGGCAGTTGCCAGGCTTTCTTGTCCTGACTGGTCATCACCTGCCGCAGCTCGGGGATCGCGAGGAAGTCCTGCGTCGACAGCACGTTGGTGGTGTCGGCCTTCAGCCGGTCCACCAGCTTCCGATAGGTGTCCTCGTCCTGCGGAGACAGTCCTTTGTCGTTGGTCAAGATGACGACGGCGGCGTTTCCGGCGCCTCCCTCGTCAAATGCCTTCTGCATTTCCTGGGCGGCAGTCATCACCGAAGAGCCGGCGGGCAGCAAACCCGGCGGATTCTTTTGGGCAACCTGCATCAACGGCGGGATCGTCAAGAACAGGACGGCAGCAAGCGCCAACCACGCAGCGATAACCAGCAGCGGGTGGCGAACGATAAACCGGCCTACCGCCGGAAATCGCGCCCCCTTGAACGCACCGCTGGATCTGGCGCGCCTCAACATCCCAATCAGGCTACACGGCAGCAGTGCCTTACGAGCGCGTAAACGAGTTTGCTCGCGTCGAAGCATAGTGTTGACCGAATCGCCTGCGATGGTGTTGGGTCCCGACCCGTCGCGACGATACCCAGAAAGTCCTCAAAGTGCCGTCCAAACCATTCAAAAACTCGGCTGGCGACGATAAACCCGACCTGCCACGCAATCTTCGACAACGACCATTTCGCCGCACACACCAGGAACAAAGATCAACGAATCCGATGCCGGCAAACCAATTGCCCATATCCGCCAGTAACACGGTGTCTTTGCCACGGCGACAACGATGGTCCCTGTGCTCTAATCGGGGCGTGCTCGCGACGATGTTGAAGAAAAGTCTCCGCCGTAGGCGGTATTTGCCGAATAGCCGTCGCGGGTCCTTGCGAGGCCGGCGATGAAATTCGTCGTGGCGGTTCACGGCACCCGTGGCGATGTCGAACCCTGCGCCGCTGTCAGCCTGGAGCTGCGCAACCGCGGGCATGACGTCCGCGTGGCCGTTCCCCCGAACCTGGCTGCCTTCGTCGAGGCGGCGGGCCTGTCCCCTGCCGTCTCGTATGGAGTGGACTCACAGCAACAGATGGACGCGGACATCTTCCGCAAGTACTGGAAGATCCAGAACCCCGTCACCGCCCTACGCGAACTGCGCGAGTACATCACGCAGGGCTGGGCGGAGATGAATACGACGCTGAGGTCCATGGCCGACGACGCCGACCTGATCCTGACCGGCACGACGTACCAAGAGGTCGCCGCCAACGTCGCGGAGTACTACGGCATCCCGCTGGCCGCATTGCACTACTTCCCTGCGCGGCCCAATAGCCAGGTCCTGCCTGTTCCGTTGCCGTCCGGCTTGATCCGGTCAGCCTGGAGCATCGCTGAGTGGGTGCATTGGCGCGCCCTCAAGGAGGCCGAGGACGCGCAACGAGCCGACCTCGGCCTGCCGAAGGCCACCGTCCGCGCGGTGCGGCGCATCATCGAGGGCGGCGCGCTGGAGATACAGGCCTACGACGAGGTGTTCTTCCCCGGGTTGGTGGCCGAATGGGGCTCCGACCGCCCGCTGGTCGGCTCGATGACGCTGGAGTTGGGCACGGCGAACGACGACGAGGTGGCGTCGTGGATCGCCGCGGGCACGCCACCGATCTATTTCGGCTTTGGGAGCATGCCGGTGCAATCCCCCGCCGATGCCGTCGCAATGATCACCGACGTCTGCGCGGAGCTGGGTGAGCGAGCGCTGATCTGCTCGGGAGTCTGGGATCTCAGCGACCTTGTCGACACCCCCGATGCCGAGCACGTGAAGCTCGTGAAGGCCGTCAACCATGCGGCGGTGTTCCCCGTTTGCCGCGCAGTCGTGCACCACGGTGGATCAGGCACCACCGCGGCGAGCGTGCGCGCTGGCGTACCGACATTGATCCTCTGGGTGGGAGCCGACCAACCGTTCTGGGCCACCCAGATAAATCGGCTCAAAGTCGGTACGGCTCTTCGGTTTTCACGCACAACCCGAGAATCCCTGCTCATCGCGTTGCAGACGATCCTCACCCCGCAGTACGCCGCCCGCGCAAGGGAAGTCGCCGGCTTGATGACCAAACCCGCCGCGAGCGTTTCACGAACAGCCGATCTGCTCGAGGATGCCGTCCGCAGAGGCCGTGCTCGCCGATTGGCTTGACAGGCAAGGCGTTAAGACGAACCGACCGATGCCGATGTCTGACCGTCCAACCGGGTGAACTGATCGCGGCGGTATTGCTCGACACAGCTGGCCCGCCGGATCTTTCCGCTCGTGGTGATCGGTATCGAACCACGTGGCACGAGAACGATGTCCGCGACGGCAAGACCGTGTGAATTCGAAATCGCCGAGGTCACTTCGCGTTTCACGTCGAGCAGCGCGTCCATCATCTCGTTCTCCGACGCACCGCGCTTCTTGACCTCGACGATCACGACAAGCTGTTCGCTCTGATCATCCTCGACGGAGATCGCCGCGACCCGGCCTCCGGATATCTCCTGAATCGTCGCCTCGATGTCGTCCGGGTAGTGATTCAACCCACGCACGATCAGGAGGTCTTTCATCCTGCCGACGATGAACAGCTCATCGTCGGAGACGAAGCCCAAGTCGCCGGTTCGAAGCCATGGTTCTGCGGGTGTGCCCGCCGACGGTGCGACGATCTTGGCGCCGAACGTCTTTTCGGTCTGCTCAGGTTTCTCCCAGTAGCCCAGGCAGACGTTGTCTCCCCGCACCCAGATCTCACCGACCATCCCGGCCGGGCGTTCGGCTGCCGTCTCCGGGTCGACGATGCGCACCATCGGCGATTCCGGATTGCCGTAGCTGACGAGCGGTGTACCGGTCTCGGTTCCACACCGCTTGGCGTGGCCTGCGGACAATTTCTCGGGTTCGAAGTGGACGACATTCGGCGGCTGATTGACCGGGCGCGTCGCCACGTAGAGCGTCGCTTCTGCAAGGCCGTACGAGGGCCGCAGCGCCTCCTGGTGCAGATTGAACTTGGCGAACCTCTGGAAGAAGCGCGTCAGGGTGGACACGTGCACGCGTTCGCTGCCGCTGAGCACGCGGAGAACCCCTGACAGGTCTAGGCCGGCCATGTCCTCGTCCGAGGTGCGTCCTGCCGCCAACTCGAAGGCGAAGTTGGGCGCTGCGGTCAAGGCGTGCGGATGCCGGGCCAGCAGCTGCATCCACCGGGCCGGCCTGGCCAAGAAGGACGCCGGCGTGGTGAACACGGAATGCCATCCGCCAAGAATGGGCGCGCACACGCCGAGCATCAAACCCATGTCGTGGTAGAACGGCAGCCACGAAACGGCGGTGGTGTTCGGGGGTGTGACCTTGCCGAAGTCCGGGAAGAAGTCGCCCATGATCTGCTCGAAATTGGCGGTGAGGTTCCTGTTGGAAACCATCACCCCAGCCGGGGTTCTGGTGGATCCGGACGTGTACTGCAGGTAGGCCGTCGCGGGCAGCGTCTCACGGCCCGAGCCGGATCGCCTGCGGGCGTCCAAGTCCAGTGCGTCGATCGCGACGACCTCTGGAGCGGGCCGGTCTGACCCCTCGGTGTATTCGGCCAGGTTTTCGGCGATCGTGGACGTGGTGAGGATGACGGTGGGCGTCGCGTCGCGCATCACCGCGCTGACTCGTTCGTCGTGGACGCCGACCATCGGAACCGAGAGCGGCACTCCGATCAGGCCAGCCTGCAACGAGGCGAGAAAAGCGACGACGTAGTCCAGGCCCTGCGGCGCCAGTATCAATGCGCGGTCCCCGATCGACCCGCGCTGTCGCAGCTCGTACGCGAGGCTGGACACCCGCCGGTTCAGCTGCGCCCAGGTCAGGGTCTGGGTGACGCCTTCCCATTCCCGTTCGTAGTCGACGAACGTGAACGCGATGTCCTCAGGCTGCAGGCTGGCGCGTTCACGCAGCACGCCGGTCACGGAAGAGTCGGTCATAGGCGTTACATTTTTACTCGATTGTCCCGGTGCCGTCGAACTCGGCCCGGCGCGCCGCGTACAGTTCGTGCATTTCGCCAGGTCGGCAGGCCACGAGTTTTGCTACGGCCGCGCTGGGGGATGCCGGCGGAGACTCGAGGGTCTTTGCTGAGAAATTAGCGCGCTTCTCGGCGTGCCCTACTCGATTTCGCCGGCTATATCGAATTCTGCAAGTGTGCGAGATATGCGCTCACACAGAATCTGCCTCGAGTTCTCCCCGCCGTGGTGATAAGCCCGGAAAGTAATGTAGAGCTTTCCGCAGCTGCGCCCCGAGCACAGATACAGTTCTCCGCTACTGAGTTCCGGGCTCTTTTCGGTCAAGTTTTGTTCCAGCATTCGGATCGAAAAGTAGTCGGCTGCGGTTCCGTCCACACACGCCACAGTCGGCTCGATGTCACCAAAATACGAACACCCCACCGGAAGGTCCGCGGCGTTCAATGCCGCCAACGGCAGCCGCCTGACGACGGCGGTCGGGACGAGTGGAGTGAGAGGGAGGACACTCTCCTGCTCTTTGAACTTTCCCAGCCCCTGCACGAGGGCCTGTTTGATATCGGCTCGGATTTTCCGAAGATCGGTTGTTACCGGCGCCGGGTCAACCGCGAAATCGATACCTTTAAGGGCATTTGCGCGCAAATCGTTCTCAGTGCGATCATTGACGGGATAATTCAGCGTTACCAAATCGTCCCTCGTGCGAACGCGGCCGAATTTCTCCGCAAGTTTTGCGGCGAATCCGGCAAATAGCGCGTTACTTGTTCCACCGAGGCGTTCGGCACACCCGTCCCAGTCGGCCAGGTCGATGTAGACCGTCGCGGTCGGCACGACCACAGGCCTATCTGGTCCACGCTTGGGCGCCGACGGCGCCGCCGATGCGCCCGGCCGGCCACGGGTGGGCCGGTTCTGCGCGGCCAGTTTGGTCATGGCGACCAGCGCGTGGCCGATCTCCGGTAGTCCCCTGGCGGCTTGACGGGCGTCCTCCACCAGTGCTCGCCGCCGGGGGCGTGAACGCGGCGGTGGATAACCGAAATCGTGTCTGACGCCGTTGACGGCGTCCCGCACGGCAAGACACAGCCCTGCCCCGTCGATCACGGTGTGTGAGGTCACCAGGCTGACCGCGGTTCCGTACCCCTCGATCGGAAGAACGCCGAGATGCCAGCCCGGGCCGAACTCTGGGTGTACGGGTCTTGCCGCCCGTTCCTCGATCCAGTCCGGCAGGGCCGCGGGCGTGCGAGCCGGCACGGCGACGTCGATTCCGGGCAACTCGTGACATGCCACCCAGCGGTGGCGCCCGAACGGAACAGGAGATCGCTCGATCCGGCGACCCACCAGCCCGTGGGCGAGGTTGTCGTGCATTCGGCGCAGTCCCTCGCGGTCGACGTCACGCCGATAGACCCAGTTGAACTGGATGCCATGCACGTGCCCACTGGCGCGCACCCACACGAACGACGCGTGGTCCATGAAGGCGAGCGTGTTGTCGACCGCGGGGGGAGCCGGATTGACCACGGACGCGACCATCAGAAGATCTCACCCGTGAGGCCGAATTCGGACAGCGTGCGCGCCGCCAGCTCACGCACACGGGTCTTCGTGTTCTCCGCGCCGGGCTGGTAGGCGACGATTCCGATGGAGATCTTGCCGCCGATGCGGCCCGCCACCACCACGAGTTGGCCACCCGCCCTTTCGATGTCGGCGCGTCTCACGTTCCGGTCGACACCGCGCACAAGGACATACTCGGCATCGGTGCCGTCCGGACGGCCCACTGCCGGATCGACATCGCCGAGATTGGAGCACGCCACCGAAAGATCGTCACCCGATCCGAAGAACAGATCGGCCACGCGCTTCAACGCCCGCCTTGGTACCAACGGAACCAGCGGAAGCAACTGCAGCGTCTCATCGGGGACTTCTCTGGCGGCCTTCAGGCCCTGCCTGATCGCGGTTCGCGCATCGCTGAGATCCGTTGTCACCGAAGACGGGTCGAGGCTCACCTGGGCGAACAGCATCGCGTTCGCGCGCGTATCCTCCAGCGTGGTGCGGTCGTTGAGCGCAATGAGCAGCGTCACGTTCCCGTCGGCACGTCGACGTCCCATATGTCCGCCGAGTTTCGCGGCAAACCCGGCGAGCAGCGAATAGCTGGTTCCGTTAAGGGTTTTCGCGCAAGTGTCCCACTCGGGTAGATCGATGAAGATCGAGATAGCGGGCACCACAATGGTCGAGTCGTCCTCGACAGCGCGGGTGGTCGGAGGTGTCGACGCGCTCGGCGCGGTCAGTTCGCGGCGGTGGCTGAATCCGAGTTTCCCCGCCGCGACCACCGTCCGGCCGACCTCGGGAAGGCCCTTCGCGCTTTCGCGCAGATCGGACAACGCGGCGCGAAAACGCTTGCGAGACCGGGGCGGTGGATAGCCGATGTCACGCCTGTTCCCGAAGACCGCCTCGACGATCGTGAGCAGGGCGCCGACGCCGTCGCCAAGACAATGCGAACCCACCAGAGTGATCGCCGTCGACCCGTCCGTCAGCGGCAGCACGGCCAGATGCCAGCCCGGACCCCATTCCGGATCGACGGGTAGCTCTGCCCGTTCGTCGGCCCAATCGGTGACTTCGGCACGGGGGCGAGGATGTTCGGCGAAGTATATGGGCGACTGCGGTCCCAGCGAGGACACCCAGCGAGGCCGGCCGAACGGCAGCGGGGAGCGCTCGATGCGCCGTCCGGCCAATCCGTAACCGAAATTACTGTGGAATCGCCTCAGCTCGTCGATGTCGACGGGATGCTCGTAGATCCACACCACCTGCATGAGCTTTCCGGTGCCGGTCGCCCGCTGAAGCGCAAGACCGGCCTGATCCATGAAGGACAGCCGGTTGTCTTGCGGCGCCTGACTTTTAACGGAACGGCGCCTGAATACCTGGCGGTTGGGGCGGACTTGAATGGCCACTGTCGTCCGCTATTCGATCACGCCGGTAAGACCGAACTCGGCCAGCGTGCTCGCGGCCAGCTGGCGCAGGTTGTGCTTCGAGTTCTCCTGACCGGGCCGGTAGGCGACGACAGTGATGGAGATCTTGCCACCGATGCGTCCGGCCAGCACGGTCAGCAGGCCGCCCCTTCGCTCGAGGTACTGACGCGTGACGTGTCGGTCCACCCCGCGCAACATCACGTATTCGGCGTCGGTGCCGTCGGCGCGGGCGACGACGGAGTCGACCTCACCGAGGTTGGAACACGATACGGGCAGATCGTCAAAGCCGAACACGACATCGGAGCCACGTTTGACCGCACGCTTCGGGATGAACGGGGTCAGCGGAAGAAGCTGCAGCGTCTCGTCCGGCGACTCGCGCATGTCCTTGAGCGCCTGCTTGATTACGACCCGAGCGCCGGACAGATCCGTCGTCACCTCGCTTGGGTCGAGGACAACCGTTGCGAGTGACGCCGCGTTCGCGCGCGTATCGTCTGGGACGCGGTCAGAGATGGGGACGTGCAGGGTGACGGCACCATCGCCGACACGGCGGCGATCCATGCGTTCGGCAATCTTGGCGGCGAGCCCGGCTACGAGTGAATAACTTGTGCCGCCAAGGGAATTCGCGCACTTATCCCAATCGTCCAGATCGATGTAGATGGTGGTCGCCGGCGCCACGACGTTGCAGTCGCCGTGTTCTGACGGAATGGCCTTCGGTCGCGATGTCCCCGACCGGGTGAATTCCCGCCTGCGACGAACTGCCAGCTTCGCCCCCGCGACCAGCGTCCTGGCGATTTCAGGCACACCTTGCGCGGTCTCGCGCAGATCGGCGGCCACAGCGCGCATTCGAGGCCGTGAACGCGGCGCGGGGAAACCAAAATCGCGTCTATTGCCTTTGACCGCATCGACAATCGTCTGCAGGCCCCCCAAGCCGTCGGACAGACAGTGCGACAGCACCAGGCTGACCGCGGTCGAGCCGTCGGTCATCGGGAGAACTCCCAGATGCCAACCGGGTCCCCACTCCGGGTCGATCGGCAATTGTGCACGTTCATCCGCCCAGTCGCTCAGGCCGGTGCGGGGACGGACCGGCTCGATGTCCATCTCCGACGCCGGCCCCAGCGAGGACACCCAACGATGCCTGCCGAACGGCAGCGGTGACCGCTCGATCCGCCGGCCGAACAACCCGTAACCGAAATTCTGGTGGAAACGCCTCAGCCCGTCGAAGTCGACCGCGTGCTCATATATCCACACGGCCTGCATGACAAGCTCTTGCCCGGTGGCCCGCTGTCCCAGAAACAACAGCTGATCGGTGAACGAGAGCCGATTGTCCAGCGGCGCAGCATATTCGGTCATCGACGCGACACCCCTTGGTTCTTCGTCCTGGTCAACCCCATCACCGATCGAGGTCGACGAGATCGGCCACCGGCGCCATCTCCCCGCGACCCTCGACGACGCGCACGAACACGGACTTCATCGCTTCGAGGTAACGGGCGACCGATTCGCGGGCGATCGGATTGTTCGGGAACGCCACCGTCACCGAAGTCCCGTTGCCGAACCGATTTACCCACATGCCGATCTGGTGCGCCGCCCCCAGTTCGCTGTAGATCTTGCCGTTCAGCCCGTTCCATTCGGCGACGACGGCGGGAGACAGCGGCGCAAGTGTCGCATCGAGGTAGGAGATCATCGGAACCCCAGGGCCCGGTTTCCGGACGCCGCACTCGGCTGCCAACTCCACGATTCGGTCGAACGGGACGTGCGCCAACTCGAGACCCGAATCGAACGACGCCTGTGCCGCACGGGCCGTATCGGTGAAAGATGTTGCGGTGACGGGGACGCCGACCGGTACTGTGCCGGTGAACCAGCCTGTGGTCATCATTTCCGCATGTGTGCTGCGGGTGCTCGTCGGCGTGATCACGTAATAGGTTTCGGAGCCGGTGAGTTGATGCTCGGCCAGCGCCGCGGCTGCGAACACCCCACCGATGAAACGGATGCCCGCATCCGTGCACGCCGACTCGAATCGGTTTGACTCTTCTTCGCCCATCAGCTGAACGGTGACGAGGTCACCCTCGCACGGCACCGATGGATCACCAAGGGGCAGAGGGAATTGCGGAAGGGTCCCGTTGTTGCGTTCTGTGAAGTTGATCCACTTGCGCACCTGCGGCGAATCCAAAGTCAGCTTGGAAGTGAATTCGCGTTGCCGGACGCAGTACTCGTCGTAGCTGCCGGCCGGGGGCAGCGGGATCGGCGCTCCGCCGCCCACCAGGGCCGCGTACATCATGTGGATCTCGACGAACGCCAATCCCATGAACATCGCGTCGACGTGCAGGTGATCGACGCACATCCAGAACGTGAAGTGGTCCGTACGCTGAATCACCCCGAACCGGAAGCAATCCCATTGCAGCGGGCTGGGAGTGGCCAGTATGTGCTCACGCCACTGGTCCACGGTCTTCTCGCCGTGCTGGGTCGCGACGAACTTGATGTCCTTGGGGTTGCGGATTGTGCGTCGCACGACGCGGTCGCCGTCGTCGAACTCGAACCAGCTGCGATAGGTGTCATGCCGGCGCAGATAGGCGTTGATCACGTACGTCATCGCGCGGATATCGCAGCGCCCTTGGATGTTCCACGCGGGAATCGTCATCCGCGCCATCTCGGTGTCGCGAGCGGCATGCTCGCGGTAAGCGCGAAGATGCTGCGCCTGTTGATAGCTTGCCGGGACCTCGGATACCGGGGCTTCGCTGGCCTTGGCCAATGCCGCCGGTGACGGGTTCCAGGAGATGAGCTCACCCGGGGCATCAATCCAGTCATGGATCGGTTCTAGTGCGAACACTTCGACTCCTCTTCTTGAAGGCTCGTGATCACGCTGATGCGGTTACGGTTTCGTCGGCGGACAGTGTGTCGCACAGGCTTTCGGCCAGTGCGCGGACGGTGTTGACTCCCATCGCCGTGATTCGGATGCCCGTCTCGGCCTCGATGCGGGTACGAAGCTCGAGGTTGCCCAGCGAGTCGAGCCCGTATTCGGACAGTGGGCGATCCGGATCGATCGCGCGACGCAGGATCAGGCCGACCTGTTCGGCGATCAGCCGGCGCAGATGCGTCGGCCACTCTTCCCGTGGCAGCGCCGCCAACTCGGCGCGCAATCTCCTTCCCTCGGTGGAACCTTGGCCCGCCGATTTGAACGCCGACGCGAACGGGCTGCGTTGCGCGAACGCGGTCAGCCACGGCGTGCCCAGGATCGGGGCGTAGCCGGTGTAGACGCGGTCGTAGCGCAGTAGCGACTCGAACGCGTACGCGCCCTCGTCGGGCAGGATCGCCCCGTCGCCTTCGGCCAGCGCGGTGCCACGACCGATCTCGGCCCACGCTCCCCATGCGATGGCACTGGCCGGAAGGCCTTGTGCCCGACGCCAATGTGTGAACGCGTCCAGCCAGCTGTTGGCGGCGGCATAGGCGCCCTGGCCCGGCGACCCGACCAGCGCCGCCGCCGACGAGAACGAGCAGAACCAGTCCAGCGGCTGCGACGCCGTCGCCTGGTGCAGGTTCCAGGCGCCGTATACCTTTGGCGCCCAGTCGCGTTCGACGAGCTCGTCGGTGATGTTGGGCAATGTGGCATCCTCGACGACTGCAGCCGCGTGCAGCACGCCGCGCAGCGGCAACCCGGTGGCCGTCGCCGCCGCCACCAGGCGCTCGGCCGTCCCCGCGGCGGCGATATCGCCGCACTCGACCACGATGTCGGCGCCGGTGGCGCTGATCAGCTCGATGATTTCCTGCGCCTTGACGGTCGGCTGGCTGCGCGACGTGAGCACGATGCGTCCACATCCGGCCGCGGCCATCTTCTCGGCGAGGAACAGGCCCAGACCGCCAAGACCACCGGTGACGATGTACGCACCGTCACTGCGGAACACCGGAACCTGCTCCGGCGGCACCACTACCTGGCTGTGTCCGGTGTGCGGCACGTCGAGCACCAACTTGCCCGTGTGTTGCGCTCCGCCGATCTGCCGGATCGCCGTGGCCGCCTCGGCGAGCGGGTAATGCGTGATGTCCGGCAAGGGCAGCGAGCCGTCCGCGGTCAGTTGGTACACCTTGTCCAGCAGCCTCCGGATCTTGTCCGGATGGGTGACGGTCATCAGCGCGAGGTCGACGGCGTAGAACGACAGGTTGCGGCGGAACGGGAACAGACCCAGGCGGGTGTCGCCGTAGATGTCCCGCTTGCCGATTTCGACGAACCGCCCGCCGAACGCGAGCAGCTCGAGGCCCGCGCGCTGCGCTGCGCCGGTCACGGAGTTGAGCACGATGTCCACGCCGTATCCGTCGGTGTCGCGGCGGATCTCGTCGGCGAACGCGGTGCTGCGGGAGTCGTAGACGTGCTCGATCCCCCAGTCGCGCAACAGCTGTCGCCGCTGTTCGCTGCCTGCGGTGGCGAAGATCTCCGCACCCGCGGCCCTGGCGACCGCAATCGCGGCCTGCCCCACCCCACCGGTCGCGGAGTGGATCAGCACCTTGTCGTCCGAGGAGATCCTGGCCAGTTCTTCAAGGCCGAGCCATACGGTCGCGTATGCCAGACCGACCGCGGCCGCTTCGTGCTCCTTGAGGTTGGCGGGCAAGGCGGTCGCGAGGTTGGCTTCACACGTCACGAACGTGCCCCAGCAGCCGTTGGCAGATACCCCGCCGACACGGTCGCCGACCTTGTGAGTCGTGACGCCTGGCCCGACCGCGGTGACCACGCCACCGAACTCAGAGCCGAGTTCCGGCAGCCGCCCGTCGAAGCTCGGGCACCGGCCGAACGCGACAAGGACGTCGGCGAAGTTGATGCTCGACGCGCTCACCGCGACCTCGATCTGACCCGGTCCCGGCGGAACCCGGTCGAACGCAACGAGTTCCAGCGATTCCAGGTCACCTGGCGTGCGAACCTGCAGCCGCATTCCGCCACGGTCGTTGTCGGCCGTCGTGGTGCGCCGCTCGTCGGCGCGCAGCGGAGCGGGGCACAACCGGGCCGTGTACCACTGGCCGTCGCGCCAAGCCGTCTCGTCCTCGTCCGACCCCGCGAGCAGCTGGCGAGCCAACTGCTCACTGTCCGTTGCCTCGTCGACGTCGATCTGGGTGGGACGCAACCGCGGATGCTCCATGCCCATCGCCCGCACGAAGCCGCGAAGCCCCGCCTGCTCCAAGTTTGGAATGTCTTCGGCGACAACGATTTGCGCGTTGCGGGCCACCACGTACAGGCGCGGCGGCTCACCGAGCACCTCGGGTAGCTCGCGCGTAATCCGCACCACATGACGCACGCAGTCGCCGCCGCGAACCCCGGTCTCGGCGTCCGTGTCGCCGTGCGACGGACCCGTCACGACAACCACACCCGTCAACGCCTGCTCGGCCAGGTAAGAGGCCAGCAGTTCGGCGTTGGCCTCGTGGTCGCTGAGCTGCGGCCAGGCCATCGTCGTGCACTCGGCGCCAGCGGATTTCAGCGCGTCGCTGAGGCTCGCGGCAAGGGCATTGCCGTTGTTGCTGGTGTTGATCAGCAGCCATGTACCCGCGTCGACAGCGTCGGCCTCGGGCAGCTCACGCTGCTGCCATTCGATGGTCAGCAGTCGATCGTTGAGCTGGCGTTCGGCCTGAGCTGTCTCCGAGGCGCCGGCGCCAAGCTGCAGACCGATCACGCTGAGCAGGACCGTGCCGTGCTCGTCGAGCACCTCGAGGTCCGCCTCGATGCCGTCGGCGTCGGCCTTGATGACCCGGCTGTAGCAGTAGTGGGCGTTTCGGGCTGACCCGTAGGCGCGAAGCCGGCGTACGCCCAACGGGAGCAACATGCCACCGGTGGCCGCGTTCTGCACGTCGGGATGGGCCACCACCGACTGGAAGCAGGCGTCCAGCAGCGCCGGATGCACGCCGTAGCCGCCTTGTTGTGACCGCAGCGGGCCGGGCAGCGCGACGGCGGCCAGCACCGTGTCCTTCGGCGCATCCGCGGTGTAAGCGGTCGCCAGCCCCGCGAAGGCGGCGCCGTGGTGGATACCGACGGTGTTGAACGCGGCCCGCAGGTCGGCCCCGTCGACGTCGTTGGGATGCGCCGCGAGCAGACCGTCGATGTCGTAAGCGGCGGGCTCGTCGGCGGACACGTCGGCCTGCAAGACCGCGGTGGCCCGTTTGGTGCGCTCGCCTGCCTGATAGGTCTCGACCGCGAATTCGACGACGCCCGGCGACAACACCGACGCCGATGCGGACACCGGCGTCTCCTCGTCGAGCAGCAGCATCTGCTCGAAAGACACGTCGCGGACTTCGCTGGAATCTCCGAGGACGGCGCGCGCAGCCGCCAACGCCATCTCGCAATAGGCCGCGCCCGGCAACACGGCGACCTCGTGCACCTGATGGTCGCTGAGCCACGGCTGCGCTTCGGTGCCAACCTCGCCCTGCCACATGTGCCGCTCCGGCTCCTCCGGCAGCACGACGTGCGAACCCAACAGCGGGTGCACCGAAATCGTGCATGCGCCGCGCGCAGTGGAGTCGTGCCCGTCGCGGTCCAACAGCAACGACGCGTGCGTCCAGGTGGGCAGCGGGGCATCCATTAGCCGGCCGGCGGGATAGAGCACCGAAAAGTCAACTACCGCACCGACACTGTGCAGATCGGCCACGAACCCGCGCAGCCCGTGGGGCAGCTCCTGCTGGCGACGCATCCCCGCCATCACCGCCAGGGGCACGTCCAGACTGCGCGCTGTCTGCTCGACGGCGTGAGTCAGCAACGGGTGGGGCGACAGCTCCGCGAACACCCGGTGGCCATCCTCCAAAGCGGCCTGCACCGCGGCCGCGAATCGCACGGTGTGACGCAGGTTGTCCACCCAGTAGTACGCATCCCACTCCGCCAGATCACGCGGGTCGTACAGGGTCGCCGAATAGTGCGGGATCTCCGGTTCCATCGGATTCAAGTCGGCCAGCACCTCGGCGAGCTCGTCGAGGATCGGATCGACCTGCGGTGAGTGAGACGCGACGTCGACGGCGACCTCACGAGCCATCACCCCGCGCTCCTCCCACGCGGCGACCAGATCGCGAATCGCTTGCGTGGCGCCGCCGACCACCGTCGACTGAGGTGAGGCGACAACCGAAAGCACGACATCGGTTGCACCACGCGCAGCCAGCTCCGAAAGCACTTGCTGGGCAGGCAGTTCCACGGATGCCATGGCTCCGGAACCTGAGATGCGCGACATCAACCGCGACCGCCTGCAGATGACCTTCACACCGTCTTCGAGCGTCAACGCGCCGGCAACGACGGCGGCCGCGACCTCACCCATGGAATGCCCGATGACGGCACCGGGGATCACGCCGTAGGACTTCATCGTCGCGGCCAGTGCGACCTGCACGGCGAATACGGTGGGCTGAATCCGGTCGATCCCGGTAATTGTCTCCGGCGCCGACATCGCTTCTGTGACAGAGAAATCCGATTCTCTGGCGATCAACGGCTCGAGCTCGGCGACCGTCGCGGCGAAGACCGGCTCCCGTGCCAGCAGCTCGGCGCCCATCCCGGCCCACTGTGAGCCCTGTCCGGAGAACACCCATACCGGCCCGCGGTCGTCCTGCGCGACGGCAGGCTGGTACGGGGTATCCCCGTCGGCGACCTCTCGCAATGCCGTGATCAGCTCGTCGCGGGTGCTGGCGATCACCGACGTCCGCACGGAACGGTGCCCGCGACGGCGCGTCAGGGTGTAGGCCAGGTCCGTCAAATCGATTGCGGGCCCGCGGCCGTTGCCATCTCCGCTCTGCGCAACCCAGTCGGCGAGCCGGCCTGCGGTCCGGCGCAGTTCGTCGGCAGATGTGGACGACAACGGGAACAGCAGGGGGCCATCCAGGTTGGGTCGTGCCGGCTCAGCAGCTTGCGGCTCGGGGGCTTGTTCCACGATGGCGTGCACATTCGTGCCCGACAGTCCGTAGGCCGAGACCCCGGCACGCCGGGGATGCTCTCCGTTGGTCGGCCACGCCGTATTAACCTGCGGCACAAACAGTTTCGTGTCGATCTTGGCAAGGTCATCTGGCAAACGGCTGAAGTGCAGATTCTGCGGTATGACACCGTGCTGGACCGCGAGGACCGCCTTCATCACCCCAAGAGCGCCCGCCGCTGATTGGGTGTGGCCGAAGTTGGTCTTGACCGACGCCAGCGCGCAGGGGCCGTCGGTGCCGTAGACCTTGGCCACGCTCGAGTACTCGAGAGGATCGCCGACCGGCGTACCGGTCCCATGGGCTTCGACCAGGCCGACGCTGCCGCCATCCACACCAGCCACCGCCAGGGCGGCTTGGTACACCGCGGTCTGGGCCTCCGCCGACGGTGTCGCGATGTTGATCGTTCGTCCATCGTTGTTCGTGGCGGTGCCGCGGATCACGGCCAGGATGCGGTCCCCATCGGCTACCGCGTCGTCGAGCCTCTTGAGTGTCAAGACGACACAGCCTTCGGCGGAGACGAATCCGTCGGCCGCGATGTCGAAGGCATGGCACCGGCCGGTCGGCGAGAGCATCCCCGCCGCGGAGCCGCCTGCCGCCTTACGCGGTTCCAGCAGCACCGAGACGCCGCCGGCCAGCGCGAGGTCACTCTCGCCGTTGTGGAGACTGCGGCACGCCGCGTGGATGGCGCTCAGGCCTGAAGAGCATGCGGTGTCGAGGGTGACGGCGGGACCGTGGACCCCGAGCGCATAGGAGATGCGGCCGGACGCCAGGCTGAAGCTCGTCCCGGTGAACCCCCACGGCCCTTCCAGCGTCTGGGTGTCCGCGGCGAGATGCCCGTAGTCGTTGTGCGTCACTCCCATGAACACACCGGTCTGCGAACCGGCGACCGCCGACGGGTTCAGGCCGGCGTGCTCCACGGCCTCCCACGCGGTCTCCAGCAGCAACCGATGTTGGGGATCGATCGCGATGGCCTCGCGTTCGGTGATACCGAAAAAATCGTTGTCGAATGCCGAGACGTCGTCCAGGAACGCGCCCCACTTGGACACCGACCGCCCTGGCACACCGGGCTCGGGGTCGTAGTATTCCTCGGCATCCCATCGGTCAGCGGGGACCTCGCTAACAAAGTCATCGCCACGCAGCAACGCCTCCCACAGCTGCTCAGGCGAGTTAATGCCCCCCGGAAGTCGACACGACATTCCAATTACAGCAACGGGAATAGCGCGTACTTGATCCACGTATGTTCGCCCCTTCTCAAAGCGCAATTGGGAAAGTGGGATTGTATTAGGAAACCGGCAAGAATGTACGCCAAGTCACGTGCGGAACACCAATGGAACAGCCGGCCGGCAACGCTGTCTCGCCGCATGCACGTGGGCATCATTAATAGCAAACGCCGACAACAAATGTTGTCGGCCCATCCACCCACAGCTGCACAGTCCGCGTGCCCGCAGACTCCCCTTCTCGACCATGACGACCCCGCTTCTGGCTTCGCTCAACAGCAGATGTGCGAACGGGTCGGCAAAATCGTGAGCAGCGTGCCCGCTTATCAGCTCCGCAGGCCAGTCAGTCGTCTCTTCTGTTTGCCACGGCTGTGTCAGCACCGTCATGCAGGCGAATCTAGCAGGAGGTTCCCAGATCTGGGACATTATTCCCAGATTCGCCATCCGAGTGTCGCGCTGTGCGGCCGCCTACATTTATAGCAAATCTTTGAAGTTCGGAGGAACCTTATCTACGATGGCGTAAAGGTGTTTATGGCGGGGAATGGCAAATATAGCGGCCTCACAGGGAGTGTCGTCCGATCGGCCGACAGGCCTCTCACCAGCGGCAATCGGGGAGTATCGGCAACGCCACCAATAGTTAACGGACGACCGATGATGACTATCCACAGGCGTTATAAGTTGCGGATACCGATCAACCGTTTGGCTTGAACCGTTCCGACCTTATGGTTCGTATCATTTGGCGAACGGCCGTGAATTAGCCCGCGTACCAAACTGTGGACAGGTCGCCGTTGACGCGATCGTTGAAAACCTCGATAGTCATGCGGAAATGAACAGTTTGTGTTAATGCGGCAACGAATAGACGAATCACCATGATTGGCTTAGAGTGTCTAATCGATTCCTGCGTCGAAGGCATTCGGCATGGCATTAGCAACACTCATCGCGATCACCTTGACGTGCATTGCATGGAGTCTGTGGATCCGCCGGGTTACGTGGTCATGCCGCTGGGAAGTCGCGGCAACCCTCAACATCGCACTGCAGGGCGCCGCCCTGTTTTTCATGTCGCCCTTCGCCTCGGAAACGGTCGGCCGGACGCTACACGCAATCAGTGGGGTGTGGAACCTCGAGGACTACATCGGCCACGACTGCTATGTCGTCGCGGCATCGGCGATCGTCTACAACGTCATCGGCCGGCTCGCCGACGACCACACCGTGGCGGCGTTGTTCAGGCGGCACGTCGAATTTCCGGCCACCTTGTGCATTCCGCTGCTGCTTGCGGCGTTCACGATCGGCAACGGGGCGAGCGTCTACCGGCCGGACTTCTTCGAGGTGCCGACCGATTTCTGGCTGAGCACCTACTGGCTGCTGCTCTGCGGAACACTCATCTACCTGTTGGCCTACGGCTCGCGGGCACTGCTCACTCTTCGCAAGGATCCACGATCGCGGTCCATCGCCACCTGGTACCTGGCGGCGTCGGCGAGCGGAATCATCGCGTGCATCATTCGGATCAGCACCGCCTGCGTCCCGGCGCTGCAGTCGATCGAAGGCGGCACGCTGGTGTGGTTCTTCGCATGCACGTGTGGCGCAGGATTCGCGCTGGCGTCGGCGCACTCGTGGAGAACCAAGATGAAGTGGTTCAGCGGGGCCAACCGGTAGCGACCTATCGTCCCTGAATAGCTCATGACACCGCGGGCTGGAAGGAAGACGATTGAGCGCGAGACAAGCATTCATGGCCGAGGCATGTCGGCTGGCCAAAGAGTCGGTCGACAACGGGTGGGGCGGTCCGTTCGGCGCAGTCCTGGTCAAGGACGACAAGATCGTGGCGCGAGGTCAGAACCGCGTCTTGCTCACAGGGGATCCCACCTGCCATGCCGAGATCGAAGCGATCCGTGCGGCGTCGTTCATCTTGAACCCAGAGGCGCCGTCCATCGCCGCCGATCGGGTGAACCAGTCACTGCTGGAGCTGGTTCCGCGGCCGGAAGGTTCGACGGATCCCGCTCCTGAACGCGCCAAAATGCTGATGGGACACGACCTCTACACCAGCGGTGCGCCATGCCCGATGTGCATGAGCGCCATCTACTGGGCGCGCATCGACGCGGTGTATTTCGCCAGCGACCTCGAGGCGACCCGCGAGATCGGTTTCGACGACGCGTTCCAGTACGAAGACTTCGTCAAGCCGCTGGACGAGCGTCGCATCCGCATCGAGCAGTTCGAACCTCAACTGGCAACGGCCGCCTACGCGGCCTGGGCCACACGCCCCAACAAGCATCCCTACTGATATCGGCGGGACGCCGCGGGCAATTTCATTGACGCCTGTCATTGACGGGTGCCAACGAGTGGACGTAGGGTCGCTTTCATGCAGTCGCCAGCCGGAGGCGTTCGGGAAGCTCGACGGCTCGAAACCCGCGCACGACTATTCGATGCCGCGCTGACCGAGATCGCGAAGCGCGGATTGGCCGCCGCCGATGTCAGTGCGATCGCCGATGCGGCGGGCGTGGTGCGGGGGACGTTCTACTTCCATTTCCCGACAAAAGAGCACGTCCTTGTCGAATTGGAACGCATCGAGGAAACGAAGATCGTCGCTGAACTCGGCGAAGCCACCGGCGATCTGGCGACGACGCTGTCTGCGCTGGTGCATCACGTGCTCGATGCTGAAAGTCGTTTAGGCGCGGTCATTTTCAGGGACATGCTGGGATTGCACTTCTCGTCAACGCGTCCCGTCGAGGACGAGCTGGCGCAGCACCCGCTGGCGGAGTTCCTGGTGAGCGCGATCAGGCGGGCGCAAGCCGCAGGGCGGGTCTCAGAAGGTACAGATGCCGCGGAACTCGGGATGTTCTTCCTGACCGGACTCTTCGCGCTGCTTGCCACCGGCGCAAATGACGCAGGCCTTCTGAGTCGGTACGTGACAACGATTGTCAAGGGAATGGAGAACCGATGAACGACAACGGTATTGACGGCTACAGAGACTTCCTTGCTAGGCGTGACGGCGAAGCCGACCTGCTCAATCGGAGGTTGGCGAATCGAGAGCAATTCTTCAACGAGCTCGAGGCCAACCCCGTCCGATCAGTCCATCCGGCAGACCGACCGACCTTTCTTCGGAACCTGCGGCGGCGCCGACCCGAACCTGGCCTGGACAAGAAGATGCTGTTCCTGCTGGCCACCGCCAAGCTCAATCAGGCGGAACGATTCGGTGTCGGACTCGGCGAAACGTACGGGCGCAACAGCGATGAGAATCTGCCGCCCGAGAACGTGTACCTAGAACTCGAAGAGCACTACCACACCCGGCTTCTGGCATACGTGCTCGATGTATTCGACCTGGCGTTCCAAGTGGTTCCACCGCCGTTCGTGATGCGACAGTTCGTCAAGACCGGGGTGTTTCTCCCCGAACGGCTCGGCATCATGTTCGTTGGAGCCGCAGAGATGGCCGGCTGCATCTTGTTCGACGAACTGCGCCGCGTCGGCGTCAGACTGTTCGCCGAGGAACCCGAAGTCGCGGAACGGATCGAACTGCTTTACAGCGACATCCTCACCGACGAAATCGGCCACGTCGGCTACTGCGCCTCACGCTGCACCACCGCAGAACGGGCAATCATGCGTCGTCTCTACCCACTCATTGGACGACTCTTCGCCCGCCAAACCGCTGAAATCAGCCTGCTCATCGACCCGAAGGAATTGCACGCCCGACTCGACCGGCCGTTCAACGTCGAGGAACTCACCGCGGACCTGAGCAACGAGACGTACCTCGTCGCGCACCCGTGATCAGATGCACCCTGACCAGTTCAATCTTGGTGGAGCTAAGGGGAATCGAACCCCTACGAATTGCTCACGAAATAGCATCTGAGCTGCGACGATTGTTCTTCCGGTGAGTTACGCGATGTCGCGATGTACTGGCGATATGCCTCGGTGTGTTACGCGACGTAACAGTGCTGGCGGCAGGCTGGTGGCTATGCCTCACTGGCTCACTATCCGCTGCGGCCCGCGGACAACCGTAAAGATCACGGGTTCCAGAGCGGCTACGACGGAGGTCGGATCAACTGCTCTCGCGCTTCATGGCACCTTCGCGTGACTGACGTTCGCTTCGATAATCGCGACTAATGTCGGCTTCGAGACGAAGCTACCGCTTCTGCGCCCCACGGTACCGATGACCAATTATGTTGCTCACCAGAGATATTCCCGGCCGCATGGATAATCTCTATTATCCATGAAGGATGTGGTCGTTTTCATTCCAGGCCGGAATGGTCGGGGTTAACGTTTCCATTCCGGTTCCTGTCGCCTACCACACCTTCGGCGGATAGAAGCGTTTCGACTTCGGTGATCTCAACCAGCACGGCCCCGCGGCGATCCAGTTCTACCCCAGCTTCGGTAATCCCTGCCGTCGCCGATCGACGTCGCCTCCGACGCAGGGCGTCCCAGCACCGGTAAGCACGACGACGCGGGCCTCCCAGTCGCTGGCGATCCGCTGCCATACGGTGCAGACCGCCAGATGAAGTTCATCGGAGAGTGCACTGAGGCTGTCGGGCTTGTTCAGGGTCACAATGCGGACGGCTCCGCCCGACTCGACCGTGAGGATGCCTCGCTCACGGTGTCTTGCTCCTTAGGTTTGATCAATTCCCTTTTCCGTGGTGCGCCGCGCACACCGTGGCCGACACCGCATTCGGCGGACAGATCGTCACCGTGCTCCCTTCGGGACGACCTCACCGCCCGGAGTCATCAAGACCTCCTTCGTGTCGCCCGCCGTCACGAGGGTGTACATACGGTCGGCTAACGCCTGCGGATCGAGCTCACCTTCGCGGACCTGACCCTCGATACCTATCGCCCCGGCCGCGGTATAGAACGCCGAGTGCACGCCCGTGTCACTCAGGCTCGCTCCAAGGGTGAGCGCGTAATTCCGCAGCCCCGCCATGGCTGGGCCGAGGTTGCCGAACATCGGCAGTGGCAGCCGCGCTGAACCGCCGCCGACGAATACCAGCGAACCGCGCCCGCGTGCGACCATGCGCTTCACCAGTATCTCGCCTACCGCGACAGCGCCGAGCACCAGCGCGGTCAAATGGGGAGCGACGTTGGCCACGGTCGCATCGCGTACGTCGACGATCGAGTCGTCCCCGCGCGGCTGATAGATCACCGCGTCGATGGGCTGCCGATCGTCCAGCCCGACCACGAGTCGGCTCAACTCCTCGTGCCGGGTCACGTCACCGACGTGGGCCTCGCAACGCACACCGTCGTCGCGCAGGGACTGCACGAGCTTTTCAAGCCGCGCCGAGTTTCGTGCAACGAGCTGCACATCCCAGTCGTTGCTGCCGAATGCACGGGCAGTTGCGCGCGCGAAGCCGGCCCCGGCCCCCACGATCACCAGGTTGTGCGACATGATCCCCATCCCTTGGACAATCGTCGTTTATCACTAAACATATAACCATATCTTTGCGTCCGTATCTCTTGCGCCGACGACCAGCTGCGCCACCGAGGGGACTAGTGGCGACGCATGCGCTGAACCCCCTGATAGAGCGGCGCGCTCCGGACTACGGACAACCAAGGGTTCGCGTCACGGGCCAAAGGGCGGATCTGATCTCAACAAACGACTTGGAGGTGTCCGATGACTGTTGCGTCTGTTCTGACAACGGAGAAGGACCTGGCGGCTCGTTTCGCCCGCGAAGCTGAGCCGCTATTCGACGTCCTGATGCGTGGCGCGCGGCGGCTGACCCGCAATGACGCCGACGCCGAAGATCTGTTGCAAGACGCACTCCTGCACGCGTACGCCGGATTTGGCACGTTCCGTGACGGCAGTAACCTCAAGGCCTGGCTGTTCCGGATTCTGTACAACCGGTGGATAAGCGCGTACCGCGCCAAACAGTCCCGCCCTTCGGAGGTTTCGGTCGACGAGCTCGACCTCGCCGATCACGCGGCGTGTTCGGCCGAAGCGGAGGCACTAGATATGTTGCCTGACAACGAGATCAAAGCGGCGATGGCTGCCTTACCTGACGGCTTCCGGGCAGCGGTGTTCTACGCCGACGTCCAGGGACACACCCTGGCCGAAACCGCCGCGATCATGGGCATCCCGCCCGGCACCGTCCTGTCTCGGGTGTCACGCGGCCGGCAGCGATTGCGCATCGCACTGCCTGACGTTGCTTGACGTCGGTTAGGGTGCAGCCATGAGTGACGCCCCCGCTATCACCGGCATCCACCACTTCTCCGTGACGGTTCGTGACATCGAAGCCAGCGTGGCCTGGTATCAGCGGGTGTTCAACGCTGACCGGGTCCCGATGGAATTCCCCCATTACGAGCGCGAGGACACCGGTTACGCCGTCTTGCTCGTCGAGCCGCGTTCGGGCCTGGCCATCGGTCTGCACAAGAACATTGGCAATACCGGTGACCAATTCGACGAAGCCCGAACGGGTTTGGACCATGTGGGTTTCAATGTGGCCACGCGTGAAGAGCTCGAAGCGTGGGTTGTGTGGCTCGACGACCTGGGCGTCGAGCACTCCGGCATCCGAACGGGCGACGCACCGTTTGCCTTCGCCACATTGGTGTTCCGCGATCCGGACAACATCCAACTCGAGCTCATCACGTTGCCCTGACGTCTAGGCTCACGCCGTTGCGCCGAAATCTGCGGCCAGATGCGGCCTAGGTCGTGTCTGACAAAGTTTCAGGGTGTCGTGCCTGAGGCTTGAGCTATGTCGCGGTTTCAGTTGCTTACCGATGCTCAGTGGTCGTTGATTGAAGATCTGCTTCCGGGCCGGACAGGTAAGCGGGGCAGGCCCTTTCAAGATGCTCGCTCGATGGTCGAGGGAATCATCTACCGGGACCGGTGCGGGATCGCCTGGCGAGATGTGCCCGAGGTGTACGGGCCGTGGCAGTCGATCTGGACCTGGCATCGACCGATGAGCGCCCAGGGCGTTTGGGATGTCGTGCTGGCGCGTTTGCTGGCTGCGGCCGAGGAAGCCGGGATCATCGACTGGGCTGTGGCGGTGGATTCTACGATCGCCCGCGCTCATCAACACGCCACCAACATCACCCGCGACACAGGGGGCTGGGTCGAATTACACGAATCTGGCGAGCGAGCCGCCTGACCACGGCATTGGCCGCTCCCGCGGAGGGTTGACCAGCAAGATTCATCACCTCGTCGATGGTCGCGGGCGGCCGTTGGTGGCGCTCGTGGGCGCTGGCCAAGCCCACGACGGCCCCGTGCTGGAGCATTTGCTCGCGCACCTGAAGGTCGATCGCCGCCGTGGTGGACGACCACGCACCCGTCCCGATCGCGTCCGCGGCGACAAGGCCTACTCCAGCCGAGCAACACGACAACGACTACGCCGGCGCGGCATAGTCGCGGTCATTCCCGAACCGTCCGACCAGATCGCTCACCGCAAACGTCGAGGTGTGCGCGGCGGCCGGCCGCCAGCCTTCAACGCCGAGGATTACAAGGGCCGCAACCTCGTTGAACGAAACTTCAACGAGGTCAAGCAATGGCGCTGACTGGCCACCCGCTACGACAAACTCGCCCTCGTCTACCGTGGCGCAGCGGTCTTGCGCGCCGTCACACTGTGGTTACCGCATTTGTCGGACACGCCCTAGCCGGCACTCGGCGACCACGTCGGTGAGGGGGCCGAGGATAGCCGGCGCCAGGTCTCCCAATACACCGCGCTGCATTTCCGACATCAGCACAGCCGTGTGCTGGGGACGGATCAGGTTCGCCAGGGCAAAGGGATTGCCGTCTTCGTCATTCATCTTTGCCTCAGCGGAGGTAGGTGTAGCCGCCGTCGACCATCAGCGTCGACCCAGTCAGGTAGTTAGCGTCATCGGATGCCAGAAACGCCACCACACGCCCCACATCGGTCTCGGGATCGCCGATGCGCCCCACCGGCACATCAGGCAGCAAATCGGTGTCGCGCGACAATCCCATCTCGCCTTCGAACGTGCTCAGCCCATCGGTCTGCGTGAACGGGCACAACGCCAGGGCGCGGATTCCGTAGCGACCCCATTCGACGGCGGCGACCCGGGTAAGCGCGCGCATCGCCTCCTTGGCCATCGCGTAAGCGGCCATCGCCGGTGGCGCGGAGATACCGGCACCCGACGCAACATTGACGATCAGTCCCTTAGATTCGCGCAACGCCGGAAAAGCCGCCTGCATGAGGTGCACGGCGGCCATCGGGCCGGTCCGCCACGACTCGTCGAAGTCCTGCGGTGCCAGCTTGCGAATCGGGCCGTAGTTGAAGCTCTGTGCCGAGTGCACGAGCACGTCGAGCCGCCCCAGACCGGTGATGGCGGTGTCAACCGTGCGAGCTATGTTCTCGGCGTCGTTGACATCGCACTGGATTGCGATGGCCTTGGCGCCACGATCTTCGATCTCGGCGGCGGCGCGCTCGCAGCGCTGCAGGTTTCGCCCCGCCACCGCGATCGCAGCGCCCTTGTCGGCCATCGCCAACGCGATGCCGCGGCCGACCCCGCTGCTGCCGCCCGTGATGAGCACCGTGCGCCCGTGCAGAGATGTTCCCTGGTCGTTACTCATACGCGTGGTCCCTTGTTCGCTCATAGGGTTTACGGAGAATCCTTGGCCCGCATGGGCCGGTCGACCAGTTCGACGTGTAGGCCGTCGGGGTCGGACAAGAAGTTCACGGACAGATGTCCGATGGAGGTGCCCGCAAGGGCGAATCTCAGCTACGTCAACCTCAACACCGCTGCCCCTCAGGCGGTCATCGGGTCGACCATCTCGTTGGCGCTGCCGAGCCGGACGATTCTCGTCGAACTCACTGCGTTCACCCCGTGATTCTCCGGCCCTGCCGACATCCACTTCCCTCCTTTGCGAACGCACGCTACATTTACGCCAACACTGTTTTCGCACGCGACCACGACGTTGTCAATAGGTAGAAGGATGGCAGCCAGTGACGGCAGAACCGGCTCCGCTTCGCCGCGACGCCGTCGCACGCGGACTCGCCGATAGGCAGGCTGCCGCGGACGCCGCGGTCGGCCAACTGCTTCAAATCGCCCAACGTCAGATCCGGCGAGACGGCACAGTGGATCTGAGTTTGCGCGAGTTGCTCGACGAGGCTGGAATCGGCACCAGGTGGTTTTACCGGCACTTCGAAAGCAAAGAGGCGTTCCTGCTGGTCATGCTCGAAGACCTGTTCACGGATCTGGCCGAATACCTGCGCCGCGCAATGGACCACGCCGGGGCGCCCCGCGACCGCGTCATCGCCTGGATCAACGGCGTCCTCGATCAAGCCGAACCCAGCGTTGCCGAGCTGGGCCGGCCATTGCTCGCTCACGCCGCCCGGCTCAATCAGCAATTCCCCGCCGCCTACCGCGCAGTCAGCCATGCGATGCTGGCGCCGCTGACCGCAGCCATCGCCGCTGGCATCGCCGACGACACGCTGCGCAGCGCTGATAGCGCCGCCGACGCGCGGGCGATCTTCTTTATGACCCTGTCGATCATGCAGTCGCATGTATTGGAGGGCACAACGTGCTCAGAACAAGAGCGCGCCGGTATCGCTGACTTCGCCCTACGGGCGTTGAGCAGCAACAGCGGCTCGTGAAAACCGCGGGAACACAACCCAATTGCAAGGAGGCGCCCTTGTGGATCTAAGCGGCAAAGTCGCTATCGTCACGGGGGCGAGTGGGGGCATAGGCACGGCCATCGCGATCGAGCTGGCCCGTGCGGGCGCCGACGTCGCACTTATGGCGCGCAGCACTGCCGACTCCCCCAACGTCCAATCCTTTTCAAGCCAGCGCCGGGCCGAGCGGCTGTTAGACCGAGATCGGCCGATTCTTGGTGCGGCCGTCGCCGCTGGGGTGGTTGATATCGATCAGGTCGCGGGCGATCTGCTCGCGAACCCGGACACGGCCAACCTGACCAAGAGTGGCACGGTCATAGCACGCCACTATGCGGCGCCGACCTGTCAGCCCCCTGTGGGACTACGAAGCGCGCAACCCGTCCAGGACGATCTCCGTGAGCCGCGCGGCAATCTCAGGCTTATAGATCTGCATCGCCTGGGCGCCGACCACCAGAGCCTTGACGTCGGGGACGTCGACATCACCGCGCACCGTGCCTGCGTTCTGCGCCGCGTGCAACAAATCCCCGAGCAAGCCCAGGAACGCCTGCTCGGCCTCGGGCACCGTGGCTTTCACGTCGATACCTGACCCGGCGAGGGCCTCGGCCAGCCCGCGGTCGGTCGCACACTCCAAGACCATCGACCGCACGAAGGTGAACAGCGCCTCTCCTGGGTCGTCGGATGCCAGCAGCGCTCGGCCGTCGGCGACGATGTGGTTGAGGCGGTCCTCGATGACGGCGCGGTAGAGGTCTTCTTTCGTGGGGAAGTGCCGGTACACAGTGCCTGCGCCGACGCCCGCGCGCCGGGCGATCTCGTCGACAGGAACGCCCAGGCCCTCGGCCGCGAACGTCTCGTAAGCGACCTCAAGCACTCGGGCGCGATTGCGTGCCGCGTCGGCACGCAGCGGTCTGGCCGTGCCGGTCATCTCACTTCACCTCGGGAATAGATAAGCGGGGCATGCGTTCCGTATAGTCGTCATCAAACGGGGAACCCGCCCCGTTTAACCGATTGTAGGAGATTCCCATGGGCAAGTGGACCACCGTCGACATTCCCGACCAGACCGGTCGCACGGCCGTCATCACCGGCGCCAACACCGGCCTCGGCTACGAGACCGCCACCGCGCTCGCCGCGAAGGGAGCAAACGTCGTCCTCGCCGTCCGCAATATCGAGAAGGGCAAGGCCGCGGCCGACCTCATCGCGCGTGCCCACCCCGGCGCCAGCGTGGCGATCCAGGAGCTGGACCTGACATCGCTGGACTCGATCCGCGCCGCTGCCGACGAATTGAAGTCCAACCACGACATCATCGACCTGCTGATCAACAACGCCGGCGTGATGACGACGCCGAAGTCCACCACCAAGGATGGCTTCGAATTACAGTTCGGCACAAACCATTTGGGCCACTTTGCCTTCACCGGCCTGTTGCTGGACCAGGTACTCGCGGCCGCGGGCTCGCGCGTGGTGACCGTCAGTAGCCTGGGCCATCGGCTCGCCCGCCGAGGCATCCGGTTCGAGGATCTGCAATGGGAAAACGGCTACAGCCGCACCGGCGCCTACGGCCAGGCGAAGCTGGCGAACTTGATGTTCACCTACGAACTGCAGCGGCGTCTGCTGGGCACCAACACCATCGCGGTGGCCGCGCATCCCGGAGGATCGAACACCGAACTGACCCGCAACCTGCCGCCGTTGGTCGCGACCATGATTCGGCCACTGGAGTCGCTCATGCTGCAGAGCGCCGAGATGGGTGCCCTGTCAACTCTGCGTGCGGCGACAGATCCCGGCGTGCTCGGCGGTCAGTACTACGGCCCCGACGGCATCGGCCAACAGCAGGGCTACCCGAAGGTCGTCGCGTCCAGCGACGTATCCCACGATGTCTCCGCGCAAAAGCGGCTGTGGGCGGTGTCGGAAGAACTGACCGGGGTCACGTATCCGGCTCACCTGACATCGAGGGTGCGGCCACAGTAGGGCCAGGAGTGCGCCGGGACGGTGGCCAGGTGGTGCGACGCAGAGCCCGCCGGGCACGGATCAGCCAGCGTTCTCGTCGCGCCACCCCGGTCCACCGTCTGCCTGGTTGAGTGGCGACTGTCATACCCTACGAGCATTGAGGCTACTCAAGCATTAACGCAACGGACTGGCAACAGGCATTCTTCCTGGTGCCCGGAGCGAGAAATGGGATTCTCCAAGGTCTTCGCCCTCGATAGCGCAGAAAACCGCCCGCGAGACACCGTAAATGAGTATCCTTAATTACGGGCATCCCCGGGGTGGCGCAGCATCGCGCCACGAGGTCGGCAGTCACGAACCCGTAGCGCAGTGGAAACATCCGCCGGTGCGGACGCTTCGGGTCGGTCAGCCAAGGACCACGAGGAAGTAAAGGGCACAGAGGCTGACAATGACAGAACAGATGATGCGTGAAGCCGACATACACTACGACCCATACGATTTCGAAATCGACGTCGATCCGTATCCGACATTTCGTCGTCTCCGCGATGATGCGCCGCTGTACTTCAACGAGCGGTACGATTTTTTCGCGTTGAGCCGCCACGAGGACGTCAGGAAGGCCAGCGTGGACTGGGCGACCTACAAATCCGGCCACGGCACCATCTTGGAATTCATCAAGGGCGGGTTGTCGATGCCACCCGGCAACATCTTGGCCGAGGACCCCCCCGACCACGATCTGCACCGGGGCCTGCTGAGCCGGGTGTTCACCATGCGACGAATCGCCGAGCTAGAAAGCAAGGTTCGCGCCTTCTGTCAAACCACCCTCGATCCGCTCGTCGACCGTGGCGGTTTCGACTTCATCGAAGACTTCGCCTTTTCGATACCGACGCAGACCATCGGAATGATGTTGGGAATTCCAGACTCCGATCAATCGCAGCATCGACGCGAGATCGACGAACGTATGAGACTCGAAGCGGGCGAGGCTCCTTCGGATCCGGTCTCGATGATGGTCGGCTTGCTCTCGCCTGATCGGTTCGGCGAGTACGTCGAATATCGGCGGGACAACCCCTCCGATGACCTCATGACCGACCTGCTCAACGTGAGCTATGTCGACGCAGATGGCAAGTCGCGGCACCTCGACACGGCAGTCATTCTCAATTACGTCGGAATCCTCGCTGCCGCAGGCAACGAAACGACGGTCCGGCTGATCGGATGGGCCGGAAAACTACTCGCCGAGCATCCCGATCAACGGCGCGAACTCGTCGAGGACCCGAGCTTGATCCCGGCGGCGATCGAAGAACTGCTGCGCTACGAAGCCCCATCGCCCGTGCAGGCCCGTTATGTCGATCGCGACATTGAGCATTACGGCACCAAAGTCCCGGCAGGCAGCGCAATGTTGTTGCTGACGGCCTCTGCCAACCGCGATGAGAGGATATTCGACGACCCGAACCGATTCGACATCCACCGTCAACCCCGCCAGCACCTGGCCTTCGGATTCGGGATTCACCACTGTCTTGGCGCTCATCTGGCTCGCCTTGAGGCCAGAGTGGCGCTCGAGGAGCTCCTCAAGCGATTTCCCGAGTGGGACATCGACTGGGACAACGCCGCGCAGGCCCACACGTCGACGGTGCGAGGCTGGGAGAAGCTTCCCATCATCACCAGCGCCACACGCTGATCTGAGAGTTGGCGTGAGGATCATCATCATCGGCGGCAACCGTGGCGTCGGCAAGGCCGTAGCATCGGCACTCGCTTCCGCCGGTCACGAAGTGGTAATCGCCTGCCGCGCAGTCGATGACGGCTGGACGGCTGCGGAGGCGATGTACGGCGACGTCGAGGTACAGCGGCTGGACTTGGCCGACCTTGCCAGTGTCCACAAGTTCGCCGAAGCGGCAGACGAAGTCGACATCCTGATCAACAACGCCGGGGTCCTTGGCTTACCTCCGACCCGCACACAAGGCGGGTTCGAGGCACATATGGGCACCAACCATCTCGGGCACTTCGCCCTGACTTGTCTACTCGGTGAGCGCATCAAGAACCGAATAATCTGTGTGACAAGCAGTCTCTACCAGTTCGCCCGTCTTCACGCCGATGACCTCAACCGCGAAAGGCGCCGATACTCAAGCTATTCGGCCTACGCCGAGTCGAAGCTCGCCAACATGCTCTTCGTCCACGAACTGGCCCGCCGCGGCCGAACTGCTTACGCGGCCGATCCTGGGAGCGTTGCAACCGACATATTCCGTGACGCGAATAGGGTTGCGGCGCTGTTCGGGCAGTTCTGTGGGCCGCTGTTCGCTCAGACCCTCGCGGATGGCGCACGCTCGACCCTGGCAGCTGTCACCACCACCCTGCCCAGCGGTACCTATTTCGCACCCCGCGGGCTGGCACACCAATGGGGAACGCCCCGCGCCCGTACTGCCGCGCCGCAAAGCTCGAGACACCGAGATGTCATCGAAGCTATGGGAGATGTCGGCGACGCCGACCAACAGCGCTTGGGCTACCTGAGCTCGAAAGACTCGGACGCTGAAAGTTTCTCTGAAATCCCGGATAAAAGGAGATCCAGCCTTGACGACTTTGGCCTGCGACATCACCCCGCCACTGCAACGCATTCGAGTGGTCGAGGTCAATCCCACTGCGGCAACCTCCATGGCGACGCAGTTTCTCGCCGACAGCGGCGCTGAAGTTGTCATCGTCGAGCCACCTGGTGGTTGCACTCTGCGCCAGCAAGCCGGATGGCCCATGCTCGGCCGCGGCAAGCAGAGCATCGAGCTCGATCTGCGCGGCGATGCTGACCGTCAGCGACTTTTCGAGCTGCTCGAAACTGCCGACATTCTTGTGGAGGCCGGGCGCCCGCAGACCAGCCTCACGGGGATGACCTCAGCCCAACTAGAGGCACGATATCCGCATCTCATCGCAGCGTCGCTGACGGGCTGGGGAAGCGGAGGTCCATGGCGAAACCTGATGGGTTACGAAGGTCTCGTGATGGCGAAAACCGGACTGATGTTCGCAGCGCGACGTATGCAGAACCCGCCGTGCGCCAGCTTTATTGCCGTCCCGTACGCCAGTTACGGCGCGGCGCATGCCCTCGTCCATGGCATCCTTGCTGCGCTGCTGGAACGTGAGTCCAGCGGCCTGGGGCAGAGCCTAGAAACCGATCTCGTCCGCGGCGCGCTCGCTATCGATACGTGGAATTGGTTCAGCGAACTCGCTTCTCTGAGATGGCCCGATGCCTACCCCGCAGTAGATGCCTGGGGCGAAGACGGCGAGCCGCGCAGTCCGGTACTGTTCGCATTGCTGACGGCTCCCACTAAAGACGGCCACTGGTTGCAATTCGCGCAGGTTTCACCCTCACTATTCGGTGCGATGCTAAGCGAGCTGGGACTCACCGAGCTGTTGGCAGAGCCGAAGTGGCAAGGCTTCCCAGACCTCGAGAGCGCGGATCTACGCCGTGAATTCTGGGGGATTCTGATTTCCAAGGTGCGCGAACGAACACTCGCCGAGTGGCGCGAGGTGTTCGCTCAGCGCCCAGATATCAGCGCCGAAATCTTCCGTCAGGGTCCGGAAATCCTTCAGCATCCTCAGCTGCTTCACGACGGCCGCACCATCACGGTCGAAACGGGTACCTACGGTGCAGTCACGCAACCGTCCACGCTCGTCCACAACAACGGCCAGCCATTGCTCACATTAGGCGCGCCGCCCGCACTCAATGCTCATGCCGCGGTGGATAAGTCGATGATCAGGACATCGCCCTCATCGAACGCTGAGCCCGCGACAACAACCGCATTGACAGGCGTCACCATCGTCGAGTTCGGCGAAATGTTCGCATCACCTTACGGCTCAAGCCTGCTGGCAGATCTAGGGGCCCGCGTGATCAAGGTCGAAAGCCTCGATGGCGACCAGATTCGCAACCTTCTCCCTTTTCCGGAGGTCACCGGCGCAAAAGTGATGCAAGGCAAGGAAAGTGTGCAGATCGATCTTCATTCCGAGCAAGGCCGCGCCATCGCTCATCGCCTTATCGCCAGCGCAGACATTGTCGTGCAATCATTTCGAGCTGGTGCCGCAGCCCGTCTCGGTATCGATGAGCCCACACTGCGGAGAATCAAACCCGACCTGATCTATCTCAATGCCTGCGGTTACGGAACCGACGGCCCCTCTGCGGGCAGCCCGGCTTATGCCTCAAGTATTGGTGCCGCTGGGGGTCTCGCACTGACCAATGTTCCTGATGCCCTCGAAGCCACCGATTCGATGGACGAGATCATGGCGATCGCGCCTCGACTGAACACCGCTGCTGGAATTCCCGACATCCAGGGTGACGCCCTCGCGGCAGTCGGTGTGGCGTCAGCGATGCTGCTTGGACTGGTCGCGCGCCGACGCCACGGTAGCGCTTGCCATTTCACGACGACGATGCTTGCATCGATGACCCATGTGCTCCCGCACTGGGTCACCGACTACGCGGGACGCCCGCCGGCACCTTCAGTCGACTCAGGCAGCAATGGATTCGGTCCGCTGTATCGACGCTATGAGGCGTCGGAAGGATCGATCTTTCTCGCCGCACCAAGCGCAGCAGATTGGCGTGCATTGACCATCGCACTACAGCCCTACGCCGATCTCGGCATCGACGAACGGTTTTCGACCCAGAAGCTCAGGAGCACCAACGGTGAGGCTCTGCAGGAGGCCCTTGCCTGCGTGTTCTCAAAAGGAAAGGCGACGTACTGGGAGTCCCTGATGTGCGACCTCAACGTCGGCTGCGTCGCAGTATCCGAGGAGAACCCGTCCCAGAAGTTCCAAACAGACCCGGGCCTCCTCGAACAGTTCACAACCATCGCAACCAGCCCTATCTTCGACGAACATCACAGGCTAGCCCCCTTGGTGACCTTCAGCCGCTCGGCAACCGACGCCAACGGAGGCTGCATCGCGGGCCAACATACCAGTGCCGTCATGGCGGAATTCGGTTACACGACAGCCGAAATCGACAAGTTACGAGGCGACGGCGTCATCGCAGGTAAGTGACGCGGTCGCCGTGTTCGTTCGGCGTTCTCGACACCGGTCAGGCCCTCAGCGGCGAATGTGCCAAATGCGGCCCCCTGCGCCGGGATTGGGATCTCCTGCCCGTGAGCAGGAAGTAGCAGTCGCCGCTATCGGAAGTGTGCGCTACGGATCTCGGCTTTGCGCACCTTGCCCGCTGCGGTCCGCGGCAGGGCGTCCACCACCACCAGCCGCTCGGGTGTCTTCTGTCGGGCCAACCCCGAGGCCGCGAAATGCCGCTGGAGTTCGGCCAAGTCGAGTTCGGCGCCGGTGCGCAGGACGACGACCGCCGCCACCACCTCGCCATAGCGGGGATCGGGCGCAGCCACCGCGACCGCCTCTGCCACAGCGGGATGTGCATCGAGCACGTCCTCGATCTGACCGGATGAGATGGTCTCGCCGCCGCGGATGATGACGTCCTTGATGCGATCGGTGATCGTCAGTCGCCCCTCGGAATCGAGTCGACCCAGATCCCCTGTGCGCAACCAGCCGTCGGCGGTGAACGCCTCCGCGTCGAGCGCCGGGTCCTGGTAGCCGATGAATTGGTCCGGGCCCTGCACCACGACTTCGCCGTCGACCCCCGTCGGCTGGTCAATTCCCTCGGCATTCACGATCCGCACCGCGCAGCCGCGCATGGGCACCCCGTCGGTACCCATGCGGATGGCGAGCGGGTCGTCTGCAGAGGCACTTGTAACGGTCGGATGCTCGGTCATCCCGTAACACCGGAACGTGGCAATCCCAGCCGCTTCCGCGCGAACGCCGACCTCCTTCCCCACGGTGGCCGCGCCCGTGAGGAATCGTCGAAGAGTCGCCAACTTGACCGCCGCGTCGTCAACGTCCAACAGCCCGTGGAGGTGGAACGGCGTCCCAGAGGTCGAGGTCACCGAGAACCTGCTGATGAGTTCTGCGGCGAGCTCGGGATCCCAGTGGTCGAGGAACACAGATCGCGTGCCGTTGATCATCGGCCGCAGCATCGAGTTCATTCCTCCCACATGGCCGGCCGGGAAATTGACCAGATGGACATCGTCGGGTCCGTCTCCGAGCAGGCCGGGCAGGGTGGCCTGCTCAGCGAGCAACGAATTGTGGCTGTGCTGAACACCTTTGGGGGCTGACACGGTACCCGAGGTATAGAGCAGCACACATACGTCATCGGCCCCGACCGTGGGCGGCGCGACGTAGTCGCGCCGATCGGCAGCGATCTGGGACCAGTCCAGTCCGCTGCGATCAGGTTGCATGGCATCCACCACGACGATGTGATCGAGACCTGGAAGCTGCGAAAGTCGAGGAATGCGATCGACATACGACGTCGATCGATGCCTCCCAGGCATGATGAGTGCCTTCGCCCGCGACTCCGACACGATGAACTCGACTTCGGCCACCCCGTAGATGTGCACGATCGGGACCAGAACGGCACCGGTCAGCAGTACCGCTTGATAGGCGATCGCGCATTCGAGACGGTTGGTCAACTGGACGGCAACGGAGTCCCCGGCCCGGATGCCCAACCTCTGCAGTCCGGCGGCGACCGACATCGCCGCTGCGTGTATCCGGCCGACGGTGTGGCACGTTTCGTTCCGGTGGCTCGCGAAGACTATCGGCACCGGCGCATGGACCGCCACTGCGTCGAGGAAGGCGTCGATGCACGTCCTCGCCGAGTAGAAGCTCTCCGCATACCACCTGGGCCGCAGGCCGACACGGTCGGACGCGATCTCAGACTGGGCCATCCCCGGGGCACTCCCTCACCGTCGTTCACATCGCACTGTTGCGAGATTGCTTACAGCTCATTGCAACCTGTTGTCCCCAAGCGCACACCGGGCCAGCGAGGTCTACAGACCCAGATCCCGCCCGATGATGTCCTTCATGATTTCGGTGCTGCCGCCAAGGATGGTTTGTATCCGGCAGTCGGCGTATTGTTTTGCGACCCGGTACTCGGTCATATAGCCGTAACCGCCGTGCAGCTGCACGCAACGGTCAATCACCTTGTTGGCCGTCTCCGTACACCACCACTTGGCCTTCGCAGCCTCGATAGCGGTCAGCTCGCCATCGAGCACCGCACGCAGACAGCGATCGACGTACTGCTCGCCGATCTCAAGTTCGGTGTCCATCTCTGCCAACAGGAAACGGTTGTGCTGAAAATGTCCGATGGGCTGCCCGAACGCCGTGCGGTCCTTTGCGTACTGCAAAGTCTGGCACCATGTTTCGCGCGCCCCTGCAATCGCCGAGATGGCAATCCCCAACCGTTCCGACGGCAGGTTGTACATCAAATGGTAAAAGCCGCGGCCCTCTTCGCCGAGCATGTTGGCCGCGGGTACCCGGACATTGTCGAAGTTCAGTTCGGCGGTGTCCTGCGCGTGAAGGCCCATCTTGTCGAGTTTGCGGCCGCGGGTGAAGCCCTCCATCCCGCGCTCCACGACCAACAACGTGAATCCCTTGTGACCGGCGTCGGGATCGGTTCGAGCCACCACGACGACCAGGTCGCTGTTGATGCCCGACGAGATGAAAGTCTTTGACCCGTTGAGGATCCAGTCGTCGCCGTCTCGCTTGGCGGCCGTCTTGATCCCGGCCAGATCGCTGCCGGCGGCTGGTTCTGACATCGCGATCGCCACGATGGACTCTCCGGCGATGATCCCGGGAAGCCACCGTTGCTTTTGCTCTTCGGTTGCCAGTGATTTGAAGTATGGTCCGACGATGTCGTTGAGCAAGCCCAGGGCCGGCGCGGGGCCGCCGTACTTGGCTATTTCCTCGGCGATGACTGCGTTGAATCGGAAGTCGTCTGAGCCGCCGCCACCGTACTCCTCGGGCATGTTGAAGCCGATGAGACCGTACTTGGCCGCTTCCAGCCATGCTTCTCGGTCGACGATGCGCTGGCCCTCCCACTTGTCCGCGTGGGGTGCGACCTCACGCTCGATGAATTCGCGGGTGGTCTCGCGCAACTGCTCGTGTTCGGCTTCGTAAATCAGGCGTTTCATCGGCGTCGTCCCTCTCGTCCAAGGAGCCGTCGCCGACGGCGCGCATCGCGCACGCCGCTGGCGGCGGCTTCTTAAAGTGTCCTCAAATGAACTGGCGCGCGGGGATCAACTGGCCCGCGGGAAGTTGAGCATGCGCCGCGCGTTGTCTTCGACGATGAGCGCACATTCGTCGTCGGGCACCGTGGCGAGCACTTCGGCCGCACGCTTGCGCGAGTTCGGCCAGTTCGAATCCGAGTGCGGGAAGTCGATCTCCAAGGTGATGCGGTCAACGCCGATCGTGTGGCGGTTGGCCAATCCGTGCTCATCATCGATGAAGCAGCCCCAGAAATGGGACCGGAAGAGATCAGAAGGGCGCGTGTCGAAATCGATCGGCTGGTAGTAGCGGTGACGCTCCCACACGTAGTCGGTGCGCTCCAAAATGTAAGGCAGCCAACCGATACCGCCCTCGGATAACGAGATCTGCAGGTTCGGGAACTTCTGCAGTTTGCCAGAGAACAGCAAGTCCACTGTTGACCACATGAGATTGGTCGCAAACAGCGCAATCGCGACCGCGAAAGGCGCCGAAACGTCTTGTTTAGCAAGATCGGCCTGCGAAGCGCTCATCCCCGAGAAAGAAAATCCCGGTACGTAACCGCCCGAACCGAAGTGCAGGGACAGCGGCATGCCCGCCTCGGAGCACACCTGCCACAGGTTGTCCCAATGGTCTGAATGAAACGATGGCAGACCCAGCGGCACCGGGCTGTCGGGGAACGACACGGTGCGCGCCCCCTTCGAGGCCAACCGCTCAGCCTCGATCACGCAGGCATCGACATCCCAGATCGGAAGCAAACCGAGCGGGATGAACCGGTCGGGCGCCGTCGCGCACCACTCGTCGATGTAAAAATCATTCCACGCCTTCACGCACAGCAGGGCCAGCTCGCGATCGTTGCCCCGGTGAAACGTACCCGCGGCGAATCCCGGGAAGGAGGGAAAGCACAACGCCGCCTGCACTCCGTCGAGGTCCATGTCTTTGACTCGGGCCGCGGGGTCATAGCAGCCCGGAATCATGTCCTCGTAGCGCACCGGATCGGTGCCCCACTCCTCTATCGGCTTGCCCGCGACGGCGTTTAGCCCGATCGTCGGATAAAGCGTGTTGTCGTACGACCACAGATGCTGGCCATCGACCTCGACGATCTTGGGTCCGGCCTCGCGAAACTTCTCCGGCAAGCGGTCTTGCCACACACGTGGATGCTCGATCAAATGATCGTCGACCGAAACGATCTGGTGATGATCCTGCAAAGGCATGGTGACCCTTTCTGTGCCGCGCTGCACGGGCTAACTCGGCCGTAGCTCATCCGATTCATATCTAGCGGCTCCGCGCTAATTTAGTGTACTTTATGACGCATAGTAGCCCGTCGCGTGGCTCAAGTCGATAACGGAACTCGTGACATCACCGGCCATGGATCGATACTCACGCAACTCGCGAAATCTGCTCCGACGCATGGCGATCGCCGCACGACAAGCCGGGCACATGGACGAACTCAACTGTTAGGCCTTTGGCGGCGCCGAAGTATTGAATGAATATTTATCTAGAGGAATGACTTTCCCGTTGCACGCATCCGACGGGAGCCAACGAAGGTGCGCAGTATGCCGGTGTCTGCGATCCGAACGCTGCGGAAGTCTCGTCCGCCGCACTTGGCGCAGCCGCTGCGCCGGTCGAAGTACCGTGCCTGGCAGTGTGTGCATTCATTCGCGACGAGATACGGCGCGTCGTCGAGCATCAAATAGTCCACAAGCGGGATGGAGTACACGACGCCCCTTTGGTCGGCAATGAGGATGCACTGAGGATACGCATTGACGCCCGCTGACGATCAGCCGCGACCGCTATAGAGTATCCTTTAGATCGCTCCTTTGTCTGAGCGTCCTCGCGGAAGGCGGTTATGGCACTCCCCTCACACGTTCGTGAGCGACTGACGCTGCCCGTCGTCTGTGCGCCGATGTTTCTCGTCAGCGGCCCAGCGTTGGTCCGCGAAGCGTGTAAGGCAGGTTTGGTCGGCGGCCTGCCACGGCACAATGTGCGCACGCTCGGGCAGTTCGACGACTGGCTCACCGAGATCCGGCGAGACCTCGACGCCCATCGCGACGCTCATCCGAGCGCGCGGATCGGACCGCTCGCCGTCAACCTCGCAACCAACCTGCCCCCCGATGTGCTCGAGCAACATCTCGATCTGCTCGATCGCCATGACGTGAAGATCGTGATCAGTGCCGCCGGTAACCCGGCCGATTTGATCAAGCACGTGCACGACCGTGGCGGCGTGGTCTGGGCCGACGTGACATCCGTGCGATTGGCCGAGAGCGCCGCGGCGGCCGGCGCGGACGGTTTGACGTGTATCGGAGCCGGTGGCGGCGGGCACTCCGGCACGGTCAGCCATCTCGCACTGGTGCCCCGGATTCGGGAATTCTTCGGCGGGACGATCATCATGGCCGGCGCGATCACAACCGGTGCGGCAGTCCGTGCCGCCGAAATTCTCGGTGCCGACCTGTCGTACCTCGGCACCCGTTTCATCGCCACACAGGAGTCAAACGCCGCACCGGAATACAAGCAGATGCTCGTCAACGGTGGATCGTCGGCGCTGCGCTACACCGGCGCCATTTCCGGCGTCCCCGCGAACTGGTTGGTGGACTCGATGCAAGCCCTCGACCTCGACCCCGACGACCTGCCGCCTCCCGCCGGCGCCATGCGTCACGACCACCTGCCGAAGCACGTGAAGCCGTGGAAGAATCTGTGGAGCGCCGGCCAAGGGATCGAGCTGATCACCGACGTTCCCTCGGTTGCCCAGCTCGTGGGAAGGCTGCGCGCGGAGTACGTCGCTGCGTGTGCGGTCCCGGACATGGCCGAGGTCGCCCGTCTGGTCGACCAAGCCCTGGCATAGCAACAGCCAGACGTCTCCACATAGAGTGCACTCAACCGCGACGCGCGGAGTAGTCTGGGGTACGACCTCGTCGTCGGGTTCGTATCCTCGAATGCCGTCTGGAGAACAGGAGCGCGACCATGACCGCAGATGCCGGGCTGCCTGTCCCGGCGGTGGTGGACAGCAGGGATGTTAACAGCCGGGGTCGCCCGCACGAGGTAAAACTGGCGCGCAGGACAGCCCGCCGGATAGAGGACGACATTCTCGAAGCCAACCTGCCGGTCGGGCATATCTACGCTTCCGAATCCGAACTGCGTGAGCGCTATGGGGTCAGCCGCGCCGTGCTGCGTGAAGCCATCAGGTTAGTCGAGCACCACGGACTTGCGGTGATGCGGCGCGGCCCATACGGCGGTCTGGTCCTGCGCTCCCCCGATGCCAGCGCGCTGACCCACGCGGTCGTCGTCTACCTGGAGTACGTAGGCACGACCGTTGAGGACCTACTTGCGGTTCGATGCCTTCTCGAGCCGCTGGCCGCACGTCTCGCCGCCCAGCACCTCACCGAGGACCACATTCAAACTCTTCGCCAGACTCTGGTCGAGGAACGGTCTTCCGGGGAGCTGACACCCGACAACCGCGACCCGCTGCACAACCTCCTGGGCAAGATCGGCGGCAACAGGGTCATCGGTATCTTCATCGACGTCCTCGTGGAGCTCACGTCCCGTTACGCGAGCATTCCGCGCCCACCTGTCGGGAAAACTGCCAAGGATCTCAGGGACGCAGCCGACAGGGCCCACGAACGCATCGCCGAGGCCATCATCGCGGGAAACGCGATGCTCGCCGAGCATCGCTGCCTCACGCATCTGCACGCGTTACGTGACTGGCTGCTGTCTACGCGACAGGATCCGATACAGCGCCGCAGCACCTCTGAGCTCGTCATCCCTGCCAACGGAGGAACGCAGAAGCTGGCAGAGGCTGTCGCGCGGCAACTCATGGCTGAAATCTCGGCCAGTCAGATCCCGGTCGGAGGCATCTTCGGCTCCGAACCCGAACTCCAGGCCCGCCTCGACGTCAGTCGATCGGTCTTCCGGGAAGCGGTGCGGCTCCTCGAATACCACTCGGTGGCCCGGATGCGCCGCGGGCCGTATGGCGGCCTCGTGGTGACCAGCCCCGACCCGTCCGCCAGCATCGACGCGATGGCGGTGTACCTCGATTATCAGAAGGTCGAGGCGGAGGAACTGCGCGTGGTCCGCGAGGCGCTCGAGTTAGGCGCCCTCGGACTGCTGACGCAGCGCAACACCGACGCCGGGCTGATGATGGAGCTTCACGCAGCGCAGAGAGTGGATCGTCAGACACCTCCGGAGGAGGTCGCAGGGCTGTCGCACGATTTCCATCTTCGAATCGCCGAGCTGACCGGAAACCCCGTGCTGTCCCTGTTCCTGCGCATCCTGCTCACGGTGTGGGATCGCCACTTCACCCGCCCGGCGCCCTCTGAGGACCGGTCAGCCACGATGGCGGCAGCGCACGCCCATGAGCGTGTCCTCGACGCCATCGCTGCCGGCGACCTTCCGCTCGCACAGCACCGAATGCACCGCCATCTGGAAGCGCTCGATCACTGGTGGCACTGATCGGGAGCGGTTATTCGTCGCGGCGATTCTCGGTCGCGAAATCGGCGGCGACGTCGGCAGGCGGCCGTCCCCTGAACCCCGGAAATCTCGCGGACAGCCGGGACCACTGCACCGCGTCCCGCTTGCTCAGATCTGACTCCACAGCGAAGTAGCCCATCATGGTTCGAACCCCTTCGGGGTGAAGGCTCGCGACATGAGTTGCGACGGCGAGAGCGGCCTCGTCGAGCTTCGCGGCAGGCTCGCACAGATTGACCAAACCGATGCTCTGCGCTTCCGGCCCGTCCAACGTCCTGTTAAGCAGCAAGATCTCCTTCGCCTTGTCCTGCCCGACCAGCCTGCTGAGCCGCGCCGGGCCGCCCCAACCCCCGAGTGCGAGGCCGAAGCGAGGCATATGCATATCCGAGATCGCGGCGGTATCGGCGGCGATGCGCAGATCGCAGGCAAGAACCAGTTCGAGGGCTCCTGTGGTGCATACGCCGTCGATCACCGCGATCGAAGGGGTGAGCATGTCATCGATCTGATTGGTCACCACGTGTCCACGGGGCTTGTCCGTCCCCGCGGTCTTCAGGTCCAGTCCGGCGCTGAAGCACGGTCGCCCGTCGCGCCGCGGAGCGCCGGTGAGGAGCCAGACGCGGACGTCAGGATCACGCTCGATCCGACCGGCTGCATCTTCCAACTCGGCCATCAGTCCGCTGTGAAATGCGTTGGCGACCTCGGGCCGGTTCAGGACGACACGCACAACGTGAGGGGCCGGGACTTCGTAGCGCAGGAATTGGTAGTCGGTCATCAACCGGCCCTTTCATAGGTGCACTTCACCTGGCGAGGTCAGGTCACCGCGCCGTCGATCTTCAGCTGGATCAACTCGTCTTCGGTGAGACCGAGCTCGCTCAAGACGTCCTCGGTGTGCTCAGCGAACTGTGGCGCGCGGGTGATCGACACCGGCATCTCGTCGAACTGAACCGGGTTGGCCACCAGCTCGCGCTGCACCCCTTCGGCGTCGACGACTTGCGCGATCATGCCAACCTCACGCAGCGCAGGATCGTTCCCGACTTCCCAGGCGTTCTGCACGATCGACCACTGGCCCTCGCCTCGCTCAAGCACGTCGGTCATCTCTTTCAGCGTCCGGGATCCGACGATCTCGGCGACCAGTTCTGCGGCCTGCGAGGCGTTGGCCATCAGCTTCTCGGTGGTGTCGAACCGCTCGTCGCCAGCCAAGTCCGGCCGCCCGGCGTTGGTCACGAACTCACCCCAGTAACGCCCAGGCTGCAGCATGCAGAGCTCCACCCAGCGGCCGTCCGAGGTCTTGTAGGCGCCGACGAGCGGATTGGTCGCCGAGCCGTGCTTCGGCTTCTCGGCCAACGGAAGTGGCCCACCTCCGAGCAGGGCGAGGTTGATCGAGAATTGGGTGGCCCATGCGCCGACGCCGAGCAGTGATACGTCCAGCACCGACGGTTCACCGGTAACTTTTCTCGAATAGAGCGCGGCGGCAATGCCTCCCGCGATCGTCATACCGCCGATCGAATCGCCGTAGGCGCCGGCGGGCATCCGCGGCACGCTGTCCGCGTCGGGGCCGCCCAACCCTTCGGCGCTGCCGCCACGCGACCAGAAGGCCGTCTGGTCGTAACCGCCTTTGTCAGCGTCGGGCCCGCGTCCGCCGAACCCGCTGCCTCGCACATAGATGATGTCGGGATTGATCGCGCGGATGTCGGCGACGTCGATGCCGAGCTTCGCCCGTGCCTCCGGAAGGAAGTTCGTGAGGAACACGTCGCTTGTGCGCACAAGCTCCTTGAGGACGCGGCGCGCGCCGGGCTTTTCCAGCGCTAGCCCAACGCTGCGTTTCCCGCGGTTGGGCCCTTCCATGATCGGGAAGAACGATGTTCCATTGCTCGCCACGTCAAGACCGAGCAACCGAATCAGCCCGCGCTGCGCGTCGCCACGCTCGGCATGTTCGACCTTGATGACGTCGGCTCCCCAGTCCGCCAGAACGGCCCCTGCGGCCGGAACGAAGGTGAATTGAGCCACCTCTAGGATCCGTACGCCCTCCATAGGACGATGCATAGAACCGCCTCGCTTCCCCGTCATTGAGTACACGAAATATGAGGCAGCCTACAGGCTCGCCTCGCCCCACCACAGAGGCCTGTCAGTTGCCGACGCCCTGGATCCGACGCAGCAGCGGCTGCAGTCCGGTGTCGTGCGGGTTCGGTCCGAGATACCTCCGCACAGATACCACCTCGCCCACCTGCGGAACGTCCTCGGGCATGTCATCGACCAGCACCGCGGGTGGTCCGTCCACCAGTTCGGCGGGTAGGTCCCATGGCTTTGCCGGATCGTCACGCACCTTGTCGAACGCCGCGTTGACAAGATCACCGATGCCGGTGTCGTTGGCCCTGCGCCGGGCGTATTCGGCTCCGCCGGCACTCCACAGGAGCACCGCGACGCCCCCCTCGCGAAGCGCCGTGAGAAGCTCACGGGCACCCGGCCGCAGCGAGCGTCCAGTGACACCGTCTACTAGCGTGCCGTCGACGTCGAACAGCCACCGGACGCGATCGGAGGGCGCGTTCACGATCCCGAACCCGTGAGGAACTTTCGGCTGCCGGGGAAATCCGCGCGCGGCAGGCCCAGCTCGTGCTCGGCGATGAGGCTCCGGAAAACCTCGTTCGTTCCACCGTAGGTCGCCGCGCCTTGGGCGTAGCGGTGCGCGAAATCGACCTGGCCGTCGGCTATCGCGCCTGTCGCCCCGTACGACAGAAGCCCCACCGGGCCAAGGAGATCGAGCAATTCGGCGGCACCGTCGTTCAACGCCTCTGAACATTTGACCTTGCCCGCAGGCCCGGGAGTATGCAGTGCGGCCTCGAGTTGAACCGCGACTGCACCGATGCGGTAGCGCACCACGGGATCGTCCGCAGGTAGGGTGCCGTCGGGTGCGGGAGTGTTGGCCCATGCGGTGACCGCGTCCAGCGTCCAATGCATCTGACGGGCGAAGTTGACCCCGGCTGAAATGTCCTTCAAGCCAGTGACATCGGCACCGACACCGTGCTCGACGTCCAGCGGTCCGTGCAGTACTGCCCAGCCCGCGTTGACGTCGCCGATGCGGTAGTCATCAGAGATCCGGACCTCGTCATAGAACACGGCGTTGGTGCGCTCGCCGCTGAACGCTCGCAGGCCTTTGATCTCGATACCCGGCGCGTCGAGGGGCACCAGGAACATCGTCAGCCCCTTGTGCTTCGGCAGGCTGGGATCGGTTCTGGTGATCAAGAAGGTGTACTTACACAAATGGGCGCCGGTGGTGAACATCTTGGCGCCGTTGATGATCCACTCGTCGCCGTCTCGCACCGCCCTGGTCTTGGCGCCGGCAATGTCGGAACCCCCGTCAGGCTCGGTGTAGCCGAGGCAGCAACGCACGCGGCCGTCCGCGGCACCAGCGAGCACCTCGTCGCGGAGCGCGTCGGAAGCGTACTTCTCAACGGCGAGAATCACCCAGCGCGTGGTCTCCCACAACGTCCACGGCAGCCCACCTTTCATCAGTTCGAGTTCGACGATCCGGGCGCCCAGCGGGTCGAGTCCCGCTCCGCCGCGATCGGCCGGCCACTCCGGGAAGATCCAGCCTCGCTGCCCCATCGCGAGGTGAACGCCCTCGTCGAAGTTGTCACCGGTGGCATGCTCGTTGGTTCGCACCTCGTCGGTGAGGTGTTCGTCGACGAACGCGCGCACTTCCTTTTGCAGGGAGCGGTGCTCGTCATCGAGTTCGATGATGCTGAAATCCACGGTCGGTCCTCTCCGAAGTCAGCGTGTCGCCGCGCTCGTCAGCCGGAGCTCGCCGACGCGCGCCGCATCCCTGCGAGGATCGCCGCCGGCAAGCGCCCAGCCTTTGGCGCGAAGGAAATACAGGCTCGCGTCGGCTTCGACGCTGAACCCGAGACCACCCTGCACATGCTGGGCCACGGTGACGCCGTGCGTGGCGACCTGTGCCGCGTACGCAAGAGCAGCGAACTGCAGCCCCGTTTCGACGTCTGGGTCGTGGTCGAGAAACCACGCCGCCCGCCGGAAGAGGTTGCGCCCACCGGCGATGCCGATCGCCACGTCGGCGAGCGGGAATGACACGCCCTGCAGTGTGCCGATGACCACACCCATCGTGCGACGGCTCTTGACGAATTCCAGCGCTGGCCCCAGTGCGCCCTCGGTGAGCCCGATCAGTGACGCCGCTGCCAGGACCTTCCATTCGCGTACCGCGCGCGCGAACAGTGCACGGCCGTCGGCAGCGAAGGACGATCGCTTCTCCGCCGACGCATCGACGATGGCGTAAGGCAGGCATGCCTGGTTCGGGAGGAGGGCGCGGTCGCCGTCGGCGGTCACCGTCACCAGCTCGTCGCCGTCAAGTCCCACGATGGTGTCGGCAGCAGCCGCGCTCGAGACCATCGTCGGCGCCGAGAGCGACGCAAACGCCAGACCGAGGATGCGGCTGCCGTCCATTGCGTCCGCGACGATGTCATCGGCGCCGCCGGCGGCAGCGAGCAGGCGGCTGGCCACCATGTGTTCCACCAGCGGCACCGGTGCGAGCGCCCTGCCGAGTTCCTCAGCGACCAAGCTGAGTTCGACAATGCCCGCCCCGTCGCCACCGGACTCCACCGGCAGCGGCATCGACGCCACACCGAGTGCGAGCAACTTGCTCCACAACTGCGCGTCATAGCCCAGCGGCTCGGCGGAACGCACCACCGACGTCGGACACTCTTTGACGAAGAACGCGCGAAAGGCTTCCTGTATCGCTTCATGGTCTTCGTCGAGGCTGAAGTCCAGCCGTCGCAACTCAAACGGATCCATTGACTCTCAATCTCCAGAGGTGACCATTCGAAGCACGCCGGCTCGGTCCAATTTGCCGTTCTCGGTACGCGGCAGGGCGGGCACTTGGACGATTCGGCGCGGAATCTCATAGCGCGCAAGCTCATTGCGCAACGCGGTCTGCAGACCTGCGATCGGCCCCAACTCGTCGTCGGCGACCACGACAGCCACCGGCACCTCACCCAGTCGTTCATCGGGCGCACCGGCGACCGCACTGTCGACGACTCCAGGGAGCTTGTTCAGCGCCGCCTCGACTATGGCGGGGTACACGTTGAAACCCCCGCAGATCAACATCTCTCGCAGGCGTCCGCGAACGAAAAGGAACCCATCGGCTTCCAATGTGCCGAGGTCGCCGGTGTGCACCCAACCTTGCGGCCCCGGCGAGATCGGACGGCCGTCCTCGCCGATGTAACCGGCCATCGACCCTCCACCGCGGGCGACGATCTCCCCGAGCTCCCCAGGGCCGAGATCCGCGCCGTCCGGCGAGACGATGCGCACCTCCACCCCCGGCGCGATCCGGCCGACGGTGCCTTCGGGTCGTCGGCCTACCGCGACGTCGTCGGAACGTTCGAAGGCGATCGCGCCGGAGAACTCGGTCTGCCCGTAATTGCGCAGCACCGGCAGCCCGTACCGACGTTCGAATTCCACTCGCGTGGCGTCCGGGATCGCGGCGGTGCCGACGGTCACCGACCGCACGTCGCCGAGGTCGCGCTGTTCGGGCCAGCGGGCGAGGTCGTACACCATCGCAGGGGTGAGCTTGAGGACGTTGACGCCAAACTCGTCGACCAGCCGCAACGCGACCTTGGCGTCGAACTTGGGGACGATCAGCACCGGCTTGCCGACATACCACCCGGACAGGACGCCCAGCATCCCCGCCATGTGCGCCATGGGGGTGAACATCGGAGACAGCCGGCGCGGTGGGTCAGCCGGCGAACGCCCCTGCTCGGGGAGCCCGCTGCCCAGCGCGATGCCCTGCAGCGAGCGGCTAAGGGCATCGACTGTCAGCACCGTGCCTTTGGGCCTACCGGTGGTGCCCGATGTGAACACGACGAGGGCCTCGTCCGGTTCGGCGGGCGACTGGCCGGGCGCCAACGTCGCGCTCACACCCTGCCTGCCGAGTACCGCGTCGCAGAACGTCTCACGCACACGGCGTTCGGCCTCGGCGTCGGGCAGCAGGGCGCCGAGGAGGACCGCCGACGCACCGCGCTGCCATACCGCGCAAATGCGGGCCACGCTGTCGTTGTCGTTGCCGGCGTGCACCGCGACCCGGCGGGCGCCTTCCGGGATTTCTGCGGCGTGCCGAGCGACCTGCTCCGAGAGGTCCGCGAACGTCCAGGACCGGCCGTCCAGTTCGACGATCGCGACGGCCGTCGGCGCGGTCTCGGCGGTCATCTCCACGACACTGCGGACATGGCTCGCTTGCTGACGTTCTGGGCCTTTCGGCGGGACGCCGGAAACGGTGTCTTGGTCGGTCATCGGGGCATCGCGGGATCGCGTGGAAGGCCAAGAACCTGCTCGGCGATGGTGTTGCGTTGAATCTCTGCTGTGCCCGCACCGATGGTCGATGCGCGGGTGCGCAGGAAGCCCCACACCCAGCGACCCTTCTGCACGGCATCCGGATCGGTCCTGCCGAGCACACCGGCGTCACCGAGCAGATCCACGGCGAACTCGTGCAGCTCCTGCTCGAAGGCGGTGTTGAACAGGCGAGACGTCGACGATGCTGGACCGGGCTCGCCGTGGGCGATGATGTCAGAGATCGTGCGCATCCCCGTGTAGCGCATGATCCTCACCCTCACCTCGAACTGCGAAAGACGTTCGCGGACAAGAGGATCAGCGGCGGCACCAAGTTCCTTAGCCAGGGCGATCAACTCGTCGAGCACGCGCCGGTACTGCGTGGCCTGGATCATCGCACCCGCGGCGCGCTCGTGTCCAAGACTGGTGCGCACCAGTTTCCAGCCGTCGTTCTCCTCCCCGACCCGGTCGGCGACCGGCACTCGCACGTCATCGAAGAAGATCTCGGTGAAGTCGGCCCCGCCGGTGAGGTCGCGCACGGGTCGGACGGTGACACCTGGTGCGTGCGCGTCGATGATCAGGTAGGAAATGCCGCGCTGGCGCGCATCCGGCGAACCCGTGCGCACCAAGGTGAACAGCAAGTCCGCGATCTCGGCGCGGCTACTCCACACCTTCTGTCCGTTGACGACATATTCGTCGCCGTCTCGGCGCGCGGTCGTCCTGAGCGCGGGCAGGTCGGACCCGGCTTCGGGCTCGGAATACGCTTGCGCCCAGACCTTTTCACCCCGCAGCATCGGCCTCAGCCAGCGCTGCTTCTGCTCCGGCGACCCGTATTTGACGATCGTCGGTCCGGCGATGCCGAGCCCGGTCGCGAGAGGTCCCGGCACCCGTGCCCTGGCATACTCTTCCTGGTAGACAACCTGCTTGCTGAAGCTGAGATCCATCCCGCCGTACTCCCGCGGCCACGCGGGTCCGGCGAAGCCAGCGTCGAAAAGAGTTGCCAGCCAATCCTTCTGCCAGGCAAGCCGCTTGTCGGGGTCGCTTGGTCTGCGGCCGGGGTGATTGTCGGTGAGGAACGTTCGCAGCCGCGCACGGAATTCGTCGTCGGTCTCGGTATCCGAGGCCTCTGATGAATGCCGGGCGGCGTATTCGGTGATGCTCATCGGGTTCTCCTTCGACGCACGGTCAGATGCCGACCAGATCGGCCAGTCGCGACCGGTGGTGCGTGGGCGAGCCGAGTAGCCGTTCGCCAGACTTGGCCCGTTTGAGGTGCAAGTGCGCGTCGTGCTCCCATGTGAAGCCGATGCCGCCGTGGATCTGGATGTTGTCCTTGGCCGCACTGGTGTAGCTAGGGGCACAAAAGGACCCGGCTACAGCCGCCGCGAGCAGCAGTTCGTCGACGTCGTCACCCGCAGCGGCCGCACACGCGTGCAACGACGCCGAGCGGGCGGCCTCGACCGCGACCACCATGTCCGCACACTTGTGCTTGATGGCCTGGAACGAGCCGATCGGTCTGCCGAATTGCACGCGGCTGCCAGCGTAGGAAACCGACGAATCGAGGCAGGCCGAGGCGCCGCCCACCTGTTCGGCGGCAAGCGCGACGGTGGCGAGAGCCAGCACCTGCCGAAGGAACTCTTCGCCGGTCGGCCCGACCTGAGTGCCTGGGGCCGAGGTCAACTCGATGCGTCCGAGCCGTCGGGTCGGATCGAGCGCGTCGAGGCGCCGTCTCACCACGCCCTCGGCGTCGCCGTCGACCGCGAAAAGCGCTGGGCCGTCTGGCCCCTCGGCGGCAACCAGCAGTAACGCGGCCGAGTCACCGTCGACGACGAGCGTCTTGATGCCGGTCAGCTCGAAAATTTCACCGCTGCGCTGGGCCGTCGTGGCCATCTCTGCGATCGTCGGACCTCGCCCTTCGCTGACGGCGACCGTGGCGGTCAACGTGCCATCGGCGATGCCAGGTAGCCAGCGGCGCATGGCCGCCTCGTCCTTGCTTGCGACCAGAGCCTGCCCCGCCAACACGACGGTGCCGAAGAAGGGCCCGGGGAGCAATGCGCGCCCGAGCTGCTCCTGCACCACACCGAGCTCGACCGGGCCGAAACCCGAGCCGCCAAAATCCGCCGGGATGGCCAGTCCCTGCAGACCGAGCTGGCCGGCCATCTGAGTCCACACGTCGGCATCGAGCCCATCGGGCGATTCAGCCCAGCTGCGAACCGACTCAATCGGCGCCTTCTCGGCGAGGAAGCGGCCCACCACATTCCCGAGCTCGAACTGTTCGGCCGTCAACGTCATTGTCATTTCTCACCGTCCGTCGAACCGTGGCGGGCGCCGCTCGCGCAACGACGCGATGCCCTCTTTGAAGTCGGCACTGCGTAGCGAAATCTCTTCTGTCAGCGCCTCTTGCGTGAGCGCCTGGGAGAGGTTGGCGTCGAGATGGCGATGCAGCATGGCCTTGGCCAGGCCGACGGACACCGTGGCCGCTGCCGCGAACTCGGCGACTACTTCCTCGACGCGGTTGTCCAGCTCGTCGTCGGAGACGAGTTCGGTGATCATTCCCCAACGTTCGGCGCGCTCGGCGTCGACCGGCTTGCCCAAAAGCACCATCTGCTTTGCCCTGGGCAACCCGATGAGCCGCGGTAGCAGCCATGTCGAGCCGCTGTCCGGGGTGAATCCCCGCCCCACGAACGGCGTCCAGAACTTCGCGGTGTCGGCGGCCACGATGTAGTCGGACAGCAATGCCAGGGTGTTACCCAGACCCGCCGCCCAACCGCGGACGCCGACCACCACGGGCAGCTGCAGTTCGCTGAATGCGCGAACCAACTCGTGAGCGCCGAGATTGATTCCGCGTTGGAGGTGGCCGATGCGTGGACGGACCGGTCCCTCCTGTGCGTCGGTTCTCTTTTCGGTATTCGCCTCGACAAGATCCACGCCAGTGCAGAAGTTCTTGCCGACCGCGGTCAGGGCGACGACTCGGAACTCGTTGGAGCGCCCGGCTTCCTCGATCGCGTCGCGCAGCGCCGTGATCGTGCTCGCGGCCAGTGCGTTGGCGGTCTTTTCCCGAGCGATCGTCAGCCGCAGAACCGGTCCGTCGCGATGGACGCGCAGGCCGGTCGCGTCCTCGGCCACCTGTGCCTCTGCCTCCGTCATGCCGTCCACGTCCCGGCGTCACACCCGATTTCGAGACCGATCACCTGCGTGCTCACCTATCCGTCGACCGCCGTCTATGCGTGATCGCAACGGCTATTGAGGATACTTTAGACGATTAAGACGTACGGTTGGCAAGCGGTCGGGACCACTGCGGGGGCTGATCGGTGCACTCAATTCGCGTCCGCAGGTGGCCATGGAAAGACGGCTTCTGACCATCGGCTGCGATTGCACGATGCGGGTTATTGCGGATACTTTATGCCATAGGAGCGCGTGGGTTGCCGCGCCCGTCGTCTTTGGAGGGCAAATGAAAGTTCGGATCAATCCGGACAAGTGCACCGGTCACGGCCAGTGTGCGGCGAACGCTCCCGCAGTGTTCGAACTCGATGATCGGGGATACGCCATTCCCTTCGATACCGTCGTTGATCCTCAGTCGGAGGAACAGGCACGACTCGGCGCTGCCGCCTGCCCGGAGCGCGCAGTCGAGATTCTCGACTGATTTGGGCCCACCCGCGCAAGTGGGCCACTAGAGTATTCTCAATGCTGCGCCGGCAGTCGCCAGGACAGTGCGGCCAAACAACGAGGAGCTCCGCCGAACATGACCAACGCAGAGACCGCAGCCAAGGGCCTGTACGAGGGCGTACCGGTGGTGGACTTCAACCACGGCGTGGAGTCACCTGTGCTGGGTCACGCGCAGAGAATGACGGAGCTGCGAAAGCTCGGTCCGATTCTGCGCAGCTCGGCGGCTCAGGGTTTCTGGGTGCTGACCGACGGCGAGATGGTGCGCGAGATGCTCACGGATCCCCAAACGTTCTCCAGCTCAGCGACAGTCCCGACCATGCCTGATCCGCCGTACCTCTGGATTCCCCAGATGCTCGATCCCCCGGAGCACACCGCCTGGCGCCGGCTGCTCGCACCGTACTTCTCGCCTGGCAATCTCGCGAAACTCGATGCCTCGGTGCAGTCGCGCTGCAACGACCTGTTGACCGAGATTGCCGAACAGGGCGGTTGCGCGTACCGCCGCGACTTCGCCGACCGGTATCCCACCTCGGTCTTCCTCGACATGTTCGGTGGGCCGATCGAGGAACTGCAGATGTTTCTCACATGGGAGAAGCAGATCCTGCATGCGACGCCGGACGAAGATCCCGATAGCTCGCGACAGATCTCGGCGATGATGGAGGTGATGGGTTACTTCAGCGAACTCATCGAGAAGCGCCGCAAAGATCCCCGCGATGACATCATCTCGCACAGCCTCACCTGGGAAATCGATGACAAGCCGATTCCCACCGAACAGCTGCTGTCCTTCTGCCTGCTGATGTTCATGGCCGGCCTGGACACGGTGTCCATTCAGCTGACCTACTCGACATGGCACCTGGCGACCCATCCCGAGGATCGCCGTCAGATCGTCGAGAACCCCGACATCATCCGCACCGCCGTGGAAGAATTGCTGCGACTCTATTCATTCGTCCCGCCGGGCCGGAAAGTGGCGCGCGACATCGAGTTTCACGGCGTTCCGATGAAAAAGGGCGACATGGTCTTCTCGGCGGTTTCGTCGCCGTCCCACGACCCGCGCTCGTACCCGGACCCGATGCGCGCACAGCTGGATCGTCAACCCAATCCGCACCCAGCGTTCGGCCTCGGCCCACACCGGTGTGTCGGTGCCGCACTCGCACGCCGAGAACTTGTCATCGCGATGGAGCAGTGGCATCAACGGATTCCGAACTACCGCATCAAAGACGGGTTCGTGCCGCTGGAGCGCGGTTCAATGCACGGCATCAAGGAACTCGAGCTCGAGTTCGTCTGAGTCGTCTACGTCCGCGGCCATCGGCGCCGAGTTCGTGGCGACCGGTTTCGACAAGCCTCGAATACAACCGGTACGTAGGCTTCTCGAGCACGACGGGATCTCCCGTCAGGGCGGCATCGGAACTGGCTGACACGCACGTCAGGTCCCGAGGCATTCGCGTACGCCCATCGCATGGATGATCTCTTGTTCATGAAATGGCCGGATCACTAATGGTATGTCGCGACTTCCTCTGTGTTGCAGCGGACTTGGATATCGTACGACGGCAAAAAGCGCCGTCCGAGCCATTGGGGCGCCCGGTAACAAGTACGGCTGCGGTATAGGCAATCACATTATCGTCGCGGGGTCACCCCGTTATGTCGCGTCCGATCAATTGGCGGGCCACGATCCACTGCTGCAACTCGTTGGCGCCTTCGAAAATTTCGAGGATCTTGGCGTCGCGGTACATCTCCTCTAGACGCACTGATTCCCCGGTTTCACCCACTTGGCGCGCGAAACCGAGGGCGCCGTGTATCTGGATGGCTTCACGTACGAGGTCGTTGGCCAGCCGGGTTCCGTACGCCTTCGCCATCGCTGCCTCAGGCTCGGCGGAGCGGTCGCCGAGATCCAGCAGCGTGGCCGCCTTTTGATAAAGTGTTCGCGCGCACTCGATTTCGGTGGCGCGTTGAGCCATGGTGAACTGCCAGTGCTGCATAGCTCCCAACGGCCCGCCAAAGACCTGACGAGTCCGCAGGCGTTCGACAGCGAGATCGAGCGCAGCTTGGGCCACGCCGACGCCGGCAGCGCCGATCCCGATCCGCCCCCGGACGAGTGCCGACAGTGCCACGCCGAGCCCTCCCCCAACGGTGCCCAGCAGATTCTCATGGGGAACGAACACGTCGGTGAACACGATATCGGCGGTGATCTGACCACGATGCCCCATCTTGAGGTCCGGCGTGCCGATTCGAACACCTTCGGATGAGAGGTCCACCAGCAACATCGTGGCACGGTTGCCGCTGGCGCCAGCCCGCACGAGAACCGAGACCCAGCCCGCGACAACGCTGTTGGTGATCCAGCGCTTGCGTCCGTTGACCACGAATCCCCCCGGCACCTCCTCGGCGACCGTTTGCATGCGCTCGGCGGTCAAGTCAGAACTGGTATCGGGCTCAGTGGTGGCGAAGGCGAACGCGGTTTGCCCGCTGATCAATTCTGGGATCAAACGTGCACGTAGCTGTTCGGTGGCGAATGTCAGCGTTTGCGGAACGAGAATGCACTGCCCGTCGTAGACACCCGCCATCGACGAGGAGTGGTAGGCGATCTCCTCGGCGACGGTGCATGTGCCCAACATGGGATGCCGCAGGCCGCGGCCGAACTCTTCGTCGAACGGAACCGCAAACAAGCCCTCGTCAGCGAGCCCACGGAATGCGGCCCATGGAAAGGAATCCGCGGCCTCCTCGCGCTGCCCGATATCGCGCGCATGGGGAACCAACTGACGTTGCACCGCTGCCCGTGCGTGCGATCGAAGTTCGACGATCTCGTCGGGCAGCCATACGTCGTGGGTCATCCGCTCCTGGGTGCGCGGCGCGAGCCCGACCACCTTAGGCGATTCGGCGATGCTCATATCGGTGCTACTCGCAAGACATGACTTGCTGCTCATTTGCCAGGCGTTCGCAGAATTTCTCCGTGCTGCTCAAGCATCCGGACTGCGTCGCGCTCCAATTCGCGGGGCACCCGCGGAAGGCTCGCCGCACCGTGTTCGCGGCTCGGAAGAGAGATTGTGGCCTTTGCCGTGGCGGTGCGCTCACCGCGCTGATTGTGGACCTCGACCGCTACATCCACCAGGTGCATACCATCGTCTTCACGTTTCCCGATGACCTTGCCCGTAAGGTACTGAATGTCGCCGTGATAGTTGAACTTTCGAATTTCGTCATGCTGTCGCACCACGAAGCCGTGATCGCCCATCCAGTCGCTCAGGTAGTGGTGGATCCAGCACTCCCGCAGCACCCCGTAGTCGTATGCGCGCGGATTTCCGATTGCCTTCGCCCACTCGGAGTCCCAGTGCACCCGCTGGGCAACATCGGGCACGCCGTACGCGTTGTCGATGTAGAAGGGCGCGATACGCTTCCTGTTGAGGTATGCCAACCGACCCGTCTTGAGCCCGTAGGGAACGAAACCATATCCGCCACAATGGAAGACGATCATGTCCGTGGTCGTCAGCGGCCCCTTGGCCATGGTTCCCATGTCGTCATTGTCGGCCACGTCTTCGATGTACCGCGGTTCCGCGCCCCGAACCTGCTCGGCCGCATAGACAGCGTCGAGTGCCTCGATGTCTTCCTTGGTATACGAAGGCTCTTCGATGGAGGAGTACTTACCCTTCTCGCGAGCCTTCTTGCGCTCCGTCATGATGACCAGAGTTCGGTAGACGCCGACCACCTCTGCGTTTTGATTCATCTTGACGTCACGCAGCACCCGGATGATGGACCGGCCAGCGAATTCCGAAACCTTCTCCTCAACCGACTCCAGCCCCGAGAAGCTGTACAGGGTGTCGCCGGGATGAATGGGCCGGTACCAGTCCCAGGTGCCGCCGGATACGAACGCGTGGATGCCGCGATAACTTCCGCCGCGCAGTTCCTTTGGCGGCTTCTCACCGCGCAGCGGTGCGTTCAGTACCGCCGCCATGATCTGAGGTGCGACCTGCGCGCCCCACCGCGAGGTGCGCCCATACGACGGGTCGGTGAAGAGGGGGTTGTCGTCACCGTAACTGCGGGCGAAGTTCCGAATCGCCTCAGGCGTCGCAGTCGACAACAGTTCTTCAGACTTCGAGGCGGCCCACACACCGAGGGCAGCCCGGTCCTTCTCCACGTCTGCTTGGTCGATCTCGAACGCAGTCGCTTCGGCGAACCGTTCCTCCGATGATTTCGTACTTCCGGTCTGAGTCATAGCTCGCCCTTCAATCGCGCAGATCACTGGTCACGATGTCTCATCGTTCCAGGCCGTTCGCGCTTAATCAACCTAGTTGACTAGGTAAACTCTACAAATATTTATCTTATTATTCGGCTACTACGCTCGCTGTCGAGGACTCATCGAGTCGCCGGCGGATGCGAAGGTCAGGAAAGCAGTTGCACACGTATGTAACTGCCCGATCTAGTACTCGTCCACGTTGGCGAACACGCCGCCGACTGCTGGGACCTCACTGTTGCCGAGTTGCGAAGGCGGGCACCGGAGTTCCGGGTGCTGGCAGTCGATCTGCCGGGTCGCGGACGCAAGCCAGGCGATCTGACGACAGCCACCATCGCAGACTGGGTGGACTCGATCTGCACCGAAATCGAGGAGGCGGGGCTCGGCCATGTCGTCGCGCGGCCAGTCGATGGCTGGGGTGATGATACCGGGCGTAGTCGCGCGGCTCGGCTCAGCGAGGGTACGCGAGATGATCTTGGTGAGCGCGTTCGTTCCGCCGCCGGGGTCGGCCATCGTGGGCACCCTGGCCCTGTCAACACCGCCGAGCGCTGCGATGCTGTCTCGCTGAGATGGATTGACCGGGTGATCACTGTCCCAGCGTGTCACGACGTGATGATCAGTGATCCAAAGACGTTGGCGTGCAGCCTCATTGAGCTGTGAAAGTCGAAGCAGTAATAGGGCCGACTATGCGACCGTCCGCATGACCGCCGTTGCGGTATCGAGATACTCGACGGCGCGGCAAGCGCGGCGCCACGCGGACTCGGCGTTCTCCGGCGCCCGAAGATCTGACATTGACCGCGTTGAGCCAGCCGATCGGCGCTGGCCGAGATGGACACCGAACTCGACATCGGCGAACGCCGGCGCTACCGGCCCCACCGCGACAGTTCCTCGTTGATAACGCATTCAACCGGAAGTCGTCGGACCCGCCGCCGCCGTACTCCTCGGGCATGTTGAACCCGATGAGTCCGTATCTGCCCGCAGCGACATAAGCCGACCGGTCGACGATTCCGTTCCCATTCCCACTTCTCGGCGTTCGGTTCCACCTCGCGCTCGATGTACCCCCGTGTCCTCTCCCGCAGCTACTCGTGTTCCCGCTCGAAAATCAGTCGCCTCACCGTGAATTCAGCGTGCCTTCCAAATCGGTTGCCGCTTCTCGGCAAAGGCGAGTGGACCTTCTTTGGCGTCTTCGGTTTTCAGCAGCTCGCCGAACTCCCGCTCCGTGCGACTCCACGCCGCTTCCTCTGTGGCGATCACGCCGTCGTCGGCGCCGTACGCGATCCGCTTGCTGGCTTGCACCGACAACGGCGCGTTGGCGGTGATCCGCTCGGCGAGGGCAAGGGCGGCTTCCAGCGCCGTGCCGTCGGGCACAACCCGGTTGATCAGTCCCCACTTGCCTGCGTCGACCGCCGAAATCGGCTCTCCGGTGAAGGTCAGCTCCAGTGCGATCTTGCGCGGAAGCTGCTCGACGATGCGAAACACGCCGCCGGCACCGGCGATCAGACCACGCTTGACCTCGGGCAGTCCGAACTTCGCACTTTCGTCTGCCACCACCAGATCGCTGGCCAGCGCGAGTTCGGTACCGCCGCCGAGGGCGATGCCGTTGACCGCCGCGATCGTCGGTTTGTCGATGAAATGGTGCACGTAACCGGCGAAACCCCAGTCGTCGTGATCGGGGTGAAGCACATTCTCACCACGGGATATCGCCTTGAGGTCGGCTCCGGCGCAAAAGGACTTGTCGCCGGCGCCGGTGATCACGACCGCCCGCACCTCGGGGTCGTCGTGCGCACGCTGTAGGGCATCGCCGACGGCGGTGCTTACCGCCCCGTTGACGGCGTTGCGCGCTTCCGGCCGGTTGATGGTGATCACCTCGACGTTGCCTCGCCTCTCGACGAGGGCCGCGGGCTCGGTGGCTGTTTCTGTCGTCATTACAGCAGCTCCAGAATGGTGGCGTTGGCCTGGCCGCCGCCCTCGCACATGGTCTGAAGGCCGTAGCGGATTCCCTTGTCGCGCATGTGATACAGCATCGTGGTCATGATGCGGGCACCCGAGCCGCCCAGCGGGTGGCCCAACGCTATCGCGCCTCCGTTCGGGTTGAGGTTCTTCTCGTCTGCGCCGATGTCCTTCAGCCAAGCCAGCGGCACCGGTGCGAACGCCTCATTGACCTCGAACACGCCGATGTCGTCGACCGTCAGCCCGGACTTGCGCAGGGCTTTCTGTGTGGCGGGAATCGGTGCGGTCAACATCATCACCGGGTCCGCACCAGCCAACACCGCGGTGTGCACCTTCGCGATTGGCCTGCAGCCGAGTTCCTTGGCCTTGTCCGCGGACATGAACAGAAGCGCCGCGGAGCCATCGGAGATCTGGCTGGAGTTGCCGGCGTGGATCACCCCGCCCTCCTTGAACGCAGGCTTCAGTTGCGCCATCTTCTCGATCGGCGTGCCGCGGCGGATGCCTTCATCCTTGAGCACGGGGTTGCCGTCCTGATCGGTGATGGCCACGATCTGATCATCGAAAGCGCCCGAATCCTGTGCTGTGGCGGCCTTTTCATGCGAGGCCAACGAGAACTCGTCCAGCGCGGTTCGGTCGAAGCTCCATTGCTCGGCGATCATCTCGGCGCCGATGCCCTGGTTGGGGACGACCCCGTAGCGGTCCATGAACTTCTGCGGGTACGGGTCACCGCCCGCAGCCCTCGAGGAGCCCATCGGCACCCGCGACATCGACTCGACACCACCGGCGACCGCGACGTCGTAGTGTCCGGCGGCGACGCCGGCGGCGGCGAAGTGCACGGACTGCTGGCTCGACCCGCACTGCCGATCGACAGTCACGCCGGGCACGCTCTCCGGCCAACCCGCCGTCAGTACAGCGGTGCGTGCGATATCGAGCGCCTGATCGCCGACCTGTCCCACACAACCCCAGATCACGTCATCGACCAGCGCCGGATCGACGCCCGCGCGCTCCACCAACGCGTTCAGCACCTGCGCGGACAGATCGGCGGGGTGAACGCCCGACAGGCCGCCGTTGCGTTTACCGACCGGCGACCGAACCGCCTCAACAATCACGGCTTCAGTCATTGCCTACTCCTTAACAGTTGAATGTATTACTAATTATTGCTCGGTGTCTTGGGAGGCCTCACGGCGGGGCCATTACTGCGCAACTCGAGCACCTCGGTCAGTCACCTGTCCACAGCCGGCCAAGCGCATCGTAGAGACCGCCAACGGCGCCGCATCGGCGGCATAGTTTACTAAGTTATCGTAGTAGCACGGCGGATCAATGGGGGCGTCAAGCCCGCATACACAAGGAGTGTTCGTGTCCGACATTTCGTCATTCGAAGCGATCGAGTTCGATGTCAGCGACCACATCGCCACGCTGACACTCAACAGGCCGGAGAAGATGAACTCGTTCAATCGACAGATGGCCGAGGAGGTTTCCTCGGCCTGGCGGCGGGTCCGTGAGGACGACGACATCCATGTGGCCGTCCTGCAGGCGAACGGTGACCGGGCCTTCTGTACGGGGCTCGACGTAGCAGAGGGGGTGTGGTGGTACCACCTGCCGGTCTTCAACCAGGAAGACCCCGGTGTGATGCTGGGGCCGAAGTCGCAATTGGTGTGGAAACCGGTCATCGCGGCGCTGCACGGCCTCGTCGCCGGCGGGGGGATGTACTTCGTCAACGAATGCGACTTCGCGATCTGCTCGGAGTCCGCCACTTTCTTCGACCCACACGCCAACGGCGGGGCCGTGTCTGCCCTCGAACCCATGGGCATGCTCGCCAGGGGAGTGCCCTACGGGGAAGTGATGAGGTGGGCGCTGCTCGGCAGCGAGGAACGCATCACCGCCCAGACCGCGCTGCGCATCGGCCTGGTGACCGAAATCGTGCCCGCCGATCAGCTTCGCACTCGGGCCGCTGAGCTGGCCGCCGAGATCGCCGCGCGACGACCGCAAGCCATTCAAGGTACGGTGCGGGCGATGTGGGAGGCCCGCGACCTGCCGCCTACCACCGCGCAGCGGCACGGACTCTCCTACACCCATATCGGCAACCCGGGCGCGAAAAACGATTCGCGAACGAACAAGCGTGCGCCACGATTGAGGTGAGCACGCCATCGACCGCCGCTGCGGCATCTTTCACCACAACGGCGTTGTCCGACTGAGTCATTCGCTCGTCGGGACCACCGCTCATGGCTACATCGACCACACCGGGCACATGTTTGATGCAACTCTCGACCTCGGCGGGATGTTTGATCATCTGCCGCTTGGCGCGACGTATGTGATCCACCCGTCGGGCTCGCGTCCGCCGAGACCACCGCTAAACGAAAGCCGTTGCAAGTCAACCGATTGCTGTCAAGGTATCCCGCGTCTGGCGGTCGCTATCTGTGCTCGCGTAATGCACTCGTGGCGCACCACGCTGGACGCGCTTAGAGCGGCGGACCGTCGAACCGCTCGCGGCTGGCGAATTCCGAGACCGGACGCCGCGTCAGCTTCGTCACCTGCTTGACGGGCTTGCCCAGCGGCAGCATGCATGCCACCGCGTAGTTGTCGGGGATGCCGAGCAGCTCGCGCACCCTCGGCTCCTGCGCCACCACCATGGTCGTCAGCACGCCGCCGTAGCCCTCGTTGCGCGCGGCCAGCAGGATGCTCCAGACGAACGGGTAGATCGACGCGCCGCTGATCACGCCGATGCGATCCAGGTGCTGATCGAATGCCGCCGCCACGCCGAGATCCAGGCACACCACGAGGACCACCTCGGCGCCCAGCAGTGTCCCGGTGACCATGCCGTCGGGGACCGGCGTCGCCTCGACGACCGCGGGGTCAATCCCGCAGGGCTGCAGGGGGTTCCACGGGTCTTCGCCGGCGGCGATCTGTGCGATGTACTGCCTGGCTCCGGGCTTGGACAGTTCGCCCAGCTTCTTGCGGGTTTCGACGTCACGCACCGCGATCACCCGCGTGCCCTGCCGGTTGCCGCCGCTCGGGGCGAAGCGCGCGTTGTCGAGGATGCGCTCGAGCACCTCGTCGGGCAGCGGCTCGCCGCTGAACTTGCGGGCTGCACCGGTCGTGCGCATGACGTCGTAAATCTCCATATCGACCAGCATGGCATTGGAAGGTGATGTGTATGGCTAAGACACACTTGAGTTGCCCCTGCGGCGAGGCGATTTCCGGCAGTGACGAGGACGATCTGGTCGAGAAGGCGCAGGCCCATCTCGCCGAGCAGCGCCCCGTCTCAGTCTCATGTACGTCTGCCTCTGTTCCACCGTGACCAGTGCTACGGCGCTCGAAGCGATCGACGAGGGCGCAACTTCGTCCAAGGAAGTGGCGCAAGCGTGCGGAGCGGACTCTGAATGCGGCCGCTGCCGTGCGACCGTTCGAGGGCTAATCGGCGGCCGGATTGCAGAACGGCGGTCTGCAGACGCAAAGCGCTCGCACAACGCACCCGTCAAACCTTATGTGCGGCCTCAATAATCGAACGAGACAGCCGATGGGTTGAGGGTAGCGTTGTCAACGATATAGTCAGCCGGCGAGCAGCAGCCCGGGGCCGCCCAGCGAGCACCGGCATGGCGATACATTGCCCGCGCCCGACAACTTCGATTGCCCGCCTCGTTCAAGCTTCGTCAGCCTCGGACCTCAACATCGCGATAGCTGACCGACCACTTCATCCCACGAGTGCGTGAGGTGATGGCAGCGCAGGCGCTCCGCCCAATGAGATGCTCTCGCCGCCTTGAGGTGCGACGCGCAGAGAATGATCGTCTGGCCACAACAGCGGGTCACCACTGAATAGCTGCCTGCGCGATCACAACTCTGGCTGGCCGTCGGCTGGGCGGCGTCTAGATAGACACCGAGAAAGTCGCAGTTCCGCTCGACACGGTGGCTGCTGATTGCCGCGCTCCTTCGGCGCGAGTTCAGCCACCGTCTCATTATTGACCGCACGCTCAGATCCGTCATAGCTCTTCGAAGCCCTCAACTCATGCCGCGAGGATCTTCCACACTGCACCCCTCACCTAAGGAGCGATTCAGCCCCCGCTCAGCGATCTGCCCAAGTGCCCGCCACGATTCTCCATTGCGCTTTGCGTTACCATATCATCTAATATTTACCTATTTAGGGTCTGTTGGTCGTACCGCATCTGCAGCGCGAGCGATCACAGTCGATCAAGGAAAGGGCATCGGCGATGGGCGCCTGCGGCGCGGTGTTGTTTGGCTATCGGTGGTGGTGTAGCACGTTTCTGGAACCCGTTGTGCACCAATGCCATCAACGGACCACTCGTAGGGATGCGGCCCGAATGCGCGGGCAGCTTCAGCATGTTCTATGCGCGGGCTCATGACTTCTTTCGACGTCGGCGTACTACTCCTGCGACTCGTGGTCGGTCTCACCATGGCTGCCCACGGCTACAACAAGTTCTTCGGCCAGGGTGGGTTGCAGGGAACGGCCAACTGGTTTGACAGCATGGGCATGAAGCCGGGCAAGTTCCACGCACGTATCGCGGCCACGACCGAGATGGCCGCCGGAGTCAGTCTGGCCGGTGGGCTGCTGACACCGATCCCCGCGGCTGGATTCGTGGCCCTGATGTTCGTCGCGGCCTGGACTGTCCACCGGCCCAACGGTTTCTTCATCGTGAAGGAAGGCTGGGAGTACAACCTCGTGCTCGCCTCCACTGCCGTAGCCATCGCCACCATTGGACCGGGTGACTTCAGCCTTGACTACACATTGTTCCACGCAACCGGCGTCTACAACTATCTGCACGGCTGGTGGGGCATGGTCATCTCACTCACCCTGGGCCTCGCGGGCGGCATCGGCCAACTGGCAATCTTTTGGCGCCCGCCGGCGTCGACCCCACTCTGAGTACCGCACACAAACCCGTGCTTGACCGAAAGCCGAACCCTTAGGTGGTATTCGGAGTCGGATTGCACCGCCGCGTCGGCACGGCGCTCGCACTGTGCGAGCGCCCATCGGCATTGCGTGACCGCGGACGGCCGCGTTCGACCTGTTGATCATCATCGGATCACTGATGTACGTCGCGCTACCTTCGGCGACGCCTCGAAGACGGCGTGCGATACCGCACACTCCTGCGGCCGAGCCGAGTCGTCGGCGATAGCAGCGGCCGAATAGTGAACACAAGTCCATGGAATCGATTGTGGCTGGCTGCTTCTCATCGACGATCGCGAGCACGGGTAGCCGCCACAACGCAGTTCCCTGACAGCCGATGGGGCCTGGACTACTTCTTGCCGTTGCGACTGCGCTGCTTGGCCTCGCGTCGGCGTTATAAATAGCTGGCAAAATCAGCGTATCGATGACTTGGCGTAGGAATCCGGCATCGAGCGTCAGCCCGGTGATCGCTCTCATTAGTCCCATCGCCGACATGACGTCGGCACCAATGACAAGTCCCGGTCGCCGATGTCACCGCGCTGTACTGCCTGAACCAAAATGGCGGTCACCACGCGGCGGCCTTTGCAGACCGGCGCCAGCGTCATCGTGTACGCCGCCGCGACCCTACAGCGCAACACAAGCCGAAACGTTAGTAACAACAGTAGGTTTCGCAACCACCCCGGATTGGCTCACCTAAGGGTTCTTCCCAACGACGTTTGGTTTCATGAGGACCCAGCTTCTGCCCCTTAGATCGGATCGAACTTCGTGATGAGCCAACGACCGTCGATCTTCTCCAAGGTCACCCGCACACTCGAGGCGGTGTCTGTCGGGGCAGATTGGCCAATCGTAGTGGTCTGGTCAACGAATACCAGTACCACGGCCTTGTTGGCATCGGCCGTTACCGACACCACCGCCGGGACCGACGCCACCGCGGAGATTTGCTTCTGCTTTGCGCCCGGGATCACAACGTCATTGATCAAGCCTGTGTACGACTCCTTGAAGTCACCAGCCAGCAGACCGCGTGCGTCGTTGAGTTGCCGTTCCACCGTGTCTGGCTTGTACGACAACATCGCCACGGTGCTGTCCTTGGCGGCCTGAACAGACTCCCTGCCAGCCTGATCGGCGGTGCGCGCCGAGTTGTCCACCCATTTGAGATATCCCGCGGCGAGCGCCAACAGCAAGGCGAGTGCCGGCAGCAGTCCGTATACGAAGATTCGCGACCAATTGACGTGCCGCTTGACCCTTTCGGGCGTCGACTCTTTCGAGGATTCCTCCGTAGACGTGCAGACTGCAGCGTCGGTCCCCTCGACGGCAATGGCGTCAGCGGAATCGCCGCTTGCGCCTACAGTCTGGTCGTGGGTCGTTTCTTCGGCCGGATCAATGGTCGCGGTTTCGGGTCCTTTTCCGGGACCCGGCCATCTGCGTCCCCTCACGGCACGAACTCCACATTCGAGACCTTGGCTTCGTCGTCGCCGGTCTTCTGCACCGAAATCCTCATCCGCCACGATCTCGGCTGCTGCTCCGGAGCGCCGGCGTTGGAGGTGTTAACGCTCACTGCCACCACCACTTGTGCTTCGTGGTCGGATGCGGACCCGACTCCCGCCTCGGTGATGTGGCCCGTGGACTTAGATTTCGCCTGTTTGACGACCTCGATGAACGGTGTCGCCCGCTTCTGGAAGTCGTCACGAAACGTTCGCGTCGATGAATCGACGACCCGCTGCACGTCCGCTTCGGCGTGCTCCCAGTCGATCGTCGTGAGGTTCAGCGCGCCCTGCCGACCCACCTCCAGGAATAAGTTGTGGAGGTTCTGGGCCTCCCGGGACTCATAAGTCCGGTAACCGAGCCACCCCGTCAATCCGCCGAGAGCCAACACCACCACCATGCCCGCCAAGGCGGCCATCCGTACATGCGACATCCGCGGCTTGGGCGCAGCGGGCTCGCCGGCCTCGGGGTCATCGGTAACGTCAGCGTCGCGGTCTGCTTCCGCGTTGTCGACCGCAATTTCGGCCGAGGTGTTGCCGGTCTCATCGGAGTCCTCGGAGGCATTTGCATCCGCCATTTCGTGACCCTCGGCCGCGATGCGGTCCTCCGACGTCGTTTCGCCGATCTCCGCCCCATTGATGGTTGTTTTATGGGCCATGCGATCCTTCTGCGGCCATCGGCCGGTTGGCCGGTACGGAGGAGCCTGAGCGCAATGTCAGCACTCTGCTCCTGAAGCGATATATAGTTTACTATTTGCATCATGTCGACCGACACCGCCTACTGCAGGCCCGATTTTCGGCTAGCTCCGTGTCCCTCAGCCGAATCACATGCCTTCTGGACCGGCGGTTCGCGTGGTCAACTGCTGATTTCGCGATGCCGCGCGTGCGGGCACTTCTATCATCCGCCGGGTCCGTCGTGCTGGCGCTGCCGCAGCACCGATGTCGGCGCTGAACCGGTGTCCGGACGGGCCACCGTGGCCGCGTACACCGTGAACCGTCAACCCTGGATTCCCGGTTTGAAGCCGCCTTACATCGTCGCCATGGTGGAACTCGAAGACGAGGCCGACGTGCGTCTCATCACCAACGTGGTCGACGTAACGCCCGACGACATCCACGTCGGCTTGCCGGTCGAGGTCTTCTTCGAAGATTGGACGGCCGTGGCGGGTGACGAAAACAGCCGCGTCTGGGTACCGCTATTCCGACTCCGGTCGAGTTGATCTCTGGGCCAATGCTTTTGCGATCACTCACAAGCGGATCGATGCGTGAACGCCCACGGTGCTTGTGGCCAACCCAACTCGTGGAGGGCATGCGGCTCGTTCACAGACACGAGCGATCACATCGAAATGACACTTTCGCGGCGATTTGTTGCAGCGACATCACGTGAGGACCTGAACCCGCCCTCATGCGCCTCCGTTGCTTAGCGCGTAGTCAAGGCTGCGGCCAGACGGCGCCACTGCTCGCGCGGAAACTCCGTTGGATCAGTTTTAAGGACTTGAAACGCAGACGTGGTCGGCGCCGGCCTGTCGATGCTCGTCAACCCTGCGGACGATGGCTTCTTCGTCGACCCAGGCGATGATCGCGTCGAACAGTGGGTCGCTAACAGATGCGAGGTCGTCGTCGGTGATGCCCCAGCGGCACTCCATACACCGACACCTGACAGGTCCGTGCGCGCATCCTTTCCGGTCACCGGCAATTGGTTGATCGATGGCTTATCAGCCCACGGCGGCGGCGCCAGGCCATCCCGACACCGGGTAGCGGCCTCTGCAAGGTGCTAGTCGTCTTCTGTAGATGCTGATGATTCGGCGCTATCTGCGGTTGCGGGGGCGCTGAAGCGGCGCAGTTGGTGTCCGCCATCACAAAGCGGTCGAGAGCGCCGCGCAGATTTTCGTAATCCTCGTGTAGTGCATACGTATCGAGCCATGCGGCGCACAGCAGTACGAGATGTGGACGCACCGGAACACCCTTGGCAGCAATGAGTTTGAGTAGTTGGCGAACTGCTTCGAACGTGTCGCCTGCGCCGATCGTAACGAAGGCATAATTGCGTTCACCGGTGTTCATCGCAGGCCTGGCAGCATCAACGAGCGCCCAAGCAAGGCGGGCTTCGTGTAGGTTTTGCACTGGAGTCACCGCCTGCCTGACACTTCACTTGGCGGTGTTTCTGACGCGACTCCCTCACGTGAGGGCCGCACTCTCACCAGTTCCCACGGACACACCATCCGAGGCGTACCGGTAGGTGTGGTGACCTGGACGAGCATGGTGCCGACATGGGTGACGGTGCCGACGCGCAGGCCTTCACGAACCTCGTCGCCGATATGAAATTGCATCTGTTGCCCTCCAGAACCTAACGCGTACTGCCCGAGACGCTGGTTGCCGTAGTGTTCTTCGCGGTCACCCGGACCGCGACTCCGGTTTCGTGGCGCATGCCAGCGGAGGGCATCTGTGCCGCGCGCCGTTCGACTTCGTATTCAATCGGGCCCGCACCAGCAATGACACCGGCGTCGTGGCGATGATCAGACAAGGAGCGGCATCGCCGAACACCGGTATCCGCGGGAGCGCCCGATATGTGCTTCACGTCAGCGATGTTTGATTTCGGCGACGAACCGGCGGCCGAGATTATCGACGACATCCCAGCAATACGGCCCGCGCAATTGCGTAACGCCCAGCGCATGGACAGTACGCCGTGCATCGACCTCCGCACCGATATCTGAGATACGTCGGCCGTCGCTAGTGACAACGATCCACATCGTTTGCCTACGTCGAATCGTTCCCGGTCGCCACGAGGGCGGTGGCCAGTTTCCCGATAACTACACACGCTGCGGTGTTCATCGCTGAACCTCCATTGCTCGAACGATGCTCCCCACCCTACCGCAGCAACAGCAATTCATCAAACTATTTATCTATTTATCCAAAGTGCGCAGGTCGTTGCCACGTAGTAGGTGATCATGAAAGCGCTGACCTTGCCATTTGGGCGGCCCTGCCGACTCCTCGCGAGTCGGGACCCAGGTCACGTATGCAAAGTCGTCTTACACGCCGATGAGCTGCCCCGGTCGCCACTATTGGACACGGCGGTTACCGGCTGCTCAGCAACATCGATCCAGCGACGGGTCCGCCGCCCACTCCGACGGCGACCACGTCCGGCGTCTTATGCGCCTGGCGGTCCCCGCCTTCGCCCCACATCTGCACGCATGCCTCATGCAGAAAGCCCAAGCCGTGCAGTCTTCCGCCCGACAATTGCCCACCGCTGGTGTTGATCGGCAGCTCGCCGTCCAGCGCGATGCGTTCGCCGCCTTCGATGAATTCTCCCACCGTGCCCTTTTCGCAGAAGCCGAGCGCTTCCAGCCACATCACGGTCAGGAACGAGAAGCCATCGTAGATCTGCGCCATGTCGACATCGCTTGGCGTCAATGTCGTGTGCTGCCAGAGTGATTCGGCCGAATCGTGGGCGGCCATCGTGGTAAGGTCGAAGCGCTGATCCCAGGTCGCGCGCTCGACCATGCCGGGCCCGACGGACTCCACCGTCAACGGATGGCGCCGCAGTCCCTTCGCGGCATCACGGCGCGAGACGATGACCGCGGTGGCTCCGTCGCAGGGGACGTCGCAGTCGTAAAGACACAGTGGTTCAGAGATCATGCGCGCGCTGAGATAGTCGTCCATGCTCATAGGTTCGCGGTATATGGCGTCAGGATTGCGTCCGGCGTTGCGGCGGGCGTTGATCGCGATCTCCCCGAGTTGTTCCCGGGTCATCCCGTAGTCGTGCATGTATCGCTGAGCCGGCATGGCGAGCCAGTTCGCCGCCGACAAAGCTCCAAACGGCGCCATCCACTCCAGGTGGGCGGGCAGCTTGCCGCCGCCGAACAGCACCGACGCCCTGCCGCCGCCCTGCTGCTGCGCCGCGGTTGACTCCCACACCGACCTGAACACCACAACGTGGTTGGCCAACCCCAGCGTGACGGCCATACACGCCTCGATCGCCGGGCCGATCTGTCCAGCGGTTTCGATCCCCGACATGTACCAGCGACTCCGCAGCCCAAGCGCGTTGCGCACGTCGTGGATACTGGCACCGGAAAACCCTGGATCAGCAACTCCCGGTCCGGGATAGCTGGCGATCCCGTCGACATCGTCGATGTCCAGGCCGGCGTCGGCGATCGCGCGCAGCACCGCCTCCAGCGTCAAGTCCAGTCCGGTGCGGCCCACCCTACGGCCGACCTGCGACTTGCCCGCTCCGGTGAGGACCGCTTTGCCGCCGAATGGGCCACCGCGCATCAGAACACGTACCTGGCGAGCAATTCGGCGACGGCGGCGGGCTTCTCCGGTCTGTCGACCTCGACGGTGTGCCGGACGGTGACGGTGACGGTGACGGCGTCCTCACCGGCTCTGACCGCGTCGGCGAGCCCCGAAGGCACAGGCGTCAGGAACCAGACCTTATTCAGCCTCTCGGCGTTCTCCGCGTCGACCGATCCGATCGTCTTCATTTCACTCCCGTCAGACCCCTGATACAGATATCTATTTAACGGTATACTCTGGGCGCGAACCAGGAGGTCCAATCGGGGGCCCGTCCGACTACTTTTCGGGAGACACATGACGCCGACGACGTCGCGCGCAGCCATCGTAGCCGCCGCCCGCACCGCTATCGGTACCGCCCGCAAAGGGACGCTCGTGCACATGCCTGCCGTTGAGCTGGCTAAACCGGTAGTCGCCGCGGCCATCGAACGATCAGGACTTGATGCCGCCGAGTTCGACGACCTGGTGCTTGCCGAGAGCCTGCAGGGCGGCGGTGACAGCGCGCGCTACGTCGCCCTCGATCTGGGCCTGACCGGCATTCCGGGGATGGCCGTCAACCGGCAATGCGCCTCGAGCCTCTCCGCCATCGCGGTGGCAGCAGGGCAGATCTCCGCGGGAATGAGTCGAGCGATCCTGGCCGGCGGGATGGAGTCGTTATCGACATCACCGCTGCTGCGCAAACGCAAGCCGTTCACCACCGGTAAGTCGCCGGAGGACTACGAGGACCCCTGGTATCCGCTGTCACACCCGCCGACAGCGGATGCGCCGGCCCTCGACATGTCGATTACGGTGGCGCACAACTGCGCAGTCCAGTACGGCCTCTCGCGCGAGGACCAAGACGCGTGGGCGCTACGCAGCCACCAGCGCGCGGTGAAGGCGATCGACGCCGGGTCCTTCGTCGACGAGATCGTGCCACTGCAGGTGCCGCAGGCCGATGGATCGACGGTCACCTTCGCCGAGGACGAGCACCCGCGCCGCGGCGCCACTCTGGAGACTCTGTCCGGGCTGAAGGTGCTGCATCCCGAGATCGAGGGATTCACGGTGACTGCAGGGAATTCGTCGGGGATCAATGACGCCGCCGCGGTGGTGGCACTGGCCAGGTCGGACACTGACAAGGACGTGCTGGCCGACGTGCTGGCGTGGAGTTCGGTGGGTGTGCCGCCGAATCGCACGGGGAGCGGGCCGATCTCGGCCATCCCGAAAGCGCTGGAGTTGGCCGGCCGCAAACTCGAGGATGTGGCGCTATTCGAGATCAACGAGGCGTTCGCCGCCCAGGCGGTGGCGTGCGCACGCGAACTCGGCCTCAATGAAGACATCGTCAACGTGTACGGATCCGGTATCAGCCTGGGTCATCCGATCGCCGCGACCGGCGCGCGGATGGTGACGTCGGCCATCTACGAACTACGTCGCCGCGGCGGCGGCATCGGCGTGCTGTCGATGTGCGCAGGCGGCGGAATGGGAGCGGCAATGGTTATCGAGGTGGCGTGACATGACTCAACTCATCGCAGACAATCTGTTCCGGCTCGACGGCGATCGCGCCGTGCTGTTGGGGTCGCGGCGCCGGTCGACGGGTGTGGTGAAATTCCCGGCCGAGCGGTCGGAGCTGTTCGACGCCAATCCTGAGGTTCAAGCAGACATCGAGCCGCTCGAGTTACCCACGGAAGGAACGCTTTTCACGTTCACCACTCAGCAGTTCCCCCCGCCCCTGCCGTACCAGGGTCACCGCTCGCCGGAGGCATTCCGGCCATACATCGTTGGGTACATCCAGCTCGGAGAGCGCGTCCTCGTCGAATCACTGATCATCGGTGCTGACGCGGCGGAACTGCGCATCGGTCAGCCGATGGTGAGCGCCACGACCACCGTGGAGACGGAGTCCGGCGAGTCGTTGCTCACGTACGCGTTTCGTCCGGCGTAGCGGCCACGGCCGCGATCGTCTCGGCCCCGGCTAGTTCTTCGCAGTGCGTTCAGACTCTCGCACACCTTCAATTCGGCGACCAATCCACTATGCCGGGTACCGGCAGGAATTCCGCCGGCGTGCCGGACAAGGATGAAGCAGCGCCCTCAGGACTCGGCGCTCGATCGTCAGCTCGCAGTGCCGAAAAGCTTGAGCCGCGACCGCACCCGGCGCTCGAGGAAGTCATCGAGCACGACTTCGAAGACCGCATTGTCGTCACCGGCCACCATGTGGTGCGCACCGGTAACCGACGCGAACTCGGCGTGCGGCACCAACTCCAGGAAACGCACCGCGTCGCCGACGCTGAGCACATCGGACTCGCCGCCGCGCACCAGCAGCGTGGGCAACCGGAGATCCCGTGCCGCAGCACCCAGCCGGGCGGGGTCGATGAGCTGATCGCGCTGCACGGCCTGATCGGTCGGTGACGCCATAAACGCGGGGTCCCAGTGCCAGAACCACCGGCCGTCGCGGAAGCGCAGGTTCTTCTTCAGCCCCTCGAGGTTGCGCGGCCGCGGCCGGTGCGGGACATAGGCCGCGACGGCATCGGCGGCCTCCTCCAGCGTCCCGAACCCAGACTCGGCGTGCGACACCATGAAGTCGCGGATCCGGCTTGTCCCCGCCGGTTGCAGGAACGGCGACACGTCCACCAGGACTAGGCCGAGCGCGAGATCGGGCCGGACCCCGATCGCCGCCAATGAGGCGTTGCCGCCGAGCGAGGCACCCACATAGACCGGTGGGCGGCCGAGGAAATCGGCCACCCGGGTGACATCGTTGGCGAACCGGTCCAGCCCGTAGTAGCCGTCGGGTGACCAGCTGCTGTCGCCGTGCCCCCGCAAGTCGACCGTGAGGGCATACCAGCCTTGGGCGCCGAGATCGGCAGCGGTCGAACCCCAGGAATGTCTGGTCTGACCGCCACCGTGCAGCAGCACCACGGGCGGATCCGACGGATCACCGTAAGCATCGGCGACCATCGTGACGTCACCCGCTGGAATCTTCAGCATCGCGTCTAGTTCCCGGCCTCGGGTGGCACTCTGGTCGCTCCTCAACTTGTCGCCGAGTGTTACGCCACCGCGAAAAACGCAGCAGATTCTCGCAATACGTTCACAGTGGGTACCTATCGTGACCCATGCTCAGTCGCTGGCCGGCAGCGGCTTGGCCTCTTTGAGTGAAAGCGGCGTCGCGCCGATGCTGAGCGTGCCGACGCCGGCCTTGGTGACCAGCACCTCGGCGCCGCCATCGTCGACGTAGCGCTTACCCATCGTGCTCCCGCCAGCCAGTGCAGGATCGAGGTCCGCGTGCGGTGACTTCTCGGCATCGAGTGTCACCATCGGCTCACCGCCGCAGCGCAGGTCGTCGAGGCTATCGGTGGCCCGCACGACGATCACCTGGGTGTCACAGACCTGGCTCTGCAGGCGGGTTCCGTTCTTGATCATGTTGTACTCCTGAGGTTTTCGGCCAGTTCTCGGATGATTTCGCGGCGTAACACCTTGCCAGTGTCAGTGGTCGGCAGCTGATTGACGATCTCGATGCGGTCCGGGGTGCGCGAACCGCGTAATGCCTTGTGCGCAAACGCCCGCAGGTCATCGGTCTCGAGCGCGGATAACGGCTCGGGCACCACCACGGCGACGATGATCTGCCCCCACTGCGGATCGTCGAGCCCGACGGCAACCACCTCACGTACGGCGGGATGCTCAATCAGGACATCCTCGATCTCGGCGGGGGCGATGTTCTCGCCACCCCGGATGATCGTGTCATCGGAACGCCCACCGATAAACAGGTAACCATCGTCGTCGACCATCGCGAGATCCCTTGTGGGAAACCAACCCTCGGCATCAAGAACCGATCCGAGTGCGGTGTAGCGCCCCGATACCTGCGGTCCCCGCACGAAGAGCTCACCGGTCTCGCCGGGTCCCAGTACGGCGCCGTCCTCGGAACGGATCTGAACCTCGATGCCGGGCACCGGCTGACCCACCGAACCGAGCCGACGCGCGGCCGCCGCATCGTCGGCGGCGTATGCCGCTCGATGGTCCTCAGGGGTTAGCACTGCGATCGTCGAGCTTGTCTCGGTCAACCCGTAGGCGTTGACCAGCCCGACCTCCGGAAGCAACTCCATCGTCTTGCGCACCAGCGGCAGGCCGACCTTCGACCCGCCGTACGCCAGGTTGCGCAGCGTCGGCAAGTCGGTCGGCGCGGACTGCAACTCCGCGATGATGCGGTCCAGCATGGTTGGTACGACGGTCGCCGTCGTCACCTTCTCCTCACGAACCAGCCGGACCCACTCCCGCGGATCGAACCTGGGTAGGTACACGATTTTTCGGCCTGCGTAGAGATTCGACAGCGCTGCGCCGACGCCGGCGATGTGATAGGGCGGGACGCACACCAGCGCCGCGTCCTCGGCATCGGCGCAAGCGAACTCAACCGTGGCCGTGACGTAACTCGTCAGGTTGTTGTGGGTCAGTTCGACGGCCTTGGGGCGTGACGTCGTGCCGGACGTGAACAGCACGATGGCGACGTCGTCGGGATCGGCAAAGTGCTCCACGGGATCGGCCGCATGGGCGGCGGCGAGGAACTCCCCGGAGCGCATGACTTGCCTGCCCGCGCCGGCGACCACGTCGACGTAGTCGTCGTCGGCGACCACTAGCGCCGACGGCAGCCGGTCGAGGAGTTGGCGCAAACCCTCGGTACTGAGCCGATAGTTCAACGGGGTGAACGGCACCGCCGCCCGCGCCGCGGCGAGAATCAGCGCCGGCAGCATCGTTCCGCCTGTCCCGACGTAGGCCACATGCTGCCCGCCGGAATCCGCAACGACCGCGGCTCCCCCACTGGCCAGCGCACTCAGTTCGGTGGTGGTCAGCCGGCTCTCGCCGTCGATCACCGCCGGCCGATCGGGGTCGCTCGAGACTGCCATCTCGAGCAGTAGTGCAATACTCAACGCCTCACCCCTTCGATAATTAGATATATAGTTATATCCTTAGCAGCTGGCCGGAGTCCACTTGACCTAAGGAAACCCATGAGCACACCGGACATCGCGATCATCGGCGTCGGAATCCACCCGTTCGGGCGGTATCAGGATCGCTCGGCACTTGAGATGGGCGCAGTTGCGATCGGCCGTGCGCTCAAGGATGCCGGGGTGCACTGGTCAGACGTCGGCAGCCTCTACGCGGGCAGCCTGGAGGTGGCCAACCCGGAGGCCGTGACCGGTCTCGCCGGGATGACTGGTATCCCTGCGCGAGCGACACTGAGCGGGTGCGCGACGGGCAACTCGCTACTCACCCTCGCCGCGCGCGACGTTCAGTTGGGCGAGGCCGAGATCGCGGTCGGCGTCGGTCTCGACAAACATCCGCGGGGCGCATTCGGCGGCGACCCCGCAAACACCGGGCTGCCGCAGTGGTACGGCCATCAGGGCCTGTTTCTGACCACTCACTACTTCGGCACCAAGATCATGCGCTACATGTACGACCACAACATCAGCGACGAGACGCTGGCCCGCGTCGCGGCCAAGAACCTCGCCAACGGCGCCGTGACCGATCATGCATGGCGCCGCAAGGCCATGAGCGTGGAGACCATTCTAGGCTCGCCGGTCGTCAACGCGCCCCTGCGCCAGTTCATGTACTGCAATCCGAACGAGGGCGCCGCGGCAGTCGTTGTGTGTCGGGCCGACGTCGCCAAGAAGTACACCGATACCCCGATCTACCTGCGGGCATCCGCGCAGCGCAGCCGTCGCGAGGGTGCCTACGAGCTGCTACGCACGTCGATCGAATTGCCGATCGTTCCGGGAACCACCGCCGAAGCTGCGAAGGCCGCGTACGAGCAGGCCGGGATCGGACCCGAGGACATCGACGTCGCGCAGCTTCAGGACACCGACGCCGGGTCCGAGGTCATCCACATGGCCGAAACCGGGCTCTGCAAGGACGGCGAGCAGGAGGGGCTACTGCACGACGGCGCTACTGAGATCGGTGGGCGGCTTCCGATCAACACCGATGGCGGCCTGCTGGCCAACGGCGAGCCGGTCGGCGCGTCCGGCCTACGCCAGGTTTACGAACTGGTCCACCAGCTACGGGGCACGGCGGGCGACCGTCAGGTGCCCAACGATCCGCGCGTCGCGCTGGCCCAGCTCTACGGCTCACCCGGGACCGCCGCAGTCGCCATCCTGTCGAAATAACTGGGCTGAAGAGACAAGCTGGCCCGAGCGCCTGGTCGGGGTCGACCAGTTCCCCCATGACCGGATTGGGGAAAGTGGCCAAATCCGAACTTGCAGCACGGATTTCAGGAGGAACTCGGTGACCACGCTGAACGATGACGAGCGCAGACACCTCGCCCAGTCCGTGCGTGCAGCGTGTGAGCGACTCTCGCCGGAGAGCCGGGTGCGTGCTGTCGCGTATGACGGACGTGAACAGCATCGCGGCTTCGACGCGCAACTCTGGAAAGTTCTGTGCAGCCAGGTCGGGGTCGCCTCGATCGGGCTTCCCGAGCGATTCGGCGGCGACGGCTACGGCGCGACCGCGATGGGCGTCGTTGCCCATGAACTCGGGCGCTCGCTGGCGTCCGTGCCGTTCGTCGCGTCCGCGGTGCTGGCCACCAGTCTCCTGCTGGCCGTCGACGACCCGGATGCCGATGAACGGCTGTCGGCGCTGATCGAGGGGAAACGCACCGCCGCCGCCGCACTCAGCAGAGACTGCGGCCTGTGGCAGCGCGACCGTGTGTCCGTGTCGGCCACGTACGCGACCTCATCGTGGACGCTCAACGGCGTTGTACGCCATGTCCTTCACGGCGGTTCGGCCGATGACCTGATCGTCGTGGCCCGCGCCGGCGGCGAACTCGCACTATTCGTCCTCGACGCGACGACCCAAGGGGTGGCGATTGCCGAGGAGAGTGTGCTCGACGGCACCCGGCAGATGGCGACCATCACCTTCACCTCAGCACCTGCCGCCCGCCTGTCCAGCGGCACCTCGGTTGAGGACGTCGTTTCGGGGAGCGTCGACCTAGCGATGGCGGTGTTGTCGGCCGAGCAGGTCGGCGCCTGTGAGCGCGTGTTGGAGATCGCGACCGACTACGCCCGCACCCGGGAGCAGTTCAACCGCCCCATCGGCAGTTTTCAGGCGATCAAGCACAAATGCGCCGATATGCTGTTGGACCTCGAGTGGGCGAGGTCTGCGTCGCAGGGCGCGCTGGACGCCAATGACGTCGGCCCGGCCGACGAATCCGCCTGGCGGGCAAGCATGGCAAAGGCGGTCTGCTCGGAATCGCTCCGTAACGCCGCGCATGCGAACGTGCAGATACACGGTGGCATCGGATTTACGTGGGAGGACTCTGCGCATCTTTACCTGCGTCGGGCCCGTACCGACGAGGTGCTGTTCGGCAGGCCCGCCGAGCACTGGGAACGACTAAGGGCTGAAGCCAACATCGTCTGACGCTCTGCCATCCCAGAGCATCCGCGCTTCGGCCCACGACGTTGCGGACCGCAGTCGGTGTTGAACGCCGTCAGGTCGGCTCGGTCTCGAACTTCATGCTCAGCGCACGGCTTATCACTAGCAACATCAAATCCGCTGTGTCGTAGTCAGATTCGGCCGTGCGCCTGGAACTCGTCAACTCGGTCAACCGGCCAAGCACCGCAAGAAAGATCGCCGCGCCCACGCGAAGGTCTATTTCTTCGGGCAATCCCGAACGGTTGAGTAGAGCTGTGGCCGCTTCTTGGAAAGGCCCGAGTCCGGCAGTGATGGCGTCAGCCAATTGCCCATTCAGGCCACCGTCGTACCAGGTTTGGGTGACGCTTCCATACCTACGATGGAAGCCAACGTAGCGTCTGAGCCACGCGTGCAAGGAATTTCGGCTGACGCGCCGATCGGCAAGTTCATGCAAGTCAGTGGCGAGGGCAACGCCCTCAGCGAGGGCACGCTGCGTAAGTTCAGAAAGGATCGCAACCTTCGTGCGGAAGTGGCGGTACAAGGTTGCCCGGCTGACGCCGGCCGCGGCGCCGATGTCATCCATTGCCACCGCGTAATACCCGTGTTCGGCGAAAAGCGACGCGGCGGCAGCGACGATGTCGGAGCGGATTGGCGAGGAGGGTGCCGGCGATGGAACGGATGGCACTGCACGGGGCGCATACGTCGACGCCGGCAGCGGATCAGTTGGCACTCTGATGAGGTCGCGCACCGCAGGCGGCGTGCCGGGAAACAGCAGCAACTGTAGCGCTACAGTCAAGGACGCCGTCACGGCGTGTGCGTCGGGTAGATCCCACATACCGCGGTACCGATAGAAGTTGACCATATGCGCGATGCGGACTACCGCAGCGGCGGCGTCCTCGGGCGCGATCCCTTCCACTCCCGCCTGCCGAGTCCGGTCCGTCACCGATTTCAGGTACCCATCCGACACCGAATCAGGCGCCGCGGCAATACTCGTCGAGAATCCGAGCCCCGGAAAAGCAAGCAGTACAACCGCGTTCTCGTCGTAAAGCGTCGTCCACTGGTCGAGCCACTGGTACAGGTTCTGGATTCCGGCGGCATCGGGACCGAGGGGGCCAAGGCGGGCTGCATGCTCGAGCACCTCCGGAACGCACTGTGCGGCGAGTTCCCGGTAGATGTCGTCTTTGTCTTGGAAATACTGGTACACCGTCGCCCGAGACGCGCCCGCCGCCTTGGCAATGGCATCAATAGACGTGCCATGAAAGCCGCGGTCGAGAAACAGCCGGGCCCCGCTGTGCAGGATGGACTCTCGGGTGTGCAGACCACGGCGTCCCAGCTCGACACTTGTGGGTGCATATCCGGCGCGGCGGACCTTCTGCGACTTCACCATGATGTTCACATCATGAACGAGTTCCACACGAGGCGCGTTTATTCTGCTTCGACGTCCGGCCCGGGCAAGTTGCGCCGCGCCTTCCCCGCGTAACCGAAGAAGCGCTCGAAGTTGGCGTCGTTGATGGGTTGCGCAGCATTGCGTCGCGCCGCCGCGCGTAATGCCTCGAGCCGATGCCGGGCGGTGGCCAAATCAGCCGCGGACCCGTGATCGGCGAGCTCAGCGACCTTGCGCTCGGCGGTGACAATCTCGATGCGGAGGCGCTCGCCCGCCTCGCCGAAAGTCAGAAGATCATGGTCGTCCTCGTCACTTTTTCCTCTTTCCGTTGGCAGTGCCGCGGGATCTGACATCGACGTCTCCTTCGCCCTTTACGGGTGCAATCTCCGTCATATAGTGTGTGAGACCAAGCGTCAGAAATCAAGACACAGCGTCAGAAGGGAAGGGCCATGCCACTTCGCGACGAACACCAGATCGTTTCCGTCGACGATCACCTAGTCGAGCATCCGCGAGTGTGGCAGGACCGTCTGCCGGAGAAGTTCCGCGAGGCCGGGCCGCGGATCGTCGAGAAGGACGGCATGCACCTGTGGAGCTATGACGGGCAGATCTTCCCCACCATCGGTTTGAACGCAGTGGCAGGCAAGCCGCCCGAGGAGTGGGGCCTAGACCCGGTGCGCTACGAGGACATGATCCCGGGATGCTATGACCCGGTGGCCCGCGTCGCTGACATGGATCTCGACGGCGTGCAGGCGGCGCTGTGCTTCCCCTCCTTCCCAGGCTTCGCCGGCGGCACCTTCCAGCGCGCCGACAACAAGGAACTGGCGTTGTTGTGCGTCAAGGCGTGGAACGACTTTTACATTGACGAATGGTGCGCGACCGCACCCGAGCGCTTCATCCCGCTGGCCATCCTGCCAACGTGGGACATCGATGCCTGTGTCTCCGAAGCGCAACGTGTCGCGGCCAAGGGCGCGCGCACCATCTCGTTCCCGGACAGTCCGGTGCCGTTGGGGTTGCCGTCGTTCCATTCGGATCACTGGGATCCGCTGTGGCGGGTGTGTTCGGAAACCAAGATGCCGGTGTCATTGCACTTCGGCTCGGGGTCCTACGTCCCCGGGTTCTCGTTTTCCGCATTAAAGGCCGACAACAGCATGGTCAACGCGCTGCCAGATGCGCCGTTCGCCGTCGCGACCACGTTGTTCGCCACCAACCTGATGTGGACCACCGTCGATTTCCTGTTCTCCGGCAAGTTGCAGCAGTTCCCCGAGCTGCAGATTTCGTTGGCTGAGGGCGGCATCGGCTGGGTGCCCTACATCCTGGAACGGTCGGATTACGTCTGGGAGCGCCACCGCTACTACCAGAACATCGATTTCGACACCCGCCCGTCGGACTTGTTCCGCAAACACTTCTGGGGGTGCTTCATCGACGACATCCACGGCTTGAAGAACCGCCATGAGGTCGGCGTCGACCGGATTACGCTCGAGATCGACTTCCCGCACTCCGATTCCAACTGGCCCAATTCGCGCAAGCGCGCCACCGAAGTGCTCGCCGAAGTGCCCGATGACGAGTGCGCGATGATCGTTGAGAACAACGCCCGCCGGATGCTGAACTTCCCGCGGGTAACGGCGGGTGAACCGGCGCTGGTGAGCTAACTGGCTCTTGGCGGTTCGGGCCCTTGGCGCATACCGCGTCGAGGGCCCGACCGCATTTCGACTTGACGAGCGCTGCTACCAATCACAACCAGTGAGTTCAGCCGAAATCTCCCACAGACGCCGTGCGTCGCGGGCATCACGCGCCTTGGCCGCCAATGCGGTGGGTTTGGGCCGACCCCATTGGTGCAAGAGTCCCCGGGGCGCGATGTAGCTGCCGTTCGGCAAGTCCGTCGAAATGGCCTGAATTGTTGACTGGGCGCCCTGCTCCGGGGTTTGCGCGAAACGGGGGGCGAGAACCCTGCCCGACCACCGAAGCGCTGCGGAGCCGTCCCTGATGATGTCGGTGTCCGTCATTCCCGGATCGGAGAGATACGCGGTGCGGCCACGCTGCACCAGTTCCCGCACGAACAGCATGTTCGCCAGCTTCGACTCGTTGTAGGCCCCGAAAGGGCTGTAGCGGCGGTGGTGGCAGTTCAGGTCGTCGAAGTGTATTCGGGCCAACGCGTAAACACTGCTGGCCACTGAGATGACACGGTCGCGGATCCTATCGCCGAGCAAGCACGTCAACGCGAAGTGGCCCAGGTGGTTGATGCCCATGTGGGCCTCGAAGCCGTCGGCGGTGCGAGTAAGGGGCAGACCGAGGACCCCGGCGTTGTTGACGAGGACATCCGTGTAATCAATAGCGTCGGCGAATCTGCGGACGCTGGCTAGATCGGCGAGGTCCACTTCTGCCAACTTGACGTCACCGACCATGGCACGAGCCGCATCGCGACCCTTCGACAGGGTCCGGCACGCGATGACAACTTCGTGGCCCGCGGCAGCCATCGCCGCCGCCGTCGCCTTACCCACCCCGCTGTTGCCCCCCGTGACGATAATTCGCATCCGGCCATTCCCTTCGCGCTCTCACTCGCCATCAGCATGAACGGTTTATAGTTATTTATATAACGGTATCGTAGTTCAGCACTGCCCTTACTTCGGATTCAGGTAACGAGAGGACCGCCGTGCCCGTCGACCGAATCCTGCCGACGCCAGAAGCACACGACTACATCGACGCCGCGCGGCGACGCGACGCCGACATGGCGTACTGGTGATCAGCCGTCAGCTGCGCGCCGCCGCGGAAAGCGACCGAAAGGACCACGTATGACACTGACGACGAAATTCACCAAGGCGTTCGGGGTCGAACATCCGATCGCCCAAGGCGGCATGCAATGGGTCGGCCGCGCCGAGTTGGTCGCCGCCGTCGCGAACGCCGGCGCACTCGGCTTCATCACCGCGCTGACGCAGCCCACGCCGGCCGATCTCGCCAGAGAGATACAAAGGTGCCGCGATCTCACTGACAAGCCGTTCGGGGTGAATCTCACCATCCTGCCCACCATCAATCCCCCGCCGTATGACGAATATCGCCGAGTGATCGTCAAGTCGGGGATCAAGATCGTCGAGACTGCGGGCTCCAATCCCGCTCCACACTTGCCGATGTTCCGTGACAACGGAGTCAAGGTGCTGCACAAATGTACGGCCGTGCGCCATGCCGTCAAGGCGCAGGAACTCGGGGTCGACGGAATAAGCATCGACGGCTTCGAATGCGCCGGTCACCCCGGTGAGGACGACATCCCGGGCTTAGTGTTGATACCCGCCGCCGCCAAGCAGATCGAGATACCCATGATCGCCTCCGGCGGCTTCGCCGACGCACGCGGTCTCGTCGCTGCACTCGCGCTGGGCGCGGACGGCATCAACATGGGCTCGCGCTTCATGTGCACCGTTGAATCGCCGATTCATCAGAACGTTAAGGAGGCCATCGTGGCAGGTGATGAGCGCGGCACCGAGCTGATCTTCCGCACGTTGCGCAACACCGGACGCGTCGCCAGCAACACGGTATCGCGCGAAGTCGTTGAAATCCTCAACGGCGGAGGGCAATTCGAGGACATCCAACACCTGGTTTCCGGTGTCCGCGGAGCGCGAGTGTACGAAACCGGAGACCTAGAAGCCGGAATCTGGTGGATCAGCACTGCCATGGGACTGATCAACAACATACCCACGGTCGATGCCATGATTTCCCAAATCATCGATGAGGCCGAGGATCTCATCAACGGCCGGCTCCGCGACGTGGTCGGCTCCCCCACGGCCGCAAGCGTGTAATCACGCCCTGACAAGTCTGGCGTCCTGGCAACGCGTCCGTCAAACCATACGATAAGGGAGCACGCGATTAACGATCCCGTTGCCGCGCCGCCGAGCGATCAGGCACCTCACCTACACCGTGGACGCACATGGCACGAGCTCCCGGTGGGACTATCCTTCCGCACTGGCAGCCGCACGATCACCGAAAGTGACTTCGTCCAGTTCGTCACCTGGGCCGGGTTCACTGAACCGCTCTTCATGGATGGGTCAGATGTCTTGGCGGGCAACGGCCGTCGACTAGTGCCGACGGCTCTGACCTATAGCGTGGTCGAGGGGCTGGTGATACAGACCCTGGCATTCGCTGGAACCGGGATCGCTTTCCTGGGTATGACTTTGACGGCAAGACGGCCTGTGTACGTCGGCGACACGCTGCATGCGGTGGTCACCATCACCGAATCCCGCGCGACGAAGAAGTCCGACCGGGGCATGGTGGCAAGCACCGTCAGCGTCCGCAACCAGCACTGCGAGGATGTCCTCGAGTATTCACCTACGCGGTTAGTCCGGAGCACAACGCCCGATGACGGCGGCACCGGCTCACCGTAAAGGCCAACCGGAGACGCGTTCGATCCGCGTGGTCAGACGCCGAGCTCGTCGCGGGGCTATCCGATCGCGTCGCCACCGCGGCGCCCGGATCGAGTCGCGCTCGCCGTCAATGTAGAGACGACGCTCGGGGTTAAATTTGATCGACGACACGGTCCGGCTGCGCAATCATGCGCCGTGGGCTCCCCCGTTTGCCCCGCGCCGAAAGGCCTATCCGCTTACTCATTCGCCCACCTTGATAGGTTGCGCACGTTCGAGGACTGGAGGCCCTCAAGGTCGAGCCCCCAGTGCGCTTTCATCCATGATGAGCACGCCGCGGATGTTCTTGCCGGTGCGCAGATCCTCGTAACCCTCGTTAATCTGCTCCAGTCGGTACCGTTTGGTGATTAATTCGTCGAGTTTCAGGTCGCCGCGACGGTAGGCCTGAAGAAGCTGAGGAATCTCGTAGCGCGGATTCGCCGACCCGAACAGCGAACCGCGAAGCGTCTTCTCCCAAAAAGTGAGCTCGACAAGACTCAGGTCAACACTCGTCTGCATGAACGGAGCAACTGCGGTCACCACCACGCGGCCTCGCTTGCCCACAAGATTCACAGTCGGTGATATCAACTCCGAGGTGGCAAGGCCGACCGTCAGAATCGCCACGTTCGCCATTTGGCCTTGCGTCGTTTCGGCGACGAGTTGCAGCGCCTCCTGAAGGCTGCTCGCAACGTGGGTGGCACCGAACATCTTCGCGTGTTCGCGCTTCCACTCGACAGGTTCGACGACCACCACATTGGCGGCGCCGGCCGCTCGCGCGCCTTGCACGGCGTTCATCCCAATTCCGCCAACACCGATCACGACGACGGTCTCCCCCGGACGAACGGCGCCGGCGTGAACGGCTGAACCCCACCCGGTGGCTACTCCGCAGCTCACCAGACAGGCAAGGTCCAGGGGCACGTCCTTGTCGATCTTGACGATGGATGCCTCGTTGACGACGGTGTGCTCGGCGAACGCTCCGAGCATGCACGCCAATCCGACGTCGCGGTCCCGGGCGTGTGCCCGGAATCCGCCGTCGGACAGGGCCCGACCAACCGGGATGTTCACACCGAGATCACACAGGTTCTGCTTTCCGTTGACGCACGACGGGCATCGCCCACACGACGGGACGAAGCTCATCGCGACGTGATCGCCGACCTCCACTGATGTCACCCCGGCGCCGACCTGAATCACCACGCCGGCACCTTCGTGGCCGCCCACTGTCGGCAGCACAATCGGTTGGTCTCCGGTGACCGAGTGCTCGTCGGTGTGACACAGCCCGGCCGCGGCCATCTTGATCAGTACCTCACCTGACTGCGGTGGATCCAGTTCGATTTCCTCTACGCTCCATCGCTCCCCGATGTTCCACAAAATCGCGGCTCTCGTCTGCACCTGTGTTCCTACCTTCATTGACCGTTGACTCCCTCACCTCGTAATGGTTACGGTAACTTCCAATCAACAGTCGGTGTGACGAATGACACAAGTTGTCGGCCGCAAATGAGACATGGGAATGGAGGGGCCGGTGCGCACAGCAGGGCTAACACTGGTATCGGCCAACGATCACTTGATCGAATCCGCCGATGTCTACGACCGACGGATGCCGCGCAAGTGGAGTGACCGCGCGCCGCGCGTTGATCGTCTTGACGGTGGCGGTCAGCAGTGGGTCTTCGAGGATCGGGCGATTCCTCTGTGGCGGAACTGTGCGGTCGCCGGGATGACGCCCGAAGAATGGCTGGGCCCGATGATCGTCTCTTACGAGGACATCCGCGAAGGCTGCTACGACCCACGGTCCCGGCTCGCCGACATGGACGCCGACGACGTCACGGCGTGCGCGCTGTACTCCTCTCCCGTTGGGATCGGTTTTGGCGGGGAGATGTTCGCTGCTGCTGCGAATGAACCGGAGCTCGGGATCGCGGCGATGCGAGCCTGGAACGACTGGTATCTCGAAACCTGGGTGGCGGCTGCCCCCGATCGCTTCATCCCCATTCAGGCGACCTGGTATCTCGATGCGCGTGTCGCCGCGGAGGAGATCTATCGCAACGCCGAGCGCGGCTTCCGCGGGGTAATGCTGCGCAACCCCACCGATCTGGGGCTTCCGTGGCTCGGTGACAGCAGCTGGGATCCGTTCCTGCGGGCTTGTCAGGAAACTGGCACGGTTATCTCGCATCACACCGCCGATCTCTCGCATTGGCCCAAGATCAATTGGAACCGCGACTTGGACACCGTGCCCTACGGTTTCGCGAGCACCATCTTCCAGTCAGGAGCCATCGAGGCCGTCGCCAGCTTTGTGTGGGCCGGTCTTGGCGTGCGGTTCCCGGGTCTGAAGGTCACAGTCGCGGAATCGGGCGGGACCTGGTTGCCGCACCTGATTGAACGGTTGCAGTGGTGCGTTGACTACTCGCTGCTGCATCGCCGTGGTTGGCCGGATCCTGATCGCACACCACTTGAGATGCTCCAGGAGACCTTCACCTTCAGCACCCTCGAACCGGCAAACGCTCGACGCCTCGCCGCCGAGACGGGTTTCACGAATTGGACCCTCGAGGTCGATTATCCGCACATGGAATCCCTTTGGCCCCACAGCAACTCAGTGTTCTCGAAGGAACTTGAGGGCGCCGCCGCTCAATTCGTCGAAGACATCACCTGGAGGCGACTGTCGGATCTTTATTCGTTCCCGGTCAAGGCGGCGGTCAATGCCTGACACCGCCTGCATGTTGATCGACGGCGTTGCGCGATCCGGATCGGGTGATGCATTCACGATCGTCGACTCGTCGACCGAGACCGCGGTCGAGACCGTCACCCTCGCTTCGCCACGTGACATCGACGATGCTGTCCGCGCGGCTCGCACCGCATTCGATGACCGCGGGTGGCGCCAAAGCACACCCGAGGAGCGGGCGAAATTGCTCGAAGCCTTGGGCCAGGCATTACTCGACCGAAGTCAAGCCATCGGCGAAACGATCAGCCGTGAGAACGGCAATCCCATCGCCACCTCAGTATTGATCCAAGCGTTGTCTCCAGTCGCCCTGACCCATTACTTCGCGCAAGTCGTGCGGGACTTCGAGTTCGACGAACCACCGCGCACGGGCTTCGGGGGCAACCCACTGTTGGTGAGTCGGGAACCGGTGGGAGTGGCGGCCGCAGTGGTGCCGTGGAACGTGCCGATAGCTATCGCTCTTCTCAAACTCGGCCCCGCCATCGCCGCCGGCTGCACGATCGTGATCAAACCCGACCCCCATACCGCGCTCGATGCTCAGTTTCTCGTTGAAGCCGTCAGGGACGCGGGATTCCCTGCGGGCGTGGTGAACATCGTGCCCGCCGACCGAGACGTGAGCGAGTATCTCGTCACCCACCCTGGTGTGGACAAGGTTTCGCTGACCGGATCCGCGGCGACTGGCAAACGTGTTGGGGCGCTATGCGGCGAACTGGTGCGTCCCGTCACTCTGGAACTTGGCGGCAAATCGGCTGCCATCGTGTGTGAAGACGCCGACCTCGATGAGGTTGTGGCGGGATTGCTACCCGGCATGACGATGATCAACGGACAAGCTTGCGTGGCGCAGACTCGGCTGCTCCTACCGGCCAATCGCGCCCCTGAATTCGTCGACGCGTTCGCCACTGCCTTCGGTCACTTGCGGGTGGGCAATGCTTTGGACCCTCTGACCGAAGTCGGTCCGCTGGTGTCAGCTAGGCAGCGCGATAGGGTCCTCGGTTACATCGAGCGAGGTGTCGCCGACGGCGCGGGAGTGGCCGTCGGCGGCAAGGCCGCAGATGTCGACGGCAAGGGCTACTTCGTGCAGCCAACGCTGCTCACCGATGTGCACCCCGATTCCGTTGTCGCACAGGAAGAAATCTTTGGACCCGTGGTCACCGTTCTGACCTATGACGACATCGATGAAGCTGTCTCGATCGCGAACAACTCCCGCTATGGGTTATCTGGATCGGTATGGACGTCAGACTCTGAATACGGAGTGCAGATCGCCCGGCGGGTCCAGACAGGCACGATCAACGTCAACTACTTCGGCACCGAGATGGCCGCGCCATTCGGTGGATACAAAGACTCGGGCCTGGGCCGCGAAAACGGCCCAGAGGCACTCGATGCCTACCTGCAATACAAGTCAGTTGGCGTCAAGGACGCGTAGGAGAACCACACCATGCCACTGCAGGATCATCATCACATCGTGTCGGTCGACGACCACCTGATCGAGCCGCCGAGGGTCTGGCAAGATCGCTTACCGGCGTCACTGCGCGACGCTGCGCCCCGCATCGTCGAGGTGGACGGAAATCATCTCTGGCAGTACGACGATCAAGTCTTTCCAACGCTGGGCCTCAATGCCGTTGCAGGCAAGCCGCGCGCCGATTGGGGTTTGGACCCGCTTCGTTACGAGGACATGATACCGGGCTGTTACGACCCTGCTGCAAGGGTCAAGGACATGGATCTCGACGGCGTGCAGGCCGCGGTGTGCTTCCCATCCTTTCCGGGATTTGGCGGCGGCACCTTCTTCCGCGCCAAGGACAAGACATTGGCTGCGCTGTGCTGCCAAGCCTGGAACGACTTCTACATCGACGAATGGTGTGCGACCGCTCCGGAGAGATTCATTCCCCTTGCGATTCTTCCCTTCTGGGATATCGAACTCGCGACACGCGAGGCTGAACGGGCGATCGCCAAAGGGGCGCGCACGATCTCCTTCCCGGACAGTCCGCAACCGCTGGGTTTGCCATCGTTCTACACCGATCACTGGGATCCGTTGTGGCGCATATGCTCCGATGCCGGCGTGCCGGTGTCGTTGCACTTCGGCTCAGGCTCCTACGTCCCAGGGTTTCCGTTTCAGGGCTCGGATGTCACGCCGGATATGGCCAAAAAGCCTGTGCCGTTTGTCGTAGCGATGATCCTGTTCTCGTCAAATCTCATGTGGACAACGGTGGACTTGTTGTTTTCCGGTGCCTTACAACGCTTCCCCGGATTGCAGTTCTCGTTGGCCGAAGGGGGTATTGGCTGGATTCCGTATCTGCTTGAACGCTGCGACTACGGATGGGAGCGGCACCGGTACTACCAAGACATCGACTTCGACGCACGACCGACTGAGCTGTTCCGGCAGCACTTCTATGGCTGCTTCATCGACGACGAACACGGCCTGAAAAGCCGGCACGAGATCGGGGTTGATCGCATTACGCTCGAAGTCGATTATCCCCATTCTGATTCCAACTGGCCGAACAGTCGCAAACGCGCCGCGGAAGTGTTCGCCGATGTCCCCGACGACGAGGTCGAAATGATGACGGAAACAAACGCCAGGCGCATGTTGCGCTTCCCTCGGCGTGATCAGGTCCTGCGTCAAAGTTAGTTACGAAGCCGAAGCTGTTGTGCGGCGGAAACGGAAGTGGGGAGCATATGGTGCACACGGCAGAATCCATGCCTGCGAAGGTGAAGCCGATCGACGCCGAGTTCGATCAGCATCAAGTCGAGTTCGGCGAATGGGCATTCGACATTCTCGATCTCAGCCGTGATACTCAGCGCATCTCGCGCAGCGAGTCTCACGGCGGGTTTTGGGTCATCACGGGATATCAGGATGTCGTCGACGTGGCACACAATCCTGCGACGTACTCGAACCGCAATGGTATTGGGTTTCCCGCCTTCGTCGCCAGCGAGGCGATGATACCCAGTTCTCTTGATCCACCGGAGAACATTCCCTATCGGCGAATTCTGGCCGAACCGTTCGGCCCAGCCGCTGTTATGAAGCGCGAGCAAGCGGTACGCAGTCTGGTCAATTACCTGATCGATGAGTTCGTCGAAGACGGGAAGGTGGACTTCTATCAGCAGCTGGGTACCCCGGTGGCCGCGATAGTCACGCTTCGCATGCTGGGCATGGATGCCACGCTGTGGCCCCGCTATGCCGAAACGTCGCACACGATTTGGGAAAACGGCTGGATCCCAAATCTGCCCCAGGAAAAGCTGGACGAGATCGGCCCCAAAATCTTCGAGAACTACACCTGGGTCTTCTCGACGATGCGCGAACGAGTCGAGCAGCTGCGTAAGGACAATCTGCCCGGCGATAGTGTGATGCATCACCTGGTGCGCGGATCGGTTAACGGAGAAGACATTCCCGTGGAGAAGCTGACGCATATCATTCACAACATTTACGAGGCCGGCCTGGACACGACCGCTTCGGCGGTGGGTTGCATGGCCGTCAGGCTGGGCCAGGATCCCGACTTGCGTGCACTGCTGGCGCGTGAACCTGACATGATTCCGGCGTTCATCGAGGAGTCGCTGCGCATTCAGTCACCGACGACGATGCTGGGTCGTGTCGCCGCCAAGGACTGCAAGATAGGTGAGCACCTGATCCGAGAGGGCGACACGGTATTGCTATCGTTCGCTGCCGCCAACCGCGACCCAAGAGTGTTCACCAATCCCACGAACTTCGAGCTCAACCGCAAGCCAAATCGCCATGTGGCCTTCGGGGTCGGGACGCACCGCTGTGTCGGTTCGCATATCGCTCGTTTGGAGTTGCGGGTCGTGCTCGAGGAACTGCTTCGCCGAATCCCCGATTTCACCGTCGATCCCGAGTCACTTGTACTGGCTCGGGATGCCGGCATCGTGTTCGGCTACCTCCAGGTCCCCGGCAAGTTCAATCCCGGCGCCCGGGAAAACAAGGCGGGGCCCGAACTTCTTTCGGACCCGTGGTGACCATCGACGCCAATAAAAGGCAGGTATCAACATCGTGACCGCACTCCGCAGTCCAGAACTGGACTTCTTGAACGAGGCACCGGTCAGACTCCACCGCACTGCGACAGTAGGCGTCTCCAAGGCTCGTCTCTTCGCCGTCATCGCAGAGAAGCCGCCAGAGTGGGGGCGTTGGTGCCCCGGCTTCACGACTGCGAGTCGATGGACCACGTCCGGACCGCCTGCTGTGGGCAGCAAGAGGACGATGCGCGCGTTCGGCACCGACTTTCACGAAACGGTACTGGCATTCGACGAAGGCGCCAGGTTCGCGTTTCGCCTGGACGAGTGTGTGGTTCCCGCGATGAAGGCGTTCGTCGAGGATTGGACCTTCGAAGCCGTGGAGGAGGGCACCACACCGAAAACGCGAGTCACGTGGTCCATGGCCGCTGATTCGGCATTGCCTGTCGCGGTGATGAGTTCATTCATCACGGGATTCCAGATTCTCTTGATGACGGGGGCGGTACGGCGACTAGAGCGGCGATACGGCGGTTCCTAGGCAGATGTCCGGCCAAGTCGGGGTCGTCTTCATCCACGGCGGACTCCACACCGCCCAGTGCTGGCGGCGGGTGCTCCCGCTAATTGAGGCGCCAGCGATAGCTCCCGATCTGCTCGGCCGCGGGAAGCGACCAGCGTTACTATCCGAGCTCCGGATAGTAGACGTTATCCGGGATGTCGTTGACGACGTGAAGGCCGCGGGCTGGCAACGCACGGTGGTGGTGGCCCACTCGCTCGGTGGCATCTCGGCTACCGGCATTTGCGAGTCCATCCCGGACCAGATTGCGCACGCTGTGTTCATGTCGGCCGTCGTTCCGCGTCCCGGCAAACGGCCGATCGATGACCTGCCCGTCGCCATGCGCTGGCTGGCCGAGTCGACGATGCGACGACAACGCAATCGGCGAAATGGAAGGTTTTCCTTGCCGAAATGGATTGCCCGCCAGATGTTCTGCAGCGACCTTTCCCCGAGCCTGACTGCTGAGCTGGAGCGCCAGTGGGTCCCCGACACACCGTGGCTCGCCTTCGACTCAGCGACGCAGAATCCGATTCCCGCGCAGATCGGACGTACTTACGTTCGGCTGACGGCCGACCGCGCGCTGTGGCCCCCGTTGCAGGACAGGATGATCCGAAACGCCGCGCCGGTGAACGTTATTTCGGAGCCACACGGGCACAGCGTCATGCTGAGTAACCCACAGCGGTGCGCTGAAATAGTCAATAACGTTGTTGCACAGTGTAAGTCCGGTTGAGGTTAGGATATCGGAAATCCGCTACCTGAAGCACCGGCCGAGCGCATCGCTGAATTGAGCGCCAGCGCCTTGCAATTCGCCAACACCCGGGCCGATGACGGAGTCACCGCCGCGTTGCAACGGCCGAAGGTGCGGCTCGCAGAGCTTCTGACGACCGTGTTGACCGGTTACGCGCGCCGGCTGGCCCTAGGGCAGCCATGACGTCGGCGATGGGGCCCACCGACAGGTTCCGTGCCGCCATACGCAATGGCGCCGTATCAGGATATGACGACATTCCCCGTGTGACGCGGGATCTCATCGCTAAGTATGTTGACGATCTGGCTGCGCTCGACCTCTTGGAGTCGACGGCCGCTTGGAACGAGGCGACGCCTCGATCGCCGCGCGGATGCCGTTAATAGTCAAGTCGAGCATGGTGTCGAACTGCTCGTCAGACCCAAATCTGGCGTCTCCCACGAATTCCGTTGGCAGCGAACTACTCAGGGAATGGGTCAGTTGCTCAACCAAGCCGCGATAGGGACTCGCTGCGTCGGTGTAGTCATCGCGGCGCAGCGCTGACGCGACGGTGAACAGCGACAGACCGATAAACGCGCGTACGGCCAAGTCAGCCCTGACCCCAGCAGCAACCATTGAGGTGACGTGACGGCGGGCGTGCTCGGCCATCGAATCGAAATCCGTTGATCCCGAGGGCATCACCTGGCCCCGAAAAAAGAGCAAATCCGCCAAAGAAGGGTGCCGCTTCAGGCTCTCCCGAATGGAGTGATAGTGCGCGCGCAGTTCTGCATCCCAGGCTGCGCCCTCAAGGTCCTCATGCTGGTCATACAATTCTGTGGCCGCGCGGTGGGCCATCGCGTCCAGAAGTTCATCTCGGCCGCGGAAATACGAGTAAAGCGTCATCACACCGACGCCCAGTTTTTTGGCAAGCAGAGTCATCGTCAATCCCTCGAGACCTACCTCCCGACTGGTCTCCAGCGCTGTCGACACGATCTGCTCCTCGGTCAGGGACCGCTGCACGCCTCCGCGCCTCGCGCTGCGCGACCGCCTCGCGGTAGATGACATGCGCGGCCTTTCCCGGGGCGATCGGTTGACAGTCATCCCAGCGTACGTCCCAGCTGGAACGTAGCGGCCAGCACCGAGCTCCGGTCCGTCTCCATGTCAGCTCGGGCTGAGCACCACTAACGGGATGTCGCGCTCGGTGTTGCGCTGGTAATCGGCAAAACTGGGCCACATCGCCACCATCCGCGGCCACCACACGCATCTCTCCTCACGTGTAGCCAAACGCGCGGTCACCGAGTGAGTATGGGAGCCCACCTGCACGGTGGCGGACTGCGCCGCCATCAGATTCAGATACCACTGCGGAGCACGGTCATCACCTGCGTAGGACCCGGCCACCACGTAGTTGTTCCCATCCCGCAAGTAATAGACCGGCGTTGTCCGAAGCCGCCCGGTTCGTCTGCCCGGCGCGGTGATCAACAAGGCGGGCGCACCCAGCGAGGTACCTAAATGGCCGCGGCCCAACCGGTAGAGCGCAGCGTGCGAACTCGACAGTGCACGCTGGAACGCGTCTTTGACTCGGGGAAAGCGAACAAGCCAGATCATCGGCATACCGCCGACTCGCCACAACCACGTCAACTTGGGCGGCTCGATTGACCCGGACGCCGCACCTTTTCCCACGATCCGTATCGTACAGCGTACGGTAACGTTTATGGCCGGTGCTCATATGTTGCGATGGCGCCGAGACAACAACCGGCCGTGGCTCGTCTGACAGCACAGACGGCGGGCCATACCCGACGAGGTTGCCCATATGACCACCGAGATCCATCCCGGCCCAGAACGCAGGCATCGAGCGTCCAGCGCTGCCGGACAACTCGTGACCGATAGGACGCATGACGGCGGTTATCTAAACCCGTTGCATGTAACAGTTTTCGCGTTATCCCGGTGATTTCGCATCTCAGTCGGGCCGCACCTGGTTCCGGCCGTGCCGGTTCTGCCAAGCACCGCGGGGCCCTCACCACCGGTCAGGTCCTGTCAATAGACGGTTCCAAACTTAATGATGTGGCTGGACCGGTCGATGGCGCCGGGGTGGCACACCGCAGCGGCGCGGTCGGTGCCGTGAACCCGGGGTGGTACAAGGCCGTGACCATCCCGCTCCCGATGGGTCCATCGCTGTCGAAGAGTGTGGCGCTGCCGGTGCCGATACCTGCATGGTGATAATGCGTTAGGGCGGCCAAGCCGATGTAGTCGCCGCGAGGGAGGCGACTGAGCGTCATCGTGTAGTCGGCATTGATGAATTGAAGACCGGCCGTTCCCCAGTTCGCGAGTGAACTGGTGATATCAGCCGCCATGGCTGCGCGAACGAAAGGTCCGAGTGGTTCGTCGTCAACGAGGGGATGGGTTTCCTTCACCCATGCATACTTTGGCCCGTCGTGCCGCCATTCATCGAGTCCGACACCGGCGCTCCCATGCACAGGATCGCGACCGTACGAGTGGATCAGCATGGGAACCTCGAGGGCCACTGAATCAGGGCCGGCGGGTGGCGTCGGCATCGATATCGGCGACGTCCACACTGCATTGGCTTCATGCTCGCTGGGGCCAAGGAAAAGTACACTGCCGCGGGCGACCAGGATGCCTCGCTGGGTCATCGTGGCGTCGATCAACCGCAACCGTCGCCCATCACGAATGAGAGAGGTTTCCACTGTTACGGGGTGGAGGCTGACCGGACGGAGCAGATCGACGGTCAGCCGGGCGGGCCGCAACTCGATCGTTGGCGCCGCTCGGTCAACGGCGTGAGCGAGCAGACCGCCAATGTAGTTGCCGGCCAACGACGGACCCCACGGCCCCCTGGCGATCGAGGTCGGCGCGAAGATGTCACCATCAGAGACGAAGAAGGGCGCTGGCATCAGCCGGCCACTCTCGGAGCGCTCTTACGTCGGACCCTACGGACGGGCGTGAACACTAGTACCTCCTCATCGTGCTGATTGCACACGACCATGAGTGTGGTGCCGGTGATGACGGGGCACGAATGGCCGCGTCCAGGATTCGGGCCTGGATTGCTCAAGGGATGGGATCTGGCTTCAGTCGCCGCATCGCGCGGGTCGTAGAGACAGCTTCGCGAGCGTCCATGGCGGAGCCTCAGCGGAGCCAGCGGCCGAGGGCGAGGGCGTAGTCATCGAGTTGACTCTCGTAGCGCTTGTGCGACAACCCGGTACCGAGCACGACTTCCTCGAAGCCGCGTCGTTCAAGCTCGGTCAGGTACTCCGCCAACGTGTCCAGGGGGCCGCTGTACGCGAGGCCGATGTACATCTTCAGATCGTCACGGTCGCGGCCGACGTTCGACAACTCTTCGTCGAGCATGACGAGACAGTCATCGATCTGTGGAACGGTCAGGCCCCACCCGAACCATCCGTCCCCGAGACGCGCCGTACGTCGAAGCGCGGCGCGGGTGTTGCCGCCGACCAGGATCGGCGGGTGAGGATTTTGGACGGGCTTGGGGTAGGCGACGACGTTCTCGAAGCGCACGAACTCGCCGTGGTAGGTCGACGGGTTCTCGGTCCACAAGGCTCTCATGGCCCCGACGTACTCATCACACCGCTGGCCTCGTCGTTCAAAGGGCACCCCGAGCGCGGCGTACTCCTCCTTGGCCCAGCCGATGCCGATGCCGTAGTCGAAGCGGCCCTTGGAGAAGTTGTCCAGGGTGGCGATGTCTCGGGCACGCACGATGGGGTTGCGTTCGGGGAGGATCTCCACGCTGAGTCCGACGCGCAGTTCAGTGGTGGCGAGCGCAGCGGCGGTGACGGTCAGAAGTGGTTCGAACAATCCCTGATCCTCGTGGAACCCAGCGTCGCCGAGGGCGCTATCGGGAGCGTGGGACATGTAGTTCTGAAAGAACACGATGTGATCGCCGCACCAGAACGACGCGAAGCCCCTCTGCTCCATGCCGACGGCGGTGGCCTGGATGAACTCCAACCCCCGACCTGGCCGACCGTCGATCATCTGCGTCATACCCAGCCGCATGAAACAACCCCGTTCCCATCATTGAACGCCAGAGGACATTGCGAAGGTCAACGACTATACCGGTATATGATTAGATGTATAGTCGGTACAGACTACGCCGGTGATCAGAATTGGGTGCAATGACTTTCGATCTCATGACATGGGTCGCCGTTGGGCGGCAAGTCGACTGCGCAGCGCGGCAGGCAAGACTGGGTGCGGCGCCATTAGGTGCGACTGCTGAATCACTGCACATATGAGTCGGTACGACCTGCAGTTCGAAAGCATCCCGAACATGGTGCGTGCCAGTGCGGACCGATTCGGTACCAGTGAGGCTCTCGTCGATCTGGATGCTGGAGTCCGATGGACCTTTGAGGACGTCGCCCGCCAGATGATCATGTCCGTTCGTGCGGCCATCGCGTTCGGCATCGAACCCGGCGATCGCGTCGCGGTGTGGGCGCCGAACAGCGCCGACTGGATCGTGGCTGCGCTGGGAGTGCTCGGTGCCGGCGGAATCCTCGTACCGGTGAACACTCGGTTCAAAGGCCCCGAAGCCGCCTATGTCCTGCAGAAGAGCGGCGCGAAAGCGGTGCTGGCGATTCCGGAGTTCCTGGGACAGGATTACGTCGCGATGCTGAGAGAGGAGGCAGTCAGCACCCCGATCGTCCTCATCGGACCCGGTGCGGCCAACGGCACTACAGGCTGGACCGAATACTTGGCCGCTGGCGAGCGAATTGCAGAATCCACGGCGCTGTCGAGAATCGCCGCCGTCCGGTCGGATGACCTGTCCGACATCATGTTCACCTCAGGCACCTCAGGGGCGCCCAAAGGCGTCATGCTCACGCACGGCCAATCTTTGCGCTCCCTCGGCTATCTCACCGAGGTATTCACGTTCCGTCCCGGTGACCGGAACCTCATCGTTCCGCCGTTCTTTCACGCATTTGGCTATAAGGCCGGCTGGATGGCATGCCTGATTCACGGGGTTTGCATCATCCCGCAAAAGGTGTTTGACGCCGACGTCGTCTTGCACCGCCTCGCCGACGAACGTGTATCGATTTTGCTGGGTCCGCCAACGATCTTCTATGACCTCATGGCACATCCTCGCCGTCGGGAGGTCGACCTGTCGCATCTGCGGGTAACCGTCCCATCGTCCTCCAGCGTGCCGCCGATCTTGTTCACCGAAGTGCGCGATGAACTCGGGTTTGACGTGGCGCTATCCGCCTATGGCTTGACTGAGTCGACGGCGATGGTTACTCACTCCGCGCCGGGTGACAGCCTCGACGACGTGGCGAACTCCGTTGGCCGTCCCGCGCGTGACATCGAGGTCAAGCTCGTCGACGATGCCGGCGCCGAAGTGGCCGCCGGCGAGCCCGGCGAGGTGCTTGTGCGTGGCTACAACGTGATGCGGGGGTACTGGAATGATCCGGATGCCACCGCACTCGCGATCGACTCGGACGGCTGGCTGCACACCGGGGACGTCGGCGTCATGAACGAGCGTGGCTTCTTGAAGCTCGTGGACCGCAAAAAAGACATGTACATCGCGGGGGGATTCAATGCCTACCCAGCCGAGATCGAGCACACCTTGCGCCAGCACGAGGGCATTCTCGACGTGGCTGTCATTGGCGTGCCTGACGAGCGGTTGGGCGAGGTGGGAGCCGCGTTCGTGGTTGCCGAGAATGTCCACGCGGACCAGCTCATCTCGTGGGCCCGTGGACGATTAGCCAATTACAAGGTGCCCCGGCACGTTGTCTTCGTTGAGCAGCTACCCCGCAACTCCAGCATGAAAGTCCTGAAGGGCACTCTGCGGCAGCAGTGGGCCGACTTGGCCGAAGCGCCGTGAACACCGTTGTCATCACTTCGAACGCGGACATCGATACGTCAATTCACTAGTAGCGCAACCAGTTAAGGGCCCAACCTTGACGTCGATAACGAGAAGGGAGCCTGTGCTGTGCCGCTGGCAATAACAGAAGACCATCGCGACCTCGCCGAGGTGGCCAGTGCCTTGGTGTCCGGCCGCGGGGGTCTCGCAGCCGCGCGTCGGACCCTCCTGGAACCGAATGTGCCCGATCGATGGTGGTCGACCGATCCCCTCTGGAAAGAGATGGTGTCAACCGGGTGGCTCGGAATGCACATCGACGAGACGTATGGTGGCCAAGGCTATGGCTTGGTTGAGCTGACCATCGTGCTCGAGCAGCTTGGCCGTGCCGCGCTCGGCGGTCCGTTCCTGCCCACGGTCGCGGCGTCGTCGGTAATTGCCGAGTTCGGCACCCACGAACAGCGCGAGCGTTGGTTGCCGGGGTTGGTGTCCGGAGATGTCGTTGCAGGCATCGCCTTCGCGGGCAATGCGCTCGCGGCGGGGTCGCGCATGTCGGTAGAGGCCGTCCCGGCACTCGCCGAACCGGGAGCCGACCTGTACCTGGTGTGGTCCGGACAGGATGTGTTGATCGTCCCGGCATGTGACGCCGTCGAGGCGCGGCGCACCGACAGTGTCGATCAGCTGATGAGATCCGTTGCAGCCGTGGTGATGTCGGAGGCGCCAATCGCCGATACGCTCGTCGGCGCAGCATCGCCTGCGTTGAAGATCCTGCGTCTGCTCGCCGCCGCCGAGGCCGCGGGTGGACTCGCCGCCTGCACCGACATGGCCACGACGTACGCTGCTACCCGCGAGCAGTTCGGCCGACCGATCGGGTCATTTCAGGCCGTGAAACACCACTGCGCCAACATGTTCGTCGACGCCGAACTGGCCACCGGAGTCGTCTGGGATGCTGCACGCGCCAACGGCGATGAGGCCGAACTGGCGGCCGCCATGGCCGCAGGCCATGCGCTGCCGGCATACCAACGGGTGTCATTGAAGAACATTCAGATACTTGGCGGCATCGGCTATACCTGGGAACACGATGCCCACCTGTATCTACGGCGCGCGACGGTGCTGAATTCGTTCTTCGGGGACCAGTCAGCGCTTCGCGACGCGGTCTACGACATGCAACGCGCCGGAATTCGCCGACGCAATTCCGTCGACCTGCCGCCAGATGCCGCGCAATACCGCGAGTCGGCCGAGCGGTTTCGAGCCGAGCTCGCCACAACGGACGATGAGGAAAGTCAAAAGCTTTGGGCGCGAAGCGGGTATCTGGAGCCGCACTGGCCGAAGCCTTTTGGTCGCGCCGCGGACTCGGTCGAACAGCTGGTGATCGACGAGGCTCTCGCCGGGTTGGACAAGCCGAGTCTTGGCTTGGGCGAATGGGTGTTGCCGACCCTGTTGCAGCATGGCACCGCTGAACAGATCGAGCGGTTGATGTGGCCTAGCATGGAAGGCCGTTTTCGATGGTGTCAGCTGTTCAGTGAGCCAGGTGCAGGATCCGACGCTGCGGCGGTGTCGACACGCGCCAAACGTGTCGAGGGTGGCTGGCTGGTCACCGGGCAGAAGGCATGGACCAGCCAGGCGATGAACTGCCAATGTGGCTTGGCCACCGTCCGGACGGACCCCGATGCCGCCAAACACAAAGGCATCACAGCGATGATCATCGACCTCGCCGCTCCCGGTGTGACAATTCGCCCCCTCACCGAAATCACCGGCGAGACACTCTTCAACGAAGTGTTCTTCGACGATGTTTTCGTCGCCGACCGCGATGTCGTCGGAGCCGTCAATGCTGGCTGGACAGTCGCCATGGCGACGCTCGGCAACGAGCGGGTATCGATCGGAGGCGGTTCGGTCACCATGGAGGCCGAATCCTTGCTCGATTTGATGAGGCGTCACGGCGGCGATGATCGTGGACTTGCCCGCGAGGTCGGCGCCTTGCTCGTCGAGGCTTACGGCATCGCAGCCCTGAACATGCGTCAGGCCGCCCGCGCGGTGTTCGCGTCAGGCCCCGGCGTCGAAGGCAATATCGTCAAGCTCGTGGGCGCCGAACATGCTCAGCGGGTGGCGGAGCTGGCAATGAGCATCGCCCGACCCGCTCTGCTCACCGGCGGCGGACTCGAGGTCGCGCACGATTACCTGTTCAGTCGGTGCTTGACGATCGCCGGCGGGACGTCAGAGATCATCAGAAACCTTGTGGCCGAACGTATTCTGGGACTTCCCCGTGAGCCCGCAGCGAAGTAGCGGACCCCGTCAGCGCGTTTCGGTGTATCGCCCGGTTAGCCCGCGGATGATCCTCAACGACATCGCCGAACGCTCGACATGCCTAAGAGCTGTTGAGGAGCGGGCCGGATCCAGCCAACGATCAGCCGGATTACGGGTCAAAGCTGAAGTGACAGAACCGGATTATGCCGATTAACCAAATGATGAGGATGCCGATGCCGATCACCGACCTGCCCAAGATGCGTTCGTGGCTGTTCGTGCCCGGCGACAGCGAGAAGAAGATGGCCAAGGCGGCCGCGAGCGCAGCCGACATCGTCGTGATCGACCTGGAGGACTCGGTTGCGCCCGCGTCCAGGGCGGCGGCGCGGTCACTGGTGCACGACTTCATTCACGCCAACCCCGATGAGCGCCACCGCCTATGGGTACGGGTCAACCCGCTCGACGGGCCGGACACGCTGGTCGATCTGGCGGCGGTCATGCCCGCGAACCCGGGCGGGATCATGCTGCCCAAAGTCTATGGCCGACAGGACATTGAGGTGATGAACCACTACCTGTCCGCGCTCGAAGTCACCAATGGCGTCACCGAAGGTTCGACACCGGTGATCGTGCTGGTGACCGAGACTGCCGAAGGCATGTTCCACTGCGGCGATTACAAGGGTGCACCACGCGTCGTCGCGCTGACTTGGGGCGCCGAGGACCTTGCCGACTCGATCGGCGCGACGTCGAACCGCAATCCCGACGGGTCATACTCGTTCACTTATGAGCTGGCGCGGTCGATGTGCCTGCTCGGCGCAGCGACCGCCGGGGTTGCGCCGATCGAAACGACCAGCGCCGACTTCAAGGACCTCGACGCGCTGCGTGACCGTGCCGAAAAGGTGCGGCGCGACGGTTATCGCGGCATGCTGGCGGTCCACCCGGCGCAGATCGATGTGATCAATGCCGCCTTCATGCCTAGCCCCGAGGAGATTGCCGAGGCCCGCGAGATCGTTGCGGTGTTCGCCGCGAACCCCGGCGTCGGCGCGATCGGCTGGAAAGGCGGCATGCTCGCCCGGCCTTACCTCGCGCGCGCAGAGACGGTGCTGCGACAGGCCGGCGAGTGACTACCTACATCACGGGCGAGGCGCTCGACCTCTCGGCTTATCTCAAGCGCGGCGACCGAATCGTCTTCGGCCAGGCCTGCGGCGAGCCGACCACGCTGGTCGAGGCGCTGATCGCGCAGGGGGCCGACATCGGAGGCCTGTCTGCGTTCATCGCCACTAGTTTTTCCGGCCTGTTCCAGCCGGACACAGCCAGCGCGTTTCGCCTCTCGAGCGTGGGCGCGATCGGCGTGCTGCGGACGATGGCCAAGGCACACGCGCTTGATGTCATCCCCGTCCACATCAGCCAGGTCGGGCCGCTGATCACCGCTGGCGTGATCGGCTGCGATGTCGCGATGATCCAGGTCAGCCCGGCCGACGCCGAGGGCAATCACAGCTGCGGCCTGATCAGCGATCATGTCCGCGCGGCGGTCGATAAGGCGCGCGTGGTCATCGCCGAAGTCAACGAGGCGGTGCCGTTCGTCGCTGGCGAGATGGTGCCGGGCGACGCGATCGACGTTGCCGTCATGGTGTCCCGCGCACCCGTCGAAGTCGCGGCGGCGAAGATCGGCGCGACCGACGAGGCGATCGCCAGGCTTTGCGCCCCCTATATCGGCGACGGTTCAGTGCTCCAGATCGGCATCGGCGCGGTGCCCGACGCGATCCTGCGCCAACTGCACGACCGCCGCGACCTTGGCGTTCACTCAGGGATGCTCGGCGACGGGCTGGTCGACCTGGCCGAAGCCGGCGTGCTGACCAATGCCCGCAAGGAGATCGATCCGGGCATCTCGATCAATGGCGCGCTGATCGGCACCCGGCGACTGTACGACTGGGCGAACCGCAACCCCGAGATCCGTATGGCGCCGACCAGCTACACGCATGATGCCGTCGTGTTGTCGCGACTGTCGCGGCTGGTGACGATCAACTCCGCGCTCGAGATCGATCTCACCGGACAGGTCAATGCCGAGCAGTCGGGCGCGGCTTACCTGGGCGGCACCGGCGGCCAGGTCGATTTCGTTCGCGCCGGCGCGCGCTCACCGGGCGGTGCCTCGCTGATAGTTCTGGGCTCGACCGCCAAAGGCGGCAGCGTGAGCAAGATCGTGCCGAGGCTCTCGGGTCCGGCGACCACCGCGCGCAGCGAGGTCGACGTGATCGTCACCGAATACGGCGCGGCCGAGCTCAAGGGGCAGACAATGGCCGAACGCGCCCGGCGTCTGGTCGCGATCGCCCATCCCGACTTCCGCGAGGCGCTCGACCGCGAGGCCCATGCGATCTCACAGAGGGGCTTCTGACATGACCGACGCCGTCCGTTACGACAGCCGACCCGACGGCATCGCCGTGCTGACCATCGACCGCCCCGACACGCGCAATGCGCTCAGCCGCGAAGTGCGCACCGGGTTGCGCGCTGCCTGGACGCGGTTCGAGGCGGACGACAACGCACGCATCGCCATCCTCACCGGCAGCGGCGAGAAGGCATTCTGCGCCGGCGGCGACCTCAAGGAGATGGTCGAGACGCAGATGCGCGTACCGCCGCGCGATATGTTCCCGCTGCCCTACGACAATATTGAGCTGACCAAGCCGACGATCGCCGCAGTCAACGGCGTCGCCTTCGCCGGCGGCTGGATGATCGCGCAAGCATGCGACTTGTGCGTCGCCAGCACCGCCGCCAAGTTCGCCATCACCGAGGTGAAGGTCGGTCGCGGATCGCCGTGGGCGGCGCCGCTGATCCACATGATCCCGCAGCGGATCATGATGGAGATCATCCTCACCGGCAAGCCGATCACCGCGCAACGCGCTTACGAGATCGGCTTGGTCAACCGACTGGCCGAGCCCGCGGCGCTGATGGACACCGCGATCGCTCTCGCCGCCGAAGTGCTCGAAGGCGCGCCGCTTTCGGTCAAGGCGGGCCGCGAAACGGTGATGTTGGCAACCGAGATGGGGCGTAACGCGGCGCTACAGGCCGCGCGCGCGGCCCACGAATTGACTTACAACAGCGACGACGCGCAGGAGGGCCCACTGGCGTTCGCGCAGAAGCGCAAGCCGGAGTGGTCGGGGAAGTAGCTTGCCCCCGGCGACATCAGCCCGCCAAACAGTCGGCATGAACACATATTCGGCCTTGGCATCGACGCCGCCCGCGAGTGCACAGTGGACATCGGAGAGAGCGGACCAGACTGGATCCGCACCCGATGGTCGGCTTGCCTAAGCGCCGATCCGGGTGGTTAACTCCTGAAAGCACTAACTGTTTATCGGTATTGTATCGGCCTAGGTGCACGGCACACATCTGAGCCGGTCACTTTCAACGCGACGGAATAGCTTCTTGGCGAATACAACACGTAACTCGACGACGTCACCTGACGTTCCGAGGGCTCACGGGACGAATGAGGACGTCGCGGCACTCCGGTCGCAGTTTCGTTCTTTCCTGGAGAGCGCACCGAAACCGCCGGGACTTAGGAACTACGGCCCCACGCCGACCGCCGACGACATTGAGCCAGGCCGTGCCTGGCACAAGTACCTGGCCCGGCACGGCTACGTGTGCCTGCACTGGCCGGTCGAATTCGGCGGTGCTGACGCGTCGGTTGCCTATCAGGCGCTGTTCGCCGAAGAGTGCGCTCGCGCCGGGGTGCCTCGCCAGCTTGCGATCACCGCCATCGACCTGGTCGGACCCGTCCTGATCAGATTCGGCTCCGAGCAACAGCGATCACGCCACCTCGAACCCATCCGACTTGGCGATCATGTTTGGACGCAGCTGTTCTCTGAGCCGGGTGCGGGGTCTGACCTGGCCGGCATCCGAACCAAAGCAGAGAAGACCGCGTCGGGATGGCGCATAGATGGACAGAAGGTCTGGAGTTCGGGCGCGAACTCGGCGCATTTCGGTCTGCTGCTCGCCCGCACCGGACCTGATCCGCACCGCGGGTTGAGCATGTTCATCGTGCCGATGGATTCCGCCGGTGTCTCGGTACGGCCGCTTCAGCAGATGGACGGTGAAAGCAAGTTCAACGAGGTCTTCTTCGACAGTGTCGAGTTGACTGACGATCAGTTGATCGGCGACGCGGGCCAAGGGTGGACCATCGCCCTTGTCACGCTCGGCCGGGAGCGGCTGACGCTGGGGTCGCAGGCCGTGGGAATGTTCAAGCTGCTCGATCGGATGGTGCAGGCGGCCCGCGACCGCGACCTCCTGGATCCTGTACTGGCTCAATCGATTACGAAGCTGTGGGCGCGAATGTGGCTGTTGCGGTTCACGTGGCAGCGCGCGATCGAGGAAGGGGACACGTCCTCGTCGGCCTTCTCGGTTCTCAAACTGATGACCTCCGAGACCGATCGCGACCTCGGTGACCTCGCCACAGAAGTGCTGGGCACCGACGTCTGCATCGACCCCTCTCACCACTCAGACGAGGCTGAGCTGGTCCGCGCCATGATGGTTGGACGCGCGCAAACGATCCTCGGCGGAACCAGCGAAATCCAGCGCAATATCCTCGGCGAGCGGATATTGGGTCTTCCCAAAGAGCCGCGATGACTGTCTATCCAGAGCAGACGGAATTCTCAACCGCGCTCCAGAACCACCTGCGCCCAGGCATGACCGTCGCGCTCGGCGACGGCGTCGGCGCACCGCGGTGTCTCGACGACGGCGCATCGGTGTGTGCCACGCTCAGCGCGGTGGCTCGCCGGATCGGTGGGATCCGACTTGTCGTCGGCTGGGTGCCCGCGCCCCTACAAGGACTCGAGGCGGACGCCTTCGCTGAAGTCGTGGCAATCATGCCGGGCTGGGGCCCATCCACGACGAACGGCCGCTCACCGTTCGTCGAGCAGTTGAGCAGACCGGCATCCACACCCGCATACGACATCGACCTCATCGTCACCGAATCAGGCCACGCCGACCTGCGCGGCGCGGACTGGAACCAGCGCAGGCGACTCATCGCCGCACTGTTCGGCTGAAGGAGCACACGTGGCTGCAGGAGCACTATCTGGGCGCGTCGTCCTGGTCACCGGTGGCGGCCATGGCGTCGGACGCGGCCTCTGCCTCGCACTGGCCGCTCATGGCGCTGCCGTTGTCGTCAACGACCCAGTCGTCTGCCCCGACGGCCGCGCGGGTGATGCTGGTCCCGCCGTCGAGGTCGTCGCTGAAATCGAAGCCGCCGGCGGCAAGGCGATTTCGCACACCGGGTCGGTGGCCTCCTGGAGGGACGTCGCCGACATGATCACCACGGCCGTTTCCACCTTCGGCACCCTGACCGGCGTGGTGAACAATGCAGGCATTGTCCAAGATGCGATGCTGGCCAACGCGACCGAGGACGATTGGGACGCGGTGCTCGCACTACATCTCAAGGGCACCTTCGCCGTCACCAAACACGCATGTGAGTACTGGCGCGCGCAAGCCAAGGCGGGCAACCCGATTGACGCCCGAATCGTCAACACGGTCTCCGACGCCGGCCTATGGGGCAATGCCAGCCAGATCGCCTACAGTGCCGCCAACGCCGCCGTCGCGAACCTCACCGTCGTCACGGCGATGGAAACACGTGCCTACGGCGTAGCGGTCAACGCCATCGCCCCGCTGGCTGCGACCCGCATCGACGAAGACTTCTTCAACGCAGAAAGGGCCAACGATCCCGCGCTGGGCCCGGCGCGCACGTCAGAGGTGGTGGCGTGGCTGCAATCCGCGGAATCCTTCTGGCTGACCGGTCAAATCCTGCGCATCGCAGATCACAAGCTCAGTCGGATCGAGGGTTTTACCGAGTCCCTCGGCTGCTATCACGCCAAAGACGGTGTATCGCTCACCTTTTCGGAGACCGGTCAGGCCGTCAGTTGGCTATATGGCACGTCACCGCGCGGACTGGCGGGGCCGCTGCCGACGACCTGATCCTTCGTCCGCGAACAACCCAGGCTGGCCTACGTTCGGCTCAAGACTTCGAATTGATGGCAGGCCCGTGCAATCGATCGTCGGCACTCCCCCACCCAGCCGGAGTCATTAGATTCTCACTCGTCTGCGTTCGTCGCTCTCGGGTTCGCCGGCCGCTGTATCGCTCGCAGAGTTGGCCAGAATACTTGACAAAGCCCGCAGTGGCAGCCACGATGCCATTAACAACTAAATAGTTATCTGTTTTGAATACCTTGTTGGAGCGTGGGGCCCCGCCTGCCGTGCGTTGCGGTGCTTCACATCACGGCTGGCCCATGGTCTGCTCCTGGCCCCTCCCCGATTCGGCGAAACACCCTCATAGTCAGCGGTTCACCGACCACTCGACTGCCCTTGTAGGAGAAGTATTCACTTCCATGGTTGATTTGAAAATCGCCTGCGGACTCACTACGAAGGCGCTGCTGGGTGACGAGAGCGAAGTCGACCTCCACGTCGCGTGGCCACTGTCTTCACCAGCGCTACGCATCGCGACTTCTAAGCGCGGTGGTACCCGGTGAGCGACGCAGTGGCCGTACCGGGGTATCCGCTAGGGAACGTCATGCAGTTGGCATGGGCGACAACAAATCTTGACAAAAGCCTGGAGCAGTTCCGGGAAATCTATAAGGTCCCGGAGTTTCTCGTGATGGAACAGAAGTTCCCGGCCGACGTGTTCGGCGAGAAGGGCGAAATGCACTTGCGGCTCGCATTGGCCAATGTGGACAACATTCAGTTCGAGCTGATCGAGCCCATCGGTGACGGTGTCAACCGGATATACCGCGACGAACTACCCAGAGATGGCAACCACGCCAACGTTTTCCACCACATTTGCGTGAAGGTCGACGGGGATCTCTCCGATTGGGATTCCCATCTCGCCGCTCTCGGCACGCACCAGCCGATTGTCTACACCGGCGACCTGGGCCCCGGAGCCCGCGTGGTCTACACCGATGAGCGCGACTCGATTGGTATGTACGTCGAACACGTTTGGTTCGGCCCTGAGCTCGAAGCGCAGATGGCCGCAATGATCCCGAGTTATACGACGAATCCGTGAGGTAGAGAACATCACTCGCTTCAAGACGCTCGACCATATCGTGCTGCCGATGATCCATTGGGACCCCGACCGTCCGGCTGAGTGGGTCGACAGCAATATTGCCGTGGTCCATGCGACGTCGAACGCGTACGTCGTAGCCGGGAACGACGGCGATGTAATCATCAACACCGGCACTGCCCAGCAAGCGCCTCGCGTGCGGGAAAAGTTCGAGAATCTGCTCGGCCGATCGCTCAGGCCTTCACAGATAGTCTTCACGCAAAGCCATCCTGATCATATCGGTGGCTGGCAGGTGTTTGCTGAAACTGGCACAGAGTTGATCGGGCAGCGGATGTTCGCTCAAATCTGTGCAGAAAGAAGGATGCTCGGCGCTTTCTTTGGCCGACGCAACGCAAATGTACTTGCGGCGATGATTCCTCCCGGCACACCGAATCACAACTGGTTCGACACCCCAGATCCTGTGCCGCTGAGAACTTTTGCCGACACACTGGAATTCACCACCTCCGGCCGCAACTACCGGCTGTTAAGCGTGCCTTCAGGAGAGACTCTCGACGCGCTGGCTGTATGGCTGCCAGCAGAGAAGATTCTGTTCACGGGCAACTGGGCCGGCGCTATCCACGGCGCACTTCCCAATTTCTACACTGCGCGCGGCGACCGTGATCGGTCGGTTCCCGGCTGGTTGGCGGACTGCGAGCGGCTGTTGGCGCTTGAACCCGATTTACTGATCACGGGCCACGAGCAACCAATAGCGGGCAAGCACCGCATCGCCGCCGATCTCGGCGCCATACGCGAGACGGTTCAGTTCATACACGACCATGTGGTACGTGGCATGAACGGGGCCCAGCCCCTATCGGTGATCATGGCGACCCTTGACTTGCCCACTCATCTGAGCCCGCGCGACGGTCGATGCCCACCGCACTGGATCGCGCGCACTGTGTGGGAGGAATACACGGGCTGGTTTCGTCAGGACTACACCAGCGAGTTGTATTCGACTCCGGCCAGCGCCGTGTGGCCGGAAGTGGCGGAGATGGCCGGCGGCGCAGCAAAGCTCGCCGAGCGGGCACGCCTGCATCTGGACACGAACGATGCCGAACGGGCGCTTCATTTCATCGAAATGGCGGTGGAGGCAGATCCGCACAATCGCCTCGTACGCGAGACTGAGCTGGCGATCTATGACGAACTTGCCGACCGCACAGAGGGAAAGGTCTTCGACCTACTCGGTTGGCTCGAAGGCCGAATGATCGCTACACGGGCAGCGCTTCAGGCAATGGGAATGCCCGACCGAGAAGAAAGTTGATACAACCGATGTCGGCACAAAAGGTGCGTATCACAGATCTGGCCAATCCGGTTCTGACCGATGTACAGAAGCAAGCCCTCGCTCTTGCCGAACAATTTCCCTTGCAACTCGAGGCAGACGCAGTGCTAAACGCCGCATGCGCTGCCACCGGTCTTACCAATTTCGGAGACAACAGCTTTCGGCCGCGCCTTGCCCTGTGGCTCGAGTGCTGCGCTCAGGATGACGGTCTGTCCGCTGTTGGGCGGGCCGCGATCTTCGGGCAGGCCGTTAATTATGCAACGCAACGCCTGTATCTGGAGGATCTGATCCAACGGCATCCGGAAATCGAGTCAGTTGACATCGACCGGCCGCTGATCATTGCAGGTCTGCCGCGCTCAGGTACGACCTACACGTTGGCGCTCATGGCCGGCGATCCGCGGCTGCGCTCGTTGCCGCACTGGGAGGGTGTGCGTCCCGTCGCAGAGCCCTACATCGTCGACGGCAAGGACACCCGATACGAACTGGCCGAACAAGATTGGGCGCAGTCCGATTCCCTCTTGCCCTTTACCAAGTTGATTCATGAATTCGCACCCGACCACATCACCGAAGACATTGAGTTGCAAGGGATGGATTTCGGCGGGTACTACATCGAATGGACGGCACACGTTCCGCGTTGGCGTGACTTCCAATTCTCGACCGACCGCACACCGTGGCTGCGGTACATGCACCGCGCGATGCAGGCGTTGACTTGGCAGCAGGGACCAAATCGCTGGGTCACGAAGTGTCCTCAACACATGGAACAGTTGACCGAGGTGAATGCCGTTCTGACTGGCGCGTTCACGGTGATCACCCACCGTGACCCCGTCGCCTCGATCCAATCAGCGATCACCGGGACTGCTTACGCGGCGCGACTGCTGCGAAAGTCCGTCGACAGGGAGCAGTTCGCGGAATATTGGATTGATCGATACGAGCGCCTACTTCGGGCCTGCGTTCGCGACCGCGATGCGCTGGACCCCGCACGGTCCTACGACCTCTATTTCGACGAACTGATGGCCGACCCTATGGGCGAGCTGAAAGCGATTTACCAGGCAGCAGATCTCCCGTTCGACGACACAACTCGTGCTGGGTTGGAAACGGCGATGACGAACAACAAGCGTGGCAAACATGGCCAGCTGGAATACGACCTTCGGGGGGACTTCGGACTCGATCCCGATGCCATCCGTGAACGTTTCGCCTTCTATTTCGACCGGTTCCCGAAGGTTCGTGTCGAAGTCCAGTAACACATCCAGGGAGAATGCAATGGCTGAGAATCTTTTCGATCTGGGCGGCAAGGTGGCGCTGGTCACGGGAGCGAACTCGGGACTCGGCTTCGCGATGGCCAGCGGCTTGGCGCGAGCGGGCGCCGATATCGTCATCTGGGGCCGGCGCGACGATTCGAACGCGAAAGCCGCCGCCGCGCTGGGTGCGTATGGCACGCGCATCGCGCATCGTTCCGTCGACGTCTCGGATGAGCGAGCGGTGACCGATGGGTTTGCCGCCGCGGTGGGCGAATTGGGCCGAGTCGACTGCGTCATCGTCAACGCCGGCACAGCAGGCATCGCACCGATCGATCAGCTCACCAGCGCCGACTGGCACGGTCTGCTGGCCACAAATCTGCACGGTGCGTTCTACACCGTCCGTGAGGCCGCCAGGCACATGAAAGCGCGAGCTGCCCTCGGCGACGACGGTGGCTCGATCATTATCAACGGCAGTTTGTCGGTATTCGCTGGGGTGCCAGGCCTTTCCCACTACGCCACCGCCAAGGGGGGCCTGAATTCGTTGGCTAAGACGCTCGCTGTGGAGCTCGGCGCCTACAACGTGCGGGTAAACGTGATCTGTCCAGGATTTATCCCCACCGATCTCTCAGGGGATGAGTCGATCCAACCAATAGTCGATGCCACGATCGCGCGCAGCCCCATCAAGCAGATCGGCCGGCCCGAGGACCTCGAAGGAATCGTCGTGTATCTCGCCAGCGACCGCGCGCGTTACCACACCGGAGACACCATCACGCTCGACGGCGGCATGATGGCACAGATCTATTGAGGACGGTTCGATTCTCGCGTTGACACCGGCTGCATCAGCCGCTGGCAACGTCACCACATCGATCTATCGCTTCGGGCAGCGTTGGACCCTGAATCCACAACTAGTGAAAGGCATTTCGATGGCACGCATGACCGGCAAGGTAGTCCTTGTCACCGGAGCCGGACGCGGAATGGGGCGCAGCCATGCCGTCCGGCTGGCTGAGGAGGGTGCCGACCTCATCCTCGTCGACATCTGCGCACCTATCGACGGGCTCAACTATGCGATGAGCTCGCCCGAGGACCTGGAGACCACGGTCAAAGAAGTGCAGGCGTTGGGTCGGCGGGTGCACGTCGCCCAGGCCGACGTTCGAGACCGCAAGTTGATGCAGGACGTTGTCAGCGCCGGCGTCGAACAACTTGGTGGGCTGGACGGAGCGGTGGCCAACGCCGGGGTGTTGACGACCGGAACTTGGGACACGGTGACCGACGAGCACTGGCGTACGGTCCTGGACGTCAATCTGATTGGTACCTGGAATACGTGTCTGGCCGCGATCCCTCACTTGTTGGAACGCGGGGGCAGCCTGGTCAACATCAGTTCGTCGGCAGGTATCAAAGGGTCTCCGCTGCAACACCCCTACACCGCAAGCAAGCATGGCGTGGTCGGTTTGAGTATGGCGTTGGCCAACGAGCTGGCTACCCACTCGATTCGGGTGAACACCGTGCACCCCACCGGCGTGCCCACTGGCATCGCCGCACCGGAACTGCTGGAATTGCTGGAAAACCAGCGTCAGGATCTCGCGCCGATCTTTCACAATGCGCTGCCCGTTTACCTGGTCGAACCCGTCGACATCAGTAACGCGGTGCTCTATCTGCTCTCCGACGAAGCCCGCTTCGTCACCGGCACCCAACTCAAAGTCGATGCAGGCGTGACGATTCGATGAAAGCACCCGAATACTCCGAACCAAAAGACGCGTGGAAAGCATGAGCGTCACCACGCTAACCGTGCACGCGGAGCAGCGACGTCGACAAGGGTTGGCGCTTTACCGCGAGATCATGGCTGTCGAGCCGGTTGAACCCGCCACTGCACGGGCAGCCACGTTGATCGACTTCGTCTTCGCCGAAATCTGGTCGCGTCCTGGCCTTCAGCTTCGCGACCGCCGCCTGATCGCGTTGACCTGCGCCGCCGGGGCCGACGCCCACACCAGTGTGTCCGACCACTTCTACGCGGCGCTGAAGACAGGCCAGTTCACCCTCGACGAACTCGACGAGTTCATCCTGCACTTCGCTGTGTACTGCGGCTGGCCCAAAGCACAGACCACCGAGTCGATTCTCGACCAGCAACTGACCCGGCTCGCCGACGAGGGCGCCACCCTGGCACCACGCCGCTGCCCGCAGCCCCTCAGCGCCGCACCTGCCGACCAGGAACTGCGCAAACAAGGCGGCGAGAAGGAATTTCGCGACGTCAACTGTTGTCCGGCACCACCCCGCGACGTTCCCTACTACGACAACGGCATCCTCAACTTCGTCTTCGGTGAAATGTGGAAACGCCCCGGCCTGAACCGACGCGACCGCCGATGGATAACCCTGGCGGCAGTGGGCCTCGATGACACCATCACCCCGATCCAGTCCCACGTCTACTCCGCGATGAAATCGGGCGACATCACCTACGACGAAATGCGCGAGATGGTCCTGCACTTCGCCGCCCACTCCGGATGGCCCAAGGCACAGTACATGCAGCAATCGGTCGACGAAATGCACGAACGAATCAAAGACGAGGCATCAGTAGGGCCGAAGGGAGAGGGGAATGTCTGATCGATGGACGCAGCGCCCGGAAGGATCGAACTGGGGCGACTTCGGTCCGGACGACCAGATCGGTCGCATGAACTTGCTCACGCCTGAAAGACGCTTAAAGGCGATTAAAGAGGTGGAGCATGGTTTGGCGTTTTGCCTGAGTTTGCCGCTCGATTATCCCGGTGGCAACGTCCTGGCACCTTACCGAAAGGGACCCGTCTTCCACTACGAGAAGCGCGGAACGGGGCATAACTTCAATTATGAAATGTCCCAGCAGTGCTCTTGCTACACCGACGTTGTGTCCGACGACGCCGTTACAATGTACCTTCAATACTCCACGCAGTGGGATGGTCTGGGACACCTTGGGCAGATTTTCGATACCAATGGAACCGGGGCGGAAAAAGTCTATTACAACGGCTATCGCGCGGGTGTCGATGTAGTCGGGCCTGACGACGCGACGAATGATCTTGGCGCGCACCGGCTTGGAATCGAGAACATGGCAACGGCCGGCGTTCAGGGGCGGGGCGTGCTCGTCGACCTTCATCAAATTTACGGTCGTGAGCGTGCGCAGGTTGGTTTCGACGCGCTGATGACGGCAATGGAGCGGCAGGGAGCATCAGTCGGGCCAGGCGACTTCCTTTGTCTTTATACCGGATTCGCCGACGTGTTGCTGGAAATGCAGAAAAGGCCGGACCGTGAAGTTTTGTCACGTTCGTGTGCCGTGCTCGACGGGCGTGATAAAGACCTGTTGAACTGGATCACCAGCAGCGAAATCGTCGCCATCTGCGCCGACAACTTTGCCGTAGAGGCTTATCCCGCCCGCCAGACGGAGGCCGACAGCTACCCGGCAATTCCCCTTCACGAGCACTGCATATTTAAATTGGGAGCCAGTTTGGGCGAGCTTTGGTACTTTCGCGAACTCGCTGATTGGCTACGCACGCACGGGCGTTCCAGCTTCCTTTTAACCGCGCCGCCGCTGCGTTTACCTGGCGCCGTCGGGTCGCCACTCACACCGATCGCCACAGTCTGAACTTCAGTTGGCTCAAAAACAGTAAGGAAACAAGTGTCCGTAATCTGGCAGCCCACGCTCGACAACGAATCCACCCGCTGGCGCGACATCGCCGTGTCGCTTACCCGAGCTCATTTTGCACCTAACGCAGCGGAAATCGATCGCGAGCAACGCTTCCCAGCGGAGAATGTCAGCAAGCTTTTTGAACACCGGCTGGGTGCGCTCTTCATTCCAAAGGAATATGGAGGCGAAGGAGCGAGCATTACCGCGACCGCCGCTGTCGTTGAAGCAGTGGGTACGGGTTGTGCCTCAACGGCCGCAGTCCTTTGCGTTTATCAGTTGGGGTCTTTCCCGATATTGCTGGGCGGAAATGAAGAGCAAAAACGATTTTATCTAGGTGAGGTAGCGAAAGGCGTTTTGACCAGCTTTGCACTCTCCGAGCGAACGACTGGTTCTGACGCTGCGGCCATCGAAACGCGGGCAGTGCGCACGGGAGATTCCTGGCGCCTCAAAGGCGAAAAATACTGGATAGGAGGTGGCGGCACCTCTCGCTACTATGTCGTATTTGCGAAGACCGACCCGGCTGCGGGCGGGCGTGGAATTTCTGCCTTCATCGTCGATGAGGAGCAGCCCGGAGTAATTGTCGATGAACTTTGCGACAAGATGGGCGTGCGCGGAAGCCCCACCTCCAACTTGAAACTCGACACCGTGGTGCCTGATGAAGCGCGCGTTGGACCGGAAAATCAAGCACTGCGCCTCTCTTTTCAGGCATTGAACGTCGGACGCATCATGGTCGCTGCACAGTGCCTTGGTCTTGCGTTGGCTTGCTATGACGAGGCCTCGCGACGCGCCGTTGACCGTCGCGCGTTTGGCAATTCCATTATCGATTATCAGGGCATCGGCTTCAAACTTGCCGACATGGCCACGGAAATCTCCGCGGCGCGGATGATGTTGTACGAGGCCGCAAAGGCATATGACGAGCGCAAGGATGTCACGCATTTGAGCGCCATGTGCAAGCTATATGCCTCTGAAGTCGCCCATCGCGCAGCAGATACGGCAATGCAGGTTTGGGGTGCTAGAGGATACTGCAAGCCCAGCGCTGTTGAGCGGTTCTATCGTGACCAACGTATATCCGAGATCTATGAGGGTACGTCTGAAATCCAGCGCTTGGTCCTTGCGCGCGCGGTGCGCAAGGAAGTTGAGGAGTCATTATGACGAGGAATCCGACAGGACTCTTCGTTGCCGATCCCCTTTTGGGGTCGGACGAGGCTGAATGGATGTGCAAGAGTGGTGTGCGCTATCCCGAGTACATTACTTATCGGAAAGCTAATCATGAAGCAGAATGATGGTCATCCTTGGTCTGCCGAAATTTGGGATGAAGTTGAGCTGTGGTCACGGGACCAGATCGAGTCGTTTCAGCTCACTGCGCTACAGCGTCAGCTCGATCGGGTTGCCCGCACGAGCCAGTACTATAAGGATGTTTTCAACCGCGCCGGTTTCAACCCAACTGACCTGCTTAGCCTGGATAGCCTGCAACAACTCCCATTGACATATAAGGAAGACTATGTAGCAAGCATCGCCGCGGATCCGCCATTCGGCACAATGCGTGCAGTCGAGGTGAGCGACGCAGTTCGCGTGCATTTCTCATCTGGCACTACCGGAGAGCCAAAACCAGCGCTGCATACTCAAAATGATCTTGATCTATGGGCAGATATTTGGGCTCGTTATTATTATGCGCAGGGACTGAGGCGGAACGACGTTTTCCAATGCATGTTCAATTACAACTGGTTTGCGGGCGGTCTTGGCGCAACATTAGGCGCCCAGCGCCTGGGCGCGCTTGTAATTCCCAGTGGCGCTGGGGACACTAAGCGCCAGATCGAGACGATCCGCCGATATGGGACGCGCTGCGTTGTCGGTACCCCATCGTTCATGGCCCATATCGCCGAGACGGCGAGCGACATGGGTTTCGATATTGGGACCAGTACGGTCGACATTCTGTCAATTGGCGGTGAGCCCGGCGCCAGCATTGCAGCGACGCGGTCGCGCCTTGAGGATGCGTGGAAGGCCAAGGCTTTCGACTGCTACGGATCACTAGAGTGTTCGCCGATCGGTTGGGAAACTCACCAGCAGTTGGGCCTTCAGGTACCGGAAGACTATATCTATATTGAAGTGCTCCATCCGATCACAAAGGAGCCGGTCGCCGACGGCGAACGCGGAGTGCTGGTCCTTACGCACTTGAACAAGGAAGCGAGCCCGTTGGTGCGCTGGTGGACCGGCGATACCGTAATGCGAACTCGTTCACCCGCTCCCGATGGCCGCACGCATGCTCGTCTGGTCGAGGGCGTGATCGGCCGAGCCGATGACATGCTTGTTATACGCGGCGTCAACCTCTTCCCGTCTGCTGTCGAAGAGATTGTACGAGCGATGCCCAACACCACGAATGAGTATGTAATCGTTGTCGATCAGTCGGTTGAGGATCCGAAAACTGGCTTTCTCAATTCGTTGAAAGTCCGTGTGGAACGAACTGATGACGCCCCAGAGGATCTGGCTCAGCGCCTGGCACATGAACTTCGCGAAAAGCTAAAGGTCCGGTTTGTTGTTGAAGTGCTACCAGCGGGAACGCTGCCTCGCACGGTTGTGAAAGCACAGCGAGTGGTCAGAGAGTAGAAAGGGTCTGAACTCGCCCTTGAAGTCGGCGCACGAGAGGTCGTTGGGCTGGGCGCCGGGCTACCTGCGCATGCGTGCGCAAAAGCGTGATAAGGAGGTACTGGTGTTCGCACCCGTCCGTACGGTCCGAGCCAAGGGTGGCCCGGGAGTCACCGGCTGATGGCAGGCCCCTTCTTCCTCTCAGATGGTGACATTTTCGCGCCGACCTCGATCGCCAGGGGGCCGTGGGGTCCGTCGTTGGCCGGCAACTACATTGGCGGTCTGCTCGCTCGAGCCATCGACCGAGCAGCGGCGCAGACGATCCGGTTGCGGCCCGCCCGGCTGACCGTCGATCTGCTCCGTCCGGTCAGCCTCGACCCCGTATCAGTGGAGACCTCTCTCGTTCGTGAGGGGCGTCGGTTGGCATTGTTCGACGCCACGATGACCCAGCAAGGCATCCTGGTCGCCCGCGGGAGTGCGCTATTCCTTGGCCCCGCCGAGCATGAAGCCAATGCAGTGTGGACGTCGCCGATTTCAATGCCGGCGCCGCCGGCAGACCCCGATCCGGTTGCCGTCAACGTTCCCATGGTGATTCAGTCGTACGGTCGCGATCCCGTGCATGGGATCACCGGTGTGGGAGTCGATGAGTGGCGGCACAACGGGCCGAAGTACGCATGGGTCAAGGAAACCCATCCCCTCGTTGATGACGAGCCACTTGCACCCTTCGTTCGCGCGGCCATGGCGGGTGATATCACCAGTTCGGTGTCTAACTTTGGAGTGGCCGGCCTCCAATTCATCAATGCCGACTACACGATGACACTCAGTCGCCTCCCTCGGAGTGACTACATCGGCCTGGCCGCCCTGACCCACTATCATCACACGGGAATCGCTGCCGGCAGCGCCACCCTCTTCGACAGCGACGGGCCCATCGGGAGCGGGATGGTCACGGCCTTGGCCCACCCCGGGTTCACGCCACCGGCCGCGCAGTTGCCATCCGCCACCCCGGCCTGACAGACCGGTCCACCGCAGCACTTTCGATCAGACGGTTCTCGAACAACTTTCCTGAGTCGGATCGCGCCATCTCGGCTTCGACGTGAATCGTCGGCGGAACTGTGGTGCGCTAATCGCTCCCTCGAGCACGCCAGCGGCTCATCGGCTTTCGCGTTATGGCATCAGCGGGTCCGAGGGTCTGGACTGCGTTGAGTACGGCTGACCCATTTCCACGGCGGGAATTCCGCGTACGGCCGACCGACCACGTAACCGTTTATCGGATTAAATAGCCGTGCACTCCGAACCGTGCAGCCAAGAACTTAGTCGGTCGTCGACGACGCGGTTTCGACCGTCCTGGTAGTCGTATTCCGTCACGCGTTCACCCCGCTGGTCTCGGTGAGGGATAACGGTCCGCGCCGGATAATGTCTTGGAGCAGGCCTAGATTGGTGCCCGCCTCCTGCGCCGCACTCAGAGCGGCGTCGACGTCCTTGCGGAGAAAGCGCCCCGCGGCCTCGGCGAAGTTGGCCATCCCGCCGATGCCACGCACATAACCCGCCACCTTGCTGTCCGCGCTGCAGGCCGCCAGCGCTTGCAGGAAGTCGTCCCCGTCGATATCGAGCCCCTCGGCGACTTCGACTGCAGCCCCGAGCAATTGCGCGTTGGCGGCAAAGAGGACGTTGTTGACGAGCTTGAGGTTCAACGCGGTTCCCAACTCACCAGTGGGAACCACGGTAGAGGCATAAGCGCCGACGATCGACGCCGCGGGCTGGACCGCATCGGAAGGTCCGCCGATCAAGACGGTCAACCGGCCGTTTTCGATGTCTTCTGCTGTGCCACTGACCGGAGCATCCAGCACGGTGAGCGCATGCCCGATCGACGCCAGTTCGCGCAACGTTCCCACCGTTCCTGTGGTGTGCGAGATGAAGACAGCGCCCGGCGGCGCATGAGCCAGCAACCCCGCCGACCCGAGCGCCAGTTCGCGAAGTTGGGCGTCGGAGAATAAGCAGCTCACGATGAACGGGCGACCACGAACCGCATCAACGACGGACTCGACCACAGTCGCGCCCGCCTCGCGCAAGCGGATCCGCACCTCGTCACGGCGCGCCAGCACCGTGACGGCGTGTCCCGCTTTCAGCAGCCGATGCACCATCGGCTCGCCCATCTGGCCTGCGCCGAGGAATCCGATCTGCATGGTCACCCTCCAAACGATGCTTCGACGGTGATCATCGCTATCGGTCGCATTGGGCAGGCGTCGGCCCCACGTTGAGCCTGCTCGACGAGATCGAGCGGCACCTGAGGGTCCGGCGGGATGCAATAGCCAGCGTCGTCGAGCTCGAAGACGTCCGGGGCCGCTGCCGCGCAAAGGGCGTGTCCAGCACAATGCTTGGCGTCGAAGCGGATTTGAACGGTCACAGATCGTCCTCCGTGCAAAGCCGCGGACCGGGTGCGAATGTCAGAGGCAAATGACGAATGGCCCAGACCTCGCCGGCATCTTCAAAGCGGACCGCCTCTCCGCCAAGCCGAAAGTCTGGCATCCGCTGGAGAATTTCGGCGAGCATCTCCTGGAACATCATGCGCGCAAGATGCGATCCGAGGCATCGGTGCATGCCCACTCCGAATGCCATGTGCTTCTGACTGTTCGGGCGGTCCAGGTCGACCTCGTCGGGGTTTTCGAACACAGCTGGGTCGCGGTTCGCCGCACCGTACATCATGATCACCCGGTCGCCCTGTTTCATATGACGGCCGTGAAAATCGACTGGACAGGAGACTGTGCGCGCCATACCTAGAGTCGGCGAGAAGCACCGCAGAAGTTCATCGGTGGCTTGCTTGATCTGGTCGGGATTGTGGGTGAGCCGCTGCTTCAACTCGGGTTGTTCTGTCAGGGCGTACAACACGTTGCCAGTCAGGCCGCTTGTGGTGTCCATCCCGCCGAGCATCATCAGCACGGTGTACATCAGGATCTGGGTGTCATCCAGGGGCACATCATCGATGTGCCCGTTGAGGATTCGGCCGAACAGGTCCTCGCCGAGTTCACCGCTCTCGCGACGCTTCGACATCTGTTTGTAGATCTCGCCAAAGAGTTCCATGACCGCTGCCCCGGCCTTTTCTTCGTCGTGGGCGCGGTCGTGGACCATGGAGTGCACCCATTGCACCCATTCGGCGTAGCGTGACTGGTCAAAGCCGAGCATGTGCAGGATCATTTTCGCCGGCAGCGGCGTGGTGAGTTCGTCGACGATGTCGCACTCGCCGCGTTCGATGAACTCGTTGACCATCTCCCGGGCCATTTTCCGTGCCAGTGGCCGAAGGGCCTCAGCCTGACCGGGAGAGAACGCCTTCACCGTCACGGCGCGTAGCTTCTGCGTCAGAGGCGGGTCGGTTTCGATCGGAAGGATCGGGAAGGGCGCTCCACTGGCCGGAACACCCACCGAAGGATACGAATTGAACACGGCATCATCACGCGATGCCCCGAACACGGACTGGTAGTCCAACAACGCCCAGAAGCCGCCGTGTTCGCTGGAACGCGTTATGGGGCAACGTGATCGCATCTCGGCCATCATCTCGTGCGGTGCATCACGAAACGATGGCGAATGATGATCGAACTTCTCCACAATCGAGGTATCCGTTGGCGACGACACTGCTGATTCCTCTCCGACAGTTAGGCACAATGTGTGCCGCCAACTACAGTACAACTAGTTATATAGTTTCGGTCACACGCTGGTATGCGGTGAAGATCGGGTCAACAATGGCTAGCAGGACGACCGCTGCGAACAGGCGGGGAACGGCCGAGCGGCAGCGCGCCCCGGCATGGGGCGCCGATCTTCCCATCACGGACGAGCAGGCCCGAGAGCGCCTCATCACGGCAGCCGAGGCATGCTTCGCCGAACGCGGCCCCAATAAGACGAGGATGACGCACGTGGCGGCGAAGGCCGGCGTCCACCGAACCACCGTCTACGCCTACTTCCCGAACATTGACGCGATACTCGCGGCGTGTTTCGTGCGTGCGAACATGGCTTTGGTTGCGACCGTCGAATTCCACTTCGAGCAAGATGGGCTGTTCGTGGACCGCCTGATCAACGCGGTGCTGGCCGGGCTTGACTTCGCCCGAAACTCCCCCGCCATCCTGTCGATGACTACGACGAATGAGTTGGCGCGGACGTTCCACGCTACCGAGCGGTCGACATCATGGCGGGCTGAGATCATCGGCCAGCTTGCCAACCGCTTCGCAGAGGCGCCTGACGGCGAGATACGTACCGATGTGCCGCCACAGTTGCTGGCGGAGTGGGTCGTTCGGGTGTGCTGGAGCCTGATCGAAGAGCCGGGGCGGCCAGGAGTTGGGGGGGACGAGGGACTCCTGCAGACGTTCCTTCCCGGCGCCATCAGGCCACAGCTGTCTGTCTGACGGTCGACGATTCTCACACGCCCGAGGAGTAGGCGCGCTGGGCATGTGCAGACAATCTGCACCAGGCTCGTCCCGGTGAAGGCTAAGCGGCGCCCAGACCGCGCAGTACGAAGCCCAGCAGCTGTTCGGCCTCGTCGGCAGCATCTACCGTCGACTTCTGATGGAACCGGTCGACAAGTGCGGCGTCGAAAGCCGCCCGTATCGACCGAGCATCCACCTCCGGGTTGCACGCGGTGAAGATTCCTTCGGCTTTGCCTCCGTGCAGGATCGCCGCGATTGAAGCTTGATCGGCCGCCAAGAGGAGTTCGAGTTCGCGGGCATAACCCGGAGTGCGCCGCAGCTCCTCGGAGTAGAAGATGGCGACCCTCTTGCGCTTGCGCGGATTCGACACCAGTTCGAACAGATGCGTCATCCACGCCCGCAGCGCCTCGACGGGGGTTTGGGCGCGCGCCACGACCTCGCGCAGTTGCGCCTGCACCATCTCGCGATCCCTACGAAACATTTCCAACAGAAGATCGTGTTTGGTGTTGAAGTTCCGATAGAAGGCCCGCGTTCCGAGACCCGCTTCATCGAGGATCTCGGTGATCGAAGCCGACGAGTTGCGGTCCAGACAACGGTAGGCGGCGTCGATGATGTGCTGCCGCTCCGATGAGCGATCGATCGACCGAGTCTCAACCACAATGGATCACACCGGCATCCTGCCACTTCGTGATTGTCGCGTCATCGTAACCGAACTCGCGCAGCACCGAGACGGTGTGCTGACCTGCCAGACATCCGCCGGGCGCCCTGACCTCTGATCGACTCATCCCGACGAGCGGCGAAAACCGCAGGTGCTCGTCGAAGATGGGGCTCACAGCAGCCACGGTGTATTCGGCCGCGAGTTGTGGATCCGTCTGGATGAGCCGTGCCGGAGCACCCTCGTACAGTTGCACACATCCAAGGCCCGCCGCCCCGAGATGTTTCTCCCAGAACGCCGCCGACTCTTTGCTGAATGCAGCCTCGAGACGTCGGGCGAGCTCGTCATCATTAGCCGCCCGGCCCTCCGCGGTCGAGAAGCGTTGATCACCGCCGAGATCGGCGAAATCCCGCAGCGCTGCCACGAGCGGCTGCCATTCCTTGGCTTGAGGTGTGGCCAGGAAAATGTGTCCCTCGCTGGCGTCGTAGATCCGGTAGAGCGCCGAGAGCCCTTTGCCGTCGTGTCGGGACGCTGAAGGCTCTGGAGCATCGGCGTAGTCGACGACCCAGTCGGTGAGCAGATGCGTCACCGTCGCAAGCATCGAGGTACGCACATCGTTGATCGGACGGCCGCGGTCGCGCCCGACAAGGGCAGTGAGGATCGCCGAAGCGACGCCGAGGGCGGCCACGCCATCGCTTTGCAACTCCGGTGTCGTTCCCGCGGACGTGACCCGCGGCACGTGGTGCATGACCTCGTCGAGGTTCGAGGTCATGCACGCGGCGTCCGGTGTGTTGGTCAGCGCCACTCCCCCGGCCGCAGAGATGCTCGGGGCGTACGCGGGACGTGAGCCGAAGGGTCCGTCGACGCCGTAGCCTGGCGCCGACACGTAAATGAGGTCGGGGTTGATTGCGTGCAGCGTCTCGGCACCGATACCCAGCCTGTCGGCAACGCCGGCCCGCATGGACTGCAGCACAACGTCGGCGGACGCGACGAGGCGGTGAGCCACCGCCCGTCCCTCCTCGGTGTGCAGATCAACCTGGATACTTTCCTTGCCCTGCATCACCTTCGCGCCAGCCGCTTCCGGAAACGGCAGGAGGTTGCGGATGTCGTCACCATTGATGTTCTCGAACTTGATGACGCGTGCGCCGAGGTCGGCGAGCACGCTCGAGGCGTAGGGAGCAGCGAACATCTCGCCGAACTCGACAATGGTGACGCCCGTTAGCGGCGGCGCCGATCGCGTGTCACCGGAGGCCTCGACGGCGGACGCATCAGCCGCCCAGATGCCTCCAGCGTTTCCGAGTCGAGGTGCCGGAGAAGGTCGGCGCAGCGTGCCATTCTGGGTGTGAACGAGGGTGCTCGGCTGGCGGACCAGCCCAACCTCGGGATCCTCGACGAGCGTCGACCGCCCCTCGTGCGCCAGCTGAGGATGACCGAGGACTTCAGGTCCGGAGCGGAACAACTCGGCACACAGGTCCGGGTTGTCGTCGAAACACTGCTGCCATTCGGCGAGGGTGCGTTCGCCGACTTTCGCCAACAGGATCGACCAGAATTCCTTGTACAGTTCCGGACTTTCCAGTGCCGGAAAGCCATTCCATTTCGGATCGGCGAGAAGTTCGGTCACTCCGAACTCGGTTAGCATCGCCGCGAACAAATTCGGCTTTACCTGGGCGAACTGCAACCAGTGCCCGTCCTTGGTAGGAGCGGCCAAGAGCGCCAACAGCATCGGACTCTGTGGGGTACCTTGCTCTGTCCAGGCGTCGACCGTGGTGTAGGCCTCGGGCCACCGGATACCGACCATCTCGCCGAACCAGTTCCACGCATCGATGGCGTGCACACCGCGGACGAGATCGGCCTCGACGATTTGGCCGAACCCACTGCGGTCGCGCTCACGCAGCGCTGCCAGGATTCCTTGCGCCGCAATGTGTCCAGTGGCGAAGCTTGCATAGGGAACGGAGACATACGACGGCCGTGGCGGATTCGCCATCCGGCGTACGGCATGAAACAGACCGGCCTTGGCGAGCACGAGCCCCTCGTAACCCTTCAGGTCCTGCCACGGCCCGCTGCGGCCCCAACCGGTGATGTGGGCGATCACCAACCGCGGATGACGCGCCAGCAGCGCCTCGGAATCCATGCCCAGATCCGCGAGCGCGGCGGGACTGTACGTCGTCACCGCGACGTCGGCGTCGTGCAGCACCTCATCCAGTTCGGCCGCCCCTGAGGTGGACCGCAGATCGACAACCCGGCTGCGCTTGCCGCGGCCGAGCGCGGGCCAGCCGCGCAGCGTGCGGACCGGACTTCCACCGGGCGCCTCGACCATCAGAACATCCGCACCGGAATCCGCCAGGAACTGTGTGCAGAACGCGCCGGGCAGCGTGGTGGATAGATCGACGACTCGTATGCCAGCCAGCGGTGTCGTCGGTTCGGGCGCGGCCTGAGCGCTGGCGGAAGGGGGCATTCGACGCGACTCCTTTGACCTTCTTACTTCGAAAAATCACTTTTCGTGGTCCACTACATCCCGGGACCAGATGTGACGTGCACCGCATGGTAGCGCTTCATCGTCGCAGGGTTCAAGAGCACTTTCGTCGACGGGCGTTGACATCGGCCGCCACGCGCCACTAACCTCGTTGAAAATCAATTTTTCATATGCTGACATCTGGCTGGAGGACCAAATGACCAAGATCTGGACGAACTCCGGCGACTCACACTTCCTGGAACCCGACGATCTCTGGCAGTCCCGGCTGCCCAAGCGGCTTGCCGAGTTGTGCCCGCGGGCGGAAAAGGACCCCGACGGCGAGTACGAGACCGTCTACGTCGACGGTCAGATCTTCAGGCGGAAACTGCCGTCGTCGGCCCTCGTCGCGTTCGCCGAAATGAGCTCGAGGCCGCAGGGCGTGCGAGACGCGCGCGCACGACTGGGTGACCTCGACCACGAAGGTGTGTGGGGCGAGGTGATCTTCCCGTCGCTGGGGATGTGGGGGTCCACCTTCCGCACACCGGAGCTGCTCAAGGCGTGCATGCGGGCCAGCAATGAGTGGGCGCTCGAAGAGATCGCCGCGGTGTCACCGCGGTACGTGGTCACCGCGCAAGTTTCCACGCTGGTGGTCGATGACGCGGTCGAGGAACTGCAGTGGGCGGCCGACAAGGGATTCAAGGCAGTCTTTCTTCCAACCACTCCTCATCCGAGTGCCCCGGACTGGAACCGCAACGATTGGGAGCCGCTATGGGCGGCTGCAGAAGAGGCCGGCATGGTGCTGGCCTTCCATATCGGCACCGATCCCGTCGATGCGACTGCAGGCAACAGCATCACCGGCGGCGCGGGTTTGGTGTACAGGGGCCCGGGTGGCGCCATCATGAACTACGCCGAGACCACCTTCTCCGGGCAGCGGGCCACCATGAAACTGGTGGCTGGCGGCGCGCTGGATCGGCATCCGAATTTGAAGGTGCTGATCTCCGAGGGCGGTGCGACATGGGTTCCGTTCCTGGGTGACCGGCTGTTGGAGGGGTATCGCCAACACCATATGGCGGTGCGCCCAAAGCTCAGCCGCAGCCCCAAAGAGATTCTGTACAGCCAGGTCTACGCGTCGTTTCAGCACGATGAAACCGCGGTCTCCGCCTTCGACCACATGGGTTACCACAACGTGATGTTCGGCAGCGACTATCCGCACATGGAGGGCACGTTCGGCCACACCCAGGACACGCTCAAGACGCTGTTCGACGGGGTCAGCGACGAAACACGGCTGCGTATCACCCAGGGCACCTTCTTCGAGCTGTTCCCTGATGTCCCCCCCATCCCAACCGAAAGTATCTGAGCCAGTGGTGAATTCGAAGGGTCTGCGGGATGTCGCCGTCGTCGGAATCGGTGCGACGCCTTACTACAAGCGCGGTGAGTCGCTCCCGAAGACCATCACCGAACTCGCCGGTGAGGCGATCCTCGCCGCGTGTGAGGACGCCGGGCTGGCAGTGCGCGACATAGACGGTTTCGCCTACTACTCGGGTGCCAGCGCCGGCTACAGCGAGAAGATGGACACCGGCGATTTCATGGAGACCCTCGGCATTCCCGAGGTCCGGTTCACTGCGGCGCTCACCTCGGGCGGCGGCGGTTCGGCCGGGGCGATCGGACTGGCGCGCGCGGCCATCGTCGCCGGAGACGCTTCAGTCGTGGTCACCGTGATGGCGCTGCAACAATCAAAACAACGGCTCGGATCAGTGTTCTCGGCGATACAGCCCGACCCGATCAACTCGTTCCTGCAGCCCTCAGGTCTTTTCGGCCCCGGTCAGCTGATGTCGGTGTTGGCGCGCCGACACATGCATCTGTACGGCACTCGGCGCGAGGCCTTCGCCGAGATCGCGATCTCCACACGCGCCAACGCACTGAATCGGCCCAAGGCCATGCATCGGGAACCGCTCACGCTCGAAGACTATTTCAACGCGCGGATGATCGCAGAACCGTTGTGCCTCTACGACTTCTGTCAGGAGACCGATGGTGCCGTCGCTGTGATCACCACGAGCATGGACCGGGCCCGCGACCTGCGTCAGCCACCGGTCCCGGTGGTCGCCGCCGCCCATGGTGGAGTCAAAGAGTGGGGACGCGCATTCGCGTGGATGGGCATGCCTGATGAGTACTTCGCGTCCTCGGGTAACAAACCAATCGCCGACCGGCTCTACCGGCAAGCCGGAATCACCGCCGCCGACATCGACGTGGCACTGCTCTACGACCACTTCACCCCGATGGTGCTGATGCAACTCGAGGACTACGGATTCTGTGACAAGGGCGAGGGCGGCGCGTTCGTGGAAAGCGGCGCGATCCGCTACGACGGCGGCTCCATCCCGCTCAACCCGCACGGCGGTCAACTGTCGGAGGGCTACATCGTCGGGATGACCCACATCATGGAAGGAGTCGAGCAGATGCGCGGCACCGCCATCAACCAAGTCAACGACGCCGAACTCGCGTTGGTCACCGGCGGTCCGGCGAGTCTGCCGGTCAGTGGCCTCATCCTGGGGCGTGCGGCATGAACGCGCCCCCTGTCACGCTGGCGGCCACCCTTCCTGGCGAGCGCGTCCGGATCGCGGTCAACAAAGACACCGAACCGTTCTGGCAGGCAGCAAAAGAGCGACGCCTTGTCGCACCGCAGTGCGCCGACTGCGGCACCTTCCGCCTACCACCCACTCCGTTCTGCCCTGGATGCCAGTCCAAGACCGTCAACTGGGTCCAGCTCAGCGGAACGGCAACCGTCTACAGCTACGCGGTCGTGCATGGCATTCCCGGCATGCCCGATCTAATCGTCGTGCCTGCGGTGGTAGACCTACCCGACGCACCCGGCGCTCGGCTTGTGAGCAACATCGTGGACGTAGCGCCCACCGACGTGACCATCGGAATGGCGTTGCACGTCGACTTCTCTCCCATCGCGGACGGCTGGCTACTTCCGGTGTTCCGCCCCAGCGCAGCAGCCAACCATGGCTGACCACGACAGCGCTCTGCACGAGAAACCGCTCGAATTCCTCGCCAGCATCGCCAACACCGGCGGCGACTGTGACGGGCAGGTGATTCTGCCCGAGAACGGTCACTTCCGCGCGTGGTGCACGTGCGGCAACTGGAGCGTCGAGGTCGACGACTCCGAAGAAGGTTTGAGATTGGCACGCATCCACACCGGCCACGCGCCGGACTGATAAGGGAGAGACACATCGTGGGAAATCTTGAAGGCAGAGTCGCCTTTATCACCGGCGCGGCTCGAGGGCAGGGCCGCGCCCATGCCGTCCGCCTGGCCAGTGAAGGCGCCGACATCATCGCACTGGATATCTGTGCCGACATCGACACCATGGACTATCCCAACGCGACACCTGCCGACCTCGAAGAGACGGTCAAGCTCGTGGAGGACCAGGGTCGGCGAATTGTGGCCCGCCAAGCCGACGTCCGCGACGGCGACGCCGTCGATGCCGTTGTCCGCGAGGGCGTCGACGAATTCGGCCGGCTGGACATCGTGGTGGCCAATGCCGGGATCGTGCGCCTCAGTGAGGGGTCGAACCGACGCGGGATATTCCGGGACATCGTCGACGTGAACTTGGTCGGTGTGTGGAACACCGTCGAGGCAGCGATCCCCACCCTGATCGACGGCGGCCGCGGCGGATCGATCGTGATGACAAGCTCGAGCGCTGGTTTGAAGGCCACCGGCACCGACCGTGCCGGCGGCCACGCTTACGCCGCCGCCAAACGCGGCATCGTCGGTTTGATGCAGGTATGGGCGAATCACCTTGGGCCGCACTCAATCCGGGTCAACACCATCCACCCGACCGGGGTGGCGACCGGCATGGTGATGAACGAGACGATGGCCAAGCTGTTCGAAGCCAATGACGAGGCGCTGTCATCCATGCAGAACGTCCTGCCCATACAGATCCTTCAACCCGAAGACATCGCCAATGCTGTCGCCTGGCTGGTTTCCGACGAGGCGAAGTTCATCACCGGCACTGCTTGGCCGCTCGACGCCGGCTTCGCGGTTCGATAACGGAGAGGTTGATGCAATGACGAGCTCGACACTCGATACAGCCCGCCCGGACATTTCACTGAGGATCGGCGGTGAGAAACGACATACCGGGTCCGGAGGCACTTTCCAACACATCAACCCGTGCGATGGGACGCCCGACGGCGACATCCCGCTGGCCGGCCCGGCCGAGATCGAAGAGGCTGTCGATGCCGCCCACTCTGCGTTTCTCGAGTGGCGGCAGACCAATCCGGTTGAGCGCAGGCGTATTCTGATGCGCTTTGCCGACTTGATCGAACGACACAGTGACGAGTTCGTCCGACTCGGCACCTTTGACAACGGCACCGCGTCGGGTGTGGTGGGCGGACTTGTCGCGATGTCGGTCGAGTGGACGCGTTACTACGCGGGTTGGGCCGACAAGATCACCAGTGAGATCTCGTCGTCGTTCAGAACTCACGGCGAGTTCAGCTATACGTTGAGCCAGCCTTATGGGGTGATTGGCGTGATCATCACCTGGAACGGTCCCCTCATCTCGTTGGCGATGAAAGTGCCTGCGGCCCTTGCCGCCGGCAACACCTTGGTCATCAAGCCGTCCGAGCTCACCCCATTCAGTTCCGACCTGTACGCCGATCTCGCTGCAGAAGCCGGGATTCCCGCCGGCGTGATTAACGTGGTACCCGGGTCCGCCGAAGCCGGAGCGGCGCTCGTCGCGCATCCGCTCGTCAAGAAGGTCACTTTCACCGGCGGCACGGATACCGCGCGCAAGATCCTGTCGGCCTGCGCCGAGCAGATCAAGCCGGCGGTCATGGAACTCGGCGGAAAATCCGGCAACATCCTCTTCGAGGACGCGAATCTCGACCTCGCCTGCAGCATCGGCACAATGAATTCGGTGGGGCTGTTGAGCGGCCAGGGATGCGCGTTTCCGACCCGAATGATCGTGGCACGGCCGCTATACGACGACGTCATCGCGCGAGTCTCGGCGATGGCGTCGATGATCAAGGTGGGCGACCCTTTCGAACCAGACACCCTGGCTGGTCCTGTCGTGAATGCCGCAGCGCTGGAACGGATCTTGGGCATGATCGAGCGCGCCAAGCGTGACGGCGCACGATTGGTCACAGGTGGTGAGCGTATTGGCGGTGACCTCGCGGATGGATATTTCCTGCAGCCCACCATATTCGCCGATGTCGACCCCAAGTCCGAACTGGCGCAGAAAGAGGTCTTCGGGCCGGTGTTATCGATCATGCCGTTCGACACCGAAGATGAAGCCATCGAGATCGCGAACAGCACACCTTATGGGCTGTCCGGGTATGTGTTCACCAACGATCTCAAGCGCGCACACCGGGTCGCCGAAGCACTCGAGACTGGAGAAGTGCTGATCAACGGCGCAATGAACATCCCAGCGCACCGACCCTTTGGCGGTATCGGCATCAGCGGCATGGGCAAGGAAGGCGGTCGACAAGGGCTCGACGAGTTCCTGCGAACCAAGAGCATCAGCATAGCCTGATTCACCGATATGAGCGGAACTGCTTTGGGCACACCCCGTTTCGGCCTACATCCGCTGCACGGTATTCACGAACCGACGCGTGGGACGCCGCCGCGGGTACCAGGCTCGGTGCGGCGAACCAGCTCCATCGATATGGCACGCGATCCGGGCTCCATGGATCCGGTGTACTTGTCGGGCCGAGCACGCGACCTCAAGACCGCCCGCGACGGCACGGCGACCGAAGTGGGCCGCGCCCGACTGCAGGCGACAGTCGAGATGATCGCTCGAGTCGTTCAGCACCTCGAGGTTGAACCGCCCGTTTCGGGTATGCATCTCGTCGGGGCGCCCGCCATGAGCGGGTTTCGCGCCGCGGTCGATAAGGCTGCGCCCAGTCTGAGAGCACGTCGAGACTTGCGCTATACGTTGCTCGACGATATTCCAGTCGCCACGCTCATCTCCGGACATGCCCTGTCGGCGTCGGGAGTGCTGGGAGTCGCGGCGAAGTCCGGCTATCTGCCGGTCGCCGACCAGTGCGCCGGCTTCGCCACCGGCGGCCTGCTGATGACGTCGTTCGAGAACGGGGACCCCGCCGTCGTGACCGGGCCGCCGGCGCCGCGTCTCGAAGGCCCCGACGACGCGCTGGCTTGGCACGAGATGGCGACGCTTCCCGTTCATGGGATGCGCCGTCGACGCAGGCTGGACGTGAGCAACAGCGGTGAAGGACGCGAAATCCAGATCGACGCGATGTTTCGCGACACTTACGTGCGCGCCGACGGCACGGAAACCATCGTCCACGAGTACACGCTCGAGGCAGCCGTGGATTCCGACACCGGGACCATCGTGCGCTCGGAGGCCGTACCTCGGGTACTGCCGTGGCAGGAATGTCCGGGCGCCGTGGCCAGCGCGACCCGCATCGTCGGAATGAGGTTGAACGAGTTGCACTTCCGTATCCGTCAAGAACTGCACGGTACGTCGACGTGCACGCACCTCAACGACCTCCTGCGCAGCATCGGCGACGCGGCAGCACTGATCGCACTGCTTCCCACTAACTGACAGTTCTGCAGAGGGAGTTTCCGGTTGAACTAGACCAATGGATCATGCCGACGCGTGGGACTTGCTCCTCCTGGACTGCGGGCGCGATGTAGTGTACCTGTTATAGATAATTGTTTAGCTGATTCGACACTCCCGGCTGATCGAATCGCAATTCGGCCCTGAAGGGGGTGACACGGTGTCGGCAGCCATCAACGACGTGGCGAACCGTAGCGACTATGTGTCGCAGGTCGCGATCTTCCGTCAAGATTTCCGGCAGTATCTACGCACGCTCGACTGCGTCGATGAGTGGCGGAGCGCCGCACACTCGACGGTCGAGGCCGAGCTCGCACACAGCGCGACTGTGATGGCCCGTCTGCACGCCGACGGTTGGAACCGCTACGGCTGGCCCGAGGCATTCGGCGGCTCGGGCGGGAATGAGATTCATCGTGCCGTCCTCTTCGAGGAGTTCGCGAACGCGATGCTGCCAACCCCGCCGCAGGCGTGGACGCTGGAGATCATGGGTTCCACAACCCTGAAGTTCGCCCCGCACCTGGCTCGTGAATACCTTCCCCGCTATCTGGAGGGCGCCGAGTGGTGGGGGCAGGGCTTCTCCGAGCCCGAATCCGGCAGCGACCTTGCCTCCCTGCGGACCCGGGCCACCGACGAGGGCTCACACGGATTCGTCGTGAACGGCCAAAAGATCTGGACCAGCCATGGTGCCACGGCCAAGCGGCTCTGCGTGCTCGTGCGCACGGGGTCGCCAGAGAGTAGGCACCGCGGCCTGACGATGTTGCTGATTGACACAGACACACCAGGGTTAACTGTGCGGCCAATCGCATTGGCCAGCGGGCGACGCGAGCTGGCCGAGGTGTTCTTCGACGACGTGCGGGTGCCGCCGGAACGGCTAATCGGCGAGGTCGGCGGCGGCTGGGCCGTGACGATGTTCCTGATGCAGTACGAGCGAGGCATGTACGGCTACGCGGCGCTGAACAAAGTGCTGGTCGAGTTGGGACGGCTGCGCGAATTGATGGTCACCCGCGGAGCGGGTTCGGCTCTTCGAGAACGCTTTGCGCGCGTCTACGTCGACGTCATCGCAGCGAAAGCCAGTGCAGCCACGACCGTGCGCAAACTGGCTGCCGGCGAGTCGGTAGGCCCCGAAAGCAGCATCGACAAGCTGCTGTGCAGCGAAGCCGAGCGTGCGGCCCACGACCTGATCCTCGACGTCGCGCGAGACCACATGATGGCCGGCAACGGCGGCGGTTCTGTCGAGCTCGACACCGCACGCGCGGGGTGGTGGTACTCACGGGCGGTCACGATCATGGGCGGGACCGCCGAGATTCAGCGCGGGCTCATCGCCGACCACATTTTGGGGTTGCCCAAGGAAAGGCGCGCGAAGTGACCATCCGCACGCGTATAGCGAATGCGACCGACGAATCGTGGCCGATGATCGAAGAGGCGGTCTTCCGCCAGTTCGACGAAGTCGCGACCAAGGGAGACCACGTCTCCATCGACGCACTGCTGTCCGAGCTCGGTTGGTCGGAGATTGAGTCGGAATACCCAGTAGACGCGTGTGCGCTGTTGTTCCGGGCACAGGGTCGGACCTTGGCGCTCACCGATGCGCTGGACCGTGTCATGCTGGCCGAACTCGCATCCTCGGTGGACTCACCGGTCGATGCCATAGTGCTGCCTGCCCTGTCCCACGGTGCCACGCCAAGTTCCGACGACGGTCAGGTGACGGGCATCCTGCTCGGTCCGCCGCGCGGGCGCGTCCTAATTCCGATCTCCGGCGCGATGGGAACGGTCTCCGTCGCCGTCGTCGACGCCGACCAGCTGCGAGCCGAACGACTCGACACCTTCGACGCAACGGTGATCTGGACTCGCGTCGAGGGGGCCGTCGACGGCGACCTCGCAGATGCGTCCACGGAATGGGGGCGTGCGATCGCCGCGGCGCATCGCTCGCTGGCGACCGAACTCGTAGCGCTGGCTGACCAGGCAATGCACATCGCAGTCGAACAGGTCAGCGTCCGCGTCCAATTCGGTTCGCCAATCGGATCACTGCAGGCCCCACGCCATGCCCTCGCGGCGGCTGCGGCCAGACTAGAAGGTGCCCGAGCGCTTCTCGACGACTCATGGCGGTATGGCGGGGTGTTGTCGGCCCAAGCCGCGAAGGTAGCAGCGGGTCGGGCACACCGAGGCGTCGCCGATGCTGTCTTGCAGGTGTGCGGGGCGGTGGGGTTGACCGCCGAACACGACCTCCACCGATATGTGAAGCGCGGCTTTCAGATCGACGCGTTGTGTGGCTCCTACCAGCAGCTGGAGTCGTTGCTCGCCGATCGCCTGTTTGACACGTATGCGCCCGGGCAGGCGCTGCCCGCGATCATCAACGTGGACTGAGGAAGCATGCGCCGCAACATTTTCGACGAGGTACATGACGATTTCCGCGCCACTGCGCGGGAGTTCTTCGAGCGAGAGTGCGTTCCCAATGTGGAGAAGTGGGAGCGCGACGGCAAGGTCAGCCGTGAAGCGTGGCTGGCCGCAGGCGAGCACGGTTTGATCGGCTGGGAGTTCGACGAGAAATACGGCGGACTCGGTGTGAAGGACTTCCGGTTCAACCAAATCATCTCCGAGGAATTGTTCATGACCGGCTCGGTCGGCATCGGCCTTGGCGTCCAAAACGACATCCTGATGCCCTATTTGAACAGCTTGACCACCGACGACCAGAAGGCGCGTTGGCTGCCGAAGTTCATCTCCGGCGAATACATCGGTTCGATTGCGATGTCCGAGCCGGCGGCGGGGTCCGATCTTGCCGGCATCAAGACGACTGCGCGCGACGAGGGCGATCATTGGGTGGTCAACGGGCAGAAGACATTTATCAGCAACGGGCTGCTGTCGAAGCTCGTGCTTACTGCGGTGAAGACTGATCCGGCGGCTGGGCGAAAAGGCATCAGCCTGCTGATGATCGAAGACGGTATGGAGGGTTTCACCCGCGGCCGCAAGCTCGACAAGATCGGGCAGTTCTCCGCAGACACCGCAGAGTTGTTCTTCGACAACGTAAGAGTGCCGAAAGAGAACCTCGTCGGGGAGCTGAATCGCGGCTTCTATCATCTGGTGTCCAACCTGCCCTTCGAACGAGTCGGTGTGGCCTGCTACGCCTTACCCGCGGCGCGGCGAGCCCTCGACCTCACAAAGGCGTATGCGCTGGAGCGAACGGCCTTCGGCCAGCCCATCGGAACGTTTCAAGTCAATCGGCACTTCATCGCCGAGATGCAGGTCAAACTCGATGCGGCACAGACGTATCTCGATCAGTGCGTGCTTGCGGTCAACGAGGGAACCCTGTCCGACGCCGACGCCGCGGGCCTGAAGTGGTGGACCTCCGAGGTGCAGTGGGAAATCATCGACCGATGCCTGCAGCTTCACGGCGGCTACGGCTACATCAACGAATACGAGGTGGCCCGGCTGTGGCGCGACTCTCGAGTGCAGCGACTCTATGCGGGCACCACCGAGATCATGAAGGACCTCATGGGCCGGGCGATGGGCTATTGAGCGTGAGTTTGCCCACCGTGATGGAGCGGATCGCCGCGTCAGTTGCCCATATCGATTAACATGTAAATAGTTATCTGTATTTGCGATACCGGTGGAGGTCGATATGGAGGTCACTAGCTTCCGCGAGCCGAAGATGGCCGATCGGGTGGCCACGGTGCTGCGCAGGATGTTCATCCGCGGCGAAATCCCTGAAGGGACGATGCTCCCACCGGAGTCAGAGCTCATGGAGCGGTTCGGTGTGTCACGGCCGACGCTGCGGGAGGCATTCCGCGTTCTCGAATCCGAATCGCTCATCGTCGTCCAGCGAGGCGTGCGTGGCGGCGCCCGGGTCACCCGGCCCAAACGCGAAATCCTCGCGCGTTATGCCGGACTGATTCTCGAGTACGAAGGTGTGACGCTCAAAGACGTCTACGAGGCACGAATGGCACTCGAGGCGCCGTTGGTCGTGCAGTTGGCCAAAGAGCGCAACGCAGACGTCATCTCGAAACTGGAGCAGATCGTCGAGGCCGAGGAACAGTTGAACCCAGGCAGCGATGCCGTGATCCAGCTGACATGCTTTCACGCCGCGATCGCACGGCTGTCGGACAATAAGACATTGCAGATCGTCAGCGACATGCTGCATCACATCGTCGAAAAGGCGAATCGCTCGTTGCAGCCCACCGACGGTGCCCCCGCAGAGCAGGCGGTCCGCCGATCGGCAAAAAGCCATCGCATGGTGCTGGATCTGGTCAAAGCCGGGGAGGCCGACAAGGCCGGCGAGCTGTGGAAAAGGCACCTGCAGAAGGCGGAAGAGTTCTTGCTGTCGGATTCCGAATCATCCACGGTCCTCGACCTTCTCGAATGACAGAGGTGAGCCGCGAAACCGACTATGACATCGAAACTCCGATCCAGCTGCTGCGGCGTTTCGGGATCGAGGTTTTGACCGCGGATCAGGAGTCCGCAATCGTGGAGATGTCGATGCCACTCGCGGGCATGCGCAACCCCTTCACCGACCTGCCGACCATTGCCCCGCTCGGCGTGCTCATCAATGCGGTTAGCGGAATGTCCAACCACTTGCGGCGTCGCGACGCTGAGTGGACGGTGTCCAGCGAATTAACCATTGAGCTGAGCCCCGATGGAAGCGAGCGGGCGACTGCGATAGGGGCTTGCCCCATCGTCGCGTCCGGGCGGCCGCTGGGCCTTCGCGACAGCGGGACAGCGCTTTCCGTTTGCACACTCACATGTGACGGCGTTGTCATCGGTGGCGGCACGATTCGCTCATACTTTGTCAAGCCTGAAGTACTCGACCTGAATGAGCCTCCAGAGACAATGACCAAGCGCGGTGGCACCTCTTTGGCGGAACTGATGGCTGTGTCGCCGATGCCCCCTGCCGACGGCGTCCGAGTCCTACGTCAGCACGTCGACCCGTTTCTGAACAACGCCGCCGGCGTCATCAACGGCGGGGTTGCTTCGGCGGGACTCGAGTTGGCCGCATCAGCGACGGTGAACACTGGTGGCGCGCCGATGCGCACCGCGTCCGTCAGAGTGAACTTCCTGCGTCCTTTCCGCGCCGGCGAACGGTCCCGCTATGAAGCGACGCCGTTGCGTATCGGACGCGGGACCGCCGTCGCGGAGGCACGTGCGATCGCGAACGATGGCAAGCCCGCGCTGGCGGCACGCGTAACCGCCTATCGCTAGTGGCTACTTCGTAGATCGAGCGCTGAATGCAGCGACTGGCTCCTGGGTCGGCCCGGTTCTTGCCGAACGTTCCGAGCGGACTTCGCTTGGGGGTCCTTAGCTAGCTCTTACCCGTGGGTCGGGGTAGACGCTCGCGCGCCAAATCGGCACGCCGTATCTTTCCCGCATCGCTTCGAGGCAAACTCTCAACCACCTCAACGGTTTTGGGGATCTTGTAGGCGGCGATCCGCTCGCGGCAGAAGTTCCGCAGCTCCTCCGATGACGGTGGGCTGGCAACGTCGGCCGGCACAACGATGGCGTGTACGCGCTCACCCCACTCGTCGTCCGGCAGCCCGACGACAACTGCGTCTATCACTCCCGGATGCTCCGTCAGCGCGCCCTCGACTTCGGCCGGATACACGTTCGCGCCGCCCGAGATGATCATGTCGACGCGACGATCGGCAAGGTATAGGTAGCCGTCCTCACCGACCCACCCCAAGTCGCCAAGAGAAGTGAAGTTGTCCGCATCGACACCGGCCGGCACGTCGCCCAGGTAGTTGAACACCGGTGAGGATTGACCTGGTCGGCGAACGTAAATCATCCCCGTCTCACCCGGCGGCAGATCACGCCCCTGCTCGTCGCGTATCCGCAACTCGGTGTTGAGCGGGCGTCCGACGGTTCCGGGGTGCGCCAACCATTCATCGCCTCGCGCGAAACAGGAGCCGGCATTTTCCGAGGATCCGTAGGCGACGAAAAACTTTGTCGGGCCGACACGGTCAATCCAGAATCGGGCCAACCACTGCGGCAATGGAGCACCGCCATGTAACAGCGACTCGATTGAGCTCAGGTCACGTCGCGTCACGTCAGGACACCGGGCCATCCGCTGCAGCATGATGGTCGTCGCCGTCAGCGTGTTCACCTTGTGACGCTCGATCACCTCGAGTACCAGTTCCGCGACGAAACGTTCCATCAGGATCACCGACTGCCCCCGCAGCAGCGATGGGTACGTAATTAGCGATCCATTGGTGTGATAAAGCGGTGCCGGCACCAACTGAACTTGGTCTGAGCGCTGCCCGGTGACGCGGGCGGGAAGGTTCTCGATACTGTCCAGGTCGAAAGTGCCGGACCCGCTGGCGCAGATCACTTTTGGAGTGCCGGTCGACCCCGAGCTGGCAATCGCTCGAGCAGGGTCGGCAATGCAGTCGGCGAGGGGCTCCGCGCTGACCGCCGGATCCTCGAGCGTCGCCGGACTGACTTGCTGCCACGCGCCCTCGGCCGTGCGCGATCCCACCACGGCCACCGGCTGGGCCACGTCCAACACCCGCGCGCGTTCCCAGTCGGGCAGATCCCAGCGCAGAGGCAGCACACACGCACCGAGCTTCCATGACGCGAAGGCGCAGACGATGTGCTCGACCGAATTGGGCAGCTCGACTACCACCATGTCACCCTGGCCGATGCCAATCCGCGCGAGCGAGCGCGCTACCCGATTACTCCGCTGATCGAGCTCCCGCCAGCTGACCTGCTGTTGATCACCGGTGACGGTGATGAACACCAGTGCAGTGGCATCGGGGTGCATCTCGGCGAGGTCCGACAACCGCTTACCATACGAAACAACGCGGTTTTGAGTCTGTGCGTCGCTCATTCTGCGTTACATCTCCTTGAACTCGAAACGGCCCAGACGCCGGCGAGGTTTGTGTCCACTATGTCGCGATACACCTGTTCATCGGTCGGGTCAGTTCTGCCTGGGGCACCACACCCGCGTTGGCCACAACGATGTCGATGTCGCCGAGTTCGGCGATGCCCGACTGCATGCACGCCTGCAGCTCGCCGAGCTCGCGGACGTCTGCGACATAGGCGGCACAGCGCCGCCCGGCATCCCGGACGAGTTGCGCGGTCTGCTCGAGTTTTTCCTTCGTCGCCAACGGGTACGGGATCGATTCGATGTCCGTGGCGATACCGACGGCGATGATGTCGGCGCCCTCAATGGCTAGCGCCGCGGCGTGGCTTCGTCCCTGTCCACGGGCTGCGCCGGTAACCACCGCGACCTTGTACGTGAATTCACCCATTTTTGGCACTCTGTCGGCTCACTTGGTCAACGACTGTGCGGGCATTTGACGCGGTCGCGACCGAATGGCTCTGCGCCCGGTAGGCCGGTAGCACTTGTTCAAAGTACAGCTGCAAGCTTGCCCATCCCGCCTCGGGATCCAGGCCACCCATCAGCGGTGTCAGCACGACGGGCTGTCCCAGGGAATCGAACTCATTCATCAGCGCGACGCAATCGTCAACGGTGACAACCTTATACAGCCCGGACGCGCGGGCCGCGGCAACATCCGCCACTGGTGCGAACGGCGAGTTGAGCGTGCCGGTAGTCGATTCCATCGCCCAACGCCCGTAGCTATTGAGTTCATGCAAGGCGTGCTTTCCGATGGTCTCCCAAGCCTTTCCGGGGTCTTCGGCGACGTGGACGAAGAGCGTCGACGGGGCTGCGACGATTCTTCCTGGCTCGTGCCCAAGCGACCGGCACTCGGCCCGGTATGCATCGTATAACTCCAGATTGGGCACCATGGGGGCGAATCCATCCGCGTATCGGGCCGCCCGCCGCGCCGCAGCGGCCACACCCCCGCCGACATACAAAGGCGGGCGAGGTCTCTGAACGGCTGTCGGGGTAACCACGAAAGTGTGGTCGCCGACGGTTACCTCCTGGCCGGCCAGTGCCGCGGCCAACTGCGGCAGCCCATCGTCGAGTAGGCGTGACCTATGCCCAAGCCTTCGACCGAACATCGCAAACTCGCTCGGGACATAACCGGCGCCGATCACGAGTTCCGCCCGCCCGTCGCTCATCTGGTCCAACACCAAAGTCTGCTCGGCAACCGCAATCGGGTTGTGCAGGGGAAGGAGCACCACACCCAGCCGGATTCGCGTCCGCTTCGTTCGCGCCGCCAGCCCGCCCGCGAGCACCGTCGGGGCCGGGCAATAGCCGTCGTCTGAGCCGTGGTGCTCACTGACCACCACCGCGTCGACCCCCCGCTCGTCGGCGTATGCAGCCATCTCAAGAGCGGCCGCGTACAGGTGGGCCAACGGCGGACCGAACGAAGGCCCGCGCATGTCGAACCTGAGGAGTGTTTCCATCCCTGGTGCTCCTTTCGCACAGTCTGTGTGGTAGCGGACACAAGCTTGACGCCGAGTGACCGCCGTCATACTCTACATAACAATCAATCAATTGATTAGTTAAATCAATGTCTGATTCGCCAGAGCTTGATCACACCAGCACGGGAGAAGCATTTGCGATGACCACGACGGAATCGAGCATCACGGCCGACACACGAGTTCAGCTGTATCGCAGCGCTTTTCGGATCTTGGCATTTGACGAGAAGTATCGGTCGTCAATGCTGGCCGGCAAAGTCGGCGGCATGTACTACTCGCCTCGTGGGCAAGAGTTTGCGGCGGCATCGGTGGCTGCCCACCTCGGCCAGAAAGACTACGTCGTCACCACTTATCGCGGAGTGCACGACCAGATCGCGAAGGGCGTGCCACTACGTGAGCTGTGGGCCGAATACCTGGGCAAAGCCACCGGTTCCTGCCGCGGCAAAGGCGGCCCCATGCATGTCACCTCGCCCAAGCATGGGCTCATGGTCACCACCGGCGTCGTCGGGGGCGGCTTACCCATCGCCAACGGATTGGCCTTGGCCTCGAAAATGCGCGACACCGGTCAAGTCACCGTCGTCAACTTCGGAGACGGCGCCAGCAACATCGGCGCCTTCCATGAAAGCCTGAACCTCGCGTCGGTCTGGAAACTGCCGGTGGTGTTCGTCTGCCAGAACAACAAGTGGGCCGAATACACCCGCCTCGAAGCCGGCACCAGCGTGGCCAACATCGCAGAGCGCGCGGCCGCCTACTCGATGCCCGGCGTGACCGTCGATGGCAACGAGCCGGTCGCCCTATACGAAGCGGCGGGTCAGGCGATTGTTCGGGCGCGGCACGGGGACGGCCCGACGTTGCTCGAAGCGGTGACGTACCGATTCTGCGGACATTATTTCGGCGATCAAGGGGAGTACATTCCTGCGGCTGAGTTAGCGGCGGCTGTGGCGGAAGACCCGATACCTCGTTATCGGCAGCGGTTGCTCGACGAGGGGTGGGCGACCTCCGCTGAACTGGAGGCCATCGAAAACGCGGCACGCCAAGAGGTCGATGACGCCGCGCAGTGGGCGTTCGAACAACCACTTCCCGATCTTTCAGAACTCGAAACCGACGTCTACGCCCAGGGGGCCGCTCGATGAGCACCGCGACCGCATCTCGCACCATGATGATGACCGACGCGATCCGCGATGCGCTCGAGGTCGCGCTGGACATGGATGCGAATGTCTTCCAGCTCGGTGAGGACATCGGCGACCCCAAGGGCGGCGGCTTCGGAATCCACAAGGGTCTGGAGACCAAATACGGTCCCGAACGGGTGCGCGACACACCGATCGCCGAGCAGGCCATCATGGGAGCCGCCATCGGTGCGGCCATCGCGGGAATGCGGCCCGTCGCCGAAATCATGCTGATGAACTTCATCGCCGTGGCGGCGGATCAATTGATCAACCATGCCGCGAAACTGCGGTACATGTCCGGCGGCGTGACGCCGGTACCGTTGACCGTGCGCACCACTACCGGTGCCGGAATGGGCTTTGGTGCGCAACACTCGGACATGCTCGAGGCGCAACTCGTCCACACCCCCGGGCTGAAGGTCGTCGTCCCCTGCACTGCCGCCGATGCGAAAGGCCTTCTGCTGTCGTGCATCTTCGACGATGACCCTTGTGTCGTCGTGGAAATGAACGCACTCTACTTCGCCGCCAAGGATGAGGTCCCCGTCGGCGATTACCGGGTTCCGCTGGGTTCGGCACGCATCGCCCGCGAGGGAACCGACCTGACGCTGATCACCTACGGACGGCAGGTGCTCGACTGCCTGGCAATCGCCGAACAGCTTGCCGGCGAAGGAGTCTCGATCGAGGTCGTCGACCTGCGATCACTGCAACCGCTCGACACCGACACCGTGTTCGGGTCGGTCGCCAAGACGCGTCGGGCCGTCGTCGTGCACGAGGCGGTCACACGCGGCGGGTTCGGTGCCGAACTGTCCGCCCAAATCCACAGCGAGCTATTCGGTGAACTCGCCGGACCCGTCGGAAGAGTCGGCGGCGCCAACACCCCTGTCCCCTACGCTTCCTCACTCGAACAGGCCTTCTTGCCGACCGGCCGCATCGAGTCCGCGGTGCGCGCACTCCTCGGCTGAACAGAAAACAGGCACAAGCAAACGATGGCAACACACGAAGTACGGATCCCCAAACTCGGCGTGACGATGGAAGAAGGCCAAATCACCGAATGGCTGTGCAATGACGGCGATGTCGTCGCCTCCGGGGAAATCATCTACACCTTGGCCACCGACAAGACCGAGACCGACATCGAGAGTCCTGGTGAGGGCCGGATCACCATCATCGGCGGAGTGGAAACCGCCTACCCAGTTGGCACACTCGTCGCCACGATTGACAGCCCCTAGGTCGAAGGAGGACCAACCATGACCACTCAGCTCAACCCGGAAACCGAAGCCCTGCCTGAGGTCACCCCTTACGTGCCGCAGCACAACGTCGACACGTCGAAGGTCCCATTTCGGATCGCCGACGGTGTGCATATCCCCGTGCAGCGTTACTACGACCAGGAATTCGCAGACCTCGAGTACTCGAAGATGTGGCTACATACCTGGCAGTGGGCCACACGCGCAGAATACATTCCGCTGCCCGGCGACTACATCGAGTACAACATCGGCGACAAGTCCGTCATCATCGTCCGGCAGCAGGACAACAGCATCAAGGTGTTGGAGAACGTATGCCCGCACCGCGCAACACAATTCGCAGAGCCCAACAGCTGCGGCACCTTTGGCGGCAACCAGATGGTGTGCCCGTTCCACGGCTGGCGTTTCAATCTCGACGGATCGCAGTCCTACATCTATGGCCGCAAGGGGTTCATCCCCGAGACCATCGACCCCGCCACACTCAACCTCAAGGAAGTGCGTTCGGCGGTCAAGTATGGGTTCGTCTGGATCAACTTCGACCACGAGGCACCCAGCCTCGAGGACTTCTTCGGCACCTTCGACAAGCACCTGGCGCCCGTCGCCATGGACCGCATGCGGGTGCGCTGGTGGAAGTACTCCGTCGTGCCGTGCAACTGGAAGATCACCATGGAAGCCTTCATGGAGGCCTACCACGTCATGCAGGCCCACCCGGAGCTGGCGCTGGGTGCCACCGGTGATGCCTATGACATGGACAGCGTCAAGTATTTCCACCACGGCATGGGCCATGTCGACACGACCGCACCGTTCGACCCCGAGAATCCGCAGACTTACATCTTGGCTGAGTCTCCCGTCGAGGGCATGAGCTTCGGTCGGTGGTTCATCGAGCAGAACCGTGTCCTGTTCGAGGGGACTGACGCGACGAACACCGCGCGCGACGAATACATCGCCGACCGCGTCCGCGACCTGCCTGACGACGAGCTGTTACCACGGTTTTTCGAGGAGTTGTATAAGTACGCCGGGGACGCCAAGATCCCAATGCCCATGCTGGACCCGAACGCCTCGGGCTATGGCTACATATTCCCCAACATGGCGTTTCTGGGCATACCGGGCAACATCCTGTTCTACCGGGTCCGCCCGAACGGTCACGACCCCAACTCCTCCACCTTCGAGGCGCTGGCCATGCAGATCCCGCGCGAGACCGACATGAACAACGCTTCGCCACCCGCGGAGGGCCCGCTCAAGAACGAAGACTGGCCGTTCGTGCTCCGCCAGGACATGGACAACGTTTCGCGCCAGCAGAAGGGCTACCGTTCGGGCGCGATCACCGAGGCGACGATGTCGCCGCGCTACGAACCCATGATCTTCTCACTGCACAACGAGGTCGATCGTTACATTGCCACCCACTGACCATACCGCCGTGATGCGGGTCGAACCCGTCGGCGTGGAGATCGAAGTTCGCCGCGGCGAAAGCCTGATCAAAGCGGCGTGGCGGGCCGGATATAGCTGGCCCACATTGTGTTACGGCGTCGGTCGGTGCACCGCTTGCCAGTGCGAGGTGGTCGAGGGTCTGCACCTGCTCTCCGCGCGGACCGAGGCGGAAAACCAGTTGCTACATGATCTTCATAGGCGCGTCCGGCGCGCGGACCCACGCCGGATTCGGTTGGCGTGCCAAGTCGAAATCAGCGGCGACGTCGTCATACGAAAAGCAGGAGTAAAGGTTGCACCTGACGGCGACGAGGAGGCCCGAAATGGCGGTTGAACCAACATCTTTCGATTTCGATGTCATCGTCGTCGGCTTCGGAATGGCTGGTGTCTGCGCAGCCATCTCTGCAGCCGAGAATGGCGCGAAAGTGCTTGTCGTCGATCGAGGTCTTGGCGGCGGCGCGTCGGCATTGTCCGGCGGCGTCGTGTACGCCGGAGGTGGGACGCCTTACCAGCAGGCTGCAGGCTACGACGATACGCCCGACAACATGTTCAAGTACTTGCGCCAAGAAGTGGGGGGCGTGGTTGACGAGGAAACGCTGCGGCGATTCTGCGACACCAGCGTCGAGCAACTGGCGTGGCTAGAAACGCATGGTGCTCGCTTCGCTGGCTCGCTGTGTGATTACAAGACGTCATATCCGACCGATCGTCACTACCTGTACTTCTCCGGCAATGAGAAGGCTCACCCATACAAACTGGACGCGATCCCGGCCCCGCGCGGGCATCGTCAGGTGGCGAAGGGCATGAGTTCGGGCAAGGTGCTGTGGACGGCTCTGCGTGACGCCGCCATCGATCTCGGCGTCACGTTTCTGCCGATGACGCGGGTCCATGACCTGATCATGGTCGACGGTGCTGTGCGCGGAATACGTTGCCGGACTTGGGTGGGCGATGGCAGTACGTCGATGACGCTGTATCGCCGCGCGGCCCCTGTCGGTGCGAAACTGACCAACTGGGTTCCTGCCTTGGGGCACACCATCAACCGATTCACCGACCACCTGTGGCATCGAGCCGCCGAGGAGCAGACGTTCACGGCACCAAACGTCGTCCTATCCGCAGGCGGGTTCATCTTCAATCGCGATATGGTTCGGCGCTATGCGCCCGATCACGAATTAGTGAGCCCGTTGGGCACTGAAGGAGATGACGGCAAGGCGATCCTGCTCGGCGTGAGCGCCGGCGGCGCAACCGAATACCTCGACCGCGTCACCGCATGGCGGTTCTTCTCCCCGCCCTCCGCCCTGTTGGAAGGCATCACTGTTGGGGTTAACGGCCAACGCGTCGCCAACGAAGATCTGTACGCGGCCACCCATTCAGAGATCGTGATTCGCCGCTTCCGCGGAAAAGCGTTCCTCATCCTCGACTCTGCAATGTGGAAACGCGCCATTTCGCAGATGTCGTCTCAGACCCAGTTCTTCCAGAAGGCAATGATGCTGCCGGTGTTCACGACCGGTCATCGGAAAGCCCCGGCCCTGCCCGAGCTAGCAGCCAAGCTCGGCATCTCTGCGACCGCCCTGCTTGCAACGGTCAAGGCATATAACGACGCAATCGAAACTGGCAATGAGGACCCGGCGCACAAGGCCGCCGATCTGTGCACACCCATCATTGAAGGACCGTTCTACGGGATCGACATCTCGGTGCGCCGAACGACCACCGATTTGGTGGCCGGCCTCACGTTGGGCGGCCTCAAAGTCGACGGAACCACAGGACTCGTGTTGACAGAGGGCGGGGACACTATCCCCGGCCTCTATGCCGCCGGCCGCACCGCCGTCGGGATTTGCTCGAACTCCTACGTCAGCGGCCTAGCGCTTGCGGACTGTGTCTTCACTGGGAGACGAGCCGGCCGGCATGCCGCCGCCAGCACGTTGACCGCAGCCTCGACAGTCAGCCTCAGCGAAGATTCATCAGGGGCTTGAGCCGCCGGCAGCGGCATAACGTGAGAAGCTTGGGTAGCAGAGCATCCCGATCCAGAGGACACCGTGTCGACCACAACGCCGCAGCTGGGTAGGCCCGTCGGTGCCAGCGGCGAAGAGACCCGTCAACGGATCATGTCGGCCACCATGAAATGTGTTGCCGAGGTGGGTTATTCACGCGCAACGATTCGTGAGATCGCCCGCCAAGCCGATATGACCAGCGGCAGCCTTTACCACTATTTTCCAAACAAGGCCGAACTCGTGACCACCACCATGGCAGAGTTCGCCCAGATCGCGATACCCCGATTGCAACAAGCCGGCCAGCGCGGAGGCAACTTTCGCGACCGGCTCGTGTCGCTGCTCGACAGTGTCGACGCGCTGATGAATGATTACCCGCATTGCGCAGCTTACGAGCGGGCGATCCGCGTCGAGAGCGCCCAGCATCTCCATCTGGCTGCGATTGCCGACACGGGGTTCAACGCGTTGCGGGACATCATCACCAACAACATCGAACAGGCTCACCGCGAAGGTGCGCTGGCGCCGGGCATCCACGTTGACGGCGCCTCGAGCGCCTTGTACGCAATGATGCGAGGTCTGTCCGAACACGGAGCAACCGCCTCCGCAGCGGAATATCACGCCACGTTAGAGGCCATGAAGCTGCTCATCCGCGGCACCTTATTCCGTGGAAATCCTCGGTGAGTACCACTGCTGCGGATCGCCAACTCACCTTCCGTCCGCAAGGCGTCGCGCCTGGTGACTGCAGCGTGTCGCCGCCCGCTCGGGAAAGCCGAATAAGGCGCCCGCCATGGTCGCAGGCTACGCGTTCTGCAATGGCAGGACCCGAGGGCGCAGCGGCGATTCGCGATGTCTCGATTGCAACCCAGAGGCAATGAGTACCGCAGCCGAGCCAGCCGACCGCAGCGACCTGCCCTTAGATGTGGCGCGCAGGTGGATTCTCACCAGGCGGGACCGCACTTTGTCGCTGACGTCCCAGCAGCGCAGCATCGACGCATTAGGCGGAGTACACAACGTCATCGCAGTCGATACCTGCCACGACGTGATGATTGGTCAGCCGACCCCGGTTAGCCGAGATCCTGGTCGAGCGGTGTCAGCTTTACGACACACCGCCTAGGCCTGAAGGACTTGAGCATGACTGACTGAAAGTCAGCAAGATCCACGATGGAGGGCGACGGCCACCGTGCTCTCGGCTGTTGCTTACACCTCCAAAGCGGCGCTCCGGATGAGCCTGGCGACGACACCGGATGTCGTGGAGCGCCTTTGACGGCTTGACTCGCTCCGTCAGAACACGAAACGTGAGACCAGTTCGGCAACTGCGGCCGGCTTCTCGGTCCCCTCGATCTCCACCGTGTGACGCACGGTGAGATTCACGGTGCTCTCATCGACTTTCACCGCATCGACGAGATCCGAACGCACCCGAATACGGCTACCGGCCCTCACTGGCGACAGGAAACGGACCTTGTTCACCCCGTAGTTCAGCCCCATCTTCGCGTTCTCGATACGGTAGTTGTCCTTACGCAGCTCGGGAATCAGCGACAGGATGAGAAAGCCATGTGCAATCGTTGTGCCATATGGGCTTTCGGTCTTTGACCGCTCGACGTCCACGTGGATCCACTGATGATCATTCGTGAGGTCGGCGAACTGGTCGATGCGCCCCTGGTCCACTTCGAACCATTGGCTCACGCCCAGCTCGTCGCCGAGTGTCGCGACCGCCTCATCGACCGACCCGATCGTTTTCATCGCTACTCCTGCCATTCAACAAATATCGATATCTATTTAACGATATCCTAACGTGGCTGAGATATGGCACCGTCTGGCCTATAAACCACATCAGAACACTTGGGAAGCAACGAGCGTCGGGACGCCATACACCGTCCCCTCGAAGAGCTCGCGGACGGCGTTTCGATCACGGGTCGGCCATGGATGCGCCGAACGCTTGGCCGATCCGGTGATCTCCGTACGCATCTGGGCAATGGCCCGTGTGCGGCCCGCAACCGTCCCCGACCGACTCGTCAGCTTGCGCGCGTCAAAGCAAAGATCATCTCGGCGACGGCTGCGATGACTTCGTCTCGATCCACTCGTACCGATTGGGTATGGGCTGCATACCACGAGCGTTCCAGTAGGCCCATCACAGCGACGCCAATGGCTTCCGGCGGATGTCGGCCATGGCTGGCGATGGCTTGGCCGAGTTTCCACGCGGTGCGTGTGACCGTATGGTCGCGCGATCGTCTGAACGCTTCGTCGTCCGGAGCGGAATGCTGAGCCGCTATCGAGAACGCACCATGTCGGTCCAGGTTCTCGAAATACTCAGCTACCCAACCCCTTACGTCGTCAAGGCCATACGATTCCGGAAAGGTCTCCCATCTGGCGATCACCGCCAGCGCGTCGTGGTAAACAGTCTCGCCCAGAATGTTGAAGACCTCGCGCTTGTCCTTGAAGTAGGTGTAGAACCCCGCGCGTGAAATGCCGCAGGCTTCGGTGATCGCGTTGATCGAAGTGCCGGCATACCCGCGCTCGAGGAACAATTTGCGGCTCGCCTCGAGAATGACCGCGCGCGTCCGCTCACCTCGGCCGCCCTCGACTGTGTCGACGGCCTGTGCTCCCGAAGTCACCGTCATGCCCCGAGGATATACGACATCTGAACGCGGTGGGCCGTCTTCTGACACTAGCGTCAGGTGGCCGAGCCACAGGTGGAGCTACATATAAAGGGTTAGACAGAAAAATGGTTGACACAATCGTCAAGTTGCGTCAGGCTTGGTTGAGAAAGCACGAGAGGAGCAGCAACCATGACGCCATTAACCGAGGTACCGATCTTTGACGCCGACCAGCACATCTATGAACCGCCGGAGGCCATAACCAAGTACCTGCCGGAGCAGTATGAGAAGGCAGTCCAGTTCGTGAAGGTGGGGAAACGCACCCGGATCGCGATCATGGGCAAGATCACCGAGTACATGCCCAACCCGACGTTCGAGGTCGTCGCCGCCCCGGGCGCATACGAAGCCTTCTTTTCGGGAAACAATCCCGAGGGCTTGACGCTGCGTGAAATGGCCGGCACACCGGTCAAGACACCGCCCGCTTCGCGTGATCGCGACGAGCGGATCAAACTGCTCGATCAGCAGGGTGTGGATGCGGTGCTGAACTATCCGACTCTGGCCAACCTGGTCGAGCATTCCGCCGCTGACGATCCCGAACTCACCGCGGCGATCATCCATGGGCTGAATCAGTGGATGCTCGAGGACTGGGGCTACACCTACAAGGACCGGATCCACACCACCCCGGTGATCACCCTCGGCATCCTCGACAATGCCCTTCGGGAGTTGGAGTACGTTCTCGAGAACGGTGCCAAGGTGGCACTCATCAAGCCTGCGCCGGTCAACACCTACCGCGGTTGGCGCTCACCGGCGCTTCCCGAGTTCGATCCTTTCTGGCGCGAGGTGGAAGCCGCCGGGCTGCCCATCGTGATCCACGCCAGCCAGCCTCCGCTGGAGGAATACACCCACCAGTGGGAACCACCGATGACCAACAGCGCCTTCGACATGTCGAGCTTCAAGCGAGTGGTTCTCGGGCATCGCGACATCTCCGACATGATCGCCAGCCTGATCTGCCATGGTCTCCTGACGCGATTCCCGAAATTGCGCATCGCCAGCGTAGAGAACGGGAGCTCGTGGATCGGTCGACTCTTCGAGGACCTCGAGGACGCCTACAAGAAGGCGCCGCAGACCTTCGACGAGCATCCGCACGATGTGTTCCGGCGCAACATCTGGGTGTCCCCGTTCTGGGAAGGCAGCGTGGCCGACGTCGTCAGCACCGTCGGCTGGGACAAGGTGCTGTTCGGCTCCGACTGGCCGCACCCCGAAGGGCTTCCCGAGCCCAAAGACTTCTACAAGTACGCCGAGGACATGGACGAGCGACGCGCGTACGACTACTTGGGTGACAACGCTCGCCGGTTCATGGGTCTGCCGATCAAGAACCCGGACCCGGACGCGACCAAACCGCCGGTTCTCGAAACCGCTGGCGTATAAGACCTATGGCTCTGGGGCGGTGCGTCCGCCTGCCCCAGAGCCATAACTCACCGCCGGTTCTCGAAACCGCTGGCGTATAAGGACTATGGCTCTGGGGCGGTGCATATGCCTGCCCCAGAGCCATAACTCACCGAAGGGGCCTGGGTTGCCTGACACCGTGGTAATCGACGATGCCGAGATCGAGTACACCGACACCGGAACGGGACCACCCATAGTTTTTGTCCACGGCGTCTACGTGGCCGGCGCGTTGTGGAGCGATGTCGCCGAGCAGCTCTCAGGCGATCATCGCTGTATCGTCCCGACCTGGCCGTTCGGCGCACAGCGCAAGCCGGCTGCCCCGGGCGTCGACCTCGGCGTGGCCGCCGCAGGCCAGCGGATTGTGAAGTTCCTTGAGGTGCTTGATCTTTCCGACGTCACGCTGGTGGCCAACGACACCGGCGGCGGCATTGTGCAGGCGGCGCTGGGCAACGAGCTACTTGACTTCGACAGGGTGGCGCGCTTGGTTTTCACCAACTGCGACAGCTTCGAGAACTTTCCGCCATCCGGCTTCGCTCCGCTCGTGAATATGTGCAAGCTCAATGCAACACTGGGCGCGACCGTGCTGCGGCTGTTGGCAACGGGCCCGGGGCTGAATGCGTTCGCCAAATCGGTCACCCGACACGGTATCGACAGCGCTCGACGGCCCGCCATATTCGGTGGCTTCGCCACCTCCGCCATGGTTCGCCGCGACGCGGTACGGCTCACAGCCGACCTAAGCCCACGCCACACCCTGGCCGCGAGCACCGCGATCGAAGCGTACGAGAAACCCGTGCTGATCGCCTGGGGCACTGCCGACAAGCTGTTCCCGATTGCCGACGCGCACCGGCTCGTCGACGCCTTCCCGCAAGCCACGCTGCGTGCCATCGAGGACAGTTCGACGTATGTGATGCTCGATCAACCGGAGGAGTTGGCCGAGGCGATCCGGACATTCGTGACGTCGGCATCATGACTGTGACAGGTGGCGTTGGCTTGCTGCCCCCGGGCACGATTTGTAAACTCGAGCAAAATAGCTAACTATTTTGCTTTTTCCGCGTCCCCAAGGAGGCATTGGTGTCGTTGCAACCGTGTGTCGTCGACTTGCTGCGATGACGCGCGTCGCGGAGGGAGCTGATCAGCAAGACCTCGAAACACCCGACCGGGTCATGCGCCGGTTCGGAGTCGAGATCCTGCAGGTTGACCCGGCGACGGCGACGGCGGTCATGTCGATGCCCCTTGCCGGCATGCGCAACCCGTTCACCGGCCAACCCACGATCGCAGCGCTCGCCATCCTCGCCGACATGGCATGCGGAACGGTCAATCATGTCCGACGGGGTCCGAACGAGTGGACAGTGTCGACTGAACTGTCCGTGGATGTAAACCCAGAAGCGGCGGCCCACGCGCTGGACGGCGCCGACAGCGTCGTTGCCGAGGCACGGCCGGTCGGGTCACGCGCCAGCAGTTCATTGTCGTGGTGCACGTTCACGTGCGACGAGATTGTCATCGGTCACGGAACGGTGCGGTCCTACTTCATTTCTGCTGACCGGCGGGTGCCTGCCGATCCGCCGGAAACCATCGCCAGAAGCGCACAGACGACACTGGCGGAGTTGATGGCGGTGGAACTCGGACCCGCTGTCGATGGGATGCGGGTGCTACGCCAGCTCGATGACCCGATCGTGCGCAACGGCATCGGAGTAGTTCACGGTGGTGTTGTGGTTGCCGCACTCGAAATGGCGGCTTCTGGGGTGATGAATACCGACGGCGCGCCGTTCCGATCGGCGTCGGTTCGCGCTAACTTCCTGCGCCCATTTCACGCCGGCGACCGGTCGCGATACGCCGCAACGTCCCTCGAGGTGGGGCGCGACACCGCGGTCAGCGATGCGCAGGCCATCGAGGCCGACGGCCGCGTCGCGGTCACGGCCCGGGTGACCGGTTACCGCTGACGGCCGCGCGGTCGTGCCGGTTCGTCGCCCCAGGCGATGAGGTATCGACTCACCCGAGATTCAAGGCAGATCGCAGTCCGTGAGTCGAGCGGAGAGCTCCCAGAGTCGATGTGCAGTCTCGGGATCTGTGGCTTTGGCATGCAGTTTCGCGGGTTCGGGTCTGCCCCACTGGTGTAGCAACCCTCGAGGCGCGAAGTACGTACCGCTGGGTTCAGTCGACGTGATGGCGGCGAGCGTCGAACGTGCGCCGTGCGCGGGGTCCTGACCGAATGGACGGGTGAACTTGGATAGCCATTGCGCACCCTTGCTGGCATCGCGCAGGATGTCGCTGTCAACGGTGCCTGGATCGGCCGCGTAAGCCGTGACGCCGCGACGCGTGAGTTCGTGAACGAAGAGCAGGTTGGCGAGTTTCGATTCCCCGTAGGCCACCCACGAGGAATAACGTCGGCGTTCCCAGTTGAGGTCATCGAGATGCAGTCGAGCCCAAAGGTAGCCGCTGCTGGTTACCGACACGACCCTGTTGGTGATGCGATCGGCGAGCAAGCAGGTCAGCGCGAAGTGGCCGAGGTGGTTGGTGCCCATGTGCGCCTCGAAGCCATCGGCGGTGCGCGTGAGCGGCAAGCCAAGCACACCAGCGTTATTGACCAGCACATCGACGGTGTCCACTGAATCAGCGAACTTGCGCACGCTGGTCAGATCCGCCAGGTCGAGGTGCTGGACCTCCACGTTGCCGGACATCGCTGATGCCGCCGCAACCCCCTTGCTGATTGTGCGGCAAGCGATTACTACTTGGTGTCCGGAAGCGGCAAGAGCAGCGGCTGTGGCCTGACCGACGCCGCTATTGCTTCCGGTGACAATGATTTTCATCGGGTGGCTCGTCATCGAGTAACGACGGGCAGCTTCTCCCACCCGCGCACAGTCGACGTGTGGGCTTGCACCGCATTGTCCCAGTCCACCTCCCAGTCGGGGAAGCGCTTGAGCACCTCTTCGAGCGCCACACGCGCCTCGAGTCGAGCCAGATGCGCCCCCAGACAGTGATGGATGCCAAAGCCGAAAGAGACGTGGTTGCGGGCTTTGCGGTGGATGTCGAAGCGGTCCGGGTCGTCGAACACTCGCTCATCACGGTTGGCTGACGCCGTCAGCAGCAGCATCACGCTGCCCTCCGCCACCGTGGTGCCGTAGTGCTCAACGTCCTGCGCGACATAGCGCGCCTGCACCGGCGAGGGCGCCTCATAGCGCAGAAGCTCCTCGATCGCCCCCGGAATCAGGCTCGGATCGTCAACGAGTTGCCGCCGCTGGTCCGGGTGTTCGGCGAGGACCTTGCCCGCCCAGCCGATCAGCCGCACCGTCGTCTCATTACCGGCCGCAGCCAGCAGCGCCACATAGGTCTGGATCGCCGCCTCCTCGAGATGTTTTTCGGCGCCGTCAGCGTCGGTGTAGGTCGCATTGAGGAGGTCGGTCATGAGATCGTCGGCGGGGTGCTGCCGTCGGTAGTCGATATAGGCACCGAACTGCTCGGCGCCGAAATTGTCAAGCAACGCGGTGCTGCCCTCGGGCGGCGCTTCGCCGGAGTCGAGCTTGAAGGTCTCATCCACCCGCTGCCGGTGTCGCGGTTGATCGGCGTCAGGAATACCAAGCATCATTCCGATGGTTCGCATCGGGATTTCGGAGCCGAGATCGGCCACGAAATCAAACCTGTCCAGTTCTGCGAGCCGGTCGAGCGTGGCCACACAGAAGGCCCTGACCTTCGGCTCGATCTCGGCGATCCGGCGCATGGTGAACACCCTGGCCAGCAGCCCACGGTGCAGGTCATGCACCGGCGGATCCTCGAAAAGGATAAACCCCGGCGGTATCGGCGCCCCACTCTTGATCAGTTCCAGCACGCTGCTCCGGCCCGACTGGTACGTCTCCCACTCGACACTGGCCTTCTTGACGTCCTCATAGCGGCTCAGCGCATAGAAGTCATACTTTTCGTTCCGGTACAGCGGTGCCTCATCCCGCAACCGGCGAAACGTCGGATAGGGATCGGCGTCGATGTCGAAATCATATGGGTCGTAATTGATCCCGCCAGGATGCAATGTGGTATCGCTCATGCGCCAAGCCTCCTCGGTTTCTTCATTGCCACTCCCGCCCATCCGCACCTATATCAATATCTATTTAACTATATTGTCGGCGCGCGGCGCCAGCTTATTGTTCGCCTGGTCGATGAGGTACTTACCGTCTGGCCTGACGGACAGCGCGGATCTCCACCCGTTGAGCGCGATCCTTGAAGTGCAAGATGCCGAGGACTGTCGTCGAAGGCTCCCCTGTTTCGGCCGGCTCGGCCTATGCCCCTGGACCGCGAAATTGGCGCAGTTCGGCACGGCCTTCTGTTCGGTTTCCGATGAGAGGCCTGGGAATCAGAAATACCCAGGGGGACAGCAGATCTCGCGAATCAACGGTGAAAGCTGCACTGCGCCGCTTAGCTGTCGGCAGACTTCTGATGCGCCCCAGCGGTCATAGGCCTGAAGTGATCACCACGCGCGTGACGTCAGGCTCGTGGATTAGTTCGTAACCTTCATTCACAGCATCCAGAGGGATGGTCCGCGAGATGAGGTCGTCGAGGTTGAAGCGCCCTTGAAGGTAGAGGTCTGCATAGAGAGGGATATCGCGTTTCGGTGTGGTCGATCCCATGTAAACGCCGTGTACTCGCTTCTGCGAAAAGATAAGCGATAGCCCTGACAGGGTGATGGTCGCTGTCGGGTCGAGGGCGCCGATGAGATACAAGCCGCCACCTGGGCGCACCATCTTGAGCGCTGATCGCGTCACAGCAGGCAGACCGACGAAATCGAACACCGCATCGGCTCCGCGACCTGTGATGGCTGTTACTTCGGCAACAGCGTCGACCGAGGTGGAGTTGATCGTGTGGGTCGCTCCAAATCGGCGCGCCTTTTCCAGAGTTTCATCGAAGATGTCCACCACGATGATCGTGGTAGCCCCGGCGATCTGAGCGCCGTTGACGGCGCTGAGCCCGACGCCGCCGGCTCCGATAATGACAACTGAGTCGCCCGCCTGGGTGTTCGCGGAGTTCAACACCGATCCGGCGCCCGTGACGACGCAGCACCCGAGGAGTGCCGCCTGCGGGAACGGGATCTTGTCGTTCACCTTCACCAACTGGTTCTCATGCACCAACGCCTTCTGCGCGAAGCCACCTAAGCCGAACCCCTGGTCCACTGACTCGCCTCCGATCGTGAGACGAGGTGCTTCACCGGACGCACGCAACGTCTCTTCAGGGTGGAGGCACAGGAATGTCCGCCCTGTGACACATGACTCGCACTTGCCACACGTCTGCACAAGGCAGCCCACGACGTGGTCGCCGACGGACAGCTCGGTGACGCCGGGTCCGACGGCGGCGACGATCCCCGCGACTTCGTGTCCTAGAAGGAAGGGAGGTGACGGACCGAAATGAGCTTTGGAGAAGGTGAGGTCGGTGTGGCATAGCCCTGATGCCTTGACCTCGACCAGCACTTCGCGGCCGACGGGGGAAGCGACGTCGACATCTTCGAGGACGAACCGCGCGCCGAGCTCACGAACAATCATGGCCTTCATCTGGTGTTTCCATTCGTCTGGCGACCTCGGCGAATTCGCTGAATAAGGTCGGCAAGAGCTGTGCTAGGGGCTTTTGTGGTTCGAGCACACGGAATCCGGCGACGCGAACCAGTCGCGCAGACCTCGTGCCGTCGGAGAAGAGTCAAGCTTCGAGGCCCACGCATTTGGTCTGCAGATACTCTGCGAACCCTTCGCGCCCCATTTCGCGACCGAGCCCACTTTGCTTGTACCCGCCGAACGGTGCGTCGGGACCGAAGAAACCACCCCTGTTGACCGCGAATGTTCCGGTTCGGATTTTACGCGCCACAGCCATAGCTCGATCGACATCGGCCGACTGCACCGCGCCGCTCAGGCCATACGGCGAGTCGTTGGCGATCCTGATGGCATCGGCCTCGTCCTCATAGGGGATGACAACCAGCACGGGCCCAAAGATCTCCTCCCGGGCAATGCGCATCGAGTTGTCAACGTCGGCGAACAAGGTCGGCTCGACGTAGTAGCCGCCAGTTTCAGGAAGAGCCGCCTTTCCACCGGTCACGAGGCGCGCGCCTTCTTGCTTGCCGAGTTCGATGTATCCCAGCACTCTGTCGAACTGGGCCTGCGAGATGAGCGGCCCCATGACCTGCGACCTGGACTGGGGGTCTCCGTACTCCACGGCCTCGAACATCCCCTTCAGAATCTCGATGGCCTCGTCGTAACGCGACCGCGGTACAAGCATCCGGGTCACGATGGTGCATCCCTGGCCGGCGTTGAAGCAGACTTGAAGACCTGTCTTCAGCGCCTCAGGAAACACCGCGTCATCCAAGATGATGTTGGCTGACTTGCCGCCCAGTTCAAGGAGCACTCGCTTGAGGGTGGGTGCCGCTGCTTCCATGATGCGCTTGCCAACGGCGGTAGAACCGGTGAAGGAGATCACATCGACCCGCGGATCGGTGACGAGCTGTTCGCCGGCGGCGGCCTTATCGCCGCTGGTGACGACGTTCAGCACGCCGGCAGGCAGGCCGGCTCGGTGGGCCGCCTCGCCCAGAAACGCGCCGGCCCAGGGTGTGTCGGGAGCCGGCTTGAGAACGACCGTGCAGCCCGCAGCCAGCGCTGCGCCGCATTTGGTCAAATTGGTTTGCAACGGCACGTTCCACGGGCTGATCGCTGCGACCACACCGGCCGCCTCCTTCAGCAGCACTCGGCGGCTGGGAACGCCGGTGTACGAGGCGACGCCGATATCCTCTGTCCACTCGAAGTTCTCAGCTAGGTCCAGCGCCCAGTCCAGCATGTCGATTGGACCGTTCAGATGGATGAAGTAGCTCATGGCGAGGGTGCTGCCCACCTCGGCCATGATGCGGGCGCGCCACTCTTCCGCTAGGTCGTGCATCGCCTGCTTCCAGCGTCTCAGTGCGGCAATGCGGGTGGTGTGATCGGTGGACCAGTTCGTGTCGTCGAATGCGCGTCGAGCAGCCGCGATCGCCGCGTCCACATCGATTTCTGTTGCGTCGGCGGCATGACCGGCGATCGTCCGATTAGTCGGGTCTTCGACTGGGAAGATGCGATTGCCCTCTGCGGGGCGAAGCTCTCCGTCAATCAATAGTAGAGAAGTGAAGTCGTCGGGCATGGTGATTCCTAGGGTCTGGCGGATCCGCGGGCCGAAAGCTGGGGCTGAATGCAGTACCGGCCGGCTACAGTTCTCCGCTGTCGATTGGTTTCATGTCCGGAGCGAATTCACGCAGTATGTCAGCCCGATCGGCGTCGAGACGAGATGCGGCGGTGTGCGATCGTGATCGAATAGCCCCGTAGCGCACCGGATTGCGCAGCGTGGTGATCGAGCGGCCATCGCCCTCGACTTCGAGGCGCAACTCGGCCGCGTCGAACTGGTCGGAGCTGGTGGTCTGCTCGATATTGCGAACTATCGCGTTGGTCACGCGGGCGCGCTCAAAGTCCGCGTGCCATTGGGCCGTTGTGCGGGTTCGCATGATCGCCTGCAACTTCGGCAACAGCGCGGCGCGGTTCTTGACTCGGTCACGGTATGTGGCGAACCGGGGATCGTCCCTCAGCTCGTCGTCATTGAAGACATCGAGGACGGCTGCCCAGTGGTGCGGGAGGTATGCGGCCAGCACTATGGTGCCGTCCGCGGTCTCGTATACGCCGGCGGGTGTGGACATACGGGGGAAGTTTCCCGTTCTGGTCACCGCGCGGCCCGTGCTTAGGTATTGCGTGAAGTCCTGGGCGTGCATGTGGCAGGCCACGTCATAGAGCGAGACTTTCAGGTGATCCCCACGGCCAGTGCGGTGGCGCATCAACAGTGCGGCCAACACGCCCTGCGCGGCGACGTAACCGGTCGCGGCGTCGATGGGCACTGCTCCGATCTTCATAGCCGGCCCGTCTGGCTCTCCGGTGATGTCCATCCAGCCTGCTTCGGCCTGCACAGCCAGGTCGACCGCACCGCGTTCAGCGTTCGGTCCACGGTCCCCGTAGCCGTTAACGGACACGTAGATCAGGCCCGGGTTGCGTTCGGAGAGCGTGTCGTATCCGAGTCCCAGTCGATCCATCGCACCCACGCGGGACGCTTCCAGCATGACGTCCGCCCTGTCCAGGAGCGCAAGCGCCACCGCGTGGTCAGCCTCGTTGCGAAGGTCCAGAACGATCGACTGCTTGTCCCTGTTGAAAGTCTCGTACACGCCGAGGAACGAACCGTCGGAGGTGGCATCCATGCTGCGAGAGGAGTCGCCTGCCGGCGGTTCCACCTTCACCACGCGGGCACCGAGGTCAGCCAGCACCATCGCCGCCAAGGGGCCAGCTACCAACTGGCAGAAGTCAACGACTAGTAAGCCCTCCAGTGGCCCACCTATGTCGGCGGCGTTCTCGTGCATCGTTGCAACGGAATCATCGATCACTTACGATACGATACCCGTTCGTATATTTGTCCGCAAGGCGTCTAAGATGGTTGTCGATGTAGCGTCGCAAAGCGTCCAGATAAACGAGATATCCCCGGAGGAAGAGTCACCTGATGAGGCAACTTTCACCGGAAACCAGCAGGCCTACGACCTGCGAGATGTGGCTTATATAGACGCTTTGCGTCTCATAACTTCAAGAATTAGCAACTCATCGTTCAGTGTGGCGATGAGCCCGACGGAAGAGGGCAGGAATGACAAAAGCGGAAGCGTTGGATCTCGTCACATATGAGGTGGATAACCAGGTCGCCTGGGTCACACTCAATAGACCGAGTGCGATGAACGCCTTGAGCATGGGGCTGATGTCACAGTTGGGTGACGCGTTTGCCCAGGTTGCCCACGACGACGGCGTGCTGGCGGTGGTGATTACCGGTGCTGGTGGGCGAGCATTCTCGACGGGCGCTGATCTCAAGGAGGTGGCCGCGGCGCAAGCGGCGCAGGCCGCCGCCGGTGGGCCGGCCAGCGATATGGGCGGCTGGGGCAGGGGCGCGTCAGGGGGCGGGTTCCGGGCGGTCGGGCGATGCGTGAAGCCGGTAATCGCGGCGATCGATGGCTATTGCATCGCCGGCGGGCTCGAGCTGGCACTCACGTGCGACATCCGGATCGCCACGCGGCAGTCAGTCTTCGGGTTGCCTGAAGCACGCCGAAGCCTGATCGCTGGGCCCGGGACGATTGAACTGCCTCGCCTGATCCCGCGTGCGGAGGCTTTGAAGATCGCGATCACCGGAACACCGATTACGGCGCAACGCGCGTATGAGATCGGACTGATTCAGGAGTTGGCGGAAGATCGGGATGAGCTAATGAACATCGCTCGATCCATGACCGCAGACATCACGCTGGGCGCACCGTTGGCGGTGCGCGACATCAAGCGTCTCGTGCGCGCGGCACCGGAGCTCTCGGTCGAGCAAGCAGGAGGGTTACGCGAGGTGCTGACGCGGCAGTTGGCGCAGACGGCGGACGCGAAAGAAGGGCCGAGGGCGTTCGCAGAGAAGAGGCTACCGAAGTGGACGAACAGCTAAGGTGAACGCCACGGATACTTCGCTGCGAACGGTGTTCGACGGTGGTGAGGCTAAGTGACCTTCTCCCGCCCCCCGAGCCTGTTCTAGAGCGCGTCCGGGCGCACCGCTCTTGGCGTCGATACGTCACCAGTTGCTGGTGGCGCGGCAGCGATACGCGTCTGCGGTCTGGATCGGTGGCCTCAGGTCCGTGTAGCAGTCCGCGGCTTCGGGGCGCGGCCAGTGTTCGCGCCGAGCACGAAGTCGACCAGCTGCCGGGCCAGCTCCGCCGTCGAGTGCCTGAGCTCATCGACCTTGTCCGGGGGGACCGTCAACGCGTGCATCATGGCCCCGCCAACCACGGTGTCGAGCAGCATGTCGAGAGAGGTCTCCGCCGCCAGTTCGCCCCGAGCGATCCCTCGCCGCACCATCGCCCGCGCCGCGAGAAGCTGCGCCAGCCGCGCCTCCCGGAAGTGCTCGCCGACCCCTGGGATCGAGTCGGCCTCCAGCATCAGCCGCATAGTCGCTTTGCCATTACGGCCGAGAAACCGGTCGAGGGATCTTTTCGCCAGGTGGACGAGGTCGCCGTCCAACGTGCCGGTATCGGCGTCGGCCACACCTGCCAGGTGTAGCGAGTGCGCGTCGCTCAGAAGCGCCTCTTTACTGTCCCACCGCAGGTAGATCGACGCCTTCCCTACCTGGGCGCGCCGCGCCACCGCCTCAATCGAGAACCCGGACCAGCCCACGTCCCCGAACAGGTCGAGCGCGGCCTGCATGATTCGCCCGTATACCTCGGGATCACGGGGCCGGCCGTTCGCCGCCGAAGTGCCCATCAAGACATCCTTCCACGTCTCCACGAGCCTTTGCAGAACGCGCTCTGAGTTGGTACTGTAACACACGCTGAACGTATACCGTTCAGTAATTCGGCCTCGAGAGTAAGGGAGCCATGCCGAAGCAGTCACCGATCCTGAACGGACTGGACAAGCCTTTTCATGCGGCGCTGAACGAAGATCGGCTGCTGGTCCAGAACCGCGCGATCGCCCATCCGGGGCAGGAGTTGGCGTTCGGCGGTGTCGTCACAGGCAAGCGCGAGGGCCGAGTCGTCGGCCCCGACATCTTCTGGCAACGCGGCGACAACGTGATGATGCCGGGCACCGCGGCCGTCGCTCAGCCGCTCCGGAGTGCGACGTGACCGGCCTGCGCGGTGAGGCGGCCATCGTCGGCATCGCCGAACTGCCCGCCGAGAGGAAGCTGAGCAGGCCGCCGTCGTTCACGCTCGATCAGTATGCGCGGCTTGCGCAGATGGTCATCGAGGACGCCGGTGTCGATCCCGCTGTGGTGAACGGGCTTTCGACCCACGGCATCTCCGAGTCGGATATGTTCGCGCCCGCGACCTTGTCCGAATACCTCGGACTGCCACTGGACTTCGGCGACCGCGTGGACCTGGGCGGCGCGTCCGCGGCGGCCATGGTGTGGCGGGCGGCCGCGGCCGTCGAGCTGGGGCAGTGCGACGCGGTGCTGGTCGTCACGACAGGTTCGATCAAGGTTCCGCGGTCCGAAGCACGACCCGGTCATAGCCTCGGCTGGTTCGGGGCGTCGAGCAACAGCTACGGCTCGCCGCAGGCGGAGTTCGAGATTCCGTACGGCAACGTCGGCCAGAACGGGCCGTACGCCCAGATCGCGCAGCGCTACGCCCACGAATTCGGCTACGATGCTGCGGCATTGGCGCGCATAGCGGTGCACCAGCGGGTAAACGCATGCGCTCACCCGGGCGCGGTCTTTCACGGCAAGCCGATCACCGTCGACGACGTGCTCAACAGCCCGGTGATCGCCGATCCCATCCACATGCTGGAAACCGTGATGCCGGTTCACGGTGGCGCCGCTGTGCTAGTCGCAAACGCCGACGTGGCCCGCCGATCTCGGAACCGTCCGGTGTGGGTCAAAGGGTTCGGCGAGCACATCCGCTACAAAACTCCCACTTACGCAGACGATCTCATAAACACACCGATCGCCCGTTCCGCGGAGCGCGCGTTCGCGATGGCTGGCGTGCAACGCTCCGACATCGACGTGGCTTCGATCTACGACTGCTACACGATCACCGTGCTGATGACACTGGAGGACGCCGGGTTCTGCCGGAAGGGTGAGGGCATGAAGTGGCTAACCGAGCACGACTTCACGTACCGAGGCGATTTTCCGATCAACACCGCCGGCGGACAACTGTCATTCGGACAGGCCGGAATGGCCGGCGGCATGCACCACGTCGTCGATGGCGCCCGCCAGGTGATGGGCCGCTCCGGCGACGCTCAGGTGCCGGACTGCCACCTCGCATTCGTCACCGGCAACGGCGGCATTATGAGCGAGCAGGTCGCGCTGATCCTGGGCGGTGACCGATGAGCATGCCGTTGCCGCTACCGACACCGGTGTCGCAGCCGTTCTGGGATGCGTTGCGCGAGCACCGGATCCTGATCCAGTACTCGCCGTCGGCGGACCGCTATGTGTTCTACCCGCGCACGCGGGCGCCGGGCACGTTGTCCGACGATTTGGAGTGGCGCGAGATCGACGGTGCCGGAACGCTGTACACATACAGCGTTGCGCGTCGACCCACCGGTCCGCCCTGGGCCGAGAAGGTGCCACAACTGCTGGCGGTTGTCGAATGGGACGCCGGCCCGCGGCTGAGCACCGAACTCGTCGACATCGACCCCGACGATATCCGCATCGGCATGCGCGTCGTCCCGGTCTTCTGCGACGAAGAGGGAATCACGCTGCTGCGGTATGGGCCCGCCGCGGAGTGAGGCTTGTCCGAGCGACCAGACTACATAGCCACATCCGTTGATCAGCAATCGAATTGAAGGGAAATCACGCATGCCAGACTTCGACACCGTCGTCAAGACACGACGATCCGTTCGGCGGTACCTGCCCACCCCCGTCCCCGAAGACGTCCTGACCAGAGTTCTGGACGCGGCTCAACACGCGCCGTCAAACTGCAACACCCAACCCTGGCAAGTTCACATCCTGTCCGGCGAGACCAAAGAAGCCTTCAGCAAGGCCATCATCGAGGCCTACGACAACGGAGAGGACACTAAGGACTTCTCCTTCTCCGTCGCCGATTACGACACCGATAGCCGAGCGCGGGCAAAAGCTCAGGGAGCCGCCTACTACGAGGCACTCGGCATCGCACGCGAAGACCGCGAACAACGCATCGACGCCGTGAAGATAAACTTGACGTTCTTCGGTGCCCCCCACGTCGCGCTGCTGTTCGCCCCCAGCGTCGGGGACAACGTGCGCATCGCCAGCGATATCGGAATGTACGCGCAGACGTTCCTGCTGGCATTGGTCGCCAACGGCCTGGCCGGAGTTCCGCAGACGAGCCTGGGTTCCTACGCCAAGCAGGCCCGATCGCTGCTGGGCCTACCCGAAGACCTGAAACTGCTCTTCGGCATCTCCTTCGGATACCCCGATACCGAAAGCCCTGCAGCCCGCTTCAACATCGGCCGAATGCCCGCCTCTCAGAGCGTATTCCATCACTCGTGATGGCTGTGGCTACGCGGTGGAAGGATGGGCACACGCCGGGGGCGGCACCGCTCAATACGGTTTGCGGACCGCCCTGCGCAACGCGCACCAGCATCTGGTGTCGGGCCGTGGCTGTCGGATACCGCTCAGGCATGGACCCGAATCATGTTGCAGCACTGTGCGATCGCCGAGTATTAGCGGTGAACTAGCAGGCTCGCCGCCGCTAGGCGTCGTGCTCCGTGGTCTTCTCGCCGCTTAGCCTTTCAGCAAGGGAGCGAGCTTCGTGCATATCGTCTGCACGTGCCGTAGCGCCCATTCTTCGGGCATCCCACCCAGCGAGGCCCACAAGAACACCGTCTCAGTGGGCGAATCGCCGATCATCGCGCGCACCTTCGACGCCATGGATTCTGGTGTCTCAAACCAGAAATAGTCCAAAACCCCCGCCTCGCGCTCGCGCAGTCGGTCTGGATCGACAGGGCGAGGTGGGGGACGTCCGGTCCCCTCCACCAGGTGTTTACGGTATGAATCAAGCTGATACGCAATATGTTTGGATACCACGGGCCAATCCGCCTCGGGATCGTCGGTGACCCACCCCTGCACCTGGCCGGCCATCCGCGCGGCGCTCACCTCGTGTCCACCCTCGACCAAACCCGCCCGGTACGGCTCCCAGAGGCGTCCATCCGCGCTCAGCAAGCTCTCACCGAGAAGGCCGGCCCGCCGCGCCCCTTGCGGTCCCTGATAACCCATCCAGATCGGCGGCCGTGACTGAACCGGTCGGGGCGTTACCCCGCCCGGGCCCCACAACCGTCGCACCTCGCGCGCACAAGCGTCGGTCTGGCCGTAGCGGCGCTCCAGGCTCTTGCCGAACAAGGCGTACTCGGGCACTCGGTAGCCCGCGCCGAGTCCGAGATCGAGGCGTCCGTCCGAGACGAGATCCACCACCGCAGACTGTTCGGCGATCTCGACGGGATGGTGCAGCGGAGCGATGAGGATCGCGGTGCCGATCCGGACCCGCGTGGTCCGTGCGGCCACCGCGGCCGCGAACGTCAGCGGCGAGGCGATGTAATCGTCGTCGAACTGGTGGTGCTCGGTGAGCCAGATCGAATGCGCGCCAAGATGTTCAGCCTCCTGGCAGAGCTCCAGTGCGAACGCGTGCAATCTGGCAGGGTCCTGCCGCCATCGAGGTGGATTGCGAAGGTCGAATTGCAACCCCACGTTGATCGGGGTCGTTGGTGACGGCACTGGGCCTCCTGGCACTGGTTGTTGATCATCTAACTATTTGCTCGGTGTCGTATACGCCCAAAGCTCCGGCGCTGCCGCGCGCTTGCATGCTTCCGTCACCGCGATGAAGGCGCGCGAATGCACGCCTTCATCGCGGCAGGAGCTTGGCACTGCTTCGTGGATCATTCATGGACATACAATGATCCGCCGCCTCCTATGTCAGCGAGTGAAGAACTTCAGCGGTCGCTCGACGAATTCGAAGACGACGCCGTCCGGTGAGCGCACGAATGCGACCCACAGACCATCGATGGGAGTTCCCGGTAGCGGGCAATAGATCGGCTCGCGCTGCCGTTCGACCCCATCCGGAACCAAAGACCATGCTTTCCGCACGTCTTCGACGCGCAGCGCGCACCGATACAGTCCCTGACTATTGCCACCCTCCGGGAGCGGATACTTGCTCGTGTCCGGGTGCTGCACCACCGTCACGGTGAACTGGTGTTGATCCTCGGGTAGTGCCAGCCGCGCCATGACACATTGCACCTCATTGTCGCCACCGCGTGGCGCTAGCTGATCCCCGATGATCCCTACGTCGGTCGGATCGCTCAGGACCGCGAATCCGATTGCGCTCAGAAATTCGATAGTGGCCATTGCGTCCACGGCCATGATCCGTATGCCGGCGAACAGTGCACCCGGCAAATCGCTTTCCGCTTCGGTCAGTTCGACGACGATGCCGTCGCCATCGACCACGAGCACCGAACGGGCACCGGAAATGAGCCCCGTAATCGGTTCGCTCACTTCGTATCCGGCGTCGCGAAGCTCAGTCACCGTGTAGTCGAGGTCATTGACGGTGAATAGGGCCGCGCGAATACCCGGGCGGACCGGATCCGTATTGTGGTCCGGTTTCAGGGGTGGGTCCTGCCACTCGATCACTTCGACCGAGCAGGCGTTGCGGCCGCCACGTGCGTCATACAGAAAAGTTGCGGTACTGCGCACGTCGCCCTCGAATCCGAGGACAGACCCATCGCCAGCCGCATCGGGGTCCGTGCGCATCCGCGCCGACAGGCCCAGCTGTTTCGCGTACAGCGCTTCGGTGGCATCCAGTGATCCACAATTGAGATTCACATGCAGGAATCGCCTCGCCAAGTCCTCGCTTACCGCCATCGCTACAACACCGCACCTTTCACCTTAAAATCGATTACTTCGTCCTCGCTGTAGCCGAGTTCGGCCAACAGGTCGTCGGTGTGTTCCCCATGCCCGGGCGCACGGCCGAGGTTCAGAGGGGATTCGTTGAACTGCACCGGGCTTGCCGCGAGCGCGAACTCGTTGCCATTCGCGTCGCGCGTGCGTGGCAGATAGCCATTGGCAAGTGCCTGGGGATCACTATGCAACTCGAGGGCGGTGCGGACCACGTCCCATACTCCCTCGAACCCGGCAAATGCTCTCTCCCAGTGCGCAAGGTCCTCTGCCTCGAATGTCTTGCACAGCTCGGCAATACAACTAACCCGGTTCTCAAAACGGACCGCTGCATTGGCGTAGCGCTCATCGTCGATCATGTCGGGGCGGTTGATGCGCTTACAGAAGTCGCCCCAGAACCGATCTGCCTGAAGCAAAACGAATTGAATGAATCGACCGTCGCGAGTCTTGTACGACCTGGCCACGGGATTGGGGAACTCGTCCCTTGGAAACATGGGGACGTCAGCCCCGGTGATGCCCGCGCCGACGATGTCGGGGCTCAGCTGCCAGATCGCGGAGCTGAGAAGGGAAACATCGACGATCGACGGTTCACCTGTTCGTTCCCGCTTGACGAGCGCACCTGCGATCCCAGCCGCGATCGCCAGCCCGCCGTAGACATCACCGAACGCCGCCCGCTGGGACGGCGGATAGGACCCATCGCTTGCGGCGTAGGCATTCGCGATGCCGCCGCGCGCCCAGTACGCGGCGGCATCGAAGCCGCCCTGGTCAGCCAACTCACCTTTGGTGCCGTAGCCAGAACCACGTGCGTAGATGATCTTCGGGTTGCGGGCCCGTAGGTGTTCGACGTCGATGCCCATCCGCTGCCGCGATCCCGGCAGCAGGTTCGTGAGAAACACGTCGGCTGATTCGACGAGCTTCATCAACAGCTCGAGCCCCTCAGGAGTAGAGGTGTCGAGGCCGATGCTGCGCTTACCGCGGTTGGGCAGCTCGATGAAATGGTTGACTCCGCTAGCGCCCGGAACCAAGCCCGAGCTGATCAAACCCCGTTGCGGGTCGCCAGTCTCAGGGTGTTCGATCTTGATGACGTCGGCGCCCCAGTCAGCGAGCACCGCACCCGCCGCCGGGACGAACGTCCATGCGGCCAGTTCGACCACACGGATACCACTGAGGATGTCTGTCATGCCGTCCTTCGTCTCTAATGAGTTGCCGCGGCGCCCTGCTCAGCCGACTGGGTAGCCAATGACTTTGGTTTGCAGGTACTGCTCGAAACCTTCGACACCGTTTTGGCGGCCGATGCCGCTCATCTTGTAGCCGCCGAATGGAGCATCGGGCCCATACCACATGCCGCCGTTGACCATCATCGCGCCGGTACGGATGCGACGGGCTACAGCCATTGCCCGCTCGGGCGAACCCATTACGCCGCCTGCCAACCCATACATCGAGTTGTTCGCCAGTTCGACGGCCCCATCGTCGCCGCCGTCGTAGGGAGTGATGGTCAGTACCGGGCCGAAGATCTCCTCCTGGAAGATGCGCATATCCGGGGTGACGTCGGCGAAAATGGTTGGCGCCACAAAATATCCGCGCTCGCACCCTTCCGGCGCACCGCCGCCGATCATCAGACGTGCACCTTGCGACTTGCCGCTGTCGATGTATTCCATGACACGGTCGCGCTGTTTGGCGGACACCAGCGGGCCGCAGAATATGGCCGGATCGGTTGGGTCGCCGCATTGAATCCCGGCGAACGTCGCGGTTGCGACCTCGACGGCCTGCTCGTAATTCTGCCGCGGGACCAGCATCCGGGTCGTCAGAGCGCAGCCCTGGCCGGAGTGGATCAACATTCCCATGCAGCCAGGCAGCGCCAGATTCATGTCGGCGTCGTCGAGAACGATGTAGGCCGATTTTCCGCCCAGTTCAAGCAGATTGCGCTTCATCGTGTCGCCGGACAGTCGCTGGATCAGTTTTCCGACGGCCGTCGACCCAGTGAAGGAGATCATGTCGACCCGCGGATCCGTGATCAACGTCTGGGCGATCTCATTGTCGGACGCCGGCACGATGTTGACTACGCCCGCGGGAATGTCGGTCTTCTCCGCGATGATGCGCCCCCACCGCAGCGCGCTCCACGGCGTCTCCATGGCAGGCTTTAGAACCATCGTGTTGCCGGTGGCAAGTATCTGGCCGATCTTGTTGCTGATGATTTCGAAGGGGAAGTTCCACGGGGTGATCGCGCCGACAACGCCCATCGGTTCCTTCACGACGAAACGGTTGGCGGGCATGCCCATCAACTCGCTCCGGTCGAGTTCTCTTTCCCATGGAAATTGTGTGATGTACTCGGCCGGCCACCGCACTGCGTCAGACAACGGCCATTCCAGCTGCGCAATATAGGTCGCACTCAGTGGAGCACCCACTTCGGCGACCAGCTCGGCGCGCATCTGTTCCTTCTCTTCCTGCAGCGCGTTGTGCAGCTGGAGCAGACAGCGCTGGCGGAACTCGTGGTTGGTCGACCAGTCGGTGGCGTCGAAAGCACGGCGCGCAGCGGCGACGGCCTCCTCCATGTCCTGGGGGCCGGCGTCGGAGGCCACCCCAAGGACCTCTTCGGTGGCCGGATTGGTGTTGTCGATCGTCTGGCCGGTCGACGACTCACGCAACCGACCGTCGACATACAGGCGTGACTCCGGATTGAAGCTCACGGTGGACGCGGCGACCGGCGATGTCGTCATTGGCAGGACCTCTCGCTTGCGATGCGGATGTGTTGTCTAGTGTACTAGAGTATCGCTAATTGTTTAGCTATTTTAACGCAGGTCCATCCGTGGCCGCTCCGGCCACTTGACGCACAGTGAGGTGCCATGAGCAACCGTCTTGACGGCAAAGTCGCATTCATCACCGGGGCGGGACGTGGCCAAGGCCGCGCCCACGCGGTCCGCATGGCGCAGGAAGGTGCCGACGTCATCGCCGTCGACATCTGCGAGGACATCAAGTCGAATCCGTATCCGATGGCATCGGCCGAAGACCTCGACCAGACGACGAAGTTGGTCACCGATCTTGGCCGCCGCATCCTGGCGATCAAGGCCGATGTGCGGGAGCGCGATCAGCTGCGCGCGGCCGTCGAGGCTGGTCTGTCGGAGTTCGGCCATCTCGACATCGTGGTAGCCAATGCGGGCATCCTGCCGATGGCGATGGGGGACCCGGAGGCCAGCGATTTCGTCGACGCGACCGACGTTGACCTGCTCGGTGTGATGAACGCCGTTGCGGTGTCGATTCGTCATCTTGGGGACGGGTCGTCCGTCATCGTCACCGGATCGACGGCGGGCATGATGCCCAACACCACCAATAATCCGGTGATGGGCCCCGGCGGTGCCGGGTATGGCTGGTCCAAGCGCACGCTCATCGGCTATGTCGAAGAGATGGCGGTGCATCTGGCGCCGCGGTTCATCCGGGTGAACGCCATCCATCCCACGAACGTCAACACCCATCTGCTGCATAACGAAGGCCTGTACAAATCGTTCCGCCCCGATTTGGAGAATCCCACCCGAGAAGACGTGGAACCGGCTTTCACCTTTTTCCAGGCCATGCCGATTCCCTACATTGAGCCGGAGGACGTCGCCAATCTTGCGGTGTTCCTGGCCAGCGACGAGTCGCGGTACATAACCGGGCAGCAGATCCGCATCGACGCCGGATCGTTGCTCAAGTTCCCCGCGGGTCCGCCACAGTGATGGTGATCAGCCACCGTGGGCACTGAGCCGGCGAGATAAATCCCGCAGCGGGGCGCCGGCTCGCGAAGTTGTCGCCGCCTACGCACGAAACGCGGAGTGTCGCCGCAGAAGTCCAAACCGGCGCACTCGGGGCCGAGTCGGTTCGCCGACCTGTGTGCGTACATCAGAGATCTTGTCGCCGACCCTCGCCGCGTGCTCGATGCTGCCCCGGGCACGCGGGTTGTGCATGCGACGTAGGAGGGGGTCTAGGCGCACGGGTTGGGAGGGAGCGTCTTTGGCGACTCCTGCGACGACGGCGCTCGTGCTCGGGCGCATCACCTCCACACCGACGACCTCGTCACGGAGTGGTCGAGTTCCGCGCCGCGGACGCTGTCCAGACGCATTAGTCAGCGGCGGGCACCAGTAGTGCTGAGCCTGATTGCACTTGCACCCCAGCAAGAATGATGTCGACCAACGACTCAGCGAACGTCGGAAATGTCTTGCGCAGCCGAGCGCGTCCGGTTTCAGCGGTCATCTCCCAATGGGTGCAAAGGCCGCCAACTAGGAGATCCACAATCGTCGACGATCGGACGCCTTTGGCGATTTCGCCGCGCTTGATAGCCCTTCGGGTGATGTCACGCGCTGCCTCCGTCCGCGGCCGCACGATGCGATCCCGGTGGAGTGCGAGCAGCGCGGGGTTGGCCTGACTGTCATAGGCGACCCGACGCGAAGCCAGCGCACGGTCGGGTTGCTCATACCACGCCACCCACTGGCGTGCGTAGTCGAGAAGGTCTTCACGAACCGACCCGCAGTCTCGTGCCGTCGGGAAGGCGGACATGTCAAGAGCGGCGATGAGCAGTTGCTCTCGATTGGACCAACGCCGGTAGATCGCAGGCTTTCCCACGCCCGCTTCACGCGCGATCGACTCGAAGGTGAAGCCACCCCAACCCTCGCGGGCGTACACGCGCAGGGCGGCGTCGAAAACGCGGGGTTCGATCAGCGGGTCCCGCTTGCGTCCCGGTGCACGGCGCGCGACAGCTTTTGGCATAACGCGTCCTTCCGCGAGCTCTTAGCGTACGGGTACCGTACGGATCTTACCGTCTTGCGTGTTACCCTGCTAACATATCGAACGTCATTCGTACGAAATCTTTAGCGTGAGGGGCCTCAGCCAGGTGACAGCACGAGAAGCTCAAACTGACGTTGTCACGCCCGAGGAGTTCCGCGTCGCGGTGCGTGAGTGGTTTCGCGCTAACGTCGACCCGGCCGCGGAAGCGACTTACACCGACGAGGATCGCAAGCGGACAACCGCCGCAGCGTACGACGCAGGGCTGCTGCACGTAACCTGGCCGGTCGAGTATGGCGGCCGTGGATTACCCCCGCAGTACCAGACCATCTTCAACGATGAATCCTCCTCTTACGCCTGGTCTTTGGTGTACAGCGCCGTCACCGTGGGGATCTGCGCGGCAACCCTGCTCGACACCGGCACCGAAGAGCAGAAGCGACGCCACATTCCCGCGATGCTGCGCGGTGATGAAGACTGGACCCAGCTGTTGTCCGAACCGGGCGCCGGTTCAGATCTGGGCGGTGCCGCCACCCGTGCGACGCGCGACGCCGACCAGTTCGTGCTCAACGGGCAGAAAGTCTGGACCTCCGGAGCCGCGGATGCGGACTTCGCGGCGGCACTCGTACGCACCGACGCCTCGGTGTCCAAGTACAAGGGCCTTTCCATGGTGATCGTCGACATGACCAGCCCTGGCATAGATGTGCGACCACTGCGGCAGATGACCGGCGAATCTCACTTCAACGAAGTGTTCCTCGACGACGTTCGCGTACCGCTCGCCAATCTGATGGGCGAGTACAACGGCGGCTGGAGCGTTCTGAACCGGATGCTCATGCACGAGCGCATCGCGCTGAGCGCCGGTACCACCGGCGACAACGTATTCGACCCAGACAGATTCGACGACCTGGTTGCCCTGGCCCGCGCCCGCGGAGTCGACGCTGATCCCTCGGTGCGTACCCGGCTGGCCAATGTCTACATCGACAAGCAGCTGATGAATTTCATGGGCCATCGGACCAGGGCGGCCGCCGCCGCGGGCTTGGAGATGGGTCCGGTGGGGTCCATCGGCAAGGTCGGCATCGCCCGCAACGCACGATCGACGGCCGAGACCGCGATCTATATCGGTGGGCCCGACGTACTCGCTTGGGAGCCAGGTGATCTCGACAGCGAGCGTTGGGCACACGACCTGTTGTTCTTCCCGATGACCGCCATCGCCGGCGGCACAACCGAGATCCAGAAGAACACGATCGCCGAACGGGTGCTCGGGTTGCCCCGCGAACCGCAGGCCGACCGAGACGTCCCGTTCAATCAGATCCCCAAAGACCCCGCCCGCTCCAACGGGCACTGACCGACAGCGAGGTACAAGTGTTCATTCCCGATGTAGTGAGCGAGGAACACGCCGAGCTGCGCGCAACGGTTCGCCGATTTCTGGAAAGCCGCTCCCCTGAGGCCGCCGTACGCAACGTTGTCGACAGCGAAGCCGGCTACGACGTCGAACTCTGGAGTCAGATGGCCGGGCAGCTGGGGCTTCACGGCCTCGGCCTGCCCGAAGCCTACGGCGGTTCCGGGTACGGCGCCGAGGAGACCACCATCGTCTACGAAGAACTGGGGCGGGCGCTGGTTCCCTCCCCGTTCTTCCCGACGGTCGCGCTGGCTGGAGGGCTGCTTGTCGCGATCGGCGACGGCGATGCGAACCAGCGTTACCTGACGGCCATCGCCAGCGGTGAGCTCGTCGCGACTGTAGCGATCGCCGAACGCGCCGGATCCTGGCAGCCCCAAGACTTGTCAGAGGTGGTCGCCGAGCTCCGTGACGGCGAATGGCGCCTCTCCGGCGAGAAGACCACCGTGTTGTCCGCCGACTCCGCAGGGTTGATTCTGGCGGTCGTCACGACCGACACCGGGACCAGTGTTTACGCGGTCGATCCGGCCGCGCCGGGAGTTGAGATCGTGCCACTGACGGCGCTCGACGTCACTCGTCGCCAGTCGAAGGTGCGCTTCGACAACGCGCCGGCCACACTCATCGGCGAGCACGGCGCCACAGCGGACGCCGTCGCGTCCATGCTTGACCACGCATCGGTCGCACTGGCTGCCGAACAAGCCGGTGCCGCAGGCTATTTGATGCAGCTGTCGGTGGATTACGCGAAACTCCGGTACCAGTTTGGCCGGCCGATCGGGTCATTCCAGGCGATCAAACACAAGCTCGCTGAGATGGCCTTCGACGTCGAACGGATGGACTCAGTGGTCCGCCACGCCGCCACAGTAGCGGCGGCCGAGTCGCCGGAATTGGCGGTGGTTGCCTCGATCGCCAAGGTGTTCTGCTCGGAAGCGTTCTTCCGCGTCGCCGCCGAGACGATCCAGGTCCACGGCGGCATCGGCTTCACGTGGGAGCACCCCGCGCACTTGTACTTCCGTCGGGCGAAGAGTGGCGAATACCTCCTCGGCAATCCGGCGAAGCACCGCGAGGTGCTGCTGGAGAAACTCGGCGTGTAGTGGTGAAACCGTCTCAGTGAATTGCGCTATTCCGTTATCTGTATAACTATATAGGCTGATGACCATCCGCCGCGCCGTCGAAATCTCAGTGGCAACAGGCCCCACAAGCTACGGCACAGCGCACAAAGTCCGGAGGTGACGCATGAAGGTTCGCGTGGACAACAGCAAGTGCATGGGTCATGCACAGTGCTGGGCGGTAAGCCCGGAGTTGTTCCCGATCGATGACTCCGGCTACTCGAATCTACAGACCCACGAAGTAAGGCCGCAGGATGAGCAGCTCACCCGGGAAGGCGTGGAGGCCTGCCCCGAGCGCGCGCTCGTCCTTGAAGATGACGGCTGACTTGCGCGGAGTCCGCACACCGCCGAGACCCGCCATTCCGGATCGCCGCGTGGCGATCTGCTGGGTCTCGACCCTGCCTATTAACAAACACGACACTAGGACGGAACGCACTCGCGATGACGGATTATCAGTTCATCACCTACGAAACCCTCGACCACGGGCTGATCGCCCGAATCATGCTCAACCGGCCGGACGTGCGAAACGCGCAGAACCGTGGATTGCTGGTCGAACTGAACGAGGCTTTCCTGCGGGCCGAGGCCGACGATCAGGTGCGAGTCGTGATCCTGGGCGCATTGGGCCCGATGTTCTCATCGGGTCACGATCTTGGTTCGAAGGCGTTCGTTAGCGAAAGTACGCCGGGACCGCAACAGCATCCGACCTTCCGGATCAACGGCGGCACCCGCCAAGGCGCAGAGCAGACCATGCTTCAGGAGTGGCATTACTTCTTCGAGAACACCCGGCGGTGGCGAAACCTGCGCAAAATCACTGTTGCCCAAGTACACGGCGATGTGTACGCCGCGGCCCTGATGCTGATGTGGGCGTGCGACCTGATCGTGGCCGCCGACAACACCCGCTTCGCCGACGTCGTTGGAACGCGCTTGGGCATGTGCGGCGTGGAGTACTTCGCCCATCCATGGGAATTCGGGCCACGCAAGACCAAGGAGCTGCTGCTCACGGGCGACTCGTTGTCGGTCGACGAGGCGTATCAACTAGGCATGGTGTCGAAGGTCTTTCCCGAGGCCGAGCTGGCCGACAGCACCTTGCAATTCGCCCGCCGTATCGCCGAACGGCCGACCATGGCAGCACTGCTCGCCAAGGAGGCAGTGAACCAAACCATGGACAACATGGGCTTCTACAACGCGCTCAATGCATGCTTCACACTGCATGAACTCAATCATTCACATTGGGCGCAGATCCACGACGATAAATACATGGCGGGCCGGGCTGAGGATGGCGTACCCGATTGGCGCACTGCTCCCCCAATCGTGCCCGCGCTAAAGGATCAGGTAAGCGCCACTACCTAGTCGCACCGGCGACCTTCTATTCTGGTGCGCTCGATGGAAAACGGTGACGCTCAATCCCTCCCCATTCGAAGATTAGGCGTCAAGATCATGCCGCCACTTCGCGACGGCATTCGGGCGGAGCTATCGATTTCGGGCACGAGCAGGTCGATCCACGCTCACTCGCGGCAACCCGCCGGGACACCATCGAGGTCGACAATCAATTCTCGAGCCGACCCGAGTTTGCGGTTCCTTCAAAGCGATACCGGAAGGATCTGACTTTGGTCGCGACAGTGGCTCACCTACTCGATCTACTCGATGTCGGTTTCGTCGATACACACCACTATCAAGGGGCAACGCCCGAGATCGGGATGGCCAGGGTTTTCGGCGGCCAAGCCGCAGCTCAGGCGTTGGTCGCAGCCGCGAAAACTGTCGATGCGCAACGCGTTCCCCATTCTCTGCATACGCAATTCCTGGGCGCTGGGCGGCTGGGGCCGCCGATCGATTTCCACGTGGAAAACGTTCGCGACTCGGCTGCCTTTTCTAGTCGCCGAGTGGTTGCCCTTCAAGAGGGGCGCAGTCTATTGACAGCGCATGCTTCGTTCCACATTCCGGAGCCCGGGCCGGAGCATCAACTCGTTGACCCCGACGTAGGCCGCCATGTTCGCGACCGCCAAGTGCCCTCACGGCCGTTTCCCGCAGAGTGGCCGGATTTCTACCGGCAATGGTCGTCGCTGGACGTCCACTGGGACCCCGCTGCCCACTTGAGCGGACCCCGTACGACCACGGGTCGGGGTGCGCGATCTGGCGTGTGGCTGCGGACATCGGAACCCATCGACGTTGCGCCGGCATTACATTGCGGGATTCTCGCGTGCGTATCAGACCTCACTCTGCTGACCACCGCCTTCGTCCCTCATGAAAAGACCCCTCACTCGGCCACTAGAACCTTCACGCTCGACCACTGCGTGTGGTTTCACCGCACATTTCGCGCCGACGAATGGTTGCACTTTGAGCAGCTATCACCGATCGCGGCAGAGGGCCGCGCATTCTGCATGGGGCGATTCGTCGACGCGCGTGGCCAACATGTCGCAACCGCAACTCAGGAAGGACTCATCCGTGAATGGTAAAGAACCTCAGAAGGTGGGGGCGGAGCTGGCTACCCACGTAATCGCGGGACGCCTCGACGCACCTGGACGACGCACATTCGCTAAGCACGCCGACCGCGAACTGATGGCCGAAGTGCTGGCAATCGGTGTGACTGGTCAGCGCTGGGACAGCCAGGTTGACGCATGACACGAAATGACTTGGACGCCCAGGCGGTCCGAACGCCGGCGGAGATGTTCGACCTGACCGGCCGCATCTGCATCGTCACCGGAGCATCCAGTGGCCTCGGCCAACGGTTTGCGCGGGTTCTGGCCCACTCAGGCGCCCAGGTGATCGCCGTTGCGCGGCGAGCTGACCGGCTCACCGCGCTTGACGACGCGCACGACAACATCCACTCACACCCAGCCGATGTGACGGACGAAGCGATGATGAGCGCACTCGTCGACGAGACCGTATCGCGATACGGCCGCATCGACGCATTGGTGAATAACGCCGGCGCAGGAAACCCGTCGCCGGCGACGCAGGAACCTCTCGAAGACTTCCGCCGCTCCCTCGAACTCAACCTCGTCGCCGTCTTCAACCTAGCGAGAATGGTCGCGGTCCCCATGCTCGCAGCGGGGAAAGGGTCGATCATCAATATCGCGTCGATCTACGGCTTGAGATCCTCGTGGCCGATCCCGAACAACAGCTACACCGCGTCAAAGGGCGCCGTCGTCAACTTAACCCGCGAACTCGGGTGTCAATGGGCGGACGCAGGCGTGCGTGTCAACGCCATCGCCCCGGGATTCTTCCCGTCCGAGTCGACGGTGGGCATGGAAGACCCCTCTAGCGCTAGGTTCATCAGACGTCGAACGCCAATGCGGCGCATGGGCATCCCTCATGAACTGGACGGCACCCTGGTCTACCTCGCTAGCGACGCGTCCTCGTTCGTCACCGGGCAGACTCTGGCCGTCGACGGCGGATGGACTTCGTACTGACAGCCCGCCAGACCAACTCCCCCACAACAGCCGCCCCAGGTGAGCCAGTGCCGATGTGATGGTCGTGTCCACCACCGAGCGCCCGCATCCACTGCGGGTGCGCCTTGACACGTACCCGATCATTCGGTCATTGAGCCCACCGTTACGGCGACATCGACGCTGATCGACAGCGGGCCATCGCATGCCCGGGGCGAGCAGTTGACGTTCGGCGGTGTTGTCGCCGCAATCCGGGCGGCGGACGTGAGCAGTGGTTTGGTGCGCGGCCACGTCGACCGTGACATCCTTTGCAAGCGCGGCAAGGACGTCTTGATGCCGAGTACCGCGACCGTCGGACTCGCGCAGGGAGGTGCGCAGTGACGGGCCTGCGCGGCGGGCGGCCGTCGTCGGCATTGCTGAACTGCCCGCCGAAAGCAGCAGAGCGCGCCGCCATCGTTGACCCTCGCCCAGTACGCGCGGTTGGCGAAGATGGTCGTCGAGGACGCTGGCGTGAAACCCACTGTGGTCAAGGGGCGTTCGACGCACAGCCAGGATGTTCGCGCTGCCGAAACGCTCGATCGTCACATCGACACAGTGCTGAGCGGCCTCGGCATCGATTGCGGGGCCGCGATGCCCACAGCGTTACCACCCACCTCGGAGGCAGCTGCGTCGGCGTGGTCCAGCGCGCGACGCGACTATCAGGTCCGCGCCGGCCTCGGCGAATGGATGCGCCATCCCCAGTCAGCTATTCCGATGTCATGATCCCAAGCGGTACTTTCGCAGCTCCTGGCGAGCGATGGCTCGTTTGTGAACCTCGTCGGGGCCATCAGCCAGCCGCAATGTCCGCAGACGCGTCCAGGCCATGGCCAAGGGGAAGTCTTCGGTCACCCCACCGGCTCCATGCACCTGGATCGCGCGGTCCACGATCTTCAGCGCGATCTTCGGGGCCGCCACCTTGATCGCCGCGATCTCCGTTTGCGCTGACTTGTTGCCTACGGTGTCCATCAGATGTGCGGCCTTGAGGGTAAGCAGCCGAATCATCTCGATGTCGATGCGGGCTTCGGCGATCCAATCACGAATATTGGCGTTGTCGCTCAACGGTTTGCCGAACGTCACCCGCGATAGCGCGCGGGTGCACAGCAACTCTAGCGCCCGCTCGGCCGTACCGATTGCACGCATGCAGTGATGAATGCGGCCGGGACCGAGGCGTGCCTGGCTGATGGCGAAACCCTCGCCTTCCCCCTTGAGGACGTCCTTGCGCGGAACGCGGACATCGGAGAAGTCGATTTCGGCGTGGCCTGGTCGCTCCTGATAGCCGAACACCGATAACCCCCGCATCACGGTGACGCCAGGCGCGTCGATGGGCACGACCATCATCGACTGCTGCCGGTGCGGCGCAGCCGTAGGATCAGTCTTCCCCATCACGATCATCACTTTGCAGTTCTTGTGTAACGCGTTGGATGCGAACCACTTACGGCCATTGAGGACGTAATCGTCGCCGTCACGCACCATCGACAGCTCGACATTGGTGGCATCCGAACTGGCGACCTGCGGCTCCGTCATAGCGAACGCCGAGGCCATCGTGCCCGCCAGCAACGGCTTGAGATACTTCTCCTTGTGCTCGTCTGAGCCGAACAATGTCAACACCTCGATATTGCCGGTGTCAGGAGCGTTGCAATTGCATGCTTCCGGCGCGAGGTGACTGCGTCCCATGATCTCGGCCAGCGGCGCGTACTCGAGGTTGGTCAGACCTGGACCATATTCGGGGTGGGGATGAAACAGGTTCCACAGGCCTCGCCGACGGGCCTCGACTTTGAGCTCCTCGAGCACCGGCGGCTGAAAGTGAGGGTCACCGGCACTGCGCATCTGCACCTCATAGACCGCTTCGGCTGGATAGACCGCCGAATCCATGAAGTCCAACAACTCGGCCTGATACTTAAGCGTCCGCTCTGACATCTCGAAGATGGCCATGAGACTCCTCGCGGTCAGTTTGCGGCCGGATGGCCCGCTATCTTCCTAATCTATAGCTGAATCCGGGTTCATATTCAACTCGCACCGCGTGCATGGTCGGGGGGATCACAGCGCAGTGGCCCAGACATCGATCGGCTCCAATGTCGTATTTTGCCAGAGTGATTCGTGCCGATCCTGCGGCCATCCTGCTGGGGTCGAAGCGCCAATCCCAGGCCCCTGATACAGATATCTATTTAACTGTATACTCTTAGGGTGAACCTGGGCCTCAATCGGGGGACTGAGCAATCTGAGCGTGCGTTGAAAAGGGGTAGCAGATGGAGGGCATGGCCGAGCTGATACCGGTGCTGCCCGCACACCGCTTCGACGTGGCCGCTCTGGCGCGCTATCTGCGTGGACGGCTTCCGGATTTTGACGGACAGCTGGACATTCGGCAGTTTCAAGGCGGGCAGAGCAATCCCACCTATCATCTGCGCACTTCTGGTGGCGAGTATGTGCTGCGCAAGAAGCCCCCGGGCAAGCTATTGCCCCGCGCGCACGAAGTAGAGCGCGAATATCGCGTCATGGCGGCGTTAGCCGACACCGATGTGCCGGTACCGCGGATGCGGCTGTTTTGCGACGACGAAACTATCCTCGGCACACCGTTTTTCGTCATGGATCACGTTCATGGTCGGGTATTCCCCGACCGAGTCATGCGCGCGGACACCCCGGCGCACCGTGCCGCGGTTTATGACGATCTGGCCCGCGTGCTGGCGGCCATGCATAGCGTGGATTGGCGCGCCGTGGGGCTGGAGGGTTTCGGCCGACCAGAGGGCTACATGCAACGTCAAGTGGCGCTGTGGACTCGCCAGTGGCTGGCAGCGCGCATGGAGGACATGCCCGCGATGGAGTTGTTGTCGCAATGGCTGCCCGACCACCTTCCGGCTGACGATGCCTCGGCCTGCATCGCCCACGGCGACTACCGCCTGGGCAATGTCTTGCTGCACCCGACCGAGCCGCGGGTCATAGCGGTGCTGGACTGGGAGTTGGCGACGATCGGCAATCCACTGGCCGATCTCGGCTATTTCTGCCTGACGTACCACCTCCCGGGCGGACCCAGCGGTCTGACCGGGGTACTCGGCGAGAACCTCGCGGGCACTGGGATTCCCGATCAGCGGTCCTTCGTCGAAAGCTATTGCGGCTATGCCGGCCGCACACCCCCGGATTCGCTTGACGTGTTCGTGGTGTTCTCGATGTTCCGGCTGGCCTCCATCACCGCAGGGGTGTGGCGGCGCGGGGTGGAGGGCAATGCCGCTCACGCACGCGCTGGTACAACCGAATATCGCGAGCGCTATCGCGGCATGGCCGACGCCGCATGGGCACTGGCGCAAAGAGTGTCCGGGTAAGCCGAATGCAGGATAGGTAGATCGCCAACGGTCCCGGCCCGCAAGACGATCAGCCATGCATCGGTGAACCAGGTTGAGCGACCGCACATCCGTCGGCCGCCCGACGCCGTCGCGGCAGGAAAAGAAGCGCGCGGTGGTGATCGCGTAGGGATCGTGGACACCTGCCGACCGGGTTAAGACATGTTGGCATTGAGTTGGATAGTCACTGGCGCCTTGGATGCAATCTGCATTACCAGCGCAGTGGTAAAGAGGTCAGCGAGAACGTGGACGAAGGGTATTCGATGTGTGGCGTGTAACCGGGTTCGACCTCGAAATCCGGTATGCGACTCAACCATTCGTTGACCACGAAGTTCAGCTCCAGGCGCGCCAGGTGCGACCCCAAACAGCGGTGCGGCCCGCCGCCGAATCCCCAATGCCGGTGCACTTTGCCGTCCATCACCAAACCATCGCCCGAAATATCGTCGATGCCGTCACGGTTGATGGCCGCGAGGCATAGGTGCACAGCAGTCCCAGTCGGCAGCGTGATACCGCCGATAGTCACGGGTTGGGTGGTTACGCGCGGCACGATCGGCGCAGGCGGCTCCAGCCGCACCATCTCCTCGATGAACACCTTGACCTGGTCGGGATCGCGGCGCAGCTCGCGGCGCAGTTGTGGGTTCTGGGCTAGCTCCAAAAGGGCAAACCCGATGGCTGCAGTCACGGTGTCCAGTCCAGCCAGGACAAACAGGTAACTAAGGCCGATCGCCTCACTATCGTCGAGCGGTTCCTCACCGGTGAGCACCTGCGACAAGATGTCCGGCCCCGGATTGGCGCGTCGCTCGTTGATCGCGTTGGTCAGGTAGGTGAACAACTCAACCGCCGGCGTCAGGTCGGCACCCTCGAGCGTTGGCCTGCCGCCAATTTCGATGACGGCGTCTTTCCATCGAACCAGCTGATCGCGATCGGCCAGCGGTAGCCCGTACAACGTCAAGAACACCTGCGACGGATACGGAATGGCCAAGTCGTTGACCACCTCGCATTGACCCTTCGCCGCAATGTCCTCGATGATCTCGGCGGCTTGGCCCTGCAGGTCCGCCATCATCGCGGTCAATGTCTTCGGGCTGAAGAACGGTTGCAGGATCTTGCGAAAACGCGTGTGTTCCGGCGGATCGAACGAAATGGGCACCAGCGGCAGCGGGCTCCCCAGGGTGTCGAACGCCTTTTTCGACGAGAAGACCTCCGGTGTGCGCAATGCATGCAGTACGTCCTCGCGACGGGTCACGTAATACCACCCGTTCAACAGCACGACGGGCCCCACGTCGCGCAACGCCGCCCATCCGGCACCCCGGTCAAAGGCCATCGGCAGCGAGGCCGCTTCGACTTCAGGCACACCCTCAATGCGGGTTCCTGCCGGCGTAGTCCCCATGCGACATCATCTCCTGATCGCTACTCTGCGTGGATCTAGTTATTTGTTTATCGGATTACGGTAGCACTCTTCTGCTCCGCGCAAGCGTGTGGCCACGAGCGAGAAAGGCGGCACGGCAGCGCGCTGCGTCGCCCCCTTAACCAGTCGCGCGAAGTTGCGCAGCCAGATTCTGCAGCGCTTCGACAGCAACCGATATTGCGTTCTCGACTTCGCGTGTACGGGAGAGGAGTTCTCCGCTGCCGTCGCCACGCGCCTCGAGCGCAGGCACAATGAAATGCCTTACTCGCTTGCGGATCGCCTCCTCGGATCGATCGATTTCCTCTGCAGCGAGGTAGAGCTGCTCGACGACGACGTCGACCATTTCATCAAGCGGTAGGTCTGTTCGAACCTCGCCATTGCGCTGCCCCTCCTCCAGGATCGGACCCACCGACATCATCGCGTGGCGGTGAGTGCCTGGATCATGTATCGACTGCGAACGTCGCGCCATCAACGCGGCTATGGCCGGATCCTTCGGCAACTCTCGGACGCTGTACAAAAACGACGCCTCGATCTTCTCGAACGCGCCAGTTTTGCCGTCCGTCAGCCGGCGGGCGGCGACAATGTGGCGTTCGGCGCGCAGCAGCGCCACTAGAGTGATCGCCTCGGAAATGCTGCCCAGCTGCCGAAAGGCGGTGGCTCGTGATACGCCGGCGCGCTTCGCGATGGCCTCCATCTGGATTTCGTCGATACCTCGGTCGGCGATCTCCGCGTCCGCGGCATGGATCAACCGGGTGCGTGCGCTGCCATTGGATGCGTCATCGATGTTGATAACCGTCACGTGATCGCGCCTGCCACCTTCAAACCAATGAGCTGCTCGTCGTCCACTCCGAGTTCCCGGAGCAGTTCATCAGTGTGCTCCGCGAACTGCGGAGCCCGGCTCAGCGACAATGCACCGTCGTCGAACTTCACTGGATTGGCCACAAGTTTGCGGCGCCGGCCGTCGGCGTCGACAACATCGGCGATGCGACCGTTAGCGACCAGGGCGGGGTCGTTGCCGACATCCCACCCGTCTTGCACGGGTGCCCATGGCCCGGTGCCGCGTTTGAGCAGTCTCACGCATTCGGCGAACGAATGATTTCCGACTGCGTCGGTCACAATGTCGAACGCGGCGTCGAAATTCTCGGCCATCGCCTCCAACGACTCGAAGCGCGGGTCGTCGGCGAATCTGTCGCAGCCCATCAGATGGCAGAACTCCGGCCAGTATCGAGTGGGCTGGAGCATCGACAGCTGTATCAGTTGTCCGTCGCGGGTGCGGTAGCAGCCGGTCAATGGATTGCACGGCGATGGCGTCCTGCCGTCCAACTTCGGCAGCGGCCCGCCTGCCAGAAGCGCCATGTTCACACTGAGCTGGGTCGCCCACGCGCCCACCGCGAGCAGGGACACATCGAGAACCGACGGTTGGCCCGTCGCCCGCCGGCCGTACAGCGCTGCGGCAACTCCTCCGGCGATCGCAAGTCCACCGATGTTGTCGCCATAAGCGCCCGTCGGCATGAACGCCGCTTGTTCTGCGTCCGAAGGCGTGACCCCGTCTGCGCTGCCGCCGCGCGCCCAAAAGGCGGTCGCGTCGTACGCGCCGTCGTCGCGGTCCGGGCCGTCGGTACCGTATCCGCTGCCGGCAACATAAATGATGTCGGGATTGATTGCACGGACATCGTCGACGGCGATATGAAGCTTCGCGCGGGCCGTCGGCAGATAATTCGTCAGAAAGACGTCGCTTCGACGAATCAGCTCTTCAAGTATCGGCCGCCCTTCGGCCACCGCCAACCCCAACCCGAGGCTGCGCTTTCCGCGGTTGGGCGCTTCCATCATCGGTTCGAACGATGATCCCCGGCTACTGGGCGCGTGACCGTACACAGTCACCAGCCCGCGTTGCGCATCACCAGTGACGGGGTTCTCGATCTTGATAACCTCGGCGCCCCAATCGGCCAATACTGCGCCTGCGGACGGGACAAACGTGAACTGTGCGATTTCGAGGACACGCACTCCCTGCAATGGCCGCTGCATCAGTTCCTCCACTCCAGCCGCACAACCTCTACGCCGTGCCGATGCCGCCCGTTTGGCTCTCCACCGTCATCACAACACGCCCCTGACGCGATCTAGACTGGGACATGTCTCACATATGAGATTATTACCACGTACAGTATCATCCGAATATGCGTCTGTCGAGACCTGGATCACATTTCTGGGGCCGGTCCGTTGCACGGCTAACGCGAGCCGGGGGTGCCGCGGCGTTTTGGACCGGCGCTCAGGAGGACACCGCATGTCGATAGCGCTGCTTCATCCCGTGCGGGCGACCGCTGCTAGTCACGGTGCTGTGGCGGACCCATCGGCACAATATCGTAAAATAGTTAAATATGTCATCGATTGACCGTCCGGCACGGGACGGCGCCGCCTTGTCACTTCCTGACCTCGTCCTGGTGCACGGTGGCGCGCACGCCGCCGACGCCTGGGACCTCACCGTCACAGAGTTGAACAGGCAGGCACCGGAATTGCGCGTCCTGGCCGTGGACCTCCCGGGTCGCCGCAGCAAGCCCGGAGATTTGGCGAGCGCCACGATCGCCTCGTGGGTCGATTCCGTCGTGGCCGATATCGATCAGCACCAGCTCGATGACATCGTGATCGTGGGTCATTCGATGGCCGGGGTGACAGTACCGGGGGTAGTCGCCAAGTTAGGAGCAGCGCGGGTGCGCGAGATGATTCTCGCTGCCGCATTCGTTCCACCGCAAGGCACTTCCATGGCGGACGCACTCGGCGGCCCCTTTGGCTGGCTCGCCCGTCGCCGCGCCAAGGCCGCCGGCGCGTCAGACCTACCAAAGACGTGGGCCCGCTTGGCATTCTGCAACGGCATGACACCGCAACAGCGTGCATTCACCCTGTCACGGCTCTACACCGAAGCCACATCCATTGCGGCGGAACCTGTCGATCGAAGCGATCTGCCCGCTGGAGTACCCCGGTCATGGATCATGACCACGCGCGATCGAACACTGTCGGTTCGGTCTCAGCGCAACAGCATCTCTGCGCTCGGTGGCGTCGGACTAGAGATCACCATCGACGCGTGCCACAACGTAATGATCAGCCACCCAGAGACGCTGGCACGGATACTCATTGAGCGGTGTCGAGCCCACACCTAGATCGGTCCCATCGCGAGCCGTGACGTCGTGGTGCTGCAGTGATTAAGGAGCGATGGGTTGATCTGTGCCGACGCGGCCGCGGATACACGTAGACGTGCCTGGCCGCTGATCACTGGGCTATGCGTGGTGGTGGTCACCGTCGCAGTTCTGCAGACTGCCGTGGTTCCGGTTCTGGGCGTAATCGCCACGCAACTAGACGCGTCTCCGGTCGCGGTGAGTTGGGCGGTTACGGCCAATCTGCTCGCCGCCGCGGCCGCGACGCCAACGATCGGTCGCCTGGCGGACCTACACAACAAGAAGCGGGTCCTGCTCGGCGTGATGTTCGTCGTTCTCGCCGGCTCCGTTTTGGCGTCGACGACGTCGTCCTTGCCGTTGTTGATCCTCGCCCGTGTGCTGCAGGCTGCTTCGTTCGCACTCTATCCGATCAGCGTGGCGATCCTGCGTGAGGAGTTATCCCCTCGCCGACTCGCTGGCGCGCTGCCGGTGATGTCCGGGGCGCTAGGTTTTGGCGCTGGAGCGGGCCTTGTCGTGGTGGGGCTGCTGATGAGCGGTGACGCGGGTTATCACCGGGTATTTTGGCTGACCACCGCGTTCTCACTCCTCGTCATCATCGTCGTGATGGTCGTCGTTCCATCACGGGAACGCCGAGCCACTGGCTCGATCGACTGGCTGGGTGCCGCCGGTCTCGCTGCCGGGTTGTCAACCGCCCTGCTGGCCATCACGCAGGGCAGCTCGTGGGGGTGGGCCTCGCCAGCGACCATCGGGTGCGCCGCGACCGCCGCCGTGGTCCTCACCGGGTGGTGGTTCTGGGAGCGACGCTGCAGGCAGCCATTGGTGTCGATCCGGATGCTCACGCGCCGACCGATATTGTTCACCAATCTCGCCACGGTGTTCGCCGGAATGGGCCTGTATTTCGCCTTTTTGGGCCTGGTGCAGTTTGTCCAGGTGCCGCGCGACGTTGCGGGATACGGCTTCGGGGCCAGTGTGTTGGACGCGAGCTTGGTCTATCAGCTGCCGGGCGCGATCGCCGGGTTTCTCGTTGCGTTGGCCAGCGGCCGATTCATTAACCGCCTCGGCGGCCAAGCGGTGCTTGTTGTCGGTGCCATTGTGGGATTCACCGGATTTCTCCTCATCGCGTTGGCCCATTCACAGACGTGGCAGGTCATCCTCGCCAGCATCCTGATGAACTCCTACATCAGCCTTGCCTACGGCGCGCTTCCTGCACTTGTTGTCGCCGAGGTCGATGAAGACGAAACGGGTGTGGCGACGAGTATGAATGCCATCGCCCGCACGGTGGGTAGTTCGACAGCGGCAGCAATCGTTGCGGTTCTGCTGAGCCGTTCGGTCAGTCCATCTCCGGTGCCGCTGGAAAGTAACTTTCGGGCGGTCTTTTTCGCAGGAGCCGTCACTGCGGCATTGGCCATGGTGATGATTGGGGTCTCCCGTCCACGAAAGCGTGGCGTCGAGTCCACCGAGGCCCAGTTGGAAGCGCGCGCCATGAGTCACGAGTGGGGGTGATGACCATGGCGGGTGACATCGGTGCGCAACTGGCACAGATCCGGGATCACCGCACCCGGCCGCTGGAACCCTATACATCCGGCAGGTCGCATAAGGTGGGCAACGCAGGGATGTTCCGCAACTCCACGCTAGCCAACGCCGCTGGTTCCCAGCGTCCCAACCTCCGTTGACGTAAGCCTGATGTGGCTACCTTTCGGACACGCCCTCAGGCGAGCGAGGACGTATCGATCACGAACCTATAGGCCGGACACAATCACAGCGTTGCAATCGGCGGCGGACTGCCGCACCTTGGCCGCTTTCTGATACGCCTCTGACTCGTACCAGGCTCGGGCGGCGTCCACCGACTCGAACTCGAGGACGACCGTCTGGTTTCCGTGCCAATCGCCTTCGACCACTTGCGGTTTGCTGTCGATCGACAGGATCCGCGCGCCGCCCATCGCCGGCTTGGCGAGCTTGGCGTACTCGGCCATTGCCGCTAGGTCATTAATGTCCTCGGTGAGGATGAAGTAAGCCTTAGGCACCTAATCTCCTTGAATAGTGGGTGATTTCACTGATGGATTGTTCTGGACAGTTCTCGATTACGTCCTGCGAGGCGGCCACCAGGCTCGCTTGGGCCCCCTGGTGGTCATAAACCCAGTGACTTGGCGATCATCATTTTCATCACCTCGCTGGTACCCGCGTAGATGCGCGCCACCCGCGCGTCGTTGTAAAGCCGAGCGATGGGGTATTCCATCATGTAGCCGTATCCGCCGAACAGCTGAAGACAGCGGTCGACCACCCGGGCCTGCATCTCGCTGCAGAACAGTTTCACCCGTGCGGCGTCGGCCCCCGACAGCTCGCCTTCGACGTGAAGGGCGACGGCACGGTCCAGCATTGCCTGAGCGGCCTCGACCTCCGTTGAGCATGCAGCGAGCTCGAACTTGGTGTTCTGGAACGACGCGACGGGCGTGCCGAAGGCCTTGCGGTTCTTGGTGTAGTCGATTGCGGCGTGGATCGCGGACCGTGCCTGAGCAACAGAGCCCACCGCGACGGTCAGCCGCTCCTGGGCCAGGTTGTGTCCGAGGTACCCGAAGGCCTCGCCCTCCTCCCCCAGCTGGTTGGCTGCCGGAACGCGCACATCTTGGAACGAGAGTTCGGCCGTGTCCTGGACCTTGCACCCCATCTTGTCTAGCTCGCGGCCGCGGATGAACCCTGGCATACCGTCCTCCACGACCAACAGTGTGAGGCCGCGGCGCCGGTTATCCGGGTCAGTCGATGTTCGGGCCACGACAACGACTAGGTCGGCCTGCATGCCGCCGGTGATGAAGGTCTTCGCGCCGTTGACTATGTAGTGGTCGCCGTCGCGCACCGCGGTGGTGCGCATGCCGGCCAGATCCGATCCGGTGCCGGGCTCGGTCATCGCGATCGCGGTGAGCAGCTTGCCCGCCGCCAATCCTGGGAACCAACGGTCGCGCTGCTCGGCGTTCGCGTAGTGCAGGAAGTACGGCAGAATCACCTCCAGCTGCGAGCGCACCGTCGACAGCGTGACGAGTGCGCGGGCAGCCTCTTCCTGCATCACCATGTAGTAGCGGTAGTCGGGAACGCCTGCGCCGCCGTATTCTTCGGGGATCGCCATGCCGAGCATGCCCAGCGCACCCATTTGTTCGAAGGCTTCGCGGGGCATCCGTCCGGCCTTCTCCCACTGCGGGTAGTTCGGGGCGACTTCCTTTTCAACGAAATCGCGGCACAGCTCGCGGAACGCCTCGTGGTCTTTGGTGAACAAATCGCGGCGCATGTATCTCCTAGCTGATGAGTTCGACGACAGTAGCGTTGGCGGTGCCGCCGCCCTCACACATCGTCTGCAAGCCGAAGCGAATTCCGTTGTCCCGCATGTGATTGAGCATGCGTGTCATCAGCACCGCGCCCGACGCCCCGAGCGGGTGGCCGAGCGCGATCGCTCCTCCGAGTGGGTTGAGCTTGGCTTCGTCGGCGCCCGTTTCGGCCAGCCAGGCCAGCGGCACGGCAGCGAACGCCTCGTTGACCTCGAATACTCCGACCTCGTCGAGAGAAATGCCGGCCTTGTGCAGAACCTTCTCGGTCGCCGGGATCGGAGCGGTCAGCATGAGCACCGGATCCGCACCGGTGACCGCGCCCGCGCGGTAGCGCGCGAGCGGCCGAAGTCCCATGGCCACTGCCCTCTCGGCGGTCATCACCAGCAGTGCGGCGGCGCCGTCGGAAATCTGGGACGCATTGCCCGCGTGGATGATGCCGTCCTCCTTGTACGCTGGCTTGATCCCGGCCAGCACCTCGACGGTGGTCCCCCGCCTGATCCCTTCATCAGCGATAACGGGCGGCGCACCGTCGACTGCCACCGGCACGATCTGGCTCGCGAAGGCGCCGCCGTCTTGCGCGCCCGCCGCGAGTTCGTGTGACCTGACGGAGTATTCGTCGAGGCGGGTCCTGGAAAAGCCCCACTTCTCCGCGATCATCTCCACCGAGATGCCCTGATTAAACGAGAAACCGCCATAGCGGGCAAGCACTTTGGGACCGTACGGCATCCCAATGGACCGGGTGGTGTTGATCGGCACACGGCTCATCACTTCGACACCACCAGCCACGACGACGTCCTGCTGGCCCGACATCACGCCCTGTACCGCGAAGTCCAGCGCCTGCTGACTTGATCCGCAGGCACGGTTGATAGTCGTACCGGGAATGGTCTCCGGCCAGCCCGCTGCCAACACCGAATACCGCCCGATGTTGCTCGACTGATCACCGACCTGCGAGGAACAACCCCACACCACGTCGTCGACGATCTCCGGGTCGATCCCTGCGCGTTCGGCTAGCGCGTTGAGGACGATGGCCGACAGGTCGGCGGCGTGCATATCGGACAATCCGCCGTTGCGCTTGCCGACAGGCGTGCGCACCGCCTCGACGATGACCGTGTCACGCATCTGTTTTCTCCGATCTCGCTATGGCCCACCGGCCAGTGAACGCGGGGTCGCGCTTTTGCGCGAACGCCACGAATGCCTCTGTAGAGTCTGTTGTTCCCAAGTTCGCCGTTTGCGCGCGGGCCTCACTGTTCAGCGCCTCGCGCAGCGTGGCGCCGGCACCCTCGTTGAGCAGCGCCTTGCTCTGGGCCAGTGCGACGGGCGGACCGCCCGCCAACCGGCCAGCAAGCTCTGCTGCAAACGCGTGGATCTCATCGGACGGCTTGACCCAGGTAACGAGGCCGAGCGAGTGCGCCTCATCGGCGTCTATCGTTTCAGCAAGCAGCACAAGGCGTTTGGCCTGCTGAAGTCCGACTAGCTTAGGCAAGAGCCACGATCCGCCGAGATCGATGGAGAGGCCGCGCTTCGAGAAGATCTGGCAGAACCGCGATTCCGGCGTCGCGACGACGAGGTCGCATCCGAGCGCGAGGTTCCAGCCGGCTCCGACAGCCACGCCGGTCACCTTGGCGATCGTCGGGATGGTCAACTCGTGCAGTGCAAGTGCGACATCGGTGAGCCTGCGCATCTTGTGTGTCGGGTGGATATCGTCTCGGTTGGCGATGTCGGCGCCGGCACAAAACGCGTCACCGGCGCCGGTAATGATCAGTGCGCGAACTTCGCGGTCCTCGGCGGCCGCCCTCAGCGCCTCGCGCAGTGCCACCCACAGTTGTGCATTGATCGCGTTCTTTACGCGCGGCCGATTCAACGTCAGCGTCCTGACGCCGTCCGAGTCGCTCGTCAACAGCACGGGCGCGTCGTTCGAAGACATGGGTTCTAGGCCCGACCTATCACGCCGCGTTCGCGCAGCACGGCGATCTTGCCGTCATTGACGCCCGGCGCGCAGCGGCCGGTCGGCTCGAAGTAGTTCGTCATCAGTAGCTCCTCGGTAGGCCGAGCACGTGTTGGCCGAGGAAGTTCAGGACCATCTCTTGGCTGACCGGGGCGATCCTCATCAGGCGTGACTCGCGGAAGTAGCGCGACACGTGATACTCCTCGGAGTAGCCCATCCCTCCATGCAGTTGCAGTGCCCGGTCGGCGGCATCGAATCCAGCGTCGGCGCACAGGTACTTCGCCGTATTCGCTTCTCTCCCACAGGGTTTGCCGTTGTCATAGAGCCACGTCGCCTTGCGCAGCACCAGTTCGGCGGCGTCGAGCCGGGCCAGTGAGTCCGCGAGTGGGAACTGCAGGCCTTGATTCATGCCGATGGGTCGGTTGAACACGACACGCTCGTTGCCGTACTTGACGGCCTTCTCCAGCGCCACCCTGCCGATGCCCAACGCCTCGGCGGCGATCAGCATCCGCTCTGGGTTCAGCCCATCGAGGATGTAGGAGAAGCCCTTGCCCTCCTCGCCGATGCGATCGGAGACCGGGACCATCAGGTCGTCGATGAATAACTCGTTGGAATCCACCGCGTTTCGGCCCATCTTCTTGATCGGCCGGATGTCGACGTGGTCGCGGTCGAGGTCAGTGAGGAACAGCGTCATTCCGTCGGTTTTCTTGGTGACCTCGTCGTACGGCGTGGTGCGGGTGAGCAGCAAGATCTTCTCGGACTCAAGTGCCTTGGAGATCCACACCTTTCGGCCGTTGACGCGATAGTGGTCGCCCTCGCGCTTGGCGAATGTCGTGATGCGTGATGTATCCAGGCCCGCACCGGGTTCGGTCACGCCGAGACAGATGTGCAAGTCGCCGTCGACGATTCGCGGCAGCGTCGCATTCTTGAGCTCCTCGGAGCCGTACTTGACCACCGGCTCCATACCGAAGATCACCATGTGGATGGCGCTGGCGCCGTTCATCGCCGCCCCGGAGCGCGCAACCTCCTCGATCAGAAGGGTCCCTTCTGTGATGCCCAGACCTTGGCCGCCGTACTCCTCCGGAATGGTCATCCCCAGCCAACCGCCCTTGGCGATGGCGTCGTAAAACTCTTGCGGGAACTCGTGCGCCTGGTCTTTGGCCATCCAGTAGTGGTCGTCGAACTTGCCCGCCAGCTCGGCGACGGACTTACGGATCAGCTCCTGATCCTCGGTCAGTTCGAAACTCATCCCGCCGGGCACAATGCCTCTCCTCTGTTCCACTATCGCAAATCGACAAATATTTATCTTATTTACGATTTAATCACCTGGGCCAACGCATAGGCAAGCGGACCATCGCGTGAGGGCCCAGCGGCAACAACAGAAGTAACACGAGTACGCAGGCAGGCGCAGCGGTCCTGACATCGTCAAGGCGGTGTCCTCGAGGCGAAACGGTCTCGATCAGAGTGACGCTCGGCGAGGCTTCTTCGCCATCGCCATCCCGATATGAGGCCTCACCCTGCGGATAGCGTGCGGTTCAACTGGGGCAGACGCACGGGCGATCGGTGAGGACAGTCGAACCGCCCTCACCGCTCGCGTAATCGCCTAACGGTGACCTCTGCCGGGCCGCCGGCGGCTTACGATCTCGAGCGTGCTCGAAACGCGGCGACCCGTTCCCGGAACTCCGGGGTCTTAAAGGACATGTGCTCGGCAGCGAGGGCGTATTCGAGCACCCCGAGCGCCGCGCGAGACAAGTGCATATTCATGGCGACCTTGGTCTCGCGCAACGCCTGCGGCGGCAGCGCGCACAGGCGCTCACCAATCGCCAGTGCCTCATCGAGGACGGCGCCGTCAGCAGTAACCTTCGTTACCAAATTCAGCTTCTCAGCGATGGCCGGGGTGATCCGTTCTCCTAGCAGGACGTACTCTTTGGCCTTCATCAGCCCGATGAGCAACGGCAGCATTACGGCGCCGCCGTCTCCTGCGACCAGCCCCACGGCGACATGGGGATCGGACAAAAAGCTGTTCTCCCCCATCACCATGAAGTCACTGAGCAGTGCGAGCGAACATCCCAGCCCCACCGCGGGACCATTCACCGCAGACACCAGCGGCTTGGAAAAGTTGACCGCCTCGAGGAACACGGTTCTACCGTCGGCGATCTGAGCCTGAAGGGCCGCCGGGTCCTCCATCATGCGACCGAACATCACCATGTCGCCTCCAGCCGAGAAGGCCTTGCCGCCCACACCGGTTAGCACGACCGCGCGAACATCGTCATCGGCGCTGAGAGCGCGCCAAATCTTCGTAAACGCGGTGTGCACACCCTCGTCCACCGCGTTGAAGGCTTCCGGGCGGTTGATGCTCAACACGTGCACGTTGCCGCGCTTTTCGACGAGAAGCGACGGGGCAAACTCCTCGTAGCCAGGCAGGGTAGCGATTGTTGAAGTGGTCATGACAGCTCCTATCAATTCTTCTTGTTCGAAAGTATGGTCACAGCCGACACGGCAGTCGGCCCACCAATGTTGTGCGCCAGCGCGATTCGCGCTCCGTCCACCTGGTTCTCCGCGTCACCCCGAAGCTGGTTGAACAGTTCGTAGCACTGTGCCACGCCGGTGGCACCGGGCGGGTGGCCCTTGGCCTTCAGGCCGCCGCTGGGGTTGACCGGGATGGCCCCACCGACGTAGTTCTCCTGCGCCTCAACCAATTTGTATGCTTCAAAACGGCTGGCGAACCCCAGATCCTCGTAGCTGATCAGCTCCACGCCGGTGAAGCAGTCATGCACCTCGGCCACATCGATGTCGCTGGGCGTGATTCCCGCCATCTTCATGGCGGACTTCGCCGCCCGCACGGTCGGCGGGAACGTTGTCATGTCCTGCTTGTGTTGATGCATGACGCGATCCATACCGATTCCGACACCGCGCACCCACACCGGGCGGTCGGTGTAGCGGTCGACGACGTCCTCGGCAGCCAGAATCACCGCCGCGGCACCGTCGCTCTGAGGTGTGCAGTCAAGCAGACCAAACGGCTCGACGACGATAGGCGCGGCCAACACTTGCTCGACGGTGACTTCGTACCGCAGTTGTGCCTTCGGGTTGTTGAGCGCATGGAAGTGATTCTTCACCGCGACCATGGCCATGTGTTCCTTGGTCGCCGGTGACTCGTGCAGGTAGCGGATTACGTGCAGCGCGAAGTTCGCCGGTGCGACCAGGCCGAGCGGGTAGTCCCACGCGTTATCCCGGGTCATTGCGGCCCAGTCCCAGAACGTGGTGTTCGACGCCGCCTCGCGTACCTTGTCCGCGCCCACGACGAGCACGACGTCGTAGAGACCGGACGCGATGGCCAGCACCCCGTTGCGAACCGCGTCATTACCTGTGGCACAAGCATTCTCGACGCGGGTCACCGGAATGTCGGTGAGGTCGAGGGTATCGGCCAGGATTCCGGACGGAAAGCCGTCGGTTGTCGACAGCTCGCCGAACCAGGCGGCCTCGATCTCCGGCTTCTCGATTCCCTTGTCGACACGCTCGGCGGCTTCGGCGTAGGCCATCGGCAACAGGTCTTTGACTCCCAGTTCGAAGTGTTCTCCGAAGGACGTCATGCCCGCACCGACGATGGCGACGTTTCTCATATCTTTGCTCCCATTTTCCCCCGACCCGGCCAGAAGGCATAGCCGTAGTCCGGGATGCCTGCGCGCGTGGCGATCTTCCGCAAAACCACCGAACCGGCCTGCCCGATGCTGGTCTCGCCGGCGGGCACGCCGGTCACCTTCATGAGGACTCGTACCGGGCTGCCGTCGAGCTGAACAACAGCCAGCGAGTAGGGACTGGGTAGGTCGGGAACCGGTATCCGTATCGTCGTATGGGTGTAGACGGTGCCGGTGCGCGGCAGCGGCTCCAGCCGGTATTCGGAGGCTAGTTGCCCCGATGTGTCGACCCGCAGGCGCGGCGGGAACTGCGGTGCGGCGTCGATACCCGGACGTTCGTCGAAGACGGCTGCCTCCCAACGGATCTTCGGTTCGAACGCGCGGCTGTAGGCGGGCATCGAGATCGGAATCCCCACTCCCTCCGCGGTCCGGATCGCGGGAAGTTCGCGTGTGGCGGCTTCATCGCGCACAATTTGTGGCTTGACGCCGTCGTGCAGTTGAGCCACGTTCATCGTCGACTGCTCGGCGGCGAACACGAGGCCCGCCACGCCCCGGTCGATCGCGTCGGCGATCAGCCGGATTACCGCCGAAGCCGAGACCCCGGGATCCTCGACGGCCGCAGACGTGTCGAATTCGCGGCCGAGCTGCGCCGCGGGCACACCGGTCACGGCGGCCACCGTCGCACCGGTCAGCTTCATCCGGCGCAGGGTGCCCCGTATGCCCACCTCACGCTGAAGTCGAGGATCAGCGTAGGAATGACGTTTCCCATCATCGCCCCGGGCCCGCAGCGGCAGGCTGCGGGTCTGGCGTCCGATGGGTAGCAACGTCGGCTCCCCCTGGCCCGTCAACACCGCGGCCGCACCGACTGACTCGTCGTTGTCGTCGGCGCCGATGACCAGCGTGCTCGCCGACGCGTTGGTGATCTGGTCCAGGACTGCGGGCGCGCCGCCGAGAACCTCAGCGACCGGAGTGTCGGCCGGTAGCGACAGCGCTGCCAGAAGGACGGCCCCGTTTCCTCCCTCCAGCAGCGGGAAGTCACGGGAGACGAGCACCACCTGACGGGCGGAGCCGTCGGGGTCGGCGGCTCGGCCGGCAGCCACTGCCATGGTCAGCGCGTCCTCGTCGGGCCCCTTCACCCGGCGCTCACCCTTCGACCAGGGTGGCGCATAGGTGCCGATGGATGTCACATGGGTCATGGTGGCTCGTTCCTGTGCCGTGGCTGGCTGACGTCGCTGTCATCAGACAATACGCTATATAGTTATAGCATTCGCGCGGCAGCGGGACGACTTCCGGTTCGTTGGCGAGCATATTCCTGACTACTGCTGCCCGCGCCCATCCTCGGTCGGCCAGGCTCATATCGGGTGAGACGGCTGGGCCTTGACGGTTTGGCCGTTTCCCGGTTACGGAAGCACTCTCGGCATGAATGCGGTCGTCAACGAACCGAACGCCCAGTGCTCCAACACCTTTCACGGCGCTCGATGCGTAGCCGCAGTATTCAGAGTCGGCCGTCGACCTGCAGGCCGGGGTGCACCCAATTCGGTGACCGCTTCTCCTTGAATGCTAGGAATCCCTCCAGGGCTTCGGGCCCGTCAAGGCTGGTCTTCATCCCTATCCGGTCGTAAAGCCCCAAGTAATTATCGAGGTCGGACTTGACGAGAGCGCGTGCACGGGGTGCCGTCCGGCAACACTGGGCGAGAACCTCGCGGGCGGCGGGCATGAGGTCGTCATGTGGCACCACCCGCGATACCATGCCCCACTCGAGCGCCTCTGCTGCTGACAACACTCGACCGGTGAACATCAAGTCTCGCGTTCGGACCGGACCGATCAACCTTGCGAGCATATGGCTGTAATAGGTGTCGGCGATGCCACGGTAGAGCTCCGGTACCCGAAACGTCGCCCGCTCGCTGACGACGGCCACGTCACTGCACATGGCGATCTGCAGTCCGCCGCCCTGGGCAAGACCGTTGACGGCCGCGATTACCGGCTTAGCCGACTGGCGCAATGCGTCAAACGGCGTGATGTCCATGCCCATGGTGGAGGCTAAATCCATCCAGTTGTCTGCCCCACCCTGGGCGAGGTCGCCTCCCGGCGCGAACACATCGCCCGTGCCGGTGATTAACAATCCGGCGAGATTCTCGTCAGAATTTACCCGCGATATCGCGTAGCGGATTCCGAAATACATCGCAGGCGTCATCGCATTGCGCGCCTTCGGACGATCAAGTGTCACCACGGCGAATCCGCCGTGGCGCTCGAACCTCAGGTAGGGCGTTCCCAGCCAATCGCCGCCAGGCGGCCGCGGGGAGGCTTCGTTTGATTGAGCCGACATGGCGCTCCTGAATCGTGTAGTCCGAGTGATTAACTCGGTCCGTTCTTCGATTGATCACGACTTTGACGGGGGGAGAGTTCGAGCTTGCGGCCTCCGGATACAGCACTAGCTGATGGCGCTCTACCTGGCCATGACCATTCCGCCGTCAGCTGCGATCACCTGTCCGGTGATATACCCAGCGTCCGACGATGCAAGGAAGGCATACGTGCCTGCGATTTCCTCGGGTTCAGCCCAGCGTTGAAGTGGGATCTTGCTCAGGGCTTTGTCTTTGAGCTTTTCATCGGTCCGAATCTTTTCCGTCATTGCGGTGGCCGCGGCAGGCGCGACGGCGTTGACCGTGATTCCATAGCGGGCCAGCTCCAACGCCGCCGACCGCGTGAGTCCCAATAGTGCAGCCTTGGCCGCCGAATAGTTGACCTGTCCCACGGTTCCGTTGATTCCGGCCGCAGAGGTCGTGAATATGATGCGACCACTGCGGCGCTCACGCATGCCTTCGACCACGGCTTGTAACCAATGGAAGGCGCCATTGAGGTGGATGTCAATCACCGTTGACCACTCCTCGACCGACATCTGCCACAGCATCGCCGGCCGGATCACACCTGCGTTGCTCACCAAAATATCGATAGGGCCCAACTCGTCCGAAATCTGTTGCGCCGCAGTCACTACCTGCTCGCGAGCAGACACATCACACGCAAGCGCGATTGCCCGAGCGCCTGAATGCTGAATCTCCTCAGCCACGGTCTTCGCATTTGCCTCGTCGACGTCGACGATGGCGATATGGGCGCCCTCTGAGGCCAAACGCTGGGCAATGGCACGACCCAACCCCTGACCAGCCCCTGTGACAGCTGCTACCTTGTGCGCGAGTCGTTGTCCAGTCATCCTGCCCACCTATCTCGTTGTTGTGCTATCGGTTCGTGCGACCGGCTCTGGTAGATCCTGGACACGCGTGCGGTACCGCAGCGTCCCCCGCTGGGCTCCGGCGCACCCTTCGCGTCGCCTGGATGCACGCATTCCGCTCAGGTAAGACTGGCGAACTGCCCCTCGATTGGAAGCGTGCTCGCCGGGTTTTACACCAAGGTCGCTGAGATCACGTCGCTTTCCTTCCGGGTCCTTCGACGGGCCATCCTACCTTAACAGTCAAATATTAAGCGATATTGCAGCCGTGCCTGTGCAACTGTGTTTTCGCCGCAGTCCGCCCCATCGAGGTGTCGCCACGGCCAGCACACGCCCTCTTAAGGATTGTGTCGGTCAGCGCGACAGGACGACCAGTATGTTGTCGTCGCGCGCTCTTGACGCTATCGATGCGCGTCAGATCGGATCGCGCGGCCTCGATTGGCTGCGCCGAGGTAGTCCGATTCCACGTCCGCATCCAATCTGTATTCACTTGTGTTGCCAAGCAACGAGATTCACCGACGGATGCACTTCCACAAGCCGCCGGAGATCTCAGTCACGCGATGAGATCAGCGGCGTTTGCGCCGCGTGGGGTCGACTGGCGCTCCGGTTCAATAAGAAACCCGGGCTTGCTAACTCTCGTCGATCGACGAAACGGCAGGTGCGGCGCGATCAGAACGGAGGCTGCCGTACTCGCCGGGCTTGGGCTGAAAAGTCTGGGCCCATCTGCGCATCATGCGGAACATCTTGGCCTCCTGGGTCTGAAGCGACGGTGGCTCGATGAACCGCTGGTGCTGCCAGATCGCCAGATCTTCGGGGAACACCGACTCGATGGCCTTGATCCTGGCGGAGCGTTCGCCGTCGCTTTCACCGTCGACCTTCTCGATGAAAAGTGTCTGGCGCAGCGTCGAGGTCTGAGCATCCACCGGCGTCGTGGAAATCACCGAGTGCGTGTTGTCGCGTCCGGAGAACCGGGTGTAGGCCATCCCGACGCCCCATTGCTTGAGGGTCACCGTGTCCTCCCGGGCAGCGGCGCCGACCCTGCGCTTACCTCGGGAGTGCACACGCAGCTTCGTCGTGAAGGACGCATCGGTGACGTGGTAATCCACCAGGGTGGGCAGATCGCGGGTGTGGTGCACATAGCGGAAATGGATGGGGTCGACGATGTTTTCGGCGACGACTCGCGGTTCGATGGACAGATCTCCGTAATCAAAGGTGCTCGCTGCGGTTGCCAAATCCCAGTACTCACCCGTGGGGTACTCATCACGCAGGTCTTCGAACAGATCCGGTATCGACCACGTCGGCGGTTGGCCGGCGACGTCGTGCCACAGATAGATGATGCCGTTGCGCTCGCACACAGGCCATGGCTCGATTCGGCGTTTACTCGTTCTTCCCTCTGGCACCGCCACGTTCTGCCCGTCCGGACCCCACGTCCACCCATGGAAGGGGCACACGATGCAGTCATTGACCACTTTGCCGCCGTAACCCAGATGCGCGCCGAGGTGTTGGCAGGTCGCCTCCAGACAGCACACCCCCCCGGCGGTCGACCGGTAGAGGACGAGTTCCTGGCCGAACACCTTGAGCGGCTTGATATCACCCGGTGCGAGGTCATGCGACCACCCGACGACGAACCAACCGCTCGGGGCCATCCACGCCGGGATCCGCACCTCCGATTCGGTGTCGGTCACCGTCAACGATTTACGCATAACAAGCCACCTCTCAAGCGCCTGGGTGACTCCAGATTAAACGATACTTAGACACTATCGTCAAGTATTGACTATCAGCGCTCTGACCATCGCCGTGGCGACGGTGACCGCCGAATGGCGACTTCCTGCAGATGTATCCATAGTCGCGGAGAACCACAAGGACTCGAGCATCGCTTCGAGTGCCAGCCCCTGGGAGAGGGGATCGCCGAGTGAATTTCCGCGGATGCGATCGATGTTGCGGCCGATGCGGGTCGCCCACCGCCGCTGCGCCTTCCAGCCGGACTGCTGCAAGGCGGGGTCGGCGAATGCGGCCTGCCGCCAAACCGTGGCGAACGCGCCGAAAACGTCGAAGTACGCAAAGAACTGCTGCACCCACGAGCCGAGTTCGGCGTCGGAGGGACATTGCGGCAGTGCATCGAGTGCCGCGAGGACCAGGGTCAGCTGCCCGACGGACCGTTCGGCGACCGCCAGAAACACATCCTGTTTAGTCGCGAAGTAGACATAGAAGGTAGGACGGGACACCCCGGCTCGCTTCGCAATGTGCTCGACTCGGGTGGACGCATAGCCGAGTTCCTGGAAGGTCAGACGAGCCCCTTCCAGGATCTGCGTTCGGGTTCGATCCGTCTTAGCCCCAGCCGCCCACGGCGGCGTGCGTTCACGCGACTTCATCGCCCGCGAGTCAAGCACACAGCACGGCGGCGCTACCCCGACAAGCACAAAGTGCATTCGCACAATGCGTGGACTTCTCGGGCGCGACGCTCAATCGAAGGGAGGTAGTGCGCCTGGTTCTGTGGGCCGCGATTGATGCGCCGCGCCGATCGCGCGGCCGCACTGAGTCGTTGCTCGCTGATGGCCTGTTCGGCCCCTATGCGGCCAGCGCACGCCGCCCAGGATCACCAATGTGGTCTGAGGAAGCAGCGAGGCAGAATTTCGGGCCGAGGCAGACGACGATTCCCGATGAAGGGCCTCATGGGATCCGCGATGGCATAGTAGCGATGAGTTTCGTCACCGTGCGGGCGTGCGTGCACGGCAGTTATCCTCAATTCGGTTAAACTACCAAATAGTTAGTTTGTTGCATCTAGCGGTGGAGGTCGATATGGAGGTCACCAGCCTTCGTGAGCCGAAGATGGCCGATCGAGTGGCCACTGTGCTTCGGCGCATGTTTATTCGCGGTGAGATTGCTGAAGGTACTATGCTGCCGCCCGAATCCGAGCTGATGGAGCGGTTCGGGGTGTCCCGGCCAACCCTGCGCGAAGCATTCCGGGTGCTGGAGTCTGAGTCGCTGATTGTGGTGCAGCGCGGCGTGCACGGCGGCGCACGGGTCACTCGGCCTCAACGGGAGACGCTTGCGCGATATGCCGGACTGATCCTGGAATACGAGGGTGTGACACTCAAGGACGTCTACGACGCGCGGGTGACTCTGGAAACACCGATGGTCGTCCAGTTGGCCAAGGATCGCAAACCTGCGGTGATCGCCGAGCTGGAGAAGATCGTCGAACGTGAGGGACAGCTGAGGCCTGGCGGTGAGGCCACCATCGACCAGCTGACTGATTTCCACGCCGCGATCGCACGCCTGTCGGGCAACAAGACGCTGCAGATCGTCAGTGACATGCTGCGCCACATCATCGAGAAGGCGAACCTTTCTCTACAGCCCACCGAGGGCACCCGCGCCGAGTCCGCCCTCCGTCGCTCCGTGAAGACACACCGCATGGTGCTCGATCACATTAAGGCCGGCAACGCCGAGGAGGCCGGCGAGCTGTGGAAAAAGCATCTGCGGAAGGCCGAGGAGTACGTGCTATCGGGGTCTGAATTGGCCACCGTGGTAGATCTTCTCGAATGAGAAGGCTAGACCGCGCGGTCGACAACGATTTCGACACACCGAATGATGGGCTGCCCGTAGATCGATCACTGACGTCCTGAGCCGATTGGCGCCGCCGCCCCATCGGAGTGCGGGTGCAGTCGTAGAGTTCGACCGGCCGACGACGATGTGCGGCCGCCAGCGCCGCTTCCGCGGGTGATCCCGTCACTCAATTTCGCGTATGGATTCTTCGGCGCAAGCAAGTGGTCCTTTGACGCGATCTCTCGTTGGCAGCTCGCCGAACGCGCGACGTGGACCTCGGACTACTCGACAGCCTTTCGACCCGCACTAGGACGCGGCGCAGGTCATCGGCCGGAGATCCTTGATGCCGAACTCGAAATGCTCGCCGACCGATGTCAAGCCCGCACCGACGATTTCACCCTTTCTCGATCGAAACGACAGGTCTCATCGACCGTCGCCTCGGGTACGGCGGGGTAGCGGAAGCCCACCCATTTAATACGCTATATAGTTAGCGCATTAGAGGTCATGTCTGCCTGCGGGAGGAGCAATGCGTGGGAAAAACGGTTCCTCGCACGCTGAAGGACCGCATCGTGCTGATCACCGGCGCTAGCCGAGGCATCGGACGAGAGATCGCGGTCCGCGCAGCCTCCGATGGCGCCGCGCTGGCACTTCTCGCCACGACGGACTGCCCCGACCCCAAACTGCCCGGCACGATTGGAGATACAGCCCGCGCGGTTCGCGACGCAGGCGGTCGAGCCCTGCCACTGGTCTGCGACATCCGCGACGCCGACGCCGCGGCCTGCGCCGTAGCCGAAGTGGCCGATGCCTTCGGCGGCATCGACGTCGTGATCAACAATGCCGGTGCGCTGGACCTGCGCAGGACGCCTTACCTGCCGCCCCAGAACTTCCGCAGGCTGCTGGAGATCAACGTCGAAGGACCGTTCTCGGTGGTGCAGGCCGCGCTGCCTTACTTGCGTCAGTCCGACGACGCGCACATTGTGAACGTGTCTCCACCGCTGAATTTGGATCCGCCGTGGGTGGGCGCTCACGTGGGTCACACCGTGGGCAAATACGCCGAGAGCCTGCTGACGCTCGGGTGGGCTGCGGAGTTCGCGTCGATCCCGATCGCGGTGAACTCCGTTTGGCCCGCAACCACCATTGCCAGCACCGGAATGATCGTCTCGATGGGCGACGGCATCCGCGCGCGGGCCCGTGACCCACGGATCATGGCCGATGCGGTGCACGCGTTGATCACCCGGTCCGCCGACTGTACCGGCCACTTCTACACCGACGAACAGCTACTCATCGAGGAGGGGGTCGGTGACCTGTCCTGCTATCTGATGGCGGCGACCGAGGACGACCTTCTGCCGAACTGCTATCTGCCGGCGACACCGCTGCCGACGATTTAGCTTGAGTATGAGTCACTTCGACGCGCTGCGCGCCAATGAGCCCGAACTCGCGAAGTTGCGTGCTTCGGTACGGGAGTTCTTAAGGGCCGACCAGGCCGAATACGGGTGGGTGCCAGCTGTCGACTCCTGGCTCGGACAGTGGGATGAAGGGTTCAGTGCGCGCCTCGGCGCAGCCGGTCTTGTGGGGCTGATCATTCCCGAGAAGTACGGCGGACAGGGGTTGAGCCACCTCCACCGGTACGTCGTGACCGAGGAACTGCTGACGGCAGGCGCCCCGATCGCCGCACACTGGGTCGCCGACCGACAGGTGGCTCCTGGCCTCATGGCTTACGGCAGTGAGGAGCAGCGCGAGCGCCTGCTGCCACGCATCGCCGCCGGAAATTTCTACTCCTGCATCGGCATGAGCGAGCACGGCGCAGGCTCCGACCTGGCGGCCGTGCAAACCAAGGCGACCAAGACCGACGGCGGCTGGCTGCTAAGCGGCACGAAGGTGTGGACGAGCGGCGCGCACCGCGCCCATCAGGTTGTGGTGCTGGCCAGAACGAGTCCGCCAGAGCCCCAACGACGGCACGACGGCTTCAGTCAGTTCCTGGTTCCCTGCGACGCCAAGGGCGTACTCATCGAACCGATCCTCCTCATGAATGGCGACCATCACTTCAACGAAGTGGTCTTCGAGGATGTCTTCGTACAAGACAGCGACGTACTCGGTGAGATCGGCCGAGGATGGCATCAGGTAACCGCCGAACTCTCGTTCGAACGCAGCGGCCCGGAACGGATTCTGTCCACGGCACCGCTCATCATGGCGGCAGTCGGGGCTCTGACCCACTCCGGCGACGCCGATGAAACGACCGTGGGCATCGTCGGTGACCTTGTGGCACGGTTGATCTCGTTGCGACAGCTGTCCGTTTGGGTGGCGCGGGCGCTCAGTGAGAACAAGGACGCGGCCAACCAGGCAGCGCTGGTCAAGGATCTCGGCACCCGGTTCGAGCAGCAGTCGATCGACGTGATCACTGACGTGCTCGACCACCTAAAGATGACGCCGCAACTGGCGGCGCTGAGGGCCACCGCAGCCTTGCACAAACCGTTGTTCACCTTGCGCGGTGGCACCAACGAGGTGTTGCGCGGTGTCGTCGCGCGCGGAATGGGGTTGCGATGACGGCGTTTTCGAGCGGCGTGTTCGCCAGCGACACCGGCGATGATGAACATGCCGAACTGCAGCAGCTGGTGGATGACATCGGCCGGCGATCGTTCGATGTCCGCATCGGTCAGCGCAGGATCCCCGAGCAATTCGACGCGCAGTTGTGGCGGAACCTCGAGGACACAGGCCTGGCGCGGTTGACGAGCACTGCTGATCTGGATGCCGGCCCTGCTGAGCTTGCCGTAGTGCTGTCAGGCATCGCTCAGCACGCGGGCGCCGTCCCGCTGGCCGAAACCGACGCTCTGGCAGGGTGGCTCGGCAACCTGGCGGGCATTGAACTGCCGGGCGGACCACTCACTGTCGCGGTGATCGACGACGACGCCTCCGGTGGACGCATCTGTGGGACGGCGACTGATGTTCCGTGGACCCGCGCGTGCTCGGCGGTGCTGCTTCTCGCGCGCGGCCACGAACAGGCGCGCGTGGGCGTCGTCGATATCAATACGGCCGAACTGGCGGAAAGCCACAATCTGGCCGGAGAGCCACGCGATCGACTGACCGTCAACCTAGCCGCCGACGAGCTCACTACCGTCGAACTGGCAGTCGCCGACGAGTTGTCGCTGCGCGGCTCATGGTGTCGCTGCGTCCAGATCATCGGCGCACTCGACGCCGCCGCAGCGCTGTCGGTGGCGCACACCAGCGAACGGATCCAATTCGGCCGAACGCTGATCAAATTTCAGTCCGTGCAGCATGCTCTTGCCGCGATTGCCGGCGAGGTCGAACGCGCTCGAGCCGCCGCCACGCTGGCCGTTGCAGCTGCCACAGAGTATGGATTCAGGAGCCGCAGAACGGAATACGCGGTTACCGTCGCAAGGGTGGCCGTCGGACGCGCCGTCACGCCGGTCACAACCATCGCCCACCAACTCCACGGCGCGATCGGCGTCACCGCTGAACATCCGTTGTCGTCTGTGACACTGCGCGCGCAGGCCTGGAGCAACGACTACGGCACGACGGCCGGGTATGCGCGTCGCCTCGGCCGGATGACCCTGAGCGCCGCCGATCCATGGGACCTAGTAATCGGCGATCTATGACCGGTGCAGTCAACTGAAAAAGGAGAACTAATGACAATCGAAAAATTCAAGGGTGCGTCCGCGATCGTCAGTGGAGGCGCGGGCGGGCTCGGTGAGGCCACGGTGCGGCGATTGCATGCCGAAGGCCTCGGCGTGGTGATCGCCGACCTGGCCGCCGACAAAGGCAAGGCGCTCGCCGACGAGTTGGGCAGCCGCGCGATCTTCGTGAGTACGGATGTGACGAACGAAGACTCGGTCAAGGCCGCGATCGAACAGGCCAACCAACTGGGCCAGCTGCGGTATGCCGTCGTGGCCCACGGCGGATTCGGCAAACCCCAACGCATCGTGCAGCGCGACAACAGCCCGGCGGATTTCGCCATCTTCACCAAGACAATCAATCTGTATCTCAACGGCACCTACAACCTCGCGCGGCTGGTCGCCGCTGACGTTGCGGCCGCGGAGCCGCGGCACGACGGCGAGCGAGGCGCACTGGTACTCACGGCATCCATCGCCGGCTACGAAGGCCAGATCGGTCAAACCGATTACGCTGCGGCCAAAGCCGGTGTGATCGGCTTGACAATCGCCGCCGCGCGCGACCTAAGCCCCCTGGGCATTCGGGTGAATACGATCGCCCCCGGGACGATGAAGACGCCGATCATGGAGTCGGTCGGCGAAGAGGCGATCGCGAAGTTCGCCGCCAACATTCCATTCCCCAAGCGCCTCGGCACGCCGGACGAGTTCGCAGATGCTGCGACGTTCCTGCTAACCAACGGCTACGTCAACGGCGAAGTGATGCGCCTGGACGGTGCACAGCGGTTCACTCCGCGGTAAGTGCTCCGCCCGCCCCGTCGAGAAGACTGGGCAGCAGATGGTCTTCCCGCTGGCCCGTGTGCGCGACAAAGCCGCACTAGAGGTGGATGCCGTCGTGGATGAGTTCTATTCCCCCTCCGCGGGCGCGGGAACTACCTACATCACCGCCGAGGAGCGGCTATCTCGTCCCGGACCCGCGGGCCGGCCCATGGTCGGCAATGTTCCTATCTTCGGCGACGGTGGCGAGGTGACGCGCGGGACAGACCGGAGCGATCTACGTCGACGCAGGCTATGCACTCGAGTACCGCAACGACGAAGCCAAAACCGTTGCATCTCATCATGACTCGGGCTCGATGACGGTCGGATATCGGTTACATGGATGACGAGGGGTACCTGGTTCTCACCGATCGACGTCGCCACACGCTCATCTCCGGGGAGTGAACATTTATCCGCAAGAGGCGGAGAACATGTCCGATCACCCATCCACAGGTGATGGACGCAGCCGTGTTCGGGATACCCGGACAACGAGATGGCCACAGCGTCAAAGCCGTCGTGTAGACCGTCGACCCCAGCCGATGGAACCGATGACTCGCCGGTGAACTGCTGACATGACTGCCGAACATCTGGCGCACGACAAGTGTCTTCGTTGCATCCTTCGAGCCACAACTGCCGTGAACGGACGCGGGCAAACTCGACAAGCAGACTTTGGTGACGAAGTACTCCGCTGGCTGGCCGACGGATGTGCCGTCCTTGCTCTAGGGCATTACTTGATCGTGGCGACGAGTTGGCCCGACATCGCACCAAGCTGACCAGACCAGGTGCCCCAGTCGTGCTGCGGGCCCTCGGGGAAATCGAAGTGCCCGTTGTGCCCGCCCACCGAGCGGTAGTGCTGGTAGAACGAGCGGTTGCTGCCCTGGGCTTGATCGCAGTAGCCGATCATCGCGGCGGGATCGCTGCATGTCAGCGTGGACGGGCTGAACACCCACAACCGGGTGTTGTTGTCTGCGAGCAACTGCACGTGCACGTCGGGGTCATGCCACTTCCACCGGCCGAGCTGTGGCATCCCCCACATGTTGCGGGTGTCGACGCCGCCGAACTGTGCCAACCCGGCGGTGATCGCGCCGTTCAAGGTCGTGGCCGATGGAGTGAGGAAACCGGACAGCGAGCCGGCGAACCGATAGCGGTCCGGATGGAAGGTCGCGATCGTCATCGCACCCGTGCCGCCCTGCGCGGCGCCGACGATGCCATGACCGTTGGGCGCCAGGCCCTTGTTGGCGGCCAGCCAGTCGGGCAGCTCATTGGCAAGGAAGGTCTCCCACTGCTTGCTGCCGTCCTGCTCCCAGTCGGTGTACATGCTCCACGCGCCGCTGGCCGGAGCGGCCACCGAGATGCCCTTGCCTGCAAGGGTATTCATGGCGTTGCCTGCCGTCACCCAGTTACTGACGTCCGGTGCGGCGTTGAACGCGTCGAGCAGCACCACCATGTGCGGGCCACCGCCCTGAAACGCGACGGGGATGTCGCGGCCCATCGCCGCAGACGGCACCATCAACGTTTCAACGCCGGCTGCCTTCGCCTGGGCCGCGTTCCACAGACAACACATCAGCACCGCAACCAGCGCAATCCGCAGCCCCAACACGCGGCGCTTGAATTCCTGATGTCCCAAGGACGAACCCATGTGACCTTCTCCCGTGATCATGCTCGGTTCATTGAGGCGGGTACGCGGGCGCCGGGAAGACGCCGCGAAGGATCCAGGGGAACCAATTCGTTCCCTGCTCGAGTTCGTCGCTGGCGTCATAGTCCGGGTTTGGATCGGTGGGACTGATCACCGGGACCTCGCGGTTAGGGGATCCGTAGAGGGCAACAACAACCGTTCGATCCAGGCTGTTCTCCGACCACACCCCCATCACGGTGTGGGAGCAGTCCTGCATCATCGCCAGCGCGGCGGGATCGTCGTGCAACCGGTTGATCAGTTCCAAGCTGCTGATCGATATCGCGGGATTGATGGTGACGGTTTCGGTGACGTCGCCCGGGAATCCGGCGGCGTTGGCGCGATCCTGAGGCGTCGAGCCATCAGTGCCGATGTCGCCGTCGAGGGCACGATTGTTCATCAGGTCGTTGGCGTGCCACTGCGCCGCCTGGTTCAGTTGCGGGTTGAGGTTGACGTCGTTGGTGCAGCCCGCCCGATGCTGGAGGATGTATACGCCCTGCACCAGACTGTCGTTGAGTCGGCTGTTGTTGGGAATCAATGTGTTGTTGTCGTGGTCGGCATGCGCGGTCGGATTCGTCAGCACCAGCCCGAGAACCGTTGCCACCGTGAGGGTTAACGCTGTGCGCGACAGTGATGGAATCATCGAGATCTTCCTCTCCTGACCTACGGCCCGGGCGGGCGGTAGGCCGCAGCCGATTTACGCAGTTGCCAAATCTGCGCCGGACACAACTCATTGGCCGCTTGGGTGATGAGATACGACGCCTGGTATTCATCGGAGGTGGAGAAGTCCGATTTGACGTCACCCATGATCTGCGCGTACCCGCGTCCCGCGGCGATCTTGTCGCAAACGCTCTGTCCGTACGCCAGTGCCGCGTCGGCGTTGGCGAAGTTGTAGCCCGGCCGTACCGTCACATTGATTAAGTACGCCACCGCATCCGCGTGAGCGTTCGGCGCGTTGACCAACGCACCCACTGGGCAAGCGGTAACCAGCCCGGCGACAAAGACGGAACTCAGAGCGGATCGAATTGTGAGATCAGCCATCGGCCTCGGTCTTTCTGGAGGGTTACTCGCACGGTCGACGACGTGGCGGTAGGCGCATCGCTTCCGATCACGACGCTCTGATCGATGAATAGCAGCACTACCGCGTGGTTAGGCGTGGCCGACATTGACGCCGCCGCCGGTACCGTCGCTATGGCGGAGATCTTCTTCTGCTTCGCGCCCGGGATGACGACATCGGTGATGAGCTTGGTGTACTCGTCGCGGAACGTCCCGGTCAGCCGTTCGCGCGCGGCGGGCAGCTGCTTGTCCGCGGTGTCGGGTTGATAGGACAGCAACGCGATGGTGCTGTCGCTGGCCGCCTGGACGGATTCGATCGTTGCGACCTGCGACTGGCGGACCGACTCGGCCTGGTATTTCAGAAATCCCGCCCCAGCGGCCAACAGTAAGGCCAGTCCCGGCAGCACGCCGTAGGCCAGGATTACTTTGGCGCGCAAGCGCTTTCGACCCGGTTGCTGCGTTTCAACCACCGCCGTGTTGTCGCTGGCCGCTACGACGGTCTCGTTGTCGCAAGCGTCGGACTCGCCACCGACGACCTCGACCTCGGGCACGCTTAGCTCCGATCCGTTCGTTGTCGTCATCATGGGACAAACACCACGTTCGTGACCTTGGCTAGGCCGTCGGACTTCTGCACATCGATCCGCATCCGCCATAGCCGCGGTTGTTGTTCGGGCGCACCGGCATACGAGGTCTTAACCGATACCGCGACCATGACCCGCGCTCGATCAGGCGACTCTGATTCCAGCGCGGCCGCCGTGACAGTTCCTTCGGTCTTTGACTGCGCCTTCTTCACCACTTCGACGAATGCCGGTGCCCGCGCGGCGAAGTCGTCGTGGAAGGTGCCAGCGGCAGAAGCCAGGACGCGCTGAACGTCGGCATCGGCTTGGGCGGCGTCGATGGTTGTGAGGTTGATCGCGGCCTGCCGGCCCGTCTGGAGAAAGATCTCACGCTGCTGTTGCGCCTGTCGGGCTTCATACGCCTGCCAACCGAGCCATCCGAACAAGCCGCCCAACGCGACAACGAATATCACGCCTGCGCCGACCGCCAAGCGCATGCTCGGCGGTCGTTGGCGCGGGGGTGGTTCGGCGTCGGCAGCCATCGACTGGTGGGCTTCGGCCTCGTCGTAGCCCTGCTCCGCGGCCGCGGTCAGCTGCCCGGCGGCATCAGCATCGTCTGCCAATTCTTCTCCTGCGGTGCGTTGTTGGCCAAGTCGGACTGTGTGTAGATCCGCCCGTCCGGCCCGACGTAACGCCCGGTGGCCGGGTCGTATTCGGCGGCGGCTAACGGTGTGGGCGCCGCCGGAGGCGGTGGGGCTGGCGGTGGCCCCGCGGCCGGAGGCGAACCGGGCGGCAGTTGCGGCACCGCTTGCCCCGACAGTGTCGCGTTCGGGTCACCTTTCCAGTTGTAACCGTCGTTGAGCGGGACGTACTGCTCGTCGCTGAGGCACATCTTCACCGTCGGCGCCCGCTTGCCCGGACGCTCAAGGCAGGGATAGTTCTTCGCCCCGCGGACATTGAACATCCCGTCCTGCGGAGTCCGGCAGTACAAGTCGCCCGGAGCGCGCGGCGGTGCGTCCTCGAACACCGGACCGCGGTGTTGCTGGGCCGGCAGAAACCCGGTGCTGCACGTCGGCGGCAGGTTGAGATTGGTGTTGAAACTCAGGTAGAAGCCACGATAGTCGGTCTTGTTGTACAAGTCGGGGATCATGCCCGCCGCTGCTGCCGCGGTGCCTTGCGGCAGCAGCACCAGCAGCTGCTCGATGGCGGGCTGGTAGACGACGGCAACCTTTTCGACGCTGACCAGGTTGGCCAGCACCGTCGGCAATGTCGGCTTGAGCCGGTCGAACAGCGCTCTCGCCTCGTCCGCCGCCGCGGGGCCCTTCTCGAGCACACCGGCCAATGCGCCGTCCTGGGTTTTCAACTGGCCGGTGATGGTGGCCAGATGCGCCGCCCAGGCATGGACCGAATCGGCGGTGTCGGTCTGCGAATCCAGCACCGGCTTGGAATCCTCGATCAGCGAGACCAGCGCGTCACGGTTTTTATCGGCGTCGATGGCCAGCGATGTGGCACCGTCGATCAGCCGAGCGAACTCCGGGCCCAGTCCCCCAAGCGCGGTGTAGCTCTCGTTGATGACCGTCTTCAGATTGTCGCCCGGGATCGCTTCCACCCCGCGGTTAGCCGCCTCAAGCAGCCTGCCGATGTTCGGCGGAGCCGAGGTGCGGTCGCGCGGGATCACGTCGCCGTTCTTCAGCGGCGGCGCCGGACCGCGCGGCAGCAACGCGACGTATTGTTCGCCGATGGCGGTCTGGCTGTGCACCTGGGCGTCCAGGTCCGAGGGGATCGGGATGTCCGACTTCAGCGACAGGTCGGCTTCCACTCCCGTATCGGTCAACCGCACCGCCGTGACCCTGCCCACCTCGCTGCCGCGATAGGTGACGTTCCCGGTGGGGTACAGGTTCCCTGACTCGGCAAGTTCCATCTTCACCGTGTATTGGCCGACGCCGAGAAAATAGGAGGGCAACGCCAGGTAGCCGAGGCCGACGGTCAGTGTCGCGACGAGCGCGACCACGGTGAAGACGACCAGCTGGATCTTGATGGTCTTGTTGAGGTTCATGTCACGGTCCCTGGTCGAAGCGGTAGGGGACGATCAGCGGATTGCCCGCGGTGTAGGGGCTGGGCATCTGGCCGATAGTGCGACCCCACTGCATTTCCAGTTCTGTCAGGTTGCCTTCCCATCGGGTGCCGGTCAGCAGACCGGCGTCGAGGCGGCTGAGCGTCAAGTCGAAGATGGCCGTTATGTTGCAGTAGTCGCCGCGGCACCACTTGTCGAGTGTCTCGTTGGGCCACGGGTAGGTGGCCAGCATGCTCAGCGACCTGGTGAGTGCCGGTCCCGCGTTGGCCAGCGATTCGACCACGGGACCGAGCTGGTTGAGTTCTTTGACGAGGTTGTCCTTGATCCCGTTGACGGTGTCTGCGGTCAGCGCGCTGAACTTGCCGACGCGGTCGACCGCTTCGGTCAGCTGTGTGCGGTTGTCCTTGAGTACCGTCAGCGCATCGGGCAGGGTCTTCAGCGCCCGGTCGATCACCGGGTCTGCCGCGGCGAATTGGCCGGCCAGATTATTGAGCTTCTCTGTGGCCGAGATGATGTCACCGGTCTGGTCGTTGAGATAGGTGACGAATTTGTCGAGTTGGTTGGTCAGGCTCCTGACGTCTTGTTCGCGGCCGGAGAACCCGGTACTCAACGCCTTGATGATGTCTTGAACCTGGCCTAGACCGCCGCCGTTGAGAAGCGCCGACACCGCGGCGAGGGTCTGCTCAGTTGACGGGTACGCACCAGCCGAGGACAACGGAATCAGCGAACCCTGGTGAAGCTTGCCGTGGGGGGCAATCCCGACCGGCGGCGCCAGCTCGACGTGCATCGATCCCAACAGGCTGGTCTGGCCGAGCTTGGCGGTTGCGTTTTCGGGTAGGTCGACGTCGCCGGCGAGCCGGACGGTCAAGAGCGCGTGCCAAGCCTGTCGCTCGATGCGGGTGACGTTCCCGACGGTTACGTCGGCGACGCGCACCCGCGAGTTCTCCTGAAGGTTCGTGGCGTCGGGCAGCTGCACTTGGATGGTGAAGGACCCCGGACCGCCGCCGGCGGTGCCCGGCAGCGGCAGCGAGTTCAGGCCACGCCACCCGCAGCCACTCACGGAGGTTAGGGCAACGATGGTGAGCACCATCGCCCCGAGTTGTTGCCGGATCCGATGTGTTCGGTTCACGATCCACCTCCGGGAGGCACCATGATGCCGGTCAGCCCTGCAGCGGGGTCGGTGGGTGTAGATCCGGTTGGCAGCGGCGCTTCGGCGGCCAATGGTGGCGCTGCCTCCGGAGCGGTAGCAGGGGGCGGCTGGTTGGTGGGCAGCGGCCCTTCGTAGAAGTCGCGCACCCGGCCGGGCTCGGTAAGGGGCCGCAGCCAATCCTCGCTGAAGGTCACCTCGTTCGGCCGCGCTTGCGCACCGGAGACGGGGTTTCCGCCGATGGGGAAGAAGTTGTACTGGCGGTTCTTGAAGATCGGCGCGAGGTATTGCACACACAGTTTCGACGACTGTTCGGCTCCGAGGCGCGAGGCTGCCTGGACGGCGCTGCATATGAACTGCAGCGGGTTAGCGAAGTTGTTGGCGGAAAGGGCACCCGTCATCGCCGACCCAGCAGCTTCGTAAACGTTCGTGAAATTCTGGAACGCAGTGGGAGCGACATGCAGCGCTTGTTTGACGTCGTCGAGGCTGTCGACCAGTGCCTGAGAGATCGAGGACAGCTTGTCGAACGTGGTGCCGAGGGCTTCTTTGTTGTCGGCGACGAAGCTCTGCACGTCGCCGAGCGCCGCATTGAGGTCTTTGACCGCGTTGCCAACCTCGTTGGAATCGTTGGATAGCAGACCGCTGGTCGAAGCAAGGTTCACGTTGAGCTGTTGCAGCAGGTCGGAGCTGGTGTGCAGGGCCTTGACGAGGACTGACAGATTCTTGAACGTGCCGAAGAGATCGTTGCTGTGATCCCCAAGCGCGGACAGCGCCTGGGACAGCTGGATCAGCATCTGGCGGATATTGGCGCCTTGGCCGCGAAGGTTGTCCGCGGCGGTGTCGACGAATGCGCCAAGGGTGCTCACCCCGCCGGGTTGGGTCGGCTGCAGGGTCTGGGTGAGTTTTTCCAGTTGTTGGCGCAGATCGTCGAATTCGACCGGTACTGCGGTGCGCTGCTGTGGGATGACGGCACCGCTTTGCAGCACCGGGCCGGCGCTATAGGCGGGGGTGAGCTGGATCGCGCGGGCGGTGATCAGTGACGGCGCGATGATGATGGCGTTGGCGTCGGCGGGCACCTTGTACTTGTTGTCGACGTGGAAGGTGATTTTGGCCCGCTGCGGCTGGGGTTCGATCGTGTCGATCGAGCCAACCGGCACACCCGCGATGAGTACGTCGTCGCCTTCGAAGATGCCGTTGCTGTTGTCGAAGTACGCGGTCATTTCGGTCTTGCCCGCTCCGGTCGACGGCCGCACCACGACGACGACGGCGGCGGCAAGGCAGCCCAGCAATACGAAGGCGACGGCAAGTCGGCGATTGCGCGAGATCCTCACGGCATACCTCCCTCACCGGTCGCGCTGCCGGGCTGCGGCGGCTCGTTCGCCGCCGGAGCAGGCATCGGACGCGGCGTCGGCTCGGTCGTCATTTCCAGTCCGGGCGGCGCCGGCGCCGGCGGCCCCGGCGGGGGTCCGCCCGGCGGGGGTGCAGGGATCGGTTCTCGGTACGGATAGCAGCCGGGGCCGGGCAGCGGCAGCCCTGGCGGACCACACGGCTGGTCCCCCGGTTTGCCGGTGATCGCGTCGGGGAGGGTCATACGTGGATCTCCACCCTGTCCGGTACGCGGATACGGCACCGGCAGGGCGGGCGTCCCCGGCTGGCCAGTCTGCGGATCGGTCAGTTCAGACGGCAATTTCGTATTGGGATCGACCCCCAAGTCGGAGAACGCGGCATCGATAAACGGCTGAATGTACTGGCCTGGCAGAAGATTGGGTAGGTAGGCGTTGAAGAACGGGCCTGATGAAACCGACTCGCCCAGCGATAGCGCATAGGTGTTGAGCAGCTTGATGGACTCTTGCACCTTGGCCTTGCGGTCGTCGACGATGGTGAGAACACCGTTGAGCTTGTCCAACGCCGGACGCAGCTGTTGGCGATTGTCGGCCACCAGTCCGGAGAGCTGCTTACTCACCCCGGATAGATGACCCGCCAGTGCATCCAGGGCGCTGCTTTCGGTAAGCAGTTGCGCCAGAAGAGAGTTGGTGTCACGGACCAGACCGACCACCTGGTCGGTGCGCTTGGCGAGCACCGTGGTTGCCTTGTTGGCGTTGGCGAGCAGTGAGCGAAGCTGCTCATCGCGTTTGTTCAAGGTTTGCGAGAACCGCGTCAAGCCCTCGACAGCGACCCTCAAATCGGGTGGGGTGTTCTTGAAGGTCTCCGACAATGTGGCCAGCGACTGTGACAACTGGTCGGTGTCGAGGCTCTTGACCGTCGACGTCAGATCGCCGAGCGCATCGGGCAACTGGTAGGGCGATCTGGTGCGCTCCAGCGGAATCGTTCCCGACAGCTGCCCTTCGCCTCGGGGGATCACCTCGACGATCTTCGTGCCCAGCAGGGTGTCGGTCTTGATGGCCGCCTCCGACCGATCGCCCAGCCGGACATCGCCTTTCACCGTGAACGTCACTTTGGCCTTCGACCCGTCGAGTTCGACATCGGTGACATCGCCCACTTCATAGCCGGACACCTGCACCTTGGTGCCCGACCGCATCGCGCCCGCGTCGGCGAAGTACGCGCTGTAAGACCTTCCGGATTCCAGGAACGGCAGCTTGTCGTATTGCGTGGCCACGATCAGCAAAGCCCCTACGACGGCAAGTCCGATTACGCCGATGGTGAATGGATTGCGTTCTGAAAAGCTCTTCACTTCGGCGTGCACCGCCCTGTGGCCTGGCTGGCCAGCTTCACGTACACGGGTTGGCCGCCCTTTCCGTTGAGCTTGATAACGAGGTCACATATGTAGAAGCTGAAGTAGTCGCCATAAAGGCCTTGACGGTTCAGGATCCTGTACTTGTCGGGCAGCCCGTCGATCAGGTGCTCGAGGTACTCGTGGTCGGCGACGGCGATTCCCGCGGCCCGATCCACTTGGTGGACGGTGTTCTGCAACGGCGGACGCGCCCGCGACAGTAGATCCATGACCGACCCGCTGGCCGCGTCGATGTAGGCCACTCCGTTGCTGATGTCCTCTTTGCGCTCGGCCAATCCTTTGACCAGTTGGGCAACCGAATCTACTGCCTTGTCGAGCTGCTGGCTGTCGTTGCCCAACGTTCCCAACAGAACATTAAGGTTGTTGATCACGTCACCGATCAGTTGATCTCGGTCGGCCAATGTGCTTGTCAGCGAAGCGGTTTGTGTCAGAAACTCCCCGATGGTTGCGCCCTGGCCCTGCAACACGGAGACCAGCTGACCGGTCAGGGCGTTGGCCTGGTCGGGGTTCAGCGCGCGCAGCAGCGGCCGGAATCCCCCGATCAGCGCGTCCAAATCCAGTGCAGGCTCGGTCCTTTCGAGAGGTATGGTCTGCCCCGGTTGCAGGGCCTTGACCGCCCCGGCTCCCTCCTCGAGAGCAAGGAATCGGTCGCCAACCACGTTCTGGTACTTGATGACCGCTCGGGTGCCCTCGGTGAGTACCACAGAACTGTCCGTCGCGAACTCCACGTTCACCGTCGCGTCTTCGCGCAGGGTGATTTTCTTGACCTTGCCCACCTCCACCCCGGCGACGCGCACGAAGTTGCCGTCCTTGAGTCCAGTAATGCTGGAAAAAACGGCGTTGTACCTCTTCTCGGGTTGATAGCGCAGCTGCCCGTAGATCGCGATGATCGCCACGATGCCCAACGTGCAGACCACCATGAAGACGGCTACTCGCCACAGAGTGCCTGTCAGGCTGCCTCTCATCGCTGGCTCCTCGGATGCATGGTGGTCACGGCGGCGGTCACTGGCCCGGCGCGGCAGGTTGAGCCTGCGGCGCGGGAGCCGGTTCGGCTTGCGGGGGCGCCGGGGTGGTCGGCCATGCATTCATTGGCGCCCCGAATGGTCCGGGCGGTGGTACGACGAGCCCAGGCGACGGCGGCCCCTGACACCGCACGCTAGGTGGCTCGGGCACTGCTCGGGTGGCCGGGAGCCAGTTGGCGTAGCAGGGATGTCCAAGCCCGATGTTGTCGCGGATGTCCATACCGGTCCCCCATCCGGTGTTGGTCACCAACTGCCGCACCGGGAATTGCTTCGTCGGATCCGGCAGAGACCCGCAGCCTGGCTTTCCGCCGGGCCCGCCTTTGGCCGCCACGATCGGCAGATTGTCTGGATACACGTATGGGTCGTTGCCCCACAGCAGCCCGGCGTCAACGATCAAGCTGTAACCGTTGTGACCGCCCGTTGTGTAATAACCCCCGTTGTCGAGAAACCACTTCGCACCCTGAAGTAAGCATGTGTACTCCGGGTTGTATTTCAACAGCAGCTCTGTCGTGGGCTCCAGGGTGTTGACGGTGTCCTTCAGGTTGCCCCCGTTGGCACCGAGCAATTCGATACCGCTGTTCGACAGGCCAGTCACGTTGAGTAGCAACGAATCCAGTTCCTTGGCGTGACTCGTGATGGTGCCGCTTGTGGTGCTGACGGCGTCCAACGTCGCGATAATGTCTTGCGCCGCAGCGCTATAGGTGTCGCTGAACGCGCCGAGCGCGCGCCAGTCCTCGCGTATGGTGTCGCTTCTCGCATTCAACTCGGTCAGTACCCGGTTGCCCGCGGAAATCGCCTGACCGATGCGCTCACCCTTCCCGCGCAGGCCCTCGGCCAGGGTGCTCAGCACCGCATTCAGTTTGGCAGGATCGATGTGGTGCAAGAGGTTGGTCACGTTCTCGAGCACGGTGTTCACTTCGACGGTGACGTTGCGAGACTGCAGCACTTGGCCAGCCGACAAGCGTTGCGGACTTGGGTTATCCGGGTAGATCAAGTCGACGTACTTGCTGCCGAACGCGGAGCTCGCCTCGATCTTCGCCTCGACGTTGGCTGGGATATAACGGATCTGGTCGGAGTCGATCTTCAGCTTTAGACCCACAGGTTGCTGTCCACCGACGATGGAGCTGACCTCCCCGACGTCGACCCCACGCATCTTCACCTTGGCGCCGGATTCCATCACCAGGCCTGAGCGGTCGGATGTGAGCGTGACCGGGACGTAGGGATTGAATGACCGGTTGAATACTGCGTAGGACATCACGATGAAGCCGACAACGATTACCACGAGGATGGCGGTCCACCACGCGGGATGCAGGCGGCTCTTCTGGTTGGGATTCACGCGGCTATCCCGAGAGATGGAAGTTTCCGTGGCGGCCGTAGATGGCCAGCGACATGAACAGGACGACGAAGACGGTGACAATCAACGACGTTCGGACTGCGCGGCCAACGGCCTCGCCGACTCCGGCCGGCCCGCCCGAAGCCGTATAGCCGTAGTAGGTGTGAATGAGCATCACGACAGTGCCGGCGACCATCACCAGTACAAGAGACCAGATAGCGTCCATCGGATTGAGGAATGTGTGCATGTAGTGGTTGTAGACACCGGACGACTGACCGTAGAGGCCAGAGATCAAGCGCAGCCCTAAAAAGCCCATCACTAGGGCCACGCAGTACAGCGGTACGACTACAAACACTCCCGCGATAACCCTGCTGGACGCCAGGTACGACACGGACCGCACTCCGATGACTTCAAGTGCGTCGATTTCCTCGTTGATGCGCATGGCACCAATCTGTGCGGTTGCCCCGGCACCGATGGTGGCGGTCAACGCGACGGTTGCGATCAGTGGCGCGATAACGCGGACATTGATGAAGCCTGCCAGGAAGCCCAACAGCGCCTCGACGCCGACGTGGTGCAGCGTGGCCCAACCTTGCTGACCCGTGAGAGTTCCGGCGGCGAACACCAAGAAGGCGACAACCACGACGGCTCCCCCAACTAAGACCAAAGCTCCTGTGCCCAAGCTCATTTGAGCGATCAACCGAACCAACTCGATCCGATAGTTGGCCAGCACATCGCCGATGGATCGGATCGTTGTGGCGTAGAACTGCGTCTGTCTGCCGACCCGATTCCACCCGGCGGCCCAACTGCGCGTTGTGCGGGTGATCCGTGGGAACAAGGTGCTCGGTGCGGCGCCGCCGTCTCCGTATGGCGGGAGCGAAAGGTCATGGCTCATATCGCACCAACCACGCTGAGCCCGATTTGCGTTGCGACGACGTTGATTGCGAACAGCGCCATGAAGGCATAGATGACGGTTTCGTTGACGGCGTTGCCGACACCCTGTGGCCCGCCGCCGACGGTGATGCCCTTGTAGCAGGCGATCAGGCTGGCGGCCATGCCGAAGAGCAGCGCCTTGATCATCCCCTGGATGACGTCGGGGAGTCCCACAAGGACCGTCAAGCCGGCGACGAACGCCCCCGGAGTGACGTGCTGGATATAGACAGACAGCACGAACGATCCCGCCAACCCGACGAGAGTCACCAATGCGTTCAGCATGAGCGCGACGAGCGTGGCGGCCAGCACCCTCGGCACCACCAGTGACTGGACAGGATTGAGGCCCATCACCCTCATCGCGTCGAGCTCCTCGCGTATGGTGCGCGCGCCGAGATCGGCACACATTGCGGTGGCACCCGCGCCCGAGACGACCAGCACGGTGACGACCGGTCCGATCTGGCTCACGGTGGCCACCGACGCAGTCGCCCCAGCGCCGTCCGCGGCGCCGAGCTCGAGCAGCAGGATGTTGAGGATGAACACAACGAAGGCGGTGAAGGGGATCGACAGCAGCAAGACTGGCGCCAGCGACACCCGCGCCACGAACCACGTCTGGTTGACGAACTCGCGCCAGGCGAACGGCGGCGTGAACATCGCGACGAACGTGTCGAGGGTCATCGCGAAAAAGCCGCCCACGGCGCTGACCGGCTTGATGAAGACGCCTTTAGGCATAGTTCCCAGATAAGTCAACGTGCGGGTCCCCCATGCCGCGTCGAGCCGTTCATCGACAACAATCCCTCCGTCAACTCCATATCCGCTGGCACCGCCGGGAATATCTGTGAACCAAGACACACTCGGCTGGGCTGAACCGTACACCACACATTTCATCGCGAGCAACTGTTCGACGTTTGATTCGTGATTCCTAGCGCACCTATGGATTGGCGTGGCTGGCTTTGCTGGCACAACATGCCATTGACTGCGTCGATCAACCGCCGGCAGATGACGCTCCCGTGGCGGAGTGTGACTGTGACACACTGCGACACATGTCCCGGCGACGTTCTCCGACGTCTCTCCCCAGTTACCGGGCGGTGTCGACGGCCGAACGGCATGAGGCGACGCACCGTGAGATCGTTGCCGCCGCAGTACACGCCTTCCGTGTTCGCGGCTACGCGGCGACGACAATGTCGACGGTTGCTGCCATTGCCGGGGTCTCCCCGCGCACACTGTATCGGTATTTCGGCGGCAAAAGCGAGCTATTTGCAGCAACGGTGGAAGAGGTCAACGCTGAATTTCTTCAGCAGCTGTCGGAGAGAATTCAAATCTCGTCAATTCATGATGCAATTATTGGCGCTGTCGAGAACGCTTATCGTGAATTGAATGGAGAAAGCCGTGAAATGATGCGACTTACCGCGGCAGACCAAAACGCGTGGCGATACTTTCTCGGGGCGGCAAGCAGAATGCAACCAACACTGGCCGCTGCCCTGCGATCTGCCGCCGGGCAAGGCGAAGGCCAGGACTGCACCGACGAGCAGTTGGTCTGGGAGGTGCGGGCGAGCGCACTACTTGGGGCGATAAGCACCGCTTACCGCCGTTGGGCCACGTCGCCCGGCTCCGAGCTCTCCGACCTCATCGCCGTGGCGGTGGAAGTCGTCCTGCCCGCAGTCGCAACCCGCGCCGGACCCGATAACGCGAGCCCATCCGCCTCCCGTTCCGATTAATATATAACTAATTGTGCCGCAATCTGTTTCCACATCACCACGTTCGGCACGGCGGTCGCCCAGATAGCAACGCGGTCTGGAAATCACGACAGCCGTCTTCGACTCAAACAACAGAGCTCCTAAATAGATATCCATTTATCGGATTTCCTCGATACCGACCAGGTCAGAGTTGGAGCTAACAGACTTCAACCAATCCGCACAGCTTCCGGCGATCACCTTCGGCTGCTCATCATTTAGAGCGGATCGCACCCTCGGCCGAGGTGTTGTGGCCAAGTAGATCCAGCAGAATTCCAGGGGTGTCATGCGTAAATGTCGGCCCGAGCGGTGCTGCCGAAGGCGCAGCGGACGGCCCGCCTCAGCGCATTGATCACTCGCACACCGCCGTCACACCGGTGCGTCGTCGTCGGTCAGGCATCTACCAGCGATCATTGACGACGTACCGCCAGGCCTTAGTGGCTACCGTTCCCGCGGGTCGCGAGCCGATTGACGACTGCTCAACGGCAGCCTCTCGGAAACCGGCCTGAGGCCCCTGACTCGACGGGTGATGCGCGCTGCGGCAGTCCGGCAGATTCTCCTGACTCTGAGACGATCAGCCGAGGCGCCGACACATGGCGCGGCGAAGTCGTATCGGCACCGTTGCGGTTCATCCGCGGTGCCGACGCCCAGGGAAGTGAGTCGCAATGGGTGCGCGTGCCTTCGCGAGCACGTCGTTCACCAGTGGGTGCTCGCGCGGCGGACACGGACCAACGGTAGCGGTGTCACGGGCGTTGTTTCGCGCAAGCCGGTGAAACTGCTTCACGAATTCCTCAACGGCGCATGACTTTCCCAGGCTGTCATCGAGTGCAACTGAAGACGGCGCGCGATCGGTCGGGTACGTCTCCCCTGACGCGACACGCCCAATCACCGGTGCAGCGGGATGCAAGCACCGTTCCAACCGCGTTTTCGAGGGGCTGCCACATAGCGTGTTCACGCCTCATCTGAGGTGTGACTTTACTGCGCGGAACCACCTCGACGCCCCGGGCGGAGTCTAGTTCCATTGACCAGTCCGCGATGTCGTCCAGCAGGCCGCCAATCTCGTGCGCCGCCTTGCTGCGCGATCTCCACAGCGCGAGAGACGCCCTGTACGAGATCGCACGGTTTGAACCGTCACCCGAAGATGCTCCCAAGAAGAAAGCTTCATCAAAATGACCAGCCGCAACCGCCGTGCCGGTGTAGAGGACCGATGGCACAAGACAATTCGCGACGAGCACGGCAACGAAAAGAAGGTGCCCAGTTCGAAATATGGGCGCGGTCTGCGCTGGCAGGTCCGCTGGGTCGATGACGACGGCTACGAGCAATCCAAGTCGTTCGGCACCAAAGGTGCGGCGAAGCAGTGGCTCGACACCGAGGTAACCGCCAAGGTGGCGACCGGCACCTACGTGCCGCCACGAGCCGGTGTGCTCACCGTGGCCGAGGTCTACACGTCGTGGTCGGCCTCGCAAGGCCATATCAGCGCCAAGACTGCTGCGACGCGAAAAAGCGCATGGCACAGTCGCGTTGAGCCGCAGTGGGGCGCGGTGGCAGTGGCTGATGTGAAGACCGCTGCGGTGCGTGCGTGGGTCGCCAAACTGAATTCTGAAGGTGTGGGCGTACCGGGCATTGAAAACGCGTTCGGTCTGCTGCGTCAGGTGCTTGGTGCAGCCGTCGAGGACAGCCGCATCCCGCGCAATCCGTGCGACGGAGTGAAGCTGCCCAAGCGGCAGCACTCGGATCGCGGGTACCTCACGCACGGCCAGGTGGTCGCGCTCGCCGCTGCGGTCGAACGGGACGGCACAGTGGTGCGGTTCCTGGCATACACCGGTCTGCGATGGGGTGAGATGGCTGCGCTGCGCGTGCAGGATTTCGACATGCTGCGCCGCCGCGTCAACGTGTCGCGCTCGGTGACCGAAGCTGCCGAGGTCGGGCTGGTGTGGACACCGGGCAAGACACACGAGCGCCGCTCGGTGCCGTTCCCTGCCGTGTTGGCCGACGAACTGGCCGCGTTGATGGTCGGCAAGGCGCGTGATCCGTTGGTGTTCACCGACATGCGCGGCGGCGTTCTGCGGAACTCGAATTGGCGGGCGCGGGTGTTCGCGCCAGCCGTCGCCGCGTGCCAACAGGCCGACGAGTCGTTCCCGACGATCACGCCGAACGATCTGCGGCACACCGCCGCCTCTCTGGCGATCAGCGCGGGGGCCAATGTGAAGGCGGTGCAACGGATGCTCGGCCACGCGAAGGCCAGCATGACACTGGATGTCTATGCCGACCTGTTCGACACCGACCTTGATGCGGTGGCCGTGGAGTTGGATGCGGCCATTAAATCCGCTGCTGCACAGGCCAATCGAGGGCCAAAATCAAAGACTGCTGCGGGCCGGTTGCGGGCCGGAATGCCTGAGCCGGATTAGTCCGCTAACGAACGAAACCTCTCTGATGCTGGTCAGAGAGGGTTTGGCTTGTGGTGGAGCTAAGGGGAATCGAACCCCTGACCTACTCGATGCGAACGAGTCGCGCTACCAACTGCGCCATAGCCCCTGGTACCGGTAGCAGGCTACCAGCCGTGGCGTCGCCGCCGGAAATCGATCGAGCTACTGCCCCGCGGCGTGTGGCAGGTCGAAGTCACGTGCGAACGGGGCGTAGTCGAGGTGCTCGAAGGCGGGGTCTTCGTCGTCGATTTCCAGGACCACAGAGCCGGGCCTGCGCAGGCGGGAGGGCACGACGTCGTACTGGCGGTCCTCGGTGTTCTCTACGCCGAGGCGAGCCCGCGCCATCCGTTGGGCTCGGCGCCGGCGCAGCCGCTCCTCGATGCGGGTCTGACGGCGCAGATATCCCAGGTAGATCACCGTCATCACCGCGAGGGAACCGCATGCCCACCATGCGGCCGAAGCCACGGTGAACGCGACGACGGCCGAGGCCACCAGCAGCGCCGCCATGACCATGAGTAAGCGCTTGCGGAACTTGTACTTGCGGGCACTGACGGTCGCGGCGGTCTTCGACTCATAACGGCGCCGGCGCGCAGCGCTCAGCGAGTCAGCCAGCTGCAGCTCGGCGTCCGACGGGGCCTCGAGGCCCGACGAGTCGGCCACATATTCGTACTCGTCGTCGGCGTGGTCGTCCTCGGTGTCGTACTCGTCCTGCGGCTCTTCGACTTCGGCAGGCTCGTCGAAATCCAAAGGCAGCTCGTCCGTTTGGCCGACGGGCTCTGGCTCAGGCTCGACCGTTTCCTCGACGGGCTCGTCGGCCTCGCTGACCAGCGCTCCGACCGGCAGTGCGCCGGAGTCCTCGACGACGTCGACGTCGAGGTAGTCGGGGCCGGTGTCGTCCTCGGTGTCGACGACAGCCGCCCTGACGACGGACCGGCGCTCTGCGGGTTCATCGTCGACGTCGTCGAGCTCGTCGTCCATGTCATCGCTGGAGGGGCGCCAGTCCGGATCACTGCGGTGGCCCGCCGCCGGACCTCCCCGCCGCAAAAGCCTTGCGCGCCTGCCGCTATTCAGAACTCGCGTCGCCAACGCCACATCGCTGGTGCGGCGTACCGCGTCACGCTTGCTGATCAACATCGGGACTAGCACGAAGAGCCAGAGCACGACGAGAGAGATCCACAGGAGGGATTGGGGGATGCTTGGCATGTCGCCTGCTCCTTTCCCCTTCAGGCTAGGTCCGTGACCAGCGCATCCGGAGACGGCGCGCCGGAGTCAATTACACACCTGTAATTCGCAGCTTACAAGCACCAACAGTCACAAATGTCACATTAGTAACACCCGAGCAGTGACTTTGCGGCCCCGCTAGGCCCAACTCGCGTGGCCCTGGCGCACTAGCGCCGACGCTGCGGAGCCGCTGAGCTCCTCGACGGTGATGGCCACGAGCAGGTGATCGCGCCACGCCCCGTCGACCTCGAGGTAGCGACGCAGCAGGCCTTCTTCGCGGAACCCGACCTTTGCCAGCACCGCGCGGCTCGCAGCGTTCTCGGGGCGGACGGTGGCCTCGACCCGGTGCAATGTGACTGGGCCAAAACAGTGGTCAAGTCCCAGCGCGAGCGCCGCGGTCGCCACGCCGCCGCCCGTCGCGGTGCTGGCCACCCAATATCCGATCCACGCCGACCGCAGCGCGCCGTGGGTGACGTTCCCGACGGTCAGCTGACCGGAAAATTGTCCGTCGACCTCGATGACATAGGGCAGCATTCGGCCCCTTCGTGCTTCCGAACGCAAACCTGAACAAACCGATGGCCACGACGAAATAGCATGGCGCACATCCCAATTGAGTTCGGTAACCGGCTCCCAAGGTTCCAGGTGAGCGCGGTCGGCGAGCCTGATCCGGCTCCACTGCGCGCCGTCGCGCAGCCGCACCGGCCGCAAACGCACCAACCCGGCCGGAACGCGAAGCGGACCGACGGGCATCGGCCAGCCAGGATGCGTGGTGGAACTGGATCGCCACAGGTTCATGACGGCACGCCGGTTCGGGCTCAGCCGCGCTGCGCCAGGAACGCGACGTCGACGATCTCGCCAGTGCGGATCTGCTCGGCCTCGCTCGGAACGACCACCAGACAGTTTGCTTCTGCCAGCGTCGCCAGCAGATGCGACGACGCGCCCGGCTCCCCGCCGAGCGCCTGCACCAGGTATTCGCCGGTGTCCTGGTCGCGCATCAACTGACCGCGCAGGAACCCCTTTCGGCCGGCCACCGAGGCGATCGGCGACAAGGTGCGCGCCTGCACGACACGACGCAACGGCTGACGCTTGCCCAGCGACAGCCGGATCAGCGGCCGCACCATGACCTCGAAGACCACCAATGCGCTGACCGGGTTCGCGGGCAACAAGAACACCGGCACGCCTTCCGGGCCGAGCTGGCCGAAGCCCTGCACCGAGCCGGGATGCATCGCGATGCGGGTGACCTCCATCTCGCCGAGTTGCGAGAGCACTGACCGCACCCCTTCGGCCGCCGCGCCACCGACCGCACCCGCGATCACCACCACCTCGGCGCGATTGAGTTGGCCCTCAACGATTTCCCGCAATTCCTTGGGCTCGGTGTCGACGATGCCGACACGATTCACCTCTGCACCGGCGTCGCGGCCCGCCGCGGCCAGGGCGTAGGAGTTGACGTCGTAGACCTGGCCGTTGCCGGGTGTCCTGGAGATGTCGACGAGCTCACCGCCGACGCACATCACCGACAACCGGGGCCGCGGGTGCACCAGCACGCGCTCCCGTCCCACCGCGGCGAGCAGGCCGACCTGTGCCGGGCCGATGATGGTGCCCGCGCGCACCGCGACGTCACCGGGCTGCACGTCGTCGCCGGTGCGACGCACATACGCTCCCGACCGCACGCCGCGCAGCACGGTCACCCGCGACTCGCCGCCGTCCGTCCAGCGCAACGGCAGCACGGCGTCGGCCAGCGTCGGCATCGGCGCGCCCGTCTGCACGCGAGCCGCCTGGCGTGGCTGCAAGCGGCTCGGTGTACGGGCTCCCGCCTCGATCGAGCCCATCACGGGCAGGCTGACTTCGCCGTTGCCCTCGTCGTCGCCATCGGCGGCACCGACGCCAAGCACGTCGACACTGCGAACGGCGTACCCATCGATGGCGGCCTGATCGAAACCGGGCAGCGGGCGTTCGGTGACGACCTCCTCGGCGCACATCAATCCCTGCGCTTCGGCGATGGCTACTCGGACCGGTCGTGGCGCCACAGCGGCGGCCGCTACGCGAGCCTGCTGCTCCTCAACCGAACGCACTACACGCCTTTCTCCCGCTCGCGGGCCTCTTCGCGCGGTTCTAGTGTTCGGCCAGGCCCAATCGCTCTACCAACCACCGCCGCAGCTCGGGTCCGTAGTCGTCGCGCTCCAACGCAAAGTCAACCGCAGCCTTGAGGTACCCGCCGGGATTTCCCAGGTCGTGTCGAGATCCGCGATGAACCACCACGTGTACCGGATGGCCTTCTTCGATGAGCAGCGCAACCGCGTCGGTCAACTGAATCTCGCCGCCGGCGCCGCGCGGAACACGCCGCAGCGCATCGAAAATCGCGCGATCGAGCACGTAACGGCCCGCCGCCGCAAACAGCGATGGCGCGTCCTCGGCCTTTGGTTTCTCGACCATGCCCTTCACCCGCAACACGTTCGGGTTCGCTGCGTCGGGCACCGTCTCGACGTCGAAAACGCCGTAGGCGCTTATCTCGTCGGGCTTGACCTCGATCGCGCACAGCACGGTGCCGCCGCGTTTGGCGCGCACTTTCGACATGATCTCCAGCACGCCGGTGGGCAGCACGAGATCGTCGGGCAGCAGCACGGCGATGGCGTCTTCATCCGGCGACAGACTGCCTTCGACGCACCCGACGGCGTGACCGAGGCCCAGCGGCTTGGCCTGAACGACCGACTCGACCTTTATCAACGCCGGCGCACGCCGCACCTTCTCCAGCATCGACTGTTTGCCGCGCGCTTCCAGCGTGCCCTCGAGGACGAGGTCTTCGACGAAGTGCGCGACAACGCCGTCCTTGCCCTCGGAGGTGATGATGATCAGCCGCTCCGCACCCGCTTCGGCTGCCTCGGCGGCCACGAGCTCAATGCCCGGCGTGTCCACGACGGGCAGCAATTCCTTGGGCACCGTCTTGGTGGCAGGCAGAAATCGTGTCCCCAAGCCCGCGGCCGGGACGACCGCTGTGCGCGGTATAGGAACCTCAGGCCGTGTCATCGTTCACACATTAACCGCATTAGCTTGGTTAAACCCCGCAAGGCCAAGTTCTGTCGGCTTTGCGGTGCCCGCGAGTTGCCTGTCATCGTTGACGCCGTGACCGGCCCCACCAAGACCGAGCTTCGCGCCGACATTCTGGCGGCTCGCCGCGCGCTGGCGCCACAGGTGCACGACGCGGAGGCGCACGCCTTGTGCGGAGGCCTGTCGGCCGTCGTCGACAGCGGTCAAACCGTATGTGCCTATGTGCCCGTGGGTTCCGAGCCGGGCTCGATCGAGTTGATCGATTCCCTGGTGCGGCGAGGGGTGCGCGTGCTGCTGCCGGTTGCCCGCCACGATGCCGCGGGCATCCCGATGCCGTTGCAGTGGGGAGAGTATCGGCCCGGCAACCTTGTCGAAGGGCGATTCGGGCTGCGCGAACCGGCCGCCCCCTGGCTTGCGGCCGAGGCGATTGCCTCCGCGGTTGTGGTGGTCGTGCCTGCGCTTGCCGTGGACCGCGACGGCGTTCGGTTGGGGCGCGGCGCGGGTTTCTACGATCGCTCGCTGCCGCTGGCCGATCCGGCCGCCCGACTGGTGGCGGTGGTCCGCGACGACGAGCTACTCGACCGGCTCCCCGCCGAACCACACGATGTCCGGATGACGCATGCGCTGACGCCACAGCGCGGCGTGGTCGCGCTGGACGAAGGGGGCACACCGCGGGAATGACGCGGCTCACGTAGCGGTTCTAGCACTTGAGACGGTAGAGTGCTAAGAAGTTTGATCACCTCGGAGGTTTTCGTGCCTACCTATTCCTATGCGTGCACCGAGTGCGGCGACCGCTTTGACGCGGTGCAGGCGTTCAGCGACGCCGCGCTGACGACGTGCAGCAAGTGCAATGGGCGACTGCGCAAGCTCTTCGGAAACGTGGGAGTGGTGTTCAAGGGCAGCGGTTTCTACCGCACCGACAGCCGGGAGGCGAGCAAGAGCTCGTCCAACGGATCGTCGTCCAGCCCCTCCAACGGCTCATCCAACGGCTCGGAATCGTCGAGCACCTCGTCGTCGTCGGAGAAGTCCACCTCGACCACGTCGGGCACGAGCAGTCCGGCGCCCGCCGCAGCCGCTTCGAGCTGACGTCGGCGAAGTTATCCACAGCCGCGGCCTGACCCCGGGCCGATATCGTCTTCTGCTGCCTAGCGTGGCGGCATGGGGCAGTCTCTCAATCCGCCGGCGCTGAGTCGGCTGCTCGGCGCTGTCCGGCCCGACTGGACGCGCACCGTGGCGGCCCGACGGGTGGCGGCGGGTGCACTGGTCGTCCTGGCCGCCGTCGCGGCCCTGCGCTCCGATCCGGACGGTGACCGAACCGCGATCGTCGTCGCCGCGCGTGACCTCGGACCGGGTGTCGAACTGAGCGACGCGGATGTGCGGATCGAAATGCGTTCGGCCACAATGATTCCCGATGGATCGCAATCAGATGTGGCTTCCGTGGTCGGCGCACGGCTGGCAGGCCCCGCCCGTCGCGGAGAGGTGCTGACCGACGTGCGACTGCTGGGGCCGCGGCTGGCCGAATCCACGGCCGGACCCGACGCACGCATCGTGCCGTTATCCCTGTCTGACACCGCCCTGCTGGACCTGGTCCGTCCCGGTGATGTGGTCGACGTGCTGGCGGCGGCGACGTCGGACACCGGCGCAGACGCCAAGCCTCAAATCGTCGCGACCGACGCCGTCGTCGTCTTGGTGTCCGAGAAGCCGAAGGGAGCCGGGGCGGGCAGCGACAGGGTGGTGCTGGTGGCGTTGCCGGCTCACGTCGCCAACGACGTGGCTGCCGCGGCGCTCGTGCACACGGTGACGCTCACCTTCCACTGATCGCCGTCAGCGCGGCGGGGCGGGCACCGGCGTCGTCGTCGGCGCCGCAGGCCCACGGTGCTCGATCGCGTCCATCACCATGTCGGCCAACTCATCGGACGAGGACGTCGTTGGGGTCGGCGGTGCCGGATCGGCGTTTGCCGTCGCGACCGCCACCGACGAGACGCCAATGAGCAAACCCGCCACCACCGTCAACAGCCCCCGCATCGCCGCTCCGTTCGTTTTCGCCTGCCGCACAGGTTGATTCCCCGAGAAGCTAGCACCGACCCTCAAACGCCGCATGCGCAACCCGACTAACGTCGTGCATCTGTAGACAGCACACGATTGCGGGAGGGATCTGAGCGCATGTTGAAGGGCTTCAAGGAGTTTCTGTCGAGGGGCAACATCGTCGACCTGGCGGTTGCGGTGGTCATCGGCACCGCGTTCACGGCGCTGGTCACCAAATTCACCGAGAGCATCATTCAGCCGTTGATCAACCGCATAGGCGCCGGCGGCGATTCGAAATACGGCGTCCTGCGGATCGGCATCGGCGGTGGCCAGGCCATCGACCTGAACATCCTGCTGTCGGCGATCATCAACTTCGTTCTTGTCGCCGCAGTGGTCTACTTCCTCGTCGTCCTTCCGTACAACCGGCTGCGGAAGAAGGGGGAGGTCGAGCAGGCCCAGGACACAGAGCTGAGCCTGCTGACCGAGATCCGCAACATCCTCGCCGAGACGGACGGGCAGTCGGGCAAGCATGTCAGCGGCCCGGGCACAGGCCCGAGCCCTGACACTGCGAAGACAACCAGTGCGGACAAGTCCTAGTTCATGTTCCAGGGCTCGCCGTAGGTGGTGACGCTGTCACCGGCCTTGGAGATCAGGCGGGCGAACGGACGCAGCAGCACACCACCGGCGGCACCGGTCACCGTGCCGTGCGCGTTGGACACCGCCACCTTGCCGTGCGGACCGGAAACGTCCACCGAGAAGGTCGCCACTTCCTGAATACCGGGGCCGTTACCCAGGTCAGCGCTGATCGACACACCCGGGAACAGGTTCGGGGTAATGACCGAACCCAGCGGGGCGAACCCATTACCCAACGGCGGCGGCGCGATCGACGCGTCGTCGAGCAGGATGTTCGGCGTGGTGTAGCTGAAGTTGATGCCCACACCCAGCGACCACGGGAAGCCGATCTGGTAACCGAGTTCGAGAGTGCCCTCAAACGAATCGGCGCCCGGGCCGGCCACGTTGTACACCGCGCTGCCCGAGTGGAACCACTCGCGAGTCAGCCGGTTGCGGTCCAAGGGGAACACACCATTGAGGAAGGTGTCCCACTGCTGGATCGTCAGCGTCCGGTCCTGACCATCAACCAGACTCAGTTCGTTGTCCAGACCTGCGTGAGAGGTGCCAGTGCTCACGAACAGAGCCGCGATGGATCCAGATATCGCGAGGACCATCGCCATCAGCACCCGACTGATTGCCTTCATATTGTTGCCGACCCTTCTGACCTGGCTAATTTCCCCAGCAATCACTGGTTGTGTTGTAATCGTTACTGAAGTTGAATTTGTTTCAGCCGTTACTGCAGAGATTGCACAAAAACAGCCCCCGACCGAAGCCGGGGGCTGTTTTCTTAGGGCCTGAGCTGGGAGTTAGTTCATGTTCCAGGGCTCGCCGTAGGTGGTGACGCTGTCACCGGCCTTGGAGATCAGGCGGGCGAACGGACGCAGCAGCACACCACCGGCCGCACCGGTCACCGTGCCGTGCGCGTTGGACACCGCCACCTTGCCGTGCGGACCGGAAACGTCCACCGAGAAGGTCGCCACTTCCTGAATACCCGGGCCGTTACCCAGGTCAGCGCTGATCGACACACCCGGGAACAGGTTCGGGGTAATGACCGAACCCAGCGGGGCGAACCCATTACCCAACGGCGGCGGCGCGATCGACGCGTCGTCGAGCAGGATGTTCGGCGTGGTGTAGCTGAAGTTGATGCCCACACCCAGCGACCACGGGAAGCCGATCTGGTAACCGAGTTCGAGAGTGCCCTCAAACGAATCGGCGCCCGGGCCGGCCACGTTGTACACCGCGCTGCCCGAGTGGAACCACTCGCGAGTCAGCCGGTTGCGGTCCAAGGGGAACACACCATTGAGGAAGGTGTCCCACTGCTGGATCGTCAGCGTCCGGTCCTGACCATCAACCAGACTCAGTTCGTTGTCCAGACCTGCGTGAGAGGTGCCAGTGCTCACGAACAGAGCCGCGATGGCCGCGACCATCGCGATCAGCACCCGACTGATTGCCTTCATGTTCTCCCTAGCTATGTCGGCGGTGAACCGGCAGTTCACCGCGTTGTTGTTCGTGCCTGGCCCCTACTGCTACACCACACACGACGCACGAGCCTCATGTGACCCAAATGAGAGACCTCACATGCTGCTCTTACGTTTCGCTCATCGTTGACACGAGGAACATAACGGGGAGGCATCCGACCGGCAACGCGTAACCATCAACATCACTAAGCAACCTGCCGAAATCGCAGAGTTTGCTGAAATTGCCGTGACGGTCGCCGACAACAGTCACTTAGCCGGGCTTGACGAGTAGACGAGATAACTTGGCCACCTTCGCTTCGCACATCAGTGGCAGCTCCTGACGTTCAAAGTCCGCCCGCCATTGTCCGCGCTTATCGCGAAATCACAGGTCATTGATGGTGAGGGGGCATATTGTCCCGCAACCATCGATCGTGCTCGGCCTCGTCTTCCGGCGAAAAATTGTCGCGCTCGTCAGATGGCAGCTCTGGCAACGGATCTCCGAAGATCTTGTTAACTGCATCGCGCGCCGGCTTTGAAGGTTCCTTCACAGTTTCGCTCCTGTGTGACAAAGATCACATTTTGGGAAACATTGCCGTTCACAGGCGTGTAACAGACGCGGCATGGCCGCCATTTGCCGTCGGTGAATCGGCGCGGGTGAGGCGCCCAGTCTGCGTCGTGACGGCGTAAGCCCAGAAAGGGGCAATCAGTTAGATCTCCAAGCTGGATAGCTGGCCGATGATCTGGACAGCCAGAGGGTTCAGCGTCGCCATGCCATCGCGCACCGCGGCACGGGAGCCAGCGAGGTTAACTACGAGCGTGCTGCCGGAGATACCGGCCAGGCCGCGGGAGACGCCGGCATCGGGGATCCCAGCCGACAGACCCGACGCGCGCAGCGCCTCGGAGATGCCCAACAGCTCGCGATCGAGGAGGTCGCGCGTGGCCTCGGGCGTGACATCGCGCGGCGTCACACCTGTGCCGCCGACCGACACCACAAGGTCGACTCCGCCGATCACCGCGGTGTTCAACGCGTTGCGGATCTCGACCTCATCAGCGGAGACCACGACCACGCCGTCCACGACGAACCCCGCCTCACCGAGCAATTCGGTGACCAACGGCCCGCTGTGGTCCTCCTCGCCGTGAGCAGTGCGGTCATCGACAACCACGACCAGTGCTCGGCCCACCAACTCCCCTGGCTGTTCCATGAGTGCAACCGTATATCCGGGGCCGGACAGCGGCGCGGCCACTCTCAATGTGGCCTGGCGTGGTGCGGTTTTCACTGCTGCGCCTTGCCGAGGGTGACCTCGACCGTCTGCGGCTTACCCGCGGGGTCGAGATAAGTCAGCGTCACTTTGTCACCCGGCGCCTTCGATCGAACCGCGGCGACGAGCGCGTCGGCGCTGTTGATCACGCGATCATCGACCTTGGTCACCACGACACCGCTCGGTAGCCCGGCGGCTGCGGCGGCACCGCCGCTGGTGACCTCGACGATCTTCGCCCCGTCGGTGGTCGAGTCGTTGCCGACCTGCACGCCCAGCGAAGCGTGTGACGCGCTGCCGTTCTTGATCAGCTCGTCGGAGATCCGTTTGGCTTGATCGACGGGAATCGCGAAGCCCAACCCGATCGAACCGCTCTGCGCCTGCGGCCCTGCGTCGCCGCCCAAGGTCGCGATCGCCGAGTTGATGCCCACCAGCTCACCGTTCATGTTGACCAGCGCGCCACCCGAGTTGCCGGGGTTGATCGCGGCGTCGGTCTGAATGGCGTCGAGCACGGTGTTCTGGTTCTGCCTATCGCCACCCGCCGCCACCGGCCGATTCAGCGCGCTGATGATGCCGGTGGTCACGGTGCCTTCCAGGCCCAGCGGCGAGCCGATCGCCACGACGTCCTGCCCCACGCGCAGGTTCGCCGAGGAGCCCAGGGTGATCGGGGTCAGACCGGAAACGCCTTGAGCCCGGACCACGGCGATGTCACTGCTGGGGTCGGTGCCGACGACGGTGAATTGCGTGGTGTGGCCGTCGGCGAAGGTCACCTTCGTCTGCGCGCCGGCGGGTCCGCCGGGTCCGTCTTTGGCCGCCGACACGACGTGGTTGTTCGTCATGATCAGGCCGTCGGAAGACAGGATGATGCCGGAGCCCTCCTCGGACTGCTTACCCATGTCGGTCTCCAGCTTGACGACGCTCGGCACCACCTTCGCCGCGACCTGCTCGACGGAGCCGGCCGGAAGGCTGGCGGCGGGCACACTCGGGGCCATCCCGGCCACGCTCGAACTCGTCGTGTGCCGATCCGGCTGGACCAGCACTGCGACGCCGCCACCGATGCCGGCGGAGACGATGGCCACCGCGACCGCGCCTGCCGTCAAAGCGCCTGCGCGAGAACGCTTTTGCGGACCCTGAGGCGGGGGCATGAGCGACGGCTGCGGCGCACCGCGATACGGGTCGTAGGGCGCGCGAAATTGCTGAGGCTGCTGCTGCTGGGTCGCATAGCGCCAGTCATACGGCTGCTGCTGGTACGGACCTGGCCGAGGCGCTCCGGGGTATCCGGGTGCCGCCTGATTATGGCCACCGGCCTGATGGCCCGGCTGCGGTGGCGGCGAGTACCTCGGGTGGTTCGTCATCTCGGTGTGATGCTCTTCCTTCAGTAGGGTCCGACATCTGAAACAACGACGGATACAGGCTCAGGGTGCCCACTTGGGCTGAGAATCCACTTAGAGAACAATCGGGACATCCACAGACTTCTTCCCCCAAGTGGCGCCTCAACCCCCGACCCGATCACCCATTGTCGGCGATGGCCACTGATTCGTTCGTATCTTCGGTGCGCTGTGTCGACGGTATCGGCCTGCCTGGCAACACGACGTGAATGGAAGTGCCCGGCGGTTGGCCACCTGGAACCGTGTCCTCGACCCGCAGCGTGCCCCCGTGTTTGAGCACAACTTGTTTGACGATGGCGAGCCCGAGTCCGGAGCCTGGCATGGCGCGCGCAGCCGTCGACCGATAGAACCGCTCGAACACCAGCCGTCGCTCCTGCGGCGGAATGCCTGGACCGGTGTCGGACACGACCAATTCGGCGTGCAGTGGGTCGACCTGAGTCAACCGAACGCCGACGCGGCCCCCGACCGGACTCCACTTGGCAGCATTGTCGAGGAGGTTGAGCACTGCACGTGCCAACCCGCCGCTATCGCCGTATACCTGCCATCCAGTTACCGAGACGTCGAAGTCAATGTCGTTGCGGCGGCGGCGGACTCGCTCCAATGAACGGTCCACGACGTCAGCCAGGTCGACGGGCTCGTGAATGACGTTGGCCGCCTCCTCGCGGGTAAGGTCCACCAAATCGCCTACCAGAGTTGACAATTCCTCGATTTGGGCTAGCACGTCGGCGCGCAGCCCAGCCATCTCGTCTTCGGGCAACCGTGGCGCACCGGGCTCCATCGAGGCCATCAGCAGTTCGACGTTCGTACGCAGTGACGTCAACGGGGTACGCAGCTCGTGGCCCGCGTCGGTGACCAGCCGCGCCTGGCGTTCGCGCGACTCGGCGAGGGCACGCAGCATCATGTTGAACGCCTCGGTGAGACGGGCGAGTTCGTCGCTGCCGAACACCGGGATCGGTCTCAGGTCGTCTGTGCGGGCGACGCGTTCGGCCGCTTCGGTGAGCCGGGCCACCGGCCGAAGTCCCGCACGCGCCACCGCCCCGCCGGCGACCGCGGCCACCGCTACACCGAGCCCGCCGACGATGAGCAGGACGGTGCCCAACCGTTTGAGCACCTGACCGGTGGGGGCCAGGCTCTTGGAGATCAGCAAGGAGCTGCCGTTGGTGAGGTGAATGGCCAGCACCCGTTGGTGGTTCGCGGTTCGCAGTGACATCAACAACTCCCCCGACACCACCGCCTTTTCCGGCTCGCCCAGTGGCAGCGTCTGGCCCTGCTGGTTGGCGGTGTAGATCGATCGTCCCGGATTGACCAGCATCGCGTTGACGTCCGAATAAGCGGTGCCCTCGATGGCCTTGCCCGGATCGGCGGCCAGCGACCCGCTTTCGATCAGCAGCCGTGCCCTGCTGTGCAGTTGGTTGTCGATGTCGTCGTAGAGCGCGCGGGACACCACCGCGTAGACCGCGACGGACATCAGCACCACGACCATCGCCACCATCGACATGGCCAGGAGCATCACGCGCCAGCGCAGCGACAATGAGCTGGTGGCTGAGAGGGAAGGCCGCACGTGCGCCCGCGGCCAGAACCTCAACTTCTGGGTGGCCATCAGGGGGGTGTTTCGCGCAGCACATAACCCACCCCGCGAACGGTGTGGATCAGCCGCGGCTCTCCTTCTGCTTCTGTCTTACGGCGTAGGTAGCCGACGTAGACCTCGAGTGCGTTACCCGACGTCGGGAAGTCGAAGCCCCACACCTCTTCGAGGATGCGGCTGCGGGTCAGCACGCGGCGTGGGTTTGCGATCAGCATTTCCAGCAGTGCGAATTCGGTGCGCGTCAGGCTGATCTCACGGTCGCCACGGGTGACTTCACGGGTCACCGGGTCGAGGGACAGATCGGAGAAGGTCATCGCGGGCGAGTCGGCCGCGTCGTCGGGGGTGGTGCGGCGCAACAAGGCCCGCATCCGCGCGAGCAATTCCTCGAGCGCGAACGGCTTGGGCAGGTAGTCGTCGGCGCCGGCATCCAAGCCAGCCACCCGCTCTGACACCGAATCGCGCGCGGTCAATACCAGTATCGGGAGGTCGTCGCCGGTGCTGCGCAGTTGCCTGCACACCTCCAGCCCGTCGAGCCTCGGCATCATCACGTCGAGCACGAGAGCGTCGGGCCGATCACTGGCGATCCGGTCGAGGGCTTCGCGGCCGTCCTGCGCCAGTTCGACCGAATACCCGTTGAAGGAAAGCGACCGGCGCAGCGATTCGCGCACAGCGCGATCGTCGTCAACGACAAGTATGCGCACAGGCACAGTGTCTATCTATCACCTGAGACGCGCCTGAGAGGCGCGCCAATGCGCGCCGCGCCGGAGTTAGCGGCGGTCGAGATCGATCAGGCCGAGACGAGCGGCCTTGAGCAGGCGCCGCGGCACCTTGTGCTGCTGACCGGCGACGGTGACACCGACCAGCTCGGGGCGCTTGGCCTTCCACTGCGCGCGCCGGCTACGGGTGTTCGCACGCGACATCCTGCGCTTGGGCACAGCCATGATCGAGCTTCTCCTCTATACGGGTGCTGCCGAGCGAAAGACTCTGGCGCCGGCAATTGCACTTCAGGATAGCCGGTGAGCTGCGTAGCCTCCAAAACAGTGGATTCGGCGCGGTCAGCCGCGCTCAGCGCCCGTCAGCAGCGCCGAGACCGAAAAGTGGGAGCGCCTTGACGCGTTACCAGCGGTAGCCGCTAACCTACCGGTTGGTTGGGGGCAATTGGCGATGGGAGGCCTTGCGTGACTGGTCCGGTCCGCATCGGCAATTGCTCGGGTTTCTACGGCGACCGGCTGGCCGCGATGCGCGAGATGCTCACCGGCGGCGACCTGGACTATCTGACAGGCGACTATCTCGCCGAGCTGACCATGCTGATCCTGGCCCGCGACCGCGCGAAGTCACCGGAGCGCGGGTACGCCAAGACGTTTCTCATCCAGCTCGAGGACTGCCTGGGCCTTGCCCTCGACAAGGGCGTGCGGATCGTCGCCAACGCCGGCGGCCTGAATCCCGCGGGCCTGGCCGCTGCGGTGCGCGCGCTGGCCGAGCGCCTCGGGTTGTCGGTGAACGTCGCGCACGTCGAGGGTGACGACCTCTTGCCGCGGGCCGAAGAACTCGGATTGGGCACGCCGCTGGCGGCCAACGCCTACCTCGGCGCCTGGGGCATCGTCGACTGCCTTGGCAGCGGCGCCGACGTCGTCGTCACCGGTCGGGTCACCGATGCCTCCGTGATCGTCGGTCCTGCCGCCGCGCACTTCGGGTGGGCGCGCACCGATTACGACGCGCTCGCTGGCGCCGTGGCCGCAGGTCATGTCATCGAATGCGGCGCCCAGGCGACCGGCGGCAACTACGCGTTCTTCACCGAGATCGGTGACCTGACCCATCCCGGCTTCCCGCTCGCCGAGATCTATCCCGATGGCTCGTCGGTGATCACCAAGCACCCGGGTACCGGCGGCGCCGTGAGTGTCGGCACTGTGACGGCGCAGTTGCTGTACGAGGTCGGCGGGGCGCGGTATGCGAATCCAGACGTGACGCTGCGGGTCGACACCGTCGAATTGGCTGAAGAAGGTCCTGACCGGGTGCGGATCAGCGGCGTGAAAGGGGAGCCGCCGCCGCCGACGCTGAAGGTGTCGCTCAACAGCATCGGCGGTTTCCGCAACGAGATGGCCTTGGTGTTGACGGGGCTGGACATCGAGGCCAAGGCAGACCTTGTGCGGCGGCAACTCGAGACGAGTCTCACCGTCAAACCCGCCGAGATGCAGTGGACGCTGGCGCGCACCGATCATCCCGATGCCGACACCGAGGAAGCCGCCAGCGCGCTGTTGCGGTGTGTGGTGCGCGATCCCGACCCCGCGAACGTGGGCCGCCAATTCTCTTCGGCCGCAGTCGAACTCGCCTTGGCCAGCTATCCGGGCTTCACCAGCACGTCCCCGCCGGGGGATGGCCAGGTGTACGGAGTCTTCACGGCCGGGTTCGTATCCGCCACCGATGTTCCGCACACCGCGGTACTTGCCGACGGCACACGTGTGGACATCGCAGCGGCTACCCAGACGTTGGAGCTGGCGCCCGTAGCGCCCTTCGCGCTTCCTGAGCCGTTGCCGTTCGGCGAGACGCGGCGGCTGCCGCTCGGTGTGATCGCCGGCGCTCGCAGCGGCGACAAGGGCGGCAGCGCAAACGTCGGCGTATGGGTGCGCACCGCAGATCAATGGCGCTGGCTGGTACACACGTTGAGCGTCGAGAAACTTCGCGAAATGCTGCCCGAGACAGCCGATTTGCCCGTGACCCGCCACGTGCTTTCGAACCTGAAGGCGCTCAATTTCATCATCGACGGCATCCTCGGCCAAGGCGTGGCGTATCAAGCCCGATTCGACCCGCAGGCCAAGGGCCTGGGTGAGTGGCTGCGCAGCCGGACCATCGACGTACCGGAAAGTTTCCTATGAGCATCTGGCACAGCCCCGAACGCGAGCAGCTGCGAAAGACGGTGCGCGCGTTCGCCGAACGTGAAGTTCTTCCGCACGTCGACGAGTGGGAGCGCATCGGTGAGCTGCCGCGCGAGCTGCATCGCAAAGCCGGCGACGCCGGACTGCTCGGCGCGGGCCTGCCGGAGGCGGTCGGCGGTGGCGGCGGCGACGGCGCGGACTCGGTGATCATCTGCGAGGAGATGCACTACGCCGGCTCGCCGGGCGGGGTGTTCGCGTCGCTGTTCACCTGCGGGATCGCCGTGCCGCACATGATCGCCTCGGGTGATCAGCGGTTGATCGACACCTATGTGCGGCCGACGTTGCAGGGCAACAAGATCGGAAGCCTGGCCATCACCGAACCCGGCGGCGGCTCGGACGTCGGCCACCTGACCACACGCGCCGTGCGCTGTGCTGATTCGGCTGGCGACTTCTACCTCATCAACGGCGCCAAGACCTACATCACCTCCGGAGTGCGGGCCGACTATGTGGTGACCGCGGCGCGCACCGGCGGTCCCGGTGCGGCCGGCGTGTCACTGATCGTGGTCGACAAGGGCACGCCCGGCTTCGAGGTGAGCCGCAAACTGGACAAGATGGGCTGGCGCTCCTCGGACACCGCTGAGCTGTCCTATACCGACGTGCGGGTTCCGGCGGCCAACCTGATCGGCGGCGAGAACAGCGGTTTCGCACAGATCGCGGGGGCATTCGTTTCCGAGCGCGTCGGCCTCGCCGCGCAGGCGTATGCGAGCGCGCAGCGCTGCCTGGATCTCACGGTGGAGTGGTGCCGCAACCGCGAAACTTTCGGCAGGCCATTGATTTCCCGTCAGCAGGTACAGAACACGCTGGCTGAGATGGCCCGGCGGGTGGACGTGGCGCGGGTGTACACGCACCATCTTGTGGAGCGCCAGCTAAGTGGCGAAACCAATTTGATTACCGAGGTGTGCTTTGCCAAGAACACGGCCGTCGAGGCCGGTGAATGGGTGGCCAACCAGGCGGTGCAGCTGTTCGGCGGGATGGGTTATATGACTGAGTCCGAGGTCGAACGTCAGTACCGAGACATGCGCATCCTCGGGATCGGCGGCGGAACAACCGAAATACTGACCGCGCTCGCAGCCAAGACGCTTGGATTCCAATCATGACGGCGTTGCGTTCGACTCTGGACCCGAAGGCGCCCGCCTACAGCGAGGCGGCAGAAGTGATGGCGGCCAAACTCGCCGAGCTCGACGCCGAGCACGCCAAGGCGCTTGCCGGAGGCGGTCCGAAATACGTGGAGCGCCACCACGCCCGCGGCAAGCTCACCCCGCGCGAACGTATCGAGCTACTGCTCGACCCGGACTCACCGTTTCTGGAGCTGAGCCCGCTGGCGGCGTGGGGCAGCGACTTCGCGGTCGGCGCCAGCGTGGTGGTCGGTATCGGCGCGGTCAGCGGCGTGGAGTGCCTCGTCGTCGCCAACGACCCGACCGTCAAGGGCGGCACGAGCAACCCGTGGACGTTGAAGAAGATCCTGCGCGCCAATCAGATTGCGATGGAGAACCGGTTGCCGGTGATCTCGCTGGTGGAGTCCGGCGGCGCGGACCTGCCGACGCAGAAGGAGATCTTCATCCCCGGCGGGCAGATGTTCCGCGACCTGACGCGACTTTCCGCGGCGGGCATTCCCACCATCGCGCTGGTGTTCGGCAACTCGACGGCGGGCGGGGCTTACGTCCCTGGCATGTCGGATCACGTGGTGATGATCAAGGAACGGTCGAAGGTGTTCTTGGCCGGTCCCCCACTGGTCAAGATGGCCACCGGTGAGGAGTCCGACGACGAATCGCTGGGCGGCGCCGAAATGCACGCCCGCACTTCAGGTCTGGCGGACTACTTCGCCGTCGACGAACCCGACGCCGTTCGCATCGGCCGGCGCATCGTGGCCCGGCTCAACTGGCGCAAGCACGGTCCGACCCCTGGCCCGGTCCGCGAGCCGCTGTTCGACTCCGAGGAATTGCTCGGCATTGTGCCGTCCGATCTGCGCGTGCCGTTCGATCCGCGCGAGGTGATCGCGCGCATCGTCGACGGCTCGGAGTTCGACGAATTCAAGGCCATGTACGGCTCATCGTTGGTGACGGGCTGGGCCACTCTATATGGCTATCCGATCGGCATCTTGGCCAACCACCGCGGTGTGTTGTTTTCCGAGGAGTCGCAAAAGGCCACGCAATTCATCCAGCTGGCCAACCGTTCTGACACGCCATTGTTGTTCCTGCACAACACGACCGGGTACATGGTCGGTAAGCAGTACGAGGAAGGCGGAATGATCAAGCACGGCTCGATGATGATCAACGCCGTGTCTAACTCGACGGTGCCCCACATCTCGCTGCTGATCGGCGCGTCCTACGGCGCGGGTCATTACGGCATGTGTGGGCGGGCCTACGACCCGCGGTTCTTGTTCGCCTGGCCGAGCGCGAAGTCGGCGGTGATGGGTGGCACGCAATTGGCCGGGGTGTTGTCGATCGTCAGCCGCGCCGCGGCCGCCGCCCGCGGCCAGCAGGTCGACGAGGATGCCGATGCCGCGCTGCGGGCGGCCGTCGAGGCGCAGATCGAGGCGGAGTCACTACCGATGTTCTTGTCCGGTCGCCTCTACGACGACGGCGTCATCGACCCCCGCGACACGCGCACGGTGTTGGGAATGTGCTTGTCCGCCATCGCCAATGGCCCGATCAAGGGGACGTCGAACTTCGGCGTCTTCCGGATGTGAGCACCACATGATTACCCGAGTCTTGGTGGCCAACCGCGGAGAGATCGCGCAGCGGGTGTTCGCCACGTGCCGGCGTCTGGGCATCGGCACCGTCGCCGTGTACACCGATCCCGACGCCGCGTCTCCACACGTGGCCGAGGCTGACGCGCGGGTGCGGCTCGACGGCACGACGGGCTATCTGGACGCTGGTCAGCTGATAGCCGCGGCGAAGGCCGCCGGTGCGGACGCCATCCATCCCGGATATGGATTTCTTTCGGAGAACGCCGATTTCGCCGAGGCTGTGGCCGCAGCGGGGCTGACGTGGATCGGGCCGCCGGCGGCTGCCGTGGCCGCGATGGGCTCCAAGATCGAGGCCAAGAAACTGATGGCCGCAGCGGGAGTGCCCGTGCTCGACGAGCTCGACCCCGACACAGTGACGGCCGATCAGCTGCCGGTGTTGATCAAGGCGTCCGCAGGCGGCGGCGGCAGAGGCATGCGGGTGGTCCGCGAATTGTCCGAAATGCCCTCGCAAGTGGCCGCCGCACGTCGGGAGTCGCAGTCCGCGTTCGGCGACCCCACCGTGTTCTGCGAGCGCTATCTGGCGGCGGGGCATCACGTCGAAGTGCAAGTGCTCGCAGACGAGCACGGGACCGTATGGGCCGTCGGCGAACGCGAATGCTCGATTCAGCGACGTCATCAGAAGATCATCGAAGAGGCGCCGTCACCTCTTGTCGAACGCACACCGGGCATGCGCGCCAAGCTGTTCGACGCGGCCCGGCTGGCCGCCACCGCGATCGGTTACACCGGTGCGGGCACCGTCGAGTTCATGGCCGACGAGCGCGGTGATTTCTTCTTCCTCGAGATGAACACCCGGCTACAGGTCGAGCATCCCGTCACCGAAGCCACCACCGGCGTCGACCTCGTCGAGCTGCAACTCCACGTCGCCGACGGCGGCCGCCTCGACCCCGAACCTCCGCCGTCGCGGGGGTATTCGATCGAGGCGCGGCTCTACGCCGAGGACCCTGCCAAAGACTGGCGTCCGCAAGCCGGAACTGTGCACCACTTCGACGTGCCAGGTGATGTGCGCGTCGACACCGGAATCGTCGACGGATCGGTCGTGTCCATCTACTACGATCCGATGATCGCCAAGGTCATCTCCTATGCGCCGGTGCGACGTCAGGCCGCAGGCGTGCTGGCCGACGCGCTGGCCCGTGCCCGCATCCACGGCGTGCGCACCAACCGCGACCTGCTGGTCAACGTGCTGCGGCATCCGGCGTTCGTCGACGGCGCCACCGACACCGCTTTTTTCGACACCCACGGACTCGCTGAGCTGGCCGCTCCGCTGACCGACCAACGCGCAGTCGCATTGTCGGCGCTGGCGGCCGCGCTCGCCGATGCCGCGCAGAACCGCCACACCGCACGGGTTTTCGTGGCCGCACCCAGCGGCTGGCGCAACCTTGCTTCTGGATTCCAGACGAAGACCTACAGCGACGCGTCCGGCGAGACCCATGACGTCCGCTACCGGTTCACCCGCAACGGCGTGCAATCGCCCGACCATGACGGCGTCAGCCTCGTGTCATCCGCACCCGATCGGGTGGTGCTGTCCGTCGGCGGGGTCGACCGGCCCTTCGACGTGGCCCGATACGGAGAACCCGATTCCTCGCAGGTGTTCGTCGACTCCCCGTTGGGTCCAGTACAACTCGTTGCACTCCCGCGCTTCGGCGATCCCGACGCCGCCGTCGCTGCCGGCTCACTGCTGGCGCCGATGCCGGGTTCGGTTCTGCGCGTCGGCGCCGCGGTCGGCGACTCCGTCACGGCCGGACAGCCGCTGATCTGGCTGGAGGCGATGAAGATGGAGCACACCATCACGGCGCCTGCCGACGGTGTGCTCACCGAACTCAACGTCGAATCCGGCCAGCAGGTCGATGTCGGCGCCGTGCTTGCCCGAGTCGACAACACTGGAGGAGACCAATGACCAGCTTTGTGGAAACCGAAGAGCAGCAAGCGCTGCGCAAGGCCGTCGCGGCCATGGCCTCCAATTACGGCCAGGACTACTACCTCGAAAAGGCCCGCGCCGGCCAGCACACCGACGAATTGTGGCAAGAGGCAGGCAAACTCGGCTTCATCGGCGTCAACCTGCCCGAGGAGTACGGTGGCGGCGGCGCCGGCATGTACGAGCTGTCGATGGTGATGGAGGAGATGGCCGCCGCCGGGTCCGCGCTGCTGATGATGGTGGTCTCCCCTGCCATCAACGGCACGATCATCTCCAAGTTCGGCACCGAGGCGCAGAAGAAGCGCTGGCTACCCGGCATCGCCGACGGCTCGATCACGATGGCGTTCGCGATCACCGAGCCCGACGCCGGGTCGAACAGCCACCGCATCACCACCACCGCCCGCCGCGACGGCAGCGACTGGATCCTCAAGGGCCAGAAGGTGTTCATCTCCGGTATCGACCAGGCGCAAGCGGTGCTCATCGTCGGCCGCACCGAGGAAGCAAAAACCGGCAACCTGCGCCCGGCGCTGTTCATCGTGCCCACCGACACCAAAGGTCTGAGCTGGACCAAGATCGAGATGGAACTGGTCAGCCCGGAAAGCCAGTTTCAGGTGTTCCTCGACGATGTGCGGTTGCCGTCGGATGCCCTGGTCGGTTCGGAGGACGCGGCGATCGCGCAGTTGTTCGCGGGCCTGAACCCGGAGCGGATCATGGGCGCTGCCAGTGCGGTCGGCATGGGCCGGTTCGCGATCAACAAGGCCGTCGACTACGTCAAGACCCGCCAGGTGTGGAAGACGCCGATCGGCGCACACCAAGGACTTTCGCATCCGTTGGCGCAGAACCACATTGAGATCGAGTTGGCCAAGCTGATGATGCAGAAGGCGGCCACGCTCTACGACATCGGCGACGACGCCGGCGCCGCAGAGGCCGCGAACATGGCCAAGTACGCCGCGGGCGAGGCGTCGGTGCGCGCCGTCGACCAGGCCGTCCAGTCCCTCGGCGGCAACGGGTTGACCAAGGAATACGGCATCGCCGCCGCGGTCACGGCGTCGAAACTTGCCCGTATAGCGCCGGTCAGCCGTGAGATGGTTCTCAACTTTGTAGCCCAGACGTCACTCGGTCTGCCACGCTCGTATTGATGCCAACACTCGTCCACTACGCCGTCGAGGGGCCGGTCGCCCGGATCACCCTCGATTCGCCCGACAACCGCAACGCGCTGTCGAGCGCCCTGGTCCACCAGCTGCACCAAGGTCTCACCGATGCGACCGAGGAATCCGACGTCCGGGCCGTCGTGCTCGGACATACTGGCGGAACGTTTTGCGCCGGAGCCGATTTAGCCGAGGCAGCAGGGCGTGACCCCGGCGACGTCGCCGTCGACCGCGCCCGTGAACTGACCCACTTGCTGCGCCGGATACTCGAGTTGCCGATGCCGGTGATCGGCGCGATCAACGGCCACGTCCGCGCGGGCGGCCTCGGGCTGGTCGGCGCCTGCGACATCGTGGTTGCGGGGCAAGCCAGCACGTTCGCGTTGACCGAAGCACGCATCGGCGTCGCGCCGTCGATCATTTCGCTGGCCCTGCTGCCGAAGATGACCACCCGCGCGGCAGGCCGTTACTTCCTCACCGGAGAGAAGTTCGGTGCGGCCGAGGCTGCCGACATCGGCCTGATCACCGTGGCCGCCGACGACGTCGACGCCACGGTTTCCGCACTCACCGCAGAGGTCGGTAAGGCATCACCTCAGGGTTTGGCCGCATCAAAAGCGTTGACCACCGCAAGCATTCTGGAAGCGTTCGACCGGCACGCCGACGAGTTGACCGAACAATCCGCCCGGCTGTTCACGTCCGACGAAGCGCGCGAAGGCATGCTCGCCTTCTTGCAGAAACGGCCGCCGCGCTGGGTCGGCTGATGGCGATGGCGCGCTACGACCAGACCGGTCACCACTACGCGCGAACGCGCCGTCCCGATTCACGCGTGGCGGCGTCCATCGAGCGGGCGCTAGCGGGGACGGCTTCGGTCGCCAATGTCGGCGCAGGCACCGGCTCCTACGAACCGCCGCAGACGGTAGTGGCCGTGGAGCCCAGCAAAGTGATGATCGCTCAGCGTCCGACGGCTTCGGCGCCGGCCGTGCGCGCGATGGCCGAACATCTTCCGCTCGCCACCGATTCGGTCGACGCCACGCTGGCGGTGCTGACTGCACACCACTGGCAGGACTTGGACCGTGGCCTTGCCGAGCTGGTCCGCGTCGCACGGCGCCGGGTGGTGATCCTGACCTGGGATCACACCGTGACCAAGCACTTTTGGTTAATGCGCGACTATCTTCCTGTAGCCGTCGAGACCGACGAGCGGCTGGCCATTCCGATCTCCCGGTTCGGCGAATTGCCCGGCACCGTCACGATTCACGCTGTGCCGGTCCCGCACGACTGCGCCGACGGTTTCGCCGGCGCGTACTGGCGACGACCCGAGGCCTACCTCGACCCACAGATTCGGGCCGGCATGTCGCTGTTCACTCAGACGACCGACGCATCCATCGACAGCCAGCTGTCGGTGCTAGCCGCGGATCTGCGCAGCGGTGAATGGCATCGCCGAAATGCCGCACTGCTCAACCGAACCGAGATGGATCTCGGGTACCGGATCGTCGTCGCGGAACTGTGAACCCCACACTCACAGGCGCTTCGCCGCCTAATCTTGGCTGATGGGCCGTGAAGTTCTTGTCACCGGAGCGACCGGCACGCTAGGCCGCGAGCTGGTGGGCGCGGCCACGGAGGCCGGTCATCAGGTGCGAGCCATGAGCCGGCGCAGTCACGTCGGCTATACGGGCGTGCACTGGACTCAGGCTGATCTACTGAGTGGCGACGGCGTGGATGCCGCCGTCGACGGCACAGAGGTCGTCGTGCATTGCGCGACGCAGGGAACCCGCGACAAGGACGTCACCTCGACCACGAATCTCATCTCGGCGGCACACCGAGCCGGTGTCGCACACATCGTGTACGTGTCCATTGTCGGAATCGACCGGATTCCACTGCCCTACTACCAGACCAAGCTTCGCGTCGAGCGCGCGCTCGAATCCTCGGGCGTCGGACATACGATCTTGCGCGCCACCCAGTTTCACGACCTGATCAAGACGAGCTTCTCGATTCAGCGGTTCTCACCCGTGCTGTGGACCCTGCGCGGGGTGCGCTTTCAACCGATCGACACTCGCGACGTGGCGGCACGGCTAGTGGAGTTGGTCGACGGTGCGCCGATGGGGCGGGCGGCGGATATCGGTGGTCCAGCGGTACACACACACGCAGAACTGGCCCACATGTACCTGTCGGCCCGCTCGGGCCGGCGCCCGGTGGTTGATGTGCCCGTGCCGGGACGCATCGCCGGCGGCTACCGTGCTGGCGCGAACCTCGCACCCGACAGGGCCGTCGGCAGGATCGGCTTCGCTGAGTACCTCGCCCAATCCAAATAAAGTTTGCTCATCTATCTGCTTCGCCGGCGAGCGCGAGGGCACAGTTTAGTCAACGGCCTTGCATGTGCCAGCGTTCGTCGTAGGCTCGACGGTGATGAGCACTCCAGCGTCGCGAAACGGTTCGATGCGTGCTGCTGACACCGATCGGATTCAGGTGGCGCAGTTGCTCACGGATGCCGCCGCGCAGGGGCAGCTCCAGATGAGTGAATACGAAGAGCGCTTGACCAGAGCTTATGCGGCGCAGACGTACGAAGAACTCGACCGGATCAGCGCCGACCTGCCCGGGGCCGTCACCCGGCCACGTAGCGGCGGCCCGTGCCGGCCGGCGCCGTCGACGCTGCTGCTGGCCATCATGAGCGGCTTCGAGCGCCGCGGTCGCTGGAACGTGCCAAGACGCATGACGACCGTCGCTCTGTTCGGCGGCGGGGTGGTGGATTTGCGCTACGCCGACTTCACGTCGCCCGAGGTGGAAATCCACTCGTACTCGATCATGGGCGGACAGACGATTCTCGTGCCGCCTGAGGTCAATGTGGATTCACGCGGCATCGGCGTAATGGGTAATTTCGATCACAGTGTCGACGGCGAGGGCACCCCCGGCGCGCCTTGCGTGCGAATCCGCGGTTTTTCGCTGTGGGGCAGCGTCGGCGTCAAACGCAAGAAGCGCAAGCCTCCCGTGTAAGACGCCTAACGGCAGGCGTCGCTCAGTCCTACGGGCTCTTCGAAGTGCACTGTGCGCTGCCCGCGCCGGTGACGCCGTCCCAACCACCAGTGGCCACCCTGGCGCCATTGACGGTGTTCCACTGCATCTGGCATTCGTGGATGTTCACGGTCTGTGCGTACACCTTGCCCGGGATCGTGGACGGTGCGCCACTGCCGCCACCACCGACACCGGTGTTCAGGATGCCGGTGACGCGCCCGTTAGTGGCGGCCGGCAGGCCGGCGACTCCGGCACCAACTGATGAATATCCGAACGCGTCGTGGTACGCCTGCCCAAGCGGAGAAGCGTTGAGCTGTGCCCGAATTGCCGCGGTGATCGGGTCGTCGGTCGTGTTCGGATCGAACGTGGAGTCTCCGATGCTCTGTGTCATCCGCACAACAGGCGCCGGATTGGTGAAGTTGGGTCGGCCACCCGTGGACTCACCCGGGCTGGCGTCGTCGGCCAAAGCGAGAGCGGCCGGTCCTGCAACGAGCAGAACGCCCGCGCCGGCGATGCCTCCCGCCACGGTGCGGCCCCGTCGCGCGGAAACTAAGCGATGTTTTGCCATGAATTTCCGTCCTTTCAAGCGTCAAGCACCGGCTGCAGGAAAGGTGATACTCGGCAGGAAAGGCCGCACCGCTCCTGGTCAGCGAACCGTAGCGCACGAATTGTTTTCCGCGTCAAATATTCTGCGCGCTAATGCTGGACATATTTGCGTATGCAAATACTGTGGCCGAGGCGGGCCCCAGACTCATTTGTCACAACAGCTTCACTGGCCCCACAAATCACAGATCCGTCTACATAGCTGCAGGTCACGCGGCTTAGGCCACTGAGCCCGTACCGGCGTCGACGGGCGTACTCCCTGTGAGCCAGCTGAAAGATTCGCGCGGCAGCCACGGTGAACGTGTCGGCCCAACTTCGGGCTGCAAAGGCGAATCCGGTCCGAGCAACGTCCGCGGAGCGGCGGTGCTGGCAAAGAAAACCGATTCGTCGTCGCACCGGCGAGGAGGTTTACCGGCGGCGCCGGGAGCGCAGATAGTCGCCGACCACCGCGGCCCCCAGCCCGTCGAGGTCGGGCACCACTACCCTGCCCTCCACTCGCCTGGCGACCTGGTCGATAAAGCGGGCCAGGCCGGGATCGCTGCCGAGCCGGAAGATGGTCACCTGGGCGCCCAGCCGCGCGACGTCGTCGAAGCCCTTGACCGTATGGGCAATCGTGCGGGGGTGAGGCGGATAGTCGAAAAACACCGACGAACCCTCGCCGTCAACATCTTCCAGATGCGCGGTCGGCTCGCCATCGGTGACGACGAGCACCACCGGTTGCGCATTGGGATGGCGGCGCAGATGACGACCGGCCAGCGCCAGCGCATGATGCAGGTTGGTGCCCTGCTCGTAGACACCCTCGAGCGCGGTCAACTCAGCCGCCGACACTGTGCGCGCATACCGGCCAAAGGCGATGATCTGCAACGCATCCGAGCGGAACCGCGTGCTGACGAGGTGATTGAGCGCGAGCGCCGTGCGCTTCATCGGCAGCCACCGGTTCTCCATCACCATCGAGAACGACGTGTCCACCAGCAGCGCGACGGCGGCCTGAGTTCGTGTCTCGGTCTCGGAGATCTCGACGTCGTCGACGGTGAACTTCAACGGCAATTCCGCGACGCCGCTGCCCGCCCGCCGCAGCACCGCATTTGTCAGCGACCGGGTGACGTTCCATGGCTCGGTATCGCCGAACTCCCACGCCCGCGTCGCACCGGTCAGCTCACCTGCTGCGCCGGCGCGACGGGTATCGCGTTCCCCATGTCGGCCCGAAAGTTGTTGTGCCACATCGCGTAGCGCGGCCTGGCCAAGCTGACGCATGGCCTTCGGCGACAGCCGCCATTGCCCGTCGGAGCCACGGTCCAAGAAACCCTGGTTGACGAGCGCTCGCTCGAGTTCGGCCAGCGTCTTGGCGTCAACGGCCGCGTCGTCGCCCAGCTGGCGAGCGAGCATGTCGAGGTCGACGTCATCCATCGTGGCGCCTGCGTAGCTCTGCGACAGCGCCTCGGCGAGTTCCTCGAGTTCGGCGATGTCGGCCAGCGCCTGTGTGCCCTGGCCCATGCCGAGCGGATCGTCCCCGGAGAACCGCGACGAACCCGTCCAGTCCTCCCCCGGCCTCGCCGCTTGCAGGTGCCCGTCGAGCCGGTTGAGCGCGTTCATCAACGACGGCGAGCCAAATGCCTGCTGCGCCAACGCGTCCAGTTCGGCGCGCTGCTCGGCCGACAGGCTGTTGCGGAACCGTTGAGCGGCGGCCGCCCGCTTGGCCAGCGAGTCGAGCAGCTCTTCGACGTTTTGCGGGTTCTCCGGGAAGAACTCGCCGTGCTTGTTCATGAAGTCTTGAAAGTCTTGCTGAGAGTCCTCGCCGCGAGAATGCTTGTCCAGCAAGTCATTCAGGTCATCGAGCATCTCGTTGACCCGTTGGCGGTCCTCGTCGGTGGCGTTCTCCAGCGCCTGCTTCATACCGGCGAACCGCTGGTCGAGCATCTCGCGACCGAGCAAATCCTTGATCTGCTCGTACTTTTCGCGTGCTTCTGCGCTGCGCCAGTCGTAGTCGGACAGCTCCTGCACGGCCTTGGCCGGCGACGGCGGAAGGTTCTCTATCCGCATTTCGTTGAACCGCGCGTCGTCGTCGAGCGCACGCGCCAGTTCCTTGCGCTCGGCCAGCACGGCCTCGTCGAGCAGCTTCTTGACTTCCTGGAGGGTGCCGTCGAGGTTGTTGCGCTGCAACAGTTCCCGTCGGCGCCGGTTCGCCTCGGCCGCCAGCTTGTCGGCGCCGCGCATGTTCTGCGTACCCCGCCGTAACAGCTCGGACAACGCTCGCCGCGGCGAGCTGCCCTCCATGACGTCCTGCCCGATCTGCTCCAGTGCCTCGCGCAGATCGACCGGCGGCGCCAGCGGATCGGGTCCGCCGGTGTACGCCGAGTATCGCGATGATCGCGCGTGGCGCTCAGATCCTGGTTTAGCCATACACGGTTTCGCCTTCTCCAGACACCTTGTCAATGCGCTTGGCCAGATACAGTGCCTCCAAAGCCAGTTCGACGGCGGCCGCACGCTGGCCGTCGGTCTTGGCCTCGAGTCGCTGCTGAATCTGGGCGATCGCGGGCACTTCGGGGACAGCTGCCAGCACGTCGCGCGCGGAGACCCGCTCACCGGTGGTGACGGCCGAACCGTTTTCGATCGCAATCACCAGCGGCCCGACGTCGATGCCGCCGAGCAGCCGCTGAGCGGTGTCCGCGGTGGACCTGCGCAACAGGTGCTCGAGCACCGCCTGCTCGCGGCCTTCTTCGCCAGACTCGAATTCGAGTTTGCCGCGCAGCACGTCGATCACATTGCCGAGATCGACCACCCGGGCAACGGCTTCGGTCTCACCGAGCAATGCGGCGCGATGCCGCGCCGAGGCCGCCACTGTTTCGGCGGCCGCGATCGCGAACCGCGCCGAGACACCCGAGCGCTGGTCGATCGATCGCGACTCGCGCAGGTGCCGGGCGAACCGGGCCAGCACAGCCAGCAGGTACTCAGGCACCTCGGCGGCCAGATGCGACTCCTGTTTGATGACGCCGATTTCGGCCTCGAGTTGCCGCGGATAGTGGGTGCGGATCTCGGCGCCGAACCTGTCCTTGAGCGGAGTGATGATGCGTCCGCGGTTGGTGTAGTCCTCGGGGTTGGCGCTAGCAACAACAAGAACGTCCAGCGGCAGGCGCAGCGTGTAGCCGCGCACCTGAATGTCGCGCTCCTCCATCACGTTCAGCATCGCCACCTGGATCCGCTCGGCGAGGTCGGGCAGCTCGTTGACGGCGACGATGCCGCGATGCGCGCGAGGGATCAGGCCGTAGGCGATGGTTTCGGGGTCTCCGAGACTGCGGCCCTCCGCGACCTTGATCGGGTCGATGTCGCCGACGAGGTCGGCCACGCTGGTGTCTGGAGTGGCCAGCTTCTCGGTATAGCGCTCGCTGCGGTGCCGCCACGCGACGGGCAGGTCGTCGCCGGAGTCGGCGGCGCGCCGGATGGATTCAGGGGTGATCGGGCTATACGGGTGCTCGCCGAGTTCCGAGCCGGCGATCACCGGGGTCCATTCGTCGAGCAGGCCGGTCAGCGCACGCAGCAGCCGTGTCTTACCCTGTCCTCGCTCACCGAGCAGCACGAGGTCGTGGCCAGCGATCAGAGCCCGTTCGAGCTGCGGAATCACGGTGTCCTCGAAGCCGAGAATGCCAGGCCACGCGTCGCGGCCCTCGGCCAGCGCGGCCAGCAGATTCTCCCGGATTTCGGCTTTGACGCCCCGCTCGCGATGACCAGAGGCTTTCAGCTCGCCGACGGTCCGGGGCAGATCATGGGGTTGGGTCACCACTCCACGCTACGACTGCTGTCGAGCTGGGGCCCGACGAACGTGGGTTACCCGCACACTTCCCTCCTAGAAACCGTGCGGGTAACCCACGTTCGGCGCCAGGAGGTCAGTGCGCGAAGTGGCGGGCGCCGGTGAGGTAGAGCGAGATGCCGGCCTTCGCGGCGGCCTCGGTGACGACGTCGTCGCGCATCGACCCGCCGGGATGCACGACGGCCTTCACCCCCGCTTCTGTGAGCGTCTCGAGCCCGTCGGGGAACGGGAAGAACGCATCCGACGCCGCGACCGCGCCGCGCACGCGATCTCCCCCACGCTGCACGGCCAGCCGGGCCGCGTCGACCCGGTTGACCTGACCCATCCCGACTCCGATCGTGGCGCCGTCTGCTGCGATGACGATCGCGTTGGACTTCACCGCACGGCATGTCCGCCACGCGAACTTCAGGTCGGCGAGAGTGGCCGGGTCGGCGGGTGAGCCGGTGGCCAGGGTCCAGTCAAGCGGGTCGTCGCCGGGTGCGTCGAGCGCGTCGCGCTGCTGCAACAGCAGGCCGCCGCTGATCTGACGGAACTCCGCACCGCCCACCTGCGGCTCCGACGCCAGCAGCACGCGGATATTCTTCTTGCGCGCAAGCACTTCCACGGCGCCGGGCTCGTAGGCGGGCGCGATGATCACCTCGGTGAAGATGTCGGCGACCGTCTCGGCCATCTCGACAGTGACTTCGGTGTTGGCCGCGATCACGCCACCGAACGCCGACAGCGGGTCGCATTCGTGGGCCTTGCGGTGGGCGTCGGCGACCGAGACCGACGAAATGGCGATACCGCACGGATTGGCGTGCTTGATGATCGCCACGCAGATCTCTTCGTGGTCGAACGCGGCCCGCCACGCGGCGTCGGCGTCGGTGTAGTTGTTGTAGGACATCTCTTTTCCGTGCAGCTGCTCGGCCTGGGCCAGGCCGGGCCACGCGCCCTCGTTGAGGTACAGCGCTGCCTGCTGGTGCGGGTTCTCCCCGTATCGCAACTGCGCTGAACGCCGCCACGTCGCGCCGAGCCACGCCGGCAACTGCTGCGCGTGCTCTTCTGGAGCCAGCACCGATCCCATCCACGACGCCACCGCCACGTCGTATTCGGCAGTGTGCCGAAACGCTAACGACGCCAGTATCTTTCGCTCGGCGAGGGTGAAGCCGCCGGCTCGGACCGCGGCGAGCACGCCGTCGTAGCCCAGCGGCTCGACGACGACCGCGACGCTCGGGTGGTTTTTCGCGGCGGCGCGCACCATCGACGGCCCGCCGATGTCGATCTGCTCGACGCACTCGTCGACGCTCGCGCCGGAGTTGACGGTCTCGGTGAACGGATACAGGTTGACGACCACGAGCTCGAACGGTGAAATGCCCAGTTCCGCCAGCGCCGCTACGTGTTCGTTCTTGCGTTGATCGGCCAGCAGCCCGGCGTGCACGTGCGGATGCAGGGTCTTGACCCGGCCGTCGAGCACCTCGGGAAAGCCCGTGACGTCTTCTACCCGTGCGACCGGAACACCCTCAGCTGCAATGGTTTTCGCCGTGGACCCGGTCGACACGATGTCCACTCCGGCCTCGTGCAGGCCGCGAGCGAGTTCGGCAAGACCGGTCTTGTCGTAGACGCTGATCAATGCGCGCCGGATCGGCTTGCGTCCGTCCTCAGTCATCCTATCGTTGCCTTTCGTCCGGTCCAGGTCACGCCGCGGGTTGCCACCGCAGCCAGAACGTCTACCAGCAGCCGTCTTTCGACGACCTTGATTCTCTCGTGCAGGGTTGCTTCGTCGTCGTCATCGAAGACGGGCACCGGCTCCTGCGCCAGGATCGGGCCCGTGTCCGTGCCCGCGTCGACAAGATGCACACTGCACCCGGTCACCTTGACACCGTAGGCCAGCGCCTCCGGAACGGCGTGTGCACCGGGGAACGCCGGCAACAGTGCAGGGTGGGTATTGATGATGCGGCCCATGAATCGCGAAAGAAACCGGGGTCCAAGGATTTTCATGAATCCGGCAGACACGATGAGGTCTGGATGGTGCGCGGCAGTGGCTTCCGCCATGGCGGCGTCCCAAGCGTCGCGGTCCGGATAGTCGCGCAACCGCACGGTGTACGTCGGCACCGACGCCGCCGACGCGATATCGACGGCGGCGCAGTCACGATCCACCCCTACCGCGACGATCGACCCGGGGTAGTCGCCACCGGTGGCGTCGAGCAGGGACCGCAGCAGCGAACCGGTGCCAGAAGCCAGGACCACCACTCGTGCCGGCACACTCGGGGGCACATGGAGCGGTTGCTGCACGCATCGACAATAGTGGGTGCCTAATCGTCCTTGAGCTTCTCGGCATCACCCGTGCTCGCCGTGGCGTCGTCGTCAGCAACGAAATGGTCCTCGGCGTCGTCGGGACCCAGTGACGCCGCGGCCAGATCGTCGGCCACCGGCGTCACTTCGACTGGCGCGTCTTCGTCGAGGAACTCTTCGTCGGGTTCAGGTTCAGGTTCAGTCTCGGGTTCCGGCACAGGTTTGGGCCGCTTGGGCCGGCGCGTGATGCCGCCGGACATCGCAACGGTCAACGCGCCGATGCCGACGAACCACACGAATACGGCCGGACCGAAGGTGACCTGGTCGACGCCGACGTCGCCGAAATTGCCGAGGCGACCCCCGCTCGCGTACCCGAGAAGCATCATGGCCAGCGCGGCGACCAGTGCGGCGACCACGAGCTTGGCCACCGCGGGCAGTAGCGGCAGTGGTCGCCGTGCGCACTGCTGGCCCACCGCGACACCCGACGCCGCGGCAACGATGAGCAGCGCCACCCAGACCGGCCCGAGAGGCGGCGTCGGCACGGCGGCAAGAACGGGAAGCGCCGGAATGTCACCGCCGAACACCGTGAAGGAACTGAACGTGGCCAGACCCACATGTGCGCTCGACCCGACGGCTACCGCCGCCGTACCGACCATCACGTTGGGGATGTACAGCACCGACAGGACGGTCAGGCTGAACTGCCCGAACACCGATTCGGTGATCGAGTACAGGTCGTGCATCGTCGCCCAATGCACCACGAGCGACCCGGCCATGACGACGCCGGAGAGGCCGACAAGCGCCAGTACGCCTGCGGTAGCGGCGCGGAACGCGTCGGGCAGCCAGTTCGGCAGCGGTGAGTCGACCAAGACGCGACGGCCGATGCGCCACCCGACGCCGATCACGGCACCGATGGCGTGTACGGCCAGGACCCCGGTGAACGCCCGCAGGGCGTTCGGTGTCTGCAGTTCGGTCAGCACCGACGCTGCGTCATGAATGACGGCCAGACAGATCGCGGCGATCAACAGCGGGCCGCCAAGGGCCGACGCGATCACCCACCGGACGACGAACCACGACGCATTGCCCGTCGTCCCTGGCCGAGCGGGACCGGAGGCCGCGCTGGCTGCCGCGGTGGTGCGCGCAGTGCCCCACACCATCGCGAGGACCGGAAGCAGCGGCATCACGCCGAGCTCGCGGCCGCCGATCGATACGGGTACCTGATGCACGCCGAGCCACATGCTGGCGATCGCGCCGAGCGCGCCGGTCATGTCGCTGTTGGCGATGAGCAACTGCAGGAGCGTCACCGCCGCGATGACGACCAGCGCCACGACTGACGGCCCGAATGCGACCCGAAGCAGCTCACGCGCCTGGCGTGTGCCGACTGGTCGGTTATCCACTAAGGCCGCTCCTCGCGCAAGCTAAACGCGCGAAGTTGACGCACGCGCGGCTCAGACTACGACGGCGCCTGGCCGGACTGCGAGGATGACGACGATTGCGGCTGCGCCGGCACCTGTTGGGTCGGCGCGTTGCTGGACGGCGGCTGGCCGTAGGTCGGGAAACCGGTCGGCGGCGTCGGAGGCCCTCCCTGCTGTCCGCCGGAGTAGCCGCCCGTCGGCGGACCACCCGGGTAGCCACCGGGGTACGGGGACGGATAGCCGGGACGCTGCTGCGGGGCCTGCTGAGGCGGGCCGCCGTGCTGCGGCTGTCCGTAATAAGGTCCTTGGCCGCCGTACTGGCCGTACTGCTGCGGTTGCTCGTAGCGCGGCCGCGGCACGGGCGGGGTGATGACACCTGCGTCGAAGAGCAGCACCGCTACTGCGACGATCGCCTGGACCACCGAGAACGCGATGATCAGATACAGCCCCCAGTCGATGGAGACGCCGTCGGGCACGGTCAGCACGATGGCGAGCACCAGTAAAAAGCCCAGCACGGACAGGACTGCCACCCACGCGGGAGATGCCGTCTGCTTCGGGATCAGGGCCACTCCGGCGATCAAGGCCGCGAGGAGCGACGCCACCACCCCGAGGTCAAGCAACGTCGGCGTGAAGAAGTCGGCGCTCGCGGTGAACAGCGGGCCGAAGCTCGACAGGTAAACCGCAAGACCCAGCGCCGCCACGGCCGCGGTCAGATACAGAGGCAGCTTGCTCGGGCCCTCGGCGGCGGCCGTGTCGGGCTTGCCGAACTGCTGAGTCGGCGCAGCGAACTGATTAGTCGGTTGCTGCTGTGCGGGCGGATATCCGGGGCTACCGGGCGGGTAAGTCATGACCTCTCCTGTGCTGGATGGGCGTCGACCATCCACGCTAGCGCACCCTCATAAGAGGGTCATGGACATCTACACCTCAGGCAGACGCCAGCACGGGTGAATCGGCCGAATTCTCTTCGGAATCCTCGATTTCACGCACGAGCGGCAGCACGCGCGATCCGAAGTATTCGATCTCTTCCTGGAAGTGCAGGAAGCCACCCAAGATCAAGTCGACGCCGCGTTTGCGGTACGCCGCAACGCGTTCCGCGATTTGCTCGGGTGTTCCGATCAGCTGCGTGCGGAAGCCGTCGTTGTACTGAACCAAATCCTCGAACGTCGAGTCGGCCCACATGCCGCGCTTATCGGAGGTCGCATTGCCTGCCTGTTGTACGGCCGCGCGGAATCCTTCTACCGCTGGCCGGTTGGCCTTTTCGATGATTTCGCGCAACGTATCGCGGGCCTCTTTCTCCGTGTCGCGCGCGATGATGAATCCATTGAGCCCGAAGTGGACTTCTCGGCCCGCTTCTCGTGCGTGGTCGCGCACCTCCACGACCTGCTCGGTGACGCCGTCGAAATCTTTGCCGTTGGAGAAGTACCAGTCGGCGTAGCGGCCGCCGTTGCGCCGCGCGGCCGTCGAATTGCCGCCCTGGAATATCTCGGGATTGGGCCGGTCGGGGGTGTTGACCGGTTTGGGCTTGAGCGTGAAGTCGTGGATGCGGTAGAAGTCGCCGCGAAAATCCACGTCGTCCTCGGTCCAGATCTTGCGCAGCACCTTCAGAAACTCCGCGGTGCGGCGGTAGCGCTCGTCGTGCTCGAGCCACGGCTCGCCCAGGTGGGTGAACTCGTCCTTGAACCAGCCCGACACGACGTTGACCGCGAAGCGGCCGTTGGACAGCTGGTCGGCGGTGGCACCGAGCTTGGCGAGCACGGCAGGCTGCCACAGGCCCGGGTGGACGGCGGCGATCACTTTGAGCCGCTGCGTGGCGAGCAGCAGCGCCAGGGAAAAGCTCGTGGACTCGTGCTGGTACTCGGCGCCATAGCTGGCCTCATAGCGGACTTGAGACAGGGCGTACTCGAAGCCGTTGTTCTCGGCGGTCTGGGCGAGTTTTGCGTTGTACTCGTAGTTCCAGTCGGTGCGCTGCTCGATGTCGCTGGTGACAAGGCCGCCGCTGACATTGGGCACCCAGTACGCGAACTTGACGTGGTCTGCGATGCGTTCGGTTGTCATGGTGAGCCATCCCAGCAGCGACGCTCGGGTGTCGTCGCGGGTAACGCTCGGGGTGAAGGAAAGTCAACTAGTCACGTACCCCCGCCCTTGCCCCTCAGACTGGAACACGTTCTAATTCTCGGCATGGACTACGGGCTTGTGCTTTTCACCAGCGACCGCGGCATCACGCCGGCGGCGGCGGCCAAACTAGCCGACGACCACGGCTTTGCCACCTTCTACGTGCCCGAGCACACCCACATCCCGATCAAGCGTCAGGCGGCACACCCGACGACGGGCGACGAATCACTGCCCGACGACCGCTACATGCGCACCCTGGATCCATGGGTCTCGCTCGGCACGGCCGCGGCGGTGACGTCGCGCGTGCGATTGTCGACGGCGGTGGCACTGCCGGTTGAGCACGACCCGATCACGCTGGCGAAGTCGATCGCGACGTTGGATCACCTCTCCGGCGGGCGGGTCAGCGTCGGCGTCGGATTCGGTTGGAACACAGACGAACTCGAAGACCACAACGTGCCGCCCGGCCGTCGGCGCACCATGCTTCGCGAGTACCTGGAAGCGATGCGGGCGTTGTGGACCGAGGAAGAGGCTTCCTACGACGGCGAGTTCGTGAATTTCGGCCCATCCTGGGCGTGGCCCAAGCCGGTGCAGTCGCATATCCCGGTGCTCGTCGGCGCGGCCGGCACGGAAAAGAACTTCAAGTGGATCGCCCGAAGTGCGGACGGGTGGATCACCACGCCCCGCGACTTCGACATCGACGAACCCGTCAAGCTGCTGCAAGACACGTGGGCGGCTGCGGGCCGCGACGGTGCGCCCCAAATCGTCGCGTTGGACTTCAAGCCGGATCCCGAGAAGCTGGCTCGATGGGCCGACCTTGGCGTGACGGAGGTGCTGTTCGGTCTGCCGGATCGCTCGGCCGACGACGTCGCGGCGTACGTCGAGCGGCTCGCCGGGAAGCTAGCCGCAGCGGTGTAGCACGACGTTGCCCTAACGTCGAGATTGCAGTCAGGGTTGTGACCAGTGCACTCCCGGGAGCGCGATGGAGCGAATGGTCCAGACGAACGGCGTCGAGCTGTGCACGGAGCCGTTCGGGGATCCAGGCGACCCGCCGATCTTGCTGGTGATGGGCACCGGCGCGTCGATGCTGTGGTGGGACGACGGTTTCTGCCGGATGCTCGCCGAGCGCGGACGGTTCGTGATTCGCTACGACCATCGCGACACCGGCCGATCGATCACCTGTGAGCCGGGACGCCCCGGATACACGAATGCGGACCTAGTCGCCGATGCGGCCGGAGTGATCGACGCATACGGCCTTTCGGCTGCGCACGTGGTCGGAGTTTCGGCGGGCGGCGCGATCGCGCAACTGCTTGCCATCGGCTTCCCTGACCGCGTGCGATCTCTCGTCCTGATCAGTACCTCTCTGGCACTGTCGGGCGGACCCGAACTCCCTTCGCCGACTGAGGATTTCACGCGGTTCGTGACAACGATGGAAGTTGACTGGTCCGACTCGGAGTCGGTGATCGAGTACTTGGTCGAATATTCGCGCGTGCTCGCGGGGGGCGTACGCCCGTTCGATGAGGAGCCGATGCGCGCGCTCATTCGCCGCGACGTCGAGCGAGCGCACAATTTCGCGGCGGCGCAGAACCACGACGTGTTGCCCGACGGCGAGCCGCCAACCGCGTCCCTGTCGTCGATCTCCGCGCCGACACTGGTCATCCATGGCAGTGCAGATCCGATGTTCCCGCCGCCGCACGGCGAAGCGCTGGCGGAGGCGATCCCCGGCGCAAAGCTGTTGCCGCTGCAGCGAGCCGGTCACGGAGTCGATCGCGCCGACTGGGCGATGATCGTCCGTGCGATCGTCGAGCACACCGCCGCCGTCTAGCCGAGCGCGGCCCGATTTCCGTTCTCGGTGGACCACACGCTGATCGCAGCGCCGAGCGGATCACCGTCGGACATCAGCGCCACCAGATCGTCGTCTTCGGTGGTGGCCATGAAGCGGCTGTTGTCGGCGTCGAGACGGCCGACGATGATCCCGGTCCGGATCGGCCAGTCGTAGCGCACCGAGTAGGTTTCGATTGTGGCGGGGCCGTCAGGATTTCGGGCCACAGGGACCTTTGGCAGGGCCGCGATCTGTGCCTTCAGTTCCTCGCTGCGGTCGGTCCGCCAGTCGACGGGCTCCGTGGAGTAGATGCCGACCGAGTACTTGCTCATGATGCCGCCGTTGGCGCCGACGAAGCCGAATCGCCCTGGCGCCTCGCGCATTTCGCTCACCGTTTCGGCGATTCCGTGCAGTGAGTAGCTGTTGCCGGGGCCGCCGAAGTACGGCAGTCCGCCGGTCAGCGTCAAGCCGCGTGGATCGCCACCGTCGATACCGAGCGCCTCGCAGATGACGAAAACGGGGAACGGGAAGCAGCTGTACAGATCGAAGGTGGCGATGTCATCGACCCCGATTCCGGCCACCCGCAACGCTTCTCGCGCGGCCATCACCGACGCCGGGCTGGCGCCCAGGTCGGCGCGGTCCAGTGTCGCCTGCTCGATCATGTCGGCGTGGCCGTGCACGTACACCCACTTCTGTTCGGGCACACCGAGCCGACGGGCCGCCTCGACCGACATCATGATCGCCGCCGCGCCCTGGTTGACCTGATCGCGTGCCACGAGAAGGCGGGGATACGGGTCACAGATCATCCGGTTGTCGTCGGTGACGGTGACGATCTCGTCGACCGACCGCTCCACCGGTGACGACGAAAATGGGTTCTTGGCAGCCACTTTCGAGAACGGGGCGAAGAGTTCGGCCATCGTCCGGCGATAGTCGGCCACGCTCAATCCGAGGCGCGCCCGACGGGCGTTCTCGAGCAGCCCGTACTGCACCGGAGCGCCCGTCAACCCGTGTTGGATCGTGTAATCGTCGATGTAGCTGAAGATCTGGTGACCGCGGTCCTCGAGCTGCCCGTCGACGTGCTCGGTGAAATCCGGCTTGTCATCGCGGTTGGCGAAGTATCGCGCGGTCGAGCCCGGCTCGGAGCCCATGATCATCACGACGTCGGCGTCGCCCGCCACGATGGTGTTGCCCGCCTCGGTGACGAGCTTTTGCGGGCTTTGTCCGCCCACGGGTTCAAGCACGACGCGGGCCGGGTCGCCGCCCAGCCGGTTCATCACCGAGCGCGGGTAATTGTTGGACTTGCCCAGCGTCGCAGGCATCGGCCCGGAGATCTCGAACTGCCGCAGCCCGTACACCGTGTCGATCGCCGCTGCGACCTTCGCCGTGGCCACGCCCGTATCGGCGAGCGCGGCGCGCGCGGCCTCGGTCGCCAGCTCCACCGCCGACATCCCCCGATATGAAGGATCGTCGATGCGTTCGGTGAACTGGCCGACGCCAACGACGACCGGGGTCCGCGGGTCGACCATTACAGACCTCCTGACGGGTGTTAATTCGAGAGACTAACCAAATTTGCCCAACAGACGCAAAAGTCCCCGACACGCCGGACGTGTGGGGACCTTTGCGTCTGCTCGCGCGAGCGAGCTACAGGCTCTGCAAGATCTCTCTGGCCAGGCGGGCGGTCTCCGACGGGGTCTTGCCGACCTTCACCCCGGCGGCCTCGAGGGCCTCCTTCTTGGCGGCGGCGGTTCCCGACGAGCCGGACACGATCGCGCCCGCATGGCCCATCGTCTTGCCCTCGGGGGCGGTGAAGCCCGCGACGTAACCGACGACCGGCTTGGAGACGTTGGCCTTGATGTAGTCGGCGGCACGTTCCTCGGCGTCGCCGCCGATCTCGCCGATCATCACGATGACCTTGGTGTCGGGATCCTTCTCGAACGCCTCGATGGCGTCGATGTGCGTCGTGCCGATGACGGGGTCACCGCCGATGCCGATCGACGTCGTGAAGCCGAAATCGCGCAGCTCGAACATCATCTGGTAGGTCAGCGTGCCCGACTTGGACACCAGCCCGATCGGACCCGGGCCGCTGATGTTGGCCGGCGTGATGCCAACCAGCGACTGACCGGGCGTGATGATGCCTGGGCAGTTCGGGCCGATGATGCGGGTCTTGTTGCCCTTCTCGACGTTGTAGGCCCACGCATATGCGCTGTCCTGCACCGGAATTCCCTCGGTGATGACCACAAGCAGCGGGATCTCTGCGTCGATCGCCTCGATGATCGCGTCCTTGGCGAACTTCGGCGGCACGAAGATGATCGACACGTCGGCGCCGGTCTTCTCGATCGCCTCGACGACGGTGCCGAACACCGGCAACTCGACGTCTTTGTCATTGACGTCCTTGTGCGACACCGTCGTTCCCGCCTTGCGCGCATTCACGCCGCCGACGATCTGGGTGCCTGCCTTCAGCATCCGCGCGGTGTGCGTGGTGGCCTCGCCGCCCGTGATGCCCTGGACGATGACCTTGTTGTCCTTCGTCAAAAAGATTGCCATGTCAGTCCTTTCAGGCCTTCGCAGCTTCGGCGGCCTTGGCGGCGGCGACGTCGGCGGCTTCGTCCATCGTCCCCACCTCCGTCACGAGTGGGTGGTTGGCTTCGGCCAGGATGCGACGGCCCTCGTCGACGTTGTTGCCGTCGAGCCGGACCACCAGCGGCTTGTTGGCCTCGTCGCCGAGGATCTGCAGCGCCTGGACGATGCCGTTGGCCACGGCGTCGCATGCGGTGATGCCGCCGAACACGTTGACGAAGACGCTTTTCACCTGCGGGTCATGCAGGATGACGTCGAGGCCCGCGGCCATCACCGCGGCCGATGCGCCGCCGCCGATGTCGAGGAAGTTGGCGGGCTTCACGCCGCCGTGCTTTTCGCCGGCGTAGGCGACGACATCGAGCGTGGACATCACCAGGCCCGCGCCGTTGCCGATGATGCCGACCTCACCGTCGAGCTTGACGTAGTTGAGGTCGTTCTCCTTGGCCTTGAGTTCGAGCGGATCGGTGGCATCGCGGTCCTCGAACTCCGCGTGGCCCGGCTGGCGGAAGTCAGCGTTGGCGTCCAGCGTGACCTTGCCGTCCAGCGCGAGGATCTGGTCATCCGGCGTGCGGACCAACGGGTTCACCTCGACCAGCGTGGCGTCCTCGGCGACGAAGACCTCCCACAGCTTCTGGATCGTCACCGCCGCGGCGTCGAGCACCTCGGCCGGCAGGTGGCCCTGCTCGGCGATGGAGCGTGCGAACGCCAGGTCGACGCCCTTGACGGCGTTGACGGGCACCTTGGCCAGCCGCTCGGGCTTGGTCGCGGCGACCTCTTCGATCTCCATGCCGCCCTCGACCGAGCACATCGCGAGGTAGGTGCGGTTGGCGCGGTCCAGCAGGAAGGAGATGTAGTACTCCTCCGCGATGTCGCTGGCCTCCGCGACCAACAGCTTCTTGACGATGTGCCCTTTGATGTCCAAACCGAGGATGTTCTGCGCGTGGGTGAACGCGTCCTCAGGGGTGGCCGCGTACTTCACGCCGCCGGCCTTGCCGCGGCCGCCGGCCTTCACCTGAGCCTTGACCATGACGGGCTTGCCGATTTCCTCGGCGATCGCCTTGGCGCCTTCAGCGGTGTCGGTTACGCGACCGGGCGTGGTTGGCACGTTGTGCTTGGCGAACAGCTCTTTCGCTTGGTATTCGAAGAGATCCATGGACTCACTGTCTGTTTACGTTGACGGTCAAGTTAATTCAAGGTTTGCGCCGAAAGGGCTGGGGGAACTTTATCCACACGCGTCGCGAGGATCTGCACCGCCTACCGGTCATGTGGCAGATCTCACCGCCGGGCCTCACGTGATACACGTCACAATCCCCGGCGGAATACCCGCTCGGGTTGCCACCAACATTGGGATTTGGTTAACGTGCCTCTGGTCTAGATCACGTTTCGGTCACGACTAGAAGGACTTTCCAGGTTGGCGCAGCACCGTTTGTCCAGATCTCCGCAAGGAGTCTCGACGAACAGTCGGCACCGCAGGATCGCCGTAGCGGCCCCGGAAGACGCCACCGAAATCACCGACATCATCCCGTTCAACGAGTTCGGTGACCTCGCTGACCTCGACTTTCGCGAGAACATGGCGTTCGACCGCGAATCGCAGGTCATCCGCGCGCCCGAGCTGGACGACCTGCATGACACCGACGATCTGATCCCGCTGCGGCTGGCGGTGCCGTCGGAGTTCCGGCCCGATGCGCGCGAAGAGCGCCGCTCGAATCATGCCTATCGCGACAGCCACACCGACGTCAGCGACGGTGTGGCCGCCACCGACATCATCGACATCTCCGGACGGCGAGGTCTGCACCGAAAGCAGGACGTACCCGTCAAGGGCCGCCTGATGGTCGCGGCGATGGCCGTCGGCGCCACCGCCGCCGGCGCGTACTCGATGACGCACGCCTCCGAGAAAGAGCCCGCCGAGACCGTGCTCGCCGCCGACCAGACCATGGGTGCGGGCGCCATCGCAGGCTCGGTGGACGGCATGCAGGTCGTCGCCGTCACCCCGGCGTCAGTTGAGACCGTGCACGCCGAGGAGATCACCAAGGCCGCCGCGTTCGCACAGGAGCGCGCTGAACGCGAGGCACGGCTGAACCGGCCGCTGTTCGTGATGCCGACGAAGGGCGTCTGGACGTCCGGCTTCGGCTACCGCTGGGGCGTTCTGCACGGCGGCATCGACATCGCCAACTCGATCGGCACGCCGATCGTCGCGGCGTCCGACGGTGTGGTCATCGACGCCGGCCCGACCGCGGGCTACGGCGCGTGGGTCAAGATCCGGCACAACGACGGCACCGTGACGCTGTACGGACACGTCAACACGTGGCTGGTCAGCAAGGGCGAGCGCGTGATGGCCGGTGACCAGATCGCCACCATCGGCAACCGCGGCAACTCGACCGGACCGCACTTGCACTTCGAGGTCTTGCTCAACGGCACCAACCGCGTCGACCCTGTTCCGTGGTTGGCGCAGCGGGGACTGTCCCCGGGCAACTACGTTGGCTAAGTGTGAGTGACGGCCCGTCCGACAAAGCCTTTTCCGAACCCGCTCCCGAACAACCGCGCATCCGGCGTCAGCCCGATGGACCCACCACGTCCGCGCCGCAACCCGCGCACTCCGAGCCGCAGACCTCGATCATCCGCAGGCATCCGACCGGCGAGATCCCGGTCGCCGATCCGCAAACGAATTACATCCCGCGGGCCACGCCTGTCGCCGTGGGGTCGTCGCGACCCAAGCCGGCGAACCCGAAAGCAGCGATCGCGACGGCGGTCGTCAGCATTTTTGCCGGCTGGGCGACGGCGGTCATTGCCACAGACCTGATCACCGGATGGTGGAAATCTGACCCGCTGTTCTGCGTTGCGATCGGCTTTCTGACGGCCGTGTCCGCTGCGGCCAGCATCAGCGGCCTGATCGCGCTGCTGCTGCGCCGCCGGATGGCCCGGCTGCTGATCGTGGTCGGGGCGGTCGTCGCACTGCTGATCTTCGCGGGCTTGTTCGTCGCCGGCGCGAAACTGTCACCCGTCGTCTATGCAATTCCCGCGCTGCCGGTGGTCACCATCCTGCTCGCACTGCTGCCGGCGACGGGACGCTGGGCCCGCGCGGGCTGACACAGCCCAAGACGCGCCGGACGAGCTCACGCTTGCCATCAACGCCGATGCCGCGCCGCTGTCGTTCACTCGAGAGTGCCCGCGGTCGAATTCAAGTAGTGCACTACTCAAGAATTCTGTATGGCCAGTGCCGACACTGAGGACAGCAGCGATCAATCCGGGGGGGCCGAGATGACGACAGCCTGCTGCGGCACAGACGATTTCACGCACACTGGAACGCATTTGAGCCTGATGGGTGGGTTTGCGCTCAGGGTGACCGGCAAACACCTCAGTCTGCCTCTGCATGCCCGCCGCGTGCTGGCCTACTTGTCTCTCGACAAGATGGTGGCACCCGACTGCGACCGCGGCATACTGGCCGACCGGCTGTGGGCCGATGCCTCCTATGAGCGTTCGCGCGCCAGTCTTCGCACCGCGCTGTGGCGGATACGCTGTGCAGCAACCGATCTCGTCACAGGGGACGCGAACCGACTGGCGCTGGGAGAGTCGGTGTCGGTGGACGTCCACCAATTCCGCAGACAGGCCGAGGATCTACTCAACGAGCAGTTGCCGTGGCACCGCGAGCACTCTGGGTTCATGGGCCGCACTGCCGAACTGCTTCCCGGCTGGGACGAGGATTGGCTGCTTCTCGCGCGAGAACAGCTTAGACAACTGCGTTTGCACGCGCTGGAAGCCAGCGCGGCACGCCTTCAAGCGGCGGGGCGCTACCCGGAGGCGATCGACATCATGCTTGCGGTCATAGCGGATGAACCCTTACGCGAGTCTGCGCACGCCGCTTTGATCGACGCTCATCTACGGCAGGGAAACCTGTGTGAGGCGCGCAGACAGTTCAGCACGATGGCCAGACTGCTATGGAACGAGTTAAGGGTAAGGCCCGCGCCCGAATTGGCACGCAAAGTCGGCCTCGAGCCGTTGCGGCAGCCGGCGCCGATTGCCGGCGAACGCCCAGTTGTGCGCTGACGAATCGTTGACGACATACAGACGCGTAGCCTTCACGCTGTCGACCCATGTCGGGCAAGACCAAAGCCATGGTCGTGCGAGCGTGGCGAGACCACGACAAGTTGCTGGTTCGGGTGTTGGAGACGAGTTCGTCCACAGTCGCTACCCGGGAATTCGTCTGTACGAGCATCGATGAGGCGTGCGCCGTCGTCTCCGCGCTGTTGCGGGAAGTGTGCGTCACCCCCGACCGCCATCACGCGTCGTTGACGCCAGCACACACGCTACTCGATACGGCGCCGGAGACGATCGGCGATACAAGCATCCCCGACAGTGGTTTCGAACGCGACCACATGGAGGAGCGATGACCGGTACAGAGACCTACTACCCGTCCCTTCGCGATGCTCTCGACGATCGCTTCGCCGCACTGTCCGACGCAGAAATCGACGAGGCCTTCGGGGCAGCATTCGGCGAAGGTGTCTCGGCGGCCGAATACGAGGAGTTCTTCAGTTCCCTCGGGAAGGCGCTGAAGAAGGCGGCACCGACGCTGGCCGCGTTTGGTAAGGGCGCGCTCAGCGGTGCCGCCGCCGGCAGCGCACTCGGACCGTTCGGCGCGCTCGGGGGTGCGCTCATCGGCGGCACGGGCGGCGCGCTCGCCAAGAGCGGCAGGGGCCCGCTGCGGGATATCGGCCGGGTCGCCGGTGGAGTTGTAGGCACCGCAGGCCAACTGCTTCCCGGCGGTGCGGCCGCAAACGTATTCCAGACCATATTGCAGCGTCCGGAGACCGCGAAGGCGTTATCCGCCGTGCTGTCCGGCCGCAATGTCGCGGTCCCCCTTGGCTCCTCGGGTATTTCGGTTCCAGCGAACGCGTTCGCCGGTCTGCTCGGCAGCCTCGCGAGGGAGTCCGTCGACAGCGAACCCGAATGGGCCGACAACGAGGAAGTCACTGATCCAGACATCGGACAAGAGCAGCTGCTTCAGCTTCTCGCCGCCATTCCACCCGAGTCGGACGAATCCGATGAGTTCGAGGCCGACTACGACGATGCCTACGACGACGCCGACGCACTCGACTCCGACGAGAGCTTCGAGTCGGACGAATTCTGGATGGAGAGGGTATGACGATGACAGTCGCAGAACCAATCACGAGTCTTCTGCAGCGTCACCTTGCCGGTGAGGACATCTCCGGACAGGTCGCCGAAATGGTCGGCGGCGATCCGCAACTCGCCGCCGTTGCGCAGATGCTCGCGGAGCGCCAGTCCGGGCTCGAATCACAGCTCGACGCCTATGAAGACGACGGCGCTGAAGAACCGGTCGTTACCGAAGCCCGGCAAGAGCGCGCCGAGGAATTGCGCGCGCAATGGGAACACTTGTCCGTCGAACTCGAACGACTGTGTACCACACTCGACGAGGTCGCCGCCGCACTCGGCGCCTGCCCCAGGTGCCTGGGTGCCGACGTTGAATGCGCGTTGTGCCACGGCCGAAGCGGACCCGGCACTCTGCCGCCAGATGCATTGAGTTTCAACCGAATTGTGCTGCCCGCGGTGCGCGCACATTCTTACAGTCGTTCGCGGAAGGTCCGCGATCGTGAGTGCACAACTACTTGAGAAAGGGGTGCCTGATGACCGTCACCGATTTGGACGAACTCGAGTCCCTACTGGATGACATCGATAGCGACGAAAGCGACGAGGCCTACCGGCGGCCGTTGCGGACACCGACGCGGCGGGGAAGTTTCCAGGCGCGCACGGGGCCGTCGCCCGCCAGCCAGGGCCAAGTGCAAGCCACCGCCCGTAGCCTCGACGCGAAGATCGAAACGCTGTCGAACGCGGTGAAGGCGTTGGAGTCTCGCACAAACGGCATTGCGTCGAGCCAGACGAAAACAACTGCCGCGCTTCGCAAAGAAACGATCGACCGGCGAAAGGGCCTGGACGGCACTCGGGCCGACCTGCAGCAGACCAAGATGCTCAGCGTCCTACTGCCGATGCTCACGCAGGAGACTGTCACCGTCAAGGACGGCGACAAGGAACTAGACGTGCTGACGGCGAGCAAGAACCAGTTCGCCACCATGCTGCCCCTGCTGTTCCTGATGACGCCGTCCTCCGGCGGTGACGCCGCGAAGTCACCGCTGGGCGACCCGATGATGCTGATCCTGCTGCTCATCGCCATGAAGCCGAAGACTTCGTAAGGGGGACGTCATGGCAACCGTCTTCAACATAGGTGGCTCGGGTAGCACAGCCCAGTCCGGCGACATCGCGGTTCCCGACGTTCTCGGGTGGGCGCGGACCAATGCCGAGAACGAGATCGCGGAACGGGGGCTGAAATCCGTCGTGATCCCGGTCGAGGGTGGCGAGGGTGACGAGATCGGCACCGTCTACGACCAGGATCCGCGCAAGCCCAAACTGGTCGCCAAGGATTCGACTGTCACGCTGTACGTCTACAAGGCGGCCGTGCCCGACGTGATCGTGGAGCGTTTCGACAAGGTGGACAAAGGCATCGAACAGATTCTCAAGAAGCTCGATGGCCTGTCCGGCGGGTCGACCACGCCTTCGCCCGGGGCAGAAACGAAGAAGTAGGTCCGGTGGATCCCGCGTTGCAGGAGCTGGCCCGCCCTGCCGCGGGCCCTCCGGAAGAACAGGTCTCCATCATCGTGCGGCTGCGCGACGCCGACCAAGCTCCTCCCGGCATGCACGTCGTTTCCAGGTTCGGAGACATCGTCACCGCTCGCGTTGCCCGCGAGTCGATTCAGGCGATATGGGAGGACAGCAGCACCGTCAGCGTCAAGGCGCCTCACCGCTATTCCGCAGAGGTCGAACCGCCAGATCCGTTGCGGGATCATGCCATCACCGAAACAGTACGCGGTTGCGCTTTGCCCGTCAGCGGTGACGGCGTTGTGGTCGGCCTTGTCGACTGGGGCTGGGACATCGCCCACCCGGACCTGCGCCGTCCGGACGGACAAACCCGCCTCATCGCGATGTGGGATCAGCGCGATCGCTATGGCGATCACCACGCCGGCCCCTACGGCTACGGCCGCATCATCGACGCCGCGGAGATCAATTCCGCCTTGGAGACCGAAAATCCTTACACCACACTGGACTACGACGTCGCCGACTTCGACCACGGACCTGGGGCCCACGGCAGCCACACGTCAAGCATTGTCGCCGGCCTGGCCGATAGTGCGCGCTTCGTATTTGTGAACATGGGCCGCGAGGCCGTCGACCAGCTACCGCTCGGGGATTCCTGCGAACTACTCGAGGCGCTGCACTACATCCATTCCGTTGCCGGCGACCGACCATGTGTGATCAACCTCAGTCTCGGGCGGCATGCCGGCGAGCACACCGGCCACACGCTGGTCGAGCTGGCGATGGACAGATTCCTCAGCGAGAACCCGGGCCGGGCCATCGTGCAGTCCTGCGGGAATTACTACGAACGGCACACGCACGAATCCTGGACGCTGCGTCAGGGCGAAACCCGGCATGTCTATGTCGACGTTGATCCCGCCGACACCAGTCTCAACGAGATCGATATCTGGTATCCGGGGTCCGATCGGTTGACCGTCGAGATCGCCACACCCGATGGCGAACTACAGGCATCCGCGGGACCGAATGCGACGGCCGAGATCGTCGATGAAACCGGTGTCGTCGGCCGTATCCACCACCGCCTCCATGACCCGAACAACGGCGACAACCAATGCAGCATCTTCATCGACCCCGCAGTGAAGGTGCCGCGGTGGGAGATCCGGCTCATCGGTGATGACGTAACAGACGGCCGGGTGCATGCCTGGATCGAGCGTGACACCGGCTGCTACCGATGCCAGTCGCGGTTTACCGCCGACAGCGCAGACCCGACAACCACGACGGGCAGCATCGCCAACGGGCGGTTGCCGATCGTGGTGGGCGCCTATGACCCGCATCTGGCGGGGCGCCCGCTCGGGCACTTCTCGAGTTCCGGACACACCCGCGATGGCCGTCAGAAACCCGACTGCGTGGCGCCGGGAGTGCTGATCGACGGCGCACGTTCTGGTGGAGGCCGCACGCGGATGTCGGGCACCAGCATGGCCGCACCCGCTGTCACCGCGACGGTCGCGTTGATGTTCGAAGCCGCGGGCCGACCCCTGCACATCGGCGAAACACGCGATGCGTTGCTTGGCTCCTGCCGAACCGCGAGCGACGGAATCGACCCTCTGCGAGCCGGTTTCGGCTATCTCGACATAGAACGTGCCGTTGCCGCAGTCTCCGCAGCACCTCCATCTGAAAGTGAGGCCGACGACGAAATGGACGAGACGGACACCAAGGTACTCACCTGCCCCCACTTCGCCAACGATCCTGACCTTGCCGACGTGCTCGCCGGCCGGCTGAGACTGGGCGCCCCCGGCACTTCGCCGTACCCCGCTCCTGTCCGCTCCGAAGGAGATGCGGTACGGAAGGTGCAGCGGGCGCTCGTCGACGCCGGCTATCCGCTACCGTCCGGTGTGGACGGCAAGTTCGGGCCCGAAACCGGCCGTGCGGTAGTGCAATTCAAGAAGGCTCACGGGATCACGCCCGACGACCCGGTGGTGGGCCCCAAGACCATTACTGCGCTCGACCGCGAGTGCGGCGCACCCACACCGACAGAGCCCGGAACGTTTCGCGTCTCCGCCTCGGGTCGTAACAGCGCGGCGATGGCCTACCAGGTGCCTCCGCGGACACCGATACCCGTGCGTGCGCTCTCCGAGGACGAGCCCTGTCCGAAGGAACTGCGGATCGCGGTCGTCGGTGGCGGGTTCGCAGGCCTCATGGCCGCATGGTCGCTGCAAGACGGCGGATTCAACGTCACGCTGTTCGAAGCCAGGGATCAACTCGGTGGCCGGGTTCGCACCGACCGGAAAGTGATCGCAGGCAAGATCGTCGAGGCGGGAGCCGAGCTGATCGGCGAGAACCACCCCACCTGGATCATGCTCGCCAAGAAGTTCAAACTCCAGCTCGAAAAGATCAGCACTGACGACGACTACGCCCGGCAGGGGCTGCGGACGCGGATAATCCTCGGCGGTCATGAGCTGACCGCTGCGGAGAAGAAGCAAGTCGACAAGGAGCTCAACCGCGTTCTGACGGTGATGGGCAACGAAGCCAAGACGGTGTCCGCGGTGGCGCCGTGGACCGCGAAATCGGCTGCGAAATGGGACAACATGTCGGTCGCCGATCGCTTCAACGAAGCGGACATGTTCGGCACCACCTCCAGCCTGGCTCGCAGCTATCTCGAGTTCACCATCGAGAACGACAACTGCGCGCCGGTGGCCAAGCACAGCTATCTCGCCCTTCTCGCGGCGGTCAGCGCAGGCCGGATGGGTAACGACATGCTGGGCTACTGGACGCACACCGAAACGCACCGCTGCGCCGGTGGCAACGACCAGATCGCCAGCCATCTGGCCAAGGGGGTCAAGGATATTCGGCTGAGCAGCCCTGTCGAGTCGATCACGCTCGGCACCGGCGCGACGCGGCTGACCTACCGGCAGGCCAGTGGCCAGCAACACGAAGCATTCGACTACGTCATCCTCGCCGGGCCGCCGATCACCTGGCCGCGTGTGCATTCCACGCCCGAGTTCGACGCCACCAAGTTCACCGTCTCGCATGGCCCGGCTGTGAAGTTCATCAGCACGTTCACCAACAAGTTCTGGGAGAAGCACAAGCTCGCGCCGGTAGCCAAATCCGACGCCGTCGGCAGCGTGTGGGAGGCGACGGATAAACAGAAGGGCACCAAGGGTTTCGGGCTCACCGTCTACGCCGGCGGCGGCTTCGTCCAGAACGAAGCCACCTACACCAAGCGGATGGACGGCCTCTACCCCGACTATCTGAAGAACCGGGTGGACAAGCTGATGGTCGACTGGCCGAACGAGCCCTTCATCAAGAGCGGGTATGCCGTCCCCGCCCAGGGGGAAGTCACCACCATCGTCAAGAACCTGAACGGGTCGTTCCGGGATCGGATCTACTTCGCCGGCGAGCAAGCATCGCCGGGGTTTTTCGGCTATATGGAGGGTGCACTGCAATCCGGGCTGCAAGCCGCCGGGCGCGTCGCCGTCGCGATCGCACGACGATGCGCGAAGGCCACCCTCCGCGGGCCGATGCCGCCGATAGCGGCCAGTGACGCCGCCGAGCTGTTCGACCGGATCAGCGCGGGAATGCCCGACGATCCGAGATTCCGCACGATCGCGGCCCCCAACCAACCGCTGAGTTGTCCACTGCACCAAGGCGATCTGGTCATCGCCAGAGGCCGTGGCAGCCCATTCACCAGCGTCGCCGTGGTCGCAGGTCCACACCTGCAGGCGCGCCGAAGCGGTGTTCCCGGGCTGTTCGTGCCCGTCATGGACCGGCCCGACGGTCATCGGGTGGCCGGCATGGACCGCGTGGTCCCTGCACATACCGTGGTGGTGCGCGCGCTGAGTGAGGCGACGCCAGACTCCTGCCCGGATCTCCCCGTCCCGCCGAGCCAACGACCGAAGTTCCTCAAGAGGCCGGTGATCCACCGGGCTGTTCGCGAGATCCAGCACAAGCTGAACGCGATGCATGGATATCTGGTCGCCAACGGTCAACCAGGGCTTGAGGACTGCCCCTTAGTGGTCGACTGCAATTTCGGCAAGCACACCGAGAAAGCCGTCAAAGCCTTCCAGCGCTTGGTGTTTCCCGGCCAGACCGACCATCACACCGGACTGGTCGGTGAGAAGACATGGGCACATCTCGATGCGATCGCGGTAGCACCCGACGGCGTCGCGCAGGTGACCGCGACCGGGTGCCGATTCGATGGACCTTCCGGCCCTCTTGCCTGGGATGATGTCATCGGGCATGGCGTCGCGGCGGTCGATATCGAGTGTGAGGCAAGCGGGATCCCGATTCCGATCATGCCGGCATCGGTCACCGTTGACGTCACGGCGCTGTCCCCCAACGGGGTTACCGGCCCGGCCGTTTCGACGAGTACGCGGATCACCCTCCACCAAGTGGCCAGCACCCAGGCCGTGACAACGGTCAGCTACCGCGCGCCCGCGGTCTCCCCCGCGCAACTGCCGATCACGAGCGGGGGCAACAACTCGGTGACCACGATAGGCCGGCCGGGTGCCTCCAGCGACGCGAAATTCCGCGCGGCTGTGGGTGGTCCGCTGCGCGGGTTCGCCACGCAGCCGCTGACACCAGGGACGCGAACGTCCAATGAGAGCCGACAGGAGCCCGATGCCGAAGCTCTGTTGAAGTCCGCGGGCGTCGAGGTGCTCAAGCTGGCGATGACAGCGGTGCCGCGCTGGAAGTTGCCGGCCCCGGTGTTTCGGCAGATCCGCAGGCCGGCCATATTCGTGTACTACGCCGGCCACGGACTGATGAAGTCCGGGAAGCTGGTGCTCAATACGTTGGGTGGCCCGTGCGGTTCGCATGGCAACTATGTCGACTGGGTCGGCCCTGCGGATCTGCTTCCGCACTGGCGCAACAACGACGGCCCCTCCGTGTTGATCATCGCCGGATGCTCGGTGTTGGTGAGCAAACACGCCAAGGCGTGGGCGGAACTACTGAAGTGCCGCAAGGGATCGCTCACGGCGATCCTCGGATATGCGGACGCGGCGCCGTGCGACGGCAGCGGCGGCGACAAGTTCGCCGACGAGATGGCCCGCCAGATCGCGAGCGGCTCAACGAATTACGTCAACGATTGGCTGACCATCAACGGCAGAGGGCACGGCTGGAACGCGGTGGGCATCGACTGCAAAGGGTATTGGTCGATCGACGAAGGCGTGTTCAAGGGACGCATGGGGTGGGACATCGTGGGGCCGGGCCCGATACCCGGGGAGGCGGCGGACGAGGAATCAATCACGCCCGCAGCCGCATTGGAGAGCCTGCGATTCGTCGGCGACCGGGAACTCGAGGCTGTCCTCGCAGGGACACTTCGGCTAGGAGCCAAGGGAACTGCGCCGTTCCCGGCACCGGTTCAGCATGAAGGACGGGCAATCGCCGCGGTGCAGCAGGCGCTGACGGACCTTGGCTACCCGGTCGGCCCGCGCGGCGTCGACGGAAAGTTCGGCCCGGATACCGGTGCGGCCGTGGTGAAGTTCAAGAAGGACTGGCACATTACACCGGGTGATCCGGTGATCGGCCGAGCCACCATCACCGCGCTGGACCGCGACATCTCCGCCCACGACCGGGGGTTGACACCGCCCCCACCGCCACCACCCCCGCCTCCGCCAGTGGACCGCTACGGCCGTCAGCCCGCAGCGGTGTCGATGATCCCGGCGGCACTGGCGACAGTCGCGACATTCCGGGCGAGCACGGCCGCCGGTCCGTGGGCACACTTGGACCGGGCCGGCGTCGCGACGGCGATCGCCGAACGCGTCAACAAACCCGACGGCGCCGAGCAGGGCGGAAACGGACTGTGCACCGTCGCCGCATTCGTCAACGTCTGGGCCCAGGACGCGCCGGCGGCGTATGCGGCGTTCGCCACGGCCCTGTTCGACCGCGGTGAAGCACTCCTGGCACCCAAGCAAAACTGGCCGCGGGGAATGCGGGTCGTCGCGAGCAAGGCGCTGCGGGACGCCAACTATCCGGAGATAGTCAAGCGCATGCGGGCGGACCAACGGCCGAACCAAGCGGACTGGATGGTCATGTCCGCCATCCGCGACCACACCAATCTGCTCTTCAAGTTCACAGGCGATCCGGACGACTGGCTCAGTAAAAGCCAGGGCGATAGCTCGACCCACAGCGAATTGACGGATTGGCTGCGCAGTGCCGGCGCGTGGTCCGGCGTGGTCGACGAATCGACCGTATACACCACGTCAAGCCTGGATCACGCCAAGAAGCTCGAACCCGACCGCAGTCGATGCATCCTGCACATCGGTACGGCCATGTTGCTCAACAAAACGGGGCGTCACAGTGCCGTGTTGCGCTCTCCGGTGATCGAGACATCATCCGGCATGATCGAATTCCGACTATGGACGTGGGCCGACACACAGGACGTTTCCGTCTCTAAGGAGAAGTTCGAGAAGAACTACTACGGCGCGACGAAGGCATTCCTCTAGAGCTTGGCCACCGGCGCGTGGTTGTGCATCAGCTTGACGCGACCCGAGCTGCCAAAGTCGATGAGCGACATGGCCGATTCGCCGACGCCGGACACTTCCTCCACGCGACCGAGCCCGTACTTGTCGTGGGTGACCCGGTCGCCCGGCTCCAGCACAAGCAGTGGGCGTTTACCGGCCGATGAACGCGTGGGCGACGGCCTTCGCATTTCAGGGGTGCCGAACCGGCCCGCCCCGCTGACAGGAGAGCTGAAGCCCGGTGTGGGGTCGGTGCGCCGCCAGTCGATCAGGTGTTGCGGGATCTCCTTGAGGAATCGCGACTCGGGATTGAGCATCGGTTGCCCCCATGACGAGCGCACCTTGGCCCGGCTGACGTAGAGCCGCTGCCGGGCTCTGGTGATGCCGACGTATGCCAGCCGCCGTTCCTCGGACAATTCGGTGGGATCGCCCAATGCCCGCATATGCGGGAACATCCCGTCCTCCCAGCCGGTCACGAACACCACGGGAAACTCCAGGCCCTTGGCGGTGTGCAGGGTCATCATCGTCACCACACCGGCGCCGTGCTCGGGCAGTTCGTCGGCATCGGCCACCAGCGAGACCCGCTCCAGGAACTTCGCCAGGACCCCCGTGTCGGGCACATCTTCGTCCGCGGGATCTACCTCGCCCAGTGCCTCGGCGTTGGCCAGGTCGGTGCTGAATTCGTGTGCGACGCTGACTAATTCGTTTAGGTTGTCCAGCCGCGCCAAATCTTGTGGGTCGCTGGAGGATTCGAGCTCCGAACGGTACCCGGTTCGGTCGAGTACGGCCTCGACGAGTTCACCCAGCTCCCCGTCGAGACGCCTGCGCAGATCATCCATCAGCTCGACGAAACTCGAAATGCACTTTTCCGAGCGGGTATTCAGCATCGGAACCTTGCCCTCGGCAGCCGCCTGCAGGGCATCGTTGAAGCTCAACCCGGTGTTCTCGGCGTACACCGCCACACACGCCTCGGCACGATCACCGATGCCGCGTCGCGGCGTGTTCAGGATGCGCCGCATGCTCACCGAGTCGCCGGGATTGTCGAGCACCCGCAGGTACGCCACGATGTCGCGGATCTCCTTGCGCTCGTAAAACCGGACGCCCCCAACGACTTTGTACGGAATGCCCGCCCTGATGAAGACCTCTTCCAGAGCACGCGACGAGTTGTTGGTGCGGTAGAAGACCGCGACGTCGTTGTAGGTGATCTCGCCCTTGTCGGCGAGCGCGTCGATCTCTTCGGCAACGAACCGGGCCTCGTCGTGCTCGTTGTCGGCGACATAGCCGACGATCAGCTCGCCTTCCCCCGCGTCGGTCCACAGCCGCTTCTCGCGGCGGCCGGCATTGCGAGAGATCACCGAGTTGGCTGCGTTCAAGATGTTCTGCGTCGACCGGTAGTTCTGCTCGAGCAGAATCGTTGTGGCGTTGGGGAAGTCGCGTTCGAAGTCCTCGATGTTGCGGATCGTCGCTCCGCGGAACGCATAGATCGACTGATCCGCGTCGCCGACCACACACAGTTCGGCGGGTGCGACGCCGTCCTCGGTCTCACGTCCGACCAGCTCTCGGACCAAGACGTACTGCGCGTGGTTGGTGTCCTGATACTCGTCGACCAGAATGTGCCGGAACCGCCGCCGGTAGTACTGCGCGATCTGCGGAAAGGCTTGCAGCACAGCGACTGTCTCACCGATCAGGTCATCGAAGTCAAGCGCGTTCGCCGCTCGCAGCCGACGCTGGTACTCCGCGAAGACCTCGGCGATGATTCGGGGCAAGTCCTCCATGGCGTTCGACGCGTCATAGGCCGCCTGCTCGGGACCGATCAGCTCGTTCTTCAGATTCGAAATCCCATTGGCCAGCAGCCGCGGCGAGTACCGCTTGGTGTCCAGCCCCATGTCCTTACCGATCATCAGCAGCAGCCGCCGCGAGTCGTCGGCGTCATAGATCGAGAAGTTGGAGTTCAGCCCCGGCAGCAGCGAGGCCTGGTTGCGCAGGATCCGGACGCAGGTGGAGTGGAACGTCGACACCCACATCGAGCGGGCACGCAGGCCCACCAGTTGCACCACGCGCTCGCGCATCTCCGCGGCGGCCTTGTTGGTGAAGGTGATGGCCAGCACCTGACCGACGCCGACGTCGCGGGCGGCCAGCAGGTAGGCGATGCGGCGGGTCAGCACCGCCGTCTTGCCCGACCCGGCACCGGCAACGATCAGCAACGGCGAGCCTTCATGCAGCACCGCCTGGCGCTGTTGGGGGTTGAGGCCCTCCAGTAATTCGTCGCTGGTCACAGGATCTAAGCCGGTCACGTGCACACTCATGTCGCAATCAAACTTACCGCTGAGCAGGGACACTTTTTGCCATGGCGCGGCTGTTGGTGGCAGACTCATTCTCGTGCTCAACAGGCAGCATCGATTTTTTGACGGGTACCGGCCAGCGGTGCCCGTGGTTTAGCTGCTTTCCAGAGCCCCGCGGTCCGCTTCCGGATCCGGGGCTCGTCTCTTGTGTGAGGCCCGAAACCGGATGAGACCAGATCCCCCACACAACGAGGAGCCACCAGTGACTATCGAAACAGAACCCGTGCCAGACATCGACGACCTTCGCCAGGAGATCGACCAGCTCGACGCGACGATCCTCGAGGCCGTCAAGCGTCGCACCGAGGTGTCCAAGCTGATCGGCAAGGCCCGGATGGCCTCCGGCGGCACCCGCCTGGTGCACAGCCGCGAGATGAAGGTCATCGAGCGCTACAGCGAGCTCGGCCCCGAGGGCAAAGACCTCGCGATGCTGCTGCTGCGCCTAGGCCGCGGCCGCCTCGGCCACTGACGCGAATTTCGCGAAATAGCATTCCGGGCTGTGATTCCGGCGGTTCGACGACCAGGAACGCTATTTCGCGGGAATCGCCGGACCCGCGGGCCCCAGCAGCGCGTCGGTCAGCCACGGCGTCAACCACTTGACGGCCTCCGGTGTCGGATGCACGCCGTCCATCCGCATCTTGATGCCGTCGACCTTGTTGGTGTAGTAGCCGTTAGGGCATAGCTTGGCGTGCAAATCCAGCACCGTCACGTTGGGGCGATGCCCGACCGCATCGCGCAACAACTTGTTCCAGCGATCGACGCGCGCAGGCTGGTCCTCGGGGTACAGGCTTCCGTCCGGTTTCTCCGCGCGCCGGTTGTAGGGTTCCGTCGTCACCACCACGCGCGCGCCGGTCGAGCCGAGAATGTCCAGAGCGCGGCTGAGTTCGCCGCTCAGATAGGCGTCGTATGCCGGATCGCCGATGTGGGTCCAGTGGCCCTCGTTCATCCGGTCAACCACTTCCCAGCGGCCGACGATCAATAGCACCACGTCGGGACGGTCATGGTTGATCCGCTGCGCCCATCTGGTCGGCCAGGTATCGCACTCGGGCTTCTGGTTGAGCGTGTCCCCGACGTATCGGTACGGCCCGCCGCGGGCAATACCGCAGCCGATGGTCGTGTAGTTGGTGAAGCTCAGCCCGGGTGTCGGCGGCAGGTACCGCATCATCGTCCATGCCACCGAATCGCCGAACACCGCGACGCGCTTGGTCCCCGGAGCAAGCTGTCCCGACGGGGCTTTGACCTCGACCGGCACCTCGGGCGCGATCAGTGCGGCGGTGTCGACGCTGCTGGGGTTCGGCTCCGCGGGTTTGACTCCCACCGGCATCACCGTCATTGTCACCACCGCGGCGGTCGCGGCCGTTGCAGCAGCCAGCGGAAGCATCGGAACGATCACCGGCCGCCACCGACGGATCGGCTGCTCGAGCAGCCACCACGACGCGGTCGCCACGGCGATCGTCACCGCGCACCGCAGCGCCAACAGCGACCAGCCGGACCAGCCGGTGCGTTCTCCGTTGAGCGCCAAGAAGATCGGCCAGTGCCACAGGTACACGCCATACGAGATCGCGCCCAACCACACCAGCGGCCGCAATGCGAGCACGCGGGCGACGGGTGAGCCTTGGTCCAGCGCCACCGGCGCGACCACCAGCACAGCCGCGACGGCCACCACGATGAGCAGCCCGCCGCGGAACTCACGGACACTGCCCGTCGCGAAATGCGCTGCGGCGGCCAACACCGCCAGCCCGACGACCGACAACCCGCCGGCAGCCCATCGCCGCAACCGCGTGCGAATCAGCGTGCCGCCGTCGATCAGCACTGACCAATCCCTCACCAGCAGCGCGGCCGCCGCGGCACCCACCAGTAACGCCTGCGCGCGGGTGTCGGTGCCGAAGTAGACGCGGTTCAGCGACGCGTCTGTGGTGAACACGATGGTCGCCGCCGCCGATGCCAGCACGCCCGCGGTCGCGAGCACGAACACGGCCAACCGGGCCCGCGCCCGAAACAGTGCGGCGACCGCCAGCAGGATCAGCGGCCAGATCAGGTAGTACTGCTCCTCGACGCCGAGCGACCACGTGTGCTGAAGCGGCGACGGGGTGGCGCCCTGCGAAAAGTAGTCCGTCTTCTGCGCGACGAACGCCCAGTTGGACATCCAGAAGAACGAGGCGACGGAGTCGTCGCGCAGCGTCGCGGTGGCCTCGGAAGGAAAGAACTCCCGAGCGGCGACAACGGCGAGCACCATCGCGATCAGCGCAGGCAGCAGTCGGCGTGCGCGTCGAATCCAGAAGTCGCGCAGACCGATTCGGCCTGTTCGGCCGATTTCGTCGAGCAGCAGTGAGGTGATCAGGAATCCGCTGAGCACGAAGAAGACGTCGACGCCGAGGAACCCGCCCGACACCCCCGGGATGCCGCCGTGGTCTGCCAGCACGAGCGCGACGGCCACGGCGCGCACGCCGTCCAGCGCGGGAATGCCCCGGGCCCGAGCGGCATGTCGACGCAGAACGACACGGACCGGGCGCACTGGCCGAAGTTTAGGTGCGTTGGCGCGACCAATCCGGAAGGCGCGCCTGGTGTTAGCGGGTTACTTCGTCAGCGCGATGTACTTCACATCGAGGTATTCGTCGATGCCCTCGAAACCGCCCTCCCGGCCGAAACCGGACTCCTTGACGCCGCCGAACGGGGCGGCAGGGTCGGAGATCACGCCGCGGTTGACGCCGACCATGCCGGATTGGATTCCCTCGGCCACGCGCAGGGCGCGGTCCAACGACTGGGTGTAGATGTAGGCGGCCAGGCCGTATTCGGTGTCGTTGGCCGCCGCCAGGCCTTCCTCTTCGGTGTCGAAGCCGGTGATCGGCGCGACGGGGCCGAACACCTCCTCTTTGAGGATGCGCGCATCGGCAGGCACGTCGGCGAGAACCGTCGCCGGGTAGAAGTTGCCCGGCCCGCCGGGGGCGACGCCGCCGACGGCGACGGTCGCACCGCGCGATACCGCGTCGGACACCAGGTCCTCGACGGTGGCGACCTGCTTGGAGTTGATCAGCGGACCCAGCGTCGACGACTCGTCGATGCCCTTGCCGAGGGTGAACTCGCTCATCCGCTTGACCATCTTCTCGGTGAACTCTTCGCGCACCGCGTTGGCGACGTGGAACCGGTTGGCCGCGGTGCATGCCTCACCGCCGTTGCGCATCTTGGCCAGGATCGCGCCGTCCACCGCGGCGTCCACGTCGGCGTCGTCGAACACGACGAACGGCGCGTTGCCGCCAAGCTCCATGGAGGTGCGCAGGAGCTTGTCCGACGATTGCTTCACCAACGCCTTGCCGACACCCGTGGAGCCGGTGAAGGTCAGCTTGCGCAGCCGACCATCGTCGATCAGCGCGGTCGTCACATCGCCGGGACTGGTGGTCGGCACGACCGACAACACGCCCTTGGGCAGCCCGGCCTCGTCCATCAGCTTGGCCAGCAGCAGCATCGTCAACGGCGTTTCCTGGGCCGGTTTGACGATCATCGTGCAGCCCGCCGCCATCGCGGGACCGATCTTGCGGGTACCCATCGCCAGCGGGAAGTTCCACGGCGTGATCGCGTAGCAAGGCCCGACGGGCTGCTTGGTGACGAGGATGCGGCCAGTGCCCGCCGGGCTCGGGGTGAACCGGCCGGCGATGCGCACGGCCTCTTCGGCGAACCAGCGGAAAAACTCCGCGCCATATTTGACTTCGCCCATGCTCTCGGGCAGGACCTTGCCCATCTCCAGGGTCATCAGCGTGGCAACGTCTTCGGCGCGTTCGGAGATCTTCTCGAAGACCGCGCGCAGGATCTCGCCCCGCTCGCGGGGCGGGGTGGCCGCCCACTCCGCCTGCACGGCGCAGGCGGCGTCGAGCGCGGCGATCGCGTCTTCGGCGGTGCCGTCGGCGACGGCGGTCAACACCTGATCGTCGGACGGGTCGAGCACGTTGAACGTTGACTTGCCTTCGCGTTCCTCGCCGCCGATCCATAGACCGGTGGGTACTGACTTCAGCAGTGCGGTGGTGTCCATACATCCATCATTTACACCTTCAATGTTCGGACCGCACTAGGGTCGTCAACATGACTGCCGACACCCAGCAGATCCCCGATATCGCCGCCACTCCCGCCTGGCAGGCCCTGCAACGGCATCACGACGACATCGGCGCAAAGAGCCTGCGTGAGCTCTTCGCCGACGACCCCGATCGCGGCACGGAACTGGCGCTGACGGTCGGCGATCTGTACATCGACTACAGCAAGCACCGCATCACCCGCGACACCGTGAAGCTGCTGATCGACCTCGCCCGTACGGCTCGTCTGGAGCAGCGCCGCGACGCGATGTTCTCGGGTGTGCACATCAACACGTCGGAGAACCGCGCAGTCCTGCACACCGCGTTGCGGCTGCCGCGCGGCGCCGAGCTGACCGTCGACGGCCAGAACGTCGTCGAGGACGTCCATGCGGTGCTCGACAAGATGGGCGACTTCACCGACCGGCTGCGCAGCGGTGAATGGAAGGGCGCCACCGGCGAACGCATAAAGACCGTCGTCAACATCGGCATCGGCGGCTCGGACCTCGGCCCGGTGATGGTCGACCAGGCGCTGCGCCATTACGCCGACGCCGGCATAACGGCGCGGTTCGTCTCGAACGTCGACCCTGCCGACCTCGTCGCCAAACTCGACGGACTGGACCCTGCCACAACGCTTTTCATCGTCGCTTCCAAGACGTTCTCCACTCTCGAGACGCTGACCAACGCGACCGCTGCCCGTCGTTGGCTGACGGATTCGCTTGGCGACGCCGCGGTGTCCAAACATTTCGTCGCGGTGTCGACGAACAAGAAACTGGTCGACGATTTCGGCATCAACACAGACAACATGTTCGGCTTCTGGGATTGGGTCGGCGGACGCTATTCGGTAGACAGCGCAATCGGTTTGAGCGTGATGGCCGTCATCGGCCGAGAGCGCTTCGCTGAGTTCCTGGCCGGCTTCCACATTGTCGACGAGCACTTCCGCACCGCCCCGCTCGAGTCCAACGCTCCGGTACTGCTCGGGCTAATTGGCTTGTGGTACAACAACTTCTTCGGCGCGCAGTCGCGCGCTGTGCTGCCGTACTCCAACGACCTGGCGCGCTTTGCCGCCTATCTGCAGCAGCTCACCATGGAATCCAACGGCAAGTCGGTGCGTGCCGACGGCACACCCGTCACCGCCGATACCGGCGAAATCTTTTGGGGCGAGCCGGGAACCAACGGCCAGCATGCGTTCTACCAACTGCTGCACCAAGGCACGCGGTTGGTTCCGGCCGACTTCATCGGGTTCTCGCAGCCCACCGACGATTTGGCGACAGCGGACGGCACCGGCAGCATGCATGACCTGCTCATGAGCAATTTCTTCGCTCAGACTCAGGTGCTGGCATTCGGCAAGACGGCAGAGGAGATCGCCGCCGAGGGCACTCCCCCCGACGTCGTGCCGCACAAGGTGATGCCGGGCAATCGGCCGACGACGTCGATTCTCGCTACCAAGCTCACCCCGTCGGCCGTCGGCCAGTTGATCGCCCTCTACGAACACCAAGTGTTCACCGAGGGCGTCATCTGGGGCATCGACTCGTTCGACCAATGGGGCGTCGAGCTCGGCAAGACCCAGGCCAAGGCGCTGCTGCCGGTGATCACCGGCGAGGATTCGCCTGCCGAGCAGTCAGACTCGTCGACCGACGCGCTAGTGCGCCGCTACCGCACGGAGCGCGGTCGCAGCGCCTAGCGACATTCGTTACGGAGCCGGGATGTTGATGCAGCCCACGTTCGGGATGCATCCGCTGGCGCCACCGGGCCCTGCCGTGCCACCCGGGCCGTAGGGCGAGAGTGAACCGCTGGCGCCACCCTGGTCAGCCGTGCCACCCGGTCCGTAGGGAATCTCGCCGGAGGCCCCGCCACGGTCAGCTTCGCCTGACGGGCCATAAGGGATGTTCACCTCGGCGCCACCTGGGCCGACGTTGCCGAGATCCGAGCAGGGCGTGCCGTCGGCGTTGACGCACGGTGGCGGAGGAGGCGGCGGGTCGGCCATGGCTGGCGGAGCAACGGCGATCGCAGCCGCCGCGGCACCGACGAACAGTGCGGGCGTGATCTTCGATAGTTGCAGCTTCATGCAGATCGGCTACCACGATCGCAAGACGCCTAAACATGTAGTGGGCCTAAGAACAGGCGCACCGCTTTACCTCTGCAACAGGCGCCTAGGCGAATTTGGCGGCCAGTTGCGGCGGTAACAGCCGCAACACCTGCACCAGCGGTGCCCACGGCCACGACGGCACAGCGGCCCTGCCGGGTTCACGCTCGATCGCGTCGACCATCGCCTTCGTGCCGGTCGCGTTGTCCACCATCAGCGTGGTGGTGTCGGCCTTGGCGGTCATCTCAGATTCGATGTAGCCCGGCTCGATCACGGTCACCTTGATCGGTCCCTTGGCGTATTCGGCGCGCAGCGATTCACCCAGCGACGACAGTCCCGCCTTGCTCGCGGCGTAAGCAGCCCGCACGCCCGGCACTCCCTTGTTGGCCAGGACCGACGAGATCAGCACCAGATGCCCGCCGCCGGCTCTCGTGAACATCTCCACTGCGGTTTCGATTTGCACCAGCGCCGCAACGAGATTCGTCTCGACGGTCGCCTTGTTGGCCCACAGCTTTCCCGACCCCAACGGTGCGCCCTTGCCGATACCGGCGTTGACGATGATGCGGTCGATGCCGCCGAGTTCGTCCGAAAGCTCCGCGAACACCTTGGGCACCTGTTCGTGGTCGTTGACGTCGAGTTCGGCGACCGCGACCGTGATGCCGGGGTGCTTTTCGAGCAGCTCGGCCTTCAGCTCATCGAGCCGGTCGGTGCGCCGGGCGCACAGGGCAAGGTCGCGACCCTTGGCTGCGAAAGCGCGGGCCATGCCCGCACCTAGGCCAGACGACGCGCCGGTGATCAAGATCTTCTGCCGAGTCACGCGCTTAGCCTATTTGAGCAGCCTCGATAGCCGTCGGTCGGCCAGCACCTTGCCACCGGTCTGGCATGTGGGGCAGTACTGAAAGGACTTGTCGGCGAACGACACCTCGCGCACCGTGTCGCCGCACACCGGGCAGGGCAGGCCGGTGCGGGCGTGCACTCGCAGCCCCGACCGCTTCTCCCCCTTCAGGGTCGCTGCCTGCTGGCCGACGGACCGCTCGACGGCATCGGTGAGGACGCCGATCATCGCGTCGTGCAGCGCGGACAGCTGCGCGTCGGTGAGCTTGCCCGCCGTTGCGAACGGGGAGATCTTGGCGACGTGCAGGATCTCGTCGCTGTAGGCGTTGCCGATGCCTGCGATCACCTTCTGGTCGGTGATGACGGTTTTGATCCGCCCGCTGTTGCCGGCCAGCACCCCGGCGAGGTCCTCGGGGCCCAACGACAACGCGTCGGGTCCGAGCGCGGCGATGCCCGGCACCTTGGCCGGGTCGTCGACCAGCCACACCGCCAGCCGTTTCTGGGTGCCGGCCTCGGTGAGGTCGAAACCTGGTGCGTCCCCTGGTTTTCCGAGGTGAACGCGCAGCGCGATCGGCCCCTTGCCTGGCTTCAGCGGCGCCGCGGCGAGCTTGTCCGACCATCGCAGCCAGCCCGCACGTGACAGGTGCGTGATCAGGTGCAGGTCGCCTGCCTGCATGCCGAGGTACTTGCCCCACCGGTTGGCTGCCGTGACGGACTGACCGTGCAGCACATTGATCGGCGGGTCGAACGTCTTGAGCACCGATAGCGCCGACACGTCGATGCGGCCGATCGTCAGTCCGACGGCGTGACGGCGCAGGTGGTCGGCGAGCGCTTCGATCTCGGGCAGTTCGGGCACCCGTCCAGTCTGCCGATCGCCGACGTTGACGTCCACGCACTCGCGGGCGAAGTATCACGAATGAAGGCGACCACGATGCCAGGCGTGAAACGAATGCCCGTACGGCTGCTGAACCGCGTCTAGGTGCGGGCTGCGCGGCGCGCGTCGCGTGTGACCACCGACAGCAGCCAGCTCACGATCGACAACACGATCGCCGCCCATATCGCGGTCCACCAGAAGTGGTCGATGGCCAGACCCCAATGGGTGGTGTGCTCGGTGATCCACGCGGTGATCCACAACATCAGTGCATTGATGACGATATGGATCAAGCCGAGCGTCAAGATGTACAGGGGCAACGAAACGATCTGCACGATCGGCTTGATGATCGCGTTGACGAGCCCGAAGATCACCCCGACGACAAAGATGATGCCGATTCGCCCCAATCTCGTGTCCCCGCCGACGAAGTCGATTCCAGGAACGATCAGCGTCACCACCCAGAGGGCAAAACCCGTCAATGCTGCGCGCAGCAGGAATGCTCCCATGCGCTCAGTCTGCCGGTCGCAGTAGGTACGTGTCCATGATCCAGCCGTGACGGGTGCGCGCCTCGGCCCGCAAGTCGACGATCGTGGAGCCGATTTCCGCCACCGTGCCGGCGGCCAGCAGCTCGTCTGGCGAACCCAGATAGGCGCCCCACCAGATGCGTGTCTGTGGCGGGCAGGTCCGAAACGAGCACTCGCCGTCGAGCATCACCACGGTGGCGCCTGCCAACCCGTGCTCGCGCAACTGCCTGCCGGTAGTGATCTGTACGGGTTCGCCAATGTCGTTGAGCGGTATGCGATGTCGCGCAGTAAGCGCCTGGATCGCGGTGATGCCAGGGATCACGTCGTACTCGAAATCCACGTGAGCAGCGACCATCTCGAGGATGCGCAGGGTGCTGTCGTAGAGCGACGGGTCGCCCCACGCCAGGAACGCACCGACGCCGTCGGGCGCAAGCTCGGTCTCGATCGCCTTCGCCCACATCCGCGCCCGAGCCATATGCCAATCCGCGACCGCCTGGCGGTAGTCGCCGTCCTTTGCGCGCGAAGGGTCGGGCAGCGCAACAAAGCGATAGCCGGGCTCGCGGATGAACCGTTCGCAGATATGTCGCCGCAGCGCCACCAACTCGTCTTTGGCTTCCCCTTTGTCCATCGCGAAGAACACCTGGGTGTCGTTGAGCGCCTCCACTGCCTGCGCCGTCACATAACCGGGATCGCCGGCACCGATGCCGATGACATGGATCCGCCGAGTCACGCAGGCGAGTATGCGCCAGTCCTCCCGGCCGCGCGTACGCCGCAGCCGTCTCGCGCGTTTGACGTCCTTCTCTGCGGCGGCAGCTTTGGCAAGTCGTTCAAACGCTGACCTGCGACTACCGCAGGTATGCGGTACCGCAGGTATTGACATCTTGCCGCTTCGCCACTTACGTTTTGAACAACGCCTTCAACGAAGGGACGTCAACGATGACCGCACCCACTCGTCAGGAATTCTCCGAACGCCTGCTGAAGGGCTCAGTCAAGAAGTCCTATGCGCCGGTCGTCGACATCGACTGGGATGCGCCACTGGACCCGGACAAGTTCTTCCTGCCGCCCAAGACGGTGTCGCTGTACGGCACGCCGCTGTGGGACAACATGACTCGCGAGCAGCGCATCGAGTTGTCGCGGCAGGAGCTGGTCAACACCCTGTCCGCGGGCATTTGGTTCGAAAACATCCTCAACCAGGCGCTGCTGCGCAAGATGATGCACCAGGATCCCACCGCAAGCGCCACGCACTACGAGCTCACCGAGCTGGGCGACGAAACCCGGCATATGGTGATGTTCGGCAAGGCGATCGACCGGGTCGGTGCAAAGCCGGTGCGGCCCAAGCTGTATCAGCGCCTCATCATCAACGCGCTGCCATTCACCTTCCAGGGATCACTGCTGTGGGTCGCGGCGCTGATCGGCGAAGAGATTTTCGACTCCCTGCAGCGGCAGATGATGGATGACGACGAATTGCAGCCAATGGTGCAGCGGCTCATGCGCATTCACGTCACCGAGGAGGCTCGCCACATCCAGTTCGCCCGTGACGGCTTGCGCAAGCGGGTTCCAAACATGCGACGGCTCAACCGCTGGTGGGTCGCCAATCTCAACGGTGTCGGCGGCTTGTTCTTCCGCTACCTGTTCACCAACCGCGTGCAGTACCGCCGGGTGGGGCTCGACGCCCGCGCCGCGCGCCGCATGGCCCGCAACAGTCCGCACCGCCGTGAGACCCAGATTCTCGGGTTCGCCCCACTGGCAGCGTTTCTCGAAGAGGTCGGGTTGATGGGTCCGATCGCGCGCCGCATGTGGAGACGGACCGGGTTCCTGCCCCGATGACCGACGTGTACGACGGCCCTGCCGACATCCGTGTCGACGACGTGGACCACCCGGTGCGTGTCCGCCTGACCGGTCATCTTGATCCGATCGACGGCAAGTACCACTGGCGAGGGATGGTTTACGAGTTACCCTCCGACGCAGCCCTTCGGATGCCGCAACGGGTCTGTGTGTCGATCGGTCCCCGCACCGCCGAAGCCCAGGTGACCGAGGTGACCCCGTGGGGCACGCATTCCGTGGCGGGCGTCGGCGCTCCCCCCTATGCGATGGACGGCTACGGCTAATACACGCGTGGTCACGAGCGATGTGGCTGCAAAGGATATCGGGGTCGGATGAGCGAGCCGGCCAGCAGCGCGATCGCGAACACACCCCCGACAATGCCCGAGATCAGCAGCGGCATCCGGCCGTCGGCGCCCCACAGGAACCCAGCCCACAAACCCGCCGCCAGCACGGCAAAGCCACTGGCGCCCTGGAAAACTCCCTGCGCACTGGCCTGAAGTTCCGGGCCAACCAGCGACGAAATCCACGCTTTACCAACGCCGTCGGTGCATCCGGTGAACAATCCGTACGCCCCGATCAACAGCCAAGCCACGACCGTATTCGTCGTCAAGCCCAGCCCGGTATAACCGACCGCGAAGAACACCAGCCCGATGCCGAACACCGCCGGGCGCGGAATGCGGTCGGCCAGCATCCCGGCCGGATAACTCGACAACGCGTACACGGCGTTGTAGGTGACATAGGCAAGGATCACCTCGACTACCGAGAACCCGATCTCGTTGAGCCGCAACAACAGCAGAGCGTCGGGAAAGTTCACGACACCGAACAGGACAAGGACCGTCGTCACTCGCCAGTAACGCCGCGGCAGCTCGCTGACGCGCGCGAAAATCGCGCGCCGCTGCGGGCGAGCCAATACCCGACGCTGTTCGCGAACGAGGAACACCAACGCCACGCTCAGCACGGCCGGCACGACCGCCACCCACAGCAACGGTGCGATCCGATGATCGAGCAATTCGTATCCGGCCAGGCCGATCAACGGTCCGACCACCGCGCCAAGAGTGTCCATCGCGCGGTGGAATCCGAACACCCGACCGCGAGCGGCCTCGTCGATGTCGACCACTAGCAGGGCGTCGCGCGGCGCACCGCGAATGCCCTTCCCGAGCCGATCGACCACGCGGCCTGCGAGCACACCCGGCCACGCCGATGCCGCCGCCACCATGACCTTGCCCAGCGCCGCCATGCCGTAGCCCGTCGCGATCAGTGGCCGCCGCGCGAACCGGTCGCCTAGCGGTCCGGACGCCAATTTGGTCAGCGACGCCGCACCCTCCGCGGCGCCTTCCACGGCGCCCACCACCGACGGGGGCGCGCCGAGCACCGCGGTCAGATAGATGGGAAGGAGCGGATAGAGCAGCTCGCTGGCCGCATCCTGAAGGAACGAAACGGCCGAAAGCACCCGTACATTGCGGGTGAGCCAGGTGCGCACCTAGTACATGATGCCCGGGGTCTACTCGGGACTCTCGTTGGTGACCGCGCGGTAGCCGTGGGCGCCGGCCCGGTCGACAAGCGCCCGCACTAAGCCGAACACCAGCCCCTGTAGCGCCGCGGCGGCGATGGCCTCGCGGCCGGAGCGGTCGAGGTCCTTGGGGTCTGGCGGCTCCTGATCGGACGGGCTGATGCGTTGCCAAACCTCAGTGAAGACCTTGCCTGCCAACAAGCCACCCGCGACGCTTATCGCGATCTGCAGGGGCAGGTACATGGCCTTGGATACCGCGCTCATGGCCGCCATGTTCCCCACGCGCCAATACTCAAACCTTCCCACTAGAACACGTTCTAATATGGCCGGGTGCGTTTCACGTTCGCCGAGGCGATGACCGACCCGACGTTCTACATCCCCCTGGCCAAGGCCGCGGAGGCGGCCGGCTATCACGCAATGACGATTCCCGACAGCGTCGCCTACCCGTTCGAGTCGGACTCCAAGTATCCCTACACCGCCGACGGCAGCCGTGAGTTTCTCGACGGCAAGGCGTTCATCGAGGCGTTTGTGATGGCCGGCGCGCTGTGCGCGGTGACGACGACGCTGCGGTTCAACTTCTTCGTTCTCAAGCTCCCCATCCGGCCGCCTGCATTGGTTGCCAAGCAGGCGGGGTCGCTGGCCGCCGTGTTCGACAACCGGCTCGGCCTTGGCGTCGGCACCAGCCCGTGGCCGGAGGACTACGAATTGATGGGTGTCCCATTTGCGAAGCGGGGCAAGCGCATGGACGAGTGCATCGAGATCATCAGAGGGCTGACGTCCGGTGAGTACTTCGAATTCCACGGCGAGTTCTACGACATCCCGAAAACTAAAATGACGCCTGCGCCAAATAAACCGATTCCCATACTCATTGGCGGGCACGCCGAAGCGGCGCTGAAGCGCGCCGCCCGATGCGACGGGTGGATGCACGGCGGCGGTGACCCCGAGGAGCTTGACCGACTGATCAAGCGCCTCAAGCAGATTCGCGAGGAAGAAGGCCGCACCGGCCCCTTCGAGATTCACGTCATCTCCGTCGACGCCTTCACCCTCGACGGCATCAAGCGTTTGGAGGACAAGGGAGTTACGGACGTCATTGTGGGCTTCCGGATCCCCTACATCACCGGTGAGGACACCGAGCCGCTGGACAAAAAGATCCGGCATCTGGAGATGTTCGCGGAGAACGTAATCGCCAAGCTGTAATTGGGGCAGCGCAATCGGTTAGCCGACCGATTAGTGGGGTAACCCCACTTCAATGGCAACCACCCGTTGGCCACAGGCTCTGAATGTCACCGTCGAATTCGTCGGCGATACCGTTGTGCTCGATGCGCGTGGCGTCTTGGACGAGACAAGCTATCTGGCCCTGCGGGACAAGATCATTCAGGAAGCACTGGCCGAACCCAGAGCGGTCGTCATCGACGTCTCCGGCCTGGATGTCCCGGCAGAATCGGCGTGGCTGGTCTTCAGCAGTGCGCGGTGGCAGGTCGACCGCTGGCCGCATGTTCCGATCGGGCTGGTATGCCACGACGAGACCGGCCGCAGCGCGATCGCACACAGCGGTATCGGGGATCGGGTACCGGTCTTTGCCACTCTTGAAGCCGCGGTTCGTGCGCTGGGCAGCACCGCCGTAAGCCAGAGGCGCCGCGCTCGCGCCGAACTGCAGCCGACACCCGAGTGCCTGCACCGAGCCCGCGAATTGGTGGCGGACTGGTTGGGGGCGTGGTCGCTGACCGACCTGGTCCCGGTAACCAAGATTGTGGTCACCGAGTTCGTCGAAAACGTCCTTCGCCACACCGACAGCAATCCCATGATCCGACTGGAGACCGACGGCGCAGCAGTGATCGTGGCGGTCGAGGACTCCAGCCACACCCTCGCTGCGGTGTCCGAAGCGAGGGCATCGGTTGCGGGCATTCCTCCAACGGGCTTGCGAATCGTTTCCGCTTTTTGCCGCATGTGGGCCAACGCACCGACGTCGACGGGCAAGACGGTGTGGGCGATGATCGGCCAGGAGAACCGGCTCTGACTCGCAGTTAGTTGCGAAGCGTCGTATTCGGGTGTTTGCCGTACACCCGCCGATACAGCACAGCGAAACGGTCGCCGTGTGCAAACCCCCCCAGCGTGCTGCGACGTCCGTCACGATGGCGCCTAGCGCCACGTCATTGGCGACATTGCTCTCGATGTAGGAGATGGCGCGGCGCAACAAGACCGGATGATGATCGGTGCGCCGGATGCGCTGAATCGCACCGGCCTCGAGACGCTCACGACCTTGTGCGGGCCTGTCTCTTATGAGGCAACAGCGTTGTCGCTCTTGCAGTTTGGGTCAGTGGGGCTTTCCTGGGGTTGTTCGTAGGCCGAATGGCTGAATCCCTCAAGGCCGATGGGGTTATGAAGGCTCGTCTTCGGCGGGGGAGTCGTAGTTCGTCGCCAGGTGCTGCAGGATTCGTTCGTTGAGGGTGGCGAGCAGGTCGAGCTCTGCTGGGGTGAGCAGATCGATGAAGTTCCGGCGGACGTCCGCCACGTGCCCGGGCGCCGCCTTCTCGATGGCCGCGCGGCCAGCCGGCAGCAGGCAGACCAGGGTGCTGCGGGCGTCGGCTGGGTTGGACTCGCGGCTGATCAGCCCGTCCTTCTGCATGCGCCGCAATTGGTGGGAGAGACGGCTCTTCTCCCAGCCCAGTGCGTTGCGTAGCTCATGGGAAGGCATTCGGTCTCCGTCGTGCTCCGAGAGCAACGCCAGGACCTCATAGTCGGCCCCGGACAGGCCCGATCCCTGCAGGCCCCGCTCCAGGTGCACGCCGACCTGATGACGCGCGTCTATGAAGGCCCGCCAGGCCCGGTGTTCACGAGGGTTCAGCCAGTTCGGTTCCATCGACCCCCACGCTACCTCCCGATTGGTTGACGCGTCATCCATTCCGTGTATGGTTGAGTCATCAACCTTTCCGATCGTCAACCAAGACGGGAAATGTCATGAGCAGCATCAGCATCATCGGCGTGGGGAGCATGGCCAGCGCCTTGGCCGGCCGTGCGCTCACCGGCGGCAACACCGTCGAGATCATCGGCCGCGACCCGGCCAAGGCGAAAGCGTTGGCCGCCGCGCTCGGCGGCGCAACTGTCGGGACAGTCGGCACCGCCCCGGCCGGGGACATCGTCATCGTCGCCGTGCCCTACGCCAGCGCGACGGCGGTGGTCAGCGAGTACAGCGAGGCATTGAACGGCAAGGTCATCGTCGACATCACCAACCCCATCCGCGCCGATTTCACGGGCTTCGTCACCTCTGACGGCAGTTCCGGCGCACAGGAGATCGCCAAGGCCGCCCCCGCCGGCGCGCATGTTGTCAAGGCGTTCAACACCCTGCCCTGCGACGTTCTGGCGGCCGGGTCGGTCGAGGGTCGCCCAGTGGACGTGTTCATCGCCGGCGACGACACGCAGGCAAAGGCACGTGTGTCGGTGTTCATCGAGAGCCTGGGAATGCACCCGATGGATGCCGGGCAGTTGCCGATGGCGCGGGCACTGGAGAACGCCAGCCTGCTGCAGCTGGGCCTTATCGCCCACGCCGTCAAGAACACCAACCTCTTCCTGGGCGTCAGCGTTCTGCGCTGAGGCACCCACACCCATTCCACCAATTTGAGAAGGACAGTCACATGCGCGTTTTAGTCACTGGCGGAACCGGCCATGCCGGCTCCCATATCATCCCCGAACTCATTGCCGCCGGGCACGAGGTCACCGGCCTGGCCCGGTCGGACGCGTCCGCGGAGGCCCTGTCCGCGCTCGGCGCGACGGTGCGCCGCGGCAGCCTCGAGGATCTCGACGGGCTCAAGGAGGCGGCCGCGGACTCCGACGGCGTCATCCACGTCGCGCACAGGCAAGACCTGCTGCCGACTGGCGGGATGGACGCCGTGGCGGCCGCGGAGCTGCCGATCATGCTCGCCTACGGCGAGGCACTCGCGGGAACCGGAAAGCCACTCGTCGCCGCGGGCAGCATCGGCTCGCCTGGAAACCTGGGCCGACCGGCCACCGAAGAAGACCCGGCCCTACCCAGTCGCGACGAGGACACGGGCACCCTGCGGGCACGCAACATCGTGGAACGCACCGTCGTCGGCCTCGCCGAGCAGGGAGTGCGGTCGTCGATCGTGCGGCTTCCCCTCATCGCGCACAGCACGACTGATAGTGCCGGGTTCCTGCCGGGGCTGATCGCGCTCGCCAAGGAGAAGGGTGTCGCCGGCTACCCCGGAGACGGCACGAATCTGTGGTGCGCCGTGCACATTCGCGATGTCGCCTCCCTGTTCCGCCTGGCGCTGGAGAAGGGTCCCGCCGGCAGATATTGGCACGCGGTTCAGGATGAGGGCATCGCGTTCCGCGACATCGCCGAGGCCATCGGCAGCCGGCTGGACCTGCCCGCCGTCAGCATCCCCATGGACGTGCTGATGCTGCCGGGATACTTCGGCCAGTTCATGAATTTGGTCACGGGCTCCTTCCCGGCCGCCAGCCTCATCACGCGTCAGAGCCTCGGCTGGGAACCTTCGCAGCCCGGTCTGTTCGCCGATTTGGACAACGGCCATTACTTCCCGGCCGCCTAATGACCACATTCGCCCCGCACCGCGACACCTTGGAGTCCTTCGTCGACTGCATCAACTGCGGCGCAGACAAAGGCATCCTCACCGGGTTGCTCGCGAAAGACGTGGTGCTGCACGGCCCGTTCAGCGATGAGCCGATCGTCGGCCGCGAGGTCGCCGTGGAAACCATAAAGACCGTCAACGGACTCTCGTCCGACGACACATACATGGAAGTCCTCAGCGGCCAGACGCACCACGCGGCACACTTCCGGCTACAAGTCGGAGACGCCGCGGTCAACGGAATCTTCTTCGTCCTGCTCGACGCGGACGGCAAGATCGCCGAGGTAAGCATCTTCTATCGCACGCTGCCGGCCGGCGTCGCATTGCAGCGCAACCTTTCAGAGGCAATCGGCATGCCGCGTTGGGAACTGCGCACCAACGGGGAGTGACGCCCTCACGGCGGCCCAGCCAGTTCAGCCATTTTCAATCATCAATCAAGACGGGACATCTCATGAGCAATATCAGCATCATCGGCACCGGAAACATGGCCCGCACCATCGCCACGCTGGCAGTAGCGGGCGGCAACACCGTCGAGATCATCGGCCGCGATCAGTCCAAGGCCGCCGAGCTGGCCAAGACTCTGGGCGGCAGCTCCACGACCGCAGACTTCGGTGCAGTTCCGGCCGGGGACATCGTCATCGTGGCCCTCGGGTACGCCAACGTCGTTCCTGTCGTCGCCCAGTACGTAGACGCACTCGCGGGCAAGGTCATCGTCGACATCTGCAACCCCGTCAATGCCGCGGCCGACGGGCTCGCCACCCCCGACGGCACCTCGAGCGCGCAAGAAGTCGTCAATGCGGCCCCGGCCAGCGCCAGCGTGGTGAAGGCCTTCAACACCACCTTCGGTGCTGTCCTGGCCAAGGGCCAGCCGCTGGACGTCCTCATCGCCGGCGACGACGCAAAGGCCAAGGCGGCCGTGGCGGAGTTCATCGATAGCCTCAAGCTGCGCCCGCTAGACGTCGGCGGCTTGACCATGGCGCATCACCTGGAAGGAACGGGCCTGGTCATGATCGGTCTCGCACAGCACGGCGTGGGGAACTTCGACTTCGCTCTCGGTGTCACCGCGTACAGCTGAGCCGCCCCGCCGTCGGACCACGCCGTGCACGAACAGCCCAAATTCGTCGTCACTGGAGGACCGAAGGATCCGCGCAGTCGTCCGAAAGGAGTAGTCATGGGAAAGCTTGACGGCAAGGTGGCGGTGATCACGGGCGGATCAAGCGGCATAGCGCTGGCCGGTGCCAAGTTGTTCGTTGACGAAGGAGCTCACGTTGTCATCTCGGGTCGGCGGCAGGAAGCTCTGGACCATGCCGTTGAGCTGATCGGCCGGAATGTGACTGCCGTGCAGGCTGATTCGGCCAACCTGGACGATCTGGACCGTTTGTTCGACGCGGTCAGGCAGGAAAAGGGCGCCATCGACGTGTTGTGGACCAGTGCCGGGAAAGCCGAGGAAGGCACGCTCGGCGAGATCACCGAGGAGCACTTCGACGCGGCTTTCGGGCTGAACGCGCGCGGCACCCTGTTCACGGTGCAAAAGGCGTTGCCACTGTTCAACGACGGTGGCTCGATCTTCATGACCGGGTCGATCGCTTCGATTAGGGGTTATCCGGCTTGGAGTGTCTACGCCGCGAGCAAGGCTGCGCTGCATGCGTACGCCCGCGTGTGGTTGGCCGAGTTGAAGGACCGCAGGATCCGGGTCAACGTACTGACCCCGGGCCAGGTAGTCGCGCCAGGACAGGAGCAGCTGTTCGACGACGAGACGAAGGCCGCGATGGACGCGCGGGAGGCGTTGATCCCACGGGGAGTGAACGGCAGCCCTCAGGAGATTGCGACGGTCGCATTGTTCCTCGCCTCGAACGATTCAAGCTTTGTAAATGGTATGGAGTTGGTTGTCGACGGCGGCACCACGGCAGTGTGACTACGGCGGTGGTTGTTAAACACCAATGGCACAACAGCTTTCCGAACACGGCGTACCGCTGTTGACAAGTCAGCTTTCCGGCAGGTTCTGCTCACTCGACTTCTCTAGCGCCTCATAGTTCTTCTGCTTCCGAGCACCAATCACCAGCGGCGTGGCATTCGCCGGGACTAACGCGCCGATCGTAGTGACGCGTCGATCGCCGAAGGACTCAGCACATGGTCGAGCACCATTGTCGCGCTGCCGATGACACCCGAGCGGTCTCCATACGTCGACGGCACTACCTGCAAGACGCGCGTTGCCAATGCAGTCGCGTTGCCGTACAACGTTTCTCGCAGTCCCGCAACGAAGACGTCGTAGGCGCCTGCCATGTCGCCGGCCACGACAAGCACGGCGGGGTTGAGCAGATTCACCGCGCCGGCAAGGACCTCGCCGATATGACGTCCGCTGTCGCGGATCATGCGGCGGGCGTCGGGGTCACCGCTGTTGGCCAGCTCCACGACGTCTCGCAGGTGAGCGACTGCGCGACCGTCGGCCTGCAGCGCCTTGACCAAGGCCCAACCGCCGGCGATCGCCTCAAGGCAACCGGTGTCCCCGCAGCGGCACGGCACGCCGGCCGCGGCTGCGGTCTTGTTGTGGCCGAATTCCCCTGCCGCCTGCACCGCGCCGCGCTGCAGCGACCCACCGGAGATGATGCCCGCGCCCAGCCCCGTCGACGCCTTGACCACGAGCAGATCGTCGAAGGCCTGCCGATCGCCGCGCCGTTCGGCCAGCGCGATCACGTTGGCGTCGTTGTCGAGAATGACAGGGGCATCGGTCAGCTCGGCGAAGTACGGCGGCAGCGGCACCCCGTCCCAGCCGCTCATGATCGGCGAGTCCAGACTGCAGCCGCGCTGCCGGTCGACGGTGCCGGGCAGGCTCAGTCCGACACCGTAGATGCGGGCCTCGCGATGGCCGGAGTCGTCAAGCAGCGCGTCGAGGCGCTTGACGACGTCGGGCATCAGGTCGTCGGGGCCTAGCCCGGGTTCCTGGTCGATATCGGTCGACGCCAGGATGTCGCCGGCCATATTGCACACCGCGAGGCGGGTGCGGCTGCGACCGATGGCCGCGGCCAGCACGACGCCGGCGTCGGTGTTGAAGGACACATAGGCCGCAGGACGGCCTCCTGTCGACGGGGCGAACTCGCGCTCGATGACCAAACCCCGCGCCGCCAGCGGCGCGACCCGGGCCGTCACCGCCGTGCGGGACAAGCCGGTGAGCTGGCCGATCTCGGTGCGGGTGATATCGCATCGCTGTCTGATCAGCCCGTAGATGTCACCTGCGGACGACGACGGCGAAGTCCTCCGTAAAGCCATGTTTGCAGCGTAACCTCGATCACTTTTGTATTTCAAGTACCTAAGTGGGTTTGCATAGCATCTAAAGTCTGCCTACCGTGGGCCGCATGGTTGACCCCTGCGACTTCGTGATTTTCGGCGGCACGGGCGACCTCGCCGTGCGCAAGCTGTTGCCCGCGCTGTACCTGCGTGACCGCGACCGCGAGCTGAGCCCCGACACCAGCATCATCGCCGTGGCGCGGGCCGGGCTCGACGAGCCCGGATACCGCGACAAGGTCCACGCCGAACTGGGCCGATTCGTCACAGCCGAGCTGCTCGACCCCGAGACCGTCGACCGCTTCCTTGGGCGGCTCCGGTTCGTCAGCATCGACCTCACCGAGCCCGCCGACTACGTGGCCGTCACCGACGTACTGGCGAACTCGCGCGTCGACATCCGGGTGTTCTACTTGGCGTGCGCACCCGCGCTCTTCGGCCCAATCTGCGACTCCTTGGGCAGGCAGGGGCTGGTCACGACGTCGTCACGGGTGGTGCTCGAGAAGCCGATCGGACACGACTTGGCGTCGGCGCAGGCCATCAACGACGCGGTCGGCGCGGTGTTCGATGAGCGGCAGATCTTCCGCATCGACCACTACCTCGGCAAGGAAAGCGTGCAGAACCTGCTCGTCACGCGGTTCGCGAACACACTGCTCGAACCGCTGTGGAACTCGAGCTGGATAGACCACGTCCAGATCACGGCTGCCGAGTCGCTCGGCGTCGGCGCCCGCGGCGACTACTACGACCGATCGGGCGCGCTGCGCGACATGGTGCAGAACCACCTGCTGCAGCTGCTGTGCCTGGTCGCGATGGAACCGCCCACGTACATCGATCGCGAGACCGTGCGCGACGAGAAGCTCAAAGTGCTGCAGGCACTCAAACCGCTGTCGGACGATGACATCGCCCGACAGACCGTGACAGGTCAGTACGGGCCCGGCTTGGTCGACGGCGCCGTTGTCGACGGGTACCGGCAGGACGCCGAAAACCCGGACAGCACAACGGAAACGTTCGTGGCGCTCAAGGCCGAGATCAACAACTGGCGATGGGCAGGCGTGCCGTTCTATCTGCGGACCGGGAAGCGGATGGCGCAGCGGTACTCCGAAATCGTCGTGCAGTTCAAACCCGTTCCGTTGCAGATGTTCCCCGGCAGCGAAGGAACCTCGGAGCCGAATCGGCTGGTGATCTCACTGCAGCCGAACGAGGAGCTTCGCCTGGAGATGACGGCGAAAGAGCCTGGGCCAGGCGGTATCCGGATGCGTCCCGTGTCGCTGTCACTGAACTACACCCAGGCGTTTCAGCGGCGCTCACCTGATGCCTACGAACGGCTGCTGATGGATGTGGTACGTGGCGACCCGACACTGTTCATGCGCCGTGACGAGGTAGAAGCCGCATGGGCGTGGGCCGAACCGATTCTGCGCCAGTGGCAGAACTCGCGGCGGGTGCCCCGCGTGTACCCGGCAGGCACGGATGGGCCTGTCGACGGGGCCACACTGCTCGAACGCGAGGGCCGTCGCTGGCACGAAGGAGCTTGATGACGATTTCACTCCACCGTCCGTCGGGACCCGTCTCCGTTGTGGCACCCGACCCGACGGTGCGCTGGCTCGCGGTGCTCGCACTGGCCTTGGGCGGGTTCGGTATCGGCACAGCCGAGTTCGTCGCGATGGGTCTGCTGCCTGACATCGCGTCCAGCCTCGGAATCACTGAACCCACTGCGGGACACGTTATTTCGGCATACGCGTTGGGCGTTGTGATCGGCGCTCCGCTGATCGCGGCGCTTGCGGCACGGGTGCCGCGAAAGACCTTGTTGCTCGTCTTGATGGCCGTGTTCACGCTTGGCAACCTGGCCAGTGTGGTGGCGCCGTCATACGAGACGCTGATGATCGCCCGTTTCGTCGCGGGGCTGCCGCACGGCGCGTACTTCGGCGTGGCCGCCCTGGTGGCCGCGCACTTGATGGGCCCGCAGAACAGGGCGAAAGCGGTCGCCCACGTCATGTGTGGCCTGACGGTGGCCACCGTGGTCGGTGTGCCGATCGCGTCCTGGCTGGGCCAGGCCCTGGGCTGGCGCAGCGCGTTTGGTTTGGTGGTGGCCGTCGGTGCTGTCACGCTCGCAGCGCTGTGGTTCTGGCTCCCCGCGCAACTGCGGTCCATGCAGATCACCAGCCCCGTCACCGAACTGGGTGCGCTCAAGCGGCTGCAGGTTTGGTTGGCACTGCTCGTCGGCATGATCGGATTCGGTGGCATGTTCGCCGTTTACACCTACATCACGACGACGATGACGGATGTGGCCGGCCTTCCCCGCGCGTTGGTTCCATTGGCGCTCATGGTGTTTGGCGGCGGCATGGTGGTCGGCAACCTCGTCGGCGGCCGACTGGCTGACCAATCCGTCATCCGCGCGCTGTACCAGTCACTGGGCGCACTAGCGATCGTGCTCGCGGTATTCGTACTTGCTTCCCACAATTCGTGGACAGCGCTGCTGGTGCTGTTCGGCATTGGAGCGGCGGGCTCAGCTGTCGCGCCGGCGCTACAGACGCGGTTGATGGACGTCGCGCACGACGCGCAGACATTGGCCGCCGCGCTGAACCATTCGTCGCTCAACATCGGCAACGCCACCGGCGCCTGGATAGGCGGGCTTGTGATCGCGGCCGGCTACGGTTACAGCGCCCCGGCCGCCGCGGGTGCACTGTTGGCCGCGGCCGGGTTGTTGGTGCTCACGGTGTCCGTACTGGTGCAGCGGCGACGGGCGCTAGTCTGACCGGATGCCCGTACTCGACAAGTTCCGACTCGACGACAAGGTCGTCATCGTCACCGGTGCCTCTTCCGGGTTGGGTGTGTCGTTCGCCCAGGCATGCGCGGAGGCAGGCGCCGACGTGGTCCTGGCCGCCAGGCGCGTCGACAAGCTCTATGCCACAGCGCGTCTCGTCGAGGAGGCCGGGCGGCGTGCGTTGACGGTGGCCACCGACGTCGCCGATCCTGGCCAATGCCAGGCGATGGTCGACGCAGCGATGAGCGAGTTCGGTCACGTCGATGTCCTGGTAAACAACGCCGGGGTCGGTACCGCTGTACCGGCCACCCGCGAGACGCCCGACGAGTTCCGCGCCGTCGTCGACATCAACCTCAACGGCTCCTACTGGGCCGCGCAGGCATGCGCGCGGGTGATGCAGCCAGGCAGTTCCATCGTGAACATCTCCAGCGTGCTCGGTCTGACGACAGCGGGCCTGCCGCAAGCCGCGTACAGCGCGACCAAGGCCGCGATCATGGGTTTGACTCGCGACCTCGCGCAGCAGTGGGGCCCTCGCAAGGGCATCCGCGTCAATGCCATCGCACCGGGATTTTTCGAGTCCGAGATGACCGACGCCTACCGGCCCGGCTACATCGAAAGCCTCAAGCCGCGAGTGTTGTTGGGCCGCATGGGCGATCCAGTCGAATTGGCCGCGACGCTCGTCTGGCTCGCATCCGATGCCGGCGGATTCGTCACCGGGCAGACAATCGTCGTCGACGGCGGCGTCACGATCACGTGATTTCCACATGACGCCCGAGTTTGCATTGCGCCCGATCGGCTATGTCGAGTCCACGCTGACTGAGCCAACCGCGGCGCCACGTCAAGGTGACGAAGGTGCGCCGGACTGTTGGCTGGTTTTCGAACCGCACGTGAGGGCAGCGCTCGACGGGTTGAGCGTTGGCGACGACATCGTCGTGGTGACGTGGTTGCATCAGGCGGATCGCAATGTCCTGCAGGTGCATCCGCGCGGTGATACCAGCCGGCCCATCCGCGGGGTGTTCTCGACGCGTTCACAGCATCGCCCGAATCCGCTTGGCATTCACGCCGTCACGATTCTCGCGATCGACGACCTTCGTATCCGCGTGAAAGGTCTCGAGGCGATCGACAAGACACCCGTCGTGGACATCAAATCGGTGCTCGAGGCCCGCGGCGAACGCTAGAACTAAGGCTACGAGGCCATCGCGTCGAACAGCCTCGCGATCTGTGCGGGTGCCACATCGACGTCGCACTGCTGTCGCAGGGTGGCCAGCGGACGCGCGATGCCTTGCAGGTCCATCCACTCCTGCGGATGGGCAACGAAATACGCCCGAATCGCGTTCTCGGCGTCTCCCGGTGCCAGCGCGCCAGAGTTCGTGATCGCGTCATCTGCACCGGGATGGGCTGCCAGATACTGGCCGGTCGCTGTCGAGACCGTACCAAGCGCGCTGCTCAGCCCTGCCGCGGTGCATCCAGGCTGAGCAGACGCGGTCGGAACCGCGATCGTCACGGCTGCCAGACCACCGAGTGCGCCGGCAGCAAGTCCAGCGAAAGCTCCGCGTCGCATATCGATACCAGAGATCTGCATTTCCAACCCCCTCAATAGCGGCGCTGTTGTTTCGCCGACCTTAGGGTCTACCCCGCATCGAGCTGACCAAACCCTGTGTCTGAATTGCTGATAACGGCTACTGTTCCCAGCGCACCTCGTCCGGCGTCTTGTCGGGCCGCAGCCCGCGCCAACTCGGCTGACGTAGCCGGCCATCGCTGGTGCGTTCGCTGTAGCGCACTTCGCCGACGAGCTCCGGCCTGACGAACGTCACACCCTTGGCGTCCTGTGCGGGAAGCCGTGTGTTGAACGGTGATTCGTCGGTGTGCAGCGGCTTGAGCATGTCCTTGAGCCTTGCCAGGTCCTTCTCGGTGAACCCTGTGCCGACACGGCCTGCGAAATGCAGTCGCCCGTCCTCGGGGATGCCCAGCATCAGCGCACCGATACCGCTGGAGCGACCGCCCTCACCTTGGCGCCACCCGCCGATCACGACCTCTTGCGTGTTCCAGATCTTGTCTTTGATCCACGACGACGACCGCCGGCCGGGTTGGTACGTCGAGTCCCGCTTCTTTGCGATGACGCCTTCCCACTTCTTCTTACGAGCGAACTCCAGCGCCGCGGCTCCATCACCCGGGAGCAGCTCCGGCACGATCACGCCACCACCTTCGGCCAGCGTCTCGAGCAGCCGGCGGCGATCGGAGTACTTGGCCCGCAACAACGATCGTCCGTCCAGATGCAGAATGTCGAAGGCCCAGAACTCCACGCGCGTGGAGCGGGCCCGGTTCTGCATCTCCGAAAAGCTCGGCACGCCGGACTCGTCGAGAGCCACCGCCTCGCCGTCGAGGATGACGTGGTGGTCGGCGAGATCTGCCGCCAGTGCTTCGAATTGGGGATACTCGTTGGTGACCTCCCGCCCGCGTCGGGAACGCACATTCAACGTTCCGTGGTCGGCGTCGACAAGCACCCGGTAGCCGTCCCACTTGCCCTCGAACGCCCACTGCGCCGACTTGAGGTTTTCCACCGAACCTTCGGTGGTCAACATCGGCGCCAGATCGGCGGCGTGGGGATGCTGTTGGTCCTTCATCCGGTGCGCGAGCCAGTTCTTGCCGTCGGTCTGGATCAGGGCGTACCGGCCGTCGATCTTCTTGCCGTGCAGCGTGACGATGACCTCACCCCTTTCTTCAGCGGAGTCGTTGAACTTCTCCGTCTCGTAGGTGCCGGTATCCCAGACGATCATTTTGCCCGCGCCGTACTCGCCTTGCGGAATGGTGCCGTGAAAGGTCAAGTACTCCAACGGGTGATCCTCGGTATGCACCGCGAGGTGATTGACGGCAGGAGTGTCGGGCAGGTTCTTCGGCACCGCCCAGCTCACCAAGACCCCGTCACGCTCTAGCCGCAGGTCGTAATGCAATCTGCGGGCGTGATGTTCCTGGATGACGAACAGGTCGTTGTTTCCGGCTCTTGGCGGCTTCTTTGGCACCGGCTCCGGCGTCTTCGCCGCGTCACGCATGCTGCGGTACTTGGTCAGCCGATCTTCAGTCGGCACCTTGTCGTCAAGTTCGGACAGCAGGTCGCCGTACTTATCCACGCGCTCAAGCACCTCGTCGAAACGCAGATGCCGCAGCTTCGGATCCGAGATCTCGTCCCAGGTGCGGGGCGCCGCGACGGTCGGATGTTCGCGTCCGCGAAGGGAATACGGCGCGATCGTCGTCTTCGATGCGTTGTTCTGGCTCCAATCCAGGAATACCTTGCCGGTCCTCAGGCTCTTGGTCATCGTCGACGTGACGAGTTTGGGCATCGCGTTTTCCAGTTGCTGCGCAACACGTTTGGCCAACACCACCGCGCCGTGCGAGCTGACCGGCTCCTCGAGCGGGGCGTACAGGTGCAGGCCCTTACTACCGCTGGTGAGCGGATAGGTCGTCAGCCCGATGTCGCCCATCAGCTCCTTGACGGCCTGCGCGACTTCGCAGAGCTGTTTCATCGTGATGCCTTCGCCCGGATCCAAGTCGAACACCAATCGGGTGGCAGGCCCGGGTCCGTCGCTCGTGAACCGCCACTGCGGCACGTGCACCTCGAGCGAGGCCTGCTGAGCGAGCCACGCCACGCCTTCGACGGTGTCGACGATCGGATATGTCGTCGTGCCTGACTTGTGCACGATGGTGCCGCGCTCCAACCACTCCGGCGCCGACGATGCGAGCTGCTTTTCGAAGAACGACGGTTCGTCGACGCCGTTGGGCCAGCGCTTACGGGTCACCGCGCGGCCGGCGATGTGCGGGATCATGACCTCGGCGATGTTGACGTAATAGTCGAACACCTCGGCCTTGGTGGTACCCGTCGCCGGGTACAGCACCTTGTCGGGGTTGGTCAGCCGAACCCGACCGTATCGATCCACCACTTCACGGTATTACCCGCAGTACCGTTGGACTATGACGAGAACGTTCACGGCGTGCCTGCTCACAGCGGCGGCCATCCTCGTCGGAGCCCCGCACGCAGCAGCTGACCCGGAAGATCGATTGCCCTACTGCTCCGGGGACCAGACCCCGATGGACGACTACTGCAGGGCAATGCCTCACCAGGTCTTCACCGACGACGCACCGGGCGCCAACCCCGGTGTGCCGCTCGGCACCAACCCGGGCCTCGAACCGGTCACGTAGCCACTTCTCGTCGACTAGCCCAACGCCGAACGTGGGTTACCGTCACGCTCCAATGCCTCAAGCCGTGCTGGTAACCCACGTTCGCGCGGAAGCGGCGGAAGCGGCGGAAGCGGTTAGGAGTCGTCGTCGATCCGGATGACCGCGAACGGCGCGGTCGGTATCTCGGCGATGGCCATCTTCGCAGCGGAGTCGGTGGGGATGACGTCGCGAGCCAGCGCCGCAAGCGCTCGGTTGGTCCCGACGTCGTGACCGTCGTTCTCGCTGAGTAGCCAACGCACCTCGAGCAGATCGCAGTAGGCCTGGATGGGTGTGCCGGTGTGGTGTACCGCTTCGTGTGCCAACTGCTCGTACGGTGTCAACACCTCGATGACCCACAGCCGAGCAGCGGTCCGCTCGTCGACATCGTGTCCAACTTCGCGGCACAGCTGCGCCTGGTAAGCGCGCAGATCGCCGAGCAGGATGCGGGCCTGCCCTTCGCCGACGTCCAGCCCGGTGAGGTCGTGCAGACGCTGGGCATGGTAGCGCCGATCGCCCACGGCGACATGGAGTTTGAGCTGGCTCGGATCCGCGCTGTCCGCCTGGAGCGACAGTTCGTCGACGGCGAAGCCGAGTTCGTTGAGGCGCCGGATCGTCCCTTCCACGCGGTACCGATCGCTGAACCCGAACACCGGCTCGGCGTGCAGGACCTCCCAGAGCGTTTCGTAACGGGCCTGAACCTGTTCGGCTTCGGCGATCAGCGTGGCGTGCATCTCCTCGGGCTGACCGAGCCGCTCGGCGAGGTCGACCAAACCCTCCGCCACGTTCTCCACCAGAATCTCGAGGTCGTGCCTGCGCTGCCCACGGCTCAGCGACGGGTGTATTTCGGACGTCTCGGCGTCGACCAGCCAGGCCGCCAGTAGCTGCCCGTCGCGCGAGAACAACGTGTTCGCCAACGAACAGTCACCCCAGAAGACGCCGTGGCGATGCAGCTCGACCAGCAGACCCGCCATGGCATCCAGCAGGCGGGCCCGGTGCCGCGGCTGGTCGGGCGGCAGACGCATGAACAGCCTGCGGTACTGCCATGAGCCTTCGAGGTAGCGGGTGACCAGGATCGCGGTGTCGAACTCCGGCTGTAGAACCAGGCCGGCCGGACGCACTGCGGGCAGCCCCATGTCTTCGAGCCGACGCAGCACGTCGTACTCCTTGACGGCCACCCGCGGCGGCATGTCCTTGACCGCCCACAGGTGATCGTCGGCCTCGACGAACTTGACCAGGTGGCGGCTCATCCCAACGGCGATGTCGCGCAACGGAACATCGGGGACCACCCACTCCGACAGCGGTCGGTCCCATGGCAACGCGAGGAGGCCGGGGGTTGGTGCACGGAGCCGCAACTCCGGCGCGCTCATGTTCAGTTGATGCGTTCGCCCGTCTGCGGGTGGAACAGGTGCACCGCCCCCTCGGGATGCCTGCGCAACCGCACCGAGTCGGCCAGTTTGGGCGCCGTGCGCGGATTGCACCGCGCCACCAGTTCGACGCCGGAGCCCGCGTGGGTGTACACGTACGCCTCGCTGCCGAGATCCTCGACCAGGTCGACGACGACCTCCACGCCACCGGAATCGGTGAGCTCGAGCTGCTCGGGGCGGATGCCGAAGGTGACCTCCGACAGGCCGGCCTCGGACAGCCGCGTCAGGTCGGCGCGCTCCAATTCCATTGTGGAGTCGCCGATCTTGACACCGTCGGGCGTGATCGGCACCGTCACGAGGTTCATGGCGGGCGATCCGATGAAGCCGGCGACGAATGCATTGGCCGGCTTGTCGTACAGGTCGTTGGGCGCGGCGAACTGCTGCAGCTTGCCGAACCGCAATACGGCCACGCGGTCGCCCATCGTCATCGCCTCGACCTGGTCGTGAGTGACGTAGACGGTGGTGGTGCCGAGCCGTCGTTGCAGCGCGGCGATCTGGGTGCGGGTCTGCACGCGCAGCTTCGCGTCCAGGTTGGACAGCGGCTCGTCCATGCAGAACACCTGTGGCTCGCGCACGATGGCACGGCCCATCGCAACGCGCTGACGCTGACCGCCGGAGAGCTTGGCGGGTTTGCGGTCGAGGAAGTCGGTGAGGTCCAGGATCTTGGCCGCCTCCTCGACCTTCTTGCGTCGCTCGTCGGCCGAAACCCCGCGCAGCTTCAGCGCGAAACCCATGTTCTCGGCGACCGTCTTGTTCGGGTACAGCGCGTAGTTCTGGAACACCATCGCGATGTCGCGATCCTTCGACGGCACGCCGGTCATGTCCTTGCCGCCGATCTCGATGCTGCCCTCGTCGATGTCCTCGAGGCCGGCGAGCATCCGCAGCGCGGTGCTCTTGCCGGAGCCCGAAGGCCCGACCAGGACGACGAACTCGCCGTCGGAGATGTCGAGGTTGAGTGAGTCGACGGCAAGTGTGTCCGCCTGCTCGTAGATGCAGGAGGCGTTCTTGTAAGCGATTGATGCCATGGCTTCTGTTCTCTTCTCTTCTTCGGGGTGCGGGGGGCCGTTATTTGATTGCGCCGAACGAAAGTCCGCGCACCAGCTTGTTTTGGGCGAACCACCCGCAGAGGATCACGGGCAGCGCGGCCATGGTTGCCGCCGCCGACAGGACGGCCCAGTACTGACCCTCACCGGCGATGAATCCGACAAGGTAAACCGGCATCGTCTGGGCGTTCACCGCGGTCAGGTTCACCGCGAAGAAGAACTCGTTCCAGGCGAAGATCACGCAGATCAGCGCGGTGGCCGCGATGCCGGGCGACACCAGCGGCAGGATCACCTCGCGCACGGACCGCCACAGGCTCGCACCATCAAGGCTCGCCGCCTCGAGCAATTCACCGGGCACCTCGAGGAAGAACGACCTCATCATCCACACCGCGATAGGCAGGTTCATCGAGGTGTAAAGGATGACCAGCGCCCAGATGTTGTCCAGCAGACCGATATTGGACACGATCACATACAGCGGCAGGATAGCGGCGACGATCGGCAGCATCTTCGTACTCATGAAGAAGAACAACGCGTCCTGCGTCTTGCGCACCGGCCGCAGGGACAACGCGAAGGCGGCGGGCGTCCCGAGCAGCAGCACGAGCAGGGTCGAAACGCCGGTAGCGAAAACCGAATTCAGCATCGCAGGCCCGATGCCCTTGTCGAACACCGCGGAGAACTGGTCCAGCGTCGGTGTGAAGAACAACTTCGGTGGACTGGTCGCCGCGTCGCCCTCCTGTTTGAAGGCCGTCAGCACCATCCAGAACACGGGGAAGAAGAACCCGAGCCCGACGAGCCACGCCACCACTCCCCACGGACTGAACTTGCGGCTCTTCTTCTTTGAGGCAGCGGCTGAATGCGTTGCCGCCGTGGTCTTCTCAACTGTGGTAGTCATCAGGCTGCCTCTTCCTTGCCGGAAAACGATTTGAAGATCAACCGAAGTGCGAAGCTCGCGATGATCATTGTGAAGATCACCACGACCACGCCCATCGCCGCGGCCTGGCCCATGTCGAAACCGAGGAAGGCACGTTGATAGATGTAGAACGGCAGGTTCGCGCTGGCGATACCCGGGCCGCCCTGGGTCAGCATGTAGATGGTGTCAAACGTATTGACCAGGTAGATCGCGCCGAGCACGACACCCAGTTCGATGAAGCGCCGAAGGTGGGGCAACGTCAACTCACGGAAGAGTTGAAGCGCGCCCGCACCGTCGACTCGACCGGCCTCCAGGATGTCGCGAGGCATCGACTGGAGGCCGGCGAGGATCAGCAGCATCATGAACGGCGTCCACTGCCAGATCAGCACGACCATCACCATGGTCAAGGGGAACTGGCCGATCCAGTCCACCTTGCCGATCCCGACCAGCGACAGCACCCAGTTCAGGATGCCGTTCGTGGCGTCGAGGATCGTGGTCTTCCAGATCAGCGCCGCCGCAACGGGTGTCACGAGGAACGGGGTGATCAGCAGCGTCCGTACGACACCTCGACCCAGGAATGCGCGATCGAGCAGCAATGCCAGCAGCAGTCCGAGCAATGCCGAGACCAGTACCACGACGACGATCAGCAGGACGGTGTTGAAGGCGACCGTCCAGAACTGGCTGTCCTTGACGACCGCGATGTAGTTGTTCAGTCCCACGAACCGGCGGGACCCGGGGCGAACCAGGTTCCACGACAGCGTCGAGTAGTACAGCGTGAACAGGAACGGAATCTGCGTGACGAGGATCATGAAGATCAGCGCCGGAAGCAACGGCCCGCGTCTGCGCCACCCTTCGGCGCGGCTCACGCCGGCGTCTTGCGCTTCCCGTATCTTGCGAACTCGTTCGGCCACCGCCTTTTCGCTGGCGGCAGCTTCGGTTTCAGCGGTAACAGTCATCACTTCTCCTGATAGCTTCGGCCGACGACCTCGGCGTACTCCTGTGCTTGCTTGAGCGCGTCGTCAACAGACTTCTGGCCGGCGATCGCGGCGCTGATCTGCTGACTCACTCGCGTCCCGAGATCCTGGAACTCCGGGATCCCGACGAACTGCACGCCGGTGTACGGAACCGGTTGCACCGTGGGCTTGTTCGGGGTCGATCCCTCGATCGACTTCAAGGTCAACGGCCCGTAGGACTTCGAGATCGCCTGGTATTCCGGCAGGCTCGTGTACGTCGAGGTCCGACTGCCGGGTGGGACGCGCGCCCAGCCCAGCTTCTCGCCGACCAGCTTCATATAGTCCTTACTGGTCATCCACGAGATGAACTTCCATGCGCCGTCGGGATTCTTGGCACCTTTCGGGATGCCCAGCGACCAGGTGTAGAGCCAACCCGAATTCGGCTTCTCGACGATCGGCGCAGGCAGGTAGCCGATCTTGCCGACCAGATCCGGGTACGTCTTCGGATCTTCGAGCACCGAGACTGCCGATGTGGCGTCGTACCACATCGCCGTTTGGCCCTGACCGAACAGGTTGGCGCACTCCTGGAAACCGGTTGAGGACGCGCCGAGTTCGCCTGCCTGATTGATCAGATTGACGTAGAAGTTGACTGCCTTGCTCACCTCGGGACTGTTGAGTTGCGCATTCCACTTCTCGTCGAACCACCGTCCGCCGAAGGTGTTGATAACGGTGTCCAGTGGCGCCAGCACCTCGCCCCAGCCGGGCTTGCCGCGCAGGCATATACCCGCGTCCGAGACGCCCTTCTCCTTGATGGTCTTCGCCCACTGCGCGACCTCTTGCCACTGGGGCTGGTAGTTCGGATCCTGGTTGACCTGGATCCCCGCCTTCTCGAACATGTCCTTGCGGTACATCAGGAACGACGACTCGCCGTAGAACGGCACCGAGTACATGTTGCCGTCGCGAGATAGCGACTCACGCAGGGACGGAATGAAGTCGTTCATGTCGTAGCCCGGCGTATTGTTCGCATAGTCCGAAAGGTTGAGCAGCCAACCGTCTTTCGCCCACTGCGGGGTTTCGAAGTTGCTGATCATCACGACGTCGAACTCGCTGCCGCCCATCGCGGTCGACATGGTGATCTTGGCTCGCGCCTGGTTCTCCGACAACGTGATGAATTTCAGCTTCGTTCCGGGATTCTGTTTCTCGAACTCCGTCGACAACTTCTGGGCGTCCGTCATCTGCGAGTTGGAAACCAGCGCGATCGTCACCTCGTTCGCCGACGACCCCAAGCTGCCCGCGCCCGCGCATCCGGACGTGACGACGAGCCCGGCCGCCGTGGCACACAATGCCAACTTTCTGAACAGTTTCACGTGCTTCTCACCTCTCACTGCGCCAATAACCAACGCGCACAATCGATGTCACAAACCAAAAGCCGAGCGAGCTTGCCGCGCAGTGCGCCAAGAGTCGCGTGATGCTTTGCCGCGCCGCTGGAGATCAAAATCGTCTTCTCACACGTGCGGATGTCTTCCAGCGGAACCGATACCGCACGCTGCTGAAGTTCGGTGTCGACGGATGCGCCCTGAGCGTCGAAGAACCGGCCCCCGATCTCGCCGACCGCACCGAGCGAGATGAGTTCGTCGAGCATCTTGGTGTCGAGGAAGCTGCCTTCGAACAGCGTCGTCGACGTCGACACGGCGCCCACTCCGAACAGCATCACGTCGGCGCGCCTGCCGGCCTCCAGGGTGCGGGAGATCACGGAGTCGCTGCGCATGGAGGCAACCGTCGACGGGTCGGCGTACAACGGTGCCGGAAGCCGGATAGTGGTGGCCCGCAACACGTCCGCGCAGCGGCCGAGGATGAATTCGGTGCCGGTCTGGTAGGTGGCCGACGACATCGCGCCGTCGAGCTGGACCACCGCGCGGCAGCTGGCGACACCGGGCGCCAGCGCGGTGGCGACGGCGACTTGCTCAGGCCCCCATGTGAATCCGAGAACGTCATCGGCCGAGAGCCGTCGCATCAGCAGTGCGGCCGCCGCCCGGCCCACACTCGCGAATGCGGCGGGGCGTCCCGGCGCTCCGATGTCGACGCCGTGGCCGGCGACCACCGCCTCGGTCAACCCGAATCTCTGCTCGAGTTCACGCTCTTCTTCGGCGTGCAGATCGTCGCTCATGTCCGGCGGGACGACGACCTCGATGCGGACCAGCCCCTTGGCTTTGGCGCGGGCGACCAGCCGACCCGCCGTCGGGCGGGAGACGCCCAGTCGCGACGCGATCTCGGCTTGGGTGAGGCCGTCGAGGTAGTACAGCGTCGCCGCACGCAACGCGAGCCGAAGATCCTCGGGGGTCCCGGCACGCGAGACCACCTCGCCATTCGACGTCGGTGCGGCCACGTCGCCTCCTGTCCGCAGGTGAGCATTTGCTCAGGGGTGCGAGTAGATGCTCATCACGTTAGCATGGCAGGTGTGACGCACACAACACTCTCCCCAGCCGCTCGGATGCGGGCCGCTGTCCTCGTCGAACCAGGCCGCATCGAGACCCAGGAGCGGCCAGTTCCGGCGCCAGGCCCCGGTGACGTGCTGATACGGGTGTCGTCAGTGGGTGTATGCGGGTCGGACACGCATTACTACCGCGACGGTCGACTGGGCAGCTTCGTCGTCGACGCGCCCTTGGTGCTCGGCCACGAGGCCGCGGGCAGAATCGTCGACGTCGGCGATGGAGTCGACCACTCGCGCATCGGTCAGCGGGTTTCGATCGAACCGCAGCGACCCGACCCCGCCAGCGACGAGACCCGCCGCGGCCACTACAACCTCTGCCCGCACATGCGGTTCTTCGCGACGCCACCGGTCGACGGCGCCTTCTGCGACTACGTGACCATCGGTGCGGCTTACGCCCATCCCGTGCCGGAGTCGGTGTCCGACGACGCCGCCGCGCTGTGCGAGCCGCTGTCGGTGGGGATCGCCGCGGTGCGCAAGGCGAGGCTCGCAGCCGGATCGCGTGTGCTGATCGCGGGTGCGGGGCCGATCGGCATCATGGTGGCCCAGGTTGCACGGGCCTACGGCGCGACGGACATCGTCGTCAGCGATCCCGACGAGTCCCGCCGCTTGCAGGCCGAGGACTTCGGCGCGACGACGGTGCTCGACCCGACCACCGGGCCGATCGGCGACTTGCGAGTCGATGCGTTCATCGACGCGTCGGGTGCTCCGGCCGCCGTCGTCGACGGCATCCGCGCGGTGCGGCCTGCCGGGACCGTGGTGCTGGTCGGTTCGGGCGCCGAGACGATGGAGCTGCCGACGCAGGTGATCCAGAATCGCGAGCTGGTGTTGACCGGTGTGTTTCGCTATGCGAACACCTGGCCGACGGCGATCGCGCTCGTGGAGTCGGGACGCGTCAATCTGGACGCGATGGTGACCGCGCATTTTCCGTTGGAGAAGGCCGCAGAGGCCCTGGACTCCGACCGCACGCCGGGTAGCGTCAAGAGTGTGGTGACGGTGTCATGAAGCTCAGCAAGTCGACACTGGCGCAGATCCCGATCGACAAGCCCAGCTATGACCGCGACGAGATCACCGTCGGCATAGTGCATTTCGGGGTCGGCGGATTTCATCGTGCACATCAGGCCATGTATGTCGATCGCCTGCTGGAGATGGGGCTCGCCAAAGACTGGGGCATCTGCGGCGTCGGCGTGCTGCCCGCTGACCGCAGGATGGCCGACGTGATGGCGGCCCAAGACGGGCTGTACACGCTGTTGCTGCAGAATCCGGACGGCACCCGTGACGCCCGGGTGATCGGCTCGATCGTCGACTACCGCTACGCGCCCGACGATCCCGAAGCCGTCATCGAACTGCTGGCGGCGCCGACCACCCGGATCATCTCGCTGACGATCACCGAGGGCGGCTACAACATCGACAACCTCGGTGGCAACGACGTGAACGTGTTCGGCCTCGTCGCAGAGGCGTTGGCACGGCGCCGCGACCGCGGTATCGCCTCGCCGACGATCGTGTCGTGCGACAACATCGAGGGCAACGGTGAGGTCGCGCGGCATGCTTTCACCACGTACGCCGATCGCGTGCATCCCGGTCTCGGTGAGTGGATGAATGCCCATACCCGCTTCCCCAATTCGATGGTGGACCGGATCACGCCGGTCACTACAGCGGACGTAATCGAGGTTCTTGCAAGCGAATTGGGAGTGGAAGACCAGTGGCCGGTGGTCGCCGAGCCGTTCACGTCGTGGGTGCTCGAAGACTCCTTTTCCGACGGACGGCCGCCACTGGACGAGGTGGATGTGCTGCTGGTCGACGACGTGACGCCGTACGAGTTGATGAAGCTGCGGCTGCTCAACGCCAGCCACCAGAGTCTGTGCTACTTCGCCTATCTGGCGGGCTATCGGCTGGTACACGACGCGGCCGCTGACCCGCTCTTCGCCGAATTCCTTCGCGCATACATGGATTCAGAGGCCACGCCGACGTTGAAGCCGGTGCCGGGCATCGACCTGCCCGACTACAAGCGCACGCTGATCGAACGGTTCGCCAACCCCGGCGTGAAGGACACGATCGCGCGCCTGTGCTTCGGCTCATCGGACCGCATCCCGAAGTGGCTGCTGCCCGTCGTGCGCGCGAACCTGGCCACCGACGGCCCCGTTAGGTTGTCGGCGGCCACCGTCGCGAGTTGGGCCCGCTATGCAGAAGGCGTCGACGAGCAGGGCTCTCCGATCGAGGTTCAGGATCAACTGGCCGACACACTCGTGCCGCTGGCCCGCTCGCAGCGCGAGCACCCGACGGCGTTCATCGAAAACACCGACGTCTTTGGTGATCTGGCATCACAGCCACGGTTTGTCGAGGCGTATCTGTGGGCACTCGAGTCTCTGCACCGTGACGGTGCACGTGCGACTTTGGAGACGCTGCTTCGTAAGGAGACGCCATGACTGCATCCGGCGTGCCCGAACGTGCGCTGGTGATCGGCGAGGCGTTGATCGACATCGTCGAACGCGAGGGCACGGTCACCGGCGAGCATGTCGGCGGCAGCCCGTTGAACGTCGCGGTCGGTCTGTCCCGGCTGGGCCGCGGCGTCGACTTCCTCACGCACATCGGCGCCGACCAGCGCGGCCAGCGCATCGTGGACTATTTGAAATCTTCTGGGGTCCAACTCGTTTCAGGAAGCACGACTGCAGAGCGCACGCCTACGGCGCTGGCCACACTCGACGCGAATGGGTCAGCGCAGTATGAATTCGACATCGACTGGCAACTGACGGGGACGGCGCAGGGGGCGCCGCCGCTGGTGGCGCACTCCGGCTCGATCGCGACGGTGCTCGAACCAGGCTGCCGGGCCACGGCGGCGCTGCTGGACGCCTATCACGCGTCGGCGACGATCACGTTCGACCCGAATGTGCGGCCGGCGTTGATTGAGGACGCCGACATCGTGCGCGGCCGCATCGACCGCCTGATCGAACGCAGCGATGTGGTGAAGGCCAGCGACGAGGACATGCGCTGGATCGACCCGAACAGGCCGCCCGAGCACATCGCCCGGACGTGGTTGGGGCTGGGTCCGTCGATCGTGGCGGTGACGATGGGTGACCGTGGTGCGTTCGCCGTGTGCGCGGCGGGGATCGTGCGGGTGCCTGCGCTTCGGGTGAACGTCGTGGACACCGTCGGAGCGGGCGACGCATTCATGACGGGGCTGATCGATGCGCTGTGGTCGCTGGGCCTGCTGGGCGCCGAACGGCGACGCGACCTCGCCCGCATCGGTCTCGACGCGCTGACCGGCGTGGTGCAGACGGCGGCGCTGTCGTCGGCGCTGACGGTCGCCAGGGCAGGCGCTGACCTGCCGGATCGGGCGACGCGGGACGCCGCGGCGGCCGGGTCGGGCCCGTTGTTGCCCCAACCCGGCTAACCTGGCCTTATGCGTTCCATATGGAAAGGTTCGATCGCCTTCGGCCTGGTGAACGTTCCGGTCAAGGTCTACAGCGCGACCGAAGACCACGACATCAAGTTCCACCAGGTCCACGCGAAGGACAACGGACGCATCCGCTACAAGCGGGTCTGCGAGGTATGCGGCGAGGTCGTCGAATACCGCGACATCGCCAGGGCCTACGAATCCGACGACGGCCAGACGGTCGTGATCACCGACGAGGACATCTCGACACTGCCCGAGGAACGCAGCCGCGAGATCGAGGTGCTGGAGTTCGTTCCGGCCAACGAACTCGACCCGATGATGTATGACCGAAGCTACTTCCTCGAGCCCGACGGCAAGTCGTCGAAGTCCTATGTGCTGCTGGCCAAGACTCTGATGGAGACCGACCGGGTCGCCATCGTGCACTTTGCCTTGCGCAACAAGACGCGGCTCGCGGCGTTGCGGGTGAAGGATTTTTCTAAGCGCGACGTGATGGTCATCCACACGCTGTTGTGGCCGGACGAGATACGCGATCCCGATTTCCCGGTGCTGGACAAGGAAGTTGAGATCAAACCCGCCGAGCTGAAGATGGCCGGCCAGGTGGTCGAGTCGATGACCGACGACTTCAACCCGGACCGTTACCACGACGACTACCAGGAGCAGCTGCACGAGTTGGTACAGGCGAAACTCGAAGGCGGCGAAGCGTTTACCACCGAGGAGCAGCCGAAGGAGCTCGACGAGACCGAGGATGTCTCGGATCTGCTGGCCAAGCTGGAGGCCAGCGTGAAGGCGCGACGGTCCGGTGGTTCATCGAGTGACGGGGAACGTCCCGCGAAGAAGGCGCCGGCCAAGAAAGCCGCCGCCAAGAAAGCGCCTGCGAAGAAGGCAGCCGCCAAGAAGTCGCCCGTAAAGAAAGCGGCGAAGAAGGCCGCCGCGAAGAAGTAGCTATCCGGGCAGATCCACCCGCAGCGCCAAGTGCTCATCGAGTATCCGGCGCAGCGCGGCGTCCATCGGATGAGCCGCTGCGAGGTCACGGCAGAAGCCACTGTCGACCACGACAACGTCGCCCTCACGCAGTTCGGCGGTGTCGATCTGATCGACGAACGGATCGAACAACCCGGGCGGCGTCGCCACGTAATACAGCGCCCCGCGCGACTCGTTCAATCCGGCGGCGTAAATGAGTCCTTGCTGCGTGATCACAAAGAGTTCCGAAGTGATCCTGGCATTGGAGGTCTCGGCTGTGCCCCACGCCATCGCCGCGCGCCGGATCTGGGCCAGTCGATCCGGGATGTCGTCGGCGAGCGCGAGCAACCTCTCGACCAGTGGTGCACCCACTTGTGGATATGCCCCGATCGCGGGTCTGAAGTACCGCTCGAAGATCTCACCGAAGAAGTCGTATCGTTGCTCGCTCATCGCGGCTCCCAGATCTCGGACGTACACCCCAATTGTGCGCCCGAACCGTCTGCGGAGCGTGAGTTTGGTCAGCAGTCTTCGGAAAGGGAGTCCGCCTTCCTGAGAAAACTAGAACGTGTTTCAAAAAGGTGCCCCACGAGGCCCCTGCCGCTGCTAGCGTGTCGCCCGGCGAGGGAAGGAAACGAACGTGATTCTTGACAGATTCCGCCTGGACGACCAGGTCGCAGTGGTGACCGGAGCCGGGCGTGGCCTCGGCGCGGCGATCGCGGTGGCATTCGCGGAAGTCGGTGCGGACGTGCTCATTGCGGCCCGGACGCAATCGCAGCTCGAGGAGGTCGCCGACCAGATTCAGTCAGTCGGCCGCAAAGCGCATATCGTCGTCGCTGACCTCGCCCACCCCGAAGACACAGCCAAGCTGGCGGGTGAAGCGGTCGAGGCCTTCGGGAAACTAGACATCGTCGTGAACAACGTCGGCGGCACCATGCCGAATACGTTGCTGACGACGTCGGTCAAGGACATGAAGGACGCCTTCACCTTCAACGTGCTCACCGCTCACGCCCTGACCACCGCCGCGGTCCCGCTCATGCTCGAGCACTCGGGCGGCGGCAACATCATCAACATCACCTCGACCATGGGTCGGTTGGCCGGCCGCGGATTCGCCGCATACGCCACCGCCAAGGGCGCGCTTGCGCACTACACCCGCCAGGCCGCCCTCGATCTGTGCCCGCGGATCCGGGTCAACGCCATCGCCCCTGGTTCGATCCTCACCTCCGCGCTCGAAATCGTCGCGTCCAACGACGAACTACGCGACCCGATGGAGAAGGCCACGCCCATGCGACGACTCGGTGACCCGGCCGACATCGCCGCGGCCGCGGTGTACCTCGCATCGCCCGCCGGCAACTTCCTGACGGGCAAGATGCTCGAGGTCGACGGCGGGCTCACCGTTCCCAATCTCGACCTGCCCATCCCGGACCTGTGAGGAGCTAGCCATGGCCATCAAAGTCGCGCAGATCGGCACCGGCAACGTCGGCCGCCACGCACTGACGCAGCTCATCACCGACCCCCGCTTCGAGCTGACCGGCGTCTGGGTGTCCAGCGACGCCAAGGCTGGCAAGGATGCGGGAGAGCTTGCAGGACTTGACAATTCGACCGGCATCACCGCCACCACCGACCTCGACGCGGTTCTGGCCACCCATCCGCAGTGCGCCGTCTACTGCGCGATGGCCGACAACCGCCTGCCCGACGCGCTCGAGGACTACCGCCGCATCCTGGCCGCGGGCGTCAACGTCGTCGGCAGTAGCGCGGTGTTCCTGCAATACCCCTGGCAGGTCTTGCCCGAGGAGCTCGTCAAGCCGATCGAGGATGCCGCGAAGGCCGGTAACGCAAGCGTTTTCGTCAACGGCATCGACCCCGGATTCGCCAACGACCTGCTTCCCTTCGCGCTCGCCGGCACCTGCCAGAGCGTCGAGCAGATCCGGTGCATGGAGATCGTCGACTACGCGACCTACGACAGCGCCACGGTGATGTTCGACGTGATGGGTTTCGGTAAGCCGCTCGATGAGCTTCCGATGCTGTTGCAGCCCGGCGTGCTGAGCCTCGCGTGGGGTTCGGTAGTCCGGCAACTCGCGGCGGGGCTCGGCGTCGAACTCGACGAGGTGGCCGAGACCTACGTGCGCGAGCCCGCGCCCGAGGACTTCGACATCGCGTCCGGCCACATCCCCAAGGGCAGCGCCGCCGCGCTTCGCTTCGAGGTGCGCGGGATGAAGAACGGCAAAGCCGCAGTCGTGCTGGAACACGTCACCCGGCTTCGTGCCGACCTCTGCCCGGATTGGCCACAACCCGCCCAGGAGGGCGGCTCCTACCGCGTCGAGGTCACGGGCGAACCGTCCTACGCGTTGGACCTCTGCCTGAGCAGCCGAAAGGGCGACCACAACCACGCCGGCCTCGTCGCCACCGCCGCCCGCGTCGTCAACGCGATACCCGCCGTTGTCGAGGCTGCGCCCGGGATCACGACGACCCTGGACTTGCCGTTGATTACTGGAAAAGGGCTGTACGCTAGCTAAATAACCGGGGGCGACAAAAGGACGTGCCTATGCGGAGGATCCTGCGATATCTCACACCGCTCATAGCGGCCGCAGGCGCCGCCGCGGCCCTCGGAGCCGCCCCCGCCGCCATAGCGGACACCACGTTGCCGTCATGCATAGGGGTCGGTGGCAATGACGTCACCGGCGGTGCAACCGAATGCGCGACGCCAGGCAACGTGCAATTGAATGCCACTCCGCCCGAACCGGATTACCCGTATCCGTGGGACGACGAGTTCTACGGCCCAGCGCTGATCATCGGCGGTGGCGGAGGAGGCCACGGCGGCGGAGGCCGCTAACCAGTTTTTATCCGCGGCCCGTGTTAAGGAGGCCAACCATGCGGACCCAGGTTCATTATCTCTCAACACTTTTCGCGGCTGCTGGCGCTTGCGCCGCGGTCGCTATGGCGCCCATCGCCGCGGCCGCACCCCAGTGCACGACCACCGCTCCGAACACGACGCAGTGCCAGACCAACGGCAGCACCGCGATCGTCACCTCACCCCAGCAGAACAACTGGTACGGCGGCTGGCCGTGGTGGGGCGGCGGCCTGGTCATCGGCATCGGCGGTATCGGCATCGGGTGGTAAGCACTGACAGAGGGCCCTGCTGGAGATAGACCAACAGCTCTATTGGATTGGCGGCAGAGCCACAAGTATTCCTAGTGAAACTCGCTGGGAAGGACGCCACCATGGCGAATCGGCTACGGCGCATCGCACCTGTTCTGGTCGCTACCGTTTGGATCACGTTGGTATCCGCACCCATTTCTGCAGCGAGCCCGCAATGCACAAACACCGGCCTTCGCACGACCACCTGTCAGAACCCCGGCAATGCCCAAATCGTCACGACGCCTCCGGTCAACCCATATCCATGGGGCTGGCCGTGGGGCGGCGGCTTCGTCTTCAGCATCGGCGGCTGGTGACCCACGAGCTTGACCTAGCATTTCGGGTAACCTAACTTTTCTATTCGTATCTCCGGATAGAAGGTGGGTTGGTTGGCACAGGACACCGAAGTCCGGCTGCGTCCGAGCTGGTTCCTGCTCGGGCCTGCGTTCGTCGCTGCCATCGCATACGTCGATCCCGGCAACGTCGCCGCCAACGTCAGTGCCGGCGCCCAGTTCGGCTTCCTGCTCGTCTGGGTCATCGTCGTCGCCAACGCGATGGCGGGCCTCGTGCAGTACCTGTCCGCCAAGCTCGGACTCGTCACCGGCCGCTCCCTGCCCGAGGCCGTCGCCGACCACACCAGCACACGCACTCGCATCACATACTGGCTCCAGGCCGAATTGGTTGCCATGGCAACGGATCTCGCCGAAGTCATGGGCGGCGCGATCGCGCTGCACCTGCTGTTCGATCTTCCGCTGTTGGCGGGCGGCGTGATCACCGGTGTGGTGTCGCTTCTGCTGCTCGCCATCCAGAATCGGCGCGGTCAGCGCATGTTCGAGCGTGTGATCAGCGGGCTGCTGTTGATCATCGCCATCGGATTCCTGACGAGCCTGTTCGTTGACACACCACCTGCGAGCGAGGTCGCCGCAGGCCTGCTGCCGCGGTTCGAGGGCGCCGAAAGCGTGCTGCTGGCCACCGCGATGCTGGGCGCGACGGTCATGCCGCATGCCGTCTACTTGCACTCCGGCCTGGCCCGCGACCGGCACGGCCATCCCGACGCCGGCCCACGCCGCCGCCAGCTGCTCAAAGTCACCCGCCTCGACGTGGGGCTGGCGATGCTCGTCGCCGGGGCGGTGAATCTGTCGATGTTGCTCATCGCGGCGACCAACCTGCAGGGCCGCGCCGACACCGACTCCATCGAAGGCGCATACGCCGCGGTTCGCGACACCCTCGGCCCGACGATCGCGTTGTTCTTCGCGATCGGGTTGCTCGCTTCGGGTCTGGCGTCGACGTCGGTGGGCGCCTACGCGGGGGCGATGATCATGCAGGGCTTGCTGCGGCGCTCGTACCCGTTGCTGCTGCGGCGGCTCGTCACGCTGATCCCGGCGCTGGCGATCCTGGCGATCGGTTTGGATCCGAGCCGGGCGCTGGTGTTGTCGCAGGTCGTGCTGTCCTTCGGCATCCCGTTCGCGCTAATCCCACTGGTGCGGCTGACCAGCAGGCACTCGCTGATGGGCGAAGACACGAACCACCGCGTGACGACCGCCCTGGGGTGGTGTGTGGCCGCATTGATTACCCTGCTGAACGTGGTGTTGATCTATTTGACCGTCGCCCGCTAGATGCGGGCTAGCCATAGCTACTTCGCGTACGGGTCCAACCTGTGCGTGAGGCAGATGGCGCGGCGGTGCCCCGGCGCGGTCGATCCCCGGCCGGCAACCCTTGCCGACCACGACTGGCTGATCAACGAGCGTGGCGTCGCCACCGTCGAACCGTTCGACGGCTCGAAGGTGCACGGCGTGGTGTGGCGGTTGACCGACCACGACCTCAAGGTGCTCGACAGCGCCGAGGGCGTACCGGTGCGGTATCGCCGCGACAAGCTCACCGTGCACACCGACGATGGCCCGTCCGAAGCGTGGGTCTACATCGACCATCGCGTCGACCCCGGCCCGCCCCGCCCCGGCTACCTGGAGCGCATTGTCGACGGCGCCGTGCACCACGGCCTGCCGCACCGCTGGATCGAATTCCTCAAGCGATGGGACCCCGCACACTGGCCGCGGCGCGGCGACAAGGCGAATTCGCCTGCGCCACGGTCGCTTTCGGAGCTACTCGCCAACCCTGCGATCGTCGAAGAGTGCACACTGCGCTCACGATTCGGCTTCCTCGCCATTCACGGCGGTGGGCTGGAGCAGATGACCGATGTCATCGCCGAACGTGCTGCCGAGGCCGCAGGCGCCTCGGTCTACGTGGTCCGCCACCCCGACCACTACCCCCACCACCTGCCGTCGGCCCTGTACCGGGCGCAAGAGTCCGAGCGGCTCGCCGAATTCCTCGACCACGTCGAGGTCGCAGTGTCGCTGCACGGGTACGGGCGCATCGGCCGCAGCACGCACCTGCTCGCCGGCGGGCAAAACCGCAGCCTTACGGAGCACTTGGCCCGCCATGTCGTGGTGCCCGGCTATCAAGTGATCACCGACCTCAACTCGATCCCGCGGGAACTGCGCGGACTGCACCCCGACAACCCGGTCAACCGGGTTCGTGGTGGGGGCACGCAGCTCGAATTGTCGCCGCGGGTGCGGGGCATCAGTCCCCGAAGCGGACTGCCCGGAGACGACGGCCTGTCCCCCGCGACGTCCACATTGGTCCAGGGTCTCGTCGCGACCGCTCATTCCTGGGAACTGGGGTAGACGCGCTCGCCGCGCAGGTAAGTCCCGACGACCTGCACCTGTCCGACGTCGGTGGTCCGCGGATCGCGGTCGAGCCAGACGAGATCGGCGCTGGCGCCCGGCCCGAGCGTGCCCCACTGCCCCTCGGCGAACGCCTGGTACGCGACGCCGGCCGTATAGGCGCTCAACGCCGGCTCGATCGGCAGAATCTCGGCTGGCGTCCATCCACCTCTCGACACCGCGACGGCTATGCCGTCCAGCGGCGCGCCCGAGGACACCGGCCAATCGGATCCGAACGCCAAAGTCGCTCCTGACTCGTCGAGACTTCGCATGCGGTATTGCTTCTCGCTGCGCTCGCCACCGAGGCGCGGGATCGTCAGCTCGACCATCAGTGGATCGAGCTGCGCCCACAGCGGTTGCATGTTGGCGACCACGCCGAGCCGTGCGAACCGGTCCATGTCGGCGTCGTCGATCAGCTGGGCATGCGCGATGACCGGTCGCCGGTCGCGAATTCCATTGGTGGACACCACATATTCGATCGCGTCCAGTGCTTGCCGCACCGCGGCGTCGCCGATCGCGTGGATGTGGATCTGGAATCCGAGCTCGTCGACGGCGCGCGCCGCCTCGGCAAGGTCTTCCCATACCTGCATGCCGTGGCTGTGTAGCGCACCGCAGTACGGCGCGAGCAGCGCACCGGTCTCGTTCTCGATGACACCGTCGGCGAAGAACTTCACGGTGTGCGCGGTCAGCAGCGGCGAGCCCAGCTCCTCGACCCTGTGTCGCGCCTGCGCGAACTGTTCGAGCTGAGCATTGAACCTGCGCGGATCGGCGTACAGGCCCAGGTTGAACCGCACACCGAGTTGGCCTTGGCGGGCCGCGTCGATGTAAGTGTCGACGTCCTTCGGCTCGACCCACGCGTCCTGCACCCAGGTGACGCCGCGGGCCAGGTAGTAGTCGGCTGCCCTTCGAAGCGCGCCGATGCGTACGGCCGGATCGCGCTCGGGCGCAACGGCATGCACCAGGTCGACCGCACCCCACTCACGCAGCGTGCCCAGCACCGAGCCGTCGTCGCGACGCGGAATCTCGCCGAGCACCGGATCCGGGGTGTCAGCGGTGATGCCGGCCCGCTCGAGCGCCACGGTGTTGCACCACACCGTGTGGTAGTCCCATGCCCGCAGCAGCACGGGGCGGTCGGGCACGGCCGCGTCGAGCCAGCGGGCGTCGAACAGTCCGCCCGGCGCAAGGCTGCTTTCGTAGGACGCCCCGATGATCCAGTCCTGCTCCGGATGTTCGGAGGCGAATTTCCCTACGGCATAGACGATCTCGGCCACCGATGTGCATTGCCGGATCTGCGGCCCGACGGCCTCCAGGCCGCCGAGTAGCGGGTGCGCATGCCCATCGCCGAACGAGGGCATCAGGAAGCCGCCGCGAAGGTCGACGCGCTCAGCGTCCCTCGGCGCCTGGTCCACCGGCCGCACGACGCCGTCGACCACCAGCAGCGCGTCGGTCGTCTGGCCGTTGACACCGGTCCAGATGGTCCCGCCGTGAAAGTAGGTCGAGGGCATCCCGCGACGGTACGACACCCATCCGCGCGCCGCATGGCTCCGAATACAGGGTGTGGAACGCATGCCAGCCCTGTACCGGACGCGTGTCACGCACTTGCGTCGCACCCCGGTCCGTCACTACTTCGAGCACACCGGCTACAGCTGGTATGTCGACGTGGACGCGCTGCCCCGGTTGCCGCGCTGGATCCGGCCGTTCGCGCGGTTCGATGCCCGCGATCACTTCGACGGAGCGCCGGACGAACCACTGCGCCAACGCGTTGACGCGTTTCTGGCCGAACGCGGCGTCGAACTCGACGGCGGCACGATCACGGCACTGCTTCAGGCCAGGGTGCTGGGCTACGTGTTCAACCCGGTCAGCCTGTACTGGTGCCACGGCGCCGACGGTGCGCTGCGCCACATCGTCGTCGAGATGCACAACACCCGCGGCGAGCGGCACGCATACTTGCTGCCACCGGCGGACGACCAGCCCGCGATGGTGGTGAAGAAGCTGCCCATGTCACCGTTCACAGTTGTCGACGGCCACTACCTCGTGCTCGCACCACCGCCCAATGGCGAACTGAACGTGCGGATTTCACTGCATCGGGACAATCACGCGGCGTTCGTCTCGACCCTTCGCGGCACCCGCCGACGGGCCACCATCGGCCAGCTGTTGTGGCTACAGTTCGTGGCGCCACTCGCCCCACTGATGGGCGCCTTGGAGATTCGGATTCAGAACGCGATGCTGAGGATGCGACGAGATTCAACGACGCCGCGCCGTCCTGTCGACGAATTGCCCGCTGATACAAGGGGTTTCGTGGTGGATGCCCGCAGATCTCGATTATCGTGACGATATTGGCACCGGTGGATAGGCTACCGCTCGTGACCACCGAACTCGACGGACTGCTGCGCCAGGTGGCCCAGCGGGACGTCGAGGCGTTCGCCACGTTCTACGACCGCACCCGATCCAGGGTGTTCGGCCTGGTCACCCGCGTCCTGCGCGACCCCGGCTACAGCGAGGAAACCACCCAGGACATTTACTTGCAGGTATGGCGGACCGCCGAGAACTACGACCCGTCTGCCGGTTCACCGCTGGCCTGGCTGATGACGCTGGCTCATCGCCGCGCAGTCGACCGGGTGCGCTCCGAGCAGGCGGCCAGTCAGCGTGAGTCTCGATACGGCGCAGCCAATGTCGACCCGCCGTCAGATCAGGTGGCTGATTCGGTGATCCTGCGCGACGAGAGGCGCCAGGTCGCCGACTGCCTCGGGTCGCTTACCGATGCGCAACGCGAGTGCATCCAGCTCGCCTACTACGACGGGCTGACGTATGTCCAAGTGTCCGAACGGTTGTCGGCCAACCTCGCGACCATCAAATCGCGGATGCGCGACGCTATCCGCGGCCTCCGCCGGTGTCTGGGGATCCCATGACCGAGCCTACTGATCCGGATCTCATCGCTCTCGCGACGCCATACGCGCTTCATGCGGGCACCGACGCTGAGCTAGCCGACATCGAGCGGCGGGTCGCAGCTGCGCCACCGGCCGTCGCGCAGGCCTTCGCTGACGAGGTCCGCGCCGTGCGGGAAACGATGGCGGCGGTCTCGGCGGCCACCGCGGTCGAGCCGCCCCAGCAGCTGCGCGATCGCCTGCTCGCCGACATCGGCGCGGACAACGTTCGGCCGTTGCAGCCGCGGATCAAACGTTGGCAGACGGGCGTCCTCGCCGCTGCCGCGGCACTCGTCATCGGGTTGGGCGCGCTCGGAGTCGGTTTGGCGCTGCGGCCCACACCCGCACCCTCGACCGCCGACCAGGTGTTCGCCGCGCCCGACGTGCGGACGGTGTCGGAGCCCATTCCGTCCGGCGGCACGGCGACGGTGGTGTTCTCCCGCGAAAAGAACGCCGGCGTATTGGTGATGAACAACGTCGCGCCGCCTGCGCCGGGCACCGTGTACCAGATGTGGTTGGTCGGCGACAACGGGCCGCGCTCGGCCGGCACGATGGACGCCAAGGCCGTCGCGCCGTCGACCACGGCCGTGCTCCCCGATCTCGGTAGCGCGCAGACCCTTGCATTCACAGTGGAGCCCGGCAGCGGCTCTGCGCAACCGACCAGCCCCATCTTCGCCAAGCTGCCGTTGGCCTAAGGGATTGTGGTTGTTGACAATTCGGCTACGACGTCGGCTACGTCGCGCCGCTGCCGCCAGGCTCGCCGTTGTCGCGTCGCGCCGTTGCCCTGCTCGATGACACGCGCCAGCTCGTCGCGCGCCATGTCGTAGTCACCGAGATCCTCCAGCGCCGGGCGGACATGCTCGACAAGGCGCTCCAACAACTCGCGGGCGGGCAGCACTGCGTGGCTTTCGAGCAGGTCGACCGCGTCACCCTCCAGGCCGTCGCGCGCGGACTTCCAGTACGCCACCTTCAGAGCGTGCGGCGACAGCGGCAGCGTGGCTTCACCGCGGCGTTCCTCGTCGAGAGCCGTCATCACGCTGGCGCGTATCAGGGTGGCCAGCAGCACGGTCTCGGCGACCGTCGCGGGCACGTCGGCGACGCGCACCTCGAGCGTCGGGAACTTGGCCGAAGCGCGGACGTCCCAATAAACCATGCCGTCGTCGAGCACCGCCCCGGCGCGGCGCAACATCTCGACCAGCCCGTCGTACTCGTCGACGGAGTCGAAATGAGGAGGCGGACCGGCGCTCGGCCAGCGGGCCCAGACGATACTGCGCCAGCTGGCATAGCGGGTGTCGGTGTTGCGGTATATCGCCGAATTCGCAGTCAGCGCAAGCAACAACGGCAGCCAGGGCCGTAGCCGGTTGCTCACCCGGACGGCGAGCTCGCGGCTGGGCACCGAGACGTGCACATGCGCCCCGCAGATGCCCTCCTCCGCGACCATGCCGAACCTGTCGGCGATCTCGCGATAGCGCGGCGTGTCGGTGATCGGGAACTCGGACGGCCGGGTCGGTGGCAGTGCGGCGGCGAGCAGTTTCGCCCCGCTGGCCTCTGCGGCCTCGCCGGCGATCCGCCGCAGCCGCGTCAGCTGGCGTCGAAGTTCACCGCTGCCACCGACGACGTCGCTGTTGGTCTCGATCTGACAGCTCGTCAACTCGAGCTGCAGTTTGACGCCGTGCTCGGCGGCGTGCCGGGCGGCGGCTCGGTTTACGGCGACCGGTTCGCCGGTCGTCGGGTCGACGAGTAGAAACTCTTCTTCGACACCGATAGTGGGATGGCTGGCCATGGCATAAAGATCGATCCGGCCCGTCGGATATCTCAACGACGGGCCGGATCCGGTAGACGGTCCTTTGAGTTGTGGACTTCGGGGTGAAGTCGGCGGAGGAAGTTTGCCCGCCCCCGCGGCGCCTCAAACCTCGAACATTGCTGGCGATCTTGAGGAATACGATCGGCGCATGATCAAAGACTTCCGGTTCGGTTTGAGTCTGCACGACGCACGGTCGCGCGCGAAGGTTCAGGACGTGGCGCGTCGTGCCGAGGACTTCGGCTTCGACGTCATCCACGTGCCAGACCACCTCGGAGCGCCCGCGCCATTCCCCGCGCTGATGTCCGCGGCGGCAGCGACGAGCACTCTGCGATTGGGGACGTTTGTCCTCAATGCGGGTTTCTACAAGCCCGCGTTGTTGGCCCGCGACGTCGAGGCGATCCGCGACCTCACCGACGGACGGTTCGAGATCGGATTGGGCGCAGGGTATGTCCGCGAGGAGTTCGAGGCGGCCGAGCTGCCGTTCCCGAGCGCTCGGCAGCGCGTCGAGTATCTGCAGCACGTCACCGAATACATGCGCGAACATCTGCCCGATGTGCCGATCTTGATTGCGGGCAACGGCGACCGGCTGCTGACGGTGGCCGCTAGATACGCCAACATCATCGGCCTGACCGGAGGCGACCGTGCGCCCGGCGGCGGCGACCCGCTGGCGGAGCGGATCGGGTTCGTCCGCGAGGCGGCAGGCGATCGCTTCGACGACCTCGAGCTCAACATCGCGATCACGGCGATGCCGCTCGACAGTTCGGGAATGCCGGACTTGTCGATTCCCCGTCGCTTCTTACCGGCGCTCAGTGATGAGGAGTTGCTGCGCCACCCGGGCGTGCTGTCGGGGTCGACGCGCGACATGGCGGACCGGATACGGGAATACCGCGACACCTACGGGGTGAGCTACATCATCGTGCAGGCGCCTCACGCCGAATCGTTCGCGAAGGTGATCGCCGAGCTGCGCTGAGTCCGTTCGGTAAGCTCCGTGCGGGTCACGCCCTCGTAGCTCAGGGGATAGAGCACGGCTCTCCTAAAGCCGGTGTCGCAGGTTCGAATCCTGCCGGGGGCACTTATTTGCGCAGGTCAGCGGTCATTTTTGAGTCACGTTCAGCCCCGGAAGAGGGGCAGGCCAGACGACCTTCTGAGGCGCACTACCGGGCGGGGGTCAGCGAACGAGCTGGTTCGCGAGTTCCTCCAGCGATTGGCGAGCCCAGCCGTGCCAGGCCTTTCCGAGCATCCCGACCACCGGTCTCGTCAGCGCCGATCGCGGATAAACCGTCCAACGCCAAGTTGCCTTGGTACCCGCGTCTTCGGGCGTGAACTCGAACTCGCCGTCGATGCCGCTGGCGGCCAAGGACAACGGGCCCTTGATATTTCCTACGTGGTAGGCGAAGTAATGTGGCGCGTTAACCTTGGTCAATTCCTCTAGCGTGCTGCCGCCACCAGCCATCTTCAGAGTTCGGGTCTGGCCGACGGTGCCCCATGTATTGGCCTCGTTGATCACTTGGCGAATGGGTGGGAACGGCCCGTACCGACGGTGGAACACAGCGGGCACATCCATCATCAAAGTGCCTTGAAAGGCGTCCTCGACACTGACTGATATTGAACGCGATTGCTCCACGACGACCGGCTCAGCCACCTGCGCATGGTAGGCAGCCTGGGCTGCAGTTGTAAGCGGTTCTGTAAAGAGCCTCCATTGTGGCTGAGGACCCGGTGTCCGCCCGTCACATCGCGAACAACTGGGGCGGCCAAGGGGTCCGCTGCAACGGCGTCATGCCCGGTCTGGTCATGGGCGAAACGCAGGAACGCCAGGACGACCAACGGATGCAGCAGATGTTCCTGATGGCCGCCAAGACCACTCGGCTGGGCCGGCCCGCCGACCTTGCCGCCATCACCGCTTTCCTGTTGTCCGACGACGCCGAATGGATCAACGGTCAAACGTGGTACGTCGGCGGCGCATCGCACATGCGGCAGTGAGTCAAGGCGTTCGAAGCGATTCAGCCCAGCGCAGCCGGGTCGGCCGTGACATAACACCGCCGGGTGTTCGTCATGATCAGCACGTCGGACACCGCGGCCGGGTCGATATCGACAAACTCGAACAGGCGGAGTTCGCCAGGGCCGAGCAGGGTGCGTTGGGCGCGATCGCTGCCGGTCTGCGTACGGACGAGCACGGTGACGGGCTCGGTGTCGTCGCTCGAGTAAGTGACGACGATGCCCGCGCCGAAGGGATTCGTGCCCCATGCATCGGTAGCCGGGCATCGCGGGTCGCCGTCAGCGTTCGGTGGCATTGCGACGGTGTTTGCTCCCGCTTTGGCCACGGCCGCGGCTGCGGGGGGCGCCGAATTCACCGTGTGCGCGACGTCGACGGCCTCTGGCGCCGCGTGTGACGCGCATCCCACGACCGTCGCGGCGGCTGCCGCGGCGACGGCGATAGCGGATATCCCGGTGTACACAAGCCCCCCTGGCGTGCCTCCCCCGACAACACCGGCATACCCCTTTACGTGCGCGTCAATCGCGTTTTCGGCAAATTTTCAGGACTCACCGCGAGTGTCGATGACACGCTGCGCGATATCGATCAATCGTGTGTTGCTGTCCTGCGAAAGCTGGCGCAACATCTCGAACGCCCGCACGTCGTCAACCCCGTAGCGCTCCATGATGATGCCCTTGGCCTGCCCGATACGGTCCCGCGTCGACAGGGCCGATTCCAGTTGCTCCCCCTGGCGGCTGGCTAGAATTGCCGCGGCCGCATGCGCGGCCAGGACCGAGCCGATCGTCTCCGCTTCGGCGTTCCACACATTCGGCGTGAACCCGAACAGGTTCAGCGCACCTGCGGTTCGCTCAGCGGTATAGAGCTTGAACGACAGCCCGCTCAGTACGCCGATCTCCACGACCGCCTGTGAGTAGGCCGGCCAGCGCGACTCATTGCGGAAGTCATCGGTGCGCACGATGGTGTCGTCCAGCGCCGCCTGCATGCACGGACCTTCGTTGAAGGTGACCTGCAGCTCATCTAGCTCGTATGGCAAATCCGTCGTGCCAGCAAGCGATTCGAATTTTCCGCCCTTGCTGAGAAGCAAGACGCCCGCGGTATCGACTCCCGGTATCAATTCCACCGCCGCCTTCGTCACTTCTGACAGCACGTCTGGAACGCTTCGTGGCATTGCCGCGGACCGCGCCAGCTCAGCCATGCGCAGTGCCAGATCGTGGGTGTGTTGACGGTCCGTCATGACCGAAGACTTCCCGCTGCCCTTCGCCCGCACACCAAATTCGGATTCAGCGTTTGTCATTGGTCGTTTAAGGCAATGCCCCGGTAGGCGAGCACGGTGGTCGACCATCGCGCCCGCTGAGGTCTCGTCGGTTCAGACCAGGAGCCGGCGGGGCCGACCCCTATTGCGAATCCCGCCAAGTCACTCTCTTAGTTGTAGTACCGTCCCCGTTCATGGGCACTGCGAACGCATGGATCCTCGGCGGCTATCAAAGCGACTTCGCACGCAACTTGAGCAGGGAGGGCCGTGACTTCGCCGACCTGACCGCCGAAGTCGTGGATGCGACACTCGCGGCGGCCAAGCTCGGCGCCGCGGACATCGACGTGATCCACGTCGCCAATGCGTTTGGCGAAATGTTCACTCGCCAAGGCCATCTCGGCGCGATGCCGGCCAGCGTCAACGACGGGTTCTGGGATACGCCCGCTTCCCGCCACGAGGCCGCGTGTGCATCCGGCAGCGTTGCGACACTCGCGGCGATCGCTGACCTGCGGTCCGGCGCTTATCGCACCGCGCTGGTCGTCGGCGTCGAACTCGAGAAGACCGTGCCGGGTGACACCGCCGCGCAACACCTCGGCGCGGCCGCCTGGACCGGCCACGAAGGCGCCGAGGCCACGTTCATGTGGCCCTACATGTTCGACCGGGTCGCCAACGAATACGACCGCCGCTACGGAATCGACGAGTCCCATCTACGAGCCATCGCTGCGCTGAACTTCGCCAACGCGCGGTCCAATCCCAACGCGCAGACCCGCGGATGGACCGTGCCAGATCCGCTCGGCACCGACGACGAGACCAACCCGGTGATCGAAGGCAAGCTGCGCCGGTTCGACTGCAGTCAGATGACCGACGGCGGCGCCGGCCTCGTCCTTGTCAGCGACGACTACCTGCGCGACCACCCAGGAGTACAACCGATCGGCCGCATAGACGGATGGGGCCACCGCACCGTCGGACTCGGACTGCAGCAGAAACTCGACCGCTCCGCCGATGACCCCTACGTGATGCCCCACGTGCGCACGGCGGTGCTCGACGCGTTCGACCGCGCGCGGGTGACGCTCGACAACGTCGACGGCTTCGAAGTGCACGACTGCTTCACGCCCAGCGAGTACCTGGCCATCGACCACATCGGGCTGACCGGACCCGGCGAATCGTGGAAAGCCATCGAGAACAACGAAATCGAGATCGGAGGCCGCCTGCCGATCAACCCAAGCGGCGGCCTCATCGGCGGCGGCCATCCCGTCGGCGCCTCGGGGGTGCGGATGCTCGTCGACGCCGCAAAACAGGTCAGCGGCAACGCAGGCGACTATCAAGTCGAAGGCGCAAAGACGTTCGGCACACTCAACTTCGGGGGAAGCACCGCGACCACCGTCAGCTTCATTGTGAGCGGAGCCATCTGATGAGTGTCGAAATCGTCGGCAAGTTCCTGTCCACGTTGCCAGAAGACGACGACCACCCGTACCGGACCGGCCCCTGGCGTCCGCAGACCACCGAGTGGGACGCCGACGACCTGACTGCCGTCGAAGGCGAGGTACCAAACGATCTCGACGGTGTGTACCTGCGCAACACCGAAAACCCGCTGCATCCCGCGCTCAAGGCATATCACCCGTTCGACGGGGACGGCATGGTGCACGTCGTCGGTTTCCGCGACGGAAAAGCGTTCTACCGCAACAGGTTCATCCGCACCGACGGCTTACTGGCCGAGAACGAGGCGGGCGGGCCACTGTGGCCCGGCCTCGCCGAGCCCGTCGATCTGGCCAAGCGCGACCACGGTTGGGGCGCACGCGGCTTGATGAAGGATGCGTCGAGCACCGACGTGATCGTGCACCGCGGCACCGCTTTGACGAGCTTCTACCAGTGCGGCGACCTGTACCGGCTCGACCCGTACACCGCAGACACTCAGGGCAAGGAATCCTGGAACGGCGCTTTCCCTTTCGACTGGGGCGTGTCGGCGCACCCCAAGGTCGACGAAAAGACCGGCGAGCTGCTGTTCTTCAACTACAGCAAGCAGGCACCGTACATGCATTACGGCGTCGTCGACGCGAACAACGATCTGGTGCATTACGTCGACGTGCCGCTACCGGGTCCGCGACTGCCGCACGACATGGCCTTCACCGAAAACTACGTGGTTCTCAACGACTTTCCGTTGTTCTGGGAGCCGTCCTACCTCGAGCGCAACGCCCACGTCGCACGGTTTCACCGCGACATGCCGTCACGCTTCGCGGTCATCCCGCGGCGCGGGTCCGACATCACGTGGTTCGAAGCCGAGCCGACGTTCGTGCTGCACTTCACCAACGCCTACGAGGACGGCGACGAGATCGTGCTCGACGGCTTCTTCCAGGGCGACCCCGAACCGGCCGACAACGGCATGGGTAACAAGTGGGAACGCGCCTTCAGATTCCTTGCGCTGGACCGGATGCAGGCCCGGCTGCACCGCTGGCGGTTCAACCTGGCCACCGGCGGCGTGTCCGAAGAACAGCTCTCCGACAGCATCACCGAATTCGGCATGATCAACGGCGGCTACGCCGGGACCAAGTACCGGTACACCTACGCCGCCACGGGTAAACCGTCCTGGTTTCTGTTCGACGGGCTGGTCAAACACGACGTGCAGACGGGACACGAGGAACGGTTCACGTTCGGCGACGGGGTTTACGGCAGCGAGACCGCGATGGCGCCCAGGGTCGGCGGCACCGCCGAGGACGACGGCTATCTGGTCACGCTCACCACCGACATGAACTCCGACGCCTCATACTGCCTGGTGTTCGATGCCGCGCGGGTCGCCGACGGGCCGGTGTGCAAATTGGCACTGCCCGAGCGCATCTCGAGCGGCACTCATTCGACCTGGGCAGCGGGTTCGGAGCTGCGACGCTGGCACCAGGCCGACACCGCTGCGGGCGCGATCGGGCTGTAGGTGGAGCAGTCAGGCTCTCGCCCAACGGAATTGGCGGCGGGAGATGTCAACGCCGTCGGCCGGATGCTCGGCCTGCTCGGCGACGAGTGGACACTGCTTGTCGTCCAGCAGGCGTTGTTGGGCGCGGCCAGGTATGCCGAGTTCAAGGACAGCTTGCCGATCTCGCACTCGGTGCTGACCCGCCGGTTGCAGTCGTTGACGAATGACGGACTGTTGGAAAGGCGTGTCTACCAGACGAATCCGACGCGCTTGGAGTACCTGGTCACTGGTCGCGGTCGTTCGCTGTGGCCGGTACTGCTGTCGATTTGGGAGTGGGAACGGCATTGGGTTCCCGATCACGCCGAGCGTCTGCCGGCCATGTGCCACATCGCGTGCGGTGGCGAGTTTGTCCCGCTGGTGATGTGCCGCTCTTGTGGCGAGGCCGCCAGCGAGAAGGACGTGGTCGCGCGTTGGGGCCCGAGCGGTTCGTGGCCGCGGTCGGTGCCGGCGGCCTCGACGCGACGGCGGTCGCGCGGCGATTTGCGCGACGCACCCGCAGGGCTGTTCCCGCAGACGATGAGCGTGATGGGGAACCGTTGGGCGTTCGCACTATTGGTCGCCTCGTTCGTCGGTGTCAGCCGGTTCACCGACTTCCAGACACAACTCGGCGCGCCGCCCGGCTCGATCGCCGACCGGCTGTCGATCTTCACCGCCAACGGTGTGTTGGCCGCGGCGGACAGCCGATACCGGCTCACCGAGAAGGGCCGGGCGCTCTTCCCGGTGTTGGTCTCGGCACTGGAGTGGGCGCAACGGTGGTTCCAGGCACCGGAGGGGCCGGCGGTGATCCTCGACCACGTGGGCTGCGGCAGTCGATTCGGGCCGGTGCTGGTGTGCGACCAGTGCACCCAACCGCTGCGCGGAACGGACATCCGCCGAGCGTGAGCTTGAGTGCGAATCTGCCGCCAGATTTCGACAAAAAATTCACATTCGGCCGGAAAAATCTGCTAGCACTCTCATAGTGAGAGTGCTAACATCGCAGGTGCACAGTGATTTAGCTGCCCGCCAGGGTGGCGGGCTCTGAGTGACATAGGAGGTGGATTGCTGTGCTTCGCTTCGATCCGTTCAGTGACCTCGATTCCTGGACCCGGGGCTTGCTGAGCAGCCAATCAGGATCAAATCGCACCCCGCGGTTCATGCCGATGGATCTATGCAAGATCGACGATCATTACGTCTTGACCGCTGACCTGCCCGGCGTCGATCCCGGATCGGTCGATGTCAACGTCGACAACGGCACCTTGACCATCTCGGCGCATCGCACCGCCCGCTCCGAGGACGCCGTGCAGTGGCTGGCCAACGAGAGGTTCTTCGGCAGCTACCGCCGTCAGCTGTCCCTCGGTGAGGGCATCGACTCGTCCGCCATCTCGGCGACGTATGAGAACGGCGTGCTGACCGTGACCATTCCGATGGCCGAACGCGCCAAGCCGCGCAAGATCGACGTCGCCCACGGCGGGCAACAGAGATCCATCCAACCCACGACTGTCGATTCCGAGTAGGTAGCCGCAAGCGTGAACTTGTGCGCGGCTTGCGTCCACAGCTCGCGCACAAGTTCACTTACTCGTTGCGGGACAACCGGAATCGCAGACTATTGCGGACAGCCGGCCACTCGATGTCGAGTATCGAGTACACGACGGTGTCGCGCCGCGACCCGTCGGGCAACACCTGGTGGCTGCGCAGCACGCCGTCCAGTTTCGCGCCGAGCCGCTCGATGGCCGCGCGGCTGGCGAAGTTGAAAAAGTGAGTGCGGAATTCAACTGCCACACAGGCTAACTCGTCGAAGGCATGACCCAGCATCAGCAGCTTCGTCTCGCTGTTGACACCACTTCGCCGAGCAGCTTTGACGTACCACGTATTACCGATCTCGAGCCGCCGGTTGGCGGCGTCGACATTCAAATAGCTCGACGATCCCACCACCGTCCCGTCGAGGCGGCGCACCATGAACGTCAGGCCCTCGTTGGGCTTCTGCGCCGCCAGCCGAGTGTCCACCCAGCGCTCAACGGCCCCGGCCTTCGGCGCGTGTGTGAACCAGAGATCGCCCAGCTCCCCGTCGGCGGCCGCGGCCGCGATCTCCGGAATGTGCTCGCGGGTAAGCGGTTCCAGCGTGACCCATCGCTCGCCGGCCAACCTGACCTGTTCGACGAAACCGCTCATGATGCGCGAGCCACCGCGGCCCACGCCGCCACCATCGTCCACACCGACAGCAGCACCGAGACGGCCGCGAACACCACGCCGAGATAGAGGCCGTAGCCCGCGGCGACCGGCGGGTAGACGTAGAGCCGGTAGTACCACATCGTCAGCACGACGAGCAGCACCGAGATAGCCAAGGCCGTCGTCGCGGCCAGTCGTGCCGACAGACCACGCGCGGCCATCGCGCCCGCGACGATCAGCATCGACGCCAGCAAGACGATCAGCTGCCCCACCCCGAAACCCGGCGGCGGCACGGGCATGGTGCCGACGATGCCCCCGATCGCGTTGGCGTGTCCTCCCCCTTGGGCCTTGCTTGTCAACCACGGCAGCCAGGCACTGACGGCCAGGATCGCCGCGCACAACACGACCAGCCAACCGGGACGCAGGCGTGCCATGCGATGAGAGTATCGGGTGAGATCTCTACTGTTGAGTTGCCAAACCGATCGAGGGGGAACGTGATGAGCGAACTTCCGGACTGGGCGCGCCGGCTCGAGCTGTCCCCGCATCCGGAGGGCGGCTGGTTCAAGGAGACGTGGCGGAGCGGGCTGACGATGCCTCAATCCGCGCTGCCGCCGGACTACACCGGCCCGCGCAGCGCCGGAACGGCAATCCTGTTCCTGCTCATGCCCGGTCAGCAATCGGCGTGGCATACCGTGCGCAGCGCGGAACTCTGGCTCTACCATTCGGGTGGTCCGCTGCTGCTGCAGGTCGGACCCGAACAGGACGGCGCCACAACGCATCTGCTCGGTGCCGACATCATCGCCGGCGAACAACCGCAATTCGTTGTGCCACCCGGCCATTGGCAACGAGCGCGTCCCCGAGACGACGACCCGTGCCTGGTCAGCTGTGTCGTGGTGCCAGGATTCGACTACGCCGATTTCGCGCTGGCGGCGCCTACAGACTGAGCAACTGCACCGCAGCGGACACCAGCGCCGCGTTGTCCGGAGCAGTGGACCCGTCAGGCAGCCGCAGCGTGTCCTCCAAGCCGATGCGGGTCTGCACGCCCCGCGTCCCGGCGTGTTGCAGCAGCGGCCAACAACTTTCGTCCAAACCATGCAGCAGCACAGGCGCGGGCGAGCCGGCCGTCAGCACCTGGCTCAGCAGGTCGTCGGCGGTCGCAATATCACCGTCGCCGGACAGTTCGATCATCACCCGCATGCAGTGCTGCGCGATCTCGGAAGCCGCCCACGACTCGGCCGCCTCCGTGTGGAAAATGCCGCACTCGACGCCGATGCCTTTACTCAACAGCAGCCGGGCCAGCTCCTCCGAGCCCGGTTCGTGCCAGTTCACCGATGCGAAGTCAGGCAATACGGTCCACCCGTCGACGGCCCGCAGACGCGCCTCGGCGTCCGAGAGCGCCCAAAAACCCGTCGTCACGCCGAGCGGCAGGCCGGGAGCCGCGTGCCGCACAGCCGACACCGCGGCGTCCACGTGCTGCGGAAGCAGCGAGTCGACACCGTCGGCGGTCTTGGGATGCATATGCACCGCCTTGGCGCCGGCGCCATGTGCGGCCAGGGCCTCTGCGGCCAGCTGCTCGGGCGTCACAGGCAGCTTCGGATGTGCCTCCGGCGTCCGTGCGCCGTTGATACAGGCCTTCAGGTAGATCTTGGGACTGCTGGGCATGCTTGTATCTTCACCCTTCGTGGCCGAGGTTTCCGCGCTAGCGTGCTGAGCATGCAGGGGCACACCATCGTCTGCGGCGACGATGCGTTGGCGATACGGATCGTCGAGGAGCTGAACAACGCCGGCATCAGCGTTGTGAAGCTCACCGCCGCCGATGAACTGGCGGAGGCCGGTATTGCGCGCGCCAATGCGATCATCTGCGTCGGCGACGACGATGCCATCAATCTCGAAATCGCGCTGCTGGCAAGGAAAGCCAACCCGCACGTTCGGGTGGTCGCCCGGCTCGCCAACAGTGTATTGCGTGAGGCAGTTGCGGACGCCAACGGACCGGGAGCGATCCTCGACGTCGCCGACCTCGCGGCGCCGTCGGTGGTCGAGGACTGCCTGGCGCGCACCACCCACGCCTTCGACGCGGCCGGCATCAAGTTCGTAGTCTCCGGCGCCGACGCGCCCCACGACGCGACACTGCGGGAGATCTACGGCGACCTGGCCCCGGTCGCGGTCATCCGCGGCGAAAACTCGGCGTCCCCAGGTGAGGTGATGGCCTGCCCCGGCCGCGATCTTCGGGTGCACGCCGGCGACTGGACCGCGATGATCGGCACCGCCGATGAGCTGGCCGTCCGCGGCATCAAAGTTCCTCGGCCGAGGTCGCACGAGCGGGCGCGCCGCACTCCGCTGCGGCGCGTAGGCGACGCCCTGCGAACAGTGCGCGACGACATCAATCCGATGTTCCACCGCGCGTTGGTCGTCGCCTTGGCCCTGCTGATCGGCTCGACGGTGTTGCTGCGCTTCGCCTACCAGTTGCCGGGGATGACCTGGGTGGACGCGTTGTATTTCTCCACCGAGACGATCGCGACCGTCGGGTACGGCGACTTCAACTTCATCGACCAGCCGACGTGGCTGCGACTGTGGGGCGTCGTGATGATGTTCGCCGGCGTCATCACCGTGGCGATTCTGGTGGCATTCATCGCCGATCTGCTGTTGTCGCGCCGATTCGCCCATTCCGCCGGACGCCGACGTGTACGCCACTTGCGCAACCACATCGTGGTCGTCGGGCTCGGCTCGTTCGGCGTCCGCGTGGTCAGCGACCTGCGGGCCGCCGGATACGACGTCGCGGTCATCGAGCGCAACGAAAACAACCGCTTCCTGTCCACGGCGGACCAACTCGACGTCCCGGTGATCTTCGGTGACGCCACCCTGCACCAGACGCTGGAATCCGCCAGGGTCGACGAAGCCCGAGCGATCGCGGTGCTGACCCAGGACGACATGGTCAACATCGAGACCGGCATCGTGCTGCGCGAGATGCTGGGGCCACGCGTGATGCCGGAGGTCGTCCGGCCGCACGTGCCGATCGTGCTGCGGATATACGACCGGGTGCTCGGCGCGGCCGTCGCGCAGCGGTTCGGCTTCGACTTCGTCCGCTCGACGGTCGAGCTGACAACGCCATGGTTCATCGGCGCGGCGATGGGGCTGGAGGTGATCACGACGTTTTCGGTCGGCCAGCGCTCCTTCATGGTCGGCGGCGTATGGGTGGAGCCAGGCAGCGAACTCGACGGGCGGCGCATGTTCGAGCTGTCGACGCAAACTCGCGTCATCGTGATCACCCACAGCGACGGCAAGGTCACGTTGCACCCGCGCCGCGACGCAACCTTGACCGCGGGTGACACCGCCTACCTGGTAGGCCCATACCGGGAACTGCTGGACATGCTGCGCAAGGGGCGACCTGCCCGGCAGCGTGACGTCACTGGGCCAGCGAAGACAGGTTGAAACCCGCGCCCGTCGGATCCGCCACGGCGGCGAGCCGGCCGTACGGGGTGTCCTCTGCGTTACGGATCACGGTGCCGCCGTTGTCCTTGATCAACTGCACCGTCTTGTCCACGTCGTCTGCGCCGAGGAAGAAGAACCAGTTCGACGGGACGCCTTCAGGAAGGTCCCGCGTGCCGTCCATCACTCCGAGCAACGCCTCGCCGCCGAAAAGAGCTGTGCTGTAGTGGAATTCGTCGGTGTCGGACACGGTCTCGGTGTTCCAGCCGAACACCTCGCGGTAGAAGTCGAGCGCCTTGTTGTAGTCGCGGGTGGTGAGCTGGTGGTAGACCGGCGCGCCTGCCTCGCCGACGACCTCGAAGCCCTGGTGGCCGATGGGCTGCCACAGTCCGAAGAACGCACCGGTGGGATCGGTGAGCAACGCCATCCAGCCCTTGTCCTTGACTTCCATCGGTTCGATACAACTGACGGCTCCCGCTGCAGTGGCTGCGGCCAGGGTGGCCTTGACGTCGGCGGTGTGGAAGTAGGTGGTCCAGCCGTCGGGGCTGTTGTATTGCGGGTCGTTGTACATCAGCCCGGCCACCGGTCGGCCGTCCTTGGATGCGTTGACGTAGCCGCCGTACTCGGGTCCGGCGGATTCGAAGGTCCAGCCGAAGACCGCGCCGTAGAAGTCTTGGGCGCGGTCGAGGTCGGACGTCGCCAGGTCGATCCAGGTGGGAGCACCGAGGGGTGCGCCTTCACGAGTGGCCACGATGGTCTCCTTCAGGTGATGGTGGTGGGTAGGTCACCGATTCTGACTGCCGAGGCGTACGAAAATCATCGCGCAGTAGCGTGAGCCCATGACACGCTCCGCCGACGAACTGGTGACCGAGTTCTGCACGCTGTGGGCCGCGCCCGATCCCGACGAGCTGGCCGATTACTTCACCGACGACGCCGTCTACCACAACATTCCGATGGATCCGGTCCAGGGACGCGGGGCCATCAAGGAGTTCATCGCGGGCTTTCTCGCCGCATTCGACGGCATCGATTTCAACGTGCACCGGCAGGTCAGCGACGGCGCTGTGGTGATGAATGAGCGCACCGACGTGATGCGCCGTAAGGACGGCGGCCAGATCGCGCTCCCGGTGATGGGCGTCTTCGAGGTGCGAGACGGCCGGATCGCGGCCTGGCGTGACTACTTCGACATGGCGACCATCGCGAACGCGTTCCGCTAGGCCGTTGGCTTGACGCCGAGCACCCGCAGCGCGTTGTCCTTGAAGATCAGCGGCGCGACGGCCGGATCCATGTCGAGGGTCTCGAAATCACGGCGCCACCGGTCCATCTTGATGTACGGATAGTCCGTTCCGAACAGGACTTTGGTGCGCAGCTGCCGGTTGGCGGCGTGCACCAGTTGCGGCGGGAAGTACTTGGGGCTCCAGCCCGACAGGTCGAGGTAAACGTTTGATTTGTGCGTGGCGATCGAGATCTGCGAATCCACCCACGGCACCGCCGGATGGGCCATCACGATCGTCAGTTCGGGAAAGTCGGCGGCGACGTCGTCGAGCAACATCGGGTCGGAATATCGCAGTTTGATGCCGTGACCGCCCGGCAGTCCGGAACCGATGCCGGTCTGCCCGGTGTGGAACAGCGCGGGCACCTTGGCCTCGGTGATCGCCTCGTAGATCGGATAGAAGCGCCGGTCGTTGGGCTCGAAGGCCTGCATGCTGGGGTGGAATTTGAAACCCTTCACGCCGTATTCGCGGACCAGCTCGTGGACGCGGTGCACCGCACGTCGCTCATGCCATGGGTCGACGCTGCCGAACGGGATCAGCACGTCGTTGTTGCGGACCGCGCCCGCGACGAGGTCCTCGATCGAGTTGGGTATGTGGCGCATTCCGGTACGCGCGTCGATGGTGAAGACCACCGCAGCGGCGTTGTGCCGCCGGTACTCGTCTGCCAGCGCGTCCACGCTCGACAGCGCGCCGGGTGCCATCTTGAAGTACTTGCCGACGGCGTCGACCAATACGTCGTCGTAGGCCTTGCGGCCGTGGCCGTCGACCTCCACGTGGGTGTGGATGTCGATCGCCGCGATGCGCTTGAAATCGATTCCGTATTCGTACTTTTCGCTGGGCATCCCACGAGTCTTGCGCCGAGAGTACGGTTTATGACGTAATACAGCCGATTTCCATCAATTTCCGTAGTCTCGGCGAGTCAGCGTCCTACTGCGGCGCGTAGCCCAACGCGGCTTTGGTTTCCAGGTATTCGTCGAAGGCGAACTGACCCCATTCGCGTCCGTTGCCGCTGCGCTTGTAACCGCCGAAAGGCGCATTCATGTCGAATGCGTGATTGATCGCCACCGATCCGGCGCGGATCCGACGGGCGATGTCGCGCGCCTTGTCGAGATCGGCGGCCGAAACATACCCGGCCAAGCCGTATTCGGTGTCGTTGGCAATCTCCAGCGCCTGCTCGAGGTCGTCGTAGCCGAGGATGCACAGCACCGGGCCGAAGATCTCCTCGCGAGCGATGGTCATGTCGTTCGTGACGTGGGCGAAGACCGTTGGCTTGACGTAATAGCCCGCGTCCAGGCTGTCGGGTCGGCCCTTGCCGCCGACGACGACCGTGGCGCCCTCGTCGATGCCCTTCTGGATCAGCCCCTGGATCTTGTCGAACTGCGCTTTGGACGCGACGGGCCCGATTGCGGACTTGTCGTCGGGGTCGCCTATCTTGACTGCTCCCGCGGTCTCTCTGGCTATCGCGATGGCCTCGTCCATCCGCGAGTTCGGCACCAGCATGCGCGACGGGGCGTTACAGCTCTGCCCGCTGTTCATCATCATCACCGACACGCCCGCGGCCACGCTCTTGGCGAAGGCCTCGTCGTCCAGCACGATGTTGGGACTCTTACCGCCGAGCTCCTGGCTTACCCGCTTCACCGTCGGGGCTGCGTTGCGGGCGACCTCGACACCCGCGCGGGTCGACCCCGTGAAGGACACCATGTCGATGTCGGGGTGGCTCGAGATCGCCGCGCCGACGCCTGGGCCGTCGCCGAACACCATGTTGTACACGCCCGCGGGAACGCCTGCGGCGTCGACGATTTCGGTGAAGATCTGCGCGGAGTAGGGCGCCACCTCCGATGGCTTGAGCACCATCGTGCAGCCGGTCGCCAACGCCGGGTACACCTTGACAGCAATCTGGTTGATCGGCCAGTTCCATGGGGTGATCAGCCCGCAGACACCGATCGGCTCCTTCACGACCAGGGTGGAGCCGTGCTGCTCCTCGAACTCGAAGTTCTTGAGCACGTCGATGGCCGTCGCCAGATGCCCCAGTCCGAGGTTGACCTGAGGACCCGCCGCCAGTGAGGGCGGTGCGCCCATCTCCTCGGTCACCGCGTCGGCGAGATCACCGGCGCGCTTTTGGTATTCGGCAAGCATCGCTTGCAGCACATCGAGGCGCTCCTCGCGGCTGGTCTGCGACCAGGAAGCGAACGCCCGGCGAGCGGCCTGCACCGCCAGGTCGACGTCTGCGGACGAACCGATCGCGATCCTGCCGGAAACTTGTTCGGTGGTCGGATCGTCGACATCCAGCGTGTTGGGCCGCAACGGCTCGACCCACCGGCCGTCGATATAGAACTTGAGATATTCGCGCATTGCTCTAGCCTTCCCTACTGCGTGCCCTCGGCGTACCAGGTTCTGAATTCGTCGTATTTCGGCATCTCCTCGGAGTTGGCCTTCGGGTCGATGCAGACGTGCACAACGGCGGTCTTGCCGCTGGCGTAGGCCCGCTCGATGGCGGGTCCGATCTCGTCGTCCTTCTCGACGTATTCGCCGTGGCAGCCGAAGCCCTCGGCGATCTTGTCGAACCGGACGTCCTTGCTCCAGTGCACACCCGGCTGCGGTGACGGCTGCTCGAACGTGCGCTTGTACACACCGACTTCTAGGCCCCACTGGTGGTCGACACCGACCACGCACACCAGCGGCAGGTTCTCCCGAGCCGCCGTCTCGAGTTCGGCGATGTGGAACAGGAACGCCGAGTCGCTCGTCAACAGCATCACCGGACGCTTACCGCCGTCCGCCACCGAAGCGCCGACGGCGTATGGCAGCCCGGTGCCGAGGTGGCCGAAGTTCTGATTCCAGATCACGTCGTGCGGCTTGGCCTGCGAGTAAGTCCACTGGAAGATCACGGTGGCCCCGCCGTCGCGCACAAGGATGCCGTCCTTCGGGAACGCCTTGGTGGCTTCGACGACGAAGCGGGCCGGGTGGACCGGAGTTCGTCCGCTGGGTGCGTTCTCGGCGAGCTGGGCCAGCTCCTCGGCGTCCTTCTTGATCAGCACGTCGAGATCGATTGCCGGTTGACGCGGACTTTCACGGAGGGCCTCGACGAGTTGAGGGACGACGCCACGCAAATCTCCGACCAGCGGCACGTCGATGGGCCGGTTGACTCCGATGGCGACGGGATCCTGCTCGACGTAGATCCACTTGCGAATGTCGTTGCGTTCGGCCCAGTGTCGGGTCCTGCCGTAGTGGACGGGTTCGCCCAGTTCGGTGCCCAGCGCGACGCACAGGTCCGACTTCACCACGGCCTCAACCGCCGACGGTGAGAACCCGTACGCGAACGTGCGATCTTCCAGACCGGGGATGAACGACGTCCCGCCCGAGGTCTGGATGACGGGGCAGGCCATCAGCTCGGCGAGCTCCTTGACGGCGGCGCCGGTGCGTGAGGTGTGCACACCGTGGCCCACGAGAAGGATCGGGCTCTCGGCTCGACGGATCAGCTCGGCGGCCTCGGCGATCTCACGCGCACCGGCGCCCTGGTTGACGAGACGATACCTGCTGGGCGGCAGGGGTTCCGGCACGTCGAGCTCCTCGAGGATGACGTGCGACGGGTACTCGATGTAGGACGGTCCCGGCGTGCCGGACATCGCGCGGCGGATGGCTTCGCGGACGATCTCGTCGGTCTGATCGGCGTACTCGATCGACGAGCTGTACTTGACCGACGGCGTGAAAAGCCCTTCCTGCTGGACAAATTGGATGCGGCCGCGCCGCACCCGTCGCTCCGTGATGCGGGCCCGCTGGCCGCCGAGAAAGATCACCGGCGAGTTCTCCACTAGCGCACACATCATCGCGCCCGCGATGTTGGCGACTCCAGGGCCGAGTGTGCCGATGCACAGACCGGGCTTACCCGTCATACGCGATGCCGCCTCCGCCATGAAGCCTGCGCTCAGCTCGTGGTGGGGTGCTACCACCGACCAGCCGCGCGAATCTGCTTCGGTGAACATGTGCACGAAGTTCGGGTCGGGAATGCCGAACAACGTGTTGACGCCCTCGGCCTCGAACAGGTCGAGAATGCGTTTGTAGACGGGGATACCCATTTGTCGAAACTCCTCTATAGGTAGCGTTTAGCTAGTTCTTTACGGTGGGCTGCGGGCGATCCGAACAGCGAGCGGTTGAGCACGGCGCGTTTGAGATAGACATGGATGCCGCTCTCCCACGTGTATCCAATGCCGCCGTGCAGCTGCATGGCCTTGCCCGCAATGTCGACGGCGGCGCTACAGCAGAAGGACTTCGCCATCGATGCGGCGACACCGCCGTCGCGGGCGTCGTCCGCGACGGCTTCCACTGCGGCGCCGACGAGTTGGCGGGAGACAGCGATCGCCACCTGCATGTCGGCGCAGGCATGTTTGACGGCCTGGAAGGATCCGATGGGCCTTCCGAACTGGTGGCGCACCTTCGCGTATGCGACGGTCGCGGAAAGCATTGCCTCACATAGCCCGAGGCTGTCGCAGGCGATGGCGACCGCGGCCCGGTCCAGCAGGCGACGAACCACGGCTTCGGGGTCTCCGTCGAATCGGAGTATCTCTGATACGTCGCCCGCCGTGACGGTGGCAAGCCGTCGTGTTTCATCGACAACCGGCTTAGCTGTCGCGGTCGCAGCGGTCAGCTCGACACCCTCGCCGGTGATCACGAGCACGCGGTCGGCGCCCTCGGCATCGGGCACGAAGTCCATCGATTCCAGCGCAACGGCTGCCCTCACGGTGCCGGAGGCCACATCGCTCAGAAGGCGATCACGAGTGTCACTGGGCTGCAGCGCTTTCAGCGTTCCCACTGCCAGCACGGCGCTTCCCAAGTAGCTCGTGGAGCTGGCGGCGCGTCCCATCTCCTCACAGATGACGGCCACTTCGGCGAATGTGGCACCCGCTCCGCCGAGATGCTCCGGCACTTCCAGCCCCACCCACCCGGCGTCGACGAGCGTCGGCCAGTCGACGGCGCGGTCCTTGGCGAGCAGGTCACCGGCAACCGATCTCAGTTCGTCGTGAAATTCGTCGAATTCGTGTGCCATCAGGCGACGCTCGGCTCTCGGGGCAGTCCCAGCCCGCGCTCGGCGATGATCGTCCGCTGGATCTCGCTCGAACCACCGGGGATCGTCCACTCCCATGAGCCGATGAAGTCGAGCACCCAGGCGCCGGATTCCCAGCCGCTCGACATCGGCTTGGCCAGTTGGCTGTGTGCCGTCAACCCGCCTATCTCCGAACCGAAATCGGTCAGCCGCTGCAGCAGCTCGCTGTAGTAGAGCTTGACGATCGACGCATCGGCCGGTCCGGCGGCTCCCCGTTCGGTGCGCTCGACCACCTCACGCGCCAACCCACGCAGGCCGGTGATCTCGGTGTCGAATTGCGCGAGCCTGTCGAGGACGACGGGGTCGTCGAGAGGGCAGCTCTGCACCAGCCAGCGAAAGCCCGCGTTTCCAAGCCGCTCCGCCAGCTCGAGCATCGTCATGCCGCGTTCGGCGCCCAGGGTGGCTTGGGCCACTTGCCATCCCGCGTTCTCGGCGCCGACGAGATTGGAGGCGGGGATCTGGACGTCGTTGAGGAAGATCTCGCAGAAGTGCGAGTCCCCGATCGCATTGCGGATGGGTCGCACCTCGACGCCCGGCGTGGTCATGTCCAGCAGGAAGTACGAGATGCCTTTGCGTTTGGGGGCATCGGGATCGGTGCGGGCCAGCAGCAGGCACCAGTCGGCGTGCTTTCCGCCGCTGGCCCACAGCTTCTGGCCGTTGACGACGTAGGAGTCACCGACCCGGAGTGCGGATGTGCGCAGACTGGCGAGGTCCGATCCGGCCTCGGGTTCGGAGAACCCCTGCACCCAGATCTCGCCGTCGAGGATGGCCGGAAGGTGCCGCCTGCGTTGCTCTTCGGTGCCCGCCGCGAGCAGGGTTGACGCGGCGTGGTGAATGCCGACGAATGCGAGCACGAGCCGCGGCGCATCGTGTGCGGCCAACTCCTGATAGAGCACGATCTGCTCGGGCACGGAGAGGCCGCCGCCCCATTCACGAGGCCAGTGCGGAACCGCGAAGCCTGCGCTGTGCAGTTCGGCGAACCATGCCTTCTGGAAGCGGACGAATTCCTCGTCGCTCGCACCGGTCTGTTGTTGGCGCCAGTCGGCGGGCACGTGTTCCTCGCACCAGGCGCGGACGGTGGCGCGAAACTCATCGAGGTCGGTTGGCGGCCCAACGTGAGCTTGTGTGCGAGATTCGGGTGAATTATCGTGCATATCTTCACGTTCGGCGGTTCGCCTACTCGGGGTCATGAGCGCTTCGACTTCCGCTGGAACTCGAGGAGTCGCTGTCGGTGGTCGTCGGATTTCATCGTGGCTTGTTCGGCGGCGAAGCCGGCCTGCAAGGGGCCGCCGAGCACTTGCGACAGATACATGTTGACGACGCGCTTGGTGCCCTGCAGCGCCTCGCTCGGCTGGGCGGCGAGGCGTTGTGCGAGCCGCAGCGCCTCGGCGGCCAGCTCGTCGAGTGCGACGGTGCGACTGGCAAGGCCGAGTTCGACGGCGGTGTCGGCTGGAATCCGATCGCCTGTGTAGAGGTACTCACGCGACCTCATGATCGGTGTCAGCAGCGGCCAGAACGCGGCGCCACCGTCGCCGGCGACCAGCCCCACACCGACGTGTGGGTCAGCCAGATATGCGGTATCCGCGATCAGCATGATGTCGCTGAGCAGCGCGACGCTGCACCCAAGTCCGACGGCGGGACCGTTGACCGCCGCGATGATGGGCAGCGGAAAGCGCAGCATCTCCTCGATGATCTGTGCGCCCTCGCGAATGCTCTCGTCGCGCGCGACGGGATCGTCGAGAAACGAAGTGATCCAGTTCAAGTCGCCGCCGGCGCAGAAGGCGCGCCCGGCACCTGTCAGGACGACGACCTTGGCCTCTTTGTCAGCGGCCAACTGCCGCCACACGTTGGCCAGCGCCCAGTGCAGGTTCTCGTTGACGCAATTGAGTTCGGCGGCACGGTTGATCAGCACCGTGCGCACCGGGCCGTCGGCCTCGACGGTCAGCTCGTCGGGTAGGTCGTATTTCATGACGAGAACAGTCCCGTCAGCCCGCGCCCGCCCACCCGCCGGGTCAGGAGATCGCGCGTGGCGGACAGCCCGAACGGCAACCGCCGCAACGGCTGCGAGTACCGCGACAGCCACGACAGCGTCGTCTCGTCGCAGAAGCCGACGGCGCCGTGCAGCTGGTGACACACCCGGAACACGACCTCGGCGGCCTCGATGGCCGACATCCGCAGGGCCAGTGCATCGTCGACGGCTTCGGGCCGGTTCGTGCCGATGCTCCACAGCGCGTACTTGGCCAGGATGTCGAGGCCGCTGCGTTCGACCTCGGCGTCGGTCAGCTGGAACTGGACACCTTGAAACGCCGACAGCGGCTGACCGAACTGCTTGCGCAGGCTCACGTGGGCGATCGTCAATTCGATTGCGCGGTCGAGCATGCCGAGAAGGGTCCAGCACGGCAGCACGAGGCCGAGCGCGACATCGTTTACCCCGTTGTCGTCGATGGCCGACAGTTCGAGCTCGGCCACGAACCCGGGGCTCGCCGCACCCTGGCCGACTACTCTGGTGCGCGCGCCATCCAAAGAGACCGCGGCCCAAGCAGACTCGAGCCCGACCACCACACCGGACGGACGGTTGGCGGCCACCACGATCAGGCCGTCGACGGCCAGATCGGCTGGCTTCGCGAGCCGCTCCGCCACCGGATATGGCAGGGCCCAGTAGCCCGCGCTGCGGCACAGGGCCGCGGCGGCCTCGAGCCCGTCGGCATCGGTTCGGGGGTCGAGCTCCCACCCACCGAGCTCGCTCAACACCGGACCAACGAGGGACTCACGCACATCGGGTTTGGCTTCGGCCTGCTGCACCAGCTGGTCGCCCCCCGCGGCTTCAAAGGCCCGAAGTGCCTGCTTGCCATACTCTTTGGCGTCGGCGCTGAGATCAAGAATCATTTTGCGGCCGCCAACAAGGCTCGCGACAGCAGGATGCGCTGCATCTCGATGCTTCCCGACGACACCGTCGAGGCCTGCGAATACCGCCAGTGGTCCTCGACTTCGCCCAGGAACCACTTGGCTCGCGGCGCGTCGTGGGAAACCTCTGCGGCGATATCCATCAGCACTTCCGCGCTGTCCTGATCCAGCTTGGTGACGGCGATCCGGTACGCGGCGGCATCACCGGGTTGGATACGCCCGCTGCTCTGCAGATCGACCACCCGGTACGCCATCAGCCGCGCGCGACGGCAATGTGTGAGCATGCGGACCCAACGCCCCCGCAGGTCGGACGGCAGGTCGTCCCAGCGGTCGCCAAGGACCGCGGGCGCTGCGGCAAGAAGTCGTTCGCAGCGGGCGTATCGCGCGATGCCGACACGCTCGAACGACATCACGTCCTGCACGATCGACCATCCCTGATCGACGGTGCCGAGCACGTCGGCCTCGGTGACTCGCAGGTCGTCGAAGAAGACCTCGTTCAGGTGGTGCGGTCCCATCATGCACCGGATCGGCCGCACCTGGATCGCCGGATCATCCATGGGTACAAGGAAAATTGTCAGGCCCTGTTGCTTCTTCTCACCTTTCGAGGTGCGGGCGAGCAGGAAGCACCACTGCGCCATCGTGGCGTAGGACGTCCAGATCTTCTGACCACTGACCAGCCAACCGTCGCCGTCGCGTCGGGCGGCTGTGCGCAGTGACGCGAGGTCCGATCCTGCTTCCGGCTCGGAAAAGCCTTGGCACCAAATGACTTCGCCGCGCGCGATGGGCGGCAGGTGTTTGCGTTGTTGTTCTTCTGTGCCGTGGCGCATGATGATCGGCCCGACCCAGTTGACGCCCATGTACTGAGCCCCGCGGGGCTCGTGATGCGCCCACATCTCTTCGCGCACCACCGTCTGCTCCCACACCGATGCGCCGCCGCCGCCGAATTCTTCCGGCCACGCCAGACACAGCAGGTTGCGGTCAGCCAGGGTACGGCAGAACTGCTGGGCGATCTCGAGGTCGGCGGGATTGTCCGTGAATGCACCCAAATAGTGCTCGGGCACATGGGTTTTCACCAATTCGCGCAGTTCACGGCGAAGCCCGTTGGCCTGCTGACCCATTTCGAAGTCCATGCTCACACCGACTCCGCAGCTTCTACATCGGCAAGTCCGAGGTCGCCGAGCACCTGCTCGGTATCCTCGCCCAGCAGCGGCGCGGGACCGGCGACTCGTCCGGGCGTACGTGAAAACCACGTCGGCACACCCGGGAAACGCACTGGACCGTGTTGCGTGTCCACCGTCTCGAAAAGGCCGACGGCGTTCAGGTGTGGATGGTCGAACAACTCGTCGGGCGTGTTGAGCGGTGCGGCAGGGATCTGAAGTTCACGGAACAGCGCCAGCCACTCCGCGGTGGTGCGCTCCTTCATCGTCTCGGCCACCAGCCCGTACACGGCGTCGATGTCGCGGGCGCGTAGTTCCAGCGTGGCGTAAAGGTCGCTGGCCCATGGTGGCCGCACCGCGTCGATGAACGCGTTCCAGTGCTTGTCGTTGTAGATCAGCGCGGCGATATAGCCGTCGCTGGTGCGATACGGCTTGCGGTTCGGCGCGACCGTACGCGGATAGACGGCCGGACCGAGCGGGGGATCGAACATCGCCCCGTTAGCATGCTCTACCAGCATGAACGATGCCATGGTTTCGAACATGCTGACCTCGACTTCTTGGCCCTCACCGGTGCGTTCGCGGTGGAAAAGCGCCATCATCGTGGCGTAGAGCGCGGTCAGCCCGGCAACCTTGTCGGCCATGATGGTGCCGACGTAGTTCGCCTCACCGGTCAGCTGTTGCTGCACTGCGGGAATCCCGCACTCCGCCTGGATCGTGTCGTCGTAGGCGGGCAGATCCCGATCCGGTCCGCGCCTGCCGTAGCCGTAGCAGTTCGTGTAGATGATGCGTGGGTTGAGTGCGGCGACTTGTTCGTATGCGAAGCCCAGTTTGGCGACCGCCTTGGCCCGCATCGAGTGGATGAAGACATCGGCCTCCAGCACCAGCGCCCGCAGGGCGGTCTTGCCAATCTCGGAGCGCAGGTCCAGCACGACGCTGCGCTTGCCGCGGTTCACGTTCACAAAGACGCCGCTCATCCCCGGAGCGGGCCCGACCGAGATATAGCGGGTGTTGTCCCCCTCGGGCGGCTCGATTTTGATGACGTCGGCGCCCATGTCGGCCATGATCTGCGTGCAATAGGGCCCCATCACCATCGCGGTGAGGTCGACAACCAGCACGCCGGAAAGCGGGCCGCTACCCATGGTGCGCTCCCTGTTTTGCCATCTCGAAGCTGTAGCCGATGTGATCGCCGTGACCGTCCGGTACAACGGGGAAAACCACGGGTTTCGAGAAGTCCCGGATGGCGTCGATTTGATCGCCGACGTCTTCGATAGACCACTCGGTCCGGTAGACCCCTGGCGTTTCGGCGACCACCGCTCTGGCAACACGGCCGGCCAGTGCTACGAGCATTTCGCCTGTGATCGAACAGGTTTCGTGAGCAAGCCAGCCCACGACCGGGGCCACCAACTCCGGTCCCATAGGCGGGTAGGCGGAGGTGTCGATGCCCTCGGCCATCCGCGTCACCGCGGCCGGAACGATGACATTGCTTTTCACGCCCTCGGCCGCGCCTTCGAGGGCCACGACGTTGGACAGGCCGATGATGCCGGCCTTCGCGACGGCGTAGTTGGCGACACCCTGGTTGCCGTAGAGCCCGCCGATCGACGACGTCAGGACCACACGGCCGTAGCCGGCCGCGCACATGAGCGGGAATGCCGGTCGCACGACGTGGAATGCGCCGCGCAGATGAACATCGACGACGGCGTCGAAGTCTTCGTACGTCATGTCCTTCAGCGAAGCCTGACGCACATTGCCCGCGTTGTGAATCAGGATGTCGATGCGGCCGTAGCGGTTCAGCGCCTCATCGATGATCGCCTTGCCGCCCTCGGGGGTCGCCACTGATTCGGTACTCGCGACCGCCTCGCCACCCGCGGCGGCGATTTCGCGAACCACTTCGTCTGCGGGCCCGGCGTCGACGCCTTCTCCGCTGATGCCGACGCCTGGATCGTTGACGACGACCTTGGCGCCTCGCGACGCGAGCAGGAGGGCGTACGCGCGCCCGAGTCCCCGACCGCCGCCAGTGACGACGGCTACCCGATCATCGAATCTCAGCTCGTTCATCGGCTCGCGGCAACAACCGTGCGCTCGGCGCGGGGGATGGGCGTCATCTGCCTAGCACCAACCCATCGAGGTCGCCTTTTTCGCGCCACTGGATCAGCAAGTCGTCGAACGCGTAGAACCCCGGCGAGTACGGCTCGCCGAGGAAAGAGCGGATTCCCTCTCCACCGCCACCGCCTTCGTTGTTGTAGTAGCCCGGTGTACAGGAAACCTCGAACGCCGAGTTGTCAATCGCCAGTTCGCGAATGGTGTTGACCCAATTGTCTTGGCCCTCTTGGCTCGGTTCGACGGTCGTCACGCCCCGGCGCTGCGCCTCGGCTACGACGTAGGCGATGTGCTTGGCCTGCTGCTCGAACATCGCGGTGGTGTTGGCCGAAACACCGCCCTGAATGAAGCCGGTGTGAAACTGGTTGGGGAAACCGCGGCTGGTCATCCCGTGCAACGTCTTGTACCCGTCGCGCCAGTGATCGAAGAGCGACAGACCGTCGCGGCCTTCGATGACATCCATCGCATAACGACGGCTGATCTCGGTGGAGATTTCAAAACCGCTCGCGAAGATGACGCAATCGACCTCGTACTCAACGCCGTTGGCGACGATGCCGTTCTCTGTCAGCTGTTCCACGCCCTTGGTCGCGGACACGTCGACCAGCGTGACATTGGGACGGTTGAAGGTCGGCAGATACTCGTCGCTCGAGCACGGCCGCTTGCACAGGAAGCGGTAATAGGGCTTGAGCGCCTCAGCCGTTTCGGGGTCTTTGACGACGGCGGCGATGCGGCGGCGCAGCCGCTCCATGATCTTGTAGTCTTCCTCTTCGCGGATCGCCATGATCTGCTCGATACTCAACGACGCGGGATCCTCGCTCGCCGCGATCCGCGCAGTCATGTTGCGGCCCAGCTCAGTCCAGAAGTCGCAGACCTGGTCCGGCGCGTCGAAGACCACACCTTCGAACGGTGACCACCGATGGAAGTTGCGCTTGCGTTCCTCCTGCCAACCCCGCTGCAGCGACTTTGCCCACTGCGGGTCCGTCGGCGTGTTTCCACGCTCGTCGACAGATGACGGCGTGCGCTGGAACACGTACAGGTGCTTCGCATCTCGACCGAGATGCGGGACCAGCTGCACACCGGTGGCGCCGGTCCCGACGAGCGCGACACGCTTATCCGCCAGCTTGTGCAGTCCTCCGCTGGCGTCCCCGCCGGTGTAGTTGTAGTCCCAGCGCGCCGAGTGAAAGACGTGTCCCTTGAAGTCCTTGATCCCGGGGATCCCTGGCAGCTTCGGGCGGTTGTACGAACCTGGCGTCATGACCACGAAGCGGGCACGGATGTCGTCACCGCGATTGGTGCTCAAGCGCCAGCGTTTGATCGATTCGTCCCAGCGCACCGTCCGTACCTGGGTGGACAGGATTGCGCCGTCGTACAGCCCGAAATGCTTGGCGATGCGCCGGCAGTGGTCGTAAATTTCGGCACCGTCCGCGAACTTCTTCGACGGCATGAAGTTGAGTTCTTCCAGCATCGGGATGTAGCAGTAGGCGTCGTTGTCGCACTGGATTCCCGGGAAGCGGTTCCAGTACCAGACGCCGCCGAAGTCGCCGCCCATTTCGATGACGTGCACGTCGTCGACACCGGCCTTCTTGAGGTGCGCGCCCGCCAGCAGTCCTGCGATCCCACCGCCGAGAACCGCGACCTCGATGTCCTCGTTGATCGGTGCGCGAGGCGTCACGGGCGTGTACGGGTCGACCTCTGCGAACTCCGCGAAATCGCCCTTGGCCTCTAGATATTGCTTCGATCCTTCTACGCGCAACCGCTTGTCCCGCTCGTGCAGGTACTTGTCCCGCAGCGCGTCGATGTCGATGTCATCTGGCGTCTGCGTCGGCCCGCACGTGTCAAACAACGTCATATCTAGAGCTCTCTCGGTTCGCCGGTGCCCATGTACTTGGACAATTGGTAGTGAAGGTTGACCGTGCTGCGCTCGCGGTACGGGTTGGGTTTGGTGCCCGGAAAACCGAGCGACTTCATGCCCTGCTGTACTGCGGCCATGTTGGAGAAGTCCTGCGGCAGCACCGACAGCCAGCGTGGGTCACCCACCGGGGTATAGACCCATTCAGTCTGCGGCTCTTCGCCTTTCGGAAAGAGTTCGTAGACCGCGACCTCGAAGATGCACTTGTTCGGGTCATAACTCGGATCGGGTCGGGCGCTGTAGCAGAGCGCGCTCGTCAGCCCCTGGCCGATCTGGAAGTTCGGGAAGATCTGCCACGCGGTGCCGCTCTGCCCGAGTATGTCGGCCGGGATCGTCGGCCACACCACCCCGCGCGCTTCGTCGTCGCGGCGCGCAGAGGACAGCCAATGTTCGAGCACCTTGTCGGCGGGCGTGCCCTCCGGCAGCTCGTCGACCAGCCGCTTGGCGGCGTTTACCAGCGTCTGCGTGGTGGTGGCGTTGGTCTCCTCCATCGTGTACACCTGCATCTCGGCGGTGGAGATACGCGGATCACCCGTCCCCAGGCGGATTTTCGACTTGGTCTCCTCCAGATCGTCCGGCGCGTCGTAGCCGATGTTGCTGTGCTTGCCCTGCGCCTTGGCCCAGCCCTTGAACTCGCCGAACTTGTTGAACTCCGGATGCGTGGTGAACACGTGGTAGGTCTCGTTGAAGGCCTCCATCGCGACCTTCCAGTTGCAGTCGAAGTACAGCCACTTGCGCCACTTGTAGCGCATGTTCTCCAACCCGAACGGATCGAGGATCTTCGCGGCGGGAAAGAGGAAGTCCGCCAAGGGTTCACAGTCGGGATCCATGTTGATCCACAACCAGCCGCCCCAGGTATCGACCCTTACGGAGGCAAGGTGGGTGTTCTGCGGCGTCAGTGCACCCTTCCAGTCGTCCTGTTCGCGAACGTGCGTGCACGCCCCGTCCAGGCCGTACGTCCAGCCGTGAAACCCGCATACGAAAGACTTGCGCGCGCGGCCACATGCGTTCTTCGCGCCCTCGGGCGTATCAATGAGGCGACGGCCGCGGTGCATGCAGACGTTGTGGTGTGCCTTGAATTCATTTGGCCCCGTGCGGACCACGAGGATGGAGTCGTCAAGGATGTCGTACGTCAGGTAGTTGCCGACGTCCGGTATTTCCTCGACCCGGCCGACCTGCTGCCACACCCTGCGCCACAGCTTGTCCCGTTCCGCGCGGGCGTAATCCTCCGAGACGTAAGCCTCAACGCCGATTGTCATCGGTTGCGAGAGTTCTTCCGTCGCTTGGATTTCCGTATCGGTCATGCGTCCTCCTCAAACCGACTGATGGCTGCCCGAAACGATTCGTCCTTCAGGAACAGCGAGGTGTTGTCGGCGCCGAGATGGCTCCACTTGAGGTTCAGGCCGCCGTCGACGAGCAGCGTCTGCCCAGTGATGTAGCTCGAAAGGTCCGACAGCAGAAACAGGATGGCGCCGGCCTGCTCTTCTGGCCGTGCGCGCCGTCCCATCGCGATCGCCTGGCGGTCACGCTCAGGATCCTCGTCTGTGTAGGTCCGCGACGCCGCGGTCTCGGTCACCCCCGGTGCGACGACGTTGACGCGGATGTTGTCCAGCGCAAGTTCGACGGCCATCGTGCGGGTCATCGCCACGACGGCGGCCTTGGCCGTGCCGTAGGCGATGTGGAACGGCGCGGTGTTCATGCCGCTGATCGACGATATCGACACGATCGAGCCGGGATTGCCGTTCCTGCGCACCTCGGCGGCGACGGCCTGGCTCATGAAGAACGCGGTCTCCAGGTTCTGCGTGAACAGTGCACGCCAGTCGTCGCGAGTCACGCGGGTCGACGGCATCCAGGTGGAGGGGTCGGCGCCGCCGGCGACATTGACGAGGCCGTAGAGGATCCCCTCGGTCCGCCGCACCTCGTCGATGACGGCCGCGATGCCGTCGTCGGTGGACGCGTCGGCCGCGACCGTGACGACCGACAGCCCTTTGTCGATCAGGGGGCCGACGTGTTGGTCGAGGTTGTCCTGGCTGCGGCTGACGGCGACGACCGTCGCGCCCGCGGTAGCGGCCATCTGCGTCGCCGTGGTGCCGATGCCTCCGCCCCCGGCGCCCGATACCACGACGATTCGGCCGTCCAACCTCAGCAGATCGTTCATCGGGTCGCCGATTTGTCCGGACAAGAAATAGTGCTCTGCATATTGCAGAACACTATTCCGCAGGCATTATCGGCTCGTCAAGGCCGAGTACTCTGCAGCTGGAGCCTATTGTCTGGACTTAATCAGCTTGCTAACGTCCGAGATCATGACTGCCTCCGTGCTCCAGTCCCGGTACCCGGCCGCAAACCCGTCCGTCGCCGAGGGCTGGCGGCTGGAGCGGCTGACCGCAGCCAGTCGCCTGTTCGGCGCGAACGGGTTGCGGACCGGGCCCGACGGACGCGTCTACGTCGCGCAGGTGACCGGCAGCCAGATCAGCGCACTGGACCTGGCGACCGGACAGTTGGACACCGTGAGCCCCAAGGGCGGCGACATCATCGCGCCCGATGACGTCGCATTCGACCGGAGCGGAAATCTCTACGCGACCGAGGTGATGGACGGTCGAGTCAGTGTGCGCGACACCGCGGGGCACACCCGCGTGCTGCGCGACGACCTTCCCTGCGCGAACGGCATCACCGTGTATGCCGGCCGGTTGTTCATCGGCGAGTGTCGCGACGGCGGCCGGTTGATGGAGCTCGACCTCACCGGCGGCGCGCCGCGGATCCTCGCCGAGAACCTGCCGTCACCCAATGCGATGGAGGTCGGCCCCGACGGCCTGCTGTACTTCCCGCTGATGACCGCCAACGAGATCTGGCGCATCGATCCGAACGGTGGTGAGCCGCAACGTGTTGCGGGAGATCTCGGTGTGCCCGACTCGGTGAAGTTCGACGCAGAGGGCTGCATCGTGTCGACGCAGGTGGCCAGCGGGCAGGTGCTACGCATCGATCCGCGCTCGGGCTCGCAAACCGTTCTGGCGCAGCTCAATCCGGGACTGGACAACCTGACCTTCGTGGGCGACCGGTTGTTCGTCTCGAACTTCACCGGCGAAATCACCGAGATACTCGGCGGTGGTGAAACTCGTGCCGTGCTGGCGGGCGGGTTGAACTGGCCGCTGGATCTCGCGGTCGGCGACGACGGTGTCGTGTACGTCGCCGACGGCACCTACTTCTACGCCGTCGGTGACGACGGGACGCTGCGGACCGTGGGCATGCTGTTCTGGCCCGGATACCCCGGCTTCCTGCGCGGCCTTGCCGTCGCAGGCGCCGGCGAGTTCGTCGTCACGACCTCGGGCGGCCAAGTCAGCCGGTACCGGCCTGCCGCTGCCGAAAGTGAGGTGCTCGCAGACGGTTTCGACCAGTTGTACGGTGTCGCAATCGGCGCCGACCGGGTGGTGTTCGCGGAACTCGGCACGGGCCGGGTGCTGTCGGTTCGCTCGGGTGATGTCGACGTGCTCGCGTCCGGCCTGCACGACCCGGTGGGTGTGGCGATCGGCCCCGACGGTGCGCCGCTCGTCGCGGAGTCTGGCGCCGGTCGCGTCGCGCGGCTGACGTACACGGGCGCTGAGACCGTGGTCGACGGGCTGCAGCGCCCACAGGGCATCCTCGTCGCCGACGGCACCCTCTACATCGTCGACGCCGGAGCCAAGGAAGTGATCGCGGTCGATCTGGACACCAAGGCTCGCACCACGATCGCGTCGGGGCTGCCGGTGGGTCCCCCGCCAGGGGTGGAACCCAAGCCGCTCAAGGGCATGCCACCGTTCTCGGGCCCGCAGGGACCGTTCGCCGGCATCACGGTCGGGCGCGACGGCACACTCTACGTATCGGCCGACGGCGACGGCAGCGTACTGGCGTTGCGCAGGATTCAGACATGACGGTCAGCCCGGCCGACCACCGGTACCTTCAGGTCGCGCGCACGCTTCGGAAGGAGATCGTCGACGGCGTCTACCCGGTCGGTTCGCAGCTGCCGACCGAGCACGAGCTGTGTGAGCGGTTCGCGGTCAGCCGCTACACCGTTCGGGAGGCACTGCGGCGGCTGCGCGAGGACAACCTCGTCGCGTCGAGGCCGCGAGCCGGCACGCTCGTGGTGCCCAGGCCCGCGACGAATTCCTATGCACAGGACGTGATGTCGATCAACGACCTGCTGGCGTTCGCGTCCGGCGCGCAGTTCGAGATCGAATCTAACGCGATGGTGACGATCGACGATGATCTCGCCGCCCGCACCGGCCTGACGGTCGGCACAGAGTGGTTGGCCGTACGCGGCTACCGGCGAGCCGACGGCACCTCCGCACCCGTCTGCCGAACCGAGTACTACATCAACCGCGCGTTCGCCGCGGTGGGGCGGCTGCTGCACCGTCACTCCGGCGCGATCTTCCCATTGATCGAGGACTTGTTCGGCGTGAGCATTGTGGAGGTGCATCAGGAAATCTCTGCGATCGTCACGTCGGGTGAGCTGGCCGCGGGCCTCGGGGTCGACGCCGGTACTGCCGCGCTGGCGATGCAACGCACCTACAGAACGTCCGACGGTGAAGTTGCGCAGGTCACCGTCAACACGCATCCCGCGTCGCGATACCGGCATTCGATGACAATGCGCAGGGTCAAGGGCTAGGTCTGACCATGAGGGTCGACGAGCAGCGAGCGGCCGACGCCTACCGGCGTGGGCTATGGGTCCGCACCACGCTCGCCGACTCATTGCGCGACGCTGCGACGAGCACGCCGGAACGAATCCTGCTGGTGGACGGTGACGTTCGGCTCGACTGCCAGAACCTTCATCAGCAAGCGACCGTGCTGGCACACACCCTGCTGGCACGGATGCCCGCCGGAAGCGTGGTGTCCTTCATGCTGCCGAATTGGCATGAGGCCGCCGTCATCTACCTCGGCGCGACGCTGGCGGGCATGGTGGTCAATCCCATCCTGCCGTCGCTGCGCGACCATGAGCTGCAATTCATCTTGTCCGATGCCGACAGCCGGATGATCTTCGTGCCGTCGGTCTTCGGCAAGCACGACTATGTCGCGATGATGGATCGGGTCACTACCGCGACGGCGTCACCGCCGGAGGTCGTGGTTCTGCGCGGTCCGGCGGGCCGCCATACGCCATACCCGGCGCTGTTCACCGAACCGGGTTCAGCCGGCCTGCCGGTGCTCGACCCCGACTCTGTGCGGATGATTCTGTACACGTCGGGAACCACGGGACGGCCGAAAGGTGTGTTGCATACCCATAACTCGATCCACGCGCTGATCCGTCAGCTCGGAGAGCACTGGCTCGTGTCTCCCGGCGACAAGTTCCTGGTGCCGTCGCCAATCGCACACATCGGCGGCTCGATCTACGCGTTCGAGTGCCCGCTGCTGCTAGGCACCACGGCGGTCCTGATGGAACGCTGGGACGCCGACGCCGTCGCACTGATGCAGGCCGAGCGATGCACACACATGGCCGGCGCCACACCGTTTCTGACTGGTCTCCTGGCGGCGGCAGGGCAGGCAGGCACACGGTTGCCCGACCTGAAAGTGTTCATCTGCGGCGGCGCATCGGTACCGCCGTCGCTGATCCGCCAAGCCGCTGAGTATTTCGAGCAAGCCGCGGTGACACGGGTATACGGCTCGACCGAGGTTCCCGTCACGACCGTGGGGGCACTGGACGACGTCGACCACGCGGCGGACACCGATGGCCGCGCGGGCATCGCTGAGATCGCGCTGGTCAACGGGGAGATACGGGCGCGCGGCCCGCAGATGCTGGTCGGGTACCTGCATCCGGAGGACGAACGCGAATCGTTCGATGCCGAAGGCTATTTCCGCACAGGCGACCTCGGGCAGTGGGTGGACCGTCAGTATCTCGTCGTGACGGGCCGGGCCAAGGACATCATCATCCGCAACGGCGAGAACATCTCCCCGAAAGAGGTCGAGGACATTCTCGTCGGCAACCTCGGCATCGCGGAGATCGCGATCGTGGGGTTGCCCGACGAACGCACAGGCGAGCGCGCATGCGCCGTTCTTGTCGTGGCCGGCCAGCCCGCCCCTGACGTCGATGCGCTACGCGAAGTGTTGCAGGCACACGGCGTGGCCAAGTTCAAGGTCCCCGAGCAGGTGGTGGTGTGGGATGCCTTGCCGAAGAACGACGCCGGAAAGGTTTTGAAGCATCAGATCCGGGCGGCGCTGACGAAAGTGGATGTGTGAGATGCAAATAGCGGTCGTGACGGGCGCAAGCAGCGGCATCGGTTTCGGATGCGCGACGAAGCTCGCACAGATGGGGATGGCGGTCGTCGGCACGGGCCGCGACGAAGCCAGACTGTCCGAGCTGGAGAAGGCCATCGACGACCCAGACCGCGTCGCAACGGTCGCCGTCGATCTGACCGCGGACGATGCCCCCCAACGCATCGTCGACACCGCGGTCCAGCGATGGGGCCGCATCGACTTCCTGATCAACAACGCCGGCGTCGGAAGCCCCAAGCCTCTGCACGAGACCGACGACGAAAGCCTCGACTATTTCCTGGGTTTGATGCTGCGCGCGCCCTTCCGGTTGGCGCGTGACGTGCTGCCGCATATGCAGTCGGGCTCGGCGATCATCAATGTGACGTCGACGTTCGCGGTGGTCGGTGGACTACGCGGCGGCGCATATTCCGCGGCCAAGGGCGGCCTGACCGCGCTGACGACGCATATCGCCTGCCAGTACGGACCGCAGGGAATCCGTTGCAACGCAGTGGCGCCCGGCGTGACTGTCACCCCGATGGTGGCTACCCGCCTCGAGGACGAGCGGTTCCGCAAGATCAACACCGAGATGACGCCGTATCCGCGGCTGGGCACGGTCGACGACATCGCAAGCACAGTGGCGTTCCTGTGCTCCGACAGTGCCAGCTTCATCAACGGCCAGACGATCGTCGTCGACGGCGGCTGGAGTTCGACCAAGTACCTGTCGGACTTCGCGCTCACATCGGAGTGGGTTACCCGTTGAACCTGTTCTCCCTGCTCGACCAGGCCGCCCGCCGTTTCGGCAATCGCGGTGCGCTGTATCTCGGTGAACGCCAACGCAATACATGGACCGAACTGCGGGACAGGGTCTTGCGGCTGGCCTCCTCGATCAGTGCGCTAGGCCCGCCCGCCGCGCGCATCGCCGTCGCGAGCGAGAACTGTCCGGAGATCGTCGAGCTGATGTTCGCGATCTGGGCTGCCGAGGCGGTGTTCGTCCCGATCAACTACAAGCTGCATCCGCGTGAGATGGAGCAGATCCTCGACGACGCCGGTGTGACGCAAGTATTTGCCTCGACGAAGATCGCGGCGCGGCTCGAGCCGCTGACCCAGGTGCCGATCGAGGCCATCGGTTCGGATGTCTACGAAAGCCGTGTCGGCGCAACGGCGTTGACGCCGCCGGCGAACACCGACCCCGCGACGTTGGCGTGGCTGTTCTACACCAGCGGAACGACTGGCCGTTCGAAGGGCGCGATGCTGTCGCACCGCAACCTGATGGCGATGACCGTCTCTCATCTCGCGGATTTCGATGCGCCCGACGAGAATTGCAGCCTCATCCATGGCGCACCCATGTCTCATGGCTCGGGCCTGTACGTCCCACCGTATGTGCTCCGCGGCGCCAGGCAGGTGGTGCCGGCGTCGGGCGGGTTCGAGCCCGACGAGTTCCTCGACCTCTGCGAATACCACCCCGGCTGCAGCGCGTTCCTCGCCCCGACAATGGTGCAGCGTCTGGTGCAGACCGGGCGGCAGCGCCCTCGCAACCTCAAGACGGTGGTGTACGGCGGCGGCCCGATGTACGTCGACAGCTTGAAGAAGGCGATGGCGGCGTTCGGGCCGATCTTCGTCCAGCTCTACGGCCAGGGTGAAGCACCGATGACCATCACCGGTCTCCGCCGAGCCGACCACGTCGACGCGGACGATGCCGTTCTGGGATCCGTGGGATACGCGAGGTCCGGCGTCGATGTGGCGGTGCGACGCGACGACGGCACACCGGCCGCGATCGACGAGATCGGTGAAATCGTCTGCAGGGGCGACGTCGTGATGTCTGGCTATTGGAAGAACCCCAGCGCCACCGCGGCGACGTTGAAGGACGGCTGGTTGCACACCGGCGACATGGGCTCGTTCGACGCCGGGGGGTACCTGACGCTGCGAGATCGCTCCAAGGACGTGGTGATCAGCGGCGGAAGCAACATCTACCCGCGCGAGGTGGAAGAGGTGCTGATCGAGCATCCCGGCGTTTCTGAGGCGTGCGTGGTGGGCGCGCCCGACGAGGAATGGGGCGAGGTCGTCGTCGCGTTCATCGTCGGCACGGCGTCGGCGGCGGAGCTCGACGCTCACTTGCTGGACCGCATCGCGCGCTTCAAGCGGCCCAAACGCTACGAGTTCATCGACGACGTGCCGAAGAACAGCTACGGCAAGGTGCTCAAACGGGAACTGCGCGCTCGCCTGCAATGACGTCCGTAGCATTGCGACATGAGCGTTCTCGACTCTCCGATTCCGCGTTTCCATCTGGCCATGCCCGTCGACAACCTCACCGCCGCTCGGCAGTTTTACGGGGAGGTGCTCGGCCTACAACAGGGGCGCAGCGCCGAGACGTGGATCGACTGGAACCTTCACGGCCATCAGATCGTCACCCATCTGGCACCCAGTGGCGCCCAGTCGATCCACAACCCGGTCGACGGGCACGACGTGCCTGTCCCCCACTTCGGGCTGATCCTGACGATTCCCGAGTTCCACAAGCTCGCCGATAGGCTCCGGGCGGCGGATGTCGGCTTCGTCATCGAGCCGTACGTACGCTTCGAGGGCGAGGTCGGAGAGCAGTGGACGATGTTCCTGCTCGACCCTGCGGGAAACGCCTTGGAGTTCAAGGCGTTTGCCGATGACTCACAGGTATTCGCGGCCTGATGCGCGTCGTCATCGCCGGCGGGCACGGCAAGATCGCCTTGATCCTCGAACGGCTACTTTCCGAGCGCGGCGATTCGGTCGCCGGCTTCATCCGCAATCCGGACCATGCGTCAGACCTGTCTGCGGCCGGTGCGGAGGCATTGGTCGTCGACCTGGAGAACGCCTCGGTCGACGAAGTCGCATCACACCTCGACGGCGCCGATGCCGTCGTCTTCGCCGCCGGCGCGGGCCCGGGCAGCGGAGCCGCGCGCAAACAGACCGTCGACCGCGACGCCGCAATCCTGCTGGCCGACGCCGCCGAAGCAGCGAAAGTCAGCCGCTACGTGATGGTTTCGTCGACAGGCGCCGACGCTAACGCCGTGGACGGCAAGGATCCGGTCTTCACCGTGTATTTGCGCGCGAAGGGTGCAGCCGACGACAACGTCCGCGGCCGCCCCGCACTCGATACGACGATTGTGCGGCCCGGCCACCTCACCAACGAACCGGGGACCGGCCTGGTCGAGATCGCGGATCAGACATTGCGGGGCAGTATCCCCCGCGAAGACGTAGCAGCTGTCTTGCTGGCTGTACTCGACGCCCCCGCCACCGCCGGTCACACGTTCGAGGTGATCTCCGGTGACACCCCGATCACCGACGCTGTCACCGCAACAACCCGCGGATGATCTCGGCGTAGTGCCGCTATCGTCAGAGCCATGGCAGTGGTGGACAAGCCGTCGGCACGCGAGGCCAAACGCCTGCAGACCCGCGAGCGGCTGATGGGAGCGGCGATCGCAGAGTTCAAACGGTCAGGCATGACCGACGCCGATGTCAGCGCGATCGTCACCGCCGCCGGAGTCGCCCACGGCACCTTCTTCTTCCACTTTCCGACCAAAGAACATGTGCTGCTGGAACTCGAACGCCGCGAAGAGGAGCGGATCGCCAAACAACTCGACCGCTACGTGAGCACCAAGCGCGGTGACCTCTCATCGACCTTGAACGAAGCGGTCCGTCTCGTGGTCGGCCTGGAGCGTCGCCTCGGCGCCGTGCTTTTCAAGGACTTTCTCGCACTACACTTTTCGCAGACACGGCCCACCGACGAAAGCAAGGAACACCCCGTCATCGTCACGGTTGCGCAGGAAATCGAGCGTGCCCAACAACACGGTGACGTCGCCGCAGACGTAAACCCCATGAACAGCGCGGTGTTCTTTCTGCTGGGTCTCTATGCGCTCTTGACCACCACGCACGACTGGCCGACTCAGGGCGCGATGCTCGACGATTACGTAGCCAGGACGCTGCGAGGTATTGAAGCCGGCTAGTTGATTGACTATAGTCAGTTTCCTCCAGCGCACGCATTGCAGCTGGTCGGTTGGAGGAGCTCTTGAACCTGCCCACAGTGAACGTCACCGGCAGCGGGCTGGACGAACACATGGAGCGGTCGCGGCTTGCGCAGCGGCAGGCCGACAAGTGGCTGATTTCAGGCAGCCTGCTGATCGGCACCGCAGCGCTGGGCGTGTTCGGGCTTCCACTGTTCCTTCGGGGAGTCTGGTTGCTGCGCAAGGCGCAGCGCGACGGCCTGACGGTCCGGCCGATGCTGGTCACACTGCTCGGCTATCTGGTCATCATCGACGCCGCAATCAACACCGTCGGGTGGGCACTCGACCTGGTGGCCAACCACACCCTGCTTGCCCGAGTCTTGTTGAACGGCTGGGGAAATATGTTCGACGCCGGCTACTTCTGGCACTACAACGAACTCTGGCTCGGCGGCGCGGCCGGTCCTGGCGAAAAGGCGTTGGAAGTCGGGTTGATCCTCACTGTCTTCACCATGCGCATCGCGGCGGCGATCGGCTTCCTCCAGATGAAGCGGTGGGGCCATCAGTGGATGCTCATCACCTGCTGGATGGGCGTGCTGATCTGGTGCGTCTACGTGTTCAACATGACGATGTTCGCCGACGTGCGCTTCGCCGGCGTGGTGCTGCCGGTCGTCGGATGGTGGCTCTACGACATCTTCTACATCACGCCGTTTCTCGCCATTCCCTACCTGCACACCGTCAACAGGGAGATCTTCTCCGACTGACTTTCGATGACTCGACTCATTGACTTAAGTCAGTAACTGCTGCTAGAAATAGCAGACCATGACGCCACAGGTCAGGCCGTCGGCGCGCGAAGCACGCCGGCTACAGACGCGGGAGCGCATCCTCGGTGCGGCCGTCGCCGAGTTCAAGCGCTCTGGCATGGCGGGCGCCGATGTAAACGCGATCGTGACCGCTGCAGGCGTGGCGCACGGGACCTTCTTCTTCCACTTTCCGAGTAAGGAACATGTGCTCCTGGAGTTGGAGTGTCGCGAAGAGGCGCGCATCGCAGGAGAATTCGCCCACTTCCTAGAAACCGAACACGACCTGGTCGCCGCGTTGACGGAGGTCGTCCGCCTGGTGACCGGCCTCGAGCACCGCTTCGGGCCTGTGCTTTTCAAAGAACTTCTGGCATTGCACTTCTCACCGTCGCGGCCACACCAGGACGAGTGGACCGACCATCCGGTGATCGTCCTCCTCGTACGGGAGATCGAGCGGGCGCGAGGCGACGGTGAAGTACATCCCGAAATGGACGCCTTCTACAGCGCGACATTCTTCCTTCTCGGCATCTACGGCGTGCTGACCACGACGGGCAATACCGAAACCCGCGACACGATGCTGGCCAAGTTGGTCGCCACGGCCGTGCGCGGCCTGGAAATCCGATGACACACAACCCATTCGACAAGGAGGTCTGGAAGTGGATTGGATCTGGGAGATACTTCGCTACGTCGCGGCTTGGGGCGGCACCGGCCTGATCATCTGGTTCTGGTACTGGATGTTCTCCAACATCGGCACATTCTGAGCGGCGAATGTCTGAACTCTCCGGTGCGCACGCCATGGCGATCGAACGCAGTTGCGCCGTGACCGCTGTCGCCTTGAGCGGAAAGGGGCGCGAAGGCGTGCGCCTGGTGACCGGCGAGCGCCGGGAGTTCAGCTTGAACTCGACGCTGGACTTCGTGCACGTCCCCTATCCGCCGCTTGGGCACGGCTGGACGCGTCGGACGTTGACATGCGGCGTCGCCTTCCAATGCTCACCGTCAAAGGACCGGCTCATCGAGTACCGGTTGAACGAGTTGTCGGCACGTGAACTCCGCGCACTCACGCTCGTCGAAGCCGGCGTAGCCCTCGGATGGCTCGCGTCGACGTGGCCCGGGCTGCTGGCCGAGGTGCGGCGGGTGTTACCACATCTCGATATGGCGCAGGGCGACATGGACGCCAAGGAAATGCTCAACCGTGCCGTCGCACTGGCGGGCACTGGACGATCCCTGGACGTTCATCCCCTGCTCGGCAGATTGCCGTTGGCATACACGGCCCCGCAGGGGCTGTCCGACAAGCTACGACGCAGCTTCGGCAGGATGCCTTGGACCACAACGCAAAAGCGGCTTCCTCGGCCATACTCCGTGCCCGTCGGTGGCGACGGTGGCGTCCGTAACCCCAACCTGCCACCACCGAGCCGCCCGCAAGACAACGATCTCGACCTCACGCCGGAGCACCGGCCCGGCATTCCGTATCCGGAGTGGAACGCGTGGACGAAGAGCTTCTTGCCCGACCACGTCGCGGTTCTCGAGCGAGCACACACCACTGGCACACACCAGCCGGCACCGGTCTCTGCCGATCTCCGGAAATGGTTCTCCGAGCACACCCATCGCGCCATAAAGGGCCGGCTCGAAGACGGTTCGGATCTGGACGTCGAGCAGTACGTCACCCACTACATCGACCTGACGACCGGCGAGGCGATCGAGCCACGCATCTTCCGTGAACTGCTGCCCAGCAGCCGCGACGTCACCACCGCACTGCTCCTCGACGGCAGTTCGTCGTTGGGCGTTCACGGCGGCAGGATATTCAAACTCGAACTGGCTTGTGCCGATGCACTTTCGCGCGCGATGACGCTGGCCCGTGAACGACACGCAATCTTCGTGTTCACCGGCAACACCCGGCACCGGGTCGAGGTGACCTGCCTCAAGGACTTCGCGGATCGCCGGTTCGTGCCACCGAGCCGCCTCGGTTTGGCCACCGCCGGATACACGCGGCTCGGTGCACCGCTGCGCCACATGACAAGTCGACTTCTGGCGCAGCCGTCGGAGCGGCGTCTGCTCATCGTGATCGGCGACGGGCTGATCTCCGACGAAGGTTACGAGGGTCGGTACGCCTGGGCCGACGCCGCCCACGCGGTCGAGGAGGCCAACGACGCCGGCGTCTCGATGTACTACGTCGGCGTCGGGCCGACTCGCGTCGACCCACTGCCCGAAGTGTTCGGACCTCGCCGGTCCCAACGCATCCGGCGCGTGGAAGAACTTCCGCGCGTGTTGGCCCACGTACATCGGGAGCTGGTGACCGCATGACCGATACCTATTACTCGAACGGCAACGAAGTCCAGTTGTTCGAACAGGCTTATCATCAGCGACTGCCCGTGATGCTCACAGGCCCGACGGGGTGCGGCAAGACCCGCCTGGTCGAGCACATGGGTCTGCTCCTGCGACGGCCCGTGGTCACGATCAGCTGTCATGACGATCTCACCAGTTCCGACCTCGTCGGCCGGTTCATGGTCACTGGCGGTGACGTGGTGTGGACTGACGGGCCGCTCACCCGAGCGGTCAAGGCCGGCGCGATTTGTTATCTGGACGAGGTCGTGGAGGCACGCCACGATTCGTTGGCCATCCTGCATTCGCTGACAGACCATCGCCGTGCGCTGTACCTGGACCGCGCGGGCGAGGTCGTCCACGCGCCAGAGACATTCATGCTCGTGTGTTCCTACAACCCCGCCTACCGCAGCTCGCTGAAGGAGCTCAAACCGTCGTTCCGTCAACGCTTCGTCACACTTCCGATGAGGTACCTGCCACCCGACCGCGAGGCCGACGTGATCGTCGCCGAAGCACGCATCGAGCGGCCGACTGCAAAGCGACTTGTCCAGTGCGCCAACGCCATCCGAACTGCCGACGAGGCGTTCCACTTCGAGCCGCCCTCGACCCGCGTCTTGGTGACAGCGGCGCAGCTGATCGCCGCCGGTGCAAGCGAACTGGATGCGGCGCAGGCCTGCATCCTCGCACCGCTGTCCACCGACGGTGCAATCACCGACGGCTTACGTGAAGTGGCGGTGGCCAGCCTGGCCGCCGCCGACAGCTCGAGCGCGCCACGCTAGGAAGGAGTTCTCGATATGGATCAAAAGGAGCGCAAGCGCAAGAGGGCGCTCATCGTCCTGCAAATCGTCATCTACGGCTACCTGCTGACGATGTTCGGAATCCAGCTCTACATGTCCTTCGCCCGCGGCTGGTGGGACTTGTGACCACTACCGACCACGGCTCCGTCAGCCTCGAGGACCACCACGACGAGTCGCGGCTGGCTCAGCGCCGGGCTGACAAGTGGATGATCGCCGGCGCCGCACTGATGGGCATGTGGGCGCCCGGTCTCCTCGGCTTTCCCATCTTCATGCGCGGCGTGTGGTTACAGCGCCAAGCCTTGCGGGCAGGCCTGTCGGTTAGGCCGATGATCGTCACTCTCATCGGCTATCTGGTCTTGATCGACGGAATGCTCAACAGCCTGGGCTGGGCCCTGGATCTGGTCGCCAACCACACGTTGATCAACCGGGTGCTGATGGTCGGCTGGGGCAACATGTTCGACGCCGGCTACTTCTGGCACTACAACGAGCTGTGGGTCGGCGGCGCCGCAGGCCCGGGCGAGAAGGCCTACGTCGCGGGCTTGATCTTCACGGTGTTCTCGATGCGCGTAGCCGCCGCCATCGGATTTCTCCAGATGAAGCGGTGGGGGCATCAGTGGATGATCGTCACCTGCTGGATGGGCATCGTGATCTGGTCGGCATACGTGTTCAACATGACGATGTTCGCCGATGTGCGTTACGCAGGGGTCGTGTTCCCCGTGATCGGCTGGTGGCTCTACGACATCTTCTACATCACCCCATTCCTGGCGATTCCGTATCTGCACACGGTGAACCGCGAAATCTTCTCGGACTGAACAGGTTTAAGGAGCGACTGTGACAACACCCGCCGACGAAAAGGCACCGGCCGAAGATCTGCCGCCGGGCACCACGCCGTACTACGCCAACATGCACAAGTGGATCAAACGTGCCGTACTGGTGTGCCTGGTCGCCCTGGTCATCGAAGGGGCGTTCACGTTGCCGTTCATGGCGATCTACTACGGCTACCCGACGTTGAGCCTCACCCAGATCTGCAGCGAATTACTCAAGATCCGTTACTCCGACGACACGTTGGAGTGCAAGTACCCCTATCCGCCGTTCGGGCCGCCCGAGGGCGCCGAAGGCAAGGACACCGCCCAGGACCAATGGGGCATTCAGCCGGTCCCGAAGTACCACCGCCTCGGGTTCCGCGAACTGGTGCGCATCCACGAAGAACGTGAGGCGCGTCAAGCGGCCCAACAGAAAGGTGCTTCGTGACGAAGTCGCTCGAGGAACATGCGCAAAACTGGGATCTTCGCCACGACGATTTCAGAGACAACGATTTTCTGTATGACGTCTATGAGGTGATGCGGCGGAATGCGCCGTTCGCGCATACCGACACACCGTTTCTCAGTGCCACGCCCGGCGGCGCATGGGTCGCGACCCGATATGAAGAGTGCTACAAGATCCTGCAGGACTGGGAGCACTTCTCCAGCAACCCGACACCCGAAGGGGCCGAGCAGCTCGCCGGCGACCTTGTCATTACGCTGGACCCTCCGCGACAGCAGAAATTCCGCAAGGTCCTCAACCCATACTTCTCACCGGCGCGAATGAAGGCGTTGCAGCCGCAGATCCGTGCCGAGACCGATGAACTGATCGACACGTTCATCGAACAGGGGGCCGGCGACCTCGCGCAGGTGGCATGGCGACAGCCTGGCATCGTCTTTTTCAAATACCTCCTGGGTATGCCGATCGACGATGTGCCGTTGTGTATCGAATTGACCGATACTGCGTTGAACGGCGACACCGACGAAGCCCGGATGGCCGCCTGGGGTGGACTGTTTCAGCACCTTCACGATGCGGTGACCGCACGCACCACCCAGCCGCCGCGTGACGACATGATCGACGTCCTACTGAACGCCGAGATCGACGGCGAGAAGCTGCCGTTCCAAGACGTCGTCGCCAATGCGATGCTGTTGGTCCAGGCCGGTCTCGAGACGACGGCAAGCGCAATGTCGTTCGCTTTCCACTATCTCGGAACGCATCCCGCGGAACGCGACCGGCTCATCGGCGAACCCGAGATCCTGCCCAGGGCCGTTGAAGAATTCATTCGCTTCGCAGGATCGATTCACGGCATCCCTCGAACCGTCGCCAAGGACGTCGAGCTGAGCGGGCACACCTTCTGCCCCGGTGAATCGGTCATCGTCAACTACGCCTCCGCGAACCGTGACCCCCACGAGTTCACTGACCCAGATCGCTGCGTCCTCGATCGAAAAGCGAATCGCCATCTCGGATTCGGGGCGGGCGTACACCGCTGCCTCGGCTCCAACCTCGCGCGCCTGGAGTTCCACATCGGTGTCGAGCAGGTTCTCTCGCGACTGCCCGACTTCGCTATGGCACCCGATGCCCAAGCCGCGTTTCACGGAAACTCTGTCACACGCGGATACCGCGAGATTCCAGTGGTATTCACCGCGGGCAAGCGATCAACCTGTGGTTACCTCTAACGATGCCGTACAAGATCGACCCGCACGTCCTGCACAAGGTCGCCAAGCAGGTCGTCGGTCTATCCCTTGAAGGCGGCGAGCTCATAACGCACGCCACCGAGTTGCTCTCCGACGAATATCCCGACCTTATCGATCCGAGGCCGGGGAGATGGGTGGGCAGCAAGGCGGGCGGCATCCTGGGGAAGGTCCGCTTCCTCTACTTCAGCCCGCGCGAGTACATCGTCATATTCGGGTCTCCCACTGGCACACAAGGCTTTTCGGGACGCTACAAACACGTCGAGATCCACAAGTTCCTGATCGCCGGCCAGATCGACTCGTATGACTTGGAGTCCGATGAATTGCTGCCGATGACGCTGCGTCCAGGCGAACACACCTGCCTCGAGAAGGGCCGCGCAAGAGGCCTCACCATTCACCCTGGCTCGTGGCACATCGAGTACGGCCGGGGAGCCGTCGCGACTACGTTGCCGTTCGCGATGGTGGATACGTTGTTGGTGTCACTGGAATTCGAGTCGGTCCGCCGCTCGACAGTCGAGTTCACGAAGTTGGTGACGAGGCGATTTCGCCGCTGAGGCTCAAGCGCGAGCAGACGCAAAAGTCCCGATTTTCACGGCGTGTCGGGTACTTTTGCGTCTGCTCGCGCTGGCCCAACTCGCGCTGATTAGGCCGGGGCGAAGACCGACTTGAAGCGGTTCAGCGACTCCCTGATGTCGCCCTTGAGCGCACCGGCGACGACCATGCCGATCGGGCCGAACAATGCGGGCCCACCGAGGTGCACGTCGAACGTGACCGTCGCCCCTTCAGCGGCGGGCTTGACCTTCCCGATCAGCTTGACCTTGACGCCGCCCTTCCCGTCGCCGTTGAGCGTCATCGCCTCCGGCGGGTTGTAGTGGACGATGGTCCATCTGACCCGGTTGGGCATGCCCTTGACCTCGACGATGGACTCGATGACCGTGCCCTTCTCGAGGGTCTCGGGCAGCTTGCTACGCCAGACCCGGTGAATGCTCAGCCATTCCTTGTACCGGGACAGGTCTGAGGCGCACTCCCACGCCTCCTCCGGCGGCAGCGGAACGTCGACGGAGACGGAAAGTTTGGCCATCGGTCAGTTTTGCGGAGGCGTCTTGTCCACGGCCTTCTTGGCGGCGTCCTGCACCTTGTCGACTTGCTGGGTGTACTTGCCCTGCGTCTTCTGGTCGACGATGTCGCCGGCCTTGTCGATCGCGCTGTCGACCGCGCCCTTGTTCTTCGAGGCCAGGTCTTTCAGTTTGTCCAGAAATCCCATGGCCTTACCCTACAACTGCCTCCAGAGACGTCGCCGTTCTCCGAGAATCCGTCCCTGCACCCACCAGATCACCTCGATAATCGCCGCTCCGGCCAGGCCGATGCCCAGCGCTATCGACGTCATCGCCACGTTCGAGGTGTCCAGCATGAACGTTTTCTGCGCCACCGGTATCGCAAAGATCACGACGTAAGCAAGGCCGGACATCGCGACCAACGCGACCCGCCACCACTGGTACGGCCGTGCCACGACGGCGAGCACCCAGATCGCGGTCACGAGCAACGTGATCAGCGCCGCCGTTGACGCCTGCGTCTGTTCTGCCGCGCTGGCCTCGCGGCCCTGGTAAGCGGCCAGGTATGAGATGAACGTGGCGGTGCCGACCACGAGCCCCGACGGCAGTGCCGATGTCATCACCCGCCGCACGAAACCGGGCTGAGCCCGCTCGTTGTTGGGCGCCAGCGACAAGATGAATGCCGGGATGCCGATGGTGAACCACGCTGCGATCGTGACGTGGATCGGCTGGAACGGAAACAGCAGCGGATTCGTGTGGAAGAGCTTGGACGCCAGGCCCGCAAGCCCCACCAGGATCGCCAGCAGCACCGAGTACACGGTTTTGGTGAGGAACAGGTTGGAGACTCGTTCGATGTTGCCGATCACCCGGCGCCCCTCGCCGACAACGTACGGCAGGGTGGCGAATTTGTTGTCCAGCAACACAATCTGAGCCACCGCGCGTGACGCCGAACTGCCCGAGCCCATCGCCACCCCGATGTCGGCGTCCTTCAGCGCCAGCACGTCGTTGACACCGTCGCCGGTCATCGCCACGGTGTGCCCGCGGGATTGCAGCGCATGCACCATGGCGCGCTTCTGATCGGGCCGCACCCGGCCGAACGTCGTGTACTCGTCGAGGGTGGCAGCCAACTGTTCTTGGTCGTCTGGCAGCTGCCGAGCGTCCAATGTCTGGCCTTCCAGACCCAGCGTTCCCGCCACGGCGCCCACCGACACGGCGTTGTCGCCTGAAATCACCTTGACCGAGACGTTCTGCGCGGCAAAGTAATCCAGGGTGTCGCGCGCATCTGGCCGGATGCGCTGTTCGAGCACGACCAGCGCCACCGGGGTGACGGCGCCAGGTGCGTCGGGATCGTCGACAGGCAGATCGCTCGACCCGAGAAGCAGTACCCGCAGGCCCAACGCTCCGATCTGCTCGGCCTGTTGGGCGGCCGCCGATCCGGGTTCGAGCAGCACGTCCGGGGCGCCGATCACCCAGTTGCCGTGCTCACCGTAGGAGGCGCCGCTCCATTTCGTGGCCGACTTGAACGCCGCAACCGCTGTGGACGTCCATCCGGGTGGCATCTTGTACGCCTCGGCGATAGCCTGCATGCTCGCGTTCGGTCTCTCATCGTCGGCGGCGAGCTGCGCGAGGATGTCACCGACGGCGCCCTCGTCGAGCCGCTTGAGATCCGAGACGCGCATACCGTTTTCGGTCAGCGTGCCGGTCTTGTCGGCGCACACCACGTCGACGCGGGCGAGTCCCTCGATGGCAGGCAGCTCGTTGACCAGACACTGCCGCCGCCCGAGGCGGATGACGCCGACGGCGAACGCGAGCGACGTCATCAGCACCAGTCCCTCGGGCACCATCGGCACCAGCGCACCGACCATCGCAAGCACGGCGCGGCGCCATCCGACGTCGGTGGTGAACAGCTGCGTGTAGATGGTCAGCAGACCGGCGGGGATCAGCAGGTAGGTGATGAATTGCAGGATCTTGTTGATGCCGCTGCGCAATTCGGACTTCACCAGCGTGTACTTGCTGGCTTCCTCGGCGAGCTTGGCGGCGTAGGCGTCGCGGCCGACCTTGGTGGCGCGGTAAGCGCCGCTGCCCGCGACCACGAAGCTGCCCGACATCACGGCGTCGCCCGCGTCCTTGTCGATCGAGTCGGCCTCGCCCGTCAACAGTGACTCGTCGACCTCGAGATTGCTTTCCTCGACGACCTCACCGTCGACGACGATCTGATCACCGGGGCCGAGTTCGATGATGTCGTCGAGAACCACCTCGGCGGGCGATCGCGGCTTTGTCCCGGATTGCCTGCGCACCAAGGGTTTCGCCTGCCCGACGATGGCCAGCTTGTCCAGCGTCTGCTTGGCGCGCAGCTCCTGGACGATGCCGATCGCACTGTTGGCGATGATCAGTATGCCGAACGCGCCGTTGATGATCGAGCCCGTGGACAACACGATCACCAGCAACACACCGAGGATGGCGTTGATGCGGGTGAACACGTTCGCGCGGACGATCTCGGATACGCTGCGTGCCGCGCGGGTCGGAACGTCGTTGGTCTTGCCTTCGGCTACCCGTTGGGCGACTTCGGTATCGGAGAGTCCGGACGTGACGAGCGTGGTCATCGAGTGAATGTCCCTTTGCCGAAGGTGTCGTAGTACTCCAGCGTGAGTTTGTCGCCATCGAATGTCGCCTTCGAAATCGTTCCAGGAGGCGCATTTTCGGTGACGAAGCTGAACGTGAAGGTGTTGCCGTCCCAATGGGTGAGCGGGACGGTGAGCTTAGGGCCTAACGCCAGCTGCAGCGTCGCATCCTTCTCGGTGATCCGGGCGGGGCCCCAGTAGTCGTTGTTGTAGGTGCCGACGTAGGACGCCAGCGGCGCGGCGGGCGCCGGAGCGGGCGGTGGCTTTTGGCCCACAAGCGAACCCGTCGGCTGTTCCATCTTCGTGAAGACGTCGCTGTAGAGCTTGTACCAATCCTCGTGCACGTCACCGAACTGGACGAGGTCGGTGAATTCGGCCGTAAGCGTTTCCGGCACGCCAGACGGTGTCGCGTTGGTCAGCACGACAATCGCCACGTCCGCCGACGGCAGGATGACGAAATTGGTTCCGGCGCCCAATTCGAACGCCCCGGAGTGACTAAGTTCCATCCGCGCCGCCGACGTCGGGGCCACGTTGAAGCCGTAGCCGTAGAAGCCCGAGCGCATCGCAGGCTCGGTGGCCCGACTCGACACGATCTGCGGCGTGACGGCAGGCAACAGCGCGTTCGAGTCGACGATCTGCTTGCCGTCGTGGCTGCCGTTCGCCAGCACCATTGCAAGCCAACGCGTCATGTCGTTCACCGAGGAACTGACCCCGCCCGCGGGAGCTTCGGGGTCGGGTTCGCGGACGTAGCGCGGTTCATAGCGGCCGTCGACGTGGATGTGTCCGACCGCGCGGTCCTTTCGGGTTTGGTAGTCGGCGAACCGGTAGCTCGTCGACGCCATGCCCAGCGGCTTGAAAATCACGTCGTCGGCGAGGTCTTCCCACGGCTTGCCCGCACTCACCGCGACCGCCTCCGCACCGGCCGTCAACCCGAAGTTGGTGTAGGCGTAGGAGATTCGGAACGGATCCAGCGGTAACTGCCGAAGGTGTTCGAGCACATAGCGCCGGTCATAACCGAGGTCTTCGAGCATGTCGCCGGCATGGTCGGGCAGGCCGGAGCGGTGTGCGAACATGTCGCCCACACTGACCATGTTCGTGACGACCGGGTCGGACAGCGCGAACCACGGCAGCTTGGAGGCGATCGGCGTGTCCCAGCCGATCGCGTTCACGCCGACCTGGTGCGCGACGACTGTCGCACTCAGCGGCTTGGACAACGATGCGAGCTGAAAAACGGTGTCCGGGTCGACCTTTTCGCCGCTGCGCACATCGCGCACCCCGAACCCCTTGGCGTACACGGTCTTTCCGCCGTGCACCACCGCGACCGCCATGCCGGGAATGCCCGACTTCTTCATCAGATCGTCGGCCATACCGTCGAGTTTGCGCACCGCGTTGTCGACGGCGTTCTCGGGCAGCGGCATCGCGGGAACCAGCGGTGGCGGGACGTCAGACTGCGGCGGCGCCGCCTGCTTGTCCGAGCTGCAGCCCGCGATCAGCAGCAATGCAACGACCGCGACCCGGGCCAGTGTGCTCATGACGTGCACCGTAACCCGCCCACTGCGCGGTTGTTGTTCTTACAGCTGCCACCACGCTTCGGAATCCCGGGCCGTCTCAGGATCGACGCGCTCACCGGGCTTGGGTATCACTACTCGTACTTGCGCTGGGTCTGCCGCGGCAAGAAGCCGTTCAACCGGTTCGGCCCACGGATGTGGCGCCAACCGGAATGTGGCCCAGTGAATCGGCACCAACAACCCGGAACCCGCCTCGGCGATGTCGAGATGCGCGCGGACCGCTTCTTCGGGGTTCATGTGGATGTCCGGCCACGCCGGGTGATAGGCACCGACCGGCAGCAGCGTCAGGTCGAAAGGCCCGTGATCCGCACCGATTTCGCTGAAGCTGTTGGAGTAGCCGGTGTCGCCGCCGAAGAAGGCCTTGTGGTTCGGGCCGGCGATCACCCATGACGCCCACAGCGTGGTGTCGCGGGTGAACAGCCGACCGGAGAAGTGGCGGGCCGGGGTGCACACCAATGTCAGATCGCCGATCTGATGGCTTTCGTTCCAGTCGAGTTCGACGACGCGGCTGTCAGGGATACCCCACTTGCGCAGGTGCGCGCCGACGCCGAGCGGCACCACGAACGGTGCGCGCTGCGCGCGGGCAAGGCCGATGATCGTGTCGACGTCGAGGTGGTCGTAGTGGTCGTGGCTGATCACCACGGCGTCGACCGCGGGCAGCGCCTCGAGCGGCAGCGGCACCTCGTGCATGCGCTGCGGCCCGACGGTCCGCGACGGCGAGCATCGTTGACTCCAGATCGGGTCGGCCAGCACCCGGTACCCGTCGACCTCGATGAGCGCCGTCGAGTGGCCGTACCAGCTCACCGCGAGCCGCGCCGGGGCGGCGTCGGGCGGCGAAGGCACCGCGAGCGGGATCGGGCCGGGTGGACGTCCGATGGCGTGGATGCCGATCAATTCGCGGATCAACATCCGGCGTTCCTCGGCGTCGAGCTTGGCCCCCGACGGCGGGTCCATGTTGACGAACGCACCGTCCCGAAAGTGTGGTGACCGCCGGGCCGCCGCCGCGATTTCGGCCGGCGATGCCCCCAGCGACGCGGGCGTGCCGCGCAGCGCACCCAAGACCCAGCCCCCGGCCAGCAACGAGGCCGTGCCGAAGCCCAGGCGCAGCGCGCCACGCACCACCATCAGACTCCTTGAAAGTTCGGTGGCCGCTTCTCAACCCTCGCGACCTGTGCCTCGATGACGTCTTGACTACCCCACGCCCTATCAAACAACTCTTTGTGGGCCGGTCCTTGTTCCTCGTAAGCGCCGTCGTCGTTGAGCACCCGCTTGGCATGCCGCAGCGTCAGCGGCGCCAGCCCGGAGATCTCTTGAGCCCATTCCTGGGCGTCGGCGAGGGTGCCGATGCGATTGGCCATTCCGGTCTGCAGCGCGACGTCGGCGGTGAGCTTCTCGGCGGCCAGCAGCATCGCCCGCGTGCGACCATACCCGGCCAGCGACGTCAATCGCCGGATGCTCCAGTTGTCCAGGGCCAGACCGTATTTGGCGATCGGAAACTGAAAGTAGGCCTCGGGCGCGACGACGCGAAGGTCGCAGATCATCGCCAGTTGCACACCCGCACCGATGGCCGGCCCGTTGATCGCCGCGATGACGGGCACCGGCGTCGCATCGATGGCCTTGTTCAGCGCGATCGCCTTATCGGGGAAGTCGGCGGCGAACACGTCGCCGGACAGGTCGGCACCGGCGCAGAAGACGGTGCCCTGTCCGGTGAGCACGATGGCCCGGATGTCCTGTTCGGCCGCGTGCTCGACGGCCTCGCGCAGGCCGTCGACGAGCTCGCTGTTGAGCGCGTTGCGGCGTTCCTGGCGCTGCATTTCAAGCGTTATCACGTGGCCGTCGCGGGTCACACCAATCATGCCGCCACCCTATTAGCCTCGACATGTGAGCCGGATCGGTGCCCTCCAGCTACGTGACGCCGTGCTGGACGAGGGGTCGTATCTGAGTTGGGACACCGAACCGCTCGACGTGGCAATCGGCAGCGAGTATCGCCGCGAGCTGGCCGCCGCAGCCGAGGCCACCGGCCTCGACGAGTCGGTGATAACGGGCGAGGGCACGGTGTTCGGCCGCCGCGTCGCGCTCGTGGCATGCGAGTTCGACTTCCTGGCCGGATCGATCGGTGTGGCCGCCGCTGAGCGGATCACCGCCGCCGTCGAGCGCGCCACCGCAGAGCGGCTGCCGCTGCTGGCCTCACCGAGTTCCGGCGGCACCCGCATGCAGGAGGGCACCGTCGCATTCCTGCAGATGGTCAAGATCGCGGCGGCCGTCGAGCTGCATAAGCGCGCGCACCTGCCGTACCTGGTCTACCTGCGCCATCCGACAACCGGCGGGGTGTTCGCGTCGTGGGGCTCGCTCGGCCACGTGACCGCTGCGGAACCCGGCGCACTCATCGGATTCCTCGGCCCGCGGGTCTACGAGCATCTCTACGGCGAGCCGTTTCCCGCGGGCATCCAGACAGCGGAGAACCTGCACCGGCATGGCGTCATCGATGGCGTGGTGCCGCTCGAGGCAGTTCGCTCAACGCTGAATCGTGCGTTGAAGGTCGTCGCCGACCCGCCGGCACCACCGCCACCGATGCCCGAGCTGGGGCCGCTTCCCGACGTGCCTGCGTGGGAGTCGGTGGAGGCGTCGCGTCGGCCGGACCGGCCCGGCGTGGGCTATCTGTTGCGGCACGGTACGACCGAGCGGGTGCTGCTGTCGGGGACCGAGCGAGGCGAGGCGGCGACGACGGTGTTGGCGCTGGCCCGATTCGGCGGTCAGCCCGCTGTCGTGCTCGGTCAGCAGCGTGTCGTCGGAGGCTTGGTGGGTCCGGCGGCACTGCGGGAAGCCCGCCGTGGCATGGCGCTTGCCGCCGGATTGAAGCTGCCGCTGGTTCTTGTCATCGACACGGCCGGCCCGGCGTTGTCGGCCGAAGCCGAGCAGGGTGGCCTGGCCGGTGAAATCGCCCGCTGCCTGGCCGAACTCGTCACGCTGGACACCCCCACTGTGTCGGTGTTGCTCGGTCAGGGCAGCGGAGGGCCCGCGCTGGCGATGGTCCCTGCCGACCGTGTGCTGGCAGCGTTGCACGGATGGCTGGCGCCGCTTCCACCCGAAGGCGCGAGCGCGATCGTGTTCCGCGATGTCGATCATGCAGCGGAACTCGCTGCGGCCCAAGGCATTCGATCGGCCGACCTGCTGCGGCACGGCATCGTCGACGCGATCGTCCCTGAATCTCCCGACGCGGCAGACGAGCCGATGGAGTTCACCCAGCGGTTGTCGGCCACGATCGCGAACGAGCTACATCAATTGGGTTCGGTGCCGGCCGATCAGCGGTTGGCGGCGAGGCTTTCGCGCTATCGGCGAATCGGACTGTGAACCCGACGCTGCTGTTCGTGCACAGCCCGGTGGTCGGGCCGACGACATGGGCGGATACCGCGAACATACTGCAGCGCAACGGTTTTCGGTGTGCGGTGCCCGATCTGACGACTGTGGTCTCCGCGGGCCCGCCGTTTCACCAGCGGCTTGCGGCGGCGGCCGCACGAGGTGTCAGCGACGGCAGGTCGGTGGTGCTGATCGGTCACAGTGCGGCAGGCGCATTGGTGCCCGCGATCGCCGAGGCCGTCATCGGACCCGTGCGGGCCGTGTTCGTCGACGCGCAGCTGCCGCGTCCGGGGCTCAGCTGGTTCGACACTGCGCCGCAGCCGCTGCGGGAGCAGTTGCGCGGTATGGCCGATGACGGAGTGTTGCCTCCGTGGAACGAGTGGTTTCCGCCGGGCGCGCTCGAGGAGTTGGTGCCCGACGCGGCGCAGCGGCGCAAATTCCTTGCCGAGATCCCGCGGCTGCCCCTGGCCTTCTTCGAGGAGCCGGCGCCGGTGACCCGTCGGCTGGGCCGGCGGTGGGCCTACTTGCGGTTCAGCACGGCCTACGACGATGCGGCGGACGAGGCGGAGCGGCGTGGCTGGTGGGTGGCTCGACGCAACTGGGACCACCTGCGGATGCTGACCGATCCGGAGGCGGTCGCCGACCTCATCGCGCACGCGATTTCCGCGACTGCTTCGTCGTGATGGCATGCTGGCGTTGTGGCGCCAATCTTTGACTTCGCGGGCCACTTCTGGTGGCTGATCTTCCCGTTCATGGGGGCGATCGGCGGAGCGGTGCGTGCAGTCGCCGTGGCCAATGAGCGACGGGCCCAGCGTCGGCTCGAGCGGTATCGCATCAAGCAGCAGACCAAGGTCGCGCTGGCGGAAGCGTCGGGCCGGGCCCGCATCAACAAGGAGGGCTACCGGCGAGAGATGGCGAAGGTGCTCGAGAGGCACGACAGCACCGACGCGCGCTGGCTCGACTACGAGATCGACATCGCCAAATTGCTGGACTTCCCGCTGATGACCGACATGCGTGATCCGCTGACCATCTCCTTCCACAAAGCCAGGAGCCGAGCGGACATGCTGCGTCCGGAAACCGTCGACGACATCCTCGGGGACAGGGACGCCCAGCTCGAATACCGCGACGCAGTAGGCGAATACGTCGCCGCGTTCGACGTCGCCGAGTCGGAGGCGATCCGCCGCCGGCGCAGCGACTTCTCCGCCGAGGCGCAGGAACGGCTGGAACGGGCCCAGCATCTGCTTCGGCTGGCGTCCGACAGCGGGGCGACGCCACAGGAGCGGCAGAACGCCTACGCGCGCGCGAAGAAGGAACTCGACGGGCTTGTCGTGTTGCCCCCGGCCACGCGCGCCAGCATCGAGCGCAAGATCGCCGGCGAGATCGAGGCTTAGGAGTCACTCTCCTCGTCGTCTTCTTCTGGGAGTAGGTATTTCTCGGGGTGGTGGTAGTTGTTGACCCGGGTTTGGCCGGTGTCCAGGTGGGGTGGTGGGATCCATTCGGTGCGGCCGTCGGTGCGTTTTCGGGTGCTCCAGCCGCTGTGTTCGATGAGGCGGTTGTCGCCGCCGCAGGCCAGGGTCGTGGTGTTGATGTTGGTGTGGCCGTTGGCCGCGTTCCAGCCCTCGACGTGGTGGACCTGGCACCAGTAGCCCGGTGCGGTGCAGCCGGGTCGGGTGCAGCCCCGCTCCAGGGCGTGCAGCACGATGCGCTGGCCAGGGGTGGCGAAGCGTTTGGCGCGCCCGCAGTAGAGCTGTTGAGGATCGTGGTTGTCGTAGATCACCAGGTAGTGATGCGACTGGGACGCCAGCCGGATCACGTCGCGCATGGGCAGCAGGGTGCCCCCGGCGGTGACACCACATCCGGCTCCAGCTTCGAGATCTTGCAGGGTGGTGGTGACGATGATCGTGCACGGCAGGCCGTTCAGATCACCGAGCTTTCCCGACGCCAGCACCGCACGGCCCATCGCCTTGAGGGCGTCGTGGCGGCGCTGACCCGGCGTACGCACATCGCGTCGGACGAGCTCCTGGGAGGGCTCGCCGTCGACGCACGGGTGTTCGTCGTCGGGGTTGCACATCCCGGGCGCACCCAATTTGGCCATGATCGGCTCGAAGGTGGCTGCGCATTCGGCATCCAGGAGCCCATGCACTTCGGTCAGCCCGTCGAGGCCCTGTTTACCGATCGTGAAGAAACGCCGCCGGGCCCGTTCGGCCTCATCGGGCAGATCGCCGTCCTGGTTGAGCAGCAAGGCCAACCGGTCAGCGGCCTGACCGAACTGCTCGGGCCCCACCCCGGCGGCGATATCGGCCAGGTGGGCTTCGGCGGCCTGTCGCGTCGGGTCGTCGATACCGGCGGGCAGCGTGTGAAAGAACTTCTCGATCTTGGCAAGGTGTTCGGCCCCGATGTCCCCGCGCGCCTGAGCGGCCGCCACAGTCGGCAACACTGGTGGCAGCGGCTCACCGGTCATCGCGGTGCGCGGCCCCAACAGCTCGGCACGGTTGATGCGCTGCTTGGCGTCCTTGATGCTGATGCGCAACGCCGTCGCTAGCAGGTCGGCGAGGTTCTTGCCGCCCAACGCTTTCGGATCGGCCTCGGCCGCGAGCCGAGCGATGAGCTGATGCTCGCCAGCGGCATGGCGGCGCGAGAGCACTTCGCGGCGGTGCAGCACTGCCAGCAGTTCGGTATGGCTTAGCGCGTCCAGCGACAGCGCGGCCACCTTCTCGTTGACGGCCTCCCACTCGTCGTAGGCCGCCAGCACGGCGTCGCGATCCGAACCCATACATCGAACACTAGTGCGAACCACCGACAAGATCCGGAGTTATCCACAGGCGAAACCAAAGTGACGCAAGTGAATTGAGCGACACCTAGCCGCCGAGCTCGTTCACCGCCGAGTCGAGAAGCGCCGCCTGCTCGGCCAAGTCGTGCTCGGACGGAGCGTCGCCCAAACGCTTCGCCAGATCGTCGCGGGCGACGATCTCCAGCGCACCGCGATACTCCTCGGAGGCAAGCTGGCCCGCGCCGATGACCTCCGTCCGGCCTTCAATCAACACCAGGACAGCGTCGGCGTTTTCGGCCGCCAACAGCCGGCGCACATCGTCGGTCGAAATCGTCATGCCTCAGCTATACCCCGCCAGCGCCACGAGCATCGCCCCGCACGTGATCAGGTCGAGCGGCAGCCGCAACAGGCTGCGGCGGGTCCAGCGCACCGCGGCGGCCTCGTCGACGGTGGCGGGGTCGGCCTTTTCGAACGCGACTGCCTTGGGCACGAAGTCGACCAGCGACCACACCCGCAGCACCGCGTGGCTAACCAAGGCGACCAGCAGGGCGGCCCGCACCTCGGCGTGACCCCACGCCGCGACGAGTGTGACGACGAGCAGCACCTCGAAGACCGCGTGTGCAGGCAACCAGAACCGTGCGCGGGCGATGCCGCCGTTGCGGGACTGGATGATGCCGGGGCGCTTTGGCCAGAACGGGTCGACGACGAGAAACTCGTACAGGCCTCCCCCGAGCGTGGCGCAGGCGGCGAGCGTCGTGGTGGCGATCAGGACGAGAGTCGGAGTCCACATCACCGCCGATTATTGCGGGCCGTCCAGATAGCGCTGCACGGTCGGCCCCAACCACGCCACCACATCCTGGCGCGACATCGCCACGATCGGCGGTAGCCGCAGGACGTAACGGCACAGTGCCAGCCCCAGCACCTGTGTGGCGATCAACCCGGCGCGGCGGGGCGCATCGTCGGGGTTCACTGAGACGACGACCGGCCGCAGCTGCGAGCTGAAGATCTTCCGCATACGTTGCGCCGCTTCGTCATTCGTCATGCTCGAGCGCAGCAGCACAACGAGCGCCTCGTCGCGCTCCCACCGTTCGAGGAAATGTGCGACGAGCCGGGCGCCAACTTCATCCCTGGCCACGTCGGACAAATCCGGCAGCTGCAGATCGAACTCGGCCGCCGCGGCGAACAGCTGGTTCTTGTTGCCGAAGTACCGCATCACCATCGACGGATCGATGTTGGCGTCCGCCGCGATCGCCCGGATCGTCGCACGCTCGAAGCCGGCCTTGGCGAACTGCTCCCGCGCGGCCGCCAAAATGACGGCCTTCGTCCGATCGGACTTCTTCATGCCAACAAGTGTAGGCCAACAGGTGTTGACTTTTCTAGGCCGACGCGCCACCATGGGAAATGCCAACGTGTGTTGGCATTTAGGTTTGAATGGAGACGCTGATGTACGACACCGATGTCCTCGTCGTCGGAGCAGGGCCGACGGGGCTCACCCTCGCCGCCTCGCTGCTCTCCCGCGGTATCGCGGCGACCGTGGTCGACCAACAGCCGGCTGGTGCCAACACGTCGCGCGCCGCCGTCATCAACGCCCGCACACTGGAGGTGCTGGAGAGCCTTGACGTGGCGCGGCGCCTGGTCAAGGAGGGCGTGCAGGCTCCGCGATTCACGATCCGCGACCGCGGCCATACCCTGATCCCGGTCGACTTCTCCGTGTTGCCGACGGCCTTTCCGTACAGCTTGATGCTGCCGCAGTGCGACACCGAGCGCATCCTGCTCGACCGGCTTATCGAGATGGGCGGCAACGTGATTCGGCCCATGACGCTGACTGCGATCAGCCAAGACGTCGACGGAGTGACCGCGAGGTTCGACGACGGCGAGCAGATGCGTGCGCACTACGCGGTCGGCGCCGACGGCATTCGCAGCGCCGTGCGCGAGCAGGCCGGCATCGGATTTCATGGCGGTCAGTACGCGGAGTCGTTCACCCTTGCGGATGTCCGACTGACCGGCGACGCTCCTGTCGACGAGGTCATCCTGTTCTGGGCGACGGCCGGGCTGACGGTGGTGGCTCCCCTGCCCGGCGGCATCCACCGCATCGTCGCGCCCGTCTCCGATGCACCCGAACATCCATCGGTGCCGTTCGTCCAGCAGATCCTCGACAGCCGGGTCGGTGCAGGCCGGATGGTCGTCACCGATCTGGTGTGGGGCTCTCGCTTCCGGATTCACCACCGCGTCGCGGACACGTATCGCGCAGGCCGGCTACTGCTGGCCGGCGACGCAGCGCATGTACACAGCCCCGCAGGTGGACAGGGGATGAACCTCGGTATCCAGGACGCCGTCGCGCTGGCCGACGCGCTCGCGTCAGGGTCCGATTCGGCGCTCGACGCCTACAGCCTCGCTCGCCGGCCGATCGCGCAGCAGGTGGTCAGCCTGACCGACCGGCTGACGCGGTTGGCGACGCTGCCGCGGGCCGCACGCCCCATCCGCAACGGCGCGATCACGATGGCGGGACATGTTCCCGCGGTTCGCCGTTCGTTGGCGTGGCGCCTCAGCGGGCTGGTGTACCGCTGATCAATTCCGCGCCGCGGCGGGTGCGGAACCACAGCACCGCGACGGCGAGTGTCGCCTCGATCGCCGAGATCGCCGTCGCCAGCGCCATGATCGACGACGGTTGCCCCACCGCCACGGCGCCGGCGACATGGTGATGCGACGGCGCCGGGAGGTGCACGGCGATCATCGCGAGGTTCATCAGCGCGACGAGGCACCACACGCCCGGCGTTCCGCGCCGCCACAGGTCGCGTGCGCAGTACAGGCAGGCGATGATCATCCCCACCATCAGCACGCCCATCGCGACGTTGGCGGCGTGGCCCAGCATGATCGCATGCAGACCGGCCGAAACCGCCGCCAGCAGCGCACACGTCCGACGCCCAACGACGACGGCCGTGGCGGACATTTCACTCCTCACACAGGTACTGACTCGTCGAACGGCCGATATTCATCCCTGCCACTCGAGATGTTCAATCTTCCCAGCAATGAGGCCTCCCGGCAGCCCGAACCGTTACCGGTCTGAGGCGTCGAGGCCCAGCAGCTGGACGGTTTCCTCGCGCATCTCGACCTTGCGGACCTTGCCGGTCACCGTCATCGGGAATTCGTCGACGACGTGGACGTAGCGGGGAATCTTGTAGTGAGCCAGCTTGCCCGCCGCGAACGTGCGAACGGCGTTGGCATCCAGCGGTTCCCGGCCCGGCTTCATGCGGATCCAGGCGCAGATCTCTTCGCCGTATTTCTCGTCGGGCACGCCGATGACTTGTGCGTCTTCGATATCCGGATGGGTGTAGAGAAATTCCTCGACCCCGCGTGGATAGACGTTTTCACCACCGCGGATCACCAGATCCTTGATGCGGCCGACCACGTTGCAGTAGCCGTCCTCACGCATCACTGCGAGATCGCCGGTGTGCATCCAGCCGTCCGCGTCGATCGCCTCGCGCGTCTTTTCTTCGTCGCGCCAGTAGCCCAGCATCACCGAATAGCCGCGCGTGCAGAACTCGCCCGGTTGGCCCCGTTCGACGATGTCGCCGGTCTCCTGATCGACGATCTTGATCTCGACATGCGGATGCGCCCGACCGATCGACGCGGTGCGCCGCTCCAGGTCGTCGTCGATGAGTGTCTGGCAGGAGACCGGCGACGTCTCCGTCATGCCGTACGCGATGGCGACTTCATCCATATTCATCTCATTGATGGTGCGCTTCATGACCTCAACGGGACAGACCGCTCCGGCCATGATACCGGTTCGCAGCGACGACAAGTCGCGGCCGGGGAAATCCTGGTGGCCCAGCATCGCGATGAACATCGTCGGCACGCCGTATACGCCTGTGCACCTTTCGGTTTCGATGGCGGACAGCGTCAGGCCGGGATCGAAGCCGGGTGCCGGGATGACCATCGTCGCCCCATGGCTGGTGCATCCGAGATTGCCCATCACCATGCCGAAGCAGTGGTAAAACGGCACCGGTATGCACAGCCGGTCACTGGGTCCAAGGTTGAGGAGCTCGGTGGCGAAGAACCCGTTGTTGAGGATGTTCCGATGTGACAGCGTGGCACCCTTGGGGAATCCGGTTGTGCCAGAGGTGTATTGGATGTTGATGGGTTCCGTGTTGGACAACCCGCCCGTACGTCGGCGCAGGTCGTCGACGGAGACACCTTCGGCGCGGTTGCACAGCTCGCTCCAGTCGTCGGTGCCGAGGAAGACGACGTCGGTCAGTGCGGATGAGTCGGGGCGCACCTCGTCGACCATGCTGCGGTAGTCGGACGTCTTGAAAGCCGTCGCCGAGATGAGGGTGCGCACGCCGGACTGATTGAGCACATATGCGAGTTCATGTGTGCGGTAGGCGGGATTGATGTTGACCAGAACAGCGCCGATCTTCGCTGTGGCGTACTGCACGAGCGTCCATTCGGCGCAGTTCGGCGCCCAGATGCCGACGCGGTCGCCTTTCTCGATGCCGAGGGCCATCAGACCGCGGGCCACGACGTCGACGTCGGCATCGAGTTGGCCGTAGGTCCACCGCCGGTCCGCGGCGACGTCGACGAGCGCCTCCGCGTCCGGGTTTCGCTCGACGGTCCGCTCGAAGTTCTCGCCGATCGTCTGCTCGAGGATCGGCGTGCCGGTCGGACCCGCGTCGTAGGACTTCATCGGTTCAGCACCATCTTCTCCCCGGCGCAGTTCGACGCGGCGGGTGTTGCCCGAAATCGTCCATTGTCAACACCTTCTCCAGTTCGAGCGGGGTCACCGTGTAGTCCGACGATTGAATGGCGTCGTCGGTTCAACAGCCGATCGCCTTACGACTGTCGCGGTCGCTGCCGGAGCATGCTTATATGGCAATGAAGCCCTATGCCTGCAATTCCACCGAGAACGGGTAGCACCCCTTCGCCTCGCGATCACATCCTCTCCGTGGTTGCCGTTCATGGCGCCCTGACCAACGTGGTCGCGGAGGCGTCGCGACTGATGAGCGCGCACGCGCACGACAAGTACGCGGCACATTTGGATCAATATCGTGCGGAGCTGAACGTCGCGATAGGCGAGTTGGCTATGTGGCTGGACAGTTTCGGAGGTTGGGCCACCGTTGATGTGCGCCACGGCATCCAGCCGCCGGCGACTGACCAGCTGCGCGGAGGGGCGCATAGTTCGTATGAGGCGCGCCTGCTCACGGCGCGCGAGACGCTCAAGGCGCGGCGCACAACTCTGTTTGGGGAGCTGGCCAACGCCCGCTCGGCCCTGCATCGCGCGGGACTGCCAGCCGAGGAGATCACCGCCTATCGGCGCGTGGTGCGGCTGTGGGCGGGTGAAGCCATCGACGTGGTAGCCAGCGTCCATCGCCTGACCCTGGCCGACCGCTACATTCGACGGCTGGCTCGGCTCAACGCCGATAGCGAGCAGGCCCTGCGCCGCGACGGAGCCCACCTGCTACGCGAGTGGATGCACGATCTGGAAGCCGTCGACCGCGACGGCGAGTTGGCGCTTGCCGAGACCTGTGGGTACGGCGATCTGGTCGAGTGGTATCGGGCGGAAGCGGTGTGAGCAGAATGAGGTATGGCCCAGATCAACCCGTTTCGCATCGCGGTCCCCGACGACGTTCTTGACGACCTGCAGTCCCGGCTCGCTCGCACACGGTGGCCGGAGGCTGAATGCGTCGACGACTGGAGTCAGGGCATCCCGCTGTCCTACACCCGCGAGCTTGCCGACTATTGGGCCGGTGAATACGACTGGCGCGCACGCGAAGCCGCGTTGAACCGGTTCGACCACTTCACCACCGAGATCGACGGGCTCGACATTCATTTCATCCACCAGCGCTGCGCTGACGACGATGCGTTCCCGCTGTTGATCACGCATGGCTGGCCCGGTTCGGTCGTCGAGTTCCACAAGGTGATCGAGCCGTTGACCGCGGCGGGCTTCGACGTCGTATGTCCGTCGCTGCCGGGATACGGGTTCTCCGGAAAGCCGTCAGGCACCGGTTGGGGCGTGCCCAAGATCGCCGATGCGTGGGAGACCCTGATGGGCCGCCTCGGTTACCAGCGCTACGGCGCACAGGGCGGCGACTGGGGCGCCGCGGTCACCACACAGATCGGCCGCAACGGCGGCCGCTGCGCGGCGATCCACCTGAACATGCCGCTCGCCCAGCCGCCCGGCCCGCTGGACAATCCGACCGAGGAGGAGAAGCAGGCGCTGGCCCACCTCGCCTACCACCGCAAGTGGGGCACCGGCTACTCCAAACAGCAGTCGACGCGGCCACAGACCCTCGGCTACGGGTTGGTGGACTCACCCGTCGGGCAGCTGGCCTGGATCGTCGAGAAGTTCTGGTCGTGGACAGACAACGACGGCCATCCGGAAGACGTGCTCACGCGCGACGAGCTTCTCGACAACGTGATGCTGTACTGGGCGACCGCGACGGCCGCGTCGTCGGCACGGCTGTACTGGGAGAGCTTCCGCATCTTCGAAGGCGGCGAACGCAGACGCGTCGAGCTGCCCACGGGCGTCGCCTCGTTCCCCAAGGAGATCCTTCGCGCGCCACGCAGCTGGTGCGAGGCCGGCTACAACATCACCCATTGGACGACGATGCCCCGCGGCGGGCATTTCGCCGCGTTCGAGCAACCCGAGCTGTTCGTCGATGACCTGACGGCCTTCTTCAATACGGTGCGCTGAAGTCGAGTAGCCCACTACTCGTGAGCTCGTCGCACGTTTCCTAGACCCTGGTTGCCATGACGACGAAACCTGACGATCAGGACTGGTTGCGCGTGGCCGACGAAGCCTTCGCTCCGGACGGCGAAGGTACGCACGTTGATTCTGCGCTCATGGCGCAGGTCTCTCGCACTCTTGCGCCCTGTACGCAGAGTGAATCGGGCTCGGCAGGCTAGGCCAGCGACTCCACCCATGCGCGGTGCAGTGCGGCGTAGCGTCCGTCGGTGCGGCCGATCAAGTCCTCGGGCGGGCCGTCCTCGACGATGCGGCCGTGCTCCAGGACCAGCACCCGGTCCGCGATCTGCACGGTTGACAGCCGGTGCGCGATCACGAGCGCGGTGCGATCCGACAGCACAGTCTCGAGCGCCCGCTGCACCATCCGCTCACTCGGGATGTCCAGTGACGACGTCGCCTCGTCGAGGATCAGCACCGCCGGGTCGGCAAGAAACGCCCGCGCGAATGCGACCAGCTGCCGCTGGCCCGCCGACAACCGCCCGCCACGCTTGGCGACGTCGGTGTCGTAGCCGTCGGGCAACACATCGATGAACCGGTCCGCACCGACTGCGGCTGCGGCCGCGCGTACTTCGTCATCGGTGGCGTCGGGTTTGCCGAAGCGGATGTTGTCGGCGACGGTCCCGTCGAACATGAAGTTCTCCTGGGTCACCATCACGACGTGGCGGCGCAGCTCGCTCTGCGCAAGCTCGCGCAGGTCGACCCCGTCGAGCGTGACCGATCCCGAGGTGGGGTCGTAGAACCGCGCGATGAGCTTGGCGATCGTCGTCTTGCCTGCACCCGTGGTGCCGACCAGCGCGACGGTTTGGCCCGCGGGCACCGTCAACGAAAGATCCGGCAGCACCGGACGTCCCGGCACATACGAGAACCGCACATCGTGGAATGCGACGTCGCCGCGGACCTTGTTGAGCGTGACCGGATGCGCGGGGTCCTTGATGCCGGGCCGCTCGGCAAGCACGCCGGCCAGCTTCTCCAGCGCCGATCCCGCGGACTGAAACGTGTTGAAAAACTGGGAGATCTCCTGCATCGGCTCAAAGAACATCCGCAGGTACAGCAAGAACGCCGCGAGCGTGCCGATCGTCATCTGGCCGTGCAGCACCCGGTAGCCGCCGTAGAGCAGCACCACACCGGTGGTGATGTTGCCGACCAGCTTCACGCCGGGCATGAAGACGGCGAGCAGACGGAAAGTCTGCTCGTTGTCCTCGCGGTAGCGGTCGGCGATGTCTTCGAAGATCTCCTGGTTGCGCGGCTCGCGCCGATACGCCTGCACCGCCTTGATGCCGGTCATCGTCTCGACGAACTGGACGATCACCAGCGCGGCGCTCTCACGCACCCTGCGATAGGTCTTGGCCGACTCGTTGCGGAACCACCACACCAGCGCCACCAGCACCGGGAAGGCGGCAAGACACATCAAACCCAGCCGAACATCAAGCGTGACAAGCAGAATCGACGTGCCGACGAGTGTGAGCACCGCGGTGATCAGGCTGTCGAAGCCGGTCTCCAGCATGTCCTGGATCGCCTCGACGTCGTTGGTCGATCGGCTCACCACCCGGCCGGAGGTGTAGCGCTCGTGGAAAGCGATGTCCAGCCGCTGAAAATGGCGGAACACGCGGCGGCGCAATTCCAGCAGCACCTTCTGCCCGATCCGTCCGGAGCGTTGGAGGAAGAAGATCCGGCTGACGGTCTGGATCAGCACGACCGCGCACAGCACGCCGACGATGACCATCAGCGTGTGCGTCGAGCCGCCGGACAGGATCGGCGGGATGCCGTGGTCGATCCCGCGCTGGATGAGCAGCGGAACCGAAAGGCGCGCAAGGTTTTCCACCACGACGACGATCGCCAGCAAGGCAACGGTCACCCGGTAGGGCCGCAGCAGGGAGCCAAGCAGTGCCCGCGCCTCGCGCCGGCGCGGCAGGCGTTCGTCGATGGGCAGCTCGTCGTTTTCTTCGTCGAGTTTCCCGCGCCATTCGGTTGTTGTCATCGGCGCTCGGCCTCCGACGTCACGAATCCACGTTCAGCGCATGCGGCATCGGCCGCCTCTTGCTCCTCGTAGGTCTGATCGAGTCGCTTGCGGTCCTCGTCGTCTTGCCATGCGCAGCTGCGCTCGGCGCGATCGTCGAGTTCGTCATCGGCGGCAAGCAGGTAGCGGTATTGCGGCACCTGGGCCAAAAGCTGTGCGTGCGTGCCGATGTGGGTGATGGTGCCGTCTTGCAGCAGTGCCACCTTGTCGGCGAGCAGCACGGTCGACGCCCGGTGTGCGACCACGATGCCGGTCACGGAGTGCAGCACCCTGCGCAGCGCCTCCTCGACGATGGCCTCGGTGTGCACGTCGAGCGCGGACAGCGTGTCGTCGAGCACAAGGATCTTTGGCGTCGCGAGGATGGCCCTGGCCAACGAAAGACGTTGCCGCTGGCCGCCGGACAGGCTCATGCCCTGCTCACCGATCCTGGTGTCCAACCCGAACGGCAGGTCGTACACGAACTGTGCCGCGGCGACCTCGATGGCCTGGGCCAACTGCTCATCCGTCGCATCAGGCCTGCCCAGCCGCAGGTTCTCTGCGACCGACATCGAGAACAGCGTCGGATCTTCGAACGCGGTGGCCACGGCCTGCCGCAGCGCGGGCAGCGACAGCTCGCGGATGTCTTGGCCGTCGATGCGAATCGAGCCCTCGGTGACGTCGTAAAGCCGCGACAACAGCGCGGCCAGCACCGACTTGCCCGAGCCGGTGGAGCCGACGAGAGCGAGGGTCTCCCCCGGCTCGACGGTCATGCTGACATGGCGCAGCGCCCAGTCATCTGTCGAAGCATCGGGAAAGCGGAAGCCGACGTCAACCAGCTCCAGCCGCCCGCCGCGGGGTGTGTGGTGGTGTGGCCCGTCGGTGATTTCGCGTGGCGCGTCGAAGATTTCGGCGATCCGGTTAGCGGCGGTGAACGACTCCTGCGTCATCGACAGCAGAAAGCCCAGCGACGCGATCGGCCACACCAGCGACAGCATCATCGTGATGAACGCGACGAGCGTGCCCATGGTGACGTAGCCGTGACCGGCAGCGTAGGCGCCGAAGCCCAGCACGACGATAAGGGTGAGGTTGGGGATGACCTCCAGCAGCGTCCAGAACTTGGCGGACACCGACACGCGCCTCACCTGGGTGTCGTAGAGGTTTGTGAGCTGCTCGTCGAAGCGGTCGTAGGCGTACTGCTCGCGACCGAACGACTTGACCACCCGCACGCCGAGCGCGGACTCCTCGACATGGGTTGCGACATGGCCGGATTGGTCCTGCGCCAGCCGCGAGAGCCGCGTGTACTCCCGCTGGAAATGCAGCACCGTAAGCGTGATCGGCACGATGGAGGCGACGACCAGAACACCCAGCGGCCAGTACATTGCCAGCAGGATCGCGGTGACCACCGTGATCTGAAGGACGTTGAGTAGCAAGAACACCATGCCGAACGACATGAACCGGCGAATCGTGCTCAGGTCGTTCATGATTCGCGAGAGCAGCTGGCCGGATTGCCACTTGCCGTGAAACGACATCGGCAGAATCTGCAGCCGCGCGTAGAGGTCCTTGCGAATGTCGGCTTCGACGCCCATCGTCGCGCGGGCGACCAGCCAACGGCGGATGAACCACAGCACCGCCTCGGACATGCCGACACCCATGGCCGCGGCACCGAGCAGCCACAGCCCGCGCTGATCCTGATGCCGTACCGGGCCGTCGATAACGGCCTTGGTCATCAGCGGGATCGCCACGGTGGCACCGAGGCTCGTGACGGCCACCAAGACCATCGCGATCCAGCGCACCCGGTAGGGCATCAGGTACGGCAGCATCCGCCACAAATCCGAGCTGGCGCGTCGGTGCTTGGGTGGCGGTGCGATAGCCGGCGCTGAGCGCAAGGCAGGATCTAGGGCTTTAACCACTTAGTACATCTTCCCATGACGGGCAAGCGGTTAACCTCCGCGCAAAGTCGTTCATCAAATCACCGTAAAACCTCAACAATGGATGAGGTCAACGGCTTCCCGCGTCGTGCCGGCGACGCGTTACCCTCGGCGACCCAACATCGGGGTCGCCCGGCTTGCGGCGACAAAGTCGTCAGTGGCGACAATGTCGCCCGGAGGCGGGCACCGAACAGCAGTGGCCGGAGGACAGCCACGCCCGGCGCCCGTCAGCTCCACAGCCCGATTTCGTCCAGCTGCGCGACCAACCGCGCTTGCCCCTCCGGCGTCAGACGATGCCGAAGTAGCCGAGCACGCCCGCCGCACCGACCACGATCAGGGGATTCGTCTTGGTGAAGATGAAGATCGCCGTGCAGATCGCGGTAAGCGTGTAAGCCCGCCAGTCGTGATCGGCAGCTCGGCTCATCACCAGCGAGGTCGCCATGATCAGGCCCACGGTCAGCGGGGCGAAACCCTTTTCGACGGCATATCGCAGCTTCGACTTCTGTGCCTTCTGCCAGAACAGCGTGACGACATACATCAGTGAGGCGGCGGGCATGATCATCGCGACCGTGGCGATCACGCCGCCGAGGATCGCTCCGGGGACTCCCCCGACGTGTAGCCCGGCGCCGTAGCCGACCAGTGTCACGATCAGGATGCTCGGCCCCGGGGCCGTCTGGGAGATGGAGAAGATATCGGCGAATTGGCTGTCGGTCATCCAGTGATGACTTTTGACCGCCTGCATGTGCATCTCGGGCAGCACTGCGTTTCCGCCACCGATCGACAGCAGCGACAACGTCGCGAACAACGCGGCGAGCGACAGGTAAGTGCTCATGCCGCACGGTCTCTCGGCCAGGCCCAGACCAGACTGAGCGGCGCGACGAGCAGAAGAGCCAATGGCAGCGGCCAGCGCAACACGCCGTTCAACAGGAACGCGGTCAGGAACAACAGAACCGGCACCACCCCGGTCAGACATTTGCGGCCCGTCTGGATGACCATGGCCAACGTCAGCGCGACGGCCGCCGCCGATGCACCGTGAAGCACGCCCTTGACCGCGGGCTCCTCCTTGAAGCGAAAGTAGAAGTAGCCCATCACCGTGATGATCACGACGGGCAACAGGCACAGCCCGAACACCGCGGCGGCCGCGCCGATCAAGCCCCGCATTTTCGCGCCGGCGAAGACCGCCATGTTGACCTGATTGGCACCGGGAAAGATCCGGCACATCGTCATCGCGGACAGAAATTCCTCTTCGCCCATCCACTGCTTCTCGAGGACGAGCACTTCCCGCGACCACGCCGACAGGCCGCCGCCGAACGATGCCAGCGCAATGTGGTTGAACGTCCAGGCCAGCTCGGCCAGAGAGACCTTCTCGCGCGGCGGGTCGATCTCGCCCTCGCGCGGTGGATCCATCTCACTCATGCATGAGGTCGTGGTCGTGCGGGAAATCGTCCTCGACGTGATGGGTCGCATTGAGAGGATCCGGCGCCTCGTATTGGTGCGACAGTTCCCAGTCGGTGTTGAAGACCTCCTTGAGCCGAGCGACCGTGTCCACATCGTCGATTGTGATGCCCAATTCCCGCCGCAGATCGAATGCACTGCGGTCGATATTCATCGACCCGACCAAAGCGTGCGCGTCGTCGACGATGATCAACTTGGCGTGAACGCGCAGGTTCTTCTGCTTATGCACCTTGGCCCCGAAACGCTTTAGCGTGCGCAGCGACGCGAACGTGTCGAGAATGTCCCACTCGCTGATCCCGTGCTTACCGCCGCACAGAACGTGCACCTTGACGCCACGATCGGAGGCAGCCGCCAACCGCTCGAGGATTACTGCGTCCACGTACTTCGGGTGTTGAACATCGATCCGCTCCGTCGCGGTGTCGATGAATTGCGCCATGTGATAGCGCGAATTGGAGTTGCTCCACAGCAGGCCCTCGTATGCGGAGCACGTCCAATCGCGGTGGTCCCAGTCGGCATTGAACACCTCGACGATCTGCGCCACGTGATAGGGATTATCGGTGACGATGCCGTAGTCGCGGGTCAGCGTGAAATACTTCTCCATCAGATTGAAGGTCGCGACCAGTGCAGCTTTCTCGTCGACCACTATCGACTTTTCGTGCGTGACGTAGAAATTCGGATTCGACCACTGCACCGCGACCCCGGCATTTTGTAATTGCTCGTATGTCTCATCATTCGCTCGATCACCCCCGGAGCGGGCGGGGTTGAGCATGACCCGCACGTCGACACCGGCTTTCTTCCGGTCGATGACCGCCGCGATCAGGCTCGGTTCGGTGAATGTGAATTGCTTGATCAAAAGCGAATTTTCGGCCGAATTGACGAATTCGCGGACCGGTTCCACGCCGTCATCGGGCTGGACAATCAGGCGCGTGGAGAACGGGTGCATAATTGCGGGATGCTAGCACCGCGTCAATATCATTGCTTTGCTATCGCGGGAATGTTCAGCTCGCCGTGACACAGCCGGGATCTGACCGCGGCTGTACCGATGCGCGTCGGCTCTCGTGCCTGTCACATCTGCGGCGGCGGATCAGGCAAGATTGCGTGCATGGACAGTAGTGCCGCTTCTCCCCGGGTGCTCGTGGTCGACGACGATCCAGACGTGCTGGCGTCGCTCGAACGCGGGCTGCGGCTGTCGGGGTTTGACGTGGCAACAGCCGTCGACGGCGCCGAGGCGCTGCGCAGCGCCACCGAGACCCGGCCCGACGCGATCGTGCTGGACATCAACATGCCCGTGCTCGACGGCGTGAGCGTGGTGACCGCCCTGCGCGCGATGGACAACGACGTGCCGGTGTGTGTGCTGTCGGCGCGCAGCTCCGTCGACGATCGCGTGGCCGGGCTGGAGGCCGGGGCCGACGACTACCTGGTCAAGCCGTTCGTACTGGCCGAGCTCGTCGCGCGGGTCAAGGCGCTACTGCGTCGGCGCGGATCGACTGCGACGTTCTCGTCGGAAACAATCTCGGTCGGCCCGCTCGAGGTCGACATTCCCGGCCGCCGCGCCCGCGTCAACGGCGTCGACGTCGACCTGACCAAGCGGGAGTTCGACCTCCTCGCCGTGCTGGCCGAACACAAGACGGCGGTGCTGTCGCGCGCGCAGCTCCTCGAGCTGGTGTGGGGTTACGACTTCGCTGCCGACACCAACGTCGTCGACGTGTTCATCGGCTACCTGCGCCGCAAGCTGGAGGCCGGTGGGGCTCCCCGGCTGCTGCATACCGTTCGCGGCGTGGGGTTCGTGCTAAGGACGCAATAGTGCGATGAGCTTCTTGTCGCGGATCTTCCGGCGCACCCCGTCGCTGCGGACCCGGGTGGCATTCGCGACGGCCATCGCCGCGACGATCGTCGTCGGCATCGTCGGCGCGGTGGTCTGGATCGGTATCACGAACGACCGCAAGGAGCGGCTCGACCGTCGGCTCGACGAGGCGGCCGGGTTCGCGATCCCGTTCCTGCCGCGCGGCCTTGGCGAGATTCCCAAGTCACCGAACGACCAGGACGCCGTGATCACGGTGCGGCGCGGCGGGGAGGTCACCTCCAACTCCAAAGTGGTGCTGCCCGAGTTGCCCGCCGGCTACGCCGACACCTACGTCGACGGGGTGCGCTACCGCGTGCGCACCGTCGAGCTGGCCAACCCCGATCCGATGACGGTGGCGGTCGGCGCCACCTACGACGCCACCATCGCCGACACCAACAATCTGCACCGGCGGGTAATCATCATCTGCTCCTTGGCAATTGGTGCTGCGACCGTCGGCGCCTGGCTGCTCGCCGCGTTCGCGGTGCGACCGTTCAAGCGACTGGCGCAGCAGACCCGGTCCATCGACGCCGGCGCCGAAGCCCCCGATATCGACATCCGCGGTGCGACGGAAGCCGTCGAGATCGCCGAGGCGATGAAGGGGATGCTGGAGCGCATTTGGAAGGAACAGGACCGCACCAAGGCCGCGCTTACGTCGGCCCGCGACTTCGCATCGGTGTCCGCCCACGAGCTGCGTACGCCGCTGACCGCGATGCGCACCAACCTCGAAGTGCTCTCGACGCTGGATCTGGGCGAGGAGCAACGCAAAGAGGTGGTCAACGACGTCATCCGGACCCAGTCGCGCATCGAGGCGACCCTGGGTGCGCTGGAGCGACTCGCGCAGGGCGAACTGTCGACGTCCGACGACCATGTGCCGGTTGACATCACCGAGCTGCTGGACCGCGCCGCGCACGATGCGATGCGGGTCTACCCCGACCTGGAAGTCTCGCTGGTGCCCGCGCCGACGATGATCATCGTCGGGTTGCCGGCGGGGCTTCGGCTCGCGGTGGACAACGCGATCGCCAACGCCGTCAAGCACGGCGGCGCGACGCGGGTGCAGCTATCGGCGGTCAGCTCGCGCGAGGGTGTGGAGATCGCTGTCGACGACAACGGTGTCGGCATCCCCGAAGAGGAACGCACGCTGGTGTTCGAGCGGTTCTCCCGCGGGTCGACGGCGTCGCACTCCGGCTCCGGACTCGGGCTGGCGCTGGTTGCACAACAGGCCGAATTGCACGGCGGCACAGCATCTTTGGCAGACAGCCCGCTTGGCGGCGCACGCTTGCTGCTGCGGCTGCCCGGGCACCGCTAATCCTGCGCGAGCAGACGCAAATATCCCCGACACGCCGACATTTTGGGGCAGTTTGCGCCTGCTCGCGCTTATGACTCAGCGGGTGGCCAGGAGGTCGATGACGAAGACAAGCGTCTTGCCGGACAGACGATGTCCGCCGCCGGTCGGGCCATAGGCCTGTTCTGGCGGGATGACGAGCTGGCGCCTGCCGCCGACCTTCATGCCGGGGATGCCGTCCTGCCAGCCCTGGATCAGCCCGCGCAGCGGAAACTCGATGGACTCGCCGCGGTTCCAGGAGCTGTCGAACTCCTCGCCGGTGTCGTACTCGACGCCGACATAGTGCACCTCGACGGTGCCGCCCGGCACTGCCTCGGCTCCTTCGCCGACGACCAGGTCCTTGATCACGAGGTCGGTGGGGGCGGGTCCGTCGGGAAACTCGATCTCTGGCTTCGTAGTCACCGCGCTCACGCTAGTCGGGCAGACTGGACCCGTGGCTAAGGACCAAGACATTCTCGCTCAGGTGAACAAGCTGGTCGCCGAGGAACAAGAGTTGCGCGCGAAGCTGCAGCAGCATGAGATCGACGAAACCGAGGAACACCAGCGGTTGCGTGCGGTCGAGGTGGCGCTCGACCAGTGCTGGGACCTGCTTCGGCAGCGCCGGGCACTGCGCGAGACCGGCGGCGACGCCCGTGAGGCTCGGGTGCGCCCGGCCGACGAGGTCGAGGGCTACCTTGGCTGACCTGTGACCCAGCCCGACGTCGTCATCGTCGGCGGCGGGCATAACGGGCTCGTCGCCGCGGCATACCTTGCGCGCGCCGGACGCCGGGTGCAGGTGCTGGAGAGGCTGGACCACGTCGGCGGCGCGGCGGTGTCCGCGCACGCGTTCGACGGCGTCGACGCGCGGTTGTCGCGCTATTCGTATCTGGTCAGCCTGCTGCCGCGGCGCATCATCGAGGACCTCGGCGCCCGGGTCCGGCTGGCGCGTCGGCGGTATTCGTCCTACACACCCGATCCTGCGACGGCAGGCCGCACGGGGCTGTTGATCGGGCCGCAGTCCACGTTCGGAGCCGTCGGCGCGGCCGACGACGAGACCGGCTTCGTAGAGTTCTATCGACGCTGCCGGGCCGTGACATCGCGACTGTGGCCGACGCTGACCCAACCGCTGTGCACACGGGATGAGGCGCGCCGGCACGTGGGCGACGACGCCGCCTGGCGGTTCATGCTCGACGAGCCGATCGGGTACGCGATCGCCAAGACTGTCGAAAGCGACCTCGTGCGCGGTGTGATGGCGACCGACGCGTTGATCGGTACGTTCGCCCGCACCGACGATCCGTCGCTGACGCAGAACGTGTGCTTCCTCTACCACCTGCTGGGCGGCGGCACCGGTGACTGGGATGTCCCGATCGGCGGCATGGGAGCGGTCAGCGGTGCACTTGCTGCCGCCGCGGCCGGCTATGGAGCCGAAATCACCACGGGCGCAGACGTTTACAGCGTCGACCCGGACGGCGGGGTTCGGTACCGCCATGGTGATCGGGAGCACCGTGTGCACGCCGCACATATATTGGCCAATGTGACGTCTGGCGTACTGGCACGGCTGCTTGGCGAGCCGGAGCCTGAACTGGCGCAAGGAGCGCAGGTGAAGGTCAACCTGATGCTGCGGCGGTTGCCCCGGCTGCGAGACGACACCGTGACACCGGAGCAGGCGTTCGGCGGGACATTTCACATCAACGAGACGTTCAGCCAGCTGGACACGGCCTACATCCGCGCCGAGCACGGTGTGGTGCCGGATCCGTTGCCGTGTGAAATCTACTGCCATTCGTTGACCGACCCGACGATCCTGTCGGACCGACTGCGCGACGCCGGGGCGCACACGTTGACCGTGTTCGGGCTGCACACGCCGCACAGCCTGGTGGCGGGAGCGGATCCGGATCGGATGCGGGACACATTGACGTCAGCGGTGTTGCAGTCGCTGAATTCCGTTCTGGCAGAACCTATTCAGGACGTGCTGATGGAGGATGCGTCGGGTCGGTTGTGTATCGAGGCCAAAACGACGGCCGACTTGGAGCGCACGCTGGGCATGACCGGCGGCAACATCTTTCACGGGGCGTTGTCGTGGCCGTTCGCCGAGGACGACGAGCCTTTGGATACGCCGGCGCGGCGCTGGGGTGTGGCCACCGCGCACGAACGAATCATGTTGTGCGGCTCAGGATCTCGACGCGGCGGCGCGGTGTCGGGCATCGGCGGGCACAACGCCGCGATGGCCGTGCTGGAGAGCTAAGGCATCGCGGCGGCGATCGCGATGTGGCCCTCGAAGCCTAGCTTGTTGGCCATGGCGCGGTAGCGGTCCCTGAATTCGCGGTAGGAAGCGGCGTCGCCACGGGCCTGGGCGAGCATTGCCCGCGTCCGAAGCAACACGATGTCTCGAGTCACCCATACAGAATCTGCCAAGGCTGCCGCCAACCTCTCGATCACGACCTCTGCATCTTTCAGGTCATCGTGCGTACCACGGGCCAATAGCAGTTCGACGAACGCGTGCGTACTCATCTCACAGTTGATGAAGTTGCCCGACGCGAACACTTCGTCGACAGCCGCGCGCGCTCGCTCTATCGCGGAGTCGATCTCCTCGGTCGCGGCATGCCGAGCGAGAATCGTGTCCAACCCCGAGACGATGTTCATGGCATACCGTTCGTCGATGCACGTGTTACGCAACTCGGTCAGCATGGCGAGTCCCCGTTCGCGGTCCTGCCCGAATGTCAGAACCGTACCGAATATCATTCGTAGCAGGACTACCGGCAGATCCTCACTGCACCGTTGGGCAACCTCGAATGCTTCAGTGATCTCGGCCAGCGCGGCCTCGTCGGCGGATAGAACCAAACGACTGATGTTGACGTACTTGTAGGCGGCTGCCACTGCAAACGTTGCGGGATCAGCCATCCGCGCCATCGCGACTCCGTCATCGAGGTCTTTCCGCCACCCATCCAGGCCCATGGAGCAGCGCGCAAAACCGCGATACACCAACGCCATTGCCAGCGGGGACCCCAGCATGAAGTTCCCTCGCAATGGGTCACCGTCGGCGATATCGATCGCAGCTTGTGCCCAGCTCAACGCGTCAGCCATCTCGGCGGCCTGCAGTTTGGCCGTACACGCCGGAATGGTCAGGGCCAACGTCAACGTCTCATCGCCGACGGATTCGACAAGAGCCATGTGCTCGGATGCCTGCCGAGACGCATCGGAAACACGCCCCTGGAGCATGTGCTCCATCGCTAGCCCCGCCATGCCGATCGCGAGCGATGCCTTGTCACCCGCTTGGGTGCATAGTTGACGCAATTCCTCGACGCGCCCGGATAGATCCGGATGAAACCGTCTAAAAGCGTTGCTGCACAGCAATGTTCGTGGCCTGATTCGCAGAGCCAAGCGGTCAGGGTGATCAGCCGGCAGCGCATCTGCCACCTTGGCCGCCCGTTCCCAACTCATCTGCGCGGCAGTGTGATCCCGGTTTGTCGACCATGTGCCGGCGCGCATGTGCCAGTCGTACGCCTCACGCAGATCACCGGCCGCCTCGAGATGCTCAGCGATCAGCGCGGCATTCTGGTCGTGCTGTTCGATGGTCGTCGCCAGCCGCCGATGTAACTGCGCGCGATCGGACTTGAGCTGTGATTCGTACGCCACGGCACGGATCAGCCCGTGCCGAAAGGCGTACTGCGGGTGCGGGCCAAAGGCGGTTTGGTCGATCAACTCCGCGCGCACGAGGTCGTCCAGAATTGGTTCGATGTCCAATGCCTTCAGCATGTCTGGGTCGAACTGAGAGCCGATCACCGCGGCGGCGTTCAATGCGCGTTTCGCGGCCCGATCGAGACGGTCGATCCGTGCGGCGATCACGGCTTGCAGGGTGCTGGGCACGGTGACGTCTCCGGCCGGTTCGAGGCATAGGTAGCATCCGCGCCCGCCGATCAAGACGTCTCGCTCCTTGAGGTCCCGAACGATCTCTTCGGCGAAGAACGGGTTGCCGCCGGCACGGTCTGCGACGACGTCAACCAGCTCAGTTACCGACCTGTCCTCGCCCAACAGTTCGGTACTGAGCCGCGACATCTGCGAGTCATCGAGCGGCTCGAGCACGATGGTCTGCGCCCGAGGCGCATGGGCGAGCGCACCAACATATTCCGGGCGGTAGGTGATGAGGACAAGTGCTCGCGTTCGCGGTACGACAGCGATGAAGTCCGCGAGCATCGACTCGCTGATCTCGTCGATCCAGTGCGCGTCCTCGATAACATAGACGGTCGACGTGCTCCTTGTGAGCGCGGCCGCGTTCACCATCGAGGTCAAACGGCGACGCCTGGCATCGGGATCGATTTGGGCCAACGAAGCCGCAGGATCACCGATTCCCAAGAGGTCCTCCAGGATCAACAGATCCTCTTCGTCGGCCGTGGCGAAGCGCGACCGTATCTGGGTTCGCGCCGCGGGGCCGTCGAGATCCTGCGAACCAGTCGTGGCCCGCAGCAGACTCGCCGCCGCGTGAAACGGAATGTCGGTGGTGTGAGACTCGCAGTGAGCAGTGAACACCTCTGCGCCTAAATCTCTTGCGCGTGACGTGATTTCGCGGACAAGGCGGCTCTTGCCGATCCCAGGTGGTCCGACCAGGTTGACGACAGACCCATTGCCGCGCAGGGAGCGATCGAGAAGGCCGCGCAAGGCGCCTAGTTCCCACTCCCGGCCGACGAAGGACGCTTCTACGCGCTCGATTCGGCGGCCGGTAGCGACGCCCAAAAGGCGGCGCGCCGGCACTGGCAGCTGAGCGCCCTTGATGTGCACCAGTTCTGGATCCCCCAGGATGGCGCTGTTCTCCACCAATCGTGCTGTCGACTCGCTCACCATGACGGCGCCCGGTGCTGCGACGGATTCCATCCGTTGCGCCATCCCGACCTGCTCACCCACGGCGGTATACGCCAGGGGACCCGAGCCGACTTCGCCGGTAATCACCTCGCCGGAATTCAGTCCGACACGCAGTTGCAAAGCGACGTTGTCGCGACGTTCCAGGTCCGCGGCTAAGCCGTGGGCATCCTTTTGGACATCCAGGGCAGCGCGACAGGCGCGCAGTGCGTGATCTTCGAACGCGATCGGTGCACCGAATATCGCCATGATCCCGTCGCCCGTGAATTTGTCGACGGTTCCGCCGTAGCGCTGCACGGTCGCCGACGACCGATTGAACAGCTCGGTCATGATCTCGCGAAGTCGCTCAGCCCCAACCGCCGCCGCGATATCCATCGAATGCACAACGTCGGCGAAGAGCACCGTCACCTGTTTGTACTCGGCCTGACTGTCCGCCGCCGCGACCGGCGAACCGCACGCGTCACAAAATCGGGCGCCGTCCCGCGGTTCGGCGCCGCAGTTGCGGCACGGTGTCGCCACCGTCAAAGGATATGGCTAGCGAGCAGCCGCCCGGTCAAAGATCGCTTTCAGAGCCTTCAGATCGGTTGGGTCGAGCGCTGCCAGGGCGTTGGGGGCTGGATCCTCGACAGCGTCGATCTTGGCGACCAATGCGCGGCCGGTGTCGGTCAACGAGACGACCTTGCACCGTCGATTCGTCGGATCGGTTTCGCGTACGACGAGCCCGCGGTCTTCGAGGTCGTTGACGGCGACGGTCGTCGCAGGAGCATCCATTGTCGCCGCGTGCGCCAATTGCTTGACGGTCATCGACTGGCGACTCAGCCGTTTGAGGATGCGAATCCTGCTGAACGGTAGGCCCGCTACCTCGACGACCGCGCGCTTCCACCCGTCGCGGTTGTCGTGTACCAGCGCCGCGATCGCCCGCCAAACCTCGTCGGCCAGAGGGTTACCTGACATCGGCGCCCTCCAACTGGGGACCCGCGATCAAGGGCGCTAATCGATCGGTCGAACGCAACGCGCGCTTCGACGTCGAAAACACGCCGAGCACGAGGATCACCACGCCGAGTCCCGCGCACGCCAGCCAGAGCGGCCGGGCCGCAACTGCGAAGTCCGCGCCGGTCGTCGACAACGCCGAGCCCAACACCGAACCGCACAGGGCAACACCGACACTCACCCCGACCTGGCGGCTGGTCGAAGCGACGGCAGAGGCGGCGCCGGCCCGGTCGGTTGGCATGCCGCTCACGGCCGCGTTGGTGATCGGCGCGTTGACCATCGAGAAGCCGATGCCGAACACCGAGAAGATCACCAACAGCTGCCATACCGCGGTGGTGATGGTCAGCCGGGTGAGCAGCAGCGTCGCGGCGGTGATCAGCGTGCCCGCGATCAGCAGCGAGGGCCGGGCGCCGAACCGTCCGACCAGTCGGCCCGATACCGGCGAAAAGACCAGCGCGCCAACGGCTATCGGCAGATACAGAAGTCCCGTGTGCATGGCCGAGAAGCCACGCTCGACTTGAAGGTACAGCGAGATCATGAACAGGAAGGCGCCCCACGAAGCGAACGCACACACTGCGATCATCGTCGCCGACGCGAACGGGATGCTGCGGAAGAAGCGCAGGTCGATGAACGGGTCGTGGCGACGCGATTCGTAGCGCAGGAACGCGGCGAACGCCACCGCTGCGACGACCGCGACGGTGATGATCCGGGCGTCGGTCCAGCCCCGCGCCGGACCTTCGATGAGCACGTAGACGAGGCCGAACAGGAATGTCATGCCAAGGCCCTGACCCACCGGGTCGACGTCTCGCATTGTGACCGAACGGGATTCGGGCACGAAGATGGCCGTCAGCAGGATCGCCAGCGCGCAGATCGGCAGGTTGATCCAGAACACTGCGCGCCAGTCGACGACCTGGATCAGTGCGCCACCGACGATCGGTCCGAGCGCCATCGAGATGCCGACCACCCCGCCCCAGACACCGATCGCGCGGGCGCGTTCCACCCGGCCCGTGAAGACCTGGGTGATGATCGACATGGCGACGGGGTTGAGCATCGAGCCCCCGACGGCTTGCACCATCCGCGCGACGATGAGGATCTCGATGTTCGGCGAGAGACTGCACAGCAGCGACCCGAGCGCGAACGCCGTCAACCCGATCTGGAACGTGCGCCTGCGGCCGAACCGGTCTGCGGTGGCGCCCGAGAGCAGCAGCAGGGATGCCAGCACCAGCGTGTAGATGTCGATGACCCACTGCAGCTGCGACGCCGACGCGCCGAGGTCGACGCGAATGTTGGGAATCGCGACGTTGACGATCGTCGCGTCCATCGACACGATCAGCAGGCTCAGGCAGCAGGACACCAGGATGATGCCCTTGCGCCGAGCGCTCAGAGACCGGACGACGGTTTCATTCACACAACGATTGTGAAACTACAACTGTCCGGGATGCAAGGCGCATTTCCGTGACGCTCACTACAGCGCGAGCGTGCGCAAACTTCCGAATTGCGGCGGCGTGTCGGCCGCAAACACGCACCCTCGCGGAGGAGGGGAAGGGAGGGAGGTGGCTAGCGGCCGTCGAGAGCCTTGTAGTCGCGCTCGGTGTAGCCGGTGTAGATCTGACGCGGACGACCGATCTTGCCGCCTTCTTCGTCGTGCATCTCGCGCCAGTGCGCGATCCACCCTGGCAGACGTCCGAGGGCGAACAACACCGTGAACATCCGCGTAGGGAATCCCATCGCCCGGTAGATCACGCCGGTGTAGAAGTCGACGTTCGGATACAGCTTGCGCTCGACGAAGTAGTCGTCGGTGAGCGCGACCTCTTCGAGGGCCTTGGCGATGTCCAGCAGATCGTCGTCGCCGCCGAGCTTGCCGAGGATCTTGTCGGCCTGCTCCTTGACGATGCGCGCCCGCGGGTCGTAGTTCTTGTACACGCGGTGGCCGAAGCCCATCAGCTTGACGCCGTCCTCGCGGTTCTTGACCTTCTTCACGAAGTCGTGCACGTCGCCGTCGGCCTGGCGGATCTTCTCGAGCATCTCCAGCACGGCCTGGTTGGCGCCGCCGTGCAGCGGACCCCACAGCGCGTTGATGCCGCCGGAGATCGACGTGAACAAGTTCGCCTGCGACGAGCCGACGAGCCGCACCGTCGACGTCGAGCAGTTCTGCTCGTGATCGGCATGCAGGATGAACAGCATGTCCAGGGCCCGCACGAGCTCGGGGTCGACCTCGTAGGGCTCGGCGGGCAGCCCGAACGTCATCCGCAGGAAGTTCTCCACCAGCGTCATCGAGTTGTCCGGATACAGGAACGGCTGGCCGACGGACTTCTTGTACGCATACGCCGCGATCGTGGGCAGCTTGGCCAGCAGCCGGATGGTCGACAGCTCGACCTGCTCATCGTCGAACGGGTCCAGTGAGTCCTGGTAGTAGGCGCTCAGCGCGTTGACGGCGCTGGACAGCACGGGCATCGGATGCGCGTTGCGCGGGAAGCCGTCGAAGAAGCGCTTGAGGTCCTCGTGCAGCAGCGTGTGCCGCTGGATCTGGGTGGTGAACTTGTCGAGCTGATCCTTGTCCGGAAGTTCGCCGTAGATCAGCAGGTAGCTGACCTCGATGAAATTCGACTTCTCGGCGAGCTGCTCGATGGGATATCCGCGGTAACGCAGGATGCCGGCGTCACCGTCGATGTAGGTGATGGCGCTCTTGGTCGACGCCGTGTTGACGAAACCGCCGTCGAATGTGGTGTAGCCGGACTTGGCCAGCAACGATCCCAAGGCGATACCGTCGGCGCCCTCGGTGGCGTGGACGATATCCAGGTCAAGCTCGCCGCCGGGGTATTTGAGGGTGGCGTGCTCGTCTTTTTCGGCCACGGGAATCCCTTCTTCGCTGCCGTCAATGGGGAGGTCTGCCCTACAAAAGGTAGTCCCATCGGCGCGGGTGTGCCCGCGGGGGGGCGGTCAGTTGCTCAGACCGGCTGCCGGACATCGGAGATCACGCCCACGAACTGCGCGTACGCGTCCTCCACACGGGCGACCAGATCGTCGACGGTCATACTGTCCCAATCGGTGGCCGGTCCCAGGTCGTCCTGGGCCGTCATGATGATGGCCGCCCACACCGTCGCGATCAGTTTCACTCGCTGATCCTGAACAGGAATTCCCATCCGTTGGGCCAACAGCATGTTGACCGGATGGGGCCGAAATTCCGAGGCGGCCTGGCGCAGTGCGGACGACGACATGATGATCCGCACCGCTGCGAGCAACCGCTCGGGGGTGAGACCGTTCGCGGCAGCGGTCTTGGTGTTGCGGTACATCCCTACATAGGCCCGATACAGCGCTTCGAGGGGATTGATGTCGGGGGGCTGGCGGTCCAGTTCGGCGGCGGCCAGCTGGAGCGTGTCGTCGATCAGGGCCAGCATCACCGCTTCTTTGGTGGCGAAGTAACGGCTGAATGTGCGCGGTGAGACGTCGGCGACGGCAGCGATCTGGTCGACGGTCGTGCGTTCGAATCCTTGGCGATTGCACAATTCGACGGCCGCGTCCATTAACGTTGCGCGGGTGCGCTGTTTCTTGCGTTCACGCAGGCCGAGTGCCGGCTCCCCCCTTACTTCAGCCACGTCGGCAGCCTAACGCGGCAACGTGTGAATTCTCTTAGAAACTGGCAAGGCCAGACATTTGGCGTCGCTCACACTTTGTCACCCTCGGTCACGCGATAGCGCACGAACGCGGGCACGACGAGTGCGGCGATAACCACACCGACAACCACCAGCGCCCCACCCCCCGCGGCGGCCGCCGTGGTCCCGATCGCCGCAGCGGCCGCGCCGTGCGCTGCATCGGCGAGCCGCGGGCCGCCGGCGACGACAACCGTGAACACGCCTTGTAGCCGGCCCCGCACATCGTCGGATGCCGCCTGCTGCAGGATCGTCGACCGGAAGGCCGCCGACACCATATCCGCGGCCCCGCCAATCGCCAAGAATGCCAAGGCAATCCACAACACCGCGCCGGTCGTTCCGTGCGCCAGCCCACCGGCCACGCCGAAGCCCACCATCGCGCCGCCCCACACCAGGATCGCGATCACGACCGCCAGGCCCTGCCGCTGGATGCGGGGAAACCAGCCGGAAAACACCCCACCGGCGACCGCGCCTACCGCCATCGCGGCGGAAAGCAGCGCCATCGTGGTGCCGCCCTCTACCGGTCCGCCGAAGCTTTCGTGGGCCATTTGCGGGAAAAGCGCCCGCGGCATGCCGAGGATCATCGCGATCAGGTCGACGACGAACGACATCAGCACCACCGTGTTCCCGGCCAGGTAGCGGAAGCCCTCAAGGACCGAGCGCACAGCTGCAAACCCCGCGCCATTCCCGCCATTGCTGGGCGGCATCGGCGCCAGGCGAAAAGTGGCCCAGATCGGCACGATGCACGTGATCGCGTCGATCAGATAAAGCGTCGACAGATCGACCCAGTGCAGCATCACGCCGGCCAACAGTGGCCCGACGATGGCCCCGAACTGAAACACCGTGAAGTTCAGCGAGTTGGCGGCGGCTAGCTGGTCGCCCGGGATCATGCGGGGAATCGCCGCGGCACGGGTGGGGCTGTTGATCGCATAGAAAGCCTGCTGCACCGACAGCAGGCACAGCACCACCCACACGTTGTTGAGCGCGAGCGCGGCCTGTAGCCACAACATCACCGACGCCACCGCCAGCCCGCACGACGCGATGATCAGCAGCAGCCGCCGGTCCATCGCGTCGGCCCATGCCCCGCCCCACAACCCGAACACGATGAGCGGCACGAGCGCGAAGATCCCGGACAGCCCGACGTATGCCGAGTTCTGGGTGAGCGCGTAGAGCTGTACGGGCACGGCGAAGATCGTCAGGTTGCCGCCGATGACGGTGACGATGCCGGACAGCCACAACCGCCGAAAGTCCGGCGTGCGCAGCGGAGTGGTGTCGGCGAAGAACCGCCGCACTACGGCTGGAGCCGCTCGATGCGGCTGTGTACGGTCACCGGCAGCTCGTTGTCGGTGACGACGCGAATCCTGTTGTGCACCCGGTTCTCTCGGCCCTGCCAGAACTCGACGACCTCGGGCGCGATCAGATACCCGCCCCAATTCGGGGGCACCGGCACGTCGGCGGTGTCGGCGAATCGTTGTGTCACGTCGGCCAACTGTTCCAGCAGGGCGGCGCGTGAGGCAATCGGTTTTGACTGCTGTGACGCCCATGCCCCGAGCTGCGAGCCGCGTGGCCGCTTCGACCAGTAGTCGGCGGTCGCCTCGGCCGACACCTTGGTCACCGGACCGCGCACGTGGACCTGCCGGCCCAGCAGAAACCACGGAAACGTCGCCGATGCGTACGGATTGGCCGCCAGGTCCTCGCCCTTGGCCGAATCGTAATTGGTGAAGAAGGTGATACCCGTCTCGTCCACGCTCTTGCACAACACGGCCCGGGTCGTCGGCCTTCCCCGCTCGTCGACGGTGCCCACCACCATCGCGTTCGGTTCGGCCACCCCGGCGCTCTCGGCGTCAGCTAACCACTTGCGCAGCAGCGCAACCCAGCCGTCGACAAGCCAGTCGGCATCCAGGTCCGAGCTGCCATCCTTCTCGACGGACCCGTACTCGACCCGCATTCTCGCCAGGTGCTCGTCATCGCGAGTTGCCACGCGATCACGCTACGCTCCGCCTGCTCCGCGCGTGGTTACCGACCGGTAGAGAATGCGCGGAAGCAGGGTGCGAGAATCGCCCCATGAGTGCGCTACCGGAAGACTTTGTCGAGGGGCTCGAAGGCGTCGTGGCCTTCACCACCGAGATCGCCGAACCGGACAAGGACGGCGGAGCGCTGCGGTACCGCGGCGTCGACATCGAAGATCTGGTCAACCGTCAGGTGACGTTCGGTGATGTCTGGGGACTGCTGGTCGACGGCAAGTTCGGCCACGGACTGCCGCCGGCCGAACCGTTCCCGCTGCCGATCCACAGCGGCGACGTCCGCGTCGACGTGCAGGCGGGGCTGCCCATGCTGGCGCCGATCTGGGGGTATCAGCCGCTTCTGGACATCGACGACGCGACGGCGCGTGATCAACTGGCGCGCGCGTCGGTGATGGCCCTTTCGTATGTGGCGCAGTCCGCGCGCGGCATCTATCAGCCCGCGGTTCCGCAGCGAACGATCGACGAGTGTTCCACCGTGACAGCGCGTTTCATGACGCGATGGCAGGGGGACCCCGACCCCAAACATGTCGAGGCGATCGACGCGTACTGGGTGACGGCCGCAGAGCACGGCATGAACGCGTCGACATTCACCGCGCGGGTGATCGCGTCGACGGGCGCGGACGTGGCGGCGGCGCTGTCGGGGGCCATCGGCGCGATGAGCGGTCCGCTGCACGGCGGTGCCCCGGCGCGGGTGATCCCGATGATCCAGGAGGCAGAGAAGACCGGCGACGCGCGCGATGTGGTCAAGGGCATCCTGGACCGCAAAGAGAAGCTGATGGGCTTCGGCCACCGCGTCTACCGTGCCGAGGATCCGCGGGCACGGGTGCTGCGCGCGACGGCCAAGCGTCTCGAGGCGCCGCGCTACGAGGTGGCGGCCGCGCTGGAGCAGGCGGCGCTGGCCGAGCTGCGTGAGCGCCGCCCCGACCGCGCGATCGAGACCAACGTCGAGTTCTGGGCGGCGGTCATCCTGGACTTCGCGCAGGTGCCGACGAAGATGATGCCTGCCATGTTCACCTGCGGCCGCACCGCCGGTTGGTGCGCGCACATCCTCGAGCAGAAGCGGCTGGGCAAGCTCGTGCGCCCGGCGGCCATCTACGTCGGCCCCGATCCTCGCAGTCCCGAATCCGTCGAGGGTTGGGACCTAATCGTCAAATCGTGACGGATCCCATCGCGACGTTTGCCTCCGCGGCAAGGAGTTTCGCGGATCTCGTGCACCGCGTCCCCGCTGCGGCGTGGGATGGGCCGGGCCTCGGTGAGTGGGACTTGCGCTCGCTGGTGGGCCACACGTCGCGGTCGCTGATCACGGTCAGCACCTACCTTCAGACCTCGGCCGAACACGAAGACATCACCACGCCGCAGGAGTACTACGTGCGGGTGACTCCGTCGGCCCTCGGCATCGACCCGGCAGGCGTCGTGGAGCGAGGCCGCCAGGCGGGTCGCGACCTCGGAGAAAATCCGGGCGACGTCGTCGACGGCCTGGTTTCTCGGGTATTGGCGGATCTCACCGATTGCGGTGATCCGTTGATCGCGGTGATCGGCGGAGCGGGAATCCGGTTGTACAACTATTTGCCGACGCGGACGTTCGAGCTGGCCGTGCATGGGCTGGATATTGCTCGCGCCGTTGGCATTCCGCTCGAATTGCCGGCCGACGTGATCGAGGAGGCGACGACGCTCGCGGCGCGCGTCGCCGCCGCGCAGGGTCAGGGCGAGACGGTGCTGATGGCGTTGACCGGCCGCGGCGAGCTGCCGGCGTCGTTCTCGGTTGTCTGAGTTCACCTACTTGTCGGTGCCGTGGTGTTGCATGGGCTTGCCGATGAGATTCGCCCCTGCGCGTGGTCTGTACAGGGGAACCCATCGGGTCACGTCAACTAATGAGGAGAACATCATGGCCATTGAAGTGCAGCCCTCCGTGTCCCCACACCTGTGCGTTGATGGTGCAGCCGCGGCGATCGACTTCTATGTCAAGGCGTTCAATGCCGTTGAGCTTGGCCGGGTTCCCGGCCCTGACGGCAAGCTGATGCACGCAGCGCTGCAGATCAACGGCTCGACCGTCATGCTCAACGACGACTTCCCCGAGTACAACGCCGGCAAGCCGTCGACGCCGACCGCGTTGGGTGGCACGCCCGTCACCATCCACCTGACCGTCACCGACGTCGACGCGAAATTCCAGCAGGCCCTCGATGCCGGCGCCACGGTCGTCGCCCCGCTGGAAGACCAATTCTGGGGTGATCGCTATGGCGTCGTGCGTGACCCGTTCGGCCACCAGTGGTCGTTGGGCCAGCCGGTGCGCGAGGTGAGCCCGGAGGAGATCGCCGAGGCGATGAAGCAGATGCAGTAAGACGGCCGCGCCTAGACGATGTTCGGGATGTAGGTCCCGAGCAGCACCAGGGGTAGTCCGTTGGCCGTCGTGATCTGCTTGATCGCCGAAATGCTTGCAGGCCGCGGGGTGCGCTCGAGTTCGGGTGTTGTCGGGTCGGAGCCGTACAGCCCGAACTCGAGGTCGTACCCGTTGGACCACTCGAGGTTGTCGACGAAGGACCAGTACGTGTAGCCGCGGATGTCCATGCCGTGAGCGATCTGGTCCTGCACGACGGCGATGTGGTTGACGATGTACGACGGCCGCTTGGTGTCCTCGTCATCGGCGATGCCGTTCTCGGTGACCCACAACGGCTTTCCGTATGACGCAGCGACGTCGAGAACCTCGCGGAATCCACCTGGGTCGGTCGGCTGGTTGAAGTCGCTGCATGTCGGCGACGACGCGTCGCACCGCACCGGCAAGCCTCGTAGGAACGGGAATCCCGGGATCGGAGCGACGCCGAAGCCCTGCATGGGTTGTGAGCCGTAGTACTGCACACCCATGAAGTCGACCTTGTTCATGAACTCGGGATGCACTTCGCTGGCCTGTTGGACGCCGTCGAAGTTGGCGTCGACCCAGCCGTCGATGACAGCGTTCGGGAACCAGCGGTTGTAGAAACTGTTCCACGCGTCGGCCGCCTGCACGTCCAGCGGGCTCACCGGGTTGGCCGGCCGCGCCGGAATCATGTTGTTGGTGAAGCCGACAAACGCGGCAGGTTGACCCGCCGTCGCGACCGTCGTGTCCCACTTGTGGATCTCGTCGTATGCGGCGACGTGCCCCTTCGCCTCGTTGACCAGGAACGTCGACGCCAGGTCGGGCCGGATCACGCCGGGCGGCCAGTTCGGCAGCAGACCCGGAATCGCGAGGAACTCCGTCAAGACCGGCGGGAACGGCTCGTTGAGTGTCGCCCAGTTGTCGACCTGGTCGCCGTACTTCCACGCCAGGTATGCGGAGTACTTCTCGAATTCGACCAGCGTGTCCGGCGACAGCCAACCGGCGGCCTCAACGGGCAGGCCCAGCTGAATCAACGGGCGCGCGGTGATCGGATCGTGCACCCACGTCGGCAACGTGAAGTGGTTGACGGTGATCAGCGGCTCGAGTCCGTGCGCACGCAGCGAGGCGAACACGTCGCGGTAGTGCTGGACCTCGTCTTGGTTCGCCAGCGCGTCCAATGCCTGCAAATCGGCGAGGCTGACACCGCCGCCTTCGTCCGAGATATCAATGGACGCCGTGGAATTCGGGAAGATGCGGCTCCACTCGACGCTCATCCGGAACGTGTTCATGCCGAGGTCGTTGTGGGCCAGCGCAGCGTCGGAGTCGTATTCGACGTAGGTGCCCGGGCCGTTCTCCGGCACGCCGTGCGTGATTCCCAGGGCCTGGTTGATCGGGTCGTGCACCCACTTGTACCAATCCGAATTCGGGTCGACGGGCGAACCCGGGCCACCCTCGGCCTGGAAGCCGGCGTGCGCCACACCCCAGTGGAAATCCGTCGGGAAGGACAGGTCGACGCCGGACACCGGTGTGACGTTGACGGTGATGGTTTGTGCCACCGCGTCGCCGCCGCCGGGATTGAGGAAATTGCCCAGGATCGGCACGAATTTGAGCAGTCCCAGCGGGCCGTGCACATGCAGCCCCGCGGACTCGTCGCTGACGACGACCGTGAACTGATCGGTCCCGCCGACCGCGGCCATCGCGTTCATGGGTCGGTAGGTGAAGTTGCCGTCCTCGTCGACCTCGACGGTTCCGCCGTTGAGTGGCCTGCCGATCACGGTGTAGGTCAGCGGGTCGCCGTCCGCATCGGAGGCACCGATATTCCCGGTGATCAGACCGTTTGTTTGCGGGTTGATCACCGGGTTGATGGTCGGTGACTCGTTGAAGAGCTCGCGACGCACCCAGGCCAGCAGCGTCCACAGCGACGGATCCGTCGGCAACGCGGGGAGGCCCGCGCCAAAGGGCGCCAGGAATGCATTGACGACGCTCGACACCAGCCCGCCAACGTAGGTCACCAAGGTGAGCGGATCGTAGGCGGTCGGCCATGGCCGCAAACTCGGGACGGTCGGCGGGGTCACCGCAGCTGTCGTTACTGCGGCTGTCGAAAAGGTCTGCGCGGTAAGCGAACTCACTGCAGCCTTCGGCGTGGGATCGCTGGCGGGCTGAGGGTCGGCGTCGACTTTGACCTGTACAGCGTCAACCTTGCTGTCGGGCGTCTCTGCGGCCTTCGTCGGCGTATTGGCCTGCTTGTTGGCGTCGGACTGTTTAGCAGGTTCGGGCTCCGCCGTGGGTTTGGGCTCGGCCGTCTCATCAGTCGAACTGGTGTGGGCGCCGCCGGTGCTCACCACGACGCCGGGTGGCGCCTGCGTCGTCGTCGATCCCGTGGACGTGGACACGGTCGTCGAGGCGGACGGCGTTTCGGCGGTGGTGATGTCCGTCGACGGTTCCGCGGATTGCGACGCGGGAGCGCTCGTCGAAGACTCCGACGGCGGCGTTTGCGATGAAGACGATTGCGAGGACGTGTCCGACGAAGCGTCGGGTGTGTCGGCCCACGCGACGCCGTAGCCGTGCCCGGTGGCCACCGCGACCCCGACCCCCAGAGCTACGGCCAAACCCCCGACCCGACCGACGTACGCCGCTGCAGTCATGCACATTGCATACGCCCGTTGTCGCGCAGGTAGGGCGGGTTTGGGGAAAGTGATTGCTAACGAAGCAACCCGGCGAGCAACCGCTGACGCACAGGCGGTGCAGGCGCGGCCGCCGCCGCGGCAAGCATGTCGGCGGTGGAGGTGAACTTGTCGCGTGGACGGTCCCCGCCGCCGCGGGCGATCTCCGCGGCGTCGATCGCCTTCCACCCCGCCGCGTCGACCACGTCTGGTTGCCGGCTGCGGACCAACCTGTCGAGTGCCTTGCCGACAGGGTCGCGCAACAGGCCGTTGTTGTAGTCGGCGACCAGGTTGTGCACGGTCTGCGCGGCGCACGACTTGTTGGTGCCGATGAACCCGGTGGGTCCGCGCTTGATCCAGCCGGCGACATAGCTGCCCGCCGCTCCGATGACACGACCGCCGTCGTTGGGCACCACCGCCGAGGACTCGTCGAACGGTAGCCCGCGAATTGGCCTGCCGCGGTAGCCAATTGATGTCAATACCAGACCAGCCGAGAGCTGACGCGCCTCGTCGGTACCCGTCACCGTGAACTCCATCGCCTCCGCGCGGGCCTCACCGACGACGCGGCTCGGGGTGAGCCGGTATGCGAGACGGATGCGTGGCCGCGTCGCTGGAGCCGACGCGTCACCGAGCTTGCTCAGGACCTCTAACTTGTTGCGCGTCAACGGATCTGAAGTTTCGGCGAGATCGCGCAGCACCAGATCGTGATCGGCGGTGTCGAGCACCACTTCGCAGGTCGACGTCAAGCCGATCAGCTCCGGCAGCGTGAACGCCGAATCGGCGGGACCGCGGCGTGCGGCAATCACGACCTCTTGGACTCGCGAAGTCCGTAGCGCCGCCAGCGCGTGGTCGGCGATGTCAGTGCGGGCCAGCGCGTCGGGATCGGTGGTCAGGATCCGAGCGACGTCCAATGCCACGTTGCCGTTGCCGACGATGACGACTCGTTCGTGGCCCAAATCGACTGGCAGACCAGTGTATTCGGGATGGCCGTTGATCCACGCGACCATCTCGGTGGCCGTGCCGGTGCCGGGCAGACCCATGCCCTCGATGTCGAGTCGACGGTCGTTGGGCGCGCCGACGGCGTAGATCACCGCGTGATGGTGCTCCAGCAGCTCGTCGTGCGTCAGGTCCGATCCCACCTCGACGTTGAGGTAGAACCGAAACCCGCGCCGCCTGGCGATCCTGTCGAACAGCTTGGTCACCCGCTTGGTGCTCTGATGGTCGGGGGCGACGCCGGCGCGCACCAGACCGTACGGAGTCGGCAGCCGTTCGAAGACGTTGACCCGCACGCCGTCCTGGGTGAGCAGTTCGTCGGCGGCATACATCGCGGCGGGTCCGGATCCGACGATCGCCACCGTCAGCGGGCCACCAGCACGCGCCTCGACGAACGGCGCCTCGATCACTGGCGCCAACTTGGATGTCGGCGGCAACTTGGTTTCGCGCTTGGGATAGAACGCGGCGTTCAGCTCGACGAACGGCAGCTGCGTGGGCTCCAGCTTGGTGTCGGGTGCGATCGCCCCGACGGGACACGCGCTGACGCAGGCACCGCAGTCGACGCACGCCACCGGATCGATGTAGAGCATCTCGGCGGTGGCGAAGCCCGGCTCGTCCGGTGACGGGTGGATGCAGTTCACCGGACAGGCGTAGACACAGGACCCGTCGCTACAGCACGACTGGGTAATCACATGGGGCATGGCTCTCCTACGCGGCGGCGACCACGTGCTGTCGCTGCGGCTCGCTGCGGTAGCGGCTCGGCCGGCCGTCGATCCTGCAGATCCGCCACACGAGCTTGGCGATCGGATTGATCAGGCCCGTATCGCGGCACAGCATCCGGACGTCGCCGAACATGTCGCGCAGCATCTGCCGAGACTCCGGCGAGCGGAAGAACACTTCCTTGCGCACCGACCGCGGGATGTCGAATTCCTTCCAGAACGCCCTCGGCGGAACGATGATCGCCGAGCACAGAATCCGCATCACCAAAGGCACGTAGATCGACAGCCAGAACCGCTTGCGCCGCGGCAGGTGTGGGATCCGCTTGCGCAGGTACTCATGCGCGAACGAGATGTGGCGGGCTTCCTCGGCCACGTGGATGGCCATCACCTTTTCCATGATCGGATGAAGCGACTTGCCTTCGCGCAGCACGTTTTTCTGCGTGTGGTCGATGGGCTCCTCGCCCGCGAGGATGCCGAACCAGAAGGGGATCGGCAGCGGTCCGGCCACCAGCGGGATCAACGGCTGAACCCACTTGAGCATCCGCGGCATGCCGGGCACGTCGGCGCCGATGCGGTTCACCATCTCCTGAAACATCATGGTGTGGTTGCACTCTTCGACCGCCTCGTGCAGGCAGTAGCGGTACTCCGGCGAGCCGTTCGGCGTCCAGAACGAGTACTCCATCAGACCGCGGATGAGAATCGACTCGAAGTGCAAACCGACCTTGGCGACATTGGCCTGGCGCCACATGCCGATCTCGATCTGACGCTCGACCGGCTGCGCCTTGTACCAGGGGTGGCGGCCCAGCGGATCGGTCGCCGGAAGGATCCAGCGCTCGTCGTTGTCGATCACCGCGAACTCGGGAGAATCCCAGTCGATGTCGGTGTAGGGATTGAAATTCCGCCGCACTGACCCCTCAGACAATGTGGTGAGCATGTCGACGTACTCGGTGTCATCGCGTACATCCATGTTGCGACGCCATCGCCTGACCATCCGCGTCCGTGCCATTCGAAGCCTCCCATGAGGTTTACATCTGCACCTGCAATGTCCAACGACGGTACCGCAGGTATCGCATATTGAACAGCCCCCTTCCTGGATGTGATGCGCGTCGCTTGCACGTCAGAAATGTGATGCAGGACACGGTCGATGGTCGAGTCGAAGACCGAATCCGAGAGCGCGTGGGGCCGCCGCTCTCGGGTTCTATGTCTCGTAGTGCCCGCCTCGCGGCGACAATGTCGGCAGTGGCGACAAAGTCGCCTGTAGCCGGGCAATACCTGTTCTCGCCAGAGCATCGGCCCTGGTGTCGATCTCGTGGCCAACGCCGCCGACTAGGCTTGCACCCATGGCCGAACTGACGATTCCTGCCAACCTCAAGCCCAAAGATGGACGTTTCGGCTGTGGACCGTCGAAGGTCAGGCCCGAACAACTGCAGGCGCTCGCCGCGGCGGGCGACCTGTTCGGAACATCGCACCGGCAGGCACCGGTCAAGAACCTGGTCGGCCGGGTCCGCGACGGGCTGCGTCAACTGTTCTCGCTGCCCGACGGCTATGAGGTCATCCTCGGCAACGGTGGCTCGACAGCCTTCTGGGACGCCGCCGCCTTCGGCCTGATCGACAAGCGCTCGCTGCACCTGACCTACGGCGAGTTCAGTTCGAAGTTCGCCTCGTGCGTCGTCAAGAACCCGTTCGTCGAAGAACCCATCATCCTCAAGGCGGACCCGGGCAGCGCGCCCAAACCGCAGTCCGACCCGTCCGTCGACCTGATCGCCTGGGCGCACAACGAAACCTCGACCGGCGTCGCGGTCCCCGTGCAGCGGCCCGACGGATCAGGTGATGCGCTGATCGCGATCGACGCCACGTCGGCGGCCGGCGGCCTGCCCGTCGACATCACCGAGGTCGACGCGTACTACTTCGCGCCGCAGAAGAACTTCGCCGCCGACGGCGGGCTGTGGATCGCGGTGCTATCCCCCGCAGCGCTGGCCCGCGTCGAGGCGATCGCGGGCGCGGGTCGCTGGGTGCCCGACTTCCTGTCACTGCCGATCGCGATCGACAACAGCACCAAAAATCAGACGTACAACACCCCCGCGATCGGCACGTTGATCCTGCTCGCCGAGCAGATCGACTGGTTGCTGGGCAATGGCGGGCTGGACTGGGCCGTCAAGCGGACGGCTGACTCGTCGCAGCGGCTGTACTCCTGGGCCGAATCGTCGAAATACGCCACGCCGTTCGTCACCGACCCTGAGCTGCGTTCGCAGGTGGTGGGCACCGTCGACTTCTCCGACGACGTCGACGCCGCAGCAGTCGCCAAGGCGCTGAGGGCCAACGGCATCGTCGACACCGAGCCGTACCGCAAACTCGGCCGCAACCAATTGCGGGTGGGCATGTTCCCCGCTGTCGAGCCCGACGACGTCAGCGCGCTCACCGCGTGCATCGACTGGGTTGTCGAACGGCTCTGACCTGCTGGGCGTGTCATCACGGTTACGGCCAGATAACGAAGTAGGGTCCTCCTAATCGGGCTTGGTATCCGGCCCGGAGGAGGTCGATATGCGGGAACTCAAGGTCGTCGGGCTCGACGTCGACGGCAAACGGATCATCTGCGAGACCGACGACTCCGGCGAGAAGTTCATCCTGCGGTCCGATGACCGGTTGCGGTCCGCTGTGCGCGGCGACAAGACCGGCTCGAGTCCAACCCCCGTCGATGCCGAGGTTCCAAACGTGCTGCGTCCCAAGGAGATTCAGGCTAAGATTCGCGCGGGCGCGTCCGTCGAACAGGTCGCTTCGGCCGCCGGTGTTGATATCGGCAGGGTCGAGCGGTTTGCCCATCCAGTGCTACTCGAGCGAGCTCGTGCAGCGGAGCTGGCAACGGCGGCCCACCCTGTTCTGGCCGACGGGCCAGCGGTGCTGACACTGTTGGAGACGGTGACTTCGGCGCTGGTGGCTCGCGGGCTTGACCCCGACGCCACCAACTGGGACGCGTGGCGTAACGAGGACGGCCGCTGGACCGTGCAGATGGCCTGGAAAGCCGGCTTGTCCGACAACGTCGCGCATTTCCGCTTCACACCCGGCGCGCACGGCGGCACAGTGACCGCGTTCGACGACGCGGCATGCGAACTGATCGACCCCAACTTCGCACGCCCGCTGCGGCCCCTGGCCCCGGTGGCACAGCTCGACTTCGAAGAACCCGAGCCGCAGTTGCCCGTTGAGTCACCCGAACCGCCGCCAGCACCGAAGCCGCCGCGGGCGCGCAAGGGTAAGCCTGCCGTCCCCGCATGGGAGGACGTGCTCTTAGGCGTGCGTTCCAGCGGTCAGCGCTGACGCTTGACCTGAAGTCCCGTTGAGGTCGTAGCTTCGACCGTGTGATGAGCCTGGGCCCGATCGGCCTCGCCAGCAGCAATCCGTACACCGACGACGCCACCGTGGTGGCCGACGAAGCGCGTCACGCCGAACGCCTCGGCTACTCGACGTTATGGCGATCCGGCAATCTGCCGATGCTCGAGGCGGCCGTGCACGCGACGGCCACAATCCCCGTCGCGACCGGCATCATCCCGGTCTCCAGCGTGCCCGCAGCGGACGTCATCGCGACGTACAAATCTCTGCAGGACGACCACCCGGGCCGGTTCATCGTCGGACTGGGCGGCGCGCACAACGCCCGGCCGGTGGCCACCCTCAACGCATACCTCGATGAGTTGGACGCCGCGGGCATACCCGCCGACTCACGGGTGCTCGCCGCGCTCGGCCCGACGATGCTGGCGTTGGCGCGCGACCGGGCAAGCGGCGCATACCCATTCCTGGTGACGCCGTCGTATGTGGCGGATGCTCGTGGCGTACTGGGAGGGGACCGGATGCTTGCGGTGCTGTTGATGGTGGCCCCGACGACCGACCGCGAAGCCGCGCGACGAGCCGTCGCGGAGACGTTGGGGTTCCTCGGCAAGGTCGGTGGCTACCGTCGAAACCTCTTGCGGCAGGGGTTCTCTGAGTCCGATATCGACGACGTAAGCGACCGGATACTCGACGGCATCGCGGCGTGGGGTGACGTCGACACGATCGCGAGACGGATCGGCGACTACAGAACCGCTGGTGCCGATCAGGTCGTGTTACGAATCATGGGCGCCGACGACGTCAACTCCTGGCAGACGCGGCTGGCTGAAGCGCTCATCAACTGACGCCGCCAAGGGCCATGGCCAGCAAGCCAATCCACGCGCCGGCCACACCGACTCCGGAGCCCAGCACGAACCACCTCCAGACTGGAAGCTTCCGCCACCCCCAGACCGTCGGCGCGAGTCCACCGACGGCGACGAGGTTCAGCCCGACTGCGAGCAGCGGATGCACGCGTGTCAGCCCGATGCTCAACACGACGACCGCGGCGGCGGTAACGGCGGCGACGAACCCTGCCACCGTCAAACCCGTGGCCCATGGGGTCGAGTCGTCGGTCACGGGCCCAATCTAGCTCGTTCGTAGAACGCCAAGGCTGCCGCCGTAGCGACGTTGAGCGAGTCGGTGCCGCGCGACATCGGGATCCGCACCCGCATATCGCTTGCCCGCATGGCGTGTTCGGTCAGCCCGGGACCTTCTGCGCCGACGAGAATCGCCACCTTGTCGTCGGCCAATTGCGTCATCGCGTCGGGCAAGGCATGCGCGGCGGGGTCCGGAGTCATCGCGAGCAATCGAAAGCCGTTGTCCCGCAACACTTGAAGGTCATGCGGCCAGTTGACTGTCCATGCGTACGGCACCAGCAGCGCATGCCCCATCGATACGCGGACGGCACGCCGGTACAGCGGATCGGCGCAGCCCATGCCGAACACGACCGCGTCCACTCCCAGGCCGGCGGCGTTGCGGAAGATCGACCCGAGGTTCTCGTGGTCGTTGACGCCCTCGAGCACCGCGACCGTTCTCGCACCGTCGAGCACCTGCGCCACGGTCAGCTCCGGTGGCCGCGACGCCGAAGCAAGCACCCCGCGGTTGAGGTGAAAGCCCACCACCTCGGCCATCACATCGGGCTGGACTCGGTAGTAGGGCGCGGCCACACCTTTGAGGTCGTCGGCGAGCTCCCCGAGACGCCGGTCGGTGCCGAGCATCGCGCGCGGTTTGAAGCGCGACGCCAGCATGCGCTGCACGACCAGTACGCCCTCGGCGATCACCAGGCCCTTGCCGCTGGGCAGGTCGGGCCTGCGGTCCACGCTGTTGAGATCGCGAAAGTCGTCAAGCCTCGGGTCGGCAGGATCGTTGACGTCGATTACTACTGCAGTCACGCGCTCTCGTCGACCATGCCGGACATCAGATCGGCCGCCACCAACAAGGTTTTGCGTTCGTCTGGATGAAGGCTGTCGAGCCGTTGCTTGAGCCACTCCTGGCTGGCACGTCGCTCCGCCTCGATCAGGTCGATGCCGGCGTCAGAAACCGACACCAGCACCTGGCGACCGTCGGCGGGATGCGCGGTGCGCGCGACGAAGCCCAGTTCAGCCAGCGAGGCGATGACGCGGGTCATGGACGGCGGCCGCACCCGCTCGCGCATGGCTAACGCGCCGGGCGTCATCGGGCCTTCTTTGGCAAGCGTCGACAGTGCCGACAGCTGGGACAGGGAAACCGGCGAATCCGGACGTCGGAAACGTAATTGGCGTGCCAGGCGGATCACTGCCAGAGACAGATCGCTAGCGAGCCGGGCGTCCACGTCTTTCACAAGGCAAAGAGTACATAGCGGATCTCGGGAAAAACGGTGTAATCGGATACGTTGGGCAACGATGACCGCCGACGTCCCGGAGCCCCCGACTCTTCCCACCGCCCTACTCAAGCCGTGGCCGGTGATCGTGGTGATCGCCACGGGCTGGGTCATCGCCGCTGTGCTGTCCTTCACCGTGCCTGCACTGGAGGAATGGCGGCCCTACACGGTCGCCGGACTCGGCGTAGGCGTGCTTGGCACAGCCATCGTTCTGTGGCAACGTCACGCCGTGCGCCGCGGATCACGCGGCGCTCAAAGCGGACTCAGCTGAATCGAGGGGGACGCCATGGCGGCGCCGCTGTTGCAGGCACAGATCGACATCAACGCTCCGGTCGGCAAGGTGTGGGCCTTGGTGTCCGATCTCAAGCGGATGCCACAGTGGAGCCCGCAATGCCGGGTGATGAAGTCGTTCGGCCCGCTGCGGCAGGGCACCAGGACGATCAACTTCAACCGCCGAAACCGCATGTTCTGGCCGACGACATCGACAGTGACCGAGGTCGTTCCGGAAAAGAAGCTGGCATTCAGGGTGCACCAGAACGGAACCGTGTGGAGCTACGAGCTTGAACCAACCGATACCGGCACGCGGTTAGTGGAATCGCGCCACGCGGAGAACGGGGTCAGCGCGTTCTCGAATATGAGCGTCAACGCAATGATGGGCGGCGTGCCGAGCTTCGAACGTGAACTCGTCGAGGGCATGAACGAAACACTGGCCCGCATCAAGGCGGCCGCGGAAAGCTAGTCGGCGGGCTCGGCCAGGTCGAGGACGCCGTCGTCGTAGGGGTCGTAGAGCGGGGTTCCTGTGCCGGGTGGTTGCGGGGTGTCCGAGTGTGCGCCGCAGCCGTATTCGGAGTCGACGACATGGCCGTCGGCGGCGTATTCGTTGGCGCACACGCCGAATGTCCGTCCCAATGCTCCACCGAGCGGAACGTAGAAGCCGCAGTCACGGCAGACGCGACGGGTCGAGCGTGCCATTGCAGAGCCAGGACCGAATTCACCGTCATGCCAGCGCTGCGCGGCCTCGCTGCGGCCCCACTCGCTGAGCACCTGACGGCGGCCCAGCCCGACCTCGAGTGCGACGTCGTCGATCTGCGGGTCACCCGTTGCCATGTACCCGGGCACCAGCCGCGGGTCGTCGGCCGCGGGCGCGAGCAGATCACCTGGGCTCAGGTCGCCGGGCCGGACGCGCTCCTGCCACGGCACCCACTTGGGTGCCAGCAATGCGGTCGGGCCTGGCACCAGCACGACTTCGCTAATGGTGGCGTGGTCGGCACCGGGGCAGGCGGCCACGACGACGGCCCACTGCCAGCCGCGGTATCCAGGCATAACGGCAAGGAATCGGTGCGTGGCGGCGGTCGGGTCCTCGAAGCCGGCGCCGAGGTACTCCCCGACCGTGTTCTCGCCGCTGAACTCGACGATCGCGGCGCGGGCCTGCTCGACGGCGCCCAAGAGCACCGCCTCCAGGTCGGGGCGATCCGCGGTGTCCACGCTGTCCATCGACACCATTATTGCCCCACCGAGCGAACGCGTAGCCACACCGGTCGCCTGCACGCCCGCTATCGCCGCAATGGGGGAGAATCGACGTGTGACCGGATCGCGGCGTGACCCTCGCTATTTCCCGCCGCGCCCTCCCACCGGCGACGAACATCCCGGGATGGCGAACTATCCCAGCGACGACGCCGGCTACCGCAGGCAGCGCCGCTCGACGCCAAGCGCGAATCGATGGTTGCCGCCGCTCGACGACCGTGCCCAGCGCGAATACCGATCCGATCCGCCGCCCACCGTCGGCTCCGCCGCGGGCGAAAAGGTCACAGTGACAAGGGCGGCCGCGCAGCGCAGCCGGGAAATGGGTTCGAAGATGTATGGCCTGGTGCACCGGGCCGCCACCGCCGACGGCGCCGACAAGTCCGGCCTGACGGCGCTGACCTGGCCCGTGGTGGCGAACTTCGCGGTCGATGCGTCGATGGCCGTCGCGCTGGCCAATACGCTGTTCTTCGCCGCGGCCTCCGGTGAGAGCAAGAGCCGAGTCGCGCTGTACCTGCTGATCACGATCGCGCCGTTCGCCGTCATCGCACCGCTGATCGGGCCGGCGCTGGACCGGCTTCAGCATGGCCGCCGCGTCGCGCTCGCCGCCTCGTTTATGTTGCGAACCGCGCTGGCCGTGGTGCTCATCGCCAACTACGACGGCGCCACCGGCAGCTTCCCGTCCTGGGTGCTCTACCCGTGCGCGCTCGGAATGATGGTGCTGTCCAAGTCTTTTAGCGTGCTGCGCAGTGCGGTGACACCACGGGTGCTGCCGCCCACGATCGACCTGGTGCGAGTGAATTCGCGCCTGACGACGTTCGGCCTGCTCGGCGGGACGATGGTCGGCGGCGCGGTCGCGGCGGGCGCCGAGTGGGCGTTTGGCCTGTTCCACCTGCCCGGCGCCTTATACGTGATCGTCGCAGTCTCGGTCGCCGGTGCGGCGCTGTCGATGCATATTCCAAAGTGGGTGGAGGTGACGGCGGGCGAGGTGCCCGCGACGCTGACCTACCACGGCGGCAGCGGCGAGTTGCGCCGCCACCCCGAACAGCACAAGACGTCCGGCGCCGCGCGACAGCCGTTGGGCCGCAACATCATTACGTCGCTGTGGGGTAACTGCACCATCAAGATCATGGTGGGCTTCCTGTTCCTCTATCCCGCGTTCGTCGCGAAATCGCACGATGCGAGCGGCTGGGAGCAGCTGCGGATCCTCGGGGTGATCGGCGCGGCCGCGGCGATCGGCAATTTCGCAGGCAACTTCACCGCTGCCCGGCTGAAGCTGGGCTTCCCGGCGTTGCTTGTCGTGCGGTGCGCGGTCGCGGTGACTGTCGGCGCGCTGGCCACCGCGCTGACCGGCAAGTTGATGGTCGCCGCGCTCGCCACCCTGGTCACCTCCGCGGCGGCCGCGATCGCCAAGGCGTCGCTGGACGCCTCGTTGCAAGATGACCTGCCAGAGAAATCGCGGGCGTCGGCGTTCGGACGCTCAGAGTCCTTGCTGCAGTTGGCATGGGTTACCGGCGGCGCCATGGGTGTACTGGTTTACACCGAACTGTGGGTGGGCTTCACGGCTATCACCGCTGTGCTGATCCTCGGGTTGGCTCAGACGGTGGTGAGCTACTTCGGCGAGTCGCTGATTCCCGGCTTCGGCGGCAACCGTCCGGTGTTCGCCGAACAGGAAGGCGGCAGGGCGGATACCGCGGCGGTGGGCCAGGAGTGAAACGCATCCTCGCCGCATTGGCGGTCGTGGTCGTCGTCGCGTCGGTGCTCACCGGTGTGCTGATCTGGCGGCTCACACGCGACGCGCCGCCGCAGCATCCGGAGATCAGCGCCTACTCGCACGGGCATCTGACGCGGGTAGGCCCGTACCGCTATTGCGAGGTGCTGAACCTCAACAACTGCCAAACTCCGGAAACCATCGGGGAATTGGCCGTCGACGCCCGCTTCCCCGTCCAGTTGTCGGTGCCGCCGGCGATATCTCGTGCACCGTGGGTGCTGCTGCGGGCATACGAAGGTTCCGACGAGCCAGTGGTTTCCGAGTTCCGGCCGGGGACTCGGCTGGCGGTCACGATCCCAACCGTCGATGCACACCACGGAAAGCTGACCGGCCTCGTCGTGCAGTTGCCGACGCTGGTTCGCGACGAGGCGGGCAACGAGTTTCCGTTGCCGCACGCGGAGTGGTCGGTGCGGACGGTCTGGTCCTAGCCCGCGCCGTGCCCGTCCGGCACGCGTTCGCCCTCACGCGTCGGCCCGGGAGGCGTCCCATCGCCAAAAGGCTTGCCGCCCAATTCTTCACGGCCATGAGGGGTGAGCCAGTTCGACAGATCCGGCCCCTTCGGGACGATCTGCGTCGGATTGATGTCTTTGTGGACGATGTAGTAGTGCTGCTTGATCTGCACGAAGTCGATGGTGTCGCCGAAGCCGGGTGTCTGGAACAGATCTCGTGCATAGGCCCACAGCGCGGGCATCTCGTCGAGCTTGCCCCGATTGCACTTGAAGTGCCCGTGATAGACGGGATCGAAGCGGGCAAGCGTGGTGAATAGTCGGACGTCGGCTTCGGTGATGGTGTCGCCGACGAGATAGCGCTGATTCGTCAACCGTTCTTCGAGCCAATCGAGCGCGGTGAACAACCGGTCATAGGCCTTGTCGTAGGCACCCTGTGAACCCGCGAAGCCACAGCGGTACACGCCGTTGTTGACCTCGGTGTAGATGCGCTGCGCCACGTCGTCGATCTCGTCGCGCGGCTTTTCGGGATACAGCTGTGGGGCGCCTTCGCGGTGGAACTTGGTCCACTCGGTGGAGAAGTCAAGCGTGATCTGGGCGAAGTCGTTGGTCACGACCTCGCCCGTCGGCACGTCGACAACCGCAGGCACGGTGATGCCCTTTTCGTAGTCGGGAAACCGCTTGAGGTAGGCGTCCTTGAGCCGGGGAATCTTCAGCACGGGGTCGACGCCGCCGGGGTCAAGGTCGAACGTCCAGCTGTCTTCGTCGTGGGTGGGTCCGCAAAAGCCAATGGACAGAACGTCTTCCAGGCCAAGCAGCCTGCGCACGATGATCGTCCGGTTCGCCCACGGGCAGGCCCGCGCGACGATCAGCCGATAGCGGTCGGGTTCGACGGGGTAGCCGTCGCTCCCGTCGGCTGTGATGCGCGTGGTGATGTAGTTGGTGTCGCGGTTGAACTCGCCACCGCCGGCGACATAGGGCATGTCACCAGTGTTCCCACCGAGTGGCCAGTTGTTGCACGCGATCGAGCAAAAAACGTGTATTAAGTGGACACTCGGCCGAGAAGCAGCTCAGGCGTCGAGTTCGCTCGCGACGGCCCGCACCACTTCGGACACCCTGCGGGCGACCTTGCGATCGGGGTAGCGGCCCTTGCGTAGCTCCGGCTGCACCGCGCTCTCCAAAAGCGTGATCATGTCCTCGACCATGCCGTGCAGCTCGTCGGGACTGTGCTTGTGCTCGGCCGCCGCTGCTTCGCGTCGGGTCCGCGTCAGGCTCGGCGGCGGGTCGATGATCTTCAGGCTCAACGCCTGCGGGCCGCGACGGCCCGCGGCCACGCCGAATTCGACCCGCTGCCCAGCCTTGAGACCGTCGACGCCGGCGGGCAACGCCGAGGACCGGACGTAGACGTCCTCGCCTTCCTCCTGCGACAAAAAGCCGAAGCCCTTTTCGGCGTCGTACCACTTAACCCGGCCGGTCGGCACTGGTCTCACCCGCTTGTCTTCTGCGAACAGTTACATAAGGAAAGCGTCCCGCCTGCGCCGGGACGCGTTTAGGAGATCCTACTCGGAGCCCGCGCCGGTCATCACCCCCTTTACTCGGTAGTCTGAAACCACCGCTGGAGGAAAGATGCGCCTGATCCTGAATATCATTTGGTTGCTCTTCGGCGGCCTATGGCTAGCGCTGGGCTACCTGCTCGCGGCGCTCATCTGCTTCGTCCTCATCATCACGATTCCGTTCGGATTCGCCGCGCTGCGCATCGCGTCCTATGCACTGTGGCCGTTCGGTCGCACGATCGTCGAGAAGCCAGGACCACGCCCCGGCGCGCTTATCGGCAACGTCATCTGGGTCATCTTGTTCGGCATCTGGCTGGCCATCGGCCATGTCATCACCGCGGTGGCGATGGCGGTCACGATCATCGGCATCCCGCTGGCGCTGGCCAACCTCAAGCTGATCCCCGTCTCGCTGGTGCCGCTTGGCAAGGAGATCGTGCCCAGTGACGAGGCCCGTTCCGTCTCCTATTCCCCGAGAGCCGCCGCATGACCGTCATCGATCTGGGCGTGCCGTCGATGGGCCCGGCCGAGCCCGCACCAATTAGCGGGCCGCTGCTCGACACCTTCGGCCGAGTCGCGACCGACCTTCGGGTATCGCTGACCGACCGGTGCAATCTGCGCTGTACGTATTGCATGCCGGCGGACGGCCTTGACTGGTTGCCTGGCGAGCAGCTGCTGGACTATGACGAACTGGTCCGGCTGCTGCGGATCGCAGTCACCCGGCTCGGCATCACGAGCGTGCGCTTCACCGGCGGCGAGCCACTGGTCGCCAAGAATCTCGAGGACGTCGTCGCGGCCACGGCCACACTGCGGCCCCGCCCCGAAATCACCTTGACCACCAACGGGATTGGGCTCGACAAACGCGCTGCCCGGCTCAAACGAGCCGGCCTGGACCGCATCAACGTCTCACTGGACACCGTCGACGCGGCACGCTTCGCGCACATCACCCGTCGCGACCGGCTTTCCGACGTACTCGCCGGCCTGGAGGCCGCAAAGGCTGCCGGGCTGAACCCGGTGAAGGTCAATGCCGTTCTGGACCCGGTCACGGGACTTGAGGATGCAGTGGCGCTGTTGCGCTTCTGCGTCGACGGCGGGTACCAGCTGCGCATCATCGAGCAGATGCCGCTCGATGCCGGCCACGAGTGGCAACGTGGCCGAGCGATCAGCGCCGACGATGTGCTCGCCACACTGCAGCAGCACTTCGACCTGCGGCCCGACCCGGCCCCGCGAGGTTCGGCGCCCGCGGAGCTGTGGGAGGTCGTGGACGGTCCTGGAGTCGTGGGCAAGGTCGGCATCATCGCTTCGGTTTCGCATCAGTTCTGCTCGGCTTGCGACCGCACCCGGCTCACAGCCGACGGGCAGGTTCGCAACTGTCTGTTCGCTCGGGCGGAAACGGATCTGCGCAGCCTCATTCGCTCCGGCGCTGACGACGATGCGCTCGAAGCGGCGTGGCGCGCCGCGATGTGGGCCAAGGCGGCCGGACACGGCATCAACGACCCGGGCTTCGTGCAGCCCGACCGCCCGATGAGCGCGATCGGCGGCTGAGGTGTCGATGAAGGTGACGGTGCGGTACTTCGCGGCGGCGCGTGCGGCCGCGGGCTTCGATGACGAGATCATCGCGCTGCCGACGGGCACCACGGTTGACGCTCTGGTCAACGGTCTCAGTGAACGCGACCCCGAACTCGCCAAAGTGTTGAGCCGATGCTCATACCTGTGTGACGGAATTGCGGTGCGGGACTTAGGAATGACGCTCGACGACGCTCAGACGATCGATGTTCTTCCCCCGTTCGCCGGTGGATAAGCGTGATTTGCATCACATAACGAAACGGTCACGAGCTGGCCACGGGCCGTTACCTTGCAAATTGCACCTGGGGAAACGCCTTGGCCGCCTGGGCTTTTAGAGCCTTTTTAAGATTTGCTGCCCACGGAAACGCCGCCCGCGTCAAAAGATGACGCGACCAGCTAGACCCGTTACGGTTCAGCCCAAGCCATCGACCCCTAATCGATTGGCCCGCCGTGCCCGGCCGCGCCGAGCTCCATCCGTTGGGTACGGGACAACGACAAACAACTTGGATGGAGGCGGGGGACCCACCGGTCCACCGAACAGATAGGACCTGGAATCGCTTGCGATTCCTTGGGGTGAAGCCGTCGTCTTCAACGACGACGGCCGGGTGACCTCTCCAGCCCGAACCCGACAGCTGACCTCGCGGGCGCTTAAGAGAGGACCTAACGCACCCATGAGTGGACGGCATCGTAAGCCCACTACATCGTCTGTAAGCGTCGCGAAGATCGCCTTCACCGGCGCTGTCCTCGGAAGCGGAAGCCTCGCCCTCGCCGGGCATGCTGGCGCCGCCACCGACGGCGAATGGGACCAGGTCGCCAAGTGCGAATCAGGCAACAACTGGGCCATCAACACCGGCAACGGCTACCAGGGTGGGCTGCAGTTCACCCCCGGCACCTGGTCAGCCCATGGCGGCGGCCAGTACGCGCCGGCCGCCAACATGGCCACCAGGGAAGAGCAGATCGCAGTCGCCGAGCGCGTGCTCGCCAGCCAGGGCAAGGGCGCATGGCCGGTATGCGGCGGCCCCCTGTCGCACGCGACCCCGCGCAACGTGGTCGAGCAGCCGCAGGCCCTCGACAACGCGGGCCTCAACGGCGAACTGCCGCCGCCGCCAGTCGATCCCTTGGCTCCCCCACCGGCTGAGCCCGCCGCCTTCGACGCTGTGTCGGCGCCGGTGCCCGACGCTCCGCCGCCGCCTGCGCCACTGCCCGAGCCCCCGGCCGAGGCGCCGATCGTCGACGCTGCCCTTTCGGTGCCCGCCGACCTGCCGCCGGCCCCGCCGGTCGACGTGCCGCCTCCGGCGCCAGTGGATGCACCGCCGATCGAGGAGACGGTCGTCGCGGCCGCCGACAACTGGGACGTCGCTCCCGCCCCCGTCGATCAGCCGGAAGTCTGGGCGCTGCACGCACCGGCTCCGCTCGACCCCGTACTGCCGCCGCTCCCGCCCGCCCCACCGGCTCCCCCGGCGCCGCCCGCGCCGGGGGACGTTGCGGCGCCTGACCCGCTGGCGCCTCTCGCCGGTGTCAACATTCCGGCCCCGGCCTACGACGCCGCCAACCAGGTGGCGACCGGTGGCCTGCCGGTTCCTGCCGACGGCGTGCCGCATCTGCCGAGCCCCGATGCACTTCCGCCGGGGGCCACGCTGGATCGGAGCGCGACGGGCGCCGACGGCCCCAACGTCAGTTACCTCAAGGACCTGTGGCAAGCGGTCCAGAACCATGACATCAGCGGTAAGGAAGCGTTGATCATGGGGCTGGGCCAACGCGGGATGAACACGCCGTACCCGGAGCAGGCTCCTGGTCCGAACGTTCCGGTGGGTCCGGCCGACACGGCTGATCCGGCCGCGCCGCCCCCGGCGCCAGCGCCGGCGCCGATCCTGCCGCCCGCCTAGCCGCTAGGCGGATCCCACCCATTCGTCGGAGCCGTCGGCGAAGAACTGGTGCTTCCACACCGGCAGCCGGGCTTTGACAGTGTCCACGAGCCGGGCACACGTTTCGAATGCCGCCGCGCGGTGGTCCGCTGCGACCGCAGCCACCAGGGCGGCATCCCCGATCTGCAGCGTGCCGATGCGGTGGCTGACGGCGATGGCCCGCACGCCGTGACAATCGGCCGCGATCTCGGCGGCCACGTCGGCGAGGGTCTGCTGCGCTGACGGGTGCGCGGAATACTCCAGCCGCGTCACCGTGCGCCCGCCGTCGTGGTCGCGCACAACACCGGCGAAACCCACCACCGCGCCGGCCGACTCATGGGCCACAAGCGCCTCGTATTCGCTCAATTCGATCGGTTGCTCGCTCAACTCGACACGCAGGACGACGGCCGTCATCGCGCATGGTCCTTTCCCCCGAGCTGATCAAGCGCGTGCTCGAGGACATCGTCGAGCACGCCGAGGCCGTCTTTGACGCCGCCGGGTGAGCCGGGCAGGTTCACGATGAGCGTGCGGCCCCTGACCCCGCAGATCCCGCGAGACAGGACGGACGTCGGCACATGTGGAAGGCCGGATCGCCTGATGGCGTCGGCCAGGCCGGGAATCTGGTAATCGACGATGTTGGCGGTCGCCTCAGGTGTGGCGTCCGTCGGCGATATCCCTGTGCCGCCGGAAGTGATTATCAGGTCCACGTTTTCACCCACCGCGGCGAAAAGCGCCCCGCTCACCTCGGTGCCGTCGGCGACGACCGTCGGTGCGGGTGTCGAGATGCCACGTGTGTTGAGCCAGTCGACGATGATCGGGCCGCAGCGGTCCTCGTACACACCGGCGGCCGCTCGCGTGGAGGCGATCACCACGCGACCGGAACGGATCACCTGGTCCACGTCCCGGTCTTGCCGCCGTCTTTGCGCAGCACCCGGATGTCGTCGATGCGCGCGGCGGGGTCCACCGCCTTGATCATGTCGTAGACCGTCAGTGCGGCGACGCTGACGGCGGTCAGTGCCTCCATCTCCACGCCGGTGCGGTCGGTGCTGCGCACGGTCGCTGTGACGGCGACCTCGCCGTCGCCGATCTCGAAGTCGACGTCGACACCGGTCAGCGCCAGCTGATGGCACAACGGGATCAGATCGCTGGTGCGCTTGGCGGCCAGGATGCCCGCAACGCGCGCGGTCGCCAGGGCGTCGCCTTTGGGCAGGCCGCCGGACGCGATCAGCGCGATGACGTCCGGGGTCGTGTGCAGCCTCCCGGCGGCGACCGCCGTGCGCTTCGTGACGTCTTTGGCCGTCACGTCGACCATGTGCGCCGCGCCGGATTCATCCAGGTGCGAAAGGCGGCGCGGCTGGTTCACCGTTACTTGTTGACGACCGTGGACGGGTGGACGTATGGAATGTCGTCGGACGGCAGCGGGAACGCCAGCTCACCGAAGGGTGAAAGCGCGCCGGTCCGGTCGGTGGCTAGCTCGCTGACCGCGTGATCGTCGTCGCCGTCGAGTTCCGGCCAGCCGGGGTCGACGTAGCGCTTCTTCTGCCCTTTGTTCTCTGCCACGTGCACATTGTGGCAGGCGCCTTGAGCAGTGGCGACACCGGCAGGCTGCCTTACGCTGGTCAGCAATGACCGAAACTACTCCGGGCGTCCCGCTTGGCGCCTGGCTGGCCGAGCGCGATGACGGGCAGCTGATCCGGCTCCTGGAGCTGCGGCCCGACCTGACGCAACCACCGCCGGGCACGATCGCGGCGCTGGCGGCGCGCGCGCAGGCCCGTCAATCGGTCAAGGCTGCCACCGACGAGCTGGACTTCCTGCGGCTCGCGGTTCTCGACGCGCTGCTGGTCTTGCACGCGGATACGACGGCCGTGCCGGTGACGAAGCTGCTCGAGTTGATCGGCGACCGGGCAAGCGAGGACACCGTCATCGCCGCCGTGGACGATCTGCGTGAGCGCGCGCTGGTGTGGGGCGACTCGGCGGTGCGCGTCGCGGCGGAGGCCGCGGGCGGCTTGGCCTGGTATCCGGGCCAGGCCATCGTCGAAGACTCCGCCCCGACGGATATCGCCGCCCGGCTGGAGACGCTGGACGAGCCGCAACTCGAGCTGCTGCACAAGCTGTTGGAGGGCTCACCGATGGGGCGCACCCGAGACGCCGCGCCGGGCACCCCGCCGGACCGTCCCGTGCAGCGGCTGCTGGCCGCGGGCCTGCTACGGCAGGTGGATGCCGAGACGGTGATCCTGCCGCGACTGGTCGGCCAGGTCATGCGTGGCGAGCTGCCAGGTCCGGTGGAGCTGAGCCAACCCGATCCGGTGGTGTCGAGCACGACCGTCGCCGATGTCGACGCAGTGGCCGCCGGCGCGGTGATCGACATGCTGCGCGAGGTCGAGCTGGTGCTCGAAACCCTGGGCGCCACACCGGTTCCCGAGTTGCGCAGTGGCGGCCTGGGTGTACGCGACGTCAAGAGGTTGACCAAGGTCACCGGGATCGACGAGGCGCGGCTCGGCCTGATCCTCGAGGTGTCGGCGGGGGCGGGGCTCATCGCTGCCGGGCTGCCGGAACCGGATCCTCGCGACGGCGTGGGCACGTATTGGGCGCCGACGGTGGCCGCGGACCGATTCGTCGAATCGCCTGCGGCTTCGAAGTGGCACCTGCTGGCGTTGACGTGGCTGGACCTGCCCGGCAGGCCAAGCTTGGTGGGCAGTCGCGGGCCCGACGGCAAACCTTATGCGGCACTGTCGGATTCGCTGTTCTCCACCGCAGCGCCGTTGGACCGCCGGCTGCTGCTCGACGTGCTGGCCGATCTGTCGCCTGGCGCCGGTGTCGACGCCACGTCGGCCTCGCGGGCGATGGTGTGGCGGCGGCCGCGATGGGCGGTGCGGCTGCAGCCCGACCCCATCGGTGACCTGCTGACCGAGGCGCACGCCCTCGGAGTGGTTGGCCGCGGAGCGATCTCCTCACCGGCGCGGAAGCTATTGGCAGGCGACGCACACGACGACGTCGTCAAGGCGATCGACAAGGTGCTGCCGCAGCCCATCGACCATTTTCTGTTGCAGGCCGACCTGACGGTCATCGTCCCCGGGCCGCTGCAACGCGAACTGGCCGAGCAACTGGCGGCCGTCGCCACCGTGGAGTCGGCGGGTGCGGCGATGGTGTACCGCATCAGCGAGGCCTCCATCCGGCGCGCACTCGACACCGGACGCACAGCCAGCGAGTTGCACGGTCTGTTCAATCGGCATTCCAAAACACCTGTGCCGCAAGGGTTGACATATCTGATCGACGATGTCGCCCGTCGGCATGGGCAGCTGCGCGTCGGCATGGCGGCGTCGTTCGTGCGGTGCGAGGACGCGGCCCTGCTGGCGCAGGCCGTCGCGGCGCCCGCCACCGAACAGCTGGAGATGCGGCTGCTGGCGCCAACCGTCGCGGTGTCACAAGCCCCGATCTCTGAGGTGCTCGCCGCGCTGCGCGGCTCCGGCTTCGCGCCTGCGGCCGAGGACTCGACGGGCGCCATCGTCGACATTCGCGCCCGCGGCGCGCGCGTGCCTGCACCACCGGGGCGACGGCGAAGTTACCGGCCCGCGCCGACGCCGACGAGCCAGACGCTGGGCGCGATCGTTGCGGTGCTGCGCAAGGTGGCGGCCACACCGTCGTCCAGCATGCGGCTCGACCCCGCGGTCGCCATCACACAGCTGCAGGAGGCCGCCCACATGCAGGCCTCGGTGGTGATCGGTTACGTCGACCCGGCCGGGGTGGCCACGCAGCGGGTGGTGGCGCCGATCAACGTGCGCGGCGGCCAGCTGACCGCCTACGATCCGGCGTCCGGGCGGGTGCGTGAGTTCGCCATCCACCGCGTCACCTCAGTGGTGGCGGCCGAGTCCGGATAATGGGTGGGATGACCGACGGCCCCCTGATCGTGCAGTCCGACAAAACGGTGCTGCTCGAAGTCGACCACGAGCAAGCGGGTGCCGCGCGCGCCGCGATCGCCCCGTTCGCCGAGCTGGAGCGCGCACCCGAGCACATCCACACCTACCGCATCACGCCGCTGGCGTTGTGGAACGCACGCGCAGCCGGCCATGACGCCGAGCAGGTGGTGGACGCGCTGGTGTCCTTCTCGCGTTACGCGGTGCCGCAGCCGCTGCTTGTCGACATCGTCGACACGATGGCCCGCTACGGGCGGCTGCAGTTGGTGAAGAGCCCCGTGCATGGCCTGACGTTGGTGAGCCTCGACCGCGCCGTGCTGGAGGAGGTGCTGCGCAACAAGAAGGTCGCGCCGATGCTCGGTGCCCGCATCGACGACGACACCGTCATCGTGCACAACAGCGAGCGCGGCCGGATCAAGCAGATGCTTCTCAAGATCGGTTGGCCCGCAGAAGATTTGGCCGGTTACGTCGACGGCGAAAAGCATCCGATCAGCCTTGATCAAGAGAATTGGCACCTGCGCGACTACCAGGAGATGGCCGCGGACTCGTTCTGGCAGGGCGGCTCCGGCGTGGTGGTGCTGCCATGCGGAGCGGGCAAGACGCTCGTCGGCGCGGCGGCCATGGCCAAGGCGGGCGCGACCACGCTGATCCTCGTCACCAACACGGTGGCAGGCAGGCAATGGAAGCGCGAGCTGATCAACCGGACGTCGCTGACCGAGGAGGAGATCGGCGAATACTCCGGTGAGAAGAAGGAGATCCGGCCGGTCACCATCGCGACGTACCAGGTGATCACCCGGCGCACCAAGGGCGAATACCGGCACCTCGAGTTGTTCGACAGCCGTGACTGGGGCCTGATCATCTATGACGAAGTGCACCTGCTGCCCGCTCCGGTGTTCCGGATGACGGCGGATCTGCAGTCGCGGCGGCGGCTCGGGCTCACCGCAACGTTGATTCGCGAGGATGGCCGCGAGGGCGATGTGTTCTCGCTGATCGGGCCGAAGCGCTATGACGCGCCGTGGAAGGACATCGAGGCCCAAGGCTGGATCGCGCCCGCCGAATGCATCGAGGTGCGGGTGACGATGACCGACAACGAGCGGATGCTCTACGCCGTCGCCGAACCCGACGAGCGCTACAAGCTGTGCTCGACGGTGCACACCAAGATCGCGGTGGTGAAGTCGATTCTGGAGAAGCACCGTGGCGACCAGACGTTGGTGATCGGCGCGTACCTGGACCAGCTCGACGAACTCGGCCAGGAGCTGAACGCCCCGGTGATCCAGGGGTCGACGAAGACCGCCGAGCGCGAGACGCTGTTCGACGCGTTCCGCCGCGGCGAGATATCGACGCTGGTGGTGTCGAAGGTCGCAAACTTCTCCATCGACCTGCCGGAAGCCAATGTGGCGGTGCAGGTTTCGGGGACGTTCGGCTCGCGCCAGGAGGAGGCGCAACGGTTGGGACGCCTGCTGCGGCCAAAGCATGACGGCGGAGGAGCGATCTTCTATTCGGTGGTCTCCCGCGACAGCCTCGACGCCGAATATGCCGCGCACCGGCAGCGGTTCCTCGCCGAGCAGGGCTACGGCTATGTGATCAAGGACGCCGACGACCTGCTGGGACCGGCGGTATGACCGTCAAACGGGTGATGCCGATCCTCACGGTGTCGGATATCGAAGCCACGCGGGACGCTTATGTGCGGATTCTCGGCCTGCGCGAGGTGATGAACCTTGGCTGGATTGTCACGCTCGCGGATGAGGACCTGCGCCACCAGGTCAGCCTGATGACGAAAGACGCGACGGCGCGGGTCAATCCGAACGTTTCCATCGAGGTCGACGACGTCGACGCTGCTTACGAAACCGCGGTGGCGGCAGGTCTAGAGATCGTGCATCCACTCAGCGACGAGGAGTGGGGGGTGCGACGGTTCTTCTTCGCCGACCCGTCCGGCAATGTGATCAACGTTCTAAGCCATTAGGTATGCGGCCCAACGGGTTTCGACACCGTCAGCAGCACCACTGAATCCTCTAGGGCATGCAGACCGTGTCGCTCGCGGGGCAGCACGATCAGGTCGCCGGGTGAACCGTCCCACCCGGAGGTGGAGTTCGTTACCCGCACCCTGCCTTGGAGCACTTCCAGAGTCGCTTCGCCCGGGCTCTCGTGGTCGTCGAGGGTGCTGCCGGCGGTCAACGCCATCAGCGTCTGACGCAACGAATGCTCGTGTCCGCCGTAGACGGTGTGCGAGCTTCGGCCGCTGCTCGCCGCTCGGGCGGTCTCCAACTGGTGGCGAGCTAGCGCGGTGAGCGAAACCTTTTCCATCGCGGTCCCCTTCCAGACGATCAGACATGGTTCCGGGCGGATCGACTACGGATCGTCTCACCGTCGGGCCCGTTGCGTTCGAGACATGACCAACACAACCATTGTCGTCATAGGCGGCACCGGCAAGACCGCAGCGTAGGGCGCTGACATTTGAATCTCAGTGAGCGGATCTGGGTCTACTTGCGGTGCTAGCTCACTCCGATGGGAACCGGTCTCGCAGTGCGTCGAGGAGCTTCTGCGCCTCCGCGACGCGGCCGCGCATCCGGATCAAGTTCTCCGGAGGCCGGTTCTCGTCATCGATGCCGCGCTCACACCGCCGCAGCCAACGCTTCTCCATCGAGGCGACCAGCTCCTCTAGCTCGGCTATTTCGCCTAATAGAAGGAGGTCGAACATCCTCGCCTGTGCCACGTCGGCGGGATGGGCGGGTCGCGCCCACGCCTCGGAGCGTTTGGAAACGGGCGGCACGATGCGGGGTCGCGGCACCCAGGTCGGCTCGGGCGCTGCGACGGCGAGATCGCGCGAAATCGATAACACGCACAGATCTTCTCCGACTATTGAAACGTCGGCGACTCCACAGGTTCACCGGCCGGTAAAGTTTCGTACGCTCCCGGTTACCGTTCATTCACTTCGGGCTGGACCGGCTTGTGAGGTTGCGCCTCCCAGTGAACTCCCAGCTTGGAGCACGCCTGCCCCGTGTCCGGCCAAGCAGATAATGGCTCCGGGGAAGCTCCCGAGTGCCAGTCGCGTAGCGTCGATGCGCCCTGGCCGACGTCACCGTCACCCATATTTTCGAAATCTACAGGTACGCAACGTCATTCGCCCCTGGCTGGTGGCGCGGATGTGCTGCCACACCTTCATCGCGTCCCAAAGTGGCGCGCGGACCGGCGCGCCGGGTGATTTAAGGTATTTGACGATGCACATTGCTCTGCGGAGTTTCGGCGAGGAGGCGTGGTGACGAACGACGACGGCAGCGGCTTCAACCCCGTGCCGCCGCCGTACCACCCCCCACCTGGCGGTTCGGGTCAGTTCGGGCCGCCGTCCGGTTATCCGCCGTACCCTGCACCACCCCCACGGCCGGCCAAGAAGCGCTGGCCGTGGATCGTCGGCGGCATCCTTGCGGCGGTCGTGCTGGCCGTAGTGGTCGGTCTCGTCGTCATCTTCGCCGTCGCGAAGAACGAGCCTCAGGCTGTCACCGTCACCTATGAAGTCAGCGGCTCAGGCTCGGCCGAAGTCACATACTGGGGGGCAGACGGCAATCGGTCCAACCCGGTTACTGTGGCGCTCCCTTGGAAGACCGAGGTGACGATGCGCGGTGACGACACGTACGTGTCGCTATCGGTGGAAAGGCCGAAATCGTCTGAGGAACCAGTAAAGTGCCGCATCACAGCTGGCGGCAAGGTGATCCAAGAGAATCAAGCGGAGGGCATTTTTCTGTCCTGCACAGGCCATCTCGGCAGCGGATAGCCGAGAACGTCAGTCTTCGTTACTCGCATACCGGCTCGCGAACAGCTGCGCGGTGGCTTCCGCCGCCTGTTCGGGGGTCGGCATATCCATGTCTCTCGTCAGACCCGCGCTCAATCCCGCAGTGTCATAACCCATCCGACCCATGCCGTCGACAAGAAACTGGTGCATTACTGACCGTGCCTTCAGACGCGCAAGGCCTGCAATGACCCGTATTTCTTCGGCAAGCTCGCGCTCAGTCATGTTGGTGACGCTCGGCGCGAGATCGACTCGATGCACAGATCCGTTCAGCTCGGCCGTTACCGTCACCGTGCCGGGTGGATTCGTGACGGTGAACAGCGCCGGCTCAACATTATCGAGAACTTCGTCTTCCGATACGGCGGGCGCATCTGAGTCTTCGTCAGCTGAAAAGTCCAGCGCTGCAAGATCATCGTGATCATCGCCGTCTTCAACGGGGTCCTCGTCGTCCCACGGGTGCCAGGTGCGGTCCATCAGCCGCCTGGTTTCATCTGGTTATCGAGATTCGCCTTTTCTGTCTGATCGATCTCGTCGTATTTGTCGGCAGCGTGTTCGAGCTTGACGGCAAGGTCTGAGGACTGGTCTCGGACACGTGTCGCCGCCGTATTGCGTTCTGTCTCTGCGGTCTTTACCGCGGTCGCTGTCACCGAACAGATTGAGCCATGAGTCTTCGCAACGTTGTCACCGACCCCGCTCACCGCAAGCAGCGCATCGTTGACACCGCGCGCCGCCTTTTTCTGCAGCTCCGAGAGAGCGCGCACGTACTGCGCGGTAACCGCCAATGGGTACTCAGTCAACGTGGTCTCCTGTCAGCGCTTTGGCGGGTCGAAGTCGTTATTCGAATCCGAGATGACCACCTTCGAAGCGACATCCTTATACATATCTATCGCCTCACGAACTCTGGCCGCATTGTCGTTGGCGTTGTTGTGCATATCCCACATCCTGGGGATGCACTCCATCATCGCCATCGACACCGCCCACGTCTCGAGCGTGTACTGTGCGGCCTTGCCCTCAGGACCTAGCGTGCTGAGATACTGTGTGTACGAACCGAAGTCAGCCAGGAACTGGTGTTGATGCACCAGCACTTTGCGTAGAAGACGGAGCTGATCGGCTTCACCTGTGAGGATCTGGGCGATCTCGATGTCCGCCTCGGAAAGAGTCGCCACACGATTCTCTTGTTCATGGGTCCGCTCAGCGTAGGCCTTCGAGGCCGTGCCACCCTCCCAGAGTTGACCTGGATGCGCCGTACGCAGTGTCTGAAGCTGCGCCTCGAAGGCTCGCGAGCCATTCCCGAACGCCTCGCCGTGTTCTGGCTCGTTGTCGCCGCCCGCCGAGTCGATCATCTTCTCGATGACCTTCTGGCCACCCTCCAAGACCGGCGTCGGCGCGATCGCCAACTTGCCTGCGAACTTTCCAACCGTCTTCGCTACACGGGCTACCGGGCCCAGTCCGAGTTGCTCTGCGGTCTCCGCGACCCACTCGGCGCCCTTTTCGACCTTCTCGGCCACATCGGAGACGGTGTCGACCACGTCATCGACAAAGTCGAAGAGCCCCATGCGTGCGCTACCTTTCCTCGGAAGTCAGGCTAACAGCGCAGCACAGAGCATCTCTGCACTAATTTTCGGACGGCAGCTGCTAGCTCAGCGCCGGGATGACCTTTTGCTCGAACAGCTCGATGCTGGTCCGGTCGTACGCGGCATCGGGGAAATAGAGGATGGCGTACTCGCACCCGAGGTCACGCATCCGCTGTAGCTTCTCCACAACCTGTTCCGGTGTACCAGAAGCAGATTCAGGGGCGGTGACCATGGAGAGCATGCCGTCGACGGCGGCCTCGTTCGCCTTGGCCACCTGCCGAGCCCGCAGTGCCGCGACCCGTTCCTTGACGTCGGCCTCCGATTCGCCGATCACTGCATTGAAATTCGCCGACCGCACGATGGCGTCGTAGTCCGTGCCGACGTCGCGACAGTGTTCGGCCAGGACCTGCGACTTGTGCGCGAACCCGTTCGGCTCGGACGTGAAATTGGTGTACTGGGCATACTTCGCCGCGATGCGCAGCGTTACCTTCTCCCCGCCGCCGGCTATCCACAGCGGAATGCCCCCGTCCTGCAACGGCTTTGGCTCGACGATCGCTCCGTCGACTTGGTAGTGCTTGCCGTCGAAGCTGACCTTCCCGTTTCGCCAGGCGTCGCGCATGATCTGCACGCCCTCGTCGAGTCGGCCGAGCCGCACACCGGCGGACGGAAAACCGTAGCCGTAAGCACGCCACTCGTGCTCGTACCAGCCGCCGCCGATGCCCATCTGGATGCGGCCGCCGGAGATGATGTCCGCGGTGGCCGCGACCTTGGCCAGATACACCGGATTGCGGTAGCTCATCGCGGTGCACATCTGGCCGAGTTTGATCCGCGAGGTCGTCGCCGCGTAGGCCGACATCAGCGACCATGCCTCGTGCGTCGCCTCCTGCGTCGGAACCGGAACGGTGTGGAAGTGGTCGTAGACCCACAGCGAATCCCACGCGCCGTTGTCGACGTACGTGGCGAGCTCGCGCATCACCTGCCAATGCTTGTCGCTGGGAATGTCGACGAGATCGAGCCGCCAGCCTTGCGGAATGAACAATCCAAAGCGCATGACTGTCGACTCTATGCGAGCACCACGGAAGAAGGCTGCCAGCCGCCAAAGACGCGTTCGAGGACAAGCGCCGACGGCAAGGTGGCAACACTCCCCGCTACCGCGCAATCACGCTGCCGCCGAGCACTTTCCGTCATGCCCTCGCCGCCATCACGCAACCAGTTCAGGCCCCAGGTGTGGGAGCCTTCGGGGCGAACGATGTAGGTGATCGTGCAGATCGGGGCCACGGACCGGCTCGAGGTCGCTGTGATCTACGGGCACGGCGCCGGAATGAACAGGGACCAGCACCAGCCCGGCGGAAGCGGCGGGGTCAGGTTCGGCGGCGGCGGAGGCGGGGGTGGCGGCGCCTCGCCCTCGAAAATGTTCTGAGCGACATTCCCCTGCCCGTGATAGACGTACCAATAGGTGTGGCAGACGTTGTTGTCCCAAACCACTGGGTTTGTACGAAGATTGCCCGTCTGCACCGGGGGATCCCCAGGGCACCAACGACACGGGCCTTCGGGGTGATCGTCCGGACACCCCGGCCAGGCATTCAGCGGCACAGGACTGCGCGGTGAGGCCTGAGCGATGCCTACGGTCATGCCCACACCGGCGACCGCAACGCTGATCGACATCAGCGCACTTGCGACCATGCGCTTCCGCTTGCCGACGACATTCATACCGTCCTCCCCTTGGTCATGCGCCGCGTCGCTTGGCGCCGTCGCGGCTAGTGCACAACGGCCTCCGTGCTACCGATCCCAATAACGACGACGCCCGATCCCGTCGTAGGCCGCGACTAGCCTGGCGAACATGGCCCTATCCAAAGAAGAACGCGAACAGTTTCTGGCCGAGCCGCATATCGCGGCATTGTCGGTGAGCGCTGGTGACAAGCGCGGACCGCTGACGGTACCGATCTGGTACCAGTACACACCGGGCGGCGAGCCTTGGGTGCTCACCGGCAACGGCTCGCGCAAACACCGTCTCATCGAGACGCAGGGAGAATTCACATTGATGGCCGAACGCCTGGAGCCGTCGGTCCGCTATGTCGCGGTCGACGGGCCTGTCAGCCGCATCGAGCCCGGAACCGACGAACAACTCGTCGAGATGACCAAGCGCTACCTGGCACCGGACAAGGTTGACGCCTATCTCGAGTTCGCCCGCCGCGAGCTCGGCGAAAGCGTGGCCATCTATCTGCGGCCGCAGCATTGGATCTCGGCCGACCTCGGATCGATCTGACGTCATGTCCTCGCGACAACTTCTCTTCAAGACGTTCTACCGGCTTGGCTTTGTGCCGTGGGACGGTCATCCGCTGGCGTCGAGCCTGCGTGGCTTGGTCGAGGGCGACAATGCGCTGCCGGCGGGAACCGCTTTGGACGTCGGCTGCGGTACCGGCGACAACTCGATCTATCTGGCCAAGCACGGCTGGCAGGTCACCGGCGTGGACTTCGTCGCCAAGGCGGTCGACAAGGCCAAGGCGAAGGCGGCGGCCAACAAGGTCGACGTCAACTTCGCCCAAGCGGACGCGACGCATCTGAGCTCCGAGGGCGTCGGGACGAACTTCGACCTGATCGTCGACAACGGCTGCCTGCACGGCATGAGCCCGGAGGACCGCGACTCCTACGTCCGCGAGGTATCTGCGGTGGCAGCGCCAAGTGCGCGGCTCCTGCTCGTCGAGTTCCTCCCTGGCGGGTCGTTTGGTGTGCCGGGAATCGATCAGGCGGAAGTCGAGCGGCGGTTCGCAATGAACTGGATGCCGCTGTCGTCGGGGAGTGAGCCGGCGATGGACCACAACGGCAAGGATCCCGGCCGGTTCTACTTGTTCGCGCGGGCGTCGTAGAGCGCGGCAACTTCAGGCAGGCTCACCTTCAGTGCCGGATTGCGCGGCAATTCGTCGACGACGGCAACGGCGACAGGCACGTTGTATACCGGCAACGACTGGCGCACAAGGTCTTTCAGGTCGTCCTCGGACGGCGCCGTCATCCCTGGCGTGAGTTCTATCGCGGCGAAAGGGACCTGCCCGAGCCGCTTGTCGGGCACCCCGACGACACACGCGTCGCGCACCGCTGGGTGTGAGATCAGCACGCGCCGAACGGTTTCCGGCAGGATCTTGAAACCACCGCGGTTGATGGCGCCGTCGGCCCTGCCGTGCAGCGTGACGAACCCGTCGGTGTCGATCGACGCGATGTCGGTAGTGCGGATCCAGTCCGGGCCAAGGGGCGCCACCTTGGCCTCCAGCAGCCCTTGCTCACCGGTGGGAAGCTCGGCGCCGGTGTCAGGATCGACGATCCGCAACTGCGTGTCGGGCAGTGCCCTTCCCACGCTGTTGCGTTTCGACGTACCGAACTCATCGATGAGATCGGGTGTCCACGCACACAGCGAACCCGCAAATTCCGTTGCGCCGTAGGCCAGCCGGACCGGGATGTCGAAGTGCGCCTCGAACTCGTCGCGAGTTTCCGGGTCGAGCGGACCCGAGGCACTGATCAGAAATTCCAGGGACGCCAGGTCCTCCTTGGGCACGTCGGCGTCAAGCAGCATCCGGATGACGGCGGGCTGGACACCAGATCTCTTGATGCCGTGCGTCTTTATGGCATTGACGAAGCCGTCGACGGTAAAACGCTCGAGCATCACGATTCGCCTGGCGTTGTGAACGCCCGCGATCAACTGGCACACCCCGATCCCGCCGAACTGCCAGTAGCCGAACTCCGGAGGGGCGTCCGGCGAGGCCTTCTCTCCGCTGGTCACGCTGAAGACTGTGCGCTCGAGCACCGCCGTCTTGAGGGCTTGTCGTTTCGGCGGCCCCGTCGTGCCACTGGACAGAATCTCCAGCGCCACACCGGGTTCGACGTCCGCGTGCCGGCGAGATACGTCGCGGTACTCGAGCCCTTCGACGGCGCTGACATGAGGCGACCGCATCGAAATCGCCACGCCCGCACTGCCTGTGCGCTTCGCTGCGTCAACCACCGGAGAGGTCCAATCCTCGCGGTCGGCGACGATCGCCGACATCTCGAGCTTTTCGATGTCGCGGCCGATCGACTCGGGCGACTGAAACGAGTAGATCATCGAGACAGGGCGTCCGGCGGCGAGGAAGCCGATGATCGCCGCGGCGTGTGGCAGCCGGTTGCGGACCACCAATCCGACGGGTGCGCCGTCGGCGACGCCGGCGTCGCGTAGCACCGCGGCGATGGCGTCGCCGTATGCCGTGATCTCGTCGCCGGAATACCACCGGCCCTCGAACTCGATGCACGGCTGGTCGCCGTAGCTCGCCAGCCCTGCCGCGAACGTTTCGGTAAAGCCTTCGGGCACGCCTAGACGATACGCAAGCCCGTCACGCCAACGCGCGCGGCAATCCACAGACCTGCTGCAATTTGGATCCGCCCCGGCCGATAGCTGGATACATTCATGCCTACCGGGCGAGAGGTGTGCAAGTGTCCACGAAGCGCATGTTGCTGCTGAACACGGGCAGTTCGACCTTTCAATGGTGGTTGCGATTGATCGTTGCCATGTTCTTGCTGTCAGCCTGGCTGACGGTCGGGCTGGCCAGTGGAATCGCCCACGCCGACGACTCGTCATCGTCGAGTGCCGATTCGAATTCACAGAGCTCGGCGGGCCCGCCGAAGGCCGCGTTGGCCGACCCACCGAAACAGTCCGCGCAGGCCGACGCGCCGAGCACCGGTCCCGTTGTCAAGCAACGCCCCGACACGACGGGTGACGCCACCACCTCCGAATCATCGACCCCCGAGAGCACGGCCACCGCTCAGGAGACAACAAGCGAGCCCGAGGGCGGTGCCCAGTCGGAGCCGCGTGTTCGGCACACTTCACGCCGGCCCGACTCGACCACCGAATCGGCGAAGCCCGCGAAACCCGTCGCGGCCGATCCGCCGCCCTCCGCGATCAGCGCACCTACTCAACGAAGCGCCGTCTCGCCCATCCAACAACGTCCGACGCAGGCCGCCAGCCCACTGGCGGCGGTCACGAACATCGCGCCGTCCGGACCCTCGGCGTCGAGCAGTCAATCCCCCGCGTTCAGTGGCCCGCAGACAACACAAGTGGTCGGGCTGGTGTCCGACGTCGGGATAGTTGCGGCGTCGGCGGTGTATACCGTCGCCGACACTTTCGCTCAGGCCTTCGGCCCGCACAGCTTTTTCGGTGTGCCGTACGCGCTCGCCACCGCGGTGGCCAATTCGGCTGCGGCCGTTAGTAGGACGCTGATCGGTGCACAGCTCAATTCCGCGGGCACCGGACCGTTCCCCGTCAACTACGGGATAATCAACGGGCTGACGTTCTTCAATCCGCAGCAGCCACCACCAGGCGCAAACGACCCGTCGATCACGGTGACCGCCGAGCATCCCCTGCCGATCATTCTGATCAACGGAACGGTTGCCACTCAGGGAGAGAACTGGGGTGTCGGAGCCCCGGTCCTCGCCAATGCCGGATACAAGGTCTACACGTTCAACTACGGCAATATCAGCCAGGATCCCAACTATCCGATCCAGGCCACGGACGACATCAGGCAGTCCGGCCTCGAGCTCGCCGCCGAAGTCGACAGGGTCCTCGCCGAAACGGGTGCCCCCAAGGTGATACTCATCGGCCATTCGCAGGGTGGCGGGATCCTGCCGGTGTACTACATCAACAACCTGGGCGGAGCCGACAAGGTGTCACAGCTGATCGGCATCGCTCCGAGTAATCACGGCACCGATGCCGACGGCCTCATCGGCCTGCAACAGCTGCCGATCCTTGGGCCGCTGCTCGTCGCGTTCGCGAATTCGTTTGGGCCGGCCCTGGAACAGCAGACGCTGGGTTCTGCTTTTCAGCAGGAGGTGTACGGCAACGGCGACACCCGGCCCGGTGTCTTGTACACCACGATCGCCTCGATGAACGACGAGGTCGTTACCCCCTACACCCAGCAGGCGCTCGACGGGCCGAACGTCACCAACATCGTCGTTCAGGACCTGTATCCGGGACTTCCGGTCGGGCACCTGGGCGTGGTGTTGAGTCCGCAGGTGTGGTCCGTGGTCCTCGACGCCCTGGCCAGCAATCCGGCGGCGAATCCCCTTCCGCTGCAGAGCGAGGAACTGGTCGCATAGCAAAAGCCCTCGAAACGTCTTTGTTTCGAGGGCTTTTGCGTACTTCTGCTATTTGGTCAGTGACTCCGGCGGGGTGAAGCGGTCGCCGTACTTGGCGGCCAGCTCTCGGGCCCGGGCCACAAACGCTTCCTTGCCCGTGCCGGCGGGCCCCTGGTAGCCGACGATGTACTGGGCCGAGCCACCGGTCCACGGCGGGAAGCCGATGCCCATGATCGAGCCGATGTTGGCGTCCGCGGTGGATGTGAGCACGCCCTCGTCGAGGCACTTCTGGGTTTCCAGCGCCTCGGCGAACAGCATCCGGTCGATCATGTCCTGCAGCGGCGGCTGCGACGAGCCCGACTTGAACGTCTCGCGCAGGCCCGGCCACAGCTGGGTCCGCTTGCCGTCGACGTACTCGTAGAAACCGGCGCCCTTCAACCGCGACGGCCGTCCGATTTCGATCATCTTGTTGACGACCGCCTCGGCCGGATGCGGCTCGTAGGTGCCGCCCGCATCCTCTACACCCTTGCGGGTGGCGGCGGCGATCTTCTGCATCAGCTCCATGTTGAGCTCGTCGGACAGCTGCAGCGGCGGCGCCGGGTAACCGGCTTGCGAACCGGCGTGCTCGATCGACGCCGGCTCAACGCCCTCGCCGAGCATCGCCAGCGCCTCGTTGACGAACGTGCCGATCACCCGCGATGTGAAGAAGCCGCGGCTGTCGTTGACGACGATCGGCGTCTTGCCGATGGCCAGTGTGTAGTCGAACACCCGGGCCAGCGCCTCGTCAGATGTCTTCTCGCCCTTGATGATTTCCACCAGCGGCATCTTGTCGACCGGGCTGAAGAAGTGGATTCCGATGAAGTCCTCTTGGCGTTTCACACCGGTAGCCAGACCGGTGATCGGCAGCGTCGAGGTGTTCGAGCCGAGCAGCGCATTGGGCTCGACGATGTCCTCGATCTCCTGGAACACCTTGTGCTTGAGTTCCTGGTTCTCGAACACCGCCTCGACGACGAAGTCGACACCGGCGAGATCGGCAGGATCGCCCGTCGGCGTGATCCGGTCCAGCAGTGCCTTGGACTTCTCTTCGGTGGTCTTGCCGCGCTGAAGCGCTTTGGCCTCAAGCTTTTCCGAGTAGTTCTTGCCCTTCTCGGCTGCCTCGATGCTGACGTCCTTGAGCACCACGTCGAAGCCAGCCTTGGCCGACACGTAGGCGATACCCGCACCCATCATGCCCGCGCCAAGCACGCCGATCTTGTTGATCGGCGTCTTGCCGATGCCCTCGGGCCGCGAGCCGCCGCCGTTGATGTGCTGCAGGTCGAAGAAGAACGCCTGGATCATGTTCTTGGCGACCTGGCCGGTGACCAGCTGCGTGAAATACCGGCTCTCGATGCGGCTCGCGGTGTCGAAGTCCACCTGCGCACCCTCGACGGCCGCGTCCAGGATCGCCCGCGGCGCCGGCATCGGCGCACCCTTGAGCTGCTTCTTCAGCAGCGCCGGGAACGACGGCAGGATGCCGGCGAGCGCCGGGCTGGCCGGGGTGCCGCCGGGCATCTTGTAGCCCTTGGCATCCCACGGCTGGGTGTGCGAGTCGGGGTTGGCCTTGATCCACGCCTTGGCGGCGGGCACCAGCTCCTCGACCGACCCGACGAGCTCGTCGACCAGACCGGTTTCCTTGGCCTGCGCCGGCTTGAAGCGAGTGCCCTGGCTCAGGATGTTCATGAACGCGTTCTGGATGCCGAACATCCGCACGGTGCGCGTGACGCCGCCACCGCCGGGCAGCAGGCCCAGGGTGACCTCGGGCAGGCCGACAACGAGGCCCTTGACGTCGGCCGCGATGCGGTGATGACACGCGAGTGCGATCTCGAGGCCGCCGCCGAGCGCGGCCCCGTTGATGGCGGCCACGACGGGCTTACCGAGCGTCTCGAGAGCGCGCAGATCACGCTTGACGGCCTCGACCGTGTCGAACGCCTCACCTGCGTTCTCCGGGCCGAGCTTGATCATGCCCTTGAGGTCGCCGCCGGCGAAGAAGGTCTTCTTCGCGCTGGTGATGACAACGCCGGTGATCGAATCCTTCTCCGCGGCAAGGCGTTCCACCGCGTTGTGCATGGACTCGGCGTAGTGCTCGTTCATCACGTTCGCCGACCCGGTGGGGTCGTCGAGTGTCAACGTGACGATGCCGTCGGCGTCCTTGTCCCAAACAATGGTGTTCTCTGCCACGGTCTTAAACCCTCTCGATGATGGTCGCGACACCCATGCCGCCGCCGATGCACAGTGTGATCAGCGCGCGACGCGCGTTGCGGCGCTCGAGCTCGTCGACCATGGTTCCGGTGATCATGGCGCCGGTGGCGCCCAGGGGGTGACCCATCGCGATGGCGCCACCGTTGACGTTGAGCTTCTCGTCGGGGATGTTCAGGTCCTTCTGGAACTTCAGCACCACCGACGCGAACGCCTCGTTCAGCTCGAACAGGTCGATGTCGTCGACCGTAAGGCCCGCGCGGTCCAGCACCTTGCGCGTCGCGGGCGTCGGGCCCGTGAGCATGATGACGGGATCCGCACCGCTGGTGGCAGTGGCCACGATGCGCGCGCGGGGCGTCAAATTTTGAGCCTTCCCCGCACTTTCACTGCCGACGAGCACCAGCGCGGCGCCGTCGACGATGCCGGAGCTGTTGCCGCCGGTGTGGACGTGGTTGATCTTCTCGACCCAGTGGTACTTCTGCAGCGCCACATCGTCGAAGCCGCCCATCTCGCCGATGCCGTCGAAGGCGGTCTTCAGCTTGCCGAGGCCCTCGAGAGTGCTGTCGGGGCGCATGTGCTCGTCGTGGTCGAGGATGACCAGGCCGTTCTGGTCGCGCACTGGCACGACGGACTTGGCGAAGTAACCGCCCGACCAAGCCGCGGCGGCCTTCTCCTGCGACCGCAACGCGTAGCGGTCGACGTCTTCACGGTCGAAGCCTTCGATGGTGGCGATCAGGTCGGCGCCGATGCCCTGCGGCACGAAGCCGATCGTGTAGTTGGTCTCCGGGTCGGTCGCCCACGCGCCACCGTCAGAACCCATCGGGACGCGGCTCATCGACTCCACACCGCCGGCGAGTACCAGGTCGTCCCAGCCGGAGCGGACCTTTTGGGCGGCGGTGTTGACGGCCTCGAGGCCCGAGGCGCAGAAGCGGTTGAGCTGCACCCCGCCGGTGGTCTCGGGCAGGCCTGCGGCCAGCACCGCGGTGCGGGCGATGTCGCCACCCTGGTCGCCGACCGGGGAGACGACGCCCAGGATCATGTCGCTGATCAGGGTCTCGTCCAGGTCGGGATAGCGGCGGCGGAGCTCGTCGACCAGGCCGACGACCAAGTTCAGCGGCTTGACTTCGTTCAGCGAGCCGTTGCGCTGCTTACCGCGAGGCGTGCGGATGGCCTCGTAGATGAAGGCTTCTTCAGACATGAAGATTCTTCCTGTTCAGATGGGGTTATGGGAGCCCAGCCCACGTGGGCGGTAGTCCTCTGCCCGGCCAGCCTAACAGCCCCACCCAACCGGGTGGTTGGCTGGTTGCTCGGCGCCCGCGAACGTGGGTTACCAGCACACCAATCACGGGAATTCCGTGCTGGTAACCCACGTTCGGCAAAGCCGTAGGCTCGACGGTCATGACGGTGCGGCGGCTGCAGCCCTATGCGGTCACGATCTTCGCCGAGATGTCGGCGCTGGCCGCGCGGATCGGCGCGGTAAACCTGGGCCAGGGCTTCCCCGACGAGGACGGTCCGCCTGCGATGCTCAAGACCGCGGAGAACGCGATCGCCGAGGGCGTCAATCAGTACCCACCCGGTCTGGGCATCGCGCCGCTGCGCGAAGCGATCGCCGCGCAACGCATGCGCCACTTCGGCACCGAGTACGACCCCGAGACTGAGGTGCTGGTGACGGTCGGCGCCACGGAAGCCATCGCGTCGGCAGTACTCGGGCTCGTCGAACCGGGGTCAGAAGTGTTGTTGATCGAGCCGTTCTACGACTCGTACTCGCCGGTGATCGCGATGGCCGGATGCGAGCGGCGGGCCGTGCCGTTGCTGCCCGACGGGCGCGGGTTCCGAATCGACGTCGACGGTCTGCGGCGCGCGGTCACGCCGAACACCAAGGCGTTGATCGTGAACTCGCCGCACAACCCGACCGGGATGGTGGCCTCTGACGACGAGCTTCGCGCGCTGGCACAGCTTGCCGTCGACGCCGACCTGCTGGTGATCACCGACGAGGTCTACGAGCATCTGGTGTTCGACGGGCGCCCCCACCTACCGCTCGCCAACTATCCGGGAATGGCGGACCGCACCGTGACCATCTCCAGCGCGGCCAAGATGTTCAACTGCACCGGCTGGAAGATCGGATGGGCGTGCGGCGCGGCAGAACTCATTGCGGGCGTGCGTGCCGCCAAGCAATACCTGTCCTACGTCGGCGGCGCGCCGTTTCAGCCAGCCGTGGCACAGGCGCTCGACACCGAAGAGGCCTGGGTATCAGCGCTGCGAGGGTCGCTGCAAGCCAAGCGCGACAAGCTCGGAAATGCGCTGGCGGAGCTAGGATTTGAGGTGCACGACAGCTCCGGCACCTACTTCCTGTGCGCCGACCCACGCCCGCTGGGCTACCACGACAGCACCCAATTCTGCGCCGAGCTTCCCGAACGCGCCGGGGTCGCGGCCATTCCGATGTCCGCGTTCTGCGACGCGGGTGCCTCCCACGCCGACGCGTGGAACCACTTGGTGCGCTTCGCCTTCTGCAAGCGCGACGAGACGCTGGACGAGGCGATCCGCCGGCTCGCGGTGTTAAAAGGTCACTCGTCGTGGTCGTCGTCGCAGGAAACTGTGACGTAGACGGTTCCGACTTGGGCCGGCGTGAGCGGCTTGCCCGCCGAATTGGTGCCCGACAGTCCGGAAACCTGGGTCGTCACACATTCCGATAGCGGCGCGTTCTGGTCGCCGTTGATCTGCACGGTATATCCCTGCGCCTTCAGTTGATTGACGGCGTCAGCAGCGTTCGAACCTCCCGTGGGAGCTGCGGCGGCCGTACCGGCCAATCCCAGTGTGGCCAAAGCCAGTATGCCGACCGTCGCTGTGCCGATTGCCAAACCTCGCATGATCGAACTCCTTTCACTGGTAGGTAGCTGTGGTGGTTACAGCTCGCTACCGAAAAGAATCGATCCGCTGACGCCAGAAGTCGTCAACGCTGGCGTCCATTTGACGATGGAGGCTAGCTGGTAGTCACAGCGGGGCGGCGACGGCCCAGCCCGCGCGACTATTCCTAGCTACTCCGGACGATCACAACGCTTGTCGCGCAGCACTCGCTGTCGTAATCCTTCGGTCGCGGCGTCGATGATCGTCTTACCGGCTCGCCGGATGAAGAAGTCCGGGATGAGCGAATCGGGCTCGACGGTGATGCCGACCGTCACCACGGTGGATGTTCCGCTGTGGTCGGGCCGCAATGTGTACTCGACGTGTTGGGCGTACTGCTGCTTGGTTGGTTCAGCGTCCCACACCAACCAGTTTGGGCCCCAGCGGAATTCGAGGATTTCTTCGTCCAATATTCCGAGCACTTTGACCGCGAGGCGCACGTGGTGCGGACGGCCGTCGTCGTACCTGTCGAGGACCTCGGCCCGCCTGTAAGCCGGCGACGACGACAGTAGGGCTTCCACGTCGGCCAGCGCATCCATGATGGCTTCCGGCGGCGCATCGATCACGAGCTTGCGTGATGTTCTGACGGCCATGACGCCGACCTATGACGCCCGTTTCTCCATGACGCGCCTGCGCAGGCTTTCGGTCGCGACGTCGAGAACGATCTTCTTGGCCCGCTTGATGATGAACTCGGGTATCGGCGCCGCCAGGTCCATGATGATGTCGAAGCGCACGCGCGTCTTGTCGTCGCCCTCCGGCGTCAGGTTGTATTCGCCGTGCTGGCCGCGCTGCTGGAACGTTTCGTGCGCGTCCCACACCATCCAGCGATCGCCCCAGTGATACTCGAGCACCTCCTTGTCGGTGATGCCCATGATCTTCAGCGTGGCCTTCACATGGTGTGGCCGCCCGTCGGGATAGCGATCGAGCACTTCAGCCTGCTTGTGCAGCGACGACCAGGTCGGCACGGTCTCGATATCGGCGAGCGCATCGAGGATTTCCTCGGGTGGTGCCTCGAAGACAACCTCTCGTGATGCTCGAACGGCCATGCTGGCAAATCCTAGTTAACGGCCCTGCGTCGCGCAGGTGATTGCGCAGCTAATTTTCCTACCAGTTGATTTCGTCGATCGACGTGGTGGTCTTTGGCGGTGCGCCGACAGGCCCGGCCGGGGTGCGGGAGAAGCGAGGCGCCGGCGCAGCCTGGTCTACGCCGTTGGCGGTCACCAGAGTTGAGCGTCCGCGCAAGTGTTCATTCTGAGCGGCCTCGGCCCACGTGAGCACGGGTGTGACACATGCGTCGGTGCCGCCGAAGATCTCGGTCCACTCGTCGCGCGTCTTGCTGGCAAACCGCTGCGCGAAGAGCTTGTGCATGTCCGGAAACGACGCCGCGTCCATCTGATGCGGCAATTCGTCGGCCGACAGACCCAGGCCGTCGAGCAGCTGCGTGTAGAACTGCGCCTCGATCGCCCCGACGGCCATGTACTTGCCGTCGGACGTTTCGTAGGTGCGATAGAACGGCGCACCACCGTCGAGAAGAAACGACTCGCGCTCGTCCTTGAGTGTGCCGACGGACTTCATCGTCCACGCCATCTGCGACAGGACGGACACTCCGTCGACCATCGCGGCGTCGATCACCTGGCCCTTGCCCGACCGCTCGCGCTCGTAGAGTGCCGCGACGATGCCGAGGAGCACGAACATCGAGCCGCCACCGAAGTCGGCGACGAGGTTCAGTGGCGCGACGGGCGGGCGGTCGCGATAGCCGATCGCCGACAGCGCGCCTGTCTGCGACAGGTAGTTAATGTCATGTCCGGCGACGGCGGCGTATGGGCCGTGCTGACCCCAACCGGTGATGCGGGCGAAGATCAGCCGCGGATTGACCGCCGCGCAGTCGTCCGGCCCGACGCCCAACCGCTCACACGTACCGGGCCGGAAGCCGTCGAGCAGCACGTCGGCCTTGACCACGAGATCCAGAAGTGCCTGCGGGTCCTTCTTCACGTCGAGGTCGACGATACGTTTGCCTCGGTGCAGCAGGTCCACGTCCTCGGCCGGCATCTGCAATCCGCCGGGCCTGCGCACACGCACCACGTCGGCGCCGAGGTCGGCGAGCACCATCGCGGCGTGCGGGCCAGGGCCGATGCCGCCGAGTTCGACTACTTTCACCCCGGCCAGGGGTCCGGTGTTGGTCACCGGAGCAACGTAACTCAGCCGCCCCGTTTCACTTTGAGAACCCGCTTGCGAAGCCCCTCGGTGGCCGTGTCCATCAGCCCTTGGGCACCCTTCTTGATCAGGAAGCCCGGCAACGGCACGACCGGGTCGACGGTGAGTTCGAAGCGAACCCGCGTGACGTCACCGTCGCGGGTCAGCGTGTAGCGGGCGTCTTGCGCGCGCTGTTGTTTGGAGCTCACCAGCGTCCAGCTCACGCCGTCGTCGTGCACCGTGTACGCGAGCACCTGCTCGTCGCTGATGCCAACGATCTTGACGGTCTGCCGGGACTTGCTCGGACGGCCCGCATCGTCGCGCTCGAGGATCTCCACCTTCTGGTGGGCCGACGACCACTGCGTCAACGACTCGAGGTCGAAGAGCACCGCCATGATCTCCTCAGGCGTCGCCTCGATGACGACTTCGCGTGTCTGGTTGACGGCCATCCCGAAACCGTAGCCAAGTCTTGCCTTTTGCAAACTGTGCACTGCAGTTCTCATGAGGATGCCCATATCGGTCGGACACAAGCCCATTTCGCGCCCGTCAATATCATCATTTTCGTCCTCTAAGGTGCGCGATACGCCATACCCTTGGCGAATTAGCCAGTTAGTGGGCGACGCCCGGTCGGCGGAAAGTGCAGGAGGGCCGGCAACGAAGGCATGCCGGTCGTGTGGCGCCGTGCCACACGAGGGCGCGCGATTCTGCGACGCGTGCGGGTCAAAGCTCTTGTCATGTGCCGACACCGCGGAATACAAGCAGGTGACGTTGCTGTTCGCCGATGTGGTGCGTTCGATGGACATCGCGACTGCCCTTGATATTGAGCGGTTGCGCGAGGTCATGACCGAATTGGTGGAACGGTCAGCGGCGGTGTTGCGCCGCTACGGCGGGACGGTGGACTACCAGGGCGACGGGGTGATGGCGATCTTCGGCGCCCCGATCGCGTTGGAGGATCACGCTTTTCGTGCGTGCGTGGCCGCGCTGGCCATCCAGGAGGAGACGAGCCGGTTGGCGGCGGAGCTACAGCACCGCGACGGTATCGATCTTCGCGTGCGGGTGGGCCTCGATTCGGGTCGCGTGATCGCCGGTGAAATCGGCTCGGGGTCATTGGGTTACGCCGCAACCGGGCATCACGTCGGGATGGCCCAACGAATGGAATCGGTCGCCCCACCCGGCGGGGTGATGCTGTCGGAGTCGACCGCACGGCTGGTCGAACACCTCGCCGTGCTGGCCGAACCTGAGTGGGTGCGCATCAAAGGGTCCGACAAACCGGTGTGCGCGCGCCAACTGATGGGTATCGGGCCGCGCGATCGCCGATTCGGGCGCGTCGAGGCGAGCCTGATCGGTCGGCGCTCGGAGATGGCGACGCTCGACGCCATGGTGGATCACGCCATCGGTGGCCGCGGAGTCGTGGTGAATGTGGTGGGACCTCCGGGCATCGGCAAGAGCCGGGTGGCCCGGGAGGCCGCCACGGTCGCGGCCGATCGCGGGGTGGAAGTCTTTTGGGCATTCTGCGAGTCGCATGCTCACGATATCCCGTTCCATGCTGTGACGAGCCTGTTGCGCGCGGCTACCGGCGTCGCTGACCTCGACGGGGAAGCCGCCCGCGCTCATGTCCGGGAACAATTCCCCGATGCCGACCTGCAGGATCTGTTGCTGCTTGATGATCTGCTCGACATCGCCGACCCCGATGTGCGGCGGCCCCAGATCGACCCGGATGCCCGGCGACGCCGGTTGACCACAATGATCAACAAGTCGTCGCTGGCCCGCACCCAACCGGCGCTGTTCATCGTCGAGGACGCGCACTGGATCGACGCGGTCAGCGAGTCGATGATTGCCGACTTCCTCACCGTCATTCCGCGCGTCCCGTCGATTGTGCTGATCACCTCCCGCCCCGAGTATGACGGAGCGCTGACGCGGGCAGCCGACGCACAGACGATACCGCTTGCCCCACTGGGTGATTCAGATAGCAAGGCGTTGCTCGGTGAGCTGCTGGGATCGCATCCCTCGGTCGGCGAGCTGGCGGCGATCATCGCCGAGCGAGCCGCAGGGAACCCGTTCTTCGCCGAAGAGATGGTGCGCGAATTGGCGCAACGCGGCGTGTTGACCGGCGAGCACGGTGGCTACGTCTGCCGGTCGGATATCGCCGAACTCAGCGTACCGGCCACGGTGCAGGCCGCCATCGAGGCGCGCATCGACCGCCTGAAGGCTCCGGCCAAGCGGACGTTGAACGCGGCCTCGGTGATCGGAGCCCGCTTCGGGCCCGAGCTACTCTCCGCGCTGGGCATCGGCGCGGTTTTCGACGAGCTCCTCAGCGCCGAGCTGATCGATCAGATCAAGTTCACCCCCAGCGCCGAGTACGCGTTTCGACATCCACTGATCCGCGCGGTGGCCTACGAATCGCAGCTGAAATCCGATCGCGCCCAATATCACCGGCGCCTGTCCGCCGCGATCCAAGAGTCTGAGCCCGACTCGGTGGAGGAGAACGCCGCGCTGATCGCCGAACATCTGCAGGCCGCCGGTGAGCTGCGCGAGGCCTACGGCTGGCACATGCGCGCCAGTGCGTGGTCCACCAACCGCGATCTGAACGCTGCTCGGGTCAGCTGGGAGCGGGCACGCGGGATCGCCGATCGGCTGCCCACCGACGCCCCCGACCAGCTGTCGATGCGCATCACCCCACGGACCATGCTGTGTGCCACCGACTGGCAAGCCCGAGAGGTCCAGGAAAGCCGGCGCCGCTTCGAGGAGTTGCGCGAGTTGTGCGCTGCGGCCGGGGACAAGGCCTCGCTGGCCATCGGCATGACCGCGTTGGCCACCGAGCTTCTCTACGCTGGCCGCACGCGTGAGGGGGCACGGATGGCATCCGACCAGATGGCGCTGCTGGAGTCGATCGACGACCCCGCCCCGGCCATGGGGTTGACGCCCATAGCGTTCTGCAACTGGCTCGGTGTCGGTGAATTCGATGAGGTCTTGCGGTGGTCGCAGACCGTCGTCGATCTGGCCGCAGGCGACCCCGCCAAGGGCGCCGGCTTCGGTGTGGGATCACCGCTGGCAATCGCGCTGGCATGGCGGGGCACTGCCCGGTGGTGGCTGGGCCGCCCCCGTTGGCGCCAAGACCTGCACGACGCCGTCGCGATGGCCCGACGCAGCAACACGGAAACCCTCTCCGGTGCCGTCGCCTGGACCTACGGTTTCGCGATGCAGTACGGGGTGCTCCGGACCAGTGACTCCGTGGTGCATGTGTGCGAGGAGGCAGTGCAGACCGCCCAAAGGGCCAGCAGCGATCGCGCACTGGGCTTGGCCGGGTACACGTTGGCTGTCGGGCTGCTGAATCGGGACGCCGCGGCCGACCGTCAGCGTGGGCTTGAGTTGATGATGCAGACCCGCGACATATGGCTGCGCAAGCGGGCCTTTTTCCTCATCCCGGTCACCGACGTGTGGGCCGCCCGGGAAACGGCCAGGCGCGGCGACCGAGATGCTGCCGTTGGGGTGATGCGCCAAGCCGTCGACGAGCTGTGCCAGGCAGGAAACCTCTTCTATGGCGGTTGGGGCACCGGTGTTCTGGTGGAGACGCTGCTGGAGCGCGCCGCCGAGGGCGATCTGGCCGAAGCCGAAGAGGCGATCGACCGGTTGGCGAAACTCTTCGCCGATCAATGTTCGGCGATGAGCGAGATCACTCTGCTGCGGCCGCGCGCGCTGCTATCCCGTGCCCGCGGCGATGACGTCGCCTACTCGGACTTGGTGAGTCGCTACCGCGCCATGGCGGAATCGCTTGGCTTCGAAGGCCACATCGCCTGGGCCGAGGCAATGGTCGAGGGTGGGCAATAACCGGTCGGGGGCTGGCGAGCACCACTAGGAACCGTCGCCGTCGCCGCCCGACGAACCGCCGTCCGAGGAGCTGCCGGCCGACGACGAAGCGGCTGACGACGATGCGGTCGAGGAGGGTTCGCCGGTCGCGGCCTCAGCGCCGGCAGCGGCGGTCCGGGTCGTCGGCTGGTCGGCTTCGCCGCGGTCGGACCGGTCGGGGAGCTGCTGATCCACCCCGAGCGAATCGCGCAACACCGGCCGAGGCTTCTCCGGCGTGGGTGTCGAGGCGCTAGCTGAAGGCTCGGGCCTTGCCGCGGTCGACGGCTGGACCGCACTGGCTGTCGTCGACGCCGCCTTGGTGGTTTCGGTTACGCCCAGCGGCGTCGGCTGTTCGGTGTCGGTTGCGGTTTGCGCTGACGTTGGCGGATCGGTTTCGGTCACCGTCGTCGTCGATGTTGCGGTGTCCAATGACATCTGGCGGGTACCGATCGCCGTTCCCGTCGACTTCGCCTGCTCGGTTTGGGTCGGCGTGTCCTTCGCCGTCACCTGGTGGGAGATGTCGGCTGTAGCGGTTTCGCTGGCCGGTGCCGCAAGGGTGACAGGCGTGGGCATGCTCGGCAGCGGTGGCAAGCCGATGAGGCCTAGGGATTTGTTGATTCCCTCGCCGATCGCGTTGACGAGATCGGTGACCACCTTCGCGGGGTCGAACTGTGGGATCAGCCGTGCCGGCGTGGGCTCCCACGGTGGGATGGTGCGGTCGTAGCCCAGTTCCACCAGGACCCGGAAGAACGGCTCAACCACGTCGATGAGCGGCTCGGGCACCCCCAGCGCGCGCAGCGGATCGAATAGCGGCAGGTCCCGCGTTTCGAAGAAGTAGTAGCTGGTGTCGCCATGGGTGCCCTGGTAAGCCGCCGACGTCGACGCATCGGGAGCCAGGGTCACGTCGAACGGGTGGGTGTGCCGGTACAAGAAGCCCAGCACCGCGTTCAGGTCGGCGATGACGTTGAGCGGATACAACGGGAAATCCGCCGCGCCGTCGTACTGCCGGTTGATGGTGACGGTCTTGAACTGGGTGTCGGTGGGCTCGGGGCCGTTGAACGACAGATCGAGCACCGGGATGTAGAGGCCCGGGAACCGGGCATTAAGGCCGCCGTTGGGCAGATTCGTGTCACCGGCCAGCACGAACTCGATATCGGGGGCCGTGGTCCCTGCCGGATACTGTTCGGCGAGCTTGCGCTTCTCCATGATCACGAGCGCCGCACCTTGCGAGTCGCCGAAGATCACCTGATGGTCGTTGCCATACTTCGTCATCGCAGTCTCCAGATCGGCGACCCCGGCCCGCAGCGACTGATCGATGGTGAGGTCGAAAAGCCCCGAGAGTTTCCACCACGGCTCATCCGGCCACGCCGGCCCACCAGGTCCGAACAAGCGCGGATCCCCGACCACGGGCCCGATAAGGCGCAAAAACCCGGTGATGGGCCAATACTCCTCGGGCGTAGTCACCGCGACCGGCGTGATGGTCTGGCCTGGATGGGTCGGCGTGATGAACTGGTTCATGACGGACCCGACCACGTACTCGTCGGGCGTCGGGCAGGTGGTCCCGCACACGATCAGGGCGGTCGAGTCGGCCGATAGCCGCACGGCCGGCGACCCAGTCGAATCCGGCACCGGCCCAGTCGTGGCCATCACCACCAGGGCCGCGACGCCGATCGACACCGTCATCCGGGTGGCGGCGCGCCGAACATTCCCTACTCCCAGCGCGACAGCCAATGCCCCAACGCGACCGATGTGCTTCGCGGTACCCGTCATCCGTCCTGGACCTGGGCCCTGGCGAAACGTCGGCTTTTCGACGATGGCCTGTGGATCGGCTTGTGCCGCAAATGACTCGGACACTTTGTGCCTTCTCTCGTTGGCGTTGTGACCGATTAATCGTCGCTCGCGTCAGTTCGATGACCCCAGTAGTGCACCACTGGATCTCGCCTGGTCTCGACTCGGTACTACTTAGCCGCGGCCTTGACCTGCTGCCTGCCCCGGCGGCCACATGCCCGCCGATCGCACCCTGGCGCACCGAACTTGTGGTCACACCCGGCGCAGAAGAGCGGCGAGCTCGTCGCGGCTAGATACTCCCGTCTTTGACATTGCCTGGTAGATGTGGCTTTCAACCGTCCGCACGGAGAGTGTCAGTCGTTCGGCCACTGCGCGGTTGGACAATCCCTCACCGATCAGCATGACAATCTCTCGTTCGCGATTGGTCAGCGGCAACGGCGCGGTGGCCTGACCAAGCGCTGGCGTACACGCTCCACCACATTGTTCGGCCAGCGCATCTGCGCGCGTCGAACAGGCTAGTGCCGAACCTCGTCGGCCCTGGCGCCGATAGACAACGGCGGCGTGCGCCGCCGCATCGACGGCGGCAACGAGGTCGCCCATGTGCTCGAATTCCTCTGATACCGAGGACAACTCAACGCCATCGTCGTCGCGCAGGGCGATGGCGAACCGCGCCGCCAAGCCGACACGTGGCCCTTCGACAATCGATTCGAGTTCGTGCAACCTTTGCGCACTGGTGCGATCGCCAAACTGGGCGGCGGACTGTAGGCATAGCACTTCCGCGGCGAATCGCCCTGTGGCTCTCGCTCTTTCGGCCGCTGATAGCAACACAGCGATCGCCTCCGTCACCGCGCCTTGGCCGGCGGCCGTCCAGGAACGGGCCAGGCTGAGCTCGTGGTCCAGAGACCTAAACCGGCGTTGCACATCGTCGAGCTTGGCAAGCGCGGCCGCCGCCTCCTCAGTAGAACCACGCATCGCCAATGCGGTCGCATGGGATATGCGATAGCGGTATCCCCAGCCGCCCGGATGCGATGCCGACAGCCCTTCGGCCGCCCGTTCCAGTAATAGGCATGCGCGGTGCAGGTCACCGGCTCCAAGCGCGGCCCGCCCAGCCACGGCACCACCGAGCAATTGAGCCGCACCCGGGAGATGAGATGCCTGCTGCTGCGTTCGCTCCGCCACATCAAGAGCGTCGGCAATTCGGCCAGACAGCAGCAGTGCGGTGACTTCTGCGTCAGCGATGTTGAACCTCATGTGCGGAGCATCGAGGGCGCGTGTGGCGACGGCGTATCCGGCGTCCGCATTGGCGACTGCTTCGCTGATGCGCCCCGCGTCTGCGGATATTTGGGCCAGGGCCCAGGCAATCTCGGTGCCGACGACGGGAATATCTTCCAACGCAAGTCTTTTCGAAACCCTCAGCGCCTCCTCTGGCTGGTCCGTTGCAAACCAATAGATCGTGAGGAAGGCGTCGATGTACGCGCGAGCCTCCTTAGGGGTGTTGCGCGACGCGTCGTCGATGAGTTCCTTGGCTCGCGCCGGATCGCCGAGCGCCCAGAGCATGTTGCTGGATCGCAGGAACACCAATCTGGCGCGGTCGCGATCGGTCAGCTGGCTGGTACGGATATCCGCGAGCAAAGCTTCGGCCTCCTCGCCGCGCCCTAACCACGACAATGCATGCGCGCGAACAAAGCTGGGTTCCGGCCCTGCCCCGGCGTGAATTGCCGCATCTGCGAGTCGATCCGCGAGGTGGAGGTCTCCCAGCCAAACTGCGCCGTGTGCTGCTCTCACGAGCAGATCGGCGTCGGCTGGGAGGTCGGATTCGAGGCTCAACGTCGCGCGGCGCACGACGGCTCGGATGTCATCTCGGAGACCTGACACTGCGAGCTCGGTGGCGACGAGGCCACGTAGCCGTCGCAGCCGGCTGTGGGGCGCACGCCTGCGCCGCACCTCTCCGTAGAGCGGATGCGCCACCCGCACCTCGATGCCGCCGCCGGCGGGCTCGAGTGTGATGAGGCCGCGGGCTTCGGCCTCCTCGATCGCGGCCGCATCGGTGATCCGTGCGAGGGACCCGAGGTCGATAGGCTCCCCGACAGCCAGCACGTCGACCACATCGCTGACCGGCGTAGGAAGCTCCCCGATGCGGGATTCGATGAGCTCGACCAGACCCGGCGGCATGATCGGATCGCCAATCCACCGCCAGTACCCGTGGTCTTGCACAATTCGGCCGTCGGCGACCTCCTGCCCGACGATGTTCCGCAGATAGAGAACATTGCCGCGGGTCAGCTTCCATAGCCGCTGCGCGGCATCCGAATCCACCGAACCCTCTAAGGCCGCCTCCAACAGCTTGGTGGTTTCGTCGAGCGATAGTTGCTGTAGGTCGAGCCGGTCGAAGTGGCCAACCTTCGATATCTCTTGTAACGCAAGGGGAATCAGCTCACCATCTCGGACCGTGAGTATCACTTTTGCCGCACCCCGCTGCACGATCTGATGCACGACGAAAGTCGACAAGTCATCGAGCAGGTGTGCGTCGTCAACAGCCAGGACCACCTTGGCGTCCGGGGAAGATGCCGTGGTCAGTGATTCGATCACGCCCCGGAGCAATTGAAATGTATCGGTGACAGCTGACGGCGCCCATGCGGTGAAAGCACCGAGCGGAATTTCCCGCGCCGAAGATGTGCCAACTGTCCAGCGCGCATCGAATCCGTGCGAAGCGGCAACCGACAACGCCTCACGGGCGATCCGACTCTTCCCGACACCCGCCGCTCCACAAACGAGAATGCCGGAGACATCCGAAGCCGAGATGGCGGCCTCGAGAGTTCGCATCTCCTCGGTGCGACCAGTTAACGGCCACGACAATTCCACCCACCGAGCGTAAGAGGCCATATACGGCCGCGCGGAAGTAATGGCGACTTCGCCCTAGCCACATGCAGCATTCGGTGGCGGTCCTTGCGAAGTGCAGTACGCGACCACCGGTCAAGCGTCAGTTACTTGGCGCCCTTCTTCACCTTCAGCACCTGCTTGCGCAGGCCGTCGGTGGCGGTTTCCATCGCGCCTTTCATCGCGCGTTTGAGGATGAAGCCGGGCAAGGGCACCGACGGGTCGACCGTGATCTCGAAACGGACCTTGGTCTTGTCGCCGTCGGGCGTGAGCGTGTATTTCGCGTCCTGCGAGCGCAGCTGGCCGGCGCTGACCAGCGTCCAACTGGCGCTGGTCTCCGTCCAGGTGTACTCGACGACCTGCTCGTCGGTCAGGCCTGCCGCCTTGACTTTCATCTTGACCTGCTTGGGTCTGCCGTCCTTGTAGCTGTCGAGGACCTCGGCGCTCTGGTATTGCGACGACCAACTGGGCGTCGACTCGACGTCGGCGATGACGTCGAGGATCTCCTCGGTTGTTGCTTCGATGGTGACTTCGCGGGAATCGCTGGTAGCCATGGCGCGACCATATCTGGTTTACGGTTCGAGTCATGGAGCTTTGGGAGCTGACCGCGCGTGAACGAATCAGGGACACACTCGCCAGCTACAACTGGTCCGGGGACGCGCTTCGGCTCGACGAGCTCGCCCAAAGCTTTTGCGAAGACGGTGAGCTCGAGCTGAGGGGCCGCGAGCCGGTCCGCGGCCGGGCGGCGATCGTCGAGCTGCTCGGCGGAGCTGTCGCAGCACCGAACGCGACAGCGCAGGCCTCGGGTGTGAAGCGAATCGTGCGTCATAACGTCACGAACATCCGGTTCACCGACGTCGCGCCGGACCAGGCGCGGGTCGCCTGCTACTTCACCGTCTTCACCGAGATCGGTCTCGACCACTACGGCCGCTACCGGGACGTGTTCGTTCCCGTCGGCGATGACTGGCTCATGCGACATCGCTTCGTCTCGACGGACTGGAGCGCACCTGAGTCGACGATGGCACGTTAGGGTGTTGGCGGCACCAGACTGCTTGCACGGTCCCATCGTCGAGATTGCATCCAGGGCTGTGAAATCACATACCCAACAACCCTCAGTGCAATCTCAAGCAGAGGAGCGCAACTCGCCCAAAGGCGCGAGGAGCATTGGCTCCGCGCTGAGGGCGAAGAAGTGCGAGTAGACCACACCCTACGCGCAGAATGAACGGGCGCTAGGGCGTCGGCGGCACCAGCATCGACTGCCAAGTCTTGTTGTCCGGGTGCGCCAAATCCGTCTGTGTATAGCGCTTTCCATCGGGGCCGATGTAGTCGCCGGTGGCCGGATCGTAGGGGACGGCCGCAGGCGGTGGCGGCTGCCGCGGATCCTGGCCCGGCGCGTATTGCGGCACACCCTGACCCGAGAGCGTCGCGTTCGGATCGCCCTTCCAGTTCAGGCCCTCGTTCAGCGGCACGTACTGCTCGTCGCTCTCGCACAGCTCGACCGTCGGCGAACGCTTGTCTGGCTTCGTCTCGCACGGAATGTTGCGCACCCCACGCACATTCATATCCGAGTCCTGCGGGATGCGGCAGTACAACTCCCCCGCGGGCCGCTCGGGATAATCCTGATCGGAGGGCGACCGCTGCTGGCGGACCGGCAGGAACCCGGTGTTGCATGGCGGCGGCAAGTTGAGGTTGAGATTGAAGTCGAGATATATGCCCCGATAAGCCTGTTTGACACCGGAATCCGCGACGGCGATCGCCGACATCACGGCGGTCCCCTGCGGGAAGAGGACCAGCAGCTGCTCGAGGTCGTTACGGTAGGTCACCGCGATATCGCCGAGGCTGACGAGATTGGCCAGCAGCACCGGCAACGCGGGGGCGACGCGGTCGAACAGCGCCCGGCCTTCCTCCAGCGCCGGGCCGCCGACGTTGAGCAGGTCCCCGAAGGCCACGTCCTGCGCCTTGAACTGGCCCGTGATCGACGCCATGCGCTGTGCCCAGGTGGCGATCGAATCGGCAGTCTGCACTTGGGAATTCAGCACCGGTGGAGCCTGGTCGATCAACTGACTGATTTGGTCGACGGACTTTCCGCTCTCGATCGCCAGTGCCGTCGACCCGTCGACGATGTGCGAGAGTTCCGGTCCCAGACCGCCGACCGCTTTGGCCGATTCGTCGACGACCGTCCGCAGATTGTCCGGTGGGATCGCTTGCAGCGCTTTGTTTGTGGCGTCGAGCAGCTTTCCGATGTCGGCGGGAATCTGCACGTCGCCCACCGGGATGACATCGCCGTCCCGCAACTTCGCAGCAGTGTCTGCGCCGGCTTTCGGTGTCAATTCGAGGAATTGCTCGCCGACGGCTGAGCGGCTGTGCACTGCGGCCGAAACATCGGACGGAACCTTGGTCTCGGAATTAAGTGTCAACACCGCACGAACACCGTCGGCCGTGACGTCGATCGACTTGACCCTGCCGATCTCACTGCCGCGGTAGGTGACCACGGACGTCGGGTACAACCCGCCGGACGCGGGAAGCTCCACCGTCACGGTGTAGCGCCCAATCCCCAGCAAGGCCGGGACTTTCACGAAGCCGAATGCCATGACACCGACGGCCACGACGGTGATCGCCGCCAGGATCGCCAGCTGTGTCCACACCGGACGCGACAAGCGCAGCATGTCAGTAGGCTCCCCACCGATACGGGGCGATGAGCGGGTTGCCCCCGGTATACGGGCTCGGCATCTGCCCGATCGTGCGGCCCCACTGCAGTTCGAGCTCGGTGAGGTCGCCTTCCCACCGCGTCCCGGTGAACAGGCTGCTGTCGATCCGGCTCAGAGTCAGATCGATGACGAGGGTGATGTTCGCGAAGTCACCCCGGAACCAGTTGGCAAGCGTGCTCTTCACCCATGGGTACGTCGACAGGAAATCCAATCCCTTGGTGAGGGCGGGGCCGGCGTTGGCCAGTTCCCGGAACACCGGCGCAATGTTGCGCAGGTTGTCCACGAACGACTCCTTGGTCTGATTGACCGTCGACGTCGCGATGGCGCTGAACTTACCGAGAGCATCGATGGCATCGGCCAATTTGGCGCGTGAATCCGACAGCACGGCCAGCGCTTGCGGGATTGTGGTGAGCGCCGTGTCGACGGTCTGGTCTTTCGCGGCCACCTGCCCCGCCAGCGAATTGAGATGCTCCGTGGCGGAGATGATGTCGTCGGTCTGGGCATTCAACTGAGATATGAACGTATCCAATTGATTCAGAAGGCTGCGCATGTCGTTCTCACGGCCCGCCAACGCTTTGGCGAACGCCTGGTTGATCTCCTGCAGCTGACCGAGCCCACCGCCGTTGAGCAGAACCGACACCGAGGCCAGCGTCTGCTCGGTCGTCGGATAGGTACTGGCCGCCGTCAGCGGGATCACCGAACCGTCCCTGAGTTCGCCCTGCGGCGGCTCATCGGTGGGGGGTGCCAGTTCGATGTGCATGGACCCAAGCAGACTGGTTTGCCCGACCTTGGCGGTGCTGTTCGCCGGTAGGTGCACGTTGCCGTCGATACGCATCGTCACCAACGCATGCCAATCCTGTACCTCGATATTGGTGACGTTTCCGACGTTGACGTCCGCCACCCGCACCCGGGTGTTCCGTTGAATGACAACCACATCGGGCAGCTGCGCCTGAATGGTGTACGAGCCGTTGCCGGTGCCTTCGGTCCCCGGCAAGTTCAGTGAGTTGAGGCCCTGCCAGCCACACCCTGAAACTGAGGACAGGCATGCGACGACGAGCGCCGCGATCGCCATTCGCCTCATGGCGTGCCCCCGGGCGGCACCATCATTCCCTGCAATCCCAGGCTGGGGTCGGTGGGTGTCGCGGCTTCGGCCGTCAGTGGTTCGGCGGGCAGCGGCGCCGGAACATCCGCCGGCGGCGCGGGCGGCAGGTGCGGATTCAGCCGGTCTTCGCTGTAGGTGATCTCGTTAGGCCGCGCCGACGCTCCCACGAACGGGTTGATACCGAGCGGCGGAAAGTTGTACTGGCGGTTCTTGATGATCGGCGCGAGGTACTGGACACACAGCTTCGACGACTGCTCCCAATTCTCCCTCGACGCGGCCTGGATTGCGCTGCAGATGAATTGGACGGTGTTGGCGAAGTTGACCGGAGCAAGGATGCCCGTGACGGCGCTCTGCGCGGGTTGGTAGATGTTCATGAAGTTCTGGAACACCGTCGGCGCGATGTGCAGCACCTGCTTGATGTCTCCCCGGCTGTCGTTCAGCGCAGTGGTGACGGTATTGAGGTGGTCGAATGTGGTGCCGAGACCCTCCCGGTTGTCGGCGACGAAGCCGCGCAGGTCGATGACCGCGCCGTCGAGTCCCTTTGCCGCGTCGGCCACTTCGTTGGGTGTGTTGGCGAGGACGGTCGTGATATCGGCCAGGTTCGTATTGAATGCGGCCAGCAAGTCACTACTCGACGACAAGGCCGATACCAACAGCTGCAGGTTGCGTACCGTGCTGAAGATGTCGGTGCTGTGGTCGCCGAGCGCCGAAACCGCTTGGGAGAGCTTGATGACCGTGTCGCGTGCCGTGTCGCCCTCACCGCGCAGGTTCGCGGCGGCGCTGTTGACGAATTCGCCCACTGCGCTGGGGCCGCCGGGGGTCGTGGGCTGCAACGAGTCGGTGAGCTTCTCCAGTTGCTGGCGCAAGTCGTCCCACTCGACGGGAACAGCGGTGTGTTCCTTCGGAATCGTGGCGCCGTCAGCCAGTTTCGGGCCGCTGGAGTAGGCGGGGACGAGCTGGATCGCGCGGGCGGACACCAGCGACGGCGACAGGATCGCCGCCTGGACATCGGCGGGCACCGGGTACTGCCTGTCGACCGAGAACGTGACCTTCGCGGCGTTTGGTTGGGGGTCGATCTCGTCCACGGTTCCGACGGCGACACCGAGGATGCGTACCTCGTCGCCGGTATACAGACCGTTGGTGTTGGCGAAGTAGGCGACGTAGGTGTTGCGGGCGACGCTCTTCCACCACGGCGTGGCCACCACCGTGATCCCGACGGCAAGGATCACGACCAGGGTCGCTGCGAGGGCTCTCCGCGCCGTCATCCGTGCGCCCCTTCCGCTGGGGCCGGTGGCCCGAAGGTCGGCGGTGGAAGTTCGCCCGGTGCGGGGCCGAGGGCCGGCGGACCTGGCGGCGGTCCGCCGGGCGCAGGGGCGGGCAGGGGCTCGCGGTAGGGGTAGCGCGGATCGCCGGGTTTACCCGTAATAGCCTCTGGCAGTGTCAAATTCGGCTCGCCGCCTTGCCCGGTACGCGGAAAGGGCACCGGCAGCGCCGGGGTTCCTGGCTGGCCCACCCCTGGGTCGACGAGCTGCGACGGCAGCAGCACATTCGGGTCCAGGCCGAGATCGGAGAACGCGGCGTCGATGAACGGCTGGGCGAACTGGCCGGGGGCGAGGTTGACCAGTGAGGCCTTGAAGAACGGTCCGGATCCCAAGACTTCACCGAACGACATCGCATACCGCCGAAGCAGATACAGAGTGCGCTGAAGTTCTTGCCTGCGGTTGTCCAGGATCCCGAGGACACCGTTGATCTTGTCGACGGCAGGCTTCAGTTGTGTCCGGTTGTCGTTCACGACGCCGGATATCTGATGTGACACCGCTGTCAGGTTGTTCATCAGCGCATCGACCGAATCGCGTTGTGTGAGAAGCCCGGCGAGAAGCGCGTTGGCGTTGACGACCAGGCCGGCGATCTGGTCGCTGCGCTTGGCCAGCACCGCGGTGACCTTGTTCGCATTGGCCAGCAAGTCGCGCAGCTTCGCGTCACGATTGTTGAGGGTGTCGGAGAATCGGGCCACCCCCTCCAGCGCGATCTTCAGGTCGGGCGGGGTGTCCTTGAAGGTATCCGCCAGTGTCGTCAGCGCCGTGGATAGCTGCGTGGTGTCCAGAGCGCTGATGGTCGTGGTCAGGTCGCCAAGCGCATCAGGCAGGTCATAGGGAGACTTGGTCCGCTCGATCGGGATGGGGCCGACGAGGTTGCCGTCGCCGCGCGGAGTCAGCTCGAGGAACTTCGTCCCCAGCACCGTTTCGGTCTTGATCGCGGCCTCGGTCCGATCGCCTATCTCGACACCGTCGCGAACCGTGAAGTCCACCAACACTTTCGTCCCGTCCAGGTGGATGCTCGACACCCTGCCGACGCCGAGTCCCGACACGCGCACATCGCTTCCGGGCTTGATTCCGCCCGCCTCGGTGAAATAGGCGGAGTAGTCGGTGGTGCCCTTGATCAACGGGATCTTGTCGTAGGAGAACACGGCCACGACCAATGCGACCAGAATGAGGGCGCCAACGACACCGACGACGACTCGATTGCGCTCGGCCAGCGGCTTGATCTTGGGGCGTATCAACGTCATTTAGGTGTGCACCGTCCCGAGTCCTGGCCGGCCAGTTTGATGAACACAGGCTGGCCGCCTTTACCGTTGACCTTCAGAATCGCGTCGCAGAGATAGAAGCCGAAGTAGTCGCCGTAGAGCCCGTTGCGGGCGAGCACCTGATAGGCGTCGGGCAGCGTCTTGACCAGATCGTCGACGAAATCGTGATCGGCCATGACCTGACCGGCGAACCGATCCGCCTGAACCACAGTGTCTTTGATCGGCTGGCGCGCAGCTGTCAACAGGTCCGCCACCGATCCCGCGGCGGCGTTGATGTACGCCGTGCCCGTCGCGATGTCGGTCTTGCGCTCGGCCAGCCCCTGCACAAGCTGCGACAGTTTGTCCAGACCTTCGGAGAACTGATCATCACGGGCGGCGAAGGTGCCGAGCACGGTATCGAGATTGGTGATCACCTGCCCGATGAGCTCGTCGCGGCCTGCCAGGGTCGTGGTGAGTGCAGAGGTCTGGGCCAGCACCGACGAGATGGTGCCGCCCTGGCCCTGGAACACCTTCAGCAGTTCGCCGGACAACGCGTTTACCTGGTCAGGGTCCAACGCACGAAACAGCGGCCGGAAACCGCCGATGAGGGCGTCGACGTCGAGCGCCGGTGACGTGCGAGCCAGCGGAATCGTTTGTCCCGGCTGCAGTTTCCGCACCGAGCCGGCCCCTTCTTCGAGGGACAGGTAGCGGTCACCGATGAGATTCTCGTAACGCACCGCGGCCCTTGTGCCCTCGGTCAGCGTGAGATTCTTGTCGATGGCGAAGTCGACGCTGACGGTACCGTCCTTGTGCAGGGTCAGGTTCTTGACTTTTCCGACCTCCACACCGGCGATGCGGACGAAGTTCCCGCCTTTGAGGCCCGAGACATTCGTGAACACCGCGCTGTAGGAGACGCGAGAGTCGAAGCGGAACTGCCCGAACACGGTCACCAGCACGAACATGAAGACCAGGCACATCACGGTGAACAACGCCACCCGCACGGCAGCGCGGCGAGTCCTGCCTCTCATGGCGTGCCTCCCGGCGGCGGCGGGTAGAGCGGTGTTCCATCGGACCCGAATTCCGGTGCGCCGTATGCAGGTGCGCCCGGGTAGGCCGGAAGCGGACCCGGTGCGGGGCCGCCGGGATACCGGATCTTCGGCGGTTCAGGCACTGCCTTGGTGACCGGGAAGTAGTTGGCGAAACCGGGGAAGCCAATGCCGGGATTGGGGCGGATATCGAGGCCCGTGCCGAAGCCGGTATCGGTGACCAGGTACTTCACCGGGAAGTTCTTGCTGACATCGGGCAACGAGCCGCAACTGGGCTTGCCGCCGGGCCCGCCCTTGGCGTTGACGACGGGCAGGTTGTCTGGATAGCGGTAGGGATCGTCACCGAACAGCAGGCCAGCATCCATGATCACCGATTTGCCATTACCGCCCAAGGCATCTCGGCCACCGTGGTCCAAGAACCACTGGGCGCCCTGGAACAGGCAGGTATAAGTCGGCGAGTACTTCAGGAACAGTGCGGTCGTCGGGTCCAGGATGTTCATCGCGCGCACCAGGTTTGACTGGTTTGCGCCGATCGTGTTGATACCGGATTGGGAGAATCCCACGGCGGACAGCAGCAGTTCATCGAGCGACTTCGCGTGCGTGGTGATCGTCGTGCTCGTCGTCGAAAACGAATCCAGGATCGACAGGATATCTTGGGCCGCATTGGAATACGCTTCGGCGGTTTGCCCGAACAGCTGCCAGTCCTTCTGGACCGTCGGCATTCTCGGGTTCACAGCGAGCAGCACGTTGTTGGCGTCCGTGATCGCCTGCCCGATGCGATCGCCCTTACCGCGCACCGATTCGGCCACCGCAGACAGCACCGAATTCAGTTTCGCCGGGTCGATCGAATGCACTACTGACTGCAGGTTCTCGAACACGGTGTTGACTTCAACGGTCACGTTGCGGGAATACAGCACAGCACCCGGCTTGAGGCGGTCGGAACTCCCGCCACCGTCAGGCACGATCAGGTCTACGTACTTGGCACCAAATGCGGTGCTGGACTTGATCTCCGCCTCGACATTGTTTGGCAGGTACTGGAACGGGCCCGGGTCCATCTTGAGGTTCAGCTTCGACAGGTTGGACTCGGCACCGATGGATGCGACTTCCCCGACTTGAACGCCGCGCAGCTTCACCTTCGCGCCGTCTTCCATGACCAGACCGGCCCTGTCGGAAACCAGCGTCAGCGGAACGGTTTTGCGCAAGGTCCCGTTGAACGACAGGACGGTCAGCGTGCTCAGCACCACGATCACGACGAGCAGCACAGGCGCCCACCAGATGGGGTCGATCCGGTCGCGACGAGATGACTTGGACATTTCCACCTCACCCCGACAGATGGAAGTTGCCCGACTGCCCGTACACCGACAGTGTGATGGTCAACAGAATGAACACGCCCGCGGTGATCGAGGTTCGCACCGCGCGGCCGACCGCGTCCCCGACGCCGGCCGGACCCCCGGTGACGGTATAGCCGTAGTACGTGTGCACCGCCATCACGGCGGCCGCCATCGACAACGCCTCCACGAAGGACCACAACAGGTCGGTCGGCTGCAGAAACGTCGTGAAGTAGTGGTCGTAGACGCCACGCGACTGCCCGTACACGATCGTCGTCCCGAACCGGGTCGCCAGAAACGACATCAACACAGACACCGTGTAGATCGGAATGACCGCGACGACGCCCGCCACGATCCGGGTGGAGGCCAGGTACGTGATCACCCGGATCCCCATCACCTCGAGCGCATCGATCTCCTCGTTGATGCGCATGGCACCGATTTGCGCGGTGGCGCCTGCGCCGATGGTGGCGGCCAGCGCCACACCCGCGGTTGCCGGTGCGATGAAGCGAACGTTGAGGAACGCGCCGAGGAAGCCGGTGAGGGCTTCGATCCCGACGTTGGACAGCGTGTTGTAACCCTGCGCGGCGATCAGCGCGCCGGTGCACAGCGTGAGGAAACCGATGATGGCCACCGTCCCGCCGATGACGGCCAACGCCCCGGTGCCCATGCCCATGCCTGCGATCTGGCGCAACACCATGGCCGGATAGCGCCGCACGGCATCGGGGGTAGCCCACAGCGCCCGACCGTAGAAGGCGGTCTGCTCTCCCAGCCTGCGGGTCCTGTCAACCACACCGACGTCTGTCACGGCGCGACCTTCACGCCGAACGCGGTGGCCAGAATGTTGATGAGAAACAGGGCCATGAACGCGAACACGACGGTTTCGTTGACGGCGTTTCCGACCGCCGTGGGCCCACCGCCGACGTGCAACCCCTTGTAGCACGCGATCAACCCGGCCGACAGACCGAACAACAACGCCTTGACCAGAGACACGACCACCTGCGGCAGGCCGGTCAGCAGTGTCATCCCGGCGACGAACGCGCCCGGCGTGACGTGCTGAACGAACACCACGAAGAAATAGCTGCCGGACAGCCCGACGACGGCGACTACCGAATACAGCATCAGCGCAACGAAAGTCGCGGCGATCACGCGCGGCACCACGAGAGCTTGAATGGGGTTGACACCGATGACCTTCATCGCGTCGATCTCCTCGCGAATCGTTCGGGCACCCAGATCGGCGCACATCGCTGTCGCACCCGCACCGGAGACGACGATCGCCGTCACCACGGGTCCCACCTGGGTCACCGACGCCAGCGCTGCTCCAGCACCGGACAAGTCGCCGGCACCGACCTCCAGCAGGACGATGTTCAGTGTGAAGACGATGAGCACCGTGTAGGGAATCGACAGCACGAGCGTCGGCACGATCGACACCCTTGCCACGAACCAGATCTGATCCAGCAACTCGCGCCAGGCGAACGGTGGACGTGACATCGCCGCGAACGTCTCCCCAACGAGGACGACGAAATCCCCGATGGCGAAAGCGGGCTTAGACCAGGCGACCCCCATCAGGCTCGACTGCCGAGAGATAGCGGCATCGGACTACGTCATTCGCCAAGAGGCGCACGCGCGAGGTGACGACAGCGGCGCCATCGCCGCGGTGCGTGAGCATGGTCCTGCCGATCCCACATGCATTCCTATCGTCGTCAAGCTTGGGCGGGACGCTAGGAGAGCACGGGTTAGCCGTCAACGCGGCACAATAAGCAAACAGCCCGTCAATAAACGCAATTCGCTGGTTGCCCCAACGCATTTGGTTTCGCTCATTTCGATCGAATCGTATTGATTTTAAGTGTTGCCGGGGCGATTCGAGCAGTGCCGGTAGGCTCGCGGACCATGAGCACCGATGTAGACCCCACGATTCCGCCGAGCGGCGAAGGCTGCGTCGAGTGCGATGCGGTCGGCGGATGGTGGGTGCACCTACGCCGGTGTGCGGCCTGCGGGCACATCGGGTGTTGCGACGACTCGCTCGCGCGGCACGCGTCGGCGCATTGGCGCGAAACCGGACACCCCATCATCCGATCGTTCGAGCCTGGCGAGGACTGGTTCTGGAACTACGCCACGAATGAGTACTACGACGGGCCGGAACTCGCTGCGCCGGAGTGTCACCCGTCCGATCAGCCCGTTCCCGGCCCCGCCGGTCGGGTACCCAAGGACTGGGTCACGCAACTCCGTAACCGCGAGTGAGGACGCGCCGACGTTTCCGAGCCCGGGGACGGGGTAGTCACTACCGGTGAACAGCAACAAGCCCAAGGCGGCCGAATCCGACTCGGGCGCGAAAGGCGCCGACGACGACGTCGTGACCGATCCAGCCAGGAGCGCAGGCGAAGGCAACGACTGGTCGGACGAGGGTGGTGCCACACCCGGCGGCCCCGCCGACACCGGCGACCACACGCAGTGAACTAGATAGACGCGGCCAACGCCGACAGTGTCTCGGCTGCAGTGTATTTCGGCGTCCAGCCCAGCTGCGTCTTGGCCTTGGTGGTGTCCATCACCACCGAAGTGCGGCCGACATGCAGCCATTCCATTGCCGACGGCACGAACGGCAGGCGGGCGATGACCTCCGACGCCGTCGACACCGCGATCCTCGGAACCCGCACCGGACGGGCGCCAAGCGCTTCGGCTACGTCGGACATCGACAGCACCCCGTCGCCTGCGATGTTGTAGGCGCCCGGCGGCGCGGAAGTCGTTGCCGCCAAGGCGATTGCCGCGGCGACGTCGTCGTGGTGAACGAGTTGCACCGGCGTGCCCGGATCGGGGAACGGCGGTTTGAGCAGCGGCAGCGCCTGGGTGAAGCGCCTGACCGGACCGGGCAACTGGTTCCATGGCATCGCCTCGGCCAACGCGGGCGCCTTCGGCCCTGCAACTATGCACGGCCGCAGCACATACACCTCCAGCGACGAGCCGCCGGTGATCTCCTCCAGCGCTGCCTCGCACGCGGCCTTCTGCTCGGAGTAGTAATGCTCGGGCGATCCGCGCGGCGGTACATCCTCTGTGATCGGGACGGGATTGTCGGAGTGATAGCCGTACGCGGCCACCGACGACGTGTACACCAGCCTCCGCGGACGCGCGGCCGCGACCGTCGCCTCGAAGACGTTGCGCGTGCCGTCCAGATTCACGCGGGCGCTCTCCTCGCGGGAGCCCATGATGATGAACGCCAGGTGGATCACCACGTCGGCGTCGGCCACCAGCGCATCGACGGCGTCGCGGTCGAGAATGTCGCCCTGCTGATATTCGGTTCGGCGCCAGCCATGGTCGGCCGGGTCGAACGGGCGGCGGGCCATCCCGATGATGCGCTCGACCTCGGGTGCACGCTCCAGGGCCTCGACGGTCGAGACGCCGATCTCCCCCGTCGGGCCGGTGACGGCCACGGTCACTCCCACCCCGCCGTGGTTCCCCTCTGGCGACAGTGCGAAACCGAAACGGCCAAAGGTTGGCTTATCCGGTCATCCGGGCATAGAAAGGGGCAGACCCACAAAGGAGTGCACCATGAAGCTGATCTCGCCGACGGATTCGATATTCCTGCTGGGTGAGTCACGCGAACACCCCATGCATGTCGGCGGCCTGGGTCTGTATCAACCCCCCGACGGCATCTCAGGGTCGGACTTCCTGCGTGAACTCCATCAGGACATGACCGCCCACCAGGATTTCCAGCCGACGTTCCGCAAACACCCGGCCACCCTTTTCGGCGGTATCGCCAACATCGGCTGGACGCTGGACGACGATGTCGACCTCGACTACCACCTGCGCCGGTCGGGACTGCCCGCACCGGGCCGCGTCCGTGACTTACTGGAGCTCACGTCGCGCCTGCACGGCACGCTGCTCGACAGGCACCGGCCGCTGTGGGAAGCCCATCTGGTCGAAGGTCTCAGCGACGGCCGGTTCGCGGTGTACGTCAAGTTTCACCATGCCCTGATCGACGGGGTGTCCGCGCTCAAGCTGACGCAGCGCACGCTGTCCCCTGATCCCGACGACACCGAGGTTCGCGTGCCGTGGAATCTGCCGCCCAGGCGGCGGCCGGCGGCGCCCGACGATTCGTCGTTGTTGCAGACCGTGACCCGGACAGCGGGTTCCGTCGCAGCGCTTGCGCCCTCGACGCTGTCGTTGGCCCGCGCCGCGCTGCTCGAACAGCAGCTGACGCTGCCATTCGGCGCGCCCCGCACCATGTTCAACGTTCCGATCGGCGGAGCCCGCCGGGTGGCCGCGCAGTCGTGGTCCCTCGACCGCATAAAGCGCATCAAGCAGGCGGCGGGCGTGACCGTCAACGATGTCGTGCTCGCGATGTGCGCCGGCGCGCTGCGCCACTACCTCATCGATCAGAACGCGCTGCCGGACGCGCCGCTGATCGCGATGGTCCCGGTGAGCCTGCGTTCAGAGGCCGACGCCGACAGCGGCGGCAACATGACCGGCGTGCTGCTGTGCAATCTCGCGACCGACACCGAGGATCCGGCCAAACGCCTTGAGGCGATTAACATTTCGATGCGGGACAATAAGGAAGTGTTCTCGCAGTTGCCGAAGATGCAGGCGCTGGCGCTTTCTGCGCTGCTGATGTCGCCGATGGCGCTGACGGTCCTTCCCGGCTTCATGTCCTACGCCCGGCCACCGTTCAACATCGTAATTTCGAACGTCCCGGGTTCACGTGACGCCTTGTACTGGAAGGGCGCACGTTTGGACGGCAACTATCCGCTGTCGATCGCGCTCGACGGTCAGGCGCTCAACATCACGCTGTGCAACAACTCCGACAATCTGGACTTCGGGCTCGTCGGCTGCCGGCGCAGCGTGCCGCACTTGCAGCGACTGCTCGGACATCTCGAGGACTCGCTGAAGGAACTGGAACGCGCGGTCGGCGTTTAGCCCACGTTGGCGAGCGCCTCCTTCGCGGCGTTGTATCCCGGAATGAAGGTGATGCCAGGGCCGCCGTGGCAGCCGGCACTGCCCAGATACAGGCCCTCGATCGGGATCGGTTGATCCACATAGCCCTTCGGCCCCGGCCGGTTCAATCCGATCTGGTCGGGGTGGATCAGCCCGAGGCAGTAGTCGCCACCAGGCGCACCGAACATCGTGCCCATGTGTTTCGGGGTGAACGTGGTATGCCGAATGATGAGGCTTTCGAAATTCGGCGCGAGCTTGGTGATCTTGTCAATCACCCGCTGGCCCATCTCCACCTTCATCTCGCCGTAGCTCTTGTCGCTCTCCTCGATCGGGAACCACAGCGAGAAGGCCGACGCCGCGTGCTTGCCGGGCGGGGCGAGGCTCGGGTCGTTGACGGATGGGATCTGCACAGCGATCGACGGATCGGCAGGGACGATGCCATGTCTGCAGTCCTCCCACTGCTGCTGCAGCTCCTCCGGCGTGCTGAAAATGCCGATGTTCGACTGCAATGCGGGATCGTTGAGCAGTTCGTACGGCGCCGCAAATTCCGGTATCCCGTCGAGCGCGAAGTGCATCTGCAGATAGCTGCCGCGATGATCGACGCGGGAGAACCGCTCGCGGATATCCGCAGGAACTGCGTTCGAGTCGACGAGTCCGTTGATCGTGAGGTCTGGCGCTATCCCAGAGATGACGATCGGCGCGGTGAGCGTCGAGCCGTCTTCGAGGCGCACACCGGTGACCCGGCCGTCGGCAACGAGGATCTCTTCGACCTTCGCGCGCAACCGCAATTCCCCACCGCTGGAGGCGAATACGTCGCACAGGTGCTGCGTCAACGCACCGATGCCGCCCTGCAGCTTCTTGACGAGCAGCGCGTTCTCGTCTGGCACCGCAAACCCGTAGGCCAACGCCGCAGCGGTGCCGGGAGTCGCAGGCCCGCGATACGTGGTGTTGCACGCCAGCAGCGACAGCATGCCGCGCAGCGCGCCGTTCTTCTCTTTGTCAGGCAGATAGCGGTCGATCACGTCGGTGACTGAGCCGAACAACATGTCGGTGATCGTCGATCGCTCGAATTCGTTTGTCGCGCAGGCGTACATCTCGTCAAGCGTTTTCGGCGGCTGGCCGGCCTCAAACCTGCCAAGTGCCCGCGTCGGCGCCTGGCACCAGGCCATCAGACCCGCCATCCCGTTGACGGCCTCCGCGCCGTGCACCTCGTTGATGTGCGTGAGCAGCTTCATCGGGTCGGTGTAATAGACGAGCGGTTCGTCGCCGACGCCGCGCAGGGACACCGACATCACGTCGAGGTCGACGGTCGGCAGCTCGTCGAGGCCGAGTTCACGGCTCACGACGGCCGAGGTCGGGATCTGCACCGAGCCGGCGATCTCGAACTTGTATCCGTCGAAGAGCTCCACCGTCGAGGCCATCCCGCCGGCGTAGAGCTTGGAGTCCAGGCACAGTGTGCTCAACCCCGCACGCTGCAGAAGAGTGGCCGCGGTCAATCCGTTGTGGCCCGCACCAATGACAATCGCGTCGTAATCCGCCATCGGCTGAGGCTGACACGGACAACCAAGTTTTGTCAATATTGACGAAACTTTGCTTAGGGCGAGTCGACGATCCCCTTACCGATCGTCTCCAGCGCTTCTTGGCACAGCCGCGCCAACTCGGGCAGTGAGCGGTCCTCGCTGAGCATCCATACCTCCATCGCGCCGAAGACGGCGGCCGCGATGCATCGCGCGGTCACCGTCATCCGCATCCGCTCTCCGGTACCCGGCGCGGGCGCGTTGTCCTCGCTGAGGTGCTCCTCGATCGCCTCGGCGAAGTCGGCTTCGACCTGGCGAATGTGCCGGACGATGCGGCTCGGATCGAGTTCCTGTGCACGCAGCGCGGCGATCTGAGTCACGGCCCAGTCGTCGTACGGCCTCGCCATGATCGCCGTCTGCACCGACTCGATGATCGTCTCGTCGGGCGAACGTGCCGCCAGCGCGGCCCGAAACCAGTGCAGGCCCGCGTCGTAGTCGGCGAACAACAAGTCGTGTTTGGACGTGAAGTGTCGGTAGAAGGTCCGCAGCGACACTCCGGCGTCGGCGGCGATCTGCTCGGCGGTCGTTTCCTCCACACCCTGGGCGATGAACCGCACCAGCGCCGCCTGCCGCAGCGCCTCGCGGGTGCGCTCGCTGCGGGCTGTCTGGGCAGGCCGGACCATGTGCGTAAAGTACCCCAACCGCTGAAATGTCAATATTGACAAAACTTCGGACAGTGGCGAGACTACCGCTATGGTCGCCCTGGTCGTTCACGCCATCCTCGCGGTCGTCGTGATCGCCGTCGTCATCAAGCTGAATCCGGGCATCTTCGCCCGCGTCAACGGCAGCTCACAGTCGTCGACGCTGGAGATCGTCTACTACGTTGTCGGCGTCGCATCGATCCCGCTGTGCTGGTACTTCAATTTCCGCTACGTGCAGGAGTACGCGACAGCCGGTTCCCACAACGTGCTGTGGGGTCCTGGCAGCTGGGCCGAGTTCATCGCGCTGGGGTACGACAACCCTGCGGCCAGCTCCGCGAGTGCCGACTACACCATCGGCAACGTGATCCTGCTGCCGCTGTTCACCATCATCGACGGCCGGCGACGGGGCATCAACCATCCCTGGTTGTTCTTCGTGAGCAGCTTGTTCACGAGCTTTTCGTTCGCCTGGGCGTTCTACCTGGCGACCGTCGAACGCCAGCGCCGCCACCAGAAGTCCGCGGTGTCCGTCGACTCTCGCGCCTGAGGGCAGCATCCAGCACACTGCAGAGGTGAAGGTTCACCACCTCAACTGCGGAACCATGCATCCCCCCGGCACCAACCGAATGGTCTGCCATGTGCTGCTCGTCGAGGGCGCGAACTGTCTGGTTCTGATCGACACCGGCTTCGGTTCACACGATTGCGACGACCCCGCGCGGCGCGTGGGACCCACGAGGCGGTTTGTCCGGCCAACGTTCAATCACAACGAGACGGCCGCCAGCCAGGTCGAGCGACTCGGATTTCGCCGCGAAGACGTTCGACACATCGTCGTGACGCATTTCGACGTCGACCACATCGGCGGCCTCTCCGACTTTCCTGACGCCGAGGTACACGTCACCGCCGCCGAAGCGCGCGGCGCAATGAAGGCCCCATCGCTGCACGAGACACTTCGCTTCCGCCCCGCCCAGTGGGCGCATGGCCCCAAAATCGTGGAGCACACGCCCGACGGTGAAAAGTGGCGGGGATTCGCCGCGGCGAAGGAACTCGACGAGATATCGCCGGGCATCGCACTGATTTCGCTTCCTGGCCATACCCGCGGCCATGCCTGTGTGGCCGTCGACGCCGACCACCGCTGGGTGTTGCATTGCGGCGACGCCTTCTACCATCCCGGCACCGTCGACGGAACCTCACGGGTTCCGCGTGTGGTCACGGTGATGGAGCCGCTCATCGCGTTCGATCGAAAACGTGTGCAGGACAACCACGCCCGGCTCGCCGAACTGTACCGGCGCAAAGAACCCGACCTGTACATGATCTGCTCACACGATCCGTCGCTCTACGAGCACGCCCTCGCCACCGCCTAGGCAGGAGATCCGATGCAAGCCACGTCGCACGCCACCGTCGCCGCGCCCATCGACGTCGTGTGGGGCACCCTCACCGATCACGTCGGCATGAGCAACTGGGGACCCGGTGTCACGGTCACGCTAGACAAGTCCGGCACAGAGGAGGCCAATGGCGTCGGTGCGGTTCGCCGCATCACGACACCCGGTCCAGGGCCGGCCATCGTCGAAGAGGTCGTCACCTACCAGCGGCCACATTTGTTCGGGTATAAAGCCTTGTCGGGCACGCCATTTCCCGGATACGCCGGTGAGGTCCGACTGACCGACGAAGGTCCGCAGACCCGCATCAGTTACACCATCTCCTCGACGGCCACGTTCCCGTTGATCAAGGCACCGCTGGCGGTGCTCAGCCAGGTGCTGTTGCGCCTGCTCACACGCGCTGTGACCAAAGCAAGTTAGGAGAACCATGATCACCGACGACTTGCGGCAGCGTCGCCTCGCCGTTATCCGAGAACACATGGACACCGAGGTGACCAAGGAGTTCGACGCGACACTGGCCACCTTCAACGGTCATCCGCACTACGAGATCATGGCCACCGGCCAGGTCTTCGACGGCGACGACGAAGTGATGGGTTACTACCTCACGACTAGAACGGCGTTCCCCGACCAGCGGCACGACAATGCCCGCTTCCACGTTGCCGACGATGCCGTCATCGTCGAATTCGACCTGCTCGGAACGAATCTCGGTGAGTTCTACGGCTTGCCGCCCACGGGCAAGGCGTTTCGCGTGCCAGTCATCGCGGTGTTCTACTTCGAGGGCGACCGCATCGTCAACGAGCGCATCTACTTCGATACCGCCAGCCTCGTCACACAGATCGGCCGCAGCGAATTGCTCGCGCTCGTCGGCGAAGCCGGCACCTAAACGGAGACGTCCCGCGCGTTGGCCTGACTGCGCCTTCTGAGGAAGCCTTCCAACTGACCGAGCAGATCGTAGTAGTGCGTCGGCGCGATCCGGCCGAGCACGTCGAACATGTACGCGTCGGGGCCGACGAGGATGCGCGCCTTGCCGGCTTCCACGCCGCGGTGGATGATCTCGGCGGCCTTGTCCGGCTTTGTCATCGTGATCGCCGCGAACTCCTGCGCCATCTGATCTTGGGTCCGGCCGCGTCCTTCTGGATCTTTGCGGAATCGCGCGTTGCGGACGATGTTGGTGTCGATGCCGCCCGGATGAACGTTGATTGCGGTGACACCCGTCCCGCGCAGCTCCTGCCTCAACGAGTCGGTGAAGCCACGGACGGCGAATTTCGCAGAACAGTAAGCGCTTTGATTGGGCATGCCGACCAACCCGAACACGCTCGAGGTGTTCACGATGGCGCCCTCGTCCTGTTCGACCAGAATCGGCAAGAAGGCACGCGTGCCGTTGACGACGCCGTGGAAGTTGATGTCCCACAGCCAATTGTCGTCCTCGGGAATCGATTCGAGCACACTCGAGGCAACGGCGACACCGGCGTTGTTGAACACGGCGCCGATGGGCTTCGGCGCCCACTCGCGGACCTCGCCGGCAAAGTCGCGCTGCGCGTCGGCGTCGCGGACGTCGAGCACCCGCACCAACGCCGGTCCGGGCAGGGACGCCTCGGTCTCCTTCAGGCCCGTCTCGTTGACATCCGTGATCGCGACCGGGCAACTGTGTGCCGAAAGTCGTTGCGCCAGAGCACGGCCTATTCCCGATGCCGCGCCGCTGATGACGACGGTACGGCCGCTGATCGTTCTGCGTTGCGACTTGCTCATGCATGCTCCTCGAGTTCGGCGGTCCGGGCGGCTGCCCGGGTGTGTTCGGTGATCAGGTCGATGATTCGGCCCCATGCCCCGATTGGTAGGTCGTGACCGAGGCCCTCGATCGTCTCCAGTCTCGCGCCGCGAATGGCCCGGGCGGTCGCCTCACCACCATTGGGATGGACCATGCGGTCGCGGTCGCCATGGATGACGAGCGTCGGCACATCGATGTGGCTCAGCTCGTTGGTGCGGTCACCCGAGGCGAAGATGCCGGCCAGCTGGCGCACGACACCACCGGCCGTGGGGTCGCGGTCCCATGCGATTCCGGCGTTCTCGCGAACCGCGTGCCCATCGAACGGGAATCCATGAGAGCCGATGTGGGAGAACATGTTCGCCGCGCGCTCCATTGCCTCGGTGCGCGTTCGCGGCGGCCGCGACGTCAGCATCCGCCGCCAGGTCGACAGCGCCGGACGGCCCAGCCGCGGCGCGCCGGTCGTCGACATGATCGACGTGAGGCTGCTGACCCTGCCCGGATAGTGCGCGGCAACCGTCTGGGCGATCATGCCGCCCATCGAAATTCCGACCAGATGCGCGTCGCGGTACCCGAGCTCGTCGAGCAATCCGACAGTGTCGCGCGCCATGTCGCCGAGGTGGTACTGGTTGCGACCCCGGAACATCGCCACCGGATTCGGCGGCGGATAGCTCATATGCGTGGACCGCCCGGCGTCACGGTTGTCGAATCGCGTCACCCGATAGCCGCGGCCTGCCAGCGCGCTGACGAAATCGCCCGGCCATGAATGCAATTGCTGTCCGAGACCGGCGATCAGCAGAATCGGTGGGTGCGCGGGATCGCCGGCCTGGTCGTAACACAGTTCGATGCCGCGGCCTACACCGACGACGGCTTCTGGTCCGCTCATGCCGACGCCCGCTGCGCGTCCCGGCCCGCCGACGTGTGCCGCCGGTACACGACGGCACGACCGCCCTGCGCCGGTGCGGTGGCGACGCCGCGAGAGTGCAGTCGCTCGTCAGGCGCATATGTGGTGCCGAACTCGAATTCACGCAGCAGCGTGCGCAGCGTGACGTTCATCTCCATGTTGGCAAACGCGGCTCCAATGCAGCGGCGGACACCGCCCCCATACGGAATCCACGCGTAGTTGTCCGGCGGGTTGCCGACGAATCGGTCCGGGTTGAACACCTTGGCGTCGGGAAAGCTGCTCTCCGAGGCGTGCGCAAGCGAGATGCTCGCCAGCACCGCGTGGCGTTCGGGAATCACCCACTCGCCCAGCCGCATTCGCTTCTTCGTCATCCGCGCGGTCCCGTTGATCACCGGTCGTGTGCGCTGCACCTCCCAGATTGTCGCTTGCCGCAACTCCGACCCTCCAGCGTCTGCTTCTGCAGTCAGCCGCGCGAGCAGTCGCGGATGACGCCGCAGCCGTTCGACCGCCCATGCCAGCGTCGTCGCGGTGGTTTCGTGTCCCGCCGCAAGCAAGGTGAGCAGTTCGTCGGCCACGTGCTCGTCGGAGATCGGCGTCCCGTCGTCGTAGCGGGCCTGCAGCATCAGCGCCAGGACGTCGTTGCGCTCCTCGAAGCCAGGATCGCGGCGAACATCGGCGATCAGACGCTCGATGATCTCGTCGTAGCGCCGTCGATGCGCCGCCAGTTTCCCGCCTGGGCTCCACGGGCCGACGTCGCGGCGAACCACTGGTGGCAGCACCGCCATTCTCGACGCGTGCAGCACCATCGGCGGCAGCAGTTGGCGAAGTTCGTCCAACGCGTGGCCTTCAGCGCCGAACACGGTTCGCAGGATCGCGTTCAGCGTGATGCGCATCATCGACGGCAGCGTCTCGAACTCGCGGCCCTGGGGCCATGAAGCGACTTCGCGCATGACCTCTTCTTCGATGATCTGTTCGTAGGCGGCCATCCGCTTGCCGTGGAAGGGCGGCACCAGAAGCTTGCGGCGTTCGCGGTGCTCTGCGCCGTCGAGGCTGAAGGTCGAACCCGGGCCGAACATCTCGCCGAGGACGCCCGCCCTGGCCACCAGATCGGTGTTGGTGGTGAACAGTTCCTTGATCAGCGTGGGGTCGCTGACCACGACGGTCTCGCCGAAGATCGGCAGTCGCAGCGTGAACGCCGACCCGTATCGCTTGGCCAATGCGGCCACCGACTTCTCCCTGGCGGCGACGAATCCGATTCCTTGCAGGATCTTCGGGATGCGCGGCGCGGGCGGCAGCCGTACAGGATCGGTCGTCGCTTCGGCCATCTCGCCTCCTCGTCGGTACCTCAAGGTACCGGTGACGGTACGCCTTAGTACCGATGGCGGTCAAGGCTCTTTGCACACACGCCTAATAGTGGTACCGTCTGGTACCGAACACGGTACTTGATCGTACCGCCGAGCGACAGGTGGCTCCCAATGACGAGTGGACCGATCGAATACACCGACGTGCTGATCGTCGGGGCGGGGTTGTCCGGGGTTGGCGCTGCGTGCCAACTGCGGCAAGCACGGCCGGAAAAGTCCGTCGTCCTGCTGGAAGCCCGCGATGCGATCGGTGGCACCTGGGATCTGTTTCGCTACCCGGGCGTCCGGTCGGACTCCGACATGTTCACGCTTGGCTACCGATTCCGTCCGTGGACCGATCCCAAGGCGATCGCCGACGGGCCCAGTATTCTGCGCTACATCCGGGATACTGCGGAAGCGTACGGAGTCCAGGAGCTCATTCGGCTGAATCACCGTGTGGTTAAAGCGAGTTGGCGCAGCGACGAGGCACGCTGGACGGTCGAGGTGCACCGCGCCGACACTGGCGAAACCGTGTTGTTCAGCTGCGCGTTTCTGTACGTCTGCTCCGGCTACTACCGGTACGACGGGGGCTTCAGCCCGAAATTCCCTGGCGCACAGCATTTCCGCGGGCCGATCATCCATCCGCAGCATTGGCCTGAGGATCTGGACTACCGCGACAAGAAGGTGGTGGTGATCGGCAGCGGAGCGACGGCGGTGACGCTGGTCCCAACGCTTGCCGAGTCGGCGGCTCACGTGACGATGCTGCAACGCTCCCCCACCTACGTCGCGGCGCGGCCGGCCAGTGACGCGATCGCCGACCGATTGCGAGCATCGCTGCCGCCGAAGTTGGCCTACGCGATCGTGCGGTGGAAGAACGCATTGCAGGCCATCGCGATTTTCAACTTGAGCAGGCGACGGCCCGAGTTGATGAAGTCCATGCTGCGCAAGGCGGCCGCCAGGCAACTGCCCGAGGGATATGCCGTCGACACCCACTTCGCTCCCTCGTACAACCCGTGGGACCAGCGGATGTGCCTGGTTCCCGACGGAGATCTGTTCACGGCGATCCGCAGTGGACGCGCCTCCGTCGTCACCGACCACATCGAGACGTTCACCGAGAGCGGCATTCGATTGCGCTCAGGCGCAGAACTGCAGGCCGACGTCATCGTCAGCGCCACGGGACTCAACTTGCTTGCCATCGGCGGTATGCGGCTCGAAGTCGACGGACGACCCGTCGAATTGTCAGAGACGGTGTCCTACAAGGGAATGATGCTCTCGGGCGTGCCCAACTTCGCGTGGACCATCGGCTACACGAATGCGTCGTGGACGCTCAAGGCCGACCTCGTGGCCGAGTACGTGTGCCGTCTGCTCGAGCACATGGACGAAAACGGCTACGCGTCAGTGACACCGGATGCCGGTAGTGCAACCGCGGCCAGCCCGTTCCTCGACCTCGCGTCGGGCTACGTGCAGCGAGCCGTCGCCGACCTGCCCAAGCAGGGTGAGGAGACGCCGTGGCGCCTGCACCAGAACTACGTGCGCGACGTCAGGTTGCTGCGCCGCGGCCCGATCGACGACGACGTCGTGTTCACCCCTTCGGCCGCAGGCGATTCCGTCGCGACTGACGGCTTGCAGCGCTATGCGGCGAGCGTGAACTAGTCCTCATGCGTGCGCGGCGTGAGCAGCGCGATCGACGCGTCGACCGCTTCTTCGGTGATATCACTCATCCGACCGCCCTCCTCGACGGTGCTTGCGGTCAGTTCGCGCAGGCCGCCGAGAAGCATGACGATCCGCTGACGTGATACCGGACCGATGCCTGCGGCGCGAAACTCGTTGGTGGCACCGAGCGCCTGCACCATTTCGATGAAGCTCTCCATCACGTCGCGTTGCAAGCGGCGCGCACCCGCGCCCAGAGATGGCACGTCGCGAATCCAGCTCAACATCAGCGAAGGCCGGGATTCGCCTGAAGAGATCCATGCCTCGACGGCCTGCCGGACCTGGCTGCGCCACGGTGCGTTCGGATCGACCGCGGCTGAAATCTGCCGGACCTGCTCGGCATTGGCGTCGGTCAGCAGCGCGATGAAGCAGGCCTCCCTGCTGTCGAAGTGCTCGTAGAACGTGCGCCGAGACGTCCTGGCCCGCCGCACGATGTCGGCGACTGTCGTTCCCGGATAGCCGTCCTCGGCGATGCACGCCTCGAGCGCATCGAGCAGTCGCTGGCGAAAGTTGCTCTTATCGTCGTCGGCGCGCCGCTGCTGCACGGCGGTGGACGACGTCTTGACCGTCGTCACGCGAAACCTCTCATGTCACAGGCATCGTACTGCGGCGGGCCCTAACAGCCGCGCTGCCTTCAGTGATTTGTGGCTGAGGCGACGAGCTGGGCCTGCGCGAGGAAGTTCTTGTCCGTCGAGGCCCCGTCTGGAGCGAGGAGGCAGGTGACGAGCACCAACCGTCCGGGAACCTTCTCCATCACCTCGGGCGAGTCTTGCACCTCGCCGAACTTGGCGTAGTTCACCGTGCGCTCGACGCGATAGGTCAGAGTTCCCGACGGCGTCGTGACCTCGACGTCGTCGCCGACCGCCAGCTGTTGCAGGCGGGCGAACACACCCTGCCCTCCCGCGACCGCATGGCCGATGATGAATACCGTTCCGTCCGAGTCGGTTCCGGGTTTCGAGCGGCACCCCACCCAATAGGCCTCGTCGACTGTTGGCGGGTTGAGCACGGGACACTCCGAGGCGGCCATCTCCTGCACTGACGCCGTGAGTCCAAGCGCGGGGATGGATAGCCCTGTCGGAACTGCGCTCGTCACCGGGGGCGTGACCGGTGCAGCAATCGGTATCGGGGTGGCTACCCGAGATGCTGTTGCGGCGGAAGTAGTTGGCGCGCTTTCGCTTTCAGCTGCGCACGCCGACGCCGAGATGGCGACGAGAAGCGCCATGGCGCCGATGCCTGCCCGTCGGACGCTCCGCATTCCGCCTCCACAAGATGTAGCCACCACCGGCCGCGACGATGAACGCCGACACCACAATCGGGAACTCCCCGCCTGCGTTGCCTTCGTCACTGCCGGTCAAGAAGGTCAAGCCGCCGCCGTATGACGCCGGCGTGTACACAGCGGGGCCGCCGCTCGCGAGAGCAATCGGCGCTCCGCCGCCGCCACCACCACCGCCGCCGGGCGCGCCGCCGCCGACCGGCGGCAGGCCGAGCATCGGTGGTACGACCGGTGGTGCAGGCGGAACGGCAAGTCCGGGCACGTAGGGGCCGCAGCCTGCCTTCACCCGCGGCAAGCCGGGCACTCCCGGGAAAAATATCGGCAAACCAATGCCGGGCTGGTCCTCTTCATCGGGCGGTGGCGGAGGAGGGGGCGGGGGCGGCGGCGGTTCGACTTCGCACGAGCACCCGGTCCACCAGTTCACAAGCGCTTGCCACGGATCTTGCGGTGGCGGAGCAGCAGGATCGGCGGCGGCCGCCGCAACACTCGCGGTGGGGGCGGCGGCTTCCGGCGCGGTGGCTCCTGCGGCAGCGGCAGCGACGGTTTCACCCGCAGCGGCAGGGGCCGCAGTGTCTGCGGGAGCCGCGGGCTGGGTACCGGTCACCACCCGACTGGTGCCGACTGGATGCTGGGTGGGTGCACCGGTTCGCCCGTCGCCGAACACGGTCTTGATGAGCGACCCGATCGCTTCACCGACCGGGTCGGACGCGGCAGTCGGCGTCGTCGTGCCAGTGCCTTCCGTCGTGCCCGTCGTACCGGACGTGCCGCCCGTGGAGTCCCCTCCGGTCGTGCCCGAAGCGCCGGACGTCCCGTCGTCCGCCAGAGCGACGGACGGGAACGCAAACAAGAAGGCGGTAGTTACAGACGCTGCCGCGACTGCCGGAAGACGATTCGGTAGCTGGGCCATCGGTTCTTCCTTACAAGTGGACGGATATTGGGGATTTGCCAACAACCGGGCTCACGGTGCGGCCCGTCTCGCGGCAGCCACGCAATGGCGCTGCGGCGATACCGATCGATACACGCGAAGAAAATAGCATGTATTGCGACATTCAGTCAGGAATTGTTCTCGCGTCTGGCAAGTCGCTCAGCTGATTTAATTAACGCCTACGTAGTTAATGCAATTTCAGTGATATACGATCCGCAGATTATGTATGAATTCTTGCCACAGCGCACTGTCATCGCTGTGGCCAGTATGGATCATCCATTATCACGTTGCTCGGTGCCGGTCAAATCAAGGCGGAGCGCAAACCTCTATCCTTCGCTTTTCGACCAGGTGATCGATGGTCTCGCTAACTTCTATGACGAAGCCATTCTGACAATTCAGTTGACCTGATAAGGCGCAGCGTTCGGCAGCTCTTGCGGTCGTCGGTTCCCCGAACTAGTTAGTGAACTGGCCGAGTCGTGTGGATAGCCAAGAAATTTGCCCGAATGCACGGCTTGTCAGGGCGCTTGGCTATGGAACGATGCGTGCCAGGGTCGTCGCGCGATCGGGGTAATCGACCATCGCGACGTAATGCCTTGAGCGACAAACTGCTTGGTGGCCAGGGCCGTGATCGAACCGGCGACCTTCAGCATTGGGGGATTCCTCTAATCGGACGTGGACCGTGCGGCGTGCCACCACCTGACATGCCCACGAGCTAAACAGCCCACCCTGTGGGGGAATCGCTCACCGGCCCCTTGCTTCACTCACCGGGTCCGCGGTGGCCGTTGCCTCTTATCCTGTTGCTTCCAGAGGTCGCTCCAGTTGGCTTGCCAGTCGCATTACTTTTCTTGTTGCTTGCGGTGGGCGCTCCACCTGGGTTGCCAGTCGCATTGCTTTTCTTGTTGGTTCCGGTGGGCGCTCCAGCTGGGTTGGCCGTCGCATTGCTTATCTTGTTGGTTCCGGTGGGCGCTCCCGCTGCGTTGACATTCGTTGCGCCGCTTTGGCCGCTCGGCGCCGCCGTCCCACCGACGCGGAAGTTGTTGATCGCGATGCCTGGGTTCATCTTGGTGATGGTTTGACCGTCCCGTAAGACGGAACCGGCAAGCGCGAACGGACCGGGGCCGGCTGCGACCGTATTGTTTCTGCCGAAGAAGTTGAACCCGGCGTTCAAGTTGCCGGGCCCGGACGGACTCTCACCGGCGCTGATCGTGTTGCCGCCTCCGCCGGTGTTGAGGACGGCGTTCAGGTTGCTGGTGAGTCCACCTGCGGACAGCTTATTGCCATTGCTGAAGATGTTAACGCCCAAGTTCAGGTTGCTGCCGGGGCCACCGACGGATAGCTCATTGCCGCTGCCGATGATGTTCCTCGCCCCATTGAAATACCCGCCCTTCGACGTGATGGTGTTGTTGCTGCCTAAGAAATTGGTGGCCACGTCTGAATAACCGACCTGTGTCGTGATGGTGTTGGTGTCGCCGAACAGGTTTCGGGCAAAGTTCCCGTAGCCGCCTTGTACCGTGATCTTGTTATTGTCGCCGAAGAGGTTTCGGGCCGTGTTTGCATAGCCGGCTTGTATCGTGACGTTGTTTCCGCTGCCGAAGAAGTTTCGAGCCCAGTTTGCATAGCCGCCCTGTACCGTGACGGTGTTGGTGTCGCCGAACACATTTCGGGCCCAGTTCAAGTAGCCGCCCTGTGTCGAAACGTTGTTGTTGCTGCCGAAGATATTTGTGGCGGTGTTCGCCACGCTGCCTTGTGTCGTGACGGTGTTCATGTTTCCGCCGATGTTGGTGGCCCAGTTCGCTATGCCACCTTGTGCCGTGACGGTGTTGTTGCTGCCGAAGAGGCTGAGGGCCAAGTTGAGGAAAGACCCCGGGCTTGTGGTGGCGGTGGAGTTCGGACCGACGACGAAAGCCGCGCCGAAGACCCCATCGGCGTGGGCCTCCGCTCCGTCGCCGATTGCGAAGGCGACGCTGAACAGCGTGCTGGTGCATTCGGCGCTGTTGCCGATTCCGAAGATTGACGCACAGGTCGCATTCGCTGTCGGGGCTAACCCCAATCCGGCGCTTGCGAATAGTCCGCTTGCGACGCCGCCAGCGACGAGGGCGCCAGTGATCTTGCGGGGTGAATTCACGTTGCTCCAACCATGGCAGAACCGGCTTGACATAACTAGGTATATCTCAACGTTCAAGGTCAAAGAGGGGAATCTGCGCATCCCTGGAACCGCGGGCGGGAATTGGCTGCGGCCGGTAGGTGGGGAAGCAACGCCCCCGAGGCGGGCACGGATCTTCGGTTTGCTGTAGAAGGCCATCGAAAACGCGTCGATTACGGTCACCGCCCACACCAACGCACACACCTCTTCGACGACGAGCTCGACAAGATCGCGACTGCGCTCGACTCGCTGAACGATCTGAGTTCGGACACGTGAGATACGTCCTGCTGGCAGCAGTTCATTTGGCTCAACCGCCGGCCAGATCCGCAAATTATCGGCCCGAAGACGAGAGCAAACGGCGCTGCGCGGCCGAACTACTTGGTGGCCAGGGCCGGGATCGAACCGGCGACCTTCCGCTTTTCAGGCGGACGCTCGTACCAACTGAGCTACCTGGCCGGAAGGCACCCGTACCGCTATTACCCAAGTGCCTCGCCAAACTGGCGACCCTGACGGGACTTGAACCCGCGACCTCCGCCGTGACAGGGCGGCGCGCTAACCAACTGCGCCACAGGGCCTTGCTTTTCCTCGCTGTGCGGCTCCTATCGTACGGACGCCGCGCGTACCCCCTACGGGATTCGAACCCGCGCTACCGCCTTGAAAGGGCGGCGTCCTAGGCCGCTAGACGAAGGGGGCCAGCCGAATCTCTCCGGGGTACTCGCAACGCTGTGACGTTGGGAGCCTCGATAGCTTAGGGTACCCGGACCCCAATCCTCAAACGAGCCGCCCAGTGGCACGCAGTATCCTGATGCATCGCGCCCCTATAGCTCAGTTGGTAGAGCTACGGACTTTTAATCCGCAGGTCCCAGGTTCGAGCCCTGGTGGGGGCACTCACTATTGCTTCGCAGGTCAGGCACTGCGCGCGGTGGCTATGTCGTCAGCCAGCGGCGCTATCGCACTGATGATCTGGCCGACGATCTCCTCGGGCACACCAGCCGCTGACAGGCTGTCCGTGAGGTGACCCGCCACCAAAGTGAAGTGGTGCATGGTGATTCCGCGGCCCTGATGCACCTGCCGCATGGGAGCTCCCGTATAGGGATCCGGGCCGCCGAGCGCGGCAGCGAAGAACTCCACCTGCTTTCCCTTGAGCCGGGCCATGTTGGTGCCGGAGAAGAAACCGGCCAATTGGTCGTCGGCCAGCACGCGGCCGTAGAAGTCCTCGACAACCGCCTCGAGTGCCTCGGCGCCGCCGATCTGCTCGTAAATGCTTGTCATGCGTATGCACGCAACGCCTGACCGATTGCAGAGCTATTGCATGGGCGTAGCGCGCACGCTAACAATGCCTCACATCGCGTCAGCCGCCGTGCTTCGGCTTGTGCCCGTTGCCATTTCCGTTTCCGCCCTTCTTCGGATTGCCCTCGTCAACCTGAACCGGCGTCGTCGGAGGCGGTGGTGGCGGCAACAGTGACGTCGTCAGTGGTGTGGACACCGACGTGCTCGTGCTGGCCGGTTCGGGCGCAGGCGTCCGCGACGCCGAGTCCGCGATAAAAGCGGCGACGGCAATCACGATGGCGGCGGCAGCCGCCGCGAGACCCAGCAGCATCCGCGACCGGCCGCGTCGAACCTGCGGGGGCACCACCATGGTCGACGGGTCGGGCAGCGGGGTGGCCAGCACCATGGTCGGCGGTCGCATCGCGGCCGGACCCGAGGTCCGGCCCGCAAGAGCGGCACGCATTTCCGCAGCGCTTCCGAACCGCCAGTGCGGATCACGTGCCATCGCGCGGTCGACGACAGCCGCAAGCGCCGGGTCCACGTCTGGCCGCAGCATGGTCAACGGCGGCGGTGTGTCGTCTGCGATCGCGCGTGCCAGTTCGGGCAGGTTCTCCTGCGGGAAGGGCCTGCGGCCAGTCAACGCCTCGTAGCCGACGACGCCGAGCGCGTACAGGTCGTCCGCGACCGAGGCCGGCTTGCCCGCGATGCGCTCGGCGCTCAAATAGGCCAGGGTGCCAACGATTTGGCCGGTCATGGTGTTGACGGCGTCGGCGCTCTTGGCGATGCCGAAGTCAGCGACCTTTGTCTTCCCAAGATCGTTGAACAAGATGTTGGCGGGCTTGATGTCACGGTGCAGGATTCCGGCCGCGTGCGCGGCGGTCAGCGCAGAGAGGATGTCGTCCAGAATCGACCGCACCTGCTGTTGCGGTAACGGCCCGGAGGCGATCACGTCGGCGAGTGTGCGCCCCGACAGCCGCTCCATCACGATGTAGGGCGTTCCGTTGTGTTCACCGCTGTCGTGCACGCAGACGATGTGCGGATGATTGAGCGAGGCCGCGGCGCGCGCCTCGACCTCAAACCGCCGTCGGTTGTCGGGTTGCGTGGTGAAGACCGGATGCAGCAGCTTGACCGCGACAGGCCGATCCAGCCGGGTATCCCAGCCGTCGCGAACTTCGGCCATTCCGCCGCGCCCTAGAACACCCCGCAGTTCATAGCGGCCGCCAAGAACCTCTGGCGCCTGCATATATCAAAGCTAGCCCGCCGACGGCTTCGTCAAACCACCGGCTACCAACCGGCGACCGGCTTCACCGTGTGCGGCGCCGGAATGGTGACCGGCGGAGGCGTCCCGACCATTTCGACCACGTTCGCGATGCCCTCGGCGATCGCCTCGACGACGTGAATGCCCACGGCAACCGGGTTGAAGAACGAAATCAGCGGTAAGGGAGACGGCTGCGTATCGCTCACCGCGGTGCTCGCCGAAGCCTGCGGACACCCGGCCACGCTGGATGCCAACCCGACGGCGACGGCGGCGATCATCGACGCAACCGCCACGCCAAGGGACCGGAGAAATCGCAGCACAAGAGAATCGTGCCCCAAAAATCTCTCGGCGCATAGCGAAAAACGCCGAACGATTTGCCTCGCGAGCGCGGTGGTGTCCGGCCGGCAGCCCCGTGGGCTGATTTTGGCCTCGCGCATTGCGCCCGCCCGCGTCAGATCTTCGGGCAGTAGTGGGTCGGTTTATCCCGCTCGTCGAGCGGTGGCAGGTTGCGCGCGGGCGTGTGCACCAGCGGCGCATCGGCCGGGATGCGACCCGTTACACGGTCCCAGCCGGCGCGGGCCCGCGGATGCATCCTGGCCCGCTTCGGCAGCAGTGCGAACAGTACCCGCACCGCATCGCCGAAACGTCGGTGCAGCCACTCGTCGCGGGACGACCAGGTGTAGCCCATCAACTCCCGAACAGGAGGGTCGTACAACCCGACGGTGATCCAGACAAAGAACGGCGCCAACAACTTTCGTTGCAGCGCCCACAACCGGTCCGGAATCCACTGGGCGAATGGCGGTTTCGGGAGTTCAGTGAGATCAAGCACGGCTCGCGCCGCATAGTTGTTCTCTAACACGTTGCGACACATGTGATCCCAATAGACCTGAAATTCCTCCCAGGAATTCGGAACCGGACGCATGCTCATGCCGTACATGCGATACCAAGCGATGTGCTCGTCGAACAACTGGCGTTTTTCATCCTCTGTGATGCCGCCGCAGAACCGTTCGGCAACGATGATGGTGCCGACGAAGAACGTGGCATGCGCCCAGTAGAAGACGTCGGGATTGAGCGCGTGGTAGCGCCGGCCCTGCGCGTCGACCCCTTTGATGTCGACGTGGTAGTCGCGCACCTCGGCACCGGTGACGGGCGCTCGATCGCTGTCGAACACAACACCACCGATCGGGTACAGCGAGCGCAGCAGCCGGGGCCAGCGTTCCCGGAAGAACGTCGAATGCTCCTCGACGGCGGCGCCGAGTTGCGGGTGCATGTTCTGCATCGAGCCGGCCCACGGCCCCTGAAGCATGCCGCGCCAGTCGCCGAAGTATTTCCAGGTCAGCGAATCCGGCCCGAGCGGCTGCGGCGGTGCGTCGTAGCCGTCCGGCGCCACCGGACAGCCGGATGCGAGTGGGGCCGTACCGCTGGGCACCGGGTAGGCCTCAGACGTATCTTGAGTCACTGATGAACTTCCGATCGGAGTCAGATGCGATTCTGACTACGTGCGTTGTCATCATGAGCTTAGGAGTGATGTGCATCCCGGTCAACGACGGGGCCGATGGACCGGCGTTCCCCTGCAGGACCGCCAGGTCTTGCGCCGAGACGAACTGATCGCCGCGGGCGTCGCGCTTCTGGGCTACGAGGGCGGGCCGACGCTCACCGTACGCGCCGTATGCCGTGCGGCCGGCCTGACCGAGCGCTACTTCTACGAGAGCTTCGCCGACCGCGACGAATTTGTGCGCGCCGTCTATGACGACGTCTGTACCCGCGCGATGTCGATACTGATGAAAGCCGAGACCCCACGCGACGCCGTCGAGCGGTTCGTCGAGTTGATGGTCGACGATCCCGTGCGGGGCCGGGTCCTGTTGCTCGCACCTGAGGTCGAACCGGTCCTGACACGCTCGGGCGCCGAATGGATGCCCAACTTCATCGACCTGCTGCAGCAGAAACTGACCCGCATCACCGACCCCGCGGTACAGGCCATGGTGGCCACCGGGTTGATCGGCGCGCTGACGGCGTTGTTCACCGCCTACCTGGACGGTCGCCTCGCAGCGACGCGCGAACAATTCATCGACTACTGCGTCGCCATGCTGCTCGGCAGGGTGACCAGCTACTAGCGGCTACGCACCGGGCGTGCTGACCTCTTCGAGCGGCGCCTCTTCTTGGGCCGCGGCCTCATCCGCGGCGGCCTTCGCCGCGCGGCCCTCCGAGGACCCCATCGAGTTGCCGGGACTAGTCGCAGTGGCGAATCCGCCGTTGCAGTTCAGGTAGAACTGCACCTGGCCGTCGACGTGCGCACCGTCATTGGCGCTGGCGAACGGCGCGGTCTGCGACCGTGTCACGAGGCACTCGTCCTGCGACAGCTTGTCACCCACCCGGGCGGCCACAACCACGGTCTGGCCGGCCTCACTCGCCGCCGCCGACGCGTCGGCGTATGTCTGTCCGGCGTAATCGTCCGCCGCGGCGACTCCGGTGCCGAAAAATGCGATACAGGCCGATGCGGCCACAGCGGCGCCGGCCCCGAGAACGATCTGTTTCTTCACCTGAGCCGGACCTCCGAAGTGTCTGAGAAATGTCTGCGAACGTTATGCAGGAAGTTTATTGCCTGGCCCGGCTCACCGCTACCGCGGCGGACTCAGCCGGCGTCAGCGGAGGCCAATGCCTGACGGCCTTCTGGGCTGGCCGCCGAGTTGCCGGGCGCCCCGGCCGTGGCCACTGCGGCATTGCAGTTCAGCGCGACCATCACCTGCTTGGTGTCGCTGCCCCCGCGGGGGTTGTCGACCTGTGGCTTGCTCCACGCGTTGGTGACGATGCACTCGTCCAACGACGCCAGGCTTCCGGTCTTCGTCGCGATGACGGTCGTGGCCCCGGTCTGCTGAATTGTCTGCTTTGCGTCGCTGTACGTCTGGCCGACAACGTCCGGGGCAGCTGCCGCGCTGCCCGCGCCAAGAAGAGCGGCCGACCCAGCCGCGGCGAGCACGCCGGCGCCTACGAAAACATTGAGCATCTTCACGTGAGCCCGTCCTTCAGTCGATCCACTACCTGCGCTGGAAGCGGGCTCCCCGCAGTGCCCGAGCGGATAGTACCGCGACGGAACGTGTCGCGTGTGGCCTGTGTGACACCCCGTCGGGTGGCTTGAATGTCACCGCGGTACACAGATATATTGAGTGCAACCAACAGGTACAGATAACTGGAGGGTGTCCCGCACAGCGAGGAGGACGAAACGCTTATGCACGAGAACCTGACCGACCTGCACCTGCTTCGCGAACTCGAGCCTGTCGTCGAGCAGAACCTCAATCGGCACCTGCGGATGCGCAAGGACTGGAACCCGCACGACTACATCCCGTGGTCGGACGGCAAGAACTACTACGCGCTCGGCGGCCAGGACTGGGAGCCTGGGCAGTCGCAGCTGTCCGAGGTCGCTCAGGTCGCCATGGTGCAGAACCTTCTCACCGAGGACAACCTGCCCTCCTATCACCGCGAGATCGCAATGAACTTCGGCATGGACGGCGCGTGGGGCCAGTGGGTCAACCGCTGGACGGCCGAGGAGAACCGCCACGGCATCGCGCTGCGCGACTACCTCGTCGTCACCCGTGCGGTCGATCCCGTGCAGCTCGAGCAGCTGCGCGTCGAGCAGGTCACCCGCGGCTTCTCCCCTGGCCAGAACCAGCAGGGCGACCTGTTTGCCGAGAGCCTGTTCGACTCGGTCATCTACGTGACGTTCCAGGAATTGGCGACGCGTGTGTCGCACCGCAACACCGGCAAGGCCTGCGACGAAACGATCGCCGATCAACTGCTGCAACGGGTTTCGGCCGACGAGAACCTGCACATGATCTTCTACCGCGACGTGTCCGAGGCCGGCTTCGAGATCGCGCCAGACCAGGCCATGCACTCGTTGCACAGGGTGCTGCGCAACTTCAAGATGCCCGGGTACACCGTTCCTGAGTTCCGGCGCAAGGCCGTGATCATCGCCGTCGGCGGCGTCTACGACCCGCGCATCCACCTCGACGACGTGGTGATGCCGGTCCTCAAGAAGTGGCGCATCTTCGAACGCGAAGACTTCACCGGCGAAGCCGCGCGCATGCGCGACGACCTCGCAGTGCTCGTCGAGGAGCTCGAGGACGCCTCGCAGAAGTTCGAGGAGTCCAAGCAGCGCCGCCTCGAGCGCGAGGCCCGCAAGGCCGAGAAGCTCACCGCGTCGAAGGTGCTGGCCTCGTCGGCGTCATGACGGCGTTAGCCGAGCCGCGCGCCCAGCTGCGGATCGGGCCGATCGCGCTGCGCAGTCCGGTTGTACTGGCCCCGATGGCCGGTGTGACAAATGTCGCATTCCGCACGCTGTGCCGCGAAATGGAGCTGTCCAGAGCCGGGACGGTCAGCGGCCTCTATGTGTGCGAGATGGTGACCGCTCGGGCGCTCGCCGAGCGTCATCCGGTGACCATGCACATGACGACGTTCGCGCCGGACGAGTCCCCCCGCTCGCTGCAGCTCTATACCGTCGACCCGGATACCACGTTCGCGGCGGCGAAAATGGTCGCTGACGAGGGGCTTGCCGACCACATCGACATGAATTTCGGCTGCCCGGTGCCCAAGGTCACGCGCCGTGGTGGCGGTGCCGCGCTGCCGTTCAAGCGCCGGCTGTTCGGCCAGATCGTCGCCGCCGCGGTGCGCGCCACCGAGGGGACCGACATCCCGGTGACGGTGAAGTTCCGGATCGGCATCGACGACGCTCACCACACGCATCTGGACGCAGGCCGCATCGCGGCCGAGGAGGGCGCGGCGGCCGTCGCGCTGCACGCCCGCACCGCGGCGCAGCGCTACTCCGGAGCCGCCGACTGGGAGCAGATAGCCCAGCTCAAGCAGCACGTCACGGGCATTCCGGTGCTCGGAAACGGCGACATCTTCGAGGCCGACGATGCACTGGCCATGATGGCCGCGACCGGATGCGACGGCGTGGTCATCGGCCGCGGGTGCCTGGGCCGGCCCTGGCTGTTCGCCGAGCTGTCGGCCGCGTTTTCCGGGACGACGGCCCCGACGCCGCCGACATTGGGAGAAGTGGCCACGATCATCCGTCGGCACGGTGAGCTGCTGGCGGCCCATTTCGGCGAGGACAAGGGCATGCGGGACATCCGCAAGCACGTCGCCTGGTACCTGCACGGCTTTCCTGCCGGAGCGGAGCTGAGGCGGTCATTAGCCCTGGTCAAGACGCTGACGGAGCTCGACGTGTTGCTGGGCCAGCTCGATCCTGCGGTGCCTTTCCCCGAGGCCGCCACCGGTCCGCGGGGACGTCAGGGGTCGCCCGCTTCGGTGGCCCTGCCAGAGGGCTGGCTCGCCGATCCCGACGACTGCACCGTGCCCGCCGGGGCAGACGTCATGCATTCGGGAGGCTAAACCGAGACGATCTTGACACCGTCTCCTGACTGGCTGTCTCTCAGGATGTCTCAGTACGATATGAATCTCGTCGCATCAGGCTCCAGTGGCGGAGCCCCGCAGGGTGCTGCTAGAAGACAAGAGGCACTGGATACGCCCATGCGCACCGACGCGCATGACGCCTTAAGAGTCGGAGGCCGGTAGGAACATGAGTGACGGCGACAACGCCACTCCTGGTCTGCCTGACTACGGCGGGCCGGTTCCTCCTGCCGACGACAATCAATGGCTTACCCGAAGCCCGCGGCCCTCGCCAGGCGCCGCGCCGTGGGAGCGCAGTTCGGGTTCTGATCCCGAGGATGCCGAGCCGGCCGGTAACCACACCGACGGCGTCACCGTCGCCGATCTGATCGCCAAGCTGCACGGCCACGCGAGTGTCCCTGAAGAACTGAAGCGGCCGCACCGCGACCCGGAACCGCATCCTCCTCCGCCGGCGCCGCCGACCGAGATCATCGATGCAGTCTGGGATCCCGTCATAGCCGGCCCCGGGGGCGACGACACCGAAGTCATCCCTGTCGTTTCCGGAGATCTGCCCGACCTGGCCCGTCTGCGCCGGGCCGACCGCGTAGGCCCGGCTCGCGTGGGTACCCGCACGGAGGTGGACCAGGCGGAACCCCGCCGCGGCCGTCGCAAGACCATGGTGGCCGGACGGGTCGCCGCGGCGCTGATCGCGGCGAGCGCCCTCGCCCTCACAGGTGGGGCGTGGCAATGGCAGTCGTCCAAGAACAACATGCTCAACAAGGTGTCCGCGCTCGACCCCGACTCGCGTGACATCGTCGACCCCAATGCCCAATTCGGCGACGAGAACTTCCTGATTGTGGGAGTGGACAGCCGGTTTGGCGAAAACAGCGACATGGGCGCGGGAACCACCGAGGACGCGGGCGGTACCCGATCCGACACCGTAATGCTTGTGAACATCCCGGCCAACCGCAAACGCGTTGTCGCCGTGTCCTTTCCGCGTGACTTGTCGATCAACCCGATGCAATGCGAGGCGTGGAACCCGGAGACGCACGAGTACGGGCCGCTGTATGACGAGCAGACGGGCACCTACGGACCCGAAGAGGTGTACACCGAGACCAAGCTGAATTCCGCCTACGCCGTGGGCGGTCCCAAGTGCCTGGTGAAGGTAGTCCAGAAACTGTCGGGTCTGTCCGTAAACCGTTTCATGGCAGTCGATTTCGCCGGATTCTCGAAGATGGTCGATGCCCTCGGCGGTGTCGAGGTGTGTAGCACCACACCCTTGGAGGACTACGAGCTCGGCACCGTGCTGCCCAATGCAGGCCGCCAGATGGTCGACGGCCATACCGCGCTGCAGTACGTGCGCGCCCGGCAGGTGACCACCGAAACAAACGGTGACTATGGCCGCATCAAACGTCAGCAGCTGTTCTTGTCGTCGCTCCTGCGCTCGCTGATTTCCAAGGAAGTGTTCTTCTCGCTGCCCAAGCTCAACAACGTGGTCAACATGTTCATCAACGACAGTTTCGTCGACAACATCAGGACCAAGGACCTCGTTGACCTCGGCCAGTCCGTCCAAGGGGTGAATGCGGGCCGCATCACGTTCGTGACCGTGCCGACCGTTGGATATCCCGACGAATACGGCAACGAGGTGCCTCGCACCGACGACATGCACGCCTTGTTCGATGCGATCATCAACGACGACCCGCTGCCCGAGGAAAAAAACGCCGACAACACTCCCGTCCCGGGCACGCCCGAGTCGACGGTGAGCGCGACGCCGGACCCCGCCAACCAGAAGCTCAGTGCGCCAACCAACGCCGAGCTGGTGAACGCCGTCACGACCAGTCCGCAGGACGTCACCGTGAGGGTGTCGAATTCGACCGGCGAGAACGGGTTGGCCAACACCGCGGCCAGCCAACTGCAGGCCCACGGCTTCAACGTCACCACTCCGGACGACTACCCGGGCCCGCTGTCCTCGACGACGGTGTTCTTCTCACCGGGCAACGAGCAGGCCGCGGCCACGGTCGCCTCGTCGTTTGCCAACCCCACCATCGAGCGGGTCACCGGCATGGGTGACGTGGTCCAGGTGGTGCTCGGCAGCGATTTCTACAACAACGTGAGCGCGCCGTCGCCCAGCGGCTCGCCTGTTCAGGTGCATGTCGTTCGGGGCACCAGCACCGCCCCGACCCACCTGCCCGAGGATCTGACCGTCACCAACGCGGCGGATACGACCTGCGAATAGCGCCATCCCCGGCAGTGTTTGGGCAGGTGGCATTCACCGTTCGTTCACCGGGCGCGTCGTGACGATTCAAGGCCAATGCCCGTAGGCTTGATCCATGCGGACCGCGTACCACGAGCAACTGGATGCCTTGACAGCCCAGCTCGGCGAGATGTGCGGGCTGGCGGGCGCTGCCATGGAGCGCGCAACGCAGGCCCTGCTGCAGGCCGATTTGGTGCTGGCCGAGCAGGTCATCACCGACCACGAGCAGATCGCCGCGATGAGCGCCAAGGCGGAGGAGTCGGCTTTCGTCCTGCTGGCGCTGCAGGCGCCGGTGGCAGGAGATCTACGCGCCATCGTCGGGTCCATCCAGATCGTCGCCGACGTCGACCGGATGGGCGCCTTGGCCCTGCACGTCGCCAAGATCGCGCGGCGCCGGCATCCCAACCACGCGCTGCCGGAAGAGGTCAACGGCTACTTCGCCGAAATGGGCCGTCTGGCAGTCGAATTGGGCAACAGTGCGCAAGAAGTCCTGATCACGCGTGATCCGGAGAAGGCCGCAAGGATCCGTGAAGAAGACGACGCGATGGACGACCTGCACCGCCATCTGTTCACCGTCCTGATGGACCGGGAATGGAAGCACGGGGTGGCCGCGGCCGTCGATGTGACCCTGCTGGGCCGGTTCTACGAGCGGTTCGCCGACCACGCGGTCGAGGTGGCTCGTCGGGTCATCTTCCAGGTCACGGGCAAGCACCCGGACGAGGAAGAGATCCCCGCCCCGCGCTGATCCCGGCCGTCAGGGCCGCAGGATGATCTTGCCTCTGGTGTGGCGTTGCTCCAGCGTGCGGTAGGCGCGCTGGACGTCGGCGAGCGGAATCACCTCGGCAATCGGAACCTCCAGCTCACCGGCCGCGACGAGCCCAGCCAGCTCGGCGAGCACATCCGCGTTGGACGCATCGGCGTTGCCTGCCATTTGCACGCCGAACCGCTCAACAGCGGGGAAGTCGATGATGGTGTCCACACGCTCGGGAGCGATACCTAGCTCGGACACAGCCAGTTCGACGTAGCCGCCGCCGAAGAAGTCGAGAAACGCGTCGATCCGTCCACCCGGCGCGGCCTCCCGTAGCCGGTTCGCCAAGTCGTCACCGTAGTTGACCGGAATGACGCCGTGCTCGGTCAGCCAGTCGTCGTTGGCGGGGCCGGCGATGCCGAGCACCGTCGCACCGGCGCGCTTGGCGAGCTGTACGGCGATCGTGCCCACACCGCCTGCGGCACCGGCAATTGCGACGGTGTCACCCGGCTTCAGCGCGACCGCACGCACCGCGGCGTATGCCGTTGTGCCCACGACGTAAAGCCCGCCCGCGACGTCCCATGGCACCGCATCGGGTTTCGCGGTGAGCTGCTCGGCGGGCACGGCGACGAACTCGGCCTGGCTGGTGCGTTGGTCGGTGAAGCCGAGCACCTCGTCGCCGACCGCGAATGCCTCTACGTCGGGACCGATGTCCGCGACCACGCCCGCCAGATCGCTGCCTTGTCCGGACGGGAAGGTAGCCGGCCACCGGTCGTGAAGCGCGCCGCGGCGAATCATGGCTTCACCGGGATTGATTCCGGCCGCCTTGACCGCGACGAGTACCTCGCCTGCGGCCGGCACCGGCTTTTCGACGTCGCGCACCGCAAGGACGTCAACATCGCCGTACTGATCGAATTGCACTGCCTTGCTCATGGAAGTAACGACAGGGCAAGAGGGCGCACTATTCCGGCGCAGCGATCCGTACCCCGACTTTCTTGGTGGCGAGCAGATCGCGCAACACCTTGGAGATGACGGCGAGCTCGGCGTTGCTGTACCGCGACAGAAAATCGTGCAGTCCACCCCGCATCTCCTCGTGAAGTCGCCGGTGAACATCGGTGACGATCCGCCCGTCCGCGGTGAGCGTCAGGGTTACCTCCTTGCGGTTACCGGGGATGGGCGACCGCTCCACCAGCCCCGCTTCGACCAGGCGCTGCACGTGTTTGGATACCGTGCCTTTCAGTCGGCCTGAGCGCGTGGCCAATCCCACGATGCTCACCGGGCTCTCAGCGATTTGGGCAAGTAGGTGCATGCTCAGCGTGGGTAGCCGGCGCACAAGCGGTTCGAGTCGTTTCGGGCAGCGTTCGGCCATGAAGTCGCGTTCGGCGTCACGTTCGGTGTCGTCGAACTTGTCCCCGACGGCTCCGATGAGCTCGTTGATCTCGTCGACCAGCACCGTCTTTGTTTTCACGGAAACCATATTGCCATCTGGCCTCGGCCATGCATATAGTTTCTATAGAAACCATCTATTCGGAAACTTTAGGAGAGACGTGAAAGCAGCTGTAGTCCAGGAATGGGGCAGGCCACCGGTGTACACCGATTTCGACGAGCCGTCGCCGTCAGACGGCGCCGTCGTGGTCGACGTCGAAGCGTCGGCGCTGACCAACCTGACCCGGGGATTGATGTCAGGAAAGCACTACGCCAGCAAGGAGATTCGATTGCCCAGCGTCGCCGGAGTGGACGGCGTCGCTCGCCTGGCAGACGGCCAGCGCGTGTACACGGGAGCACTCGCGCCGTACGGGATGATGGCCCAGCGCGCGCTGATCAGCCCGCACGGTGCGATTCCGCTACCCGAGACGGTGGATGCGGTTACGGCCGCGGCCGTCCCGAATCCCGGGTTGTCCGCATGGGCATCGCTAGAGTATGCGGCGGGCGTACGCACGGGCGACCATGTGCTGGTGTTGGGCGCGACTGGTGTCACCGGCTCGATTGCCACCCAGCTCGCGAAATCGGTGTTCGGCGCTGGTCGTGTGGTCGTCGTCGGCCGAAATGCACAGCGGCTGCAGTGGTTACGCAACGTCGGGGCCGACGACGTGATCACGTTGGGTGATGACGACCTGGGCACGCGTGTCGGCGCGGCGCACGCGGAACGGCCGTTCGACGCGATCCTCGACTATCTGTGGGGTGAGCCTGCCGAACAAGTGCTCGCTGCGCTGGCATCGAGCCATCCTGCGGCGCATTACCACGCCACTCGATTCGTCCAGATCGGGTCGATGGCCGGGCCGACACTGAGCCTGTCGGCGGGAATCCTGCGCGGCAACGGGATCTCCCTTGTCGGCCTGGGACTGGGCAGCGTGCCGCCTGAGGTGCTGGCCCGCGCCCGTGTAGAGGGTCTGCCGAGGCTCTTCGAGATGGCCGCGACCGGCGAACTGCAGATCCAGACCAGACGCCGTCCGCTGTCCGAGGTCACGCAGGCCTGGACGGAAACAGAACCGTCGGGCGTCCGCGTGGTGTTGACGCCCTAGCCGAAGCGGCCGGAGATGTAATCCTCGGTGGCCTTCTGGGTCGGGTTGGAGAAGATCTTCTCCGTGTCGTCGATCTCGATCAGCCGGCCAGGCTTGCCAGTGGCTTCGAGATTGAAGAACGCGGTCTGGTCGCTCACGCGGGCGGCCTGCTGCATGTTGTGCGTGACGATCACAATCGTGTAGTCCTGCTTGAGCTCCGATATCAGGTCTTCGATCGCCAGCGTTGAGATCGGGTCCAATGCGGAGCAAGGCTCATCCATCAACAACACCGCGGGCTGTACGGCAATCGCGCGGGCAATGCACAGCCGCTGTTGCTGACCACCGGACAGGCCGCCGCCCGGTTTGTCGAGCCGGTCCTTGACCTCGTTCCACAGATTGGCGCCTTTGAGGGAACGCTCCGCGACCTCGTCGAGAGTCTTGCGGCCCCGCACACCCTGCAGCCGCAGTCCTGCCACCACGTTGTCGCGAATCGACATGGTGGGGAACGGATTTGGCCGCTGGAACACCATGCCAATGGTTTTGCGGACGCTGACCGGATCGATCCCGGCGCCGTAGATGTCCTCCCCGTCGAGGAGAACCGACCCCTCGGCTCTCGCACCGGGCAGCACTTCGTGCATCCTGTTCAGCGTGCGCAGCACCGTCGACTTACCGCAGCCCGACGGGCCGATGAACGCCGTCACGCTGCGCGGCGGGACGGACAGCGCGACGTCCGCAACGGCGTGAAATGAGCCGTAAAAGATATTGAGGTCTTTGATGTCTATGCGCTTGGCCATATCCGCTCCTAAGATCGTCAAGCTCGTTTGCGGGTCAACAGCCGGATCACGAACGCCGCGGCAACATACAGCGCTGCCACGATGATGATCAGCGTAAGCGCAGCACCCCAAACTCGGGCCCGTCCCGCTGCCTCCGGGTTGATCAGTTCGGTGTAAATCAACAGCGGCAATGACGCCATGTTGCCTTCGAACGGGTCGTAGTTGATCGACCTGGCGTAGCCGACCAACACCAGCACCGGAGCCGTCTCTCCGATCACCCGCGCCAGAGCCAGCAGGATCCCGCTGATAATGCCGGGCAGTGCCGTGGGCACGACGATCCGTGCGATGGTCTTCCATTTCGGAATGCCAAGTGCATATGACGCTTCGCGCAGCTCGTCGGGCACCAGTTTGAGCATCTCTTCGGTATTGCGCACAACGACCGGGAGCATCAGCAACACCAGGGCCAACGACACCGCAAAGGCGCTCTGCTCAAAGCCCATCGTGGCGATCCACAGCGCGAAAACGAATAGCGCAGCCACAATCGAAGGCACACCGGCCAAGATGTCAACCATGAATGTCGTTGTCCGCGCGAACCATCCGCGTCCGTATTCCACCAGGTAGATGGCCGCCATGACACCCAATGGCACCGCCAGTATCGCCGCGATCCCGGCCTGGACGATCGTGCCGTAGATCGCGTGGTACACGCCCCCGGCGAACTGCTCCGGAAGAACACCGGCCAACGACTTGTTCCACCACGTGGACGAAATGACCGCGCGATAGCCTCGCGAAATGACGGTGAACAGCAGCCACACCAGGGGCACCATTGCGATCAGGAAAGCTGTAGTGAAAAGCGTTTCCGCCAAACGATTCTTGGCCTTGCGGGCGAAGCTGATCTGATGAAAGGTCGGCGCCTTCACCGGGGCGTCAAGCGTGGCTTCGGTCATCCGCCGCTCACCCTTCCTCCGGCTGCCAAGCGAGCAACCGCGTTGACGACAAATGTCAGGGCGAAAAGAACGAAGCCCGCCGCGATGTATGCCCCGGTGGGCAGCGGCGCACTGAATTCCGCTGCAGCCGAAGCGATCTTGGACGCGAAGGTATATCCGCCGTCGAACAGCGACCAGTGCCCGGCCTGCGCAGCAGTGCGCAGAATGATCAGGACCGCGACAGTCTCACCGAGTGCCCGGCCCAATGCGAGCATCGAGCCGGCGATCATCCCGCTGCGGCCATAGGGATAGACCGTCATCCGGATGACTTCCCATTTGGTGGCACCCAATGCCTGCGCAGCCTCGACGTGCCCCTTGGGGGTGAGGCTGAACACTTCCCGGGACACCGACGTGATGATCGGCAGGATCATCACGGCCAGCACGACACCTGCGGTGAATATGGTGCCGCCACCCGCGAGCGAGACATTGCCCTTGCCGAACAAGAAGATCCAGTTCAAGTTGTCGTTGAGGAACCGTTGGATCGGCTCGAGTTTGGGAGCGAGTACGAAGATGCCCCACAGGCCGAAGACGATCGAGGGCACCGCCGCGAGCAGGTCGACCAGGATCGCGAACGGTCGCGCCAACCGACGCGGTACGTAATTGGTCAAGAATGTGGCGATCCCGATCGCAATCGGCACCGCGATCGCCAGGGCGAAGAACGAACTGAGCACCGTCACCCGGAACAGATCGGCGATACCGAAACGCAGATCGTGCTCGTCCGTCGTGACGAATTGTGAACTGGTGATGAAGTTTGCGTTGTTGGCGGCAAGCGAAGGAACCGCCCTAATCAACAGGAAAAGGCCCATCAGTGCGATGGCGCCGATGATTGTCGCGCCTGCCGCGATTGCGATCGAGTAGAAAACTGTGTCGCCCCACCGACGGTGGCCTCTCAGGGCCGACGCCGGTGTGGCTTTGGTCGACATATCTGGAGTATCCCCGATCTGCTGTGGGCTCGCCCCCGTTGTTGACGAGCCCACAGCGGTCGAGTCAGGCTTCAAAGTCATTGCTGCCTTTGACTAGGAGATGGCATTGATGGCCTCGGTCAGCTTGGCCTTGAACGTGTCCGGGATCGGAATGTAGCCAGCGTCCTGCAGGCCCTTCTGGCCATCGGTCGTCGCGACGGTCAGGAATGCCTTGACTGCGGGAGCGACCTCTGCGTCGGGGTACTTGGAGCACACGACCTCGTAGGTGCCGAGGATGATCGGGTACGCGCCAGCGACACTCGGCTTGTAGAAGGACGACGTGTCAAGCACGAGGTCGTTGCCCTGTCCCTTGATCTTGACCGCATCGATCGACTTTCCGGCGCTCTCCGCCGACAGCTTCACCGGATCAGGTCCAGCGGAGGTGATGATGTCCGCCACCTGCAGGCCCTGCTTGGTCGCATAGGACCATTCGTTGTAGGTGACCGATCCGGGGGTGCTCTTGATCGCCGCCGAGGTTCCCTCATTGCCCTTGGCGCCCTCGCCGACACCGCCGTTGAAGGTCTTGCCTGCGCCCTTGCCCCATGCGTCGCCACCGGCCGCGTTGAGGTACTTCTGGAAGTTGTCCGTGGTGCCGGACTCGTCGCTGCGGAAGACCACGTTGATCTTGTCGCCCGGCAACGTCTTGCCGGAGTTCAGCGCCGCGATCTCAGGGGCGTTCCACGTCGTAACGGCACCGTTGAAGATCTTGGCCAGAGTGGGCCCGTCGAGTGCCAAGCCGTCAACACCCGGCAGGTTGTAGGTCACGGCGATCGGGCCGAAGACAGTCGGCAGGTTCCATGCGTCGGCACCGCCGCAGCGGGTCTTGGCCTTCTCGACCTCACCCTTGTCGGGGTTCAGCGGCGAATCGGTGCCGCCGAAATCGGTTTGGCCACCGAGGAATTCAGACACGCCCGCACCCGAGCCGCTGGACGTGTAGTTCAGGGTGTACCCCGAGCACGCCGACTCATAGGCGGTGACGAACCGAGTGACAGCATTGGCCTGCGCCGACGAACCGCTGGCCTTCAGCGCCTTCTTGCCAGCGCAATTGACCTTGGCGGCGCTCCCCGAGGTTGAGGCGCCTGAACTGGACGTCGAGGCGTTGTTGTCGCTGCCACACGCGGTCAGCGTCAGCGCGGCGATCGCCGTCGCAGATAGTGTCGTGCCGAGCGCCTTGCCAATGCTGTTGAGCTTCACTGATCCCACTTTCGGTTGACGGCTTTGAACTCTCCGGCAACGTATGCGGCGCTGGTCAACGGCTCACGGATGGAAAGTGAACGCAAGGTGAACAGGTACAGCTAGGTCCCAGCTTCTAGCGCATAAGCGGCATCCACCGAAAACACGTCGAAACCTAGTCTTTGATACGTATTAACGGCCGCCGAGTTATCTGCCTCGACGTAAAGCATCACCGCCGGTTGTTCACTTTCCGACAACCGCTCTGCGAGATGGTGCAGTCCGATCAGGGTCAGCGCCGCCCCGATACCGCGGCCCTGAGAGGCGGGGTCGATGCCGACGACGTACACCTCGCCAAGGTCGCCTGAGTGCACCTTGGTCCAGTGGAAGCCCAGCAGCTTGCCGGTTGCCTCGTCTACGGCCATGAACAGACCAGCCGGGTCGAACCACGGCTCGCCGCGACGTTCGGCGATGGCGTCTTCCGTCCACCCGCCCTGCTCGGGATGCCACGCGAACGCGGCGTTGTTTACGCGCAGCAGCTCGGCGTCGTCAGCCGGACCGGAGTACGTGTCGATGCGAACACCGTCGGGCACCGTGATCGCAGGCAGGTCCGTGAGCGGCCGCCGCATCTGCCACAGTTCGCGCACGGCGACCAAACCCAGCGCGGCCGCCGTCGCGCGCGCGGGTTCGAGGTTGCCGTGAGCCCAGATCCTGGCGTCGTGCCCGCCCTCGGCGAGCCCGGTCCTCGCCATCGCCGATCCGATGCCGCGGCGCCTCGCGTCCGGATGCACGACCAGCTCAGCCATCGGCGGTGACGCGGTGAGGTTCAGATAGCCGACGACACCGGAGCTGAAGTCGTCGTCGACGGCGAGCAGGTGCTTGGTGCGGTCGTATGGAAGCTCTCGAAGGACCTGGTCGCCGACGGGGGCGACGCCGTCGAGAGTTGTGGCGGCAGTGATCAGCGAACGGATCTGGCGTTGCTCGTCATGGGACAAGCCCGTGCGCCAGCCGAAATCGGTCACTGACTGCGCAGCGGGTCAACCAGCGCGTCGGACAGGCTGTCGGGCGCGTCATAGCCGCCCACGTCGTCGACCATGTCGTCGGACATATCGGCCCCGGGCGCCGGCGGGCGCCCCCGCGCAGGCCGCACCGCCTTGTAGCCGACGTTGCGCACGGTGCCGATCAGCGATTCGTATTCGGGGCCGAGCTTGGCGCGCAGCCGCCGCACATGGACGTCGACGGTGCGGGTCCCGCCGAAGAAGTCATAACCCCAGACCTCTTGCAGCAACTGCGCGCGGGTGAACACCCGACCCGCATGCTGAGCCAGGTACTTGAGGAGTTCGAACTCTTTGTAAGTCAGGTCGAGCGGACGTCCGCGCAGCCGCGCGGTGTAGGTGCCTTCGTCGATGACGAGCTCGCCCAGGCTGATCTTGCCGACGTTCTCCTGATTGGCCACGCCACCGCGACGGCCTACCAGCAGCCGCAGCCGGGCGTCGATCTCGGCAGGCCCAGTGCTCGGCAACAGAATTTCATCGAGGCCCCATTCGACGTTGACGGCCACCAGGCCGCCTTCGTTCACGACGGCCACGACGGGCACCGACGTTCCGGTGGTGCCCAGCAGTCGACAGAGGCCGCGTGCGGCGGCCAGATCAGTGCGCGCGTCGACGATCGCCACGTCGGCTGTGCCGGCCTCCAATAGAGAGGAAACCTCGGTCGGCGCCGTCCGCACGTTATGCGCAAGCAGAGACAACGAGGGCAGCACAGATTCCGGATGTGGGTCGACCGTCAGTAGCAATAGATCCAACTGGCCCTCCAGCAGCCATAGGGACCTCGCCCGGACAACGATGTCGGTGGTGACTTCCCAGATTCACGCCTGACACATGGCCGTTACCCGGCCGATGGTCATCTAACGATAGCGCGCCACCTGCTCGTTAGCCGCGCTGAGCCGGGCAAGCCTCGTCTGTGGGCCAGAATGTGCGGGTGCGGAAGCTGCTGATCGGGGTGATCGCGACCGTGACGGCGATCGTGGTGGGCGCCGTCGGGGCCGACTTCGGGACGGCGATTTATGCCGAATACCGGCTGGCCAGGAGCATGCGCGCCGCCGCGAACCTGCACTTCGACCCCTGGGTCGGCATCCTGGGGTTCCCGTTCATCTCCCAAGCTCTGCGCCACCGGTACAACGAAGTCGAAATCAAGACCAGTGGTGTTGATCACCCCATCGTCGGCAAGGTGGGCCTGGAGGCGACCCTGCATTCGGTCGATCTCACCGATACGTCCTGGCTGATCAGGCCGGACGCGAAGTTGTCGGTCGGAAAGCTGGAAAGCCGCATCATCATCGACTCCACGCATGTCGGGCGGTTCATGGGTATCCCCGACCTGCTGGTGGAGGCGCCGACGCGGGAAAGCAATGACGCGACCGGCGGGACCACGGAGTCGGGCATCTCCAGCAATCGCGGGCTGGTTTTCACCGGGACTCCGCACAAAGCCGACTATGACAAGAAGGTCAGCGTTGCGGTCGACCTGTCCATCGCGGGGCCGGATCAGACGACGCTGATCTTCACCGCTACCGGCGTGCTGACCGGGGCGGGCACCGCCGACCAGCAGGTTCCCGAGGACAAGCTCCCCGCGGTGCTCGCCGCGTTTTCGACCAGCCTGCCTGGCCAGAAGCTGCCTTTCGGTGTGCGGCCGACCAGCGAGGGGGCGCGCGGCTCGGACGTCATCATCGAAGGCATCACCGAGGGAGTAACCGTCGCGCTCGATCAGTTCAGGTTGTCATGAGCTCTTCATGGATCGTCGTCATCGCGGTACTGATCGCGGCGTTCGGCGTGGCGTTGGTGGTCGGCAGGCTGATGACCCTGCGTGCCGGGATGCTTAAGTCCGCCGCCGAAGCGAGCAACGTCGACACGTCCGACCTAGGGCTGTCGTCGACCGGGCCGACCGTCGTGCACTTCAGCGCGGTGTGGTGCGGGCCGTGCGCCGCCGTGCGGAAAGTGGTCGAGCAGGTGTGCGACGACCTCGGCGGCGTGGCCCACCTCGAGATCGACATGGACGCGAATCCCGATGCAGCCCGACGGCTTTCGATCATGTCGCTGCCGACCACGTTGATTTTCGACAGCGACGGACGGCCGCGGTATCGCACCACGGGCGTGCCAAGGGCTGCTGACCTGCGGTCGGCGGTCGAACGGCTGTTGGCTTGAACAGGCCTTCATTGGGTAAGCTGTCGGGCGTGTCCCGCCTCGAGCCGATGCTCACCAAGCGCCGCGCAGTCGATCTGTGCCGCGTCGCGGGTTCTTGCTGTTGTTGTTGTAGCTGCTGAGCGCAGCCGCGCGGTCTAAGCGCGCTCGCTCGGAGCAGCCGTATCGGCTTGCTCGAAACCAGCCCATCCAACACAACAGGAGTGTGACTGTATGTCGACAAACACCAACATCGCCCAGGTGGACGTTCGTGGGCCCAGGTTCGCCGCCTGGGTGACGACGGCCGTGCTGGTGGTGACATTGGTGGTTTCGGCCGTCAGCCCGATCACGGCGGCGGTGATCCTCGGCGCCCAGGCCGTCGTATTCGCGATCGGCGCGGCGCTCGGTCCGCGTAGTCATCCGTATGGGCAGGTGTTCGCCAAGGTGATCGCCCCGCGGCTGAGCCCGGTCAGCGAGCGTGAACCGGTGCCGCCGCTCAAATTCGCCCAGCTCGTCGGGTTCGCGTTCGCCGTCGTGGGCACCATCGGATTCGCCACGGGCGTAATACTTCTCGGCTCGATCGCCACAGGCTTTGCTCTTGTGGCGGCATTCCTCAACGCGGCCTTCGGCATCTGCCTCGGTTGCCAGATCTATCCGCTCATCGCGCGGCTGCGCCGCGCGCCATCCCCCGCATAAACGTTCGAAAAACCAAGCAACCGAAAGGATTTCGTACATGGCACGCTCCGACGTCCTAGTCAGCACAGACTGGGCCGAGAGCAATCTCACTGCGCCGAACACGGTCTTCGTCGAGGTCGACGAGGACACCAGCGCTTATGACGGCGGCCACATCGAGGGCGCCATCAAGCTGGACTGGAAAGAGGATCTGCAGGACCACGTCAAGCGCGACTTCGTCGACGCCCAGCAGTTCTCCAAGCTGCTCTCTGAGCGCGGCATCGCCAACGACGACACCGTGATCCTCTACGGCGGCAACAACAACTGGTTCGCGGCCTACGCGTACTGGTACTTCAAGCTCTACGGCCACGACAAGGTCAAGCTGCTCGACGGCGGCCGCAAGAAGTGGGAGCTCGACGGACGCCCGCTGTCCAGCGAGCCGGTGAGCAGGCCCGCCACCAGTTACACCGCCAAGCAGCCCGACAACACGATCCGGGCATTCCGTGACGAGGTCATCGCGGCCATCGGCGGCAAGAACCTCGTCGACGTCCGCTCCCCCGACGAGTTCTCGGGCAAGATCCTCGCGCCCGCCCATCTCCCGCAGGAGCAGAGCCAGCGCCCCGGGCATATCCCCGGTGCCATCAATGTTCCTTGGAGCAAGGCGGCCAACGAGGACGGGACCTTCAAGTCCGACGAGGACCTGGCCAAGCTGTACGCCGAGGCCGGGCTGGACGGAGAGAAGGAAACCATCGCCTACTGCCGGATCGGTGAGCGCTCGTCGCACACCTGGTTCGTGCTGCAGGAACTGTTGGGACACAAGAACGTCAAGAACTACGACGGCAGTTGGACGGAATACGGCTCCCTGGTGGGTGCCCCGATCGAGTTGGGAAGTTGATATGTGCTCTGCACCGAAGCAAGGCTTGACGTTGCCCGCCAGCGTCGACCTCGAAAAAGAGACGGTGATCACCGGCCGCGTCGTCGACGGCTCGGGTCAGGCCGTCGGCGGCGCGTTCGTGCGCCTGCTGGACGCCTCTGACGAATTCACCGCCGAGGTCGTCGCGTCGGCCACCGGTGACTTCCGGTTCTTCGCGGCACCGGGCACCTGGACGCTGCGCGCGCTGTCCCCCGCGGGTAACGGCGACGCCAGCGTCGCACCGTCGGGCGCGGGCATCCACGAGGTCGACGTCAAGGTCGCCTGACGGCACGATCCCCGGCGAGCACTGACGTCTCGCCGGGGCGCCCCTCGCGGGGCACCCAGACAGCTGACCTGACGGCGGGCCACTAGACTCGTCGTCGTGGTGTTGTTCTTCGAGATCATGCTCGTCGCGGCCGTCGTCGTCATCACGTGGTTCGCGCTGTACGCGCTGTATCGCCTCATCACCGACGAGTCGTGACCTCAGGCGACGAGGCAGTCGCCGCGGCCGCTGAACGGGCCAAGACCACGGCGGCTCGCAACATCCCGGTATTCGACGACTTGCCCATGCCGGCCGATACCGCCAACCTGCGCAAGGGCGCGAACCTCCACGACGCTCTGCTTGCGCTGCTTCCCCTGGTCGGTGTGTGGCGCGGCGAGGGCGAGGGCCGCGGACCCCACGGCGATTATCGGTTCGGCCAGCAGATCGTCGTATCGCACGACGGCCGCGATTATCTGATCTGGGAGGCACGCAGCTGGCGGCTGACGGAAACGGGTGAATACGAAGAGCCGACGCTGCGCGAATCCGGCTTCTGGCGTTTCGTCAACGATCCCGCCGACCCTTCCGAATCCCAGGCCATCGAGCTGATGCTGGCGCACTCGGCGGGCTACGTCGAGCTGTTCTACGGCCGGCCCCGGACCCAGTCGTCGTGGGAACTCGTCACCGATGCTTTGGCTCGCAGCAAGTCCGGCGTGCTCGTCGGGGGCGCCAAGAGGCTCTACGGCATCGTCGAAGGCGGCGACCTGGCCTACGTCGAGGAGCGCGTCGACGCGGACGGCGGTTTGGTGCCACACCTGTCCGCGCGGCTGACGAGGTTCGTCGGCTAGTGCGTTCGATTCGGCTGGCCGCCACTCTTGGCGCGGCAGGGTTTCTGGTCGCGTGCTCGTCGACCACACCGGCTCCGCAGCAGTCGTCGACGTCCATCGCCCCGACCGGCCATGGCGCCCTTGCCCATTGCCTCGGTGAGCACGGTGTGCCCGCCGCGCCTGGGCCCGCGATCGCGCCGCCACCCGGCGTCGACCCAGGAACCTGGCACCAGGCCATGCAAGCCTGCTCGTCGCTGACTCCTGGGCCGTCGAACTAAGCCAGCACCGGCGCCTTGCCTGCACCGGCCAGCCACTCTTGCTGCAGGTGGGCGAGCGTTCCGTCCTGACGCAGCGTGTCGACCGCCCATGACACGCATCGCGTCAGCGGACTGTTCTTGTCGAGCACGATGCCGAACTGCTCGACATCGCCTGAGGCGTCAGGCAATTGACCGACCATCAGCCCGTTGCGCAACTCGTTGGCGACGGAGAACGCGGTGGGCAGGTCGGCGACCAACGCGTCGATCTCGCCGTTGGTCAACGCCATCTTCGCGTCGCCGTTGGTGTTGTAGACCTCTACCGGCTTGCTGCCGTCCACCGCGGTGGCCGCCGTGTAACTGGTGGTGCCGACCTGTACGCCGAGCCGCAACGCCCTCAGCTCCTGTAGCGTCTTGACGCCAGCCGCGGGCGACGACTTGACCGTGACCACCGCCTGCGTCACGTCCAGGTAGGGCGAGGAGAAGTCGACTGCGGCCCTGCGCTGATCAGTGATCGAAAACTCAGAAAGATTGGCGTCGAACGACTTTGGGCCCGGCGCCAGTGCGGCGTTGAAGGGCACGCGCACCCAGCGAACGTCGTCCCGGGTGTAGTTCATCTTGTCCGCAACGGCATAGGCGACCGCGGATTCGAAACCTTCGCCGCTGCCGGGATTGTCACCCATGTACCACGGCGGATATGCGGGCTGGTCGGTACCGAACGTGAAGATGCCGGAGTACAGCGTGCCCAACGCATCCTTCTTGCAGACTGCGGAAGTTGCCGTTGCGGTCTTGTCAGAGATCGGCGCGCATGCCGCGACGGTCGCCAGCGTGGTCGCCGCCACCACCGTGGCGAACTTCCACACAATGCGCATGGCCCGCATCATCGCGCACCTGGCTAACGCACGCCAGCACTAGTTACGTCATCCATAACCCCCGCCCAGCTTGCTGATAGTCGGCACCTATCCGGCCGCCATACCGTCGCGAGCGCCCACAACTCGAATCGAGGAGACAACTGTGACCCCTCTCTTTCTCCGACGCGCCGCCGTCGGCGTCATGGCCGCGGCGTTCGTGAGCGGTGTGATGGCATGCTCGTCGGGCACGCCCCCCGCCGCACAGAGCACCGCCTCGTCAACGAATCAGACCAGCGCGTCGCCCGGATCAGCGGGCAGCCATGAGGCCTTCACAGAGTGCATGGCGGACAACGGCGTGCCTGTTCCGCCAGAAGGCAGCGGCCCTCCGCAAGACGGGGCACCGCCGGAGGGTTCGCCGCCACAAGGGCCGCCGCAGCACGGCGGCTCGGGTACGCCACCGGCCCCGCCCGGCGTCGACGAGAACACCTGGGACAAGGCGATGCAGGCGTGCTCATCGCTGGCCCCTGCGCCGCCACAGAACTAGGCCCAGACATGGGTCGGCCCCCGAGCCGATGTTCCAGGTTGGACAGACCGAGGGCTCGGGGGCCGGGTGGCTGCGGGGAATTCGCAAGCGCGCGCTTTGGGATTCCTCGCTCGGCGCTGCTAGCGCGCAGCCACCTCACATGTCCATAAGTCACTCAATTTGACGGACCACCTCCTTCCCTGTGTACGAGCGAAAGTACTCGCGCACCGGCACACCGACAAGCGATTTTCGTATGCTGTCAGCGATCACTCAGGATGGCGGCGTCGATCAGTTCGGCGAATTCGCCTGCCAACGGTGCATGCCGCAGTAATTTGCCGTCCAGTGTGTGCACCCGCGCTGCGAGTGTGATGCTCGAGACCAACCAAACACCTTGCGCGGCAAAAAGATCCGCGGGTCGCAGGACGCGGTAGTCGCAGTCGTAACCCTTGTTGCGGGCCACCTCGAACAGCGCCTGCTGCGTGGTGCCCCGCAGGATCGGGTACCACGGCGGCGGGGTGAGCAGTGCTGGATTGCCGTCGAGCTCGGTGGCGATCACGACAGTCGAACGCGGACCCTCCAAGACGTCGCCGTCGGAGCTCACGAAGATCACGTCGCCCGCGCCGTTACGCTCGGCGTGCCGAAGCGCCGCCATGTTCACCGCATACGACAGCGTCTTCGCGCCCGCCAACAGCCAGGGCATGTCCGCAGCGCCGTCGGACGGCAATCCGCGGGCCAGCGTCAACGCCGCAACGCCCTTGCGACGGGCGTCGGCCACTCGGGTCGGCAACTCCCCGATCGTCGCGAAAGCGGTCGGGGGCGAGCCACTTTCGCGGCCGCGGCTGTACACCAGCCGAAGCACTCCCTCGGCACCGCCGTCGGCACACCAGCGCTCGACCCCCGCGGCGATCGCGGCGCGCCACAGAGGAAGGTTCGGCACGGGTAGGTCGGTCATGCGCGCGGAATGGGTGAGCCGGGCCAGATGCGACTCCAGCAGGCACGGCCTGCCGTCGCGGACCAGCAGCGTCTCGAAGATGCCGTCACCACGCACGGCGGCCAAGTCGTCCGCGAAAAGCAGGGGCGCTGACGGGTCGTGCAGTTCGCCGTCGAGAGTCACCACAACGCCGGGTTGGCTCGCCATGGCCAAAAAGCGTAGCTCCGTAGAGTTAGAGGTATGTCAGCTGTACCCGCGCCAGACTCCGGACCAGATGCCGGTGCCGTATGGCATCACGGCGACCCGCTCGGCGAGCAGCGCGCGGCGGCCGATGCGGCCGTAGTGGTGGACCGTTCACACCGCGCGGTGATCACATTGACGGGCGACGACCGTAAGACCTGGCTGCACAACATCTCCTCGCAGCACGTCAGCGAGTTGCCCGACGGCGCGGTCACCGAGAATCTGAGCCTCGACGGGCAGGGCCGTGTCGAAGATCACTGGATACAGACCGAACTCGACGGCGTCACCTATCTCGACACCGAACCATGGCGCGGCGAACCCCTGCTGGCCTATCTGCGCAAGATGGTGTTCTGGGCCAAAGTGGTCGTCGAACCGGCCGACCTCGCGGTGTTGACGGCGCTCGGGCCCCGGCTCTCCGACGCGTCCGTGCTCGACGTGCTCGGCCTGGATTCGCTGCCGGCAGAATCGACGGCCGTCGCCCTGCCAGACGGTGGTTTCGTCCGTCGCATGCCGGGTCCGACCATCGAACTCGACCTTGTCGTACCGCGCGACCAGGCGGCCGATTGGCGGCACCGCCTCGTCGACGCGGGCGTGCGGCCCGCGGGTGTCTGGGCGTACGAGGCGCATCGGGTGGCTGCGCGCCGGCCGAGGCTCGGCGTCGACACCGACGAGCGCACGATCCCCCATGAGGTGGGCTGGATCGGCACGGCCGTACACCTGGACAAGGGTTGCTACCGCGGCCAGGAAACCGTCGCGCGCGTGCATAACCTGGGTAAACCGCCGCGGATGCTGGTGCTGTTGCACCTCGACGGCTCCACGGATCGGCCCGCTACAGGCGATCCGTTGCTTGCGGGCGGACGCGCCGTCGGCCGGCTGGGCACGGTCGTCGACCACGTCGACGAAGGTCCAATCGCCCTGGCGCTGCTCAAACGTGGCCTGCCCGCGGACACCGCCTTGACCACCGGCGGTGAAAGCGAAGTCGCGGCGGTTATCGACGCCGACTCGATGCCGGCAGCCGATGGCGTCGGTGCCGGTCGGCTTGCGGTGGAACAGCTGCGCGGCCGAGCGCGTTGACGCGATGGGCCTGCCAGCGCACGACCGCCGGGCACGGTAAAGTGTTGGCAGGACGATAAACACACACAGATCGGAGCCGCCTTCTAATTGGGCCGCTCCGTTATTGCGCGAGGGGGTCCCCCCATGGGCCGCGGCCGGGCGAAGGCAAAGCAGACCAAGGTTGCTCGTGAGCTCAAATACAGCTCACCGCAGACCGATTTCGAGCGGCTTCAGCAAGAGCTGTCGGGCGCTCCTGCGCCGGACGACATCGACGGCGCCGACGACGAATGGGCGGACGAGAGCGAGTGGCGGCGCTAGTCCGCACGTGAGGCTGGGCGCTTGGCGCCCGGCGGCAATTTCTCTAGAAACGCGGGTGCTGACCCACGAGCTGGGCACGTGGACCGTCCTTGCCGCCCTTCTTGACGGTGCCGACGGTCCAGCAATCCAGGTGACGTGCGGTAAGCACCGCGAGCGCCCGGTCGGTGTCCTCTGGCGCGACGACCGCCACCATGCCGACGCCCATGTTGAACGTCTTCTCCATCTCGGCCCGCTCGACCCGGCCGCGTTGCGCGATCATGCCGAAAACCGGCGCGGGAGTCCAAGTGCCACGGTCGATTTCGGCCACTAGCCCCTGTGGGACCACTCGTTCGAGGTTGCCGGCGAGCCCGCCGCCGGTGACGTGACAGAAGGTCCGGACCTGAGTTTCGGCGGCCAGAGCCAGGCAGTCTTTGGCGTAGATACGGGTCGGCTCGAGCAGCTCTTCGCCCAGTGTGCGGCCGAATTCCTCGACATGCCCGGCCAGGTTCATCCGGTCGATCTCCAGCAGCACCTTGCGCGCCAGCGAGTAGCCGTTGGAGTGCAATCCCGTCGCGGCCATCGCGATGATCACGTCCCCCGGCTTGACCCGGTCGGGCCCGAGCACGTCGTCGGCCTCCACGACCCCAACGCCGGTAGCGGAGATGTCGTAATGATCCGGCGCCATCAGGCCGGGGTGTTCAGCGGTCTCGCCGCCCAGCAGCGCACAGCCGGCCATCACGCAGCCGTTGGCGATGCCGGAAACAAGTTCGCTGACGCGTTCGGGCACCGTGCGACCCACGGCGATGTAGTCCTGCAGAAACAGCGGCTCGGCCCCGCATACCACAAGGTCGTCGACGACCATGGCGACCAGGTCAATGCCGACCGTGTCGTGCTTGTCCATGGCCTGGGCGACCGCCAGTTTGGTGCCGACACCGTCGGTCGACGACGCCAGCAGTGGTTCGCGATAGCCGCCGCGCAGGGCGAACAACCCGGCGAATCCACCGATCCCGCCCAGCACCTCGGGCCTGGTTGCCTTTTTGGCCAGCGGTTTTAGAAGTTCGACGGCGCGGTCACCGGCTTCGATATCGACCCCCGCCGACGCGTAGGAAATGCCGTGTTGTTCGGCGCGCTCGGTCATCGAGAGCAAGGCTACCGTCGTTGGCTGTGGCTGGGTAACTGCGGATTCATGCGGCGGTTCCGCGCCGATCCGCGGCACGATCGCCGACGGTGTGGGAATGTGTCCGACCATGAAAACAGTTCGCTGGTTTGCGCTGGCTGCCACCGCTACCGTGCCGCTCTCGCTCTTGGTGTCTCCGACGGCGCTCGCCACTCAGCCGGTTGGCGTCGAGGCGGTCACCATCTCGCAGGCCACGGTCAACGGAAACGACTACATAACCCGTGAGATCACCATCCAGCCCGGCGGCAGCACCGGCTGGCATTATCACGACGGCCGCGTGTTCGGCGTCGTCCGGGAGGGCACGCTGACTCGCACCATGTCGGACTGCACGGACGTCGTTTCAGACACTGGCGCCGCGGTCATTGAGGACAGCGGCTCGAATCACGTGCACAACGGCCGCAACCTCGGCCCTGTTCCGGTGAAGCTGTGGGTGGACTACATCCAGCCGGCCGGCACACCGTTGGCGGTTGAAGTGCCCGATCCCGGCTGCGGACCCTGAGGCCAGATTCCCACCGCGGGTTTGCCCGACGACATATCTGGTCATCCGAGGGCGCATCGGCTCCGAATCCCTTCGAGAGCTGATGGTCCGAGGATGGAGATCAGATGTCAGAAGGGGAATTCCGCTGCCTGGTGACGGGGGCGACCGGCTATATCGGTGGGCGGCTGGCACCCCTGCTGCTCGACAAGGGCTACGCGGTGCGGGCCCTGGCGCGAAACCCGGACAAGCTGTCGAACTTGCCTTGGCATGATCGCGCCGAGGTGGTGCGCGGCGATCTCGGCGACCCGGATTCGCTGACGGCCGCATTCAGCGATGTCGACGTCGTCTATTACTTGGTCCACTCGATGGGCACTTCACCGGATTTCGAGGCGGACGAAACACGTTCGGCCCGCAATGTCGTCGCCGCCGCACGTCGCGCCGGCGTAGGGCGGCTCGTGTACCTCGGCGGGCTGCACCCACCCGATGCCGGCCTTTCGCCGCACCTTCGCTCACGAACGGCGGTCGGTGAGATTCTGCTCGACTCCGGCATCGAAACCCTGGTGCTGCAGGCCGGCATCGTCGTCGGAGCCGGGTCGGCGTCCTTCGAGATGATCCGGCACCTCACCGATCGCCTTCCGGCGATGACGACACCGAAGTGGGTGCACAACAAGATCCAGCCGATCGGCATCGACGACGTTCTGCACTATCTGATCGAAGCCGCGACGGCGGAGGTACCCAAGTCACGCACGTGGGACGTCGGCGGCCCCGATGTGCTCGAGTACGGAGAGGCGATGCAGGTCTACGCCGAGGTGGCTGGATTGCGCCGACGGTTGATCGTCGTGCTGCCCTGGCTCACCCCGACGATCGCCAGCCTGTGGATCGGGCTCGTGACACCGATGCCGTCCGGTCTTGCCCGACCGCTGATCGAATCGCTCGAATGCGACGCGGTCATGGCCGACCATGACATCGATACCGTCATTGCACCGCCCGCAGGTGGCCTGACGGGTTACCGCGATGCGGTCGCACAGGCGCTGCGCCGCGGCCCGCTGCCGAGCGATCCGGGCTGGGCAGGGCCGCGATGGAAACTACGGACGGGGTAGACCTTTAGCGGCGAATTGAAATTCTTTGTGTAACAGCGAGTTTCGTGCCCAGCGCCGAACCCCTCTGTCGGACACGAACAGGCGAGGTTACGGACGGCGTAGCGCCGAGGCGTTGTCGTTGTCTGGCTGGACCGGAACCCCGGTGCGGGCGGCGGTGGCCAGCATGTGTTCAATGACGTTCTTGCCCAAGGCCGTTTCGCCGGGAAGCTCGATCGGGTACTTGCCGTCGAAGCATGCGGTGCACAACCTGGAAGCGGGTTGTTCGGTGGCCGCGATCATGCCGTGCTGGCTGATGTAGCCCAGTGTGTCGGCGCCGATCGCATGTCGGACGGCCTCGAGCATCTCGTCTTCGCTCTCGACGGCGTTGGCGATCAGCTCTGCCGGTGTCGCGAAGTCGATGCCGTAGAAACACGGCCACTTCACCGGAGGTGAGGCGATCCGCACGTGCACCTCGACGGCGCCGGCCTCGCGCAGCATCCGCACCAGCGCGCGCTGAGTGTTGCCGCGCACGATCGAGTCGTCGACGACAATCAGTCGCTTGCCGCGGATGACCTCTTTGAGCGGGTTGAGTTTGAGCCGGATGCCCAATTGGCGGATGGTCTGCGACGGCTGAATAAACGTCCGTCCGACGTAAGCGTTTTTCGTCAGCCCCTGCCCGTAGGGAATGCCGGACTCCTGCGCGTAGCCGACGGCGGCGGGTGTGCCGGACTCCGGAACACCGATCACGAGGTCGGCTTCGACGGGCTTCTCCTGCGCCAGCCGACGACCGATGTCGACGCGAGCCTTGTGCACGGACCGGCCTGCGATGGTGCTGTCCGGGCGGGCCAGGTAGACGTATTCGAAGATGCAGCCCTTGGGCTCGGGGTTGGCGAACCGGGTGGAGCGCACGCCGTCGGCGTCAATGGCCAGCAGCTCGCCCGGCTCGATATCGCGGACGAACGAGGCGCCGACGATGTCGAGCGCGGCGGTCTCCGACGCCACCACCCAACCCCTGTCCAGGCGCCCCAACGACAACGGCCGCACACCGTAGGGGTCGCGGGCGGCATACAGGGTGTTCTCGTCCATGAACGTCACGCAGAACGCGCCGCGCACCGTGGGCAGCAGCTCGAGCGCGGCCTGTTCCAGCGTGGCATCAGCCGCGCCGTGCGCGAGTAGCGCGCCGAGAATGTCGGAGTCCGTGGTTGCCGTTGGCGCTCCACGCGTTCCCAGCAGCCCGGCCTCGCGGGCCCGGCCGGCCAGCTCGGTGGCATTGACCAGGTTGCCGTTGTGGCCGAGCGCGACGCCGGTGCCCGCAGCGGTGTTGCGGAAAACCGGCTGGGCGTTCTCCCACGTGGTCGAACCGCTGGTCGAGTAGCGGCAGTGACCGATTGCGACGTGGCCTTCCATCGCGGCCAGCGTCTGCTCGTCGAAGACCTGACTGACCAGGCCGAGGTCCTTGAACACCAGAACTTGTGAGCCGTCAGCGACGGCGATGCCTGCGGCTTCCTGGCCGCGGTGCTGTAGCGCATAAAGGCCGTAATAAGTGAGCTTGGCCACTTCCTCGCCAGGAGCCCAGACGCCGAATACGCCGCACTCTTCTCTTGGTTCGTTTTCGGGCTGCTCGCCGGTCACGGTATGGCTGCTCCAACGGGGCGGTGAGGTGACGCGTTCAGTCTACGGCCATCACGGGTTAATCACTGAATCGAGTGGTGTGTCGCACGTATGGATAGCAACAAGGGGGACCACCGACTCAATTCCCCGCGGCCAGCCGTGCTACTCGTCCAGACCCACCAATGGCAACCAGTCCGCGACGTCGGCCGCCCTGCTGCCCGACAGTCGCAGCGCGCCGCTGGATGAAGCCTCCGCAATCGTCGTCAGGCCAGTGGCAAGCAGCAGCCAGGTCCGGGGATCGGTTTCCACGACGTTGGGCGGATTGCCGCGACGATGCTCAGGACCCGAAATGCATTGCACCGCAATGAACGGCGGAATCCGAACCTCGACACTGGAACCGGGCGCGATGGCGGCAAGCGTGCGGGCGGTGAGTCGCACGGCCTCTGCGAGTTCCGCCCTGGCCGGCGCCGGAACGCTGTCGTCGCGCAGCCAGTCGCCCACCACGGACACGGCGGCGCGTGTCTTAGCTGGATCGGCACTGTCGCGGGCGGCCATACCTTACTGTCTCAAAGTGTTTGTCGACCGCCATCATCCGCCGTACAAGGCGGCTGGGGCGGTTCTCATGGCGGTGGTCGTGGTCGCGGCGGCCTTCATCTATCTGCAATTCCGCGGCGACCTCACCGACGAGGCTCGGCTGACGGTGTTGTCGCCGCGGGCAGGGCTGGTCGTCGAACCCGGCGCGAAGGTGACCTACAACGGCGTGGAGATCGGCCGTGTCGCGCGCATCGACATGGTCGACGACCACGGCACGCAGAAGGCCAAGCTGTCCCTCGATGTCAGTCCGCGCTACGTCGAGTCGATCCCGGTCAACGTCGCGGCCGAGATCAGGGCCACCACCGTGTTCGGCAACAAGTACATATCGTTGAGCTCGCCGGAAAGCCCATCGGTGCAACATGTTTCGAGTGGTGACACGATCGCCGCTGCCGCAGTCACCACCGAGTTCAACACTTTGTTCGAGACGGTCATAGCGATCGCCGAACAGGTGGATCCGATCAAGTTGAACCAGACCCTGACCGCGACGGCCGAAGCACTGACGGGCCTCGGCAACCGGTTCGGCGAATCGCTGCTCAACGGCAACCAGATCCTTGACGACCTGAACCCGCGGATGCCCGAGATCGCCGAGGACAGTCGCCGGGTGGCCGACCTCGCGGACGTCTACGCCGGCGCGTCACCGGATCTATGGGCCGGGCTCGAGAACGCGGTACGGACCGCGAGAACCTTCAACGACCACCGCGCGGATATCGACGACGCTCTGATGGCCGCTCTTGGCTTTGCCGGCAATGCCGCCGACAGCTTTGAACGAGGCGGTCCGTATCTGATCCGCGGTGCCACCGATCTCGTGCCGACCACCCAACTGCTCGACGACTACCGCGGGATGATCTTCTGCACGTTTCGCAACTTCGCCGAAATTCAACCCAGGGCCGCCGCAGTGCTTGGCGGCAACGGCTACTCGCTGGCGTCGTCGTCGGGCACCATCGGCGGCGGTGCCAACCCGTACATCTATCCCGACAACCTGCCGCGGGTGAACGCCCGCGGCGGCCCCGAGGGCCGTCCTGGCTGCTGGCAGAAGATCACGCGTGACCTGTGGCCCGCGCCGTACCTGGTGATGGACACCGGCGCGAGCATCGCGCCGTACAACCACCTGGAAATCGGCCAGCCGTGGCTGATCGACTACGTATGGGGCCGCCAAGTCGGCGAGTTGAGCATCAATCCGTGACGTTGACATCAACAAAAGTTGAGGTTCTACGTTGGCGGCATGACGTTCAAACCGCACGAAATCGAGTTCATGCACCAGGCCGACCTCGGCCGGTTGGCCACCATCCAAGCCGACGGGACGCCACAGAACAGCCCGGTCGGGTTCACCTTCAACGAGCAGCTGGGCACGATCGACGTCGCCGGTTACCGGATGTCGAAAAGCCAGAAATTCCGCAACATCGCCCGCAACAACAAGGTGGCGTTCGTTGTCGACGACATCACCTCACGCGACCCATGGCGGGTGCGGTGCCTGGAAATCCGCGGCACCGCCGAGCAAGCCGAGATTGCGCCGTCGCATGGCGCGGCCGGTGACGAGCTCGACACCGCGATCATCCGGATCACGCCACGGCGCATCATCGGCTTCGGCATCGACGATCAAGTCAGCGAGCCGCACCAGCTGGTGGCGGACATCCGCGACGTGTAGCGCGCTTTCGTTGCGCGAGCAGACGCAAAGTGTCCAAATTCATCGGCGTGTCGGGGGCTTTTGCGACTGCTCGCGGGGGCCCCGCCCGCGGGTGGCCCTGGCTTGCACGGCCAGGGCCGCCAGCCCTGCGGCCTCATTGACGGCCAGGTGTGCCAACATCGGTGCGGCCAGGCTGCCCGACCGCATGTGCAGCCAGCCGAACACCCAGCCGGCCGCCCCAGTCGCCAGCACCTCGCGAAGCACCGGCTGCTTGGTGACGCGGGCGTCGACGATGTGCCACAACCCGAACGCCGTCGCTTGCACCAGCCTGCCAACGACCGGACCGAATGCCTCTTCGGCGGCGGTGCCCAGCACCGCGCGGTACGCGAGTTCCTCGGGCCATACGGTCCCCACCGGGATATCCCAAAGCAGCCAGCGACCCGTCGCCTCGGGCAGCTCCCGCTCGGACATTTCTGCCCGCACTTGCGGCAGCGTCGTCGCCGCCGCAACACCCAGGCCCACCACCGCGGCCGCCGCCGCCCCATACCGCAATCCTGGCAAGAGCGCGGGCGGCCGCAGCCCCAACGGAGCACGGGTGATCGCGAGGAGCCCCGTTCCGAGCGCCGCGTTCGGCACCGGATGCCAGCGCACCTTGGGCGCCGCAAAGCTCCACCCAATCAGCGCCGCCGCCAATGCGAGCACCCTCGTCTTCTGAGAACTCTTGCGCTTCATTGGAATTCGGGACCGTTGGCCGACATGACCTTGTCCAACGAGCGACGGATTCGCTCAGTGTCGGCTTGGGTCCAGCCAGCCGGTGCGGCCACCGCCGCCCAACCGTCCAGCTGGGTGTCGTTGTAGTTGTGGCCGTGGCCCGCAGGCATCGCGGATGCATTCGTCATGTCGAAAGCGACCTGCCAAAACGTCACGGTCGGATACCAGCGCATGGATGCGGTGCGGTCTCGTCCCGGACGTTCCTTGAGCCAGTCCGGCCGTTCGAAAAGGAGATCAGGCGACCACCACACCACCGGATCAGATGCGTGCTGCAAGAACAACACCCGCGTACCGGACCACGGTGCCTCGGTGTCGGCGGCGACCTCCGCGGGGCTGGCCGCTTGCGAGAACCGCACCGTGCGGCCGTTGTCGTAGCGCGGCTCCACCTCCGGGGTGCCGGGGTCACGCCGCTGGGTGATCGCCTTCCACAGCGGGCTCGCGTTCGGCGGCCCCGCCCACAGCACCGACGAGAACCCCATGTCGACGACGTCGGGAAGGTAACCGAACGCACCCTGACCGGCCATCGACCCCAGGCTCTCGCCGTAGAGGAGAAGCTTCGGTCTGCGCTCCGCAGGCCAACGCAGCCACTGCCCGTGGATCGCATCGACTAGCGCCTTGCCTGCCTCCAATGACCGCTGCTGATCGGCGAGAAACGAAATCCAGCTCGGCAGATAGGAATACTGCATCGCGACCAGCGCGGTGTCCCCGTTGTACATCGACTCGATGGACCGCGCGGCGACCGGATCCACCCAGCCGGTTCCGGTGGTCGGGACTATGACCAGCACCTTGCGTTCGTACGCGCGGGTACGTTGCAGCTCACTGAGCAGGACCGCCAGCCGGCCTTCTTCGGTGTCGGCGCTCGCCAGCCCCGCGTAGATCCGGATCGGTTCCTTGGCAGGCCGGCCGTTGAGAGCGGCCAGTTCGTCGGCGTGAGGACCCGTCGCGACAAAGTTGCGCCCTTGGTAGCCAAGCGATTCCCACGACACAAAGGATTGCGGGCTGCCGGAACGTTCGGACTGGACCGGCTGCACCACCCCCGGGCGGGTGCTGGCGTTCTGCGGCTGAAACACCCGGCTCGCGCCGGCGATGAAACCGCGGTAGAGCACACCGTTGATGAGTGTGATGAGCAACACCACCACGATGGCGGTGCCGATGAATAACGCCACTTCGTCGTTCAGATGCCAGCGCCGAATCAAGAACCGGGCCATCGACTTGATGAGGTCCAGCAGCACCCGCGCCGTTGCGACGCACACGCCGCCGACGAGAACAGCGATGATCAGCGTGCGCATATAACCGACCGTGTTCGGCCCCTCGATACCCATCACCGCCGATACCTGGCGTTGCCAGGCTGCGGACGGGATCAGCATCAGGACACTGGCTGTCGCAGAAGCCACGACGATGAAGGCTTTCGACAGGTAGAGGACACGCTTCGACGGCGGCCACCATGTGCGGCGCCGTAATACGAAGCGGCGCAACATCCTTGAGAGGAATACACCGATGCCGTACCCGATCGCCGCGTTGAGTCCCCCGATCACGCCTTGAAAAAGCCAGGCACGCGGAAGCAGTGACGGGGTCAGCGACAAGCAGAAGAACAATGCTCCAAAGCCGACGCCGACGAAATCGAGATGAACCATTCTCCAGGCCCAGTCCAGCAACGGGTGCCGCTCTGGGCGCTGTGTGGTTTCGGCGACCGATTCGCCGGTGAGGTCGGTCGGGACACTCACCCGAACAACCCGGGAAGCACGCCCTCCGACGTGCTGCGCAGCTCCTCCAGGGAAACCGTGAATTGGTCTTGTACTTCGACGGCGTCGCTTCCCTGGTCCACAACGCCGATGCGGGTGGCCGGAAGTCCACGGGCCTCGCACATCGAACGGAACCTGCTCTCCTCGGTGCGCGGCACGGCGACGAGAACGCGACCGGCCGACTCCGAAAACAGCGTGACGAATGGGTTTTCGCCTTCGGGAATGATGATGCGGCAACCGGTTTCACCCGCCAGGGACGCTTCCACGACAGCCTGGATGAGGCCGCCCTCGCTCAAGTCGTGGGCTGACGACACCAGTCCGTCGCGGGACGCGGCGGTGAGCACGTCGGCGAGCAGTTTTTCGCGCTCCAGGTCGACTTTCGGTGGCACGCCGCCGAGATGGTCGGCGGCGACCTGCGCCCAGATCGACCCGTCGAACTCGTCGCGGGTGTCGCCGAGCAGGATCAGCGTCTCGCCGGGTTCGGTGCCGAGTCCGGTGGGGATACGCCGCTTGACATCGTCGATCACGCCCAGCACGCCGACGACGGGGGTGGGCAGGATCGGCGTGGTGCCGGTCTGGTTGTAGAAGCTGACGTTGCCGCCCGTAACCGGAATGCCAAGGGCCGCACAGCCATCCGCGAGCCCGCGCACCGCCTGGCTGAACTGCCACATTACGGCGGGGTCTTCGGGTGAACCGAAGTTCAGGCAGTTGGTCACCGCGACGGGCGTAGCACCCGTGACGGCGACGTTGCGGTACGCCTCGGCCAGCGCGAGCTGCGCGCCGGCGTACGGGTCGAGTTGGGTGTAGCGGCCCGACGCGTCGGTGGACACCGCGATACCGCGGCCGGTGGACTCGTCCACACGCAGCACGCCACCGTCGGCGTGTTCGGCCAGCACGGTGTTGCCGCGCACGTACCGGTCGTACTGCTCGGTGATGAACGCGCGGCTGCAGAGATGCGGACTGCCAACCAGCGCAAGCAAAGTCGCCTTCAGTTCGTCGCCCGTGGACGGCCGGGGCAGCTTGCCCGAGGTGTCGGCGTTCAAGGCGTCCTGGCTGTCCGGACGTTGCACTGGGCGCTCGTAGACCGGGCCCTCATGCGCGACGGTGCGCGGCGGCACGTCGACGACCGTCTCGCCGTGCCATGTGATCTGCAGCCGGTCGCCGTCGGTGACCTCACCGATAACGGTGGCCAGCACCTCCCACTTTCGGCACACGGCCATGAACTTGTCGACGTTCTCCGGGGCGACGACCGCGCACATCCGCTCCTGCGACTCACTGGACAGGATCTCGGCGGGGGTCATGTTGGCGGCGCGCAGCGGCACGGTGTCCAGCTCGACCCGCATGCCGCCGTCCCCCGCGGATGCGAGTTCCGATGTGGCGCAGGACAATCCGGCCCCGCCGAGGTCCTGGATGCCGATCACCAAATCGTTGGCGTACAGCTCGAGGCAGCACTCGATGAGCACCTTCTCCATGAACGGGTCGCCAACCTGAACGCTTGGCAGCTTCTTGCGGCCAGGTGCACCACTCTCGTCGCCGCCGAACGTCTCCGATGCCAGCACCGAGACACCGCCGATGCCGTCGAGCCCGGTGCGCGCGCCGAACAGGATGATCTTGTTGCCGGTGCCGGATGCGAACGCCAGATGCAGGTCCTCTTTACGCAACACCCCGACGCATAGCGCGTTGACCAACGGGTTGCCGGCGTAGGAGGCGTCGAAGACGGTCTCGCCGCCGATATTCGGCAGCCCCAGCGAGTTTCCGTAGCCGCCGATGCCCCGCACCACCCCGTCGACGACGCGGCGGGTGTCAGGTGCGTCGGCGGCGCCGAACCGCAGCTGGTCCATGACCGCGACCGGCCGCGCGCCCATTGCCATGATGTCGCGGACGATGCCGCCGACGCCGGTGGCGGCGCCTTGGTACGGCTCGATATACGACGGGTGGTTGTGCGATTCGACCTTGAAGGTGGCCGCCCAGCCGTCGCCGATGTCGACGACACCGGCGTTCTCGCCGATCCCGGCCAGCATCGCGGCCCGCATCGCCTCGGTGGTGGTCTCGCCGAAGTAGCGCAGGTGCACCTTGGACGACTTGTACGAGCAGTGCTCGCTCCACATCACGGAGTACATGGCCAGCTCGGCGTCGGTGGGCCGACGGCCGAGGATTTCGCGTATCCGCTGGTACTCGTCGTCCTTCAAGCCGAGTTCGCGGAACGGCTGGGGCTGATCGGGCGTGGCGGCGGCGTGGTCGACGGTGTCCAGGGCGTGGGTGAGCTCGGACGTCACGCAGACAGTCTAGTTTGGGCAACTCAGTGCGGGGTATCGCGACGCACATGGGTCAGACAGTCGCCGATTTCATCCTCGACCGACTTCGCGAATGGGGCGTCGCGCAGGTCTTCGGCTACCCGGGCGACGGCATCAACGGCCTGGTTGCCGCATTCGGTAAGGCAGACAACAAGCCGCAGTTCGTGCAGGCCCGCCATGAGGAGATGGCGGCGTTCGCGGCGGTGGGCTATGCCAAGTTCTCCGGCACTGTCGGCGTCTGCATGGCCACCTCCGGTCCCGGCGCCATCCACCTGCTCAACGGCCTCTACGACGCGAAGCTGGACCACACGCCGGTGGTCGCGATCGTCGGGCAGACGGCCCGCAGCGCGATGGGCGGCAGCTATCAGCAGGAAGTCGACCTGCAGTCGCTGTTCAAGGACGTTGCGAGCGACTACCTGGTCGAGGTCAACGTCGCCAGTCAGCTGCCCAACGCGCTCGACCGGGCGTTCCGCACCGCGCGGGCCCGTCGCGCGCCGACGGCCGTGGTGATTCCCTCGGATCTGCAGGAGCAGTCGTACGAGCCGCCCGGCCACGCGTTCAAGCAGGTCCCGTCCAGCGCACCGCACGACGCCGCGCCGGTCGTCGCGCCCGACCCGGCCGCCATCGGTCAAGCCGCGGAGATCCTCAACGCCGGAACGAAGGTGGCGATCCTGATCGGGCAGGGCGCACGGGGCGCGGCAGCGGAAGTCCAGGATGTCGCGGATCGCACCGGGGCGGGTGTGGCCAAGGCGCTGCTCGGCAAGGACGTCTTGACCGACAACCTGCCCTATGTCACCGGTGCGATCGGGCTGCTGGGCACCCGGCCCAGCTACGAGCTGATGCGCGACTGCGACACGTTGCTGATCGTCGGCTCGAACTTCCCGTACAGCCAGTTCCTGCCCGAATACGGCCAGGCCCGAGCAGTTCAGATCGACATCGACGGCGCCAACATCGGCATGCGCTACCCCACCGAGGTCAACATCGTCGCTGACGCGAAAACCGCACTGGCCGAGCTGCTTCCGCTCCTCGAGGCCAAACCGGATCGGTCGTGGCGGCAGACCGTCGAGGACAACGTCGCGCGGTGGTGGCAGACCGTGGAACGGCAGTCGATGCTGTCGGCGGATCCGGTCAATCCGATGCGGGTGGTGTGGGAGCTGTCGAGCCGCCTGCCCGAGAACGCCATCGTCACCGGGGATTCCGGCTCGTCGACCAACTGGTACGCCCGCTGCCTGCGGTTCGGGCCGAACGTCCGCGGGTCGCTGTCGGGGACGCTGGCCACCATGGGCCCGGCTGTGCCGTACGCGATCGGCGCGAAGTACGCCAACCCGAACCGTCCCGTCATCGCTTTGGTGGGCGACGGTGCGATGCAGATGAACGGCCTGGCCGAGCTGCTGACCGTTCGTCGCTATTGGCGGCAGTGGACGGATCCGCGTCTGGTGGTGTGTGTGTTCCACAACAACGACCTGAGCCATGTCACCTGGGAGCTGCGCGCGATGGGCGGCGCGCCGAAATTCGAGGAGTCTCAGACGCTGCCGGAGGTGTCCTACGCCGACGTTGCGCGCACGATGGGCCTACGCGCGATAGCCGTCGACGACCCCGACGCCCTCGGGCCGGCATGGGACGAGGCGTTGGCCGCCGAGGAGCCCGTCGTGCTCGACGTACGGACCGATCCCGAGGTGCCGCCGATCCCACCGCACGTCACCTTCGAGGAGATGAAAGCGATGACCGAGGCCATCGTCAAGGGCGACCCGAACGCCTGGCACGCGTTGGCCGAGATAGCGAAGAACAAAGCGGCCGAACTACTTCCGCGCTCTGGTTTGCACTCCAAGATCGACGGGTAGGCGGTCCTCGTCACGGCAGCAACAAGAAGGAAGGTGACGCATGAGCACGACCAGCGAAACCGGCTATGTGACAGGCACCAAGGACAAGAACTACAACCTGATCTGGTACACCGAGCAGTGCCTTGAGAACGCGCTGCGGCTGCAGACCTACGTCGAAGACGCCGAACGCGACGGCGACAACGAGCTCGCCGATCTGTTCCGCAAGGCCCAGGCCGACAGCAAGAAAGGCGCCGAAGAAGGCAAGCGCCTACTCGCGTCGCGGATCAAGTAGCGTTCTCCACGTCACCCCCGGCGACGCAGAACGCATTGCCGTCGGGGTCAGCGAGCACCACCCACTGGAAGTCCGGTCCGGCTTCACCCCGGCCGGTCTCGGTGGCGCCGAGGTCGACGAGCCGCTTCACCTCCGCCTCCATGTCGGCGGCGGCGAAGTCGATGTGCACGCGGTTCTTGCCGGGTGTCGGATCACCGACCTTCTGGAACGCCAGGCCCGGGCCGCCGGGGCGGCTCACGGTGACGAAAAACCCAGGCGCCAAAGCGTTTACGGTGCCGTCCACCGCGCGGGCCCACCAGTCGGCGAGCCGGTCGGGGTCGGTGGAGTCGAACGTGATGTTCACGACGTCAAGTGCCATGCCGGCACTCTAGATCAGCCCGGTGACAAGAACGCCCGAAGCGCCGACGAATAGGCGGCGACATCGTCGGCACCCATCACCTCACGCGCCGAGTGCATTGCGAGCTGGGCCGCGCCTACGTCGACGGTCGGAATGCCGGTGCGCGCAGAGGTCATCGGCCCGATCGTCGACCCGCACGGCAGGTCGGCGCGGTGCTCGTAGCGCTGCAGCGGGACACCGGCATGCGCGCACGCCAACGCGAACGCCGCCGCGGTCCGCCCGTCGGTGGCGTAGCGCAGGTTCGGCTGCACCTTGAGCACGGGCCCTGCGTTGACCTCGATGAGGTGGCCCGGCTCATGGCGCTCGGGATAGTTGGGATGCGTCGCGTGTGCCATGTCGCCTGACGCGACCATCGACCCCGGCAGCCTGCGCAGAAAGTCCTCTCTGCTACCGCCGGCCGCCAAGGTGATTCGCTCGAGCACGGTTAGCAGGAGCTCCGATTGCGCGCCGTGGTCCGATTGCGAGCCGACTTCCTCGTGATCGAAGAGCACCAGCACAGGCGAGTAGTCGCGAGGCTCGACGGCCAGGAACGCTTCCAATCCGGAGTAACAGGTGGCCTGGTTGTCCAGGCGCGGCGCACTGAGCAGCTCGCGGTCGACGCCGGTGAGCGCCGACGGCGTCAGGTCGTGGGTCATCAGGTCGGCGCCCAGAATGTCGGCGGCGTCGACGCCCGCCTGCTCAGCGATGTAGGCCAGAAACGAGCGCGGCCCGCTGCCGACGCCCCAGACCGCATTCACGTGCCGCTGCGGGTCCAGCGACACCGCCTTGCGGTCCTCGGCGAGGTGGATCGCCAGCTGCGGGACACGGAGGATCGGCTCGTCGACGCGGATCAGCCGGTGGTCGATCGTGTCGCCGGTACGCACGGACAGCCTGCCGCTGATGCCGAGGTCGCGGTCCAGCCACGAGTTCAGCCAGGCGCCGCCGTAGGGCTGCAGCGCGACCACCTGCCAGCCCGAGACGAACCGGTCCGGGTGCTGTTTGACGCGCAAGTTGGGGCTGTCCGTGTGGGCGCCGACGATCCGGAACGGCAGATGCGCATGCTCGGATTGCCAGGCGATCAGCGACCCCGCCCGCACGGTGAAGTACCGTCCCTCGCCCGGCCACGGGTCGCGTTCGGACAGCTCGGTGTAGCCCGCTGCGCTGAGCCGCTGTGCCGCCGTCAGGCACACGTGAAACGGAGACGGCGACGCGTCGATGAACTCACACAGCCCCTGGGCACTCGCGGACATGGTTCACCATCATGCCGACCGAGCTTTCGCTAGGGTCAAACGGTGCCCGCACCATTGCCGCAGCCGGTTCTGGCGCCGTTGACACCCGCGGCCATCTTCTTGGTTGCCACGATCAACGAAAGTGGCGAGGCCGCGGTTCACGATGCACTTCCTGACATCTCCGGTTTGGTCAAGGCAATCGGATTCCGCGATCCGGCCAAACGGCTGTCGGTGGTGACATCGATCGGGTCCGACGCATGGGACCGGTTGTTCTCCGGGCCGCGACCGGCCGAGCTTCATCCGTTCGTCGAGTTGAACGGTCCACGCCACCACGCACCTTCGACGCCGGGCGATCTGCTGTTCCACATCCGGGCAGAGTCGATGGACGTCTGCTTCGAACTGGCCACCAAGCTCGTCGCGGCGATGGACGCGATCACCGTCGTCGACGAAACGCACGGTTTCCGGTTTTTCGACAACCGGGACCTGTTGGGCTTCGTCGACGGCACCGAGAACCCGGACGGACCGCTGGCCGACAGTGCGACCCAGATCGGCGACGAGGACCCGGATTTCGCGGGTGGATGCTATGTGCACGTGCAGAAGTACGTGCACGACATGGACTCGTGGAATTCGCTGTCGACCGAGGAGCAAGAACGGGTCATCGGGCGCACGAAGCTCGACGACATCGAGCTCGACGACGACGTGAAGCCCGCGAATTCCCATGTGGCCCTGAACGTGATCGAGGACGAGGACGGCAACGAGCTGAAGATCGTGCGGCACAACATGCCGTTCGGCGAGATCGGCAAGGGCGAGTTCGGCACATATTTCATCGGATACTCGCGCACGGCCGCGGTGACCGAGCAGATGCTGAACAACATGTTCCTCGGCGATCCGCCGGGCAACACCGACCGCGTGCTGGACTTCTCCATCGCCGTCACCGGGACCATGTTCTTCACCCCGATCACGGATTTTCTCAATGACCCGCCGCCGTTACCGGATTCGTCTGTGGAGGACCGGCCGGCGGTCACTGTGGTAACTCCCGTGGGCCACGACGGCTCGCTCGGGATCGGCAGCCTGAAAGGAACCCGTCGATGAACAACCTGTATCGCGATCTGGCGCCGATCACCGAAGTCGCTTGGACAGAAATCGAATTGGAGGCGACGCGGACTTTCAAGCGGCATATCGCCGGGCGGCGGGTCGTCGACGTCAGCGATCCCGGTGGGCCGGTGACTGCTGCGGTCAGCACGGGCCATCTGCGCGACGTGGCGCCGCCGGGGGACGGTGTGGTGGCGCATCTGCGTGACAGCAAGCCGCTGGTTCGGCTGCGGGTGCCGTTCACGGTTTCGCGCAGCGCGATCGACGACGTCGAGCGCGGATCACAGGACTCCGATTGGGAGCCGGTCAAGGAGGCCGCCAAGAAGCTGGCGTTCGTCGAAGACCGGGCGATCTTCGAGGGCTACGACGCGGCGTCCATCGAGGGCATCCGCGCGTGCAGCTCGAATCCCGCGCTGGCGCTGCCCGACGACGCGCGCGAATTCCCCGACGTGATCACGCAAGCGCTTTCCGAGCTGCGGCTGGCCGGAGTCGACGGGCCCTATTCGGTGCTGCTGTCCGCTGACGCCTACACCAAGGTGAGCGAGACGACCGAGCATGGCTATCCGATCCGCGAGCACATCAACCGGCTCATCGACGGGGAGATCATCTGGGCGCCCGCGATCGACGGCGCCTTCGTGTTGTCCACTCGCGGTGGGGATTTCGATCTACAGCTGGGCACCGACGTGTCGATTGGGTATCTGTCCCACGACTTCGAGACCGTACAGCTGTACCTCGAGGAGACGCTGACGTTCTTGTGCTACACCGCCGAAGCGTCGGTGGCGCTGACTGCCTGACTCCGAGCTAGCTTTCGCCTGGCTAGGCGGCCAGCACCAAATCCAGCGCGGAGTAGAACAGGCCGAGCCCGTCGTCGGACGGGCCGGTCAGCGCTTCGGTGGCGTGCTCGGGGTGCGGCATGAGCCCGACCACCCTGCCGTTGGCCGACGAAATGCCCGCGATGTCGCGCATCGAGCCGTTGGGGTTGTCGCGGTAGCGGAACACCACGCGGCCCTCGCCCTCCAACTCGTCGAGCACCTTCTCGTTGGCGACGTAGCGGCCCTCACCGGACTTCAGCGGCACCAGCAGGTCTGCGCCGAGCTCGTAGCGCGATGTCCACGCCGTCGAATTGGACGCAACCTCGAGCCACAGGTCGCGGCAGACGAAGTGCAGGCCGGCATTGCGCGTCAACGCGCCAGGCAGCAGGCCCGCCTCGCACAGCACCTGAAAACCGTTGCAAATTCCCAACACTGGCAGGCCTTGCTCGGCGCCCCGGATCACCTCGCCCATCACCGGCGCGAATTTCGCGATCGCGCCGCAGCGCAGATAGTCGCCGTACGAGAAACCGCCGGGCACCACCACCGCATCGACGCCCTTCAGGTCGGCGTCGGCGTGCCACAGGCTGACGGGCTGCGCGCCGGAGAGCCGAACCGCCCGCGCGGCGTCGACATCGTCGAGTGTGCCCGGGAATGTGATGACGCCCACACGCGCGGTCACGACGGTTCCCTGCTGACGGTCCAGTCTTCGATCACCGTGTTCGCCAACAGCGATTCGGCGATCTCGGCGACGGTCTTGTCGTCGATGCTGTCATCGACCTCGAGCTCAAAACGCTTGCCCTGCCGCACATCTGAGACACCGTCGAAGCCGAGACGACCCAGTGCGCCGACGATCGCCTGCCCTTGCGGGTCGAGGATCTCGGCTTTGGGCATCACATGCACAACCACCCTTGCCACGGCGATCACTCTACCTGCGGCTACGCGTCTGCCGCCTCACCGGCACGACCCCAGATACGCGCTGCACAGCGGGGCCGCCATGGCGTCGAAGACCTGAGCATCGGCTACCGCAGGCCAGTCCACCTGCGGCGGCACCGTCGACCACATGGCCAGTTCGACGATCGTGCTGCTGTCGGGATGTACGAGCAGGTACTCGTGCATCACCTGGCTGCCCGCATCGCTGATCACGGCGGCGAGGTGCACCTCATCGCTGGTGGTGATCGACGGAGATGTCTTCGCCGAGGCCAACTGGCAGTCGTGCAGCCGTGCGCCGGCGGTCTTGAGCACCGCCAGCGTCGTCGGCGCGCCGATCGCGGTGTCACCACGCCAGTGGATGACCTGCACCAACAGATTCCACTGGCCCTCCGGGTGCAACACCACCGAGCGTGCCGCCACGGCGTAGCTGCGCGGGTCGTTGGCAACTGGCGGGCTGTCGCACAGCGCCTCGAAGCCGAACGTCGGCGACGGGGCCGTCACCGACAATCCGGCCAGGCCGGGCCAGCGATAGATCGGATAGAGCGGTACCGAGGTGGGCGCGATCCAGGCCGAGTCCGGGATGGCGTCGCAAATCGGCGGACACACCCCGGGGACCGCGCGCGCCGGCCAGCCTGCGTTGGGCGCGATCGCCAACCCGCAGGTGGCCAGTGCTACCGCCAGCATCAACCGCACGACTCAAGTACCCCCTGCAACCCCAACCCCGCCGCCACAATATAGGGATGGAACTCACGCATTTTGGACATTCATGCCTACTCGCAAGTTTCAAGAGCGAATCCGGTGATGACACGACGGTGCTGTTCGATCCGGGGAACTTTTCGCACGGATTCGAAGGCATCACCGGCCTCTCGGCGATCCTGATCACCCATCAGCATCCAGACCATGCTGACACCGAACGGCTGCCCGCGCTCGTCGACGCCAACCCGCAGGCCGCGCTGTATGCCGATCCGCAGACCGCCGCGCAACTCGGCGGCCAATGGAAGGCCGTGCATGTCGGCGACGAGTTCAGCGTCGGCCAACTGACGGTCCGCGGCGTTGGCGGACGGCACGCCGTGATTCACCCGGAAATCCCTGTGATCGACAACATTTCGTATCTCGTCGGCGACGGCTCACACCCCGCGCGGTTGATGCACCCCGGCGACGCGTTGTTCACACCCGGCGAACCGGTCGACGTGCTGGCCACTCCGGCGGCCGCGCCATGGATGAAGATCTCGGAGGCCGTGGACTATTTGCGGGCCGTTGCGCCGACGCACGCCGTGCCCATCCACCAGGCGATCATCGACCCGAATGCCCGCGGCATCTATTACGGACGGCTCTCGGAGATGACCGACACCGACTTCCAGGTGCTCGAACCGGAGCGCGGCACGAGTTTCTAGACGTCGCGCGCTGCCGCGCGCCCCGCGGCCCTACCCGAAAACACGCAGCCACCGAGGAACGTGCCCTCCAGCGACCGGTAGCCATGCACACCGCCGCCACCGAAGCCTGCGGCCTCACCGGCCGCGTACAGCCCGTCGAACACGGTTCCGTCGGAATGGAGCACGCGGGAGTCCAGATCGGTCTCCAAGCCGCCCAACGACTTTCGCGTCAAGATGTGCAGCTTAACGGCGATCAACGGGCCGGCCTTCGGATCGGTGAGCCGGTGCGGTGCGACGACGCGGCTGAACCGGTCGCCGAGGTAGTTGCGCGCGATGCGGATCGAGGCGATCTGAGTGTCTTTGGTGAACCGGTTGGCCACCTCGCGGTCGCGCGCGGTGACCTCGGCTTCCACGGTGGCGTAGTTGACGGGCAGCACATCGGGCACGGTATTCATCGCAGACACCAACTCGCGCAACGAGTTCGCACTGACGAAGTCCACACCCTTGTCGACGAACGCCTGCACCGGCTTGGGGGCACCGGCCCTCACCCTGGTCAGGACGTCGCGCACGCTGCGGTTGGTCAGGTCGGGATTCTGCTCCTGTCCGGAAAGCGCGAATTCCTTGGCGATGATCCGCGCGTTCAGGATGAACCAGGTGTAGTCCTGACCGGTCTGCGCAATGTATTCCAGCGTGCCCAGCGTGTCGAAGCCTGGATACAGCGGGGACGGCAGCCGCTTACCGTTGGCGTCCAGCCATAGGGACGACGGACCGGGCAGGATGCGGATCCCGTGCAGCGGCCAGATCGGGTCGTAGTTGGTGATGCCCTCGGTGTAATGCCACATCCGGTCGCTATTGATGACGTGCGCACCGGCGGCTTCGGTGATGCCGATCATCCTGCCGTCGACATGGGCGGGCACGCCGGACAGCAACTGCTCGGGCACGCGGCCCATCCGCTTCGGCCAGTTCTGCCTCACCAGGTCGTGGTTGCCGCCGATGCCGCCGCTGGCCACGATGACGGCTGGCGCGCGAAACTCGAACTCGCCGACGGTATTTCGCGATGTCGCCACACCGCGCACCGCGTCCGTCGGCTCCAGCACCGCGCCGCGCACACCGACGACGGCGCCGTTCTCGACGATCAGCTCGTCGACACGATGGCGATGGGCGAACCTGGCCTTGCCCACCAGCCGTCGCGCGAAGACGTCGACGATCGCAGGGCCGGTTCCCCAGGTGATGTGGAAGCGGGGCACCGAGTTGCCGTGTCCGCGTGCGTCATAGCCGCCGCGCTCGGCCCAGCCGACGATCGGGAAAATCTGAAGTCCGCGCTCGCGCAACCAGCTGCGCTTCTCGCCGGCCGCGAAGTCGACATAGGCGTGTGCCCACCGTCGCGGCCAGTGGTCTTCTGGCCGATCGAATCCCGCCGTGCCGAGCCAGTCCTGCAGTGCGAGCTCGTGGCTGTCCCGAATGCCCAGCCGCCGCTGTTCCGGGCTGTCGACGAAGAACAGGCCGCCGAACGACCAGAACGCCTGACCACCGATGTTGTTCGCGTTCTCCTGATCGACGATCAGCACCCTGCGCCCGCGATCGACCAGCTCACACGCCGCGACCAGTCCCGCGAGCCCGGCGCCCACCACGATCACATCAGCGTCTGCCATGGGACGCTACGGTACCGGCGCTTCAGGCGGCGTCGGTCAGCGCGGGGTACGGCTGCCAGGAATAGACGACCGGCGCGCACTGGTGCATCAATGCCAGGTCGACGGCGTCGAGCATGGCCTGGCGAGGACCGGGCCGCCGCAGGTGCCGGGCGGCGACCGCGACGCGCACGATGCCGTCGCGTCGGGCAGTGCGTTCGGCAGACAGCACCAGCGTGCGGCACCACCACGGTTCGGTCAGGAATCCCTCGCCGATGCCGAGCACGCGGGCCCGCACGGCCGTCTGCCGCACCAAGTCTGTGATTCCGCTCAAGCCTGCGAGCAGACGAAAGCCGTTGCGGGGCAACGCCGTTACGGTACCTTGCGACACCGTCCAACCTGGCGCGGCGAACAGACGGGTGCGCAATCCCAAATGTTCCAGCACGCGATCGGCCGCCATCAGCCGCAGGTTTGCTTCGTGGGCCTGCAGAGTGGCGAACTCCCCGCGTCGCTTCTTGGTGGCCGCCTCGTCGAAACCGTGCAGCACGATGGCGTCACCGCGGTCGCGCCGCCCGGCCAGCCAATCGACCGTCGGCGCATCGTTGTCGAGCCGGTAGCCGCCTTTGATGCGGGGCGCCACCAGGAATGAAGCAGGCACGCCGCGTGCGTCCAGCTGCGCACAGAACGCTTCGACGTCATCCCGTGTGCGGTCGCTGATGCCGGAGATCGAGACGATCAGTTGTCCAGCCACGCATTCAGTGTGGCAACGCCAGGTGTCGCAACGGTTTACAACACCCGGACAGCAGTTGACTATCTAGCGCGGCAAAACTGCTTCGATCGCGGAAACCACCTCTGGCGCATCGGGAACGGTGCGCGGGCGGAACCTCTTGACCACCTTGCCACCCGGGGCCAGCAGGAACTTTTCGAAGTTCCACTGGATGTCGCCCGCCTCGCCGGTGTCGTCGGCCGTCTTCGTCAATTCGGCATATAGCGGGTGCCGGTCGGCGCCGTTGACGTCGGTCTTGGCCAGCAGCGGGAACGTCACGCCGTAGGTGGTGGAGCAGAACGTCTGGATCTCCTCGGCGGTGCCCGGCTCCTGACCCATGAACTGGTTGCACGGCACGCCGATCACCGTCAGACCACGCCCGCCGTAGTCCTTCGCCAACTGCTCCAGGGCGGAGTACTGCGGGGTGAGGCCACACTTCGACGCGACGTTCACGACCAGAGCGGCGCCGTCGGCCAGTTCGGCCAGCGTGGTGGGTTGCCCGTCGAGCGTCGTCAGTGGGATGTCGGTCAGCGATGTTTCGGTCATGCCCGCAGGTTATCCGTCGAACAACATCGAGGCGATGCGCTGGACCTCGTCCATGGGGTCGCCGTCCGTGCTGATGGTCTCGTTGAGGCGAAGCATCGCGAACCCGTGGACGAGAGACCACGCGGCGAGCGCGGCGCTCTGCGGATCGGCCTTGGCACGCGGATCCTTCAGTGTCCCAACGCCTTGCGCCAGTTCGGCACCGGCCGCTTCCTCGGCAGCGGCGAGTTCGGCATCGTCCGGGTCCACCAATGAGCGGTCGAACATCACCGCGTAGTGGCCGGGATGGTCGAGCGCGAACCGGACATAGGCCAGCGCAGCGTCGATGAAGTCCGGGCGCGCCTCTGTCAACGCCTCGGCAAGCAGGCGCCAGCCCTGCGCAGCCAGTGCGGTGAACAGGCCCCGGCGGTCGGTGAAGTGGTGCGCGGGAGCGGCGTGCGAAACGCCCGCCTCGCGGGCCAGTTCGCGCAGCGAGATGCCGTCGGCGCCCCGTTCGGCCACCAGGCTCGCGGCCTTGGCCAAGATCACGGCCTTGAGGTCGCCGTGGTGGTAGGTGTCCCTGCTCATCAGGCCACTATAGCGGGAATCTTGACAGTGCCTAGATAGTTGCCTACAGTCGTCGTATCTTGACAGTGTCTAGATAGGGAGTTAGCGGTGGCCGTTCTCGTCATGTTGATCGTGGGCGCGCTCGGTGCCCGTGTAGTGGGCTGGCTGGGCCCCGAAAATTGGGACTATGCCGACAGTTGGCCTGAAGCCATCGCCGTCGGGCTCGCGGCGATGTTCGTCATGACCGGCGTCGCGCATTTCGTCCCGGGAATGCGCCGAGACATGATCGCGATCGTGCCGCCGCGGCTGCCGGCGCCCGGTCTGCTCGTGACGATCACCGGTGTGCTGGAACTCGTCGGCGCGGTCGGACTGCTGTACCCACCCACTCGAGTGGCTGCGGCGGTATGCCTGTTCATCCTGATGCTGGCCATGTTCCCGGCCAACGTGTACGCGTCGAGGATGCCGAACCCGCCGAAGTCGATGACATCGCGGCTGGACGTCCGGACAGTGCAGGAAATCGTTTACCTAGGCGCCGCCGTCGTGGTCGGCCTTGGCGGCATCCAGTAGCCATGCGTACTGGAACGCGGCCTCCTTCCAGCGTTCATAGCGTCCGCTGATACCACCGTGACCGGCGTTCATCTCGGTCTTGAGCAGGACCGGATGCTCGTCGGTCTTGGTGCACCTAAGCGCCGCAACCCATTTCGCCGGTTCGACGTAGAGCACCCGCGTGTCGTTCAGTGATGTCATCGCCAGGATCGGCGGATAACCCTTGGCCTCGACGTTCTCGTACGGCGAGTAGGACTTCATGTAGTCGTAGACGTCTTTGTCTTCCAGCGGGTTTCCCCACTCGTCCCATTCGGTGACGGTCAGTGGCAGCGACGGGTCGAGGATTGTGGTCAGTGGGTCGACGAACGGGACGGTGGCCAGGATGCCGGCGAACATCTCCGGTGCCATGTTTGCGACCGCACCCATCAACAGGCCACCCGCGCTGCCGCCGAAGGCGACGAGGTTCTCCGGTCGCGTCAGGTCGGTGTCGACGAGATGCTTTGCGACGGCAATGAAGTCGGTGAAGGTGTTCTTCTTCTCCAGCAGTTTGCCGTGTTCATACCAGGGCCGGCCGAGCTCGCCTCCCCCGCGCACATGTGCGACGGCGAACACCATGCCGCGGTCCAACAGCGACAACCGGGCGATCGAGAACCGCGGGTCTTCGCATGCCTCGTACGCGCCGTAGCCGTACAGCAGCGTGGGCGCGGGGAATTGCAGGCCCATCTTGTGGATGATCGAGATCGGAACGCGTGCACCGTCTTCGGCGACAGCCCAGTCGCGGCGCTCTACGTAATCCTGGGGTCGATAGTCACCGAGCACGGGCTGTTCGCGAAGGAGTGTGCGCTCCCCGGTGGCCAGGTCAAGGTCGTAGATCCTGACAGGGGTGACGAAACTTGTTGTACCGATGCGCAGTTTCGGTGAACTCCAGTTCGGGTTGCCAGAAAGGCCCGCCGACATCAGCTCGGAGTCGAACGTGATGTCTTCGGGGCGGCCGTACTCGCCGGTCGCGTAGACAGGCCACAGCTGGATCTTCGGCAACGCCTCGCTTCGGTAGCTGACCACCAGGTGGCCCTCGAACGCGTCGACGGTGTCCAGCCTTACATCGCTGCGATGTTCGATCAGCGTGCGAAACGCCGTGGGGTCTGCGACCGGCGCCTCGACGAGTGTGAAGTTCTCCGCACCGTCGTTGTGCAGGATGAGGAATCGGTCTTCACCGCCGACGACGGCGTGCTCGATGGAGTACTCGACCAGCTCGCGGCGCGGCCAGACGACGGTGAACTCCGCGGTGGCATCTGTGGCGTCGGCGTAACGCATTTCGGTCGTCACCGCGCTGCCGGCGGCGATGACGACATACTTGTCGCTGCGTGTGCGGCCGACCGCGAGCCAGTACTTCTCGTCGGGCTCGTGGAACACCTTTTCGGCCGGCAGGCCGGAGCCAAGGCGGTGGCGCCACACGGTGTCCGGCCGCCAGGCCTCGTCGACGGTGACGTAGTAAATGGTGCGGTTATCGGCGGCCCAGGTCGCGCCGGCGCCGATGCCGACGATCTGATCGTCGTACAGGCTGTCCGTGCGTAAGTCCTTGAACCGCAACGTGTATCGCTCGTCGCCCTTGACGTCGACCGAGTACGCCAGGATGTTGCCGTCGAGGCTGACGGTGGCGGCGCCGAGCGAGAAGAAGTCGTGGCCCTGCGCCTCGACGTTCTCGTCGAGCAGTATCTGCTCGCCGGCAATCTCGGTGTTCTCATCCAGCTCCGGCGGTACCCAGTCGTCGGGATCGGTTACCGGGCATCGGCAATGGACGCTGTACTGCTTGCCCTCGAAGCTGCGGCCGTAGTACCACCAGTCGCCGCGGCGGGTGGGCACCGAAAGGTCGGTTTCCTTGGTGCGGGCCTTTATTTCGTCGAAGATCGCCTGCCGCAACGGCGCAAGATGATCGGTGGCGTGTTCGGTGTAGTCGTTTTCGGCCTTGAGGTAGTCGATCACCTCAGGGTTGGACTTGTCGCGCATCCACTCGTAGGGATCGATGAACACGTCGCCGTGATGTTCGCGGCTAGTCTCGGTGCGTTTGGCCTCTGGTGGGATCACGGCTTGATCCAGTCGCCGAAATTGAGCCCCGAGATGCGTTCGTAGGCTTCGATATAGCGGTCGCGCGTGGCCTCGACGATGTCGGGCGGCAGCGGTGGCGGCGGTTTGTCGCCGTAGCGGTCCCAGCCGGACTCGGGGCTGGTGAGCCAGTTGCGGACGAACTGCTTGTCGAAGCTTTCTTGAACGACACCTTCCCGATACTGGTCGGCGCGCCAGTAGCGGCTCGAGTCGGGCGTGAAGACCTCGTCGGCGAGCCGCACGTTGCCGTGCTTGTCGACACCGAACTCGAATTTGGTGTCGGCGATGATGACGCCTTTCGTGAGGGCGTGATCGGCGCCTTGGATGTAGGTCTGCAGTGTGCGCTCGCGTAGTTGCTTGGCGCGTACCGCGCCGACCAGCTCGACGACGTCGGCGAAACTGATGTTCTCGTCGTGTTGGCCGAGCTCGGCTTTGGTGGCCGGCGTGAACAACGGCTGAGCGAACTTGCTCGCCTCGGCGAGCCCCGGCGGAAGCGCGATGCCGCAGACCTTGCCAGACTTTTGGTAGTCGATCAGACCGGAGCCGGTCAGGTAGCCGCGCGCCACGCATTCGACGGGCATCATCTCGAGTTCCTGCACCACCAGCGCCCTGCCGAGCACCTCCTGCGGGATGCGCTCGTCGTCGGGCGGGCCCGCGAGGTGGTTGGGCGCCTCGACGTAGTCGAAGAAGAACACGCTCATCGCGGTCAGGATGCGGCCCTTGTCGGGGATCTCCGAGTCGAGGATGTAGTCGTAGGCCGATATGCGGTCGGTGGCGACGAAGAGCAGCGTCTCGTCGTCGATGCGGTACAGCTCGCGAACCTTGCCGCTGGCCAGATGTTGGTAGTCGGACAGAGCGGGGCGCATCGGGCCAGCCTATCGGGCAGCATCGGTCCATGAGCTCCCGCTATCTGCCCTATGCCACCACACCGACGCGGCTCGTCGCGCAGTTGATCAGCGACATCGTGGTGATCGCCTGGACCACGCTATGGGTGCTGGTCGGGATGGCCGTTCACGCGGCGATCTCCGCGATCGCCGATGTCGGTCACCAGGTCGAGAGCGGGGCCAACGGCGTCGCCGACAATCTCGACTCCGCCGGCGAGCGCGCCGACAGGTTTCCGTTGATCGGCGACGCGTTGAGCAAGCCGCTGCGGGCGGCCAGCGAGGCGGCGCTGGACATCGCCGGTGCAGGCCACACCCTGGACACCACGGCTTCGTGGTTGGCCTGGCTGTTGGCCCTGGCCGTCGCGGGCCCGCCGATCCTGGCTCTGCTGATGCCGTGGCTGTTTCTGCGCGTGCGGTTCTTCCGCCGCAAGTGGACGGCGCTGGCGTTGGCTTCGACACCGGCGGGTGAGCAGTTGCTAGCGCTGCGCGCGCTGGCCAACCGCCCGCTGGCCAAGCTGGCGGCGATACACGGCGACCCCGTCGGCGCGTGGCGGATGCAGGACGCCGCCGCGATACACGGTCTGGCCGCGCTGGAGCTGCGCGCCGCGGGGGTCAGGGCCCGGGCCCGCCGCTAGCCCGGGGCGAGCCCGCCCGCCCCGGCGACTTGTGCACGTTTTGTCACGCTCAGCGATACAAAGCGTGCACAAATCGCGGGAAATGGAACGGCGGGCGGTCAAGCCACGTCAATTGTGAGTGCTCGACGAGTATCTGCGCCAACACGACGGCGTGATCACCTTGGCCCAAGCGAGTCACTGCGGGCTCAACCGCGCAGCCGTCAACCGCCGTGTCCGCTCAGGCCGCTGGCAGCAGTGCTCACGCGGCGTCTATTTCATTGAAGACCGCCCCTTCACCGATGCGGCGCGAACTCGTGTAGCGGTATGGGCCTATGGCGAAAGGGCAGTCGCCAGTGGCTTGGCTGCTGCGTGGTGGCACGGTCTCACCAAATTCGCCCCCAAAGTAGTCGAGGTCACGGTGCCCAAGGTCAGCAATCACCGCAAACGTCCAGACACTCGGCTGCGGCGGCGGGATCTATATCCCAAGGACATCGTCGAGCGAAACGGACTGCGAGTGACGGCGTTGCCGCTGACGGTCATCGAAGCCGCGGTAAGGCGTGGCGGCGGGGCAAAACTGATGGACTCGGCGTTACAGCGCCAAGTCGAGTTGGAACAGCTGTGGCGTGCACACGTTCGCAACAAGGGACGCCACGGCTCACCGGCGGCACGGCGCCTTCTGCAAGCCGCGTCCGACGGCGCGCGTTCAGAAGCCGAGCGCCTACTGGTGAAGCTGTTGCGTGACAACAAGATCACTGGATGGAAAACCAACTACCCCGTGGGCGGATACAAGGTCGACGTGGCTTTTCCCAAGCAGAAGGTCACGATCGAGACCGACGGCTGGGCCTTTCACAGCAGCCAGGAGGACTTCCAGAACGACCGCGAACGACAGAACAAGATCGCGCTACTGGGCTGGCAGGTATTGCGGTTCACATGGCTTGACTTGACTGAGTATCCAGACCGAGTTATCGCCGAGATAAAGTTCGCAATTGGCTGGCGGTGACAAAGACCCACGCCGCCAAGGCAATCCAGAGGAACGTCAGAGAGACCGACGTAAACCACCGCCAACCAGTTTCGACGAACATCGCGAACGTCGCCGACGAGTACATCCCCAGCGGGAACACAGTCGGCCACGAGATGCCTGCAAACCGCCGAACCATCGCGAAGACCAAGAAAGGGATCCACAACGTCGCTACAATCCAGGTCACGACCGTTACGGGCCACACACTTTCGAGTCCGGCCTTGTGGATGTGATCGCCGGCGAGTGTCGCGATTGCCGCGCCGCCCATCAAAATCCAACTGTCGGGTTGCGCCATATCGACATGCCGCAGAATCAGCACGGTCATCAGCAAGTACACACCGATCGCCAAGACCCAGAACAGCATCGCCAGGAAGACGATCTTCAAATCGGCTGACACGATGGCCAATCCGGATGTCGCAACGCTCGCCAGCTCCCAGCCGCCATGTGCCCGGTCGCGGAGGGCTCGGCGATCGCGCCACAGCCGCCGAGCCACCACCGGCGCCAGCGACAGCCAACCCTGCAACGCCATACCGGCAAGCACAAACAGCGCGATGTGATACTCGGCCAGTCGTGCCGCGAGCACCGCACACGCCGCCACATACGTGCACAGCCCCAGCGCCACATCGAGATCGGTGATCTCCCAGGCCTCTCGGCGCCACGCCATCGCGACCAAGACGACAAGGACGGGCAGCGCGACGGCCGCCATCACCAAGAAGATCTGGCTGACAATGCGATAGCCGTGATCCGCCGCTGCGATCGACACGATGCCGGTCGCCATGACCGCGGCGAACGCATCCGGTTTCACGCCCGCAGCTCGACCACCAGATGGCGAATGCCGGTGTGGCGGTTGGAGCGGGCCCACTCGACCGGCTTGGTCACCTGCACCAATGCAAACCGGCTCAGCAGCTCCTCGTACAGCACCCGCAGCTCCAGCCGGGCCAGATTCGCACCGAGGCAATAGTGCACGCCCTGCCCAAAGCCCAAGTGCGGATTGGGTTTACGCGTCACATCGAATACATCGGGATCCGAGAACACGTCAGCGTCCCGGTTGGCCGAGCCCTCCCAGATCTGCACCTTCTGGCCCGACTCGATCGCGCATCCACCCAACTCGATGTCGCGCGTCGCGGTGCGCCGCTTGGACGGTGACGGCGACGACCACCGCACCATCTCCTCGACGGCCGTCGGCAGCAGCTCCAAGTCCGATCTCAAAACTTCGAGCTGCGACGGATACTCGGCCAGCGCCAGCAGCCCACCCGCCACCGCGTTGCGGGTCGTCTCCGCACCCGCACTGAACAACAGGCTGAAGAACAGATACAGCTCTAGATCCGAAAGACCGTCATCCTCGACGGTGGCATTGGCCACCACGGACAGCATGTCGTCGGTCGGCTCCAAGCGCTTAGACGCGATCAACTGCTGTCCATAGGAGTACATCCGCGAGCCTGCCTCTTCGACCGACATCTGCCCAACGGATGCCTTGCGCGAGCCGCCAAAGTCGAACTGCGGCTCGATTGCGTGGAACAGCCAATGCCGTTCGGACTCAGGCACTCCCAGCAGGATGCAGATCATCTGCATCGGGAGTTCGGCGGCGATCTCGACCAGAAAATCGAACGGCACTCCCGGCTCGACGGAGTCCAACAGTCGACGCGTCCGCGCCCGCAGATCGTCCTCGACGCGACGGATCATCCGCGGCGTCAGACCCGAGCTGACAAGCCGCCGAATCTGTGAATGCCGCGGGTCGTCCATCATGTTCAAGACCTGACCGGCGATCGACAGATCCTGCAGCAGCGTGCCACCGTACGGCCGCGAGCCGCCGGTCACCGACGAATATGTCTGCGGATCACGAAAGACCGCAAGGGTTTCCGCGTACGTAGCCACCGACCAGAACCCCTCGCCGTCGGGCGTATTCTCCGTCGGCTCATGCCAATACACCGGCGCCTCGCGGCGATGCACCGTGAACAGGTCATGCGGAAAGCCGGCGGCGAAGTTGTCCAGATCGGTGAAGTCAATCTCGGCAAGGGACGTCACAGGATCGCACCCGAGGTGTACTTGGCCGCCTCGGGATAGCGGCTGACCAGTTCGTCGACAGCCTCGACGACGCCATCGACCTGCGGTCCCGCCGCGCCCGTGAACGCCTGCTTATCCGATAGAGCCGCATCCAGCGCAGGCCGATCCAACGGCAAACGCGGATCGGCGGCCAGCCTGTCCAAAAGGTCAGGTTCAAGGCCGCGTTCCCGCATCGCCAACGCCACGGCCACGGCGTGCTCCTTGATGACCTCGTGCGCTGCTTCGCGCCCCATGCCTGCACGCACCGCGGCGATCAGGATCCGCGTGGTGGCCAGGAACGGCAGATAGCGGTCGAGCTCGCGCTGGATCACGGCCGGGTAGGCACCGAACTCGTCGAGCACCGTCAGGAACGTCTCGATCTGACCGTCCAGAGCGAAGAACGCGTCGGGCAGTGCAACGCGCCGCACGACCGAGCAGAACACGTCGCCCTCGTTCCACTGCGCACCCGCCAACTCTGCCGCCATCGACGCGTATCCGCGCAGCACGACCTGCAGGCCGTTCACGCGTTCGCACGACCGCGTGTTCATCTTGTGCGGCATCGCCGACGAACCGACCTGCCCGGGCGCGAAACCCTCGGTGACCAGTTCATGGCCCGCCATCAACCGGATGGTGTGCGCCAGTGACGACGGCCCAGCGCCGACCTGGACCAACGCAGAGATGACGTCGTGGTCCAGCGAGCGTGGATAGACCTGACCGACGGACGTGAAAATCTCTGTGAAGCCGAGGAATTCGGCGACCCGCCGCTCGAGTTCGGCGAGGCGGTCGACATCGCCGTCGAATAGATCCAGCATGTCCTGCGCCGTGCCCATCGGGCCCTTGATGCCGCGCAGCGGATATCGGTCAATCAACGACTGCAGCCGCTCCAAGGCAAGCAGCAGCTCCTCGGCAGCGGACGCGAAGCGCTTGCCCAACGTGGTGGCCTGTGCGGCGACGTTGTGACTGCGGCCGGCCATCACCAGATCGCGGTAACTGATCGCCTTCTCGGCCAGCCGCGCAACGACGGCCACGCCATGCGAAAAAACGAGTTCCAGCGATCGGCGGATCTGCAGCTGCTCAACGTTTTCGGTGAGGTCCCGGCTCGTCATGCCTTTGTGCACATGCTCGTGGCCGGCCAGCGCGTTGAACTCCTCGATGCGCGCCTTGACGTCGTGCCGCAGCACCCGCTCCCGCGCGGCGATCGACGACAGGTCGACGTCGTCCAAGACGCGCTCGTAGTCCTCGACGACGCCGGGCGGCACGTCGACACCCAATTCCGCCTGCGCCCGCAGCACCGCCAGCCACAGCCGGCGCTCGGCGACGACCTTGGCCTCCGGTGACCAGATCGCCACCATCTCGTCGCTGGCATAGCGACTGGCCAGCACATTAGGGATCGTCACAGACACACAGCTTACGGCGCGGGTGCGGCAGGCTAGGCCTATGTACTTCGTTGGACTCGATCTTGCGTGGGGCGAAAAGAAGCAGACGGGTGTCGCGGTGGTCGATGTCAACGGGCGCCTCCTGCATGTGGGCATCGCGCAGGATGACGCCAGCATCAGCGACGCCGTAGCCCCGTTCACCGGCGGCGACTGCCTGGTGGCTATCGATGCGCCGCTCATCGTGAACAATCCCACCGGCTACCGGCCCGCCGAAACCGCATACAACCGCGATTTTCAGAAGTTCGATGCCGGCGCCTATCCGGCCAACACGACAAATCCGCTGTTCAATCCGCCACGTGCCGCTGCGTTGGCCAGCGCGCTCGACCTCGACATGGATCCTGCCTCGAATGCGAGCCGGCGGGCCATCGAGGTCTACCCGCACCCGGCGACGGTCGTGATGTTCGGGCTCGAGAAGACACTGAAGTACAAGAAGGGTCCTTTCGACGTGCGCCAACGCGAGCTACTCAAGTTGATGACGCTGATCGAAGGGCTCGACGACGCGACACCGAGGCTTCGCGCGAATCGCAGTGTGTCGTGGGTGGAGTTGCGTAGACGGGTCGAGGCGGCGACGAAACCCGCGCAACTCGACAGGGACGAGGATGCGGTCGACGCCGTGATGTGCGCGTACGTCGGGCTGTATTGGTATCACCGGCCTGACGACGTCACCATCTACGGCGACGCCGACACCGGTTACATCGTCACACCGACGCTGCCCGCAGAAACGGTTCCCGATCGTCGGCCCAGCCGATCCTCACTGGAGAATCGACTGATCCGGGCGATGGAGCTACTCGAGGATGCCCAACGCGAATTGACAGCGATCCGTGAGGCGCTCCGCTAATCCGGCGCCGCCCATATGCGTATGCCGCACTGCAAGCCAAATGCCTTGTGCGCGTAGCGCCTGCACCCCTTCGAGTTAGACGCGCACCACCCTGTCGTCGAAGGGCGCGAGCACGTCGATCACATCGATCAACGTCGCACGGGCCGACGCCCGTGGCCCGTCACCGTCGCCGACCAGTGCGGCCACCACCGCGCCGTCGACAGCACACACCAACGCCGTGAGAAGTTCGGCCCGCACCGAACGGCCGGACCGCTCGACGACCTCGACCACTGCGTCGGTGCGCTGCTGCAGAATTCTGCGCTCGATGTCGCGCAGCCCTGGCTGACGGGCGCATGCGATGTAGCGCTCGTAGCGAGAGATCAACTGCTCGGTGACGCGCAGCCCGTTCGCTTCACCGACCAACAGGTCCACCAAGACGTCGGCCGTGGACTCCGCACCCCTGCGCCGGCGCGACAGCGCGTCGACCCTCGCGCGCAACTGCTCGGCCTCACGCGCACCCGCATGCTCGACGGCCTTCGCGATCAAGTCCTCGAGCGAAGAGAAGTAGTACGTCGTCGACGCCAGCGGCAGGCCGGCACGACGGGCGACGGCACGGTGCCGCACGGCATCGAAGCCGCCTTCGCACAGCAGATCGGCGGCAGCGCTGACCAGCGCATACCGCCGACGTTCTCCCTTGGGAGTGACTGCTGCCGTCACGTCTAGCACTCTGCCAGTCACGACGTGACGGCATCGTGCTTTCGGCCAATCATCAGTCTTTACTCAGACAAGTCGAAGACGGGCGCACATGCGGCCGATGGCATGATGGCCCGCATGCCCGAACTGACCCGCCGCGCGATTCTGCGTCTGGGTGTCGGCGCGGCCGCAGGAGCCGCCGGCGCTTTCGCGCTCGGCACGTCGCAGCGCGAGCCAAGCACTGCCGCGCCGTCGGTGTCGATGACGAGTGCCGGCGCGCCCTTGGCTCCCGCCCCTCCACTGGAGCCGCCGCCTGCCGCGGCAGCGCCGACGTACATCGACAGCTCATTCGTTTCGGCGGCCCGCGGCGGTGTCACGACGAATTGGGCGATCGCCCGCCCGCCGGGGCAAACCGCGCCGCTGCGTCCCGTCATCGCGTTGCACGGCAAGGGGCAAGACGCCGCGGGCGTGATGGCCGGCGGTGTGGAGAACGGATTGGCGCAGGCGGTCGCAGCTGGCATTCCGCCGTTCGCGGTCGTCGCCGTCGACGGCGGTGGAAGTTACTGGCACAAGCGGACGTCCGGCGAGGACTCGGGTGCCATGGTGCTGAACGAACTCATCCCAATGCTGTCGTCGCAGGGGCTGGACACGTCGCGGGTCGGTTTCCTCGGCTGGTCGATGGGCGGGTATGGGGCGCTGCTGCTCGGCGCGCGCCTGGGTCCGGCCCGCACCGCGGCGATCTGCGCGGTCAGCCCCGCACTGTGGACATCGTCGGGCGGGGCCGCTCCCGGAGCGTTCGACGGTGCAGACGACTACGCCGCCAACACTGTCTGGGGGCTGCCGCAACTGGCGTCCATTCCGATCCGGATCGACTGCGGCAACAGCGATCCCTTCTATTCGGCGACGAAGCAGTTCATCGCGCAGCTGCCAAACCCGCCCGCAGGCGGCTTCTCGCCAGGAGGCCACGACGGCGCGTTCTGGAGTTCGCAACTGCCTGCCGAGATCGCGTGGATGGCGCCACTGCTGACGGCCTAGAGCTTGGTCCGCCCCTCGGCCGCCGCGAGGCCGATGTCGCTGCGAAAATGACTGCCGGGCAAGCGAATCGACTTGATCAGTGTGTAGGCAGCCTCCCGCGCGGCCACCAAGTCTTGGCCCGTGCCGACAACCGACAACACCCTGCCACCCGACGAAACGATCGCGCCGTCGTCGCGGCGTGCGGTGCCCGCGTGCAGCACACCGTCGGCTTCGGCGCCGTGGATGACGTCGCCAACCCGCGGCCGGCCCGGGTAGTTCTCCGCGGCGAGCACCACCGTCACGGCGGCCCCGTCGCGCCACTGCAGTGCGGGCTGGCCGGCCAGCTCACCGGTCGCGGCGGCCCGCAACAGCTGTCCGAGCGGGGTTTCCAGCAGCGCCAGCACTGACTGTGTTTCGGGATCGCCGAAACGGCAATTGAATTCGACGACGGCCGGACCACGCGAGGTGATCGCCAACCCGGCGTAAAGCAGACCGGAAAAGGAGCTGCCTCGCTTAACCAGTTCAGCCGCAACGGGTTTGATGATGTCGTCGACGATCTGGGTGGTCACCTCGTCGGGTAGCCACGGCAGCGGTGCATAGGCGCCCATGCCGCCGGTGTTTGGCCCGGTGTCGTTGTCGCCGACGCGCTTGAAATCCTGCGCCGCCAGCAACGGCACCACGGTTTCACCGTCGACGATGCTGAACAGCGATACCTCCGGGCCGTCGAGAAACGATTCGAGCAACACCGGATGGCCCGCTTCGAGCAGGCTGGCGGCGTGCGCGCGGGCCGCGTCGCGGTCGGCGGTCACCACCACACCTTTGCCCGCGGCCAAGCCGTCGTCCTTGACCACCCAGGCCGGATCGCCGCTGGGCGGCCCGAACCGGTCCAGCGCCGCGTCGAGGTGTGCCGGGTTGTCGACGATCTCGCTCGTCGCGGTTCGCACGCCCGCCGCGGCCATCACATCCTTGGCGAACGACTTCGACCCTTCGATACGCGCCGCGTCCTTCGTCGGCCCGAAGCAGGCGATGCCGGCGTCCCGCACGGCGTCGGCCACACCGAGCACCAACGGCACTTCGGGCCCGATGACCACGAGGTCCGCGCCGATCCGCTTGGCCAGTCCTGTGACGGCCTCACCCGAAGTGAGGTCGACGTCGTATTGGTCGGCGATGATCGCGGTTCCGGCGTTGCCGGGCGCGACGGCCAGCTCCTCGACCTCTGGATCGCGGCGCAGCGCCAGCAGCATCGCATGTTCACGGGCTCCGGATCCGATAACCAGGACACGCACGTGCCAACCCTATCCGCGGGTCAGGTAGCCGCGCGGTCCGCCACGATCATTGACATATCCCGCTCATTGTCGTAGGCATAAGACATGTTGGGGATTTTGTCTCATCGGGCACCTCATGCGGGCTGCGCCAAATACATCGGCCGCGTGGGTGCACTCGCGGTCGCATTGGGACTCGGTGTGGCAATCGCCAACAACGCGGGTGTCGCGGTCGCCGATACGGGCACCTCCTCCTCGCAGACCGATTCATCGCCCGCGGCGGACTCGTCGGCGGACTCCACCTCGGAGCCGACAGAGTCGACGTCGTCAACGTCAGGCTCCTCGGAGGCTTCGGGGTCGAAGACCGAGACGACCGAATCGACTGACAATCCGCAGTCGGGCGTCGTGCAGGCGTCCGGCGGGGCCAACACCACCGTCACGAACGAGAAGCCGAAACAGACCTCGCACAAGCCGGACAGCGATGAGGAAACGCCGGCCACACCACACCGCAAACCGGCGGTGAAGGCAGAGACAACCGTCACGCGGACTGCGGTCACCGCCACCGAAGACTCGACCACACCGAAGACCCAAGACACGCAGGGCAATTCAGAGCCCGAGCCGACGGTGCGGTTGCAGGCCCAGACGACTTCCGTTCCGGTACAAGCGGTTTCGCCCGCGGTCAGCACGCCGCCGCCACCTGTCAGCATCGTCACGGGGCTCGTCTCCGGTTTGTTGTCCTGGGCGGGATTCAGCCCGCAGGCGACCGGCAACCCGGTGGCACCTCCCGAGGCGCCGACACTGTGGGCCGTATTGGGCTGGGTGCGGCGCGAAATCGAATACACGCTGTTCAACCAGACCCCGACAATGGGGTACAAGTCGACGGAGAACAGCCAGGCCCTGGACGGGGTGGTCAGCGGCGACCTGCATGCGACCGACGCCGACGGGGACACGTTGACGTTCACCGTGACTTCGGCGCCGCAGCGGGGCACGGTCACGGTCAATCCGGACGGCACGTTCGCCTACACCCCCAACGCCGCACTGGCGGCGGCGGGAGGCACCGATTCGTTCACGGTCACGGCCAGCGACGTGCCGGGCAATCCCTTCCACATCCACGGCCTGAACACCTTGCTTGCACCCGACGCCGGCGCCACCGCGACCACGCGGGTGACGGTCCTGGTGAACCCACTCAGCGCGACGTCGACCAGCCCGCTGGCGACCGCCGATCAGCTCGCGGCCGAGCAACTGGTCGACCAAGTAGTCAACGACCCCATCGTCTGGCTTGCCAAGCAAGTGTTGAGGGCGCGGTGGCTCGCAGCGGCGCAGCAGCAGTTCGCGTTGGTCGGCGGTCCCGACGAGGAGAATCTCGCGCAGCTCGACAAGGCCGTCGACGAGTACGTGCGTCAGGCGGCGATGGAGGTGCTGCTGCTCGATCCCAACAATCCGAAGGTTCTGCAGCAGGTCATGCCACCGCACACGTGGTACGGGCAGACCGTCGGCGGCACGCGCATCGTCTACGACAACCCCGACACGATTTATCGGTTCATCCCGGTCAACAACGCGTCGTCGTATGTGATCACGGGCCGCTTCACGGGCGAGTTTCCTGCCGACACCAACTTCAGCGTGCTGACCGGACTGAACGGAGCCACGGCAGCGAATCTCAACGGCAAGGATCTCGTCGTCGCGCCCGACGGTACGTTCACGATCACACTGGATTCCAGCGCCGGCGTACCCGGTGAGAACCATCTCCAATTGCCCTCGGGCGCAACGCTGATTCTCGCTCGCAATACGCTGTCCGACTGGAACGCGCAGAACCCGATGAGCCTGTCGGTCGAACGGGTCAGCGGGCCTGCGGACAGCTTCTTCAGCCAGATCGGCGGATTGGACATCCCGTTGATCGGGCCGTTGGTGTCGGGCAATCCGCTGCTGCTGTCCCTGGTCTCGGTCATCCCCGCGTTCTCGTCACCACCGCCGTTGCTGATGGCCATCGAAGCGGCGGCGGTGACGCTGATCGGTCCGCAGGTGCCGGACTACATGGCACTGGCGACAACCGACAGCGAGACCGGACAGCTGCGGCCGCCCAACGAGTTCACGGATCCGGCCCACAACGCGGCATTCCTTGCGACTCAGTTGCAGAGCGTGGGGTACTTCCAACTCACCGATCAACAGGCGCTGGTCCTCACGATCGATCCCGGCAACGCCGGCTACTTCAGCGTTCCGGTGACCAATGACTGGACGATCACCGACAACTACTGGGACCAGCAGAGCAGCCTCAACAATGCGCAAGCCATCGCCAATTCCGATGGCACGTACACAATCGTGGTCTCCCCGACCGACCCGGGCGTGGCCAACTGGGTGTCCACCGCAGGGTTGAACCAAGGCACGATCTCGATCCGCTTCCAGCATTTCGACTCGAGTTCGACGGACAGCCCGACGGTGAGTTCGCAAGTGGTCTCGGTCGACCAACTCGGCTCGATCATCCCCGCGGATCAATTCGTCACCGCAGCACAGCGTGCCGCGCAGCTCGCGGATCGCAAGAGCGGCTTCAACAAGCGCTTCGCTCCGTATCCGCAGGCCTGACGCCAGGCCATACACTTGACACGGCAGTGTATGGTCGAGCTATGACGCAGACCACATGTCCGTTCGGACCTCGATACGACTTCACCGACCCCGACGTCCTGGTCAAGGGCATCCCCGTCACCGAATTCGCCGAGCTGCGCAAGACGGCGCCGGTCTGGTGGAACGAGCAGCCGGAGTCGATCTTCGACGACGGCGGCTACTGGGTGATCAGCCGCCACGAGGACATCAAGGCGATTTCGCGCGACGGCGACCTGTGGTCGACGAACCGCAAGGGCGTGGTCATGCGGCTGCCCGACGGCACCACACCTGATCAGCTGGAGCTGACCAAGGCGCTGCTGATCAACCACGACGCGCCCGAGCACACCCGACTGCGCAAGCTGGTGTCGCGCTTGTTCACCCCGCGGGCAGTGTCGGCTTTGGAGGAGAAGTTGGCCGTCGCGGCGCGCGAAATCGTGGCCGCCGCAAAGGAAAAGCAAAGCGGCAACTTCGTCGACGACATCGCGATGGGACTGCCGCTGTTGGCGATCGCCGATCTGATCGGTGTGCCCGAGGCCGATCGGGAGAAGTTGTTCCACTGGACCAACTCGATCATGAACACCGACGACCCGGACTTCGCGTCGGACTATGCGGCCGCCAACGCCGAGCTGATGGGCTACGCGTACACCATGGCCGAGGAGCGCCGCCGTTGCCCGGCCGACGATATCGTCACCCGCCTTGTGCAGGCCGATATCGACGGCGAATCCATGGAAGACGTGGAGTTCGCGTTCTTCGTGATCCTGCTCGCCGTCGCAGGCAACGAGACGACCCGCAACGCCATGACCCACGGCATGAACGCGTTCTTCGACAACCCCGACCAGTGGGAGTTGTTCAAGCGTGAGCGGCCCGAAACCGCGGCCGACGAGATCGTCCGCTGGGCCACACCCGTGCATTGCTTCCAGCGAACGGCATTGGCGGACACTGAGCTTGGCGGCGTCACGATCCGCGAGGGCCAGCGCGCCGGCCTGTTCTACAGTTCGGCGAACTACGACGACGCGGTCTTCGATCGGCCCTTCGAGTTCAACATCCTGCGCGACCCGAACCCGCACCTGGGCTTCGGCGGTAACGGTGCCCACTACTGCATCGGCGCCAACCTGGCCCGCATGGAGATCAAGCTGATCTTCAACGAGATCGCCGACCAAATCCCCGACATCGCCAAACTCTCCGAACCTCAACGGCTTCGGTCGGGGTGGATCAACGGGGTCAAGGAGCTGCAAGTCTCCTATCGCGGATAGCATCGGCGGGTGCGCACCCACGGCTGGTCGGGCTCGGCCCCCGCGACCGATGAGGAAGCCATCACCCGCATCCTCGAAGCTGCGGGCAAGGCCATCGACGCTAAGGGCGCCGACTTCTCCATCGCAGACGTCGCCCGCACGCTCGGCGTGACCCGGCAGACCGTTTACCGGTACTTCCCCAGCACCGATGCCCTGCTGGTGGCCGCCGCGGTGCATGCCGCCAGCGGCTTCCTGGACCGGTTGGCCGCCCATCTGCAGGGCATCTCGGATCCGGTCGACGCGGTCGCGGAAGCCGTTGCGACCGCGCTCGAGTGGTTGCCGCGGGACAAGCACCTCGGGCTGCTCATCGCTCCGGGTCGGCCGAATCCGCACGCCGAAGAAGTCACGTCGGATGTCGCGCTCGACTTCGCTCACTCGATGGTCCGTCGATTCGACGTCGACTGGGGCGGGCTCGGCTACGCCGACGCAGATCTCGACGAGCTCGCGGAGCACCTGCTGAGAATCATCCAGTCGTTCGTCATCGACCCCGGCCGGCCGCCGCGACAAGGCGAGCAGTTGCGGGATTATCTGCGCCGGTGGGTAGGCGCCGCTATACAACCGTCAGCGGCAGCGAGCGCCTCGGCTCGAACACGAACGTCGACCCGCCACTGACTTTAGCCACCGACACCTCGGGGAATTCCTTTGCCGCGGTGTCCGTCTCGATGACACGCGCGGTCCACTCGGTGTCGCGGCCCGCGACCTCCACGTTGAGGTGGGTGTCCACGGCCGCAACGATCGCCTGCAGCGGTCGGGTCTCGGTCGGCGTCACCAACGAGATCCAGGCGCCGTCCTCGTGTGCGGGTGAACGGTGGGCGTGGACGACGTCGGGCCCGAATTCCGCCGACACATACGCCGCGGGATTGAAAAGCGGATGCAGTTCCATGACCCGCATCGCACCCTCGACGCCGCCCGGCAGCGACAGCGCACGATGGATGCGTTCGGCGGCGATGCCCGCCAAGCCGATCAGCTGCTTGGTGCAGATCTCTTTCGCGAGTTCGGTGTTCGTCCCCGCCCGCTTACCCACGGCGATGACGAAGGACAGGTTCAGCAGGTGCATCTGCAAGCAGACCTCGTCCGCCATGCGCACCAGCGCGGAATGCGAGAAGGCGCCGAAGTCGAAATCAGACACAAGCTCACCCGAGTAGTCCGCCTGACCCTCATCGTCGGCATCAATGGGGTCGAGTTCGGTTCTGGCGGCACGGGTTCGGCCTATGACGTCAAGGACAGGATGGTCCTCCACGGGCGGATACGACTCGTCGATGATCACCGTCCACGCGCAGTGCGGATGGCGGTCGGCAGGCACGCGTGGCGGACGGTGAATCGGCCGGATCTGCGCCCTGCGATTGGTGGCAACCGCCGTGGCGTCGAACGTGGGGTCCTCGATGTCGTGACACATGCCGCGGACGTAGTCCTCGCCCATCGGCTCGACGTCGAGCAACGCACCGCAATGGTCGAGGTGAAACTCACCGTGCCAACGGTCGTGCACGGTGTAGCGAAAGTCCATGAATTGCGGTGGCGCACCGATGTCGAGCTGTAGGCCCTTGAAGATCGTGATGACGTCGTTGCCCTCATATCGCAGGGCCTTCTGCATGCGTCTGGTGTAGACCGGGCTGCACCCCATCCACTCCTCGATCGCGATCTGCAGCATCTCTTCGCGACCGAAATTCTGGATGCACCAAGCCATTCCGGACCGGTCGATCATCTGACCGATCAGCAGTAGCTCCGGCAGCAGCGTGGCGAGCGCCTCGCGCGACAGGGTGGCGTACCTACTTGTCATGGACCTTGCCCCCAGAGTGCATCTGGACGGCGGCATTGACGTTGGCCTTCTTGTCTTCGCCAGCACCCTTCTTGCGATTCTTGATCACCTTGGTGACCGCTCCGTCGAGCTTGGAACCCAACGGGAAACCCAGGTAATGGGTGAGGAAGATCGCCATCTCCTTGAGCTCGTCCTCGGTGATCTCACCGTTGGCCAGCGCGGCGTTGGCCTGAATCTCGGCGAGGTCCGAGATCCCCAGTGCCGTCACCACAGTCAGCGTCATGATGCGCTTGTCCCGCATCGACAGACCCGGACGGGTCCAGATGGTTCCGAAGAGATGGTCGGCCGTCAGCGCGAAGTACTCACCCGGCATGTCGGGCATCTCCCAGCCGTAGACCTCGTTCATCTTCTCGAGGCCTTTGCGGCGCAGCTCGTCCATGCTCACTCCTTCGTGTGCGGCACGCCGAGTCCGGCCGCCAGGTTCTTCAGCGCCAGTTCCGCCAACGGCATCTCGACCGAGTGTTCTTCAGCGAGTGCGAGCGCCAGGCTCAAATCCTTCTCGCCGAGTATGGCCGCATGGAGAAATGGCTTATACAGGAAGCTATCCTGCTCAATCGGTTTCGTGTCGTCGCGGTACATGATCGACCCGGCCCCTCCAGTGATCGCATCCGTGTGACGCACGACCTTCCCGAGGTCCTGCAGATTCAGCCCGCACTCTTCGGCCAACCTCGATGCCTCGCAGGCTGCGGCGAACGAAGTGTAATGAAGCATGTTCCGGGCGAGCTTCATCCGAGTCCCGGCACCTGGTAGTCCAGCGTGGACCACCAGGGACGCCCACAGCGCGAACGGTTCCTTTATGAGCGCGAATGCCTCATCCGTGGCGCCCACCATGATCGCCAACTCGCCTTTGTTCGCTGCCCGTCCTCCACCGCTGACCGGCGCGTCGACGACATGAATGCCCTGCGGCTGCAACTGTTCCGCCAGTTCGACAGCGGTTTCGGGGCTGATCGTCGAATGAATGGCGATCACGGCGCCAGGCGTCGCATTCGCCGCGAGTTCACCGATCACCTCACGCACCTGCTCGTCATTGAGCACGGTCACGCTGATGATGTCGGCGGCGGCGACGTCGGCCACGCTGTCAGCCAGCGTCGCGCCAACCTCGGCAAGCGGCGTCATCGCTTCGGCGCGGACGTCGAAAACCGTTACGCCGCCAGGCCACTCAACCAGTCGTTTGGCCATCGGCGCGCCCATCTTGCCGAGGCCGATGTAGCCCAGCTTCACCTGCTCACTCATGAGCGGATGATCTGTCCGCCGTCGACGTTGAAGATCTGGCCGGTGATCCACTTCGCCTGATCCGACAGCAGGAACAAGCACATGCCGACCAGGTCCTCCGGCTGACCCATTCGCGACAGCGGGATGCCCTTGACGATGTCGGCGACGATCTCCTGCGGCGTGGTGGTGCGGTTTGCTTCGGTGTCGATCGGTCCTGGCGCGATCGCGTTGATGCGGATGTTCTGCCCACCGAGTTCAGTGGCGAGCTGCTGTGTCAGGCCGTTGATGCCGACCTTGGCCAGGCCGTAGAAGTTCGAGTACAGCCAGGCCGCTGTCGACGACTGGTTGACGATCGCACCGCCGCCACGCTTGGCCATCTTGCGGTAGACGGCCCGCGTGCACACCAGCGCGCCGTCCATGTTCACGCTCATGAACTTCTTGTAGTAGTCCCAGTCGACGGTGATCAGGAAGTCCAGCTTCATGCCGCCGAAGATTGCGGCGTTGTTGACCAGGTAGTCGATGCCGCCGAACTCCGAAAGTGCCTGCGCCGCCATTTCTTTCGCGGATTCCGGATCGGAAACGTCCACCCGGACGGCTAGCGCATTGCCGCCTTCGCCTTTGATCCCGTCGGCGACCTTCTGCGCGCCTTCGGTGTTGATGTCGGCCACCACCACCGCGGCACCCTCGCGGGCCAGCGCCTCGGCGTAGGCCTGGCCGATGCCGCCACCTGATCCGGTGACGATCGCGACCTTCTCGTCGAACTGACCCATCCTGTTCCTTTCTCCTGTCGAGTGGCCGGTTAGTGCACGTTTTTGGCGAAACTACGTGTCACAACAGGCCACTCGGCGCTACACCGCTGTGGCAATAGCCTTGGTTTCCAGGTACTCCTCGAAACCGGCAAGCCCCATCTCCCGGCCGATGCCGGACTGCTTGTACCCACCGAACGGCATGTCGGCCGAATACCAGACACCGCCGTTGACGTTGACTGTGCCGACGCGCATCCGCGCGGCGATCCCTGCGGCACGGTCGGGATCGGCCGAGAACACCGTGCCAGACAGTCCGTAGGGCGAATCGTTCGCAATGCGCACCGCGTCGTCGTCGCCGTCGTGTGCGATCACAGTCAGGACCGGGCCGAAGATCTCCTCACGCGCAACCTTGGCGTTGTTGTCAAGTCCTGCAATGACGGTCGGCTCGATGAAGAACCCGGTGTCGCGATCGGCGGGTCGTCCACCGCCGCACGCGAACTTGCCGCCCTCGTCGGTCGCCGAATCCAGGTAACCCTGCACACGGTCGCGCTGGCGCGCCGAGATCAGCGGACCGCAGATCGTGCCCGCGTCGTTCGGGTCGCCGGGCTTCAGCGACGCCATCGTCGCCGCCGCGGCTTCGACGGCCTCGTCGTAGCGGGCCCGCGGCACGACCAGTCGGGTGGTGATCGCGCAGCCCTGCCCGGCGTGCATCGAGGCGGTGAACGCCGACATCGAACAGGCACCCGCCAGATCCGCATCGTCGAGCACGAGGAATGCCGACTTGCCCCCGAGTTCGAGGAAGACCTTCTTGAGCGTCGCCGCCCCGTCAGCCATCACCGCGCGTCCCGTCGCCGTCGATCCGGTGAACGAAACCATGTCCACCCGTGGGTCTTTCGACAACAGCGCACCGACACCGTGATCGCTGGAGGTGACGATGTTGAGCACACCCGGCGGGATGTCGGTGTGCTCGACGATGAGCTCACCGAGGATCGCCGCGCACCACGGCGTGTCCGGTGCCGGCTTGAGAACGACGGTGTTGCCCGCGGCCAGCGCCGGGCCGATCTTGGCCAGGTTGATCTGGTGCGGGAAGTTCCACGGGGTGATCGCCCCGACGACGCCGACGGCCTCGCGGGCGACAGTGCGATGCGTCTTGATTCCCATCGGCTCGGCGATCCCGAAGTCGGTGGTCCACTGATACGACTCGGCCGTATCGGCGCAGAAGCTCAGATCCGCGACCGGCCCTTCCAGCTGAGCGGCGGAGGTGAGCATCCGCGGCGCTCCGACCTCCGCGATGGTGAGCTCGCGCAGTTCCTCGACATGCTTGGTCAGCGCGTCTTGAAGCTGGCGCACACATCGCACCCGCAACTCGGTGTTGGTGGACCAGTCAGTCTCGTCGAACGCGCGGCGGGCCGCTTCGATTGCCCGGCCCATGTCGTCGACCGTCGCGTCGGCGGCGACACCGAGCACCTCTTCGGTGGCCGGATTGACGGTCGGGAACGTGCCGCCGCTACCCGCCACCAGCTGGCCGTCGATGAGCAACTGACTCTGGCGATCGTCTGTGATCCCCATACCAACTCCCGTTTGCGTTGCTGGACAACTGTCCGAATGAATTCACTCGAACGATAGCCCCAGAGCGCTGCGGGAAGCAAGGCTGCACATTCGACCTGGGCACTTGCCTGCAGACCGCCTCGTCCGATAACTTGGACATGTGTCCAGCGATGCCGTGGTGGCGATCACAGAGACATCGCGCAACCGCCGACAGGAAGAAACCTTCCGCAAGGTGCTTGCCGCAGGTGTGGAGATGCTGCGCGAGTCGTCCTACGCCGACCTGACGGTGCGGGCGGTGGCGGCGAGGGCCAAGGTCGCTCCGGCGACGGCCTACACGTACTTCTCCTCCAAGAACCACCTGATCGCCGAGGTCTACCTCGACCTTGTCCGCCAGGTGCCGTACTTCACCGATGTCAACGACACCAAGACGACGCGGGTCGAAAAGGCACTGCGGGCGCTGACGTTGATGATCGCCGACGAGCCTGAAGTAGCGGCCGCCTGCACGACCGCGCTACTGAGCAACAACGACCCGGCCGTCCGCGCGGTCCGCGACCGCATCGGCGCGGAGATCCACCGGCGTATCCGCTCGGCGGTGGGCCCCGACGCGGACCCCGCCACCGTTTCGGCGCTGGAGATGACGTACTTCGGCGCGCTGGTACACGCCGGCAGCGGCGTCGTCACCTACCACCAGATCGCCGACCGTCTCACGTATGTGGTCGGCCTCATCCTGGGAGAAGAACAGTGACTGTAGACACCAGTGATCTGGTGCTCGACCCGTACGACTACGACTTCCACGAAGACCCGTACCCGTACTACAAGCGCCTGCGCGACGAGGCACCGCTGTACCGCAATGACGAACTGAAGTTCTGGGCGCTGTCCCGCCATGCCGACGTACTGCAGGGCTTCCGCAACAGCACCGAGCTGTCGAACAAGTACGGCGTCTCGCTGGATCCGATCTCGCGCACCCTGGACGCGCACAAGGTGATGTCGTTCCTGGCCCTCGACGATCCGGCCCATCTGCGGTTGCGCACCCTGGTCTCAAAAGGCTTCACACCGCGCCGTATTCGCGAGCTCGAGCCGCGCGTCACCGAGATCGCCGTGCAGCACTTGGATGCTGCGTTGCAGTCCGAAAGCTTCGACTATGTCGACGAATTCGCCGGCAAGCTGCCGATGGACGTGATCTCCGAACTCATGGGAGTGCCGGAACCGGACCGGGCGCGCATCCGCGCCTTGGCCGACGGCGTCATGCATCGCGACGAGGGCCTGGCCGACGTGCCGGCATCCGCCATGCAGGCCTCGGCCGATCTGATGGTCTACTACGCCGAGATGGTCTCCGAGCGCCGCAAGAAGCCGAGTGACGACCTGACGTCGGCACTGCTGGAAGCCGAGGCCGACGGCGATCGCCTCACCGACGACGAGATCATGGCGTTCCTGTTCCTGATGGTGGTCGCAGGCAACGAGACAACGACGAAATTGCTTGCCAATGCGGCGTATTGGGGCTGGAAGAACCCCGACCAGCTGGCACCGGTATTCGACGACCACTCCAGAATCCCGTTGTGGGTCGAGGAGACGCTTCGGTATGACAACTCCAGCCAGATCCTGGCCCGCACCGTCGCCGGCGAGCTCACGCTTTACGACACCACGCTTCCCGACGGCGACGTAATGTTGCTACTGCCCGGCTCGGCCAACCGCGACGACCGCGTGTTCGAGGACGCCGACGAATACCGCATCGGCCGCGAAATCGGTTCGAAGCTGGTGAGTTTCGGCAGCGGCGCCCACTTCTGCCTCGGTGCGCACCTGGCCAGGATGGAAGCCAGGGTGGCGCTCACCGAGTTGTTCAAGCGAATCCGCGGATACGACGTCGACGAGGCCAACGCCGTCCGCGTCCACTCGAGCAATGTCCGCGGATTCGCTCACCTTCCGATCACGGTGGAGATTGCCTGATGCCCCGTTTCGAACCACTGCCCGACCGCAGGCCCGCGATCGTCGCCGGCGCCTCGTCCGGTATCGGAGCGGCGACGGCCGTCGAGCTCGCCGGCCGCGGCTTCCCGGTCGCGCTGGGCGCCCGGCGCGTCGACAAGTGCCAGGCACTGGTCGACGAGATCCGTTCTGCGGGAGGCGAAGCTGTCGCGTTGCCCCTCGACGTCACTGATGCAGAGTCGGTGAAGGGATTCGTGCACGGCGCCACCGAGGAACTCGGTGACATCGAATTGCTGGTCGCCGGTGCGGGCGATACATACTTCGGCCGGCTGCACGAAATCAGCACGGACACTTTCGAATCGCAGGTACAGATCCATCTCGTCGGCGCTAACCGGCTGGCCACCGCCGTGCTTCCCGGAATGGTGGAGCGCCAGCGCGGCGACCTGATCTTCGTCGGCTCCGACGTTGCGCTGCGTCAGCGGCCGCACATGGGCGCCTACGGCGCGGCCAAGGCGGCACTCGTCGCGATGGTCACCAACTTGCAGATGGAACTCGAGGGCACGGGCGTTCGCGCCTCGATCGTGCATCCCGGTCCGACGAAGACCGCCATGGGTTGGAGCCTGCCTCCGGAATCGATCGGGCCGGCGCTGGAGGACTGGGCCAAGTGGGGCCAGGCCCGTCACGACTACTTCCTGCGCCCGCAGGATCTGGCTCGGTGCATCGCCTTTGTCGCCGAAACGCCGCGTGGCGGGTTCATCGCGAACATGGAGATCCAGCCCGAGGCCCCGCTGGCCAGCGTCAAAGACCGCCAGAAGCTAAAGCTCGAGACGGAGGAATCGTGACAAGCCAAGAGCTCAAAGAAGTTCCGCGGGTTTCCGGCGGAGCCGAAGAGCACGGCCACCTCGAAGAATTCCGCACTGATCCAATCGGCCTCATGAAGCGGGTACGCGACGAGTGCGGTGACGTCGGCTGGTTTCAGCTCGTCGACAAGCATGTCATCTTGCTTTCGGGTGCAGAGGCCAATGAGTTCTTCTTCCGGTCCGCCGACGAAGATCTCGACCAAGCCGAGGCCTACCCGTTCATGACACCGATCTTCGGCAAGGGCGTGGTGTTCGACGCCAGCCCTGAGCGGCGCAAGGAGATGCTGCACAACTCTGCGCTGCGCGGTGAGCACATGAAGGGCCACGCGGTCACCATCGAGGGCGAAGTCAAAAAGATGATCGCCGATTGGGGCGACGAAGGCGAGATCGATCTGCTCGACTTCTTCGCCGAGCTGACCATCTACACCTCGACGGCCTGTCTGATCGGTCTGAAGTTCCGCAACCAACTCGACCACCGGTTCGCGCACTACTACCACGAGTTGGAACGCGGCACCGATCCCCTGTGCTACGTCGATCCCTATCTTCCGATCGAGAGCTTCCAACGCCGCGACGAGGCCCGCGTCAAACTCGTTGCGCTGGTGCAGGAGATCATGGATCAACGGCTCGCCAACCCTCCGAAGGACAAGAGCGACCGCGACATGCTCGACGTGCTCGTGTCGATCAAGGACGACGAGGGCAACGCCAGGTTCTCCGCGGACGAAGTCACCGGGATGTTCATCTCGCTGATGTTCGCCGGCCACCACACCAGCTCCGGCACGTCGGCGTGGACGCTGATCGAGCTGATCCGCCACCCCGACGTCTATAAGGAAGTCGTACAGGAACTTGCTGAGCTCTACGCCGACGGCCAAGAAGTGAGTTTCCATGCGCTCCGCCAGATTCCGAAGCTGGACAACGTGGTCAAGGAGACGCTGCGGCTGCATCCGCCGCTGATCATCCTGATGCGAGTGGCGAAGGGCGAATTCGAAGTCGCGGGCTTCCCGATCCACGACGGTGATTTCGTCGCTGCCTCCCCCGCCATCTCGAATCGGATTCCCGAGGACTTCCCCGACCCCGACGGGTTCAACCCGGACCGCTACGACAAGCCCGAACAGGCCGATGTGGTCAATCGGTGGACGTGGATTCCGTTCGGTGCCGGACGTCATCGCTGCGTTGGCGCGGCGTTCGCCACCATGCAGATCAAGGCGATCTTCTCGGTCTTGTTGCGCGAGTACGAGTTCGAGATGGCGCAGCCCGCGGACTCGTACCGCAACGATCACTCGAAGATGGTCGTTCAGCTCGAACGGCCGGCGAAGGTCCGCTACCGTAAGCGCTCCTCCTGAGGAGGCCAACCATGCCCTACAAGATAGAAGTCGACCTGGACCTGTGCCAGGGCCACGCCATGTGTGAGGTCGAGGCACCCGACTACTTCAAAGTGCCCAAGCGCGGTCAGGTCGAGATCCTCAATGACGAACCGTCCGAGGAGGATCGGGCGCAGATCGAGCAAGCTGTGTGGGCGTGTCCCACGCAAGCCCTATCCATCAAAGAGAAGGAAGACTGACAATGCCGTCACTGCCCCGCGAGAAACTGGAGGACTTCGTCGAGCAGTGGCTCGAGGCCAACCGGGAAGCCGAAAGAACCGGTGACTGGCGGGTTTTGGCGAACTTCTACTCCGACGACGCCACCTACGGCTGGAACATCGGGCCCAAGGAAGATGTGATGTGCGTCGGTATCGACGAGATCCGCGACATCGCGCTGGGCCAGGAGATGGAAGGCTTGGAGGGTTGGCGCTATCCGTACCAGCGGGTGATCATCGACGACAAGATCGGCGAGGTCGTCGGCTTCTGGAAACAGGTCGCTACCGACGGTGATGGCGTAGAGCAAGAGGTGTACGGCATCGGAGGCAGCTGGTTCCGCCTGAACGCCGATGTCAAGATCGAATGGCAACGCGACTTCTTCGACTTCGGACACGTCTCGGCGCTGTACATGGACCTGATCAAGGCAGGCAAGCTCTCCGCAGGCATGCAGAAGCGCATCGAGCGCGGCATGGCCGGCGAGAAAGTGCCCGGCTACTACCCGCTGGGCAAGGCCCCCTCACCAATCTGGTAACCCGCCGTACCCAAGTGTGACTTAGGTAACTTAGTCTGTCGCTACAGGTCTCCGACGAAAGCAGGACGCGATGAAGACAAAAGGCGCTCTCATCTGGGAGTTCAACCAGCCGTGGTCGATCGAGGAGATCGAGATCGGCGACCCGCAACGGCACGAGGTGAAGATCCAGATGGAGGCCTCGGGGATGTGCCACTCCGACCACCATCTGGTCACCGGCGGTATCCCGATGGGTGGCTTCCCGGTGCTCGGCGGTCACGAAGGCGCGGGCATCGTCACCGAGGTCGGTGAGGGCGTCGAGGATATCGCTCCCGGCGATCACGTCGTGCTCTCGTTCATCCCGTCGTGCGGCAAGTGCCCGTCCTGTCAGGCGGGTCTGCGCAATCTCTGCGACCTCGGCGCCGGGCTGCTCAACGGCGCGGCCGTCTCGGACGGCACGTTCCGCATCCAGGCAAAGGGCCAAAACGTCTTTCCGATGACGCTCCTCGGCACCTTCTCGCCGTACATGGTGGTGCACGAAAGCTCCGTAGTGAAGATCGACCCGTCGATCCCGTTCGAGGTCGCCTGCCTCGTCGGCTGTGGCGTGACCACTGGTTACGGCTCGGCGGTGCGGACCGCCGACATCAGGCCCGGCCAGGACGTCGCGGTCGTCGGCGTCGGCGGTGTGGGAATGTCCGCGCTGCAGGGCGCTGTCAACGCGGGCGCGCGGCACATTTTCGTCATCGAGCCGGTCGACTGGAAGCGCGACGCTGCGCTGAAATTCGGTGCCACTCATGCCTATCCGGACATCAATGCGGCGCTGATGGGGATCGGCGAGGTCACCGCCGGCTTCATGGCCCACAAGGTCATCCTCACCGTCGGCGAGCTGAAGGGTGAGGACATCGACAACTACCTGATGATCACCGCCAAGGGCGGCACCTGCGTCGTAACCGCGATCGGCAGCCTGCTCGACACCCAGGTCACGCTGAACCTGGCGATGCTCACGCTCATGCAGAAGAACCTGCAGGGCACCATCTTCGGCGGCGGCAACCCGCACTACGACATCCCGCAGCTGCTGTCGATGTACAAGGCAGGCAAGCTCAACCTCGACGACATGATCACGCGCCAGTACAAGCTGGAACAGATCAACGAGGGCTACCAGGACATGTTGGAGGGCCGCAATATTCGCGGCGTTATCCGCTACACCGACGACGACAGGTAGGACCGGATGAGCAGCCCGTTGCGCGTATTCCAGGTGGCGTCGGGAAACGTCGGCACCGAGATGATCAAGCGCATCCAGAACCATCCGGATCTGGAGCTCGTCGGGCTGCACTGCTATTCACCGGACAAGGTTGGGCGCGATGTCGGCGAGATCGCCGGCATCGGCCCGCTCGGCTTGACCGCAACCGGAACTGTCGACGAGATCCTGGCCGCGCGTCCGGATTGCGTGACGTTCCATGGGGTTTGGCCCGACATCGACCTGTACGTGCAGGTGCTCGAGGCCGGTATCAATGTCGTCACCACGGCCGACTGGATCACGGGACACCACCGCAACACCAACCACCGCCGCAACGGCGAATGCGAATCCGACATCCTGCAGGCCGCGTGCGAGCGGGGTAGTTCGACGTTCTACGGCACGGGCATGAACCCCGGGCTCGCGCAGATACTGACGATCGTGCATTCCGCCGACGTCGCCGACATCGAGAGCGTCACGTGCATCGAGTCGGTGGATGTGTCCTGCCACCACTCGGCGGAGACATGGGAGAACTGCGGCTTCGGCAGGCCGGTCGACGATCCCGAGGTGCCGCGGCTCCTTGAACTCGGAACGCGGGTGTTCGAGGACGGCGTGCGCTTGATGGCCGACTGCCTGGACATCGATCTTGACGAGGTGCAGTTCCGCTACGAATTGGGCGCTTGCACAAAGGATGTCGACCTGGGCTGGTACCAGTTGCCCGCTGGATCGCTGGGCGGTTGTGTGCTCAGATACGTCGGCACGGTGGACGATGAGAAGCGGGTCGAGCTGCGCATGGACTGGCAGATGACCCCGCACACCGATCCGAATTGGGACATCCAGGGCTGCTACATCACCAAGATCGAGGGCGATCCGTGCATCTACAGCAAGCACATGATCCTGCCGAAGCCGGGCACCGACTTCTCCTCGGTCGAGGCGTTCGCGACGATCGGCATGACCGTGACGGGGATGCCGGCGCTCAACGCGATCCGCGGGGTCTTCGACGCCCCGCCGGGCATTCTCACTAGCGCAGACCTACCGTTGCGCGCGTTCGCCGGCCGATTCAAACGGTGACTCGGCTTTCCGCTCTTCGCCCGAGCGGCTCATCGCCATTCCGGCTCTTGCTCCAGCCGGGCCAGATCGGCTCGATGGCGCTGCGGAACCGGCTGGTGATGTCTCCGATGGAGACGATGTACGGCACGCCGGAAGGTCTGCCGTCGGAACGGACGCGCGACTACTTCGCCGCCCGCGCCAAAGGTGGCGTCGGGCTGATCACCGTCGGCGCCACCGGTATCGACCACCATCACCCGGAGACGCCGGGCGGTTTACATCTCGCCACCGATGCGGCCGTCGACGCCCACCGTGCTCTGGTTGAGGCGGTCCACGAGCACGGCGCCAAGATTCAGCCGCAGATCGTGCACGCCGGCCCGGACGGCCTGGGGCCGGAGATGCACGGGGTGACTTCCATTGGGCCGTCGGTCATTCCGTCGTATCTGACCGGCCGGCCGTCAGCCGAAGTCACCCGCGAACAGCTCATCGAGGTGTTCGATCTTTTCAAAGCGGCGGTACGGCGGGCCGCCGAGGCCGGATACGACGGCATCGAGCTGCACGCCGCACATGGCTACATGTTCCTCGGCTCGTTCCTCGCGCCGCAGCGCAACCGGCGCACCGACGACTACCGCGGAGACTCCGTCAAGGGTCGCATCCGGGTGGTGCTCGAGGCGCTGGCCGCCATCCGCTCGGAGATCGGAGATGCGCTGCCGATCACGCTACGCATCTCGGGCTATGAACGCGTCGCGGGCGGCCGGCCGATGTTCGAAACCGCTCAGGTGGCACCGCAATTGGTCGCCGCAGGCGTCAATGCTTTTCACGTCAGCGGCGGGGTGATCGACCGGCTCGTCACCGGTATGGTCAACTCTGCCGACGACGGCGACACTCTCAACGTCGGTGCGGCCGCCGCGGTCAAGCAGGTCGTCGACGTGCCCGTCATCGCCGTCGGGCGTATCCACGATCCCGAGCGCGCCGAGCAGATCCTCGCCGACGGTCGCGCGGACTTCATCGCGATGGGCCGCCCGATGCTCGCCGACGAGGAGCTGCTCAACAAGGTGGCGTCCGGCGATGTCAGCCGCGTCCGTAAGTGCATCTCGTGCGAAAACTGCATCGACGCCATGGAACAACGCTTCTCGGTCGACTGTGCGGTCAACCCGCGGACCGGCAAAGAGCGCGAACTTGCCATACACCGCCCGCCGCGCGCCAAGCGAGTGGTGGTGATCGGCAGCGGGCCTGCGGGCATGGAGGCGGCGCGGGTGGCCGTTGAACGCGGGCACGACGTCACGCTGTTCGAGCGCAATAACCAGACCGGCGGCGCCCTGCTGTGGGCGTCGATCCTGCATCCCGAAAACGAGCCCTTCCTGAGATGGCTGCGCGACGAGGTGGGCCGCAGCCCGGTGAAGGTCGAACTGGGGCACGAGGTTTCGGCCGACGACGTCGTCGGCCTGCAACCCGACGCGGTGGTGGTGGCCAACGGCGGCCAGGTCGTGGTGCCCATCATCCCCGGCGCGGATTTGCCGCACGTGCAGACCGGGCAGGCGCTGCGAGAGCGGTTCGGTGGCTGGCGTCAACGACTCGTCCGGCCAAGGGCCGTCCGCATGGCGTCGAAGGCGTGGATGCCGATGGGGCGCCGCGTGGCAATCGTCGGAGCCGATCTCGTGGCCTTGGAACTCGCCGAATTCCTTGCTGCCCGTGGACGTCTGGTGACCGTACTCGAAGCGGACAAGACCATCGCGCCGGAACTCGGCAACAAACGAAAGACCGAACACATGGATCGGCTGGATCGACTCGGAGTGGCCGTCCATGTCAGGGCGGCCGTCGAGCGGATCGTGCCCGACGGCGTCGTCTTCACACCCTTCGGGGGCACAAGCCGCCAGCTCGCCGCCGACAGTGTCGTCGTCGCGGGCACCCTGCAACCGAACACCGAGCTATACGAGAAGCTCGTTGCCGCCCTCCCCAATACCGCCGTGCACGCTGCAGGTGACTGCACCGGGCTCGGACTGATCCGTAAGGCCACCGAGGACGGCGCCCGCGCCGCCTGCGCCATCTAACAAAGGAGTGAAATGTCCGAAAACAGCACTGAGACAGTAGAGAAGACACCCGTAGTGATTGCGTCGGAGTCGTCGTGGCGGTGCGTGCAGGCAGGTGACAAGGACGGCTGGCTGGCGCTGATGGCCGACGACATCGTCATCGAGGACCCGATCGGCGATGCGTTCACGAATCCAGGTGGCACCGGCGTGCGCGGCAAGGAGGCCGTCGCCGCGTTCTTCGACACCAACATCGGTCCGAATCAGCTGACGGTCACTCGCGAAGAGACGTTCACGTCGAGCTCGCCGACGGAGATCGCCTACATTCTGGTGCTGCGCACCAAGTTTCCAAACGGCTTCACCGCCACGGTGCGGGGCGCGTTCACGTACAAGGTCAACGACGCCGGCCTGATCACCAACCTGCGCGGCTACTGGAACATGGACGCGATGCAGTTCTCGCAGGAGGAGCGCAATTAGCCTGAGCGGCCACGGTGCCGTCGTCGTCGGCGGTACCCGCGGAGTCGGGCTTGCGGTGGCCGAACTGCTCGCCGAACAGGGCGCCGGCGTGATCGTCAACGGACGCGACGCCGACGCTGCAAGTGAAGCGGCTCAACACATTACCGGTGCAGTGGCGTATCCGGGTTCGCCCGCGGATCCATCGACGGCCGACGCGCTGATCGACACGTGCATGCAGGAGTTCGGTCGGATCGATATTCTGGTGAACTGCGCGGGAACCGCGGGACTGGCCAGCGAGTCGATCCTGAATGTCACCAGCGCGCAGTTCCGAGACCTGCTCGACGCGCACGTCGGCACCACGTTCGAGACATGCCGCGCCGCGGCACCGCACATGGTCAAGCAGGGGTCGGGGTCCATCATCAACACCAGCTCATTCGCATATCTCGGCGACTACGGCGGAACCGGCTACCCGGCAGGCAAGGGCGCGGTCAACGGTTTGACGATGGCGATCGCAGCCGAACTCAAAGAGTACGGCGTCCGCGCCAACGTCATATGCCCCGGCGCGAAGACGCGGCTGTCGACCGGTCCGGAGTACGAGGCCCACATCATCGGGTTGCAAGCGCGCGGTCTGCTCGACGACGCGAGCACCCAGGTCGCCCTCGACGCTCCGCCGCCCGAGTACGCCGCACCGATGTACGCCTACCTCGCGAGCGATCTGGCCAAGGACGTGACGGGCCAGATCTTCATTGCTGCGGGTGGGTTCGTGGGGCGCTTCGACCGGCTGGCACCTTCTCTACTGGCCTACCGCGACCACCACGACTCACCGCCGTGGACCGTCGAAGAGATCCACGGCATGCTGGCAAAAGATTAGCGCCACTCGCCACTTCGCCTGGATACATCTCGGCAAACTAGAGTTTCCTGTGAAAACCCATGCAGAGCGCGACAGCGGTGGAAGCAGCTAATATCATCGATTTTCGTGAGCCTGCTGGCCAACCCCGCTTCCTCAACAGCACGGATATCCGTCCGCGCTGGGCGGTCAAGATCATTAGCTGAACGCGCCGCCGCCGAGGCATTTGTCCATCTAATGCACCGCTGCCGGGTTCGTCAGTACGACATCGCCGCCGAATCGTGGATGCAGGCCGATGACCGCCCCGTCGCCGGCGGGACAAGCCGCGAGATCGTGCGCCACTACCGGCTGGCGCCACCGTTCTGGCCGCTGACGATCAAATCCGACGAGCCCGCGTTGACCGGCTTTGGGGTCAATGCTCATGCGGTGGTGATCCGGTACGCAGAACGGACCTTCCCGTTGAGTGGCCCAGGAGACGGCTTCACCGCTGTGCGTACACAATTCGGCCCCGGCTGCCGCGAGGTGTTACGCCGCGCCACCGGGACCAATCCGTCCTTCATCTGCGAGCCGCTGTCGCCATTGGAGGCGGAAGAGGTCGTGAGGGCACACCTCATTGATGCGGCGATGGCGTTGGCAGAGGGGCGAGGCCCACTCGTCACGCGCGCGCCCAACGCCTAACCGGGTGTCGGATTCGTGTAGACGCGGCGAGGAGCGACCAGCACGGCGGCCCGTCGTTCTTCTGCCATGACTCGGTCATAGGTGTCCCAATCGTCGTGTGTTCCACCGGCAGCCTTGAAAATGTCACGCAACAAGCCGGCCAGGGCCGGACCGTCGAAGTCGGGATGCGGGTCGTCGGGGCCGAGGATCTCGGCGTTCCCCTCGACCGTCGCCCACTGCCAACCGGCCCGCGCAACGATGGTGGCGCGGGGGTCCGCACGCAAATGATCCAGTTTCCGCGTACCACCGGCCGCCACGAGCCCGACGACCTGCTCACCGGTCAGTGGATGCGGCAGAACTCCGGCGTTGACCACCGACGACTGGGCGCTGCCGTCCTCACGCAACGTGGTCAACACGCAAAGCCCATGATCCATCGGCACCAGCTCCGCGAACGCTCTCACATCAGTCATGAAAATTTCCTTCCAGAGTGTCGATCCATTTTTCGAGCCGCCGAGCCCGACGACTCATCAGGTCCGGTTGCCCCAGTGCATTGGTGAGAACCGCGCTGCCCTGGTAGCCGACGAGAAGGTCGACCGCCAGGTCGTGTGCATCGCGCCGTCCCATATCACGGAATTGCCGCTCAGCCCAATCCAATTGGATCTGCATCAACACCGAACCTGATCCGTGTGCCTGCTTGGCCAGCTCCGTACACAAGGACCCGTGCGGGCAGCCGTACTGAGCCATCGCGTCGGCCTGCTCTGCCAGGAACCGCACCAACGCTTTGAGCCGCGCCTTGGGACTGCGATGCCGCCGTTCGAAATCCGCAAGTGTTGATTTGATCTGCTGTGCTTGCGTCTCCACGACCGCGCCAATGATGTCGTCTTTGGTCTTGAAGTAGTAGTAGACGTTGCCCACCGGCACATCCGCCGCCTCGGCGATGTGGGCGAGCGTGGTCCGGGCGACGCCTTGGCAGTACACCAGCCCCTGCGCGGCCGTCACCAACCGCTCTCGCTTACCAGGTCGCTCGGAGTCAGACATCGCACCCACCGCTTGTTGTCGGACCCCCCAGCCTATGTTAGTTGGGTAACTAACTCAAGCGAGAGACCAAAGACAGGCCTATAGCTGACTACAGCCGTCGAAACTGCTGACAGATCGCAAAATCAGCGAAAATCGCGATCTCCCCGCAGTTTCGGCACAGGGGCTAGGCGCTGAAAACCCTTCGCAGCGCGACGAACCGGATCAGCGTCGCAACAAGATTCGCAACGACCAGCACCGACAGTTCGGCCCCCTTGCCGACCGTCGGGTCGAAACGGTGCAGCACGAACAACGAGCCGCTGGTGATGGCCAACCCGAACGCGAACACCAGCAGGCCATGTAATTGATGGCGCGCGACGCCGGTGCGTCCGCGGATCCCGAACGTGAACGCGCGGTTGGCCGCCGTGTTCGCGACGGCGGTGAGCAACAACGCCGCCAGGTTCGCGGCCTGCGCGCCCATCGCCGGATGCAGCAACAGATACAGCAGCGCGAACGCCACGGTACTGGCGATGCCTACGATGCCGAATCGCACCATCTGGCCGACCATGCCGCGCGGGACGCCGGGCACCAGCGGCTCGCGGCCGAGGCTGTACTGAAGCTCGCGCACCGGCAGCGCGCCACTCGCCAGCGCGCGGCCCACCCTCCAGCAGCCTTTGAGGTCGTTGATCGCGGTGCTCACGATGTCGACGCGCGAGTCCGGGTCGTCGACCCAATCGACGGGGACCTCGTGGATGCGAAGGCCCGCACGTTCTGCGATGACGAGCAGCTCCGTATCGAAGAACCAACCGGTGTCGGCGACGAGCGGCAGCAGCCGACGGGCCACGTCAGCGCGTAACGCCTTGAACCCGCACTGCGCATCGGAGAACCTGGCGCCGAGCGCACTGCGAAGGATCAAATTGTAACTGCGCGAGACGAATTCGCGTTTCGGACCGCGAACCACCCGCGATGTGGCGGCCAGCCGCGAGCCGATAGCGATGTCCGAGTGCCCCGAAATCAGCGGCGCCACAAGTGGCATCAACGCCGCCAGGTCGGTGGAAAGGTCGACATCCATGTAGGCGACCACGTCAGCGTCCGAGCCCATCCACGCGGTGTACAACGCCCCACCGCGCCCCTTCGCATCCAGGTGGATGACCTCGACATCGTCGAGCTCGGTTGCGAGCGCACGCGCCACCGCCAACGTGTTGTCGGTGCTGGCGTTGTCCGCCACGGTGATTCGGGACCGGTACGGCACCTCAGTCGCCAGGTACTGATGCAGTCGCCGGATGCTGCCCGGCAGATCGCGTTCTTCGTTGTAAACCGGGATCACGATGTCGAGCACGCAAGTGCTCACCGCCAGCTCGGTCACGCTTCATACAGTCTCCGAACAAGCTGCTACCCCACTGCCGCGTACCTGGGAGCTTGCTGGAATGCTCGTGCCCATGGCGACCGTCTTCACCAAGATCATCAACGGCGAGATCCCCGGCCGGTTCGTCTATGAGGACGACGACGTCGTCGCGTTCTTGACGATCGCGCCGATCACGCACGGCCACACCCTCGTGGTGCCGCGCGCGGAGATCGACCAGTGGCAGGACGTCGACACCTCGGCCTTCAACAAGGTGATGGGCGTCGCGCAGCTGATCGGCAAGGCCGTGACCAGGGCATTCGACGCCGACCGCGCCGGCGTGATCATCGCCGGACTCGAAGTGCCTCACCTACACGTGCATGTGTTCCCGGCACGCGAGCTGAGCGACTTCGGGTTCGCCAACGCCGATCAGAACCCGTCGCAGGAATCCCTTGACGAGGCACAGGCGAAGATCAAAGCGGCCCTTGCCAAGCTGAGCTGACCCTCAGCGCACGGGCGCGGGTACGTCGGCGATACGCGGCAGGTTGACGGTGAAGCGGCACCCTCGGCCGGGTGCGGTCGTGACGCTGACGGTGCCGCCGTGGGCGTAGACCAGCGAATCGACGATCGACAGCCCTAGGCCGGTGCCGCCGCTGGCCCGGGCGCGGGACGAGTCGGCGCGATAGAACCGCTCGAACACGCGGTGGGCGTCTTCGATGCTCATGCCGGGACCCTCGTCGCACACCTCCAACACCGCGTGGCCGTCGACGGTGCCAACCCGGACAGTGATGCCTGCATTTTCGGGAGTGTGCTGCAGGGCGTTGGCGACCAGATTGCCCAGCACTTGACGCAGCCGGGCCTCGTCGCCGAGCACTTCGGGCGTGCCAGGTCCGTCGAACACCTCCAAGGTGATATTGCGTTGCGGCGCAATGGATTGCGCATCGTGGACGGCGTCACTGGCCAACGCAAGCAGGTCGACGCGGTGCCGTTCGAGCGGTCGTTGCGCGTCGAGGCGGGCAAGCAGCAACAGATCCTCGACGAGCAAACCCATTCGGCGAGACTCGCTTTCGATGCGGCTCATCAACATCTCGATGTCGTTGGCGGCGCCTTGGCGGTACAGCTCGGCGAAGCCGCGGATCGTCGTCAGCGGTGTGCGCAGTTCGTGGCTGGCGTCGGTGATGAACCGTCGCATCCGGTCCTCCGACGTGCGGGCCTGCTCGGCAGATGACTCCGACGTCGCCATGGCCCGCTGGATCTGTGCGAGCATTCCGTTGAGCGCCAACGAAAGTCGGCCGACCTCGGTGCGCGGATCACGCTCGGGAACACGGCGGTCGAGTTGACCGGCGGCGATCGCGGCTGCGGTCTGCTCGACTTCGACCAGCGGGCGCAGGCTGCGGTGAACGACCCAGTAGCCGGCGACGCCGAGGACGAGCAGGACCGCCGCGCCGATGCCGACTTGGGCGTAGGTCAGCGCGCGAACTGTCGACTGCACATCGGATAGGTCGATCGCGACCGTGGTGAGTTCGCCGCGGAGGCCACGCACGGTCATCGCGCGCCATTCGACCTTCGAATGGTTGATCGAGCCGAGCGTGACGGGTACGGGACCGACGTCGTTGTCGTCGGGCAGCGCCGGTTCGGCGTCGCGGTCGTTGACCGCCATCCACGTACGACCGTCGGGATCGATGCCTCGAACGTAGAAGTTCGACGGTGGCCGCGCGGGGTTCGGGCCTTCGACGGGCGGGGAAGGCCGGCGAGGGGCCTGGGCCCAGCTGCGCGAGGCGTCGAACAATGTCTGGTCGACGCGGTTGATCAGGCTGTGCTGCAGGATCGATGTGACCGCGATACCGGAGGCGAGCAAGCCGCATGCCACCAGCACGAGGGTGGCGGCCACCAGCCCAACTCGCAGGGGTATGCCACGTCCGCGCAGTACGGCCACCCCTCTATTGTTCGCCAGAAGCTAGCTGCGTTCTCGGCGCTTCACGCAAGCGCTCATCGCGGTTCACGCAGGACGTACCCAACGCCCCGCAGTGTGTGCAGCAGTCGCTTCTCCCCGGTGTCGATCTTGCGGCGCAGGTAGGAGACGTAGGACTCGACGACGTTGACGTCGCCGCCGAAGTCGTAGCGCCACACGTGGTCGAGGATCTTGGGCTTGGACAGCACGGTGCCTGCGTTGATGATGAAGTAGCGCAAGAGGGTGAACTCGGTCGGGGACAGCGAGACGGGCTGGCCGGCTTTCCACACCTCGTGGGTGTCCTCGTCGAGCTCGATGTCGGCGAAGGTGAGGCGCGACGTGCGCTGCTCTTCCACACCACGCCCGGACCGTCGCAGGATCACCCGTAGCCGCGCGACCACCTCTTCCAGCGAAAACGGCTTGGTGACGTAGTCGTCGCCGCCGAGCGTCAGGCCGGCGATCTTGTCCTGCAGCGAGTCGCGGGCGGTCAGGAACAGCGCGGGCGCATCGATACCGTCTGCGCGCAGGCGTCGTAGCAGCCCGAAGCCGTCCATGCCGGGCATCATCACGTCGAGGATGACTGCGTCCGGGCGGACCTCGCGCGCCTTGTCCAGGGCGGCGGGCCCGTTGGACGCCGTGTGGACCTCGAACCCTTGGAACTTGAGGCTCACCGAGAGGAGCTCGACGATATTGGTCTCGTCGTCGACGACGAGGACCCGCGCCTCAGGAGTGTTCTCGGGTAGTGCAGCCATCGCCATCCCGCTAATGTCGCTGACCTCGCTTGGAATTATCCTGCGTGAAGTCTGTCAACTTCCTGTGAGTTTAATTCCAGGCACTATGCCCAAGCAGCGAGTACGCCGACCCTACGCTCATAGACTGAACTGCATGAACCTCGGCAAAACGCTGACGGACCTGGCAACCGCACCGGTAAAGGTAGGCCTGGCGGTCGCCGACGCCGGCCTCGAGATCGCCAATGACGCGCTCGGGCGGGCCAGGTCAGGGTCGGGTTCGGTGGCGCACATACTCGGCATCGACGACGCGGTCGAACGCGCGAATCGCCTGGCCAGGCTGATGGACGAGGACCAGCCGCTTGGCCGCGCGCTCGCGCAGGACGGGCCGGTGGACCGGTTGCTGCGGCCGGGCGGTCTGGTGGACCGGTTGACCGCGCCAGGAGGAGTGCTGGATCGGCTGACGCAGGAAGACAGCGGCCTGATGCGTGCGCTGGAGCCGGGCGGTCTGGTGGACCGGCTGCTTGATGACGACGGGATGATCGAGCGGGTGCTGGCCGAGGACGGTGTGGCCGAGCGGCTGTTGGCCGAGGGTGGGGTCATCGACACGTTGACCGCGCGCAACGGCCCGCTGGAGCAGCTGGCGTCCGTGGCGGACACGTTGAACCGGCTGACGCCGGGGTTGGAGGCGCTGGAGCCGACGATCGAGGCGCTGCGCGAGGCGGTGATCACGCTGAGTCAGGTGGTCAACCCGTTGAGCAATATCGCCGACCGGATTCCGTTCCCCGGGCGTCGGCCTCGCGGGCGACCGTCGTCGTCACGTCCCGTGACGTCGCAACGCATCGTCGACGTCGACGAGTGACGTCAGTCGTCGCCCTCGACCGTCTCAATGCTGTCAGAGATGCTGTCCGGAGTCGGGGGTCGCTCGTCCTTCCCCCATTTCTGAAGTAGCAATACGACGGCACCGCGCAACATGCGCACGTACTCATCGACATCGCCCGAATCCTTGTATTCCTTGATGCGGCGTGCGATGTCGGGCACCGACGGTTCAAGGGCGGTTGCGATGCTCAGCCCCAAACGGCCCTCAGCACTGGCGCTCTGGTCAAGGAGAGTCAGTAGCCGCTCGATTTCGGGCCTCGTCAACCCTGGATAGACATTCGTGAAGTCGCTCAACAAATCGTCTTTGACACTCAACAGCCCGCCACACTTTCGTCCACGGGCAGCGGGGTGCCCAGCCGAGGCACCCGATAAACTCTGTGCCGCAGGCCTCCTTAGCTCAGTGGTAGAGCATTCGCCTTGTAAGCGAAAGGTCATCGGTTCAATCCCGATAGGAGGCTCCACTGGATGCGGCTCGCTGGAGCAGGGCTCAAGATTCGGCAGCGAGCGTTTGCAGCTGCCCGCCGACTGAAGCTGCGACTTCCCCGAGTTCACAACGTAACTACCCACCTGTCGGCGCCGATTGGATTTGCAAGTGGCGGCGTGCGCAAACCCAACTCCGGTGAGTTTGTGTTCGCTACTGTTGAAAATCGCGAATCATCCGGCTGACAGGGGAGGACGATCGGCACTATGGCCGGAGAACGCACGGAGGCCACCCCACCCCCGGGACGGGGCGGGATAGCTGCGGAGTTGACAGCGGCGGGCTTCGTGGACGCCGTCGAAGTCGGTCGGGGCGGCGCGGGCGTTGTCTACCGCTGCTACCAAACGTCACTCGCGCGAAGCGTCGCCATCAAGGTGATGGCGTCTGATCTGGACGAAGCGGATCAGGAACGTTTTCTGCGTGAGGGTTACGCGATGGGCGGGCTCTCCGGACATCCGAACATCGAAAACATCTTGCACGTCGGAGTGACCGACACCAACCGGCCATACATCGTCATGCCTTTCCACGCAGCCGGCTCCCTGGCGGAGCGGCTACACCGGGTTGGCCGGATCGCGTGGCCTGATGCATTGCGGATCGGAGTGAAGTTGTGCGGGGCGCTGGAAACGGCGCACCGGGCCGGCACACTGCACCGCGATATCAAGCCCGCGAATGTGCTCGTCGACGATTACGGCGAACCGCAATTGAGCGACTTCGGGATCGCGCGCATCGAAGGTGGATACAAAACAGCGACCGGGGTGTTCAGCGGCACCATCTCCTACACCGCGCCGGAGGTGCTGTCCGGAGATCCGCCGACGATCGCGGCAGACGTGTACTCCCTTGGCGCCACAATTTTCGCCCTGATCGCCGGGACTGCCCCACACGAGCGCAAACCCGGCGAGGAGCTCGTCGCCCACTACCTGCGGATCCGTTCGACGCCCGTGCCGGACCTACGTCCACAGGGAATCCCGGCCGACGTGTGCGCCGCCATCGAGAAGGCGATGTCGACTGACCCTGCGGCACGGCACACATCCGCGGCGGAATTCGGGCGCGAATTGCAGTTGGCGCAGCGTCACAACGGACTGATGCCGGACTCGATGGCGCTAAATGAGCCCAAACGTGAGCCAGAGCCGACACTTGGCATGCCGCCGATGCCCCTGTCGGGGCCTACCGGTGAGACGTCTTCAACCGCTCCCCCCTCGCAGGGCGAACCAAGCGGGCCACCGGCGCCTCCGCCACCGCCGGACGCGCCCCTGCCGAGCGCGCCTTGGCCGATCCAACAGCCCAGCGGGCCAACCGCTATCACACGAATGAGGCGCAACCGCAAACCCCTGCTGATCACCGCTGCGGCCGCCTTTGGAGTGCTGGTATTGGTGCTCGGCGGTGTCTATTTCATTTCATCGCGCGATTCAAAGCCCGAAGCCAACGACGGCATCGCACACCCGAGCCGACCGACCGCCGAAACGCAGGTGGGTTGGCAACCGATCACGAATGCGCGCGTGGCCCGTGAGGCGGTGGCGACCACCCAGGCCGACGGCACCATCTGGATTTTCGGCGGCCTGGGAGGGGACGGTCACGTCAGCGGGCGCCACGAAGGCTATGACCCTGCCATTGACAACTGGAAGGGCGGCGACGACCTACCCGTTCCCGTGCAGCATGCGATGGCGGTGACCTGGCAGGGGACCCCGGTTGCGCTTGGCGGCTGGCGGACCGAGGGCAGCAATCCAAAGGTCGCGACGGACCGTGTTTGGCGGGTCGTCAACAGCCGCTGGGTGGAGCTACCGCCTCTCTTGCAGCCTCGGGCGGCAGGGGCCGCCGCGGTCGTCGGCGACCGCATCGTCGTCACCGGTGGTGTGGACACCAACGGCAAGCTGCTGAACACCACCGAGATCTTCGACGGCAATTCTTGGACGCTTGGCAACGCACTCCCGACTCCGCGACAGATGTTGGGTTCGGCATCAGATAGCAAGGTGGTGTACGCCGTTGGCGGAACCAACGGGAGCTCTGACCTGAAGACGGTCGAGGCGTACGACCCGGCCGCAAACACGTGGACTACCTTGCCCGATCTTCCGGAGGCGCGCAGTGACCTCGGCGTGGCGGTCACCGACGGCCGACTGGTGGCTGTCGGAGGCACGTCGGCGGATCAAGTCCTCAAGAGCGTGACGGCGCTTGATCTCGCGACACTGACGTGGGCTGGTTTGCCGGACATGGACACGGCGCGGCACGGCATGGCGGTCGCCGCTGTGGGGAAGTCGGTGTATGCAATCGGCGGGTCCACCGCTGTTGGCGACGGTCAGGTCACGTCGTCGGCGGAATCGCTGAAGCTGGCAGCGCGCAGGACGCAGCCCGAATCGCAATGGCGGACCCTGCCGAACGCGCCGACCGCGAGGCTGCAGATGGCGTTCACTGAGCTCGACGGCAAGATTTGGATCATCGGCGGTATGACCAAGGGCGGCACCGCGTTACGGACCGTCGAAAGCTACGACCCGCAGACCGGAGCGTGGCAGCCGCAGCCTTCGCTGCCCATCCCCTTACACCACGCGACGGCGGCGGCCTACCGCGGCGAGGTGGTGGTCATCGGGGGCGCCAGCGAGAACCTCGCGCAAGCGTCGAACAAAGTTTTCGCGCTGCGTGGAGGAAGCTGGGTGGAGCTGCCGACCCTCGGACATGCCCGTGCAGCGGCGGCGGCAGCGGTCGTTGGTGACATGCTCGTGGTCGTCGGCGGGCAGAACTCGAAACAGCTCGTCCCGCAGACTGAGGTGTTCGACGGGGCGTCCTGGAAGCAGGCGGCCGACCTGCCGACCCCGCGCGAACACCTCGCCGCGGTGTCGGATGGCGTCTACGTGTACACGGTGGGTGGACGGTTCCTGTCCTCCGACAAGAACACCGCGGCGTTTGAGCGCTTCGACCCGCAATCCGGGAAATGGGTCGAGCTGGTGGACATGCCGTCTCCGCGCGGGAGCTTCGGCGCCGCGTTCATCGATGACCGGATCGTGGCTGTCGGTGGCGAGGAACCCACCCGGGTGCTGGGCACGGCAGAGATGTACGACATCGCTGAGTCGAAGTGGATCACGCTGCCGCCGATGCCGACCCCGCGGCACGCAGAGGCGGTCGTCGCGGACGGTTCGACCGTGTATTGCATCGGGGGCGCCGACCGGCCCACACATGAAGGCCCAGTTCCGACGATCGAGGCCCTCGACTTCTCCTAACGCCCGCGATTCGCCATGCTTCGAATCCGATTGCAGCGCAGACCATTTCGATTCACGGGAGTGGGCTCACCCTTCGGAAGTACCGTCGTCGCGCAACATGGCGATGGTGACAGCCCCGCGCCGGAGGGCCTCATTGGCCAGACGGACCCGACGCTCACCCTCTGTGGGGATCGCGAACTTGTCGTACAAATTCAGTAGGTGCTGTTTGATCGCCGCCTCTGAAACGAATAGCTCCTGAGCCATCCGACGAACCGACGCAGCCTCGGGAAACGGGTCGTCGGAAACCAGGGGGCGGCACAAGACCACTAGGACCTCGAGTTCGCGCCGGGTCAGGCGCGGCGGGAGCTGTGCGGGGACAGCAGAAACCGTTGGTTCACGAGACGTCGTTTCGTCGCCTTCCTTTACCTCCCAGAAGATCAACCGTGACTTGCCGACTCGCAACTCGTCGCCAGAACGCAGGACTCGTTCGGCCCCGATCTTCTCTCCGTTGAGATAGGTGCCATTGCGACTACCCACATCCCGTACCGACCAAGCAAACCCGAGGTTTTCCAAAACGGCGTGCAAGCGGGAGACGGTCGAATCGTGCTTGAGCGACACGTCATTGGTTGAGGCCTTACCGACGGTCACTCGTTGGCCGCCCAGTGTCATCAGCTCCCGTCCTGACGGCTTCCAGATTTCCAGGTGGGAAGGCATATACAGAGCCTATTGGTCTTAGCCAATTCTCGATTGCTTACCGGGCGGCTAGAAAATCCTTGCCTTTCAGCGGCGGAATCTGGCTTGCCAACGATTACGCAGCGACGACCTGATCACGACCATTTCTTTCATGAATCAGGTCACCGTCGAGTACGTCGACGAATGCCTACAGAACAGCAGCTCGTTGCGTCGGGCGGCTGCCGAGGTCGTTCTTCCGCACACGTACTCCAAGTCGTACGGAAACCTGATGCTCGCCCGTCCGCTGTTCGTCGACCACGACGAGATCACCGGCTTCGCCGACGACCTGACCGCCCTGTTCACCTTGCTGACGTCGTTGCCCGCGCGCTACTTCGACGGGGATCTGCGACGGTATTGCGCAGCGTTGGGCATGGACGAGCGGTTGGCCGACCTGATGCGGTTGGGCGCCACCGGCCACCCCAGGCTGTACGGGCGCGCGGATGCCTACCACGACGGCAGCTCGTTCAAGCTGCTCGAGTTCAACGTCGGCAGTGAGCTCGGCGGAATCGATGCCGCCCAGGTGAATCGGGCCTTCCTCGACGTCACGTCCTTCCGCGAATTTCGCGACCGCCATCAACTGGCGTACATCGACACCGCCGCCGTGCTCGCTGATGCGCTGCGTTCCGCCGCGCAACAGGTGACCTCACGCGGCGAACCCGTAGTCGCGCTACTGGAGGGCCCCGGTGGCCTGAACGAGCACGAGCACGTCTTCGCCGCGATCCAGGAGGCCATGGGTAGCCACGGCATCGACCTGCTGCTCGGCGAGATCGACCAGGTGAGTTTCCGCAACGGCAAGCTCGTGCTGGACGGCGTCCCGGTCGACGTGGTGCTGCGGTACTTCGCAGCAGGCCAGCTGCTCGATCACCCGGCCGGCCGCGACACCCTGGACTTGCTCATGCGGGCCCACCACACCGGCCGCACAGTCGTGTTCACCCCGCTCGAGAGCGCCCTGTTCGCCAGCAAGAGCTGTCTTGCCCTCGTACACGACCCCCGCCTGCGCGAAGAGTTCACCGTCGCCGAGCGCGAACTCGTCGACCGGATCGTCCCGTGGACACGAATGGTGGGCTCCGGCTCGGCCGAGCTCGTCGATGCCTGCCGCGCTCACCGCGAGGGACTCATCCTCAAGCCCGGCGTCGGCTACGGCGGCGTCGGGGCCGTGCTCGGCCGCGAGGTCAGCGACCACGAGTGGTCGGAGATCTTAATCGCGGTCAAGGACCAGGACTACGTCGTGCAACGCATCGTCTCCGCCGCATCGGAGCCGGTGTGCAATCCCGACAGCGGTGCGCTGGAGGACTGGCGCGCGAACTGGGGCATCTTTGCCACCCAGGCGGGCTACGCCGGTGCGTTCGTGCGGGCTCTGCAGGCCGACGACGGCTCCGTCATCTCCTACTCGAACGCGGGCACACGTGGTGCCTGCGTCTACACCTATCCACATCGCACCGGCGCGGAGAGGAACCTCAAATGAAACCCATTGAGCGCCAAGGTCTTCGGCCACACATCGTGGTGATCAACCGCTGGCAGGAGCGCTACGCCGAGTACGGTCGCTACCTCGACCACGAGCAATACCAAGTCAGCTACATCAGCACTGCGGTGGGGCTGGCGTCGGTGCCGCCGGGGGCCGCCGCGACAGTCGTGGTGGACGCCACCGACGATCTCGCCGCTGTGCGTGCAGCCGTCCGTGACCTGGCGGTGCGACACGGTGCGCCGGCCGCGGTGGTGGCGCTGAAGGAAGACGACCTCCTCGTCGGCGCCCAGCTGCGGCAGGAGTGGCAATGCCCAGGCGGGCCCCGCCCGCATGACCTCGTGGTGTTCCGCGACAAGGGCGCGATGTGCCAGGCCATTCACCAGGCCGGACTGGCAGTTCCCGCCTTCGCCGAGGCCCACAATGCCGACGCCGTGCGCGATTTCGCCGCCGACCACGGGTGGCCGGTGATTGTGAAACCTCACATCGGCAGCTCCAGCGCTGGAGTGGTGCGGCTCGAGCGACCGGCCGACCTTGCCGCGGTGAACTTCGACGCCGAGCCGCTGTTGGTGCAGGCGTACTGCGCAGACCCGATCTACCACGTCGACGGCGTGTTCGACGGCAGTGATGTGGTGACCTACCGGGCCTCCCGATACCTCAACACCTGCCTCGGCTTTCGCAGCGGCAGCGTCCTCGGCTCGGTCGAAGAGGACGATCCTGTGCGCCACAACGCGATCGGTGAGGCAGCCACACGCTTCCTGGCTGCGCTGTCGGAGGCGCCCACCGTGTTCCATCTGGAGATCTTCGTCGGCGCCGACTCACAGTCCCGCCCGGTGTGCACCTTCCTTGAGGTAGGCGCCCGCACCGGCGGCGCCGAAATCCCGTTCGTCTGGCGCGAGTTGCACGGCTACGACCTGATGGAAGCGGCCATGCGCACCCAGCTCGGCTGGGACATCCCATCGGTGCGATCTGCGGCGCCGAGCACCGGCGCCGTCGGCGGATGGCTACTCGTTCCGGCGCCGGCAGGCCGACCCTGCCGGATCACCGAGGCGACGCCAATGGTTGGCCGGGTGCCCGGCCCGTACGCCGAGTCCGTCCTGCGCCCTGGACAGATACTGCCTGCTGCTGACGCCTACTACGAGCATGTCGGCGGCCGATTCCGGTTCCGCGGTGCGACCAGCTCCGAGGTTGAGCACGCCATCGTCAGCACCGCTTTGCACTACCGGGTCGCGGCCACCCCGGTGCCACACACCGAGGCGGTGCCGGCATGAGCTCAAAGGACTACTCGGTACCCGTGCTCGACGGCGCGGGCGACAACGACTACGCGCGGTACATGCGCACCGATGCGCTGCTGTCATTGCAGCGCCGGCCCGAGGAGGTCATCCACCGCGACGAGCTGCTGTTCCAGACCGTGCATCAGTCCACTGAATTGTGGCTCAAGCTCGCCTGTTTCGAGCTCCAGGAGGCTGCTCGCCAGGTGCGCGCGGGAGCCGTCGACACCGCCGCCCGGCTGCTGGGCCGCGCCGCGCTTGGGGTCGAGCTCATCACCGGACAGCTGGAGATGCTGCGGCATCTGAGTCCGTGGAGCTTCCAAACCATTCGCACTGTGCTTGGTCACGGGTCTGGATTCGAATCACCCGGATGGCGCGCGGTGCAGCGGACCAGCCAGCGCCTCGGCACTGCCTTCGACGCGTTGGTTGCGCAGCGTGGCGTCGACCTTGTTGAGCTCTACCAAGGAAGTCCGGACACCGACCTGTACCGGCTGGCCGAGGCGATGATCGAGTGGGACGAGCGCATCGCGGTATGGCGGGTACGGCATTACAAGATCGCCACGCGGATCATCGGCCACCAGTCGGTAGGCACCAAGGGCACCCCGGTCGACGTGCTCAGCCGTCTGATCAGCCACAAATTCTTCCCCGAGCTGTGGCGAATCCGGACCGTGCTGACCGAGAGCGGCCCGATGGCCGCCCACTGCCCCGTCGACGAGGCCAGTCCGCTGGTCTGCAGTGCGGGCGGTGCGTCATGACCACGTTCAAGGCGGTGCGCACGCCCGCGGACTTCCGCGCCGAATTCCCGTCGTTCAGAAGTGTTGTCCACCTGGCTAGCTGCTCGATTGGCGCGCGCTCGACGGCGCTGGACACCGCGCTCGGCCGGATGCTGGACACGATGAGCGCCGGCCCGGCGGCCTGGTCCGAGTTCGAACATCAAGCTGAGGGCGCCAGGCAGCGATTCGCCTCCTTGATCGGCGCCCATCCGGACCAGGTGGCGATAGTGCCCAACGCCTCGGTCGGCGCGTACCAGGTGGCCTCGACTCTCATGTTTGGCTGCCGGGACCGGGTGATCACGACGGCCGACGAATTCCCCTCGATCGCGCACGTCTGGCTCGCGCAGCGGCCCCGCGGCGCGCAGGTGGTCTTCGCGAACTCCGATGCCGATCCGGTGGACGCCGGACATTACCGGGCTGCCGTTGACAAACACACCGCGCTGGTCTCGGTGCCGCTGGTCACCTATAACCACGGGAGACTTCTGCCCGTCACCGAGGTGGCCGAACTGGCACACGCTCACGGCGCGCGAGTGTTCGTCGACGCCTATCAGGCCGTCGGGGTGCTCCCGGTCAACGTGGATGAACTGGGATGCGACTACCTCGTCGCGGGCACCTGCAAGTACCTGCTCGGGCTGCCCGGCGTGGCGTTCCTGTACGTCCGCGACGGCGTCGCCGGCGGCCTGGATCCGGGGCTGACCGGATGGTTCGGGCGCGTCGATCCGTTCGCGTTCAACCCACGGCGGCTCGACTTCCCCTCCACCGCACGGCGTTTCGAGACCGGTATACCGGCCGTGCCCGCGCTCTACGCGGCCAACGCGGGCCTGGACCTGATCGTCGACCTGGACCTGCACGAGGTGCGACGACATGTCACCGGCCTGATCGAGCTGGCCACACAGCAACTCACCGCCCAGGGAGAACGCGTCCCGGAGGCGTCCGCGGCTGCCACTCACGGCGCGCACGTCGGCCTGGCCGACACCGACCCGGCGGCGCTTGCGGCCCAGCTGGCCGAGCACGGGATCGCGGTGAGTCCCCGCGGACCCGTGGTCCGGCTGTCCTTCCACTACTACAACGACGCGCACGACGTCGAGCTGTTGTGTGCCGCGCTCCGGCAGTGCCGCCGGCTGTCCCGACCGATGTCCCAACGAGCAGAAACCCGTGTGCACCGATGAAAGAGCTGACTTCGTGGCTTCGCCACCCGAAACCGACGAGGTTTCCCTACGACGCCGTGGTCGATGAATTCCGCAGGGTGGGTAAGCATTTCGTCGCCGAGGATCTGTTGACGACGCTGGCGCTGGCCCGCGACGTGGTCGAGGACCTTCCCGACCCCTACCACGGTTCGACGCTGCTGCACCGGTTTTTGCAGACCGCCCTTGACAAGTTTGACGGCCGCTACGACTACCCGACCTACACGGGGTTGGCTCTGCTGCCGGTGCCCAGCGTGGACGACCCGCCGGAGCAGCTGCCCTACGCGCTGGCGCGCCGGGACCGGCTGGTGGTCCAGCTCATCGCCGACCTGCTCGATTTCGAGCTGGCCGCCGGCGACGGCCGCACCGAGCTGCTGCCCCATATGCGACCGGACGCGCGCACCACGGCCAAGCGATACCGCCTGGCTCGCAAGGTCGTCGCCCCCGCGCTGCGGCGCCTCGGTCTGGTCGACGAGGTCAGCGCCGCCGACCCCGAGCAGGCCGCCCGGGACTTGTGTGCGGCGGTGCAACCGGAGCTGTCTGCGTTGGATCGGCGCATCCTGCAGCTGAGCATGTTGCCGGTGTACGTCGCGCACGACGAGTACATGTTCATTCGGGTTCTGCAGCTGTTCGAGATCACGTTTGCGCTGCTCGCCGCGGAGCTTCGCGGCGCCGTGTACGCGCTCGTCGCCCATGAGGACTGCGCCACTGCCACCCGCTGTGTCGACGTGGCGGAGACAGTGCTGCGTGAGTCCGCGCCGCTGTTTTCCTTGGCGGCGACCATGCAAGTAGAGGCGTTCCGGACCTTCCGGGAGTTCACCGACGGCGCGAGTGCGATCCAGTCTCGCAACTACAAGATTCTCGAATCACTTTGCCGCACACCTGATCCCGATCGGCTCGCATCGGCGGCCTACTTGTCCGTCCCCGAAGTCCGCGAGCGCGTCATTGCTGGAAACTTCACGCTCGATGAGGCCTTCGAGGCGGCGTGCGCCTCCGGATTTCTCACCGGCGTCGAGCGCGAGAAGCTGACCGCGGCGATGGGCCGCTTCGCGGCAACCATGCGGCGATGGCGCCAGACCCACTACAGCCTCGCCGTGCGCATGCTCGGCGACCAACGGCCCGGCACCGGCGCTACCGAAGGAACTCCCTATCTCAAGGCCGTGCGGACGATTCCGGTTTTCCGCTCGGTCCAACACGCGGAAGGAGACGTCGACCGTGAATCGGCCTGATACTCCCCCCGTCGGCATCGTCGGTGCCGGCCCGGTAGGCATGGCCCTTGCGGCCCGCCTGGCCTCCCTCGGCATCCGCAGCGTCGTGCTGGAAGCCGACCCACACCTGCGCAAGCAGGGCTCAAAGGCATGCCTGATCCAAGGCGACGTCCTAGAGGTGCTGGACAAGTTCGGCTGCGCCGAGCAGATCCGAACCGAGGGCGTCACCTGGCACATCGCTCGGACCTACGTGCGCGACAAAGAGATCCGCGCCACCGTCTACCCACAACGGATCGGCTTCGGCCCGTTTGTCAACATCTCGCAGTACCGCATCGAGCAGATCCTGCTGGACAGGGTGGAGGCCGATCCGCTGTGCCAGGTGCGATGGTCGCATCGGGTCACCGGGATCTCGCAGGACGCCGACGGTGTGCGGGTGCAGGCGGAGACCCCAGATGGCCACGTGCAGTTGCAGTTTCAGTACCTGGTGGCCTGCGACGGGGTGCGCAGCGCGCTGCGCAACCTGGTCGGGGTGGCGTGGACCGGCTACAGCCACGCAGACCGGTTCCTGATCACCGACATCCGGGCCGGGCTGCCCCTGGCCAAGGAGCGCCACTTTCATTACGACCCGCCGTTCAACCCGGGCCGGCAGGTGGTGATCCATCCGCAGCCGAACGACATCTGGCGTATCGATTGGCAGTTGCCGCCTGACGCCGACATCGAGGCCGAGCGGCGCACCGGCGCCTTCGACCAACGAGTACGTGCGGTAATCGGCGAAATCCCTTACGAGATCGACTGGTTGAGTACCTACCGCTTCCACCAGCGGGTCGTTGACCGGTTCGTGGTTGGGCGGGTGTTCTTCGCGGGCGACGCGGCGCACTCCCTGCCGCCGTACGGCTCGCGCGGCATGAACAGCGGCATCCAAGACGCCGACAACCTCGCCTGGAAGCTCGCGCTTGTGCTGCAGGGCCACGCGGACCACAGCCTGTTGGCGACCTACCACGACGAGCGCTACGCCGCCGCCCGGGAGAACCTGGCCGTCACCGAGGCGACGATCCGCTTCATGGTGCCCCCGAGCCGGTCACGGCGATGGATACGCGCAGCGCTGCTGCGGCTGGCCAAGCCCGTCGGCGCGGTACGCCGGCACATCAACAGCGGGCGAATGGCCGAGCCGTACGTCTACAGCGACTCGCCACTCGTGGACGCCACCAGCTGCCACCCGCTCCTCGGCCACTTCGCCCCGGACGGCTGGGTGTCGGCGGCAGGACACCGCGAACGCATCCGCACGCTGTTCGGCGCGCAGTTCGTCGCCGTGTACTTCGGCACGGATGTGGGCGCGGCACGGCGGTTCGTCCATGACTCCTTCACCGGGCGTTCGGACCTGCCGGTCCGTCTGGTGCTCGTCCTGCCGACCGGCACCGAGATCGATGATCTGCCTGCCCAAGTCACCGTCGTGCATGACGAAACCCCCTGGCTGCGAACGGATTACCACGTTCGGCGGCCCACCTGGATGCTCATCAGGCCCGACGGGCACATCGCGGCGGCTGGCGCCGCCCCGGCCGGCCAGACGACGGGGTTGCGGCTGCGTGCGGCGCTGCTGCAGTGCACACGCGCCACCGAACGCCATTTCATCACCGATAAGGAGATCACCAATGTCGCTAGCTGAAGCAATACCGGCACCGGCCTACGCCTGGCTGAACGGGAGCATCGTGCCGTTCGACGAGTGCGTGATTCACGCGCGCACCCAGGGCGCATTCTGGGGGGCCAACGTGTTCGAGGGGCTGCGCGGCTACGTGCGCGAGCATGACCGGGAGATGTCGGTCTTCCGGGTCGACGACCACCTGGCCCGCCTGGGCCGCTCGATGAAAAGCCTTCACATGCCGCCGGCATACACCGATGAGGAAATCAAGCAGGCCTGCCTGGAGCTGTTGGCCGCCAACGACTTTGGTCAGGACGCCCACGTGTGCGTGGTGGCCTACTTCGGCATGGGGCCCAACTTCGAAACGATGAGCCACACCGAGGACGTCGGTCTGCATATCACTACGACGCCGGCACCCCGCTCACGCGGCTACCACCACGGTGTGACCGCGTCGATCTCGTCATGGCGCCGCATCAGCGACGACTCGATGCCACCGCGCATCAAGGCCGGTGCCAACTACCACAACAGCCGGTTGGCGCATCACGAGGCGGTACGCAACGGTTTTAACACCGCGTTGCTGCTCAACCATCGGGGCAACGTCTCCGAAGCGCCGGGCTCATGCGTGGTGATGGTCCGTGACGGCGTGCTGATCACCCCGCCGGGCACCAGCGGCGTGCTGGAGGGGATCACGCTGGCCACGGTGGCCGAACTCGCTCAAGAGCATCTGGGCATCGCGGTCGAACGCCGCGAGATCGACCGCACCGAGCTCTATGTCGCCGACGAACTGTTCCTGTGCGGAACGCTCGCCGAGATCCAGCCGCTGGTCTCGATCGACCGCCTCCCGGTAGGGGACGGCACGCCCGGCCCGCTCACCCGCGCGCTGCAGCAGCTGTACGAGGCAGCAGTACGCGCCGAGCCGGCATATGCGAAGTGGTCCACGTTGGTGCCCGCATCCGATTCCCGTCTGCGGCCTATCCCGGCCTGACCGTCCGTAACCAGAAGAAGAAAGAGGAACGACATGACAGTGCTGCAGGCTTTGGTCGGCGCATTACGCGACGGGACGGTGGATGTCATCGACCTGACCGCTCTGCTGTCCGAGGAGACACCCGTCATCGACCTGCCACCGGAGCGTGGCCAGCCGTGGCGCTTCGGACGCGAGGTGATCAGCCGCTACGACGCGGCCGGACCGACGGTGTACTGGAACAACATTCGGCTGTCCGAGCACACCGGAACCCACTTCGACGCTCCGGTGCACTGGTTGCCTGGCAGGGAGTTGGAGGACGTCTCACAGGTCCCGGCACACAAGCTGGTGGCCCCGGCGGCAGTGCTGGACTTCTCCGCAGAAGCCACAGCCGACCCCGATTTCCTGCTGCGCCGTGAGCACATCGACGCGTGGCAGGACGAGTACGGGCAGCTGCCGGAGCACGGCTGGCTGCTGTATCGGACCGGCTGGGACTCCCGGTGCGGCGACGCCGTGAAATTCCTCAACGGCGGGCACACCCCCGGCGTGGCGCCCGAGTGCGCGCGCTGGCTGGCTGAGCAGACCTCGCTCGTCGGTATCGGTGTTGAGACCGTCGGTACGGACGCCGGTGGTGCTGCTTCTTTCGAGGATCAGCCCTACCCGTGCCATTGGTACTTCCAGGGAGCCGGCAAGTACGGACTGACCCAGCTGCAGAACCTGGCTCAGCTCCCGCCGCAAGGCGCGGTGCTGCTGGCCGGTCCGCTGCCGATCGTGGGCGGCTCGGGTAGTCCGACCCGCGTGCTTGCGCTCGTCGAACGCGATGGGAGCCGGCCATGACAGGGCGTGGCTTCGCCCGCGGGCAACAGCTGTTCCGCAGGCATCTGGACGACCTTGACCGGCAGACAGAATTCGAGCTGTTCGGCCAGAGGTGGACACTGCTGCCGGGCGTGTTCGCGCCGACCTACACGCCGGTCACCGAGCTGTTCACCACGTGGATCCCGTATCCGGTCGGCGGCACGCTGCTGGAGATGGGCTCGGGCACCGGGGTCACAGCGGTCAGCGCCGCGCTGGCCGGCTGCCGACGCGTGACGGCCTTGGACATCAGCGCTGCCGCGGTGGAGAACACCCGACGCAACGTTGAGCGGTATGGGGTAGCCGACCGGGTGGTCGTCCACCAGAGCGACCTCTTCGACGCTCTGTCCGCCGATGAGCGGTTCGACGTCATCTACTGGAACTCCAATTTCGTTGAGGCGCCAAGCGATTTCGTCAACGCCAGCGATCTCCATCACGCGTTCTTCGATCCCGGCTACGAGACGCACCGCCGCTACCTCCTCGAGGCGCGTCACCACCTGTGCGAGGCCGGCAGGCTGCTGCTCGGATTCAGCGACTTGGGCAGCTGGGAGCAGCTGCAGGCGGCGTGCGATGACGCCGGCTTGACCACCGAGGTCCTGCGCGCGCAGCGATGCCAACTCGAGATCAGCATCGAGTTTCAACTGTTGGAGCTGAAGCTGCGATGACGTCCGATGCCAAGGCTCTGCTGGATCTGCTGAACAGCGAACACCGGGGCGTACTCGTCACCATCAAACGGGACGGCAGGCCCCAACTGTCCAACGTGGACTACACCTACGACTCCGCAACCCGCGTGCTCCGCTTCTCGGTCACCGACGGCAGAGCCAAGACGGTGAACCTGCGACGGGACCCGCGCGCCAGCTTCCATGTCACCACCGCAGGCGGATGGTCCTACGCGGTGGCCGAGGGCATCGCCGAACTCAGCCCGGTCGCCGCCGATCCCGCCGACGCCACGGTGGAAGAACTCATCGACGTCTTCCGTGCGATCCAGGGCCAGCACCCCGACTGGCAGGAGTACCGCGACGCCATGGTCACTGACCGCCGGCTCGTACTTCGAGTGCCCGTGCACCGGGTCTACGGCTGGATCCGCCCCAACTAGCCAAAAGAGATTCACCCCCATGAGGAGGAAACCATGACCAGTTCGAAAACCAGGCCACATGTGATCGTGGTCGGCAGCGGGGGCCAGCCCTACCGGGAGTACGCCTTCGCGACCCTCGCGCGGCGCTACCGGGTCTCGGCGGTGCTGCCCAGCGAACCAACCTGGCAGCAGCGCTACATCGGCGACTCAGCGGTGGCCGATCTGACCGATCCCGATGCCATCGCCGCCGCCGTGTCGGCACTCGCCGGAGGGCAGGCCGAGACCGGTCTGCTCACCTGGGACGAGACGGTGCTCGAGGCGACCGCGCAGGCCGCCGAGAAACTGGGGCTGCCGCACATGTCGGCTCAAGCGGCGGCACGATGCCGGGACAAATACGCGACCAGGACGCTGCTGGAACATGCCGGGCTCGCATCGGTGCGGCACCGGCTGGTCACGTCGCCGCAAGAGGCGATCCAGTGCGCGGAGTCGTTCGGTTACCCCGTCGTGGTCAAGCCGCGAGCGCTCGCAGGCAGCCTCGGTGTGGCACTTGCGGAGGACGCTGCGGCGGTGCGCGGGGCGTTCGCACTGGCGGAGTCCTCACGGTTCGCCGACCTGCCGACCGGTCACGGGGTCCTCGTCGAGGAGTTCCTCGACGGCCCGGAGATCAGCGTCGACAGCGTGGTCTTCGAAGGCCATGTGGATTGCGTGCACGTGGCCCGTAAGCGTCTCGGCTTCGAGCCCTACTTCGAAGAGGTGGGGCATCTGGTGACCGAGTGGGCACACGAGCCTTGGGCTCAGCCGGTCCGCGAACTGGTGCTCGAGGCGCACCGCGCGCTCGGCGTGACGCATGGCGTCACGCACGCCGAGATCCGCCTCACCCGCGAAGGGCCCCGACTGGTCGAGCTCAACGGGCGGCTGGGTGGTGACCTCATTCCGTTCATCAGTGCGATGGCGACCGGGGTGGACCTCGTCGCCGCGGCCGCAGAACTCGCCCTCGGCCGGTCGCCGGCACTGACACCGACCCGGTCGCGCGCGGCGGAGGTCCGCTTCGTGTACCCGCCGCACGATTGCGTGGTCGGCTCGGTCGAGGTGGACCCAGCCGCGCGGGTGCCGGGCATCGCGCACGTCGCGGTGCTCGCCGAGCCCGGCAGCCGCCTGCTCCTGCCGCCGCGTCAACCCATTCCGCGACTGGCCGCACTGGTCGCCGTGGGCGACGAGCGGGACTGCGTTCGCGCGCTGGACGAGGCCGAGCGCGCAGTCGTCGCCGACCTGGAACCGCTCGCGGCACCGCTTGCCGGTTGAGCCCGAAGGAAACCAGCGCATGGACCACATCACCGAGCTGCCAGAGGCCGCGCCCCCGCGGCCTCTGGTGGCGCCCACTTCGCCGCGCCGCGGGGCAGCGAACCGGATCATCGCCCTGCACGGCGTGTCCTCGTTCTGCTACGGCCTGGTCTTCCCGTTCACCGGGATCTTCCTTGCGGACCGGCCGGGCATCGGCACCCATGGGGTCGCCCTCTATTACGCGGTAGCCGGGGTGGCGAACCTGGCGGTCGCGCTGGTGCTCGCGACGGGTGTCGTGCGACCACCACGGGTGGCCCTCGGGGTGTTCGGCAACCTGCTGTCCTTCGCCGGTTACCTCCTGCTGCCGTCGGTCGGCTCGCTGTCAGCGGTCGGCCTGGCCGCGGCCGCGAACGGCGCGGGCCAAGGGTGTTTCCTCGCGGCCGTCATCCCGATCGTGAATTCCCTTGTGCCGGAGGCTGATCGACGCCAGGTCTTTGCGCGGCGCTACCAGGTGCTCAATGCCACCCTCGCCCTCGGCTCGCTGGTAGCGGGTGTGGCGATCAGCGCGTCGTCGCGCGACGTGATCCCCTGGCTGTTCGTGGTGAACGCGATCGGCTACCTGCCGATCGCCTGGGCCCTACTCAGATCCCGCAGCGCCGCCACGGCAGGCGAGCAGGCGCAGGAGCGGCCCGCACCCACCGCCTTCCCAGTGGCGCAGCTGCTCAAGGCGTCGTTGGCGGTATCGCTGTTCCAGTTCGGTGTCTACCTATTCGGGTATAGCCAATTCGAGGCGACCGCTCCGCTGGTCACGGACAAGTTGATGCACATCGGCCTGGGATGGATCTCGGTGCTCATCGCGGTCAACGTCGCGGTGATCGTCACCGCTCAGAAGTGGGTGACCCGGCTGCTGGAGCCCCACGCCGAGGTGATCGGCCTGCGAGTGGCGATCACGCTGTGGGTGGCCGGCTACCTGATGGTGGGCATGCTGGCCTTCGCACCACCGCCGGCAGGGCTGGCTGGTCTGCTGCTCTTCGGGGTGCTGTTTGCCTTCGGCGAGTGCGCGTACTCGTGTTCGTACCATCCGTGGCTGATCTCCAAGGTGCCCGACGCCGAGCTGATGAGGGCGAACGCGCTGTCGAACTCGATGATGGGCATCGGCTTGTTCTTCGGACCGTCCATCGGCGTCGGCCTGGTCGGCACCGGCAGCGCAAGCGTCGTGTGGCTGACGCTCGGCACGCTGTGCGGGCTGGTCGGCATCACCACCGCACGGCGCCGTCGGCGGTGAACTACTTACCCGGCGGACAGGAAAACCTTCCCCATCCGTAGGCGAATCTGGCTTCGCAGCGATTACGCGGCCACTGCTTGATCACGACTATTGCCTCATGACCACGTACTGGGAAGAACCGCAACCCATCTGGCATGCATCGGAGCCCGTCTCTCCGTCTCAGTGGGCCCGCGCGGTGGACGCTTGGCCGCAAACTCTCAGCCACGCCGACCAACGGCGATTGGACCAGTGGGGCTATGTCGTCCTGCATGATGTCGGAAACCTAGCCGCCGCAGAGGAACTCGTCCGTTCCGTGGGCGAGCTGATCCCGCAATACAACGGCAACCTCACTCATGAGGTCACCTACCGCCCGGGAAATGACGATCGGGCGTATTCGCAAAGCGCGAACACGATCTTGGCCCATACCGAGGCTCCCGGATGGCATCCCACTCCCGCCTACCTCGCGCTGTTCTGTCACCGGCAGGCTCGCTGCGGCGGAGGCCACACCGACCTCCTGGACGTGCGGAAGCTGATCGGGGCGCTCACTGACGACGAGCTGGCCTTGATGACCGACGCCGACCTCTACTTCCCAGGACCGAGTGGCGGCGTTGCCAGCCCGATGCTGAAGACCGATTTCACCGGCCGCAGCGTCACCCGTTTCAGCTACAACCTGCTGACCACCTCCGAATACGACCCAACGCTGGGCGCCGATGTCGATCACCTAGAACTGCCGCTCGGCGAAGCAGGGCGCAGGTTGGCGCATCGCGTCAGCGAGCTCTTCCGCGAGCTGCGCACCAGCGTGCTGATCCCCGACGGCGCACTGCTGATCTGGGACAACCAGCGCATGCTGCACGCACGGTCGGAATACGCCGATCGCTCCCGTCATCTGACCCGGTTCTGGAGCACCGACTGGAGGCGGGCGTGACCATCGACGACCTCTCGCTGCCCACGGACGCCGACGGGCTGGTGCACCTACCGGGCCTGCCGTCGTTCGATCCGCAAGACGCCGCCGAAAGCGCGGTCATCAGCCGCCTTGCCGGGAACTGGCGCCGGCGCGCAACGGTCAAGCGCGACGAGCCCGACCTCGACGCCCTCTTCGACGCCGACCGACCCGACTACCCCGAACGGATCATCCCCTTCCGCGACCACCCCACCTGGCAAGCGCTGCCCGACGAGTTGCGCTCGCGCCTGTTGAGCTGGGCCTGGATCGCATACAACCGGCACACGGTGCTCGCCGAGCAGCGGGTCGCAAACCCGGCCTTCGCGCTGGTGATGGAAGGCGAGTTCCCCGGCCTCGGCGGCCAGGACATGGACATCGCGCTCGCTCAGGCGATGGTCGACGAGCAGTACCACAGCCTGATGCACATCAGTGCGAGCGCGTTGACGAGACGAAAGCGAGCGTACGAATTCGCTGACAGCGTTCTCCCCGAATCACACACGGCCAGAACGCATCAGCGGCTGCGCGCGCAATCCGCCGAACGGTGGCAGCGCAGCCTGACCACGTTGGCCTTCGCAACGGTCTCGGAGATCTCGATCAACGCGTATCTCGATCTGCTCGCGGATGATCCCGACATTCAGGTCGTGAATTCCACGACGGCCAAGCTGCACAACCGGGACGAGTACTGCCACGCGTCGATCTCCGACGAGATGGCCAAGCTCGTCTACGACGTGCTTGACGCGGAGAAGCGCCGCTTCTTCCTCCACATGCTCGTGGCGGGGCTCGAAGCGTTCGTTGCAACCGATTACGCAACGTGGATGGCGATCCTTCAGTTCGAGGAGATCCCCGGCTGGGGCCGCATGGTCGCCGACATCCAAGACGACAAGTCCACCTCTCGTCTGGTCCGCGACTACACCGGCCTGCATTCGCTGATGTCGGAGATGGACGTCCTAGGTGAGGTTGACTTCGACTGGGGACTCGCGGAGGTGAAGAAATGACCTCACTTACCTATGACGACCGTGCCGCCCTTGCCCCTCGGTCGGTCAGCGGCGACCGGCTCTGCCGGCTGATCGCCGAGCGCACCGGCGACACCGATCTCGCGCACGACGCGCGCGTGGTGTCCCAAGTCCTGCCGTTCAAGGTCAGCAGCTACGTGATGGACGAGCTGATCGACTGGGATAGGGCGCCCAACGATCCGATCTACCGGCTGACGTTCCCGCACCGCGACATGCTCGAGACCGAGCACTTCGATTTGGTCGAGCAGGCGGTGATGGCCGGCGATAAGGACAGCATCCGGCAGGCCGTCGCCAAGGTTCAGTACGCATTGAATCCCCACCCCAGCAACCAGCTCGGCCTGAACGTTCCCCAGAACGGCGAACTCGATGCCTGGGGCCTGCAGCACAAGTATCCGGAGACGCTTCTGGTTTTCCCACGTCAAGGGCAGACCTGCCACAGCTACTGCGGCTACTGCTTCCGCTGGGCGCAATTCGTCGACAAGCCGGAGCTGAAACAGGCAGTGCCCGGGCCGGAGACGATGGTCAGCTACCTCAACAAGCACCCAGAGGTCACCGACGTGCTGCTGACAGGGGGAGATCCCATGGTCATGCGCACTGATCTGCTGGCAAGTTATGTCGAGCCGCTGCTCGAACCAGGCCGGGACCACATCGAGACCATCCGGATCGGTACGAAGGCCCTGTCGTTCTGGCCGTACCGATTCCTCGCCGGCCAGGAGGCCGACGACCTGCTTCGCTTGCTTGAGCGGCTGACCGCGGCCGGCAAGCACGTCGCACTGATGCTGCACCTGTCGCACGCGGCGGAGTTGAAGACCGACGCGGCGCAGACAGCGCTCTCGCGGCTGGCGTCGACGGGTGCCGTGTTGCGGGCGCAGGCCCCGGTGGTGCGGCATGTCAATGACGACCCCCACGCATGGGCGGAGCTATGGCAGGCCGAAGTCCGCAACGGCGTCGTGCCCTACTACATGTTCGTCGAACGCGACACCGGTGCACGGCGGTACTACGGTCTACCGCTCGCCAGGGCGGTCGACATCTATCGCGGTGCCCTGCAACGGGTTTCCGGTCTCGGGCGAACCGCCAGGGGCCCGGTGATGTCCGCGACGCCCGGCAAGGTGGCCATCGATGGCGTTGTCGAACTGGACCGTGGGCCCGCGTTCGCGTTGCGCATGCTGCAGGCGCGCCGACCCGACATCGTCGGCAGGCCGTTCTTCGCCGCCTATGACCCGCACGCCCAGTGGTGGGACGAACTTCGTCCGTACGGCACGCGTGATCGCGAATTCTTCGGCCCAGACGTCGCAGTGGCCCACCCATGAAGGTCACCGCACACGAGATCAGCCTGACCCAGCGTCATCTTTGGCGCTCGACCAGGGAGGCGATCCCGGTTCAGCACGCGCTGATCGTCGAAGTGGAGCAGGACGGCCTGACCGGGTTCGGCGAGGCGTCCGCGTTCATGACCGACCACTACAACTCGAGTCTGGAACAGCTACACGGTGACCTTCGCCGGATTGCACCCCTGCTGGCAAAACTGCGCCCGGACAACCCCTTTGACGTATGGGAGCTGCTCGCCGCCGAACTGCCCGGCTCGCCCTTCGCGCTCGCTGCCATCGACACTGCCGTGCACGATCTGCGAGCCCGGCTGCTCGACGTGCCGCTGTGGAAGGCCCTCGGTCTCGACCCGCCGCAGGGGCTTCGATCGAGCTTCAGCATCGGTCTCGACAAGCCGGCGGTGATGGTCCGCAAACTGCGTGAGCGGTTGGGATGGTCGGCGTACAAGGTCAAGCTCGCCGACCCCGGCGACTTGACCGTCCTGCGGCGACTCCGCCGTTACACCGACGCACCTTTCTACGTTGACGGCAACTGCGGCTGGGAACTGTCCCAGATCGTTCCCGCGCTGGCCGAGATGGACGCGCTCGGGGTTGCGCTGATCGAACAACCCTTTCCGCGGGTGGCCTGGGAGCACGCCCGAATCCTGAAGGGACTCAGCCCGATCCCCGTGATCGCCGACGAGAGCATCACCTCGCCGGCCGACCTGGACGCGTGCACCGAGGCGTTCCACGGCATCAACGTCAAGCCGATGAAGGCCGGAGGAATCACACCGTCCCTTGCGCTGTTGCGCGCTGCTCGCCAACGCGGCCTGATCACGATGCTGGGCTGCATGCCCGAGTCCGCGGCGGGTATCTCCGCCACCGCCCACCTCGGCGCGCTAGCCGACCACTTGGACGTCGATGCCGTCGATCTGCTGGCCGTGGACACCGGACACGGGCTGACGCTCGACAGCCGGGGTGGGGTCACCGTGCCCGACCGGCCGGGGTCCGGTTACGTTCCGGACCCTACGGCGCTGGGCTGGCGTGTACGGCCAGCACCCGCCGCCGAGGTGTGGCCGATTCGCCACAAGGTGTTGCGCCCTCGTCAACCCGCGAAGCTCTGCTCCTACCCCGAGGACGATCGACCAGGTGCCCGGCATTTTGCCGCGCTGCACAAGGGTCGTACCGTCGGCGCGGCGTCGGTGTATCACGAAGATCCGCCTACCGATTTCGCCGTCCCAGGCCTGAAACATGGCCGCGGCTGGCGGCTCCGTGGCATGGCCACGGTCGATGAGGTACGTGGCACCGGTGTGGGCAGTGCGCTGCTGCGGACCGCTCTCACCCACTCCGTACTCGCCGGCGCCGAGGTGGTGTGGTGCAACGCCCGAACCTCGGCAGCGGGTTTCTACCGTAAACACGGGTTCCACACCGTGGGTGAGGAATTCGAGATGCCCGGGATCGGGCCGCACTCCTTCATGTACTGGAGTGCAAGCTGACCACGGGCCGTCGATTGACCGGCGCGACGTTAACGTCGGGGCGCTTGAGCAGGTGATAGCAGGCGAAGGCCCTGCGCCGGATTCCGAGGAATCCCTGGCGCAGGGCCCAGTTGAACGACCGTCACTGGGTGGCGGTCAAGATCGGCCCGTCTGCGATCACGTGCGGCGGAACCTTCGTCGGCGGCGTGGGCTGCACCGGCTGGACATCCCAGAAGATTTGCGACGACTCGACGCGGCTGGGCACCCTGAGGTCGTCCGGATTGATGCAGGCGCCGTTGCGCATCACGCCACCGGCGTGTTCGCAGCAGTAGTCCGTGGGCATGTCGCGCTCCAGACACGATGCGAAGTCGCTCTCCTTGTAATCGGCGTTCGCTACGGCGAGGCCGGCTAGCGGGCTGATTACGAGGGCAAGCGCGGCCGCGGACAGGGTGGTGCGGACGATCCGACGTGTGGCGTTGTGGTTGGCGGTCATGGCGATTTCTCCTTCGGTGCGTCGCGGCCCTTGGAGGAAGCCGCATTGTCGTGACGTAAGTGTCCGACGGGCGGCTTGGGTCCCGTAATCGCTGGGAAGTCAGATTCCACTGCCAAACAGGGAAGGATTTCCTATCCGCCAGGTAAGAAACCCGGTCCTATGTCCCGAGTTGCAACGACTAGCCGTTCGAAACGCGCTCCGCGCTCTCTCATGTGCTGGCCCAATCGGATTGGCTTACCGGGCGGATAGGAAACCCTTCCCTTTCGCTAATGGAATCTGGCCCCGCGGGTGATTACGAAACCGGTCCCCGATCGCGACGATCTCTTTCATGACTTCGTACTGGCCACGGCAGCAAGAGGTTCCGGTTATCACGGAACGCGAAGCTCGCACGCTCACGCGGATCGCACTGACGGACGCCGGGGTCCCGGCCGAGGACGCCAATCAGGTGGCCGACGCGCTCGTGGACACCTCTCTACGCGGTATCGACACTCACGGCTTGCGGTTGCTACCGCAGTATCTGGACGAGCTCGCGACAGGCGTCGCCAAGGCGGATCCCAATATCCACGTAGTCAAGGACCGCGGTGCAGGACTGATGGTCGACGCCGACGGCGCGCTCGGCGTCCTTGCCGGGCTGGCTGCCGCGCGGTGCGCTGAACAGCGCGCCCGGGCGTACGGCGTTGCGGCCGTCGGTGTCCGCAATTCCAACCACTTCGGCGCGGCCTCCGTCTACACCCGACGGCTCGCCCGTCACGGTTTGGTCGGCATCGCGGTGACTTCGGCGGCATCCCGGGTGGCCCCGTATGGCGGTGTCGAGCCACTGTTCGGCACCAACCCGATCAGTGTGGCCGCCGGCGACGACGACGAGTTCGCGCTCGACATGGCCACCAGCCAGGTCTGCTTCGGTGAGATCAAACATCGCCGGGCCCAACAGCGGCCGCTGGAGAACGGTTGGGCGACAGACGCCGACGGGCGGCCGACGACGGAACCCGATGAGGCGTATGCGCTCTCGCCGCTCGGTGGCTACAAGGGCCAAGGCCTGGCCATGGCGGTCACCCTGCTCGGGAGCGTGCTGACCGGGACGCCATTGGACTGGCAGCTTTCTCAGGTAGGTCAGGGCACGCCCGGCCGAGGACGTGGCGTCGGCCACCTCCTGCTCGCCCTTGACCCGGGTGCCTTCGCCGGACAGGCGGATTTCAGCGCAGGGCTGGCTGACTTGTTGGGCACCGTACGCGCGGCGACGCCGGCGGTTCAGAGTCAGCCGGTCCTCGCGCCGGGCGACCCGCAACGCGCACATGAGCGCCAGCGGCGACTGCACGGGATACCGCTGGACGCGCGGACGGCCGATCTGCTGTCGGCCATCGCCACAAATCAGGAGATCGCGTCGTGATACTTGTGTTGATCAGTCCCCGGAACGCCGGTTTGCCCTTCGCTCAATGGCTTTCGGAGGAGCGCGGTCGATTGGTGGCGGTCACCGCGGCTGGTGTCGAGGTCGGCGACGGGTTCGCCGAGGTCGTCACCGTCGCCGACTACACCGACGATGACGCGGTGCTCGACGCGGCGATGGCAGCTGCCAGGCGGCACCGGCCCCGGGCGATCCTGGCCCTGGCCGAAATCGACGTCGACCGGGCCGCCATGCTCCGCGGCGAACTCGGCCTGCCCGGACTCGGGACGGTCGCCGCGACCGTCTACCGCGACAAGATCCCGATGAAGGTGTTCGCGCGGGCCGCCGGCATTCGAGTGCCGAATTTCGCTCCGGTGACCAACACCGGCGAGATCACCGACTTCATGGCCTCCTTTCCCGGGCGGGTCGTCGTCAAGCCGCGCGGCGGTTCCGGTTCCACCGGCGTGTATGTGATCGACACTCCCGAACAGGCCGCCGAACTCGACGGCGTCGTATCGACCGAGCCGTACGAAGTCGAGGAGTTCGTCGACGGTGTTCTTCATCATGTCGACGCGTTCCGAGTCGACGGGGTCCCGGTTGCGGCGGTCGCGTCCCGGTACACCGGCCAGGGATGCCTCGAACATTGGACCGACGCCCCCTTTGGTTCCCGCACCCTGGATACCGCTGACCCGCTGAGCAATCGCCTGGTGCAGGAAACCTGGCGGCTTGTGGACGCACTTCCGTCGCCGCCCACTGTCTGTGTGCACGCCGAATTCTTCGTCACCGGCGGCGGCGAGATCGTGCTGTGCGAAGTGGCCGCCCGCATCGGCGGCGGACCGATACCGCGGATGCTCAGTCAGATCCTTGGAATCGACCCGCGAGAGCTGTGGTCCCGGGTGGAGTGCGGGTTGCCGACCAACCTCGACGCGGTGCGCGCGCGAGTGTCGACCGCCCCTCTCGCTGCCTTCTACGGCGTTCCGCCCAGGCAAGGCCGAGTGCTGCGTCTGCCCGACAAACCTTCTGGAGTAATCGATTTCATGATCAACACGTATGTCGGTGACGAATGGAGCACCGAGCGCTACACCCGTCGCAAGTCCGCCGACTTCCTGGCCAGCTGGGTGGTCACCGACACCGACGGCGTGTCGCTCGGGGCGAAACTCGACTCGACCGCCGCGGCCGTGAGCGCCGGATTCGGTTGGGACGTCGTTGCATCCCAAGGCGCAGCATGACCTACTCCAGCCATCTGTTGCCGCCCAACGCCCGTCCGACGGCGCAGGACTTCGCCGGCCTCGCCGAGCCGGACATCATCTGGGAAGACGCCCGCTGGTGGAGGTTCACCGAACGGACGGACCTGCACGAGGTGCGGTACCTCGAAGTACGCGACGACGGCCGGGCCGTCGCACTTGCACCGCTGCTGATTACGACGAAGCCTGGCGGCCTGCTCTTCTACGATCCGCCCAGACTGGCTGGCACCGCCGGCGCGCTGGCGGAGCCCGAGCTGCTCGACACAACCGACCAACAGCGCTGGGCCGAGCTGACGGCGAGCCTGCCCGATCCGGACCAGTATCCGTCGCTGGCGCTCGCCACCTTCGGTAACCACCACGGCGTCGCACACGCTCCTGATCGAACCGCCGACCAGCGCCGCGCGCTCATGGCCGCTCTCCCCGAACTGATGCTGGACGCCGCCGCTGAGCTGAGTTGCCGCAGTGTCGCGCTGTTGTATGTCGGCGAGCCGGAGGCCGCTGCCATCGACAAGTCCGCCTCTCGTGCCGGCTACGCGGCCACTCTGCTCGGCGCCGAGGGCGTGCTCGAACTACCCGACACAAGCTGGGAGGGCTACCTGGCCGGCCTCAGCAAGCGTCGTCGGTACCAAGCACGCAAGGAGCTGCGAAATTGTGAGACGGCCGGGTTTCGCACCGTGGTTCGCACCGGTCCCGATGCGATCACCGACGTCTTGGACGACTTGGTAGACCTGCAGGTCGCCCACCGGGCCAAGTACGGGCTGCCGGGCGGCGAGGACCGCGTTCGCCGCGACTTGATCTCCGCACGCGACGAATTGGGTGAGACCTGCGTCGTATTCACCGCCGAAAAGGACGGCCAGATCGGCAGTTTCACCCTCTATCTGCGCACCCGGGACGCGCTGTTCGCCCGGACTGGCGGCACCGCGCCAGATGCGAGGGGCTGCTACTTCGCGGTCGACTATCACGAGACAGCTCGCTGGGCCGTCGAAAACGGAATACGGCGAATCCACTACGGAATGGCGGCCTACGAAGCCAAGGTCACGCGAGGCTGCGAGCTGCGGCCCAGGTGGGGCTGGTTCGCATTCCAGGGCGCGCACGGCGACACGTATCGCGAGGTGCTCGCGCTCCAGTCACAAAGCATCGAGCGCCAGCTCGAACTCGTGGGAGCCCCTGCTGCTCCCGTCCCGTCCCGAATTACCTTAGTTGCCAACGTAATTGGAGCACAACAGTGAAACTGACGCCGACCGGCACCATCTGGATGGACGGAGAGTTCGTCCCGTGGGATCAAGCACAGGTCCACGTGTTGACTCCCAGCCTGCATTACGGCTGGGGCGTCTACGAAGGCATCCGTGCCTATCCGACCGCAGATGGTCCGGCCGTCTTCCGGCTGCGAGACCATCTCAAGCGGCTGCACGACTCGGCCAGGGTCTACCTCATGGAGCCCGGCTGGACGGTCGACGAGCTCACCGAGGCGTCACTTGAACTGATGCGGCGCACCGGTCTGGAGTCGGGCTATCTGCGTCCCATCGTCTATCTCGGCTACGGCGCGATGGGCGTGGCCCCCGCGCTGGACAGTGCGCGGGTGGCCATCGCGGCCTGGCCCTGGGGATCATATCTGGGCGAGAAGGCGGACCAGGAGGGATGCCGACTCGTCGTCAGCAGCTGGCAACGCAATGGGATCCACTCGGTCCCCCCGCTCGCCAAAGCGACTGGGGCATATGTGAACTCGGCGCTCGCCAAGGTCGCTGCGATCCGAGCCGGCTACGACGACGCACTGATGCTCACCCCAACCGGACACGTGGCCGAAGCGTCCGCGGCGAACATCTTCGCGGTCCGCGATGGTGAGCTGATCACGCCGCCGGTCAGCGACAACATCCTCCCCGGCGTCACGCGGGACACCATCATCACCCTCGCTCGCGACCTGGGCTTCACGGTCAGGGAACAGAGCCTGACCCGCAGTGAGCTCTACGTGGCTGACGAGGCGTTCCTCACCGGAACCGCCGCCGAGATCGTGCCGGTGGCCTCGGTCGACGACCGCCCGACGGCAGCAGCCGGTTGCGGGCCGATAACGAAGCAGCTGCGCGATGCGTTCGATGACATCGTCCGGGGCCGGAACCCCGCCTACCGGCACTGGCTGGAATACGTGCCCGGCGCAGAGTCCGCGCAGACCGCCGCGGCCCCGGCCGCCGACGGCCTGGCGGCGCTCGAGGATGGTGTCGCGCGGCTGGCCGATGCCGCGGCCGCACTGTTCGATGACGACAGCCCGGCCGCCGTCGCCCGCCGCGAGGACGCCGCAGACCGGGCCGTGGATCTGATCGCGGCTCGGGCCTGGCACGCCCTTCCAGGCTCCTCGCATGGCCCGGCCCAGATCGCCGCCGCGCGGTGTGCCGCGTACGTGGTCGCCACCGACACCGCCCTGGCGGATCGGCAAGACGCCCCGTCAGACCGGTTCGCGCTGACCGACGAAGCACTCGTGCTGCTCACCCACGCCGAGCATTTCGACGCCGTCGTCGACCGATCGAGGGAGCTGCTTGGGGCCGCACCGGAAGGTCGGCTCTCAGCGGCGTGGCAGATGGTGAACGACGCGCTGCTGACGCTGAACACCACCCGCCACGAATGGGTCGGAGCCGACCCGTCGACGGTGGCCGCCGCCGGATGGGTGCTCGTCGACCGGCTGGGCCGTCTGCTCATCGCGGCCGCCCTGGTGGCGGAGGCGGCCAAGGGCGGCCCCGCAGCCGACACCGAACTGCTGGTCAACGCCGCTCGGCGCTACGCCTGGAACCACCTTCGCCGCCCCGCGCCCGAAGCAGCCACGGCCACTCACGTTCAACGATCCGCTGGACTCGTCCGCGCGGTACTGCCCCGGGATGTGTCGTGACAAACGTCTCGCTGCAGCGGCTCGGTTCAATGCTGTTGCCCAGCAGTCCAGCCGGCCGCACACTGGCGATCGGCGCCGGCGTCGACTCGCTGGGCACGGGCATGTTTTTCGCCTCCTTCGCCCTGTACTTCGTCGGTGTCGTCGGCATCGCCGCGACCGACGTCGCCCTGGCGGCCACTCTTGCCGGAGCTGTCGCCTTACTTGCGCCGGTGCCACTGGGTCGGCTCGCCGATCGGCTTGGGACGGGACGGTTCTACATCGCCCTCCTGCTGCTGCGCGGTCTGGGTTACGCGTGCTTCGCGTTTGTGTCCGACTTCAAGGGCTTTCTTGTGCTCACTGTGTTGCTCACCGCCGCCGACCGGGCGAGCTCGCCGATCCAGCAGGCCGTTGTGACGGCGTTGATTTCAGGCCAGGACCGCACCCGGACGATGGCCTCCATCCGGGCTGTCCGCAACATCGGCCTGACCGTCGGTTTTCTCCTCGCCGGTGCCGCTTTTGCCGCCGCTGAGCCATCCGTGTTCGTCGCGATATTCCTCGGTAACGGACTGTCGTTCGTCGTGGTCGCCGTCATGGTGCGGCACGTGCTGACAAAGGCAGGCGCGGTTGTCGAGCGCACCCCACCCGCCCCGCCGGCCGCGGCCGCTGTCCGATCCCCGTTCCGCGATCGGTGGTTCATGGTCTTTACCGTCGGCAACGGCGTCCTGTCGCTCTACGACACCGTGCTGATCGTTCTGCTGCCGATCTGGGTGATCGAGCACACCGCGGTACCGGTTGCGTTGGTGCCGGTCTTGATGGCGGTCAACACCGTGCTCACGGTTCTGCTGCAGGTCTACGTAGCCAGGTTCGCCGACGGGCCGGCCGCAGCGATCCGGCTGCTGGTGTTGTCCGGCGTGTTGATGGCGGTCTGTTGCGGTTTCTTCGCGATGGCTCAGGCGGCGTCGGCCAGGATGGCGATCCTCGCGATATTGGTTGCAGTCGTGGTGCTTTCGGTCGCAGAGAACATCCAAGAAGTCGCGGCGTGGGAGCTGTCCGCGGAACTGTCGCCGGACGCCGCCCGCGCCCGTTATCTCGGTGCGTTCAGTCTGGGATTCAGCGGCCAGAAGGTCATTGGCCCCAGCGTGCTGGTCGTGGTGTTGATGCCGATGGGCCTGATCGCCTGGCCGCTGCTGGCAGGAGCGTTCGGCACCGCCGCCCTGGTCTCGCGAACAGCGGCGCGCCGCTGTCTCGCCGAGCGCAGTCCTTTCCATCCCCAACCGATCGAGGTGAATTCATGACGGAGCACGTTCTCGTCGTCGGCAGTGGCCGCGACCTTCCCGCCCGCGTCCGAAAGGCGTTGCCCGGCACCGAGACTTCGGTCATCTGCCGCTTGGAGTTCGTCGCCAAACTCCGCGAACTCACCGAACACACCCGGATCATCGCGGTGCGACACGACGCCCCGGACGAGGAGTGGGTGGCACTAGCCAGAGCCGCCCACGAGCTACATCCCTTCACCCGGATCGCCACCTTCGGCGAGACCGACCAAGACCGCTGCGCCGTGATCGGGGAGGCGCTCGGCATCGCCACCCACTCCCCGCGAACCGTTGAGCTGGTGCACGACAAGCACGCCATGCGAACCAGGCTTCGCGAAACTGGCGTCGACGCAACGGCTTCCGCGGTAGTGGCGGATTTGGATGCCTTGGGCGCCTTCGTCGGCGCGCACGGTTTCCCGTGCGTGGTCAAGCCGGTGGCCGGCGCCGGAAGTGCCGGCGTTGCGCTGGTCAGGCATGAAGGCGAGCTGGCTTCGGCGTTCGAGCGCGCCAACACCCGATTCGACGACTTGCCGGATGCCGGGGTGGTGGTCGAGCAGTTCCACGAAGGCCCTCAGTTCAGCGTGGAGGCGTTCTCCGAGTTCGGCGAGCACCAGGTCGTTTCCATTACCCGCAAGTTCTCCGATCCGACAACGTTTGTCGAGCTCGGGCATGTGGCCCCGGCGGACCTCGCATCCCTGCAGCAAAAGGAGGTCGAGTATTACGTGGAGAGAGTGCTCGACGCGTTGGGGGTGGAGTTCGGTGCCACGCACACGGAGATCGTCCTGTCCGAGGCTGGCCCACGGATCATCGAAACCCATGTAAGGCAGGGCGGTGACGAGATCCCGGCGCTAACCTTCGACGCCACCGGTGTCGACCTCGCCGAGTGCGTCGTGCGGCAGACCGTGGGTGAGAAGGTACTTCCGGACATCCGCGCGGCCTTGGAGCAGGAACGGCCCCGGCGCTGCTCCGCCATCTGGTTCGCCGCCGCTCCCGTCGCCGGCGTGCTCGCAGATGTCAGCGGCCTCGACGAGGCTGGTGAGGTCGAGGGAGTCACCGAGGTCAACCTGCTGGTCCGCCCGGGCAGCACAATCGGACCCTTGCAGTCCTCGGATTCGCGTGTCGCATACGTGCGTGCCGTGGCGGAAACGGCCGATCTGGCGGTGAACGCCGCCCGAAAAGCCGCGGCGCACCTCGATTTCCAGTTGCGAGTGCGCGCGGTCGGCGAACAGACGGTGTGACCTATCACGGTGGCGGCGGCGGGGGAGGTGGCGGTTCCTCAGGCGGCGGCGGTGGTCCCAGCAGCGGCACGGTGATCGGCGGTAGCCCCGGAATCTCCACGACCGTCATGCCGACAGTGGGAGGGGTCGGCGGGCCGCCCGGCTCGCCCGGCGGAGGCTCCGGCGGTGGCGGGGGTGGCGGTGGAACGCCGTTGCTGATGTTGATCGTGATGATCGAGCCCGGAATCGTCTGACCGCTCGGACTCGTCCCCACCACAGCTCCATAAGGCGCGCCGCTGCTTACCGGCGTCGTCTGATCCGCGACTTGAAAACCGGCTTCCCGCAACCGCTGTCGCGCGGCATCCACCTTCAGGCCTGTGACACTGGGCACTCGGCCACCCGGCGCGCCCTCGACGTATCGCGGATCCGTCGGCGGCAGATGCACTTCACCGAAATCGACTGCGATCGGCTTCATCGCCTCGAACCACGTGCGGGCGGGCTCACTTCCGCCGTACAGGTCGCCGCCGGAGCACTTGCGCAATGGAAACGAACAGATTCCGCCTGGACTACTGGAGTCGTCGAAGACGTATACCGCTCCTGCGTAATGGTTCGTGAATCCCACAAAGCCCGCGGACCGATGCGATTCGGTCGTGCCGGTCTTGCCCGACATCGGCAGATCCCATCCCACCGACGCCGCCGCGCCCGAGGCAGTGCCCGGGCTCAAGCTGTCCTTGCTCAGCGCGTTCGCGAAGGTGTTCGCCAATCCCTCGGGCACCGCCTGCTCACACGGCTGGCTTGCGAACGACACCTCGTTCCCGTGGCGGTCGAAGATCTTGTCGATCGGGCTCGGCGGGCACCACACGCCCCCCGACGCCAGCGTCGCCGCCACATTGGACAGCTCTAGCGCGTTGAGCTGGAACGGGCCCAGCGTGAACGAGCCGATGTTCTGTCGCTTGATGAAGTCGGCCAGGCTCTCGTTGCTTTCAGGGTCGTAGGCCCGCGCCGTTCCGGGAAGTGCGTAGGACCGAAGCCCCAGCCGTACCGCCATATCGACCGCGCGAGTAACCCCAACCTGCTGAATCAATTTGGCGAACGCCGTGTTCGGCGAGGTGGCCAACGCATCGGTGACATTCATTGAGCCGCGGTAATTCCCGGCGTTTTTCACGCACCACGTCTCCTTCGGGCAGCCTGGGGTGTCACTGCTGCCGAGGCCCCTGGCCTGGAACGAGCCCGGCACCTGCAACTGAGCGTTGATGCCCATGCCCATATCGAGCGCCGCCGTCGTCGTGAAGATCTTGAAGATCGAGCCCGCCCCGTCACCGACGAGCGAGAACGGCAGCGGCTGCATCGATTCGTGGGCGTCGGCATTCAGGCCATACGTGCGGTTGCTCGCCATCGCCATCACCCGGTGCGCGTCCTTGCCGGGTTTGATCATGCTCATCACGCTGGCGACACTGTCGAGCGTCGGGCTGGCTATCTTGTCGATGGCCGACTTGACCGAGGCCTGCACCTTCGGCTCCAGCGTCGTGCGAATCAGATAGCCGCCGCGGGCCACTTGCTCCTTGTTGATGCCGGCCCTCGCCAGATAGTCGAGCACATAGTCGCAAAAGAAACCGCGGTCGCCGGCGGCGATGCAGCCGCCAGGAAGCCCGTTCGGCTGGGGCAGAACGCCCAGTGGCCGGGCTTTGGCGGCACGCAGCTCGTCGGCGTACTTGGGAAGGTTCTCGATCATGGTGTCCAACACGACATTCCGCCGGTCGAGCGCACCTTGCGGGTTGGTGTAAGGGTCGAGCGAACTCGTCGACTGCACCACTCCGGCAAGCAGCGCTGCCTGCTGCCAATTCAGCTCCGAAGCGTTTATGCCGAAGTAGGTTCGCGCCGCGTCCTGGATGCCGAACGCACCGTTTCCGAAATACACCAGGTTGAGGTAGCGGGTCAGGATCTCGGCTTTACTGAACGTCTTGTCCAGCGTCAACGCCATCCTGATCTCACGCAGCTTGCGTGCAGGCGTGACCGCGACGGCCGCACGCCTCTCGGAATCGCTCTGTGCCGACACCAGCAACTGATAGTTCTTGACGTACTGCTGCTCAAGGGTCGAGCCACCCCGCGTATCGAGGTCACCCCGCAGGTAGCCCGTCAGCCCCGTCAGCGTGCCCGGCCAGTCCACGCCGTTGTGCTCGGCGAACCGCTTGTCCTCGATCGACACGATCGCGAGCTTCATCGTGTTCGCGATCTGATCGGTCGCGACCTCGAACCGGCGCTGGTTGTAGATCCATGCGATCGGATTGCCGTCGGCATCGACGATCGTCGAGACCTGCGGCACCTCGCCCGAGATGAGTTGCGCCGAGCCGTTAGCAACCACGTCGGCAGCGCGATTGGACATCAACCCAATGCCGCCGACCAACGGGAACATCAGCCCCGCCGCCACCACTCCGGCCATGAAGCAGCAACCCGCCAGCTTCCTGACAGTCCCCCAAGTCGGCCGCCCCTCCGACATTCCTCCAGGCTATCCGCCGCCCTGCTCGAATTCGGTGCATTGGCCCAAACCTCAAGCAACAGGCGGCGAGTCGCGCGGCGGCGAGAGCGAACTGACTTCCAGCCCGTCTTCACCGCAGGCCGTGAGCGTGAAATTTCGAGTCGAAGATGCCCCCTGGGTGGGGGTAGCATTTTGGTTTGCCGAGCGCCTCGCTGGGGTAGTAACAAGATCGCGCGGAGCGAGCAACTGGCCCAGCCGAGCGTCGGGAAATTCCATCAGAAGAATAAAAGGCGGTGGGTCGGGATGATCGTCGTCAGTCGTCTGTTCGGTGCAGCGGTGCTCATGGCTTCGGCGCTGCTGGGCCCTGGCATTGCTTCCGCAAGCGCGGCACCATGCCCCGATGTCGAGGTGGTGTTCGCGCGCGGCACGTTCGAACCGCCGGGTGTCGGATTCGTCGGCGAGGCGTTCATCGATTCACTCCGCACGCTTACCCCCGGGAAGTCGGTCGACGTATATCCGGTGAACTACCCCGCGTCGTTGGACTTCGCCACCGCCGCTGACGGCGTCATCGACGCGAGCAACAAGGTTCGCGACATCGCCACGAGCTGCCCGAATACCAAGATGGTGCTCGGCGGCTACTCCCAGGGGGCGGCCGTGATCGGTTACATCACTGAAGAGGCGGTGCCTCCCGGCTTCTCTCTGCCGGCCGGCATCACCGGGCCGATGCCCGCGTCGGTCGCCGACCACGTGGCCTCCGTGGCGTTATTCGGTAAGCCCTCGAGCGGCTTCCTGCAGACGATCAACACCGCTGCGCCGCCGATCACAGTCGGTGCACTCTATGCACCCAAGACCCTCGACCTGTGCATCCCCGAGGACCCGATCTGCTCGCCAGGTGGCAACGACAACGGCGCACACACTCTGTACGCGGCGAACGGTATGACCGCCCAAGCCGCGGGAGACGCTGCCCGCCGCCTCTCAACGGGAGCGAACGCCAGATCCTAGGGGCCCCTCAGTACCTCCGGCGGTGCCCTAACCTGCAGTTTAAGTATTCGGACACTGATACGCCCTAACCCTCTCGCGATTACGATCTGGCGGGGAGGGGTGAATGACATGGGGTCTCCGCCCACGCTGGCCATGAGGGGTTCCGTGCCGTGGGCGCGACGTTTCGCCCGCACGACGCCCGGCGTCGTCAGCATCATCGCGGTCGCTGTCGCGTCCTTCTGCGTGCTTGCCGGACTGGTATGCGGCGGACAGCTCGACGGGCGGATCGCGAAGCACAACGCTGTGCTCGACCGCTCCGAGCCGCTCGCCTACTCCGCGCAGAATCTGTACGCCGCGCTGTCGGCCGCAGACGCCGCCGCGGCATCGGCGTTCCTTTCTGGCGGGATCGAGACGGGCGCGGTGCAGGCGCGCTACAGGCAAGCCCTCGCCGACGCCGCGTCGGCACTGACGGATGTGACCGCGGGGACCACCGACACAGAAACCCGCACCGCCGTTGCGGATATGTCGGCGAAGCTGGCTGCGTACACAGGACTGGTCGAGTCGGCCCGCGCGAACAACCGGCAGGGCTTTGTAATCGGGTCCGCGTACCTGCGGGAAGCGTCGTCATTGATGCAGACCGCACTGCTTCCGAGTGCCCAGAAGATCTACTCGGGGAATCTCGCGGCGCTCAACGGTGATCAACGCGACGTCGGTTCGGTGCCGACGATCAGTCTCGTGCTGCTGGGGATCGTCCTGGCGGCGGTTGTCGTCGGATCGGTGATCCTGGTCGGCCGCACGAACCGGCAGTTCAATTTGGGGCTAATCGTCGCCGCGGTCGCGGCGCTGCTGGTCATCGGGTGGATCGTGGTGGCCACCCGGTTCGCGGCGGGCAACATCGAACACAGCCAAGCCGAGGGAACCGCGAAATTCGAGCACCTTGCGAAGGCTCGCATCCTCGCCCAGCAGGCCCGGACCGACGAAACCCTGGAACTGATCGCGCGTAGCGACATCACAGGCCGCGAAAAATCATTCGACAGCCGCATGGACGAACTGACCGCACTGCTCGCTGGGGGCCCGCGGACCGCAGCCGACGCCGTCGCGAAATGGACTGCCAGCCACCGCAAGCAGGTAGAGGCCTACGAGGGCGGCGACTACCCCGCCGCTGTGGCGCAGGCAATCGGTCCCGAACCAGACGGATCCGCAGCGCAATTCACCGCCGTCGAAGCGAGCCTTCGTAATGAGATCCAACAAACGCGTGCCATGTTGCGCGACCGGGTTGCCTCAGCGGGCGCGCAACTGGCGTGGAGCCCCACGGGGACCCTGGCTCTGATGGTGGCCGCCGCGGTGGTCGCTGTCGTCGGTTTGTGGCCACGGCTCAAGGAGTTCTTGTGAACGCCCGGGTTGCGACGGCGCTGCTGGCCGTCGCCTTCGCCGCCGCCGGATGTGAGTCGTCGACGGCGCCGGCGCCGGTGACAGTCGCGCCGGTCGAGGCGTGGCCAGCCGGCGCGCAGCGAGTGACCACCGCACCGACCGCCGGAAATGCCGAGTGCGACCGGGAGGCCAGCCTGCGCCCCGGTCCCTTGCCCACCCCTGGTGCGATGCCACCGGGTTCGACGATGGCGGCCATCGCCGAACGCGGCCGGCTCATCGCCGGCGTCGACCAGAACACGGACCTGTTCGGTTCCCGCAACCCTGCTACCGGGCAGCTTGAAGGCTTCGATATCGACATCGCCCGCGAGATCGCCCGCGCCATCTTCGGCGACCCTGACCGCATCCAGTTTCGAGTGGTCGACGCGAACCAACGCGAATCAGCATTGCAGTCGGGGCTGGTGGACCTGGTGGTCCGGACGTACTCGATCACGTGTGCCCGCAAGCAGCTCGTCGATTTCTCCACGGTGTACTACGAAGCCAACCAAAAAATCCTGTCCGTGAAAGGTTCGGGAATCGATTCTGCCGCAGCACTTTCGGGCAAACGTGTGTGTGCGGTGGCGGGCACGACCTCGCTGTCTGCATTGTTCGCGCTGAACCCGAGTCCGATGCTGTTCAGCGCGACCACCTGGACCGACTGCCTCGTGATGTTGCAACAAGGTCAGGTCGACGCGATCAGCACCGACGACGCGGTGCTCAAAGGTCTTGCCAGGCAGGACCCGAAAGTGGACGTGGCCGGCGACAGCATCGCCGTCGAGCCCTACGGCATCGGCGTCAAGGCAGAAAACAGCGACCTGGTTCGCTTCGTCAACGGAGTCCTCGAGCAGATGCGTAACGACGGAACATGGAAGCGGCTCTACGACGCCCATCTGCGAAGCCTCGGACCGTCACCCGTTCCGCCGACAGCGAAGTACCGGGAATGCCCATGGCCCTGCTGACCACCGACGAGATCGACCGCGAACTCGCTTCGCGCGGCAAGGAAGTCGCGTCGATGTCGGCGACGATGGTGGAACTGGACAACCACGCCGGCCTGCTGCATGTGCGTCGCTATCCGCCGACCGGCGTCACCGCACAGCGGTGGAAGGTGATCGAGACGTCACTCGCGCAACTGTGGGATGACTTGGGGCGGATGACGTCGATCCTCGAGTCCGCGCAGACATTGCGAGCACGCCGCTCGAAGCCCGACGACGACGAACGCGCTGAGTTGACCCGGTTGCTGCGGGATCGTCCGATCGAGGTGTCCCGCGCCCGAATCCCGTTGGGGCAGCGCCAAATCAGTGGTCCCGGGGAAGTGGTCGAATGCGTCGGGCTGGCCGATACTGCGGAACGGATGCGCTCCACCTACCCGGTGGTGATCGAGTTCCTCGACGCCGTCGACGGGATCAACTCGCTGATCGCGGAACAACTCGGGCCGTCCCAACGACGACTCGAAGAAGCCGGGATGGCCGCCCCGAACGAGATGAAAGAGCTGCTGGCCGTGTCCGCGACCGATCCGCTCTCTTTGACGGAAAGCGATGTCGAGAAGCGCATCGGTGCTATTGCCGACAGTGTCGAACGGCAATCGCGTGACCTTGCTGAACTCGCTGGACTGCAAGCTAATTGGACCGGTGCCCTCGCACGGGCGGCGTCGCAGCTGGACGCCTTGCGCGACGCGACACGCCACGCCGCGCAGGTGCGCACACACGCCCAGGAAGTGGTGCTGGCCGGTCCGATCCCAGTGCTCACCGACTCCGAGCCGGCCCTGCGCACGGAGTTGCAGTCGATCACCGATGTAGATCCCGCGGCATTGATGGCGCTGCAGCGCCGAATCGAAGCGGCATTGCAGGTTGTGCGCGAGAACGAGGAGCTTTCGCAGGGCCTTCTTGACCGCCGAAGCGAACTCAAGGGTCGGCTGACGGCGTACCAGGCAAAGTCGGCCCGACTCGGGCTTGGCGAGGATCCAGACCTGTTGGCATCCAACAGGATCGCTACCGGACTGCTGTCACGACGGCCGTGCGACCTGCGGGCCGTGACCCGCGCGATCGCGGACTACCAGCAGCTGATCGCCAAGAAGCAGGACAAGAAGACATGAGGTGCGCCGAACCGGGATGCACGGGTAGCGTCATCGACGGCTACTGCGACGTCTGCGGCACCGCACCCGCACCCACTGCGCCGCAAGTGCCAACGGCTGCTACAGCGCCCAGCACTCCAACAGCTCGCTCGGCGCACACGGCCCGCACCGGCTCATCCAGCTCGACCAGTTCTCGCGGCCGACTCGGCGCTGGGATTGTCGCGATACCGCGGATTCCGAAGGTCGATCCACCCACCGCGATCCTGACCGACCCGCAGGTGCCCGAGAGTCATCGCTTCTGCGGCAACACCGAATGCCACAAGCCTGTCGGGCGTGGAAAAGACGGGCAACACGGGCGCCGGGAAGGCTTCTGCACCCATTGCGGAACGCCATACTCGTTCGTTCCCAAGCTTTCTCGGGGCGACCTGGTCGGCGGGCAGTACGAAGTCCAGGGCTGCATCGCCCACGGTGGCCTCGGCTGGATATACCTGGCGATCGACCGCAACGTGCGCAACCGCTGGGTGGTACTCAAGGGGCTGATCAACTCCAGCGATGCCGACGCGATGGCCGCCGCCGCAGCCGAAGTCCTGGCCCTGGCCAAGGTGGAACACCCCAACATCGTCCGCATCTACAACTTCGTCGAACATGTCGACTCCGCCGGGGTCCCGGTCGGCTACATCGTCATGGAGTATGTCGGCGGACAGTCGCTGAAGCAGATACGCAAAGCGCGAAACGGTCCGCTCCCCCCGGATCAGGCCGTCGCCTACATCATCGAGATCGCGCCGGCACTCGACTACCTCCACTCGGAGGGTCTCGCATACTGCGATTTCAAGCCGGACAACGTGATACAGGCCGATGAACAGCTCAAGCTGATCGACCTCGGAGCGGTCATCTCGATGGACGACATGGAAAGTTCGCTCTACGGCACTATGGGCTACCAGGCGCCTGAGATCGCTCACACCGGCCCGACCGTCGCCAGCGATGTGCACACAGTCGGTCGGACGCTCGCCGTCCTCGTCATGGATGTTCCGCAGGAGCACGGACGATTCGTCGAGCAACTGCCAGGACCCGAGTCCGTACCGGTGTTGGCCAAACACGAATCGCTGTACCGCGCGATCGTGCGTGCCACCGATCCCGAACCCGAGCGGCGATTCTCGTCCATGGCGGAGATGGCTGACCAGCTGACCGGCGTACTGCACGAGATCGCGGCCGCCGAGGATGGTACCGAACATCCCCGGATGTCGACATACTTCAGCCCGCAGCGCGCGGTTTATGGCACAGGGCGGGACGTGCCGACGGACCCGGCCGCGGTGATTGCGGCATTGCCTGTGCCCGTGGTCAATTCCAACGACCCCGGTGCCGCCGTGCTCGCCACCACCAGTGGCACACCGATCGCCCAGCTCGAGCACGTCCTCTACCGAGGCGGGGGCGATGAACTCAGGGGCCATAGTTCTTCCATCGAGGTCCCGCTGCGACTTGTCCGTGCGTCGCTCGAGATCGGCGCCCCCGAGAACGCCCGTAACCGGATTGCCGACCTGGATTCGGTGGTGCCCGGGGACTGGCGACTGAAATGGTACAGCGGACAATGCGCGCTACTCGAAGGCGAATTCGACAAGGCCGCAGTCGATTTCACCGCCGTGCTGGCTATGCTGCCCGGTGAGCTGCCGCCGAAGCTGGCGATCGCGGCCACGGCCGAGATGCGCGGCGAGCGCAATGACGCCGCCCGTTACTACGAAACGGTTTGGCGAACCGACCACAATTACGTCAGTGCCGCATTCGGTCTCGCGAGGCAGCGTGCGCGCGCGGGAGACCGGGCCGGAGCTGTCGCGGCACTTGACGAGGTCCCGGCCGCGTCAGCGCATTTCACCGCTGCGGCGACGACCGCAATCGAAATACTGCTCGACGGCAGGACCCCCGAGACCCTCGATGAGCAGACGCTGCTCGATGCCGGCAAGCGAGCCGCGTCACTGACACTGGAATCGACTACCAAGCGGGCGCGGATTCAGCTGATGGTGCTCAGCGCCGCATTGGGCTGGCTGCAGGCAGGGAACGAACCCAAGGCCACCCGGCTGCTCGGCACCACTTTCGACGAGCCAGGCATTCGGACCGGGATGGAACGCTGCTACCGGGATCTTGCGCATGAGACGACCGAGATGTGGGAGCGCATCACGTTGGTAGAGAAGGCAAATGCGGTTCGGCCGAGGACGCGACTATGACCAGTCAGCAGACGGCATGCCCTCAGTGCGCAGGTGTCGTGGATGGCACTGACCGGTTCTGTGAGAACTGCGGCGCAGCGTTGGCCGAGGTCCGGCGTGTCGCGGTACCGCGAGCCGGAAGGTCGGAAAAGGCGCCGTGCGCCGACTGTGGGAACGAGACGGACGCCGACGGATACTGCACGGTGTGCGGCCATCGTCGCACCGACCCAGACCGCGACGAGGCGGATATCGACGGCGTCGCGGTGATCACCGACCGCGGGCTTGAGCACTCCCGCAACGAAGACGCCGCCGCAGCGGGGATCGTGGTCGACAAAGACACCGGCCGGCCGTACGCGATAGCCGTTGCCGTGTGTGACGGTGTGTCGACATCCGATGATGCGCACATAGCGTCGGCCGCCGCCGCAAACGCCGGTGTGGCGGCGATGCTCACCACGCTCGCCGCTTCCCGCAAGGCGCGCCCGGCCGTGTTGGCCGGGCTGGCCGACGCGGCGAAGGCTGCGGCCGCCGCAAAGACCGGCAACGATCGATCCGTCGCACCGTCGTGCACCTATACCGCTGCGGCAGTGGTCCCTTCCGACGGCGGACACGTGCAGATCACAATCGGCAATGTTGGTGACGGCAGGGCATATTGGCTCCCCCGGCCTCCTGCGCAGGCGCAACAGCTCACCGTCGACGACTCCCTGGCGCAGGAGCTGATCACCGCAGGCGCCTCCGCTGACTCTGATGCCGTTCAGCGCGGCGCACACACATTGACCCGCTGGCTCGGCGCTGACAGCGATGCGAAGCCGTGGTCGGACTCGAGTGTGCAGACGATCACGCCCGAGGACGCGGGCTGGCTGTTGGTGTGCAGCGACGGCCTCTGGAACTACCTGCCCGACGCCGCCGATATCGCCCAGCTCTGCACCGGTCTCGACGCACACGCGGCCGCGCGTGCGCTGGTCGAACATGCATTGAATGCCGGCGGTCAGGACAACATCACCGTCGCAATTGTCCCGATCGGAGGACTTCATGAGTTCGGTTGAACAGCAAGCCATTTCCGTTGATGTCGACCACAATCCCTATCTTGCCGATGGCGCGGGTACCGTCGACGCGATCGTCAGCATCACCGCCGGAAACAACCTCGCCGCCTCGGCGGTACCGACGGACCGAGTCGAGGCCATCATCGTCGACTGCTCGACATCGATGCAGGCACCGATCGAGAAGTTCGATGCAGCCAAACGCGCTACCGCAGCCGCCATCGACGAACTCGTCGACGGCACCTATTTCACGATCGTCGCCGGCACCGAAAAGGCCGCGGCCGTCTACCCCGAAGACGGATGGCCAACCCCGGCGAGCCCCGCGACCAAGGCGGCGGCGAAGCGGGCGGTCGACGGGCTGCGGCCGCACGGCGGAACCGCAATGGGCACCTGGCTTGCGCACGTGCGTGGAATCGCGGTGGCACACCCGGGAGCGCTGATCCACGCAATCCTGCTCACCGACGGCAAGGACGAGCACGAAACGCCCGAGGATTTGGGCGAGGAAATCGGGCTCAGCGAAGGCGAATTCACCTGTGACTGCCGAGGAGTGGGAACCGACTGGCACGTCGAGGAGCTGCGCGCAATCGCGTCGGCGCTGCTGGGCACCGTGGACATCGTCGCCGACCCTGCAGATCTCGCAGAGGATTTCGCGGCGATGATGCGCACGTCGATGAGCAAGTCGATCGCCGGCGTGACCTTGCGGCTCTGGACCCCCGCGGGCGCGCGCGTCGTGTTCGTCAAACAGGTGGCGCCGACCGTCGAAGACCTTTCCCACCGTCGTGCCGACGCAGGGAATCAGATCGGCGAATACCCGCTGGGCGCTTGGGGCGCCGAGGACCGCGACTACCACATTCAAGTCGAGGTCGAACCCGCCGCGGTCGGACGCGAGAAGCTCGCCGCGCGAGTGAGTGTGGTTGCGGGCGAACAGGTTCTGGGTGAGGGCCTGGTGAAGGCGGTATGGACCGCCGACACGGCGTTGTCGGCCCAGATCAGCCGCCGGGTGGCGCACTACACCGGCCAGGCCGAGTTGGCGCAGGCAGTCCAGGAGGGGTTGAGCGCACGCAAGGCGGGCGACGTGAAGACCGCGACCGCCAAGTTGCAGCGCGCGATGGAACTGGCCCTGGAATCGGGCAACGCCGGAACGGCCAAACTCCTCAGAGGAGTGGTCGAGGTCGACGAGCGTACCGGGACGGTTCAACTGCGGCGCGACGTCGCAGCCGCCGACGAGATGGCCCTCGACGCGAGGTCGACCAAGACGGCGCGAGTGCGGAAGGACACCTGATGCCTACGTGCGCCGAAGGCCACGATTCAGCGGCCGCGGACTACTGCGACGTGTGTGGCGCGCCAATCGCGACATCCCCGGCGCAACCCACCGCGGTGCCTGCACTACAAGTGCAGGCGTGCCCTGTGTGCGAGGCGCCGATGAGCGGCCGTTTCTGCGAAGCGTGCGGACACGACTCGGCACTGCCCGAACCGGCGCCGCCTGCGGAAGCGGCTGCAGCACCGATTGGATGGACCGCGGTCGTCACTGCCGACCGGGAGTTCCATCAACGCATGCTCGCTCGCGGCGGCCCCGACACAGTCCAGTTCCCGCAGTACTTCCCCGAACGCCGGATCCGCTTGGACAAACCCACCACACTGATCGGAAGGCACAACCGCGACCAAGGCGTGGAACCCGAGATCGACCTCGGCATCCACCCGGTCGACCGCGGGGTGTCGACGCAACACGCAGTGCTGCGGATCCGCGAATCCGGCCTTACCGTCACCGACTTGGGATCGACCAACGGAACCAGTCTCAACGACAGCGACCAATTTCTGCCGAACGGCGAAGAAACGCCGCTCTCCGACGGAGATCGCATACACGTCGGCGCATGGACGACGATCACGATCATGTTGGGCCAGTGAGGATGCGGTTGTCGTGGCCGTTGACCGGCCGTGCGGAAGAATTGGGTGCTATCGAGTCCGCAATCGCGGCTTCCGACGCTTCCGGGATCGTCATTTGGGGCGCGGCGGGTGTTGGGAAGAGCCGGATCGCGCGCGAGGCGATGGCGGCTGCCGCGTCGCGGGGATGCGAAGGCCGTTGGGCGGTCGGAACCACGTCGGCGCGGTCAATTCCGCTTGGTGCTTTCACCGCATGGGCACCGTCGGGGGTCACCGACACGGTTCAGTTGGTCCGCGGCGTGATCGAGTCGCTGACGGCCGCGCCTGCAGACACCACCGTGGTGATCTGTGTCGATGACGTGCATCTGCTCGACGACCTGTCGACATTCGTAGTGGAGCAGATAGTGCAGCGCGACGCGGCGAAACTGGTGCTCACCGTGCGCGACCGTGAACCGGTCCCGCCAGTGGTGCAGGAGATTTGGCGGGGTGACCAGTTCGAGCGACTCGATTTGCAGCCGCTGTCGCAGGACGAGACCGCCGCGTTGCTGTCGTCCACTTTGGGCGGCGCGGTGGATCCGGAAGCCGCTCAGCGGCTTTGGACGCTGACACGTGGCAACCCCTTGTATCTCCGCAACATCGTCGAGCAGGAGGTTGCCGACGGCAGGCTTGCAACGAAGCACGGGTACTGGCGATGGACCGGTGATCCGATCGTGGCGCCCGGCCTCGTCGAGCTGGTCGAATCCCGCATCGGGGACCTGCCCGCACCGGTGGCCGATGTAATAGATGCGCTGGCTATCGGGGAGCCGATCGAGCTGGCGGCTCTGACGCGGATCACCGGTCCGGCGGCGCTCGAGGAAGCGGACACGCGCGGCCTCATTGCCGTCGAGCCTGTCGATGGCGGTGTCGAGGTACGCGTGGCGCATCCCGTTTACGGTGAGGTGCGCAGGGAACGCGCGGCACCAATCCGGCTGCGGCGGCTGCGCGGACTGGTCGCCGCCGAACTGGCTGCCTCCGATGACCGCGACGACGTTCAGGTTGTGGTCCGACGTGCCTCATTGATTCTCGATTCAGACGTCACACCCGATGCGGAGCTGCTCGTCAGGGCGGCCCACGGCGCGGTGGGGCTGGCGGATCTGCCGCTAGCCGACCGGCTCGCGGAGGCGGCAATCCGCGCCGGCGCGGGGTCAGAAGCGAACTTCGTTCGTGCACACGCACTTTCGTGGCTCAGTCGGGGCGAGGAAGCAGACGCGGTGCTCGCCGAGATCGTCGAGAGCCAGCTGACGGACGTCGACCACGCAAGGTCCGCGTTCCTACGAGCCAGCAATATGCTGTGGGTGCTTGCCGACCCCGCGCGGGCCAAACAGCTCGTCGACGACGCGTCGCGCGCCACCTCGCCGGAGGCCCGCAACTACATCGACGCCTTCCTCACGGTGTACTGGTTTGCGATGGATCAGCCGGAGTCGGCGGTGCAGGCGTCGAAAGACCTTGCGTTGGAAGACCTTCCCGCCGTCGTGGGCGCAGAGATAGCCTGGGCGCTCACCGCAATATCAGCAGATGCGGGACGCACAACGGAATCGGTGACAATCGCCGACGCGGGATACACCGTTGCGACGCGGTCTTTCGACGCTCCGCAGATGCGATTCAACATCGCGGACGCACACGTCAGCGCACTGCTTCTATCCGGCCGGATCGGCGACGCCGGTGAGGTGGCCGAGCGGATGCGACACGAGGCATCCGACCTGCCGGGGACGGCGCAATTGCTCGGCGCTGCAGTGGCCGGACGGGCCGCGCTTGGTGCGGGCAGATTGGCCACGGCATGTTTCTTACTGGAACAGGCAGCAGTTGGGCTGTCCGACTCTGGCCACGCCATTGGGTGGGGATACCGTTATCGCGTCCCCCACGCGACTGCCCTCGCTGTACGGGGTTTGATTGACGACGCAGCCGCCGCCCTTGCCGCACTCGACCAGTTGGGGCGTCCTTTCCGGTCGCTGAACTACGAGCGCAGCCTGGCCAGCGCGTGGGTGGCGGCAGGCGAGGGCGCCGTCAGTGAGGCGATCACCACTTCGTTGTCGGCGGCCCAAAGGGCCGGGGCCAAAGGGGAATTCGCAGCAGAAGTGATCTGTCTGCAGACCGCCACCCAGTTCGGGGACCGTTCTGGTGCCGCGCGGTTGCGCGAGCTCGAGGCGATCGTGGAGGGGCCACGCGTCGGCCTTGCTGTCCGGTTCGCCCAAGCACTGCACATCGGCGACGCCGACGAATTGGCCGCGGTGTCGGACGATTTCGAGCGGATGGGCGACCTCCTCGCGGCCGTGGATGCGGCAGCGCACGCGGCCATCGCGTATCGCCGCCATGACAAGCGCGGATCGGCGTTGAGTTGCTCGACACGTGCGGATGCGCTGGCTCAACAATGCGGCGGCGCCAGCACCCCAGCGCTTCGTCAGGCCAGCGAACGGTTACCACTGACTGATCGTGAACTCGAGATCGTCATGCTGCTCGCCGACGGAGCAACGAACCGCGCCATCGCCGAGCGACTGACGCTCTCGGGGCGCACCGTCGAAAGCCATATCTACCGAGCCATGCGAAAGACCGGAACCCGCACTCGCGAGGAACTCGCCGCGCTGCTCAGGCGCCGCAAGCCGGAGTCAGAGTAACTACCTGCGTCGTTTACGTACTACTGCATCCAGACCGAGCGGAATTGCAGTGGCGCGCTACTGCGCTCGTCGCGGCGAACGCGAGTGACGATTCCAGTGCGGAGCAAATCCGCACAGGAACTCACGAAAGACGGAACGATGAAGACCTTCCTCACTTCCCTAGCGGCCGGCTCGCTAGCCGCCGCGCTCGGCCTGACCGCCACCGCCAACGCCGCCCCGGCCGGCCCATCGTCCGTCGACGCCGTGATCGATCAGCTGAGTGCACGCGGCTATGACGTCGTCGTGAACCGGATCGGCACTGGTCCGTCGGCGCAGTGCACGATCAGCTCGGTTCGCCCCGGGCAGACGTTCTCGCGCAGCGACACCGGCTCCGGTCTACCCGGGTCCGCCTACGACATCGTCACCACGGTGACAAGCAACACCGTCTACGTCGACGTCGTCTGCTGATCCCACAGCGCTATCGCAGTGAATCCACAGTTTTCATGCCCCGACCAGCAACAAGGGCACAGACTGTGATGAGGCACGAAAGGGGAACTGTGGCCGATCCGAGCGAACCCTCGTCGCGCACGACACGGATCACGAGAGCCTCGGTCCGCCAGCATCGGGAGTTACGGGACGCCCGTCATCAGTCCGCGGCGAGCCGCTCGATCCTGGTGGCGCTCGGGCGTGCTGCCGCCAACCCCGAGGACGTCCTGGACACGATCGTCGAATATGCGGCTCGCCTGTGCGGCGCAGAGGCGGCGAACCTGTACCTCCCCGACGGCGACGCGTTCCGCCTCTCCCGCTTCTCAGGGGAAATCCCGGAAGTGTTTCGCAAGTACCTCGAGGATCACCCGCTTGCCAAGAACCGTTCGACGACGGTCGGGCGCGCAGCGGTGGACAAGTGCACGGTTCAGAATCCCGACGTACTCAGCGACGCCGACTACGGTCGCCCCGACCTGCAAGAGCTCGCCGGTTACCGGACCCTGCTCTCGACGCCGATGATGCTGCAGGACGAGGTCGTCGGTGTGCTGTCCATGTGGCGGACCGACGTCGCGCCTTTCGACGATCGCGAACGGGAGTTACTCGAGGAATTCGCCGCGCAAGGTGCGATCGCGTTGCGGCAGGTCGACTTGTTGCAGGCACTCGAGTCCAAGGGCGTCCAGCTCGAAAACAAGGTCGCGCAGCTGAAGGCTCTGCGGCAGCTCGACGAAGTCGTCGGATCGAGCCTCGACCTCGACGAAGTCCTGGACAGGATCGTCAGCAATGCCGTGCGGCTCACCGGAACCGACGGCGGATCGATCATGGAGTACGACGAGTCGGCCGACTCCTTCCGCGTCCGTGCCGCGTTTGGAAGCAGCCCCGAGCTACTGGAGCAGCTGCGGGCGATCACAATCCACCGGGAGTCGACCCTGGTGGGTCAGACCGCGCTCACCCAACGGCCCGTCGAAGTCCCCGACCTCGCCAAGGCCGAGCTCGACCCCCATCTCGAGATCCTGTTCCGGGACGGATGGCGTTCAGTGCTCGCGGTTCCCATGCTGCGGGGCGACAAAATCGTGGGTGTCCTTGTGATCCGGCGCAGGGCCACGGGCACGTTCGGGGCCGATATGACCGAGCTGCTGCAGACCTTCGCCAGTCAGTCGGCACTGGCCATCGTCAACGCACGCCTTTACCGGGAGTTGCAGACCAAGACCAAAGAGCTGGAGATCGCCAGCCGCCACAAGTCGGAGTTTCTGGCGAGCATGTCCCACGAACTGCGGACCCCGCTCAACGCGGTGATCGGTTTCTCCGAGGTGCTGCTGGATCGCATGTTCGGGGAGATCAACGAGCGCCAGGACGAATATCTGCGCGACATCTTGAGTTCGGGCAGGCACCTCTTGGAGCTACTCAACGACATCCTGGATTTGTCCAAAGTCGAAGCGGGTCAAGAGGTTATCGAGCCGAGCACGTTCGTGGTCAGCAGCGCCCTGCAATGGGCGACGGGATTGCAGCGTGGGCGCGCGGACACGCATGCCATCACGATCACGTGCGAGGTACCGGACGATGTAGCGACGATCGAGACGGACGAACGAAAATTCAGACAGGTGGTACTCAACCTGGTCGCGAACGCCGTGAAGTTCACTCCCGATGGCGGCAGCGTTTCGGTACGCGCCGTGCGCGATGGGTCTGAGCTCATTGTCACGGTCACCGACACCGGCATCGGAGTGCCTGCCGAGGACCAGGAGCGGATCTTCGAGTCCTTCCAACAGGGCCGCCGCGGGGCTCCGAAGGAAGAGGGCACCGGTCTCGGGCTGACGTTGTCACGCCGCCTCGTCGGACTGCTCGGCGGGCGGTTGTGGCTCGAAAGCAGTCCAGGCGACGGAAGCACGTTCGGCTTCTCGGTGCCTCTCACTACGGTTCGGGACGACGCCGCCTCTCCGGGGAGCGACGAGTTTCCGGCGATCGTCCTCGTCGACGACGATCGCGCGTCGCTCGATCTGCTCGCGGCCTATCTGGACGGGTCACCGACCCAGGTGTTGCGTGCCCGTGACGGCGCGGAGGCTCTGGATTTGGTACGCAAGGTGCAGCCGGCCGCGGTCGTGCTCGACATCAAGCTGCCGAGGGTGGACGGCTGGCAGGTCTTGACCGAGCTGAAGGCGGACCCCGCCACCACCGCGATCCCGGTGGTGATCGCCTCGGTCGTCGACGATCGACCACGCGGCCTTGCCCTCGGTGCGGATGCTTACCTCCTCAAACCAGTTCGTCGCGACGACTTCGTCGATTCGCTTCGACGCGTTGGCGCCCTGGAGTCGCCGTGACGCCGCGCAGAATCCTTGTGGTCGAGGACAATCCGTTGAACCTCAAACTGGTGCGCGACGTCCTCGAGTTCGCAGGCTACCGGGTCATCGCAGCCAATTCGGGCGAGGAAGGTATTCGCGCCGCCGACGACGATCCCCCCGATCTGGTGCTGATGGACCTCCAACTGCCCGGCATCGACGGAACCGAGACACTGCGAAAGTTGAGGCAGGGCAACCTCGGACGCGATGTGCCCGTCGTCGCTGTTACGGCGTTCGCAATGGCCGCGGATCGGGAGCGCGCAGCTCTGGCCGGTTTCGACGGATACATCGAGAAGCCGATCAGCGTGCGAGATCTACCCGGCCGGATCGAGGCGTTCCTCGACAGGAGGCCGAACTGATGGACACGCCGGTCACCGTGTTGGCCGTCGATGACGAGCCTGCCAACGTGAGGCTTCTCGACGCAGTGCTCACGCCTCGCGGATACCGGGTTCTCAGCGCGGCGACGGGGGCAGAAGCGCTCGCGTTTCTGGAGACCGAAGCTGTGGACATCGTCCTGCTCGACATCGTGATGCCGGGGATGGACGGTCACGAAGTCTGTCGAAAGATCCGGTCTGCGCCATCGACGGAATTCCTTCCCGTTGTGATGATCACCGCCAGCGGAAGTCAGCAGCGTCTGGCCGCCCTCGAGTCGGGTGCCGACGACTTCGTCACCAAGCCTTTTGACCAGAGCGAGTTGCTGGCCCGCGTGGCATCGCTGGCGCGAATCAAGCGATACCACGACACGATCCGTCGGCAGGCCGATGAGCTGGCAAAGTGGAACACCGAGCTCGAGACCCGCGTGGCCCGGCAGGTTGCCGAGTTGGAGCGCACCAATCGGCTGCGCCGCTTCCTGTCGCCGCAACTGGCCGATCTGGTCGTCGGCGACGAGACCCTGCTGGGGAGCCATCGCCGCGAAATAACCGTGGTATTCACCGATCTCAGAAATTTCACCCCGTTCGCCGAAACCAGCGAGCCCGAGGAAGTGATGGGCGTACTTGCCGATTACCACCGGGTCATCGGCACACTCGTTCATGAATACGGAGGCACGCTCGAGCGGTTCACCGGCGACGGCGTGATGGTGTTCTTCAATGACCCAATCCCGTGCGACGACTACACCGAACGCGCGGTCCGGATGGCCCTGGACATCCGCGATGCCGTGAAAGAACTTGCCGCGCAATGGCTTCGCAGCGGCCATGACCTCGCTATGGGAATCGGAATTGCCCAGAACTTTGCAACGCTCGGCAGGATCGGGTTCGAGGGCCGGTTCGACTACGCCGCGATCGGCAGCGTCACGAATCTCGCCGCCCGGCTGTGTTCGGATGCCGGTCCATGGCAAATCTTGGTGACCGACAAGGTCCTCGCACGCACCGAGCACCTGGTCGATTCGGAAATGGTTGGCGACGTGCAGCCCAAGGGATTCAGCCGCTCGGTGCGGGTCCACAACATCAACGCGCTAAACGACAAGTAGGAGACTCCTATGACACAACTACAGGTTCCCGATCAACGAGCCTCGGGCCGCCAACTATCAAGCCTCGACGAGACGGAGCGGTACCGCTGCTTCGATGATCTGCAACTGGCGATGCCGACCGTCTGGGAGTCGATGAAACTCGACCTGGAGGACGAATCCGTCGTCGTGATCCCGTCGATCAGCATCGAACGGACCACGCAGGGAAGCGGCACCGTCACTCAGGCGTTGGAAGAGCGGGCCCTGTTCTTACTGCTGCTGCTCCGCCAACCGCGGCTGCGCATGATCTACGTGACCTCACAACCGGTGTCGGAGTCGATCATCGAGTACTACCTCGGGTTGCTTCCCGGGGTGATTCCCAGTCATGCCCGTGCCCGGCTCACCCTGGTCCCGGTCGGTGATGCGTCAGAGGTGTCGCTGAGTGCGAAATTGCTTGCGAGACCGCGACTCCTGCGGGAGATCCGGTCGCTGATTCCCAACCCCGCCCGCAGTCACCTGATCCCGTACAACACCACGCCCCTCGAGCGTGATGTTGCGCTCTCCCTTGGTATCCCGATGTACGGTTCGGATCCCCGGCTCGCGGACCTCGGCAGCAAGACCGGCTGCCGCAGAATGTTCGACGAGCTTGGCGTGCCGTGCCCGGTCGGGGCCGAGGATCTCCACACGGTCGACGACATCGTGGCGGGCGTGCAGAGCATGCGCGCGCGGCGGCCGTCGCTCACTCAAGCGATCGTGAAGCTCAACGAGGGTGTTTCTGGCGCAGGCAACGCCTCGCTGGACCTACAGGGGCTGCCGGCTCCTGGCTCAGCGGACGAAGCGGCCGCAATCAAAGAACGCGTCCTGGGGGTGCAGCCGGAAAGCGAAAAGCTTTCTGTCGACGTCTATTTGGCCGCCTTCGAGAAGCACGGCGGCATCGTCGAGGAGCGGATCACCGGGGTAGCCCTGACCAGTCCGAGCGTGCAGATGCGGGCTCTGCCCGACGGCACGGTCGAACTGCTGTCGACCCACGACCAGCTCCTCGGCGGTGCGAGCGGTCAGAAATACCTCGGCTGCGTGTTCCCGGCCGATCCCGGATACGCCGCGGCGATCGCGGAGCCTGCAATGGTGATCGGCCGCCACCTCGCGAAACTCGGAGTGCTCGGCCGGTTCGCGGTGGATTTCGTTGTCGTACAGGACGAAAGCTGTAAGTGGACGCCCTATGCGATCGAACTGAATCTGCGCAAAGGTGGAACCACCCATCCCTTCCTCACCCTGCAATTCCTCACCGACGGCACCTACGACGGCGCCCGAGGAGTCTTCCTCACGCCAAGCGGCAGCAGGAAGTATCTCGTCGCGACCGACCACTTCGAAGACGAACGGCTCAAGGCATTGACCGTCAGAGAGCTGTTCGACCTCGTCGTCCGCCACGGTCTGCATTTCGACCAGGCCCGGCGCACGGGAATCGTCTTCCACATGATCAGCTGCCTGACCGAATGCGGCCGGGTCGGCCTGACCGCCGTCGGAGACACCCCCGAGGACGCATGGCAGATCTACCAGGAGGCGCAAGCCGTGGTCCTCACAGAAGCGGAACTGGCGCTAGAGGAAGGCTGCGTCGTCGGTTGAATCTGCGCTTGGCGAGCAAGGATCGCGTCTGGTATGTGGCGTACGGATCCAACCTCCACGCGGCCCGTCTGAACTGCTACATCGCGGGTGGAAGACCACCCGGCGCCCGCCGCACCTACGTGGGATGCCGCGATCAGTCGCCACCCCGACGAGACATCGGGATCCGTCTGGCCGGTCGCCTCACCTTTGCAGGTAACTCGCGGGTGTGGGGCGGGGGCATGGCCTTCTACCGCCCGCATGCCCATGGCGAGGTCGCGGCGCGGGCTTACCTGCTGACATTCGGACAGCTCAGCGATGTGGTCGCCCAGGAAGTCCGGCGCCCAGTCGGTCGCGAGCTGTCGCTGGATGGTGCAGCAGGCCCACAGTGGTCAACGAATTCGCATACATACGAGACCCTGCTGCGTCTGCAGGATCGCGACGGTTTACCGACATTCACCCTCACGTCTCTGCAGAAGACCGAGGCCACGACGCCGTCGGCGTCCTACCTTCGCGTCATGCTCGACGGGCTTGGCGAGGCGTTCGGCTGGACCGCACATATGCGGGCGCGATATCTGTTGCGCGCGTCGGGCGTCGCGCCGGCATGGAACGCCAACCGGCTCGTCGCACTCTGCGACGGCGGTTAGACGTTTGGCGATGCGCTGGCGAGGTACCCCGCTTCGGGATAGTCGGCCACCCGGACGATTCCCGCGAAGTAGGAGCAGACACAGTGAGCGCAACGGACAAGGCCAAGAACAAGGCGCAGGAGCTCGGCGGTAAGGCCAAAGAAGCGGTAGGCAGGGCCACCGGCGACCGGACCACTGAAGCCAGAGGCAAGGACGACCAGACGAAGTCTCACCTCAAAGGTGCCGGCGAGAAGATCAAGGACGCTTTCAAGAAGTAGTCACATAGCTCCTCTTGGAGTCCGACGGCGTGGGGCTACGGCCACCACTGTGTGCGCGTGCCGCGACCCGAGGACGACGCGATCATCTAGCTTCAATGCATCGACGAAGGAGGGGCTCGGTGGCTGAAGCCGGATTGTGGGTTGCCTGGGGACTGCCGACCAGCGGGCGCGAAACGAAGGCGCTCGATCTGCTCAAAGAAACGACGACCGACTACCTCAAGCGGCTCGTCGAAGACGGCCGTATCGAGCGTTTCGACACCGCGATTCTGAAACCTCAAACCATCGAGCTGGGCGGCTTCATCCTCATCCAGGGCAGCCAGCCGCAGATCGACACACTCCGTCGCGATGACGATTTCCAGGTCTGGGTCAACCAGGTACAGCTCGTCGCCGACCGGGTCGGAATGGTAGACGCGTGGGTCGACGAGGGACTTTCCGAGGCGACCGACCTCTATGAGCAAGCCCTTCGAAAAGCCGGCCTGACGCCGTAGCTCGTTTTCTGGATAGTTCGCTAAAAGCCCAACAAGATCATCACCACAGCGACGGCTGTTGTTTATGGGACTTTTCTCCGTTTTGCTGTGAGGCCCTGTAAGGTCGCTTTGACAGCTAAGTATTGACGTCGGGGGAAACGTCTAGGGGAGAACCATGCCCGCATCAGCTTTCATCGGCCGCGTCGGCAGTTTGGCCGTCGTCCTCGGCGTCGGCACCGCTGTCGCCACGGGATACGGGGTGGCCTCGGCCGACACCACCGACTCGACATCCTCGTCCAATTCGTCGACGACCGATTCGACGTCGACGGGATCGACCGGCACCTCCAACCCGGAGCCCGCGACCACCGGCTCGACGACGCAGTCCACCACCCAACCGTCCGCGACCACGACGACATCCGGTACAGCGGGCGCCACGTCCACCTCGACCGAGGTCGCGCCCGGCGTCACGGTGAGCGCACAGACCAACACCTCGACCTCAACCGGTGCGTCGACGACCGCAACACCGAGCGCGACCGCAACGGCAACCCCGTCGACACAAACCGCGACGCCCACGCCGACAGCCACCGCGACCGCCACACCCACCGCTGAGCCCGAACCGAGCACCGAACCCACGGCCACTCAAACCGCCGACGACACCTCCAAGCACTCATCGAGTTCGACGGCCACAGCGACCGCCACGAATACCGGATCCAATTCCACCGCGGCATCGAGCGCCCCGACGGCCACCAACAGCCCCTCGGCGACCGCCTCCGCCACGGCTCAGTCCAACAACACCGCGACGCCGCGCATCGTGTCGTTCTCCGCCGCCGCGATCGACTCCACGGACCTCGCCCGAATCGCATCGACTCAGCCGGTGGCACCCGTGGCCGAGGTGCCGCCGAACCCGCTGACCGCCGTGGCGAACCTGGTGTCGAGCTTCGTCAACATGGTGCTCAACCCGTTCACCGCGGGCACGAGCCCGGCCGCACCCGCCGGGGCGCCGGTGTTGTGGAGCCTGCTCGCGTTCGCCCGACGCGAATTCGAGAACTTCTTCAACGCGCTCGGCGGCGGCTCATCGCAGACGAGCACGCTGGCGGCCCCGGCAACCACAAGCCTCGCGCTGGCAGCCGCCGCGACGACGGTGGTCACCAACCCGCCGCCGGCCTTCCCGGCACCCGGTCAGCAGCTGAGTGCGTCAACACAATTCGTCAGGTGGGTCACCGGCAACTACCAATACACCGGGGACCCCAACGACCCGAAGTGGCTGCTCGCCAACACGTCCACGCGTTACTCGGTGTGGGGCACGGACGTCGGGACCATGTGGGACAACGGCATTCCCGATGATCCCAATACGCCCAACATCAATGAGCACCAAGTTCTCATCGCGGTCGGCGACACGTTCAGCGGTCCAGGTATGACAGGCCTGTGGCGCTCGAACACCCTGTTCCGCAGCTCCGACACCACCCTCGCCGACGGAATGACCATTCCGAATGGCCAGTGGTTCAACGGCAACATGTTCGGCGGAGCCCCGCTGGGTCCGAATTCGACCACCGCGAGGCAGATCATCTTCGCCGAGGGATTGCCCGCAGGCGTCACCCTCATCCCGACGGCAGGCATCTCCGTGCCCACCCCGGGCACCCAGTTCGGCGCCACCCAGTACGTCAGCTTCATGTCGGTGTCGCAGTGGGGCTCGCCCGGTCAATGGACGACGAACTACTCGGCGATCGCGTACTCGACGGACAACGGCGAGAACTGGAAGGTCGCTCCGACGTCCGTGCGCTACAACAACCCGTGGACCGGTAACCAGAATTTCCAGCAGTCCGCCTTCGTTCGTCCGGGGGACGGTTATGTCTACATGTACGGCACCCCCAATGGGCGGCAGGGCGCCGCGTATCTGTCCCGCGTCGCGGAGAAGGACATCCTCGACGTGACCAAGTACGACTACTACAGCGCCGGCCAGCAGGGCTGGTTCTCGAGCACACCGGCGGGCTGGTATCGCAACAACCCGAGCGCGGCGACCGCCGTCTTCGGAGTGGACCAAGGCGCATGTGGGGTCGCCAATCCGGGCAATCAAGTCAGCGAAATGTCGGTGCAGTACAACAAGCAGCTGAAGAAGTACGTCGTGCTCTACGGCGACCAGTTCAACAACATCGTGATGCGCACGTCCGATACGCCGCAGGGCAGCTGGGGTAGCGCAAAAGTGTTGTTACAGCAGCAGAACGGCGGAATCTACGCGCCGATGATGCATCCCTGGTCGCCGTCCACGCTGGGGCAGGGCACCGACCTGTACTGGAACCTGTCTCTGTGGTCGGAGTACAACGTGATGTTGATGAAGACCGACCTGACGAAGGTGTGAGCCCGTGCACGCAAAGGCGATCGCCATCGGTGTGCTCGCCATCGGGCTGCCCTCGGCGCCCATAGCGTCCGCAGATCCTGTTGTCCCGCAAACGGATTCACCGTGTACCGCGGATCTCTCGGGCGTCATGACGTGGCCCCAGGGGGCCAAGATGCCGTTGGTGTGCGCCGATCAGCAATGGCAGGACGTGACGACTCCGCAGCCACCCAACGACCGATGGTTGAGCTTCGGCCCGCCGATGTTGTTGCACGGTGAAGGAATGCGAAATCCCAGCGTCAAGTCGGGTGACTGGGTCGCGGCTCCGCAAGATCCCAACGCACAGTGCCGCGCCGAACAACAAGCGGTTGTCGGCCCGGGAGTCGTCGGGCCTTCGCAAGTCGCGGAAGGGAATACCGGCCAACCGCTTCAGGTTCAGGTGCTGCCCAGGTTGTTCACAATTCAACTAAGCGGTTACTGCGAGTGGACCCGACAGGATTGATTCGCGACAAATGGGGTATTTCTCGCGAATGCCAACGGCGGACCAGCCACCAGATGTCCGTGTGTGCGCCGGATGTGGATACCCGACGTTGGGACACGCCATGTGCGCCTTCTGCGCGCAGGTAACAGTGCTGACCGGCGGCAACCTCTCAGTGGGAGAACATCCGCCGGCTGCTTAGTCCGTGAACGAGATTGACGTCTCGGTGCAGCCCGTGACGTCGCGCCCCGGCGGAAACGAATGCGGATCGGCATTCGGAATGACGGACTGCCGGTAGTACGCATGCGCGGCGTCGGCCGAACACTCGAACGCGGCGTTCAACACGTGGAACGAAGAAGGGTTGGCGCCCGGGATCGCCTTGCCCATCCAGTAGGCGCGCCGGGCGTCGACCGCGTACGGCCCGTCGAGCGCGTGAAACGACGCCGCATCGACGTCGGCGACCGGATCGGTGAAGTAGTAGATGCGTTGGCGGTCTTGGGAATAGGCGCCGGCAACCATTCGGAATGTCGCCGGATCCGCGCCCGCGATCGGATTGCCGTTGACGTGAACGGTTCGACTGTCCTTGGTGAACAGGTAATGCTCGGTGTTCGAGACGATGACGAAGTGCGCAGGATCATCGGACAGCACCGTGCCGTCGGACCAGTAGATGTGGGTGGTGTCCTTGGACAAGGATCCTTCGACCACTTCGAAGTGAGCGGGATCGTCACTGATCGCCCGGTCGAGTTGATAGACGTGGCGGCGGTCCTTCGCGAATCCGGGCCGCGCCAGCACCTGGAAACTTGAAGCGTCGGCATCGGGAATCGAATGGCCATCGAAGTAGACGGTCGACTTGTCCCGTGCGTAGGTCTCATCGAACGCATGGAACGACGCCGCATCGGCGCCCTGGATTTCGAATGCCTGACCGGGAAACGCGTTCAGGTAATAGACCTTGTCTCCGCGAACGTGATAGCCGGCGGCGTCGAACAGCGAGTTGGGTGGCTTGTTCCGGCTACAGGCCGGGATCAGTGCCACAACCACCACACAGAGTGCAGCGATACATCTCCGCATCGACCGAACCTAATTCACAGGCACATTCAGGATCGGCCGTTTGGCGTAGGCGTCGTCGGTGTCGAAGTGCCACCACTCGCCTTGGTAGACCGTCAACCCGCCGGCCTTCATGGCGTCGCGCAGCCGAGCCCTGTTCGCCTGCTCGGCTGCGCTGACACCGTCGGTGGCGAAAGCAAGTGCCCGTGGCGTGAAGTCGTCGAAATCGGTGCCCATATCGACCAGTGACCCGCCGCGCGCGATCGTGACGTCCACCGATCGGCCCGCCTCGTGGCTGCGCGAATACGGTCCCGGCCGCGCCACCCAATTCGGATCGGGCACCGCCTCGAACATCCTCACCTGTACGTCGTGGGGCCGGTAGCAGTCCCAGAAGACCAGCGCCTCACCCTGGTTCCGCAACACATCGGCGGCCGTGGCCAGGCCCTGCGCCATCGATTCGTGCACCAGGCAGCGGGCGTCGGGAGGGTACAGCGGCGTGCCGACGAAGTTGTTCGGCGTCGCGTATCGCAGATCGATGATCGCGTCCGGAACGACCGTCCGGACGTCGACCAAGCCCGCTGTGCGCGCGGCATCCGACACGGGCGGCACGGCTGGAGGTGCCGCGGAGGCCATCGCACACGAAAGGCTGCACATCGCGACCAAGACCGCCATCACGACATGTCGCACGAGAGTATCTTCGCGGAGATCGTCGATGGGTGTTCGCGAACGACTCCATTACGCTTGGATGCTGAGCAGCCGCACAGCGGAAGGGATGCAGCCACGTGCGTGACGTACTCGACGAGTTGCTGACGGTCTGGCAGGCCGGCGGCACAGCGGGCGTCGCCACCGTCGTGCGCACGATCAAGTCGGCGCCCCGCCCCGCGGGCGCCACCATGGTGGTCTGCCCGGACGGAACGGTCGCCGGTTCGGTTTCCGGAGGCTGCGTCGAGGCAGCGGTTTACGAGCTCGCCAACGAGGTCGTGCAAACAGGTCGGCCCGAACTGCAGCGCTACGGGTTCAGCGACGACGATGCGTTCGCCGTCGGGCTCACGTGCGGCGGGATCATCGACATCTTCGCCGAGCCGATATCGCGGGACACGTTCCCGCAGTTGCAGGCGGTCGCCGACGACATCGCCGCGCACCGCCCCACGGCGATCGCGACAGTCATCTCTCATCCCGATTCGCGGTGGGTCGGACGCAGACTCGTCATCGGGCCGCAATCCGTCGCGGGGTCGCTCGGATCGGATCGGGCCGACGACGCCGTCGCCGACGACGCCCGCGGCCTGCTCGGCGCCGGTCGGACCGCCGTGCTGACCTACGGGCCCGACGGGCAGCGGCAGGAAGCCGGCATGGAGGTCTTTGTGGCCAGCCACGCGCCACGGCCGCGGATGCTCATCTTCGGCGCGATCGACTTCGCTGCGGCCCTGGTCCGGCAGGGCGCGTTCCTCGGATACCGCGTGACAGTGTGCGATGCGCGGCCCGTCTTCGCGACCGGCGCCCGCTTCCCCGGCGCCGACGAGGTCGTCGTCGAATGGCCCGACCGCTACCTCACGGCGCAGGCCGAACAGGGTGCGATCGACTCTCGCACCGCGATCTGCGTGCTGACCCACGACCCCAAGTTCGACGTGCCGGTCCTTCAGGTCGCACTGCAACTCCCCCAGGTCGACTACATCGGCGTGATGGGTTCACGCCGCACGCACGACGACCGGATGAAACGCCTGCAGGAGGCGGGGCTGACCGACGCCGAGTTGAGCCGGCTCGCTAGCCCGATCGGCCTCGACCTCGGCGCCCGCACCCCGGAGGAGACCGCGGTGTCGATCGCCGCGGAGATCATCGCCCGCCGCTGGGGCGGTGGCGGTCGGCCGTTGACCGAGGTAAACGGCCGAATCCACCATGATTAGTTATATGAGACAAATAGGGTGGAAATGTCGCTCTCATATACGATAACGTCACTCTTCAATCGTTCGATGGGGGTGATTGCGTGACGGAGACCGTTGCAACGCGCTACGCAGGCGCCCGGGTCCCTCGCATCGAGGACAACCGCCTGCTCACCGGCCGTGGCACCTTCGTCGACGACATCACCCGGCCCGGCATGCTGCACGCCTGCTTCGTGCGCAGCCCATTCGCCCGCGCGAAGATCAACGGCATCGACTCCGCCGCCGCCCTCGCGCTGCCCGGGGTGCGCGCGGTGTTCACGGCCTCCGACCTCAACCCGGACGTCAAGGAGGCGTGGCACGCGGTCGCAGGGAAGGACATCCCGGACACGCCGCGTCCCCCGTTGGCCGAGGGCGAGGTGAAGTTCGTCGGCGACCCGGTCGCCCTCGTCGTCGCCGAGAGTCGTTACATCGCCGAGGATGCGATCGAGCTGGTGGACGTCGACTACGAGCCGCTGCCCGCGATCGCCGACTTCACCCAGGCTATTCGGCTGGCCGCCGACTCCGACGTGGTCGTGCACGATGCCTACCCCGACAACGTCGCGGGCGGCATGGGCGGCGCGCCGCCGGACGAGGAGACGTTCTCGTCGGCCGCGCATGTCGCGGAAGCGCATGTCTACCAACAGATCTACGCGCCGGTGCCGATGGAAACGCGCGGCATGGTCGTCGAGTGGGACGCGTCGTCGGAGGAACTGACGGTGTGGGCGTCCACCCAGACCCCGCACGAGCTGCGGGCGTTCGCCGCGCGACTGCTCGGCATCCCGGCGCAGGGCGTGCGGGTCATCATGCGCGATACCGGCGGCGGCTTCGGCCAGAAGGTCGTCCCGATGCGCGAGGACATGTGCATCCTGCTCGCCGCACGCAAGGTGCCCTTCGCGTTGAAGTGGATCGAGGACCGTCGCGAAAACCTGATGTCGGCGGGGCAGGCGCGCCACGTCGACGGCAAAGCCAGGATGGCATTCGACGACGAAGGAAACATCCTCGCCGCAGACGTCGACTTCACGTACGACATCGGTGCGTATCCGACCCCCTACCCGGTGCTCACCACCGCCGCGGTCGGCATGTTCTTCCCGGGCCCGTATCGCGTGCCGAAGGCCAGCTTCAACTACAAGACGGTGTTCTCCAACACCGCGGGCCTGGCGGCGTACCGCGGCCCGTGGCAGTACGAAACGCTGGCGCGCGAAATACTTCTCGACATCGCCGCTCGCGAGATGGGCATGGACCCTGTCGAGCTGCGGCGGCGCAACATCCTGCGCGGCGACGAGATGCCGTACTTCAACGCGAACGGCATGCCCTACGAGCACGTCGCCCCGGCGGACACCTTCGACCAGGCCGTGAAGATCCTCGACCACGAAGGTTTCCGTCGCGAACAACGAGAAGCCTTGGAGCAGGGGCGCTACCTCGGTCTTGGCTTCTCTGCCTACATCGAGCCGACGGGCGCCGCGACCGGTCACCTGGCCACTGAAGGCGCGACCATCCGCATGGAGCCGACGGGCAAGATCAACGTATATGTGAACGGCGGATCGTCCGGCAACAGCATCGAGACCACGGTCGTGCAACTGACCGCCGACGTGCTCGGCGCCGACATCGACGACGTGTCGACCATCCAGGGCGACACCGCGGTGACACCGTACGGTGCCGGCACCCAGGGCAGCCGTTCTGGTCCGATGACGGCGGGCGCGGTCAGCGAGGCGGGGACGATTCTGCGCAAACAGATCGTGGCGATGGCCGCTGCCCGCCTCGGCGTCGGTGAAGACGAGATCGAATTGGGCGGCTCGAAAGCCGTTGTGCGCGACGATCCTTCGAAGAGTGTGACGTTCGCCGACCTCGCGTACCGCTCGTACTACGAGCCGCAGCAGCTGCCGCCAGGAATGGCTGCCACCCTGGAGGCGACGGCACGCTTCACGTCGCAGGCGATGATCCACTGGGCCAACGCAACGCACGCATGCACGTGCGAGGTCGACGTGGAGACCGGACACGTCACGCTGACGCGCTACATCGTCAGCGAGGACGTCGGCGCGATGATCAACCCCAACGTGGTCGAGGGCCAGATCGCGGGCGGCACCGTCCAGGGTATCGGCGGCGCGCTGCTGGAGAAGATGGTCTACGACGACGACGGAAACCCTTTGTCCTCAACGTTTGTCGACTATCTACTGCCGACGGCGACCGAGGTTCCGCCCATCGAGTACGGGCACGTCGAGATCCCCGGTCCCGGCATCGGCGGCTACAAGGGTGTCGGCGAGGGCGGCGCGATCGGCTCGACGCCCGCGGTGATCAACGCGATCAACGACGCGCTGGCCCCTCTGGGGGTGACGCTCACACGATTGCCCGCAAGCCCTGCCGCGATCGTCGAACTGATCGAGCAAGCACGAAAGGACCACTAGCCGTGGAACTGAACAACGAATTTCGTGTCGCGGTGCCGGCGGCCAAGACGTGGGAGGTGCTCACCGACGTCGAGCGTGTCGCCCCGTGCCTGCCCGGCGCCACGCTGCTGTCCGTCGACGGTGATGAGTTCACCGGCGCCGTCAAGGTCAAGGTCGGCCCGATCACCGTGTCCTATAACGGGAACGCGGCTTTTGTGGAAAAGGACGCCGCAGCACAACGCGTCGTTCTGAAGGCGACCGGCAAGGAGACCCGCGGCAGCGGCAACGCGTCCGCCGTCGTCACCGCCCAGCTCAAGGACGAAGGCGACGCCACGAGCGTGGTGATCACCACCGATCTGACCATCTCCGGCAAGGCGGCCCAGTTCGGCCGCGGTGTGCTCGCCGACGTCGCAGGCAATCTGATCGGGCAGTTCGCCAGGGCGCTTGAAGCCGACCTTCTCGGTGCCTCGTCGGCTGCGACGACTGCACCGACCGCCGAAACCATCGCTGCGGCAAGCCAACCCGCGGCTGGCGATTCCGTCGACCTGCTCAAGGTCGTCGCGGTGCCGATGGCCAAGCGTGCCGCGCCGGCGATCGCCGCGCTGGCTGCCGGCGCCCTGATCGGATTCCTGTTGGGCCGTCGCAGCCGCCGGTCGCGGACACAGCAGCTGCCCGAGGAGCTGCTGGCCGCCCTGTCGCGGCTCGTGTCATGAAAGCCGCGCCGTTCGCCTACCACCGTCCTGACTCGGTCAAGGAGGCCGTCGACCTGCTCGCCGAGTTCGGTGAGGACGCGAAGATCCTCGCCGGTGGTCAGAGCCTGGTGCCGATGCTCGCGATGCGGCTCACGCATTTCGACAATCTCATCGATATCTCGCGGATCGACGAACTCATCGGCATCGACCCGTGCGACGGCGAAGTCCGCATCGCGGCGGCGACCCCGCACGTGTTCGTCGGGATGGACGACGAGGTGGCCGATTCGGTGCCGCTGTTGACCCTGGCGACTCCCTACATCGGCCACTTCCAGATCCGCACTCGCGGCACGCTCGGAGGCGCGATCGCCCACGCCGATCCTGCCGCCGAATACGCCGCCGTGGCACTGGCTCTCGACGCGCAGATGGAAGCCGTATCGCCCCGCGGTGCCCGGGATATCCCAGCGAGCGACTTCTTCACCGGGCTGTGGGAGAACTCCATGGCGTCAGACGAGATCCTGACCGCCGTGCGCTTCCCGCGGTGGGGCACTCGTTCGGGGTTCGCCATCGAGGAGTTCGCCCGCCGGCACGGGGACTTCGCCATCGCAGGCGCCGCCGTCGCGGTCGAACTCGACGAGCAGGCACGCGTAAACCGCTGCGGCATTGGGCTTTTGGGTCTGGGATCCACACCGCTGCGCGGATCGGCCGCCGAGGAGGCCGTTCTCGGCCGTCCGGTGGATGACATCATGGGCGAGGAAATCGGCCACCTTGCCGTCAATGCGCTCGACGACATACCGGCCGACCTGCAGGGGTCTTCCGCCTACCGAGCCAAGGTCGGCGCCACCATGGTGGCCCGTGCGTGGGAAGCTGCGACAGCGGAGGCAAGCAATGCATGAGTGGCCTGTCCAGGTGTCCGTGAACGGACAGCACACCGAGGCAACCGTGGAACCCCGGCTGACTCTGGCCGACTACCTGCGCGAGAGGTGCGGCCTCACCGGCACGCATCTCGGTTGCGAGCATGGCGCGTGCGGAGCGTGCACGGTGCTGCTGGACGGTCAGGCGGTGCGGTCCTGCTTGATCTTCGCTGTGCAGGCCGACGGCACGGAGGTCACGACGGTCGAGGGCATCGCCACCGCGGACGGTGAGCTGTCGCCGGTGCAGGCGGCATTGAAGGAGTGCCACGGGCTGCAATGCGGGTTCTGTACACCTGGCTTCGTCACATCGATCACGGCCCTGCTGCGCGCTAACCCGGATCCGACCGACGAGGAGATCCGCGAGGGGTTGTCGGGGAACTTCTGCCGGTGCACGGGCTATCAGGGAATCGTCAACGCGGTGCACCGCGCCGCCGAGATCAGCCGCACCTGACGACCTCTCTAGGCAGAACTTCGTTTGCTGACGTACGCTTCCTGGTGGCCGGGGACGTTACTGGGGAGACAGATGAGAACAAGGCACCTGCTGGCGGCGATGGTGGTCGCCGTCGGCGCAGCGACCGCAGTGGCGGCGCCGGCCTCTGCCGACGATCAGCTTGACCAGGCGTTCTTGCAGGCCCTCAAGGACAAGGGCATCGCCGTGAAGTCCGACGCCTTCGCGCTTGACCTGGCACATTCGACGTGCGATCTGCTCAACGGCGGCGGAACCGTCGAGCAGGCGCTGTATCAGATCAAGAGCAAGACCAAGTGGTCAGACGAGAAGTCGGTCAACTTCGGCGGCCTGGCGCTGTACGCCTATTGCCGGGACAAGCTGCCCCAGTAGCGGAGTTAGCCCTCGAGCTTGGCGACGACCGCGGCGATGCGCCGCGCGGGTATCGGCCTTCTTGGCGTCAAGTAACGCGCTCACGTGTTCTTTGCGGTACCCACAGGAATACCGGGCATCGTGGACGCCATGAAGATTGGGTTCATCGGACTAGGGAACATGGGCGCCGGCATGGCGGCGAACCTGCTGAAGGCCGGTCACGAGGTCACGGCGTACAACCGGTCGCAGGAGAAGGTCGCAGCGCTTGCCGAGCAGGGCGCGACGGCGGCGAAGACCGTCGCGGAGGCGTGCGGCGGTGACGTCGTGGTCTCAATGCTGGCCAACGACGAGGCGGTCGAGGCGGTCACGTTCGGCGACGACGGCATCCTGGCGTCGCTGCGGCCAGGTGCGACGCATGTGTCGTCGAGCACAATCAGCGTTGCGCTTTCAGGGCGGTTGACCGCAGCGCACTTCGACGCGGGCCAATCCTTCGTGGCGGCACCGGTTTTCGGCCGACCGGAAGCAGCGCAGGTGGCGAAGCTTTTCGTCGTCGCGGCCGGGCAGTCGGAGACGGTGCAGGCCATCTCACCGATATTCGACGCGATCGGGCAGCGGACGTTTGTCGTATCGGACGATCCGAAGGCCGCAAGTCTGGTGAAGCTGAGTGGCAACTTCCTCATCGCCTCGGTGATCGAATCACTGGGCGAGGCAATGGCATTGGTCGCCAAGGCCGGAGTCGACAAACAGGAGTATCTGGAGATACTGACGTCGACCCTGTTCGGCGCTGCGGTCTACAAGACGTACGGCGGGCTGATCGCCGGAGGCGATTTCGAACCGGCCGGCTTCGCCGCGGGGCTTGGCCTCAAGGACGTCAGGCTCGTGCTGGCCGCTGGCGAAAGTCTGGCCGTGCCATTGCCGATCGCCAGCCTGCTGCGTGATCGCTTCCTGACACTGCTGGCGCTCGGCGGCGCCGAGTTGGATTGGGCCGCTGTCGGCGCTCTGTCGTCGTGGGAGGCAGGTGGGCCGAGCCCGATAGCGCACCGCGACCCGTCAACAAATGCTGACGGGTCGCAAAAGGGTACGGCCGCAGGCTAGCTCGATACCACGCCGCGCAGCCCGTCGGCACCGAAGAGCGGCTCGAGCATCCCCGAGAAGTCGGGACCGCGACGCAGCATCTGGCCGCCATCGACATTGATCACCTGACCGGTGATGTAACTGGAAGCATCGCTGAGCAGGAACACGGCGGCGTTCGCGATGTCCTCTACCTCACCGGGCCGCGGCAGCGGGGTGCAGGCCGAGTAGTCACCGCTTACTTCGGGCGACTCGAAGACCGCCGCCACCAGATCGGTGCGTATCAAGCCGGGACGAATGCAGTTCACCCGCACCCACGACGCGCCCAATTCGTCGGCCGCCAACTGCATCATGTGATCGATCGCCGACTTGCTCACCCCGTACGCGCCGAACCACCGGTGCGTGTTGCTCGCCGCGATCGACGAGATGCCGATGAACGATCCGCCGCCGCCGCGCACCATCTCGCGCGCCGAATGCTTGAGCACGTACATGGTTCCGTTGACGTTCAGATCGACGGTGCGCCGCCATGCGTCGGAGTCGATCTGGGTGATCGGGCCGATCGTCTCGCTGCCGCCTGCGCAATGCACCACGCCGTGCAGCCGGCCGGTCCACGCCGTCGCGGCCTCGACCACGCGAGCGACCTCGTCCTCGTTGGTGACGTCCGCGGGCTCGTACAGCACAGACCCCGGCCCGCCGCCCGCCTTGATCTCGTCAACCGCCGCGGCCAGCCGGTCGGCGTTGCGGCCGACGATCATCGCGTTGCCGCCCGCGGCGACCACCGCCGCCGCCACACCTTTGCCGATTCCGCTGCCACCGCCAGTGACCAGAAATGTTCGCTCCGCCAATGACAGCTGCACCGCGACCCCTTCGTCGTATAACTAGAACAGGTTCTAGTTATACGTCACGGCTCGTCGCGGCGTGCAGGCTTCGGCGCTCCCAGCGTCCGCCAGTCCGGAACGTCGGGCGGCAGCCCCACGGGGTAGCGGTTCTCGTTGTGCGCCGCCCAGTGCGCATGGCCGAGCTCGTGGATGTGGAAGCCGTGTCGCAGCGCCTCGGTGAAGCCCATCGCATCGCTGGCCGCGTTGACCGAATCCTTGATCAACAGCGCGGCCATCGTCGGCCGCTCGGCGATGCGGCGGGCGAACTCCAGCGTCTTGTCCTCGAGTTCGGCGCGCGGGAAGATCTTCGACACCATGCCGAGCTGATACGCTTCGTCGGCGTCGATCGAATCACCAGTCAGCAGAAGCTCTTTGGCTTTGCGTGGGCCGAATTCCCATGGGTGGGCGTAGTATTCAACACCCGGCATGCCCATCCGCACACCGACAACGTCGCTGAACCTTGCGTCGTCGGCGGCCACGATCAGATCACACGCCCAGATCAGCATCAGCGCCGCGGAAATCGCGTTGCCCTGTACCGAAGCGATGGTGATCTTTCGCAGATCCCGCCAGCGACGGGTGTTCTCGAAGAAGAAGTGCCACTCCTGCAGATAGGTCCTCTCCGCGATCGCCGGGACTGTGCCGCCGTGCGAACGAAAGGTCGGATGCTGCGCGGGGCCTGGTTTGCGCTCGAGCAGCGCTTCCTCGGAGCCCAGATCGTGTCCGGCCGAGAAGTTCTTGCCGCGGGCCGCGAGGATGACCACCCGCACCTGATCATCTGCCTCGGCGCGGCCGAACGCCTCATCCAACTGCACCAGAAGCGTTCTCGATTGGGCGTTCTGCGCTTGCGGGCGATTCAGCCAGATCCTTGCGATCCGCCCTTCGTCGAGCGTCTCGTACGTCACCTGCCGAGGCGCATCGCCGTCAGCCTGTTCGGCCCTTGTCAGATCAGGGATCGCCACAGCGGACCACCTCGTTCGCTTGGAAAACTATCTACGCCATGCACATTACGGTGCCACGGCAAGCCGTAACGGGCGGGTGTCACAGCTAGCTGACAGCGTGTTCCCAGAAATGGGACAGCCGCACCACTTTTATTGACGTTGACACGGCGGTATTCGTGTGCTGGGCGTAATGTCTGCGCTACCAGCAATAACTACAGAAAGCGTGATGATGGCGACCTTGAAGCTTCCAGCACGACGACTACTCCTTGCGGGTGGATTTGCGGTCGCAGTGGCCGCAGCGCCGGCGGTCGCCGTCTTCGCGGTTCCGACGGCTGGAACGTCGACCCCTTCAATCACCGCATGCCCCAGTGGGGAATCCGAAGACACGTTCACGGGGATGTGCACCCCTGAGCTAGTGCCGAATTCGCCCGCAGTCACGTCACCGGGCGGGCTGCCGGAGGTCGACAACATCCCGTGCACCGGCGCCAATTCCGGACAGTGCATCGGCCTGTCCGAGGAGCAGCAGTCGGAAGGTCCGATCGCGGTACCGCACTCGTCGGTCAGCTCCAGCCCGTAACCCGAGCACTAGATCAAAAGCCGGGGCGCACGAATGTGCTCCGGCTTTTTGTCGTGCGTTGAATCGACACGGTTTTCATGAACCCGCCGAATGCGCACAGACTCCTTTCAGCCTTCATACAATTGCGCGAACAAACAAACAATCAGAAGGCGGCGCAATGGCGATATATCCGATATCCGCACGATTCGTTCTCGCGGGCGGGTTTGCTCTGGCGGTCGCAGCCGCGCCAGCCGTAGTTCTCGTGGCGCAACCCAATCATGTCGTTGCTGTGGCGGCCTGCGATACCGGCGAGGAAGAAGACGTCTTCACGACGACCTGTACCCCGATTCTGGTGCCGAATTCGCCGCAGGGGTTCACCACGACAGCGGCCAATCCTGACATTCCGGAAATTCAAGGTGTCCCCTGCACCGGTCACGATTCGGGAGCGTGCATCGGCCTATCCGAAGATGAGGCGGCCGCAGGTCCACAGCCGGTGCCACGTTCGACCATCAGCAGCAGCCCGTAATCGGCCACGCTGACGCACGGAAGTCGTCGACGCGAATTCACAGGGAACTCGCGGAAGTTGTGCAGATTTCTGCCAGCTTCCATACAATCCGTTCGACGACCTAGTCAATAACTAGAGAAAGCGTGACGATGGCGACTTTTGAGCTTTCAGCACGACGAGTGATCATTGCCGGGGGGTTTGCGCTCGCAGTTGCCACCGCTCCCGCGATCGCCGTCTTCACCATGCCCACCGCTTCCGTTCCGCTGGCCTGCCCGGCGGGTGAAGAAGAAGACCTCTACACAGGCGAGTGCCTGCCGCACACCGTCCCCAATTCGCCGCTGAGCAGCACCCCCGGGAATCCGAGCCTGCCCTCCGTCAGCGTGCCGGGTGGTGGCGGCTCCATTCCGTGCACGGGCGCGAACTCGGGCCAGTGCATCGGTCTGGCCGAGGAAGCCGAGGCCGCAGGGCCTCAAGCCGTGCCGCATTCGAGCGTCAGTTCGAGCCCGTAGAGCGACCAGCGAGTCCGGGCGGCCGCGTCGTCGCCTAGAGTTGTCGTATGCCCGCGAAATCTGACCCCGCCGAGATCGGCGACGTCGAGCCGCTAGCCGACAGCACCGCACGCCAGGCGCGTCGCGTCGTCGCCGCGTATGCCACCGACGCCGACGAGTGCCGGGTGTTCCTGTCGATGCTCGGCATTGGACCGGCGAAGCTCGAGGCGTAAGTGACTCCGGAGGGCGGCCAGCCGGTCGGCTCCGGGGAATCCGACTTCGTCGTGGTGGCCAATCGGCTGCCCATCGACATGGAACGCCTGCAGGACGGCAGCCTGGAGTGGAAACGCAGCCCAGGCGGGCTCGTTACTGCCCTTGAGCCGTTGCTGCGGCGGCGCCGCGGCGCGTGGATTGGGTGGCCGGGCATTCCTGATGTCGATGAGGAACCGATCGACCAAGACGACATGCGCCTGTGCCCGGTGCGGTTGTCCGCCGACGACATAGCCGAATACTACGAGGGCTTCTCGAACGCCACGCTGTGGCCGCTGTACCACGACGTCATCGTCAAGCCGATCTACCACCGCGAGTGGTGGGACCGCTACGTCGAGGTCAACCGTCGCTTCGCGGAAGCCACCGCCAAGACGGCGGCACAGGACGCCACGGTGTGGGTACAGGACTACCAGCTGCAGCTTGTTCCGAAGATGCTGCGGATGCTCCGGCCCGACCTCACAATCGGTTTCTTCCTTCACATCCCGTTTCCGCCGGTGGAGCTGTTCATGCAGATGCCTTGGCGGACAGAGATAATCGAGGGCCTGCTCGGCGCCGATCTCGTCGGCTTCCACCTCCCAGGAGGTGCGCAGAATTTCCTGATCCTGGCGCGGCGACTCGTCGGTGCGAACACCTCACGCGCCACGATCGGTGTGCGGTCGCGCTTCGGCGAGGTGAACGTCGGCTTCCGGACCGTCAAAGTCGGCGCATTCCCGATCTCCATCGATTCGACGGCTCTTGACCAGCAGGCGCGCTCACGAAGCATCCGGCAGCGGGCACGCGAGATCCGCAGCGAGCTCGGCAACCCGCGCAAGATCCTCCTCGGGGTCGACCGGCTTGACTACACCAAGGGCATTGACGTTCGGCTGCGGGCGTTTTCGGAGCTGTTGGCCGAACACCGCGCCAAGCGTGACGACACTGTGCTGGTGCAACTGGCGACGCCGAGCCGCGAACGCGTCGAGAGCTACATCGAGATGCGCGAGGACATCGAACGCCAGGTCGGCCACATCAACGGTGAATACGGTGAAGTGGGCCATCCGATTGTCCACTACATTCACCGGCCGGTGCCGCGCGACGAGCTGATCGCATTCTTCGTCGCGGCCGACGTCATGCTCGTCACCCCGCTGCGCGACGGTATGAATTTGGTGGCCAAGGAGTACGTGGCCTGTCGCAGCGATCTCGGCGGCGCGTTGGTGCTCAGCGAATTCACCGGCGCCGCAGCCGAACTCCGTCAGGCCTATCTGACCAACCCGCATCACCTCGAGGGCGTCAAGGACGCGATCGAGGCCGCGCTGAATCAGACACCCGAAGAAGGCCGACGGCGGATGCGCGCCCTGCGCAGGCAGGTGCTCGCCCACGACGTCGACCGCTGGGCGCGTTCGTTCCTAGATGCACTGGCCGCCACGAGAAGCGACTAAATCGGAGCGATGTAGTTGATCAGCCACTTGCCGTCTATGCGCTTGTATTCCACGCGCAGTCGCGCGCCGTCGTAGATCGGCCGGTCGCGACTGGACTTGTCGGACACGGTCCGGTTGATGTACACCATCACCGCTGCGGAGTTGCGCTGCGCGTCCATCACTCCGACTCCGACGACGTTGGCCTGGCTCACCACTTCCCGCTGCCGCGCCTGCGGGATGATGTCTGAATTCGCTTTACTCTCGAACTCTTTGCGGTAGTCCGGCGTCAGCAATTTGTAGGCGTCGGTGAGGCTTCGCTCCACGGTCTTGTAGTCGTAATTGAACACGGCAGGGATTTCCTTCTGCGCAAGCGGCGCCAGCTCATCCCGGGCGGCTTGCTCACCGCGCATCTCCACTCGTTGCCAGTACATCCAACCGCCCACCGCGGCCAACCCCACGAACGCAGCGGTCAGTAGGCCGGCAATGCCACTCACGAGCCAGCGCATCAGTTCCCCCCGTTGGGGTACTTGAGGTCGTAGGCCGTCATCCGTCCGTCGTCGCCCTCATGCACGACGATCCGCAGTCGGTACGGTTGCGACGGCCTGTTGTTCCCGTTCATGTCGCTCGCCGTGACCCGCGCGGATACGAGCACCGACGCGTTATCACTAATGCCGTCAATGCCTTCCAGCGCGGCCCCGAGTATCACAGCTTCGGAACTGCCACCGGTGTCCCGGAAAATCGCCTTGAGGTTCTCGACGTTGTTGTTCTGGCCGAGCATGTCGCGCAACGGTCCACTGGTGTTGTTGTACAGCCTGTTGACGCTGTCATCGATGTTGTCCTGCTTGAAGCTGAACATATTCATCACCGTCTGCGTGGCGGTGTCGACGAACCGCTGGTTGCGCGCCTGCACAGCTTCGGTGTGATTTTTCTGCACGACCATCAGCGACACCGCAGCGCCGAGCAGGGCCGTCGCGACAAACCCGAAAGCCAGCGCAATGATCGCCACCAGCCGACGGTTCGCCGGCCGGCGTGCGGGTGCCGCAGGTTTAAGGGACGTCCGAGCAGGAGTTGCACTGCCCGAGGCCGGCGTTTCAATACGCACGGCCATGGTCTCGGCGGACTTGCCGTTCGCGGGACCGGCCGCCCTGGACGCGCGGCGGCGCGCGGCCTGTTGCGGGCGAGTGGGAGTGGATGTCATCAGGTCTGCCTCGGATAAAGCATGAGATCTACCCAATTCTCTTGTGGCCGCAAGTCAGCGTCACCTGGTGCGAACACGCCTGTACCGCCGGCCGGGTCGACGAACACACCGGTGTGCTGATCGTACGTGCCGTATGCGGCTCCGCTTGCCAGGGGCGGGCTCACCGCCGCCGGCGGCAGGTCCGCAGGCGCCGGCGGCGGCGGCGGTGCCGGAGCCGGGCCCGGTGGCGGTGCGACCGGGTTATAAGGCCCCGGAAACATAAACGGCGGTTGAGGATTGGCCGGCGGCGGCCATGCATCCGGGTACGGCGCCGGTGGTATCCACGCAGTCGCCGGAGGCGGCGGCCCGTTGTCATTCGGCGGCGGGATATATGGCCACGGTTGATGCGGCGCAGGTCCCGGGCCAGGTTGAATCCCCGGTGGCACCAAGCCCGGTGGCACCGGATACCCCGGGTCGGGATCGGCTTCCGGCGGAATGTATGGGAACTTGTTCGGCGGCAAGGTGTTTCGTGGATCGGTCACCGGTGTGCCGGTCGGTATTGGCGGCCCCCGCCACGGATTGTTGCCAAGCGGCACGTATCCCTTTGGATCCCGGCAGAGCTGAATCGTTGGCGCGCGCTTACCGGGAAACTCCTGGCACGGGTAATTCCTCGCGCCTCGCACCACGCTCGGATCGTTCTGGGGCACCTTGCAATAAAGGTCCGTCGGCAACTCGCGCAAGGTCGTGTCGCCTGGTGTCCGAATATCCATCGGCGAGAGAAAGCCGACATTGCACGGGGGCGGGTCGTTGATGGAGATCTTGAAGTCCTGCTTGCCACCTTCATCTGCGGGCAACTGGCCGCCGATGGTGAGGAGGGCCGCCTGAAGCGCCGGAAAAATGACCAGCGCCTGTTCGATCGACCTGTTGTAGATGACGCCGATGCGGCCGAAGTTCGCCAAGTTGGCCGCGAGCACCGGGAACGACGGCCGAATGCCCTGGAACGTCTGACTGGCTTCATCGGCCGCCGATGGTGCGTTCGACAGCACTGACCGCACCTGTGGATCGGCGTTGGCCACTTCGGTCGTGAAGCGCGCGAGTCCGTCCGCGAAGGACCGGATGTCGTCGCCGCTACGGATCTGCGCCTCCAGGAACGGCCCCGCCTGGTCGATCAGCGCCGAGGTCTGCGGCCAGCTCGAGTTGGCCTCATCGATGAACAACCGCGCAGATCGGATCAGCCGCGCCAATTCCGGCCCGGAGCCGTTGAACGCCTTGAAACTCTCGCGCAGCAGGTCCTGAAGGCGGGTGTTGTTGAGACTGCTCACCAACTGGTCGGCCTGGTGCAAAAGCTCGGCAACGTCCTGCGGGATCGCGGTCCGTTCCTTCGGAATGACTGCACCGTCGCCCAACACCGCCTGCGACGGGTGCTCGGGCGGTACGAAGTCCACGTACTGTTCGCCGATGGCAGACACGCTCTTGACCGTCGCCGTCGAGTTCGCCGGGATCTTGATGTCGCTGTTGAGGCGCAACTGCGCGGCGACGCCGTCGTCGGTCAGCTTCACGGACTCAACGCGTCCGGCTTGCACACCGCGGAAGCTGACGTTGGCGTTCTGATACAAGCCGCCGCCGGCGACGAAGTTCGCCGTGACCTGATAGGCGCCGATTCCCAGCCGAGCCGGTACCCGCAAGTAGAACAGCGAGATCGCCGCGACGGTGAGCACAGTCACGACGGCGAAGACGACGAGTTGGATTCGCGCAGTTCGGTTCAGCATTACTGAGGTGGCACCTCCTGACCCGACGCGGTACCGGGCGGGATCTTGAATGGATCTGCGGCCTGCCCTGAGAGGTTCGCCATCTCCCCGACCAGGAAGTCCGGCGGATTGACGACCTCGTCTATGTGCTTCATGTTGGGATCCAGCCCCAACGACGTCGTGAAGATCGTCTCGCCGAGCCGGCGAAGGGTCAGGTCGAACACTTCGAAGATGTTGAAGTAGTCGCCCCTGGCCACCCGCTTCAAGTTCTTGCCGGGGAACGGGAAGGTCGCCAGGAAGTCCAAGGAGTCCACCAGGGCCGAACGGTTGTCGTTGATCGGCTTGATGACTGAGTACAGGTCCTTCGTCTCCGCGGCGAAATCATTCTTCGTCTCCGCGAGGATCCGAGCCCCCACCGTGGCCAACCTCCGCAGCGCGGCAAACGCGTCGACGATGGTCGCCCGGTTGTCGTTGAGCACCCGCAGCGCTCCCGGAAGCGTGTCCAGTGTGCGGTTCAGGCTGTCCTCTTGGTGCGCCAGTATTCCGGCGAAACGGTTAAGCCCTTCGGCGGCGCTGATGATGTCGTCGGTTTGCCTATTCAACGAGGCGGCCAGGTCGGCGAGCCGTGGAATCAGGTCAGCGAACTGCCCGTTACGCCCGGCAACCGCGGCCGAGAGTTCTTGCGTAATGTCTTGCAGCGCACCAAGATTGCCCTTGTTGACGACGACACCCAACGCGGAAAGCACTTCCTCGGTGGTCGGGTAGCGGCCACCCTGGCTCTCGGGGATGCGCGACCCATCACGCAACTCGCCAACCGGCGGCTGACCTACTGGAGCCGACAGCTCGATGTGCTGCGAGCCCAATAACGACGTCTGTCCGACTTTTGCGACCGCGTTGGCCGGCAATCTGACGCTGCGTTCCAGAGAGAGTTTCACCGCCGCGTAGAAGGTGCCGTCCGCTCGCTGTACGGCCTCGACGCCCGACACGCTGCCGACAGTGACATCGTCGACCATCACCGGCGAATTCTGCGGCAGCGTGGCTACATCCGGCAGCTCCGCGGTGACGGAGTAAGCGCCAGCGCCATGGCCGACGGTGCCCGGCATGTTCAGCGAGTTCAACCCGCCGAACTGGCAGCCGGCCAGCAGTACCACGCCCGAACCGATGACAGTCGTGCGGCGAGTTGCGCGACCGACGTTGAGGCCCATCAACTTTCGTGTCATCCGCCGCCTCCAGACTGTTGAGGAGTGACCGGCTGCATCGGTGGTACCGCGTCCGCCGGAACCGGCGCTTCGGCGGGGAGCGCGCCGGCCGCGGCAGGCGGCGGCGCACCGGGCGCTGGTCCTTCCGGGGGCACCACTGGGCCGAGCGTGTACGGCTGCGCCGGTGGCGGAGGGCCCGGAACGGGGTTCGGTGGCAGGAGCAATGAACTGACATCGCCGCCCTCGCCGGATCGCGGCGGGAGCCGTCCCTCGGAGGGTACCCATTGCAGATACGGGATGTAGGTCTGTGCCTTGGCCTGCGTCGCCGGGGTGTCATAGATGACCTGGCCCTTGTACGCAGTGATCGTGTTGATTCCATGCGACATGATGGGCGGGTAGTTCATCGTCAAGCGCCGCAGCACAGGGGCCATCCGCTGGCGGCAGATCTCGGTGCGTTTGAAATTGTCGGTTGTCCCTGCGCCGTCGAAGTCGGCGCAGATGAACTGCACCGGGTTTGTGAACTCCGGCAAGCTCAACAGACCATTCGCGGTGCCCTGCGCCGGGTTGTAAATGTTGTAGAAATTCGCCATCGCGTTCGGCAGGACATGCAGTAATTGCTCTAGGTCGTCGCTCTGGTTCGACAGCAGGCTGGTGAAGTCAGTCAGCTTGTTGACGCTGCTGATCAGGGTCGCGTTGTTCTCGCTGAGGAAACCGCGGATGTCCGACAAGGCCTGGTTGAGGGTGCCCAGCGTGTTATCAAGACCCGCCGAGCTGTCGGCCAGAACCTGGGACACCGAAGCCAAATGCCCACTGAATTGGACGATTTGATCGTTGCTCCTCGACAGTGCGTCGATCAGGATCTGCAGATTCTTGACCGTGCCGAACAGGTCGGTGCGCGAGTCACCCAGCCGCCCTGCGGTCTGCGACAACTCGCGCAGAGCTCGGCGGAACGAGTCGCCGTTTCCGTCGAAGGTATCTGCGGCCTGGTCTATGAAGGCGCCCAACGGGCCTTGAACCTGACCGGCCTGCGGCCCGAGCTGCTGGCTGAGTTGCGTCAATTCGGATTTGACGTCGTCCCACTCGACCGGCACTGCGGTGCGCTCCAACCCGATACTGCCGCCGTCCTTCATCGCTGGACCGCTCTTGTACGCCGGCGCGAGTTGAATAAACCGCGCCGCAACGATATTCGGCGAAATGACCACCGCACGGGCATCGGCGGGCAGTTTGACGCCGTCCTGCACCCTCATCGTGATCTTGACGGCATTGGCTTCCGGCGAGATCGATTCGATCGAGCCGACCGGCACGCCGACCACACGGACATCGTCGCCCGGATAAAGGCCGGTTGCCGACGTGAAATAGCCGACTACGCGGTATGTTCCGACTCGCGGCCACACCATGTAGATGCCGCCGATGAGTGCCACCACCAGGGCACTGATGACTCCGAAACGCAGCCAGCGGCTCATGGCGACTTCGGCCTTACGATCATCCGCTCGTCGATGAATCCGCGGATGAAATCGGCGAGGCTGTCCGGAACCTTGCCCGGCTGGAAGTAGAGGTCCAGTAATAGCTCCTGCTGCGGAATGTTTGGTACGGCATTGGGGAGGTTGACGTTGAAGCCCGAACCGGATCCGACCGATTCGCCGAGGGCTGTGGCATACGGCGGCAACCGCCGCAGCGCCTGGCTGATGTGCTCGCGGCGCTCGAGGAGATTGTCCAGTACGAGATTCAACTTCTTCAAAGCCGGACCGAACTCGCGACGATTGTCCGCGACAAATCCCGAAATCTGGTGTGACACATCGTCGATGCCGGCAATCAAGGTACTCAGTGCGGCACGGCGCTCGTCGAGCGCGGCGAACAGTTGATTACCGTCGTTGACGAGCTGGTTCACCTGACCGGCCCGGTCGGCGAGCACCTTGGTCACCGACTGCGCGCGGGTCAACAGCTGGCCCAACGCCTCATCGTTGGCGTTGATGCTGCGAGACAGCGAGGCCACCCCGTCGAGGGTTCGACGCAGCTCGGGGGTTGCGTCGCGTAGGGAATCGGTCAACACACCCAAAGCTTGAGTCAACTGTTCCTTGTTGAGTTCACCGGCGTTCTGACCAAGATCCTGCAACGCCATATTCAGTGTGTAGGGAACTGTGGTGCGCCCCAGAGGAATTGACGTCACCGACCCGCCGCCTCGTGGGGTCACCGCCAGCGACCTCTCGCCCAGTACGGTGTCGGTCTTGATCGATGCGAGCGTTTGATCACCCAACCGGACCTTGCGGTTGACGGTGAACGTCACCTTCGCCACGTCGCCCGCGAGCGCGACGCCGGTCACCTTACCCACCGCAATGCCGGAGACGTTGACGTCATTACCCGGCGAAATGCCTCCCGCGTCCGCGAAGTAGGCCTCGTATGACTTCCCTTGCGGATAGAACGGCAGCTTCGAGTAGCCGAACGCGACCATCAAGACACATATGACGATCACGAGTCCGAAGATGCCCGAGCGCAGCGTCTTATCCATTTTCCGAGCACCTGCCCTTCGACAGATCCGGGACGCCGCCGATCGGCATGATGATGTCGCTTCCCGCTGGCCCGTTGAACTTGAGCGCCACCGAGCAGATGTAGTAGTTGAAGTAGGACCCGTATGCCCCAAGGGAGTTGAGCCGCAAGTAGTTCTCGGCGAGCGGTTCGAGGACCCGGTTCACGTCACCCTTGCGGTTGTCGAGTTCGGTAGCCAACGGACGAAGGTTCTCAAGGACGCCCTGCAGCGGCCGCCGTGATTTCACCAGCATGTCGGTCAGATCCGTTTCGGCGGACGCCAGCGGGGGAAGCGCCCCGGCAATCGGGTCGCGCCCCTGCGCCAGTCCACTGACCAGCTTTTGGAGCTGGTCCACACTGGCATCAAACTGTGCGCTCTTCTCGTCAAGGGTCCCGAGCACCGTGTTGAGATTGTGGATCACCTCGGAGATCACCTGATAGCGGTCGGCCAAGGATTGGCTGAATGTTCCAGTGTCGGAGAGCAATTGGGTCAAGGCACCGCCCTGACCCTGGAGCAGCTCGAGGATGGCATTGCTGATCTGGTCGACCTGCGCACCGTTGAGGCCCTTGACCACGGGACGCAAGCCACCGAGCAAGGCATCGAGATCCAACGCGGGCTGGGTGTGGTCGATGTCGAGTGTGCCGCCCGGCTGCAACTTTCGAAGCTCACCAGGCCCCGCCGTGACTTCCATGTAGCGGTCGCCAACCAGGTTCTCGTATCGGATCAGTGCACGTGTTGACGTGTACATCTGATACTTCTTGTTGACGGTGAACGCCACGTCGACGGTGTTGTCGGGGTTTAGCTTCACATCTCGGACACTGCCCACCGGAACGCCGGCGATCCGCACGTCGTTGCCGCTCTTCAGCCGTGCCGCATCAGTGAAGGTGGCGTGGTAGGTGCTGGTGGAGGCGAATCGGAACTCGCCGAAGATCACTACCAAAGCAGCGGACACCAACAGCATGACCGCCGCAAAGATGCTGACCTTGATCACGAGCCCTCTGTGGGACATCAGTGCCCCCGCTTCTTCGCGCCGGCGCTCATCAGAAATCGTCCCGTTCTGCGAATGCGCCGTTGAAGAGGAACTGGAGCGTATTCGGCGCGTCGACCTGGACCTCCGTGAACGGCTCGTACGGGATATAGGCGTTGTCGGTGACAAGGAATGGCGCCCTGTACCAGGAGCCGCCCCACTGCTTGGTCGGGATGTCGGGTAGCCCACGGCAGTTGGGTCCGCCGGAGGCGTTCACGATGGGCAGGCTCTCTGGGTAGGTGTACGACGGCACGCCCAGCACGAAGCTGGAGCTCACCATTGCACCCGGCTTCATTCCGCCGACCACCCGTTCCCCGCGCTGAGCAGCAATCCTCGTGCCCTGCAATAGACAGCCGAATTCCGGCGAATAGTCGCCCAGCACTTTCAGCGGCGCCCGCAACCGCTGGATCGCGGCGATGTAATCGTCCGCCCCTGGTTCGAGCGTGGCCGATCCCTCATTGGCCAGACCGACGGTCGCGAGCAGCGTCGCGTTCAGGTTGTCCCGCTCATCGATGATCGTCTGATTGATCGTCGGCACATTGTTGATCACGGTGACCAGATCCGGGCCCGCATCACCGTAGATGTTGGCGACCTTCGCCGTCTGCGCGATATCCGACTCAACCGTCGGCAGTTTCGGATTCAGCTGCGCCAGAAACTGATTCAACCCAGCCAGACTGGCACCTAAGTCGTCGCCATGACCACGTAAGCCCTCTGCGATCGCTGTCAGACTTGCGTTCAGGTGTATCGGGTCGACCTTGTGCAGCACGTCGAGCAGGGTCTGGAATAGCGTGTTGGCTTCCAGTTGCACGGCCTGAGCCTGGACGATGGCGCCTGGGCGTAGTGGCGTGTGGTTTGGCTGAGGCGGCGCAATGAATTCCACCGACTTCGCGCCGAACACTGTGGTACTGCCGATGTGCACCAACGCGTTTGACGGTACGTAACGAAGCTGGTCGCGGTTGATCGCCAGCGTCAACTTCGCCTGATCACCGGAATACGCGATGTCTTCGACCTTGCCGATCTGGACACCCCGGTACTTGACCTTGGCTTCCTTGTCCATCACCAAGCCGGCCCGCGACGACGTCACCGTCACGGTGTCGGTGGGAGTGAACGCGGCGGTGTAAGACAAATAAGTAAATATCGTGAACGCCACGATGATCGTCGCCAGCACAGCGGCGGCGATCCTGATCGCGGCAGTCCTCGACACGACGTCTCCCCTTACCCCGACAGGTTGAAATTACCGGACGCGCCGTAGACGGCTAGGGCGATGAACAAGGTAATGACGACCACGACGATCAGTGACGTCCGCACCGCCTGACCCACAGCGACGCCCACACCGACAGGTCCGCCGGAAGCGTTGTAGCCGTAATAGGTGTGGACCAGCATCACCGCGATCGACATCAAGATGGCTTGGGCGAACGACCACAGCAGGTCCGTCGGTATCAGGAACGTATTGAAGTAGTGGTCGTAAAGGCCGGCGGATTGTCCGTTCACATAGACGGTGATGACGCGGGCAGAAAAGAATGCCGCCAGCGTAGCCAGCGAATACAGCGGAATGATCGCCACCAGCCCAGCCATGATCCGTGTGGAAACCAGGTAAGCCACAGAGTGCACAGCCATCGATTCGACCGCGTCGATCTCCTCGGCGATGCGCATCGCGCCGAGTTGGGCTGTGGTGCCGGCGCCGATGGTGGCGGCGAGCGCAATACCCGCGATGATCGGTGCGACGATGCGCACGTTGAGAAAGGCCGAGAGGAAACCGGTCAGTGCCTCGATCCCGATATTGCCTAGCGACTGGTAGCCCTGAACGGCGATGACGCCACCGGATGCCAGGGTGAGGAATGCCGCCACCCCGACGGTGCCGCCGATGAGGATCAGCGCACCGGTGCCCAGCGTCATCTCTGCTATCAAGCGCACCGTTTCCGTCCGGTACCGCCGCAATGCGTGAGGGATGTATCGAAGCGACACCGCATAGAACAGGGCCTGCTCGCCGAAGCTGTCGACGCCCCTTGGCAGCCATTGGAGCGCTCGCCGCAACCGCAGCGTGATGTCGTAACTCCCCAACTCGCTCATCTGCCCAGGACCCGAATGCCGATTGCCGTCATGAGGACATTGATTACGAATAGGCAGATAAAGGCATAGATGACCGTCTCGTTGACGGCTTCTCCAACCCCCTTGGGTCCGCCTTTGACGGTGAGGCCGCGGTAGCAACCGACGAGCCCCGCCATGATGCCAAACAGCAAGGCCTTGAATTCCGAAATCACCAACTCGCCCAACCCGGTCAGGATGGTCAGGCCGTTGATGAAAGCGCCCGGGTTTACGCCCTGCAATAGCACAGAGAATATGTAGCCGCCGCTCAGACCGATTGCGATCACAAGACCGTTGAGCAGCAGGGCCACCAGCGTCGATGCCAGCACACGCGGGACGACTAGACGCTGTATCGGGTCGATACCAAGCACCCGCATCGCGTCGATTTCCTCACGGATGGTGCGCGCTCCCAGATCCGCGCAGATCGCGGTGGCACCGGCGCCGGCGACGACGAGCACGGTCGAAACCGGACCCAGCTGAGTCACGGTGCCAAACGCGGTGCCGGACCCGGACAGGTCAGCGGCGCCGATCTCGCGCAACAGAATATTGAGCGTGAACGCGACCAGGACCGTGAACGGAATGGAGATCAGCAACGTCGGAACAAGTGAAACCCTGGCGATCATCCAGGTCTGTTCCAGGAACTCGCCGAATTGGAAAGGCCGCCGGAAGATGGCTCGGAAAGTCTCGAAGGACATTTCCATGAACCCGCCGACGGCCCGTGCCGGAACGGCGAGTTGCTCCCTCAACTTCGGCTCCGTTCTCGCGGCGGGTGACCCGAAGGTACGTCACGGCGAAGAGTTCGAGCCTGCTCGCCGCGGCGGTTCTCCCACCCCTTGTTTAAGCGTTGCTCTTAGTGAGCCGGATCATACTAACTAGAACAAGTTCGCAGTGTCAAAGAACAACAAAACTGCTCCAAATTGTGACCTTTACGCAGGTCAAAGCCACTGTGACCCAGGTCATTCTGGAACGTGTTCTAGTCCTCCCAAAAGTTAGACAGCTACCACCGTCAGTCTTGCGAACCCATCAATGCGGTAGCCGAGAAATTCCGCTCAGGATCGCGGCCAGCAAAGTATTCGCGCAACGTTGCGCTCAACTCTGCGGGCTCCCACGCGTCGGTATCCGCACTGAACCGCTTCTCGGCCGTTGGCGCCGCAACGAGCGTCACTGTAGGACCGTAGACGATGAACAGCTGTCCGTTCACCCCTTCCGACGCCGGTGAGGCAAGAAAGCGCACCAGTGTGACCACGTGCTCTGGGGACAGTTCGTCGATCTGGCCTTCGGTGAGCTCGGGCGCATCGCCGAAGACGTCCGCCGTCATGGCCGTGCGCGCGCGCGGGGCGATGGCGTTGGCGCGCACCCCGTAGCGCTCGAGGGCCCGCGCCGCCGACAGGGTCAACGCGGTGATGCCGGCCTTGGCTGCGCCGTAATTCGCCTGGCCGACCGGGCCGGCCAGGCCTGCCTCTGAAGAGGTGTTGATGATGCGGCCGTAAACGGTGCCGCCGGCCTCTTTGGCTTTCGCCCGCCAGTACGTCGCGGCGTTGCGGGTCAACAGGAAATGGCCGCGCAGGTGCACCGCGATAACCGCGTCCCAGTCCTCGTCGCTCATGTTGAACAACATGCGGTCGCGGGTGATCCCGGCGTTGTTGACGACGATGCCCAGGCCGCCGAGTCCGTCCGCGGTCTCGATGAGCTCATCGGCGGTGGACCGCAGGCTGATATCACCGGCGACCGCGACCGCCTTGGAGCCGGCTGCGGTGATCTCGTCGATGACGTCCGACTTATCCAGCGCACCCGCGATGTCGTTGACGACGATCGTCGCGCCCGCCCGGGCAAGTCCGATGGCCTCTGCGCGGCCAAGTCCGGCGGCCGCGCCGGTCACGACCGCGACACGACCCGAGAGGTCAGCCGCGGCTGACTCCTCCATATGAGTTGTCAATTTATGAATACCTCTAGTCTCTGCGGATCAGGGCAGCTCGCGGGCATTCGGCGATCGCCTGCTCCGCCAGGTCCTCCTGGTCGGCCGGCACCGGATCGGTCTTGACCACGGCATAGTCCTCGTCGTCAAGCTCGAACAGGTCGGGGGCAATTCCCACGCAAACCGCGTTGCCCTCACAGCGGTCACGGTCCACTTCCACACGCATGACAACCTCCTTGCAGTCAGAGCCGCGCTGAGCACCAGTGCGGCACCGCCCTGGACCCCAAGACTAGAACGTGTTACAACCGGGTGTGAATCAGGGTCAGACGACGGGCTCTCACAGAAGAAGTTAGGACACCGCCATGCGGATCGGCTACACCCCGGAGCAAGAGGAGTTGCGCCGCGAGCTGCGCGCGTACTTCACCAAGCTCATGACGCCAGAGCGTGCCGAGGCGCTATCCGCGGGCGATGGCGGCGAGATGGGGCGCGGCAACGTTTATCGCGAGACGGTCCAGCAGATGGGCAAGGACGGCTGGCTCACGCTGAACTGGCCGAAGGAGTACGGCGGCCAGGAGCGCACGCCGATGGAGAGCCTGATCTTCAACGACGAGGCCGCCATCGCGAACGTGCCGGTGCCGTTCCTGACCATCAACAGCGTCGCCCCGACGATCATGCATTTCGGCAGCGAGGAGCAGAAGAAGTTCTTCCTGCCCAAGATCGCCGCGGGTGAACTGCACTTCTCGATCGGATACTCCGAGCCGGGCGCGGGCACCGACCTCGCCGCGCTGCGCACCACCGCGGTGCGTGACGGCGACGACTACGTGATCAACGGCCAGAAGATGTGGACCAGCCTCATCGCCTACGCGGACTACGTGTGGCTCGCGGCGCGCACCAACCCGGAAGCGAAGAAGCACCGCGGCATCTCGATGCTGATCGTGCCTACGACCGCCGAGGGGTTCTCCTGGACGCCCGTGCACACGATGGCGGGTGTCGACACAAGCGCCACCTACTACCAGGATGTGCGGGTGCCGGTCGCCAATCTGGTCGGCGAGGAGAACGCCGGCTGGAAGCTGGTGACCAACCAGCTCAACCACGAGCGTGTCGCGCTCGTTTCGGCGCAGCCGATCTTCGTAGCGCTCAACGGTGTTCGCGAATGGGCGCAGAACACCAAGGACATCCACGGCAACCGGCTGATCGACTCCGAATGGGTGCAGCTGAATTTGGCCAGGGTGCATGCCAAGGCCGAGGTGCTCAAGCTCATCAACTGGGAGCTCGCGTCCTCCGCCGAGGACGCCCCGTCACCGGCGGACGCGTCGGCCGCCAAGGTGTACGGCACCGAGCTGGCCACCGAGGCCTACCGGCTGCTGATGGAGGTGCTTGGCACGGCGGGCACGCTTCGCACGAACTCCCCCGGTGCGCTGCTGCGTGGGCGTGTCGAGCGCATGCATCGTAGCTGCCTGATCCTCACGTTCGGCGGCGGCACAAACGAGATTCAGCGCGACATCATCGGAATGGTCGCGCTCGGACTGCCCCGGGTCAATCGGTAAGGAAGATCATGGATTTCAAGACGACGGAAGCCGCGGACGATCTGGGCGGCCTGGCCCGTACCATCACCGACTCGGTGTGCACCAATGAGCATCAGCGCGAGCTCGACAAGCTCGAGCAACGCTTCGACCGTGACCTGTGGGGCAAGCTGATCGAGGCCGACATCCTGTCCACCGCCGCGCCGGAAGCGTTGGGCGGCGGCGGGTTCGGAGTGCTCGAACAGGTTGCCGTTCTGGTTGCGCTCGGCCGTCAGCTCGCAGCGGTGCCGTATCTGGAATCGGTGGTGCTCGGCGCGGGAGTGCTGGCGAAGTTCGGTTCGCAAGCGCTGCAACAGGACTGGGCGGTGCCCGCCATCAACGGCTCTAAGATCATCGCGATTGCGCTCGACGGCGAGATGGGAGAGGGGCCTGTGCAAGCCACCGCGAGCGGTGGCGGGTACAAGTTGACGGGCTCACGCACCCAGGTCACGTACGGGCCCGTCGCCGACGTGTTCCTCGTTCCAGCCGAAACCGATTCGGGAACCAAGGTGTTTCTTGTGGCCGCCGATGACCCAGGTGTCACGGTCAGCGCGCTCGACACCACCGGTCACGGCAGCGTCGGGCAGCTGGAGCTGCGGGGTGTCGAGGCCTCTCTGATCGTCGGTGGCGAAGATGTGGTCGCCTGGCTGACGACACATGGCCTGTTGGGCCGCAGCGCTTTTCAGCTGGGTGTGCTCGAGCGGGCCTTGGAGATGACGTCGCAGTACGCGCGGGAACGCGAGCAGTTCGACCGGCCGATCGGCAGCTTCCAGGCCGTGTCGTCGCGGCTCGCAGACGGCTACATCGACGTCAAGGGGCTGCGGCTGACGCTCACCCAGGCGGCGTGGCGGCTCTCGGAGGACTTGCCTGCCGACCTCGAGGTCGGCACCGCGGCGTTCTGGGCCGCCGACGCCGGACATCGCGTTGCCCACACCACGGTGCATGTGCACGGCGGCGTCGGGATCGACCTCGACCATCCCGTGCACAGGTATTTCCTTGCCGCCAAGCAGACCGAGTTCGCGGTCGGCAGCGCGACGGGACAGCTGCTGCGCATCGGCCGCGAATTGGCCGACACACCCGCCTGATTCGTGACTGGAGATCGTTCGGGGCTACCCACCGTCACCGACCTGTTGGGGCCGCTGGTCGACATCGACGACCGCGGTGTGTACTTCGAAGACACCTTCACCAGCTGGCGTGATCACCTCAAGCACGGCGCGGCGGTGGCTGCTGCGCTGCGGGCGCGTCTGGATCCGGCTCGGCCGCCGCATGTCGGGGTGCTGCTGCAGAACACTCCGTTCTTCTCCGCGGTGCTGGTCGCGGCCGGGCTGTCGGGCATCGTGCCGGTCGGCCTGAACCCTGTGCGGCGGGGGGCGGCGCTGGCCCGCGACGTCGCCCACGCGGATTGCCAAGTGGTGCTGGCTGATTCGGCATCGGCGCCGGCGCTCGGCGACGTGGACTACATCGACGTGGACTCCCGCCGGTGGGCCGACGAGGTCGCCGCGTTTCGAGACGTGCCGGTCGACGCGCGTGCGGCCGACCCGAGCGACCTGTTCATGCTGATCTACACGTCGGGAACCAGCGGCGACCCCAAGGCGGTGAAGTGCAGCCATGGCAAGGTCGCGATCGCGGGTGTGACGATGACACAGCGGTTCGAGCTGGGGCCGAGCGATGTCTGCTACGTCGCGATGCCTCTGTTTCATTCCAACGCGGTGCTGGTGGGTTGGGCCGTCGCAGTTGCCTCGCAGAGTTCGCTCGCCTTGCGGCGCAAGTTCTCTGCGTCCCAATTCCTGCCCGACGTCCGCCGCTACGGCGCGACCTACGCGAACTATGTGGGCAAGCCGCTGTCGTACGTCTTGGCGACCCCGGAGCGAGAAGACGACGCGGACAACCCGCTGCGGGCGGTGTACGGCAACGAGGGTGCGCCGGCAGATCTCGAGCGATTCGCCCGCCGGTTCGGCACAGCGGTCGTGGACGGCTTCGGTTCGACAGAGGGCGGGATCGCGATCGCCCGCACCCCCGACACCCCGCAGGGTGCCCTTGGCCCGCTGCCGGAGGGCACCGAAATCGTCGACGTCGAGACGGGTGAGCCGTGTCCGCCGGGTGTAACCGGCGAGTTGGTAAACGTTTCGGACGCAGGCCGTTTCGAGGGTTATTACAACGATCCCGAGGCCGAGGCCGAACGAATGCGCAACGGGATGTACCACAGCGGCGACCTGGCCTACCGCGACGACAACGGATTCGCCTACTTCGCCGGCCGTATCGGCGACTGGATGCGGGTCGACGGCGAGAACCTGGGCACCGCACCGATCGAGCGGGTGCTGCTGCGCCACCCCGACATTGCGGAGGCCGCGGTCTACGCCATTCCCGACCCAGCCGTTGGTGACCGGGTGATGGCGGCGGTGGTGATGGCGGCCGGTGCCGAATTCGACGCCGAGAAGTTCCGTGCGTTTCTGGCCGAACAGCCCGATCTCGGGCCGAAGCAGTGGCCGTCGTTCGTCCGTGTCAGCGCCGAACTGCCGCGCACCGAGACGTTCAAGGTGATCAAACGCCAACTCTCGGCGGAGGGCACCGAATGCGCCGACACGGTGTGGCCGATCCCGCGCTGAACGCCCGCAGTCTCGCCGCAGGTAGTTGTCATGGGGCAGCGCTAGCCTGGCGTCCGTGGGCTATCGCGAGTTCCCGCCGCCCACCGCGCTGCGCGACCTTGTCGAATGCGCATGGGTGGTGGACGGCCCGCCGGAGCCGGTCGGTGTTCTTCCGGACGGCTGCATGGATCTCATCCGCATGGAGTGCCGCATCGTCGTCGCAGGCCCGGACACGACTGCGTCAGTCACCCCGCGCGAAGGAGAACCCTTCGCCGGCATACGGTTTCGCCCCGGCGTGCTTCCACGCCTGCTCGGGGTACCTGCGGCGGAGCTGCGAAACGAACGCGTGCCGTTGCCCGAATTGCGAAGCGGGCTACCCCAGCGCCGTTCCTTGACCGAGCTCGCGGTCGCACTTGCCGCCGAAGAACCGCGCGCCGAAACCGCGCCGTGGCCCCTTCCGCTGCTGAGCGATGTCACCGATCGCCTGGCGGCGGGTTCGGCCGTCGCCGACGTGGCACGGCAAGCCGGGTGGTCAGCCCGCAACCTGCAGCGTCAGTGCACGGCGGTGTATGGCTACGGGCCTGCGACACTGCGCCGCATTCTGCGGTTCCGGCGGGCGGCCCGCCTGCTCGGCGAGGGACTGTCGTTTGGTGAGGTGGCTGCCGTCGCGGGCTACGCCGACCAGCCGCATTTGCACCGCGAGGTAAGGGAGTTCGCCGGCGTGTCCCTGGCTCAGCTCGCCAGCGGCGCGAACAGATCGACCCAATTGCCGTCGGGGTCGGCGACGGTCGCGTAGCGCTGGCCCCACGGCGCGTCGTACGGCTTCAACGGGCCGGCATGCCCGGCCCCAGTCACCTTGTCGAACAGCGCGTCGACGTTCGCGGGTGTTTCCACCCCGACCGCGAGCGCCACGCGGCTTGCCGAAGACGCGGGCGGCGCCCATCCGGGATGCATGCCGGCGATGGTCTCCTCAGTATCGAACGACAAGGTGTTACCGCCCGGCAGTTCCACCGCCACATGGGATTCGCCCGACTCGGGAACGGCCAGGCCGAGCAGCCGGTAGAACTGCAGGGATCGCTGCAGGTCATGCGCGAAGATCTGAAAGACGGTCGACGTGAGGCGAATATCCATGGCCGCCACCGTATGGCGGCCCGGCCGGTGCTGTCGTGAACAAATCGGACAGGCCGCGAAGCAAATGAGTATCGACATCCCCGAAGAATTGCGGTAAACGCATCAGCCGCAGATTAGGTATATCTACTCACCCTGCTTAAGCCCACTTTTGCACTACGCTTCGCTACGGCAATGAAGACTCACCAAGTTTGCCCACACCTGAACATCGGACCGACAGGAGTTAATTCGTGAAACGCACAGCCCTCACCGGGACCGCCGCAATAGCCGCGGCGTTGGCGATTGTGCTGTCGGGCTGCGGCTCGGACAGCAAGACCGCACCCAGCACGTCCAGCTCGTCGTCGAAGACGACGTCTTCTTCCGCGAGTACTAAGGCGGCCCCATCGACGAAGCCAAGAGTGGCGCCGCGTGACGAGAACGCCGCAGGGCCAAACCCGACGATCGCCAGTTACATCGCAGAGAACAAGATTCAGGAAACGCCGGTCAAGCGCGGCGATCCCGGTTCTCCCACAATCGATCTGCCGGTGCCCGACGGCTGGGAGCCGGCCGGTGAGGACACTCCTGACTGGGCTTACGGCGCCATCATTTACACCGGGCCGGAGGCCGGCGAGTACACGCCGAGCATCGTCGCGCTGATGTCCAAGCTGACCGGCAACGTCGACCCGCAGAAGATCATCGACCTGGCGCCCGGCGAGCTGAACAACCTGCCCGGCTGGAAAGCGATGAACGAGGGATCCACCAGCACGCTCGGCGAATACCCGGCGTATCAGCTGGGCGGTACCTGGGTGCAGGACGGACAGACCAAGGTCGTTGCGCAGAAGACGGTCGTGATCCCCGGCAACGACGGTTTGTACGTGCTACAGCTCAACGCCGACGGTCTCGAGAGTCAGATCGACCTCATCGGCGCGGCAACGGATGTGATCGACGCGCAGACGAAAATCACTCCCTGACGCAGGGTCAGCTGTCGCGGATGCCATCCAGACGCCGGGTGGCATCCGCGAACCCGGCCACCAGTTCGGCGATGATGTCGGCGACAGGCCGGATCTCGTTCATGCGCCCGACGATCTGACCGACGGGCATCGCGACCGTGTCGGGATTGTCCGACTCGTTCATCCGCTGATGGGCTTCGCTGACCAAGATGTTCTGCAGCGGCATCGGCAAAGGCTCGGGCGCGTCGGGCTCGTCCCACGCGTCGGTCCACTTCGTTTTCAGCAGCCGTGCCGGTTTGCCCGTATAGATGCGGCGGCGCACGGTGTCACTGGAACTCGCGCGCAGCAGGGCTTCTTGAATCGTGGAGACTCCGCTTGGCTTGCGGTGGCCGAGGTCGTATTCGGCTGACGTCAAGAACGCCGAGCCCATCCAGACCCCTTGCGCGCCAAGGGCCAATGCGGCTGCCACCTGCCGGCCCGTGCCGATGCCGCCGGCCGCAAGCACCGGTGCCTTGCCAGCAAGCGCATCGACGATTTCGGGCCAGAGCACCATCGACCCGATTTCGCCGGTGTGCCCACCGGCCTCATGGCCTTGTGCAACGACGATGTCGACACCGTTGTCGACGTGGCGCTGAGCATGTTTGGCGCTACCGGCCAACGCCGCGACGGGCACACCGGCCTGGTGGGCTTGATCGATGACGTCCTTCGGCGGTGAGCCAAGCGCGTTGGCGATCAGCTTGATCGGGTGCTTGAGCGCCACCTCGACATGCGAGCGAGCCACGGAATGCAGCCAGCCCAGCACGCCCTCGTTGCGATCCCCATCCTCGGGCAGCGGCGGGACACCAAGGTCAGCAAGGGTTTTCGCGACGAAGTCGCGATGGCTCTGCGGGATCAGCTTGTCGATGTCGACCGCTGTGCCCTCTTGCGGAACCTTGGCGGGCATGACGATGTCAACGCCGTACGGCTTACCGTCGGTGTTCTCGTCCATCCAACACAGGACACGCTCGAGATCGTCGGCGTCGTTGAACCGCACGCAGCCGAGCACGCCGAGCCCGCCGGCCTTGCTGACCGCCGCAGCGACCTTCTCCGATGGCGTGAACACGAAGATCGGATAGTCGATGCCGAAGCGGTCACACAGCTCGGTTCGCATCAGGATGCTGTACCTACGTGGTTGGCGTGAGCATCATCGGCGGGGCGCTCCTCGGTAACGTCCTTCGCCCACCGATAGTCGGGTTTACCAGCTGGGGTGCGGTGGATGTCATCGACCCACCAAACCTTGCGCGGCACTTTGTATCCCGCGATCTCGTTGCGCACGAATGTGTCGAGTTCGGCCAGCGACGGGTTGGTGCCTGGGCGACGGTGGATTACGGCGGCGACACAGTTGCCGTACCGCTCGTCGGGAACACCGACCACCAGAGCGTCGAACACGTCTGGGTGACCCTTGAGCGCAGCCTCTACTTCTTCGGGGTAGATCTTCTCGCCGCCGCTGTTGATGGACTGCGAGCCGCGGCCGAGCATCGTCACGGAGCCGTCCTCATCGACTTCGGCGTAGTCACCCGGAATCGCATAGCGGACACCGTTGAACGTCTTGAACGTCTCGGCCGTCTTCTTCTCATCCTTGTAGTAGCCGACCGGGATATTGCCCTTCTTGGCGATCATCCCGCGTACCCCGGAGCCCGGCTTGACCTCGTTGCCGTCCTCGTCGAGGACGACGGTGCGGTGGTCGATGGTCACGCGCGGTCCACCGGTGTGCGACTGGCCCTTTGCCACGATGCTGGTGCCTCCGAAGCCAGTTTCGGACGAGCCGATCGAGTCGGTGATCACTCGGTTGGGCAGCAGTTCAAGGAATTTCTCCTTGATGCTGGTGGAGAACAATGCGGCCGTGCTGGCCAGCAGGAACAGGCTCGACAGGTCCGGCTCGTGGCCGCCGTCGTGCAGCTTGGTCAGTGCGTCGAGCAGCGGGCGTGCCATGGCGTCGCCGGTGAAGAACAGCAGGTTCACCTTGTACTTCTCGATCGTCCGCCACACCTCGTCGGCGTCGAATTCCGGTGCCAGCACAGTAGTTTGACCGGAGAACAGCGACATCCAAGTCGCCGATTGGGTGGCGCCGTGGATCATCGGCGGGATCGGGTAGCGGATCATCGGCGGGTTCTCCGCGGCAGCCTTCGCCAGGTCGTACTCGTCCTTGACGAACTCACCTGTCGCAAAGTCGGTGCCGCCGAACAACACTCGGTAGATGTCCTCGTGGCGCCACATCACGCCCTTCGGGAAGCCTGTAGTGCCGCCGGTGTAGAGCAGGTAGATGTCGTCGGCGCTGCGCTCACCGAAGTCGCGCTCCGGTGAGCCCTGCGCGATCGCCGAATAGAACTCCACGCCGCCGTAACGGCCGAAATCGTCGTCGCTGCCGTCCTCGACCACAAGCACGGTCTTGACGTTCGGCGTCTCGGGCAGCACGTTGGCGACGCGGTCGGCGTACCGGCGCTCATGCACCAGCGCGACCATGTCGGAGTTCTCGAACAGATACTTCAGCTCGCCCTCGACGTAGCGGAAGTTCACGTTGACCAGGATGGCGCCGGCCTTCACGATGCCGAGCATCGCGATCACGATCTCGATGCGGTTTCGGCAGTACAGACCGACCTTGTCGTCCTTCTTCACGCCCTGGTCGGTCAGGTAGTGAGCGAGGCGGTTGGCCTTCTCCTCCAACTCGGCGTAGGTGATCTGCTCGTCACCGCAGATCAGGGCGACACGGTCAGGCACAGCGTCGATGGCGTGCTCGGCGAGATCGGCAATGTTCAGGGCCACGAGACCTAAACTAGAACGTGTTACATTTTCATTCAAGTCTGTGGCATCGACGCTGGAAGGCGGACCCCCGTGAGCGACCCACAAAAAGGCCCCGACGCCCTCATTGAGCAGCGCGGACACACCTTGATCTTGACGCTGAACCGGCCGGAGGCGCGCAACGCACTTTCCACCGAGATGCTCTCGATCATGGTCGAGGCCTGGGATCGCGTCGACAACGATCCGGAGATCCGCAGCTGCATCCTCACCGGCGCCGGCGGCTACTTCTGCGCGGGCATGGACCTCAAGGCCGCGACGGCCAAACCGCCGGGCGACTCGTTCAAAGACGGCAGCTACGACCCGTCACGCATCGACGCGCTGCTCAAGGGCCGCAGGCTGACCAAGCCATTGATCGCCGCCGTCGAGGGTCCAGCCATCGCGGGCGGCACCGAGATCCTGCAGGGCACCGACATCCGGATCGCGGGCGAAAGCGCCAAGTTCGGCATCTCCGAGGCCAAGTGGAGCCTGTATCCGATGGGCGGCTCGGCGGTGCGGTTGGTACGCCAGATCCCCTACACGGTGGCGTGCGACCTGCTGCTCACCGGACGGCACATCACGGCCGCCGAAGCCAAGGAGATGGGCCTGATCGGTTACCTGGTTCCCGATGGGTCAGCGCTGGAGAAGGCTCTCGAGATCGCTGAGGTGATCAACAACAACGGTCCGCTTGCGGTGCAGGCGATCCTCAAGACGATCCACGAAACCGAGGGCATGCACGAGAACGATGCGTTCAAGATCGACACGAAGATCGGCATCGAGGTGTTCTTGAGCGACGACGCCAAGGAAGGCCCTCTGGCCTTCAAGGAGAAGCGGGCGCCGAACTTCAAGATGCGCTGAGGTTTCTTCGCGGAGCAGTCGCAAAGTGACCCGACACGCCGGGATTTTGGAGCAGTTTGCGTCTGCTCGCGCCGGCTATTCACCGCTGAGGTAGCGGGCGCGGCACGCTCGCCGAGCGAGCTTGCCGCTTGTGGTGCGCGGGATGGCTCCCGCGGGCAGGAAGCGCACGTCGAACACCGCTAGCCCATGTTTCTGCGAAACCATCGTGCGAATGGCCTCGATCGCAGGTTGCGGATCGTCGCGGCCCCGGCCCGCAGCGCGTTCGGCCACAATCACCAGGCGTTGGCCGTCGTCGGTGAACGCCGCCGCGTAACCCCGCCGCACCATCGGCGACGCTTCCGCTGTGGTGGCCTCGATGTCTTGCGGATAGTGGCTCGCACCGTCGACGACGATGAGGTCTACGACCCTGCCGGTGACGTAGAGCTCACCGTCCACATACACCCCAAGGTCCCGTGTGCGCAGCCACTCCCCTTCGGGGGGCACACCATCCGCGTGACTGGATGCGGGCAGCCGGGACCGCAGCCGCGCGCCGAACGTTCGGCGGCTTTCGTCGGGCCGGCCCCAGTAACCACGACAAATGTTGTTGCCGTGTAGCCAGATCTCACCGACCCTGCCGTCGGCCAGCTCCTCGCCGGTGTCGGCGTCGACGATCACGGCCCACTGGCTACGCGCGACCCGACCACACGACACGTGCGCCACCGCGTTGGGGTTATCGGCCGTAGTCACCACGGCTCTATTGACAGCCAGCTGTCCGCGGTCGAAGTAGCTCACGGTTGGCTCTGCGGTCGGCTCGATTGTCGAGACGAACAGTGTCGCCTCGGCGATTCCGTACGACGGCTTGAACGCCGATCGCGGTAAACCGAACGGCGCGAACGTCTCATCGAAGGTCCGGATCGCGTCCATGCTCACGGGTTCGGAACCGATGATCAACACGACATTGCTCAAATCGATACCGTCACCCAGATCCGACACTGCACGCTGCGCGGTCCATTCGTAGGCGAAGTTCGGCGCCGCGGTGATGACGCGGCCGTTGCGGGACCCGTCCGACAACGCGCGAATCCACCGCTGAGGCCTGCGGATGAATGCGGTGGGCGCCATCAGTGTCGAGTGGCCGCCGTACACCGCGGGAAAGCCGATCATGGACAAGCCCATATCGTGGTAGAGCGGTAACCAGCTGACGCCGTGGGTGTTTCGGTCCAGCAGATCGATCGAGAGGATCATCTGCAACAGGTTGGTGCCGACGGCCCGGTGCGTGACCTCCACCCCGACGGGAGGCCGAGTCGCGCCGCCGGTGTACTGCAGATGCGAAACGTCTGCGACGTCGAGTGCTACCGGGGTGAAACCCTCCGCCGCCGTGTCGGGTATCTCATCGATGACGATGACACGTGGCCTTCGTGCGGCCGGCATCGTGGCGAGAAAGCCCTCCACTACGTCCTTCACAGCCGTGGTCGTCAGCACGACGGCCGGCTTGGCGTCGTTTAACGCCGTTTCGAGACGCTCGACATGGCCGGGCAATTCGGGCGCAAACAGCGGCACCGCAATGGTTCCCGCCTTCACGGCGGCATGAAACCCCGCGACGTACTCGAGGCCCTGCGGCGCCAGCACCGCCACCCGGTCGCCCCGATCGGTGACCTGCTGCAGACGGGCGCCGATCGCTTCCAAGCGTGTTCCGAGTTGCGCCCAGGTGATTTCGGCGGCGTGCCCCGTTTCCGAACGGGTGAAGTCAAGGTAGCGGTAGGCCACCGTGTCGCCGACATTCGCGATATTGCGGTCGATGAGCGAGATCAGCGTGACGCCGGGCGGCAATACGACGCCGCCATCCGCGTCTAGGCACTCCTCGATCTGAAGCAGCCCGGCCATGAGCGCAGTGTAGGCAACGGCGGCGACGCAACGCCGCGACCTGTGACGGACGTCGGGCTAGCTGGCGACGGCCGTTGTTGGCGTGAATTTCACCGGCATCGACTCGAGTCCGCTGACGAAGTTCGCTGGGCGCAGCGGCAACTCGTCATCGGAGGCCAGCCGCATATCCGGCAGGCGCTTCAGCAGCTTCGACTGCATGATCGACAGTTCGAGCCGCGCGAGCTGGTTGCCCAGGCAGAAATGCGTGCCGAAGCCGAACGCGAGGTGGTTGTTGGGATAGCGCTCGATATGAAATTCGTCAGGGCTCTCGAAAACCGCCTCGTCGAAGTTGGCCGACTCGAACAGCAGGATCATCTTCTCGCCCTCTTTGAGATGCGCGCCGTGAAACTCGGTGTCGGCGGTGATCGTTCGAGCCATGTTCTTGACCGGCGCCGTCCAACGCAGCATCTCTTCAATTGCGTTGGGCAACAGGCTGACATCATCGACGAGGCGCCGGTGCTGGTCGGGGTGCAGCAGTAGCTGTCTAGTTCCACCGGACAGTGTGTGCCGAGTGGTCTCGTCGCCACCGATCAACAGCAGGAGAACCTCGGTGACGATTTGGTGGTCCTCGAGCTTCGAGCCCTCGACCTCGGCGTGCACCAGGACGCTCACCAGATCGTCGGTCGGCTGCTCTTTGCGCGCTGCGATCATGCCCATCATGTACTCGCTGTACGCCGCGAAGGCATCCATCGTCACCTGAACGTCGGCTTCGGCCGCCGTGCTGCTCAACGAGCTCACGAGGTCGTCGGACCACTTGAGGAACATCTCGCGTTCCTGCGGACGGACCCCGAGCATGTCGCCGATGACGGCCATCGGCAGCGGAGCCGCGATGTCCCAGACGAAATCGCACTCGCCGCGTTCGCAGACGGCGTCGATCAGGGTGTCGCACAGGGACGTGATCGAGCCCTCCAGATCCTTCACCCGTTTGCGGGTGAAGCCCGAGTTGACGAGCTTGCGCCGCAACAGATGCTGCGGGTCGTCCATCTCGATCATCATCTCGACGCCCGGCTGGTCCGGCCGGATGCCGCCGGCGTTGGAGAACAGCTCAGGCCGGCGCTCGGCCTCGATCACGGCCGCGTATGTCGCCGCGGCGGCCAGACCGTTGCGGTCCCGGAACACCGGTTCGTTCTCGCGCATCCACTTGTAGATCGACCGCGAATCGCCCGCGTAGAACGCGCCGTCGGTCAGGTCGACGTCTGGCCTCGTCATCGTCATGAGATCTCCTGAGCGTCGCCGAATGTCATTTCCACGTTCGCGGCGGAACTCGACACCAGCGCCCGCTTCGGAAGTCCGAGCGCCGCCAGTTCCTTGGCGTACGGGTGATCGCCCAGCCAGACGCGCGCACCGCCCAGCCGGTAGCGCACACCGGTCAGCGTCATCTCCCCCGGTGTCTCACGAGTGACCCCGTCGAGATGCGAGTACGTGTTGTGCACCTGCGTTCGCGACGTGAACGCCGCCGGCACCGGCCACCCCGGTTGGAATTCCATGCCGACGGCAAGCTGGCCGTCGATGCTGACATCGAAGCCGTACTGGCGTCCCTGGCGAATCGTGAAGTCCGCCATCACCTTTGGATAACCCCAGATCGTCCGGCCCGCCTCCAACGTGAACGCCTGGTCGACGGGGAGGTGATGGATGAAGGCACCCGCCGACTGGAGGGCGCGTACGCCGCTCGCATGCGACCCGGGCGGGTTGACCATTACGTTCGTGCCGTACTCGTAGTACGGGCCCAGGTCGCCGTCGACGTATTGCATCAGCATCAGGATCACCAGCGCGCGGCCTGGCAGGTAACGGCAGACCTGCAATCCGCTGTAGTCGATCATCTGCTGTGCGGCGTCAGCGTCCACGGAGAACATCGCCATGTGTTGATTCGCTGTGCGAATCTGCACCGGCATGGTGACGACGGTCCCGGCGATGGTGTGCTGCGAAGCAGTCATCCGGTCAATCTAGAACGCGTTCTAGTGGCGCGTCTAGTGTGCTTGCAGCAGATCAGACGAGCGTCGCCAGCTCCCTGATCTGCTCGGGTGAACGGCCGGCGACGACCATCATCGTCACGCCGACGGCCTCCCAGGCCGCGACCTGCTTACGGACGTAGTCGATGTCGCCGACGATCGCCGCGTCATCGACCAGTTCGTCGGGAATGACTTTGGCCGCCTCGTCCTTGCGGTCGCTGCGGAACAGCTTGGTGACGTCGTCGACCACCTCGGCGTATCCCATCCGGCGGTACACATCGGCGTGGAAGTTGGTGTCTTCGGCGCCCATGCCGCCCATGTACAGCGCCAGGTAGGGCTTCATCGCCGCCAACGCCGCGCTGCGGTCCTCGGTGATGACGATGTTGGCCGTCGCGCAGATCTCGAAGTCCTCACGACTGCGGCGCGCGCCCGGCCGGGCGAACCCCTCGTCGAGCCACTCGTTGTACATCTCACCCAGCCGCGGCGAGTAGAAGATCGGCAGCCAGCCGTCGCAGATCTCGGCGGCCAGCGCGACGTTCTTCGGCCCTTCCGCGCCCAGCATGATCGGGATGTCCGCGCGCAATGGATGGGTGATCGGCTTGAGGCTCTTGCCCAGCCCGGTGGTGCCCTCGCCGGTCAGCGGCAGGGGGTAATGCGGGCCGTCGCTGGCGACCGGTCCTTCGCGGCGAAGCACCTGGCGCACGATGTCGATGTATTCGCGGGTGCGGGCCAGCGGCTTGGGAAACTTCTGCCCGTACCAACCCTCGACGACCTGCGGCCCCGATACGCCGAGCCCCAGGATGTGGCGCCCGCCCGACAGGTGGTCCAGCGTCAGTGCCGCCATCGCGGCCGCGGTCGGGGTGCGTGCGGACAGTTGCACCACCGACGTGCCCAGCCGCAGCCGCTTGGTCTGCGACCCCCACCAGGCCAGCGGCGTGTACGCGTCGCTGCCCCACGCCTCGGCGGTGAACACGGCATCGAAGCCGGCCTCCTCCGCGGCGGCGACCAGTTCAGGCGCGTTCTCGGGCGGCTGCGCGCCCCAATAACCCAGCTGGAGTCCGAGCTTCATATCGACAGCCTTTCCTGGAGGTCCTGACCGTACCTTGAAACCAAACTTAGAACCTGTTCTACTCGATGCCGTGACCACCAGCCAAAGCAGCCCGGTGCAGATCGATCAGCATGAGCCGCCGCTTTCGGCGCCGCTGAAGCTGTCCTTCGACTACACCCGTTCAGTCGGACCACTCCTGTCCCAATTCTTCACCGCTCTGCGTGAGCGGCGCATCGTCGGCGTGCGCGGTTCAGACGGGCGAGTGCATGTGCCGCCGGCCGAATTCGACCCCGTCACCTATGAACGATTGACCGAAATCGTACCGGTGGCCAGCGTCGGTACCGTCGTGTCCTGGACCTGGCAGCCGCAGCCGTTGGAGGGCCAACCGCTGGACCGCCCGTTCGCATTCGCGTTGATCAAGCTCGACGGCGCGGACACTCCAATGCTCCACGCAGTAGATACCGGAGCCGCCGGTCCTTCGGGGATCAGCGCCGGAACACGGGTGCATGCGCATTGGGTCGACGAGCCGGTCGGGGCGATCACGGATATCGCGTACTTCGTGCTCGGTGAGGATGCCGAACCGGAAGGGCCGAAGGACGACCGCGACCCGGTGACCGTGCAGGTCGCACCGTCGATGATCGAGATCCAGCACACCGCGTCGCTGCCGGAGAGCACGTTCCTGCGCGGCCTCGAGGAGGGCAAGCTGCTCGGCGCGCGGACCGGCAAGAACGGGAAGGTCTATTTCCCTGCGCGTGAGGCGGATCCCGCCACCGGCAAGCAGCTCGACCAGTTCATCGAGCTGCCGGACAAGGGCACGGTGACGACGTTCGCGATCATCAACATCCCGTTCGCCGGCCAGCGCATCAAACCCCCGTACGTCGCGGCATACGTGCTTTTGGATGGTGCTGATATCCCGTTCCTGCATCTCATTCTCGAGATCGAGGCCGCCGACGTGCGGATGGGCATGCGGGTCGAGGCGGTGTGGAAGCCCCGCGAGGAGTGGGGCCTTGGCATCGACAACATCGACTACTTCCGTCCCACCGGTGAACCCGACGCGGACTACGACACCTACAAGCACCACCTGTAAAGGGTTTGAAATGACTGGCTCGAATGATGTTGCAGTTGTGGGCTTCGCGCACGCACCCCACGTCCGCCGCACCGAGGGCACCACCAACGGCGTGGAAATGCTGATGCCGTGCTTCGCCTCGATCTACGAAGAACTCGGGCTCAAGCAGACCGACATCGGTTTCTGGTGCTCGGGATCCTCGGATTACCTTGCGGGTCGAGCGTTTTCATTCATCTCGGCGATCGACTCGATCGGTGCAGTCCCGCCGATCAACGAGTCGCATGTCGAGATGGACGCGGCGTGGGCGCTCTACGAGGCCTACATCAAGCTGCTGACGGGCGAAGTGGACACCGCGCTGGTGTACGGCTTCGGCAAGTCGTCGGCGGGCACGCTGCGCCGTGTGCTGGCGCTGCAGACCGACCCGTATTCCGTGGCGCCGCTGTGGCCCGACGCGGTGTCGATCGCCGGCCTGCAGGCTCGGTTCGGCCTTGACGCCGGCAAGTGGACGGCCGAACAGATGGCTCAGGTCGCACTGGATACGTTCGCCGTCGCTTCGCGCACAGATTCCGAGAAACCCGCCAAGAGCATCGATGAACTGCTGGCTCGGCCGTACTTCGCCGATCCATTGCGCCGCCACGACATTGCGCCGATCACCGACGGTGCGTCCGCGATCGTGCTCGCGTCGGGCGACAAGGCGCGCGAGCTCCGTGAGAACCCGGCCTGGATAACCGGTTTCGAGCACCGCATCGAGACGCCTGTGTTGGGCGCGCGCGACCTCACGACTTCACCGTCGACCGAGGCGTCGGCCAAGGCGGCGACCGGTGGTGACACCGGATCGATCGACGTGGCGGAGATCTACGCGCCGTTCACCCATCAGCACCTCATCCTGAAGGAGGCCATCGGACTCGGGGGGTCGACGAAGGTCAACCCGTCCGGTGGCGCGCTGGCAGCCAACCCGATGTTCTCGGCGGGCCTGGAGCGCATCGGCTTTGCCGCGCAGCACATCTTCAACGGCTCAGCGCAGCGGGTGCTGGCGCACGCCACCAGCGGGCCTGCGCTGCAACAAAATCTCGTCGCCGTCCTGGAAGGGAAATAAACATGGCGGGACAGCTAGCGGCGGTGCTCGGCACCGGGCAGACGAAGTATGTCGCCAAGCGGCAAGACGTTTCGATGAGCGGCCTGGTGCGCGAGGCCATCGATCGGGCGCTGGAAGACGCGGGTGCCACCATGGCCGACATCGACGCCGTAGTGGTCGGCAAGGCACCCGACTTCTTCGAGGGCGTGATGATGCCCGAGCTGTTCCTGGCCGACGCGGTCGGCGCGACGGGTAAACCGCTGATCCGCGTGCACACCGCCGGTTCGGTGGGCGGGTCGACCGGTGTGGTGGCCGCCAGCCTCGTGCAGTCGGGCAAGTACAAGCGCGTGCTTGCGATGGCGTGGGAAAAGCAGTCCGAATCAAACGCCATGTGGGCGTTGAGCATTCCGGTTCCCTTCACCAAGCCGGTAGGCGCAGGCGCGGGTGGCTATTTCGCGCCGCACGTGCGCGCCTACATCCGGCGTTCGGGCGCGCCGACGCATATCGGCGCGATGGTAGCGGTCAAGGACCGGCTCAACGGGGCCAAGAACCCGCTCGCGCATCTGCACCAGCCCGACATCACGCTGGAGAAGGTGCTGAGCTCCCAGATGCTGTGGGATCCCATCCGTTTCGACGAGACATGTCCGTCGTCCGACGGCGCCTGCGCCCTGGTAATCGGCAATGAAGAGATCGCCGACAAGCGCGTCGCCGAAGAGCATCCCGTCGCCTGGATCCACGCCACCGCGTTGCGCACCGAGCCGCTGGCGTACTCCGGCCGCGACCAGGTCAACCCGCAGGCGGGTCGTGACGCGGCCAAGGCGTTGTGGAAGGCTGCCGGAATCACCAGCCCGATCGACGAGATCGACGTGGCCGAGATCTATGTGCCGTTCTCGTGGTTCGAGCCGATGTGGCTGGAGAACCTGGGGTTCATGCCGGAAGGCGAAGGCTGGAAACTGACCGAGGCCGGCGAAACCGCGATCGGCGGTCGACTGCCGGTGAATCCGTCCGGCGGCGTGCTGTCGTCGAATCCCATTGGCGCCTCAGGCATGATCCGGTTCGCCGAGGCGGCGATCCAGGTGATGGGCAAGGCCGGCGATCACCAGGTCGAGGGTGCCCGCAAGGCGCTGGGCCACGCCTACGGCGGCGGGTCGCAGTATTACTCCATGTGGGTCGTCAGCTCCGACAAGCCGGCGGACAAGCCGTGAAGTACACCTGCAGCGTGGCGATGAGCCCGATCGACGACCTGATCGAAATCGCCAAGACCGCCGAGGAAGTCGGCTTCGACTCGATTGCGCTGCCGGATTCGATCTTCTACATGGAGAAGCAATCGGCGGACTATCCGTACACCGCCGACGGCTCGCGCATGTGGAACGCCGATACTCCGTGGGCCGATCCGCTGATCGTCGCGGGTGCGATGGGCGCGGTGACGTCGACGCTGCAGTTCTACACCAACGTGATGAAGCTCGGCTCCCGGAATCCACTGCTGCTGGCGCGGCAGGTGGGGTCCGTTGCAAACCTGACGAAGAACCGGTTCGGGTTCGGGGTGGGAATCGGCTGGGCGCCAGAGGAATTCGAGTGGTGCGGTGTGCCGTATGCGAAGCGCGGTAAGCGCGTCGACGAGATGATCGAAGTGATCAAGCTCGTGCTTGCCGGCGGGATGGTCGAATTCCACGGCGAGTTCTACGACTTCGACAAACTGCAGATGAGCCCCGCGCCGTCGAAGCCGGTGCCGTTCTACGTCGGCGGGCACACCGAAGTCGCTCTGAAACGTGCGGCCCGGATTGGCGACGGCTGGACCAGCGCGATGATGACGGGCGATCAGCTGGCCGAAACCATCGCCAAACTCAACGAGCTGCGGGCCGAATACGGCCGCGCCGACCAGCCGTTCGAGTTCCAGGCGGTCTGCATCGACAAGTTCGGCGTCGACGGGCACCGCGAACTCGCCGAGGCCGGTGTCACGGACAACATCGTCATTCCGTGGATCTTCGACGGACTGAGCTTCGACGCGCCGCTCGAGAAGAAGAAGGATTCGCTGAAACGGTTTGCGGACACCTACATCCACTCGGGTTGGCAGCGATGACAGTCACCGATGCCGATCATCCCGCACACGTGGCCGGCAAGCGGTCGCGTGAAGCGGCGATGGCTCATGACAAGCAGGGGTGGCTCGCCAACTTCGCCGACGACGCGATCGTCGAGGACCCGATCGGACCGTCCCACTTCGACCCCGAGGGCAAGGGCCATCGCGGCATCGAGGCCATCGCGGCGTTCTACGACAAGGCAATTGCGCCGAGCGAGCTCGAGTTCAACTTCGTCGAGACGTACCAGTGCGGAAACGAGGAAGCCAACGTCGGCAGCATCGTGATCAACGCTGCCGGATACCAAGTCGTCGCTGAAGGCGTGTTCACCTACCGGGTCAACGACGAAGGCAAGATCACCGCGCTGCGGGCCTACTGGGAGCTGGACCGCGCGACCGCGAGCGCACGCAAGCTTTAGCGCGAGAACCTATCCGCCGCCGCGGTTGCCAGACCGAAGGCCAACCGCTTTGTGCGTCGCGCAGCGTCCGCGAGCGGGCCGTGCTTCGGTAGCCGAATAGCAACGGCATCACCGATATTGACCGTGCCGGCACTTCGGACATCGCAATAGACGCCGAGGCATCGCTGCGCCTTCGCGGCCACCGCCCGGGTAATGCGGCGGTCGACCTCGAATCCCGGTTGAGCCCGGCTCGGGACGACGCATCGAATCGTTGGCATCAGGACGTCGAGCGTCACGTCGCCAAGCGTGAGACGAGCGCCCGTCCAATGCGACTCCGGTAAGTCCTCATCTGGGTTTTCAAGTGCCAGAAGGACATTGGGCCGAAATCGTCGGACCTCCACGTCGCCGCCAACCTCTGCACCAATGGTCGCCAGGCTGGTTTGACTCAGCACGTGGACAGGCGCCAGGTCGACGAACATGCCGGGCGGGGTGGAGTAGCGAGCGAAGGTCGCCAGATCGGACACCCGCAACATCGAGATGTCTGGGAATTTCTCCTCGTCCGTCACCCCGAAGTCGGTGCGGAGCGATGCGATCGAGGTGTTGTCGCGCTCTTGACGGCTCAGTCGATGAAGGCTGGTGTCCTCGGCAGGCGGCAGCGCGGTCAGCTTCACGTCGCGGCCGGCGAGTTCTGACAGCTTCGCGTGCACTTCGTCGTCGCCGCTGGACAGGACCGTCCCATCCGGGAAGGTGATCTCGACATCGGGCACGTTGCCCGGACCCGCATCCGGCGGGACAGGGTCGGGGTACCGCGCGGTGGCGGTCAGCAGCTTCGATATCCGACGAGCCGAGGCGGTGACATCGCGCTCGAGATCGCGAACGGCCCACAGCCGGTCGCCATGCACCCCGCGCGCGCTGAACTCTGACTGCTCGATGCGCTCGCCGCCTAAAGACTTGACGGGATAGCGCCATAGTTCGGCGACCTGACCGATGGCCATAGCGCCACGGTACGGCGCTTCGCTACATGATCGGTCCCAAACCCGCGACGTAGCGGCGGGCGAGGTCCTGGTACGCGCCAGGGTTGGTGTTCACCCACATCTCGGCGCCGGTGCCTGCGATCGGACCTCTGACTTTGGCCGGGGCGCCGGTCACCAGCACCTCGTCGGGAATCTTCGTGCCGCCGACCACCAGTGAATGCGCGGCGATCAGGCTGCGCGCCCCGATCACCGCGCCGTCGAGCACCGTGCAGTGGTTGGCGAGCACGGCCTGGGCGCCGATGTGTACCCCGTGCACCACACAGCCGTGCGCGATTGTGGCGCCCGGCCCGACGTCCACCGGGATGCCCGGTGGTGCGTGCAGCACGCAGCAGTCCTGCACGTTCGCGCCCTCGCGAACGATGATGGGCGCGAAGTCGGCCCTGATGACCGCGTTGAACCACACCGATGCCCCAGCCTCGACGTGGACGTCCCCGACCAGCGTGGCTGTAGGGGCGATGAACGCGCCGGGGTCGATCGTCGGTGAACGGCCCTCAAATGAGTACAACGGCATCGTCTAGATATACCGCAGGTAAAACCGTTTAGATTGCGCGCGGGGAGGCAAAAACTGTAACGTGTTCTAGTTAGAGAGCACAGATTGGGAGGCTCGACGTGAGCACCGAAACCGCAGGCATTCGAGAGATCGACACCGGCGCGCTGCCGGACAGGTACGCGCGTGGCTGGCACTGCCTTGGCCCGGTGAAGGACTACCAGGACGGCAAGCCGCACGGCGTCGAGATTTTCGGCACCATGTTGGTCGTCTTCGCCGACTCCCATGGAGACATCAAGATCCTCGACGGCTACTGCCGGCACATGGGCGGCAACCTCGCGCAGGGCACCATCAAGGGTGACGAAGTCGCCTGCCCGTTCCACGACTGGCGCTGGGGCGGCGACGGCAAGTGCAAGCTGGTGCCCTACGCCAAGCGCACACCGCGGCTGGCACGCACCCGCGCCTGGCACACCGACGTCCGCGGTGGGCTGCTGTTCGTCTGGCACGACCACGAAGGCAACCCGCCGCAGCCTGAGGTGCAGGTGCCGGACATTCCCGAAGCGGCCAGCGATGAGTGGACCGAGTGGCGGTGGAACTCGATCCTGATCGAGGGCTCCAACTGCCGCGACATCATCGACAACGTGACCGACATGGCGCACTTCTTTTACATCCATTTCGGTCTGCCGACGTACTTCAAGAATGTTTTCGAGGGCCACATCGCCTCGCAGTACCTGCACAACGTCGGCAGACCCGACATCGACGACATGGGAACCACTTACGGCGAAGCGCATTTGGATTCCGAGGCGTCGTACTTCGGCCCGTCCTTCATGATCAACTGGCTGCACAACAGCTACGGCGGCTTCAAGGCCGAGTCGATCCTGATCAACTGCCACTACCCCGTGACCCAGAACTCGTTCATGCTGCAGTGGGGTGTCATCGTCGAAAAGCCAAAGGGGCTCGACGAGGAGACCACCGACAAGCTGGCGCGGGTGTTCACCGAAGGTGTCAGCAAGGGCTTCCAGCAGGACGTCGAGATCTGGAAACACAAGACGCGCATCGACAATCCGCTGCTCGTCGAGGAAGACGGCGCCGTCTATCAGATGCGCCGGTGGTATCAGCAGTTCTACGTCGACGCCGCCGACGTCACGCCAGATATGACCGACCGCTTCGAGATCGAGATCGACACCACGGCGGCCAACGAGAAATGGCACGTCGAGGTCGAGGAGAATCTCAAGCGGCAGGCCGAAGAGAAATCCGAAGGACAGTCGACTCAGGTCTCTTAAATGAGCCGGAGCGAGGAAGCACCAGACGTCGACCAGCTTGCGCGGTCGATGCTGAGGCTCTACGGCGCGCACGACGACGACCATGACCACGACGGCGACGACGCTGGATTTCGTTCGAAGGCACCGAACTTCGCCTCGGATCCAGTTCGGTTGGCCGCGGTGCGTGAAGCTACACAGCGCGACCGCGAGCGGTATCTGACGTCAGGACTGGTATCGGTCGACTGCCGGTTCTGCCATGTCGCGGTACAGGTCAAGAAACTGGGTCCTGCGCACACCTCGGTGCAATGGAACGCCGAGGCGTCGCAGCGCTGCGCATATTTCAACGAGATCCGGCAGTCGGGCGGCGATTCGGCACGCATACGCGCCTGCCCGAAGTTGGCCGACAGCATCAAACACGCTGTGGCCGAAGGGTGTTTAGAGGAAGAGTCGTCCGCCCCGCGGCCCGGCGACGGCTAGCAAGATCCGGCGATCACTGCCCTGGCGGTGGAGGTGCGTCGATCGGTGTGAGATTGAACGGCAGCCAGTACGTGCCTGCGCCATCGCCCGGGCATCCGGGGTCGGCCACGGTGAATGTCCGCTCGCCGGAGAAGCTCCCGTCAGGATTGGGAGCCAGGAAGTCCGACCGGAAGGCCGTCACGGCACCGCCGTCGTCGCAGTGGAATGGATAGTCCCCACTCGACTCCCACCGGCCGTCGGTCCAGTGATAGTCGAATAGCGCAGGGGCGTTGGGGTTTTCCGCGAGATCGGTCAGCCGCATCCAGTGGGCCACGCATCCCTTCGCGTCACACGACGTGGTGAAGCTGGCCGCTTGAACCGACGGGTCGGAGGTCTCCGGGCGTCCATTGAAGGTCTGCTGCGAATGGTCGAGGAAGGTGTTGTAGAGCCCGTAGATCGGCACAGGTTCGACACGGTCCGCGTGCGCCGCAGGCGCAGCCATGGCGGCGACACACGCCGCGAGGGTCGCCACGGACGATACCTTGATCATCATGACGGGTCCTTCCTTGGGGAATCGGCATGCCCGTTCGTCAGCCGATATTGCATAGCACACCCCGCGACCACGTTGCTGGAAAATCGCAATCTGCATCCCTTGGATGTGGCCAGTCGCCGAAAAGCGTTGTCTGGCATCCGTTATGCGGCCGTGGCTGCCATACCGGCTGCGTCACCATCCCACATCGGCGTTGAATCAGAGCACCGGACAGCTTGGAACTGCGTCCTCCAGCCGCGCGGGACCGGTGCCCTTGGTGGGGTCCGTCTTCCACGGCCAGTCGTTGGAACGGAACGGCGCCAGGCTGGGAAGCACTGCGGTCTTTCCTCGTTTGGCCATCTCGCGTTCGATGACCGCCCGGCCGCCGCCGCCGAGCAGCTCGACGTCCATCGCATAGAAGTCGCGGAAGAACACCATCCCGAGGGACCGATCGGCGACGATGCGGGCCAGCACGTCGAGCATCTTCTCTGGGGTCGTCTCGAACTCCGCCGTCTCGACGAGCAACAGCCGCTCACCCATCGTCTCTGTACCCATGAACTGAACGAGAATGCTGTAGAGGATGTTGTTCTGCCGCGTCACATACATCGTGTTGTTCACGGCGTATGTGTGCTCCCAGGCCGCGCCGAGTTCGTCTTTCCAGCCCTCGACGACGTTCATCCAGTGGCCCACCTGCGCACCTGCGGCGATTCCAATGGCCTTGACCGACAAGGGCGTTGTGCCGCGGATGAACTCCTCGAGTTGGTCGTAGGTGTAGCTTCCATTTGCCAGACAGTCGTCCATGAAGGCCAGATTGCGTTCCAGAATCGTGCGCAACACGGTTCGGTCGTCATCGGGGATATCGAGCGCGCCAATGCCTTCGAGGGCCACCTGGTTCTGTGCCCGGTACATCGCCAGCGGCGCACGCCACAGCAGATTCGCGCAGGGATCGTCCAAATAGGGTGAGACGACCTCGTAAATCGCCATGGTGCTGTGACCGATCGACTTGGCGATCTGATAGACGATCGGCACCGGGGCCGCCACTTTGGCCGGCTGTCCGGGTGGGTACAGAATCATCTGACCGCCCTGACCGCTGAACAGTGCCACGATGATGGGCACTTGCTTGCGCATGTTCTGCTTGAACGTCGCCAGGGATTCGTCGTACAAACCCATCATCGACGAGTTCAGCGCCAGGACAGCGTGCTCAGCCACCTCTCGCGCGCTGGCGGGCGGTCTCGCGTCCAGGACCGGACTCATAAACTCGGGTACGACATTGTTGGTTACTGACATGGTGATCACTTGATCCTTTCGAATGGGCAAGGAAATTGCGTCAGGGGACGTGCCAGAACTTCCAGAGGAGGCTGAATACCACCGCCCAGAACAACAGGGACGCAACGACGATGACGGCGCCTCGCATGGCTGTGCGTGATATCGGTTCACCAGGCGACGGCCACAAGAAGCGTTTGAGCAGTCGGTTGGCGTAGTACGGCATCGTCACGAAGGTGAGGATGAAGCTGGAGCACAGGTTTCCGATCAGCGTGCCCGCCCAGACCGGTAGGTGGAACGGAGACAGCACGAGCATGATCGTCATCGCCGTGGGGTAGATGCCGACCCAGACCGCGAAGGACGTCTTGATATCCGATGGCGGCGGCACCTGGTTGCCTTTGTCGTCGAACGCGAACCAGCTGCCGAACGAGTTCTCCACTGTCCGCAGCTGGAAATCGCGGAACTTCTTGCCTTCCTCGAGCAACTGCTTGCGCTCGTCTGAGGTCATCCACGCTTCCAGGTCGGCGACGTTGTCGTAGCGGTACATCGCCGTCCACTCGTCCTGCACACCCTCGACGGGCCTGAACAGTTCGGTGCCGCGGTAGCCGTCAAACTTGCTTTCGGCCAATCGAAGTCGTTCCTGCCAGGCGAGGAATTCGTCGACGTCCTTCGTCTCGACGCGGTGGGTGGCGACGACCGTTACCAGTTGGTCCGCAGGTTTGGCTGCACCACCGACAATCTGCTGGGTGGGGGGACCGTCGAAGTACTGCGCGCCGGTCGCCAACCCTTCCTGCCGAGTAGAGCTGTTCAGCCAGGCTCGCAAGTTGGCCATCGAATCGAAGCGGTAGATCACCACCCAATCAGGTTGTGTCTCCGTAGGCGCGGTGACTTCGGCGCCGACGAATCCCGGGTAGCGTGACGAGGCTTCGTTGAGCTCGTGTTGCCATGCCAGGAACTGTTTCTCGGCGCCGTGCCGTACGCGCTGACCGATGATGACCGTGACGGCGCTTTCGGTGATGTTGTCGGTATGCATGCCGGTCATCGACGGCTAGGTCGCCGGCACCAGTCGGCTGGCCGCGAGCCGACTGTAGATGCGTTCTGGAGAAAGCGGGAGCGATCGGTAGCGCACGCCGGTCGCGTTCGCGATGGCGTTGGCCAGTGCCGGCGCGACCGGGTTGATACAGCATTCCGCCATGCCTTTGGCGCGCATCGGGCCGACCGAGTCACTCGAATCGACCAAGAGCACCTCGGTGCGTGGAGCGTCGGCGTAGGTGGGAATCTTGTAGTTGCGCAGATTCGGGTTCATCATCACCCCGTTTTCGCCGACGTGGAAGTTCTCCGTCAGCGCGAAGCCGATGCCTTGCGCGACACCACCTTCCACCTGTCCCCGCACCTGCACTGGGTTGATGACGACACCGGCGTCTGTGGCCTGGACGCTGTAGAGAATGCGGACCTCGCCGGTGATCTGGTGCACGGCGATCCTGAATCCGTGGGTGTTCGACGTGACGCTGCGCGGTGATCCGTACGCCTTGCGCGCCACGGTGAATCGGTTGCCGCGTGTCTTGGCGATCTCGACGAGTTCGGACAGCGAAAGCCGCTTGTCGCCGCACACCACGCCGTCGTCATCCATCGCGCAATCGGTGACGGCGACGTTCGTATGCGCCGCCGCGACTTCCAGTATCCAGTCGCGCAGCGCGGTGGACGCTCGCTGCACGGCGTTCCCGGCCACGAACAGTCCCGCGCTGGCGAAGGCTCCGGTGTCGAACCCGGTGCGGTCAGTATCGGACTGCACAAGATGTATGCGCGCCGGCGTGGTGCCGAGCCGGGTGGCCGCGATCTGCACGTGAGCGGTGGATGTGCCTTCACCGAATTCCACTGTCCCTAAGGCGATCTCGTAAATACCGTCGTCGCGCAGTGTCGCCCAGCATTCCGAGATGTGTTCGGTCGGCGGCGCCGTCTCGTGCAGTGAACTCGCGACACCTGTGCCGACCATCCAGTCCTCGCCGAGGTCGTGGTCCCCATCATCGCGATGCAGCGCCGCGTCGACCAGATCGATGCACTTACCGAGACCGTCTTCGGTGAAGGCGACGTCGTCGGGGCGGTCGTCGATTGCGAGCAACGCGTCGCCAGGCCGGACGATGTTGCGGCGCCGCAACTCGAGCGGATCGATGTCGAGCGCGATGGCAAGCTCATCCATCGCCGACTCCACCGCGAACGCGGGCTGGGTCATGCCGTACCCGCGCAGCGCCCCGCTGGGCACGTTGTTGGTGTACACGGCGTAGCCGTCGAATTTCTTGTTGGGGCAGCGGTATATCGCGATTGCGGCACCACCGGCGAACAGGGTCTCACCGCCGTGATTCCCGTAGGCCCCGGTGTTGGAGATGTTGCGGAACTGGAAGGCGGTTAGCGTGCCGTCGGCGCGCGCACCGAGCTTTACGGTGATCTTCATCGGATGGCGTGGCGACGCCGTGGTGAATTCGTCTTCCCTGGTGAATTCCAGGCACACCGGGCGTCCGGTGTCCAGGGTGGCCAGTGCCGCGAGATCCTCGGAGATCACCTCTTGTTTGCCGCCGAACCCTCCACCGACACGCTTACAGAACACCCGCAGCTGGTCAGGTCGAAGGTCGAAGAGGTAGGCCAGTTTTACCTTGGCGATCGACGGCGATTGAGAACTGGTGCGTACGTTGAGCCTGCCGTCCTCCATCCAGGCGATCGATCCATGCGTTTCGAGATGTGCGTGCTGCACGCGAGGCGAGAAGTAGGTGCCTTCGTGGATCACGTCGGCCTCGGCGAATCCTCGTTCCACGTCGCCGATGTCGCCATGGAGCTCGAGCAGGATATTGCGGACGGGGTCGTGGACGAACGGGTCGTCGTATCCATGCAGTTGCGGAGCTCCATCGGCCATGGCCTCTTCGGGATCGAAGACGGCGCGCAACGGCTCGTATTCGACGACGACCTGGCGACAGCCCTCTTCGGCGGCACCGACCGAATCGGCGAGGACGGCAACCACCCGCTGACCGGCGAATCGCACGACGTTGTCGAGGATGTAGGTGTCGTCGGGATCGACCAGATGGTCGGTGTGGATGGCGGTGGTGTACAGCTTGCGCGGCACGTCTTCCCACGTGTAGACGCGACGAACGCCGGGCACCGCAAGAGCGGCCGACTTGTCGATGGAGACGATGCGCGCGTGCGCATGGGGTGAGTGCAGCACCTTCAGGTGCAGCATTCCGTCCATCTCGGTGTCCATGGTGAACTCCGCGCGACCAGTCACCACGTCGGTCGCCGCCGGCGCTCCCACGCTGGTGCCGACGGCTTGACCTGGAAGCGCCTCCTCGACGGCCGCGACGCCGTTGATCGCATCCTCGATGGCGCGATAACCCGTGCAGCGGCATAGGTTTCCCTTGAGCGCACGCGGCAAGTCCTGCTTCTGGTCGTCAGTGAAGGTCGCGGCGGTCATGATCATCCCCGCGGTGCAGAAGCCGCATTGGAAGCCGGGCGCATCGCGGAATTGCTGCTGCAGTGGGTGCAAGTCGTCGGGCGTGCCGAGCCCCTCGATCGTGGTGACCTCCCGGCCGTCGGCACGGAACGCCGGCGTGATGCAGCTGTGCACGGGCCGACCGTCGAGCCAAACGGTGCAGGCGCCGCAATCGCCTGCGTCGCAACCCTTTTTGACGCCATGCCAGCCAAGTGAGCGCACGAAGGTGCGCAAGCACTGCCCGGCACGCGGCTCCTCTTCGAACGCTTTCCCGTTGACGGTGTATGTCATCGCCACTCCCCCAGTTCCCGGCGGATCTCTTCGGCGTAGTGCTTCGCCAGATGACGGCGATGATCGGGCGACCCGTTGGCGTCGTCGAACCAGACCTCGTCGGGCAATGCGTCGATGCGCTGCTGCAGCTGATCGGCGTCGGGCAGTGAATCGAACGCCAGCCGGATCGGATGCGCAGTCGCTGCGGTGATCGTCAGCAGCATGTCGGCTGCGTCCGGTGATTGGGTGGCGATCATGAAGATCGTCGACCGCCCGAGTTTGGTCAGCGTGAAGCGGCGGTGGGCGTGTCGCTTACGCAGAGCGCTGACGGGAATGTGGATGCTTCGCAACACCTCGCCCGGTCCCAGGATGTTCTGGTGATTTCCCGTCACGAAATCGGTTGCGTCGACGGTGCGATCGGTTCCATCGGATGACCACAGTGTGTACTGGGCTTCGAGCGCGACGGCCATGGTGATCATCGGTCCCGCAGGCAACGACATGCAGATGTTGCCGCCGACCGTCGCCGAGTTCCACACCTTGAACGATGCCAGGAAAGCCTCGCAGCTCGTCTTGAGCACCGAGCCTGCGAGCCAGTCGCGAGGCGGGTCGAATGCGTAAAGTTCCGCCACCGTGCAGGTCGCCCCGATCGTCAGGCCGGTATCGGTGGCGCTCAGTGACGGCCAGCCAAGCGAGACGAGGTCGACCAATCGGCGGACTTGAGGTTGCTGTTCAGAGAACAACCACGTTCCGCCCGCCAGCCATGCGTCGCCGTTGCGCCACACGGCCCCGGGTCGTTCCGGTGGATGACGGACGACGTCGGAGATGGTGTTGATGTCGATGTCAGTGCCCTTCGCCGCGCTGATTCAACGATGCTTTGCTGACATCACCGATAGTGCACTGCTTCGCATCACAAAAACCCATGGACGCCACCGCCAGGAGCATGACGCCGGAGTCTCATCGCGTCGGCAGGCTAACACAGCCGTTAATTATCAGGCAATATCTAAACCGTGCGTTTCCGAACTGTCATTTGCCCATTCAAGTGCATTTCATCTGCATAGATTCGCACATTGGATGGCCGTGGCCGCCGATCTGGCTCGTTTCTCAGCAATTCCGCAGAAAGCGATCCCAGCGAACAGCCGTGGTGAATCCAGTCGGCGACAGCACCTCAATCTATGCCCGCTGTCGGCCGAACGTATGAATATCGAAGTGCTTTTTGTTGATTTGCTGAAAGCTGCACTGTCGGCGGCAGAAAGAGCTACAGTGCCGCCCGCACGGCGGTCGCCGTCAGGCTGCCTCGATCACATAGGGCACTGCGAATCTCGCGACCTCGGTGATCAGCGGTCGGAGGTTGGGCGCCTTCGGGTCTGGCAGCTGTGAGCGCGTCATGACGGACAAGATGACGCGCCTGCCGTCGGGTCCGTACACCATGCCGATGTCGTTGGTACTTCCGTAGTCGCCGGAGCCGGTCTTGTCTGCACACGTCCAACCGACAGGCAATCCCGGCCGCATGCTGGAGGTGACGTTGCCGCGCATCCAGTCTTCCAATTGCTGACGCTCAAACGGCGCCAAGACATCGGTGGTGAGCAGGTTTCGGTAACCGCGCCCAATCATGTGCGGCGTGCTCGTGTCGCGCGGGTCGCCGGGCACCGCCGAGTTCAATTCGGTTTCCCAGCGGTCGAGCCGGGTCGCGTCGTCTCCTACCTGGCGGGCGAAGTCCGCTATGGCCGGTGGGCCGCCGATCGCTTGCAGCAAGAGGTTTCCGGCGGTGTTGTCGCTCTGCTGCAGCGCGGCCCGGCATAACTCCGCCAAGGGAAGAGTTCCTCCGGCATGGGCTTGCGTCACCGGAGAGTTCGCGACCAGCTCGGCCGGGTCGATCGGCATCTCGTCGTCCAGCCGAAGCTGCCCCCACTGCGTCTTCTGCAGAACGGACGCCGCGGCGTAGGCCTTGAAAGTTGAACAGACCGCGAACAATTCGGCGTCTCGGTAATTGATGTTGCGACCCGTATCGAAATCGACGCAGTGCACTCCGATGATGGCGTTGTACGCGCGCTCCAGCTCGCCGAGGCGGTCTTGCACACGGGGATCCGATTCGGCGGAATCCGTCGGCTCAGCCACCGCTGACGGCGTGCGATACAGCGCCGCGGCGCCCATCAGGGCCACGCCGGACATGAGCAGTCGCCGTCGTGTTGTATCTGCCACAGCAGAAAGGCTACAGCCCCTTGAAGCGCTCCCTGACCTGCTCCGCGGTCAGTCCGTAGTCGGCCAGCGAGTATGTATGTTTGGGCGCGCGCGGGCCCTTCTTGCTCTCGGCGTGGGTGTCCTCCACGGCCGCACGCACCTCATCTGTGAAGTCGATGCCGAAGTGGGCATAGATCTTTTCGATTTCGCGGACCGGCTCAGCGATGAAGTCGAAGTAGTCCATATCGTAGAACTGCGCCGAATCATGTTTGGCCCGTTCGGCATTGAACAGCTCGAGGCCGCGTGACCACGTCTCCAGCGAGTCCTGGCCGATGGTCTCGCCGACGAACGTCGTCGACCAACCCTCGGTCGTATGCTGCGCAAGCGAACACATCGACGCCATGATCGTCTCAGCGGGCCGGTGGCACTGGATCACCAGCGCATCGGGATACGTCGCGAACAATGCATCGAGTGCGAACAGGTGGCTGGGGTTCTTCAGCACCCAACGCTTCTCGGCGTCGTTCAGCCCGATCAACTGAAGGTTCTTGCGGTGCCGCTGATATGGCCGCGTCCAGTCCTGGTTGGCCAGCCATCGAGCGTAGGTCGGGACATGCGCCAGCGTCTCGTATGAGACGGAGTGCAGCGACTGCCGCAACAGCTGCCAGCACTCCTCGACGTCGTCGGCGGTCATGAAGTGCAAGCCGGTGTAGTCCGGGTTCTCGTCATGCGCCTGCTGGAAACGTGCCGCGAGTTCAACGAAAACCGGGTTCTCCGACCAGGTCTCGCGTGGCGGGCGGGGTTGGGGGAACTCGGCCAGCCACAACTCGAGACCCTGATGACGCGGATCGGCGACCAGCAATCGGTGCAGTGCGGTGGTGCCCGTACGCGGCAGTCCCGTAACAAAGATCGGCTGCTCGATCGTCACGTCGGCGTGCTGCGGGTACTGCTTCCACGCGGCCTCCGACAGCAGCCGGGCCACCAACGCATTGCGCACGAAAAACCGGTTCATCTTGCTGCCGAGTTCGGTGAGCCCGGCGTCACGCCGGAACGACTCGAGCAGCACCTTGAGGGCTTCGCGGTAGTTGTCGTCGTCGGTGCCGAAATCGTCGAGCCCACAAGCCTTTGTCGCAGAGGCGTGCAGTTCGTCGACGGTGCCGACATCGGTGCGCGGGGTCATCAGGCCTTGAACTCCCCGCAGTTGACGTCGAGCGTCTGTCCGGTGATGCCGCTCGACAGGTCACTCGCCATGAACAGGATCGCCGACGCCACCTCGTCCTCGGTGGGCAGCCGCTTCAGGTCGCTGTTGACCGCGGCCGCTTTGTAGATCTCGTCGACGGTGGTGCCGTACTTGGAGGCTTGATGCTCGAAGTAACCCTGCAGCGTGCCGCCCCAGATGTAGCCGGGCAGCACCGAGTTCACCCGAATGCCTTGGGGACCAAGCTCACTGGCCAGTGACTGCGACATGGCCAGCAACGCTGATTTGGCCATCTTGTACGCGCCCTGCTTCGGGTCGGAGTGACGCACGACCATCGAGTTGACGTTGACGATCGAGCCCTTCGCCTCGGTCAACGCAGGCGTGAAGCCCTGGATCAGCCGCAGTGCGCCGAGCACGGTGAGCTCCAGCGTCTCGCGGATGTGGTCGAACGTGGTGTTCGCGAACGGCTTCATGGACGGCACCTTGAACGCGTTGTTGATCAACACGTCGACCTTGCCGTACGCCTTGAGCGTCTCCTCGACCAGGTTGTCCACCTGAGCCTCGTCGGTGATGTCGGTGCCAACCGACACCGCGCGCCTACCCAGGTCGGTGATCTGCTTGGCCACGTCGTCGAGGCGCTCGACGGTCCTGGCCGCCAGCACGAGGTCTGCACCGGCCTCGGCACACCGCCGTGCGAGCGTGGTGCCCAACGCGGGACCCACACCACTGATCACGACGACCTTGTTCTCCAGCAAGCCGGCCATGCGCTATCCCACCATCCTGTGTCCAATTTGTTCCTGGCGCAGAGCTATTCGCGCACGCCAGTCTTCGTCGGAGATCTTGTTCTGTTCGTAGAACGGCAGCGACTCCGGCACCTTGTCGAAGTCGACCACTTCCGCAGTAGGGCCGTCGGCCGCGGTGAGCTCGCGCGACACGCGCTGCCACCGGAACTGCATGTAACCCTTGGCGTGGCCGAGCGTCTCCACCCAATTGGTGACGCCGGGGTTGCGGTCGGCGACGACGATGCGGATCTTTCCGTCCGGATCTGCTTGTGCCTGGGTGCCATTCAGCGACGTCTGGTGATTGATGTAGTCCAGCGAGATGTACCACAGGCTGCCCAGCTGAAAGCCGAGATAAGGCGCGTCACTGACGGGCAGCGTGATCACCAGGGCCTGGTCCGGTGCCAGCTGGAAATGCCCGACCGATGAGTACTGCGTGGCCAGCCCGCCCGGCGTGAGCCGCGGCGCCACCAACGTGTTGACGTCAATGTTCATGTAGAACCACTGCGGGAACTGCAGCCACGTCTTGACCCGCTGCACGAGTTGCTTTCCCGCTGTGGCGTAGCGCTTTTCGATCAGCTCGCGAGTCAGCGGCGGCGGCGCAGTGCCCGCGGTGTCGAGGCGCTTGATGGCGAACGAGCCACGCTGTGCCGACCAGTCGTTGTAGACCTCCCTGATCACCAACTGCGACGGCGTTTCCGGCCGGAACCGCCACTCGAAGCTGCCGTCCGCCGCGATGTCGAGCTTTCGGTCGTCGAAAGCGGTTTCGCTGTCGGGCACCACCTCGTCGGTGTACTCGCCGCCGAGCAGCTGGAAACTCACGTCGGTGGTGGTGCCGCGCTTGCCCGTCACGACATAGTCGTGGCCAGGCAGCACCCGCGTGCCGAAATACAGCGTGTCCGGGTTGTCGAGGGCCATCTTGGTGAAGGGGCCCGTGCCGCTGTGCAGGAAGGGGTGGTCACGGTCGTAGTCGAAAGCGACCTGCGTACACGCGGCGATACAGCCCGCGAGGTATTGCAGGCCTTCCAACAGATCGGCTTCGGATTCGATGTGGGGCGCTTCGGAGACCAGCTTCTCGGCCTCCGCGATCGCGTCCATCAATGGCTGCGAGTACACGCCCTTGAAACTAGAACGTGTTCTACCAGGAGTCAATATATCGACCGCTGCGGTACATATATGGAACAGCGTGCGGTAGTCTGCCCGGGTGTCCGAGTCCGCACGCCGCGCTTCACCACCTACTCAACGGGTCGTCCGCATCCTCGATTTTCTCGCCGCGCGCCCCGAGGAGCGATTCGGGCTTTCCGACCTCGCGCGTCGGCTGGACCTGAGCAAGCCGACCTGCCTCGGCATTGTCACGTCGCTGACGGACGCCGGCTACTTGGTGCGCGACGCAGGCGACAAGACCTACCGACTGGGTCCCTCACTGATCACGCTCGGGCACAAGGCGCAGGAATCGATGCGCGTCAGCCCGGCGGCCCGCGAAGAGCTGCGCCGGCTGTCGGCACGCTTCGGGGTGACGGCCGCTCTGTCCGGGGTGATCGACGACAGGATCACGCTGCTGGATCTCGTCGCGCCGACCGGCGCTCGACCTGGCGTCGAGGTCGGCCAGAGTTATCCGTTCGCGCCGCCGGTCGGGCTGATGTTCGTGCTGTGGGACGACGAGGCCGAACGCAATTGGCTGGCGAAAGAGCCGACTATCCCGCTGCGGACCAACACCGATCGGCTCAAGCGCGTAGTCGCCGCGTGCCGCTCCGACGGTTACCTCGTCGAGCGCCAGACGCCCGGCGGGCGGCGCCTGTACTCGTTGATGGCGGGCATGTCGAGCAATCTGCCCGACGAACTGCGCGCGCTGCTCGCCGAATTGGTGTCCGATATCGGCGAGCGGGTTTACCTGCGCGGCGAAAACGGCGGCCGCAGACGCCATGACATCAGCGTGATCTCGGCACCCGTCTACGACCACTACCAACGGCAGGTCATGGTGGCGTCGATGCATATCGGAAAGGCGTTGACGGACAACGAAATCGCCGAACGGGCGCGTGCGTTGGTGGGGACGGCCGACGCAGTCACCAAACAACTCGGTGGCGTGAAGCCGGCACGCTAATAGGCGTAGGTGTTCGCGGGTTTGTCGATATGCGTCACCTTTGACACCGCCATCGTTGGGATGAAGTTCGTCGACGCCGCAGACGTTCCGGGCACGACGGTGCCCTCGACCTGCAGCCAGGTGTCCTCGGGATAGCCGGCCACCTCAGCGACCGCCGGGCCGGACAGGTGGATGCGGGCCAATTGCGCGTCCGCCGCACAGCAGACGATGACGACGCGGCCCAAATCCGTACTGGCGGGGTACTTCAGCGTGAAGCCGGTAACGGTGATCAGCCGGCCGTCGAGTGAGTTCGCGGAATCGGTGGCGGCCCGCATGAGGACGTCGGGAATCGACACCGTCGGTGCCCGTCCAGCGGGCAGCGGCGGCCACGGCCGTCGCGTCGGCTCGGCCACGTGCTGCGGCGCGGCGCCGTGCGCGCTGAGTGGCGGCGGTACCACGAAGACGGTCAGCGCGATCGGCACCAGCAGCAGCCACACCAGCCACGGCCGATGCTGATGGTCGTCGTCACCCTGCGGGTGGCGCAGATCCCGCACGATCGCGGCCACGGCCAGCGCGACGAGGACGACGGCAGCAGCGATCAACCACGGCAGCAGCGACGGCTTCACGTAGTGCAGATAGGAGCCCTTGACGACCATCACGACGACGCTCAAGCCCACGAGCAGCAGCAGCGAGTTCTGCGTGGCGCGGCTCATCGCGCGCCGCCGAGGAACACCAGGCCGACCACTGTCGCGACGACCGTCGCGACGACGAACGTCGCAGGCCCAAACCGCAAAGCGAACGGTCGGCCGAACAGGCCGGCCTGCATTGCCGACAGTTTGACGTCGACGGCCGGGCCGACGACGAGGAACACCAGCCTTGGCAGCAGCGGCAGCATCGTCAGGCTGGCGGCGACGAAGGCGTCGGCCTCCGAGCACAGTGCCAGCACAACGGCGAACAGCGCCATCGTGAGCACACCGAGGACCAGGTGGCCTGCGAGACCTTCGAAGACCCACGCGGGCACCACAACTCGCAACGTGGCTGCCGCTGCCGCGCCCAGCACCAGATACGACCCGGCGTGCAGGAAGTCGTGCCTGGCCGCCTCCGTGAAGACGACCCAGCGTGAAGCGTCTGCGTCGTGCTGCGTCGGCAGTCGTCGGGTCACCCATTCGGCACGGCCCCAGCGCAGCCACAGCAAGCCCATCGTCACCGCGGTGGCCAACGACCCCACACACCGGGCAAGCACCATCGCGGGCTGGCCGGGAAACGCGACCGCGGTCGCCACCAACACAACTGGGTTGATCGCCGGGGCGGACAGCATGAACGTCAGCGCCGCGGCGCCTGAGCGCCCTTCTCCGAAGAGCCGACGCGCCACCGGTACCGAACCGCATTCACAACCCGGCAACGCCGCGCCACCCACACCAGCGACCGCAACGGCCATCGCAGGGTTGCGGGGCAGCCACCGCGACAGCCGATCGGGGGAAACGTATGCGGCGATCAGACCGCTGACGACGACGCCGAGCACGAGAAACGGCAACGCCTGGACGAAGACGCCGCAGAACACCGTCGCGGCCACACTCAGGTCGGCGTTACCGGCGACAAAAGCACTTATCGCGCCGGCCGACAAGGCCAGCGCGATGAGCGAGGCGAGCAAGACCTCCATCGACCCGACGCGCCGTCGGCGATCGGTCGGGGCGGCGGTCACCGCCCCATCTTGCCCGCGATCAAGCGACTAGGTCGCCTGCAGTGCCTCCGAGATCGGCGTCGGCGTCACCTGGATGCCGCACTGGTTCTGCAGATCAGTGGCCGGCTGGTTGATCGCCCTCAGTTCGTTCTCCACCTGCGGGTGGTTTGCGAAGTAGGCCTGGTAGGCCTCGCGAGCCAGTTGGTCCGGCTGCTTCGCGATATCGGTCAGCTCCTGGTTCGTCTGCGGGTGCGCGGCGAGGTAGGCGGCGGTCGATGCCGACACGGAGCTCGCCGTTGTTGCGATCCCGCTTTGCACGCACGCATCGGGTGTGGCATTGGCGACCGGCAGGATTACGGCAGCCGAGCCAAATGCCAGAAGGCCTCCGGCGAACATGCCGTACAGGCCGCGTCGCACGGTCGTTGCGGACATGTACATCGAATCACTCCTTCGGTTCGCGATCATTTGTCGCGTCCCGAGGGGCCTAACCCGAATGCAGGGGGCGTTAAACACCGGGTCGACGCCGCTGCGCGGCCTCGACGGGCGTCGTTGCAGGGCAGCGCCCAGAAAATGGCCGCCGAGAATTTTTCTCCCAGCGGCTGACCGTCACACGTCGGCGAGCACGGTCAGGGCGTCGGTCGGTGACACCTCCATGCCGCAGCGGTTCTTGTAGTCGACCAGCGGCTGCTGAATGGCCCGCAGTTCGTCGGCTTCCTGCGGGTGGTCGTTGAAGTAACCGTCGAACTGGCCCATCGCGACCATCGCGGGCTGCCGGGTGATGTCGATCAGTTCCTGGTTGACGTCAGGATGTGCGGCGAAGTAGTCCGACAGTGAACCCGTCACCGAACTCACCGTCTTCGCAAGCGTGCTCGCATTGCAGTCGTCCGCGGCGGGGTCGGCGCTTGCAGAGGGCATGAGCAGGGCCGCGCATGAGGCGGCGCCGATCACGGCTGTGGCACACACTCCGGTACGAAATTTCACAGGGGCTCCTTGGGTCGTGACGGTTCCCTGTGCTTTTCGCAGATATGCGCGAAGCGTTACTTCGCTGGTGCGGCGTCCTGCTCCCGCTTGATCTCCAGCGCGATGTCGATCAGCTGGTCCTCCTGGCCGCCGATCAGCTTGCGCTGACCTGCGCGGTGCAGTAGCTGATGCGCCGGCACTCCGTACCGCTCGGACTGGCGGATCGCGTGCTTGAGGAAGCTGGAGTACACGCCGGAATAGCCCATGATCAGCGCATTGCGGTCGAGCAGGCATTCGGCGGGCATGGCAGGCGCGACGACCTCCTCGGCGGCATCCGCGATGTCGAAGAAGTCGATACCGGTCTTCACGCCGATCTTGTCGAACACGCCGATCAACGCCTCCACGGGTGCGTTACCCGCACCCGCCCCGAACCGCCGGCACGATCCGTCGATTTGCTTGGCGCCCGCGCGCACAGCCTCGACGCTGTTGGCGACACCGAGGCCAAGGTTCTCGTGCCCATGAAAACCAACCTGAGCATCCGATCCCAATTCGGCCACCAACGCGGCGACCCGGTCGCGCACGCCCTCGAGCACGAGCGCGCCCGCAGAGTCGACGACGTACACGCACTGGCAGCCCGCATCGGCCATGATCCGTGCCTGAGCGGCCAGCTTCTCCGGCGGAATGGTGTGGCTCATCATCAGGAACCCGACCGTCTCCAAGCCGAGCTCACGGGCCAGCCCGAAGTGCTGGATCGACACGTCGGCCTCGGTGCAGTGCGTCGCGATCCGGCAGATCGAGCCACCGTTGTTCTGGGCTTCCTTGATGTCCTCCTTGGTGCCCACCCCGGGCAGCATCAGGAAGGCGATCTTGGCTTCTTTGGCGGTTTCGGCCGCGAGCTTGATCAGCTCCTGCTCAGGGGTCTTGGAGAAGCCGTAGTTGAAGCTCGACCCGCCGAGCCCGTCGCCGTGGGTGACCTCGATGACCGGCACCCCGGCGGTGTCCAGCGCCGCGACGATCGCGTGGACTTCGTCCTTGGTGAACTGATGACGCTTGTGATGGCTGCCGTCACGCAATGAGGTGTCGGTGATTCGGATGTCCCACACCGGGTTGAAGAAGATGTCGGTGCTCATGCCTGCGCCCCTTCCGCTACGAGGCTTTGCTTGGCGATTTCCTCGCCCACTTTGGCCGCCGCGGCGGTCATGATGTCCAGGTTGCCCGCATACGGCGGCAAGTAGTCACCGGCACCCTCGACCTCGACAAACGTGGTCACCACGGCCTGCCCGCCGGAGTTCATCGACGGGTCGTCGAACTGCGGCTCGTTGAGCAACCGGTAGCCGGGCACATAGGTCTGCACCTCGGCGACGACGTCGCTGATCGACTGCGCGATCGCATCGCGGTCGGCGTCCTCGGGGATCGCGCAGAAGATGGTGTCGCGCATGATCATCGGCGGATCGGCCGGGTTCAGGATGATGATGGCCTTGCCGCGCTTGGCGCCGCCGATCGTCTCCACACCCTTGCTCGTGGTCTTGGTGAACTCGTCGATGTTGGCGCGGGTGCCAGGGCCCGCCGACGCGGACGCGACCGAGGCGACGATCTCCGCGTAGGGCACCCCTCCTTTATCGACAAGCGCGCGATTGACGGCGTAGACGATCGGGATGGTGGCCTGCCCGCCGCAGGTGATCATGTTGACGTTCGGGGCGTCCAGGTGCTCGCGCAGGTTGGCGGGCGGTATCACAGCGGGGCCGACCGCCGCCGGCGTCAGGTCGATAGCGCGGATGCCGGCCTCGGCGTAGCGCGGTGCGGCGTCCCTGTGGACGTATGCGCTCGTCGCCTCGAACACCATGTCGGGCTTTTCATCGAGACCGAGCAGCCAGTCCACCCCCTCGTGGCTGGTTTCGAGGCCGAGTTTGCGCGCACGCGCCAGGCCTTCGGACTCGGGATCGATGCCGACCATCCAGCGCGGCTCCAACCACTCCGAGCGCAACAGCTTGTACAGCAGGTCGGTGCTGATATTTCCCGACCCGACGATCGCCACCGAGGCTTTCTGAGGCATTTGCGTTCCTTGCTTTTCGGAGCTATTCGAGACTGCTATTCGAAACTCAGTCGTACAGAACCTAACCCGGCGAAGTCCGCAACGAAATTGCTGCCAGGAGGTGCATCTATCGCACGCGTGCACGACCCCGGCAACACGATGTCACCGGCCTTGAGACGCACCCCAAAGCCTTCGACCTTGCGGGCAAGCCAGGCCACCGCGGTGACCGGATTACCGAGCACCGCGTCGGAGCGTCCCTTCGCCACGACCTCACCGTTGTTGGTCAGCACCGCGTCGATGTTGCGGATGTCGATGTCCTTCGGCGACACCCGCGCCTCGCCGAGCACCCAGCCGGCCGACGACGCATTGTCGGCGATGGTGTCGCACAACTTGATCTTCCAATCGGTGATGCGGGTGTCGATCAGCTCGATGGAAGGGGCGAACGCGGCCGTGGCCGCCAGCACGTCGTCTTCGGTGCAGCCGGCGCCGGGCAGATCGTCGGCCAGAATGAAACCGACCTCGACCTCGACGCGGGGGTACAGATATCTCTCCGACTTGACCGGGCGATCCTCAAACACCTGCATCTCGTCGAGCAGGTGTCCGTAGTCGGGTTCGTCCACGTTCATCATCTTCTGCATGGCCTCAGACGACAGGCCAACCTTGTGTCCCACCACGCGGGCACCCTCGGCGACCCGCTGCCGGATGTTGATCAGCTGGATCTCGTAGGCATCGACGACGTCGATGTCAGGATTTCCGTCGGTCAACGGAGAGATCGGGACGCGACTGCGCTCGGCCTGAGCGAGGTCAGCCGCCAGCTGTTCACGCACCTGGTCGCTAAGCATCGATGCGAAGTCCCCTCGTTTCGTCGACCGGCGCGGTTGTGGGTCGGCCGGGCAATTCTATAACGTGTTCTACATGACGGGTCAGGAGTATGACGTCGTCGTGGTGGGAAGCGGCGCCGCCGGCATGGTCGCCGCCCTCACCGCGGCCCACCAGGGACTATCCACAGTAGTCGTCGAGAAAGCTCCGCACTATGGAGGTTCCACTGCGCGGTCAGGCGGCGGCGTCTGGATCCCGAACAACGAGGTTCTCAAGCGCGACGGCGTCACCGATACTCCAGAGGACGCCCGCAAATACCTGCACACGATCATCGGCGACGTCGTCGAGCCCGAGCGGATCGACACCTATCTGGACCGCGGCCCGGAGATGTTGTCGTTCGTGCTGAAGAACTCGCCGCTGAAGATGTGCTGGGTTCCCGGATACTCCGACTACTACCCGGAAACGCCAGGCGGGCGCCCCGGCGGCCGTTCGATCGAGCCGAAACCGTTCAATGCCCGCAAGCTAGGGGCCGACCTGCCCGGCCTTGAGCCGCCCTACGGCAAGGTGCCGCTCAATGTTGTTGTCATGCAACAGGATTACGTTCGGCTTAACCAGCTCAAGCGCCATCCGCGTGGCGTTCTGCGCAGCCTGAAAGTCGGCGTCCGCACGGTGTGGGCAAAGGCCACGGGCAAGAACCTCGTCGGCATGGGCCGTGCGTTGATCGCGCCGTTGCGGATCGGGCTGCAGAAAGCGGGTGTGCCCGTACGACTCAACACGGCGTTGACCGACCTGTACATCGAGGACGGAGTCGTCCGCGGAATCTATGTGCGCGACACCAACGCTCCGGAAAGCGCCGAACCGGAACTGATCCGGGCTCGTCGCGGCGTGATCTTGGGTTCCGGCGGGTTCGAACACAACGAGCAGATGCGGGTGAAGTACCAGCGCGCGCCGATCACCACCGAATGGACGGTAGGCGCCAAGGCCAACACCGGCGACGGCATCCTCGCGGCGGAGAAGTTGGGCGCAGCGCTCGACATCATGGAAGACGCGTGGTGGGGCCCGACGGTGCCACTGGTCGGTGCGCCGTGGTTTGCGCTGTCGGAGCGCAACTCCCCCGGTTCCATCATCGTGAACATGGCCGGCAAGCGATTCATGAACGAATCGATGCCGTACGTCGAGGCGTGCCATCACATGTACGGCGGCCAGTTCGGACAGGGTCCCGGCCCCGGCGAGAACATTCCGGCGTGGCTGGTGTTCGACCAGCAGTACCGGGACCGCTACATTTTCGCGGGACTGCAACCGGGACAACGCATTCCGAACAAGTGGCTCGAGTCCGGTGTTATCGTCAAGGCCGACACGTTAGAGGAGCTCGCCAGCAAGGCCGGACTTCCCATCGAAGAGCTGACCGCAACGGTCGATCGGTTCAACGGCTTCGCCCGATCGGGCACCGACGAGGACTTTCACCGCGGCGAGAGCGCTTACGACCGCTACTACGGCGACCCGACCAACAAGCCGAACCCGAATCTCGGCGAGCTCGGCCATCCGCCGTACTACGCAGCCAAGATGGTGCCCGGCGACCTGGGCACCAAGGGCGGAATCCGTACCGACGTGAATGGGCGCGCACTGCGCGACGACGGTTCGATAATCGAAGGCCTGTACGCGGCGGGCAACGTCAGCGCGCCGGTGATGGGACACACCTACCCCGGGCCGGGCGGCACGATCGGCCCGGCGATGACGTTCGGATACCTGGCGGCGCTTCACATTGCGGGGACGAACTAATGCCAATCAATGTGGACGAAGCGCTTGGCGCCGAGCTTCCCGCTGCCGAATTCTCTTGGACCAGTAGCGATATCCAGCTCTACCACCTCGGGCTGGGTGCGGGCATGGATCCGATGGATCCGCGGGAGCTGCGGTATTTGGTGGACGACGCGCCGCAGGTGCTGCCGACGTTCGGCAATGTCGCGCAGAGCTTTCACATGACCGAAGCCCCGACGGTGAAGTTTCCGGGCATCGACATCGAACTGTCTCGGGTGCTTCATGCGAGCGAAGCCGTGACGGTGCCCGGCCCGATTCCACCGTCGGGCACCGCTAGGGCAGTGACACGCTTTACCGACATCTGGGACAAGGGCAAAGCCGCGGTGATCTGGTCAGAGACGTCGGTCACGACGCCTGACGGCACACTGTTGTGGACGCAGAAGCGGTCCATCTTCGCTCGAGGCGAAGGCGGCTTCGGCGGTGAGCGTGGTCCGTCGACGTCGTCGGAGCCGCCGCAGCGCGCCCCTGACTTCGAAGTGGCCATTCCGGTTTCGCCGCAGCAGGCGCTGCTCTACCGGATGTGCGGCGACCGCAACCCCTTGCATTCCGATCCCGAATTCGCCGCCGCGGCAGGCTTTCCGAAGCCAATCCTGCACGGGCTGTGCACCTACGGCATGACGTGTAAGGCGATGGTCGACACTCTGCTCGACGGTGACACCGCTCGGGTCGGAAGCTACGGCGCGCGGTTCGCGGGGGTCGTGTATCCCGGTGAGACGCTGAAGGTGAGCATCTGGAAAGACGGTGACGCCTTCTCCGCCATAGTTACCGCCCCCGAGCGCGAGGATGCGGTGGCGCTAGCGGGCGTCGAGTTCGTTCCCGCCTAGCCCGCCAATCACTGCGCCTCGGGTTCTAGACCCTTGCTGTGGCGACGGATTCCATCGTCAGACACCCCATTTGCCCTTGCGTAAACCATTGACACTTTCCCCCGCTTCCTGGCGTGACGGCGCATGCGTCAAAATTCGCTGGCGCGAAAGCTTTTGCGCTTCAACCAGTCAGCCATCGCGATGGCGTCCATTGGTTTCGGCCTGAGACAATGCTTTTGCGACGTTCTGCGGCCTGCTAACTTCGCTATGAAGTGATCATCCCCGTCGGGGGATACCGCCAGTGAGAAGACTCAGGAGCGCGCGACCTTGAAGATCACCAGGACCACCACTGTATTGGCAACAGCAGCCGCAGCCGCCGGGCTTATCAGTTCGCCGCTCGCGTCCGCAGAGGATGTGACGACGCAACCCCTCGGAAGCCAGGCAAAGCTGGTTGACGGAAATGTTGTCCAGGCTTGGACAATCACGAACCTCCGTACCAGCTCTGACACGATCCCCTACCCGGTAGCCGGCACCCTTTGGGAGGCGACCGCCACGGACGAGGCTATCGAGGGCGGAGCCACCCCGATCGTGTCGAACCTCAACGCCCGCGCAGGCAGTGGACAGACGTACCGGGCGCTATTCCAAGTGCCGACGGCCGAGGGGGTCAACCCCGCCACCCTGGCTCAGGGCGAAAAGACAACGGGCAAGGTGTATTTCGACGTCACCGGTGACGTCCCTGACAGCGTCGTCTACAACGCAGGCGGACAAGACCTGCTCCTCTGGGTGCAGCCGCCGCCGGCGCCTCGCACCGCGACCCGGCCGACTCAATACCCGTCGTCCGGCCAGGGCACAGCCGCCCCGGCAGCCACACCTGCGACGCCCGTTCCGGCCGCTCCCGGCACGACACCTGCTCCCGCCGCGACCGCCACGACTCCTGTGCCGGGCGCACCAATGCCCGCGGCCACACAGACGGTGCCGGGCGCACCGCTGCCGACGGGGAGCCAGGGCACACCGCTTCCAGCAGGCAGCCAGGGAACGCCGCTTCCGGCCGACGTCCAAGGAGCACCCGCGGCCGCGGGCAGTCAGGGCACACCCGCCGGCGCGGAGGGTGCGCCGGTGCCGGCGAGCACCGGTGGGGCACCACAGCCGGCAGGCAGCCAGGGGACGCCGGCGACTCCGGTGACGACCGTGCCGCGAGCGCCTGCCGGGTGACGCTCGTCAGCTCACGAGTGGGACGACCACCACGCGTAGAGCTGGTCGAAAGTTGGCCCCTGCGGCCCTGATTGGACGGCGCTGACTACCAGTCGGGCTTCGTCGGTCCACGCCACGGTCGGTCTGCCGGACTGGACGCCACAGAACAGCACGCCGCTGACCTTGTCGGGGGTCGCGTTACGGCGCCACGGGCCGGGCGACTGGATATTGCCGGGGCAGTCGACTCTCGTCGATGCTGCGACGATGTCATTGAAGGCGGTATCGAGCGCCGCCTTGTCCGAGCCCAACGTGTACGTGGCCGACAGCGGGCCGCCCGCATCCGAGTTTGCTTCGCAACTAACCTGTGCCAGCGCGCTTTTCGGCGTGGCGACCGCTTTGCACGCGGTCGACGAGTAACCGGCGGGAACCATCCGCAACAGTCGATCGGCTTCGGGATTGGGCGGAGTCGACGCGGCGGATGTGGTGGTAGCCCCGCTACTCGTGCTGCTTTCGGAGGTGGGACGCATCAGCCAGAAGATGGCGCTGCCCACGACGAGCACACCGAGCAGCGCAATAGAGCCCAGCACAATGACGGGTTTACGTTCGCGATGTACCGGCCGCGGGTTGACGATCAGGGGTGCGTCGAACTTGTCGGCCCATGAGCCGTGCTCAGATTCCCACGAGTCGTCGACGGCGGGTGCCGACGCAGAGATCTGCAGCGGACCGGTGTCTGCGTCGTCGGGCTCGGGCTCGTCCCACGGGTCCGGCGATGGAGGCACGGTCATGCCCGTACCTCGGTGTGGATCCCGATCACGCGCCAACCCCCATGTACACAGCGGCAGTTCACCATCGCAGCCCAGCCGTCGGCCGGGCTGCGGTACTGAGGGTAATAGGCGGTGCGGACGGGTGCGCCCGCGTGTCGGGATATGGCTCCGTTTAACGCGTTCGGACCGACCGAAGCCGTGGGCGCGGTCCGGCGAGGTCGTGCAGAGCCATGTCGATCCACGACCTGCCCGACGGGCACATCCGCAAATGTTTGTAGATGTTGTCGTGCAGCTCAGGTGCCTCCACAGTGAACTGGCGGGTGAAATCGCCGCTGTCCGGATCGGCGACCACCAACCGAGCGAGAATGGTCTCCCCACAACCCGCCGGACACGAGACGCTGAGTTCGCCTGGCGGACTGAAGACGATGACCGCCTCGGGATGCACCAAGGGAATGGCAGGCTCACATCCGCGGCTAGCGGCGTGCATGAGTGCATCCACTTTTGCCGAGGCCAGCAGTACGCGCAGCGGTCCGACCCAGCCACAAGAGCACCTCCCCCGCGCCCTGTGGCGGGGCCGGATCGCTACGACGACTCCTGCGCCTCCGTCTCCATGGTTTCCCATCGAGCTAATCACCATTCCTGGATGTGGATCAGCGACTCAGAGAACTCCGAACCAGCCCTTCAGCAAGCTGTTGTTGCTTGGGCCAATAACGGCACGGATCAACGCCCGCAACGGATCCTGGCCCGGCGGACCACCAATGCCGAAGAACCCCTGCGGACCGAAGATCGCACGCAGTAACGCCCGCAGCGGATCCTGACCAGGAGGCCCACCGATACCGAAAATGCCCTGGTTACCCGGACCGAACACCGCACGCAGCAACGCTCGCAACGGATCCTGACCAGGAGGGCCACCGATACCGAAGAAGCCGCGGTTGCCGTTGAACATCAGACCCTGACTGCCAGGCCCGAAGATCGCTCGGATCAAGGCACGCAACGGATCCTGCCCCGGCGGACCACCAATACCGAAGAACCCCTGCGGCCCAAAGATCGCACGCAGCAACGCCCGCAGCGGATCCTGACCAGGAGGCCCACCGATATTGAAGAACAGTCCTTGGCTGCCCGGCCCAAAGATCGACCTTATGAAGGCCCGTAACGGATCCTGCCCGGGCGGGCCACCGATACCGAAGAACCCCTGCGGACCGAAGATCGACCGGATCAATGCCCGCAACGGATCCTGACCGGGAGGACCACCGATACCGAAGATGCCCTGGTTGTTGCCCGGAGCGGAGAGACTGGGCAACGGAGCGCCGAGTTGTGTGTTCGGCCCCGAGCTCTGCGGCACCAGTGCGTCGACCACATTGTTCGCAACCGCGATTGGTGCAGAAATCAGATCCGCAGGATCAGACGTGGGACCACCGCCGTTGGGCTGCTTGACTTTTGGACCGTTCCCGGGGTTTCCAACCGGGCTGCCGTTCAACGTCACTATTGGACTCTGGTTGCTCGTCGGCCCCTTGGGTGTGGAACTGTTGCCATTCGACGCGGAGTTGCCACCGTTGCCGTTAGTTCCGCCGTTCCCATTGCCGTTGCCGTTTCCACCCGGTCCGTTCGTCAACTGGATCTGCGGAGACAGGGTGGGCACGTGGTAGAACATCGCTGCGGTGAACGCCAAGCCCGCGACGAAGAGCGCAGCCGCGAGTGCACGAATCATGAGGAACGGCGTCCGCGGACGTGAGCGCCGATGCGTTGGCGGCGTCTTCTTTAACCGCCCATTAGCGCCCGTACGTATTTCGAAACCATGACCGGTCATCTGCCGACCTCCTCTGAAATCTGCAAAGCTTTCGGTCTTCCAAAGTTCGGAAAAAAGCTGTGTCACTCAGGCCGATGTCGGCACCGCCTTTCGTCTTGCAGCGAGCGGCGGCGCCAGTGAGGTCAGCGCGTTGAGCGCGGGTGCATGCTGGCGGATCTGAAGGACGTCGAAAGCCTCCGGGCCCGTCCCCAAGCCCGCGAGTTCGCTTTTCCTGGTCACCGGCACCACCTCCCCCGGTGGACCTGACGCGGCGCATGTGGCGCCGATCACGCCAGCGTAGGACTTTGCTAAAAGTACTGTCAAGGGAGGGAACGGATGGTTGAGCGAATTCCATTCGACTATCAAAGATAGCGGAAATTGACGTATTCGGTACTTTTGCTACGGATCTCGCACCAGCTTGTGGGTAGCCTCAGTCGATTCTCGAGGCCGATGCCACGATGTAGGAGCTCAGACATAAATGCAGTTCAAGATCGCTTTTGCGCGTGCAATCATTTTTGTTTTCGGCGGCACAAATATTTGAATCGCTGCTTTCTATCGCCGCCAGCGATATCGCATGCGTCAATTATCTACGAAATCCGAAGCATCCTTCGGAGAGGCATCCAGCAACTGTCACGGCAAATATGACAAAAGATCTCAGGCCGTTGCTGAAAGGACCGCAATCAGCCGAGAATGAGGCCGGAGGTCGGAACCCCGGTGCCGGCGGTGACGAGTACGTGTTCGACGTTGTCGACCTGATTGACCGAGGTCCCGCGCAGCTGGCGTACGCCTTCTGCGATGCCGTTCATGCCGTGGATGTACGCCTCGCCCAATTGACCACCATGCGTATTGATCGGCAGTCTGCCGCCGATCTCGATCGCACCGTCGGCGATATAGTCTTTGGCCTCACCTTGGCCGCAGAACCCCAACTCCTCCAACTGGATCAGCGTGAAGGGGGTGAAGTGGTCATAGAGAATAGCTGTCTGAATATCGGTCGGCTTCAGCCCCGACTGCTCCCAGAGCTGCCTACCGACCAAGCCCATTTCGGGCAGACCCAGCTCCGGTCGGTAGTAGCTGACCATCGAGTACTGATCCGGGCTCGAGCCCTGTGACGCGGCCTCGACGATCGCTGGCCGGTGCTTGAGATCCTTGGCCCGTTCTGCCGACGTCACCACCAACGCCACGCCGCCGTCGGTCTCCTGGCAGCAGTCGAGCAGCCGCAGCGGATCGGCGATCCACCGCGAATTCTGGTGGTCCTCAATGGTGATCGGCTTCTCGTAGAAGTACGCCTTCGGGTTCTTGGCCGCGTGCTTGCGATCGGCAACCGAAACCACACCGAAGTCCTTGCTCGTCGCACCGGACAAATGCATGTAGCGCCTGGCGATCATCGCCACCTGCGCCGCCGGCGTCGACAGGCCATGCGGATACGAGAACGAGTTGTCCACACCCGTCGAATCGGCGTTTTCCACCAACCGCATCTGCACCTGACCGAATCGCGTTCCCGAGCGTTCGTTGAAAGCCCGGTACGCGACAACACAATCCGCCACACCAGTCGCTACCGCGATCGCGGCCTGCTGGACGGTGGCGCAGGCGGCGCCGCCACCGTGATGAATCTTGGAGAAGAACTTCAATTCGCCGATGCCGGCGGCGCGAGCGATGGCGACCTCGGTGTTCGAGTCCATCGTGAACGTCACCATGCCGTCGACGTCAGCCGGGGTGAGTCCGGCGTCGCCTAACGCGTCCAGCACTGCCTCGGTGGCCAGCCGAAGCTCACTACGACCGGAGTTCTTCGAGAAGTCGGTAGCGCCGATGCCGACGATCGCCGCCTTTCCGGAAAGGTCACCGGGCATCAGGCGTTTCCTCCGATGGTCAACGTTGCGGTGGCGATGACGTGGTCGCCTAGGCTGTTGCTGCCAACGACTTTCAGCGTGATCACACCATCCTCGATGGCAGTCACTTCACCCCTGAACGTGACGGTGTCGTAGGCGTACCACGGCACACCGAGCCGCAGAGATATCGACTTGATGATCGCGCTGGGTCCGGCCCAGTCGGTGATGTAGCGCTGTACCAGGCCCGTGTCGGTCAGGATGTTGACGAAGATGTCTTTCGACCCCTTGGCCTGCGCCTTATCGCGGTCGTGGTGGACGTCCTGATAGTCACGCGTAGCGATCGCGGTCGAAACGATGAACGTCGGGTCGCCATACAGGGAAAGTTCGGGCAGCTTGGTGCCCACCTCGATGGCTGGCGCGCTCACAGGTCCGGCTCCCACGCGTACAGCGTCCACGCCGGACCCGAATCGCCTTCGGGAAAGTCGATATACGTTGTGCGAACGGGCATTCCGATCTCCACCTTGGCCGGGTCCACGTTGCGGAGCTCACCGAGCATCCGCACTCCCTCTTCGAGTTCGACGAGAGCGATGACGAAAGGCAGGCTGCGACCCGGCACCTTCGGGGCGTGATGCACGACGAAGCTGAACACCGTGCCCTTGCCACTGGCCACGACGTACTCGATCGGCGCGCCTTTGTCCTGCCAGATCGCGGGCACCGGCGGATGCTGCAAACTGCCGTCGGGCCGCTTCTGGATGCGCAGCTCGTGCGCGTTGACGCCGTCCCAGAAGAACTTTGTGTCCCGCGACGACGCCGGCCGCATCATGGAGTCCGCATCGAGATCGTCGGGCACTTGCGTGCCCGCTTCGCTGTCGGCCGGTTTGAACTTCATGATGCGCCACATCATTTCGGCGACGTCCTCGTCTCCGACCTGCCAGGTGATCTTCTGGGTGATGAAGAAGCCTTCGCCCAGCGCGGTCCGCTTGGGACCGACGACGTCGGTCAGCTCAGCCGCGACACTGACCTCCTCGCCTGGCCGCAGATATCGGTGATAGGTCTGCTCGCAGTTGGTGGCGACCACGCCGATATAGCCTGCGTCGTCGAACAACTGGAGAATTTTCCCCAGGGGGTCGTCGTCCGGCCGGACGCCGCCGAGACCCATCATCGTCCACACCTGGATCATCGCCGGCGGCGCGACGGTACCGGGATGACCGGCGGCCTTGGCGGCGGCGTCCTCAACGTAGATCGGATTCTTGTCGCCCATCGCGTCGAGCCAGTGGTCGATCATCGGCTGATTCACCGGGTGCCGACCGACCCGCGGCTTGCTCTTGCCTTCGGCCTTGACCCTTTCGGCGGCCGCCCGGATATCGTCGACGGCGCTCACCGCGGCACCCTCGGCACCTTGAGGCCTGACGCAGCAATCATTTCTCGCATCACCTCGTTCACACCGCCGCCGAACGTGATCACCAGATTCCGCTTGGTTTGACTGTCCAGCCACTTCAGCAGCTCGGCGGTGTCTGCTTCGGCCGGGTTACCGTACTTTCCGACGATCTCTTCCGCCAACCGACCCGCGTACTGGATCCGTTCGGTACCAAACACTTTGGTCGCGGCCGCGTCGGCGACGTCAATGGTTTCGCCCGACGCCGCAACTTGCCAGTTGAGCAGTTCGTTGATCCGCCACATGGCCTTGAGTTCACCAAGCGAGCGCTTGACGTCGTCGTGGTCCAGCGGGATGTCACCGTTGCCACCCGGCTTCGATGCCCAGGCATGGATCCGGTCGTACAGCGCGGCGAAACGGCCTGCGGGGCCCAACATCACGCGCTCGTTGTTGAGCTGAGTGGTGATCAGGCGCCAGCCGCCGTTCTCCTCACCGACAAGCATGTCGGCGGGGACGCGGACGTCGCTGTAGTACGTGGCATTCGTGTGGTGCGCGCCGTCGGACAGGATCATCGGCGTCCAGGAGTAGCCGGGATCCTTCGTGTCGACGATGAGAATCGAAATGCCCTTGTGCTTCACCGCTTCCGGATCGGTGCGGCACGCCAGCCAGACGTAGTCGGCGTCATGTCCTCCGGTGGTGAAGACCTTCTGCCCGTTGACGATGTACTCGTCGCCCTGCCGGACCGCGGTGGTCCGCAACGACGCGAGGTCCGTACCGGCCTCGGGCTCGGTGTAGCCGATGGCGAAATGCACGTCGCCAGCCAGGATCGCCGGCAGGAACTTCTTCTTCTGCGCGTCGCTGCCGAACACTTGCAATGTCGGTCCGACAGTTTGCAAGGTAACGGCGGGCAAGGGCACGTCAGCGCGGTGAGCCTCGTTGACGAAGATCGACTGTTCGATCGGGCCGTAACCAAGGCCGCCGAACTCCTTGGGCCAGCCGACGCCGAGCTTGCCGTCAGAACCCATCCGCTTTATCACCGCGCGGTAGGCCTTGCCGTGCCGATCGGCCTCCATCTCCTTGTATTCCTCTCCGGAGATGAGGTTCGAAAAGTATTGCCGCAGTTCGGCCTGCAGCTGCCGCTGCTCAGGGGTCAGTTCGACGAACATTGCGCTCCCACCAGGTCGAGACGATGCGACGGCCCGCCCACCAGCCTGGTCAGGTCCTTGATGGTGGAGTAGTAGCGGTCCATCGGGTAGTCGATGTCCATGCCCATGCCACCGTGCAAGTGGTGGCAGATCTGCATCACCGGCGGCGCCTGTGATGCCAGCCAGTAACCGAGGACGTCGAGGTCGTCGTCCGCGTCGCGCCCCTCGGAAAGCCGCCACACCACGGACGTCGCCGCCAATGTCAGTGTGCGCGAAGCGATGTAGACCTCGGCCAGCTGCGCGGCGACGGTCTGGAACGTCGACAGCGGCTTGCCGAACTGATGCCGATTCGCGACATAGTCGGCAGTCAGTCTCAACGCGCCGGCGACAAGGCCTGAGGCATATGCGCCAATCGCGGCCAACGCCAACTGATTCACGCGGTGGGGGCTCGCGCCCTCCAGCACCCCATCCACTTCGGCGTCGGTGAACGTCACCGTGTGTTCGTCACCGCTGTTGGAGGTGGGCGTCTTGGTCAGCGCCACCCCCTCGGCCTTCGGGGAAACCACCACGACGGCGCTATCCGCGGTCACGACGATCCACTCCGCCTGCTCGGCATACGGCACAAAGACTTTCGTCCCGTTGAGCTTTCCGTTGGCGAACGTCGTCGCGGGCCGGTCCGGCAGTGGGGCGCCTTGTTCATTGAGGGCGGCCGTCACCACGGAACCTTTTGCGACTCCAGCCAGATAACGGTCCTGCTGCGCGTCGGAGGCCAGGTCCACCAGTACGGCTGTACCAAGACCTAGGGTGGCGAGAGCGGGGCTGACTGTGCCGTGCCTGCCGATTTCGGTCAGCGCCGTCGCGATCTCCGCCAGGCCAAGGCCGTCGCCGCCGAGGCGCTCCGGCGCCGCCAGCGCCGTGACACCTCCTGCGACCAACGCATCCCAGCTGTTGTCCCGATCCAGCACCGAGGTAACGACATCGGCAACGGCTTGCTGCTCCGGGTTTGGACTGAAATCCACCCGACTCCTCCTTGAGTCTTGAGCGATCAGTGAGCGACGGGGCACTTACCGGTGTAGTCCACCTGCCAGTGTTTGATGCCGTTCAGCCAACCCGATTTCAGCCGCTCCGGCTCACTGATCGGCTTGAGGTCGGGCATGTTGTCGGCGATCGCGTTGAAGATCAGGTTGATGGTCATCTTGGCGAGGTTGGCGCCGATGCAGTAGTGGGCGCCGGTGCCACCGAAGCCGACGTGCGGATTGGGGTTGCGCAGGATGTTGAACGAGTGCGGATCCTCGAATACGTCTTCGTCGAAGTTGGCCGACCGGTAGGACATCACCACCCGCTGACCCTTCTTGATCTGTGCGCCGCCCAACTCGACATCCTCGAGCGCAGTGCGCTGGAACGCCGACACCGGCGTGGCCCAGCGGACGATCTCGTCAGCCGCGGTCTCGGGACGTTCCTTCTTGTAAAGCTCCCACTGATCGGGATTCTGAGAGAACGCGACCATGCCGTGGGTGATGGAGTTACGGGTCGTCTCGTTGCCGGCCACCGCCAGCATCACGACGAAGAACCCGAACTCGTCGTCGGAAAGCTTCTCGCCCTCGATGTCGGCTTCGATCAGCTGCGTGACGATGTCGTCGGTGGGGTTCTTCGCCCGCTCCTCGGCCATCTGCATGGCGTACTGAATGAGCTCCACCGACGACATGGCCGGGTCGATGTGGGCGTACTCCGGGTCCTCACCGGCGGTCATCTCGTTGGACCAGCGGAAGAGCTTGTCGCGGTCGTCCTGCGGCACGCCGAGCAGACCGGCGATGGCCTGAAGCGGCAGCTCGCAGGAAACCTGCTCGACGAAGTCGCCCGACTCTTGCGATGCGGCTGTCTCGGCAATCTTCTGTGCACGGAGCCGCAACTCCTCCTCCAGCCGCCCGACGGCGCGAGGGGTGAAACCACGGGAGATGATCTTGCGAAGGCGCGTGTGCTGGGGTGCGTCCATGTTGAGCAGAACATTGCGCTGCAAGTCGATGGCGTCGCGCGTCATGGCCTGCGGCCACACCGGGATGGCGCCGTCCGGCGAGCTGCCGAAGATGTCGTTGCGCTTCGACACCTCTTTGACGTCGGCGTGCTTGGTCACCAGCCAGTAGCCCTTGTCGCCGAAACCACCGGTTCCGCCCGGCACGTCGACCCAGTGGACCGGCTCGGACTTGCGCAGCGCCGCCAGCTGCTCGACCGGTAACCCCTTCAGGTTGACTTCGGGATCGAGGAAGTCGAAGTCGGCCGGGATATCGGGGGTTGACATAGGTGCGCGCTCCTCAATTGCAACGTGTTCTAGTGCCAGTAAAACATGCTCCTACCGCAGATAAAAGGCGTGCTGGTGACGGCGCTTGTCAGAGTAATGAAACGTGTTCTAGCCTGGCGGAATGGGTAACCCTGTCATCGTTGAAGCCACCCGCAGCCCGATCGGCAAGCGAAATGGGTGGTTGTCCGGCCTACATGCGACCGAGTTGCTAGGCGCCACACAGAAGGCACTCGTCGAGAAGGCCGGCATCGACGCCGGCGACGTCGAGCAGGTCATCGGCGGCTGCGTGACGCAGTTCGGCGAGCAGTCCAACAACATCACCCGAGTGAGCTGGCTGGTCGCCGGGCTGCCGGAGCATGTCGGAGCGGCGACGGTGGACTGCCAGTGTGGCAGCAGCCAGCAGGCCAACGGGCTGATCGCCGGGCTCATCGCGGCGGGTGCCATCGACATCGGCATCGCCTGCGGCATCGAGGCGATGAGCCGCGTCGGGCTCGGCGCCAACGCAGGTCCCGATCGCGGCATCCTGCGGCCCGCGTCGTGGGACATCGACCTGCCCGACCAGTTCACCGCGGCCGAGCGGATCGCCAAGCGGCGCGGCATCACCCGCGAGGACATCGACCAGTTCGGCTTCGAGTCGCAGGCCAAAGCCAAGCAGGCGTGGGCCGAGGGCCGCTTCGACAGGGAGATCAGCCCGATCGTGGCGCCGGTCCTCGACGAGAACAAGCAGCCGACGTCCGAGCGTGCCCCCGTCACCCGCGACCAGGGCCTTCGCGACACGACGCTCGAAACCCTGGCATCGCTGAAGCCGGTGATCGAGGGCGGAATCCACACGGCCGGCACGTCGTCGCAGATTTCCGACGGTGCGGCCGCGGTGCTGTGGATGGACGAAGACAAGGCACGCGCGCTGGGTCTGCGGCCGCGGGCTCGGATCATCAGCCAGGCGCTGGTCGGTGCTGAGCCGTACTACCACCTCGACGGACCGGTGCAGTCGACGGCGAAGGTGCTCGAGAAGGCCGGCATGAAGATGGGCGACATCGACATCGTCGAGATCAACGAGGCCTTCGCGTCGGTCGTGCTGTCATGGGCCCGCGTGCACGAACCCGACATGGAACGTGTCAACGTCAACGGCGGCGCGATCGCCCTGGGTCACCCCGTTGGAAGCACCGGCAGCAGGCTGATCACCACCGCGCTCCACGAGCTGGAGCGCACCGATCAGACCACCGCGCTGATCACGATGTGCGCCGGCGGCGCGTTGTCGACCGGCACGATCATCGAGCGGATCTAGTGCCCGCTTCGGACGCCGAACGCATCGCGGCCGCGCAGGCCTACATCGATGCACTAGTGAGCCACGACGCCGACAAGGTGCCGTTCGCGCCCGGCTGCACCCGCATCGAAGTAGGCCTGAAAACCGGCTTCTCGGGAAATCACCTGCGCCGCAGCCTGAATCGCGGACTGCAGTATCGGGTTATCCGCGACACAGGGGTTCCCGAATTCACCGTCGACGGCGATTCGGTGCGGGCTCGATTCGATCTGTTCACCAAACCCTCGCTCGCAGGGCGCCGTGTCGGTGCCCACATCGACGAGATGTTCCTCATTCCCGCCGACGACGGCCAGATTCACCACATCCGCGCAACCATTCGCCCCTTCGTGACCAAGTCATAGGATCGGCTCATGCCGAAATCACGTCCGAAGTACATGGACAGTGCCATGGGCGACTTCGCCATCAAGTGGATGTCGCGAATCAACACGTTCTTCTACAAGCGCAACAACGGCCAAGGCCTCGGAAGCACGTTTCAGAACATTCCCGTCGCGCTGCTGACGACGACAGGGCGCAAGAGCGGCGAGCCGCGGGTCAGCCCGCTCTACTTCCTGCGCGACGGCGATCGCGTCGTGGCGGCCGCGTCACGGGGCGGCAGCGACAAGAACCCACAGTGGTATCTCAATCTCAAGGCCAATCCCAAGGTGCAGGTGCAGATCAAGGGCGAGATCCTCGACCTGATCGCCCGTGACGCCAATGAGGAAGAGCGGCAACGGTATTGGCCGCAGCTGGTCCAGATGTATCCGACCTACGAGGACTACCAATCCTGGACCGATCGGGTGATTCCGCTTGTGGTCTGCGAGCCGTGAGCTCGCCGTATGACTTGAACTTCTACTTCGATCCCGTATGCCCGTTTGCCTGGATGACGAGCAAGTGGGTTCGTATGGTCGCCGAACAGCGCGACTACAGCGTCGACTGGCGGTTCATCTCGCTGCGGATTCTCAACGCGCACATCGACTACGCGTCGCACTTCCCGCCCGAGTACGAAGCCGGTCATACCGCGGGCTTGCGCCTGCTCCGGGTCGCCGCGCGGGTGCGCACGGAACACGGCCGCGAAGCTGTCGGCCCGCTCTACAACACGATCGGCACCCGTATCTTCGACACTTCTCGCGACGTTGATCCGCTGTCGGCGTCGGGTCAAGGATCGCGGGACATGCTTGAACCCTTGTTGCGCGACGCCGGATTATCGGCCGACCTGGCGGACGCGCTCGATGACACGAGCCTCGACGACGAGATCCGCGCGGAAACCGAGGAGGCGCTGGCGCTGACGGGGCGCGACGTCGGCACACCGATCCTGCACTTTCAGCCGCCCGACGGCACGGCGTTCTTCGGCCCGGTGATCAGCCGGCTGCCGAGTCCCGACGAGGCCGTCGAACTGTGGGACCACGTCATCGGTCTCGCGAGCTTCCCCGGTTTCGCGGAACTCAAGCGCAGCCTCCGGGAACGGCCGCAACTGGTCAGTTTCGGTGTCGACACCGGATCGGTTGGCAAACAAGAGGATTGGCACGGCGGCAGCCGTCGCCTCAAGAGTTAGTTTGCGACCGACGCGAGACGGCAAGACTGTCAGCTATGACGCAACGGCGATGGTTCCGCAACTCGCGCTTTCTCGCGCTGTTGCTGAAGTACTTCGCGCGTGCCCACATCTGGGTCTACCAGCGCACCAACGGACGATTGGGCGCCAAGCTGCTGTGGTTTCCCTCCGCGCTGATCACCACCACCGGCCGCAAGAGCGGGCTATCGCGAACCACGCCCACGCTGTATCTGCGTGACGGTGACCGCGTTGTGCTTCCGGCCTCGTTCGGCGGACGCGCCGAGCACCCCGGCTGGTATCGCAACCTCAAGGCGAATCCAAAGGTGGCCGTGCAGATTCGCGGCGAACACCTCGATCTGGTCGCGCGGGATGCGACCGACCGCGAGCGCGACCGTTACTGGCCTTCGCTGATCCGCATCTATCCGCCGTACAAGGGATATCGCGAAGCCACCGACCGGGTCATCCCGTTGGTGGTCTGCGAGCCGCTACAACAGTAGACAGATCTGAGTACGAGAAGGCTGCGGCTTAGGCCCCGTACACAGGCACGGCTGGACGCGCCTTGCCGAGCAGATCGTTGACGACCGGACCGAGCTCGGCCGGATCCCACCGTGCGCACTTGTCGACCTGCGGCCCGTGTGCCCAGCCCTCGGCGACGCGGATGATCCCGCCCTCGACCTCGAACACCTTGCCGGTGACATCCTTGGACTCCACGCTGCCGAGCCAAACCACCAGCGGCGAAACGTTTTCCGGCGCCATCGCGTCAAAGTCTTTGTCCTGGGTTGCCATCATCTCGGCGAAGACGGTCTCGGTCATCCGCGTGCGTGCAGACGGCGCGATGGCGTTAACGGTCACGCCGTAACGGCCCATTTCTGCCGCCGCGACCAACGTCAACGCGGCGATGCCGGCCTTGGCGGCGCTGTAATTCGCCTGTCCCACACTGCCTTGCAGGCCGGCACCCGAGCTGGTGTTGATGATGCGGGCGTCCGGGGTGCTGCCCGCCTTGGACTGGGCCCGCCAGTAAGCGGCAGCGTGCCGCATGGTGGCGAAGTGGCCCTTGAGGTGGACGGCGACGACGGCGTCGAACTCTTCCTCGCTGGTGTTGGCGAACATCCGGTCGCGGACGATGCCTGCGTTGTTGACGAGAACGTCCAGCCCGCCGAACGCATCGACCGCGGTCTGGATCAGGCCTTCGGCTTGCTGCCAGTCGGCCACATTGGCGCCACTGGTAACGGCTTCGCCCCCTGCGGCGGTGATCTCGTCGACGACGCCCTGCGCGGCGCTGCCACCACCGGCGGGCGAGCCGTCGAGCCCTACACCGATGTCGTTGACCACCACGCGGGCGCCTTCGGCCGCGAACGCCAGTGCGTGCGCGCGCCCGATGCCGCCACCCGCACCCGTCACGATGACCACCCGGCCGTCGAGCAAACCCATGCTGTCGTCTCCCTTACTTGATTGCGTTCGTTGTGTCCAGATAGTGAGGCGGCTCGCCGCCGCCGTGTACCTCTAACGTCGCGCCGCTGATGTAGGACGCCGCCTCTGATGCCAAAAATGCGGCGGCCCAGCCGATATCGCCAGGTTTGGCCAATCGGCCAAGTGGCACCTTGGCCGAAATCGCCGCGATCGACTCGGCGTCGCCATAAAACAATTCCGACTGTTCGGTTTCGACCATGCCCACGACAATCGAGTTCACCCGCACCTTGGGTGCCCATTCGACGGCCAGCGTGCTGGTGAGGCTGTCGACACCCGCCTTGGCTGCACCGTATGCCGCGGTGCCAGGTGTGGGCCGGCGGCCGCTGACGCTTGAGATGTTGATGATCGACCCGCCATTGGCCTTCTGCATGTGGGCATTGGCGTGCTGCGAGACCGATAGCGGCCCAAACAAGTTGAGCTCGATGATCTTTCGGCTGAACTTCGCCGACGCGTCCGCGGTGAGCACGTACGGCGACCCACCCGCGTTGTTCACCACCACATCGATCCGCCCATGACGGTCGACGACGGCGTCCACCATTGCGGCTACGGCGTCGTCGTCGCGCACGTCGCACGGCAGGAACTCGTACGGCAGTCCGTCGACGGGACGCCGCGCACACGTCACCACCGTCGCCCCCTGGTCGGCGAACACCGCGCTGATGCCGGCGCCGACTCCGCGGACGCCGCCCGTCACGAGAACGACCTTGTCCTTGAGTCCGAGGTGTATGTCTGGGGCGTCGGTCACTGTGCTAGCGTACCAAGCAAGTGCTTGCTTTCCTACCGTCCCCAGGAAGTGCCATGACCATTACCTCCACCACAGTCGAGCCGGGCATCGTCTCGGTAACGGTCGACTATCCGCCGGTCAACGCCATCCCGTCGCAAGGCTGGTTCGAACTCGCCGAGGCGATCACCAAGGCCGGCGAGGACTACGCGACCCACGTCGTGATCCTTCGCGCGGAGGGCCGCGGCTTCAATGCCGGCGTCGACATCAAGGAGATGCAGCGCACCGAGGGCTTCACCGCACTCATCGACGCCAACCGCGGATGCTTCGCTGCCTTCCGGGCGGTCTACGAATGCGCGGTACCCGTCGTCGCAGCGGTCAACGGCTTCTGCGTCGGCGGCGGCATCGGGTTGGTCGGCAACGCCGACGTCATCGTCGCCTCCGACGATGCGACATTCGGTCTGCCCGAAGTCGAGCGTGGCGCGCTCGGTGCGGCGACGCACCTGTCGCGGCTGGTGCCGCAGCACATGATGCGGCGGCTGTTCTTCACCGCCGCCACCGTCGACGCGGCCACGCTGCATCACTTCGGTTCGGTGCATGAGGTGGTGCCGCGGGGTGAGCTGGACGAGGCGGCGTTGCGGGTGGCCCGCGATATCGCCGCGAAGGACACGCGGGTGATCCGGGCGGCCAAGGAAGCGCTGAACCTCATCGACGTGCAGCGGGTCAACTCGAGTTACCGCATGGAGCAAGGCTTTACCTTCGAGCTGAATCTCGCCGGCGTCGCCGACGAGCATCGCGACGCATTCGCCGGTACCACTAAGGGCAAGAACGCATGAGCGATAAGCGGACCACCCTCGATCAAGCCGTCTCGGCGATCGAAAGCGGCATGACCATCGGCATCGGCGGCTGGGGCTCGCGGCGCAAGCCCATGGCGTTCGTGCGGGCGCTGCTGCGCACCGACGTCAAGGATCTGACTGTCGTCAGCTACGGCGGGCCGGATATCGGGCTGCTGTGCTCGGCGGGCAAGGTGCGGCGCGTGTATTACGGCTTCGTGTCGCTGGATTCGCCGCCGTTCTACGACCCGTGGTTCGCCAAGGCGCGTACGTCCGGCGCGATCGAAGCGCGTGAGATGGACGAGGGCATGCTGCGCTGCGGCTTGCAGGCCGCGGCGCAGCGGCTGCCGTTCCTGCCGATCCGCGCCGGGCTGGGCAGCTCGGTCGTCGATTTCTGGGAAGGTGAGCTTTCGACAGTCACGTCGCCCTACCCGACCGGCGACGGCTACGAGACGCTCGTCGCGATGCCGGCTCTGCGACTGGACGCTGCGTTTGTGCACATGAATCTCGGTGACGCGCAAGGCAATGCGGCCTACACCGGAATCGATCCGTACTTCGACGATCTGTACTTGATGGCCGCCGAGCGACGCTACTTGTCGGTGGAACAGGTGGTGCCGACCGACGAGCTGGTCAAAGCGGTGCCACCGCAGGCGCTGCTGATCAACCGGATGATGGTGGACTCCGTCGTCGAGGCACCCAATGGCGCGCACTTCACCACGGCCGCACCCGATTACGGCCGCGACGAGAAGTTCCAGCGCCACTACGCCGAGGCCGCCGGCTCCGACGAGACGTGGCAGCAGTTCGTGCAGACGTATCTGTCCGGGAGCGAGGCCGATTACCAGGCAGCGGTCCGCAAGTTCGCTTCGGAGGTGTCCAAGTGATTTCCGTCAGCCGTCCGGAGGTGTGTGCGGTCGCCTGCGCGGAATTGTTCCGCGACGCGGGCGAGATCATGGTCAGCCCGATGGCGACGATGGTGTCGATCGGGGCCCGGCTCGCGCGGCTGACCTTCTCGCCCGACATCCTGTTGACCGACGGAGAGGCGCAGCTGCTCGCCGACACTCCGGCGATCGGCGCCCCTGGCGCGGTCGAAGGCTGGATGCCGTTCGGCCGGGTTTTCGAGACGCTGGCGTGGGGCAGGCGTCATGTGGTCATGGGCGCCAACCAGATTGACCGCTACGGCAATCAGAACCTGTCGGCGTTCGGACCGCTGCAACATCCCACGCGGCAGATGTTCGGCGTGCGCGGCGCGCCTGGCAATACGATCAACCACGCGACGAGTTATTGGGTGGGTAACCACTCCAAACGAGTGTTCGGCGATTCGGTCGACGTGGTGTCGGGCATCGGCTGGGACAAGGTGGATCCCGACAACCCTGCGTACCGGTTCGTCAACGTGTACCGCGTCGTGACGAATCTCGGCGTCTTCGACTTCAATGGGCCGGACCACCAGATGCGTGCGGTGTCGCTGCATCCGGGTATCACCCCCGAAGATGTCCAGGACAACACGTCGTTCGAGGTGCACGATCTGGACAAGGCCGAGCACACCCGCCTGCCGAGTGAGCAGGAGCTGAAGCTGATCCGCGAGGTGATCGACCCGAAGTCACTGCGGGACAAGGAAGTACGAGTATGACCAGGCTGCGCACACCGCTGACCGAACTGGTCGGCATCGAACATCCGGTGGTGCAGACCGGGATGGGCTGGGTAGCGGGTGCGCGGCTGGTGGCGGCGACGGCCAACGCCGGCGGGCTGGGCATTCTGGCCTCGGCGACGATGACCCTGGACGAATTGCAGACCGCCGTCACCAAGGTCAAGTCCACGACCGACAAGCCGTTCGGCATCAACATCCGCGCCGACGCCGGCGACGCCAACGATCGCATCGACCTACTGATCCGCGAGGGCGTCAAGGTCGCGTCGTTTGCGTTGGCGCCGAAACCGGAGCTGATCGCGCGGCTGAAAGAGGCTGGCGTGGTGGTGATTCCGTCTGTCGGCCTGGCCAAGCACGCCAAGAAGGTGGCCGGCTGGGGCGCCGACGCGGTGATCGTGCAGGGTGGCGAGGGTGGCGGCCACACCGGCCCGATCGCCACGACGCTGTTACTGCCGTCGGTGCTCGATGCGGTCGACATCCCGGTCGTGGCGGCGGGCGGTTTCTTCGACGGTCGCGGATTGGCGGCGGCACTGTCGTATGGCGCTGCCGGCGTCGCGATGGGCACGCGGTTTTTGTTGACGTCGGATTCGACGGTGCCGGATACGGTCAAGAAGCGGTACCTGGAGGCGGGGCTGGACGGCACCGTGGTGTCCACGCGCGTCGATGGGATGCCGCACCGAGTACTGCGAACGGGGTTGGTAGAGAAGCTCGAGAGCGGTTCGCGGCTGCGTGGTTTCACCGCGGCGGTGCGCAATGCGCAGAAATTCAAGAAGATGTCCGGCATGACGTGGCGGTCGATGATCCGCGACGGGCTGGAAATGCGGCACGGCAAGGAACTGACGTGGTCGCAGGTCGTGATGGCGGCCAACACCCCGATGCTGTTGAAGGCCGGGCTGGTGGAAGGCAACACCGCCGCGGGCGTGCTGGCGTCGGGACAGGTCGCGGGAATCCTCGACGATCTGCCGTCATGTGCGGAGCTGATCGAGTCGATCGTCAGCGACGCCGTCAAGCACCTGCAGGCGGCGGCGGCGCTGGTCGAATAGTCAGTGCCCAGCTAGCGGCGACAGAGTCGTCAGTGGCGACAATGTCGCCGCAACGCGGGCACCGAACAGTAGTAGTCAGACGACAGCCACGCCCGCCGCTGGGTCAGCTCTACGGCCCCGATTTCGACCACGCCGCGCGACCGCGGTTGTGCCCTTCTCTCTGGGCGACTTTGTCGCCGCAAGGCGGGCACCGAAATACTCCCTATCCCAGACCGGCGCTTACCTGCTAAAGCATATGGCTAAAGTGGGTGCTAATGAAGCTATACTCTTCATATGTCTGCAGTGAAGACTAAAGCTTCATCACACTCCCGGGCGACGCTGATCGGCGACATCGTCGGGTCCCGTCGCACTGCCGACCGACGTGCGCAACACCAGGCGTTGAACAAGGCGCTGCGCGAAATAGCAGGCGATGCGATCGACGCGCCCGCTTTCACGGTCGGCGACGAATTTCAGGGCAGCTATCCGGCGGTCGGCCAGGCGATCGATGCCGCGCTGGCGCTGAGTCTGGCCATGGCGCCGGGTGTCGACATCCGGTTCGGCATCGGCTGGGGCGCGGTGATGATGCTCGACGCCGCTGCCGGCATTCAGGACGGCCCGGGGTGGTGGGCGGCGCGTGCGGCCATCGAGTGGACGGCGTCGGCGCAGAGGCAACCCGGGCTGGCGCTTGTACGCACGGCGTTTCGGGCCGACGGCGAAAGCCGCCGTGATGTCGACGCTATCAACGCCGCCCTGATATGTCGGGACCATCTGATTGGATCACTCGATGACCGATCGATACGAATACTGAAGGGCCTGTTGAACAACCACAGCAAGAAGGACATCGCGGCCGCCGAGGGCATCAGCGCCTCGGCGGTGTCGCAGCGCGCAGGCCGCGACGGCTTGGATTTGATTGTGCAGGCATCGCAATACCTTCGGGGCGTCCCGTGAGTGGGCTGGCCGTGATGTTGATCGCGACCGGTGTGGCCGACGTCTTCCGTCGACGCACCGATCGCGTGTGGCTTCCTGCCACGGTCGCGCCGGTCGTGGTCGTCGTTTGCGCCGTGCTAGCGGGACTATGGCGTCTCGGCGATATCGCGCTGCTCGTGATCGCCGCGGTCGCGAGCGTCGGGTGGGTGCTGCTGTGTGCCCGTGCGGAACGGTCCGGGCAGCGTGAACTGACGCCGCTCGCGGTGTTCGGCGCCGCGGCCGGCCTGCTGATCATCTTGTCGGGCTGGGGATCTCACGTCTCCGGACTCGTCGCGCGCTGGCCGTCTTGGGTGGACATCGATGTCGAGCCGGACCGGCTGCTGATGGTCGTCGCGGTCGTGTTGCTGCAACTGGTCACCGGAAACCAGTTGGTGCGCTTGGTGCTTGGCTCGGTCGGCGCTGTCAAGCCCGCGGGTGAGCCGCAGCCGTCCGACAAGCTCAAAGGCGGGCGGCTGCTCGGCCCGATGGAGCGGCTGCTGATTCTCGGGCTTGGCCTGGCCGGTCAGCTCACCACGGCCACCGCCGTCGTCGCCGCCAAGAGCATCATCCGATTCCCGGAAATCAATGCGCAGAAGGCCCGTGAAAACGGCGGCATCGGCATCGACGAAGTGACGGAGTACTTCCTCGTCGGCAGCTTCGCCAGCTGGATGCTCGCGTTAGGCGGCCTCGCACTAGCGCACTAGGCGCTGTCAGAGCCGCTCGATGATGGTGACGTTGGCCGTGCCGCCGCCTTCGCACATCGTCTGCAAGCCGTAGCGGCCTCCGGTGCGCTCGAGCGTGTTGAGCATGGTGGCGAACAGCTTGGCTCCCGTCGCGCCCAGCGGATGACCCAACGCGATCGCGCCGCCGTTCGGGTTCACCTTTTCCGGGTCGGCCTTGATCTCCTTCAACCATGCCTGGACGACAGGCGCGAACGCCTCGTTGATCTCGACGGTGTCGATGTCCTCGATCGACAGGCCGGTCTTCTCCAGCGCGTAACGCGTAGCGGGGATCGGGCCGGTCAGCATGAACACGGGGTCCGCGCCGCGCGCGCTGATGTGATGGATACGCGCCCGCGGGGTCAGGTTGTGCTCCTTGACCGCCTGCTCGGAGGCCAGCAGCACCGCGCTTGCGCCATCGGAGATCTGGCTGGCCATCGCCGCGGTCAACCGGCCACCCTCGACCAGTGTCGGCAGCGTCGCCATCTTCTCCAGCGACGTGTCTCGCGGGCCTTCGTCGGTCCGGAAACCGTCGACGTCGATGATCTCGTTCTCGAAATTCCCGCCACGAATCGCCGCCTGCGCCCGCTGGTGACTGGTCAGCGCGAACTGCTCCATCTCCTCCCGCGAGATGTTCCACTTCTCGGCGATCAACTCCGAACCGCGGAACTGCGAGATCTCCTGATCGCCATAGCGATGCAGCCAGCTCTTCGACTCGTTGGTGGGCGAAGTGAACCCGAACTGCTCGCCGACGATCATCGCCGAGGAGATGGGTATCTGGCTCATGTTCTGCATGCCGCCGGCCACAATCAGATCGGCCGTGCCCGACATGATCGCCTGTGCGCCAAACGAAATCGCCTGCTGGCTGGAACCACACTGCCGATCGACGGTGACGCCCGGCACCTCTTCGGGATATCCCGCCGCCAGCCACGACAACCGGGCGATGTTGCCTGCCTGCGGTCCGATCGCGTCGACGCATCCGGCGATGACGTCGTCGACCGCGCCGGGATCGACGTCGACACGTTCGAACAGTCCCCGCCACGCCGCCGCGCCCAGGTCGACGGGATGCACACCGGCAAGCGAACCATTGCGCTTGCCGATCGCGGTGCGTACAGCGTCGATGACGTACGCCTCAGGCATATTTGCTCTCCTTGGGTGTGGCGACGGTGATGCCGCCGAGGACTATCGAAAGGTATTGGCGGCCAACCTCTTCGGCCGTCAGTGGTCCGCCTGGCTGATACCAGCGGACCGAAACCCATGTGGTGTCGCGAATGAACCGGTACACCAGGTCGACGTCGATGTCGGGCCGGAAGTCGCCCTCCTCGATGCCCTGGTTGAGCAGGTCCAGCCACATCTTGCGTTGCTCTTTGTTGCGCGTCTCGACGAAGCCGAACTGCGGCAGTGACGACAGCCGCTTTGCCTCATCCTGGTAGATGACGACCTGGGCATGACGGTCTTCGATCGCCTCGAACGACGCCATGAACAAACCCTTGAGCCGTTCGAGAGGATTGGGTTCGGTGTCGACGATCTCCTGGTAGCGACCGAACAACCAGTCCAGGAAATCCCGAAGCACCTCCTCGACCATCTGCTCTTTGCTCTTGAAATGGTGATACAGGCTGCCCGACAGAATGCCTGCCGAATCGGCGATGTCGCGCACGGTCGTCGCGCGCAGCCCGCGCTCGGCGAACATCGTCGCGGCGAGCCTCAGCAGCTCGTCGCGGCGACTCGGAAGCGCGCTGTCCATCCGACCAGGATAGCAACCAAGCGCTTGCTAGGTAAGCCCGGGCGGGTCAGCCGGAGGATGACCAGTACTCCGAGCACTGCTCGTCCCGCGACGCGCCGTCGTAGGGGGCACGCCATCGCGACAGGTTGAACTCGTAGAAGGGCCCCCGGTGGTCATCGCGGTACATCGCGCACACCCGCATCGACTCGGGCAGGCGGCCCAGCGCCGGCTCGATGTCCGCGGACAGCCGAAACAGGTAGGCGGTGTCCAGCAGCTTGGTCTGCTCGTACCGGTCGATGTTGCGTTCGGCGATCAGCCGCTCGGGATTCGTCGCGGCCAGGCCGAGCAGCGCCACCGCACCGGCGAGCAGGATCGCCCGCGGCAACCACTGCCCCGTCATCCGAATGCCTGCGACAGCGACCAGGATGAATACCGCGCCGAGCCACAGTTCGATGGTGATCACCATGAGGCGCTCGGTGCTGAAACCGTAGGCCTGCTGGTACAGCCACATCCGGTGGATCGCCGAGATCACCACCACAACCGAAGTCGCACAAAGGGTTCCGACGAGGATACGCAGCAGTCGACGAGACGATGCGGCCTCGCGTCCTGCCACCCGGATGACGCCGCTCAGCACCAGAAGAGTCAGCGAGGAGACCCCAAGCAGCTGCCAGAAGCCCTGCCGTGCGTACTCGGCGTAGGTCAGCCCGTCGGTCTGCAGGACGTGCGCGTGCCCGCCGAACAACACCGTGGCCTGAATCGCGACGAACCCGATGAACAGCACGTCCAGCACCGCCAGCGGCACCGCCCACTCCCAGTTCGGCAGGGAACGCATGGGACGTGGCGCCAGTGCATCGAGCTTGGGGGCGAAGCGCACCAGGTAGCCGCCGAACAGCACGAAGCACACCACGATCCCGAACACGAGTGCGTGGACATACCCCTCGATGGGGTTCCACTCGGGTGTCAGGACTTCGATCATCCGCGCGAAGGCCGGGTCGGCCGACGCGAACAAGCCGCCGAAGACCAGCACGAGCACCAGGGTGACGGCTCCCACGACGCCCATCCGGACCGTATTGGGCCGCCCGCTCCACGCGAGTCCGCCTTCCGGCACCGCTCGACGCGCCCACCCGAACGCCCTGGCGGGCAGGCACCACGGCAGAAAAGGCCCGGCGACGACGGCCGTCCACGTCCGGCCGCCCGCCAGCGTGCTCCAGCCAACGAGCCAGGCAGCCAGAATGCACACCACCCCAAGCCATTCCGCGGCGAGTAGTGCTGGCACGGCCAGAAGCGCCAGCGTGACCGTGATCCCGAGCCATTCATCACGGGTCGGACGACGCTCGGCAAGGCCGTAGACGACGCCGAACACCATGACACCGACCAGGAGGTACCCCACGCTCAGTACGGAGACCCGCCACAACTCGGCGCCCACGACTCCTACGACCAACGCTGCCACCAGCAATCGGCGCGGCGCCGCGGCCAGCGCGTCGAGCGGCCAGATGCGGCGCGGCCAGACGGTCCACCCGGGCTCGCCATACCGCGGCAATTTCGGCCCCAGCATCGGCGGTGGCGGTGGTTGTGGTGGCGGGTACAGCCCCGGGTACATCATGGTCGGCGGCGTGCTCATCGTGGTTGCTCCTCCGCGACCGCCGGTGCAGGGATCGTGACCCCGATCCGGCAACCAGTCCTGGCTTCCATCACTTCGATGGCGCCACCATGCAGTTCGACCGCCCAGCGGGCGATCGCGAGTCCGAGTCCGGTACCCCCGGCCGACGTCGCGCCCCTGGTGAATCGCTGGAAAACGCGTTCGCGTTCGGCGGGCGGTATTCCGGGGCCCTCGTCGCACACCTCGAGCCGCAGCCCCGTCGGTTGCGCCGTGCTCGCAAGCACGGAGACCCGGGCGCCCGACGGACTGTGCCGAATGGCGTTGTCCACCAGGTTGACGACCACCTGCCGCAGGCGGGCCTGATCGGCGACGGCAACCAGATCCGGTGGCGACACCCGCACGGTCACCTGCACACCATCGCCGGCCGCCGCGACGTGTCCGACGGCCTCCTCGAGGAACTTCTCGACGCCGAAAGTGCTGGGCTGCAACGGGATAGCTCCGCCCTCGAGCCGGGACAGGTCGAGCAGGTTGGTCACCAGCTCGCCGAGCCGCTCGGTCTGGGACAGCGCCATCCGCATGGTCGTGTCGTCGGGCTCCGCGATCCCATCGACGACGTTCTCGAGCAGCGCGCGCAATGCCGTGATGGGAGTGCGGAGTTCGTGCGAGACGTTGGCGATGAGTCCCCGTCGATACTCGTCGGCCGCCCCGAGATCGGCTGCCATCTGGTTGTAGGCCACCGCCAGCTGTCCGATCTCGTCCCTGGAGGTGGCGCGGACGCGCACGCTGTAATCACCGCGAGCCATGGCGCGCGCCGCGGCCGTCATCTGGCGCAGCGGCGACGTCATGCCGTGGGCGAGGAACTGAGTGAGCGCGAGTGAGGTGGCCAGCGCTGCGAGCAATGCCCAGCGGAACTGCCAGCTCGCGCCGATCCAGAAGGTGAACGCGGCCAGGGTGATCGCGCTGCCGACGAGCAGGCCCATCTTGACCTTGAACGAGCTGAAGGGGTCCAGTGGCCGCGGCAGCCGGTCCCACACGGCGGCGAGCCTGTTCAACGCGGTAGCTCCAGCGCGTACCCGACGCCGTGCACGGTGCGGATGAGTTCCGGGCCGAGCTTGCGACGCAACGCCTTCACGTGGGTGTCGACGGTCCGGCTCTCCACCCCGGAACCCCACCCCCACACGTGTTCGAGCAAGGCGTCGCGGGAGACCGCCGTGCGCGGCCGGCCGGCCAAGAACACGAGCAGATCGAATTCGGTTCGCGTCAAGTGGATTTCGTCGCCGCCCTTGTGAACTCTGCGGCCTTGCAGATCGATACGATGGTCACCGATCGACAGGGGTTGGGCCGGACCGGTGCGGTCCATGCGGCGCAGCAGCACCCTTACGCGCGCGACGAGTTCGCGCATGCTGAACGGCTTGGTGAGGTAGTCGTCGGCACCGATTCCGAGCCCGATCAGCATGTCGGTCTCATCGCTTCGTGCGGTCAGCATCAGCACGGGGATGGACTGCACGGCCTGGATTCGCCTGCACACCTCGAGCCCGTCGAATCCCGGCAACATGACGTCGAGCACCACGAGGTCCGGCGGGGAGGCCGTGGCCGCGGCGACGGCCGACGGTCCGTCAACGGCCGTCTCTACCAGGAACTCCTCGGCGCGCAACCGGGTCGCGACGGCGGCCAGGATGGTCGGCTCGTCATCGATGACCAGGATTCGCTTCACACATCCGACTGTAAGTGCCGGATGTGGGGCTTCCGAGCAGCGTTCGTGAAGATTCCGTGGAGATTTCGGTCGTCAGGCCCGCTGGCTCGACACCGAGATGACTTCGCCGGTCAGGTAACTGGAGTACTCGCTGGCCAGGAATGCAATGGTGGCGGCGATCTCCCACGGCTCTGCCGCCCGGCCGAACGCCTCGCCTTCCGACAGCCTGTCCAACAGCTCCGAGGAGCTGGTCTTCTCAAGGAACTTGTGCCTGGCGATGCTCGGTGACACGGCGTTGATCCGCACCCCGTATTCGACGGCTTCGATTGCGCTGCAGCGGGTCAGCGCCATCACACCGGCCTTGGCCGCCGCGTAATGCGACTGCGAATGCTGCGCTCGCCAGCCGAGCACGCTCGCGTTGTTGACGATCACGCCGCCATGGTCGGCATCGCGGAAATACCGCAGCGCCGCACGCGTTGCCCGCATCACGGAGGTCAGCGTGACGTTGAGGACGCGGTCCCATTCCTCGTCGGTCATGTCGACCACGGGAGTCTGCCCGCCGAGGCCTGCGTTGTTGACCAGCACATCGAGCCGGCCCATCCGCGCGGTGGTCGACGCGATCAGCGCATCGACCTGCGCGGTGGACGTCACGTCGCAGACCACGCTTTCGACCCGGCCAAGCCCGAGTTCCGTCAACTGGTCGCGGGTCTCGCTCAGCCGCCGTTCGTGGTGATCGGACACGACGACGTCGGCACCTTCGGCCAAAGCACGCCGCGCCACCGCGGACCCGATGCCGGTGCCGGCCGCAGCCGTCACGACGACGACCTTGCCGTTGAGAAGTCCGTGTCCCTCAATCTCTTTCGGGGGGTCAGATAAGGTCATACGGCCCTTCCTATGGTCTTCGCGCAAGCGCTCATCCGCGAACCTCCCTGGGTAAGCCGAGCACGCGCTCGGCGATGATGTTGCGCTGGATTTCATTAGATCCGCCGTAGATGGTGTCGGCGCGGCTGAACAGATAGAGCCGCTGCCACTCGTCGAAGTCGCCGTCGGTCAACACCAGCCCGGCCTTGCCGACGACGTCCATCGCGATCTCGCCGAGATCGCGATGCCAGTTGGCCCACAACAGCTTCGAGACGTTGTCTTGGCCTGGCTGCTCGACGTCCATCGTCGCCAACGCGTACGACCGCATCGACTGCAGGCCAGCCCACGACCGGGTCAGCCGCTCGCGGATCAGCGGGTCGTCGGCGGCACCGGTCCGCTTGGCCACCTCCACCAGATTGGAAAGCTCACGCGCATAACGGATCTGCTGGCCCAGCGTGGACACGCCCCGCTCGAACGTCAGCGTTCCCATCGCCACCCGCCAGCCGTCACCGGGCTGTCCCACCACCAACGAGGCGTCGGTGCGCGCGTCGTCGAAGAAGACCTCGTTGAACTCCGAGTCTCCGGTCAGCTGCACGATAGGCCGGACTTCTACGCCCGGTTGATCCAGCGGCACAAGCAGATACGACAGACCGGCGTGTCGTTTGGAGCCCTTCTCGGTACGGGCCACCACGAAGCACCACTGGGCCCAGTGCGCCAGCGACGTCCACACCTTCTGCCCGTTGATCACCCACTCATCGCCGTCGAGCTCGGCCGTGGTCGACACATTGGCCAGGTCACTGCCCGCACCGGGCTCGGAGTAGCCCTGGCACCACAGCTCGGTGACATCGAGGATCTTCGGGAGGAATCGCTTCTGCTGCTCTTCAGTGCCGTACGCGATCAGCGTCGGCCCGAGCAGTTCCTCACCGAAGTGGTTGACCTTGTCGGGCGCGTCGGCCTTGGCGTATTCCTCGTAGAACGCGACGCGGTGCGCGACGGACAATCCGCGGCCGCCATGCTCTTCCGGCCAGCCCAGGCAGGTCAGTCCGGCGGCGGCCAGATGCTGGTTCCACGCACGTCGTTCCTCGAACGCCTCGTGCTCGCGACCCGGTCCGCCGAGGCCTTTGAGCGCGGCGAATTCGCCGACGAGGTTGTCGGCGAGCCACTGCTTTACCTCGGCCCGGAACTCCTGGACCTCTATCACCCTTGTAGGCTAACCTACCAAGCACTTGCTTTGTTAGAGGAGCATCGATGACGACCTCCGCGAGGACCATTCCTGCGGTTCTCGACCGGATTGCCGACCGATTTTCCGACCACGATGCGCTGGTCACCGAGGACCGCCGGTTCACATACGCCGAGCTTCGGGCCGAGGTCCGGCAGGCCGCCGCGGCACTGATCGACCTCGGCGTGGGCCCCGGCGACCGGGTCGCGATCTGGTCGCCGAACACCTGGCACTGGGTCGTCGCATGCCTGGCCACGACCTACGCCGGCGGCGTGCTCGTCCCGCTCAACACCCGGTACACGGCTAGCGAGGCCAGCGACATCCTGGCCCGCACGGGCGCACCGGTGCTCGTCGCGGCCGGCGAGTTCCTTGGCGCCGACAAGGCGGCTGACCTCGACCGTGGCGAGCTGCCGAAGCTGCAACACATCGTGCGGGTGCCCATCGACAAAGAGGACGGCAGCTGGGACGACTTCATGGCGCGGGGAGGCGACCTGGACGCGGCGGATGCGCGGGCAGCGGCCGTCAGGCCCGACGACGTCTCCGACATCCTGTTCACCTCCGGCACCACCGGCCGCAGCAAAGGCGCGTTGTGCGCGCACCGTCAGTCCCTGGCGGGGTCCGCGGCGTGGGCCGAGTGCGGGCAGATCACCAGCGACGACCGCTACCTGTGCATCAACCCGTTCTTCCATAACTTCGGCTACAAGGCCGGCATCCTGGCCTGCCTGCAGACCGGTGCCACGCTGATTCCCCAGCTCACCTTCGACCCCGAGCGGGCCATGGCCGCAGTGCAGGAGCACCGCGTCACCGTGCTGCCTGGGCCGCCGACGATCTATCAGACGCTGCTCGACCATCCCAAACGCTCTGATTACGACCTGACCTCGCTGCGGTTCGCCGTCACCGGCGCCGCGGTGGTGCCGGTCGTGTTGATCGAGCGCATGCAAACCGAGCTGGACATCGACATCGTGCTGACCGCCTACGGCCTCACCGAAGCCAACGGGTTCGGCACGATGTGCCGCGCCGACGACGATGCGGTCACCGTCGCCACTACATGCGGTCGTCCCATTGCCGATTTCGAGCTGCGCATCGGCGACCACGATGAAGTGCTGCTGCGCGGGCCCAACGTCATGCTCGGCTACCTCGACGACCCAGAAGCCACCGCAGCCGCAATTGATGCCGAGGGTTGGCTGCACACCGGTGACGTGGGGCGCGTCGACGACGACGGCAACCTCACGATCACCGATCGACTAAAAGACATGTACATCTGCGGCGGTTTCAATGTCTATCCCGCCGAGATCGAGCAAGTGCTCGCGCGCCTCGACGGAGTGGCCGAATCGGCGGTCATCGGTGTGCCCGACGAGCGGCTCGGCGAGGTCGGCAAGGCTTTCGTCGTGATTAAGCCTGGTGCCACGCTGGACGAGCAGTCCGTAATCGCTTATACACGACAGTATTTGGCCAACTTCAAGACCCCACGGTCGGTGGAGTTCCTCGACGTGCTTCCGCGCAACCCCGGCGGCAAAGTGGTCAAGCCTCTCTTGCGCCAACACAGTGAAAGGGCCTGAATTGGACCTGAACTTTGACGACTCCACCCTCGAGTTCCAGGCCGAGGTGCGCGACTTCCTGTCGGCGAACAAGGATTCGTTCCCAACGAAGTCGTACGACACCGCAGAAGGTTTCGAGCAACACCGGCGCTGGGACAAGGTACTTTTCGACGCCGGCCTGTCGGTGATCACCTGGCCCGAGAAGTACGGCGGTCGCGACGCCACCCTGCTGCAATGGGTCGTGTACGAGGAGGAGTATTTCCGCGCAGGCGCGCCGGGACGGGCCAGCGCCAACGGGACATCGATGCTAGCGCCGACGCTGTTCGCGCACGGCACCGAAGAACAACTGGATCGCGTGCTGCCGAAAATGGCGAGCGGCGAGGAGATCTGGGCGCAGGCGTGGTCGGAGCCGGAGTCCGGCAGCGATCTGGCGTCGCTGCGCTCGACGGCCACCAAGACAGACGGCGGCTGGCTGCTCAACGGCCAGAAGATCTGGAGCTCACGAGCACCCTTCGGCGACAGGGCCTTTGGACTGTTTCGCTCTGACCCGGAGGCCGAGCGTCATCGCGGCCTGACGTACTTCATGTTCGACCTGGAGGCAGACGGCATCACCGTCCGGCCCATCGCGCAGCTCGGCGGAGATACCGGGTTCGGCGAGATCTTCCTCGACGACGTTTTCGTACCCGACAACGACGTGATCGGCGATGTGCACGACGGCTGGCGCGCGGCGATGAGCACGTCGAGCAACGAACGCGGCATGTCGCTGCGCAGCCCCGCCCGCTTCGTCGCACCGGCGGAACGGCTTGTGGCGCAGTGGAAGACCGATCCAAACGAGGCATTCGCCGACCGCGTGGCCGACGCGTGGATCAAGGCGCAGGCCTACCGGCTGCACACGTTCGGGACCGTCACACGGCTGGCCGCCGGCGGCGAGCTGGGTGCCGAGTCGTCGGTGACCAAGGTGTTCTGGTCAGATCTCGATGTGGCGCTGCATCAGACGGCACTGGACATGCGGGGTGCCGACGCTGAGCTCGCGGACTCGTGGACAGAGGGACTGCTGTTTGCGCTCGGCGGCCCGATCTACGCCGGCACCAACGAGATTCAGCGCAACATTATTGCCGAGCGGCTGCTGGGCCTGCCCCGAAAATGAAGGTGAAATTCGACTGTGTTTTTTGAGACTGACGAACAGCAGCGCGATTTCGCCGCCAGCATCGACGCGGCACTGGCGTCCGCCGATCTGCCGGGCGCGGTGCGCGCATGGGCCCAAGGCGATACCGCACCGGGCCGCAAGGTGTGGGCACGGCTTGCCGACCTCGGCGTCACCGCGCTGATGGTTCCGGAGAAGTTCGACGGGATCGAGGCGCATCCTGTCGACCTGGTCGTCGCCGCGGAACGGCTTGGCCGGTGGTGCGTCCCGGGACCAGTCACCGAATCCATCGCTGTCGCACCGATTCTGCTCGCCGACGACGAACGATCCGCCGCCCTGGCCGCCGGTGAACTCATCGCAACCGTCGCCCTGCCGCCACGCGTGCCGCGTGCCGTGGACGCCGATACCGCGGGCCTGATCCTGGTGGCCGCAGACGACGCCGTCCGCGAAGCCACGGCGGGAGATCAACACGAATCCGTCGATCCGAGTCGAAAGCTGTTCGACGTCAACGCATCCGGCGATTCTCAGGCAGCAGACGTGGCACGCGCATTCGAGTTCGGTGTGCTAGCCACGGCCGCACAGCTGGTCGGCGCCGGTCAGGCGATGCTGGACATGTCCGTCGAATACGCCAAGCAACGAAGCCAATTCGGCCGGGTGATCGGCACCTACCAAGCGATCAAGCACAAGCTGGCGGATGTGCACATCGCCGTCGAACTGGCGCGTCCGCTTGTCTATGCGGCGGCGCTGTCACTGGCCAGCGACAACACTGGGGCATCACCCGGCACCGCGCGCGACGTCAGCGCTGCACAGGCGGCGGCCGCAGACGCCGCGCTATTGGCGGCGCGCTCGTCACTGCAGACCCACGGGGCCATCGGCTTCACCCAGGAGCACGACCTGTCGCTGTGGCTGCTGCGCGTGCAGGCCCTGCGTTCGGCATGGGGTGATCCGACATGGCATCGCCGCCGGGTATTGGAGGCCCTCTCGTGACTGAAGAACGGGAACTGCTGCGCCAAACCGTCGTGGCGCTGGTCGAAAAGCACGCGTCCCCAGCAGCGGTGCGCGAGGCGATGGCGTCCGAGCACGGCTACGACGAGTCGCTGTGGAAGCTGCTGTGCGAGCAGGTCGGTGCCGCCGCTCTCGTGGTGCCTGAGGAGTTGGGCGGCGCCGGTGGGGAGCTCGCCGACGCCGCCGTCGTGCTCGAGGAGCTGGCCAAGGGATTGGTGCCGACGCCGCTGCTGGGCACCACGCTTGCCGAGCTCGCGCTACTGACGGCTGACGAACCGGACGCCGACGCCCTCGAGGGTCTCGCCGAGGGCACGAAGATCGGCGCCGTCGTCTTCGACCCCGGCTATGTGGTCAACGGCGACATCGCCGACGTGGTCATCGCCGCCGACGGCACGACGCTGAACCGCTGGACAACTTTCACCGCTGAGCCGTCCGACACCATGGACCTGACGCGTCGGCTCTCGCGGGTCGAGCCGCAAGACACGGCCGAGATCGGTGCCGATCCTGGGCTGGGCGAAACCGCCGCGATCCTGCTGGCCGCCGAGCAGATCGGCGCCGCCACGAAGTGTCTCGATCTGACCGTCGAATACACGAAGGACCGCGTGCAATTCGGCCGGCCGATCGGCAGCTTCCAGGCGCTCAAGCACCGGATGGCGGACCTGTACGTCGCGGTGCAGTCCGCGCGGGCTGTCGTCAACGACGCAATCGCCGAACCGTCGCCGGCTTCGGCCGCGCTGGCCCGCGTCGCGGCCAGTGAGGCGTTCTCCAAGGTCGCAGCCGAAGCGGTGCAGATGCACGGCGGCATCGCGATCACGTGGGAGCACGACATCCAGCTGTACTTCAAGCGCGCGCACGCCAGCGCGCAGCTGCTCGGGCCGCCGCGGGAGCATCTGCGTCGGCTCGAATCCGAGGTGTTCTAGCGTTGACGACGTGAGCGCCGCGGACGCGAGGAGCACAGGGGGCCCCGCGCTGCGGGCCGGGATTCCGCCGTTCTATGTGATGGACGTGTGGCTGGCCGCCGCCGAGCGCCAGCGCACGCACGGCGATTTGGTCAACCTGTCGGCCGGCCAGCCGAGTGCGGGCGCACCCGCTGCCGTGCGAGATGCCGCCAAGGAGGCTTTGGACAGCGGCCCACTCGGGTACACCGTCGCACTCGGCATTCCGGAGCTGCGGACCGCGATCGCGGGTTCGTACAAGGACCGGCACAGCCTCGATGTCGACCCGAATGACGTCGTGATCACCACCGGCTCGAGCGGCGGGTTCCTGTTGGCGTTCCTGGCGTGCTTCGACGTCGGCGACCGGGTGGCCATCGCGAGTCCCGGTTATCCCTGTTACCGCAATATTCTGTCGGCGCTCGGCTGCGAGGTCGTTGAGATCCCCTGCGGGCCGGACACCCGGTTCCAGCCGACCGCGCAGATGCTGCGAGAACTGGACCCGCCGATCAAAGGCGTAATCGTCGCAAGCCCGGCCAACCCGACAGGGACGGTGATTCCACCTGGCGAACTCGCGGCGATCGCGTCGTGGTGTGAGGCCTCGGGTGTGCGATTGATCAGCGACGAGGTGTATCACGGGCTGGTCTACGAGGGCGCACCGGCGACCAGCTGCGCGTGGGAAACGTCACGAGATGCCGTGGTGGTCAACAGCTTCTCGAAGTACTTCGCGATGACTGGCTGGCGGCTCGGCTGGCTGCTGGTGCCGCAGGAGCTGCAGCGTGCGGTGGATTGCTTGACGGGAAACTTCACAATCTGCCCGCCGGCACTGGCGCAGGTCGCCGCCGTCGCGGCGTTCACGCCGGAATCGGTGGCGGAGGCCGATGCGCTGCTGCATCACTACGCGGCGAATCGCCAGCTGCTGCTCGATGGGCTTCGTAAGATCGGCATCGACAAAGTGGCGCCGACCGACGGCGCATTCTACGTCTACGCCGATGTCTCGCATCTGACCACGGATTCGCTCTCGTTTTGCTCAAAGCTGTTGGAGGACACCGGTGTTGCGATCGCGCCGGGTATCGATTTCGACACCGTCCGCGGCGGCGCGTTCGTCCGGCTGTCGTTCGCAGGCCCGACGGGCGATATCGACGAGGCTCTGCGCCGCATCGGCAGCTGGCTCTAGCGAACTAAGCTGCGGCCATGAGCCTGGTTACCTATGAGCTCCAAGACCACATTGCGACCATCACCCTCAATCGCCCGCAAGCGCGCAATGCCATCAACGGCGCCCTGCGGCAAGACCTGAATGCGGCTTGGGACCGGTTCCGCGACGACGAGGAAGCCTGGGTGGCGATCCTGACGGCGAACGGGGATGTCTTCTGCGCCGGCGGCGATCTGAAGGACGGCGAGGGGTCGGTCGGCACGTTTGGCGGCACTTTTTGGGAAAAGCCCACGATCAACTCTTTCGAGAGCGGAATGGAACTGTTCAAGCCGACGATCGCGGCCGTACACGGGCCGTGCATCGGCTATGGGCTCACCGGAGTGCTCTTCTGCGACTTCGTGATTGCCACGACCGACGCGGTGTTTTCCTTCCCCGAGGTGTCCATCGGAGTCCCCACCATCGTCGGGGCCATCCGGCTCCCGCAGCGGGTCGGTTGGGCCAATGCCATGGAGTTGCTGCTGACAGGCAAACCGATGAGCGCCCAGCGGGCCAAGGAAGTCGGTTTGGTGTGGAAGCTGGTCGAGCCTGAACAGCTGCAGGAGGAGGCCCGGACGTGGGCCAAAACCCTCACGGAGGCCGCACCCTTGGCTCAGCGCGCGACCAAGGAGGTGGCGTGGCGCACCGCGGACATGGGCTGGATCGAGTCGGTTCGCTTCGGTGAGACCATGCGCAAGGTGGTCGCGGTCACCGAGGACGTGGCCGAGGGTATTCGGGCATGGCGCGAAAAACGCAAGCCGGATTGGCGGGGCCGTTAGCGCTTCTGGTCCGCGTACCAGTCGAGCAGTGCCGGGTCGTCGACGGCGCTGCGTTCCACCACGTTCGCGGGGTCGGCGCCTTGGAACAGCTTCTTGATCGGCACCTCGAGCTTCTTGCCGGTGCGGGTGTGCGGAACACCGGGCGCGACAAGGATTTCGTCGGGGACGTGCCGCGGCGACACCTCGGAGCGGATCGTGGCCTTGATGCGCTCCTGTAGCTCGTCGGTCAACTCCGCATCATCGGCGAGTACCACGAACAGCGGCATCCAGTACCCGCCGTCGGGTTGCTCTGCGCCGATCACGAGCGCCTCCGCGACCTCCGGCAGGCGCTCGACAGCCTGGTAGATATCCGCGCTGCCCATGCGGATGCCGTGCCGGTTCAACGTCGAATCCGACCGGCCGTGCACGATGATGCTGCCGTGCTCGGTGATCGTGATCCAGTCGCCATGACGCCACACGCCGGGAAACATCTCGAAATACGCTGCGCGATAGCGTGATCCGTCAGCATCGTTCCAAAACGCCACTGGCATCGACGGCATCGGCTTCGTGATGACCAGCTCGCCGACCTCGCCACGCACCGGCTTCCCGGATTCGTCCCAGGCATCCAACGCCACGCCCAGATACGGTGCTGACAGCTCCCCCGGCCACACGGGCACGGTCCGCACGCCGCCGATGAACGCCGACACCACATCGGTTCCGCCGCTGATCGACGCAACCTGGACATGCTCACCGACGTTGTCGCCCAACCACAATGACGACGACGGCGGCAATGACGAGCCGGTGATGCCGACCGTCCGCAGCGCCGATAGGTCATGCTCCTTGCGTGGCACCGCGCCGGCTTTGGCGCAACCGAGCACATAGCCCGGACTTGTCCCGAGGACCGTCGCCCGGACGCGGGCCGCGATGTCCCACAGCGCGTCGGGCTTCGGGAAGGTGGGGCTGCCGTCGTAGCAGACGATGGTCGCACCCACGAGCAGGCCGGCCACCTGGAAATTCCACATCATCCAGCTAGGGCTGGTGAACCAGAAGAACGTGTCGTCGCGCCCGATATCCGACTGCAGCGCAATTGCTTTCAAGTGTTCGAGCAGTACGCCGCCGTGCCCGTGCATGATGCCCTTCGGCAAGCCGGTGGTGCCCGACGAGAACAGGATCCACAGCGCATGGTCGAAATCGACTGGGACGGTCTGCAGCGGGTGATCGACCGTGGCCGCGAGCTCTGACGCCATCACGGTGGCCTTCAGCGTCGGCAGGCCTGCTTGCAGAGCGGCGATGTCGTCGTGCTTGTCGTGCGTTTTCCCGCCATACTGGTAGCCCTCCGACGTCACCAGCACTACCGGCTCCAGCTGACCCAAACGATCCAGCGCAGCCTTGGCCGAGTAATCCTGGCCGCAGGCGCTCCAGATCGCGCCGATGCTGGCCGTCGCCAGGAACGCGATGACCGCCTCCGGGATGTTCGGCAGGTACCCCACGACACGATCTCCCGTGGCCACCCCAAGTGACCGAAGTCGATCTGCGAAAGCCGCAGTGCGGCTGATTAATTCGGCCCAGGACAGTTCGGTGACGGATTCATCCTCGCTGACGTACAGGATCGCGGGGCGGTCGGTGCGGGCGTTGCGGACAATCTGGTCGACGTAGTTGAGCTGCGTGCCGGTGAACCATCGCGCGCCCGGCATCTGTGCATCGTCGAGCACCCGATCGGGCCGGTCGCCGAGCTCGAAGTAATCCCATAGCGAGGCCCAGAACGCGGCCGGATCATCGACCGACCATTGCCACAGTGATTTGTAGTCGACGGCGGAGACACCGGTGCGCTGCTGCACGAACCGGGCGAAGTCCGTCACCCGCGCACGCGAGATGTCTTCGTCGGTCGGGACCCATTGGGGCGAATCGGTCATCGAGAGCTCCATCCGCCGTCCATCGTGTACGAGGCGCCTGTCACCATGCCCGCGGCCGGCGAGGCGAGCCATCCGACCAGGTCGGCAACCTCTTCTGGCTCCACGAGCCGCTTGATCGCGCTTTCCTTCAGCAGGATATCTGCCACCACCTGGTCCTCGGGAACGCCGTGTGTGCGGGCCTGGTCGGCGATCTGCTTGGTCACCAGTGGCGTTCGCACATATCCAGGGTTTACGCAGTTGCTCGTCACCTCATGCGGGCCGCCCTCCAAGGCGGTGACCTTGGACAGGCCTTCGAGTGCATGCTTGGCCGTGACGTAGGCGACCTTGTACTCGGAGGCCCGAATGCCGTGCACCGACGAGATGTTGATGATGCGGCCGAACTTCTGCCCATACATGTGGGGCAGCGACGCGCGAATGAGGAGAAACGGCACTTCGACCATCAGCGCCATCATCGATCGGAACACCTCGGGCGGAAAGTCCTCGATCGGGGCGATGCTCTGCACGCCGGCGTTGTTGACCAGGATGTCGGTCTCCAGCCGAAGGGTCTCCAGCTGCGCGACGTCGAGAAGGTCGACGGCCCAGGCTTTTCCGCCGATGTCCTGAGCCAGCTTCTTGGCTGCGACCTCGTCGACGTCGGCGACGGTGACCGTCGCACCGCGGGCGGCAAGCTCGCGCGCACAGGCCGCACCGATGCCGCTCGCGCCACCGGTGACCAGTGCGGAGCGGCCGCTCAGGTCCGTCATACGACGCCAGCCTTGGCGAGTTCCTCGCGGTCGGCCTGATCGATCGAGGCCAGGTCGATGCCCTTGGTCTCACGGGTGAAGTAGACGGCGATCAGTGTGACGATGGCGGCCGCCGCCAGGTAGACCGCGATCGGCACCGAGGAGTCGTACGCCTTGAGCAGGGCCGCTGCGATCGACGGTGCCAGCGAGCCGGCGAAGATCGCAGTGACCTGATAGCCAAGGGACACACCGGAATACCGCATCCGCGTCGGGAACATCTCGGCCATGATCGCCGGCTGCGGGGCGTACATGATCGCGTGGATCACCAGGCCGATGATGATGGCGCTCATGATCAGCAGATAGTTCGCGGTGTCCATCATCGGGAACGCGAAGAAACCCCACGTGCCCGCCGCGAGAGCGCCGACGAAGTACACCGGACGCCGGCCGTAACGGTCGGACAGCCTGCCGATCTGCGGAATGACGATGAAGTGCACAGCATGCGCGGCCAGCAGCCACCACAGGATGTCGGCGGTGTTGGCGTGTACCTGTTCCTTGAGGTAGACGATCGAGAAGGTGACCACAAGGTAGTACATGATGTTCTCGGCCAGCCGCAGGCCCATCGCGGTGAAAACGCCTCGGGGATAACGCTTTAGCACCTCGACGACGCCGAAGGAGACGGCCTTGACCCGTTCGACCTCCTGCTGCGCTTCGAGGAAGATCGGCGCGTCGGTGACCTTCGTCCGGATGTAGTAGCCGACCAGCACCACCACCGCCGACAACCAGAATGCGACCCGCCATCCCCACGACAGGAATGCCGAATCCGACAGTGTCCCGTTGAGCACCAGCAACACCACAGTCGCGAGCATGTTTCCGACTGGCACTGCGGCCTGCGGCCAACTGGCCCAGAATGCGCGACTCTGGTTGGGGCTGTGCTCGGCGACCAGTAACACCGCGCCGCCCCATTCGCCCCCAACTGCGAAGCCCTGCAGGAACCGCAGTGTCACGAGCAACACCGGAGCCCAATAACCGACTTGTGCGAACGTCGGCAGACATCCCATCAGAACCGTCACCGCGCCGACCATCAAGAGGCTGAACTGCAGCAGCTTCTTGCGGCCGTACTTGTCACCGAAGTGCCCGAAAACCACGCCGCCTAGCGGGCGAGCTAGGAAGCCGACCGCGTAGGTCAGCAGCGCGGCGATGATCGCGTCGAGGTCGCTGTCGCTCTTGGCGAAGAAGATCTTGCCGAAAACCAGCGTGGCGGCGGTGCCGTAGAGGAAGAACTCGTACCACTCGACGACGGTGCCCGCCATCGAGGCGGCAACCACTCGCTTGAGGCCGGTCGGGATGGACTCGCGTTCACCTTCGGTGGTCTCGGTGCTGATGGTCAATTCAGGCTCCTCGTTGTGACGCGGCACACAGATGCGTGTGAGTATTCATGCAGGTGCTTGACGGCGCAATGGCCAAATCTGCAGGAGCCATCTGCAAAAATGCAGAAATGACCGGTCCCTCGTCCAGCCGCCGCCCCAGCGCCGATGACCTGCTGGTGCTGCTGGCCGTCGGCCGCTCTGGGCGCTACAACATCGCCGCTGAGGAGCTCGGACTGAATCACACCACCATCTCCCGCCGCATCGCCGCGCTCGAAGAGTCGATCGGCGGCCGGGTGCTGGCGCGCGTCGGCGGCGGCTGGGAGCTGACCGACCTCGGCCGGGAAGCGCTGGCCGCGGCCGAAGCCGTCGAAACGGCGGTCCGCTCGCTGACGGTCGACTCCGCCGGCGCGCGCACATTGGAGGGTGTGGTGCGGATATCGGCGACCGACGGGTTCTCCGCATACATCGCGGCCCCGGCAGCGGCCCAGGTGCAGCGCAAGCATCCGCGCGTGGCCGTCGAGATCGTGGCGGCAACCCGACGCGCCACCCAACAGCGGTCGGGCCTCGACGTCGAGGTCGTGGTCGGTGAACCGAAGGTGCACCGCGCCAAGGCGATCCGGCTTGGTGACTATTGCCTCGGCCTATACGGCGCCCGTGACTACCTAGCGGAGCACGGCACGCCGACGAGTGTCGCGGACCTTGCGCACTACCCGCTGGTCTACTTCATCGACTCGATGCTGCAGGTCGACGATCTCGACCGGGCAACGAGTTTCGCTCCCGCGATGCGCGAATCAGTCACGTCGACAAACGTTTTCGTGCATGTGGAGGCGACCCGCGCTGCCGCAGGCATCGGCCTGCTGCCGTGCTTCATGGCTGACCGCCACGACGACCTGATCCGTGTGCTGCCCGACGCAGTGGCGATCCGGCTGACGTATTGGCTCGTGACCCGTCCCGAGACGTTGCGCCGGCCGGAAGTCGCGGCCGTCGTCGACGCGATCCGCGCTCGCATGGATGACCAGCGCGACGTGCTGCTGGGTGCGCGCTAGCGTCAACTCATGCCGTTCATCGATCACCCCAAGGGCCGGGCGTACTACCGGCACTGGGCCGCCGCCGAGCCGCGCGCCGCCGTCATCTTCCTGCATGGCTTCGGCGAGCACACGGGCGTCTACCACCGTTACGGCTTCGCCCTGAATGCCGCAGGCATCGACCTGTGGGCCGTCGATCAGTTCGGCCACGGCCTGAGTCCTGGCAATCGGGGTGATTTCGGTTCGATCGAAGACAGCTCGGATCTGGCCGACACATTGACCGAACTTGCAGAAGGCGCCCGGCCGGGGCTGCCGCTCGTCGCCCAGGGGCATTCGTTCGGTGCGGTGGTGACATTGTTCCGCTTATTGGGGCAACCGGATCGCTATCGAGCCGGCGTGATCTCCGGTGCGCCGCTGGTTCCCGTCCCCGAACTGCTCGACACCGACAGCGATTTGGACCTCGATCCCAGTTGGCTGTCCGGCGACCCGTTCTATCTGGATTCAATGGAGAACGACCCACTGGCGTTCGTCGATGCCGACGGCAAGCCGCTGGCCCGTGAACTCGACAGGGCGTGGGACCGGTTCGGCGCGGAGCTGCCGACGTTGTCCGTTCCGACGGTGGCGATACACGGCGAAAACGATCCGATTGCGCCGATTAGTGCTGTGCATGCCTACGCAGAGCAGATCGACGCACTGCAGGTCGCGGACTTCCCCGGCGCGCATCACGACATCCTCAACGAGGCCGTTCACGCCGAGGTGGCCGCGACCATCGTGGACTTCATCGAGAAGCAAGCGCTAGGGTGACGCGATGGTGAAGAAGGCGGTGATCGCCGCAGTTGGCGCTCTAACGGCGGGCCTGCTGTTCGCCGCGCCGGCCACCGCCGAGCCAGGCAACCCGTGCGAATTGGCCATCAACTTCTTGTGCCGGTTCGTCCCCGTCGCGCCCGAGCTGGACCACGACATCGACCTCACCCAGCAGCAAGCTGTCGACCCCAACGCGCCGCCACCGGACTCGCTTCCGCCGGCCAACCCCTGCGCGGCGGGCTGCATCTAGCGCCCGATTGGCCGTACCCGACGCCAGGCCGTTGGCATCCCCTGTGGGGTTTGCCGAAAAGTAACTCCTCCCAGTAGGCAAAGGCGTTAATGTGCGCTGGGACGGGGAGCATGAACAATATGGGGGAACAATCGTGTCGACAAAATCGGTGAGGGCCGCCGTATGCGGCGTTGGCTTGGCACTCGCGTGGCTTTCCGCCGCGGCGATTCCTACGGCGGCTGCCCTACCTGGGCTTGCCCCTCCGCTCGGCCCGCAGGTCGAACAACCGTGTAACGACTTCGACAAACTCGCCTACGACCCCTCGGCTGGTCAGATCGTCTGCAATGGAAGTGAATGGTCCCTGTCGGTCATACCGGTTGGCGTCCAGCGCATCGGGGCAGCCTGCCTGCCGGACCAGATCGATCGGCAGTTCGCTACATCGGACGACGGCTACCTGATCTACTGCCCGTCCTCGACCGGGGTGTGGGGTCTTTACCAGCCGTAGCTGAGAACGTCGCTACAGCCAGGTGTCGTCGGTGGTGGCGGTGAGGAACGCCTCCAGGTCGTCTCGCCACTGAGCCGGCGTGTTCTTGTCGGGCTCGATGCCGGTGTACTGACCGCGGTAGAACAGCAGCGGTCTGGGCTTCTTGTGAGGCACGTCGGACATCGAATGTACCGCGCCGAACACGACGAAGTGATCGCCGCCGTCGTGCACAGAATGCACCGTGCAGTCGATGTGCGCGAGCGTGTCGTTGATGACGGGTGAGCCCAGTTTGGAAGGGCGCCATTCGATTCCGGCGAATTTGTCCGGCTCCTTGGATCCGAACCGCGCGGAGACGTCCTTCTGGTTCTCGTGTAGCACGTTCACACAGAATCGGCCGCTCGCCTCGATCGCCTGCCACGACCGCGACACCTTCGTCGGACAGAACAACACCAGCGGTGGCTCGAGCGACAGCGCCGCGAACGACTGGCACGCAAATCCGATCGGCGAGCCGTCGTGCATCGTGGTGATCACAGTGATCCCGGTGCAGAACTGCCCGAGCACATTACGGAATGTGCGAGGGTCTAGCGGTTCGGGTGTCACTAGCCCTTGAAGCCGATGCTGAAGTCGTGACCCCACAGACTGACCGCTGTGCTTTCGCGGGCGATCCAGTCATGATCGTCGACCTTCAGTCCTTCGCAGCCGAATTCGACGTCGAAGCCGCCCGGCGTCTTCATGTAGAAGGACAGCATTTTGTCGTTGACGTGACGGCCGAGTGTCGCCGACATCGGCACCTTGCGCCGCAGCGCGCGGTCCAGGCACAACCCGACGTCATCGGGGCTCTGCACCTCGACCATCAAATGAACGATGCCACTTGGTGTTTCGCCAGGCATGAATGCCAGGCTGTGGTGTCGTGGATTGACACCGAAGAAGCGTAGCCATGCGGGAGGGCCATCGGCAGGCCGGCCGACCAGCTGCGGCGGCAGCCGCATCGAGTCACGCAGATAAAACCCGAGCACGTCGCGGTAGAAGTGCAGCGACTCCGCGTCGTCACGGGTGGTGAGCACCACGTGCCCCAGGCCCTGTTCTTCGGTGACGAACTTGTGTCCGTAGGGGCTGACCACGCGACGGTGCTCCAGCGCCGCGCCGTGGAACACCTCCAACGTGTTGCCCGACGGATCCTGGAACCGGATCAGCTCGTCGACGCGACGGTCGGCCAGCTCAGCGGCGGTGGCCTCTTTGTAGGGAGTGCCTTCGAGGTCGAGCCGGTTGCGGATGTCTTGCAGCGCTGCGGCATTGGCGGTCTCCCAGCCGGACTCCAGCAGCCGGTCGTGCTCACCCGGCACGATCACCAGCCGGGCCGGGAACTCGTCCATCCGCAGATAGAGCGCGCCCTCGGTCTGGCCCTTACCCTCGACCATGCCGAGCACCTTCAGCCCGTATTCGCGCCAAGCCGCGACATCGGTGGACTCGATGCGCAGATAACCCAGCGACCGGATGCTCACGATCCGCCTCCCAAGAAGTCAACAGTCAGCTTGTTGAATTCGTCGAACTTCTCCAACTGTGCCCAGTGCCCGCACTGCCCGAAGACATGCAGTTGCACCCGCGGGATCTGCTTGAGGGCGACCAGTGCTCCGTCGAGCGGATTGACACGGTCCTCACGACCCCAGATCAGCAGTACCCGCTGACGCAGCTTGTACACCTCACGCCACATCATCCCCAGCTCGAAGTCGGGACCCGCGAACGACTTTCCCATCGCCCGCGCCGCGGCAAGCGACTCGGGCTGGCTGGCGATCTGGAAGCGCTCCTCGATCAGTTCGGGAGTTACGAGCTTCTGGTCGTAGACCATGATGCGCAGGAACTTCTCCATGTTCTCGCGCGTCGGCTCGGCGGTGAACTTGCCAAGCAGCTTCACACCCTCGGTCGGATCGGGGGCGAACAGGTTCACTGATAGCCCGCCAGGACCCATCAGCACCAGCCGGCCCGCACGATCAGGGTTGTCGAGCGCAAACCGTACCGCGGTGCCGCCGCCCAGCGAATTGCCCACCAGCGCAGCACGTTCCAGGCCGAGATGGTCGAAAAGGTTCAGCACCGCGGTGGCGCTGTAGCGGTTGTACTGCTCGTGCTCGGTGTGCTTGTCCGAGTGACCGTAACCGGGCTGGTCGACGGCCAGCACGTGGAAATGCTGCGCCAGCACGGCGATGTTGCGTCCGAAGTTGGACCAGCTCGACGCACCCGGTCCGCCTCCGTGCAGCAGCACGATCGTCTGGTCGTTACCGACGCCGGCTTCGTGGTAGTGCAGCCGCATGTCCTCGCGGACCTGCGCGTAGTGCGATGTCGATTCGAACGTGATCTCTTGCTGTTGTGCGGCTTCTGCGGCGAAGGAGGTCATCAGACCAGCCAATCAGACCATGGTGTCGCCGGGCGGGAGCCCGAACTCGTGGTTTCCGTAAATCAGGTAAGCCCGCTCGGGATCGTTGGCAGCGTGCACACGTCCGGCGTGCGCGTCACGCCAGAAGCGTTGGATCGGAGCGGTATTCGCCAGCGCGGTGGCTCCTGACGCCTCGAACAGCCGGTCGATCGACGCGATCGCGCGGCCGGTGGCACGCACCTGGTCGCGACGGGCGCGGGCACGCAGGTCGAACGGGATCTCCTGGCCCGAAGACAGCAGCGCGTACTCGTCGGCGACGTTGCCGATCAGCTGGCGCCACGCAGCGTCGATATCGCTGGCGGCCTCGGCAATGCGGACCTTCGCGAACGGGTCGTCCTTTGCCTTCTCGCCTGCGAACGCGGCACGCACCCGCTTGCCCTGATGTTCGACGTGTGCCTCGTATGCGCCGTAGGCCATGCCCACGATCGGTGCCGAGATCGTCGTGGGATGCACTGTGCCCCAAGGCATCTTGTACACCGGTGAGGTGTTGGTCTTCAGGCCGCCGGCGGTGTGGTCGTTCATCGACTTGTACGACAGGAAGCGGTGCGTCGGCACGAACACATCCTTGACGACAAGGGTGTTGCTTCCCGTGCCGCGCAACCCGACCACGTGCCAGACGTCGTCGATCTTGTACTCGGTGCGCGGGATCAGGAAGCTACCGAAGTCCACCGGCCTGCCGTCCTTGATGACCGGGCCGCCTACGAAGGTCCACGTGGCGTGGTCGCAACCGGATGACCAGTTCCAGGAGCCGTTGACCAGATAGCCGCCGTCGACAACCTGGCCGGCGCCCATCGGCGCGTACGACGACGACACCCGAACCGACGGGTCGTCGCCCCACACCTCTTGCTGGGCCTCCTGGTCGAACAGCGCCAGGTGCCAGTTGTGGACGCCGACGATGGAGCTGACCCATCCGGTCGAGCCGCATGCGCTGGCGAGCCGGCGAACCGCCTCGTAGAACGCGGTCGGGTCGCACTGATAGCCACCCCACTGCTCGGGCTGCAGCAACTTGAAGAAGCCGATGTCGTCGAGGTCCTTGATCGTCTCCTCGGGAATCTTGCGAAGATCCTCGGTCTCCTGGGCGCGCTTGCGCAGCAGTGGCAGCAAGTCGTCGATGCCGGCTAGGACCGACTGCACGTCACGCTGTTCAATGGACGTCACTGATTTGCCTCCCGAGATAGACCTAGACAGAGATTAGAACACGTTACGATTTGTGTCGAGCAGCGCATTCCTGCGGCGGCTGGACCTGCGGACATTCATTTCTGTAACATGTTCTAATTATGGCCGGAAGAAGGGGTCCCCAGTGACGGACGAGCCACTCGGTAGCCACGTGCTCGAGCTGCAGCTGGCCGACGTCGTCGAGGAGACCGCCGACGCGCGCTCGCTGGTGTTCACAGTGCCCGATGGCGCCGCTATCCCGGCCGAACGACTCCGGTATGCGCCGGGGCAGTTCCTGACGCTTCGGGTGCCCAGCGACCGCACCGGCTCGGTTGCTCGCTGCTACTCGCTGTGCAGCTCGCCGTTCACGGGCGACCCGATGACCGTGACCGTCAAGCGCACCGTCGACGGATACGCGTCGAACTGGCTGTGCGACCACGCCCACGCCGGCATGAAGATCCACGTGCTGGCGCCGTCGGGCACGTTCGTCCCCAAGACGCTCGACACCGACTTCCTGCTGTTGAGCGCAGGCAGCGGAATCACGCCGATGATGTCGATCTGCAAGTCGGCGTTGTCCGAGGGCAGCGGCAAGGTCGTGCTCATCTACGCCAACCGCGACGAGAACTCGGTGATCTTCGGCGGCGCACTGCGCGAACTGTCCGCCAAGTACCCCGACCGTCTTACCGTCGTGCACTGGCTGGAAACCGTGCAGGGATTGCCGAGCGCGGCGGCGCTGGCCGGACTCGCGGCGCCATATGCCGGCCACGACGCCTACATCTGCGGACCCGGCCCGTTCATGGCGGCAGCGGAAGAGGCGCTGAAGACCGTCGGCGCGGAACGCATCCATATCGAGGTGTTCAAGTCGCTCGAGTCTGACCCGTTCGCGGCGGTCGTCATCGACGAAGACGACAGCGACGAAGGTCCCGCCACCGCGATCGTGACGCTGGATGGTGAACGGCACGAAGTGCAGTGGCCGCGGAAAGCCAAGCTGCTCGACGTGTTGCTCGACAAAGGGCTCGATGCGCCGTTCTCCTGCCGCGAGGGCCACTGCGGCGCGTGCGCGGTGTTGAAGAAGAGCGGCGACGTCGAAATGGAAGTCAACGATGTGCTCGAACAGCAGGACCTCGACGAGGGCCTGATCCTGGGTTGCCAAGCGCGGCCCAAATCGGATTCGGTCGAAGTCACCTACGACGAATAGGCCGCGGGCTACCATTTCGCCGCACCGGAGGGAGCAATCGTGAAACGCTTCAGCAGCCTTGCCGGGCCGTTGGGCGCGGGTGTGTTGATGGCCATCGCGCTGTGCACGCCAGCGGTCGCGTCAGCCGAGTCGAATAACGCCGATTCATCGATCCCACTGCCCGACGGCACCACGCTGGAGATGCACACCACGCTCAACTGTCCGTTGCCCGACAAGCAGTGCTACTTCACGACGCAGGCCCAACGGCGTGACGGCGACGCCGTCGAAGGTTTTCCCGGCGACTTGTGGGCACGGCAGACGACCACCGTCCGCTCGATGAACCGGAACAACTACCTCGAGACTCAGGTCGTCGCCGACAACACCCGGGTGTTCAAGTCCGCCGGCACGCGAGAGATCACGACTATCTACTTCGGCGGTGGTCCGCCGGAGAAGTACTTCATCAGCGGCCAGATCCAGCCGACTGACTGGCACACCGGCCAGCCGCTGCTGACAGCCGATCAGATCGTCTGCGCTCACATCCAAGTCGTGTACGCCGGCGTGAATATCACGTCACCCGACGCCTGCTCCTGGACGACGTTCAGTTAGCGCGGCAATCCCAAGAGGCGCTCGCCCGCCAGTGTGAGCAGGATCTGTTCGGTACCACCGGCGATGGTCAGGCAGCGCGTGTTGAGGAAGTCGTGCACGGTGTTGTTCTCGACGACGCCCGCACCCTCGGACAGCTCCATCCGGAATTCGGACAGCGCTTGGCGGTAACGCACGCCAATGAGCTTGCGGGCAGACGATTCTGCGCCAGGGTCCTGGCCGCCGACGGCCAGCTGCGCGATGCGCTGGTCGAGCAGCGAGCCGACTTGCGCCGACCGGATCAGCTCGCCTAGCCGGTCCTGATCGGACGGGTCGAGCTCGGCCGTCGTGACTTGGCGCAGCAGCTCTTCCATTGGATTGCCCAGCGCGGTGCCGTGCGACATCGCGACCCGCTCGTTGGCCAGCGTGGTGCGCGCAAGGCGCCAACCATCGTTCACCTCCCCGACGACCATCTCGTCGGGGACGAACACGTCATCGAAGAACACTTCGTTGAACAAGTCTTCGCCGGTGATCTCCCGCAGCGGCCGGATGTCGATGCCCGGCGTCTTCATGTCGACGAGAAAGTAGGTAATTCCCTTGTGCTTCGGCGCATCTGGATCGGTGCGCGCCAGGCACACGCCGAACTGCGCCCAGCTCGCCCGCGACGTCCAGACCTTCTGTCCCGTGAGCAGCCAACCGCCGTCGGTGCGAACGGCCTTGGTGCGCAACGACGCAAGGTCGGAGCCTGCACCGGGCTCACTGAACAGCTGGCACCAGAACAGCTCGCCGCTCAGCGTGGGCGGTATGAACCGGTCGATCTGCTCCTGACTGCCGTGCTCGAGTATGGTCGGCGCCGCCCACCAACCGATGACCAGGTCGGGCCGCTCCACCCCGGCGGCCGCCAGCTCCTGGTCGATCAACAGCTGTTCGGCGGGCGAGGCCTCGCGGCCCCACGGCCGCGGCCAATGCGGCGCCTGCAGGCCGGCCTCGGCCAGAGCAAGCTGACGCTTCTCGACCGGCAGGGCCGCGACTTCGGCCACCAGACTTGAGATCTCGGGCTTCAGATGCTCGACCGAATCCAGGTCGATGTGAAGCTCACGTCGCACGCCTGCCTGCGTCAGCGACGCGACGCGGCGCAGCCAGTGATCGTGTCCCCCGAGGAATCGCGAAATGCCATATGCGCGACGCAGATACAGATGTGCATCGTGCTCCCACGTGATGCCGATGCCGCCGAGTACCTGGATGCAGTCCTTGGCGTTGGCCTTGGCCGCCCAGATGCCGGTGGCGGCCGCGATAGCCGCAGCGATCGACAACTGCTGGTCGTCGGAATCCCCGGCTGCCCGCACGGCGTCGGCCGCCGCCACCGCAATCTGCTTGGACCGCAACAACATCTCGGCACACATGTGCTTGATGGCCTGGAAGCTGCCGATGGGCTTGCCGAACTGCTCGCGCACCTTCGCGTATTCGGTGGCGGTCTCCAGCGTCCAGCGCGCCACGCCAGCCGCTTCGGCGGCCAGCACGGCCGCGGCGACGTCCCTGCCCCGCTGCGCCGAGACATCGAGCACTTCGGCGGGCGCCGAGTCGAACGTCACGCGCGCGAGCGGGCGCGAGAAGTCGGTGGCTTTCAGCAGTTCGATGGCGACACCGTCGGCGCCGGCGTCAACCAGTAGCCATCGCTCGTCGGCCTCGAGCACCAGCACCCCACCCGCGTCGGCGCCGAGCACGTATGCGGCGGTGCCGGACACCCGGCCGTCGTCGTAGCGCAGATCCGTGGACAGCGCGACGCCTGCGGTGCGCTCACCGGAGGCCAGTGCCTCGAGCAGGTCCGAATGTGAGTCGCCGATGAGCAATGTGGCCAGGGCCGTCGTCGCAACCGGGCCGGGCACCAGCGCGGCGGCCGCCGCGTCGAGCATCGCGCACAGGTCGTCGACCGTGCCGCCCGCGCCGCCGTGCTCTTCGGAAAGGGCGACGCCGAATATGCCCAGCTGCGCCAGCCCCTCGTAGGGGGCGCGCCATGCGTCAGCCTGACCCTGTTCGACGTCGCGCGCGGCCTGGACGGCACCGGAGCCGGCCGCCCAGCTACGGACCAGGTCCCGTGCGGCAAACTGCTCGTCAGTGATGGTGGCCGACAACGTAGCTCCTATTGTTTGGGCGAGAAGAGCGTGCTTCTCACTAGAACGTGTTCTAATAGTGCCAGCGTTCGACCGTCAAGTCGACCGCCATTACAGCAGGACATGTCGATGTCGGCGGGGCACGGAGGGAAGAAATTGTCCACCGGCGTGCGTATCGTTTCTGTCGAGATCATCAGATGAAGGAGCCACCTGCCGGATGTCGTCCCCAGCACACACCAACCCGTCTTCGGGGTCTGATTCCACGCCGCGTCAGGTGATGGCGGTGTCCGTGCTGGCCGAGTCGGAACTCGGCTCCGAAGCGCAGCGTGAGCGCCGCAAGCGCATCCTGGACGCCACCCTGGCCATCGCGTCCAAGGGTGGTTACGAGGCTGTTCAGATGCGCGCGGTCGCAGAACGCGCCGATGTCGCGGTCGGCACGCTCTACCGCTATTTCCCGTCGAAGGTGCACCTGCTGGTGTCGGCGCTGGGCCGGGAGTTCGAGCGCATCGACGCGAAGACGGACCGTGCCGCCATGGCCGGTGGCACTCCGTATCAGCGGCTGAGCTTCATGGTTGGCAAGCTCAACCGGGCGATGCAGCGCAACCCGCTGCTCACAGAGGCGATGACCCGCGCGTTCGTATTCGCCGATGCGTCGGCGGCCGGTGAGGTCGATCACGTCGGCAAGTTGATGGATTCGATGTTCGCCCGCGCCATGAGTGACGGCGAGCCCACCGAGGACCAGTACCACATCGCCCGCGTCATCTCGGACGTCTGGTTGTCGAACCTGCTGGCCTGGCTAACTCGCCGGGCCTCGGCGACCGATGTCAGCAAGCGGCTGGACCTGGCCGTGAGACTGCTCATCGGCGACGGGGAGCACCCTAAGATTTAGCGGGTGGCTTATGAGCCGTCCGAGCTACCACCTGAGCTGAGGCGCGCGCTCGGCACCGTTGCACGCGTGCCGCGGCTCTTGGTCGCGTGCGACTACGACGGCACTATGGCGCCGATCGTCGCCAATCCCGATGACGCCCGTCCCCTCGCGGAGTCGGCGGCCGCGCTACGCGAGCTGGCTGCGCTGCCGTCGACGGCTGCCGCGCTGATTTCCGGACGCGCGCTGCGTGACCTTGCGACGTTGTCGCGGATGCCCGCCGAGGTGCACCTGGTCGGCAGCCACGGTTCGGAGTTCGACACCGGCTTCGTACACGCAATCGACGATGCGGCCAAGTCACTGCTGAGGAAGATCAAGGACACCCTGGGCGCGATCGCGGCCGAGTACGCCGGTGTGGCGGTCGAGATCAAACCGGCCAGCGTCGCGATGCATGTGCGCAACGCCGATCCTGCCGACGCCGCCGAGGCGCTCGACAAGGCGCACACCGCCGCGCAGCACTGGGACGCGCAGATCACCGAGGGCAAGGCGGTGCTCGAGTTCGCGGTGATTCAGACCGACAAGGGTCAGGCTCTGGACATCCTGCGCCATCAGCAGGGCGCGTCGGCCGCGGTGTTCATCGGCGACGACGTCACGGACGAGAAGGCGTTTCGCCGGCTGCACGGTCCCGACATCGGCATCAAGGTCGGTGACGGGGACACGCTGGCCGGTTATCGAATCGAGTCGCCGGACGACGTCGCGACCGCGCTGGAGATACTGCTCGACGCACGCCGCACCTGGCTGTTGGGCGGGCACAGCACGCCGATCGAGCGGCTGACGATGCTGTCCAATTCCCGCACGGTTGCACTGCTGACACCCGACGCTGACGTCGTGTGGATGTGTCACCCGCAGGCCGATTCCGCGGCGGTGTTCTCGCGGCTGCTTGGCGACGCGAACGCCGGCCACTTTGCGATCGGCCCGCAACGCGAGGCGCTGCCGCTGAGCCAGCGCTACGTGGCCGGCACGATGACCGTCGAAACCCGTTGGGCCAGCCTGCTTGTCACCGACTATCTGTCTCACGATGTCGGCGCGGGTCGCACGGATTTGATCCGGGTCATCAGCGGCCAGGCCAAGGCCGTCGTGGAGTTCGCGCCGCGCCCCGAGTTCGCGCAGACGCCGGTTCACATTCGCACCGACGAGGGCGGGCTGCGGGTATTCGCGACAAACGAACCGATGGTGTTGCGGTCGCCTGCCGTCGAATGGGAGATCGTTCCCGACGGCATCCACGAAACCGCGCGCGCGGTGATCGACCCGTCGGAAGGCCCGTGCGTGCTGGAATTGCGCTGCGGTACGGAGGATCTGGCCGAGAGCCCGGTCGATGACTCGTCGCGCCGTGAACGGGCCGAAAGTCACTGGCGCGATTGGGTTTCCACGCTGAGCTTGCCGTCACTGAAACCGGAGTTGATGAAGCGGTCGGCGCTGACGTTGCGCGGCCTGGTGCACGCGGACACGGGCGCGATCATGGCAGCGGCGACCACGTCACTGCCTGAAGAAATCGGCGGGGTCCGCAATTGGGACTACCGCTACTGCTGGATCCGCGACGCGGCGATGACCGCTTCTGCGCTCGTGTCGCTGGGTTCGCTCACCGAGGCCGAGGGTTACCTGAACTGGCTGCATGGCGTGATCGAGACCATGCACGGGCCGGAGCGACTGCACCCGCTGTATGCGTTGTCGGGGGCGATGCTCGGTCCCGAGGCCGTCATCGATTCCCTGCCTGGATATGCGGGGTCTCGGCCCGTACGGGTCGGCAACGCCGCGAATGCCCAAGTGCAGCTGGACGTTTTCGGGCCGGTGGTTCAGCTGATCTCCGATCTGTGTCATCGGCGGCTGGCACTCGGCGCGGCTGACCCGTTGACGGATGCGGATTGGAATCTGGTCAGCGAGATGGTCTTTGCCGTCGAAAGCCGTTGGGTGGAGCCGGATCACGGGATCTGGGAGATCCGCGGCGCACCGCGCCACCACGTGTACTCGAAGGTGATGTGCTGGTTGACGGTGGACAGGGCGTTGAAGCTGGCCGCCGAGTTCGGCCGGCAGGCGCCGCCGGGGTGGGCGACCCTGCGCGACGTCATCTCCGAACAGGTGCGCGAGCGTGGCTGGAACGACGAGGTCAAGTCGTTCACCGCGGCCTACGACGGCACCGACCTCGATGCGGCCACGCTGCACATCGGATTGTCGGGACTGATCGATCCGTCCGATGAGCGCTTCGCCGCAACCGTCGTCGCGACAGAAGCCGAACTACGCAGCGGCGCAACCGTTTATCGTTATCACCGCGATGACGGGCTGCCGGGCACCGAAGGCGGCTTCCATCTGTGCGCGGCATGGTTGCTGGAGGCGTACCTGTTGACAGATCAGCGGTCACAGGCCGAGGCGCTGTTCGACCGTCTGGTCGCCGCGGCGGGCCCGACAGGTCTGCTGTCCGAGGAGTATGACCCTGTCGCCGAGCGGGCACTGGGCAATCACCCTCAGGCATATAGCCACATCGGCCTGCTGCGCTGCGCGCAACTCCTGGACGCTTAGCGATTAAGCGGGTGGGCCGGACGTTCGGCCGCGTACCACTTCGGTGTCGAGCACGTCGATAACGGGCAGTCCGTCACGCGGCGGGTGGTGCAGCAGCCGGCCGGCGCGGCGGCCCTTCTCCATGCTGGGTTGCACCACGGTGGTCAGCCCGCGCCGCAACGCCTCTGGTACGCCGTCGAAACCGGTGACGGTCATCTGGCCCGGCACGTAGATTCCCCGGGCGCGCAGGTAGTCCATCGCCGAGAGGGCAAGGACGTCGGCCGTACACATCAACGCGGTGAGACGTGGATTGGCGTCGAGCGCCACCTCCGCGGCGGCCCCACCGGACGTCGGTAGATGCTCGTAGCTCTCCACAACGGTTAGCGAATCCGGATCCAGACCCGCGGCGGTCATCGCGTCGTAGACGCCGTGGATGCGCTCGCGCTGCACGTGAAAGTGCGGCGTCTGTACCCGCTCCGGGTCGGCGACCGCCGGCCGCGGCCCGCCATGCGGCCAGTCGCGGCCCAGACGCATGGTCAGCAGCCCGATGTCGGTATGACCAAGCCCGACAACATATTCGGCAAGCTTGCGCATCGCGACGCGGTCGTCGATGCAGATCCGCGACGTGCCCGGCACATCCTTGGGTTGATCGACCACGACGACGGGCAGGTGCCGCTGCTGCACTACGGACAGATAGGGGTCGTCGTCTGACGCCGAGTAGACGACGAACCCGTCGACACCCGCAGCGAGCACGGCTCCCGACCCGTCGCTCACGCTGCGGTTCGGCCCGATCGCGACGAGTAAGAGCCCTTGCCCCGCCTCTTCACACGATTCGGCAAGGCCCGCAACGAAATCCAGCGCCGCCGGATCGCTGAACGAATAGTTGAGCGGTTCGGTGATCATCAGTCCCACCGCGCCCGCTTTGCGGGTACGCAGGGAGCGGGCCACCGGGTCCGGCCCGGGGTAGCCCAACCGCTTCGCGGTGGCCAGCACGCGCTCGCGCAGGTCGGCGGACAACTGATCGGGCCGGTTGTACGCATTGGAGATGGTGGTGCGCGAAACCTTGAGTTCGGCCGCCAATGAGGCCAGGGTCGCCCGCCGTCTGGGCGTCGCACTCCTGGACATGCTCTGTGACGTTAGCCGATCTCGACTTGTCAGCGATGAGCGCTTGCGCGAAGAGCGGATGGCACTGCCCGGTTTCCGTGCGCTAGAGTTATTGGAAACGGTTTTCATTTGTATTAGGGGAACACGAATGCGCGCGATGTTGGCCATGGGTGCGGCGGTAGCTGTTGCAATCGGCGTCGCAGGCTGCGGCCAGGACAACTCCGCACCCCAGCGTCACGGCACGCCGTCAGTCGTCGCGTCCACCGACGTCTGGGGCAGCGTGGCCAGCGCCGTCACCGGCGACCATGCGGCCGTGAAGTCGATCGTGACCCGCGCAGCCGACGACCCGCATTCCTTCGAGGCCACCCCCGCCGACGTGGCGGCCATCGCCGACGCGTCGCTGATGGTCTACAACGGAGGCGGCTACGACCACTGGGTCGACGACGTGCTGTCCAGCCACCAGGGCGTGCCGACCGTCAACGCCTACTCTCTGCTGCCCGCGGGCTATCCGCAGCCCGCCAACGAGCACGTCTTCTACGACCTCGAGACCGCGAAGGCCGTCGCCAACCAGATCGCCGAGAAGCTGGCGCAGGCGGACAGCGCGCACGCCGACGACTACAAGGCCAACGCCGCGACGTTCGGTGAAGAGGCCGACACCGTCGCCGCCGCAGAGCGGGCCATCGGCGCGGGCCACCCCGGGGCGTCCGTCTTGGCCACCGAACCCGTCGCGCACTACCTGCTGCTGAATATGGGCGTCCCCGACAAGACCCCGCCGGGTTTTGCCACCGCGGCCGAGGAAAGCCACGATCCGGCACCGGCCGACGTCGCCGCCGTCCTCGACCTGATCAACACCCATCAGGTGTCGGCGCTTGTGGTCAACAAGCAAACCGAAAGCCCTGTCACCAAGCAGATCACCGATGCGGCGCGCACAGCGACGGTCCCGATCATCGAGGTCACCGAGACGTTGCCGGAAGGTCAGACCTACCTCGACTGGCAGCGCAAGACGGTCGATGACGTCGCCCGTCAGTTGGATAACGCCGCTCAGGCGAACAGATAGTCACTGCTTGTGTCTGCTGACCCTGTTGTCTCGCTGACCGGCGCCCGGCTGGCATTCGGCGATCGCGTGCTTTGGGACCACCTGGACCTCACTGTGCACGCAGGCGAATTCGTCGCCGTGCTCGGCCCGAACGGGACCGGTAAGACCTCGCTCTTGAAGGTGCTGCTTGGGCAGATGCCGCTCAGTGCGGGCACCGCGACCGTCGCCGGGAGACGGGTCGAAGCCGGCAGCGAGCGCATCGGTTACGTCCCGCAGCACCGATCTGTGGAGCGGGGACTGTCGCTGCGCGGCCAGGACCTCGTCGGCCTCGGCTATGACGGCCACCGATGGGGCCTGACGAGCTTGCGTGACCGATCGACGAAACGCGCCGCCGTGCAACGCGCGCTGCATCAGGTCAACGGCGAGCGGCTCGCCGGTGTGTCCGTCGGCGTGATGTCCGGCGGTGAGCTGCAGCGCGTGCGGATCGCACAGGCGCTGGCCACCGATCCGTTGTTATTGCTGTGCGACGAACCGCTTTTGAACCTCGACCCGGCCAACGCCCGCCTGGTGTCCGGGCTGATCGACCAACGCCGTCGCGAGGCCAACACCGCCGTGCTGTTCGTCACGCACGAGGTGAATCCTGTTCTGCCCTATGTGGATCGGGTGCTCTATCTGGTCGACGGCAGGTTCCGTGTCGGCACGGTCGAAGAGGTGATGACGTCGGCGACACTGTCCGAGCTGTATCGCGCCGACATCCAGGTGGTCAAGGTCCGTGACCGCTACGTCGTCGTCGGTGAGCACCTAGACCACTCGGGTCACGCGAGCGGACACGAACATGAGTGAGCGCCTTACCGACCTGCTGTCCAACCTGTTCTCGTTCGACATCACGGCCGACTTGCTGCAGCGCGACTTCGTCCAGCACGCCCTGTTGGCCGCTGCGCTGCTCGCGTTGGTGTCCGGTTTGATCGGTCCGTTCATCGTGATGCGGCAGATGTCGTTCGCGGTACACGGGTCGTCCGAATTATCGCTCACCGGCGCGGCTTTCGCGCTCCTGGCCGGCTTCAACGTCGGTGTCGGCGCGCTCGTCGGGTGTGGGCTTGCGGCCGTGCTGTTCGGCATCCTCGGCCAGCGCGTCCGCGAGCGCGACTCGGCGATCGGCGTCGTGCTCGCATTCGGGCTCGGTCTTGCGGTGCTGTTCATCCACCTCTACCCCGGCCGCACGGGGACCAGCTTCGCACTGCTGACCGGGCAGATCGTTGGCGTGGGCTACTCCGGGCTCGCGCTCCTCGCCGTCGTGGCCGCAGTGGTGATCGTCGTGCTGGCGGTGTCCTACCGGCCGCTGTTGTTCGCGACCGTCGACCCGGAGGTGGCTGCGGGCCGCGGAGTTCCGGTGCGCGCGTTGGGCATTGTGTTCGCCGCGCTGGTCGGGGTGACCGCCGCCCAAGGCGTGCAGATCGTCGGCGCGCTGCTGGTGATGTCGCTGTTGATCACGCCCGCGGCCGCCGCGGTGCGGGTGTTTGTGTCACCCGTCGCGACGATGGCGGCATCGGTCGTCTTCGCCGAAATCTCGGCGGTCGGCGGCATTGTGTTGTCGCTGGCGCCAGGAGTTCCGGTGTCGGTGTTCGTCACCAGCATTTCGTTCGCGATCTTCTTGGTCTGCTGGCTGGTCGGTAAGCGCGACCGTGCCGCTTAGTCGCGTTCGACGGGACGCGAAGGGTCCGAACACCATTCAGACCACGAACCGGGATACAGGGCCGCGTCGACACCGGCAGCGGCGAATGCGGCCACCACGACCGACGCCGTGACGCCCGAACCGCAGTAGGTTCCCACCGGCCCGTCGAGCGACGGCAGCCGATCGAGTGAAAACGTCCCGTCGTCGGCCAACAACGATGTGCTCGGCACGTTGCGTGCTCCGGGGATATGTCCGGCTACCGGATCGATCGGTTCGACATCACCGCGGAATCGCTCAGGGGCTCGCGCGTCGATCAGACTTGCCGTTGCGGCCTGCGCGGCGGTCAGCGTCGCACGGGCCCCCGCGTGCAGATCGTCATGCGCGACGGTCACATCGCCCGGCTCCGGCGACACCGTCCCGGTCTCGAGCGGCCCAGTCCATGCGCCCAAACCGCCATCGAGAATGCGCACGTCCGAAATCCCTGCAGCCGTCAACACCCACCACGCGCGCGCCGAACCTGCCCGATTCCAGTCGTCGTAGACCACGACCGGCACGCCGTCGCGGACACCCCAGCGCCGGGCAGAGGCTTGCACGCTGCGACCCGACGGCAGCGGATGCCGTCCCCGGCCGGAAACGGTGTGGTCGCTCAGCTCGTCTTCGAGCGACACGTACACGGCACCGGGGATGTGGCCCCGCTCGTAGGCGGCGCGTCCGTCGGGTTCAGTCAACTGCCAGCGCACGTCCAGGATCGCCACCGAATCGCCGTCGGCCAGGCGTTTCGTCAGTTCGGTCGCGGTGATCAGGACGTCGTCGCGGGCCACCCCACGATCGTGCCACCTCATTCAATGTCGCCGGCCGAGCGGCTCCGTAAGCTCACCGACGTGAGCGAGCACGCATACAGCGCACCGGAGCGCCGAGCGATCTACCGGGTGATCGGTGAGCGCCGCGATATGCGCCGCTTCGTGCCCGGCTCCGTGGTGCCCGACGACGTCATGGCGCGGCTGTTGGCCGCCGCGCATTCGGCGCCGAGTGTCGGCCTGATGCAGCCGTGGCGGTTCATCCGCATCACGGACGCGAAGTTGCGGGAACATATCCACGAGCTGGTCGACGAGGAGCGGCTACGGACCGCCGACGCGCTTGGACCACGCGCCGACGAGTTCCTCGCGCTCAAGGTCGAAGGGATACGCGAGTGCGCCGAACTGTTCGTGGTGGCCTTGTGCGACGGGAGACAGGCCCACGTGTTCGGCCGACGGACACTGCCGCAGATGGATCTCGCGTCGGTGTCGTGCGCAATCCAGAACCTCTGGCTCGCCGCCCGCGCCGAAGGCATCGGCATGGGCTGGGTGTCGATATTCGACCCGCAGAAACTGGCCGAGCTGCTTGTGATGCCCGACGATGCGGAGCCGGTCGCGATCCTGTGTCTCGGGCCCGTCCCCGAGTTCCCGGATCGGCCCGCACTGGAGGTCGACGAATGGGCGTTCGGGCGTCCGCTGGACGAGTTCGTCTCGGAGAACGGGTGGACCGCACCCGCGCGGGCCTAGGCTGGGATTTGTGGTTTACGTCGATCTCAATGCCGACCTCGGCGAAAGCTTCGGGGTGTGGCAGCTCGGTGACGACGAGGCGATGCTCGACGTGGTCACCAGCGCCAACGTGGCATGCGGGTTCCACGCCGGCGACGCGGCAACTCTGGCGCGCACCTGTCGCGCAGCCGCCGAGCGCGGTGTGCGTATTGGCGCCCAGGTGAGTTACCGCGATCTGGCCGGGTTCGGCAGGCGTTTCATCGATGTTCATCCGGAGGAGCTGACGGCCGAGATCGTCTACCAAATCGGCGCGCTTCATGCGCTCGCCCGGGCCGCGGGCTCGGCCGTGAGCTATGTCAAACCCCATGGGGCGCTGTACAACGCGATCGTGTCCCATCGCAGCCAGGCCCGCGCAGTGGCGCAGGCTGTGCACACCGTCGATCCCACCCTGCCGGTCCTTGGCCTGGCCGGTTCGGCGTTCTTCTCCGAGGCGGAAGAACTGGGTCTGCGCACCGTGCCGGAGGCATTTGCCGACCGGTCGTATCGCCCTGACGGCCAACTAGTTTCGCGCCGCGAGCGTCACGCAGTACTGCGCGATGTCGCTGAGATCGCCGATCGGGTCGCGTCGATGGTCGGGGCAGGCCGGGTCGCGGCCGTCGACGGCTCGACAATTCCGATCACCGTCGAATCCATTTGTGTGCACGGTGATTCGCCAGGAGCGGTGGAGATCGCCAACGCGGTCCGGGACCGGCTGATGGCCGATGGTGTCGAGATCAGAGCGTTCACCTGATGCGCCTGAAGCTCGGCCGGCCTGACCTGAAGCACTACTCACGCTACTTCGACGAGCCTTCAGCCGAGCAGGACACACCGTTGACGGTCACGTGGGCTGGTGTCACGACGCTGCTCATCGACGACGGGTCGTCGGCGCTGATGACGGACGGATTCTTTTCGCGGCCAAGTCTTTTCGAAATAGGTCTGCGGGCATTGTCGCCGTCGGAACCACGCATCGACGGCTGCCTGGGCCGCCTCGGCGTGGACCGGCTGGAGGCTGTGCTGCCGGTGCACACGCATTTCGACCACGCGATGGACTCAGCGGTCGTTGCGGGGCGGACCGGTGCGCGATTGGTCGGCGGCACATCCGCCGCGCAGGTGGGGCGTGGGGGCGGATTGCCGGAGGACCGCATCGTCGCCGCTGCTCCTGGCGAGCCGATATCCCTTGGGGCGTACGACGTCACGCTGATCGAAGGTCATCACTGTCCTCCCGACCGCTTTCCCGGCGTGATCACCGAACCGGTCATCCCGCCGGTGAAGGTGTCTGCCTACAAGTGCGGTGAGGCGTGGTCGACGCTGATACACCACCGCCCGTCGGACCGCCGCCTGTTGATCGTCGGCAGCGCGGGCTTCATCCGCGGAGCGCTTGCCGAACAGCAGGCCGACGTGGTGTATCTGGGCGTCGGGCAACTCGGACTTCAGCCCGAGCAGTATCTGATCGACTATTGGACCGAGACCGTGCGCACCGTGGGTGCGCGCCGAGTCGTATTGATCCACTGGGACGACTTCTTTCGCCCGTTGCACGCACCGCTGCGCGCACTCCCCTATGCCGGCGACGACCTGGATGTCTCCATGCGGGTATTGACCCGGCTGGCCGAGCAGGACGGAATTTCACTGCATCTGCCCACACTGTGGCATCACGCTGACCCGTGGCGCTGACGCTGGCGCTGGTGGCGCTGGCCGTGGTGCTCGGCTATGCGATGGCGCGTCCCCACGGCTGGCCCGAGGCCGCAGCGGCTGTGCCCGCGGCAGGCATACTCATCGCGCTCGGTGCGATCTCATGGCACGACGCGGCGGCCGAAGTCGGTCGCCTGCTGCCGGTGGTGGGGTTCTTGGCGGCGGTGCTGGTGCTTGCCCGGCTGTGCGACGACGAGGGCTTGTTCCGTGCAGCGGGAGTCGCGATGGCCCGAAGCACTGACGGTAACCAACAGCGGGTCTTTGCAATGGTTTTCGTGATCGCAGCGGCGACGACCGCGGTGCTGAGCCTGGACGCAACCGTGGTGTTGCTGACCCCTGTGGTGCTGGCGACCGCCCGCACTCTGGCCGTGCCGCCCAAGCCGCATGCCTATGCCACCGCGCATCTGGCCAACACCGCGTCCTTGCTCTTGCCGGTGTCGAACCTGACAAACCTTCTCGCGTTCAGCGCTGCTGGCATCTCCTTCCTGCATTTTGCGGCGGTGATGACGCTGCCGTGGATTGCCGCGATAGCCGTCGAATTCGTAGCTCTGCGTTGGGTTTTCGCACGCGAACTCGCAGTGGCGCCCAAGCACGACGATACCGGCCCTGCAGAGGTGCCGGTGTTTGTTCTGGTTGTGCTGGTAGCGACGCTCGTCGGGTTCGCTGTCGCCTCGCTGCTGGGCTTCTCACCTGCATGGGCGGCACTCGCGGGTGCGGTCGTGCTCGGTGTGCGCGGGCTGGCCCAAGGGCGCAGCAGCGTGAAAGGCATCGCGAAGGCCCTCGATGTGCCGTTCCTGGCGTTTGTGCTGTGCCTCGGCGTCGTCGTCGCAGCGGTGATGGTCAACGGCCTGCAGACCGCGATGCGCGACGTGCTGCCCAGCGGTCACACCTTTCCCGCACTCCTCGGTGTCGCGGCCGTCGCGGCGGTTCTGTCCAACGTCGTCAACAACCTGCCTGCGGTGCTCGTGTTGCTGCCGCTGGTCGCAGCGTCGGGTCCCGCCGCAGTGCTTGCCGTGCTGATCGGGGTGAACATCGGGCCCAACCTGACGTATGTGGGTTCGCTGGCGAATCTGCTGTGGCGCGGCGTCGTGCGGCGCGATATTTCGACTGGTTATGTAGAGTTCAGCCGCATCGGGTTGTGCACGGTCCCAGTCACCTTGGCCGCTTCGGTGCTCGCGCTGTGGGTTGGGATTCGGCTCTTCGGGCTGTAGAGCAAAACAGCGGTTACGTCGACGCGAACAGCGGTCGGACGGCGGACGTCGAATCGTCGATCGGCGGCGCTGCGGCGAGCGAATCGCCGTAGCGTCGGCACAATTGGTCCCGTGGTCGTGTTCACGAGGTATGTGGCGCTCGGCGACTCTTTCACCGAGGGTGTCGGCGATCCACATCCCAGCAGTCCGAACGGTTTGCGCGGATGGGCGGATCACGTCGCAGTCGCGCTGTCGCAGAACAACCCAGAACTTCGCTACGCCAACCTGGCCGTGCGTGGTCGCAGGATGGACGAGATCCTCGCGGATCAAGTGCAGACCGCCGTCATGCTCGAGCCGGACCTCGTCACTGTCTACGCCGGCATGAACAACTTGTTGTTGGTGCGCAACGACATCGACGCGATGATGGCCAGGTATGCCGACGGACTGAAGACATTGCAGCAGACGGGCGCAACAGTGTTGGCGTTTACGGCGGGCGATCTCGGCACTGTGCCGCTGTTTCGGCGGCTGCGGGGCCGCGCTGCGGTCTACAACGAACTGCTGCGAGGCATCGCCGACGACTTGGACTTGCGGCTCGTCGATTTCTGGCGATTCACCGAGTTTCGCGATCCGCGTTTGTGGGCGGGAGATCGTATCCATCTGTCACCGCTGGGGCATGAGCGGATGGCCGCGAAAGTTCTTGACACACTGACTGTTCCCCACAGTCTGCCCAGCCGATCGGCCGCCTTGCTGGCGTCGACACCGCCGGCGCGCAACTTCTGGGCGAACCTGCGATGGACGTTCGCATTCGCGGCGCCGTGGGTGGGAAAGCGGCTTCGCCGCGCCACCCCCGGCGCGGGCGTCGAGCCAAAGTCCACAACGCTGGTCAAGGTGCTCTAGACACCGAGCCGAAGAAATCAGCCCCGTCGCTGGCGAGCGATTTCGGCGAGCACCACTCCGGCGGCCACAGAGGCGTTCAGCGACTCCGTCGGTCCCGCCATCGGGATCGACACCACGGCATCGCAGTTCTCCCGCACAAGTCGTGACAGTCCCTTGCCCTCGGAACCGACAACCACGACCGTCGGCGCGCTGCCGTCCAGCTCGTCGATCGGCGTGTCCCCGCCGGCGTCGAGTCCGACGACCTGCAGACCGGCGTCGCCCCAACTCTTCAGCGTCCGATTGAGATTCGTCGCGCGAGCGACCCGCAACCGAGCCGCCGCACCCGCGCTCGTGCGCCACGCGACCGCGGTGACGGAGGCGGAGCGCCGCTGCGGGATCACCACGCCGTGACCACCGAATGCGGCGACCGACCGGACGATCGCGCCGAGGTTCCGTGGGTCGGAGATGTTGTCCAAGGCCACCAGCAGTGCCGGCGTGCTGTCGGCGGTTGCGGCGGCGAGCAAGTCGTCGGGATGTGCGTATTGGTACGGCGGAACCTGCAGCGCGACGCCTTGATGCATGCCGTTGGAGGCGATGCGGTCCAGATCGTGGCGCTGTACTTCCAGGATCGAGATTCCGGAATCTGCTGCGATTCTTACGGATTCGGTCATCCGCTCGTCGGCTTCGGCGCCGAGCGCCACGTAAAGCGCAGTGGCGGGCACTCCGGCTCGCAGGCATTCCACGACCGGATTGCGGCCGACCACGATCTCGGTGTCGTCGGTCTTTCGGCCCTGCCGCTGCTGCTTTGCGGCTTTGGATGCCCGCTTGGCCGCCGGGTGGCCGGGCCGCATGTGTGCGGGCGGCGTCGCGCCTCGGGCTTCCAGACCGCGACGGCGCACGCCTCCGGACCCGACCGTGGGCCCCTTCTTGGTGCCGGGTTTACGAACCGCACCCCGGCGCTTGGAGTTTCCAGCCATCTATTTGGTGTACCCGTCGAGCAGCGCCCACTGCGGCCCATCGGCGGTGTCGGTCACTTCGATTCCGGCTTCCTTGAGCCGGTCGCGGATCGCGTCGGCCTCGGCCCAGTCGCGGCGAGCACGGGCGTCCTCGCGGCGTTGAACCTCGGCGTGCACGAGCACGTCGACGGCGGCCAGAGCGGCCGACGTCTCGTCTTTGGATTCCCAGCGCTCGTCGAGTGGATCCGCGCCGAGGATGCCCATCATCGCCCGGATCGACATCGCCTGTGCCAGAGCGGCTTCGTGGTCGCCGGCGTCCAGCGCGCGGTTACCCTCGGCACGGGCGGCGTGCACCTCCGCAAGAGCGATCGGCACCGCCAAATCGTCGTCCAACGCGGCCGCGTACTTCGGTGTCCATTCGCCAGGCACGACAGCTCCGACGCGGTTGCGCACCCGATGCAGGAAGTCTTCGATGCCGGTGTACGCCTTGGCCGCATCCTGCAGTGCGGTCTCGGAGAATTCGAGCATCGACCTGTAGTGCGCGCTGCCCAGGTAGTAACGCAGCTCCGCGGCCCGAACCCGTTGCAGCACAGCCGGAATCGCCAACACATTGCCTAGCGACTTGCTCATCTTCTCGCCGCCCATTGTCACCCAGCCGTTGTGCAGCCAGAACCGGGCGAACGAGTCACCGGCCGCCTCCGCCTGGGCGATCTCGTTCTCATGGTGGGGAAACACAAGATCCATGCCGCCGGCGTGGATGTCGAACTCGGAACCGAGGTAGCTCTCGCACATCGCCACGCATTCGGTGTGCCAGCCGGGGCGGCCTCGGCCCCATGGCGTCGGCCACGACGGCTCTGAAGGCTTGGCGCCCTTCCACAGCGTGAAGTCACGCTCGTCGCGCTTGCCCGTGGCCACACCCTCGCCCTGATGGACGTCGTCGATCCGGTGGCCGGACAGCTTGCCGTAGTCAGGAAGGCTCAGCACGTCGAAGTAGACGTCGCCGTCACCCGTATAGGCATGTCCTCGTTCGATCAACCGCTCGATCAGCTCGATCATCTGCGTGATGTGCCCGGTGGCCCGCGGCTCAGCCGACGGTGGCAGCACCCCCAGGGCGTCGTAGGCGGTCGAAAAGGCGCGCTCGTAGGTGGCGGCCCATTCCCACCATGGCCGGCCCGCATCGGCGGCCTTGTGGAGGATCTTGTCGTCGATGTCGGTGACGTTGCGGATGAACGCGACGTCGTAGCCCTTGGCCATCAGCCAGCGGCGCAACACGTCGAACGCCACGCCGCTGCGGACGTGTCCGATGTGGGGCAGACCCTGCACCGTCGCGCCGCACAGGTAGATCGAGACGTGACCGGGTCGCAGCGGCACGAAATCGCGTACGGCACCGGCCATGGTGTCGTAGAGCCGCATATCGCTGCGGCTGGATGTAGCCGCAGTGGCGGCTCCGTCGGTCACGACGCGCCAGCTTACCGGCCTATTCGGCGGAGACCAGCAAGGCCGTGGCCATAGCGGCCAGGCCCTCACCGCGGCCGGTCAGCCCGAGACCGTCGGTGGTGGTCGCCGACACCGAGACGGGGGCATCCAACAGTTCCGAAAGCACCTTCTGGGCCTCGGCGCGCCGCGGGCCGATCTTGGGCCGGTTACCGATCACCTGAACCGCCGCATTGCCGACGCGGAAGCCCTCGGCCGCCAGCAAGCCGTGCACGTGCCGCAGCATGTCTGCACCGCTGACACCCCGCCATTCCTCACGGTCGGTGCCGAACACCTCGCCGATGTCGCCGAGCCCCGCTGCGGACAACAGAGCGTCGCACAACGCATGCGCGGCGACATCGCCGTCGGAGTGACCGGCGCAGCCGTCATTGCCCTCGAACAACAAGCACAGCAACCAGCACGGCCTACCGGCCTGGATGGGATGTACGTCGGTGCCAAGCCCGACGCGCGGCAGCGTCACTACGACGCGGCAGCCAGAACCTCGTCGAGGATGATTGCTGCCTTGGCGTCATCGGTGTTCTCGGCAAGCGCCAGCTCGCCGACCAAAATCTGACGGGCCTTGGCCAGCATCCGCTTCTCACCCGCGGACAGGCCGCGCTCCTGATCCCGACGCCAAAGATCGCGGACGACCTCGGCGACCTTGTTCACGTCGCCGGAAGCCAGCTTCTCGAGGTTGGCCTTGTAGCGGCGCGACCAGTTGGTCGGCTCTTCGGTGTGCGGGGCGCGAAGCACCTGAAACACCTTGTCCAGGCCCTCCTGGCCCACTACATCGCGCACGCCGACGTACTCGGCGTTCTCGGCGGGTACTCGAACGGTGAGGTCCCCCTGGGCGACCTTCAAGACGAGGTATTCCTTTTGTTCGCCTTTGATGGTCCGGGTTTCGATCGCCTCGATCAACGCAGCACCGTGGTGTGGATAGACAACGGTGTCTCCGACCTTAAAAATCATCAGATACGAGCCCCTTTCACAAGTCAATGTTAACACGGGGCCTAGACACGTGCGTATCAACGGTGCAGGTCAGGGGCACTGAAGGTGAAGACTGGGGGTTGACAGGGTGACAAATCCGTGCAACGCGGAAGTCGCTCTAAAGAGCGCTGACGACGGCTTTCTCTCCCCTCGGAGGTAGCTGTCGACGTGCCGTCGGCCCTCAGCTACCGCCGCCAATCGCCACCTACTACTGTGCATAGTCGAATCACAGCGACTCGGATGTTGGTCGCGCCGTCGGCGAGCAGGAGGCCCAGTGGACCGCTTCAAACCGCGTACTTCTGCGCTGGCCGCGTTCGGGCTGGCGGCCGCCGTCGCCCTCTCCGGATGCGGCGCCGGGCAGGTTTCTCAGATGGCGACCCAGGAGCCGGCGGTCAACGGCACCAGCGGCAACATCGGCACCGTTGCACTGCGCAACATCCACCTGCGCGCCGTCCAGAGCACGGACTATGTCCAGCCCGGTCGCGACGTGGAGCTTATCTTCACGGCGGTCAACACCTCCCCTGACGTCAACGACAAGCTCGTGTCGATCGACTCCGACATCGGAAGGGTGTCGTTGAGCGGCGACACCACCGTGCCCGCCGGCGGCGTGTTGGTCGTGGGCCAGCCCGACGGGCAGACCGCCGCGCTGGAGTCCGCAGAGTCCACCGACGGAGCGAAAGCAGCCGTCGCGCTGTCCAAGCCGATCACCAACGGGCTGACGTACAACTTCAAGTTCACGTTCGAGAAGTCCGGTGAGATCACGGTGACCGTGCCGATCTCGGCAGGCGAAGCGCCGCGGCGCGCGGAAGAGCCACTGAAGCCCAGCGACGACACGACCGGTCACCACTAGGTCTTTTTCGGCGGGCTGTCGGTCCAACCAGCTACGGTCACGGCGTGGCCAAAGCGCGTTCGCAGTATCGCTGCTCGGAATGCCACCACGTCACGGCCAAATGGGTCGGCCGATGCCCGGATTGCGGCACCTGGGGAACGGTCGACGAAGTCGCGGTCCTGGCAGCCGTCAACGGTTCGGCAGCGCGGCGCGCCGTGGTACCCACCTCACCGGCAGTGCCGCTCAGCTCGATCGACCCCGGCACCACGCGCCACTTTCACACCGGGGTCAGCGAACTCGACCGTGTATTGGGTGGCGGCCTCGTCCCTGGTTCGGTGACGCTGCTGGCGGGCGATCCCGGGGTCGGCAAGTCGACGCTGCTGCTCGAGGTGGCGCATCGCTGGGCACGGGCGGGCAAGCGGGCGTTGTACCTGTCCGGTGAGGAGTCGGCGGGGCAGATCCGGCTGCGCGCGGAACGGACTGGTTGCACCCACGACGAGGTCTATCTGGCCGCCGAATCGGATCTGCAGATGGCGCTCGGCCACATCGAGCAGGTGCAGCCAACGCTTGTGGTGGTCGATTCGGTGCAGACCATGTCGACCGCCGAGGTCGACGGCGTCACCGGCGGCGTCACGCAGGTTCGGGCGGTCACCACGGCGCTGACCATGGCCGCCAAGACATCCGGCGTCGCGATGATTCTGGTCGGCCACGTCACCAAAGACGGCGCGATCGCGGGGCCGCGGTCGCTGGAGCATCTCGTCGACGTCGTGCTGCACTTCGAGGGCGACAGGGCTTCGGCGCTTCGGATGGTGCGCGGGGTAAAGAACCGCTTCGGCGCCGCCGACGAGGTTGGCTGTTTCCTGTTGCACGACAACGGGATTGAATGTGTTGCCGACCCGTCGGGTTTATTCCTCGATCAGCGGCCCAAGCCGGTATCGGGCACCGCGGTCACAGTCACGCTCGACGGAAAGCGGCCGTTGATCGGCGAGGTGCAGGCGCTGATCGGCGCGCCGGCGAGCGGGACGCCGCGGCGAGCGGTCAGCGGGATCGACTCGTCGCGCGCGGCCATGATCACCGCGGTGTTGGAGAAGAGGGCCAGGCTGCCCGTCGGCGCCAATGACATCTACCTGTCGACGGTCGGCGGCATGCGGCTCACCGACCCGTCGTCGGATCTGGCGGTGGCCCTTGCGATCGCGTCGTCCTATGCCGACTGGCCGCTGCCCGCCAACGCTGTGGTGATCGGCGAGGTCGGGCTCGCCGGGGATTTACGCCGGGTCAGCGGCATGGACCGAAGGTTGACCGAGGCGGCACGGCTCGGGTTCGGCATCGCGGTGGTGCCGGCGGGCGTGACGGCGACCCCGCCGGGTTTGCAGGCGCATCCTGCCGACAACATCGGAACGGCGTTGCGGGTGTTGCGTCAGATCAGCGACACTAACGCCAACAGCGGCCGACCCGAGGAGAAGAAATGGCCGTGAAGTCCGCCGGCAGGTCACGCCGCAACGTGGTGCAGCTCGCCCGTCCCACGCTGCGCGAGACCATCGCGCGGCTGGCTCCAGGGACCGCATTGCGCGACGGCCTCGAGCGCATACTGCGCGGCCGCACCGGCGCCCTGATACTGCTCGGCTACGACGACAGCGTCGAAGCGATCTGCGATGGCGGCTTTTCGCTGGACGTCCGTTACGCGCCTACGAGGTTGCGTGAGCTGTCGAAAATGGACGGCGCCGTCGTGCTCTCCAGCGACGGCAGTCGCATCCTGCGGGCCAACGTCCAGCTTGTGCCCGACCCGTCGATACCCACCGACGAGTCCGGCACCCGGCACCGCTCAGCCGAGCGCACCGCGATTCAGACCGGCTATCCGGTGATTTCGGTGAGCCATTCGATGAGCATCGTCACGGTCTACGTCGCCGGCGAGCGCCACGTCGTGCCGGATTCGGCGACCATCCTGTCGCGCGCCAACCAGACCATCGACACGCTGGAGCGCTACAAGACGCGCCTCGACGAGGTCAGCCGCCAGCTGTCGACCGCGGAGATCGAGGACTTCGTCACGCTGCGTGACGTGATGACCGTCGTGCAGCGGTTGGAGATGGTGCGCCGCATCAGCCTCGAAATCGACTCCGATGTAGTCGAATTGGGCACCGACGGTCGTCAGCTCAAGCTGCAGCTGGAAGAGCTGGCCGGTGACATCGACACTGCTCGTGAGCTGATCGTGCGCGACTACCACGCCAATCCCGATGCCCCGACCGCCGCTCAGGTCACCGCGACTCTGGAAGAGCTGGACTCCCTTTCGGATAACGAGCTACTCGACTTCACCGCGCTTGCAAGGGTTTTCGGCTATCCGTCGACAGCCGAGGCGCAAGATTCGGCGATGAGTTCGCGCGGCTACCGCGCCATGGCCGGTATTCCGCGGCTGCAGTTCGCCCATGTGGATCTGTTGGTTCGGTCGTTCGGTTCGCTGCAAGGGCTTCTAGCCGCAAGTTCGGATGACTTGCAGTCGGTCGAAGGCATCGGCTCGATGTGGGCCCGCCACATTCGCGAAGGGCTGTCCCAGCTGGCCGAGTCGACGATCGCGGACCGGCTGGCCTAGTTCAGCGCAGTTCCGTTGCGGCTCTTGTGTCGTCGAGCCCGTGTCGGACCAGCTCCCACGCGAGCCTGCGAGCTTCTGCAGCTCTTGTGAGCATGAGTCGCTGTACGGTCCGGATCGAGTCTTGCTTCGGAGTCCGGCCTTCGACGACGGCATCTTGCAATTCCTGCGCCACGCGGATCGCCATCAACGCGGCCTCGTTCACTTGGTTCAGCGCGCGATGCAGGCGATCGTCCTCAAGGAGGAGGTTGGCATTGCTGACCTCGACCGAAAAGTCGTTCACGACGCGGCTGATCTGCTCGAAGATCGGGCTCATCGCCTGCTCCCGTGAGTCGCGGTCCTCGATGCGCAGGATGCGCGCAGCCTCGTTCCACAGGTTGGCGAGCATTTGCGTGTGCCCGTTGACCGCACGTGATACCTCGATCATCGCCTGCTTCTGGAGCTGATTGATCAGGTGCATGCGCTCGTTGCAGGCCAACTCGCGTTGAGCCTCGACCTCGGCGCGGTACAACTTCTCCCGCGCTTCCATCTCGACCCGGTGCAACGCTTGGGTCATCGCCAGTTCGCGCGCGGCGCGCTCCTCAGCGGCCACCAACTCCGTGCGAAGTCGTTCTGCGGCTTCGGCGGCATGCAGGTTCGCCTGCCGCTGAATGTTGACGATCTGCCACATGCTGACCATCACGACGCAGAACACGGCGGCGCCGAAGAACCACTCGGCCTTGGACCCGATCTCTCCACGGCTGAGGAAGATGAACCACGCGATGGCGAGAAGACCTGCCGCACCGCAGGCAAACCATCCGACACCGCGCCAGCGCTGGGTCGTGCCCGAGCGAGGGGGTTGCTGGCGAATTGGCGCGACTACCGCGACAGGTTGCTCGGAGGCTCTCATGTCACCGGGTTCCGAATCCTCGGTGGCACTGGGGAATTGCGCTAGTCCGGTCACCGTCACCTCCCGTTCACCCGATGCTGCCGCCGTGCGCGTTCAGACTAGAGCCGCACGGGCGCGGCCGTCGCGCCCCCACCTCATGCCGGTGCACACGCACCGGCACGGACGGCTAGTGTCGAGCAGTATTCACCGCCACCGAATGACCGCTCGAGAATTGAGGGCCCATGGGACAACCCGCGCAGGAAGGTGATTCGTCGATCATCGTCGACCTCTCCGAGGCGGCGATGCACATGTACACAGCTGCGATCGACGCGTTGCCGTTCCCGGAGGACAAGAAGTTCCACAAGCGCGCCGATGTCGTTCTGTCCGGCATGCGGAAGTTGCGGGCCGCGCTCACCGACGCGGCAAGCACCCGCAGGCCCTCACCCGCTGTGATCGTGGCGCTCAGCAATGTACGGCGGCGTTACGACTCGCTGATGGCACACGCCGCCACTGCGCCTGGCGCGAGTTTGGGCCAGCAGATGTACGTCACGCGCGTCGAAGCCAAGCTGTCCGCACATGAGGTGGCCAACGGCGCCGGGCTTCGTGACGGTCTGCTCGACGAGCTCGAGGCGGGTGGGACGCCCAGTGACGACGAAGCGGCGAGGATCAAAGAGGCCATCGCCGCGCTCGGCGGCGTGCCCGGCACCGAACACCAACAGCAGCTTCCGGAACCTCAACATGAGGAGCCGGTGGAGTCACACGTCAACGGCTTCGACGAAGCGCTCGTCGGGGAGAACGCCGGCTAGTTAGCCGCCTTGCGGCGCGGGCACGGGTGCACCTTCGGCCGGAGGTGGTTGCTGCGCGGGAGCCGCGAGTATGAACGGCACAGGAGCGGACCGCAGGTTGCCCAGCTGGACCATCAGGTTGTAGGTGCCCGGTCCGATGGGCTGACGCGGCAACGGACATTGCGGCGCTGAGCCCATCCCCGTCCAGGTGACCTCTGTAGTCACCTGCTCACCCGGCTGGAACGTCTTGACCAACGTCTCGTTCGACGGCGCGCAGTCCAGGTTCGACCACAGGCGCGTGTTGTCCATCGAGTACACGTAAGCGGCGAGCACTGCCGCGCCGACATCACGCTGACAGGCGACCAGCCCGATGTTCGTCACGACCATGGTGAACTTCGGCTGTTCGCCGACGATGTACTGCGGCTGGTTGGTGATGCCCTTGACCGCAAGCGTGGAGTCGGGGCAGTCGTCGCCCTCTTTGAGGACCGGCGGCGGCATCACGGCCGCAGTGGGCGTGGGCGTTGGCGGCGGCACCTGCTGTGCCGGAGGAACTACGACGGGCGTCTTGATCTCGGGGTTCTCACCGGGCAGTGGCGTCGGCGCCGCGGCTTGGGTGGCCGCCGGCTTCTCTGCGACCTTCTTGTCGGGGCTCCCCGTGCTGTTCACGACCACCATCACCACGACGGCGGCGATGACGCCGATGACGAGTACCGCTATGCCCAGCGCTAAAGCCCTGCGTCGCCAGTAAATCTGCCTCGGTAGCGGGCCATGCGGTTCTAGATCCAGCACAACCTCACGGTAAGGGCAGGTCACGCCCAGTTGTCCGAGGTGACTCGGCGTGTCGCCCGTCAGCCTTCGCCGATATCGCCCAGGTGATCCCGCAACACCACCCGGCCGTCGGCTAGCTGGTAGGTCAAGCCGACGATCGCCAGCGCTCCCTCTTCGATGCGTTTGGAGATGGCCGTAGAGCGGTTGCACAGCTGAGCCCCGGTCTCGGTGACATGCCTGGCCTCGAACTCGTCGACCCTGGTCAACCCGTCGCGCCGGCCGAGCAGGATCGACGGCGTGACACGTTCGACCACGTCACGCACGTATCCTCCGGGCACGACGCCGTCGTCCAGCGCGGACAGCGTGGCCTTCACCGCGCCGCAGCTGTCGTGTCCCAGGACCACGATCAGCGGCACGTTGAGCACCGTCACCGCGTATTCAACGGAGCCGAGCACGGCGGAGTCGATGACGTGACCGGCTGTGCGCACCACGAACATGTCGCCGAGACCCTGGTCGAAGATGATCTCCGCGGCGACTCGGCTGTCGGCGCAGCCGAACACCACGGCGGTGGGCTTCTGCGCCTCGGCAAGGCTGGCGCGGTACTCGATGCTCTGGCTGGGATGTTCGGGCTTACCCGCAACGAAGCGCTCGTTACCCTCCTTGAGTGCTTTCCACGCGGTCACGGGGCTGGTGTTCGGCATGACCGACATTGTGCCGCAGTTGCTCGATTGGTATGAACGCGAGCAGCGCGACCTGCCGTGGCGACGCGAGGGGGTCACGCCGTGGCAGATCCTGGTCAGCGAGTTCATGTTGCAGCAGACGCCGGTGGCCCGTGTCGAACCGATCTGGCTGGCGTGGGTGGCACGCTGGCCGACGCCGTCGGCGACCGCCGCCGCGAGTGCGGCCGACGTGCTGCGGGCCTGGGGCAAGCTCGGGTATCCGCGGCGGGCCAAGCGGCTGCATGAATGCGCGACGGTGATCGCCACCGAACACGGTGACGTGGTGCCGTCGGACGTGGAGACGCTGTTGACGCTGCCGGGCATCGGCTCCTACACGGCCCGAGCCGTCGCATGCTTCGCGTATCAACAGCGAGTCCCCGTCGTCGACACGAACGTGCGTCGCGTGGTGGCAAGGGCCGTGCATGGACGGGCCGACGCAGCGGCATCGTCATCGTCGCGAGATCTGGACGACGTCGAGGCGTTGTTGCCGGAAGATCCTGTGGCCCCGCGGTTTTCGGTCGCATTGATGGAACTGGGGGCAACCGTGTGCACTGCGCGCTCACCGCGTTGCGGGCTCTGCCCGCTGAGCTCATGCGCGTGGCGGTCGGGTGGATTTCCGGCGGGTTCGGTGACGCGGCGGGTACAGCGGTATGCCGGCACGGACCGTCAGGTGCGCGGCCGGCTGCTGGATGTGTTGCGGGGCAACGACTCTCCGGTTTCCCGCGCGCAGCTGGACGTCGCGTGGCTGACCGACACCGCGCAGCGAGACCGTGCGCTGGACTCGTTGCTTGTCGACGGGCTGGTCGAGCAGACGCCCGATGGCCGTTTCGCTCTGGCGGGCGAGGGCGGCGACTAGCCTGAGGCTGTGGCGCAGGCTCTGCGGACTCGCTACGCCGGCTGCGGCGACATGGACATCGCCTACCAGGTCTTCGGCGAAGGCCCGGTCGATCTGCTCGTGTTGCCTGGGCCCTACGTTCCAATCGATTCGATCGACGCCGAGCCGTCGATGTACCGGTTCCATCGCCGCCTTGCGTCGTTTTCCCGGGTGGTCCGCTTCGACCAGCGCGGCATCGGCATGTCGTCGCGGCTGCCCTCGGTTGACATCATCGGGCCGGAGTTCTGGGCCGAGGACGCGATCGCGGTGATGGACGCGGTCGGCTGCGAGCAGGCGCACATCTTCGCCTCCAGCTTCAACGCCACCACTGCACTCGTCCTCGCTGCCGAACACCCCGACCGCGTGCGCGGCCTAATACTCGTCAACGCGGCCGCCCGCGTGCTGTGGGCACCCGACTACGAATGCGGCGTCAAGGGATACAGCCCCGATCAGTGGGAGGTCGCGCTGAAGCCGGACGCGGTCGAGCAGGGCTTCGATATTCTGGAGTCCATCGCGCCGACGGTCGTCGGCGACAACGCGTTCCGAGAATGGTGGGACCAGGCCGGCAACCGCGCGGCGTCACCGAGCATGGCTCGGACAGTAAGCCACGTCGTGGCCACCACCGACGTCCGCGATCGACTTTCGCGCATCACGGCGCCGACATTGATCCTGCATCGCGCGGACGCCACCTTCGTCTCGGCCGGACACGGCCGCTACCTCGCCGAGCACATCGCCGGATCGCGCTACGTCGAACTCCCAGGCGCAGATTCGCTGTATTGGGTGGGCGACACCGCGCTCATCCTCGACGAGATCGAAGAGTTCATCACCGGTGTGCGCGGCGGCTTCGACGCCGAACGCGTGCTCACCACAATAGTTTTCACCGATATCGTCGGCTCGACACGGCGCGCCGCGGAGCTCGGCGATCTAGAGTGGCACGACCTGCTCGACAACCACGACCGCATCGTCCGCCACCAACTCGGACGGTTCCGCGGTCGCGAAGTCAACACGGCAGGAGACGGATTCGTCGCGACCTTCACCAGTCCCAGCGTCGCGATCGATTGCGCGGACGCGATCGTCGACGCCGTGCGCGCACTCGGCATCGAGGTGCGCGTCGGCATTCACGCCGGCGAGGTCGAGATCCGCGGCGACGATGTCGCCGGCATGGCCGTGCATATCGGTGCGCGCGTCGCGGCACTTGCCGGTCCAAGCGAGGTGCTGGTGTCGTCGACCGTGCGCGAGATCGTCACAGGATCGCGGCGCAAGTTCATCGAGCGCGGCGAGCACGAACTCAAGGGCGTGCCCGGCCGTTGGCGGGTGTTCACGCTCGTGCGTGAGAACGCGGCAATCAGGCGGTAGCCGCGGCCTCCTCGCACGGCCCGTTACACGAGAACCGGCGCCGGTAATCTGACGGCGTCACGCCGATGATCCGGCGGAAGTGGTGGCGCAACAACGTCGCCGTGCCGAATCCCGATTTGTCGGCGATGCGGTCGACGTCGAGGTCGGTTTCCTCCAGCAGCCTGCGGGCGAAGAGCACCCGCTGATCGGTGACCCATTGCATGGGCGTGCGGCCTGTTTCCTCGACGAACCGCCGGGCGAACGTTCGCGGCGACATGTTGACCCTGCGGGCCAGCGTGGCGACCGTGAGCGGCTTGTCCAGATTGCTCAACACCCAGTCCAGGTGCGGGGCGAAACCCTCCGAACAGCGGACCGGGATCGGCTGGTCGATGTACTGACGCTGCCCGCCGTCGCGCTGTGGCGGCACCACCATCCGGCGGGCGATCTTGTTGGTCACCTCGCTGCCGAGCTCCCGCCGGACCAGGTGCAGGCACGCGTCGATGCCTGCCGCGGTGCCGGCGCTGGTGATCAGATTGCCGTCGTCGACGAACAGCACATTGCGGTCCACCTTGGCGGTCGGGTACATCCTGGCCAGTTCGTCGGCGTGCATCCAGTGCGTGGTGCACGGCCGCCCGTCGAGCAGACCCGCGGCGCCTGCCACGAACGCCCCCGAGCAGACCGTGAGGATGATCGAGCCGGAATCGGCGGCCTCACGGACGGCCTTCAACGCCTCGGGTAGATAACCGTCGTTCTGAGCGCTGATCGCGGGGATCGCCACCAGGTCCGAGCCGACGAGCCCGTCGAGGCCGCACTCCGGCGTCAGCGTGGCGCCGACGGACGTCCGGATCGGCTTGCCCGGCTCGGGTCCGCAGACCTTGAAATCGAAGTTCGGGACACCGTCGGCGGACCTGTCGATGCCGAAGACCTCGCAGATCACGCCGAACTCAAAAATCGCTAGACCGTCCAGCACCAGCGCCGATACGCTCTTAATAGCCATGGCAGCATTTTATCTCAAGGTGTCCTTCCTGCCACTGTTGGCGGGATATTTATGAGCGGAGCATTACTGCCATGACCACTGCACTGACCTTCCTCATCCTGATCTCCCCGTTCGCGGTGGCAGCGGTGCTCAGCTGGGCCGCACATCGCTCCGACTCGCTTCGCATCCGGTTCGACCAGTTCCGTTGGTCCGCGCCGATGATGGGCCGCTTATTCGAGGACGACCGCGACGGATTCCGCATTGCACACGACGTGGACGCGATCCGCACCCGTTTCGAGCACCAGCCGTTCTGGCCCGCGTCAGGCGCGATGGGCGAGCGTCGCTAGGAACGACTCGACCGCTTCCCGATAGATCTGCGGTGCGTCGTCGTGGATCAGATGACCGGCTCCGGGCACGTGCAAATACGTTGCCTGGTAGCCGGTCTCATACATTTCACGCATCTGGCCCGGCGGCGTGACGGAGTTGCCCGCCTCGATGAGCAGCGTCGGCGTCCGCACCGCCTTCCACTGCTTCCAGTAGTCGCGGGTGCCCCATTCGGCGGCGATCTCGAGCCAATAGGTCGTGTGCCCATGCAACCGCCAGCCCGTCGCGGTTCGCTCGAACGCCTCGATGAAGTACCGGCCTGCGACAGGACCGAACTCGTCGTAAACCCTTTCCTCCGAACTGAATTCGACCGGCAGCGCATGCAGCCACGGCTCCCAGGGACCCGTCGTGCGCCCCCGGAAATCGGGCGACATGTCCTCCACCACCACACCGGTGACCAGGTCCGGCTGCGTCGCGGCCAGGCACCACGAGTGCAGCGCGCCCATCGAATGACCGATCAGGACAGCAGGCCGCCCCAGCTCAGCGACCGCCTCGCCGAGATCCTCGACGAACCGCTCCGTGCTGATCGGATACGGACCGGCGATATCGCGGCCGCGATGCCACGGCGCGTCGTAGGTGTACACCGCACCGAGCCGGGTGAGCCACGGGATCTGCCGTGACCACGTGCTGCCCCGTCCCATCAGGCCGTGCACCAGCACCAGCGGCTCACCATCGCCGCCGTGCGGGCTCAGGAGTTGCATGCCGACATCATGCACATCACGGTTCGGTAACCTTGCCGCATGCCCGTCGTGAAGATCAACGCAATCGAGGTCCCGCCCGACGCCGGCCCCGAACTGGAGAAGCGGTTCGCCAACCGTGCACACGCCGTCGATAACCAGCCGGGTTTCCTCGGTTTCCAGCTGCTGCGCCCGGTCAAGGGTGAAGACCGCTACTTCGTCGTCACCCAGTGGGAGTCCGAAGAGGCGTTCCAGGCATGGGCGACCGGGCCCGCCGTTGAGGCACACGCCGGCCAGCGTGCCAACCCGGTAGCCACCGGTGCCTCGCTGCTGGAATTCGAGGTTGTGCTTGACGTTGCAGGCACCGGCGCCAAGGCGTAGCGCGGGCCGGGCGCGACGTGCGGCCGGCCTGACTATTGCTGTCCTGCTCGTCGTCGCACTGGCCGGCGGTTGCGCCAACACCGGAACGGCCCCCACGGCCGACGCCGCTTACGGCGTGCCCATCGACATCAACACGCCACAGGGCCTTCGGGCCAAGCAGACGATGGACATGATCAACTCCGACTGGCCGATCGGCACGGTCGGGGTGCGCACGATGGCCGCACCGGAGCAGGTCAACGGCATCACCAGCGCGATGGGCAATCTGTGGCTGGACCGGCCGATCACGGTTGCCGGCATCGACATCGGTGCGGGCGTCGCGACCTTGCACACGCTGAACCCCTATGGCGCGGCGCAGGACATCGAACTGCGCACCAACGCACAGGGCATGGTCGACCGGTTCGCGGTGAAACTGATGCCGCCCGTGATCAACAATTGGGCAGACATCGACACAGAGCTGAGCAAGTCGGGGGCGCGCTACTCGTATCAGGTGTCGAAGGTGACCGACGGTAAGTGTTCGACGTTGGCAGGCACCAACACCGACCTGTCGCTGCCTCTCGCTTCGATCTTCAAACTCTATGTGCTGCTTGCGGTTGCGGATGCGATCAAAGCGGGAACGGTGAGTTGGAACGACCCGCTGATCATCACCGACGAGGCCAAGGCCGTCGGCTCGGCGGGCCTCGAGGAGCTGCCCCCAGGCGCGCAAGTGTCGGTCCGCAAGGCGGCGCAGGAGATGATTTCGGCCAGCGACAACATGGCGACAGACCTGCTGATCGCGCGTCTGGGACCCGGCGCCGTCGAGCGGGCTCTGGTCGCGGCCGGGCACCACGATCCGGCAAGCATGACCCCGTTCCCGACGATGCACGAGCTGTTCTCCGTCGGCTGGGGCGAGCCGGACCTACGTGAGCAGTGGAAACATGGCTCTCCGCAGGATCGGGTCAAGCTGCTGCAGGAAACGAATTCCCGTCCGTTTCAACCGGATCCGAACCGCACGCACGCTCCTGCGTCCGATGATGGCGTCGAGTGGTACGGCAGCGCCGCCGACATCTGCCGCGTGCACGCCGCGCTGCAGGCCGCTGCGGTCGGCAAGGCCGCGCCGGTCAAGCAGATCCTTTCGGCCATACCGGGTATCGAACTGGACAAGTTGAAGTGGTCGTATATCGGCGCCAAGGGCGGAAACCTGCCGGGCGACTTGACCTTCAGCTGGTACGCGGTCGACCACAGCGGACAGCCATGGGTGGTGAGCTTCCAGTTGAACTGGCCGCATTTCTACAGTTCGACCGCGGCGAGCTGGCTGCTGTCGATCGTGCATCAGACCTTCGAGCGGATACCGGTCGCCTAGAGGCTCGACCGCAGCGTCCACGAGATCGTAGTTATCGTCGCCGCTACTCACACTTATCCACGACAACTGCAGTCTCGCCACAAATGCGAAGAAGCGACCGGTCGCCTAGAGGCTGGACCGCAGCGTCCACGCGTGCCCGCGGAAATGCATCACCGTTCGGCTTGCTGGCGCAATATCGATGCGCCAGAACGATTTTGGCGGTGCGTCAAGCGCCACCAGTATCGCCGCGCGGATAACCGCCGGATGGGTGACGGCAACCAGCCGGACGCGGCTGGCGGTCAGTGAATCCATCCACCCGCGCACCCGGCTGATCAGCTCGACGACGGACTCGCCACCGTGCGGGGCGCGCGTGGGGTCGGTCAGCCAGATCGCCAGATCGGCCGGACGCACACCGCCGAGCACGTCTCCTTTCCAGCGGCCGCAGTCCAGATCGGCCAGCCGGTTGTCGACGCTGGCGTGCAGGCCGAGCAGTTCGGCAGTCTGCCTGGTGCGCTTCTCCGGTCCGCAGTAGGCGCGTTCAGCGACGCCGAGTTCGATCGACGTGTCGACCTGACGATGGCCGACTGAGTTGAGCGGTTCGTCGGTGGGGAATCGTCCGGCCGCCATCGCATCCGTCATCGCGTGGGATACGAGGGTGAGCCGGACGACCTCGCTCACGCGGTAATGCTCTCCCGTCGTTGCGGTTCGGTGAGCAGCCGCTGTGCCATCGACGCGAACACCAGCCCGATCATCGCCCACAACACGAACTGGGTTCCCAGCGAGTACAGACGGAACTCGTAGAGCGCATCGGCGGGGAAATGGTCCGGCGTCTCGTCAATGGTCGGCAGCACCAGCATCAGGATCGAGATCGCGACGACATATGATCCGCCCGCGATCAGCGTGGCGCTCCAGCTGCCGTACCGCTTGACCAGGCCGCGGCCCAGATAGACCGCCGCCACCATCAGCGCCGCCGACAGCACGACCATCAGCAGATACAGCAGCGTGCGCTGGCGGATGGTCTCCTCCAAGCTGGCCGCCGGCGGACTGGGCGGATACTTCAGGAACGGAATCACATAGAGCGACAAGAACATTGCGCCCGCCAGGAACACCGACAGCATTCTGGGTGAGATGTTGCCGACGCGGCCGTAGGCCACGCAGTAAGCCACCGCGAACAACACGCCCATCGCGACGCCGAATGCCAGCACACCGAATCCCATGCCGACGTTGGCCTGCACACCGCGGCTGAACAATTCGACACCGTGCTCGTGACCGCCGTGGTCATGCGATTCCTCGAACGCGATAGCGCGGTCGATCACAGGCTCGACGAATGTGCGCGCGAACAGAAACGCGAGCACGCCACCAATTGCGCCAGCCAATAAGCCGCGCGCGATTATTCGTTTTTCCATACTGGGTGTCGCTCAGTGGCAGGGGAAGCCGAGCAGATGGCGAGCGTCGTGCACGAATTCGTGCACGTACATGTTGTCGCCGAACACCGACGTCGCCCCCTGGTCAAGGCCGACGAAGTACAGCACCACCAACGCGAGGAACGCCGTCAGGGACAACCACAGCGCCGCCTTGGCAATCGAGAGGTCGACGGCTGGTGCGACGGTCTTGCGGGCCTCGGGAGAGGTCATCTCATTTTCCTTTCCGGGATTTCGCGTCCCAGTTCAAGGTGATGGCGGACGTCGGGTCTGACTGTCACAGTGGCGCGACCGTTCTGGATTCTCACCAGATTCCTTCGCCCGCCGATTACAGCAGCATCGTAACTAAGACGTCTAGGCTGGCGCGTCATAACTGCCCTGTGGGATGCCACGGCGACGGGGCTCGCTAAAGCGGAAGAAAGAATCCGTTGATCCAGAGGCCCCAACTCTTGTAGTGGTCATCCCACACCACAGGGTTGCCGGGCACCCAGACCGGCTGCCGCGGCTGAGGCGGCGCCCATGCAGGTGCAGCTGCCGGAGGCTGATCGGGGCCTTGTTCGGCGGGAAGCGGCGGAGGCACGGTCGGCTCGGCATTCGCGGTGGCGGCGGCCAGGCTCATCGCCCCGGCGGTGAGGCCGCCCGCGATAGCGCAGGCAGCGAGAGCAGCTTTGATCGACCTCATGAGTTTTGGATTCCAATTCCGAGAAGCACGCGAACACTAGGGACTAACCGCATCGCTTGAAGCGTAATCCCCGTTATCGAGCAGTCCGCGCGCAGCTGTCGCTGTCCGCCGTCGAACCAGCTACGCCTTGGCTACGCGCCGCCGTATCCCAATTGCTGGGCGGTGTACTTCGCCCCGTCGGTCACGGGGACGGCCTGCACCGCGGTGCCATACGCGCAGATCTCGGTCCAGACATCGCCGAGTTCGGTGGTGTCGAAGCGCATCGCAACGATCGCGTTGCCACCGCGGGCGCGCGCCTCGGCGATCAGCCTGCCCATCGCTTCGTTGCGGCTGTCGGCGAGGTTCTTGGTCATGCCCTGCAACTCACCGCCGAACATCGACTTGAATCCGGCGCCGATTTGAGCGAACGCATTGCGGGAACGGACGGTCAGCCCGAACACCTCGCCGCAGACCCGCTGGATCTCCCATCCGGGAAGGTCGTTGGAGGTAACAATCAGCACGCACGGTCCTTTCTGCGACAAGACACGAAAAACGGGCGGCTACCCGGTGAGAGGGTAACCGCCCGTTTTCGTTGTCGTTATTACTCTGCGGCTGTCGCGCTCGGCGCGCCCGCGGCGCCAGCTTTCTCCAGTTCCGGTTCGACCGGCTTGGCCGGCTTCTTGGTCCCGGTGAACGTGAACACCGCGTCCTCGCCGGAGCCTTCGCCGTCCCAGTTGTCGACGTCGACCGTGACGAGCTGGCCAGGTCCGATCTCTTCGAAGAGGATCTTCTCGCTCAAAGCGTCCTCGATCTCGCGCTGGATCGTCCGGCGCAGAGGCCGAGCACCCAGCACCGGGTCGAACCCGCGCTTGGCGAGAAGCGACTTGGCCTTGTCCGTCAGCTCCATGGCCATGTCCTTGCCCTTGAGCTGCTTTTCCACCCGAGTGATCATCAGGTCGACCATCCGGATGATCTCGTCGCGAGTCAGCTGGTGGAAGACGATGATGTCGTCGATGCGGTTGAGGAACTCGGGCCGGAAGTGCTTCTTGAGCTCGTCGTTGACCTTCTGCTTCATCCGCTCGTAGTTGTTCTCTCCACCGCCCTGGGAGAAGCCCAGGCCGACTGCCTTCGAGATATCGGACGTGCCGAGGTTGGACGTGAAGATCAATACGGTGTTCTTGAAGTCGACCGTGCGGCCCTGGCCGTCGGTCAGGCGGCCGTCCTCGAGAACCTGCAGCAGGCTGTTGTAGATCTCCTGGTGCGCCTTCTCGATCTCGTCGAACAAGACCACGCTGAACGGCTTGCGCCGCACCTTCTCGGTGAGCTGGCCGCCCTCCTCGTAGCCGACGTAGCCCGGAGGGGCGCCGAACAGCCGCGAGGCGGTGAAGCGGTCGTGGAACTCGCCCATGTCGATCTGGATGAGCGCGTCCTGGTCGCCGAAGAGGAACTCCGCGAGCGCCTTGGACAGCTCGGTCTTACCGACACCGGACGGGCCGGCGAAGATGAACGAGCCCGACGGACGCCGGGGGTCCTTCAGCCCGGCGCGGGTGCGGCGGATCGCCTTGGAGACGGCCTTGACGGCGTCCTCCTGACCGATGATCCGCTTGTGCAGCTCGTCCTCCATGCGCAGCAGCCGAGTGGTCTCCGCCTCGGTCAGCTTGAACACGGGGATGCCGGTCCAGTTGCCAAGCACCTCGGCGATCTGCTCGTCGTCGACCTCGGCCACGACGTCGAGATCACCTGAGCGCCATTGCTTCTCGCGCTCGGCGCGCTGAGCGACCAGTTGCTTTTCCTTGTCGCGCAGGCTTGCCGCCTTCTCGAAGTCCTGCGCGTCGATCGCGGACTCCTTCTCGCGACGCGCCTCGGCGATCTTCTCGTCGAAGTCGCGCAGGTCTGGCGGAGCGGTCATCCGACGGATCCGCATCCGGGCGCCGGCCTCGTCGATCAGGTCGATCGCCTTGTCCGGCAGGAAGCGGTCGTTGATGTAGCGGTCGGCAAGGGTGGCCGCCGCGACCATCGCGGAGTCGGTGATCGAGACGCGGTGGTGCGCTTCGTAGCGGTCCCGCAGACCCTTGAGGATCTCGATGGTGTGCTCGACCGTGGGCTCGCCGACCTGAACCGGCTGGAACCGGCGCTCCAGGGCGGCGTCCTTCTCGATGTACTTGCGGTACTCGTCGAGCGTGGTGGCGCCGATGGTCTGCAGCTCGCCTCGCGCCAGCTTCGGCTTGAGGATGCTCGCGGCGTCGATCGCGCCCTCAGCGGCACCGGCACCGACCAGCGTGTGCAGCTCGTCGATGAACAGGATGATGTCGCCACGGGTGTTGATCTCCTTGAGCACCTTCTTCAGGCGCTCCTCGAAGTCACCGCGGTACCGGCTGCCGGCCACCAGCGAACCGAGGTCAAGCGTGTAGAGCTGCTTGTCCTTCAGCGTCTCGGGGACCTCGCCATGCACGATCGCCTGCGCCAGCCCTTCGACGACGGCCGTCTTGCCGACGCCGGGCTCGCCGATCAGCACCGGGTTGTTCTTGGTGCGCCGGCTCAAGACCTGCATCACCCGCTCGATTTCCTTCTCGCGGCCGATGACCGGGTCAAGCTTGCCTTCCATCGCGGCCGCGGTCAGGTTGCGGCCGAACTGGTCGAGCACCAGTGAGGTGGACGGGTTGCCCGCCTCACCGCCGCGGCCGCCGGTGCCGGCCTCCGCGGTCTCCTTGCCCTGGTATCCGCTCAGCAGCTGGATCACCTGCTGACGCACGCGCGTCAACTCGGCACCCAGCTTGACCAGAACCTGGGCCGCCACGCCTTCGCCCTCGCGAATGAGGCCGAGCAGGATGTGCTCGGTGCCGATGTAGTTGTGGCCGAGTTGCAGCGCCTCGCGCAGGCTCAGCTCCAGCACCTTCTTGGCGCGGGGGGTAAAGGGGATGTGGCCGGACGGCGCCTGCTGCCCCTGGCCGATGATCTCCTCGACCTGGCTGCGCACGCCTTCGAGCGAGATGCCCAGCGACTCCAGCGACTTGGCCGCTACGCCCTCACCCTCGTGAATAAGTCCCAACAGGATGTGCTCGGTCCCGATGTAGTTGTGGTTGAGCATCCGGGCTTCTTCTTGCGCCAGGACGACGACCCTGCGGGCACGGTCGGTGAATCTCTCAAACATCGGTGGTTACCTGCTCTCCATCAAAAGGCACTGCGCATGCACGCCGTACCCGTCACCCAAGTCTAGTGGGCGACCGCCACCCCTGCGTCGCGTGCCGGAGTTGTCGGATGAGCGGTGCGGGATGACTGTGCGTGCCTAAGGCCCTGTACCCGGCGCGCTGACATAGCAACGCCCATGTTGAGGAAAACGTTTCCGGATCCGTTGACGCGACGGGTTCGCCGCTAGCGAAAGCGGTACACGTTGTCATCCGTACGGACGACAACTGGCAACGGCCGATTACGTTGCCGCGTGGAATGCGTCGATGACGTCGGCCGGGATGCGTCCGCGGGTGGACACGTTGTGCCCGTTGCGTCGAGCCCAGTCGCGGATTGCGGCACTTTGTTCGCGATCGATCGCCGCCCGCCCCCGGCCCGATCCAGCGGAACGCCCGCGCCGACGACCGCCGACTCGGCGGCCCGCATCAACCCATTGCTTCAGGTCGTTTCGAAGCTTTGCAGCATTCTTGGAAGAAAGGTCGATCTCATAGCTCACCCCGTCGAGCCCGAATTCGACCGTCTCATCGGCGGCACCTTCACCGTCGAAATCATCGACCAAGGTGACGGTCACTTTCTTCGCCATTAGCTCACACTGACCCTTCTACGGCTGCACCTAGATGCATAGATTAGATCTCGAACCCCCGGGACCAATGTGCCATATAACTGCACACCATTCAACAAGTTCTCAATCGAAGCAGATCAGTTCATGTGTCGACGAACAATCGGGAACAAAACAGTCTCTCTAATCGACAGTCCCGTCAAAGCCATCAACAACCGATCGATACCCATTCCGGTGCCCGTAGACGGCGGCATCGCATACTCCAATGCCGCCAGAAAATCTTCGTCGAGAGCCATTGCCTCGTCGTCTCCGGCCGCCGCCGCACGCGCTTGTGCTTCGAACCTTTCGCGTTGGATTACCGGGTCGATGAGTTCCGAGTACCCGGTCGCCAACTCGATGCGCCGGACGTACAGATCCCACTTCTCGGTGACGCCGTCAATGCTGCGGTGAGGCGCCGTGAGCGGCGTCGTCTCCACCGGAAAGTCACGCACGAATGTCGGTGCCCACAGCTTGTTACCGACCGTGTGCTCCCATAGTTCTTCGACCAATTTGCCGTGCCCGTAACCGCGGTCGCGCGGAATCTCAACGCCCAGACGGTCAGCAATCCGCCATAACTCATCCGCGGGTGTCTGCGGCGTGATCTGTTCTCCGAGAGCCTCGGACAGCGACGGATACATTTGTATCGAGTCCCATTCGCCGTCCAGATCGTAGATGGTGCCATCAGGCAGTGGCAGCTTTCTGGTACCGATCGCGTCGTCGGCAACCTCCTGAATAAGTTCGCGCGTCACGGTGGCGGAATCGTCGTAGGTGCCGTACGCCTGATATGTCTCCAACATCGCAAATTCTGGTGAATGTGTGGAATCCGCACCTTCGTTTCGGAACACGCGATTCAACTCGAAGACCTTGTCGAAACCGCCCACCAAGCAACGCTTTAGGAAAAGTTCCGGTGCGATGCGAAGGTACAGGTCCGCATCGAGTGCATTGGAGTGCGTTACGAACGGGCGCGCGGCGGCGCCACCGGCGAGCGTCTGAAGCATTGGCGTTTCGACTTCGAGAAAACCGCGTCTGTGAAGCGCATCTCGCACCGCGCGCACCACGGCCACGCGTTGACGAGCAATGGTGCGCGCCTCGGGACGCACGATCAGATCGACATAGCGCTGCCGCACCCGAGACTCTTCGGTCATCTCTTTATGAGCGACGGGAAGCGGCCGCAAGGCTTTTGAAATAATTTGCCAAGAATCCGCAAGCACAGACAGTTCGCCGCGTCGCGAGCTGATCACCTCACCGTGGACGTAAACGATGTCACCCAGGTCGACGTCGGATTTCCAAGCGTCAAGCGATTCCTGGCCGACGCCGTTAAGGCTGACCATCACTTGCAGCTGAGTGCCGTCGCCTTCCTGCAGAGTGGCGAAACACAGCTTTCCGGAATTGCGGGCGAACATCACCCGGCCTGCGACACCGACGATCTGCCCGGTTTCGGTGTTGGCCGCGAGTTCCGGATAGGCCTGCCGAATCTCGGCGAGGGTATGGGTGCGGGCAACCTCGATCGGGTATGGCTCGCGTCCCTCGGCAAGCAGCCTTTCCCGCTTGGCCTGACGGATCCGGAACTGTTCGGGAACGTCGGACTCGGAGTTGGGCTGATCAGGAGAGGTCACGACCCGCCAGCTTAAATCAATACATGGCCGCACCCATCAACGCGGCGGCGCTGGCCGCCCTGGCCGACGAACCGCTGGACTGGCGCTTCAAGGGAATGCCGGCGTCGTGGTGGGGCCGCACCCCGGCGCAGATCTGTGCTTCGGCGCCCAATCTGCTCGATGAGGGGGCAGTCGGGCCGGTCTGCGTGCTGCGCTCCGACGCGCTGACGCACAACCTCAGCGCGATGGCGAACTGGTGTCGTGACCGCGGAGTCGAGCTGGCGCCGCACGGCAAGACGCACATGGCGCCACAGTTGTTTGCACGTCAGCTCGCCGCCGGCGCGTGCGCGATCACGGCGGCGACCGTCAGCCAGGTCAGGGTGTGTCGGGCGTTCGGCGTGCGCGACGTGGTGTTGGCCAATGAATTGGTGGATGCGGCCGGACTGCATTGGCTGGCCGCTGAACTCGATGCTCATCCGGATTTTCGTCTGGTGTGTTGGGTCGATTCGGTTCGCGGTGTGGAGCTGATGACCGATGCGCTGTCGGCCGCGGGGGCGCAGAGGCAGGTCGACGTCTGCGTCGAGGTGGGGTTGGCCGGCGGGCGCACCGGATGCCGCGGACCAGCGACCGTCGACGAAGTCGCGCAGGCCGCTGCGGCTTCGCCCCGGCTGCGGCTGGTCGGCGTGGCCGGGTACGAGGCCGCCCTCGGACACGACGTGACACCGGACGCGCTGGCGGTCGTCACCGGCTATCTACGTGAGATGCGCGCTGCGGCGCTGCGACTGGGCCCGTTGTTCGAGACGGACCGCGTCATCGTGACGGCCGGTGGCAGCACGTACTTCGACGCGGTCGCAGATGTCCTGACGGGCGACTGGCGCACGATCGTGCGTAGCGGGGCGTATCTGACGCACGACCACGGCCTCTACGCGCGCACGTCGCCGCTCCGCGATGTGCTTCGACCCGCGCTGCAGGTGTGGGCGCAGGTGGTGTCGCGCCCCGACCCAGAGCTTGCGGTGCTGACGATGGGCCGGCGCGACGTGTCGTTCGATCAGGATCTGCCCGTACCGCTGAGTCTGCCCGGCAGCGTCGTCACCAAGGTGAACGATCAGCACGCCTACCTTCGCTTGGGTCCGGCTGACCGCGCCGGGGTCGGCGATTGGTTGGGCTTCGGCATCTCGCACCCGTGCACCGTGTTCGACAAGTGGCAGCTCATCCCGGAGCTGGACGCCGACGACCGAGTGGTCGGCTTGATTCGCACGTTCTTCTAACGGCCTATTTGATACCGACAACCATGGATTCACCGGCGGTCAATTGTTCAACATAGCTATCACTGAAGCCGGCCTCGGCCATCCAGCCGCGGCAATCCGCGCCTGTGTAGTCGAAACCCTCGGACGTTTCGATGAGCATGTTGAGGCTCATCATCAGGCCGAAGACGTTCCCTCGCCGATCATCGTCGATGACCGCGTCGTAGGCGATCAGTGCGCCGCCCTCGGGAAGCGCGTCATATGCCTTCTTGATCAACATCTTCTTCTCGGTCAGATCCCAATCGTGGAGGATGTGCCCCATGATGAGGACGTCGGCATTCGGGAACGGCTCGGCGAAGAAGTCATGACTTCGAAACCGTAGCCTGTCCGATAAACCATGTCCGGCAACGTATTCGGTGAAAACCGGCTCCAGCGGCGGCAGGTCGGTGCCTCCGCCGGTAAGGTGCGCGAACCTCTGCGCTATCTGCACGGGCACATTGCCCTGCGCGGTGCCGATGTCCATGAATGTCTGATACTTGTGCCAGGGAAACTTCGAGGCGATCGCGATCGCGGAACCCATGCTCACGGCGGTCATCGCCTGTGCGAAGTCGCGCAGCCGAGCCGGGTCCGAATAGAGCACGCCGAAAAAGTCGTCACCCCGTTTGGCCTCATTCTGAGGTTCCCCGGTACGCAGGCCATCCGTCAGATTTCCCCAGAACACGTACAGGCGCTTATTCGCCATCTCAAGGAGGCCACCTGCATAAGACGGCTTCGCCTTGTCCAGAAACGCATCGACGTCGGCGGCATTGGAATAGGTACCTCCGTCGCGCTCGAGCATGCGAAGGGCCACAAGCGCATCGAAGAAGTCCAGGGCACTCCGCTCGTGGATGCCGATCCGCTGCCGCAACTCGTCGGCATTCAGCGGCGCCTTCGCCAGCTCCGTGAAGACTCCCAGCTCGATCGCGCTCATCAGGGTCTTCGACTGCCAGAAAGCCAACCCCATGTCAAGAATCCGCCCCGGATCGAGCGGCACTGCACCAGTCACGGCAATCCCCTCCCACTAGCCTCCCTTGGGATCAGTGTGGGGGAATCATGCAGTGATCGTTTGGTTTTGGCAGACGGAACCCACTAGGGCGAAGTTGTGATCGAAAACAAACGCGCTTAGCGGGCCTGCTTGAGGCGACCGCGCTGGCTGTCGCGGTTGCGCTCGAACACCAGCCGCAGGCCGTCCAGCGTCAGGTGCTCGTCGTAATGCCCGACCGTACGCATATCGGGCAGCAGCAGCGGCGCGGTGTGTCCGGTCGCGACCACGGCGACGTCGTCGCCGGCGAACCCGTCGACGTCGTCGCGAATGCGCTGCACCAAACCGTCGACCAGCCCGGCGAATCCGAACACCGCGCCGGCCTGCATGCACTCGACGGTGTTCTTGCCGACGACCGATCGCGGCCTGGTCAGTTCGACCCTTCGCAGCGCCGCAGACCGGGTTGCGGCGGCATCCGAGGACACCTCGACGCCGGGAGCGATTGCACCACCGAGGAATTCGCCTTTGGCGGATACCACATCGACACATATGGACGAACCGAAGTCGACGACGATCGCCGCAGAGCCGTATTTGTGGTAGGCAGCCAGGCAGTTGACGATCCGGTCGGCACCAACCTCTTTCGGGTTGTCGACCAGTAGCGGAATGCCGGTGCGCACCCCAGGCTCGATCAGCACGTGCGGCACCGACGGCCAATACTGCTGGAGCATTTCGCGCAGCTCGTGCATGACCGACGGCACCGTCGACAAGCCCGCCGCGCCGGTCAACCGCTCGGAGTCATCGCCGATGAGCCCGTCGATCGTGAGGGCCAGTTCGTCGGCGGTCACCTCCGATTCGGTTCGAATCCTCCACTGCTGAACCACTTTTGCATGGTCGCCGGTACCCGACACCAGCCCCATGACGGTGTGGGTGTTGCGGACATCGATCGCAAGAAGCACGACTACCGCGGCGACATCAGCTCGGCCGCATCCGCCGGCACATGGGCGGGATCGGTCCCGAGGTCGATCTGCTTGTTGTCGGCGTCGACGAACACCACACGCGGCTGATACGTCCGTGCTTCGGCGTCCTCCATCGTGCCGTAGGCGATCAGGATCACCAGATCACCGGGATGCACCAGATGCGCGGCGGCACCGTTGATGCCGATCACGCCGCTGCCGCGCTCGCCGGTGATCGCATAGGTGACCAGCCGTGCGCCGTTGTCGATGTCGACGATGGTGACCTGCTCGCCCTCGAGCAGATCCGCGGCGTCCATCAGGTCTGCGTCGATGGTCACGGAGCCGACGTAGTGCAGGTCGGCCTGAGTAACGGTGGCACGGTGGATCTTCGATTTGAGCATCGTACGTAACATCAATTCCTCCAGGGTAATTCGTGACTTTCGTCCGATCCGACTCGTGGGTGTCCGTCGGTACCGGCGGTTGCTCCGATGTCAATGGCGATGTTGTCCAAAAGCCTTGTGGCGCCCAGCCGCGCGGCTACCAACATCCGGGCGATGCCTTCGGGCGGCGGCGGCCCCAGCATGGTGTCCCGCACCTGCAGGTAGTCGATTTCGATGGCGGGCACCTCGTCGAGCACCGCGCGAGCCGCGTCCAGTGCAGCCGACGTGCCGCCCGATGCGGCGTACATCCCCGCCAGCAGCGCAGCCGACAGTGCGCCTGCCTGGTCGCGCTCGTCCTCGTTGAGGTAGCGATTGCGTGAGGACATGGCCAGCCCGTCGGGCTCGCGCACGATCGGCACCCCGACGATTTGTACGTCGACGTTGAGGTCGGTGACCATCTGCCGGATGAGCACGAGCTGCTGGTAGTCCTTCTCGCCGAAGAAGGCCCGGTCCGGGTGCACGATCTGCAGCAGTTTGAGCACGACCGTCAGCACGCCTACGAAATGTGTTGGACGAGAAGCACCTTCGAGTTCCTCGCCAAGCGGACCGGGATGTACCGAGGTGCGGGTGCCGTCGGGATACATATCGGAAGCGGTCGGGGTGAACGCGATTTCGACTCCCTCCGCATGCAGCGCGGCCAAGTCGTCGTCGAGTGTGCGCGGGTACGCGTCGAGGTCCTCTCCCGCGCCGAACTGCAACGGGTTGACGAAGATCGACACCACCACGACCGCACCTTGTACGCGTTTGGCCGTCCTGATCAGGGTGAGATGGCCCTCGTGCAGAGCGCCCATCGTCGGCACCAGCATCACCCGCCGGCCGGTCGTGCGCAGCGCCCGTGTGACGTCGGAGACATCACTCGGGCTGGAGTAGACGTTCAGCTCGCCGGCGATGAACTTCGGCGCTCTGCGACCGATCATTTCTGTCCCGCTCCCCGGCTCGCGCGTGGGCCCACACCAAGTACGGCCAGCACGTCATCGGATGCATGCGCGCGTTGCGCGGTGCGTAGCGAGTTCGCCCGATATGCCTGTGCCAGTTCGGAATCCACCTCGGCAAGCGCCTGCAGGTGACCGGCCACCGCGGCCGCGTCGCCACGGGCGACAGGACCGGTCAAGGCCGCTTGGCCGCGCGCAAGCGCATTTTCCAGCGATGCGCGGGCAAGCGGACCGATCACCCGCTCCGCGATGCCGCCCGGCGCCTCGCCGACCAATTCCTGCCCGAGTAGTTCCTGCCCCCACAGCGCCGACCGCAGCGCCTCGACGGCATCGAGTAGCACGGTGACGAGGTGATTGCTCGCATGGGCCAGCGCCGCGTGGTACAGCGTGCGGGCGTCTTCGCGGACCCGGAACGGCTCTCCGCCGATTTCCAGCACCAACGACTGGGCGATCGCATACCCGACCTCGTCGGCGGCGGTGATGCCGAAGCAAGTGTCGGCGAGACGTTCGATGTCCTCGTCAGAGCCGGTGAACGTCATCGCGGGGTGGATGGCCAGCGGGATGCAGCCCTGCTCGGTCAGCGGGGCCAGCACGCCGATCCCGTTGGCTCCGGAGGTGTGGGCGACGATGGTGCCCGGCCGCACCGCGCGTGTCGCCGCCAGGCCCGATACCAGCGAGGTCAGTTCGGCGTCGGGAACCGCGAGCAGCAACAGTTCGGCGCGGCCAGCCACTTCGTCGACGGGCAACACGGCGGTGTCGGGTAGCCGCCGCTCGGCGCGCTGCCGTGACGCATGCGAGACGGCGCTGCACGCGACGACGACATGGTCGGCACGCTCGAGCGCCACACCTAGCGCAGTACCCACTCGACCAGCGGAAATGATGCCGATCGTGAGCCGCGCCGGGCGCAGTCCGTCGACATGCTCCATTGCAGACGACCTCACAGGTTCGTGGTTTCGTTTCGTTCCGGTCCTGCGTTGCGGGTACCGGACGTCCGCTACGAGACTAACTCACTCGTCGCGGCGCCGGCGACGGCCACCTCCGGTAGGCGTCGCCTGCAACCTGGCCAGCAGCTCAGCGACGGACTGTCCTCCGGTGTCCTCGGCGCTACGGTGCCGCGGCCGCGCGGGGGTCTGTTGCGGTGGCGGCGGTGGCGGCTGCGCGGGCTCGGTAGCCAACGTAGGGGGTACGTGCGGACGTTCGGGATCGGTCGTCTCCGCTGAAGCGGAATGGCGGCCGCGAGGGGGCTCGGTGTGCGGTGGTGACATCGTCGGCCGAGCCGACGAATCAGACTCGGTCGGCCGAGCCGACGAATCAGACACATCTGCTTCAGAGACGACTGGTTCAGGCGCCGTATCGGACGCGGCTGGTTCATGCGCTCTTCGCCTGCCGACATATTCACCGGATGAGCCGTTGTCACCCGTCGGCGCGGCCCAGTTGCTACCTGGTGTTCCGGCTGGTGCCCAAAGCCCCTCGGCGGGTGCTGGCCGCCACGACGTCGGCGGGGCTTGCGCGGAAACGGGTTCGGGCTCCGGACGCGGCGGCGGTTCGGGCGGCTTCTGCGGTTGCTCTTGTTGCGGTGGCAGCCAAGGGAATTCGGGCTCGGGCGCTTGTTCCGGTGCAGGCTCCGGAGTAGGTGGTGGCTCACGAGCCGGCGGCGGCGTCCACACGCGAGGCGGCTCGTCCGCCCGATGCCGCCTGCCTTCCTGCTCCATCTCCGATGGCCTGCGATGCGCCCCGCCGAAGGCCGCTGACGGTACCCACTCAGGCTCAGGCGGATGCGGCTCCGCGGGCACGTCGATGATCGGGCTTTCCTCGGTCCGCTCGTCGGTGTCGTAACGGTCCTCTGCGTCGATCCGGCTTGAGGTCACGCGCCCTGTGGTCTCGGAGTCGCGGGCCCAGTCGCTGTAAGCACGGACCGTCGTGCGTTCGTTTTCGATCGCAGGCCGGTGTGACAGGTCGGCGTCGAAGAGGATCTCCAAGTTCGCGCGCAGCGCCGCCAATTCGGCGCGCAGTCCTGCGACCTCGTCGGCCGCCTGGGCACGCAGCTCGGAGGCCAGCTCGCGGCGCAGCTCGGTTTCCACCGTCAGCTCGTATTCGCGTCGCGCAGAGATTTCCCGGTCGAGTTGCAGGTCGTACACCAGCTTCAGGTCCCGCACCTTGGCTTGGTCGATATCGCTTTGTCTGCGGTAGATGACGGATACGAATGCGGCCACCACGGCCGCCCACAACGCCAGGATTACGGCCAGCTTCAACAGCTCTACCCGGCTGGTGAACACCAGGGCAGAACTCGCCCCGATGGCGAGCACCAGCAACACCGTCATCAGCGCCCAGCCCGGCCTGCGGCCGCCGCGCCGGGAGCGGGCGCTGCGGGTCAGATCGGTCATGGGCCGACTGTACCCGCCACAGGTCGGCTCGCGTGTCGACCTCTTCGGCGATTCGGCAGGTAGAGCGTGCGCACCAGCTACTCGGTGGCACCGTCGGCGTTGTCGGGGGGTTCCTCCGGAGACTTGCAGCAATGCTGAAGCCACAGTGCGGCGATCACCAGCGCGAGCGCACTGGCCGCGGCGACGACCGCCCCGGCGGTGTCCTCACCGGCCACCCGCAGACTGCTTCGGCGCGGCAAAAGATAGACCAACACGGCGATCCACCATCCGAGTACCAGCGCGCCCACCCACGCCGACGCTTTGGCGATCATCACCGACCGCGCCACCGCCAGCGGATGCAGCCAGCCGGGCCCGTCACCGATCTGTCCGTCGTTGATTTTGGACCGCACGTAAAAGGCCCAGCCCGCCTCGGCGATCGCGACCGCGAGCAGGGAAACCCCGGTCCACACCGTGATCGGCGGGAACCATCGGTACAGCAGCACGACTAGCATGTAGCCGACGACGGCGGCGGCGACCGCCGCGGCCGTCAGGTCACGCTTGCGGGTCGGCCCCATCAGGACAACACCAGGCCGGTCAGGTGTACGCCGTCGCGCTCTGCGGGGTCGATTTCGGCGAGCAGCTTGTCGATGCGCCGCAGTCCGCCTGCGACGGTCAGCGTCGCGTCGGGCTCGACCGCGAGCCATGGAATCAACACGAACGCCCGCAGATGCGCCAGTGGGTGCGGCAGTGTCAGGCCCTCGTCGCGGGACGTGATCTCGTCGTCGCCGTCATGACATGTGACGAGATCGACGTCGAGGCTGCGTGGACCCCATCGCTGACCGCGCACGCGCCCTGCGACCTGCTCCAGATCTTGGGCGCGACGCAGCCAGCCGTGGCCGTCGAGTGCGGGGTCGTCGGCGATGAGCACCGCGTTGAGGAAGGCGCCCTGTTCGACGCCGCCCCACGGATCGGTCTCGTACACCGGCGAGATCCCGCGCACCGCGCCGTCGAGCCCGTCGACGACTGACTGCAGGCGCGCCAACCGATCGCCGATGTTCGACCCGATCGACAGCACAACCCTGCTCATGCGTCGCCCCTCGAACGGCGCGCCACCACAGCCACATCCGCGAATGTCAACGGGATCGGTGCCGACGGTTTGTGCACGACGACCTCGACGGCATGCACGCGTTGGTCGGTCATCACGTCGTCGGCGATGTCGCCCGCGACCGCCTCGATGAGTTTGCGCGGCGGGCCCGCCACGATGTCGGCGGCCCGCTGCGCCAACTCGCCGTAATCCATGGTGTCTGCGAGGTCGTCGCTGGCCGCCGCCTGCGCCAGGTCGATCCACACTGTGATGTCGACGACGAAGTCCTGGCCGTCGCGGCGTTCGTGCTCGAACACACCGTGATGACCACGAATAGTCAAGCCCCGCAGCTCGATTCGGTCAGCCATCGTCCCACGCCTCGAGCACCTTGAGCGCGTCGACCGATGCACGCACGTCGTGCACTCGCACTCCCCACGCCCCGTAAAGGCCTGCCAGCGCCGAGATCACCGCAGTGGCTGTCTCGCGTCCATCGGGCGAGCGCGGTTCGCCGTCGGGACCGGCAAGCAGCGTGCCGAGGAATCGCTTGCGCGATGCGCCCACCAATACCGGAATTCCGGTGGCGACGAACTCGGGCAACGCACGCAGCAGTGCCCAATTGTGTTGTGCTGTCTTGGCGAATCCGAGTCCTGGGTCGATGATCAGCTTGGCGGAATCGACCCCGGCGGACACCGCGGCATCGACGCTGGCGAGCAATTCGTCGCGCACCTCCACCACGACATCACCGTAGGGCGGCACCTCGTGTGGACGCTCAGCGCCGACCGACCGCCAATGCATCAGCACCCATGGAACTTTCGCGTCGGCGATCAGCGGCGCCATGTTCGGATCGGCGCGGCCGCCGGATACGTCGTTGACTATTTGAGCGCCGTTCTCAAGCGCCGCCTGCGCCACCTCGGCGTGCATGGTGTCTATGCTCACCGTAATTCCTTGCCCGGCAAGCTCTTTGATCACCGGCAGCACGCGTGCGGTCTCGACTCGAGGATCGATGCGGGTGGCGCCGGGGCGGGTCGACTCGCCGCCGACGTCGACGATCGCGGCGCCTTCTGCGGCCAGTGCGAGACCGTGCTGGACGGCGCGGTCACGGTCGAGGAACAATCCTCCGTCGGAAAACGAGTCGTCGGTGACGTTCACGACCCCCATGACCTGCACGCGCGTCGGGCTCACTTCCGCAGGATCAGATCCAGCGCCTCGGAGCGCGATGACGCATCGCACTTGAACTGACCGCGCACGGCCGATGTGGTGGTGACCGCCCCCGGCTTGCGCACGCCGCGCATCGACATACACAGATGCTCGGCCTCGACGACGACGATGACGCCGCGCGGATCCAGCTTGCGCATCAGCGCATCGGCGATCTGGGCGGTCAGCCGTTCCTGTACCTGGGGCCGCTTGGCGTAAAGGTCCACCAGCCTGGCGATCTTCGACAGCCCCGTCACCCGGCCGTCGACACCAGGGATGTATCCGACGTGCGCGACCCCGTGGAACGCCACCAGGTGGTGTTCGCAGGTGGAGTACAGCGGGATCTGTTTGACCAGCACCAGCTCGTCGTGCTGTTCGTCGAAGGTGGTGTCCAGCACGGTGTCCGGGTCGGTGTAGAGCCCGGCGAACATCTCTTTGTATGCCCGTGCCACACGCGCAGGGGTGTCCTCTAACCCGTGGCGGTCGGGGTTTTCCCCGACCGCGATCAGCAACTCTCGCACGGCAGCTTCGGCGCGTGGTTGGTCGAATGCCGGGGTGGTGAACGTGGTCGAGTTGTTGTGCGACACCTGCTGAACCGCTCCTCGCGTGCGCGGGGTCATCGCGACCCTCCGTATCTGTCAGCCCTGAGCCGGCGGATTGGACCGGTTGTCCTGGCCCGAGTCCTCATTATTCGGGTTTGGCGCGGGAGCCCCGCCCCCAGGTGCGGGTGGCCCGGGCTGCGGGTAGGGCTGATACGGCGGGTAAGGCGTCGGAGCCGCTCCCGCGGCGACGTTGGGGTTCTGCCAGTGCGGCGGCGGATACCAGTACCCCTGCTGCGGTTGCTGGGCCGGCGGCTGCTGCTGCGGAGGCCAGCCGGGCGCATGCCAGCCGGCGGGCGCGCCGTAGTCGGGTTGGGTGGGCACGTTGGCGGGAGTTGGGTTGGCGCCGTTGCCATTTGTACCGTTCTGGCGTGCAGCCTCGGCGGCCTGGGAGGCTTGCGCGATGGCGGCCTTGAACGCGGGCTCCGGTTGCGGCTTGGGCCATGGTTCGCCGCGCTCGATCGCCAGCTCGCCGGGCGTCTTGATCGGCGGCTTGTCGGAGGGGACACGGCCACCGAAGTCGTCGAACATCGTCAGCCGCGGACGCTTCTTGACGTCACCGAAGATCGCTTCGAGTTCGGCGCGGTGCAGCGTCTCCTTCTCCAGCAGTTCGCCGGCGAGGATGTCGAGCACGTCGCGGTACTCGGTGAGGATCTCCCACGCCTCGGTGTGCGCGGCCTCGATGAGCTTGCGCACCTCGTCGTCGATGATCTGCGCGACTTCGTGGCTGTAGTCCGCCTGGACTCCCATCGTGCGGCCGAGGAACGGGTCGCCGTGCTCGGTGCCGTAACGCACCGCGCCGAGCTTGGAGCTCATGCCGTATTCGGTGACCATGGCGCGGGCGATCTTCGTGGCCTGCTCGATGTCGGAGACCGCGCCGGTGGTCGGCTCCCGGAAGACGAGTTCTTCTGCGGCGCGTCCGCCCATCGCGAACACCAGCCGCGCGATCATCTCGGAGCGGGTCATCAAACCCTTGTCGTCCTCGGGCACGGCGACGGCGTGGCCGCCGGTGCGGCCGCGGGCCAGGATCGTCACCTTGTAGATCGGCTCGATGTCGGGCATCGCCCACGCCGCGAGCGTGTGCCCACCCTCGTGGTAGGCGGTGATCTTCTTCTCGTGCTCGCTGATGATGCGGCCCTTGCGGCGCGGCCCGCCGACGACGCGGTCCACTGCCTCCTCGAGCGCCGCCGAGGTGATGACCGTGCCGTTCTCGCGCGCGGTCAGCAGCGCTGCCTCGTTGATCACGTTGGCCAGGTCAGCGCCGGACATGCCGACGGTGCGCTTGGCGAGACCGTCCAGGTCGGCGTCGGGCGCGACGGGTTTGCCCTGCGAGTGGACGCGCAGCACAGCGCGACGGCCGGCGATGTCGGGGTTGGACACCGGGATCTGCCGGTCGAAGCGGCCGGGGCGCAGCAGGGCGGGGTCGAGGATGTCGGGGCGGTTGGTGGCCGCGATCAGGATGACGCCCTGGCGCTCGCCGAAGCCGTCCATCTCGACGAGCAGCTGGTTCAACGTCTGCTCGCGCTCGTCGTGGCCGCCGCCGAGGCCGGCGCCACGCTGGCGGCCGACGGCGTCGATCTCGTCGACGAAGATGATGCACGGGCTGTTCTGTTTGGCCTGCTCGAACAGGTCGCGGACGCGGGATGCGCCGACGCCGACGAACATCTCGACGAAGTCCGAACCCGAAATCGTGAAGAACGGAACTCCGGCCTCACCCGCGACGGCCCGCGCGAGCAGCGTCTTGCCGGTGCCGGGCGGGCCGTACAGCAGCACGCCCTTGGGGATCTTGGCGCCAAGCGCCTGGTAGCGCGACGGGTTCTGCAGGAAGTCCTTGATCTCGTAGAGCTCTTCGACGGCCTCGTCGACACCGGCCACGTCGGCGAACGTGGTCTTGGGCATGTCCTTGTTGAGCATCTTGGCGCGGGACTTGCCGAAGCCGAAGCCCATGCGGCCGCCGGTCTGCATGCGCGAGAACATCACGAACAGCCCGACTAAAAGCAGCAGCGGCAGCAGGTAGATCAGCAGCGAACCGAGCACGTTGCCCTGGTTCACCATGGTGTTGGTCTTGGCGTTCTTGGCCTGCAGCGCGTCGAACAGCGGCACCCCATAGCCGGTGGGGTATTTGGTGATGATCTTGTCGCTGTTGTCGGTGTCGGCGTTGCCGTTCTTCAGCTCCAGCCGCACCTGCTGTTCACGGTCGTCGATCTGCGCGCTCTTGACGTTGTCGCTGTTGATCTGGGCCATCGCCACCGAGGTGTCGACGGGCTTATATCCGCGGGTGTCGTCGCTGAAATAGAAGAACGACCAGCCCAGCAGCAGCACCACGGCGATCGCGGTGAGCGTGCGGATCACATTTTTCCGGTTCATCAAGCATCGGCCGTCGCGGCCAGGTCCTTCCAATATGCGCAGATGGAAACCTCAAGGCTACCGCTATATCAACGTTGCCAAGTTCCCGGCGGTTCTGCCGCCTCCTGTCCGGCGAACGTTGGTTACCCGCACGCTTCCTGCGCTCAAGGCGTGAGGTAAGCGCACACTCGGCGCTGAGAACTGTGCTTGGCTGTGACCGTGCTCACCTCGACCGAGCGGTTAGTTGAGACGAACGGGGTACGGCTTCGGGTGATCGAGGCGGGGGAGCGTGGCGCGCCGGTCGTCGTGCTTGCCCACGGTTTCCCCGAGCTGGCCTACTCGTGGCGCCACCAGATTCCCGCGTTGGCCGAGGCGGGCTACCACGTGCTGGCGCCCGATCAGCGCGGTTACGGCGGGTCGTCGAAGCCTGCGGCAGTCGACGCGTACAACGTGGTGGAGCTGTCCGCCGACATCGTCGGCTTGCTTGACGACGTTGGCGCGCAGCGGGCCGTGCTGGTCGGGCACGACTTCGGCGGCGTGGTCGCGTGGACGGCGCCGCTGCTGCATCCCGACCGGTTCGCCGGGATCGTCGGCCTGAGCGTTCCGCCGGTGCCGCGGCCACAGGTTCCGACGACGCAGGCCTTCCGCAAGGTCTTCGGCGACAATTTCTTCTACATCCTCTACTTCCAGGAGCCGGGGCCCGCCGATGCGGAACTGTCACGCGATCCCGCGACCACACTGCGACGGCTCATGGGCCCACTGGGGACCAACGACGAATCGGCGGCCCTGCGGATGCTCCAACCCGGCCCGCAGGGATTCATCGACCGCATCCCCGAGCCGGGCGGGCTGCCGGACTGGATCACCGAGGACGAATTCGACCACTACGTAAGCGAATTCACGCGTAACGGCTTCACACCGCCGCTGAACTGGTATCGCTGCTTCGACCTCAACTGGGAACTGACCGCGATGACGCCGGCCGCCACCATCTCAGTGCCGTCGCTGTTCATCGGCGGAGCCGCGGACCCCACGCTGGCTTACACGCCGAGGAACCGCGTGCGCGAAGTCGTCTCCGGCGACTATCGCGAGGTCATGATCGAGGGGGCGGGCCATTGGATCCAGCAGGAACGGCCCGATGACGTCAACGCGGCGTTGCTCGACTTCCTATCAAGATTGGAGCTGTAGATGACCCGCCCACTCAATTTCGGGGTATTCATCACGCCGTTTCATCCCGTCGGCCAATCCCCCACTCTCGCACTGGAATACGACATGGAACGAACGGTCGCTCTTGACCGGCTCGGCTATGACGAGGTGTGGTTCGGCGAGCATCACTCCGGCGGCTACGAGTTGATCTCCTGCCCCGAGGTGTTCATCGCGGCGGCCGCCGAGCGGACCAAGCACATCCGGCTCGGCACCGGCGTGGTGTCGTTGCCGTATCACCATCCGCTGATGGTCGCCGACCGGTGGGTGCTGCTCGACCACCTCACCCGCGGACGCGTGATGTTCGGCACCGGGCCGGGCGCGCTGCCGTCGGATGCCTTCATGATGGGCATCGATCCGGTCGAACAGCGGCGGATGATGCAGGAATCGCTGGAGGCCATCCTCGCGCTGTTCCGCGCCGCGCCAGACGAGCGGATCAACCGGCATTCGGACTGGTTCACGCTTCGCGACGCCCAGCTGCACATCCGGCCCTACACCTGGCCGTATCCCGAAATCTCCACGGCGGCAATGATTTCCCCGTCCGGTCCGCGCCTCGCGGGAGCGCTTGGCACGTCGCTGCTGTCGCTGTCGATGTCCGTGCCTGGCGGATACGCGGCGCTGGAGAACACGTGGCAGGTGGTCGTCGATCAGGCCGAGAAGTCCGGGCTCGACGAACCGGACCGCGCCAATTGGCGGGTGCTGTCCATCATCCATCTGGCCGATACGCGGGATCAGGCGATCGACGACTGCACGTACGGGCTGCAGGACTTCTCGAACTACTTCGGGGCGGCAGGTTTTGTGCCGCTGTCGAATTCGGTTGAGGGCACGCAGTCGCCACGCGAGTTCGTCGAGGAGTATGCGGGCAAAGGCAACTGCTGCATCGGCACCCCCGGCGACGCGGTCGCCTACATTCAGGATCTGCTGGACACGTCCGGCGGCTTCGGCACTCTGCTGTTGCTGGGCCACGACTGGGCGCCCCCGCGGGCCACGTACCACTCGTATGAGTTGTTCGCCAGGGAGGTCATGCCGCACTTCAAGGGTCAGCTGAGTGCGCCGCGGGCCTCGCACGACTGGGCTAGGGGCATGCGCGACAAGCTGCTTGGCCGCGCGGGCGAAGCGATCGTCAAGGCAATCTCCGAACACACCGACGAACTCAAGGAACAGGAGCAAACCTGATGCGCGCCTCGGTGCTTCGTAACGGCCGCATGGTCCTGCGCGACGACGTGCCCGAGCCAGTGCCCGGCCAAGGTCAGGTGCTCGTCGAGGTGAAGGCGTGCGGGATCTGCGGCTCAGATCTGCATTTCGCCAAACACGGCCAGAATGTGCTGAAGGTCAGCGAGGAGATGTCCGGTCTGTCGCTTGGCGACGTCAAGGTCGACCTGTCTGAAGACGTGTTCATGGGGCACGAGTTCAGTGCGGAGGTCCTCGAAGCCGGCCCCGATACCGAAGCACCTGCGCCGGGGACGGTGGTCACGTCGATACCAGTGCTGCTCTCGGCGACCGGTTTAGAGCCGATCATCTACTCCAACACCATGATCGGCGGTTACGCCGAGCGAATGCTCTTGTCGGCGCCGCTGCTGCTGCCGGTGCCCAACGGCCTGGATCCTGAACGGGCCGCGCTGACCGAGCCGATGGCGGTCGGCCTGCACGCGGTCAACAAGTCGGCGATCCAGCCCGGTGAAGTGGCCCTGGTGTTGGGTTGTGGGCCGATAGGGATCGCGATCATCGCCGCGCTGCGCCATCGCGGCGTGGAACACATTGTGGCCGCGGACTTCTCGCCCAAGCGACGTCAACTCGCGCAGACGATGGGCGCAGAAGAAGTTGTCGACCCTGCACAGGGCTCACCGTTCGACACGGCCAGACCCGCGGTGGTGTTCGAGGCGGTCGGTGTGCCGGGGATCATCAACGACGTCATGCGCAGGGCGCCGATGGGCAGCCGGCTTGTCGTCGCCGGCGTATGCATGGAGCCCGACACCGTGCTGCCGTTCTTCGGCACGGCCAAGGAGATCAGCGTCCAGTTCGTGTTCGCTTACGACCCCAATGAATTCGCCGATACGTTGCGGGCCATCGCCGAGGGCGAGATCGATGTCGCGCCGCTGATCACCGGCGCGGTTGGCCTCGACGCCGTCGGCGAAGCGTTCGACGAGCTCGCCCACCCCGACGCGCATTGCAAGATCATGGTGACGCCCTCACGCTAAGGTGCCAGGCATGCCGATCGCAGCGAGAGCGAAGATACCCAAACGACTTCTCCTCCTCGCCGCGGCGGGGCTTGCGGTCGCGGGTCTGTCGGCTTGCGACTCGTCATCGGGGCCTGCGGGCAGCGTCGACAAAGACACCCGGCAAGTCACCGTCGTCGGCGCCGGCCAGGTTCAGGGCACGCCGGACACGCTGACCGTCAGCGCCGCGATCGAGTTCGTCGCACCTGACGTCAGCGGCGCGATGAACCAGACCAGTGACCGTCAGCAAGCCGTCATCGACGCGTTGGTTGGCTCGGGCATCGACCGCAAGGACATCAAGACGACGCAGGTGAGCCTGCAGCCACAGTTCGCCGGCGGCGACAGCACCGCGATCGTCGGCTACCGGGCGAGCAATTCCATCGAGGTGAAGATTCGCAAGCTCGACTCCGCGTCTGCGGCGCTGACCTTGATCGTCAGCACGGGCGGTGACGCCACCCGCATCAACTCCGTCAACTATTCGATCGACGACGATTCGCAGCTCGTCAAGGACGCCCGCGCCCGCGCCTTCAACGATGCGAAGGACCGCGCGCAGCAGTACGCGCAGCTGTCCGGGCTGGACCTCGGCAAGGTCATCTCGATCACCGAATCGGGCGGCGCTGTACCCCCGACGCCGGTGCCGAGCTTCAAGGGTGCCGAGATGGCCGCGGTGCCGCTAGAGCCAGGCCAGCAGACCGTCGGCTTTTCCGTGACGGTGATCTGGGAGCTGGCGTAAATTCCGCGGAGCCCACTAGCCCGCGGGTGCGATATCGACCGGTATGCCATTCAGCACAGCCGTGCCCGACAGCGGGTCGAGCTGGTTGCCGTCGTTGAGCTGGTTGACGTTGACGCCCGGTTGACCCGAGGCAACGCCCTGCCCGGTCCCGCCGCGGTCGTGCCCCCACCCGTGTGGCAAGGACACCACGCCGCGCCGCATCCCGGGCGTGGCCTCCACCGGCGCGACGAGATCACCGCCCGGGCCCTTGATGACCGCGTTGTCGGTCAGGCCGAGCTCCGCGGCGTCGTCCGGATGGATCTGCAGCGTGCAGCGATTCGTGCCGCCCAGCAGAGCGGGCAGGTTGTGCATCCAGCTGTTGTTGGACCGCAGGTGCCGCCTGCCGATGAGGACGAAGCCGTCGGCGCCGCGTCCGATCGAGTCGCGCAAGCGCGCGGCGTCGGCGATCAGGGGCTCCGGCGCGAGTTCGACCTTGCCGGACGCGGTACGCAGTACCGCTGGTAGCCGAGGTTGCAGCGGTCCGAGGTCGATGCCGTGTGGAGCGGCCTTGAGCTTTTCCAGGGTCAGGCCGTCTGGTTTGGCGCCGAACGCATCGCCGTAGGCGCCGAGACGAAGCATCATGTCGAGGCGACGCTCGTAGCCCGGGCCGTCGGTGAGCATTGCGGTCAGCTCCTCGACGTCGCGCCCGGCGACCGGCGAGTTCGCGTCGGCGGTCTCCTTGGCCAGTGTCATCCCGATGACCTGAGCATCGACCAGGCCCGGATCGCCGTCGTGGCCGATGCCGTAGAGGATCAGAGCGACGCGCGACAGGATCTCGGGCTCGTCGGGACGCCCGTGAGGCGGCAGCGCCGGCGGCGAGTATCGGGCGTTGTTGCGCACCGCGAGGTTGTTGAGCGCGAGATCGAAGTGAGCGCTCTGCGACGGCGGCGGAGGCGGCAGGATGACGTCGGCGTGACGGGTCGTCTCGTTGAGGTACGGGTCGATGCTGAGAACGAAGCCCACGCCGTCGAGCGCGCGGTCGAGGCGGTCGCCGTCGGGCGCCGACAGCACGGGGTTGCCCGCAATCGTGATCATCGCCTTGATCTGACCGTCGCCGGGCGTCTCGATCTCCTCGGCGAGCGCGGTCGCGGGCAGTTCCGACAGGACTTCGGGATAGCCGGACACGCGGCTGTGCCAGCGCCCCGTCTTAAACCCTCGACCGGGGCCTGCAGGCCGCGGCGCAGGCGCGACGGGAGAAAGGGGGAACATCGCGCCGCCGGGGCGATCGAGGTTTCCGGTGAGGACGTTGATGACGTCGACGAGCCAGCTGCCGAGCGTCCCGAATTCGACTGTGCTGGTGCCGATTCGGCCGTAGACCGCGGCCGAGGGCGCTGCGGCGATTTCGCGGGCCAGTGTGCGGATCTCGTCGGCGGGCACACCGCAGTGGCGTGTGACGGCCTCAGGCGAGAACTCGTCGGCCAGGGCGCGGACGCTCTCAACACCGTTGACGTGTTCGGCCACTCCCCCGAGATCCGGTGCGACGAGACCTTCTTCGAACAACACGTGCACAATCGCGAACAGCAGCGCGGCATCGGTGCCGGGCCGCGGGGCGATGTGGCGATCGGCGAGTTCGGCGGTGCGCGTGCGGGCAGGATCGATGACGGTGAACCGGCCGCCGCGCTTGCGCAACGCCCGCAGCTTGCCGGGGAAGTCGGCGGCGGTGGCCAAACTGCCGTTGGACACAAGAGGATTCGCACCGATGATCACGAGATAGTCTGTGCGGTCCAGATCGGGCACTGTGAACGCGACGGGGCTGCCGAACATATAGCCCAGCGAGACATGCTTGGGCATCTGATCCAGCGTGCTGGCCGAATACACCTGACGTGTGCCGAGCGCTTTGATGATCAGCGGCGCGTACAGGCCGCCGGCGATCGTGTGCGCATTCGGGTTGCCGAGGTACACCCCGACGGACGAGCCCCCGTGCTCACGGATGACCTCGCCGAGCCGATCGGCGATAACGGCGAATGCCTCATCCCAGGTCGCCTCCGTCAACACCCCGTCGCGGCGCACGAGCGGTCGCGCCAGCCGGTCGGGATCGTTGTCGAGTTCGGCGAAGCTCGCACCCTTCGGGCAGATGAAGCCCTTGCTGAAGACGTCCTCGCGGTCGCCGCGGGCACCGCTCACCCGGCCGTCGGAGATAGTCAGCGTCAGGCCGCAGGTGGCCTCGCACAGCGGGCAGATCCGTAGGGCGGTCTCGGTCGTTGCCATCCCCGCATTCTGCGCCGCGTTGTAGCCTCCGCGCCATTACGCAGGGAGTAATTCTGCTCGAGGGAGTGCATCACCCCACATCTCGCGGAGTGCTAGCGCCGAAATTGCACTCAGGGTCGTGATTCTTGGTCAACAGCCCTGAGTGCAATCTCGTCGCTAGCACTCACAGCTGCTCGTACACCTTGGGGTCGAGCGTGCCGATGTAGGGCAGGTCGCGGTAGCGCTCGGCGTAGTCCAGGCCGTAGCCCACCACGAACTCGTTGGGAATGTCGAACCCCACGTATTCGATGCCGACGTCGGCGCGCACGGCATCGGGTTTACGCAGCAGCGCACACACCCGCAGCGACCGCGGCCCGCGCGATGCGAGGTTGCGCAGCAGCCAGGACAGCGTCAGCCCGGAGTCGACGATGTCCTCGACGATCAGCACGTCGCGGTCGCTGATGTCACGGTCGAGGTCCTTGAGGATGCGCACCACGCCCGACGACGACGTCGACGAGCCATAGGAGCTGACCGCCATGAACTCCAGCTGCGTTGGCAGCGGAATCGCACGCGCCAGATCGGTGACGAACATGACCGCACCCTTGAGCACGGTGACCAGCAAGAGGTCCTGCTCGACGATCGCCTTCCGATAGTCCTCGCCTACCTGTGCGCCAAGCTGCGCGATGCGGCCCTGAATCTCGTCCGACGAGAGCAACACCGACTTGATGTCGCCCGGGTACAGCTCGGCGGGTTGCTCAGGCACGTCAACAGCGTGCCATGTGATCACGCCGACGACCAACGCGACGTCCCCTCACACTGGTTCGGTATGCAGCGTGAGCATCCCGTCGCGCCGGCCGGCGATGAGCCGCTGGCTGCGCAGTGGCGAGCCCACGGCCACCCCGCCCTGGCCGCGCCACGCCGTGACCAGGCCGTCCACGCCGCGAATCTGCTTGTCGGTCAGATTGTTGGCACCCCCTGCCAGCAGCCACCCCCGAATTACCCTGCGCCGGACCGCCTCCGGAAGGGCGGCCAGCCGAGCGGTGTCCAACCCTTCACCGGTTCCGATGTCGGACAGCGCGCGCCGCGCTAGTTCGTCGAGTGTGTCGGTGTCCTCCCGCAACGCCGTCGCCGTCCGGGCCAGGGCTTCGGCGACCCCGCCGCCGAGCACGTCCTCCAGCAGCGGCAGCACCTCGGTACGCAGTCGCGTGCGGGTGAACCGGCTGTCGGAATTGTGCGGATCGTGCCACGGCGTCAAACCGAGCTCGGTGCATGCGGTGTGCGTGAGCACGCGACGGACACCCAGCAATGGGCGGCACCACGGAGGATCACACGGGCGCATTCCGGCGATCGAGCGCGCTCCCGATCCGCGGCCCAAACCCAGCAGCACGGTCTCGGCCTGGTCGTCGAGCGTGTGCGCCAACAGCACCGGCGCATCGCCGCGAGCCGCATCCAAAGCTTCATACCGAGCGGCGCGGGCCGCCGCCTCCGGGCCGCCGGTCGTGCCCACATCGACGCAAAGCACCTGGGCGGCAACACATCCCAACGCCAACGCTTGGTCACGCGCAGTCTCAGCCACTCGGCCGGAATCAGGCTGCAGCCCGTGGTCGACGATCAGCGCAGTGGTCGGCTTCAGAGAGGCTGCGACGGCGGTCAGCGCCAGGGAGTCCGGGCCGCCGGACAGTCCGACGCACCAGCGCTCGTCGGCGTCGGTGTACTCGCGCGCGAACTTGGCGACAGCTGCGGCCAATGTCGCTACAGGACGCGATCGATCCATCGCTGTGGCTCGTCGACTTCGGTTGGCAGCGGCAGTGTTTCGGGGCTGGACCACACCGCGTTGAACCGCGTCATTCCGACGCGGGACACCACGTGGTCGACGAATGCCTTGCCCCGGGTGTACTGGCTGAGCTTGGCGTCGAACCCCAGCAGCGCTCGCACCACCCGCTGCAGCGGCGGCTGTTTGCGCTGGCGTCTTTCGTCGAAGCGGCGACGGATCGTCGTCACCGACGGCACCACGGCGGGACCGACCGCGTCCATCACATGGTCGGCATGGCCTTCCAGCAGGGTGCCCAACACCAGCAGCTGATCCAGCGCCCGCCGTTGCGGTTCGGATTGCACCGCGCGCAGGAGCCCGATGATTCCGTTTGAATTCGGTTCGGGCGCAGCGCCGTTCCTGCTGCGAACGTACTCCGCAAGGCGGCCTACTACCTGGCCGACGTCGTCACCGGCATCCTCCGTCAGCACCGCCAACGACTTCGACATGTGCTCGGCCAGCCACGGGTTGGCCCTGAACTGGACCCGATGGGTGACCTCGTGCAGACAGACCCACAGCCGGAAATCGGCTGGCAATACTCGTAATTGGCGTTCGACGGCGATCACGTTCGGGTAGACGAGCAGCAGTTCGCCACCGTTGGGGCCGAACGGGTCGTATTGACCGAGGATGCCCGACGAGATGAACGCGAGCACCGCCCCGGTCTGTGCACCGGTGATACGTCCCGTGATGAAGTGCGGCTTGGCGGTGTCCTTGTCACCCCCGGTCATGATCCGCATGGATTTCGTTGCGGCGCGGATCCATTCGACGCGGTCGACGATGCGCGCTTCGGGAATCACGCCGCCCTCGTTCAGACCGGTGACCTCGCGCACGGGCAGCTCGGCGCTGCGCGATGCCTCAGTCAACTGGTCGATGACCTGGCGACGGGTGTAGTCGGTGGCCGCAGGCCCCGGCCGGGCCAGCTTCGAACCCACGTCCGCGGCGAATTGCCAATCGACGGCACGACCGACCGTCAGGCTCGATGACGCGCTCATGTGCTGCACCCGCACGAGCGAAGCGTGGCGGCCAGCGCGTCGATGGCCGTGCGGCCCGTCGGCCCGGCGTTGTTCGAGATGAAGGCGAATGTCAATACCCGCCCGCTGGCGTCGGTGACGATGCCGGCCAGCGCATTGGTTGCAGTCAGCGATCCGGTCTTGGCCCGCAGATAGCCGGCGGCCGCGCGCCCCGCGTCGGTGTCCAGATAGCGGTTCGACAGCGTGCCGCTGCCACCGGCGATCGGCAGCAGATCCAACAGCGGCCGCAGGCGTGGTTGGTCATCGCCTGCCGCGGCGTTCACCACGCCATCGAGCGTTTCGGCGGTCAGCCGGTCGTCGACCGACAAGCCGCTCGAATCGAGCAGCCGTGCGCCGCCGGTGTCGATCTTCCCTTTGTCGAGTTGCGCGAGGACCGCCTGCGCGGCGCCGTCGAAACTCTGCGGGCGATTGGTTGCCTCGGCGACCTCGCGCCCGGTCGACTCGGCCATCACGTTGTCGGAGGCGTTCATCATTTCCCGCAGCCGCTCGATCAACGGCGGCGACTGCACTGCCGCAATCTCCTTGCCGTCGCGAACACCCGTCGGCAGCACGGTGACCGTGGCGGGGTTGACCTTCAGCGCGATGGCCAGGGCGCGGCCCGCGTCCAGCGCGGGCGTTCTCGACCGTGCGGAGTCGACGCTCACCGGCTGGGTGCGCCCGCCGTCGAGCATCACCGCCTCCATCGGCGCGATGTCGCCGCCGTCGATGTCGATCGGATCCCAACCCGGCGCCATCGGCGGCCCGCTGTAGGCGCTGATGTCGACCTGGACGGTGGTCACGTTGACGCCGTTACTGCGGACCTGGTCAGCAAGGTCGCTGATCCGCGCGGCATCCCGATACCACGTCGCCTGTCCCCGCGGCGCCGCCGACAGCGTCGGGTCACCGCCGCCCTTGAGCACGACGACGCCAGGCTGGCCGGTCGTCAGCACCCGAGTGGTCAACCGCGCGTCGCGGTTCAGGGTCAACAACGCCGCGGCAGCGGTCAGCACCTTGTTCGTCGACGCCGGCTGCATCGGGATGGTGGCACCCTGCGCCCACAGCTGTGCGCCGGTGATCGCGTCGGTGATGCGGCCGGTCAGGTTGCCAAGGTTCGGGTCCGCGACGAACGGGGCGAGCGTCGCGGCCAGGCGGTCGGGTGTCGGCTTGGTCGCCGAGTCGGCCAGCGGCACGATGCCTGGCTGGGCGGTTGCCGCGGCAGGCGCCGGCTTGACCGCCTGCGCGCCGCTGGTGGACCTGCTCGTGGTCAGCAACGCCGCCACCGCGACGACAGCAGCGACTAGTAAAAGCACCGCCACCCCGACCACGACATGTGTGGATCGGCGCCACCGAGTGGGCCGCATAACTCTCCTGCTCAATCGACCGCCCCCTTACAGCAGCGTATCGCTCCACTATGGTGAGCCCCGTCCCCAAGACCTTCAGCACAGGGCAAGGAGCCGCGGCGGTGCAGTTCGACGTAGTCATCGAGATTCCGAAGGGTTCACGCAACAAGTACGAGGTGGACCACGACACCGGCCGGGTGAAGCTGGACCGCTACCTGTACACGTCGATGGCCTATCCCACCGACTACGGCTTCATCGAGGACACCCTCGGCGAAGACGGCGACCCGCTGGATGCGCTCGTGCTGCTCCCCGAACCGCTGTTCCCCGGCTGCTTGGTGGAGGCGCGTCCGGTCGCCATGTTCCAGATGACCGACGAGGCCGGCGGCGACGACAAGGTGCTGTGCGTGCCCGCAGGCGACAAGCGCTGGGACCACATCCAGGACATCGGCGACGTGCCCGAGCAGATTCTCGAAGAGGTCAAGCACTTCTTCGTGCACTACAAAGACCTCGAGCCCAACAAATTCGTCAAGGCCGCCGACTGGGTGGGCCGCGACAAGGCCGAAGCAGAAGTGCAGCGTTCGCTGGAGCGCTTCAAGACCACCGGTCACTGACCGCGGCCGCGCTACACGAATTAGCGCGCCCGTAACACGGCGTAACGCAGGCGTGGCTTGCGTTTCCGATGATTGCGGAGTGTTGCTGCACCAGGGAATCGGCCTCGAGGCGTTCAACGCGCTTCCGATGCGACGGGCCGTGCACGCGGTGTACGAGTGCTGCTACAGCGTGCCCCTGGCCGCCGATCTGGCCCGCGGCCGCCCCTACTTCAACCACAATGCGCTGTTCCGGCAGGCCGACACGCTGTTGTTCGGGCTCTCCGAGGATTCGATCGACTCGATCCTGCAGGCCTATCCCGACGTCGGCCGGCGGCCCGGCAGCGAGAAGTCGCAGGCCGAGCAGTGCGCGGTGTGGGATGAGCGCCCCGAGGTGATGGACCAGCTCGCGTTGGCGTCGAAGAAGTACCTGGAGCACTTCGGCTTCGGATTCGTGATGTACGTCAACGGCTATTGCGCCCAGGACGTGCTCGCGGCGATCACCGACCGGTTGCTCAACGACTATGAGACCGAACGCAAGGTGGTCCGCAACGAGCTGGCCCGGGTCAACCGCACCCGCCTCGAGCGCATGCTCGGACCCGAGGGCGGCTACGACAACTGGTGATCGGGCTTAGGCTCGGCTGAGTGAACAGCCCGACGGCGCACTCGCATTTCCTCTCTCTGCCCGATCTGGCGGCGCGCCCGGCGGGTGGCGCGGTGGTGTGGGCCAATGACGACGTGTTCGCCGAGAAGGAAAACCTGATCAAACCCGGTGCGCCCGAATACCGTCCGGCTACCTTCGGCCACAAGGGCCAGGTGTACGACGGTTGGGAGACGCGCCGCCGCCGCAATGCCGATGCCGATGCCGATGCATGCGACGCGGCGATCGTGCGGCTAGGAGTGCCGGGCATCGTGCGCGGTGTGGTGGTCGACACGGCGTGGTTCACCGGTAACTACCCGCCGCAGATCTCCGTCGAGGCGGCATTCGTGGAGGGCTATCCGTCGGTCGGGGAACTGGTCGACAAGACGCAGTGGACGACAATCGTCGAACGCAGCGCCGTCAACGGCGACACCCGAAACCCGTTCGCTGTAAACTCATCTCAGCGGTGGTCGCATGTGCGGTTGTCGATCTATCCCGACGGCGGTGTGGCGCGGTTACGCGTGCACGGCGAGGGAATGCTCGACCCGCGGTTCGCCGACCTTCCGTTGGATTTGGCCGCATTGGACAACGGTGGGCGAATCACCGCCTGCTCCAACATGTTCTACAGCTCCCCCAACAACCTGTTGCTCCCCGGAATCGCCCGGACAATGGGCGAAGGGTGGGAGACGTCGCGACGGCGGGACGCCGGAAACGACTGGGTGCAAGTGCATTTGGCGGGTGAGGGCCTTCTGTCCGCGGCCGAACTGGATACCTCGTTCTTCGTCGGCAATGCGCCAGCGTCCGCGCGGTTGAGCGGGCGCAACGGCGACGGCGAATGGTTCGAGCTGCTGCCGCGGACCGACCTGCAGCCCGATACGAGGCACCGCTTCCTGCTCGACGAACGCCGGCCGGTGACCGAGGCGCGCCTGGACATCTATCCCGATGGCGGCATGGCGCGGCTGCGGCTGTTCGGCAGGCTGACGCCAGAAGGGCTGCAACGGGTCAAGGACGCCTGGGAAGCCAGCGGCTAGCCTTCCTCCTCTGTTTCACCCATTGGCGTCCGCCTCGCAGCGCATGATGTCCCGATGAACGACGTCGTACACGGCCACTGGGACACCCGATTCGACAAGGTCGCCGAGGCCTTCGCGCAGGCGATCGCCGACGGCGAGGAGGTGGGCGCGGCCATCGCCATCGACATCGACGGCGAGTCCGTTGTCGACATGTGGGGCGGCCACGCCGACGCGGCGCGCACCACCGCGTGGGACGAAAACACCATCGTCAACGTCTGGTCCTCCACCAAGACGGTGACCGCACTGGCCGCGTTGATCCTGATCGACCGCGGCCTGCTCGATCCACACGCGCCGGTGGCCAACTACTGGCCCGAATTCGGCGCGAACGGCAAGCAGGAAATCGAGGTCCGCCATGTCTTGTCCCACACGTCCGGCGTATCAGGCTGGGACGCGCCCTTCACGTTCGACGACCTGTACGACTGGGACAAGGCGACGTCGCAACTCGCCAAGCAGGCCCCGTGGTGGCCGGCGGGCACCGCGTCGGGGTATCACATGCTCAACCTCGGCCACTTGGTCGGCGAAATGGTGCGGCGTGTCACCGGCACAACGCTGAAAGAGTTTGTGCGGCAAGAGATCGCCGAACCGCTCAACGCGGACATCCAGATCGGCGCGCACCCCGACGACGATGGCCGCATCGCCGAACTTCTTCCGCCACCGCCGCTGGAACTGCCGCTCGACCTCCTCACGCCGGACAGTCCGATGTTCAAGACGTTCAGTGCCCCAGTGACGGATGCAGACATGGCGGCGCTGGCCAACAGCACGCCATGGCGGCGTGCCGAAATCGGAGCGGCCAACGGGCATGGCAATGCGCGGTCGCTGGCCCGCGCGTTGTCGCCGATCTCGTTGGGCGGCAAGGCCAACGGCGTGCAGCTGCTCAGCCCTGCCACCATCGACCTGATCTTCGAAGAGCAGGCCAACGGCATCGACCTGGTGCTTGGCGCGCCACTGCGGTGGGGCATCGGGTTCGGGCTACCGCAGCGGGACACGTTCCCGTACTTGCCCGATGAGCGGATCTGCTTCTGGGGCGGCTTCGGCGGCTCGATGATCGTCGTGAATCCCGACCGGCACACCACGGTCGCCTACGTCATGAACAAGATGGGCGCCGGCCTGTTCGGCTCGGAGCGCACCAACCGTTACGCGAAGCTGATCTACGAAGCCCTCGACTAAGCGACGCACACGCTCAGTGCGAATCCAATGCTTCCTTCTGTTCGCGCCGCTCGTTCACCCGCGTCTTATACAGGCTCGCCGCCGTGGTGACGATCAGCGTCGCCACGATCACGCCGAGGGACAGCAGCGTCGGGATCTCCGGCACCGGCACGTGTTCACCGCCGTTGATGAACGGCAGCTCGTTCTCGTGCAAAGCGTGCAGGAACAGCTTCACGCCGATGAACGCCAAGATGATCGCGAGCCCCTGCGACAGGTACACCAGCCGCTTGAGCAGATCGCCGAGTAGGAAGTACAGCTGCCGCAAGCCCATCAACGCAAACACATTGGCGGTGAACACCAGATACGGCTGCTGGGTCAGACCGTAGATCGCCGGAATCGAGTCCAGCGCGAAGATCAGATCCGTGGTGCCGAGCGCCACGATGACAAGGAACAGGGGCGTCATCAGCCGCTTGCCGTTGTCCTTGATCCACAGCTTCATGCCGTCCCAGCGGTCCGTCAGCTTGAGGTGACTGCGGGCGAATCGAACGACGACGTTCTCGGCGTCGTCGTCGTGTTCGGTGTCGCGCGCGAGGCTGATCGCCGTGTAGACCAGGAATGCGCCGAAAATGTAGAACACCCAAGAGAATTGGTTGATCGCCACGGCGCCGAGCGCGATGAAGATGCCGCGGAAGACCAAGGCAAGGATGATGCCGATCAACAGCGCCTGCTGCTGATAGATCTTCGGCACTTTGAAGCTGGCCATGATGATCAAGAAGATGAACAGGTTGTCCACCGACAGGCTGTATTCGGTGAGCCAGCCTGCGAAGAACTCCAGCCCGTACTGCCCGCCGTGGAAGAACCACGTCCACAACCCGAACGCGATCGCCAGACCGATGTAAAAAGCCAGCGCCGTTCCAGTCTCACGCCGTGAGGGTTCGTGCGGCCGGCGCCCGATGACGACTACGTCGAACAGCAGCACGCCGATCGTCACGCTCAGCGTGATGATCCACTCGAGTTGGGTTACATGCATTAACAGGGCCTCCGGTCGTCATTCAACGCCGGAGGTCTCTTCCACCGCCCCGCAATGCGTGGCCGGTCCGCAGCACCGGTCGTCCGATGACGGACGGCGTGATGACGACACCGCGACGAAGGAATACTCCCCTCCGTCGCCCATTGTGCCAGGTGGCCGTGCCTGGCACGAATCGGGGCCGCCCGCCCTTACGGTTGTGCGCATGTCCGACACCCAGTTGCCCGGCGTCTTCGGAGACGTGCAACCGCTGCTCGAGCACTACGGCTACCTCGGGGTCGGGGGGATGCTGTTCCTCGAGGATTTCGGCGTGCCGGTGCCAGGAGAGATCCTGCTCATCGCGGCGGCGGTGTTCGCCGGCGCCGGCCAGATGAACATCGCGGTCGTGTTCTTGGTCGGGGTGGTCGCCGCCGTCATCGGCGACAACATCGGCTTTGCCGTCGGCCATTTCGGCGGGCGCCCGTTGGCCGAGCGGTTCGGGCGCTATGTGTTCTTGACCCCGGAGCGGCTGGACCGCGCTGAGGACTTCTTCAACCGGCAGGGCGGAAAGGTGGTCGCGATTGCCCGTTTCATCGACGGGCTGCGCCAGATCAACGGTCTGTTGGCCGGCATCGCCGGCATGCACTGGGCCAAATTCCTGGCGTACAACGCGCTGGGAGCGGTGCTGTGGGTGGGCACCTGGTGCGCGGTAGGGTTCCTGGCCGGGGAGCACATCGTCGAGATCTACGACCAGTTCGAGCGCTACAAGTGGTACGTCATCGGGGGCGTGGCGATCGTTGTTGCAATTGTGATCGCCCGCCGCGTGCGGCGCCGACGCGCCGCCCGAGCGGCTTAGTACGTTTGTACCCGTGTCAGGGGATTTTCTGTCGGCGGTGCCTGCCCAGTACCTGCTGTCGTCGAGTGCTCCCGAGGCGCGCACGCTCATCGACATCCTCTACGAGACCGGTGCCCGCCACCCTGATGCGCCCGCGCTGGACGACGGCGACGTGCAGCTCACCTATGCAGAGCTGATCTCCGACATCGAGGAGAGCGTCGAATGGCTGGCGGCACGCGGCATCGGCCGCGGCGACCGCATCGGCATCAGGATGCCGTCGGGCAGTTACGCGCTGTACGTGGCGATTCTCGCGACTCTGGCGACCGGCGCTGCGTACGTCCCTGTGGACGCCGACGACCCCGAGGAACGCGCCGAACTGGTGTTCACCGAAGCCGACGTGGTGGCGATCATCACCGAGCAGGGCCTCGTGCGCGCACCCGGCTCATCGCGCGGGTGGCGCGCCGCCGCACCGCTGGGCCGCGATGACGCGTGGATCATCTTCACCTCCGGCTCCACCGGAACCCCGAAGGGCGTCGCCGTCACCCATCGCAGCGCAGCGGCATTCGTCGACGCGGAAGCGCAGATGTTCTTGCAGGACAATCCGATTGGTCCAGGAGACCGAGTTCTGGCAGGCCTGTCCGTGGCATTCGACGCATCGTGCGAAGAGATGTGGCTGGCCTGGCGTCATGGGGCATGCCTGGTGCCCGCGCCGCGCTCGCTCGTGCGCAGCGGCATGGATCTCGGGCCGTGGCTGGTGTCGCGCGACATCACGGTGGTGTCGACGGTGCCGACGCTGGCGGCGCTGTGGCCTGCCGAGGCGCTGGAAGCGGTGCGGCTGTTGATCTTCGGCGGCGAGGCTTGCCCGCCGGAGCTCGCCGAACGGCTGGCAGTCGACGGCCGCGAGGTGTGGAACACCTACGGCCCCACCGAGGCGACGGTGGTCGCGTGCGCGGCCCGGCTCAGCGGCTCAGCGCCGGTGAGCATCGGACTCCCGCTGGCCGGCTGGGATCTCGCGGTGGTGGACGCCAAAGGCGTCCCCGTGGCTTCCGGCGAGGTCGGTGAACTGGTCATCGGCGGCGTCGGCTTGGCGCGCTACCTCGATCCGGACAAGGACGCCGAGAAGTACGCGCCGATGCCGACGCTGGGCTGGGCGCGTGCCTACCGCAGCGGCGATCTGGTGCGGCTCGAATCCGATGGGCTCTACTTCGTCGGCCGGGCCGACGACCAGGTCAAGGTCGGCGGCCGTCGCATCGAGCTCGGCGAAGTGGATTCAGCGCTGGTGCATCTGCCCGGCGTGAGCGGCGGCGCGGCGGCCGTGCGGCGAACCGCGAGCGGAACCCCGCTGCTGGTCGGGTATATCGCCAGCGCCGATCCGTCGTTCGACCTGGCCAAGGCCCGCGCGACACTCGCCGAGACCTTGCCAGCCGCGCTCGTGCCGCGGCTGGTGCTCGTCGACGAATTGCCGACCCGCACGTCCGGGAAGGTCGACCGCGACGCGTTGCCATGGCCGGCCGCGGGCGAAACAACCGACGAGGAACCTGAATTCGGCGGCACCATGGGATGGCTGGCCAAACTGTGGCGCGACGTGCTCGCCGCGCCGATCGACGGCCCAGAGGCTGACTTCCATGCGCTCGGCGGCGGATCGTTGTCCGCCGCACAGTTGGTTGCGGCCATCCGGCAGCGCTATCCCCAGGTGACCGTCGCCGACCTCTACGACCACCCCCGGCTCGGATCGCTGGCCGGTTACCTCGACGAACTCGACCCGCCACCCGCGGTGACACATCGCGTCGTCAAGCCAACGCCGCGGCTCACGCAGGCCGTCCAGCTGATGCTGTCGCTGCCGCTGGCGACACTGACCGGATTGCAGTGGGTGGTCTGGCTCGCGCTCGCCAACAACGTTGTCGCCCAACTGCATCCGATGCCCTGGCTGGTGGCGGTCAACTGGTGGTGGATCCTCGCCGGCTTCATTCTGTTCGTCACCCCGCTGGGTCGCATGTCCATCGCGGCGTTCGGCGCGCGAGTTCTCCTCGGCGGTCTTGAGCCAGGCACCTATCGCCGCGGCGGCCCAGTTCACCTGCGGGTGTGGATCGCCGAGCGCCTCGCCGACGCCAGCGGCGCCGAGAACCTGGCCGGCGCGCCGTGGCTGGTGTACTACGCACGCATGCTGGGTAACAAAGTCGGCAAGGGCGTCGACTTGCACTCGGCCCCACCCGTGACCGGCATGCTCACGCTCGGTCATCGCTGCTCCATCGAACCCGAGGTCGACCTGTCCGGACATTGGATCGACGGCGACCACTTCCACGTCGGCCGGATCACCGTCGGCAACGACGCCACCATCGGCGCGCGCACCACATTGCTGCCCGGTGCAGTCGTCGGCAAGAACGCCGACGTCGCGCCCGGTTCGGGTGTCGTCGGCAAGGTCAAGAACGGCCAGTACTGGAAGGGTTCACCGGCCGTGAAGTCCGGCAAGGCGCGTCATCCATGGCCTGATCATCGGCCGCCAAGCGCGCCGCTGTGGGTCGCGGTCTACGGCGCCACGTCGATACTGTTAGCCGGCTTGCCGCTCCTGGCACTGGGTGTTGGCCTGGCCGTAATCGGCTGGGGCGCACGCCATGCCGCCTCTCTCGCCGATGCGCTTGCGCCCGCCGCGGTGTGGACGCCCGTCGCGACACTGGCCGCGGTGATCACCTATGCGGTGTTGACAGTGATCGGTGTCCGGGTGCTGTCGTGGTGGTTACCGGAGGGCTATCACCCCGTTCGCAGCCGCGTCGGCTGGCAACTGTGGGCGACAGAGCGGCTGATGGATGCGGCCCGCAACTACTTGTTCCCGATTTACGCGAGCCTGCTGACACCGTGGTGGTTACGCGTGCTCGGCGCGAAAGTCGGTCGTGGCACCGAGATTTCGACGGCGCTGCTGATACCGAAGTTCACCGTCGTCGAGGACGGTGCGTTCCTGGCCGACGACACCATGGTCGCGTCCTATGAACTCGGTGGCGGCTGGATCCATGTCGCGAAGGCGACGATCGGCAAGCGCGCCTTCCTTGGCAATTCGGGTATCACGCAGCCAGGGCGGCGTGTTCCCGATGACGGGCTGGTCGCGGTTCTGTCCGCGACGCCTCACAAGGCCAAGGCCGGCTCATCCTGGTTGGGCAGCCCACCGGTTCGGCTGCGCCGCAAGCCGACCGCGGCCGACGCGCTGCGGACTTTCCATCCGTCTATGCGGCTGAAGTTCCTGCGTGCGTTGGTGGAAACCTGCCGGCTGGTCCCGATGATCGTCACGTTCGCGATCGGTGTGGCCGTGCTGTTCGCCTTGCAGTGGCTGGCGGTGCGATTCGGGTGGATATGGGCTGCGCTGGGCAGCGGCGTGGCGCTGCTGGGCGCCGGGGCGGTCGCGGGCACCATCGCGGTGATCGCGAAATGGCTTGTCGTGGGTCGTATTCGCGCGATCGAGCATCCGTTGTGGTCGCCGTTCGTCTGGCGTAACGAAGTATCCGATACGTTCGTCGAGACGGTTGCGGCGCCGTGGTTCGCACGTGCCGCCAGCGGCACGCCGGTGATGAACCTGTGGCTGAGGGCACTGGGTGCGTCGATCGGGCGCGGAGTTTGGTGCGAGACGTATTGGTTGCCCGAGGCGGACCTGGTCACGCTGGAGAAGGGCGCAACCGTCAACCGTGGCTGCGTTGTGCAGACCCATTTGTTCCATGACCGCATCATGCGGATGGATGCCGTTGTGCTGGAAGAGGGCTCGACGCTGGGCACGCATTGCGTCGCGCTGCCCGCCGCGAGGATCGGCGCTGGCGCCACCGTCGGCCCGGCCTCGCTCGTCATGCGCGGCGACGAGGTACCGCCGTCGACCCGGTGGCAGGGCAATCCGATCACGCCGTGGAACCTGTTCCGTAAGAAGCGAGCCGAATCCAAGCCAACGGAAACCGCCGCGTGACGAGGAGCAAGAAGGCCGCCAAGAAGTCCACCTCGCCGGTCATCGATCCGTACCTGCCGGCCAACGGCAACTTCGGCTACCGGGTGTCCCGCTACGAGCTCGACCTCGAATACAAGGTGGCGATCAACCGCCTGTCCGGCCAGGCCACGATCACGGCCGTGACCCTTGCGTCGCTACGGACCTTCACCCTGGACCTCTCGGATGCGCTGTCAGTGGCCAAGGTGGCGGTGAATGGCCGGCGTCCCGCGCAGTTCCGCTCCTCGCAGAACAAGCTGCACATCACGCTGCCGGAATCGTTGCCCGCCGGGGCGGCGATGACGATCGTGGTGCGCTATGGCGGCACGCCGCGGCCGAGCGACTCCTATTGGGGCGACGTCGGTTTCGAGGAGCTGTCCAACGGCGTGCTCGTCGCCGGACAGCCCAACGGCGCAGCATCGTGGTTTCCTTGCGACGACCATCCCAGCGCCAAGGCCAGCTTCCGCATTCAAATCAGCACGGAAAGCCCGTATTTCGCACTCGCGAACGGTGAGTTGTTGTCGCGTCGCGCCCGCGCGGGCATGACCACCTGGACGTACGAGCAGGCCGAGCCGACGTCGACGTATCTGGTGACGTTGCAGATCGGGATGTACGGCCGACAGCGAATGGCCAAGAACGGGGTGCAGATGCACGCCGTGCTGCCGGACCACCTGCGCGGCAACTTCGAGCGCGATTTCGGCCGTCAGCCGCAGATGATGAAGTTGTTCGTCAAGCTGTTCGGGCCGTACCCGCTGTCGAGTGGATACACGGTCGTCGTCACCGATGACGACCTGGAGATACCGCTTGAGGCGCAGGGTATTTCGATCTTCGGCGCCAACCACTGCGACGGCCAGCGCGGCGCAGAGCGGCTGATCGCCCACGAGCTGGCCCATCAGTGGTTCGGCAACTCGGTGACCGCCAAACGATGGCGCCATATCTGGCTGCACGAAGGTTTCGCCTGCTACGCCGAATGGTTGTGGTCCGAGCACTCCGGCGGGCGCAGCGCGGACGAATGGGCACGCCACTATCACCAGCGGCTGGTCGATTCGCCACAGGATCTGTTGCTGGCAGACCCCGGTCCGCGCGACATGTTCGACGACCGCGTGTACAAGCGCGGTGCACTGACGCTACACGTGTTGAGGCAACGCCTCGGCGACGAGAGTTTCTTTGCGCTGCTGCAGGATTGGACAGCGCGCTACCGGCATGGCACTGCTGTCACCGACGATTTCACCGGTTTGGCCGCGAACTATGCCCACGAGTCCCTGCGGCCCCTGTGGGATGCGTGGCTGTATTCGACCGACGTGCCAGAGCTGGAAACATCGTCGTGACCGATGCGCCGACGCCGACCGGCCCGATCACACGCGCCAGCGTGGCCCGGGTCGGCACGGCGACCGTGTTGTCCGCCTTGTGCGGATACGCGGTCCTCTACCTGGCCGCCCGCGACCTCGAGCCGGCGGGCTTTTCGGTGTTCGGCGTGTTCTGGGGCGCGTTCGGTCTGGTCACCGGAGCGGCATTCGGTCTGCTGCAGGAGGCCACCAGGGAGGTGCGCTCGACGCGCTACACCGAGGTCGTGGAGGGTCCGCGAACGCACCCGATGCGGGTGGCGGCGATGGTCGGTGTGGCCGCCGCGGCGGTGATCGCGGCGAGTTCGCCGTTGTGGTCCGGCCACGTGTTCGTTGAGCAGCAATGGTTGAGCGTGGCGCTGCTGTGCGTTGGCCTCGCCGGTTTCTGCCTGCACGCCACCCTGCTCGGCATGCTGGCCGGGGTGAACCAGTGGACCGGGTACGGGTCGTTGATGGTGACCGATGCCGTGATGCGGGTTGCCGTGGCGGCGGTGACGTTTGTCGTCAGCTGGGGGTTGGTCGGATACCTGTGGGCGACCGTCGCCGGGTCGATCGCGTGGCTGATCCTGCTGCTGGCATCCCCCGCGACGCGCGCCGCCGCTCGGCTGCTGACCCCTGGCGGCACGATGACGTTCCTGCGGGGAGCCGCGCACTCGATAGCCGCCGCCGGTGCCAGCGCCATCCTGGTGATGGGCTTTCCCGTGCTCCTCAAAGCGACCTCAGGTGATTTGGGCGCGGCGGGCGGCGTGGTGATCCTTGCGGTGACGCTCACGCGTGCGCCGCTGCTGGTGCCGCTGACCGCGATGCAGGGCAATTTGATCGCCCATTTCGTCGACCAGCGCACGGAACGGTTGAGGGCGCTGGTCGCGCCTGCGGCGGCGGTGGTGGCCTTGGGCCTGCTCGGCATCGCCCTGGCCTGGGCCGTGGGCCCGTGGCTGCTGCGGGAAGCGTTCGGCAGCGAGTATCTAGCGGACGGTGTCCTGCTGGCCTGGCTGACCGCGGGCGCGGTCGCGATCGCTCTGTTGACGCTGACAGGGGCTGCCGCGGTGGCGGCGGCGCTGCACCGCGCCTACTCGGTGGGGTGGGTCTCGGCGACTGTCGCGTCGGCGCTGTTGTTGCTGCTCCCGCTCGATTTGCAGACCCGTACGGTGGTCGCGCTGCTGTGCGGTCCGGTGGTGGGAATGGCGGTCCACCTGGGCGCGCTGGCGCGGATGCCTGCCTCCTGAGCGTGTAGTTTGTTCGGCATCGACATGCGCTACCACGATGTTTGGATCGTCATCCCCGCCTTCAACGAGGCGAGCGTAATCGGCGACGTCATCACCGACGTTCGCTCGGTTTTCGACCACGTCGTTTGTGTCGATGACGGCAGTCCCGACGACACCGGTGACCGAGCGCTGGAAGCGGGCGCTCATGTCGTGCGTCATCCGGTCAACCTCGGCCAGGGCGCGGCCATCCAGACCGGCGTCGAGTACGCCCGCAAGCAACCAGGCGCGGCCGTGTTCGCGACGTTCGACGCCGACGGTCAGCACCGGGTGAAAGACGTCGTCCGGATGATCGACCGGTTGTCGACCGAGGACGTCGACCTTGTGATCGGCACCCGATTCGCCGACCCCGGCGTCGTGAGCCACACGCCGTTCCTCAAGCGGGTGGTCTTGCGCACGGCTGCCGCGCTGAGCCGACGAAGCAGAAAGCTCGGGCTCACCGACGCACACAACGGCCTTCGTGTGTTCAACAAGAAAGTGGCCGACGCTTTGAACCTCACGATGAGCGGCATGAGCCACGCCGACGAGTTCATCTCGCTGGCGTACGAAAACCATTGGCGGGTAACCGAAGAGCCGGTCGAAATCCTCTACACGGACTACTCGATGTCGAAGGGACAGCCGCTCTTGAATGGCGTGAACATCCTCTTCGACGGCTGGTTGCGAGGAAGGATGTCCCGATGAACTGGATCCAGGCGCTCCTCATCGGTTCGGTGCTGGCGCTGCTGGTTTATCTGCTGCGCTCACGGCGCAGCGCCCGGTCCAAGGCCTGGGTGAAGGTGGGCTATGTGCTGTTCGTGATCGCGGGCATCTATGCGATCCTGCGGCCGAACGACACCACCGTCGTCGCGAATTGGGTTGGGGTGGACCGCGGTACCGACCTGATGCTGTATCTGCTGATCGTCGCGTTCGTGTTCACGACGCTGTCGGCGTACATGCGGTTCAAAGACCTCGAGCTCAAGTACGCGCGGCTGGCCCGCGCCGTCGCATTGCAGACCGCGCGGGTCCCCGAGGATCGTTAGCCTCCGCCGAGCAGCGCCGCGAGCACCTGGATTCTCTTGGCCTCGATCTCGGGCTGCGGCAGCACCGCGCGCACGAGGGCCGCGCCGTCGAAGGTGTTGGTGAGGATCGCGACCAGCGCGGCGAAGGTTTCCTCAGGGAATTGATCGGCCCCGGGTAGCGCCCTGGCGATGTCGTAGATGTGGGCCGCGTATTCGGTGAGGACGTGTTGCAAAGTGGTGCGCAGCTTTTCGTCGGTGCGTGCGGCGATCAACAGCTCGTACATCACGGTGTTGGTGGCGTTGCCGGTGACGTCGCGCAGGATGGTCAGCGCCGCCTCGAGGGCAGGCTTGTCGGCGGGAATCTCCGCGACTTGCTTGGTGAACAGGTCGAGCTGGCGACGCATGACCTCATGCGCGGTGGCGGCCATGAAGTCACCCATGGTCGGGAAGTGGCGGAACAGAGCGCCGTCGGACACCTGTGCGCGCTTGGCGATCACCGCTGCCGAGGCGCGCGCGTAGCCGACCTCGATGATCGTGTCGATGCTGGCGTCGAGCAGGCGCCCGATGGTCTCTTCCCGCCGTTGTTGTTGGGTTCGTGCCATGTCAGACAGCCGCTTTCGCCGGTTGACCGGTATGCGCGCGCAGGAAGTGACCTGCCTTGAGCGTCGTCCCGTATCCGTCGCAGAACTCACCGTGGCGATAGACGACGGTGCCGTTGACGCCGGTCGCGACAATGGCGGCGTCGTTGCGGTTCACCATCCGGCGCAGACCGCCGTAGAACGGCACCTCTTCCTCGTGGTAGGCGTTCACCGAATCGTCAAGGCCGGCAGGGTCGATGACGACGAAGTCGGCACGGTCGCCCTCGCGCAGAGTGCCCGCATCGAGTCCGAACCAGTCGGCGACCTCGGCGGTGAGCCGGTAGATCGCGCGTTCGGTCGTCAGGAACGGCTGCCCGGCGCGCTCGGCGTCACGTACACGCTTGAGCAGACGCACGGCGAAGTTGTAGAACGCCATGTTGCGCAGATGCGCGCCGGCATCGGAGAAGCCCATGTGAATGGACGACTCGGCGGCGAGCTTGTCGAGTTGCTTGGGCCGATGGTTGGCCACGATCGTCGTCCAGCGGACGTTGCGCTCACCGTTCTCGACGAGCACATCCAGGAACGCGTCCAGCGGATGCACCCCTCGCTCGTCGGCGATCTGCCCGAAGCTCTTGCCGATCAGTGTCTTGTCTGGGCAGTCGACGATGGTCGCGTCGTGAAAGTCGCGGTGCCACAACGTCGGTCCGAGTACGCGTTTGTCGAACTGGCGACGGAAGCGGGCCCGGTATTCCGGATCTTTGAGCAGCTCGTTGCGTTCGAGTTGATCGCGCAGATGCAGGGCGGCAGTGCCGGCGCCGAACTCCTCGAAGACGGGCAGATCGATGCCGTCGGAATACAGCTCGAATGGCACCGGGAGGTGCTGGAACCGTACGAAGGACCCGAGAAGCTTGTTGAGCAGTCGCGTTCCAGGGCCGAAGACCCGGGCCGCGCCGGGTGCCGACTTAGCGTCCGCCGAGACGAGCAGGCTCATCCGCACGCCGGGGCGCCGCCCGAACATGCGGCTGCTGGACAGGAAGAACAAGATCGCCGACAGGGCGTTCTTGACGTCGGGAGCGCTCTGCAGAATCCGGCGGCGCTTGCGCAGCGCGGCGATCAGCTTTCGGCGTTCGCGCCACGTCGCGAATGTGGATGGCAGTGCACGCGACCGGAACCGGTCGCCGTCTAGTTTGTCGATGGCCGCGTCCATTCCGGACATTCCGAGCAGCCCGGCGTCGAGGGCTTGCTCGAGCAGGTGTGCCATGCGGTCCAGCTCTGCATCGGTCGGCATGACGTCGTCTGTGGTGGCGCGCTCGAGGCCAAGCACGGCCGTTCGTAAGTCCGAATGTCCAAGCAGCGAACTGACATTCGGGCCAAGCGGCAGATCCTCCAGGGCGCCAACGTATTCGGCGGGCGTCGACCACGTTTTGTGGGCTTGAAGCGCGCCGAGCACATACTTACGCGGGACCGCCTCGACTCGGCTGAACAGATCGGCGGCGTCTTCGGAGCTGGCGTAGACCGTGGACAGTGAGCAGTTGCCCAGCAGCACGGTGGTGACGCCGTGGCGGACCGACTCGCGCAGCCCGGGGTCGAGCAGCACTTCGGCGTCGTAGTGGGTGTGTACGTCGATGAATCCGGGAACGATCCACTTTCCCGCCGCATCGATCACTTCCGAGCAGCCGGTCTCGTCCAATGGCTCGGCGGATACCGCGGCGACGCTGCCATTGCGTATGCCCAGCGTGCGGGTCTGTGGCGGCGCGCCGGTGCCGTCGAACCACAGGCCGTTGCGGACGATCACGTCGTAGGTCATGCCGCCCACCGTACTATAAAAAGTAAGTGCTTACAATCTTTATTGGGCGCGGAAGAAGTCAACCGTTCGGGCAACGCCGTCCTCGAGCTTCACGTGAGGGCGCCAGCCCAGGACCGATTCGGCCCGGCTGACATCGAGGCAAGACCGCCTGAGATCCCCTAGGCGGGGCGGGTGAAATTCTGGTTCGTCAGGGGCGCCGGCGGCCTTGGCGATCTCCGAGTGCAATTGGCGCGTCGAGGTTTCGGTTCCGGTGGCGATGTTGAAGCGTTGCCCATCGCCGGCGTCTCCGGAGGCCTTGACGAACGCGTCCACGACATCGTCGACGAAGACGTAGTCGCGGGTATCGGTGCCGTCGCCGAAGATCTTGGTGGGCTTGCCCGCCAGCAGCGCGCGGGAAAAGATCGCGACCACACCCGCCTCACCATGCGGATCCTGGCGCGGACCGTAGACGTTGCCGGGTGCGATGTGGGAGCACTGCAGGCCGTAGAGGTTGCGATACATGTTCAGGTACACCTCGCCCGCGACCTTGCTCGCCGCGTATGGCGACGACGGATCTATTGGGACGTCTTCACCGGTCGGGTAGGACGGCGGGGTGCCGTAGATCGAGCCGCCCGACGAGGTGTGGACGATCTTGCGGACGCCGGCACGGCGGGCCGCCTCGGCGAGGCGCACGGTGCCGACCACGTTGACAGTGGAATCGAACTGGGGGTCGTCGACGGAGAGCTTTACCGAGATCTGCGCGGCAAGGTGGAAGATCACCTCGGGTTTGGTGTCGGCGAGCAGTCCGATCAGATCGGCGCTGACGATGTCGGCCTTGGCGAATTCGAAGTCGGCGCTGCGCTCGGCCTCGACGATGTTCTCGCTGCGCCCCGAGCTGAGGTCATCGACGCCGACGACGCTGTGGCCGTCCGCAAGCAGGCGGTCTACCAGCGTTGATCCGATGAATCCCGCTGCTCCTGTCACCAGTGTGCGCATCGGCTCACCATACCGACGGTCTCTGTCCGTACTCTCGACGCGAGATGAACTGGGTCGCCCGCACCGCTGCCGCACTTGTCGCGGTCCAGCTGGTGGTCCGGGCGGTACTGGCGTTTCGCGGCTATTTCTATTGGGACGACCTGATCCTGACGGGTCGCGCGGGCACGCAGAGCCTGCTGTCGCCGGCGTATCTGTTCGACGACCACGACGGCCACGTGATGCCGGGCGCGTTCCTGGTGGCGGGCGGCATCACGCGGATAGCGCCGCTGAACTGGATCGGTCCGGCCGTCAGCCTCGTGGCGATGCAGCTGCTGGCGTCGTTGGCGTTGTTGCGTGCGCTGCACGTGATCCTCGGGTGGCGGCCGGTGTTGCTGGTGCCGTTGACGTTCGCCTTGTTCACGCCGCTCGGTGTGCCGGGGTTTGCGTGGTGGGCGGCGGCGCTGAATTCGTTGCCGATGCTGGCGGCCTTGGCCTGGGTGTGCGGCGACGCTGTGCTGTTGGTGCGCACGGGCAATCAGCGCTACGCGGTGACGGGACTGCTGGTGTACGTCGGCGGCTTGCTGTTCTTCGAAAAAGCCGCGGTCATACCGTTCGTGGCATTCACGATCGCGGCGCTGTATGCCCATGTCACCGGTTCGGGTTCAGTGCTGGGAGTGTGGCGGCGGGGTCTTCGGTTGTGGGTGGCGTCGCTGGCGGTGACGGCTGCGTGGGTCGGCGTGTATCTCGTCGTCGTCGACCAGAAGCGGTGGAGCTTCGATGTGGCGATGACGTGGGACTTGTTGAGCCGCTCGGTCACTCACGGCATCGTTCCGGGTCTGGTTGGGGGGCCGTGGGATTGGCAGCGATGGGCACCGGCCTCGCCGTGGGCCACGCCACCGGTGGTGGTGATGGCGCTGGGATGGGTCGCGTTGGCGGCGGTGGTCGCGGTGTCGGTTGTGCGCAAGGAGCGCATCGGCGCGGTGTGGCTGACAGCGGTCGGTTACGCGATCGCGTGCCAGATACCGATCTATCTGATGCGGTCGTCGCGATTTACCGCGCTGGAGTTGGCGCAAACGTTGCGGTATCTACCGGATCTGGTCGTGGTGTTGGCGCTACTGGCGGCGGTGGGGTTGTGCGCGCCGAACCGTGCAGGGGCCGCGTGGCTGGACGGGTCGCGGCGCCGGACGCTCGTAATAGCCTGCTGCATAGTCGTTTTCGTGGCAAGCAGCCTGTACTCGACGGCGACGTTCCTGAGGAGTTGGCGCGACAACCCGGCGCAACCGTATCTGCAGAATGCGCAGGCAGGTTTGGCCGCAGCGCGCGCCGCGTCCGATGCGCCGATGTTGGACCAGGAGGTCGACCCGCTGGTGCTGCAGCGGGTGGCGTCGCCGGAGAACCTGGCGAGCCATATGTTCGCGTTGCTGACTGACCGTCCGGAGTTCGCCTCGGCGACAACTCAATTGCGCATGCTGGACGTGAGCGGGCGGCTGGTGGATGCGAAGGTGACGTGGGTGCGGACGATTGTTCCTGGGCCGTCGCCGCAGTGTGGTTATCTCGTCCAGCCGGACTTCCCGGTGAGGATGCCGTTGGATGGCCCTCTGCTGCCGTCGGATTGGACGGTGGAGATCAATTACCTGGCCAACAGTGACGGCTCGATGACGATGTCGCTGTCGGAAGGCAAAGAGGTGAAGGTGCCGGTGAAGCCTGGGCTCAATCGGGTCTTTGTACGGCTGCCGGGCGCGGGTGACGCGATCAACGTGCGGGCGAACACGGCAGCGCTGTCGGTGTGCATCGCGTCGGGGCCGGTCGGATTTGTGGCGCCGAGGTAGTTGGAGCCGGGAGATAATGAGCAAATGATTCTGCGGCGGGCTGATGGGGTGCGCGGGTGAGCGTGGTCGATGGGTTCTTGACGACGTGGTCGAATGCGCGGCAGACGTTCGGTGAAGGCAGTCCGCAGACGGGCGACCAATACGACAAGAGCGCGACGTTCACCCAGCTGCAGTCGACGGTGCAGACGGCGGCGCCGGGGTCGAAATGGAGCGGTGGCGCAGCAAACGCCTACGACGCGGTCAACACGCAGCATGGTCAGGTCTTGGGCAAGCTTGCTGGGCTCGATCAGCGACTGGCGGCCGAAGTCGACAACTCCGCGCAAGTCGTCAGTGCGGGACGTCAGAACCTGGACTCACTAAAGCAATGGTTCGTCGACGCCGTAAACAGTGTGCCGCCGGGCAAGAATGCCGACCAGGTGAAGATGCAGATCGCCCAGAAGGGGCTGACGCAACTTCAAGAGATCATCAAACAGTCCAATGGCCAGTCCAACGAGATAGGCAACCGCGTCCGCAACATCGGCGACGAGTATCAAGCACTCAAGGAGAAACTCTTCAAACAGGGCGGCGGCAAAGGCGACAAGGACGGCCCACAATCCGCTACCGGAGACCAGCAGATGGGTCCCGTCCCGCCGGAGCAGCAGGCCAAAGAGGACGTTGAGAAGACCCTCAAGACGGGTGACAAAGAGGCTGCCGGGCGCGTTGACAAGGTGCTGAGCTCAATCCAGCCCTACCACGAGCTGAGCGCCGAGCAGGCGGCCTATCTCAACGAGATGCAGAAGCAGCAACACGGTATGAGCGTCGCGGACCTCAAGGCCGCCGAAGGTCGTCTGGACGCGAGCCAGAAGCACCTCATCGGCGATTCGTGGCAGCTGATGAGCAACGACGACGTCCCGAGGGAAGCCGGCCCATGGGACGACAAGAGGGAGACCAAGGGCGGCTTCGACCGATTGCCGCCGAGCGTTCAGGAGGCGGTCAAGGGGCACGGGGCCATTGGTCTTCCCGAGTTGAACGACGTCTCGGCGATCGTCAAGGACGGCAACCCTGCGCTTCAACAAGGCACCGAACTCGATCGCGAGTTGATCCGCCGGGCGGACCGGATTATGGATACCGACGTGTTCACCAAGGGCAGCGTGTTTGCGCCGGGCGAGAAGTTCGGCGAGGTCGACGACGCCGTGACCAACATCTTCGACTCCGCGGGTCGCGACCATCAGATCGTGCACGACCAGATCACTGGCAACCACGGTGACGACGGCCGGGACTTCATGCGCGACATCGCCACCCACGAGTGGAAGGACGACGGGAAGTCGGCCGGCGCCTTGTTCGACTGGACCGCCAATTCGACAGGCCCGGAAGGCCAGATCGCCGCTGAGACCGCCAACACTTACGCCAAGTTCCTCGGCGAGGAAAGCGATCAGTTGTTGGCGATCAACGGGCACACGCAGATCGGTGACATGAACCCCGAACTCGTCAAGGCGTACTCACACGGACTGCTGCCGTATCAGGAAGAGCTGTTCACCGACCAGCCGCGTCACGACACGCCTTTCAAGGGCTTCGACGATCCATACGGAGACATGACAAAAACGAAAGGCCTTTTCGCCGTCATCGATTCTCAGCACGATGCCGCCAAAGAATGGAACCAGTTGGCGTACCGGAACGCCATGGAATACCAGCAGTCCTTCGCCGAGTATGCGAAGGACCATCCCACCCTGACGGCGGGCGACGGTCGAGTAGACGACCTCGAGGTGTCGGCACGGGTGCTGGGTGTCATCGACGGAGGTATCAACCAAGAGACCCTTTCGAACATCAACAACGCCCACTTGGCCAATCAGGACGCGGCGAACGCCGCGAAAGACGCGTACGAGTTCAAGAAGGACATCATCCGTAGCGTGTTCTCGTACGGACCCGGTGGTGACCTGGTGACCAACACGTTGGCCGACCAACTCGCGGGCGATCCGCCGAAGGTCGAGGACATCGTCACAAAGGACGGCAAGGTCACCGACGTCGGCCTCAGTACCACGCAGCAGAGTGCCGGACACCAGATCATCCAGGCCCAGTACACCATCGCGTCTCAGTTCGTGGACCCCAGCAATTCGCATATCGATGCCCGATTCTTCGAGAACGGGAAGTTGCTCCCGCCGGCCAGGATCGACCCATCCGACCTGAGTATCTACAGCAATCAAGTGGGAGCCGCTTTGGTCGACAGGCCATACGTCGCTGACAGGTTGGGAGCTTTTCGCGACGCGCTTCAACGGATCGGCGGATACCACCAGTGACGTTCCGTCTTGCACTGGTCGTGTCCGCGGTTCTAGCGCTCCTGACGGGCTGCACATCGCATCACGAGCCCGAATTGCCGCCGGCTTCTGACACTGAAGCTATAGCCGGGCGCGTGAAAGGTTCCGACGGACAAGGTTTTCTGCGCGAGATCACCACCGCGAGTTGGAATGACGACGGGCGACGCGCGGCCGAACTGTTCGCGTGGATTCCGCGCGACGCGACGTCGACCGATCAGGCTTCCGCCGTACGGGCGGGACAAGCCGCGCATGCGATCGCATCGTTCCTCGCCGACGGTCGCGAGGCAATCAAAGATGCTCCGGCCAATCCGGCATTGTGGCAGTCGTTCTCTCACAGTCTGATTCCCTATCTCGGCGCGATGGTCGGCGACGGCAGCGGTACAGCCGGATTCGCACCGCTGGATGGCCTGAATAGCGCCATGCCCAAGACGGTTTCGCTGTTCGCCGCCGTCGCGAAAGACCCCCCTGCCAGTCAGGAATTCATCGCAGCCGCCGCGGCGCGCGCACATACCTACGAAGGCGAATTCGCGAAAACGGCGTTGGCTCAGCCATTTGCCGCCGATGTGGGCGAGGCACAGCAGGAACTACAACGAGCGGCACGTTTGCGCGCCGTAGTCGATGCCAGCACACGCGTGATCAATCCCAAAGCGGACATCCCATGGGCACGCAGAATGACTGAGGTGGCCTACCGGGTGGCTTCGCTGACGGCCCGTCCGGGTGATCCGCATATCAACGGTGAGTTCTTCATGGACGGACGACTGATGCCCCCGAACCAGATCGCACCGGCGGACTGGAGCATTTACGACGTTCAGCTGTCCGCGTATCTGACCGACGCCGGCCGCGTCAATGCAGCAATCAGGCAATTCGGACACACTTACGATGAGATCGTCAAGGGTCAGTGACGGGCTGCCGCGCCATCCGCCACTCGGCGCATACGCGATCTCCGGCCAACCTGAGCCAAACCTGAGCCACCTAGGAGAATCGAACTCCTGACCTGCTCATTACGAGTGAGCCGCTCTACCGACTGAGCTAAGGTGGCGTGCCCCGCGGCGCGTGATGCTCTTCGCGTGAGCGCTCATCGCCAGGGCGGGACGAGTCTACGGCAGCCCCCGCCGACCGCCCAAGTCAGTCGCGCAGCGCCTGCCCCACGGTGGCGACCATCGCATCCACCGCGAACTTGGGCTTCACGTTGACCGCCAGCGCCTCACGGCACTCCAGCACCGCCTCGATGCAGCGCAACAACTTCTCCGGCGACGCGTGCGCCGCCATCGCCGCCACACGATCAGCCATATCGGGATGATTCGCCTGGACTACGGAGGCACCCGACGACACCAACAACGCATCCCGGAAATACGTCGCCAAGTCGATCAGCGCCCGGTCCAACGCATCCCGCGACGCCCGCGTCTGACGCGACTTCTGCCGTCGCTCAAGGTCTTTGATGGCTCCCGTCGCTCCACGCAAGGTGCCCGCGATGCCCTTACCCGTACCGCCCGCGCCCAGCGCCGTGCGCAACTCCTCCGTCTCGGCTTCGTTGCGATCCTCCGTCAGCGCCCGCGCCTCTGCTTCCGCCGTCGCCACCAATTCCTCGGCGGCGGCGTACGCGCGCGACGGCGTGGCCGCATCTCGTGCCAACCCGAGCGCCCGCTGCCGTCGCTCCCGCGCCTCTCCGTCGACCGCCAGCCGCCGCGCCCGCCCGACGTGGCCACCGCTGACCGACGCCGCCCAGCGGGCCTCGTCCTCCGACAATCCATCGGTATCGATGAGCACCTGTGCGATCGCATCGACCGGGGGCGTCACCAGCGCCACGTGCCGACACCGCGAGCGCAGCGTGATCGCGATGTCCTCCGGGTCCACCGACGGCGCGCACAGCAGAAACACCGTCGACGGCGGCGGCTCCTCCACCACCTTGAGCAGCGCGTTTGCGGCGCCCTCTGTCAGCCGATCGGCGTCCTCGATCAGCACGATCTGCCATCGACCCGTTCCCGGCCGCCGCGATGCGATCTGCACGATGCCACGCATATCGTCGACACCGATCGACAGACCCTCGGGAATGATCCGCCGGACGTCGGCGTGGGTGCCCGCCATCGTCGTGGTGCACGCGCGGCATTCGCCGCACCCGGGCACTCCGTCGGACGTGCACTGCAACGCCGCGGCGAAACACAACGCCGCGATCGATCGCCCCGACCCGGGCGGACCCGTGATGAGCCAAGCATGTGTCATGGTCCCCGAAGCGACCGCGCTGTGAGCCGAATCACCCCGCGCAGCCTGCGCCGCAGCAACTAATTCTGCTTCCACAGCGTCTTGACCTACAAGTCGCGAAAAAACGCCCGCCATCGGAGATAACAGTAGTGCTGCGAACTGACACGTCCGTCCCACAGCGCCCTTTTCCGTCCCCTCGGACCGATACGGTTGATCTGTGACCACGGAAGCCCTCCCGATCCGGCGAATCAGCGCATTCGTCCGGTGGGTGGCTCGCACGCCGTGGCCAGTGTTCACGCTGGGCATGTTGCAGGCCGACATCATCGGTGCGCTGCTGGTGCTCGGGTTCCTGCGGTTCGGGTTGCCACCCGAGGACCGAATTCAGCTGCAGGACCTGCCGCCCTTCAACCTGGCGATCTTTCTCGGCTATCTGTTCGTCTCGTTCACCGTCGCCTCATATGTGAGCCTGCGCCTGCTCATCCCTGTGATGCGCTGGCAGCGCCGCGACACCTTGCTCGGCGACCGGGACCCTGCCGCCACCGAAATGGCCCGCGCCCGGGCGTTGAAGATGCCCTTCTACCGCTCGCTGATCAACGTGACGAACTGGCTGTTGGGCTCGGTCGTATTCATCGTCGCCAGTTGGCCGGTGGCCAGCAAGTCGGCGCCGGTGGTCGCCGTCGCGACCGGACTGGGCGCCACGGCCACGGCCATCATCGGCTACCTGCAGTCCGAACGCGTGCTGCGTCCGGTCGCCGTGGCAGCGCTGCGGGGCGGCGTGCCGGAGAACTTCCACGCGCCCGGCGTCATCCTGCGCCAGGTGCTGACGTGGGTGCTGTCCACCGGCGTTCCAGTGCTCGCCATCGTGCTCGCCTTGGTGGCCAGCAAGGTCGAAATTCTCACCGCGTCCGCCGACCGGCTCATCATGCCGATCCTGCTGCTGGCAATCGCCGCTCTGGTGATCGGGCTTGCCGGCACGGTGCTGGTGGCGATGTCGATCGCCGACCCGCTGCGCCAATTGCGCTGGGCCCTGGGCGAAGTGCAGCGCGGCAACTACAACGCGCATATGCAGATCTACGACGCCAGCGAATTGGGTTTGCTGCAGGCCGGATTCAATGACATGGTGCGCGATCTCGCCGAGCGGCAACGGCTACGTGATCTGTTCGGCCGCTACGTCGGTGAGGACGTCGCGCGCCGCGCGCTCGAGCGCGGAACCGAGCTTGGCGGCCAAGAGCGCGACGTCGCAGTGCTTTTCGTCGACCTCGTGGGCTCGACACATCTGGCGTCGACCCGACCGGCCTCCGAGGTCGTCAGCCTGCTCAACGAGTTCTTCCGCGTGGTCGTCGACACCGTCAACCGCCACGGCGGCTTCGTCAACAAGTTCCAGGGCGACGCGGCGTTGTGCATCTTCGGCGCGCCGATCGAGCATCCCGATGCCTGCGGCGCCGCACTGGCCGCCTCCCGCGAACTGCACGACGAGCTCATCCAGGTGCTCGGCGAAACCGAATTCGGCATCGGGGTGTCGGCGGGCCGCGCGATCGCCGGCCACATCGGCGCTCAGGCCCGCTTCGAGTACACCGTGATCGGCGACCCCGTCAACGAGGCCGCCCGGCTCACCGAGCTCGCGAAGCTGGAGGAAGGCCACGTGCTCGCGTCGGCGATCGCGGTCAGCGGGGCGCTCGACGCCGAGGCGCTGTGCTGGGACGTCGGCGAAATCGTCGAGCTGCGCGGTCGCACGGCACCCACCCAGCTGGCCCGGCCGCTGAATCTGGTGTCCCCAGAGGAGGCCGGCATTGCGCGCGACATCTCGAGCGACGTCCCCGGCTAGCTCTTTTTCGCGGCCTTCTTCGTCGCCTTCTTGGCGGCCTTCTTCGTGCGCTTGACCGGACCCCGCGCGCGACGGTCTGCCAGCAGCTCGGCGGCGCGCTCGTCGGTGATCGACAGCACATCGTCGCCCTTGCGCAGGCTCGCGTTGGTCTCGCCGTCGGTGACATACGGCCCGAACCGGCCGTCCTTGATCACCATCGGCTTGCCGGTCGCCGGGTCGTTGCCCAATTCGCGCAACGGCGGAGCCGACGCGCGTTGTCCGGCACGACGTTTGGGCTCCGAATAGATCTTCAGCGCCTCGTCGAGCGTGATGTCGAACATCTGCTCTTCAGTGGCCAACGAACGAGAGTCGGTGCCGCGCTTCAGGTATGGACCGTAACGGCCGTTCTGCGCGGTGATCTCCTCATTCGTGTTGGGATCGACGCCGACAACACGCGGCAGCGACAGCAGCCGCAGCGCGTCCTCGAGGGTGACGCTCTCCAGATCCATCGTCCGAAGCAGCGAACCGGTCCGCGGCTTCGGGCCGGTCGGCTTCTTGCCCTTCTTGGCCGCCGCGCCGTCCTCAGGTTCGTCGGTCTCCGGCAACACCTCGGTGACGTATGGCCCGTAACGGCCGTCCTTGGCGACGATCTCGTGACCCGTCTCGGGATCGACGCCCAGCGAGCGGCCCTCTTGCGGTGTGGAGAACAGCTTTTCGGCCAGCTCAAGTGTCAGCTCGTCGGGCGTCAGCGAATCGTTGAGGTTGGCCCGCTGCGGCTTGAGCTCCCCTGGCTCACTGTCGTCACCGGTGACCATGCGCTCCAAGTACGGGCCGTTCTTGCCCACCCGAACATAGATCGGTCGGCCCTGCTCGTCGTCAAAGAGCTTGATGGAGTTGACTTCTCGGGCGTCGATCCCCTCGAGGTTCACGCCGACGAGTTTCTTCAGCCCACCCGAACGCGCAATCGATTCGGGCACACCGTGTTCGCCGCCGAAGTAGAAGTTCGTCAGCCACGTAGTGCGCTGCTCATTGCCAGAGGCGATCGCGTCGAGCTCGTCTTCCATCGCCGCGGTGAAGCCGTAGTCCACCAGGCGACCAAAGTGCTGCTCCAGCAAGCCCGTAACGGCGAACGCCACCCATGAGGGCACCAGCGCGCTGCCCTTCTTGTGGACATAGCCGCGGTCCTGAATGGTCTTGATGATCGACGAATACGTCGACGGCCGGCCGATGCCCAGGTCTTCCAGCGCCTTGATCAACGACGCCTCGGTGTAGCGCGCCGGCGGCGAGGTGGTGTGCCCGTCGGCGGTCAGCTCCTTGGCGTCGACGCGCTGGCCCTGTTCGAGCTGCGGCAGCCGGCTCTCGGCGTCGTCGGCCTCACCGCCGGCCTGCTCGTCGATGCTCTCGACGTACGCCTTCAGGAAGCCGGCGAACGTGATGGTGCGGCCGCTCGCGCTGAACACGACCTCGCGACCGTCGGCAGCCGAGCCCGCGATTCGCAGCGACAGGGTCGTGCCACGGGCATCCGCCATCTGCGAGGCGACGGTGCGCTGCCAGATCAGCTCGTAAAGACGGAACTCGTCGTTGTCGAGCTGGCTGTGCAGCTGACCCGGCGTGGAGAACACGTCGCCCGCCGGCCGGATCGCCTCGTGCGCCTCCTGCGCGTTCTTGACCTTGCGGGTGTACTGCCGCGGCGTCGGGTGCAGGTACTCCTCGCCGTACAGCTGGCGCGCCTGGTTGCGCGCGGCATTGATGGCCGACTGCGACAAAGTCGTCGAGTCGGTACGCATATAAGTGATGTAGCCGTTCTCGTAGAGCCGCTGCGCGATGCTCATCGTGCGCTCCGACGAGAACCTCAGCTTGCGGCCCGCCTCCTGCTGCAGCGTCGAGGTCATGAACGGGGCGTACGGCCGCCGCGTGTAGGGCTTCTGTTCGACGGACGACACCGCCAACGACGCGCCGCGCAGCCCGTTGGCCAGTGCAGAGGCGGCGGCCTCGTCGAGCACCAGCACCTCGTCGGGCTTGCGGACCGCGCCGAGAGAGTCGAAGTCGCGCCCGGTGGCCACCCGGCGACCGTCGACCGAGTTCAGCTTGGCCGTGAAGGTGGGTGGGGAAGCCTCGGGGTTGGAGACGCTGGCGTCCAACTCTGCCGTGACGTCCCAGTAGCCGGCGCTGCGGAACGCCATCCGCTCGCGTTCACGCTGGACGATGATGCGGGTCGCCACCGACTGCACGCGCCCGGCCGACAGCTTCGGCGCGACCTTCTTCCACAGCACGGGGCTGACCTCGTAGCCGTAGAGCCGGTCCAGGATGCGGCGGGTCTCCTGCGCATCGACGAGGTCGTTGTCCAGGTCGCGCGGGTCTTCGGCGGCGGCCCGGATGGCCGGTTCGGTGATCTCGTGGAACACCATCCGCTTGACAGGGATGCGGGGTTTGAGCGTCTCCAGCAGATGCCACGCGATGGCCTCGCCCTCGCGGTCGCCGTCGGTGGCCAGATAGAGCTCGTCGACGTCCTTCAATAGATCCTTGAGCTCGGCGACGGTGCTCTTCTTATCGGGGCTGATGATGTAGAGCGGCTCGAAGTTGTGCTCGACGTTCACCCCGAGGCGTGCCCACGGCTCGGACTTGTACTTGGCGGGTACGTCGGCAGCGTTGCGGGGCAGGTCGCGGATGTGGCCACGCGACGATTCGACGATGTAGTTGGAGCCCAGGTAGCTAGCTATTTTGCGTGCCTTAGTAGGCGACTCGACAATGACGAGCCGCCGCACGCTTCCGTTGCGCCCGCTGCTGCGGTCCCCGTCAGCCACCTGTGCCTACGCTCCACTTCTCCTGTTGCCACCGACCGCCGGATGTATGCCTCGATAGCAATTCCGGGCCCGCTGGCAACTGACAATTTCGCACCCCGCGCGAGCCGACGCAAACTGACCCCCCCGTCGGGGCCCGCTAAAGCCGGGGCCACTGTTCAAACGCTTCAATGTTCCCTGGGGGTTCCCCCACGTTCTCTACCAGGCGCGATAGCCGTCGCCGGCCGCTGATCCGAAGGGCCGGGCGTGCCCCCCGAGTGCCGATCAAGGTCGGGGCGATGCCGACCCGCATCATCGCCGACGCCAACGGCGAATGGGTATCGGGCGCGTGGGGGTCCAGACCGAGTAGGTATCGGTCGGCCTCCGGTGTTCCGGCGGCCAGCGTCCAGGCCCGTAATTCCCTTGGACCAGGCAGCCATTGCGGCGGCACGGTCTTGACCGCGCCGCGGGTCCAGTCCCTGGCGATGGGGACGAGCCGCGGATCCACCGCCGTGCGCACCAATGGGGTGTTCTCGTCGGTGCGGGCGATCTCGGGCTGCAGGCCCGCCTCGGTGATCATCTCCGCGAGAGCCTCGGCCCGCCACGGCCGGTCCACCACGACGGACAACCGCGCGCCCTCGCCCACCAGCACCACCTGTCCCGAGGCGGCGAGGATCCCGGTCAGGTCGGCGACCGCAGGCGGCACCGACTCTGCCGAGAAGAAGGACAGCTGGCTCACGCAATCGACAGTAAGCCAGCGGCACCGGACAGATGTGTCGCCGGGCCGCACATGCCCGGAAACGAAGACACCCCGCGTCGCCCTAGTGGGAGTACGCGGGGTGTGTTCTCAAGGATTAGTTGGTCAGACGGCGCGAACGCCCGTCGCCTGCGGCCCCTTGGGGCTCTGGCCGACCTCAAACTCGACCTTCTGGTTCTCCTCCAGGGTGCGGAAACCGCTGCCCTGAATTTCCGTGTAGTGGACAAACACATCGGCGGAGCCGTCCTCGGGGGCGATAAAGCCGAAGCCCTTCTCCGCGTTGAACCACTTCACAGTTCCCTGTGGCATCTCTCGTACTTTCCTTACTGTTCTTACCGGGAGCGGTCCACCGACTTCCGGTGTACCGGGCCCGTTCCGACCGCCATACCAACGCGTGTGTCGCCGGAACTTGACCCGACCTACAACCCTCGCAGGAACCGCGACCGCAACGTCGTTCCTGCGAGTGCATATACACGAACACAGAAGCTGCGACCGCCGTTAGTCAACCATGTTCAGGGCTGGCGCGACAGTCTGAACGCAATCGAGTGGGGAACAATTCACTTACGACGGGGTTGCAGGAGGCAGGAAATGGCGGATTTCGGCCGCGAACTGCTCGCCTGTGCGGTCGAAGGGACCGATCCCGACGAACATCCGCTGCGCCATGTCGCGGACCTGCCCGCGCAACAGGGGCGAGCTCAGGCATGGCCACACTGGGCCGACCCAGATGTGGTGCGTGCGTTCATTGATCGGGGTATCGAGGCTCCGTGGTCGCATCAGGTGGCGGCGGCCGATCTCGCACACAACGGCCGACATGTGGTGCTCAGCACCGGGACGGCATCGGGCAAGTCGCTTGCCTACCAATTGCCGATATTGACGTCGCTGAAGGCGAATCCGCGTGCCCGGGCGTTGTATTTGTCGCCGACAAAGGCTCTCGGCCACGACCAGCTGCGCGCGGCAGTGGCGCTTACAGAGGCGGTGCCACTGCCTGATGTCGCGCCCAGTTCATATGACGGCGACAGCCCCGGCGAGGTGCGGCGGTTCGCACGCGAGCGCTCACGGTGGATCTTCTCCAATCCCGACATGATTCACCTGTCGCTGCTGCGCAACCACGCTCGCTGGGCCGTGTTCCTGCGCAACCTGCAGTTCATTGTTGTCGACGAATGTCATTACTACCGCGGCATTTTCGGCTCCAACGTGGCGATGGTTCTTCGCCGCCTGCTGCGGCTGTGCGCACGTTACACATCGGCGCCGACGGTGATCTTCGCCAGCGCGACCACGGCACAGCCCGGGGCGACCGCCTCGGAGCTGATCGGGCAGACGGTCGCCGAGGTGACCGAAGACGGCTCACCACACGGGGCGCGCACGGTGGCGCTGTGGGAACCAGCGCTTCGCGAAGACCTCGTCGGCGAAAACGGTGCGCCGGTGCGGCGTTCGGCCGGTGCGGAGGCCGCGCGGGTGATGGCCGATTTGATCGCCGAGGGCGCACGGACGCTGACGTTCGTCCGGTCCCGCCGTGGCGCCGAACTGACGGCGCTCGGCGCTCGGGCACGGCTTGAGGAGATCGCCCCGGATCTCGCGGAGCGGGTCGCGTCCTACCGCGCGGGCTATCTCGCGGAGGACCGCCGCGAACTGGAACGGGCATTGGCCGAAGGCGAATTACGCGGCATGGCGTCGACCAACGCACTGGAGCTTGGTGTCGACATCGCGGGGCTCGACGCGGTCGTGCTCGCCGGTTTTCCGGGCACGGTCACGTCGTTCTGGCAGCAGGCGGGCCGTTCTGGCCGACGCGGACAGAGCGCGCTGATCGTGCTGATCGCCCGCGACGATCCGCTGGACACGTATCTGGTGCATCATCCGTCGGCGTTGCTGGACAAGCCGATCGAACGCGTGGTCATCGATCCGACCAACCCGTATGTCCTTGGGCCGCAGCTGCTTTGCGCGGCGACCGAACTTCCGCTTACGGACGCCGAGGTCCGGATGTGGAATGCCGAGCCGGTGGCGGAGTCGCTTGTCGACGACGGGCTATTGCGCCGGCGGTCCAGCGGCTACTTCCCGACTCCAGGTGTCGATCCACACCCGGCAGTGGACATTCGCGGGTCGTCTGGCGGTCAGATCGCGATCCTGGAAGCCGATACGGGCCGCATGCTGGGCAGTGCGGGCGCGGGCCAGGCGCCCGCGTCGGTGCATCCGGGCGCGGTGTATTTGCATCAGGGTGAGTCGTTCGTCGTCGACTCGCTGGATTTCGAGGACGGCATCGCGTTCGTACACACAGAAGACCCGGGGTACACGACATTCGCGCGCGAGCTGACAGACATCGTGGTGACGGGACAGGGCGAGCGAAAAGCGTACGGACCGGTGACACTTGGGCTCGTGCCGGTGTCGGTGACCAACACGGTGATCGGCTATCTGCGGCGCAGACTCGACGGCGAGGTGATCGACTTCGTCGAACTCGACATGCCGACCCGCACCTTGGACACCACCGCCGTGATGTGCACGATCACACCAGAGGCGTTGCAGCGCAACGGAATCGATTTGCTGCGTGTCCCCGGCGCGTTACATGCCGCTGAACACGCCTCGATCGGCCTGCTGCCGTTGGTCGCCAGCTGCGACCGTGGCGACATCGGAGGCGTGTCGACGGCAATCGGTCCGGTAGATGGATTGCCGACGATATTCGTCTACGACGGCTATCCGGGTGGGGCAGGTTTCGCAGACCGTGGCTACCGCAAGATCGACACGTGGTGGGGGGCGACGGCGGCGGCGATCGAGGCCTGCGAATGCCCGTTCGGCTGCCCGTCGTGTGTCCAGTCGCCGAAATGCGGCAGCGGCAATGACCCGCTCGATAAGGACGGGGCGGTGAAGGTGTTGCGAATGGTGCTTGGCTTGCTGGCCGGTCTTGGATCGTGAGCAGCCGATGGTGGCGACCGACCCCTCGACGGTCGCCCCCACGGCTCCGCGGCCGGGGCGCCGAGATCGAGCACTCCGAGCACACAGACAGTTGCGGCGAACGGCCGGACAACGCGATCCGTTCCCAATCCCGGTAGTCGGGTGCAGTCGAAAAATACCTTGTGGCAGGGGTTATTGCAACTAAGGAATGCTTTACCGAACCCAGCTTGAAGCCCACTACCAGCGAATATCTACTGATTCCGAAGTTCGCTCTGGCTGTGAACCGACTATTAGCGCATGGGTAAAATCACGCCCATGACCCACGACTGGCTGCTCGTGGAGACACTGGGCAGCGAGCCCGCCGTGGTCGCACAAGGTCGCCAAACCAAGAATCTCGTTCCAATCAGCGCGTTCTTGAGGCGCAACCCCAACCTGATGGCGATCCAGACCGCCATCGGCGAGACCGTGCGCGCTGGAGTGGGCCTGAGCAGCATCACGCCGAAGAATGACCGCGTAATTCGCACCGAAGTTGTGCAGATGTCCGACGGGTTAACACACGGTGTACACGTGTGGATCGGTCCGCCGGACATGGAACCGCCCGAGCGCCCGGTCCCTGGCCCCTTGAAATGGGACCTCACCAACGGCGTCGCGACCGACACTCGTGAGTCGCTGATCAACAGCGGCCGGAACCCCGAAACGGAGTCCACAGACGGTCGGGCGTTCGCCGAGGACCTCCCCATGCGCGACCTCAACCCGAGTGAAGCGACCGTGCTGGCAATGCTGATGCGACCCGAGCCAGGCATGACGCTGTGCAGCTCGTGGGATGTCACCGACTACAAGGGCGAACACGTCAGTGTGGGTTGGGTCGCGCGCACGCGGATGGAGAGCGAAGATGACGGCAGCGAACGCCTGATATGCCGGGCGATGAACTGGCGCTGTGAGCAGGACGAATCGACCGTGCCTCACGACAATCTGGCAGAGCGAATTCTCAACGGCCTGAGGCAACCTGGCGTACATCGTGCCCTCGTCGACCTCCATCAATGGAACTTGTTGAAGTGGCTCGACGAGCCGGCACCGTTCTTCGACTGGCGAGCCCGCGAGGCCAGCGACTCCGTGGTGCACCCCGACGATGCACCGCAGATGGCCCGAATGACAATCGAATTCGGCAGCGGCGCGACCTCCGGGGTGCTGAGGTTGCGCGCCAACGACGGCGGATGGACACCGGTGCACATGACCATCAACCGTGTGGAACTCGATAAGAACACGTTCGCCGGTCTCCTCGCGTTGCGGATACCCACCGCCGAGGAGCTCGCCGAGGCCGGACTTCACGAGCCCGACCTCGCGAGGAAGCGAAAAACCAAGCCTCGCAAGGCGACCAAGTCCTAGCTGTCCGTGTTGACCGGTCCGGCCCGTGCTGCGGCGCGCGCCGAGCCGACGCCGATCCTGCCGAACGACACAGGCGCGTCGACGGTTACGACCACATCGAGGTCGTACACCGTGCATTGCGTGACCGCCGTGCGCATGGACCGCGCCAGCGTCGATGCCCGCGTGCATGCCTGCTCTGTGCCACCGGCAAGTTCGGCCGCCGCGGCGAGTGCGGCCAGGTCGGCCGAAGCTTGAGCACGGTGGCGGGCGATCACCGCCGACCCGACAAGAACCGCGCCCATCGTGATTGCGAGCAGTACAGCCATCATCGCGACGGCCACCACGCTGGCCGAGCCGCGATCATCCCGGTTCGACCGCGGCCACGGCTTCCGCGGCCACGCTGACGCCCGGTAGCAGCGCAGAGTGTGCCGTAACGGTGGCGACGACGAGGCCGCCGTCGTGCCGAAGCTGCACGGTCGCCCCGCGAGGCGCAATGTTGCGCGCCACCTCGGGCGCCGACGCGTCGTCGCCTCGGGCGGCAAGCCGAGCGGCTTCGCGGGCGGCGTCCACACAACGCACCTGCATCGACACCGCGGTGAGCCCCGCCACGCACAAAGTGAGCACGACGACGAGAGCGGCAATCGCGAACGCCGCTTCGACGGTGACGCCCCCCGACTCATCGGCTACACGTTGGTGTTGAGCGCCCGCGTGATGATGTTGGTCAACGCGCTGACGATCGAGTCGCCGGTGATGACCGTGTACAGGATTGCGCCGAAGGCGGCCGCTGCGATGGTCCCGATCGCATACTCCACCGTCGACATTCCGGCGTCGTCGACAGCCAGCAGAGTCAGCCGCGCCCACAATGCCCGAAAGGTTCTCCGCACCAACATGTTTCCTCCTCATCGTTCGTTTGCCGTCATATGACGCCGGAATGCAGGACATCGCCGGCCAGCCCGGCGACCACAGGGATGATGCCCAGGCACAGGAATGCCGGCAGGTAGCACAATCCCAGCGGCCCCGCGATCAACACGGACGCGCGCTCGGCAGCGGCGTGCGCGGCGTCGGCCGCCTCCTGCCGGGATTGCTCCGCCAACTCCGCGACGCCGTCAGCCAATGCCGCACCGGACGTGGCCGATCGCCGTGCAAGCCTCATCAGCGCCTCGGTGTGATTGTCCAGCGGCTGAATCGGATTCGACCAAGCTGTCGCGGGATCCGCGCCCATCGCCAACAAATCCGCGGCCCTATTCAGCAGTCGCGCCAATGGCGGAGGAGCCGACGATGCCGTCGCGGCCGCGGCCGTCGACACCGCCATGCCGGAGCGCAGACATGCGGCGAACACGTCGAAGGTGGACGCGGCGGCCAACGGGTCGTTCGATGCCGGCGGCGCCGGCTGCTGTCGGCCCGCACTGATCAAGCCGACCCTCATGTGCACGCGCGACGTATCGCCGCTGACCAGCACTGCACCTGCCAAAAGCAAAGCCGCCCAAGTCATCTCAGCGTCCGTCCGGTGATGCGATCCGCCCAGAGCAGCCCACAGCAGGCCAGCGTGACGCCGACGATCAACATCCAGCCGCCCACGCCACCCGACAGCAGGAAGTTCAACGGGTCGGCACCGATCAGCTGACCGAGACAAACACCCAAGACCGGCAAGCCGGTCAGCACGGCGGCAGTGGCGCGAGCGCCGGCCATGCCGGAATGGACACCGGCCGCGAAGCGCTCGCGTGCAACGATGTCTCGCTGCGCGCTGTGCATCAGCGCCGCAATCCCGAGCCCATGTGTTTGGGCGAGTTGCCAGCACACCGCGAGCCGCTCCCAGTACGCCGGCGTCGATGAGCGCAGCGCCACGCTGTGCAGCCCGCCGACCACGTCGGCGCCAAGTCGCGCTCGGGCCGCAACCGCGCGCAGCGATGTCGCCACCGCAGCGTCGGCGTCGTTGGCGGCGCTTTCGAAGGCCGCGACGGGATGCGCGCCCACACGTAGTTCGGAAACGAGGGCATCCAGCGCACCCTGCAGCGCCTCCGATTCGGTCGCGCGCTGTCGCTGTCGGACGTGCCGTCCGTGACGCACCGCCAATGTCGCACCGACGATGCCGGCCGCCACGACGACTGTCATCGGAAGCACGACGACCAATGCCATCGCGAAGAGCACCGCACAGGGCAGCAGCGGGACCCGTCGCGGTGCCGGAGCGACGAGACGCAGGGCAACGAGCCGGTGCCCTGACGCGGTCGGCGCGATCAGCGCCGCCAACGCGAGCGCTAGTGCCGCGCCGCTCACGAGCGGCCTCGCTCACGCAGTAGCTGGTGCAGGTACTCCGCACCGCATCCGTATCCATCGTCGGCGTGCCACGCCGTCATCGCGCGGACACGGCCGTCATCGCCACGCCGCAGGACCGCGATCTCCGTCAGCCGACGACGTCCACTGCGGTCTCGGATGATGTGCAACAGCACCTGCACCGCAGCGGCGAGCTGGCTGTGCAGGGCCGCTCGATCCAACCCTCCGAGCGCCGCAAGCGCCTCGAGCCGCGCAGACACCTCGGTGGGATTGTTGGCGTGCACGGTCCCTGCGCCGCCGTCGTGGCCGGTGTTCAGAGCGGCGAGCAGATCGACCACCTCCGGCCCGCGAACCTCGCCGACCACTATCCGGTCGGGCCGCATCCGCAGCGCCTGCCTGACGAGATCCCGGACGGTCACCTCGCCGACGCCTTCCACGTTGGCGCCGCGTGCGACGAGTTTCACGAAATGTGGATGACGTGGCGCCAACTCGGCGGCGTCCTCCACACAGACGATGCGTTCGTCGGCCGCAACGGCGCCCAGCATCGCGGCCAGCATCGTCGTCTTCCCGGCGCCCGTGCCGCCGGAGATCAGAAACGCGAGCCTCGCCGCGATGATCTCGGCGAGAAGCTCGGCGGCCGCGCGCGGGATCGTGCCAGTCTGTGTCAGCGCGGCGAGGTCTTGGGTTGCCGGTCTCAGCACGCGAAGCGACAGGGATGTTCCCTCGGCGGCGATCGGCGGCAGCACCGCGTGCAGGCGGACAGTGAACCGGCCCGTGCCAAGACCGGACAGCTGGCCGTCGACCCAGGGTTGGGCCTCATCCAGACGCCGGCCGCACGCCAGGGCCAGCCGTTGCGCGAGCCTTCGCACGGCCGCCTCGTCGGCGAACCGGATAGTGCTGCGACGCAGCCCGTTCCCGTCGTCGACCCACACTGCGTCTGGTGCGGTCACGAGGACGTCTGTGGTGCAGTCCGCCTGGAGCAGCGGCTCGAGGATGCCCGCTCCGGTCAGCTCGGTCTGCAGTACCCGCAGGCTGTTCAGCACCTCGGTGTCGCCAAGGACCCCGCCTGATTCTGCGCGGATCGCATCGGCGACGACGGTCGGCCGCAGCGGCGCGGCCTCGGCGGCCAGCCGCTCGCGGACCCGGTCGATCAGTGAAGCGCTCATGCTGCGGTCGCCGTCGGGTGCCGGCGGAGGACCGCAAGGACGCGCCGCGCCGCCGACGTGAGTGGCGAGCGCGGGCCGACCTTCAACCCGCCGCGCTCGAGTGCGTCGGCGATTCCAGACTGCACGCGCATCGCCGCGAGCAGCGGGAGTCCGACGCTTGCCGCGACATCGGACGATCGCAATCCGCCCGGCGATGGCCCGCGCACCACGACGCCGGCGTTCGGATTGATCGTCGACACCCAGCGGGCCATCGCCGCGGCGGCGACGCACGAGCGCACATCGGCCGGACACACCGCGGCCACAAGATCGGCGGCCTCCAGCGCCACCTCCGCGGCGGCGGTGGATCTTCGCGGTACATCGCAGATCACCGTCGCGCCTCCACGAGTGCCCGCGTCGATGACCGCGCCCAGCGGAGTGGCATCGATATCACCGCCGCTGCGGCTTCCCGACAACACGCTGACTCCGTCGCGTCGCGGCAGCGCATCCCGAAGGGCGGCGAGGTTCAGCCGGCCACCTTGCAGTGACAGGTCGGGCCAGCGCAGGCCCGCGTCGTTCTCGGTACCCAACAGCAGGTCGATGCCGCCGCTCCACGGGTCGGCATCGATCAGCAGGGCGTCGACAGCGGTCAGCGCCAACGCCGCTGCGAAGACGGAGGCACCCGCCCCACCGCGCCCGCCTATCACGGCAACAACCGCGCCGCGGAGGGCGTCGTCGCGCGATGAATCTGCCGCGTCGGAAAGCTCAGCCATCAGCACGCCGTCCTGCTCCGGCAGCGTCAGGACATGTTCGGCGCCGACGGCGATCGCGGCCTGCCAGTCGGCGGCAGCGGGTGTGGTGCGGCCGACGAGGACGACACGATTACGCCGGGGCAGCCCACGTTCAGCGCAACGTCGTGCGGCTTGTAGGTCGACCAACACGGCCGCCGCCGCTGTCCACACCTTGCGGCTCGACGGGTCTGCCGCATGGACCACCGGCAGTCCCGCGGCGGCCGCGACCCGGTCCACATCGTCACGCAAAAGCGGGTCCGCCACCAGCGCCAAGATCGCGTTGACTTCGGTCATGTCCTCAGCCTGAGCGCGGACGCCGACACCAACCATCACCATCAATGGCGTCTGTGGATGAATCCCGGACTGTGGATAGGCACAGACATACGGTCCGGTATGTCCGTCGTGAAAATGGGATTCCGCAACTACTGGCGGACGCAAAGGCTTATCCGCTATGCGAAAAGGGGGCTAGAAAAGGGACGACCCCCGCCAGGGGGGGAGGAGGCGGAGGTCGTCGTGTATCAGCCCCGGGGGGTCGGGCTGATGCACACCCGGCATAAGCCGAGTAATGCTCACTATACACACGGGACCGCGGACCAGCGCAAGTACTGTGTCGCAGAAAACCACCGCGTAGCAGGAAAGATTGCAGTCACCGGCACCTGTCGCGAACTGCCAATTTATACAGTCTGTCGTCTCTTGTCACGCGAAGGTCCCTATGCTGGGCGTCGTGACCGCATCCGATCCGGCGGCCCTCGGGCTGACGGCGCCGCAAATATCTCTGGCAAACAACTCCCGCATCCGCACGGCGGCCTTCTTCGATCTTGATAAGACGGTAATCGCCAAATCCAGCACCCTGGCCTTCAGCAAACCTTTCTTCGACCAAGGGCTAATCAATCGGCGGGCCGTTCTGAAGTCCACCTACGCACAATTTCTGTTCTTGATGTCCGGCGCCGACCACGACCAGATGGACCGGATGCGCTCTTACGTCACCAACATGTGCGCCGGGTGGGATGTCGAGCAGGTGAAGTCGATCGTGGGTGAAACGCTCCACGACATCGTCGACCCGCTGGTGTTCGCCGAAGCCGCCGAGCTGATCGCCGACCACAAATTGTGCGGCCGCGATGTGGTCGTCGTATCGGCCTCTGGTGAGGAGATCGTCGCGCCGATCGCGCGGGCGCTCGGCGCCACCCATGCGATGGCCACGCGGATGGTTGTCGAAGACGGCCGCTACACCGGCGAGATCGCGTTCTACTGCTACGGCGAGGGCAAGGTCGAGGCGATCCGCCAGCTCGCCGCTCGCGAGGGATACGCCCTCGAGCACTGCTATGCGTACTCCGATTCGATCACCGATCTGCCGATGCTCGACATCGTCGGCCATCCGACCGTGGTGAACCCCGACCGCACATTGCGCAAAGAGGCCGCAGCCCGTGGTTGGCCCCTGCTGACCTTCTCCAAACCGGTATCCCTCCGGGACCGGATTCCCGCACCCTCGGGGGCCGCTGTCGCAACCACGGCGGCGGTCGGCGTCAGCGCCTTGGCGGCAGGCGCGCTGACCTATTCGCTGTTGCGACGGTTCGCCCTTTAAACGAGCTACCGGGTGTAGTAGCTGGCCGCAGTCGTAACGATCAGGATTCGCACAGAATTTCGCCCTTGATGTGACCGTGGTCACGGAGTACAAAGGAACCACGGAAGCCTGACGAGGCCAAGGCCGAACCAGAAGAGAAGGTTCGATCTCCCGAAGGCAGGCTACCCAGCACGGATCCCGGCACCCACGCGGAGCACATGCCGCGGAATAGGCAAAAGTGTTGCGGGCCTGCGCAATTGCGAAGAGCGGACGACCATGACGACCCTTTGGGTGGGGATTGTTCGTCGGAGCGCATCGCAAGGACGCCGAGGCCAACCCACGCAACCCACAAAGCACGCTTGGTAACCGGAGTCCGTGCTAGCGGGCGGCGAGCCGAATCAGTTCGGAGCGTCGCCCGCTTCACGTTGCTGGGGCCAAGCTACGACGATGTCGCCGCGGCAATGGAAAGCGCTTCTCGCGCACCGGCATGCAGCGCCCGGCAGCTCATCAACAGCCACGCGGTCAGGCCGTCGGGAGTACCCGACGAAAAGCCGCGCGCCGCGGCGCGGTAGTCACCTGTTTGGCGCATCCAGTAGACCTCCGGCACGCCAAGGCCGTGCGGGTCCAGACCGCTGGCGATGGTGACCAATCGCGAAACCGCACGAGCGACTACGCCGTCAGCGGTCCCAAACGGTTCGAGTGTCAGCAGCTCGCCGTGCACGACCGCGGCCAGAACGGGTGCGGGTACTTGGGTGCCGCCGGTGACGATGTCGGCGAGCAGCTCGAGGCGGCGGCCGATGCCCGCCTCGGTGCGCGGACGACCCAGTCGGTCGTCGTCGGCGAGATCGGCCGCGGCCAAGGCGTGCAGCCGCGCGATGGCTTGAAGCGGTGCGCGCTGCCATATCCCGATCAACGACGTCGCGCCGCCTTCGAGCGCCTCGGCCACCCGCAGCGCGCCGGCCAGCACGGGGTCTGGGTCGCCGCTGTCCGAAAGCTGCAGTGAGCCGCCGTCAAGCACCGACGACGCCCTGGCCGCGCGCAGCGACGCCTCGGCCGCCGTCGCGGGCCAGCCGCGCAGATTCGTGCGGTGCCGATGAGCGCGACCCAGCGCCTCGCGGGCCTCCTCGCTGGCCGCCGCCACACCGGGCAGTTCGGCCAGCGGAGCCAACGGGTCCGCCGCGTTCGTCACGGCAGCACACGCTAGCGCGTGCTCTCGTAGAACACGACAAGCCTGTCGATCCGCCACAGCTGGGCCAACACGATCAGGCTGGCGCCGAATACGGTCGGCCACACCTGCAGCGTGGTCAGGCCATAGACCAGCAGACCGAACCCGGCGGCGGCGATTGGCATGTGAGCCCACGCGCAAGCTGGGGACATGCGGAGCATCCGACGAACCTCGGGTGGGACCCGATCACGCTCCTTCAGCCACAGCTTCTCCCCATAGATGCCCTTGGCCGCCCAGCTCGTCGGCGTCTTTACCGGCGCGAAGACGTGCGGGTTCAGCCACAGCCACACGATCACCGCAGCGGTCGGCAGCAAGCACCACCACCCCAACCACACGCGACTCCAGATCGCCACGATCGCCAACGGGATTGCCGCGAACCGTGTCCATACGCTCCACGGGTTCGCGTGGCGCTGCCACGCCTCGTCGGACATGCCGAAGGCACTCGCAACCTTCGACATCACCTTCACGTCCGACATTCTCGTCGCGCACGGGGCTGTGAGATGCCAACGTCGACGCAACGTTCGGTGACTAGTCTCACAGACATGACCGACACGCGCTCCGAAGTCCAGTCATCCTTTCCGCCCCCGCCGGAGTTCGCGCCGAACGCCAACGCGACCGAAGAGCTGTATCGCGAGGCCGAAAAGGACCGCCTGGCGTTCTGGGCGAAACAGGCCAACAGGCTGTCCTGGCAGACACCGTTCACCGAGGTGCTCGACTGGTCGGAGGCGCCGGTCGCGAAGTGGTTCATCGGCGGCAAGCTCAACGTCGCGTACAACTGTGTCGACCGCCACGTCGAAGCAGGCAATGGCGATCGGGTCGCAATCCACTGGGAAGGCGAGCCGGTCGGCGACGCTCGCACCCTGACGTACTCCGAATTGCTCGCGGAGGTGTGCAAGGCCGCCAACGCGCTCACCGATCTCGGCATCAAGACCGGCGATCGCGTCGCCATCTACATGCCGATGGTGCCGGAGGCAATCGTGGCGATGCTCGCGTGTGCACGCCTCGGAGCGCTGCACAGTGTCGTGTTCGCCGGGTTCTCCGCGACGGCGCTCAAGGCTCGCATCGAGGACGCCGAAGCCAAACTCGTGATCACCACCGACGGGCAATACCGCCGCGGAAAAGCCGTGTCGCTCAAGGAATCCGTCGACGAGGCGGTGAACGACCAGAAGTCCGTCGAACACGTGCTCGTGGTCCGGCGCACAGGTATCGACGTGCCCTGGACCGAGGGCCGCGAACTGTGGTGGCACGAGACCGTCGACCCCGCGTCACCGGAACACACACCCGAGGCGTTCGACTCCGAACATCCGCTGTTCCTGTTGTACACGTCGGGCACCACCGGCAAGCCGAAGGGCATCATGCATACCTCCGGCGGCTACCTCACCCAGTCGTCCTACACGCACTACAACGTCTTCGACATCAAGCCTGACACCGATGTGTATTGGTGCACAGCCGATATCGGCTGGGTCACCGGCCACACCTACATCGTGTACGGGCCGCTGTCGAACGGTGCGACGCAAGTGGTCTACGAGGGCACCCCTGCTTCTCCTGACGAGCACCGGCACTTCCAGGTCATCGAAAAGTACGGGGTGACAATCTATTACACCGCTCCGACGCTGATCCGCACGTTCATGAGGTGGGGCCGCCAGATTCCCGACGCGCACGACCTGTCGAGCCTGCGACTTCTCGGCACCGTCGGTGAGCCGATCAACCCCGAGGCGTGGCGTTGGTATCGGGATGCGTTCGGCGGCAATAAGACTCCGATCGTCGACACCTGGTGGCAGACCGAGACCGGCGCGGCAATGATCGCACCGTTGCCGGGCGTGACCGACTGCAAGCCGGGCTCGGCGATGAAACCGCTGCCGGGCATCTCGGCCAAGGTGGTTGACGACGACGGCAACGACCTGGTGCCAGGCGCCGACGAAACCGAGCACGTCACCGGATATCTGGTGCTCGATGAGCCTTGGCCGTCGATGCTGCGCGGCATCTGGGGAGATCCGCAGCGGTTCAAGGAGACCTACTGGGATCGGTATGCCAAGCAGGGGTGGTACTTCGCCGGCGACGGCGCCCGGTATGACAGCGACGGCGCGTTCTGGGTGCTTGGCCGTATCGACGACGTGATGAATGTGTCAGGACACCGGATTTCGACTGCCGAGGTCGAGTCGGCACTCGTCGGGCATTCACACGTTGCCGAGGCAGCCGTCGTCGGCGCCACCGACGATCACACCGGTCAGGCGATCATCGCGTTCGTCATCCTGGAGGCCAGCGCCGCGGACAAGCCACACGAGCACATGGTCGAGGAGTTGCGCGCCGAAGTGGCGAAGGAGATTTCGCCGATCGCCAAGCCGCGTGAGATCCACGTCGTACCGGAGCTGCCGAAGACCCGCAGCGGCAAGATCATGCGTCGGCTGCTACGCGACGTCGCCGAGGGCCGCGAACTCGGTGATACCTCAACGCTTGTCGATCCCGGTGTGTTCGAAGCGATTCGGGCCAGCAAGGCCGAAGACTAGGCAGCGCCCGCACCGACCGGGACGAAACCAGAACCGGGCCGGTCCTTCGCGGTGATGTCGGCGAGTTGGGTGTTGAACGACATCGTCACCGCCGGCGTGTGCAGCGGGATGAATTTGACCACGCACGTCGGCAGCTCCTGGCTGAATGCACCGTGGATCATCCCGACGAGGCGATTGTTGACGGTAACCGGCGCGCCCGAGTCGCCGGGCTGGCCGCACACCTGGTTGACGATCGTGCCGGGCTGCTCACCCGGACCCCACGTGACGCCGCACGAGTAGCCGGTGGTGCGGCCCAACTTGCAGGCGATGTCGCCGAACACCGGGTCGGGGCCGAGCCCGTCGATTTGGAAACCCTTGACATTGTTGACCGGTGCAACCTTGGCCGGATCGAACTGGATCACCGCGTAGTCGAGGCCGTCGTTGCCGGCCACCATCGTGCCGAGCACACCGGCACTGGTCGCGCCTTCGGCCTCGACCCGCGCACCGGGCCCGCCGCAGTGTGCGGACGTGAAGCCGATTAGGTTGCCGCGGTTGTCATTACCGATCGCGGTCAGTGTGCACAAGGTGTCGCCTTCGACCACGATGCCCGAGCCGCCCCCGAGCGGGATGAGGCCGTCGGCGTTGGCGATCGGGGCGACGGGCACGAACAGCGCGGCAAGGAGCACCGCGAGAATCGCCAGGCTGCGGCCGCTGGTCTTCAAATGCCTAACCCCTATCGACGTCCGACCGCCCAACCATTCAACCGGGTCAGTCTAACGTCGGCCGGGATCGTTTAGCCGGACGCCACGTGGCAACATGAACCGCGACTAGACAGCAGATGCGGGGAGGAAGTGTTCCGTGAGCGATCGCTCCAATGGTGTGCCGACCACCGTCACATCAATACCGCTGGTGGATCCGCATGCCCCCAAGGCCGACCCGTCCATCGGTGACCTGGTCAAAGATGCGACGGCGCAGGTGTCGACGCTGGTGCGGGCCGAAGTCGAGTTGGCCAAGGCCGAGATCACCCGCGACGTCAAGAAGGGCCTGACGGGCAGCGTCTTTTTCATCCTCGCGCTGGTGGTGCTGTTCTACTCGACATTCTTTTTCTTCTTCTTCCTCGCCGAGCTCCTGGACACCTGGATCTGGCGCTGGGCAGCGTTCCTGATCGTGTTCGGGCTGATGGTCGTCGTGACCGCTGTGCTGGCACTGTTCGGTTATCTCAAGGTCAGACGCATCAGGGGTCCGCAGCAGACGATCGAGTCGGTCAAAGAGACCCGCGATGCTCTTACGCCGGGCCACGACAAGGCCGACAAGGCGCTCACCTCACCGAACGGCCACGGCTCGCCGGCGTCGACGGCCGACCCATCGGGCTGGTAGATGCCCCCGCCGCCCGATCCGTCGGTGGTACGCATCGACGGTCCGTGGCGCCATCTGGAGGTGCACGCCAACGGAATTCGCTTCCACGTCGTGGAGGCCGAAGCTCCTGAGGCTGCCCAGACACCGATGACGGATCGGCCGCTGGTCATCCTGCTGCACGGTTTCGGCTCGTTCTGGTGGTCGTGGCGCCACCAGTTGCGTGGTCTAACCGGGGCGCGCGTGGTCGCGGTCGACCTGCGCGGCTACGGCGGCAGCGACAAACCGCCGCGAGGCTACGACGGCTGGACGCTGGCTGGTGACACCGCGGGCCTTGTGCGAGCACTCGGCCACAAGGCGGCCACGCTGGTCGGTCACGCCGACGGGGGCCTGGTCTGCTGGGCGACGTCGGTGCTGCATCCGCGCATGGTGCGGGCCATCGCGGTCGTCAGCTCGCCGCATCCTGTCGCGCTGCGCGCCTCGGCGCTGACTCGGCGCGACCAGGGTCTGGCGTTGCTGCCGTCGATGTTGAGTTACCAGGCTCCGATGTGGCCGGAACGAAAGCTGACTCGCCACAACGCCGACGAGTTGGAGCGGCTTGTCCGCAATCGTGCCAGCGAGAAATGGCTTGCCTCAGAAGACTTTTCCGAAACCATTCGGCGGATGCGGCAGGCGATCCAGATTCCGTCGGCGGCGCATTCGGCGCTGGAATATCAGCGCTGGGCGGTGCGCAGCCAGCTGCGCGGCGAGGGCCGCCGGTTCATGCGGTCGATGAAGCGGCCGCTGGGCGTTCCGGTGCTACACCTTCGCGGCGACGCGGACCCGTACGTTCTGGCCGACCCCGTCTATCGCACACAGCATTACGCCCCGCACGGTCGCTACGTATCCGTTGCCGGCGCAGGTCATTTCGCTCACGAAGAAACGCCAGAGATAGTCAACGAGCAGTTGTCACGATTCCTGACGCAGGTGTACGGCTAACCGACACACGAGCCGGTCGCGACGCGCTGCGTGTTGCCGATCTTGGCGAGCTGCCGCGATACTTCGTTGGCGGTCAGCACAAAACCCGTGTCGGCGTTGTCCACTGCGGCACCGAACACCACACCGAGCACCCTGCCATTGCGATCGATCATCGGACCACCCGAGTTACCTTGGCGCACAGTGCCTCTGATGGTGTACACCTCGCGAGTGACGGTGGTGCTGCGGTAGATGTCCGGCCCGTTGAGCTCGATTATCTCCATGACACGGGCGGGGGTCGCGACGAAGTCCCCACCGCCGGGGTAGCCCATCACGATGCCGTCGGTGCCCGTTGGGGCGGGCTTGTCGGTGAACTGCAGCGGCGCCGACGGCAGGCCGGGCACATCGAGGATCGAGATGTCGGCCTCGGAGTCGTAGGACACCACGCCCGCGTCGTACGTCTGCCCGTCGACCTCCACGGTCACGCTGTCCGAGCCGGCGACCACGTGCGCATTGGACATCACGCGGTTGGGTGCGACGACGAAACCGCTACCCTCCAACACCTTTTGGCAGCTGGAGGCGACACCGCGGATCTTCACCACGCTCGGCCGGGTGGCCGCGACGACGGCGTCGCCGGCCAGCGACGCATCCGGCGGGGCGACCGGGACGATCGGCGTGCGACTGAACGGCTGCAGCACGTCAGGTAGACCCGAAGAATCGATCAGTCCCGCCTTCAACCGCGCAGGCACCGATTTCAGCCAGCTCGGTGCGACGTCGTCGACCTGAGCCAGAACCTTGGAGCCCCGGACGGCCGCGGCGAGGTTCGGCTGGTCCGAGTTCTGCAGCGGGGAAGCCAGCATCCAGGCGGCCAACACCACGGCGATCAGCTGCAGGCCGACGCCGATCACCGAATCGAACGTGCGCAGCGCGCGGTTGCGGATGGCGCCACGCACTGCCCGGCCGAGCACGACGCCGGCGATTTCACCGATCACCACTAGGGCGAGGATCAGAAACAGCGCCACGAACAGCTTGGTGCGCGCGCCGCTGATGTGGTTGACCACGTGGGGCGCCAACAGCACGCCGGCCACTACGCCGAGCACCACACCGACGAATGACAGCAGAGAGCCGAGCGCGCCGGAGCGCCAGCCGGAGATGGCAGCCACGAACGCAATCGCGAGCACGGCGAGGTCAAGCCACTGTGACGATGTCATTGTTGGGCTTCACCGTAGCTGTCATCGTGCCCGACGAGCGCCATTGCCTCGTCGAGTTCTCGAACGTCGTCGGTGTTCCACGGCTTCGCCCAGCCCGCGACGTCGAGCATCGCGGAAATCACCTGACCGGTGAACCCCCACACCAGCATCTCGTTCAGCAGGAACGCGGGCCCGGCGAACCGTCGGGTGTTTTCCTTGCGGTACACCATGATTCGGTTCTCCGGATTGATGAATGCGCGAACCGGGACACGCGCGACGATCGCGGTTTCAGACTCGTCGACGACGGCCACCGGTCCCGGATCGGACGAATATGCGAGCACAGGAACGACGTGGAAGCCCGACGGCGGAATGAACATCCGCTCCATTGTGGCCAGCGGATGCAGGCGGCTCGGGTCGATGCCCGTCTCCTCATTGGCTTCGCGCATCGCGGTGTGCACCGGCCCGGTGTCGCCGGGGTCGACAGCACCGCCGGGGAATGCGGCCTGGCCGGCGTGGTGGCGCAGCGTCGAGGCACGCACGGTCACCAGCAAGTCGGCGTCGTCGGGCAGTCTGTCCGTAGACGCTTCCGGCGGGCCCGAAAACAGCACGAGCACCGCGGCATCGCGCTTGGATCCTGTCAGCGCGGATTTCGCATTGGCCGCCGTCACCATCGCGAGCACCTCGGGCGGCACCCGGCGCCGATACGCGCGTTTGACGTCGTGCGAGTTGTCGACCAGCGGCTTGAGCCATGGCGGGGCGGCTTCGGGGTTGAGGGGGGTCAGCTCCCCCGATTCGCTGACCCAGCTCACCCCGGCGCTCCAATCTTCGGGTTCACCGCCGCGGCGATCTCGTCGGCGCTGGCGAACGACCGCGGCAGGACTGCGGCCACGCTACCGTCCGGCCGCAGGACCACGGTGGCGGGCATGACGTTGGGTACTCGCAGCGCCGCGGCGATCAGCCGGCGACCGTCCTGCAGCGTCGGCAGCCGCACGCCGAGCTCTGCCAGCCGCAGCAACGCCGCGGTCTCGTTCTCGTCCTGATGAACGGTCAACACGGTGACCTCAGGGCCGACGCGCCGCTGGTATTCGGCCATCGCCGGCAGCTCCTCGGCGCACGGCGCGCACCAGTACGCCCACAGGTTGAGAACGACGGTCCGGCCCGCGACGGCCTTCGCGACGTCCACGGTCGACCCGTCGCCAACGCATTCGAGGCTGATGCCGCGTAACTGCTGCGGGCCCGACCCGGCGCCGGCGGACGGACATGGTTTGAGGTCGGCGCGAGCCCGCGGGCCGACCAGCGCCTCGGCGGTGTCGGCGTCGCGGCGATCACGTGTGGCGGACTGCCCAGTGGGACCGCTCGGTGCACTGTCGTCCTTGCCCAACTGCGTCCACAGCGCCACTCCGAGTGCCACCACGACAACCATCACTGCGACGGTCCAGCGGGTCGACGTGCTCATCTGGGAAAGGGTCTTACAGCCCGGCCAGCGCCAGCAGATGCTCGGTCTCCGGGCCCTTGACCAGTGGCGCGGCGACCAGCGGATCGGTTGGGCCGGTGCCGAACGACGGGCAGTCCTTGGCCAGCACGCACACGCCGCAGGCGGGTTTTCGCGCGTGGCACACGCGGCGGCCGTGGAAGATCACCCGGTGGCTCAGCAGCGTCCATTCGCTGCGCTCGATGAGCCCACCGACGGCGTGCTCGACCTTGACCGGATCCTCTTCGGCGGTCCAGCGCCAGCGTCGAACCAGCCGGCCGAAATGGGTGTCGACGGTGATGCCCGGAATGTCGAAGGCGTTGCCGAGGATCACGTTGGCGGTCTTGCGGCCGACGCCCGGCAACGTCACCAGATCATCCATGGTGTTGGGCACCTCGCCGTCGAACCGCTCAACGAGTTCCTGGCCAAGCCGTATCAGCGAGTTGGTCTTGTTGCGATAGAAGCCAGTGGGCCGGATGAGCTCTTCCAGTTCGGTGCGATCGGCCTGCGCGTAGTCCAGCGCGGTGCGATAGCGCTTGAACAATGCGGGCGTCGTCAGGTTGACGCGCTTGTCGGTGCTTTGCGCCGACAAGATGGTCGCGATGGTCAATTCCAGCGGGTTGGTGAAGTCCAGCTCGCAGTAGACATGCGGAAAGGCTTGTGCGAGCGCGCGATTCATCCGCCTTGCCCGCCGCACTAAGCCGAGGCGGGTTTCGCCGTCCCACTTGCGGGAATTGGCAGGCCGCACCGGCTTGGCGGCGGCCGGTTTTTCGGCTGAACTCTCACCCACAGTCACGCACGCCAGCGTACTTACGGGGTCCGACTTACCCGCGCGTGGACCGGTGACAATTCGTGATCCCGCTGAGACCTTGGCCGTGTTTACTTCACCCTTGTGTCGTGGTTGCTCGTCGCGCTTATTCCGGGGTTGCTGATGCTGGCAACTTTCGGGCTGCAGCGGCTCGAATCGGGGCTGCACGATGACACCGTCTCGGCCACCGATGTGGTCAAGTTTCTCGAGCAAGCCGAACCCGATGATGTCAACACGCTGGCGCGAGACGGTATGAGCCGTGCGCTCGACAGCCTGCAGCAACGGCTGCACGAACGGGAATGGCCGTTGGAGACCCTGACCGATTCACGTGATTTGGCAAGTTTGCCAACACGTCTCTACGTGCATCACGGATCTAATCCTGAATTTCAGCCGACTCGACATGCCAATCGTGTGTAGCGTGGCTAGTCGCGAATTGGCGTACCTCTAGACTGATCTCGCTAACCAGTAAGAGGTCAGCTTTGCGCATGTCATATCACCCAACAGCTTAAGAGGGGCAACGTGGACGAGATCCTGGCGAGGGCCGGAATCTTCCAGGGGGTTGAACCCAGCGCCGTATCCGCGCTGACCAAACAGTTGCAGCCCGTCGACTTTCCGCGTGGGCATACGGTCTTCGCCGAGGGAGAGCCCGGCGATCGCCTGTTCATCATCATCTCAGGGAAGGTCAAGATCGGGCGGCGGTCGCCGGACGGCCGCGAGAATCTGCTCACGATCATGGGCCCGTCCGACATGTTCGGCGAACTGTCGATCTTCGACCCCGGCCCGCGGACGTCGAGCGCCACGACGATCACCGAGGTGCGCGCGGTGTCGATGGACCGCGATGCGCTGCGCGCCTGGATCGCCGATCGCCCAGAAATCGCCGAGCAGCTGCTGCGCGTGCTCGCCCGCCGGCTGCGTCGAACCAACAACAACCTTGCCGATCTGATCTTCACCGATGTGCCCGGCCGCGTGGCCAAGCAGCTGCTGCAGCTGGCGCAGCGGTTCGGCACACAGGAGGGCGGCGCGCTGCGCGTGACGCACGACCTGACACAAGAGGAAATCGCACAGCTGGTTGGCGCCTCGCGTGAAACCGTGAACAAGGCCCTCGCCGATTTCGCCCATCGCGGCTGGATTCGCTTGGAGGGCAAGAGCGTTCTGATCTCCGACTCCGAACGCTTGGCACGCCGAGCCCGCTAGGAACGCAAGTAGTCGAGTTGGGCCTGGACGCTCCACTCCGCTGCGTCCCAAAGCTTTTCGTCGACATCGGTATAGACATGCTCGACGATCTGTCGCGCGCTGGCGTCTTCCCCGAGGGTGCGCACCGCGCTGCGCACCTGTTCGAGTCTTTCCTCGCGGTGTGCCAAGTACATGGCGCTGACGGCTTCGAGATCGTCGAGATCTGGGCCGTGGCCGGGTAGCACGGTGCGGTGTCCAAGGCCGTGCAGGCGGCGCAGCGACTCCATGTAGTCGCCGAGATTGCCGTCTTCCTTGTCGATGACGGTGGTGCCGCGGCCAAGCACGGTGTCGGCCGTCAGCACCGCATCGTCGACCAGGAACGACAGCGAGTCGGCGGTGTGGCCCGGCGTGGCCATCACCGTGATGCGCAGCCCCGCGGCGTCGATGACTTCACCGTCGGTCAGCGGACCGCCCAAGCCACGCAGGAACCCGCTGCCGACGGAGCGCACCACCGCGCCGGTACGTTCGACGATCTTGTCGATGGCGCCTGTGTGGTCCTCGTGTTTGTGGCTGATCAGTACCAGCGGGATGGGGCCGAGCTCTGCGATCTTCGCGATGTGCTCGTCGTCGTCGGGTCCGGGGTCGACGATCACCATCTCGTCGCTGCCGGGCCCCCGCAGCACCCAGGTGTTGGTGCCGTCGAGCGTCAGCAGGCCAGGGTTGTTGCACAGCAGCACCGACGCGGTCTTGGTGACCGGGCGCAAGAGGCCGTACGCCGGGTGCTCGAGGGTCACTTCACCTCTACCCGATCGTCGCTCACGCGACCTCTGCCCGATCGTCGCTCACGCGACCTCGACGATGATCTCGACTTCCACAGGTGCGTCCAGCGGCAACTCCGAGACGCCGACGGCCGAGCGAGCATGCGCGCCCGCGTCGCCGAACACCTGTCCCAGCAGCTCCGACGCACCGTTGATGACACCGGGCTGACCGTGAAATCCGGGAGCAGAGGCGACGAAGCCGACGACCTTGACGACGCGGGTGACGGCGTCGACACCGACCAGCGAGTGCACCGCGGCCAACGCGTTCAAGGCGCACACCCGCGCCAGCGCCTTGCCGTCTTCGGGGCTCACCTCGGCGCCCACCTTGCCCGTGCCGATCAGCTTGCCCGCGGACATCGGCAGCTGACCTGCGGTGTAGACGAGGTTTCCGGTGCGCACTGCGGGCACATACGCCGCGAGCGGTGGAACGACGTCGGGCAGTTCGATGCCGAGCTCGGCCAGTTTTTGCGTGGCCGTCACTTGGGCCGCTTCAGATAGGCGACATGCTGCTCACCGGTCGGGCCGGGCAGCACTGACACCAGCTCCCAGCCGTCCTCGCCCCACTGGTCGAGGATCTGTTTGGTCGCGTGGGTCAACAGCGGGACCGTGGCGTATTCCCAACGGGTCGGTTCGCTCATGGGGCTGAGCCTATCGGGCGGCGGATCAGGCCCAGTTAGCATGCAGTGATGGGTACTACCAACGGGGGTAATCCGGTCGGCTGGCCGTCGCGCCTTACCAAGGCTCGTCTGCACTTCGTGACCGGGAAGGGCGGTACCGGCAAGTCCACGATCGCGGCCTCGCTTTCCCTGGCGCTCGCTGCCGGCGGCCGCAAGGTGCTGCTGGTGGAAGTCGAAGGGCGCCAAGGCATTGCGCAGCTATTCGACGTGCCGCCGCTGCCGTACGCAGAGGTCAAGATCGCTACGGCCGACGGCGGCGGTCAGGTCAACGCACTGGCCATCGACACCGAGGCCGCATTCCTCGAGTACCTCGACTTGTTCTACAACCTGGGTCTGGCGGGCCGGGCCATGCGACGCATCGGGGCGGTCGAGTTCGCGACGACGATCGCACCGGGCCTGCGTGACGTGCTGCTGACCGGCAAGATCCGCGAGATCGTGACGCGAGCCGAGAAAGGCAAGCAGCCGGTCTACGACGCGATCGTGGTGGACTCCCCGCCGACCGGCCGCATCGCCCGTTTCCTCGACGTCACCAAGGCGGTATCCGACCTCGCGAAGGGCGGCCCCGTGCATACGCAGGCCGAAAGCGTGGTCAAGGTCTTGCATTCCGACCTCACCGCGATTCATCTGGTCACACTGCTGGAAGCGCTGCCCATTCAGGAGACGCTCGAAGCCATCGAGGAACTGCAGGCACTGGATCTGCCGATCGGCAGCGTGATCGTCAACCGCAACATCCCCGCGTATTTGGAGCCCGATGATCTCGCCAAGGCCGCCGAGGGCGACATCGACGCCGACGCCGTGCGCGCAGGGCTGTCGAAGGCCGGAATTACTTTGTCCGACAACGACTTCGCTGGCCTATTGACAGAGACGATCCAGCACGCCACGCGAATTGCCGCGCGGTCCGAAAGCGCCGAGCAACTCGACGCGCTCGACGTGGCGCGCCTCGAGCTGCCCCAGATCGCGGACGGAGTCGACCTCGGCAGCCTTTACGAACTCGCAGAAGAGCTCGAGCGTCAGGGCGTCCGCTGAGCGGACAAGAGAGGAAGCCGATGAGTACCACGCCGCCTGCCCTGGACATGGGCTCGATCCTGACCGACACCGCCAACCGCGTCGTGGTCTGCTGCGGCGCCGGTGGGGTCGGCAAGACCACCACCGCCGCGGCAATGGCGTTGCGGGCGGCCGAATATGGCCGCACCGTTGTCGTGCTGACCATCGACCCGGCCAAGCGGCTCGCCCAGGCGCTCGGCATCAAGGATCTCGGCAACACCCCGCAACGGGTTCCGCTGGCACCCGAGGTGACCGGCGAGTTGCACGCGATGATGCTCGACATGCGCCGGACGTTCGACGAAATGGTGATCCAATACTCCGGACCCGAACGGGGCGAAGCGATTCTGGACAACCAGTTCTATCAGACCGTCGCCACGTCACTGGCGGGCACGCAGGAGTACATGGCCATGGAGAAGCTGGGACAGCTTCTCGCCCAAGACAAATGGGACCTGATCGTCGTCGACACGCCACCGTCGCGCAACGCGCTGGACTTCCTTGACGCGCCTCAACGGCTGGGCAGCTTCATGGACAGCCGGCTGTGGCGGCTGCTGCTGGCGCCCGGTCGGGGCATCGGACGATTGGTGACGGGTGCTGTCGGCTTGGCGATGAAGGCGCTGTCCACCGTGCTGGGTTCGCAAATGCTTGCCGACGCAGCCGCTTTCGTCCAAATGCTGGATACGACTTTCGGCGGCTTCCGGGAAAAGGCGGACCGCACCTATGAGCTTCTCAAGCGGCGCGGCACACAGTTCGTCGTGGTGTCGGCCGCGGAGCCCGACGCGCTGAGGGAGGCGTCGTTCTTCGTCGACCGGCTATCCCAGGAGCACATGCCGCTGGCGGGGTTGATCCTCAACCGCACCCATCCGACGCTGTGCGATCTACACGCAGAGAAGGCAGAAGAGGCCGCCGAGGATTTGGAGAAGACCGATCCGGACGCGTTGGCGGTCCCGGTGCTGAAGATCCATGCCGACCGAGCAATGACGGCCAAACGTGAGGTGCGGTTGCTGTCGCGGTTCACCGGCGCCAATCCGCACGTGGCGATCGTGGGTGTGCCGTCGCTGCCGTTCGACGTGTCGGACTTGGAGGCGCTGCGGGCGATCGCCGATCAGATCACCGGCGAGGCAGCAGCCGCCTAGCCGCGAATTCCGAAGGCGGCCTAGTTCAACTAGATAGCTGGCGCGCGGATCAGACCGCGCTGCGGTGTTTGCGCTGCGCGGAGAAGAACTCTGCCCAGGAAACCACTTCGGGGTGCTGCTTGAGCAGGGCGCGACGCTGGCGTTCGGTCATTCCGCCCCACACGCCGAACTCGACACGGTTGTCCAGCGCGTCGGCGCCGCACTCGAGAATCACCGGGCAGTGCCGACAGATCACTGCAGCTTTGCGCTGGGCGGCGCCCCGCACGAACAACTCGTCAGGATCAGCTTGGCGGCAGCGGGCTTGGGACACCCAAGCGATCCGGGCTTCGGCCTCAGCCCCCTGAACAATGCTGTGAGCCGTTGCGCTCGTAGATGTCCTGCGCGGCGCGATCTTCGTACCTGACACCAGCGATCCCTTCGTTCCAAGCCGCCCCGCCTAGTAACACAGCGACGGCGAAGTCCTCCGGTGTAGAACGCTGATGCGATCTACGCCACAGTATGCGGGTCGAGTGTGACCTGCATCGCACTGTGTGCCCAACTTAGGTGGTCAGGGCCGTTCTTGGCAACAGGGAAAACCCTATTATTTTGGGACGACCGTGCCGTCAAGCCAGAAAATTGACGCTCGCGCAGGTTGTTGCAACTGGGAAGCCCGGCAATCGGGCGACAGAATCTGTCATTTTGCGACGTCGTTAGTCTGTACACCATGCCGGAGCAGCCGCCGAACAGACCGCCGACGACGGTCACGGTTATCAAGCTCGCGTGGTGCTGCCTTCTCGCGAGTGTGGTCGCCGCCGCCCTGATGTTTCCCGTGGTCGGGGGCTTCGGGCTGATGTCGAACCGGGCCTCGGACGTCGTCGCGAACGGATCGGCCCAACTCGTCGAGGGTGAAGTGCCGCAGGTGTCGACCATGGTCGATGCCAAGGGCAACGTCATCGCGTGGCTTTACTCGCAGCGCCGGTTCGAGGTTCCCAGCGACCAGATTGCCAACACGATGAAGCTGGCGATCGTGTCGATCGAGGACAAACGGTTTGCCGAGCACAACGGTGTCGACTGGCAGGGCACGCTGACGGGATTGTCGGGTTATCTGTCGGGCAACCTGGACACCCGCGGCGGATCCACCATCGAGCAGCAGTATGTGAAGAACTACCAGCTGCTCGTGGTCGCGCAGACCGACGCCGAGAAGCGGGCGGCCATCGAAACAACTCCGGCGCGCAAGCTGCGTGAGATCCGGATGGCGCTGACCCTGGACAGGACGTTCACCAAGCCGGAGATCCTGACGCGCTACCTCAACCTGGTGTCGTTCGGCAACGGGGCATACGGCATCCAGGACGCCGCGCAGACGTACTTCGGCGTCAACGCCTCCGAGCTGAACTGGCAGCAAGCCGCGCTGCTTGCCGGCCTCGTGCAATCGACAAGCACGCTCAACCCGTACACGAACCCGGACGGGGCGCTGGCCCGTCGGAACCTGGTGCTGGACACCATGATCGACAATCTGCCCGAACACGCCGACGAGCTGCGCGCGGCCAAACAGGAGCCGCTCGGCATCTTGCCGCAGCCCAACGAGCTGCCCAGGGGTTGCATTTCCGCGGGCGACCGCGCCTTCTTCTGCGACTACGCCCTCGACTACCTGGCCCGCGCCGGAATCAGCAAGGAGCAGGTCGCCAAGGGCGGCTACATGATCAAGACCACGCTGGATCCCGATGTGCAGATCCCGGTCAAGTCGGCGATCGACGGCATCGCGAGCCCCGATCTCAACGGCGTCGCCAGCGTGATGAGCGTGGTCAAGCCCGGCAAGGACAGCCATCCCGTGCTCGCGATGGCGAGCAACCGCACGTACGGCCTGAACACCGAGGCCGGCGAGACCATGCAACCGCAACCGTTCTCACTGGTCGGCGACGGCGCCGGATCGATCTTCAAGATCTTCACGACGGCCGCCGCGATGGACATGGGCATGGGCATCAACGCGCAGCTGGACGCGCCTGCCCGGTTCGAGGCCAAGGGGCTGGGCAGCGGCGGCGCCAAGGGCTGCCCCGCTGCCACCTGGTGCGTGCAGAACGCAGGCAACTACCGCGGACAGATGAGCGTCACCGATGCACTGGCGACCTCGCCGAATACCGCGTTCGCCAAGTTGATCTCGCAGGTCGGTGTGCAGCGCACCGTCGACATGGCCGTCAAGCTCGGCCTCCGGTCATACGCCCTACCGGGCACGGCCCGCGACTACGACCCGCAGAGCAACGAAAGCCTGGCCGACTTCGTCAAGCGGCAGAACCTCGGCTCCTTCACGCTGGGCCCCATCGAGGTCAACCCGCTCGAGCTGTCCAACGTCGCGGCGACGCTTGCGTCGGGCGGCGTGTGGTGTCCGCCCAACCCGATCGACAAGGTCATCGATCGCAACGGCAAGGACGTCTCGGTCACCACGGAGACCTGTGAACAGGTGGTGCCCGAGGGGCTGGCCAACACCCTGGCCAATGCGATGAGCAAAGACGATCAGGGCTCCGGGACCGCTGCGGGCTCCGCCGGATCAGCCGGATGGGATCTGCCGATGTCGGGCAAGACCGGCACCACAGAGGCGCATCGCTCGTCGGGCTTCGTCGGCTTCACCAGTCACTACGCGGCGGCTAACTATATCTACGACGACTCGACGACGCCGTCAGATCTGTGCTCCTTCCCGCTGCGTCAGTGCGGCTCCGGAAACCTGTACGGCGGCAACGAACCCGCCCGCACCTGGTTCACGGCGTTGAAGCCGATCGCCACCAGCTTCGGCGACGTCAAGCTGCCGCCGACCGATCCGCGGTACGTCGACGGCGCGCCTGGTTCGAAGGTGCCCAGCATCGCTGGCCTGAACCAGGACACCGCGCGGCAGCGGCTGCGCGAGGCCGGTTTCCAGGTCGCCGATCAGGCGACGCCGGTCAACAGCACCGCTCCGTACGGCGCGGTGGTCGGGACATCGCCGACAGGGCAAACGGTGCCGGGCTCGATCATCACGATCCAGATCTCCAACGGCATCCCGCCGCCACCGCCTCCGCCGCCGGCGGGCATGCCGCCGATACCGGGGATGCCGCCGGAGATCGGCCAGACGGTCGTCGAGATCCCGGGCCTGCCGCCGATCACCGTGCCGGTGCTCGGTCCGCCGCCGCCTGCACCGCCACCACCGTGATCGAGGCTGTGGAGTCGGCCACGCGGGCCGGGTGAGAGTCGGTGCGTCCGGCCCACTGGCAGTAGGCTCTCTGCATGCCTGCCCCTTCTACGGTCCTGAGGAACTCCGCGGCCGTGACCGTCGGCTCTGTGGTCGCCGGGATCGGATACGCGTCGCTGATCGAGCGCAATGCGTTCGTCGTACGCGAGGTGACCATGCCGGTGCTCGCGCCGGGGTCGTCGCCGCTGAAGGTGCTCCACATCAGCGATATCCACATGCGCCCGAAGCAGCGCCGCAAGCAGGCGTGGCTGCGGGAGCTGGCGCGTCTGGAGCCGGACCTGGTGGTCAACACCGGCGACAACCTGGCCCACCCGAAGGCGGTGCCCGCCGTGGTGCAGAGCCTCGGTGACCTGCTGTCGGTGCCTGGGGTGTTCGTGTTCGGCAGCAACGACTACTTCGGGCCACGGATGAAGAACCCGGCGAACTATCTGACCAATCCCGGGCATCGCATTCACGGCGAGCCGCTGCCTTGGCAGGACCTGCGGGCGGCGTTCAGCGAGCGTGGCTGGTTGGACATGACGCACACCAAACGGGAAATCGAGGTGGGCGGGCTGCGACTCGGCGTTGCCGGTGTCGACGACCCGCATCTGTCCCGCGACCGCTACGACACCATCGCGGGCCCGGCCAGCCCGGCCGCGAACCTGACGCTGGGCCTGACGCACTCGCCGGAGCCGCGGGTGCTGGACCGGTTCGCGGCGGACGGCTACCAGCTGGTGATGGCCGGCCATACCCACGGCGGCCAGCTGTGCCTGCCGTTCTACGGCGCGATCGTCACCAACTGCGAACTGGACCGCTCACGCGCCAAGGGTGCGTCGCGGTGGGGTGCACGCACCCAACTGCATGTCTCGGCGGGTATCGGCACCTCGCCGTTCGCGCCGCTGCGGTTCTGCTGCCGGCCCGAGGCCACGCTGCTGACCCTGGTGGCGGCGCCGATCGGCGGCCATGACGCCGGCACGCGGGCGGGCCAGTCCCACCCGAGCGTATCCGTGCGGTGACGGACAAGGCCTCCACTGCCAGTCGCGCCCAACCACGTTCGTGGGTGGATAACGCCGTCCGGTTGATCGAGGCCGACACTCGCCGCAGCGCCGACACACATCTGCTGCGGTATCCGTTGCCCGCGGCCTGGTGCGACGGCTGCGACGTGCAGCTTTATCTCAAAGACGAGTCAACCCACATCACGGGCAGCCTCAAGCACCGGCTCGCGCGGTCGTTGTTTCTCTACGCGCTGTGCAACGGCTGGATCGGCGAGAACACCACTGTCATCGAAGCGTCCTCGGGGTCGACGGCGGTGTCCGAGGCGTACTTCGCGGCGCTGCTCGGCCTTCCGTTCATCGCAGTGATGCCGCAATCGACCAGCGCAACCAAGATCGCGTTGATCGAATCCCAAGGTGGCCGTTGCCATTTCGTGGCCGAGTCGTCGCAGGTGTACGCCGAGGCGGAGCGGCTGGCAGCCGAGACGGGCGGGCACTACCTCGATCAGTTCACGAACGCCGAACGAGCCACCGACTGGCGCGGCAACAACAACATCGCCGAGTCGATCTTCGACCAGATGCGCGAAGAAACGCATCCGATTCCGGAATGGATCGTGGTCGGGGCCGGCACCGGCGGCACCAGCGCCACGCTCGGCCGCTACATCCGCTACCGCCGCTACGCCACCCGGTTGTGTGTGGTCGACCCCGAGAACTCGGCATTCTTTCCCTCGTACGCTCAGGGCCGCCGCGACGTCGTCACCGGGTGCTCGTCGAGAATCGAGGGCATCGGCAGACCGCGGGTGGAACCGTCGTTTCTGCCTGACGTCGTGGACCGGATGATCGTGGTGCCCGACGCGGCGTCGATTGCCGCCGCACGGCACGTCGGCACCGTTCTGGGCCGACGGGTCGGCCCGTCGACGGGAACGAATTTATGGGGAGCGTTCGAACTGCTGGCGGAGATGATCGCCGAGGGGCACAGCGGGTCGGTGGTGACCCTGCTCGCCGACAGCGGCGACCGCTACGCGGACACCTACTTCAACGACGAGTGGCTGACCAGCCAAGGGTTGGACCCCTCGGCGTTCTCCGAGGTGCTCGTCGAATTCGAGCGGTCAGGACGCTGGTCCTGATCGTCGGATCCACCGGTGAGCGGCCCGTCGGAGGTCAAGAACAGCCACAACGCGGCAAGGGCGAAGAATCCCAGATAGATGGAAGCTCCCAGGCCGGTCATCTCGTGCCTCAATTCATCGGTTAATACCGTCAGTGTGCATAACGCCACCGACAACTCACATCCATCCCGCGGCGTGTCGTGACATACGCCTCTGCGCGGACGCGTCAGTGATGCATGCCCTACTACCGTGCGGATATGGAGCGGATTGCCGACGAGTTCCGCCGCCCGGCGGTCTGGCTGGTGCCCCTGATAGTCGCCGCGATCCAGGTCGCGGGGACTGCCGGGCATCGTCACCGTCGCTTCGTCGACCCGCACTGGATGCCGCTGAACTGGTATGGCTACCTGTTGCTGATCGCCGGTCCGCTGGCGCTTCTGCTGCGCACGCTGTACCCGTACACGGTGCTGCTCGTCGTCTTGGCGATCACCGTGATCTACAAGTCGGCGGGTTTCGGCTACGGCCCGATCTTCGTTTCGTTGATCGTGGCGTTCCTGACCGCCGCCGCGGTCGGGTCGCGGTGGCGCACGTATCCGCTGCCGCTCCTGGGCTGGGCGGCCATTGTGTGGCTGGTTCCACTTCTTCGTGGCGAGCCGCCGCCGCCCACGGTGGTCAGTGCGGGCATCGCGGCGTGGCTGTTGGTGCTGCTGGCAGGCGCCGAAGGTATTCGGCAGCGCCGCGCGGTTCTCGACGCGCGCCGTCAGCGGAGGGCGGCAATGGCGCGAGAGGCCCGTGCGGAGCAGGAGCGACGAGCCACCCAGGCGCGGCTGTCGATCGCACGTGAGCTGCACGATGTGCTCGCCCACAGCCTGTCGATGATCAACGTGCAGTCCTCGGTGGCGCTGGAACTGCTCGGCGAGCAGCCTGAGCGGGCGGGTCCGGCGCTCGCGGCGATCAAAGAGGCTAGCAGACAAGCGATTTCGGATGTGCACTCGTTGGTGACGGCGTTGCGCGCGGACAACGACTTCGATGCCGGCCAGCCGACCGCGCCGACACTGGGCATCACGGACCTGGACGGTCTGGTGGGGACCGCGCGTGCGACCGGGCTGACTGTCACGACGGCGGTCCGTGGTGAGCCGCGACCGCTGCCGGCGGTGATCGACACCGCGGCGGCCCGCATCGTGCAGGAATCGCTGACCAACGTCGTGCGCCATTCGACCGCCGAAAATGCCGAAGTGACAGTCACTTACGGCGCTGACAATTTGGACGTCGCGGTCGACAACGACGGGAGGCCACTGAACTCGAGCCCGTCGTCGGGTGGCAGCGGCATCACCGGGATGACGGAGCGCGCCCGCGCCTTGGGTGGCGACTTGTCGGTGCGACGGCATCCCGGAGGCGGATACAGTGTGCGCGCCACATTACCCATCGAAAGCGTCAGTGGTCCATGACAATTCGTGTTCTCGTCGCTGACGATCAGGCGCTCGTTCGGGCGGGCTTCGTCGCGCTGCTCGACGCCCAGGACGGCATCGAGGTGGTCGCACAGGCCGAGACCGGGTCGGCCGCATTGGCCGCGGCCCGTCAGCTGCGGCCCGATGTGGTGCTGATGGATATCCGGATGCCGGAGATGGATGGCCTGGCCGCGACGCGGGAAATCGCCGCCGATCCGGCGCTGGCCGATGTTCGCGTGGTGGTGCTGACGACGTTCGAACTCGATGAGTACGTCTTCGAAGCGATGCGGGCTGGGGCGAGCGGGTTTCTGGTCAAGCACACGGAGCCGACGGAGCTGGTGCGGGCGGTGCGGGTCGTCGCGGAAGGTGACGCGCTGCTGTCGCCGTCGGTGACGCGCCGGCTGGTCTCTGAGTTCGCGGCCCGCGCCAAGCAATCGGGTGGCCCGACGAGCGCGCTGGCGGAGTTGACCGTTCGTGAACGTGAAGTGATGGCGCTAGTGGCCGAGGGCTTGACGAACGCCGAGATCGGCGAGCGCCTGTTCATGAGCCCGGCGACGGCCCGCACACATGTGAGTCGGATCTTGACCAAACTGGGCGCACGGGACCGCACGCAGTTGGTCGTGATGGCCTACGAGAGCGGTCTGGTACGCCCGGGATGGCGGGGCTGATACGCGTGCGGGCGTAGCGAGATTGACGAATGCAGGCGGATGTCGTGACGCCGCGCGAGGCGCAGACTCGATGACATGAGCATCTACGAAATCGCCCCAACCGCAACCACGTTCCTGGCCGACGACAATCAGCGGTGGGGCCACTACGGCTGGCACCCCTGGTTCTTCGTCGCGCGCCTGGTGTTCCTGGTGCTGATAATCGCCGGCATCTGGCTCATCGTGCGAGCCCGGCGCGGCGTGCACGGCATCCGCACACTTCGCGACGCCTATGCCAAGGGCGAGGTCAACGAGGCCGAATACCGCGAGCGTCTGGCTGTGCTGAAGGAGACCCGCCGCTAGTCTGTGCCTCCCCGCGTGGGCCACGCTCGGGCCGTTCGCTCTTCACGCAAGCGCTCATCGCCGCGTTTGGCTTCACCGGCCGCCGGTGCGATACGCTGTCGTGGCTTCACGCGGGGTGTGGCGCAGCTTGGTAGCGCGCTTCGTTCGGGACGAAGAGGTCGTGGGTTCGAATCCCGCCACCCCGACTCAGCAGACTGTCAGCGACAGCAGTTCGGGTCGAGCACCGTGCACAGCGCCACCAGCGACTCCCGTCGCGGACGGTGGTAGACGTTCATGCCGCGCCGTTCCGATTCGACGAGTCCGGCCCGCCGCAGCTGAGTCAGGTGATGGCTGACGGTCGATTCCGTCAGCCCCACCGTCGCGGCGAGATCCGAGCTGCACTCTTCGCCGGCCTCACTGCTGAACAGCAACGACACCAGCTTGACCCGTACCGGATCGGCCAGCGCCTTCAGCCGCAGCGCGATCTCCAACGCCGCATCGTCCTCAAGCGGACCGGCGGCGACGGGTGAGCAGCACACCGGAGCGGAGATGTCGACCATCGGCAGCGTCTTGGGCATGTAAACAGCATGCCATAGGCTCTTGACATATATCGAAGAGGTAGGCATGATCGGCACTAGTTCGATATAAGTCACACAGGTGCGGAGGTCATCATGTCTCGTGTGCAGCTCGCCCTCAACGTCGACAACCTCGATGAGGCCGTCGCGTTCTACTCGAAGTTGTTCAACACCCAGCCGGCCAAACGCAAGGACGGCTACGCCAACTTCGCCGTCGCCGAGCCGCCGCTGAAGCTCGTGCTCTTCGAGAATCCCGGCCACGGCGGCACTCTCAACCACCTCGGGGTCGAGGTCGAGTCCAGTGACACGGTGCACACCGAAATAGCCCGCCTCGCCGGCGAAGGGCTGTTCACCGAGGAGGAGATGGACACCACGTGTTGCTTCGCCACCCAGGACAAGGTCTGGGTCACCGGGCCTGCCGGTGAGAAGTGGGAGGTCTACACGGTGCTCGCCGACTCCGAGACCTTCGGCGCCGAACCAGAGACAGCCGACGCACGACAGACCGCGTGTTGCGCCGGCGACTGCTAGCCGAATTCGCCGGCTCGGCCCTGCTCGTCACGGTCGTCGTCGGATCCGGGATCGCTGCGGCACGGTTGTCGCCCAACGACATTGGGTTGCAGCTACTCGAAAATTCGACGGCGACCGCCCTCGGGCTCGCGGTGCTGATTTTGTTGTTCGGGCCGGTGTCGGGCGCACATTTCAACCCCGTCGTCTCGCTCACCGACTGGTGGCTGGGACGCCGCTCAGGTTCGGGGATAAGCAGCGCAGATCTGTTGGCGTACAGCATTGTTCAAGTCACCGGCGGCATCGCGGGTGCAGTGTTGGCCAACGTGATGTTCGACCGCCGCGTCTTCGAACTGGCGACAAAGGACCGCCTCAGCAGCGGGCATCTCGTTGGCGAAGTAGTCGCAACGGCGGGCCTGATCGCGCTCGTCTTCGCGTTGGCACGAACGGAACGGGCTGGCTTGTCTGCGGCCGCCGTCGGTGCCTACATCGGCGCCGCCTACTGGTTCACCAGTTCGACGTCGTTCGCCAATCCCGCTGTGACCATTGGCCGCATCTTCTCCGACACCTTCGCGGGCATCGCACCGAGTTCCGTTCTCCCGTTCATCGCCGCGCAGCTCGTCGGCGGAATCGTCGGCGCCGCTTTGGTTCTCGCCCTGTATCCCGACGTCGGCCAAACCGCCGACGACGTCGTCGTGCCCCACTCGAAAACCATGGAGAAACCGTGAAACCGACGGTCCTGTTCCTCTGCACCCACAACGCGGGCCGGTCCCAGATGGCGATGGGATTCTTCGAACATTTCGCCGCGGACCGAGCCGCCGTCTACTCGGGCGGCTCCGAACCCGCCGGACACGTCAACCCGGCCGCGGTCGCCGCGATGGCCGAGCGCGGCATCGACATCGCACACAAGCAGCCCAAGCGGTGGACCAACGAGATGGTCGAAGCGGCCGACGTCGTTGTCACCATGGGCTGCGGTGACACCTGCCCGTTGATTCCCGGACGGCGTTACGAGGAGTGGGTTCTGCCCGATCCCGCCGGACAGTCGGTCGAGGCGGTGCGACCGATACGGGATGAAATCGAACGACGGGTTCGCGAGCTGGTGGACGAGCTGGGCGTCAGCTCAACAACGGGTTAAGCGAAGATGCCGACGCCAGGACTGGGTTTGGGCTGCAGCTTCATGTAGACCACCACGGAGCTGAGCTCGACCATGCCGACCACCAAGACGGGCCACAGGCCGCCGGCGATCAGGCTGACGATTAGCGGTCGCGGTGCGGGTGAACGCTTGTCGGCCAGCCGCTTGCTCGCGGCATATGCGCCGAAAGTGACCGGCAACCAGCCACTCAGGTAGATCAACACCAATGTGTCGACCACGCGTATACCCCCTCGACCCGACCGCGCTGGGAGCCGATTCCCCACAATTCTAGATCTAAACAAACACGCACGACACTACGCTCGCAACCATGCAGACGGATTTGCGTTACGAGCGGTGGTTCCTGCCGTTCTCCGTACCGTTCGGTTGCGGACCTAAACATAGCCGCATAGCGGTGGAAAATGGGAGCCTCCATGTGAGATTCGGTTGGGGATTCCGCACCGAGATACCCATGACGTCGATCAAGGCCGCCCAACCGAACACAGATCGGGTGTACTCATGGGGCGCTCACGGCTGGCGAGGCCGGTGGCTCGTCAACGGTTCATCCAAGGGCATCGTGGAGCTGACGATTGATCCTCCGGCGCGCGCATACGTGATTGGCGTTCCGATCAATCTGCGCACGCTCTACGTCAGCGTCACCAACCCGGATGCGCTTATCGAGGCGTGCGCTCCAAAGTAGTTTGACCCACCCCGAGGTGGGGAATTACATGGCCCGTGACTTTGCCATCCACGTCTGTCGAACCCAAACTCCCCAAGGCAATCGGGCCTCTCTCATCCGCCGTCATCGACGTCCTTCGCAGGGGACGGCCTGCCTTACACGCCCGGCCGATCGACGTTCCGGTCTGTGAGGCAGATCCATACGGCCTCGATCTGCAACTAGCGCTCTATGTCTGCTACGAGTTGCACTATCGCGGATTCGCAGGGGTCAACCCGAAGTGGGAGTGGAATCCGGGCCTGCTGCATGCGCGCGGCCGGCTCGAAGAGGCATTTCTGAGCGCGGTGCGTCAGGACGTCGGCGAGATCGACGACGACGAAACCGCCGCCGCCGAGATGGATCGGCTGTCGGTCGAACCGATCGACGGCGAGGGCCCGTCGTACTACCTGCGCGACGAGGGCTCCTGGGACCAGATGCGGGAGTACTTTGTGCACCGCTCGCTGTATCACCTCAAGGAAGCCGATCCCCATGCGTTCGCGATCCCGCGCTTGATCGGACAGGCCAAGGCTTCATTCGTGGCGGTGGAATTCGACGAGTACGGCGCTGGCCGCGGAGCGCAGGTCCACCAGCAGCTCTATGCCGACCTGTTGGACGCCGCCGGTTTGGACTCAACGTATCTCGCCTACATCGACGACGTGCCCGCCGATGCGCTGGCGTCGGTCAACCTGATGTCGCTGTTCGGACTGCATCGCGAGCTCCGAGGCGCGGCGATCGGGCATTTCGCGTCGACGGAGATCACCTCCTCGCCCGGATCACGGCGACTGGCCGAAGCGCTCGAGAGGATGGGCGCACCGCAGCCATGCGTCGGCTTCTACCGCGAACATGTGGAGGCTGACGCGGTTCACGAACAAGTCGTCCGCCACGACGTCGTCGGCGATCTGATCGCGCGGGAACCGCACCTGGAGCGCGACGTTGTCTTCGGGATCAGGGCACGTGACGTCGTCGAGGACCGCCTCGCGGCACATGTCATGGATTGCTGGACGGCGGGCCGCCCGTCGTTACGCCGACCGCTTGGCTGACTGCTCGTTTCGCCCGCGGCAGCGGTGGCTGGTGTCGCACAGTGGATAGCTCTTGCTGCGGCGGCACGTACAGATCGCAACCATGAACCGGTCGGATTCCACGACGCTGCCGTCGGGCATCTCGATGCGCACCGGCCCTTCGATCATCACCGGTCCGGATGGGACGACCCGCACCGTGCGGGGTTCGGTATCGCTCATGGCTTGTCCGCTCGGATAATCAACAGTTCTTCCTCCCGGCGGCCCGGCTCGAGACGACCGGTGTCTTCGAGCCACTGCGCACGAGATGACAGCACTGGACCGAACGGAATCCATTGCCATGCAATGACTTCCGCGTCCAGACCGGCACTCGCCAGCGCTGCAAGCGTTTGGCGCGGCCCGGCGAACTCCGACTGCACCAGCAGCAGGCTGCCACCGTCGGCGAGCAGGTCAGGTGCGGCCGCACAGAGTGGATCCAGGACGAGCCGCCCGTCGTATCCGGCATCCCACGCTCGCGCCGGTCCGATGTGCGATGGAAGTTGACCGTCTTCGAGGCTGGGTTCATGCGGTACGTACGGCGGGTTGCAGACGACAAGGTCGTAGGGACCGAATTCGACGGCACGCGCCCATGATCCGAGGTGCACCGCGACGTCGAACCCGGCGGCGACGGCGTTTCGCCTCGCGCAATGCACGGCCCGTGGGCAGATGTCGAAGGCGGTGACCTCTGAGGCGCCCTGCTCGTATGCAGCGACAGCCACCACACCGCTGCCGGTACACAGGTCGGCGACCCGGTTCCGGCGGGCCAGTCCCGTCTTCTCCATCACGTCGATGAGCAACTGCGAGTCTTCTTGCGGGGTATAAACGCCTTCTGCTACTGCTGGGATATCCAGGTCGGTGTATGCGGTCGTCAACATCGGCCTTTCGACAAGTCCTTCGCTGCGTGTCACAGCACTGCCGTGATTAATGCCCGGTATCGCGGTTGTTAAACCGTTGCTACAGGTTTTGAGTGGTTGCCCGACGGGCACACCGGATCCGTGCATGCTTCCGACATCGCCGCGTTGCCAGTACGGCTCGGCGCAGCCATCCGTCAGAGGCGGCTATTCCATCCCGACGGTGTGCTCGCCGAGGGCGCGCTGGAGCGGGTGGCGCCGCCCGACGAGGGGCTGCCGATGCTGTCGTGCGATGTCATCGGCCGGGTCTCGAAGGGCGTCGGCGTGCCCGGCGCCCGACCCGACGTCGCGGGGCTGGCGTGGCGGATGCCGCCGCCTCAGGACCTGCGGTCGTGCTCGCCGTGGGATGTGCTGCTCGCCTCGACAGTCGCCAACAGCAGAGTCGTTCTCGGGCCGGCCACCTCATGGTCGGGTGCGACGTTTTCCAGCCTGATGCCGTTGCGCTTCAAGGGAAAGTTGTGGTGGGTCCGGGCCCGGCTCACGTCCGATATCAACGCGACGGGGCTGTCGCTCGAGCCGATCCGGGACTTAATCACTTCCGACGGAATCGATTTCGCCGTCGAGCAGGCCCAGGGTTTCCGCGGGGGATTTTCGCCGCTGGCGCGATTGACGCTTCGCAACCTGGATCCCAGCTGCGACGACATCGGCTTCGATCCGATACTGCACACCGACGCCGACGTGAGTCTGGCGCCGCGCTGGCTCAGCAGTTTCCGTCGCGCCGCGTATCGGCGCAGCCGCGAAGGCCGCAACACCGACTGACTTACGCGGTCGGCTCCCCCTCGGGCTCGGAGACGTCGGGTGCATTCTCTCGGGTCGCCATGCCGCCCTCACGGCCTTGATCCGTCGGCCCCGGTCGTCCACCCTTCGGCTCGTCGCGGTCTTCGTCGTCGTATATGCCTTTTCCGCGCGGCATGGCACTCCCTTTCAGTGAGATGCGGTACGCAATTTCTCCAGCAGTGAACCCGCCGCCTCTTTGAGGAACAGCTCTTGGGAGTCGCCGCCGATCTGAACCAGTGCGATGTCAGTGAAGCCGGCTTCCCAGTACTCGCGGACCGCGTCGACGATCGCGTCGAGATCGGGGCCGCATGGTATGGATTCGGCGACATCCTCGGGCCGCACGAACTGTGTGGCGCCCTCGAACCCCGCGGTCGTCGGCAAGTCCGCGTTGACCGCCCATCCGCCACCGAACCAACGGAACTGATCGTGTGCGCGGCGCACGGCGGTATCGCGGTCAGGATCCCAGCAGATCGGTATCTGCCCGATCACCCGGACGTCGTGGGGCAGCCCGGTCGCGCGTCGCGCGCTGTGCCACGCATCGACGACGTCCTTGTTCGGCTCGACGGCGATCAGATGATCGGACAGCGGCGCGAACATCTCGACGGACCGTTCGCCCGATACCGCGGTGGCGATGCCGACCGGTACGTCGGGGATGTCCCACAGGCGCGCCGAATCGACTTCGTAGTATTCGCCTTTCCAGTCGACGAGCTCTCCGGTGAACAGCTCGCGGATGATCTGTATGGCCTCCTTGAGCATCTGCTGGCGCCGTGACACCGTCGGCCAGCGCCCGCCAACCACGTGCTCGTTGAGGTTTTCGCCGCTGCCGAGACCGAGGGTGAACCGGCCGTCGGCGAGGATCTGCAAGGTGGCTGCCTTCTGCGCAACGACTGCGGGGTGATACCGCATCGTCGGGCAGGTGACGTAGGTGAACAGCTCGACCTGCTCGGTGGCATGCGCCACCGCGCCGAGCACGGACCACGCGTAGGGCGCGTGACCTTGCGACGACAGCCATGGGAAGTAGTGGTCGGACGACACTTCGAAGTCGAACCCCACGTGCTCCGCCGAAACGGCATAACGGACAAGCTCTTTAGGTCCGCTCTGTTCTGTCATCAGGGTGTAGCCAAAACGCGTCATGCGGTTCGGGTACCCGGGCGCTCAGCGGAGAAAACGACGGCCGAAAAGGGCTACAACCGGTCCTTGACCGCCGCTGACAGCCGCGCACCGTCCGCCTTACCCGCGGCGATCGCGGTCGCGGCCTTCATCACCTGACCCATCTGCCGCATGCTGGGCCGCTCACCTATCTCTTCGGCGACTTGCGCAATCGCGGTGTCGGCGACGTCGGCCAATTCCGCCTCGGTGAGCGGCGTCGGCAGGTACTCGTCGATGACGCGGGCCTCGGCGTGTTCGTTGGCGGCAAGCTCCCCGCGTCCGTTCTGGGTGTAGATCTCGGCCGACTCGGCGCGCTTCTTCGCCTCCTTGGCCAACACCTTGAGCACTTCGGCGTCGGTCAGCTCACGCGACTCCTTCCCCGCGACCTCTTCGGTCTGGATCGCGGCCAGCAGCATCCGCAGCGTCGCGGTCCGCAACTTGTCCTGCGACTTCATCGCGCTCGTCAGATCTGTGCGCAAGCGATCTTTGAGTTCCGCCATGAGGCAAACGCTACGCCACGCCGCACACGCACCACGTTGTCAATTCGCACGGTGATCGACAGGATGGTGACCATGAGCAACGACGCCGACGGGTCATCTACGGCCGGCCCGCCGCCGCCGGGCTATCCACCGCCGGGCTACCAGGGCGATCCGGCGTACGCGAGCTATCCGCCACCGGGTGCCTATCCGCCGCCGGGATACCCACCACCGGGTTACGGGCCGCCACCCGGTTACGGCCCGCCGCCGGGTTACGGCCCACCGCCGGGTTATGGACCGCAGGCGGGCTATCCGCCACCTGGATACCCGCCGCCGGGTTATCCACCACCCGGGTATCCGCCACACGGCTATGGCGCCGGAGCGATGCCGCTGGCGCTCAAGCCCGGCGTGATTCCGCTGCGGCCGTTGAGCCTGTCCGACATCTTCAACGGCGCCGTCACCTACATCCGCGCAAATCCCAAGGCGACGCTCGGGCTGACCACCATCGTGGTGCTCATCGCTCAACTCGTAGCACTGCTGTTGTCCGTCGGCCCATTCGCGGTCACCGGCCAGCTGGAGCCCACCCTGGCAGGCGGGGAGGTGTCGACGAGCTTTCTGCTCGGCTCGTCAGTGTCGAACCTCGGCGCTGCGCTCGCGACCGGCCTGTCGTCGATTCTGTTGAGCGGCATGCTCACTGTGGTCGTCGGCCGGGCGGTCTTCGGGGCGAGCATCACCATCAGTGAAGCGTGGCAACGACTTCGGCCGCGGCTATGGGCTTTGATCGGCTTCATAGCACTCGAAGTGATCGGCGCGGTCGTGCTGTGCGGCGTCGTGGTGCTCATCATCGTCGGAGTCGCAACGGCGGCCAATGGTGCGGCGGCGGCGATCGTCGGTGTGCCGCTGGCGTTGGGATTGCTTGCGGCGCTGGTCTATCTCGGCACGATGCTGTCGTTCACGCCGTCGCTGATCGTGCTCGAACGGCTTGCGATCTTCCCGGCGATTTCGCGGTCCTTCACGTTGGTGAAGGGAGACTTCTGGCGGGTGTTCGGCATCCGGCTACTCGGCGCGATCGTCGCCGAGGTAGTAGCCACCGCCGTCGCGGTGCCGTTCAGCTTCGGCGGCCAAATCCTGTTGATAACATCGTCTTCGGGAGTGACGGCCCTCATTGCTCTCGCGTTGATCGCCATCGGCGGGGCGATCGCCCAGATCATCACCGAGCCGTTTTCCGCAGGCGTCGTCGTCCTGCTCTACACCGACCGTCGCATTCGCGCGGAGGCCTTCGACCTCGTGCTGCAGACCGGCGCCGCTTTCGGTCCCGGCGCTCCGCCCGATTCGACCGACCACTTGTGGCTGACTCGCCAAGGCTGACGTGCCGACCATAGACATCGATCGTGATGCCGCGCATGAGGCCGCGCAACATGAGCTTGGAAAGCCCATCTACCCCAAGGCATCACTGATCGACCGCATCTACGATTGGCTCGGCGAACTGTTCTACAAGCTCCTGTCCAAGGCTTCCTCTGTGCCCGGTGGCTGGTTCACGCTCACTGTTCTGCTGATCCTGGCCGCGATCGCCGTCGTCGTCGCCGTGCGGATCGCGCGGCGCACCATGCGCACCAATCGTGGAGGCGGCTACGGGTTATTCGGCGAACACGAACTCAGCGCCGCAGAACATCGTGCGACCGCCGAACAGTGTGCAGCGGAAGGTAATTGGGCGGCGGCGATCCGCCATCGGCTCAGGGCGTTGGCGCGGCAGTTGGAGGAGACGGCCGTGCTCGACCCCGTACCCGGCCGAACAGCAACCGAACTCGCCCGCGACGCCGGGCGCGCGCTACCGAATTTAGCCGCCGAATTGCTCCGCGCGGCAGATGCTTTCAACGACGTCACCTACGGCGAGCGGCCAGGGACGGAATCGGCCTATCGGATGATCGCCGACCTCGACGACCATCTGCGATTCCACACGCAGGCCGCCAGCAGTCCCGTGGCTACGGCACCGTCCGACAGCTGGGCGGAGGTGCGATGACCGACGTCGATACGGCCGTCGGCCCGACAGTTGTACAGCGGTGGCGCAATGCGCGGTGGGTGGTGCTGGCTTTGGTGGTCATCGTCGGCGTGGCAGCGCTGAGCACCTATCTGACCGCGCCACGACCGGGAGGCCGGATGGATCCGGCGTCGACGTCACCCGAAGGGGCACACGCACTGGTGACGTTGTTGCGTGACCACGGAGTAGATGTGGTCGAGGCCGATGACATGGCGGCGGTGGAGCGCGCCGCGCGCCCCGGCACGCTTCTGGTGGTGGTGCAGACCTTCCACTTGATCGACGCCGACCTGCTGCAGCGTTTGGCCGACCTGCCGGGCGACAGGCTCATCGTGGAACCGGTGTCGCGCACCCGCGAAGCGCTCGCGCCGCAGATCCGCCTCGCCGGCGCGACGACGTTCGGCGGAAACAAACCGGACTGCGACCTGCGCGAGGCCAAGCGCGCCGGTGAGGTCCAGTTCGGGCCCAGCGACGCCTACGAGGCGTCCGGCGAGGTGCCCGTGACGAGATGCTACGACGGCGCGCTCGTCCGTTACTCGCACGACGGACGCGACGTCACAGTCGTCGGCACCGCCGACTTCATGACCAACCAGGGGCTGCTGAAGGAAGGCAATGCCGCACTCGCCATGAACCTCGCCGGGACACGTTCCAGGATGATCTGGTACGCGCCTCAGCACAGCGAAGGTGGAGGCGAACCCGACGGCGGCGCAACGCTGCTCGATCTCATTCCCGACCAAGTCCCCTGGATCGTCTGGCAACTGTGCCTGGTCGTGGCCCTGGTCGCGTGGTGGAAGGGCCGCCGCATCGGTCCACTGGTCGCCGAGCAATTGCCGGTGGTCGTGCGTGCATCCGAGACCGCCGAGGGACGTGGACGGCTGTATCGGTCGCGTCGGGCCCGTGACCGGGCCGCCGAGGCGTTGCGAACGGCGACCCTGCAGCGGCTGTTGCCGCGGCTCGGTCTCGGACATGGCGCGCAGCCACCGGCCGTCGTGCAGGCGGTCGCCGAGCGGAGCGGACTCAACCCGCAGGCCGTGGCGGACACGCTGTTCGGTCCGCCGCCGGCCAGCGACCCCTTCTTGGTCAATCTCGCGCACGAACTCGACACCATTGAAAGGCAGGTGGCACAGTCGTGACTCAGCCAACGGCACCGACAACCGACCAGGAGCCCGCGCGAAATGCGCTGCTGGCGTTGCGTGGTGAGATCGCCAAGGCAGTCGTCGGTCAGGATGCGGTGGTGAGCGGCTTGGTGATCGCGCTGCTGTGCCGCGGTCACGTTCTGCTCGAAGGTGTTCCGGGCGTCGCGAAGACTCTGCTCGTGCGCACGCTCGCGGCTGCGCTGCAACTGGAGTTCAAGCGTGTCCAGTTCACCCCTGACCTCATGCCCGGCGACGTCACCGGTTCACTGGTATACGACGCGCGCACAGCAGAATTCGAGTTCCGCGCCGGGCCGGTGTTCACAAACCTGCTGCTTGCCGACGAGATCAACCGTACGCCGCCAAAGACTCAGGCCGCCTTGCTGGAAGCGATGGAGGAACGTCAGGTCAGCGTCGAAGGCCAGCCACGGCCGCTACCGGACCCGTTCATCGTCGCCGCAACGCAGAACCCGATCGAATACGAGGGCACCTATCAGCTGCCAGAGGCGCAGCTCGACCGGTTCCTGTTGAAGCTCAATGTGCCGCTGCCGCCGCGGGATCAGGAAATCGCGATACTCGACCGGCACGCCCGCGGATTTGATCCTCGTGACCTTTCCGCAGTGCAACCCGTCGCAGGGGCCGCCGACCTTAACGCAGGACGTGCGGCCGTCCGCCAGGTGCTGGTGGCTGACGAGGTGCTCGGCTATATCGTGGACATCGTTGGCGCAACACGACATTCGCCGTCTCTTCAACTCGGTGTGTCACCGCGCGGAGCCACCGCCCTGCTGGCCACGGCGCGATCATGGGCGTGGCTGTCCGGCCGCAACTACGTGACGCCCGACGACATCAAGGCGATGGCCCGGCCCACGCTGCGACACCGCATCCAGCTGCGTCCGGAGGCCGAACTCGAGGGCGCCAATCCTGACGGCGTGCTCGAGGGCATACTCGCGGCCGTGCCGGTTCCACGCTAGTGATCCTCACCGGCCGCACCGGCCTGGTGGCGCTGATCTGCGTTCTGCCGATTGCGTTCTCCCCGTGGCCTGCAACGGTTTTCGTCGTCCTGCTGGTAGCGCTGGCAGCGGCGGTGATATTGGATATTGCCTTTGCGGCCAGCACCCGCCGGCTGGCGTGCAGCCGGTCTGGCGAAACCGCGGCGCGGCTGGGGCAGCCTGTCGATGCCGTCCTGGTGGTCGAAAACTCCGGCCGCCGTCGGCTCCGTGGCCTGATTCGTGACGCTTGGCCGCCGAGCGCGCGCGCCGAACCCCGCACGCACCCTGTCGATCTCGCTCCAGGACAACGTGTTCGACTGGTAACCCGGCTGCAGCCCGTCCGCCGCGGCGATCAGCGTTCGGCGCTGGTCACCGCCCGCTCGCTCGGTCCCCTGGGATTGGCCGGACGGCAGAGCTCGCACCAAGTGCCGTGGCAGATCCGGATTCTGCCGCCGTTCCTTTCGCGCAAACATCTGCCGTCGCGGCTGGCCAAGTTACGCGAGCTCGAAGGGATGACACCGGTGTTGATTCGCGGCCAGGGCACCGAATTCGATTCGCTGCGTGAGTATGTCATCGGTGACGACGTCCGGTCCATCGACTGGCGGGCTACCGCACGGCGCGCCGATGTGGTGGTGCGCACGTGGCGCCCCGAACGCGACCGTCGCGTGGTCATCGTGCTCGACACCGGCCGCACATCGGCAGGCCGCGTTGGCGTCGACCCCACTGCCGGCGATCCCGGCGGGTGGCCGCGGCTGGACTGGTCGATGGATGCCGCGCTGCTGCTGGCCGCACTCGCCGCACGTGCGGGAGACCACGTCGACTTCATCGCCCACGACCGGGTGGCCCGCGCGGGCGTGTTCAACGCATCCCGCACCGAGCTGCTGGCCCAGCTCGTTGAGGCGATGGCACCACTGCAGCCGGCGTTGGTCGAATCCGATTCGCGCGCGATGGTGGCTGCGGTGCAAAGGCGCATCCGGCGACGCGCGCTGGTGGTGCTGTTGACCGATCTGAACGCGTCGGCGCTCGACGAGGGCTTGATGGGGGTGCTGCCGCAACTGTCCGCCAAACATCAGGTGCTGTTGGCTGCGGTCTCCGATCCGCGCGTGGACCTGCTCGCCGCAGGCCGTGCCGACGCGGCCGAGGTTTATGACGCGGCCGCCGCAGAACGGGCCCGCAACGACCGGCGGGCGATCGCGTCACGGCTGCGGCGCTCCGGTGTCGACGTGGTGGACGCCCCGCCGGAAGAATTGGCGCCGGCACTGGCCGATCACTACCTCGCGATGAAGGCCAGCGGCCGGCTCTAGCGGGTCGGCACGACGTCGGGCGCATCTTCGACGTCGCCTGATTCGCCCGCGCTGGCGGCTTTGCGGCCGAAGTGGAATATGTAAGAAAGGAAGGCGATTTCGGCCGCCGCGCCGATGCCTATGCGAACGAAGGTCGGCAGCGGCGACGGCGTCACCATGGCCTCGATCAACCCCGAGACCAGCAGCACACCGACCAGCCCGACCGCGACCGCGACGACCGCCCTGCCCTGTTCGGCCAGCACCTGCCCGCGCGGCCGGTTACCGGGCGACACCACCGACCAGCCAAGGCGCATCGCGGCGGCGGCGGCGAGGAACACCGCGGTCAGCTCGAGCAACCCGTGGGGGGTGAGCAGGCCCAGAAACACATCGGCCTTGCCGGCGTTGAACATAAATGCCGCGGCGACACCGAGATTCGCGGCGTTCTGAAACAGCACATACGGGATTGGTATGCCGAGCAGGACCGCGAACCCGATGCACTGTGCGGCAACCCACGAGTTGTTCACCCACACCTGCAAAGCGAACGATCCGGCGGGATTGTTGCTGTAGTACGACGCGAAATCGTGGTTGACCAATTCGTCTATCTCGGTTGGGGTTGCGATGGTCGACTGCACCTCGTGATTGCCCGACACCCAAACAGCGATCAGCACGGTGACGAAGAAGAACGCCACCGCCGTCGCCAACCACCACCGCCAAGCCCGGTAGGCGACGACGGGGAAGGACACTGTCCAGAATCTGGTGAACTCGCTCCACAGCGGCGCGTGCGCGCCAGTCACCGCCGAGCGTGCCCGCGCCACGAGACCGGACAGCCGGCCGATCAGCACCGCGTCGGCCGATGCGGACCGCACCATCGACAGGTGGGTCGACACCCGTTGATAGAGGTCGACCAGTTCGTCGACCTCGGCGCCCGTCAACCGGCGACGCCGCTTGACCAGCGCCTCGAGCCGGTCCCACGTCGGGCGATGCGCGAGCACGAACGCGTCGACATCCACATGGCGAATCCTAGTAGCGTGGGCGGTTATGGTCCGCCAGCAAGAACCCGTGGTGACCGGGGACGCGGTGGTGCTGGACGTTGCGATTGCGCAGTTACCGGTGCGGGCACTGTCCGCGATGATCGACATCACCGTGGTTCTCATCCTTTACATCGTCGGCGTGCTGTTGTGGGCGGCCACCCTGCTGGATCTCGACGATGCGTTGTCCGGCGCGGTGCTGATCATCTTCACGGTCTTGGCGTTCGTCGGGTATCCGATCGCATTCGAGACTGCAACGCGCGGGCGATCACTCGGCAAGATGGCGCTGGGGCTGCGCGTGGTGTCCGACGACGGTGGCCCGGAACGCTTCCGGCAGGCGTTGTTTCGCGCGCTCGCCGGACTGATCGAAATCTGGACGTTCACCGGCGGCCCCGCGGTGATCTGCAGCCTGTTGTCGCCCAACGGAAAGCGTATCGGCGACATATTCGCCGGCACGGTGGTGATCAGCGAACGCGCGGCGCGGCTAAAGCCGCCTCCGCCGATGCCGCCGCAGCTGGCGTGGTGGGCGTCCTCACTGCAACTGTCCGGCCTGCGCCCCGACCAGGCCGAGCTGGCTCGCCAATTCCTCTCGCGTGCACCGCAACTGACTCCCGCCGTACGCGACCAGATGGCCTACCGGATCGCGGGTGATGTCGTCGCGCAGATCTCGCCTCCACCACCGCCGGGTGCGCCGCCGCAGTTCGTCCTCGCGGCGGTGCTAGCCGAGCGGCATCGACGAGAACTGGCGCGGTTGCAGGTTCCACAGGTGGCCGGCGTTCCCCCGCAACCAGTCCCATATCAACCTGCCATGCCCCCGGCGCCGCCGCAGCACACGGACACCGGGGGCTTTGCACCACCGACCTAGCGGTAGCGGAGGCCGACCAGCATCAGTGCGGCCGCGATCACGCCGGTGGCGGTGCGAACGTGATTCCAGGCCGTCCAAGTCGAGAAGTAGGCCTGCCATTCACGTGCCGCATCGGCGGGCGAGAGGCCGACCGGGTTGACCGTGTCGAGGTGGTTGTTGAGCGGGACGTTTACCGCCATCGTGATGATCGCACCGACAATCGCGAGGATCGCGCCAACGAGAAGCCAGACGCTGCCGGGCTGCCGCAGCTGGATCACGGCGATGACGCCGACCACCAACGCCAGAATCGTCGCGCCGAAGTATGCGAGAAGAAACGCGGCGTTGGAGTTCGCTTCGGCGTTGATGCCGCGCATCGCGGTGATCGCATCGACGGGACCGGTGCGGTCAAGACCGCGCATGACGAATGTGGAGAACGCGTACATCATTCCGCCCGCGACGGCGGACAGGATCGCGGCGATCGAGGTCACGATGACAAAGGGGCTCGTATTCATGAGCAGAAGTCAACCGGGCGGGATCAGGACGATCCATCGTTTACCGTCCGGACCGCATACGCGTGCGTCTACGCGTGCTCCACGGTGCGATACAGCTTGACCGACACGGCCGTAAGCCACGTCCAGACCAGGACGACGGCCGCAGTGAACACGAGAATCGTTGCGGCGCCGCCGGATCCGGACGACAGTGCAACGAAGCTACCGCCGAACAGGACGCCGGTGATGCGCGAGAACCACGCCCATGAGGGTTGCCCGGCGCGGGCGAACCATGCGGCCAGCACGAAACACGCGGCGACCAGACACACGAATCCAACGGCCGCCGCCGCGAAATGGACCATCCCGTGCCAGCTGATTTCGCCGATGCCTGGCGGAGTGCCCGGAGGGGAACCGTCCGACGGGTCGGCCCGGAAGATGCCGGCGACGACGAGCGCCGAGCCGTAAGCACCGAGCAGCGCGGACGCCCATGCCGACAACCGGCCAGGCCCGAGCGCGCGCCGGACGCCAACCGCCGCGGCGATCGTCATCGCACCGGTGATCAGGAAGTTGGCGATCTGGATCCAGCCGAGGCTGCCGTTGGCGAGCTGACTGGCCGCGTGCCGGGTGGGGTCGAACCCGTCGCGCGTCGCGGCCTGGACCGCCACCACAACGACATAGATCGGACCGGCGATGATGCCGTAGCCGAGGAGCGACTTGGTGATCCGCACTGGTAATGGCGGGCAATCGGTGGTGGTCATGGCGTGCCTCCGTGTCAGAATAGAACTAGACGGTACAGTACTGAGAACTAGACTGTCTAGTACTGAATGGGAGGCGGCATGACCGGACCGGTGCTCGGACGTTCGGCGCGCAAGCGCCAGACCATCTTGTCTGCGGGACACGACCTGTTCTTGAGCAATGGCTATCAGGGCACCAGCGTGGATCAGATCGCCGCGTCGGCCGAGGTGTCAAAACAGACCGTGTACAAGCACTTTGGCGACAAGCACGAACTCCTGCTCGCGATCGTGAACGGGGCATTGGAGAGGACGGTCGCGCCGTTTCTCGACAGAATCGCCGCGTTGTCCGACACCACCGACCTCGAGGCAGACCTGACCACCCTGGCAGCCGACTATCTACGCGCGGTCCTGCAGGAGCCCGTCGTGCAACTGCGCCGATTGGTCGTCGGCGAGGCCAACCGGGTGCCCGAGCTTGCTCAGCTCTACTACGACCGTGCGCCCGCCCGTACGTTGGCCGCCTTCGCGAACTGTTTCTCCCGGCTGCATGACCGCGGCCTGCTGCACGCTCCCGAATCCGCTCTTGCCGCAGAGCATTTCGCGTTTCTGATCGTTGGGAGAGCCATTGATCAGGCATTGTTCTCCGGCGGGCCGCAGGTGCTCGCGGGCATCGACGTCGAAAACCACGTCCACGCGGGGGTCCGCGTCTTTCTGGCCGCCTATCAGGCACGCAAGGGATAAGCTCCCGGCGTGGACGCGCTGGTCGGGTTGCTCGACGGTGTGCGAGCGCGAGGCGCATTTGTGTTGCGGATGATGATGGACCCGCCGTGGTCGATGAGCATTCGCGACGAGGCGCCGCTGACATTGATCTGCCAGACGCACGGTAAAGCCGTGATCGTCGGCGAGACCAGTGGAACGGTCTGGCTAGGACCGGGTGATGTCGCCCTGACCCGCGGCACAGAGCACTACGTTTTCGCAGACGACCCGACGACCGCGCCGATGGTCGTCATCCATCCCGGGCAGCGCTGCACGACGCTGTCGGGTGAGGATCTGCGGTTCGAGATGTCGATCGGAGTGCGCACGTGGGGCAATAGCGCGGCGGGCGCCACGCGATCGGTGGTCTGCGCCTACGAGGGCCGCAGCGAGGTCAGTGCCAGACTGCTCGACGCGCTGCCGCCGGTGTTGGTGCTTCGCGCCGACGAATGGGACACCCCGCTGGTCGACCTGTTGGCGACCGAGGCCGGCTGCGACGGTGCGGGTCAGGAGGCGTACCTCGACCGGTTACTCGATCTGCTGCTGATCGCCGTGCTGCGGACGTGGTTCGACCGCGACGCCAATGCGCCCACCTGGTGGCACGCCGAGCACGACGCCATCGTCGGCCCGGCGCTGAAACTGATCTACAACAACCCCGCTCACCCGTGGACAGTCGCCAATCTCGCTGCGGCCGTTGGCTGTTCACGTGCGGTGTTCGCCCGCCGCTTCACCGAGCAAGTCGGAGAGCCGCCGATCGCCTTCCTGACGAGCTGGCGGCTGGCGTTGGCGGCCGATCTGCTACAGGACAGTCAAGCCACCATTGCGGCAGTAGCCCGACAGGTCGGCTACAGCACACCGTTCGCATTGAGTAGCGCATTCAAACGTGCGTATGGTGTCAGCCCCAACACCCACCGCGCGGCCGCGGGCTATCCCGCCGAGACGGCAGAAGCGCTCTGAGACCGTGGAGTCTTCCATTTCGGTCTGGTGCGGCGACCGCCCGTTTTGCTACCGTCGAATGGTTGGAATCGCAGCCAGGTCGGGCTGCAGCTAGCCGCTCTAAGCCGCTGGCTCGCAGAAGCATCAGCTTGTGCCGACCACTCTGGTGACATTGATACATCGCGACGCCGTCACCGGCCGCTCGTCTGCAAATCAGTTTTCAAACCGCCGGCGGCGCACGCGCGCGAGGGGTTCTGTCCTCCTCTTCCCCATCGAGGGCCACGAGGAGACGGCGGTACGCGTGCGGACATATGGCTTGCAATGGGTGGAAACCGTGGCTGGGTCGGAAGCCTGCTGCAAAAGCGATGAGGATCCCGGCTCTGGCGTTCAGCAGCGAAGCGCCTGCCTCATTGCCGCCCTAGCCGGCAGCGGAGTTCGGCTCTGCGGCGCTCTGACGCCGGGCCGCGAGCACTCCCGCACCAGAAGTGGTCGCAATGGTGACCAGTGCGCCCAGCATCAATGCCGACGGCTCGCCAGGGGCGAGCAGGTGCTGCTCGGTGCCCAGCGTCGCGGCGGCGACCGGAACACCGAGTTGCGCGGCGGCCAGCACCGCCAATGTCAGCGGTTGGCCGAACAGCCGGCCCACACAATGCGCGAGCACAGCGCCAAGGCCCAGGCCCACGCCCAGCAGAATCAGCCAGGGGTGCTCGCCCAGCTCACGCACCTGAAGCGAGGCGCCCAGCCACACGAAGAACAGTGGACCGAAGAAGCCCTCGGTGATGCCGAACAGCTGGCGGGCCAGCCTGCGTGGTTCGCCAACCGCTGAGACGACGAGGCCAAGAGCGAAACCCGCCAGCATGATCGATACGTGTGTGCTAATTGCCAACGCGCACAATGTGAACAGCACGATCAGGCTGAGCCGCAGTTCGAGCGCGAAGCGGCGCTTTTCGGAGTATTGGTGCAATCGCCTGCGCCATCCGCGTCTCTGGGCGGTCCGCAGCCCGAGGTACACCAGCGCCGCGCAGCCGGCAATAGCCGCAGCGCCGAGAGCTGCTCGCGACGCTTGCGCGGGATTGATCACCAACGGCAGCAACACAATTGACGTGGCATCAGCGATGGCAATCTGCGTCGTCACCGAAAGGACAGGTGCGCCACCGAGGCCCAGCGAGTCGATCACAGGGAGCGCAAGGGCAGCCGAGGACGATGCCATCAGCACTGCATAGAGCGCCGCGTGTCCAGTACCGAATGCCTGTGCCAACACCACCCCCAGCGCGGCCGCAGCAGCTCCGACGGCGATGGCACGGACCAACGCCTTCGGGATCGCCGTTCGCAATGTCGTGTCGCGCACCGGGACATGTGTGCCGACGACGAACATCACCAGCGCGAAGCCGACGTTCGCAAGCAGGCTGAAGGTGGGGTTGGTGTTGTCGACGATGCCGAACCCGGTCCGGCCGACGACCAGCCCTGCGATCAATTCGCCGATGATGACGGGAATCGCAAACCGCGGCACCGATGCCAGCAGTGGGCCCGCCATCCCGATGACGGCCAGCAGCGCCAGCGTGTCCAAACCGAACATGTCAGCGCACTATTACCAGGAAACCAAATGGCAAGGAATGTCGGTGTTTTCGTCGGTCAGATAGCTGGCACAGACCCGGTGATAGCCGTCGGCGATCTGTAGCGCATACCCGCCGATCGCGCTGCCTCGCACAAGCAGGATCGGCGAGAGTTTCTTGCCGTCGCTGATCTTGGATAAATCGGCCTTGACGTGTGCATTGGTCTCGGGTAGCAGGGCCAGGTGTGCTGCTCGCAGAATGTCTTTGGCCTTGCGGTACACCGGCTTTGATTTGCGCAACTCCCCGACAGTCTTCTCAACGGCGGCAGGCTCCCCGAGCATGCTCAGGTAGTCCGCCGCCGCCTCGTAGTCGTGAGCCTCAGGTTCGTCGAGCCACTTGACCGCCATGAGCGGTCACGTTACTCAACTGGCGATCCAGTTTCCGTGGAATCCGAACGGGACACGCTGCGGCAGTTTGATTCTGGCAACTGGCGGTCCGGTGAAATCGGCCGCGTCAAGGATCACCAGATCGCTGCCGTCGCGCGCGGGGTCGTAGACATACCCCACATACCAGCCGCTACTCTCGTCGGCTGCACCCGAACCCGGCGCGAAGACCGCCTCACCCGGGACACCGGGTGCCTCTGCCGTGCCGAACCTGTGCTCGGCCGCGGTTCCAGTGCTCAAGTCGTAGCGCACCAGCTTGTTGGTCCCGACAGAGACGGCGTAACGGGCGGGCAGGGTGGCGCGCCGGTCGTCGATGCGGGGAAATTCCACCGGTCGGTCATCGATCTGACGTTCGGTGACGCCGCCCGTCTCAAGGTCGATCGTCCAGCTCCACAGCGTGCCATTGGTGTCGAATCCACCACTGTCACGCCATAGTTCGGGATACCGCACAGCGTCCAAGGTGATGCGGGTACCGCTGACTCCGGTTGTTTCGTATGCGTTGGCGACGTGGAACACGTAGCACGGGTCGATCTCGAACCAGCGGACCGGCCCGAATGGATCGTCGCGACGCATCACACCCAAGCGCGCGCCGTAGTTGTCGTCCCAGCGATAGGGCATGTCGCCGTCGCCCTTCAACGCGACGTCGAGGTTGAACACGACCGGCAGGTCCATGAAAACGACGTGCTCGGCGGTCAGCGCGAAGTCGTGCATCATCGTGAGCGCTTTGACGTCGAGGGGGCGGTTGATCGTCAACTCGCCGTTGGCGTCGGCCCGGTGGTAGGTGACATGCGGCTCGAAGATGTTGCCGTAACCGAAGAAGTGCATCTCGCCGGTGGTCGGGCAGATCTTGGGGTGCGCGGTCATCGAGTCGACCAGCTTGCCGCCGAAGTCATAGGCGCCGATGGTCTCCAGGTCGTTGGTGATCTCGTAAGGCAGCGACGATTCGACCAGCGCCAGGGTCTTGCCTGCGTGATTGACGAGGTGGGTATTAGCGGTGCCGGCCCGCAGGTTGCGGGTGCCGTCGGCGTTGTAAAGCGGGAAGTCCTCTTTGAAGCTGTCGGTGCGCACCCAGCGGTTGCGGTACCAGGCGGCGCGTCCGCCTTGCAGCCGGACTCCGTGGATCATGCCGTCGCCGGTGAACCAGTGCGCGGTGGCCTGGCGGGGGTTGGGACCGTTCCGCAGGTACCAGCCGTCGAGTTCAGACGGAATAGCGCCCTCCACGGGAAGGTCGAACTCGGTCAGTTCGTCGGTGACGGGTGCGTAGTTGCCCCGCTGGAAGAACTGGCCGGTGCCGAAGAGGGCTGAGGTGTCGGACGTGGTTTTGGTCATCGGGATCTCCATTCGGGTTGATCCAACAATGACATTCCACTAGTGACATGTCAAGAGTGGAATGTAGGATGTTGCTGTGAGTTTGCGAATCGCGGCATTGGGACTGCTGGCCCAAGAACCCGGCAGCGGATATGACCTGCTCAAACACTTCGAGAAGTCGATGGCCAACGTCTGGCCGGCGACCCAGAGCCAGCTTTACGGCGAGCTCAACAAGCTCGCCGCCGCCGGCCTGATCGAGGTGTCCGACCTCGGTCCCCGGGGCCGCAAGGAATACCGCATCACCGAAGCGGGCCGTACCGAGCTCCGCCGCTGGGTGGCCAACCCCCAGGACGATCCGCCGTTCCGAAGCGTCCCGCTATTGCGGGTATTCATGCTCGGCGAGATCCCCCCAGAGGACGCGCGCAAGCACATGGTGGCGACGGCCGAGCACGCAGATGCCGAGGTCAGACGGCTCGAAGACCTCCGCGACTCCATCGACTGGGATGCCGACGACGGCCTGTTCTACGGTCGCGCCGCGCTGGAGTACGGGCTGCGGCTGAATGCAATGGAAGCGGAGTGGGCGCGCTGGGTGGTCGCGACGGTCGACGAGAACGCCAAGAAATAATCGTTGCATCGCGATAGGTTCCGATATATCGTTGACGTATCGGAAGCGCATTCGGCCTTTCCGTCACAAACGTAAGGAACCAACACATGACTAACCCATTCACACCACCACCCGGCGGATTCGGCTTCGGCTTCGGACCCGGCGACCGCCGCGCCTTCCATCAGCAGCGGCGGCAGGCCCGCCGCGAGTTCCGCGATCATCTCCGCGACCACCTGCGCGAGCAGGACGCCGGACACGACGGGCCCTTCGGCCCCGGATTCGGTCCCGGTCGCGGTTTCGGCCCTGGCCGAGGCGGCTTCGAGTTCGGTTTCGACCCCCGCGGCGGCTTCGGCTTTGGCCCCGGTCACCGCGGCCGAGGTCGCGGCGGACGTGGACGCGGCAAGCGCGGAGACGTGCGTGCCGCGATCCTCAAGCTGCTGGCCGAGCGGCCTATGCACGGCTACGAGATGATTCAGGAAATCGGCGAGCGCAGCCAGAACCTCTGGCGGCCCAGCCCCGGCTCGGTCTACCCGACGCTTCAGCTGCTCGTCGACGAGGGCCTGCTGGTCGCGCGCGAAAGCGAAGGCAGCAAGAAGCTCTTCGAGCTGACCGACGAAGGTCGTGCCGCCGCCGACAAGATCGAAACCCCTCCGTGGGAGGAGATCACCGAGGGCTTCAAAGATGAGCCCGGACACGTCAACCTTCGCAGCGCCGTAGGGCAGCTGATGGGCGCCGTCGCTCAATCCGCGTATGCCACCGATGAGGAGCAGCAGCAGCGGATCGTCGACATCATCAACACCGCCCGGCGAGAGATCTACGGCATCCTCGGGGAATCCGACTAACACGGAATAAGCCCAGCGGGACAGGTGTACGGAATGTATATGCAAACCTTCCCGCTGGGCCCATTCCACGTCGGCCGCGTCGGCTTCGGCGCCATGCAGCTCCCCGGACCGGGGGTGTTCGGGCCGCCGCGCGATCACGACCAGGCGATCGCCGTGCTGGGGCGTGCAATTGAGTTGGGTATCAACCACATCGACACCGCGCAGTTCTACGGGCCGAACGTCTCCAACGAACTGATCCGAGAAGCCCTGCACCCCTACCCGAAAGACCTCGCTCTGGTCAGCAAGGTGGGAGCACGCCGCGACGACGCCGGGGCGTGGCAGCCAGCGCAGGAGCCCGACGCGTTGCGCGCCGACATCGAAGAGAACCTGCGCACGCTGGACGTCGACCGCCTCGCCGCGGTCAATCTGCGCATCCACGCCGGTGATCCGAGTTCGGTCGGCCCGGTGGACCGCGAACTGTTCGACCGCCAGCTCACCGCGATGATCAAGGCCCGCGACGAAGGTCTCATCGCTGGCATCGGGTTGAGCAGCATCAGCATCGAACATCTACAGATCGCGCTGGACCGCACCGAGATCGTCACCGTCCAGAACGCGTACAACCTCGTCGACCGCACGTCGCAGCCCGTACTCGACGCTTGCAATGAACGCGGCATCTCATTCGTCCCGTTCTTCCCGCTCGGGTCTGGCTTCACCGCCGACAACCCCGTGCTCGGCCATCCTGCTGTGCAGCGCGAAGCTTCCAAACTCGGTCGCACGCCGGCGCAGATCGCGCTCGCGTGGACGTTGTCGATTGCACCGAACGTCTTGCTGATTCCGGGCACCTCGTCGGTGCAGCACCTCGAGGAGAACACGGCCGTCGCGGACATCGAACTCGACGACGAGACCAAGAAGCAGCTCGACGCCGCGGCCTAGTCGCGATTTGTGCACCGTTTGTTGCGCTCAGCGATACAAAACGTGCACAAGTCACTCGACGTCGACCCAGTCCAGCGTCCGCTGCACCGCCTTCTGCCAACCCGCATAACCTTCGGCGCGCTGCTCATCAGACCACTGAGGCGTCCAGCGCTGGCCCTCTTGCCAGTTGGCGCGAAGGTCGTCGGGGTTTTCCCAAAACCCGACGGCAAGGCCCGCGGCGTAGGCCGCACCCAGTGCAGTCGTCTCTGCGACAACGGGTTTCACGACGTCGACACCGAGCACGTCGGCCTGGATCTGCATGCACAGATCGTTGGCGGTGATGCCGCCGTCGACCTTGAGCACGTCCATGTGCACACCGGAATCGGCCTCCATCGCGTCGACAACGTCGCGGCTCTGGTAGCAGATCGACTCCAGCGTCGCGCGCGCGATATGAGCGTTGGTGTTGTAGCGGGACAGCCCGACGATGGCGCCGCGGGCATCCGATCGCCAGTACGGCGCGAACAACCCCGAGAACGCAGGCACGAAGTAGACCCCGCCGTTGTCGTCGACCTCGCGCGCCAGCGCCTCGCTGTGGGCGGCGTCGCGGATGATGCCCAGCTGGTCGCGCAGCCACTGCACGGCCGAACCCGTGACGGCGATCGAACCCTCCAGTGCGTAAACGGGTTTGGCGTCGCCGAATTGGTAGCACACCGTGGTCAGCAGCCCGTTCTCGGACCGCACCATCTTCTCGCCTGTGTTCAGCAGCAGGAAATTCCCTGTGCCGTAAGTATTTTTGGCCTCACCGGCGTCCAGGCACACCTGCCCGACCATCGCGGCCTGCTGGTCGCCGAGGATTCCCGTCAACGGCACCTGCCCGCTGACCGGACCGTCGTCACGCGTGATGCCAAACGACTCCGGGTACGACGACGGCTTGATCTGCGGCAGCATCTGACGCGGAATGTCGAAGAACGACAACAACTCGTCGTCCCAGTCCAGCGTCTCCAGATTCATCAGCATCGTGCGGCTGGCGTTGGTGACGTCGATGGCGTGCACACCACCGCGGGGTCCACCGGTCAGATTCCACAGCACCCAGCTGTCCGGTGTACCGAAGATCGCGTCGCCCTTTTCGGCGTCACTGCGCACACCGTCGACGTTCTCCAGAATCCACTGCACCTTGCCCGCCGAAAAATATGTGGCAGGCGGCAGACCGGCTTTGCGGCGGATGACGTCACCGCGGCCGTCGCGGTCCAGCGCCGAGGCGATGCGATCCGTGCGGGTGTCCTGCCAGACGATCGCGTTGTAGTACGGCCTGCAGGTCTTGCGGTTCCACACCAGCGCGGTCTCCCGCTGGTTGGTGATGCCCATCGCGGCCAGGTCGGTCGCCGACAGTTTGGTCTTGTTGAGCGCGGACATGACGACCGACGCCGTGCGCTCCCAGATCTCGACCGGGTTGTGCTCCACCCAACCCGCTTTGGGCAGGATCTGCTCGTGTTCGAGCTGATGACGGCCGACTTCGGCGCCGTCGTGGTCGAAGATCATGCACCGAGTGCTGGTGGTGCCCTGGTCGATCGCTGCGACGAACTCGGCCAACTTCGCGCTCCCTCCTGGCGGCTCCCAATCGACCATCATGGTCTACATGACTTCCTCAACAGTCGACATTGACCGCATGCCCCGCGGCGGCCCCGACGCGTCGTGCATCGATCGGCTGCTGGAGACCGACCGGCCCGAGTACCTCGACCGCGACGACGTCGACGAGGGTGTCAAGCGCAGCGTGATCCGCGCACTGGAGTGGACGGGCCAAGTGTTCGGCAACACCGAGAGATTCGCGCGCATCGCCCTCGACGAGGTGGCTGACGTGCCCGATCCCAAGATCCTCGAGCTCGGCGCGGGTCACGGCGGACTGTCGCGCAAATTGCTCGAATGGCATCCCACAGCCGAACTCACGGTCACCGACGTCGAAGCCGCGTCCGTGGCGGCCATGCGAGCGAGCGATCTCGGGGAGCACCCGCGGGCGACAGTGCGCCAAATGGATGCGACGGCGATCGATGCCGCCGACGGCTACTTCGATCTGGCCGTGTTCGCGTTTTCGTTTCACCACCTGCCGCCGCCGCTGGCGTCGAAGGTGTTCGCCGAAGGCACGCGCGCCGCGGCCAAGCTGCTGATCATCGACCTACCACGCCCGCCGTCGCCGCTGCACATCCTGCGGCTGGCGACCATGTTGCCGCTCGCTCCGGTGGTGCCGTTCGTGCACGACGGCGTGATCAGCTCGCTACGGACGTACAGCCCGTCGGCGCTGCGAGCGCTGGCCGCGCACGCCGATCCGGCGATCAATGTGGAGCTGCGCGGCGGGCTGATGAGCCCGCAAGTCGTGGTCTCGTCAGCCGGTGCAAAACCCAGGCCACAGGAATAGTCAGCGCCAGCGTCAGCGCGAAAAGACCCAACACCGAGCCGGTGTACACCGGCCAGCGCAGCACCGAGGCCATCACGATCTCCATCACGATGACGTGCACGAGAAAGATCTCGTAGGAGATCTCGCCGAGCCACACCATCGGCGTGCTGGAGAGCAGGCGGACATACCAGCCGCGGTCCCCCAGCGCGGGCGGGGCGACTACCAGCGTCGCGATCGCCGCATAGAACATCACCCTCGCCACGTCCTGCCCCAGATCCGGCGACGGTGACGTCGTATCGCCGGCGATCGGCGTGGCCGCAACGAGATAAGCCGCCACGGCAATCGGTATGACCGCCGCTGCGTAGCAACGGAATTCGATCGCCTGCAGCACTGCCAGCATCATCCCGCCGACAAACCACACCAGATAATGTGGCAGCCAGAAACCCGAACCTTTGGGCAGCCAATCGGTCGTGTGTATGGCGACCAGCCAGAGCGGGCTTACGGCGCCCAGCGCCGCCAAGCCGGCCAGCAGCAGTCCCGGTCGCCAGCGTCGCCGGCACAGAACAGTCAGCAACAGATAGGCCATCGGCGGCAGCGCCGCGTAAAACGCGATCTCGACCGCGAGGCTCCACATCTGCGTCAAGCCCTGATGCAGATACGTACTCAAGTAATCGCCGCTGTAGATCTGGGTCAGCGTCAAGTGCCGCAACAGCCCCGACCAGGTGTGACCGGGATTCGGCCCCGGGTCGCGGAATTCGTAGATGGCGTAGGCCGCCAGCACCGTGACGATGTAGGCGGGCATCAGCCGCCGGATTCGATTGCGCGCGTAGCGCCGCACCGACGGGGTTGGACCGCCTGTGGCGGCGGCTCGCACCCACGGGCCGAACAGCAGGAACCCCGACAACACGAAGAACACCGCGACGCCGATGTCCATGCGTTCGTACAGCAGCCCGACATAGCCGTGTGTGATCTTGCCGGTGCCGTACGCCGCGTGAGTGCCCATCACGAGCAGCGCCGCGACGGTGCGCACACCCGTGAGCGACGCGACGCGGTCGACAGTCGATACCTGTTCGAGTCCACCCTGGTCAACATCGCTCGATGTCGGCCTCATGCCGCCAGTATGGTCGGCATTGCGGCGATTTCCTTGCGCGACGGACACCAACGCTGAACCATCGGCGTTGTGGGCGAAGAAGTGAAGCGGACCGAGTTCTCCCGCGAACACCGCCGCGAATACCGGCGCAAAGTGCAGCTCTGCCTCGACGTCTTCGAAACCATGCTCGCCCAATCCAGTTTCGAGTTCGAGCGGCCGCTGACCGGCATGGAGATCGAATGCAATCTCGTCGACGCCGAGTACCAGCCCGCGATGAGCAATCAGGAGGTGCTCGCCTCGATCGCCGACCCCGCCTATCAAACGGAGTTGGGCGCCTACAACATCGAATTCAACGTTCCCCCAAGGCCATTACCCGGCCGGGCCGCACTTGAGCTGGAGGCCGATGTGCGCGCCAGCCTTAACGCCGCCGAGGCCAAGGCCAGCGAGGACGGGGCGCACATCGTGATGATCGGCATCCTGCCGACGCTGATGCCCGAACACCTTTCGGGTCACTGGATGAGCGAGTCGACGCGGTATCAGGCGCTCAACGACGCCATCTTCGTCACGCGCGGCGAGGACATCCTGATCGACATCTCCGGGCCCGAGCGGCTGAGCCTGCAGGCGGCGTCGATCGCGCCGGAATCGGCGTGCACGAGCATGCAACTGCACCTACAGGTTTCCCCCGCCGATTTCGCCCGCAACTGGAACGCGGCGCAGGTGCTGGCGGGACCGCAGCTGGCACTTGGCGCCAACTCGCCGTATTTCTTCGGTCACCAACTGTGGTCCGAAACCCGCATCGAGCTGTTCGCCCAGGCCACCGACACCCGGCCCGATGAGCTGAAGACGCAAGGGGTGCGACCGCGGGTGTGGTTCGGCGAACGCTGGATCACGTCGATCTTCGATCTGTTCGAGGAGAACGTCCGCTACTTCCCGTCGCTGCTTCCCGAGTTGTCCGATGAAGATCCCGTCGCGGAGCTGGCGCAGGGCCGCACCCCTCGGCTCGCCGAACTACGGCTGCACAACGGCACCATCTACCGGTGGAACCGCCCGGTGTACGACGTGGTGAACGGCCGCCCACACCTACGTGTGGAGAACCGTGTGTTGCCCGCCGGACCGACCGTCGTCGACATGCTGGCCAACTCGGCGTTCTACTACGGCATGCTGCGGACTCTGTCAGAAGAAGATCGGCCATTATGGACGAAGATGAGTTTCCCTGCGGCACAACAGAATTTCACCGAGGCAGCCCGGCACGGGATGGATGCGCGGTTGTACTGGCCAGGATTTGGCGGGGTGACACCCGACGAGTTGGTGCTACGCCAGCTGCTGCCGATGGCTGACGAAGGTCTACGCCTCTGGGGCGTGGCGAGCGAGGTGCGCGACCGCTACCTCGGCGTGATCGAGGGCCGCGCGAAAACCGGGCGCAACGGCGCCGCCTGGCAGGTGTCCGCCGTGCAGGCGCTGCAGGCACGCGGGATGACCAGGCCGGAGGCGCTGGCCGACATGCTGCGGTTGTATTGCGAACGCATGCACAGCAACGAGCCCGTCCACACCTGGGACGGCCCGGACTAGATTGGGTGCCATGCCATCTGACGTAATGGATTGGGACGACGCGTATCGGGAGCAGGTCTTCGAAGGACCGCCACCGTGGAACATCGGCGAGCCCCAGCCCGAGCTGGCCGCGCTGCATCGGGCCGGGAAATTCCGAAGTGACGTGCTCGACGCCGGGTGCGGATACGCCGAACTGTCGCTGGCATTGGCCGCCGACGGCTACACCGTGGTCGGCATCGACCTGACGCCCACGGCCATCGCCGCGGCCACCAAGACCGCGCAGGAACGCGGACTGACCACCGCCACTTTCGTGCAGGACGACATCACCACATTCACCGGGTTCGACGGCCGCTTCAACACCATCGTCGACAGCACACTGTTCCACTCGTTGCCGGTCGAGGGACGCGACGGCTACCTGCGCTCGGTGCACCGAGCAGCCGCACCGGGCGCGAGCTTCTACATCTTGGTGTTCGCCAAGGGCGCCTTCCCTGCCGAGCTGGAAGTCAAGCCGAACGAGGTCGACGAGGACGAGCTGCGCGACGTGGTGTCGAAGTACTGGGAGATCGACGAGATCCGGCCGGCGTTCATTCACGCCAACGTCATTCAGATACCGGACGCGCCATTCGAAATGCCGCCGCATGAGCGTGACGAGAAGGACCGGATGAAGATGCCGGCGTACCTACTGACGGCACACAAAGCGGGTTAGATTAGCTGCCCGGTCGCGGCGGACAGGGCTTCGGTGAACTGCTCGAGATCCTCGGCGGTGCTGTCGACGTGCGGCGACGCCCGCAGTACCGGCATCGTCATCTCGAACGGTGCACGCTGAAGCTCCGCATAGGTGGTGACGATCCCGCGTTCTGCGATCAGCCACGCCCGCACCTTCTGCGGGTCCGCACCGTCCACGGGCTCCAGGGTCGTGATCGCGGTCGGCTCGTCGAGCGGTTCGACTACGCGCCAGCCCTTTACGTCGGCGAGCGCGCTCCTTGTCATCCGGCCCAGCTGCGCCAGCCGGTCGCGGATCTGTTCAGGTCCCGCTGCCAAGTGCTCTCCGAGTGCGACCGAATAACCCACGCGCGCAGCAACATTGGCTTCGCCGAGTTCCAACCGCTGCATCACGGTCAACGGCAGGTCCCATTCCGGCGGCGGCAGCCGGGGTTTCAGCCGTTGCGCAAGCTCCGGGCGGATCGCCAACATGCCGACACCGCGCGGGCCGGCCATCCACTTGCGTGACGAGCTGTAAATCGCCGCGGCGCCGACCGCGCAGTCGAGATGTCCAAGCGCCTGGGCGGCGTCGACAACCAACGGCAGACCCAGATCGCGGCACACCTCGGCGAGCGCCGCCAGCGGTTGCGCCAGCCCGCGGTGGCTGGCCAGCGGCGTGAGATGCACCAGGGCAGGAGGATCGGCGGCCAATTGCCGCGCCGCGTCGTCGACGGCGAGGCGACCATCGTTGTCGGTGGGCAGCGCTCGGACGTCAAATCCGTTGGTGGCCATGGTCGCCAGGTTCGGTCCGTACTCACCGGGCAGGCAGGCGAGCGTGCGCTCATCCGGCCAGCTGCTGAGCAACAGGTCGAGCGCGTCGTTGGAGCCGGTGGTGAAGACCACGTCTTCGCCGGTCATACCCGTCAAGACGCCGATCGCGGCTCGGCCGGCATCGAGCGCGGGCTGCGCGGCATCGGCGGCGACGTATCCACCGACTTCCGCCTCGTGCCTGGCGTGCTGCGTCGTCGCGTCGATGACGGCAAAACTCTGCCGCGAACATGCCGCGCTGTCGAGATGCAGACCGGCTACCTTTGGGCGCGCGGATCGCCAGCTTTCGGCAAGGGCGTCGGTCATTTCGTCGACAGCGAGAGCCCGAAATCGCCTGCGGGATCTGTCCACCAATGTGTGCGCCGCAGTCCGGCATTCGCGAGTTCGGCCTCGACGCCCTCGGGCCGGAACTTGCAGGACACTTCGGTGAGCATCTCCTCGCCCGCAGCGAAGTCGACGGTCAGGTCGAGCGCGGCGACGTTTACTCGTTGTGCGCTCCTTGCGCGCAGCCACATTTCGATGCGCTCCTCGTCATCGTTCCACCGCGCGACGTGTTCGAAGGCTGCGAGGTCGAAGTCGGCGTCGAGTTCACGGTTGACGACGGCCAGCACGTTGCGGTTGAACTGCGCCGTCACGCCTGCGGCGTCGTCGTAGGCACGGACAAGCCTGCCGGTGTCCTTCACCAGGTCGGTGCCAAGCAGCAGGCTGTCCCCTGGCTCCAGGGTGTCCGATAGCGCGGACAGAAATTCGGCGCGGGGGCCCGGCGTCAGGTTGCCGATCGTCGAGCCGAGGAACGCGACCAGACGACGCCCGGCACGCGGAATCTTGCCGAGGTGTTCTTCGAAATCCCCACAAACGGCGTCGATCTCGACGCCGGGGTACTCCTGCTGGATCGCGGAGCCGGCTGCGTTGAGCACACTCGCGTCCACGTCGAAAGGGACGAAGCGGCGCAGAGATCTGCGGTTGCGCAGGGCGTCCAACAGCATGCGGGTTTTTTCCGAGGTGCCGCTGCCGAGTTCGACGAGCGTGTCTGCGCCCGAGGCCGCGGCGATCTCGGCGGAGCGGGCTCGCAGTATCTGCGCTTCGGTGCGGGTGGGGTAGTACTCGGGAAGCCGAGTGATCTGATCGAACAGATCACTACCTACAGAATCGTAGAACCACTTGGGCGGCAACGACTTCGGTGTCTGACTCAATCCGTCTCGCACATCACGGCGCAGTGCCTTTGCGGCCGAGTCCGCGGCCAGGAAGTTCGACAGGGACAGCGTCATCACGATCCTTTCAGCGGGGTCAACTCGACACCTGAGGCCCCGGCCTCGACCAGGTGCCGGTCGGGAATTTCCTGCCAGTCGGGGTTGTCGTCGTAGGGTTCGCTTGCCAGCACGACGCCGTCGTCTCGACGCAGCACCGACAGCGTGTCGCCCCATGTAGTGGCGATCAGCCGAGATCCGTTGCCCGCCAGGATGTTCAGCCGGGCGTTCGGATCAGCGGCGGCGACCTCGACTATCGTGTCGCCGAGCGTGTCGAGCCCGCGCTCGAAGATCAGCGCCGCGAGCAGCGCGCTGTCGACGGTGGATTCGGCCTTGGCCGAGGGCGGCAGGACCGCACGGTCGACAAGCCCGTTGTGCGACAGGAGCCACTGCCCGTCGGTGAACGGCGCGGACGCGGACGGTTCGATCGGCATGCCGATGCTCGCAGAGCGCACCGCCGCGACGACGCAACCGCTGCTCAGCGCGGGCGCGATCGACGCGAACGACGCGTCGCCCCACAGCGGCGCCGCGCTGCGCCACCGCCGCACGACCCCGTTGTCGAAAAAGCCGACGCCCCAACCATCGGCGTTCATCAGGCCGTGTTTCTGCCGTCGCGGCGCATACGACTGCACAAGCAACCCCGATGGCGGGTCGAGCATCAGCGACGCGATCGACCGCGGTTCGCCGAGCCAGCCGAGGTGCCTGCACATCAGACGTCCCAGGCCAGGCGCACGCCCGAAAAGATCTGCCGGCGGATCGGATGGTCCCAGTTGCGGAAGCTGGGCCGCAGAATGCCCGCCGCGACCGCCCACGACCCGCCGCGCAGCACCTTGTAGTCGCCTGCCCCGGACCCTTCGAAGAACGGCTGCGAATAGCGCTCGTAGATCATCGGGGTGAAGCCCGGCCACGGCCGCAGCGGGGAGGTCGTCCACTCCCACACGTCGCCCATCATCTGCTCGACGCCGTACGCCGATGCACCCGCCGGATAGGCGCCGACGGGCGCGGGCCGCAGCGCGTCTCCGCCGAGATTGGCCAGATGTTGGGTGGGTTCGGTTGTACCCCAAGGGAATCGGCGGCGCAGGTTAGCTTCAGGATCCCAGGCGCACGCCTTTTCCCACTCGATCTCGGTCGGAAGCCGGGCGCCCGCCCAGTTGGCGTATGCCTCGGCCTCGAAGAAGGTCACATGCTGCACGGGTTCGTCGGCGGGGATGTCTTCGACGTGGCCGAAGCGGACGCGGGTGCCCGCCAAATCTCCGGCATTCCAGAACTGCGGCGCGGTGAGCCCGGCCTCCTGCCGATGCGCCCAACCGCGCTCGGACCACCACCGCTGCTGCTGATATCCGCCGTCGTCGATGAATTGCCGCCACTCGCCGTTGGTGACCGGGACGCGGCCGATCCGGAAAGCCGGCACGTCGACGACATGTGCGGGGCGCTCGTTGTCGAGCGAAAGCGGCTCGCTGACGGCGTCGACGCCGAGCACGAACTCCCCCGCGGGCACGAGCACCGATGTGCCCGCCACGCCCGGGCGGCCGGGCGGCAACGGCGACCCGGCGTCCAGCAGCGGCGGGCCGGACCGCAGGTTCAGCGCCTGCAACATGGTTTCGTCGTGCTGGTTCTCGTGGCTGATCACCAGCCCGAAGCGAAAGGCGGCGTCCTCGGCGTCGTCAGGCAGAGCGTCGAGGTGATCCAGCGCCTTGTTCCGCACAGTGGCGCAATACGTTCGGGCGTCGGTGGGCGGCAGAAGGGGCAGGTCGCCGCGGCTGGCGCGCGAATTCTCGAACGCGTCGTACAGTCGCTCGACGTCGGGCGGCAGCATCCCCGGCCGACGGGGGTTGCCGTCGCGCAGCAGCCACAGCTCTTCCTGCTGACCGATGTGGGCCAGGTCCCACACCAGTGGGCTCATCAACGGGTCATATTGGCGCCACAGTTCGGCGTCGTCGAAATCGACGAGCCGCAATGTGCGGTCCCTGGCCGTCGTCAGCTCACGCGCAAGCTTTTCGCGTGCCGTCACAACTCCCCTTGCGCCAGTTGGGTGATCGCGGTGTCGATCCCGTACTTGACCGCCCGGTCGGAGAAATCGTCGGCCGGGCAGCGTCCTTTCTCGACCGAACGCACCAACTGCCGCATCGATTCCTCGAGTTCGGCGGGCGCGCGTTCGGCGGCGGTGCGCACACAGCGGATGGCCGCCTCGTGCAACCGCCGATCACCAAGGCCGATCTGCGCGGCGCGGTCCCACGCCGTGGCCACCGCCTCGGTGGCTTCGGCGGCGATGTCGGCGGCCACCGGGTCGTCGAGCAGCGTGACGAGGGTGAAGACCGCGGCCGGCCACACCGCGTCGGGCAGGCTGTCGAGGTAGCGGATCTCCAGCCAACGCCGCGGCCGCACCGGCGGGAACAGCGTGGTCAGGTGGTAGTCGAGGTCGGCGTACGTCGGCCTCCGGCCGCCGAGCAGCACCCGGCCATCGGCCCAGTCCGCGAACGGCACCCAGTCCGTGATCGGAACCGCATCCATCTCCGGCGTCGGGTGAACCAGCATCACGGGCGCCTTCAGCGCATAACGCGCCCACTCAGCAACCGGGTCGTCGCCGTTGACACCAAGGATCGGGCCGCAGCGCGCCGAGTCCAGCTGACTCCACACACGCTGGCGCGTCGATTGCCAGCCGGTGAACTGTCCGCCGAGTAGCGGCGAGTTGGCGGCGATCGCGATCATCGTCGGGCCCAACGCATGCGCCAGCCGCACCCGATCCGCCCACCCGTCGCGCGGTCCGGCGTCGAGATTGATCTGCACCGACGCCGTCGACGTCATCATCGCCGCGCCTGCATCGCCGGTCCGGCTGGCAATGAAGAATCGCTCCATCGCGAGGTACCGGTCGCCCGGGTTCACGCGCTTGGCCGGACGCAAAGGGTCAGCGCCCAGCAGCACCAAGCCGAGGCCGGCTTGCGCGAACGCGGATCGCAACACCGCGCGGTCGGCCGTCATCGCGGCGATGGCCGCCACCGGTTCGTCCATCGGCGGGCCCGACAACTCGACCGCGCCGCCGGGTTCGACGGTGATCGCGCTGCCACCTGGCAGTGGCGGCACGCCTGCAATGGCGTCCTTCAGCTCCGCCCAGTCAGGGCGGCGCCTCGGATCGGCGAGATCGAAGCAATGGGCCTCGACTTCGAGGCCGACCCGCCCCACCGGGCCGTCGGTAAGGCAGGCCCCGCTGATGTGCTGCGCAGCGTCATATGCGCTGGTCAGCTCGGTGGCTTCGGGGTGCCGTGGATGCGCGTCGTCCACCTCGGACGTGAAGGCGAAGGTCATATCTTCCGGCCCCTTCCGGGTAGGGAACGATCGCGGCCTTCACTCCATCTTCCAGAGAGGACCGACAAAGTCTCGCGATTTTTCAGTTACGCGTCCATGACGTGTACCCGAAAACGTTGCCGGCTACTGACCCAGCGTGTTCTGCATCGCCCCGGCCAGCACGTTCACCGCGGGCCCGCCGTTGCCCGATTGGCAGACTTTCGCCTGCAGCAGAACGTTCTCGCGTTTGCGCGTCGTGTTGAAGCAGCGGCGGTCGGTCCCGGCCTCTTGTTTGACCCAGTCGGTGTCGGTCGCTGAAGCCGGACCGCCCGTGAACGTCCACACCTGGGTGGTGAAGTTGTCCAGATGCATCGCCGTGGTCTGGCCGTTGCACCCGATGGTCCGGTCAACGACCCGGTGGAACGCGCGGTCGGCCGCATCGGCGGTGGCGAATACGCCGATCGCCTGCTTGACGTAGTGGCCCTCGTCGTTGTTCGACGACTGCGCGACCGCACCGTTGAACGACGCCAGGTCCGGGTCGGCGTATACCTCGGGCAGTCCGATGTCTGCCCAGTTGTTGCATACCGGATCGTCGACGTAATACGACTGGAACGGATCGGTGAACGTCCACTCGAATCGCATTGGTGCGCCGACGATGTTGCCGACCGAGCCCTTGCCCAGCACGGCGTAGTTCACCACGCCGGGGTCGGACGGACGCGCTGAAGCAGGCGCGGCCGCCGACAGACCAACGGCCAGAACGACGGCTATCGCCGCCGCGGTCCGCACGGTGCTACACCTTCGCCGACAGCGAGACGTCGATGTTGCCGCGGGTGGCCTTGGAGTACGGGCATACCTGGTGCGCCTTGTTCATCAGGTCGTCGGCGACGCTCTGCTCGAGGCCCGGCAGGTAGCCGATCAGGTGGGCGTTGATGCCGAAGCCGCCTTCGGGGTCCTTACCGAAACCGACCTGCGCGGTGATGCCGGACGCGTCGTCGAGCTTGACGTCGTTGTTGCGGGCGACCAGCCGCAGCGCGCCGAGGAAGCATGCCGCGTAGCCCGCGGAGAACAGCTGCTCGGGGTTGGTGCCCTCGCCGCTTCCGCCGGCTTCCTTCGGGGGGCGGGTATCCAGGTCGATCCTGCCGTCAGAGGATTTCACGTGGCCGTCGCGACCGCCTCCGGTCGCGGTTGAGTCTGCGGTGAAAACGACTTCGATGCTCATGGCGTCGATCATGCCAGCCTGACCTCAGACGGCAAGACGCCCCGGTGCGGGTGCGACCGGGGCGTTCTCGACGTGCTAGGGGCGCGACGGCGCGGTCGTCGTCGGTGCTCCGGGGGACTGTGTCGGCGCCGGCTCGAAGCCGGGCCCACCCGGGCCGAATGGCGGTGCGGGACGCTGGAATTGGCCCCCGGGGCCCATGCCGGGGCCCATCGGCATCATGGGCGGCAAGCCACCCTTGTGGAAGATCGCCACTTCGCCGTCGCCCGGGTGTCCCCCGCGGTGACCGCCGGAGTGCGCACCCAAGAAGAAGCCGGTGAAGAAGATCGTGGCGACGATGAACACCACGCCGGCCACGATGCCGACCCATGCGGCCACCACGTTGAGGCGGCTGGAGCGTCGCTGCGGCTCGACATAGGCGGGCGGCGGCGCGGTCACCACAGGACCGGTCGCGGGTTCAGAAGACGTGGGTGTTTCGCTCATGAACCCGATGATGCAACTGGTGCTGATGTGTGCGGAATGAATTGGTTATGAAGCACCTGTGAATGCGCCTAGTTCTCCAGCGAGCCGGGCTTGAACGGGTTGACGGCGAACTGGATGACGCGGTAGGGCGCTTGAGCCCGCGGACCCGTATTCCATTGGCTGATGAACACTCGCAATTCGTCGAGCGTCGACCCCGGCGAGATGTAGCCGCCGTACGGCTGAGCGAGCCGGTTGTTCTCCGGCGGCCCCAGATCCTCCGCGGGATCGGGCCATGTGCCTGCGACGACGACCGTCGTAACCGGCGCGGCACCAAGGCCGGTCGGGTCGGCCGCGACGCGCACCTCCATGTTGCCGGTGCTGGCGTTGAAATAAGACAGCACTGTCTGGCCGTCGATCTGCCGCACACTCATTTCGCCGATGCGATCGGGCCACAGCGGTGTCGGCGGCTTGCCCCACCCACCCTGAGCAGACCAGCCCTGCCAGGTGGCGCGGTCGGTGAACGTCTCCTTGTTGGCGCGGTACAGCACCACCGGCCCGCTGCGGTCGAAGTTGTTGGCGACTATGTACACCCAGCCGCTCGGCGAATCCGGTTTCGGGATCGGGTCGTAGTAGCCACTTATCTGAGACTGCCTGCCGCCCTCGTAGCTCGCGGGTCGCTGCGAATTGGGTACTGTCGGCCAATTACCTTGTCCAGGATTGGGTTTCACGAGCCGCGACGTTTGCGGCACCAGGTCCTTCACCGTCGTGACCATCATGTAGTTCTCGCGGTTGATCTGCACCACACCGGCGGGCAGCTGCGACATTCCGGCCGGGGTCGGTTCTGCGAGAAGCGGATTCATGTTGCCGGTCACCCGGCTGTAGCGCACGCCGGTCGGGTCGTCGATCGAGTCGGTGTCGACATGCAACGCGATCGGTGAATGCCAGGGCCCGAATCCCACACCTTGTCCCGCGAAGCTGTCGCCGCACACCTGCAGGATGCCGTCGGGGAACTCCATGAACTCGCACAGGTCGGTCGCGCCGATGTCGTAATCACTTGTGGGCGTGCCGGTTCCGGCTGCAGGAGCGATGCGCATCGCCTGACCCGGCGCCAGCGGTGGCAGAACCGGTGCGGGGACTGGCGCCGGCGGGTCCGCGTATGCGACGGGCCCGGGCAGCACGACGGCGCAACACAGCGCCGCGGCCGCCGCCCGGATCACAGCTCGGCGGCCAGCAACTCGGCGATCTGAATCGTGTTCAGCGCCGCGCCTTTTCGGAGGTTGTCGCCGGACACGAACAACGCGAGGCCGCGGCCGTCGGGCACGCCGGGATCCTGGCGGATGCGGCCGATGAGCGAGGGGTCGACACCGGCGGCGGCCAGCGGCGTCGGCACGTCGACAAGCGTCACGCCCGGTGCATCGGCGAGCAACTCCTTGGCTCGCTCGACCGACAGTGGCCGCTCGAATTCGGCGTTGATCGACAGCGAATGCCCGGTGTAGACCGGCACCCGCACACACGTCGCGCTGACCAACAGGTCAGGGATGCCGAGGATCTTGCGGCTTTCGTTGCGCAGTTTCTGATCTTCGTCCGTCTCGCCGGACCCGTCGTCGACATACGAGCCGGCCAGCGGCACCACGTTGAATGCAATTGGCGCGACGTACTTCTCGGGAGCCGGGAATCGCAGGGCCGAGCCGTCGTGCACCAGCTGCTCACTGTCCTCGACGACGGCGCGCGCCTGCCCGAACAGCTCCTGTACACCGGCGAGCCCGCTGCCCGAGACCGCTTGATACGTCGAGGCGATCATGCGAACCAGGCCGGCCTCGTCGTGCAGCGGTTTGAGCACCGGCATCGCGGCCATCGTCGTGCAGTTCGGGTTGGCGATAATGCCTTTCGGCCGGTTTCCCGCATCGCGGCGATAGTTGACCTCGCTGACCACCAACGGCACATCGGGGTCCTTGCGCCATGCCGACGAGTTGTCGATGACAACCGCGCCCGCCGCTGCGAAGCGCGGCGCCTGCACCCGCGACATCGTCGCGCCCGCGGAGAACAGCGCAATGTCAAGGCCGCTCGGATCGGCGGTCTCGGCGTCCTCGACCTCGATCTCCTGGCCGCGGAACGGCAGCTTCTTGCCCTGCGAGCGCGCGGACGCGAAGAACCGCACGCTGGTCGCGGGGAAGTCGCGCTCTTCGAGGAGCGCGCGCATCACCTGGCCGACCTGTCCGGTCGCGCCGACTACACCGATGGCAACCATCTAACGTCCCGTTCCCGCATAGACGACGGCTTCCTCGTCGCCGCCGAGTGCGAACGCCTCGTGCAGTGCAACGACCGCCTTGTCGAGCTCAGTGTCTTTGATCAGCACCGAGATTCGGATCTCCGAGGTGGAGATGAGGTCGATGTTGACGCCGACGCCGGCCAGCGCCTCGCAGAACGTCGCGGTGACGCCGGGATGGCTGCGCATGCCGGCACCGACCAGCGACACCTTGCCGATGTGATCGTCGTAAAGAACTTTGGTGAAGCCGATCTCCGACTGCGCCGACGTCAGCTTCTCCACGGCGGCGGGGCCGCTTTCCCGCGAGCAGGTGAACGTGATGTCGGTCTTGCCGTCCTCGATCTTGGAGATGTTCTGCAGCACCATGTCGATGTTCACGTCGACGTCGGCGACGGCGCGAAAAACCTTGGCGGCGTAGCCGGGAACGTCGGGTATGCCGACGATCGTCACCTTGGCCTCGCTGCGATCGTGAGCGACTCCGGTGATGATGGCGTCTTCCATGGGGATGTCCTCTATCGATCCGGTCACAATCGTGCCGGGCTTATCTGAATACGACGACCGGACGTGGACCGGAACGTTGTAGCGGCGGGCATATTCCACGCAGCGAAGCATCAACACCTTCGCGCCGCACGCGGCGAGCTCGAGCATCTCCTCGAACGTCACGGTGTCCATCCGCTTGGCGTTGGACACGATGCGCGGGTCGGCGGTGAAGATGCCGTCGACATCGGTGTAGATCTCGCACACGTCGGCGTTCAGCGCCGCGGCCAGTGCGACCGCGGTGGTGTCGGAGCCGCCGCGGCCAAGCGTCGTCACGTCCTTGCTGTCCTGGCTCACACCTTGGAACCCGGCGACGAGCACGATCACGTCGTCGTCGAGGGCCTCGCGCAACCGGCTCGGGGTGACGTCGATGATCTTGGCCTTGCCGTGAACGCTCGTGGTGATCACGCCTGCCTGTGAGCCGGTGAACGACCGCGCCTTCGCACCCAGGGACTCGATGGCCATCGCGACTAGGGCGTTGGAAATCCGCTCACCCGCGGTCAGCAGCATGTCCAGTTCACGCGGTGGCGGCGCAGGGCAGACCTGCTTGGCGAGGTCGAGCAGGTCATCGGTGGTGTCGCCCATCGCAGAGACCACGACGACGACGTCGTTTCCCTGTTTCTTGGTTTCGACGATGCGCTCGGCGACGCGCCGGATCCGGTCGGCGTCAGACACCGAGGATCCGCCGTATTTCTGTACGACGAGCGCCACTGCAGAACCTTTCTTGGGCGGGGTTCATCTAAGAATAAGGGTTTGACGCATCCCATTTACTCCGCCGGTAGCGTCAGGAACAGGCTTTGGCCAACTCCGCGAGCCCATCGCTGATCCGGGCGTTCAGCGCGGCCATCTCGTAGGCCGCCGGCGGCGCGGGTGCGCCGGGAGCCCGCGCCTCCTTCTGAGCGCGCAGATCGGAGAGCTTTCCCACGAATTCATTGGCGAGGGTGGCGACCGTTGTAGCGGTGCGCGCCAGGTCAGGCGACTTCACCTTCTGCGCGCGTTCGGCCATTCCGTCGGCCCACGCCTGGTATGCGGCGTCTTCGGCCGCGGTGGGGACGCCCTGCTCGTCACCGGTCTTCGAGGCGATGTGCTCGCCCTGGGACCGGTTGAAGTCCAGCAGGTCCTTGACCGGACGACATTCCTCGGACGGACCGGCAAACACCGTGTAGCGCAGTACGAGCGCCGCGACCGCGACCACCACCACGCCGATGGCGACCCACCATCGCCGATCGAGCTTCACCGCAGGAACTGTACGGCCCTCGAGACTGCGGGGAGATCGCCAGAACGTCGACGATCGCGATCTGTCCGCAGTTTCGGCGAAGGGAGGCAAATTTACGCACCCGCAACACCGGGAGCCTGTCCACGTAACAGAAACATCGGTAACTGACAGTGAACGGCTCCGCGGGGGCCGCACACTGCAGGAGATTGTTAATGGATACAGGAACCACGGCATTCATGCTGTGTTGCATCATCGGCCTGACGATGATGATCCCCGGGCTCGCGCTCTTTTACGGCGGCATGGTGTCCGTCAAGAGCTCGACCAACATGATGATGATGACCTTCGGCGCGGTGGCCGTCGTCGGCGTGCTGTGGGTGTTGTTCGGGTTCTCGATGGCATTCGGCACGTCCTACGGCGGGTTCGTCGGCAGCTTCACCGAGTTCGCCGGCATGAAGAACCTGACCGAGCCGATGACCACCATCAACGGCCTTCCGGTCAGCCTATTCGCCTTATTCCAAGCACTATTCGCGGCGATCACCGTGGCGCTGATATCCGGTGCCGCCGCCGACCGGATGAAGTTCGGGGCGTGGATGACCTTCGCGACGCTGTGGGCGGTGCTGGTGTACTTCCCGGTCGCGCACTGGGTGTTCGCGTTCGACGGTGTGGTGACGCCGGACTCCACGGGCGGCTGGATCGCCAACAAGCTCAAGGCAATTGACTTCGCCGGTGGCACCGCGGTGCACATCAACTCGGGCGCTGCGGCTCTCGCGGTTGCGATCGTGCTTGGCAAGTCGCTGGGCTTCGGTAAGTTCCGCAAGCCGCACAACGTGCCGCTGACGCTCCTCGGTGCCGGACTGCTGTGGGCCGGTTGGTACGCATTCAACGGCGGCTCGGCGCTGGCCGCAGGCACCTCCGCCGCCATCGTCATGGTCACCACGTTCACCGCGACCTGCGCGGCGACGCTGGCGTGGCTCGGCGTGGAGAAGGTCAAGGACGGACACGTCACCGGCGTGGGCGCGGCCTCGGGCGCGGTGGCTGGACTGGTCGCCATCACTCCCGCCTGCGGCGCGGTCACCCCGATCGGTTCGATCTTCGTCGGCTTGATCGCCGGCGCGATCTGCCCGCTGGCCGTTGGCCTCAAGTCGCGGTTCGGCTACGACGATTCCCTCGACGTCGTCGGCGTGCACCTGGTCGGTGGCGTCATCGGCACCCTGCTGATCGGGCTGTTCGCCAGCGCGAGCATGCCCAACAAGACCGACGGCCTGTTCTACGGCGGCGGACTGGATCAGTTCTGGAAGCAAGCAATCGCGGCCGGCGCGGTGATGGCGTACTCGTTTGTGGTCGCCTACATCATCGCGTTCGTGATCAAGAAGACGATCGGCATCCGCATCTCTGCCGACGAAGAGGAGAAGGGCATCGACGCCAAGTTCCACAGGGACGCGGCGTACGAACTGCAGCCCGCTTAGTCCGGGACCCCGGCCGGCGCGGCAACCACTCGCCCGCGCCGGCCGGCCGGTCTGCAGCGGGTTTCATATCGAGATACAGTGATTCATCTCAAGAGACAAGGCCGCCAGAACATGTCCGAGCTCGCCACCCTCGCCGAACAGGCAGGAACGAAGTTCATCCTCGCGCTGTTCGTCGATCTGCGCGGAAAGCCCTGCGCGAAGCTGGTGCCCGTCGAGGCCGTCGACCTGCTGGCCACCGAGGGCGTCGGCTTCGCCGGATATGCCGTCGGCGCCATGGGCCAGGAGCCCAAGGACCCGGACCTCATGGCGATTCCGGACGCGGCGTCGTTCACGCCGATCCCGTTCGTCAAGGAAGGCCTGGCGATCGTGCACTGCGACCCGCACGTCAACGGTGAACCATGGCCGTACGCGCCGCGGGTAATCCTCAAGGCAATGATCCAGCGCGCGGCCGACGCCGGTTTCGAGCCGTGGGTCGGGGCGGAGGTGGAGTACTTCCTGCTGCGGCGCGATGCCGACGGCAGCCTGTCGACCGCGGACGCCGACGACACCGCCGCGCAGCCCTGCTACGACGCCCGCGGCGTCACCAGGATGTACGACCACCTGACGGCTATCTCCGCAGCCATGAACACATTGGGCTGGTCGAATTACGCCAACGACCACGAGGACGGCAACGGCCAGTTCGAGCAGAACTTCGAGTACGCCGACGCGCTGACGACCGCCGACCGCGTGGTGACGCTGCGCTATCTGCTGTCGATGATCGCCGCCGACCGCGGCATGGTGGCCACCTTCATGCCAAAGCCGTTCGCCGAAAAGACCGGCAGCGGACTGCATCTGCACCTGTCGCTGACCAGTGGTGGCACGCCGGTCTTTCCGTCCGACGACGACTCCCGTGGCCTTGGCCTGTCCGAAACGGCCTATTCGTTCATCGGCGGCATCCTCGAGCACGCGTGCGCTCTGCAGGCCGTGATAGCGCCAACAGTCAACTCCTACAAGCGAACTGGCGCCACGACCACAGCATCGGGTGCATCATGGGCGCCGAAGACTCCGACGTACGGCGGCAACGACCGGACCCACTACATCCGCGTGCCCGATTCGGCGCGCATCGAGCTGCGTGGCGGCGACGGCTCGGCCAACCCGTACCTGGCGATCGCAGCCGCCCTGGGTGCGGGCATCGACGGCGTCAAGCGCAGCGCAGATCCCGGAGCCGTCGGCACGGGCGCGGCCCGGCCATTGCCACCGACACTGCTGCACGCGGTCGATGAACTCCAAGGCGATTCGGTGGTGACGGGCGTCCTCGACGCGGCGGGTGATGGAGTGTCGGGTTATTTCGCCAACCTCAAGCGTGAGGAGTTCTTCGCCTACCACAGCGCGGTAACCCCATGGGAGATCGAGCACTACCTCACTGCATTCTGACGAGAGGAACGAAAAACCATGTGCGGCATCGTGGGCCTGCACCTGCGCAACCCCGTGTTATATCCCGGGCTTGGCGAATTGTTGACCGGGATGCTGTGCGAGATGGGCGATCGTGGCAGCGACTCGGCGGGCGTTGCGGTGTACGGCGATCCGACCTGGTCGCCGCCCGGCCGAGGCTGCGTGTCGGTGCTGGAAGTGAACCCTGCCGCCGCCGACCTCGGACTCGACGTCACGATCACTCGCGTTGCCGAGACGTATCTCCTCACCGCAGAGGCCCCTTCGGAAGTGCTGCTCGACGCCGTCAAGTCGGCATATCCCGACGCGTTGATCGCCGGGTTCGGCTCGGATATGGCCGTCCTCAAGGGGGTTGGCCATCCACGAGCACTGACCGACGCGTGGGGCCTGGCGAACGCGCAGGGCTGGCAGGGTGTGGGCCACACGCGAATGGCCACCGAGTCGGCGGTGACACCCGCGGGCTGTCATCCTTACGCCGTCGGGCCCGAACAGTGCATGGTGCACAACGGGTCGTTCGCCAACCACGCGACCATCCGCCGTGAATTACGCGCCGCCGGTGTGCAATTCGATAGCGAGAACGACACCGAGGTCGGTGCCCGCTTCATCGCGAAGCAACTGGCCGACGGCCGTGACGTCGAAGCGGCACTGAAGGAACTGTGCGCGACGTTCGACGGCTTCTACACCCTGCTGGTGTCCAACCGCGACTCGTTCGCCGTCGTGCGCGACGCGATTGCCTGCAAGCCCGCCGTCATCGCCGAGACGGACGACTGGGTCGCTATGGGCAGCGAATACCGCGCGCTGGCAGGCCTTCCCGGCGTCGAGGCGGCCAAGATCTGGGAGCCGGAGCCGGAGGTGATCTACGCATGGAAACGGTGACGTCGTTCGACCTGCATTCGGTTTCGCTGCGCGAGGTCAACGCCGCGCTTCATCGACCGGACCTGTCGGGTGAATTCCTGATCGAACACCCAGCCGGCGCGCACAACGTCGCTGTCGGCCTCAACGCCCCGGTGAAGGTGACCGTCGACGGCCATGTCGGCTACTACGCCGCGGGCATGAACCAGCAGGCCGAAATCACCATCAACGGCAACGCAGGTACCGGGGTCGCCGAGAACATGATGAGCGGCACCGTGTGGGTCAAGGGCAACGCCTCGCAGTCGGCGGGTGCCACCGCGCACGGCGGCCTGCTGGTGATCGAGGGCAACGCCGCTGCGCGGTGCGGAATTTCGATGAAGGGCGTGGACATGGTGATCGGCGGCGACGTCGGCCACATGAGCGCCTTCATGGCGCAGGCCGGTCGGCTGGTGATCCGCGGTGACGCGGGCGAGGCACTCGGCGACTCGATCTACGAAGCGCGCCTCTACGTCCGCGGCGACGTCGCGTCGCTCGGCGCCGACTGTATCGCCAAGCAGATGCATGCCGAGCACCACCAAGAGCTCGAACACCTCTTGAAGGCAGCAGGTTTCGACGGCGACGACACATCTGCCTACACCCGCTACGGATCGGCGCGAAACCTGTACCACTTCCACGTCGACAACACCTCGAGCTACTGAGATGAACCAAGACGACCGCGCCCGCCTGGGCCTGCGCGAATCCGCCACCTTCGACCGGCAGACGATCGCCGCCATCCAGCGCGCCGCCGACACCGGCATCTACGACATCCGCGGCTGGGGCGCCAAGCGTGCACTGCCGCATTTCGACGATCTGTTGTTCCTCGGTGCGTCGATGTCCCGGTATCCGCTCGAGGGCTACCGCGAGAAGTGCGGCACCGACGTCGTCCTCGGCGACCGCCATGCCAAACATCCTCTGCACCTGGACATCCCGGTCACCATCGCCGGTATGTCGTTCGGCGCGCTGTCCGGCCCGGCCAAGGAAGCGTTGGGCCGCGGCGCCAGCGAGGTCGGCACGTCGACCACCACCGGTGACGGCGGCATGACGCCGGAGGAACGCGGGCAGAGTAAATATCTTGTCTACCAATATCTTCCGTCGCGCTATGGCATGAACCCCGACGACCTACGCAAGGCCGACGCGATCGAGGTGGTGCTCGGTCAGGGCGCGAAGCCCGGCGGAGGGGGCATGCTGCTCGGCCAGAAGATCTCCGAGCGCGTCGCCGGCATGCGCACGCTTCCCGAGGGCATCGACCAGCGCTCGGCGTGCCGCCATCCCGATTGGACCGGCCCCGACGACCTCACGATCAAAATCAACGAACTTCGCGAGATCACCGACTGGGAGAAGCCGATCTACGTCAAGGTCGGCGCCACCCGCACCTACTACGACGTCAAGCTCGCCGTGCACGCCGGCGCAGACGTCGTCGTCGTCGACGGCATGCAAGGCGGCACCGCCGCGACCCAAGAGGTGTTCATCGAACACGTCGGCATCCCGACGCTGGCCGCCGTGCCCCAGGCGGTGCAGGCCCTGCAAGAACTCGGTGTGCATCGGAAGGTGCAACTCATCGTGTCCGGCGGCATCCGGACGGGCGCCGATGTGGCCAAGGCGCTCGCGCTCGGAGCCGACGCTGTCGCGATCGGGACCGCCGCACTGATCGCGCTTGGCGACAACCATCCGCGTTATGCCGCCGACTACGAAAAGCTCGGCAGCGCAGCGGGTTTCTTCGACGACTTTCAGGACGGCACCGACCCGGCAGGGATCAGCACTCAAGATCCCGAGCTGGCCGCCCGTTTCGATCCCGTCGAGGGCGGCCGCAGGCTCGCCAACTACCTGAGGGTGCTGACGATGGAAGCGCAGACCATCGCGCGCGCCTGCGGTAAGGCGCATGTGCTGCACCTCGAACCGGAGGACCTCGTGGCGGTGACGATCGAGGCCGCCGCGATGGCGCGGGTGCCGCTGGCGGGCACGTCCTGGATCCCCGGCCAATGAACACCGCGGACGTCGTCATCGTCGGCGGCGGCATCGAGGGCACCGCCGCGGCGTGGGCCTTGAGCCAGCGGGGCGTCACCGATGTCTTTGTGGCCGAACGCAACACCGTCGCCTCCGGCATGACGGGCAAGTCCAGCGGCATCGTTCGCTGCCACTACGGCATCAGCTCGCTGGCCGCGATGGCCACCGTCGGGCTGGAGGTGTTTGAAAACGCCGACGAGATCTTTGGCACCGACATCGGCTTCCGCCAGACCGGCTACGTCGTCGGCGTCGGCGAACCCAACGTCGAATCGCTGCGCAAGAGCCTCGCCGCCCAACGGGCCGTCGGCGTGCAGACCGAGGAGATCGACGCCTCCGAGGTCGCCTGCATGTGGCCGTTCGCGGACCTGTCGCCGTTCGCGGCGTTCGGGTGGGAGGCACGCGGTGGATACGGCGATGCGTACCAGACCGCGCAGGCATTCGCGGTCGCGGCTCGTGCCGCTGGTGTGCGAATCCGACAGGGCGCCACCGTAACCGGACTGCTCACCGACGGCCAAAGGGTGACAGGTGTCAGCCTCGCGGACGGCACTGAAATCTCGGCGGGCACCGTCGTCGTCGCCACCGGCGTGTGGACTCGACCATTTCTGGCGCCATACGGCATCGACGTGCCGATCCGTGTCGTCCGCGAGCAGATCGTCACCATCAAGCCGGGTGTCGAAACCGGCTCTGTCCCAGTCTTTTCCGATCTGGTCTCGCTGCAGTACGTCAGGCCTGAGCTCGGCGGCGACATCCTGTTCGGCAACAGCGACCTGTCCGACGTCGAACAGGCCGACCCGGACAACTACCTCAACCGGGCCACTGATGCGTTCGTCGACCTGACCGTGGACAAGGTCGGTGCGCGATTCCCCGGCTTCACCGATGCGGCGATCAGCAGCAGCTACGCGGGCTGCTACGACGTCACGCTGGACTGGAACCCTGTCATCTCCACAACCGAGCTGGACGGTCTGATCGTGGCAGCCGGCTTCAGCGGGCACGGATTCAAGATCGCCCCGGCGGTGGGCCGATTGGTCGCCGACCTGGTCGTCGACGGGCACAGCAACGATCCCCGCATACCGCACAGCGACTTCCGGCTGTCGCGGTTCGCCGAGGGCGACCTGCTGAAGAGCCCTTATCCCTATGTCGGGGCCGGACAGATGCGATGATTCCTGACAGGAAACATGACTGACGTCCCGCTGCGCAACAAGTCCGGTACCGCACGCGACCGCGACCCACACGAGCCCGTCGAGGAGCTCGAGTTCGAGGCTGCGATCGGGCGCAATGTCCGCAAACTGCGCCAGCAGCAAGGGCTTACGGTCGCGGAGATGGCGGCTCGCGTCGGTATCTCCAAGGCCATGATGTCCAAAATCGAAAACGCGCAGACGTCGTGCAGCCTGAGCACGCTGGCGCTGCTCGCCAAGGGTTGCGACGTGCCGGTCACCAGCTTGTTCCGCGGTGCAGACGTCGAGCGTCCCGCCGCGTTCGTCAAGGCCGGCACGGGGGCGCGCATCGTTCGCAACGGCACCAAGGAAGGCCACGAATACCAGCTGCTGGGGTCGCTGCGCGGCGAGCACAAACGGCTGGAGTGCCTGCACGTCACGCTGTCGGAGAAGAGCCAGACCTATCCGCTGTTCCAGCATCCGGGCACGGAGTTCATCTACATGCTCGAAGGCGTCATGGACTACAGCCACAGCCGCGAGGTGTACCGGCTGCATCCTGGCGACTCGCTGCAGATCGACGGGGAGGGCGCGCATGGGCCGGTGGACCTTGTCGAGCTGCCGATCCGTTTTCTGTCGGTGATCGCGTTCCCTGACTCAGCCGTATAGCTTCGCGGCGGCCGCCGCCACATCCATGACGACGTCGCAATGCTCGCCGCCGCTGTCGACCACGACCGCGGGCCGAATGATGACGTCGCCGGTGTCGACGAAATCACCGCCGAGCAGCTTGCGCTGCATTCTGTCGCCGAGGAACGCCAACACCGAGCAGTAGCTCGGATCGACGAGCAGTTCGACGCCGCCCTGAGTGCGGGTCTGCCGAGTCTCGGTGGTCATGTCGAATGTCTGGGGTTTCAGTGTCAGCCGGATTGGAACGACGTCATGGCCTCGCGAGATACGGAAGTCGCATTCGTAGGGCCGCGACCGGCCGATGTCCCAGCTCTGGATGTCCGCGCTGATGACGGACATCACCTGACACGGGTCGCGCTCGGCGAGCCGCGCAGGATAGGTGGCGACCGCGTCACGGGCCGGCAGCTGTAGCGCCTCGAGCCGCGGACCGATGGCGCGCACCAGTCCCTTTGCAAAGTCGCAGTTGTCCTCGGCGACCAACCCGACCCGCACGAACGGCTGGTCGGCCGTGCGCAGCGGGCGAGCGCCGGGCAGCAGCGACAGATTCAGCGGCAGCAGGTAGTCACACGAGCCGGGATACGTCTCGTAGACCGGCAGATCGCCGGACAGGAACGCGACAGCCTTGCCTGCGAGACGGTTGAGGGTGACCTCGATGCTGGCGTAGCGCCGGTGGATCTCACCCGCGACTTTGATGTCGATGTCGCACTCGTCGAGTGAGAAAAGCGTTCCCACCGAACCTATTTCACCGATCTTGGCCAGCGACTCGCGGGTGATCAGGCCGCAGGGATCGACCCGGCGCATCGCGCGAAGGTAGGCCAGCGCGGTGACCTCATCGGCGCTGATGGCCTGCCCGTAGGTGTCGACGTCGCCGGCGAAGAAGTACGAGGGTTCGACTTCGCGGGAACCCATCGCGGCCGATCCGTCGATGTTGCGGCTGCACCCCACGAGCAACGTCAGGATGGCGAGCAGCGCCATCACCTGCCTCACTGCACCATTGTCTACCGGCTCTGCGAGTAAGCCGACGTTTTGGCCCTTCAGGTGGGCTTGCTACAGTGGTCAACGTGCAGCGGGTGCTCCTTCTCGGCAGCCGCGACGGGGTCTGATCCAGACCGGCTTCCCGTCGCGGGTGTTCGCGACGCGCCGGTCGAGTCCCGTCTTACTCCCGGAGCCCCTGAAATGACCACCTTTTCGAAACCCGATTCCGCTGACGCTTTCACGTCAGTACGCACCATCAACAAGCCCGCGGGTCCGCCCAACCCGGGCCAGCCCGCCTGGAATACCCAGCGGACCACGTCGATGCCGGTCGACCGGTACCGCACCTTCGCCGCTGAGGTGCCGGGCGGGAGCCCGGCGTCAGGCCCAGCACCCGTTCCTTTTGACCGCAGCTGGCCAGACCGTGTGGTCGACCGCGCCCCGATGTGGTGCGCCGTCGACCTGCGCGACGGCAACCAGGCGCTCATCGACCCGATGAGCCCGGCCCGCAAGCGCCGCATGTTCGAGCTGCTGGTGCGCATGGGTTACAAGGAGATCGAGGTCGGTTTCCCGTCGGCCAGCCAGACCGACTTCGACTTCGTCCGCGAGATCATCGAGCAGGGCGCGGTCCCCGAAGACGTCACGATCCAGGTACTGACCCAGTGCCGGCCCGAGCTGATCGAGCGGACGTTCGAGGCGTGCCAGGGCGCTCCGCGCGCGATCGTGCACTTCTACAACTCGACGTCGATCCTGCAGCGCCGCGTGGTGTTTCGCGCGGGGCGTGAAGAGGTCAAGGCGATCGCCGTCGAGGGCGCGCGAAAGTGCTTGGAGGAAGCCAAGAAGTACCCGGACACGCTATGGCGCTACGAGTACTCGCCGGAGTCCTACACCGGCACCGAATTGGAGTACGCCAAGCAGGTGTGCGACGCCGTCTCCGACGTCATCCAGCCAACGCCGGATTGGCCCCTGATCGTCAACCTGCCCGCGACCGTCGAGATGGCGACACCCAACGTCTACGCCGACTCCATCGAGTGGATGAGCCGCAATTTGAAACGGCGTGAGTCCGTCATCCTTTCGCTGCATCCGCACAACGACCGCGGAACAGCCGTCGCCGCAGCCGAATTGGGCTATCAGGCCGGCGCCGACCGCATCGAGGGCTGCCTGTTCGGCAACGGTGAGCGCACCGGCAACGTCTGCCTGGTGACGCTGGGCCTGAACCTGTTCTCCCGCGGAGTGGACCCGCAGATCGACTTCTCCAACATCGACGAAATCCGGCGCACGGTCGAGTACTGCAACCAGCTGCCCGTGCACGAACGCCACCCGTACGGCGGCGATCTGGTATACACCGCGTTCTCCGGCAGTCACCAGGACGCGATCAACAAGGGCCTGGACGCGATGAAGGTGTCCGCCGACGAGCAGGACGCCGATGTAGACGACATCCTGTGGCAGGTGCCGTATCTGCCGATCGATCCGCGCGACGTCGGGCGCACGTATGAGGCTGTCATCCGGGTGAACTCGCAGTCCGGCAAGGGCGGCGTGGCCTACATCATGAAGGCCGATCACGGCCTGGTGCTGCCGCGTCGGCTGCAGATCGAGTTCTCCCAGGCGATCCAGAAGATCACCGACGGCGAGGGCGGCGAGGTATCGCCCAAGGAGATGTGGGACGTCTTCGCCGAGGAGTACCTGGCTCCGGTGCGGCCGCTGGAGCGGATCCGCCAGAAGGTCGTCGCATCCGAGACCGACGGCGGCACCGACACCATTGAGGCGACGGTCAAGATCGACGGCGTCGAGACCGACATCCGCGGTTCCGGCAACGGTCCACTCGCGGCGTTCGTAGACGCGCTGTGCAGCGTCGGCATTCAGGTCCACGTACTCGACTACTCCGAGCACGCGATGTCATCCGGCGAGGAGGCCCAGGCCGCTGCGTACGTGGAGGCCTCGGTCGACGGCCAGACGATCTGGGGCGTCGGCATCGCCACGTCGATCACCACGGCGTCGCTGCGAGCCGTGGTCTCGGCGGTCAACCGCGCTTCGGCACGTCGCTAATCGAGGAAGGCGCTCAGCAGTCGGTCCACAAGACCGGCGGCATCGTGCGCGCCCGCCTCGGGCGCGATGGTGAGGTTGCTGAACACAAAGCCGTTGAGCAGCCTGCTGAGTTCGTCCATCCGCTCCGGTGTCGGGGTGAAGCCGGCGGCCTCGAAGATGAGTGTCGCCGACTTCACCGCGGCCGCCTGAAGGTCTTTCATCAGCGGCCGGAGTTCGGCGCGGCGGGTGCTTTCCATGAAGAGCTCGAAGCGCGCGAGCGTCCACCGGCGAAACTGCTCGTCGGGTTCGAGCATGCGAATCAACAACGATTTCAGCGCGGCTCGAGTCATCGGTCCGATCGCCTTCTGCAGCGCCTCGACGCGCTGCCAATGCAGGTCCACCGTCCGTGCGGCGGTCGATTCGATCAGCGCCTGGCGAGTGCGGAAGTAGTTGGACGTCGTGCCCGCGGGCAGGCCGGTTCGCGTGTCGACCTGCCGATGGGTCAGACCGCCGACGCCGTCGTCGCACAGGATGTCGATCGCAGCATCGAGGATCTGGGTCCGTCGTTCTGGGTTGGGCGGCATCAGTTCCTATAGTGCAGACGCCAGAACATCGTCAGGAACGCCGGGTAGACCACGATCAGCAGCACGTAGCTGAACCACATCGGAAACCAGGTGAAAAACGTCGCGATGTCGCCCCTGACCAGGTTGAAGTAGATGTGCAGCGGCACGCTCGCGGCGATATAGAACACCGATGCGGTGAAGAACGCCTTGTGCGGCGTGTTGACGAACCGCACGCGGTGCCACACCAAGATCCCTGTAATCGCGGCATATGTCATCGGAACCAGCAGAATCTTGTCTGTCGTCAGCGTGACTACGTACTTCATCGCGAGTTCGTCGCCGAAGATGACGCGGTAAAGGTGCAGGCCGAAGCCCATCGCGATGGTGAGCATCGCGGCCTCGCGGAAAAAGTAGCCGTGGCGGCGGTAACCGTGCCACAGCGACCGCTTGCGTTGTACTACGTCCGTAGTGGCAGGCATACCGCCGACGGTACCACTACACGCGTAGTGATCACAATGGGTCTACGGGCGCGGCGGCAGATTGGCCAGCCAGGTATCCGGGAGCAGCTCGATCAGCTGTCCGTCGGGGTCGCGGATCATCGCGAACTGTTCGGTGACGGTGTCCTTGACCACCGAGCCGCCGAAATCCTCGACCCTTTCCAGCACGCCGGCGAGGTCAGACACCGATAGCGAGATATGCGTCAGCCCGACTTCGTCCATGACTCGCTCACGGCTCTGTACGTCGCGTTTCGAGTAGTCGATGAGTTCCAGCACGAGGCCGTCGCGCACCAGGTACGTCGCACGCACGCCGATCGGCTTGGCCAGCTGCAGCAGCTGAGCGGTGCCCTCGTCAGGCAGTTCGAGGTCCCACCAGAACTGGAAGCCGAGTAGACCCTCGTAAAAACGACGCGACCGTTCGCGATCGCTGACGCACAAGCCGATGTGATTGAAAACTGTTCGGTGGCTTGCCATTACAACCTTCCGTAGCGTGTGAGCAGGGTTGGTCCACCACTGTCGACGAGCACCGTATCGCGCTGGAGGCAGCCGCCAATGCCTTCGTGGGCAACCCACGACTGCACGCTCAACACCATCTCTTCCTCGATGACGGCATCGCGGCCACGCCCGAGACCGATCAGCGGCGGTTCGGCGCCCAACCCGAGGCCGTGTGCCAGCGGGACCCCCGGATCGTCGTTGCCCGTGTCCTGCCACGCCCGGTACAGATCGGCACCCGTATTGCCGGGACGACATGCGGAGATCAGCGCCTCCAAGCCGCGGGCGCATTCGGAGGCCAAGCTGGGGGTCCCCGACGGACCGGCGCGACCGGCTACGCGCGTGCGGCCCAGGCCTGCCTCGTAGCCGGCGTACAACGCACCGGGCGCGAGCACCACCATTTCGCCGTCGCGGATCGGCCGCTCAGATGCCAAGTGCCGGAAACTGACCTGACCCTGCGAGGGCGTCGCGAAGCACACGCCTTCCGACGGCGGCATCGGCGCGCCCAGGCTGGCGATCCGCTCGTGGTAGATGCCGAGCAGTTCACGTTCGGTGATGCCGGGCGTCAGTGCGTCTTCCATCGCACTCAGCGCCGCTTCCGAGATCGCCGACGCCACGTGCAGGCAGGTGATCTCGTCGGGCGTCTTGGTCCGTCGCGCACCGTCCATGACCGGTGCGGCGTCAAGGAGTTCCGCCTTGGTGACGAGTTCAGGAATCAACGCGGCGAACATCGGCGTCAAACCGTCGGTGCCGACCCGCCGCGCCTCGCTTAGACCTGGGATGCCAGCGAGGTCGGCTGCGAGGTTGGCGGGATTCCAGCTCATGCGGTACAGATCGTCGCGACCGATCTCCGGCGGCACGCCCTCGTCCCAGGTCGAAAGCAGATGCACGCGTTCGGTTTCCTTCACCACCACCGCGACGGGAGCGAAGGGCAGGACACCAGAGCGCCCGAGCTGACGGGCACCCGACACGTACTTCACGTCGCCGACGCCACCGAGCAGCAAGGCATCGAGGTTGTGGCTTTCCATGCCGGAGAAGACTTTTGCGCGTCGTTGCGCACGCAGGCGGCCGAAGTCGACGCGTGCGTCGTCCTCAAGGCCCATCATGCCGACGAACAACCCGCGGTCGCGGGCGACGGGGCTCACGCCGATATCCCGTACGGTTCGTAGGTCGATCCGCTGAGCTTCACCCAGCCCGTATCCGTCACGGCCACAATGTCTTCCGAACGGTAACCGGCGACGCCCTCCTCCCAGATAACCGGCTCGAGAACTAGTACCATCCCTGGCTGCATGATCAGCCGCTCGTCGAACCGCTCACCCAAGTCCGTCCCGATGAGTGGCATCTCTGCGCTCTCGGTGCCCACGCCGTGTGCCAGATAGAAATGCTCGATCCAAGGACGGACTCCGTCGTTCGCGTCGATGGCCACTTTGCCGAGTTCGAGCGCCGACACTCCTGGCTTGAGAACGTCGAGCGCGGCGTCGACCACCGCTCGCCAGCGGCGGAAGTGCTCCTCCTGCCGCGCATTTGGACCGCCACCCGTGATCCAGGTCCGGCCGTAGTCGGAGGCGTAGCCCTCCCAGGTGATGCCCGAGTCGACCCAGATGACGTCGCCTTCGCGAAGGAAGCGGTCGGTGGTGACGGTCGGATAGGCCAGATCGCCATGCAGGGTCCAGGGTCCGAGCTCGCGCGTCGGCGCCATCACCTGCCAGATGGGATCGATACCGTTCGCGGAGGCACCGAGTTCGAAGACGCGGCGCAGGAACACCGCGCTGAGGTCTATCTGGCGAACGCCGGGACGCAGAGCGGCCAGCGCGTCTCCCATCGCGATCTCATTCAGCCGCTGCGCCTGGCGTATGCACGCGATCTCGTCGGGTGTCTTCGTGAGCTTGGCGGCACCGACAACGTCGGAGGCATCTACCCAGTCGAACGGGGGCAGACCCCGAAGCATCGCGTGCGTTTGGGCGTCGACGCCGATGCGAGCGCCGGATGGAAAATGACCGGCGAGAGCCGCGGCGAACTCCTCGATGCCGTCGTCGAGATCCGGAAACAAGGCTCCGTGCAGATGATCGTCGGGAAGGTCGGCAGGAACCCCGTCGGCGTAGAGCGTGTACAGGTGCGGTGCGGAATCCCCCTTCACCACAACCGCCACCGGACGAAACAGCGCAGCGCGGTCACCATCCTGGGCAGGTGCGGCCGCGCCGGTGGCATACGCCACCGAACTGGACCCGAGCAGCACGAGGCCGTCGACACCTTGTGCGTCGAGCTGATGCTGCAGGCGCTCGAAACGTTCGCGGCGCATCCGCGGGAGATCGGGCAAATCTGGGATCGCCCGTCCGTCGATGGTCGCACTGTCGATGGGTTCCACCTCCCGAGGGACTTACCTCCCTAAAAATGCAAAGATAGCCCAATGGGCGGTCCTGACGTCAGTGCCGAGGCGATCATCGGATTCGATCACCATTCCGACGAGTTCAATCGCAACGAAGACGAGATCAACGCCGAACTCCGTAGCCGATGCCCCGTCGCATGGAACGAGAAGTACGGCGGATTCTGGTACGTCTCCAGTTACGAAGCGGTCGAAAAGGTGGCGCGTGACGGCGAGGTTTTCGCGCACAGGTACGAGCCCAACGCTGCCGACGGTGTGAATTACCAAGGCGAGATGGGTGTTCCGCGTCCCGAAGGCCAGCCGCCGCTCGGCATCGGTGAAGTCGACGGCCCCTACCATCTGGCGCTGCGACGCGCGCTCACCCCGTTCTTCTCATCGGGCGCCGTCGAGAAGATGCGCCCCTTCATGGAGCAGTCCGTGCACTGGTTTCTCGACCAGCGGATCACCGACGGCCGGATGGACCTCGTGCTGGACTACGCCAGTCCCGTCCCGGCGATCCTCACCATGCGGTTGATGGGCCTGCCCTACGACAACTGGCAGCTCTACGCCAACCTCTTCCACTCGGTGATGGACGCCTCCGATGCCGACGCATACAACCAGGCGATCGCCGAGGTCCCCGCAATGATCAACGGCCTGCTGAAATTCGCGGCGACCCGACGGGCCGACCCGGGCGACGACCTGACAAGTTTCCTCGTTCAGTTCGAATTCGACGGCGAGCCTTTGGACGACAACCAGCTCATCGACATCCTCTGGAATCTCATCGGCGGCGGCGTCGACACCACGACATCCCTGACCGCGCTGAGCCTGCTGCACCTCGGCACGCATCCGGATCTGCGGCAGCAACTCATCGACCGGCCCGAGCTGTACCGCTCCGCGGCCGACGAGTTTCTCAGGTACTGCTCGGTCAACAAGACACTGAGCCGCACGGTAAGCCGCGACACCGTCCTTGGCGGACAACAACTTCGGCGCAACGACCAGGTGCTCATCAGCTGGCTTGCGGCCAATCACGACGAGCGCGAGTTCGACCGAGCCGACGAAGTGATACTCGACCGGTCGCCGAATCGTCACGTCGCGTTCGGGCTCGGGCCGCACCGCTGCATCGGCGCCCCGCTGGCGCGGGTCATGTTCGAGGTGATGGTGAAGGCGGTGCTCGAACGCATACCGGACTATGACGTCGACCTTGGTGGTGTCCATCGGTATTCCGGCAATCCGAGCATGACCGGGCTGGGCCGGCTGCCCGTTACGTTCACCCCGGGTGTCTCACTGGGGACGGCGCGCCCGGCCTAGAAGAGTGCGAACTGCTCGCCGGCGAGGGTGTTGTCGGTGAAGTCTTCGACGCTCGTGCCGCCGACGACGGAATCGAGCAGACGCATGAAGTCGGCGTCGCGGACCAGCGGAACACCGAGTTCGTTGGCCTGGTAGCCCTTGCCGTGTTCGGGTTCGGTCTCGTTGCAGATGACCAGCGACGTCTCCAGGTCGACGGCGTCGGTGTAGGCCAGGCCTGCATGCACGATGCGCTCGACGAGTTCCTCGTGGGTGCGGGCGACTTCCGCCGATAGCGCGACCCGCATGCCCTGCACCAGCGGACGCCCCGCGACGAACCGGCCGGGGTTGAGATACGGGCACGGCATCCGCGACGCCAGCATCTTCAACGGGCGCAGCTCCTCGTGTGTGACCTGGCCATTCGGCCAGTAGCGCCGCGTCACTGGGCGCGTCGGCAGCCAGACTCTGCGCTCACGGGCGCGGACCAGGACCGGCTTCAGGATCTGCGCGAGCACCATCGCGTCGTCGAGCGCGTCGTGCGGTTTGATCTGCGTGATGCCCCAATGCCCCGCCAGCGTCGCCAGCTGCAGGTTCTCGGTGCCAAGCTCCAGCCTGCGAGTGAGCTCTACGGTGCACATCACGGTTTCGATGGGCAGCTCCTCGCCGACGAGCTCGGCTTCTGCGGCCAGGAACGAGTAGTCGAAACCGACGTTGTGGGCGACCAGGGTGCGGCCTTTGAGCACCTCGACGAGGTCGTCGACGATGTCGCCGAAGCAGGGCTGCCCCTCGAGCATGTCGGCGGTCAGGCCGTGGACGTGGGTTGGACCGGGATCGACGCCGGGGTTGAGCAGCGTGTAAAGGCTTTGCTCGACGTTGCCGTCATCGCCGAGCGCCAACGCGGCGATGCTGACGACGCGCGCCTGCCCGGGGCGAAAGCCCGACGTCTCGACGTCGACGACGGCCCAGCCCGCTCCGGGTTCGGTTGCCGGCCGGCCCCAGGTTTGGCTCACGATTTGAGGATGGCACGGGCCCCCGACATCGCCGGATCGCTCGCCAGCGTGTCGGCTACCTAAAATGCCGGGGATGGTCACCACTCGTGGACGGGTCGCACTGGCGGCCGGAGCCGGCGCGCGATGGGCGTCGCGGGTCACCGGGCGCGGCGCCGGCGCGATGATCGGCGGCCTGGTGGCTCTTGCGCTGGACAAATCCGTGCTGCGGCAGCTGGGCGAGGGCCGTCGCACGGTGGTGGTGACCGGGACAAACGGCAAGTCGACGACCACCAGGATGACTGCGGCGGCTTTAGGGACCCTCGGCGATGTCGCCACCAACGCCGAGGGCGCGAACATGGACGCCGGGCTGGTGGCGGCGCTGGCCGGTTCGCGTGACGCTGGGCTCGCCGCACTGGAAGTCGACGAGATGCATGTGCCGCACGTGGCTGACGCCATCGACCCCGCGGTGATCGTGTTGTTGAACCTGTCCCGCGATCAGCTCGACCGCGTCGGTGAGATCAACCACATCGAGCGGACGTTGAGGGGTGGGCTGGCGCGGCATCCGTCGGCGGTGGTGGTGGCCAACTGCGACGACGTGCTGATGACGTCGGCGGCCTACGACAGTCCGCACGTCGTATGGGTCGCGGCGGGCGGCGGCTGGGCGAACGACTCGGTGAGCTGTCCGCGGTCCGGCGAGATCATCGTCCGCGAGGGGTCCGACTGGTACTCCACCGGAACGGATTTCAAGCGGCCCAGCCCGCACTGGTGGTTCGACGACACGAATATCTATGGGCCCGAAGGGCTTTCACTACCGATGACGTTGGCGTTGCCAGGGGCCGTCAACCGTGGCAATGCCACGCAGGCGGTCGCGGCGGCCGTCACGCTTGGCGCCGATCCGGCTGCTGCGGTGGCCGCGGTGTCACGCGTCGACGAGGTCGCGGGCAGGTACAGCACGCTGCACTTCGGCGCACACACCGTTCGCATGCTGCTGGCCAAGAATCCGGCCGGCTGGCAGGAGGCGCTGTCGATGGTGGACACCGACGCAGGCTCGGTGGTGATCTCGGTCAACGGGCAGGTGCCCGACGGCGAAGACCTGTCGTGGTTGTGGGACGTCAACTTCGAGCATTTCGTCGATAAGCCCGTGGTGGCCGCGGGCGAACGGGGGACGGACTTGGCGGTACGCCTTGGATACGCAGGCGTGGAACACACGCTGGTGCACAACGCCGTCGAGGCCATCGAGTCGTGTCCGCCCGGCCACGTCGAGGTCGTCGCCAACTACACCGCCTTCTTGCAGCTGAGCCGGGTGCTGTCACGTGTCTGAGTCGACGGTGCGGATCGGGCTGGTGCTGCCCGACGTGATGGGCACATACGGCGACGGCGGCAATTCGGTCGTACTGCGGCAGCGGCTGCGGCTTCGCGGCTTCGACGCCGAGATCGTCGAGATCACGCTGTCGGATCCGGTGCCAGCCGAGCTCGACATGTACACGTTGGGTGGGGCCGAGGATTACGCGCAGCGGCTGGCGACGAAGCATCTGATCCGTTACCCCGGCTTGCAGCAGGCCGCTGCGCGCGGGGCGCCGGTGCTCGCGATCTGCGCGGCCATCCAGGTCTTGGGGCATTGGTATGAAACGTCGTCGGGTGAGCGGGTCGACGGAGTGGGGATGCTGGATGTGACCACGTCGCCTCAGGACAAGCGGACGATCGGGGAGGTGGTTTCGCAGCCGCTGCTGGCGGGTTTGTCCGAGCGGTTGACGGGCTTCGAAAACCACCGCGGCGGAACGGTTCTCGGGCCGGCGGCTAAACCGTTGGCGCGCATCATCAGTGGAGCGGGTAACCGCGCGGGTGATGGCATCGACGGCGCGGTGCAAGGCAGCGTCGTCGCCACGTACCTGCATGGCCCATGCTTGGCGCGGAACCCGGAACTCGCGGACTACCTGCTGTCGCGGGTGGTCGGCGAGCTGGCACCGCTGGAAATCGACGAGGTTGCACAACTGCGGCGGGAACGCCTGGCCGCGCCACGCCGCGTCTAGGGCTTCCAATTTTCGCCGAAACTGCAGTTGTTGAGAGGAAGTTCGAGCGGGCCGCGCAATAAGTGCATTCTCGCGGAAGCCTGTCTAGGGCTTCCAGCCGCGGCTCATCAGTGCCTTGCGCGCACGCTCGACGATGCCGGCGGGCCGGTCCTCTTTCACGACTTGGTCGACGATCCAGCCCAGGCTCCTCGCCTTGCGCAGAGATCTGATGTCCTTGACGTACTGCGGGCGGTTCGTTCGGTGCTGATCCCCGTCGTACTCGGACACCACCATGAATTCCTCCCAGCCCATGTCGGCCATCCGGACGAGACGCCCACGGCCCTTGCAAATCGGGATTTGAGTTGTGGGCCTTGGTAATCCCGCGTCGATATACAGCAGCCTCAGCCAAGTCTCCCTTGGCGACGCCGCACCGCCGTCGACAAGCGGAAGGGCAACGCGTAATGCCTTCAGCCCACGCGCGCCTCGGTATCGCTTGGCGAGCAGTAACACGTCTTCAATCGAGAACACCTGCGCCCGCATCAGGGAATCGAGCCGGGCGATGGCTTCGTCCCGTTGCAAATAGCGGCCCAGGTCGAATGCCGTTCGGGCCCGCGTTGTCACGGGTAGGCCGGCCACGCGCGTGATCTCGTCGTCGGCCAAGGTCTCCTTGCGGATAACCATTCCAGACTGCGGCCGTCCCCGGTAGATCAACTCAATTGGTGTATCGACGTCGACCCAGGCAGCGCCGTGTAGCGCGGACGCGGCCACTCCCCCGATCACTGCGGTGCGGCCCGTCGCCAGCCATGCAGCGTAGATTCGGTCCCGCAAGGACGGTTGCTCGAGCTTGGAAACGTAGGCGCCGCGGAATAGCGGCCTATACCAACGCTTCAATTCGTGCCTGGTCAAGCGACCAGACGTGACGGCCTCACTTCCGATGAATATGTCCCCCATGGCCCGAAATGATCGCAGTGGGGGCAGACAGTTCAGCCAAAGTGACGTTTTGCAGAGGAAGTGCGAGTAACCCTCTGCAAAACGTAACTCTCGCGAACTAAGCCATCGCGCGGCGGCCCGCCAGGGCCCGGCCGAGCGTCAGCTCGTCGGCGAATTCCAGGTCGCCGCCCATCGGCAGTCCCGACGCGATGCGCGTCACCGTCAAACCCGGGATGTCGCGCAGCATCCGCACCAAATACGTCGCCGTCGCCTCGCCCTCGGTGTTCGGATCCGTCGCGATGATCACCTCGGCGATGTCTACACCGTCGACTCGTTCGCCAATCCGGTTGAGTAGCTCGCGGATTCGCAATTGCTCCGGTCCCACACCCGACAAAGGATCCAGCGCCCCGCCCAATACGTGGTAGCGGCCGCGGAATTCGCGCGTGCGCTCGACGGCCTGCACGTCCTTCGGCTCTTCCACGACACACACCACAGAGGCATCTCGACGTGCATCGGAACAAATTCGGCAGCGGTCCTCGTCAGAGACGTTGCCGCACACCGCACAAAACTTCACCCCGTCGCGGACCTTGTTCAACACCGCCGTCAGCCGGTCAATCTGTGGCGGCTCCACCGACAAGAAATGAAATGCGATCCGCTGCGCGCTCTTCGGACCGATGCCGGGCAGCTTGCCGAGCTCGTCGATCAGATCCTGAACGGGTCCCTCAAACAATTACATTCCCGGCAGACCGAGGCCACCCATGCCACCGGCGAGCGGACCGAGCCGGTCGTGCGCCAGGATGGTGACCTGTTTGGAGGCGTCGGCGATCGCGCCGACGATGAGATCCTGCAGGGTCTCGACATCTGAGGGTTCGACGACCTTCGGGTCGATCGACACCGCCACCACCTCGCCGCTGCCCTTCATGGTGACCTGCACAAGCCCGCCGCCGGCCTGACCGTGTACCTCGGCGTTGGCCAGCGCTTCCTGCGCCTCCATCAACTGCTGCTGCACCTGCTGCGCCTGCGCGAGGAGTGCCGACATGTCTGGCGTGCCTCCGGGTTGCATGACAGTCCCCTTGCGTATTGGTCTCGACTTGGTTGCGCTCATCCACATGCGGCGGTTTGGACTTTCAGCCTAGTCGTCAGTACGGCTACGGTGGCGCCCGTGCCTGCCTGCCTGCGTGTCGGCGCCGCGATAGCCGCCGGACTGCTCATCGCCGCATCGACGGTCGTAACCCCGGCCTCTGCCGCGCCCGCCAATATCGCAGGCATGATCGTGTTCCTCGACCCCGGCCACAACGGCTCCAACGACGACTCGATCAGCCGCCAGGTGCCCACCGGCCGCGGCGGCACCAAGGACTGCCAGGCCAGCGGCACGTCCACCGACGACGGCTACCCCGAACACACCTTCACGTGGGACACCACGCTGCGCATCCGCCAGGCGCTCACCGCGCTCGGTGTGCGGACGGCGATGTCGCGAGGCAACGACACCGGGCTCGGCCCCTGCGTCGACGAGCGCGCGGCGATGGCCAACTCGCTGCAACCCAACGCGGTCGTCAGCATCCACGGTGATGGCGGACCGCCCACCGGCCGCGGCTTCCACATCCTCTACTCGTCACCGCCGCTCAACGATGTCCAGGCCGGGCCGTCCATCGCGTTCGCGAAGACCATGCGTGATCAGCTCGCCGCATCGGGGTTCGTGCCGTCGACGTACACCGGCTCGAACGGCCTGGACCCACGCTCTGACATCGCTGGCCTGAACCTCGCCCAGTACCCGTCGATCCTGGTCGAATGCGGCAACATGAAGAACCCCGTCGACTCGGGGCTGATGAAGACACCCGAAGGCCGGCAGAAGTACGCCGACGCCGTCGTCAAGGGAGTCGCGGGCTTCCTGGCCACCCAGCCCCCGCGAACCAACTAGCCCTTTTCGACTTCGCTCTTCAGGTTCGCGAGTACTTCGTCCTGGATCTTGCGCAGGCCCAGCGGCGCAAACGTCTTCTCGAAGAAGCCCCCGATGCCGCCCGCGCCCTGCCACGACGTCTTCACCGTGACAGACGAGCCCGGCCCGGCCGGTGCCACCGTCCAGTTCGTGATCATCGACGAGTTCGCGTCCTTTTCGATGACGGTGTGGCCTGCCACGTCGACGGTGGCCTTGACGTCGCGCACCCGCGACTTGGTGGCCTGCAGCTTCCAGGTGGCGACGGTGCCCGCACCCTGGCCGCCCTCGAGCACCTGGTAGCCGCTGTAGCGCGAGGACAGGATCTTCGGCCGCACAGTCTGGTAATCCGCGATGGCCGCCAACACGGTTTCCGGCGCGGCGTCAATCAAGACGGTGCTGGACGCGCTGACCTGTGCCATGAGATAGCTCTCCTGTCCTGTCGGTGCGGTCGCATCGGCTGCGGCCGCGGACTAGCGTATATCCGTGTCAGTTGAGGGGAGCGACGCACGTAGCGCTCATGGTGCGGCCGTGCAGCGGCTGCTCGCGAGTTACCGGGCGATACCCCAGAACGCCACCGTCCGGCTCGCCAAACCCACATCGAATCTGTTCCGGGCGCGCGCCAAGACGAAAACCAAGGGGCTGGACGTTTCGGGGCTGACGGGCGTCATCGCCGTCGACCCCGAGAACCGCACCGCAGACGTCGCCGGCATGTGCACCTACGAGGATCTCGTCGCGGCCACCCTGCCCTACGGCCTGTCGCCGCTGGTGGTGCCGCAGCTGAAGACCATCACACTTGGCGGTGCCGTCACAGGACTGGGCATCGAGTCGACGTCGTTCCGCAACGGCCTGCCGCACGAGTCGGTGCTGGAGATGGACATCTTGACCGGCACTGGCGACGTGCTTACCGCATCGCCGGATCAACACGCCGACCTGTATCGCGCTTTTCCGAATTCCTATGGGACGCTGGGCTATTCGGTCCGGCTGAAGATCGAGCTGGAGACCGTCAAACCGTTCGTCGCGCTCAAGCATCTGCGGTTCCATTCGGTGGACGATCTCGTCGCGGCCATGGACCGCATCATCGAGACCGGCGGCCACGACGGCGCACCTGTTGATTACCTCGACGGGGTAGTGTTCAGCGCCACAGAGGGCTACTTGACACTGGGCATTCAAACAAGCACGCCCGGGCCGGTCAGCGACTACACCGGCAAGCAGATCTACTACCGCTCGATCCAGCACTCCGGCAAGGATGGAGCCGAGAAGCATGACCGGCTCACCATCCACGACTATCTGTGGCGGTGGGACACCGACTGGTTCTGGTGCTCGCGGGCATTCGGCGCGCAGGATCCGCGGATTCGCCGGTTCTGGCCGCGGCGCTACCGGCGCAGCAGCTTCTACTGGAAGTTGATCGCCTACGACCAGCGGTTCAACATCGCCGACCGGATCGAGAAGCGCAACGGCCGCCCGCCCCGCGAGCGCGTGGTGCAGGACGTCGAGGTGCCGATCGAACGGACGGCCGAGTTCCTCACCTGGTTCCTGGACAACGTGCCGATCGAGCCGATCTGGTTGTGTCCCCTACGCCTGCGTGAAGAGGGCGAGTGGCCGCTGTACCCGATCCGCCCCCACCACACCTACGTCAACGTCGGCTTCTGGTCGTCGGTGCCGGTCGGGCCTGAAGAAGGCCATACCAACAAGCTGATCGAACGCAGAGTCAGCGAGCTCGACGGGCACAAGTCGCTGTATTCAGATGCGTACTACTCCCGCGACGAGTTCGAAAACCTCTACGGCGGGGAAACCTACAAGACAGTGAAGAAGACCTACGACCCGGACTCACGGCTGCTAGACCTATATGCAAAAGCGGTGCAACGGCGATGAGCGCTTGCGCGAAGAGCGGAGAACTGCGATGACGACATTCAAAGATCAGCCACACGCGCCGGCCAGGAAGCTGACGCTGGCCGAAATCCTGGAGATTTTCGCAGCGGGGCAACTGCCGCTGAAGTTCACCGCCTATGACGGCAGCAAGGCCGGACCCGACGATGCCGAACTCGGCCTCGACCTGTTGACCCCGCGCGGCACCACGTATCTGGCCACCGCGCCCGGCGACCTCGGCCTGGCACGGGCCTATGTGTCCGGCGACCTCGAGCCGCACGGTGTGCATCCGGGTGATCCGTACGAGCTTCTCAAGGCGCTCGCCGAGAAGATGGACTTCAAGCGGCCGCCTGCTCGGGTGCTGGCAAATATCGTGCGCTCCATCGGTTTCGAGCATCTCAAGCCGATCGCGCCGCCGCCGCAGGAAGCGCTGCCCCGTTGGCGCCGGATGGCAGAAGGCTTGCGGCACAGCCGGACCCGGGACGCCGAGGCGATCCATCACCACTACGACGTGTCCAACACGTTCTACGAATGGGTGCTTGGGCCGTCGATGACCTACACCTGCGCGTGTTATCCGCACCCTGACGCCACACTCGAACAGGCCCAGGAGAACAAGTACCGGCTGGTGTTCGAGAAGCTGCGGCTAAAGCCGGGCGACCGTCTGCTCGACGTGGGTTGCGGCTGGGGCGGCATGGTCCGCTACGCCGCCCGCCACGGTGTGAAGGCGATCGGCGTCACGCTGTCGAAAGAGCAGGCCGCCTGGGCGCAGAAGGCGATCGCCGAACAAGGCCTTGCCGATTTGGGAGAGGTCCGCCACGGCGACTACCGCGACATCCGCGAAACCCAGTTCGACGCGGTGTCCTCGATCGGGCTCACCGAACACATCGGCGTGCACAACTATCCGTCGTACTTCCGCTTCCTGAAGTCGAAGATGCGCACCGGTGGGCTGCTGCTCAACCACTGCATCACCAGGCCCGACAACCGAACCGGGCCGACCGCAGGCGGGTTCATCGACCGCTACGTGTTCCCCGACGGTGAACTCACCGGATCCGGTCGCATCATCACCGAGGCCCAGGACGTCGGGCTCGAAGTGGTCCACGAGGAGAATCTGCGGCATCACTACGCACTGACGCTGCGGGACTGGTGCCGCAATCTCGTCGAGCACTGGGACGAGGCGGTCGCGGAAGTCGGCCTGCCCACCGCCAAGGTGTGGGGACTGTACATGGCCGGGTCGCGGCTGGGCTTCGAGACCAATGTCGTTCAGCTGCACCAGGTTCTGGCGGTCAAACTCGATTCCCATGGCGGCGACGGCAGCCTTCCGCTGCGGCCGTGGTGGACGCCCTAGCGTCAGTTGTTCGTCCCGGGAGGGCCGAGAAAGTCGGTCGTCTCCTGCGGGAACGGTTGATGGGTCGTCGGGTGGATGCTGCTCGGCTCTGAACGAGTGCTCGACGAGTGCGTAACGCTCGGCTTCGGAGGCGGTGGCGGCGTGCTCGGCGCAACGGTTGTCGGAGCGAGCGATGGCGGGCCGCTCGGTGCCACCGCAGACGGGGCCCGCGTGGCGGGCGGAGGAAGTGGGGCCGCGCTGGACGGAGGTGGCGGTGGCGTCGTGGTCGTGGCCGTCGGTAGCACGACACCGGTGTCGCCGAACGGCTCCCGGACGACGACCGCTATCGCCGATACGACGACCGCGACCGCGATAACCCCGAACGCGACGACGCCTGCGGTGCCCAGCCAACTGGCAAACCAGCGCCCGCGGGGAGGTGTACCCGAGGGCGTCCCGTGCGCTACCACGGGTTGCGTCAGCTCAGAACTTTTCAACTTTGACGGCCTCGTCTCGCCCGGAGGGTTCGACCGTGAGAACGAGCCCGATCCCGCGCGCGTAGAACTTGTTCTCCGGCGGCGCCGTGGGATCGAGACGGTCGGCGTCCTTCGTGACCAGTAAGTCACTGACGCGTCCTGTCGCCGGGGTGGTTTCGCTACCGGTGAGGCTGACCACCTCACCGGTGTCCTCGGCGACCCCCTTCGCGTACTCCTGTCGGTACTGATCGCCGATGTGCGGATGGCTCAGCATGGCGATCCCGGGCAAGGCGCCGTTGACGCCGCCCTCGAACGACCCGGTCGTGTCTACCGTGCCGTCCTCTTCGATCGCCTTGGTGTCTTCGCCGAAATACCAAACGTTGCCGTCGCGATCTTGGGCATACCAGTCAAGGGTGTCTTCGACAGTCTTGTCGTCGACGCTGACCGTGTCGTGAACGACGATGGTCTTGATCCCCATGATCGTTTTGGTGTCGTGGGTGACCTCGGTCGTCGTGCGTTGCACGCCCTCGGGCGTATGCACCTCGTAGCGGGTGCGAGTCCCCGGAGTCATTGGGAGATAAGGATTGTCGATCGTCGTCGAGAATGCCCCGGGGTCGATTGACGGTGAGTACGGATCGGTGATCTTCATCGGCGCGCTGGTCGACGGCACCGACGAACCATTGGAGTTCTGCGGAGGAGCGGGGTTACCCGCGCAGGCCGCGACCAGCACGACCATTGACCAGCCCGCACCGATCGCTGACAGACGCGCTGCCATGTCTATGCACGGTACTCTCAGCACCGCATCGGAATCGAGGCGAATTTTCCTAGCCGTCGATGCGACGGGCACCGAGCTCGTTCTGCAGCAGCTCCAGCGCGGCTTCCTCGGGGTCGCGCCGCGTCACCTCGGAGGTGTCGCTGCCGGCCTCGGCGAGCATGCTTTCCTCGTCGTCATCGCGCTGACTCTGCGCGGGCGCGGGGTCATCATCGACGGCCGGTGAAGGCGGCGCGGGAGCCGCACCGCCTGCTTCACACCGGATTTTCCAGTCCACACCCAGTGCGTCCTTGAGCGCTTCCCGGATGACGTCGGAATTGCGTTGCTCCGCAAGTCGTTTCGCCAACGGTGCGGATTCGTGGCTGAGCACCAGCGTGTCGTCTTCGACGGCGCGCACGATCGCACCGGCAAGCATCACCTCGGTGGTGCGGCTACGCTGACGAACCTTTTCTCGCACCGTCGTCCACATGCTGCGCACAGCGGCGGCGTTCGGCTGACCCACCGCCGCCTCTGCCCATGGCTGCGTTTCAACGTGCGGTTCAACGGCTTGCGGTTCAACGGCTTCCGGCTCCGGCGCAGGCGCGGATTCGGACTTAGGCGCTGGCTCCGGCTCCGGTGTGGCCTCCGCCGTTGGTTCAGGCGTCGGTTCAGGGGTCGGCGTCTCCGCTTTGCTCTTTCGGGCGAACTGCTTCGACGGCGCCGCCGTCGCCGAAGCCGCGGCCTCACCCGCCGGGATCGACAGCTCCAGCCGCGTCTCGATGCGTTCGACGCGCTGCAGCAGCGCGGCCTCGGTGTCGCTGGCCGACGGCAGCAGCAGCCGCGCGCACACCACCTCCAGCAGCAGCCGCGGTGCGGTCGCGCCGCGCATCTCGCCCAGGCCCGCGTGCACCACCTCGGCGTAGCGGGTCAACGTGGCGGTGCCGACGCGGGTGGCCTGATCTCGCATCCGGTCCAGCACGTCCTCCGGCCCGTCGACCACTCCGCGCGCGATCGCATCGGGCACCGACTGCAGCACGATCAGGTCGCGGAAGCGTTCCAGCAGATCGGTGGCGAACCGCCGCGGGTCATGCCCGGCGTCGACGACCGCCTCGACGGCACCGAACAGCGCCGCGGCGTCCCCGGCCGCCAGCGCGTCGACCGCATCGTCGATCAACGCCACGTCCGTCGCTCCGAGCAGCGCCAGCGCACGCCGGTACTCCACCCGGCTGGCATCGGCACCGGCCAGCAGCTGATCGAGCACCGACAGCGTGTCGCGCGGCGAGCCGCCACCGGCCCGGATGACCAGCGGATACACGGCGTCGTCGACGGTCACGTCTTCGGAGGTGCAGATGCGCTCCAGCAGCGACCGCATGGTCCGCGGTGCCAGCAGCCGGAACGGATAGTGGTGGGTGCGCGACCGGATCGTCGGCAGCACCTTTTCAGGCTCGGTCGTCGCGAACACGAAGATCAGGTGCTCCGGCGGCTCCTCGACGATCTTCAGCAGCGCGTTGAAACCTGCCGTGGTGACCATGTGTGCTTCGTCGACGATGAAGATGCGGTAGCGCGACTGCGCGGGGGCATAGAACGCGCGGTCACGCAGCTCGCGGGTGTCGTCGACGCCGCCGTGGCTGGCGGCGTCGAGTTCCACCACGTCGACGCTGCCGGGGCCGTTCGGCGCCAGCGCGACGCACGAATCGCACACGCCGCACGGAGTCGCCGTCGGGCCCTGCTCGCAGTTCAGCGAGCGCGCCAGGATGCGCGCCGACGACGTCTTGCCACATCCCCGCGGCCCGGAGAACAGGTACGCGTGGTTGATGCGGCCTGCAGTTAGCGCCGTGGACAGCGGCTCGGTGACATGCTCCTGTCCGATGACTTCGGCGAAGGTTGCCGGCCGGTACTTGCGGTAGAGCGCCACGATCAGCAGGCTACCGACGCGGTGTGACGAGGCCGGGGCCGAGTGATCATTCCGTCCCTAACAGAGCCTCGGTCGCCGACAGCAGTGCACAGGTCGCCAGCCCGTCGATCGCCTCACGCAGCTCCGGCAACGCAGGGAATGTCGGCGCGATGCGAATGTTCTTGTCCTCAGGGTCATTTCGGTATGGGAAAGCAGACCCGGCCTCGGTCAGAGCGATACCGGCGTCCTTTGCCAGCGCGATGGTGCGCCGAGCGGTGCCGGACAACACGTCAAGACTGATGAAGTAGCCGCCCTTCGGCTCGTTCCACGACGCGATCTTGGATTCGGCGAGCCGGTCCTCGAGGATCTCCAAGGCCAGCGCGAACTTCGGCGCCAGGAGCTGCTGGTGACGCTGCATCTGCAGACGCACCCCGTCGGCGTCGCCGAAGAACCGCAGATGCCTGAGCTGGTTCACCTTGTCGGGGCCGATGGACTTCTTGCCCGCGTATTGCAGATACCAGGCGATGTTGCCCAGCGAGCCGCCGAGGAAGCTGACGCCGGCACCGGCGAACGTGATCTTCGACGTCGACGCGAACACCAGCGGCCGGTTCGGGTTGCCTGCCGCTTCGGCCAGTCCGAGCACGTCGATCTGGCGGTCGAAATCGTGGGTCAGTGTGTGCACCGCGTAGGCGTTGTCCCACATCAGCCGGAAATCCTTTGCGGCTGTTTCCATTTGGACCAGTCGACGCGCGATGTCCCACGAGTAGGTGATGCCGGTCGGGTTCGAATACACCGGGACACACCACATGCCCTTGATGGCCGGGTCGACGGCGACCAGTTCTTCGATCAGGTCGATGTCCGGTCCGTCCTCGCGCATCGGGATGGTGATCATCTCGATGTCCAGGCTTTCGGTGATCGCGAAGTGGCGGTCGTAGCCGGGCGAGGGGCACAGGAATTTGACGACGGGCTCACGGATCCACGGCCGCGTCGAATCCACCCCGCCATGCAGCATCGAGAACACCACGACGTCGTGCATCAGTTCCAGGCTGGCGTTATTGCCGGCAATCAGGTTGGGCACCGGGATACCGAGCAGCTCGCCGAAGATCGCCCGCAGTTCTGGCAGCCCGTGAAGCCCGCCGTAGTTGCGGGTGTCGGTGCCGTCGCCGTCGCGGTAGTCATCGCCTGGCAGACGCAGCAGCTCGTTGGACAGGTCGAGTTGGGCAGGTGAAGGCTTACCGCGGGTCAGGTCGAGGTTCAGCCCCTTGGCTTTCAGGTCGGAGTAGTTCCGCAGCTGCTGCTCGTGTTCGGCTTGCAGCTCGTCACGGCCGAGCGACAGAAACGACACCGCGCGCCTTTCACGTCAAACCGGATGCAAGAAATGAGGGGACCCCGCGCACCCGCCAGAGCCCATTGACCCTTGCTGCCTTCCGGCCCTGGGGGAGTTCACAGGATAGACGCCGCGCGGGGTCCACGGCGAGTCTAATACCCGGCCCGCGAGCATCTCGACGGGCGCATCAGCAAGGTCGGCTACCATGGCCCGCGGAGGATTCGCCTAGTGGCCTATGGCGCTCGCCTGGAACGCGGGTTGGGTTAACAGCCCTCGCGGGTTCAAATCCCGCATCCTCCGCACTCGGTCCGGGGTGCGGCAGTTGAGTCGCACTCCGGCCAAATAACTAGTGATGAGCGCTCGTGCGAAGAGCCAAGTGGCGCGTAGGAGGGGTATGAGCCGCACCGTTGCGGTGATTTGGCACGCGTCGTTCTGTATCGCCGCCGGTGTCGGATACTTCTTCTTTGTACTGCCGCGCTGGCCCGAGATGATCGGCGACACCTCCCACACGCTGGGCACGGCTCTGCGCATCGTCGTCGGCGCGCTGATCGGGCTGGCCGCGCTTCCGGTGGTGTTCACGCTGCTGCGTACTCGGCGGCCGGAGTTCCGCACGCCGCAACTGGCGTTGACGCTTCGGACGTCGTCCATCGGGCTGCACATCCTCGCGGGTGTGCTGATCATCGGTGCGGCGATCAGCGAGATCTGGCTCTCCCTTGACACCGCCGGGCAGTGGTTGTTCGGCATCTACGGAGCCGCCGCGGCGATCGCCCTGCTCGGCATGCTCGCCTTTCACCTTGCGTATGTGGCCGAGCTCCCGCCGCCTCCGCCGAAACCGCTGAAGCCCAAGGAGAAGAGGCAGCGCCGACGCGGCCGCAAGGCTGTTGAGGAAGAGGCGTCCGAGGCGGAGACGACGGAACCCGAGGCCGAAGAGACGACGGACGAGGACGAGGCCGAGCCGGCCGAGGTCACCGTCGAGGAGCCTGAGTCGACCGCGGATCAAGAGACCTCTACCGCAGAGGAAGAGACCTCTACCGCGCAGGACGAGCCCGCCGACGAACCGGCAGAAGGCGAGTCAGCCAACGGCAAGCTGCGCAACCGCAGGCCGTCCGGCAAGGAAACCCCACGTCGGCGGAGGCGGTTGCGAGGCGGCGTCGCCGTCGAGGACAAATAGCCGCCGGCTGGGCACGTCTATCTAAGGCTGCGGTTCGAATTCCTCTACAGCACTAGCTTTTTCGGCCATGCGACTAGTCGCCGTGAGCTGCAGCCAAGCTTGAATCACCCGCACGGCCGCGCCGATATTGCCAACCTGACAGTGATTACTGGCCTCTTCGGCCGCGGTGAAAGTGCGTGTGGTGACCGACCGCGCGCTGGCCAGGTTGGCCGCCTGCCGCCCGAGCTGCGTGAGCGGCACGTAGTGGTCGTCGGCGCCGGCAAGCAAGAGGACGTCGGCGCTGACCCGTTGCGAGACGCGCCGGGTGTTGAATCTGGTGGTCGAGCGCAGAAAGTCGTAAGCCGTCGCCGTTCCGGTGACGTGCATGCCCTGCTGCAGCCCCCACGCCGCGACGGGTTTGCGCACGATCGCGCGCCGGGCAACGGCGTTGACGATCCCCTTGGCACGCATGGCCAGCAGCACCCGCAGCACCGGTGTTACCCCGCGACCGATCTGCCGGGCCACCACCTCGAACTCGTCGTCGAGGATGTCCATACTGACGGCACGGCTGATCCGCGGTTCGAAGGCGGCGGCCCGGATGACCAGTCCTCCGCCGAGAGATTCGCCGACGGCGGTCACGTCGGACAGCTGGTAATGATCGAGCACTGCGGCTACCGGTCGCTCCCACTCGGGGATCATCGACAGGCCGCGGTCTTCCAAGGCACCGCCCTGACCGGGTCCCTCGAACGCAATGACGCGGTGCCCTGCGTCCACCATCGGGGCCAGCATGGGCAGGAATTCTTCGATATAGCTGTCGAATCCGCCGAATACGACGATGGTGCTCCCGGTTTCCACGTGCGGACGCAGATCGAATGCCGGTAACGCCGAACCCGCGTATGGAACGTCATCGGGGGCGACGTCGTACAGCGTGCGCATCGTCTGCACGAACCTTTTCCTGGCGCCCGCTCGGCGCGGATCGTCGGGGAGCATGAAGAACTCCGCCGCCCGGTCGTAGTACGCCGACGCAAACACGCGGCCCGCCTCGCGGGCGGCATCGGCCAGGCCCAGGAAGCCGTCGATCCATTCCGGATAGGTGTCGCAGCGGGCTGCGAGGGCGGTGATCTCTGCCATCGCTGACGGGCCGATCCACTGCATCCACCGGTTGCATTGGAAGTTCAGGCTCAGGTCGTCGTGAAAGTGGTGATATCCGACGGCCGGTGTGGTTCCCGTGCAATCGAGGCGCGGCGCTGATGGATCCATGACCTTCTCCTATTGCAAGGCAACTTGCGATAGATCATGCGCCGACCGTAGCCGTATTGCAAGTGGACTTGCGATAAGCTCGTGAGATGACCGCGCCCGCAACGCACCGCCGCGGTGAACACGTTCGCCGCACCGTGCTGGCCGCGGCCTTCGACGAAGTCGCCGAGGAGGGCGTCGGTTCAGCGACCATCGCCGGTGTCGCACGAAGGTCGGGGGTTCATGAGACGACGATCTACCGGCGTTGGGACACGAAGGAGAAGCTGTTCGTCGAGGCGATGCTCAGCCGCAGCGCCGAGGCGATACCGACACCCAATACCGGCTGCGTGCGCGACGACCTACTCGCGGTGGTGCGCGCAGTGATTGCGTACGTGACATCCCCGGGCGGTCTTGCGGCGCTCCATCTGGCGTCATTGACCGCCGGCGACCAGCGGGACGCCCGCCAGGCATTTTGGGCGGGCCGGCTCGACGCCTTGCGTCCCGTCGTCGAGCGGGCCGTCGCACGCGGCGAGCTGCGGCCGGACACCGATTCCGCGTTGCTGCTGGAGACCATGATCGCACCCCTGCACGGCAGGCTGCTGCTCACCGGCGAGCCGGTCGACGAGCAGCTGGGCGAGCGCGTCGTCGACCTTGTCCTCAACGGAGCGCGCCGATGATCAACAAGCTGTGGGTATGCGCCTTCGTCGTGCTTTTCGGCCTGGCGCTGACGGCCTGCCATACGGGCCAAGAGGCGCGAGCCGATGCGCCCGAAGCCAATTTGAATGAGCCGTTCGCCCTTGGCGGCGGTCAAGAAGCAGTGATCGCGAGCGAGAACCTGCGCGTCCGGTTCGAACAGGTCCTGGAGGATTCGCGGTGTCCCGCGCGAGTGAAGTGTGTGTGGACGGGTCAGGCACGAATCGCGGTTGTCGTGCAGCCGAACACCAGCGTGCCGTCCACAGTGACGTTCAATACCAATCCCGCCCCCGGTCAGACCGTCGATGTCGTCGCCGTCGGCGAGTACACCATCGAGCTGCAGTCCCTCGACCCATATCCGCAGAGCCCGGAGGACCCGATTCCGTTCGAGGATTACCGGGCGACGCTGGTGGTGCGAAAGGCCTAGTTCGCCACCGCGAAGGATTTAACGGTCAGGAGTTCGGGCACTATGGGCTCATGGCTAAGTCCCGCCTTCCTCGCCCGCTGGCGACATTGCTGATCGCGCTGGCCGCGGTCTTCGCCCTGATCACACCGGCGTCCTCGGCGATAGCTGCTCCGGCGGACACGGCTGCGGCCGCGGTCGAACCATCCGTCGTGCAGATCACCACGAGGATCGACTACCAGCAGGCCATCGGAACGGGAACCGGAATCGTCATCGATCCTGGCGGAGTGGTGCTGACCAACTACCACGTCGTCGCGGGCGCCAACTCGATCCAGGGATCCGTCGGTGGCCGCGACTACGACGCCAATCTGATCGGCTACGACCGCAAGCACGACATCGCGGTGATCCAGCTTCTCGGCGCGGGCGGGCTGCCGAGCGCCCCGATCGGCGACTCCGGATCCGTGGCGCAGGGCGAGCCCACGGTCGCCCTCGGCAACGCCCGCGGTACCGGCGCGCCGCTGACTCACGAGGTGGGTCCCGTGACGGCCCTCAACCGAACCGTCAACGCCGAAGACTCGCTGACCGGTAGCTCCGAGGAGGTCACGGGTCTGATCCAGGTGGCGGCCGATGTGCGACCAGGCGACTCAGGGGGGCCGTTGGTGAACAGCAGCGGACAGGTCATCGGCTTGATCACCGCGGCCACGGTGACGTTCCAAATGGGTCCTGGCGGTGAGGGTTTCGCGATTCCCATCAATGACGCGATGGCCGTCGCGGGGCAGATCCGCTCCGGAGCACCGTCGGGCAACGTGCACATCGGGCCGCCAACGCTGCTCGGTGTCGGGGTCAGCACCCAGACCCGCAGAGGGCAGGGAATCATCGTGCGCGACGTGATGCGCGGCGGACCCGCCGACCAGGCGGGCGTGGCCGTCGGCGACGTCATCACAGACCTCGACGGCACGCCTCTGGACTCGGCCACCACGCTGACCTACGTGCTGGACAGGCACTACCCCGGCGACGTCGTCGACCTGTCGTGGATCGACCGCAGCGGTCAGCAGCGCACCGGCAAGGCGACGCTCGTCCCCGGGCCCTGAGTTGAGCCAAAGCGCTCGATCTGTCAGCCACTCGACCCTATGCTGAGCGAGTGCACAACACCGCTCCTTATCGGGTCGTCCAGTGGACGACGGGAAATGTTGGAAAGAGCTCCGTAGCGGCCATCGCGGCCAATCCCACACTCGAGCTGGTCGGCTGTTACGCCTGGTCGACGGACAAGGCCGGCCGCGACGCCGGTGAGTTGGCAGGCATCGAGCCGCTCGGTGTCAACGCCACCAACGACGTCGACGCGCTGCTGGCGCTCAAGCCCGACGTCGTCGTCTACAACCCGATGTGGATCGACGTCGACGAACTCGTGCGCATCCTGGAAGCCGGCGTCAACGTCGTGGCCACGGCGTCGTTCATCACCGGCCACAACCAGGGCGACGGCCGCGACAAACTCGCCGACGCGTGCCGGCGCGGCGGTTCGACGATGTTCGGTTCTGGCATCAGCCCCGGCTATGTCAACCAGCTGGCGGTCGTCGCCGCAGGCATCTGCGACCGGGTGGACAAGATCACGGTCAACGAGGCCGCCGACACCACGTTCTACGACTCCCCCGCGACCGAGAAGCCGGTCGGATTCGGGCAGCCGATCGACCATCCGGACTTGCAGGCCATGACCGCGCAGGGCACCGGCGTTTTCGCCGAAGCGGTGCGGATGATCGGCGATGCGCTCGGCATCGAGTTCGACGAAGTGCGCTGCGATGCGGAATACGCCAAGACCACTGAGGATCTCGACCTCGGGTCGTGGACGATCCCGGCGGGGTGCGTTGCCGGTGTGTTCATCAGTTGGAAAGGCATCGTCGGTGGCACGACGCGAGTGGAGCTGACATTGCGTTGGCGCAAAGGCCAGACGCTGGAACCGGATTGGCAGATCGACCAGGACGGCTGGGTCATCGAAGTGGCAGGCAGGCCGACGGTCAACATGAAGGTCGGCTTCCTGCCACCGCCGTACTTCGAGGCCACCACGCTGGAGGAGTTCATGGTGCTCGGCCACATCATGACGGCGATGCCTGCGATCAACGCGATTCCCGCAGTCGTCGCCGCCCCGCCCGGCATCGTCACATACAACGACCTTCCGCTCATCGTGCCGAAAGGTGTTGTGCCGCAGGACTAACGGCGGCCCGCAACCCGTTTCTTGGCCGCCCGCTGTCCGGCTTTGGGGAAACGCGCGCCGAACTGCGGCACCTCCAGCGCCCCTGCATGGCGCGCGGCTGTGATCGCGTTGCGCATCGGGCGGGCCAACCCGGCGAACGACGCCATGTCGAGCACCATCGGTGTCAACAACCGGTTGTGGACGAACGCGAAAGCGCTGCCCGATGTGGGATCGGCCCATCCGAGCGTTCCGCCAAGACCGATGTGGCCAAACCCCTTGAGCAGACCGGGAATCGGCGACTCGTGGTAGCCGAGGTGGAAGGGCATCGGAACGACGATGTTCAGGTCGGGCCAGGGCCGCGGATTGCCGATCAACCCGCGGGCCAGCTCGCCAGACAGAAACTGTGTCCCGTCGATACTGCCCTCGTTGGCGATGGCCGCATACATCTTGGCCAGTCCGCGAGCGGTGACGACGCCGTTGGCCGCGGGAACCTCGCCGTCGAGGAACGGAACGTCGCCCTGGACAAACGATTTGATTCCGGGAAAGAACATCGCCCCGAACGCACCGGAGAGCGGTAGCCCGGCGACCTTGGGTGCGACGAAGTTGAACACGGGGTTGCCGCGACTGTTCTGCGGCGCGAGAATCTGCGCCACACGAGTCGGCGCATCGGCCGGCGGGCGCCCGAGATGCAGGCCGTCGGTGTCGAGCGGACGGGCCACTTCGTCACGGATCAACTGCCGCATCCCTTGGCCGGTCACGGCGCGGGTCAGACCCGATAGCAGCCACCCGTAGGTCAATGCGTGATATGCGGGCCACCCTCGCAGATGGTCTACGGTCGCGGCGGCGAGCCGTTGCTCCATGCGCTCGTGGTCCAGCAGTTCTTCCCTGGTGACGCCTTTCAGATGCGACAAACCCGAGCGGTGCCGCAGCACGTCCCGAACCGTGATGTCGCCCTTGCCGTTAGCGCCGAACTCGGGCCAGTAGGTGGCGACGGGCTCGTCGTAGGCCAGCAGACCGCGGTCGACGAGCCGGTGAACGACCGTGGCGGCCACTCCCTTCGTGGCGGAGAAGACCATCGCGCCCGTATCGGCTGTCCACACCTCCTCACCGGCCCGGTCCGACCACCCCGTCCAGACGTCGACGACAGGGCGGCCGTCGATGAACACGCAGAGAGAGCCTCCGCCGAACCGGCGTCCGGGGAACAGGCCGGCAAAAACGCGGGTCACATTGGAGAAACGTGAATCGGCGGCCCCTTGCACGCCGCGGGGCAGGCCTTCCCCAGCCCGCAGTAGAGACGCCTTTGTCATACAGCTAACAATGCGCCGAACGCCCCGGATTAGGCTCGAAACCGGCCATTTAGCCGAGGACCCGCGTTACGACGGCTTCTAGCTTGGCACCGGGCGGACCCTCGAGCACGACGTCCTTGAGGATCTGGGCCTGATCGCCCTTGACGGTGAACTTGCCGGGCTGCGGCTGATTTCCGCCTGTGACCTGATATTCGACGGTGAACTCGGTTGTCGGCAACGGGTGGAAACCAATGTATTTCGGCTCGATCGTGTACTTGTACATGCATCCGCCGCCAGGCTGGCAGTTCGTTTCCGTGACGACCACACCGATGGTGAACTCTTTCGGCGTCGGCACCGACGGCGGGGGCGGGGCCAATGTTGTTCGCGGGGTGGCAGTTCGTGGACCCGACGGCTGCGAGTGGTTACCGAGAATCACGATGGCGGCCGCGCCGAACCCGCCAAGCATTCCGACCAACGCCAGCGCCGCCAACACTCGCTTGACCGTCTTCATCTGCTCCTCTGTGGGCGGCGCCTGTTTGACAGTCAGGTTAGTCGTGAGGTCGTCATCAATTGCTGACTACTCGAATTCGTCAGGCCGACGACGCCATCTCGCCCTTGAGGGCCGCGACGAATGCGTCGACGTCAGCCTCGGTGGTGTCGAACGAGCACATCCAGCGCACGTCGCCTGCGGCCTCGTCCCAGAAGTAGAACCGGAACCGCGACATCAGCCGCTCGCTCACGTCGTGTGGCAGCCTGGCGAACACGGCGTTCGCCTGCACCGGATAAAGGACCAGCACTCCGTCGACCCCGCGCACGCCGTTCACGAGGCGCTGGGCCATGCCGTTCGCGTGGCGGGCGTTCCGCAGCCACAGGTCCTTGGCCAGCAGTGCCTCGAGTTGAACCGAGACGAAGCGCATCTTGGAGTGCAGCTGCATGGACAGCTTTCGCAGGTGCTTCATGTGGCTGACGGCGTCCTGGTTGATCACCACGACCGCCTCTCCCAACAGCGCGCCGTTCTTGGTGCCGCCGAGCGACAGGATGTCGACGCCGACGTCGGATGTGAACGCGCCCATCGGCATGTTCAGTGATGCGGCAGCGTTCGCGATCCTCGAGCCGTCCAGATGCACCTTCATGCCACGGGCGTGGGCCTGTTCGCAGATCGAGCGGATCTCTTCGGGCGTGTACAGCGTGCCCAGTTCGGTGCTCTGCGTGATCGAGACAACCTGCGGCATGGCGCGGTGCTCGTCGGCCCAGCCCCAGGCCTGCCGATCGACCAGCTCCGGCGTGAGCTTGCCGTCTGCCGTGGGCACCGTGAGCAGCTTGAGCCCGCCCATCCGCTCGGGCGCACCGCCCTCGTCGACGTTGATGTGCGCGCTCTCGGCACACACCACGGCACCCCAGCGGTCGGTAACCGCTTGCAAAGCAACAACATTCGCTCCCGTACCATTGAAGACCGGGAATGCCTCTGCCGTTGGGCCGAAGTGGCCGCGAATAATGTCTTGCAGGTTCTCGGTGTATGCGTCGTCTCCGTAGGCGACCTGATGGCCGCCGTTGGCCAACGCCATGGCGGCAAGCACCTCGGGGTGCACACCCGCGTAGTTGTCACTGGCGAAGCCGCGAACGTCGGGGTCGTGACGACGCCGGGCATCGGTTGGCAGTGAGTTCACGCCTTGCTCACCGGGTTGCCGTCGTCGTCCCAATTCGCCGCCACTTTTTTGCTCGGCTGTACGCGCGGCGGTTCGCCAGGCATCTTGGGGTAGTTCGGCGGATACGGCAGATCACCGAGCCCGCGTTCCTCGTCAGCCTTGACCATCTCGAGAAGTGAATCGATCGATTGCGCGGTGACATCGATGTCGGCCCACGGATCAGGCCGTCCTGCAATGAATTTCGGCACCGTGCCGATGGTGTAGTCGTCCGGATCGGCGTCGCGCAGCTCGTCCCACGTCAGCGGTGTCGACACCGTGGCGATCGGGGTCTTACGCGCCGAATACGCCGACGCGAACGTGCGGTCGCGCGCGTTTTGGTTGTAGTCGATGAAAATGCGTTGGCCGCGTTCCTCTTTCCACCATGACGTGGTCACTGCGTCGGGCACGCGCCGCTCGACCTCGCGGGCCAACGCGATCCCGGCCCGGCGCACCGCGATGAAATCCCAGTCTGTCTTGATGCGCAGGAACACATGCACGCCGCGGCCGCCGGACGTCTTCGGATAGCCGACGAGGCCGAGCTCGTCGAGCAGCGGCTTGAGCACGTCAACGGCGATGGCGCTGGCTTCCTTGAACCCCGTGCCCGGCTGCGGATCCAGATCGATGCGCAACTCGTCGGGATGCTCGGTGTCAGGGCAGCGCACCTGCCACGGATGCAGTGTGATCGTGCCCATCTGGGCAGCCCAGACGATCGCCGACGGATGCGTCACCTTCAGCGCGTCCGCGGTGCGTCCCGACGGGAACGTGACCCGGCACGTCTGCAGATAATCCGGGGCATGCTGCGGAATGCGTTTCTGGTAGATCTCTTCGCCGTCGATCCCGTCGGGAAAACGCTGAAGATGCGTCGGCCGGTCACGCAACGCCGTCAGCATCGGCCCGTTGGCGACGGCCAGGTAATACTCGACCAGTTTGCGTTTGGTGCCCTCAGATCCCAACTTGGGGAAGTACACCTTGTCCGGGTTTGTCAGCCGAACCTTGACTCCGTCGACGTCCAGTTCTTCTGCGGGCGTTGCCATATCAGGACTCCAGAACGTCGTACAGGTCGTAGTTGAGTGGCACGTCGAGCTGTTCGAACGTGCAGCTTTCAGGATCCCGGTCAGGTCGCCAGCGCATGAATTTCACCGCGTGCCGGAATCGCTGACCGTGCACCGTGTTTCCCTCCATCTGGTCATAGGCCACTTCGCAGACCTTCTCCGGCCGCACCGGGATCCAGCGCTTGTCGGCCGCCGAGTTCCACCGACTGGCCTCACCCTCGACGAAGTCGTCGCCTGTGCGCAAGGGCTCGAGATCGGCCAGAAGTTTGAGCCGGTCCTTGGCGGTGAACGATGCTGCGCCGCCGACCATTTGAAGCTCCCCGTCGTCGCGGTACAGGCCGAGCAGGATCGAGCCCACACCTTCCCCGCTCTTGTGGATCCGGTAGCCGATGGCCACGCAGTCCGCGTCGCGTGCGTGCTTGACCTTCACCATCTCCCGCTTGCCCGGTAGATAGGGCCCGTCGAGCTTCTTGGCGATCACGCCGTCCAGACCGGCGCCCTCGAACGTGTCCAGCCACTGCGCACCCTTGCCGGGATCCTCGGTCGTGCGGGTGACGTGGCACCACTGCTTCTCGGTCACCGATTCATGCAGCGCCTGGCGACGGACCCGAAACGGCTCACCAAGCAGCGACGCGTCGCCGGTGGCAAGGGCGTCGAACCCGATGAAGTGAGCGGGCGTCTGCTCGGCCAGCATCTTGATCCGGCTTGCGGCCGGATGGATGCGCTGCGACAGCGACTCCCAGTCCAGGCGGATGCGTCCGCCGATCTCCCGCGGCACGACCACCTCGCCGTCAAGCACACATCGGGGTGCCAGCTCGTCTTTCAGCGCGTCGATCAACTCCGGAAAGTACCGGCCGAGATCCTTGCCACTGCGGGACAACAGGACCACGTGGTCGCCGTCGCGGAAGACCAGCGCACGGAAACCGTCCCACTTCGGCTCGTAGGACCACACCCCGGCTTCGGGTGGAACCTTGGTCTGGGCCTTGGCGAGCATCGGCTCTAACGGTGGCAACACTGGGAGGTCCACGTCATCCATCCTGATGTATCGGGTGACCGGCGCACCATAGTCGCCGGTGTCTACAGGCAGACCGGTCCGACGCGCCTGATTCATCGGCGCCAAGCGGGGACACTAGGCGAATGAACGTTCAACCGTGGAGGTGAGGCGATGAGCACTTCAGCAGGATCGCAGTACCGGACGAGGATGTTTGCCCGGACGCTGGGCCCATTCTTCACGATCGTGCCCACCACCGTGGCTGTCCGCGGTTCGTACATGCGAACACTGTTCACGGAATTCAAGGCCAACCCGATGTGGCCGTGGCTGTTCGGCGCAATCCTGTTGATCTTCGGACTGGTGATCATCGCCTTTCACCAGTACTGGCGCAGCCCCGCGGCGATCATCGTGTCGGCTGTGGGCTGGTTTCTGGCGATACGCGGGGTGCTGCTTCTGACGGTTCCGCAGGCCTATAACGCGGCCGGCAACGCCATCTACTCCTCAGGGGCGACCGTGGCGATATGGGTGTTCTTCGTCTGCCTTGCCGGCGCCGGGCTCTACCTGACCTACGTCGGCTGGAGGCCCGAACCGCGGACACCGGACTCCCCGTGAAGCTGCCCGTGATGCCGCCGGTGTCGCCGATGCTGTCGAAATCGGTTCCGACGATTCCACCGGGCGCCTCGTACGAGCCGAAATGGGATGGCTTCAGGACGATCTGCTTCCGCGACGGCGACGAGGTCGAGCTGGGCAGCCGCAACGAGCGGCCGATGACGCGATACTTCCCCGAACTGGTTGCGGCTGCCAGAGCCGAGCTGCCCGACCGCTGTGTGATCGATGGTGAGATCGTCATCGCCACCGACCGGGGCTTGGCTTTCGAGGCACTGCAGCTGCGGCTGCACCCGGCCGCCTCGCGTGTTGGGATGCTCGCCGAGCAGACGCCCGCGTCGTTCATCGCGTTCGACTTGCTCGCACTCGGCGATGACGATTACACGTCTCGGCCGTTCAGCGAGCGCCGCGCGGCCCTCGTCGAGGCATTGGCCGGGTCCGGCCCGTCGATCCACGTGACACCGGCGACGACCGACCTTGCGACGGCGACGCGCTGGTTCTCCGAGTTCGAGGGCGCCGGGCTCGACGGGCTGATCGCGAAGCCGCTGACGATCACCTACCAGCCGGACAAGCGCGTCATGTTCAAGATCAAACACGAGCGCACCGCTGACTGTGTGGTCGCCGGCTATCGGTTACACAAGTCCGGCGACGACGCGATCGGCTCGCTGCTGCTCGGGCTGTACAAGGACGACGGCACACTCGCCTCGGTAGGCGTGATCGGCGCCTTCCCGATGGCCGAACGGCGGCGACTGTTCACCGAGTTACAGCCTCTGGTCACGAGTTTCGACGGCCACCCGTGGAATTGGGCCGCGCACATGGCCAGTGAGCGCACACCACGCAAGAATGCAGGTTCGCGATGGAATGCCGGCAAGGACCTGTCGTTCGTGCCCCTGCGGCCGGAGCGGGTGGTCGAGGTGCGCTACGACCACATGGAAGGCGAAAGGTTCCGCCACACCGCGCAATTCAACCGCTGGCGACCCGACCGCGACCCACGGTCATGCACCTATGACCAACTCGAGCACCCGGTGACATTCAGCCTCGGCGACATCGTTCCGGGCCTCGGCCCAAGCGACGCCTGAGGAGTCGCAAACAAAGGTGGCTCAGCGCCTGGTTGTCGGCCTCGAACGAATTCCTTGATTCCCCAACCCGTTTGAGCCCCAAGTAGCGAACCTAGTTGGTTGGTGGTGGTTGGGGTTGGAAGGGTTCGTACCACCACCAGTCGGCGCGTTCGCCGGTGGGCCCGGGGCACGGTGGCACCGCGCGCGGAGGGTGGTTGGGTGGGCGCGCGAGCGATCCCGCGCTGAGCCGTCGGCCGGAGCTGTCGGTGACGATGAGGTCGTCGGCGGGTCCGGTGATGGTGATGACCCCGCGGTGGTGCAGCCGGTGGTGATATCGATCATGCGAACAACACTTCAGATGTACCGGCTCGTGCGCCCGAGCCTGTCCGCTCGCCGCGTCAGCCGCCCGGAGGTCGCGGAGGGCATATCGGCGAGCGGGCCGCGCGGACTGGACCTCGGCATGTCGCAAACCACGCCGGGCTCATCGTCTTAGGCTGCATCCAGGGGTAGCTGATGATAAAGGGGGACCATGGCGACCAAGGACCGAAAAATGTCCGGGAGACGCGAAGTGGTACGACCACCTCGAATCAGGCGGTCTCCGTCAAAAAGTCCCATCCGCATACTTGCCGAGGGAACCAATCAGCAGGGCGACTTGCTCACCCGCCTCGCAAGCGACTTGTTCTTCACGCTTGGCTATGACGACTGCTTATTCAATGTAGCGAGGTCCGGTCGAGAACTCGATTTAGTTGGTAAGCACCGTTAAGAGCCTCACGAGGTGCGCGCTGAATTTAAAAGTGGGGCGGATCCGACCGGTGGAGATGACATAAATAAATTCGTTGGGTCACTCGACGCAGAGCGACGGCGGTCTGATCCATCCAGTATATCCGGTTATTTCGTGTCGTTGTCAGGATTCACAGCTACAGCGTTAGCGCAAGAGCAGGACTTCGATAACGCTCGGGTAATTCTCATGGATGGCCGTCGCGTATTGCGCGATCTAATCGATGGTGGAATCGTCGTGCCATATGACGTGGCTGTTGGGACGGCGCAGCAGACCGTCGACGACGGAAAAGTTGTTCTGGCCACTAGTGATCCCCTCTTAATCGGTCATCATTCAGGCTGGTCCTGGGCTGTTCCATTCGAACGAGATGGCGAAGTAATTTCGATATGCATGATTTATGCCGACGGCTCTCCGCTTGATGTCGCATTTGCTAATGATATCTATGCTCTCGGCCAAAATTCGATCGATGGATGGCAAAATGCCCGCATCGCAAATAAAAGAACCCGGGTGAGTCGAAGTTTTCGGGTAACTAGGAGACGTTACACTGATTTCATAAAACAAGAGTACGGAGGAATTACCTTAGAGGGTTTACCTGCGGACCAATCGGTCGGATCGAGTCAATTCAAGCTCGAATCATTGTTCGTTCCTCTGACCTTGTCTCCGCTAACCAGTTCAGCAGAATCTGAAGCGCGACTCGAGGGAAGAAAAGATGTTTTCGATTCGCCACCAGTTGAGGACCAAGCTTCTAACCATCGAACCGTCTCGGAGACGTTGGCGAGGCATCTGCAGATCGCAATACTCGGGCTTCCCGGTTCCGGGAAGACAACTCTTCTGAAGCGATTGGCGGTCGCTTATGCAGACCCTGAGAGGCTAGCCGAAGTTGATGACGACCTACCGAGAACTGGCTGGCTTCCCGTTGTCATAAAGTGTCGGAAGCTTACACCGGGCACACGTACTCCCGTTATCGAAATGATGGCGAATCAGGCCGTGCTCGCCGAAATGCCAGAACTAAAAGACGACTTCCAAGACTTAATTTCTCACGAGCTTCATAATGGTAACCTGCTATTACTAATCGACGGTCTCGATGAGATTTCGGAGCCGACGGACCGTGCCGAATTCGTCAGCCAACTACGTACTTTTATTGGAGTTTATCCCACTTGCCACTTAGTTGTTACTTCTAGGGAAGCCGGGTTCCGATCAGTCGCAGCAGCTGTTGGCTCGATTTGCCAATCCTATAGCGTCGACGATCTGTCGGACGGCGCTATACAGACACTTGTAGCGCATTGGCATTCCGAAGTAATCGGCAAAACGAAGGAAATTCGTAGGAAAGCAGATCAACTCGCTAAATCGATTATTCGCACTGAACGGGTCCGTGCCCTCGCGGTGAACCCGCTCCTGTTGACTACTCTCCTCCTTGTTCAGCGCTGGATGGGCGAGCTCCCTCGTCGTCGTAGCGTGCTCTACGACAAGGCAATTGAAGTACTTTTGATGACGTGGAACATCGAAGGGCACGATCCTCTAGATAAAGATGAAGTGCTGCCACAACTGGCATACGTTGCATTTACGATGATGACTGACGGAAAGAAAACCATCACCAGTGACGAACTCTTAGTTATTCTTCAAACGGCGCGCAACGACATGCCGGAGACGCTTAGTTACTCGCGGATGTCGACCCATGAGTTCGTGCTTCGTGTCGAAGAACGAAGCAGCATCATGACGCTTAGTGGTCACGAGCTTGTTTCGGGTAAGGTGAAGCCAACATATGAGTTCAAGCACCTTACCTTCCAAGAGTATCTCGCTGCTACCGCGATCGTAGAAGGATGGCTTCCGGCCCAGCAGCGCGACTTAGGCATAGTTCAGATCTTGCGGCCTTACGTCTCACGACAGGGCTGGCAGGAGGTTGTCACACTAGTTGCGGTTCTTAGTGGGCGAAAGGCCTCCGAATTGGTGGAAGAAATTGCCGAGCGTCTTTCCAGTGAACTTGAAGCCAATGCGGAACCTGGAGATGCAATGGAGCAACTTTACAGAAATTTGGTGGGTTGTCTGCGAGATGAATCGCTTCTGGCACCCGATCGAGCTTACCGCGCGATCGAGCTAACCATCTGCGCTGCGGACGTAGTCCCAGACCCGTACGAAGCGGCAGTCGATGCGCTCTACGGCGGAAAATTCGACTCTATTGCCCGCGACGCTTTGCACAACAATTTGACGATGAAGAATTCCTATTTATTTTCCTTCGTCGGCACATTGGGTACCTTCGGATTTAAGGATTTCTTGGCACAGGCGGATGTGTCCGAAATCGACGACTGGATACTTGCTCACTTAGATGAACCCAATAAAGGCGCGGTTATCTACGGTGCGGGAACATTGATGCACGCCGCCTGGGATGTTAAGTACGGCGACACCCTCGACCCTGATAAAGTTGATCTTACGCGGTCGACAGGCGCTGTTGTCCGGCGACTAGTCGATCGTCCGATTCGCCGCGATGTCGAGACTTTTGCGTACTTGTGGGCCCTATCGTGGGCGATGCCGACCTTCGCAAAAAGCCGACCGAGACTCGTCAACGATCTCCAATTGAAACTGTTGGAGATTTGGCGAGGTTCGCGAAATCGCCTGATATCGCGCGTGGCGGCCTGGGCATTATCGTCGACGCCTTTCGTGGGCCGATGGCACTTCGACGCGAACCATCGTGACGAGCTGATACGCTTCGCCGATTCTCAGCTGTCTCGAGTACGCCGAAAGAATGACATGCTCGCCAAGGGTGCGCGTGTGATTCAGCGATATGCGACGGCACCTTCCGAAGCAAAATTCCTCGTGGAGCAAATAGTCGCCGATCGAGAACCCTTTGGGATTGAAGAAGATTTCACTCTTCGACTACTCGATTCATTGGGTCCAGCGGGCAAAGCCGCGGCCCGCAAGGAGCTAGAACAAGACGCCAGGAAGACAGGACGTCGCGCACGAGTATTTGGCGTTAGCTGAAAACTGCCTGCATCAAGCCGTCCCTTACAGCTCGCGATACTCCTCGAAGCTCGTCGGAGCCGTCGCCGGGCCATCACAGTTCCCGAGATCTTCGTAGTGGATCCGCATGTCTTGCCGGGCGCTCCAGGTCGTACCCATTGCCGCTCCCGAAGGCGGACTTCAGCGAGGAGGCCGACTTTTGACCCCGACTCGAAGGCGACGATTTCTAGTTCCAGGGTGTCCATCGCGTATGCCCAGTCAGCTTCTCGCCAAAGACGAACATGCGGCATCGCTCGCCATATCTCCCATCGCCGACGGGCCCATCCAGGCCAAGGACCGCCAGCGCGGCTACGCTCCGGCAGATCGGGACCGCTGGTAAACGCCGCGGAATCGACATGTATCCAATCGCGTACCCGCGGACCACGAAAACGACTCTCGCCGTGTGGTTTCGGCTTTGTCCCTCGGGGGCCAGGCTTTAATACTACCGTTATTCAGGGAGCGTTGAAAAACTTCGAAATCCATACATACCGGCAGCCGCTATGCCTGACGTGTTGGCGGTCAAGATCGAAGGGTCACCCCCGCTACCTCCGGGGATGGCTCAGGAAGTCTGGGTGCCCGCCGGGCCCGGCCGATCCGAACAGAAACCGGGCCGGGCGGGCGTTGCGGGGTTGGATCGCTGCTGCCGCCGTGGAGCGACAGCGCGCTCCTACCCCACGCCTTTCACGGCGACCGCTTCGGCGTCCTCGGGGTCAGTCACGTGGTGCCAGACGATGCCGTCGCGAGTCTCTGTACGCTCCTCCATCGGCGCGGGCTTCCTGTAGGGACGCAAGGTGCCGAGGTCGGCTGCACGAATGATGGCCTTCTGCTTGGTGACTGCGCCCCACCGGTTCGCGTCCGGTCCTGGTTTCCCACGCGCTCCACAGCCGTCGGCGGTGCGCGCCTGCCGGGTCCACGACGAGTGCGAGCAATGTCGGCTCGCTCTGCTTCCCGAACAGCTCGACACCGCAGAAGTGAGCCGCCACTCGCAGGGCGGGAAGCAACTCGCTGAGTTCCGTTGCAAGTAGTGGTGCTTCGGTCCATGCGGCACGCTGGTCGGCGGGAGCGGTGACCATCGGATCGCTGTCGCTTTCGGGGTCGACGACAGTAGCTGCGGCAGTGAACCTCTGGGCCGCCTGGTCGAAGCGCTTAGCGAGCTGGCCATAGATACGTGCGGCGTGCGGGCGGTAGACCTCATGCAGCTTGGCGTGCACGCCCGCGATTACGGCGGCGTTGACGTTGCTGTTCTGCTCGGCTTCGGCGTACGCGTTAGCGCGCAGTGTAACGACATCGGCGTCGCTGTCGCGGTCGATAACAGCGGCGACCAAGCGGTCTTTGGACGGTGTCGTCATCGCCTGGTAGTCGAGCAGCCGCTGATGCACAGCGACCCATTCCTTGGGCAGTGAAATGCCAGCAGCCTCAATCAGTTTGACGCGTGCGACATATTCGTCGATGGCAGAAATGAAGCTAGGCATCGAAGCTTGCTCCTCTCACGTGGTCCCGCAATGCCTGGACCACCGCCGTCTTGGCTGCCCAGATGCTGGTCTCATCGCGGTGCGCCTCGTCGAGCAGCTCCGCCAACTCGGCATCACTCATCGCCGCGATGGTCCGCACCAATTCGCTTCTCTCCATTCGTCTTTCCTTTCAAGTGCTCTTGCACCGCCTCCGAGTCGACCAGCCAGCGGCCGGCGACGAGCTTGCCGCCCAATCTCGGCCCGAGTCGCCGCGTCTGACGAGGAGACCGGCCCATCGCTTGGGCGGCTTCCTCGATGGTCATGGTGGTCCGCATTGATGCTTGCAGGGCAGGTGGTTCGGGGACGGCCACTTGACCGTCGGCGGCCACGGCGCCGTGCAGTGCTGCGGCTAAGGCGCGATGAGTATCGCTCACCGCCAAGCCATTCAGCTTTCGCGTGCGGCAGGCGATGAGCACACAGTCTGCGGAAGCTTGATCCGCCAATAGGTGAACTGCTCGTCGGAGGTCGTGGTGATCGAGACCCGCGGTTCAGACCCAAACTCCGGCTCGGGTTCGGGGTCGGGTCGCGGTTCCAGCTTGACCGCCGTCCGCAACTGGCTGACCGTCGCGACCGCGGCCAGCTCGGCGTAATGCTCATCAGACCCCTGGCCCGCGTGCGCCACGATCACCCCGACCTGATCCAGCGACAACCGGCCTTCCCGCATCCCCGCCGCACAGCGCGGAAACTCCGGCAGCCGGTGCGCCACGGTGGCGATCGTGGCAGCAGTTGTCGATGACGAGCCGAGTTTCCAGGCCGCCAACGCCGCCACCGACCGTGCCCCCGTCATCCCGCAGAGCTCGTCGCGATCGATCTCGGCGACGATCTCCACAATGCGCCCATCAATCGCATTACGCTGACCCGCCAACTCCGCCAACTCCTCGAACAACACCTCAAGACGCTCAGCAGGGCTCACCACCACCGGAGGCGCTGCGGTCAACGACATAACCCCATCATCACACCCGGGTACGACAAATCTGGGGGTGCAGAACTCCCGCCGTCACGCGACTAGAAGACGGCCTCGCGCAGCCAATCACGGTCGTGCAGATAACGTTTGGCAAGCCGTGCCGTCCCGGTTGCATAGCCGTCGGTGAAGGCGATCGCCGCATCAGCGTCGGCGTGCGAAGCCACCCAGGCCGTCAGCATGAGCCGGCGCAGCATCACCAGTGTCGGAACCATCTCCAGGTGCTCGACGGGAATGTCGCGTACCTCCCGGTAGCCGCGCAGCCAGTCGGCGATCATCCGCTCGGCCTCCGGTGTGTCCTCGATGAACGACACCACAGCCGCGAGATCGAAGAGATACCAGGACCATCCGCAGTCGTCGAAGTCGATCACGGTGATCTTGGAAGGCGCAGTCGAGGCGTCGTCGGGGTCCACCATCAGATTCGCCATCCGCAGGTCTGCGTGGATGAGGCCGAAACGATCTGCGTCACAGCCGAATTCGGTGAGTCGGCGGCCAACCTCGACGGCCGCGCTTTCCACGACAGCCTCGTCCGCGGCGCTCAGTCCGGGTGCATGACGCCAATTGCCCCAGCGTGCCTCGCGACCAAGTGTGGCGTCGACATCCCAGCTGAACCGGGTGAAGTACTCCGGCGCAGTCCAGCTCTGGACGTGATCGTGCATCGCCGCAGTGATGCGGCCGAGCTCGTCGAAACCGACGGCATCAGGCTGTTCCTCGGCAGTGCAACCGGCTATGTATGTCACCGCGTCTACGTGCAGGGTGTTGTCGCCGACGCTTGCAGCGACCACGTCGCTTCCGTCGCGCGCCTCAATCAGCTCCGGCGTCATCACACCGGTCTGCTCACGCAGTGCAGCCATCCATTTCAACTCCGATCGGATCGCCTCCAGCGAGTGGTAACCGGGCCTGTGCACCCGCAGCACCAATGGTTCGCCGTCGTCCACCAAGTAGGTGGCATTTTCCGACAGGCTCAGCGGGCGCAGCGGCGCGTCGTGATCGCGACCGTAGGCGGGCAGCGCGGCGCGGGCGTAGGACTCATGGTTAGACGGCAGTCCGGGCATCCCACACAGTCTGAAGGATCACGCCCGGTACAGCAGACTGAGCCGGTGAGCTTCTCGAACATCATGGACTCCAACCGCTACACGGCGGACGACGTGGCGGATCCGCTGATCGCTGCTCGTGAACAAGTCCTCGGCCCCGCGAATCGGCTCTTCTACGACCGGCCGGTGCACCTGGTGCGCGGACAGGGCAGCCATGTGTTCGACGTCGATGGTGCGCGCTATCTGGATGCCTACAACAACGTCGTCAGTGTCGGGCATTGCCACCCGCATGTGATCGACGCAGTGATGCGGCAGATGTCCACGCTGAACACCCATACCCGCTACCTGCATCGCGGCATCGTCGACTATTCCGAGCGCCTGCTGGCGACGATGCCAACGGAGATCGACCAGGTGATGTATGCCTGCACCGGATCAGAAGTCAACGATCTCGCGCTGCGCGTTGCCGAAATGTCCACCGGTGCAACGGGAGTCATCGTCACCCGCGACGCCTATCACGGCAACACCGCTGCGGTGACGGCAATCTCGCCGTCCCTCGGGGGTATGACGTCCGTCGGGGAGCATGTCCGCACGGTGGCGCCGCCCGATAGCGCAACGAGCTTCGCCGACGATGTCGAACGCGCGGCCACCGAACTATCGTCAGCCGGCTACGGCGTGAGCTGTCTGATCGCCGACACCATCTTCTCGTCCGACGGCATCTATCCGGATCCCTCGGTGCTCGGCCCAGCGGTCGACATCGTTCACCGGCACGGCGGGGTATTCATCGCCGACGAAGTACAGCCGGGGTTCGCCCGCACCGGCGATTCGTTCTGGGGTTTTAGTCGACACGCCGTCGTCCCGGACCTGGTGACCATGGCCAAGCCGATGGGCAACGGTATGCCGGTGGCGGCGATGGCCGCCCGTTCACAGGTATTGAAGCCGTTTGCCGTCGGAGTGCCGTATTTCAACACGTTCGGCGGCAATCCCGTGTCGATCGCCGCCGCGGGCGCCGTTCTCGACGTCATCGAGGACGAGGATCTGCTGGCCAACGCCGCCGATGTCGGCGCCGAACTACGCACGGAAATGTCCCGGATAGCCGACGCAGATCCGCGGATCGGCGACGTCCGCGGCGCCGGGCTATACGTCGGAGTCGAGGTCGTCAGCGACCACGAAGCCAAGACGCCCGACCGCGCAGGCGCACGTAAATTCGTCAACGCGCTACGCGAACGGCACGTGCTGATTTCTGTCTGTGGACACGATGGCAATGTGCTGAAAATTCGTCCGCCGCTGATGTTCTCCTCCGCTGACGTCGACTGGTTCTGCACCGAATTCGAGGCGGTGCTCGCTGTTTAACACGGCCAGGATGCGGGCACGCCGCCCATATGTCCGTAACAGCATTTCAAGACCTGCCACTCGCTGATAGGGACCGCAGTTGGGACGGCGACGCCGCCGAGAAACGGGTCCGCAAGCGGGCTGACGCGCAGGACGAGCCGAACGAGAAGTACCGTGACGCCCACGTCTGGTACGACAGCGACAAGAAGGACAACTTCACCGCGTACAAGCTGCTGATCGCAGACGTCATCGACGGCAAGCTGCAAGCCGTGCCGCGCGGTGTGATGGCAGCGGGAAACATCATGGAAGGTGCCCGCGGTGGCATCGACATACCGAAAGACGACATCGACCGCGTCAAGAGTCACCTCGCCAAGTACTACAAGAAGATGGGCGAAACGGCTCCGTGGGCGCGCGATTAGCTAGATTGCGAGCGTGACCGCCGGCAGGTTTGCTCCCAGCCCGTCGGCCGATCTGCACATCGGCAACCTGCGCACGGCCGTGCTGGCGTGGCTGTTCGCCCGCTCGACCGGGCGTCGCTTCTTGATGCGCGTCGAGGACCTCGACGACCGCACCCACACCGACATCGCCAACCGTCAGCTCGACGACCTGGCGGCGATCGGCCTGACGTGGGATGAGCCAGCCGAGTGGCAGTCCGAGCATCCCCAGCGCTACGACGCCGTCGTCGACGAGCTTGCCAGCCGCGGCTTGCTGTACGAATGCTTCTGCAGCAGAAGAGATATCGCCCAAGCACCGCGAGCACCGCACGCGCCGCAGGGCGCGTATCCCGGCACGTGCCGGGACCTGACCGAGACCGAGCGCGAAACACGCCGCCGCGGCACTGGGCGCCCGCCGGCGCTGCGGCTCCGCACCGACGACATCGTGTACAGCGTGCACGACCTGCTGCATGGCGAATACACCGGCATCGTCGACGATTTCGTTGTCCGCCGCGGTGACGGCGTCGCTGCGTACAACCTCGCCGTCGTGGTCGACGACGCCGCGCAGGGCATCGACCAGGTGGTCCGCGGTGACGATCTGCTGCCGTCGTCTCCGCGGCAGGCCTACCTCGCCAACCTATTGGGTTATGCGGAGCCGATGTACGCGCACGTCGCGCTGGTGCTCAACGAGGACGGGGCTCGGCTGGCCAAGCGCGACGGCGCGGTGACGCTCGCCGAGATCGGGGTCGAGCGGGCCTTCGAGCAGATCACGGAATCGCTGGGCTGGCCGTCGTCGAATCTGAACGAGCTTCTGGCACAGTTCGATCCGTCGGCGCTGCCGCGGCACCCGTGGGTCTACACGCCGTCTACGTGACGGGCGGGCGGCCGTCCGACGCGCGCTCGGCTGCAGCCAGCAGCTCGTCACGGAACTTCGGATGCGCGATCGCCGCGAGTGCCACACCGCGCTCGCGGACGGTCCTGCCCTCCAACTCCGCGGCTCCGTACTCGGTGACGATCACGTCGACCTGGTGCCGCGGCGTGGTGATCACAGCGCCGGGACCGAACCACGGCACGATCCGCGACTGCAGGACGCCGCCTTTCTCATACGTTGACGGCAGGCAGATCAGCGAGCGGTCCGACAGTTGAAGCCCGACGCCGGCAACGAAATCCTCGGCACCGCCGATCCCGCTGAACTGGCCGCCGGAGATCGTGTCGGCGACGACCTGTCCGTAGATGTCGATCGCAAGCGCGCCGTTGATCGAGACCATGTCCGTGTTGGCGGCGATGACCTCCGGTGCGTTGACGATCTCGACCGGCAGGAACGCGACGTCTGTATTGCCGTCCAGCCACGCGTAGAGCTCGGCGGAACCGAACGCGAACGTCGTCACGCTCACGCCGTCGTACTGGCCTTTGTGGGTGTTGGTGACTTTGCCTGCACTGTGCAACCGCATGCAGCCGTCGGTGAACATCTCGCTGTGCAACCCGTATTCGCCGCCGTCGCCCTCGGCCAGCAGGGTGGCGATCTGGCTGGGAATTGACCCGATCCCCGTCTGCAGGGTCGCCCGAGGCGGAATGAACGCGACGGCGTGCTGCGCGATCGCCTTGTCGACGTCGGTCGGCGGCGCTTCCCCTCCCGGCAGCGCGAGCGGCGCGTCGGTCGAGCGCAGCAAGATGTCGATCTCGTCGACGTGCAGCGCATGGCGATTCTTGCCGAGCCCGTACGTCCGCGGGTAGGCGTCCGAAACCTCGACGACGAGCAGACGCTGGGGATCGGCGCCCGCGCGGCGCAACTCGCCGACCGTGCCACCCGCGTGAAGTGACAGTGAGCACCAGCCGTCGGCGTCGGGCGGCGTCGCGACGGTGGTCATCACCCGCGGGCGTTGTTGCTCGAGCAGCGGCCCGAAACGGCGGAAATCCGCGGGCGTGAACTCGACGTCGGCGCCCGCGTCCCGCAGCGCCCGCTCGAACGGACCGAAGAAGCCCGACAAGTAGTGAACGCCTGGGCGCGAAAACAATTCGGTCCCGACCGCAAGCAGCGCGCCGTAGACGCGCAGATTCGTCCAGTCCTTGCGCTCACCCAGCGCGCGCATGAACGCCGGGGGTTGGCCGGGGCCGAGCGGAATTCCCAGTGTGTCGTCGGTCCCCAGCCGCGCGGCGGCCTGATCGGCGGTCAGCTCTTCTGGCATGCCGCTTATCTTCCGTGAGCTCAGAGCTCCTTCTGACCCCAGGGTGAGCCATAGGCGGTCAACAGGTCGAGGAACGGCACCGGGTCGAACGCCTCCGGGCCGAGCACACCGGCACCGCTCCACGTGCCATTGGCCAGAAGTTCCAGCGCCACAACGGGATTGATCGCGGTCTGCCAGACGACGCATTGGTGGCCGTATTCGGACATCGACCATTGGTTGTCCACGACGTGGTACAGATACGTCGATCGGGGGTTGCCATCCTTACCCGTACCCGTCACCCACAGCCCGGCACAGGTCTTGCCGTGCATTCTGGGGCCGAGCGTCGCGGGGTTGGGCAGGCAGGCGGCCACCACGTCACGCGGACTGACTTCCGCCCCACCAACTTTGACCTTCTCAGTGCGGTCGAGCCCCAACTTGTGCAGCGTTTTGAGCACGTCGATGAACTCCGCGCCGAGGCCGTACTTGAAGGTGGCCCGTTTACACTTCACCCAGCGCGGCATCAGGAGCACTTCTTCGTGCTCGACGTTGACGCATTCGACGGGACCGATGCCGTCGGGGAAGTCGAAAACCTCTGGCTCGGAGAATGGTTCGGTGGTGAACCAGCCGCGGTCGGCCTCCCAGATCACCGGCGGGTTCAAACACTCCTCGATCGTGGTCCAGATGGAAAACGACGGTGCGAACTCGTAGCCCTCGACGGTGAGGTTCGCCCCGTCGCGAGTGCCCAGCTCGTCGATGTCGGAGAACAGATGATCGGCGGCGTACCGGGCGAATACGTCAGACAACCCCGGCTCGACGCCGATGCCGACCAGCGCGAGCCGCCCCGCGGCCTGCCATTGGTCTTCGACGGCGAACTGCTCGTCGCCGAGCTTGACGCCGGTGAGCTCGTACGGCCGCTCGGGATGGCGCTGCGACAGGCTCATGGCCATGTCGAGGTAATCGGCGCCACCGGCCAACGCGCCGTTGAAGATCGGCATCACGAACCGCGGGTCGACCGCGTTCATCACATGCGTGATGCCGTGCTGACTGACCACTTCGGCGACGTCGTCGGCCCATGTCGCGTCGACCCGCGCTGCGGAAAACCGGGGATCACCCACCGCGTCGGCTGCTTGCTTGGCCCGCGACTCGTCGTAGTCGCTGACCACGATCTGTTCGAAGAAATCTCTGCGCGCGGCGATTGAGCAGAACGCCGACCCCACGCCACCGGCCCCGACTAGCAGGATTCGCATGCGCTAGACCGTACCCAACCGAGTACGGATTTCGGCGCGCTTAGCCGCGATCAGTGCTGATTTCCGCGCCCAAATAGCTAGATTGCAACGGAAAGCGACGCCATTCCCCGCAACGTCAGGTTCGGCTTGTACTGCGGCTCGCCGGCCATCTGCGCCCGCGGAAAGCGTGCCGTCACCTTCGACAGCGCGACGGCCGCCTCCAGCCGGGCCAGCGGCGCGCCGAGGCAGAAGTGCGGGCCCTTCCCGAATCCCAGATGACGAATGTTCGCGCGGTCGGGGTCGAACTCGTCGGGACGCTCGAACGCCGATGGGTCGCGGTGCGCCGCCGCAAGCAGCAGCATCATCACGTCGCCCTTGGGGATGACAGTCTCACCAATTGTCATGTCGTCGGCGGCAATTCGGCCCATCAGCTGCACAGGCGGGTCGTAGCGCAGCGTCTCCTCCACCACAGCGGACACCCGCTGCGGATCGGCACTCAACGCCGCCCACTGCGACGGGTCGCGCAGCATCGCCAGGATCGCGTTCGCGATCAGGTTCACCGTCGTCTCGTGGCCGGCAACCAAGAGCAGGTTGCAGGTCGCGACGATCTCCTCCTCGGTGAGTTGATCTCCCGACTCCTCGACATGAATCAGTCCCGACATCAGATCGTCGCCGGGCTCGCGACGGCGGCGCGAGATCAGATCCCGCAAGTACCCGCGCAGCCACAGCCCGGCTTGAAACATTTCGTCGACGCTGTCGGGCGCTTGCCCGGTGAAGGAGATCACCGGGTCGAGCGAAGCTGCGAGCAACGCCGACGCATTGCTGAATTGCGGCTCGTCCTCGATCGGCACGCCGAGCAGCCGGCAGATGACCGCGACGGGAAGAGGATGGGCGAGGTCGGCGATCGCGTCGAAACGGCCGGCGGCGGCCACGTCATCGAGCAGCGCGTCCACCAACGAGGTGATGTCGGCTTCGAGCGCCTTGACGACCTTCGGGGCGAACGCCTTGCTCACCAGCCTGCGCAGCCGCGTGTGGTCGGGTGGGTCGAGGAACAGGAATCCGGGCGGCCCGAACGGCCGAGCGTCGGCGCCCTCGGCGATCTCCCGCTGCGCCGCGGTTGATTTGAGGCTGTCGCTGGCCGCCGACGGGTGCCGCAGCACGTCGTCGCAGTCCTGGAAGGACGAAAACACGTTGAGCGTCATGTCCGGCAATTGCAGCGGTCCGCGTTCGCGGATCTGCGCGTATGTGGGATACGGGTTCGCCCGGTTCGACGGGTCCAGCAGCTGCAGCAGAAGCGTCTGCGATTCCGCGGTGGTCGTCATCTACTTATTGTGCACGCGTCGAGTAGTAGCGGCCCAGAACGTGGGCGCGTAGCTCGTCGAACTCGCCGCCCCTGATCGCTGCGCGGATCTGGTCGACGAGCCTGATGACGAAGCGCTCGTTGTGGATGGTGCACAGCGTGGCCGACAGAATCTCCTTGGCCTTGAACAGATGGTGCAGATAGGCGCGGGTGTAGTTCGCGCAGGTGTAACAGTCGCAGTCCTCGTCGATCACGCTGAAGTCACGGCGGTAGCGGGCGTTGGTGATATTGAAACGACCCGTCGTCGAGTACACGGCCGCGTTGCGTGCAACCCGCGACGGCGACACGCAGTCGAACGTGTCAGCGCCGGCTGCGACGGCGTCGAACAGGTCATCGGGCTCACTAATTCCGAGAAGGTGGCGTGGTTTGTCGGCGGGCAGCTCGCTTGCCACCCAGCCCACGATCGTGGCGAGGTTCTGCTTCTCCAGCGCCCCACCGATGCCGTAGCCGTCGAAACCGCGGCCGTCTTCGCCGACGATCGTCGTCAAACCGCGCGCAGCTTGGCGGCGCAGATCCTCGTACTGCGCGCCCTGCACCACACCGAACAGCGCCTGCGACGGCTTCTCCGGATGCGCGGCGGTCAGCCTGCGGTGCTCCAGCAGACAGCGCACCGCCCACTCGTGTGTCCGCTCCACCGACGCTTCCTGGTAGCCGCGGGTATTGACCAACGTGGTGAGCTCGTCGAACGCGAAGATGATGTCCGCGCCCAATTTGTGCTGGATACCTATCGACACCTCGGGCGTGAAGCGATGTGTGGAGCCGTCCAGATGCGACCTGAACGTCACCCCGTCGTCGTCGACGTGAGCCAGACGTTCCTTGCCTTCGGCGATGATGTCGTCGGCCTGAACCCGTTCGGTATCCATCGCCAGCACCTTGCGGAACCCCGCGCCCAGAGACAGCACCTGAAATCCGCCGCTGTCGGTGAACGTCGGGCCCGGCCAGTTCATGAACGCGCCCAGACCCCCCGCCTCCTCGACGATGTCGGCACCGGGTTGCAGGTACAGGTGGTAGGCGTTAGCCAGGATTGCTTGCGCGCCAAGGTCTTTCATCGTCTCCGGCAGGACTGCCTTGACGGTGGCCTGCGTTCCGACGGCGATGAACGCCGGAGTGTGGATGTCGCCGTGGGGAGTTCGAATGACGCCTGCGCGGCCGAACTGTCCGGGCAGTTCGGCATCAACGCTGAAAAAGGGCTCGCCCACGTCGTAGATTCTGCACTGTGAGAATTCGACTGGTCGTCGTCAGCGCGGCAGGCTTGGCTCTCGCGGGATGTTCGTCACAGCCACCCGAGCCCACGCTCCTGCCGGGTGAACTCGTGGCCGGCACCGCCAAGGTCACCGTCAACGGGCAGGACATCGGCACCACCGAAGCGGTGCAGTGCACGCCTGCAGGCTCACTGACCACGATCACCACCGGCGATCAGACGTCGGGCATCACGGCGCTGGTATCGAACAAAGACAAGCTCACCGCCGAAGCCGTCGGTATCAACAACGTCGGCGGCTTCACAGGAAGCTACAACGCCGGCCTCGGCGGGACGGCGAAGGTCACGATGACCGGCCGCACATACGACATCACCGGAACCGCTGACGGCTTCAACACCGCCGATCCGAGTTTCCGAACCTCGGGCGACTTCGCGGTCAAGGTGTCCTGCTGAGGGCAAATCGCTGACGCCAACGACAGTTGGTACACAGGCAAATTTTTCGCGCATTCGCATGTCGCCGAAGTGAGCGGCCACCATACTGGCCGAGATGATCCGCCGATCTTGACGGATCACGACAACACAAAGGAGAACAGTGGTGAAGCGTGGGTTCCTGGTCGCCGTAGGCGGCGCGGCGATTGTGATCGCCGGTCTGTCAGGCTGTTCGTCAGATAAGAAGTCGGAGAGCACCAGCTCTTCGTCGAGTAGCGCATCCGGAACCGCATCGGCGAGCGCAACGGCAGCACCTAGCGGCAGCGGCACCAAGGTCACGATCGACGGCCAGGACCAGAACGTCAAGGGCACCGTCGTGTGCAGCGCGATGGGCGGAAACATGAACATCGCGATCGGCGACGCCGCAACCGGTATCGCCGCGGTGGTGAGCGAAGACGGCTCTACCGTCACGTCGGTGGGCCTCGGCAACGTCAACGGTGTGACGCTGGGCTACCAGGCCGGCGCCGGGCAGGGCGAGGCCAAGGCCACCAAGGACGGAAAGACCTACAAGATCACGGGCACCGCGACCGGCATCGACATGGCCAACCCCATGCAGCCGGTGAACAAGCCGTTCGAGATTCAGGTCGCCTGCCCGTAGTCAGGTACCTCTGGTTCGACACAACGGCGGCGTCCTCGAGGGGCGCCGCCGTTGTCGTGCCTGGCGACGGTCAGGCCGGCAGCGTGTAGCCAGCCGCCGACTGGCGCAGCTGCCAAATCTGCGCAGGGCACAGCTCGTTGACGGCCTGATTGATCAGATAGGCGCCTTGGTAGTAGTCGGCGGTGTTGAAGTCCGCCTTGACTTGGTCGACGAGCTGCGCGTAGCTCATCTTGGCGGCGACGCGATCACAGATGCTGTCGCCGTAGCCGATCGCGGCGTCGGCGTTCGGGAAGTTGTAGCCCGGCCGCACATGCACATTGACCAGATACGCGACCACGTCGGCATTGGCGGTCGGGGCGGCGAGCGTCGCCGCCGAAAACAGCCCTGCGAACAGGGCGCCAACGATCAGCTTCATGTCGCGAAACCCTACGCTGGCGGGGTGCAGAAACCTACGCTAAGTCGCATGAGACTCATGGCAGCAGTAGCACTCGCGTGTGGGTTCGTCGCGGCGCCGATGATGGCCGCGGGAAATGCGTCGGCGTCACCGGGTTACTGCGACGGGACGGCCTGCATGCCCTATCTCGATCGGACTGCCGTGCAAGGCGAGCAGTGTGTGGCGTCCAGCCGGTACATCTTCGGCATCGATGCGTCCGGCAACACGCTGTACTGCGGCTCCAAGAGCACATGGACGCCGTCCGCGCCGCTGGTTGGCATTCGCACGTTGCGGCTGCCGTGTGGTGAGGACAAGGGCGTCGCGCAGACACCGGATGGGGTCCCGCTGTCGTGCATCGGCGGGGCGTGGACCGCCGACTACAGCTTCGTCTACTACCGCTGAGTGAGGAATCGCTCGACGTAGGGCGCGAACCGGGCGTGCAGATCGTCCTCGTCGAGCCCGAACATTTCGGCCGAGGTCGCAACGCGGCCGAGCCGCCCGCGCTGATGGCCGGCGAGATAGGTGGCCATCGACGCGCGTGCCTCGTCGCTCATGGGTTCGCCAGCGAGGTCGTAGATCCGCTGGGCCACGCCCGGCTCGTCGGCCATGAACTCGTCGAAGCGGACATCGACTGATCGCTGCGCTCCGACCACTTCGCGATCGCGAATCAGCGCGTTCAGCATCAATTCGAGCCGGTCGACCCACGCGGCGGCGATCTCTTCCACCGGAACCTCACAGCGATGCATCCGCGCGGAGTAGGTGATCATCGCGAGCATCGACAGCACGACGGGAACCGGCTCTCGGTGCGTGAACACCACGACCACTCCGGGAAATACGCGGTCCAGTACCGGAAGCTGCTCGAGGTGCTGCGGCGACTTGAGCAGCCAGCGCCGGCCGCCGCGCAGTAACTGCATCGCCTTGAGCTGTGTGGCGAGGTACTCGTAGTGCGGCGTCTGGTCGTGGGCCAGGTAGTAGTCGGTCCAGCGCGGCACGTGCGCCAGGGTCTCGAACAACATCGTCGAGAAGTCGTTGGCGAGCAGCTGGATCTCTTCGTGCACATGCTCGGTGGTCATCTCGTGCATCAGCCGGAAGTGCGGCATGACGAGGTCGATGACCTGAACCGCGACGTCCATGCGTGCCTTGCGCGGGTCCGGTTCGACGCCCGCCTCGGCCGGCAGTGGGAAGGGCTCGACGCTTTCCCAGTACGGCATCGTGCGAAACGTCGGCGCCGCCGCGAGCAGGTTGTGCAGGTGTGTGGTGCCGGTGCGCGGCAGGCCCGCGATGACGATCGGTGGCAGCAGCTCGATGTCGTGGATCTCGGGATGACGCTTGAGGAGGTCCGCGAGCAGTAGGCGGTTCTTCAGCAGCTGCAGCAGTTGCGAGTGGAAGTTGACGATCCCAGGGGCATGCATGTCGTTGATCTCGCGTAGCGCGGAGAGGTAGACGTCGAGGCGTTCGCGGTAGTCGTCGGGACCGAAATCGTCGAGGCCGGTATCCGCTGTGGCCTTGGCATGCAGGGCGTCGGCGTCGAGCGGGCAGTCCGCGGCCATCGTCGCCATCATGTCGCGGATCTGCTCGGCCTCCGGACTGAATCGCGGCTCGGCGAGGTCGTCGAGGTGGACTACGGCTGCTTGGGCGTCGGTCACGGCGACTTATGTTACTTTGAGTTACGTAATGACGGTAGAGATTGGGCGTCCTCGGGATCCACGCATCGACGGCGCCGTACTGCGCGCGACAGTCGAGCTGCTCGGCCAGACGGGATATGCCGCACTGTCGGTCGACGCGATCGCCCGGCGCGCGGCCACGAGCAAGCCGGCGATCTATCGGCGCTGGCCCAGCAAGGCGCATCTCGTCCACGAGGCCGTGTTCCCGATCGGCGAGGCGACCGAGCTGCCCGATACCGGATCGCTGGCCAGCGATGTGCGCGAGATGGTCCGTCGCAGCGCGGCGGTGCTGACCACCCCGCCCGCGCGGGCCGCGCTGCCCGGGCTGGTAGGCGAGATGGCCGCCGACCTGACACTGCACTCGGCGCTGCTGGAACGCTTCTCCGACATCTTGTCGAGCGGTCTGACGGACCGCCTCGACGCCGCGATTGCCCGGCGAGAGGCCCGCGCCGACGCGACGGCCGGCGAGTTGGTCGAGGCCGTCGCAGGCATCACGCTCTTCGCGCTACTCACTCACGGCGCCTCGCTCGACGAGGCGTGGGTCGAGCGCACGGCCACCCTGATCACGAGAGGAATCAGCACATGACCCACGAGTCCACCGCAGCATGGCACGAACTACTCGAGACGCTGGGCTCGTTGGACCGCTCGTTCCTCGAGGGCGACCGCGCGGTCACCGACGACCGCCATATCGCCGACGGCTATCGCATGCTGGCCACCACGCTGGGCGTGGCCTTCGACACCTACCTGTTCTCCGAGCCGAGCCGGCCGCAGTTCGTCGAGGTCAACACCCCTTTTCGCCGCGACCGGCGATGGGGCGGCGACAACACCGACGCCTACTACCACCTCTGCCCGGTCGATCCGAACCGGCGCTACCGCGTCAGCGGAAACCGCGGCGACAGCGTGTACTTCTCGGTGACGGCGTACAACGAGCCGTCGCCGGGGGCGTGGTCGGACCGGATCGTGGCGATCAAGCGCGACGACGATCTCGACATCGACGCGGCGGGCAACTTCTCGTTCGACCTGGGGCCGACGCCCGACGCGGCGGTGCTGATGACCCGCGACTACCAAGCCGATCCGTTGACGGGACGGCCCGTCAGCTGGCATATCGAGGCGCTCGACGAACCCGATCCGATTCGGCATGGCGACGACGAAACCGCGGCGGCATTGCGGGCCAGCGCGGCGTGGCTTCGCACGATGTTCGCGATCGTGCCGCTCACGGTCGGCGCGCGCGTGGACGACGAGCACGCGCTCGGGCACGAAGTCGCCCACGCCGCAAACCAATTCGCCGAGCCATACCAGGTGCCCGATGCGAACTTCGGATGGTCGGCCCGCGACGCGTGCTACGCCTACGGCAGCTTCGTTCTCGAAGACGACGAGGCGCTCGTCATCACCCACCGGCCGCCCACCTGTAGGTTCTGGAATCTCGTGGTGTGGAACCAGTTCATGGCCACCCACCCCGTCATCGACGCCCGAAGCTCGATCAATGGCCATAGCGCGGTGCTGGACGACGACGGCTCGGTGACCATCGTCGTCTCTCGGGGAATGACGGCAAACCCGAACTCGCTGACGACGCTCGACTATCCGCAAGGCAATCTGGCGTTCAGGTGGTTCCTTGCCGACGAGGTTCCGGCCCGCCCGACGGTGAAGTTGGTGAAGCTGTCCGAGCTTTCTTGACTGCCCGGGCAGAAATAACCGTATTAGGTGCCGCGCCTGCGTGAGAGAACGCCGCTCGCCGGGTACAACGACGCCGTGGCCTCTTCGCAACCGTCCGGTGCTCTCCAGATCGAGATTCCGGCGACCGCGGACCGGCTGATCTACGTTCGTCGGCGACTCAGCCAATGGCTGCGGCCGTTCGGCCTGCACGAGTCCACGGCCCACGACATCGTGCTCGCGGTCGACGAGGCGTGCACCAACTCCATCGAGCACGCGTACTCCGGTGAGGCCGGAACGATACGAATTGACGCTGAACCCGCCAACGATCAGATCAAGGTGAAGGTCGCCGATTCCGGTGTGTGGCGGGAACCCGCGGAAAAACGGACGCGCGGCAGGGGTCTGCGAATCATGGAGGCGCTGAGCGAGCGCCTCGACCTCTTCACCTCGGAGTCCGGTACGACGGTGCAGATGTGCTTCGGGCTGACGGCCCCTTAGGGTTGCGGCAGCCGGACGACCTGAACGAAGAATTCGTCGATCTGGCGAACCGCGCTCATGAACTGATCCAGATCGACCGGCTTGGTGACGTAGGCGTTGGCGTGCAGTTGGTAGCTGCGCAGGATGTCCTCCTCCGCCGACGAAGTCGTCAGGACCACCACCGGGATATGGCTGAGGTCGGCGTCGGACTTGATCTTCTCCAGCAGCTGACGGCCGTCGTACTTCGGCAGGTTCAGGTCGAGAAGGATCAGGTCCGGCCGCGGGGCGTCTGAAAACGCGCCCCGCCGATACAGGAAGTCCAGCCCTTCCTCCCCGTCGTGGGCCACGTGGAGATTGTTCTTGATTTTGTTGTGCTCGAAGGCTTCTCGAGTGATGAGCTCGTCGCCAGGGTCGTCCTCGATGAGCAGGACGTCGATTGCGCGAACGGATGTCATGCAGGTGGTCCTTCCAGACTGGCCGCGAGCTCGTGCTCAACGGCGACGGGAATCGTGAAGCGGAATCGAGTTCCGCCGTCGTAAGAGGTGTCGATCCAGATGCTGCCGCCGTGGTGCTCGACGATCTTCTTGCAGAGCGCCAGGCCGATGCCCGTTCCGCCGTAGGTCTCGCGACCGTGTAGCCGCTGAAAGATCACGAACACCTTGTCCACGAACTCATCGTCGATGCCGATGCCGTTGTCAGACACCGTGAACAGCCATGGGCTGTCCGGTTCGTCGGAACGTCGCGCATATTCGACGACGACGCGTGGCGCGACATCGGGGCGACGGAATTTCACGGCGTTGCCGATCAGGTTCTGCCACAGCATCCTCAGCAGCGTCGGGTCACCTTTGATGTGCGGCAGCGGCTGCCCGGGAAGCACCACCAAGGCGCCGGATTCCTCGATTGCGGTCGCCAGGTTGCCGACGGCGTCGTCCAACACCGCGCCGAGATCCACGTCGGTGTCCGCAGCGTTGAGCCGGCCCACGCGAGAGAACGTCAGAAGGTCGTTGATCAGGACCTGCATGCGTTTGGCGCCGTCGACAGCGAAGCCGATGTATTCGACACCGCGCTCGTCGAGCTTGTCGGCGTAGCGCTTCTCGAGCAGCTGACAAAACGAGGCAACCTTGCGCAGCGGTTCCTGCAGATCATGAGACGCGACGTAGGCGAACTGCTCGAGTTCGGCGTTGGAACGCTGTAGTTCGAGGGCTTGGTCGGCCAACTGCGTCCTGGCCGACTGCGCATCGTCGAGTTCTTCCACGATGCGCTGACGCATGTCCTCGACGGCGGATGCGATGCCGCGGATGTCTTTGGGTCCCTGCGGAATGATCTTGTCGCCGAAGTTTCCTTCGGTGATCTTGCGGCAGGACGCGGCCAATGCGGCCAGTGGACGGGTGACCGCGTTCCTGACCACGAGCGCCAGCAGAACCGCCGCGACGAAAACCGTCGCCACCATCGCGGCCAGCGCTCTGTCGCGCCAGGCCCTCACCTCCTCGAGTCCGGCCCTGGCATCCTCGCGCGCCGCAGTCAGGTGCTGATTCTGCACATCGAACAGCCCGCGCAGCGCGTCGAATTGAGACTTACCGCGCACGGCCATGGCGTTGTCGGAAGTGCTTGGAGCGCCCGCGGTTACGCTGGCGATGACCGGCTCCGCATACGTCTTGCGCCAGTCGGCGGCGGCCCGTTCGACGGCGTCCAGGTCGTCGATCAGCTCGGAACGATTCCCGACGTGGGCTCGAATCTGTTGCGCTGCAGCGGCTTCGGCTTGTTGACCGTCGTAGTAGGGCTCCAGGAACTGTCGGTCCGCTGCGATCGCGTATCCGCGCACCGCCGTCTCCTGGTCACGAAGCGCGGCCTGCAGCTGGTATGCCGCCACCCTGGCGGGCTGAATCTGATCGGTCAATTCCCGTGACACCTTGTCGGTGCGGTTCATCAGCAGCGCACCGGCGATAGCGCCTGCGAGGACAACGACGCCCATGATGGACAGCACGAGCGTCTGCCAGCCCTGCACGGTGGGCTGCCATCGACGCCGGGGCTCCTGGCTCAACGCGTGGTCCGCTCGACTCGGACCACTGCGATGTCGTCGCTGATGCCGCCGACGGATTGCGCGCGTTTCTCCACCTCGTCGATCAGCGTGTTGACGAAATCCGGTCCGGGCAGCTTGGCATAGGACCGAGCGAGCTCCAGGAGGCCGTCCTCCCCGAGGCGTTCTTGACCCCGCCCGGAATGTCCCTCGAACAGGCCGTCGGTGAGCAGCACAAGCCCGTGCCCTTCGGGAAGTTCGAGCATGTTCGTCGGCCAGTTCTTGCCGTTCAAGCCGAGCGCAGGCCCGGCAGGCGGCTCGAGCCAGTCGACGGTGTCGGGACCGTGCAGCAGCATGCCGGGATGCCCGGCGCGGACGGCGGCGAAGCTGAGGCTGTCCGGGGACAGTGCGACGCTCAGCACGGTGGCGAAGATGCCCTTGCCTGGGCGTTCGGCGCTCAGGATGCGCTCGAGCTGGCTCATGCGTGCGTTTCCGCGCAGACCGGCGAACGTCAACGCCCGCCACCCGATGCGCAGCGCGACGCCCAAGGCCGCCTCGTCGGGGCCGTGGCCCGCGACGTCGCCGACCATGATGTGGACCGTTCGGTCCGGCGTCTGCACGAAGTCGTAGAAGTCGCCGCCGAGCACCGCGTGCCGCCTGCTCGGCCGGTACTGCGCGACGATCTCGACGCCGGGGTCGTCGAGCAGCAGGGGCGAGGGAAGCAAGCCGCGTTGGAGCCGGGCGTTCTCGGCGGCGCGCAGTTCGCTGGCGTGCAGGTCGACCGCGGTGAGCTCGGCACGCTTGCGCTCGATCGCATACAGCACGGCACGCCGCAACGTCTCGGGTTCGACGCGACCCTTGACGAGGAAGTCTTGGGCACCCGCGGCCACGGCGGACACACCGAAGTGCTCGTCGTTGTGACCGGTCAGCACGACGATCGGCATGGTGGGGTCACGCCTGGCGATCTGGTCTAGGGCCTTGATGCCCGACGCGTCGGGCAGGTTGAGGTCAAGCAGCACGCAGTCTGGCCTGTTGTCCGCCAGCTGCCGCTCGGCGGCCTGGATCGACTGGGCCCACACGACGTTGATTTCGCCGCCGGCATCGGCGATCAATTCCTCCACGAGTACCGCGTCGGCGCGGTCGTCCTCCACGAGCAGCACCGAAAACGGCTGCAGGTACTCGGAGTTCACCACTTCGTCAGCATTCAAGCCCGTCGGCTCCTGCCGTGAACGCATCAACAACCACGTCTTCCACGTCAGTCACCGTGGTCGCCATGACCGCTGCTTTAGTGACGATGCAGACAATAGTGGGCGCATCGGACCGAAGCCCACTCGACCGGGTAGGCGGAAGAAAATTTGGCGGTGGCGGAGGGATTTGAACCCTCGGACGGGGGTTACCCGTCACACGCTTTCGAGGCGTGCTCCTTAGGCCGCTCGGACACGCCACCGTGGGGCAGCTTACCGGGCGGCCGCCCCTCTACTCCAATCGCTGCCGCGCGAAGAATGCCTCGAGCGGCGCTGCGCATTCGGGTGCCAGCACGCCGCCGCGCACCTCGGGCCGGTGCGTCAGCCGCCGATCGCGCACCACATCCCACAACGATCCGACGGCTCCCGTCTTCGGCTCCCACGCCCCGAACACCAGCCGCGCCACCCGCGCCATCACCAGCGCCCCCGCGCACATCGTGCACGGCTCAACCGTCACCGCGATCGTCGTGCCTTCCAGGCGCCACCCGTCGCCGAGCGCGGCTGCCGCGGCCCGCATCGCCAGGATCTCGGCGTGCGCCGTCGGGTCGCCGAGTTCCTCTCGTCGGTTGGCGGCCCGCGCCAGTTCCGTTCCGTCGGCGCTGACAATCACCGCGCCGATCGGCACGTCATCCGGTCCGGCGGCACCGGCGGCCTCTATAGCGGCGCGGATCAGATCTTCGTCGGTCAACGACCCAAGCGATCGAGCACCGCAGACAGCTCGTCGGCGAAACCCATCTCCCGCGCGATCCTGCCCAGTTGTTCGTCGGCGTACAGGTCCGATTCGTCGAGAATCACGCCGAGCACGGCTTCGGGCAGACCCACGTCGGCCAGCAGGCCGAGGTCGCCCTCTTCGAACGGATCGGCCTCTTCGAGTTCTTCAGGGGAGATGTCGTTGTCGAGCTTCTCCAGCACCTCGGCGGCGATGTCGTAGTCCAGCGCCGCGGTCGCATCCGACAGCAGCAGCCGCGTGCCCGCCGGCGCAGGCCGCACGATCACAAAGAACTCGTCGTCGACGTCCAGCAGCCCGAAAACAGCGCCGGCACTTCGCAATTCGCGTAGTTCGGTTTCCGCGGCGGACAAGCTATTCAGAGCCGCTTTGCGCATCGCCGAGCAACGCCATTTGCCGTCCTCGCGGACGACGGCCACACCGAACCCGTCAGGCATATCGGCGACCTGGCCCTGCGCCGGTGCACTCTGTGCTCCCATGAGCGCTAACGGTAGTCCCCGACCATGACCTTGACTAGCAATCGACACCAAGCCTGACGTCGGGCGATATGTACGAATGTGCCAACCTTGAAGGGTGACAAACACACCAGTTTGTGTGGTGGGTCTGGGACTAATCGGGGGCTCCATAATGCGAGCGGCCAAGGCGGCCGGTCGTGAGGTTTTCGGCTACAACCGCTCCATCGACGCGGTCCAGGCGGCAAAGTTCGACGGCTTCGATGCCACGGAAAACATCGACGAAGCGTTGACCCGCGCCGCCGACAGCAACGCGCTGATCGTGCTGGCCGTGCCGGTGCCCGCGCTGCCGCTCATGCTCGGCCACATCCGCGACACTGCTCCTGATTGCCCGCTGACCGACGTGACCAGCGTCAAAGGCTGCGTCCTCGACGAAGTGCGGTCCTTCGGCCTGCTCGATCGATTCGTCGGCGGCCATCCCATGGCCGGTACCGCGCGATCCGGCTGGACGGCTGGCAACCCTCGGCTGTTCGTCGGCGCGCCGTGGGTGATCAGCGTCGACGAGCATGTCGACGCGGGTGTCTGGACGATGGTCATGAACCTGGCCCTTGACTGCGGCGCGGTCGTCGTCCCCGCCCGTTCCGACGAGCACGACGCCGCCGCGGCGACGATCTCGCACCTGCCGCACCTGCTTGCCGAGGCGCTGGCGATCACCGCGGGAGAGGTTCCGCTGGCCTTCGCGCTGGCGGCCGGATCGTTTCGCGACGGCACCCGCGTGGCGGCCACCGCACCGGATCTGGTCCGCGCGATGTGCGAGGCGAACGCCGACCAGCTGCTGCCCGTCCTCGAGCGCACATTGGGCCTGCTCAGCCATGCGCGGGACGCGCTCGCGGCCAAGAACCCGCTGACCGACCTGGTCGAACCTGGACACGCGGCGCGTGTGCGCTACGACAGTTTCAGCCGTCCGGAGATCGTCACGGTCGTGGTGGGCGCGGAGAACTGGCGCGACGAACTGGCGGCCGCCGGCCGTGCGGGCGGCGTGATCAGATCCGCGTTGCCAACCCTGGGTAATCGAGGATGAAGCCCTCGTCGTCGACCCTGATCGTGGTCTCGGCGGCCGGCGAGTGCAGTTTGATTCCGTCGGCTGCGCTGCTGTAGCTGATCACGGCCGGGTCGACCGACAGCTCGGGCAGGCGCACGTAGACCACCGGCACTGTGATTGATTCGCTGCGCTGGTAGAGCCCGGTGCGCCGGATGGGCAGCGCGTTGAAGAACGGGCTGAAGATCACGTCGACATCGAGTGCGCCGTCGTAGGCCGCGCGTTTGATCTCACCGGTGTGATGCTGAACCATCCACATGTTCTCCTCGTCCCGCGCTATGGACAGCTGGCGTTCCCGCTCAGCCAGCGTCACGGTCAAGGAGAGGCGTTTCGTCGCGCCGGCCTCGTCGGTCACGAGGTCATACGACGCGGAAAACGCGGGATGGGATTTCGTCGCGGCGGCGACGATTCTGCCGTATGCCTTGATGCGGTTGCCCGACAACTGCACCCGGACCGATTCCATTCGCGGAACATCGTGCGCGCGCCAGGTCAAGATCGCCGGCCACGCACCGTCGCGTGCGCCTGCGTCGTCCTTTACGTCAGAGCGGCCTGCTTCACTCACACTTCTACCGTAGGCGAAGGATCGCCGCGTTCGTAGCGTGGTTTCAAACTGCTTTGTCGAGGTTATGTGCTTCGGCAACTGAGCCTCTGCCCAGCAAAACCCTGCGCCACAAAATAGTGCGAACTACGACGGTGCCCACCCCATAGGCTGGACATGTGCCCCGGCGAACGTGCCGCGCGTTCGGAATCCGACAGGTAAGGAACTGATTGATGTCTCGGAGTATGCGATTCATCGGTGCCGGCCTCGCGACCGGAGCGCTGCTGCTAACCACCGCGGCGCCAGCCGAAGCGTGGCCCATACCGCTGACCCCCGACCAGACGCGATTCCTCAATGCGGCGCGTGGCAACTTCCCCGGCGACGACGACCAGCTACTCCTAGTTGGAGAGCAGATGTGCCACTTGCTCTACAGCGGCCAGCCTTCATCGGCCGTGATTGAGACGACGGCAGGCCAGTACGGTGCCAGCCCCGACCAGACCGCTGTTGTGCTGCGCGCCGCGCGCCGCACGCTGTGCACTCAAGCCCCGGGATAGCGAGCCGATTCCCCTTCGTGCGGCTGCCTCACGACTGCAGCGCGTGATTCCAGAACAACCTCGTCACCCAGCAACGGTTGAGGCATACGCCGCAGTCTCCCGGTGCCCGGCACGGACGTCCACACCGCGAAAGCCAGCGCCGCATCGAGGATCAACGCAAGCGCGGTGACCATCAACGCTCCGACCAAAGCGAGATAGAACTGGCGCACTTTGATGCCGTCGATCAGGTAGCGGCCCAGGCCGCCGAGACTCGCGTATGCCGCGACGGTCGCGGTAGCGACGATCTGCAGAGTCGCCGTCCGCAATCCGCCGAGGATCAGCGGCAGCGCGTTGGGCGTCTCGACGCGCAGAAGGATTCGCGTCTCGGTCATGCCCATCGAGCGGGCCGCGTCGACGACCGCAGGGTCCACATTCGCGATGCCTGCATAGGTTCCGGCCAGCAGTGGCGGGATGCCGAGCAACATCAACGCCACTGTCGGCGGAATCAAGCCCAGGCCCCACAGCAGTACCCCGAGCAAGAGCACGCCGAGGGTGGGCAGGGCGCGCAGCGCGTTCACACCGGTGACGACGAGGAACGTGCCGCGGCCGGTGTGCCCGATGATCATCCCGACCGGCACGGCGATCAGCACCGAGACGACGACCGCGATGAGGGTGTACTCCAGATGTTCGCCGATGCGCGCAGCCAGCCCGGCTGGTCCGCCCCAGTTGGCCGCGGTGAAGATGAAGGACAGCGCCTGTTGCAGAAAGTTCATGCCGCGACCGCCTTGGCCTTGACCCTGGTGGTGCGACTGGCGCGAGTCCATGGTGTGAGCAGTCGACCCGCCAGCATGATGAGTGTGTCGATGACGATCGCGAGCACGAAGATCGCGATGATGCCAGCGACGATCTGGTCGCTCTTGTCGGACTGGTAGCCCTCCGTGAACCAGGTGCCAAGGCCGCCGATGCCGATCACCGAACCCACTGCCACCATCGAGATGTTCGTGACGGCGACGACGCGAAGACTGGCGATGAGCACCGGAACCGCAAGCGGCAGTTCGACTTTCAGCATCCGGGTAGCCGGCTTGTAGCCCACCGCCGTCGCGGCGTCACGTACGGGTTCGGGTACCGCGTCGAGCGCTTCGGGCACCGCACGCACCAGTAGCGCCGTGGTGTACAGCGTCAGCGCGACGATGACGTTGGCCTCGTCGAGGATTCGCGTCGGGATGATCAACGGCAGCACGACGAACAACGCGAGCGATGGGATCGTGAAGATGATGCTGGCGGTGACGGTCGTGAGCCTGCGCAGTGTGGTGGTGCGTTGCACCAGCGCACCGAGCGGGACAGCGATCAGGAGTCCCAGCACAATCGGAACCAGCGACAGCCGAAGGTGAATCAGCGTCAGGGCCCACGCGTCGTCGAGGTTGTTCAGCAGATACCGCACGCTCAGCCTTTGTCCGCCGCACCGAGTTTCGGCAGCGCTTCGGGCCGCTGCTCGTTCAACGCCGCCAGCACGTCGTCGGCAAGCACACCGCCGACCGGCAGGCCGTCGCCGTCGACCGCTACGCCAAACCCCGACGGTGACGACAAGGCCGAGTCGAGTGCCTGTCGCAGCGAATCGTCGGGATGGAACAGCGACCCGCCTCCAAAGGTGCTGTCGTACAACGCACTTCCCTTGCGGTGCAACTCCACACCCTCGGCGTTGATCCACCCGAAGGGCGTGCCGTCCGGCTTCTTCACCAGCACCCAGTCGCCGGGGCCCAGCGACAGAGCGTCGATCTCCCCCTCGGTGACGCTGCGGATCTCATGCAGCGGAAGACCGGTCGCATGCCGCCACTGCAGTCCACGGTATCCGCGGTCGGCCCCGATGAAACCGGCGACGAAGTCGCTTGCCGGATTCGCGAGTAGCCGAAACGGTTCGTCGTACTGCTGGAGCGTCCCGCCGCGACCGAACACGGCGACCTTCTCGCCGAGCTTGAGCGCCTCGTCGATGTCGTGTGTGACGAAGACGATCGTCTTGCGCAATTCATTTTGCAGCCGCAGGATTTCGGTCTGCAGCTCCTCACGAACCACCGGATCCACCGCGCTGAACGGCTCGTCCATCAACAGGATCGGCGGGTCTGCGGCCAGCGCCCGCGCGACGCCGACGCGCTGTTGTTGTCCACCCGATAGTTGTGCGGGATAGCGGTTCGCCAGCTGCGGGTCCAGCCCGACGCGCTCCAGCACCTCGAGCGCGGTCTTGCGGGCGGCCCGCCGCGATTCCCCTTTGAGCACTGGAACCGTCGCGACGTTGTCGACGACCCGTTGATGCGGCATCAGCCCGGCACTTTGGATCACATAGCCGATGCCGAGCCGCAACTTGACCGGATCGACCTTGGTGACGTCGTCACCGTTGACCGTCAACGTGCCCGAGGTGGGTTCGATCATCCGGTTGATCATCCGCATCGAGGTGGTCTTGCCGCAGCCCGACGGGCCGACGAATACCGCCAGCGTGCCGTCGGGCACCTCGAGGGTGAGGTTGTCGACGGCGACGGTGCCGTCGGGGTACTGCTTGGTCACGCCGTCAAAGGTGATCATCCGCTACCCCTGTATAGGCTTGTCAAAGCCATTGTCCTGTACCCATTTTCGCGCTGCGTCATCCGCGTTGACGCCGGCATTGCCGGACACCGCCGAATTCAACTCGATGAGGGCTTCGGTCGTCAGCTTGGCCGATACGGCGTCGAGCACCGTCTTGAGTTGATCGGATTTCTTCTGCGAGCTGACAAGTGGGACGACGTTGGCCGCAAGGAAATTGTTCTTCGGATCCTCGAGCACCACGAGCTTGTTCTGCGGTATGGCGGGCGAGGTGGAGAAGATGTCGGCCGCCGTCACGGTGCCGTCGACCAGCGCGCGCACCGTCGCGGGCCCGCCTCCGTCGCTGATCGCGACGAAGTTGTTCGGCGAAATGTCGAGGCCGTAGTTCTTCTTCAGCCCGGGTAAACCCTCGGTGCGGTTCAAGAATTCCGACGGCGCACCGAACTTCACCTCCGGTGAATGCGCCGCGAGGTCGCCGATGGTCTTGAGGTTCCACTTCTGCGCGGTGTCCTGGCTGACCGCGACGGTGTCCTTGTCCTCGGCTGGTGACGGCGTGAGGATCGACAAGTCGCCCGGCAGTGCGCGCAACAGGGCAAGTTCGACGGCGTCCGGGCTGGTGGCCTTTGTCTTCGGGTCGAAGTACTGCAACAGGTTGCCGGTGTACTCCGGAATCAGGTCGATGGAATGGTCCCTGACGGCGGGGATGTAGGTTTCGCGGCTGCCGATGCCGAACTGGCGACCCACGGTGAAACCGTTGGCTTCCAACGCCTGTGCGTAGATTTCGGCGATGATCTTGGACTCGGGGAAGTCGGCCGAGCCTACGACGACCGACTTGAGGTCGCCGGAGACTGACCCGCCGCCAAGTGGGTTGGAGCTACCGCACGCTGCGGTTATCAGCGCAAGGACGGTCGCCAGGATCGCCAGACTTGACCTACGTGTGCTCGACATACCAAATGTCCTCTCGGCGCACTAGCTCCCCGCGACCCTATCGAGATGCCGGGGATGTCGCCGCACTTTGACTCTCCGTGAGCACGACGGTGGTTTCAATCGATGCCCGAACGGGCAAAGATGGACATCATGACCAGCGATCCCGCGCAGCAGCCGCCGCGGACCCCATCACCGGCCGCCTCGCGCGGAACACCGCCCGATCCGACCGCCACCCCGGGTGAGTACCTGACCTCGCCTCAGTCAGCGGTGAAGTTCACCCGCGCGGCCGCGTTGTGGTCGGCGCTCATTGCCGGATTCGTGATCCTGATCCTGCTGCTGGTGTTCATCCTGCAGAACACGGATTCGGCCACCGTCCACTTCTTCGGCTGGGACTGGAATCTGCCAGTGGGCGTGGGAATTCTGCTCGCCGCGGTATGCGGCGGCTTGCTGACGGTCGCGGTCGGCACCGCGCGGATCATCCAGTTGCGCCGCGCGGCCAAGAAGAATCTGAAGGCCGGTCTCTAGCCGGCGCTACGTATTTCCGCCGCGATCACGTCGGGGTGGGTGTACGGAATCATGTGGTTGCCGTCGACGGTTATCAGCCGGGTCTGCGGCAGCTTGTCCGCCAACCGGCGGGCGTGGTCGATCGCGACGAGCTGGTCGCCGAGCGCCCCGACGATCACCGACGGCACATGGATCTCGGGCACGTTGTCGTCGACCCAGCGCATGGTGTCGTCGAACTGCAGTTCGTCGGATGCATAGGCGGCGAGGTTGCCGGGCGTCATCGTGACCGACAGCAGCCGTTGCTTGTAGGCCGGGTTCACCGGCGCCGGTTCGAAAGCGTGGCCCGCGGCAGGAATGGCCGAGACGCGTTTGATCAGATTGCCCGCGGTGACGTCGATGAGGGTCTTGATCACCGGCAGTTGGCTGAACTCGATGTAGTGAGCCTGCAGCCGATCCGGCGCCTTCGACTGCAAGCCGCCAGCTGCGGGCGCGACGAGGACCATGTTGGCCACGTCGTGTGGATAGCGGCGGGCGAGCCCTAGCGCGACGGCGCCGCCGAACGAATGCCCGACCACGATCGCCGGCGACACCTTCAGCCGAGTGAGCAGTTCGTGGACCGCGTCGATCTGCTCCTGAAACGGCAGCCAGCCGCCCTTCGACCAGCCGTACCCCGGCCGGTCGATGGCGATCACGCGGCGGCCCTGCAGTTGCCGGACGACAGGCTCGAAATCAAGGTGTGTGCCTGGCAGGCCGTGGATCATCACCACGGGCACCCCCTGCCCGGGTTGGTCGGAGTAGTGAATCTCCTTGCCGTGCAAGCTGATATACGTACCGTCCGCAGGCGGCATCGCGGGCAGTTTCGCCGCGGTCAGGTTCACCGCCGTGACGACGACGAGCATCGCCACCAACGACCAGACACCGACGCGCAGGAACCGGCGCATCTCAGTTCAGTACCTTGAGCCCCTCGGCGATCAACGGGCCCACCGCTTGGTCCACCGCGTCGGTGTCCTCGGCGACGCCTCCACCCATTCGCGCCCGAAACGCGATGCCTGCCGCGATGATCGCCACCTTGAAGTAGCCGAGCGCCATATAAAAGTCCCAGTTGTCCAGCGGCTGCTCTGCCGCCAGCGAATAGCGGTTCGCGAGGTCGTCGACCTCAGGTATCAGCGGCGACGCCCAAGCCGAACTTGCGTGGATCATGTTGAACATCGGATGGCGGTACACGCACATCAGCGCGGCATCGCTGAGCGGATCACCGAGCGTGGACATCTCCCAGTCCAGCACGGCGACCACCTTGGTGGCGTCCTGCGAATCCAGAATCGTGTTGTCGATGCGGTAGTCGCCGTGGACGATCGAGCTCCGGCTCTGCGGCGGAATCGCTTCTGCCAGAGCCGAATGCAGCCGCTTCACGTCGGCGTCCGACGGATCGTCTTCCCGCCGAACGAGTTCCCACTGCCCGCCCCAGCGGCGCACCTGCCGTTCGAGATAACCGGTGGGCTTGCCGAAATCACCGAGCCCCACGGCATCGGGGTCGACGGCGTGCAGATCGGCGAGCACGCGGATCAACGCGTCGACGCAATCGCTGATGACGGCCTTGTCTCCGAGCTTCTCGAGCTCGTCGTCGTAGCGCACGACGCGTCCCGCCACGTGCTCCACCATCTGGAACGGTGCACCGAGGACCGAGTCGTCGTTGCGCATAGTGACGGCGCGTGCCACCGGCACCGGGGTGTCGTGAAGCGCGGCCACCACCTTGTACTCGCGCGCCATGTCGTGCGCCGACGGGGTCAGCCCGTGTAGCGGCGGGCGCCGCAGCACCCATTTCGACTCGTCGTCGTAGACGAGGAACGTCAGGTTCGACCGGCCACCGGCGATGAGCTCGGCTCGCAGCTCACCGCTGCGCGGAATACCGATCGCCCGAAGGTGGCCATCGAGGGCCTCGAGGTCAAGCCCTTCCAGCGAGGTGGTCACTGGACTTGTCTACCATCGCGCGTTTCGCGGAAGCAGATCCCATACGTGTTCGGTGCCGTTGACGGCCGCCACGTACAGATTGCCCTCGCGTGACGACAGCAGCCGGGTGACGCCGGCGTAGTCGACGTTGACGCACAGCACCTTCTCGGTGCGCAGGATGGTGTGAAGCAGCCCGTTGATCACCCCGCCGTGGGTGAACACCGCGACGGTGTCGTCGTGGTCGCCGTCTGTTACGAGGTCGATGATTCCCTGGTTGATCCGGTTGAGGAATGCGGCTTCGTCGACAGTGCTCGGCAGGTGTCCGCTGGCCAGGCGCGCAAGCTCCTCGGGGAACTCGGCGGCGATCTGCTCGATCGGGATGTAGTGCTCCATGTCCCGGTCGTACTCGGCCAGCCGGTCTTCGATGTCGATGCTCAGCCCCAGGGCGTCGGCCACAGGTTGCGCCGTTTGTATCGACCGCCGCTGCGGGCTGCTGACCAGCCGGGTGATCGGGAAGCGCGCCAGCGCGTCGGGCAGCCTCTTGGCCTGCTCGATGCCTTCCTCGGACAGGTCAGGGTCAGAGCCCTGCCCAGGTTCGCTGCGCAGTGGTAGCGCGTGCCGGATGAGTAGCAATTGCACCGTGCAACCATATGGCCATGGGCTACGCAGACGAACTCTTCGATCTCGCCGACCGGGTCGTGCTGGTCACCGGCGGCAGCCGGGGGCTGGGCCGAGAGATGGCCTTCGCCGCGGCCAAGTGCGGCGCCGATGTCATCATCGCGAGCCGCAAGTACGACGCGTGTGTGGCCACTGCCGAGGAGATCGCGGCCGCGACGGGCCGCGCCGCGTTCCCCTACGAGGTGCACGTCGGGCGGTGGGATCAGCTCGACGGGTTGGTTGACGCGGCGTATGAGCGGTTCGGCAAGGTCGACGTGTTGATCAACAACGCGGGCATGTCGCCGCTGTACGAATCGCTGGGTTCGGTCACCGAGAAGCTGTTCGACGCCGTGATCAATCTCAATTTGAAGGGCCCGTTCCGGCTGTCGGCACTGGTGGGTGAGCGGATGGTCGCCGACGGCGGCGGGTCGATCATCAACATCAGCTCGACCGGATCGATCCGCCCGCGGCCGGAGGAGCTGCCGTACTCGGCCGCCAAGGCGGGGCTGAACGCGTTGACCGAAGGGCTGGCGCTGGCCCTGGGGCCGACAGTGCGGGTGAACACACTGATGCCCGGTCCGTTTCTCACCGACATCAGCAACGCGTGGGACATCGAGACCACGACCAAAGGTGCGCAACGCTTCGCTTTGAAGCGACTCGGCAACCCGCCCGAGATCATCGGCGCCGCTTTGTACTTGGCCTCCGACGCGTCGAGCTACACCAGCGGATCGATCATCCGGGTCGACGGAGGGATCCCGTAGATCCGGTGGACCTACTGTGCCCGCCTTGCAGCGACTTGTGAGCGACAAATAGGCAGCGTCTGAATCCTGTCGCTGAGCTGTCGCTCAGGGGCGGGCACCGAACAGTAGCGGTCGAAGAGCAGCCCCGCCCGGCGCCACCGGGTAGTAGTTCTGTGTGTGCCCGGCTAGCGGCGACAAAGTCGTCAGTGGCGACAATGTCGCCCGGAGGCGGGCAAAAAGAGCACCAAGGATCAGGCGACGCCGGAGTGGTGTTGCTGCTAGGGCGTGACGATGTTGAAGTTCGGGTCGGGCCGGTCAAGCACGCCGAGCAGCTTCTGCAACGCGTCGCTGTCTCCGCTGACTTCCAATCCCGGTGACGCGAAATCGCCTGCGGCAACAAGCAACAGCCGCATCTTGTTGGCCAGCTTCACCGTCGCGTTGGCCGTGCTTTCGTCGGCAGGCACCTTGCGGTACACCAGCACGCCGTTGCGCAGCGCCAGCCGGTAGTTGGTGCCGGCATCGAGGAATGTCAGATCGATCGCGACGTCGAGGTCCCAAGCCTCGGGACCGTTGACGCTGATGGCCAGGGTGTCGAACATCTGCTCCGGCGTCAGCTGGCCAAGCAGCGTCGGCGATGTCGCCTGCGTCGCGGTGCCGAAGTTGCCATCCCGCAATTCCATTGCGCCGGAAAGAAAGAAGTTGCGCCACGTCGCGTTCTCCGCCCCGTATGCGAGTTGCTCCAGGGTTTCGGCATACAGGTCCCTGGCACCTGTATGACTTTCGTCCGCGAACATCGCATGGTCGAGTAGCGTTGCTGCCCAACGGAAGTCACCCTGATCGAAGGCAGCGCGGGCGACCTCGACCACCCGGTCGATTCCACCGATCGCGTCGACGTAGCGGGTCGCCAGGGCCGCAGGGGGATGCGCCCACAGCCGGCCGGGGTTGCCGTCGAACCACCCCATGTAACGCTGGTAGACGGCCTTGACATTGTGGTTCACCGAACCGTAGTAGCCGTGCGCATGCCACGCCTTCTCCAGCGCAGGAGGCAACCGGAATTGCTCGGCGATCTCGATGCCGGTGTGGCCCTGGTTGAGTAGCCGCAGCGTCTGGTCGTGCAGATACGCGTACAGGTCCCGTTGCAACGACAGGAATTCGACGATCCGCTCGCGTCCCCACGTCGGCCAATGATGCGACGCGAACACCACGTCCGTCTTGTCCGCGAACCTGTCGATCGCCTCGGTGAGATAGCCCGACCACACGTGCGGGTCACGCACCAGCGCGCCGCGCAGCGTCAACAGGTTGTGCAGATTGTGGGTTGCGTTCTCGGCCATGCACAGCGCCCGATACCGCGGAAAGTAGAAGTGCATCTCGGCGGGCGCCTCGGTGCCAGGGGCCATCTGGAATTCGATCTCGACCCCGTCGATCGTGTGCGTTTCACCGGTCTCGCGCACGTCGACCGTCGGCACGATCATGGCCACCTCGCCGGTGGACGTCCGCTGCCCGAGGCCGCAGCCGACCTGACCTTGCGGTCCGATCGGCAGCAGCGTGCCGTACATGTAGGTCGCTCGCCGCGTCATCGCGGTGCCTGCGTACACGTTCTCCTGCACGGCATGCGCCACGAAACCCTCGGGCGCCAGCACGGCGACCTTGCCCGCGTCGACGTCGGCCTGCGACGTGACGCCGAGGACACCGCCGAAGTGGTCGACGTGGCTGTGGGTGTAGATCACGGCGACCACCGGCCGATCGCCACGGTGCTCCCGATACAGCTGCAGCGCGGCCGCGGCGACCTCAGTGGAGATCAGCGGGTCGATGACGATCACGCCGGTGTCGCCTTCGATGAAGCTGATGTTGGACAAGTCGAACCCGCGGACCTGGTAGACGCCCTCGACCACCTCGTAGAGCCCTTGCTTGGCGGCCAGCGTCGACTGCCGCCACAGGCTGGGATGCACCGATGCCGGCGCCTCGCCTGACAAGAATGAGTACACGTCGTTGTCCCACACGATCCGGCCGTCGGCGGCCTTGATGACGCACGGTTGTTGGGCCGCAATGAAACCGCGGTCGGTGTCGTCGAAATCGGTCGTGTCGCCGAACGGCAGGTTCTTCAGATGCTCGCGGTTCGCGGACTCGATGACAGCAGTCGGCGGTTTCTGATCCATGCACCTGACATTGCCACGCGAACATGGCCGCCGATGGTTGACTGACCGAATGAATGTGCGCCGCGTGGTAACCGGACACGACGCGTCCGGCAAGTCCGTGTTCGTCAGCGACGAGGCCGTCGAGCCAGCCCGCCCGGTTTCGATGCCGGCCGCCGAGTTTCACCTGCTGTGGGGTGGCGACAAGACACCGCAGTTTCCCGATGACGGGTCGATGCCCGACTGGCACACCTACTTTCCGCCCATCGGCGGCTTCCGTTTCGGCATGTTCACCGTCCCGCCAGGAATCGTCGGCGAGCCCGGGCAGGCCTCGGTGAGCGCCGAGGAGGCGATGGCCGACATCGAGGCCAAGCTGCCCGGCCTCATGAGCTACGTCGACCCATCCGATCCCGGCATGCACACCACCGACACCATCGACTTCGAAGTGGTGCTCGAAGGCACCGTCGTGCTGGAGCTCGACGACGGCGCGAAGGTCACGCTGCACCCGGGCGACACCGTGGTGCAGAACGGCACGCGGCACCGGTGGACGAACCCCGGAGATACGCCGGCCAAGTTGGCGCTGTTCATCTGCGGCGCGTCACACGCCAAGGTGCCGCCGAGTTAGACGTCCCGTTCGGCGAGCCAACGCTCGGCCCGACGCTTCGACGCCCGCGACAGCCAGGCGTCCTGGATCAGCTCGGTCAGCTCGACCCTGCCGATCTTGGGTAAATCCTTGGCGCGCACCAGAACCGACAGATGGCCGTCGAACCTATCAGTGGTGAAGAACGGCGAGGCCGGATCCTGTATCAGCGAGAGTTTGTCGGCTTCGGACTCCACCCAGATCATGATCACGTCGGCGTAGCGCTCGCCGGTTTCAGGATCGGCGGCGTCGGGCTGCGGCGTGCGGAAGAACACGAACGACTTGCCACCCACCTGGTAGATCGGGTTGCCCTTGGGCCCCTCGATCCGCGTGACGTGCGGCATCGACGACGCGATCTCATGCACGTCGGCGACACGGGCGGCGCGGTCAGGCACGTCGGTCCAGGTTGTGCAGCACGACGTCCGACAACGCCGCATTGTCGACGGTCGCGGTCATGTACGTGCAGAACGGTTGCCTGCGGCGGTCGGTCGGCGAGCCCGGATTGAGCAGCCGCAGACCGGTTTTCGCGGTGGTGTCCCACGGAATGTGGCTGTGGCCGAACACCAGCACGTCCGTGTCGGGATACTCCTTGGCCATGCGCGCCTCGCGACCCGTGGCCGCACCGGTTTCGTGCACGACGGTGAAGCGCAGCCCGTCGAGCGTCGCGTCGGCGCGTTCGGGCAGCCGCCGCCGAAGTTCGGCGCCGTCGTTGTTGCCCCAGCACGCCACGATTCGCCTGGCCCTCGCCTCCAGGGCGTCGAGGAGAGAGGGCTCGACCCAGTCGCCGGCATGCAGAACCACGTCGGCGTTGGACACCTCCTGCCAGACGCGCGTCGGCAGATCTTTGGCGCGTTTGGGAACGTGAGTATCGGCGATCAGCAGCAGCCGCACGGCCCCAATCTAGCGGCGCGGCGCCGACACCCGCCGCGGTGCTAGGGCTACGCCGGTTCGGTCGGCGCGTACACCTCGATCACGCCGTTGACTTCGCGCACCTGAAACTTCGGCAGCGGTGGAGGCGCGACAGGCAACTGATGGGTGACGGTACTGCCCTCCAGCGAGAACGATGTCGAGTGGCACGGGCAGCGCAGCCGGCTCTCCGGCGCGTCCAGCCAGAGCTTGCAGCCCTGGTGGGTGCACACACCCGAGACCGCCTCGAGCTGGGTGTCGGTGCGGTGCACGAACCCGTTGACGGAACCGAGGTCGAACGCCAACGCGCCGCCGTCAGGGAGGTCGACGCTCGCGCCGACGGCCCGCCACGTGCCTGCGTTGGGTTTGAGCTCGGCCTGGGTGGCTGGCGTCGCCTGCTGAGTCACGGTCGGAGCGAGCAGGTTGCGGCCGACCACGATGCCGGTCGCTGCCGAAGCGGCGGCCAGCCCCGTTCCGATCACGACCCTGCGACGAGTTCCACCCTGAGCGGGTGCCTCTTCCACCTCGCCGGCCAGCCGGCGGTGCAGATCGGTCACGAACCCCTCACTCGGTGAATCGCTGCCCAACCGCGCGGCACGCAACTCGATGGCGGCCTTCATCTGCTGGGCCTCGAAGTCGTCCGGGCGCGCATGCTGAGTGCGTTGCCCGCGCAACAGGCCCTCGACGAAGCGCCGCACGGTTCTGTTGCTCACGACGTCGCCTCCTCACCCGACTGTGCTGCCATCCGCAGCGCGCGATACTGCAACACCTTGGCGTTCGCCACGCTCACACCCATTTGGCTCGCGGCTTCCCGCACCGAAAAGGCCTGCAGGAAGCGCAGTTCCAGGATTCGGCGATAGTTGTCCGGCAGTCGATGCAGTAGCCGGCGCACTTTGTCGGGAGCATCGCTGGCGACGGCCTCCGGTTCGATGACTTCCGGCACGTCCTCCTCGATCGATGTCACCTGGCGCCCCATGCGGTCACCCCAGTAGGAGGCGAGAACGGTGCGGGCGGTCATCCGAAGATACTTGCGCACCTCGGGCACGGTCGCCGAAACCCGCAGCGGTCGCAGCGCCGTCATGAACACTTCCGCGGTCAGGTCTTCGGCGTCGGGCTGATTGCCGACCTTGGAGTACATCAACCGGTAGACCCAGGTGACGTTGTCGCGGTATATCGCCTCCCAGTCCGGATACGCCGCGCCCGTCACCGATTGCAGGCCCCCCTTCGAGCGCGACGTCGGCGCCTGGTCGGGTCGAGGACGGCGCACATCATTTTCGCGTGCGATCACTCGCCACCTTCCCCGAATCGACCTTGAGAATTGCTGTGCTTGTGCCTAGACAGCCGCGCTGGTTACACGGGGTGCGGTTTCGGAGTGGTTCATTCGGGCGTCGAGGGACCACACCCCAGCGCCGACAACCAAGAGGAAGACGCTTCCGCACAGCATCGCCACCTCGAGACGGCCTTCATGGAAGAAGTCCCAGAAACCGCCCTCTTTCGGGTACAGCGGGGCATTCCCCCAAAGGAGCGGCACCTTGGTGATCATGAGCGCTCCGAGCATGTCGACGATCATCGGCAGGGTCGCCAGCCTGGTGAACAACCCGGCCAGGATCAACACCCCGCAGCCGATCTCGAAGACACCGTCGAGGTAGGCGAATAACGTCCCGGCGGGGATACCGGCCTTGTTGAACCGGCCCGGGCCCAATTCGTCGGGGCGCAGGAATTTCAGCACGCCTTCGCCGGCGAAGATCAGCCCGACGTAGAGCCGGATGAGGACCACCGCGCTCGATGCGCGCGTGGCGGTCGATTGGATAAGCGTCATGCCATGAGATAGGGCGTGGGGTTACACGTGGGCGTGACAGCTGAGCGATGGCAGCGCACATCAGCGAACAAGAGATGTTCACCCTGTCTCTAAATACATGCGCGTGATATGTGATAAATAGCGGAACTGCGACGTTGCTGTGCAAATGCTGTGATAGTTGGCGCATGTGGTGTAAACGATTCCTGTGCTGCGTCGTTGCGATGGCAGTGTTCGCGGGGGCATCTATATCGGTGGGATCGGCCACGGCATCCGCCATCACAGGGCAACAGATTTTCGCGGCGGCGAAGCAGATCGTGCCTGCGTTGGCCAGGCGGCTCGGTTTGGCCGAAGGTCGCGTCGAATCGCTGTTCGTTTCGCAGGCGACGAAGCTGACACCAGTGAGCGATGAAGTCGCCCTGACGAGATTTCAATCCGAGTGGGCGGGCTTTGAACCGCGAGTTCCGGCGGCTACGGAGTTGGTGGAAAGACCGCCAAGCCTGCCGGGCTTCTACAAACATGCAGCAAAGATCGTGTGCGGCACCGCAGCGCAACTGGTGGATCCGTTCTCCGATTCTGACGACGAATCCGTCTGGGTGACCGCGATCGGTCAGGCCAGGGATCACATCGAGCAGGAATATCCGGTCGGAAAAGCACTCGCCATCTACAAAGACCTCAACACCATCGGCGAGGGATTTCTCAACGGCTGCTACTGCGCTGCCTTCGCTAAGCTCGCGCTCTTCGTCGCCACGACGAAGTACTGCTGACCGCGCTGGCCGGGAATGCTGGCGCGCCTGTTGAGCTTCGGTTGATTCTTGACGGATCTACTGCGGTTGATCCTTGACACTCGTTGTTGTGTTTAGGGTCCGGTGCGGGTGCGTAGGGCCCGTTTGTTTCTTACCTCGCCGTTGCTGTTGCGGGCGGCGGTCTTGACCAATACGTCGCCGATGTAGAAGCGCAGCAGTGCACCGTCGACGTGGACGTCGCAGCGCGAACCGGCGTAGTGGCGGCCCAGGCTGACCTGCTGCCAGGACACGCTCACCACCCCATTGCTGGTGACCCGCCGACTCACCCAGTCCGAACCGGTGCGCTCAGCGCTGAGTCCCTGCTCGGCCGGCAGCGCGACCGCCGGATCCGCAGCGACGGTCTCAAAGGTGAACCGCGAGTTCGGAGTCGCCATCTGCAGAGCCTGGTGCGGGCGGGTGGTGTTGTAAAAGATCACCCACTCATCCAAGGCTTGCTGGGCCACCTTCAAGTTCGCGAAAGGCTCTCTGTCGCTGAGGAATTCCGCGCGCAGGCTGCGGTGAAACCGCTCAATCTTGCCGGTCGTGGTCGGACTGCGGGGCTGGGTCAACAGATGGTCGATGCCGTGTTCGCGGCAGATCGCCTCGAAGAGCACCTCGACCGGCGGATGATTGAACCGGCCGGTGAACACCTTGCCGTTATCGGTCAGGATCTGCACCGGCGCACCATAGGTACCCAGCGCTGCGCGCAACCCATCGCAGACCGCGCGAGTGCGCTCACGAGCCATCAACTTCGCGCACACGCACAGCCGGGAGTGGTCATCGATGCCGGTGAGGGCTTTGGCGCTGGTGCCATCGGCCAGCGCAAACCCGCCGACCACATCCATCTGCCACAACTCCATCGGCGCGCCGCGTTCCCAGCGTTTCCACTTGCGCGAGCGCCGATCACGCAGATGCGGATCGATCATCTGCGCACGCACCAACGCCCGATAGGCCGCCGACTCCGAGGGCACCGGCCTAACACCGCGCCTAGACAGTTCGAACACCAACCGCCGCGGCCCCCAATACGGCCGCGAACGCCGCAGCTCCAACAGCGCCGCCTCCACCTGGGCGGGCATTTGATGCGGACATGACCCCGGTCGATGCGACCGATCGATCAGCCCCTGCAGACCCTCGGCCTCATAGCGGGCCAACCAGGAGTGCAGCGTCTGGCGCGACACCCCTACCTTCGATGCGACCTGCGAAATCGACAATCCGTCACTGATCACCGCCAACACGGCCTGATACCGCTGCTCGGCCACGCTCAACTCCCTCATTCCGGGAGTGTCAAGGATCAACCGAAGCAACTGTCAAGCATCAGCCGAAACACCGTCAGGCATCAACCGAAGACGAAACGTCCAGCATCAACCGAGGTAATACAGGAATGCTGGCGCGCCCGAAGGGATTCGAACCCCTAACCTTCTGATCCGTAGTCAGATGCTCTATCCGTTGAGCTACGGGCGCATGTGTTCAGTTGTGTGGCTGACGGATCAGCCGCGGCGGAGGCGAGAGGATTTGAACCTCCGGTCGCCTTTGAGGGCGACAACTCATTAGCAGTGAGCCCCATTCGGCCGCTCTGGCACGCCTCCTCCGGCGTTTTACCGCCGATCCGACAGCGTACACATCCGCTATGGCGCGAGGCAAAGCGCAGGTGGGCGCACCATAAACTGATCGGGTGACCGCCCGCCTTCGCCCCGAATTGGCCGATCTGCCCGCCTACACGCCGGGCAAGACGGTGCCGGGGGCGATCAAGATCGCGAGCAACGAGACCGTCGATGGTCCGCTGCCGAGCGTGCGTGCCGCGATCGAACGCGCCACGGACAACATCAACCGATATCCCGACAACGGCTACGTCGAACTCAAGGACCATCTCGCCAAGCACATCGACAACGGGGCTTTTGCGCCCGAACACATCTCCGTCGGCTGCGGCTCGGTGAGCCTGTGCCAGCAGCTGATCCAGATCACGTCGACGGTCGGCGACGAGGTGCTGTTCGGCTGGCGCAGCTTCGAGATCTACCCGCTGCAGGTCCGCACCGCCGGAGCCACGCCCGTGCAGGTCCCGCTGACCGACTACACCTACGACCTCGACGCGATGCTCGCGGCGATCACGGAGCGCACCCGGCTGATCTTCGTGTGCAACCCGAACAACCCCACCAGCACCGTCGTCGACCCGGACAAGCTGGCCCGGTTCGTCGAGGCCGTCCCGCCCGACATCCTGATCGCGCTCGACGAGGCCTACGTCGAGTACATCCGCGACGGCCTACTGCCCGACAGCTTCGAGCTGGTCCGCAAGCACAGCAATGTCGTTGTGCTGCGGACGTTTTCGAAGGCCTACGGCCTTGCCGGCCTGCGGATCGGCTACGCCGTCGCAGACCCGGACATCATCACCGCTCTCGGCAAGGTGTACGTGCCGTTCACCGCGACCAGCGTCTCCCAAGCGGCGGCCATCGCGTCACTGGATGCCGCCGACGAACTGCTGGCCCGCACTGACGCCGTCGTCGCCGAGCGGGCCCGCGTCACCGCCGCCCTGCGGGATGCCGGCTACACCGTCCCGCCGTCACAGGCCAACTTCGTCTGGCTGCCGATGCCCGGACGCGCCCAGGAATTCGCGAACGACTCCGCCAACAACCGGATCATCGTCCGGCCTTACGGCGACGACGGCGTGCGCGTCACCGTAGCCGCTCCGCACGAGAACGACGCGTTCCTCGAGTTCGCCCGACGCTGGAAACGCGACTAGCTCGGTTTGCGCCCGGTGTAGGCGACGAGCCGCTCCAGCGCGCCCGCATCTGCTGCGACGTCGATCGGGTCGTCGAACCCGACGGCGGTACGGCCCTGCGGCGTGATGATGGTGTGTGCCAGCCCGAGCACGTAGTCGGACAACGAGTCCGGTGCGGTGACGTCGTGTCCGGTCGCCTTCGCGTAATCCCAAGCGTGGACGAGGAATTCGATCGACAGAATGCCCGCGATGATCTTGGCCGGCGCTTCGTTCGTGCCCGCCGTGACGGTGCCGTCCAGGCCACGCTGATGCCATGCATCCAGCGCAGGCCGCGCCGCGAGGATGACTTGCCGCTCCACGGAGTCGCTCCGGTCGCGCTCGGGGAACTCCGCACCTGCGGCACCCCCGATGACGGTGATGGAGTTCATCAGATGATTGGTGAGCCCGGCCACGTCGAACTCGCGGCACGGCGTCTGCTTTGATTCGTCGTCTTTGGCGATGCCGTGCAGGACATGTTGAAGGACGGCGAGCGTCGCCTCAGCGCTTTCGAGTTCGTCGGTCGGCGGGGAATCGGGTCCTGGGCGCAAGTCGTCGGACATGCTGCTCACGCTACGACGCGCTTGCGCATATCGTTCACGATGTGAAGACGAATGTGCGGATTACAGCCGCCGCTGCGCTGTTTCTGGTGGGCTTGGCGACCGGCTGCGAGCGCACGACAACCGGCACCGTCGCGATGACGACGCAGCCCGGGCCGCCGATCACATCGTCACCGCGCATACCGACCACGACGATGCCGGGACTGCCGGGTATCCCGATACCGGAGATTCCGTTACCCGGCTTCCCCAAGAACACCAATGTTCCGGTGGTACCGGCCCCGCCCAATGCGCAGACCATGACCTGCAAGGAGTTCAGCGGGCTCGACGAGGCCACCCGCCTGGCGGTCATTCGCGCGATCCTGGCCAACAAGAACAACCCGCTCGGCCCGAACGGCGAGGGCATCGGACAGATGCTCGCAGAGGCCGCATGCCAGTTCCTTCCGAATGCGACCGTCAGCGAGGTGCTGATGGGATCCCCGCCGAGGTGACTGGCTAGCCTTCTGGTCATGGGCGATGCATACGAATCCGTCACCGTGGACATCGAGGGCCACGTCGCACGCGTGACACTGGTCGGTCCCGGCAAGGGCAACGCGATGGGACCGGCCTTCTGGGCGGAGATGCCCGAGGTGTTCGCCCAGCTCGACGCCGACCATGACGTCCGCGCGATTGTGCTTACCGGTTCTGGACGCAACTTCAGCTACGGACTGGACCTGCCTGCGATGGGCGGGGCGCTGGTCGGCGTGTTGACCGACGGGTCGTCGGCCCGTCCTCGCGCGGACTTTCACCAGACGATCCTGCGGATGCAGGGCGCGATCAACGCGGTCGCGGACTGCCGCACACCGACGATCGCCTCGGTGCACGGCTGGTGCATCGGCGGCGGCGTGGACCTGATCTCGGCGGTCGACATCCGCTACGCCAGCGCCGACGCCAAGTTCTCGGTGCGTGAGGTCAAGCTCGCGATGGTCGCCGACGTGGGCAGCCTCGCGCGGCTGCCGCTGATCCTGAACGACGGGCACCTGCGCGAACTGGCGTTGACGGGCAAGGACATCGACGCCGTGCGCGCCGAGAAGATCGGTCTGGTCAACGACGTCTACGCGGACCCGAAGTCCTCACTGGCGGCGGCGCATCAGACCGCCGCGGAGATCGCGGCCAACCCGCCGCTGACCGTCAGCGGCGTCAAAGATGTGCTGGATCAGCAGCGCATCGCCCGCGTTTCGGAGAGCCTGCGCTATGTGGCGGCCTGGAACGCGGCTTTCCTGCCGTCGAAGGATCTGACTGAGGGCATCAGCGCGACGTTCGAGAAGCGGGCGCCGAACTTCATCGGGGAATAGGCGTCCAGCCGAGCTCGGCCTTGGCCTTCGCGTTGGACAGCGGAAGCCAGGTATCGCCGAAAGCGATCGCGCCGTATGGGGCGATCAAGCCGAACAACCTGCGGGGGAACGGCAGCGGGCGCGGCCGGTGCAGGCTCGCGGCGAGTTGACGGATGTAGTCGCCGAACGACTGCGGCCGGTCGTCGACGATGTTGTAGATCTGCCCGCCGCGGCCACGCTCAACCGCGTCGGCCGTCGCCTTCGCCACGTCCTCGATATGAATCCACGAGACGATCCCGTTGCCGGTTATCGCGGGCATCGCCCACCACTTCACGAGGCGGGCGAACATCTCGTCGTGCGGGACACCTGGCCCGTAGAAAGCGCCGTAGCGCAACACGATTCCCTCGGTGTCACTGCTTTCACCTGACCGCAGGACCGTCTGTTCCATGTCGCGCAACGCGGCAAGCATCGCCTCGCCGCCGGGTGGTGGCGGCCCGGGATACGGGTCTGTCTCGTCCATGAGCGCGGGCCCCGTCGACGGGTAGCCGTAGGCGAAGATGACCGATTCCGCGACGACCCTGCGTACGCCCGCGCGCTGTGCGGCCGCGACCAGATTCGGCGCACCCCGGCCCCAGAGTGCGCGCGCCGGATCAAAGTCCTTGATGCGCATGGGTCCCCGCTTCGGCAGGGTGGTCAGCAGGCTGACCACCACCTCGGGTTCGATGTCGGCGACGACGGCGTTGATCTGCGCGGCGTCGAAGACGTCGGCCACCACCGGTTTCGCGCCGGCCTGCTCGATCTGCGGCGTCTTCGACGACTGCCGGGTGAGGCCGACGACGTCATGACCGCGGTCGTTCAGTTCCCGCAGCAGCGGCAGTCCTGGCACGCTCGTCGCGCCTGCGACCAGGATCCGCATCAGTTCTTCTCCCCAATGATGCTGGAGCGCAAAGCAATTGCAAGGATAACGGTGGTCACCACCAAACCCCCGGCCTCGAGCCAGCCGATGGACTCCCCCGCCGCGTGGTGCGGGTCGACGATGTGGCTGAGCGCGTGCAGCCCCCAGTGCAATGTGGCGAAAGCGAGGGCAGGGACCCGCCACGACGGCCACCGCACCGCGGCCAGCATCATCAGGCCGAGCGGAAACTCGAACGAGGCGTTGTCGAAGATGTAGTGGTCGTTGCGTGTCCCGAAGTTGCCGATCGTTTCGAAGAACGTTCCCGGCGCGACCAACATGAACAGCCCGAGGAGCACCGAATACACCCCGAACACGATCAGGGTCACCTCGACGTAGCGGGCTCTTGCACGTGTGGGTGTGGTCGTCATATCTTCACGCTAGATTCTCAATGGCCTCAGGATAGGCACCACTTCGATGGCAATTTCGGGTACCACTTCCGGTCCGGAGCTGCTGGTCGAGCTCGACCGCGCGGCTGCCGAGCCGCTGCACCGCCAGCTCGCCAGCGGTCTGCGTGACGCCATTCGCACCGGGCGTCTGGCGCCAGCGACGCGGCTGCCGTCGACCCGGGTGCTGGCCGCGGATCTTGGCGTCTCACGTCGCCTCGTGGTCGACGCGTACAGCCAACTGACCGCCGAGGGGTTCCTGCTCAGCAGGCACGGCTCCGGGACACGCGTGGCGACGGTCGATGCCGCCAGCACACCGGAGCGCGACGCCCGCGAGGCATCGAAGCAATTCGACATCGACTTCGCCCCAGGCTCACCGGATCTCGGCAGCTTTCCCCGACACGCGTGGCTGCGCGCGCTGCGACAAGGCCTGGCGGAAATCGAATCGAACGCGTTCGGATACGTCGCACCGCAGGGACTGCAGGTCGCGCGGATCGCGGTCGCGGATTACCTGCGGCGCACCCGCGGAGTGCTCGCCGACCCGCAGCACATCGTGCTGTGCTCGGGCGCTACGCAGGCGATCGCCCTGCTGGCATCGGTGCTGAAAAACGATACGTTCGCGATGGAGGACCCCGGCTTCTGGCTACATCGGATGGTATTGCGGCACAACGGCATCGAGCCGGTGCCGGTTCCCGTCGACGACGACGGCTTGAACGTCGCGGCGCTGGCGGACAGTGATGCAACGGCGGTACTGGCCACCCCTGCCCATCAATCGCCGACGGGTGTCGTACTGCCCGCCACGCGCCGCACTGAGCTGCTCGAGTGGGCGCGGGGCGGTCGCCTCATCGTCGAGGACGACTACGACGCCGAATATCGTTACGACCGCGCCCCGGTCGGCGCGCTGCAAGGCGTCGCGCCCGACCGCGTGGTCTACGTGGGCTCGACGAGCAAGACGCTGGCGCCCGGACTGCGCATCGGCTGGATGGTGTTGCCTGCGCATCTGGTCGACGCCGTCGCGCTGGCGAAGGGCCTGGCCGACACCGGCAGCTCTGTGATGGACCAGATCGCCTTCGCCCAGTTGCTGATCTCCGGCGAATACGATCGCCACCTGCGTCAGATGCGTCGGCGATATCTAGTGAGGCGAAATGCCTTGTTGCAAGCGCTATCTCAGTATTTGCCCGAGGCAACGGTGCTCGGTGCAGCCGCCGGAGTCCACCTCACGGTGCGGTTTCCCGTCGGCTTCCCGATCGGCCGCGTGGTGCGAAGGGCAGCGGAGATGCGCGTGCATGTGGAGCCCTTGGCACCGTGCTATGCCAACCCTGATGCGGCCCCTCCTGGCCTGATGCTCGGCTACGCCAACCTCACCGAATCACAGATCGACACGGGCGTGCGTGCGCTGGCTCGAGCGCTCGTCATCTGATCGTGGCACGCATTCGAACCGTGGTGCCGTCGGGTCCGGGGTCGATGATCACCTCGTCCATCAGACCGCGCATGAGCGTGATGCCGCGGCCTCGATGAGTAGACGCGATCGGATCGGGGGGCTTCCACGAACCGGTGTCGGTCACCTGCAAGCGCAACTGGTCCGCAACGGCGGTTGCGCTCAGGGTGACAGCGCCCCCTGCACGGTCACGATGGCCATGCTCGATGGCGTTCGCCATCGCCTCGCCCGCTGCGACCAGCGCGTTCACAGCTTCGTCCGGATCCACGCCGGCCTGGCTCAGCCAAACGCGCAGCGCAGCACGAGTGGGCGCCAATTCGGCCAGATATGCCGGCACCGTGAGCCGAAGCGGCGCCGGTTGCCGATAGAGCAGCAGCGCCACGTCGTCGAAATAGCCGCCGTCGGGCGCAAGTTCGGACATCAGACGGCTCGCGAGCTCATCGAGGTCCGTCGAGCGGTTGTCGATGAGAAGTTCGGCCGCGCGGGCGATCCCGGCGTCCAGCGGTTCACCGCGGCGTTCAACCAGGCCGTCGGTGTACAGCAGCAGGGTCGCTCGCGGCGGCACGGACTGATGCGCCTCGGAACGTTCCCGGCCCGCCGAGAGATCACTCAGCCCGAGGGGAAGCCCGCGACCCCCCTCCAGGAGTTCAACCGTGCCGTCGGCGTGCACCAGCACGGGCGGTGGATGTCCGGCGCTCGCGTAGGCCAACTTGCCTGTGTCGGTGGCGATTACGGCGCAGAAGGCGGTGGTGGTTCGTGCGCCGGGGAGTTGAGCGGCGAAGCGGTCCAGATTCGTCAGCGCGGCACTGGGATTGGGTCGCTCGAGCAGAAGCGCTCGACAAGCGCTGCGTAGCTGACCCATCACCGTGGCCGCGGACAAGCCATGGCCCACACAGTCGCCGACGATCAACGCCATACGGCCGTCATCGAGATCGACGACGTCGTACCAATCCCCACCGACCTGCAGCGGCCGGGTGGCAGGTTGGTAGCGCACTGCGAATCCACCCGGCAGTGTGGCCGGTCCGAGGATCGCCGTCTGCAGCGCCAAGGCGGTCTCCCGCTGCAGGTCGATCTGCTGGACGCGCTGAAGGCCGGCGGCCAGGCGGCCGGCGAGCACCGTTAGCAGCGTGTCATCCTCCGCGGTGAACGGCCGAAGTTCGAACAGCTCCAGGCACATTACGAGTACGCCCCTCGGATGCTGCAGTGCGATTCCGGCCATGCCCGGTTCTGTGGAGTCTGTGGCCAGCAGGTCCCCGTCGCGTAGCGATTCCACCATGTGCTGCACGCGCGCGGGTAGGTCGGCCCACCGTGTCTGCTCGCCGACACACACCATCTGCGGCTCCCGCCCGGCTGGTGTCGTCGTCGTGCCGTCGGCGGCGAAGGCGACCGCTATCACGCGGCGCGCCCGCCACAGCCGCCGCATTTCTTCCGCTGCTCCGCGCACCGCATCATCAAGCGTATCGGCTTGGGCCAGTTGTTGATTGAGCGCGGCCAGCGCCGCTTCCCGCTGCACGCTGTAGTGCTCGGCAGTGACGTCGCGAAAGGTGCCCACCATGACACTGCGCCCGGTGTCGGGATCGTCGGTGCGGCTGAAGGTCGCATTGACCCACAGCCGATGTCCGTCTCGATGGGTGACTGGAACAGTGAAGGAACCGTGGTTCTGCAGTGTGCTGAAGGCCTCCGCGATCTGTCGATGGGCCTGCGGCTCGGTCTCGGCGTCAGGCCACCACGGATGGATGGGTTCGTAGGGCAAGCCATCGGGCCCGTACCCGAGGATGTCGGTGAACGCAGCGTTGAGTTCGATGACCGCGCCGCGCTCATCGGACACGAAGAACGCTTCCTGCAAGGACTCCACCAACGCGGTACGCCAGCGCGCATGGTGGTTGCGCAGCCGTGCGAGCTCTACGTTGGCGCGGACACGGGCGAGCAGCTCCGCGGCGGCGAAGGGCTTGACCAGATAGTCGTCGGCGCCAGCCTGCAACCCTTCGATCGAGGCCTCCTGGCCGGCTCGCGCCGACAACAGCAGCACCGGCACCGCGGACGTTCGCGGATCCGCCCGCAGCGCAGCGACGAACGCCAGGCCGTCGAGGACCGGCATCATCACATCGCAGACAACAAGGTCCGGCAATGAGGCGCGGACGGCCTCGAGTGCCCGCTGGCCGTCGGGCACCGTGTCCACCTCATAGCCGGTCGTGCGCAGCAGGCGCGCAAGGTAGTCGCGCATGTCGGCGTTGTCGTCGGCGATCACGACCCTGGCAGGGGCGCCGGAGACAGCGAACGAGGCTCCGAGTGAGAGCTCCGGCTCCCGTGCCCCGCTCACAGCTGGTTCGCCGTTGGGTAGCCAGCGCAACGCTTCGGTCACATAGGGTTCGGCGACTCCCGACGGTGTCCGGTCACGCGTCGATGCGGCCACGTCGTCGGCGGCCAGATGGGCGGTGCCGAACGGAATTCGGACGGTGAAGGTCGTGCCGAGCCCTTCGACACTGTCCGCGCTGATGCGTCCGCCGTGCAGCCCGACCAACTCCTTGACCAGTGCCAGTCCGATGCCGCTGCCCTCGTGCGAACGGGCGCGGGCGGTTTCGATCCGGTGAAAACGCTCGAACAAGCGCGGCATCTCGGCCGCAGAGACGCCGATCCCGGTGTCGGACACGATGAGAACCGCCTCATTGTCGTCCCTGCGCACGGCGATCGTGATCGAGCCGTCGAAGGTGAACTTCAGCGCATTGGACAGCAGATTGAGTACCACCTTCTCCCACATATCGCGGTCGACATAGACGGCTTCCCTCAGCGGGGGGCAATCAACGGTGAACGCCAACCCTGCACGGTCGATGGCGGAGCGAAAGACACTGGCCAACTCCGCGGTCACCGTCGAGAGCTCGACGGGCTCATAACGTGCCTGAGAGCGGCCTGCCTCGATGCGCGAAAAGTCCAACAGCGTGTTGACCAGCTTGGCAAGCCGCAACGCGTTGCGGTGGACGACTTCGAGTTCCTCGCGCGCCTGTTCGTCCACTCCCGACAGTCGGCTGCGTAGTTCCGCGATGGGAGCCATGATCAACGTCAGCGGCGTGCGGAACTCATGGCTGATGTTGGAGAAGAAGGTCGTCTTGGCGCGATCGAGTTCGGCGAGTTCCTCGGCGCGGCGCTGCTGTGCCTGGTAATTGCGGGCGGAACTGATACCGGCCGCCATATGTCCGGCGACGAGCGTCACGAAGTCGCGATACCCCGCGTCCAGTGGGCGAAAGCGGTTGAGCGCGGCGACCAGGAATCCGCTCGGTGAAGCGCCTTGACGCACCAGCGGCACCACGAACGCGGACGACGGCGGCTCATGCCAGTCCCCGGTGGGCAGGTTCGGATAGCGGGCGGCGTCAAGATCGACAAGCACCGGTTCACCGCGCGCCGGAGCTGCCAGCGGCCACACCTGCGGTCCGTCGGGCGACAGTGTCGTCGGTGCGGCGGGATCGTCAGCGGCGATACCGCTCAAGCCCGCCAGCCGTGCAACCCCGCTGTCTTCGTCGAAGAGGTAGGTCAGCGTGAACGGTAGGTCGCGCGAATTCTCGCTGAGTTGGCGGGCGGCGAACGCCAGAGTTTCTTCCTCGGTGCGCACCACGCTCGGATCGGAGCCGAGGTCCCGCAGCGTGGCGATGCGCCGCTGTGCGATCACTCGGTCCGTGTCCTCGCTGACGACGCACAGCATGCCGACCACCTCGCCGGCGTCGTCGCGCAGCGGACTGTAGGAGAACGTGTGATACGACTCCTCGGGATAGCCGGACCGCTCGAGGAAAAGCAGAAGCGCCGCATCCCATGTCGCCTGGCCCGTCACCAGGACTCGATTGATGCGGGGGCCGATGTCGTCCCAGATTTCCGCCCACACCTCACTGGCCGGCCTGCCCAGCGCCCACGGGTACTTCCGGCCGAGGGTGTCGCGGCGATACGCAGCGTTGCAGAAGAACGTCAGATCCGGGCCCCAAGCCATCCACATCGCGAAGCGCGACGACAGCAGGATGTCTACGGCGGTCTGCAGACTCTGGGGCCATTCGGCCGGCGGCCCTAGCGGCGTCGCCGTCCAGTCCACCGCTGCGAGGTCACTGCCGATCTCCTCGTCTGCGGCGAAAACAGTGGTCATTCGCGATCGTCATCGCGGATGTCGGCCAGTGCGTCGGGCACCGTCGGATAAGGGGGAACCACCTCGTCGAGCTGGGTCACCTGCAGGGGGCGGATGACTTCGGCAGTACTCGCGACCACGCGGACGGCAACGTCGCCGGACAGCCCGTTTTGATAGCAACCGACGATCGCGTTCAGCCCCGCGCTGCCGAAGTACGTGACCGCTCCGAGATCGACGACGAGGACCCTCCCCGGCAGCTCGGACGCCGCCTTCAAGGCCGCGTCGAGATGCGTGGCGAGTGCGTCAACACTCGTGGAGTCGATATCGCCGGCGACGGCGACGACCACGGCCGAATCGCGCACATGCTGCTCTACCTGTAAAACCGTCAACGCCCGTGCAATCCGTGACGACCGGTACCTGTCCTACTCAATACTGACAGTGCTCCCCGCCTGCTTGTTCTCGGCTTTGTCCCCCGAAGGTCACATTAGCTGGGAGTCGTACGCATCGAAAGCGCATCGTTGTACACCCTTGTCGGAAGCTCACCGCCGCGGCACGCGCTCGTGCACCGTCAGCAGTAGATGATCGAACTGTCGCCGCATCGTGGTTGGCTCGTACTCGATCGTTCCGAGCTCTGCGACCACCTGGGCGGCGAGCGTTCGCAGCTTGGTGTTGGTTTGTTGCGATCGCCATTGCAACACCGCGAAGGCTCGGTCGCTGTCGATGCCATACACCAGCATGAGGGCCCCTTTGGCCTGCTCGATCGCCGCACGGGCTGCGAATAGCTCGGGCAGCGTGTCGCTGAGGGCGTCGCGACGCGCCTGATCGAACGTGTCCGTGAGGTCGATGTAATAGCCGTCGGTACCGACGACGGCGCCTCGATCGTCGAGCATCCGGTCCGCCATCACGATGACGGTGTGTTCGGCGCCTGACGTATCGAGGAATCGGTGCCGACTGGAGAACGACCCGCCGTGATGCAGCAAGTGGTCGAGCAGATCCTGGACGTGCTGGCGATCATCGGGATGTTTGTGGGAAAGCAGCAGCTCCGTCGTCGGCACGACCGTGCCGGGCTCGTAGCCGTGCATACATGCCACTTCGTCGGACCATTCCCAGCGCTGGCCCACGAACCAGAAGCGGAAGGCGCCGACGGCCAACGGCGGTGCACCGTCGCTGAGCTCGTCGGATTCCGAGCTGGGCGCCAGTTCGGGGGACGACATACCCCATCCCACCACGGGCAAGGCCCCATTTCAGCAAAAAGCCGACGATGGCCCCAGACCCGGTGACACCCAACGGAACTGAACAGCCCCGCCACACAGCGGTGGCGGAGGGATTTGAACCCCCGGACGGTTTTGGCCGTCTCTCGCTTTCAAGGCGAGTGCATTAGGCCGCTCTGCCACGCCACCGCCGACAAGAGTACGGCCTAGACGCGGCCGAGCTTCGCGGGTGGTGTCGCAGTCTTGAGTCCGACGCTGATCCGCCGGCAGTTCTCCCCCATCGCCGCGATCTGCGGGCGTGAGAGTCTGCCGAGGAAATGCGTCCGCACCCCCTGGCCGTACGTCAGCATCGCCTCACTCACGGCCTTGCGGCCTTCGTCGGTGATGGACGCCAGCACCCCACGGCCGTCGTCGGGACTGGCGCCCCGTTGCACCAGGCCCTGCAACTCGAGCCGACGGATCTGCCGGGTCACCCGGCTGGGCAATGACATCAGACCGTCGGCAAGATCCCCCATGCGTGCCGAGCCGGTCGCGGACTTGTCCAGCATGTCGAGCAGCCGCACATCGTTGAGCGTCAGATGATGTGCGTCTACCAGCGACCTGTTCAGGGTCGCGTACAACCTAAGCGCCGAATCGAGGAAGTTTTGCCACGACCTCTGTTCGGCAATATCTAGGCCAGGCATATCACTAGCGGTACGCCCGGCAATTATCCCCTCCATTTCGCAATGGTAATCCAGTTCGGCATTGCTGTGGGAGGGATTTCCCTACGGTTTTCGCAGGCTAGTACCGTTACTTGCATGCGCACGATCGTGGCCCAAACCGAAGAACAGCTCACCTGGCAAGAAGGCCCCGACGTCGCTCCTCGACACGGCGAGGTGGTCATCAAGGTCAGCGCCGCGGGAGTTAACCGCGCGGATCTGTTGCAAGCGGCAGGAAACTATCCGCCGCCGCCAGGCGCCAGCGAGACGCTAGGCCTTGAGGTCTCCGGGACCATCTCCGCGGTCGGCGAGGGCGTCGACCGATGGTCCGTCGGGCAACATGTCTGCGCTTTGCTGGCCGGCGGAGGTTACGCGGAGTTCGTCGCGGTCCCCGCCGGGCAGGTCATGCCGATTCCCGACGATGTGCCGCTGCATCACGCCGCCGCCCTACCCGAGGTGGCGTGCACCGTGTGGTCCAACCTGGTGATGACGGCGCACCTGTCCGCCGGCCAATTGGTGTTGATCCACGGCGGGGCCAGCGGCATCGGCACCCACGCGATCCAGGTGGCACGCGCGCTCGGCGCACGGGTGGCCGTCACCGCCGGATCGCAGAACAAGCTCGACCTGGCCGCCGAGCTCGGCGCCGAGACCACCATCAATTACCGCGAAGAGGACTTCGTCGAACGGGTGCGCGGCGAAGGGGGCGCCGACGTGATCCTCGACATCATGGGCGCCGCCTACCTCGACCGAAACGTCGACGCGCTGGCCGCCGACGGCCGGTTGGTCATCATCGGGATGCAGGGCGGCGTCAAGGGCGAGCTCAACATCGGCAAGCTGCTCGGCAAGCGTGCCGGGGTGATCGCCACAGCGCTGCGCTCGCGGCCAGTCGACGGCCCCGCAGGCAAGAGCGAGATCTGCGCTCAGGTGGTGGCCAACGTCTGGCCGATGATCGAAGACGGCCAAGTGCGTCCGATCATCGGCGCGGAGTTCCCCATCGAACAGGCGCGGGCCGCCCACGAGCTGTTGGCCTCAGGCGAAGTCGCCGGGAAAATCCTTCTGCGCGTTAGCGATTAGCCTTCGTCGGCCGAGCCGACAATTCAGCCAAGCGACGCCAGTGTGCGCACGAGCTGGTCGACCTCTGCCGTCGAGGTGTAATGCGCCAGCCCGACCGTCACGGCGCCGCCAATGTCGTTGACGCCGATGACATCTAGGACACGTGAGCTTGCGTTGGAGATGGCCAGGATGCCGTTGTCGGCAAGCCGTTGCACCACGCGCTCGGCGGGCACGTCGCTGACCACGAAGCTCAGCACCGGGATGCGTGCCTCCGGCCGGCCGATCACCATCACTGCGGGCAGTGAGCGCAGCGATATCAACAGATAGTCGAACAACCGGCTCATGTATGACGCCGCCGATTGCATTGACACCGAAAGCCTTTCGCGCCGCGTCCCGTGAGCGGACTCGTCAAGCGATGCCAGGTATTCGATGCTGGCCACCACGCCGGCGAGTAAGCCGAACTGATGCGCGCCCAATTCCAGCCGCGCCGGTCCGGTCGCGTACGGGTTCAGTGACACCGAGGAGAACGAGTCGATCAGCGACGGGTCACGGAACACCAGCGCGCCTATCGGCGGACCACCCCAGGCCATCGCGTTCAGGGCGACGACATCAGCGTCGATCTCGTCGATGTCGATCAAACGGTACGGCGCCGCCGCTGAGTGGTCGACCACCACCAGGCCGCTGACGTCGTGCACCAGCTTCGTCACCGCGCGCAATTCTGTGACGGTGCCCAATGTCGAAGAAGCCGAGGTGATTGCGACCAGCCTGGTGGGCCGGGTGATCAGCCCTTCCCACTGCCAGGTCGGCAACTCACCGGTCTCGATATCGACTTCGGCCCACTTCACCTTCGCGCCATAGCGATTCGCGGCACGCAGCCACGGTGCGATGTTCGCCTCGTCGTCGAGCCGGGTCACCACGATCTCGTAGCCGAGCCCCACGCGTGACGACGACGCGTCGGCAAGCGACGTCAGCAAGACCGCGCGATCGGCACCGAGCACCACGCCGCGAGGGTCGGCGTTGACCAGGTCGGCCACCGCCTGACGCGCGGCGGTCAGCACCGCAGCACTGCGCTGCGCCGACGGATGCGGCCCCGCCGGGGTGGGCATCGAGCCGCGGAAGGCGGTGGATACGGCTCTGGCGACGGCGTCCGGCAGCAGCATGCCGTTCTGCGCGTCGAAATGCACCCAACCATCGCCGAGAGACGGGTGCAAACCGCGCACCCGGGCGACGTCGTATGCCATGCCAGCCCACCTTAGAGCGTCAGTGAATCTACAAACCGACACGATTTTGGTGGATGCCCGGCTCTGCATCTCGACAGCCACCGCCGTGCTCGGACCGGGTCACCTGGGCAGCCATACTAGTCCAGTGAGCTTGGGGTTCGGAGTGCTAATTGCGCTGTTGTTGCTGGTGATCCCCGGGGCAATCATCGCACGTGTCGGTCGGCTAACTTGGCCGACCGCCATTGCGTTGGGGCCACCACTGACCTACGGCGTTGTCGCGTTGGCGATCGTTCCGTTCGGCGCACTCGGAATCCCGTGGAACGCGTGGACGGCGTTGTTTGCTCTGGCGTTCGTGGCCGCAATTGCGCTGGGTTTGCGGGTGGTGCTCGCCCGCTATCGTGACGTCGACGCCGAGGCGCGGGCCGCTTCGCCCGGTCCCGCGCTGCTCGTCGCGGCTGGCGTGCTGCTAGGCGCCTTGCTGATCGCGATCGCCGCCATCCGCGGCCTACCTCATTGGCAATCCGTTCCGAGCAATTGGGATGCGGTGTGGCACGCCAACACAATTCGCTTCATCCTCGACACCGGCCAGGCGTCGCCGACCCACATGGGCGAGCTGCGCAACGTCGAGACCCACGAGGCGCTGTACTACCCGTCGACCTTCCACGCACTCGCGGCGGTGTTCAGCCAGCTCACCGGCGCCGCGCCAACCACCGCGTACACGCTGAATTCGGTGGCGGCGGCCGTCTGGCTGTTCCCCGTCAGCGCCGCGACACTGACCTGGCAGATGCTGCGCAGGCGAACCGATGAGTGGCGCACAGCCGGCGCCGCGGCCGCCGCGGCCGCGTTGTCCGCATCGTTCACCGCGATTCCCTACGTCGAATTCGACACCGCCTCGATGCCCAACCTCGCCGCGTACGGCATCGCGATTCCGACCATGGTGCTGGTGGTGTCCGCGCTGCGGCACCGCGACCGCATCCCGCTCGCGGTGCTGGCGGTCTTCGGTGTGTTCTCCGTCCATATCACCGGCGGCGTCGTGACGGTGATCTTCGTGGTCATGTGGTGGCTGTTCGAGGCGCTGTGGCGTCCCGTCCGCGGCCGCATCGCCGACTTCGTCGCCCTGCTGCTCATCGCGATTCCGACAGTGGCGGCGCTCATGCCGCAGTTCCTCGGGGTGCTGCAGCAGGCCGAGATCATCGTCGGACACGCGTTCATCACGCACGAGGGCAAGAAGCGCGGGCTGATCGACGCGGTCGTGCAGCACACCCGGCACCTCAACGACTTCCCCATTCAATGGGTGCTGGTCATCCTGGCCGCGATAGGCGGGATCATCCTGCTGATACGACGGATCTGGTGGCCACTGGCGGTGTGGCTCCTGCTGGTGGTGGCGATCGTGCATTCGTCCGCGCCCTTCGGGTTGGGTCCGATCGGCGTGCTCACCGGCAAGTTCGCCGACTTGTTCTACAGCGACCCGCGCCGCCTGTCGGCGGTGGTGGCGATGCTGCTCACCGCGGCGGCGGGTCTCGCGGTCTTCACTTTGGCGTCGGCCGCCGTGGCCGGGCTGCGCAGAGTCGTCGACCGGGGGAGTCCCCGTGCCTGGTACGCGGCCACCGCCGCCATCGTCGTGGCCGTCTGCGTCGGCATCGGGGTTGCGTATCTACCACGCGGCCAGTTCCTGTTCGGGGAGAAGTACGACAGGGTGATCGTCGACCAGAAGGACTTGGACGCGTGGGCATATCTGGCCACGCTGCCGGGCGCACACGACACGTTGATCGGTGACGCGAACACCGACGGCACCGCATGGATGTACGCGGTCGCCGGGCTGCACCCGCTGTGGACGCACTACGACTACCCCGTCCAGCAGGGGCCGGGCTACCACCGCTTCATCTTCTGGGCATACGCCGACGACGCCGACACAGATCCGCGGGTCGCCGAGGCGGTCAAGGCGCTGAACATCCGCTACGTGGTGACGAGCACACCGGTGGTCCGCGGGTTCGTCATGCCCGACGGGCTAGTGTCGCTAGATAGGTCGCGGTCGTGGGAGAAGATCTACGACAACGGCGAGGCCCGCATCTACGAATGGCGCGGAGGGAAATGAGCACGAACACCGACGACGACAACATCGAAATCATCAACGGCGGGGCGCGTGCCGCGGCGGGGGAGGATGACGGCGACGGCAAGTCGTTGACCGATCTCGTCGAACAGCCGGCGAAGGTGATGCGGATCGGCACCATGATCAAGCAGCTTCTCGAAGAGGTGCGGGCAGCGCCGCTCGACGACGCCAGCCGCAACCGGCTGCGTGACATCCACCGCACCAGCATTCGCGAGCTCGAAGACGGGCTGGCGCCCGAACTGCGCGAGGAACTCGAGCGGCTCACGTTGCCCTTCACCGAGGACGGCGTCCCGTCGGACGCCGAACTGCGAATCGCTCAGGCCCAGTTGGTCGGCTGGCTCGAAGGCTTGTTCCACGGCATCCAGACCGCGCTGTTCGCGCAGCAGATGGCCGCGCGCCAGCAGCTCGAGCAGATGCGGCAGTTGCCGCCCGGTGTGGCGGGACCCGGACAGCGCGGCGGCCCCGGGACCGGTCAGTACCTGTAGGTCCTGTGACGTCTGCTTCCACGCCACACATCGCGACCCACAACGCGTGGGTGGAGTTTCCGATCTTCGACGCCAAGACGCGCTCGTTGAAGAAGGCGTTCCTCGGCAAGGCCGGCGGCGCGATCGGACGCAACTCCGACAACGTCGTCGTCATCGAGGCGTTGCGGGATATCACCATGTCGCTCGAGCTCGGCGACCGGGTAGGTCTGGTCGGGCACAACGGTGCGGGCAAATCGACTCTGCTGCGGCTACTTTCGGGCATCTATGAGCCCACCCGCGGAGTCGCGACGGTGACAGGCCGGGTGGCCCCGGTGTTCGATCTCGGTGTTGGCATGGATCCCGAGATCTCCGGCTTCGAGAACATCATCATCCGCGGGCTGTTCCTCGGTCAGACGCGCAAGCAGATGATGGCCAAGGTCGACGAGATCGCGGAGTTCACCGAACTCGGCGAGTACTTGTCGATGCCGCTGCGCACGTACTCGACCGGCATGCGGGTGCGCTTGGCGATGGGCGTAGTCACCAGCATCGACCCCGAGATCCTGCTGTTGGACGAGGGTATCGGCGCGGTGGACGCCGAGTTCCTGAAGAAGGCGCAGTCGAGGCTGCAGAGCCTCGTCGAGCGGTCCGGCATCCTGGTGTTCGCCAGCCATTCCAACGAGTTCCTGGCGCGACTGTGCAAGACCGCGATGTGGATCGACCACGGCACGATCAAGATGACAGGCAGCATCGAGGACGTCGTGCGCGCTTACGAAGGCGAGGACGCGGCGCGACATGTGCGCGAGGTCCTCGACGAACATCGCGCGGATTGGCCGGCAACGGTTGCCGATGACTGAGTCTGTATATGCGGTGGTGGTCACGCATCGGCGTCCCGACGACCTCGCTAAATCGCTTGACGCTGTTTCGGCGCAGACCCGCGCCCCGGATCATCTGGTAGTCGTCGACAACGACAACGACTCGCGTGTTCGCGACATCGTTCTCGGTCAGCCCGTGCCGACCACCTACCTCGGGTCGCGCCGAAACCTCGGCGGCGCAGGCGGTTTCGCGTTGGGCATGCTGCATGCGCTGGCTTCGGGTGCTGACTGGGTGTGGCTGGCCGACGACGACGGGCGTCCCCAGGATTCGGAGGTACTCGGCACGCTGCTGGACTGCGCTTCAAGGCACGGACTGGCCGAGGTATCGCCGATGGTGTGCGACATGGACGATCCGTCGCAGCTGGCATTTCCGTTGCGGCGTGGGCTGGTGTGGCGGCGTCATGTATCCGAATTGCGCACCGGTACTTCCGATTTGCTGCCGGGTATCGCGTCGCTGTTCAACGGTGCGTTGTTTCGGGCGTCGACGCTGGAGGCGATCGGCGTTCCGGACCTCCGGCTGTTCGTGCGCGGGGACGAAGTCGAACTGCATCGCCGGCTGGTTCGCTCCGGATTGCCGTTCGGCACCTGCCTGAACGCCGTGTATCTGCATCCGCAGGGCGGCGACGAGTTCAAGCCGATCCTCGGCGGCCGGATGCACACCCAATACCCTGATGACGAGACCAAGCGGTTCTTCACCTACCGCAACCGCGGTTATCTGCTCTCGCAGCCAGGTCTGCGAAAGTTGTTGCCGCAGGAATGGATTCGATTCGGCTGGTTCTTCCTGGTGTCACGCCGCGATCCGGCGGGGATGAGGGAGTGGATTCGGTTGCGACGGATGGGACGACGCGAAAGGTTCGGCCGATGACGTTCACCGACGCTGCCGCCCAATCGAAGACGATGACGCGCGCATGGGGCGACCTGGTGGACGGGTTCGCCAAGCGCGAATTGTGGCTACACCTCGGCTGGCAGGACATCAAGCAGCGCTACCGCCGCTCGGTGCTTGGGCCGTTCTGGATCACCATCGCTACCGGCGCAACCGCTGTCGCGATGGGGCTGTTGTACTCGAAGCTGTTCAAACTCGAACTGTCCGAGCATCTTCCATATGTCACGCTCGGCCTGATCATCTGGAACCTGATCAACGCCTCGATCCTCGAGGGCGCCGACGTGTTCGTCGCCAACGAGGGTTTGATCAAACAGCTCCCGACGCCACTGTCGGTGCATGTCTACCGGCTGGTGTGGCGGCAGATGATCCTGTTCGGGCACAACATCATCATCTTTGTGATCATCGCGATCATTTATCCCAAGCCGTGGAAGTGGACCGACCTCGCGGTCATCCCGGCGTTGGGTCTGATCGTGCTGAATTGTGTCTGGGTATCACTGTGCTTCGGCATCCTGGCCACCCGCTACCGAGACATCAGCCCGCTGTTGTTCTCATTGGTGCAGCTGCTGTTCTTCATGACGCCGATCATCTGGAACGAAGCCACCCTGCGGCAGCAGGGCGCCGGTGCGTACACCAAGATCATCGAGCTGAACCCGCTGCTGCACTATCTCGATATCGTGCGGGCTCCGCTGCTCGGGGCCGACCAGGAGCTACGTCACTGGCTCGTGGTGATTGCGCTGACGATCATCGGATGGGTCCTGGCGGCGTTCGCGATGCGGCAGTACCGGGCCCGCGTGCCGTACTGGGTGTAGTCAGCCGGCGACGCCGCCGTGGTCCGGCTCCGGCCCGAAGATGAACCGCCTGCCGCTGATGTCGGTCGGGGTGATGCGCACGAAGCGCAGCTTCTCCGTGGCGATCCACGGGTACAGCCCGGCATGTTCGGCATCGTGTATCTCGGAGGTGCTCGTCAGCACCCGAGCCGTGCCGCGCACGATGACGCTCCACGCCTCGGCGACGTTGTGGTCATCCGCCTCGAACACCACCTGGTTGTTCATGATCGCGCTCAGCAGCTTGGTGCCTTCGGCGGTGCGGAACAACAGGGTTCGGTGCTGCACGACGAAATTGACCGGGAAGATTTCGGCTCGGCCATCGAAAGTGGTGACCAGCCTGCCCAGCGCACTGCCGGACAACAGCTTCCAGCTTTCGTCCTCGTTGAGTTCTACGACCGGGTGGTCTATTGACGACGTCATGCTCCGATCGTCATGAGTTCCAGGGGTCGGTCGATAGGGCCAGCGGGCCCTGGAGCAGGGCCAAAGGTCCCGGTTATCCCCAGTCGCGATTTCATCCACAGGCAGGGCTTTGAGGTGTCTCGATCGTCGGCGATCTCGGGATAATCAAACATGTGTTCGAACGTTTGGCTGATGGCGAGCTGCTCGACTTGATGGGTGAGGCCCAGCGCGATGAGCGGTCGGCGCTCGCGCGTCAGCTGGTGGCGGTGGGCCGGTTCACGCAGCGCCGCATCGAGCAGGGAACCGACGAGCACAACTTCTGGTGCGTGGACGACTGGGAGGTCATCGCTGCCGAGATCGGCGCCGAACTCGGAATCAGCCGCAGCCGGGCGTCGTCGCAGATGGGATACGGCATCGCGTTGTTGGAGCGCTTCCCCAAACTCGCTGAGGTGTTTGTGGCCGGCCAGGTCGACTTTCGGGTGATCGCGGCGGCGATCTATCGCACGGACCTGATCAAGGACGCCGCGGCGCTGGCCGCCATCGACGAACGGCTGGCGGCCGAGGCGCCGGCGTGGAACAAGCTTTCGCGCGAGAGGATCACCGAGCTGGTCGACTGGATGGTCATCGAACTTGATCCCGACGCGCTGCGGGTGGCCAAGCAGCGCGATCTGGACCGCCACATCGTGGTGAAGCCCGGGCAGAACGGGATGGCCGAAATCTGGGGTGAAGTCCGCGGTCCGGACGCGGCCGCCGTCGATCAGAAGCTCGACCAGTTGGCCGCGACGGTGTGCGGCGATGATCCGCGCACCACGACCCAGCGCCGCACCGACGCGCTCACCCCGCTGGCCGCCGGCGCGAGCAGCATGCCGTGTCTGTGCGGATCGCCGGATTGCCCGGCCGCCGAGGCGGATCGCCCGCTGCCGGCGATCGTCATCAACGTGATCGCGGAAGCCGCCACCGTGCAGGGGACGAGTGACAAGCCGGGGTATCTGCCCGGCTACGGCGCCATCCCGGCCGCGACGGTGCAGGAGTTGGCCAAGTACGCGTCACTGCGTCCCGTTGCCACGCCGAAAGACCTCTCAGCCGAGCCGCAGTACCGACCGTCGGCCGGATTGGCACGGTTCATTGGGTGCCGGGATCTGACGTGCCGGTGGCCGGGCTGCGACCAACCTGCGATGGGCTGCGATATCGACCACACCGTGGCCTACCCATACGGCCCAACTCACCCATCGAATAACAAGCCATACTGCCGAATCCATCATCTGTTCAAGACATTTCACGCCGGACCCGCCGGCTGGACCGAGATTCAGCTGCCCGACGGCGCCGTTGTGTGGACCTCGCCGCGTGGGCGGACCTACACAACCACGCCCACCGGGCCCCGGTTCTTCCCGCAGCTGGCGATCCCGACCGCGAAGTTGGTGCTTCCGAACAGTCCTCCACTTAGTCCGCATCGCGAGCTGGCGATGCCGAAACGAAAACGCACCCGAACCCAAGAGCGGGCGTACCGGATCGAATACGAACGCGGACTCAACCGCGCCCGCTACGCCGCCGACCCGCCGCCCTTCTAACGCTTCGGGAACGGCTTGCGCGTGGTCACCCCGATGCGGTTCCAGGCGTTGATGGTCAATGCCATCGCGATGACTTGGCCAAGCTCGCGCTCCGAAAACGCCTCCGCTGCACGCGTATACACCTCGTCGGACACGTGGCGGTGGGTGAGGTCTGTCATCTCCTCGGTCAGGGCAAGCGCGGCCTGCTCCTGCTCGCTGAAGATCTCCCCGGCTTCCTCCCACGCGGACAGCAGCGCGATCTTCTGCTCGCTGATCCCGCGTTTGCGCGCATCGGCGGTGTGCATGTCGAGGCAGAACGCGCAGTGGTTCATCTGCGACGCCCGAATCTTGATCAGCTCGGCCAGATCCGGATCGAGGTCCTTGGCCGCCGCGTTGCTCAACGCGATCATCGCCTGGTAGAGCTCTGGCGATACGCGATCAAGTTGGATGCGGTTGACCTTGTCGATGGTGGTGGTCATCACGACTCCTTTTCTACGGCAAGCGGATTCAGCGGCGGGGCGGCTGCGAGCGGACGGTCACATTGATGCGGTTCCATGCGTTGATAGTGACGGCCATCGCGATGACCTGACCGAGCTCTTGATCACTGAACACCGCTGCGGCCCGGGCATACACATCGTCTGAGACGTGCCCGTGGCCGAGATCGGTGATGGCCTCGGTCAGCGCCAGCGCGGCCTGCTCGCGCTCGGTGAACAACCCAGCCGCCTCTTCCCACGCGGCCAGGACGTCGAGCTTCTGCTCGTTCACGCCATGCTTGCGCGCGTCCCGAACATGCATGTCGAGGCAGAACGCGCAGTGGTTCATCTGCGACGCCCGAATCTTGATCAGCTCGGCCAGTTCGGCATCGATGCCCTTGCTCGCGGCGTTGCCCAACGCCATCATCGCGTCGTACAGCTCAGGCGTCGTCTTGTAGAGCTTGAGCCGGGTCTGTGTCTCCAGTGTTTGCGTCATGTCAACAACGCTAATCATCAAAGTCCCATCTTTATGGTTCAATCTGACTATGGATTCGTGGGCCAATCTAGGCACCCGTGACCTCCACCTGGATCTGCGCGAAACCATCACGCCGGGCGCCAGGGGAGCCCGCGACCTCCTGCTCACCGCGCTACGCGACGCCGTACGCTCCGGCAGGCTCGCCCCCGGCACCATGCTTCCGCCGTCCCGCACTCTTGCCGCCGACCTCGGATTGGCCCGCAACACCGTCGCCGACGCCTACGCCGAGCTCGTCGCGGAGGGTTGGCTCGCATCGCGCCAAGGGGCGGGCACCTGGGTGGTCAACGTCAGCGGAAACGCACTTCCGGCAAGACCCCGCGGCGTGCGGGTGGTGCCCACCCATGACCTGATGCCCGGCACGCCGGATGTGTCGGAGTTCCCCCGCGCCGCGTGGCTGGCCGCGGCTCGTCGCGCTCTGACCAATGCGCCCACCGAGGCGTTGCGGATGGGTGACCCACGCGGTCGCCCCGAACTACGCGAGGCGCTCACCGAATACCTCGCTCGTGCCCGCGGCGTGCGCACCTCACCCGAGGTGACCGTGATCTGTTCCGGCGTCCGCCACGCCGTCGAACTCCTTGCTCGCGCACTCGGTTCCGCCCGCCCGATCGCCGTAGAGGCCTACGGGCTGTTCATCTTTCGCGACGCCCTCGCCGCGCTCGGCGTGCGCACGCTTCCGATCGCGGTGGACGATCGCGGTGCGGTGGTGTCCGACCTCGATCGGGTGGACGCGTCGGCCGTGCTGCTCACCCCGGCCCATCACAACCCGCTGGGCGTGCCGCTGCATCCATCCCGGCGCACCGCCGTCGTCGAATGGGCGCAGCGCACCGAAGGCTTCGTGTTCGACGACGACTACGACGGCGAATTCCGCTTCGACCGCCAAGCCGTCGGCGCCCTTCAGGCGTTGTGCCCGGACCGCGTCGCATATCTCGGGTCAACCAGCAAGAGCCTGACGCAGACGTTGCGGCTTGGCTGGATGGTGCTGCCCGAGGAGCTCCTGGACCCGGTCATCGAGGCGGCAGGCGGACAACAGTTCCACGTCGACGCCATCGCGCAGCTGACCATGGCAGAGTTCATCACCAGCGGCCAGTACGACCGTCACATCCGCCGGATGCGGGCACGCTACCGGCGCCGTCGGGACACACTCGTCGACGCATTGACCGGTTTCGACGTCGGCATCAGCGGTCTGTCCGCCGGGTTGAACATGCTGCTGACCCTGCCCGACGGAAGCGAGCGCGAAGTGCTGCAGCGGGCAGGCGAGGCCGGTCTCGCATTGCAGGGCCTGTCTCTCATGCGGCATCCGCTCGCCGGACCCGAGGTCCCGGCACCCGACGGCATCATCGTCGGCTTCGCCGCGTCCGCCGATCACGGGTTCAACCGAGCGATCGAGGCGCTGTGCGGGGTGCTGAGGTCCGCCGGCCTGGGTGGCTAAGCTGCCCGGGTGGCCGAGCCCCCGATGTCGCCGAACCTGAGCCTGACGACGCAGGCGTGGCGGTTCATCGTCACCGGCGGCTTCTCGGCGATCGTCGACTTCGGCCTCTACGTGCTCCTCTACAAGGCCGTTGGCCTGCAGGTCGACCTCGCGAAGGCCATCAGTTTCATCTTCGGCACCATCACGGCGTACCTGATCAATCGGCGATGGACGTTCCAAGCAGAACCCAGCACCGCCCGGTTCATCGCCGTCATGGTGCTGTACGCCCTGACCTTCACTGTGCAGGTCGGGCTCAATCATTTGTGCCTGCACCTGCTCGACTACCGAGCGTGGGCGGTGGCCGTGGCCTTCGTCATCGCGCAGGGCACCGCGACTGTGATCAACTTCATCGTCCAACGGGCGGTCATATTCCGGCTGCGCTGAGCCTTAAGCGCCAGGCGGTACCCTCGTCACGATGTTTCAGACCACTCCCCGGCGGCTCACCGGCTGGGCCCGCACTGCGCCGAGCGTCGCGCAGGTGCTGTCCACGCCGGATCCTGAGGTAATCGCCAAGGCTGTGTCGCAGGTCGGCGACCGTGGAGTAATCGCCCGCGGGTTGGGCCGGTCCTACGGCGACAACGCCCAGAACGGTGGCGGCCTCGTCGTCGACATGACCGCGCTCAGCAGAATTCATTCGATCGACGCTGACACCCATCTGGTCGACGTCGACGCCGGCGTGAACCTCGACCAGTTGATGAAGGCGGCGTTGCCGTTCGGTCTGTGGGTGCCGGTGCTTCCCGGTACCCGACAGGTCACCGTCGGAGGCGCCATCGCCTGCGACATCCATGGCAAGAACCACCACAGCGCGGGCAGCTTCGGTAACCACGTGCGGTCGATGGACCTGTTGACCGCGGACGGCGAAATCCGTGAACTGACTCCCGACGGCCCCGAGGCCGAGCTGTTCTGGGCCACGGTCGGCGGCAACGGCCTCACCGGCATCATCCTGCGCGCGTCCATCCAGATGACGCCAACAGAGACGGCGTATTTCATCGCCGACGGCGACGTCACCGCGGGTCTCGACGAGACCATCGCTTTTCACAGCGACGGCAGCGAGGCCAACTACACCTACTCGTCGGCATGGTTCGACGCGATCAGCGCGCCACCCAAGCTTGGCCGCGCGGCTATATCCCGCGGATCACTGGCCACTATCGATCAGCTACCCAAGAAGCTGCAGAAGAATCCGCTGAAATTCGATGCGCCGCAATTGCTTACGATCCCCGACATCGTGCCCAACGGCATGTTGGTTGGCAAGTACACGTTCGCGCCGATAGGCGAGCTGTGGTACCGCAAATCGGGTACCTACCGCGACAAGGTACAGAACTTGACGCAGTTCTATCACCCTCTCGACATGTTCGGCGAGTGGAATCGCGCGTACGGTCCTGCGGGTTTCGGCCAGTACCAGTTCGTGGTTCCGACCGAGGCCGTCGAGGAGTTCAAGGCCATCCTGCTCGACATCCAACAGTCGGGACACTATTCATTCCTGAACGTGTTCAAGCTGTTTGGTCCGGGAAACCAAGCGCCGCTGAGCTTCCCGATTCCCGGCTGGAACGTCTGTGTCGACTTCCCGATCAAGCCTGGGCTCAACGAATTTCTCAACGAGCTCGACCGTCGGGTGCTTGAGTTCGGCGGGCGGCTCTACACGGCCAAGGACAACCGCACGACTGCCGACATGTTCCATGCCATGTACCCGCGAATCGACGAGTGGATTGCCGTGCGCCGCAAGGTGGATCCCAACGGCGTGTTCGCCTCGGACATGGCCCGACGTTTGGAGTTGCTCTAGATGGTCCTCGACGCCGTAGGTAACCCGCAGACCATCCTGCTGCTCGGCGGCACATCCGAGATCGGGCTGGCGATCTGCGAGCGATATCTGCGCAATGCCTCCGCACGGATTGTGTTGGCCGAACTGCCTGATCATCCACTGCGCGACAAGGCCGTCGCGCAGATGAAGGAGGCTGGGGCCAAGTCCGTCGAGCTGATCGACTTCGACGCCCTCGACACCGAAAGCCATTCCAAGGTGATCGATGCCGCCTTCGCAGGCGGGGACGTCGACGTGGCGATCGTGGCGTTCGGCTTGCTCGGAAACGCCGAAGAGCTGTGGCAGAACCAGCGCAAGGCCGTGCAGGTCGCCGAGATCAATTACACCGCAGCGGTTTCCGTCGGTGTGCTGCTTGGTGAGAAAATGAAAGCACAGGGCTACGGCCAGATCATCGCGATGAGCTCGGCCGCCGGTGAACGCGTGCGGCGGTCCAACTTCGTCTACGGCTCCACGAAGGCCGGTTTGGACGGCTTCTACCTCGGTCTCGGGGAAGCCCTGCGCGAGCATGGTGTTCGGGTGCTCGTCATCCGGCCCGGACAAGTGCGTACGAGTACGACGCTCGAGCATTGGAAGTCCACGGGCACAAAGGAAGCGCCGTTCACCGTCGACAAGGAGTACGTCGCCGAACTGGCGGTCACGGCATCGGCCAAAGGCAAGGAACTGGTATGGGCGCCGGGAGCGTTCAGGTACGTGATGATGGTGTTGCGGCACATCCCGCGCCCCATCTTCCGCAAGCTCCCCATCTAGCGATGCGTGGCGCGCTGGCCGTGGTCGGCCAGATGGCGGTCGCTGCCGTCGTGGCGGTGGTGGTCGCGGTCATATCGCTAGTGGCGATTTCGCGTGTGGAGTGGCCCGCATACAACTCGTCGAACCAGCTGCACGCACTGACGACCGTTGGCCAATTCGGATGCCTCGCAGGGCTTCTTGTCTCTGGCTTGATCTGGAGACGCGGACGCCGCACCCTCGCCAAGGCCTGCGCGCTGGTGTTTCTGTCCGCGTTCTCCGTTGTCACGCTGGCGATGCCGCTGGGCGCAACCAAGTTGTACCTGTTCGGCATCTCGGTCGACCAGCAGTTCCGCACCGAATACCTGACCCGCCTCGCGGACACCGCAGCACCGCACGACATGACGTATTACGGCCTGCCGCCGTTCTACCCGCCGGGATGGTTCTGGCTCGGCGGCCGCCTCGCTGATCTGACCGGAACACCGGCCTGGGAAATGTTCAAGCCGTGGGCGATCATCTCCATCACGATCGCGGTGCTTCTCGCTTTCGTCCTGTGGGCCAGCATGATTCGCTTCGAGTACGCGGTCATCGTGTCGACGGCCACCACTGCGGCCACGCTGGCCTACTCACCAGCCGAGCCGTACTCCGCAATCATCGCGGTGCTGATCCCGCCGGTGTTCGTGATGGCGTGGTCCGGACTACGAGGCGCAACCAGAAGTGGCGGCTGGGCCGCGGTGATCGCCACGGGCATCTTCCTCGGTGTCACGGCGCTGTTCTACACACTGCTGCTCGCCTACAGCGCCTTCACGATCACGATCATGGCGTTCGTCCTCGCGGTGTCGCGCAGACGTCTAGAGCCGTTGATAAGGCTCGCGGTCATCGCGGTGATCGCCGGCGCCATATCCCTATTGGGCTGGGGGCCGTATCTCCTTGCCGCTGCGGGCGGTTCACCGGCCAGCTCCGGCACGGCCTTTCACTATCTGCCCGCCGACGGCGCACAGCTGTCGTTCCCGATGTTGCAGTTCACGCTCCTTGGCGGTCTGTGCATGGCCGGCACGCTGTGGCTGGTGGTTCGGGCCCGCTCGTCGACCCGGGCCGGTGCGCTCGCCGTCGGCGTTCTGGCCATCTACGCATGGGCGATCCTGTCGATGCTGACCACGCTCGCGCGCACTACCCTGCTGTCGTTCCGGCTGCAGCCGACACTGACCGTATTGCTCGCCGCAGCAGGCGCATTCGGGTTCGTCGAGGCCGCCGTCGCGCTTGCCCGCCGCTATAGCCCACAGACAGGCCGTCGCATCGTCGCCGCCGCAGCCGCCCTCGGCGCCGTCGGCGCGGTGGGGTTCAGCCAGGACATCCCGAACGTCCTCAAGTCCGACATCGTCGTTGCCTACACCGACACCGACGGGTACGGCCAGCGTGCCGACCGTCGGCCGCCCGGCGCCGAGCAGTACTACCGCGAGATCGACACGAAGATCCGGAACGTCACCGGCCAGCCACGCAACCAGACCGTCGTCCTCACCGCCGACTACAGCTTCCTGTCGTACTACCCGTATTACGGGTTCCAGGGACTGACGTCGCACTACGCCAACCCACTGGCGCAATTCGACGCAAGGGCCGCCGCGATCGAAAGCTGGGCCACGCTGAGCACCGCCGACCAGTTCATCGCGGCGCTGGACAAGCTGCCATGGAAGGCGCCGACGGTGTTTCTGATGCGCCGCGGCGCCAACGACAACTACACGTTGCGCCTGGCCTCGGACGTCTATCCGAACCAACCGAACGTCAAGCGCTACCACGTGCCCCTCGACGCCAAGCTGTTCGACGACCCGAGGTTCGACGTCTCGACCGTCGGCCCATTCGTGCTCGCGATCCGGAGGCCCTGATGGCCACCGAAGCGCCGCCGCACGCAGGCCAATTACCATCAAGCCCCGTGACCGCTGCGGGCAACCATCGCACCGCGCGACTCATCGCCATCGTGGCCGGGCTGCTCGGGGCGGCGCTGGCGATCGCCACGCCTCTGCTGCCAGTCCAGCAGACAACCGCGCAGCTGAACTGGCCGCAGAACGGTGTGCTGCAGAGCGTCAACGCGCCGCTCATCGGATACGTGGCCACCGACCTCACCATCACCGTGCCGTGCCGCGCGGCCGCGGGTCTGGCGGGGCCGCAAAACGCAGGCAAGACCGTGCTGCTGTCTACCGTGCCGAAGCAGGCGCCCAAGGCCGTCGACCGCGGACTGCTCATCGAACGGGTCAACAACGACCTCCTGGTCATCGTCCGCAACACCCCGGTCGTCAGCGCACCGCTCGACCAGGTGCTCAGCCCGGCGTGCCAACGGCTGACATTCACCGCGCACGCCGACAAGGTGACCGGCGAGTTCGTCGGTCTGGTGACGGGCCGCGATTCCGACAACCCAGGCAAGCCCTTGCGCGGGGAACGCAGCGGCTATGACTTCCGGCCTCAGATCGTCGGCGTCTTCACCGACCTCGCGGGTCCCGCGCCGCCAGGTCTTCAGTTCTCGGCGACCATCGATTCGCGCTACAGCAGCTCGCCGACGCTGCTGAAGATGCTCGCGATGATCATCGGGGTGGCGATGACGGTCATCGCGCTCGGCGCCCTTCATGTGCTCGACAGCGCGGACGGCCGAGGGGTGAAGCGCTTCTTGCCGCAGCGATGGTGGTCGGCGGGGCCGCTCGACGGGCTGGTGGCCGCCGTCCTGGTGTGGTGGCACTTCGTCGGGGCCAACACCGCCGACGACGGCTACATCCTCACCATGGCCCGCGTCTCCGAGCACGCCGGCTACATGGCCAACTACTACCGGTGGTTCGGCACACCGGAATCACCGTTCGGCTGGTACTACGACCTGCTCGCAATGTGGGCGCACATCAGCACGAACAGCGCCTGGGTGCGGTTGCCGACCCTGGTGATGGCGCTGCTGTGCTGGTGGCTGATCAGCCGCGAAGTGATACCGCGGCTCGGGCATTCCGTGAAGCAGAGCCGCGCCGCGGCATGGACGGCGGCCGGCATGTTCCTGGCGTTCTGGCTGCCGCTGAATAACGGACTGCGGCCGGAACCGATTATCGCCCTTGGCATTCTGCTGACCTGGTGCTCGGTCGAGCGAGGAGTGGCCACCAGCAGGCTCTTGCCCGTCGCGATCGCGATCATCATAGGCGCACTGACACTGTTCTCGGGTCCGACGGGTGTTGCGGCCGTCGGCGCGCTACTCGTTGCCGTCGGGCCGCTGAAAACCATTGTCGCCGCGCATACCTCGCGGTTCGGCTATCTGGCACTGCTGGCGCCGATCCTCGCCGCATGCACCGTGACGATCATCCTGATCTTCCGTGACCAGACGCTGATCGGCGAACTGCAGGCGTCCACGTTCAAGTCCGCCGTCGGGCCGAGCTTGAGCTGGTTCGACGAGCACATCCGGTACGAGCGCTTGTTCACCACCAGCCCCGACGGCTCGGTGGCACGCCGGTTCGCGGTGCTCACGCTGCTGCTCGCACTCGCTGTGTCGGTGGCAATGTCGTTGCGCAAGGGCAGAATTCCCGGCACGGCGCTTGGGCCGAGCCGTCGCATCGTCGGCATCACCATCATCTCGTTCCTCGCGATGATGTTCACCCCCACCAAGTGGACCCACCACTTCGGGGTTTTCGCCGGGCTGGCCGGATCGCTCGGCGCGTTGGCCGCCGTCGCCGTCACCGCCGCAGCGATGAAGTCGCGGCGCAACCGGGCGATGTTCGCCGCCGCGGTGCTGTTCGTGATGGCATTGTCGTTCGCCACCGTCAACGGCTGGTGGTATGTGTCCAACTTCGGTGTGCCGTGGTCGAACCAGTTCCCGGAGTGGCAGTTCGGTTTCACCACCATGCTGCTCGGCTTGTCGGTCGTCGCGCTCCTGCTGGCGGCCTGGTTCCACTTCTCCGGCCGTGACCATTCTCCGCCCACCCGCCACCGATGGCAGCGAATTATCCAGTCGCCCTTGGCAATTGCCGCGTGGTTACTGGTTTTCTTCGAAGTCCTCTCGCTGACACTGGCGATGATCGACCAGTATCCGGCCTGGAGCGTCGGCAGATCGAACCTCGAGGCCATGACCGGTAAGACCTGCGGGATGGCCGACGACGTCATGGTCGAACAAGACCCCAACGCAGGAATTCTCGCGCCCGTGGGTGTGCCCGTCGCTGACGCGCTTGGCTCCGTCACCAAAGAAGGCTTCGGCCCCAACGGAATTCCCAGCGACGTATCCGCCGACCCGGTGATGGAGAATCCCGGCGCCACCAACTTCGCCGACACCGAGACAGGCACGGTCAGCGCGAACGAGGCCGGCACCGAGGGCGGCACCACAGCCGGCGCGGGTGTCAACGGCTCCCGGGCCCGACTGCCCTACAGCCTCGATCCCGCCCGCACGCCCGTGATGGGCAGCTGGCGCAGCGGCACTCAGCAGCCGGCGGTGCTGCGCTCGGCGTGGTACCGGCTGCCGCCGCGCGATCAGTCGGGCCCGCTGCTCGTGGTGTCCGCCGCCGGGCGCTTCGACCCCGGCGAGGTCGTCGTGCAGTGGGCCACCGATGCACAGGCCGCCAAGGGTGAGCCTGGCGGCGGCATCGGATTCGCCGACGTCGGCTCCGCGCCCGCGTGGCGCAATCTGCGGGCGCCGATGGCGGCGATACCACGCGAAGCGACGCAGATACGGCTCGTCGCCACCGACGACGACCTCAATCCGCAGCATTGGATCGCGATCACCCCGCCGCGCATCCCGCACCTGCGCACGCTGCAGGACGTCGTCGGCTCGCAGGACCCGGTCTTGCTCGACTGGCTGGTCGGCCTGGCGTTCCCATGCCAGCGGCCGTTCGGCCATCAGAACGGCGTGATCGAGGTGCCGAAGTGGCGCATCCTGCCCGACCGGTTCGGCGCGGAGGCCAACTCGCCGGTGATGGACAACCTGGGCGGTGGGCCGCTGGGCATCACCGAGCTGCTGCTGCGGCCCACGACCGTGCCGACCTATTTGAAGGAAGACTGGTTCCGCGACTGGGGCGCGCTGCAGCAGCTCACGCCGTACTACTCGAACGCCCAGCCGGCACGGCTGGATCTCGGTTCGGCAACTCGTAGCGGACTGTGGAGCCCGGCGCCGCTGCGGCACTAACGACGTCGCCTACCATCGAGCCTCGTGCCTGCCCACCGCATCGCCCGCCTGATCGCCGTCATCGCGGGCATCGCGGGCGTGGTGTTGTGCGCACTGGCGCCGCTGCTGCCGGTAAAGCAGACCACGGCCACCATCCTGTGGCCGCAGGCGCCGGGCGCCGACGGCCTGGTCAGCGATATCACCGCCCCACTGGTGTCCGGTGCGCCGCAGGCCCTGGACGTTTCCATCCCCTGTAAGACCATCGCGAGCCTTCCCACAAGCGGCGGGCTGGTGTTTTCCACCGTTCCGCCCGCCGGCATCGACGCCAGCCGCAACGGGCTGTTCGTGACCGCCAACGCCGACGCCGTCGTCGTCGCGTTCCGCGACTCGGTCGCCGCAGTCGCGCCCCGCCCCGCGGTAGCCGCCGGCGCCTGCAGCACGCTGCACATCTGGGCCAACGTGGGCGGTGTCGGCGCCGACTTCGCCGGCATATCGGGCGCCACCGGCACGCTGGCCGCCGAGAAGCGGCCCCAGGTCGCAGGCGTGTTCACCGACCTGCACGTGGCCCCGCAGCAGGGCCTGTCGGCACGCATCGACGTCGACACCCGGTTCATCACCAGCCCGACCGCGCTGAAGCTCGCCGTGATGGTGCTCGGGGTGGCCTGCGTGGTGGCGTCGATCATCGCGCTGGCCGTGCTCGACCGGCGCTCCGGCCGCCGGGTGCGCGACGCATGGCGGCGGTTCTGGCGCGTCGGCATCTCGACGTGGCTGGCCGATATCGGCGTCGTCGGCACGCTGCTGCTGTGGCATCTGATCGGCGCGATCTCGTCCGACGACGGCTACAACCTGACCATCGCCCGGGTGTCCGGCGCGGCGGGATATGTCGCCAACTACTTCCGCTTCTACGGTGCCAGCGAGGCGCCGTTCGACTGGTATCAGAGTGTGCTCGCGCAGATGGCGACGATCAGCACGGCCAGCGTGTGGATGCGGCTGCCTGCCACCGCGGCGGCCATCGGGACATGGCTGATCATCAGCCGCTGCGTGATTCCGCGACTCGGCAGGCGGCTGGCCAACAACAGGGTCGCGGTCTGGACGGCGGGCGCGGTGTTCCTTGCGGCGTGGCTGCCGTTCAACAACGGCCTGCGCCCGGAGCCGTTGATCGCCTTCGGCGCGCTCGCGACGTGGATGCTCGTGGAGAGCGCGATCGCCACGCGACGGCTGTGGCCCGCCGCGATCGCCATCGTCGTCGCGATGTTCAGCGTCACCCTTGCTCCGCAAGGTCTGATCGCGGTGGCAACGCTGCTGGTGGGTGCGCGGCCGATCGCGCGCGTCATCGCCAGCAGGCGTCCCGTCGACGGGCTCGTCGCCCAGCTCGCGCCTCTGGCCGGCGCACTGTCGTTGATCTTCGTGATCGTGTTCCGCGACCAGACACTGGCCACCGTCGCCGAATCCGCGCGCATCAAGTACGTCGTCGGCCCGACCATCGCGTGGTATCAGGATTTCCTGCGCTACTACTTCCTGACGGTCGAGGACAGCGCCGACTCGTCCCTGACGCGCAGGTTCGCGGTGCTGGTGCTGCTCGTCTGCCTGTTCGGGATGCTTGCGGTGCTGCTGCGACGGGGCGGTGTCCCAGGCATGGCGAGGGGCCCGGTGTGGCGGCTGATCGGCGCGACCGCGATCGGCCTTCTGCTGCTGACCTTTACACCGACGAAGTGGGCCGTGCAGTTCGGCGCGTTCGCCGGGCTGGCCGGCGCGCTCGGTGCCGTCACGGCGTTTGCATTCGCTCGGGTCGGCCTGCACAGCCGCCGAAATCTCGCGCTGTACGTCACGGCGCTGCTGTTCGTATTGGCTTGGGCCACATCGGGTATCAACGGGTGGTTCTACGTCGGCAACTACGGCGTGCCGTGGTTCGACAAGCAGCCGGTGATCGCCGGCTCTCCGGTGACGACGATGTTCTTGGTGCTGGCCATCGCGACCGGCCTGCTGGCCGGCTGGCTGCACTTCCGGATGGACTACGCCGGCCACACCGAAGTCGCGAACACCCGGCGCAATCGGGTGCTCGCGTCGACGCCGCTGTTGGTGGTCGCGGTCATCATGGTCGTGCTCGAAGTCGGTTCGATGGCCAAGGGCGCCGCGCAGCGCTACCCCGTCTACACCACCGCCAAGGCCAACGTAAACGCACTTGCCTCCGGGCTGAGCAAGTCCAGCTGCGCGATGGCCGACGACGTCCTCGTCGAACCCGACACGAATGCCGGTCTGCTGCAACCTGTTCCGGGTCAGCGCTTCGGTCAGTTCGGGCCGCTGGGCGGGGAGAACCCCGTCGGCTTCACACCCAACGGCGTCAGCGACACCCTCGAACCGCCCGAACCGGTCACCGCCAACCCGGGCACGGTCAACTCGCCAGGATCGCCGAACGAACCGAACATCGGCATCGGCTTCGCCGCCGGCACCGGCGGCGGATACGGACCCGTCGGCGTCAATGGGTCCAACGTCTTCCTGCCGTTCGGCCTCGACCCCAAACGCACCCCGGTGATGGGCAGCTACAACGAGAACACCGTCGCGGCCAAGGTCACGTCGGCGTGGTACCAGCTGCCGCCCCGTAGTCCCGATCGTCCGCTGGTGACAGTCGCTGCGGCGGGGGCGATTTGGTGGTACGAGGAGGACGGCTCGTTCAACTACGGACAATCGCTCAAGCTGGAGTGGGGCGTGCACCGGCCCGACGGCAGTTATCAGCCGCTCGGCCAGGTGCAGCCGATCGACATCGGCCCCGGCCCGCAAAAGTTCTGGCGCAACCTGAGATTCCCGCTGACCTGGGCGCCCCCGGAGGCGAACGTCGCGCGCATCGTGGCCGACGACCCGAACCTGTCCAGCGACCAGTGGTTCGCGTTCACCCCACCGCGCGTGCCGGTGCTGGAGACGGCGCAACAGCTTCTCGGCTCGCAGACGCCGGTGCTGATGGACATCGCGACGGCGGCGAACTTCCCGTGCCAGCGCCCGTTCTCCGAACACCTCGGTGTCGCCGAACTGCCGGAGTACCGAATCCTTCCGAACCTCAAGCAGGTGGTGGTGTCGTCGAACCAGTGGCAGGCGGCCAGGGGCGGCGGTCCGTTCCTGTTCATTCAGGCGCTGCTGCGCACGTCCGCTGTTCCGACATATCTGCGCGACGACTGGTATCGCGACTGGGGTGCGATCGAACGCTACGACCGCGTGGTGCCGGCGTCGGCCGCGCCGAACGCCGTCATCGAACAAGGCTCGGTGCAGGTGTTCGGCTGGAGCCGAAGTGGGCCGATTAGGGCGCTGCCATGACGGCGACTATCAGCCGCGACGCGGCCCGCGATGTGCGCGATGTGAAGGTCACCCGCTGGGTGGCGACGATCGCAGGCCTCATCGGTTTCGTGCTGTCGGTCGCGACGCCGTTGTTGCCGGTCGTGCAGACCACCGCGACGCTGAACTGGCCGCAGCACGGTCAGCTCAATAACGTTACGGCGCCGCTGATTTCGCAGGTACCCGTGACCATGACGGTGACGGTGCCGTGCGACGTGGTCCGCTCGATGCCGCCGGCCGGTGGCATGGTGCTGAGCACGGCGCCCAAGGAGGGCAAACAGGCGGCGCTCAATGCGCTGTTCGTCAACGTCAACGCTCAGCGCGTCGACATTACCGACCGCAACGTCGTGGTGGCCAGTGTGCCGCGTGCGCGGGTCGTAGCACCCGATTGCCAGCGCATCGAGATCACCTCGTCGGAGGCGGGCACGTTCGCGACGTTCGTCGGGTTGACCGATCCCACCACCGGTAAGGAACTGCGGACAGGTTTCGCCGACCCTAACCTGCGGCCGGCGATCGTGGGGATCTTCACCGATCTCACCGGGCCTGCTCCGCCCGGGCTGAGCGCGTCGGCGGTAATCGATACCCGATTCTCCACGAAGCCAACACCTTTGAAGCTGGCCGCGATGGTGCTGGCGATCATCTCGACGATCGTGGCGCTGGTCGCGCTGTGGCGGTTGGACCGGCTCGACGGCCGCCGCATGCACCGGTGGATTCCGCAGCGCTGGCGCACCTTTACCGCGCCCGACGTCGTCGTCGTTGGCGGCTTCCTGTTGTGGCATGTGATCGGCGCGAACTCCTCCGACGACGGCTACATCCTGCAGATGGCCCGCGTCGCGGGGCATGCCGGGTATATGTCGAACTACTTCCGCTGGTTCGGGAGTCCAGAAGACCCGTTCGGCTGGTACTACAACTTGCTGGCGTTGATGACCAGCGTCAGCGATGCCTCCATCTGGATGCGGCTACCCGACCTGGCATGCGGAATTGTGTGCTGGCTCTTGCTTTCTCGCGAGGTGCTGCCCAGGCTGGGGCCTGCCGTCGCGGCGAGCAAGCCCGCGCTGTGGGCGGCGGGCCTGGTGCTGCTGGCCGCGTGGATGCCGTTCAACAACGGCCTGCGGCCCGAAGGTCAGATCGCCACCGGTGCGCTGATCACCTACGTGCTGATCGAACGAGCGATCATCTCGGGCCGCATGACACCGGCCGCGCTGGCGTTCATCTCCGCGGCGTTCACGCTCGGCATCCAGCCAACCGGTCTTATCGCGGTCGCCGCTCTGCTTGCGGGTGGCCGCCCCATTCTGCGAATCCTGGTGCGGCGGCACCGGATCGTCGGTACCTGGCCGCTGGTCGCTCCGCTACTGGCGGCCGGAACCGTGGTGCTGACCGTGATTTTCGCGGACCAGACACTGGCGACGGTGTTGGAGGCCACCAGGATTCGCACCGCGATCGGGCCGAGCCAGCCGTGGTACACCGAAAACCTTCGGTACTACTACCTGATCCTGCCGACCGTCGATGGATCCCTGTCGCGACGGTTCGGATTCTTGGTGACCGCACTGTCGCTGTTTGCGGCGATGTTCATCATGTTGCGGCGCAAGCGGGTTCCCGGCGTCGCGCGCGGACCGGTGTGGCGCTTGATGGGTGTCATCTTCGGCACGATGTTCTTCCTGATGTTCACCCCGACCAAGTGGGTGCATCACTTCGGCCTGTTCGCCGCCGTGGGCGCGGCGATGGCGGCGGTGGCCACTGTGCTGGTGTCGCCCGCGGTGATGCGGTGGTCGCGCAACCGGATGGCGGTCCTGGCCGCGGTGTTCTTCATGCTGGCGCTGACCTTCGCCACCACCAACGGCTGGTGGTACGTGTCGAGCTACGGCGCGCCGTTCAACAATGCCGCGCCGAAGATCGGCGGAATCACGGTCAGCTTCGTCTTCTTCGTGTTGTTCGCGATCACCGCGATCTATGCGGCCTGGCTGCACTTCGTGTCCAGGGACCATGGCGAGGGCCGCATTGCGCGGGCGTTGACGGCGGCACCCATCTCGCTGGCCGCGGGCTTCATGGTGCTGGTGATGGTGGGCTCGATGGTGGCGGGCATCGTGCGCCAGTACCCCACCTATTCCAACGCGTGGGCCAATCTGCGCTCCTTCACCGGCGGCTGCGGACTGGCCGACGACGTGCTCGTCGAACCCGATCCCAACAACGGTTTCCTGACCCCGCTCCCGGGTAACTACGGCCCACTCGGCCCCTTGGGCGGCGTGGGGCCGGTGGGCTTCACACCCAATGGCGTGCCGGAAAAGATTGTCGCCGAGACGATTCGGATGTCGCTGCCGATGCCCGGCACCGACTACGACTGGGACGCGCCGACCAAGCTCAAGACGCCCGGTGTGAACGGGTCGACGGTCCCGCTGCCGTACGGCCTTGATCCGGGGCGGGTTCCGTTGGCGGGCACGTACGTCGAGGGCCCGCAGCAGCAGAGCCGGCTGACGTCGGCGTGGTATCAACTGCCCCGCCCCGATGACGCCCATCCGCTCGTGGTCATCACCGCGGCGGGGACCATCACCGGGGACAGCGTGTTCAACGGTCGGACCGACGGGCAGACGATCGTGCTGGAGTATGCGCGCCCAGGCCCCGACGGTGCTCCCGTTGCGGCGGGCAGGTTGGTGCCCTACGACCTCGGACCGATTCCGTCATGGCGCAACCTGCGATTCCCACGTTCGGCGATTCCCGCCGACGCGGTGGCCGTGCGAGTGGTCGCCGAGGATCAATCGCTGACGCCTGGCGACTGGATCGCGGTCACACCTCCGCGCGTACCCGAGCTGCGATCGGTGCAGGAGTACGTCGGCTCGGAACAGCCCGTGTTGATGGACTGGGCGGTGGGGCTTGCGTTCCCGTGCCAGCAGCCGATGCTGCATGCGAACGGTGTCACGCAGATTCCGAAGTTCCGCATCACTCCGGACTACAACGCCAAGCGCAAGGACACCGACACCTGGGAGGACGGCCTCAACGGCGGCCTGCTGGGGATCACCGATCTGCTGCTGCGCGCGCACGTGATGGCGACGTACCTGTCGCACGACTGGGGTCGCGACTGGGGATCGCTGCGCAGGTTCGACACGGTAGTGGAAGCTGGGGCTGCCGAACTTCAATTCGGCACCGCGACCCACAGCGGCTTGTACAAGCCGGGCAAGATCCGCATCGGTCCCTAAGTGGCAGACCGCATTCGACTCGGCAACGCGGCTCTCACCCGCGTCGTTGAATGGCAGGTCGACAGCTTGCCGATGACGGTGTTTCCCGAGACACCCCCGGAGGCGTGGACCGGGCTCGCGGACGAGTTCGAGACGTTCTGGAGCGATGACCACTGGCGCATCGCGTTACAGGTCTGGGTTGTCGAAGTGGACGGCCTCATCGTCGTGGTCGACACCGGCGTCGGCAACGACCGAAGCCGCCCCCGGATGGCAGTACTCGATCACCTCCATACCGACTTCTTGGGGTCGCTGAAGGCCGCCGGCATCGCCCCGGCCGACGTCGACGTTGTCGTCAACACCCATCTGCACTTCGATCACGTCGGCTGGAACACCATGCGCGACGGCGACGCGTGGGTACCGACGTTTCCCAACGCCCGCTATCTTGTGCCGGACGCGGACTACCGGCACTTTCATCCCGACAGTGCTGCACAGCAGGCGGCGCCGCGTACCGAAGAAGAGCTGTCGCTGCGCGAGCACGTTCGAACGGTGTTCGCGGACAGCGTTTCTCCCGTCGAGGAGCAGTTGCAGTTGTGGTCCGACGATTATCAGCTGAGCGAGTCACTGCGTCTTCGTCCTGCACCTGGCCATACTCCGGGATCGTCGGTGGTGTGGCTGGATGCCGGTGAACCCGCCGTATTCGTCGGCGACCTCACACACTGCCCGATTCAGTTGCACCGGCCGAATGATCCGTGCGCTTGGGACGAGGACTTCGCCGCCGCCGCGGCCACCCGTAAACGTGTCCTGACAGAGGCGTCCCGTCGACGCGCTGTGGTCATTCCCGCGCACTATCCCGGACACGGCGGTGCGACGGTGGTCGCCCGTGGAGATGCCTTCATGGTCGACGACTGGATGGAGTTGCCGGCCATCTGAGGAGGAGCCCGGGGTCATGTGCTTATTGCCCGCCTCCGAGCGACAAAGTCGCCAGTGGCGACACTGTCGCCGGAAGGCGGGCAAGTCGACACAGTGGGGTAGAGCTACGACGTCGGCGTGGCAGTGGGTGTGGCCGTCGTGTTGCCCTGCAGGATGTCATCGTGACAGTCGAGGCGACTCTGGCCCGTCTGCTCCATGCAAACCAGGACCGGTGACTCGGTCTCCGACGGGTAGACCTCTTCGTTGGGGCCGGCGGTGACCGTCGGGCTCGAGATCTCGCCCGGATACAACGACCAGATCGTCGCGTTCGTCGTCGGAAGATGCGCACAGTAGGCTGGCGCACCCGCTTCGGTGATACCCGCCGCGCCCAGCGTCGCGCAGTTGGCGCCGACCACCACGACCGGCAATGCAACGCCTCCCGGCGGCGCGGGCGCAGTCGATGACGTCGGGTGCGGCCCAGCGGCCGCGCGGTGATCGCGGGTGCGGTCGAACACGACGAAAGCGACTGCGGCAAGGGCGATCAGGACCAACGCGACGGCCGCTGGAATCACGATGCGGCGCTTGGACTTCGCCTGTGTCCTGGAGTGTCGCGGGCCAGTCGCAGCGGCGGCCAGCATGGTCGCGTCGGCCTCGCTGTGCACCTCCGGCATACCGACGCGGTGTGCGAGCGCGCGGGCGAAGTCGATGCAGCGGTCGTACCGGCCCTGAGGAGACTTGGCGAGCGCTTTGTCGAAAACCGGTCCGAGGCTGGACAACTCGGGACGGCGCGTCCCGATAGCGGGCGGATCAGCGGTCAGATGCTGGCTGATCACCACTGCAGGATTGGAGTGCTGGAAAGGCGGCGTCCCCGTCAGTAGCTGATACGCCGTTGCCGCGAGCGCGTACTGATCGGCGCGCCCGTCGATCCCTTCACCGCGCAGCTGCTCCGGCGCGGCGTACGCGACCGTTCCGACCGTCATGTTCGTGCCGGTCAGATTGCTTGTGTCGTCACCCCTGCGCGCGATTCCGAAGTCGGCCAGCATGATTCGCTCATGCTCGGTGTCCGGGTTGGCCATCAGGATGTTGGCGGGCTTGACGTCACGATGGGTCAGATTGCGCGAGTGTGCGTAATCGAGGGCTTCGGCGACGGCCGTCACGATCCGCATGACCTCATCGGGCGGCATCCCGTCCGGATAGCGCTCGGCGAGCAACCGGGCCGCGTCAGTTCCTTCGACGTAGTCCATCGAGATCCACAACCGGCCGTCGACTTCTCCGCGGTCGTGGACTTCGACGATGTGCGGGTGCCACAGTGTGGCCGCGATATCAGCTTCGCGCTTGAACCGTTCGCGATACTCGCTGTCGGCACACACCGTCGCCGAGAGCACCTTGAGCGCATCATGTCGCGGCAACCGCGGATGCTGAGCCAGATACACCTCACCCATCCCGCCGGCACCGAGCGATCGCAGGATGGTGTACCCAGCGATCACCTGCCCGTCTGCTAGCGGCATGTGCGCATCCTCGAAATCCGCGGCTTAGATCGGGATCAGGCCGTGTTTGCGCTGCACGCGCTGAATCTGCTTGTCGCGCAGCAGCCGCATTGCCTTGCGAAGGTGCAAGCGAGTCTGGTGCGGTTCGATCACCGCGTCGACGTAGCCGCGCTCTGCCGCCACATACGGCGTCGCCATATCGCGGTTGTAGCCCTCGATGAAGTTGCGTCGAATCTCCTGCACCTCAGGCGCATTCGGGTCGGGGAAGCGTTTCACGATCAGCTGTGCCGCACCCTCGGCGCCGATCACCGCGATGCGCGCGGTCGGCCACAGGAAGTTGAAGTCGGCGGTCAGCTGCTTGGAGCCCATCACCGCGTACGCGCCGCCGTAGGACTTGCGAACGGTGAGCGTCACCTTCGGCACGTCGGCCTCGACGACGGCGTAGAGGAAACGGCCGCCGCGCTTGATGATGCCGTTCTTCTCCTGCTCGACGCCGGGCAGGAAGCCGGGGGTGTCGACGACGAAAACCAAAGGGATGTTGAACGAATCGCAGAACCGGACGAACCGCGCGGCCTTGTCCGAGGCTTCGTTGTCGATCGCACCCGACATGTGCATCGGCTGGTTGGCGACCACGCCGACGGGCCGGCCGTCGATACGGGCGTAGCCGGTGATGATGGCCTGGCCGGCCTGCGCGGCGACGTCGAGGAAGTCCCCGTCGTCGAAGATCCGCAACAAGATCTCGTGCATGTCGTAGGCGGTGTTGTCGGAATCCGGCACGATCGAGTCCAGCTCGAGGTCGTGCGGCGTGATCTCGGGCTCAAGGCCTGGGTTCACGATGGGCGGTTCGTCGAACGTGTTGGCCGGAAGGAAGCCGAGGTAGTCGCGCACGTAGGTGAACGCGTCCTTCTCGGACTCCACCACCTGGTGGATGTTGCCGTACTTGGCCTGCGCGTCAGCGCCGCCAAGCTCGTCGAGCGTGACTTCCTCGCCGGTGACGTCCTTGATCACGTCGGGTCCGGTGACGAACATGTAGCCCTGGTCGCGGACCGCCACGATGAGATCTGTCTGGATTGGTGAATAGACCGCTCCCCCAGCGCATTTGCCGAGGATGATGGAGATCTGCGGGACGAGCCCGGACAGCAGCTCGTGGCGGCGGCCCAGCTCGGCGTACCAGGCCAACGAGGTGGCCAGGTCCTGAATGCGGGCACCGCCGGAGTCGTTGATGCCGATGATGGGGCAGCCGACCATCGCGACCCACTCCATCAGGCGGGATACCTTGCGGCCGAACATCTCGCCGACCGAACCGCCGAAAACGGTTTGGTCGTGGCTGAATACGCCGACCGGCCTGCCGTCGATGGTGCCGTGTCCGGTCACCACACCGTCGCCGAACAGCGCGTTCGGGTCACCGGGTGTGCGGGCCAGCGCACCGATCTCGAAGAAGCTGCCGGGGTCGAGCAGGGCATGGATGCGGGCGCGGGGGCTGGGGATGCCCTTCTTGTCGCGCTTGGCGGCGGCCTTCTCACCACCGGGTTCCTTGGCCAGCTCCAGTTTTTCGCGCAGTTCGGCCAGCAGTTCCGCGGTGGTCTTGGTCGTCACTTGGCCTGCTTCTCCTCCGCCTCGATCCGGTTGATCGCCTCGCTCAGATGCGCGCCGACCTTCGCAATGTACGGCTCGTCAATCGCCTGGATGTGCTCGCCCCCGATCGGGACGACCTCCAGCTCGGACACAAACTCGCCCCAGCCTCCGTCGGGCTGACGGACCGCGTAGCGCGGCTCGAAGTAAATCGCGTCGTCGTGGTAGCGATCGGCCATATACAGCGTGACGTGCCCGTCGTACGGCTCGATCTTCGCGGTCTCGAGCAGCCGGTTGTCCAGGTAGGACGTCCGCTGGTGTTCGATGATCCCGCCGGGGATCTGCACGCCGCTCTGGCTCACCGCGTCGAGCACGAACTGCACCTGACCCTCGTCGTCGAGGTCCTCGAGCTGCTCGTACGGGATCGGCGGGACCTCGACGTTGAAGGTCCGCTCGGCGAAGCGGGCGTAGCGGTCCCAGCGGGCGCGGGTCTCCTCCTTGGTCTGGGGCACCTCTTCGCCTGGACGCACGGTGTCGATCAGCCCGACGAATTGCACGTCGGCGCCCGCACGCTTGAGGCCGATCGCGCACGCATAGGCCATCGCACCGCCCAGCGACCAGCCGGCCAGAATGAACGGCCCCTTGTGCATCTCCATCAGCTTCGGCACGTACTGTGCGGCGCGCTCCTCAACCGAGCCCTCGACCCGCTCGATGCCGTACATCGGCGTGTCCGCCGGCAGCCGCTTGAGCAGCGGCTCATACACGACGGTCGAGCCGCCGGCCGGATGGAACACGAAGACTGGTACTTTCGACGATCCCGCTGCGTCGTTTGACGGAGCCCGCAGGGTGCGGACGAAGCCGTCGAGCTCACCGGCCTCCAGGTGCTCGCGCACGACCGTGGCCAGCGCCTCGATGGTCGGCGACTTCTTCACGTCGTCGGCGGTGATGGTGCTTTCCGCGCGCTCCGAAAGCCGTTGTGCCAACTTCTCGGCCGTCTCGTCGTCGATCTCGGGCAGCGGGTTGAAGACGCCGCCCGGCGACTTGCCGGTGACGATCGCCCACGTCGCGAACGTCACACGCTCGGCGGCTTCGCGGGGCGGCACGTCGGCGCCAAGCGCCTCGGTGACCGCCTCCTGCGTCAGCACTTGGGCAGCGAGGCTGGCCGCTGACGGCTGGTCGGGGCCTGCGGGGTTGGTGGGTGGCGGCGGGATGCTCGGGCCGCTGGGATCGGTTGGGGGCGGCGGGATGTCGGTTTCCGGAGCGGTGCCAGCCGCGCTGGTCAATGCTTCCTCGAGCTCGGCCACCGTCGTCGCGCCGCCCATCAGCTCCGCTTGCTCCGCCGCGATCTCCTCGGGCGTCAGCGTCTTCTGGTGCTCGGCGATCTGGCTGACCTCGTCACGGTGTTCGATCGCGTACTCGATCAGCTTCTCGACGGCGTACAGGTTCGCGTCACGCACAGCCGTCAGCTGGATCGGCGGCAGGTCGAAGTCGTACTCGACGCGGTTCTTGATCCGCACCGCCATCAGCGAGTCGAGGCCGAGCTCGATCAGCGGCACCTCCCACGGCAAGTCCTCCGGCTCGTAGCCCATCGCACCGCCGACGATCGCCGCGAGCCGGTCGTGCACCGTCTCGCTCGAGTCCGGCGACCACTTGGCAAAGCCCGCACCGAGATTCGCGCCCTGAGTGAGGTGGTCCTGCAAAATCTCGGCGTCATCGTCTTCTTCGACGACGGGCTGCGCCGACGCCGGAGCCGTGACTGCCGTCGCTGCGCCGACCGCGGTCGGCAACGCGGCTGCATGGCCGTTACGGCTGACAACGGCGTCGTACACCAGCGTGAAGGACTCGTCGATGCGTGCATGCACCTGAACGGTCGCGCCTCCGGGGTGACGCGTCAGCGTCGTGACCAGCCGAGCGCCCTCACCGGGCACCGCACGCTGTTCGAACGCCGTCAGCTTGGCATCGGGAAGAACCTGGGCCGCAGCGGCTTTCACCAAGGCGGCCAGGTCGGGCTCGCCCTTCGGGGCGAACTCCCAGACATGGCGGCCGTCGGGGGTCGCGACGTGGTTGCCCGGCATCATCACCGAGCTGTCGCCGGTGAAATGCGCATCCAGCCAGTGCGGCTTGCGGCGGAAGCGGGTCGGCGGGATGTTCGCGTACTCGCCGGGCCCGAACAGAGTGCGCATGTCGAGGTCGTGACCGTAGACGTACAGCTGCGCCATCGCCGTGGTCATCGAATCAACTTCGTCCTGCTTGCGCGCCAGCGTGGCGATCAGCTGCGCATCGTGCAGACCGGCCGTGGCTGTGGTCAGGCCGACCTGCATCAGAGCAACCGGATTCGGCGCCAGCTCAAGGAAAGTGGTGTGCCCGTTGTCGACGGCGTTGCGGATGCCGTGGGTGAAGTAGACGCTGTGGCGCAGCCCCTTCTTCCAGTAGTCCACGTCGTGGATCGTCTCGCCGGGACGGATGTAGCGGCCTTCATGCACCGTCGAGAAGTAGCCGATGGTCAGCGGGTGGGGTTCGATGCCCACCAGCTCGGCGGCCAGCTCACCAAGCAGCGGATCCATCTGAGAGGTGTGGCTTGCGCCCTTGGTCTGGAACTTGCGGGCGAACTTGCCCTCCGACTCGGCGCGCTCGATGATCGCGTCGACCTGTTCGGGCGGGCCGCCGATGACAGTCTGGGTGGGCGCGGCGTACACGCACACCTCGAGATCCTTGAAGTCGGAGAACACCGTGTCGATCTCGTCGGCGGAATACTCCACCAGCGCCATCAGGCGAATCCATTCACCGAACAGCATGGCCTCGCCCTCACCCATCAGGTGCGAGCGTGAGCAGATGGTGCGGGTGGCGTCTTCCAGCGACAGTCCCCCGGCGAAATACGCCGCGGCGGCCTCACCCAACGACTGGCCAACCACCGCAGCGGGTTTCGCACCGTGGTGCTTGAGCAGCTCACCGAGCGCGATCTGGATGCCGAAGATCGTGATCTGCGTGGTCTCGATGCCGTAGTCCTGCGAGTCGTCCAGGATCAGCTCGACGATCGAGTAGCCGCGCTCGTCCTGCACCAGTGCGTCGACCTTGTTGATCCACTCGGCGAAGACCTCGTTGCGCAGATACAGGCTCTTTGCCATCTTGCGGTGCTGCGCGCCGAAACCCGCGAGCACCCACACTGGCCCGTTCGTGACCGGACCGTCGGCGGTGAAGACGTTCGGGTTCTGCTTGCCGTCGGCCAGCGCTCGCAGGCCCTTGATCGCCTCGTCGTGGTCGTGAGCCAGGACCACTGCGCGTGAGCGACCGTGGTTGCGGCGCGACAGCGAGCGCCCAATCGACTCCAGCGACGACGCCCGGCCCTCCGGGCTGTCGATCCAGTCGGCCAGCTCTGCGGCCGTGGCCTTCTTGCGCGATGTCAAGAAGCCTGAAACAGCCAGCGGCACAACCGGAGCGGGATGCTCCTCGGATTCGAACTCTTCACGCGCGATCTCGAGCAGCCGCAGTGCCTCGTCCGTCAGTCCGGGCAGTTCCGGTTCTTCTTCGATGCTTTGCGGCGGCCGGTCCAGATCGTCGTCATCTTCTGCGGAATCGATGAACTCGCCGTACTCGTCCATCCGCACGCCGCCGACGTACACGGCGTCGGCCGCGGACGGCTTCGACTCTTCGGGTTCGGCCTCCGGTTCCGGTTCGGGTTCAACGAGATCCGACGGCAGCACCTCGCGCAACACCAGGTGCGCGTTGGCGCCGCCGAAGCCGAAACCGGACACACCGGCGATCGCGTGGCCGCTGTAGCGAGGCCAGTCGGTGACGGTGTCGGCGACCTTCAGCCGCACCGCCTCGAAATCGATGTATGGGTTGGGGCCGGTGTAGTTGATCGACGGTGGAATCTTGTCGTTGCTGAGCGCAAGCGCCATCTTCGCCAGGCTGGCCGCGCCCGCCGCCGATTCCAGGTGTCCCACATTGGATTTCACCGCACCAAGCAGTGCCGGCTTGTCGACGGGGCGACCCCTGCCGACCACGCGGCCGAGCGCGTCGGCTTCGATCGGGTCGCCGAGGATGGTCCCGGTGCCGTGCGCCTCGATGTAGTCGACGTCGCGCGGGTTGATGCCTGCGTCCTTGTACGCCTTGCGCAACACCTCGGCCTGCGCGTCAGGGTTCGGTGCCAGCAGACCGTTGGACCGGCCGTCGTGGTTGACGGCGCTGCCCGCGATGACCGCGAGGATCTCGTCGCCGTCGCGCCGCGCGTCGGACAGCCGCTTGAGCACCAGCATGCCGCCGCCCTCGGAGCGGGCGTAGCCGTCGGCGTCTTGCGAGAAGGATTTGATCCGGCCGTCGGGCGCGAGCACGCCACCGACCTCGTCGAAGCCGATCGTCACCAACGGGGTGATCAGGGCATTGACGCCACCGACGATCGCCACGTCGGCCTCACCGGTGCGCAGCGCGGCCACACCCTGATGCGCGGCGACCAGTGAGCTCGAGCATGCGGTGTCGATGGCCATCGACGGCCCGCGGAAGTCGTAGAAGTAGGACACCCGGTTGGCGATGATCGAACTGGTGGTGCCGGTGATCGCGTACGGGTGGGCGACCGCGGGATCGGAGACCGAAAGGAAGCTGTAGTCATTGTTCGAGCTGCCGATGTAGACGCCGACGTGCCCGCCCCGCAGGCTCGACGCGGGGATGCGCGCGTTCTCGAGTGCCTCCCAAGTCAATTCGAGCGCCATCCGCTGTTGCGGATCGATGTTGTCGGCCTCCATCTTCGATAGCGCGAAGAATTCGGCGTCAAAACCCTTGATGTCCGTCAAGTAGCCGCCGCGGGTGCGGGCCTTGGCGACGCGCTCGGCAATACGGGGCTCGTCGAGGAACTCCTCCCACCGGCCCTCGGGCAGATCGGTGATCGCGTCGCGACCCTCCAGCAGCGCCTTCCACGTCTCCTCGGGGGTGTTCATGTCGCCGGGGAACCGCGTAGCGATGCCCACGATGGCGATGTCGTCTACCTCGCGCGTGCGCGACCAGTCCTCGCCGCTGTCGGACATGTCGACTTCGGGCTCGCCCTCGACGATGACCGTCGCGAGCGACTCGATTGTCGGATGGCGGAACGCGACGGTCGCGGTCAGCGTCACGCCGGTGAGGTCCTCGATGTCGCTTGCCATCGCGACCGCGTCACGTGACGACAGGCCGAGCTCGACCATAGGAGTGGACTCGTTGATCCCTTCCGGTGACTGGCCGGTGGCATTGGCGATCCAATTGCGCAGCCACTCGCGCATCTCGGCGACCGTCATGTCGCCTCTGGCCGGGGTCACCGGCTGCTCGGGCGGGAGGTTGATCTCGTCGTTGAGATTCGAATCGTCTTGTGTATCAGCCATGTTCAGCTCACCTCCGGGCGAGTGGGAAGCCCGTGTCGTGTGTCAACGAAGTTCAGCGTCAGTCGCTCTCGTCGGGGAACGCGTTAGCAACCTTGCCGCTGCGCAGGCTGCCGTCCAGGTAGGCGCTGCGGCAGGCGCGGCGGCCGATCTTGCCGCTGGAGGTCCGCGGGATGGCCCCCGCCGGCGTCAGCAGCACGTCCCGCACCGTCACGCCGTGGCGCACCGCGATCGCGGCGCGAATGTCGTCGGCGATCGGCGCCATGTCGAGTTTGTGTGCACCTGGCGCGCGCTCACCGACGATCACCAATTGCTCAGAAGTGTCGTCGGGATCGCGCTTCAGACCGGCGTGTGCATTCTCGAACACCTCGTCGGGCAGCTGATTCGCAGGAACGGAAAACGCCGCGACGAACCCTGTGCGCAGCGCCTTGGTGGCCTCCTGCGCGGAATATTCGAGGTCCTGCGGATAGTGGTTGCGGCCGTCGACGATCACCAGATCTTTGGTGCGGCCGGTGATGTAGAGCTCGCCGTCGTGGTAGGCGCCGAGATCACCGGTGCGCACCCATGTCGCGTCGTCAGCGGCGCCCTCGGCGTGCGACGGGTTGGTCCGCGACTTGAGAGTGTTTTGAAAAGTCGCGACGGTCTCGTCCTTCTTGCCCCAGTAGCCGGTGCCCATGTTCTGGCCGCTGATCCAGATCTCGCCGATCTGCCCGTCGGGCAGTTCCGTTGCGGTGTCGTGGTCGACGACGACTGCCCATTCGGCAACGCCAACCTTGCCCGCGCCCGCCTGCGCGACGGCCTTCGGCGAGTCCTCGGGTACCTCGATGAAACGATGGTTGTTCAGCTCGTCACGGTCGACGTGGATGATCCTTGGCTCGGCGTCCATCGGCGTGGTGGACACGAACAGCGTCGCCTCGGCCAGGCCGTAGGAGGGCTTGATCGCCTTGGGCTGGAATCCGTACGGGCCGAATGCCTCGTTGAACCGGCGCACTGTGGCGGCCGATATCGGCTCGCTGCCGTTGAGGATGCACTTCACGTTGGACAGATCCATCGGCGGCTCGCCGTCCTTGGGGACACCGCGCGCCGCGGCATGGTCGAACGCGAAGTTCGGGGCCACCGAGATGGTGCCGCCGGTGTCGTCGTCCTTGCGGGCGAGTTCGCGGATCCAGCGGCCCGGGCGGCGAACGAATGCGGCCGGGGTCATGAAGGTGACGTAGTGGCCGATCATCGGCGACAGCAGCACGGTGATGAGGCCCATGTCGTGGAAGAACGGCAGCCAGGACACACCCCGGTCGCCTTCCTCGCCGTCCAGGGCCTCGATGACCTGGACCACGTTGGTGGCCAGGTTCAGGTGCGTGATCTGCACACCGGTCGGGATGCGCGTCGATCCCGAGGTGTATTGGAGATAGGCGATGGTCTCCCGATCGACGTCCATGGACTCCCACGTCGCGCCGACGTCGTCAGGCACGGCGTCGACGGCGATGACACGCGGACGCTCCTTGGCAGGCCGGCTGCGGAAGAACTTCCGCACTCCCTCGGCCGCCTCGGTGGTGGTGAGGATCGCCGAGGGGTGGCAGTCGTCGAGGACGGCGTGCAGGCGGCCGACGTGGCCGGGTTCGTTCGGGTCGAACAGCGGAACCGCGATGCGGCCTGAATACAAGGTGCCGAAGAACGCGACCAGGTAGTCCAGGTTCTGCGGGCACAGGATCGCGACGCGGTCACCGGGCTGGGTGACCTGCTGCAGGCGAGCACCGACGGCGCGGTTGCGGGCACCGAAGTCGGCCCAGTTCAGGTCACGTGCAACGCCGTCGCGTTCGGTCGAGAAGTCGATGAATCGGTAGGCGAGTTTGTCGCCACGCACCTTCGCCCACCGTTCGACGTGACGGACCAGGTTGCCGTTGTCCGGAAACACGATCTGTCCGTTCTTGAGGAACGGGTTGTGGAAGGCCATCTGTATCTCCTGTCAAGCCACGCTCATTGCGAAGCCACTTCAGCTTTACCGGCGGGACGCCGCGGGCGCTGACCACTTATGGCCAACCGCGCGAACCCAAACCCCGAAGATCGTACCGGGGAGTAGACGATCACCGCCTTGAAGGGCTCTGACCTGCGTGTTCAGGCCACCTGTCGGCCACCGCTCTTAGTTTTTTCTTAATGTTAGGCGACCGCTTGTCGCAGGCCAAATCGGTCCGGGTCACATGTCAGCCATGTTTTGGGTGCGGAGCGTTATCGATCACGTTCTGCGCCCAACCCAGTGTCCACTGGGTGGAGGTCTGACCGTCGAGATTCCAGAACTGCGGTGTGTTGTACAGGGCGTGCACCGGTTGACCGGCGCCGCCGCTGAGCACCTCCAGCGTCCGCGGCAACTGCGTGATGTTGAACGCCGACTCCGGCGCCGCACAGATGAGGTCGCCGGACGCGCAGATCTCATTGGTGCGGTCGTTCAGCATCCCGAAGCCGCCCGGCCGTGGACCTGTCATCGTCAGGCCCATCGCCGACAGTGTCGGCACCTCCTGCAGCGTGATCTCTGCGCCCTGGCCGTCGGGATTGGGGCCGATGTCCTGCCCGACGTTGTCCTGGCGACGACCGTCGGCGATCAACGTCACGCCAAGCACCAAGTCCTCGTCGACCGGTCCGCGTCCATTGCCGATGTCGCTGGCCATGTCGCCCGCGATCACCGCGCCCTGCGAGAACCCGACCAATACATAACTGGTCAGCGGGCAGCGGTTGTTCATGTCCGTCATCGCCTTCACCGCGGCCCTGGTTCCCTCGGCGCGGCTGTCGTTGTACGACATCTGCTTGTCGGCCGACAGCGGATTGTGGAACTGCGCGGTGTACGGGACGGTGAAGATCTCCATCCGATCCGACCCGAACTGCTGGCGCAGCGGATTGGTCACGTTGAGCAGTAGCGCGATCGGGAACTGCGTCGGGTTGTACGGGTCGTCGGTCGGTGAAGACTCCCACGTGCCGGGGATCGAGAGCACCTGCACGTCGGGGCAGCTGGCGTCCTGGAATTCCGGGCGCGGCTTCTTCGTCGTCGGCGGCACCCCCGTAGGCGGCACTGCCGTGGGCGGCACGGCGCTGGGCGGGGTCTCTGGCTGGCGCAGCACCACGATCACGATCGCCACGATCAACACGACGACGAGGGCCATCGCCCCGGCTGCGACGAGCGCAAGGATGCGGTGGCGTTTCCGCCGATTGGTCTTAGGCATGGATGTTTTCTGCTCCTCGCGTGCGCGGTTCTTCTGCTAGCAGAGTCGTTCGGTTGCGATGCGAATGTAGTCGGCGGTCGTGCTGTCGACCTCACCCGTCGACGGCACCATCGAGCTCATCTTCGCGTCGCGCACGTCGTTGCGCACCAGCGGCACGACGAAATCCCACACCGCCTGATCGCTCTGTTTGGCGGCCCGAGCCTGGCACACGTAGGAGCCGATGCTCAACGCCAACAGGTCGCTCGACGGTCTTACCCCCGCGGCTTTGAGCGCATCGAGGTAGGCCCGCTGCTGCCCGGTCACGATCAGCGCATTGGACTCTCCGCCCGGTTGCGGCGGCCCCGGAGGATGCGCGCCGTCCGGCAAGTGCGCGGGCGCGGTCTCCGATGTGGGCAGCCCGACGGTGGCCATCATGTTGTCGGCGACCGAACACCCGGTCAACAGGGCCGCGGCCGAAGCTACCAAAAGCGAGGTCGCCGGCCACTTTGCCAGACCATCTGTTCGCCGTACCGCGTGCTGCACTCCTCCAAGGTACCGGCTCGAAATGCCCGTCCCCTGCTGGCGAATATCGCGGTGCGGCTACTTGATGGTGGCGGTCAGTTCACCTGACATCGCGGCTAGCTGCGGACCCCACGTCGACCAATCGTGGTTACCGTCGGCCGGGAAGTCGAAGTGGCCGTTGTGGCCGCCGACGGCACGGTAGTGCTGATAGAAGGTCCGGTTGCTGCCCTGAGCCTGATCGCAGTAGCCGATCATCGCGGCGGGATCGCTGCACCCGAGTGTCGCGGGAGAAAAGACCCACAGCCGGGTGTTGTTGTCCGCTAGCAGCTGCACGTGCACGTCGGGGTCATGCCACTTCCAGCGGCCCAGCTGTGGCATTCCCCACATATTGCGGGTGTCCACGCCGCCGAACTGTGCCAGACCGGCGGTGATCGCGCCGTTGACCGTCGTGTTGGACGGGGTCAAGAAGCCCGACAGGGAGCCGGCGAAGCGGTAGCGGTCCGGATGGAACGTCGCGATCGTCAACGCGCCGGTGCCACCCTGGGCCGCACCGACGATGCCGTGGCCGCCGGGAGCCAGGCCCTTGTTGGCGGCCAGCCAGTCGGGCAGTTCGTCGGCCAGGAACGTCTCCCACTGCCTGCTGCCGTCCTGCTCCCAGTTCGTGTAAAGGCTCCAGGCGCCGCTCGCCGGCGCGGCCACCGAGATGCCCTTACCGGCGAGCGCGTTCATCGCGTTGCCGGCGGTGACCCAGTTGCTCACGTCCGGTGCGGCGTTGAACGCGTCGAGAAGCACCACGGCGTGCGGGCCGCCGCCCTGGAAGGCGACGGGGATGTCGCGGCCCATCGCCGCCGACGGAACCATCAGATACTCCACGCCGTCGGCGTTGGCCGCGGTCGGCGAGGCGGACCAGAGCCCGGCGGCCAGCACCACGGTCAAGATCGTTTTCAACAACCCACGCATCAGCCCCACCTCACGCTCGCATCCGCCTAGCCCCGCCGGAAGGTAGTGAACCACATCGACACGACGGGCCGGTACTGAAACGGCTGACGGCGGCGACCCCCGAGAGGATCGCCGCCGCCAACTCAAATCGAATGCCGCTTAGCCGCCGTTGGCGCTGGCCGGAGCGGCCAGGGGGGTGGACGGTTGCGGTGAAGCACCGAGCACCCGCTGGATGTCGGGCTTCATCTGCTGCAGCTGGCTACCCCAGTAGTTCCACTGGTGCGTGCCGTTCTGCGGGAAGTTGAACACGCCGTTCTTACCGCCCGCGGCGATGTACTGCTCCTGGAACGTCTTGTTCGTCCGCAGTGTGAAGCCCTCGAGGAACTTCGCGTTGAACAGGTTGCCCGAGCTCATGCCGGCATCCAGCTCGGAAGGCTTGCCGTCACCGCAGTAGATCCAGATACGGGTGCCGTTGGCGACCAGCTGGCCGATGTTGACCATCGGGTCGTTGCGCTTCCACGCGCTGTTCGCGTCTTCGGTCTTGCCCCACATGTCGTCAGCCTTGTAGCCGCCGGCGTCACCCATCGAGATGTTGACCAGCATCGGCCACCATCCCTCGGACAGGTTCAGGAAGCCCGACAGCGAGGCCGCGTACTGGAACTGGTTCGGGTGGTAGATCGCCATGATCAATGCGGCCGAACCGGCCATCGAAAGGCCGACTGCCGCGTTGCGGTTCGGGTCGACGCCCTTGTTGGCGGCGAGGTAAGCAGGCAGCTCCTGGGAGATGAACGTCTCCCACTTGTAAGTGGAGCAACCCGACTTGCCGCAGGCCGGCTTGTACCAGTCGCTGTAGAAGCTGGACTGGCCGCCGACGGGCATGATCACAGCCAGGCCGGAGTCGAGGTACCACTCGAAGGCCGCGGTGTTGATGTCCCAGCCGTTGAAGTCGTCCTGGGCGCGCAGGCCGTCGAGCAGATAGACGCCTGGTGCGTTCGCGCCGCCATTTTGGAACTGGACCTTGATGTCTTTGCCCATGCCCGCTGACGGCACCATGAGGTACTCGACCGGAAGTCCCGGACGAGAAAAAGCCCCTGCAGTCGCCGAGCCTCCGACGACACCTATCAGGGCGGGCAGCACGGCGGCCACCACTGCCGCCACCGTGAGCCGGCGCGCCCAGGCGCCGCGCATCTTCCCAACGAAAGTCATGCTTCTACCTATCCCATCTGTCGTATGCCGCACGGCAGACACAAAGGCGCCGTGCCCGTGCAGTCAACCACACCTTCGTGTGATCCCTCCATTCAGCGTGTATCGTCCCTGGTCGCTCCTCAGCCGTTGAGGGTCGCGATCAGGTCTGGTTTCAGTGACGACAACTGCTGCCCCCAGTACGGCCACGCGTGGTTACCCGCAGGCGGAAACACGAAGGTCGCGTTGCTGCCGCCGGCCTTGGCGTAGGCCTCCTGGAAGTCCTTGTTGCTCTTGATGGCCATGCCCTCAAGGCTGTCGGCGTTGAACTGTTGGTTCGGGTCGGGATTCTCGTTGACGGGGCTGTTGCCGCCGGGCGCACAGTAGATCCACAGCCGCGTGCCGTTGGCCACGATCTTGCCGACCTGCTTGATCGGGTCGTTGCGCTTCCATGCCTGGTCCCACGGCGGGCCCCACATGTTGTCGACGTTGTAACCGCCGGCGTCGAGCATCGCGACGCGGATCGCCTGCTGCATGAACAGCGCCGACGGGTTCAAGAAGCCCGACAAGGACGCCGCGTACTTGAACTGCGCAGGGTGATACGCCGAAAGGATCAGGGCGGCGCCACCGGACATCGACAGACCCACGACGCCATTGCCGGTCGTCGAGATCTGCTTGTTGGCGGCCAGCCACTGCGGAAGTTCGTTGGTAAGGAACGTTTCCCACTTGTAGGTGTAGGGCTGCTTGTTGAAGCTCGACGGCGAGTACCAGTCGGTGTAGAAGCTGGACTGGCCACCGACGGGCATCACCACAGAGATTCCGGATTGGTAGAACCACTCGAACGCGGGCGTGTTGATGTCCCAGCCGCTGTAATCGTCCTGTGCGCGCATCCCGTCGAGGAGATACACCGCCTTGGGTCCTCCCGGCTGGAACTGCACGCGAATATTGCGGCCCATCGCGGTGGAATACACGTCGAGGTACTCGACGGGAAGACCCTCGCGGGAGAACGCGTGCGCGTTCGGCGCCTCGTCGATGACGGCCGTCATGGCAGACAACGTCAACGCGGCGACGGCCGCGACGAGACTGCGGCGGAGCCAAATTTGCGCAGCATTGACAACCGATGGCCTGGGCATCTGTTGCTCGTACCGTCCGTTCATGGTCCGTCGCCGTATGCACGGCGGTTTGAAATGGCTATCGCGCCAAGGTGGCTGCGGCGTTACCAAATTCTCGACAAACCGCAGGTGGCTAACAACTCGCGGGCGGTTACGGCCCGGTTGCCGGCATGCCAGTGTAAGGCGCGACTGTCGGTGCGGGCACATCCAATCCACAGCGGACGAGGTCGTAGAGCGGAACGCGATTGATTCGATACTTCGTGAATTGGTACGAATGCAGCAGGTTTGACAGGAACCGCCGCGGTCCCATCGGGCCACGAACGGACGTCAGCATTGCGTCAGTCGCTGGACACTTCAGCGCCTCCTGCGCCTGTGCGATCCAATCCCGATCGAGGTACGCCGGGATGAACGGCGGGATCTTCAGGAACGGCCCCTCGGCAACCGCCCAGTCGGGGAACAGGTTCTTGTCGTGGCCGATGCGGCCGTCTTCGAGGCGAGCGGTGTGCTGCGCCAAGGGATTTGCCAAACCGATCTGGTCGATCACCCGCACGTCGAGGCCGACATTCATGCCGAGCATGCCGAGATTCGTGAAAAACACTGTGTGCGGGCCCTTGTAGTCCTTGCGGACGTTGGGCGGCATGTCCGGCGGTGGCGGCACCGCAGGCACCACATCCCATTGGTCATAGTTGCCAGAGGGCAACAGCAGTGCGCCGTCTGGAGTGTTGTTCAACGCGACGAGCACCGCACGCATTCTCGGGTAGTCGAGATAGTCGGCGGCGGTCAACGGGTGTGCGTTGCCGGTGGCTTGCGAGTAGAACCGCCGCTCGTCGACGATGCCGGAATACGTGACGCGAGTCGCGTCTGAGCCCATCCCCGGCGAATTCGCCGCCCACAACGCCCAACCCGCGACCGCCAGCCACAGGACACCCGTCGCGCCGGCGAATAGGTATCCGGCGCCGCGTGGCATGCGCGTCGCGTCGGGCAGCACGACAGGAATGACCGCGACAGGCGCCACGAGGCAGAACAGCGGGGTCAACAACACGCGGCCGTGCATGAAGTCGCCGCCTTGACGGATCCAGTAGATCGCCTGCAGCAGTCCGCTGAAGATGATGAAAAGTACGACGGCCGAAGGGCTTTGCACCCGACGTGCAACCCATCCGTATCCCCGCGGAGTGCCCCGGCGGATCCACCACGGCCGGCCGTGAGTGAGCAACGCCATCGCCGCAAGCCCCGCGAGCAGGATGGCAGGCGCCCACAGCAGATAGGGGCGATTGAAGTTGGCCAGGTAGACGAACCCCTGGGCCCACTTCTGCCCCGAAGCATCCTTAGCGAGCGCCGTGCCGGGAAACAGCAAGCCGTAGTAGCCCATCCGGAAGATCTGGTAGGCCACGGGTACCAGGCCGCCGGCGGCGACGATCAGCAACCGCCGTTCCCAACCGCGCGCCGCAACCAGCATCATGACCAGAGCGAGTCCACCGATCAGCGCCAGTTCCGGGCGTACCAGCACGCTCAGTCCGGCCACGAAAGCCAATGCGCCGTCGAACAATCCACTTACCGCGTTCTGCGAGGGCGGCACAGGCGCCGACGCAGTCACCGGGGCTCTGCGGATTGTCGGTGGACCACCCCGTTGCGGCAGAAGCGGCGGCACGGGTTGGGTGCGCAGGGCTTGTGACCAGCACACCATCATCCACCACAGCAAGCCCAAATAGGCCAGCACCAAACCGTTTTCGAGACCCGATGTGGCGAAGTCGCGGGCGGGGGGCACCGCGATGTAGACCAGTGCACCGGCGGGCAGCAGCAGTGCGCGGCGACCCTGCAAACTCGGTGCGTACAGCCGGCCCGCTCCCAGCATGAGCAGCACCACGCCGAGCACGCTGAGTACGAGCGCGAACACCAACGCCACATATTCGAGGCGCACCGGCCCGCCGATCCAGCCGCCGAGGTAGACGAGATACGTCCAGATGGTCGACGTGTTCGCCTCGACACGCTCGCCCTCGTTGAACACCGGGCCGTTGCCCGCCAACAGATTTCGGACGGTGCGCAAGACGATAAGCCCGTCGTCGGCGATCCACCGGCGTTCCCAGGCACCCCAACCGAACAGGAACGTGACGGTCAGCACGCTGGCCCACAGGCTGAGCCGGACCGTCAGGTCATAGGGAAACGCGGGCCAGCGAGCCAACCGCCTGGCCAGCGTCGCGTTCAACCGGTCAGCTGAGGAAAACGGCGGCACCGATGGTTCCGATCCACGCCAGCAGCAGAAGCTGCAGCACCCGGTCCTTTAGTGCGATCTCTTCTGGCTCGCCGGCAAGGCCGCCGTCGACGTCGACGGCGTATCGAAGGATCGCGATCGTGATCGGGATGATCGAGACCGCATACCAGGATGCGTTGGTGCCGTCCCGTTCGAATGCCCACAGCCCGTAGCACAGAACCATCGCGGTGGCCGACAGCGTCCACACGAAGCGGAGGTAGCTGGCCGTGTAGCTCTCGAGCGACTTGCGAATCTTGGCACCGGTGCGCTCCGCGAGTTGCAGTTCTGCATAGCGCTTTCCAGCCACCATGAAGAGCGACCCGAAGGTCATGACCAGCAGGAACCATTGCGACAGTGGGATATTCGTCGCTGCACCGCCGGCGATGGCGCGGATGAGGTACGCCGAGGAGACGATGCAGATGTCCAGCACCGCCTGGTGCTTGAGGCCGAAGCAGTATGCCAGCTGCATGGCGATGTAGATCGCGGTGACCACCGTCAGATTGGGCGTCGCCAGCCACGAAATCGCCAGCGCCGCAACGCCGAGCACCGCCGCCGTGCAGTAGGCCAGCCACTCAGGCACCACACCGGCCGCTATCGGGCGGAACCGCTTCGTCGGATGCTGGCGGTCGGCCTCCACGTCGCGCGCGTCGTTGACGAGATAGATCGATGAGGCGGCCAGGCTGAAAGCGACGAATGCGATCAGCACCTTGATCGCGATTTGGCGGTAGTCGTAGTGGACGTTGCCGCCCAGGGCGGCCACCGGTGCCAACAGCACCAGCCCGTTCTTCACCCACTGGCGAGGTCGAGCCGCCTTGATGAGCCCCGTCACGACGTTGCGGGGCGGACCCTTGACCGGTGCCGATTCTTCACTCATCTGCGCCGCGCTCTCTGCACTGCTATCACTCGAGATGCTCATCCATCTCCTCCAACCCGGTCAGCGACTGCTCCGACCGTCTTCGCGACAACCGCCCCCACCGCGACGCCGGTAAGCACGTCGCTGGGGTAATGCACACCAAGCACCAAGCGCGACAACGCCATCGGCGGCACCAGCACCAGAGGCAACGGCAACCCGGTGGTGCGGGCCATCAAGATCGATGCGGCGGTGGTCGAGGTGGCGTGCGCGGACGGAAAGCTCAGCTGGCTGGGTGTGCCGACGTTCACGGCGACCGCCGGATGATGTGGCCGCTCCCGGCGCACCACCCGCTTGATCAGCACGGCAGTGGCGTGGGCGATAAATGCGCCGGCGCCGGCGGCCAGCCACGCGCGGCGGCGGCGAGGCTGCAGCAGCGCGCCGAGTACGGCAATGCCTACCCAGCCGATGCTGTGCTCGCCGAAATGCGACAGTGCACGCGCGCCTGCCAGCACGCCCGGTCGATCGGCCAGCGCCGACTGCACTGCCACCAGCGCGGCTTCCTCGCCGCGCGGGGTCCCCGCGGCGTCATCGCCGCGGAACACCTCAGCCATGTGCGGACGACGATTCCAGAAGCACGGTCTCCCACTTCTGCTTACTGGACATCACCGGAAGCGCTTCGCGGTAGACCTTGCGCATCTTGTTGAACTTGCGGGCGAGGAGTACCTGGCGCTTCAGCGATTCACGAAGCAGGGCAAACATTTTCGCGCGGTCGCGCTGCCGGTATACGACTCCGCGGCCGTCGGCGGTGGTGACGGTGACCCCGTCGACCCGGGACAGTGAGAACCATCGGGCGTCCTGAGTCGCGACGTTGATCTGCGGGCGCACATGGTGCGCGGGGTCGTGTGCCTTGAGCTGATGGAGGACACCGCGGGTCAGCCGGTACGAGATCGCCAGCGGGCTGGTGGGGATCCGCACCTTCTTGCGCCACCGCTTTTCCGACGGCGTCGGTAGCGCGGTCGCACTCGGCAGCACCACCGCGTCGGGATACTCCTGACGCATCTTGCGCACATCGGGCAACGCGGATTCCAGAATCGAGAAGATGTGTTCAGGGCCAGCCAGGAAGTCGTCCATCGCTTTGTTCTGGATCGCGACGGTCGAATATTCAAGGCAGAGAAGGTGTTTGCATGTGGCCTTGAAGTGGCTGGCGATCAGGCCGGTGACGTTGCCGTCCCAATGCAGGGCGGCGACCACCAAGCGGTTGCGCAGGTGGAAATACGCCTGCCAGTCGATCGCATCGTCCTTGTCGCTCCACGCCATGTGCCAGATCGCCGCGCCCGGCAGCGTGACGGTGGGATAGCCGTGCTCACCCGCGCGTAACCCGTAATCGGCGTCGTCCCACTTGATGAACAGCGGCAGCGGCTGGCCGAGTTCCTCGGCGACCTGCCGCGGGATCATGCACATCCACCAGCCGTTGTAGTCGACGTCGATTCGGCGGTGCAGGAGCCTGCTGCGGTACTCCTCTTCGTCATTGAGCTTGTACTTGGCGAAGTTGTGGTCATATTCGGTGTTGACCGCGTTGGTCCACATGAAGTTCTCCGCATCGACCATCTCGCCCATCACATGCAGGTGCGACGGCTCCTGCAGGTTGAGCATCTGGCCGCCGACCAGGGTCGGCTTTTTCGCGAATCGGTTCATCGCCAGCGCGCGCAGGATCGAGTCCGGTTCGATGCGAATGTCATCGTCCATGAACAGGATCTGCTCACAGTCGGTGTTCTTCAGCGCTTCGTACATCACCCGGCTGTAGCCGCCGGATCCGCCGAGGTTGGGCTGATTGTGGATCGTCAGACGGTTGCTCAACGGGCCGGCGGCCGCGGCGAAGCCCGGGTGGTCGACGGCCTTGTTGGTCCCCTGATCGGACACGATGACTGCGCCAATCACCTGATCTACCAACGGATCCGATGTCAGCGCGGCCAACGCGTTGACGCAATCGGCCGGCCGGTTGAAGGTCGGGATGCCGACCGCTACGTTGGCTCGTCCCGGCGCGGGCACCGGCGCGTACCAACCAGCGCTGTGCACGGTGACCTTGGTATTGGTGGTGATGTCGAACCAGATCCACCCGCCGTCCTCGAAGGGGTCCAGACCGATCTCGAACTCGACCACCGCAGGCTCGCCGCTGTCGTCGCCGCTGGAGACGGGGGTGCCGCCGACGGTGATCCGGGCGCCGGTGGCCTTGGACCGGTACACGTCGACGCGGGCCGTGCCGGTCAATTCGACGCGAAGAACCACCGATTCGAGCGTCGACCAGCGCCGCCAATAGCTGGCGGGAAACGCGTTGAAGTAGGTCGCGAACGACACTTCGGACTCTGCGCCGATCTCTAGCGTGGTCCGCGTCGGCGCATGCGCGCGACGGGCGTTGGTATCCGATTCCTCTATATAGAGCTTGCGCACATCGAGCGGCTCGCCCGGCCGCGGGAGAATGATGCGGGCCAGCAGACTGACGGCCCTGGGTTCCCCGGCCTCTAGGGCGCCGGATGGGATGTCACTCATGCTCTGCTGCTTTCATCGAGTGGAGCACCGTCGCGAAGATGCGGCGCAAGAACGTTGTCGTACATATTGAGTGCGCTGGCGATCGCCATGTGCATGTCCAGATACTGGTATGTGCCGAGCCGGCCTCCGAACAGCACTTTGTCCGAGGCGGTTTCGGCCTTGGCCCGAGCGCGATAGGCGGCGAGCAGCGCCCGGTCGGATTCGGTGTTGATCGGGTAGTAGGGCTCGTCGTCGTTGTCGGCGAATCGGGAAAACTCGCGCATGATCACGGTCTTGTCGGTCGGGTATGCCCGCTCGGGATGGAAATGCCGGAACTCGTGGATACGCGTGTAGGGCACGTCGAGATCGTTGTAGTTCATGACGGGTGTGCCTTGAAAGTCCCCGGTGTCGAGCACCTCGACTTCGAAATCCAGTGTGCGCCAACCGAGTCGACCCTCGGCGTAGTCGAAGTAGCGGTCAAGCGGTCCGGTGTACACGACGGGCGCATCGGGGTTTTCGGCGCGCAGCGCCTCGCGGACGTCGAACCAGTCGGTGCCCAGGCGGACCTGGATGCGATCGTCGGCGGCCATGTTTTCCAGCCACGCGGTGTAGCCGTCGGCCGGCAGGCCCTCGTAGGTGTCGTTGAAGTAGCGGTTGTCGAAGGTGTAGCGCACCGGCAGCCGGGTGATGTTGGCCGCTGGCAGCTCCCTGGGGTCGGTCTGCCACTGCTTGGCGGTGTAGCCCTTGACGAACGCCTCGTAAAGGGGACGGCCGATCAGCGAGATGGCCTTTTCCTCGAGGTTCTGCGCGTCCTCGGTCTTGATCTCGGCGGCCTGCTCCTTGATCAGCTGGCGGGCTTGATCGGGCGTGAAGTACTTGCCGAAGAACTGCGACACCAGGCCAAGGCCCATCGGGAACTGGTAGGCCTGGCCGTTGTGCATCGCGTAGACGCGGTGCTGGTAGCCGGTGAACTCGGTGAACTGGCGCACGTAGTCCCACACCCGCTGGTTGCTGGTGTGGAACAGGTGTGCGCCGTACTTGTGCACCTCGATGCCGGTCTGCGGCTCGGCTTCGGAGTAGGCGTTGCCACCGATGTGCGGGCGTCGGTCGACAACCAGAACACGCTTGTTCAGCTGCGTCGCCACGCGCTCGGCAATTGTCAGACCGAAAAATCCGGAACCGACGACAAAGAGGTCAAAACGAGCTGTCATCGGCAGCAAGGGTATCCGACCGCTCTCGTCCCGCCCGAATCCAGCGATCGACGAAGGTTGCGATCGGCTCACAATTCCGTATCGCCACTTTGGTACCAGCAGTCACACCAGTACCGTCGATCACGTTGGCACTGTTGGGCTCCACACCACCGGGTCCCGTAGCCGCTGACGGAACTGTTCACGAGCACCTATCACACGTAGTCCATATATTGAGGAGACTTCCGTGCCGAACCGACGTCGACGCAGGCTCTCGACAGCCATGAGCGCAGTCGCCGCCCTGGCAGTCGCAAGTCCAGTTGCAGTAGTCGCCATATCCGAATCGTCCCCGAGCGCCGACCCGGCGCCGCAGCATCGCGAGTTCGTCCAGGCCGCGATGGTGACCGATCTGCCTAACGAGCTGATGTCGGCGCTGTCGCAGGGGCTGTCGCAGTTCGGGATCAACCTCCCGCCGCTGCCCACCGGCCTGCTCACCGGCTCGGGCGCGTCGTCCCCCGCGACGATGACGACTCCCGGCATGACGACACCGGGCCTTACCGCACCGGGACTGACGACACCCGGGCTGACCACGCCTGGCCTGACCGCGCCGGGGCTCACCACTCCAGGTCTCACTGCGCCGAGCGCCAGCCTGTCGCCCGCCACGGCGACGGGGCCTGCGCTGAGCGATCCCGCGCTGACCAATCCGGCGTTGACGAACCCCGCGCTGACCAGTCCGACCGGTGCCGCTCCTGGGCTCACCACGCCAGGGCTCACCCCGCCAGGGCTGACCACTCCGGGATTGACCACGCCGGCAGCAGGCGCTAATCCGGCGCTGACCAGTCCACTCGCGACCGCGGGCCTGCCCGCGCCGAGCGAAGTGCCGATTTCGGCGCCGATCGGCCTGGACCCAGCAGCCGGTACGTATCCGATCCTCGGCGACCCGTCACTGGCCGCCGCGGCGCCGGCCTCAACCGGCAGCAGCGGGCTGATCGGCGACCTGAGCAGCATGGCCAATCAGCTGGGCGCGGGTCAGGCGATCGACCTGCTCAAGGGCATGGTCATGCCGGCGATCATGTCGGCCATCAAGCCCGCGGGTGCCCCGGACGTCGCGGCGGCCGCCGCACCGATCACCCAGGCCGCCGCTCAGGTGCCTGCAGCGGCGATGCCGCACGCAGGCCCGGCGCCGGTCATTCCGTAACGAGTCCTGCCCAAGACGGCACCGCAGAAGCCTCCCCCGCTCTGCGGTGCCGTTGCAGGACTTTTAGTCGGCCCAACTACCGTGTCGGAACAGCAGTAACAACTGACACATACGTAACATCGGGCCGTGCAGTGTCGTCGCCCCGCACCGCCGATCCTGTTCACCGCTATTGCGGCGACGGCGGTAATCCTCCCGTGGGCCATCAATGGGCTGCCGGGCGAGGGCGACAAGCCGCAGACGGTCCAGACGCCGCAACTCTCGCAGCAGCCACTGACCGGGCTCGGCGGCGGTGAGACGATCCGCGAGGTCCACCAGGACACCCCGTTCTCCATGGTCGCGCTGACGGCCGAGGATCTCAGCGGCACCACAGCCCGCGTCCGGGCCAAGAAGTCCGACGGTTCATGGGGCCCATGGTACGAAGCCGAGGCCTTCGACGGCGTCGGCCCTGACTCGCCGGCAGCGCGCGGCACCGAGCCGGTGTTCGTCGGACGCACGACCACCGTGCAGATCGCCATCACACGCCCCGCGGGTGCGCCCACGACCGGGCCGCAGGCGCCAACTCCGTCGGGCCCGCCGGGGCTTGGCTATGTGCCCGCCAACGTTGAGCAGCCATTCGGACAGAACATCAACGCCGTGCTGATCAGCCCACCGCAGGCACCGGTGGACACGTTGCCGCTGCCGAGTGCGGTCACCGTCGCCGGCCAGCCACCCGCCGTCATCGGCCGTGCACAGTGGGGCGCGGACGAGGCGATGCGATGTGGAAACACGGTGTATGACAACGGAATTCGGGCCGCAGTGGTCCACCACACCGCGGGCAGTAACGATTACGCGCCGCAGGACTCCGCGGGCATCGTCCGGTCGATCTACGAGTACCACACCCGCACTCTCGGCTGGTGTGACATCGCGTACAACGCGCTCGTCGACAAGTACGGCCAGGTCTTCGAAGGCCGCGCGGGCGGCATGGACAAACCCGTCGAGGGTTCGCACACCGGCGGCTTCAACCGCAACACCTGGGGTGTCGCGATGATGGGCAACTTCGACGCGGTGCCGCCGACGCCGATCCAGTTGGGTACGACGGGCCGGCTGATCGGCTGGCGGCTCGGCATCGACCACCTCGACCCGCGCGGCACGGTCGTGATGCCTTCTGCGGGCGGGTCGTTCACCAAGTTCCCGTTCGGTGCCACGCCGACGCTGCCGACGATCTTCACCCACCGCGACGTCGGCAACACCGACTGCCCGGGCAACGCTGCCTATGCGGCCATGGATCAATTGCGCGACATTGCGGCTCGATTCAACGACCCGCCGGGACCCGCGGACCTGGTGGACAGGTTGCGCGGCGGAGCCATCCTCGCGCGGTGGGAATCGCTTGGCGGGATGAACAGCTTGTTGGGAGCGCCCACGTCACCGGAGGCTGCCGGCGAGGGTGCGACCCGGTACGCCACGTTCGAGAAGGGCGCGGTTTACTGGTCGCCGGAAAGCGGCGCAGAGCCCGTCACCGGCGCGATCTACAAGGCATGGGGCTCACTGGGTTTCGAGCGCGGAGCGCTGGGCCTGCCGACGAGTGCCGAAATCCAGGAGCCGCAGTGGATCGTGCAAAACTTCCAGCACGGCACGCTGAACTTCGACCGTGAGAAGGGCAGTGTCACCCGCGTGATCGACGGTGTCCCAGTCGAATTGCCCAAGTCGGCGGAGGAAGCGGAGCCGATCCAGCTCGAGCGCTTCACCCACCCGATCAGCCCGGCTTAGCCCGCGTCAGAGCCACCAGCGCTCGAGAACACGCGCGAGGCCGTCGTCGGTGTTGGGCGCCGTGACCTCATTGGCGGCGGCCACCGCGTCCGGATGCGCATTGCCCATCGCCACCCCCAACCCGGCCCACAGCAGCATCGGTACGTCGTTGGGCATATCGCCGAAGGCCACGACGTCCGCGGCCGTGATTCCCAGCGGGTGGGCCAGCTCCTCCACGCCGGTGGCCTTGCTGACACCCAACGGCACGACCTCGACTAGGCCGTTGTTCGTCGAGTAGGTGATATCTCCTTGGAGCCCAATGTGTTTGGCCAACTCTGCGGCCATGTCCGAACTGCGCGCACCCGCCTTGCGGATCAGTAGCTTGATGGCGGGTGCGGCCAGCAGGTCTTCGAGGGACACCTCGGTGTTGTCCGGGTTGAGCCAGGCGTGCTCGTAGCCCGGCGAGCTGACGAACTGGGGCGTCGCTGCGTCGTGGGCACTGTTGCCGACCCGCTCGACCGCCAGGCCCGCGCCGGGGATCACGCGGGTTGAGATCTCGGCGAGCTCGCGCAATGCGTCGGCGCACAGTGTGCGCGCAGACAGGATGCGGTCGGCGGACGGGTCGTAGATCACGGCGCCGTTGGCGCACACGGCCATCGGCGCGAATCCGAGCGCGTCGACAACCGGTTGCACCCAGCGTGGCGGACGGCCGGTGGCCAACACGAACTGTGCGCCCGCATCGACGGCGGCGTTGACGGCCGCGCGCGTGCGAGCGGTGACCTTCTCGTCGTCGTCAAGCAGCGTGCCGTCCACATCGGAGGCGATCAGAGCGGGCAATGTCATCGCGGCAATCCGCCTTCGCTTCTTGCCTTGGTCATCGGCGGCTCTTCGCCTCGCGTTCCGCACGTTTGCGGGCACGCTCGGCCAGCTCTCGGTCCTCGAGCACCTTCGCCTCGTCCATCGTCGGCGCGGAGCCGCCCATCCGGCGCGGCACCCAGTACGCGCCCTCCGGACGCGGGTATTCCTCTTGGACGCGATGCAGCAACGTGTTCATCGCTTCACGCATCGCGGCGCTCGTCTCATCGATGGTGCCGGCAGCATAGAGAGGCGTCCCGGCCGCGACGGTGACCGGAATCTTCTTGCGCCCCATGTTCCTTGGATGATCCTTGGTCCACCGCCGTTGGGCGCCCCACACGATCAGCGGGACGATCGGCACATTGGCGTCGTGCGCCATCCGTGCCGCCCCGCTCTTGAACTCCTTGAGCTCGAAGCTGCGGCTGATGGTGGCTTCCGGGTACATGCCGACAATCTCACCTGCCTTCAGGCGCTCCACCGCCACCGCGTACGCGCCTCCCCCGGCCTGGCGGTCCACCGGAATGGTCCCGGAATGCTTGATCAGAAAGTTGACGACCTTCACGTCCTGCATCTCGGTCTTGATCATGAAGCGCATTCGACGGTGCCGCTGATATGCCGCGAGCGCCGCAGGCCACCAGTCGACATAACTCGTGTGGTTGATCGCGATCACGGCGCCGCCGCGTTCCGGGATGTTCTCCAGACCCTGGTAGGTGATTTTGGTCCCGATGGCCTTTGTCGCCAGGCTGACGGCAATCTCCAGCGTGCGGAAGACCGGCTCCATCGGCTACCCCGGCGCCTCGGTGGGATCGGCCCGTTGCGCCCGCCTCGCGGCTTTCTCCGCAGCCTCTTCCGCGTCCATCCGGTTGGCTTCCGCCAGCGACGGCGCTCCTCCGCCCAACCGGTGCGGCACCCAGTACTCGCCGGGCGGGTGCGGACCGTAGGCGTCCTGCACCCGCTCGAGCAGGTGTTGCATGCGCGAATGCAGCAGCGCGGTCAGCTCCTGCGGCGGCAGCGTCGGGGCGATCGGCTCGCCGACGGCCACCGATATCGGAACCTTCGGGCGCCACATGTTCTTCGGGTGGCCCTTGGTCCAGATCCGCTGTGCGCCCCAGATGATGTGGGGAACGATCGGCACGTCGGCCGCTATCGCCATGCGCGCCGCGCCGGACTTGAACTGTTTGATCTCGAAGCTGCGGCTGATGGTGGCCTCGGGGTAGACACCGACCAGCTCGCCTTCTTTGAGCCGCTGGCATGCCTCGTCGAACGAGGCCGCGCCGCTGTCGCGATCGACGGGGATGTGGCGCAGGCTGCGCATGATCGGCCCGGAGATCTTGTGGTCGAAGACTTCCTGCTTGGCCATGAACCGCACCTTGCGACCGCGGTGCTGTTTGTAGGCTGGCAGCCCTGCGAAGGTGAAGTCGAAGTAGCTCGTGTGGTTGATGGCGATGACCGCGCCGCCCGTGACGGGCAGGTTCTCCACGCCGGTGATCGTGAACGTCAATCCCTGTAGGCGCCATACCAGGCGCGCGAGTTGGATGACTGTTCCGTATACCGGCTCCACATCAGGCAGCCTAGTCGCGTGAGCGTTCCCAGCGAACCGGTGCCAGTTCCGGGCCAACGACATCGGCGGCGTGTGGCGCACCGAGATCTTCGACGCCCGCGGCATCGAGCCCGACGGCGACAGGCTCGCGCATTACCTCGCCCTGTGGAACGCCGGTGACATCTCCTCCCGTTAAGCTCGAACCGTCCTCCCCGTCCAGCCGAAAGGGCATTTGTGCAGGTCACGAGCGTGGGTCACGCCGGTTTCCGGATCGACACCAAAGCCGGAAGCATTTTGTGCGACCCGTGGGTCAACCCGGCGTACTTCGCGTCCTGGTTCCCGTTCCCGGACAACAGCCAGCTGGACTGGGACGCGCTCGGCGACGTGGACTACCTCTACGTCTCGCATCTCCACAAGGACCACTTCGACCCGAAGAACCTTCGCGACCACGTCAACAAGGACGCCGTCGTTCTGCTGCCCGACTTCCCGGTGCCGGATTTGCAGCGCGAGCTCGAACAGCTGGGCTTTCACCGGTTCTTCGAGACGACGGACTCGGTCAAGCACCGCGTCAGCGGACCGAAGGGCGACCTCGACGTGATGATCATCGCGTTGCGCGCGCCGGCCGACGGTCCGATCGGCGACTCGGGGCTGGTCGTCGACGACGGCGAGACGGTCTGCTTCAACATGAACGACGCCCGGCCCGTCGACCTGGACGTGCTGCACGCCGATTTCGACCACGTCGACGTGCACATGCTGCAGTACTCGGGTGCGATCTGGTATCCGATGGTCTACGACATGCCGGCCAGGGCCAAGGAGGCGTTCGGCATCCAAAAGCGGCAACGCCAGATGGACCGCTGCCGCCAGTACATCGCTCAAGTTGGGGCGACGTGGGTGATCCCGTCGGCCGGGCCGCCGTGCTTCCTCGATGACGAGTTGCGGGACCTCAACGACGACCACGGCGATCCCGCCAACATCTTCCCCGACCAGGTGGTGTTCCTGGAGCAGATGCGTGCGCACGGCCATGACCGCGGGGTGCTGATGGTTCCGGGTACCACAGCGGATTTCACTGGGCCGCAGCTTAATTCGCTCGATCACCCGTTGCCCGACGACGAGGTGCGCGCGATCTTCACGACGGGCAAGGCCGCATACATCGCCGACTACGCCGAGCGGATGGCCCCAGTGTTGGCCGCAGAGAAGGCCAGCTGGGCGCCGGCCGCGGGTGAACCACTGCTGGAGCCGCTGCGGGCGACATTCGAGCCGATCATGCTTCAGAGCGATCAGATCTGCGACGGCATCGGCTATCCCGTCGAGCTGCGGATGGGCGCCGAAACCGTCGTTCTGGACTTCCCGAAACGCGCTGTGCGCGAACCCATTCCCGACGAGAAATTCCGGTACGGGTTTGCGATCGCACCTGAGCTTGTGCGCACCGTGTTGCGCGACAACGAGCCGGACTGGGTCAACACCATCTTCCTGTCGACCCGGTTCACGGCGTGGCGGGTCGGTGGCTACAACGAGTTCCTCTACACCTTCTTCAAGTGCTTGACCGACGAACGCATCGCCTACGCTGACGGCTGGTTCGCCGAAACCCACGACGACACCGCGTCAATCAACCTGGACGGCTGGGAGATTCAGCGTCGCTGCCCACACTTGAAGGCCGACCTGTCGAAGTTCGGCGTGGTGGAGGACACCACGCTGACGTGCAACCTGCATGGCTGGCAGTGGAACCTGGAGAACGGCCGCTGCCTGACCTCCAAGGGACACGAGCTGAGGTCGCGGCGGATATGACGGCTCCGCGCCAGTTCTACGACGACGGCATGATCCAGCTGGACCGTGAGGCGATCACGTTGCGTCGCTATCACTTTCCGTCGGGAACGTCGAAGGTGATCCCGCTGCGGTCGATTCGCGGATACAAGGCCGAGCCTTTGGGCATGTTCACTCAGCGGTTCCGGATCTGGGGCAGCTCGGATCTGCGCCGCTGGTTGCCGTTGGACGTCTGGCGCCCGATCAAGTCGACGCTGGTGACGCTCGATGTGCCCGGCGTTCGGCCTCAGCCCGCATTCACCCCGCAGCGTCCGAAGGAATTCTTGGCCAGGCTGGACGAGCTGCTCGCGGACTAGCCTTTCGGCTCCAGCACCTCGGTTCCGACGAACGGCACCAACGCTTTTGGAACGCGCACGCTGCCGTCGGGCTGCTGGTGGTTTTCCAGAATCGCCACCAGCCAACGGGTGGTTGCCAGCGTCCCGTTGAGCGTCGCGGCCGTCTGCGGCTTGCCGTTCTCGTCGCGGTAGCGCACCGAAAGGCGACGCGCCTGGAACGTCGTGCAGTTCGACGTCGAGGTCAACTCCCGGTACGTCTGCTGTGTCGGGATCCACGCCTCACAATCGAACTTGCGCGCCGCCGAGGAACCCAGATCGCCTGCGGCGATGTCGATGACGCGATACGGCACCTCGATCTGTGCCAGCATTTGACGTTCCCAGGCCAGCAGTCGTTGGTGCTCAGCCTCGGCCTCGTCGGGCTTGCAGTACACAAAGCCCTCGACCTTGTCGAACTGGTGCACGCGAATGATGCCGCGGGTGTCCTTTCCGTGGCTGCCTGCCTCGCGGCGGAAGCACGAGGACCACCCGGCGTAACGCAGCGGCCCGCCGGACAGGTCGAGGATCTCGTCGGAGTGATATCCGGCCAGCGGAACCTCGGAGGTGCCGACGAGATAGAGGTCGTCGGCCTCGATGCGGTACACCTCTTCGCTGTGGGCGCCGAGGAATCCGGTGCCCGCCATGATTTCCGGCCGCACCAGCACGGGCGGGATGACAAGGGTGAAGCCGTTTTCGGTGGCGAGTCGCACCGCGAGCTGCAGCAGACCCAGCTGCAGGAGGGCACCTGCGCCGGTGAGGAAGTAGAAGCGCGCCCCCGACACCTTGGCCCCGCGTTCCAGGTCGATCAGGCCAAGGGCCTCGCCGAGTTCGACGTGGTCCTTCGGGTTTTCGATACCGCGGGGTTCGCCGACGGTGTCAAGCACGACGAAGTCGTCCTCGCCGCCCGCAGGCACACCGTCGATGATGACGTTGGAGATCGCCATATACGCTGCGGTGAAAGCTTTTTCGGCGTCGGCCTGCTCGGCCTGCGCGGCCTTGACCTTGTCGGCGAGCTCCTTGGCCCGTGCCAGCAGCGCGGGCCTTTCGTCGGGCGATGCCTTGCCCACCTGCTTGCTCGCGGTCTTCTGCTCGGCGCGCATATTGTCGGCGGCTGAGACCGCGGACCGCCGTGCGGCGTCGGCTTCGGCCAGCGCGTCGACGAGGCCCGGGTCTTCCCCGCGGGCACGTTGCGACGCGCGCACCACGTCCGGGTTTTCGCGTAGCAGCTTGAGGTCGATCACGGGCGCAACCCTACTTTTCCTCGCCCGATGTGGTCGGCATGGCCCCGCGCGTAATCGGAATCGACGTGCCTGTCAATTGGTGCCGGAGCACAACCACGTAACATTACAACTGCATCACTTGTCACAACGCCCGACACGCCTGTCACAATGGAGCGGATGTTGGAGGCACCCGAGCGCGAGGAAATCCTCGCTGAGGACGACGCACAGCCGTCGGAGCGGGTGGCGTGGTGGCAGAGTCTGCAGGCCGCGTCGACGCGCCGCGCGCTGTTGTTGACCGCGCTCGGCGGGCTGCTCATCGCGGGTCTCATCACGGCGCTGCCGCAGAGTGAGAACGCCGTGCCGGGGCTGAACAACAGCGCGATCTCGCTGGGCCCGCGCGGCAACGACACGTTCAACCATGCCAAGAGCGGCGACTGCCTGAACTGGCCCGAACGCACGCCCGACCAGGCCCAGATCGTCGAATGCAAGGATGACCACCGCTTCGAGGTCGCGGAGTCGGTGGACATGCGCACCTTCCCGGGCAGTGAGTACGGCCCCGACGCAGCGCCGCCGTCGGCCGCGCGCATCCAGCAGATCAGCCAGGAGCAGTGTTCGGCCGCGGTCAAGCGCTACCTCGGTGCGCGCTTCGACCCGAACAGCCGGTTCACGATCTCGATGCTGTGGTCAGGCGACAAGGCGTGGCGCCAATCAGGCGAGCGACGCATGTTGTGCGGTCTGCAGCTGCCCGGTCCGAACAATCAGCAGATGGCCTTCAAGGGCAAGGTCGCCGACGTCGACCAGTCCAAGGTGTGGTCCGCAGGTACGTGTCTGGGTATCGACCCGTCAACCAATCAGCCGACCGACATCCCTGTCGACTGCGCGGCACCGCACGCCATGGAGGTGACGGGCGCCGTCAACCTGGCCGAGAAATTCCCGGCAGGGCTGCCTGCGGAGCCCGAGCAGGACGGCTTCATCAAGGACACCTGCACCCGGATGACGGACGCCTATCTGGCGCCGATCCAGCTGCGCAGCACCACTTTGACGCTGATTTACAGCACCATCTCGCTGCCGAGCTGGTCGGCCGGCAGCCGCCAGGTGTCGTGCAGCATCGGCGCGACGCTCGGCAACGGCGGCTGGTCGACACTGCTGAACAGCGCCAAGGGGCCGCTGCTGATCAACGGGCAGCCTCCGATCGCACCGCCGGACATTCCCGAGGAGCGGCTGAACCTTCCGTCGATCCCGATCCCCGATGTGCCGGTGGACACGTCCAGCCAATCCAGCCAATCCAGCCAGTCGACCAGCTCCGACACCACCGATCCGGGTCAGCAGACCCAGCACATGCCGCAGCAGTCGACACCAGGTACCACGGCAACGCAGACCACCGCACCAGCACCTGCACCCGCGCCGGGCAATACGTTCCTCAACGGTCCCCCGCCGCCGGCCGGAGATGCTCCGCCGCCCGAAGGCGCACCGCCTGGCCCGGCCGCGCCGCCCGCTGGGGACGTCGCACCGCCTCCAGCGCCTGTCGAACCGGTGCCGCCGCCACTACCGGGGCAGTAACCGCGTGGCCGTGCGGATGAGCCCGCAACGGTTCGACGAGCTGGTCTCCGACGCACTTGACCTGATTCCGCGGGAGCTCGCGGCCGCCATCGACAATGTCGTCGTCCTGGTGGAGGACCGCAATCCCGACGAGCCCGACCTGCTCGGCCTGTATCACGGGGTGGCGCTGACGGAACGGGATTCGTGGTACGCCGGCTCGCTGCCGGACACCATCACGATCTACCGCGATGCGTTGCTCGACGTATGCGAGGACGAAGCCGAGGTGGTCGACGAGGTGGCGATCACGGTGATCCACGAGATCGCGCACCACTTCGGCATCGACGACGACCGGCTCCACGAGCTCGGCTGGGGCTAGTCAGCCCAGTACGGCAAGTGCCGCGGCCCGCGCATCGGCTGCCGTTGCGGTGGCCAGCACGGCGTCGGCGGCGTCACGGCATTGCTGCAGCGTGACCTGCGCCAGTTTCGCCCCGACACCTTGGATCGCCGCGGAGGCCGCCGACAGCGACGTCACACCGAGACCGGTAAGCACACACGCAAGCAGTGGGTCGGCCGCTGCCTCGCCGCATACACCGACGGGCTTACCGGCCGCGCCACCCGCGCGGACCGCCATCGCCACCAATGCCAGCACAGCCGGCTGCCACGGGTCGGTGAGCGTGGCGAGTTCGGCCGACATGCGGTCGGCGGCCATCGTGTACTGGGCCAGGTCGTTGGTGCCGATGGACAGGAAGTCGACGTGCTCGAGTATGCGGTCGGCCAGCAGCGCGGCGGCGGGCACCTCGATCATCACGCCGGGCGTGAGACCATGCGAACGCACCTGTGCGGCAAAGTGTTTGGCTTCCGCGGCGGTGGCGATCATCGGCGCCATCACCCACACGTCGTTGCCGGTGCGATGCGCCGCGGTGGCGATCGCTTGCAGCTGCCGGTCCAGCAGCCCTGGATTGCCCTCGGCGATGCGGATCCCCCGCACGCCCAGCGCGGGATTGGCCTCCTCAGGGTGGCCGGCGAACTTCAGCGGCTTGTCCGACCCCGCGTCGAGCGTCCTGATCACCACCTTCTGGCCGGAAAACGCGTCGAGCACCTCGGCGTAGATGTCCGCCTGTTCTTCGACGCCGGGTTCGGTGTCGCGGTTGAGGAAGCACAGCTCGGTCCGGAACAGCCCCACGCCTTCGGCCGGCGTTTCCCGGGCAGCCCGGGCCGCCGCACCATCCTGGACATTGGCAAGTATCGACACCGCATGGCCGTCGGCGGTAGCGCCCGGACCCGCCCAATGCGCGGCGCGTTCAGCTTCCCGGTGTGCCGTAGCGACGGCCTCGGCCGCGGCGGCCTCGTCCGGCGACACGGTGACCGTGCCGAGCGTGCCGTCGACAAGCACCATCGTGCCGGCTGCGACGGCATCCAATCCGCTCACGGCAACCACGCAGGGGATGCCCAGCTGGCGGGCGATGATCGCGGTGTGGCTCGTCGGTCCGCCGAGCGTAGTGGCAAGTGCGACAACAAGTTCGGGATCCAGGCCCGCGGTGTCGGCAGGCGCGAGGTCCTCGGCACACAGGATCGACGGGCTGGCTGGCAGCGGCACACCCGGCTCAGGCAGGCCCGACAGTTCGGCGATCACCCGGTCGCGAATGTCTTGGAGATCGGTGACCCGCTCGGCCATCAACCCGCCAAGTTGCGTGAACATGCCGACGAACTGTTCTACGGCCGCAGCCACAGCCCGGACGGCGGGCATGCCTTCTTTGATCCGCTTCTCGGCGGCGCCGAGCCATGCCCGGTCCTGCGCGAGCGTCGCCGTGGCGGCCAGCACCTCCGATGCGGCTCCCGTCGCGTTGGCCGCGCGATCGCGCAGCCGGTCGGCGACGGCGGTGGCGGCAGCGGAGAAGCGGGCCGCTTCGGCAGGACGGTCGGATTCGTCGACGTCCGGCGACGTTAAGTCGTCGACCGCAGGCAACCGGCCCGGCCGAATCACCGGGGCGTATTGCACACCGGCGACCACCGGCACACCACGAAGAACGGTGCCGGCCGGGTAGTGGCCGACGCCGGGATCCGACGGCAGTGACGTAGGCGGAGACGAGGTGGACATGTGAATCAGGTTACAAGGAAATCTTGACAAGTCAACACGAACAGTAGTAAAACCAAACATAACCACATCGAATCGGGCCGATAACCACACAAACGGAGCCTCATGTATGCCGAAGAGCGTCAACAAGCGATCGCCTCGCTGGTGATCAGCAAGGGCCGCGCCTCGGTGGCCGAGTTGGCGCAGGCGTACGACGTCACGACCGAGACGGTCCGACGCGACCTGGCCGTCCTCGACCGGGCGGGTGTGGTGCGGCGCGTGCATGGCGGCGCCGTTCCCGTCCGGGCGTTGCACCTCGTCGAGCCCGGAGTGGGTGAACGCGAAGCCACCCGCGCCGAATACAAGGACGCCATCGCGGCTGCCGCTGCTGAGTTCTTTCCCCTCAGCGGCGCCAGCGTCTTGTTCGACGCCGGGACGACCACCGCACGGATCGCGGCCCAGTTGCCCACCGACCGCGAACTCGTGGTGGTGACGAACTCGGTGCCCATCGCGGCCCGGCTTGCGGCCATGCCGTCGGTCTCGCTGCAATTGCTTGGCGGACGGGTGCGCGGTCTCACCCAGGCCGCCGTCGGCGAACAGACGCTGCGGGTGCTCGATACGTTGCGCGTCGACATCGCATTCATCGGCACCAACGCGATCAGCATCGGGCACGGTCTGTCCACACCGGACAGCGACGAGGCCGCCGTCAAGCGTGCAATGGTCAACGCCGCGAATTACGTTGTGGTGGCCGCGGACTCGTCGAAGGTCGGCCGCGAGGATTTCGTCAGCTTCGCACCGATCTCCAGCGTCGACACGCTCATCACCGACTCGGAGATCGGCGACGGCGATCGCAAGCAGCTCACCGAACACGGCGTCGAGGTCGTGGTCGCATGATCGTCACCGTCACCCCCAACCCGAGCATCGACCGCACTGTCACCCTCACGGGGCCGCTCACCCGCGGTGCGGTTCACCGGGTCTCTTCCGTCACCACCGAGCCGGGCGGCAAGGGCGTGAATGTCGCCCGCGCGTTGACGCTGGCCGGAGTGGAAAGCGTCGCATTGCTGCCGGCTCCGTATGACGATCCGCTCATCGCGGCGCTGCAGGCCAGTGCCGTGGCCTTCCGATGCGTGACGTCCACCGAGGCGGTGCGGACGAATCTCGCGATCACCGAACACGACGGCACCACAACCAAACTCAACGAGCCGGGCGCAACACTCGATCCGGCGGTCATCGAAGCGCTCACCGCAGCGGTGATCGCCAACGCAGAGCAAGCGTCCTGGGTGGTGCTGTCCGGTTCGCTTCCGCCAGGGATGACCGACGACTGGTATGCCGAGGTGGTGGCCCGGCTCGCGCCGTACCCATGCCGAGTCGCGGTCGACACCTCGGAAGCCCCGCTGACGGCACTCGTGGAGTCGTTCGGCCGCGCCGCACCGGACCTGATAAAGCCGAACGCCGAGGAGCTGGCGGGCGTGCTGGGCTACTCACCGCAGGCACTGGAAGCCGCTGTTGCACAAGGTGATCCAGAGCCCGTCGTGACAGCGGCGCGCGAACTCGTGGACCGCGGCGCTCGCGCGGTACTCGCCACACTCGGCGCCGCTGGTGCCGTTCTGGTCGACGAAACCGGCAGTTGGATGGCTTCGCCGGGCCCGATCATCCCGAGCAGCACGGTCGGCGCGGGGGACGCGTCCCTAGCCGGATACCTGCGGGCAGAGGTGGGCGGCGCCGTTCCTCCACAACGCCTCCAGATGGCAGTGGCCTACGGCAGCGCCGCCGCCGCGCTGCCGGGCTCCGCCCTGCCCACGCCTTCCCAGATCGACCTGAATGCCGTTCGGGTCACCACGATTTCACCGACTCCAGCCACGTCGTAACAACCACACGAAGGTATTGCCATGACACGCTCAACCGCTTCACAGCCGATCATCAGCACCGATCTGGTGCTGCTCGACATCGACGTAGAGGGGGCTGCCGGCGACCTTAAAAGGGCGGTGATCGGCCGGCTGGTCGACCGGTTCGCCGACGCCGGTCGCACCGCCGACACCGAAGGACTGCTGGCCGCCGCGATGGCCCGCGAGGAGCAGTCCGCCACCGGTCTGCCCGGCGGAATCGCGATCCCGCACTGCCGATCGCCGTATGTCGACACCGCCTCGATCGCGTTCGCGAGGCTGAACCCAGCCGTCGATTTCGGCGCGCCCGATGGTCCCGCCGACCTGGCGTTCCTGATCGCGGCCCCGGAAGCCGGCGGTGCCGAGCACATGAAGCTGCTGTCCAGCCTGGCTCGTGCATTGGTGCGCAAGGAATTCGTCGAATCACTGCGCAACGCGTCGAGCCCCGCGGAGGTCGTCGAGCTTGTCGACGGCGTGGTGAATCCGGCACCGACCGCTGAAAAGCCACAGCCAAAGGCCGAACCCGCGCAGGCGAAGCCCAAGACGTTGGTCGCCATCACCGCCTGCCCGACGGGCATCGCCCACACCTACATGGCCGCCGACTCGCTGGTCGCCGCGGCCAAAAAGGCCGGCGCCACACTGCATGTAGAGACGCAGGGATCGTCGGGCAGCACACCACTGTCCGCGTCGACCATCGCGGAAGCCGACGCGGTCATCTTCGCCACCGACGTCGGCGTCAAGGACAGGGGCCGGTTCGCGGGCAAGCCCGTTGTCGCCTCGGGTGTCAAGCGCGCCATCAACGAACCCGACAAGATGGTGGCCGAAGCACTCGCCGCCGCAACCGATCCCGCCGCTGCGCGAGTCCAGGGTGACGCGAGCGCACCGGCACCCGCCGCGTCCTCGGCCGGCGGTGTGGGGTGGGGCACCCGTCTGCGACAGATACTGCTGACCGGCGTCAGCTACATGATCCCGTTCGTCGCCGCGGGTGGCCTGCTGATCGCGCTCGGCTTCCTGTTCGGCGGCTACGGGATCGCAAACAAGCCTGACGGCGAAAAACCCTCACTGCCTTATGGATTCAGCTCGCTCGGACATGTCATCGCCAGCAATAACTCGCTGACCAACCTGCCATCGGGCGGTTTCACCCAGTATCTCGGAGCGGTCCTGTTCACGCTCGGCGGCCTGGCGTTCATGTTCTTGGTGCCCGCACTCGCCGGCTATATCTCGTTCGCGATCGCCGACCGGCCCGGCATCGCTCCCGGGTTCACGGCGGGCGCGGTCGCGGTCTTCGTCGGCGGTGGCTTCATCGGCGGCATCGTCGGCGGTCTGATCGCCGGATTCACCGCACTGTGGATCAGTCGCATCGCCGCACCGCGCTGGCTCAGAGGCTTGATGCCCGTCGTGATCATTCCGCTGTTCGCGTCGCTGGTCGTCGGCCTGCTGATGTTTATGCTGCTCGGACGCCCGCTGGCCTGGATCACCACCAGCCTGACCAACTGGCTCGGCGGAATGACGGGCACGTCGGTCATCATCCTCGGCATCGTGCTTGGCCTGATGATGTGCTTCGACCTCGGCGGCCCGGTGAACAAGGCGGCGTACGCGTTCGCCACCGCCGGCCTCAATGTTTCCGATCCGGCGTCGCTGCGGATCATGGCGGCGGTGATGGCCGCAGGGATGGTCCCACCGCTGGCGATGGCTCTGGCCTCCACGATCCGACCGGGCCTGTTCACCGAACCGGAGCGGGAAAACGGCAGGGCCGCTTGGCTTCTCGGCGCGTCGTTCATCTCGGAAGGTGCCATCCCGTTCGCGGCGGCCGATCCACTGCGGGTGATCCCGTCGATGATGTTCGGCGGCGCCGTCACCGGCGCGCTGATCATGGCCTTCGACGTCACGCTGAAGGCCCCGCACGGCGGCATATTCGTGTTCTTCGCCATCGGTCATCTGCTGTGGTTCCTGGTCGCCCTCGCGGTCGGTACGGGCGCAGGCGCGTTGGCCGTCATCGCCGCGAAAGAGTTCATCAAGCCCAGCGCCAAGGCTGAGGAAGAGCCCGCGCTGGCCACTGCATAGACCCACACCAACCACCGATTAGGAGAACCCATGCCTTCAAAGACCGTCATCGTCGGCTCGGCCATCGGGCTGCATGCCCGACCCGCCGCGATCATTGCCGAAGCCGTCGTCAACGCCGGCGTGCCAGTCACACTGTCCATGGACGGCGGTGAGCCGGTCGACGCCGGCTCGGCGCTGATGATCATGACGCTTGGAGCGGGCAACGGCGCAGAAGTGACCGTCGCCAGCGACGACGAAGAGGCGTTGAAGACGGTTGCGGAGTTGGTCCAGCAAGATCTCGATGCCTAGCAGCAGGCAAATTCTCCTCTGAGCTGGCCCGAAGCGTCAGCGAACGAGCCTGGCTGGCAAGAAACCGGAACCGCCCACTTCGGCACCCCCTTAAGATTGCTTGCGTGCAATCGGCCAATCGGCTTGACGTGAGAATTTGTGCCGTCCACGGGGCGGCGCTTGGTTTGCTGCGGGAGCGCCAGCACACATTGCGCTGGCCCGGCATCGAGGGGGGTGGAGACGCGTGCACCGCATCGGTGTGCTGCTTGCAACGCTGATTCTGACGTTGTTGAGTGCTCCCCCCGCCGTCGCGATCGAACCTCCGACCATCGATCCGGCCGTAGTGCCACCGGACGAGTTGGGTCCCGACCAGCCGACCGAACAGCGTCGCGTCTGCTCGGCGCCGACGGCGTTCCCGAATTCGAACTTCGCCGACAAGCCGTGGGCCGATGACTACCTGCGGATCAACGAGGCGCAGAAGTTCGCAACGGGCGCGGGGATAACTGTCGCCGTCATCGACACCGGCGTCAACGGATCGCCGCGGGTGCCCGCGGAACCCGGTGGCGATTTCGTCGACAAGGCGGGCAACGGAATGAGCGACTGCGACAGCCACGGCACACTCACCGCGTCGATCATCGCCGGCCGACCAGCCCCCACCGACGGGTTCGTCGGCGTCGCACCCGATGCCCGCATCCTGTCGCTTCGCCAGACGTCGGAAGCGTTTCAGCCGGTCGGCTCGCGCAGCGATCCCAACGATCCGAACACCACGCAGACGGCCGGCTCGCTGCGCAGCCTCGCGCGAGCCGTCGTGCACGCGGCCAACATCGGCGCCCAGGTGATCAACATCAGCGAGGCCGCCTGCTACAAGGTCACCAGGCCGATCAACGAGTCCGGCCTTGGCGCGGCGATCAATTACGCCGTCAACGTCAAGGGCGCGGTCATCATCGTCGCGGCGGGCAACACCGGGCAGGACTGCAACCAGAACCCGGCCCCCGATCCTGCGATCCCCGCCGACCCCCGCGGGTGGAAGCAGGTGCAGACGATCGTCAGCCCGGCGTGGTACTCGCCGCTGGTGCTGACGGTCGGCGGCATCGCGCAGAACGGCCTGCCGAGCAACTTCTCGATGCACGGACCGTGGGTCAGCGCGGCGGCGCCCGCGGAGAACATCATCGCGTTGGGCTATGACGGCGCGCCGGTCAACGCGTTGCAGGGTCAGGACGGCCCGATCCCGATCAACGGCACGTCGTTCGCGGCGGCGTATGTGTCCGGACTCGCGGCGCTTCTCCGACAGCGGTTCCCCGACCTGACGCCCGCCCAGATCATCAACCGCATCACCGCCACAGCGCGGCACCCGGGCGGCGGGGTCGACGACGAGGTGGGCGCAGGTGTCATCGACCCGGTCGCGGCGTTGACGTGGGATGTACCCGCAGGCCCGGCGACCGTTCCCTACAAGGTCAAGCAGCTGCCGCCACCGGTGTACGTGCCGCCGCCCGACCGCGGGCCGATCACCGCAGTCGTCGTGACGGCGGCCGCCTTGGGGTTGGCCCTCGGATTCGGCGCCCTCGCCCGACGCGCACTGAGGCGCCGATGAAAAGATTCCTGAGTCTGTTCGGCCTGCGATTCACGACGGGCCACGCCATCTGGGCGGCGGCGTTGATCCCGGCCTGCATAGCGCTGTTCAGTCAGCTCAATCTGTTGTGGCTCGGCATCACGCTCTCGGTGCTCATCGTGATCGCGACGGTGGTGACGGTCCGTGGGCGACGGCTCACCGGCTGGGTCGCAGCGGTGTTCTCGTGGCGTCGGCGCCATCGCAACGTCCCCGACATGCCGTCCGAACCGGCGGTCGGCGCCACCGTGTTGCCGGGCGATCACGTGGCGGTCCGGTGGCACGACGACTATCTGGTTTCGGCCATCGAGCTGGTCCCCCGGCCGTTCACGCCGACGGTGATCGTCAGTGGCTCGGCGTACACCGACGACGTTGTCGACACCCGGCTTGTCGAGCAGCTGGTCGCCGCGCACTGCCCGGATCTGGAGGCCGACGTCGTCTCCGCGGGCTACCGGGTGGGCAAGACGGCGCCGGCGAGCCTGGTCGCACTTTACGAACAGGTGGTCGGGCCATACCCCGCGCCGGCGAACAGACGGACGTGGATCGTGCTGCGCGCCGATCCCGAAGACACCCGCAAGTCGTCGCAGCGAAGGGAAGCCGGCGTGGCAGGGCTGGCTCGTTATCTGGTGACCTCGGCGACTCGTATCGCAGATCAGCTGGCGAGCAACGGAATCGACGCGAGGCCGCTGCGTAGCTTCGACGATTTCGACCGTGCCACCGAGATCAGCTTCGAACGGGAGACGTGGTCGGCAATCAAGGGCCGCAGCACGTTTACCGCCGCATACAGTGCGTCTGGCGGCCCGGATGTGTGGTGGTCGGCGCGGGCGGATCACACCATCACCCGGGTGCGGATCCGGCCCGGCTTGGCGCCGACGACGACGGTGTTGTTGACGACGCTCGCGAATCCGTCTACACCACGCGGGTTTTCGTGTCTGTTCGGTGGGCAGCGAGCGGCATTGCAGGGCATCAGCCCGGTGACCGATCGGCATTACGAACTTCCGATCGGATCGGCTGGTGTGCTGGTCGGCGAGACGGCCGACCGGTATCCGGTGTACATGCCTTTCGACGACGTCGACGTGAGCATCAACCTTGGCGACGCGCGATTGTTCACCCAGTTCGTGGTGCGGTCGGCGGCGGCTGGCGCAGTCGTGACGCTCGGCTCGCAGTTCCGGGAGTTCGCCGGGTTCGTCAACGGCCGTATCGGTCAGGTGGCCAAGGTGTCGTGGCCCAATGCGACGACGTACCTCAGCCCTCATCCGGGCATCGGCCGAGTTGTGTTGCGGCAGAACTTCATCGACACGCCGCGGCATCGGCAGCTCCCGATCCGGTTGATCAATCCGCGTGAGGAAAGCCGCTACCAGATGGCTCTGGAGGGCTAGAGGATGGCAGCGCCCAGAAACAGAAGGGGGCGATAGCGATGGCTGGACCGAGGGTCGAACCTGGCGCCCTGAGGGGCCGCGCAGCGGAGATGCAGGCGCAGGCCTGGACGAACCCCAACGCTGAGGCTGCGCTGCCCCCGGACACCCTTCCCTCGACGAACGATGCAATCGCCAATCTCAACGAAAACGCCGACACTCTCGAGAAATACCAACAGTGGGCCGAAGTCGAGAACAAGCGCATCGCCGAGATGCTGACCATCGCCGCGGAGGCCTACGAGAACGTCGACAGGACATACGGGCAGGCAATCTCCTCAGAGCGTGAAGCCGCAGTGGACTCGATTCCGGTTCCTGCTCCGTCGACGCCGCCCGCTCCCATTCCGTCAGCACCGCCGGCTCCGAAGCTGCTGAGCGCGACCGGCTACAGCGACGTGCCACAAACACAAAGCGCTTTGATGGGCGGCGACCAGGGCGCCTCGCTGAAAATGGCCATGCTGCAGTGGGGAGTAGCCGCCCAGCGGGTAGCTGGCAATGCACCGAAACCGGTCGGTGGAGATTGGGAAGGCGAGGCGGCCGATGCCGCGTACTCCCGAATGAACGAATTCGGGAGTTGGCTACAACAACTTTCAGACGCATGGCATGACCTTGCCGAGGCGGCGTCCAAAATCATCGACGCGCACGAAGCCGCACTTGGTGAACACACCGAGATCTTCTCGAAATATGTTGCCGCAGAGGCTCAGCTGAAGTATTTGGCGGCACAGGGCGCTTTGGGCAATGGCATCCAGATGTCGCAACTACAGCAGGAATTGGAAGAGCTTCAGCGCCGGTCCGACGAAGTTCGCGAAGAGTACGCGAAGAACGCCACCTTTTCGCCGGTCAAACCAGCGGATCCTCGACCATCCTCGGCAGGCACCCCGTCGACGGCCGCTCCAGGCGGTGGTGGAGGCGCTGGCGGCGACGGGTCCGGGCAGCCTGCCGAGGATCCGGCGGCTATGGCGCAACGGATGGGTCAGTCGTTGGGACAACCGCAGTCTGGCTCGCCCGCCGGTGGCGGTGCTCCGTCGGGTGGCGGAGCGCCCTCGGGTGGCGGCGCGCCCTCCGGAGGAGGTGCGCCATCCGGAGGTATGCCGGGCGGGCTCCCGTCGACCGGATCTCCAAAACTTCCAACGGATCCGAGCCTAAAGCCCGCCGCTGCGCACGGCGGCGGTGGCGCGGGCGGCGGCGGTGCAGGCGGAGGCGGAGGTGCGCCGACGATGCCGTTGTCGCCCGCGGTGAGTGCCGAGACCGTCGCTGCCGGACCCCCAACACACCCGGCATCAGCCTCTCCCGCGGCGTCGACAGGAGCGGCCGCCGGCGGCGGGATGGGTGGCGGCATGGCACCGATGCACGGAGCCGGCCACCAAAATCAGGGCAAGGAAAAACGTCGCGATCCGAACCTGTCGCCCGACGAGGACTTGTACACCGAAGACCGTGAATGGACCGAAGGCGTCATCGGTCTGCGCCGTCGCAAAGACGTGCCGGACGGCAAGGACTCCAAGTGACCGACGAGATGCATCCGCAAGTGGCTGCGGTTCTCCGCCAGGCACAGCAGCTGCAGTCGATCGTCGACGATCAGCTGAACCGGATGAACAACCAAACATTCACGGCCACAGATGAATCCGAGACCGTCGAGGTGACGCTGGACGGACATCACCACCTGAAGGGCGCCTTCATCGAAGAGGGCCTTTTGCGGCTGGGCGCCCAGGCTGTGGAGCAGCGGATCAACGAGGCGCTGCAGAAGGCCCTGGCGGCAGCGACGGCGTCCATAGAGGCTGACCGCGAGCGGATCGACGCAGCCGTCACGGAAATTACTGCCGAATTGCAGAGTCCCGACCCGATGTGACGGCAACGATCTCGGTGGTGGCCGGGTCACAGCCCGATGGCCTTGTCGACGCCGCAGGCCGGATACGCGCCTCGATCGAGAGACTTGAGGCCCAAATAGCCTTGCAGCAACAGGCTTTAGCGCAGCTGTTCACCGAGTGGCACGGCTCGGCCGCTGATGCCGCGGCGGGCCGCGCCGAGAAGACCATGCAGCATCAACTCGAATTGCGGGCGCGGCTGGAAGTGATGCAGCGGGCGCTCACCACGGGCGGCGGTGAACTGTCGGCGTTGCGCGCACAGATTCTCAACACGGCGGCACAGGCGACATCGCTTGGCGGTCTGGTCAGTGACGACGGAACGGTACAAGCAACGGGCACTGGTCAATTGATGACGCCGACGATGGCCACCGCCTACACCTTGCTGCTGAAGGCGTTGCTCAGGACGTTCGACGCGGTGGACCAAGCGACGGCCGCAGCGCTGAATGGCGCTGTGCCGCAAGCCCCCGCGCAGCCGTCCGGTCCCCATATTCCGCCGGAAGGCACAGATCCAATAGCGGTCAAACGCTGGTGGGATTCGTTGAGCGATGCGGACCGACAGAGGGTTCTGCAAGAGTAACCTGAGCGCATCGGAAATCTCAACGGTGTTCCGGTAGACGCCCGCAGCCAGGCCAATCTCGCGGTGATGGGTGCCGACCTGCGGAGGGTGACGCAGACCGCCGCCGATCACCACGTATCGAACGACGAAGTCGTGGCACATCCGGAACGCTACGGCCTGAACGCGGCAGATATCACGCGCTACAACAACGCCCGTCGCGTTCAAGAGGGGCTGCTGAGGGACGGGCTCGCGCGAGACGAGCGTGGCAAGAAGGCCAGCGTCTACCTGCTCAAATATCAGCCGGACGTATTCAACGGCGAGGGTGCGGCGGCCATCGCGATCGGCAACCCGGACACGGCGGACAACACCGCAGTGATCGTTCCCGGCATGACGACCAGCGTCGCCGGCGGCACGATGAACGGCCCAGACGCCATGAACCTCTACGAGGAAGCCGCACGCGCGGACTGGAACAAAGACACCGCCGTCGTGATGTGGATGGGTTACGACGCGCCGGACGCCCTACCGGACTTAAGCGTGGCGTCACCGGATATGGCTCGCGCCGGCGCGAAAATCCTTGCCGCAGATGTCAATGCATTAGATGTGACCCATGGCGGCAGTCCGTCGCATCTGACGGTGCTCGGACATTCGTATGGATCCACCACGACCGCCGACGCGGCCGCCGGATTTGGGATGCGTGCCGACGATGTGGTGCTCGTCGGTTCACCTGGCACTGATCTGGCCCGATCGGCCGCCGACTTCCATTTGCCTGCCGAGGGACATCTTTACGTCGGAGCCGCATCGACGGATCCAGTTACCCATTTCGGGAAGGGTCAGCTTTCGGCTCCGGGGTTATCAGTCGGATTAGGAACGGATCCGGCGATCGACGGCTTCGGCTCGACACGGTTCAAGGCCGAGGTATCGACGTGGAGCGCCAACCCGTTCCACGACCACAGCGAGTACTTCGCAGCGCAATCGGAATCGCTGTTCAGTGTTTCCGACATCGTGTCGGGCCACGGCGATGCGCTGGAACACGACGGCATGACAGCGCCACATCGGGTTGGATTGCCCGGAGACATCTTCGACAACATCGACCCTGAGAAGTGGCGGTTGCCCACAACGGGCCACCAGCACGGCGGGCCTGGGAGCTGAGTTGCGGATTCGACGGCGAAGGAGAGGAATGACCAGTGCGGGTCAACCGGATAGCGGCGATGCTCGTCGCCGCGCTTGCTGTCAGCGGATGTAGCGACGTCGTGACCAACCCCATCTCACCGGACCAGGCACGCGCGCAGGTGATGGACGCCGCCCGCGACATCGTCAACACACTTCACGCAGACGTCGTCAGCGCGGACTTCTTCTTCGATTCGTGCAGCGACGAAGGTCGCGGCCCGTACAGGGGAAGAGTGAAATTCTGGTTCTGGATGCCTGCGGATCACAGCGCGCCGGTGCCGGAAGCCGCGGTCATCGAGCCGTTGACGGCGAATGGCTGGCGGACGAATGCCGACACGAAGTCACATGCTCCGACGCTCGCCCGCAACGGCGTAGACGCGATTGTGACGGTAGCGCCGGCGACGGAAGGGAATGGGCACGCAGGCGTGGACCTACTCGGCGAATGCCGGGATACACATGACCACAACGCCGACCACACAACGGTCCCGGAGGACGTGACCAGTCAGCTTCAAACTCGCTAATTGTTGTCGTCGTAATTCTCGGGGCGTTTGCTGCGGATTGTTATGGTGCCGATTAGCCAGTGCGGGTAGAAGTGCTTCTCGAAGGTAATGCGTTAGTTTCCCGGCGCAGGACATCTGTCGTCTCTTGCCTGGTAGATGACGTTCCGGCTCTCTGCATTTCGTGGTTCTGGTTGGACGGAATTCGTGCGGTTGTGGGTGTTGCTGTTCAGGTAGCATTTTCTTGATGTCGCCTGAGGGGGCTTGCCAATGCATGCCGGGGTCTCAGGCGGACGGTGACCGCGTGCGACCGTTGCGGTGACCACGTTGCAGGGCGGAGCAATTTGTGACTGAGACGTTGCGGATCGATACGTCGCTTGTGGGTGAGGCGGCTGGGAGGCTGCAGGAGATGGCGGGCGAGATCCCGCCGCCGCCGACGGCCTTTAGCCCGCAGGGAGCGGACGGATTGTCGGTGGCGATCGCGGGCAAGGTCGCCGAGGTGGTTGCTCCGGTGATTGCCCAGCTGCCGGTGACCAAAGCAGAGCTGACGCGGTACGCGCAGAACGTGCTGAACGCCGCGAATACATACGACACCACGGATCGACAGCTGGCCGAAGAGATCCTCAAGCGTCTGGAACAAATGGACTCGACCGGTGGTCCGGGTGACGGGTCGCCGAGCGGTGGCAGCGCTGCGAGCGGCGCGGGTGCAGCGACGTCCGCAGCCGGAAGCGCGGCTTCGCCGGCAGCTGGAGCCGCGAACGCGGCGAGTCAGGGCGGTCAGCTCGGACAGATGATGGGCATGCCGATGCAGATGGCGCAGCAAGCCGCGGGTATGGCGGCGTCTGCTCCGCAGGGTCTTATGCAGGGTGTGCAGGGCGCGATGCAGCAGGTCGGTCAAGTGTCGGAGATGGCTGGCAAGGATCAGAAGCCGGAAGACGGCGGCGAGGCAGATCCAGCCGATGCGGCGCACGGGGCGGATTCTGAAGCGGCGCCAGGCAATACGGGAGGCGAGCGGGTACCGGAACCGCAGCCTGCGAGGGGTTCGGCTGAGTCGCCGGAGACCGCGCTGTGAGCTTTCAGCCGCCGCCGGGTGGAGCGCCGCAGCCACCGCCCGGTCAGCCGTGGCCGCAGCAGGGCTATGGCGGACCGCCGCAGCAGCCGTGGCCGCAGCAGCCGTGGTCGCCAGGGCCGCCGCCGAAGAAGCGCGGCAACGGCTGGAAGTGGGGACTCGGTGCGGTTGCATTGCTGGCGGTCATCGGAGTGACTGCGGCAGTGACGATTTCGGTGACGAAGGATGGTGGGAGCACGCCGTCGTCTCCGACGTCGACCAACGACTTCGGATTGGCGAGCGCCAACGACAAGGGGCCGGCCAACATCATCACGGAAGACCCGAGTTGCGCGGCGTGGCGTCCAATCAATGACACATTCGTGGCTATACAAGGAAAGGGTTGGGACAAACGCGATCCCGCTGTAGCCGCGTCGGATTGGACGCCAGATCAACGCAGGCAGTTCGAGGAAGTCGGCCGAGCTATGCGCGATGCGTCCGACCAGACCGTACCGCTTGCGAAGCTGACTCCCCATCGGCTCATGCGCGAAGTTTACGAGCAGTTCATCGCATACGCGCGGGCCTACAGTGACGCGATCCCTGCCTACAAACCAAGTGATGAGCATTTCGCTGATGCTGTCATCGCCACCGGAATTGTTCTGGTCGATATCTGCGCCGCCATCGAGTGGCATTCGGCACAGGCACGAGCACCCCTGGTTTCCGCTCCGGCTGCACCTTCGGAGTTCGCCGCGCTCACGGACCCCAGTGATCCGAAGATCTTTCTGACAACGGCTGATCCGACGTGCGAAGAGTGGGATCGGCTATTGAATCAGTTCAAGACGGATACGAAAGCGTGGCAGTCCTTAGATCCGAGCATCCCAGCGAGCAACTGGAGCTCGGACCAGCGCGCAGTCGCCGACGCCGTAACGCCCGTGATGAATGATTACGCGGACCGGATTGAGAAGTTGGGGCGAAGCAGCACCAATCCACTGATCCAAGATTTCGCGGTCGCCTCTGCGCAGTATCGCCGAGCTTATGCGGCGGGGTTGCCTACGTACACGTCTGCCGATTTTTATCTCGCGGAGGCGGCCCTGCGCGCAACCTCGATTATCTATGCAGCATGTAATGCGGTCGGCGGCTAACTATGGGTATTGGCAGGCCCCCTGATCCATACGGCATGACGGCGCCACCAGCATGGCCCGACGTCGATGAGGATGTCTTGAGTAGGTCAGCTGAAACATTCGACTCGATTGCGAAAACCGTCCAAGCGCAGTTGGAGGCCGCGCAGCAAGAACGAACGCATCTCTTCGACGGTGTAGGACTTTGGTCGGGCGGCGGCGCAATTGCGGCGCGCAACAAGCTCGATGGACGCATTGCCGACCTTGAAGGTGTCAGAAAGAACCTAGAGAAATCGGCACAGCTCTTTCGCGACAGCCACGACGCAGTCGTCAGCGCCAAGAACCAGATCATCGACAACGTCAACGCTGCGAACCGTGTAATCGAGAACATCAAGAGCAACGACGACGCTTCGGAAGACGCCAAGGCAGCCGCGATTCAAGCGACCGTTAATGCAACGCGCAACGAAAACATCGGCGTTGTCGCTAACGAAGGTTTCCGTCTAAATCCGGCTACCATGCCCGACGCCCCCAACTCAAATGGAGCTAGTCACTTTTGGTCCGGTTCCGGCCAACCCGAGGGAAAGCCCGTCCTCCCAGCCGGCAATCCAGGTAGCCCTGGATTGCCAAGTGCGGGATCTCCGGCCGCACCGCCACCGCCTCCGCCGGAAGGTGCCCCTATCCCGGTAAGCGGTCCCGCCGATCCAGAAGTACCAACCACAGGCACCACCACGCCTGCTCCACCGCCGCCCCAGAGCGGGGGACCCAGCCCCGTTTCCAATCCCAACGACGCGGGGGTACCGGATGAAGGTTCGATCAGCCCTGCTCCGCCGGTGATTTCCGGCGGGCAACCTCCTGTCCTCGGCCCAGGTCCACAGACTCCCCCTACAGCCGGATCTCCGGGGCTGCCCAGCCTCCCCGGCAGCCCAGGCGCGCCTTCAGCTCCAGGCCGCGTCGGCGTGCCGTCGACGCCGTTGTCGGGCCCCTCGGCGCCTTCACCGTCGGCGCCGAGCGTCCCAAGCACTGCAAGCCCCGCCGCAACAACGGCTGGACAGGCGCAAGCCGCCGAGTTTCAGCGCGGGCTTACGGACGCGGCGAAATCCGCTGCGGCACAGCCTCCTATCCCTCAAGCGCAACCGTCGGCATCACCGCTTGGTGCTCCGACTGCCGCCCAACCGCCTATTCCCCCGCCGGTTCCCGATACGCCCCCAGCACCTGCGCCGCCTCAGGCGCCTGCAGCCCAAGGCCCGGGTGCTGGCGCCGGCGCCGCTCCCGTCACGCCGACGCCCACACCAGGATCTCCCTCGGGTCCCGCGATGCCGCTCGGTCCGCCTCCAACACCGCCTCCCGCCGCACCGGTGCCGCCGGCCACTCCCGTCGGCCCGAGCGTGGCGCCCGCCGCAGCGGCCGGTGCTTCGAGCGCAGTCGGCGCGCCCGCGCCAGTGCCTGTTTCGGCTGCCCGCGCGGAACGCGAGGCCATCGCCGCCGCCTCGACAGCCGGCGCCCTTAGACGACGCTCGACCGGCAACGATCCTGTGCAGCTGGCCCAACGAATAGGTGCTGCCCTTAACGTCGGCATTTCCGACGTCGGCTTCTTCTGGGTGACCGGGCTCGCGAAGGACGGGACCATCGTCGTCGCCAACAACTACGGCGTGGGCTACATCCCTGAAGGTGTCAACCTGCCCGAGCACGTCAAGATGGCCAGCGCCGATGACTCCGTCCCCGCAAACGTTCGCGGCACCTGGACGACGTATCCCATTCTCGCCCTTCATGGTTGGGCGCAGCATCACGGCACTGAACTGCGGGCGGTGATCGCCACCGAGGACCAATTCAAGGGCTTCGATCCCGGCGCCCCGAAGGTCACGCTCAGACCGGACGACATCCCGGAGAGCGGACAGATGGAGGGACGCAGCCGATTGCAGGTGATCGCACCTGATGCCGCGCGACAACTCGCGGCCGTCAGCGATGCCAGCCTCGCTGAGGTGCTTCCCCCGCCGCCCGCCAATGCAGAGCCTCCAGAGGATCAGCGCTCAGCGTTGTGGTTTGAGGTGTTCCGGCCTCTTCTCAGCAATGCGCCGGACCGGGCGACACCCCACTTGCAGGCCTTCGTCGCATACGCGGAGCATGCGCAGGAACTAGCGTTGCACCGCGCTCACACCGCTCCAGACGCTGCCGCCCAGCGCGAAGCCATCGCCGACTGGATCTATTGGCAGCATCTCAGCGTTCTGATGTCGGACGCGATCTCCACCGACGCGACCGTCTGACACTTGGCCCGGCTTGTAAATGAGGTGAGCTGATGAGCGTGGTCGATGGGTTCTTGACGACGTGGTCGAATGCGCGGCAGACGTTCGGTGAAGGCAGTCCGCAGACGGGCGACCAATACGACAAGAGCGCGACGTTCACCCAGCTGCAGTCGACGGTGCAGACCGCGGCGCCGGGGTCGAAGTGGAGCGGTGGCGCAGCAAACGCCTACGACGCGGCCAACACGCAACACGGTCAGGTCTTGGGCAAGCTTGCCGGGCTGGACCAGCGGCTTGCCGCCCATGTGAACCAGTCGGCCGAGGTGGTCGCCGCGGGACGTCAGAACCTGGATTCCATCCGCAAGTGGGTCGTCGATGCTTCGGCGAGTGTTCCGGAAGGCAAGGCCGGCGACCAGATGCGGCTGGCGATCGTGCAGAAAGGACTGACGCAGCTGCAGCAGGTGATCCAGCAGTCCAACGGAGACCTCAACAAGATCGCCGGACAGATGGGCGGCCTGCGCGGCGAATTCGAAGCGCTGAGTGATCAACGTTTCGGAGGTCCAAAAGAACGAGGCGGATTGCAGACGGTCAGCGGTCTCGATTTCAAGACTGGGGACCCTCCGCCAATGATGCCTGGTCAACCGATTGATCCGACAAATCCATTCATCGGTGATCAGCGTTTTGGCCACTGGGAGGACGTCATTCCTCCGCCCTATACCGGCGCAACCCCTCCTCCGTTGAAGCCGGAGTACCGACCATTTCCGGACGGCACGCCGGCGAAGACGGGCGGTACCACTGGTTGGTACACACCAGGCAAGACTTGGATCGGTGATACCGATCCGCCATATGCGCAACTCCAAGAGGAGTATCGATTCCGCATCGCGGGTACCGAGGCCACGACCTACACACGAATGGTCTACGAAAACGGAGCATGGCATCAGCAGCGCTGGGTCCAGAATGTCTATGAATACCAACGGAATACGCAACTGGTGCTCGGCGGCGACATTTCCGTCAAGGGCAAGTCAGGCGACATTGGTGGCTTCCCGACGATCCCCAACATCGACCACGAGTGGAAGCCGATCGCACCGAATCAAATCGCTGTGTTGTCTGCCAACAATATGGATGTCACCTACTACATACCTGATGGGTGCGGCGGACAGTTCACGTATGAGGGCGGCGTACCGGTCGGCGGAGTCAGCGGCCTGCCGCCGTCACCGCCGATCATGACGGCACCTCGCTGATGCCACGACGCCGCTGGTGGATTGGGGGCGGGGTAATCGCGGCGGCCTTGATTGTCATCGCCGTGCTGACCGTTGTGTTCCTGGCGAATAACAGAACGCCAGACTGCACCACCGTTCGGTCCATGATCACTTATAACGACCAGTTCAACCAGGGCATCGAATCTGCCACTGCCGCAAATACACAACCAAGTGTGGAGGATTACCAGAACTGGGCATCGCAACTGGAAAAGTACGCGGGCGAGATTCATGACCAGTCGCTTGCTCAGCATGCAAACGCTATGGCCGACCTCGCTACAAGAACCGTCTCAGTCGTGAAGCAGTTCCGCTCAGACCCCCAGACTGATGAAGCTCCACCTTCAGCCCCGCCACAGTACGCAAAGGATTACGCTCAACTCGGCCAGGAATTCAACACGAATCTCGTTGCGCTAGAAGACGCGTGCAGGACCTAATCGGTCCCTAGCGTGTCGGCGGTTTCGCGTCGTCTGGCGGTTCCGATCGCCCCTCAGCGTCGGTCCAGTGCGCCCAATCGGGCAACGGCGTCGGCGGCACCACACCCATTTGTCCCAACGGCCCAAGAGTCGAATCGGGCCCTTGGCGGAACCTCACCGTACGACTCCGCCTGATATACGTGACCACGATCGTGAGAACGCCGACACCAATGAGCACCAGAAGAGCAATCTTGAGGATCAAGAGCCACATATAGGACCAGTTCCCTCCGAATTACCTTGGGATATCGACCTTCTTGATCGCTTCGGCCGCAGCCTCGTCGCGCATCTCATACCACCGAGCTGCCGACTCCAGGCTCTCGCTGAACTGCCGCGCCCGGTCGGCCGCCGCTGCGGTCTGCGCGGCCAAGTCGGCCTGAGCCCTGCGGCATGCCTCGGCCGTATGTAGTCGCGAGACCGCCGCGGCTGCATCCCCTAGCGGCGCGTCAGCCTGCAATCCAGAAAGCCCATCGGCTGCCCGACCAACCGCCTCCGCAGCAGTCTGCAGCTCCGCCGGGTCTACCTTCAGCGGTGGCACGTCAGTGCCCTAGTCGCAGATTCCGTAGCAAGTCGTACACGCTGGCGATCCACAGCAGCATCGGGATGACCGCGGCGATCGCTGCGCCGTCAAGCAATTCGAGGATGCGCTTGGTCACCGGCGACACGCGACGCACACTCTCTGTCGCCCCGACGATAACCATCGCGACGATCGCCACTGCCACATAGATGCTTAGCACCAGCCACGCACTGTTCGGGTACCACAAGCTGAGCTTGGCCATCACACCAGTCGGGACGATAACCGCCGCGGCCAAAAGTGCCCACGCACACCATCTCTCGGCGTATAGCCGCGATCGGAACCCACACACAACAGCCACCAGCCCGGCCACGATGAGGCTGTGCATGAAGAAATGTCCTTGCATCACAACAGCAATCGCGCCCGCAGACAAAACCAAGGCGCCAGCTGTCACGAAGCCGATCAGCAGCCTCTTCGCCAATTGGCTCCGCTCATGCAGCCTCGCCGCCGAGTCGGGTACCGATGCGATGATCGCCTGCCACGTCGGCGATTCCTCGTCGGAAATATCCGACGCGACCGGATCCAGCAGCTCGTCGTTGGAGACCGTCTCGCCCGGCGCAGGGATCGGCGGCAGTGCGATTCGGGCCACCGCGACGGTCAGCTTCGCAGCGTTGGTCACCACGATCAGGCCGAACGCGATTGCTCCTGCTGGAACCCAGTACTCCCATCCATACCCGTATGCAATTGCCGCGCCGGTAACGGCGATCGACGTAATCGACAGGAACGACGCCAATTCGGCCCGTCTGCGCGGTCCACCGCGTGTGGCCAACGTCAGCAACAACACAACCGCGCCGGCGCCGGCGATCTGGGGAGCGCCAAGCGAATCCACGCCGCGCGGTAGCGGAACCGCCAACGCCGCCGCACCGGCCAGCGCCGGAACAGAGGCGGCCAACAGGCTCTCTGCCATGTCGACGTTGGAGAAGCGGTTCTTGGCCATCGCGCTGCCGCCCAACAGGCACAGGCCAAGGACGGCAAGTGCCAATGGCCAGTACCAGCTGTGGCCGGTCCGCGACCACGCCAGCAACGTCATGACGGTGAGCACCAGCATAGCCAGTGGAATGGCAAGCCCGACAAAGCGATTCAATGCAGTCCGGTCGAACTCCGGTGACTCGTCGAGGACCGCGATCGCATCGATCACATCTTCGACCAGTGGCCGGTACCGCTCGGTGCGGCTCACCGACACCAACGTCAGCAGCGCACCGTCGACGACGCCCGCATCGTCCAACGACTCGCTGGCCTTCAACGGAGGAGCGCCCGGCCGCGCAAAGGCCCACACTCCCTGTGCTGAAAAGTCGAACCCGGCCAGCACGTCCTTAGGCGTGTCCTCCAGCAGTTCGGCCAACACCGCAACTGTTTCGTCGATGTAGCTTTCGATCGGCGCCGCCGCCGGCAGCACCAGGTCGGTCATACGCCGACCAGTCAGGATCGTCACACGCGTGGTCGACGGCCGACCCGGGGTGACGCTAGACGTCGATGCTGCTGCGGCAGTGGAGGTCAACGGCGCTCGAGCCTGTCGAAGTCATCCGACAGCGCCGCTGCCAGCTCGACCACCCGTCGCCGGAACTGATTGCTGAGCAGATCGAGCTGGATTTCGGTACCTGCCGCGATGTGCTTGTCGTACGGGAGGACAACTACCCGGCCTGGCGGCACGTGCCGCTCGAACTGCTGAACCAGATCGTCGACGTCGATGTTCGGCTTACCAGGAACGACGTGGTTGATCACCACGCAGGAGCGGCCGAGCAGATCCTGATATCCGTTCTGCCGCAACCAGTCCATCGTCACCGCCGCCTGACGGGCACCGTCGATCGACGCGCTCGCAACGATCACCAAACCCGACACCGTCGACAACACGCTGCGGGCGGCCGGCTGGAACAGCCCAGCTCCGCAGTCGGCGAGCACGAGGTTGTAGTAGCGCGACACGATGTTCGTCGCGCCCTGCCAGTCCTCGTCGTTGAACTCGCGTCGCGCACCGCTGTACTCCTCGGAGGACAGCACCTCCAGATTCGAACTATTCATGCTCGTGTAGGCGCGAATGTCGTTGTAGCGCGCCAACTCTTGGTCGGCGAGCAGATCCGCGATCGTCGCTGCGGACTGACGTCCGGCGCGGTCGGCGAGGTTACCGCCGTCTGGGTCCGCGTCAACCGCCAGGATCCGGTCGCCGCGCACCTTGGCCAACGCCGAACCGAGCGCGACGGTGACCGCGGTCTTGCCGACTCCGCCCTTGAGGCCGAACACGCCAATCTGGTAGGAATCGCGGGCATTTCGACGGATCCGTGTGTGCAGATCCATCTCGTACATCTCATCCGGCGACAGGCCGAGGTTGATCCGCGTCATCAGATATAGCCAATGCCGCCAGCCGCGCTGAGACGGCATCTTGACGGCGGACTTGACACCGACGTGCGACAACGCGTCGATCGCGCGGTGGTTTCCCATCGTCGCCGCGGACGTCGGCGCCGGTTGATTCGCTGCGGAGTGAGCCGAGCGTCGGACGCTCTTCTCCTGTTGCGACTCCGCGAAATGCTGCGTCGGCGAAGGAGCGGGTGCGGGCCGCGGCGGTGGCGTCGGTGCTGGACGCGGCTGCTCGTAGCGCGCGCCAGCAGGCCCCGTTGATTGTGGCGCCCTCATCATCCCGTTGGGCTGCCTCTGCTGAGGAGCCGTACGTGTGGGCGGCATCGTCGTGGTGATCTCAGACTGCCGCGGCGGCGGAGCGGCCGCCGCCTGAGTCTTGGCTCCCGCGATGGGCATCGGGGGCGGCGTTGCGTCGCCGCGGCCCGGTCCACCGGTGGGCATCGGCGCGGCGGCGTCACGATCCGCGTTGGCCGATTCGTCCTCGGCTGTCTGCACAGCATCTCCCGAGGAGTGGAAAAGCCGGTCATAGTCAGCCGACATGGCTACCTCTCATTGCTAATTCACGCCGAGACGCACGCGGTGGGAGGGTCGCCCTGAGGGTAGACCCGCCCACCTGCGTGCTCGTCGTGTTAGGCGAACATCCCGGTCACGCCGGCTTCGGTCTGAGCCATCGTGGCACTCGACTCACTGATGGTCGTAGCCAGGTTCTGCAGGGCCGAGTTCAGCTCGGCAGAAGTGCTGTCCCAGCGCATCTGCACAGCCTGGTAGGCCTCAGAACCGCTGCCGCCCCACACCGCGGCGAGTGCCGCGAGGGAACCCTTGCCCTCGTCCAGCAGGCCGGCAGTGGTCGCGACGGACCCCTGAATATCGCTCGCTCCGCCTTCGATGCCGGCGAAGTTCCACAGCTGTTCGCTCATATCGTTGCTCCGTTTCTGTAAGTGGTCGTGGTCAGTGGAGGTTCATTGCGCCGGCGAGCGTCGAGGACTGGTCCTCGTCGGTCGACGTGTACTGCACACCCGAGGTGTGGATGTTGGCCGAAATGTCGTTCAGCTCCTGAACCTGGCGTGCGGCCGCTTCGTGGAAACGGACCAACGCCGCCTGTGCCGCTTGGCCGGCCTGGCCGTGCCACTGGCCGGCGAGGGTGCCGGCGACGGACTCAACATGCGAGATGACGCCCTTGAGCTCGCCCGAGATTCGCTCGAAGTTCGCTGCCTCCTTGGCGAGGACAGCGGCATCGGTATTCATCTGTGCCATTGCTGGATATTTCCTTCTCTTCCTGTGTCCTCACCACGGGAATGGCGAGTCTTTCCGACCGGGTGGCCGGGAAGTCTTCGGTGGGCGATTACCAGTCGTCTTCGTCGTCTTCGCCCAGGTTTTGGGGCAGCGGCGCCGGTGCCGTCAACCCTTGCTTCGTGCTGCCGCTTTGAGCGCCGTGGCCCATCGCTCCCATCGGGCCCATGCCGCCACTGCCTGCGCCGACGGGTGCAAGACCCGCGGCACTTGCACCCGCCGCGGCGCCTGCCGCCACTCCTACGGGTGACACCGTCGGTTCGATCTCGGCACCGACGAGCTTGGCCATCAACGGCGTTCGCGCCGACGTGCCGCCAGCACCGGGCAGCGACGCCGCCCGGACCAGTCCAGCGCCTGCGCCTGCGCCCGAACCACCAACCAGCGGATGGTTGGACAACGGGCTGGCGCCGATGAGCCCCATCTGTGCGCTCTTGTCGCCGAGACCCATCTGGCTGAACATCGACGTCACCTGCTGCAGCGGCTGGGTCAGCTGCTGCATCGGTTGCATGACCATTTGACTTGCTTGCTGAGGCAGCTGCCCGAGCGTCGATCCGAGCTGGCTGGCCATCTGCATGCCCATCTGCATGCCCTGTTGGGCGCCCTGTTGCATCTGGTCCTGGTTGGCGAACTGCTGGGCGTTCTGCGTTTTCTGCGCCTGACCTTCGGCCGTGGTCGCCACCTGATTGGCTTGCGCCACCCCGCGACCGGTCTGCAGGCCTGCCGATTCGACGGTCGCCTGGGCACCGACGTGTGCGAACGCCGTCTCACGTGCAACCGCGCCTGGCGCCTGCGCCGCGATCTGGCCCAACGCGGTCCCGACGGTGGTCTCACCGACCCCGGGCATCACGATCGGCGTCATCGGCGGGATCGGCTCGAACAGTGTGTTCGCGACCGTCTCCGCCTGATAGGCGTCCATCGCGCCCGCCGCCTGATTCCACATCCGGATGAGGTAGTCGGCCTCGTTGACCGCGATGGGCACCGTATTCACGCCGAGGAAGTTCGTGGCTTCCAGGACTCCGTGCGTGATGTGGTTTTCCTCGATCTCCGGTATCGGAGGCGTCGTCGCCATCGCGGTGGCGTACGCGCTTGCCTGCGCCGTCGCCTGCAGCGCCCGCTTTTGCGCTTGCAAGGACGTGGTCCTTAGCCAAGCGACCATCGGCATGGTTGCAGTTACGGCGCGTTCGCTTGCTGATCCGCTCCAGCTGGATGACAGCGCAGCCAAGCTCCCGGCCAGTTCGTCGGCCTGGGTCTCCAGAAAGATCGCAAGCGCTTCCCACCCGGCGGCTGCCTGGAGCATCGGCGCATCGCCGGCGCCTGCCATCAACCGCGCGGTGTTCAGTTCTGGCGGCATTCCATGCCAGATCATCGCGACTATCTGAGGAAGTGTTGGCATCGCTGTTTCTCTGTTGTCGACCCGACGGTTGCGGGGTTACGACAGAACGCTGGCGTTTTCTCCGTCGACCGCGGTGTAGATGCCCGCAGCTTCCATATATGCAGCTCCAGCGCGCGAGAGCTCTTCTTGCGCGAAGGCGTTCAGCGCTGCGGCCTCGACACCTTCGCTCGCAAACGAGAGCGCGGCATGCGCGGAAACCTCGTCGGCACCAGCAGGGGCGAGTGCGGTGACCTCCGCGGAAGCTGTCGTGCCGGCCGCCAGGCCCCTTGCACCGTTTGCGACTACTTGCGCCCCGATACCAACGGCACCCGGATTGTGCTGCATGGGTTGCATTTGCGGTGACTCCTTACTTCCCTAGAACAACCTGGATATTGTTTTGTCCGCGCGTCAACGACGGTTGCCTATGCATACCGGGATCAATCCCCCGACCCCTTTGCTGGCGGCTAACCACCAAGTTTGCTGAGCGTCTGGATATATCTTAACCGCCCCCCGGAGGTGCTGCGAACACTTCTTCTTCCGGTGGATCGACGTAGGCCGCTTGAATGACCTCTTTCGCGTCGGGTGAGACGAGAAATGCCTGGCCAGGAGGCCGACGCTTCAGCTTGATCTCGCTGGAGGGGAACTCCTGCTTCTCGCCTGACAGGAACATCGTCGGCGAACCGGCGCCGTAGGCGGCACCGACGAACTTGTCCATGGTGGCCCGGTGCGCTTGGCTCATCTGGCACGTCACGACGATGTGCAGCCCGATGTCGGCCGCCGCGGGTAGCAGCGGGAACAGCGGCGCCATCGGCGGCACCACGCCGCTGGCCGCGACGATCATGTGCCAGTCATCGACCAGCAGCACGACGTCAGGACCCGTCCACCACGAGCGTGCCCGCAGCTGGGCCGTGGTCAGATCCGGCGGCGGCAACCGTTTCTGCAGGTTGAGGGCGAGCGCCTTGATCGCCGCTTCCAGCGTCGCGTTGTTGCGGTTGACCGCTCCCGCGTCCAGAAGGTGGCTCTCCGGCACCGCGTCCAGCAGGCCGGAACGGTAGTCGGCCAGCATGAACCGCACCTGCGCCGGGCTGTTGCGGGCGCAGATCGCTTGCGCCACCGCGTGGGCGATCCGGGTCTTGCCAGACTTCGGGGCGCCGAAGATCAACAGGTGCGGCGTCATGTACATGTGGTTGTAGGCCACGGTCAGGTCCGACTCGCGGATTCCGAGTGGCACCGTCCACCGGGTGCGGTAATCGGCCTCCGGCCCCGGGGGATTCGGATCGAGCTCGTGCAGGTAGATGCGCTCGGGCAGCACCCGCACGAGTGGCGCCTGCTCGGTATTGCGCGCCGCGATGATCTGCACGGCCTCCGATATCGCCGACACCATGTTGTCGGCGCTGTGCACTCCGTCGAGCCGCGGCACTCCGATCATCAAGTGATGCTTTTCCACCGATATCGCCCGCCCCGGACGGTTGGCCGGAATCTCGCGGGTGATCCTGTCGATCTGGGTTTCGTTCACGTCGCCGAGCCGGAACTCCACCTTGGTGCCCAGGTAGTCGCGGACACGTGATTTCAACTCAGTCCAGCGCGGCGTCGAGATCACCGTGTGCACACCGAACGCCAGACCCTGGCCGGCCAGATCCTGCACGACGGGCTCGAGGTCGGGGAATTCGGCTACGAACGCGGGCCAGCCGTCGATCACCAAGAACACATCGCCGAACGGGTCGGCGGCCGCAGGGTGGTTGGGATCCTCACGCATCTGCCGGTACGCCGCCATCGAGCCGACGCGGTACTGCTTGAACATGCTTTCGCGTTGGCGCAGAACGGCTTTCATCTCGGCGACTACGCGATTCACTCGGTCGGGCTCCGACCGGGTTGCGACACCGCCGACGTGGGGCAGGTCCTCGAGGTACATCAGACCGCCGCCACCGAGGTCGACGCAGTAGAACTGGACCTGCTTCGGGGTGTGCGTCGCCGCCGCCGACAGGATCAGCGTTTGCAGGAACGTGGATTTGCCCGTCTGTGGGGCACCACCGACGGCGATGTTGCCCGCCGCGGCCGACACATCGATGCCCCACACCTCCTGGCGATGCCGGCGAGGCTCGTCCATGATTCCGAGTCCGAAGCGCAGGGGCCGCCGCTGGTGGTCGCGCTCGACGAGCTCGTTGACCGGCGTCGGATCGGCCAACGGCGGCAACCACATTCGGTATGCGCGGATCTCGCCCGTGGTCAGCTGTTCGAGCACGACCTCACGCAGGACGCGCTGTTCGGATTCGATGGTCATGATGTCACCGCTGTATCGAAGATCGGCGCCGCCGTGAATTTGTGGATGCGCATCTGGCTTTGGCTATGGGTGCGGGGCTTGACATCGCCGTTCTCCTGCACCGGCGCTGTGGGCACATAGGGCACACCGGTGTAGACGCTGTGGAATTTGACCGGGTCTTCCATACCCACCCGCAGAAAACCGACGCCGCTTTCCTTGTTCGTAATGTATTGCGCCTCGGGCGTTCCGATGACTGCCTTGGACTCCGCCGAGCTGGTGGTGCGCAACGCGATGCGATACGTCAGGTTGGGCTCCAGCTTGTCGATGCGCACGCCGCCGGTGTTCAGCGACTGCGTTGCGAGCAGCAGGTGCACCCGCAACGATCGGCCGACGCGGCATATGCGGTCGAACAGGCCGATGAAGTCCGGGTGGTTCTGCAACAGTTCAGCGAACTCGTCGACGACGACGAAAAGCGTTGGCAGCGGCGGCAGGTCAGCGCCGCGCTCTCTGTGCTTCTCGTATTCGGCCACACCCGAGAGCGCGCCAGCCGCGCCGACCTGCATGCCGGCCTGCCGAAGGATCGACTGCCGTCGGTCGAGCTCGCCGGTCAGCACCTCGCCCATGCGGCTGACGAGCTCGGCTTCCTCTTCCATGTTGGTCACGACGGCGGCGGTATGCGGCAGCTTCTCCATACCGAGGAATGTCGAGCCGCCCTTGAAGTCCGTGAGCAGCAGGTTGACCTGATCCGGGTGATGCGTGGCCGCCAGCGACAGGATCAAGGTCCGCAGGAACTCCGACTTACCCGAACCGGTTGTCCCGATGAGCATCCCGTGCGGACCGCCACCGAACTCAGCGCCCTCTTTGATGTCGAGATACATGATGTCGCCGGTTTTGAGTTCGTGGCCGAACGGGATGCGAAGGCGGTCGCGATCGGTGTCGGTGAACATCCGCCAGCGCGCCGGTGTCACTTCCTCGATGGTCTGGGCGCCCACCAGCTGATGCCACTCGGTGGCGACCTTCTTGTGAACCCGCACGCTCTTGTCGATGATCGTGCCGGTGATGGACCAGCCGGCGAGCTTGCGCGCGATACGCGTGGCCTGTTCCGGGGTCATCCGGTCGACCACCGACGTCACCAGTCGGAACGACTGGTTGGGCAGCTTGTCGTCGGCGGTGCCGTCGGCGTCGACGCGGATGCGGTACAGCGATCCGCGGTGATTGCCGAGGGTGATGACGGTGACGCCGGCCCGGCCGTCGACGGGGAAACCCGCCTTGCCCCCGGAGAGGTCGATGACGACGACGTACGGGCCGCTAGGAGTCGCGTCGGCGGTGTGCGGGCCGCGCGCGGTCAGGTCACTCAAACCGTCCGGACGGGTGAACACCAGCCGTGTAGCGCCTGCGGCGTCGGTGTCGGTCTGATGCTGGACGTGCGGTAACCACTTGAGCCAGGCCCAATTTGGATCTTCCGGATTGTCAGTGAGCACGCGGATTTGCAATAGGTCCGGCGGATGAAACACCGCGAGGTGGCAGATCATCGCGGTCAACAGCCCGGCCGCGCCCGCCGGGTCACCACCGACGGCGATCGTCGGAAATGTCCGCAGCTGCACCAGCTTCGGGCAGTCGTGAATGAGGCCGTGCGTACGCAGGAACTTCGTCACCCACATGTGGCTGACCGGTTCGAGGTGAGGCTGCGGCGCGCCCTGCGGTCCGGCCAACTCGCCGCCGACCGCAGGCTTCAACAACCGGTCGACCGCGGGTTCGGCGCCGATGCCGATCCGGGTGGCGGCGTAGAAGTCGGCGTTCACCTGACGCGACCATTGCCGGTGGGTGCCGATGATCGACAGCAGATCATCGGGATGCGGGGCGTGATAGTTGAAAAACGTCACCTGCGCTGCAGCAGATGACGTCACGCGCGTCCGCAAACCCGCGAGATATCGCAGATACTCCTTACGGTCGGCGTTGATCTCCGGCACACGCTTTCCACCCGGTCCGCCGCCGGCCATGAAACCGACCGTGGCCATGACCATCATCAGCGGCATCATCAGCATGTACGGCGAAAGTTGCCGCACGCCGGTGAAGATCATGATCGCGATCATCCCGAGCATGCCGCCGCCCATCACCCACGGCAGTGCCTTCTGGATGCCCGACGGCGGGATCTCGATGCCGAGATCGTCCGGCGGTGTCACGTTGATTTCGCCCGGCGTCAAACGCGGTCCGCGCTTGATGATCGGGGTGAATTTCTTGGTGGTCATCAGCCGCCTCCGGCTTCGACTTTGCGGGGATTGGGGTCGGCGGGCAAGGTGTCGTGCTCGAGAAGAGCCGCCTGCTTCGACAGCACCGGTCCGTCGACGAGAAGGCTGACGACTTGCCACGGCGCGGTTTTCGGTCCGGTCAACCCGACTGTCTTGGCGGTCTCCTCGTTGGGCAATCCGTACCGCACACCTTGAGGATCGATGTAGTAGAGGCTTTCGCCGTACCGCGGGTCGGGCGATTGCAGCCGCACGAATTGGCCGCCGTCGATGTAAACCGTTGAGTTGCCGCCGATCTGGTTGATGCCTGTGGTCAGGGCGGACGACGCGATCGGTAGGTGGCGGCCGCTGATCACGGTGATCTTCGGCGCCTGATCGCCCGGTTCGCGTTGCCAGGACCAGCACAACGTCGGCGCGTCTTCGCGCAGCAGGATATCCATCGGCTTGTCCGGCAGGGGCGAGGCGTAAACCTGCTCGGGGATCCTTGCCACCACGCTGGCCTCCACCGACGGCGGTGAGATCAAGCCCCACGAGTTGGTGGCCCGCAATGCCGCTGCCGTGGTGTCGTTGACCTTCGCCACGCCGTCGGGCAGCACGACGTAATGCTGAGGGCCGGATTCCGTCAGCGCCTGGAACACCGATCCGATCACCAGATTGGCCGGTAGCCCAACGGTATTCGGTGCACCGGCCGACGGAAATCCCGGCAGCTGCCATGGGCCCGCGTTGCTCAGCGCGTTGAACAAACCTTCCGAGATCGGCGTCGCCTTGGCAGTCACCGGAATGCCCACCGCCGATGTGACGGCGCGGTCAGCCAGGTCGATCGCGTGACGCCCGTCCTTGGTGATGAGCCAGTCGGCGCCCTTGAACGACACCAGCATGCCTTGATCCGGGCCCATCGGCCCGACCGAGCCATCGATAGCCAACGGGTGCACGATCACCGCGGTATCGACGGTGGGGGCCACGCTCTCCGGCTTGGCCACCGTGTCACACAACGTCCACATCGACTGTGCGACGCCCGCGACCGGGGTGGCGTACGGAGCGCCGGGGATGCCGATGGCTTGGCCCTTGGGCATCCTGTTCAATTCGTCGGACTTCACCGCGACAGGGCTGGCGGCGTTTCCAAGCACGAGGCGCGCCGACGTGAGGTTGTACACCGGTCGCAGTTGCGACGTGCCCGGCATCACCACATAGAGCTGATTGGTGCTGCGGTCGACGAGAAGTGTGTCACCGCCACGCTTTCCGAGCGGTTTGAAGTAGGCCAGCAGCGCAGCGCCCAGACAGACGAGAACCGCGATCACGATTCCCGCCGACACCGCGCGGCTGTAGAACTGCAACGGATCGTCGAACATACGGGTGTCCCGGCGCACGATCGCGTGCTCGACGCGCCGCAGCAGGAACCGCCAGCCGCTGACCTGAACCTTGGTGGTAAGCCGGAAACTCGCCATGCCTCACTCGCCGATATTCAGTCGTGCATGGATCGCTGATATCGCGGCGGCCATGTCGTCGCCGTTGATCTCGCTGAGTTGCTCCACGCCAAGGCTTTCGAAGTCCAGCGACCGGGCCAACCGCATATCGCGGTTCTGTTCGCCCGCCTCCACCAGTTGTCGGGCGTAGCGGCCGTTGCCGGCGATGTCCAACGCCGGCTTGCCGTTGAGCGCCCGCTGACTCAACAGTGTGGCCGCCTCCAGCACTCTCTTCGAGGCTTCGTCGGCCAGCGCCGAGTCATTCGCGGCGGCAATCACTTTGGCGATATCGACGATTTCGTCTGGGGTGTACGAGTCGAATTCGATGCGTGTCGCGAACCGGGACCGCAGGCCGTCGTTGGATTCGAGCAGGCGGTCGATGTCGGCGCTGTAGCCCGCGATGATCACCACCAGACGGTCGCGGTCGTTCTCCATCCGAGCCAACAGGGTCTCGAGTGCTTCGGTGCCGAACGGATCGGCGCGACCATCGCGTTCCTGCACCAGCGTGTAGGCCTCGTCGATGAACAGCACACCACCGACGGCTCGGTCGATGGTCCGGCTCGTCTTCACCGCAGACTGGCCCTCATATTCGGCGACGAAGTCCTTCCGTGAAGACTCGACGAGCTTCGGTTCAGAAATCACGCCCAAGCCGGCCAAGATGTTGGCCACCACACGGGCGATCGTCGTCTTACCCGTGCCCGGCGGGCCTGCGAAAATCATGTGCTTGGACGCCTGCGCGACCTTCATCCCGCGGGCAGCGCGGATCTTCGCCATCTGCGTCGCGGCGCGATAGGCCTCGATCTGCTCCTTGACCCTGCTCAGCCCGATCTGGCGGTCCAGCTCGGCCTGCGCGTCGGCGAGCAGCCTCTCCCGCCCCGACGTGTCGGCTACCACGCTGTTCGGATCCCACGGATCGCTACGAGAAGCGATCTTCTCCGGAGTCGTAGTCACCATGCGGTAGGTTGGATCTTTCAGCGCCGCAGCGACTTTGGGTTCAGGATGGGTCGCTTGCAGCCATTCCAGCAGAGCCACCGCGGCCTCTTCGTTGCCCTGGCTGCGGCGCGTCATCGCCAGATACCAGGCGATCGCCGGTGCGCAGGCTTCGCCCGCCTGTGACGAATTCGATTCGGTCAGCCGACGTTCCGCCTCGGTGAACAATCCCAGATTGGCCGCCGCCACCCCGTGCGCGACACCCGCCGCGGCCGCCAGGAACTTGTCGGGCCAACCACCGGCGCCCCTGACTTCATCGATCACGTCGGTCCAGCGCTCCGCCGCGCCGTAGATGACCGCCTTGACCCAAGACACCAAATGCTCGGCGCCGGCGGACGGAACGTCGTCCAAAGCTTCCATCGCGTCGGCGTAATTGCCGACGGCGGCTTCGTTGACCGCGAAGCCCATCGTGATCGCCAGCGGCGAGTTGATCGGATAGGTGATGTCGCCGAACTGCCCACCGATCGGGACCCTGGCCCCGAGACTGTTCATCGAGATTTCGGCGGCGCCGGCGAGCTGACCGAGGTTCGACCGTGAATACCAAGCACGGAACAGCGTCACACGATCGGTGTCGCCGCAGCGGATACGGCCCACCCATGCGTCGCAAGCGGTTTCGTCGATCGTCGTGATCTCGGTGAAGATCTCGAACGAACGCGCCGGGGCGCTGGGCAGCATGCCAACGGCGCTACCGAACATGCTGGCGAGGTGCTCACTCATAGCTACCTGCATATCGCGTCGAGAAGACCTGCGCCCGAGCGGCTTTCGCCTCCTCCGGGGTCGGCAGATCCAGGTCACGGGTCAGGAAGTCACGCGTCGCCACGTCGTCGTGGCCCTGTTGGCGCATGCCTTCGAGCATGTAGGCGTACTGGGCGGATTGGGCGTCTTGGGTAGCCAGACCCGCAACAACGACGATCTCTTCGGCGAGATCTGCTTCCGTCATGTCGGTTACCTTCGGCGATAGTTCGATCTGCTTGACGCGACCGTCCATGTAGGTGCTCACCGTCACGGTCCCCGGTGGATTCGTCACGGCGAACACCGGTGCGCCGCCGCCCTCGGCCTCGTTGTCAGTGGCCGCATCGACGGCGTACTCACTCAGCGCATCAAGAGCCGATTCGTCGGACTCATCTTCGGGGACGGAGAAGTCGAGCGCGGCCATGTCGTCGCGCTCGTCATCGGAATCGTGTGGCGCGCTGTCAGCCACGCTCGCATACCTTTCTCAATCACACCTCAGTCCGCGTAATGCTCGGCTTCGTTCTTCTCGAACCACGCGCCGGAGGGCAGGAATTCGATCAAGCCGTCGAGGGCCCGCTGCAGGTTCTCTTGTGTGCCGGGCAGAAAACTTCCGAACAGTTCGCCGTTGACCCGGCGCGGAATCGACACGATGCGTCCGTGCCGCGAGTCGAGAACGCCGGCCGCGACCTCGGGCTGGGTATAGGTGCCTCCGGGATGGCGTTCGTTAGCGGTGATTTCCACCCAGCTGGTGGGTTCCGCGATGGCATCGGCATAGGTGCGCGCCGACGCTGGGGCGACGCCGTACTTCGAGAGCTGATTTGCGGTTCTGCATTCCGCCAATTTGCTCGCCACACCGGTCAGCGGTTCCACGTCGGCCGCGGTCGCCGGGCCGAGCACCGTCGTCACCATCGCCGCCAACCCAACTTGAGGCGCGACGCGCTGCAGCACAAGCATGTCACCGTCGCGCGCGGCAACAACATGGCGATCCCCCTTACGACACACCACGAAGCGCACCATCTTGCCACCGACATCACGGCGCCACCAGCGGCCTTCCAACGTCCGGTCAGCCCGGCTGAGCGTGTCGACCATTGCGGCGACTTCCGGGTGGGGTTCGCCGAACAGGTCCAGCACGCCCTGGGCGGTGAGATCCCGCGCGACCTGGTCCCAGACGATGTTGCGCAGTTCGACTTGGGGGATGTTGAGCCGGATACCGAGCGCAACCGGGAAGTCCATCAGGTGAAGACGGTCGGCGATTACCAACATGCCGTCGATCGTTACTTCGACGCCGACGACGTCATCGATGTGTGTGGCGCCGCGATGCGGGGAGTGCGGGCTGCTCATGCCTATCCCGTTTGCATCCGCGTGTGCAGGGCGGTGTCGCCAGACATCAGTCCCCTTCCCCGGCCCAGGTGGATGTCTTAGTCCAACCTAACTGTGCGCGGAGCGTGCAGCGCGTCGTGGGCGACGCCGTCTGGACGGCATCGCGACGGGCAACACTTTGCCACGGCACGCCGATTTCCCCGACTGACTTGTACACGCATACCCCTTCGCCGCAACACAGCGTACCAGCGCATCAACGGTGGTCCGTGCACCAATCTGACGGTCGAAAACGGCGGTATTCAGCCGCGTCGCATAGCTATCAGCAAACTTTGAAACCTGTTCTAGTCATGCTCACCTGACTTATTGTGCCAATCAGCGAATCTGGTGGCGCGTGATTGTCGAGCAGCCGCCGCACGGTCCTTGCCAGGACGGAGGGTGGGGGTCGCGCTACCCGCAATCGGCGTCTATCCGTGCTCGCCACGGCCATATCGGGACAGTTGATCATCGGTGACATTTATTTGCTGAGGTGCCGCCGCGCGCCGGTGCGGCCTGCTTCGATCGGTTCGACGCCGTGTAGTTGATACTTGAGAGTGGCCGACATTCGCGTCGTCTGACATCCCGAGGAGAGTTTTGCAGTGACCGACCGCGACGACGCCCTGCGCCGAGAGCTGGGGTGGACCGGTCCGGAGGAGTCGGATTTCGAGCCGGACACGGGGCCGGCCGAACCGCCACCTCCGCCCGCTCCGCCGGTGCCGCGCAGGCCCCCGGTCGATTTCGTGCCGTCGCGGCCCCCCGAATCTGCCGACGGACCAGCGTCCGCTGACGAAGCTCCATCGTTTTCCACCGGCGCGAAAAGGTCGCCGGCTGAACCGCCCACGCCTGCCGCACAGCAGGAGAGTCCTCGCGGACATGGCGAAGGACCGCCACCGCCCTTCCGTAACCCAGACCATCCGCGCGCCAGCTTCCGCGAGCCACCGCACCTCGCCCCTGCCCCGCCGCCGCCCGCGCGAGATACACGGCAGTTCCCGCCCACGACCGCTCACCCCGACAGCGCGCAGTGGGGCCCGCCCCCAAGTTGGCAGCCCCCGCGCCCCCCGCGCGCTCCCGCACAGCAACCGCCCCAGCGCCAGCAGCCGCCGGGCGGGCGCCAAGGCCAGCCGTGGCCCGCCCCCTCGCATGGACAAGAGGGCGGTGCGCCGCCGCCGCCCGCCAGCTCGTACGCCGATCGGATCCGGGCCGACGAGTTGATGCCGCCCCGGCGCACGCCTCCGGGTCGCGGCTGGCGCCTCGCGCTGTACAAGGCCACCTTCGGGCTCGTCAACTTGGGCCAGTCGCCCGACGAGATCCGGCAGGCCGAGCTAGAGGCAAAGATCAAGTCGGTCCTGCGGGGGCACTACAAGGTCGGCGTGATGGGCAAGGGTGGCGTCGGGAAGACGACCGTATCTGCAAGTGTCGGTTCGGTTTTCGCGGAGCTACGCCAGGACGACCGCGTGGTCGCGATCGACGCCGACACAGCATTCGGCAAGCTTGGCAGCCGCGTGGACCCGAAGGCGCAAGGCTCGTATTGGGAACTGGCGTCCGATCAGCACCTCGAGACGTTCGCCGACGTGCGGAGCCGGGTGGGCAATAACGCGGCCGGGCTATTCGTGCTGGCGGGCGAGGCGACGCCCGCACGCCGCCGCGTGCTGGATCCCGCGATCTATCGCGAAGCGACGTCGCGGCTCGACCGCTACTTCACGATCTCGATCGTCGACTGCAGTTCCACGATGGACGCCCCCGTCACCCAGGAGGTGCTGCGGGATCTCGACGCGCTGATCGTGGTGTCATCGCCGTGGGTGGACGGCGCCGCGGCGGCAGGTCAGACGTTGGACTGGCTGGCCGCCCGCGGACTGACCGGTCTGCTGCGGCGGACGGTCATCGTGCTGAACGATTCCGACGGGCACGCCGACAAGCGGACCCGGTCGATCCTGGCGCAGCAGTTCGCATCCCAAGGCCAGGTGGTCGTCGAGGTGCCGTTCGACGGGCACCTTCGGCCCGGCGGCGTCATCGACCGAACCGCCGAGATGTCTCCCCCAACACGACGCCGCTTCGTGGAAATTGCCGCCGCGCTGGCCGAGCACTTCCCGTCTCAAGACGACCGGAATCGCGAGCGGTACTGAGCTAGTCGATCTGCTTGAGCAGTGACTCAATTGCGTCGATCGCTGTGGTCGAAACAGGTTCTTCTGCTTCGGCTTTGAGCAAGTCGTCCTCGGAAACTCCTGCGGCTTGCGCTGTTTCGGCGAGGGTGAGATTCGCTCGGCGCCGGGTCGCGTAGATCCGCTGACCCAGCGTGGCACGCGGCGCCCGTGCTGCGCGCATGGTCAACTCGTCGATCTGCCGTCGCACGGTGCCCAGCGCCTTGATGAGTGTGGGTGTCACCCTGCTGATGCGGGTGGCGCGCGCGGCCACCGCCTCGAGCTGGCGCAGGTCCGCCAGGATGGCCGTCACCCGAGGTGTGAAGTCGGAGTCCTCGACTGCGGGCAGCGCCTCGACTGCGCCGTCGAGGGAATGGACCGCGGTGATGACGGCCTGTGCGATCAACTGACCTTCGTCTGCGCCTGGCGCCGGCTCGGTATCGGTCTTGCGGGCGACGGGTTCACCGTGGCGGAGCCGTTCGATCGTCCCCGGTGGCCACTGCAGCACCTCCTCGAGCTTTGCCCGGGTCCGTTCGCGCGGCCAGCTGCGGCCCTTTTCGAAGGCGATGAGGGCGCCGGCGTTGATGATCCCGTCCGCTGCCAGGCTTCGCTGGCTTATGTCGAGTTCGCGGCGGCGGGCCGCTGCGGCCGCGCCCGCGCGAACGACTCCCGCGTCCAGAACATCGGACGTGTCAGCCGTCGGCTCCGCGTCGGTCATGTGCGGCGATTCCTCGCTGAATGGTGGCGGCAGAAGTGCAGCAATAGTAACCATTGCTAATGGAACTGCTACGCCTTGGTGCCATGTTTTGCCGTATCGATATGTGCTGAAAGCTACGTCTTTGTGGCTCTGAAACCGTGTCGATGCTACGGATTGAATCCGCGATCGAGCAGCGGTATCCGCAGGAAAATTGCTCCTAGGGTGGCTTTTCGGTGCGGGTATATCCCATCGATGTGATACGCCGGCGGTTTCATTGCCGTGATCCAACTGTTGCATCGCTACGGTTTATCCGCTACGGTTAGCGGCATCGCGGCGGAGAACGCCGCAGAGCGTGCAGAGGAGCTACAACGATGAACGCATCGGAGTGGGAAGAGACACCGATCGGCGCGTGCACCCGAGATCCCGAACGGTGGACGACGACAGCCGACGAAGAGGCAAAGGCGCTCTGCCGGTCATGCCCTCGCCGTTGGATGTGTGCGCGTGACGCCTGCGAACTGCCGCGCGCCGAGGGGCTGTGGGCGGGAATCGTGATCCCGGAAGCGGGCCGTGGTCGCACGTTTGCCCTCAGGCAGCTTCGCAATCTCGCCGAACGCAATGGCTACCCGGTGCGGGACCGTCGCCTATTCGCCGAGACCGCCTGATCCGCTGATCGTTCGCCGCCGGGTCGGGGGGTTGGCGGCGAACGGAATATCCCGTCGGTTGGCTCGGTTAGACGATGCGACGGTGCCGGGCATCCCCCGGGCTCCAACCAAATTTGTCGCTTCGAGCGACCACTCGCCGAGAGGCGCCATGGCGGCACCGTCCCCACTTACCAGGTATCGATGAACCGGCGTTCCCGGTGTTGATGTTGATCCGCGGTCGCGGCCGCGAACGTCGCGGCGATCAGCCCGCGGGTATCCGCGGGATCGATCACGTCGTCGATCTCGAAGATCTGAGCTGCGTTGAGCGCCTTGGCATTTTCCTGCGCGGCGGCGGTTGCCTGGCGCACCCGTTCTTCACGTTCGTCGTCGTCCGCGATCGCCTCGAGCTCTTTGCGAAGACCCAACCGGACGGCCCCCTCCAGACCCATCGGTCCGAGGTGAGCGCCCGGCCAGGCAACGGTCAGCAGCGGTTCGTGCAGACTGCCACCCGTCATCGCCTGCGCGCCAAGGCCGTACCCGCGGCGCAGTACGACCGAGACCAGTGGCACCTGCATAGCGGCGCCGGCGACAAGCATCCGTGACCCGCGGCGGACGAGCGCCTCCGCCTCGGCCGCCGGCCCGACCATGTATCCCGGACAGTCCACGAGGGAGACGACGGGAAGCCCGAATGCGTCGCACAGTTGAAGAAACCGCGCCGCCTTGTCGGACGCGGCCGCGGTGATCGCCCCGGCCATCACCATCGTGTTGTTGGCGATGACACCCACCGCACGGCCTTCGATACGAGCCAGCGCCGTCACCATCTCCTGCGCGAATCGTGGCCGCAGGAAGGTGACCGATCCATCGTCAGCCAGCGTTTCGATGACCGGGGCGACGGGGTAGGCGCGGCGGGCACGTTCGGGAACCATTGTGCGCAAAGACGTTTGGTCGCCTGCGTGGCTGGCTGCGACTGAACCCTGGAAATAGCCGAGCAGTGTCTTGGTGACGGCGACGGCTTCGGCCTCGTCGGCGACGACGATGTCGACCACGCCGTTGGGCTCCTGCACGGAAATCGGTCCGACGTCGTCGGGGTCCACGTCACCGAGCCCGCCGCCGGCGATCATCGCCGGCCCGCCCATACCGATCGACGTGTCCTCCGTGGCGACGATCAAGTCGGAACAGCCCGCAATCACAGCGTTGCCCGCAAAGCAGCGGCCCTTCACGATCGCGATGCGCGGGACCACACCCGACAACGCCGCCCACAGTTTGAATGCGCGGGCATCGAGCGCAGAGACGACGGGATAGTCGGTGTCACCCGGTCGCCCGCCGCCACCTTCGGCGAAGAACACGGTGGGCAGCCGCATCCGCTCGATCAGTTCGAACAACCGATCCTTCTTGCGATGACCGAGTGCGCCTTGTGTGCCGGCCAGCACGGTGTAGTCGTAGGACAACACGGCGCAGGCGCTGCGTTCGACGCCGAAGAGGTCACCGTTGACGCGGGCGGTTCCCGCGACGAGCCCGTCGGCCGGCGTGCGCTCGATCAAGTCGGCGATGTCGCGGCGAAACCGCTGCGCCGCGATCGCGAAGCGCCCGTACTCGACGAACGAGCCGGCGTCGACGAGATCGGCGATGTTCTCGCGCGCGGTGCGTCCGTTCGCGGCATGCCGTCGTTGGACGGCGTCGGGCCGGGCCGCATCCTCGGTCAGAGCGCGCCGGCGCAGCAGCTCGGCGTTATCGTCGCGAAGCGGTTCGTCAGGCATCGAGTTGCGCGATCGCCGCGGCGATCTGGTCGAGCATCGCGTCGACCTGTTCCTCGTCGTAGCCACGCTTGCCGAACGGCGGTTTTCCGAACCTGACGCCGCGGACGTCGTCGGCGGACAAATGGCCGCGGCCGTCGAGCCGGCGCGCGGCGAGCGCCAGGAAGTCGTTCACCGACTTGGGGTCATACCCCCGCTTGTTCCATGGCGACTTCTCGAACGTCGCGCCCCGAAGATGCTCTGCCGTCAAGCCGCCGTCGCTCATGGCGTCTGATGCTAGACACCGCGTCGAGAAGTTATCCACAGGTTGCCGCCCGACACCGCGATTCTGTCGGCCGTAGTGCTTAGCGTGCGGTCATGACGAACTGGATCAACACTGTGAGCCGCGACCACGTCGAGCGGGGGGTTCGCGGCCGTTTCACTCAGGCCAACCATGGCAAGCCGAACATGTTGCGGAAGATGGCCCGCGGCGACTGGATCATCTTCTACTCGCCCAAGACGGTCCATCCCGACGGGGAGCCGCTGCAGGCGTTCACCGCCATCGGACAAGTCGCCGACGACGAGCCGTATCAGGCCGAGATGGCGCCGGACATCCAGCCGTGGCGGCGCAACGTCGATTTCCTCGAATGCGCCGAAACGCCGATCCGGCCGCTGATCGAGGATCTGGACTTCATCGAGGACAAGTCCCGTTGGGGGTACAAGTTCCGCTTCGGCGTATTCAAGATCAGCGATCACGATCTGGAGGTGATCCGGTCGGCGATGACGGGCTGAGGACCTAGGGGCTACCGTGAATGCGTGAGCAACACCGACACCGCGCCCGCCGAAGTCGCCTGTGCTGCTTCGCCGTTCGCCGGTGTGCTGCATCCCCGCGAGGTGCCGCTGGGTGGGCCGCGAGCCATCCGGGTGCGCCGCACGCTGCCGCAGCGCGAGCGGTCGCTGATCGGCGCATGGTGCTTCGCCGACCACTACGGCCCGCATGACGTCGGAGGCGGCACGGGAATGGACGTCCCGCCGCATCCGCATACGGGGTTGCAAACCGTCAGTTGGCTTTTCAGCGGCGAGGTAGATCATCGCGACAGTGCGGGCGTGCACGCGATGGTCCGTCCCGGCGAGCTCAATCTGATGACGGCCGGAGCGGGCATCTGTCATTCGGAGGTTTCCACACCGGCCACCACGATCCTGCACGGCGTCCAGCTGTGGGTGGCACTGCCCGACGCCGACCGTGACACGGGCCGCGACTTCGCGCACTACGTTCCGCAGCCGCACCCGATCGAGGGTGCGACGCTGCGGGTGTTCCTCGGTGAACTCGCGGGTGACCGTTCGCCTGTGCACACCTTCACGCCGCTGCTCGGCGCGCAGATCGACCTCGACCCCGGCGCCGATCTGACGCTGGACGTCGATCCCGCGTTCGAGCACGGGGTGCTGCTAGACCAGGGCAGCGTCGAGGTCGCAGGCGCGGCACTCGCCGTCGCCGACCTCGCGTTTCAAGCCGCGGGGAGTGGCCAGTTGACCGTGACGAACCGGGCTGAGGACCCGGCGCGCGTGCTGCTGCTCGGTGGTCCACCGTTTCCCGAACAGCTGGTGATGTGGTGGAACTTTGTCGGGCGCAGCCACGACGACATCGCGGCGTACCGGCAACTGTGGGAGGCCCACGACGACCGTTTCGGCGCGGTGCACGGTTACCGGGGATCACGCCTGCCCGCTCCTCCCCTGCCCAACGCGACGCTGCGTCCGCGACCGAATCCCGGGGTATAGGAGTCAACATGACCACCGACAAGACCGGCGCACCTACGAAGGTCGCCGCCGAATCCGATCGCTACACGATCGCCGTCGACGGGCGGTCCGTCGGACTGACCGAGTTCAAAGAACGCGACGGCCAACGCATCTTCACGCACACCGAGGTCGACGACGCATTCGAAGGCCGCGGTCTGGCAACGATTCTCATCGGTGAGGCCCTGCAATCCACCCGCGACGCGGGCCTGCGCATCGTCGCGGTCTGCCCGATGGTCGCGAACTACATCGACAAGCACGCCGAATTCCAGGACGTCGCGGACCCGGTGGACCGCGACATCAAACGCTGGCTGGCGAACTCTTAGATGACCTAGCCCGCTATCGTCGGTCGCAATGACGACACAGGACCGGGCGGCCGACGCTCCGGCTTCACGCAGCGGGCCATCGGCATTCTTCGTTGCCGATGGCGACATGTTCGTACCGCAGTCCATCGCCCGCGGGCCGTGGGGCCAGACGATCAGCGGCAACTACGTCGGCGGCCTGCTCGGGCATGTCCTCGAGCGCGACGCGGGCGATCCCGAGTTCCAGCCCGCACGTCTCACCGTCGACCTGTTCCGGCCCGCCGCACTGGCGCCGGTGCGCGTCGACACCACAGTCTCTCGCCAGGGCCGCCGGCTGAGGTTGGTCGACGCGGTGATGACGCAATCCGACACCGTCGTCGCCCGCGCGAGCGGCTTGTTTCTGCGCCGCGGCGAGCAGCCGACCGATGAGATCTGGTCGTCGCCGGTGACCATGCCGCCCATTCCACCCACACCCGATCCGATCCCACGGGGCTTGGCGATGCTGGTGTGGACCTACGGCAAGAGCGAACACACTCCGGGCCCCGGCTTCGGGCTCGATGCGTGGCAACACGCGGGACCGAAGTACATATGGGTGCGCGACATCAGGCCTCTGATCGACGGTGAAGAACTGACGCCCTTCACCCGAGCAGCGATGGCCGGAGACATGGTCAGCTCGTTAACCCATTTCGGGGCAGAGGGTTTGCAGTTCATCAACGCCGACTACACGCTGACGCTCAGCCGCCTACCCGAAGGGCCGTACCTCGGGTTGGCGGCGCTCACCCATTACAGCCACGCAGGCGTCGCGACCGGAGTCGCCACGATCGTCGACCAGCACGGCCCGATCGGCAGCGGCGTGGCCAACGCATTGTCGAACCCCGGCTTCGACCCGCCGCATCCTTAACGCGGCGACAGGACCACCACGGGAATCTGACGGTCAGTCCAGGACTGGTAATTGTCGAAGTCCGCGTAGAGGTCCACGAGCTTCGGCCAGAGCCGCGCCCGCTCCTCGGGGCTCGCCGTGGCGGCGTGCACCGCGCGCCGGTCGGCGCCGATCTCGACATAGGTCTCCGGATTCGCCGTCAGATTGCGGTACCACTGCGGGTCCTCGGGCCGTCCACCCTGCGACGCGACGATCACGACGTTCGGCCCGTCGAACATGTACAGCAATGGCGTGACAAACACCTTGCCGGACTTGCGGCCGCGGTGCTCGAGCAGGAGCGTCGGCACCGGCTTGCGAAAACCCGCGCCGATGCGCCACTTTCCGCCGATCTTCCCGCCGGTGCGCCGGTAGACCCACACGTGCGCCTTTCCGGCGTACTTGAAGATCTTCGGCAGTAGCGGCGAGTCCAGCTGCTTCGGACGTTCCTGCGGCATCAGAGGTACTGCGCCGTGCTGCCGCCGACAGGCATCGCCGGCATGCCGAGCTTGCGATGGTCCCAGCTGCGCATCCGCTCCGGCACCACCCGCACGCAGATCCGGTTGTTCATCATCTGGTCGATGAACGGGCGCATCTCGTCGGTGTACGGCCCTGTGTAGCGCTCCCAGACGCTAATGCCAACGCGCAGAATGGTTTCCGGGTCGTCGACGATCTCGGCTTTTCCGTCGATCGACACGCCGCGCAGCGTGTCGTAGGTCTGGCCGTCCTCGATCATCACCGTGATCGTCGGATTGCGGCGCACATTGACGGCCTTCTGCGATTTCGCCTTCGTCTCGAACCAAATCTCGCCGTCGACCACCGCGTACCACATCGCGACCAGGTGCGGCCGGCCGTCGGCCAGCAGGGTGGCCATCGTCGCGGTCCGGCTGCGCTCGATGAATTCCGCGATCTCGTCGTCGGTCATGACGATCTTCGCGCGTTCGTTATTGCCCACGCCTAATGCCTATCAGGCGCCGACGGCGGTGACCGTCACCGGGATGCCGTTCAGTGCGCCGTTCCCCGACGGTTCGTCGATGAATGTGGGCGGCGACAGAATGTTGGTGTTCACGCCCGGCGAACCGTTGGCAATATTCATGCGCGTGCCCGTCTTGCCGTGGCCCCAGCCATGCGGCATGGACACCACGCCCGGCATGATCGCGTCGGTCACCTCGACGGGTACCTCGATCTGCCCGCCCGCGGACGTCACTGTGACCACGTCGCCCGTCACCAGACCACGCTTCGTCGCGTCGTCCTCGTGGATCAGCAGGGTGCAGCGGTCCTTGCCCTTCATCAATGGCGCGACGTTGTGCAACCACGAATTGTTCGACCGCAGATGGCGTCGGCTCACCAAGACCAGTTCATCGGGGGCGCGGTCGAGCCGCTCGGCCAGCCGCGGCAAGTCGTCGAGCAGGTACTGCGGGGCCAGGCGGATCTTGTGATCCGAGGTGCCCAGAATTTCGGGTACTTGAGGAACCATCGGCCCGAAGTTGATGCCGTTCGGCTCGGATTTCAGCTTGTCCAACGTCAGGCCGTCAGGGTTTTCGCCGTATCGATCCCCGAATGGACCGGTGCGCAGGGTCAAATCGAGGATCCGCTCCGGCCCGCCGCGCTCGTAGTGCTGCCGGATGGTCGCACCGTCGAGACCCTGGGTGAAGGCCATGTAGTCGAAGAACCCGTCGTCGATGGCGGCGACGTCGACGTCCTCCGCGGGGGTGCCGGTGCACAACCCGGTGAGCCGGATGAGGATTTCCCACTCCTCGGGGCGGTCGGGGTCTTCGGGTTCGAAGACCGGGCGTGAGTAGTTGGCGATGCTGTTGATCGCGAAGTTCAAGATCAGGTCGTCGTGGTGCGGCTGCTCCAGCGGAGATGGGGCAGGCAGGATGACGTCGGCGTGGCGGGTGGTCTCGTTGAGCCACATGTCGACGGCGATCATGGCGTCGAGCGTCGGCAGCACTTCGTCGAGTTTGTGCCCCGCGGGTGTCGACAGGACCGGGTTGCCCGCGACGGTGATCAGCGCCTTGATCTGGCCCTCCCCCGGCGTCGCGATCTCTTCGGCCAAACACGACACCGGCACTTGGCCCAGTACTTCCTTGGCGCCGCGGACGCGCGTCCGGAACCGGCCGAATTCGGGCGCCCCGTCTTCGAGGCCAGGGATGGGCTGCACCGTGACGGACCACGCCGCGGCGCGCGGAAACATAGATCCGCCAGGAGTGTCGAAGTGGCCGGTGAGGATGTTGACCACGTCGACGAGCCAGCTGGCCAGGCTGCCGAATTCCTGGTTGCACAACCCGATTCGGCCGTAGACGACGGCGCGCTCGGTGGCGGCCAGGTCGCGGGCCAGTGCGCGGATACGGTCCGCGGCGATTCCCGTGGCGGGTGCGACGCGTTCGGGCGACCACTCGACGGCTACCGCACGCATCCGCTCGACACCGTCGACGTGCTGCGCGATATCGCCCAATGACACAAGCTTCTCGTCGAACAGTGTGTGCACGATGGCGAGCAGCAGCGCGGCGTCGGTGCCCGGCGTGATCGGCAGCCAGTCGTCGGCGCGGTCGGCGGTGGCAGTGCGGACGGGGTCGATCACGATGACCTTGCCGCGCTTGCGAATTCCGTCGATGATGCCCATCACGTCCGGCGCGGCGAGCAGTGAACCCTGCGAAGCGGCCGGGTTGGCTCCCATCACGATAAGTAAGTCGGTGCGCTCGATGTCCGGTACCGGGAACGTCCACCACCCGCCGTACATCAGATGCGACGACAGGTTCTTCGGCCACTGGTCGACCGTGCCCGGCGAGTAGCTGAGCGGGATACCCGACATGCCGAGCAGCACGCCGGTGTAGCGGCCCAGAGAGAAGGAGTGCGCGAGCGGGTTGCCGGTGTAGCAAGTCACCGCGCCGATTCCGTACTTCTCGATGACCGGGGCGAGCAGCTTCGTGCAGCGCCGGAAGGCCGCGTCCCAACTGACCTCCTGCCATTGCCCGTCGACCTTGATCATCGGCCGGCGGATCCGGTCGGGGTCCTCGTGAACCGCGCCGAGTGTGGCGCCCTTCGGGCAGATGTGGCCGTGGCTCCAGGTGTCGTCGTGATTGCCGCGGATGCTTGCCACCCGCCCGCCGTCGACCTGAATCTCCAAGCCGCACATGGCTTCACAGAGGGGACAGGTGTAGACGTGCCGGCCGTCTTCGCCGATGTCGGCCAAGGGTTGGGTCAGTCTGGCGGTCATCGCTGCCCTCCATCGATTTGTTGTGACACACTGTAACGACAAATGCGGCGAGGGGGAATGGTGGACGCGGATACGGCGGTGCGGCGACACCGGCGCCAGGGCTCACGGCGTGACCCGGCGATCGATGCTGCGGTGCTGGCCGCGACGAAACGGCTGCTCATCGAGCGTGGCTACGCGGCCACGACCATCGACCTGATCGCGACGACTGCGGGCGTGAGCAGGCCCGCGGTGTATCGCCGGTGGAGTTCCAAGGCGCAGTTGGTGCACGAGGCGCTGTTCCCCGACCTTGGCCCCGAAGCGCCTGAGGACGACTTCATCGCCGAGATCACCCGGTTGTGCCGCGGCGCGCTGAGGATGTACGGCGATCCCGCGGTGCGGGAGGCAATTCCGGGACTGCTCAACGACTTACGGTCGGATCGGCGGATGCGCCGGGTGCTCGGCGATCGCCTGGAGGCGACGGCACGGGGCCAGCTTGCCGAGCGAGTCGCTCAGGCGGTTGACGCCGGCACGGCGCGGCCGGGCATCGGCGCGGACACGATCATGGACGTCATCGCCGGCGGCGCGTGGTACGCGGTGTGCGTGCGGCGCGTCAAGGACGTCGACTCCGCGGCCAGCGAGCTGGCCGAACTGGTGCTGCGTGGAGTTCTTGCCTAGGGCCCTCAGCCCTTGAGCAGCATTGCGTACTGCGCAGCGATCTGCTGCCGTGCATCCAGCAGGTTCTTCGACGTCGTCTCGATCGCGTACTTGTCGGCCGCGCCCAGGCAGTAGAAGGTCTTGTCCTCCAACTGAAGACAGCGGCTACCCGGCAGGTTCACCACGGCGTCAGCGGGCTGCGACGTCGGTTGCAGTTCCGCGAAGAACCCGTCGACGATCTTGGCCGCTCCCCCGGCATCCTTGGTCTGGTAGACATTCGTCTTCGCCATCGCGACCAGATCCATTCCGGTATCCGAGAACAACTTCGCCGAGCGCGCCGGGTCGCTCTGGAATTGCAGCGCGCCGCGCTGTTCGTACGTCGTGTTCTGGACGACGGTGGCTTCCTTCTCCGGCACCGGCAGTGTGCGGGCCAGCAGCCCGGTCGGGTCGATCGAAATGTCGGCGAACTCCGCGGGATCGGTCGCCCGGAACTTGTCGATCAACGGTCCTTGCATGTCAAGCGTTTTCGCCACGAGCCCGAGCGCCACATCCACGCCGTCGACGACCTGGGCCAGCTGCATGAACACATACGACCCGTGCGCGGTAAACGAACGCACCGCTGCCCACTGCTTGCCGGTCTTGTTCTCGGTGACGCTATAGCTCGTCGCCTGCGCATCGGAATGGCCGGGGATCGCCGCGCGCTGCACGGGCGGAGTCCCTGTCTTTTGCGCAACATCGCTCAGATCGGCTGCGGCTGCACCCGCCGAAGCGTCGTCGCCGAACCTCAGCACCGCGTTCAGCAGGATTTTCTGATCCTCGGCAGCACGGGAAGTCGCGAACCCGTTGATGAAGTCGTGTGCGCCCACGGCCGGTGCGAACTGCTCCGGGCCGATCAACGTAAGGGCGTCGGGGCTCTTCAACACCATCGCGCCCAGGCCGAACCACTTCGTCAGCGTGGAATCGACCTCCCACGGACCGACGACGTTGTTGGCCATCCGCTGCGCCTCGATCAGAGCGCCCCGCATCGGGTTACCCGCGACCCCCAGTGGCGCGCTCGGTTCGGTCGGGTACGGCCCGACATCGAGCTTGCTGATATCCACCGAGGGCGGCGGCGGGGCTTTCTCACCCTTTACCGCGGAGCCTTCCACCGCCGTGGAGCACGACGGCACCAGAGCCATGACCGATACAAGCGCGATGCACGCGAGCCGCATTCGCAAAAAGCTACCGTGCGCGCAGCCGAATACCACGCGCCCGCGGCGTGATGTCCGAACACTCAAGAAATTGCGCTCCGCCGGTTCGTCGAGATCTGCAGAACGGTTGAACCGTTCGAGTATGTGAATCGTCTATGGATTGCCTGGACGTCTGCTGAGCCGGGTGGTCCTCTACTGTCACGAAGGAGCGCGATGAGCAACGCTGTGCAACAGACGAATCCACGAACAAATTCACTGGCGGTCGTCGCGTTGGTGCTGGGTTTCGTCTTCCCCCTGTTAGCCATCCCAACCGGGCATATCGCGCGAGCGCAGATCCTCCGGACCGGCGAGCGCGGCGACGGTTTGGCTCTGGCAGGGCTTGTGCTCGGCTATCTAGGGCTCATCGCGGTGGTGGTCGCTGTAATCGGAGTCATCGCCTACAGCGTGTAAGGCACGTCGGCCCACACGATCAGGGGACATCGATGCACCCGCTTACAAACGGCTACGCTCTCACGTTCGACGTCGACTATCCGCAGCAACTGAGCCGCTGGAAGACGGCATTCCGCCTCGTTCTCGCATTGCCGATACTGGTGCTGGTCGCAATTCTTGTCGGGGCAAACGGATTTGGCGGATTGTCTGCTTCATGGGGCGTTGAGCCGTGGACAGTGACAGTCCCCAATTTCTCCTATGTCGGCGGCGTGTTGGTTCTCGCGCCGCTGCTGATGATCGTGTTTCGTCGCAAGTACCCGCGCTGGTGGTTCGACTGGAACGTCGGGCTTCTGATGCTGCAAAGTCGGGTCGCGGCCTATCTCTACCTGCTACGCGACGAGTACCCGTCGACCGACGAGGCTCAAGCTGTTCACTTGGCGGTCCGCTACCCCGATGCCTCGCAGGAGTTGAGCCGCTGGTTGCCGCTCGTGAAATGGTTGCTGGCGATTCCGCATTACATCGTGCTGCTAGCGCTCACCGTGGTGTCGACGGTTGCCGTCATCATCGCGTGGTTCGCCATCGTCATCACCGGGCGTTACCCGCGACCTTTGTTCACCTTCAGCGTGGGCGTCCTGCGCTGGAATTACCGGGTGATCGCGTACGCATTCCTGCTGGCGACGGACAAGTACCCGCCGTTCCGTCTCGGTGCCTGAACCCGCGGCCCGCGGCGGGCCCAATTCAACCCACTAAACACCAAGGCCACGAAGCCTTTTGGTTTCGTGGACTTAACGTCGAACCGCTATTTGTGTGGGCGAAGGGGGACTTGAACCCCCACGTCCCGAAGGACACTGGCACCTGAAGCCAGCGCGTCTGCCATTCCGCCACTCGCCCCAACAACCGGGGGAGCCTATCACGCACCCCACCGTGCTCCCCAACCGTACGGAGGCTTGCCAGCGCCTGCCAGTAGTTCAAGATCGCGCGGCTGACCTGGCTCGATTCGATTCTCAGAATTCTGTTGGTCCCGCACCGCTGCGCTGGGCCGATACCATGCAAGTACGCGATGTGGCCACGCGACACGCTGGGCCGCGGGCGCGTGAGCAGGACTGACGGAAACTACGAGCGAGGCGGGCGGTGATATGGGTCTAGTCGACCGCATCGAGCGCAAACTCGAATCAACCGTCGGTGATGCGTTCGCCCGGGTTTTCGGTGGATCAATTGTGCCGCAAGAAGTAGAGGCAATGCTTCGCCGGGAAGCCGATACCGGAGCACGCGAAGTGCTTGGCGGACGTATTTTGGCGCCAAACGACTACGTCATTACTCTCAGTGTGCCTGACTATCAGAAGGTGAGCGCTGATCCGGACCTCACATCAACCGCTTTCGCCAAGCACTTGGAGGGTTACATCCATGAGCAGGGATGGCAAACGTATGGTGATGTGGTCGTCAGATTTGAGCAGTCACCGAACCTGCACACCGGACAATTCCGCGCGCGTGGTGCGGTCAATCCCGATTCGACCGCTGGCGAGCCCGCCGCAGACCAACCCAATCGTGCGTTCACCGCAGAACCAGGAGTAGCACCGATGACCGACAATCCGAGCTACCGCGGCGGCCAGGGACCGGGACGGCCCGCCGACGAGTACTACGACGAGCGGTACGGCCGCCACGAGGACGATCCGCGAGGCCAGGAGCCGCGCGGCCCATACCCCCCGCAGGAGCAGGGCGGCTATCCACCGCAAGGCGAGCAGGGCTATCCGCCGCGTCCGGCTTACCCCGATCAGGGCGGCTACCCGGACCAGGGTGGCTATCCCGACCAGGCCGGCTACCCGCCGCAGTCATATGAGCAGCGCCCGCCCGCCGGGTACGGCCCTCCGGCCGGCGGCGGCTACCCCGACCAGGGCTACCGGCAGCAGCCCGGTGGCTACGGCCCACCGCAGGTTGGCGGCCAAGGGTATGGCGCTCCGGCCGGCGACTACGACTACAGTCGCCCGCCAGGCCCGGGTCGTCCCGACGACGCCGGCTACGGCCGTCCCGAGCCGCGGCCGGCCTACCCGGACCAGGGTGGCTATCCCGACCAGGCCGGCTACCCGGACCAGGGCGGCTACGGCGGCCAGCCCTACGGCAGGCAGGACTACGCCCAGCCGGACTACGGACGCTACGGCGAGCCGGCGGGCGGCGCCGGTTACGCCGAGCCGGGCTACGCCGAACCGGCCGGTGGCGGATACGACTACGGCCCACCTGCAGGGCAAGGCGGCTACGGCGGCGGTTACGGCCAGGGCGACTACCCGGCCGGCGGCACCAGCGTGACGCTGCAGCTCGACGACGGCAGCGGCCGCACCTACCAGCTGCGTGAAGGCGCCAACGTGATCGGCCGCGGTCAGGACGCGCAGTTCCGCCTGCCCGACACCGGTGTGTCACGCCGGCACCTGGAGATCCGCTGGGACGGCCAGGTCGCACTGCTTTCCGACCTCAATTCGACCAACGGCACGACGGTGAACAACGCACCCGTGCAGGAGTGGCAATTGGCGGACGGCGACGTGATCCGGCTCGGCCACTCCGAGATCATCGTCCGAGTTCACTGAGGGCCTAGGCCGGCCGAAGCGGAGGGCGAAGCTGATCGCTTCCCCTTCACGTCGCTCGCCGTCCAAGTATCGTGACGTTGCCGATGGTGGCTGAACCTATTCTGGTGCCGGCGCAACGAGAACGGGACGGGGACGGAGAGGACGTCAGATGCAGGGGTTAGTACTGCAGCTGACGCGCGTCGGTTTCCTGTTGTTGCTGTGGCTGTTTATCTGGTCGGTATTAAGGATCTTGCGAACAGACATCTATGCGCCGACCGGAGCGGTCATGGTGCGGCGGGGACTGGCGTTGCGCGGTTCGTTGCTGCCCAACCGCGGCCGGCGCCACGTGGCACGCCAGCTCGTCGTGACCGAGGGCGCATTGGTCGGCACCCGCATCACGCTCGGCAGCCAGCCGGTGCTGATCGGCCGTGCCGACGACTCCACGCTGGTGCTCACCGACGACTACGCGTCGACGCGGCACGCCAGGCTCTCCCCACGAGGTTCGGAATGGTACGTAGAGGACCTAGGATCGACCAACGGTACATACCTTGACAGGGCGAAGGTGACGACGGCGGTACGCGTTCCGATGGGCACGCCGGTTCGAATCGGCAAGACGGTAATCGAGCTGCGCCCGTGACACTTGTCCTTCGATACGCCGCTCGCAGCGACCGCGGTTTGGTCCGCGCCAATAATGAGGACTCGGTATACGCCGGCGCGCGCCTACTTGCCCTGGCCGACGGAATGGGTGGGCACGCCGCCGGAGAGGTGGCCTCTCAACTGGTGATCGCCGCGCTCGCCCATCTCGACGACGACGAGCCCGGCGGCGACCTGCTGTCCAAGCTTGACGCCGCGGTACGCGAAGGCAACTCGGCCATCGCCGCGCACGTGGAAGCAGACCCCGAACTCGAGGGGATGGGCACGACGCTCACGGCAATCCTGTTCGCGGGCAACAGACTTGGGCTTGTCCACATCGGCGACTCCCGTGGCTATCTCATGCGCGACGGAGAGCTAACCCAGATCACCAAGGACGACACATTCGTCCAGACGCTGGTCGACGAAGGCCGCATCACCGCCGAGGAGGCGCACAGCCATCCGCAGCGGTCACTGATCATGCGCGCGCTCACCGGGCACGAGGTCGAGCCCACACTCATCATGCGCGAGGCGCGCGCCGGCGACCGTTACCTGCTGTGCTCCGACGGGTTGTCCGACCCGGTGAGCCACGACACCATCCTCGAGGCACTGCAGATCCCCGACGTGGCCGAAAGTGCCGACCGGCTGATCGAATTGGCGCTGCGCGGCGGCGGACCCGACAACGTCACCGTGGTGGTGGCCGACGTCATCGACTACGACTACGGCCAAACCCAGCCGATCCTTGCGGGCGCGGTTTCCGGCGACGACGACCAAGTTGCCCCACCCAATACCGCGGCGGGCCGGGCGTCGGCGTTCAACCCCCGCCGCAACGCCGCCAAACGCGTTGTGCCGCAACCAGAAGAAGAGCCTGCGCGGCGGCCGCGATCACGTCGTCGCATCCTGATCGCCGCAGCGCTCGTGGTTCTGGTGGTGTTGGCGGGTCTGGCCATCGGCCGCGAGATCGTGCGCAGCAACTACTACGTCAGCGAACACGACGGAACCGTGTCGATCATGCGGGGTGTCCAGGGGTCTTTTTTAGGCATAGCGCTTCAGGAGCCTTATCTGTTGGGCTGTCTGAACGCGCGAAGTGAACTGTCGCTCATCAGTGCCGGCCAAGCCAAGGACAACCTCGACTGCCGGATGCTCGCTGTCAACGACATGCGGCCGTCGGAGCGGGCCCAGGTGATCGCAGGCCTCCCGTCGGGCACCCTGGACGACGCCATCGCCCAGATCGAGGAGCTCGCTCGAAGCTCGGTCCTGCCCACGTGCGCGCCGCGCACGCCGACGCCCACCACGACGACGCCCCATCTCCCGGATACGCCCGCCAATCCCGGCATTCCCGAATCAGGCAGTGGCACACCGGCTCCCGAGACTCCCACGACAGTGACGGCGCCGCCACCTCCACCGCCGGGGCCAGCACCACCACCAGCCCCGCCTGCACCGCCGCCCCCGCCACCGACGTCGACCCCGGCGCCAACGGTCACCGCCCTTCCTCCCCCACCACCGCAACCGGGAACGAACTGCCGGGAAGTGTCATGACGACCCAGCCGCAGTCCCCCGTCGCGGTGATGCCGCCGCTGCCGAATCGGCGTAATTCAGAGCTGATTCTGCTTGGCTTCGCGGCACTGATCACCACGGTGGCGCTGCTGCTGGTCGAGGCCAACCAAGAGCACGGTCTGCATTGGGATATGGCCCAGTACACCGTTGCCTACCTTGCGCTGTTCACCGGCGCGCACCTGACCGTCCGGCGGTTCGCCCCGTACGCCGACCCGCTGCTGCTACCGGTCGTCGCGCTGTTAAACGGCCTGGGGCTCGTCATGATTCACCGGCTCGACCTCGCTCAGGGTGATCGGGCGTCACGGGGTTTGGGCGGAACCGCCAATCAGCAGATGCTGTGGACCCTGGTCGGTGTGGTCGCGTTCTCGCTCGTCGTGATCTTCCTGAAGGACCACCGAGTCCTCGCCCGCTACGGCTACGTCTGCGGATTGACCGGCCTTGTCCTCCTGGCGATTCCCGCGGTGCTCCCCCGGTCGATGTCGGAGCAGAACGGCGCGAAGATCTGGATTCGGTTGCCTGGCTTCTCAATTCAGCCCGCGGAGTTCTCAAAGATCTTGCTGCTGATCTTCTTCGCGTCGGTGCTGGTGTCCAAACGCAGCCTGTTCACAAGCGCCGGTAAGCACTTCGCCGGTATGGATCTACCGCGTCCACGAGACCTCGCGCCGCTGCTTGCGGCCTGGGTGGCGTCGATCGGCGTGATGGTCTTCGAGAAGGACCTCGGCACGTCGCTGCTGCTGTACGCGTCGTTCCTCGTCCTGGTCTACATCGCGACTGAGCGGTTCAGCTGGGTGGCCATCGGGCTGGCCCTGTTTGCCGCGGGAAGCGTTGCGGCGTATTACGTTTTCGACCACGTCCGCGTCCGCGTGCAGACGTGGATGGATCCGTTCGCGGACCCCGACGGCGCCGGCTATCAAATGGTGCAGTCGCTGTTCAGCTTTGCGACCGGCGGGATATTCGGGACCGGCCTCGGCAACGGCCAGCCCGGCACGGTGCCCGCCGCGTCCACAGACTTCATCGTCGCCGCGATCGGGGAAGAGCTCGGCCTCGTCGGTCTGGCCGCGGTGCTCATGCTCTACACCATCCTCATCATCCGCGGCCTGCGCACCGCGATCGCCGTGCGCGACAGCTTCGGAAAGCTGCTCGCCGCGGGCCTTGCATCGACGCTTGCGATCCAGTTGTTCATCGTCGTCGGTGGGGTCACCAAGCTGATCCCGCTGACCGGCTTGACGACACCGTGGATGTCGTATGGCGGCTCGTCGCTGCTGGCGAACTACGTCCTGCTGGCGATCCTGGTCCGCATCTCGCACGCCGCCAGGCGGCCGATCGACACGCGGCCCCACAACACGTCGATCGCGGCAGCCGGTACCGAGGTGATCGAGAAAGTATGAACACCTCGCTGCGCCGCATTTCCGTCACGATCATGGTGTTGATCGTGCTGTTGTTGGCCAATGCCACACTGACGCAAGTGTTTAGGGCCGACGGGCTGCGATCGGATCCGCGCAACCAGCGTGTCCTTCTCGACGAGTACTCGCGCCAGCGGGGCCAGATTTCGGCGGGCGGCCAGTTGCTGGCGTATTCGGTGTCGACCAACGGACGCTTTCGATTCCTGCGTGTGTATCCCAATCCGCTCGCCTATGCCCCGGTGACCGGGTTTTACTCGCTGCGGTATTCGAGCACCGGCCTGGAGCGTGCCGAGGACAGCATCCTCAACGGTTCCGATCAGCGGTTGTTCGGCCGACGGCTGGCCGACTTCTTCACCGGCCGTGACCCTCGCGGCGGCAACGTCGCGACCACGGTCAATCCGCAAGTGCAGCAAGCCGCGTGGGACGCGATGGAGCACGGCTGCAACGGAGGATGCAAGGGCGCAGTGGTCGCGCTCGAGCCCTCGACCGGCAAGGTCCTCGCGATGGTGTCGGCACCGTCGTACGACCCGAACCTGCTTGCGACGCACGACGTCGAACAGCAGTCGCAGGTGTGGCAACAACTGCGGGACGACCCGAACTCCCCGCTGCTGAACAGGGCGATCTCAGAGGCCTACCCGCCCGGTTCGACGTTCAAGGTGATCACCACCGCGGCGGCGCTTCAGCACGGTGCCGCCGAGAACACACAGCTCACGTCGGCGGCACGGATTCCGTTGCCCGACAGCACGGCGACGCTCGAGAACTTCGCCGGCTCGGCATGCGGCCCAGGCGCGACCGTCTCACTGCACGACGCGTTCGCGAAGTCGTGCAACACCGCATTCGTACAGCTCGGCATCAACACCGGTGCCGAGGCGCTGCGGGCGACGGCCTTCTCGTTCGGCCTCGACAGCCCTCCCCCTCCGATTCCGCTCGAGGTCGCCGAATCCACCGTCGGCCCGATGTCCGATGCCGCGGCGGTCGGCATGTCGAGCATTGGGCAGAAAGACGTCGCACTCACTCCCCTACAGAACGCGCAGGTGGCCGCAACCATCGCGAATAAAGGGGTAGCGATGCGGCCGTACTTGGTCGATAGCCTGAAGGGACCCGACCTTTCCAACATCGCCACCACGGCCCCGCAGCAAGAGCGACGGGCGGTGTCGGAGCAGGTCGCAGATACACTTACGGATCTGATGGTCGCCGCCGAGCAGGTGACGCAGCAGAAGGGAGCCATCGCCGGCGTGCAGATCGCATCCAAGACCGGCACTGCGGAGCACGGTACTGACCCCCGCAACACTCCGCCGCATGCCTGGTACATCGCCTTCGCACCAGCTCGAGCTCCCAAAGTTGCGGTTGCCGTGCTGGTCGAGAACGGCGGCGACCGGCTCAACGCCACCGGAGGCGCCGTGGCGGCACCGATCGGACGGGCCACCATCGCGGCGGCCTTGCGGGAGGGATCATGAGCCCGCGAAGGCGAACGCGAGTGAGGATCGCAGCGCGGAACGCGCGAGGACCGGTGGGCCCACGCCCGCAGGGCAGGGGACGAGCGGGAGACGAGCAATGAGCCCGCGCGTCGGAGTGACGCTGTCCGGCCGCTACCGGCTGCAGCGACTGATCGCCACCGGCGGCATGGGCCAGGTGTGGGAAGGCATCGACTCGCGGTTGGGCCGCCGTGTCGCGATCAAGGTGCTCAAGGCGGAGTACTCCACCGACCCCGAATTCGTCGAACGGTTCCGCGCCGAGGCGCGCACCGTCGCGATGCTCAACCATCCCGGCATCGCCAGCGTGTACGACTACGGCGAGACCGAGATGGACGGCGAAGGCCGAACGGCCTACCTGGTGATGGAACTGGTCAACGGTGAACCGTTGAACTCGGTGCTCAAGCGGACCGGCCGGCTGTCGCTACGGCACGCCCTGGACATGCTGGAGCAGACCGGCCGCGCGTTGCAGGTCGCGCACACCGCGGGGCTGGTGCACCGCGACGTCAAGCCCGGCAACATCCTGATCACGCCGACGGGTCAGGTGAAGCTGACCGACTTCGGCATCGCCAAGGCCGTCGACGCTGCGCCGGTGACCCAGACCGGCATGGTGATGGGCACCGCGCAGTACATCGCACCGGAGCAGGCGCTGGGCCACGACGCCACGGCCGCCAGTGATGTGTACTCGCTGGGAGTTGTTGGCTACGAATCGGTTTCAGGCAAACGACCGTTCACCGGCGACGGCGCGTTGACCGTGGCGATGAAGCACATCAAGGAGACGCCGCCGCCGCTTCCGGCCGATCTGCCGCCGAATGTGCGCGAGCTGATCGAGATCACGTTGGTGAAGAACCCGGGCATGCGGTACCGCTCGGGCGGGCCGTTCGCCGACGCGGTGGCCGCCGTACGGTCCGGCCGCCGGCCACCGAGGCCCAACCAGGCGCCGTCGATCGGACGCGCCACGCCGGCGGCGGTGCCGTCGGCCGCGCAGGCACGCGCGGCAGCCGATCTGACGGGGCGGTCCCCGGCGACCGCTGCCCGGGTGCGACCGGCAACCGGAAGCCACCGCAGCACTCCCCCGCCCCGGCGCACCTTCTCGTCGGGTCAGCGTGCGCTGCTGTGGGCGGCAGGTGTGCTCGGTGCACTGGCGATCGTCATCGCGATCCTGATCGTGCTCAACGCGCAGGATAAGAAGGACAAGGGCCCGCCCCCGCCGACGGTGACCAACACGATCACCGAGACGACCCCGTTCCAGACGCCGTCAGCGATGCCCGACTGGACCCGTGGCGGTGCCGTCAGTCATGGTGGGGAAGAATTCGGGGTACCCCGACTCGATGCGTTTTTGTCTCCTGCAACGGTGCAGGTGACGCGATTGGCTTCTGAACAGACATGGCAATGACGACCCCACAGCACCTGTCCGACCGGTATGAGATCGGCGAAATTCTCGGTTTCGGCGGTATGTCCGAGGTGCACTTGGCCCGCGACCTGCGGCTACACCGCGACGTCGCGATCAAAGTGCTGCGCGCCGACCTGGCCCGCGATCCAAGTTTTTATCTGAGGTTTCGCCGCGAAGCGCAGAATGCGGCGGCGCTGAACCATCCGGCGATCGTCGCGGTGTACGACACCGGAGAAGCCGAGACGCCGACGGGTCCGCTGCCCTACATCGTCATGGAGTTCGTCGACGGGGTCACCCTGCGAGACATCGTGCACACCGACGGGCCGATGGAGCCCAAGCGTGCCATCGAGGTCATCGCCGACGCGTGCCAGGCACTGAACTTCAGCCATCAGCACGGCATCATCCACCGCGACGTCAAACCGGCCAACATCATGATCAGCAAGAACGGCGCTGTGAAGGTGATGGACTTCGGCATCGCCCGCGCGCTGGCCGATTCCAGCAGTGTCACCCAGACCGCCGCGGTGATCGGGACGGCGCAGTACCTGTCGCCCGAGCAAGCCCGCGGTGAGAAGGTCGATGCCCGCTCCGACGTGTACTCGCTGGGCTGCGTGCTCTACGAAATACTCACGGGGGAGCCACCTTTCGTCGGTGATTCACCCGTCGCGGTGGCGTACCAGCATGTGCGCGAGGACCCGGTGCCGCCGTCGCAGCGGCACAACGGCATCTCGCCAGAGCTCGATGCGGTGGTGCTCAAGGCGCTGGCCAAGAACCCCGACAACCGCTACCAGACGGCCGCGGAGATGCGCGCTGACCTGGTGCGCGTGCACAGCGGCGAGCCGCCGGAAGCGCCGAAGGTGTTCACCGACGCCGAACGCACCTCGTTGCTGGCCTCGACGCCGTCGCAGTACCGCACCGAACCGATCGATCCCGAGCCCGGTCGCGGGCCGGGATACGACGACAAGGAACGCGGCGGATCGGTGGGCCGCTGGCTGATCGCCGTCGCGGTGCTGGCGGTGCTGACGGTCGCCGTGACTGTGGCGATCAACATGTTCGGCGGCAACACCCACGACGTGCAGGTCCCCGACGTACACGGCCAGAGCAGGGACGAGGCGATCGCCACGCTCCAGAACGCCGGCTTCAAGACGAAGACCAACCAGCAACCGGACAATTCGACTGCGGTCGATCACGCCATCAGCACCGATCCCGCTGCCGGTGCTTCCGTCAGCGCGGGAGACGAGATCACAATCAACATCTCCACCGGCCCGCAGCAGCGCGAGGTCGTGGATTGCAAGGGACTGACCTACGCCGACTGCGTCCAGAAGCTCACACAGGCTGGATTCGGCAAGTTCGAACGAGCGACGAACCCTTCACCTCCCGAGTTGAAGGACAAGGTAATGGCCACCAATCCGCCGGCCAATCAGACGACGGCGATTACCAACCAGATCACGATCGTCGTGGGCGGCGGCCCCACGACCAAGCCAGTCCCCGACTGCACTGGCCAGACCGCCGATGTCTGTACACAGATCCTCAAGGGCGCAGAGTTCACGAACTCGCTATCGACACAGGTCGACAGCACCGCGCCAGTCGGTCAGGTGGTCGGAACCAACCCGGCCGCGGGTCAGATCGTGCCGGTCGACACACAGATTCAGATCCAGGTGTCACGAGGAAATCAGTTCATCATGCCGAATCTGGTGGGGCAGTTCTGGATTGACGCCGAGCCGAATCTGCGCGGCGCCTTTGGTTGGACAGGGCAGCTGGTCAAGCTGCCCAACGTGGACAACAGCGGCCAGCGGTCCAACGCTGTGGTAACTCAGTCCCCGTCGCCGGGCACCCCGGTGAACAAGGACGCAAATATCACGCTGGCGTTCGCGTCGTAGCGGCCTGCACGGCGTTCGCGACCTCGTCCTCGAGTTGTTTGACGAGGGCTTCGGCTGGAGCCGCGCCGCAGTAGCCGAGCCAGTTGGCCAGCATGCGATGTCCACCCTCGGTGAGGATCGACTCGGGGTGGAACTGGACGCCGTGGATCGGCAGCTCGGTATGCCGCACGCCCATGATGACGCCGCCCTCGGTGCGAGCGATCACCTCGAGCTCGGCGGGCACGGTGTCCGGCAGGATCGTCAGCGAGTGGTACCGCGTCGCGGTAAACGGGTTCGGAAGGCCTTGCAGCACACCAGCATTGGAGTGGAAGACCGTGCTGGTCTTGCCGTGCAGCAGTTCGGGCGCGCGGTCGACGGTGCCGCCGAACGCCACGCCGATGGCTTGGTGACCGAGGCACACGCCAAGCAGCGGCGTCTTCGTCGCGGCGCACGCTTTCACGAGCGGGATCGACGCTCCGGCACGCTCTGGCGTGCCAGGGCCGGGGGAGAGCAGCACACCGTCAAACTGCTCGGCGGCCTTGGCGATGTCGCCGTCGGTGGCGAGGCGGTCGTCGTCGTTACGCCACACCTCCGCGTGCACACCGAGCTGGCCCAGGTACTGGACCAGGTTGAACACGAAGCTGTCGTAGTTGTCGACGACGAGGACCCGCATCGGACCAGGCTACTGGGAAACCCGGGTTCACTCTGCGGTGAGGGCGTCGGCTACTCGCACTTTTGCGCCATAGGCGCAGAGCGAACAGCTGCTCAGTAGCCGATCGGGCCCGCCGGCTTGGCGTACTTCATCCGCACCGGATCGGTGTGCCCGACGAGGTCGACTTGCGCCCGCGGCACTTCGGAGTAGCCCAGCCCGAACCGGACGACATACTGCTTGTACAGAGTGACGAGTGGGGCCGCGGCGAGCGCCGCCTGCATCGCGGGAACGTCGCCGATCGCAATGACGACGTACGGCGGGCTGTACGTGCGTCCGTTGAGTAGAAGCGTATTGCCGACACAGCGGGGCGCCGACGTGCCGATGATCCGCTGATCCTGCACCTGAATGCCTTCGGCGCCCGCACTCCACAGCGCATTGAGCACCGCCTCGATGTCCTGCTGATGCACGACGAGGTCGTCGGGGGAGGCGTCGCGCGGGAAGCGGCCCTCGGCGTCGCGCTGCGCGTCGTTGAGCGTCACGACCAGACCGGGTCCTCGCATCGGATCCAGGCCGGCGTCTACCGCGAGACTGGCCGAACGCTTGGTAATCGCCGTCAGCGCCGCGTCAGCGCCCGGAGAGCCCCCGTGGTGGGTGTCGATCGTCGTCACCAACGAGTCGCGTTGAGCCGCGAGCCGGTCCACCGACAGCTGAGTCTCGCGGACCAGGTCGACCAACCGCGGCGCATCGCTGCGCCGGATCTCATCGCCGCCGGACACACCATGCGTCGCCGCAAGCAAGAGCCCCGCCAGCAGACACACGACGGGCACCCCGAAGCGCCAGATGGAAGGACGCGGCTGGTCCATCGGCGCCTCTTTCGGGAATTCGGGCTGGCAGCACGGCTACGTTAGGCTCGTACCTACATCGTCGCACCGTATGACCCCGACTGTCTTCGAAGGTAACCATGCCCAAGTCCAAAGTCCGTAAGAAGAACGACTTCACCATCAACCCGGTGAGCCGGACGCCGGTCAAGGTCAAGGCAGGGCCGTCGAGCGTGTGGTTCGTCGTCTTGTTCTGTGGTCTGATGCTGATCGGCTTGGCGTGGCTGATCGTGTTCCAGCTCGCGGGCAGCGGCGCCAGCGCTCCGTCTGCGCTTCGTTGGATGGCCGACCTCGCGCAGTGGAACTACGCCATCGCCTTTGCTTTCATGATCACCGGTTTGTTGCTCACGATGCGCTGGCGCTAGCCGTACCGACCATTGGTATGAATTTAACTTGGTCTCCGCGCGTTACCCGTTTAGCAACCCTGCGGTCACCAGATCACACTGATGTGATTCATCCCCATTGGGGATAGCACTTGTGGATAACCTCATTAGCAACGGTAAAAGGGTGTGAATACCCCATGCAGCAAACAGAGTGGAGCCCGTCGCCGTTTGGAATCGCAGCGTGCGCCATATCAGGACTTATCTTGGCTATCCTCGCTGTGACCGTGGTCACAGATGCGCCCGGGCGGATTCTGATCGGGATAGCCGCAGTGGGTTTGCTCGTGTTTGCAAGCCTCTCGTGGCGGGCACGCCCAAAACTGGCAATCACTGCCGACGGACTACTTACCCGTGGTTTGTGGCGAACAAACGTGTTCCAGCGCACAGATATCAAGCTCATCCGGATCACCGAATTCCGGCGAATCGCGCGCAAGGTCCGTCTGCTCGAGGTCGATACAGCCGACGATCAACTGCTGGTCTTCACCCGATGGGACTTGGGCACAGACCCTTTGAACGTGCTCGACGCACTCACTACGGCCGGCTACGCCGGCTCGAATCCTGCCTGAGTCACGAGACTGTGATCGACTCGATCACCACCGGATCGGTCGGCCGATCGCTGCGGTCGACGGCTGTGGTGGCGATCTCGTCGACGACCTTCTGCGACTCCGGATCGACGACCTCACCGAAGATCGTGTGGCGCCGGTTCAGGTGCGGCGTCTTGCCGACCGTGATGAAGAACTGTGAGCCGTTGGTGCCCGGGCCCGCGTTGGCCATCGCCAGCAGGTAGGGCTTGTCGAACTGCAACTCGGGATGGAACTCGTCGGCGAACTGGTACCCCGGGCCGCCGCGACCGGTGCCCGTCGGGTCGCCGCCCTGAATCATGAAGCCATCGATCACGCGGTGGAACACCGCGCCGTCGTAGAACGGTCCCGATGAGCCGCCCGATGCGTTCTCGGTGCTGTAGTCCTTGGTGCCCTGCGCCAGTCCGACGAAGTTGGCGACGGTCTTCGGGGCGTGGTTTCCGAACAGAGCGATCTTGATGTCGCCGCGGTTGGTGTGCAGTGTCGCGGTCGCGGTCTGAATGGGGCTCGTCACGGGATGCCAGTGTGCCACGCCCGCTTCGGCGACCAACCGGGCACCGCTTGCTTGCGGTTGATGGCAGGCTGGAGTCGATCCCACCCCGGCCGCGAAAGAGGTGCCCTATGAGCTCGAAGACGGATGACCGGTTGACGTCCGGCCAGCGGTTGACCCGCGGGCTGAAATATTCGACGGTCGGACCGGTCGACGTCACGCTTGGCACGCTGGGTCTCGGGCTGCACGGTGCTCAGTCGTCCGCGTCGTGGATAGGCAACCGGTATCGCAACGGCCGGCTGCGCAGCCAGCTTCGTGAAGACGTCGCGGCCGTACAGGAATCGCTCGCACAGGAATTGGCCGCTGCCCAAGAAGTGGTCGCAAGCCTCCCGGCGGCGCTGCAGGATGCTCGCAAGTCGCGGCGTCGTCGTCGGCCGCTCGTCCTGGTCGCACTCGGCGTCGTGACGCTGGCTGGGGGAGCGGTGGCGTTCTCGATCATCCGGCGGTCGTCGCAACCTGAGCCGTCCGCCGCGAGCCAGTCGCGCCCGCCCAGCGTCGACGTCGCACCCAAACCGTAGTTTGCTACGAGCAGAGTCTGATGGCCGTCTCTGTCTTCGATCTGTTCTCGATCGGCATCGGGCCGTCAAGCTCGCATACCGTCGGCCCGATGCGGGCTGCGCGTCGATTCGCAAGGCATCTCGCCGACGATGGTCTGCTGCCGCATGTGAGCCGCGTGCGGATCGAGCTTTACGGCTCGCTTGGCGCGACCGGTGCCGGCCACGGCACTCCGGGCGCGGTGATGCTCGGGCTGGAGGGTTACGAGCCCGAGACGGTAGATCCCGCCGCGGCGCGCACCCGTGTCGAAGCCATCCAGACTGACCGCAAACTGCTGCTGTGCGGTGTTCACACCGTCGACTTCAATCCGTCCGACGACATCGTTATGTCCTTGCAAGCCATGGAGTTTCACAGCAACGGCATGGTGTTCGTCGCATACGCCGACGGCCAGGTCTTGAGCCGACGCGTGTACTACTCGGTCGGTGGGGGGTTCGTCGTCGACGACGACGAAGCCCGCTCGGGTAAGCGCGACGAATTGGCCGTCCCGTATCCGTTCAGCACGGCAGCGGAGCTTGTCGCACTGGCGACGGAGCACGGATGCAGCATCGCCGAGCTGATGGCGCGCAATGAAGCCGCACTCGGTCGCGAGCCTGACCTTCGACGCGGATTACTGCGGATCTGGTCGGCGATGCGTGAATGCGTCGACGCCGGTCTGGCCGCGACGGGCACGCTGCCGGGAAAGCTCGGCGTCAAGCGGCGCGCGCGTTTGCTGGCCGAGGCGTTGGACTCTAACGATCCGTTGTATGCGATGGACTGGCTGACGGTCTACGCGCTGGCGGTCAACGAGGAGAACGCGGGCGGCGGCCGGGTCGTCACAGCGCCGACGAATGGGGCGGCGGGCGTAATTCCTGCGGTGCTGCACTACTACTGGCGGTTCGTGCCTGGCGCCAGCCACGACGGCATCGTCGAGTTCCTGCTGACGGCCGCGGCGATCGGGCAGCTGTTCAAGGCGAACGCGTCGATATCCGGTGCGGAGGTCGGCTGCCAGGGCGAGGTGGGCTCGGCATGTTCGATGGCCGCCGCCGGGCTCGCGGCCGTCATGGGCGGAACGCCGGCGCAGGTGGAGAACGCGGCCGAGATCGGCATCGAGCACAACCTCGGACTGACGTGTGACCCAGTGGGCGGGTTGGTGCAGATTCCGTGCATCGAACGCAACGCCGTCGCGTCGGTCAAGGCGATCACCGCCGCGCGAATGGCGTTGCACGGCGACGGAACTCACCATGTCAGCCTCGACACGGCGATCAAGACGATGCGCGACACCGGCGCCGACATGAAGGACAAATACAAGGAGACGTCGCTCGGCGGCCTAGCCCTCAACGTTGTGGAGTGTTGACCGTCATTGGCCATCAGCGGGCCGGAAAGTGTGCATTAGTTGTTGGAGGGCAGGAGGTTGTTGAGGGACCATGTCGCCCATGCCTGACACCTGGCTGTCCGATACCCGATCCTCCTACGACACCGACGCCTCCGGGTACGCCGAGAAGGTACACGGGCTGCTCGGCGAGAGGCCTTACCTACGCGGAAGCCTGGCGTTGTTCGCTGAGTTGGTGCGCGGTGCCGGAGGCGGACCAGTCGCCGATGTCGGCTGCGGGCCGGGGTACGTCACCCGCTACCTCCACGACGCCGGGGTGGACGCGTTCGGCATCGACCTTTCGCCCGAGATGATCGCGATCGCGCGGCGCAACTACCCCGACCTACGCTTCGAGGTCGGGACGATGACCGACCTCGACCTGGCGGACAACTCCGTTGCCGGCGTGCTCGCGTTCTGGTCTGTGATCCACGTGCCCGACCACGCCGTGCCCGGTGTGTTCGAACAGTTCCGCCGAGTGTTGCGTCCAGGGTGTCCGCTGCTGGTCGGGTTTCATGTCGGTGACGAAACACAACACACGTCAGAGGGCTACACGGGTCGCTCGATCAATGTTGACAGTTACCACCGGCCGCCGAGCAGGGTCGTGGGCTGGCTTCGTGATACGGGGTTCACGATCGAGGCCGAACTGGTTCTCAGGCCAGACGAGGAAGTCCCCGGAGCCGTCATCTTTGCGCGCAGCTCCACCTGATTGCGCGTTGATGTCACCGTCGACCACTACCGCCGGGCGGCGCGAATGGCGTTGCACGGGGACGGAACTCACCACGTCAGCCTCGACTCGGCGGCGTCGCCCTCCACGTGGTGGAGTGCTGACCGTCATTGGCCATAGGTGTACCGCAGATTCGCGTTGATGAGTTCGCCCACTCGTTTGCACATGTGCCGGGTGAGACGCTCATCGGGGACGGGCTCGTCGACGTAGAGCGTCCATCGCAGATCGGTGCCGCCACGCGCGGCCTCTAGGTCGAATTGCACGCGGGCGTCCGTGCGCTTCACCCACAGCGACGACCAGACCACACGATGTGGTTCATCGGATTCGATTACTGTCGGCGCGATTTCGTCGTCGAGAAGATCCAGCCACGGACGAATCGGCTGACGATGCGGATCGCACAGGTCATCGAAAACAGCCTTCGGCGGCGCGGGCTGGTTGCGCTGCCGAGAGCCGATTGCCTCCATGCGATGAACGTATCAACGACGTTTTCAACCGCACCATGAAATTTTGTGGAGCCTAGGGGATTCGAACCCCTGACTTCTGCCTTGCAAAGGCAGCGCTCTACCAACTGAGCTAAGGCCCCTGATCGGTCAGGTCGGTGCTTGGGCCGCTGTGTGCCACACCTCTGCGCCGTGCCGTGACCTCCACACGATCACCGCCACTACCGCTGCTGCGAACAGCAACACCAGCTTCATGGTGTGAACCTTTCCGTGGGGCTAGGAGGACTCGAACCTCCGACCTCTTCGTTATCAGCGAAGCGCTCTAACCGCCTGAGCTATAGCCCCGTAAAACCCGTATGGCCGAGCGACGAGATTACCGCAACGGCCTGCCTCGGCCCAAACCCGCGGACGCGAGGAGCAAGAGAACCTCAGTCGCGATCCGCCAGGGTGACTTCCACGCCGCCGACCAAGTCGGTGGTCAGGTTGTAGATGAACGCCCCACACGTGGCCATCGCGGTCAGCAGCACGATGTTCACCAGACCCACCAACGTGGCGCCACCGAAGATCGTTCCGCTGGATACCAGCTCGCCACCGCTGCCGCCCCCGCTGGTGAGCAGATCGCCGACGTTGCTGTTGAGCTTGCTCCACACGCCCATGCCGCCGAGCACCAGGTAGAGGAATGCGACGGCGATCATCCACACGAAAAACAGCGCGACCGACAACACGAGCGACACCTTCAGCGTGCTCCACGGATCGATCCGGCGGATCTGCATGCTGGCGCGCACCGGTCCCTTGTGCTGCCGGCCGCCGACCTGGATGCGGCTGGTCGCCGTCGTCCGGCTCACCGGTTCTTGCGAGGGCCGCTCGGGTGCGGGTTTGCGTGGCTGCGACGGGCGAGGCGTCGGCCCCGAGAGATCCGGGAGCTCGCTGGCGTACGCCTCTGGCCGCGCGGCTTCGGTCCGTTCGGCCCGCGGCGGGCCGTCCTGCTCGTGAGTTGACGACGCTGATGACGTCGACCCGCCGGAGATGAAGCGGTTCAGCCGGGCGTCCACGCCGGGGGAGTGCCCCGCTGCGCCGCGGGGTGCCTCGGTGTGCGCCGAGGATTCTTGGGGTGGACGATGCGTCTGCCGCGCGGCTCGAGCCGCGGGCCCGCGCTGCCAAGGAGGAGTGTCGCCCGCCTCCGAGACATGACCGGCCGGCAGTGGGCCGGTGCGCGACGCCGCGTTGCCGAGCGAACCACCTTCGTGAGCGGGGGAGCCGTTGCCGCTGCCGGGACCGTCGCCCGCCCGCGGGTATCCCGGCTCGTTCGGTGAACTCACCTACGGCTCCTTAACGTCGTTACGCCTCCGGCTCGGCGGCGTCTCCCTCGTTCTCCTCGGCGTTGCGCGCAACGGCAACCAGTGTGTCGCCCTCGCCCAGGTTCATCAACCGAACGCCCTTGGTCTGCCGCCCGGCCTTGCGGACCTGGCGAGCAGCGGTCCGGATGACGCCTCCACCCGAGGTGATGGCGTACAACTCAGTGTCATCATCGACGATCAACGCTCCAACCAGACTGCCACGCCGCTTGTCGTATTGGATCGTCAGCACCCCTTTGCCCCCGCGGCCCTGAACGGGGTACTCCTCGATCGCTGTGCGCTTGGAATACCCGCCGGACGTCGCGACCAGCAGATACGTGTCCGGGCGCACGACGTTCAGCGACAGTAGCCGGTCGTCGGCGTTGAACCGCATACCCTGCACACCCGAGGTCGCGCGGCCCATCGGCCGCAGCGCCTCGTCGGTTGCCGAGAACCGGATCGACTGGCCCTTGGCCGAGACCAGCAGCAGGTCCTCCTCTGCAGAGCAGAGCACCGCGCCGACGAGTTCGTCCCCGTCGCGCAGGTTGACCGCGACGATGCCGCCGGAGCGGTTGGAGTCGAAGTCGGTCAGCCTGGACTTCTTCACCAGACCATTGCGAGTGGCCAGCACCAGGTACGGCGCGTCCTCGTAGCTCTTGATCTGGATGACCTGGGCAATGCGTTCCTCAGGCTGGAAGGCCAGCAGGTTCGCGACGTGCTGACCACGCGCGGTCCGCGACGCCTCGGGCAGGTCGTACGCCTTGGCGCGGTACACGCGACCCTGTGTGGTGAAGAACAGGATCCAGTCGTGCGTCGAGCACACGAAGAAGTGGTTGACGATGTCGTCCTGTTTGAGGCCGGCGCCCTGCACGCCCTTACCGCCGCGCTTCTGGCTGCGGTACAGGTCGGACTTCGTCCGTTTGGCGTACCCGGTCTCGGTGATCGTGACGACGACCTCTTCGCGGGCGATCAGATCCTCGTCGGAGACTTCGCCGTCGGCAGGGACGATGCGTGTGCGGCGGTCGTCGCCGTACTTGTCGGCGATCTCCTTGAGCTCGTCGCGCACGATCGCGCGCTGCCGCTCGGGCTTGGCCAGGATGTCTTCGAGGTCGGCGATCTCTGCCTCGATCTTGGCGAGATCGTCGACGATCTTCTGACGTTCCAGTGCGGCCAGGCGGCGCAACTGCATGTCCAGGATGGCCTGGGACTGGATCTCGTCGATGTCGAGCAGCTCAATCAGGCCCTGCCGCGCAACGTCGACGGTTTCCGACGCCCGGATCAACGCGATCACCTCGTCGAGCGCGTCGAGCGCCTTGACCAGACCGCGCAGGATGTGGGCGCGTTCGTTGGCCTTGCGCAGCCGGTAGGTGGTGCGCCTGACGATGACGTCGAGCTGATGGTTGACGTAATGGCGGATCAGCTGGTCGAGCCGCAGCGTGCGGGGCACGCCGTCGACGATCGACAGCATGTTGGCGCCGAAGCTGGTCTGCAGCTGCGTGTGCTTGTAGAGGTTGTTCAGCACCACCTTGGCCACCGCGTCGCGCTTGAGCTCGACGACGATGCGCAGGCCGACGCGATCGCTGGACTGGTCTTCGATGTTGGCGATGCCGTTGAGCTTGCCGTCACGGACCTGCTCGGCGACCGACGTGATGAAGTTGTCGTGGTTGACCTGATACGGCAACTCGGTGATGACGATTCCGGTGCGCCCGCGTGAGTCTTCTTCGATTTCCACGACGCCGCGCATGCGGATGGAACCACGGCCGGTGGTGTACGTGTCGTGAATCCCTTGGGAGCCAACGATCAAGCCGTAGGTGGGGAAGTCCGGGCCCTTGACGCGTTCGGTTACCGCCTCAAGAGTTGCCTCCTCGTCGGCGTCATGGTTCTCCAGGCACCAGTACACCGCCTCCGCGAGTTCGCGCAGGTTGTGTGGAGGCATATTGGTGGCCATGCCGACGGCGATGCCGCCTGAACCGTTGGCGAGCAGATTCGGGAACCGGCTCGGTAGGACAGTCGGCTCCTGGACACGCCCGTCGTAGTTGGGGATGAAATCGACTGTCTCCTCATCGATTTCACGCAGCATCTCCATCGCCAACGGCGTAAGACGCGCCTCTGTGTACCTCATGGCGGCCGGAGGATCGTTGCCCGGCGAGCCGAAGTTGCCCTGGCCGTCGACCAGGGGATACCGCAGCGACCACGGCTGCGCCATGCGAACCAGGGTGTCGTAGATCGACGCGTCGCCGTGGGGGTGGTAGTTACCCATCGTTTCGGCAACGGAGCGTGCGGATTTCGCGTGGCTGCGGTCCGGCCGGAAGCCCGAGTCGTACATCGCGTAGAGCACACGGCGGTGCACCGGCTTGAGTCCGTCGCGGACTTCAGGCAGCGCGCGTCCGACGATCACGCTCATCGCATAGTCGATGTAGCTGCGCTGCATCTCCTGCTGGATGTCGACCGGCTCGATACGGTCTCCTGCTTCGTCGCCGGGCGGCAACGTGGTGTCAGTCATGTTGTTTGAGTCCTATTTCGTGTTAAACGTCAAGGAAGCGAACGTCTTTGGCATTGCGGGTGATGAAGCTGCGGCGAGCTTCGACATCCTCGCCCATCAGAATCGAGAACAGCTCATCGGCCGCGGCGGCGTCGTCCAAAGTGATTTGACGCAAGACTCGCACCGACGGATCCATCGTGGTCTCCCACAGTTCCTTCGCGTCCATCTCGCCGAGACCCTTGTACCGCTGGATGCCGTCCTCGGTGTTGATCTTCTTGCCCGCTGCTCGGCCCGTTTCGAGCAGACCGTCGCGCTCACGGTCGGAGTACGCGAACTCCGGTTCGCTGCGCTGCCACTTCAGCTTGTACAGCGGCGGCTGCGCGAGGAACACGTGGCCGTTTTCGATCAGCGGCTTCATGAAGCGGAACAACAGCGTCAACAGCAGTGTCGAGATGTGCTGGCCGTCGACGTCGGCGTCGGCCATCAGGACGATCTTGTGATAGCGCAGCTTGGCGAGGTCGAACTCGTCGTGAATGCCGGTACCCAGCGCGGTGATGATCGCCTGGACTTCGGTGTTCTTCAGCACGCGGTCGATGCGGGCCTTCTCGACGTTGATGATCTTGCCGCGCAGCGGCAGGATCGCCTGGAACATCGAGTCGCGCCCACTCTTGGCCGAGCCGCCGGCGGAATCACCCTCCACGACATACAGTTCGGACTTTCGCGGATCGGTGGAGCGGCAGTCAGCCAGCTTGCCGGGCAGCCCGCCGATGTCGGTAGCGCTCTTGCGGCGCACCAGCTCGCGCGCCTTGCGGGCCGCGATGCGCGCCTGCGCCGACGAGACCGCCTTATTCACAACGGTTTTCGCCTCGGCAGGGTTGGCCTCGAACCAATGGCTGAGCTGTTCGTTGCAGATCTTCTGCACGAACGACTTCACCTCGGTATTGCCCAGCTTGGTCTTGGTCTGCCCCTCGAACTGCGGCTCGGCGACCTTGACCGAGATCACCGCTGCCAAACCTTCGCGGATGTCGTCGCCGGTGAGGTTCGGATCCTTGTCCTTGAGGAGCTTCTTGTCCTTGGCGTACTTGTTGACCACCGTGGTCAACGCGGCGCGGAAGCCCTCTTCGTGGGTACCGCCCTCGTGGGTGTTGATGGTGTTGGCGAACGTGTGCACCGACTCGGAATAGCCGGCGTTCCACTGCATCGCGATCTCGACCTCGTGACCCTCACCCTTGCCGGAGAAGTCGACGATGCTCTGGTGGATCGGTGTCTTGGTCCGGTTGATGTGCTTGACGTAGTCGACCAGCCCGCCGGGGTAGTGGAAGGTGCGGTTCTTCGTCTTGTGCGGGGCCGTGGCCTCGGCGGCCTTTTCCTCCGCGGACTTCGGCGCCTCGGCAGTGTCGCTGACGACCTCGTCGACGACTTCCGCCTGGGTGACGCGCTCGTCGATCAGGGTGATGGTCAAGCCCTTGTTCAGGAACGCCATCTCCTGGAGCCTGCGCGCGACGGTTTCGAAGTCATATGTGGTGGTTTCGAAGATCGTCGGGTCGGCCCAGAAGCGGACCGTGGTGCCGGTCTTCTTGGTGGCCTCACCCTGTTTCAAGGTTCCGGGCACCGACCCGTCGTAGTACTGCGACCATTCGTGGCCGTCGGTCTTGATCTCGACCTCGAGCCGCTTGGAGAGTGCGTTGACCACCGATACGCCGACGCCGTGCAGTCCGCCGGACACCGCGTAGGCCTCGCCGTCGAACTTGCCGCCCGCATGGAGCTGCGTCATGACGACGTCGACGGTCGGGATGCCGGATGAGTGCATGGCGACGGGGATACCGCGGCCGTCGTCGGTTACCTCGACGCCGCCGTCCTCGAGCATGCGCACGTCAACGCGTGTGGCGTAGCCGGCCATCGCCTCGTCGACCGCGTTGTCGACCACCTCCCATACGAGGTGGTGCAGACCCCGCTCACCCGTCGACCCGATATACATGCCGGGGCGTTTGCGGACGGCCTCTAGTCCCTCGAGGATCTGGATGGATTCGGCGCCATACGCCGGCTTTGCAGTTTTCTTCGCAGCAGCCACGGGCGGAAGCTTCTCCTTGGGGGTCGCAGCGGCGGTAGTCGTTTACCGCCGGCAAGTCATGAGATCAGTCTACCGTCAGATGGCGACAGGACCGATTCTGCGGCGGCGTTTCTACCCATCTATCCGCGCCGTCTGTGGAATTTTTCGATCTGAGGTGCGTCAAGACGCTTGAGAGATAGAGTCACCGCCTTGTGGTGGCTCTCAGGCAACGGCAAATGTTGCCGTCTAGCCGTACGTGTCGCGGGGCCCACGGCCGGCGATGTGATAGCGGCCTTTGCGCCACGACGGCGCGACCGGCCCCACGATTTTCAGCGATGTGACGACGCCGTCCCCGACGGCCGCGGCGATCTTGGCCAGCAGTTGGGCCTGCACCATCCGCAGTTGCGTGGCCCATGCCGTGGACTCCGCCGAGACGGTCAACACGCCGTCGTTCAACGAGGTCGGCGTCGCATGTGCGGCGATCTGCTCCCCGACGACCGACTGCCATCGTCCGAAGACCGACCCTTCGGCAACCCGGCCGGACCAGCCGCGGTTACGGGCGAGGTCGCTCGTCGCCGACCCGAGCTGCTGTGGATCACGCGAGTCCGGGCCCGGACCGGACCAGCGGCGACGACTCGTGGTGCCCGCGACGCGGCGGCGGCCGGGTGAGCTGCGGCCGCGGCCGACATCCTTTCCTTGGATCCGGGCCGCGCCGCGCGCTTCTTCAAGCGTCCGTCGGACCAAGTCCATGCCTGCCAGTCCGCTCAGATGTGCCGGGGGCCCGACGTCTGTGTCGTCGTCGTCTTCTTGAGTCATGTCTGCACCATCGAAATTCGGCCGGTGTCGTCGTCGCGCATCGTGATCTCGATCCGACGCGCATCCCAGTCTGCCGGGATGTCGTCGTGCACGGCCGCGGTCACCAGCACCTGCTCGGCGGAGGCGGCGACGTTGGCCAGTGCCTGACGGCGGGCGCTGTCGAGTTCGGCGAACACATCGTCGAGCAACAGCACCGGATCGCCGCCTTCGGTGCGCAGCAGTTCATACGCGGCCAGCCGCAGCGCCAGGGCCATCGACCACGATTCACCATGGCTGGCAAAGCCTTTCGCGACTTGATCACCGAGCCGCAATTCAAGGTCGTCGCGGTGCGGCCCCACCAGACACACACCGCGTTCCAGTTCGGCGTCACGACGGCGTGCGAGCGCGTCGAGCAGGGCAGCCTCGAACAACTCCGCGCTGTGATTTCCCGCGGCCGCTTCATTCTCGACGACTTCGACGCTGCTGCGATACCTGATGGCTGCAGGCCGGGACGCAGGCGCCAGTAGCTGGTAGGCCTTCTCCACCTCTGGGGCCAGTTGATTCGTCAATTCCACACGCGCGGAGATCAATTGGGCGCCGTGCGCTGCGAGATGTCCGTCCCAGACGTCGAGCGTTTCCAGCATGCCTTGGTCGCCGCGGTGGCGTGCACCTGCTGCCGTCTTCAGTAACGCCGTGCGCTGGCGCAGCACCTTGTCGTAGTCGGCACGTACCCCCGCGATGCGCGGCCGGCGCGTCGACGCCAGTTCATCCAGGTACCGGCGGCGTTCGCTTGGATCGCCGCGGACCAGCGCCAAGTCCTCCGGCGCAAAAAGCACGGCCCGCAGCACACCCAGGATTTCGCGCGCGGCGCGGACGGGGGAGCGGTTCAGCCGCGCCTTGTTGGCCCGGCCCGCCGTGATTTCCAGGTCCACGGCCAGTTCGCGTCCTTCGTTCACCACGATGGTGGACACGACGGCCCGCTCCGCGCCTGCCCGGATCAGCGGCGCGTCGGTGGCTACCCGGTGAGAGCCGAGTGTGGACGAATACCACAGGGCTTCAACGAGATTGGTCTTGCCGAAGCCGTTCGGACCGACGAACACGGTCCGGCCGGGATCCAGATCCAGGTCGACCCGCGGCCAGGACCGGAAGTCGGTCAACCCAATGTGGCGGACGTACACCTATCCTGACTTACTGATCCTCTGGACCGCATGGCCGCCGAATTGGTTCCGCAGCGCCGACACCGCCTTCATCGCCGGGGAGTCGTCCTGGCGGGAGGCGAACCGCGCGAACAGAGACGCCGCGATCACCGGCATGGGCACACGGTGGCTGATGGCTTCTTCGACCGTCCACCGGCCTTCGCCGGAATCCTCGGTATACCCACTGATGTCGACGAATTTCGGGTCTTCTTTGAGTGCCTTTGCCAGCAGTTGCTGCAACCACGACCGCACCACCGTGCCGTTCGTCCACGCCTGGATCACGGCCTGCGTATCGGTGATGAGGTCCTCGGCCGCCAGCAGCTCATAGCCCTCGGCGTAGGCCATCATGAGGCCGTACTCGATGCCGTTGTGCACCATCTTGGCGTAATGCCCGGCGCCGATGGGGCCGGCGTGGACGAACCCGTCCTCCCGTGGACCCGGCGGGCGCAATGTGTCGAAGATCGGCATCGCTCGTTCGACGTCGGCATCGCTACCGCCGACCATCAAGCCATAGCCTTCCTTCAAACCCCAGACGCCGCCCGAGACACCTGCGTCAATGAACGCAATTCCCTTCTCGCCCAACAATTTCGCGTGCGGGCCGTCTTCGGTGTAGCGCGAGTTGCCGCCGTCGATCACCAGGTCCCCGGCCTCGAGTTCGTCGGCCAGCGCCGCGATCGTTTCGTGCGTCACGGGTCCCGACGGGACCATCACCCACACGACCCGTGGGGTGGTGAGCGTCTCCGCTAATCCGGCTAATGTCGGGACATCGGTGACCTCGGGTCGGGGGTCATACCCGATCACCTCGTGACCGCCTTCGCGCAGCCGTTCGCGCATGTTGAAACCCATTTTGCCAAGGCCGACAAGACCCAGTTGCATGTGCGCGCCTCTTTCGTGGCGGTAGGGCCGGTCAGCCCGGAAGCCGCACCGGCATCAACAGATAGACGTAGTCGGTTTGAGCCGCCGGGAACGGACCCGTCGAACCGACAGTCCCATCATCCTCACCTGCCGGGCGTAACACCGCGGGACGGCTAGGCGTGGTGAAACCAAATGTCACGCGGTCCGAATGCAGCGACCCCAGACCATCGGTGAGGTACGTCGGGTTGAACGCGATCGTCAACGGGTCGCCCGAGAAGGAGACGGGAAGATCCTCTTCGGCCCGGCCGACGTCATCGGCGCCTGCGGCCAGACGCAACACGTCGTCGGCGAACTCCATCCGCACCTGGGCGCCGCGATCGGCCACCAGTGCGACACGTTTGATCGCTTCGGTGAGCTCGGCCACGCCGATAGTCGCGATTGCGGTGTGCTCGGCCGGAAGCAGCTGACGAAACTTCGGGAATTCGGCGTCGAGCAGACGCGTGGTACTGCGCTTTCCCTGGCTGCGAATGCCGAGCAGGCCTTCCTTGCCGACGGCCGATCCTGCGCCAAGCGACAAGTGCACATCCGCGCCGTCGGCTCCGGCCTTGGCCGCTTCGGCCAGCGTCTTGGCCGGCACCAGCACCGCGGCCTCGATGTCAGCCGATTCCGTCGACCAGGTCAGTTCGCGAACCGCAAGACGGAACCGGTCGGTGGCCGCCAAAACCACCTTCTCGCCTGAAATTTCGACGCGGATACCGGTGAGCATGGGCAGCGTGTCGTCCCGGCCGGCGGCGACCGCCACCTGACCGATGGCCTCCGCGAAGAGCTCCGCGGAGATCACACCGGTGTCTTCGGGCAGCGCCGGGAGCGCAGGGTAATCCTCGACGGCCATGGTCGGCAGCGAGAAGCGGGCACTGCCGCAGGTCAATGACACCCGGGTGCCCTCGACGCTGACGTCGACCGGCTTGGCCGGCAGTGCCCGAGTGATGTCTGACAACAGCCGACCGGACACCAAAACGCTTCCGGGAGAAGCGATTTCAGCAGCGACTTGCACCTCGGCCGACACTTCGTAGTCGAATCCCGAGATGGTGAGCCCCTCGTCGGATCCGGTCAGCAGCACGCCGGCCAGCACCGGAACGGTCGGCCTGGTGGGCAGATTTCTGGCAACCCAGGCCACCGCGTCGGCGAAGTCCTCGCGCACCAGACGGAACTTCAAATCCGTGAGACCAACCGTTGTCGTCGCCACGTCCATAGCGTCCCTTCGAAATCACACCCCAGCAAGCTCTAACCAGCGGTTTCGCGGTGTCTCACCACACGTGTTCGTCACGTGTTGGGACGACCGTAACGGCTGTCGATGAACCACCGTAGAGCTTTCCGCTTCAACTTGAAAGCTAATCGATCAGCCCGACATCGAAGGTGGTTAACCGGTCGATCGCGGGTTTCCCCAGCCGCCTTCTTCTGAGGAGAAACTTTGGAGATATACAAGCAACAGTAATAGGGCGTGTGCACATTGGGGATCAACGACTGTCGGTGCAGCGTGTCATGTATCTGCGGCTGTGAGTCGATTGTGGATGGCGGTACGCAGGAGCGGTCGTCGTTGTGAACAGCAGGTGGTCTGTGCACGACGAGGAAAGTAGTTCGGCGGTTAACAGCAAGTTGTCCACACTCGTATACACAGCGGTTCGGTGTGACGACTGAGACAGCCGGTGCCAAAGTTTTTTGGAAAGTTTTCGCGCGCAGGGCTCATCGAGACACGATTGTGCGCCGGTGGTGTGTGCGGAGGGCAGTCAGCGAGTGAGAATCAGCGCTTGGAGCGCTGGCGGATCCGCGTGGTGAGTTCCTTGACGTGATCGAAGACCTCACGGCGTTCGGCCATTTCGCCTCGGATCTTCTTTTCGGCGTACATGACCGTGGTGTGATCGCGGGCGAATGCCTGGCCGATCTTGGGTAGTGACAGGTCGGTGAGTTCGCGGCACAGGTACATGGCGATCTGACGCGACTGGGCCAACGCGCGGGTCTTGCCAGGACCGCGGAGCTCTTCAACGGTGGTTTCGAAGTACTCGGCTGTGGCGGCGATGATCGCGGCAGTGCTGATCTGCATCGTGCTGGCATCCGAAATCAGGTCTCGCAGCACGATTTCGGCGAGTGACTTGTCGATAGGCGTCTTGTTCAGTGATGCGAAGGCGGTCACGCGGATCAGCGCGCCTTCGAGCTCACGGATATTGCGCTCGATGCTGCTCGCGATGAGTTCGAGGACGTCCCCCGGGACGTCGAGGCGGTCCATCTGCGCCTTCTTGCGCAGAATCGCGATGCGCGTCTCGAGCTCAGGAGGTTGAACGTCGGTGATCAGACCCCACTCGAACCTCGTGCGCAATCGGTCCTCGAGGGTGGCCAGCTGTTTGGGCGGCCGATCGGAGGAGATGACGATCTGCTTGTTGGAGTTATGCAGCGTGTTGAAGGTGTGGAAGAACTCCTCCTGGATACCTTCCTTGCCTTCGATGAACTGGATGTCGTCGACAAGCAGGACGTCGATGTCGCGGTAGCTGCGCTTGAAGGATGCTTTGCGGTCGTCGCGCAGGGAGTTGATGAAGTCGTTGGTGAACTCTTCGGTGGACACGTACTTGACGCGCATCCCGGGAAAGAGCCGTTGGGCGTAGTTGCCGGCGGCATGCAAAAGGTGTGTCTTGCCGAGGCCGGATTCGCCCCAGATGAACAGCGGGTTGTAGGCGCGGGCGGGAGCCTCAGCAATCGCGAGCGTCGCAGCGTGAGCGAACCGATTGGACGCGCCGATGACGAATGTGTCGAAGGTGTACCGGCGGTTCAGATTGACCGCGGTCGGTTCTCCGGCCGCCGCGTTCGAGGCCCGGCTGGAGAAGAAACTGGGCCAGGTCTCTTCGGCGCTGGCAAGTGCCTCGGAATCTTCGTCGACCTCGTCGGGCTCTGCGCTCAGGGCGGAAGTGGCAAAGCCGTTGGGACTCTCCTCGGAGTTGTCTGCGCTTGGTGCTGCGATGCGAACTCCGAGTTCGACGCGGTGCCCGAGATGTCGGCTCAGCGCGGTGATGATCGGTTCGCGGAGGTGACGCTCGATCTCGTTTTGCACGAAGGGCGTCGGCACGGACAGCAGAGCAAACCCTTCGGTAATCACGAGCGGTTTGACCAGCTTTAACCAGGCCCTTTGCTGAGGCGTGAGAATCGGGAATGAGGAATCGCCGTTGACCGTCCCGGTGGGCTCGATGTCACCATTGAGCTCGGCAACTACGTTGTTCCAGACGGCGACAAAGGGTGGATCGGGGTCAGCTGTCAATGACGAGAACCCCCTTGCGGCCGTTTTAGGGACGACCAAAGGAACGATGACGAACTGTCCACATAGTTATCCACAGGTTGTGGACACAGGACAGCCGCCGTCGCTCTGTTGTCTACCGGCGGGGACGCCTCGGGCCGGGGCTCGTCACAGGGGTGGTGCATTCTGTGGGCTCGCGACTGAGTGGGCATCCTCGCTTCGTTGTCTGTCGCCGTTTCGTTATCGAATCGGCATTGGCAGAAGCTAACAGTTTTCTCCGCGAGTGCCAACCGTTCTGCAACATTCTTCGCGGGTTCATTCGCGGCTCGCCGAAGGTCGTGACGGCAGTGACGGGTGTAAACCATCCGGCCGCCGCTGAACGAGGTTTGACCCAGCGAAATCTCGTCAGTACCCTCGAACAGTCGCCCGCACGTGGCGATACGGCTGCGACCCGGTGACCACTGGAGAACGCGCCGGTTAGCAAGCGAGACGGACGAGCTTACCAACGGCAACCGCGTCCCCACCTGCACGAGCATGCATCGGCGCGGGCTGCGGATGCCATACGCAACAAGGAGTGACAGCCGTGGCCAAGGGCAAGCGGACTTTTCAGCCGAACAACCGGCGCCGTGCGCGGGTGCATGGCTTCCGGCTGCGGATGCGGACCCGGGCCGGCCGGGCGATCGTGTCCAACCGGCGCGCCAAGGGGCGCCACAAGCTGACTGCGTGATTCGACGCAGGGTCTAGCGCGGTGCTTCCGGCGCGGTATCGGATGACGCGGTCGACGGAATTCGGTGCCACGGTCAGTCAAGGGGTGCGGGCGGTGCAGCCCGACCTTGTCGTGCACGCGATGCGTTCCGCCGACGGGACAGAGAGCGGGCCCAGGATCGGGCTCGTCGTCGCGAAGTCTGTTGGTAGCGCGGTGCAACGGCACAGAGTGGCGCGTCGACTGCGGCATGTAGCCCGCACCGTCATCGACGAACTCGACCCCGCCGACCGAGTGGTCATCAGGGCGTTGCCGAGTAGCCGCCACACCATCTCGGCGCGGCTCGAACAGGAACTGCGGACGGCGCTGCGCCGGACACGCCCGCGAAACGGCGCGCGGCGGTGAGCGCGTCAGTCGGTTCGACCGCCGCCCGCGGCGTGATCTTTCTGATCCAGCTGTACCGGCACACCGTTTCCCCGTTGCGCCTACCGACGTGTCGATTCAGCCCGACCTGCAGTCAGTACGCGGTGGACGCGTTGAGTGAATACGGCCTTGTCCGCGGTGGCTGGCTTGCGTTGGTACGCCTGGTGAAGTGTGGGCCGTGGCATCGCGGAGGATGGGACCCGATACCTGAGCGCCGCGACAACTGGCGCGACGGCGTGCGCGAGAACGCGCAAAGCGCCGACGATCTAGAGAGCGAGACGCGTGTTTAACTGGTTCAGCCTCGACATCATCTACTACCCGGTGTCGGCGATCATGTGGGTTTGGTACAAGGCGTTCGCCTTCCTGCTCGGCCCGTCGAACTTCTTCGCGTGGGCGCTGTCGGTGATGTTTCTCGTCTTCACCCTGCGCGCGATCCTGTACAAGCCGTTCGTCCGCCAGATCCGGACGACCCGGCAGATGCAGGAATTGCAGCCGCAGATCAAGGCGCTGCAGAAGAAGTACGGCAAGGATCGCCAGCGCATGGCGCTGGAGATGCAGAAGCTGCAGCGCGAGCACGGGTTCAACCCGATCCTCGGCTGCCTGCCGATGCTGGCTCAGATACCGGTGTTCCTCGGCCTGTATCACGTGCTGCGGTCGTTCAACAGGACGCAGGGCGGCTTCGGTCAGCCGCACCTGTCGCCCGAGCTGAACCGGTCGGTGGGCAACTACGTGTTCAGCCCGACCGACGTCGGGCACTTCCTGGACGCAAACCTGTTCGGAGCGCCGTTGGGCGCCACCATGATCCAGAAGTCGGGCCTGGACGCCTTCACCGAATTCAACCGGGCGTCGGTGGTCGCGGTCGGGGTTCCGCTGATGATCCTGGCCGGCATCGCCACGTACTTCAACAGCCGGGCGTCGGTGGCGCGGCAGAGCCCAGAGGCGGCCGCCAACCCTCAGACCGCGATGATGAACAAGCTGGCGCTCTACGTGTTCCCGCTTGGCGTGGTCGTGGGCGGGCCGTTCCTGCCGTTGGCGATCATCTTCTACTGGGTGTCGAACAACATCTGGACCTTCGGTCAGCAGCACTACGTGTTCGGCATGATCGCCAAGGAGGAAGAGGCCAAGAAGCTCGAGGCGCAGGAGCGGCGCGCGGCGAACGCGCCGCCACCGGGCGCCAAGCCGAACCGGCCGCGCAAGGCGCAGGCCGCCACGGACGGCGACTCGAGCGCGCAGACGGCGGACGCATCAGAGCCGACGACCGACGGGAAGGCGGGCGGGTCGAGCGCAAGCAAGCCCGATGCGGGCAGCGCGGACGGCAAGGGTGCGCCGCGCCCGGGGGCGACGCCACGGCCGGGCACACGGCCCAAGAAACGTAAACGTTGACCGGAACTAGTGCCGGGGGATGAGGGAGATACAGGACATGACGGACGCCGAAACGACCGAACGTAGCGAGGACTTGGCGGACGAGGAGAACGGCGCCGCGAACGCGGAGACGATCGCCGGGGAGGATCTCGAAGAGCGTCTTGTCGCCGAAGGCGAGATCGCCGGCGACTACCTCGAGGAGTTGTTGGATCTACTCGACTTCGACGGCGACATCGACCTCGACGTGGAGGGCGACCGCGCCGTCGTGAGCATCGACGGCGGCACCGATCTGAACAAGTTGGTCGGCCGCAAGGGCGAGGTGCTGGACGCGCTGCAGGAGCTGACGCGGTTGGCGGTCCACCAGAAGACTGGCGAGCGCAGCCGGCTGATGCTCGACATCGCGCGGTGGCGGCGGCGCCGTCGCGACGAGCTGGCGGCGCTTGGGGACAAGGTCGCACACCGGGTGCTCGAGACCGGAGAGCGTGAAGAGCTGTCGCCGATGACTCCGTTCGAGCGCAAGATCGTGCACGACGCCGTCGCAGCGGTCGATGGTGTGCACAGCGAGAGCGAGGGCGTGGAGCCCTCCCGCCGCGTCGTTGTCTTGCTCGACTGAACCCGAGTTACATCTATGTAGTTTGTGGGCGCTTGTCGGTTACCCGGCCCGCGAGATCCGGAGGATGTTTCACGTGAAACATGCGGAGGTGTCCCCGGCCCCGCGAGTCACCGATGCGCTCTTCGGCGAGTCGGCACCGCGGGCCCAGCGATACGCGGAAATCCTCGCCGGCGCCGGCGTGGAGCGCGGCCTGATTGGTCCTCGTGAAGTAGACCGTCTGTGGGACAGGCACGTATTAAATAGTGTCGCGGTGGCCGAACTCCTCGAGCCGAATGAACGCGTGGCGGACATCGGTAGTGGAGCGGGCCTGCCCGGGATACCGTTGGCACTGGCTCGGCCCGATCTCCGGCTGACGCTCATCGAACCACTATTACGGCGCAGCGAGTTCCTGCGCGAGGTGGCCGACGAGCTCGGCATCGATGTGACGATCGTGCGTGGCCGGGCCGAAGAATTATCCGTGCGCGAGACGGTGGGGGAGATGGACGCGGTTGTCTCAAGGGCGGTGGCGTCCTTGGACAAGCTCGCGAAGTGGAGCCTGCCGCTGTTGCGTCCCGACGGACGCATGTTGGCGATGAAGGGTGAGCGTGCCGAGGACGAGATCCGTGAGCACCGGCGTGTGATGGCGTCCCTCGGTGCGGTCGATGTAAGGGTGAAGAGATGTGGCGCGGACTACTTGGAACCACCCGCGACCGTGGTCGTCGCGCGGCGGGGAGCGGCGATTCCGGTAGGCAACCGGTCACGACGAACGGTCAGGAGAAGAGCATGAGTCCGGTATCCGAGGGTGGCGGTCCGGCACCAGTCGGTGGGGCGGACGCGGCGCCGCGCCCCGATGTTTCACGTGAAACATGGAACAACGGAGCGCCGCCGCAACAGAAACGGGCGACCGTCCCACCCCCGCCACCCCCAACCAAGGACTGGACCGACGACGCCGGGATCGACACCCCCATCGGCGCCGAAGCCGAGCGCGCCGTCCGGCTCCTGCATGCCGCGGCCAAGGGCGGCCTGCCGCGGCCGGCCCGCCAGCGCGTGTTCACCATCGCCAATCAAAAGGGCGGTGTCGGCAAGACCACGACCGCTGTCAACGTCGCGGCCGCGCTTGCGCTTCAGGGCTTGCGGACCTTGGTGATCGATCTCGATCCGCAGGGCAACGCGAGCACGGCCCTCGGCATCGAGCACCGCGAGGGCACGCCATCGTCCTACGAGGTGCTGATCGGCGAGATCCCGCTTCAGGCCGCGATTCAGCGCAGCCCCCACAGCGAGCGCCTGTTCTGTGTGCCCGCCACCATCGACCTGGCCGGCGCCGAGATCGAATTGGTCAGCATGGTCGCGCGCGAAGGGCGGTTGCGCACGGCGCTCGCCGAACTCAAGCACCACGACTTCGACTACGTCTTCATCGACTGCCCGCCGTCCCTCGGATTGCTCACGATCAACGCGCTCGTCGCCGCGCCCGAGGTCCTGATCCCGATCCAATGCGAGTACTACGCCCTTGAAGGTGTGGGGCAACTGCTGCGCAACATCGAGATGGTGAAGGCACACCTGAATCCTGAACTGAACGTCACGACCGTGATCCTGACGATGTACGACGGGCGGACACGGCTGGCGGATCAGGTCGCCGCGGATGTCCGGACCCACTTCGGTGACAAGGTGCTGCGGACGGTCATCCCGCGCAGCGTCAAGGTGTCCGAGGCGCCCGGCTACGGCATGACGATCCTCGACTACGACCCCGGATCGCGTGGGGCGATGAGCTACCTCGACGCCAGCCGGGAGTTGGCTGAACGAGGCACCCCCCAGGGACAGCAGCGATGAGCGCTTGCGCGAAGAGCAGACAGCAGCGATGAGCAGACAGCAGTGATGAGCAGTTGCGCGGACAGGAGACCTTCATGACCCAACCGGCACGTAAGCGAAGCGGCCTCGGCCGCGGCCTGGCGTCGCTCATCCCGACCGGACCCGCCGAGGGCGAACAGGTAGTGCCGGGACATCGAATGGGTGATGCTGCCGCCGACGTCGTTCTGGGTGGCGGGCCGATCCCAGAGGCCAACCCCGTCGGTGCGGTCTATCGCGAGATCGACCCCTCGAATATCGAGCCCAATCCGCGCCAGCCCCGCCAGGTCTTCGACGAGGAGGCGCTGGCCGAGCTGGTTCACTCCATCCGCGAGTTCGGCCTCATGCAGCCGATCGTCGTGCGGGCGATGCCGGTGACGGATGGCAGCCCTCGGTATCAGCTCGTCATGGGGGAGCGCCGCTGGCGGGCGGCGCAGCAGGCAGGGTTGGCCACCCTCCCGGCAATCGTCCGCGAGACCGCCGACGACAGCATGCTGCGCGACGCCCTGTTGGAGAACATCCACCGCGCCCAACTGAACCCGTTGGAAGAGGCGGCGGCATACCAGCAGCTGCTCGACGAGTTCGGGGTCACCCACGACGAACTTGCATCCCGCATCGGTCGGTCAAGACCGTTGATCACCAACATGATCCGGCTGTTGCGGTTGCCGATCGCGGTGCAGCGGCGGGTCGCTGCCGGCGTCCTGTCGGCCGGACATGCCCGCGCTCTGTTGGCTCTCGAGGGCACACCCGAGCAGCAGGAGGAACTGGCCGCACGCATCGTGGCCGAGGGCCTGTCGGTGCGCGCCACCGAGGAAGCGGTCACGCTGGCGAATCGTGAGGACGCCGCCGCGCCCACCGCACCGCGGCGTAAGCCGATTCATATGCCAGGGCTGCAAGACGTTGCTGAACGGCTCTCGACAGCCTTCGACACTCGGGTCACGGTCAGCCTTGGCAAACGCAAGGGCAAGATCGTCGTGGAGTTCGGGTCGGTCGAGGATCTGCAACGCATTGTCGACTTGATGAGCGCGTCGAAGTCGTGACCGACGACACGCGGTAATTACGTCACTGTGACACGCACCGGCTCCGCGGCCTGCTCCGGCGGCTTCCGAAAAGGAAAATCCATGTGTGCCAACATGTTTCACGTTGACCGCGATGAGGCGGCAATGAACATGGCGAAAACGGGCCTTTGATGGCGTGGCCTTCTATCCTGGAGTGGCAGCCGTGCACGTCAGCACTGTGTGAGACCCGGGGAGTTTAGTGGCAGCGCGAATCACGCCCCTGCGGCTCGAAGCGTTCGAGCAGCTGCCCAAGCACGCTCGCCGATGCGTGTACTGGGAGGTGGATCCGTCGACCCTGGGCACCGACGATCACCTGAGCGACCCCGAGTTCGAGAAGGAAGCCTGGCTTTCGATGGTCATGCTCGAGTGGGGATCGTGCGGGCAGGTCGCGGTGGAATGCCGCGACGCTACGCGCGGGGGCGGCGGCGAGGAGGACCCGATCCCGCAGGCGGATGAACCCTGCCTCGGCTACGCCTTCTATGCGCCCCCTGTTGCGGTCCCGCGCGCACGGCGGTTCCCGACCGGACCGGTGAGCGCCGACGCCGTCTTGCTCACGTCGCTGGGCGTCGAATCGGGACATGGTGCCGAGAGGCTGCCGCGCGACCTGATCGCGGCGGTGGTCGGTGATCTGGTCCGACGCGGAGCGCGTGCGCTGGAAGCGTTTGGGCACACGGCCGAGGTCGCCGAACTGCAGGACCCCCAGATGGTGCCTCCCGAGCTGCGACCGGTCGTCGAGGTCCTCGGCGACTGCTCGGTCGAGCAGTGCGTGCTGGACGCCGATCTCCTACAAGACGCCGGATTCGTCGTCGTCGCGCATCACCGGTACTTCCCACGCCTGCGCCTGGAACTCGAGCAGGGCTTGGGGTGGAAGGCCGACGTCGAGGCTGCGCTGGAGCGGCTCCTGGAGACGGCGCAGCTGCAACAGCCGGTCGGCGCCGGCGCGAACCCCTGCTCCTAAACGGCTACTGGACGGCCCGGCCGGCCTGCTCCACCGAAAGCTCGTGGGCGAGCAGCTCCGCGAATGTGAATGTGCCGGTGGGACGGTCGTTCTTGCCCAGCAGATACAGGCGCTTGACCGCCGCGAGGATGCCTTCAGCGATCGAGTCACGGGTCGAGGCGTCCACAAGCATGCCGCGGTCCCGTGAATTGGTGATGTAGCCGACATCGACCTGAACGGTCGGCATCCGGGTCAGCCGCAACAGGTCCCAGGTGCGGCCATGTGTGCGGCAATCGCGTAATCCGGTGCGCGCCACAACTTCTCGCTGAATGAAGTCGGAGAGCATGCGGCCGATGGTGGATACCGACCCGTGCGAGTTGCCGAAGTGAAACGATGCGACACCGTTGGCGGCCGGGCTGGCCTGAACGGCGCAGCGCAAGCTGATCATCAAGTCCGCGCCGACCGTGTTGGCCGTCGCAGCCCGCTCAGCGTCGGAGGGGGAGCGGTTCGCCGGCCGAGACAAGAACGTCTCCATGCCGATCGCCGTCATCCTGCCCTCGAGCCGACTCGCCAAGTCCCACAGGATGTCTGCCTCGCTGATGGGCCCGGCGGGGCCGGTCATGATCAGCCCGTGATCGCTACCGCCGCGGCCCGGGTCGATGATGATCCGTTTACCCGACAGCCGCGGGCCCGAGCGGCGAACCAGTTCCTCTTCGCGGATCGCGTGGGGCGAGCCGCCCGTGACCCGCGATCCGAGAAAATACAAGGAGCGCAACGTTTCTGGGCCACAGATCCCGTCGGGATACAGCCCGTACTCCCGTTGGTACGACATCAGCGCGTTGTGCGTCTGCAGCCCGAAGTGCCCGTCGACCAGTCCGGTGTAGAACCCGAGGTCCTGTAGCCGCGCCTGCAGGGTCGCGACGTCGTCGCCGTACATCGGCGCACCGAACTGATGGCTGAGGGTGCGCGCGCCGAGTCGATACGAAGCTTCTTTCAGCGCACGGTAAGTCGCTTCTCCGACGATGCCGTCGACAAGCAGCCCGCGGTGCTGCTGGAACGCCCGCACCGCATGGTCGAGCTCGGCGTCGAACACGTCGACGGCGACGTGCTTACCAGTGGTCAGGTCTTCGTCGGGGTTGTCGGTGAGTCCCAAGGCCGCCAGGGCCGCCCGGATCTCGGTGACCGCGCCCCCACGGTCACCGCGACGCAGACTCGACATACTCGACCCTTTCCGGCTGCCTTAGGCCACGGTGGTCAGCGGCCCCACGCGCTGACGAAGCAAAGACAGGCTAGGCAGCATTGTCGCAGACGGTTCGGCGATTCGGGAAAACCGCAGGCGAGTGTTCGACCCGCCGATTGCGGCGTTAGACCACGTCAGCGAGCTCGCGCAGCAGCGCGGCCTTGCCCTTTGCGCCGACGATGCGCTTCACCGGCGCGCCGTCTTTGAAGAGGATCAGCGTGGGGATCGACACCACCTGGAAGTCGCGCGCGGTGGCCGGGTTCGCGTCAACGTCGATCTTGGCGACGGTCAGCTGACCGGCCTTCTCGTTGGCGATCTCCTCGAGCACCGGCGCGACCATCTTGCATGGCCCGCACCAAGTGGCCCAGAAATCCACCAGCACCGGGGTGTTGCTCGAGAGCACATCGTCAGAAAACGAGTCGTCGGTCACGGCGACCGTCGCAGAAGTCTTCTCGGTCATAGTGGTGCTCCAATCAGGTCGGTGCTGTCATCGGTTGTGGCAGAAGCGTTTTCGGCCAGCCAGCGTTCGGCGTCGATCGAGGCGGCGCAGCCGCTGCCCGCTGCGGTGATCGCCTGGCGGTACGTGTGGTCGACAAGGTCGCCGGCGGCGAAAACACCGTCGATCGAGGTGCTCGTGGTGCGGTCCTTGACCAACACGTAGCCCGCGGGGTCGACGTCAACCTGGCCGCGCACCAAATCCGAGCGCGGGTCATGGCCGATCGCGACGAACACACCGGTGACGGCGAGCTCGGACTCTTCGCCGGTGACGGCGTTCCGCAACCGGATGCCCGTTACCTTCGGATCGCCCTCGATCGAGACCACCTGGGTGTTGGTCAGGAACTTGATCTTGTCGTTGGCGCGGGCGCGCTCCAGCATGATCTTGGAGGCGCGGAACTCGTCGCGGCGGTGGATCAGCGTGACGCTGCGCGCAAAGCGAGTCAGGAAGGTGGCTTCTTCCATGGCCGAATCGCCGCCACCGACGACCGCGATGTCCTGATCGCGGAAGAAAAACCCGTCGCAGGTAGCACACGTGCTCACGCCCATGCCGATCAACTGCTCTTCGCCGGGCACACCCAGGTGGCGCGCGGCGGCGCCCATCGCCAGGATCACCGCGCGGGCCTGATACGTGTCGTCACCGACCGTGACCGTCTTGACGGGGCCGTCCAGCGACACCGCGTCGACGTCCTCCATCCGCAGATCCGCGCCGAAGCGCAGCGCCTGCTCCCGCATTTCGTCCATCAATTCCGGACCGGTGATGCCGTCGCGGAAACCTGGATAGTTCTCCACCTCGGTGGTGGTCATCAGCGCGCCGCCGAACTGAACGCCCTCGAATACGAGCGGGTTCAGCTGGGCGCGGGCCGCATAGATGGCGGCCGTGTAGCCGGCCGGACCGGAGCCGATGACGATCACGTCATGAACGGTGGATGAGGAAGTCATACGAGCCTTTCTGCCGTATCACGTCGGCATGGGTACAAACACCAGCGTATGCCCCGGTGTTCCCCGCGGCTTGCAGGACAGATTACGGACGAGTGACCACGGTGTGGGCCAACAGGCCGGTGTGAGCTGGACTGCAATTGGCGTCGACGACAAGAGCCAGGACCGTCTTCGGCGTGTCTGCGGGCAGCAGGATCAGCACGCCGGCCTTGCCGCCGACGTCGACCGGCTGTGCGCCCAGCACCGTCGTATCGGCCGGATAGCCAAGGCTGGAAACGCAGGCGGCCCGCCGCTGCGGGTCCGCAAGGGAACCGTAGTCGGGGTTGCTCGACAGCAATTGGATGATCTGCGGGTCCGAGAGCGGCATAGGCGCCGGCGTGCGCGAAACCGTGATCTTCTCGGCCGTCGGGCCCGCCGACCGGGCGGGACCAGGACCGCGCGTCAACATCACGGCGCCGACCACGACAGCGAGCAGGACGGCGATTAGGCCGATGGCAAGGGCAAGGCGATGAAACTTCGGCGTCGGGCTCGCGGCATGCAGCGCGGTGCCGATCCTGGCGCTCACGGCGGCAGGCACGTCGGGGGCCGACGCCTCATCCGCGCCGAGATCGGCAAGGTCGCGCCTGACCTGGTCGAGCGCCGCCATCGTGTGCGCGGCCTGCGGTTCGGAGCGGATCCGCTGCCGAAGCCGCGCCGCGGCGGCATCGTCGAGCAGCCCTGCCTGCAGGTCGGCGAGCAGGTCGGGCGTGATGGGCCCGTCGTCGACCGCATCGCTGTCCATCGCCGCCCCCGCCGGTTGTCTTTCGACCTGACGGTGGCCAGTCTCCACCACGAACAGTTAGACGGTCGCGCCGCCGTCACGGTTCCCAGCGTCGGCGGCAGCCCCGGCGTCGAAGTACTCCAGCGCCTCGGCGAGTTTGGCGCGGGCGCGTGCGCAGCGGCTCTTCACCGTGCCCTCGGCGACGCCGAGCATGCGGGCGGTCTCTGCCACCGAATAGCCCTGCATGTCCACGGCGACCACGGCCGCGCGCTGTTCGACCGGCAGCCGCATCAGAGCGCGCTCCACGACGATCGCGGTGTCGACCCGTGGGGTCGGGTCGCTGACCGGGCAGACGTCGTCGGCAAGCTCGGTCGTCGGCCGTGACTTGTTGCGCCGCAATCGGTCCAGACACGCATTGACCACAATGCGGTAGAGCCAGCTGCTGACGGCGGAGTCGTGACGGAAGGCCGGTGCGCTGCGATGTGCCGACAACATGGCGTCCTGCAGGGCGTCGGCGGCGTCGTCGGGGTTTCGGCTGGTGATCTGGGCGAGCCGGTACAGCTGCCGGTGATGCCGGTAGAACAGCTCCTCGAACGCGTATCGGTCACCGGCGATATGCGCGGCCAGAAGCTCCGCGTCGCTTCGGTCCGGGCCGGAGAATGTGCCCACAAGCGAACACTAAGCGGATTCCCAGGTAGGTCTTGACACAAGTTTGCCGGGCTGGGGATGAGGGCTAGGACGCCGCCTTCAGGGTGATCTCGGCGATGTCGGAGCGGCTCTTGCCGTCGACTTGGCCCAGGGTGGACACCCAGACCAGCAGGTTGGATGTCGGCGCCGCGTTGTCCACCTTGATGGTGTTCGACCCGGGCTTGAGCGTCGTGGCCGGTGTCAGCACGGTGGTGTCGGACAACGACGATGGTGTCGGTGTCTGCGACGAACGGATTTCCACCGCAGTGCCGGTGCTGTTCAGGTTGATGGTGACCTCGCCGATCTTCGTCGGCTGGGGCAGCTGCAACATCAAGCCGACACCGTTCTTGAAATTCGGGAACGGCACCGGGTCGGTGTACGTGTCGATGGGCCACACCGTGGTGGGGTTGCCGTCGATCGCCAGCGGGGCCTGATCGGGTGCGTCAGCCTCACCTTCAGGTGAAAAGACCGTCACCCGAACGGGTTTGACGACGTTGCCGGTGGACCCGCCGCTGCTCTGAGCTGACGTACTCGGGGCGTTGAGGCCCAGCTGGTCACCGCCGAGCCCGCCGACATCGCCGAAGATCCGGCTGAGCACCGACGCCAGCACGATCAGCGCGACGACGATGACCGCGCCGCCGACGCCCAGTCCGATCATCAAACCTTTGCGGCGCCGCGCGGAGGCTTCGGGATCGTCGGATGGTGCGCCGCGGAAGCGGGCCGGCGGCCGGGACTCGGGCTCGTCGATCGGCGAGATGAGCTCGGTGCGGTCGGCCACCGCGGTGGCCTGCTGCAGCAGATTCAGCAGCGTGGGCGCGCTGCGGATGCCGCCGCCCTCCTGGACCGCACGGGCCGCGGCCGCCGAGATCTGGAACGGGATGTCACGGTCGACGGACCTCGGCTCGATCGGCTGGCCCGCCGCGTCGAGTTCGGCGCGGGCGAATCCGCTGCGCACGCCAGACTCCGGCAGCGGCCAGCGGTTGATCAAGAGGGCATACAGCGCCGCGCCGATTCCGCGGATGTCGTCTTCGGGTGTGGCATCGGGCATGGTTGCCGGGAAGGCCAGCGCCACGTCGCCTTCGATGCTCACCCGTACGCGGCTGGGGTGGTCGATCGACAGCGCCACCCCGGAGCGGTGCGCGGCCTCGGCGGCCGCGGCCAGCGATTGGATCGCGCGGGCCCCGCCGATCGGCGAGGGCGAGGTTTCGGCGACTTCCTGCAGGGATCCGCCGCGGATCCACTCCGACACGATCAGGCCGCCCGATCCGGTGTTGGCCACGTCGAGCACCCTGGCGACGCCGGGCATGTCGAGACGGCTGAGCTTGAGCGTGCGGGCAAGGATCTCCTGCACTTGGGCGTCGGGCAGCGTCGCCTCGGGGTCGACGAACGTCAACGCGACCTGCCGGTCCAGCGCGGTGTCCAGCGCCTGCCAGAACTGCAGGCTGGGCGGCCCGCCGTGGAACATCAGCAACCGGTAGCGGCCGCCGGCGATGGTGGCGCCGGGAATGAGGTGGACGTCCTCATCAGATGTGGCAGCCTCGATCGGCGGTTCTCGTGGCACGTCGAAGGGCAGCGATTCGCGGGTCGGGTCACCGCCGTAATCGGACGGGGGGCGCCCGGACACCGGCATCGGTGCGGTGCCGTTGGCGGGCTCGGGGAACGCGGCGGTTTCGTCCGGCTCGGGCACGTCGGGCTGGAAGTCGTCGGCGACGACGTCGGGCTGGAAGTCGTCGGCCGCCGGACGTGGAATCTTGGTGGTGGCGGTGCTGTCCGGGCCGGATGCGGCGCCGGCCGCTGGTTCGTCGGTCACCGCTGGTCCTTTCCCCCGACCGTCCCCGGCAACACCAGCCGGGGGCCCGCGCCGGGCCGCCGCAGGGAATTGACGGTGGCGTGACGCGAACGAATTCCTCTGATCAGGGTACGTGAGGGGGCCGCCCGGCCGTGGCCGGTCGGGCCGCGCAGGGGTGGTCGCGGCTACCGTCTTGCGTCCGCCGAGCCAGCGTCGGACGACGGCCAACGCGGCCTGTGCTTCGGGCACGCGGGCCGCCACCATGACACCACCGATGATCGGCACCATGATCAACCCGAGCACCAGCAGACGCAGCAGCGATCCGGCCCCGCCCCAGTTGCGGGTCAGCGACTCCAACCCGAGCAACTGGTCGACAACGTGGGCGATCAGCCCGGCGAGCAGTGAGGCGGAGATCGTCACGAGGATGGTCCGCACGACTGGCAGGCTGATCAATTGGCCGCCGGGCGGGTTGAGGCTGGCCCGCAGCAGGAAGTAGCCGACGGTGGCGCCGGCCAAGAAGCCAAGGCCGTTCGCGAGGCCGAGATAACCGGCGACCAGTTGGGGATCGTCAGTGAGGTACGGCGCCGTCAGCGACGCGGCGATCTTGACGGTCGTGATCACCACGATCAGCGCGATCGGGGTCCACGGTTGTTCCCTGGCGTAGAACACTCGAAGTTGAAGCAGCACAAGGGCATACGGGATCAACGTGAACGCCGACAGCGTGATGGCCATGCCGAGATAGCCGGCGTCGACCTCGCCGAAGTTGCCGTACGCGAACAGTGCGCTGCCGATCGCCGGGCCGCCGACCGTCATCATCGCGACGATCGGGATCAGTGTCACCATCGTCAGCCGGGTGGCCAGGGACAGGTCGCCGAGGACCGCGGGGATGTCGTCGGCGGCGGCGTTACGGCTCAGCCGCGGCATCACCACCGTCAGCACCGTGACGCCGATCATCCCGAACGGCAGCATCAACACCAGCCAGGTGTAGTTGTAAATAGCCGGGCCGGAAGCGGCTGCCCCACTGGCGATCTGGTTACCGACGATCAAGCCGATCTGGCTGATCAGCACGTAAAGGACCATCGCCGCGGCCATGGCACCGAACTTCTTGAGGCGATCGTCGATGCCCCACAGCGGCCGCAGGCTGATCCGTTCTTGCCGGATCGCCACCAGCAGCACCGCCGTCTGCGCGAAGACACCGAGCGTGGTGCCGATGCCGAGGACCAGTAGCTTGGCGTTGCCCATCTCGACGGGATCGATCGAAAGTTCGCCGGGCACAAGAAGATACAGGCCGAGGGTGGCGATCGCGACGATGTTGTTGACCACCGGAGCCCAGGCCGGGGGACCGAATACGTTGCGGGTGTTGAGGATCGCCATGAACACCGACGACAACCCGTAGAAAATGATCTGCGGCAGAAGCAAATAGGCAAACGCCGTGGTAAGCGCCCGGTTGACCTGAGGGTCGCTGCCCAGCATGAGGTCGACCAGCAGCGGGGCGGCGGCCACCGACAGCACCGTCACCACCACGAGCAGGGTGGTGGACAGGGTGATCAGCCGCCGCACGAATGCGGTGCCGCCGTCAGGGTCGTCGCGTTCCGCGCGGGCCAGCACCGGCACGAAGATCGCGGTGAACGTGGCCTCCAGAACGAGCGCTGCGATCAGGTTGGGCAGCTGGTTGGCGACGGAGAACGCGCTCGACAGCGCGGCACCCAGGATCGTGGCGAGCAGCACGATGCGGGTGAAGCCGGTGATCCGGCTGACCAGGGTCGCGAACGCCATGCCCCACGACCGCGACACCACCGCGGAGTCGGACAGTTCCGGGCGTCCGGCACGACGGCGCGGAGCAGGTCCGCGGGGGATACGGGGTGGTGGCGTCCGCATCCGGCGCGGCGGGGGATAGGAGGGTGGTGGCGGGTAGTGGCGCGGCGGGACCCGGCCCGGCGGCGTTCGTGACTCGGGCGGCCGAGGGCCGAGCGGCGTGCTCATTTGTCAGTGCCGGTTGAGCCGGCGGAGCGACTGACCGCAGGCGGCGATGGGGCGTCGGATCCCTCGTCATAGGCCATCGCGACGTCGATCGGATCCGGCCGGTCGAGGTCCGCAGGATCCGGCTGGCCGTGGAACCGGTGCCACAGTCGTCGGCCAACCAACAACGCCAGCACGACGCCGCCGGTCAGGGTGATGAAGAACAGCACCTTGCCGTATGCGTTGGAATGCACGGACAGCCGAACGGGCTCGCCCAGTTGAAGGCCGTCGGCGGTGCGCAGCGCGACGTCCACCGCGACGCGCTGGGTGAAATGCACCTCGATCGGCACCCGCAACGGCAGATAGCCAGGAGGCAGCTCGATCTCACCGGGGTCGGTTACCGACATGCCGGGTGGTGCATCGACTTGCAGCCGGACCCGGATGGGCACAGGAAGGTCGTTGCGCAGTGCCAGCGGCAGCGGGCTGTGTTCGGTCGCCAAGGTGTAGGAGCCGCCGGGGTTGACGATCGTCACTGCGCCGAACAGGTCGTCGACGGTGCGGCCGACGGTCGTCAACCGCTGCTGCGCCAAGCCGTTGCGAGCGTCGGGCGGAACCGACTGGCTCAGCGCGCGCAGCATGTCCTCGCGAAGCGGCGCCGTGTACTGGGCGCCGGTCAAGCCGGTGCGCGCATCGGTGGTCAGCGCCGCCGACAGCCCCCGAAGCCGATCGGTCACCGAGGCGATGCCGTCGACGACGCCGTCGTCGAACCGGCCGCGTGGGTTGCCCATCACATCCTCGGGCAGCGGCGCGACGTCCTGCGGCGGCACGGCGTTGCTTTCGGCGATGACCGCAGTGAGCGGCCGCGGAATGGCCAGCCCGGCGTGGATGGTGGTCGCGACCGCGGTGAGTATCGCCTGCGCGTCATCGGGTTTGAGGTTCCACGCCAGCGGCGGCATCAGCAGTTGTGTGCGCGGCTCGGTGTCGGGATGCAGCCCGCGCCACAACAGCGAGCCGAGCGCGTCTTGGCGACGCGCGGCCTCCGAGTCGTGTTTGACCGGGATGTCGAGCGACGGGTCGAGGTACGACGGGGACGCCGGCTCGGTGCCCGCGCCGGCGAGCGCGGCGCCGACGGTGGGGTCGAACGGGGCGGCGACGACCTGCGGGGTGTAGCGGACGGCGTTGACGTCGGCGGTGGCGGGCTCGCCGGTGGCGGAGTCTTGGGCGGTGAAGTGCGCTGCGCTGATCGCGACGGTGCCGCCCTGATCCGACAGCAGTTGGACCGCCGGACCCGTCAGCGGGCCGTCGCCCACGATGGTGACGCCGCGCACCGAGGCGACGCCCAGGATCTGGTCGACGATGTCACCTGTGGTCTTCGTGGCGATCCCACTGAGGTCTGCGTCGCCGACGCGGTGTAGCGCGTCGAGGTCGGCCTGCGCGTAGGTCGTCGGCGTGACACACATCCGTTGCGACAGCGCCTTGAGCCGGTTGAGCCAGGCCGTCGCGGCCTCCTGACCGGCGCCGGGATGCGTCGGCGTGGACGGGCCGGCGTCGGGCGCATCGTTGACGACGTAGCCGCCGGTCATCGCGTTGACAGTGACCAGCAGGTCGGGGTCGACGGCCAGGCACAACGCGTTGCGCACCTCCCCGCCAGGGTCGACTGGCGGGCTGGTCGCGAAGTCGACCGCCGACAGCAGGGTGTCGAGCCGTCCGCCGGGCCCGAGCGACACCGCGAGCTCGTCGTCGATCAGCCGCACCGGTGTGGTGCCGCCGGGTGCGCCGGCCGCGAGCCGAGGGCGATCCGCCAACGGCCACAGCATCGTCAGCCGCACCGGTTTGGAGGTGTCGGGCGGCACGACGGACGTCAACGCGTCGGCGGATTCCGCGGCCTGCTCTGGCGGCACGCCGATCACCGGCAGGAGGAAGCGGGCGTCGTCGAGGCGGGCAGGCGAACCGTAGTCGGGTGTGCCGTTGACGTTGACCATCATCGGGTACACGCCCGGCTGCTCGATGTGCAGCGAGGGCAGCTCGGCAGAGCGCAGGGGATAGGCGAGGGTGAACGGAACAGCTTGTCCGCGAAGCAATTCCGGCGCGAGGGTGATGAAGTCCGCGACGGGTTCGAACTGGTCGACGTTGCCGGTGAGATTGGTGCGAAGGCCTGCCGACGCGGTGACGGCGGAGGCGTGCTCGAAGCGAACCATCACGTCACGGACAGGGCGGTCGCCGACATTCACCACCGACCCGGTGACGGTGACGATGGGCTCGCTTGTGGTGGTGACGACTTCGGGAGTGACGCGGTCGATGCGCACCTGAAGGAAGGGGATCGCTCCTGGCTCGCCCGCGGCGGCGTTGGGCACGGCGGGCCAGGCGATCAGCGTCAGCAGCGCGAGCGCGGCCAGCAGACGCGGCAGCATCGCCACGTCACGGTCCTTGTCCGCAGCCGTTCGTGCGCCGACCGGGCTGCGGTTGGGCGGCTTCGTCGGTGCGACGGTTGCGGGTGTGCGAGTGCGTTTGGGCGCGCCGCCGCGGCGAGGAATGCGGAAGCGGCGGCAGGGCGGCGGGCCCGTCGTTGTGCAGCTTGTCGATCAGCTCACCGGCGACCTCGGCAAGCCGCCGTTCGTCGGCGTAGGCCAGCCGTGACGGCAACTCCTTGAGCGGCACCCAGGCCACCTCACTGACCTCGACGTCCTCGTCGGAGAGCTCGCCGCCGAGGAAACGCATCAAATAGTGGTGCACGGTCTTGTGCACGCGGCGGCCCTCGGTGACGAACCAGTAGTCGATGCTTCCCAGCGCTGCGAGCACGCTGCCCTGGATGCCGGTCTCCTCGGCGACTTCGCGGATCGCGGTCTGTTCAGCGGTTTCACCGAGTTCGATGTGGCCCTTCGGCAGTGACCACAGCATCCGGCCCCGACGGTCGATGCGGCCGATCAGCGCGGCGACCTGGCCGTCCTTCGGACCGTCGATGCCGTCGATGACCAATCCGCCGGCAGAGGTTTCATGCACCGTGCGAAGCCGGTCGGGCGGGCGCCGCGGGCGTGACTTCTGAGGCTTGTTCGGCCCGGCCGGCTGGTCCTTCTTGTCCTGCTTGGCGTGTACCGAGTTGTTGTTGCGGTGCTCGGCGGTGGCTTCCGGTGGGCCCGCCGCGCGTCGGCCGCGACGCCGCCCCCGGCGCCGTCGTGGTTTGGCCTGTTCGCCGTCCGACACCCAAGCGATAGTAGCTGCCACGAAGTTTGGCTCCCGCCGCACTCACCGGTCGTGACTCACCCGTTGCACATTAGGGTTATCGAACGTGCCCAATTCAGCTGCAGACGCCGAACTGCTTGCCGCCGCGCAAGTTGCGTTGAACCGCCACGGCGGCGTGCTGCGCGAGCTCGGCCGAGTATTCGCTGACGCGGGACACGATCTCTATTTGGTGGGCGGAAGTGTCCGCGACGCGGTGCTGGGCCGGCTGAGCAATGACTTGGATTTCACCACCGATGCCCGGCCCGAGCAGATGCAGGAATTTCTGCGTCCGTGGGCCGACGCCCTGTGGGACACCGGGATCGATTTCGGCACGATCGGCGTCGGCAAGGCGGGCGATCGCTTGGAGATCACCACGTTTCGCGCCGACACGTACGACCAGGTGTCGCGCAATCCGCAGGTGCGGTTCGGCGACCGTCTCGACGACGATCTGGCGCGAAGGGACTTCACCGTCAACGCGATGGCGGTGCGCATCACACCCGACGGGCCGGCCGAATTCCACGATCCCCTAGGCGGTTTGGCGGCGCTGCGCGCCAAGGTGCTGGATACGCCGTCGGCCCCGGAGGTGTCGTTCGGCGACGATCCGCTGCGGATGTTGCGTGCAGCGCGGTTCGTCTCGCAGCTCGGATTCACCGTCGCGCCGCGGGTGCTCAAGGCCCTGGTGGAGATGGCGCCGCAGCTGGGCCGCATCACCGTCGAACGAGTGGCGGCCGAGTTGGACAAGCTGGTCTTGGGTGCCGACCCGGTCGCGGGCATCGACCTGATGGTGCAGTCGGGATTGGGCGACGTGGTGCTGCCCGAGGTGGGCGCGATGCGGATGGCGATCGACGAACACCATCAGCACAAGGACGTCTATCAGCATTCGCTGACGGTGTTGCGGCAGGCCATCGATCTCGAAGACGACGGCCCGGATCTGGTGCTGCGGTGGGCGGCGCTGCTGCACGACATCGGCAAGCCCGCGACCCGCAAGCACGAATCCGACGGCGGGGTCAGCTTCCATCACCACGAGGTCGTCGGCGCCAAAATGGTCCGCAAGCGGATGCGGGCACTGCGCTACTCCAAGCAGATGATCGACGACGTATCTCAGCTCGTGTACCTGCATCTGCGGTTCCACGGTTACGGCGACGGCCAGTGGACGGACTCGGCGGTGCGCAGGTACGTGACCGACGCGGGTCCGCTGTTGGACAGGCTGCACAAGTTGGTACGCGCCGACTGCACCACTCGCAACAAGCGGCGTGCGGCGCGGTTGCAGGCCAACTACGACGACCTCGAACATCGGATCGAGGAGTTGGCGGCGAAGGAAGATCTGGCACGGGTGCGGCCGGACCTCGACGGCAACGAGATCATGCAGATCCTCGGAATCCCGGCGGGCCCGGAGGTCGGGCAGGCGTGGCGGCATCTCAAGGAGCTGCGGCTGGACCGCGGCCCGCTCAGCCACGACGAAGCCGTCGAGGAACTGCTGAAGTGGTGGAACTCACGGCAGTAGCCACGCGTCTGAACCTGCATGGACTACTGCCTCGGTGACGCCGACGGTTCGGCGACGATGTGGACAGCCGAACCGAACGTCGATGTGGACGGCGATGGCGTGCTCGATGCCGTCGGGCTGGATTTCGACGGCGATGGTCAGCTCGACGACGCGATGGCGGACTTCGACGGCGACGGGATGGCAGATCACCTGGTCAACGACTACGCCACCGATGCGGTCTCCTTCACCGACGACGGCACCGGAATGTGGGCGGTGAGCGTTGACCGCGCCGGGGGATTGCGATGGTTCGGACTGGATGGTGTGGAGCACACCGGCGGCCCGATTGTCGACGTCGACGCGGACGGACAGGCCGACGACCGATTGGTCGACGCCGATCGCGACGGGCTGGCCGACCGTGCGCTGTCGTCGGGTTTGGCCTTCGTCGACACCGACGGCGACGGGCACTGGGACGTCAAGCTCGCCGATACCGATGGCGACGGTAAGGCCGACGCTGCGTCGCAGGTGTAGCTCAGTCCCGACCGGCCCCTGGCGGCCCGGCGAAGGCCTGCGCAATGTCGAGCCACTTCTCGGCGTCGGCGCCAACGGCGTGAACATCCAGCGAGGCGCGGGGCCGCCGCTGCGTGACGAGCATGCAGAAGTCCTCGGCCGATCCGGTGACCCGCTGTGCGGCGTCGTCTGGGCCCCACGACCATGTCGAACCGTCCGGGGCGCGCAGCTCCACCCGGAACGGATCGGATGGGGCAGGCAGGCCATGTATCGCGAACGCGAAATCGCGCGTGCGCACGCCGATATGCGCAATGGAGCGCAGTCGCTGCGTCGCCGGCCGCTTCACCCCGAGCGCGTCGGCCACGTCGAGACCGTGCGCCCACGTTTCCATCAGCCGAGCCGTCGCCATCGACGCGGGGCTCATCGGCGGGCCGAACCATGGCAGTTTGCGTCCGTCGGGAACGGCCAGCAGCTCGTCGTGCAGGCGCCCCCTGGTCGTCCGCCAATCGGTCAGCAGCTGCTCGGGCGCAACAGCGGCGAGTTCCTCGGCGCCGGCGTCGACGAACCCGGTCGGGTCCTTCGCCGCCTCTTCCAGCATGGCCGCGAACCCCGCTTCATCGGTGACCGCGATCAGTGCGACGCGATCGGTCCACAGCAGATGTGCGATCTGATGGGCGATCGTCCAGCCCGGTGCTGGCGTCGCGTCGGACCAGCGCGCGGCGGGAAGGTCGGCGACCAGCGCGTCGAGGTCGTCGCTTTCGGCACGCAAATCGGCCACCATCGGGTCCGCTGTCGCCATGCCGGTACCTTAGCCGGGCTGCGTCGCGCGACGGCCGACGGCGGCGTGAACAGCCAGCCCGCCGAGATATACCGCTGTCCCGGCGATGACCAGCGCCGGTTGATGGCCGTCGGGCGGAATCACGGCCGCCGCCAACACCATTGCGAGGATGAACGACATCCAGAACAGCGCGTCCTGGACCGCGAACACGTGGCCACGCAGCGCGTCGTCGACGTCGATCTGCATCGCGGTATCCGCGCACAGCTTGACCACCTGCCCGGCCGCGCCGAGCAGAAAACCGCACAGCACCATCACAGGAAGTTGTAAGCCGGAGCCGCACAGCTGGACGGCTGCCGCGAAGGCAAGCGCGCCGTTGGGCGCGGCGTACCGGCCCCAGCGACGGACGATTGTCGGCGTCAGTGCGGTCGCGAGGAACGAGCCGAAACCCGTGGCGGCGAGGAACATCACCGACGTGCCGAGGCCCGCGACCTCCGTGGTGTCGGTGTGGCGCACCATCACCAGCACCAGCAGTGTGTTGATGCCTAGCACCATTCGATGGGCGGCCAGCCCCGACAACGTGGCCGCGACGGACGGCACGGCCAACACCGTGCGCGCGCCGTGCACCCACCCGGTGGCCACCGCGTAGGCGACCGACCCGTGGATCGCGCGCTTGCTTTCGTGGGGTCCGAGGACGTGGGGCGCGAAGCGCACCGAGAGCAGCAGCGCAATCAGCACCGGTACCGCGACGATGAAAATGATTGCGGCGGCACCGGTGTCGTTGGCGCCGAACAGCCAGCGCGGCACCAGCATGAAGAGCGCGCCGAGGAACGCCGCGGCGGCGCCGGTGGCGGTGGCCACCGAGTTCATCAAGACGACCTGTTCACGGGGCACCACGTCAGGCAGGGCCGCCGACAGACCCGACGAAACGAAGCGGGTGAAACCGTTGACGATCAACGCGCCGAACAAGATCGGAAGATCTCGCGTACCGGCGGCCAGCAGGGCGGCGACGCTCAGTACCAGCAGCAGCCTGCCGAGGTTGGCGCCGATGAGCACGAGTCGGCGGTCCCAGCGGTCAAGCAGCGCGCCCGCGAACGGGCCGAGCACCGAATACGGCAGGAACAGCGCGGCGAAAGAGCCTGCTACCGCCCACGGCTCGGCGGGCCGTTCAGGGTTGAACAGGATCGCGCCTGCGAGGCCCGCCTGGAACAGCCCGTCACCGAATTGGCTGACCGTTCGCAGTTCGAGCAGTCGCCAGAATTCGGGTAGTGCACGCACCGAACGCCAAAGGGCAATCGGTGCGCGGGTGTCGGCCAAGAAGATCACGTCCTGGTTGAGCAGTAGTGCAGATCGGCAACCCGCACCACAGTACAAATATCCCGGCGGGCCGCGCTTGTTCGCCACCGCGACTCGTCCCTGGTGCCATCATGGTGGGGTGGCGCAGTCAGAGGATCCGGAGGATTTCGTCGCCCCAACGGCGCACCGGGTACGCGCGGGAACGCTGCTGCTCGCCAACACAGATCTGCTGGAGCCGACGTTTCGGCGCAGCGTCATCTACGTGGTTGAGCACAACGACGGCGGCACCCTCGGCGTCGTGCTCAACAGGCCGAGCGAGACCGCGGTGTACAACGTGTTGCCGCAGTGGGCGAAGCTGGCGTCCAAGCCGAAGACGATGTTCATCGGCGGACCGGTGAAGCGCGACGCGGCCTTGTGCCTGGCGACGCTGCGCGTCGGCACCGATCCCAACGGCGTGCGGGGACTACGGCATGTTCAGGGCAGGATGGCGATGGTCGACCTCGACGCGGATCCCGACGCGATCGCGCCGATGGTGGAAGGCGTGCGCATCTTCGCCGGCTATTCAGGCTGGACGATCGGTCAACTGGAGGGCGAGATCGAACGCGACGACTGGATTGTGCTGTCCGCGTTGCCATCCGACGTTCTCGTCGAGCCGCGTGTCGACTTGTGGGCAAGGGTGCTGCGTCGCCAGCCGCTGCCGCTGTCGCTGATCGCGACTCATCCGATCGACATCAGCCGTAACTGAAAATCTGCGAGCCGCAACTTACTTGCACGACAAAGTGCACGTCGCGCAGGCGCCACCACAGGCACCGGCCGTCTCTTGGCGGGCGACGACCTTCGCGCTCTGCCAGCAGCCTGCCGCGACCGTGCCGATCGCGCCGACGACGCACACGATCACCACGAGCAATCCCGTTTCGGGCCGGGTGGATAACGCCACCGCACCGCCTGCGGCGAGCATCACCGCCGCAGCCAGCTGAGTGGGGGCCACCGCGCGCAGAACTTGCCGGACCGGATCGGTGGAGTTGGGGCGGCTCAGCAGCCACAGGCCCAGCGCTGCGGTCGCGATGGCGGCGCACAAGCAGAGCACCGCGGCGATCAGCATGCGCCACACAATACGAGCCCAACGCCGATCGTGTCGGGTTGGGCGTCCCCCGGGCGCCAGGCTTCGCCCGGGGGACGACGTCTACCCCGGTTGCCCTAGAAGCTGGGGCGTCCCCGGCACCTGCGGCGCGCCTGACGCAGGCGGGGGTGTGGGGGTTGCGGGCGCGGGGGCGCCGACCTTGAAGCCGTTGACGATCGCATCGGTGGCGTCGGCGGCGGCCACCACTTGGTCGACGCTGGTGGTCACCGACAATGTGACGAGGTACTTGTCAGGACCGGCGGTCACGATGACGTGGCGGCGCGACGTGTTCAGCGTCATCGCGTTGTCGCGGTAGGTGCCCTCGATGACCGACGACGGCATGCCGCCGAAGTCGGCCATGGATCCGTCGGTGGGCCGCCAGGCCGGCAGCTGCTGGCTTTCGACCCACCCGTGGCTGATGGCCTCCTTCGGGTCGAAGTCGCCGATCAGCTTGTACACGACCAGCTGCGCGTTCGACGAGTACAGCCCATTGCCGCCCACGCGGTCGGCGATCACGGCGAACGCGTCGGGGACGTTGGGATCGGGGACCTGGGCCCAGCCCTGCGGGATCGGCAGCACGATGGTCAGCGCCTTGAAGTCGCGGCTGTTCTGCGGCTCGAGCTTGACGCCCTTCGCTTTGAAGTAATCAGTCAGGGTGCCGGAGGTCGCCGGAGTGATGGTGGCCGGCGGCTGCGCGGGCACTGCCGGTGTCGAGATCCCCGCGGGCGGCGCGCCGGTGACCGGCATCACAGCCGGTTGACTTGCGGGCTGTTGAGCGGCCATCGCGGCGTTGGGAGCCACCGTCACGGTCTGCGTCACAGTCGCCGGCGCGGGCAGCGGCGGTTGCGGGAACACGGGCTCGGCCGACGCGGTGGTCCCCGCCAAACCGAGCACGCCGGCCGCCGCGGCGGCCGTACCTGCTGCCAAAACCCGCCAGCGGCGGGCGATCTCGGTCATCGACGTCGTCCTTCCGGTGTAGCGGGGCTCGTCATGCTCGGGTCAGGCGCTGACCGTATCCCGGGCGAAGTATTAGCCACCAGGGCCGGGACCGACCTGGAATCAACCCCTGACCCGTCCGCAACGGAACCGATACCAACCCGTGGCCGACGCAGGGGTATCGCCCGCTCGCGGGCGGGCGGCGATCGGCGTGCTTATACCCTGTTCACGTGACCGAGCCCGCCGCCACCGAGGCCGACACCCCGCAGCACCGCTACACCGCGGAGCTGGCGGGGCAGATCGAGCATGCCTGGCAGCAGAAGTGGGCCGAGGCGGGGACGTTCAACGTGCCCAACCCGGTGGGCTCCCTGGCGCCGACGGACGGGTCACCGGTGCCGGCGGACAAGATGTTCGTGCAGGACATGTTCCCGTATCCGTCGGGCGAGGGCCTGCACGTCGGCCATCCGCTCGGGTACATCGCCACCGACGTCTACGCGCGCTATTACCGGATGATCGGCCGCAATGTGTTGCACGCGTTGGGCTTCGACGCATTCGGGCTTCCCGCTGAGCAGTACGCGATCCAGACGGGCACGCATCCACGCATCCGCACCGAGGCCAACATCGTCAACTTCCGCCGGCAGCTGGGCCGGCTGGGATTCGGTCACGACGCGCGGCGCAGCTTTTCCACCACGGATGTCGACTACTACAAGTGGACCCAGTGGATCTTCCTGCAGATCTACAACGCGTGGTTCGATCCTGCCGCGAACAAGGCGAGGCCGATCACCGAGCTTGTCGCCGAATTCGAGTCCGGCACAAGAACTCTCGACAAGGGCCGGTCGTGGTCGGAATTGTCCCCCGATGAGCGCGCCGACGCGATCGACTCGTACCGTCTGGTGTATCGAGCCGACTCGATGGTCAACTGGTGCCCGGGCCTTGGCACCGTGTTGGCCAACGAAGAGGTCACCTCGGAAGGTCGCAGCGAGCGCGGTAACTTTCCGGTGTTCCGGAAACGCCTGCGGCAGTGGATGATGCGCATCACCGCCTACTCGGACCGGTTACTCGACGACCTGGAACTGCTTGATTGGCCGGAGAAGGTCAAGACCATGCAGCGCAATTGGATCGGCCGGTCCACGGGTGCCTCGGTGCTGTTTCGCACCGACGAAGGCGACATCGAGGTGTTCACCACACGACCGGACACGTTGTTCGGCGCGACCTACATGGTGCTGGCACCGGAGCATGACCTCGTGGACAAGTTGACGGCGGCGCAGTGGCCCGCCGGAGTCGACGCGCGGTGGACGTTCGATTCTGCAACCCCCGCAGAAGCGGTCGCCGCGTACCGCGCGACGATCGCCGCCAAGTCGGACCTGGAGCGCCAGGAGAACAAAGACAAGACCGGTGTCTTCCTCGGCAGCTACGCCACGAATCCGGTCAACGGTCAACAGATACCGATCTTCATCGCCGATTACGTGCTGCTCGGCTACGGGACCGGCGCGATCATGGCGGTGCCCGGCGGCGACCAGCGGGACTGGGACTTCGCCACCGAGTTCGGTCTGCCGATCGTGGAAACCGTTGCCGGCGGCGATATTTCGCAAGGTGCGTACAGCGGCGACGGTGAGGTGATCAACTCCGACTACCTCAACGGGTTGAGCGTCGCGTCGGCGAAAGAGGCCATCACTCGACGGCTGGAGGCCGACGGCCGCGGCCAGGCCCGCGTCGAATACAAATTGCGGGACTGGCTGTTCGCCCGGCAGCGGTACTGGGGTGAGCCGTTCCCGATCGTCTACGACGCCGACGAGCGCGCGCATCCACTGCCGGAATCGGCGTTGCCGGTCGAACTGCCCGACATTCCCGACTACGCCCCTGTGCAGATTGATCCCGAGGACGCCGACAGCGAGCCCTCCCCGCCGCTGGGCAAGGCGACCGAGTGGGTGCACGTCGAGCTCGACCTCGGCGACGGGCTGAAGCCTTACACGCGTGACACCAACGTGATGCCACAGTGGGCGGGCAGCTCGTGGTACGAGCTGCGCTACACCGACCCGCATAACTCAGAGGAGTTGTGCGCCAAGGAAAACGAGGCCTACTGGATGGGGCCGCGGCCCGAGATCCACGGGCCCGCCGACCCGGGCGGCGTCGACTTGTACGTCGGCGGCGTCGAGCATGCCGTGTTGCATCTGCTGTATGCGCGGTTCTGGCACAAGGTGCTCTACGACCTCGGCCACATCAGCTCCAAGGAGCCGTACCGCCGGCTGGTGAACCAGGGCTACATCCAGGCCTACGCCTACACCGATGCTCGCGGCGCCTATGTGCCCGCCGCCGAGGTCACCGAACGCGACGGCAAGTTCTACTGGCCCGGGCCCGACGGTGAAACAGAGGTCTTCCAGGAATTCGGCAAGATCGGCAAGAGCCTGAAGAACTCGGTGTCGCCCGACGAGATCTGCGACAACTACGGCGCCGACACGTTGCGTGTGTACGAGATGTCGATGGGGCCGTTGGAGGCGTCGCGGCCGTGGGCCACCAAGGACGTCGTCGGCGCGTACCGCTTTCTGCAGCGGGTGTGGCGGCTGGTGGTCGACGAACAGACCGGCGTCGAGCGCGCCACCGAACACGAGGCTCTGGACACCGAGACGCTGCGGCTACTGCACCGCACGGTCGCGGGCGTGTCGGAGGACTATGCCGCGCTGCGCAACAACACCGCGGCGGCCAAGCTCATCGAGTACACCAACCACCTGACCAAGCAAGGAATCACCGCACGCGCCGCGCTCGAGCCGCTGGTGCTGATGGTCGCGCCGCTGGCCCCGCACCTGGCCGAGGAGCTGTGGCGGCGGCTCGGCCATGACACGTCGTTGGCGCACGGCCCGTTCCCGGTGGCCGACCCGCAGTATCTTGTCGAGGACACCGTCGAATTTCCGGTACAGGTCAACGGCAAGGTTCGCGGCAAGATCACCGTGGCGGCCGACGCCGACGCCGACACACTCGAGGCGGCAGCGCTGGCCGACGAGAAGGTGCAGGCCTTCCTCGACGGCGCAACCCCCAGGAAGGTGATCGTCGTCCCCGGCCGGCTCGTAAACCTTGTCGTCTGAGATGGCGAAGATTGCTTCGCCGCGTGGGACACGACAGTAAGGTGCACTGCGTGGGCAAAGGCCTGTTAGCTAACGGGCGAGGCCGCTGGTTGGCACTTGCGGCCTCGGTCGCCTTGGCCGCCGCCATGCTTTACGCCCAAGGCACAGAGCGTCCGTGCTGTGCTGAAAAGCCCGCAGCAAGCCCGACAGCCGAGGCGTCCGTGCCTGCCGCCGCGCCGGACGTCCCCAGTCCGCCCGCGGCGGAATTGCTGGCCGCAAGCGCCCCGCTGGCTGCCCGCGACTTCCAGTTCGCATTGCCCGCCGGCCTCGCGCCGGAGCAGGGCTTGCAGATCCACACCATCTGGGTGGCCCGTGCGATCAGCGTGATGTTTCCCGAGATCCAGACCATCGGCGGGTACCGGCAGGATCCGTTGCCGTGGCATCCCAACGGGTTGGCGATCGACGTGATGATCCCGGACTACCACAGCCAGGAGGGGATTGACCTCGGCAACCAGATCGCCGGGTTGGCGCTGGCGAATGCGAAGCGGTGGGGTGTGATCCACGTGATCTGGAGGCAGGGCTTCTACCCGGGTATCGGCGCGCCGAGTTGGACGGCGAACTACGGCAACGAGACCGCCAACCACATGGACCACGTGCACATCGCGACCGACGGCGGCGGATACCCGACCGGCAAGGAAACGTACTACCTCGGCTCCATGGCGTCCTAGCGATTTGTGCACGGTTGGTCACGCTGAGCGCAACAAACCATGCACAAGTCACCGCCGGCGGACGATGACCTCGTGAATGTGCGCGTCGGCGGGCGCGTTCACCGCATCGGCGACCAACTGAGCGACGGTCTCCGGCTGCAGGAATCGTGACGGGTCGTAGTCCCCGCCCTCGTATGCGACCAGGCCTTCCTGCATTTCGGTGGCGATCCGGCCGGGATGGACCGACGTCACTCGCAGCGACCGTTCGTCGTTGCGCAGCGAATCGGCGAACCCTCGCAGTGCGAACTTGCTCGCCGAGTACGCCGCCAAACCTGGTGACGCGTTGATGCCCGACCCGGAGTTGATGAACACGACGTGGCCGCTGGCGGCGCGCAGCGCAGGCAGTAGTGCGAGCGTAAGTGCCACGGCCCCAACGACATTCACTTGCATGGTGGAGCGCCATTCATCGACGGTCGACTCGGCCACGCGGCCCGGGTAGGCCACCCCGGCGTTGTGGATCAGCACGTCGAGTTCGACGATCGGCTCGACGGCGGCCGGGATGGTGTCGACGTCGTCCAAATCCACCGGCCAGGTCGTCGCGCCGAACCGCGAGGCGACCTCGTCGAGCCGGGCCGACGGCCGGCCCGCCAAGAACAGCGTGTGGGTCGGTGCGAGCGCGGCGGCGACGGCCTCACCGAGGCCGCGGGATGCCCCTGTGATCATCGCGCTCGGCATGTCGCCACCCTACCGACCTGCGGGGAATGCCCACGCGTCGCATGATGGATGCGATGCCCGACCACAGCTTCGCTCCGACACAGCTCGCAGCCCGCGCCGCATACCTGCTGCGCGGCAATGACCTGGGCGTGATGACCACCGCGGCGCCGTTGCTGTATCCGCACATGTGGAGCTGGGACGCGGCGTTCGTGGCGATCGGTCTGGCCCCGCTGAGCGTCGAGCGGGCGGTCGTCGAGCTCGACACGCTGCTGAGCGCGCAGTGGACCAACGGGATGATCCCGCACATCGTCTTCGCCAACGGTGTCGACGGCTACTTCCCCGGGCCGGCGCGATGGGCAACGTCGGCGTTGGCTGCCAACGCGCCGCGCACTCGACACACGTCCGGAATCACGCAGCCGCCGGTGCACGCGATCGCGGTGCAGCGCATCCTCGACCAGGCGCGCACCCGCGGCCGGTCCACCCGCGCCGTCGCCGAGGCGTTCCTCGACCGCCGCTGGGCTGACCTCGTCCGCTGGCACCGCTGGCTCGCCGAAGGCCGTGACCAGAACGAGCACGGCCGCGTCACGCTGTATCACGGGTGGGAGTCCGGCATGGACAACTCGCCGCGATGGGATAGCTCCTATGCCAACGTGATTCCCGGCAATGTGCCGGAGTACCAACGGGAAGACAACACCATCGTCACCGACGCCACCCAGCGCCCAAGCGACATCGAGTACGACCGGTACCTGTGGCTCGTCGAGGAGATGAAGGCGGCCCGCTACGACGACGATCTGCTGCCGAAGGTGATGAGCTTCGCCGTCGAAGACGTGTTCGTCTCGGCGATCCTCTCGGTAGCCTGCGATGTGCTGGCCGAGATCGGCGAGGACTACAAACGCCCGCACGCCGATGTCAGAGATCTCTACGCGTGGGCCGAGCGCTTTCGTGCCGGCGTCGTCGAGACGACCGACGAACGCAGCGGCGCCGCAAGGGATTACGACGTGCGTGCGGAGCGGTGGGTGGCCACCGAGACGGTCGCGCAGTTCGCCCCGTTGCTGTGCGGCGGCTTGCCCCACGATCGTGAACGCGCGCTACTGCGTCTGCTCGAAGGTCCGCGGTTCTGCGGGCACCCCGACCTCAAGTACGCACTGATCCCGTCGACGTCACCGGTGTCGCGCGACTTCCGCGCGCGGGAATATTGGCGTGGACCGGTGTGGCCGGTGATGACGTGGCTGTTCTCGTGGTGCTTCGCGCGCCGCGGGTGGGCGGAGCGCGCACTGGTGCTCAAGCGAGAAGGCTTGCGGCAGGTCAGCGACGGCACTTTTGCGGAGTATTACGAGCCGTTCACCGGCGAACCGCTGGGCAGCATGCAGCAGTCGTGGACGGCAGCCGCCGTATTGGACTGGTTGGGCTAGTCGGCCAGACGCTCGAGCGGGACCAGCGCTTTGGTGAGGGTGTCGAGATCCTCGGGGCTGAGCTTGGCCAGCAGCCTGGCGAGGTGAGCTCGCCGGGCGGCCAGCGATTCGCGATGCTGCGCCAGGCCCTTCGGCGTGATGTCGACGAGCACGGCTCGCAGATCCGACGGATCACGCGAACGCTTGACCAAGCCGAGCTTCTCGAGCCGCCGGATCGCCACCGTAGTGGTGGGCGTGCGCACGCGTTCGTGCGCGGCGAGTTCGGTCATCCGGATCGGACCCTGGTCGAGCAGGGTCAGCAGAATCGACAGCTGGGCCAGCGTCAGATCGCCGGCTTCGTTGCGGTTCGTATCGCCCCGGCGGAGGACCGAAAAGACTTTGGAGAGTACGCGCTGCAGCTCGCCGGCGAGCTCGCCGACCTGCGATTCCGTCTCCACCATAATTCGCCAGTCTAACCTGTCGGGGGCTGCCACATGCGAATGCGCGTCAATTAATCTCAAAGAACCTGCGATAAGAATCGGCGCAGTCGATCGGTCTGCGCAGCGTCGAAAATTTGCTCTGGCGGACCCGATTCCACGACCTGGCCGTGGTCCATGAACACCACCGCATCGGACGTCGACCGGGCGAATCCCATCTCATGCGTGACGACGACCATCGTCATCCCGTCGGAGCCGAGATCGGCGATCAGCGACAGGATGCCTTTGACCAATTCCGGGTCGAGCGCCGACGTTGCTTCGTCGAAGAACATCACCTGGGGTGACATCGCCAGCGCCCGTGCGATCGCGACGCGCTGTTGCTGACCTCCCGACAACGTGCCCGGCCGAACGTGGGCCTTGTGCCGCAGCCCGACTCGATCCAACTGTGCGAGCCCGAGCTCCAGGGCTTCGCCCGCGTCGAGCTTCTTGAGCTTGCGAGGCGCGAGCGTCACGTTGTCGAGCACGCTGCGGTGTGGAAACAGGTTGAAATGCTGGAACACCATCCCGATGCGCTGCCGCAGCCGATCGGGATTGTCGGTGAGCACCGAGCGGCCGTCGAGCAGAATGTCGCCGCGCTCGGGCTCGTAGAGCCGGTTCAGCGTCCGCAGCAGCGTCGATTTGCCCGATCCCGACGGCCCGATCACCGCCGCGGTGGTGCCCGCGGGGACATCGATGTCCACTCCGCGCAGTACCGCGTTGGGCCCGAACGACAAGTGAATCTCCTTGCCCGCCAACGAGACTGGATCAGCCATCAGATCATCTCCTGCGATGTGGACAGCTCGAGCGGATCTTCCTCACCGGGCGGGCGGCCGCGCCGCAGCCGGGCGTCGATGAAGTTGACCAGATGTGTCAGCGGAACCGTCAACGCCAGATAGAACAGGCCCGCCGCGACCAACGGCGACAGGTTTCCGGTCTGCGCGTTGAGGTCTCGGCCCACCTGGAACAGCTCGCGCTGATCGGCCACCAGGCCGAGGAAGTACACCAGCGACGACGCCTTCAACAGCGAGATGAACTGGTTCATCAACGCCGGCAGGACTCGCCGCACACCTTGCGGCACCACCACCAGCTGCATCGACGACGCATAGCTGAACCCCAGCGCCCGCGAGGCTTCCAGCTGGCCGGGTTCGACGCTTTGAATGCCGGACCGGAAGATCTCCCCGACATACGCAGCAGCCATCAGGCCCAAAGCGGCGATGCCAAGCGGATACGGGTTGTTCCCGGTCAGTCCGCCGACCACCGGCCCGACGCCAAGCCCGATCAGCAGGATGATCACGACTTCGGGCAGCCCGCGGAAGATGTCTGTGTACACGCGGGCCGGCCATCGCAGCCACCGCGCCCGCGAGATACCGGCGACGGCCAGGGCCATCCCGAGCACCAGGCCGATGACAGAAGCGCTGACCGTCAGGATCAACGTGTTCGGCAGGCCGGTCGTGAACAGATCCGGAATGGCCTGCTTGTAGAGATTCCAGTCGAGGAACGAATCCTTCAGTTGCGACAACGTCGACTTCGGTGCGGCCGGCCCCGCTGCAGGCTGCTGCCGCGCCGCGATCGCGTTGAAGTCGGGTAGCTGCGGCAGCGGCGCCGCCTTGGAGCCGGGTTTCCAGCCGGGCGGCAACGCGCGCGGAACCCAATCGGAGTACAGCCGCGACCAGGTGCCGTCGGCGATCACCGCGTCCAGTCCCGCGTTGAGCGCGTCGATCAGCGGCCGGTTCTCCTTCGCGACGGCCCACGCGACGAAATTGTCCAAGCTGAAGGTGTTTTCGATGATCTGCGCCGGGTCGCCGGCCTGCACCGTGCCCGACGCCTGCTGCGACGGCGCTACCCACGCGTCGAGCTGGCGCGTCTTCAGGCTGGCGTAGACGGTGTTGTAGTCCGGGAACTTGACGGGCTGCAGGTGCAGCGTGTCGACGACGTATGCCTCCTGCACGGTGCCCTGCACGACGCCGATGCGTTGGCCCGCTGCCAGTTTGTCGAACCCGGTGATCGGCGAGCCGGTGGGCACCACGAGCGAGAAGTAGCCGAAGTCGTAGCCGTTGGTGAAGCCGACGGTCTTCCGGCGTGCGTCTGTCGTGGTGATCGACGACGAGCCGACGTCGAAGCGCCGCGAAGCCACTTGCGCCAGCAGTCCGGAGAACTCGGTGCCGACGAAGTTGATCTTCAGCCCGAGCTTGTCGGCGATGGCGCGCAGCAGCTCGTTGTCGAACCCGGTGAACTGGCCGGCCGAGTTGATGCAGATGCTCGGCGGGGCGTCCGAGAGCGTGCCGACGGTCAGCGTGCCCGGCACGCTCAACCCGAGCGCCTCGACGTTGACGGCGCTCAGCGGCTCGACGGTTGCGGTCGTGTACTTGTCATCACCGGGACCTGCGGCCTTGGCGAGATTGGTCGGCAGCGGGCTGGCGCTTTGGACTCCAGGTGGTGCGCACTGATCGGCGCCGGCCGGTGCCGCCAGGCCCATGCTGCACACCAGCAGAGCGGTCAGTGCCAGGACGAAAACCTTCACGAGCCGCATTCAAAGCAACGTAGTAGCAGTGACGATGAAGTCAGCGGCTTCAGCTCAATCAGAACGCAACCGGCGCTCCGGGGCTGGATGTCGCCGGCCATGCGGCGCCGGTAGGCCGGAACACGCCGCGGCGCACCAGCTCGGACTGCATGATGCGGGCCATCACCGCGGAGCGCTCCGTGCATGCGACGCGCGCCCCGTCGGGATCGTTGCGGTGGATCGCGTCGAGTTCGGCTTCGTAGAACGGCAGCATCTCGTCGTGGTTGTTCAGATAGGCCAGCCAGAAGCCGCGGGGGATGAACGTTTGCGATGCACGGATCGCCGCCTGCAACCGGGGGCCCGCGTATTCATCGTTGATGATTCGCCGAAACTGCCACGCCGTCTCCTGAAAGGCACGCGACTCTTTGCTGCCGCGCATGGTCATGATCAGCGCGTCGAGTTGGTCGGCGATCTGCCGGGACGCATCGACCGCCGCTCGGGCAGAGGCGATTCCGCTGAGCATGCCGTAGAGCTCGTGGTGCTCGCGCACCACAGACTCGTCGAATCGTTCGACGTACGCGCCGCGGTGATACCGCGTCGACAGGATGCCGTCATGCTCGAGCTGGACTACAGCCTCCTGAATGGGTACGCGACTGAGCCCGAGTTCCTGCGCGATCTCGTTGCGGTCCACCCGATCTCCCGAACGCAGTTTGCCGGTGAGCACCAGGTTGACGACATGCGAGACAACGAGGTCCTTTTCTTTGACCCCATACTTCTTGGGCATGGCGGCGACAGTCTCTCACGGCACGCCCCCGTTTTGGCGCGGTTACGACGATCGGCTGTCGCGCCAGCGGCACAACGCTTCGGCGGAGCTCAAGTCGTAATCGGGACCGGTGACGCCGACCGTAAACTGCGTCACGCCAAGCTCGAGCATGGCGTCGGCGTCGGCCAGCAGTGCGCCGCCCTTGCCCTGTAGGCCGGCCGACCGCTCGATCTCGGCGGGGTCGCGGCCAATCGCTTCACAGTGCTGCGCAAGGACCTGGGCTTTGTGTGCGTAACTCTCGCGGTCGACGAAGCCGTGCCACGTGCTGGCGTACTCGGCGACCATGCGAAGCGTCTTCTTCTCGCCGGTTCCGCCGATCAAGATCGGGATGTCGCGTGTGGGTGCAGGATTCAGCTTGGCGAAGCGGGATTTGATCCGCGGCAGTGCCTTGGCCAACTCGTTGAGCCGTCCACCCGCCGTGCCGAAGTCGTAGCCGTATTCGTCGTAGTCGCGCTGGAACCAGCCGGAGCCGATGCCGAGAATCAGCCGCCCACCGGAGATGTGGTCGGTGGTGCGTGCCATGTCGGCCAGCAGTTCGGGGTTGCGATACGAATTGCACGTCACCAGTGCGCCGAACTCGATGCGCGACGTCTGCTCGGCCCAGGCGCCGAGCATCGTCCAGCATTCGAAGTGGGGACCATCCGGTGCGCCGTAGAGCGGATAGAAGTGATCCCAGTTGTAGGCGACGTCGATGCCGATGTCTTCAGCGCGACGGACCGCGTCGCGGATGTTGTCGTAGGTCGGGGAGTGTTGCGGCTGCAATTGCACGCCGATGCGAATGGGATGAGGCACGAATTCCAACCTAGACGCCGATATGGCCGTCGGCCTTCCACACCGCGACGACCGAGGGCCGCGCAGGTGCGCCGCCACCGTCGGGCCAATGCGACAGCGGCTTGTCGATGCTGTAGTCGTCACCCTCGCCGGGATGCTGCACGCACACCGTGACGACGTCATCGGTCACCACCGGCCCGCACGTCTCCGCACCCTTGGGCACAGTCAGAAACTGTTTGGTCTCACCGCGGTTGGGGCCGTCGAGTGCGACGGCGAAAAGCCCGTCGTTGGACTTCAGCGCATTGCCGTCGGTGGCGATCCACAGGTTTCCGTGGCTGTCGAACGCGAGGTTGTCCGGGCACGAAATCGGGCTCACCTTGGTCTTGTCGAAGCCGGCGAAGTAGGTGTCGGCCGCGGCGGGGTCACCACAGACCAGAAGCAGATCCCAGGTGAAGTCCGTCCCGGCGTGGTTGTCGGTGATCTCGAGAATCTGCCCACTCTTGTTGTCGTTGCGCGGATTAGCCGCGTCCGGTCCGGCCTTCCCCTGCGCGCCACGCTTGTCGTTGTTGGTGAGAGCGACGTAGACCTTGCCGGTCTTCGGGTTGGCCTCGAAGTCTTCGGGGCGGTCCATCTTGGTGGCACCCGCCTTGTCGGCGGCGAAGCGGGTGAACACCGCGGCCTCCTGCGCGGTGACACCCGGCACCAAGGATTCGGCCTGGCCGTTGGGGCCCGACCGCAGCAGCGGAAGCCAGGTCCCGGTGCCGCTGAACGAGCCTGTCGACGGCAGTTTGCCGGAGCCGTCGATCTCGCCGGCCGGAATGTCGCTGGACAGCTTCGCGACGTACAGCGTGCCCTCGTCGAGGATGGTCATGTTGTGGGCCATGGCCGCGGGATCTGATCCGCCCGGCTGCACCTTCTTGGACGAGACGAACTTGTACATGTAGTCGAAGCGTTCGTCGTCGCCGCTGTAGGCGACCACGGTTCCGTCGCTCGTCACATAGATGTTGGCGGCTTCATGCCGGAATCGGCCCATCGCGGTGTGCTTGACCGGTGTCGAGTTGGGGTCCCACGGGTTGAGCTCGACGATGTAGCCGAACAGGTTGGGCTCATTGGGCGACTTGGTGAGGTCGAAGCGCGGATCGTACGTCTCCCACAGCAGTTCGGATGGCTTGAGCTCAATGCCGTAGCGGTCGAACCGGTCGGCGTCGACCGGGTTGGGTTTCGGTGCACCCTCGGCCGCGCCGAAGTAGCTCTGGAAGTTCTCCTCGCCGGACAGCACGGTGCCCCACGGGGTCACGCCGCCCGAGCAGTTCGCGATGGTGCCCGCCACGGTGCGGCCGGTCGGGTCGGCCTGCGTCTTGACGAAGTCGGTTCCCGCGGCGGGACCGGTCAACACGAACGGTGTATCGGCCGTGATTCGGCGGTTGTAGCGACCCATTACCGGCTTCAGCCCCTGCGGGGTGCGCTCGACCTCGACGACGCCCATACCCATTGCGGCGATCTCGATGTCGAACTGCTCACGGGTCGGCTTCTTGGCGTCGTAGTCGTGGAACATGAACTGCGGCGTGACGTATTCGAAGTTGGTCACCAGCAGGTAGTGATCTTTCACGCCGTCGATCGGCAGCAGCCCCGCGAAATCGTTGTTGAAGCCGAACTGGCCGCGCTGCGCGGCGCCGGTTTGCGCTTTCACGTCGAACGTCGGCGCATCGGGCAGAACGGGATCTCCCCAGCCGATCACCACCGCCTGCTGGTAGCCCTCGGGGATGACGACGGCGTCGTCGCGGTTGGGTACGACCGCGGTGAACTTCATGCCCGGAGGGGCTTCGGTGGGTGCCGCCGAAGAGGTGGGCGTCGCGGTCGGCTGCTCGCCTTGCCCGCATGCCGCCAGCGCCGAGCCGGCGCCGACCGCGAGCACCGCGATACCGCTGGCCTGCAACACCGACCGTCGCGACACGGCCTTGGCGATGTCGCCGAAGTATTCGTTTTCACTGGTGTTCGCGACGGGCTTGGAGCAGGCGTCTCCGCATTTGTAGCGGCACGTCACGTGCTGGCGCGAGGATCGACCGTCGTGGGTGACGAAGAGGTTCAGCGGTACGAGGGCCACGGCCGGAACCTACGGGAATCGGGCTAGCGGGCGGTGAACAGCAGGCGACTAGTCCGGGGACCCACTGTTCCCGCTGCCCGGCTAGCGGCGACATTGTCGCCATCGACGACTTTGTCGCTCATAGCCGGGCACACAGCGGTGCTAGCTACCCAACACCTCACGCAATATCTCGATCAGCACGAGTGGCTGATCGCTCTGCACCGAATGGCCCGAGTTTTCGACCATCCGCACCCCTTGGAAGCCGGGCGCAGTGCGGGCGAACTCAGCGGCGTCCTCATCGTTCACAAACGCTGAATTGGCGCCGCGCACCAACGTCGTCGGGACGGTCAGCCGAGGGACGTCGCCCCACAGATCGTCGAACCCCTCGCCTTTGCGGATCGTGTCGTAGCGCCACGTCCACGTGCCATCGTCGAGGCGTTTGGAGTTGTGAAAGACGCCGCGCCGCAACGACTCTCGATCACGATGCGGCGCCGCCGCAACGGTCAGGTCGAACATCGCCTGAAAGGTCGGGAACGTTCGGTCACCCTCGACCAGCGCGACGGTGCCCTTCTGTTCCTCGGTCATCTGCGTGTGCCGCTCCGGAGCCGACGGTGTCACGTCGACGAGAACCAGCTTGCGGACGAGGTCCGGCGCCGCGACCGCCAAGCGGATCGCGGTCAGCCCGCCCAGCGACATCCCGACGACGAGGTCGGCATCCGGAGCGAACTCGCGCACTACGGGCTCCACGGCAACGGCGTTGAGCTTCGGTCCGTAGTCGCCGTCGTCACGCCACGCCGACCGGCCGTGGCCGGGCAGGTCGATGGCCAGCGCCGGCTCACCGAGCCCGATGATGACCGTGTCCCAGGTGTGGGCGTTCTGCCCGCCGCCGTGCAGAAACACCACCCGAGGCGCGGCGTCGCCGAACTTGAGTGCGCTGATCGGACCGGAGTCGATCCGCTCTACCGGCGGCACGGTGTCGACGCGGGCCTGCCTGGCGTTCTCCTGCAAGAAGGTGAACTCACCCAGCGAGGCCAGTTCGTCGTCGGCGGAGATCTCAGTCACGAACTGACCTTACGATGCATTCACTCTGCGGCCAGGGCTTAAAACTACGAGTGATCCGAGCCCTGAGCGCAGAGTCAACGGCGACTAGCCCTCGATGAAGTCCTCGAGCTGCGCGCGGGCGATATCGTCGGGCAGCTGCTTGGGCGGGCTCTTCATCAGGTACGCCGACGCGGCGACCACCGGGCCGCCGATGCCGCGGTCCTTGGCGATCTTCGCGGCGCGCACCGCGTCGATGATGACGCCGGCCGAGTTCGGCGAGTCCCACACCTCGAGCTTGTACTCCAGGTTCAGCGGCACATCGCCGAACGCACGACCCTCGAGCCGCACGTAGGCCCACTTGCGATCGTCGAGCCAGCCGACGTGATCGGACGGGCCGATGTGCACGTCCTTGGTCTTGAACTCGCGCTGCAGGTTCGACGTCACGGCCTGGGTCTTGGAGATCTTCTTCGACTCCAGCCGCTCACGCTCGAGCATGTTGAGGAAGTCCATGTTGCCGCCGACGTTGAGCTGCATCGTGCGGTCGAGCTGCACGCCGCGGTCCTCGAACAGCTTGGCCATCACGCGGTGGGTGATGGTCGCGCCGACCTGGCTCTTGATGTCGTCGCCGACGATCGGCACGCCGGCGTCTTCGAACTTCTTGGCCCACACCGGGTCGCTCGCGATGAACACCGGCAGCGCGTTGACGAACGCCACGCCGGCGTCGATGCAGCACTGGGCGTAGAACTTGTCGGCCTCTTCGGAGCCCACCGGCAGGTAGGACACCAACACGTCGACCTCGTTGTCGCGCAGCACCTTGACGACGTCGACCGGATCGACGTCAGACACCTCGATGGTGTCGGCGTAGTACTTGCCGATGCCGTCGAGCGTCGGCCCGCGCTGCACCGTGACGTTGGTGGGCGGCACGTCGGCGATCTTGATGGTGTTGTTCTCCGACGCGAAGATCGCCTCCGACAGGTCGAAGCCGACCTTCTTGGCGTCGACGTCGAAGGCGGCCACGAACTTGACGTCGCGGACGTGGTACGGGCCTAGGCGCACGTGCATCAGACCGGGCACCGTGGCCGTCTCGTCAGCGTCCTGGTAATACTGCACGCCCTGGACCAGCGAGGACGCGCAGTTGCCCACGCCGACAATGGCGACCCGGATGTCGGTGTTCTCAGTCATGACGACGTTCTCCCTCTCACTTACTTCGGTCTTGATCACGGCTGCTCGGCGCGTCCCTGCGCCAGCCGTTCCGCGGCTATCAACTCGTTGAGCCACTTGACTTCGCGCTCGCTGGACTCCAACCCGAGCTGATGAAGCTGGCGGGTGTAGCGGTCAATTGAGCTGCTGGCCCGCGTCACTGCTTCACGCAGGCCTTCACGACGCTCCTCCACCTGACGGCGGCGCCCCTCGAGGATCCGCATCCTGGCCTCGGCCGGCGTGCGGTTGAAAAACGCGAGGTGAACGCCGAATCCGTCATCGGAAAAGTTCTGCGGGCCGGTATCGGCCACCAGTTCGGCGAAGCGCTGCTTACCGGCATCGGTGAGCTGGTAGACGCGCCGGGCGCGGCGCATCTTCGGGATTCCCTCGGGCGCGGCGTCCTCGACGATCAGGCCGTCGGCCTGCATGCGTCGCAACGCCGGGTAGAGCGAGCCGTAGGAGAACGCCCGGAAGGCGCCGAGCAAGCCAGTCAGCCGCTTGCGCAGCTCGTAGCCATGCATGGGCGATTCGAGGAGGAGCCCCAGGATGGCAAGTTCCAGCACCGAGACACCCCCTTTGCTCGTCCGCTACGACGCTTCGACACCTCGGGCCATAGTATCGCGCCGATATATTCGGCGCCAACAAAAGGTTGCGTACCGCTGACCAGCGACGAACTATTTGCAGCTGTCGCCGGGGTAGTTGATCTGCTTCTCGGTGCCGTCGCCGTACAGCTCGATATACCCGCTGCCGAAATCGCTCGACACGTAGACGTCGATGTCCAACGTGCCGGGTGGTGCGGTCTGGTCGCTGGTCGGCTCGAAGATCAGGTACGTGTTCTTCACGTCGGCCGGCTTCATGCAGAGAGTCTCCGGGGCGCCGCGCAGCACACCGACCACCTTCTTCGCGTCGAACTTGCTTAGGTCCACCACTTTGTCGTTCTCGCTCACGGTCGTGGTTGACGGATCACCCCAGCCGCCGCGATAGGTGTAGTCCAGCTTGCGGCGGTCATCTTTGGGGTCCGGCCGGTCCAGCGACCCGTAGTCCGGGTAAACCACCAACCGGTAGCCGTTGGTGTCGCCGAACTTCTGCTTCATCTGCTCGATCAGTCCGGTCAGTCCGCCCAGTGATTGCAGTTGATGCGGAGGGGTCAGCACGACCGGGGTGATGCCGTCGGGCTTGGCCCCCGGGTCGGACTGAAAGCTGAGCGGGGAGCTTGTGTTGCCGTACAGCCCCCAGCCGATCGCGATGCCCAGCAGTAACAGCACGGCGGATACCGCCAGGCCGAACTTCCAATTGCCGCCGCCGAGCCGCGACGGCTTCTTGAGATCCGGCAGCTGAACGGGGGCGTTCGAGTTCTGAAGATCGGAGACCAGATCCTGTAACTCACCGAGTGTGGTGGCGTTGGTCGCGGCCTTGACCCGGTCGCCGTGCTCGGTCATCGACAGCTGTCCCTCGCTCAACGCGCTGTCGAGGATCTGGCACGTGTCGTTGCGGTCGGAATCCTTCGCCCGCGTCCCTGCTGTCTGCCTCGTCGCCACGACGATGATCGTAAGAGTTCGGTTGCTATCGGCGCAGACCAGATGTCCATCACGCCGAGGCGGTGGTGGCGTCACGCCTCGGCGGTCGTGCGGCCGACGTACTCTGGTCTCCGTGCGACTGCAGCGACAGGTGGTGGACTATGCGCTTCGGCGCCGCTCGCTGCTCGCTGAGGTTTATTCGGGCCGCACCGGGGTTACTGAGGTCTGTGACGCCAACCCCTATCTGCTGCGGGCCGCGAAGTATCACGGCAAGCCGAGTTCGGTGACGTGCCCGATCTGCCGCAAGGAACAGCTCACGTTGGTGTCATGGGTTTTCGGAGATCACCTGGGCGCCGTATCTGGTTCGGCGCGCACCGCCGAGGAGTTGGTTCTGCTGGCAACGCGTTACGACGAGTTCTCGGTACACGTGGTGGAGGTATGCCGCACCTGCAGTTGGAATCACTTGGTGAAGTCGTATGTGCTCGGCGCGGTCCCACCGCCAAAGGGATCGCGCGGACCGAGACGTACCCAGACCGCGCGCGGCCGAGCGCGCACGGCCAGTGAATAGCGAAGGGCGCCACGACCGGTCAGCCAGCGATGTCCGCATGGGGCAGGGGGCTGACGGTGTCGGTGCGCGTCCGCAACCCCGACGCGACGGCGGTCGGCATCGGCCGCCAGGGTCCGACGCACCACGACGGCCAGGCGCTTCGGCGATGCCCCCCGACGATCGGCGTACCGCGATCCTGCCGCCCGTCCGCGATGCGCGACCGCCGCATCTGCGGGATCCGATCGACGTCGTCAAGGCGGCGCTCGACGGTGTACCGCCGCCAAAACAACCGCCGCCTGCTCCGCCCCGCCGCCCACCCGGTGGCGGCGGCCCGCCCGCCGGACCGCCGGGGCCGCGGCCGAGCTTCCGCGAGCAGATCAACTGGAAATGGGTACGCCGGGGCTTGTACGCGACGGTGGCGGTGCTCATCGTGCTGCCGTTGGTCACGTTCGGGATGGCCTACCTGATCGTCGACGTGCCCAACCCGGGTGACATCCGAACCAACCAGGTGTCCACGATCCTCGCCAGCGACGGCAGCGAGCTCGCGAAAATCGTTCCGCCCGAAGGCAATCGCGTCGACGTCAACATCGACCAGATCCCGGTGCATGTACGCAATGCGGTAATGGCCGCCGAGGACCGTGACTTCTACTCCAACCCCGGCTTCTCCTTCTCCGGCTTCGCCAGGGCGGTGAAGAACAACATCTTCGGCGGCGACTTGCAGGGCGGCTCCACGATCACCCAGCAGTACGTCAAGAACGCGCTCGTCGGTTCCGAACGCTCGGGCGTCGGTGGTCTGGTTCGCAAGGCCAAGGAACTGGTCATCTCGACGAAGATGTCCGGCGAATGGTCCAAAGACCAAGTCCTGCAGTCATATCTGAACATCATCTACTTCGGCCGCGGCTCGTACGGGATCGCTGCGGCGTCCAAGGCGTACTTCAACAAGCCGGTCGAGCAGCTGACCGTCGCGGACGGCGCGCTGCTGGCGGCGCTCATCCAGCGGCCGTCCGGTCTGGACCCCGCGGTCAACCCCGAAGGCGCGGCCGAACGCTGGAATTGGGTGCTCGACGGCATGGTCGACATCGGCGCATTGTCCCCGCAAGACCGTGCGGCCCAAGTGTTTCCGCCGACGGTGCCACCCGAGCAGGCGCGCTCGCAGGATCAGACCACCGGCCCGAACGGTTTGATCGAACGTCAGGTCACCAAAGAACTACTCGATCTGTTCAACATCGACGAGAAGACGCTGAACACCCAGGGCCTGCAGATCACCACCACGATCGATCCCAAGGCGCAAGCCGCCGCCGAGGACGCCGTGTCGAAATACATGGAGGGGCAGGATCCCGACATGCGCACGGCGGTGGTGTCCGTCGACCCGCACACCGGTGCTGTGAAGGCCTATTACGGCGGCTCGGACGCCAACGGGTTCGACTTCGCACAGGCCGGGTTGCCGACGGGCTCGTCGTTCAAGGTGTTCGCCTTGGTGGCGGCACTGCAGCAGGGTATGGGCCTGGGCTTTCAGGTCGACAGCTCGCCCGTAACGGTCAACGGAATCAAGATCACCAACGTCGAGGGCGAGGGCTGCGGCACCTGCACCATCGCCGAGGCGCTCAAGCGATCTCTGAACACCAGCTACTACCGGCTGATGCTCAAGCTCAAGAATGGCCCGCAAGACGTGGCCGACGCCGCACACAAGGCGGGCATCGCGGAAAGCTTCCCAGGCGTCGATCACACGCTGTCCGAGGACGGCAGGGGCGGACCGCCCAACAACGGAGTCGTGTTGGGCCAGTACCAAACTCGTGTACTGGACATGGCATCGGCGTACGCGACGCTGGCGGCATCAGGCGTTTATCACAAGCCGCATTTCGTGCAGAAGGTGGTCAACTCGCAGGGCGAGGTGCTCTTCGATGCGAGCGGGCAGGACAACTCGGGCGAGCAGCGCATCGACAAGGCAGTCGCCGACAACGTCACGTCCGCAATGCAGCCGATCGCCGGCTATTCCAGGGGGCATAACCTCGCCGGTGGACGGCTGTCGGCGGCCAAGACAGGCACCAATCAGCTCGGCGACACCGACGCGAACCGGGACGCGTGGATGGTCGGCTACACGCCGTCGCTATCGACGGCGGTGTGGGTCGGCACGACCGAAGGCACCAAGCCGCTGGAGAACAAGTCTGGCTCCCCGGTGTACGGGTCCGGCCTTCCGTCGGACATCTGGAAGGCGACGATGGACGGCGCGCTGAAGGGCACGGATAACGAGACGTTCCCGAAGCCAACCGAGATCGGTGGGTATGCGGGTGTGCCGCAGGCACCGCCGCCGCCGTCGACAACCGTGCCGCCGACGCCGTCGGAGACGGTCATCCAGCCGACTATTGAAGTGGCGCCGGGCATTACGATTCCGCTCGGGCCGCCGACCACCATGCCCCTCGCTCCGCCGACGCCGGTCGGACCCGCGCCGGGACCAGCCGAGGTTCCTGGGGCCCCGCCGCCACCTCCGCCCCCGTGACCGAGTCCGACGAGGCGACAGTATCGCCGGCCCGGCCGGCAGGTGTTGTCTCGCCGGCTCGGCTGGCGGAAGACCGGCGGAGCCTTGATGACCGCGACCTGCCCAGCCGCACCGACACGATTGGCGCGGCGCTTTCCGGTGTGATCGGCGGACCCGTTGGGCGGCATGCGCTTATCGGCCGCGCACGGTTCCTGACTCCGCTGCGCGTGATGCTGATGATCGCTTTGGTCCTTCTCGCGCTGGGGTATTCGACGAAAGCGGCATGTCTGCAGACCACCGGCCATGGCCCGGCCGATCAACGGGTCGGAAATTGGCAGAACCAACGCGCGTATTACGAGCTGTGTTACTCCGACACGGTGCCGTTGTACACCGCGGAGTTGTTGAACCTGGGGAAGTTTCCGTACAAGTCGAGCTGGGTGGAGACCGACAGTACCGGCAAGCCTCGCCTCCAGTACGACGGCAACACCGCCGTACGTTACATGGAGTATCCGGTGCTGACCGGGCTCTACCAGTACGTGTCCATGGCGCTGGCCAAGACGTATACGGCGCTGACGAAACTGGTTGCGATGCCGGTCATCGCCGAGGTGGTGATGTTCTTCAACATCTCCGCGTTCGGACTGGCGCTGGCGTGGCTGATCACCGTGTGGGCCACCGCGGGTCTGGCCGGTTCGCGCCGCATCTGGGATGCGGCGTTGGTGGCCGGCTCGCCGATTCTGATTTTTCAGATCTTCACGAATTTCGACGCACTGGCAACGGCTTTCGCGACGGGTGCGCTGTTGGCGTGGGCGCGGCGAAGACCAGGGCTCGCGGGCGTGTTGATCGGCCTTGGTGTCGCCGTCAAGCTCTATCCGCTGCTGCTGTTCGTACCGCTGGTGATCCTCGGTGTGCGGACCGGGCGACTGCGTGAGGTGGGCAGGGCGGCGATAGCCACGGTGGTGGCGTGGCTGCTGGTGAACTTGCCGGTGATGGCGTTGTTCCCTCGCGGATGGTCGGAGTTCTTCCGGCTCAACACCCGACGCGGTGACGACATGGACTCGATCTACAACGTCGTCAAGTCATTCACCGGGTGGGGCGGATTCGATCAGAACCTCGGGTTCTGGCAGCCGCCCACGGTGCTGAACCTCGTATCGGCCGCGTTGTTCGTATCGTGTTGCATCGCAATCACATACATCGTGCTGACGGCCAAACAGCGGCCGCGGCTGGCGCAGGTGGCGTTTCTCGTCGTCGCCCTGTTCCTGCTGACCAACAAGGTGTGGAGTCCGCAGTTCTCGCTGTGGCTGGTACCGCTGGCCGTGCTGGCGTTGCCGCATCGCCGGATTCTGTTGGCGTGGATGACAATCGACATGCTCGTGTGGGTTCCACGGATGCTGTTCTTGTACGGCGAGCAGAATCGCGGGCTGCCCGAACAATGGTTCACCGCCACAGTCCTGTTGCGGGATATCGCCGTGATCGGCCTGTGCGCATTGGTGATTCGCCAGATCTACCGTCCGGAGTTGGATCTGGTGCGGTGCCGAGGCCAAGTCGATGACCCGTCGGGCGGGGTGTTCGAGTGGGTGCCCGACGCGCCGCCGCGGTGGCTTCCTGACTGGCTGCGCCCGCAGGCCGGCCGAACGACGGTCACACCGGCAGCCGACCACGCCGAGCCGGAAGCTGAACCGGATCTGGCGCGAAGCACCTGACGGAGAGTCGACTGATGCTGGTAGCGATTCCACTGTTCGAGCGATTCACCGCACTCGACGCGATCGGCCCTTACGAAGTGCTGCAACGGGTTCCGTCGATCGACGTGGTGTTCCTAGGCCACCAGCGCGGAGAAGTCCGTAGCGACAACGACATGCTCGGCGTGATGGTCGACAAGTCGTTCGCCGAAATCACGCAGCCCGACGTGGTCGTCTTTCCCGGCGGCATCGGGACACGAGTGCTGATCAACGACGCCGAAGTGCTCGACTGGGTGCGGGAGGCGCACGATCATTCGGTCTTCACGACGTCGGTGTGCACGGGCGGGCTGGTGCTCGCGGCGGCTGGTCTGCTCAGGGGGTTGACAGCGACGACGCACTGGCGGGTGCAGGACCTGTTCATCTCGCTGGGTGCTCAGTACGTGCCACAGCGCGTCGTCGAGCATCTGCCGCAGCGGATCATCACCGCGGCCGGGGTGTCCAGTGGGATCGATATGGCGCTTCGGCTCGTCGAGCTCCTGGTCGGGCGCGAGGCGGCCGAGGCCAGCCAGCTGATGATCGAGTACGACCCCGAGCCGCCGTTCGACTCCGGCGACCTGGCCAAGGCATCGGACGCGACGAAGGATCTGGCCGAGGAGTTCTACCGTTTTCGGGCATAGGTGAGCGCGATTTCGCAGATCAACGCCTGTTCCTGTAGCCTGGGCCGGTTGCCGACGCAGGTAACCCTCCTGCCATGGATCGACCGTGGCCGAACAAGACCGTAGGAGGTGGTGTGGTTCTCATGCGTCCATACGAAATCATGGTCATTCTTGACCCCACTCTCGACGAGCGCACCGTTGCACCGTCGCTGGAGGCCTTCCTCAACGTTGTCCGCAAGGACGGCGGGACTGTCGACAAGGTCGACATCTGGGGTAAGCGCCGGCTGGCATACGAGATCGCCAAGCATGCCGAGGGCATCTATGCGGTGATCGACGTGAAGGCCAACTCGGCCACGGTGTCCGAGCTGGACCGTCAGCTGTCACTGAACGAGTCGGTGCTGCGCACCAAGGTGATGCGTACCGACAAGCACTAGGCCCGAACACGCGTCGGCTGTCGTGCGCGTTGCGTAGGCTCGCGCGCAACAACTCGCAGCGATGAGCGCTTGCGCGAAGAGCCGAACAATCTGCCCAGGAGGAAGCTCGTGGCTGGTGACACCACCATCACCGTCGTCGGAAACCTGACCGCCGACCCGGAACTGCGGTTCACCCCGTCCGGTGCGGCCGTGGCCAACTTCACGGTCGCGTCGACGCCGCGCATCTACGACCGCCAGAGCGGGGAATGGAAGGACGGCGAGGCGCTGTTTCTTCGATGCAACATCTGGCGTGAAGCCGCCGAGAACGTGGCTGAAAGCCTCACCCGGGGTTCGCGAGTCATCGTGCAGGGGCGGCTCAAGCAGCGCTCATTCGAGACCCGTGAGGGCGAGAAGCGCACCGTCTTCGAGGTCGAGGTCGACGAGATCGGACCTTCGCTGCGCTACGCGACCGCCAAGGTCAACAAGGCGAGCCGCAGCGGCGGCGGTGGCGGCGGATTCGGCGGCGGTGGCGGTGGCGGCGCTGGTGGCGGCGGCGGTTCCCGCGCTTCCGAGCCCAAGGATGACCCGTGGGGCAGCGCCCCGGCGTCGGGCTCATTCAGTGGCGGTGACGACGAACCGCCCTTCTGACAAAAACTGATAAGCAATACCAGAAAGAGATAGACACATGGCCAAGGCCACGAAGCGGCGCCCCGCGCCCGAGAAGCCGATCAAGACCCGCAAGTGCGTGTTCTGCTCCAAGAAGGGGCAGACCATCGACTACAAGGACACCGCGCTGCTGCGCACCTACATCAGCGAGCGCGGCAAGATTCGCGCCCGTCGCGTCACCGGTAACTGCGTGCAGCACCAGCGTGACATCGCGATCGCGGTCAAGAATGCCCGCGAGGTCGCGCTGCTGCCGTTCAGCTCGTCGACGCGTTAAGAAGGACCTGAAGAGATGAAACTGATTCTTACTGCTGAGGTCGAGCATCTGGGTTCGGCCGGTGACACGGTCGAGGTCAAGGACGGCTACGGACGCAACTTCCTGCTGCCCCGTGGGCTGGCGATCGTCGCGACGCGTGGCGCCGAACGGCAGGCCGAGGACATCCGTCGCGCCCAGGAGATCAAGAGCGTCAAGGGACTTGAGCACGCCAACGAGCTGAAGGCGGCTATCGAGGGTCTCGGCGCCGTGGAGCTGTCGGTCAAGGCAGCGGCGGACACCGGAAAGCTGTTCGGCTCGGTGACACCGGCGGCCGTCGTTGCGGCAATCAAGAAGGCCGGCGGACCGAATCTGGACAAGCGGACCGTGCAGCTGCCAAAGGCGCACATCAAGTCGGTGGGCAACCACCCGATCGCGGTGCGGTTGCACCCCGAGGTGGATGCCGCGGTGTCGCTGAACGTCGTCGCCGGGTAGTAACGCGAGCGTCAATTTGACCGGGTGGGGATGGTGATCCGTCTCCGCCCGGTTGTTGCTGCATGCCCTGGCGAACTTTGCGCCACGTTTGGGGGGCAGCGAAGCTAACTTGCTGTTAACCTGCCTGCCCCTCGGGCGAAATACAACACGCCCGAGATAGCAACCAGGCCCGACACGCCGAGTGAATTGTCATCCACAAGAGCCCACGCCCTTTATCGTGCGACTATCTGCGCGGATACTCGAAAACTGCCGATTCATGCACAAGTTCTCCCCAACGACTCAACATGGGTGGCCGGAGGTATCCACACCCCATCCACAGGTCTACTAACAACACCCACTTGCGTGGTTCTCAGCAACGTCTAGCGTTGGCCGTCGCGGGCAGATTGCGGTGGTTGCGGTACGCCTTGTCGGTGGCGAGATTTACAGTCACGGTGTCAGACTGTCGAATGTACGTTCGAATTCGGGGAGGAGGCGGGCCGCGCCATGGCTGTCGTAGATGACCTCGGGCATTCGGGCATGGACGTCCCACCCCCCAGCGAGGACTTCGGCCGGCAGCCGCCACAGGACAACGCCGCGGAGATGTCGGTATTGGGCGGCATGCTGCTGAGCAAGGACGCGATCGCCGATGTGCTCGAGCGGCTCCGCCCCGGCGACTTCTATCGGCCCGCGCATCAGAACGTCTACGACGCGATCCTGGATCTGTACGGCCGCGGTGAGCCGGCCGACGCGGTGACGGTCGCCGCCGAGCTGGACCGCCGCGGACTGTTGCGGCGGATCGGCGGGGCGCCGTATCTACACACGTTGATCTCGACGGTGCCGACGGCGGCCAACGCCGGCTACTACGCGGGCATCGTCGCGGAGAAGGCGCTGTTGAGGCGGCTCGTCGAGGCCGGTACCCGCGTCGTTCAGTACGGGTACGCCGGGGCGGATGGCGCCGATGTCAACGACGTCGTCGACCGGGCACAGTCGGAGATTTATGACGTCACCGAGCGTCGGACGTCGGAAGACTTTGTGCCGCTTGAGGATCTGCTGCAGCCGACGATGGACGAGATCGATGCGATCGCGTCGCAGGGCGGCCTGGCGCGCGGTGTTCCGACGGGGTTCGTCGAACTCGACGAGGTGACCAACGGTCTGCATCCGGGCCAGATGATCATCATCGCGGCGCGACCGGGTGTCGGCAAGGCGTTGGCGCTCGATACGCCGCTACCGACGCCGACGGGCTGGACCACGATGGGCGACGTCGCGGTAGGGGATCGGCTGCTCGGCGCGGACGGTGAGCCGACGTGCGTGGTCGCGGCAACGGAGATCCTGCTCGGCCGGCCGTGCTACGAGGTGGAGTTCTCCGACGGGACGGTGATTGTCGCCGACGCCGCCCATCAATGGCCGACGGGCTATGGCATCCGCACTACGGCTGAATTGCGCACGGGCATAGACAGCATCGCTGCAGCCGGTTCGATGGCGCGCTACTCCGCTCGCCGGGGCGCACCGACGCTGATGGCGCCGGTGTTGCAGATCGATGCGGTGCGCCGGGTTAACAGTGTCGCGGTGCGCTGCGTGCAGGTGGACAACGGTTCGCACCTGTACCTGGCCGGCCGGGGCATGGTGCCGACGCACAACTCGACGCTGGGACTGGACTTCATGCGGTCCTGCTCGATCAAGCACCGGATGGCGAGCGTCATCTTCAGCCTCGAGATGAGCAAGTCCGAGATCGTGATGCGGCTGTTGTCGGCCGAGGCGAAGATCAAGCTGGCCGATATGCGGTCGGGCCGGATGAGCGACGACGACTGGACGCGTCTGGCCAGGCGGATGAGCGAGATCAGCGAGGCACCGTTGTACATCGACGACTCGCCGAACCTGACGATGATGGAGATCCGCGCGAAGGCGCGACGCCTGTCACAGAAGGCGGGCCTGAAGCTGATCGTCGTCGACTACATGCAGCTGATGACGTCGGGCAAGAAGTACGAGTCGCGCCAGCAGGAAGTGTCGGACTTCTCGCGCAGCCTGAAACTCATGGCCAAGGAACTCGATGTGCCGGTGGTCGCGATCAGCCAGCTGAACCGCGGTCCGGAGCAGCGCACCGACAAGAAGCCGATGATCTCGGACCTTCGCGAGTCGGGCTGTCTGACGGCGAACACACGAATTCTGCGCGCGGACACGGGCGCGGAAGTGACGTTCGGTGAGCTGATGCGGACGGGCGAGCGGCCCTTGGTGTGGTCGTTGGACGAACGTAAGCGGATGGTCGCGCGCCCGATGACGAACGTGTTCTACAGCGGGCACAAGGAAGTCTTCAAGATGCGGCTGGCCTCGGGTCGTGAGATCGAGGCGACAGCCAACCATCCGTTCATGACATTCGCCGGGTGGACGCCGTTGGGCGAGTTGAAGGTCGGCGATCGCCTTGCGGTGCCGCGTCGGGTGCCCGAGCCGGTCCAGACGGAACGTATGGACGACTCTGAGGTCATTCTGCTTGCGCACATGATCGGCGATGATTCGTGCGTGAAGCGGCAGCCGATTCGCTATGCGAGCATCGATGAGCAGAACCTGGTAGCGGTGACGAAGGCGGCAGAGCACTTCGGCGTGACGGCTATTCGCGACGAGTACGCCGCAGCGCGTGTCACGACTCTGAGGTTGCCCGCGCCGTACCGACTGACGCATGGCAAGCGCAATCCAATTGCGGCGTGGCTCGACGGGCTGGGTCTCTTTGGAAAGAGAAGCTACGAAAAGTTCGTACCCCAAGAAGTTTTCGCGTTGCCGAACGACCAAATCGCATTGTTCCTACACCATCTGTGGGCAACTGATGGCTCCGTGTCGTGGGATGCCAACCAGGGCCAAGCCCGCATCTACTACGCGTCGACGAGCCGGCAATTAGTTGACGATGTGGCAATGCTGTTGCTCCGGCTTGGGGTATTCGGGCGAGTCAAGCGAGTGAAAAAGGCTGGTTACCGCGACGCGTGGCATCTGTACATCTATGGCGCCGGCAACCAGACGCGGTTCTTGCGTTATGCGGGTGTCAACGGTGAAAAGTGGTTTGCGGCACGTGAAGTACTTGCCAAGTTGGAAGGCATTGCCCGCAACACGAACTTGGACACGGTTCCGAAGGAAGTATGGGGACAGGTCCGTAAGTTGTTGGCGGATAAGCAAATGACACATCGCCAGTTCGCTGCGGCGATGGGTACGAAGTTCTGCGGTTCAACAATGTGGAAACATGCGCCGAGCAGGTCGCGATTGCATCGCGCCGCCGCGCTGCTCGACGACTCTGAGATCCATCACCTGACCGCTAACGACGTGTTCTGGGACGAGATCGTCGAAATCACGAGCATTGGCGAACATGATGTTTACGACGGAACCGTAAGCGGCACGCACAATTTCGTCGCGAATGGGCTGTCGGCACATAACTCGCTCGAGCAAGATGCAGATATGGTCATCCTCTTGCACCGGCCGGATGCGTTCGAGCGCGACGATCCACGCGGTGGCGAAGCCGACCTGATCCTCGGCAAGCACCGCAACGGCCCGACGAAGACCATCACCGTCGCGCATCAGCTCCACCTGTCGCGCTTCACCAACATGGCTAAGGCGTAGCCGCCTGTTGTAGGTTCTCAAATTCGATGTCACATTCTCAGCCGAGATGACATATCGATGTCATATACGACACGAAGCTGAGAAATCGTCAGACTTTATTGCCGCGCAGGCGCTACCGCAAGTCCACTGGCCGTCCAGAACGCATTGAAGAGTTCGATGCACACGACCGTTATGTTCGCGGTGCGGACGCGACAGCCGGTAACGATAGCGTTCGGGATTCGTTGGCGCAGACGTCCCGGGATTTTTCACACCGCTGCACATGTTTGAAGCGCCTGGCGCTTTCGTTTGGGTGCTTATGTTCTGCGAACGATTGTGCATGCCTGCTTGTTTCGCTATAGCCACGATCGTGTTAAGCGGCTTGTTCACCGGTTGTGGTCGGCTGCCATCATTCGATCAGAATCAGCTTCTGACGAACTGCAAGCACACGGTGATGGCCAAGCGAACCCGCGCTGCTATCGACGCACCCAAGCTCATTACAAGTGGGCCGACGGCACCACTGCTGACGTTCTCTTGGCCGACGCGGATCCATTGGCAATAGTCGATGGGCCGCCCTGGCGCACATTCCCTTGGTACCTCGGCCAGCGCAACTACGCCGGAACCTATTGGTGCGCAACAGAATGCAGCCACGTGAACTACGAGTCGCGGCTAGAGCTGTCGAGATTACGAGAGTCACGACTGCCGTCATCGTCCCATCACCGTAATCCGACGGACTCCGTTACGTGGGCGAGTGCGCTGGCACCCTCGTCGGCGACGAAGACCAGCTCGGCCAGGGGCACTGGCAGGAACCCGTCCTCCTCCATCCGCCGGAGTTGGAGTGCCAACCCGTCGTAGAAGCCCGCCGTGTTCAGCAGCACCACCGGCTTGTCGTGCAATCCGTGCTTCCTGAGCTCCAGGATCTCGGTCGCCTCGTCCAGCGTGCCCAGGCCGCCGGGCATCACCACGACCGCGTCGGATCGGGCGAGCATCAGCGCCTTCCGTTGGGCGAGATCCTTGGCGATCACCATCTCATCGGCGTCCTTCCTGGCCCACGCCTGGAGAAGGACGACCGAGATCCCGACGAGCCGCCCTCCAGTCCGCCGTACTCCATCGGCGACGACCTTCATCAGCCCGGTATCGGATCCGCCCCACACCAGGGTGTGGCCGCCAGTGCCGATGAGCTCGGCGAACTCGCGGGCCGGCCGGGTATATCGCTCGTCCAGGTCGGCAGCGGAGAGGAAGACGCAAATGTTCATACGATCGGTCGCTTTCAGCGGGGGATCGGGGCGAGCGGGTCAGTCATCGTCGATCCGCCAGAATGGCAGGCACCCGCAGCGTCGGTTTCAACCGGCGCGGTCATGGTCGACCATCGGGAGGGGGACGCAGAAGACATTTGACGACCCAGATTCAGCTGCGCTCGGAGGCTGACGAGCGCCAAGAGCACGGTCACCGTGCTGTACCAGAGGACCGTCGGCACCAAGCCGACGGGGCTGGCGAGTTGGCCGGCGATGATGACGGGCACTCCGAACGCGAGGTAGGAGACGAGGTAGATGCTGGCGACGACACCCGCCCGCTGATGTGCCGCTGCGAGCGGGAAGATGAGTCGAAGGGATGCGGTGAAGGACGCACCGAAGCCGACACCGGCGACACCCTGCCCGATGATCATGGTTGCGAGGCTTCCGGCGTAAACGCCACCGATGATGCCGATGGCCCCGACGATGGACGCGTAGATCCCGATGGTCATCGAGCGCCGTGGGTCGAGTCGGGCGAACATTACTCCGATCACAGCCGATGTTGCCGGCGCGATGAACCCGGACAATCCGTTGAGCAGGCCGCTGTTCAGTAGGAAGACGCTGCGAACCAAGCCCGGGGCGATCCCGCCCGACAGGCCTGAGAGCATCCAGACTGCGGCGATCACGGGCACCGCTGCGGTGAATTCCCTACGCGTAGCGGGCGGGATGGCGACGCGCGGGACCAGCGAGTGGAGCGCACCGGGCACGCGGGTCACGCTCTCAGGAGACAGGGCCATGACCACGATTCCGAGGATCGTGATGATCGTGAGGACGATGAAGATGATGGCATTCGCCGTAGCCGTGAGCTGAATCGCGAGGCCAGCCAGCAAGGATCCGACACCGAGCCCGCCGGTCAGGCCGACGCTGCCGAGGATCGTGCCCAGTTTTTTTCGGTTCGGCGGGGCGAGTTCAACGAGCGCGGCGGTGAAAGCAGTCGTTGCTGCGCCGGTGGCGAAGCCTTGCACGATGCGGCCGGCGATCACCCAGCCGATATCGGGGGCGACCAGGAACATGATGTTCGATGCGAGCTGAACGAATAGTGCTCCCAACAGAACTGGGCGCCGGCCGACATGATCGGACAGCGACCCCAGGGTGAGGACGGCGGCGAGGAATCCGATCGCGAAGACAGCGAACGCCAGCGTGAGAAGCGCTGCGGGCAACCCCCACTGCTCTTTGTAGACCACCAGCAGCGGCATCAGCGCGCCTGCCGCGAGATACAGGCTCGTGAACGTGATCGCTGCACCCGTTAAAGCCAGTCCGGCGGGCAGGGTGGGGCGGCGCCCGGTAGCGGACGTCTCAGTGGGGACCGGAGATGATGACACGAAGGCTCCTTCAATCGGAGATGCGCGGACCGTTCGGCCGGTGTGCTAGGCGCACAACGCGCACCCCGATCGTCGATTGGCTTGAGAGGGTTGGTTATTCGACGACTGTCAGGATGCCCGGAGGGGCGTCGAGAGCTTCGAGGGTTCGAGCGGCGGCAGTGTCGATGTGCACGCGTGGGGATGGGGGGAGTTCCCTCTCGAAGTAGGTGCCGGGCCCGTAAAACATGCCGTAGCGAAGGACGACGCCGTTCGCGGTGAGCACGGCTTCCTCGAGTGAGGCGACCGCGTCGGCTTCAGCGCCGGGGCGCATCGTCCACGCGACGCTTTGGGCCACGATCTTCGTCTGGTCCAAGCCGTCCATCGCGTCGATGAGATTTCGGGTGCCCTCGACCCGTATGCGGGCGTTGAGCAGCGATACCTCCGGCAGGTTTTCCAGATCGTCGGGAAGGTCTGTGAGCTCATGCAGAACCAAGTCGGGCGAAAACGAATGGACCGCGCTCGTGAGAGCCGAGCGGTCGAAGACGTCGCAGACGATCGGTTGCGTGCCCATGGCAGCCAGCCGGCCGGCCTTCTTGGCCGATCTCGTCATAGCGCCAACGGTGTGACCGGCGTCAACGAGCAGTGGCACGAGGCGACTGCCGATGGCACCGGACGCACCTGCGAAAAAGATTCGCATGGTTGTGGTCTCGATCGCCGGTGTCATCCGGCGGCGTGAAGTGGTCATTACTTTGCCCTTCTTCGGGTCGTCGTGCCGGTCGCTGATGCGTTGTTGCACGACGTTTCTTGATCTTGGGTCTGCCGATATTCAGGCCGGACCGGCGAGTTGATGGGGTACCACCAGCTCGCCGGCGGACGGTTATGGACGCCGGACCTTGTACCGGTGTCAGTGGCCGCCGAGCAGCCAGGGCATGGACCCGTAGGGATAAAAACTGACGGCGGGAGGGGAGTTGTTGATCTCAACATTCCCGGGCGACTGGCACGTAGTTCCCGCACCGTTCGCGGCGCAGATCCTTGGGAGGGCCGCGGCCGTCGGTGCAGCGACGATCGCTACCGCGGCGGCCGCCGCCGCCAGAAGGGGTGTGACGTAGGTCAGTGTGATTCTCATGGTGGTACTCCTTCGCTAGATAGTCCTGATCTGGACTGATTCGAATTGCAACCCTGACGCTACCTAGCAAGTGGCCTAGGTGTATGGTCCAGTCCTATGGCAGATGACTGGGCCACTTTGTCGGGGGCCCCGCCGTCCATGGCGGGTACCGACCTGCATCTGGACCTCAGCGGAACCGGGCTGCGAGCTGGGCTCATGGATGCCTTGCGCGAGGCCGTGCGCACGGGGCGCTTGGTGCCCGGCACCCGGCTGCCGTCGACCCGTTCGCTCGCCGCCGACCTCGGCGTCGCCCGAAACACCGTGGCCGACGCCTACGCCGAACTGATCGCCGAGGGTTGGCTGATCGCCCAGCAGGGCTCCGGGACCCGGGTGGCCAGGCGGGCCGAGCCGCGCCAGGCCGGGCCCGCCGCTGCCCGAACGAGGCCGAACCCGCGTCGTCCGACATACGGCCTGTTGCCGGGTTCGCCGAACCTCGCGGAGTTTCCCCGTACGCAGTGGCTCACCGCGGCCCGCCGCGCCCTGACCGCGGCGCCGCACGACGCCTTCGGCTACGGAGACGCCCTCGGCCGGCTCGAGTTGCGCACCGTCCTCGCGGACTATCTGGCGCGGGCCCGCGGGGTGTACGCCGAGCCGGCGCGGATCGTCATCAGCTCCGGTTTCCACCACGGTCTGATGCTGACGGCGCAGGCACTACGGGCGCGGCGGGTACGGGCAGTAGCCGTCGAGTCCTACGGTTTCGACGTCTATCGCGACCTGCTGACCAGCGCCGGCCTGCGCACCCCACCCCTCTACGTCGACGAAAGTGGCGCGCGCACTGACGATTTGGCGCGATTGAACGGAGTTGGCGCGGTGCTGCTGACCCCGGCGCATCAGTACCCGACGGGGGTCGAGCTGCGCCCGGACCGGCGCGCGACGGCTGTCGACTGGGCACGTGCCACCGGCGGGCTGATCTTGGAGGACGACTACGACGGGGAGTTCAGGTACGACCGTTCGGCGGTGGGCGCTCTGCAGGGCCTGGACCCGGAGCGGGTGGTGTACTTCGGCTCGGCGAGCAAGTCGCTGGCGCCGGGGCTGCGGCTCGCCTGGATGGTGCTGCCCGAGGAACTGGTGCCGGAGATCGTGGCGGCCAAGGGGTACGTCGAATGGTCAAGCACGCTGGACCAGGTGACACTCGCGGAGTTCATCGCGTCGGGCGCTTACGACCGTCATGTGCGTTCGATGCGGCTGCGCTACCGGCGCCGCCGCGACCAGCTGGTGGCGGCCCTCGCGCAAAGGGCCCCCGGCATCTGTGTGACCGGCATGGCCGCCGGGCTGCAAGCGGTCCTCGAACTCCCGCGCGGGACCGAGCGCTCGGTCGTGCAGGCCGCGGCCCGCCAGGGCCTGGCGGTCAGCGGGATGGCGGAGTTCCGCTACGAAGTGGCTGACTCAGGGTGGCGGTTGCCCGAGCAGGACGCACTGGTCGTCGGCTACGCCGCTCCCTCGGACAGCGCATGGGCGGGCGCGCTGGACGCACTGTGCAGCGTGATGCCGTAGACGGGGCGCTGCCGTAGGCCCGGAGACTGCCTCTCAGGATCGGCCCTGCACCCGAAGGGCAGTCGCTCGCTTCCGTGTCAATGGTTCACGTTCGCGTTCACACGCACGCCTGGGTGCCGGCGGGTGGTCACACTGGCGGCTCATCGCCCCTCGACCGTGTGCCTTCACTCGGCACATGATGCAGCTCAGAAAATTCTGGGTTTCAGCTGGGATCACGGACAGAGTGGCCTGCAACGTCTTTCGGCCAGACCTCCAGTCCCAGGCGTGAGGAACTCTTCGGGTGTGCGGCGGCTATTCACCGACTGCCTCCCTGATCGCCGGATATTAGCCAAGGACGAACTCCGTCAGGTCCCGGTCAGGATTAACCAAGACGGAATGGGTGGATTCAACCTGACTGATTTGCTTGTCGACGGCGACCGCCTTCCCGGCGATGGTCGAGGCGGAATTGGCCTGCTGGCCAAAGCAATTCCACGACGCGATCGGCAGGCGCTGCCATCGTGGCACGCAGCGTGGATCATGACTTAGGTTTGCCATCAGGACCGCTCAGGCGTGGTCGCGTGGTAGACGTGATCGGCGATGAAGGCATACATTCCCCGGGTGACGTCGGTCGCGTCGCTCATGATGTTGTAGCCGTGGTCGACGCCAGCCACTTCGTGGAACCCGGCCAGCGAACCGGCTGCATTGAGGCTGCGGGCGTAGGCGGCGCCTTCATCGCGCAGACGGTCGAACTCGGCCGTAACGACGAGGGCCGGGGCGATGCCGACGAGGTCGTCGCCGTTCGATCCCCACGCCGGTGAGGCCAGCCGGTCGCGTCGCTGCGCGGAATCGGGAATGTAGGCGGTGTCGAAGACCTCTCCCATCCACGGCCGCAGTACAGCCGCAGCGCCCAGTGGCGTGTGCTTGTCCTTGGTCTGGGTAACCAGATCTAGCGGGGCATAATGCAGCACTTGAAGTTTGATCCGTGGGCCGCCGTTCTCGAGCGCGAGTCTGGCCGCGGCCGCGGCGAGATTTCCGCCGGCGCTCTGCCCGCCCACACACAACTCGGTGCCCTCCCAATCGCGCTCGGATGACGACGCCCACTGCAGTACGTCGTAGATCTGCTCGACCGGCGCTGGGAATCGTCGGTGTGGCGCGAGCACGTAATCCGTGTTGACTACTACAACGTCGGCGCGCGCGGCCAGATAACGGCACCAGGGGTCGTCCTGTTCGCGGTGGCCAACCACGAATCCGCCGCCGTGGATGTTGACGTACACCGCTGGTCTGGGACTGTCGCGAGCGGCCGGGTGATACACGGTCGCGGTCGTGTCGCCGTGCCGGGTGGGAATCGACGCCGTCGTTGTGCGACCGGCGATCTCGGGGAACCTGACCGCGGGTTTGGGTGCGGGATTGACGGTCGCGGCGAACAGACGCGCCACCGGGTCGGCCACCAACCGCGTGGACAGGATTGACACGGCTTTTTCCTTCGCGGTCGTCGGAACTGTACTCGATCGACGCACGGCGCGTCGGAACGATTCGCACGCTCCGCACACGACTAATGGTATCTCTGAAATCAATGACAGCATCAACGGCAATCGTTGAGCACGATCGCCGGGTATCTGATGTCATGGATTGGTCAATTCCAACGGACCGAAGAAGCACACCATGACTATCTCGCGCATACATCAATTCGACTCTTAGGCAACAGCTTCACAACCACAGTATTCGTCGAGACATTGCCGAACGCCTATTCGTATCGCCGCGCACTGTGCAAGCGCACCTGAGTCACGTGTACTCGAAGCTGGGACTCACCTCAAGAGTGCAGCTCGCGCAAGAAGCAACACGCCACGGCTGACGATGCAGCCGAATGGGATCGTCTTGCAGTCCCCAGTCCGAGGATATGTAGCACTTGATGAGCCCGAGTGTGAGCGCCATATGAATAGGCGCCGCGCCGAGCTCTCTCACCGAACATCCGACCCGCGCAGTGCAGATGCTCCGTTGGTGGCTTCATTGCGTGGAATCCGTCCGGCACGCGGGTGGGTAGGTGGATTCGAGCGATGGTGTCCAGGCCGGCAGCGCCGGACTAATACCTGGCGTGCACCCAGGTCTCATCGCTGACGGCAAAAATGACACGAATATGAGACAGAAGCCAGATGACATCAGGTGAGACAACTTGCATCACTGCTGGTGAGGGCTCCGTCAGGTGACACTCAATTTGAGAAGCTACACCTGTCGAGATGCAATGAAGATTGACAAGGGCGCACCGCTTGTTTAACAGGGCCGTTAGTTCGGCTTACCATTTCGCGGAAATCCACGTCGCACCGAGATGATGAACTGTGTGCTGCGACTTCGACGGCTGGCGGCGATCACCGCCGTTAGTCACTCAGAGGAGCGGCGGTAGGGCTCCGGTAGTCCCATCACAGCAGCTATGCATGCCCGGATTGCTTGTTGCACAAGGCGTATCGTTCAATGGTGTCATGGGCAGCTGTTGGGGCCGTGGCCGGTCTTTTTGGGGACTGACGCCCGGTAGCGGCGCACCTTTTCTCGGTTGCCGCATATCGCCATTGAGCACCAGCGGCGGCGGTGCGCTTTGGTGCGGTCGTAGAAGATGATCGTGCATCCCTCGCATTGGCGAACTAGTCGGCGGTCGCCGCGGGCGAATAGCCGAGCACACGCTTCAGCTGGCGGAACCAGGAGCTGTGCGGGTGCCGTCCATTGGCGTTGGTCACGCAGCGCGACACCCTGATCGTCGGCGTAGAGCCGGAACCGGCGATCGTCGGCTGCCAGCAGGGTATTCAGTTCGTCGATCCACTCTTTCGGGATCGCTGACGAGGTTCTTGTCATCCAAGCCTCAACAATCGGCCGCAACCGGTCGCGAACATCCCGGGCCGTAGCGGCGACGTCGTCGAGTTCTGCAGAGGTGAACAAATCACGGATCGTCGCCCAAGCCTGATCGTCGATCATCCCGGATCGGTTCAACCAGTCGAGATATGCCCGACCGTCGCCGATTAGTTCGATGACGGCAGCTCCCGGCGCAGGGATGGCGGTGGTGTTGAGAAACTCCAGGGCTGGGTCGTCGGCGAGGCCGACGATGATCTCGAGGGGTTCCACCGCGCCACTCCGTCCGTGACAGCCGGATCCATAACCGGTGAACGCAATGTAATCAGGTTACCAAAGGTCGGCCAACCGTTCGCGCAGCAGGCGGTGATGACTTGACAGCACGGCCGCCTGACTGATTCGATATCCGTAACTGTTAAATATCCTGTTTACAGGTTACGTAGGATTGGACCCGCATTATGCCCGCAATCCGGCACCGCGCCGTCGACATCGATGACGTGCACGTCTTCGTCCGCGAAGCCGGCGACCCCGCCCGGCCGACGTTGGTGTTGTTGCCCGGATATCCCTCAAGCACGCGCGCTTTCGTTCGGCTGATCGATCGCCTCGCCCCGCGCTGGCACGTCGTCGCCATCGACTACCCGGGCTTCGGGCTTTCGGATCCACTGCCGGGCGTGCCCACTTTCGATCGACTAGCGGCCGTCACCGCCGCCACCATCGATGCTCTCGGCATCGACGATTACGCCCTGTACATGTTCGACTTCGGCGCCCCCGTGGGGTTCCGCATAGCACTCGATCACGATCAGCGAGTCCGCGCCATCGTCACCCAAAACGCCAACGTCTACATCGAGGGCCTCGGTCCCGGCGTTGCCGCACTGGGTGATTGGTGGAAAGACCGGGACGCCGGCCAGGCCGCTGTCGATGAGTTCGTCAGCCTGTCCGGGACCCAGATGCAATGGCAAGCCGGTGCCCGCGTCCCCGAGCACATCGACCCCGGGCACGCGCACGCCGACCAGCTAGTCCTGGACCTGCCCGGGCGTACCGACTACATGAAGGCGCTGCTCTGGGATTACCAGACCAACCCGCCCCGCTACCCCGACTGGCAGGCCTGGCTACGGCGACGTCAACCCAAACTGCTTGCCGCCTGGGGCCGAAACGATCCCTTCTTCATCCCCGCGGGCGCCGAGGCCTACCAGAACGACGTACCCGATGCCGGGGTGCTCCTGCTCGACACCGGCCACTTCGCCCTCGAAGAAGAAGCCGACGCCATCGCCGACCATATCGACACATTGATGGCACGAACCTTCGACTAGCGCCGTCGCTGCACCAGCCGCACAACGATCAACGAGGAGTACACACCACATGTCGCATCACTACTCTGGGCCACAGCTCGGATTCCCCAACGGCAACGCCCAATTGGACTTCTGCGACCTCTACGCATTCCCCAAACCTGGCGATGAGGGCAAGTCGATCCTCATCATGAACGTGCATCCCTCGTCGAGCCTGATGCCGTCCGAGGAGGCAACGACATCGATTCCCTTCGCCGCCGACGCGCTCTACGAGATCAAGATCGACACCAACGGGGACAACGTCGCCGACCTGACATACCAGGTTGCTTTCTCACCATTCACCGCACATGGACAGACTGCGACCCTGCGATTGATCACAAGTCAGATAGGCGAGGGCGCTGAGGGTAACGCGGAAGTCCTTATCGAAAGCGCCGCCGTCTCCTTGGATGCGACGGCGACGGTCACCGAAGGAGGCGACCACCTGTTCTTCGCCGGATGGCGCAGCGATCCCTTTTTCTTCGATCCCCCGGGTGCCTTCAATGAATTCCAATTCACCACCGACTGGTTCGCCGACAAAGACGTGTGCAGCATCGCTGTGGAGATCCCCAACTCTGCGTTCGGGAAGCGACGGGTCGGCCTGTGGGCTCGGACGTTGACCGGTGTGAATGATCGCCGGGTTCAGGTGGATCGAGGGGCATTGGCCGCTCAATCCGTTTTCCTGACCGGTGACGACAGGGAGGCATACGTTGCAGCGGATCCCGTCGACGACGCCAACTTCGTTGCTGTCTTTGGTCATTCGTTGGAACACACCGGGGGATATAGCCGCGAGGACGCTCAGCGAGTGGCCCGAACCCTTCTGCCGGACATCCTTCCCTTCGATCCGACTCAATCGGCGGCCTACCCGCACAATGGTCGAACGCTTATCGACGACGCTATGGGTGTCTTCCTGCCGATCCTTACCAACAACAAGGTGACTTCACACGGTTTGAGCCCGCACCACGATCTGCTGACGGAGTTCCCGTACGTCGGACCGCCGCACATCGCCTTCGCAGACCGTCCAACACCGTAGACCGACAAGAGCGCAGCTCGCTGCGCGGCGAAACGGTTCACGCTGGGCGACGCATCCCGCCACACATCGCCCAACAGAACCTCTCTATCACCCACACGCGCGTCGTGCACTTTCGTTGCGGTGTGCGCAGCGCGTTTCGAAGACAGCAGGGAATCATGTCTGACACAGCAGAATTCGATGTCGCCGTCATTGGAGGCGGCCCTGGCGGCACCGCCGCCGCACGTTACCTTGCGGCCGAAGGGCTCAAGGTTGTCTTGGTCGAGGAGCGGCTCATCGGCGGCGAATGCCACTACTGGGCCTGCAATCCGACGAAGACGCTGCTAAGGCCGATTGAGGTAGCCGCTTTGGCGAGGGCCGTTCCCGGCGTGCCTGAGACATTCGACCGCGAACAGCTGGATATCGCCGCCCTGCTGGCCAAGCGAGACGCCATCATCGACCACCTCAGCGATGACGCGGTGGTGTCGAAGTTGACGCAGGCCGGCGTCGAGGTAATCCACGCACACGCACGGCTGTCAGGGCCGCGCAAGGTGGCATTGGTTCACTCCGACGGCCGACAGGAGTCGCTCAGAGTGAACCACGCGGTCGTGCTAGCGACCGGCACCCGTCCCGCCATTCCGGACATCCCGGGACTGGTCGATGTGCAGCCGTGGACCAATCGTGACCTGTCGGTCATGACGCACGTACCGCCCCGCACGATGGTGCTTGGCGGGGGCGTCGTCGCCGCAGAATCCGCGACCATCCTGGCCGGCCTGGGTTCCGACGTAACAGTTTTGGTGCGCGGAACTACCCTGTTGCGCAACTCTGAAGCCGTCGCCGCCGACATGGTCACCGAATCACTGCGCGAAATGGGCGTGAAAATCCATTTCGGGACTGCATTGTCGGCGGCAGCACGCCCCGTCGCGGGAGAAGGTGTCACGGCCACCTTCGGCGAGCAAAACATCGAAGTCGACGAAATCGTCGTTGCCACTGGACGAATAGTGAACACCGACGACCTTGGCTTGGAGACCGTGGGGCTACGGAGTGGTGAATTCGTTGCGGTCGACGACCACCTGCAAGCGATCGGCGTCGACGGTTCCTGGTTGTACGCAATGGGGGATACCACCGGGCGTGCACTGCTGTCCCATATCTCGCAATACCACGCCATGATCGTTGCCAACGTCATCGTCGCCCGCTCCCACGGTCGTCAGCTTGGCAACGAAGAACTCATCGCCCGCGACATAGGCAACCTTGCGCAAGTGATCTTCACCGACCCTCAGGTTGTCGAAGTGGGCCGCACCGAAAGACAGGCTCGCGCCGACGGGTTCGCAGTCACTACGCGCACCGCAGCGTTCCCCGAGGCGATGCCGCTGCTCGCCATAGCGCGGGATGGCTTCAATGCCTGGGCGAAACTAGTTATCGACGCAGAAACGGACACCTTACTGGGCGCCACCTTTGTGGGACCACAGTTCGCCGAGCTGGTCCAGGCCGCTACTCTCGCCGTCGTCGCCAAGGTGCCGCTTGACGTACTTCGCCACGTCGTGGCGCCACATCCTTCGGTCAATCAGATCTGGAACCCGTTACTCGCGCAGAACAGATGATCAGCCACCGGCTGGCGCGTCAACCAGCGTGAAGCCACGGCGAAGAATCTCGGGAACTCTCACAGCTTTTGGCGTGGCGCCTGGAGTAGTCACAACAGTCCGACTAACCGTAGACAGGTGATGTACACGATCATGATCTCCTATGCAACAGCGGAACATCCTCGTCGGCAACGATTTTCGGGTCGAGACCTCGCTTGCGACGAGCTGGTTGGCGCTTTCACGGCGTATTGATCATCGCGCTGTGCCGACTTGAAGCACCTCGGCAAACCACAAGGCAGGAGACCAAATCCGGGGACGTCGACTCGGTTGGCGGACATCATCGGTGTGTTGGCACTCCGGTCGCGACCTGTCTCGGTGAGTTGATTGGTGGCGGCACCACGGCAGTCTGACCACGCACGCACCATGCACAGACGATGAGGCTGATGCAATCAACCAGACTCCGCGATCCGGTCAGTGATGGCTTCGGCCGCTTTGCCGAGCTTGATCAGGTCCGCCTTCGTCAACGGTTCCACCACCAGTTCGCGCACCTTCGCGACGTGCAACGGGGCCGCGGCGGCGACCCGCCTCATTCCCGCCTTCGTGAGCTCGACCACGCTCACCCTGCCGTCATCGGCGCAGACACGCTTGATCACAAACCCGTCTTCTTCGAGGCGCCTGACCACGTGCGATAACCGCGACAACGAGGAGTTGGCACGGGCGGCGAGCTCCGACATCCGCAGCATCCTGTCGTCGGCTTCCGACAGATTCGCCAACACCAGGTACTCGAACGTCGTCAGTCCGGTGGTGCGCTGCAGATCGCTTTCCAGGGCCGCCGGAAGCTCCATGATCATCGACAGGAGTTGACGCCATGCACGCTGCTGATCGTCGTCGAGCCAGACCGTTTCGTGTCGACGACTATCACGCTTAGGTCGCGTCATGACGACGACCCGATGGTGTCCCATCGCACAGCTGTCATCCGGACCTCCTCCTCCGTCTGAAGGATAGTTCCACCATCAACCGTTGAACGTGAGCCGCCGACCGGCGACGGCTCCGTCGTGGAAACCCTCGGCACCGGTGATTTCGCGGGAACAACCTTCAACCCTGTGGCGCCGGTGACGGCTTCTGGTCATCATCGAGACGTCGCCCCATTCGTTGACGCGTCACGTAACTAAGGTCTAAGTTTATTGAAGCATCAACTGATGCTCCCCGCCCTGCCCGCGGGAATGCGAGATTCGCAGGTGCAACCGCTCGGGCCAACCCTGTTCGCACGCATACGTCTTCGAGGAGCCCTCGTGAACATCGCGGTATGGATCGCGTCCGGATTACTCGCCGCCGCATATCTCTTTGTCGGCGGCACGAAACTGCTGACGTCCAAGGAGCGCCTAGCGGAGAACCCCTCCACGGCTGGCGCCGCCGAGGCGTTGTCTGCGACGTCGATCAAACTCATCGGCGGCGTCGAGGTGGCCGGCGCTCTCGGTCTGATCCTGCCGTGGCTCACCGGCATCGCGCCTATCCTGACACCTGCCGCTGCCGTTGGGCTCGCGCTGCTGCAGGTGGGCGCGGCGGTGTTTCACGGTCGACGAGCGGAGTACAAACAGTGGCCCGTGAACGCCGTGTTCCTGGCGCTGGCGGTCTTTATCGCGGCCGCTCGGACCGCGGAGGTCATGCGATGAGCAGCGCTCTGCAGTACGCCGTCGTGGGCACCGGCAGCGTTGGCGCGGTTCTGGCGCAACGGTTCTCCGACCACCACGTCCCAGCACTCTGGGCCAACACGCGAGGTCCGGAGACGATCGACGTCACCGAACTGTCTGCCTCGATCACACCGGTCACCCTCGACACGGCCCTGGATGCGGACGTCATCATCTTGGCCATTCCCTTTTTGCAGGTCCGTGAGCTGGGTGGGCGCCGCGCAGACTGGTCGGGCAAGATCGTCGTCGACGCGACGAACGCTTTCTTGGTCCCCAACTCCGAGCAAATCCTCGGCGGCCGCCTCTCGACCGAGTTCAACGCCGAGGCCTTCCCGGGTGCCGCGGTGGTCAAGTCGTTCAACCAAACTGCCGCCACGCAGCTCGCCGAGAAGCGCCCACCCGAATTCGGGAAACGCGTGGTCTTCGTGTCCAGCAACGACTCCGCGGCAAGCGCGGTGGTAGCCGGGCTGTGCACCGAGCTCGGCTTCGCCCCAATCGAACTCGGACGTCTCGACGAGGGTGGCGTGCTCATCCAAGCCCGCAACGCCCTAGTCTTACGTGAACTCTACGAGCTGCCGTCCGAACTCGAGAAGAACACTCAGGTGACGTCGGCGGTTGAGCGGGATCTGACCCCCGGCACGTGGACGATCGACCCCGTCCACTCTTCCATCACGTTCTCCGTTCGCCACCTGATGGTCGGCAAGGTACGTGGGCGATTCGGCGACTTCTCCGGGGCGATCGCGGTGCCCGAGAACGGAACTCCGAGCATTACGGCCACCATCGCGGTCGGGTCGGTTGACACCGGCAACCCAACCCGCGACGAGCACCTGCGGGCACCCGACGTCTTCGACGCCGACGAGTTCCCCACCGCGACCCTCGTCTCGGTCGACATGCACGGCACCGGGCAGAACGACTGGGTGGTCATAATCGACTTCACCTTGCGCGGAATCACCAAACGCCTACCACTGGCGTTCTCATTTCTCGGGGTGAGCCCCGGCATGGGTCACGGTGAAGTGGCCGGGTTCGAAGGCGGGATCAAACTGAAGCGTAGCGACTTCGGCGTCCTGACCGACACTCCCGTGTTAGCCGGGGGCGGCCCGATGCTCGGAGACACCGTCGACGTGACCGTGTGTCTAGAGGTGGTCAAGGCACCCGCCGCGCCGACCGGATGAGAGGGCGACGCCGCACCTGCGTAGGGCCGCAGATCGTTCTGACAAATCAGAACTGAAGGGAAGACCACCATGACTGACATCAATGTGTTGGCGTTGGTGGGGAGCCTGCGCGCCGCTTCGGTAAACCGGCAGATCGCCCAAGTGACCTCGGAGAACGGGCCGGACGGGATTTCCGTCGCGGTCTATGACGGTCTCGGGCGACATCCCGTTCTATAACGAGGACATCGACGGTGCCGACGTCGAGCCGTAATCGATTGCCGCACAGCGTATTCAGATGGATCATGTCGGTCTCGATGAGTGAGAAATACGCCGTCATGGCAGATGCTCCGTGACGTGTCAGTTCGACGCCAAGGCCACGACCTAGTTGCTCGACGGCTGCCTTGCTCATCGCATACGGGATGGCGCCCGCCCCGTTGATGTAGGCGAACACTGAACTGACCAGAACGATCTGGCCGCGGCTGCTAATCACCGATTCGATCGTGGCTGCCACCGTGTTGACCACTCCATCCACGTTGACCGACATGACACCACTCACTTGGTCGCGCGTGAGTGTGCGGAATGTCCCGTTTCGACCAAGAATTCCGGCGTTGGCGATTGCGACGTCGATGCGCCCGAATTCTTCATGAGTTCGCCGCACGGCTTCCTGAACGGAATCGATACGGGTGACATCACATTCAAGCGCCAGGCGTTGGACCTTGGGTAACGTCGCCGCAACCCGACGCGCCGCAGTCAGATCAACGTCGGCGAGCACGACGCGCGCCCCGCGGTGCGTCAGAGCGGTCGCGGTGGCGGCGCCCAGCCCGCCACCGGCCCCGGTGATCAAGACGATCTTGCCGGACAGCGGATAGCGCGTCATAGCCCGCGCTTGCGCCCGAACGACGTGGTGCCGTTGCGGCGGAGCATCGCGACCGTGGTGGCGATGCGTCCGCGATTGAGGTCGGGTTTGAGGCCGGCGCCCACCCGGTGCAATTGATCTGTATGCCAGGAGAGTTCGAGTATTCCGTCGAGCGATTTGAGGTCGACCAATTTACCCAGAATGCCGCGCATTCCGGCGCGCAGTTGGTGTGAGGGGAGGGTCTCGGCGTGCCCGGCCAAGACCACATCAGCGGCGTCTGTCGTTGTCGCGGTGGGCCTGCCAAGACCGACGACGTCGCATTCACCGGCGTTCACCGCTTCTTGCATCGCGGCGCGTGAACGGAAGCCGCCTGTGACCGCGAGCGGGATGTCGCCGGCAAGGTCGCGGACCGTGCGAGCGTACTCCAAGAAGTAGGCCTCGCGGGCTCGGGTGCTGTCGGCGGCCTTGCCCATCATGGCAGGCTGCTCGTAGCTGCCGCCGCTGACCTCAATCAGATCGATGCCTTCACGCGCCAATACCGCGACTACGTCGCGGGATTCATCTTCGGTGAACCCGCCGCGTTGGAAGTCGGCCGAGTTGAGCTTGATGCCGACGGCAAAACCCGGCGACACACGCGCGCGGATCCGGCGGACGACCTCGAGAACGAAGCGCATCCGACGCTCCGGGTCACCGCCCCAGTCGTCGTCGCGCTGGTTCGACAACGGCGAAAGGAACTGCGCGACCAGGTATCCGTGCGCACCGTGTATCTGCACACCGTCAAACCCCGCGGTCTCGCATACCACCGCCGCGTTCGCGAACCGTTCGATGATGTCGTCGATCTCATCCGGTGCCAACTCACGAGGCGTGGCTGCACCGGGGAAATTGATGGGCACCGGGCTGGGGGCCACGGGTGTGTGACCGAGCGCGAGCGGGTTGGACTGGCGCCCAGGATGATTGAGTTGCACCCAGATCGGAACGCCGGCGTCCTTGGTGGTCTTGGCCCACCGTGTCAGAGCGTCCAGGTTGCGCTCGTCCTCGATCACGACGTTGCCCGGCTCGCCGAGCTGCCTGCGATCGACCATCACATTGCCTGTGACGATCAGGCCGTAACCGCCTCGACTCCAGCTCGTGTAGAGCCGCTCGAGTCGCTCGTCCGGGGCGTTCTGCTTGTCACCGAGCGCTTCACTCAACGCTGCCTTCATGATCCGATTGGGCAGCACTTGGCCGCACGGCAACGTCAGCGGGTCGTGCAGTGAAGTCATCCGTATGTTCCTTTCACGTGGGCGGCCCGTAGTGGGGCCTTGTCGGTTTTGCCAACGGTGTTCTCGGGGATGGCGTCCATGGCCACGATCGTGGTGAGCGTCCGAGTCCCGTCCGACACTGCAGGACCGTTGGGGTCGAGATCCGCCAGCCGGTCGGGTAATGATGCAAGGGTCATGGTGTGCCTATGGGGGAACTGATCGCTGTCGGCTGCAGGTGGCGGGTGAGAAACTCGACCTGGTCGCGCACCAGTGCCTCGAATGGCTCTCCGAGGTAGAAGTCGAAATGGCCGGCGTCGTAGCGCTTTATCTCACCCCTCGGAGCCGTGCGCGCATACCGCAGGGTTTGCGCCGGTGGTGTCACGCTGTCAGTGTTGCTGATACAGAACAGGATTGGGAGCTTGATCTTCTTCACCACGCGCCCGGGCCGGTAGGTCATGATCGTCGGTACTACCCGCGCCGCTACCTCGATACGGAAGGTCGTGTCGGGAGGGAGCAGCGCCTCGTAGCCGGGTAGGGCGTCGGGGGCATTCATCAGGGCCACCGAGCCCGGAGGGCCGGCGAGGGGGATCATCGCGGGCGCCCTGCCGACGGCCATCGAAGCGAGATCCTTTGCCACTGTGGGGAGCACCTTGAGGGATTCCGTCGGGCCAAGCGCCAGCGCCGAGGCCAGACCGTCGGTGAATGGGCATTGCGACACGGCGGCTTTCAGCTCAGGATGACGCGAGGCAACCGTGATGGCGTGCCCACCGCCAAAGGAGCTGCCCCAGACGGCGATTCGGCTGCCGTCGACATCACGGCGCTTCTTCGCCCACGCGATCGCGGCATCCCAGTCGGCGAGCTGCCGCTTGATCGACAGCAGCTGACGGGGCTGGCCGGTGCTGTCGCCGAAGTGGCGATAGGTAAAGGCCAAGGCGGCGATGCCGGCTTGCGCGAACCGCTCCGCGAAGGCATCCAAGCGCATCTCTCGTGTCGCACCGAGGCCGTGTCCGAGAATGACCACTGGTGCTGAGGCGACGCCGGTAGGCAGGTAAAGCCAAGCGGCACAGGTGTCTTTGCCGGAGGCGAACGAGACGTCGTAGCGGGCGTACGACTGCGCAGTGCTCATTGCTGGCTCACTGCCCCGTTCGTCGCTCCGACCGCGGGCACCCGTCCGGATTCGAGCGCTTGCGCGTAGGTGTCCGGCCGGTAGAGGGGGAGCTCGCCCGACGACGCGGTATCCGAAAGGTATTGGAGCATCAGTTCCTGACCGGTCGCGGACTGATCGGTCTGGAGAAACTCGGTGCGCTCGACATGCAGACCCTCCGGCAGAGACATCGAGCCGCCGAAGTACACCGACCTCTTGATCGCCTCGACTGAGCCTTTCGTCCTCTTGCCGAAGTACTCCGCGAGTTCAGCGGCCCGCGTGACGACCTCTTCGACTGCCACGACCTCGTCAACTGCGCCATTGGCCAGCGCCTGCGCCGGCGTGAACGGCTTGCCTTCGAGGATCGCGACCAGTGACTTATGGGTGCCGATCAGCCGAGTCAGTCGCTGGCTGCCGCCACCGCCCGGCATGATCCCGAGCAGGACTTCCGGCTGACCGATGAAGAACTCGCCGTCGGCCATCACGCGCAGATCACACGCCCATGCGAATTCCGCGCCAAGACCCAGAGCCGAACCGTTAAGGGCGGCGACGAAGATGACCCCGCTGGCGTTCATGCGCAAGAACGTCGCGTGGAGGCGGTCGAGCTGTGCGGCTCCCCGAAGCGGAGTCTTGTTCAGAACCGGCTCCGGGACGCGGGCGCGGTCCGCGCCCCGGGCCAGCCGCAGAACCGCGGAGGCGCCGCGCCGGTTCAAGTCCGGCACGGCAGCGCCTTCTGCCTGAAGCCACCGCACGTCGGCGTGGCTGACAAAGCGACCGGGGCGCGCCCCCGTGAACACGACGGCATGCACGCTTGGGTCACGGTCGACGCGGTCCACGAACTCGTCGAGCTCGTTGGCGATATCGACGCCGAACAAGCTGTGAGGACCGCCGTCGATCCGGACGATCAAGACCGCTCCGCGGTCCTCGATCTCAAGTTGGCTGGTGCTTAGCGTTGTCATGGCATCTGCCTTCGTTGTCACTTCGTCCCAGCGGCCTTGGCCGGAGACATTGGGGTGAAACCGTTTTCGGAAATCGGGACGAGTTGGTCATGTCTGCCCAACGCCGCGACCTCGCGTTCGAGCGTCGGCGTGACGTGGGCCGCGAAGCGCCTCATCCAGGGCCAGGCGGCCGGCGAGTTCAGCGCCGCCTTCGCCCAGTTCGCGACCGCGACCGCGCGCGGGACGTACACGCGGCTGCGCCGGCGCACGAGCCCACCGACGATCGCGGCGGCGGCCCGGTCGACGCTCGTGGTGACATTGCCCGGATAGGGCAGCCGGCCGCGCAATTCCTTGAATGAGGGGAGGTCGGACTCGGCGCCACGGACAAGATCAGTGTCGATCCACGACGGGTGGACGAGCCCGACGGTGATGCCGAGGTGCGCCACTTCCTGGCGGTAGGCCAGGGCGAGCATTTCGACTCCTGCTTTGCTTGCGGCGTAGGAGGCCAGCCCGGCAATCGGCGTGAAGGATATCGCTGAGGCCACCACCATCGCGTGGCCCCGACTGCGCTCGAGATGCGGCGTCGCGTACTTGAGCGTGCGGAACACGCCGTTGAGGTTGATGTCCAGGACTCGCTCAAACGACGCTTCGTCGGCCTGGCGCACTGTTCCGTAGGCGGCGATCCCGGCATTGGCGACGATGATGTCGATGCCGCCCATCGTCATTGCGCAGTCATCGATCGCTGAACGCAATGCGGCGCCGTCGCGCACATCGGCGTCCCACCAGGATGCGCCTGGGCCGAGATCGGCGGCGAGGGCACGCAACCGATCGGGCTCGAGTCCGATCAAGGCCACGCGCGCCCCTCGGGCGGCGGCGAGACGTGCGACCTTCTCCCCGATTCCCCGTGCGGCTCCGGTAATTACCAACTTTCGGCCCGAAAGGTTGCGGCGCATCATGCGATGCTCGCCACACTTGACCGGTACACCGACGGGACGCGGTAGCCGCCCAGGATCTCGGTGAGCAGTGCTGCGAATTCCACGGTCGTGCGGTCTCCGCCGGGCGGCCCCATCGCTTGAACGCCGATAGGTAGGCCCGCCGCGTTGGTGGTGATCGGCATCGTCGTGGCCGGCGCTCCGGCGATGTTGGCCAGCGCGCTCCATTTCATTTGGTCCCAGTAGGAGCGTGCGACGCCGTCGACGTCGATGGTGCGGCCGAAGCGGTCATGGTCCTTGTTGTGGTGGCCCGGCGCAGCGGTCGGCGTGACCGGCAGCAGCAACACGTCGAATTCCTTGAAGAACCCAACCCAGCGGTGCGCGATCTCGCGGCGAGCTGCGTCGCGGAACAACCACGCGCGGTGGCTTTGGACCGTCCCGCGCAATGCAGCGGCCGCGTCCCCGCGCGGACTTGCAAGAGACCGCAGGGCAAGTGCGGCACCGGAGCGCGGGCTGATTGTGGAACGGTCGACCGAGAAGGCGGCCATCACGAGGCTCAGGAAGAGTTCGTGTGAGGTCGCCAAGTCCAGCGGGATGCTGGCGGGGCGCTCAACGACCTGTGCGCCGGCGTCGCGCAGCGCAATGACGGCGTCGTCGATTGCCCGACTCACGTCGCTATCGACGGGGCAGTCCGGATCGTCGGCCCACACCGCGACCCGGAAGTCCTTGAGCGCTGTCGCGCGCGGCGGGGCGAGGGTGTACGAGAACCCACCGTCGGGGTTCAGCGGGCCGACAGTCGCTGCCAGTGCGGGGATGATGTCGCGGGCTCCACGGACCTGCACTCCGGCGCAGGCCATATCGGCTTCTCCCCACCGTCCGGGGTCGCCCGGCCCGCCGGGGATGTGGCCGACCAGTGGGACGGACTGCCATGTCGACTTGTGGCCATAGAGGCCACAGAAGTGGGCCGGAATCCTTGTGGAGCCACCGATTTCCGATCCGAAGTCGAAGCTCGTCAACCCAGCTGCCGTAGCGGCGGCACCGCCGCCCGCCGATCCGCCGGAGGTGCGCGAGCGATCCCACGGGTTGTTCGTCCGGCCGAAGACCGGGTTGCTGGCCTGCACGTCCGCATTGCCGGTCGGCATGTTCGTCTTGCCGATGATGATGGCGCCGGCTTGGCGCAAGCGGGCGACGGCCTCAGCGTCCTGCGTCGGCACATGATCGGCCAGGTCCGGTCGACCACAGACCGTGCGCATACCGGCCGTTTCGTAGCTGTCCTTCACGGTGATGGGCAGGCCGTGCAGCGGGCCGAAGTCATCTCCGCGCGAGCGTGCGGCATCAGCCTCTATCGCGGCACGGCGTGCAGCGTCCGCGGCGACGGTCACGATCGCATTGAGCGAGGGGTTGTGCGTACTGATGCGCGAGAGGTACAGCTCGACCAGTTCGGCGCTGGACACCTGCCCGGTGTCTAGTGCCGCAAGCTGTTCGGTCGCCGATAGCCAAGCGAAATCGTCTGCTGCCAAGGAGGACACGTCATCTCTTTTCTTCGGGAAAATGGCCAGCGACCCACTGGGTATACCGATCAGTCTACTGACTAGACGGCACGGTAGTACACCGAATGGTATAGTGCAAGTCATGCGAGTACGTGAGCGGCTGACGTCAGCCACGGCCACACTGATGCAAAGACAGGGCGTGGCCGGCACTGGTATTGCCGAGATCCTGTCCACCAGCGGCGTGACGCGACGATCGATCTATCTGAACTTTCCCGGCGGCAAGGCCGAACTGGTCGCCGCGGCGACACGTGCCGCGGGAGACGAGCTGTCAGCGCTGTTGCGAGACTGCATCCGGCAACGCGACCCCATCGGGGCGTTTACTCGCGTGTGGAGCGAAATCCTGATCAGCACGGACTTCGAAGGTGGCTGCCCCATTGTGGCTGCCGCGTTCAGTCGCGCCGAGGCCCCAGAGGCCGCCAGCACCGCCGCCGAGGTATTCGACGAATGGGCTCAGCTGCTAGCGGACAGGCTTCGTCAAGACGGCATCAATCGCGCTGCAGCCCAATCGTTGTCGACGACAGTCGTTGCCGCGCTCGAAGGGGCGGTGATACTCTCTCGCGCCGCGCAGTCGACCAAGCCGCTGGAGCAGGCCGCCCGTCATCTCAAAGAACTGATCGCCCAGCACCGCCCCACTGACTAAGCCACCGCCTGGTCGAGGAGCGTCGCCGCCGCCTTACGCGCATGCGTCCAGCAGGAGGGGTCGTCGAGGGAGGTCGACAGAGCGGCCGCACCTTCGTACAGAAGCGCGAGTTGGTTGCCCAGCAGGGTGGGGTTGGCGGCACCGGCTTGGCGAGCCAGCTTGGTCAGCCCCTTGATGTAGTTGCGCTTGTGTTCATGGACGATGTCCTGAATCTCCGGCATCGCCTCGGCGGCCTCGACGGCGGCATTGTGGAAGGGGCAGCCGCGCATCGGCCCATCTGGTGACGGGGTCTCGAACAGTGCGAGGATGCGCTCGCGCGGTGTGCGCGTTGCGGCTTCTGGCCCGGGGCGGATGGGGTCATCGACACCTTGCTGGATATATCGCAGATACTCCTCTACGACAGCGGCTTTGCTCGGAAAGTGTTGGTAGAGAGTTCGTTTGGACACCGACGCTTCATTGGCGAGCCGCTCGACACCGGTTGCGTTGATGCCCTCGCGGTAGAACAGGTCGATGGCGGTGTTGAGGATGCGCTGTCGGGCGCCGCGGCCAGTCATGACAAAAGGATACCGATAGGTTTACATCGCTTGCAAAGGCGTGTAGCATCGGCGATCAGCAAGTACACCGATCGGTATATTAGGGTGAGGCGTGACGCGTCAAAGTGGCAGCCGGCGAAGATTGCAGTGGACGTTCGGGGTGCTCGCCGCGATACCTGTGGCGAGACGACTACGACCATATGACCAAACAACTCAGTGACGAGCATCGTCGACTGTACGCCTCACACCTCGCTGGGAGCCGGAAGTTGTTGGGACGTATGCAAAAGCTTGCTGACGATCCCAAGAGGGTCACGAAGGCTGTCGATCATGTCCTGACATCGAGGCGTCCGAAGCGTCGCTACTTGTTGGATATCGTCAGTCGCGCACAGAAAGCCGTCGTCGCAATCGCGCCGACCGCGGTCAACGACGCGGTTCTGGCAGCGGCCACCACATCGAAATGAGGGCATCCACCGCCGCTCGAGCACGCGCCCAGGGCGCCATGGGGCGGCTCCGTGGATCGGTGAGCGAGGTCAAATGTTGAAGTATACCGATTGGTGTACAAGTCCGCGGGCGCCTGCTACTGTCAGATCCGGAAGTACACCAATCGGTATACCACGGGAGAAATCATGGCAAGCAAGAAATCCACCCGGCACGATGCGGCAAGTCATCTGCTGGCAGCAAATGCACGTTGGGGTGGTACTTCGTACAAGAATGCGCCGACGAAATCGGTCTCCGTGGGCGGGACTCGGTTCGTCTACCGGGAGCTGGGCATCGATAGCGGCGTACCAGTGATCTTCCTCAATCACCTTGCCGCCAACCTCGACAACTGGGACCCGAGGGTCGTGGACGGCATCGCGGCCAAGCACCGCGTCATCACCTTCGACAATCGCGGCGTGGGCGGTTCTGAAGGCAAGACACCGGACACCATCGAGGCAATGGCACAAGACGCTGTCGCGTTCATCCGGGCACTGGGTTTCGACCGGGTTGATCTGCTCGGCTTCTCGATGGGCGGAATGATCTCGCAAGTGATCGCCCAGCAGGAGCCGGCGCTGGTGCGCAAGGTCATCCTCGCCGGAACCGGCCCGGCCGGAGGCGAAGGCATCGTCAACGTGACGAAACTGAGCTACCTCGACACACTGCATGCCTATGTCACTTTCAAGGATCCCAAGGAACTGCTGTTCTTCACCCGCACCGAGCACGGCAAGTCGGAGGCTAAAGCGTTCATCAAGCGGTTGAAGGAACGCACCAACGATCGGGACAAGGCCATAGCGATCGGAGCTTTCCGCACGCAGCTCAAGGCAATTCACGCCTGGGGCCTGCAGAAGCCGGCCGACCTGTCAACCATCGGACACCCCGTCCTGGTGGCAAACGGTGACGACGACCGCATGGTGCCGACCAGTAACTCCTATGACCTGGCTTCACGCCTGCCAAATGCCACGCTGCGGATCTATCCCGACGCCGGACACGGCGGCATCTTCCAGGCCCACGAGCGATTCGTCCCCGAAGCACTCGAATTCCTCGGATCGACGACTTCATGACTTCGCTGGTCGATCAGACAGTGCTCGTCACCGGAGCCAACCGTGGCATGGGCCGCGAGTACGTCGTGCAGCTTCTCGATCGTGGAGTGGCGAAAGTCTATGCGGCTGCCCGCGATTCGCGGGCAATAGACGTCGTCGATGCGCGTGTCGTTCCGCTTCAGCTCGATGTCACCGACGCGGCATCCGTCGCCGAAGCGGCCAGGGCCGCATCCGACGTGAGCCTGCTGATTAACAACGCCGGGATTCTCCGTGCAGCGTCGGTGCTCGACCCGGACACCTCCAGCCTGCGCGAACAAATGGAAGCCAACCTATTCGGTCCGCTGGCGATGGCATCGGCGTTCGCCGATCGGATCGCGCAGAGGCGGGGTGCGATCGTCAACGTGGCGTCGGTGCTCGCGTGGCTGCCCGTTGGCGCCAGCTACGGGGTGACGAAGGCGGCGTTGTGGAGCGCCACAGACTCGATGCGGCTTGAGCTCGCCCCGCGTGGCGTGCAGGTGGTGGGCGTCTACGTCGGGCTCGTCGACACCGACATGGCTTCGTTCGCGGATAGCCCCAAGTCCGGCCCCGTCGAGGTGATTCGTCAGGTCCTTGACGGAATCGAGTCCGGGGCCGACGAGGTCCTGGCCGACGAGATGACCCGCGAGGTTCGTGCGCACCTGAACAAGCCGATTCAGGAGCGCCTGCGATGAAGGCCTTCGTGATCGACCGCTACAAGAGCAAGGACGGCGGTCGGATCGTCGACGCGCCGCAGCCGCCGGTCGGAGACCACGACGTACTCGTTGAGGTGCATGCGGCCGGGTTGAATCTCCTCGACGCCAAGATCGCGAACGGAGAGTTCAAACTTCTTCTGCCGTATCGATTTCCGCTCACGCTCGGCAACGACGTGGCTGGCGTGGTGGTCGAGGTGGGAGCTCGGGTGCGGCGCTTTAAGCCTGGCGACGAGGTCTACGCACGACCGGACAAGGACCGAATCGGCACTTTCGCGGAGTTCATTGCCATGAACGAAGCCGACGTTGCAGTCAAGCCTGCCGCGTTCAGCATGGAGGAGGCAGCGTCCATACCGCTGGTCGGCCTGACCGCTTGGCAGGCGCTCGTCGAAAAGGCTGACCTGAAGCCCGGACAGAAGGTTTTCATCCAGGCGGGCACCGGCGGCGTCGGGACGTTCGCGATTCAACTGGCGAAACATCTGGGCGCGACGGTGGCGACCACTGCAAGCGCCGCCAATTTCGAGCTTGTGAAGGCGCTTGGCGCGGATGTCTTGATTGACTACAAGACCGAGGACTTCGAGACCAAGCTGCATGGGTACGACGTTGTCTGCACAGCCAAGACTCGAAAACCCTCGACAAGTCCCTTCGGGTGCTGAAGCCCGGCGGGATGCTCATCTCCATATCCGGACCACCCGATCCGGCCTTCGCGGACGAAATCGGTGTGCCGTGGTACGTGAAGTCGATCATCCGTGTATTGAGCTCTAATGCGCGGCGAAAGGCCAAGCGACTCAACGTGAAGTTCTCATTCTTGTTCATGAGGGCCAACGGCGATCAGTTGAGCGAGATCACCACCCTCATCGATCAAGGCATCATCCGTCCCGTCGTGGAGAGGGTGTTCCCGTTCGAATCCACCCAGAAGGCTCTGGCTTTCGTCGAGAAGGGGCATGCCAAGGGCAAAGTCGTCGTCAAGGTGAGGTAGGAGAGGGCCAAGGCCCGGCACGATGTCGCCAAGGCTGAAGGTGACCGGCTGCTCCAGTTGTTCGTAGGTACAGGAACGTGGGTCGCGGTCGGGCCGCCAGCGATTGAACTGCGCTGTGCCGAAACCTTTCGCCTATCCATCGATACCCCTGCGCCGCAACGCTGGTAACTTTGACACGCATAAGCATATCGGTAACACTGTATCCGTTATCTGTTTTGCAGACCCGTACGGACAAGGACAACCGTTATGCTGCTTCCGCTCGCATCGGAACCATTCACAGTTCCGACTGATCGCGACCTGCTTCCGTCGGAGCGGCGGGAATTCGTACGCACCCACCGCACTTGCATTTTCGGCCATCGCCGCCGACACGATGGGCCCGCGATGTCAGTCGTGTACTACGTACCGACAGACGAAGATGACCTGCTCGTCTCGACTATGGCAGGGCGCGGCAAGGCGCGCGTGGTGGCCAACGATGGGAAGGTCAGCCTCTGCGTGCTCGACGAGCGTTGGCCCTTCGCCTATCTGCAGGTGTATGCCGACGCAACGATCGAGCGCGACCGCAATCTGATCGTCGATGTGATGATGGCTGTCGCCGGGCGCATGTCGGGCCAGCCACTGGGCGAAGAAGCCCGCCCGACGGTCGAGGCCATGGCAATCGAGGAGGACCGGGTAGTCATCCGCTGCCGCCCCTACGAAACATTCGCGCAGCCACCGCGACACCTTCATCGCAACGACCAGGACGAGAAGATCACTCACTGGCAGTCGGCCACCGTGCCGTGGTCCGCAGCCGACCCGCAGTGATCAGACGTCCTAGCGGTAGCGATCGCGCTGGTCGATTCCTCGCCAGCCTAACCGCGCCTACGTCGCCGTATCGGCGCGCGTGCTTCGCCGTGGTGTGCGAGCTGGCTCAAGCCGTTGATGATGAGTTCCAGGCCGAAGGCGAACTCTTGGTCCAGCGCTACGGGTAGATGACCGGCCACGCGGGCGGTGGCAGGAAATGTCTGCGGGTCGAGGGTTCGCCACGCTTCGTCCTCTTCTGCTGTGCCGGCGCTCGACGCGACGAGCTGCGTCGCGAACCCCAAGACGTAGCGCGCCAGGGTGGCGCAGGCCTGCGCGGCCAGTGGCGGCGCGAATCCGGACTCGAGCAGCAGCGCGATCATCTGTTCGCGCTGGGCCATCGCGTTAGGTCCTGTCGGAATCCGTTCGACCAACAGCGGCGCGACGTGTGGATGACGTCGGAAGACATCAAAGAGGCTGTGTGCCAACGTTTCACAGGCTTGTTGCCATGGCATACCGTGTAGCGCGTCATCGTCTACATGTGCTTCGGCCAGCACGCCGTCGACCACCTGGGCGACTAGGTGGGCCCGTCCGGTGAAGTGCCGGTACAACGTCGCGGTACCCGAGTCCAGGCGCTGAGCCAAGTTGCGCATGGACAGGGCGTCGGCGCCTTCCTCGTCCAGGATCCGAGTGGCGGTTGCGATGATTCGGTCCAGCGGCAGCGGTGGGCGGCCCCGGGATCGCCGCGGGCCCTGCTCCACAACCTCAGTGCCCGAAGGCGACGTACTCACGCGGCCCAGTATGACTATTCCAACCACGGTGCACAATAACGGCAACGTCGTAACCATTACGAATGTCTTGCGTATCGATGGTTGCCCCGACCCCCGTCCGCCGCCTGGCCGCCATGGGAGCTCACGCCAGCCGACCGGCGGGCCGAAGTCAGCCCTTCGGTTGTTGCGGTGGCCTACATCGCCCGCTTCCAGGGCACACCTGAATCGAGACAGCGGCGAGCGCGTTCTTCGGCGAAACAGAGTAGGCGACTCGAATATGACCCTGCGATTATGCAACGAAGACTGACCGGCTCCGACGACACGCCGAAGTCTTGTCAAAGTAGGCAGGCGAGTTCTGTCGATCTTGGCTGCACCTCGACAGTAGTAGTGCGCAGCCGCAGCGACCGCTGCTGTCAGCCGAAGTTCTCTGATATCCAGCGGGCCAATTCTGCCCGTGAGTGGATACCCAGCTTGCGATAGATCCGAGACAGGTTGGTATCAACGGTCTTCGGGCTGATGAACATCTCCGCGGCAATTGCGCGGTTCGTCATGCCCGATGCCGCGAGTTCTGCCACCCGTCGCTCCGAGGGCGTCAGTACCGCGGCGCCCGCGTTGACCGTCACCCGCTCGAGGTCGGCCCGGGCACGGGCGGCCCACAGAGGAGTGTTCATGCGCTCGAACGCGTCGAGAGCTTCGCGCAGAGTGGCCGATGCGGTCTGTTTCTTGCGCTGCCTGCGCTGTAATTGTCCTAGCAGCAATTGAGTTCGTGCTCTCTCGAAGGGCATTGGCAGGCGGCCGTGCTGCTCCATGGCTTGCTCGGCAGCGCGTACTGCAGCTGCGACGTCACCACCCGCGGCGTCCACCATCGCCCGGCCCCTCAATGCAACGGCGAGCATCCAGGCCCTGTCTAGCCGCTTGCCGTTGCGTTCCATCAACGCGATCAGTTGAGCCGCCTCATCCGTTCGGTGCAGCTGGATCATCGCCTCAACGGCGTCGGAAACACCTGACGCAACGATGATCTCGGTGTAATCGGGGTCAGCGAGAATGCTGTCCACAACTGGCTGCAAAACCGCCAGTGCGGCCACGTAGTTGCCCAGTGTGACTTCAAGGAATCCGAGGCTGGCGGTCATCCAACCGGCCAACTCGCGTCCCTCACTTCGAGTGGATGCTTCCAGCGCCACCCGCGCGTCCCTTCGCGCTTCTTCGATCTTCCCGGCGTAGGCCGCAAGTGAAGATCGAATCGCGACAGCCGAAAACAGCGCCACATCGCCTTCCAGGTGAGCGGCGCGGTCCATCATCTTGTCGGCGATGTCGTTGGCAGCCGGGAAGTCACCCCGCCAGATTTCCACCATCGCCCGGTGATAGGAGATGAACACCGACTCGTTTTCTTCGCCGTTGTCGATGCGTCGACGCTCGATAGACCGGAGCTCGTCGCGGGCGTCGTCGAGCTCACCCGTCCACGCCCTCAACACCGCTCGCTGCAGCCTCGGTTGGAATGCCACCGGCACCGGCAGCCTGCCGTCATCCAGGCTCAGAGCGCGTTGCAGGTTGTCTTCGTCAACTCCCCTGCCGCACATGAATTGAAGCACTACCCGCATACCCAGCGTGCTACTCAGCAGGGACGCGTCACCCAGCCGCTCCGCCTGTTCGACGGCCTCGTTGACGCGTTGGATCGAATCGTCCTTGCGCCCCGTGTTCATCAGCATGTACGCGAGCCCGGTCAACATCTGTATCAGCAATGCGTCGTCGCCGAGCGCGTCGGGCAGCGATCGCTCGAGTAGACCGGCTGCGGCCCCGAAGCCCTCGCCGTACATCAGGATGCTGGCCAGCATGCTTGCGGCCCTAGCGCGAAGTGGCCCTGGGTTCAGGCGAAGGAACGTCGCCTCCAATAACGACTGCGCGCGTACCGAATCCCCGCTCTCGAAGTGATGGGCAGCCGATCGAATGACCCGCTCAGGCTCGTCGCCGCCGAGGTCGATAGCCAGATCCAGCAGCTCGGCGGCGGCAGCGGGCGCACCTCGACTTCGCGCCAACTGCGCCGCTTCGTCTAGAGCGGACAGTGTGGCTTCGTCGGCAGTCGTCACGCCGTGAGCGAGGTGGCGGGCGCGCAACTCGGGTTGGTCGACGGCGTCCGCCAGCCGACGATGCATCGCGCGCCGCGGCCCGCCCACAACGCTTTCGTACATGCCCCAGGCCAGCAACGGGTGGGAGAATCGCACTCTGTTGCCGTCGACGCGGATGATCTCCTCGGCCTCTGCCGGCTCGAGCAATTGCAGAACGCCGTCCATCGACACGTCTATGGCGCGGGCGATCACGTCCAATCTCGGTGTGGCCAGGCATGCGGTTGCGAACAGCGCAGTCTGCGTCGAATCCGGCAGGCCGCCTATCCGCGCCTGGACCAGCTCCGAGAGCGTATCCGGCAACGCGAGCTCGCGGTCCGAAGCGCCGGCAGCCGCGGCGCGACCCAATTCGATTGCGTAGAAAGGATTTCCACCCGACAGGTCGTGAATCCGGACAAGCGTCGGCCGTGAGATCTTCGTTCCCAAGCGCTCGTTCAGCAGTTCGGACAGTTTACCGATCGTGAAGGGTGGCAAGGTGATTCGCCTTAACGCTCGCGGATCGTGGACGTGTAGCCAGGATGCTGTGTTACCGCTGTTCGATCCGGTGCGTACGGTTGCCAGCACGCCGATCCGGCCGGAGAAGCGTCGCGCCGCGTAGTCCAAAGCGAATACCGACGAGGGGTCGAGCCACTGGGCGTCGTCAACGACGATGAGCACCGGAGTCTGGTTGGCGAGCGTTTCGATCGCCGAGAGAAACGCCGCAGCGACCGCCCGCGGTTCGGTCGCTGGATCCGTCTCATCGGCGCGCAGCAGCACCTGGTCAACCGCGCGAAGTTGTGGTTCGGGAAGACTCTCCAGCACCCCGACCGCCAAGCCGCCAAGCAGGTCGGCGAGCGCACTGTAGGCAGCAACGGATTCGGCCTGTGCCGGCCGGGTGGTCAACGTGCGGAATCCAAGCTGCCGAGCCCGGTCGATGGCGCCCACGCATAGCGTCGTCTTCCCTATCCCGGGCGCGCCCTCCACGAGCAAGGCTGACGGCTCTCTAGCCGCGGAACGCAGGAAATCGACAACCGCCTGCTCTTTGTCAGGTCGGCTAACAATCCCCGACACATACTGCAGAATCTCAGGTTTTGCTGTGTTTGTCAGCGCATCGGAGTCGTTCAGCCAATCGTGTCGAGGCTCGATTGGCCGCCGGTCCACGGAATGTCCGCCCCGGCACACATTTCGCGACCGACCTCGCCACCGGTGATGGCGGTGACGGCGGCCACGGCTCGCCCGGCGGTGTGGACGGCTCGTCCGACGGCTACCTTCTTGGTACGTACTGCAAAGCCACCGCGCCCGACTCGAACTCCAGCCGGTTGATGAGCTTTAAGTCGACGTATTTCGATAACCCCGCGAAAAGCGTAGGACCATGGCCGGCCAGCCTCGGGTGCACGACGAACTCGTACTCGTCGATCAATCCCCACTCCGCTAACGCCTGCGGAAGTTTCACCCCTCCTACGAACAGCCCCTTGCCGGACTCCCGCTTGAGCTGCTCAACGGCCTTTCGCAAGTCGCCGCGTACCACTTCGGCGTTCCAATCGACCCGATCCAGGGTGCCCGACACCACGTACTTCTTTGCCGCATCGATCGTCCGGGCGAAGGGTTCCATCCACTCGGGCCTCGTTCCCGTCGGCGCCGGCGAACGCCACGCGGCTTCCATCATTTCGTAAGTCACCCGGCCAAAGAGCAGGGCATCGGCTCGCTCGAGATTCTCGACCGCGTGACGATGCAACTCTTCGTCCGGCACCCCTGCACGATGATCACAGCACCCGTCCAATGTGACGTTGATGGAATACCGAAGGGGCCGCATTAGGCGTCTCCTGAAGTTGTCGACAGTGGCCACATTGGAGTGATCTGCGGAGGGTGCATGCACAGACTCAGACATGCAGGGTGGGCCGGTAGATGAGCTCTTGGATGTTGCCGTCGAGCGTCCGGGTCTCGATCAGCTCTAGGTCGAAGTCGGCCGCACCCTCGAAAATCGGGTCATCACCAGTCTGACCGGTTATGACAGGGAAGAGCGTCACCTGGACGTGGTCGACCAGGCCGGCGGCCATCAGCGCCCGGTTCATCGACAGGCTGCCGTGCGAACGCAACGGCACCTCGGACTCTGCCTTGAGTCGAGCGATTACGTCGACGGCGTCACCGCTCACGACGGTCGCGTCCGGCCAGTCGAGCGGTCCATCCAGAGTGCTCGACACCACCGTCGCCGGCAGGCTTCTCATCCGCGTGACCCATGGGTCACGCACCGACTCCTCGGTGCCCGAGGCCAGCATCTGCGCGAACAGCCGATAGGTGTTGGCCCCGAGAACCATCCGTTGCTCCGCCTCGTACAAGGCGAGACGGTGGTCGAGCAGTTCGGGGCCCTGCTTGCCCCAGTAACCGCCCCAGTCGCCACCGCTGACGCTGCCGTAGCCGTCCAGGCTGGAAAAGACGTCGAAGGTGTATGTGGCGGTCATCAAGCTCTCCTCGCGGACGGTTGATTGTGTGTGGATACAGACGGGAAACCGCAGCGAAACTCATCGCCATTCGACTCATGGATGCATCCGGTTGGCGCCTTCCTGGATGTCGATCGTTGGCTGCGTGCGCAACTACTTTTCCACGCTTGCTGGGCTGCAATCCGAAGTTGTTGTGGCTGAGTGGCATTCGACAGTGTTGAAAGCACGAACGCGACGACTATCGCGCGGCACGACTGAGCCTAGCGACGACAATGCAACCGCAGACTCGCCCAGTGTTGTGGAGTCCGGTCCCGTGTCGTACCGTCAACCTAGTTGATTAGCCACCCTAGAGGAAACGCCAAAATCCCTACCGTCCGCGCCTGTCGCCGCTCATGAAAGGGTCACGGATGCAGCGGGTTTCGATCAGTCGCCGACTCAGCCGACGCTGGATGCTGCTGGTTGCGGTGGCTGTGGTCGCGCTGGCGGGATTCGCTGTGTATCGGCTGCATGGCATCTTCGCCTCCCATGACGTCACGTCCACACCCAGCGGCTCCGAGAACGACATCGTCCCGTTCAACCCCAAACACGTGGTGATGGAGGTTTTCGGCCCGCCGGGCACTGTGGCGACCATTACCTACCTGGACGTCAACGCCCAACCGCAACGCGTCGACGCTGTCACGTTGCCCTGGGCCTACGACACGACCACCACTCAGCCTGCGGTCTTCGTCAATGTCTCCGCCCAGGGCAACAGCGACTCGATCGGCTGCCGGATAAAGATCGACGACGCGGTCAAGGACGAGAGATCGGTCAACACCTTGAACGCCTATACCTACTGTCTGGATAAATCCGGATGAGCACCCAACGGGTTCCGGACTTCATCCGGCGCTACTCGGTGCTCATCGCGCTGTTCTGGCTGGGCCTGGCGGTGGTGACGAACGTCTTCGTGCCACAGCTGGAGACCGTCGCCGAATCGCACAACGTCTCGCTGAGCCCCCAGGATTCGCCGTCCCTGCAGGCCGCCAAACGTATCGGCAAGGTGTTCGGCGAGTTCGATTCCGACAGTTCGGCGATGATCGTCCTGGAGGGTGATCAGCCGCTCGGCGCCGACGCCCATCGCTACTACGACGGATTGATTAAGAAGCTCGAACAGGACACCAAGCACGTCGAGCACATTCAGAATTTCTGGGGGGATCCGCTGACGGCGGCCGGCTCGCAGAGCTCCGACGGCAAGGCGGCATTGGTGCAGCTGTACCTCGCCGGCAACCAGGGCGAGTCGCTAGCCAACGAGTCGGTCGATTCGGTGCGTGACATCGTCAACGACACGCCGCCACCGCCGGGCATCAAGGCGTATGTCACCGGCGCCGCGCCGCTGGTCACCGATCAGTTCGAGGTAGGCCGGCACGGCACCCTGAAAACCACCCTGATCACCATCGGGGTGATCGCAGTGATGCTGTTTACGCTCTACCGTCGTCTGACCACTGTGTTTCTCGTGCTTTTCACGGTGATGATCGAGTTGACCGCGTCCCGCGGCGTCGTCGCCGTGCTCGCGAACGCCGGCATCATCAAGCTGTCGACGTATTCGACCAATCTGCTGACGCTGCTGGTCATCGCCGCCGGGACGGACTATGCGATCTTCATCCTCGGCCGTTTTCACGAAGCGCGTTACGCAGGGCAAGATCGGGTCTCGGCGTTCAACACGATGTACCACGGGACCGCGCACATCATTTTGGGTTCGGGGCTGACGATCGCGGGCGCGGTGCTCTGTCTGACGTTTACCCGGCTGCCGTATTTCAACAGTTTGGGCGTCCCCGCCGGCATCGGTGTGCTTGTCGCAGTCGTGGCGGCGTTGACCCTGGCGCCGGCACTGCTGATGATCGGTCGCCATTTCGGGCTGTTCGAACCCAGCCGTCCGATGCGCACCCGCGGCTGGCGGCGGATCGGCACGGCCATCGTCCGCTGGCCCGGGCCCATCCTGATCGCGTCCGTCGCCATCGCCTTGATCGGCCTTCTCGCACTGCCGAACTACACGACGAGCTACGACGCCCGGCCCTACATGCCCGCCAGCGCACCGGCCAACGTCGGTTACACGGCCGCCGAGCGTCACTTCTCGCAAGCGCGGCTGAACCCCGAACTGTTGATGATCGAGACCGACCATGATCTCCGCAATTCCACCGACATGATCCTGCTGGAGCGCGTCGCGAAGGCTGTTTTCCACACCGACGGCATCGCGCAGGTGCAATCGATCACCCGACCCCTGGGCACGCCCCTGGATCACACGTCGATACCGTTCCAGATCAGCGCGGGCAGCGCGTCTCAGATCAACAACTTGCCCTTTCAGCAGGCCCGCGGTGCCGACCTCCTCAAACAGGTTGACGTGATCAACAACTCGATCGACATTCTGCGGCAGCAGTTTGCGCTGCAACAGCAGTCCAGCGCCGCCACCGACGAGCAGACCAAGGCATTCCAGCAGACGGTCGCCACCGCCCAGGATCTACGCGACAAAATCGCCAACTTCGACGACTTCTTCCGGCCGCTACGCAACTACTTCTATTGGGAGCCACACTGTTTCGACATCCCGATCTGCTGGGCGCTGCGATCACTCTTCGACGCGCTCGACGGGATCGACGCGCTGACCGATCAGTTGGCCAACGTCTCGGGCAGCATCGCCAAACTCGATGAGCTGCAGCCCAAACTGCTCGCACTGATTCCGCCGCAGATCGCGAGTCAGCAGACCAACCGCGATCTGACGCTGACCAATTACGCCACCACCTCAGGTATCGACGACCAGACTGCGGCGGCACTGCAGAACTCGACCGCCCTGGGGCAGGCCTACGACGCGTCGAAAACCGATGACTCCTTCTATCTACCGCCGGAGGCGTTCACCAATCCGGAATTCCAGCGCGGGCTCAAGCTGTTCCTGTCGCCGGACGGCAAGGCCGCCCGCATGATCATCACCCACGACGGGGATCCGGCTACGCCTGAAGGCATTTCGCACATCGATGCCATCAGGCATGCCGCGCAGGAAGCGGTCAAGGGTACGCCCCTTGGGGGTTCCAAGATCTATATCGCCGGCACTGCGGCGACGTATAAGGACATCCAGGATGGTGCCAAATACGACCTCATGATCGCCGGGATCGCGGCGCTGAGCCTGATTCTGCTCGTCATGATGTTCATTACCCGAAGCATCGTCGCCGCGTTCGTCATCGTGGGTACCGTGGCGCTGTCGTTGGGTGCCTCGTTCGGGCTCTCCGTACTGATTTGGCAGGACATCTTTGGTGTAGAGCTGTTTTGGATTGTGCTGGCACTGGCCGTCATCCTGCTGTTGGCGGTGGGCTCGGACTACAACCTGCTGCTGATCTCCCGATTCAAGGAGGAGATCGGCGCCGGCTTGAATACCGGCATCATCCGGGCAATGGCCGGTTCCGGCGCGGTGGTGACGGCGGCCGGTTTGGTGTTCGCAGCGACGATGGCCTCCTTCGTGTTCGCCGACTTGCGGATCCTCGGTCAGATCGGCACCACGATCGCCCTCGGGCTGCTTTTCGACACGCTGATCGTGCGTTCATTCGTGACCCCGGCCGTCGCAGCGCTGATCGGCCGATGGTTCTGGTGGCCGCTGAAGGTGCGTACCCGCCCGGCCAGGGACTACGGATCACGCCAATCGGTACGTCAACTACCGCTGTGGGAGGACAACAACCCCGCCCCGCGACGCTCTGAATCGTGATCGGGCGCTGTCACCGAAACGCCTTGCAGGTTCCCCTTCAACCGCGCGACCCTGCGTAGCTGAGCGGCCATGTTCATGGAGGTCAACATCGGGATGCCTCCGATGAACGTTCTGAAGGAGGGATGGCCGCCGTCGATATGGAGGACGAAGAGACAGCCGACCACGTAAAAGAGCCCCATGGTGAACAGGGCAGCGGGTATCGAGTACGCGAGTGGTGAGCGAGCGTCAGCGATCAGTTCGGTCGCGTAGTCGACCTCTTCTTGCGACATCGATTCGCGCTTGCGGAGTTTCGCCAATACCGCCTTGTGGGCGCCCACTTTTTCACCCAGCGGATGGGATGTCCGATTCTCCAGCCTGCCGATGTAGGCGAATACGCCAGCGGCGAACACTATTTCCATCACGCCGGCGAGGATCGTGAGATCACCCCACGGACCGAGATTCACGCCGCCGCTCCTCACGTCGTCAGTGTGCGCGTAACACTGAAAACGCTACCTGATCTAAGTAAATCTGTCGGGTCTCACAGGAAGGACCCAACCTCAGACGTCGCCGCCAGAATCAGCGGAAGCGGACGTCCAACGTCGCGAGGCCAAAGATCTTCCGACCACCGGACTTCGCGGCGACAATGACGACACCGGTGCGGGTCGCCGGGTCCAACGACTTGATGCGGCCGCTGAACTCGATGTCAGCGCCCTCGGTGGCAGACACGATCGCAGGCGCAGACAGCCGCACCGCATAACGGGTAACCGCACCGGGGTCGCCCGACCACGCGGAGGCGAATCCCGCACCCAAACCCATGGTGAGCATTCCGTGCGCGATCACATCGGGCAGCCCGGCGAGCTTGGCGATGTCCTCGTCCCAGTGAATCGGGTTGGCGTCGCCGGCCACGCCGGCGTAGTTCACCAGGTCGCCGCGCGACAGGCGCGTGTGGTGCGCCGGTAGCTCATCGCCAACCTTCACGTCATCAAAGGACGGCGACCCCGGCGTGCGGGAGGTGTCCTCGGCGATCCGCACCTCGCCCTCGGGGCGCACCGTCTTGATGTACTCGGATTCGCCGACTTCGAAGATGTTGACGTCGTGCATCATGGCGTTGTGTACGGCGGTCTTGATCTCCGGATTGAGATCCTCGGCGGTGACGCCGACGACGGTGGTGTGCAGGGTGTGCACCCGCTCGCCGGCGGCGTCGGTGAAGGTGTTGGTCACGGTGATCAGGTCGCGGCCGGCGATCCTGCGCACCGACGTCAGCTCGACGTCGACGTGCAGTTCGTCGCCGGCGACGATCGGGCGGTGCTGCTCGAAGACCTCTTCGGTCTGCATGTAGGTGTCGTAACCGACGACGACCTGTTCGAACATGTGGCGATTGCAGGTCATGCCCGGGGTCGACGTGAACGTCAGCGGTGCCACCACGTCCGAATAGCCCAGGTCCGCGGCGGCGGCGACATCCCAGTGCGCGGGGTGATAGTCCTGCACTGCACGGGCGTACTCGCGTACCTTTTCCCGGCCGACCAGGTAGGTGGTGTCCATCTGGTAGTAGTGGCCGACCCGTGATTCGAGCGCCGACGTTTCTGCTGCTGCGGTCATGAATTTGCTCAACTCTTCTATCGGCTTGTTCGCCGAAGCCGACCAAAGCACACTAACGCGCGGGCACCGCGGCACTACACGCCGATACGACGACGACCGTTCACCAGCGGTCGGCCCGCCCCCAAAGCAGGGCGACGGGCCGACCGTAGGTATTGCGCACTGATTAGACACCGCCGACGGCGGCCCTGGCCTGTCACCAGCCGCGCTCGATCCCAAGGCCGTCGAAAATGGCCGTGATCGGGTTCGACTGAGGCAGGTTGTTCCACGCGGACGCACCCGGAACGGGTTGCGGTTGTGGCCAAAGCGGTGTCTCGGCCTGCGGGGTGTAGCCCCCCATGGAACCTGGGGCTGCCGTCACCCCACCCAGTTGTTCGTCCGAAATCGTCGGGAAGGGCGAGCAGGAGGCGTCGAAGGACGAGCAGGTGTCAGCGTGCGCGGTTGCAGCACCGGCAAGCATCAGGGCCGGTGCCACCGCAGCGGCTGCCGCCACTCCAAACGCTGCGATGAGCCCCTTTGTCTTGATGTTGTGGATGGTGTTCATGACTGTGTTCCTTTTGTCGTGCGCCGGCCCGGACGGCCGCGCTGTATGTATGGGCAGCGACCCCGGGCACGAGGGACATGTTTTGTGAAATTTGTGTGCCGCAGTTCTGGAACGGATCACGACAGCACGCGGATCCGTGAATACCGCAGTACACGAGTTGGCGACGTGCGCACGGATCATCAAGGGGCGGTGTGCAAATCGTCTCGCCGCGGCTTCGTTCCGCTGGGGCTGGGCGGTAAGCGCTGTCAGGAACTCTCAGCGGTAGTTCGCCGGCCCCATTTGTCCATCTCGCACTGGCAGTTAGGACAGGTATGGCCGCCCCACATCGCCTGCTTACCCGAGTTCGGTATCCGCACTCGCCCGATCTCCGTTCCGCAGTCCGGGCATGCGACACGGCGGAGATTGATGCCCCACTTGTTCTTGGCGATTGTCCCGTAGACGATCAGGGCCAAGCCCACGCCGAACACCGCGAGAAAAGCAATGTTTGCGAAATCTTCAAAGTCCATGGTGTTCCTTGCTTTTGGGGTCTGGATCGGATGCGAAAGCGGCCTGTGCACAGGCGGTTCAGTTGCCCTCGGTTGTCCGCCCGCAGATCGGGGCGCCCGGCACGGCGATGTGTGGACAATTCGTTCTGGGGGGCGCTTGCGGGGTTGGGCAGGACTGGCCGCTGTCAACGGCGCTCCCGTCTGAGCAGTGTTTGGCCGGAGCTTGTTGCGGTGGGCTTTGGTGCGTGGCGGCTGGCGGGTTCGGTGCCGCCGACCTTGGTGCGGCGTGACTGGTTCGCGTCACGGTCGGCGCACTCGAGGGCACCGAAGCGGTGGTTTCATGCGTTGGAGGTGCCTGCTCGATGGACGGGTTTCCCGGATTCTCGGGATTCGGGAGGTCTGTATTCACCGGACCTGAAGGGTGTTGGACCGATGTATTCGGTTCAGTCGCAGGGACATTGGGTTCCGGCGTTGGGGTATTGCTGGACGGCTGCGACGGAATGGTCGTCGGCGCGACAGGCTTGACCTCAACGGAAGTGACCGGCGTGACTTGCGTATCGAGTGGCGTAGGTGCCTCGGTCGTGACGGCCCATATCACCGCCGGGACGGCGACGACCGCTACGGCCACCAACGTGAAGCGGCCGGTCAACGCGAAGAGACGGGCCGGGACGTGCGTTGCCGCGTGACCGGGCGCTGCGGCGGCAGCGGTAGTGCCGCTGGGAGGATGCGGCGCTTTACTCAGCGTCTCTTCGCGCAACCATTCGGGCGCGGGCATGAGCACAGGCGCGGCGCCCAGGAGAGCAGTTGGGTTGACCAACCTGCCCCGATCCTCGTCGCAGTTCGGGCACGACGCGATGTGACGCGAGATGCGCTTGCGCACCAGGATGGTGAATTGCCCGTCCCAGCCCGCGATGACTGTTGAAAGGTCCTGGCAGCGGTTTTGGCCGGCAGTGGCTTGGCGCGCTACCAGCAGCGCACCCAACGACTGTTCGATGGTGTCGCGCAGCCGTTGCACGATCTTTTTGGCAGAGGAGTTGCTGACACCGAGCGCCTCCGCGATTTCCATATTGGACAGGCCGTGCCGATACGCCAGATCCAGAACCTCGCGGTCGCGCTGCGATAGCCCACCCTCGGCTTGGTTGACCAATGTCGCCAGTTCATTGCGCGCGGCCTGGGTGTCGGGGCCTACGTCGGCGGCCGGCCCGTCGGGCAACTCGTCCGATGCTGTCTCGCGCCGGCGAGCGCGCAACGTTCGCAACGCCTGGTGTCGGGCGATCGCGTAGAGCCACGGCCGCAGCTTGTCGGGATCACGCAGTTTGGGAAGGTCGACTGCGGCGTTGTAGAACGCTTCTTGGACGCAATCGGCCGCGTCGCGGTCACCCACGATGCCGATGCAGAAGTCGTAGAGCCGACTGGCGTATCGGTCATAGATTTCGGCGAACGCAGCCCTATCGCCCGCGGCGGCAGCACCGACCAACTCGGCGTCACCCACAACGTTCCAGTCGAACTCAGCCGTCACAGACATGGGTCTCCAAACTGGGAGTCGATCTCCCTAACCTGGCCTCACGCGGAAGCCCTGGCCGACCGAGGTCGTCCCGGGCTCCAGTACGTATACGCAGCTGACGCCCGATTGGTTCGCTCGTGTTTTTCGGGTGATGAATATGGTTGGCCGAGCGCAGTGTCCAGCAAAGCCACGGCAATTCGTGCTTGTTGCCGCGTGCTCTGTAATGACCGCGGTGGCCACAAGTCGGGCAATGCCGAGGTAGTCGCGTCACCAGTCGTAGCCACCATGACCTCTGTGCCAGCCGCCTCGGTGGTAGTCGCGGCCGTGCCAGCCTCCGTCGCTATCTCGGTGCCAGTCGTCGTGGCACAGCAGCCACTCCCAGTTGAAGCCCCAGCCGGGATTCCAGAAGTCGCCGGGGCACCAGTGGTATGTCGCCGGCCGGTACGGTTCGGCTTGGGCCGTACCGCTGGCTAGGCCTAGGCCGGTGATACCGATGCCGCTGGAAACCAGCACCGCCGTCATTGCGCGTAAAACTCTTGTCCTCATTGCTCTTTCCTTCCGTTGTGATCCGGGTGCAAACCGAGTCAGATAGCCAGATCCCGGAATAGACTGCGCCCCAGGACAATTAGCCGTCCGACGGATTTCTCGCCTCGTGTCGTTTCTGGTGCGCGAGCCTTGATGTCGCGCTGAAGGTATGGACCGCGACCGAGAACAAACGGGACATTTTTTCCGAGATCGGTATCGCAGATTCGGCTGGCCGAAAAAGTGTCCCCCACAGCCGGGCTCAGAACCCATACGTGAAGGGCCGAAGCTCGGCCACGCGAACGACTTTGAGGAGACCCCCATGCAAACCTGGTTTTATCGGCTGCCTGCGACAGCTCGCGCACTCATCACCGGTGTGCTGTCGGCCGCTGCGATCTTCGGAGTTATGTCGCTCTATGCCGTTTCCGCCCCTTGGGGCGACACCAGCGACTCGATCATCGCCAGGGCCGTGGTGTCGACGATCGCCGGCATGATCACGGGCGTCGTCGGTGTCGTGTTGGGTGATCAACGCATGCACCGCGTCTACGGTTCGACGGACGACGCCCTCAGGTACAAGCGCGCACTGCGGACCGGCGAACTGCCGGCGGAGATCGAGCCCGCTGCATGGCACGGCTGGCTGGGCGTCAGCAGTCAGTCGAACAGATGGGCGCCGGCAGCCGTTGGCGTGTTTGCGGTACTTGCAGTACTGCAGGGCCTGAACCACCAGTGGATCCTGGCTGCGCTTTTCGCCCTGTTGGCTATATGGCAATCGGTAGTCGCGCTTGTGCTGCGTCACCGAATTTCGCGGTTGACGGCGGCAGTCGGCCAGCGCTCCGCGGCGGGAGGCTAATGTTCGGCCGCTAGGAGCAAAGTCTCGGGTTTCCCTGAGGAGACTCTCAGTTCCGTCTCAGTCATCGTAGGCACATTTGTGCTGAAGCCACTGGGCTGATTCACGATTGACGAACGAACGGAAGACGATGACGAACCCTCCGCAGTATCCCACGGATCTGCCCGGCCACCGACCAGATCCGAGTCAGCCTGCGGGACAGGCGAACCCCGGTGCCCACGCCTATATACCCTCCCATTTGCGCTACGACTATCGCTACACTCAGCAGTCGACTGCATCACCGTACGACTCGTATCACGCTGCGCACCAGCCGATTACGGCGCCGATTCCGAAGGTTCGGCAGAAAGGTTCTCGTCGCGGCGCCATCGTCGCCGGCGCTGCCGTCGCCGCAGTCGTCGGTGGTGGACTCGGTGCGGCCACGATGGGGGCTGTAACGCTGGCCCACGACACGACCGCAGCGAAGCCGCCGATCGCCCGGACGCCTGCGACTCCCCAGGTCACGGCCAAGGCGCCCGCAGGCTCCGTCGAACAGGTCGCGGCCAAAGTGATGCCCAGTGTCGTCAAGCTGCAGATCGACATGGGCGGCCAAGGCGATACCGGCTCCGGCGTGGTGTTGAGTGCCGACGGCCTCATCCTGACCAACAACCACGTCGTGGCCCCCGCAGTCGGTGATCAAGGAGCCGAGCCCGCCTCCTCCGACTCCACCGACGGCGGCGGGATCACCAAGACCGTGACCTTCTCCAATGGCCAGACAGCGCCGTTCACCGTCGTGGGCACCGACCCGGCTGGGGATCTCGCCGTTGTGCGCGCTCAAGGAGTGTCGGGATTGACGCCAATCGCCATCGGATCGTCCAAAGACGTGAAGGTTGGCGAGCAAGTGGTGGCGATCGGCTCACCGCTGGGTCTGCAGGGAACCGTGACCGACGGCATCGTCAGTGCGCTGAATCGGCCGGTCGCCGCTGGCGATGGCGGCGGCGGCGACGTCACCGTCCTCGACGCCATCCAGACCGACGCAGCGATCAATCCGGGTAATTCCGGTGGCGCACTTGTGAACATGAACGGAGAACTGATCGGGGTGAACTCCGCGATCGCGAGCATGGGCGGAGACGGTGGATCTGGCGGCGGTCAGAGCGGCTCGATCGGCCTGGGCTTTGCGATTCCGGCCGATCAGGCCAAACGCATCGCCGATGAGCTCGTTTCCACCGGCACCGCCAGCCACGGTTCCCTGGGCGTGCAGCTCAGCAGCGACGCGACAAGAGGTGGCGGGGCGGCAATCGGTGAGGTCGTCGACGGCGGTCCCGCGGCAGCCGCGGGCTTGCCGAGTGGTGCGGTGGTCACCAAGGTCGACGATCAGGTGATCGACGGTCCGGAAGCTCTCGTGGCGGCGGTTCGGTCGAAAGCGCCCGGAGACACGGTTTCCTTGAGTTACGTCGACGAATCCGGGGCAGCGCAGACGACGCAGGTGACGCTCGGCAAGGCGTAACCGGTGCCAGCACTGCTCCGAGGGCGATTGGCGCTGGGTGCTTCCAGGCACTAGCTTTCCCGGGGTGATGTCCTCAGCTGCGAGCGCAGTCGCGCGGTGGATCGCTTACTTCCTCACTGTTGCGGCCGTTGCCTGCATGGGCCTTGTCGCCGACCCGGTGCACACCGGTCCCGGCCCGGCGGTACGGCTGGCCGCCGATGAGGGAAACCCGCTGGCCGGAGCAGCGTTCTACGTCAATCCCACGTCGTCGGCCATGCGCGCCGCGCAGAAGGCCGATCCGCCGAGTCCCGAGTTGACCGCCATCGCCAACACGCCGCAGGCGTACTGGCTCGTCCCGGGCTCTTCTGCGGCCACGGTCGCGAAGTACGTCGGTGACGCGCAGGCCGCTGGCGCGATGCCGGTGCTGGCGCTCTACGGAATCCCGCACCGCGACTGCGGCAACTTCGCTGCGGGAGGGTTCGCGACGGGCGCCGACTACAAAGGCTGGATCGACGGCATCGCTGCCGACCTCGGCTCGTCGCCGGCGGCGATCGTCGTCGAACCCGATGCACTCGCCATGGCCGACTGCCTGTCGGGTGACCAGCGCCAGGAGCGGTTCGACTTGATTCGCTACGCCGTCGACACGCTGACCCGCAACCCGGCCGCGGCCGTGTACATCGACGCCGGCCACTTGCGCTGGCACAGCGCCGACGATATGGCCGCCAGGCTCAACCAGGCGGGTATAGAGCACGCGCGAGGTTTCAGCCTCAACACCGCGAACTTCTTTACCACCGATGACGAAATTGGTTACGGCGAGGCGATTTCGGGCCTCACGAACGGTTCGCACTATGTGATCGACACGTCGCGCAACGGCGCCGGGCCGGCGCCCGACTCCCCGCTCGACTGGTGCAACCCCAGTGGCCGAGCACTGGGCACTCCGCCCACCACGGCTACCGCGGGTGCACACGCCGACGCCTACCTGTGGATCAAACGCCCCGGCGAATCCGACGGATCATGCAACCGCGGTGATCCCCCGGCGGGCAACTTCGTGAATCAATTCGCCATCGAACTGGCCCGCAACGCGGGCCACTAGTACCCGCAGCGTCCTTTACCGGGCCAGCGGTTTGTAGAAGACCATGCCGTTGCCTTTGTTGTCGTAGACCACGGCCCGGCGTTCGTGCGCGTCGTCGTACGGGCCTTTCACGATGCCGCCACCGCTGGCTTCGATGGCCTTGGCCGCGGCGTCGACATCGGCGGTCTTGATGCCGACGACGACCTGACCGGGGATGGGATGGTCCACCGCGGTCGCCAGCGCGAGGGTGATCGGTCCACCATCGAGGGCCGCGAAGTGGGCTCCGTCGCGGAACTTCAGCGGCATTCCCAGGGTCTCGCTGTAGAACCGGATCGACTCATCCAGATCGTCGGTCGACAAGATGATCATCTTTACTTCGTGCTCGCTCAACGGTGCCTCCTGTGTCAGCCGTGATGGGTCAGGCGAGTAGCTTTGCGGGGCTCCGCTTTTCAGCCTTCCGTGCCTCGCGCTCGAGCCGCTTCTGCTTGGCCGCCTCGAACTTCTCGCACGTCTCTTCAAGCTCCTCCACCAGCACCGCTAGATCGTCGCGCATGCGCGCGGCCTCACCGGTGAAGTCCTCGCGCTCGAAAATCCGCCACTTCCTCAGCACCGGCATCACGACCTCATCGAGGTGGATGCGCGGGTCGTAGACGCCCCCGACGGCGATGATCACGGCCTTGCGCCGGAACTCCGGAACGGTGTATCCCGGCATCTTGAAGTTGCGCAGCACGCGGTGCACCGACTTCATCGCCTGGTTCGGGGCGATCTCCAGACCGGCCGCGGTTACATCGCGATAGAAGATCATGTGCAGGTTCTCATCGGCCGAAACCCGTTGCAGCAGTTGGTCCGCGATCGTTTCCTGGCACGCCGTACCCGTGTTGCGGTGCGACACCCGGGTGGCCAGTTCCTGGAATGAGACATAGGCAACGGAGTCGAACAGGCTCGAGGCGAACAAACTGCCCTGCTGGTTCTGGCCAGGGCTGAACCCCCGGGTTATCTGCTCGAGGCGAAGCTGTTCCAGCTGCACCGGGTCCACGGCGCGCGTGACGACCAAGTAGTCGCGCAGGGCCGTGCTGTGGCGGTTCTCTTCGGCAGTCCAGCGGTTCACCCACTGACCCCAGGCGCCGTCCATCCCCATGTTCATCGCGATCTCGCGGTGGTACGACGGCAGGTTGTCCTCGGTCAACAGGTTCTGCACCATCGCCACCTGCGCTACCTCCGACAGCTGCGACTGCCCAGGCTCCCAGTCCTGGCCGCCGAGCGCGTAGTAGTTCTTGCCGTCCGACCACGGGATGTAGTCGTGCGGGTTCCAGTCCTTGAAGAGCGATAGGTGACGGTTGAGGAGCTTCTCTACCACGGGCTCGAGCTCATCTAGCAGCTGCCGGTCCGTCAGTTCTTTCGTCATCACCACTCCCGGTTACCTGTACCTATCGGTTGCACTTAGATGTAAGTGTAAACGCCGGTAACACTCAAGCGACACGGCGTTTGTCACGAGACGTAGGGACCTTTTGCCCTAGTGTCGCGTGAACGATTCAAAATAGAACAAGTTCTATGCGTATATTTCACCAACTTCACCTGCAGTAAAGACAACATTCGCGACCAATTGGACAACGCCTCCTAGTCTGCGACTAGCGCGCGCGTTTGGAGGGAATGCCGTGACTTCGACTGATCAGCTCGACGCCCATTCTGTTCTCGCCGACATCGATGAGCTCTTGCCCAAGCTGCGCCAGCGGGCACCGGAGACGGAGGATTTGCGGCGCCTGCCGGATGCCACCGTCAGCGAGCTCCAGGAAATCGGCTTCTTCCGTCTGCTGCAGCCCGAACAGTGGGGTGGCCTGCAGTGCGAGCCGACGGTGTTCTTCGATGCCGTCCGGCGCCTGGCGAGTGCATGCGGTTCCACGGGCTGGGTGGCGTCGATCATCGGCGTGCACAACTGGCACATGGCGCAGTTCGATCAGCACGCCCAGCAAGACGTCTGGGGCGAGGACACCAACGTGCGGATCTCCTCGTCATACGCCCCGATGGGCGCTGGCCACGTGGTCGACGGAGGTTACCTCGTCAACGGGACTTGGCAGTGGTCGTCCGGATGTGACCACGCGACGTGGACCTTCGTCGGCGGCCCGGTGATCAAGGACGGCAAGCCGGTCGACTTCGGCAGCTTCTTGATACCGATCAGCGACTACCGCATCGACGATGTGTGGCATGTCGTCGGTCTCAAGGGCACCGGCAGCAACAACTTGGTGGTCAAGGACGTGTTCGTGCCCTCGCACCGGTTCCTGTCGTACAAGGCGATGAACGACCACACCGCTGGCGGGTTGTCGACCAACACCGACCCGGTCTACAAGATGCCTTGGGGCACTATGCATCCCACGACGATCACCACCCCCATCGTCGGCATGGCCTATGGCGCCTACGACGCGCATGTCGAGCATCAAGGCAACCGAGTCCGGGCGGCTTTCGCCGGCGAGAAGGCCAAGGACGATCCGTTCGCCAAGGTGCGCATCGCCGAGGCCGCCAGCGATATTGACGCCGCGTGGCGCCAGCTGATCGGCAATGTCGGCGACGAGTACGCACTTCTGAAGGCGGGCAGGGAGATTCCGTTCGATCTGCGTGCCCGGGCCCGCCGCGATCAGGTGCGCGCAACCGGGCGCGCGATCGCCTCGATAGACCGATTGTTCGAGGCCTCGGGTGCCACCGCGCTCGCCAATAGCGCTCCGATTCAACGGTTCTGGCGCGATGCGCACGCCGGCCGCGTGCATGCCGCCAACGATCCCGAACGGGCCTACCTGATCTTCGGCAACAACGAGTTCGGGCTGCCGCCCGGCGACACGATGGTTTGATTGTGGAGGAGTGACCGATGACCTGCCCGCATCTTCCCCCCGGCTTCGACCCGACCGACCCCGACATCTACGCGGAGCGCATACCCGTCGAGGAACTTGCGGAGTTGCGCCACAACGCGCCCATCTGGTGGTGTGACCAACCCATTGGCAAGGGCGGCTTCAACGACGGCGGCTTCTGGGTGGTGACCAAGCACAAGGACGTCAAGGAGGTGTCGCTGCGCAACGACGTGTTCTCCAGTTGGCGCAACGGTGCCATCCCGCGCTTCGCCGACGACATGAAGCGTGAAGACATCGATCTGCAGCGCTTCGTTCTGCTGAACATGGATCCGCCGCAGCACACCCGGCTGCGCAGGATCATCTCCCGCGGCTTCACGCCGCGCGCGATCGGCCGCCTGCGTGACGAGCTCAACGAACGTGCGCAGGCCATCGCAAAGGCCGCCGCCGCCGAGGGTTCTGGCGATTTCGTCGAGCAGGTCGCCTGCGAACTGCCGCTGCAGGCGATCGCGGAGTTGCTTGGCGTGCCGCAGGAGGACCGGGGGAAGTTGTTCCGCTGGTCGAATGAGATGACCGGTGCCGAGGATCCGGAGTACGCCGATGTCGACCCCAAGGTGTCGTCGATGGAGGTGCTGGCCTACGCGATGAAGATGGCCGAGATCAAGGCGCGCAATCCCGGCGACGACATCGTGACCACGCTGATCGAGGCGGACATCGACGGCGAAAAGCTCTCCGACGACGAGTTCGGGTTCTTCGTGATGATGCTGGCCGTGGCGGGTAACGAGACCACCCGCAACTCGATCACACAAGGCATGATGGCGTTCGCCGACTTCCCCGACCAGTGGGAGTTGTACAAGAAGGAGCGCCCCGAGACCGCGGCGGACGAGATCGTCCGGTGGGCTACCCCGGTGACCACCTTCCAGCGCACCGCCAAAGAGGACACCGAGCTGTCCGGCGTACAGATCAAGAAGGGCCAGCGGGTGCTGATGTTCTACCGCTCGGCCAACTTCGACGAAGACGTCTTCATCGATCCGTTCAAGTTCGACATCATGCGTAATCCGAACCCGCACGTAGGATTTGGAGGCACCGGTGAGCACTACTGCATCGGCGCCAACCTCGCCAAGTTGACAATCAACCTGATGTTCAACGCGATCGCCGACCACTTGCCCGACCTCACGCCGATCTCAAAACCAGAGCGGATCCGGTCGGGCTGGCTCAACGGCATCAAGCACTGGGAAGTCGACTACAGCGGCAAATGCCCTGTCGTGCAATAAAGTTGGCTACTGGGGCTGCGCGACCATGCGTCGCAGGTTCTCTTCCACCTCGGCACGCCAGTGCTTGTTGGCGGCGCTGGTGTCGACCTCGAATTCGAAGCGGTCCGTCATCTCCGGTGTGACGTCGGCGGCGTCCACGTAGAACTGTTGATACCAGCGGCGCAACTGGTAGACGGGGCCGTCCTCTTCCACTAGGAGCGGGTTTTCGATGGGCGCCTTGTGCTTCCAGATTTCGACGTCCTGTAAGAAGCCCATGCTCACGCCGTCGGTGAACGCCTTCGACAGCTTCTCAGTCGCCGCCTCGTCCATGCCCTCGGGTTTCTGCACGATGACGCCCCACTGCAGCATGAAGGAGTCTTGCGTGACGGGGTAGTGGCAGTTGATGAGGATCGACTCCACTTTGTAGCCGCCGTAGTTGTTGTGCAGCCGGTTGATCATGAACGACGGGCCGAAGTAGGACGCCTCGGAGTCCAGGATCTGTTCACCGGTGTAGTGCGAGCCGCCGAGCTGCACGTCGGGCCTTCCGACTGTGCGCAGGTATTGCGACGCGATGTGCCCCTCGAAGACGTTCTTGAAATACGTCGGGAACCCGTAGTGGATATAGAAGAAGTGGGCCATATCGACGATGTTGTCGATGATCTCGCGGCAGTTCGAGCCCTCGATCAGCTCGCTGCGCCAACGCCACTGGGTCCATGTATCGCTAGAGGCCTCGGGAATCTCGGGGATCTGCAATTGCGGTGGCGGCGGGTTGCCCTCCGGGTCGTGCCAGATGAACAACAGTCCGCTACGCACCTCGGTAGTCCAAGATCGGGTGCGTGCCAGTCGTGGTGTGCGCTTGGCGTACGGCACGCTTTTGCATTTGCCGTCGCCGGCCCACCGCCAGTCGTGAAACGGGCACGCGACGGTATCGCCCTCGATCGTGCCTTGCGATAGGTCTCCGCCCATGTGCCGGCAGTACGCATCGAGCACTCGCAGATTGCGCCCGGAATCGGCGAAGACGACCAGCTTGGTGCCGAAGATGTTGATCGGGTGCGGCTTGCCGTCGAGGAAGTTCGCGGCCACGCCCAGGCAATGCCAGCCACGGGCGAATCGCGTCGGCAACGTCCCAACGTCGATTTCTCGGATGCCGATGCCAGCGGTATCGATACTCACTGCGCGCCTCCGCTCGGTAATTTCTCGCAACTAGAACGCGTTATAGTTTCGTCGTATCTGTCCGCTATAGCTGCAGGCCAAAGCCATCAAATATGGGACTTATGACCCTAGATCGATGCGGGCGACGGTCAGTCTGGGCGACTCGCCACTACGACCGTGGCGAGGAGGGTGTCGAGGAGTTCCTCGGCGGTCGTGTGCCATTTGTCGGTGCGCAGCAGGCCACTCGTTTCCAGGCCGGCGGCACCGTGCGCGCCAGTCAGGAGTATTGCCGCGTAGCGCTGGGCGTTCTCTTCGCCGACGACTGCGGCGACGATGGCGAGAAACTCGTCACACATGCGTTGCGCCGCCCGGACCACCGCGGCCGGGTCCCCTGTCGGTGTGCTGAACATGAGTTGGTACAGGTACGGCTGCTCGCTGCTGACGGTGATGACGACGCGGAGCGCCGCGCGCAGCCTGTCGGCGGGTGAAAGTCGCGAGTCTTCCCGCAGCGCGTTCATTTGATCACCGATGCGCTCCCAGCCCTCGGCGGCGACTGCGGTCAGCAGGCTCTCCTTATCGGCGAAGTGCCGGTAGGGCGCACCGCGGCTCACGCCCGCACGCGCGCCCACCTCGCGCAGCGTCACGGCGGCAGGGCCTCCGCTGTCGAGCAGCTTGGCGGCGTCGTCGAGCAGTGCGCGGCGCGTGGCGGCGGCTGACTCGATGCGACTCATCACCGACATCCTATGTTGACATTGTCATCTGAGCTGTTAGGTTAATTGAGATGACAGCGTCATCTGAAACTCAAGAGCTGGCCGTGATCACCGGTGCCTCCACCGGCATCGGCGCGGCCACGGCACGCGAGTTGGCGCGTCGGGGGTTCCACGTCCTCGCCGGTGTCCGCCGAGACCGGGATGCCGACGCAATCCGGGGGCCCGGTATAGAGCCACTGATCATCGACATCACCCACCCGGGCCACATTCAGGCGCTAGTTGCTCGGGTGCAGGCGGACCCGCAGGGCCGCGCAGTGCGGGCGCTGGTGAACAACGCCGCCATCCAGGCCAACGTGCCGGTCGAGGCCTTCGCGATCGATGAGTGGCGACACATGTTCGAGGTCAACCTCTTTGGCCATATCGCCGTCACACAGGCGCTCCTGCCGGCCCTGATCCGCGGCAAGGGTCGCGTGGTCAACATCAGCTCCGTGGGCGGCAAGGTCGCCATGGCCACCTACGGCCCATACGCCGCCACGAAATTCGCGCTCGAAGCGGTCAGTGACTCCTTGCGACGCGAACTCGCGCCGACGGGCGTCCAGGTGGTCGTGGTCGAACCAGGCGCCGTGCGAACCGAAATGCTCGACCGGGCGATCGCCACCGCCAGCGATCTGGTGACGGCCATGACGCCCGAGCAAAGCCAGCGCTACGGCGAAATGGTGCAAGCCGTCAACACGCAGGCTGCGTCATCCACCAAGTCGGGCGTACCCGCTGACGCCGCGGCCAAGGTGATCGCCAAGGCAATCACGGGTCGAAAGCCGCGCACCCGCTACACCGTCGGCCGCGAGGCCGCAATGATCCGCCTGGTGCGCTTCCTGCCCGACCGGACACTGGACCGCATCCTCAGCGCCGCGCTGCGTCCTCACTATCCCAAGGGCAGCAGGCACCAAGACGTGGCCACTGCGCGGCGGTAAGTCTGTGTTCATCACCGGCCCGCTAACGGTCCGAAATCACCTGTCGCGCATCGCCGTTCACGATAGCCTCCAGCCCCAAACGTGTCGCACACCAGTAGTTCGGAGCGCTCCACGGGTTGTCTAGCCGAATCAGTTCGGCATGCTCTAGCACCTGCAGGGCTTCCAGTACTGGCACCCGCACGGCGGCGGCGTACACCGACGCCCGGCGGTAACTGCGAAACAGCCAATCCGCTATGTGGGCCTCTGTGACGTTACCTCCGCGTTTTGGTCCATCCGGGCCGAACGCCGACATGATTTCGCCGGCCAGATCCGCCGGCGACAAGGCATTCAATCGCGCCAATTCGACTTGCGCAGGATCACTATCCAGCACGTGGCCGTGGCTTTTTCGAACGTGACACGCGGCTACCCTCCTCTGAGACACCCGGGGGCCCAACACATTACCGCCGCCGTCAACGACCGTCACCGCCAGCGATCCTAGCCGCCCGTTCAGCTCGTCGACGCGTGGCTGTCGGAGTCGGATCTGACGATCGCGGTCCAGGCGGCGGGGTGCCGACAACATGGATCCGTCAACTGGTGCTTGACGGATCGCCATATGTAAATCCATCATTGACGTATGTCCGGTTCGTTCACGGCGACTGGTCAGCAGCTTCACCGCCAGCTTGGCCAGATTCTCGCTGCCCCGGTTCTACGTGACGAGAACGATGCGCTCGAGTTGGTGCGTGCAGCGCACGAGGTCCAGGACCGGGCTGAGGCGTTGATGGCCGCGGCTGTGCAGCAGGCGCGAAAGACGGGCCGAACGTGGCAGGAGATCGGCGAGGTGCTCGGTGTCTCGCGTCAGGCCGCTTTCCAGCGATACGGCAAGCCGATTGATCCGCGAACGGGAGAAGTCATGAATACCAGTGCACTTCCTGAGGCTGACGAGCTGGCCAGGACGGTCATCGGCGATCTTGCTCATGCCCGGTGGGCTGATGTCAGCGCTCGCTTCGATGCCACGATGCGCGACCGGCTCACCGAGGAAGGGCTTGCCGAGGCGTGGGCTCACATTGCGGGGTTGGCTGGTGCCTACGAGGGCCACGGAAACACTGACGTCGTGCGCGCCGGCGACTTCACCATCACCAACACGCCATTGACCTTCGAGGCCGGTGATTTCGTCGCTCGCATCACCTTCCGTGACGATCGAACGATTGCCGGGCTGTACATCCTTAATCCCGACGCGGCCGGCGCTGGTGGATCGGCCGCCATGTGAATCAGTAAGCCGCCCAAGCGAATCACATAGACGCGCGGCCCGCCACAAGCGGATGAACGATCGCGGGCATGCCGCGCCACACAAATTCCTCGGCTGAGATGTCAAATCCGCAGGCGCGCATCAGCTCAACGGTCGGGCGGTTGCAGCAGCAGCCTCCTGCGAAGCGGCGCCACGGTCCAAACATGTAGTCCTGGCACGCCGCGAGGAATCGCGAGGCCGCGCGCACGTGCTCGACGAACAGCAACTGTCCGCCGGGGCGCAGCACGCGCGCGATCTCGCTCAGAGTCTGCTCGGGGTCGGTGACGGTGCAAAGTACAAGCGTCGAGACGACGGTGTCCACCGACGCATCCGCGAACGGAAGTCGCTCCGCCGGCGCGTCGACAATCCGCGCGACACGCCCCAGCCGATGCAGGCGATGCGCGAGTCGACGGCGCATCGCCGCATCCGGTTCGGTGAGCACAAGCTCTGCGATCCCATCGGGGTAATGCGCAACGTTCAGCCCGGTCCCAGCGCCGATCTCGACAACCCGCCCGCGGGCGTTGCTCACAAGATCCCTTCGCCTTCTGCGCATGCCTGCACGCTCGCCGAGCCAGACAAACGGGTCGTACACCAACGCCATAATCCTCAGCCAGGTTCTTGACTGAGGGCTCGCGTCATGTTCGGTGCTGGCAACGTCTGTCATGCGGAAAAATGTAGAAGCCGCCGCACCGTGCGCGCATCGCTCGATCCGGCCATCTCTTGCCGATGGCCCGTACCGGCTACCTCAGAGGAGTCCGAGCCGTGCGGCCTCTGCGACGGCTGCCGTCCGCGATGTGCGGCCCAGCTTGCGGCGAATGTTGGCGACGTGGCGATGAACTGTATGCGAGCTGAGCACCAGCTGCTCTGCGATCTCGCGATCGCTCAAACCCCTTGCGACGCAGGCAATGATCTCCCGTTCACGACTGGATAGCAGGACGTGATCCGGTTCCGCTGCATCGCGCGGCGCTGCCGGTTTGGGTGCCAGCGATTGTTGGCACGCACTGACGACGGAGTCGACGTCACCGTGCCAGGGGAAGTGTGCGCTGCCCCGCAGCGGGATGAACGTCGCGCCGGGGATCGCGGCCGCGACCTCCCGCCCTAGCCGGTAGGGCACGGCGCGGTCGTCTCGTCGATGTATGACCAGCGCCGGAACACGAACAAGGGGAAGGTGTGCCCGTACGTCAAGTCGATAGACGAGTTCCAACAATGCGGCAGCGGTCTCGGCGTTCGTCGCCTCCCGCTGGAACCGTGCGAAGTGTTCTTGCTCAGAAGAATCAGCACCGCCGAGGAAGATATCGCTGAGCAGACGCGAGCCGAGCCCCCAATGCGCGCGCACCGCAGCGAGAATGGCATTCGTCACGCCCGGCGCGGCAATCGCCGCGCCATTGGGATACGACCCGTACAGCACCAGTCGCTCTACGCGCTCCGGAAATGCTGCAGCGAACGCGACCGCCGTGCAGCTCCCGCATGAGCCTCCGAGGAGCGACACACGCTCAAGCCCGAGCTCGTCGAGCAGGGCACGCAGCGTCGCGACTTCTTCATCGATGGTCAGATCCGACCCGCGCATCGTGCGATCCGACATGCCTACACCGAGGCGGTCGTAGCGGATTACCGAGTATCCGTCCCCGACGCCTTCCCAGAACCGCCGAAAGCCGGCGCTCTGCCAGTCAAGTTCGAGGTGGCTCACCCACCACGCCGGGGCGACCAGCGGCGGACCGTCCCCACGTATCTCGTATGCCACGCGACGGCCGCCATGAGGAAGGAACCGGATCTCAGACTTCCCCAGCATCGGGAGAGCTTACGCCGCGCCCCTGACCAGTGAATAGAGCCTAATCGGGGCTATGGATGGAGCCGCCCAGAGTGGGCCGAGGGCAGAGGGCCGGTTCGCCTGCGTGCCATGGACGGCAAGAACAGGTAATTGACTACTCACGACCAGGCATCTGCACGGTGACACGCTGACGGCATCTGACCGTACTAGTGGATGGAGTATCTGAAATGTGGCTAGGTGCAATCAGAATGGTCGTCGAAACGAAGGACTCGTTGGACGCTGGGACCGACAGCCTCGTCCAAGCCACCGTCGTGAGAGATGGCGCCGACCTGCGCGTGCTGAACTTGGATTATCCGACGGAGGATGATCTCGAGCGTGGGGCGATCCGAAACTATGACTACATAGGCCCCACGCGGCTGCCGCGGCGAAACGACAAGACACCCGAACTCCCGCCCGGCGTCGGCCAGAATCCGATGCCCTATCCGGGGTATGGATTCGAATTCTCCAACGGAATGAACGGCCACCTCGTTCTCCGGTTGACGATTCGCGGCGACGACATGTGGATCAAGGACAACGTCGACTTGTACGCCAGATTCATTCGCGAAAAAGCCACCAGCTTCGACACTCTCGCGTGGGTGGAGGACTCCGACTGGACTTACATTGCCAGCTGGAGCCGCGACGTGCCCATGAGCACCGACTCAGATGAAGGCTCTACCACCTGGAATCTGCGGCTCACCTAGAAAGAATCACGCCGGAAGTGAGTCGATCGAGCGTTCGTCTGCTTCGGCTGCGTTGAGACGCCGCCAGAAATCGGTCAGATCGACATCGTTTGCCTGCCGCGGTCGGCGGCGGTGGAACCGGCCGTCGTCGTAGCTCTGGGGACAGCGGAACTTGTGCAGCGAGAGGCATCGAGTGGGCCAGCGTGATTCACTGACGCTGTCGAGGTCGACGACGGCTCGGGTGCGACGGTCGATGGCAAACCGGTTGCCCTGAAACGTGGATTCCGTCAACTGTTCTGATGCGTCAAACAGCAGCCAGCCACCGTAGACGGTGCGCAACCACACCGTGTCCACCTCGCAGTAGCGACACGGTGCAATGACGGACGGCCCGTTGCTGTTGCCCACTGTGTGGTCACGGTAGGAGGGACCCCTGACAAGTCGCGTCCTACACGCCGAACCACAACCCTGGAGGCAACCGGTTCGTGGCTGCGCTCACCGTGCCGCCGGTACGGTTGATATCCAGTGCAGCTGTGATGTGCGTCCGGCCTGGTCGGACGCCAGGAAAGAGTGATACACGCGTGACCAATCAGGACCAGCCCAGCGGCGGGAACCCGCGTCCGCCGGTCGACCCGTCGACTCATCGCGCATTCGGCCGGCCCGACGGCGTCGACGGATCATTCTCTGGTCCCGACGAACGGCGCGACCAGGGCGAATACACGCCGACAAACCAGGCGCCGGAGCCGGTTCTCGCCGAAGCCTTCGGCCCGGCGCTGGACGTGGACTCTCAAGCCGACGCTGAGCAGCCCGATGCTGCGTTGCCTGGTCCCGAGCCCGCCGGGACCCCTATCCCATACGCCCCGGCGCCGCCGCCGGTCGTGACGAAGAAGCTCGGCGTGCGGGACGTCCTGTTCGGTGGCAGGGTCTCCCGGCCCGCGCTGATCATCCTGGCGGTCATCGCGCTGATGATCGGCCTCGTAGGCGCCTGGGTGGGCCGCAAGACCGCCGAGGTCATCGAGGCGTTCACCATTCCCAAGATCACGCTGAACACCACCAACACCGATCACCTGCCTGACGGCCGGATGGCGAAAGTGGCTGCGGCGATAGCTGATTCGGTAGTGACGGTGCAAGCGCTCAGCGATTCTGAAGGTGCACAGGGCTCAGGCGTGGTCGTCGACGGCCGTGGGTACGTCGTCACCAACAACCACGTGATCTCCGAGGCCGCAACAAGTCCCGACAAGTTCAAGCTGACCGTGATCTTCAACGACGGCAAGGAGGCGAAGGCCAACCTCGTCGGGCGTGATCCGGAGACCGACCTAGCGGTGCTCAAGGTCGACAACGTCGACAATCTGACGGTCGCGCGACTCGGCGACTCCGACAAGGTTCATGTCGGTGACGAGGTGATGGCGGCCGGTGCCCCGCTGGGCCTGCGCAGTACAGACACCCAGGGCATCGTCAGCGCGCTGCACCGCGCAGTGCCGCTGTCAAGCGACGAGTCCGACACCAAGACGATCATCGACGCGGTGCAGACCGACGCGTCTATCAACCACGGCAACTCGGGCGGCCCGCTGGTCAGCATGAGCGCCGAGGTGATCGGCATCAACACCGCGAGCAAGTCGCTGTCGGACAGCGCCAGCGGCCTCGGCTTCGCGATCCCGGTGAACGAGATGAAAACCGTCGTCGAGACGTTGATCCGCGACGGCGAGATCGCACACGCCACGCTGGGTCTGACCGCAGAGCCGGTGAATGACAGCGGATCGGGCGGGGCAGTGGTGAAGAAGGTGAACCCCGGCGGTCCCGCCGATCGGGCAGGGATCAAGGAGAACGACGTCGTGGTCAAGCTCGGCGACCGCACGGTCAACAGCCTCGACGAACTCACCGTCGCGGTGCGTCAGCTCAAGATAGGTCAGGACGCGCCGATCGATGTGCTCCGCGACGGCAAGCGCATCACGCTGACCGTCAAGCCCGATGCTCGCAAGTCAAAGTGACCGTCGTGATGCCCGCAGGTTCGATGCCGCAACGCTGAGAACTCGCGCGGCGTAATGGTCGACGCCGCCGCGAATTTGAGCTCTACGTCGGCGCACGGCGGCCCGCCGGATGACAGGGACGAGCCCGTAAAAGGTATGACGATGTCGCTTCAGCATTACGCCCGCTGCGACGCCACAAACGAAGCCAAGGGCAAAGATGCCGCGCGTGCGTCGCTTGTTTCGCCGCGCCACAGTCGATCTCCGGAATAGGCCCACCGCGACGATCACCGCGACCCCGACGAGCAGCCAGACAAGGTATGCCGGTCCGGCCGCCTGCATGTCGCACCCTTCCGCGGTGGTTTGCGTAGAACCCGCTCGGCCGATCCAATCACCGCGTTCGCCCAGCTCGCAGAGCTGCGGCCACTTCGTGACCCAATAGACGATGAAGCGTTAGCGGGCAGGTATGCGACGCATCGGCTTTACTTAGAACGACTAGTAAAGTAAGTGCTCGAGAATGCAATCGCCCCCACAGGAGGATCGACCTCGTTATGCCGCAACTGTTGCTCTACGGGCCGTGGGCCATGGTCACCGGCCTCACCGCGCTCCTCGCGTTGGCACCGCCCGCGGCAGCGGATCAAGACGCCTATCTGCAGACGCTTCGTGGTAAGTGGCCGTCCCTGAGCGAACAACAATTGCTCGCCGAAGGCAGAAAGGTCTGCAACGCCACCCACAGCGGAATGACCTCAGCGGACGCGACGATCATGGTGCAAAAGGATCTGCAGATGGGCGTGCCCGAAGCATTGGACGTTGTCAGTGCTGCCGTGGTCCACCTCGGCTGTTAATGCGCGTCGGTACGCTAATCGCTTGACCCGCAACGATTTTCGGCTTGACCACTCGTCGTCGTCGAAGGTCACACCCCGGAGATGATCTGCTGCCGGGTTGTCATGTATTCCGCTTCAGAGATCGCGCCGTTGGCGCGCAGGGCATCCAGCTGCTGCAGGCGGTGCGAAGCCGACGCTGCGGGCTGACCCGACGGAATCGATGACACGTGCACACCGCCGTTGTGCTGCCATGGCGCATTCGTGCCGGCCGACTTTTCGCCGAAATTCAGCAGCCCGAGCCGCAGAAGAAGCAGCAGCACGCCGATCCCTCCGAACGGCAACCCGAAGTACATCCAGCTGCCGGGTACGCCGTACTGGCTCAGCACGACAAAGCGCATGAGTATCGACAAACCGAACACGGCGACTATCGCTCCGATCGCGATCGCGACTTTGTTGTTCATTTCGTATTCCTTCGTTCGAGTCCGCCGCCGGCGGCAGCGGTGTTCTGCAAGCGAAACCGGCTTGCGGCGCTACCGATCACAAGATCGGCGCACGCTCGTCCAACCTCTCCCAGGCATTCCACAGCCGTCGTCCAGGTGGCGGGTGACTTGGTGTTTTGTGGGCGTACACGGGAGTAGACGCACTAAGCTTTTGATCGCATCCTGACCCGATGACGGTTTGCTGATGCCCGAGGCATACCGCCCGTGCACGCACACTTGGATCTGAGCACGGCCGATCTGCCTGAATGTCGGCCCGATACCCCTGGCCGAGGTAGTGACCTGAGGCGGGAGGACAGTGCGGTGTCACGGTCGAGCAGCCGGTCTCTCGGGGCCACGACCGTTGGGATGCTGACCGAACCGAAAACATAAGGGACACCGATGGATTACGACGACCCCGATGAACGCGTCGCTGAACTGGAACGTCAGCTGCGTGAGGCGAGGGCGAAAGCCGGCGATGAGCACGCGCGCCGACTCGCCCAAGCGTTGCAGGACGGTTTGCGAACCGGTGTTCCTGCAGGACCCGATGGACCGTCGGGGTCCGAGGCGTCGCAGATTCGAGAGGCGCTCTTGCGCGCGGCGGCCGAGGCAGGTATGTCGCAAACGCAACTCGACGACGCTCTGCGGCATGCAAATGTGACGTTCAAGACGGGGCATTCGGTCGTCTCTTACACGCCGGCCGCTTCGGTCGACCGAACCGTGTTCGGGCTCCGACGCAGGAACGGCAAGTTCGTCAAGGCAGATCTCTTCGGTGCGATCGCCGGGGTGATCGGCGTCGTTGCCGGCGGCGGGTCGGCACTGACGGCAATGTTGCCGTCCACCGCGTTGTGGACCAGCGCACTCGTCTGCGGCGGACCGAACCAACTGATCGTCAACACGTCTCATTACAGCTACGCACCGGGCCAGTCCGGGTCAAGCGTCAACTTCCAGTGCCTCAGCGGCAACGGCGCACATGATGCCAGTTGGCTCGCGATCAGTGCGTGGCAGAGCTTGGCGATTGCGCTGGTGCTGGCCGGCGTGGTGGCCGTCGGTCTGCTGATACGCCGCCGCTCGCGCAATGAGGCGGTGACAAAGTCGAATGCCGTCATTGCCGGATCACTTGGTGCTTTGGCGCTCACGATTGTGGTGGCAATTTCGTGGCTTGCGTTCATGGGATTGTCTAGGCCAACCCAGATGCCTTACGGCGGCAACCTCACCATCAAAGGCAACGGCGAAACGAAAGCGGTTGCATGCAATGACGGAAACTTGACGGTCGACGGACGCGAGATGACGGTGACGGTCAGCGGCCACTGCAAACGCATCTCGGTTGACGGTGTGATACATCACGTCACAGTCGATTCTGCTGACGCAATCGACGTCGACGGCGTCCACAACACGGTCATCTACCACTCCGGTTCGCCACAAATCACGAACGACGGCGGCCAAAACACCGTGCAGCAAGGCTGAGCGCGCACCTTTACCCGCCGGCGGCGGTCACCACTGTGATCGGGCACCGCACCCGTTCGGCGTTAACGCTTGACGAGCCGCGGTAGTTCAGCCTGGCGACGACGAACCAAGCCGGCAACGAGTCCATGCCAGAGCCGCTGGCAGGTGCGTCCATCGGCAGCGGCAATTCGAACGGCACCGCAACCGGGACACCGATCCGAAGTCGAATGCGCTTGGCCAGCTGGATGATTGGTCCGTCGATCCGAACGGTCAGCTCTTCACGTTCCCAGTGCACGATGAGGTCGGCATAGGCTCGGGGGTACACCGGTGTCAGGTTGACGTGTCCGCGGATCACCTCGCCAAGCCGAAATACCGCCCACGGCATGGCGATATCGACCACGGTCTTGCCCGAAGGCGCGGCATTGCAGTGCGACCTCACCAAGGAGCCCGGACCTACGGCGTCACCGTGACCGTCACCGGCTCGTCACGGAGTAATGGTGGTCTGGTCGTCGATGACGTTGGCGGCGGCCATGGTTTGATCCAGTTCGGCCGCGGGCGCATCCGCGTTCAACTGAAGCACGAACAATCCGGTCTGCGCGGGGATCACCACAGTCTTCTGTGCGATCACGCGCTTCTGGCCCGCTTTGGTGTAGTTGCCGCCAAGTTGATAGGCCTGGAAGCCGCCGAGGGTGCCCGCCGTCCCCCCATTACCGAGCGGTTGGTAACCGGGCAGATTCTTGAGCTCGCCAGGGGCGTATTCCAAGACCTTGGCCGGATCCACGTTGCCGCTGAGCTTTGACACGAGCGCGACAATGGTCGGCGGATCCTGCGGGTCGGTGGCCTGGTGGTAGACAATCCCGCCGTACGGTGCGTTGTCGCTTTCTGGAACCTGTGTCCAGCCATCGGGAATCGGTAGGTCAATCGTCGGCGCGCCGGCGTCGCCGTGGTGGATCGCCGTTTCTTGGATCTGGTTGTCCTTGATGTAGTCGGCGATTGTGTAGTTGGCGCCGGAAGCCGGCGCAGTCGAGGTGGTCGGCTTCGACGATGTCGCTGTACTCGTGGTCGTTTTCGTCGCGCTTGACGACGACGACGTCGTGGTCTTTCCATCGGAACCGCAACCAACGACCCCCAAGCTCATCGCCATCACTGCCATTGCGGCGCCAGCGACCGTTGTCAGCCTTCTCATCCCGTGTTCTCCTTCGCTGAGGCTTCTTCCGTCGAAGCCCGCTGGTCGAGGAGCCTATGGTCGCCAATTGGAATCCGATTGGAGGCGAAGGAGGTTTGCGAACCGGCAGCGCGGTTCACAGGTCTTTTCCAGGGTTCCGCCACGCGAATGAGTTGTGCAGCGCGTTTGCTGGCTACCAGGTATGGTCTGCCGAGCAGTCGATGTCTCCTGGTCAGGTGTGATGGTCGCGTACTTCCTATCCGGTGCGGTCGAAGCCCGCATCGATGGTGCAATTGCACCGCTCGGGGGGCCGAAGCAGCGATGCGTGCTGGCCGTACTGCTTGCCAATCCCGGCACAGTCGTCAGTGTTGACCGGCTTATCGACGCGGTGTGGGAAGACGAGGCACCGGCGAAAGCCTTGACCTCAGTTCGTGCTTACGTCGCAAACCTGCGCAAGAGCCTGAGTTTCGGTGCGGAGGCGACCGCTGCGGGGCCATCGCGGCTGGAATCCCGGCAGTCCGGCTATCGACTGAATCTTGTCGACGACGATTCCGTCGATCTGCATGAGTTCGAGACGTTAGTCAAGGGCGGCTACGGCGCGTTGGGCAAAGGTGAGGCGGCCGAGGCATTCGACGTACTGACGGGCGCCTTGGCTCTTTGGCGGGGTGACCCATTCGGCGAATTCACGTACCGCGACTTCGCGCATAGTGACACCCTGCGATACGTCGAGCTGCGCAAAACCGCAGTCGAGACACGGTTCGACGCCGCGCTCCGGATCGGCGACGGCCGGGAACTCATTCCGGAGATCGAAGCCGCCATCGCACAAGACCCGCTTCAGGAGCGGCTGTGGGCGCATCTGATGCTGGCGTTGTACCGAACCGGTCGACCGGCCGAAGCGGTCCGCGCGTACGACCGCGCCTGTGCGGTCCTGGACCGTGAGATCGGCACGCAACCCGGAGAACGTCTGAAAATCCTCTACCAAAAGGTCAGCGACGGCTCCGCGGAACTTCTGCTCGACGCACGAGCCCCGCAGCGGATCGACCTTCGAGGCGGCGGGACGTCAGGGCGAATCCCGTTCGTCGGCCGTAGCGCGGAACGGGATGTGATTGTTGAATCGATTGCGCAATCGAGAGCTGGATGCGGTGGCCTGACACTGGTCACCGGGGACAGCGGCATCGGTAAATCATCACTCGCACAAGCCGTTTGCGACGACGCGATCTCAGCGGGCATGACTGTCGCATGGGCCACGCATCCCACGGACATCCAGCTACCGCTGATGTGGACGTGGATCCAGGTCCTGCGGCAGCTTGGCGGCGACCTCGGCGAGCCGCTACGCGACACGCTACGCCGGACGAGCCCAGGCGTCATCGATGCTTTGGTACCGGAGTGGGACGACCGCCGCGACCCGACGTCGATGCGTGCTCCCGCAACCGGTTTCGATTTGATCGAAGGCGTCGTCACGTCGGTGCGGACGGTGGCCTCCCTGCAACCGATACTGCTTATCCTCGACGACTTGCAGGTCGCCGATTCCGAATCACGTGACGTACTCGCTCTTCTCACCGATCACCTTCCCCGCCTTCCCGTTCAGGTGATCGGCAACTGGACATTCCTTGGCCGAGACCGACCGGTGAATCGCGGCTCCTTTGAGCGGCTGATGAGGTCGAATGGGGTCACCACAGTGCATTTGAGTGGCCTCGAGCATGACGCCGCAGACGATCTGGTCGAGTCGCTCGGCATCTCCGCCCCTTCGCCGGTCCTGGACTATGTGTGGACCCGCGCCGCCGGTAATCCGTTCTACATCAAAGAACTCGTCCGCATGCTCGCCACCGCGAAGGGGCTTGAGCGCGTGCCGGAATCAGGCGAGGACAACGTATCCGAGGCTGTTACCGGAATAGTAGGTCGACGGCTGGGGGCGCTTGACCGCCAGTGCCGGCGTACCTTGGAAGCGGCCGCGGTGGTCGGGCCCCAATTCGATGTCATGGCCCTGGCGGACATCGTCCATCTGTCTACCGTGACGGTGCACAGCCGGCTACAGCCGGCCTACGAGGCGGGACTGATTGACGAGAGTCCCCGCACGCCAGGACGATACGGATTCAGCCACGGCCTTCTCCGGGATGCTGTCCTGGCTCAGGTGCCGCCCACCGACCGCGCGCGCATCCACGCCTCCATAGCGACGAGCCAGGCTGCTGCACTTGACACCGCTGCTTACGAGGATGTCATCGCGGCTGCCGATCATGCCTGGCGCGCAGGCACGGAACTCGACGCAGACCTGGGCCTCGACATCCACGACGCGGTTATTCGACGAGCTCTCATTCGAGCCGCCTACAACGACGTCGCGGTGCTCGCCACCCATGCACTGGACATCTGCCGCCGCATGCCGCCGAAGCCCGAATCACTTGAACGCCAAGCCACATTGTGGCTGCACCTGGCATCGATGAGATCGATTCTCGACGGCCAAAGCAGCACTAGCGTCGGCGATGCAATACGACGGGCGTTCGAGATCGGCGAACGAGCCAAGGGCCGGAACTTCTACGGCACCGTCGCATTGCAGTGCATGTTGCTCTGCGGGCAAGGCAGAATCGACGAGGCGCAGGCGCTGGCAAGCGGGCTCGGCGACCAATACGCCAAGAGTCACGATTCCGACATCGGAGTGGCAAGCCATTTCGTCGAAGTCATGATCCACGGCCTGCGCGGAAACCTCGACGCGCAAGATGCCACCGCCCGCAAGATGCTTGCCTTGTTCCCGCCGCCGGATGATGTGGTCGACCCGCTCCAATTCTTCCACCCTCGGGTCTACTGCTGGCTGGGCTTGGGCCAGGCCATCCGCGGCAACGCGGACGCGGCCCACGACTACTGCCGAACCGGTCTCGAGTTGGCCCAAGCTCGCCACGATCTTTTCAATGTGCTCGCCGCGAAGCTCACACGGGTCGAGGTCGATGCGGTCCTTGGCGTTCTCGACGGCACCGCAGCCGCCGCCGATCGTGTGTACGAAGAAATGAATGCGGCCGGCGCCCACCAGTGGGCAGCGTGCGCCGCCATGGTGTCCGTTTGGGCAAGAACGCTCACCAACGAAAAGGCCGATGCGGACAACGCATTTGAGGCGTTCGACCTTTACACCAGCGATGGCAGTACCGTCATGACGCCCTTCTTCCTCGCCCTCCTCGCCGACATCGAGCAGCATCACGGCCGCGGCGGCCGCGCACGCGACCTCCTTGTCCGCGCACAAGCCGTCGCCCGCGCCACCGGCGAACACGTGTGGGACGAGCGGCTCGCGCGCCGCATCGCAGACCTCTCCGAGGCTGAACAGTGGCGTGGAATCCAATCGGATTCCAATGCCGAATCGCTACCTTGGCCCGCGGTTGAAGCGTCCGACCATTCGATAGGAAGCTGACGATGACTGCTGCAACGACACCCGAACCCAACGAACCGCCGCCACCCCAACGCGGGCTCACTCGCGAGGAACGGGGTCGAGATGTGAGTGCTGCCCAAGCCGAAGCCGAGGCCGAAACCTCGATGGGCAGACAAATTTTGAAGACCATGAGCTTGCGGTTCGTGCTGTCGCAGGCCGACGGCTATCCGGTGGGCATCAAGCAGTTTCTGCAGTTCTGCCTGATCCTGATCTACCCCGCGTGGCTATTCGCGGTGCTCGCCGGCGCGGCGGCATTCTGGGTCCTGTGGGTGTTGTTCTGGCCGGTGCGGGTGTGGTTCAAAAAGACCAATCCCGAAGAATATGAAGCCAATAAGCAGAAGTACGCGGGGAAGTAGGCAGACCCGTGCGTCTGTTCGGTCACTCCGGCGGTGTGCGTGTTGAGGTAAGTCCTGCCGTGGTGTCGCCGAGACAGCCGGTGCAAGCCGCATTCACCGTCGAAAAACCGGTCACCAAGGTGTCCGGTGCAGTCGCCGAGTGGGGATACACGAACTTCTATCGTTACCGCTGGGCCGGACGAGCCGACGCCGCCGCGGCAGTCGGGAACGACTCGTTGTTGACGCTTGACCAAGTGGGCACCGACTACGGCAGCGAGCGTGACACCGACGATTGGGTCGCAGTCACAAGGATTGAGTTATCGACTGCCGGTGACGAATTCGCGGGCGGGGCCGCCACCTTCACCGTCCCGTCCTGGGCCGCGGCATCCTCGCCGTTGACCGCTCAATGGTCGTGCCGGTTGATGATCCAGCGCAGCGGACGGGACATCGACGCGCGGGGCGACTTCACAGTGTGGGTCGGCCCGCATGACGTCGAAGTCGACGAGGCGCCCATGGAGCGAACGGCGGGAACGGGTGAGACCGACATCGACATCGCCATACCGACGCCGCTGTGTTGCGCCGGCCAGACCGTCAACGGCCATATCACGCTGACTCCGCGCTCGGACCTTCCCGACGGTGACGTGGCGGTCTACTGGCAGCGTCAGCGCGACTCACATCCGCTGACCCGTTCGCCGGCCGCCCCCGCCGTGCTTGACGGACGCCCCGTGCACCTGGCGAAGGGAATCGCACTTCGTGCGGGGTCGCCTGTGGTGCTGCCTTTCGCGCTGGAGTTGCCCGCTGATGCCGCACCGACCGCCTCCATGGTGCATTCCTCGTTGTCGTGGTTCATCGGGGCTCGCATGTTCTACAAAGGTTTCAGCAGCCATCTACCCGAACGCGTACGGCGCCCGATCGTTGTGGTGAACGCGTTGACGCGCCAGGGCTAACTGGCCCCGGCTGCCAGCCAGTCGTCGAACGTTGTCGGGGCGATGCGGGCGTTTTCGCCGGGCAATAAGACATTCCCGGCCATCGTCTCGTCGAACATGCCGGACCACGTCGGCACAAGCTTGACGGTGTGGCCGCGAACGTCGTTGGTGCGCCGTGCCATATCGACGAGGTCTTGCGTCTCCGGACCGGCGACGTCGACGTAGCGGCCCTGCGGCTCGCCGGTCGCGATCTCAGCCAAGACATCGGCGATGTCGTCGGGCGCGATGGGCTGAACAAGTAGCGGAGCGATGGTCGCGACGCCGTCCTGCTCCGTCCAGCTGGCGACCATCGCGGCGAAGTCGTGAAACTGCGTGGCCGGGACAATCGTCCACGGCACGCTGCCCTGCTCGATCAGGCGCTCCTGTTCACGCTTACCGGCGTAGTGCGGATTGCCTTCTATTCCATGGATCCCGACGATCGACAACAGGACGTGGTGGCGCACGCCGGCGCGTTCCTCGGCAGCGAGAAGATTGCGTGTGGTGGTGCCGAAGTAAGCCTGCGTCTCATCCCGACTGATCGGCGGCGCGCTGATCGCATCCACCACCGCGTCAACGCCGTCGAGCGCCGAGTCCAGGCCGTCACCCGTGGTCAGGTCCACGCCCAGCGACCGGCTGATGCGGACGACCTCGTGCCCGTCTCGTTCAAGGGCCGAGACCGTGCGTGCCCCGATGTTGCCAGTCGCGCCGGCTACTGCGATCCGCATATCGCGAATCTATGACATCGCGGTGGCTGGGGGAGATGCAGCTCACATCCAGGACTGTCACATCTTGCCGGACCGCGGTGTCTACGAGGTGTAACACCAACAACCTGACAGGAGTTCACCATGGATGCTCGTTTGAACATGTTCGACAGTCCGGTCGGGACCAAGTTCTGGAAGTACATCGTCTCGGCGGGCAAGGTGATTTCGGATTCAACGCTTACTGCGGCGACGCAGGAGCTGGTGAAGATCCGCGCTAGCCAGATCAATGGCTGCGCCGGGTGTCTCGACATGCACACCAAAGAGGCCGCGCTCGCCGGCGAGACGTCGACGCGCCTCAACCTCGTCGCGGCCTGGCGGGAGGCGAAGGTGTTCACCGAGGCCGAGCGCGCCGCCCTGGAGTTGGCCGAACAAGGCACCCGCATCGCCGACGCTGCAGGCGGTGTCCCCGACGACGTCTGGGCCAACGCCGCCAAGCACTATGACGACGATCAGCTCGCCGCGTTGGTCTGCCTCATCGCATTGATCAACACCTTCAACCGCGGGAACGTGATCCTGCAGCAGCCCGCCGGCGACTACGAGCCTGGCCAGTTCGGGTAGCGGCGAGACAATGCTCGCGCGACCTGATCAGGCGTCGGTCCAGCTCTGCAGGAAGGCTTCGGTGACGATCGCCGCGTTGTCCGCTGCAAGCTGCTTGTAGACGAGGAATGTGAATGGGTAGCCGGGCAGGTGAAGCGGGTCACCGGGGCCGTCGGACATGCCGCGAATGCCAAGGAACGGGATGCCGTGCGCCTCGGCGACCTGCTGCGCCGCCGCGGTCTCCTGGTCGACGGCATCCACGGCCAGAGGCGCGTTCGTCAGGAATCCCGTCAAGTTGCTGAGCAGTCCGAACGCGAGGAACGGTCCGACAGCCTGAAAGAAGTTGCCCGTAAACAAGATTGAGTAGTCAGGCGCGGCGCAGGGCTGGGGGCCGAAGATATCTCCGCCGAGGGGGATGGCGGGGAAAGCGGTGCCGTTGTTGTTGTCGTCGCTGGAGCCGTCGCCGCCGACGAACAGTTGCGGCACGCGCATGAGGTCGACCTGCGGGCCGGCCAGCAGGCCGCAATAGCAGGTCGGATCTCCGATGGAGTCGGTACTCAACAGGTCCACGCGCAGGGCACTGGCGGCCGCGAGCATGCCGGGATCGACCGCGTGCCAGGTTGCGCCGTCGTCGGACGTCCATCGTGCCGGAACGGCCACAGAACCGATCTCGGTGCGTCCGGACCCGCCTGCGACACCGGAGAAAACCACTGCGCCGATGGAGATTCCGGATTCGGACGTGAAATGGTCGAGCGCTACTTCGGTGGTTTCGGTGGCGTTGACCATGCCGATGCCCGTCATCGCGACGATGACCTTCTTGCCGCCGAGTGTGCCGAGGTAGAAGTGATGGCCGTCGACGACTACGGAGGAGTTCGGGTCGAGCGTCGTGCGGGCCAGAACGGCGTCGGCTTCGGCCGGGAACGCGGACAGGATCAGCGTTCGCTCTTCGGTTTCCACGCTGTCTCCGTCCACAGAAGAGAACAGGCCGAGCTCGCGGTAGATGTCGGGGCGCACCACCGGTGCTACGGAGTTGATCGACAGGCCCGAGACGGCCCAATCGTGGAATTGCCCTTGCCCCACCACCATCGAGATCGGTGCACCGACGTCCACCGCGCGCTGATGTAGCAGCAGATTGTCGGGCAGCAGCATCTCCTCCGATCCGATGTAGATCGTGGTCGGCGGCAGTGCCTGTAGCACATCGGTTTCCATGTACAACGGGCTCACCCGGGGATCCTTCAGATCAGTGATGCCGTCGTTCGTGTGACTGTTTGCGGTCCAGAAGCCGAGGTTGTCCGGATCGAAGAACGGGTCGTCGATGGTTTGGATATCGGGATTCGTCAGCGACATGTCCGCTGCACCCGAGAGCAGGACCATGCTCGCCGGAACGGCGTCACCGCGCAGGATCAGCTCTCGTACGGCCCCGAAGGCGTACGTGTAGCCCGCCGAGTCCGCGTAGACGCTGACATTAGCCGCGCCGTGCTGGTCGATCTGCTGCGAGATGAAGTCCGCCATCGCCGGATTGACGTTGAGCGCAGATCCGTCTGCGGTGGTCGCCAGCGGATACAGCGGCACGACAACGGTCGCACCGGTCTCGCGTGCCATCTGCGTGTAGTCAACCCAATTCAACAAGTTCGGCTGGAGGATGAAGCCTCCGCCGTGTATCGCGACCACGGTCTTGCCGGTCGGATCCTGTGGGGCGAATTCCCATACCTTCCAGACGTTCCCTGGCGAAACCTCGAATTCTGTCTGACGTGTGTTCAATCCGAACGTCACAAAGAATGGAGGGGTATCACTGGACATCAAGGTTCCGAGAATGCCGGTGAAATCCACGCCGATGGCGGCGGAAATATCGCGGACGACACGTAGGCCGAACAAGGTCAGCTGGTCGATCAACGTCGGCGGCGCGGTGTACGTAAGCGTGTTCTGCGTGGCGGCGGCGACCAGCGGCGCGCTCGACGTCTGAGCCTCGACCGGCGCGTCGGTCAGAGAAGGCGATCGCACGTCGGGGTCGAACTCGCGACGAGCCGACGCCAGCAGTGCCCATGCCGCCGGTCCTTCGGTGGGTGATCCGGGCGCATCGGTTGCGCCGAATGGGCTGAAGATCGCTGTGGCAATCCCCGACACAAGATCGGTCACCGCACTGACCGGACTCGGTTCGGGCGATGTCGACGGCAGGGCCACCTGCGTGCTCGCCGCGGTGGGCGACTGAGACGGTGTCGTGGCGATCGCCACGGGTGCGGTGACGGCGTCGGTTGGATCGGCCGCTGGGCTGGATGCCTGGTGTTCTGCCTCCGCGCTCACCTTCGGTTCAGGGAGCGTGGCCGCCGGCGGTTTCGTCTTCGAGGGCTCCGCCGCCGTGTGGTCCGACCCCTTGGGCTTGACGTTCGGCGACGCCGGCGGCTCCTCCGCATCGAGGCCACCCGTACCCAGCACGACGCCCGCAGGTGCGGCGCGCACCTCGCCTTGCTGCTGGCCGGAGCCATCGGTCGTCGCGCCGGAGGCCGACGTCGTCGTGGCGTTGTCGCCCGGCTTCTCGGTACCAGAGGGGTCGGTCTCGACGCCTGCTGTCGCCGTGTCGGCACTAGAACTCGTGGAGGTCGTTGACGCCGTGGCGCCTCCAGATTCGTCGGCCCATGCGACGCCGTGGCCCCAACCGGCAACGACGGCAGCGCCGACGCCCAGCGCGACGGCCAAGCCGCCGACCCGACCCACATACGGCATGCACCGCATTCGCTAGGTATATCGCCCCTGGTGGATCGACATGCCGGGAATGTACGAACCGGTGTCACCGCAATTCAAACCGGGTATTCCGAGCAAAACGATTGGAGGTGGCAAAGTGGCCAAGGATCACGGTCCAAGCGTCAAGAACGACAAGCAATACGAGGGCCTGCGCAAGAAAGGCATGAGCAAGGCTCGGGCCGCGAAGATCGCCAACACGCCGGGCGCATCCAAAAAGGGCGGCAAGAAGGGCGGCAAGAAGTCCAGCTAGCGCGGCGCGTACCACCCGCTGTGCTCCGTCGTCACCGCCTGAGCGACCATAAGGTCGACATCAACGAAAACGGCGAACGGCAGACCGCGCGATGGACGAACAAGTCAATAGCAACGCAACCGGATCGGCGGACATCGGCTCGCGAATCGACCCGGTGCTCGCCAGGAGCTGGTTGTTGGCCAGCGGCGCGCATGCCGATCGCTTCGAGGCCGCCACGCGGTCGCGTGCCGATGTCGTTGTCCTCGACATTGAAGATGCGGTCGCCCCCAAGGACAAGCCTGACGCGCGCGACAACGTCGTGCGCTGGCTGGACGCCGGACACACCGACTGGGTCCGCGTCAACGGCTTCGGCACCCCGTGGTGGGCCGACGACCTGAAGATGCTCGCAGGTACCTCCGTGGGTGGCGTGATGCTGGCGATGGTCGAATCGGTGGACCATGTCACCGAGACCGCCAAACGATTGCCGAACGTGCCGATCGTCGCCCTGGTCGAAACGGCGAGAGGCCTAGAACGCATCACCGAAATCGCCGCCGCCAAAGGAACATTCCGTCTCGCCTTCGGCATCGGCGACTTCCGCCGTGATACGGGATTCGGGGAAGACCCGGCGACCTTGGCCTATGCGCGGTCCCGCTTCACCATCGCCGCCAAGGCGGCCCACCTGCCGAGCGCCATCGACGGGCCCACCATCGGCTCCAACGCACTCAAGCTCATCGAGGCCACCGCCGTGTCCGCTGAATTCGGCATGACCGGCAAGATCTGTCTCAACCCGGAACAGTGCTCCATCATCAACGAGGGACTCTCCCCGTCGCAAGACGAAATCGCTTGGGCCAAAGAGTTTTTCGCTGAATTCGAACGCGACGGCGGCGAGGTGCGTAACGGGTCCGACCTGCCGCGTATCGCGCGCGCCAACAAGATCCTCGAACTGGCGCGCGCCTACGGCATCAAGGTTTCCGAATTCGACGACGAGCCCGTTCACATGCCCGCCCCATCGGACACCTATCACTACTGACTCAGGTTCCGCAGAACGTTCGGTAGTCGCCGAAATCGTCGGGGGCCGGTTCGGCATAGCGTTCTAGGCCAGGCCGCTCCGCGTACGGCGAAGTCACCGCAGCCAGCACTCGCTCGAGCGGACCGAGCTCGCCTTCCGTCGCCGCGGCGAGAGCCTCTTCCACGAGATGGTTTCGCGGTATGTACACCGGATTGACCCTGTCCATCGCCTCGGCATCGGGACCCAACGCTCGCCACCGCGACAACCATGTGTCGAATGCCGCGAGGTCGATGAACTGGCCGCGGACCGGTTCGGTGTCCCCGCGAGCCGCCCGGCCTAGCAACCGGTAGAACGACGTATGGTCGACTCGGCTCTGCTGAAGCCGCTCGAGAAGCTCAGATATCAACGGCGCCAACGCATCCGGCTCGGTGTCAGCCAGGCCGAGCTTGGCTCGCATACCGGCAGACCACGCGTCGCCGTAGTGGTGGCTGAAGCGGTCGAGTGACTCCTGTGCCAGCGCGAGCGCCTGGTCGGCGTCCTCGGAGAACAACGGAAGCAACGTCTCGGCGAAGCGCGCGAGGTTCCACGCCGCGACCGTCGGCTGGTTGCCGTACGCGTAGCGACCCCACGAGTCGATCGAGCTGAACACCGTCGCGGGATCGTAGGCCTCCATGAATGCGCATGGTCCGTAGTCGATCGTCTCGCCGGAGATCGTCATGTTGTCGGTATTCATCACCCCGTGCACGAAACCGACGAGCATCCATCGCGCCACCAGCGAGGCCTGGGCGGCGAGCACCGCCTCGAACAACGCGCGGTAAGGGTTTTCGGCGGCAGCGGCGTCCGGGTGGTGTCGCGTGATCGCATGGTCGGCGAGGCGCCGCAACAAGTCGACGTCACCCGTGATCGCGGCGTACTGGAAGCTGCCCACCCGCAGATGGCTGCTCGCGACGCGCGCCAGCACTGCCCCCGGCAGCACCGTCTCCCGTTGCACGGGACGGCCCGTGGCAACCACTGCAAGCGACCGCGTCGTCGGGACGCCGAGCGCGTGCATCGCCTCGCTGACGATGTACTCCCGCAGCATCGGACCGACCGCTGCCAGGCCGTCGCCGCCGCGCGCGAACGGCGTCGCTCCGGAGCCCTTGAGGTGGATGTCCCGCAGATGTCCGGCGGCGTCGACGACTTCGCCCAGCAGAAGTGCGCGTCCGTCGCCCAGCCGCGGCACGAGCCCGCCGAATTGGTGCCCGGCGTATGCCTGCGCGACGGGGTTGGCTTCGCCGGGCACCTGGGTGCCCGTCAGCAGCTGCACCCCGTCGGACGTCCGCAGCCACGCCGCGTCGAGCCCGAGCTCAGCGGAAAGCTGTTCGTTGAGGACGAGTAGTCGCGGGTCGGGCGCAGGCTCGGCACGCCAGCGCACGGCCATCTCCGGCAACTCACGGGAGAAGCGGTCGCCGAGCACGATCGTCGTATCGGGTGCAACGCTCACTTCACCCAGCGTACGGCGGTGGCATCCTGGCTGAATGGGGCTGCTCATCCGCCTGATCGAGCTGCTTGTCGTCATCGGGCCGCTGATAGGGGTGTTCATCGCCGGCATGAGGGCGCTGCGTCGTCGCCAAGAAGTCGCGCAGCCCGAAGCCTCCATGCCGGGCGAACGCGTGAGCAACCGCGCTGCCCAGTGGCGGGTGATCGCGCGAACGGTGAAAGAGCACGATCGCACCGACACCCGCTGGTTGGACTACGAACTCGACATCGCCAAACTTCTCGACTATCCGTTGATGACCGATATGCGAAACCCGCTGACGGAGCGGTTCCATCGCGCCAAGCTGCGGGCCGACTTGCTGCGGCCCGCGAAGGCGGAAGATCTTCTGGACGACGGCGACGCCGCGAACCGGTATCTGGACGCGGTGGAGAGCTACGTGACCGCATTCGATACGGCCGAATCCGAGGCGATTCGCAGGCGGCGCAAGGACTTCTCGCACGACGAACAGCAACGTCTGACCCGTGCGCAGAGCGCGCTACGCGTCGCCGTGGACAGCGCCGCTACCCAGCAGGAACGCGAGCGCGCCTACAGTCTTGCGCGTCGAGAACTCGACGGGCTGGTCGTCCTGCCGGAGCGATCGCGCACGGCAATAGAGCGTGGGATAGCAGGGGAGCTCGACAAATAACCGTCAGTGCTGCGCCCACACCCCGTAGGGAACGTACGGGTTGACGCCGAACGGTATGTACGGGTTCGTGCCGCCGCCACCCTGCGGGTAGACGGCCACCGGCCCACCCGGTGGCAGCGGGACCGAGCTGTTGCCGGCGTCGGCAAGTGCCGGTCCGGCCAGCCCGATGGCAAGGGCGGCTAGGCCGCTCGAGGCGAGCGTGGCAAACGTGATCTTCTTCATGTGGATGCCTCTGGTGCTTCCTGTTGGCGGGCGGCTCGGGGACCGACGTCCACGGGTGTGGCTCTCTGATCTGCAGAACCGGCAGGCCGCGCGGTTTGTTTCCGGTTGGCAGCATGTTGACCAGGCTTGGCAGAATCACAGTCGGCAGGTGATCGAGCACGGCGCACCAGCAACACGCCCGGCCGAATGGCGTTCAGGTCTGGTCGGTATCGTGGGGCTCCCGGCGAAGTGCGATTCGTGGCTACGGTCAACCTGACGCGCCCGGGAAGCCCAGTCGTCCAATGAGGAGTAGCCGGTTGACTCTCAACACCGTCGCGTTCGAGCTCGTGCCCCCGAACGCGGAACTCGGTCGGGAGCAGGCGCTGGAAGACGCGCGCAAGCTGAGGCGGTTCTCCGTCGACGCCGGCCTCGACAGCCGGATCAGGCACGTGATGATCCCCGGCATGATCGAGGAGGACGACGATCGTCCTGTCGAGATGAAGCCGAAGATGGACGTCCTGGACTTCTGGACGGTCATCAAACCGGAATTGCCGACGGTGAAGGGGCTGTGCACCCAGGTCACCGCATTCATGGACGAGTCGTCGCTGCGCGGCAGGCTGACCGATCTGCGCAACGCGGGCTTCGACGGCATTGCCTTCGTGGGCGTGCCACGCACCATGAACGATGGGGAAGGCTCCGGCGTCGCGCCGACCGATGCGCTGTCGATCTATGACCAGCTGGTGCCCAACCGCGGCGCCATCCTGATTCCCACGCGCGACGGCGAGCACGGCCGATTCAACTTCAAGTGCGATCAGGGCGCCACCTACGGCATGACGCAGCTGTTGTACTCCGATGCGATCGTGGGCTTCCTGACTGAGTTCGCGAAGACCACCGACCATCGGCCGGAAATCCTGCTGTCATTTGGCTTCGTCCCGAAGGTCGAGACCAGGGTGGGTCTGATCGAGTGGCTCATTCAGGACCCCGGCAACGCCGCCGTGGCAGACGAGCAGGCATTCGTCAGACGGCTTGCCGAAACCGAGCCCTCCCAGAAGCGCAAACTGATGATCGACTTGTACAAGCGCGTCATCGACGGCGTCGCCGAGCTCGGTTTTCCGTTGAGCATCCACTTGGAAGCCGCGTATGGAGTTTCGGCGCCGGCCTTCGAGACGTTCGCGGAGATGCTCGACTACTGGTCGCCGCCAAGCGCCTAGTGTCCGGATCGTCCGGCGCCGAACTGCGCGCCCGCCTCGACGGCCTGACGATCCGCGACGCGGCCCGGCTTGGCCGTCGGCTCAAGAACCTGCGCGGCAACGCCACGCCCGAGAAGCTTCAGCAGCTGGCAGCGCAGGTGGCCGCCGCCGAGGCACTGATCGCCACTCGTGTAGCCGCAGTCCCGACCATCACCTATCCCGACCTTCCCGTCAGCGACCGGCGCGAGGAGATCGCCAAGGCGATCAGAGACCACCAGGTGGTCGTGGTGGCCGGCGAGACCGGCTCCGGCAAGACAACTCAGCTGCCCAAGATCTGCCTCGAACTCGGCCGCGGCATCCGCGGCACCATCGGCCACACCCAGCCGCGTCGTCTTGCGGCCCGCACGGTCGCCCAGCGCATCGCCGACGAGTTGGGTACGCCGCTCGGCGATGCAGTCGGCTACACCGTCCGCTTCACCGACCAGGCCAGCGACCGCACGCTCGTGAAGCTGATGACCGACGGCATCCTGCTCGCCGAGATCCAGCGTGACCGCCGCCTGCTGCGCTACGACACCCTGATTCTCGACGAAGCCCACGAACGCAGCCTCAACGTCGACTTCCTGCTCGGCTACCTGCGCGAACTGCTGCCTCGCAGGCCCGATCTGAAAGTCATCGTCACCTCGGCCACCATCGAGCCCGAGCGTTTCGCCGCGCACTTCAGCGGAGCACCCATCGTCGAGGTATCCGGTCGGACCTATCCGGTCGAGATCCGTTATCGCCCACTGGAAGTCGTGGTGCCATCGGACAACCGCAACGACGACCCTGATGATCCCGACCACGAGATCGTGCACACCGAGATGCGTGACCAGACCGAGGCGATCGTCGACGCGATCCACGAACTGGAGCACGAACCGCCGGGCGACGTCCTGGTCTTCCTGTCTGGTGAGCGTGAAATTCGCGACACCGCAGAGTCTTTGCGCGATCTGAAGCACACAGAGGTGCTGCCGCTCTACGCGCGACTGCCGACGGCTGAGCAACAACGGGTCTTTCAGCCGCACACCGGCCGTCGCGTCGTGCTCGCCACCAACGTCGCCGAGACGTCGCTGACCGTGCCGGGCATCCGCTACGTCGTCGATCCCGGCACCGCACGCATTTCGCGGTACAGCCGCCGAACGAAGGTGCAACGCCTGCCGATCGAACCGATTTCGCAGGCGTCCGCCGCACAACGCGCGGGCCGCTCTGGGCGCGTGGCACCTGGCGTATGCATCCGGCTGTATTCGGAAGACGACTTCTCGTCGCGCCCGCGCTACACCGACCCCGAGATCCTTCGGACCAATCTCGCAGCGGTGATCCTGCAGATGGCTGCTTTGGGGCTCGGCGACATCGAAGACTTTCCGTTTCTCGACCCGCCCGACAAACGCAGCATCCGTGACGGCGTGCTGCTGCTGCAGGAGCTTGGGGCGTTCGATCAGCAAGGCGCCATTACGGATATAGGCCGGCGCCTGGCGCAGCTGCCCGTCGATCCGCGCCTGGGCCGGATGATCCTTGCCGCCGACGTCGAAGGCTGTGTCCGTGAGGTGCTCGTGCTTGCCGCGGCGCTGTCGATCCCCGACCCGCGCGAGCGCCCGACCGACAAGGAAGACGCCGCCCGGCAAAAGCACGCCCGGTTCGCCGACGAACACTCCGACTTCGTCTCGTATCTGAACCTCTGGCGGTACCTCGGTGAGCAGCGGAAAGCACGCTCGGGCAACGCGTTCCGCCGAATGTGCCGCGAGGAATTCCTGCACTACCTGCGCATCCGCGAATGGCAGGACCTGGTCGGGCAGCTACGCAGCATCGCGCGCGACCTCGGCATCCGCGAGTCGGACGAGCCCGCCGACCCAGCAAGCGTGCACGGCGCGCTTCTTGCCGGTCTGCTGTCGCATATCGGTGTGCGCGAAGGGGATTCGCGCGAATACTCCGGCGCGCGCAATGCGAAGTTCGTCCTCGCTCCGGGTTCGGTGCTCACCAGGCGGCCGCCGCGCTGGGTCGTCGCCGCGGACCTGGTCGAAACCACTCGGCTCTACGGGCGGATGGCGGCACGCATCCAACCCGAAGCCGTCGAACGCGTTGCCGGACATCTCGTGCAACGCGCCTACAGCGAGCCGCACTGGGACGCGCAACGCGGCACCACCATGGCCTTCGAACGGGTGACCCTGTACGGCCTTCCACTGGTCCCGCGGCGCCGGGTCAACTACGCGCAGATCGAACCCGACCTCGCTCGCGAACTGTTCATCCGCCACGCGCTCGTCGACGGCGACTGGCAGACGCGCCACCACTTCTTCCGCGACAACGCCCGGCTGCGTGAGGAATTGGCGGAGATCGAGGAGCGCGCCCGCCGCCGCGATCTGCTCGTCGGCGACGACGAGATCTATGCGTTCTACGACGCCCGCATCCCAGCCGAGGCCATTTCCGCGCGTCACTTCGACGCGTGGTGGAAAAAGCAGCGGCATCACACGCCCGACCTGCTCACCCTCACCCGCGATGACCTGCTCCGGACCGAGGCGGACGCCGACCAACCCGACACCTGGCAGGCGGGTGACCTGTCGCTGCCGCTGAGCTACCGCTTCGAGCCTGGCGCCATCGACGACGGTGTCACCGTCCACGTGCCGGTCGAGGTACTGACACGCCTTGGCGGCGACGAGTTCGCCTGGCAAGTCCCTGCACTGCGCGAGGAGCTGATCACTGCTCTCATCCGTTCGCTGCCAAAAGACCTGCGCCGCAACTTCGTTCCCGCACCGGATACCGCTAGAGCCGTTCTTGCCCAGCTGCACCCTGAGCAGGAGCCGCTATTGGAGTCCCTGCGGCGTGCCCTTCAGCGGCGGACTGGCGTGCTGGTCCCCATCGACGCCTTCGACCTCGACAAGCTTCCGGCGCATTTGCGCGTGACGTTCGCGGTCGAATCCGCCGACGGCGCCGAAGTGGCGCGCGGCAAGAACCTCGAGGCATTGCAGGAGAAGCTCGCCGGTTCGGTGCAACGGGCGGTCGCCGAGGCGGTCGCCGGTGATCTGGAGCGAACCGGACTTCGGGATTGGCCGGACGACCTCGAAGTTCTGCCGCGCACTGTCGAACGCAGCAGCGGCGGGCATACCGTGCGCGGTTTCCCGGCCCTGACCGATGCAGGGGCGGCGGTCGACGTTCGCGTGTACGCAACGGAAGCAGAGCAGAACGCCGCGATGGGTCAAGGCACTCGCCGATTGCTACGGCTGGCCGTTCCGTCGCCCCTGAAAGCCGTTGAGCGGCAGCTCAACCCGCGGACCCGGCTGGTGCTCGGCACCAATCCTGACGGTTCGCTGGGCGCACTGCTCGACGATTGCGCCGACGCCGCCGTCGACACGTTGGTGCGGACGCCGGTGTGGACTCGCGCCGACTTCGTGGTGCTGCGCGACAACGTCGCCAAAGCTATTGCGCCGACGACGATGGACATCGTCGGCCGTGTCGAGAAGGTGTTGGGCGCCGCGCACGACGTCGAAATCGCGATGCCCGCGACGCCACCGGCCACCCAGGCCGACGCGATCGCCGACATCCGCGGACAGCTGGCCAGGCTGTTGCCGGAAGGCTTTGTGACGGTGACCGGGGCTGCTCGGCTGGCCGACCTGACCCGCTATCTGAGGGCTATCGCGCGGCGGCTCGATCGCCTACCTCATGGCATCGCGGCCGACCGCGAGCGGATGCTGCGGGTGCACGCGGTGCAAGATGCCTACGACGACTTGGTGGGCGCCCTCTCGCCGGCCCGCGCGCACGCCGACGATGTCCGCGACATCGGCCGCCAGATCGAGGAGCTGCGTGTCAGCCTGTGGGCGCAACAGCTCGGCACTCCTAGGCCCGTCAGCGAGCAGCGCATCTATCGGGCTATCGACGCCGTCCGCGTCTAAGCCGTTCTTCTCGCCGCCGAACGTGAGGTGACGACCTATCGTCGAAGCGTGGCTCAGGAGGATGCCGACCGGCTCGCTGAAGACGACGCCCGCATCCTGCGCGTCGAATCGGATGTCATCACCGGTCACACGCTCAAGCTCGTCATCCTGGAACCCGGCGCGACGCTCGATGTCGACGCGCTGAAAAGCGCAGTGGCGAAGCGGCTTGCGACTCAGCCCCGGGCAACCCAGCGAGTCGATACGTCGGGGCCGGAACCGCGTTGGGTCGAGGCGTCCGATTTCGACATCGACCACCACATACGGCGACGCACAGCGCCGGAATGCGTATCGCAGGAAGACTTGTGGCGCACGGTCAGCGGCCTGATGTCCGAACACCTCGACCGTGCGCGGCCGCTATGGACGTTCGACGTCATCGGACCGCTTGGCGACGGCCGGGAAGCCATCGCGGCTCGCATCCACCACGCGATGGCCGACGGCATCGCAGCCGTCCGTTTCCTGCACGCCGTGCTGTGGGACCCACACCCCGAGCCTCCGGCGCATCCGCAACCCGGACTTCGATCCGCGTCGCCGGAACATGCCCGGCTCGCCGAGGCTTTGCGGTTGCCTGGCGCGGTCGTGCGTGAACTCGGCCACCCCGGTTCCCGCTCGCCGTTCGACCTCCCGATAACCGGAGCGCGGGAGCTCGCTTTCACGGTGGCTCCGCTAGCTGAGTTGAAGGCGATCGGCGCTTCACGGCCGGCCCACGCGACAGTCAACGACGTGCTCCTCGCGACGATCGCCGGCGGCTTGCGCGATTGGCTCGGTGTCGGCGCCGCGACCGCGCCGCACTTGCATGCTCAAGTGCCGGTCAGCCTGCACCACCGCGACGAGGCGGCCAGCGATCTGGGCAACCGCGATTCGTTCATCAACGTGGATCTGCCTCTGGCCGAGGCCGATCCGCTCGCGCGACTCGACCGCATCAGTGCCGAGACCAGTCAGCGCAAGCACCTCGGAGACGCCGAGGAGCTGTACGACCTGTTTCACGCCCTCGGGCGGCTCAAGCACATCGGCACCGCCGTGCGGCGCCTTGCAGGCAGCGCACGCGAGTTCAGCGTCTCCATATCGAACGTCCCGGGTCCCGCAGTTCCGGTCGGCATTGCAGGGCGCAGGGTGCAGCACCTGTTCTCGTCCTCGGAGCCGGCCGTCCACCATGCGTTGCGTATCTCAGCGATCTCGTGCGCAGGCAACCTCGGAATCGGGTTGTGCACCGATCCTCAGGCCCTTCCAGACGTTGCCCGGCTTGCCGAAGCGATCACGAACGCCTACGACGAACTGCGCAGTGCGGCACTGCGTCCGTTTGCCTGAGTGTGGCCCCACCCACACCGCGGAAGACCGCCCGGGTGGGCGATTCCTGCCAATCGGCGATCAATTACTGCCATCGGAATTAATACCCTGACCTCTGTGTTTGAGCAATCAGACCGGTTCGAAAAGCACCACTCCGGCCGACAGAGCATCCGAAGTACGGAGAAAGAAGAAGGCATCGAAATGAAGAAGTTCGGATTTGCCACCATCGCCGCCAGCGGCCTGGCCGCCGCAGTTCTCGGCTTTGCAGGCCCCGCGCAGGCGGGCATCGATCACCACGACTGGCTGCACGACATCCAGCCTCAGGTGACCGTGCCTCAGGTCGACAACAGCGTCCATCAGAGCCGCTGACACGACGGCATGACAAGAGGGGCACCCACGACGGGTGCCCCTCTTCTCGTGCGAGACGGCTCGAATCGCATTGGGCGACCGCCTCATAGACCTACGATTAGGCCTCAACGATCGGGGTGCCGGGCCGAGAGGATCGTCATGATGAGCTTGACGATTATCGCGTGACCGAACAATCCGAGGGCCCGCCGTCACCGCAGACTCCTGCCGAGCCGCCGGGCGGGGTGAGTCGGCGGCACCTGCTCGGCGGCGCGGGACTACTCGGTATCGGTGCCGCCGCGGGCGCTTTGGCCGCCACCGCGGTCCATGGCAGCGGCTCTAGCGACGAGCAGCAACCCGCCACCGAGAGCCACCCCGGCGCCGGTCGGGGCACCCCGCCGCAGCGTCCGCCAAACAGCGGCCCGCTGAACGTGATTCTGATAATCCGCGATCAAACCCGGTTCGACCTTCCGGTCGCGGCGGGCTACACCACTCCCGCGCTGGATCGATTGGCGCAACAAGGGATCACCTTTCGCAACCACTACGTCGCCTCAGCGATGTGTACGCCGTCGCGGGCGGCGTTCTTCAGTGGCCATCCGCCGCAGGTCAACGGCGTGTTTGATCAGATGGAGACCGGCTGGGTACCGAACCTGCGAAAAGACGAGCCCAACATGGGTTCGATGATGAAGAAGCTCGGTTACCAGACCGCATTTTTCGGGAAATGGGAAATGGAGCTCGACCTCATCCCGCCGAAGCCGACGGTCAACTACAGCGAAGCGTTGAAGCCGTACGGATTCGACACCTACCAGCCGGACGGCGACAAAACCGGCCTTCCCAACCAGGGCTACGACACCGACGTATACACCGGAAGCGAAAGCGTGCGCTGGCTGCGGGCCAACGTGCCGAAGCTGCGCGAATCCGGGCAGCCATTCTTCATGGTCGTGAGTTTCCTGAATCCCCACGACATCATGTATGCCGACGCCAACGTGCCGGGAACTCCCCAAGCGCAGAAGGCTGTCTCGAACGATGCAATCGTGACGCCCCCGAACAATTCGTTGTACAGCACGCGCTGGAACACCGATCCGTCACCGACGATCCACGAATCGCTGTCGGCGCCAGGGATGCCGCCGGCGCTGGCGGAATACCACATCGGTTGGGAGCGGACTCTGGGCACCATTCCCACCGATCGTCCCGACATGTGGCGGTCGTTCAACGACTACTACCTGAACATGATCCGGGACACCGATCTCAGCCTGCAGCAACTTGAAGATGGGCTCGACGAGTTGGGACTCTGGCAGGACACGGTCGTCCTCTTCACCGCAGACCACGGCGAGATGGCCGGCGATCACGGCGGCATCCGCGGCAAGGGGCCGATGGCATACGAGGGCAACGCCCACGTGCCGTTGATGGTTGTTCACCCCAACTACCCCGGTGGCCAATCCTCAGATGTTGTCACCAGCCACCTGGATCTGATGCCGTCGCTGCCCGGGCTGGCCGGCGTGCCCGAGGAGAAGCGGCGCGAGGCCGTTCAAGGCTTGCCAGGCAACGACATTGCGAGCGTGCTCGCAACCGCCGCGACCGCCGATGTGCATGCCGTGCGGCCGGGGGCCCTGTTCAACTACGTCGGCCCGTTGACCATCGATTCGGACTACTGCGTGGCCGGGATGACACAACTACTGAAGGGAGATCCAGCGCCACCGTTGACCGACCTTCAATCAAAGCTCCACAAACGCGGATTCATGAGTTTTGTCTTCGACGGCCGATACAAGTTTGTGCGCTATTACGCGCCGGCGAACTTCAATACGCCTGTTTCGCTCGAGCAGATCGTGCACGACAACGACGTCCAGCTCTTCGACCTGAAGAACGACCCGCTCGAGACACACAATCTGGCGGTCGATCCGGATAAGAACAAGGACCTGATACTCCGCATGAACGCGTTGCTCAACGACCTCATCGCCAAGGAGGTAGGCAAGAACGACGGCGCCTTCTTACCAGACGCGATTCGGCCCGAGATCCGGTGAGGCGGAATAGCCGCCACGCGTTGCCGGGTTGCCCACTGCATGACCTTCGACCCGCACACATTGCTCGCCGAGAGCCGGCTTGGTGTCCTCGCCACGATCAAGAAGAACGGTCTGCCGCAGCTGTCGCCCGTCACGCCGTACTTCGACCGGAACACCGGCATCATCTACGTCTCGATGACAGAAGGCCGGGCCAAGACTGCGAATCTGCGCCGCGATCCGCGTGCCGCCCTGGAAGTCACCAGTTCCGACGGCTGGGCATGGGCCACGGCCGAGGGCAGCGTCACGCTGACCGGGCCCGGTACCGATCCGCACGGCCCCGAAGTCGAAGCGCTCGTGGAGTACTACCGCAGTGCGGCAGGCGAGCACCCGGATTGGGACGAATACCGCACGGTGATGGTGTCGGACCGTAGGGTGCTGATGGCGCTGACGATCGATCGCGTATACGGCGAAAAGATCCGCTGAGTCGGCGCCGAAGCGCATCCAGGAGGTCGGTGGTGAATCGAAAGCGCGTCGTCATCGCCGGGCTCGGCGACAGTGGACTGCTCACCGCGATCCGGCTCGCCCGTCACTTCGACGTCGTCGGAATCTCGGTGAAGCCGGCCCTGGTGAGCGGCCAGGAACTGGGACTGCGAATCTCGCGCCCTAACGACTGGGCCCGCGACAACTGGATCTCGTTCGACAGGTTCCGTGCCCTTGATCGGGTCCGCACCGTGCACGGCACGCTGACGGGGCTCGAGCTCTCAGCACGCGAGGTATTCGTGGAGCAAGCGGACGGCGTGACGCGGACCGAGCCCTATGACGCCCTGATCATTTCGACCGGGGTGACGAACGGGTTCTGGCGACGACCGACCCTGCAATCGGCGGCAGAAATCGGTGCCGACCTCGCGCGCGCGCACGACCGCTTGTCGTCCGCCGAATCGGTGATCGTCGTCGGTGGCGGCGCCGCGGCGGTCAGCAGTGCGGCGAACATCGCGATCACCTGGCCCGCCAAGCGCGTCGACTTGTACTTCCCCGGCGACCGCGCGATGGCCCAACACCACCCGCGGATCTGGGCAACGATCCGAAAGCGACTGACCGATGTCGGCGTGGTTTTACACCCCGGCCACCGCGCGTCTCTGCCCGACGGTTTCACCGCCGACGAGATCACCGGCGAGCCGGTCGAATGGACCACCGGACAGCCACCATCATCCGCCGATGCCGTGCTCTGGGCGATCGGCCGGGTGCAACCGAACACCGCGTGGTTACCGCCGGAGCTCCTCGACGAGGACGGATTCGTCTGCGTAACACAGGAATTGCGGGTACCAGGCCATCCTGGCGTCTACGCGATCGGTGATGTGGCGGCAACGGATCCACTTCGCAGCTCGGCCCGCAACCGAGCCGATGCCGTCGTTGCACACAACGTGCGTGCCGAGTTCGAAGGCGGGTCGCTGCGGAGCTTCCGCGCGCCGATGCGGCGCTGGGGGTCGGTCATCGGCATTCAGTCAGACGGACTTGAGGTATTCGCGCCCAACGGCAGGCCGTTCCGATTCCCGGCATGGTCGATCGACCGGGTGCTCATGCCGTGGGTTGTCAGATGGGGAATCTACCGCGGGGTGCGGGAGAACCGCCCGACGGTCGAGCGAGTCAGTCGCGAACGTTGACGGTGATGTAGCCGATCGGAATGCCGGTCCGCGCGGCGATGTATTTGCGCGCTACGACCTCGACGGCTACTCGGCGGCTCGCATGCGTCACACCACCGATTTCGGGAATCTCGATCACCCATCCGCTCACTTCGGGGCTGATCTCGATGTCGAAGCACTGACCGGCAGTCAGACCGGGCACACGGCGTAAGGAGCGCGCTGTGCGACCGCCATGAAATGACTGCGTGGAGAACGTCCTGGAAACGGACTGCGTGGGCATTGATCTCTCCTCGGCGCGACGAAACCGCGGGCAAGCGTACTGCTCACACGGCGCCAACACCTAATCCGGACGGCAGACCCTCGAATCTCGGCGTAGGGCCGCCTGGTCATGCCGTCGCCGACACCCGCAGGCCTGCGCGGCCATCACGGGGCAGCACGAACGTCGCGCCCACGGATGGCCCGCGCTCCTCCCACGGCTCGGTGAGGTCGTTGCGGTAATTGCAGTAAAAGGTCGGCGGTTGCGCCGATCCAAGGATCGTGCGGGCGATAGCGGCGTGATCCGGATGGCCGAAATTGTCGCCGTTCGTCGAAATGAGATACCGCTTGGCGTCGATGAGTTCGATCAGCGCCGCGGTCACATTCGCCCGGCTGCCGTGATGCGGCAGCTTCACGAGGTCAAGTCGAACTCTCTGCTCCCCAGTTGATTGCCCGAATCTCTGGAGGGATCCTGCGAGCGCATCCGAATGGGCATCGGCGCCGAGCAACGCGCGACGGCCCTCGAATTCGAAGATGAACGCGATGCTCGAGCCGTTGGCCTCCGACCCGTCGGTGGTAGAGGGTGCGCTAAGTGTCTTCAGCGCATCGACCGTGAGGACGTCTGGTAGAGGTGCGACCTTCTTGCGGCGCGGCGGCGGCGTGCGAGCTTCCAAGGGCGTCCCTTCGCCCGGCACCAACCCCGCAGCCTTCACCACCTTCGTCCACTCCTTGGCCATCTTCTTGAGTTTCGGCGGCGTGGGCGAAAGAAGGTGTACTAGCGCACCGCCGGGCAACTCTATCGCGGGTAGTTCACCCTGTGACGACACCACAACCGGACCTCCGACGGCACTGGAGATCCGGTTGGTGAAGGGGTCGTTCCACTTGAACGGGCCGTCGTTGATCCGAAGCGTCAACCGCTCCCCGTCAACAGGGCCCAGCACGCTGCCGCCGCGTTCGCAGTGGACGAATCCGTTGAACCAGATGTTGCGTACGCGGCTACGTAGATCGGGGTCATTCAGTATCTGCAGACTCCCGCCGATGTGGTCCTCGTCGACATGCGTGACGACCATCGCTTCGAATACCTGCTCTGGCAACGCTTTTAGCCGTTTGCGTACACCCTGCCAGGAGTTTGCGGTGCCGCCGTCGATCAGGACACGATGGGTATCCGTGCGGGTGCCGTACTCGATAACGAGGGCGTCTCCGTGCCCTCCTGGCAGCATCTCGATTGCAAACATTGCGCTCCTAGGGCGTTAGATTGACGTCGATTTCACCGTGGGCTACGAGAAGTAATCCGACGAGCAGGCCCCGGCTCACCAGGTCGCGGCGGGCTTGCGTCAGCGCCGTTCCCAGTGTGAGACCGTGCAGCGGCGTTCCCGAATGCATCGCGGCAACCACGGCGGCGGCCGCGTCGGCGGCGTGCTGACCCTTGAATTTCGTCAGGGTTGCGACAACAGCCGCGGCCCCCTTGTCGATGAAGGTTCCGGGAAGCGCGCCGAAGGCGTCGCCGATCACCGCCGAGTCGCATGCGAACAGAAGGACAACGGGCGCAGGCATTTTCGCTGTGCCAAGCTCACGAGCGGAGATCGCGGGTTGAGCGAGTAGGGATTTCCTGCCTATCTCGATCGTCACCTCGGCCTGAGCTTTGTCGGTATGCCCCAGCACCACCAACAACTGTGGGCTGCGGTCCCTGACTGCCACACGCCAGTCACGCCAATTCTTCACTCGCTTGTAGTGATCGATTCCGGCGCGCTGAACAAGGGTTTCTTCCAACTGATCTGAAGGCAGCTCATCGGGTGGACTGCCTCTGTCCGCGCGATTGGCCGCCGCATAGAGCACGGGTCGCAAGGACAAGGTGCCCGGCTGCGGGCGAGGTTCGAGATTCTCCGCCTCTCGGCTCTTCACCGTTCGGGCGATCACCCGGTTCATCCCCCAGAACGCGGACGGGCACACGCGTTTCCGCGATGACTTGGGGCATCGTTCGCCTGGCTGTGGTGGCGGATTCGCCCCGCAGTCGCACACTTTGGCATCCAGATCCGGTGCCGGTCCGTCGTATGCCAATTCGAACGGGAGTACCGGCGCGTTGAACCGGACCAGTACCGAGATGGTGCGAGCCTTACGCAAACCGAGATCGGCCAGGGTGTCTGCGAACCGGGTCCCTCTGCGCGCAAGCCGGACGAGCAGCTCGACAGCGACGGGGTCGTCGATGGCGCCGGGCGCGAAGTCGTTGCCGAGCACCTGCGAGGCTTCCTGCTCGAACGCTTCTGCCCAGTCGTCGGCTCCTGTCAGAGGTATCGTGTCGCGGTCCTCGGTTCCGAGTTTGGCTAGCGTCACGCCGTTGTCTACAAGGGACACATCGGCTTCGGTGATCGGTGACGGCTCGGGTGCGGCGCTGAGCGGCACGGCAAGAAGCTGTATGCGCTCACCGGGCAGAGGCGTCGCGCGAACGGTTGCGAGCAATAGTGCAGCCTGGATAGGCCGGCGGCGGTAAAGGACAGTGATATTGAGCTTGAGCACCGATCCTTCTTCACCGGTGACCAGGGTGAATGCCGCTACGGTGCTTGGTGATTTCCGATCCGTGGGCAGGACCAGCGGCGCGGTGTCGTGAAACGAGTCGTCGTCGCTGGACACGTCGACGATCAGGTCGGCGATGCCGCGGGCATCGTCCTCGATCTCGTGTTCTGGAAATTTGACCCCTTGCTCACCAGGGCTCGGGATTGCTATTCGCACTGCGAGCGTGTGCTTGGCTTTCGGCTCCAGTGTCGACTCGAGAACCTTGCCGTCACGGAGCATCTGAGCGAGGAGCTGCCGTGGGGTTTCGACTTCGGGCTGCGGTGGGGGCTCGGCCTCTGCGCGGGGCGCCCTATCGGGCCGCGGAATGTCGTCAGCGCCAAGGTCGTCCAACTGGATGTCAACGGCATCGTGGAGTATTCGCGGCCCGTCCAAGCGAAGTTCGCGAGCTTCTTTGAAGCCGTCGACTTGGAAGTTTCGGTCAATGAAGATCCGTGGCCGCACGATCGACACGACGATACGGATCTTGCCCAGTCTGCCCCACCGCTTGATCTGGGCCGCGTCTTCATCGCGGGAGACTCGTATCTCCAACACGGTGTGATTCCGGAAGAACGGCGTATCGATGATCTGATGCCAGGTCGTCTCCAACTGTGGAGCAGCCTCTGCGACGGAGGACGGATCGGGAGCTACCCACATTGGTGGCGTCATCGCTGATCTCGTGCCCGCGAGCGCACATCTCTCGAGAAGCTTCTGCACCGCCTTGGACAGTTTCGCGGGCTTGTCCGTCGCGTAGTGGATAGAACCGTCGGCGGTCATCAAACCGGCCACGAACATCGCTTCGGCGGGGATTTCTCGGCGTGGAGGCATCGGGTGCAGCCTGCTGCTCAGTCAGGGCACCCGTAGGACTTGATTAGGACTGCTCGGTTAACGTCCACAGTGGTGCCGCCTCGCCTAGTTCCGTTGGGCCCCTTTAATTGAAGCAACCCGGCGTCGCCGCTGCAGCTAATTGAACAGACAAAATCAGCGAAGGAACGACCGTTGTCATCCGCTCATACGACGCGCGGAATCTCGGCGGCTATCCGGTCCAGTAATGCGGGGTACCGGTTGGCCTCGCGATGCCTACCGGGTTTGCCGCTGCTGATCACTCCCGCCGCCAGCTGGCGTTCCGGATCCGCCCACACGGCGATGTCGACCAAGCCGGTGTGGCCGAATGCCGCCGCTGCATCACGTCCGAAGGGCCCGAACCGCTTCGATCCGAGCATGTATCCGGTGCCCCAGCGCAGCGGTGCCAGACCCGTCGCAAGATCTGGCCGCAGGCGCCGGCATTCCCTGGTCGCGGCACGCAGCGTCTGCGGCTGCATCACCCGAACGCCGTCGAGTTCGCCTCCGCGGCGAAGGATCTCGGCGAAGCGCGACAATTCGTCGGCGGTCGACACCGTGTTGGACGACGGCACCACACCGGTGAGGAATCGGGCGGTGTTCGTGAACGGGATGATCTGGTGCGTCGTGCCACCGATGGCGGTACGGAAAGCCGCCGCGATCGGCGGCGGCAGCCGCTTACCCGTCGCGTGACTCGGCGCCACGAGGGGCACGTCTTCCTCGGCGACGCCGTAGTTGGTCCATCGGAAGCCGAGCGGGTCGAGAATTTCGGTGGCGAGGACGTCGCGGATGTTCTTTCCCGTTGCGGCCGAGACGATTTCGCGGACCAGCGGTCCCCATGTCAGCGCATGGTAGATGTGCACAAGCCCGGGACGGTAGATCGGCTTGAGCGCGCCGAGCATCTCGCGCGCGTACTCGCTGTCGTCCATCCGCTTCATATCCGGGCGCGGGCCGGTTGCGAACGGGACGCCCGCACTGTGTGTCATCACATGCCGGATCGTGGTGCGGTCCTTGCCGTGACTGGTGTAGCTGGGCAGGTAGTCGCACACGCGATCGTCGAGCGAGAAGTAGCCGCGTTCGACGAGCATGTGCACGACCGTCGTCGTGATCGCCTTGGCTGCGGAATACACACAAAAGGGCGTTTCGGTTGTGACAGGGACCTTTTCCGCGTCGGGCGGGTCGGCTGGCCCGTTGCCCCAGCCATGTCCGATCGCGCGGTTCAATACGACCTTGCCGTTGTGCCGCAGGCACAGCTGGATCGCCGGATGCATGCCCGCCCGATACCAATAACGCGTGGCCTGCCAGATGCGCTCGATCGCGGCCGGGTCGACGTCGGAATGGTCTTCTTGGCCCACCGCCGTCACGGCATCGAGGTCGGCAGGGACGCGGATGCGGCCGTCCTCGGTCATGCCGGTTTCCTGTGCAAGGTCGCGGTGAGGTGGTGTTGCAGCGGCCGGCCCACCGCGGCCATCCTCAGCGTGTAGGTCAGTTCGTCGCCGACGATGCGAATCGCACGGCACATGGCCGAAATGTGTTTGGCGGAATCAGACATTCCGATCGCCGATGCCATCAAATCCATCTCGATCGTCGTCTCGTCGACCGAGAATGTGCCTTCTTCGATTTCGGTGACCCCGGTCGGGTGAGCCAGAATCCATTCGACGCGGCCCGGCGACGGCACCCGAACGTATCCCGTCTCCCCATGCAGAGGCCGGCCGTCGTCCGTGGATTTCGTCCTTTGGATGTAGGTCAGAAACGGCTTGCCGATATGACCGAAGGTGATCTCCTCCAGATAGTGGAAGGGTTCGATGGTCGGATACTCGCCAGCGCCTTGACCCGCCCAGCTGCCAAGCAGAGGACCAAGGAGAGCAACATCGGGATGAAGGCCGGCCACGCCCTCAGATTACGGAGTGCTCGGTGGTGCCGGGGGCGGCCGGAGGATCAGCTGCCCGAGTTGTCCGAGGATGTTCTGCGGAGCCGGCTCGGCGGGCACCGGGGCATCGGTCTTCTGCCACGCCTGGCACTCGTTGGTCGTGAACGACGTGTCGGTGGCCTCGATCTCCACCACCTGTGGTTTCTTGGTCAATGCGTTGTCGACGATGTTGCTGCCGTTGACGCGCTTCCAATAGCACGCGCCGTCCCCGACAGGACCCGCCGAACTGTAGACACCGGGCTCGATGTCCTTGCCGACGGCGTATGTTCCGTCCGCGTCGATGGTGGTCTTCGGCCCGGGTGGTGGCGGTGGATCCGCGTGGGCGATGCCGGTAGACGCGACGCAGCCGGCGAAAACCATCGCCGCAGCGGCCAGTCGCGTCGCTCTCATAGACACAGGGTAGACGCTAAGGCTGGCTAACGAAAAGCCCGCCGCCACAGCACGGCTGCGGCGGCGGGCGATCGTGGCGAATCAGCCGGCCATGAACTCGTTGTAGGCCGACTGAAGGTCGCCGGGAAGCACCGCGACGTTGCATTGGCGCTGCACGTCACCGATCGGCGCCAAGATGCCGCGCAGGTCGTAGTACTCCTGCGGGTTGGCGGTGAAGTAGCCGCGCAGGGTGGCGGCCGCCTGCGGACGCGGCTGGGCGAACGCGGTCGTCACGGCCTGGTTGGCACCGGGATGGCCGTCCAGATAGGCGCGCGCCGAGCCGGTCGTCGAGCTGACGGTGTCGGCCACTGCGCTGGCCGTGCACTGGTCGGGTGCCGCCGACGCCGTCGGAGCGGCGATGGTTGCTGCGGCGAATCCCCCGAGCAGTCCGCTGGCACACACGCCGACGACTGCCCGGCGCGCAGTGATACTGCTGAATTTCATGATCATTTTTCCTTCGAATCGCGAATTGGTCGCTCTTTTCCCCGTCCCGAAATCCAAAGTAGCTGAAGATAAAAGAGTGTCGATCGCCGTGGAGCTGCGCCGAAAGCAGAGGCAGCAGCGTTACAGCCCGGCGTCGTGATTTAAACCTCAATTACGCCGAATTCCGCTAAGCGGTCGGGCAGATCGTCGCCGAGATCTTGAAAACTCTCAGAATTCGCTGCGCCGCCTTAATTGATCGTGATGTCGATAGTGATCGAATTGTTACGGATGCCGACCGCCGGCCGTAGTGCCTCGCCGCGGTCCAGTGATACTCATAGCCAGACACCGTCAACACGAGAAGAGGTGCCCGTGCGGCTGGACCTGCTCACCCCTGGCGTCGAGGTCGGGTTGGTGACGACGAACCTCGATGCGATGGTCGCCTTTTACGAGGGCTTCCTGGAACTCGAGTGCCAGGGCGAAGTGGACTTCCCCGGCGGATCGCAGCGGCGGTACACGCTTGGCGGCGGCGTGCTCAAGCTCGTCACCTACGACCCGCCCCCATCCGAGCCCGTGGCCCCCGGCGGCGGCAGGGCTCAAGCGGGCATTCGGTACTTCACCATCGGGGTGAAGAACCTGCGCGACGTGGCAGCCGCCGTTGACACCGCCGGTTACGAGGTCGTCGAGCCGGTGACCGAGTTCGAACCGGTGCCCGGCATGGGCTGGATGTTCATCGCCGACCCGGACGGCAACTGGATCGAACTTTTCGGAACGCTGTGACGACCCCGACGACACCGGCCTGCTATCGGCACCCGGACCGGGCGACATATGTGCGGTGCACGCGTTGCAACCGCTACATCTGCCCGGAGTGCATGCGCGACGCGGCCGTCGGCCACCAATGTGCGGAATGCGTCAACGAGGGCGCCAAGACGGTTCGGCAACCGAGCGCAGCGTTCGGCGGGCAGCAGAGATCGGTTCCGCTCGTCACTTATGCGCTGATCGCCATCAGCGTGGCGATGTTCGTGCTGCAGACGGCGTCGACGGATATCCAGGGCGAGCTGGTTCTGTGGTCGCCCGGCGTCGCCCAGGGTGATCTGTACCGACTGCTGTCGTCGGCGTTCCTGCACTACGGCATAACGCATCTGCTGTTCAACATGTGGGCGTTGTATGTGGTCGGTCCGCCGCTCGAGATGTGGCTGGGCAGACTGCGGTTCACTGCGCTGTACGTGCTGAGCGCATTAGGCGGCTCGGTGCTGGTGTACCTGCTGTCGTCGCTGACGGCGTCGACGGCGGGCGCCTCGGGCGCGGTGTTCGGCCTTTTCGGTGCGTCCTTCGTGGTGGGCAAGCGACTGAACCTCGACGTCCGCTGGGTCGTCGGGCTCATCGCGATCAACTTGGCCTTTACGTTCGTGATCCCGTTGATCAGCTCACAGAACATCAGCTGGCAAGGCCATATCGGTGGGCTGGTCACCGGCGCGGTGGTGGCCGCGGCATACGCCTACGCGCCGCGGAAACGCCGCAACCTGATCCAGGCGGCAGTGACGGTGGCAATCCTGATTCTGTTCGCGCTGCTGATCTGGTGGCGGACAAATCAACTGCTCGCCTTGTTCGGTCTGGGCTGAATCCGCGCCGGACGTTTGCCCTGTGCTCACGGACCGGAAACCTGTCCGTGTCAGCGTGGATTGTGCGCGTCGACGCCCCGCGACGCTCGGTCGAGCGGTTCCATGAGCTCTGTGTCCTGGCGGTGGCTAGGCTGCCGTTCGGGCTGAATTCCCTTGTCGCGCCGACCTTCTTGGGCTTCGCATTGCTTAACGGCGCCACGTTCGCTTTCGATCTACTCCTGCTGACCGGTCTGCACGGCGGGCTGGGGGTGCCACTGCCCGCCGCTGTGACAGCGGCCTACGCGTGCGCGTTCACGCTGAGCTACTTCCTCAACCGGACGCTCAACTTCCGCTCACACGCCGCTGTCGGACCGCAGTTCACCGTCTACGTCGTGGTTGTCGTCGTCAACTACCTGGCGTTCATCCTGGGTGTCTCCAGCGCGCTGTCTGCCGTCGGCCTCGAATATCACCTCGCACGTATCGTGGCCGGAGGCTGTGAGGCCGTGTACATGTACAGCGCGATGCGGTGGGTGGTCTTCCGGCGTTGACGCGACATGCGAGCGGCGGCGCGCACGAATGTCTTGATGTTTCAACCTGTTACGGTGCGATGGGTTAGCTAGTTGGTGGGTGGTGGTTGGGGTTGGAAGGGTTGGTACCACCACCAGTCGGCGCGTTCGCCGGTTGGCCCGGGGCACGGTGGGACCGCGGGCGGGGGTGTGGTCGGTGGGCGCGCGAGCGATCCTGGGTTCAGTTGTCGGCCGGAGCTGTCAGTGACGGTCAGCTGGTGTGCGGGTCCGGTGATGGTGATCACGCCGCGGTGGTGCAACCGGTGGTGATACGGGCATAGCAGCACCAGGTTGTCCAGCTCGGTGACACCGCCGTCTTCCCAGTGCCGGATGTGGTGGGCGTGCAGCCCGCGGGTCGCACCACAACCGGGGACCGCACATGTGGGGTGGCGGTGCTCAAGCGCGCGGCGCAGCCGCCGGCTGATCAACCGGGTCGTCCGCCCGGCGCCGATGGGCTGCCCGTCGCGTTCGAACCAGACCTCGCCGGTGGCATCACAGGTCAAGTATTGGCGCTCAGCGTCGGACAGCAGCGGGCCCAGATGCAGCGCGGCGATGCGCTGTTCCACATCGACGTGGGCCACCACCGTGGTGTGCTGCCCATGCGGGCGCCGCGCCACCTCGGCGTCCCAGCTGGCCTCCACCAGCCGCATAAACGCCTCACCGGTGCCCGGAAACGGCGGCGACTGATCAGATGCGCCCTTGTCGTGGTCGCGTTTGTACTCGGTGATCAGCGCATCACGATGCGACGCCAACGCCGCATCAAACTTCGCGGACTCCAGGTGCGGCAGGGTGATCCGCCAATAGGTGAACCGTTCATCGGAGGTTTTGGTGATCGAGATCTGCGGTTCAGACCCACACTCCGGCTCGGCTTCGACTTCGGGTTCGGGTTCGGGTTCGGGGTCGGGGTCGCGGTCGGGTCGCGGTTCCAGCTTGATCGCGGCGCGCAACTGATTGACCGTGGCCACCGCAGCCAACTGGGCGTAATGCTCATCAGAACCATCGGCGGCGTGCGCGGCGATCACCCCGACCTGATCCAGCGACAACCGACCCTCGCGCATGCCCGCCGCGCAGCGGGGAAACTCCTCGATACGGTGCGCCACCGTGGCGATCGTGGCTGCACTGGCCGATGACAAGCCGAGTTTCCAGGCCACCAACGCGGCCACCGACCGCGCCCCCGTCATCCCGCACAGCTCGTCGCGATCGATCTCGGCGACGATCTCCACAATGCGCCCATCAATCGCATTGCGCTGACCGGTCAGCTCCGCCAACTCGTCAAACAGCCCTTCAAGACGCTCAGCAGGACTCACCCCCACAGCAGCCGAAGCGATCAAGGACATAACGACATCCTCACAGCCGGCTACGACTAATCTCGGCCACCCCAACTGCCAACCGACAATCTGTGGAGGAAGACCCAACTGGGGATAACCCACAGAAATTGTCAGTGGCCCATGCTAAACAGCTAGGCCGAGACAGGCTCCGCGGCACGGTGTTTGGTGAAGGCCAGCGCTTCGTCGTCAACCTTGCCGTGCCGGATGAGGCGCACGTCGAGCAGGTAATTCTGCTTGTACCAACTGGGGATAAACCAGACTAGATGCCGATGCCTTTTGCTATGCCGCCTTAGCAAGGGCAAATGTGGGTAACCAGCAAGCATGGCATTCAAACTCACTTACACCGACGGACAAGAATCCGACTACGACGACGACACGAAGTGGGAGGTCGACGACGGCGTCCTGAAGATGGGCCGTGAGCACGGGAAGTGGACCGTCTTCGTGTCTCCGAGTCACTGGGCGACGATCGAAGTGGCTCAGCGAAAGGCGCGCGACGGCGACGAAGACGGCGACAAAGAAGACGACAAAGACGACGAAAAGGACGAGAAAGACAAGGACGAAAACAAGGAAGACAAAGACAAAGACAAGAACGAAGACAAGGACAAAGACGACTAGCCGACTTGCCACGCCGCGTGCATCATGCCCGGCGGATGCGCTCGTGCTTGCCGGGCTTGGCGGATGGTTTGGGCTCCCGCGGTGACGAATTCACCAAGGATCGAAGCGATCTGACGGGGTTGGTCGCGCACTGCGCGGGCGGTGGCACGCAGCGCGCGCGATGGCGTCATCAGCTGCGACGGGCGGATGTCGTGGTTGAGCACCCTGAGCATCATCAATGTCGCGTCGGCGTTGGCGGCGATGTCTCTGAGGATGCCCCTAACGAACGGCGACGCTGGGCCCGGGGCGCCCATAGTTGTTGCAAACCAGTACATTTCGTAAGCATCATGGTCGCGCCATCGCCACCACCGCTGCATGGCCGCGTCAAGGTTCGACTGGCCGAACCCTTCTTCGATGGCCGCGGCCAGCCGCTCGGCTTGCCGTAGTGCATCCGCGATTCCCTGACCGGGCGAGAAGTCCTTGAAGTGACCGGCGTCGCCGACGAGCACCCAGCCGGGTCCTGCGGCCTGCCGGAAGTACCCATGCCACCTGGTCAGCACCCTGATTGGGCCGACGCGGCGCGCACCTGCAACCACGTCGGCGAGTTCAGGCCACATGCGGATGCCGGCGTCGAAGTTGGCGTCGCGGTCGGCATGGAACGCGGCCTGCTTCGAGAAGTTCAAAGTGACAGCCGCCATGTAGAGATCACCATCGGTCGGGCTGGCGAGGTATGCCAGCTCACCGACGCGGCCGAGCAATGCGCGTCCGTTCCGGGCCGAGACTCCTTCGTAGTAAGCCCACGCCGGCATCCGGCCGGGCGGCGTGACGTGATATTCGGCGGCACCGACCGACGACGCGACCGTCGAATGGCGGCCATCAGCCCCGACGACCAACTGCGCGACGATCGGACCCGTATCCGTCTGAACCCCGGTCACGCGCCCGTCGTCGGTGATCAGACCTGTGACACGCGTGCCCGTCCGGACCGCCACCCCGGCGTCCGAGGCGGCCTCGACCAGCAGCGCGTCCAGCGTCACCCGCCGAATGCAGATGCCCGGCAGCGCACTGACTGTTTCGTCTCTGACTGTCTCGATGCGGACGTCGTCGGTGACGAGGACGATCTCATCGAGCTCGGCCGCCCCCGCCGCCAGGATTGCGTCAAGAGCGCCAAGCCGGCCCAACACGTCCACGCCGCACGGCTGGATGAGGTGCGTCGACGGCGTGTCGGACGGAAACCGCGCGCGGTCGAGCACACAGACGCGTAGACCTTGCCGCGCGAGCATTATCGCCAGCGGAGATCCCGCGCACCGAGCACCGACGATCACGACGTCGAATCGCTCCACGGTCATTAGATCTCGATCCGCGAGCCGATCATGACGGTGCGGTCCAGCGGCAGGCCGAAATAGCCGGCGGCATCCGCGGTGATGTGGGAGGTCGCGATGAACAGCCGCTTGCGCCAGGGAGCCATTGTCGGCTTGTCGCCTGCGCACAGTTCGAGCTGGGACAGGAAGTAGGACGCTTTGTCGACCGAGATCTGCCCCTCGGTCTGAGCGGGGTCCAGAAGCTCAAGTGTGTGTGAGATATTCGGCCGTTCCATGTAACCGAATCGGGCGATGACGTGGACGATCCCGTCCCTGGCGTAGCCGAGATCGTCGGTGGTGATTCGTTCGGAGTCCGGTACCCGCGGCACAGGCTCGGTCACGATCCACATGATCACGACGTGCTTGGCAAGCGCATGGTTGTGTTCGACGTTGGCGCGCATGGCCAATGGTGTAGTCCGCTTCCCGCGATTGAGGAATATCGCGGTGCCGGGTGTGCGCACCAGCGGAGGTTTTCGATCGCGCAGGCTATCGATGAACGCGCGCAGTGGACCCTCGGCTTTCTCCCTTGCCTCCGTGACGATTTCGCGACCACGCTGCCACGTCGTCATGACGATGTACGCAGCGATCGCGATCAGCAGCGGCAGCCACGCACCGTGCCTCAGCTTGGTCAGATTGGCCGCCAAGAACATCAAGTCGACGACCAATAGCAGCCCGCCGCCGCCGATCACCAGCCATAGTGGCCATGCCCATCGGGTGCGGGCGTAATAGAAGAACAGCGTTGTGGTGATGGTGATCGTGCCGGTGACCGCCATGCCATATGCGTACGCCAGCGCGGCCGAACTGCGGAACGCGAAGACCAGGATCAACACCGCCACCATCAGAAAGCCGTTGATCCACGGCACATAGATCTGGCCGATCGTCGCGGCCGACGTGTGTTGGATCCGCAACCGCGGTAGGTAGCCCAGCCCGGCCGCCTGCGACGCCACCGAGAACGCACCGGTGATCACCGCCTGCGACGCGATCACCGTGGCCATGGTCGCCAGCAGCACGATGGGTATCCGCGCCCACGGCGGAGCGAGCAGGAAGAAGGGCGCGCCCAGCGCCGACTCGTCGCGCAGCACCAGCGCGCCCTGCCCGAAGTAGCTCAGCGTCAGGGCAGGCAGCACGACACCCAGCCAGCCCAAAGTGATTGCGCGGCGGCCGAAATGGCCCATATCGGCATACAGTGCTTCCGCGCCCGTGACGGCAAGCACGACCGCGGCAAGGGCGAAGAACGCGAAATGAAAATGCTCGACGACGAAACTCAGTGCATACGTCGGGGAGAGCGCCTTGAGTATCTCGGGGTTGTCGACGATGCCGTTCACGCCGCAGGCCCCGATGGTGACAAACCAGGCGATCATCACCGGGCCGAAGAATCTCCCGACGGTCGCGGTGCCGTGCCGCTGGACGGAGAACAGTGCCACGATGATCACCACTGTTATCGGCACGACGAAATCGGTGAAGTCCGAGTTGACGACCTTGAGGCCTTCGACCGCGGACAGTACGGAGATCGCAGGGGTGATCATGCTGTCACCGAAGAACAGCGACGCGCCGAACAACCCGAGCGCCGCCAAAACCGTTGCGGTGCGGCGTCCCCGCTGACCGGTCCACCGACGTAGCAGCGCGATCAGCGCCATGATGCCGCCCTCGCCGTTGTTGTCGGCGCGCATCACCAGCGTGACGTAGGTCAGCGTGACGATGGTCATCACCGACCAGAAGATCAATGAGACAACGCCGTACACGTTGGTCGAGGAGACCGGCACGGGGTGCGGGTCCTGCGGATTGAAGACCGTCGCAAGCGTGTAGATCGGGCTTGTCCCAATGTCCCCGAAGACCACCCCCAGCGCACCGACCACGATGGCCACGCGCAGGGGAGGCGGTTGCATTCACTGATCATCGCCGAGTGCACGCTTGTCCGCGGGTTGTCTCGGCGTTTACGTTCAACAACCGTGCATTGGCGGGTCGTACTGGCGACGCTACTGATCGTGCCGCCTGCGCTTGGCGTTCTCGGCACCTTCCTCTACGACGTGCCCTACGTCGGCCTGGCGACCGCCTATGTCCCGTGGTATTGGCCGTGGCTGATCGTCGTCACCGTCGCCGGCGCAGGCATCGCCATCTACGGCTGGTTCCGGCGTCGAAGCCGATTCTCGGCAGCACTCGTCGTCCTGGCCGCAGTGACGCTGGTCGGCGCGTCGGTGATCGTTGCGCGCATGACGGCCTCGGTCGAACAGGCTGGCGCGGACATCGATCTCCTCGACACATTCGGCATCGGAGAGACGAAATGGGCGTCACCCGATGCCGAGGTGATGTACACAACGTTCGATGGAGAACCCTTGGGGCTCAACATCTATCGGCCAAACACGCCATCCCGCGCCCCTGTGCTGGTGTATATCCACGGCGGCGGGTGGATCGGGGGCGATCGAAGCGCCCACGGTGCCGATCTACGGTGGTTCGCCGATCAGGGGTGGCTGACGATCGGCGTCGACTACGCGCTGTCGTCAAACGAGCGCCATCTGTGGGACGTCACCCAAGACCAGATCGGCTGTGCGCTGGCGTGGATCGCCGACAACGCGGGGACGTATGGCGGCGACCCGTCGCGACTGTCGGTGTCCGGTGATTCCGCGGGCGGAAACCTCGCCATCAACACCGCGTACATGGCCGCCAACGGCACCTTGAAGTCGTCGTGCGGCGGGCGTCTTCCCCCCGTCAGAGCGGTGTCGGCGTTGTATCCGGTGGTGGACCCCGCCGGCTTCTTCAGCAACGATGCACCCACGCTCGCCGGGACGTCGCGCGGCATGGCGGACGCTTACACCGGCGGTTCGCCGCAGCAGTTCCCCGATCGATATGCCGCCATCTCCTCCGAGACCCACATCAGCGCAGCCGCGCCACCCACTCTGATCATCGTCGGTGAGGCAGACCATCTCGTGCCGGTCGAGGGCACCTACCGCTTCAGCGAGCGAGCGCGACGCGCCGGCGTCGACGTCGAACTCGTCGCGGTGCCGTACGCCGATCACGTCTTCGACGCTCGGCGGGGGAGCATCGGCCAACAGGCCTACCGGCAGTTGACGGCGCGGTGGCTGCGCGCGCACGGCCAGGCGCCCTAACCGTGGATGATGGCGGCATGGCCGACGAACTCGGCGACCTCTACGAGGCCAAGCCGGAGGAGTTCACCGCGCTGCGCACCAAGCTCGCCGCGGCCGCAAAGCAGCGCGGCGACTCCGACGCGGCAAAGCGGATCTCCGCAGCCCGAAAGCCGACGACGGCCGCGTGGGTCGTCAACCGGCTTGTGCTCCGCAGCGACGACGTCAGGCAGCGGCTCGCCGACCTCGGTCAGCGGCTGCGCGACGCCCACGCCGCGATGGACGGTGAACGCATCCGCGAGCTGTCCGCCGAACAACGCAGGCTCGTCGACGACCTGGCCAGGGACGCCTTCGAAGAGGCCGAATTGAACGCGCCGCCCGCCGGCCTGCGCGACGACATCACAGGAACACTGCAGGCCGCGATCGCCGACCCCGACGTCACCAAGCGGCTCGGTCAGTTGACCAAGGCGGAGAAGTGGTCGGGCTTCGGCGAATTCGGCGACACCGCAATCGTTTTCACGCCCACCCGCCGGGAAAAGCCGGAGCCCGAGGCGAAGAAGGAGCCCGCCAAGGACGAGCCACGCAAGGACCGCAAGGACAAGGGTGAAGCGGAGCAACGCCGGCGATCCGAGGCGCGCGCGGCGTTGGCCGCCGCCGAGCACGCCAAGGCCGAGGCCGACGACGCACTCGCCGAGTTGCAATCCGACCTCGCGACGGCGCGGCTGCGTCATCAGGACGCCCGCAGGCGACTGCAGGACGCCGAACGCGCGTTGACCGCGGCCGAAGACGCTTACGAAAAGGCCAAGCAGGCGAGCCGCGACGCTGCGGCCGTCGTCAAGGAAGCCAAGAAGCAACTGAGGTAGCGATGGACGTAGCAGTGGCCGACGGGGTGACGATCGTTCGAATCGACGATCCACCCGTCAACGCCTTCGATCTCGAACTCGTCGAAGACGCCGTCGACACCTTTCGCAGCGTCGCTGGGCCGGTCGTCGTCACCGGCGCGGGCAAATGCTTCTCGGCGGGCGTCGATTTGCGCGCATTCCTCGACGGGGGTGACGCCTACGCCGACCGCTTCCTCGCCGCTGTCTCCGCCGCATTTCTTGCCGTCTTCGATCACCCCGCGCCGGTGGTCGCCGCGGTCAACGGGCACGCGATCGCCGGCGGCTGCGTGTTGGCGATGTGCGCCGACGTGCGGCTGATGTCGCGCGGCAAGATCGGCCTCAGCGAGGTGGCGGTCGGTGTGCCGTTTCCCGTCGCGGCGATCGAGATATGCAGACATGCGATGGGCCCGTCGGCGACCATCGCAGCGCTGCAAGCCGACAACATCGACGCCGAGTCCGCGTTGGCCCGTGGATGGATCGACGAACTCGTCACCCCGGACGAGCTGTTGCCTCGCGCCATCGCGGTTGCCAGCGCACTCGGCCAGTACTCGCCTGCCGCGTATGCGATGACGAAACAGCAGCTGCACCGGCCTGCGCGTGACGCGATCGATTCGGGCACGCAGATTGATGCGCGTGTGGTTGCCGGCTGGAAGTCAGAGGAGGCCCGCGCCCGCATCGGGGCGTTCCTCGATGCGCTTACGTGACTGCGCGGCAGGTGATCTCCATGCTGTCGCTTTCGCGGGCCGCGAAGTTGACGCTGACATAGCCGTTGCCCGGGTCGCGCACGTAGTCCAGGTACGGCTTGGTGTCGTCCATCGAGGTGTTGTCCGCGATGATCAGCGCACCTGGCGTCAAATGCGGTTCGAGCAGCTTGATCACCGGGAGGTAAAGCTCCTTCCAGCCGTCGAGGAGAACTACCTCGACCGGACCATCGAGGTCCGCCAACGTCTTGAGCGCATCGCCTTCGAGAACAATGATGAGGTCGTCCAGCCCGGTCTCGACGAACGTCTTCGTTGCCGCGGCGACCTTCGCGGCGCTCAGCTCGGTGGTGACGACCCGGCCAATGCCGTTGTCGCGCACCGCCGCAGCGAGGTGGATCGCGGAAATGCCCAGCGACATGCCGAATTCGACGACCGTGTTCGGCTGCGTCGCCCGCACCAGCGAGTACAACAGCCGGCCTGCCTCCGGCGTGACGGGAAGGTAGAACTCGCTGAGGGCGTCCGCCCTTTCCTGCGCATCCGCGTTGGCGAGGCGGTCGAACATGTCGCGGTTCTCGCGGAGCCGGGAAAACTGCTCGGCGGATTCGGCGTACATCCGATCGAGGGCGGTGGCGACTTTGGAATCATGAAGCGTGCTGGTCACTTGGATAAATCCTCACTTTGAACGATAGATTGACGATATATCGCTATCTATCGCGATGCAACGGCTTCCTATTCCCACGCTGTGCCAGGATGGGGTAAGCCCGTCGCCAGGGCGACGGGAACTGCCAGCCCGATGGTGTGCCGATGGCCGGTGTCGACAGATCGACGCAGCGCGTGATCGCGGTGATTGTGCTGTTGATTATCACCGCAACGGCCTTGCGCGGGTACCTGCCCGGCGTGGACCGCGCCGCAGCACACGAGCGGCCGCAGAGCAGCCCGCTTGCACTGTTCGTCGACATCGCCCTGCTGACTGTGGCGGTCGGGATCATCGCGTTCGCGATCATCGCGAGGCTGCGGGACCGAACCCCACGCCGCGCCGGCATGGGACAGCTGCCTCGCGGGCCGGGTGCGATGGGTCGGCCGACTTGGCGGTTCTCGCTCATTGCCCTTGGCCTGATCGTCGGTTGGCTGCTGATCGTGCTGACACTGATGCAACTGGGCCGACCCAATCCTGTCGACCAGCCGCCGGCCCCACCCGAGACGACGTCCCAAACCGCCGCTCCACCAACTCCCGATGTGAACCGGCCGCAGCCCGACTCGCCGCCCGAGTCGGAGTCGAACGTCGTCGATTACCTCGTCGGGCCGATGCTTGTCTTGATGGTTGTGGTTGTCGCGGGCACGGCCATCGCCGCGCGCCGGCAGCGGGCGACGGCTCTGGCGTCGACGCCCGGTGACGGGATCGAACCAGAGGTTTCGGCGGCCGCGGCGGACTCGCTTGCCCGCGCTGCAGAGCACGGCCTGGCCGAGATCGAGGACCTCAGCCGTGAACCGCGGGAGGCGATCATCGCCTGTTACGTGGCGATGGAACGCGAGCTCACCAACGTGCCCGGTGCCGCTCCCCAGGATTTCGACACGCCGACCGAGGTGCTGGCCCGTGCCGTACATCTTCACGCGTTGCGCGCCGACAGCGCGACCCAGCTCGTCGACTTGTTCGAGGAAGCCCGGTTCAGCCCGCATGTGATGAATGAGGGGCATCGCGACATCGCTGTGCGGGTGCTTCGGCTCGTGCTGACCGAACTGAGGAGCGTGGCATGAAAAAGCTTGTTGCCGCGGGCATTTTCGTGGTCGCTCTTGTCGAACTGGTTGCGATCGCCGTCCTGGACCGGGAGCTCGTCGTGGCGGCGACCGGCGTGATGGTCGCCCTGGTGCTCCTGAGCTTGCGGTGGTACTGGGTCAGGGAGGCCGAACTCGAGGCGGTCGGGCCGCCGTCCAACGATGCGGCAGAATCCTTGCGCCGCTGGATGTCTCGGACAGAGACGTTGATAAGTCGTGCCGAAGCTGGGCGACGTGAGTGGGATCGTCATCTGCGTCCGATGCTGGCGCGGCAGTTCGAAATGGCGACGGGTCAACGCCAGGCGAAGGACCGAGCCGCCTTTGAAGCCACCGGACAGATGCTGTTCGGCTCGGAACTGTGGGTCTGGGTGGACCCGCAGAACGTGTCGCGGTCGCCGGGCGGCCAGGCCGGTCCCGGCCGTGAGGTGCTCGACGAAATTCTTCGGAGGCTGGAGCAGGTATGACGGCGAACATGGGGCTGCCCGCCGCGACGACCACCGCGCATTGCGAGGCGGTGCTCGACGAGATAGGCCGAGTCGTCGTCGGCAAGCGCGAGGCGCTCACCCTCATCCTGACCACCGTGCTCGCGGGCGGACACATCCTCATCGAGGATCTGCCCGGCCTTGGAAAGACCTTGATCGCCCGCTCGTTCGCCGCAGCGCTGGGTCTCGACTTCAAGCGGGTTCAGTTCACGCCGGATCTGCTGCCCGCAGACCTGCTCGGCTCCACCGTCTACGACATGCAGTCGGGCCGCTTCGAATTCCGGCCAGGGCCCATCTTCACGAACCTGCTGCTTGCCGACGAGATCAACCGCACCCCACCGAAGACCCAGGCGGCGCTGCTGGAGGCGATGGCCGAGGGCCAGGTCAGCGTCGACGGCGTGACCCACAAGCTGCCCGCCCCGTTCATCGTGCTCGCGACCGACAACCCGATCGAATACGAGGGCACCTACCCGCTGCCCGAGGCCCAATTGGACCGGTTCTCGATCCGGCTCGAACTGCGCTACCTCGCCGAGCACGAGGAGGTCTCGATGCTGCGCCGCCGCCTCGATCGCGGCTCTGCGGAACCCACAGTGCACCAGGTGGTGGACGCACACGAACTCATCGCGATGCGTGAATCGGTGGAGCAGGTGACCGTCCACGACGACGTGCTGAGCTACGTGGTGTCGCTGGCGACCGCGAGCCGCCAACATCCTCAGGTCGCGGTGGGCGCCAGCCCGCGCGCAGAACTCGACCTGGTGCAGCTCGCTCGGGCGCGGGCGCTGCTGCTCGGCAGGGACTACGTGGTGCCCGAAGACGTCAAATCGCTTGCGGTACCCACGATGGCGCACCGGATCAGCTTGCGGCCGGAGATGTGGGTGCGGCGGGTACACGGCTCCGATGTGGTCTCCGAACTGCTGCGGCGCTTGCCAGTGCCGCGGGCGAAAGCATGATCGACGAACGCCGCACCGAAGCCGAGGTGCGTTGGCGCCCATCGGGTTTGACGCGCGCAGCCGTCACGTGCGCCACGGTCGCGCTCGTTGTTGGGGTCGTCGGGTCGTATTGGCAACTGATCGCGTTCGCGGCTCCGCTGGTCGGCGTGCTGCTGTCGATCGGCTGGCAGCGGCCCGCTCAGAGGGTCGAGGTACACGCGCAGCCGGCGTCACAGCGGTGCTTTGAATCCGAGCAGACCCGGGTGACAGTTACGGCGCGAACCGAATCCGGCGACGGCACAGTGAATCTCGCGGTCACGGTGGTCGAGGGAATGCAGCTCGACGTCGTCGACGCATCGCCGCACAGCCAGACCGTCGCGGTGATGGCCGATCGGTGGGGGAGGTATCCGATCCGGGCGCACGTCAACGTCATCGCCCGCGGCGGACTGCTGGAGGGGGTGGGTGTCGTCGACGCCGCCGACGTCTACGTGTTTCCGACGGCGCCGCCGCAGTCGACAGCGGTTCCGCGCACCGAGCTCCTCGACCGCCTCGGCACCCATCTGACCCGCCACATCGGGCCGGGCGTCGAATACGCCGATGTTCGGCGCTATATCCCCGGCGACCAGCTGCGCACCGTCAACTGGCCGGTCAGCGCGCGGCGCGGCAGCCTGCATGTGACCGAGCGATTGACCGACCGCGCGGCCGATGTCGTGGTACTCATCGACGGCTACCCGCAGCCGCCGGGCCCGGCGACCGAAGCGACAGACCGCACCGTGCGCGGAGCGGTCCAGGTCGTGCAGAGCGCCCTGCGCGGCGGTGATCGGGCAGGCATCGTCGCGCTTGGTGACCGTCAGCCGCGGTGGCTCGGTGCCGATATCGGCCGTCGCCAGTTCTACCGGATTCTCGATGCCGTGCTCGCTGCCGGCGACAGCTTCGAGCACACGCCGGGAACGTTGGCGCCGCGCGCGGCGATCCCGCCCGGTGCGATCGCGGTCGCGTTCTCCACAATGCTCGACACCGAATTCGCGCTGGCGCTGATCGATCTGCGCAAGCGCGGCCACACCGTCGTCGCCGTCGATGTGCTGGAAGGTGCCCCGTTCGACGACGAGCGCGACCGGCTGATCACCAGGATGTGGGCGCTGCAACGCTCATTCATGTACCGGGACATGGGCACGATCGGTGTCGACGTGGTGCCCTGGCGCGGTGAGGCCACGCTCGACCAGGCGATGCAGCTGATACCCGATCGCCGCCGTCGGGTGCGCAGAACGGCGATGACGTGATGACCACCCAGCTCGCCGTGTCTCGCGCGATTTCGACCTCGTTCGGGTTGGTGATGGTGGCGGCAGCCGCCATCGGCGCCGACGGCCCCGCGCTCGTTGCCGCGGCCATCGCGGCCGTTGCGGTGTTGACAGGCAATGTGTTTCGCCCCGCGGCGACGCTGGCCGTGCTGGTCGACGTGGCCGTGATCGTGCTGTCCGACGCGCCGCCGATGCTGACGGCGCTGTCCGGCCTGTGCGCAACCGCGTACCTGGTCTTGCGGCACACCGCTGCCGCGACGGCGCCGACGGTGCTAGGTGCGGTGGGGTTCGCGATCGCCGGTCTGGCCGCAGTGTCGATTCCGGTGCAGCTGCCGTGGGTGCCATTGCTGGCGCCGGTCGCGGTGCTCGCCGTCTACGTGATGGTCACCCGACCGTATTGGGCGGATCGGGCGACGCGCCGATAGCCGTCGCCGCTATCTTCAAGAACACGGCACCGACGTCCGCGTAAGCGAAATGCTCAGCGGCACGCTTAATTTCGGGAGATTCGCGATGGGTTCCGATGTGCGAAAGGCAGTGACCGGCGCATCGATCGGCAATGCTGTGGAATGGTTCGACTTCGCCATCTACGGATTCCTGGCGACGTTCATCGCGGCCAACTTCTTTCCGTCCGGGAACGAGACCGCGGCGCTTCTGAATACCTTCGCGATCTTCGCGGCCGCGTTCTTCATGAGACCGCTGGGCGGCTTCGTCTTCGGGCCGCTCGGTGACAGGATCGGCCGCCAGCGGGTGCTCGCGCTGGTGATCCTGCTCATGGCCGGCTCGACCGTCGCGATCGGTCTGCTGCCGACCTTTGCGGCGATCGGCGTGGCTGCTCCGCTGCTCCTGCTCTTCCTGCGATGCCTGCAGGGTTTTTCCGCCGGCGGCGAATACGGCGGAGGCGCGGTCTATCTGGCCGAGTACGCCTCGGATCGGCGGCGCGGACTCACGGTCACGTTCATGGTGTGGTCCGGAGTCCTCGGATTCCTGGTCGGCTCCGTCACGGTGACACTGCTGCAGGCGCTGCTGCCCGCCGAGGCGATGGACAGCTACGGCTGGCGCATCCCGTTTCTTCTGGCCGGACCGCTCGGCATCGTCGGCCTCTACATCCGCCTCCGGCTGGACGACACCCCGCAATTCACCGCGCTCAGCGAGAGCCAGCGGGTGGCCAAGTCGCCGCTACGGGAAGCCGTCGGGACGGCGTGGCGCTCGATCCTGCAGGTGATCGGCATCATGGTCATCTTCAACGTCGGCTACTACGTCGTGTTCACCTACCTGCCGACGTACTTCATCAAGACGCTGCACTTCACCAAGACAGACGCGTTCATCTCGGTCACGGTCGCCAGCCTGCTCGCTCTCGTGTTGATCCTGCCGCTGGCGGCGCTGTCCGACCGGATCGGCCGGCGACCGATGCTCATCGCGGGCGCACTCGCATTCGCGGTGCTCGGCTACCCACTGTTCTTGTTGCTGAACTCGGGCTCGCTGGCCGCGGCGATCGCGGCGCACTGCGCGCTGGCAGGGATCGAGGCGGTCTACGTGTCGGCCGCGGTGGCCGCGGGCGTCGAATTGTTCTCGACCCGCGTGCGCTACAGCGGCTTTTCCATCGGCTACAACATCTGCGTCGCCGCGTTCGGCGGCACGACCCCGTATGTCGTGAGCTGGTTGACGGCCCAGACAGGCAAGCACGCGGCACCGGCCTACTACATCGTCGCCGCCGCAGTCGTGTCGCTACTGACGCTGCTGACCCTCGGGGAGACGGCACGGCGTGCACTCCCCGCCGGCGGATCGGACGAAGAGTTCCAATCCGGGCCCGATGTTCGCGGCGCTGCCGCCGCACATTAGCGGCGCGTTACAGTTGATCCGTGTCGTCGCAATCCCACCAAGCGACGCGGCCGAAACTGACATCACGAGGAGTAGCGACCCGCAACCGGATCGTCCTGGCGGCCGCCGAGCTCATGCATGTGCAGGGGGTTGCGGCGACGACCATCGACGACGTGCTGGCCGCCAGCGCTACGAGCAAATCTCAGTTCTACCAACACTTTGACGACAAATCGGAGTTGGTGTACGAGGTCATCACCATGCGCGCCGACGAGATCTTGTCGTGGCAGCGGCTACGCCTGGAGAAGGTGGACTCGTTTCGCGGGCTCTACCAATGGCGCGACGCGATGGTGCAGCGATGCGCACTGCGGCGCGGCCTGTGGGGATGCGAACTCGGTTCTCTGGCCGCCGAATTGTCCGACACCGACGACAAGGCGCGCGCCTCGCTGTCCGAACACTTCACGCAGTGGCGGGAACTGCTGGCCGCGGCGCTGGAGCGGATGCGTGAAGCCAGCGTGCTTCGCGCCGAAGCAGACGTGAAAACCCTTGCGACAGGGCTGCTTGCGGCGGTCGAAGGTGGTTACTTACTGTCGCAGACCGGTCGCGATCCGCGACTGATGCAGGCAGCGCTCAACATGGCGATCGGCCGTATCGCGTCGTTTGCAGCCGAGGAGGTTGCGCTGCAGTGATGGCGGCGGCCTTCTGGACTTGATCGACCAGTTAGCCGCCGCCTCAGACTGCTAGTTGTCGCCGGGAATGGCGGTGGGCGCCGGCGGCGCCTTCACCGGGGGCGTGAACAGATTGCCGCCGGTCGGATTGATCGACTTCTCCGTCGGCGCTGCCGGGGGAGCAGTGAGCGACGTCGTCGTGGTGGTGGTCGTTGTCGTGGTGCTCGGTGCGGGTGCCTTCTCGCCTTGGCCGCAGGCGGTCAACACACCCATGGAGATGATCGCGAGACCGCCCGCGGTCGCGGCGATCCGCCGAGCCAATCGGCCTGAGCTCATGATGCGTCCTATCTGTATGAAGAACTGAACTATATCGTCCAAAAAACGCCGTAGTCAATGTGAAATGCGTGGTAGTGGCGTACAAGGCAGGTCCGGACGAGACGGGCGAGTCCAACATCGGGTCGAACGCGAGCGGATTCGCAGGAAGCGCCCGACTTCTTCCCAGCATCCTTTCAGCTGACCGGCCTAACGTCCTGTCCTCAAAGAAGGAGGTCGCCGTGAGGAAGTTGGGCGTTTACGCCGCCACCGTGATGGGTGCGACGGCTGTGTCGATGGCGTTTCTGGGGACGGGTATTGCCGCGGCGGACAGCTACGCCGGCCAGACCTACGGCGATGCCTCAAAGGCGATCAGCGACGCGAAACAGAAGATAGTCGTCGCGAGCCGGACCGGGGACACGCTGCCCCAGGATCAGTGCATAGTGACTTCCTCGGAGACGGCCCCGTGGATCAAGGGCGACCATTTCGCGACTGTCAGCGACACGGTGCTGGTCCACCTGAATTGCAACGCCACGGTCGCGACGGCGAAGGATCCGGGTAATTCCGCCGCCAGTCCTGAAGGCAGGGCCGCGATTGCGTCGGCCCAACAGAACCAGTCCGGCTCCGGCGGCTGAGTTCCCCGCCACCTGCCGATCGGTCGCAGCCCCCGCTAGGGTGAGCACAAGCATCCACAAGGGGAGGCGGGGAGCATGAAACTGCGGGTGTTGCCCTACGTCACCGTCGAGGTCGACGACCGTCTGCGCCGCCGAGTCCGCCGAGCCGGTGAGCGGCTGCGCGTCAACGTCAGGGCCTATCTGATGAGCGCGGTCGACGAAGTCGACGTGGCAAGTGACAGGGTCCGTGGTCTGTGCGACCGGGCCGTGAATCGAGTCGACTCCGTCGTCGCGACGGTCAACGACAAGATCGACCCGGTCACCAGCGAATCCGGCCCCCGGCTTCGTCTGGTCGGCGGGCGCGAAGCGAGTTAACCGCTACGGCGCGCGGACGCTGCCGGTCCTGCCGCCGACGAAGAAGCTCCCGGCAAGAACCACCAGCCCGATGATCGCGACCGGAATCGCCCACGCGCGACGCCCGGACACCGCGGAGTGACACTGCGCTACGTACTCGGTGTGCGGAACGACCTGGTTGATGATTGGCAGATTCGCGGGATTGTTGTTGTCCACCTCGCGGGCGGCCGAATCGTTCGCGGCGATACCGTTGCCGCATCCGATGCTGCCGTTGTCCGGCCCCGGCACAGACACCGGAACAAGCAGCGCGATGACACCCGCGATCAACGCGACCGCACCTACCAGCAAAACCAACCGACGCAAATTCATGGCGACATAATGCCCCGGTTGCCCAGGTTCGAAACCAAATCGACCCAGCCTTGAGACCGGGCCTGGCTGGGCGTCGCGTGGGTATGTGTGCTGTCCTTGTTCGGTGTATTGGCCGTGGCCCGAAAGGAGCTGGACGCTTTGGTAGGCCATGGTCTGGTGGTGCTGCTCGCCGTGTTCGCCGCCGTGTTCCTCGCGATCGGCATCGTGGTGCGCCAACGAGCCACCATGGATGTCCCGCAAGAGCACGGGGTCAGCTCCGTGATGTTCTTGACGTTGCTTCGCCGGCCCCTGTGGTGGGGCGGTACCGCGGCGGCCATCGCCGGCTACGTCTTTCAGGCGCTGGCCTTGGCCAACGGCTCACTGCTGTTGGTGCAGCCCATCCTGGTGTCCGCCCTGCTGTTCGCCTTGCCGCTGAGCGCCCGGCTCGCGCACCGGCGCGTCACCCGCGCCGAATGGGCATGGGCGGTGCTGCTGACGGTTTCCCTGGCGGTGTTCGTGGTCTTGGCGCAGACCCGGCCCGGCGACTACGAGGCATCGGTTGCGCTGTCTGCGACGGTTGCGGTCATCTGCACGGCGGCGGTGATGGCGTGCGTGATCGTCGCCATCCGGACCATGGGGTGGCGCCGCGCCGTGCTGCTGGCCGTTGCGGTGGGCGTCTTGTTCGGCGTCGTCGCCGTGCTCACCAAGCTGGTCATGCATCTGCTCACTCACGACGGTCTGGCCAAGGTCCTGTCCACGCCCGTGCTGTATCTGCTTGCCCTGCTGGGCGTGATCGCGGTTTTCCTGCAGCAGTCCGCATTTCATGCCGGATCACTGCAGACCTCGGTGCCGACGATGCTGGTGCTCGAACCCGTCATCGCCGTGGTACTCGGCGCGGTTGTCCTCGGCGAGCACCTCGACGTCAGCCGTATCGACGCAGTGCTGCTCACGGTCAGCACCGTCGCGATGGCGGCGGCCACCATCGCGCTAGGCCGTGACGAGGGCGCATACGAGGAGCAGCTCGAGGCCGAGATGGCCCGCCGCTCGTCGTAGCTTACGCGGGGCTATCCGTCGGTGGAATCCGTTGTGGCGGGCGGCGTTTCGGGGATCTTCACCGGCCGCAACAACGCCCACCCGATGAACACGATCGACACGCCGATCAGCGCCAGACCCACCCACCAGTTGGCGTCGGTGCCGACGTACAGATCGACAGGGTTGTCGGTGGCCGCACTGCGGTGGTCGCCAAGCAGTCCGGGGACGAAGCCGGCGATGGTCAGCACGACACCGTAGATGCCCAGCAACGAGCCGATGATGTTGCGAATGTCAAACAAATGCCGCATCACAGTTCCTTATCAGTGGAAAACAATGTTGAGGACGATGACCATGGCGAGCGAAACCGCGGCGAGCGGGACGGGCCGCAGATACCAAGCCTTTCCGGCGCTTTCGGGGTCGGAGAAGACTTCCTTCGGTGTCTCGGAGTACACCAGACCCACCAATTCGTTCGCCGGCTTGGGCGTGGTCACCATGGTGACGGCCACGCTGACGATGATGTCGACGACAAACGCCACCGAGGCGGCGACGAAAGGCACGCCCTGCCCGGGAAGGCTGAACACTCCGACCTTGGACAAGATGAAAATGAAGATGGCAGAAAGGGTTCCGGACACGAGGCCGGCCCAGCCCGCGGTCGAGGTCATCCGCTTCCAGAACATGCCGAGGATGAACGTGGCGAACAACGGCGCGTTGAAGAAGCCGAACAGCGTCTGCAGGTAGTCCATCAGGTTGGAGAAACCGGCCGCGATCAACGCGGTGAAAATGGCCAGGATCGTCGCCCCGATCGTGGCGATCCGACCTACCAGGATGTAGTAGTTGTCGGGCCGGTCCTTGATCACATAGTCCTGCCAGATGTCGTAGCTGAACACGGTATTGAACGCCGAGATGTTGGCCGCCATGCCCGCCATGAACGAGGCCAGCAGACCCGCGACAGCGACACCCAGCAAGCCATTCGGCAGGATGTCGCGGATCATCAGCAGCATCGCATCGTTGTAGGTGATGTCGCCTTCGCCAGTCGTTTTCAGCCGGATCATGTCGCCGATCGCGGCCGCCGCGATCATGCCGGGCACGATGATCACGAACGGAACGAACATCTTCGGGAACGAACCGATGATCGGGGAGCGACGCGCCGCGGAGATCGAACTCGAGGCCATCGCGCGCTGCACCTCGACGAAGTTGGTGGTCCAGTATCCGAAGGACAGCACGAACCCGAGCCCGAAGACAATGCCGATCACCGACCATACCGGGCTCTCGAAACCGGACAACGCCTGACCGGGCCATGTCGTGACCTGCTCGTGCACCGAGGCAGTCACCTTGCCATCGGTCACGGTGTCAATGACCTTGTCCTTCAGGCCATTCCAGCCGCCGATCCTGATCAGCCCGAAAACCGTGAGCGGAACCAGCGCCGCCAGGATCACGAAGAACTGCAGCACCTCGTTGTAGATCGCGGCCGACAGTCCGCCGAGCGTGATGTAGCTGAGAACCACCAGGGCCGCGACAATCAGCGAGAGCCAACGCGGCCAGCCGAGCAGCGCATTGATCACCGTCGCCAGCAGGAACAGGTTGACACCGGCGATGAGCACCTGGGCTGTGGCGAAGCTGATCGCGTTCACCAGGTGGGCGCCGGGCCCGAAGCGTCGCCGCATGAACTCGGGAACGCTGCGCACCTTCGAGCCGTAGTAGAACGGCATCATCACCACGCCGAGGAACAGCATGGCCGGGATGGCGCCGATCCAGTAGTAGTGCATGGTCGACAGGCCGACCTGTGCGCCGTTGGCCGACATTCCCATGATCTCGACGGCGCCGAGGTTCGCCGATATGAACGCCAGGCCGGTCACCCAGGCGGGTAGCCGGCGGCCGGACAGGAAGAAGTCAAGGCTCGTGGAGATCTGACTTCGGGCGATGAAACCGATCCCGAGGACGAAGACGAAGTAGATCGCGACAAGTACGTAGTCGAGCCAGCCGAGGTTGAGTCGCAGTACGTTTTCTGCGGCCAGTGTGGTGGTCTCACTCATTCTGAGTCATCAACTCCTTCATCGGAGCAGCACAAGTTCGGTCAGAAGCAAGCAGAAACTAACAGCTTTCGATGTCTATTCGGTACAGAATCAAAGATCTTGTTTGATAATGTGCGGTTTCATGCTCGCCGCCGAACGTCGCCATGCGATCTTGCGGGCATTGAATGCCGGCGGTGCGGTCCGCGTCGCCGACCTGGCTGCCGAGCTCGACGTGTCGGAGATGACCGTCCGCCGCGACCTCGATGTGCTCGACGCGCAGAACCTGTTGCGGAAGGTGCACGGCGGCGCGGTCATGCGGCACAACCGTGGAGAAGAACCGTGGTCGTCGGAAAAAGCCGGCCAGCAGCGCGCTGAGAAGGCAGCGATCGCGGCGCTCGCGGCGGACACCGTCGACGACGGCATGACCATCGCGATCAGCGCGGGCACCACCACCACCGAGTTCGCCCGCCGACTGCGGCATCGGTCATCGATCACGGTGGTGACGAACTCCATCAGCGTCTTCGAGGTGCTGACCGATCCGGGATCCGACGCCGCCGACACACCGCAGGTGTACCTGTCCGGTGGTGTCCGAACACCTTCCGATGCCCTTGTCGGGCCGATCGCCGACGCCGCGATCGCGTCGTTCCGCGTCGACGCCACCTATCTCGGTGTCCACGGCTATGACCCCGACGCCGGGCTGACCACCCCCAATATCGCTGAGGCGCAGACCAATCGGACATTGATCGACATTGGCGCGCAACTCGTGGTGCTTGCCGACCACACCAAGTACTGCGAAGTCGGCACCAACGTCTTCGCCCGACTGTCCCAGGTGGACACCCTGATCGTCGACGACGGGCTGCCGGCTGAGGGCCGCGCGGTGGTCGGCGCTCAAGTGGGCAGTCTGGAGGTCGCGCACGTGACGGGGCGACCATGACGCCGATGCGGTGGCCACTGGCGGACGGCCGCGATCTGTTCTTCTTCTCGCTTCCCGGGCACACCCCGGCGCCGGTGCCCGATAGACGCCCGCTGCCGGAGCGCGGAGATCAGCAGTCCCAGTTGCGATTCGACCGGCAGACCGGGCAATGGGTGGTCATCGCGGCGCTGCGCCAGGACCGCACCTATAAACCGCCGCCCGACCAATGCCCGCTGTGCCCGGGCCCAACCGGAGAGACAAGCGAGATACCCGCCGCCGACTACGACGTCGTCGTATTCGAGAACCGCTTCCCCAGCTTGTCCGGTGCGGGCGGCACACCGTTCGACCTGCCCAGCACCGCCGGCGACGGCTTCCTGTCGGCACCGGGCCACGGGCGATGTGAGGTCATCTGTTTCTCCAGCGACCACACCGGCTCGTTCGCCCAACTCGAGCTGCCCCACGCCCGCCTGGTCGTCGACGCATGGCGGGACCGCACCGCGGACATGATGAGCAGGCCGGGCATCGCCCAGGTGTTCTGCTTCGAAAACCGCGGTGAAGAGATCGGCGTGACGCTGACCCATCCGCACGGCCAGATCTACGGGTATCCGTATCTGGCGCCACGCACGGCCGAGATGCTCCGCGAAGCGCGTGCATACCGAAAGCGCAACGACAGCAACCTTTTCGCCGACATCCTCGCCAACGAGATCACCGACGGCGGCCGCGTCATCGCGCGAACCGAGCTGTTCACCGCATTCGTACCGTTCGCCGCACGCTGGCCGGTCGAGGTGCACATCTATCCGAATCGGTTCGTACACAACCTGATTGACCTGACAGACGCCGAACTCACCGGGTTCGCCCAGATCTACCTCGACGTGCTGGGCCGGTTCGACCGCATGTATCCGACGCCGCTGCCCTATATCTCGGCACTACACCAGTACGCCGACACCGAGGAGCAGGCTGAGGGGCACTTCCACGTCGAGCTCATGTCGGTGCGCCGCAGCGCCACCAAGCTCAAGTTCCTGGCCGGTTCGGAGTCGGCGATGGACGCGTTCATCAGCGATGTGACACCCGAAAGCGTCGCACAGCGGCTGCGGGAGCTGTAGGTGAGCATCCGATACGCGGCACCGGGCCGGATCAACCTGATCGGCGAACACACCGACTACAACCTCGGTTTCGCGCTACCGATCGCATTGCCCGAGCGCACGGTGGTGACCTATCTACCGGATGATGGCACAGAAATCGCGGTGCGCAGTGACCGGGAGGAGGGCGACGTCCGGATCCCGCTCGACACGGCCCCCGGCGACGTAACCGGCTGGGCCGCATACGTCGCGGGCGTGATGTGGGCGCTGCGTGCCGCGGGCTACCGCATCCGTGGCGGATCGATGTCGATCACGAGCGACGTCGAGATGGGTTCGGGCGTATCGTCTTCGGCCGCACTGGAGTGCGCGGTCATCGGCGCGCTCACGACCGCGACAGGTCTTCACGTCGATCGGATAGAGCTGGCGCGCATCGCGCAGCGCGCCGAGAACGACTACGTCGGCGCGCCCACCGGGATGATGGACCAATTGGCTGCGCTGTGCGGCGAGCCGCGCAAGGCGTTGATGATCGACTTTCGCGAGCCGACCGTGCAACCGGTGGTGTTCGACCCGGATGCCTCGAATGTCGCCTTGCTGCTGATCAATTCGCGCGCCCCACACCAACACGCGGGCGGTGAGTACGCGGCGCGACGGACATCCTGCGAACGGGCGGCGGCCGACCTGGGGGTGGCGTCACTTCGAGAGGTACAGGACCGCGGGGTAGCGGTGCTCGCCGGCGTGACCGATCCGGTCGACGCCCGTCGCGCCAGGCACATCCTGACCGATAACCAGCGTGTGCTCGATGTGGTTGCGGCGCTGCGTGATTCCGACTTCTTCGCGATCGGTGAGATGCTGACGGCTTCCCAGGAGTCGATGCGCGACGACTTCGAGATCACCACGGCCCATATCGATCTGATCGCCGACACCGCGGTGCGGTCGGGCGCGCTCGGCGCGCGGATGACGGGCGGCGGGTTCGGTGGGTGTGTGATCGCACTGGTGCCCGACGAGAGAGTCGGCGAAGTCGCCGATGCGGTGCGGCGCGCGGTCGCCGATGCCGGTTACAACCAGCCCACCATCGCGCGCACGCAGGCAGGCCAGGGAGCCGAGCAGCTGCGTTAGCGGCGCGAGGCGGTGCCCTCGGGCGCCGGGGCTTCGGATAGTGCCGCCCACATCAGGCGGGCCGCCTCGCGGGTCCGATCGTCGGGCGTTATCGGTGCTCCCGTGTCGGGCTGCTCGGCGGGAGCGCCGCTGATGTGCTCGACCAGCGCCACCGACAGTTCGCGCAGTTTGACGTTGAACTCCTGGCTGGCCCGGCGCAGCATTCTCCACGCGTACGCGGCGTCGCAGCGGACCAGACCCATCAGCGCACCCTTCGCCTGCTCGATGGCACCACGAGACTGCAGCACCGTGATGATGTCCTCGATCGCGGTGGCGTTTTCGGCCGCGGTGGTGATCAATGCGGCGGAAACCAGCTGTTCATAGGTGATCAGACTGGCGACGGTCGCCGCGCTCGCGGGCTGACTCAGCGTGCACGAGACCGCCACGGCCGCGTCGTCTGCCCACACACCGGGCACGACGGCCTCGCCGTGCACCCGCTCCAGATCATCCATGAGATGCGGCGCATGCTCGCTAACCGCATCGAGAGTCAACTGCGGCCAGCGGTCGTCGGTCCACAAATCGAGACTTAGCACCGGCACCTGGTATGCGAGCGCGTCGACGACGGGACCGCCGAGGCCCGACAGCTGCGCACCGACGAGTTCAGAGCCCACGCCCAGCGCGGCGATGACCGATGGGTGTTCTTCGCGGCGCCTGTCGTGAATCGTGACGGCAAGGCCGACAGCGTCGTAGTGATCGGACTGGATGCGCTCGAGGATGCGTTGTAGCAGCGCCAGCAGCTGTGGATGCTGGCTGGGCTGAAAGTGCAACGGCGACATGGCAATCAGTTGCGGGTGGCTACCGTCGCGACCCGGTCGAGGCCGGAAATGCCGAGCAGGGTGGTGATCGGTCCATCGGCGGGAACGATCAAGGCGAGTTTGGTTGTCGCTGCGACCGCGAACAACGCACGAACGGCAGCGCTGTCGCAATAGGACACCTCTGACAGATCTACGGTGATGGAATCGCTGTCCGCGGCGGCCTTGGTCAGCGTGTCCTGGAACTGACCGACATTGGCCAGGTCGATGTCACCGGTCGCGGTGACCACCGGCGACTGCTCGGCCATCGCAGCAGTCAATCGGAACTGGCTGTTGGTCATGGATGCAACTCCTTGTGCATTTCCACCGTCGTTCCGTCAGGGGTTGGCGTGATCGTGACCGTGTCCACGAGCGCGGTCATCAACTTACTGCCGTGCCCGCGTATGCCTGGCCGGTTCGGCGGCGGATGCCAGCGGCCGTTGTCCTTGATCGTCAGCGCGAGGCCGGTTGCCGTGGCCCGCGCGCTCACCTCGACCTCGACCGCGTGCCGGACATTGCGAGTGGCGTGCTCTACAGCATTCGATGCGGCCTCTCCCACCGCGAGCAACAGTTCGGCGGCCGTTGCTGGATTCACCGCGGCAGTCGGCAGCCACCGGCGCAGATGCCCCCGGATGACGGCCAGGCTGGCGGGTATGGCCGGTACCCGGATCTGCAGCGGATCGGGACCGCACTGGTCCGCATCGGCGGCACTTGTCACCAGCACCTCCGATTGTCTGGCGGCAGCGCCGCCTGAACGTATGCGAAATCCCCCGCATCGCGTGCCTCTGCTCGACAGTCGCAAATTGCCGATTGATGTCTTATCACGTCAACAGCCGCAGCGCGCAATACCTGGGCGAACACCTCGGCACCCTTACCGATCCAGCCGGAAGCTCATGTCGATCGTGGTGCCCGCAGGGGTGCCATCCACGTCGACCCGCTCGCTCAACGCCCGGATCAGCGGCAGCCCGCGGCCCCGCGTGAGGGGGTCGCCTGCCGGTGTCTTCCACGAACCCGTATCAGCGACTTGCACCTCGATGCGACCTTCGTCGGCTCTGGCCTCGACCCGCATCTTCCTGGGGCTGTCTCCCCGATAGGCGTGCTCGGCACTGTTGCTGCACGCTTCGTTGACGGCCAGCACGATGTCGGCGGCCAGCGGCTCGGGCGTGTTCGCTGCGTGCAGCCATTCCGCGAGTCGATGGCGGACCTCGCTCAATTGATCTGCGGTGGCGTCGATTTCGATCACCATCGTCGCGCGTGGTCGGTGGTAAAGCACGATCGCCACGTCGTCTTCATAACCGTCGTCGGGCGCCATCTTGTCGAGGACGATCTCGGCCACGTCGTCGACCGGTAGATCGAGCGTGTCGACGACGGCCTTCGCCACGCGGCCGATCTGCTCGTCGATGGGTTGGTCGCGCCGTTCGACGAGCCCGTCGGTATACGCCAGCAGGGTGGCGCCGGGCACCAACTCCTGGACCGCCTGCGGTCGCGGTTCGGTCCTGTGTACGCCCAGCGGCACGGACCGGGCATCGGTCAACATGACCGGGTCCGACGACGGAGCGACCACCACGGCCGGCACGTGGCCGGCGCTGCTGTACACCAAGCTGCCGGATTCGGTGTCGAGGATCGCAGCGAAAACGGTGGTGCAGAACGCATCTGGAATGTATGCCGCGACGGAGTCGAGTTGCTCGAGCAACCGGCCCGGCGATGCGCCGGTGAGCAGTAGCGCGCGTGCTGAGCTGCGCAGCTGACCCATCACCGCAGCAGCCGACAGCCCGCGGCCGACGCAATCGCCGACGATCACGCCGATCTTGTGCTCACCGACGGGCACGGCGTCATACCAATCACCGCCGATTTCCAGCGGCGGCACCGCAGGTTCGTAACGTACGGCGAAACCGGGGGGCAGCTCTATCGGTCCCAACATGGAGCGCTGCAGTGTCAGGGAGGTATCGCGAGCGATCTCGAACTGGCGCACGTGCTGCATAGCCAGGCTCAGATGACCGGCAAGGGCCGCGACGAGTTGTTTGTCCTCGGCGGTGACCCGACGGGGATCGCCGAATTCCAGCCACACCGCCACGTCCCGCGACAGCACGGCCACCATGCCGTTCGACGCTTCCGTGAAGGCCGTCCTGCCAACCGGTTCGACGGTCAATGGCAGCCAGTCGCGGGCGTTCTCGAGCGTGCCGCGCACGACCGGGTCGAGATCACGCCACGCCGATGGGATCGAGTCGCCCGCCAAGTGCACGGCCGGCTCGTGGTCACCGGCCGGCCACATGACGGCCAGCACCTGCCGCACGCCCAGCCTGGTGCGGCACTCCTCGAGAGTGGTGGACAACACCTCTCGCACACTCCGTGCGACGGTCACCGCGGTCGCGAGGTTGGCCACCGCGCGTTCTCGCTCGGCGGTCGCGCGCGCGGCGGTGACGTCGCGGATAGTGCCGACGTAAGCGTCCTCGTCGCCGGGGGACTCGACGGCGTTGACGCTCATCGCCACCCATACGGTGTGCCCGTCTCGGTGTCTGATCGGCGCCTCCGCGCCGAGGTTTCCCTCGGCCAGCAGGCGGGACAGCCGCTCGTTCGCCTCGTTGTCACCACTCATCCACGGGTGAGGCCACGCATAGGGCAAGCCTTCGGGGCCGTAGCCGGTGATGTCGGTGAACGCGTCGTTGACCTCGATCACCGCTCCGGCGCCGTCGGCGACGAAGAAGCCTTCCTGTAGAGAATTGACAAGGGCGGTGCGGAACTCGTTGCGGTTCGCCAGCACATCGGCGCGGGCCCGCTGCTGTTCGTATCGCCTTGTGCCGTCGAGGAATCCACGCGTCGCGACGTCGAGTGCCGCGAGTGCTTGCAGCAGAAACTGAAGGGCGGCAGAGGAATCGAGTGGACAGTTCGGGTCCTCGACCAGCCGGGAGTGGTTCTCGATGATCTCGAGCATGCTGATTTGTTCTTGCAATGCCCGCCGGCCGAGCTCATGGCCGACAGCCAGCGTCCCTTCGCCCTGTGCGGACACATAGGCCCGCAACGCGGCCGCATACTGGGCGTGAAAGTCAGCAGTGCCCGTCATGACGAGCTTCCCCGGTGACGCGCAGCCAGCACGAGCGCGTCGTCGGACTCTCGGCCGAAAGCGTCGAGGATGTGTTCGGCAATCGCCATCGCGGGCGCCGCGAAGTCGATACCCGAAACGTGGTCTTCTCCGATGCCGTCGGTCGCGATGACCAGGAGGTCGCCCGGGCCGATCGACACCTGATGGGTGGCAAGCGCATGCGGTATGCGGTAGCCCACGATGCCGCCGGCCAGAAGGGCTGAGGCCCGGATGTGGATGCCGCCCGCGTCCTTGGCGACGAGGTCGGCTGTCACGTTGCCGATTCCGATCCAGCTCAGGGTGTCGGTCTCGAAGTCGATGCGAGCCAACGTGATTGCGGCACCCCTCGTGTCCGCCAGCCCGCGATGGCACAGCTGCAACAGCACGTCGAGAGGTTCGGCGCGGGACCGCTTGACCACCTCCTCCGCGCGCAGCGCAGCGGTTTCGGCCGCGGTGCCGTGCCCCAGTCCGTCGGCCACACCGAAAAGCGCAGCGGTGCCGCTCACGTCGACCGCGATCGGAAAGTCGCCGCAGACTTCCTCACCGGGCACGGGGCGTCGCGCCGTCGCCCACTCGATCGGTCCGATTCGTCCCTTCCTACGCATCGAGCGGGATCCATTTCCACATCTCCACCACTGTGCCCTTGCCCGGTGACGACTCGACGATCAGCCGGTCCATCAGCCGTCGCGCGCCAGGTAGGCCAAGGCCCAGACCCCGTCCGGTGGAGTAGCCGTCTTCGAGGGCGCGTTCGATGTCGGCGATTCCCGGGCCGTCGTCTTCCGCGCGGACGACGAGGGCCTGCCGGCCCTCGCGGTATTGGACGCCGACCCGAACCTCGCCGCGACCCGCGTAACTGGTGATATTGCGGGCGATTTCGGAGATCGCCGTGGCGATCATCGTGACGTCGGTCAGCGAGAAGCCGAGATGACGGGCTAGTTCGTGCCCGGCCTGTCGGGCGGTGACGATGTCGTCGGAGTTGTTGACGTCGACCACGAAATCAGTCGCCACCGTCGCGCCCGTTCGGGGTCTTCTTCGAATCCAGCTGCCGATTCAGCAGCGCAAGGCCCTCTTCCAGATCCAGTGCCGTGTGCATGTCGTCGAACATCAGCCCGAGCTGGACCATCGCGAAGGCCACCTCCGGCTGCAAGCCCACGATGACGGTGTCCGCCCCGCGCAGCCGGGTCATGTGTGCGATCGTGCGGATCGAGCGCGCGGCAAAGGAGTCCATCACGTCGATCGCGGTGACGTCGACGATGATCCCGTGTGCGCGGTAGCGGCTGACGCGCTCCATCAGATCGTGGCGCAGCCGTTCGGCGTCGGAATCGGTGAGGGCGGCCTGCACCGAGGCGATGAGGATCGTGCCCTGTTTGAGAATGGGTACTGGCATGTGAGGGCCGCGTTAGCGGTGGTCAGCCGTTCAGATCGCCGGTGCGGGTCACTTCGTAACCCAGCAGACGTTCGGCCTCTTCAATACCGCCCTGCAGGTCGCCGACGGCGTTCATCTTCGACAGATCCAGGCCGATGGTCACCAGGGTGAGTGCGATGTCCGACGACAGGCCGGTGATGATGACGCTCGCACCCATCAGGCCCGACGCGTCGACCGTCTGCACGAGGTGGTTGGCCACGGTGGAGTCGATGGTCGGCACACCCGTGATGTCGATAACCACCACCTTCGCGCGATTCGCGCGAATGGCGCGCAGCAGCTGTTCGGTCACCTGACGCGCTCGCTGACTGTCCAGCACACCGATGATCGGCAGAATCAGCAGCTGTTCGCGCACCTGAAGCACCGGCGTCGACAGCTCGCGGATGGCTTCCTGCTGCTGGCGGATGACGCGCTCGCGTTCTTGCACGAAGGACACGGCCACGGTGTTCGCGATGCGGTTGGCCGCGGGCTCGTAAGCGTCGAGCACCCGGTTCAGCAGACCGAACTCGGATTGGTACTTCTCGAACAAGGATCGCGCCAGCACGTCGCGCAGAAGCAGCACGATCCCGATGACCTCGTCGGTCTCAACGCCTCGCGGGATGATGCGTTCGGACAGGTCGCGGGCGTAGGCCTGCAGCGCCTCGACGCTACCGGTCTCGAGCACCTCGACGTAGTTGTCGTAGACGGCGGTCGCTTCGGAGAACAGCTCCTGCGGAGACATGGCCGTCAGCAGTTCGGCCTCGTTGATGCGGCGGGCCCACTCCTCACGCAGGACGGTGCGGTTTTGCCGCAGGTGCTGGACGAGCTGCGGCAGCAGCCCCTCGCCGGTGAGTTCGGGTGTCTGTGTGGCTGTGCTGGAACTTCCGAAATCCGTCGACGACTCGGACACTTGACCTCCCGATTCCACTCGCGCGCAATGGCAGCGCACACATTCCGTGCAGACATTAGCCCGAGCGTCGGGCGGCAACCGGCGAAGTTATCAATCTGCACCCGTATTTGAAGGTTAGGCTCAACGCAGGTCCACAGTGAACGGGCGGGACAACGGATATAAGGATGGCGGTTGTCGGATAAGGATGCGATCGCCACGGCGGTCGACTACGAGGACGGGGTCGCCGTGCTGACCGTCGGTGGCGAGGTCGATCTGGCCACGGTTCCAGCGCTCGAAGCGGCCATCGACGAAGCGCTCGCTGCGCAGCCGACGGCGCTGGTGGTCGATCTGTCCGACGTCGAGTTTCTGGCCTCCGCCGGCCTCCAGACGCTGGTCACCACGCAAGAAAAGCTCGGCACATCAACTCAGTTTGCGGTGGTCGCGGAGGGCGCGGCGACGAGCCGGCCGATTCAACTGACCGGTCTGGACGAGATCTTCGAGCTGTACCCGACGCGGGCCGAAGCGTTGAGCGCCGTCAAGGCCACCCGCGCATAGCCCAATCGTGTTGGCCGCCACCAGGTTAGGTGGTCAGGGCACCATCCACGAGAGCACGTCTGATGACTGCAGGGCGGACAGCACGCACAGCAGCGCCAGGAACACCACGCTCCAGATCACCACCCGGCGGAAGATGTCGCCTTCCTTGCCGTTCATTCCCACCGCCGCGGCGGCGATCGCCAGGTTCTGCGGCGAGATCATCTTGCCCAGTACGCCGCCCGAGCTGTTCGACGCCGCCATCAGCACGTCGGACAACCCCGCCTGGTTGGCGGCCGTCACCTGAAGGGCACCGAAGAGCGAATTCGATGACGTGTCAGAGCCGGTGACCGCCACGCCCAGCCAGCCGAGCACCGGAGACAGCAGGGCGAAGGCGCCACCGGCGGCGGCCATCCACGTGCCGAGCGTGATCGTCTGACCCGAAAGGTTCATCACGAACGCGAGCGCGAGCACCACCATCACGGTGACGATGGCAAAGCGCAGCTGATGCAGCGTGGTCCCGTACGCCTTGACCGCGCGGGGCACCGACAACTTCAGCACGATCATCGTCAGCAGGCCGGCCACGAGCATCTGGGTTCCCGGCGTGGTGAGCAGGTTCAGCGTGAACTCGGTGAGCGACACCGGCTTTCCTTTAGGGCTCAGGATGTGCAGCCCCGGCCAGTGAAACTTGACGGTCGCCTTGTCGAGCAGGTTCTTGACCGCGGTGATCTGACAGATCACGAACACGGCGATGATGATCGCGTAAGGCGCGTAGGCACGGGTGATTTCGGCTCGGCTGTCGGGATGGGCCACCCGCTCGGCGAATTCGGGTGTCGGCTCGTCCGCGGCGCCACCGGCGACCACGGCTGGTGCCTGCTCGCGACGTGGATGCCAGATGCGCACCAGCCCAACAACGGCGGCGGCCGACAGCAGTGAGGCCACCACGTCGGCCAGTGGCACCGAGATGAAGTTCGACGTCGCGTATTGCCCCAGAGCGAAAACCAGGCCGCAGACCACCGCCACCGGCCAGGTCTCCCGCACGCCCCGCCATCCGTCGACGATCCCGACCAGCACCAGCGGCACGAACAACGCCAGGATGGGTGTCTGCCGCCCCACCATCGCGCCGAGCGTGTCGCTCGACAGTCCTGTCACCTTGCCGAGGGTGAGGATCGGGGTCGCCATCGCTCCGAACGCGACGGGCGCGGTATTGGCGGTCAGCGCGAGCGCGGCGGCCTTGAGCGGTTTGAAGCCCAGGGCCATCAGCATCACCGATGTCACCGCGACCGGGGTGCCGAACCCGGCCAGTGCTTCGATCAGCGCGCCGAACGAGAACGCGATGATGATCGCCTGCACCCGCTGGTCGTCGCTGACGCGCGCAAAGGAGCGCCGCAGCACATCGAAATGCCCTGTCTCGACGGTCATTTGGTACACCCAGATCGCGTTGATGACGATCCACAGGATCGGGAAGAATCCGAACGCCGCTCCTTCCGTGCCGGCCAGCAGTGCCTGGCCGACCGGCATTCCGTACACCAGAATCGCGAGCACGATCGCCAGCACCAGGGACACCACCGACGCGATCCAAGCGGTTACCCGCAGCGCGCCGAGCATCACGAAAAGCAATAGCAACGGCAATGCCGCGACTAATGAACTCCACGCCAGAGAATGCGCAACCGGATCAAGAATCTGCTGATACACAGCGACCACCTCGCGGGCACGGCGATAGGACGAATATGACCGGTGTTGCCCGAGAAGACGCAGTTCAACCCTGGCAATTTCGCCCCTGGGGGAACGCTGTGCGCTGGTTAGTACATTCGATTACAGTTCCGTTAGCCAGACTTGTCTTCGAATGCAGCTGGCATTGGTTTCCGATTGTAAGGACTGCATCATGAAGTCAGGTCTGATGGCTCGTCGCGCCGCCGCGGTAATCGGTGGCGGCGCCGTCGTGGCGATGATCGGTTTCACCGCGTCATGCGCGAAGGAAGAGAAGAAAGCTCCCGAGACAACGACGACGACAACAACGACCACGACGACGACCGGCGCGCCCTCGTCGCCGACCGTTGCGCCTACGGAGAAGTCGATCAACCCCACAGGCGGCAATCTGTTCACGCCTCCGGTGAAGGCGCCGCCGGCGCCGACCGCCACCCCTGGCGATCACTAGAGCCGCGTCTCGCCTGCTTGGACGTACCCTGGCGGATGTGACGGCCCGGCATTTCAGCGTGCTCGCGCTGGTCGGGGCTGCGGTGTTGGTGCTCGTCTCAGACCTTCACCCGTCCGGCCCGGACAGCGCTGGCACCATCGCGGGCCCGTATGCCTACTTGCTGGCGAGTTCGACCGATCTGGGACCGTCGCATAGCAACAACGCCCAGGTGACGGCCGCGCTGCGCGAGGCTGCCCACCCCGCGGCGCTGATGGGTTGGGCCGACGGCCATGGCCTGTCGGTGCGGTGGCAACCCGGGCGTGACTGGGCCGTCATCGAAGGCTCCGCCGACAAGGTGGCGGACGCGTTCAACGTTCAGGTTCACGACTACCGGGGTCAGCGTGGGCAGGTGTTCTACGCCTCACCGCAGCAGCCGTCGATCCCCGAGCCCCTCGTCGGTGAGATCGCCGAGCTGGGCCGAATCCTTGGCTACACCCCGCATCACATGTCGCGGCCGTCGTTCCCGCCTCTGGACGTTCCGGATCAGGGGCTGACGCCCAGCGCGTTGCTCAATACCTACAACGCCAATCGGTTGGCCGCCGACGGCTACACCGGCAAGGGCATGACGATCGTGTTCTTCGCCTTCGACGGGTTCGACCAGAGTGACCTCGACACCTTCTCCGCCACATACCGTTTGCCGAAGTTCACCCCCACCGTGGTGGGCGGACAACCGAGCGAGCCGCGCGGTGAGACGACGATGGATCTCGAGGTCGCTCACGCGATTGCGCCCGATGCACAGAAGGTCGTTGTCAACGCCCGTCCGACCGTGGAAGGCGGCGGCGGCGCCTACGTGAAGATCGGCCAGATGCTCGAGGACGCGGATCGCCAGTTTCCCGGTGCGGTGTGGAGCTTTTCGATCGGATGGGGATGCGACAAGCTGATCACCGCGGCCGATCTGGCGCCGGTGCGATCGGCACTGTCGACCGCCCATTCGCATGGCACCACCGCGTTCAACGCCAGCGGCGACCTTGCCGGCTTGGAGTGCAAGGGCGGCGACGACTGGTCGTCCCCGCCGGGCGCATCCGATGTCGGCCTGGATTCGGTGGCGTCGCTGCCTGAGATGGTCGATGTCGGCGGCACCACGCTGTCCACCGACGCGAACGGCGCATGGCTGGCCGAGCAGGCGTGGTTCGACGTGCCACTGTCGCAAGGCACCGGCGGCGGGGTGTCGGCGTTGTTCGACCGTCCGGACTGGCAGCGCGGCGTCGGCTCCGGCCAGGACACCACCCGCAGGCTGACTCCGGACGTCGCGGCGGTAGCCGATCCGTTCACCGGCGTTCGGATCGTGCTCAGCGGTCAACAAGTGGTCGGGGGCGGCACGTCCCAGTCGGCGCCGTTGTGGGCAGGCCTTGCCGCGGTGATGAATCAGTACCTGCTTGCCAACGGCGGGCAGAGACTGGGCGATTTCAATCCGCTGCTGTATCGCATCGCCGCCGGGGCGCCGCTGCCTGGGTTCCGCGACGTGGTTCTGGGCGGCAACGCGGTCAACACCGCGGGGCCGGGATACGACTTGGTCACCGGGCTCGGCACACCTGATATCGACAACCTGGTACGCAACGCGCTCGTCGTGCAGAAGGCGGCCCGATGACCGTAGGACCGAACGAAGAGCAGGTACCCACCACGGTGTGCCGGATATGTCAGACCGACGTGCCCGACGGGGAGTACTGCGGGCTATGCGGTTGTCATCTGACGCCGCGCCGCGGGGAGGGCCCGGACTGGCTGCGCATCCGCGACTACGGGGCCGCGCATGGCGAGCATCTTCTGCAGCCGTCGCTGGCCAGTTCACTGTTTCCGCATCTGCCGCAGCGGTCACGGGGCGCGTTCCGGATCGGGCTGGCCGTGGTCCTGGTGGCGCTGGTTGCGTTCGCGCTACTGCGTCTGCCTGCGGCATTGGTATCCGTTGCCGCACTGGGTTTCCCGCTGTTGTTCCTGCTGTACCTTCGCGAATCCGACGCGTTCAGTGACCTTCCCGTCAGAACGTTGGTGATCACCGCCGTGCTCGGCATCGGTCTCGGTGTGGGTTGGGTGTTGTTGACGGGCGCGGCGGTGGCGAAGTCCTACGGGATCGCGCTTGGCGCGGGCATCGTCGGGAGCCGCATGTTGCGTGACGGTATCGGCATCCCCCTGGGTGGCGTGATTCTGATGCTGATGCCGGCCGTCGTGGTGCGGCTGTTGCGGCCGCCCACGCGGGAAGCGTTGGACGGCTTCATGGTTGGCGCGCTTGGTGCGCTCACCTTCACCGCGGCTGCGACGCTCGCCCGGCTCGCCCCACAGTTCGGCTCCGGTCTGGTGAGCAAGCGGCCGATGGCCAGCCTCATCGCCGAGGCCGGCATCCGCGGCGTCGCGGTGCCGTTGACGGCGGCCGCAGCGGGCGGATTGATCGGTGCCGCACTGTGGTTCACGCGTCCGCCGAGCAAGGAGCATCAGCGTCCGGGTCTGGTGCGTTTCGCGCTCGTCGGATTCGCGGTGGCGGTATTGGCGGTGTACCTCGCCCTCGGCCTGATCGACGTATCCCATTTTCCGCAGATGCTGATGTTGGGGCTGTACCTGGCCGTCGCGGCTGTGGCATTGCTTCTGCTGCGCGTCGGTCTTCACCTGGCGCTGCTGCACGAAGCGCATGACGAGATACAGGCCGACGAGCCGCTGCTGTGTCCGCACTGCGGACATGTCGTTCCGGACATGGCGTTCTGTCCCGCGTGCGGGGTCGCGACGCGCGCGTCGTCACGCTCGTCGCGCACCGTCAGACGGGAGATGCGCCCGGTGCGAGGCGGCCCGGAGACCGGCCCTACATGACCACGTCGACACCCACCTACTTTCCCGGCTATGCGGTCCCCGGGGGGACGTATGCCGCTCCGCCGCTGCGGCGTACCTCACGCACCCGCTTGGTGGTGACCTGGATCAGCGCCATTGCAGTGGTGGCCGTTGCGCTGGTCGGCGTGACGATGCTGGTGCACAAGCCGCCGATTCGCTATGCGTGCCCGCCGGATTGCGGACGGCCCCCCACGGGAACACCCGTCTCGATCAATCCGCGGTTCACCGCGCCGGACGGCACATTCTCGGTGTCCTATCCCGCTACAGGGTCGGCCTACAAGATCACGACCAAGCCCAATGGGGTGACGGCGGACCTGCAGGCCGGTGACGGCGGCACGCTGCAGTTGTTCAGCGAGCAGGCGGCCAACCGGTCACCGGAGGATATCGCCAAAAGCCTTGTCCGCAAGACGTTTCCAGATGCCCGCACCGCCTACAAGATCCCCAACACGATGGTCGGCTATCAGCCAGGGTATGGCGAGGCGGCCGACTGCTGGCCGCAAGGCGCGAACAGCAGCTATATGCGGATGCGTGTGATCATCATGGTGGCCGTCAAGAACGGTTTGGCGCTGGTCGCCGCTGCCGTCGGCCCCTACCGACCGTTCGGCCCGGATTTCGGCAGCGGTAAACCGTCAGGCGCCAACCTCCAAATCGCTTTGGACATGGGCAAATACGTCAACAGTTTCAGCTGGCGGGGAGACCCGCCGCGCTAGGCCACGTCGGCCAACCGGTAGCCGCGTTCGTCGGCGACATCGGCGAGCAGTTGACGGAGCCGACGTCGTCCGCGGTGCAGGCGTGACATCACCGTGCCAATGGGGACGTCGGTGAGTTCGGCGATCTCCCGGAAGCGACGGCCTTCCACGTCGGCGAGATAGACGGTGGTGCGCATCTTGTCGGGCAGCGCGAGCATCGCCGCCTTGATGTCGTTGTCTTCCAAGTGATCCAGCGCAAGGTCTTCGGCGGAGCGTAAACCGCCTGAAGAGTGAAGCGCCTCCGACACCATCTGCCCTTCGCTGATAGTGTCGGTCAGCCGCTGCGCCGGGCGCCGCTGCTGTTTGCGGTACTCGCTGATGTGGCTGTTGAGCATGATGCGATACAGCCAGCCGCCGAGATTGGTGCCATCGCGGAAGCTGTCGAAACCGGCGAACGCCTTGGCCGCCGTCTCCTGCAGCAGATCCTCGGCGTCGGCGTGGTCGCGGGTCAATTTCATTGCATGCCGGTAGAACCCGTCAAGCATCGGGATCGCCTCGCGTTCGAACCTGGCCGCCAGCTCGGTGTCGGTGCTCGTCACATCGACGACTTTTCCGCCCCGGCGGCGCGATGTCTGCAGGGCTGGCCCCCAACACGGGTCCCTGGAAACCCGACCCGGCGATTACCGGTTAACCCCCACAAGCGGAAGTCAGGCGGAAGCCTTGACCTTCGCGGCCGCCGATTCCGGCATTGGTTCATACCGTGCGAACGAGCGGGTGAAGGAGCCTGCGCCGTGCGACAGTGAACGCAAATCGATTGCGTAGCGGGTCAGCTCGACTTGGGGGATCTCGGCCTTGACCATCGAGCGGTCCTCGCCCACCTTGTCCGTGCCGAGTACGCGGCCGCGGCGCCCGGCGAGGTCGCTCATCACCGCGCCGACGAGGTCGTCGGGCACCACCACCGTGACTTCGTCGATCGGCTCCAGCAGGTTGATGCGGGTGGCCACCGCCGCTTCCCGCAGCGCCAATCCACCGGCCATCTGGAACGCGAAGTCCGACGAGTCGACGCTATGGGCCTTGCCGTCGAACAGCGTGACCCGGATGTCGACCACCGGATAGCCGGCGCCGACACCCTTCTCCATCTGCGCCTTGACGCCCTTCTCGACGCTCGGGATGAACTGCCGCGGCACCGCACCGCCGACCACCTTGTCGACGAACTCGAAACCGGAACCCTCTGGCAGCGGCTCGACTTCGATGTCGCACACCGCGTACTGGCCGTGGCCGCCGGACTGCTTGACGTGACGGCCGTGCCCTTTGGCGTTGCCGCCGAACGTTTCTCGCAGCGGTACCCGAAGCTCGATGGTGTCCACCGCGACGCCGTAGCGGCGCGACAGGGCGTCGAGGACCACGTGTGAATGGGCCTCGCCCATGCACCACAACACGATCTGATGCGTTTCGGGGTTCTGCTCGATGCGCAGCGTCGGATCCTCGGCGGCGATCCGCTGCAGGCCGACCGAGAGTTTGTCCTCGTCGGTCTTGGCGCGGGGCTGCACCGCGATGGGAAGCAGCGGCTCGGGCATCGTCCAGGGCCGCAGCACCAGCGGCTCGGACTTGTCCGACAGCGTGTCACCGGTTTCGGCCTTGGACAGCCGCCCGATGGCGCAGATATCGCCGGCCACGACCGACGGCGCGGGACGTTGCTGCTTGCCGAGTGGGAACGACAATGTGCCGATGCGTTCGTCCTCGTCGTGGTCGGCGTGGCTGGTCGATCCGTTGGAGCCGAAGAACGAACTGAAATGGCCCGACACGTGCACGGTCGCGTCGGGCGTGATGGTGCCGGAGAACACCCGAACCAGGCTGACCCTGCCGACGTAGGGATCCGACGTCGTCTTGACCACCTCGGCAAGAAGTGGCCCCTTCGGGTCACATGTCAGGCCGTCGCGGCCCTTGCCCTGCGGCGTGAAGACTTCCGGCAGTGTGTGTTCCGGCGGTGACGGAAATCCGCTCGTGATGATCTCCAGCAGTTCCAACGTGCCGACGCCGGTCGTGCTGCACACCGGAATCACCGGGAAGAACGACGCCCGGGCAACGGCCTTCTCGAGATCGTCGATCAGCACCGACTGGTCGATCTCCTCGCCGCCGAGGTAACGCTCCATCAGCGTCTCGTCCTCGGACTCTTCGATGATTCCTTCGATCAAGGTGCCGCGGTGGTTGTCGATCGCGTCGGAGTACGACGCGTCCGGCGCGTGGGTGGTGCGCTTGCCGTCGGAATATTCGTAATGCGTTTGCGACAGCAGCCCGATCAGGCCGCTGCATGGCGTGTCGGCGGGCAGATACAGCGGCAGCACCTTGTCGCCGAAGGCCTGCTGCGCGGCGGCGAGCGCGCTTTCGTAGTTCGCGCGCGCGTGGTCGAGCTTCGTGATCACCACCGCGCGCGGCATGCCGACCTGACTGCACTCCATCCACAGCGACTTGGTCGGGTCGTCGACGCCTTCATTGGCCGCAATGACGAACAGCGCGCAGTCCGCGGCTCGCAGCCCCGCCCGCAGCTCTCCGACGAAGTCGGCGTAGCCAGGCGTGTCGATCAGGTTGACCTTGATCGCGTCGTGCTGCAGGGAGGCCAGCGCGAGGCCGACCGAGCGCTGCTGCGCGATCTCCGCTTCGTCGCAGTCGCAGACCGTGGTGCCGTCGGCCACGGAGCCGGGTCTGGTGAGTACACCGGAGGCGACCAGCAGGGCCTCGACGAGTGTGGTCTTGCCGCCACCCGATGGGCCCACCAGCACCACGTTGCGGATGGCGGCCGGACTGTCCGCGGTGGGGGCGGCTCCGGCGCCTTGGGAAGTTGTCGTCTTGTCAGCCATGACGTTCCCTCTCCCGTCGGCTGTGCCGACAATGAGACCCAGCAGCCACTCTGCTGCTGTTAATCCACAATTCCCCGAACCGTCACGGAGCACAAGGCATTCGATGAGTTTGGCCCCGACGGCATCCACCTACCCGGCAGGTAATCGACAGACTGCCGCGCCGACGAGAAGCTGGGCGCATGAATGCATATGACGACTTGGCACAGCGGTACATCGACGCATGGAACGAGACCGACGCCGACGCGCGACGCGTCGCCGTGGACAAGCTCTACACCGACGACGCGCGCTACATCGACCCTTTGGCGGTCGCTGAGGGCCGCGAGGCGATCGTCTCGATGATCGGCGCGGTGCAGGAGCAGTTCCCCGGCTTCAGTTTCCGGTTGGCCGGGCCGGTCGACGGGCACCACAACCAGGCCCGCTTCGGCTGGGAGCTCGGACCGGCGGGCGGGGAGGCGCCGATCGTCGGGTTCGACGTGGCGGTGATCGACGACGGCCGGATCAGCACCGTGCTGGGTTTTCTGGACAAGGTGCCGAGCGCCGGCTGAGGCGGTTACGCCTGCCAGTACGACCACTTCTTGACGTCGACGGTGACGACGGGGCCGTCGAGTGCAATCCGTTGGTACTGAAGGTATTTGCGGCGAAGGAGACCGTAGCCGGTGGCCATCTCGTCGCCGCTGTAGTGGATCGCTGCTTCACCGTCGGCGCGCACCCACCACAGCCGGCTCCAGTCGTCCTCGTAGTGATCGACGAGCAGGCTCACCTGTGGGTTGGCCTCGATGTTGACCAGCCGCCGCAGTCGCCGGGTGGACTTACGTTTGGCGTCAACGGCGGTGTAGACCATGTCGTGGTGAACCGCGAACACGACGGGAACCACGTGCGGGACGTTGTCGGACCCCACTGTGGCCAGCATCGCCACCGGCGATTCCGCGAACATGGCCGCGGCATCGAATTCGGCCATGAATCCAGACTATTCCCGCCGCACAAGCCGGCCCGGGTCAGTGCCGCTGACCCGGGGGAGTGCGGGTCTGGGGCGCGACGCTCATCGGCGCCCTGGTCACGTTGATCTCCGGTGCCTTGGTCGGCCGCTGTTCGACGCGCGGGCTGTTGTAGACGGGCGCGGGGTTCTCCGGCGAGGCAGCCGTCTCAGACGGCGGTGGTGGTGGAAGCGGTGGCGGCTCCGGCGCGCTGGTCGCCAACTGCGTAGGCGCCGCGCTCGTCGGCGCCGTCGGCGTGACCGACGTCGTCTCGTCGACGGCGTTGCTGGGTCCCCGGAACAAGAGCAGCACACCCGATATCACGATCGCGGCCGTGGCGGCTGTCGCGGCGATGATCACCGTGACGGCCTGCTTGGTCCGATACCAGGGGGTAGGCGCCGGCTGGAAGCTCCAGGTGCCTTCGTTGAACGCGTCGAAGTAGCCGGCACCATCCGGGTCCTCGGTGTCCTCCCCGAGCGGGTCCTCCCACGGTTCGTCGTCGGCATCGCGGAACAGATAGTCGAAGTTCCCCGATTCCTCCCCCTCGGGCGGAGCATCGAGGCTGGTCAACCCGTCGGCTTCCCCGGGATCGTCGAGTTGGTAGTCGAAGTCCCCCGAGGCTTCGCGTTCAGCCACATAGAGATGCTATCGCCCGTACCAGGGCAAACGCGCGGCCAATGGCAGTCTTCGAGGATCTCGCACCGACATCAGCGCCGCCACGATAGGGTTCGGTCGCCCCGCTGGATCCATTCACCGCGGCGACGCGGCGCCGCTACCGCTGCGCCACTGCGCCGCCTCCTGCCCATCGGAAGGTTCGGCAATGAGCGCAACGAAAATGTCTCGGATCCCTTCAGTGTTTGCCGCGGCCACCTTGGTACTCGCCGGCCTAGTGGCGTGTGCCCCGCCGCAGAAGGACAACACCGGCGGCGACACGAAGTCCGGCGTCAAGGTCAGCGAAGCGACGTCGGCCGCAGACTTCGGCGGCATGGACGGCCTCGTCGACGCGGCCAAGAAGGAGGGCGAGCTCAATGTGATTGCGCTGCCGCCTGATTGGGCCAACTACGGCGCCATCATCAAGGCGTTCTCCGACAAGTACGGCATCAAGGTCAACTCGGCGCAGCCCGACGCCGCCAGCCAAGACGAGATCAACGCCGCCAACCAGCAGAAGGGCAAGAGCAGTGCGCCCGACGTCTTCGACCTCGGGCAGTCCGTGGCGTTGGCCAACACGTCGACGTTCGCGCCGTACAAGGTGGCGACATGGGATGACATCCCGGTGGCGTACAAAGACGCCGACGGCAAGTGGGTCAACGACTACGGCGGCTACATGTCGATCGGGTTCGACTCGTCAAAGGTGCCCCCGGTGACGAACGTCAACGACCTACTCAAGCCCGAATACAAGGGGAAGGTCGCGCTGAACGGCGATCCGACCCAGGCAGGCGCCGCATTCTCCGGGGTGTTGATGGTGGCGCTGTCGCAGGGCGGATCGGCCGACGACATCGCGCCGGGGGTGGACTTCTTCCGCAAGCTCAACCAGCAGGGGAATTTCCTGCCGGTCGATCCGACGCCGGCGACCATCGAATCCGGTCAGACGCCGGTGGTGATCGACTGGAACTACCTCAACGCGGCAGAGACCAAGAAGCTGCCGAGTTGGCAGGTGGTGGTCCCACCGGGGTCTGCCGTCGCCGGCTACTACTACCAGGCGATCAACAAGGACGCCCCGCATCCCGCGGCCGCGCGGCTGTGGCAGGAGCTCCTCTACAGCGACGCAGGCCAGAACCTGTTCGCCGCGGGCGGTGTCCGGCCGGTACGGGCCGACAACATGATGGCCGCAGGCACTCTCGACAAGACGGTCGCGGCTCAGTTGCCGATCATCGATGGTCCGGTCACCGTCCCGTCGCCGGACCAGACCGAGAAGGCCACCAAGTATCTGTCGGACAACTGGGCCAAGGCGATCGGCTGACGTTGGTTCGACGCCTACGCGACGGATTGCCGCTGCTGCCGTTCCTAGCGATCGTGGTGATCTTCTTGATCATCCCGACGGTGACCGTGATCGTCAGCTCGGTCTTCGCCGACGGTGTGTTCTCGCTGGCCAGAATTCAGGCGCTGTTCACCGGCACCGCGCTGACGGCGTTGGCCAAGAGCGTGCTGCTGTCGGGCAGCACGGCGCTCATCGGCGCGGTGCTCGGCGCGGTGCTGGCTTGGCTGATCGTCAGCAGCCCGCCCACCTCGATGGTGCGCCGCACCGTCATCTCGCTGTGCAGCGTGCTGGCCCAATTCGGCGGTGTGGCACTGGCATTCGCATTCCTGGCCACGGTCGGTCTCAACGGCGTGTTGACGCTGTGGGTGCAGCAGGCGTTCGGATGGAACCTCGCAGGGTCCGGCTGGCTGTACAGCCTGACCGGGCTGATCCTGGTCTACACGTATTTCCAGATCCCGTTGATGGTGATCGTGTTCGTGCCGGCGCTGGAAGGGCTGCGCGACCAGTGGCGGGAGGCTGCGGTCAGCCTCGGCGCGTCGACATGGCAGTACTGGCGGGAGGTAGCCGTCCCGCTGCTGACGCCGGCCTTTCTGGGTTCGGCACTGCTGTTGTTCGCGAACGCATTTGCGGCTTATGCGACCGCGGCTGCACTCGTCAGCCAGGGCAGCCCGATCGTTCCACTGCTGATCCGCTCGGCGTTGACCAGTGAGGTGGTGCTCGGCCAGTCCGGCTTTGCCTACGCGCTGGCGCTGGAGATGATCGTCGTCGTCGCAATAGTGATGTTGGCCTATAACCTGCTGGTGCGCCGCACTGCGAGGTGGTTGCAATGAGATTGGGCACCAAGGTCTTTCGTGGCGCGCTGTGGGTGCTGTTCGGACTGTTCTTCCTTTTCCCGCTCTATGCGATGGCCGACTTCTCCACCCGTAACCTGATCGCGGGCGGGCGAACGTTGCGCGCGTGGCAGAACCTCGTCGTCGACGATGCGTTGTATCAGGCGATCGTGATCTCGTTGCTGCTGGCGGTTTTCACCGTCGTTGCGATGCTGGTGATCCTGGTGCCGACGATGATCTGGGTTCGGCTGCGCACGCCCTGGGCCAAGGGAGTGGTCGAGTTCCTGTGCCTGCTTCCGCTGACCATTCCGGCGTTGGTGATCGTCGTCGGGCTGCGCAACGTATACCTGTGGGTGACGTACTTTCTCGGCGAGTCCGCGTTGACGCTGACATTCGTCTACGTCGTGCTGGTGCTCCCCTTCGCGTACCGGGCTCTCGACGCAGCGCTGTCGTCGATCGATTTGCAGACGCTGGCCGAGGCCGCCCGCTCACTGGGCGCAGGCTGGACGACGACCATCCTTCGTGTGGTGGTGCCCAACATCTGGTCGGGCATCCTCTCGGCGGCGTTCATCTCGATCGCGGTGGTGCTCGGCGAGTACACCATCGCGTCACTGAGCGGCTACCAGACGCTTCAGGTCCAGATCGTCGCGATCGGCAAGAGCGACGGGCCGACGTCGGTGGCCGCATCGCTCGCCGTCTTGTTGTTCGGTTTCGTTCTGCTGCTTGCGCTTTCGATCGTGACCCGCGGGCGTCGCCGCGCATCGGTCGAGGCCACCGTCCAACCCGGAGTTGCTGCATGACATCAGGAGTCGCCGTCGAGCTCAACGACCTCACCAGGGTCTATGGCCCCGTGAAGGCGCTCGACGGGTTCACCCTGCACATCGAGCCCGGCGAGCTCGTCGCCCTGCTCGGCCCGTCCGGATGCGGCAAGACCACCGCGCTGCGCATCCTCGCGGGTCTCGACGAAGCCACGTCCGGCACGGTGTCGGTCGGCGGTCGGGACGTCAGCAGGGTGCCCGCCAACAAGCGCGACATGGGCATGGTGTTTCAGGCCTACAGCCTGTTTCCACATCTGACCGTGCTCGACAACGTCGCGTTCGGGCTCAAGATGCGCGGAAAGTCCAAGGGCGAGCGCACTTCTCGAGCCGCCGACATGCTGGACTTGGTGGGGCTGTCGGCGCACAAACACAAGTACGCCAGCGAGCTGTCCGGCGGTCAGCAGCAGCGGGTAGCACTTGCGCGGGCACTGGCCATCCAGCCGCGGGTGCTGCTGCTCGACGAACCGTTGTCGGCGCTGGACGCCAAGGTGCGCGCGCAGCTGCGTGACGAGATCCGCCGCGTGCAGCTCGACGTCGGCACGACGACCCTGTTCGTCACCCACGACCAAGAGGAGGCGCTGGCCGTCGCCGACCGCGTCGGCGTGATGAGCCAGGGCAAGCTCGAGCAACTCGCCGCTCCTGCCGACCTGTACGCCAACCCCGCCACTCCGTTCGTCGCGGAGTTCGTCGGGCTGAATAACAAAGTGCCAGCCCAGGTTTCGAGCGACAAGGCGCAGCTGCTCGGCACGTCGGTGCCGACGCTGCATGGCTCGATCACGTCGGGCTCGGGCCTGGCGATGGTGCGGCCGGAGTCCGTCACTGTCACTTCCGACCCGTCCGGCACGTCGACCGTCAGCTCGGTCGCCTTCCTGGGACCGGTATCGCGCGTCTATTGCGCGCTGCAGGACGGCTCGGTTGTCAACGCGCAGATGGCCAGTTCGGCGGCGCGTGTCTTTTCGCCTGGCGACTCGGTGAGCGTGGGCGTCGAACCCGGCGCCGTACTCGTGGTCCCTGACTAACGGCCGAACGTGGGTTACCCGCACGCTTGAGCGCCAATGAACGTGCGGGTAACCCACGTTCGTCAAGCGGGCGGCTAGACGTCCTTGACCGGTTCGATGCCCAGGTCGCGATAGGTAACCAGCGCGACGAACGGCACGTTGCGCGCGGCGAAGCGCTTGGTCGCGACGTCTCCCCGGTCCACCATCGGGATCACACCCGTCACGACCGCACCCACCGCGGTCACCCGCTCCAACGCCTTCTCGGTGGAACCGCCGGTGCTGATCACGTCGTCTACCAACAACACTCGTGTGCCGGGCGCTAGCCGGGTGCCTTCGATCCACTGTTCGCGGCCGCGCTGCTTCTGCTCCTTGCGCACCGAGAACCACGCCTTACCGGTGACCATCGCGACGCCATGCGCCAGCGGGTCCGCGCCCATCGTCAGGCCGCCGACCGCGTCGAACTCGATTCCGTTCATCGTCGCGAGCTCTGCTACCGCGCGGCTGACGATCGCCAGCCGCTCCCCGGTGTCGATCGCGTACTTGCCGTCGATGTAGTCGTGGCTCAGCTGGCCGCTGGCCAACCTGAACGGTTCTTCGCGATGCTCGTAGCCGCGGGTGCGGATGAGGTCGAAGGCAGCTTGCCAGGTGGCCGGTCGTTCGGGAGCAGCAGACATAACGGCGATCGTATTTCAGGCTTGCCGCGCCAGGCGGGTCAGCTGCACGGTGGCCGAACGCAATTCGTCGATCGAGTCGATGGGCGAGGCGTACCCGATGCGCGGATAAGCCACACCACGTTTGGTGACGATGCGCAGGTCCAGGCCGTAGCGATCCGCTCCGGTACACGTTGCCGCCGTGGTGTCGGGATAGCCGCCGAGCGTCTTGGCCATCGCCGCCAGCGCCTCGGCGTGATCGGCGTTGAGATGCGCAATGGCCCCAGCCGCGTGTGGTGCGACCGGATCAGGCTCGGCCGCCGCGTAGTCCTCGCCGCTCGCCGAATCCATCCGGCCGTACCCGCCGACCCATCGCACCCGCTGCACGCGCAGCACCCACACCGTGAAGTCGCTGTAGTCGATGTAGTACTTCGCGGCGGCGACGGCGGACAGATGAGCCTCGCGGGCGGCCGCCAACTCGTCGCCGGCCGGACGCTCGACCGCCCCCGCCAGGGTGACCCGGCCGCTCGCGAGCGGATCGGGATCATTCGTGGGCGCGACGATGGCGATGCTTGCCCGCGGATCGCCCGCGAGATTGCGGCCATGCTCGGCAAGGTTCGACACGCACAGCACCGGTGCGCCGCCGAGCAGACCATAGGTGACAAACGACGCCCACGGGTCGCCGTCGCCGGTCAGGGTCGCCAGTGTGCCGATGTTGGTCGACGCCGCGATCGTGCGTGCTTCCTCCGCGGCCGACGGGCGAACCGCATTTGCGACAACTGACAGCGGGGCAGGGACCGACGGGGCATCGCCCGGGTCACCGTGATCACGGGACGCCACCTCCGCACGATACCCACTCACCGCAGGTTGTCGGCGGCCGCACTATTGAATGCCAGCAACCAATTTGCGAAACTCGACGGAGCTAATCCGCGCCAATCGCTCGTACACACATCTGGCGACGAGCACTGGTCTTCGGGGGAATGGAGACACCGTGGCGGCTAAGGCAATGCGTTGCATCGCATGTGCCGGAATGCTGGCCGCGGGTCTACTGATGGGCGGCGGGATCGCGATCGCCGACCCCACCGATTCGACCAGCAGCGGGCCCGAGGGAACGTCGGCGTCCAGTGACGTCGACGACCATTCAGGAGCCGCGGGCGGCGAAACGAAGGCGCCCGCTCCCGCCAAGAAGGTCAACTCGTCGCTGTCGATCCCAGTGCTGCGCTGGCCCAAACCGGAGGAAGTGCACGAGACGGGCTTAACGGCCTTTGTCGCCACCGTCGACATTCCGGTGCCGGTGGTCGACGCGTTCGACGCTCTTCGGCAGCCCGATCCGGAGCCGACTCCGTCCTTCAGGACCCAGGAAGAGGCGCCGGTCGTCGACGCCGGTGGCGGTGGCAGTGACATGTCGTCAGCGGCGACTACGGGCGAGCCGCCGGTCTTGAAGGCGCCGATCGTCGTCGCGCAGCTGCCCGTCGTCCCGCCGGCGATGCCCGTGGCCGCGCCTGTGGTCGTGTCGGGTCCGAGGCCAGTCGCCGCCGAGGCTGCGGGAGCCAACACTCCACTGACCCGCGGCACGTCGCAACAGACAGCCGAGCCGGCGAGTTCGAATCCGTCCTTCACGCCGCTGACCGGACAGGCGACGCGGGTGGGCTATCCGCGGGACTTCCGTAACCCGACGCTTCGGGATCTGGCCGCGGTTGCATTCCCGGGCCTCGGCGGGTTGCTCTTCCTGACTTTCGGTGGCAGCTTCCTCGGCTACCGTCAGGCCAACAGCCTGCGGTTCATCCGCACGCAGGGCGCCGCGCGCTTCCTGCGGTAGCGGACTCAGCCGCCGAGCGCGGCGATGAGGTCCTTGATCCTGGACGTCTCGTCCTCGGTCGCCGGCTCCTCCGCCTCGACCGCTTCGATCAGGTCCTGGCGCAGACCGACGCCGTTCGCCGCTTCCTTGGCGGATAGCTTGGCGCGTTGACGGGCGACGTAGAGCCGTTGGCCAAGCGTTGCCCCCGGCCCGTTGGAGGCGGTCTCCATCAGCTCGTCGTAGCGACGCCGCACGCCGGACAGCGCGACGATCACCGAGGGTGTGACCCGACTGCGGCCCGCCGCGTCGGACAGCGAGCCCAAAAGTTTGCGCATACCCGCGAGGATGACTCCGACGCGGTGCGGATATTCGTGGTCGCCCGGGTCTGGCAGCGCGTCGATGGCGGCCGCGTACATGTGCATTGCCGCATCGGACAGACCAACGATTACTGGAGCTTCACCATCATTCGGCGCGGAATCAGCCACGGCCACTCGATTCTTGTTCGTATCGGCGTCTCTACGACGCGCAAACGGTAACCCGTAGCGACTGCGGATTCAACCGCTAGTTTGCGCGCGAATTGCCGCGATTCAATTCTGGACATCATGGGTAGGTTTGAAGTCTGTATGGACGTAATCAGCGGTGCCTCCAACTCTCCAGAGCACGATCCAGCAGAGGGCAGCCACGTCGAGGACGGCGTGGTCGAACATCCCAACGCTGATGACTTCGGACACGCACGTCTGATTCCGGAGGACCGCACGTGGTTCAAGCGTGCGGTGTTCTACGAAGTACTGGTGCGTGCCTTCTTCGACTCGAACTCCGACGGTTCTGGCGATCTGCGCGGCCTGACCGAACAGCTCGATTACCTGAAGTGGCTTGGCGTTGACTGTCTTTGGCTGCCGCCGTTCTATGATTCGCCGTTGCGTGACGGCGGCTACGACATCCGCGACTTCTACAAGGTGTTGCCGGAATTCGGCACCGTCGACGATTTCGTCGCCTTGTTGGATGCCGCGCACCGTCGCGGCATCCGCGTCATCACCGACCTCGTCATGAACCACACGTCGGACTCGCATGCGTGGTTCCAGGAATCGCGCCGCGATCCCGACGGGCCCTACGGCGACTTCTACGTGTGGAGTGACACCAGCGACAAATACGCCGACGCGCGAATCATCTTCGTCGACACCGAAGAATCCAACTGGACATTCGATCCGGTGCGGCGGCAGTTCTACTGGCACCGCTTCTTTTCCCACCAACCAGACCTCAACTACGACAACCCCGCCGTGCAGGAAGCGATGCTCGACGTCCTTCGCTTCTGGCTCGACATCGGCATTGACGGTTTCCGGCTGGACGCCGTGCCGTATCTGTTCGAACGCGAAGGCACCAACTGCGAGAACCTCCCCGAGACGCACGCGTTCCTCAAGCACTGCCGCAAGGTGATTGACGACGAGTACCCCGGACGCGTTCTACTGGCCGAGGCCAATCAATGGCCGGCCGACGTCGTCGAGTACTTCGGTGACGCGAAGACCGGCGGCGACGAATGCCACATGGCATTCCATTTCCCTTTGATGCCACGCATTTTCATGGCGGTGCGCCGCGAATCGCGGTTCCCGATCAGCGAGATTCTCACGCAGACGCCGGAGATCCCGGAGATGGCGCAGTGGGGCATCTTCCTGCGCAACCACGACGAGCTGACGCTGGAGATGGTCACCGACGAAGAACGCGACTACATGTACGCCGAATACGCCAAGGACCCGCGGATGAAGGCCAACGTCGGTATCCGCAGACGGTTGGCGCCCCTGCTCGAAAACGACCGCAACCAGATCGAGTTGTTCACCGCGCTGCTTCTGTCGCTGCCGGGATCGCCGGTGCTGTACTACGGCGACGAGATCGGCATGGGCGACATCATCTGGCTCGGTGACCGCGACGGCGTGCGCACGCCGATGCAGTGGACACCCGACCGCAACGCCGGCTTCTCGACGGCCACACCGGGACGGCTGTATCTGCCGCCCAACCAGGACGCGATCTACGGCTATCAAGCCGTCAACGTCGAGGCGCAGCGCGATATCTCCAACTCGCTGCTGAACTGGACGCGCACCATGCTCGCGGTGCGGCGACGCCACGACGCGTTCGCGATCGGGAGTTTCCACGAGTTGGGCGGCTCGAACCCGTCGGTGCTGACCTACGTCCGCGAATCCGACGGCGACATCGTGTTGTGCGTCAACAACCTGTCGCGATTCCCGCAGCCCATCGAGATGAACCTGCAGCACTACAACGGGTACACCCCAATCGAGATGACCGGGTACGTTGAATTTCCACATATCGGCCAGTTGCCCTATCTGCTGACCCTGCCCGGTCATGGCTTCTACTGGTTCCAGCTGCGGGCTCCAGAGCCGGGAGAGCAGTCATGAATCTGCCGTTCGACGAGTGGCTACCGCAGCAACGCTGGTATGCGGGCCGAACCCGCGAGCTGTCCTCCGCCAAACCGGCGATGGTGGTCCCATTGCGGGACGACCTCGAGCTGGTGGTCCTCGACGTGTCCTACACCGACGGCTCCTCCGAGCGTTATCAGGTGATCGTGCGTTGGGATTCGGGCCCGATCGACGAATACAGCACCGTCGCGACGATCGGCACGGACGACGACCGCACCGCGTACGACGCGCTCTACGACCCGGTCGCCGCGCACTATCTGCTGACGCTGATCGACTCGTCGGCGACCGTGGGCGACGTCCGCTTCAGCAAGGAACCCGACGTCGCGCTGCCACTCGACGCAGCGCCGAGGGTCTCTGGCGCTGAGCAGAGCAACACCAGCGTGGTGTTCGAAGAAGAAGCCATCTTCAAGGTGTTTCGCCGCATCACGCCCGGGACCAACCCCGACATCGAACTCAACCGCGTGCTGGCCCGCGCCGGCAACCCGCACGTGGCGAGGCTGCTCGGCTCCTTCGAGACGACGCTTGGTGGCGAGCCGTACGCACTGGGCATGGTCGCCGAATTCGCCGCCAACTCCGCCGAGGGCTGGGACATGGCCACGGCGAGCACCCGCGACCTTTTCGCGGAGGGCGACCTGTACGCCGACGAGGTCGGCGGCGACTTCGCCGGGGAGTCGTACCGACTCGGCGAGGCGGTCGCATCGGTGCACGCGACGCTGGCCGAACACCTCGGCACCTCGACCGTGCCCTTCCTGGCCGAGACAATGCTGGAGCGGCTGTGGTCCGCTGCGGGTTCGGTCGCAGACTTGGAGCCCTATCTTCCGCAGATCGAGGAGAGCTACCGCAAGCTCACCGAGGAGACCATCACGGTTCAGCGGATACACGGAGACCTTCACCTCGGTCAGGTGTTGCGCACACCGGAAACCTGGCTGGTGATCGACTTCGAAGGGGAACCGGGCCAGCCTCTCGACGAACGAAGGCGGCCGGACTCGCCGTTGCGCGACGTTGCCGGCGTGCTGCGGTCATTCGAATACGCCGCCTATCAACGAATGATGGACCAGTCCCGGGACTTCGGAGCCGAGGACCGGGACCGTCAAATCGCTGCGCGCGCCCGCGAGTGGGTGGACCGCAACGCCGCCTCCTTCTGCGACGGCTACGCAGCGGTGTCGGGTGCGGATCCCCGCGAATCCGGGCATCTGCTCGCCGCCTACGAGCTCGACAAGGCGGTGTACGAAGCCGCCTACGAGGCGCGGCACCGGCCGAGCTGGCTGCCGATCCCGCTCAAGTCGATCGCGCGGATCGTCGGCTGAGGCTTACGCCAGCGACCGGATGACATCCACCGCCGGCTTCGGGGTCCAGTCCGTCCGGTAGACACCGAGGGTGTCCTGGTCACTGCCACTGCCCGTATTGCGGTCGCGCAGCGTGTAGATGAACGCGGGCCCGGTGTAGGGCAGCGACCGCCAGGTGGTCAGGAAGTCGCGGATGTAGTCGGCCTGAGTCGCCTCGTCGACCGACGACGTGGGTTCGCCGTACTCGGTGGCCCAGATCTTCTTGCCGCCGTCACCGTGGGCCACCATCAGTCCGCGCATCGCCTCCAGCTGGGTCATCGGCGAGTCGGCGACGCCGCGGCCCGCGGAGAACTTGATGCCGTAGTGGTACGGGTGAAACGACAACGCGTCCATGCTGCCTGCGGCTCCGGCGTCGTACATCCGCTGCAGGAACACCACCGGGTCCACGGTCAGCGAACCGAACGAAACCACCCAGCCCAACACCCCGCCGATGACGGTGGCGCCCGGATCGGCGGCCTTGATCCGCGGATACGCCGTCTTGAGCATCTGCGTATAGAGGGCGGCGTCGGGGCCCTGCGCGCCCGTGGCCCAGAACATCACCGAGTTGGGCTCGTTCCACACCTCGTAGCCGGCCACCCGGCCACGGAAGTGGCCGGCGACCGCGGCGGCGAAGTCGCCGTAGGTGGCCATGTCCGCGGGCGGCCCCGCAAGAGCCAGCGTGCCCGGCACGGCCGCCCAGCCCGGCGAGGAGTTGAGGATTCCGATGACGCTCATGCCCCTGGCGTTGGCGGCGCCGACCATCAGATCGACCTGGCCCCAGTCCCACGTGTTCGGATCGGGCTGGATCCCCGCCCACGGCATCAGGACGCGCACGCTGTGCACTCCGGCGGCGAGCATCAAGTCCATCGCATGGTTGACGTCGTCGGGCCCGTAGCCCCACATGTCCGAGTCGGCAAAGCCGATCGATCCGACCGCGGCCGACTCGACGACGGGGTAGCTCCCCGCCTTCGGTGATGGGGATGTCAACACGTTGACCGCGGTTGCCGACAGCACGGCCACCGCCACCAGCGCGACGACGGACTTCACAAGAGTGCGCATGCATTCCCCCATTTCTCGGGCGATCCGAACAAGAGGTGTATCGGATTTGCCTAGTTGAAAGTAACAAAACCCAGACCAGCGCACTGCGGTGTAACGGTGACTGCCGTACGCGGCACCACACGGCATGACCACACAACAGATGCAATCCGTCAAGCAAAACACCATCGACACGGTCGGCGGCCTGTTCGCGCGCTACGGCCTGGTCATCGTCATCGCCTGGTTCGGCGGCCTCAAATTCACCGATTACGAGGCGAAGGGCATTGCGCCGCTGGTGTCCGAAAGCCCATTCATGAGCTGGCTGTACGACATCTTCTCGGTGTACACGTTCTCGGCTCTGCTCGGGGTGTTCGAAGTCGCCGCGGCGGTGTTGATCGCCGTGAAGCCATGGTGGCCGAGGGCGTCCGTATACGGCAGCGCGCTGGCCATCCTGTTGTTCGCCGCGACGATCAGCTTTCTGTTCACCACGCCGGGCGTATTCGAGGCGTCCGCGGGAGGGTTCCCGCTCCTGTCGCTGAGCGGCGGGTTCCTGTTCAAGGACGTCGCGCTGATCGGAGTCTCGGTGTGGACCCTGACCGACGCGCTGCGGGCGACGCGCAGCACTCTCGCCGGTTCCTCACAGGTTCACGCAGGGTAGCGATGAGTCACTGGCATATGTGACGACAACGACGTTAGACGCGCCGACATCCGCCATCGACGGCGACGAGCCCACCCAGACGCCCACGAATACGTGGGATCGGGTGGGCTTCGTTGCGCTGTTGGTAGCGACGGCGGTGATGTACCTGTGGAACATCACAGTCAACGGTATGGGCAATCAGTTCTATGCCGCTGCGGCACAAGCGGGTTCGACGAATTGGGAAGCTCTGCTGTTCGGGTCGCTGGACCCGCACAACTTCATCACCGTCGACAAGCCTCCGGTCTCGCAATGGGTGATGGGGCTGTCCGGGCAGATATTCGGGTTCAGCAGCGCCGCCATGCTGATCCCGCAGGCCTTGATGGCGGTGGCCGCGGTGGCGCTGATCTATGGCGCAGTGACACGGATCAGCGGTCCGCGCGCTGGGCTGCTCGCCGGGGCGGTGCTGGCGCTGACACCGGTGGCCGCGTTGATGTTTCGGTTCAACAATCCCGACGCGGTCATGGTGTTGCTGATGACGGCGGCGGCGTATTGCACCGTGCGGGCACTGGGCGCAGCCAGTGCGAAATGGCTGGCGTGGGCCGGTGTCGCGCTCGGATTCGCGTTTCTGGCGAAGATGCTGGAGGGGTTGATGGTGGCGCCCGCACTGGCGGCCGCCTACCTCCTCGCGGCCCCCGCGCCGTGGCGCACCCGGCTACGCCACGTGTTGGTCGCCGCGGTCGCATTCATGGTGTCGGCAGGCTGGTTCGTGGTGCTGACCCTGCTGTGGTCGGCGTCGTCACGCCCATACATCGCCGGCTCGACCGACAACAACTTCATGAATTTGGTGCTGGGCTACAACGGTTTTGCGCGCATCCTCGGCCGCGATCACACCGGGTTCGAACCGCCGCAGGAAGTGGTCGGCACGGCCGCCGGCGCGCAGCTGAACACCGGGACACACGGCGGCTTCGCAGGGTTCGGCGCCCAGACACAAGGGTGGACCCGCTTGTTCTCCGGTGAGTTCGGCTTCGAAATCGGCTGGCTGGTGCCCGCGTCGCTGCTCGCCACGGTATTGGTCATCGTGTCCCGCCGCGGCACCCCGCGGACGGATCTGGTGCGGGCCGCAGCGATTCTGTTCGGCGGCTGGCTGCTCATCGACGGGCTGGTGCTGAGCTACATGCACGGCATGATCCATCCCTACTACTGCCTGTCCATCGCGCCTGCCGTCGCGGCGATGTTCGCCATCGGTGTTGTGCAGATGTGGCGGCGACACGAAAAGTGGTGGTGCCGAGGAGGTCTCGCCGCATTGGCGCTCGCAAGCGGAGCGTGGAGCTGGTGGACCCTTGGCAGAAACGGTGACTGGTTGCCCGCGCTGCGCTGGGCCGTTCTTGTCATCACCGTGGTGGCGGCCGCGGCGCTGGTGAGCCGATTCAAGACGGGGGCGCTGATCGCGGGTCTCGTCGCGGCACTTGCAGGACCTGCCGCCTACACGATCGCGACCATCGGTCAGCCGCATCAGGGTGGTGGACCGACCGTCGGACCCGCCGACGCGTCGCGGCACAGCGCCATGCGAAGGTTCGACCAGGGCGTGAACAACCCTGATCTCGACGCGATGCTCAAGGCGACGAATACCGAGTGGTCGGCAGCGATCAACCGATCCTCGAGCGCGGCCAGCCTCGAATTGTCAACGGACACAGCGGTGATGGCGATCGGTGGCTTCTCCGGTAGCGACCCGGTGCCAACACTGAGCGAGTTTGCAGACGATGTGGCGCAACACAAGGTGGCCTACTACATCACGGTCAACAACCGTGGCCGCGGCCCGGGCTGGGGCAATCGCGGCCACACCGACATCGCGAACTGGGTGGCTGCCACCTTCCCGTCAAGAACGGTCGGTGACGCGACTGTCTACGACCTGTCGGCGCCGAAATCAGCGGACAAGGCGCCGCAGTAACGCCGATGCCGCGGCGATGCCGGCCACCGCGGCGACCACCAGCACGGTGATGTCGAGGACCGGATTCGTCGGTGTACCGATCAACAACCCGCGCAGCGCATTGACCTCATAGCTGAGCGGGTTGACCGTCGACAGCCACCGCAGCCACTGCGGCATCACGTCGACCGGATACAACGCATTGGACGCGAAGAACAACGGCATGGTGATGGCCTGGCCGATGCCCATCAACCGGTCGCGATTGCGGACAAGGCCGGCCAGCGACATCGACAGGCAGGCGAAGAACGCCGAGCCCAATGCCACAACACCCATTGCCGCAATGATTTTCAAGGGGTTGACGGTCATGTGGACGCCAAGGAGGTACGCCAACGCGACAACACCGATCACCTGCACCACGGACCGCACGCCGGCGGCGAACGCCTTGCCGGTCACCAATGCCGACGCCGGTGCCGGCGTCACCATCAACTTGGCGAGGATGCCCGCGTCGCGGTCCCAGATGATCTGGATGCCGTAGAAGATCGAGATGAACAACGCCGACTGCGCGATGATGCCCGGCGCGAGGAACGCCAGATACGGAACATCGCCGGTATCGATGACCCGCAGACGTGAAAACGTCTGCCCGAAGATCAGCAGCCACAGCGCAGGCTGCACCATGCGAGTGAACAGCTCGGTGCGGTCGTGCCGGAGCTTCTGCAGCTCGACCAATGCGAAAGCGCCGACCATCAACACCATCCCGCGGACGCGGCGCCATCCATGGGGCGCGCGAACCAGCTCGACGTCGGCTTTCGGTTCAACTGACACGACGCGCCGTCCTTCTGGTGGAGCGGACCGCCCGGAAGGCGTCTTGCGTGGTGTCCTCGACGAGATCGGATCCCGCATAGTGACGGAAGACGTCCTCGAGCGTGGCCCCTTCAGACACCGTCTTTTTCAGCTCGGCAGGCGAGCCGACCGCCTGCAGGCGGCCGTGATGCATCAGCGCCACCCGGTCACACAGCGCGTCGGCCTCCTCCATGTAGTGCGTGGTGAGCAGCACGGTCATCCCGAACTCCTCCTGCATCCGCCGAACCTGAGCCCAGACACCGTCTCGTGCAATCGGATCCAGGCCAACCGTCGGTTCGTCGAGGATCAGCAGCGACGGTCGGTTCACCAGCGCCTGCGCCAACTCCAGGCGCCGGACCATGCCACCGGAATATGTACTGGCCAACCCGTCGGCCACCTCGCGCAAGTGCATCGCGGCCAGCGCTTCGTCTACTCGCTTCGCCCGTTCGGCGCGAGGCACGTCGTAAAGCCGGGCGAACAGCTCCACGTTCTGCCTGCCGGTCAGCGCCGATTCGATCGAAAGCTGTTGCGGCACATAGCCGATGTTGTGGCGGATGTCCATGGTGTGGCGCCGTGAATCCAGCCCGAAGATGTGCACCTCACCGCGTTTCACGGGCATCAACGTGGTCAGCACCTTGACCACGGTCGTCTTTCCGGCGCCGTTGGGCCCCAGCAGGCCGACCGTTTCGCCCTGGCTGACCTGCAGGCTGAAGTCGTCGACCGCGGTGAACTCGCCGTAGCGGTGGGTGAGATGCCTGCAGTCGATCGCCGGAGTGTTCATGGTTGTCTTTCATGCAGCATGCGGGTCATTTCGGCCAGCACCTCCAATCCGTTCGCCAGCCGCTCGAGCTGACCGGCGTCGAGCTCATCGAGCACCGCCGACAGCGCTGCCCGACGCGCGGCCCGTGACTCGTCGGCGATGAGCTGCGCAGGCTCGGTCAGCCTCAACCGGCCGACCCTGCGGTCCTGGGCGTCGACCGTCCGGATCAGCAGACCATCGGTCGCCAGCTTGGACACCAACGTGGACGCGGTGTTGGGGACCAGCGCCAGCTCGGCGGCCGCCTCCCGAACCGAGATACCCGGTTGACGGCCGACCAAGCGCAGCATTTCGGCTTGTGACTGGGTCATGCCGATCGCATCGAATCCCCGTCCCGCCGAGCGGCGCAGCTGGCGCCGGAACCTCCCGACCACGTTGAACAGTTCAGCGGTCAGGTCGGGGCGGGTGTCCACGGGGTAATATTACCTCTGTTACAGAGCTAATTTCCCGGGACGCTTGGACCGCAGATTTCACCTTCGCGACAGGACACGGAACGACATACTCCACGGTGGGGGCGGGGAGTAAGGGAGGGGACGTACGACGTGAAGCGACCGGCATCGGGCTGGCCGCTGGCGGGCAGCTTCAAGTACCGAGTCAACGAGGATCGCTGGGAATGGTCCGACGAGGTGGCTGCCATGCACGGCTACGAGCCCGGCACTGTCACGCCGACCACCGAACTTGTGCTTTCCCACAAGCACCCCGATGACAAGCCGACGGTTGCCGAGCTGATCGACCAAGTACGGCGCAACGGGGTGCCATTCTCGAGCCGGCACCGCATCATCGACACCGCGGGCAATGTGCGCGTGGTGGTCGTGGTCGGGGATCGCTGGTACGACAACGGCGAGTTCCTCGGCACTGCAGGGTTCTACATCGACGTCACCGACGAGTTCGACGCCGACGTCCGGCGCTCGCTCGACGAGGTCGTCGGAACCATCGCCCGGCGCAGGGCAGCCATCAATCAGGCCATGGGAATGCTCATGCTGACGTTCGGCGTGTCGCAGGACGACGCGTTCGCCATGTTGGCCCGGCGCTCGCAGGAAACCAACGTCAAACTCCGTGAGATTGCGGCAGCGTTCGTCGAGCTCGCCGGTCGGGAGTCAGCGCTGAAATCGGAAGACAGGGACCGAATCGCCGACATCCTGTCGACCGCCCACGAGCACGCCAAACCCGATTAACCGGCCAGCGCGTCCGGGGACTCCGGCAGCACCTGACCGCCGTCGACGGCGATGGCCTGACCGGTGATGTAGCTTGCCTCGTCGCTGGCGAGGAACGCCGCGAGATATCCGATGTCTTCGGGCGTGCCAAGCGCGCCAGCGGGTATCGCCCGCGCCATCCCGGCCAGATAGTCCTCCCCGAGGTCCGCCAGTCCCTCGGTCAGGATGTTGCCCGGTAGTACCGCGTTGACCGTGATCCGGTGCGGCGCGAGTTCGATCGCCGCTGTGCGCATGAAGCCCAGCTGGGCGGCCTTGGACGCGCCGTAGTGCGACCACCCGGGAAATCCAGTGATCGGACCCGTGATCGACGACGTCAGAATTACCCGGCCGCGACCCGACGCGATGAGCGCATCGAGGCAGGCCTGCACGCTGTAGATGTTCCCCTTGACGTTGACGTCCAGCACCTCGTTGAGTTGCTCTGGCGTCATCGTCTGCAGCGGCGCGTCGGGGAAGATGCCGGCATTGGCGCACAACACGTCGAGGCCGCCGAACGCGTCGACGACGGCGTCGGCCATCGTCGTGCAGGACTCGCGGTCAGAGACGTCGGCGGCGACGCCGATCACCTTGCCCGTACCCAACCGGTCGAGGGCGGCGACCGCGGCGTCGATATCGGCGCTCGACCGGGCGGCGACCGCCACGTGCGCACCCGCCGTCGCGAACACCGAGGCGATACCCCGGCCGATTCCCTTGGTGCCGCCGGTGACCAGCACAGACTTGGCTGCCAGTGAGAACATGCGCATCAGTGTCGGGCATGGAAGCTGCGCCCGCAGGGCGGACAATGGGGTGATGGCCAAGTACCTGCTCAACGACGCCGCGGTGGCCAAGGCACGGCAGCTCATCGACGCGCGCCAGTACGTCCTCGACAGCGACTGGGGAGAGGCGCAACCCCGCGCCGACGACCAGAACTCCTATCTCGATGCGCACTCGTTCGACGAGTACGCCGAATGGCACCTGGGGCTGACCGACGGCGCCAAAGACGGCACCAAGGCCAGGTACGCATTCGTGTACGGGGACTTTCGCCGTCTTCACCGCACCGGTTTGATCGCCTGCGTCTACCGCGCGTCGGAGTGGCGGCACAAGGACATCGAGCTGGCCGCCCACGACCTGCTGCAGTACCTCGACCGCAAGACCGGGTTGGAACCTACGGGCGGAGCATGAAGTCGAGGAAACGCTCCCGCATTTCCTCCAACGCATAGCCGACCGACGTCGAGCCCTGCAGGAACCCGATTCCCGTCGCGACCAACACCGTCGCCCGCAACGCGGCATCCTCCGGCAGGAATCCGACGTCGGCAAAGGCTTGCGTGATCGCGCGCAGGATTCTCCGATCGCTTCGCTGAACACTCGCCAGCACCGTTTCGTCGGTCAGCGCCCACGCCCGCATCGCGCGTTCGAGGTCCCACTGCTGCGGCGTGACCCAGGTGCGCAACATCAGCGCCAGGCGTTCGCGAGGTTCGACGTCGCGCATGTCCTCGAACGGTCGGCGGTGCTCGTCGTTGAGGTTGGCCCATGCGTCGATCAGGGCAGTGCGGTAGGTCTGCATGTCGGCGAAATGCCAGTAAAAACTGCCCTTCGTCACGTTCAGCCGCTTGCATAGCGCGTCGACGCGCAACGCGTTCGGGCCGGTCTCGGCGAGGATCACGAATCCGGTCTGGATCCAGTCCTCATCCGTCAGCCGGCGGCCGGGGTCGCGCCGGGGCGCCATGCCGCGAGCATACGGCGATCTCGTCCGGGGCAGTAACTAACCCTCACGGAAATAAATTTCTGGCAAACATCGGCAAGATTGCCTAGCGTGGTCGATGAGCTGGCAACCGTGGCCGCCAAGGTAGGGCGCCGCCGCTCTTCGGCTCCTACTTCCGGCCCGCCCGGCCGGCGGCACTCGCGAGAAAAACTCGGTGCCTGCACGGCGGCCACGGTTGCTGCAGCAGCTAACGGTACCATACGGCCAGGTACGGAAAGTCCAACTCGGCCAGCAAGCACGCTGGCGCACAACACATCTCCCGTTCAGCACGGGCCGCCCGCCGTCGAGCGCGTTTAGTAACCCCACGAGTGGGCAATCGATCAGACGTGGACAGCGTCAACCCTGAATTCGCCGACTCCCCGAACGACGAGGGTGGTGTGGACGACACCCTGCGCCCGATGGAGGCCCTCGATTCGGACGACGTCCGAAACGACGACGGCGACGAGGTGGTCGATCCGCCGGAGCGCTGGGCAGCGGCCGACCACATCGCCGAGGAGCCCGAGGGTGAGTCGCTTGACGAGAGGCTGGCCGCCGAGGAGCCCGAACCGTCGATCGTGCCGACCGACGAGGGCGTCGCGATGGACGAGATCGACCCGGAAAGCCATGGCGCCGAGCGCGGACAGGTCAGCGGCACACCTGAGGACGGCGACTCGATCTTCCCGGTCGTCGAGTGACCTAACTCGCCGCCTCTAGCACCAGCACCGCCCGCGCATCGACCGTCACCGTCGCGCCTGCCTCGACCGGTCCTTCGGCTCCATCCGAACCGGTGTAGATCACGCGGTTCCACGATTCGCCGAATTCCTTTGGCGGCAGCGTGAATTGGATCGGTTCGTAGTGGGCATTGAAGAACAGTACGAACGAGTCGTCGGTGACGCGTTGCCCGCGCTCGTCCAGATAGGGAATGCCCTGGCCGTTGAGGTACACCCCGACCGACTTGGCGAACGCCGTCTCCCAGTCTTCGTCGCTCATCTCCGAACCGTCGGGCGCGAACCACGCGATGTCGGGTAGTCCGTCGCCGCCGCGCTGACGCACTGGGCGGCCGGAGAAGAACCGGCGCCTGCGAAACACCGGGTGAGCCGCACGCAGCGCGGACACCTCGCGGGTGAACTCCATCAGCTCAGTGTCGGCCTGTTCCCAGTTCACCCATGAGATGTCGTTGTCCTGGCAGTACACGTTGTTGTTACCGCGCTGTGTGCGGCCGAGCTCGTCGCCGTGTGAGATCATCGGCACACCCTGCGAAAGCAGCAGTGTGGCAAGGAAATTGCGTTGCTGCCGGGAACGCAGCGCGTTGATGGTCGGATCTTCGGTAGGACCTTCGGCGCCACAGTTCCACGACTTGTTGTTGCTTTCCCCGTCGCGGTTGCCCTCGTCATTGGCTTCGTTGTGTTTCTCGTTGTACGACACCAGGTCTCGTAACGTGAACCCGTCGTGGGCGGTCACGAAGTTGATCGAGGCCACCGGGCGCCGGCCCGTGTGCTCGTAGAGATCCGCCGAACCGGTCAGGCGGGACGCGAACTCGTCGAGGGTGGCGGGCTCCCCGCGCCAGTAGTCGCGGACGGTGTCGCGGTACTTGCCGTTCCACTCGGTCCACTGCGGCGGGAAGTTGCCGACCTGGTAGCCGCCAGGCCCGACATCCCACGGTTCGGCGATCAGCTTGACCTGGCTGACCGTCGGATCCTGTTGCACGAGTTCGAAAAACGCGGCCAGCCGGTCGACGTCGTAGAATTCGCGGGCCAGCGTTGCGGCCAGGTCGAAGCGGAAGCCGTCGACGTGCATCTCGGTCACCCAGTACCGCAACGAGTCCATGATCAACTGCAAAGAGTGCGGGTGACCGACGTTGAGGCTGTTGCCGGTGCCGGTGTAGTCCATGTAGTAGCGCTTGTCGTCGTCGACGAGCCGGTAGTAGGCGGCGTTGTCGATGCCGCGCATGGACAGCGTCGGCCCGAGGTGATTGCCCTCTGCGGTGTGGTTGTAGACCACGTCGAGGATCACCTCGATACCCGCCTCGTGCAGAGCGCGGACCATGGCCTTGAATTCCTGGACCTGGCCGCCTGGGGTCGGACTGAAGCTGTACTTCGAGTCCGGCGCGAGGAACCCAATCGTGTTGTAGCCCCAGTAGTTCGACAGCCCCTTGTCGATCAGCGTCGAGTCGTTGGCGAAGTGGTGCACCGGCATCAGCTCGATGGCGTTGACACCCAACGACTGCAGGTGCTCGATGATCACCGGATGCGCGACGGCCACATAGGTGCCCCGGATCTGTTCGGGGATGTCGGGATGCGTCTGCGTAAGACCCTTGACGTGCGCTTCGTAGATGACCGTGTCGGCGTATTCGTGGCCGGGCGGGCGGTCGACTCCCCAGTCGAAGAACGGGTTGATCACCACCGACTTCGGCATGCTCGCAGCCGAGTCGTCGTCGTTGCGGCTGTCGGGGTCTCCGAAGTTGTAGCCGAACAGTGACTGGTTCCAGTCGAACGTGCCGTCGATGGCCTTCGCGTAGGGATCCAGGAGCAGTTTGTTCGGGTTGCAGCGTTGTCCTGCCGGCGGATCGTAAGGGCCGTACACGCGGTAGCCGTAGCGTTGGCCCGGCTCGATGGTCGGAAGGAATCCGTGCCAGACGAAACCGTCCACTTCCGGCAGCGCCACCCTGGTTTCGGTGCCGTTGTTGAACAGGCACACCTCGACCCGCTCAGCGGCCTCACTGAAGACCGCGAAGTTCGTGCCCGACCCGTCGTAGGTGGCTCCCAGCGGATAGGCCTTGCCGGGCCACACCTCCGGTAGCTCGGGCGGTGGCTGCTGCCGCGCGGCGGCTTGGGTCAACGTGCACACTCCTTGCGAAAAACCAGAGAACCAGACGAACCCAGACAGACTGGGTGCTGACCAAGGCGACAATACGGGGCGGCGGCCGCCCCTTCCTCACCACCGGAGGTACCCAATGTCCAGCCGTGCCAACCTGCCCGAATACCGGACGTTGCTGGTTACGGCGGACCGCGGCGTGGCCATGATCACACTCAATCGGCCCGCCCGGCGCAACGCGGTCGGCGACGGCATGCGCGAGGAATTAGCCGACGCCTACCGGTCCCTCGACCGCGACGACTCGGTGCGCGTGATCGTGCTGACAGGCGCCCCGCCCGCGTTCTGCGCTGGGGCCGACCTGGTCGCCGGCGAGGACACGTTCGCCGAGCCCGGGCCGGGCTTTTCGGCCGCCGGCGTCGACGTGCCCGCGTGGACGCTGTCCAAGCCGGTGATCGCGGCGGTCAACGGTCACGCGCTCGGTTTGGGACTGACGCTGGCGCTGCAGTGCGACATCCGGTTCTTTGCCGCCGACGCGAAGTACGGTGTCGTTCAGGTCAGGCGCGGCGTCGTCGGGGACGCCTACTCCCACTGGGTGCTGCCGCGCATGGTCGGCATTGCCAACGCGGCCGAAATCCTGTTGACCGGAGCCACTTTCGACGGGCATCGGGCAGTGCAGCTGGGACTGGGCAGCCGGGTCTTCGACGCGGACGAGGTTCTGCCTGCGGCCCTCGAGCTAGCCCACGACATCGCCGAGAACACCGCACCCATGTCGGTGGCGGCGAGTAAGCGGTTGTTGTGGGATTCGTTCGACCTGGATCGTGAGGCCGTCGGCGTCCGTGAAACCGACATCCATTTGCGACTGATGGCTCACGACGACGCCAAGGAGGGTGTGCGCGCATTCCTTGCGGGCCGGGCGCCGCAGTGGACCGGCACCCCGTCGTCCGACTAGGCGACCTCGACGCCGACGGCCCGCATGTCTTCGAGCGCCTTGGCGCTCGACTCGGGTGCGACGCCGGCGGTCAGCCCCAGCAGCACACGCGTCTTGAACCCGGCCGCGGCGGCATCGAGGGCCGTAGCGCGCACGCAGTAGTCGGTGGCGATCCCGACGACGTCGACTTCGTCGACGCCCCGTTGGCGCAACCAGTCCACCAGCGTCGTGCCCGAATCATCGGTGCCCTCGAACCCGCTGTACGCGGCAGAATGCTGACCCTTCTTGAACACAGCTTCGACCACGCCCGGGTCGAAGTCCGGGTGGAAGTCCGCACCGGGTGTGCCCGCAACGCAGTGCCGCGGCCACGACACCGTGTAGTCGGGGTTGTCGGAGAAGTGCTCGCCGGGATCGATGTGGAAATCCTTGGTGGCCACGACGTGGGCGTAGCCGTGATCACCGGCGAGGAGGTCCGAGATGCCGCGCGCCACCGCGGAGCCGCCCTTCACCTCCAGCGAACCGCCCTCGCAGAAGTCGTTCTGAACGTCGTCGATGATGAGCGCCCGCATGCCTCCACGTTAGGAGCCGCCTAGCCGCCGAACAACAGATAGAGCCCGGTGAATGTGTAGCCGACCATCACCAGCATCATCGCCAGCTGTCCCGTGAGCTGGTGTCCGGCAGGCAACAACCGCAGCGCCCGGTCGTGCGCGGCGACGACGCCGGCGATATGACCGGCCACCACACAACTCACCTTCACGGTGGCCAGCACCGACGGATGCTGCGACAGTACGTAACTCACTTGCGCGTCGTGCAGGCCGAACAACAGGATGATCGTCTGCTGGCCGCGTTCGACGAGATACGTCAGGTAGTGGGCGAACACATAACCGATCACGATCGGGATCAGGGAGTGGGCCATCAGTCCGGGCAGCTCGCGCCGCCGTTGCCGATCGACGCCGCCAGTGGCGCGGGCCGCCAGCCAGAACGTGCCAGCCACCATCGCGGCGAACACCAGCAACCCGGCAGTGCGCAGCAACGTCGCCGTCAGGGGTGACGCCGTGTGGTCGTCGACGAAGTTGCGCCAGCCCGGAGTGGCCGAAAAGCTGTCGAACGCAGTCGATCCCAGCAACACCGCGAGCACGGCGAGCGTGCCGTGCCGCACCGGCAGCGACGGCAGGTGGTCGAACGGATTGCCGATCACGATTCGACTCACATTGTTTCGCCGAAAGGGCGATAGCCGCGACGCCACGACGCTGTACACCTCGAACGGATCGGCGCGGGCACACCACCGTTCACCGCACCACAGCGATCCGGCCAAGGTCACCGCGAGGTAGACCAGCAACCAAACCTTAATAGCGGCAAGCGATCCCGGATCCGGACTGGCCAACTCCAGCCACACGAACGCAAACAAGCCGCCCACTGCCGGCCAGTTGCCCCACGCTTCGGGGTATTCGCGACGCAAGGACGGCTTGCCCAGCAATCGATGTACCGTGCGGACCGGCGAGACGACCCGCCACACCGGCCCGACCGCCAGCGACACGGCCACCAACCCGACCCACATCAACACGTAGAAGACGCCGGGCAGTGGATTGTCGGCGTCCTGCGGACCGGCCGCTGCGGCGATCGCCACCCATGCCGCGAACAGCAACGCCGTCAGCGCCACCACCCAGCGCGTCGCCTGCGCGTCGACCACGGCCGTGACCCAGCGCGGCAGCGCATGGCCCGGCTTGTCCGGATCGAACCGTGGCTTTCGCCAGGCGAGGGCGACGACGGCGAAGGTGAACGTCAACGCCCACGCGGCCCCGATGAGCGCGTATGCCAACGGAATCGGCAGATCGGTCGACCCGCCGAGGCCATGGGCCAATACGGCGACGGACCGATCGGGATTCACTGCACAGCGATGGTGGCGACGGTCTTGTTCAGTTGGTGAAGCTCGACGTCGACCTTTCCGGGCACGTCGACGGTGAACTGGAACGACTGCATCGGCTTGGCCTCGATCTTGAACGTGTGCTCGGGGTTGGAGTGCACATGCAACTCGTCGGCGACGTCGCTGTTGACCCGGATGACGATCTGCTCCTTGACCGTGGCCTGCAGTTGCGCGTTGGTCGGCGTCACCTGGCCGCCCTTGATGTTGACGTCGATGACCAGCCGGCTCGGTGGCGCTTGGTTGTTGGACATATCCGACGGGCTGACCGTCGACGGCGCTGTGCTGGAGCCACTTTCACTGTGGTTGGATCCGCCGCATGCAGCCGTGAGCGTCGCGGCCGCCGCCAGAATCGCGAAGGTTCTAGTTTTCGTCACGGTGAACCATCTTGGCCCGCCGCGTCTGAATTCTCACTGTGAGGCGGATCCTGTGACCGTCGGTCACGCACCGCGATGTAGACCACCACGGCCGCTACTGCGATCGCCGGTGCGAATGCAGGTATCGCAAGGAGCAGGCCGTGGTGGGCCAGGAACTCGACGTGCGGTTGACCTGTCACGCCTGCGCCGTCGGCTGGAGTTCGGCCTCGGTGCCCGAGGTCTCGCTGCGGTTGATCCGCCCGGCGCCCCAACTGAGGACGCCGATGAGGACCAGCGTGCAGAACAAGACAATCAGGCAGCCGATGGTCCAGAGCACGACCGGGGTGTCGGGGCTGCGCTCCCGCTGCAGGATGGTGATCTCGGCGACGAACGGCCGCGTCATCGACGCCTGCGCAGGAACCTCCGGTGCGCCGATGCCCGGATCGGCGGCGAGATAAATAGGCACCGCGGTCAACGTCATTCCGTCGTGCAACCGCAGCAGTGTCTTCCACGTGCCCCACGCCGGGACGGGTTCGGTGGTGCGGTAGTGACCGGGACCCAGCTTCACGAGATTCTCGACGACCTGGCCCCGCTGATTCTGCAGATGGCCCTGCCAGGCCAGGATCGATACCCAGTTGGGGTCGGCGCTGACGAAGTCCGGCGGGTTGATCCGGACATCGGCGTTCACCATCCGCTGGCCTTGGCCGGCAGGCGCCTCGCTGAGCGTGACGGTGGCGGTGACGTTCTGCGGCACGTTGTAGCGCAGCCCGTTGGCCGTGGCGCCGGCGATCGCGAGGACCGCGAGCACCACGAGGCCGACGCTGATCGCACGCGACGGCAGTCGCTGCGACGTGAGGACCATGCCGAACAGGGCGCCGCAGGCGCCGGTGAGAACGGCGACAGGGACGGCCATCGCCAGCGCGACGGGCCAGATACTGGTCGGCCACGGATAGTGGTAGACCGCGCCGATCCACAGCGATTCCAGCCACAGTCCGGCGGTCGAGACTCCGAGGCCGCAAACGGCGCCGAAGACGACCGGACGTTTCAGCAGCGGGGTGAGCCCGATGAGCTCGACGACGATGGCCGGTCCGAGATAGAGCGCAAACCAGTTGATCGGTGCGCCGAGGATCGGGCCGACCACCAGCGCCACGCCGCCTCGCAGCGCGATCGCCAGCACGGCGGCGATGAGCGCGGCGCCCCGGCCCAGCATGACGCGGGCCGCGACAAGACCGAAGGCCGCCGCCGCGGCAATCAGCATCGGCTGGAACACCTGGCGGAATTGCGGTACGCCGAAATCGAATTCGATCTGGTACACCGACAGGCCGACGAGGATGCCGGCGAAGCCCAGGTACTGGATGAACTTGACGAAGACACCGCCGGTCGGGGCGTCATCGCCCATCGCTTTCAGTCCCTCGTGGTTGAGCATGAGCGCGGACAACGTGGAGAATCCCGCGCCGCCGATCATCATCAGGTGCGTCGGGCCCCACAGTGTGACGTCCTGGCCGAAGATCCGGTGCCAGATGTCGTCGAGCGGAAAGCCGAGGAGCGCATAGAGGCCGCAACCCGCCATCAAGACGCCGCCAACGGGTGCGTACCAATTGCGGGTGATCCGCACAGCCGACTGACCCGGCTTGTCGTAGGGCAGCACACACGCAAGACAGCCGGCGACGAACAGCAGGAAAAGGCCGAACAGGATGAAGTAGTGCGCGGGGTTGGCCAGCGGCCCGGGGTCGCGGCCCTTGCCGATGTGCAGGCTGACGTCCCAGATGAACCCGAACAACGCGCAGATCAGCGTGGTGATGAACAGCGCCATCGGCAAGGCCACCCACGCCGGCCGCTTGAACTTGCGAGCCGCCCATTCGGCAAGGTTGTTCAGCCAGGTGATGCGGCGCATTCGGTGCAGGTAACCGATCCACAGCAGACCTGCCGCGACGACCGCTGCCGCTACCGACATGCCGATCACCTGGTCTAATGCCGCGCCACCTCCCTCACCGCCTTGGGCAAGCACGGAAATAGCTTCTGACCTGTGTGAAAACCCCATTGTGATCCCACCCGTTTAGTGTTCGTGTACCGAACTGACTCATGAGTAATGTTGCCAGAATCGCCCCACCTGAAACCAGGGGTACCGGGTATCGCCGTCAGGTGGCGACGACTTTGAACGTGTCAAGCGAGGTATCGGCTGCGTCCGGCACGTTCATGCCGGCGTCGAGGCCCGAGCGCAGGTAGTCGATGACCGCGTCATTGAGCCGCTCGCCGGGAACCACAGCCGGTATACCGGGCGGATACGGCGTGATCTGCTCTGCGGAGATCCGTCCGCTCGCCTTCTCCGCCGGAACGGCCTCGACAGGTCCGAAGAACGCCTGGCGCGGCAGTTGGACACTTTCCAGTTGAATCTCCGACGGCGACGGCAGCCGGATCTGCGGTGGCGAGTCGAAGTCGTTGGCCGCCTTGCGCCATGCCCACAGCGCGTCGAGCAAACGCTCGCCAGTGGCCTTGTCGTCGGCGAACGACATCGTGGCCAGCAGGCGGCGATGGTCGCTCATGCCGAGATCGACCTGCTTGTGCTCGCGCAGCCAGTCGGCGGCCTGGTAGCCCGACGTCCCGGTGGCGGAAAGGTCCATCAGGATCTGCAACCGGTCCAGGTCGTGACAGGCTTCGACGCCGAGCAGTTCGTCGTCGAGCACCTCGACATCGGGGATCAGCTCGATATCGTTGCGAAGTCCGCGCACCAATTCCAGTGCGTTGCCGAGCAATTCGCGACCGTGTTCGACCATCTGCCGGCGCCACCCGTCGAGCGCCGCATACACCATGACGTTCGGACTGGTGGTCATCAGCAGATCCGCACATGCCGAAAGCCGGTCCCGGTCCACCAGATCGCCCTGCACGTGGAAGACCGAGCCTTGTTCGAATCCGGCGCCCATCTTGTGCACGCTGACCACACAGACGTCGGCGCCTGCATCCATCGCCCAGGTCGGAAGGTCTTCGTGGAACGGCAGGTGTGCACCCCAGGCCTCGTCAACGATCAGTGGCTTGCCTCGGTCGTGGCAGACCTTGGCGATGCCCTCGAGATCCGTACACGTGCCATACGGACTCGGGCTCACCACCAACGCGCCCGCCGCATCGGGGGAGCGTTCCCATGCGTCGGCGTAATCCTGTGGCGACGGCGGATGCGAGAAATGCCGTTCGGCGTCCCAGCGCGGAGTGATCCACCGTGCCTGAACGCCGGAGAAGATCAGCCCGGCCACCACGGATTTGTGGCTGTCGCGGGGGACCAACAGGCTGCCGTCCCCGCCCGCGACCGCCATCATGGCCGCCTTGACCGACAGCGAACTCCCGCACGTCGAGAAGAACGCCATTTCTGCGCCGACGGCTTCGGCCATCAAGTCTTCGGCGTGCTTGAGGTACTTGTTGCTGGTGCGGCGATCGTCCAGCCCGCCGCTGGCCAGGAGGTCGTCTTGGAAGGGCTCGTGACCGAGCACGGCGAGAACCCTGTCGTCGGTGCCGCGACCCTGTCGATGTCCTGGCGGCGTGTAGCCGTACCGGTTGCGTTTTCGGTAGTCCACCAGCGCGTCGAGGAGCGGCGCTTCGGATTGATCCATGACTGATCGAGTACCCGCGCGTGCGGTGCTCAATCGCGTCAGGGCTTGAGCACCACCTTGACCATGCCGTCTTGCTTCTTCTGGAATGTCTCGTAGGCATCGGGTGCCGAGCTCAGCGGCAGCCGATGGGTAGCGAACTGCTCGACGCCGAGCGGATCGGAGTCGGTCAGCAGCGGCATGATGTCCGGCACCCACCGCTTCACGTTGGCCTGGCCCATCCGCAGCTGAATCTGCTTGTCGAACAACGTCATCATGTTGATCGGGTCGGCCGCTCCGCCGTAGACGCCGGACAGGGAGATGGTTCCGCCGCGGCGCACCAGTGAGATCGCGGAGTTCAGTGCGGCGAGCCGGTCGACGCCCGCGTGCCGCATCACGGCCCGGCCCACCGGCGGTGGAAGGAAGCCCGCGGCGGTGTGCACGGTCTCGGCGATCGGGGACCCGTGGGCCTCCATCCCGACCGCGTCGATCACCGAGTCGGCGCCGCGGCCCTCGGTGTAGCTCATCACGACGTCTTCGGCGTCGTCCTTGCGCAGGTCGATGACGTCTTCGCAGTATTCGCGTGCCCGGCTGAGGCGTTCGTCCACCAGGTCGACACCGAGGACCCGACATCCCTTGCGCTGCGTTGCGATCCGGCACGCCATCGAGCCGATCGGCCCGAGGCCGAGCACCACAAGGGTGCCGCCGTCGGGCACGTCCGCGTATTCGACGGCCTGCCACGCGGTGGGCAGCACGTCGGACAGGTATACGTAGCGTTCATCCGGCCCGTCGTCGGGGACCTTGATGTGGGTGTACTGGGCCTGCGGCACGCGCAGATACTCGGCCTGGCCGCCGGCCACCTCGCCGTACAGCTTGGAGTAACCGAACAGCGCGGCGCCGGTGCCCTGGTCGCGGTTCTGCGTCGTCTCGCATTGGCTTTGCAGTCCGTGGCCGCACATGAAGCAGTGTCCGCACGAGATGTTGAACGGGATCACGACGCGGTCGCCCACGTTGAGGTCACCGGTCTCGCGGCCGACCTCTTCGACGACGCCCATCGCCTCATGTCCCAAGATGTCGCCTTGGCTCATGAATGCGCCGAGCACCTCGTACAGGTGAAGATCCGACCCGCAGATGTTGGTGCTCGTGACGCGGATGATCGCGTCGGTCGGTTCCTTGATCGCCGGGTCGGGCACCGTGTCGACGGACACTTTTCTCCGCCCCTGCCACGTGACTGCTCGCATGGGTCCTCCTCTGCGGTGAGCTTTCTATGGGCGTGCCCACTCGCAGGAGCGTCAAACCTACGACCGGACGGCGAATCGCACCAGACGCGCCTGCATCTCCGGATATGGTTTAGCCGCAGGGATTTCACGACCGTCACGCACGGCGACCGCGACCTGGGCGGCGGCATGGATCGCGGCGCGGTACGGCAGCGAGCCCGTCGACACCCGGCGCACTCCGAGGGCGGCGAGGTCGGCTAGCGAGCAGCCCGGGATGGCGAGGACGTTGACCGGACGCTCGATCGCGCCGGTGAGCTCGCGCAGCACGTCGGGATCAGTGGCGCCGGGAACGAAGATGCCGTCGGCGCCGGCGGCAACGTACTGGGTGGCGCGGTCCAGCGTGGAGGCCACGGTTGCGTCCTGGCCGAGCCAGTACGTGTCGACTCTAGCGTTGACGAACACGTCGGGCGAACGTTGTTTGATCGCAGCGACTTTGGCGGCGTGTGCCTGCGGGGTGATCAGCTTTTCGGCCGAGCTGTCCTCGATGTTGATGCCATCGACGGGCAACTGCGCGACGTAGGTGGCGACGTCATCAGGCCCGTCTGCATAGCCGTCTTCGATGTCCATGGAGACATAGCAGTCAAGTGTGCGCAGCGCGGCGGCGAGTTCGATGTTGGCGTCTCGGGTGGCGCGGCCGCCGTCGGGCCGTCCGAGGCTGGAGGCCACACCGAAGCTCGTCGTACCGATGGCGGTGAACCCGCATTCGAGCAGAGCGAGTGCCGACGGCACATCCCAAGCATTGGGTAACAGCAGCGGCAGCTCGCCAAAGTGCAAGTCCGCGAACGTCATCCGTCGCTCCACGGCGTGACAGGCCGGCCGCGGCGCTCGCCGTCGACGATCACGTCGAGGCGCTCGTCGAAGAAGCAGACCCGGTCACGGACGGGCTCGGCGTCGTGCAGCGGCTCGTGGTAGGTCCATGCGATGTCGCGCGGCCCGTCGGGCACCGAGAAGTAGGAGGCCCGGCCCTTGTACGCGCAGTAGGTCACCGTTTCGCTGGGTTCGAGCCGCACGGCGACGTCTTCGCGTGGAAGGTAGAACCGCACCGGCAGCAGCGTTTCGAAGAGCAGCATGGGCCGCGACGACTCGGCCAAGAGTTGGCCATCGGACTCGATCCGGATATGGCGGCTGCTGCGCAGCACATCGATCCGGCCGAACGGATCGTGCGGGTGGCTGACGATCGGCTCGTCCTCCTCGCGCCATTCGAACGCGTTGAACTCGAGGATCACGTAGTCGGACAGGTCGGGGTCGTCGGGTCGGAACGCCGCCGCGGCGCCGGTCTCGTCGCCAACGAGGACGTCGTATGCGGTGCCCGAGCACGAATGCGCGTCGAACGGAACCGTCGGATCGAGGATCGGGCGAGAGCTGATCGCGGGCAGCCGAACGCCGACGTCCTCGTCGGCACCCGACTCGGCACCGGCCGGGACGAGTTGCGCCGTCAGGGCACTGCGCGGGACGGCGTAGGTCGGCACGACGCGCCGCGGCTCCCAGACCAACCGTGCTTCATACGTGTCGGCGACCGGCTCGCCTGCGAGGTAAACGCGAATTCTCTTGGCCGTCGGCTCATACCGCAGAGTGTCGAGACTGCCGCTGAGCAGGTCCATCATTCGAACGCCCATCGCGGACCCCTTTCATTTGCGGGGCGGGCGCAACAAGTTCATCGCCACTCGCATTATCGGGCCGGGCACGCGATCCTTGGCGGAAAGCGCGGCACTGGCCGCTCGCGTGCGCATCTCGGCGCCGCGGCCGAACATCTTGTTCAGCGGGCCACCGGTCGGCTCGAGGTCCACATGCAGCGGTGGCTTGCCGTCGGCGGCGCCAAGCGCATTGGAGATCACAATGCGCTGGATCTCGCTCGTGCCTTCAAAGATGGTGTACAGCTTGGCATCTCGATACCACTTCTCAACCGGGTGGTCCTTCAGGTAGCCCCAGCCACCCATCGTCTGGATAGCCCGCTCGGTCGTCTTGACGGCGACTTCGCTGGCGGCCAGCTTCGACATCGAGCCCTCGCCGCGCTCGAACGGCACACCGGACGCGGCCATCCACGACGCCCGCCAGGTGAGCAGCCGTGCGGCGTCGATCGCGGTGGCCAGGTCGGCCAGTGGAAAGGCGATGCCCTGGTTGTCGATGATCGGAGAGCCGAATGCCACGCGGCGGTTCGCGTATTCGGTGACGTATTCGAGTGCAGCCCTGGCGATTCCGAGCGCCTGTGCGGCAACCATGGGCCGCGTCTGTTCGAAGGTGCCCAGCGTGGCCGACCCGGAGCGCTGTCCGCCTTCGATCGCCTCGCGCGCCTTGGCGAGTTTGTGTTCGAGCTTCTCGTGTCCGCCGAGCAGGTGATCGCCGGGCACGCGGACGTTGTTGAATTTGAGTTCTGCCGTGTGCGAAGCGCGGCAGCCGAGCTTGTCGAGCTTGCGGACCATCTCCAGGCCAGGGGTGCCGCCGGGCACGATGAAAAGTGCCTGACCCTTGTGGCCGAGTTCCTGGTCGACGACCGCGTTGACGACGTGCACGTTGGCGATGCCGCCGTTGCCGATGAACATCTTGTGGCCGTCGATGATCCAGTCGTCGCCGTCGCGGCGCGCCGTCGTGCGCAGATTGCGGACGTCGCTGCCGCCCTCGGGTTCGGAGATCGCGAGCGCGGCGAGCTTGAGATCGCCTGGCGTGCCGAAGCATTCGGGCGCCCATTGGAGCATCTGCTCGGGCGATGCGGCCTGGCCGATGGCTGAGAGCGCCAGGGCGGGCATCACCACGGCAAGGCCGATGCCTGCGCAGCCCCAGAAGAGCTCTTCCATGAACATCGGCAGCGACAGTCCCGTGGGGTCGCCGATCAGGTCGCGGTAGAACAACGGGCCATAGAAACCCCGGGCAGCCGCTTCTTCTAAAACCGGCCACGGGAATTCCTGGCGCTGGTCGTACTCGGCCGCGACCGGGCGGACGCACTTCTCGGCGAACTCGTGCGTGCGCCGCGCAAGGTCGTGTTGCGCGGCGGTGGGAGTGATATCGAAGGCCATCGATCCTCCGATTAGCCGCGCACGCCGGTTACGAAACAATTGCCCCGTTTGTGCCGCACACTTGGGCGGTGAAACTCGCGGGCCTTCATCTTCGGCAGCGCGACGGGGTCACGTGCGGGCCGACGGTCGCGGTGGTGGCAGGCGCCCTGCTGGACCCTGGCTATCGCGCTCGGCTGTCGGGCAATGAATGGTTTGCAAGCGAGCAGGCCCGAGTGCATGCGGAGGTGAACCGGATCTGGCCGCGCCGCCTCGGCACGACTCCGATGGGAATGGCGCGGGCGGTCAACATGCACAGTGCGGCCAGGTATCGATGGCGGCTGTTCCGCGGCCGGTGGGACGGACTGGCCGATGTGCGGCGATCGGTCGAGGCAGGCTGGCCCGTGGCGATGTTGATCGGCCGGATCGTTCCCCGGCATTGGGTACTGATCGTCGACGCGGTTGGTGATCGGCTCGAGTGCTATGAACCGTCGTCGGGGGAGGTGCGCTCGGTCGAGCTGAACGACATGCGGCGGTCGCGGCTGCGTGGAGTGGGTTACCCGAGGCCGTTTGCGTTCGTGCTGCCGAGCTCGGCCACCCGGTCAGCGACGAGCTGATCGTGCGGCGCGTCGGAAGCCTTGAGTCCGGCGACGACGCCGGCGCGGTTGCGTTCGGGTTGGTTCTGGGACATCTTCGCCTTGCCTTCGACGTGGTCGATGACGAGCTCGACGCCGACGATCGCTCGTAGCTGCGCGCGGGTGTAGCTCTCGGGTGCGTCGCTCACCTGCCACGGCTGAGCGCGGTGCTTCTCATGGTTGTTCGTCAGGGTGGTGACGAGATTGAGCACCCAGTCGGGATCGTCGTGCACGACCAATCGGCCGTGGACATGCAGCACCTCGTAGTTCCAGGTGGGAACGACCTTGCCGGTCTCGGCCTTTGTCGCATACAGGCTCGGTGAAATGTAGGCCTGCGCGCCGGAGAAGATGGCGACGGACTCGGCGCCGTCGGCATGCCAGTGGGGGTTGGCGCGGGCGACATGGCCAAGGAGCGAGTGCCCGTCGTAGATGAGGGGAAGCGGCGTGACGATCAAACCCGTCGAGTCGTGCGTGACCAGATGCGCGAACCCGGCTTGGGCCAATGCATCGCGGGTTTTGTCATCAGACAGCGCGAACTTCCTGGGTACGTACATGGTCACTCAAGCGTAGGGCCAGGTGGGTGTTCGAACGTATGATCGAACAGTGGGCGAGCTCCAGTCGATCGGCTACAACGGGCAGCCCGTGGAGCAGGCGTTCCGGCGGGTGGATCCGCCCGTCGCAGTGCTGGTGGACCTCGCCGCATTGTTTCCGCGCGAGCCGCACCGCGGCGGCGGCTACAACCCGGCCGGATTGCAGATGCATGCGGTGGTCGAGGGCCGGCTCACCTGCTGGGGTATGTGCGAGCAGGGCCACTGGTGGGGACTCGTCACGTACGACATCGCCTACGGCGCGCGGCGCAAATCGGTGACGCACTGGATACCCGCGTGGATGCTCAAACGAATAGTGGATCGCGGCTAGCTACGGCCCTTGGTCTTCTTCGGGTAGTAGGTATTTCTCGGGGTGGTGGAAGTTGTTGACCCGGGCTTGTCCGGTGTCCAGGTGCGGTGGCGGTATCCATTCCGTGCGGCCGTCGTCGCGTTTGCGGGTGGTCCAGCCGCCCTCTTCGACCAGGCGGTTGTCGCCTCCGCAGGCGAGGGTGAGTTCGTCGATGTTGGTTTGGCCGTTATTGGTCCAATTCCGGTCGGCGTGGTGAACCTGGCAGCGATATCCCGGTGCGCTGCAGCCGGGTCGGGTGCAGCCGCGTTCCTTCGCCAGCAACACGATGCGTTGGGCGGCCGAGGCGGTCCGTCGAGCGCGTCCCAGATATAGCGGCAACCCGGTGTGGCGGTCGAACACCGACAGATAGTGATAGGAGTGGGTGGCCAGCTTGATCACCGCACTCATTGGTAAGAAGGTGCCCCCAGCGGTGAGCGCGTGCCCTTTTCCGGACACCAGTTCTTGCAGTGTGGTGGTCACGATGATCGTGCAGGGCAGCCCGTTGTGCTGACCCAGCTTCCCCGAACTGAGCACACTGCGCCCCATCGCGGTGAGCGCGTCGTGATTGCGCTGACCTTGCGAACGCTGATCACTGTGCACCGCGGCCTCGGCCGGTTGCTCGTCGACGCATGGCGCCTCGTCTCCGGGGTTGCACATGCCAGGGGCGGCCCACTTGGCCAACACCGCATCCAAAGTCGCCCGGCCTTCGGGATCCAACCGGCCGTGGATGCGGCTCGTCCCATCGATGCCCTGCTTCTCAATCGTCAGATAGCGCCGCCGGGCGTGCTCGGCCTCCTCCGGCTCGTCGCCGTCCTGGTTGAGCAAGAACGCCAAGCGGTCCGCGGCCTCGCGCAATTCGACCGGCCCCACCCCCGCGGCGGCGCGGGCCAAATCCGCCTCAGCCAACTCCCGGGTCTGGGCATCGACGGAAGCCGGTAGCGCATCGAAGAATCGCGCGAGCACCTGCACATGCTCGACCCCGATCAGCCCGCGCTGCTGGGCGGCGGCCACCTTCGGCAACTGCGGTTGCAGCCCCTCGCCCGTCAGCCCACGCCGCGGCCCCACCAGCTCGGCGTGCTTGATCCTCCGCTTGGCTTCTTTCGGCGAGATCCGCAACCGCGTCGCCAACACATCCGCCAAATTCTTACCGCCCAACGCCTTCGGATCGGCTTCGGCGGCCAGCCGGCTGATGATCTGATGGTCGACCATCGGCTGGCGGCGCGCCACCACCTCGCGGCGGTGCTGCAACGCCAGCAGCTCGGTATGCGTCAGCGCGTCCAGCGACAGCGCGGCCACCTTCTCGTTGACGGCCTCCCACTCGTCATAGACCGCCGCCACAGCCTCACGATCCGAACCCATACATCGAACATTAGTTCGAACCACCGACAAGTTACGCCGACGGGCGCTCGGCCTCAGATATCCGTCGTTGTGCTTCGCCGGTCGAAATCCGCAACCTCCTGGACAACGTGTCTGCTTGTGCAGCAGGGTCGGCCTCGGCGAGGATCCGGCCGATCAGCCTTCGACTGAGTCCGGCCGACGCTTTGTCGAACGTTTCCAGCCGCTCGAGAAGTGCATATCTATCCGCGCGCGACAGCGCATCCAATGGCAACACGGAAAGCGCGCGATAGCCGGATTCAACCGCCTCGAGCGCCCCGATGATCTGATCTTTTGTAGTCGTCATGCACTAACCATGCAGCCGCCCACCGACAAGTAGCGCTCGTCCGCAATCCGCTGAGTCGGCGCCGATCACGATGTAGTCGTAGGCGCTCAAACGACGTTCACATAGTCCAGGAACCGGGCGGCGTAGTCCGCGTCGCCGCCGATCGTCACGTCACGTTCGCGCCATCCGACCCGCTGCGTGCCCCACTCGGGGAATTCGATTGCCCGCCCGGCGATCTGGGCTGCGCACCCGTCCGATGACCCCACATAGACGCCACCGTCCGGGCGCACCACCCAGCGCCGGCCGCCGGGACCGGACAAACTGATGGCCACTGGCCGATCCAGCCATCCCGGTCGAGCGGCACCCAGCTGGTTGCCGAGCACCGCCATCATCCACTCGAGCACGACGGCGATCCGGTTGGCATCGGTGGCAGGCGCATCCCGGCCAAGCGCGGGCGCGATGTCGTGGCGCAGATGGGTGTGGGTATCGAACACGATCGCGCACAGCAGCTGGCCGACCGGAAAACGACCGAGGTCCGCCAACCGTGTCGGCATGCGCGTCAGCGGAGTTCGGGCAAGCAGGCCCATCGTGCGCAGCACCACCCGACTCCAGCGCTCATACTCTGCGAGGACTTGTGACGCCGGCCAGTCGCGACGCGGATCGACCATCTCGTCATTAGTGCGCTCAATGTCCTTGCTGCGGACGAGCTGTAGCGCGGCAGGACCGAACAACGCGTGGCAAGCCGAACCCATGTGGGCGATCACGTCTTGCACGCGCCAGCCCGCAGCCATGCTTGGCGTCTTCCAGTCGGCGTCGTCGAGATCCCGGCAGAACTGCAGCACTTCCAAGCGTTCCAGCCGCAACGCGCCAACCGCGTCGTTGGTCACGGCTAGCAATCATGCCTCGTGGCCAGGATCAAGATCGCGGACATCGGAGAAAGTAACCAGTTGCTCGAACTTCTCCGGTGCGCTGCCTGCGACGGGTTCGAGCAGGTGCCCGACATGGTCGCCCATGTCGTAGCGGCTGAGTACCTCACCGACGAACCAGCCGGCCGCGTCGGAGAGGATCGGCATCCCATGCGGCCCCGGCTGCCACTTGCAGCGCGCGAACTTGTCAGTGCGATCACCGGTCTCGCTGGCGAACAACCGGGCGAGCTCGCTATGCCTGCGCGGGACCAGATGCAACGCAAGGTGGCTCGCCCGCTGAGCCACACGAAAGGTGTGGTTGCGCTCCGACAGCCCCACCAGAAAACGCGGCGGCCCGATGCTTACCTGGCTGGTGAACCCGACGAGGCAGCCGGCAACTCCGTCGTCGGAGCGCGTGGTGACGACGTACATCGGATAGTCGAGCAGTGAGACCAGTTTCTCGAAGGGTTCCATCGTCGTCCGATCGTTAGGGTTTAGGTATGGCCAGAAGGTACGCCACCGCAGACAGCGTCGAGCTTCCCGAACTGCTCGACTTCGTGCGCCCGCGACATCGTATGGTGCTCACCACTTTTCGGTCCGACGGCTCATTGCAGAGTTCGCCTGTGACGGGCGGAGTCGACGACGCGGGACGCATCGTCATCTCCAGTTATCCGCAACGGGCCAAATCGGCCAACGTCAGGCGAACGCCGCGCGCGAGCGTGACCGTGCTCTCCGACGAATTCAACGGCCCGTACGTACAAGTCGACGGTGACGCCGAAGTCATCGAGCTGCCGGACGCCGTCGAGCCGTTGGCCGACTACTACCGATCCATCGCCGGGGAGCATCCCGATTGGTCGGAGTACCGACAGGCGATGGTCGACCAAGGCAAGTGTCTGATCCGCATCACCCCGCGGCGATGGGGGCCGGTGGCGACCGGCGGCTTCCCTCCCCAATAGCGCTACCAGGCGCCCGACAGGTCGAGCGTCATCGAGCCTGCGGGATCGGCGCGGAACTTCCCGGTGCCCGCCACGTCGGCCAACCCGCCCGTGCCTGACGCAACGCGCAGCTCGGCGGCCGCGACACCGTCGCGGTATTCACCGTCGTGCAGCAGCACCAGGCCGCCGTCCAAACCGCCGATCGTTCCCGTGACGTGTTCGATACCGACAAACAGCGCGCTCTTGTCGGGCATGTAGGTCAGCAGCCATTTGGTCGTGGAGGTGCCCTTGATGTCGCCCTCGTACCGCTTCGAGACGAGGGCCTCGGTCAGCTTCGTCGCATCACTGCCGTCCTCGAACGGCGTCTCGTCCCAACTCCCGATTTCAAAGCGAGCCTCGATGTGTCTGCTCATGGCAGTGGGAATACCCGGAGCGAGGGCTGGAGAATCGGCAGGCGAGCGTTAGGCCGCGGCGCGATTGTGGTAGTCAGGGCAGAGCGGTCGCGTTGCGTCCGCTAGCACGTCAAACTATAGTCTGGACACATGTCCAGAGGGTTCGGAGTCTTTGCGTGACACGATTTGTCCAGTTCACCGGCTCCGGATTCGTCCGCTAGTGCGCAGTGTCGTGAGCTGAGCATGCGCATCGCGTTGTTGTCCTACCGGAGCAAGACCCATTGCGGCGGGCAGGGCGTCTACGTCCGTCACCTGAGCCGCGGTCTTGTCGAGCTCGGCCATGACGTCGAGGTCTTCTCCGGACAGCCCTACCCCGAGGTGCTCGACCCGCGGGTGCGGCTGACCAAAGTCCCCAGCCTCGACCTGTATCGCGAGCCGGACCCGTTCCGCATTCCGTGGCCCAGCGAGATCAAGACCCGAATCGATCTGCTCGAGCTGCTGACGACGTGGACGGCGGGCTTTCCCGAACCTCGGACGTTCAGCCTGCGCGCGGCGCGGGTCCTGGCCGAGCGCCGCGCGGACTTCGACGTCGTACATGACAACCAGTGCCTCGGCACCGGGCTCCTCAAGATCGCCGAGTCCGGCCTGCCGGTGGTCGCGACGGTGCACCATCCGATCACTCGCGACCGCGTGCTCGACGTGGCGGCCGCGCGGTGGTGGAGAAAGCCGTTGGTGCGGCGGTGGTACGGGTTCGCCGAGATGCAGAAGCAGGTGGCCCGCCAGATCCCCGAACTGCTCACCGTCTCGTCGACGTCGGCCGCCGATATCGCCGAGGACTTCGGTGTGGCGTCCAGCCAGCTGCACGTGGTGCCGCTCGGTGTGGACACCGCGTTGTTCAAGCCCGGAGAGCGACGGGTCCGCGGCCGGATCATCGCGATCGCCAGCGCCGACGTTCCTCTCAAGGGCGTGAGCCATCTGCTGCATGCCGTCGCACGCCTTCGCGTGGAACGCGACCTCGAACTGCAGCTCGTCGCCAAGCTCGAACCCAACGGCCCGACGGAAAAGCTCATCGCCGAACTGGGCATCTCAGACATCGTGCACAGCTCCAGCGGGTTGTCCGATTCCGAGTTGGCGGACTTGCTGGCATCCGCCGAAATCGCTTGCATCCCTTCGCTCTACGAGGGCTTCTCACTGCCTGCAGTCGAGGCGATGGCCAGCGGCACTCCGATTGTGGCGAGCCGCGCAGGCGCGCTGCCGGAGGTGGTCGGCGCCGACGGCGAATGCGCCAGGCTGGTCCGGCCTGCCGACGTCGACGAGCTGACGCGGGTGCTGGGCGAACTGCTGGACTCGCCGCGGGAGCTGCGCCGTCTGGGTTCGGCGGGCCGCCGGCGCGCGCTCGAGGTCTTCAGCTGGGAATCCGTTGCGGCACAGACGGTGGCGGTCTACGAAAAGGCGATCGCGTGCTGACCGTCGACTTCGACCGGCTTGCTGTCGGTGCACGCACCAAGGTGATCGACGTGGGCTGCGGCGCGGGCAGGCACAGCTTCGAGGCCTACCGACGCGGCGCCGACGTCATTGCGTTCGACCAGAACGCCGCCGATCTCAACGACGTCGACGAGATCCTGCAGGCGATGAAGGCGCAGGGCGAAGTGCCGGAATCTGCCACGGCCGAGGCGGTGAAGGGCGACGCGCTGGAGCTGCCGTACGCCGACGCGTCGTTCGACTGCGTGATCGCATCCGAGATCCTCGAGCACGTCCCGGAGGACGACCGGGCGATCGCCGAACTCGTGCGTGTGCTCAAACCCGGTGGCTCGCTTGCGATCACGGTTCCTCGCTGGCTGCCCGAAAAGGTGTGCTGGGCGCTGTCCGATGAATACCACGCCAACGAGGGCGGCCACATCCGCATCTACCGGGCCGACGAGCTACGCGACAAGGTGCTTGCCCACGGCCTGCGGTTGACGCACAGTCATCACGCACACGCCCTGCATTCGCCGTTCTGGTGGCTGAAATGCCTTGTGGGAACCGCTAATTCCGATCATCCGGCCGTCAAGGCTTATCACAGGCTGCTTGTCTGGGACATGGTGAGCCAGCCATGGCTCACCCGCACAGCGGAGTCGCTGTTGAATCCGGTGATCGGCAAGAGTGTGGCGCTGTACTTCCGGAAGCCGGTGGTGTCTGTTGCTGGCTCCTGACGTCCCCGGCGTGCCCGGTGTCCTCACGCCGGCGCAATGCCGTCAGACCGCGCAGTCGATTGCCGCAACACAAGAATCTTCTGGTGCGATCCCGTGGTTCACCGGTGGCCACACCGACCCTTGGGATCACGTCGAAAATGCGATGGCGCTGACCGCGGCGGGGTTGTTGGAGCCCGCGCGTGGCGCGTTCGAGTGGTGCCGGACGGCCCAGCGTCCCGACGGGTCGTGGCCGATCCAGGTGCGTAACGGCGTCATCGAGGATGCCAACAGCGACAGCAACTTCTGCGCCTACATCGCCACCGGTGTATGGCACCACGTCCTGATTACGGGTGATCGGCGGTTCGCCGAAACCATGTGGCCCGTCGTCAGCAAGGCCATCGACTTCGTGCTCGGCCTGCAACGAAGCAGCGGCGAAATCGTCTGGGCGGCAAGCCCGTCCGGTCCAGAGCCCGATGCGCTGCTGACCGGCTGTGCCAGCATCTATCACAGCATTCGGTGCGCACTGGCGCTGGCGGACTACTTCGACGACCCTCAGCCCGAGTGGGAGGTCGCGGTCGGCCAGCTCGGCCACGCGATCGCCGATCACCCAGAGGCGTTCGTGGTCAAGGACCGATGGTCGATGGAGTGGTACTACCCGGTGCTCGGCGGCGCGCTGCGCGGCGCGGCGGCACGCTCACGCATCGACGAGCGGTGGAGCGATTTCGTCGTGGACGGGCTTGGCATCCGATGTGTCGACGACCGGCCGTGGGTCACGGGCGCCGAAACCTGTGAACTGGTAATGGCATTGGACGCCATCGGCGATACCGGCCGCGCGCGCGAGCAGTTCGCGGCCATGCACCACCTGCGCGAAGGCGACGGCTCGTACTGGACCGGACTTGTGTTCGCAGACGGCAAGCGGTGGCCCGAGGAACGCACCACGTGGACGGGCGCGGCAATGATCCTCGCCGCTGATGCGCTGTCGTCGACGACCGCCGCGAGTGGGATCTTCCGCGGCGCCGACCTGCCTCGCGGGCTAGAGGGCGAGTACGACTGCGCCTGCGCGACGAGCGATCGGTAGTCACTAGCGACGCCGTCGACTCGCGGCGTAATTCATTTGATCGAATAGCGTCGGCAGGCACGTCGCTCAGGCTTACGATCACGCCGGGCCGACGAGTACGGTCGCCTTTCACGTCGGCTAGGGGTTCTTGTCAGCCATATCCTTCCGAGCAAGGAGGCCGCATGTCCGGTGAAACTTCGCCCGCAACTCGTGGACGCATTGCCGGGGTCGAGGTGCGCTCGATCGACTATGTGCCGCTTAACGAACGGCACGGCCAGGTATGGAGTCAGGGGCCGTTGTGGTTCATGAGCAACGCCCAGATCGCGACTCTGGCGGTTGGCACATTCTCGATCACCGGGGGTGGCAACCTGATCTGGTCGTTTCTCGCGATCATCTCCGGTGTCCTCTTCGGGACGTTCTTCATGGCGTTCCACTCGGCACAAGGGCCACAGCTCGGGCTGCCCCAGATGATCCAGTCACGCCCGCAGTTCGGGTATATGGGCGCATTGCTGGTCTGGGCATTCGCATACTTGCAGTACGCGGGCTTCAACATTTTCAACACTATTTTGGCGGGCGACGCCCTGCACGCCACCATTCACGGGCCCAGCAAGATGTGGATCGTGGTCGCCACGTTGGTGGCGGCGATCGTAGCGCTGGTGGGCTACGACCTCATCCATGGAGTCGAGCGGTGGCTGACGGCGGGCTTCCTCGTCATTTTCGGGCTCCTGACGATCACGGTATGCACGCTGAACTATCCGCCCGGCTCCTTCGACATCGGCGATTTCAAATGGACACCGTTCCTAGTCCAGTTCGGCGCGGTTGCGGGTTACCAGATCAGCTGGGCCATCTACGTTTCGGATTACTCCCGCTACCTTCCTCCGTCGGTCACCGTCCGCTGGACCTTCCTGTGGACGTACTGGGGCTCCGCGCTGGGCGCGATCTGGTTGATGTGCTTGGGTTCGGCGCTGGCCGCATGGGCGGGCGACAACTTCGACACCATCGCGTCGCTCGAGTCGGCCGGTAATCAGCTGTTCTCCGGCTTCGGCGCTGTTGCGCTCGTCTTCTCCACGCTTGGCCTGATTTCGGTCACTGCCTTGAACATGTACGGCGGATCACTCACCTTGATCAGCGCGATCGATTCCTTCAAGAAGGTCCGGCCGACCTCGACGGTGCGCATCGTCACCATCACGTTCACAGCGGTGCTCTCGCTTATCCCGGCATTGCTGATCGGCGAGAACTTCCTCACCAACTTCGAGGATTTCCTGCTATTGGTGCTCTACTTGTTTGTTCCGTGGACCGCGGTCAACCTCGTCGACTACTACATCGTGCGACGCGGGCACTATGCCATTGCCGAGATATTCGACCCTCGGGGTATGTACGGACGATGGGGCTGGCGGGGCATCACGGCGTATCTCGTGGGCTTCGCGGCGATGGTTCCGTTCCTCAGCACCAGCAAGTACACGGGCTTTGTCGCGAACGCACTTGGGGGGGCTGACATCTCAATGTTCATCGGCCTTCCGGTCGCGGGAATCCTGTACTGGGTCCTCGCCAAGTCGGTCGACGTCGAGGCCGAGACCAGGGTCGCCCAAGCGGAGGCTGCAGAGCTGGAGCGGTTGGCTCAAGCGCACCTGCGTCCCGAGGAGGATTACAGGCCTGACGCGGGCTAGAGCACCTCGCCGGGGACGCCTGACGTCCGCTCCAGTACGCGCATCGACCCCTGGGCCTGCACCTCGCGAAAATCGTCGGCGTCCAGTGCGCGGCGATAGATGTGGAATGGCGCCTGCCCGCCGTCATTCGGGTCGGGGAACACGTCGTGGATGATCAGTGCGCCGCCGAGATCGACCCATTTGGCCCAGCCGTCGAAATCCCGCTGCGCGGCCTCTTCGGTGTGGCCGCCGTCAATGAACAACAACCGCAACGGCATTCGCCAACCACGCGCGACAACCGGAGACTTTCCCACGATTGCCACGACGTGATCGTCCAGACCCGCCGCGTCCAGCGTGTGCCGCGCAGTGGGCAGCGTGTCGAACAACCCGGTGACAGGGTCGACCAGCGACGTGTCGTGATACTCCCAGCCGGGCTGGTGCTCCTCAGAGCCGTGATGATGGTCGATGGTGTACACCACGCCGCCGGTCTGCTGGGCCGCAGCGCCGAGCAGCACCGTGGACTTGCCGCAGTAGGTACCGATCTCGACGCCGACGCCGTCGCCCAGATACTTGACCGCCGTGTCGTACAGCGTCCGGCCCTCGTCGGCGGGCATGAAGCCGATGACCTGCTCTGCGAGGGCGAAAAGTTCATCTGTGTGGCTCATCGGCGTCCAACTTACCGTTGCTGGTCATAGGCAGTTGTAGTAGCGTCCGGACATGTGTCCGATCCGGCCTTGGAGTCGACTCGGCGCCGTCTGACCGCCAAACAAGCCGATACCGTCGACCGCCTTGGTCGGGCCGCGGTCGACCTTCTATGTCGTGACGGATTCACCGGCCTGACCGTCCGTCGCGTGGCCGCCGAGGCAGGTGTCGGCGCGGCGACCGCATATACGTACTTCTCCTCGAAGGAGCATCTCGTCGCCGAGGTGTTCTGGCGCAGGCTCGCCGCATCGCCACCCGCCGCACACGAATCCGACGACCCCGCGGCGCGCGTCATCGAGGTGCTGCGGCATATCGCTCTGTTGGTTGCGGACGAACCGGAGTTCGCGTGCGCGGTGACCAATGCACTGCTGGGCAAAGACCCTGACGTGGACGTGTTGCGACTGCGCATCGGCCGCGACATCCGCGATCGGCTGACCGCCGCACTCGGACCCGAAACCGACCCGGATGTCATCGACTCACTGGAAATTCTCTACTCGGGCGCGCTCGTGCGGGCCGGGATGGGTCACACGTCGTATGTCGACATTGCGCAGCGGTTGGAGAAGTCGGCGCGGCTGATTCTGCGCTAGCCGCGAGGCCCGAGAATCGCCGACGCGGCGGTGATCGCCGGTTCGAGGATGGCGCGCACGTCGCGTCCGTCCTCGACGAAAAGCGCTGTCAGCTCGCGTAATCCGCCGAGCAGGATCAGCGCAAGCGGCCGGGAAATCGGAGACAGGTTGGCCCGCCGGAAGCCCGGACTGTCGGTGAGGTCGACGAGCATGTCGGTGAGGTGTTCCATGGCCAGCCGATGCAGCGGCCGAGCCGCCGCGCCCAGCGCAGGCGCCTCGCGGATCCAGCTCAGTGTGATCGCCGGCCGCGCGCCGATGTGATTGACGTACGCGACGGCGGCCTGGCGGATCTGCGCCTGCCAGTCTGCTTCTGGGTCCACGCTGCCCCGGATGCTGGCGATCAAATCTTCGTTGTTTCTGCGCAGCAACTCGATCAGGCACTCTTCCTTGCTCGCGAACTGCTCGTAGAAGGTGCGCTTCGATGTGCGCGCGTGCCGAACGATGTCGGCGACCGTCGTGTCGCGATAACCGCGCTCACCGATCGATTCGGCCAGCCCGTCGAGCAACCGGTCCCGGAAGGCAGAGAAAGCAGGGTCGACGGACGCACCCGTGTTGAGCGCTGTCGTCATTTCATCTCCCGGAAGCTCTTGCGCGGTGTTGGTACTACCCGGTACCGTACTACACATACTCGTGGTACATGGTAGTACCAAGCTAACGGCTGGAGCGATTACCAATGACTGACGCAGCGGTTGTCAACACCGAAGCCCCGACGACACCCGGCCCGCTCAAGCAACCACCGGTCGTGCCGTTCCCCAAGGCGGTCCAAGGAGTTGCCTTCGCGGGGTTTCGCCGCTGGATGATGCGCAAGGCAATCAAGCGGTACGGCCGTGTCTTTACGATCAACGTTCCGTTCTTCGGCCGCACGGTGATGATGTCGGACCCCGCACTGGTGCGGCAGGTGTTTCTCGCAAGCACCGATGACCTGATGAACGTCCAGCCGAATCTCAGCCGGATCTTCGGGCCCGGCTCGGTTTTCGCGCTCGACGGCACGCAGCACCGCAGTCGGCGCAAGCTGCTCGCCCCGCCGTTTCACGGACAGAGCATCAAGAACTACGAAAAGGTCATCGAAGAGGAAACGTTGCGCGAGAGCGCAAATTGGCCGGAAGGCAAGGAGTTTCGGACCCTGGAGCCGATGAACAAGATCACCCTCAACGTGATCCTGCGGACAGTGTTCGGGGCCGACGGTGTCGAGCTCGACTATCTGCGGCAGATCATCCCGCCGTGGGCAAAACTGGGTTCGCGTATGGCGACCATGCCCGAGCCGCCGGTAACCCTGGGTCGCTACAGCCCGTGGGGGCGGTTGGCGGAGTTCCGCCGCAACTTCGACCGCACCGTCTTCACGCTCATCGACAAGGCCGAAGCGGACCCGCATCTGGAGGACCGCACCGACATTCTGGCTCTCCTGCTTCGCAGCAGATACGACGACGGATCGAAGATGTCGCGTCAAGACGTCTCCGACGAGTTACTCACGCTCCTTGGCGCCGGGCACGAAACGACCGCATCCACGCTGGGTTGGGCGTTCGAGCGGTTGCGCCGCCATCCGGACGTCGTCGCACAGCTGGTCAACGAGGTCGACGAGGGCGGCAGCGAATACCGCCAGGCGACCATTCTCGAGCTGCAGCGCAACCGGACAGTGATCGACTTCGCCGGCCGCCACGTCGCCGCCGCTCCGTATTTCGAACTCGGTGAGTGGCGCATCCCGCACGGCTACGAAATCGTCGTCAGCCTCGCCGACCTACACAACAACCCGGAATTCTTCCCGAACCCCGAGCGGTTCGACCCGTCGCGTTTTCTCGGCAACAGGCCGCCCGCATTCGCGTGGGTGCCGTTCGGCGGCGGTACACGCCGCTGCATCGGCGCCGCATTCGCCAACACGGAGATGGACGTCGTACTGCGAACCATCCTGCGGCACTTCACGATTGAAACCGACGACGCGCCGGACGAGAAGATCCACTTCCGCGGCATCGCGTATACGCCGAAGGACGGCGGCCTGATCACCTTGCACCGCCGTCCTGTGCCTGCTGCCTAGACTCCCCTACTTGCGTGTGGGCCCACGGCGCGCTTGGGCAGCTTCCAGCCCGGCCGCGGGAAGTGGCAGGTATACCCGGTCGGGTAGCGCTCCAGGTAGTCCTGGTGCTCCGGCTCGGCTTCCCAGAAGTCGCTTGCGGGCGTCACTTCCGTGACGACCTTGCCCGGCCACAGCCCCGAGGCGTCGACGTCGGCGATGGTGTCCAGTGCGATGCGCTTCTGCTCGTCGTCGACATAGAAGATCGCCGACCTGTAGCTGGTGCCGACGTCGTTGCCCTGGCGGTTCTTCGTCGTCGGGTCGTGGATCTGGAAGAAGAACTCCAGCAGCGCGCGGTAATCGGTCTGCGACGGGTCGTAGACGATCTCGATCGCCTCGGCATGCCCCGGGTGATTGCGGTAGGTCGCGTTCGCGTTCTGGCCACCGGTGTAGCCGACGCGGGTGGACACCACGCCCGGCTGCTTGCGGATCAGGTCCTGCATGCCCCAGAAGCAGCCGCCGGCCAGGATCGCCTTCTTGTATTCGGTCACGCTGTCTCCTTTGTGAATAGCGTGCGGTACTGCCCATATCCTTCCGCCTCGAGGTCGTCGAGGTGGATGAACCGCAGCGCCGCCGAGTTGATGCAGTAGCGCAGCCCGCCTTCTGCGCGCGGACCGTCGGTGAACACGTGCCCGAGATGGCTGTCGCCGTGGGCGGACCGCACCTCGGTGCGGAGCATCAGGTGCGAGAAGTCACGCTTCTCGATCACGTTGTCGGACTCGATCGGTTTGGTAAAGCTCGGCCAGCCGGTGCCGCTCTCGAACTTGTCGACCGACGCGAACAGCGGTTCCCCGGAGACCACGTCGACGTAGATGCCGGGCTCGTGGTTGTCCCAGTATTCGCCGGTGAAGGGACGCTCGGTGCCGTTCTTCTGCGTCACGTGGTACTGCTCCGGCGACAACGCGTCGACCGCCGCTTGTGCTGAATGTCGCCGGCCGAGCGGCTCCGGGTTCTTGTTGTATTCCGCTGTCATAGTGCTTGTATAACCCCGTGCGGTACCCCATTAGTTCCTGCCTTCTTGCGGCCGGCGTCGTTCTCGCCTGCGCCCCGGTGGCGTCGGCCGATCCGGCGGTCGTCGCTCCGCCGGAAGTGCCGCCGGACCCCTCACGCCTGGTGTTCATCGACAATCCGGCGATCGTCGATCCGCATCCGATGCCGGTGGAGTCCTGGAGCCGCAGCGGCGACGGACTGGCGGTCGACTTCACGTCGGGCGTACCCGAGTGCTCCGGCGTGCACGTCGACGTCGAGGAGACCGAGCAGACCGTCACAGTCGAATTGCAGGGCGGTGCGCCGCCCGAATCCGTCGGCCGTATGTGCATCATGCTCGCGGTGTTAGGAACCCTCGAGATCCCGCTGCAAAGTCCGCTCGGAGAGCGGCAGGTGCTCGACAAAGTCCAGTAGAACGTGTTCTAGTTTCGGGGTGACCAGCAAGACGTTCACCCGCGAGGAGTTGGCCGCCGCGTTCGAGCAGTTCGAAGCGACGGTCGACCGCGCCGCTGCGACCCGCGACTGGGATCCATGGGTCGAGCAGTACACACCCGACGTGGAGTACGTCGAACACGCCGCCGGGACGATGCACGGCCGCGACGAGGTGCGCACCTGGATCTGGAAGACCATGGAGAGCTTCCCCGGCAGCTACATGACGTCGTTTCCCGCGCTGTGGTCGGTGATCGACGAGCAGACCAGTCGGATCATTTGCGAGCTCGACAACCCGATGCGCGACCCGGGCGACGGCACGATCATCAGTGCCACGAACATCACGATCCTCACCTACGCGGGCGACGGGCTGTGGTGCCGGGAGGAAGACGTCTACAACCCGCTGCGGTTCGTGTCCGCGACGGTGAAGTGGTGCCGCAAGGCCCAAGAGCTCGGCACGCTGCCCGACGAGGCGGCGGCCTGGATGAAACAATTCGGAGGCGCCAAGTGAAGCCGAAACTCGTCATCGGCGCCAACGGTTTTCTCGGCTCGCATGTGACGCGGCTACTGGTTGCCGACGGGCACGAGGTTCGCGCGATGGTGCGGCCGAACGCGATGACGATCGGCATCGACGATCTGCCAGTCACGCGGTTCGTCGGCGACATCTGGGACAACGACACCCTGCGCGAGGCAATGGCCGGTGTTGACGACGTCTACTACTGCGTCGTCGATGCCCGCGGCTGGTTGCGTGACCCGGCGCCGCTGTTTCATACGAACGTCGATGGCACCCGCAACGTGCTCGAGGTCGCGAAAGATGCTGGGCTGCACCGGTTCATCTACACCAGCAGCTACGTGACCGTCGGTCGCCGTCGTGGGCACGTTGCGAGCGAAGACGACGTCATAAATGACCGCGGACTCACGCCGTATGTCCGCTCTCGAGTACAGGCCGAGAACCTCGTGCTGCAGTACGCCAAGGAGCACGGGCTGCCGGCCGTCGCGATGTGCGTTTCGACGACCTACGGCAGCGGCGACTGGGGCCGCACTCCACACGGGGCAATCATCGCCGGCGCGGCGTTCGGCAAGCTGCCATTCGTAATGGGAGGCATCGAACTGGAGGCCGTCGGCGTCGACGACGCCGCGCGCGCAATGATTCTCGCCGCCGAACATGGACGAGTCGGCGAGCGGTACCTGATTTCGGAGAAGATGATCAGCAACGCAGAAGTCGTCCGCATCGCCGCCGAGGCGGCCGGAGTTCCTGGTCCTACCAAGTCGATTCCGCTGCCGGTGTCGTATGCGCTCGCCGTCGCGGGCAGCATCAAGGCGAAGCTGCGTGGCACCGACGAGCGGCTGTCGCTCGGCTCGCTGCGGCTGATGCGGGCCGAAGCACCGGTGGACTGCGGCAAGGCCGCCCGCGAATTGGGCTGGGAGCCAAGGCCGGTCGAGGAATCCATCCGCGAGGCGGCGAAATTCTGGGTCGGCCTGCGCGAAGCCAAACGCAAGAGCAAGACGGCAGGCTGAACGGCGCGCCGAACGCCGTTCAGTAGGTACCGCTTGCGACCCGGGCATGACTAGCCTCGGGTGACGTGACCGAGAAACTCCACGTCGACCTGTCCGGTGCGCCGCAGACAATGCTCGCCACCTTCTACGCCAAGGCGGTCGATGCCGGCCTGGAACGGCCGATCCTTGGCGACCGCTACGCCAGGGACATCGTCGACCGCATCGACTACGACTGGAAAAAGACCACGATCACCCCGGCGAACTCAGCGGCCGTCACCACCCGCAGCGCGCACTTCGACAGGTGGGCCCGGCAATTCCTCGCGGTCCATCCCGACGCCGTCGTGCTGCATTTGGGCTGCGGGCTCGACGCGCGGTACTTCCGGCTGGATCCCGGCCCCGGTGTCGAGTGGTACGACGTCGACTACCCCGACGTGGCGGACATCCGCAATCAGCTCTACCCGGCACACGACCACTACCACGTCGTCTCGGCGTCGGTCACCGATCCGGCGTGGCTCAACGACATTCCAGCCGACCGTCCCGTGCTGGCCATCGGCGAGGGCCTGACGATGTACCTGACCCAAGCGGACGGCGTCGCACTCTTTCGTCGAATCGTCGACCGTTTCCCTTCCGGGGAACTGCAATTCGACGCCTTCAGCCGGCTGGGCATCAAATCGCAGTGGACCAACGCAGTGGTGCGGCGCGCGGGCGCCACGCTGTACTGGGGCATCGACGGCCCCGACGACATTCTCGAGTCGGTACCCGGCGTGCGGCTGCTCGCCTGGGTATCCGCGATCGAGGTCGACGGGTTCGCGGAGGTGCCCTGGTATTACCGCGCCACGCTACGGGCTATGCGGGTCCTGCCCGGGCTGCGCTACATGGCGCAGTATCACCGCTACGCCTTCTGAGCGCGCACACCGAGCACGGGTTGCCGACGTCGGCCATGACCCCAACCCGCGGCCCACGGCCAGCGACCATGGTCATCGGCCCACACCAACTGCAGCGCCCGAATGTCCGGACCGCCAAGGGCCACCGCGAATGTCATGTGCGCATCGGGATGTTCCACTTCGACGATCTCGAGGAGCGGCCCAGCGCCCTCGGCGATGTGTGCGCCCGGTTTGAGGACCCGACCGCGCACCGCGGCCGCAGCCACGTCGTTCAACAGACGCGCCGCTCGCTCTGGAGATAGGCCCGTGACCAACAGCTCCGGTAGACCGCGGTCGTGGAGTCCGATCGTGTACGCATATGGGCGCCGGTCGTCTTCGACGCCCTGTACCGCCCATCCGTGTATTCGGATCGTCGCCAGGAGTTCGTCGAGATACTCCTCGGTGGTGCCGTTCGGGTTATCGCACTGCCAGCACATCACCGCACCTTCCTGTCGTAGTTAGGGCCAGCGTGCACCGGGGGTCCGACAACTACCGGCGCACGAACCGCACACCGAGCACCGGTTGCGTTGCTCGTCCGTCGGCGAACTCCGCTGACCACGGCCAGCGGCCCCTGCCGTCGGCCCACACCAGCTGAAGCGCTCGAATGTCCGGTCCACCGAACGCCACCGCCCAGCCCATGTGCGCGTCTGGGTGCCCGACTTCGACCGTCTCGATGCGAGGTCCATCGGGCAGGGAGATCTGCTGCCCCGGAGTCAGCACGTCGCCGCTCACAGACCTTCGTGCCACCATGTCCAGCAGCCGCAATGCACGCGCCGGTGATACCCCGGTGATCAGTAACTCGGGCAGGTCCCAGTCATGAAGCCCGATTGTGTAAGCGTATGGCCTGCGGTCGCTTTCGACGTATTGCACTGTCCAACCCTTCTTGCGGATCTTGCCCTGCAACAGGTCGTAGTAGTCGTCGCGCGTCGCTCCGGGGTGATCGCACAACCAGCACATGACGCCCTTCCTGTTGTCGTAGTTGGGGGCCAGCGTGCACCGGGGGTCCGACAAATCCGTCCTGCTGCCAGAATCGGACGGTGCCCACAGCAGGTCCCGTCAACGGTCGCGTCTCGAACTGGTTCGTCAAATACCCGTCCCCGCGCCCACCGCTGCCGGGAACCCGAGATGCCGACGTATGCATCGTCGGCGCCGGATACACGGGCCTGTGGACGGCCTACTATCTCAAACGGGTCGACCCATCATTGCGAATTGTGGTGCTGGAGGAGCGATTCGCCGGGTTCGGCGCGTCGGGCCGCAACGGCGGCTGGCTGTCCGGCCTGGTGCCCGGCGATCGCCACCGCATGGCAGGGCTCTACGGCCGCGAGCGCGTGCTGGCGTGGCAGAAAGCCCTCAACGACTCCGTGGACGAGGTCATCGACGTCGCGTCGCGCGAAGGCATCGACGCCGGCATCGTCAAGGGCGGGACCATGCAGATCGCCCGCAACCCCGCCCAGGCGTCGCGACTGGCCGCCGAGATCGACGAAGAACTGAAGTGGAAGATCGACGGCATCGCTGCGCTGACGAAAGACGAAGCGACACAACGCATTCAGATCGACGGAGTGGTATCGGCATATCACACTCCGCACTGCGCACGGGTGCAGCCCGCCAAACTCGCGCGCGGTCTGGCCGATGCGGTCGAACGGCTCGGCGTCGACATCTACGAGATGTCGCTCGTCACCAAGATCGAAGCGGGACGGGTGACCACGCCGATCGGCACCGTCACGGCGCCGGTCGTATTGCGCGCTACGGAGGGTTTCACGGCGTCGTTGCCGGGGCTGCGGCGTCGCTGGCTTCCGATGAACAGCTCGATGATCGCCACCGAGCCGATACCCGACAGCGTGTGGGAGTCCGTCGGCTGGACAGGCTGCGAGACCCTCGGCGACACCGCGCACGGTTTCTTCTACGCGCAGCGCACCGCCGACAACCGGATCGCCATCGGCGGCCGCAGCGTGCCGTACCGGTTCGGCTCGCGGACCGATCTCGACGGGCGCGTCCCCGAGCGCACGATCAAGCACTTGACCGCGACCCTGCACCGCATCCTGCCGCAGGTGCGAGACATCCCGATCGCCCACGGCTGGTGCGGGGTACTGGCCGTGCCGCGTGACTGGTCGGCCAGCATCGTGCACGACAAGGCGACCGGCCTCGGCTGGGCCGGCGGATACGTCGGCCACGGCGTCACGGCCACCAACCTGGCCGGCCGCACGCTGGCCGATCTGGTCCTCGACCGCCACAGCCCGCTTACCGAGCTGCCCTGGGTCGGCCACCGCTCACGCAATTGGGAGCCCGAACCGTTGCGCTGGCTCGGTGTGCGCGGAATGTACCTGGCGTACAAGGCCGCCGACTGGCATGAGGCGCGCGGCGGCCGAACGACCTCGCCGATCGCCGTCGTCGCCGACCGGATCGCCGGCCGGCCGCACTAGAGCGCTTCGGCCTTCTCCTTCAGCCGCTGCAACGTCAGCTTGATGTGCTCGGCGTTGGCCGCGTCCCGGTCCCGTACGCCGGTGCCGACCCACGCCGTCTTGCTGAACCAGCCGGGACGTCGGTCCCAGGTCCGCTCGGTCACGCGGCACCCGCCGTCGGCATCTGCAATGTCGTAGCGCCACCGCGCGACGGGCACACCGAGGTACCGGACGTCGAACGCGAAGGCGCGTCCCGGCTCGGCATCGGTGACAGTGCAGGTGGTCGACCAGCGGAAGAAACCGTTGCGATTGTGGCCTTTGAACACCGCGCCTGGACGTGCGGTGTTCCCCTCGCGCCAGTCCATGGCCTGGGCTTCCTCGGCCAGCGACGCCAAGGTGGGTAGATCGGTGATCAGGTGGTAGACGGTCTCGGGGTCGGCATTGATGCTCACCTCGGCCTGTGCGGAGGCGGCGCCCGGATCAGTCATGCCGGCGATCGTATGTTGGCTGCCAGGAACATATGGCGGGTCTGGGCATGTTGCGTTGTAGAGACACCGTTCGTCAGGAGAGCAGCCATGACCGACCGACCCGTACTTGAGCCCACCGAGACCCATCCGATCACCGTCCAACCGACCGGCAAGCACGTGACCGTGAAGGTCAATGGCGAGGTGGTAGCCGACACCGACAACGCGTTGACGCTTCAGGAGTCCACGTACCCGGCGGTGCAGTACATCCCGTTTGCGGATGTGGTGGGCGACCGGTTGAAGCGCAGCGACACCGAGACGTACTGCCCGTACAAGGGTGAGGCCAGCTACTACCACGTCGTCACCGGCGCCGGCGAGACCGTCGACGACGCGATCTGGACCTACGAACAGCCGTATCCGGCCGTGGGTCAGATCGCTGGACATGTCGCGTTCTATCCGGACAAGGCGGACATCGCGGTCGCATAGCCTGGCCTGGTGCACAGTTCGGCCAGCGTCGTATTCGACGGGCCTGCCAGCCCTGGCTTGACCCTCTCGCCGCTGCGCCGCGGCCGCGGCGACCCCTGCTATCACGATGCCCCCGACGGCGCGATCTGGCGGACCAGCCTGATGCGCAGCGGACCGGTGACCGCCCGTGTCACGCAGTCGGCGCCGAATACCGTCGACTGTGAAGCATGGGGCAGTGGCGCAACGGAATTCGTCGAAACGCTGCCCGCCCAGTTGGGCGTCGACGACGACCCATCCGGGTTCGCCCCTGACGAACCGACCATTGCCGCGGCGCTTGAACGCGTCCCGCATCTGCGGCTGGGGCGCACCGGCCGCGTGCTGGAGGCGTTGATCCCCGCGGTGCTCGAACAGCGCGTCTACGGCATGGATGCGCGCCGGGCCTGGCGCAAGCTGGTGACGAAGTTCGGCTCACCGGCACCAGGGCCCGCACCTGAGCACATGCGCGTTCCGCCGACCGCCGACGTGTGGCGCCGTCTCCCGTCGTGGGAGTTCCACAAAGCCAACGTCGACCCTGGCCGGGCCCGCACAATCGTCGGCTGCGCACAACGCGCGGACTCGCTGGAGCGGCTGGCAGCCAGGCCGCCCGAGCAGGCGCGTATGGCGCTGATGTCGCTGCCGGGAGTGGGGGAGTGGACCGCGGCCGAAACAGCCCAGCGCGCGTTCGGAGATGCCGACGCGCTGTCCGTCGGTGACTTCCATCTGTCGAAGATGGTGGGTTGGCGCCTTCTCGGTTACCAGATCGACGATGCGGCGATGCTCGAGCTGCTCGAGCCGCTGCGACCGCACCGTCACCGCGCCGTGCGGCTGCTGGAAGTCACCGGGCCGGCGCATGCGCCGCGGCGCGCACCGCGTCAGGCGATACCGAATCTTCGCGCGATCTAGCGGTGATTACCGGCTATGCCGGATGGGTACACGTCGCGGGACAGTCGATCATGCGAAGGAGCTATTGATGACTGAGTTCACAATCCCCGGCTTGTCCGAGAAGGACGGCAACAAGGTTGCCGACCTGCTGCAAAAGCAGCTCAGCACGTACAACGATCTACACCTGACGCTTAAGCACGTGCACTGGAACGTCGTCGGCCCCAACTTCATCGGCGTTCACGAGATGATCGACCCACAGGTCGAATTGGTGCGCGGTTATGCCGACGAGGTGGCGGAGCGCATTGCGGCCCTTGGCAAGTCACCGCAGGGCACACCCGGCGCGATCATCAAGGACCGCACCTGGGACGACTACTCCGTCGAACGCGACACGGTGCAGGCCCACCTTGCTGCTCTCGACCTGGTGTACACCGGCGTGATCGAGGACACCCGCAAGGGCATCGAGACGCTAGAGGATCTGGACCTGGTGTCGCAGGACATGCTCATCGACCACGCCGGCGAGTTGGAGAAGTTCCAGTGGTTCGTGCGAGCCCATCTGGAGAACTCCGGCGGGCAGCTGGCCAGCGCCGGCGCCAAGACCGAGCGCGCCGCGGCCAGCAAGGCGAAGAAGAAGGCACCGGTCAAGTAGTCGAGGGCTCCTCCAGGGCATCGTCGCGCACCGGACGGTCGGCCAGTTCTTCGTTGCGGCCGAACAGGTATGGGTAGGCGATGCCCGCGATCGCCGCTCCCAACAGTGGTGCCAGCCAGAACACCCATAGCTGAGCCGGTGCGCCGTTGCCGTTCAAGAATGCGACGCCGGTGGATCGCGCCGGGTTGACCGAGGTGTTGGAGATCGGGATTGAGATCAGGTGGATCAAGGCCAGGGTGAGGCCGATCGCCAAGCCGGCGAACCCTTTTGGAGCACGGTCGTCGGTGGAGCCAAGGATGACCAATAGGAACATGCCTGTCAGTACGACCTCGGCGATGATCACTGCCCACAGTGAGAAACCACCGGGGGAATGTTCGCCGAATCCGTTGGCGGCCATATTGCCGTGCCGACCCGGCCAGCCTTTCTGTCCCTTGGCTATCACCCAGATCGCTCCGCCCGCCACCAATCCGCCGATCACCTGTGTAATCCAGTAGGCGGGCAACGCTTTCCACTCCACGCGGCGTGCCAGCGCCGCACCAAGCGTGACGGCGGGGTTGAAGTGACCGCCGGAGATCGTGCCGAATGCGTACACACCGGTGAGCACCGTCAGGCCGAATGCCAGTGAGACACCGAGGAACCCGATACCCAGCGACGTGTGCCCGGATGTGAACTTGGCGGCGAACACCGCGCTGCCACACCCTCCGAACACCAACCAGAACGTTCCGAGGAACTCTGCTGCCAGTCGGTGCAGCATTGTCGGCTCGCGCATGCGTGACTCCTTCGTCCGATGTGAAGCCATGCGCCGAGGGTGACACGCCTTGGTTGCGGCAGGGCCGGTCGTGGCCGAATCGTGCCTGGATGGCAACCTTCGCGACCCGCGCGTGACCTTTTACCGTTCGCCCATTGCGAATTCGTCGACCCTGTTGTTGCGGCTGACGATCAGTGGATCGGTCTTGGTGAACGGGAAGTTCGGCAGATCGTCGATGTGCATGTTGAATGTCGCGGCCAACACTTCACGGGAGTAGGCACTTGCCGAGGCGCGGTAACCGATATCGCCCGGTGTGGGCTGGTCGAAAAAGATCGCGAAGTGGATGTCGGGCGCGTCGACGACCTCGATGTGATGCGGATAGGCGCGTGGGATGAAATACACGTCGCCCTCGTTGAGGTACCAAGTGTCGAGCGTACCGTCGGGATCCATCACCGTCATCCGGCCTTTCCCTTTGTGCACGTAGCCCATTTCGGCGGTGACCGGATGCCAATGCGGTTCGCGCATGCCGTCTTCGCGGATGCGCAGCGAGTACATCGACAGGTCCTTGAGCGCCGGCCAGAACTGCAGCCGAGCCAGCCGGGCCGAGCCGACGGCGAGACCGATGGGTGGACTCTGCGCTTCGACGGCGAACTTGTGCGGGTCGTCGAAGCGAGCGTTGGGCGGAACGACCGGGTCGCCGTTGCGCCGCGCCAGCTTGCGGTCGATGGTGTCGCGGCGCATCTTGGCGAAGTCGGATGCGGGCAAGTCGTAGGTGTTTCCCAGTACGGCGTCGGTCATCGCGCCGAAAGCCGCTGCAAGACCGAAGTCTTCGGGCCGCTCGCTGCGGAACGAGAGGATGAACTCCGCCGGATCTTCGCCGATGTTCTCAATGTGATGCAGCGACCCGGAGTCGATGTGGAACATCTCGCCGGCGCTGATCGTGAAGCTGGAGAACTTGCTGTAGGTGTCCAACACCGAGACCAGCGACGTGCCCGACACACAGTAGGTGAGCTCGTTGCAGTCGGCGTGCCAGTGCGGCGTCCGCATGGCGCCGGGATTGATGACGATGCGCTTGATGGACATGCCGGACAGAATCGGGAAACTGTCGGCGGTGACCCGTCTGATCGAGCCGAGGTCGTTCTCTTCGACGATTTCACCATCGGTCAGCGACGTGGCGTGCCTGCTCGGTGTAGTTGCCATGGCGGAAGCTTCTCACTGACGGACCGGTCAGAAGCGTCGATCCGTCAACTGCCACCGCGTTTCTCGATGGACGCTTCGTCGGGCATCCGCTCGCGAAGGCTGTCATAGATCGGCGGCGATCCAACGAAGTACGCCACGAGCACCGCCGCAGCCGTCGCGGCCATCATCGGCACGAGCACCTCGGTCGTGGCTGTCATCTCCGTGACGACGACCATCCCCGTGACAGGGGCGCGCACCGTAGCTCCGAAGAATGCAGCCATTCCGACGAGCGCCATCGGAACCGCTAACTGCGTTGCGTTTCCGGGCCACACCAAACCGAAGCCGCCTGCGAAGAGCAGTCCCCACAGCGCGCCAACTGCCAGCAGCGGCGCGAACAGCCCTCCGGGCACCGCCGCCGAGTACGACAGGGGGCCGGCGATGAACCGCACCGCAAGGATGCCGACGACGACGGACGCAGCGATGTGTGGTCCGCCGAGGATCCGTTGGGTGAGGTCTTCGCCGCCGCCCACCCCGAGCGGGTATATGAACATCGCGAGCCCGATGACGGCGCCGATGACGGCCGCCTTCGCCAGGGTCGGGATCCGGCGAATCGCCGCGACATGGTCAAGGAACCACAACACCAACCGGTTGTAGGCAGCACCCAGGCATCCGGTCAGCAATCCGAAGACGACGAAGAGGGGCAACCAGGCGAGCGCCGTATCGCCTATGGGTTCGACCCGAAAGTCGGCGTGGTTGCCCAGGACAAACCGAGAGCAAGCCACCCCTGCGACAGCCGAAAACAGCGTCGCCAGCACGGTTTTCACACGAAATGACTTCGTGACCTCTTCGAGGGTGAAGAGCGTGCCTCCGATCGGCGCGTTGAAGGCTACCGCCAGGCCGGCGCCGCCCAACGCTGTCTGCATCATCCTGACCTCGGAATCGGGCAGCCTGGCACGTCGCGCCGCTTCGGCGCCGATCGCCGCGCCCATGTGCACCGTCGGCCCTTCGCGACCCAGCACGAGGCCCGATCCGATGCTCAACACACCACCGACGAACTTCGCCGGAAGCAACCGGATGAGCGGTGGCTGGGCCTCACCCAGAAAGACCGCCTCAACATGCTGGATACCGCTTCCTGCGGCGAGTGGCTCCCACCGCACGATCAGGGCGGCCAAGGTTGCACCAGCCGCGGCTGCGGCCATGGGAACCAGCCAGCCGGGCCCCGGTAACTTGTGTGCAAAGTCGACGAGGTCGATACGCAGGTCATCGGCCTTCTGCAGACACCAGCGGAACGCGCCGCCGACGAAGCCGATGAGCACCCCCGCGATGATCGCGGTGAGGCAGATATGTAATGAACCCCGCATGGAATCGTCGGGTTCATCGGGACGCGCCGTCGGTGCCGTCATCGTGCGAGCAACCGTTCTCCTTCACGCCGGATAACCCGGATCCCAGTCTCGCAGATCGTGACGGGCGTTACCGGGCAGCGACTCGAAGTCGCGAATGGACGCTGCCTTGGCTGGGCGATGTGGGCGAGTGGGTCCAGCATGGTGACATGGGCAAAACCTATGGGGTGCACTGGTTTACAACGTGAGCTTGATACCAGTTGAGGGGCGGTGCGTGGGCGACCACCGGGTTGGTGGTACCTCCATCGAGGCATGCGATCTTGATGTCCGCGCCGTCGATGGGTGTGGTGCCACGGTTGGCCGTCGAAGGCCGGTCTCCAGGCGCTTCTCTAAGAATCTGACTAGGCTTTGTGCAAATGCGTGTGATCTTGTCATGGCAGCGTACAGACTTTGTCCTTCATCACAGCAAATATTGTGGATGAATGGACCAGGAGTGTGATTTACCCCGCAGCTAGCAAATCCCCCCGCCCCACGGTTGAAAGATTAACCGCGGCAACGTTATTCGTTCGTTATCTAAGTCGCGACTGTCAACTGGCCTTAGCGGCCAGCCGAGTATAGTTAGGCTCGACTAAGTTGGCATGTCAGGCGGGGTTTGTCATATCGTTTTCTCCACTTGTGGCGAGTGGGGTAGGGCCGTCGTTCAGTGCTGCACGGAGGCACCGCCACCGCCAAACCGGCTAATGCCGTCGCTGACGGCTGCCATGAATGCTTCGCGAAGGCGTGCGAGAAAAGGGTAGGTGGGAATGGCGCCCCGTATTCAAGGGCTGTACAACCCCGCGTTCGAGCACGATGCGTGCGGCGTGGCGATGGTCGCCGACATGCACGGCCGCCGCAGTCGCGACATCGTCGACAAGGCCATCACGGCCCTGCTGAACCTGGAGCACCGCGGTGCCCAGGGCGCCGAACCGCATACCGGCGACGGCGCGGGCATCTTGCTGCAGGTGCCCGACGCGTTTCTGCGCGCTGTTGTCGAATTCGACCTGCCCGAATACGGCAGCTATGCGACCGGCATGGCGTTCCTGCCCCAGTCATCCAAGGACGCCGCCACGGCGTGCGAGGCCGTGGAGAAGATCGTCGAGGCCCAAGGGCTGCAGGTGCTCGGCTGGCGCGAGGTGCCGACCGACGAGTCGTCTCTTGGCGCGCTGGCGCGCGACGCGATGCCGACTTTCCGCCAGCTGTTCATCGCCGGCGCATCGGGTATGGACCTCGAGCGCCGTGCGTACGTTGTGCGCAAGCGTGCCGAGCACGAACTCGGCACAAAGGGCCCTGGTCAAGACGGCCCTGGTCGCGAAACCGTCTATTTCCCAAGCCTTTCCGGTCAGACGTTCGTTTACAAGGGCATGCTCACGACGCCTCAGCTGAAGGCGTTTTACCTTGACCTGCAAGACGATCGGCTCACCAGCGCACTGGGCATCGTGCACTCGCGGTTCTCCACCAACACGTTCCCGTCATGGCCGCTGGCCCACCCGTTCCGGCGCATCGCCCACAACGGCGAGATCAACACCGTCACAGGTAACGAGAACTGGATGCGGGCGCGCGAGGCGCTGATCGACACCGACGTCTTCGGCTCGGGCGATGCCTTCGACAAGATCGTCCCGGTCTGCACGCCGGGGGCATCGGACACCGCGCGATTCGACGAGGTGCTCGAACTGCTGCACCTGGGCGGGCGCAGCTTGCCGCACGCGGTGCTGATGATGATCCCCGAAGCGTGGGAACGCCACCCGTCGATGGACCCGGCGCGGCGGGCGTTCTACCAGTACCACGCATCGCTGATGGAGCCGTGGGACGGCCCGGCGTCGATGACGTTCACCGACGGCACCGTGATCGGCGCGGTGCTTGACCGCAACGGCCTTCGCCCGTCACGGATTTGGGTCACCAACGACGGCCTTGTCGTGATGGCGTCCGAGGCCGGCGTGCTCGACCTCGACCCGTCGACCGTGGTCAAGAAGATGCGGCTCCAGCCTGGCCGCATGTTCCTTGTCGACACGTCGGCGGGCCGCATCGTCGACGACGAAGAGATCAAGGCCGAGCTGGCCGCCGAGCAGCCGTACCAAGAATGGCTCGACGCGGGTCTGTTCCACATCGACGAGCTTCCGCCTGGCGACTACGTGCGCATGCCGCATCACCGAGTGGTGTTGCGCCAGCAGATCTTCGGTTACACCTACGAGGAGCTCAACCTGTTGGTGGCGCCGATGGCGCGCACCGGTGCCGAGGCGTTGGGTTCGATGGGCACCGATACTCCGATCGCCGTGCTGTCGGCGCGGCCGCGGATGCTCTACGACTATTTCCAGCAGCTGTTCGCCCAGGTGACCAACCCGCCGCTGGACGCCATCCGTGAAGAGGTGGTGACCAGCGTGCAGGGGACGCTCGGTCCCGAGGGCGACTTGCTGAACCCCAACGCCGAGTCCTGCCGCCAAATCGTGTTGCCGCAGCCGATCCTGCGCAACGCCGAGCTGTCGAAGCTGATGTGCGTCGACCCCGATCACGAGATCCGCGGTCACAAGCACGGCATGCGCGCAGCCGTGATCCGTTGCCTGTATCCGGTGAACCGGGGCGGCCAGGGGCTCAAGGAAGCCCTCGACAACGTGCGGGCGAAAGTGTCGGCGGCCATCCGGGACGGTGCGCGCATCATCGTGCTCTCGGACCGCGAGTCCAACGAGCAGATGGCGCCGATCCCGTCGCTGCTGTCCGTTTCGGCCGTGCACCACCACCTGGTCCGGGAACGGACCAGAACCAAGGTCGGCCTGGTCGTGGAGGCCGGTGACGCCCGCGAGGTGCACCACATGGCTTGCCTGGTGGGCTTCGGCGCGGCCGCGATCAACCCCTACATGGCGTTCGAATCCATCGAGGACATGGTCGACCGCGGTGTGATCACCGGTATCACCAGTGATCAGGCCAAGGCCAACTACGTCAAGGCGGCGGGCAAGGGCGTGCTGAAGGTGATGTCCAAGATGGGCATCTCGACGCTCGCGTCGTACACCGGCGCGCAGCTGTTCCAGGCCATCGGCATCAGCCAGCAGATGCTCGACGAATACTTCACCGGTTTGACCTGCCCGGTGGGCGGCATCGACCTCGACGACATCGCCGACGACGTCGCTGCCCGCCACGCGCTGGCCTACCTGGACCGGCCCGACGAGTGGGCGCACCGCGAACTCGAGGTCGGCGGCGAATACCAGTGGCGCCGCGAGGGTGAATACCACCTGTTCAATCCGGACACCGTGTTCAAGCTGCAGCACTCGACCCGCACCGGGCAGTACTCGATCTTCAAGGAGTACACCAAGCTTGTCGATGACCAGAGCGAGAGGATTGCCTCGCTGCGTGGCCTGCTGAAGTTCGCCGAAGGCGTCCGCCCGCCCGTGCCGTTGGACGAGGTGGAGCCGGCGAGCGAGATCGTCAAGCGGTTCTCGACCGGCGCGATGAGCTACGGCTCGATCTCCGCCGAGGCGCACGAGACGTTGGCGATCGCGATGAACCGCCTTGGCGGCCGGTCGAATTCGGGCGAGGGCGGCGAGGACGTCAAACGCTTCGAACACGACGAGAACGGCGACTGGCGACGCAGTGCCATCAAGCAGGTGGCTTCCGCACGCTTCGGCGTCACGAGCCACTACCTGACCAACTGCACCGACATCCAGATCAAGATGGCCCAAGGTGCGAAACCCGGTGAGGGCGGCCAGCTTCCGGGTAACAAGGTCTACCCGTGGGTGGCAGAGGTGCGCCACTCCACGCCGGGTGTCGGCCTGATCTCACCGCCGCCACACCACGACATCTACTCGATCGAGGATCTGGCGCAGCTGATCCACGATCTGAAGAACGCCAACCCGCAGGCGCGCGTGCACGTGAAGCTGGTCAGCGAGAACGGCGTCGGCACGGTGGCGGCGGGCGTGTCCAAGGCGCACGCCGATGTGGTGCTCATTTCGGGGCACGACGGCGGCACCGGCGCGACGCCTCTGACGTCGCAGAAGCATGCGGGCGCGCCGTGGGAGCTGGGCTTGGCCGAGACGCAGCAGACCTTGCTGCTCAACGGGTTACGTGACCGGATCGTCGTGCAGGTCGACGGGCAGCTCAAGACGGGCCGCGACGTGGTGGTCGCCGCGCTGCTGGGCGCCGAGGAGTTCGGCTTCGCGACGGCGCCGCTGGTGGTGTCCGGCTGCATCATGATGCGGGTCTGCCACCTCGACACCTGCCCGGTGGGCGTGGCGACACAGAACCCGGTGCTGCGTCAGCGGTTCACCGGCAAGCCGGAGTTCGTCGAGAACTTCTTCATGTTCATTGCTGAGGAAGTTCGGGAAATGATGGCGCAGTTGGGCTTCCGGACCGTCAATGAGATGGTCGGACAGGTCGGCTCGCTGGACACCACCCGCGCGGCCGAGCACTGGAAGGCCTACAAGCTGGACCTGTCGCCGGTGCTGCACGAGCCGGAGTCGGCGTTCATGAACCAGGACCTGTACTGCAGCTCGCGTCAGGACCACGGCCTGGACAAGGCGCTCGACCAGCAGTTGATCGTGATGTGTCGTGAGGCGCTCGACTCGGGTACACCGGTGCGGTTTTCCACGACCATCGCGAACACCAATCGGACCGTCGGCACCATGCTTGGTCACGAGGTCACCAAAGCTTATGGCGGGCAAGGCCTTCCCGACGGGACGATCGACATCACATTCGACGGGTCGGCCGGTAACAGCTTCGGAGCGTTCGTGCCCAAGGGCATCACGCTGCGCGTGTACGGCGACGCGAACGACTACGTCGGCAAGGGCTTGTCCGGTGGCCGCATCGTGGTACGCCCGTCGGACAGTGCGCCCGAAGACTATGTCGCCGAGGAGAACATCATTGCCGGCAACGTGATCCTGTTCGGAGCCACCAGCGGGCAGGCGTTCTTGCGCGGTGTCGTCGGCGAGCGGTTCGCGGTCCGCAACTCGGGCGCGCAGGCAGTGGTCGAGGGCGTCGGTGATCACGGCTGTGAGTACATGACAGGCGGCAAGGTGGTCATCCTCGGTTCGACCGGACGCAACTTCGCCGCGGGCATGTCGGGCGGTGTGGCTTACGTCTACAACCCCGAAGGCTCTTTCGAGGACAACCTCAACTCGGAGATGGTTGACCTCGAGGCGCTCGACGGCGAGGATGTGGCCTGGCTACGCGACACAATCCAAGCGCATGTGGATGCTACGGATTCTGCAGTCGGGCAACGCATTCTGGCCGACTGGGAAGGAGCACTGCAGCACTTCGTGAAGGTGATGCCGCGCGATTTCAAGCGGGTGCTCGAGGCGAAGGCGCAGGCCGAACGTACCGGCGAGGACGTCGACGAGGCGATCATGGCGGCCGCCAATGCCTGATCCCAAAGGTTTCCTCAAGTACACAAAGCGCGAGACCCCGCCACGGCGGCCGGTCCCGCTGCGATTGCTCGACTGGAAAGAGGTCTACGAGGACTTCTCCCACGACACGCTGCGCGAGCAGGCCACCCGCTGCATGGACTGCGGTATCCCGTTCTGCCACAACGGGTGTCCGCTTGGCAATCTCATCCCCGAGTGGAACGATCTCGTACGCACCGACCGCTGGCGCGACGCGATCGAGCGGCTGCATGCGACCAACAACTTCCCGGAGTTCACCGGCCGGCTGTGTCCCGCACCGTGTGAGGGCTCGTGTGTGCTTGGTATCAACCAGGATCCGGTCACGATCAAACAGGTCGAGGTCGAGATCATCGACAACGCCTTCGAGGAAGGCTGGGTCGTCCCGCTGCCGCCAGGTCAGCTGACCGGCAAGACGGTCGCGGTCGTCGGCTCCGGACCGGCCGGCCTCGCGGCCGCACAGCAGCTCACTCGCGCCGGGCACTCGGTGACGGTGTTCGAGCGCGACGACCGCATCGGTGGCCTGCTGCGCTACGGCATTCCCGAATTCAAGATGGAAAAGCGCCACATCGACCGCCGTTTGGCACAGATGGAGGCCGAGGGGACCGTCTTCCGTGCCGGCGTGAACGTCGGCGTCGACATCCCCGCCAGGCAGCTGCGGTCCGAGTTCGATGCGGTTGTGCTGACCGGCGGTGCCACCGCGTGGCGTGACTTGCCGATTCCGGGCCGTGAGCTGGACGGCATCCATCAGGCCATGGAGTTTCTGCCGTGGTCCAATCGCGTGCAGCAGGGCGATCCGGTGGTCGACGAGGACGGTCTGCCGCCGATCCACGCGAAGGGCAAGAAGGTCATCATCATCGGCGGTGGCGACACCGGAGCCGACTGCCTTGGCACCGTCCACCGCCAGGGTGCGGCGAGCGTGCACCAGTTCGAGATCATGCCCCGCCCGCCGGAGACCCGCGCGGAGTCGACTCCGTGGCCGGTCTACCCGTTGATGTTCCGGGTTTCCTCGGCGCACGAGGAAGGCGGCGACCGGGTGTACTCCGTGAACACCGAGGAGTTCATCGGCCGCGACGGGCATGTCACCGGGTTGCGCGGGCATGAGGTTCGCATGGAGGGCGGCAAGTTCGTCAAGGTCGAGGGCACCGAGTTCGAGATGGAGGCGGACCTCGTCCTGCTTGCGATGGGCTTCGTCGGCCCCGAGCGCGAAGGCCTGCTGACCGACCTCGGCGTGGAATTCACCGATCGCGGAAACGTCGCGCGCGACGCCGACTTCCAGACGACGCTGCCTGGTGTTTTCGTCGCGGGTGACATGGGCCGGGGTCAGTCGCTGATCGTCTGGGCGATCGCAGAGGGCCGTGCCGCAGCGGCTGGTGTGGACCGCTATTTGATGGGCCGGACCGCGCTTCCGGCGCCGATCAAGCCCACCGCGGTGCCTCAGCGGTAATTACCGGCAACGTCAGACCTGGCGGTTAGCGGCGTGTCCGCTTCGGATAGCAACGGTCTGACCAGCAGACTGGTTGCACTTTGCCGCCGCAACCTGCTCAATTTCCAAGTCTGCGCGTCGGGTCCGAGCTGACCCGGCGCCGCTTCCTCGCGGCGTTATCCGTCGCGACTCTGGCAGGCGTAGGGATGGCGCGCTGCACCGTCGGCGGCCAACCCCGGGCTGCGCAGGCCGCCACGCCGACCGTCTCTCCCGATCCCGTCCCTCGGCCGTCGCCCGTCGGGCTGCTGCCTCCGCCTCCGCGGACCGCGCGGATTGCGCTGCCCGGAGGCGGAGTGCTCAGCAGCCTGCCCGGTGAGGGTGATCTGCTCGCGGTGACGGTGGACGACGGTGTGAACAGCGATGTGGTACGCCTATACACGCAGTTCGCCAAGGACACGGGTATTCGGCTCACCTATTTCGTCAACGGTACGTACTACTCGTGGACAGAAAACCGAGACTTGTTGCGCCCCTTGGTAGATGACGGCCAAATACAGCTGGGCAACCACACGTGGTCGCATCCGGACCTGACGACGATATCGGCAGCCGATGTGGCAGAACAACTGCGGCGTAACCATCAGTTTCTCTGGAAGATGTATGGCGTCGACCCGCGACCCTACTTCCGGCCGCCGTACGGAAAGCACAACCCGACGGTCGACAAGATCGCCGGCGATCTCGGGTACACCGTCGACACCCTCTGGTCAGGTTCCCTCGAGGACCAGAACGTGATACCCGAGGACGAGATCCTCAAGATGGCCAACAAGTACTTCAACCCGCAAGCCATCGTGATCGGGCACCTGAATCACCTGCCCGTGACCCATGTCTACGGCCAGCTCGTTGACCTCATACGGTCGCGCCAGCTTCGCACGGTGACACTCGATGATGTGTTCCTCAAGCCTGATCCAACCTAATCACATCCGTCACATCTGTCACTCTAAAAACATCTGATGATTGTTCGGCGCGCCTAGTTCTGTTTGCCGGATGTCAGGTATCTAATGACTTCATGAGGGCGCTGCGATAAAGTAGGGCCCAGATCAGCAATCGGTATACCGCAGGAGTTATTACCGTGTACCTCAACCCGATATCTCGGTCACGGGTGAGTCGAATCGCCTGGTCACTATTACGTCATCCCCTGAAGAGCCGTGAATTCCCTGCCAAGGCAGAACGGCTGATCACCGCAGACGAGCTGCTTCGGTACGGCGTCTAGCAAATCTCGGCAGGCTGGTTACGTCGATCCGACAGATCGTGATCCCGCCTTTGCCTAACCGTTATATTTTCGTTACCGTCAGCCGCATTTGCTGGGATGCGCGCGGTTCAACTGACTAGTCCCGAATCCCTGATCGCCTCGGCGAGCGGTTCCAACACCGCCGGCGTGTGGGGCGTGGGCAGGTAGACGATCGCCAAATCCAACCCTTCCTTGCCGAGCGCAGCCGCCTCCTCGATCGCATGTCCGTAGTCGATCGGGCTATCCGGGCTGTGGTGGTCAGGACTGAGCCGGACGTGTGCCGACAGCATGATCTCCTTCGGATCGCGGCCGATGTCCGCGCAGTGCGACGCGAGCACGTCACGCTTGCGCGCGAACTCCTCCGCCGGCCCACCCACGAAGTTCCAGTGCTGCGCATACTTCGCCGTGATCCGCAGCGTGCGCTTTTCGCCGCTGCCGCCGATGCAGATCGGCGGATGCGGCTTCTGCGGCCCCTTCGGCTCGTTGCGCGCATCTTTGAGCTGATAGAACTTTCCGTCGAACGACGTCGTGTCCTTGCTCAACAGGCTCGTCAGCACCTCGCAGGCTTCCTCGAACCTGTCGAAACGCTCTTTGATGCTCCCGAGCTCGATCCCATACGCGCCTGACTCCTCCTCGTTCCAGCCGGCGCCGATTCCCAGCTCGAGGCGGCCGTTGGAAATGATGTCCAGCGCGGCGGCCATATTGGCGAGCACCGCCGGGTGGCGGTAGTGGACACCCGTGACCAGTGTGCCCAGCCTCAGCCGCTTGGTGGCCTGCGCCAGCGCGGTCAGCGTCGTCCAACCTTCCAGGCAGGGCCCGGTCGAGTCGGAGAAGATCGGATAGAAGTGGTCGAAGGTCCAGCCGGATTCGAATACGTCGATATCGTCGGCCGCCTTCCAGACGGCAAGCATGTCGGCCCAAGTGGTGTTCTGCGGTGATGTTTTGAAGGCGAATCTCACAGTTCGAAAAGTAGTCTTCGAAGCTGATTAATTCCTGGCGCGGCGAAAGTCATTACCGACATGATCGATTTCAGCCTCTCCTGCCAGCGCACCGCCGACCTCTTGGCCAACGTCACCGATGACGACCTCGCCGCCCCGACTCCGTGTGCGAACTTCTCCGTCGGCGACGTGGTACACCATGTCGGCGGGCTGGCGCTGGCGTTCGCCGCCGCCGCTTGCAAGGATCGCGGGCCGCTTACTGGCCCGCCTCCCAGCGTCGATGCTGCCCAGCTGGATCCCTATTGGCGGACCCGTTACCCGGAGCGGTTGACCGAACTCGCTCAAGCCTGGGCCGATCCGAGCGCTTGGCAGGGCATGTCCCGGATCGCAGCCATGGACATGCCCGGTGAGGCCGTCGGGCTTGTCGCACTCACCGAAGTCGTCATCCACGGTTGGGATCTAGCTCGTGCGACCGGGCACGCCTACGACGTGGATCCCGCCGTCGCTGATGCGGTGCTTGCCAACGTCGCCCAGTTCGCGGCCCAAGGACCGGTCGAGGGACTGTTCGACGCTGCCGTGCCGGTCGCCGATGACGCGCCGGTACTCGACCGGATCGTCGCGCTGAGCGGGCGCGACCCCGGTTGGCGTGCGTGAAGGGTCACTGCGGCTGACTGGCCACATGAGTGCGGGCGTCTCGGCTTGAACCGTGATTGCTCCGGCGACTAGTCCACTGCTTCCACCATCTGATAAGTTCTTCAATTGATTGAACGAAGAACATCGCAACTCTTCAGGGGATGGCGTGGAAGCGGAGCCGCTGTACAAGCTCAAGGCAGAGTTCTTCAAGACGCTCGGTCATCCCGCGCGGATCCGGATTCTTGAACTGCTGGCGGTTGGCGACCGAGCCGTCGGTGAGCTCTTGCCGGAGATCGGCATCGAGTCGTCCAACCTGTCCCAGCAGCTCGGTGTGCTGCGGCGTGCTGGGGTGGTCGACGCTCGCAAAGACGGCAACACGGTGATCTATTCGATCGCCTCACCGGATATCGCCGAATTGCTCACCGTGGCACGAAAGGTGCTGAGCGGAATGCTGCGAGATCGGGTCGCTGTCCTAGAAGATCTGCGTGCCGCGGGCCCGGCTGAGTAACGCCGATGGGCTGGTTCCGCAAAATCCTCAGAGTCGGCCGCGTGGTCGAGCGAGCCGGGAACACACCTGCGCAGGCCGTGAAACCGCCTGCGGGAGTGCGTGGTTCGCTGCAGATCCGACATGTGGACGCCGGATCCTGCAACGGATGTGAGGTAGAGATCGGTGGCGCCTTCGGCCCGGTTTACGACGCCGAGCAATACGGGGCACGGCTGGTCGCGTCGCCCCGGCACGCCGACGCGCTGCTGGTAACCGGCGTAGTGACACACAACATGGCCGATCCACTGCGGATCACGGTCGCGGCCACTCCACGGCCGCGAGTGGTGATCGCCTGTGGCGACTGTGCGCTGAACCGCGGCGTGTTCCGAGACGCCTACGGCGTGGCAGGCGCGGTCGCTGACATCGTTCCCGTCGACGTCGAGATCCCGGGGTGCCCGCCCACGCCGACGGAAATCATCGCCGCCTTGCGATCGGTGACCGGGAAGTGACTGCCACGCTGCCAGTCTCGTCCGCGACCGTGGAAGACACTCCGCATCACCACCGATACGGTGCGCTCGCGGGGGTTCTCACGTCCTGCGTCGGCGTGATAGGCGTGTGGGCAGGTCTGGCCGGCTTGTTCGGCGCGGTTCGGCCGGTGCACATCGGATGGCTGTTGCCGCTGTCCGGTGTGCAACTGGAGCTTGATCCGCTTGGCGGCTTCTTCATGGTGCTCACCGGCGCGGTGGCCATACCTGTCGGCTTCTATGTGATCGGATACTCCCACCACCTCAGCCGGGTGCCCGCAGCGGTGCTACCGCTGTTCGTTGCCGCGATGCTTGTGGTCCCTGCCGCGGGATCAGTGACCACCTTCCTGCTGGCGTGGGAGCTGATGGCGATCACGTCACTGGTGTTGGTGCTGGCCGACCACACGCGCGCCGAAGTGCGTTCGGCAGCACTGGTTTACGCGGTAATGACTCAGCTTGGATTCGTGGCCATCCTGGTCGGCCTGATGGTGCTGTCGGCGGCGGGTGGGGCGGACCGGTTCGCCGACCTGACCGGCGTGTCCGACGGTGCGCGGACCGCTGTCTTCTTGCTGACGGTCGCCGGATTCGGCTCCAAGGCCGGCCTGGTGCCGCTGCACGCCTGGCTGCCACGTGCGCACCCCGAGGCACCCAGCCCGGTCTCGGCACTGATGAGCGCCGCGATGGTCAACCTGGGTCTGTACGGGATCGTGCGCGTCGACCTCCAACTGCTCGGCCCCGGTCCGCGATGGTGGGGCCTTACGTTACTCGTCGTCGGTGGGATGTCCGCACTGTACGGCGTGTTGCAGGCGTCGGTGGCGACGGATCTCAAACGGCTGCTTGCCTATTCGACGACGGAGAACATCGGGCTGATCACGCTGGCCCTCGGTGCGGCAACGCTGTTCGCAACTTCCAGCGCGTCGAGGCCCGCGACGATCGCCATGGCAGCGGCGATGCTGCTCCTCGTCGGGCATGCGGCTTTCAAGTGCCTCGGGTTTCTGGCCGCCGGCTCGGTGCTGGCGGCCACCGGCCTGCGAGACCTCGACCGGCTCGGCGGGCTCGCTCGGCGAATGCCGGCCACCACGGCCATGTTTGGGGTGGCCGCGCTCGGTGCGTCAGGACTGCCGTTGGGCGCAGGCTTTGTCGGCGAGTGGCTTCTCGTCCAGTCCCTCATCCACGCCGCACCGGGCCACGACACAATGGTGGCCCTGACGGCGCCTCTGGCCGTCGGCGCGGTCGCACTGACCGCCGGCCTGGGTGTGGCGGCGATGGTCAAGGCGTTCGGTATCGGGTTCCTCGCCCGCCCTCGCTCCGAATCCGCCTCCAGTGCAACCGAATCCACTAGCTGGATGGTCACGGGCATGGCGATCGCCGCCGGAGCCTGTGTGCTGATCGCGGTGATGCCCTTCCTGGTCGCACCCGCGTTACGCCGGGTTCTCGGCGCGCTTCCCGCCGCACAGCCCGTCGCGTTCACCGATTTCGGTGCTGTGGTGCGGTTGCCGGGCATACCGGGTTCAATCGCACCGGGCATTATCGCCGCGGCGCTGATCATCGCGGTGCTGGTGGTGATCATGCTGAGTCGATGGCGCTCGCGGCGTCGTCCAGCCGCCGAGGTGCTCCCGTTGTGGGCTTGCGGCGCCGACGATCTGACGGCGCGGATGCAATACACCGCCACATCATTCGCCGAACCGCTTCAGCGGGTATTCGACGACGTGCTGCGGCCGGACACCGACATCGAAGTCACGCCTTACGCGGAATCGCGCTACATGGTCGAGGGTGTGCGCTATCGAAGCAGGATCGGCGACGCCATCGAAGAACGGTTGTACCGTCCAGTGGTCGACGCGGTAGCCACCGCAGCAGCCGTACTGCGCAGGGCACACACCGGAAGCGTGCACCTATACCTCGCCTACGGGGCGCTCGGCGTACTGATCATGCTGGTGGTCGCGAGATGAATGCGATTTCTTACCTCGCAGGCGCGGCCCAGATCGGCACCGTGACGATCGGTGCGCCGCTGGTGATCGGCCTGATGCGGCAGGTGAGGGCGCGGTGGGAGGGCCGCGCAGGTGGCGGGCTCCTACAGCCTTGGCGCGACATTCGCAAACAGCTTGGTAAGCAACAGATTACGCCGGCGGGCACGACCATCGTCTTCGCCGCGGCGCCCGCGGTGCTGGCGGGTACGACTCTGCTGATCGCCGCGATCGCGCCGGTCGTGGCGACCGGCTCACCCCTAGATTCGAGCGCCGACCTGTTCGCGGTTGTCGGGTTGCTGTTCCTCGGCACCGTCGCGTTGACTCTCGCCGGGATCGACACCGGCACCTCATTCGGCGGCATGGGTGCCAGCCGGGAAATCACCATCGCGGCGCTGGTCGAGCCGACGATCCTGCTGGCGGTGTTCGCGCTGTCGATACCGGCAGGATCGGCGAACCTTGGTGCACTCGTGGCGAACACCATGCATAGTCCCGGGCAGGTGGCCTCGCTGGCCGGTGTGCTCGCATTCGTCGCACTGGTGATCGTCATCATCGCCGAGACCGGGCGGCTGCCCGTCGACAACCCAGCGACGCATCTCGAGTTGACGATGGTGCACGAGGCGATGGTGCTCGAATATGCGGGACCGCGGCTGGCAATGGTGGAATGGGCATCGGCGATGCGGCTCACTGTGTTGCTCGCCCTGCTGGCAAATCTGTTCCTGCCGTGGGGAATTGCCGGTGGCCAGCCCAACCTTGTCGATGTCGTGATCGGTGTGGCCGCTGTAGCCGTCAAGGTTGGTGTGCTGGCGACCCTGCTGGCCAGCGCCGAGGTGTTCATCGCGAAGTTGCGGCTGTTCCGAGTGCCCGAACTGCTGGCGGGGTCGTTCCTTCTCGCACTGCTCGCAGTTACCGCTGCCAACTTCTTCACCGTGTAGGAAACCGAAATGACCGACGTGAACTTCGCCATCCTGATCGACTTCGCCGCGGGGGGTCTCGTGCTCGCGGCCGTGCTCGTCGTGTGGCGTCGTGACCTGCGAGCCATCGTGCGGCTGCTGGCATGGCAAGGTCTTGCCCTGGCGGCGATTCCGGTCGTGCGTGGCCTCCATGACAACGATCCCGCCCTTGTTGCAGTCGGTGTCGCGGTGCTCGTCCTGCGCGCCGGGATCCTCCCGTGGCTGCTCGCCCGCGCACTGGCGGCTGAACAGCGGGCGCAGCGCGAGGCCACGCCGCTGGTGAACACGGCCACCTCGCTTCTGATCACCGGCGCCCTGACGATTGTCGCGTTCGCGATCACCCGCCCGCTGGTGAACCTGGAATCGGACCCGGTCGTCAACACCGTCCCCGCGGCGTTCGCGGTGATCTTCATCGCCCTGTTCGTCATGGCGACAAGACGTCACGCGGTCTCCCAAGCGGCGGGATTCCTGATGCTGGACAACGGGATCGCCGCGACGGCGTTCCTGCTGACGGCAGGCGTGCCGATGATCGTCGAACTCGGCGCATCGCTGGACGTGCTGTTTGCGGTGATTGTCATCGGCGTGCTGACGGGACGCCTGCGCCGCGCCTTCGGCGGTGCCGACCTCGACCAATTGCAGGAGTTGAGAGACTGATGACCGCACTGCTCCTCGTCGCGATGTTGGCGCCGATCGTCGCTGCGATTGTGAATCTCGTTGTGGGATGGCATCGTTGGACCGCGGCGTTGACTGTGCTGTCGGCCGCCACCGTGCTGGCCTGCGGGGCTGCACTCGGCACGAGGGTCGGATCCGCTCAACATGTGTTTCTGGGCGGCTTGCTGCGTGCCGACGCCCTGTCGGTGACCATGTTGGTCGTCATCGGTGTGGTGGCCACGCTGGCCACCTGGGCCAGCATCGGATACATCGACGCCGAACTCGACCACGACCACACCGACGCGGCCGGGGCTCGGTTGTACGGCGTGCTGACACCCGCATTCGTCGCGGCGATGGTTCTTGCCGTGTGCGCCAACAACATCGGTGTGATCTGGGTCGCGATCGAGGCCACCACCGTCGTCACGGCTTTCCTGGTCGGCCACCGTCGCACCAAGACCGCCCTGGAGGCGACGTGGAAGTACGTGGTGATCTGCTCGGTCGGCATCGCGGTCGCATTCCTGGGCACCGTGCTGTTGTACTTCGCGGCTCAGCACGCCGGTGCGCCCGGCGTGCAGGCGCTCAACCTCGATGTGCTCACCGCACACGCCTCCGGCCTCGACCCCGGGGTGGCGCGAATGGCCGGGGGGCTCCTGCTCATCGGCTATGGCGCGAAGGCCGGGCTCGTTCCGTTCCACACCTGGCTGGCCGACGCTCACAGTCAGGCGCCTGCGCCGGTGTCGGCATTGATGAGCGGGGTGCTGCTGTCGGTGGCATTCTCGGTTCTGCTGCGCATCAAACCGATCATCGACGCCAGTACAGGTGAGACGTTCCTGCGTACCGGCCTGGTTGTGCTGGGACTGGCCACGCTGCTCGTCGCCGCGCTGATGCTGACGGTGACCGGCGATGTCAAACGCATGCTCGCGTACTCGTCGATGGAGAACATGGGCCTGATCGCGATCGCAGCCGCGGCCGGGACGACGCTGGCGGTAGCGGCACTTCTGCTGCACGTGCTTGCGCACGGCATCGGCAAGACGGTGTTATTCCTAGCCGGTGGGCAACTGCAGGTCGCACACGGGTCCACCGCGATCGCCGACATCACGGGCGTCATCCGGCGTTCCCGTCTGGTCGGCGGCTCGTTTGCGTTGGGGTTGATCGTGCTGCTCGGGCTGCCGCCGTTCGCGATGTTCGCCAGCGAGCTGGCCATTGCGCGATCCCTGGCCGACGCGCGGCTGGCCTGGGTGCTTGGCGCGGCAATGCTGTTGATCGTGGTCGCGTTCGCCGCACTGGTGCGCAACTCAGGCCGGATGCTGCTTGGCGCCGCGCCCGCGGCGGCGCCGGCGATAGTCGTGCCGGTCACCATTGCTGCGGCTCTGCTCATCGGCCTCGGCGCCTCGATCGCGCTCGGGATCAGCGCGGGGCCGCTGACCGACATGCTCACCACCGCCGCCGGACAGGTCGGGGCGTAGCAATGAGCGGAGATCGCATGCTGCACCGGATCTCTCGAGATGCGGTAGCGGACCGGGCGGAAGAACTCTTCGCGTCCGGCTTCCGGTTGGCATTGGCGGCGGCTCACGACGACGGCGATCGACTGCGGGTGGTGTACCTGTTCCTCGCTGGCCGGCCCGACCGTCGCGTCGAACTGGAATGCGTCGTGCCCGCGAGTAATCCGGCGGTGCCGTCGCTGGCATACCTGTCCTTCCCTGCCAGCCGGTTCGAGCGGGAGATGGCCGACCTATACGGCATCCGTCCAGTCGGACACCCACGGCCGCGTCGACTCGTCCGGCACGCGCATTGGCCCGAGCGCTGGTATCCGATGCGTGAAGATGCCGGGCCAGCACCGGAATTCGAGACGACCGGGCGGTTCCCGTTCGTGACGGTCGAGGGCACCGGGGTATACGAAATCCCCGTGGGACCCGTGCACGCCGGGTTGATCGAACCGGGCCATTTCCGGTTCTCCGTGGTGGGTGAGACGGTGCTACGGCTCAAGGCGCGGTTGTGGTTCGTGCATCGGGGGCTGGAGAAGCTTTTTCATGGGAGGGCGGCCGCCGACGCGACCGAACTGGCCGAGCGGGTCAGTGGCGACACATCCGTCGGGCATGCAGTGGCGCACAGTCTGGCGGTCGAAGATGCGCTGGGCATCGAGGTGCCCGACTCGGTGCATCGGCTGCGGGCGCTGCTCATCGAGTTGGAGCGGCTCTACAACCTGGCCGCCGACCTCGGCGCACTCGCCAACGACGTCGGATTCTCGCTGGCCAACTCTCACTGCCTGCGGATCCGCGAGCAACTGCTGCGGCTCAACGCCTCAGTCACCGGACATCGGCTGCTGCGCGGCGCGGTCGCGCCTGGTGTCGTGCGGTTGCATGCACTGCCGGAGCCGGCCGAATTGCGGTCGATCGCGTACGACCTCGCCGAGGTTGCCGAACTAACGCTCGCCAACAGCGTGATCCACGATCGGTTCGCGGGCACATCCATCCTGACGGCCGACGACGCACGTGCAATGGGTTGCCTAGGTTATGTGGCCCGCGCCAGCGGCATTCGAACCGATGCCCGGCTGGATCACCCGGCCATCGATCTGCCTATTAGCGAGACCGGCTCATCCGACGGCGATGTGCTGGCCCGCTACGCCGTGCGGCGAGACGATTTCGCGGCTTCGGCCGAGTTGGCGTGCTATCTGGTCGAATCGCACACCGGCCCAACCCAGCACGAAGGCGAAGTGCCACAAGCCCAGGAACTTCGCAGTGGCGTCGGCATCGTCGAAGGCTGGCGCGGAACGATCGTGCACCGCGTCGAGATCGGCGCCGATGGCTGCATCACGCGCGCGAAGATCGTCGATCCGTCCTGGTTCAACTGGCCTGCGCTGCCCGTCGCGATGGCCGACACGATCGTCCCCGATTTCCCGCTGACCAATAAGAGCTTCAACCTGTCCTACGCCGGCAACGATCTCTAGGAAGAAGAGTTTTCGACCGCGCAGGCGGGCCTCCCGAAGAGAATGCACCGCTGGCGTCCGCAGGTTGAGAGGGCATGACCGCCGCCGGTGGCGTCGACTTTCTGCGGACCGAATCATCGCGCTCTCCGGTCGGGACCCAGTGTGGCGTGCCTGGCGGTACAGAGGCGGGGCACACTGGAGGCATGGATCCGGTCATCGCGCTGCGCCAGATCGCCTACTACAAGGACCGTGCCCGCGAAGACCCTCGACGGGTGATGGCCTACCGCAACGCGGCCGACATCGTCGAAGCACTGAGCGAGACCGAGCGGGAACGGCACGGCGCCGCCAACAGCTGGCAGTCCCTGACCGGCATCGGACCCAAGACGGCGAAAGTCATAGCCGAAGCGTGGTCAGGACGGGAGCCCGGAGCTCTCGTCGAATTGCGGGAAGCCGCAAAGGATCTGGGTGGCGGCGACGTCCGCGCCGCCATCAAAGGCGACCTCCACGTCCACTCCAATTGGTCCGATGGATCCGCTCCGATCGAGGAAATGATGCTCGCCGCAAGGGAACTCGGGCACGAGTATTGCGCGCTGACCGATCATTCACCGCGGCTGACGATCGCCAACGGCCTATCGCCCGACCGGCTGCGTAAACAGCTCGACGTCATCGACGAGCTACGCGAAACCGTTGCGCCGATGCGAATCCTCACCGGCATCGAGGTCGACATCCTCGAAGACGGTTCGTTGGATCAGCAGGATGACCTGCTGGAGCGTCTCGACGTCGTGGTCGCCAGCGTTCATTCGAAACTGTCGATGGACGCCGAGTCGATGACCCGGCGAATGATCAAGGCCGTCACCAATCCACACACCGCTGTGCTCGGCCACTGCACGGGCCGTCTCGTCAGCGGCAACCGCGGCATCCGGCCCGAATCGAAGTTCGACGCCGAAAAGGTGTTCACTGCCTGCCTCGACAATGGCACTGCCGTCGAGATCAATTCGCGGCCTGAGCGCCGGGATCCACCGACCCGGCTGCTGAACCTCGCGCTCGAAATCGGATGCCTGTTCGCCATCGACACCGACTCGCATGCGCCCGGCCAACTCGATTTCTTGGGCTACGGCGCCCAGCGTGCGCTTGACGCCGAAGTGCCCGTCGATCGCATCGTCAACACTTGGTCTGCCGACAAGCTGCTGGATTGGACGTCGGCTTAGACGAACTATTGGGCCGAGTCCTCATTTCGGCGCGACCAGTGAGAACAACTCCGTGCCGTCGTCGGACAGCTGGACCAATGTCGTATTCACACGCCAGACCTGAGCGAATGAGTTCACGCGGGAAGGCAGTGTCCACAACGTCTCACACGTTCCCAGGTCCCGCGCTTTCGCCACGAATCCGGCATCGGGGTTGGTGACCGAGAAGACAATTGCGGATCCGTTGATACCCAAGAAGTTCGACATGTTGAAGTCACACGCCGGCCCTTTGGTCCCCGTCTTCAGTTCGTACTGCCGCCACATAGGAAACGCTTCGCTCTTGTTCTCGTTGACGAACAGGGTGGTTCCTATGAGGTGGACCGCCCCGCCCGGGAGGTCCATCAGCTTGTGGCCGTCGGGGGAGTAAATCGCGGACTGGCCACCTGAGGCCACAATTGGCAAACCCACTGAGCCGGTGAGTGAGCCGTCGATACTATGCCCGCCGAGTTGGTTACCGCGGTCGTCGAAGAAACTAACCCCCAACGACTTTCGATTGCGTACGACCTCGGCCGCAAATCCGCCAGCGTATACCTCCGTCTCCCCAAGATGGGCGCCATCGTCTACCTCGGGCTTGACCACCCTGCCGTCGCGGAGTGAGAACACGGTCATCTCGTAAGCGCGAGGGTCTGCACTCACTTGGACACCAAGTGCCTGCGGCGCCAGCTCGAATCGAGGCGATGTTCCCGACTGAATTCGTCCGTTACCAGGCACGAACCATGTTGTCTCAGCTCGTAGCCCAATGCCGTATACGCCTTGGCCGTCCGTCTTGGCGACTGCATAGTTGCCGACCTGTTCCACAGCGAGCGTCGCGAATCCGAGGCGGAGATCTGTCGGGCCGTTGTAGGCCACGGTCCCGGAGGGTACGTCCACCACGTATGCGGTGGGCGACGAATCATCGCTGAGGCACAGAAGATTCGCGGGTCCGTTCAGGAAGCATTCGGGCGGTCGACTGCCCGCATCTAATTTGACCGGAGCGAAGAGCCGCTGACCGGTGCGCACGTCGATACCTATTACCCACCACTGTGGACCCGGCGTAGCAGGAGTACTGGCCAGGAAATAGGCGTGGTCGTCGTGGTTACCGATGAGTGGGCGCGAACGAAGCGGATCGTTCAGGTTGCCAACCCGGCTCAGCTCTGTCCCATCAACGGGCCCGGGCAGGCCAAGGTCCGTGACATTCGCTCGCCAACCGGCAACCGGCTGCGCGCGCATCGGTGAGGAGAGCATTGCGCTTGGCGCCGGCTGCCAGGACTGGCGGGTCACCGCGGTGCCATCATCGCGCAACCGCCACACGACGAGGGCGACCGTAGATGCGACAACTGACAAGACCGCGACTGCGATGAGCCAGCGTCGACGCGGTCGCGACGCGACGGGTTCAGGCGTCATCCTCACATTGACCACCTTGACCTTGGCGTGATTAAGCCTCGTCGTGTAGCGCGTAACGAGCTGCGAAGACGTTCGCTCTGCGCGCTTCCGCGGTCTGTGGCGACGGCAGGCCGAGATCATGCTCGATGTAGCCACTGGTCATGACGGAGTCGTGTCCCATCGTGCGCATGAGCTGCACGATAACCGCATGCTGTGCGGCCTGTGCCTTCTCCGCGGCGAGGCCGGCGAGGACGACGATCTCATCGGCAAGTTGAGCTTCTGTCATGTCCGCCGCATTCGCCGACAGGTCAACTCGGTGCAGACGGCCACCGATCATCGCCGTCGCTGACACTGTCCCTGCTGGGTTGGTGACTGTGAATAGTGCCGCCAGCGGGCGGTCGTCTCCCTGGTCGAGAATTGGGGAGTACTCGGCAATTACGTCGAGCGCCGACGCTTCGTCGTAGTCGCGCGGAGCGGCGAATTCGAGGGCGTCGTCATCGTCGTCCCAGGGCACGTCACCAGTCATCGCGGGTAACTCCGCGCGGTCGGGACGTTGTCACAGCGCGCAAGAGTCGATGTCCCGGCGCGCGAGCCAGTCGGCATTGTTGTAATTTTCGGACGCGGTGTGGAGCCTCTCCGAGAGGTCATGCGACATCTGCCACAGTTTCGTCCGAGCGTTATCGCGTGCCGCCTCCACTGCGTCGACGGCCATATTGCTGGCGGCACACACTACGCCGTGGGTGCTCCAGACATGAGATGCGAGATCGTTGACCGTTTCCCCCGCTATCTTCATCGTGCCGGCTGCCGTCGTCTGCTTGGCTGCGATCTCGTCGATGTGCTCAGTCAATACACGGAGATTGTCCCCTTGGGCGGACAATTTGGTTCCTCCATTCGATCTGTGTTCTCAGCCTCATCGCGGAGCGGGTGTGTCGCTGGGTTTTGCGGGTGGATATATGACGGGTGGTCCGTCGGGCTCAGGGACCTGGTACGGCAGATTGGCATCTGTACGACTTGGTAGTCGTCCGGCCGTGCGCTCGTCGCCGAATGGTTCGCCGCAGGGGATGACGACGCTTTCGTCATCTCCGAACAACACCTCGCCGGCCGCCGCCTCGTAGGTGCCAAGCTGATCTCGAATTCGATTCGCGTTCAGCAGCGACTCGGCGAGCAGTTTCGCCATCGACATCTTCGCCAATTCCACCTGGCTGCCGGCAACAGCCAGATCGGCCGCGGCCTTGACCGCGGCGCCGCCAGGGATTGCGTTCATCCATGACGTCGCTGTGTCGTAGTCGGAAAGAAACTTGATCCGGTCGTCGAGGTTCGTGCGGGTCTCGGTGACTTGGGCGGCTAAATCGCTGAGATACCCCCGCATGTTCTTCTCGGCCTCGGCGACGTCGAGGGTATGCCGGCGGTGACTGTCGTTCTTCGTCTCGTATGCGTCGGCGGCCGTGCCGTCCCAGCGGTCTGGCTTCACCCGAGCGTCGATGAGCAGATTGCCGGCCTCGTCGTACATTTCGGCGGACTTCTTGAACGCCTCACCGGCTTCCGGCTGACCGGATCCCGTCGTTGCCTTCATGCCGTGGATCACGCCCTGCGCAGCGGCGAGAATGGGTGAGCCAGCTACATCAATGAGCGTGTTCGCTGCCTTGTCGAGCAAGCTTGGCGGCTTGTCCCAGTCGACGCCGACGACGTCGCCGTACCGTCGAAGCAAATCGAGTGCTTCTCCCAGCAAACTCAATGCTCTGCCCCTTCTATCCGAATCAGCTTAAGCCAGCTCCGCAGGGGTTAGTTGCGCCAATCTAGTCCGGCAGGTGCGGCATCTCCAGTCCCGGATCACGGCCGAGCAGCACACCTCGGGTCAGTGCGGTGTTGCCATAACGCTGACGCACGCGGTCGACAGCGTCGTCGAGCGCCACCGTGTCGGCAAGTTCGAAGAACGGCAACTCCAGCTGCTGCGCTCCTTCGCGGTCGATGTTCGACACCGCGAAGCCGACGAGCGTCAGGCCTCTGTCGGCTATCAAAGGTGCGGCGGCCGTGACCAATCCGCGTGCGGTATCCAGGATGGCGTCGGTCGACCCCGTGGCCCGCGCCATGGTGTGCGACCGAGTGACCCGGCTGAAATCGTCAAATCGCAGTCTTAGCACCACGGTTCGACCCGTGCGTCCCGCCTTGCGCATACGCCGGGTGATGCGGTCGATGAGATTGATGACAACCGCGTCGATCTCCTGCGCCGTCATGTTGTTGCCCCGCCGTCCTAGGGCGCGCTGTGCACCGACCGACCGGCGTCGGACACCGGTGACAACCCGACGCCGATCGATGTTGCGGGACAACGCAAACAGCTGACGGCCCATGGCGCCGCCGACCATCGCGGCGAGCGTGGATTCGCCCAATTCGGCGACATCGGCGACGGTTTCGATGCCGTGCGCATGCAGCTTCTCTGCCGTCTTCACCCCGACGCCCCACAGCCGGCGCACCGGCAGCGGATGCAGGAATGCCAGCTCGCGGTCGGGCGGGACGAGCAACAGTCCGTCCGGCTTGGCTTCCTGGCTGGCGACCTTGGCCAGGAACTTGGTGCGGGCGATTCCGACGGTGATGGGCAGCCCGACGCGGTCGCGGACCTGTGCCCGCAGCCGCGCTGCGATCTCCACGGGCGTGCCTGACACCCGCCAGAGACCGGACACGTCGAGAAACGCCTCATCCACGCTCAGCGGTTCGACGGCAGGCGTCGTGTCGCGGAAAACCTCGAACACCGCGTCGCTGGCTTGCGAATACGCCGACATGCGGGGTGGCACGACGATCGCGCGCGGGCACAGCTGCCGCGCCTGGCGGCCACCCATCGCAGTGCGCACCCCGTAGGCCTTGGCTTCGTAGCTTGCGGCGAGCACCACGCCACCGCCGACGATCACCGGCCGGCCGCGCAAAAGGGGATCATCGCGCTGCTCGACCGATGCGTAGAACGAGTCGAGGTCAGCGTGCAGGATGGATGCCGAGGCCGACACGAACATATGTTCGCATCAGGGTCCGACGAGTCAGCGCCCTTCGCCGTAGATGCTGGCTACCCAGACGTGCACCAGCGTCTCGAGCACCTGCTCTTTCGGTATGGCCGGGTGCTCGTCGGAGAACGAGGCGAACAGCGTCCGCTCGTTCATCAGGTTCAATGCGGTGGCCAGATCCTCGGCCGGCAGCGTCGTGGGGGCCAAGCCGCGCTCGCGCTCCGCCTCGATGGTGGCGGCCGTGTTGTCGATCCACTTCTGCATGAACCGAGCGAGCAGGTCACGGATCTCCGGATGGGTAGCCCGGGCCGCATGACCGGCGCGGGTGACGCCCTTGTGCTTCACAAAGGCCTCGAAGAAGACGTTGATCGCGGTGCGCCAGGCCTCGTATCGGTCGTCCGGCAGGGCGTCGGCCAAGCCCTCTGATGCGGTGTCGGCCTCCACGATGACGCGTTCGACGAGCGTGAGCAGGACTGCGTCCTTGGACGGGAAGTAGAAGTAGAACGTCGGCCGGGACAGGCCGGCGCCTTTTGCCAGGTCATCGACGGAGATCTCGCTGAACGGCCGCTCGTCGAGCAGGCGTTCGGCGGTTGCCAGGATGGCCGCTTCGCGGTCGTCGCCCGAAGGTCGCGTTGAGCGGCGGCCTCGGGATGCGCGAAGAGGGCTGGCAGTGGTCACGACGTAGACCTTACTCTGTGTCGAATTCTTCAACACACCGTTGACTCACTCGACACGGTGTTGATAGCTTTACATCATGACCGAATTTGTCGACGTCGTCATCGTCGGAGCCGGTATCTCCGGCATCAGCGCCGCATGGCACCTGCAGGACCGCTGCCCGGGCAAGAGCTACGTCATCCTCGAACGCCGCGAGAACCTCGGCGGCACCTGGGACCTGTTCAAGTACCCCGGCATCCGCTCCGATTCCGACATGTTCACGCTCGGATTCCGGTTCAAGCCGTGGACGTCGGAGAAGGCCATCGCCGACGGTCCGTCGATCATGGCGTATCTCAAGGAGACGGTCGCTGAGTACGGCATCGACAAGCACATCCGCTACGGCCACAAGGTGGCCGGTGCCGACTGGTCCGACGACGAGAACCGGTGGACCGTGCGCGTCGAGCGCGACGGCGAAGAAGTGGAAATCAAGGCGGCCTTCTTGTTCGCCTGCAGCGGCTACTACAACTACGACGAGGGCTACTCGCCGGAGTTCGTCGGTTCGGAGGACTTCGAGGGCACGATCATCCATCCGCAGCACTGGCCGGAGGACCTGGACTATGCGGGCAAGAAGATCGTTGTCATCGGCAGTGGCGCAACCGCAGTGACTTTGATTCCCGCCCTTGCCGATTCGGGCGCCGGGCATGTGACGATGTTGCAGCGCTCGCCGACCTATATCGGTGCGCTGCCCGACGTCGACCCATTCACCGTGCGGACCAACAAGACACTGCCGACCAAGCCCGCGTACGTGCTGAACCGGTGGAAGAGCATCCTGTTCCAGTCGGCGCAGTACCAAATCAGCAGGCGTTTCCCGAATTTCATGCGCAAGACGCTGATGACGATGGCCCAGCGCCGCCTGCCCGAAGGCTACGATGTCGAGAAGCACTTCGGCCCCAGCTACAACCCGTGGGATCAGCGGCTGTGCCTGGCGCCCAACGGGGATCTGTTCAAAACGATCCGCGCCGGCAAGGCCGACGTCGTCACCGACACGATCGAGCGCTTCACCAAGACTGGTATCAAACTGACCTCGGGCGAAGAGCTTCAGGCCGACATCATCGTCACCGCAACGGGTTTGAACCTACAGTTGTTCGGCGGTGCCAAGGTGATGCGCAACGGCGTACCCATCGAACTCAACGACACGATGGCCTACAAGGGCATGATGCTCACACACATGCCGAACATGGCGTTCACGATCGGCTACACCAACGCATCGTGGACGTTGAAGGCCGACCTCGTCTCGGAGTTCGTCTGCCGGGTGCTGAACTACATGGACGCCAACGGTTTTGACACCGTCGAGCCGCAGCATCCAGGCAATTCCGTCGACGAGCGACCGCTGATGGACTTCACGCCGGGCTACGTGCTGCGGGCGTTGGACTACCTGCCCAAGTCCGGACATGTCGCCCCGTGGCGGCTCAAGCAGAACTACCTGCTCGACTTGCGCCTCATTCGGCACGGCAAGGTTGACGACGAGGCGCTGGCCTTCTCCAAGCACCGTGCCACGGAGCCGGTTTCGGCGTAGCGCCTAGCTACGGCGCGACCACGACGATGCCGTCGTCGTCGCTGTACGCGATGTCGCCCGGCGCGAACACCACTCCGCCGAACTCGACCGCCACATCGCGGTAGCCGTCGCCGGTCTTGGTGCTCTTGCGGGGATTCGTGCCCAGCGCCTTGATGCCGATGTCGAGGGTGCGCAGTGTCGCCGCGTCGCGCACCGCGCCGTTGATGATCAGCCCCACCCAACCGTTGTCGACGCCGAGGCCGGCGATGACGTCACCGACCAACGCGGCATGCAGCGAGCCGTCTCCGTCGATCACCAGCACGCCGCCGTTGCCCGGCTCGGAGAGCACTGATTTCAGCAGCGCGTTGTCCTGAAAGCACTTGACGGTCGTGATCGGTCCCGCGAATTGCGACCGGCCGCCGTACTGGCCGAATTGCAGGTCGCAGCTGCGGACGTCGGGGCCGATGTCGTCGACCAGGTCAGCTGTGGGGCGAGGCTCTACGGTCACCGGTTGATGCTAGCGACCGGATTTCTCGACGATGATGTCGCGCACGAACTGCGCCAAGCCCGGCTCCGCGTCGTCGTAGTAGCGGGTGAATCGCTCATCGGCGACGTACATCTCCGCCAGGCAGCGATGCATTTCGTCGCCGCAGTCGTAGAACCGTTCGATCGATGCGCGGTGCCGCTCTGCGAGTTCATTGGCCGCCGCAGAGCCCGGCTGCACGCCGTTGCGTTTCGCCTCAGCCAGCGCCGCCAGCAGTGCATCCCCTTCGGCCTTGATGTCGATCCAGTCCTGCTTGCCCAAGCGCGAAACCCGTTGCTGCGATTGCTTCCACGCATCGGTGTCGCCCCAGCGCTGCTCCGCCTCGGCGGCGTACTCCCCGCTGAAAGCGGTGGTGCCGAAGATCTCCACCTGTTCCTCTGCGGTCAGCTGGATACCGTCGCGATGTGCGTTCATCAGTTCCTCCACTGCTTTGATCGTGTGCTCCAAGCGCTGCGCCTGCTCCAGCAGCAACTCGTGCTGGCGTCGCAGGTGTTCGACCACGTCCGCCGCCTTGTCGTCGAGCAGCGTGCGGATCTCGTCGAGCAGCAACCCGACGGAGCGGTACACGAGCACCAGATGCAGACGCTCGATGTCGGCGTCGGTGTAGCCGCGGTAGCCCGCCGGGGTGCGGACGCTGGGCACCACCAGACCGATGTGGTCGTAGTGGTGCAACGTGCGCACGGAGACACCGGTGAGGGTGGCTACCGCTCCGACGGTCTTGGCGTCCATGCCGCCACTATCGACCCTGACGCCGCGTGAGGGTCAAGCCGAATTCGATCAGTCGTCGGAGTGCCGCCGTGCCAACAGCACGACCAGGATCGCCAGCACGCCCGCGGCGATGGCCGCCACGATGGGTAGCCGCGACGGTTCAGGGCCGACGAGTGGGACAGACGCGGGCCCCGCAACGGGGTTACTTGCGCTGGCGACCGTCGACTTCGCCTGCGCTGCAGCCTCTCTCGCGGCCGTCGCGAGATCACCATTCGTGTCGGCCAGCCGTTGAGCGGGCGGCGCTGCGTTCGGAGGCGCCTTCTTGGCAGCAGTCTTTTTCGCGGCCTTCTTGGCGGGCGCTTTCTTCGCGGCTTTGGCCGGTGCCTTCTTAGCGGCCTTGGCGGGCGCCTTCTTGGCAGCTTTAGCCGGAGCTTTCTTGGCCGGCGGCACGGGTGGTTCGGCGGCAGGCGGGACGGGATCGGCGCCAGGCGTCGACGGCGCTTGTTCAGCCGCCGGGGATACCTCGTCCGGCTTCTCGTCGGGTCGGTCCTGCTGGTCTGCCATCTGGCTGCTCCTTTGCGCCTGTGTATTCCTACCCGGCAGTGGCTCCCATCATGCCAGGTTGCATATGGCGCTAACCGGTCACGGCCAGTGCGGCCGCCAGGGTCAGCGCGACGGCCATGATTGCCAATTCCGTCAACGCCCTCGATCGCGAGACCACGGCCGCGGTTCGGTGCGAGCGAGCGGCAGGCACCCACATCGTGCGATTTCGCCACGCCAGCACCACCAGCGTCGCCATCACCGCGACCTTCGCCGACACCAGCCTGCCGTAGCCCGTGCTGACCAACTGTGCAGGCGAGCCGATCGCGACCGCCGCACCCACGATGCCGCCAACCAGCAGGGCGATCACACACCACAGCGACAACTGCGAGAACCTCGGCAGCACGCGCGCCCACTGGCCCCGGTGTTCGACGGTGAGCACGAGCGCCGCCAACGTGCCGCACCACAGCGCGGCTGCCAGCGTGTGCGCCGCAATCGCCGCGCCGCCGATGGTGCTCGCCGCGACATGGCCGGTGAGCGGACGCGCCGTCAAGCCGACGGCAGCGACGCCGGTTACGGCCAGATTCGCCGACGTCGTCCGCGAGGCCATCACGGCGACCACAACCACCAGAGCGGCACCCGCGCCGAACAGCTCGACGCGTCCAGCCGCCGTGTGTACCGCGAATTCGGCCGCCGTGCCGAGACCGAGCCGGAATACCGGAACCGCCGCCGCGTCAGCGGCGTCGAGCACGATCCGGGCCAGCTCAGCCAGCAGCCACACCGCGCCGGCGATGGTGAGCGGGACGGTGGCGCGGCGGATCAGCTCTGCCCGATACCGATCGATCTCCAGCATCGGCACCACCGCGAGGCCGAGCGTGATCACCGCCGCGCAGTCGGCGACCGCGCGCACCAGCGTCGCAGCCAGTTCATTGTGCTGCGACGCCAGCGCCCACGCGGCCACCGATGCGGCAACGATGACCAGCACACCGCCGGCCACCGCCCGTCGACTCGTCACCTCCGCCGTCGCACCGCCCACGCCGCGCCGCCGGCAACGATCAACCCGGCGGCCACGTAGAACGGCCACACCGGAACTCCGTCGCCCGACGCCGGACTCGCCGACGGGCCCGGAGTGCCAGTGCCCGAAACGGCGAGCCGAAACTGCCACGATCCGGACACCACATGACCGTCAGCTGATGTCGCCCGGTAGTTGACGGTGTAAGTGCCGGACGGTCCCAGTGGCCGCACGCCGACGCTGATGACAGCGCCGTCGACCTTCGGCTCACCCGTCGACCAGAGGTTGCCGTCGGGGCCGACGACCGTCATCGCGGCGAACTGCGGCTGCATCGCCTCGTTGAACGTCGCGCTGACCTGTGTCGGGGACTGGGTCAGTTCTGAGTTCTCGACGGGGTCGGTCGCGATGCGCGTCGCATGCGCGGACGCCACCGATGCCCCGCCGACCGCTGCGATGGCGAGCCCGATGATCAGCATCACCGATGCGACGAGGCGATTCATGATCGCCGTCGTACCAGCAGAACCATCGCGACCGCAACGGCCGACAGCGCCAATGCGCCGCCCGCCAGCCACCGCGCCGAGTTGTCGGGCGCCACCGCCGTCTGCGCCATCGGCATCGGATGGTCGTCCGCAGCCTGGGCGCCCGTCAGAGCGACCTCCGGCACGGGGTATTCGGGTTCGGCCCCGCCGGGTGGCGCCGGCTGATCCCATTTCACGACTGTGCCGTCCGAATACGTCTGCGTCGCCGGGAAGCTGGCGCTTTCGGCATCGGGCAGCTTCACCGAGATTCGGAAAAGGCCGAACTGGTCGCGCCCGACGCCGGTTCCCGGCGCAGCGGTCCACGTGACCGAACGGACGGTGCCCGCGGCGGCGTCTCGATCCAGCGTCGCGGACCAACCCGGCAGCACCTCGGTACTCGCAGACGCGACGGTGGGTAGGACTACGCTCAATTGTGTTGTCAGCGCACCCTTTTCGGACTCGTTGGGAACTTTGAAAGTCAGCACCGAGTATGCGCCCGGTGCCGGGTTGTCCGCCGTGACGCGGACGTGCGCCCATGCTGGCGCGGCGCCGGGCAGCAGGGCAAGGGACATTGCCGCCCCGGTGGCGGCAACGATGGTCATGGCGCGCGCAGGCGCCACAGGACTGAATCGCATTCGATTGTGCTTTCTGTGTCGTCGGGGATGTCGGTCAGCGGGCGAGGCTGACCGGCGGACCCCGATGTGACACAGAAGCGGCGAGCAGAAGCGCCGAGCGCAGCGGCTGATCGGCGCCACCCAGAGCGACGACGGTTGGCCCGGACGACGGCAAGTAGACGCTTCGCACAGCCGCCCGCACCGCCCGCGATACGGCGCGGCACAGCCGATCGCCCGCCGCGATCAAGAGCGCGCCCACCGCGATCGCGGTCAGGTGTGCGGCCAGCATCGCCGCAGCGGGAGGGGCACCGACGGAGGTGTGAGCGTGGCCTGCGGTCTCGAGCATCACGTGCCCGAGCAGCTGACCGGCCGCCAGGAGACCGAGCAGCACGCGGGCGTCGGCGCCCCTGGTGATGGTCGCGGCCAGCGCACCGATGGCGACAGCCAGCACGGCGAGTTGAGCTGTGGCCGCCCCTGTTGGCACCGCCCCACCGCCGGCGCCGTGCGCGGCTATGGCGAGGGCGGCTGTCAGCAGTCCCGCGGCCGAACCACGCAGGCGCGCTGCGGGATTCGGGACGCGGGACATCTGCGGGTCAGACCAGGCCCAGCCGGGCCATCAGGTCGGCGTCGATCCCGTCGAGTTGCTCGGTGATCGCGGCGTGAGCGGCGCGGCGACGCGAGACGGGCATGTTCTCGGCCGCGGTTACCGCCGCAGACAAGTCGTTGAGTCGTTCGGTCATCGCGGCGACGAACTGCTTGGTCTCGCCGTCCTTGGGCTTCTTGTCGGCGACGAGACGCAACGAGTGTTCGGCACCGGCGATCCGCGCCGACAGCTGAGCACCATGACCGGAGAACTGACCGATCTGACTGAGCGGGACACCGAGCCGGTCGGCGCGGCGCTCGTCGACGAACCCGCGCGCGGCAATAGCGGCGCGGTAGGCGATCGGCACGACGATCGGGGCCAGCAGCCGGGTCACCGTGAGCATGCGGCGGATTCGGGTGGGGGAGAACAGCTTGCCTTCGCGGGCCGCCTTCAACTGTGTCTCAGCAACCTTGAGCGCGGCCCTGTCGCTGTCGCGCTGGGCCCTCAGTTGGGCCTTGAGCGCCCTGGTTTCGGCCCTGTGCGCGGCCTTGATGCGCCGCGCTTCGTTCTTCGCGGCGAGCTTGGCTTCCAGCTTGGCCTTGGCTTTGATCGCGCGGGCTTCGGCCCTACGGGTGGCGCGGGTTTTGCGTCGCTTGAACAGACTCATCCCCTGCTGCCTCCCGGGTCATCTGATTGACGTTGACGTCAGTTCGATCGATCGTGCAGCCCAACACTATCGTCCGGAGTTCTTTCGGTGCGGAGCGCGGTGCGGCCGCAGTTGGTTTAAATCGGCAGCAAACGGTCCATCACGGTTGTGCGACAATCGTTTGATCATCTTGATGACCATCGTGCGATGCCGTGGAGGGTGGTGACGACGTGGGTTCGCGTGTGCGCATCGCCGCGGCGGCCTGCTTCGTGGCCTCTGGGCTGATGGCCGCGGGCGCAGGTGCCACGCTCGCCTTTGCCGAGCCCGGTCAGCATCACGGCGGTTCGGGCGATAACGACAGCAAGGACTCCAGCGGCGCCACCATTCACGACGGGCTCGGGCACGAACATGACGGCTCAGGTCAGGTGGCCGACAAGGGCGGCAACGAAGATCGGCCGGGGGTGAACGGAACGACGCCTGGCGTTGGTCCGCTGCCGGGCGGGACGGGCAACGAGCATTCCGGAAACGTAGGCAGCGGCAAGACTCCCGCCGGCCACGATCCGGGCACCAAGGACGACCAAGAGGGCGACCAGGCTGGCGGAGGCCAAGGCACGACACCGCCGACGACGAAGCCAAGCTCGACGTCGACGCCACCGTCGCCACCGCCGGAGCAGCCGGGCTGCGACAAGGACAACAACGACGATCACTGCAATCCGGGCTGGCCGTGGTGGCCATGGCCGTGGCCATGGGAGCCGGGCCAGCCGCCAGGTCCCGGCGGCGGTGGGGGAGGCGGCGGAGTCGTCGAGGTGCCCTCGGGTCGCCCGAAGCCGCCGCCGGAGATGCAGCTGCCGCCCGAATTGAAGCCGCCCGCATCGGAACCCGCCCAGCCGGGCGTCGTCAGCCCCGTCCCCGGCGTGGGCGTTGCGGCCGCGGAGCTGCCGATTGCCCCGCTCACGCTGCCGGTGGTTGTCGCGCCGCCGGCGGGCTTTGGCGGAGGAGCCGGTGGGGCGCCGAATGCGCCGACGTTGCCGGGAACACCCCGCGGCGTCACGGCAGAGCCGCCAGCCGGACGGGAGCCGCTGCCGGCCAGCGTGGGCAGCAACATCGCCGCGCCGGCGTCGTCGTATCGCACCGGATACGGCGAGTATTTGCGGACCGCCGGATTGTCGCAGGTTGCGGCCATGGCGGTGCCGGGTATTACCGGCATTTTGGTACTCACCAGCGCTGGTGGGTTAGTAGGGTACCGGCAGGCCAGGGCGGGCCACGCCGTGCGCACTGGCGGTACTGCGAGGTTCATGAACTGACAAACTGCGCGCCCTCTCGGGGGCGAACAGCACATAGTGGACTCGTCGAAGAGGGGGTTTGTATGCCTGCCAGCCGTCGCGTCACCCGTGCCGTTGGTGCGGTGCTTGATCTCGCCCCGCGCCGCGGGGAAGTGTCTCTGCCTCGCCTCGTCGACGCCGTCAGCGAGGACCGCGATCGGCCGATCGAACTCAAGATGGCCGATCTGCCTCCCGGCGTTTGCGGGCAGTGGCGCCAGTATGCCGATCGCGATGTGTTCTTGATACAGAAGGGTTTACCCGCGTGGGACCGCACGCTGGCTCACGAGCTGGGCCATCTGGTTCTCGGCCACGAGGGCATACCGGTCGTCCAGGCGGCCCGCGAGAACACCGAGGTGGCCACCTCGGATCTGATCGGGTACATGCTCAACCAGCGGACCGGCTGTATGGGTCCGGCCGGCGAGGATGCCGAGCAGGAAGCGGAGGACTTCGCGGCGCTGCTCATCTACCGGCTCGGGCGACTGCCGTCTGATCGTTCTTCGATAGTGCAGGTCCGGCTCGGAGAGGCATTTGGTTGATCGTCTGGGTGATCGCCGGTCTGCTCGGATTGGCTACCGGACTTCGAATCGGCTGGGCTCTGGTCAACAAGCAATCTCTGGTCAGCACCGCGATGATCATCGCGCTGGGCAGCCTCGGATTTGTTGCAGCGCTCAACTGGCAGCCGCTTACCCTCCTGATCGACACGGTGCTGCACTGGAACAACATCTCGATGGGTCTGACTCAGGTGGCCCTGATCGCGTGCGCAGCGGGCAGCTGCGTGATGATCACGTCCGTCTCCTCGGTGCGTAAACCCGGCACAATTCGAAAAATCGCGATCGCGCAGTACAGCGTTGCGGGTGTGATCGCCGCGGTGAGCTTGGCGACCTTCTTCGCAGCTGGCCAGCAACCGGAGGTGTCTCCCGAGGAGTACCTCAAGAGGAATCTGAACTCCAGTGGCACAGCGTTGCCCTGGCTGCTTCCGCTGCTGTACGTGCTCCTGGCCCTGACCCTGGTCTCGTGGGCGGGGATGCGGTATTCAAACCGAAGCCGCCGGGGCCGTGCGTTGTTCGTGTTCACCTTCGGCATCGTGCTGATCGTGCTGGCGTCCGCCTTCTTCTTCCTGCGCGCCGTGGGTACGACTCATCTTTTCGGCGTCGGCGCAGCGGCCACACTGCTGGGTTGCGCGATGCTGATCGTCGCGGCGGGGTCACTGCTGCCCAGTGTCGAAGACTGGTTCGGGGCGCGACGCGAGCTGCGTGTCATCCAGCCGCTGCTCACCGAACTGGGGCGCAGGCATCCGGACATCGGCATCGGCGTGCGCCCTCGCGGGCCTCTGGTGTTCCGGGTCGCCGAACGGATGTCGCTGATCTCTGACGCGCTGTTTCTGGAGGCCACCGCCGACAGCACCCGCAGGCGGCCCGTGGACGCCACCGGGGCCCGGGCCTCACGGGAACTCGACGAGGTCGACGACGTGTCGGACGTGGAGTCACCCGCTGTGCCGCCGCGACAGCAGGCACAAGCCATCGCACAGTGGATTTATGACGGACGCGAGGGTGCCCCTGAGGACACCCTCGCGACTTTTCCAGGTCTGAGCTGGCTGCGGCAGCCGACGTCGTATTCAGATCGGGAATGGATTCTCGAGATCGCGCAGCGGTATCGCGAGCTGGCGATCAAGGGGACATAGCCCCAACTACTAAGCACCTATTGTCGTCGTCCCCAACTGACGTGGGGACGACGACTTCGCCGACCGTCGCGTTACGACGGGCGACGGGCTAATCGTCCAGGTGCTCCCTGCGGCGCAGTTCATCAACCTTCTGAACGATGTCCTGCTGCGCTTCTGGGGACAGCCCGACGGTGCGTGCCGCAATACGGCGAACGCCCTCGTCGCGCATATTCGCCAGCCAGGTCAATTCCTTGTCGAGCTTCTCGTAGTACTCGTCGTCCGTGAAGTAGGCCGGCTTGATACGGAAGAAGTTGGCAAGGGCGGCCATGGTGGCTGCCGAGGGATTGGTTCGGTTGCCCGAGCGGAGCTGCGACAGGTACGGAGCCGACATCGTGACGCCTTCAGCCTTGAGGGCAGCGATCACTTCAGCCGACGTGTGCGGGCCACGACCGGGCGGGTAAACCGTGTCAAACAGGCGGTTTAAGCGGGCGGCGAACGTCTTGCTCATCTAGTTTGACCTCCACATGATGGTCGAGCGGGTTTTATAGGCGGCGTATTTGCTGAACATCGTAGCGAGACTTGTGCCCACAACCAAGTGCAAACCGCAGAAAAGTTAACCCGCCTTTTCGTTTCAGTGTGCCGCTACAGGTCTAAACGGCGATGTCGGTGGGCTCCGGCACCGTCATACTACGGTGCGCCGAAGCAAATAATAACGCCTGGGTGCCGATGAGTTTCCTATGTCTTTGACAGCAATCGTCACAGGAATCGCGATGTTCACCATGGGCAACGCAGATCACGGATCAACAGGCGGAATCCAGCGTTTGCTAGTTGGCAGGTCAGAGGGGGTGCCGTAAGCCCCCTTAGGGTGCTCCTCAGCACGTAGCGGAGGTTAGCGCGGCGACTGCGTGAGCCAGGTCAGTCGTTCGACCGACAGTAGCCAGCTAGTGGTGTGGATCACTCCGACGACGATTCGAGCGGGACCAGCGCGCGTTGATGTCCGCGGCGCCTGGCGATGAGCCGGACGGCGACGGTGAAGGCGAATACGGCAGCGACCGATGCGATGACCGCTACTGCCACCCACTTCAGCCCGAGAGCGCCGTCGATGAGCAACCACAAACCGAAGACCAGAAACAGCACACTGGCGAGGTAGTGAAGAAAGCGTTCGGGCAGCCGCTTGTGCATTACCGCGCCCACTGCGATAGCGACGCCGTCGGCCAGCACCATGCCCGCGGTGGCTCCGATCCACACCCCGGCCCAGTTGTGCTCGCTGGCCAGCGCGACGGTGGCGAGCATCGTCTTGTCGCCAAGCTCTGCGAGCACGAACGAGGAGATGACGGCCAGCAGCACGTGCCGCGGCTCGGCGACAGATCGCACCTCGTCGTCTTCGCCTTTGTGGCCGTCGCGCCACGTCCACACCGCGAACAGCAGGAAGGCGATCGCCGCGATGAATGCGATGGGCCTCTGCGGCAGCGTCAGGCCGACGAAGTGGCCGATGGTCACCGAAAGGCCGTGCACCATGAACGAGGCGATACCGACGCCGCAGAGCACCACCCACCACCGATGGCGCAGCGCGTAGGTCATCGTCATCAGCTGAGATTTGTCGCCCAACTCAGCGACAAAGACCACCGAGAGACTGACGAGGACTGCGGTGAGCATTCGACGACCTTTCGACGCGTCGCCGACGGGCCAGAAGTTCGCGGTCCGTCAGGCTTCGGTCGAAGGTCTCGCCCACCGCAGTGCGGTTCGCCGGCCGGGCTCTACGCCAGTATGTCGACACGACGATTGGGGGCTACTCCCCTTCGCTGACATCACCGACGATAGCGACCGGTGAATGCGGACGCCACTCGGCGGGTAAGTTCGGGTGCCCGAATCCACCGTTTCCGGTGGCGAATCAAATGCTTCGAAAACCCTTATGCCGCAAGCAGCATGGCCAAGATCGCGGTATCGGGATGGCTGATGGGGTCGACACCGACCCGGCTCACCATGGAGGTCACCGTGCCGTCCGATTCTGCCTCCACCCATGCGGCCCGGTGTTCCAGTCCCAGATGCGGCAGACCGGGCAGCAGCACGCAGCCCGATGCGGCTCCGGTGCACTCCGGCAGTGACGGCATGGTCTCCGACGGTGGATGCAGCATCAGAAGAGCCGGGGGCTGATGATCCGCGAAATAGCCTGGCGGAACGGCAGATTCACCGACCACGGTGCCTTCGGCGACTACCAGCCCGACAGTGCCGGGCTCCGGATCGTCAGGCAACTCTTCACGCACACCGAAAATCGTTGTGGTGGACAGTAATCCCGGCAACGACGCTACGCGAACGGCGACCATCAACAGCTGCGCCCATTCCTTGGTCGAATCCGGCCACCGGCCGGACACCACGAAACCCTTGAGCGATCCACGCGAATGAAACGGGGCGATCTCGATCGCCCGACCGGACCCCATCTCCATCTCGCCTCCGCGCCATCGGTGTTCGGTTTACTTCCCCCGACACGCCTGTGGGTCGATTCGCTCAGAATGCGGTAGGTCTGGCCTGGCACGCAAGACGACACGAGTGCTAACAGCGAGTTAACTCAACAAGACGCGTGTTGATCATCGACTCCGCACAGTCCAGATCACGCGATACGAACCGGTTGCAGGCACCCAGCCGAACTGCCGCGAGTCGACAACACCAGGCGCCTGCGGGTTGTCCGAGTGGGCCTCGAAACTCGCGCTGCGACCGGTACCGCGCACATCGCCGACGCGTTTGACGAGCCACCGCGACGGCTTTGTCGGATCGGGAAAGACACGCAATTGCCCGCGCCGAGGGGCACCGACGCGTATCGCGAGTAGCCCGTCACCTGGGTGAAGCGAGGGCCGCATCGAGTCCTCGACGACGGCGAACCGGCGTAGCGGCCAGCCTCGCCGGGGATGGTTGCGGCCCACAGCCAAAGGGTAAGTTAGGGCCATGCTGCAAAGACTCTTCGCGAACGCCACCCCTGCCCATGCTCACTGCGACTTGTACTGCGGCGTCTACGACCCCGCCCAGGCCAAGATCGAAGCGCTGTCGTGCCTGAAGACTCTTCAGAAGTACCACGACTCCGACGACGACCATTTCAAGGCTCGCGCGATCCTCATCAAGGAGCAGCGCGCCGAAGAGGTCAAGCATCACCTGATGGTGCTGTGGGCCGACTTCTTCACCAAGGACCACTTCGAGCAGTTCCCCAATCTGCACCAGTTGTTCTGGGACGGCGTGCACGGAGCGGGTGACGTCAAGAAGTCGCTCGACGTCGCCGTCGCCGAGAAGCTGCTGAAGACGATCGATGAGATCGGTGACATCTTCTGGCAGACCGACAAAGGCAAGCAGATGGGCGTCTACCCACCCGCCTGACAACTCAACGTCCAAACACAAGAGCCGCCGGATCAGACTCCGGCGGCTCTTTCGTGTGTATTGAGAAGCTTGTTCAGAACCAGACGATCAGGGCGAGGATGCCCAGCAGGACGAGCGCAATCGCACCTGCTCGCAGGCAAGCCATGAGTTGTCCGCGCGTATAGGCATGCGCGGAGGTGTGCCATTCAGAAGGCGGCAAAGCGGACCCCGGCCCCATTGGATGCGACGCCATCAAACGCTCCTGACCTGCAAGATCGTGACCTCCCCCAGTGAGATCTATCACAAGCTCTCGTGTGACGGTGATCATAGCCCGTCGGCTTGCCGCGTGGAAATCGGAGTCGGCATCGGCTGTGCAGAAGCCGGACAGTTAGCCCATCAACTCATTTCGCTCGATTGCGCGCGGCCTGTTGATTAGGTAGCCGCAGCGGCCCAAGGTTATGCACAGTCAATTTCAGCAACTACACAGACTTAGCGGCTCAAGCGGGGTTCTGGCCGATGGCGGCCTGTGGATGAACCTGTGGAAACTGTGGATAGCGCGGCATTGCTGACACCTCCTGAGCGAGGCGTCTCGGGCACCGCCGACCGATGAACTGCCAGTGCCGCCGTGTCAGCATGGAGTCCGTGGACGAACTAGTAGTTGCCCAAGCACAGATCGCCGATGTGCCGTCGGAGTTCGACGAGTCGGTCGTGCTACTCGATGTGCGTGAGGACGACGAGTGGCAGCGCGGTCATGCACCGGGCGCGCGGCACATCCCGATGGGTCAAATTCCGGCCCGCATTTCCGAACTCGATCCGACCGCCACGCTGTTCGTGGTGTGTCACGTCGGCGGACGATCACAACGGGTCGCGCAGTATCTGGCCGGCCACGGCTACCGGCCACTCAACGTCGCCGGAGGCATGCAGGCCTGGGCCGGCGCGGGCCGCCCTGTGGTCACAGACAGCGGCGACGCGGGCGTCGTCTGAACAATCGTCGCTAGGCTGGTCGGATGATCCTGCGCACGCGAGGAGCGAAATGATGGTGCGCACGCAAGGAGCGAAATGATTCAGGTGTGTTCCGCGTGCGGAACGCGATGGAACGTGCGAGATCGGCGCCGGGTGTGGTGTCCGCGCTGCAACGGCACACTGCTGCCGCCGTCGGCTCCGATCGCCGGTACCGAATGGAGCGCGCGGCCATCGGCGTCGGCGCTGAATCCAAGCACCCAGACAACTCCGCCGCGGCTGCCGCCCGGCTACCGCTGGATCGCCGTGCGACCGGGCATGGCGCCGCCGCCCCGCATGCGGCGCCGGCCCCTTGGGCCCACCCCGCGCTATGCCGTGATCCCGCGCTGGGGGTTGATCGACCATTTCGACACCGACGTGCAGCCGCAGGCCGGTCCGCGAACCGGGCCGTCGTCGGCGATGGTGCGCACGACACTGATCACGACCATGGCGGTGCTCGGCATGGCGGCGCTGGTACACGTCCTGCGCTACGCGTTGCTCATCGTGAACCGAAGCGTGCTGCTGAACCCGTGGGTGGCCGGCATAGCGACGTGGCTGGGCGTTGCGGTCAGCGTGCTCGCGGTGTTCACGGTCGTGGCCAGCGCGGTGGTACTGACGAACTGGCTGATCGCCAGGCGTGCCGCGGCTTTCGCTGGCCACGGGCGCGCCGAGCCACGCCCGACGTGGGCGCTTCGCTTGGGATGTTTATTGCCGTTGGTGAACCTGGTTTGGGCACCTGTCTTCGTGATCGAACTGGCCAGGATCGAGGATCGGCTGAAATGGCTGAACCGCCCGATCGTGCAATGGTGGCTGGTATGGATAACCAGCACGGCGGTGTCGGGGTGGTCGATCGCCACGAGCTTCACCACTGATCCCCAGGGCATCGCCGACAACACCGTGACCACGATCGTGGCGTACCTGCTGGGGCTGGCCGCGCTGGTTCTGGCCACGAAGGTGTTTCTCGGATTCGAGCGTCAGCCCGTCGAACGGGCCGCAAAGCGCTGGGTAATCGTCGCCGACAAGAACGCCACGCCCGCGGAAAAACCGCATGCCGCCGAACCGGAACCCGCCTCTGCGGTTGAGTCCGAAGGGCAGAACCCGGCAGCATAGCCGTATGGACTCGGGTGACGGCGCGCTCGGCGGTCACCCATTCGTGGTGGCCCACCGGGGCGCATCGGCTGAACGTCCGGAACACACCCTGGCCGCCTATGAGCTGGCGCTGAGCCAGGGCGCCGACGGAGTCGAATGCGATGTGCGGCTGACCCGCGACGGACATCTGGTGTGCGTGCACGATCGCCGAGTCGACCGAACGTCGAGCGGCACCGGCCTGGTCAGCGAGCTGACCCTGGCCCAATTGCGCGAATTGGATTTCGGCTCATGGCATCCCAGTTGGCGCGCCGACGGGAGTCAGGGCGACACCGGACTTTTGACGCTGGACGATCTCGTCGGTTTGGTCCTGGACTGGAACCGGCCCGTCAAGATCTTCATCGAGACAAAGCATCCCGTCCGATACGGCGCGCTGGTGGAAAGCAAGGTGCTTGCCCTGCTGCACCGGTACGGCATCGCGGCTCCGGCGTCGGCTGACCTGTCCCGTGCCGTCGTGATGTCGTTCTCCGCGGCCGCGGTGTGGCGGATCCGGCGTGCGGCGCCGCTGCTGCCGACGGTGCTCCTCGGCGAGACGTCGCGCTATCTGGGCGGCAGCGCCGCCACCACCGTCGGCGCAACCGCCGTCGGGCCGTCGATCGCGACGCTGCGCGAGCACCCCGAATTGGTGGACCGGGCCGCCGCTCAGGGGCGGGCGTTGTACTGCTGGACGGTCGATCACTACGAGGACGTCCACTATTGCCGTGACATCGGCGTCGCCTGGGTGGCGACGAACCACCCGGGCCGCACCAAGGCGTGGCTGCAAAACGGGCTGACGGGAGCCGGGCGCGACTAGCCGGGCTGGGCGGCGTCGAGGACGTCCGGCGGGATAGGCGAGTCGGACGCCAGTGCGGCGAACAACTGTCCCGCTGCGTCGCTGTTCCACACCACGACCGAGCCGGAGTCGCTGCCGGTGAACTCGCCGATCGGCACGGTGGTGGTCAAAATGTCGCCCCGCAGCGCCCACGCCAGCCGGGCCAGATCCCAGATGTGAGCACCCTGATCGACGGCCAGGGCACCGGTGGCCGCATGCGCCATCGGGTACCAGCGCAGCGGGTTGAGCACTACGGCGGGACTGGCGGTGCGATGCAGCAGGGCCGACATGAAGTTCCGCTGATTGACCATCCTGTCCAGGTCGGCGCGTGGGGTGGCGCGGGTCCGCACATAGCCGAGCGCATTGCGGCCGTCGAGCTTCTGGCAGCCGGCGGGCAGATCGATCCCGGCGAGCGGATCGCTGATGGGTTCGGTGGGGCACATGGTCACTCCGCCGACCGCGTCGACCATGACGGCGAAGCCGTCGAAGCCGATTTCCGCGTAGTGGTCGAGCCGGATCCCGGTGGCCTGTTCGACGGTCTGCGCCAGCAGCGGCGCCCCGCCGAACGAGAACGCGGCGTTGATCTTGTCCTGGCCGTAGCCAGGGATCGAGACGTAGGAGTCACGCGGGAGCGACACCATCGTGGTCGGCGTGCTCGAACCGATGGCCGGGACATGAACCAGCAGGATCGTGTCGGTGCGGCCGGTGCCGATGTCTCCGCCGGTCGCAAGCTCCGCCTGTTGTTCGGGCGTCAGGTTCTGACGGCTGTCCGAGCCGACGAGAAGCCACGTGGTGCCCTTGCCCTCGGCCGGACGCTCGGGATAGTCGGCCAGCGCCGGGATGCGATGCAGCGACGAGTCCATCCAGAACCCGATGCCGACGACGGCGACGACGAACACCAACAGCAAGGCGAGCACGATGCGGCCCCAATGCCGTTTGCGGCGAGGCTTTTTCGGTGGCGGGGGCGGAGGCGGGTGCCCCGCCGCGGGAGCGGGCCGGCGTGGAGGTGGTGTCGGGGGCCGACGCGGTGGAGGCGGTGGCCGGCGGGGCGGCGGCGGTGGCGGAGGTGTCGGCGGGTTCGGCGGCCACGCAGGCGGCTGCCGGTAGTTCGGGTCGCGACGGATCACCTGCGACGGCTCTTGGCGCGCCCTGGGATCGGGCCTTTGGCCGCGCGGCCGATGATCGTCCACGATTGAGAATCTACGTGGCCAACGGCCGCGATTACGGCAGCCAGCTCAGGTGCTCGGCCGCCAGTACGTAACCGACGAACGCCACCGCGTCGATCAGACCGTGAGCGATGATCAGCGGCCACAGCCTGCGGGTGCGCAGCCAGACATAGCCAAAAACCAATCCCATCGCGATGTTGCCGAGGCCCGCCCCGTAGCCCTGATACAGGTGGTAAACACCGCGCAGGATGCTCGACGCGAGCACCGCGGCCACCGGGTTGACATTCAACTGGCGCAGCCGGGTGATCAGGAACGCGACGACGACGACCTCTTCGGCCCAACCGTTGGCGAACGCCACGGCGAGCAGCACGGGGATGCGCCACCAGGTGTCGTTGAGTTCCGTGGGCACCACGGACACGCTCAGCCCCAACAGCCGGGCGGCCACATACAGCCCGAGGCCGGGCAGCCCGATCAGGGCCGCCAGACCGATGCCGCCGAGCACGTCGGAGCGCCAGCGCAGCCGGCCCAGTCCTATCTGGCTCGGGCCAAAGCCACTGCGCCACAGCAGATATAAGCCAAGCGACCCCCACGCCAGCAGCTGAAACACTCCGGCGAGGTTCAGGCCCATGTCGATCAGGTCGATCGGTGAACGCCGCGGGTTCAGCGCTATCTTCTGCCCGGCCAGGCCGAGAATTATCGCCTCGGCCAGGTTCAGCAGGGCGGTGTAGGCCGACAGCCCGAACGTGACAGCGAGGACGACGAAGACCTCGATCCGTAGCCCGCGCCGCTGCGCAACAGTCAGCTCGTCGGGCGCCACGGTCACCGGAGATACGGTAGCGGGCGATGTGTTCTACAGGCGGCGCGCGCGCAGTCCGTTGAGGAACGGGCAGCCCATCAGCACGCGGATCGCCTGGCTCAGACCGGTCACGTCGTCGACCGGTTTTGCGAACGGCAGCCGCACGTCGTGGTCGCCTTCTTCGTTTTCCACGCGCAGCCGGACACCGTAGCGATCCAGGCCCAGCGGGCAGACTCGACCGCGGCGAAGCGCCGCGGGCAGACGCGACGCGAGCCGGTCGACCACTTCGCGGTGCGCGGAGTCCAGATGCTGCAGCCAGCACGATTCCATCGCGCAGAACGGATCCGGCTGCGCTCCCAGCAGTGTGCCCACCGCGACGGACTCGGCGCCGGTGGAATCAGCGACCACCACCGACTCGATCTCTAGGCGCATCAGCGTGTAGCGGACGTCTTGGTCAGACTGTGCGGGACCCGAATTGACTTGTAGCAGAGCAGGATTGGGATCTTCATCGGCGATCAGGTCGAGCAGGGGAGCGACGTCGTCGACGGGGACGGTGTGCAGGCGACCGCGGATCCACACCAGCGAGCGCACGGGTTCGCGGACGGGCACTGGCGCGTAGTCGGTCATCTCGAGCACCGCCTGTATGCCGGCACACCCTTCGTCGCCGACGACGTCGGCAAGCCCTTCGTCGACCGGGACGGTGATCGCGAACGAACCGTCGTCGAGCAGGTGATGCACTGGCGTCGCGATCGGTTCGACACCCTCGACGGCGAGCATCGCCCCCGACGCCCGCACGCATGCACTGCGGATTCGTTCGGCCGTCGTCGGTGCCGCTGTCATCATCGCGCCGCTCCTTCTAATTAGGTTAGCCTAAGTTAACTTCGCGTGCATCGAAGCGCAAGGCTTTCACGTACCGGGGCGCGGCGCCGACACCGGATAGGGTTGAAATGTGCCCCGCATCGCCTACCTCGGACCGGAAGGGACGTTCACCGAGGCGGCCATGCTCAAGATGTCGGCCAACGGCGTGATTCCAGGCGGACCGGCGACGATCACCCCGATCTCCGCGGATAGCACGCAGTCCGCACTCGCCGCGATCCGGTCTGATGACGCGGATTACGCCTGCGTGCCGATCGAGAACTCCATCGAGGGATCGGTGGTGCCGACACTGGACACCCTCGCCAACGGCACGCCACTGCAGATCTTCGGCGAGTTGACCCTCGACGTGTCGTTCACGATCGCCGTTTCACCGGGCACCTCGGCCGAGGACGTCGAAACCGTGGCGGCTTTCCCCGTCGCGGCCGCGCAGGTGCGCAACTGGTTGGCGGACCATCTCCCGAAGGCGCAACTAGTGCCGGCCAACTCCAACGCGGCGGCCGCGCACGACGTGGCCGACGGCCGTGCCGACGCGGGGGTGACCACCGCGCTGGCCGCCGAACGCACCGGTCTGACGGTGCTCGCGAGCGACGTCGTCGACGAACTCAACGCGCGCACCCGCTTCGTGTTGGTCGGAGTGCCCGGGCCGCCGCCGCAACGCTCGGGCGCCGACCGCACATCGGTGGTGTTGCGCCTGGACAACGTACCCGGCGCGCTGGTGTCGGCCTTGACCGAATTCGCCATCCGCGACATCGACCTCACCCGCATCGAATCCCGCCCCACCAGAACCGAATTGGGCACCTATGTGTTCTTCCTGGATTGCGTCGGGCATATCGACGACGACGCCGTTGCCGAGGCACTCAAGGCGCTGCATCGTCGTTGTATGGATGTGAGATATCTGGGGTCGTGGCCAACCGGATCGGCGGCCGGTGCAACACCGCCGCCTCTTGACGAAGCGTCGCGGTGGCTGGACGGGCTGAGGAAGGGAACGCCGTGAGCGGACGGCTGGTGCTGGTCCGGCACGGACAAACACACGGCAACGTCGAACGCCGGCTCGACACGCGGCCCCCGGGCGCGGAGCTGACCGATCTCGGCCGCGGCCAGGCCCGCGCATTCGCGCGGGAACTGCTGTACCGCCCGGCGATGCTCGTTCACTCGGTCGCGGTGCGCGCCGCCCAGACCGCCGCCGAGATCGGCGACGAATTGGGGCTGAATGCCCACGAATTCGACGGCATTCACGAAGTTCAGGTCGGCGATCTCGAGGATCGCAACGACGACGACGCGATCGCCGAGTTCGAGACGGTCTACCAGCGTTGGCACGAGGGCGATCTCGGGGTGGCGATGCCCGGCGGAGAGAGCGGCGACGCAGTTCTCGAGCGCTACGTGCCGGTGCTGACCCAATTGCGCATGCGTTACCTCGACGACCACGAGTGGCATGACGACATCGTGGTGGTCAGCCATGGCGCGGCTATCAGGCTGGTGTCGGCGGTGCTGGCGGGCGTCGACGGCAGCTTCGCGCTCGACCACCACCTGGCCAACGCCGAGACCGTTGTGCTGGCGCCGATCACCGACGGCCGGTGGAGCTGTGTGCAGTGGGGGACGCACACGCCGCCGTTCTATCCGGAGCCCGACGTCCACCCGGTGGAAGATGCGCTGCAGTCCGCCGACCCGATGGGCTGAGCTCTCAAATAGCGATGGCTATGGCGTCGCCGCACGTGCAGCCGATCGCGTCGCAATCGATCACAAACGCGTGCACCACCTCGGGAGTGACGCAGCCGTCCTCGGTGCACTCCGAGCGAAATCGAGTGTGGTGAATGACGGTGCCGTGGCAGTGCTCCAGCCCCGCCAGGCACTCGCGGCATTCACTGCTCATGGCCCGTTCATAGCACCGCACGGCGACGAAGCGTGGTTGCCGCGCCTGGGAGAGGAACGACTGGGGAATATTCGGACTGTAGTCCGGTTATATCGGTAGATGCTTAGGAGGTACCGATGCCAGCCATAACCGCCGATACGCTCACCCTTCCCAGGATCGCGTTGCCTGCGCCCGCTGACACCGAACGGCCGGTCCGGTCGATCACCAGTGGCCCGCGCGGCTACGAAGGAGAAGGATTCCCCGTCGTCCGCGCATTCGCCGGAGTCAGCACCGCCGACCTCGATCCGTTCGTCCACATGGACCAGATGGGCGAAGTCGAGTATCGACCGGGCGAGCCGAAAGGCACCGACTGGCATCCGCACCGCGGGTTCGAGACCGTGACGTACATGATCGACGGCCGCTTCGCCCACCAGGATTCACATGGCGGCGGAGGACTGATCACCGATGGCGCCACCCAATGGATGACGGCTGGGTCGGGCATCCTGCACATCGAGACGCCGCCAGCCGAACTGGTGGACAGCGGAGGACTGTTTCACGGCATCCAGCTGTGGGTGAACCTGCCCCGCAAGGACAAGTTCGCGGCGCCGAAATACCAGGCTATCGAGGGCAACCAGGTCACACTGCTGTCGTCGGACGACGGCGGGGCGCTGGTCCGCGTCATTGCCGGCGAGCTCGACGGCCAACGCGGGCCTGGCGCCACCTACACACCAATTACTTTGGCGCATACGACTATTGAGCCAGGAGCCCGGTTGAACATGCCGTGGAACCGCGACTTCAACGCGCTCGTGTACGTGCTGTCCGGTCGCGGGACCGTCGGACCCGTCGACCATCCGATTCATCAGGGACAGCTCGCCGTGCTCGGCCCCGGCGATCGGATCCGCATTGGTGCCGACCCGAACCAGGACTCGAACCGGCCCGCGCTCGAGGTGCTGGTGCTGGGCGGCAAGCCGATCCGTGAGCCGGTCGTCCACTACGGGCCGTTCGTGATGAACACGAAATCCGAACTGATCCAGGCGCTCGACGATTTCAATGCAGGCAAGTTCGGCGCCATCCCGCCCAATGCGCTGATGCCACACCGGCCGATCGGCTAGCCCGCCGCGCTCGGCCGCGACTGCAGTGCGGGTGCGGCGGCGGCCAGAATCTCGTCGCGATTTCCGTTGAGCGGCGGGTAGATTCGCTGACAGTTGATTGTGAGCTTGGTGGCCTTGGCTTCGGCGCCGCTTGCGACCACTTGACGGTCCCAGCCTTCGGTGTAGACCGCGCCGGCGGGTCCGAGGTCCAAAACCGTGACATACCAAGGGATTCGCAGCGGCAGCATCGGCTCGCCTAGCAGGTCACTGATGACGTTGTATCCGGCGAACCGGCCCATCGGCCTGCCGTGCTGACACGACATCACCGACAGGTGCGTGTCGTCCATCCTCGCCGCCGCGACATCTCCTGCGGCGAACACGTCCTGCACGCCCTCGACCCGCAGATAGTCGTCGACGGGGACGCGGCCGAGCCGGTCACGTTCGACGCCCAGGTCCGCGGTGAGCGGGTTGGCCCGCATGCCCGCACACCACACCACGGTCGACGCGTCGAGCTTTTCGCCGGTCGACAGTGTCGCCCCATCCTTGTCAACCGCGGTGATGCTGACGCCGAGTCGGGTCTGCACCCCGTTGGCCGTCAGCGCTGCCTCGATGACCGGCCGTGCCGACGGCCCCATGTCCGAGCCGACGTGCGGGTTGTGGTCGGCGAGTACGACGCGGGCGGGGACGTCCGGGAACAGCGCCGCCAGCCGGGTCGGAAGTTCGCAGGCGGTCTCGATGCCCGTCAGGCCCGCGCCCACCACGACGGCCGTGTTTGCAGCCGGAGTCTGGGGGCCGGCGGCCAGCGTCTCCAGATGCCGCTGCAACGCCGTTGCCCCGTCGTATGTGTCGACGTCGAACCCGAATTCACGCAGACCCGGAATATCAGGTCTGACCACTTGGCTGCCCAGCGCCACCACCAAACGGTCGTAGATATGCGTGCCTGCAGACGTCTTCACCGTGCGCGACGCGGGATCGATCGCGGTCACGTCGGCGGTTACATGCCGAACTCCCGCCGGGTCGAGCACGTCTCGCAGGGGTATCCGGCACCGCGTCAGATCGGCCTCGTAGTTTCGGACCCGAATGTCGTGAAAGGGCTGCGCGCTGATCACCGTGACGTGCATATCGCCATGCGCTACGTCGAGCTCATCGAGGCGCCGCGCGGCTCCGAGCGCCGTCCATAATCCGGCGAAACCCGCACCGAGCACGACGACTTCGCTCATCCGGCTGACGCTACTGTCCGCGGATAGAGCAGCTCCAGTTCGCCGATGTTGGCCGCGACGGTGACCAGCGGCAGCGCGGCCGAGATCGACATCGCGTCTCCGGTCGCCTCGGCGCGCAGGCTGAGTACGAAGTCGTCACTGATCGGTGGCAGAGGGACAGCCGGGTCGACACCCCCGAGACGTTCACACACCGCATCGGCATGCGCCTCGAGCACTTCGCGCGTCTTGGCGTAGACGCCGAGGGGCGGCGGGACGACGTCGGTGATCAGTTCCGCGGCCGCCCGCAGCCGGATCGCACGGTTGGCGGCCGTGATCACCGGCGCCCTGAAGTCGGTATTGCCGCCGCTTTCCGAAAGATACTGGCGCACAGCGTCATCCACCGTGCGCGAAGCCTCCAGTGCATCGTGGCTCAATGCGATGACGCGGTCTGTCGCCTCTTCTGAGGCGCCACGCGTCACCCGTCGGACGGCGGCTTTCAAGAACGCTGCCCCGACGCTTCGGGCGTTGGCGATGGCCGTTGACACCAACGCCGTGGCACCGCGCGGCCACAGCAGCACCGACACGATCACCCCGACCAGCGCGCCGACGAGCACGTCCTCCACCCGGATCAGGCCGACCCGCCAACCCGTCGGCACGATCAGGTTGAAGTTGATCAGCACCATCATCGTGAACGCCGCCTGGCCCGCGATGAACGAGGCGACCTCGGGAACGAACGCGGAACCGAACGCGACCACCGGAAGCAACATCCACATGACGGCGCGATCCACACCGACCACCTCGATGACGACGACACCCAACACGAATCCGATCACCGTGCCCGTCACGGCCCGCAGCACCCGTGTGCCGGTCGTCAGCGCGCTGCTCCGCAGCACCGACATCGCCGCAAGCACCACCCAGAATCCGTGCTGGACCGGAAACAGATGCGTGACGGCGACGGCGACCGCCAGGCCCAGACCGGTGCGAAGGCTGTTGCGCAGCACCACCGCCTTGGTGGCGAGGAAGCCCTTGGTGATCGCGGCGACGGCCACGGTCTCGGGCATGACCCAGTCGGCGGTGCCGGTTTCCGGCAGGCGACGACCGAGCACACGAGCCCAGACGGGACGCGCGTCGGCGGCCGCGGCGTTGCGGATGAGGCGGCCCGTCACCCCGACAGTGGCGGAGAAGGTGCGCCTGCCCAGGAGTCTGCGACCGACCGCGACCGCGGCGTCGTCGTCGCCTTCGTTGAGGATCTCGACGATGTCCTCGCGATAGCGGCCCTGCGCGACGACGCGCAACTCGGCCAGCGCGTCAGTCAAATCCGCGGCACTGGCCGCGCGTTGCGTGGCGTTGGGACTGACCAGAACAGCCGCCGAATCCCTGAGCACCCGGATGATCGGCGGCAACATATCGCGGAGCAGTCGGCTGGTGTCCTCGGCGATCCGGTCGGACAAGAAGCCAAGGTCATCGACGACGCGAACCAGGGCGCGGCTTCCGGCGGTGAGCGCGACGGGTCGGTAGTCGGCGCCAATGTAGTTGTCCCACAAGGCGTTCATCGCTCGTGTCACGTCTTTGGGCGTCGAGACGCCGTCGAGGCTGTCCGCCAGGGCGCGGCACACCGCGGCCGCGTGCTGGCGCAGCTCGTCGTGATGGCGGGGCGGCAGTAGGAACAACGCGGCGGGAACACACAACGCCAATGCGATGGCCCAGCCCAGCAGTCGCTCGGGTATCGGGCCAGGCGGCGTGCACGCGGGCAGAACGAACAGCAGCAGTGTGGCCCGCTGGCCGGCAGCGATGATTTCACTCAGCACTCCGGCGAAGGTGACCGCGACGCCGAGCACGAACATCGCCACGACGCTCACCCACGGATAGGGCGCCACCAGGGTTCCGGCCGTGATGAGGATCGCGCCGTTGATCCCGAGGCCGCAGTACGCCAGGGCGCGCGCCGGACGGTTCCCGGGGAAGTCGACCAGGATCAGCAGCGCCACCGAGCCGAAGATCGTGAACAGTGGCGTCTGCGAGCCTTCTCCGACCGCGAAGCTCACCGCCGCCGCGATCGGCAGCACGATGGCGGCGCGGGTGGCCCTGCGCAGGGCGTCGTGTTCGGGGTCGCGTTGCTGGACCCGGTTCGCCACCCGGCGCCATAAGCCGGTCAAGTCAATGCGCAATGATCTTGATGCCCACGACGAGGACGCCGACGCCGACCAGGCCGGCGACCGTGATCGCCTGCTGCCACCACCGTAGATGGGTTCGGCGCACGGCGAGCAGTGCGATGACGCCGAGCTCGCCGACCACGATCCACATCGCAATCCACATCGCCGTGTAAGTGCGCAACAGCCCGACCCCGGCTACGGCAAGGACCGCCAGCGGAAGGAACGCGGCCTCCAAGATCTGGCCGGACGACTGCAGCATCCGGGCCGCGGCCCGGCCCTGCGGTGCCCGGCCGTACACGCCGAGATGGGCGATCCAGTCGGCCAGCAGGCTCGCGGCCCACAAGCCGCCGGTGGCCACCGCGACGTCAAGCACGCGTGCCCACGCGCTGGTGTCCTCGGAGGTATAGCGCACTAGTACGGCGAGGGTGGCCAAACACGAGATCGCTCCGTAAAGCCGTTCGCGTAGCAGTGAGACGACGTGTTCGACCGGGACGGGGTCGTGTTCGGTATCGCGTGCCGCACTAGTCACCGGCGGGCACCGAAGCGAATCGGCCGGAGTCGAGAGCGTCGAGCAGCTGTCCGGCGATCCATTCGAGTGCAGCGGTGTCGCGCTCAAGGGTGGCCTGCTCGAAGCCGACCAGCAGGTAGACGCCCCAGGCCGCGAACAGTTCGGCCTGCCTCTTGTTCTCCAAGATCTCGTAGGCCGATTCATACATGATGTCGAAGCGCTGTTGATCGACCGCGGCCTGAATCCCATACACCTGCGGATCCAGCGAGCTCCACACCCGGATCGCGGCCTCCGCGCCGTGCGGCAGCGTCAACCCGACCTGGATCAGCGTGTCGATGCGGCGGCGCGGATCCGGCTCGGCGCGCACTGCTTCGATCACCTGCACGGTCCTGGCCTGCATCCAGTGCGTGATGAGTTCGGAGGTGTAGGCGGGCCAGCCGGAGAAGTAGTGATAGAAGGAGCCGGTGGTGACGCCGAGGCGGTTACACACCTCGGCAAGCTTCAGCCCGCCATAGCCCAGGTCCGACAGCACGTCGAGGCCGGTCTCGAAGTACAGCTCACGCGAAACGACGCCCGCCATGGGTTTGCACCCTAGTTCGACTTCGTCGACGACTGTGCCCAGTGTCGCGAAGCCGGCCGTCGGAATCTTGTCCGCACGGGTCGTAGTTGTTTGCTGAAACGACATGCCGACGTCGCATCGGGTGCCCGCCTCCCTGACCCTCCAGTGAGCTGTGGCACAATTTGACCGTGCCGCAACATACGGCGAGTCGTGGACCCGGGCGTCCCCCTGCAGCGAAGGCCGCCGAAACGCGCGAGCGCATCGTACAAGCCGCCCGCGAGGTATTCAGCGAACTCGGATACGACGCTGCCACCTTTCAGGCGATCGCGATCCGCGCCGACCTGACCAGGCCTGCGATCAACCACTACTTCGCCAGCAAGCGAGTGTTGTGGGCCGAGGTCGTGGAGCAAACCAATGCGTTGGTAGTTAGCGCGGGCAAGAATCGGGCCGAGGGCGAGACCACCTTGATCGGCCGGCTGTCGGCGTACTTCACCGCAGCGATGCAGGCCGACTCCGAAGACCGTTCTGCGGCAGCCTTTCTCGTCACGTCGGTGCTGGAGTCGCAGCGCCACCCGGAGCTCAACAACGGCGAGCACGACTCATTGAAGAACTCGCGTGATTTCGTCACGTGGGCGGTCAAGGACGCAATCGAGCGACGCGAGCTCACCACCGATACCGACGTCAACCATCTCGTCGAGATGCTGGTGGCGGTGATGTGGGGGATGGGCTTCTATGCAGGGTTCGTCGGAGATCACGACGACCTCGGCGCGGTGGTGCACAAATTCGAGCTGTTGATGGCCAACAAGCTCTGGCAGCTGCACGAATAGCACCCGCGAGCGTTAAATAGCACACACTTCGTGTAGCTACGCTAACTTTTTAGATAGCATTGCGAACGAAATGTTCGATTCGACTGTGCTGCGCCCGCGGCTGGATGGAGAGCTTCGATGAGCTCGTTGCGTACCGACGACGACACCTGGGACATCTCCACGAGCGTGGGATCCACGGCGGTCATGGTCGCCGCGGCCCGTGCCGCCGAGACCGACCGGCCCGACCCGCTGATCCGTGACCCGTACGCCAAGGTGCTGGTGGCGGGTGCGGGCACCGGCGCGTGGGAGTTCATGCTCGACGACGCGTTCGTCGCAAAGGTCGCCGACGCCGATGCCGAGGCCGCCGCGGTCTTCGAGCACATGGGCGCCTATCAAGCGGTGCGCACCCACTTCTTCGACGCGTTCTTCACCGACGCCGTCGCGGCGGGCATCCGCCAGATCGTCATCCTCGCTTCCGGCCTGGACTCGCGCGCTTACCGTCTGCAATGGCCGGCGGGCACCACGGTCTACGAGATCGACCAGCCCCAGGTGCTGGAGTACAAATCGGCCACCTTGGACGAGCATGGTGTGGCGCCGACGGCGGTGCGTCGCGAGGTGCCGATGGATCTGCGCTTCGACTGGCCGAACGCCTTGCGGCAGGCCGGTTTTGACGCAAGCGCGCCGACGGCCTGGCTGGCCGAAGGCCTGCTGATGTATCTGCCCGCGGAAGCACAGGACCGGCTCTTCGAGCACATCACCGCGCTGAGCGCGCCAGGCAGCCGCATCGCTGCGGAGACCATGGGTGTGCAGGCCGACGATCGACGCGCGCAGATGCGCGAGCGGTTCGAGCGCATCGCAGCGCAGTTCGGCATGGAGAGCACGCTCGATGTGCAGGAGCTCATCTACAGCGATCCCGACCGCGCCGATGTCGCCGTTTGGCTTGCCGAACACGGCTGGGCGTCGACGGCGACCTCCTCGCGTGAAGAGATGCATCGCCTTGGCCGATCCGTCGAGCTTGCGCAGACCGACGGCGACGCGTTCTCGACCTTCGTCACGGCGGAGAAGAACTAGCAGCGGCGGGTTCTGTTTGGGCCTTCTGGGCGAGCCAACCGGTTGGTTAGGATCGGTTATTCCTCGGGTCAGGAAGGACACCCACCATGACCACCGAATCCGTCGCGCCTGAAACAGTCAAAGCCCCCGAAACCGACATCCCCGACGTCGTTCGACGGCTGCGGGAAACCTTCGCCACCGGCCGCACCAAGAGTGTCGACTGGCGCAAGGGGCAGCTGCAGGCGCTGGAAAAACTGATGCTCGACAACGAGGCCGCCATCGCTGATGCGCTCAACACCGATCTTGGCCGCACGCCGTTCGAGGCGTGGCTGGCCGACATCGCCAGCACCGCGGGCGAGGCCAAGGACGCCGCTAAGAACGTCCGCAAGTGGATGCGCCGCAAGTACCGCTTGCTGGAGATGTCACAGCTGCCCGGTCGGGGCTGGGTCGAGTACGAGCCCTACGGCACGGTGCTGGTCATCGGTGCGTGGAACTTCCCCTTCGTGCTGACGCTCGGGCCGGCTGTTGGTGCCATCGCCGCGGGCAACACCGTGGTCCTCAAGCCCTCGGAGGTCTGTCCGGCCTCGTCGGCGCTGATGGCCGAGCTGGTGCCGCGCTACCTCGACAACGACGCCATCGCCGTCGTCGAGGGTGACGGCTCAGTGAGCCAGGAGCTCATCGCGCAGGGCTTCGACCACATTTGTTTTACGGGTGGCACCGAGATCGGCCGGAAGGTCTACGAAGGCGCCGCACCGCACCTGACCCCGGTGACCCTTGAGCTCGGCGGCAAGAGCCCGGTGATCGTGTCCGCGGACGCGGACCTCGACGTCGCGGCCAAGCGGATCGCCTGGACAAAGCTGATCAACTCCGGCCAGATCTGCATCGCACCGGACTACGTGCTGGCCGACGCCAAGATCCGCGACGAGCTCGTCGACAAGATCAAAGAGGCCGTGACGACGTTCGAGTCGCAGAATCCCGACGGCAAGCGGATCGTCAACGAGCGGCACTTCGACCGCCTGACCGCCTCCCTTGCGGCAACCAAGGGTGACGTGGTCATCGGCGGCGGGTCGGACGCGTCGAAGATGTCCATCCAGCCCACCGTCGTCGTCGATCCCGACCCCGCCGAGCCGTTGATGACCGACGAGATCTTCGGTCCGATCCTGCCGGTGATGACCGTGCAATCCATTGACGACGCAATCGGTTTCGTCAACTCGCGTCCCAAGCCGCTGGCGGCTTACCTGTTCACCAAGACCAAGAGCATTCGCGAACGGGTGATCAAAGAGGTGTCGGCGGGCGGCATGGTGATCAATCATCTGCTGTTCCAGTTCTCCACCAACAAGCTGCCGTTCGGCGGCGTCGGGCCGTCGGGTATGGGTGCCTACCACGGCAAGTTCGGCTTCGAGCAGTTCAGCCACCGCAAGTCGGTGATGACCAAGCCAACCCGACCCGACCTCGGCGCCTTCATCTATCCCCCGTATACAGAGAAGGCTTGGAAGCTCGCTAGACGGCTCTTCTAGAAAGGAACCACATGCCAGGAGTGCAGGATCGCGTCATCGTCGTCACCGGGGCCGGAGGCGGACTGGGGCGTGAGTATGCGTTGACGCTCGCCAAGGAGGGCGCCAGCGTCGTCGTCAACGACCTCGGCGGTTCACGTGACGGCACCGGCGCCGGACATTCGATGGCCGATCAGGTGGTCGACGAAATCAAGCAGGCCGGTGGCCGGGCGGCGGCCAACTACGACAGCGTCGCCGAGCCCGAGGGTGCGCAGAACATCATCAAGACCGCTCTCGATGAGTTCGGCAAGGTCGACGGCGTGGTTTCCAACGCGGGCATCCTGCGCGACGGCACCTTCCACAAGATGGAGTTCGCCAACTGGGACTCGGTGCTGAAGGTGCACCTTTACGGCGGCTACAACGTGATTCGCGCGGCGTGGCCGCACTTCCGCGAGCAGAGCTACGGGCGCGTCGTCGTGGCCACCTCCACCAGCGGCCTGTTCGGGAACTTCGGCCAGGCCAACTACGGCGCCGCCAAGCTCGGGCTGGTCGGCCTGATCAACACGCTGGCCCAGGAGGGCGCGAAGTACAACATCAAGGCCAACGCCCTCGCGCCGATCGCCGCGACGCGGATGACGCAGGACATCCTGCCGCCCGAGGTCTTCGAGAAGCTGACGCCCGAGTACGTGGCGCCGGTGGTGGGCTACCTCATGAGTGAGGAAGTCCCGGATACGGCGTCGGTGTTCATCGTCGGCGGAGGCAAGGTGCAGCGCACCGCCCTGTTCCAGAACGAGGGCGTGACGTTCGACCACGTGCCGACCGTCGACGACGTCGCGGCCAAGTGGGCAGAGATCGACGACCTGTCGGCCGCTCAGCGAGCAACCTTCAGCCTCGGCTGAGTCGTAAATGAAAGCGCTTGTCGCGCAGGAGCTTTCGGGGCCGTCAGGGCTGGCATACACGGACGTCGACGATGTTGGCGGCGAGGATCTGGTCGTCATCGACGTCGGCGCGGCCGGGGTGAGCTTTCCCGACCTGTTGCTCCTGCGCGGCGAGTATCAGCTGCGGCTCGAGCCACCGTTCATCCCCGGCATGGAGGTCGCCGGCGTGGTACGTGCTGCGCCCTATGAGTCGGAATTCAAACCGGGCCAACGGGTGACGGCGCTGTCCATGCTCGGCGGATGGGCGGAACAAGTGGCGGTGCCGCCGGCAAGTCTCAAGCCCACGCCTGATGACATCGATGACGCCGAGGCGGTCGCGCTGCTCGGCAACTACCAGACGATGTACTTCGCTCTCGCCAAACGCGGCGCCCTGCGGGCAGGTGAGACGGTCCTGGTGCTGGGATCGGCTGGCGGGGTCGGAACAGCGGCCGTGCAGATCGCTAAGGCGTTGGGGGCCAAGGTCATTGCGATGGTGCACCGGCCGCACGCCGCGGATTTCGTCCAGTCACTGGGTGCGGACGTCGTGCTGCCGCTCACCGACGGTTGGCTCGACGCGGTCAAGGAACACACCGGCGGGCAGGGCGTCGACCTCGTGGTCGATCCGATCGGCGGCGAGGCGTTCGACGATGCGATTCGCGCGCTGGCCGTCGAAGGCCGGCTGCTGGTGATCGGATTCGCCGCGGGCGGGATTCCGACGGTCAAGGTGAACCGGCTGCTGCTGCGCAACGTCGCGGTGATCGGCGTCGGATACGGGGAATACGTCAACCGGAAGCCGGGGGCGCAGTCGGTGTTCGAATTCGGCGTCAACGAATTGGTCAAAGCCGGGCTGCGACCGCCGCCGCCGCTGCGGTTTCCGTTGGCCAAGGGTGCCGAAGCGCTGGACACGCTGGCCAACGGTGGTGTGCAGGGCAAGATGGTCCTGGAGCCGTAATGACTGTGCGGGCGTTGGCCTTCGACGTGTTCGGCACGGTCGTCGACTGGCGCTCCAGCATCATCGGCGAGCTCGAGCAGTTCGGCGCTGCCCATGGCCTGCAACAGGATTGGCCGGCGTTCGCCGACAGCTGGCGGGCCGGATACTCGCCGGCGATGGATCGAGTGCGTCGCGGCGACCTTCCGTGGACACGGATCGACGACCTGCACCGAATGATCCTCGAGGAGCTCCTTGGCGCGGCCGGTGTCACGTCGATATGCAGTGAGGAGGTCGACGAGCTGAACCGGGCCTGGCACCGGCTCGACCCGTGGCCGGACTCTGTGGCGGGGCTGACCCGGTTGAAGGAAAAGTTCATCATCACAACGCTTTCCAACGGCAATGTCTCGCTGCTGACCAACATGGCCAAGCGGGCAGGACTGCCATGGGACTGCGTGATATCCGCCGAGCTGTTCCGCCACTACAAGCCGGACCGGCAGGCGTATCTCGGGTGTGCCGATTTGCTCGACGTCGCCCCGGGCGAACTGATGCTCGTCGCCGCCCATCCAGGTGACTTGAGAGCGGCGTGTGATGCGGGGCTGATGACGGCGTACGTCACCCGGCCGCTGGAGCACGGCCCCGGTCGCAGGCCGCCTAGGGTCGAAGATGGCGAATTCGACGTCACTGCAACGGATTTCGTCGACCTTGCCGAGAAGCTGGGGGCATGAGCACCGGCGGCATCGTCCTCGTCGCGGTAGCGATCGCCGTTGGCCTGGTCGGTGTCGTGGTGCCGCTGCTGCCGGGAACGCTGTTGGTGTTGGCGGCGATTGCGGTGTGGGCCGTCGTCGAAAACAACGTCACGGCGTGGATAACGCTCGGTGTCGTGACGGCGCTGTTGGGATCCACCACGCTCGTCAAGTACTTGTGGCCGGCGCGGCGGATGCGGGCGGCCGAGGTGGGGACGTGGAGCCTGGTGGCCGGCGGCCTGCTCGGCATCATCGGCTTCTTCGTCATCCCGGTGCTCGGCTTGGTCATCGGATTCGTGCTGGGCATCTATCTGGCCGAGCTGTCGCGCCGTCGGGACCAGCGGGTGGCGTGGACGTCGACGGTGCACGCCCTGAAGGGTGTTGCGCTATCCGTCGGTGTGGAACTGGCCGGTGGGCTGATGGCCACCGTCGTATGGGTGGTCGGCGTCTACCTCACTCAGTAGTTTGTGGCGCGAACGAGTCGATGATTGCGCGCACCGTGCGACGGCACCGGCCACACTGCGACCCCGCACCGCACACGTCGGCAACTTGCTTGGATGTCGACGCGCCGCCTTCCACCGCCCGCCTGACCGTATCGCTGGTGACACCGAGGCACAGGCAGACATACATCAGCCGTCGTCCCCGCCGGCATCGTCGATGCGCATCGCGTGCGCGAGCCTGCCCACGAACACCGGGGGATAGGCGCCGACACCGGCATCGGAGAGCCATTCTGAGGCGATGTCGGGCCTGCGCAGCCACCGTGCGGCGCTGTCCTCGTCGGTAAGCTCCTGCAGGAGCATGACCTCGTGGGGATCGTCGAAGGCTTCAAAGATCATCACTCGACGAATTCCGGCTTTGCGGAACAGCTCTCGGGTCTCGCGCACGTGGGCCCGAAATGCGGTCTCATCGTCGACGACGGTGATCGCCGCGATGACGACACCAGGCGGCGCGGCGGCGGCATCGTCGAATGTGAACCGTTCAATCAGTTCACCCGCGAACACCGCGGGCAGGTCTTCGACACCGACGGCATCGAACCATTCGATGAATGCGCGGGACTTCAACAGCTCGGCAACCGGCTCGCGGGTATGCAGAGCGAGCGTCACCAACACGCGTTCGGGGTCAGTCGTCGACGTATAGACGAACACGTGGTGCGCTCCGAGCGCGGCGAGTTCGTCGCGTCGTCGCTGCAGCAGCGGCCATACCCGCGTCGGGTCGGGAACGCGGTAGTCGGTCGTCAGCACAAGCGAGTGCGTTTCGTGATTCATCGTCGATGAACGAGGCTACGCATTATCGCGTAACAGCACTTTCGTTTTTGCCCGCGTAGCGAGCGACAACAGGACTGTCGCTCGCAGGGCGGGCAATTTACGAACTACCCCAGGAGCGCCGTGCGTACCCGCGCGACATCCTCAGCCCCCACACCCGCGGCTTCGAGATACCCGCGCAGCGAGCCGTAGTTCTGCTCGATCGACCGGCGCGCGGCGTCGAGGTAGTCCTCTTGCACACCGAGCACCGCGTCGGTCAGACGGGCTTCCGCGAAAGTGAGCACTTCAGGCGTCTCCGAATGGTCACGGACCGACTCCATGATCCGCTCCCGAAGCTGTGGCACCGCGGCGTTGCTGCGCAGGAAGTCGGCCATGATCGCGTCGCGATCAACGCCGGCCGCCTCGAGGACGGTGGCCACCGTGAACCCTGTGCGGTCCTTGCCCGCGAAGCAGTGCGTGATCACCGGTCGCTCGGCGGCGAGCAGCGAAATCACTTGGCGCACAGCGCGTTGCGCGCCGCCCAAAGTGGGGAACCGCAGATACTCCTCGGTCATGAAGCGCCGGGCGGCCACGGAGACATCCTCGTCGTCGGGCTTCTCGCTCATCATCTTCTGAAAGGTGGCCTCGTGCGGCGCCTCGCCGTCGACGGCCGACACATCAGGAAACGGCAGCAGGTGCACGGCGACCCCGTCGGGCACCTGGCCCGGGCCGCGACGCTCCACCTCCCGTGGTGAGCGCAGGTCCGCCACGTCGGTGATGCCGAGTTCGATGAGCCGCCGGCTGCCGTGTTCAGAGAGGCGGCTCAGCTCGCTGGACCGGAAGAAACGGCCCGGCCGCACACCGGTCTCCTCGGCGACGTCACGAAAGTTCCACGCCCCCGACAGCTCCCCGATACCGACCGTCACTAGCGCGTCACCGCCGCGGCGAACGCACTCTTCTCTTTGCCCACCTCTGCGCGGGCGATCGTGCGCATGTGCACTTCGTCGGGTCCGTCGAAGAGCCGCATCGCGCGATGCCAGCTGTACAGCCGCGACAGCGGGAAGTCGTCGGATACGCCCGCGGCGCCGTGCACCTGGATGGCCCGGTCGATGACGTTGCAGGCGACCTGCGGCGCGACCGACTTGATCTGCGACACCAAGACATGCGCTTCTCTGTTGCCGTGCTGATCGATGGTCCACGCCGCCTTCTCGCACAGCAGCCTGGCCTGGTCGATCTCGTTGCGTGAGCGGGCGATCTGTTCGCGCACCACCCCCTGTTCGGCCAGCGGCTTGCCGAACGCGACCCGCTTTTGCACCCGGTCGATCATCAGGGCCAGCGCGCGCTCAGCCGCACCCAGCGCCCGCATGCAGTGATGGATACGGCCAGGGCCCAGCCGCGCCTGGGCGATCGCGAAACCGGCGCCCTCCTCGCCGAGCAGGTTCTCGGTCGGAACTCGCACGTTGTCGTAGACGATCTCGCAGTGGCCGTGCTGGTCCTGCCAGCCGAACACCGGCGTCGAGCGGATGATGTTCACGCCAGGGGTGTCTATCGGCACCAGCACCATCGACTGCTGCTGATGGCTGGCCGCGTCGGGATTGGTGCGGCCCATCACGATCAGGACTTTGCAGCGCGGGTCCGACGCTCCTGTCGTCCACCATTTGCGGCCGTTGATGACGTAGTCGTCGCCGTCGCGGGTGATCGACGTTTGGATGTTGCGGGCGTCGGACGACGCGACTTCAGGCTCGGTCATCGAAAACCCGCTGCGGATCTCGCCGGCCAGCAGCGGTTCGAGCCACTGCTTGCGCTGGGCCTCGGTGGCGAACAGGTGCAGCGTCTCCATGTTGCCGGTATCGGGCGCCGCGCAGTTGGTCACCTCGGGGGCGATCTCCAGGCTCCACCCGGTCAGCTCGGCCAGCGGCGCGTACTCCAGGTTGGTCAGTCCCGATTCGGCGGGCAGGAACAGGTTCCACAGCCCCCGCTCCTTGGCCAGGCCCTTGAGCTCCTCAACGACCGGCGGCACGGTGTGGTCGTTCGGTCCGGCCTCTTCGCGGTAGCGGTGGTATTCCGCTTCGGCGGGGAAGACGAATTCCGTCATGAAAGCGGTCAGCCGCTTGTGGTAATCCTGCGCCTTGGCCGACATCGCGAAGTCCATGCCCGCCACGATATGACACGTGTCTAACGGCGTAGAAACATGGCATGACCGACAGCCGACCGCCATTGCCTCCGTTCACGCTCGAGACCGCCAAGCAGAAGGTCCAGGCCGCCGAGGACGCCTGGAACACTCGCGACCCGCGACACGTCAGCCTGGCCTATACCGTCGACTCGCACTGGCGCAACCGCGACGAACACGTCGTCGGCCGCGATGCGATCGTGGCGTTCTTGACCCGCAAGTGGGAGCGCGAGCTGGATTACGTACTGCGCAAGAGCCTGTGGGGTTTTCGTGAGAACCGCATGGCGGTCCGTTTTCAGTACGAATGCCGCGACGCGTCGGGCCAGTGGTACCGCAGCTACGGCAACGAACTGTGGGAGTTCACACCGCAGGGGCTGATGGCGCGACGCGAAGCCAGCATCAACGATGTGTTGATCGACGAGTCGCAGCGACGCTATTTCGGCCCGCGGCCCGAATCGGAGCACGGGTTGGACATTCCGCTCTGGTGACTGCTAGCCGCTGGCGGCGGCCCGTCCGACGCCGACGAGGCTCAGCCCGGGGATGGTGTAGCCGCCGGAACCTGTGAAGTCCGCCAAGGCAGCCACGGCGTCGGCATGAATCGCCGATGTGACGTCGTCGGGAAGCGAATCGATGAGCGCGGCGACGGGACCTGCCAATGAAGGCACGATTTCCCACCACTCGTCCAGCGACGCGACGTCCATCGGCGCCTCGACCTCACGGACGTCGACGTCGTGGAAGCCCGCGGCAGTGAGGACGCTCGCGAGCTGCCCGCTTTCGGACAGCGAGAACGGCCCCGGCATGCCCGGCGGGGGAACTGGGGCACCGAGCTGGCCGCCGACGGCGTCGAGCAGCGCACTCAGCCAAGGATTGGCCTCGGCCGGTCCCCACACGGAGAACGCCGCGCGGCCGTCGGGCCGCAGGACGCGAAGCGCCTCTCGCGCGGCGGCAGTCGGGTCGGAAACCAGCATCAGCGCCTCACGGCTCAGCGCCTTGTCGAAGGAAGAATCGGGCGCGTCGATGTGCTCCATGTCGAACAGACGGACTTCGACGTTGTGCAGACCAAGAGCGTCGACCCTCTCCGATGCGATCGCCGTCATCTCAGCGGCGACGTCGGAGAGCACCACCTGGCCTTGCGCCCCTACGAGTTCTGCCGCCGCGATACCGAGACCGCCTGGCCCGCAACCAAGTTCGAGAACACGGTCCCCTGGCTGCAAGTCGGCAACGGCGAGCATTGCCTGGTTGACGTCGACACTGCGTCGGTCGACGAATTCGGCGTGCTGCCGCCAGGACGGGGCAACAGTGGACCACATCGCGTGCAACGGATTGGTCACTGCGCCCCCGCGCGCCCCGGTTGCATCGCCATGCGCTGAGTGTACGACCAGTGAATGAGCGCGAGCTCCAAGAAATCTCACTGTCACGGTCACGCTAGGGAGGCCCTCCCCGGGTTACGCCGCCTGGGGAGGGCCTCTGTGGAGGGTGGTCTGTTATTAGCCGCCGCCGGAGCTGTCGCCGCCGCCGTAGCCGTGGTGGCGGTGCCAATGCCCGCCCGGGTAGACGAGGACCGGCGGCTGCGCCTTGACGTTCGGCGTGGCGACGATGCCGGGGCGCGGCGACGGATCGTGGGTGGGGTAGGTGCCGGCGCTGGCCATGCCGGCCAGTCCGAGCGCGGCGCCGCCGAGGATTCCGGCCGAGATCGCCGGTAAGGCGATGTAGCGGGCGAAGCGCGTCGTGTTCATTTCGAGTTCTCCTGTGTCCGTTGGCTTTTGATGTCTTGCGTCGGTGTGTTCCGGCGATGACTCAAGACTGCCGCCTCGGACACGGTTTGTATGTCGGGCGTCCGGAGGATGCACAGGATGAACCGCCTGTCCCCCGATCGGGGGAAGGCGCGACGTTGGGGCAGCTACAGCCCGGCGTCCTTGGCGACGGCTTCTAACGCGGACAGGTGCTCGTCGACCGTGCGCAGGCCAGCGCCCATGGTGTTGACCGAGACATGGCTGGCACCGGCGTTGGCCCATTGGGCGAGTTCGTCGGCGACCTGTCGCCTGTCGCCTAGCCAGCCGGCCCGCCCTTCCATGTCAATCGTCGAGGGATCCCTGCCCGCCGCATCGGCTGACCGGGCCACGATCTCGCGCGCCTCGTCGAGCCGCGGGCCAGGCGGCATCATCGGAAACCAGCCGTCCGCCAACCGGCCCGCCCGCTCCAGCGCCGGCCTCGACGCCGCGCCGATCCAGACCGGTATCGGCCGCTGGACGGGCAGCGGTGCCAGGCCCGCGCCCGTCACCCGATGGTGCCGACCGTCCAAGGTGACCGTCTGTTCGGTCCACAACCGTCGCAACAACTCGACCTGCTCCTCCGACCGCTTGCCCCGGTTGGCGAAGTTCTCACCGAGTGCCTCGTACTCGACGGCGTTCCAGCCCAGCCCGATGCCCAGCCGCAGACGGCCTTCGCTGAGCAGGTCGACCTCGGCAGCCTGCTTGGCCACCAGCACCGTCTGGCGTTGCGGAAGGATGATGACCCCGGTGACGAGTTCCAGCGTGGTGGTGACCGCGGCCAGGTATCCGAACATCACCAGCGGTTCGTGAAACGTGGTGTGGACGTCGTACGGCCCGGCCCAGCCGGTGTGAACCGCGGGATCGGCGCCGACGACATGGTCGTAGGCCAGTAGATGGCTGAATCCGAGTTCCTCCACGCGTTGGCCGTAGGCACGCACGGCTGAGGCGTCGCCGCCGAGTTCTGTCTGAGGAAACACCGCGCCGATTCGCATACTGAGGCCCAACGTAACGAGGCCCTCTCCCAATTCCTTCGGGGGAGGGCCTCGATGCCTTGGCGTGTCAGCGGGGCTACCCGGCCACGCCGAGGACGGCGCCGATGAGACCGGCCGAGAGGACCAGCAGGATGAGGTAGCGAGCCATGGGGCACATATGAATTTTCCTGTCTTCGTTGATTTTTGGCGTCTTGTGCCGATCTGTTCCGGCGTTGATTCAACAGTGCTGCAGCAGGACCGCTTTGTATGTCGGGCGACCCGACGGCACACCGGATGAAACGTCTGTCCTGCAATTGGGGGAAACGCCCGCGTCGCTGTGTGCGAGGCTTGGCGTCATGACCAGCGAAAAGGTCCGTGTGGTGGTGGGCGACGACCATCCACTGTTTCGCGAGGGCGTTGTCAGGGCGCTCACCTCGAGCGGCTCGATCGAGGTGGTTGCCGAAGCTGACGACGGACTGTCCGCGCTCGAGGCGATCAGGACCCATCAGCCACAGGTTGCGCTGCTCGACTATCGGATGCCCGGCCTTGACGGCGCTGAGGTCGCGGCCGCCGTCACGCGCGACGAGCTGCCGACCCGTGTGCTGCTGGTGTCGGCGCACGACGAGTCGGCGATCGTCTATCGGGCGCTACAGGAAGGCGCGGCGGGGTTTCTGCCGAAGGAGTCGACGCGCAGCGAGTTGGTGAATGCCGTACTGGACTGCGCGAAGGGCCGCGACATCGTGGCGCCCAGCCTCGCGGCGGGACTGGCCGGCGAGATCCGCAAGCGGGCCGAGCCTGAGGGGCCGGTGCTGTCTCCGCGTGAACGCGAGGTGCTCAAGCTGATCGCCTCCGGCAGCAGCATTCCCTCGATGGCCAAGCAACTGTTCCTGGCGCCGTCGACGGTGAAAACCCATGTGCAACGGCTCTACGAGAAGCTGGGCGTCAACGATCGTGGAGCCGCTGTCGCAGAGGCGATGCGGCGCAAGCTTCTGGATTAGCGTGGCCACCACCTTCGGCCGGATCGCCGACTATTTCGCGACCGAACCCGTGCGGGTCTCGGCGATCCTGCGGTTGCCCTTGATCGGGTTGATCGCCGTGCTGGTGTGGATCTGGGAGGTCGACCATTGGCTGCCCGGCTTGTATGCGGTGATCCTGGGCGTGTACGCGGCGGCGGCGGTGTTGTGGCTCGTCGCAGTATTTCGCGGGCCCGTACCGCGGTGGGCGGACTGGGTTTCCACGGGCATCGACCTGCTGGTGATCATCACGCTGTGCCTGGTATCCGGGGGCGCGACCGCGGCACTGCTGCCCGTCTTCTTCCTGCTTCCGATATCCGTCGCATTCCAGGACCGGCCCGCGCTGACGGCGATCATCGGAACCATAACGGCGGTGGGCTATCTCGCGGTGTGGATCTTCTACTCCAAGCGCGACGACAAGGTCGGGCTGCCGAACATGGTCTACACCCACTTCGGCTTCCTGCTGTGGCTGGCGGTCGCGACGACCGCGCTGTGCTTTGTGCTGGTTCGGCGATCGACGCGGGTCAAGGCCTTACAGGAGATGCGACGCCAGCTGGTCTCGGAGGCCATGGCCTCCGACGAGCGCCACAACCGCGAAATCGCCGAGCACCTGCACGACGGTCCGTTGCAGACACTGCTGGCCGCCCGTCTCGAACTGGACGAACTGCGTGAACGCCATCCCGATCCAGCGCTCGACATGGTGCATGCGGCATTGCAAGAGACCGCGAAGGGACTCCGCTCGACGGTCACGGAGCTGCATCCGCAGGTGCTCGCACAGCTCGGGCTCACCGAGGCGGTGCGAGAACTGGTGCGCCAGTTCGAGACTCGCAATGACATCCCCGTCGACGCTGATCTTGAAGATGTCGGCAAGCCGCAGTCCCAGTCGCTGTTGTACCGGGCTGCGCGCGAACTGCTGACCAACATAGGCAAACACGCGGCGGCGACGACGGTCCGAGTCAGCCTGTCCCGCAGGGGAAATCGCGTTGTCTTGACGATCGTCGACGACGGTACGGGTTTCGATCCCCAGATCGTGGGGCAGTATGTCGCCGACGGACACATCGGGTTGGGGTCGCTGCTGGCGCGGTTCGATTCGATGGGCGGGGCGATGGACATCAACTCGCGGGCCGGCCACGGCACTCAGGTGACTGTGACGTCGCCTCCGGAGACGGTCAGGTCGTAAGCCCGCGCGCTATGACCAGGCGTTGAATTTGGTTGGTGCCCTCGAAGATCTGGGTGATCTTGGCTTCGCGCATGTACCGCTCGACGCGGTAGTCGCGGGTGTAGCCGACGCCGCCGAACACCTGGACCGCGTCGGTGGTGACCTTCATCGCCGCGTCGGTGGCCACCAACTTGGCGATGCTGGCCTGCTGCGAATACGGTCGTCCGGCGTCACGGCGGCGCGCCGCATCCAGATACGTCGCGCGGGCGCCGGCCACCGCTGCGGCCATATCGGCGAGCAGAAAGCCCAGACCTTGATGGTCAATGATCTTGCGGCCGAACGTCGTTCTGTCGTTGGCGTACGTGACGGCCTCGTCCAGTGCGGCCTGCGCCAGCCCCGTCGCGACCGCGGCGATGCCGAGCCGGCCCGAATCCAGTGCGGAGAACGCGATCTGCAGACCTTGGCCCTCCTCGCCGATCAGTCGGTCGACGTCGACATGGGCCTGGTCGTAGAACGCCGACGTTGTCGGCACGGCATGCAGGCCCATCTTCTCTTCGGGCTTACCGAAGCTCAGCCCCGGAAGGTCGCCCGGCACCAGGAAGCATGAAATGCCACGCGAGCCTTCACCGGTGCGGGCGAACAACGTATAGAAGTCGGCGCGCCCTCCGTGGGTGATCCACGACTTGGAGCCGTTGAGCACATAGCCGTCGTCGGTCCTGGTCGCCTTGCATTGCAGCGCAGCGGCGTCCGAACCGGCCTGCGGCTCGGAAAGGCTGTAGGCGCCGACCTGCTCACCGGACAGCATGCCCGGCAGCCAGCGCTGCTTCTGCTCCTCGGTGCCGAACGCCAGCAGCGGATGAGACGACAGGCTGTGCACGCTGACCGCAACCGCGACCGCCGCCCACCGGGCCGCGATCTCCTCGAGCACCTGCAGATAGACCTCGTAGGGCTGGCCGCCCCCACCCCACTCCTCGGGCTGCGGCAGACTCAGCAGCCCTGCCGCGCCGAGTTGAGCGAACACACCCTCCGGATAGGTCTCTGCCTTCTCGTGCGCATCGACGATCGGGTCGAGCACCTTGTCCGCGATATCGCGGGTCAAAGCGATCAGGTCAACGGCGTCGTCGGAGGGCAGTAGCCGGTCGACTGGCATGGCGGTGCGTCAGACCCTTTCGCTGACCGATAGCGCCGCGTTGATCGCATCGACCCGGTCTTTGGCGTCACCGAACAACATCTGGGTGTTCTCGCGGAAGAACAGCGGGTTCTGCACGCCGGCGTAGCCCGAGGCCATCGACCGCTTGAACACGATCACGTGGGCGGCGTTCCACACCGTCAGCACCGGCATTCCGGCGATCGGGCTGCCCGGGTCTTCTGCCGCGGCCGGGTTGACGGTGTCGTTGGCGCCGATGACCAGGACGACGTCGGTGCTGTCGAAGTCGTCGTTGATCTCGTCCATCTCCAGCACGATGTCGTAGGGCACCTTGGCCTCGGCCAACAGCACGTTCATGTGGCCGGGCAGGCGTCCGGCGACGGGGTGGATGCCGAACCGGACGTCCACGCCGCGGTCGCGGAGCTTGCGGGTCAGGTTGGCAACGCCGTACTGGGCCTGGGCCACGGCCATGCCGTACCCCGGCGTGATGATCACCGAATGGGCTGACTCGAGAAGTTCGGCCGCGCTTTCGGCCGTGATCTCCCGATGTTCTCCGTAGTCTTTGTCGTCGGCCGGACCGGCCTCGATCCCGAAGCCGCCGGCGATCACGGAGATGAACGAACGGTTCATCGCCTTGCACATGATGTAGGACAGGTAGGCACCTGAGGACCCGACCAGCGCGCCGGTGATGATCAGCAGATCGTTGCCGAGCAGGAAGCCCGACGCCGCCGCGGCCCAGCCCGAATAGCTGTTGAGCATCGACACCACCACCGGCATGTCGCCGCCGCCGATCGAGGCGACCAGGTGCCAGCCGAGCAGCAGCGCAAGCACAGTGACCACCGCCAACAGCCACAGCTGCGGGTCGATCACGAACCAGACGGTCAGCGCGGCGAAGACGACGAGCGCGCCGACGTTGAGGAAGTTCTTGCCGGGCAGCATCATCGGCGCGGACTTGATGCGGGCCGAGAGCTTGAGGTTGGCGACGATCGAGCCGGTGAACGTCACGGCGCCGATGAAGACGCCGATGACGACCTCGGCCGAGTGGATGCCGAGCATGCCCTCGTGATGAAGAAGCGCGGCCTCGGATCCGGCAAGGTCATGTTCGACGTGCATATAGCCGTTCCAGCCGACCAGCACCGCGGCCAGGCCGACGAACGAGTGCAGCAGCGCGATCAGCTCGGGCATGCCGGTCATCTCGACGACCTTGGCGCGCCACAGCCCGATCGCGGCACCGATGGCCATGGCGCCGGCCAGCAGCGCGATGCCAACGGGTTCGATGTGACGGGCGAACGCCAGCGCGATCGTTGCTATCAGGGCGACCGCCATTCCGGCGATGCCGAACGTGTTACCGGCCCTGGATGTTTCATGCTTGGACAGCCCGGCCAGCGCGAGGATGAACAGTATGGCCGCGACGACGTACGCCGCGGTTGCGATGGTTTCCAGTGTGAACAAGATCTAGCTCCTCGTGAACATGGCCAGCATGCGGCGGGTCACGGCAAAGCCGCCGAAGACGTTGATGCTGGCGAGCAAGATCGCCAGTGTTGCCACCGCGGTGACGACGACATTGCCGTGCCCAACTTGCAGCAGCGCACCGACGACGATGATCCCGGAGATCGCGTTGGTCACCGACATCAGCGGGGTGTGCAGCGCGTGGTGCACGTTGCCGATCACGTAGTAGCCGATCACGATGGCCAGCGCGAACACCGTCAGGTGTACCTGCAGCGCGGCCGGCGAGAGCGCGATCAGCGCGAAGAGCACGGCCGCTGCGGCGAAGGTCAGTCCGAGGCGTCGCCCGATGGTCATGGGCTTTTTGTCCGGCTTCTTCTCCACCGGCGCAGCAGGGGTGACAGCCGGGGCGGCGGACACCTGCACAGGCGGCGGCGGCCAGGTGATCTCGCCGTCGCGGACCACCGTCACCGAGCGCTGAACCACATCGTCGAAGTCGAGGATGAGCTTCCCGTCCTTCTCGGGGGTGAGCAGTTTGAGCAGGTTGACCAGGTTCGTGCCGTACAGCTGTGACGCCGTGGCGGGCAGCCGCCCGGCCAGATCGGTGTAGCCGATGATCGTCACGCCGGTATCGGTGACGATCGCCTGGTCCTTGACGGTGCCCTCGACGTTGCCGCCGTTGGCGGCGGCCATGTCGACGATGACGCTGCCGGGCTTCATCGAGGCCACCATGTCGGCGTTGATGATGCGCGGTGCCGGCTTACCAGGGATCAGCGCGGTGGTGATGACGATGTCGACGTCCTTGGCCTGCTCGGCGTAGAGCTGCGCCTCGCGGGCCTTGTAGTCGTCGTCCATCTCCTTTGCGTAGCCGGTGGCCGACACCTCGGCCTCCGGTGACTCGATCGAAAGGTATTCTCCACCAAGGGATTTGACCTGATCTGCGACCTCGGGCCGGGGATCGGTGGCGCGCACGATCGCGCCGAGGCTGCCTGCCGCGCCGATAGCCGCCAGGCCGGCCACGCCGGCGCCGACGACGAGCACCTTGGCCGGCGGGACCTTGCCGGCAGCGGTCACCTGTCCCGTGAAGAACCGGCCGAACTTGCCGGCAGCCTCGATGACGGCGCGGTAGCCGGCGATGTTCGCCATCGACGACAGCACGTCCAGTGACTGGGCCCGGGAGATACGCGGAACAGCGTCCATGGCGAGCACGGTGATCGGCCGGGTGGCGAGTTGCTCGACGAGCTCCGGCTTCAGCGCGGGCGAAATCAGGCTGATCAGGGTGGCGCCGTCGCGCAGGGCGGCGATCTCCGCGTTGTCCGGCGCGTTCACCTTGAGCACCACGTCGGCCGTCCAGACCCGCTCGGCGGACCCGACGCTGGCACCGGCCTCGGTGAACGCCGCATCGGAGATGCTCGAGGCGGCACCCGCGCCGGTCTCGACCACTACCTCGTAGCCCAGCTTGATGAGTTGGCCGACCGTCTGCGGCGTCGCGGCGACGCGCGTTTCGCCAGGCAGCGACTCTCTCGGGATCCCGATGATCATCGAATTCGATCCGATCTAGGTTTCTGTCACGGTCCGGTCGGGGGGCGAGAAGGCCCCCCGGCACAGCTCGTCGTGGGACGAGTGGAATACGTCAGTGTAAGAGTTGACAGAAATCGCCCGCGTGTCCTGTGGGTGACTCGCCCGCGATCAGCGCCGAACGTGGGTTACCGTCACGTTCTCGTCGCGTTGAGTGTGCGGGTAACCCACGTTCGCGGGCGCCGTTGGGGGTCCACCCAATAAAACTCGGGCTGAGCGCAGACCTTCAGGGAAGGGTCTCGTCCCGGTACCAATACCGGGTGTCCGTATTCGTCGATATCGCGCCCGACGAGTCGCTCGTTGACTCGCCGGCGGCCGTCGCGCCGTCAGGCAAATGGCGTGGCCGGCTGGCGAGAGCCGCGTTGCCGCTGCTCTCGCTCGTCGTGTTCTTCGTCGTGTGGCAGCTCGTCGCGGCAAGCGGTATCTGGAATCAGACGTTCGTGCCGTATCCCAGCACGGTCTGGCGTGCCTTCCTCGATGTCTCGACCACACACGACGGCACCCGCGGCTACGCCGGTTACCTGCTGGCCGAACACCTCTATATGACGCTGCGCCGGGTGTTCGCCGGCGTCGTGATCGGCGTCGCCCTCGGCGTGCTGCTCGGCCTCGTCATGGGATCGATCAGCTGGGTGCGCAGCGTGCTCGAGCCCTGGCTGACCTTCCTGCGTGCGCTGCCGCCGCTGGCGTACTTCTTCCTGCTGGTGATCTGGCTCGGCATCGACGAGGCGCCCAAGATCACGCTCCTCGCGCTCGCCGCCCTGCCGCCCGCCGCGGTCGCCACCACCGCCGCGGTGCTGGCCGCGCCCGTCGGGCTCACCGAAGCCGCCCGCGCACTGGGGGCCTCCCGCGGCGAGGTCATCCGCGACGTCGTCGTCCCGTCCGCGCTGCCGGAGACGTTCACCGGCATCCGGCTCGCAGTCGGCATGGCGTACTCGTCGGTGGTCGCGGCCGAACTGTTCAACGGCCTGCCCGGCATCGGCGGACTCGTCAAAGACGCAAGCAACTACAACAACACCCCCGTCGTACTGGTCGGCATCTTCGCGATCGGAATCTCGGGTCTGATCATCGACGGTCTGCTTCGCGCCATCGAACGGCGCGCTGTCCCCTGGAGAGGAAAATTATGAAACTGAAGGCGCTTATCGCGGCGGTGGCCGTCACGGGGCTGGCGTTGGCCGGCTGCTCGGTCGACCGGTCAGGGCAGCAGGCCGACAAGCCGACGATTCGCCTTGGCTACCAAAGCTTTCCGAGCGGCGACCTGATCGTCAAGAACAGCCGGTGGCTGGAAGAAGCCCTGCCCGGCTACAACATCAAGTGGACGAAGTTCGACTCAGGTGCCGACGTCAACACCGCGTTCATCGCCAAGGAACTCGACTTCGGCGCGCTGGGTTCCAGTCCCGTCGCGCGTGGACTGTCCGCACCGCTCAACATTCCCTACAAGGTCGCGTTCGTGCTCGACGTCGCGGGCGACAATGAGGCGCTGGTGGCCCGCAACGGCAGCGGCATCAACACGATCACCGACCTCAAGGGCAAGCGGATCGGCACACCGTTCGCGTCGACCGCCCACTACAGCCTGCTCGCCGCGCTATCGCAGAACGGGTTGTCCGCCAACGATGTTCAGCTCGTCGACTTGCAGCCGCAGGCCATCTTGGCGGCGTTCGACCGCGGCGACATCGACGCCGGCTACTCATGGCTGCCCACGCTCGACCAGCTGCGCAAGGACGGCAAGGACCTGATCACCAGCCGCCAGCTCGCCAAGGACGGCAAGCCGACGCTGGACCTCGGTGCGGTGTCCGACGAATTCGCCAACGCGCACCCCGACGTCGTCGACATCTGGCGCCAGCAGGAAGCCCGCGCGCTCAAGCTGATTCACGACGATCCGGCCGCCGCCGCCAAGGCGATCGCCGCTGAGATCGGGCTGAGCCCAGACGAAGTCGCCGGCCAGCTCAAGCAGGGCGTATACCTGACACCCGATCAGGTCGCCTCATCGGAATGGCTTGGCGCCGAAGGCGAACCAGGCAACATCGCGGTCAACCTGCAGAGTGCGTCGCAGTTCCTCGCCGAACAGAAGCAGATTCCGTCGGCGGCGTCACTGCAAACCTTCCAGAACGCGATCTACACCAAGGGCTTGCCCGGTGCCATCACCCAGTGACGGCACCATCCGGGTAAGCAACGTCAGGCACCGCTACGGCCGCGGGCGCAGCGAGGTCACCGCGTTGGGACCGGTGGACCTGACCGTCGACCCGGGATCGTTTCTGGTCCTCGTCGGCGCGTCGGGCTGCGGCAAGAGCACACTGCTGCGGCTGCTGGCCGGCTTCGAGTCGCCCAGCGAGGGCTCGGTGGCGGTGTCCGGGTCGACCCCGACGCCGGGCGTGACGGCGGGCGTGGTGTTCCAGCAGCCGAGGCTGTTCCCGTGGCGCACGGTCGGCGGCAATGTCGACTTGGCGCTCAAGTACGCGAAGGTGCCACGGGAGCGACGGGCGCAGCGACGCGATCAGCTTCTGGCCCGCGTCGGCCTCGAGGGCACGGCCGACCGCAAGATCTGGGAGATCAGCGGCGGGCAGCAGCAGCGCGTGGCGATTGCGCGGGCGTTGGCCGCGGAGACGCCGTTGTTTCTGCTCGACGAGCCGTTCGCGGCGCTTGACGCGCTCACCCGCGAGCGGCTGCAGGAAGACGTTCGTCAGGTCAGCGCGGAGTCCGGTCGCACGACGGTGTTCGTCACCCACAGCGCCGACGAGGCGGCGTTCCTCGGCTCGCGGATCGTGGTGCTGACCAGGCGGCCGGGCCAGGTGGCGCTGGATCTTCCTGTGGACCTGCCGCGCACCGGCGTAGACCCCGACGAGCTTCGTCGCTCGCCCGAATACACGGAGTTGCGCGCCGAAGTCGGGCGCGCGGTGAAAGCTGCTGCCGCTTAGCGGTTAGACCGGGGGATAGGCCGGTGGTGGGTAGACGCCGCGAAGGATCCAGGCGAACCAGTTGAAGCCGTACTCGACCTCGTCGCTCGCGTCATAGTCCGGATTCGGATCCATGTGCTCACCCTCTCGCGTAACGGCCGCTTCCCGCTGAAGTCTAGACCCGGCGCCACAGCCGCGACAGCCCGAAGACCTAAACTGTCCAACCAGTTGATTGATGCCTGCTTATAGTGAATCGCCATGTCCGAAGCCACCAACGGGATGACCCGCCGCGAGGAGCTGCTTGCCGTCGCGACCAAGCTGTTCGCCGCGCGGGGCTATCACGGCACCCGGATGGACGACGTCGCGGACGCGGTCGGGCTGAACAAGGCGACGGTGTACCACTACTACGCCAGCAAGTCGCTGATCCTGTACGACATCTACAAGGGCGCCGCGGACTTCACCGTCGACGCGCTGCACGACGATCCGACGGCGTCGGCGCGCGAGACGATCTACCACTTCACCCGGCGGTTGCTCGTCGGCATCGCGGGCAATATCGAGCGCGCGGCCGTGTACTTCCAAGAGGGTCCCTACATCACCGAATGGTTCACCGAGGACCAGGTCGCCTACATCCGCGAGAAGGAAACCCAGGTCTACGAGCACGTGCGCGACGTCATCGATCGCGGTATCGCCAGCGGCGAGTTCTACGACTGCGATTCCCACGTGCTGGCGCTCGGCTACATCGGGATGACGCTCGGCTCGTACCGCTGGCTGCGACCGCAGGGCCGGCGCACCGCACAGGAGATCGCCGAGGAGTTCAGCACGGCGCTGCTGCGCGGCTTGATCCGCGACGAGACCGTGCGGGTGGAGTCGCCATTGGGCATCGACGTGCAGCGCACGGTGTAGTCGCCCTAGAACTCAAAGCGGTTCAACACGTCGTAGTTGCGCATCGGCGTCGCCCACATCAGCCGATAGACAAGGCGTTGCGGGGTGAACGGAATCGACTCGTAACCAGCGATTGTGGAGACCTGCTCCACGAATCGGAGGCCAGGTTTCCAACGCTCGATCTCGCGTGCGTCGCGGAGGCCCCATTTGACGATGCCGTTGGTGAACAGCTTCGAGAGCCGCGGGCCGGCAGGCGACAGCGTGTCGAATAGAAGTCCGCCATTGCCGAATCGGTCGGTCAGCCGTTGAAGAAGTTCGCGGACTTCACGCTCGGTCAGATACATCACGAGCCCTTCGGCGACGACCAATGTCGGCCGGCCTGTCGGTATCTGCTCAAGCCACCCGGGATCGTTCACTGACGAGCCGATCATGCGGTAAGCGTCAGTCTCGTCGTAGACCTTGCGCCTGAGCTCGATGACGCCGGATTGGTCGAGGTCGAACCACTGCACGGTCGGTGGCGGCTGGATGCGAAACGCCCGGGTGTCCAGACCGCAGCCGAGGTGTAGCACGACCGCATCCGGGTGTCTGCCCACAAAGTCGGCGGTCCAATCGTCGAGCTTCTTGGCGCGTAGTGCCACCAGGAACTGGTTCGCCCATGGTTGGGCAGCTCGGTGCAACCCTTTGAAGTCGTAGTCGATGCGTTCGAGCGCTTCGGCCGCCGCGTGGTCGCCCAAAATCGGCCGCGGCGAACGGCTTTCATATGCTCGCAGGTACAGGGTGACCAGATTCGTCCACTCCACCGAGCCCCACCCGACGGAGCCGAAGTCCACCTTGGCAGTCGTCACGATGTCCTCCTCTCCGCCAGCATGCCACGCGCCGAGACTGCGGCCAGATCGTCAATTCCCCGAATTTCGCGATCTGTTCGCAGTCTGGACGAAGATGGACACGTGAAGTCCACCCTGCTGTCCAGGCGCGACATCGACTTCCTGCTGTACGAATGGCTGCGGGTCGACGAGCTGACCAAACAAGAGCGATTCGCCGACCATTCACGCGAGACGTTCGACGGTGTCCTCGACCTGTCCGAACAGCTGGCCAGCCGCTACTTCGCACCGCACAACAAGAAGAGCGACGCGAACGAGCCCAGCTTCGACGGCGACAAGGTCACCGTCATCGACGAGGTCAGGGAGGCGCTCCACGCGTTCGCGCAGGCCGACCTCATCGGCATGGGGATGGACTACGAACTCGGCGGCGCGCAGCTGCCCGCGACCGTCGCGCAGGCCGCTTTCGCGTGGTTCTCTTCCGCGAACATCAGCACGACGGGCTACCTGATGCTGACCATCGCCAACGCCAACCTGCTGGCCAAGTTCGGCAGCCCCGACCAGATCGACGCGTTCTTGCGGCCGATGCTCGCCGGACGATTCACCGGGACGATGGCGTTGTCGGAAACCCAGGCGGGCTCGTCGCTCGCCGACATCACCACGCGCGCCGAACCGCAGGACGACGGCTCCTACCGGCTGTTCGGATCGAAGATGTGGATTTCGGGCGCCGAACACGAGCTCACCGAGAACATCGTCAACCTGGTGCTGGCGAAGATTCCCGGTGGCCCGCCAGGAACAAAGGGCATCTCGCTGTTCATCGTGCCCAAATACCTTGTCAACGCGGACGGCTCCGTCGGTGAACGCAATGACATGGTGCTCGCCGGGCTGAACCACAAGATGGGTCAGCGCGGCATCACCAATACGGTGCTGAACTTCGGCGAAGGCAAGTTCCGTCCCGGCGGCAAGCCTGGCGCCGTCGGGTACCTCGTCGGTGAACCGCACCGCGGCATCACCTACATGTTCCACATGATGAACGAGGCGCGCCTTGGCGTCGGCATGGGCGCGGTGTCGCTGGGCTACACGGGCTATCTCAAGTCGCTGCAATATGCGCGCGAACGGCCGCAGGGCCGGCCGGTGACGGCCAAGGATCCGTCAGCTCCGCAGATCCCGATCATCGAGCATGCCGACGTCAAGCGAATGCTGTTGGCGCAGAAGGCCTATGTCGAAGGCGGGCTGGCATTGGCGCTGTACTGCGCCAAGCTCGTCGACCTCGGCGACAACGACGATCTACTCGACATCCTCACGCCGGTCGCCAAGAGCTGGCCGTCGCAGTGGTGCCTCGAGGCCAACAACCTCGCCATCCAGGTGCACGGCGGCTACGGCTACACCCGCGAGTACGACGTCGAACAGCACTACCGCGATAACCGGCTCAATCCCATTCACGAGGGCACCCACGGTATCCAGAGCCTGGACCTGTTGGGCCGCAAGGTGACTCAGCGTGGCGGCGCAAGCCTGACCGCGCTCGGCGATGCGGTGACCCAGACGATCACCTCTGCCAACGCGGTAGGCGGTGAGCCGAGTGAGCTTGCCGCACAGCTGGACTCGGCCTGGCATCGTCTCGTCGATGTCACCGCGACGATGTTCGGCTCCGGCGACATCGAGGGCGCGATGGCCAACAGCGTCATCTATCTCGAAACATTCGGGCACATCGTCGTGGCGTGGATGTGGCTGGAGCAACTGCTGGCCGCCCACGGGTGTACCGGCGACTTTTACGACGGCAAGCGCCAAGCCACGCGCTACTTTTTCCGCTACGAACTGCCCAAAACAGCACCTGCGCTGGACCTTTTGCGGAGTGTGGACCACACCACACTCCAAATGCGCGACGAGTGGTTTTGACTCGGCCCGAATCGGGAAGCCGTCCGCGGGTATGTCTATGACACTTGAGAACCTCGGACACTGGGCTCTCACCAAGGGCCTGCACATCCTGTTGGTCGTCGTATTCGCGCTCATTGCGACGCGGGCAATCAGATGGATCGCGGGGCGCATCAGTCGGCGATTCGATCGAACGGACACCAGCGACGCGGTGGTACGCCCGGAGAGCGTCAAGCACCGCCGTGCCGTCGCCTCGGTCATCTCGTCGGTCGCGATCGCGCTGCTCTATGTGATTGTCGCTGTCGACATCGCCAATCAGCTTGGCCTGCCGGTCGGTTCGCTTGTGGCACCGGCCGCGGTCTTGGGTGCCGCGCTTGGCTTCGGTGCGCAACGCATCGTCCAGGATCTGCTCAGCGGCTTCTTCATCATCACCGAGAAGCAGTACGGGTTCGGCGATCTGGTCGAGCTGTCGGTCACCGCCGGCGGCGCCGCCGTCGGCACCGTCGAGGACGTCACGCTGCGTGTCACCAAACTCCGCACCAGCGACGGTGAGGTGTACACCGTGCCCAATGGTCAGATCGTCAAGGCACTCAACATGTCGAAGGATTGGGCACGCGCCGTGGTCGACGTTCCGGTGTCGACGTCGGCCGATATCAACCGTGTCAGCGACGTGTTGAGCGACGTCGCGAAGACCGCCATGCAGAACGACGGACTGCCTGATCTGTTGCTCGACGAGCCGTCGCTGATGGGCGTCGAGAGCATCGAGGTCGAGACCGTGAATCTGCGCATGGTGGCGCGGACCCTGCCTGGCAAGCAGTTCGAGGTGGGGCGCGAGCTGCGAGCACTCGTCGTTGCGGGGTTGCGCCGCGCCGACATTGCCACGTCCGGCGCGGTGTCTACTCGAAGCTGATGAGCTGCCGGACGGCCTTACCGTCGGCCAGTTGATCCATGCCGGAGTTGATGTCGTCGAGTGCGATCGTCGCCGAGACTAGTTGTTCCACGGGCAACCGGCCTGCCCGCCACAGCTCGACGAACTTCGGGATGTCGTGTGACGGCACGGAAGAGCCTAGATAGCTGCCGATCAGCGAGCGGCCCTCCGCGACGAATCCCAAGGGCGACACACTGATTCGTGCATCTGGCGGAGGTAGACCGACGGTGACGGTCCGGCCGCCGGGCGCTGTCAGCGCGATCGCGGTCTCCAGGGCGAGCGGATGCCCGACGGCCTCGACGACGACGGCACCCTTGAGCCCCCGCTCGACAGCCTCGTCGGGTGTGTACGTCTCGTGGGCGCCCATGGCGCGCGCCCGGTCCAGCTTGTCGGGAAGCCGATCGACGCCGACGACGCGAACATCGTCGTGTGCCAGCGCCGTGAGGATTGCGGCCATGCCGACACCGCCGAGTCCGACGACGATGACGGTCTGACCAGGCCGTGGCAGTCCGGCATTGATCACGGCGCCGCCGCCGGTGAGCACGGCGCAGCCCAGCAGCGACGCGACGACGGGCGGCACGTCGGCGGGAACCGGCACCACGGAGGTGCGGTCGACGACGGCGTACGTCGCGAAGCCGGAGACGCCGAGGTGGTGGTGGACCGGTTGGCCGTCGCGACTGAGTCGTCGGCTTCCGCTCATCAGCGTGCCCGCCGTGTTGGCGGCGCTGCCGGGTTCGCAGGGAGTCAGCCCATTGGTGGCGCAGGCCGCGCAGTGGCCGCACCGCGGCAGGAATGTCATCACAACGCGTTGTCCGACAGGCACATCCGAGACCGCGGAGCCGGCCTGCTCGACGACTCCGGCGGCCTCGTGGCCGAGCAGCATCGGCACGGGCCGGACCCGGTTTCCGTCGACCACCGACAGGTCGGAATGGCACAGACCCGCGGTCTCGATGCGCACCAGCAGTTCGGTGTCGCCGGGCGAAGCCAAGTCGAGCTCGCCGACGGACAGCGGCTTCGACTCGGCGTAGGGCCTCTTGCGTCCGATCTCTTCGAGCACGGCGCCGCGGATCCTCATGGCTACCAGCCTGCCTTCACTGGGAGACTGCTGCCATGGGCAGCGCCGAGCAACCACTGACAAGCCGAGACTTTCCAGTGCACTGGCCGGTGTCGACGCGGTGGACGGACAACGACATGTTCGGTCACCTCAACAATGCGGTCTATTACGAACTCTTCGACACGGCGATCAACGGGTGGATCAACACGAACTGTGGAATTGACCCACTCGCGGTGCCGTGGCTTGGTGTGGTGGCCGAATCGGGCTGCCGGTACTTCGCCGAGCTGAAGTTTCCCGATCCGCTCGTCGTCGGGCTTGCGGTCAGCCGGCTGGGCAACAGCAGCGTGACGTACCGCTTGGCGCTTTTCCAGGCCGATCGTCCGCTCGCGGCGGTCGGGCACTGGGTACACGTTTACGTCGACAGGAGCACGCGGCGACCGGTGCCCATCCCGGAGGTGATTAGGTCGCTGCTCGAATCGATATGCTCGGCCAATGCCGCTCGTCAGCAAGACAGTTGAGGTCGAAGCCTCCGCCGGATCGATCATGGCCATCGTCGCCGACTTCGAGTCGTACCCGCTGTGGAACGAGGAGATCAAGGGCTGCTGGGTGCTGGCCAGATATGAGGACGGCCGTCCGAGCCAGCTGAGACTGGACGTTGTGGTGCAGGGACAGGCAGGCACCTTCATCACGGCGGTCTACTACCCGGGCGAGAACCAGATCTACACCGTGCTGCAGCAGGGGGACCACCTCGAGAAGCAGCAACAGAAGTTCTCGGTGGTGCCGATCGGGGCGACGTCGCTGCTGACCGTCGACCTCGACGTCGAAACCAAGCTGCCGATCCCGAAGCCGATGGTGAAGAAGGCCATCGCCGACACGCTCGATTACCTGGCGGACAACCTCAAGACCCGCGCCGAACAGTTGGCCGCGACGTAGCTTTACGCGCCCAGCGCATCCCAGAACGCGTCCGCGTCGCCGTTCTGGCTTGAAATCATCGCAGCTTCGGAACGAAGCGCAAGCACTCGTTGATGGATCCGATACTCCGTAGAACGGGGCATCTCACCTGGGCCATACCGTCCGCGTTTGAGCCGGACAACCCGGCCGTGGGTGATCTCGTGGCGCAGGGCATCCGACACCACCTTCGACGACCGGCCGGGAATGTCGAAGCCCTGGAAGTCCAGAGCGTCGAGGAGGTCGGCGACGGTCGAAGAACCATGCTGGAACAGATACATAGTGAGCGCATAGCGAAGCTCGATGCCCCGCAGTTGGCGTTTGTAGATCATGGCGTGACGCTGTCACGGCCGGCTGACATCGATGGCGCGGTCTCCTGGGGTGGTGTTGCTGTGTGCCCGCCTCGCGGCGACAAAGTCGTCAGTGGCGACACAGTCGCCGATAGCCGGGCACAGAGCAGTCATAGGGTCGGAGCAACGCAGCCGGCGCCGCGTCAGCTCCACAACCCGATTTCGTCGAGCCGCGCGATCAACCGCGCAGCCCCGTCGGCGAACTCGCCGCTCGTCAGCCGCACCACGGTGTCCACATCGCGCCGGCGCAGCGCCGCGATCAGTTCACGGTGGCCTGCCACCGCCATAGCACCCCAGCCCTTGTCACCGGCGTAAACCTGCCCCGGTAGATAGCGCGCCACATGTAACAAGAACCACGCCAGTTTGATGCGGCCCGTCGAGCGGTTGAATGCACGGTGGAACGCGAACTCCGCCGTGGCGACCTCATCCGGGTCGCCGTGATCGATTGCCGCTGCGAGGCCATCGTTCAGCCGTTCCAGTTCGTCTATCTCTTCATCGCTGATCCGCTGCGCCGCCGTCGCGGCGAGTTCCTTGGCGATCGTGGCCTGCAGCCAAAAGATGTCCTCGATGTCACCGCGCGTCAGCGGCACCACGACGTGCCCGCGATGCGGCTCGAGCTGCACCATGCCTTCGCCCCGCAGCGTGCGCAGCGCCTCGCGCACCGGTGTGATGCTCACCCCAAGGGCCGCCGCGGTCTCATCCAGCCGAATAAAGGTGCCTGGGCGCAGCGTGCCGGTCATGATGTCGGTGCGTAAACGGGCGGCGACCTCGTCAGACAGCTGTTCGCGTCGCACCGCACGCCGCGGCCGGGGCCTGGCTCTGGCGGGTGCATTCATTGCGTTCTCCGGTCTATCTGGCGTGGGGTTGTCCCCGAGCCGCCGAGGCCATAATGTGACCGGGGCAACACCATGTTTGATCAAATATCAACTAGGCGCAACCCAGGCAGATGGAGCCGACCTGTTGACGGAGCCCTACCCCACCGAGCAGCCGTATCTCGCACGCCGGCAGAACTGGACCAACCAGCTCGCGCGGCACGCCCTGATGCAGCCCGACGCCACGGCGCTGCGGTTTCTCGGCCACACCACCACATGGGGTGAGCTCGACGAGCGGGTGACAAGGCTGGCCGGTGCGCTGGCCCGCCGCGGAGTGGCCTTCGGGGACCGCGTGCTGGTCCTGATGCTCAATCGCACCGAGTTCATCGAATCCGTCTTGGCGGCCAACAAGCTCGGCGCCATCGCGGTGCCCGTCAACTTCCGGATGACCCCGCCCGAGATCGCGTTTCTGGTCGGCGACTGCCAGGCCCGCGTGGTGATCACCGAACCCGTGCTGGCCAAGGTCGCCACCGCGGTCCGCGACATCGACCCGACGCTGTCCACGGTCGTCGTCGCCGGCGGCGGCACCGACGATGAGGTCATCGGTTACGACGACCTGCTCACCGAGGCCGGGGATGCCCCCGAACCCGTGGACATCCCCGACGATTCACCTGCGCTGATCATGTACACGTCAGGCACCACCGGCCGGCCGAAAGGCGCGGTGCTCACCCACCTCAACCTGGCCGGACAGGGCATGACCAACCTGTTCACCGTCGGCGCCGACATCAACAGCGACGTCGGCTTCATCGGTGTCCCGCTCTTCCACATCGCCGGCATCGGCAACATGATCAGCGGGCTGATGCTCGGCCTGCCGACCGTGCTGTATCCACTCGGGGCGTTCGACCCAGGTGCGCTGCTGGACGTGCTCGAAGCCGAGAAGGTGACGTCGATCTTTCTTGTGCCCGCGCAGTGGCAGGCCGTGTGCACCGCGCAGAAGGCCAATCCTCGCCAGCTGCGGCTGCGAGTGCTGTCGTGGGGCGCCGCGCCCGCATCGGACACGCTGCTGCGCGACATGTTCGAGACCTTCCCTGGGACACAGATCTTCGCCGCGTTCGGGCAGACCGAAATGTCGCCGGTGACTTGTATGTTGTTGGCGCAGGACGCAATTCGTAAACTCGGGTCGGTCGGCAAGGTGATACCGACCGTAGCGGCGCGTGTCGTCGACGAAAACATGAACGACGTTCCCGTCGGCCAGGTCGGCGAGATCGTCTACCGGGCGCCGACGCTGATGGCCGGCTACTGGAACAACCCCAAGGCCACCGCCGAGGCGTTCGCGGGGGGCTGGTTCCACTCCGGTGACTTGGTCCGCCAGGACGAGGAAGGCTACGTCTGGGTCGTCGACCGCAAGAAGGACATGATCATCTCCGGCGGAGAGAACATCTACTGCGCCGAGGTCGAGAATGTGCTCGCCGGCCACCCCGCGATCGTCGAGGTCGCGGTGATCGGGCGACCGGACGAGAAATGGGGTGAGGTTCCGGTCGCCATAGCGGCGGTAACGGAATCCAATCTCAGCCTGGACGACCTTGACGGATTCCTCACTGAACGGCTCGCGCGGTACAAGCATCCGAAGGCTTTGGAGATCGTCGACGCACTGCCCCGCAACCCCGCTGGCAAAGTACTGAAAACGGAACTGCGAGCGCGCTTCGCCGTAGCGAAAACGATTGACGCTCGCGAAAGTTCCACTCCGCCAACGGTTTCTGCTGCGGCACAAGAGATTTAACGGACGGGGGCGAGTTTGCTAACGGTTACGGGCACAATCCTGCCGATGCGGTGCACACGCGCGTACCGATCGGGTACAGTCCTGTGGTCCGTCTTACTACCGACCAGTAGGGAGACGGCAGTCACACAGACGGGGTTGGGGCAAGGAGGGGGCGTGCGACACGGGCTGCCGCTGCGCCACGACACTCGCAGTTTCGTCGTGGGAGTGCACCGGTGACGGCGTCGACCGGTGTGGTCGGATACGTCCGCGACCAGACCAGGCCTGCCCTCACGGCGGTCGGCGGCTTCGTCCGCATGTGCGTGCTGACCGGCAAGGCGCTTTTCAAGCCGCCATTCCAATGGCGTGAGTTCATCCTGCAGAGCTGGTTCTTGATGAGGGTGGCGTTCCTGCCCACTCTCGCGGTGTCCATCCCGCTCACCGTGCTCCTCATCTTCACGTTGAACATCCTGCTCGCGGAGTTCGGTGCCGCGGACGTCTCGGGTGCCGGAGCGGCGATCGGCGCCGTCACCCAGCTGGGTCCCCTCGTCACCGTGCTCGTGGTCGCCGGCGCGGGTTCCACGGCGATCTGCGCTGACCTCGGCGCCCGCACCATCCGCGAAGAGATCGACGCGCTCGAGGTGCTCGGAATCGATCCGATCCACCGTCTGGTGGTGCCACGCGTCGTCGCTTCGACGTTCGTCGCTGTGTTACTCAACGGCGCCGTGATCACCGTCGGCCTGGTGGGCGGCTTCATCTTTGGCGTGTATCTGCAGAACGTTTCCGCAGGCGCGTACGTCTCGACGCTGACACTGATCACGGGCCTGCCCGAGGTGGTGATCTCAATCGTCAAGGCCGGCACCTTCGGGCTGATCGCCGGACTGGTCGGGTGCTACCGAGGCCTTACCGTTGCCGGCGGCGCCAAGGGCGTGGGCACCGCGGTGAACGAGACGCTGGTGCTGTGCGTCATCGCCCTGTTCGCAGTCAACGTGGTGCTGACCACGATCGGTGTCCGCTTCGGAACGGGGACCTGACGTGTCGACTATTCAGGTTCTGCGATCACGATTCCCACGGGGAGCCGCGCGCACCGAGAAGTTCGTCGGCGCGCCGGCGCGCGGACTGGACGGCATCGGGCACGTCGCCTGGTTCGTCGTCACCGCGATCGGCTCGATCGGGCATGCGGTGCGCTACTACCGCAAGGAGATGCTGCGCCTGATCGCCGAGATCGGGATGGGCACCGGCGCAATGGCTGTCATCGGTGGCACCGTCGCGATCGTCGGTTTCGTCACGCTGTCCGGTTCGTCTCTGGTCGCGATCCAGGGGTTTGCGTCACTGGGCAATATCGGCGTCGAGGCGTTCACCGGCTTCTTCGCCGCGCTCATCAACGTGCGCATCGCCGCACCGGTGGTCGCGGGGCAAGCCCTGGCGGCAACGGTCGGTGCCGGCGCCACGGCCGAGCTGGGTGCGATGCGCATCAGCGAGGAGATCGACGCGCTCGAGGTGATGGGCATCAAGTCCGTCTCGTATCTGGTCTCGACGCGGATCGTGGCCGGCTTCGTGGTGATCATCCCGCTGTACGCGATGGCGATCATCATGTCGTTCCTGTCGGCACAGGTCACCACGACGTTCTTCTACGGCCAGTCGATCGGCACCTACGAGCACTACTTCCGGACATTCCTGCGTCCCGACGACGTGTTCTGGTCCTTCGTTCAGGCGGTCATCATCTCGGTGATCGTGATGCTCAACCATTGCTACTACGGCTATTTCGCCAGCGGCGGACCGGTCGGTGTCGGCGAGGCCGTTGGCCGGTCGATGCGCGCCTCACTGGTCGCGATCGTCTGCGTGGTCCTGTTCGCATCGTTGGCGCTCTACGGCGTCGACCCGAACTTCAACCTCACGGTGTAGCCCATGACCGCACCTATCAACGAGCCCCGCACCCCGCCGTACAAGCTGGCGGGGTTGGTGTTGGCGCTGATCACTATCGCCGCAATCGTGCTGGTGTACTTCCAGTTTCGCGGCGACTTCCTCAAACGCGAACAGCTGACGATGATCTCGGCGCGGTCCGGCCTGTCGATGGACCCCGGTGCGAAGGTCACCTTCAACGGCGTGGAGATCGGGCGAGTCGCCAAGGTCAACGAGGTCAGCGTCGGCGGCGAGCCCAGGGCGAAGATCACGCTGAACGTCGATCCCAAATACCTGCAGCTGATTCCGAAGAACGTCAATGCCAACATCAGCGCCACCACGGTGTTCGGCAACAAGTACATATCGTTCTCGTCGCCGAAAGACCCTGCGAAGGAACGCATCAAGACCTCCGACGTGATCGACGTGACGTCGGTGACCACAGAGTTCAACACGCTGTTCGAGACGGTTGTATCTGTCGCTCAGCAGGTGGACCCGATCAAGCTCAACCAGACGTTGACCGCAACCGCCCAGGCCCTCGACGGGTTGGGGGATCGCTTCGGGCAGTCGATCATTCACGGCAATGAGATCCTCGACGACATCAATCCGCAGATGCCGCAGATCCGACGCGACAACCAACTGCTGGCCAGCCTCGGCGACGTGTACGCCAACGCCGCGCCGGATCTGTTCGACGGTCTTCAGAACGCGGTGACGACCGCCCGCACACTGAACGAGCAGCAGGGCAACATCGATCAGGCGTTGATGGCCTCCGTTGGTTTCGGCAACACCGGCGCCGACGTCTTCGAACGCAGCGGGCCGTATCTGGTGCGCGGTGCCCAGGACCTGATCCCCACATCGGAACTGCTCGACAAGTACAGCCCGGCGTTGTTCTGCACGATCCGCAACTTCCACGACGTTGAGCCCAAAGTCGCGGCATCGCTGGGCGGCAACGGCTATTCGCTGCGCACCACCACCGAACTTGTTGGTGGGGGTAACGCCTACGTGTACCCGGACAACCTGCCGCGGGTGAACGCCAAGGGCGGACCCGAGGGCAGGCCCGGTTGCTGGCAGCCGATCACTCGCGACCTGTGGCCCGCGCCGTACCTGGTGATGGACACGGGCGCATCGATCGCGCCGTACAACCACCTGGAACTCGCCTCGCCGTTTGGGTGCGCCGGGCTGCCGCCGTGCATCATTCCCCTTCTCCCAGCACCGATACCGATCATCGCCCCCGGGATCGAATACGTCTGGGGCCGCCAGTTCGGGGAGAACACGATCAACCCATGAAAATCACCGGTACCGCTGTCAAGCTCGGCATCTTCTCACTGGTGCTGCTGCTGTTCACCGCGATCATCATCGTGGTGTTCGGGCAGATGCGGTTCGACCGCACCACCGGGTACACGGCCGTCTTCTCCAATGCGAGTGGTCTGCGGTCGGGCCAGTTCGTTCGGGCCTCCGGCGTCGAGGTCGGCAAGGTCACCGAGGTCCAATTGATCGACGGCGGATCGAAGGCCGAGGTCCATTTCAGTGTGGACCGCTCACTGCAGCTGTTCGACGGGACGACGGCTTCCGTCCGGTACCTGAACCTGATCGGTGACCGGTACATGGAGCTCAAGCGCGGCCAGAGCGACAAGCGCATGCCCGCAGGCGGCACCATCCCGATCGAGCGCACCGAGCCCGCACTCGACTTGGACGCGTTGATCGGCGGCTTCCGGCCCGTGTTCCGCGCGTTGGACCCGAACAAGGTCAACAACATCGCGCAGTCGATCGTCACGATCTTCCAGGGTCAGGGCGGCACCATCAACGACATCCTGGACCAGACCGCGTCGCTCACCTCCGCGCTCGCCGATCACGACCAGGCGATCGGTGAGGTGATCCGCAACCTCAACACCGTGCTCGACACCACGGTCAAGCACCAGAAGCAGTTTGATGAAACATTGCAGAACTTCGAGCAGCTGATCACCGGACTGAAGAACCGCAAGGATCCGATCGCGAGTTCGGTGGCGAACATCAGCGACGCGGCGGGCACCATCGCCGACCTGCTCGCCGACAATCGACCGCTGCTGCAGAGCACGATCACCAACTTGGAAGGCATCCAGCAGCCGCTGGTCGACCAGAAGGACCAACTGAACGACATCCTCGTCAAGCTGCCGACGGCATTCAAGATCATCGGCCGCGCCGGCGGCATCTATGGCGACTTCTTCAACTTCTACGCCTGCGATATCTCGTTGAAGCTCAACGGGTTGCAGCCCGGAGGGCCGGTGCGCACCGTCAAGCTCACTTCGCAGCCATCGGGTAGGTGCACGCCGAAATGAGGACGCTCGAGGGGTCGAACCGGATCCGCAACGGGTTGATGGGCATCATCATCCTGGTCATCGTCATCGGCGTGGGACAGAGCTTCGCCAGTGTGCCGATGCTGTTCGCGACGCCGACGTACTACGCCCAGTTCGCCGACACCGGCGGCATCGGCAAGGGTGACAAGGTCCGCATCGCAGGTGTGGACGTCGGCCGGGTGCGCTCCATGACTATCGACGGGGACAAGGTCGTCATCGGCTACTCCCTGTCAGGCACCCAGATCGGAACCGAAAGCCGGGCGGCCATCCGCACCGACACCATCTTGGGCCGCCGCAACATCGAGATCGAACCGCGCGGCTCGAAACCGTTGCGCGCCAACGGAATTCTTCCGCTGGGTCAGACCACCACCCCGTACCAGATCTACGACGCGTTCTTCGACGTGACGAAGGCCGCCTCGGGCTGGGACACCCAAATGGTGAAGCGGTCGTTGAATGTCCTGTCGGAAACCATCGACCAGACGTACCCGCATCTGAGCGCGGCGCTTGAAGGTGTGGAGCGGTTCTCCGACACCATCGGCAAGCGCGACGACCAGATCAGGCAACTACTGGCCAACGCCAACAAGATCGCCGGAGTTTTGGGTAGCCGCAGCGCGCAGATCAACCAGCTGCTGGTGAACGCTCAGTCGCTGCTCGCGGCGATCAACCAACGCAACTACGCCGTCAGCCTGCTGCTCGAGCGGGTGGCGTCCTTCTCCGAACAGGTGAAGGGCTTCATCGATGACAATCCGAACCTGAATCGGGTGCTGGAGCAGCTGCGCACCATCAGCGACGTCCTGCGGGATCGCAAGTTCGATCTGATGGACACGCTGTCGACGGTCGCCAAATTCGTTGCGTCACTTGGTGAGGCGGTCTCCTCGGGCCCGTTCTTCAAGGTGTTGTTGGCGAATCTGCTGCCCTACCAGATCTTGCAGCCGTTCGTCGACGCCGCATTCAAGAAGCGAGGTATCGACCCGGAGGAGTTCTGGCGTAACGCCGGTCTGCCGGCCTGGCGGTTCCCCGATCCGAACGGCGCGCGATTCCCGAACGGCGCACCGGCGCCGGGTCCGGCCGTTCTGGAAGGCACACCGGAGAACCCGGGTCCGGGCGTGCTCAAGGGTTCGCCGTGCTCTTACACGCCTCCGATCGATGGCTTGCCGAGGCCTGGCGATCCGCTGCCGTGTTCGCATTTGACCACCGGTCCGTTCGGCGGGCCCGAATACCCGCCGCCGGACGTGGTCACGTCCGACCCGAATGTGAACGGCCCGGGCTTCACACCGGGTGTGCCATCGGCCGCCATTCCGGGTCAGTTGCCACCGGATATGCCCGGTGTGCCCGCACCGATCGCACCCGGTCCGCCGGGAGCTCGCACGGTGCCCGTCGGCCCGTTGCCGCCACAGCCGCCGGACTTCACGCCGGGCATCGCACCGCTTCCACCGGCGTTGACGGGTCCGCCGCCGCCACCCGGACCCGGTCCGGAGCTGGCGCCGGCCCAGGTACCCCCGTTGCCAGGCAACCCGCCGTACCTCCCGCCCGGATCGCAGCAGGAGGGCTGAACCGATGTCGACCATCTTCAACGTCCGCAGCCTGAAGCTGCCGAGCGGCGTTTCGCGAGCTTCGGTGATCATCGGAGCGCTGATCGTCGTCGTGGCTCTCGTCGCGGGCATCGTCGGCTGGCAGCTGTACAAGAAGCTGACCAACAACACCGTCGTCGCCTACTTCACGGACACCCTCGCGCTGTACCCCGGTGACAAAGTCCAGATCATGGGTGTCAAGGTCGGCTCGATCGACAAGATCGAGCCCGCCGGCGACAAGATGAAGGTGACGTTCCACTACGAGAACAAGTACAAAGTTCCCGCCAACGCCACCGCATCGATCCTCAACCCCAGCTTGGTTGCGTCGCGCAACATCCAGCTGTCCCCGCCGTACACCGGCGGTCCCGTGATGGGGGACGACGCGGTCATCCCGATCGACCGCACACAGGTGCCGGTCGAGTACGACCAACTGCGCGACTCGATCAACCGGATCCTGACCGACCTCGGGCCCACTCCCGAGCAACCGAAAGGCCCGTTCGGCGACATCATCGAATCCGCCGCCAACGGGTTCGCCGGCAAGGGCCAACAACTCAACAAGACACTCAACTCGCTGTCCGAGGCGCTGTTCACCCTCAACCAGGGCCGCGGCGACTTCTTCAGTGTCGTCAAGAGTCTGGCGTTGTTCGTCAACGCTCTGTACAAGAGCGATCAGCAGTTCGTCGCCCTGAACGACGATCTGGCGAAGTTCACCAACTCGTTCACCAACACCGACCGGGAGTTGGCGAATGCGCTGAAGGACCTGAACCAGCTCTTGACGACGACCCGTCAGTTCATCAACAAGAACGGCGAGGTGCTGACGCACGACATCAACAACCTGGCCGAGGTCACCAACGCCATCCTGCAGCCCGATCCGCTCAACGGTTTGGAAACCGCCCTACACGTGTTTCCCACGCTCGGCGCCAACCTGATGAACATCGTGTCGCCCACGACCGGCGGCGTCATGGGCTTGCCCACCATCGCCAACTTCGCAAACCCAATGCAGCTGGTTTGCAGCGCGATTCAGGCCGGTAGCCGGCTGGGGTATCAGGAGTCCGCCGAACTGTGTGCGCAGTACCTGGGCCCGATCCTCGATGCGATCAAGTTCAATTACCCGCCGATTGGTATCAACCAGTTCATGACGGCGATGACGCTGCCCAAGACGGTCACGTACTCGGAGCCGCGTCTGCAGCCCCCTGGGGGCTACAAGGACACCACGGTGCCCGGCGTCTTCTCGCGCGACACGTTGTTCTCGCACGGCAACCACGAGCCGGGCTGGGTCGCCGCGCCCGGCATGCAGGGCATCGACGTGCAGCCGTTCACCGCGAACATGGTGACGCCCGAGTGCCTCGCCGAACTGATGGGCGGACCCGACTGCGTGATTCCAGGTGCACCGCCGGCGTTCGGAGCCCCGCCAGGGGGCAACTTGCCCGGCCCGCCGGACTCGTACAACGAGAACAACCCGCTGCCGCCGCCGTGGTATCCGCAGCCGGGACCGCCGCCGCCGCCCGCGCCGGGCGTGATACCGGGCGATCCTGGTGGTTCGCCACTGTCCGCGCCTGCGCCCGCCGCCGGGCCCGGCCCAGGGCCCGCCGCCCCCGCCGGACCGCCGCCCGCGGGCCCGCCGCTACCCGCTGAGTCAGGTGGTTAAGCATGCGTAAATGCAGCCGAATCGCCAGCCGTGCCCTCGCGCTCGTCATGGTCGCGTTGGTGCTGAGCTCGTGCGGATCCTGGAAGGGCATCGCCAACGTCCCGCTGCCGGGTGGCCCAGGCACGGCATCCAACAAGATGACGATCTACGTGCAGATGCCGGATACGTTGGCGCTCAACGTCAATAGCCGCGTACGTGTGGCCGACGTGTACGTCGGCAGGGTGCGGTCGATCGAGCTGAAGAACTGGGTCGCCACGCTGACACTCGACCTGCAACCGGATGTGAAGCTTCCGGCGAACACGCTGGCCAAGATCGGACAGACCAGCCTCCTGGGATCGCAGCACGTGCAGCTGGATTCGCCGCCGGACCCGCAGGGGCAGCTGCACAACGGTGACACGATTCCGCTGAAGAACGCCTCGGCGTTTCCGACCACCGAGCGGGTGCTGGCCAGCATCGCCACCATCTTGCGTGGCGGCGGCATCCCGAACCTCGAGGTGATCCAGACCCAGATCAACAACCTGCTCGATGGACGGGCCGACCAGATCCGGGAGTTCCTCAACAAGCTGGACACCTTCACCGACGAGCTCAACAAGCAGAGCCAAGACATCACGCACGCAATCGATTCCACGAACCGGTTGTTGACGATCGTCGGTCAGCGCAATGAAACCCTCGATCAGGTACTCACTGAATTCCCGCCGCTGATCAAGCATTTCGCGGACACCCGTGATCTGTTCGCCGACGCAGTGGAGGCGCTGGGTCGGATCAGCGTGGCGGCCGACAACGCGTTGGCTCCGGCCAGTGACCCCCTGCATACCGACCTGCAGAACCTCCAGCGGCCGCTCAAGCAGCTGGGCCGCGCGTCGCCGTACCTGGTCGGTGCGCTGAAGCTGATGCTCACGGCACCGTTCTCGATCGAGAACGTGCCGAAGGTGGTTCGCGGCGACTACCTCAACGTGTCGCTGATGGTCGACTTGACGCTGTCGTCTCTCGACAACGGCTTCTTGACCGGTACCGGCATCTCCGGAATGCTGCGCGCACTCGAGCAGGCATGGGGACGCGATCCGGAGACGATGATCCCGGACGTGCGGTTCACGCCGAACCCGCACGACGTGCCGGGCGGACCGCTGGTCGAAAGGGGTGAGTGAGTAGTGCTAACCCGTTTCATCAAATTCCAGCTGGTGCTCTTCACGATCCTGACGATCATCGCGCTCGTCGTGTTGGGCTGGTACTACCTGCGCGTGCCGAGTCTGGTCGGTGTGGGCCAGTACAAGTTGTATGCGGAGCTACCCCGGTCCGGCGGCCTGTACGGAACGGCCAACGTGACGTACCGCGGCACCCAGATCGGCAAGGTCACCGACGTCCAGCCCACCGAGCGGGGCGCCAAGGCGACGATGAGCATCGACAGCCGCTACAAGATTCCTGCCGACGCCACGGCGAACGTGCATTCGGTGTCGGCGATCGGTGAGCAGTACCTGGACCTTGTGTCCACCGGCAACCCCGGCCGGTTCTTGAGCAACGGCCAAAGCGTGGGATCCATTGAGGTGAACACCGTGCCCAGTGAGGTCGGTCCGGCGCTGGATGCCGCGAACCGAGGTCTGGCGGTGCTACCCAAGGAGAAGATCGACGCGCTGCTGACCGAAACCTCGCAAGCGGTAGGTGGACTGGGCCCGGCGTTGCAGCGGCTGGTCGATTCGACGACGAACATCGCCCAGGGCTTCAAGGACAACATCCCGCAGGTCAACGACATCATCGCGAACTCGGCACCGATCTTGAACAGTCAGGTGCAGTCCGGCGACAACATCGAAGTGTGGGCGCGCAACCTCAACATCCTGGCTGCGCAGTCGGCCGAGCAGGATGCCGCCCTGCGCAGCGGTCTTCAGCAGGCCGCGCCGACGCTGGACCAGACGACTGCGGTGTTCAGCGGTGTGCGTGACTCGCTACCGCAGACCCTGGCGAATCTCTCGGTCGTTTTCGACATGCTCAAGCGCTACCACAAGGGCTTAGAACAGACATTGGTGATCTTGCCGCAGGGCGCGTCGGTCGCGCAGGCCGGAACGTTGTTCAAGGATCTGGGCCAGCTCCCGTTGGCGCTGTCCATCAACCAGCCGCCGCCGTGTTTGACCGGGTTCCTGCCCGCATCCGAATGGCGATCGCCTGCCGACACCAGCATGGCGCCGCTGCCGTCGGGCACGTACTGCAAGATTCCAAAGGACTTCCAGGCCAACGCCGTTCGCGGTGCGCGCAACTATCCCTGCGCGGACGTCCCGGGCAAGCGCGCGGCAACGCCGCGGGAGTGCCGGAGCAATGAACCGTATGTGCCGCTTGGTACCAACCCCTGGTACGGCGACCCGAACCAGATTTTGTCCTGCCCCGCGCCGGCCGCGCGCTGTGACCAGGGAGTCAATCCCGGACGAGGGGTCATTCCCGCGCCCACCGTCGACAACGGCCTCAACCCGCTCCCGGCAGACCAATTGCCGCCGCCTGAAAGGGGCGGGTCGGCACCGACCAGCGATCCGTTGAGCCCGCCCGGCGCTGGGAGGGTCCAGTGCAGTGGACAACAACCCAACCCGTGTACGTACACTCCGGCACCAGGGCCACCTGGCTCCACCGCCGTCTACAGCCCGCAGAGCGGTGAGGTGGTCGGACCTGACGGCGTCAGGTACAACGTCAGCAATTCGAATAACTCAGGAGACGACGGATGGAAGGAGATGCTGGCACCCGCCAGCTGAACCCCACCGATGCTGATGCTGCACCTGACGATGCTGTCGCAAAGCCGGATCAGGAGTCGTTAGCAGTATCCCCAGAAGAACAATCCGAAGACGCCACCGAACAAGCCGAGGAAGCCCCAGAGCACGTCGGCGAAGCGCCTGACGATCGCCGGCCGTCTCGGCTGGGCATTGGCTGGGTGGCAAGCATCTGCGTGGCCTTGGTGCTGGCGGCGGCCGGTGTCGCTGCGGGTGGCTACCTGGCGTTGCGGTCCCACGACGACAGCGAGGCCATGGCCCGTGCTGATGCCGCGGCAGTTCAGGCGGCGAAGGACTGCGTGACGGCGACGCAGGCACCGGACACCGCGGCGATGGCGACCGCCCAGTCCAAGATCATCGAGTGCGCGACCGGTGACTTCGGTGCGCAGGCCACGCTCTACAGCGGCGTCTTGCTCGACGCGTACCAGGCCGCCAACGCCAAGGTGGCGGTCTCCGACATCCGCGCCGCGGTCGAACGGCACAACGACGACGGGTCGGTCGTCGTCCTGGTGGCGGTGCGGGTGAAGGTGACCAATTCCGCGCAGGCCGACCAACAGCAGGGTTACCGGCTGCGGGTGGTGATGGCGCCCGCCGACGGCACCTACAAGGTCGCCAAATTGGACCAGGTCAGCACGTGACGGCTGTGCTCGACGCGACGCCTGACGCACCCGCCGAAGTGCCCACGCAGCAGCCCGCCTCGTGGGGTGCGCGTGCCGGCGCGTTCGCAGTCGACGTGCTGGTGGGTGTCGCGGTCATCGTGACGATGGCGCTCCTGACACTGACCGCCCCGCAGCGTGGCTGGGTGTGGTGGGTGCTGACGGCCGTCGCCGCGCTGACGTTTCTGCTGATGGCGGTCAACCGGCTGCTGCTGCCGACGCTCACCGGGTGGTCACTTGGCCGCGCGCTGTTCGGCATCGCGGTCACCAAACGCGACGGCTCGGCCGTGGGGGTGTCCAGATTGGCCGCCCGCGACCTGGCGCATGTGCTCGACACCGCCGCGCTGTTCATCGGATGGTTGTGGCCGCTGTGGGATCGTCGACGCCGCACATTCGCCGACCTGTTGTTGCGGACGGAAGTGCACAAAGTCGAGCCGCCGCGGCGCGACATGCACCGCCCGGCCGCTTCGGTGCTGATCGCCGCGACGCTGCTGTGCGCGGCAGGGGTGGGCCTGAGCTATCCGGTGATCTACCGGCATGATCGCGCCGTCGATGCGGCGCACGCGCAGATCGCCGAGCAGGGCCCACGGATTGTCGAGCAGATGCTGAGCTACAACGTCGACAGCCTGCAGCAGGACTTCTCGCACGCGCAGTCGCTGACCACCGACGCCTACCGGGCCCAGTTGATCGCCCAGCAGCAGGCGGTGCAGAAAGCCGGCGCCACGACGAACGAATACTGGGCGGTCAGCAGTGCGGTGCTGTCCGCGGCGCCGGACCGGGCGTCGATGCTGCTGGCCATGCAAGGTCAGCGCGGCACGAGCGCGCAGGATCTGAAGTTCATCACCGCCACCGTGCGAGTGGACTTCGAGAAGTCACGTGACGGCCAGTGGCGGGTCGCAAACCTCACCGTGCTGAAGAAGCCGCAGATGAATCAGGCCGGCCAGTGAGCCCGCGGCGCAAACTGGAAGCCGACGAGCGCGACTTCTTCGACGTGGCCCCCAAACCGCCCCGCCGATGGGGGTTGTTGGTGGTGGCCGTTGTCGCGGCGCTGCTGATGGGTGCGGCGATCACCGCGAGCACGTGGATGCTGGTCGGACACGAAACCGATCGAAGGGCGGCGGTGAAGGAAGCCGCGGCGCTGAGTTACGTCCGCGAGTTCATGACCACGTACACCACGCTGGACCCGTTCCACGCCAACGAGTATGCGGATCGCATCCTGGCTCAGGGCACCGGCGATTTCGCGAAGATGTTCAAGGACAAGGAGAACGAGATCCTGGTTCAGGTCGCGCGCGCCGAGCCCACCACCGGCTCGGTGCTCGAGGCCGGTCTGCAGCGATGGAACGATGACGGAAGCGCCGACGTCCTGCTCGCGACGAAGATCACCAGCAAGTCACCCGACGGAAAGTCGACGCTCGAGAGCGGAAGTCGTTGGGTTGCAACGACTATCAAGGAAGGACAGCAGTGGAAGATCAGCCGGCTGATCCAGGTGATCTGACCACGGGTGCTGAATCGCCGGCTCAGCCGGCGGACGCCCCTGCGGCCGACGACGCCGCGCCCCGCCGGCGCAGGGGTTTGTGGCGGCGGCGCGCGAAAACGCCTGAAACACAGCCCACTCCGACCGGCGAGTCCGAAGAAGCCGTCGAAGAACCGAAACCCGAATCGCGCACGCCAGTGGGTAAGGCCGGCCGAAGCGCCAAGCCGGTGGCCGAACCGGAACCCGCCGGCGCGGACGAGGCAGCGGACGACGAGGAGTCGACTACTGCCGAAGAGGCTGACGAGGATGCGCCCGACGCCGACGTGATTCTGGTGCCGCACAAACCGGCCGGCAAGCGATTGCAGATCACCGCGGCCGCTGCAGGCGCGCTGTTCGTCGGCGCAGCCGCCTTCGCCGGTGCGACGGTGCAGCCCTACCTCGCCGATCGCGCGCTCGTCGACACCAAGCTCGATATCGCCCGCACCGCGGCCAGCGCCATCACCACGTTGTGGACGTACACGCCAGACAACATGGATTCGCTACCCGACCGCGCTGCCCGCTATCTGGGCGGCGACTTCGCGAACGAATACCGCAAGTACATCGACGCGATCGTCGCGCCCAACAAACAGGCTCAGGTCACCAACACCACCGAGGTGATGGGCGCCGCGGTCGAATCGGTGAACCCGAAGGAAGCCACCGCGCTCGTCTACACCAACTCGGTGGCGACGAGCCCGGTGACGAAGAACATCCCATCGCTGCGTTATCTGTCGTACCGGCTGACGATGGAGCGTCAAGACGCCAAGTGGCTGATCACCCGGATGTCCACCGTCACATCGTTCGATCTGACACCGCAGCTCTAGGGCGCCCACCTCAAGCATGGCTGTCGTCTCCCCGGTCTCGGACCGACTGACGGTGACCAGCCTGCTGCTGTTGACGTTCGCGACCGGCATCGTCGACGCGATCAGTGTGCTGGTACTGGGCCACGTCTTCGTCGCGAACATGACGGGCAACGTGATCTTCCTCGGCTTCTGGTTTGTGCCGCATTCCGGAGTGGATCTGACCGCCGCGATCGTCGCGTTCGTCAGCTTTCTGGCAGGCACGGTGCTCGGCGGCCGCCTGGCCCGCCATATCGATTACGAGGTCCGTCACTGGCTGGCCGTCGCGCTCGGCACGGAAGTGGTTGTGCTGGCGACGCTTTCGATCCTGGCCGGCACAGGGGTCCTGGACTATCACAACAACAGCAAGCTCGTCTTGATCGCGGGGATGGCCGTCACGTTCGGCAGCCAGAATGCGACCGCACGCCAGTTCGGCATCCAGGAGCTGAGCACCACGGTCCTCACGTCGACGATCGTCGGCATCGGGTTCGACAGCCGGCTGGCCGGCGGCACCGGACAGCGCGAAAAGTTGCGCTACAGCGTGGTGCTGACGATGTGTGGCGGCGCAGTCGTCGGAGCGACGCTGACCCGGTTCACCGTTGCGCCGGTAATCGCGTTGGCGGCAGCCACCGTCGCGGCCAGCGCCGCTATCTTCCTGTTCGGCCCGCAAAGACAGGACACGGCCGCGGACTAGTCTCGCGGTATGCCATCAGTACTCGTCACCGGAGCCTCCCGCGGAATCGGAAAGGCGATCGCCGAACACCTCGCTTCACGCGGTTGGGACGTGATCGCCGGTGTCCGCAGCGCGCAAGACGCGGACACCCTGGTCAAGCTGAACCCGCAGCGGATCTCGTCGGTCATCGTCGACGTCACCGATGCCGGACAGATCGCCGCGTTGGCAGACTCTTTGCCGGAGCGACTGGACGCGATCGTGAACAACGCGGGCGTCGTCGTCAGCGGGCCGATGGAGACCGTGAGCCCCGACGACTGGCGAAAACAGTTGGATATCAACGTGATCGGTCAGCTGGCCGTTACGCAGGCCGTGCTGCCGCGGCTGCGGCAATCACGTGGCCGGATCGTGTTCATCTCCAGCGTCAACGGACGTTTGTCGATGTCGTTGATCGGCGCCTACTGTGCCAGCAAGTTCGCCTTGGAAGCCGCCGCCGACGCGCTTCGAATGGAGTTGCGGCCGTGGCATATTCCGGTCGTCATCGTCGAGCCGGCGCAGACCGACACCGACATGTGGCGCACGGCGGACACGATGGTCGCCGACGTCGAATCCGCCTTGACCCCCGAACAGCGTGGCCTGTACGCCAAGCACATCACCGGTATGAAGAAGATGATCCCGGTCTCGCAGAAGCTGGCGGTGCCGGCGCACAAGGTGTCCGCCGTCGTGGAGGAGGCGCTCACCGCTCGCCGGCCACGGGCGCGCTACGTCGTCGGTGTGGCCCCCAAACTTCAAGTGGCACTAATGACGCATCTGCCAACCTGGGCCCGTGACCGCGTGCTGCGACGGGTCGCCGGTCAACCTTAGCCATGACGACCTTCGTCAAACGCAATCCCAGCGCGCCCCCGGGCTTCTTCGCGTGTGAAGCCGCTGGGCTGCAATGGCTTTCGGCCGCCGCCGGCGGAGTGGAGTGCGCACGGGTGATCGACTACGACGACATCAGCCTGACGTTACAGCGGCTATCGGATTCCGCTCCGACCCGCGCGGCCGCCTACGAGTTCGGACGCCGGTTGGCCTGCACGCACGATGCGGGCGCGGTGGCCTTCGGCGCACCGCCCGACGGCTGGGCCGGGCCAGGATTCTTCGGCCCGTTGCATCAGCCGCTGCCGATGTCGTTGACCGGCCACGAACGCTGGGGCACGTTCTACGCGCGCGAGCGCCTGGTCCCGATGGCGGAACGCGCGGCACCAAGACTGAGCACCGCGACCCGCGAAGCCGTCGCTGCGGTGACATCCCGCTGCGAGGCAGGTGATTTCGACGACGACGATCAGCCGGCGCGGCTTCATGGCGACCTGTGGAGCGGCAACGTCATGTGGACATCCGAGGGGGCAGTGCTGATCGATCCCGCGGCCCACGGCGGCCATCGCGAGACCGACCTGTCGATGCTTGCCCTGTTCGGATGCCCGTTTTTCGATGAGGTGATCGCCGGATACCAGGCGCGTCGGCCGTTGCGAGACGGCTGGCGTGACCGCGTCGGATTGCACCAGCTCTACCCGCTGCTGGCTCACGTTATGTTGTTCGGAGGCGGGTACGAGCGCCAGACGCACGCCGCGGCAGCGACCGCGCTCATCTCCCGATTCGCCGACGAGTGACCGAGTCGGTGTGTTAACTCAGTGATATGTCAAAGTCCGCGCCAATAGGCGTTTTTGCCGCATGTGCGGCGATACTCGTCTCGCCCGTCGCTCACGCGGACCGAGCTGAACCGCCGCCGCTGTACGGGTACTACAACGTGTTCATCGACTTCTCACAGCAGACGTTCAACGGTATGCCGACGCCGATGAATCCGATAACGTTCCCCGTCGAATTCACCACCAACTGTGATGTCAACGGTTGCGTCATGCACATGGACAACAAGGACGACCATGCCCGCAATCCAGGCGCTCCCTTGGCTTACGAGTACAGATGGAACAACGACCGTTGGGAAACGAGCGGTGAGTACCCCTACTTCTGTGATCGCAGCAACCCCAACAGCGCCGTGACGGCCCAACGCTCGGACTACTGGATCCCGAACCCTGACGGCAGCTTCTTCGGAGAGCGCACGCTCATCACCGATGGAGCCGGATGCCCAGGTGAGGGGCCGGGCACCCACTTGGTGCCGATATCCCTGACACCCATCGACCCGCCGCCGGGGGGCGACTAGTTGAACGCGAGCCAGCTCGGCAGAGCGCGCTCGCGGGAGTCGCACAGCACCTGACGGGTGTCGCAGTTCCCGTCGGGCACACCGGCGCCCGCCCACATGCCGCCGGTATCGCGGCGCAACACGATCGCCGAGGAACCGCCGCCGTCGAGCAGGACTGCCGTGTCGCTGCCGAGGCCGCGGAACAAATCCTGGATCTGGTCCGGGGTATAGCTACCGCCCTGGAAGACGTACATCTCGTCTTTACCCTTGGCGTAGGCGAGCGCAGTGCGCGCCGCACTCGGGCCGCCGTCGTTCATCTGCCCGGTGTCTCCCGGTGCGAGCAACCCGAGTCCGCTCACCGCGACGAACCGGGTGCCCTTGTCCATCAGTCCCTGGATCACGGGCGATGCCGCGTCGTAGTCGTCGTGTGCCTTCGGGGAGACGACGAACGGCGCGCCACTGACAGGCAGGATCATCGTGGACAGCGCGGACCAGCTTTCGTTTCCGCCGGACAAACCCTGCTTGCCTGCGTAGGCGATGGTGCCGGTGACGGCGGTGTTGGCTCGGCCCTGCCCGCGGGTGTTGTCGACGTAGGCGCCCAGCGGCGAGCTGCAACCGGTCGACTTCCACGAACCGCCCTTCTGCCCGCGCACGTCGAAGAAGTTCGCGTTGATCGCGATTGTCGGCTGGCCAAGCGCCTGCCACGCCTGTAGCGGCGTGTAGATCTCCGAGGCCTGCAACAGCCCTTCTGAAGTGCGCGCACGCGGATCACGTTCACAACGGGCTTGATAGCCGGCGTGTGAGTCGACCAGAAGCCTCGGCGCCAGGCGTTGCGAGGCGGACTTGATGATCATCAAGTGGCCGCCGTTGGTCAGCTCATACCAGTCGCCGGCGGCGTTGAGCATCGGCGCGGGATGTCCGCCGCCGAAGTTGTAGACGAGGTACGAACCGCGGGTGCTGGCGATCGCGTTGGCCAACAATTCGCGTCCGTCGGCGGCGCGGGCCGTTGGGGCCGCCGTCGTTGCCAACGCAGCGCACAGCAGCAGCGCTGCGGCGTACGCCATCAAGCGCCGGAAGTTTGCGGCCGCACTCGACACGGGTGCCCCTTCGACGAGACAGCTAGAACGTAGACAACAGTAATCACAGTAGAAACACTGTCAACTTTCGTCACAGCTACATATCAGTTGGGCATCGGCTGCGTTGCTGGCTTCGCTGTCACGCGTGGAATTTGCCGGATTGGGTAATCCCGCCGTGGTCGGGCTTACATCTTGAGGAGAAGAAATGATTGGGACAATTATCAGTGCGATCGTCGTCGGAGCTATCGTCGGCGCGCTTGCGCGGCTGATCATGCCGGGCAGGCAGGCCATCGGCGTCATCATGACCATCGTGCTGGGCATCCTTGGGTCCTTGATCGGCTCATGGGTGACCTATCAGGTTGGCTATTCCAACTCCAATGGCGGGTGGGCGGTCATCCCGTTCCTCGTCGGTGTCGTCGTGGCGGCCATCCTGATCGGGATCTACGTCGCCGTCACGGGCCGGCGCGGTACAGGCACGCCGCGCGGCACCACCGTCCGCTAGCGGGCCGGCGGCGCGAGCCGGTACACGGCATCGGCATAGTCGTCGGTGATATACACCGCTCCGTCCGGTCCCGCTACGGCGGCGACCGGACGGCCCCAGCGGGAGCCGTTCTGCGCCTGAAATCCGCCGACCAGCGTCTGCTGGTTGCCGAGATGGCCGCTCTGCCAAGCGAAGAAGGACACTTCGGGCGCCTGGGGCGGCTGGCGGTTCCATGACCCGTGCACTCCGACAAGCGCTCCGCTGCCATAGGGGTCGGGCAGCACACCTTCGGTGAAGCTCATGCCAAGCGGGGCGGCGTGCGCGCCGAGGCTCTGCTCGACTTTCGGAAGCGACGCGCAGTCGAGCTTGCTGCCATCGCCGTTGGTCTGCACGTCGCGGATGAACGGCAGGTCCGCCGGTCCGCCGTCGGGATTGCAGTAGGGCCAACCCAATTCGCGCCCTGGCGTCAACCTGGCGACGGCCTCGGGCGGATGGTCGTTGATGTACTCCGGATCGACAAGGCCCGTATGCGGGTCGGCGACGTTGTCGCGGTTGTTGACCGCCGTCCACACCGAGCCGTCGGGCGCGATCGCCAGGCCAGTGCCGTTGCGCACGCCCGTGGCGAACGGCCGAGATGGCCCTCCGCCCGGTGGGATTCGCATGACGGTGGCTCGCGGTGGGTTGGCGTCGCGGTCGCTGGCGGAGATGTTGCCGGTCGAGCCGATGGAGAAGTACACCGCGCCGTCCGGGCCGACGGCAACGCTCTTCAGTGCGTGCGCGTATTCGCCTTTGAGGTCAGGGCTTTTCGCATCCGGCAAGCCCCCGGCGAGCGTTCGCCGATTGGTCGCCGTGCCGTCGGCGTACTCGTAGGCGTCGATCTGGTCGCTTTCGGCGACATACAGCGTCCGGCCCGCGAACGCCAGGCCGTGCGGCTGGTCGAGCCCATCGAGCAGCACCGAGTCGCGGCCGGACTCCAGACGCAGGATCTGGCCGGCGCTTGGCACCGAAATCAACAGCGTGCCATCGGGTGCCCATACGGCCAGTCTGGCCTTGGGTATGCGCGCCCACACCGACATCGTCCAGCCCGGCGGGACCAGCACCTGGCGTGGTCGGTCGAACGGGGACTGGGCCATCGCTGCGTCCACTGTGACCGTGACGGGTGCCAAGCCAGTGGGTGATTGCGCTTGAGGTGCCGGACCGTGTGGCGGGGCTGGGCTCGCCGAGCATGCGGCGATCAGCGCGATGCCGATGAGCCCAATGTGCTTACGCCGCAGCCAAACCCGCATGCATCTCCCAGACCAGAATCTCGGCTGGTTCGGTAGCGGTGACCTTCTGCCCGCCTGATGCGGTGAACCGGACGGCGTCGCCCTCATGGAGCGGGCCTGCGCCTTCGAGAGTGACCTCGCCGCGCGGGACGAACAGATGCAGATAGGGCGCCTGGGGCAGGGCGACGGTGTCGCCCGGTTGCATGCGAGCGCCATGCAGGGCTGCGTAGCGGTTGCGGATCGTGATGGCGGCGGCGTCGCTGTGTTGGGGCATACCCGAGGCGATCGTCACAAGGCCGCCGCGCAGCAGCTCGTCGTCGATCTCGAGCTGCTGGTAGCCGGGATCGATGCCCGACTCGTCGGGGACAACCCACATCTGCACGAAATGCACTGGCTCGTCATGTGTTTCGGACCCGGTCAGCTTCCACGAATCGTTCTTTTCCGAGTGCAGGATTCCGCGGCCGGCGGACATGCGCTGCGCCAGGCCGGGATAGATCACCCCGGAGTGTCCGGTGGAGTCCTGGTGCACCAACGAGCCGCGCAGCACCCACGTCACGATCTCCATGTCGCGGTGGGGATGCGTATCGAAACCGGTGCCTGGCTTGACGATGTCGTCGTTGTTGACAAGCAGCAGGCCGTGGTGCGTGTTCTCTGGCTCGTAGTGGCTGCCGAACGAGAACGAGTGTTTGGAGTCCAGCCAGGAGATCTTCGTCTTCGCGCGATCGTCAGCGCGGCGGATGTCGACGGTCTCTGTCGGTGTCATGTGCTCACCCCTCGGGTTCTCGCCAGCCTAGGTGGCAGGCCTTGACCAAGACAACATAGATGATGTGTCATGTATTCCGTGTGGTTGACCGACGAGCAACAGCGGGTGTGGCGGGGCTATTTGACCATGGTGAGCCGGCTACAGATAGCCATGCACCGGCAGTTGCAGCAGGACTGCGAGCTGTCGCTGTCGGACTACGACGTGTTGGTCGCCTTGTCGGAGCGCGGGCCGCAGCGCGTCAACGAGCTCGGTGAGGCGCTGGGTTGGGAGCAGAGTCGGGTGTCGCATCAACTGCGACGGATGCGTGGCCGCGGATTGGTCGTCCGCCATGGCAGTGACGACGACCGCCGCGGCGCGGTCGTGGAGATCACCGACGCGGGCCAAGCTGCTTTGGAAGCCGCAGCGCCAGGGCACGCCGAATTGGTGCGTGCGGTGGTGTTCGACGGTGTGTCGCCGACGCAGCTACGTGCGCTGGCGTCGTGGATCGAGGTGGTTACCAGTCGGCTTCAGTGAACTTGATGACGCCGCGGATGTTCTTGCCGTCCAGCATGTCCTGATAGCCGTCGTTGATGTTCTCCAACGAATATGTGTTCGTGACCATCTCGTCGATCTTGAGCAGACCCGACTTGTAGAGCGCAATAAGTTTCGGGGTCTCGACGTGCGAGCTGCCACCGCCGAAGATGTTGCCCTTCAACGTCTTCTGCAACATGGTGAACAGGAACAGGTTGAGCTTGACGTCGACGTCCATCATCGAGCCCATACCGGTCACGACGCAGGTGCCGGTCTTGGCCGTCAGGATCATTGCCTCTTCGAGGTACTCGCCCTTCATCTCGCCGACGGCGATGATGGTCTTGTCGGCCATCAGCCCGTGGGTGACGTCGATCATCGGCGCGATGGCTTCGGCCATCGACGGATAGACATGCGTGGCGCCGAATTTGATGGCCTGGTCGCGCTTCCACTCGTTGGGGTCGATGGCGATGACGTTGCGGGCCCCGGAGATGACCGCACCTTGCAGCGCGCTCATGCCGATGCCGCCGACGCCGATGATCGCGACCGTCTCACCGGGCTTGACTTCGGCGACATTGGTGGCAGACCCGTAGCCGGTGGGCACCGCGCAGCCCAAGATGGCGGCGGTCTCGAACGGGACGTCCTTGTCGATCTTGACGACGGAGTCCTTGTGGACGGTCATGTAGGGGGCGAAAGTGCCGAGCAGGTTCATCGGCGACACCTCGGTGCTGCCGGCGTGCACGCGGGAGGTCCCGTCGGCGATGGCCTTGCCGCCGAGCAGCACGGCGCCGCGGTCGCACAGTGACCGGTACCCCTTCAGGCATGGCTGACACTCACCGCAGGCAGGAATGAAGGCGAGGATGACGTGGTCGCCCTCTTCGATACCGGTGACATTCTTGCCGACCTTGGTGACGACGCCCGCGCCCTCGTGGCCGCCCAGTGCGGGCAGGCCGATCGGGGTGGCGCCGGTGGTCAGGTGGTAGTCGGAGTGGCACATGCCGGCGGCGTGCATGCGGATCTGTACCTCGTCGGCGACGGGATCACCGAGGTCGATCTCGTCGATCTTGAATGGCGAGTTGAGCTCCCACAGCAGAGCGCCCTTGGTCTTCATGATTCGCGATCATAGAACACGTTCCAAAACACGTGTCAAGAAGCCCGTCTAGCTGGGCTTACAGTGTGCTAGATCAGATCGTTTGGCGAATGGCCACTTGTGGCACACTTTCGCCGTTCGTGCGTGTGATAACTGGCCACTGAGCGACAAGCGAAGCCATTTGCGCGTGAACACCGTCCTAAGCGCATGGCGCAGACGGGTCCCTTTATCGGCACTGAAGCACTTGCGCGCGGCACCGTGACGAGGCGAACGCTGATTAGCCGCTACGACAGGATCTACCGCGATGTCTACCTGCCGAAGGAAATGGAACTCACACCGCCAATGCGGGCGGAGGCTGCATGGCTGTGGTCTGGTCGAAAAGGGACCGCCGCAGGGCTGTCGGCTGCGGCGTTGTACGGAACGGATTGGATCGATCCGCGACTGCCCGCGGAGTTGTATCGCCGTAACGGCAAGCCAGTGGATGGCATCGTCATTCACCGGGACGAACTGGCAGACGACGAGACCCGCCTCATCCGCGGTATCCCCGCGACGACACCCGCCCGTACCGCCTTCGATCTCGGTCGCCGCGGCCGTCGCACGGAGGCGCTCATTGCAGTTGATGCACTAGCGAACGCGACTAGGTTGCAGGCGCGTGATGTCATACGTCTGTTGGAACGCCATCGTGGGGTGCGCGGCCTGGTTCAACTGCGCGAAGTGATCGACCTGATGGATAGCGGAGCGGAATCGCCGCAGGAAACCCGCACCCGGCTTGTGCTCATTGACGCGGGACTGCCGCGCCCGACGACGCAAATCGTCGTCTATGGCGACTTCGCGGGAAGGCGGTACGCGAAGGTTGACATGGGATACGAGGATTTCAAGGTTGGTGTGGAGTACGACGGTGAGCAGCACTGGACCAACCCGGAGCAGTATGCCTACGACATCGACCGGCATGCGGAGCTGCTGGCCCGAGGCTGGGTAATCATCCGCGTGAGCGCCGAGATGCTGCGATACCGTGCGCACGTAATTGTTGCGCGGGTATGCGCGGCGTTGCGGGCGGCCGGTGCCGAGTGGCCAGTTATTGCAAGGATTTTGGCGGAAGACGTGGCATAGGTGGCCACTCGGCCGGCTAGAGAGAAGCCGGCAGGCCGAACTTTTCGAACAGCGCCGTGTCGAGGAACGCCACCACATGCGAGACACCGTCGGGCTTGAGGTCGAGCACATGCAGCTGGAACGCCTCGTGTATCCCGGTCTCGCGGTTGAGCATGTACAGCGCCGCCGCGGGTTGCCCGTTGGCCGTCGTCTTGATGAACCGCATGTCGCCCGGACCTTCGGCCGGGCAGTGGACCCGCGTGAGCGTGACGATCGCTTCGGGGCCCTGGTACCAGCCGTCGAACGGTGGCATCTCCCAGATCGCGTCGTCGGTGAACATCTTCACCAGCTCATCGATGTCGTACGCCTCGAACGCGGCGATGTAGCGGTCGAGCAGATCCTTGCTCTCCGGCGACTCCGGCTCGGCCAGCTCGTCGTCCTCGCTGGGGCCGACGGTGTCCAGTTGTGCCCGCGCGCGCTGCAGCAGGCTGTTCACCGCCGCGGTGGACGTGCCGATCGCGTCGGCGACCTCGGCGGCCTTCCACTGCAGCACGTCCCGCAGCACCAGCACGGCCCGCTGCCGCGGCGACAGATGCTGCAAAGCCGCAATGAACGCCAGCCGCACCGACTCGCGAGAGTCGACGATGTTCGACGGGTCAGCGGAGTCATCGGGCAGCGGCTCGAGCCACGGCACCTCGTGGCGTTCGAACAGTTCACCGTTCGCATCCGAACTCGGCTGTCCGAGGCCCGTCGGCAGCGGCCGGCGCTGACGACCTTCTAGCGACGTCAGGCACGTGTTGGTGGCGATGCGGTACAGCCATGTCCGCAGCGACGACTGTCCCTTGAAGCCGCCGTATGCCTTCCACGCGCGCAGATACGTTTCCTGGACCAGGTCCTCGGCGTCGTGCACAGAACCGGTCATCCGGTAGCAGTGCGCCAACAGCTCACGCCGGTGCGGCTCGGCCTTGAGCAGGAATTCGTCGTCGGTTTCGTGTGCGAGGACGCTCACGGCACCGAGCTTACGCAGACTGTCCGACACGTACTCGTTACTCTCCCCTGATGGCCACAACCCGCAGCGAACGCAGCTTCGACGGTGTGGGCGGCGTGCGCATCGTCTACGACGTGTGGACACCTGACACCGAGGCCCGCGGCGTCGTCGTGCTCTCACACGGATACGCCGAGCACGCCCGCCGCTACGACCACGTAGCGCAGCGGTTCGGTGAGTCAGGCCTGATCACATACGCGTTAGACCACCGCGGACACGGCCGCTCCGGCGGCAAGCGGGTCTACCTCAAAGACATCTCCGAGTACACCGGTGACTTCGACACGCTGGTGAAGAGCGCCGCCGCAGAGCATCCCGGGCTCAAGCGCGTCGTGCTGGGCCACAGCATGGGCGGTGGCGTCGTGTTCGCGTACGGCGTCGAGCATCCCGACGACTACACCGCGATGGTGCTGTCCGGCCCGGCCGTCGACGCGCAAGAGAACGTGTCGCCGGTGATGGTGTTCGTCGCCAAACTGCTCGGCAGGATCGCGCCCGGCCTGCCCGTCGAACAGCTGCCCACCGACGCGGTATCGCGCGACCCCGACGTCGTCGCCGCCTACAACGCCGACCCGATGGTCTTTCACGGCAAGCTGCCCGCCGGCATCGCCCGCGCATTGATCGGCGTTGGCGAGAGCATGCCGCAGCGCGCGGGCGCCATCACCGCCCCGCTGCTGGTCGTGCACGGCGAGCAGGACAAGTTGATCCACGTCGACGGCAGCCGCCGCCTTGTCGAATGTGTCGGCTCGACCGACGTGCACCTGAAGGTCTACCCCGAGCTCTATCACGAGGTGTTCAACGAGCCGGAGAAAGCGGTGGTGCTCGACGACGTCACGTCGTGGATCGAGGCCAAGCTTTGAAAGCGCTTGCTGCGCTGGCGGTTTCGATCGCGCTGCTGGCCGGATGCTCGTCCGAAACCCCGCCGGCCTGGGTCGACGACGACGTCACCTTCGCCGCAGACGGCCTCACCATCCACGGCTCCTACCGCCATCAGCACGACGGCAAACCTGGACCCGCCGCACTGCTGATCTCCGAAAGCGGCAACACCGACCGCAACGGCGACAACGCGGTCGCGGGCCCCGTCGGGAACATGCGGCAGCTCGCCGAACTTCTGTCCGATCGCGGCGTCGCCAGCCTGCGCTACGACAAGGTCGGCACCGGCAAGACGGGCCTCGGCCCGTATGCCGCCAAGCCCGCCGACGTCGGCAGCGCCGTCTACACCTCTGGTGCCAAGGCAGCGGTGCGTTTCCTCGCCGACCAGCCGGGCACCGACAAGGCACGCATCTCGGTGTACGCCCTCGGCGAGGGCACCATCCACGCGATGTCGCTGGCCGTCGACACCACGCCGGGCGCGCCAAAGATCCACTCACTCGGCCTGTTTCAGCCGCTGTCGGGCCGCTACCTCGACATCATCACCGCCCGAGTCCGCGCAGACGCGACACCCGAGACGCTGTCGACGTGGCTGGCGGCCGTCGACCAGGTGCGCACCAAGGGCACCGCACCCGACAAGCTGCCCGAGGGGCTGAGCGCCATCGTCAACCCCGGCAACATCAAGGCCGTCATCGAAGCCGACGCGATCGACCCACTCGCACTGGCCGCCAAGATTCCCGCCGACACCCGCGTCTTGTTGACCTGTTCAGACTCCGATGGACAAGCCAAATGTGATACCGAGCGCGCGCTCATCGATGCGCTCAAGCACACGCAGTTGACCGTCGTCGAGCTCAAGGGTGTCAACCACGTGTTGCGCGACGACCCCACCGACAGCGTCGCGAACTACGCCAAGAAGGACCCACTTTCTCCACAGGTCGTGACGGCGCTCGACGGTTTTGTCACCAACTAGCCCTAATCTGGCGCCATGAGTGACGACAAGATGCTCGCGCGGATTGCCGCGCTGCTGCGCCAGGCGGAGGGCACCGACAACACGCACGAGGCAGAGGCGTTCATGGCCGCGGCGCAGCGCCTGGCCACCGCGACGTCGATCGACCTGGCGGTCGCACGGGCGCATTCGGCCGAGCGCACCAAGTCGCAGATGCCTGTGCAGCGCACCATCACGATCGGCAACGCCGGTACCCGAGGGCTGCGGACGTATGTCCAGCTGTTCGTGGTAATCGCGAACGCCAACGACGTGAAGTGCGACGTCGCGTCCAACTCGACGTTCGTCTATGCGTACGGCTTCGCCGAGGACATCGACGCCAGCCACGCCCTGTATGCCAGCCTGGTGATGCAGATGGTCAGGGCGTCCGAGGCATACATCGCTTCGGGGGCGCACCGGCCGACGCCGACGATCACCGCGCGGCTCAACTTCCAGCTCGCGTTCGGCGCCCGCATCGGGAAGCGGCTGGCTGAGGCCCGCGAGGAGGCGCAGCGGGAAGCGACCAAGGGCCGCGACAGCCAACCTGGAACCGCTATCGCGTTGCGGGACAAGGACATCGAGCTCAAGGACTTCTACCGCCAAACGTCAGAGGCGCGCGGCACATGGAGGGCCACCAGTGCCACCGCCGGATACTCGTCCGCGGCCCGCCGCGCGGGGGATCGCGCGGGTAGGCGGGCGCGGCTTGGCAGCAGTCCCGAACTGTCAGGCGCCAGGGGCTCGCTGCGGAAGTGACGCCACGCGACAGTCAGCGGGCGAAGGTCTATGCCGCCGAGGAATTCGTGCGGACGCTGTTCGACCGGGCCGCCGAGCACGGCAACCGGGTCGTCGATTTCTTCGGAACCCAGCTGACACTGCCGCCCGAGGGCCGGTTCGCCTCGGCCGCCGCCGTGCAGCGGTATGTCGACGACGTGCTGGCCCATCCCGCCGTACGGGACCGCTGGCCGCGAACCGGTGCGCTGACCGTGCGCGCCCGCCGCGGCGCGACCGCCGCGCATTACGAGTGCAGCGAGGTTGATGCGGTGATTGCGGTGCCCGACCGGCTCGCCAACTGGGCGCTGCGCGAGCTGGTCGTCCTGCACGAGATTGCGCATCATCTCAACGACGCAGAGCCTGCACACGGACCGGAATTCGTCGCCACGTTCTGCGAACTCGCTGACGCCGTCATGGGTCCGGAGGTGGGCCACGTGCTGCGGGTGGTGTACGCCAAAGAGGGTGCGCGATAACGTTTGTGCCGTGGCGGAACCGGACCCGAAAGATCTCGACGAGCTGTTCAACCGCGTGCTGCGCACCGAGGACGACGCGCTGACGGCGGCGCGTGCGGCATCGGCTGCCGCGGGCATGCCGGCGATCGAGGTGTCCGCGCAACACGGCAAGCTGCTGGCCCTGCTCGCGACGGCGACGCGCGCCACCCGCGCACTCGAGATCGGCACGCTGGCCGGCTACAGCACCATCCAGCTGGCCCGCGGCGTCGGTCCGGGCGGCCGCGTGGTGACGCTGGAATACGAACCACGGCATGCCGAAGTCGCGCGCCAGAATTTCACGCGCGCCGGAGTCGACGACCGCGTCGAGGTGATCGTCGGCGCCGCGCTGGACACCCTCCCGACGCTCGCAGAGCGCGGCGAGACGTTCGACCTGATCTTCATCGACGCCGACAAGGAGAACAACGTCGCGTATGTCGAGTGGGCGATCAAGCTGGCCGCGCCGGGCGCAATCATTGTGGTGGACAACATCGCTCGCTTCGGACGCGTACTCGATCCGGCCCCCGACGATCATCAGGCGCGCGCTGTACGCGACATGTTGCAGATGATGGGTGACGATCCTCGGCTGGATGCGGCGGCGATCCAGACCGTCGGCACCAAGGGCTGGGACGGTTTCGCGGTGGCGACCGTCAAGGAGCCCGTCGACTAGCAAGGGAGCTCAATCATGCCGATCCCTAAATGGGTTGCCCGTACGAACAAGTACGGCATCAACCAAGTCACCCGGCTCATCGCACCGTGGGCGCCCACGTTTGCGCTTGTCGAGCATCGCGGGCGCAAGTCGGGAAGGACCTACAGCTCACCTGTCATGGCGTTTCGCGAAGGAGACGAGCTTGTCTTCGCGCTGACCTACGGCCCCGACACCGACTGGGTACGCAACGTGATCGCAGCCGGCGGAGGTGGGGTGAGGACACACGGCGGCCATTACCGGATGAGCGCGCCTCGGCTCTATCGCGATGAGAATGCTTCCGATATGCCCCCGCCGGTCAGGTTCGCGCTGCGCCGGATCTTGCACGTGCCAGAGTTCCTCAGCGTCCACCTCGACGACGACCCTGGCGATCGCTAGTCACCGCAACGCTGCGATCTGCAGCTCGCAAGCCTCACCCAACCTGGCCAGCGCGGCGACGATTCGATCCTCCTGCGCGAGAAAGCGTTCCGTAGGCGCCGGCACCGAAATGGCGACGATGTGCCCGCCCGCTGTCCGCACGGCAATGCCCGCCGCCGAGATGCCTGCCGTGTGCTCGTCGCGGTCGAACGCGATCTTCGACACGCGCGCGTCGGTGTCGTTCAGTAGTTCCTGAGCGGCCTTGCCGTTCGCCGTGCCCTCCAACGGAAATCGCACTCCGACCGCCGACACCGCACGCAACCGGTGAGACGACTCGATCTGGTCGATGAACCACATCTGCTGCCCGCGCAACACCGACAGGTCGACTGTCTCGCCGGTGGCGGCGGCCACCTCTTCGAGGGCCGGCCGAAACAGCGTCGCGAGTTGCGTGCTGTCGGCGGTCCCCAGCCCGAGCAGACGATCACCGAGGGAGAACCTGCCGTGGTCGTCGACACTGGCGAACCCCACTTCGACCAGTCCGACGAGCAATCGGCGCACCGTCGATTTCGGCAGTCCGAGCCGCGCGCCGAGATCGACCAGACGAAGTTGGCCGGGTGCGGTGGCGATCTCGTCAAGCGCGGCCGCGGCGCGACGCAGCACCTGGATGCCATCGTCGCGTCCGTAACTTACTTGTTCATTTTGCTGCGGCCGTGACACGCCCTCACTATATTGATCCGCTATACGAATCACAATGATCCACTATACGGATCAAAAGGGGGTCGACATGCTGCCCGACGGTCGGCACTTCTTCCGCGGCGATGACGGATATGAACCAGCTCGACGCGCCACCGTGTGGAACGCTCGCACTCCGGAGCGCTTCCCCGATGTGGTCGTGCAGGCGCAAGACGCGGACGACGTCGTCTCGACGATCCGCTATGCCAAAGCCAATGGCCACCAGGTGGGCGTGCGGTCCGGCGGCCACAGCTGGGCGGGCAATCACGTCCGTGACGGCGGTGTGCTGCTCGATGTCAGCCGTCTCGACCAGAGCACCGTGGACGCTGATCGGATGGTCGCCGTCGTCGGCCCAGGCAAGGGTGGAAGTGTGCTCGCTGCCGAACTCGACGCGCAGGGGCTGTTCTTCCCGGCCGGCCACTGCAAGGGCGTGCGCATCGGTGGCTACTTATTGCAGGGTGGCTACGGCTGGAACAGTCGCGTGCTCGGGCCGGCGTGTGAAAGCGTGCTCGGACTCGACATCGTCACCGCCGACGGCGAGTCCGTCTACTGCGATGCCGACCATCATGCCGATTTATATTGGGCTGCAAGAGGATCCGGCCCTGGCTTCTTCGGTGTCGTCACTGCCTTTCACCTCAAAGTCTATCCGCGCCCGGCGATCTGCGGCAGCAGCCTCTACGTCTATCCGATCGAGCTCGCCGACGACGTCTACACCTGGGCTCGCGAGATCAGCGCCGACGTCGACCGACGCGTCGAGCTGCAGATCGTCGCCTCCCGCAGTGTCCCAGGCGCCGGCCTCGAAACGCCCGGCATCGTGATGGCGTCGCCCGTCTTCGCCGAATCGGAGGACGAGGCCATCAAGGCGTTGGCGCTACTCGACACCTGTCCCGTGCGCGACCGCGCAACAGTCGCAGTCCCCTATGCCCCAACGGATCTCGCAACCTGGTACGACGGCGTGATGAGCAACTACCCGACCGGCTACCGCTATGCCGCCGACAACATGTGGACGTCGGCGCCCGCCGACGAGCTGCTACCCGGCGTTCGCCGCATCATCGAGACCATACCGCCGCACCCCTCCCATTTCCTGTGGCTGAACTGGGGTCCGTCACCTACGCGACAGGACATGGCCTACAGCCTGGAAGACGACATCTACCTCGCCCTGTACACGGTCTGGCAAGATCCCAGCGACGACGAAAAGTACGGCGACTGGGCACGATCCAACATGGCGGCAATGTCACATCTGGCCAGTGGTATCCAGCTCGCCGACGAGAACCTCGGTCAGAGACCGGCCAAGTTCGCCAGCGATGATGCGATGGCGCGGCTGGACAAGGTACGTGCGCAATACGACCCGGACGGGCGGTTCTACACGTGGATGGGACGCGTCTGACATGGACGACTACCTGGGTTACCGCGCCGGTGATCGCGACACCCCGTTCGGGAAGTTCTTCGACCCTGAAATGGCGCCGCTGCCAAGGCATGTCGTCGAGGCGCTGGAGCACGGGCCGCAGGCAGGGCCGACACTGCCCGCCTTCGACGACATGGCGACGCTACTCGACGACGGCTATCAGCAGACCGAGAACGGGTACGGGCGGCTGCGCGACGGCGGCATCTGTGTGTCGGTGCGCACCGACATGCCCGATGTCACGCCGGCGATGTGGGAATGGTGGTTCGGCTGGCACGGCAGCGACTCCCGCCGCTACAAGCTGTGGCACCCGCGGGCGCATGTATCGGCGCGGTGGAGCGACGGCGGCGCTGACGGCGCCTACGTCGGTCGCACGTCACTGGTGCAGGAGTACCTCGGTTCGGCGTTCACCCGGCCTGCGATCCGGTTCGTCGAGCCGTCGACGATAGGCCTGAAACCCACTGATTCGGTGGCGATCTGCGCGCGGCTCGGGTCGGGCGACATCCCCGTCGACGTCGGCTGGCTCGTGCACTACGTGCGCCCGACGCCCGAGGGCGCCGAGATGCGGTCCCGCTTCTGGATGGGCGGGCGGCACGTCGCACTGCGTGCCGGAACGTCGCTGGCGGACAGGGCACTTAGGCCAATAGCGGCGCATCAGCTACCCGACCCGCGCGACCTGATGGTGCATTGCGCGCAGGAGATGAACCACCTGGCGGGCTTCCTGCCCGCTTTATACGAGCTGCTGGGCTAGCCGCAGACCGCGCCGCCGGCCGCCGACCCGACCAGCTTGGTGTACTTGGCCAGCACGCCGGTGGTGTAGCGGGGCGGAAGCGGCTCGAAACCTGCTTTGCGCGCGTCGAATTCAGCCGGGTCCACCAGCACATCGAGCGTGCCGCTGGCGACGTCGAGCCGAATACGATCGCCATCTTGCAGGAACGCGATCGGACCAGCGTCGACAGCCTCGGGCGCGACGTGCCCGACGCACAGTCCCGTTGTGCCGCCGGAGAACCGGCCGTCGGTCATCAGGAGCACATCCTTGCCGAGGCCGGCGCCCTTGATGGCGCCGGTGATGGCCAGCATCTCCCGCATACCCGGTCCGCCCTTGGGTCCCTCGTAGCGGATAACCACGACGTCGCCTGCGGTGATGGTGCCGTCTTCAAGTGCATCCAGCGCGGCGCGCTCGCGTTCGAAAACCCTTGCGGTGCCCTCGAATACATCGGAGTCGAAACCCGCCGACTTGACCACTGCGCCCTCGGGTGCCAGCGAGCCGTGCAGGATCGTGATGCCGCCGGTCGGGTGGATCGGATTGCTCAGCGCCCGCAGCACCTTGCCGTCGGGGTCGGGCGGCGCGATGTGGGCGAGGTTCTCGGCCATGGTCTTACCCGTCACCGTCATCACGTCGCCGTGCAGCAGCCCGGCGTCGAGCAGCGCCTTCATCACGACGGGCACGCCGCCGATGCGGTCGACATCCGTCATCACATGGCTGCCAAAGGGTTTCACGTCTGCCAGGTGCGGAACCTTCGCACCGACACGGGTGAAGTCCTCGAGCGTCAGCTTGACGTTGGCCTCGTGTGCGATGGCCAGCAGGTGCAGCACGGCGTTGGTCGAGCCACCGAACGCCATCACCACCGCGATCGCGTTGTCGAACGCCTCTTTGACCATGATGTCGCGGGCGGTGATGCCGCGACGCAGCAGTTCCACCACGGCTTGCCCGCTGCGCCGGGCGAACCCGTCGCGTCGGCGGTCCGTCGCCGGCGGTGCGGCTGACCCCGGCAGCGACATGCCAAGCGCCTCGGCCGCAGAAGCCATTGTGTTGGCGGTGTACATGCCGCCGCATGCACCCTCGCCGGGACAGATCGCCCGCTCGATCGCGTCGACGTCCTCGCGCGGCATCAGCCCGCGCGAACACGCGCCGACGGCTTCGAACGCGTCGATGATCGTCACTTCCTTCTCGGTGCCGTCCGACAGCTTCGCGATGCCGGGAAGAATCGACCCGGCGTAGAGGAAGACGCTCGCGAGATCGAGACGCGCGGCGGCCATCAGCATGCCGGGCAGCGACTTGTCGCAGCCGGCCAGCAGCACCGAGCCGTCGAGGCGTTCGGCCTGCATGACGGTCTCGACGCTGTCGGCGATCACCTCACGCGAGACCAGCGAGAAGTGCATGCCTTCGTGGCCCATCGATATGCCGTCCGACACCGAGATCGTGCCGAACTCCAGCGGATAGCCACCGGCTTCGAACACGCCTTCCTTGACCGACTTTGCCAACCGGTCCAGCGACAGGTTGCAGGGAGTGATCTCGTTCCACGACGAGCCGACGCCGATCTGCGGCTTGGCGAAGTCCTCGTCACCCATGCCTACCGCCCGCAGCATGCCTCGGGCGGCGGCCTTTTCGAGGCCGTCGGTGACGTCGCGACTACGGGGCTTGATGTCAATGCCAGAGGGCTGCGAGGGCATGGGCTTCAGTATGCCCTCGGCGTTTGGACCGGCCAAACCGATATCGATACCCCCACTGGGTACCCTTGACTCGTGACGTCGATCAATGCCCGACTCGTCGCCTTGCTGACCGCCCTGTGCGCCGCGCTGTTCGTGTCGGCGTGTGGAAGCGCGGGGTCCGCCGATCATTCCGAGCACAAGCCGACTGATACACCTGTCATCACCGGTCAACCGGCCGGCTACAACGCCGACGACGTCGCATTCGCCACCAACATGGTCCCGCATCACCAGCAGGCCATCGAGCTGTCGGCGTTGGTTCCCGACCGCTCCACAAACCCGCAACTCATCGCGCTGGCCAACCAGATCTCGGCCGCGCAGCAACCGGAGATCAACGTCATGAAGGTGTTCCTGGTGCAGTGGAACGAAAACCCCGACACCAACTCGGGGCACGCCGGACACGGCAACACCATGCAGGGCATGGTCGACGAGGCGACGATGTCGAAATTGAAGTCGCTGGGCGGTGCCGAGTTCGACAAACTATGGCTGAATTCGATGATCAGCCATCACCAGGGCGCGGTCGAAATGGCCAAGGCCGAGATCGCCAACGGCGACAACGTGGACGCCAAGTCGCTGGCTCGGAACATCGTCACCACGCAGGAGGCCGAGATCGGCCAGATGAAGCAGATGCTGGGAGGCTGAAATGACTGGGGCGCATGGTTATTCGCAGCAAAAAGAGAATTACGCCAAGCGGCTGCGCAGGATCGAAGGCCAGGTCCGCGGCATCGCGAAGATGATCGACGAGGACAAGTACTGCATCGACGTCCTCACCCAGATCAGTGCGGTCAACAGCGCCCTGCAGTCGGTGGCGCTCGGGCTGCTCGACGAGCATCTCGGCCACTGCGTCACGCAAGCCGTCGCCGAGGGCGGAGATGAGGCCGACGCCAAACTCGCCGAGGCGTCTGCGGCCATCGCGCGCCTAGTGCGTTCCTAGCGCTCGACGCGAGACTGCACTTGTTGCGGCAAAGAGCGAGTAAGGCGCGCACTAAGTGCAGTTTCGCCGAACCGCTCGCTAACCCGCGTCGAGCTCGCGCTCAATGCGTTCCACCTTGGCGGTCAGCTGGTCGGTGTGGCCGGGCCGAATGTCGGCCTTGAGCACCAGGCTCACACGAGGGGAGACGGCGGCCACCGCATCCACCGCCTGCTTGACCACCGCCATCACCTCGTCCCAGTCGCCCTCGACATTGGTGAACATCGCGTTGGTCTCATTCGGCAAGCCTGATGCACGAACCACCCGAATCGCCTCTGCCACCGCGGCGCCCACGCTCTCGTCGCCGCCCAATGGGCTGACGCTGAACGCAACGATCACTGCTTCGTGAATCCCGTCGGGCGCACGACCAGAATGACTCGGTCGGCCTTGTCCGGTGGAGGTTCGGTCAGCGGGCCGCTGTAGCGGTCGTTCAGCCGCAGGTAGAACGCCCCGGTCGGGTCGGGAACGATCTCCTCGACCACGCCTCGCACCTCCAGATAGCGGTAGGGGTTGTCGGGGTCGCTGATCGACATCGCGACATTCGGATTGGCCTCGATGTTGCGGAACTTCTGCCGCTTGGTGGTGTGGGTGAAGCGGAGTTTCTCCCCGTCCCAGTCGAACCACATCGGATTGACCTGTGGATTGCCGTCGGGCCTTGTCGTGGCCAGATGTCCGTACAGCGGACGTTCCAACAGCGTCTCGTAGCCATTCGGAATGGCAACCATCGCGCATCCTTTCGGTTCGGCTTCCGGGCACTGTAACGCCCAACCGATACCGTGACTTCCCACATGGTTGTCGACAGTCGCACCCGCGCGTGGACGCCGCGCATCGCCTTACAGCTGACGGTGCTGGCGGCGGCGGCCTTCGTCTACGTCACCGCCGAAATCGTGCCGGTCGGGGCACTGCCCTCGATCGCGTTGGACTTCGGTGTGAGCGAGGGGCTGGTCGGGACCCTGCTCGCGAGCTACGCGTTGGTCGCTGCCGTCACGACAATTCCGCTGGTGCGACTTACGGCGTTCTGGCCGCGGCGGCGTGTGCTGTTGCTCACCTTGATGTGTTTGACTGTCTCGCAAGCAATTTCGGCGTTGGCGCCCGATTTCGCGGTGCTGGCCGGCGGCCGGGTGTTATGCGCGCTGACCCATGGGCTGATGTGGTCGGTGATCGCGCCCATCGGAGCCCGGCTGGTGCCCGCCACGCACGCAGGCCGCGCCACCACCGCGGTATATGTCGGCACCGGCCTCGCGCTCGTCGTCGGCAATCCCATGACGGCCGCGATGAGTGAGTTGTGGGGCTGGCGGATGGCCGTCGTCGTGGTCACCGTCGCCGCGGCGCTCGTCACGACCGCTACGTGGGTCGCGCTTCCGCCAATGGTGATGTCGGACAAAGACGGGGACGCCGTCCGCCGCCGCGAGCGCCATCGCCGCAACGGCCGGCTGGTGAAACTTTCGTTGCTGACGCTGGTCGGCGTCACCGGCCACTTCATCTCCTACACGTTCATCGTCGTGATCATCCGCGACGTGGTCGGCGTGCACGGGCCACAGCTGGCGTGGCTGCTGGCTGCGTTCGGCATCGCCGGGCTGGCGTCGATGGCGTTGATGGCCCGGCCGCTGGATCAACGGCCCACCGCCTCGGTGCTCGGCTGTCTAGGGGCGCTTGCGGCGGCGTTCGCGGTGTTGTCCTGGCTGGCGGTCGACGTCCGAGTCGGTCTGGTGGCGCTGATCCTCGGCGTTGGTGCGGTCGTGGTGTGGGGTGCGGCCTCCACAGCGCTGCCGCCGATGCTGCAGTCGGCGGCCATGCGCAGCGCGCCCGACGACCCCGACGGCGCATCGGGCCTGTATGTCGCCGCCTTCCAGGTCGGGATCATGGCGGGGGCCCTGCTGGGCGGACTGCTCTATGAAGGGGTCGGTCTGGCCGCCATGATCGGGGCGTCGACGGCCCTCGTCCTGATCGCCTTGTTCGGCGTGGCCACCGCCCGTGGCCTGTTCGAGATTCCTCAGCCAACCAGCAGGAAGTAACGTCGGCAACAGCCCCGCGATTAACAGTGCAGCTCAGCGGCGTGAGCCGAGCGGTCGTCGGGGATCAAGCAGCACCCTCGTCTCGATAGCTGGTCCTTGCGCTGTGCCACACTGGACCAAGATCGTGACTGGAGGTTGACGTATGCGGCAGCGGACGAGGGGCAGGCTGATCACCGCGATCATCGCGGCGGGACTGGTCGGGAGCCTCGTGCTAGGAAACCCATCCGCACTGGCTGATCCTGAGGTTCCACCGCCTCCCGCCCCTATCGACCCCGCCGCGGGCGACGCACCGCCGCCGGCGGATCCGCTCGCGCCGCCGGCCGACCCTCTGGCTCCACCGCCACCGGTCAATCCATTCGTCTTTCCGCCGCCCGCGGACCCGGCGGCGTCGCCTGCGACTCCGATGGCAATCCCCGAGGGCACGCCGGCCGGTCAGAACCCGACCCCCTACGTCGGGCAGCCGGTGTTCGCGCCGCCGACCTTCAACCCGACCAACGGATCCAAGGCCGGCGCGGCCAAGCCGATCTACATCAACTTCGCGCGACCGATCGCCGACCGGGCGATGGCCGAGCAGGCGATCCACATCTCGTCCGTTCCGCCGGTGCCGGGCAGGTTCTACTGGACCAGCGACACACAGGTGCGGTGGCGGCCGCAGGACTTCTGGCCGGCGGGCACCGTCGTCAACATCGACGCCAGCGGCACCAAGTCCAGCTTCACTGTTCCCGAGCAGCTGGTGGCGACCATCGACGACGCGACTCACCAGATGACAGTCGTGCGCAACGGCAAGGTGGAGAAGACCATTCCGGTGTCGATGGGCATGGCGGCCGGCGGGCATACGACCCCGAACGGCACCTACTACGTGCTCGAGAAGTTCCCGACCATCGTCATGGACTCGTCGACATACGGCGTGCCCGTCGATTCGGCCAACGGCTACAAGGTCAATGTGCAGCTGGCGGTCCGCATCGACAACAGCGGCAACTTCGTGCACAGTGCGCCGTGGTCGGTCGCGGACCAGGGCAAGCGCAACGTCAGCCACGGCTGCATCAACATCAGCCCTGAAAACGCCAAATGGTTCTACGACAACTTCGGGAGCGGCGATCCGATCGTCGTCAAGAACTCCAAGGGCCTCTACAACCAGCCCGACGGCGCGTCGGACTGGCAGATGTTCTAACCGGAGCCTCCTGCCGAACGAGCACGCTTCCTCCGGAAAAACCTGGTGTGCAACGTCAGTCGTGGTGATTGGCTGCAGGTATGGGGGAGGAGGTATTCCGTCCACATCGGAGCTTGTGGATCTTGACCACAGCCATGTTCGGCGGAATGTTCGTGCTGGCGTTGGCGATCGTCTTTCCCCACGCCTTCGCACCGCTGGTCAAGTTCCTCGGATTCAAGGGCGCTCGCGACGACGCGGCAGTACCAGGCATAGTGCTCGCCGCCCTCTTCGGCATCTTTGTCGTCCAAGGTGTGAAGCGGGTGTTCTCCCGTGGGCTGCGCCTGACCAGTGAGGGGCTCGAGCTCGACACATACAAGCTGGCGTGGACCGAAGTCGACGACTTCGAAAAGGCCGGGCGTTTCCATATCCGCGTGAAGTACTGGCCCGGGCATGAGCTGAGCCGGCGAGAGAAACTCAGTGTCGTGCTGGGCAAGATGGGCGTCTACGCCCGACCGGCCTACATAGACACCGGCTATGACACAAACGGCAGGAAGCTAGTCGATGTCCTTCGGAGATACCGGCTCACCCACGGGCGCTAGTTCCAGATCCGCACTCGTCGCTGCGGTTCCAGGTACAGCTCGTCGGATTCGCTGACCTCGAACGCGTCGTAGAACGCGTCCATGTTGCGGATCACGCCGTTGCACCGGAACTCCGGCGGCGAGTGCGGGTCGATCGCAAGCCGTCGAATAGCTTCGGCTTCACGCGATTTCGTCCGCCACACCTGCGCCCAGCCGAAGAACACCCGCTGCTCACCGGTCAGCCCATCGATCATCGGGGCCTCCTCGCCCTTCAGCGACAGCCGGTAGGCCAGCAACGCGATCGACAGCCCGCCCAGGTCGCCGATGTTTTCACCGACGGTGAACGCGCCGTTGACGTGGTGTCCATCGCCAAGCTCGCGCGGTACGAACTCTTCGTACTGCGCGATCAAAGCCTTTGTCCGAGCACCGAATTCGGCTCGATCCTCGTCGGTCCACCAGTCGACGAGGTTGCCGTCGCCGTCGTACTTGGCGCCCTGATCGTCGAACCCGTGTCCGATCTCGTGGCCTATCACCGCGCCGATACCGCCGTAGTTGGCGGCGTCGTCGGCCTCGGCGTCGAAGAACGGCGGCTGCAGAATCGCTGCGGGAAACACGATTTCGTTCATCCCGGGGTTGTAGTAGGCGTTTACCGTCTGCGGTGTCATGAACCACTCGTCGCGGTCCACCGGACCGCCGAGCTTCGCCAGATCGCGGTCGTACTCCACCGCGTAGCCGCGGCGGTAGTTGCCGTACAGGTCGTCTCGCTCGATGACCAGTTCGGAATAGTCGCGCCACTTGGCCGGGTAGCCGATCTTCGGGGTGAACTTGTCGAGCTTGGCAAGCGCCTTCTCCCGCGTGGCAGGCGTCATCCAAACGAGTGAGTTGATGCTGACGCGGTAGGCCTCGCGCAGGTTGGCCACCAGCTCGTCCATCCGCGCCTTGGCCTCAGGCGGAAAGTGCCGCTCGACATACAGCTTGCCGACCGCATCGCCCATCAAGCTCTCGACCACGGACACGGCGCGCTTCCAGCGGTCGCGGATCTGTTCGGTGCCGCTCAACCGTCGGCCGTAGAACGCGAAGTCCTCGGCGATCAGGTCGTCGGTGAGCAGGAACGCGCGGGCGTGAATGACGCGCCAACGCAGCCAGCGTTTCCAGTCCTCGAGGTCTTCGCCAGACCACGCATCGGCGAACGCCGTCAGGTAATCGGGCTGGCGCACGACCAGCTCGGCGACCGTCTCCGGCGTGGTGCCCAGCGCCGCGACCCAGCCCGCCCAGTCGAAGCCCGGTGCCTCGGAAGGCAGGTCCGCGAACGTCCGCAGGTTGTAGGCGAGGTCGGCGTCGCGGCGCTTGACCACGTCCCAGTGCGCGGCGGCCAGCTTGGTCTCCAGCGCGACGATGCGTGCCGCCGTCTCGGCATGATCGCCGCCATACACCAGCGCGAACATCGCCGCGATGTGCTCCGGGTATGCGGCCAGGATCTCGGCATGCTGCTCGTCGCGGTAGTACGACTCGTCGGGCAGCCCGAGCCCGGACTGGTTGAGGTGAAGCAGGTATCGCGTCGAGTCCTTGGAATCGGTGTCGACGTACACGCCCGTCCCGCCGCCGACGCCGGCGCGCTGCAAGGCGCCGAGCACCGCGGCAAGCGAAGCGGCGTCCGAAGCGGCGTCAATGGCGGCGAGCTCGGTGAGCAGCGGCTGCAAGGCACGCGAGGCCACCGTCTGCTCGTCCATGAAGCTGGCGTACAGGTCGCCGATGCGCTGCTCGTCGGTGCCCTTCTTGGCCCCGGACGCCGCCGCCTCGGTGATCAAATCGCGGACCTGCTCCTCGGCCCGGTCGTACAGCAGCCGGAATGCGCCGTCGGTCGCACGATCGGCAGGCATCTCGTACTCGGCCAGCCATCGGCCGTTGACGTGGCCGAACAGGTCGTCTTGGGGGCGGGCATCGGAGTCGACGTAGCTCAGGTCGATACCCGAGCGCAGATCTTGAACCGTCACCCCAACATCCTTCCAGAAGTGCACAGGTAGCCTCACGCCATGCCCGACGACGAGCAGATCCCGAATCGCGACGCCGACGGTCCCGTCTTCTCCGGCTTCGGGATCGGCACCGCGGTGTTCGGCGCAATCGCTGTCGCGGCGGTCGTGCTTGCCGGTCTGATCTGGACGCAGCACCGCAGCGACGTCGACGAGATTCGGTACCGCACCCGGGTGATGCAGACCGCGGCGGACTGGACCGGCGTGCTGATCAACATGAACAAGGACACCGTCGAACCCAGCATGCAAAAGCTGCACGAAGGCACCGTCGGTCAGCTCAACGCCGACTTCGATTCGACGGTCGAACCATTCCGAAAACTGGTTCAGACGCTGCAGGCGCGCACCACCGGCCAGGTCGACTCGGTCGCCGTCGAGTCGATCCACCACCCGCAGCCAGGACCCAACGGCACACCGCCGCCGACACCGAAGCCACAGCCCGAGCTGTCGGCCTTCGCGTCGCGCACCGACACCGTCATGGTGGTGGCGACCTCGATCAGCGAGAACGCCGGCGGTGACAAGCCGCAGACCGTCCGATGGAACCTGCGCCTTGACGTCTCCGACGTGGACGGCAAGCTGCTGATCTCGCGGCTGGAGCCGATCCGATGAGAAACCGTTGGCGCGTACTGGCTTTCGACATTCTGGCGCCCCTCGCCGCGGTCGTTGCGCTGGTGTACATCGGCATCGCACTGGCGTGGCCGCTGTGGTGGGTGTCGGTCTGCTCGGTGCTATGCGTGCTGATCGTCGAGGGCGTCGTGGTGAACTTCGCGCTGGCGCGCCGAGACGCCGTCACCGTCGGCACCGACGACGACGGGCCCGGCTTGCGGTTGGCGGTCGCCGCGGTGGCGACGGCGGCCTTGGTCGCGGGGGTCACGGTCGGATACCTGCGCTGGACGGTGCCCGACCGCGACCTGCACAACAACAGCGCCGAAGTGGTGGGCATCGCGAGCGGCACCGCCGAGGCATCGGCGACGTTCAGCCCGCAGAATCCGACCGCGACGATCGACCGGGTCACATCGACGATGTCACCCAAGAGCGCCGATGCGTTCAAGAACGAATTCACGAAAATCGCAAAGGATTTGACCAGTAGGAATGTCTCCGCGCAGGCCAGTACCGTCTCGGCTGGTGTCGAGGCGATCGGGCCCGACGCCGCCAGCGTCGCGGTGATCTTGCGCGCAACCCAGACCAGCCCTGGCAAGCCCGCGGACACCGCTGTGCTCGCGTTGCGCATCGCGCTGTCCAAAAACGACGGGCACTGGCTCGTCGACGACGTGTCGCCGATCCATTCGCGCTAACCCAGCGACCGCAACGCCCGCGAGCGCTCACTGGGGTACGGGTTCAGGCCTCAAATTCGTACCAGGGTGAGCGCTCGTCGACGTGGCGCTAACCGAGCAGACGGGCGTGATCGACCTTGAGGCAACGGTCCATCACCACCTGTAATCCCGCCGCCTCGCCGTCGCGCGCAACTTGTTCATCCCACAGGCCTTGTTGCAGCCAGAGCACCTTCGCGCCCACCTTGATGGTGTCGTCCAGAACAGACGGCAGATGTTCGTGGCGACGGAAGACGTCGACGAGGTCGGGTACCACCGGCAGATCGGCCAGGCTCGGATAGACCGGCGTGCCGTCGATGTCGCTGATCGTCGGGTTGACCAGGTACAGCTCGTAATCACTGTGCGAGCGCAGATAGCTCCACACGCCGTGGCTTGGCCGCATCGGATTTGCCGACACACCGACGATCGCCACGGTGCGCGTCTCGCGCAGGATGCGCTGCAGGTCAGGCTCGCTCACGAATTCCTGTATACCCGCAGCCGCTTGGCCAACTCCTCGGGCTGACTCAACGCCACCAGGTGCCCGCCCGGTATCACGTCGAGTTCCAGGCCCAGCCGTTCGCGTACCAGTCGGCGCTGAAAATCCAACGGGAACAGCCGGTCATCGCTTCCCTGGATCACGCTCGTCGGCACATCGGGCCAGCGATGCAGCGGCCACGGCTGGCCAAAGGGTGTGTCGGACTGGCGCGGTTCACCCTGCCGGAAAGCCTCCTCGCGCACCGCGGTAGGCACGTCATGAAAGAAATCCTCGACCGGGTCGAAGGCCGGCACCACTTGATCGTGACCCGTTGCAGACCACCACTGGCCGGGTGATTCGCCCGGTGCCGGAACCATCGGGTTGACCAATACGATCGCGGCGGTCGGCACGCGGACGGCCACCATCGGTGCGGTGAACGCCCCCATCGACTGGGCCACGAGAACGAGCGGATCCGAAACCCCGGCCACAGCGTCGACGACGGTGTCGGCGTAGGTGCTCAGGTCGGCGGAGTCGTCGGCAGCCGGCAGGTCAACGGCGATGACCCGAGCGTCGAGGGAATCGAGCAGCGGGACGACGCGGTGCCAATACCAAGCGCTGCCACCGGCTCCCGGGATCAGCGCGTACGTCATCTATTCGCTATCTAGCCGCTCTTGCCCGGCCGGTGGTGGCGCATCTTGGCGAACCGATCGGAGAGCCGTCGCATCCGGATCATCAAAGACGCCGAAGGGCTGGTCTGACCGCTCACGTAGGCCGCGAAATCGTCGTTGGGCACGCCGATGCGCGACGCGAATTCCTGCTCGCCCAGTCCCGACCGTTCCAGCAGCAGCTGAATGTGGCGAGCCACCTCGGCGCGTTCGTTGGCTTCGAGGTGTTCCCGTGCGCGGCCGAGCACCTCGGCGAGCGCCTTCGAAACACCGTATGGCCGTGCGGTTTCCAGCACTTCCTCGACCTGACGAGCGGTCCTGCCGTACGGGTCGCGCTTGATAGCGACGACGATCTGCTGCCAGACCGTCAGGTCGTCGGTTTCCAAGGCGGCCCTGATCGCCGACGTCGGCCAAAACTCCACCGGCCGGTCGTCGACGAGTGGCCGGCGGCCCTGCGCCTGACGTGTGCGTGCGGAGACTGCGTCGCGCTGCGCGTCCCGAATGTCGGGGGCCAACGTCACCTCGCCTCCTCCAGCATCGCTACCGCCACCGACAGGCAGCGCTCCCTGACCCTGGCCCAATCGGCCTCCGCATCCGGGCCCGACATCCGGGTGTCGTGCTCGTCGTACGGCTGTGGATCGGCCAGGCGGCGCACCAACTGGGTGGCGACCCATTGCTTTCTCGGGTGCTCACCACAGTAATACCGGTCCATTGACGCCAGCACCACAGCGGCGGTGTGAGTTTCCATCGAGTCCACCAATTCGGCAAATTCTGCGTAGTCGCGAGTGGTATTCCGGCACATGATCAGGTAGCTCTTCAGCCGCAGCGTCTCGGCGCCGGTCGGAATCTGCAGCCGGTCGCCCGTGGGCAGCTGGACGTTGGTGGTCTCCATCGGACTGCGCCGCTCCACCGGTGCGCGGTCAGCCTCGGCCGCGGTCTCCAGCGCGTCCAGCGCGACCGAAAGCCGGCCGCGCCACATCGTCACCGGATGTACGCGCAGGGTGGCCGGGGCGGTCTTTGTCGAGCCCTTGGATATCCCGTTGCGGTACACCCGGCCGTTGGTGTGACTGCCGGCGAGGGCGGCTTCGGAGCAGATGCCCAAAGCAAGCGGATCGGCGACCGTAATGCTATCGGGGACAAGGTTTTTCAGCCTGGCTGCCGACTTGACGACCATCCGCAGGTCGGACCCGGACGGGCCGAGCGAGGAGATGTCGTCGGGGATGATGACCAGATCGCCGATGTCGGCCTTGGGCAGCGGCTTTTCGAAGTCCACCGACGGCAGGATGCGGTCCAGCCAGCGCGGCAGCCACCAGTTCCATTGGTCGAACATCGCCATCAACGCGGGCACCAGGATCAGCCGCACCACGGTCGCGTCGACGGCGATCGCGACCGCGCACGCGACGCCGAGTTGCGCGACCAGCGGCATACCCGCGAAAGCGAACCCGATGAACACCGCGATCATGATCAGCGCCGCGCTGGTGATCGTCCTGGCGCTGGTGCTCACCCCGTACGCGACGGCGTCGCGGGTGTTGTTGGTCTGCAGGAACCGCTCCCGGATACGGGTCAGCAGGAAGATCTCGTAGTCCATCGACAACCCGAACGTCATCGCCAGCACCAGCGGCGGGATGGTGCTGTCCAGCGATGAGATCGGTTTGAAGCCGAGGTCGGCCAGCCATCCCCACTGGAAGACGACGACGAGGCTGCCGTAGGCCGCCGCCACCGACAGCACCGTCATCAAGACGCCCTTGAACGCCAAGAACACCGACCGGATCGAGATCAGCAGCATCACGAACGCGATCAAAGCGACGAAGCCGAACACCAGGGGCTGCGTGACTGACACCCGGTCGTCGAAGTCCTTGATCAACGCCGTTGGACCGCCGACATCGACCCGCGCGCCCGCGCCTGCGGTCTTCGGCAGCTGCTCGCGCATCCAGTCGACGGTTTGGCGGGCGCCCATGTCTTCGGGGTCGACCGTGAGCACCGCCGACAGCAGCGCACGGCGATAGTCGTCGCCGAACACCGGCGGCGCCACGGTAACGACGTTGGGCGCCTGAGCCATTCGCTGGCGCAGCGCGTCGAGGGCGGGTTCTTTCACGGTGGCCGAGGCGGCGTTGCCGTCGGGGAATGTCACCAGCACGCGCACCGGCCCGAGTGCCCCGGGGCCCAGTGCCTCGGCGGCCGCGTTGACGCCGCCGCGGATCTCATGGGTCGGTTCGAACTGCCGCTGCATGCTGTTGCCGAGCATCATCGAGAACGACGGAGCCGCAAACGTCAGCAGCAAGAGCGAAGCCGCGAGCGCCGAGGCCCACGGCCGCCGCATGACCCAGCCGGTCCACCGGCTCCAGAACCGTGACTGCGTGCTCTCTGGCCGGCGCGACCAATGCAGGTAGGACGACCGCTTCGCGGCCGCCTTGCCGAACGTCGCCAGCACCGCGGGCGTCAATGTCGTGGACGTGAGCACGGCCACCGCGACGGCCAGGATCGCGCCGGTGGCCATCGACTGCAGCACCGGCGTGTTGATCAGGTAGATGCCGGTGACGGAGGCGATCACCGTCAAGCCCGACAGCACCACCGCGAGCCCGGAAGTGGCCATCGCCGCGTCGGCGGCCTGCTGGGGGTCACGGCCTGCGCGAAGTTCCTCACGGAAGCGCATCAGAATAAACAGTGAATAGTCGATGGCCAGCGCGATGCCGAACATCGAGACCGTCGACGTGACAAACACCGACATCTGCGTGTACATCGACAGCAGATAGACCAGGCCCATGGTGACGGCGACCGTGCAGATGCCCAGGACGAGCGGCATGGCCGCGGCCGCCAGCGAGCCGAACACCGCGAGCAAAACAATCAGGACGATCGGAAGGTTCCACTGCTCGGCCTGCGCGATGTCGTGTTTGGTCGCCAAGGTGGCTGCGGCGCCAAGCGCGCCCTGGCCGATGACATACAACCGGACCCGGCCATTCTCGATCTCACCGGCCTGATCGCCGTTGATGCCGACCTTCTCCCGCAGTTGCTTGGCGATATCGACCACGCCGCTGTTGTTGAAGTCCGGTTGCAGGGAGACGACGTAGGGGCGGTCTGGCTGTGGTGGCGGCTGTTGTGGGTTGGGCACCACCTTGACGCTGGGCACCTGTGCGGCGATCTGTTCAAGATGCGTCACCGCGGCATTCATATCGTCGAACGTTGCGTCGGCGCGCGGCGCCGCGACCAGCGCAAGTGGCGAGGCGCCCTGGTCGGGGAAGTGGGCTTCGAGTTCGCGCTGCACGTGCAGGGACTGCGAGCCCTCGACCTCGAATCCGCCACCGGTGAGATGTCCGGACTGATTCATCGCGAGATAGATCGCCGGAACAATAAGGAGCAGCCACGCCGCGAAGACCGCCCAGCGATATCTGCGCAGGTTACTGCTCAAGCGCATCATGAACTGCTGGATGGCTGGTCTCCCCGCTTTCTACCCGGCGTTTCGTAGCGTGAGCGTACAACAGCGTGAGGTAGGGTGCCTCGGCCTCAGCAACGCCCTAATGCTGCTCTAACGCTTCTCGCGCCGGCGCCGCGCAGTGTTACGCCGCCTGTGGACTTCCTGGCCCTCACCTGCATGTTCATTCGCTGGATTGGCGGGTGCGGCGACGCCGATGGCAGTATGTGCCCTGGCCGTTTCGGCGTCGGGGACCTTTGCCGTCGATCGTCAAGCGTTTGCGGGTGCGTTAAATCGTTCGCAAACCGTTAGGAGTTGTCCATGTTTTTGCGGACTTCGTGCCCCGGGCTGACCGCGACGTCGCTGCGACGCAGCCTCGCCGCTGTGTTCGCCGCCTCCATCGCCGGAGGCGCCGCGGTGGCGGCGCTGGCCGTTCCGGCGGCGACCGCAGCGGGGGACCCGTGCGCGGCCAGTGAGATCGCCCGAACCATCGGCTCGGTGGCCACCTCGACCGGTAACTACCTCGACTCGCATCCGCAAACCAACCAGGCGCTGACGACGATCTCCCAACAACAGGCCGGGCCGCAGTCGCTGGGCGCGATCAAGAGCTACTTCGATGCCAACCCGCAAGTCGCCAAGGACATGCAGACGTTGCAGCAACCTCTTGTGAGCCTGTCTACCCGATGCAAGCTGCCGATCAGCCTGCCTCAGCTGATGGGCCTCATGCAGGCCGCCCAACAGCAGGGTGGTGCGTTGCCCGGCGGTTTGCCAGGAGCATTGCAAACCGCGCAGACGGTCGGTGCGCCCGGTGCCGCGGTGCCCGCACAGTCGTCGTCGGCCTCGGCCGTCTCGCAGGGCGCCGGCCCAGCTCCCGGGCCCGCTGCAACCTCGCCGCGCTGACGGTTCGACGCCGCGAGTCGCCGCCAGCGATGCCGCTGACCTGCATATTTAGACTTTCTCACGATTGGTTAAGCGCAAGGCAAGAAAGTCGGCATCGATTCTGCTTAGCTTTTTATTGTCGGAACCGCTAATGGTTGTGACCTCTCCACTTCATATGAAGGAGCCTGTCCATGTTGCTCTCGGCCCGTACCGCGCGGCGCGCGGTAGCTGGCGCGGTCGGTACCAGTGCGATCGCCGGTGCGATGTTGTTTGGTGCTCTGCCCTCGGCGATGGCCGACGAAGACCCGGCGCAGAACCCGCCGAACTGCACCGCGGCCGACCTGGCCGGCGTTGCATCGGGCGTTTCCGCGGCGACATCCGCGTACCTTTTCACGCACCCCGACGTGAACTGGTTCTTCACCAGCCTCGAGGGCGTGCCGCGTGACCAGGTCCGCACCAAGGTGCAGACCTACCTGGACGACAACCCGTCGGTGAAGGCTGACCTGACCGGAATCCGTCAGCCGTTGGTCGATCTGAAGAACCGCTGCGGCGGCGCGGCACCGGCGCCTTCCATTCCGTAGTACGTGCGGGTTGGCGACACGCCCGCACCGGAAAGCGTGAGCCGCACGGTGCTGATGGTCGACGACGACCCGGACGTGCGGACCTCGGTCGCCCGCGGATTGCGGCATTCGGGGTTTGACGTTCGGGTCGCGGCGACCGGAAAAGAGGCGCTACGGCTCTTATCCAACGAGTCTCACGACGCGTTGGTTCTCGATGTTCAAATGCCAGAACTCGACGGTGTCGCCGTGGTCACCGCACTTCGGGCATTGGGCAATGACATTCCGATCTGCGTGTTGTCCGCGCGCGACACCGTCAACGACAGAATCGCGGGTCTGGAAGCCGGCGCGGACGACTATCTGACCAAGCCCTTCGATTTGGGCGAGCTGGTGGCGCGGCTCCATGCCTTGCTGCGGCGGTCCAGCAATTCCGATCAGTCATCGGACACGATGAGGGTCGGGCCGTTGACCATCGACACCGCCCGCAGGCTGGTGTTCGTCGACGGCGAGCGCGTCGACTTGACCAAGCGCGAATTCGACCTGCTGGCCGTGCTGGCCGAGAACGCAGGCGTGGTGTTGTCCCGCCAGCGGCTTCTGGAACTGGTGTGGGGCTACGACTTTGACGTCGACACCAACGTCGCCGACGTGTTCATCTCCTACTTGCGGCGCAAGCTGGAACGCGACGATTTGCCGCGGGTGATCCATACGGTTCGCGGCATCGGCTACGTCTTGCGCGACGAGCCATAAGTGCGGTTGCCGCGATTCCTCGGGTCGGCGTCCCTGCGTACCCGAGTGGCCATTGCTTCGGCGGCGGCCGCGGCTGCCGTAGTCGCGGTCTTCACGATCCTGACCTCGGTGGTGCTGGCGAATAACGATGCGCAGCAATTGGATCGGCGGCTGGATTCGATCATCGACGCCTCCATGTATCCCGAGCAACTGCAAGACCCGCATCGCGGTGTGCTGACGACGGGACGCTCGCGGTCGACCGGTCAGGTGGTGTTCCAGCGCGGGTTCCAGTTGCCACCGTTGCCGTTGGGCACGGCGACCGTCGAAGTCAACGGTGTCGACTACCGCGTGCGCACGATCGAGGTGGATCAGCACGGCGCCGTGCTGATGTCGTTGGGCATCCGGGCCGACAGCATTCTGTTGAACCGCGCAAGGATTCCGGCGTACACCGTTATCGGTGTCGTGACGGTGTTGATCGCCGCCGGCCTGGGCTGGTTGCTCGCGGGCCCCGCGATCCGGCCGCTGCGCAGATTGACCGAACACACCAAGCGACTCGGCAAAGGCAGCGACGAGATGCCCGAAGTGCGAGGCGTCCGCGAGGCCGAGGATCTGTCCGAGGCGATGAAAGAGATGTTGAGCCGGTTGGCGGCCGCGCAGCGTGCGACCACCAATTCGCTACAAGCAGCACAGGATTTCGCCGCCAACGCCGCGCACGAGCTGCGGACACCACTGACCGCGATGCGTGCAGACCTCGACACCTTGCGGATCCACGATCTGCCGGCCGAGGAGAGAGCCGAAGTGGTGCAGGATCTTTCGCGTGCACAACGCCGCGTGGAGGCGATCATCACCGCGCTCGGACAGCTGGCCTCCGGACAGCTGGCGCAGGCCGAGGACCGCGAGCTCATCGACGTGGCAGACATGCTGGACCGCGTCGCGCGCGAGAACATGCGAACTGCCGGCGATGTCGAGATCGTCGTGGAGGCAGCCGATGATCTCGGCAGCATCTGGGGATGGCCGGGTGGGCTGCGCCTGGCCGTCGACAACCTGGTGCGCAACGCGGTGACACACGGCCAAGCCAGCCGAATTGTGTTGGCCGCGCGCCGCACCAGCGACACGATGACGATCATCGTCGACGACAACGGCCGCGGGCTTCCACTCGAAGAGCATGAGACCGTGCTCGGCCGGTTCTCCCGCGGCAGCACGGCCGCCGGCGGCGGTTCGGGCTTGGGGCTTGCATTGGTGGTCCAGCAGGCGACACTGCACGGCGGTCGCATCGAGCTTTCCGACGGTCCGCTGGGGGGACTGCGCGCCACTCTGACGATCTCGACTTCGCCTGAGCCGACGGTGAATTCGGTCGATCAGTGCTGAGTCAGGCGCCGACGGCGTAACGGTTCCCGTCCAGGCGGCTGCGGTGGCGTTGGCAGCAGCGCCTTTCGCGGACGCACCTTGACCGTGGTCGGCGAGCGTGTGCTGAGCTCCAGGTCCTCACCGGCGTGCCGGATGGTCAGCCCGCCGTCCGGGCCGTCCCGCAGCGTGTAGGTGACCTCTGTGTGATTGGCGTCGACAGTCAGTCGAAAACCGCGCCAGCGCAATCGGAATCGCAGGCACGCGATCTCATCGGGCAGCTGCGGATCGAGTGCCAGCACGCTCTCGTCATCGCGCAGGCCACCGAAGCCGGCCACCAACGCCGTCCATGCTCCGGCGAGCGATGCCATGTGTAAGCCGTCGCGGGTGTTGTGGTGCAGATCGCGCAAGTCGATCAGTGCGGCCTCGTACATGTAATCGTGTGCCAGCTCGAGGTGTCCGACCTCCGCGCACATCACCGCCTGCGTACACGCGGACAACGACGAGTCGCGTGTGGTCCTGCGCTCGTAATAGTCGACGTTGCGGGCCTTTTGCTCCGGCGTGAACGCGTGACTCTGCCACTGCATCGCCAAGACGAGGTCTGCCTGCTTGACCACCTGCGACGGGTACAGCCGCACATAGGCCTCGTGCAACAACAACGGGTATTCGGTGTTCTTGGTGAAGTTCCACTCCCGCAGCGTCGTAAAGCCCTCGCACTGCTGATGCACGCCCAGCTCTTCGTCGTAGGGGATGTTGGCGTCGTCGGCGGCATCGCGCCACGCGGCCGTCTCCTCGGTGGTAACGCCCAACGCGCGGGCGTGTTCGTGTTGGCGTGTGCACGCGTCGGCCGCGATGCGCAGGTTGTGCGCCGCCATCAGATTGGTGAACACGTTGTCGCGGACGACGGCGGTGTACTCGTCGGGGCCCGTGACGCCGTCGAGATGCCAGACGCCGTGCCGGTCGTGATGGCCGAGCGACATCCACAGCCGCGCGGTTTCGACGAGCACCTTCAGCCCGCATTCGGCCTCGACCGACTGATCGCCGGTGACAACCCGGTACCGCTCGAAGGCCATCGCGATGTCGGCGTTGACGTGCCACGCCGCCGTGCCCGCTGGCCAGTAAGCCCCGCACTCCTGGCCGCGGATCGTCCGCCACGGGAAGGCCGCGCCGGCGAGGTCGAGTTCTTCTGCTCGCTCCTTGGCCAGATCTAACGTCGACGCCCGCCATCGCAGCGCGTCCGCGGCGGCGCTGGGTGCGGTGTAGGTGAGCACGGGCAGCACGTAACCTTCGGTGTCCCAGAAGGCGTGGCCGTCGTAGCCGGTGCCGGTCAGCCCCTTGCCAGGAATCGCCCGGCGTTCGGCGCGGGCGCTGGCCTGCAGAACGTGAAAGAGCCCGAACCGCACCGCCTGCTGACAATCCGGGTCGCCGTCGACCTCGACATCGGCGGAGTCCCAGAAGTCGTCGAGGAACGAGCGTTGCGCGTCGACGAGGCCTTGCCACCCGCTGTAGCGGGCGCCGGTCACGGCAGCGGCGGCTTGGTCACGCAGCGCGGGCCGCGACCGCAGGCTCGACCACCCATAGCCAAGGTATTTGACGATGCGCAACCGCTGGCCGGGTCGCAGGCCGCAGATGACGGTGGTGCGGGCCAGGTCGGCGCGGGCCTCGGTCTTGACCTCGACCCGTCCGGGAACGTCGACCTCATGGTCCATCGCGGCGGCCATCATCAACTTGCTCGCCCTGGTCCTGTGCACTAGACAGGCGCCGCACTCGTTGACCTCATGGTGCACGGGTTCCAGCGGGTTCTTCAGCGCCGCAGCGACACGCGGGTCGGCCGACGCCGGTGGCTGGTCCTCGTTCGCGACGAGCTCGGATTGCACTGTCACACGGACGAATTCATCCTGCGCCTCGACCACATACTCGATGGCGGCCACACCGCGTTGCGCCAACGAAACCAGCCGCGTCGATACCAGTTTGATCCGCTTGCCCGCCGGCGACGTCCAGCATGCCCGCCTCGTCATCATGCCGGCGCGCAAATCGAGAACCCGTTCGTGCTCGTTTAAATGGCCGTAACGCACGTCGAACGGCTCGTCGTCGACCAGCAGGCGGATGATCTTGCCGTTGGTGATGTCGATCAGCGACTGCCCGTCTTCGGGATAGCCGTAGCCGGCTTCGGCATACGGAAGCGGCCGCGTCTCGTAGAACGAATTGAGGTAAGTGCCGGGCAATCCGTAGGGTTCCCCCTCGTCCAGGTTGCCTCGAAGTCCGATGTGGCCGTTGGACAATGCGAACACCGACTCCGTCTGCGCCAGTATGTTGAGGTCGAGTTTGGTTTCCCGCACGTGCCACGGCTCTACGGGAAAGGCTTCATCGGTGATCATGACGTCGTCAGCAATTCAGTCAGATCGGTGACGACGACGTCGGCGCCGTTGCGGCGCAATGCTTCTGACTGACCTACTCGGTCAACGCCGACCACGAATCCGAAGTGCCCCGCGCGTCCGGCCTCGACACCGGCCAGCGCGTCTTCGAAAACCACCGCCTGATCCGGGGGCACGTCGAGCAGCTGCGCGGCCCGTAGGAACGAGTCCGGGGCAGGCTTGCCGGGGATGTTCTCGTCGCGCATGGTGACGCCGTCGACTCGCTGCTGCACGAACCGGTCCAGCCCGGTCACCTCGAGGACCTCGCGGGTGTTGGCGCTCGACGAAACCACCGCCACGCCGAGGCCCGAGGCGCTGACCGCCTCCAGGTAACGACGCGAGCCTTCGAACACCTTGACGCCGTCGTTGTGCAGAGTGTGCTGGAACATCTCGTTCTTGCGGTTGCCGAGCCCGTGCACCGTTTCGTGGCCAGGATCGTCGTCCGGCGCACCGTCGGGCAGGTCTATGCCGCGGCTGCTGAGAAAGGAGCGCACCCCGTCCTCGCGCTTCTTTCCGTCGACAAATGTCTCGTAATCGGAAGCGGGATCGAACGCCACGAACGGCTCACCGGTCCGGTCGGCACGCTCACGCAGGTACGCGTCGAACATGAGCTGCCACGCCCGCTTGTGCACGCTGGCCGTGTCGGTGAGGACTCCGTCCAGGTCAAACAGGCCCGCGCGGATCTGGTCAGGCAACCCCAGACGCCGCGCCTCGCTCTCGGTGGATGATCGTGATCCCATGATCGACACATACCCGTTTTGAGGGCTTTGCGTAGCTCCTATCGTTTGATCAGCTTGGCCGCGCCGCGCCAGCCGAGCAGCAGCAGCGCGGTCACCACCGACGCCACCACCACGAAGCTGGCCGCCACACCTCCAGACGTGGCTTTGCGCAAGAGCATTCCGACGACGACCGTGCACAGCCACACCGCGATCCCGGTCGGAACGATTGCCGTCGGCCGGCGCCAACCGCGGGCGAGCAGCCAGCCGGCACAGGTACCGGTCAGAAATGGCCATGCGGTCTGCGCGACGCCGGCGATGGTCACGCCCTCGGCGTGGCTGCGACGGCCGATGGCGCAGAACACCACGACGGAGACGACATCGGTCGCGAAGGCGCAGAGCGCGGCGGATTTCATTGGGCCCCTACTGATTCGGTTCAGGGTCGTGTGGCGCTTCGGGGTCGGGGCTGAACTGCGATGGCCGGCTTAGGGTTTCGGAGGCGTCCGGGTCGATGTCCTTTTCCGTGCGGAACATGAAGAAGAACACCACCCAGCCGATCGCGGCGATGAAGATCCAGCTGATCAGCCGGTAGATGAGCATCGCCGAGATGGCCGAGGCCAGGGTCATGCCCGACGACACCAGGCCGGGCACCAGCACCGCCTCCACCACCAGCAGCCCGCCCGGCATCAGCGGGATCGACCCGACAGCGCGGGCCGCAGCGTAGGCCACCGTCACACCGGCGATCGACGGACGGCCCCCGGTCGCGTAGCAAGCGGCCAGCAGGCATCCCACGTCGGCGATCCAGTTGAACAACGACCAGCCGAACGCCACACCGAGCTCGCGGCGGCTCAGGCTCACCGACTCCAGCTGCGACAGGGTCTCGCGCCACTTGTCCAGCCCAGTGTCGGCAGGCTTGCCGCGCACCGAGTTGAACCACGACAGCACGCGCACCCCGATGCCGTCGATGAGTTCGGGGCGGGTGGCGACGGCCTGCGCGAGCAGGATCAACGCAATGAAGCCGCCGAGCGAAAAGATCAGTGACAGAGGGTTTTTCGTCGCACCCAACAGGAAAGCGCCGCTGAGGCCGAGCAGAGCAAGGCCCACCACTTGCAGGGCACCCGACATCACCAGCTGCCATGACGCCACCACCGGTGATGCGCCCCAGATCCGCTGTTGGCGATAGATGAACGTGGCCGACAGCACGGGGCCGCCGGGCAGCGTGGTCGACAGCGAGTTGCCGGCATAGAAGGCAGCCTCTGAGCGCCACTGCTTGACGGTCACCCCCGCCGAGCGCAGCAGGGTTCGCTGGATCTGCGCGAAGCTGTGCATGGACGACATCGCCGCGACGATGGCCGCAAGTCCCCACCACCAGTTCGCCGAGTACAGGCTCTTGGCCGCCTTGGCCAGCTGGTCCCAGACCAGTACGAGTTCGACGGTCAGCACGACGGCTGCGACCGCGATGACGACCCACCGCAGCCACCAGTACTTGCCTCGGGCGGGCCTCTCCTGGCTGGTCTTTCCGGCCTGAGAGTCGCTCGCAGGCGCGTCGTGGGACACGCCATACAGGGTAGAGCGTCAGGTGGCCGATTCCCGAGATCCGCTGCGATGACGCGGGCGGCCGTTACGCTACCGGCATGCCAGCTGGCCCGTCTGTTGACTCCGTCGCCGATGAGTCGGTGAGTCCCCTCGTCAGGAAGACGGCGGCATGGGCGTGGCGGCTGCTGGTCATCCTCGCGGCCATCGTCGCGTTGCTCTGGGCGGTCAAGCGACTCGAGATCCTCGTGGTGCCGGTCGCTCTGGCCACCATGCTGGCGGCGTTGCTGCTTCCGCTCGTCGACTTCCTGGACCGGCGCGGGGCTCCACGCGGAGGTGCGGTCGCCCTGGTGTTGCTGGGCGGCATCGCGGTGGTGGGCGGCATCCTCGCGTTCGTCGTCAGCCAGTTCATCCAGGGCGCGCCCGCGCTCGTCGACCAGGTCAGCGCCAGCATCAAGGGCGTGGGCGACTGGCTCACCCAAGGCCCGCTGCACATCAATCAGCAGCAGATCGATTCGGCTCGCAAGTCTGCGATCGAGGCGCTGCAGAACAACCAGGAGAAGCTGACCAGCGGGGCGTTGTCGACGGCGGGCACCGTGACCGAGATCGTCACCGGCGCACTGCTGGTGTTGTTCACATTGATCTTCGTTCTGCACGGTGGGCGCAACATCTTCGCGTTCGTCACGAAGATCTTCCCGACCGACGTCCGCGAACGCGTGCGCGACGCCGGTAGGGCGGGATTCCATTCGTTGATCGGGTATGTGCGGGCGACGTTTCTGGTCGCTCTCGTCGACGCGGTGGGAATCGGCACCGGTTTGGCGATCATGAGTGTGCCGCTGGCGCTGCCGTTGGCGTCGCTGGTTTTCCTCGGCGCGTTCGTCCCGCTCGTCGGTGCCGTCGTCGCCGGCTTCCTCGCAGTGATCGTGGCGCTGATCGCGAAGGGTGTGCTGTACGCGTTGATCACGCTCGGCCTGATCATCGCCGTGCAGCAATTGGAAGGCCATGTCCTGCAGCCGCTGGTGATGGGCCGCGCCGTCTCGATCCATCCGCTGGCCGTCGTGCTCGCGATCGCGGGCGGCAGTGTGTTGGCCGGCATCGTCGGGGCGTTGCTCGCCGTGCCAACGGTGGCGTTCCTCAACAGCGCGGTGCGCGTGCTGCTCGCGGCCGAACCGGAGGTCGAAGAGGCCGAGTTAGAGGCGCAACAAGGGCCGGTGGTGAAGTCGACGCCGGACGACGTCGACTAGTCGCCTAGAGCCTGCCTTCGCGCCGCAGCAGATCCTGCGCGCTCACTCCGCCGCCGGTTCCGCGGCGCTGATGTTCGTCTTCTTTGCGGGTGTCGATCTTCTCGGTCGCATCCGGATCTCCCCTGCCTTCGGGCGGGGTCCCCTGTTGCCGCGCCGAGGGAATCGCCGTCGTCGCATCGGCGTCCTTCGGCCGCGGACGTCCCCTGCCCTCGGGCGGGGTCCCCATCGCGGGAATCGCCGTCGTCGGCTCGTTGCCGGGAGGCGGCGCAGGACGCGGTTGCCGTGGCCGTTGTCCCCTGCCTTCCGGCGGGGTCCCCACGGGCATCGCGCGCGTCGCGTCGGCTGAGGGCCGTCCCCTGCCTTCAGCGGTGCCCTGCGGCGGGGGCGCAGGTTGGTTCGCCGACGGTGGAGTGCCGCGCAATTCGCCGAGCCACGACTCGATTTCGCGCTCTTCGCGGGGTGGCTTCGGTCCTGATGCCGGCCGTTGCGGGCGCTGGGTGTCGCCCTCGTGCGGATGGTTGACCCGGGCGGTCGCGGTGTTCACCGCGTTGCGGACCGCGTTCTTGGCGCTGGCGAACCGGGTGGTCGGTGGTTCGGCAGCGGGCTGGGGGCGAGCACTTGGGATGCGCGTCGTCCCCGCGACAGACGGCGGGTTGGCCCGCGGCGGCGCAGGGATACGCGTCGTGGCGCCCGGCCGTGACGAACCCTCGGCGGCCGGATGGGTCGGATCGTGTGGCGGCCGCGGGCGTGGCGCTGGACCGCCGGCACCGACAAGGGCCTCTTCCGGCTCGCGCACCGCGGGACGTTTGCGCTCGTCGGGCAGCTCCGTCTCGCCGAGGCCGAGCCGTTCCTGGAGGCGCTTCATCCAGCGTGGCGCCCACCAGCAGTCGTCGCCGAGCAGCTTCATGATCGCCGGCACCAGGAACATCCGGACCACGGTGGCGTCCAGCAGCAGCGCGATGAGGAGACCGAACGCCAGGTATTTCATCATCACCAGGTCGGAGAACACGAACGCACCTGCGACGACGGCCAGCACCAAGGCGGCGCCGGTGATCAGCCGGCCGGTGGTGGCCGTGCCGATCCGGATGGCCTCGGCCGTGGACATACCGCGCTCACGCGCCTCGACCATGCGGGACACCAGGAACACTTCGTAGTCGGTCGACAAGCCCCAGATGACCGCGATGATGAGGCCGATCATCGGCGCCATCAACGGCTGCGGCGTGTAGTTCATCAACCCGGAGCCGTGGCCGTCGACGAACATCCAGGTGAGCACGCCCATCGTCGAGCCCAGTGTCAGCGCGCTCATCACCGCGGCCTTGATCGGTAGCACCACCGACCCGAACGCCAGGAACATCAGGATCGTGGTCGTGGTGATCAGCAGAACCACCATCAACGGCAGCTTGTCGAACAAGCTGTGGATGCTGTCCTGCTCGAGTGCAGGCGTGCCGCCGATCGACATCGTGACGCCCCGTGGCGGGGTCAGTGCGCGTAGCTCCTCGATCTTCTTGCCCGCGTCGTTGCGGTTCTCTAATCCGTTCTGGATCACCCGGATGGACGGATCCTTCGACGCACCATCGAGGTACGGACGTTCCTTCCACATCTTGGACGTGTCGTTGTCCGGATCGGTGAAGCCGGGGATCTGCATCGCCTTGTTGCGGACGTCCGCGATCTGCTGATCGGTGATCGGCTGCCCGTTGTCGCTTTCCATGACGATCGTCAGCGGCTCGGTGCGGAAGCCGGGGAAGATCTTGTCGAACTCCTGCTGCGCCTGGCGCACCGAATTGTTGGGCGGCAGGTATTTCTCGCTGATGCCGCCGAGGGCGAGCTGTCCAAGCGGGATGATCAGCGCGATCAGCACGATGACGATGGGCACGGCGAACGCAGCGGGCCGCTTCATCACGCGGTTGACCAGCTTGCCCCAGAAACCCTTCTCGACTTCTGCTCGGGTCTTGGTCTTCTGCGTCTTGTCAGCCAGCCAGGTCAGGTACACCCGCATCGGCTTCCAGTTACGGAAGAATGGCACCCGTAGCAGCGTGCGCACACCGAGCGCGTCGACGTTGGGCCCCAAGATGGCCAGCGCGGCGGCCAGCACGGTGATCGACAGGATCGCCGCAAGCATGACCGAGGCGATGATCGCGTAAGTGATGGACTTCAGGAAGCCCTGCGGGAACAACAGCAGCGGGACGGACGATGCGACGAGGATCACCGCGGAGAACATGATCGTGCGGCCCGACGTCATCACCGTTCTTCGGACCGCGGCCTCCGTGTCGTAGCCTTCGGCGATCTCTTCACGGAACCGGCTCACCATGAATAGGCCGTAGTCGACCGCGATGCCAAGGCCCATCAGCGTCACCACCGGCTGGGCGAAGAAGTGCACGGGCATGAATTCGGAGACGAGCCGCATGATGCCGAGTGCGCCCGCGATGGTCAGGCCGCCGATGATGCCTGGGAGCGCGGCGGCGACGACGCCGCCGAACACGAAGAACAACACCACGCACACGAGCGGGATTGCCGCGACCTCGGCGCGTCTCTGGTCGTCGCCGATGGTGCCGGTCAACTCGGCCGCCAGCGGCTGCAGGCCGGCCAGTTTGACGTCCACGCCGTCGTCTTTGACCTTGAACAGGTCGTCTTTGACCTTCTTGTAGTTGTTCAGGATGGCGTCGTCGTTGTCACCCTTGAGCTGGATCGACATGAACGCGTGCTGCTTGTCCGCGTCGGCCATGTTCTTCAGCACGTCGGGACTCTTGAAATAGCCGATGGAGCGAAGAATCTCGTCGGGGTGGTCCTTCTCGACCTGCGCGAGGTTGTCGAGGATCTTCTTCTTGAAGTCCGCGTCGTCGACGGTCTTGCCCTCGGGTGCGGTGTAGATGCCGATGATGTGGCCCGACGTGTCGCGGCCGTAGGCCTTGTCCGCGGTAACCGAAGCGTGCACGGATTGGCTGCCGTCGTCGTAGAACCCGCTCTGGGTGACGTGGCTGCCAAGGCTGATGCCGAAGACGCCGCCGCCCAGGCACAGTGCGACCATGACACCGATGACTATGTATCGGTATCGGTACACCGTTCGACCCCACCAGGCGAACACGTAAGCTCCTTACTAAATCTTCTGCGGCCCGCGCATGCTCTCGTTAAACCCGCGAGGTCAGTAGCGAGGACAGCGGCCGGAACGGCTGCAGCCAAGCCCCCTGCTCGGGCAGCGAATCTAGGCCGATTCGCGGTAGTGGTTCCCGGAAAACACCAGGAATGTCCTCCAGGTCGACAAACTCCAAGGTATCCGACGCTAACGCCCAACTGGCATGTTCGCGAAATCCCAGCACCTGGACTTCGATGCCGTCGCGGGCAATTTCCTCCAGTGGCTGTTTGAAGGCCTGCCCGTCGGCGGACGCCACCAGCACGCTGGCCAATCCCTCGCTGCGACGCAGCGCGATGTGGTTGAGCATGTCGGTGTCGACGTCGCTGTCTTCGTCGATCTTCGGCTTCGCGAAGACCGCGAACCCCACGTTACGCAACGCCTCCACCCAGGGTCGAACGACGTCGGCGCTACCTGGGGCGATGTTGGTGAAGACGGTGGCCTCCGGCTCCAGCGAGACGTCGGGGCGCGCTGCCGAGAGTTCAGCCGTGTGGGCCAGCAGCCACCGGCCGAGCGCGTCGAACCGTGGGCGGTGGGCGGCGGTGGGCCGGCCGCCTAGGATCGAGCCGAGGCCCATGTCCAGGTTGGGCGCGTCCCACACCAGCAGCACCCGTGCGGTCGTCTCCGCCGGCGCGACCGTCGCTGGCGGTACCTCTTCTTCTATGTGTTGGATGTCCTCGGTCAGGCTCATCGCTTCTCCCAGAGCAGTTCCGCGACGTGGCTACCCGCGTGCCGGGCCTTCGTTTCGTACTTGGTGTCGGGTCGATCCACCGAGATCGGCAAGTCGTCGGACGCGGTGACGCGGCGCAGCCTCGGCTCGGCGTCGCCCACCTCGGCGATCTGCTCGGCGTAACCGGCGTGATCGGTGGCGGCGTGCAGCACCCCACCGGGTCGCAGCCGGTCGGCGATCAGCGCGACGGTGTCCGGTTGCAGCAGCCGTCGTTTGTGGTGGCGGGCCTTGGGCCACGGGTCGGGGAAGAACACCCGCACGGCGGTCAGCGATTCCGGGCCCAGCAGGTGTTCGAGGACGTCGACACCGTCGCCGCGGATGAGCCTGATATTGGTGATGCCTTCACGGTCGATGCCGGACAGGAGCTGTGCCAGGCCACGGCGGTACACCTCTACCGCGATCACGTTGAGGTGCGGCTCGGCCTGCGCCATCGCCAGCGTCGAGGTCCCTGCTCCGCTGCCGATCTCGAGCACGACGGGCGCGGACCGGCCGAACCACGCGTCGACGTCGAGCAGCGGCACGGGGCCGTCCTCGTCGCGGGCCTGCATGCCCAGCTCGGGCCACCGCCGTTCCCAGGTGGCCTGCTGGCCGCCCGAAAGCGTCGACCGCCTGGCGCGGAAGCTGGTGACGCGGGGATGCAGATGCGACGCGGGCGGGGCAGAAGCCTCGGGCCGGGGCGCATGCATCCGTCCATGGTCGCTCATCAAGGGTCGAGTACCCGCATCGTGGTACAGATTGATACCCAACAGTTGCCTTCGGCTGGTAATGCATGTATCGCCTCACAGGCCGCCAAACATCCGCTCGCGGTGCGTCTGCGGAGGTGCCAACATTTCGGTTGGGGACCGTGTTCGGATCGGGTCGGGTTAACGGAAGGCCGCCAGATTTTCGTCGATGCGCTGACGCGATTCGCTGAGCAGAGCCGCAATCCGCGGTTGACGTCGATTGTTCGTCGTATTGCCGCCCCCGTGCGTGTTGCTGTCCGGGGCCGCGAGGGCGTGGGCAGCAAAACCGTGTCCGCCGCGTTGACGGCCGCAGGCGTGGCGGTGACGCGCGATGCGGGCGCGGCGGATGTCCAAGTGGTGGTGATCGCCGAGACGCTCAAGCCGGAGGACCGGGCGATGCTTGCCGCGTTCGACGGGCCGACGCTGACGGTGCTCAACAAGGCGGACCTGAGCGGCTTCACCGACGGGGGCCCGTTGGTGCTCGCGCATCGGCGCGCGGCCGACTTCCGGGCGTTGACCGGGGTACCGACGGTTCCGATGGTCGCCCTGTTGGCCACCGCCGAACTGGACCACGAGCTGATCGATGCCCTGGGCACGCTGGTCAGCGAACCCGCGGATTTGACCTCGGCCGACGCGTTCGTGTGCAGCGAACATTCGCTGCCGTGCGCGCTGCGGCGGCGACTGCTCGACACCCTCGACCGGTTCGGCATCGCGCATGCCGTGTTGGCGCTCGGCGAAGGAGCGGAGGCCGCGGCCGTGCATGCAGTCCTGCGTCAGGCCAGTCTTGTCGACGGGGTTGTGGAGCACCTCGACGCCGTCGGCGCGCCGGCCCGCTACCGCCGGATCAGGTCCGCAGTCACTGAATTACGTGTTGCGGCAATACAATCCGGCGACGAGCGGCTGGCGGAATTCCTGTCGGGCGACGACACGGTGCTGGCGATGATGACCGCCGCGGTCGACGTCGTCGAGGCCGAGGGGTTGACCGTGGACAGGGGTGACGATCCCGGCGCACACCTGCGCCGGGCGAATCACTGGCGTCGCTACAGCCGAGGGCCGGTCGGCCCGTTGCATCGCAGCTGCGGCGCCGATATCGCACGGGGATCGCTGCGCCTGCTGGGCCGGACCCGATGAGCGATCCGATCGCGGCGGCAGACGCCCTTGTAGCGGCGATCGACCCGGGGCTGAGCTCTCCGGGTGTAGAGAGCCGCGACGTGGTGCTGGTGACGGGTCCGTGGCTGGCGGGCACCACGAGCCTGATCGCGGCGTTGCGTGAGTCGATGCCCGAGCGCGCCTTCATCGAGGCCGACGAGCTGGGTCCTGCCGATGCGCCCGCGGCCGTGGTCTTCGTGGTGTCGGCGATCGCGCCGTTGACCGAATCCGATTGCACGCTAGTCGATTTGGCGTCGAACTACACCGATCTGATCATCGGCGTGGTGTCGAAGATCGACGCGCACCGGAACTGGCGTGAGGTGCTCGCCGCCGACCGTGCCCTACTTTCCGCGCGGACAGCGCGGTATGAGCACGTGCAGTGGGTCGGCGCGGCGGCCGCGCCGGATCTGGGGGAGCGCAGGCTGGACGAACTCGTCGGCGTGCTGCGGCAGCGGCTGGCCGATCCTGACGTCAAACGCCGGAACCGCTTGCGCGCCTGGGAAGCCCGGTTACAGGCCGTGATCGCCCGCCACGAAGCCGACGCGGCAGGGTCGGACCGCCAGGCGCGGGTGGCCGCGCTGCGGAAGAACCGCGAAGACCTTCTGCGGGGCCGGCGGCTGACGAAGACCGAACGGACGGTCGCGCTGCGCAGTCAGATTCAGCAGGCGCGGGTCCAACTGACGTTTTTCGCGCGCAACCGCGCGACGTCGGTGCGTGCCGAACTGGTCGAAGACGTCTCGAATTTGAGCCGACGGCGGCTCGGCGAATTCGAACCCTACGTCCGCAAGCGGGTGGATGAGGTGGTCGCCGAGGTGGACGAGGGCGTCACCGAACACCTCGGCGATGTCGCGACCGAACTCGGCCTACCTAAGCCGCACGTACCGCCGCCACCCGAAACCCCCGAGGTGGCCTCGCCGCCGCTGAGGTCTCGTCGGCTGGAAACGCAGCTGATGATGGTCCTGGGTGCGGGTTTCGGACTCGGCGTGGCGCTGGCCGTGACGCGTCTGTTCGCGGGCCTCGCGCCGGGTTTGACCGTGGCGGGGATGGTGGCGGGCGGGCTGGTGGGCCTGCTGCTCACAGTTTGGGTGGTCGGGATCCGCGGCCTGCTGCACGACCGGGCGGTGCTCGACCGCTGGGTCACCGATGTCACCACGACGCTGCGATCCGCCGGTGAAGAACGGGTTGCGACGCGGGTGCTGGACGCCGAGACCGCTCTGACGTCGGAGCTGGCGGTGCGCGAGGAAGCCGACAGCGCCGCGGCCGCGGACCGGGTCGCGCAGATCGACGCGGAGCTGCGCGAACATGCGATCGCCACCGCACGAGCCGCGACCCTGAGGGATCGTCGCCTGCCGCAGCTGCAAGGAGCCCTCGACGTGGTGCGCACCGAGCTGTACGGGTCGGCGGTTGCCGAGGCCAGGAATGGTTCGGACGGTGCCGACGCGACTCTGCCCGCCGACAAATCGGAATCCACGAATTGACGAATCAGCGAACGTCCTCAGCTGAATCGATAAACCGGCGTAAACGGCTTTCTGAATCGTTCCTGTGAGTGATCGGACATACTCCCGATTTACCGCGGGTATGTCACCCACGTTAACCTCAGTACAGGGCCGACCGTGACTGCCGGGCTTTGCGTCCTGGCTGAAACCAACGCAGGAGATTTTGATGACCGCAGCGACTATTCCAGGACTAGACACCGCTCCGACGAAGCACGAAGGACTGCTGGCGTGGGTCCGAGAGGTCGCCGAACTGACGCAGCCCGACCGGGTGGTGTTTGCCGACGGCTCCGACGAGGAGTACGAGCGGCTGTGCGCGCAACTGGTCGACGCCGGCACGTTCAAGCGGCTGAACCCCGAAAAGCAACCTGATTCGTACCTGGCGCTGTCCGACCCGTCGGACGTGGCGCGGGTGGAATCGCGCACTTTTATATGTTCCGAGCGCGAAATCGATGCGGGCCCGACGAATAACTGGATGGATCCGGCCGAGATGCGGTCCATCATGACCGACCTTTATCGCGGCTCGATGCGCGGCCGGACCATGTGGGTCGTGCCCTTCTGCATGGGCCCGCTGGGTGCCGACGATCCGAAGCTCGGTGTTGAGATCACCGACTCCGAATACGTGGTCGTGTCGATGCGCACCATGACCCGGATGGGCAAGGCGGCCCTGGAGAAGATGGGTGACGACGGTTTCTTCGTCAAGGCCCTGCACTCGATCGGCGCGCCCCTTGAGCCCGGCCAAAAGGACGTGCCGTGGCCGTGCAACGAGACCAAATACATCAGCCACTTCCCGGAGACCCGCGAGATCTGGAGCTACGGCTCGGGCTACGGCGGCAACGCGCTGCTGGGTAAGAAGTGCTACTCGCTGCGGATCGCCTCCGCGATGGCCCACGACGAGGGCTGGCTGGCCGAGCACATGCTGATCCTCAAGCTGATCTCGCCTGAGAACAAGGCGTATTACGTCGCCGCGGCCTTCCCATCGGCGTGCGGCAAGACCAACCTCGCGATGCTGCAGCCGACGATCCCCGGCTGGCGTGCCGAGACGCTGGGAGACGACATCGCGTGGATGCGGTTCGGCAAGGACGGCCGGCTGTACGCGGTGAATCCGGAGTTCGGCTTCTTCGGTGTCGCGCCCGGCACGAACTGGAAGTCCAACCCGAACGCGATGAAGACCATCGCGAAGGGCAACACCGTGTTCACCAACGTGGCACTGACCGACGACGGCGACATCTGGTGGGAAGGCCTCGAAGGCGACCCGCAGCATCTCATCGACTGGAAGGGCCGGGACTGGACGCCCGACTCGGACGAAAAGGCCGCGCACCCGAATTCGCGCTACTGCACGCCGATGTCGCAGTGCCCCACGCTGGCGCCCGAGTGGGACGACCCTCAGGGTGTGCCGATCTCGGCGATCCTGTTCGGTGCTCGCCGCAAGACCACCGTGCCGTTGGTCACTCAAGCCAACGACTGGCAGCACGGCGTCTTCATCGGCGCGACGATGGGCAGTGAGCAGACCGCCGCCGCGGAGGGCAAGGTCGGTACCGTGCGCCGCGACCCGATGGCGATGCTGCCGTTCCTTGGCTACAACGTCGGCGACTACTTCCAGCACTGGATCGACCTCGGTAAGAACTCCGACGAGTCGAAGATGCCGAAGATCTTCTTCGTCAACTGGTTCCGCCGCGGCGACGACGGCCGCTTCCTGTGGCCGGGCTTCGGTGAGAACAGCCGGGTGCTGAAGTGGGTCATCGAGCGCATCGAGGGCAAGGCCAACGGCTCGTCGACCCCGATCGGCATCGTGCCGACGGCGGGAGACCTCGACCTCGACGGGCTCGACGTCGATGCCGCGGATGTCGACGAGGCGCTGAAGGTCAACACCGACGAGTGGCGTGAAGAACTGCCGCTGATCGAGGAGTGGTTCGAGTTCGTCGGCGAGAAACTGCCGACCGGCATCAAGGACGAGTTCGACGCGCTCAAGCACCGTCTGGCCGAGACTGATTAACTCCCGGTCAAGGGGTGCTTGACACCTGTCAAGTTTGGGCGTCGTAAAGTCAGCCCATGCAGATTCGCGAACACGCCGAGGCCACCCCCGACAAGCCCGCCGTGATCATCCATCCGTCCTGCGCAACGGTGACCTTCGGCGAGATGGAGGCGTGCGCGAACCGCCTGGCTCACTACTTCCGGCGCGCCGGGCTCGTCGAGGGCGACACCGTCGCGGTCTTGATGGAGAACAACGCGCACCTGCACGCTGTCATGTGGGCGGCGCGGCGCAGCGGCCTGTACTACGCGCCGATCAACACCCATCTCACTCCTGCCGAGGCCGCCTATATCGTCGACAACAGCGGCGCCAAGGCGGTTGTCGCCGCGCGGGCCATGCGCAAGGTGTGCGAGGGGCTGGAAGAACATCTGCCCAACGGCCTGCCGGACCTGCTGATGATCGCCGACGACGACCTCGACGGCTGGCTGCGCTACCCCGAATGTGTTGCAGACCAACCTGATTCGCCGATCGCCGACGAGGTCGAGGGTGAGCTTCTGCAGTACTCATCGGGGACCACCGGGCGCCCAAAGGGCATCCGTCGCGAGCTTGCGCACGTCTCGCCCGCGGAGGCGCCGAGCATGATCGGCGTGTTATTGGGCGCGCTCGGATTCGACAGCGACGGCACGTATCTCAGTCCCGCCCCGCTCTATCACACCGCACCCAATATGTGGTCGATGGGAGCGCTCGCGATGGGTGGCACCGTCGTCGTGATGGAGAAGTTCGACCCAGAACAGTGCCTGGAAGCGATCCAGCGCTACGGAGTTACTCATGGCCAGTTTGTACCCGCCATGTTCGTGCGGATGCTGAAACTTCCTGAGGCGGTGCGTAATTCGTACGACATTTCCAGTCTCAAGCGAGTAGTGCACGCCGCGGCGCCCTGTCCGGTCGACATCAAGAAGCAGATGATCGACTGGTGGGGGTCCATCGTCGACGAGTACTACTCCTCATCTGAAGGTGCAGGCGTCACGTGGATCACCGCCGACGACTGGCTCGCTCATCCTGGCTCCGTCGGTAAACCACTTCTCGGCCAGGCCCATATTCTCGACGAGCAAGGCAACGAACTGCCGTCTGGACAGGCCGGGCAGATCTTCTTCGACATGGGTGGACTGCTGTTCGAGTACCTCAAAGACTCGGAGAAGACGGCCGAGTCTCGCGATACGCATGGCTGGGTGACGGTCGGCGACGTCGGCTATGTCGACGAGGACGGGTATCTGTTCCTGACCGACCGCAAGCACCACATGATCATCTCCGGTGGAGTCAACATCTACCCGCAGGAAGCGGAGAACATGTTGGTCACCCATCCAAAGGTGTTGGACGCCGCGGTGTTCGGTGTTCCCGACGACGAAATGGGACAAAGCGTCAAGGGCGTCGTGCAGACCGTCGACCCGGCCGACGCCACCGACGAGTTCGGCGACGAGCTCTTGGCTTGGCTGCGAGAGCGGTTGGCGCACTACAAGTGCCCGCGGTCGATCTCGTTCGAGACGCAGCTGCCGCGCACCGACACCGGCAAGCTGTACAAGCAGGAGCTGATCAAGAAGTATTCGTGAACACCATCGAGCTGCCCGCCGGAATCGTCGTTGGAATCGAAAACCCGGTTGAGCAAGCAACTTTCACGCTGACCGAGTCCGAGTGCGACGACCGTCGCGCCGTCACGGTCGCATCGATACCTGAAACGCTCGACAATCTGACCACACGGTGTGAGCGGTGGCCGCACGCCGCGGCCGTCTGCGACGACGTGCTGCGCGCGTTCGACCCCGCCGCGCCTGCCTTCGCAGGCGTCATCACCGAATCGCTGGCGTATTCGACATTGCAGTCGGGACCGGAGTTCGCCCGCTGGCTCGCCGAACGTGGCGCAGCACAGATGCCCGAGATCCCCGACCCGGTGCAGGCCGAGCGCGACGGCGACCGCCTGTATATCCGGTTCAACCGGCCGCAGCGGCACAACGCGTTCTCCACCGACGCCCGCGCGGCGCTGCTCGAAGCGCTCGAGGTTGCTCGCCTTGATCCATCGATCACCGAACTCGTGCTGACCGGCAATGGCCCGTCCTTCTGCAGCGGAGGCGACCTCGCCGAATTCGGCACCTTCGCCGATCCGGCGAACGCACACCTTGCCCGCACGCGGCACAGCCCCGCCCTGGTGCTCGACGAGATCACCGCTCGGCTCGGCCGGGCCTGCCGCGCCGAGGTGCACGGCCAGGTGCTGGGCAGCGGACTGGAGATGGCCGCCTTTTGCGGATGGATCCGCTCCACTCCCGACGCGGTGCTCGGACTGCCCGAGCTCAGCCTGGGATTGATCCCCGGCGCCGGCGGCACGGTCAGCATCACCCGCCGCATCGGCCGCTGGCGGACGGCGTACTTGGTGCTGTCCGGCCTGACGATCGACCCCGCGACGGCACTGCGCTGGGGTCTGGTCGACGAAGTCACCCCCTAGCTCGGCAAGAGTGGCAGGCTGGCGCCATGGGGTTGCCGAGCATGCGACCCACTGGCTGGTTCCAGGTGGCCTGGAGCGCCGACCTGGAGGTCGGCGACGTCAAGCCGTTGCACTACCTCGGCGCGGACCTCGTGGCTTTCCGCGATCTTGACGGCGCGGTCCACGTCCTCGATGCGTACTGCCAGCACCTCGGCGCCGACCTGTCCCATGGCGGCTGTGTGGTCGAAGGAGGCATCCAATGCCCATTCCACGGCTGGGTGTGGAGCGGCGACGGCCACAACGTCCGCATCCCCTACGAGTCGCGGCCCGACGACAGAGCACGAGTTCGGTCCTGGCACGTCACCGAGCGCAACGAATCCGTCTACGTCTGGCACGACCTCGGCCAGTGTGAGCCGCTGTGGCCGGCGCCGGACGCGTGGCAGGAACTGGGCAGCGTGATCGGCAGCCATTACTTCCGGCCCATCGGCCCGGACGAACGACAGTTCTTTCCCGGTGTGACCGTTCATCCGCAGGTGGTCGCCGAGAGTTCGGTGGATCGTCAGCACCATCGCTTCGTGCACCACATCCCGGTCAGCCCGGTTGTGATTGCCGCGGCGTCTAACGACTCCAGCTGGCATGCATCGATCGGTTTCGGCGCCGGTGAACCGGTCCAAATCACTTGGTACGGAGTGGGATTGAGTTTGAGCTGCGAATACCACGGCGACGGTATGCAGATCATCTCGATCTGCCCGACACCGGTTGACAACGCGACGACCGACATCTTCGCCACATACTGGATCTCGGAAGGCCTCGACTACGACGATCGGCTCGAGGCGGCCAAGCGCACCCTGCCCGACGACGTCGGCATCTGGGCGCATCAGCGGTACCTGGACCGACCCGGGCTTGCACCGTCGGAGGCCGACGACTTCACGCACCTGCGCGAGTGGGCCCGCGCCTTCTACCCACAGGCTCGGCCGGAGCGGCGCAACGTCACCCTGTAGGTGTACTGCTCGGGCAGGAAGTGGCTGACCGAAAGCTCGACCGGCCGACCGCTCACAGCCGAGTACAGCCGATCCACGCGCAACATCGGGTGGGCCGGCTCGCACCCAACCGCATCGGCGACGACGGCATCGGCCGGTGCGACCGTAATCGATTGCGCGGCTTCGGCTATCGGCTCGGGTAGGTGCGGCTCAAGCAGGCCGATCACCGTGTGGGTGCCGACCGCGCCGTCGGCGAGTTCGGCCTGTATCGGCTGGGCCACCGACGGCACCAGATGCACCGTCGTCAGCACGAACGGAACGCCGTCATGCAGGCGCCGGAACACCACCGAATACACGACGTCGTCGTCCAGCCGCAGCCGACTCGCGGCATCGACGTCGACCCGGCGCCGCAGACCAGTCAGCACCTCCATGGTGGTGTCGTCCGACAGGCTCATCAGGTCCTCGATCGAGCCAAGCTGTCGCAGATAGCGCCGCCCCGGTTCGCTGGCGTACGTCCCGCGGCCCGGCACCCGGTACACCACACCCTCGGCGACCAGATCCTGAAACGCCCGCCGCACCGTCTGCCGCGACAAACCATGGCGCGCAACAAGTTCGGACTCGGTGGGCAGCCGGACGCCGTCGCGGTACTGCCCCGCGGCGATCTCGTCGCGAAGCTGTTCGCGCAGAGTCTGATACGCGGGCGTCATCAGATGCCCCCGCGGGCCACCAACTGACTGGCGATCACATTGCGCTGGATTTCGTTCGTGCCTTCACCGACGATCATCAGCGGCGCATCGCGGAAGTAGCGTTCGACGTCGAATTCGGTGGAATAGCCGTAGCCGCCGTGGATCCGGACCGCGTTCAGCGCGATCTCCATGGCCACCTCGGAGGCGAACAGTTTCGCCATGCCTGCCTCCATGTCGCAGCGCTCGCCGCTGTCGTAGCGTTGCGCCGCATACAAAGTCAGCTGGCGCGCGGCGGTCAGCTTCGTCGCCATGTCGGCCAGATAATGGCCGACGGCCTGGTGTTTCCAGATCGGCTGGCCGAAGCTTTCCCGGTCTTGGGCGTAGCGCAGCGCGTCCTCAAGTGCGGCCGTTGCCACCCCCAGCGCCCGCGACGCCACCTGAATACGCCCGGTTTCAAGGCCTTTCATCATCTGCGCGAAACCCTTGCCCGGTTCGCCACCGAGGATCGCCGACGCCGGCACGCGGTAGTCGTCGAAAGTCAGCTCACACGACTCGACACCCTTGTAGCCCAACTTGGGCAGATCCCGCGAGACGGTCAGGCCCGGGCCATGCTCGGCGAGCACCACCGAGATTCCCTTGTACGCAGGTTTCGCGGCGGGGTCGGTCTTACACAGCAGCGCGATCAACCCGGACCGGCGCGCGTTGCTGATCCACGTCTTGGAGCCGTTGACCACCAACTGGTCACCGTCTCGCAGCGCGGTCGTCTTCATGTTCTGCAGATCCGAACCGCCGCCGGGTTCGGTCAACGCCATCGTCGCCCGCACTTCGCCGGTGGCCATTGCCGGCAGATATGTGCGCTTCTGCTCCTCGGTGCCGAACAGTGTCAGCAGCTTCGCGACGACGGTATGCCCGCCCATTGCGCCGGCGAGGCTCATCCAGCCGCGTGACAGCTCCTGGGTCACCAGCACGTAGCACGGCATCGACACCGGTGAACCGCGGTAGGACTCGGGGATCGCCAAGCCGTAGATGCCTATGCGCTTCATCTGCTCGATCCACGCCTGCGGGTATTCGTTGGCGTGCTCGACTTCGCGGACTGTCGGCTTCACGTCCCGGTCGACGAACGCCCGCACCGTCTCGACCAGCAGAGTTTCTTCTTCGATCAACATATGTACGGCCATATTGACACTTTGTGCGGCCCAATGACAACATGTCGGCTGTGACTGGTGGCCCCTACTTTGACGATTTGCAGGTCGGGCAGGTTTTCGACACGGCACCGTCGATGACGCTGACGGCCGGGGCGGCCGCGGTGCATCAGTCGATCGTCGGCGACCGGCTGCGCCTCGCCCTCGACGCCCAGCTGGCGTACGCGGTGACCGGAGCGACGGCTCCGCTGGCGCACCCCGCCCTCGTCTGCGACGTGGCGATCGGCCAGAGCACGCTGGCCACCCAGCGCGTCAAGGCCAACCTGTTCTATCGCGGGCTGAGCTTCCACCGATACCCCGTGATCGGCGACAGCTTGTTCACCCGTACCGAGGTGGTTGGGCTGAAGCAGAACTCGGCCAAACCCGGCCGTGCGCCGACTGGGCTTGCGGCGCTGCGGATGACCTCGGTCGACCAGATCGGCCGGCTGGTGCTGGACTTCTACCGCTGCGCGATGATCCCGCTGAGCTCCGATCGGGAAACCGGTCACGCCGACGACCTGACCCATGTCGGCGCCGATCTCGCGCCACCGCCCGACCCGACCGCCGACTGGGACGCCGGCGCGTTCCGCGAGAAGGTGCCGGGTGCCCATTTCGACCCCGGCATCGAGGGGACGGTGCTGCACAGCACCGCCGATGTCGTCAGCAGCGCGCCGGAGCTTGCTCGGCTCACCTTGAATATCGCTGAGACACACCATGATTCGCGCGTCGGGGGTCAGCGCCTCGTCTACGGCGGCCACACCATCGGACTGGCTCTGGCCCAGGCGACGCGGCTGCTGCCCAACCTTGCGACGGTGCTCGGCTGGGAGTCCTGCGACCACACCGGCCCGGTGCACGAGGGCGACACGCTCTACAGCGAGGTCCACGTCGACGGCGCGCAGACGCTGGCGGACGGGCGCGGCGGCGTGCTGGAGCTGCGGTCTCTCGTCTATGCCGTTGGTGAGCCCGACCGGCAAGTGCTGGACTGGCGGTTCACGGCGCTGCAGTTCTGAGCACAATGGCCGTATGAACATCCCCGCCGCCGTGCTCGAGCAGGCGCGGCGGCTGGCGTGCGCGTGGCAGACGATCACCGGCGTTGCGGTCGACGCCGCGGAGATCATCACCGGCAGGGCCGCATTGCTCGACCTTTCACCCGGCGGCCGGATCTCGGCAGGCGGCGCCACGCGGCTGATGCCGAGCCGCGACGGCTGGTGCGCGCTCACGTTGTCACGTCCCGACGACATCGACGCCGTCCCCGCACTGGTGGAGTCCGACGCCGTCGGCGACGACCCGTGGCCTGCAGTGCGACAGTGGATCGCCGGGCAGAAATCCCACGCCGTCACACAGCGGGGGAGACTTCTCGGCCTTCCCGTCGCCGCGCTGCGCGAAACCGCCGCCGCGCCACCGCAAATCCGTTCAGCGGGGACGCCGACAGCGCCACGCGGCGTTCCCGGCTTGCTGGTGGCCGACCTGTCGTCGATGTGGGCCGGTCCGCTGTGTGGGCAACTACTGGCGAGGGCCGGCGCGACCGTCGTCAAGGTGGAAAGCAAGGCGCGCCCCGACGGCACGCGCGCCGGGGAGCCCACGTTTTTCGATTGGATGAATACCGGAAAGCTCTCATACACGGTCGATTTCGATCGGCCTGCCGGCCTGCGGCAACTGCTGGAGGCCGCCGATGTCGTCATCGAGTCGTCTCGTCCTGCGGCATTGGAACACCGCAGCCTGGGCCCCGCGGACGTCGCGCCGCGCGACGGCCGGGTATGGCTGCGCATCACCGGCCATGGGACAGACGGCGATCGCGCCAACTGGGTGGCCTTCGGCGACGACGCCGCGGTGTCGGGCGGCCTGGTCGGCACCGCCCACGATGGCCCGGTGTTCTGCGGCGACGCGATCGCCGACCCGTTGACGGGCCTGCATGCGGCGGCGGCCGTAGCGGAATCGCTGAGCCGCGGCGGCGGTGAGTTGATCGAGCTGTCGATGGCTGCCGTCGCCGCGACATACGCCGCATTGCCGAGTTCCACCGAAGTTGATCGCAGCGTCAAGCCGACACTGTCGACACCCGCCTCATTGCTCGGTGCGGACAACGCCGTGGTCGAGCGGCTCGTTGCCGAAAGACGCCTGGCCTCATGCTGATTCAACGGGCGGTGTTACTCGACGGCACGTCCACCGACATCCGTGCCGACGAGCGCATTGTCGATATGGGCGACCTGACGCCACGCAAGGGAGAGCAGGTGCTCGACGCGGCAGGGGGGACGGTCATCCCCGGCCTGCACGACCACCACGTGCACCTGCGGTCGGCCGCCGCCGCCATGACGTCGGCGCGGGTGGGACCCGCCGAGGTGCGGGGCCGCGAGGACCTCGCGCGCGTGCTCGCCTCGGCGCAGGTCGGAAGTGACGGCTGGATCAGGGCGGTGGGTTACCACGAGGCGGTCGCAGGACCGCTGGATCGCACAGTGCTGGACGAGGTTTCGCCGCCGGTGCGCGTCCGCGTGCAGCATCGCAGCGGTGTGCTGTGGACGCTCAACTCGGCGGGTCTGGCCGAGGTGGGATTGGCCGATCACCCGGACGGGCGCCTGCGAAGCGCGGACCGAAGCTGGTCGGACACGTTGCAGCGCAACGAATCCAGCCTGGCCGATGTCAGCCGCAGGCTATCCACGTATGGCGTCACCGGCGTCACGGACGCGACGCCGGAACTCGAAGTTTCCGACATCGTGAAGCTGATCGAGGCGCATCGGCACGGCGAACTTGTTCAGCGCGTCGACTGTCTGGCCCCTGGCAAGCGGATCCTGCACGACGCCGACCTCGACCTCGACGAACTGACAGCGTGGATCGCCGAGCGGCACGCGGACGAGGCGCCCGTCGCCGTGCATTGCGTGACAGCGGCACAACTAGTCGTCACGCTCGCGGCGCTCCGCGCGGCGGGTACGCACCCGCAAGACCGCATTGAGCACGGGGCGATCGTCCCCGACGACAGCCTCCCCGAACTGGCCGGCCTCGGCGTGACTGTGGTGACGCAACCGAACTTCGTCGCCGAGCGGGGCGACCAGTACCTGACCGATGTGCCCGCCGAGGAGCACCACGAACTGTGGCGACTGGCGTCGCTGCGCCGGGCGGGTGTACCGGTCGCGTTGTCCACCGACATGCCGTTCGGCGAAGGCGACCCATGGGCGACGATGCGCGCCGCGGTCCATCGCACCGCCGCAAGCGGAGCGGTCCTCGGTTCCGACGAATCTGTTTCGGCGCGTGAGGCTTTGACGATGTTTCTCGGCGGGGCAGGCCGGCCCGTCACGCCAAGGACCGTCCAGCCGGGTCAGCCCGGCGACCTGTGCGTGCTTGCCGGCCCGCCGGCACAGGTCCTCGACGAACTTGACGCGCAGATGGTGACGGCGACCGTCGTTGCAGGCGACCTGGTCTTCGACAACACCTAGGCCGCGGCGGGCGCGAAGGCCTCCCGCAGCATCGCGCACTGACTGTCGAAAAACGACCGTGACACCTCGGCCTTCGGCGCAATCCCATCGAAACCGTGGAATGCGCCCTTGACCACCTCGACATGGCATGGCACCCCTGCGGCTTTGAGTCGCTCGGCGTAGGCCAAGTCCTCGTCGTGAAACAGATCGAGTGTGCCGACCCCCAGCCATGCGGGCGGCAACCCGGCGAGCTCTTCACGTCGCGCGGGGACGGCCACCTCGCGGTCGGCGTCGCCGAGGTAAGCCGACCAACCGAACTTGTTGCTGGATTGGTTCCACAGCCGGTGTCCCGGATTGTCGAGATCCTTGCGTTCCACCGTGCGGTCGTCGAGCATCGGGTACACCAACAGCTGTGCGGCAAGGCTGATTTCGCCCCGGTCGCGCGCGAGCAATGCCAATGCCGCGGCCAGCCCGCCGCCTGCGCTGGCGCCACCGATCGCGACACGCGTGGGGTCGACCGCGGGCAGACGAATCAGCCACCTCAGGGCGGCGTAACAGTCCTCGAGCGGCGCGGGATACGGGTGGTCGGGCGCAAGCCGATAGTCCACCGACGCGACCGTCACGCCGAGTTCGCGTGCGAACCGACGGCATAGCTGGTCGTCCTGCGCCGCGCGTCCGATGACGTAGCCGCCGCCGTGGATCCACAGCAGGGCGGGCCCGGGACCACTCGCGCCCGTAGGGCGGAACAGCCGAATGCCGACGCCGGAGCTCAGCGTCAACACCTCGATGTCCTTGGGCGGTGTCCGCCGCCAAAGCAAGCGCTCGGCCGCCCTCATGAACGGCACGGTGACCGGGGTGACCACCTGTTTGGGGATGAAGCGGGCGACGCGGCGCAGGTCGGGGTGAAACTCAGCAGTTGACACCCGCTCAGTATCGAGCACAGAGCGAACGCGGCGCATCGGCTGTCGAAATAACCGCCGTTTTCGCCCGGCGTGAATTTGCTCGCTGTCATCATTGGCGCGTGCCCGCAGAAGTAGTCCGCCGTTCGGCCGAGGTCCGGGCGATAGCTGACTTTATCGGGTTCGTCGAAGAGCGACCCTCGGGTCTGCTCATCGAGGGCGAAGCGGGCATCGGCAAGACCACGCTGTGGCTGGCGGCCGTGGAGCTGGCCCGCCAGCGGGGATTCCGCGTGCTGACGGCCCGCGCGTGGGAGGCCGAGTCGGTGCTGGCGTACACCACGGTCGCCGATCTGCTCGCAGGCGTCGATGACGACGTTCTGGCAGGTCTTCCGGAGGTACAACGCGTCGCCGTCGACAGAGTTCTGCTGCGAGACGACACCGATGGGCCGGCCACGGACCAACGGGTGGTCGCCGCCGCCTTGATGACCGTCATCGAGACGCAGACGCGACACGCGCCGGTGCTGATCGCGATCGACGATCTGCAGTGGCTCGATCCTTCCAGCCAAGCGGTCGTCTCGTTCGTCGTCCGGCGTCTACGAGGACGGACAGGACTGCTCGTGACCGAGCGTTCGCGGCCCGGCGTGAGCGTGCTGTCCTGGCTGCACCTCACGCCGGACGCGATCGCGCGGATCAAGGTTCCTCCGTTGAGCCTCGGCGGGCTGCACGAGTTGTTCTCCACGCGGTTGGGCCGTAGCTATCCGCGTCCGACCATGGTTCGCATTGCGGAGCTTTGCGGCGGAAACCCCTTCTACGCGCTGGAGTTGGCGCGCGCCATCGGTGACCTGCCCGCGGGCCATTCAGTTGACCTGCCGGCCACGCTGGCCGATCTGGTGAAGATGCGCGTCAGTCACCTCAACGCTGAGGCCGCGGATGTGCTGCTGGCCGCTGCGTGTACTGCCGAGCCGACCGTCGAAATCCTCGCCGAGGCGACCGGCACCACCGTCGAGCGCGCAATAGAACTGCTCGACTACGCCGAGAGCCGAGGTGTCGTCGCGATCGAGGGCAACCGCGTTCGTTACTGCCATCCGTTGCTCGCACATGGCGTCTACGCCGATGCGACACCGGCGCGACGCCGTCAGGTTCATCGAGCGTTGGCAGGCGTCGTCACGCAGCCCGAGCTCAAGGCACGCCATCTAGCGCTGTCCTCGTCCAGCGCGACCCCAGAGCTACTGCAGGCCATCGACGATGCCGCCAACGCGGCACGCGTCAGGGGCGCCCATGCGGCGGCTGCCGAATTACTCGACCTCGCAATCAAACTCGGCGGTGATACGCCGCTGCGTCGGCTTCGATCGGCAGATCATCATTTCCGCACCGGCGATATAGACCAGGCTCATGCCGTGCTCGCACCGGCGATAGAGCAACTCGAACCGGGCGCGATGCGGGCACTCGCGTGGAACTTGCTTGCCGGGCTCTGGGTTTACCAGAGAAGTTTCACCGAGGCCGAGGATGTCCTCAAGCGTGCGGTCGTCGACGCGGAAGGAAATCCGGCGGTGCTGGCGCAGACACTGATCCTGCTGTCTTTCGCGCAGGCGAATTCCGGTGATTACGAACAGGCACTTCGCAATTCGATCGAGGCGGTCAAGCAGGCAGAAGCCGTCGGCCTGCCGGTCATGATCAGTCAGGCGCTGGCCGACTGGCAAGTGCTGAGCGCGCTGTCTGGGCTGGGCTTCGACGAAGCGAGCCTGCGGCGCGCACTGGAGCTCGATGATCCCGACGCCGATGTGCCGGTGCCGTTCCGGGCGCATTCGACCGCCGCGCAGGTGTTGGCGTGGGCGGGACGGCTGGACGAGGCGCGCGGGTACGTGCAGATCTTGCGGCGGCGGTGCGTGGAACGCGGCGCCGACATCGACATGCTCTTCGTCGACGTCTGGACCACGCTGATCGACGTGTGGCGCGCGGACTTCACCGAGGCCGCGCACACCGCGAACGACGCAGTCGAGCGCGCCGAGCAGATCGGCGGTGACCACAGCCTCGTCATCGCCCTGACGGTGCGGGGGCTGGTCGCCGCGTACACCGGCAACGTCGAGCAAGCCCGCGCCGACGCTCATACGGCCATCGACGCCGCGGAGCGTTTCGGGGCACCCCTTCTGGCCGAGTGGCCTCGCATGACGCTCGGCTTTCTTGGCGTGTCGACCGGCGACTACGAGCAGGCGCTGCGGGATCTTGGACCGCTGGTCGTGGGTTTCGATCGGCTCAAGTCGATGGAGATCATCAAGGCTGGTTTCATACCCGACGCGGTGGAGGCGATGGTCGCGCTGGGTCAACTGGCCGACGCCGAGCCGATGGTCGCCGCGCTCGAACGCGACGGCCGCCGGCTCGACCGTCCCTGGATGCTCGCAATCGGATCCCGCTGTCGTGCCATCATGCTGGCGGCACAAGGTAATGTACGGGCCGCCGAACTTACCGTTCGCCAGGCGATCGCCGAACACGGCCGGCTGCCAATGCCTTTCGAGAGAGCACGCTCGCTGCTACTTCTGGGCCAACTGCAGCGCAGGCAGCGGCAAAAGCAAGTTGCGGCAGCCAGTTTCGGCGAGGCGCTGCGGGTGTTCTGTGAATTGGGCACTCCGTTGTGGGCCGAGCGTGTGCGCAGCGAGCTGGCGCGCACCAAGGTCAACCCGAGCCGTGACCTCGAACTGACACCGTCGGAACGACGGGTGGCCGAACTCGCCGCCGCGGGCCTGACCAATCGCGACGTTGCCGCGAAGCTGTTCGTGAGCGCGAAGACAGTCGAGTCCAATCTGACGCAGATCTACCGCAAGCTGGGCATCCGCACGCGGGCCGAACTCGGCAGGGTGATGGCGGAGTCCAACTGACGTCAGGCAGGCACGGCGGTGAGTGGCGAGACGACGGTGCCGAGCAAGTGCGCGCTGCCGCAGCCCGGCGACTCGACGCTTGCGCTCCGATCGCCCGTCAGAGTGCCGTTGGAGTCCGGCATCAACGTGTAGGTGACCGTCGCCGGCGCGGAGTGATCGCCGCACGTCCACTCGAAGTGCTGCACGGTCTGCCACGCGGCTCCGGTCCAGCGGAAGTCGAATGGGCTGCCGTTGGCGACCAGGCTCGAATGCGCGACGCACCCGTCGCTGTCACACGTCGTGCTGAAGTCGACCTTCGCCGCAAACGGGATCGCGGGTGCCGGAGAACCGTTGAAGGTCTGCCGATCCAGCGCCCTGGTCACGACGTAACTCCCGTTGAGCGGCACGGGGTCAGTCGCGCCGGTACGCGAAGGGCCGTACGTCGACGGATCCGCCGAGGACACCCCGGGAGTCATCGCCGCCGCGGCTGCGACACCGACTGCGACGACCTTTCCCAACATGGTTCCAGCATCGTCCTGGCGTGGCCGCCGAGGAATCGGGTGTTCCCCTACGACTTTGCCGGACTACTTCAGTAGGGGGTCGCGCGGCAACCCGAGAATCCGTTCGGCGATCGTATTTCTCGTGATCTCCGAGGTACCGCCGGCGATCGTCATCGCCCGGTTTCCGAGGTAGCTACGAAGTAGCTTCGGCGATTGTCCGACCACCGCGGCCGTACCCGACAAAGCCATGCCCAGTTCGGTGATCCGCTGCCCGGCCTCGGCCACCAACAGCTTCGTGACGTTGCCCTCGGGGCCGGGCTCCGCGCCGGCGATGGCGCGGCTCGCGCGTCGCAGGTTCAGCAGCCGCAGCGTGTGGGTTTCGGCGATGCACTCGCCGGCCCGCCGCACGTACTGGGCCGCGTTCGGCGCAGCGTCGAGCAACTTGACGAGGTCATCCGGGCTGAACCCGACCGCACCGCCCGAACCGCCGCCGATCGAGATGCGCTCGTTGCCGAGCGTGGCCCTGGCCACCAGCCAGCCGCGGTTCACGTCGCCGACCACGTCGGCGTCCGGGACGAACACGTCGTCGAAGAACACCTCGTTGAAGTGAGCGTCGCCGGTGATGCCGCGCAGCGGATTGATCGTCACGCCAGGGGCTTTCATGTCGATCGCCATCATCGTCACGCCGGCGTGCTTGGGCGCCTCGGGATCGGTACGCACGGTGGCCAGGCCCCACTGGCAGTACTGGGCCAGGCTGGTCCACACCTTCTGCCCGGTGACCCGCCAGCCGCCGTCGACCTTCTTGGCCGCCGTACGCACCGCGGCGGCGTCGGAGCCGGCGCCCGGCTCGGAGAACAGCTGGCACCACATCGCCTGACCGCGCAACACCGGTTCGACCCAGCGCTCCCGCTGGTCGTCGGTGCCGGCCTGGGCGATGGTCAGCGCCACCCAGCCGGTGATGCCCATATCCGGCCGCTCGATCGGTTTTGAATCCCCGGTCGCTGCGCTCCTGCCCGCCGAACCGAACTCCTCCTCGATCACCAGCTGCTCGAGAACGTCGGCGGCGCGGCCCCACGGCTTCGGCCAGTGCGGCACGAGATAGCCGGATTCGACGAGGAAATCGCGCTGCTTGTCTTCGGGCAGGGACCGCAGGTTGGCGACGGCTTCGCGGGCCTTCGTGCGGTACTCGTCGGCCTCGGGCGGCAGTGTGAACGACGCGCCGTGGGCCTGTCCGGTGCGCTGCGCCTCGACGACGTCGAGCAGCGGGTCGCCGCTTTCTTCCATCAATGCGGCCAGCGTGCGGGCCCGGCGCAGATACAAATGGGCGTCGTGTTCCCATGTGTACGCGATGCCGCCGTGCAATTGAATGTTGTTCTGCGCGTTGAAGATCTGTGTGCGCACGGCATGTGAGGCCGCGACTGCGGCGGCGAACCAGGCACTGTCCAGATCGTCGGCGCGCGCCGCGTCCCAGGTGGCGGCGGTCGTCTCTTCGGCATTCACCAGCATGTTCGCGGCATGGTGCTTGACGGCCTGGAAGGTGCCGATGGTGCGGCCGAACTGCTCGCGCACCTTGGCGTAGTCGACGGCCATATCCAACGCGGCCCAGCTGACGCCGACCGCTTCGGCCGACGCAAGGATCCGAAACACCGTGCGCGCCTTGCGGGCGGCGCCGCGCAGCACGCGGTCTTCGGGCACCGACACGCCGCGCAACTCGACCGATCCGACGGTGCGGGTGGTGTCGATCGGCTCCAGCGCAGTCACTGTTACCCCGTCTGCGGTGCCGTCGACGATCACGACATCGTCGCCCGCGATGAGGACCAGCACGTCGGCGTCCGGGGCGCCAAGGACGGCTGGACTCTCGCCCGTGATCACCAGGTCCGAACCGACGGTGATACCGCCAGACAGGCCCAGCGCGCCGACGGTGCTGCCGTCGGCCAGGCCCGGAAGTAGTTGTGCGCGAACCGAATCGGGTGCACAGCGGTCGATCACCACGGCAGCGGCGACGGTGGGCAGGAACGGCCCCGGGCACAATTCGCGGCCTTGTGCTTCCAGCACCACCGCCAATTCGGCAAGGCCGAAACCCGAACCGCCGTGCTCCTCGGCGATCGCCAGGCCGTTCCATCCCAGGTCCTTGCCCGCCGACCAGATCTCCGCTGGATGTGTGGACCCGTCCTCGAGGGTCGCGCGGGCGGCCGCGCGGCTGTTCAGCCGGTTCAGCTGCCCGAACGCGGCGTCGGCCAGGTCGTTGTGCTCCTCGGTGATGGCTAGGGCTGACTTACTCACGGTGGAAGTCCTCTTTACGTTTGACGGTTGTCAAGTAAAGCTAACCCGCCCCACCTGGCCTTCGTATAGTGTGATGCAGCTCACAAAAAGATCTTGATCGTGTTGTGAGTAGACATCTTCGGAATGTTGTCGTTTGGAAATCGGTGTGCGGGGTACAGTCGCGCAATGACGGTACGACCGGACACCCGGTACCCCGGACCGACGATGTGGACCCGTGCCCGGTGGTTGCTGAGGGCCGGACCGTCCGACTACATGCTCGCGATGAGCGTTGCTTCGGCGTCGCTGCCCGTGATCGGGAAACGCCTTGAGCCACTTGGCGCCGTCACCGCGATGGGCATCTGGGGCTACCGTCATCTCCCTGACTTTCTGGGCGCCTCGGCACGCTCATGGTTCGAGCCGCGCAACGCCGAGTTGCGTAAGCATGAACGGGATCTGACCCATTCGGTCGCCGACGCTGCGCTGCGCGGTGTCGTGCCCGCCGCCGACCTCGCCATCGAGTGGCCCGCGCCCGAGGGCGCGCCGCCGCTGTGGAAGGTGCGCCAGCACAGGCGCAGCATCTACAAGACCTCGGTGCGCTACGGCAGTCATCCGTCGCAGCTGCTCGATGTGTGGCGGAGCAAGGAGCTACCGGCTCAACCGGCGCCGGTGCTGATCTTCGTCCCCGGTGGCGCATGGGTGCACGGCAGCCGCATGCTGCAGGGCTATGCGTTGATGTCGCATCTCGCCGAAAAGGGCTGGGTGTGCCTGTCCATCGACTACCGCGTCGCTCCCCACAACCGCTGGCCCTCGCACATCACCGACGTCAAGACCGCGATCGCCTGGGCCCGGGCCAACGTCGACAAGTTCGGCGGTGATCGCAATTTCGTTGCGATCGCAGGATGTTCGGCCGGCGGCCATCTGTCGGCGCTAGCCGGACTGACCCACAACGATCCGGAGATGCAGGCCGACCTGCCGGAAGGCTCGGACACCTCGGTCGACGCCGTCGTCGGTATCTACGGCCGCTACGACTGGGAGGATCGGTCCACGGCCGAGCGGGCGCGGTTCGTCGACTTCCTCGAACGGGTCGTGGTCAAACGCAAGATCTCCAAACACCCGGACGTGTTCCGCAAGGCCTCGCCGATCGCGCGGGTGCACGCCGACGCCCCACCGTTCCTGGTGATCCATGGCACCGGCGACAGCGTCATCCCCGTCGAACAGGCACGAAGCTTCGTCGAGCGGCTCCGCGCCGCGTCGCATTCGGTGGTGAGCTACGTGGAGTTGCCCGGCGCAGGCCATGGCTTCGACATGATCGACGGAGCCCGCACCGGCTCGGCGGCGACGGCAATCGGCCTGTTTCTCAACCAGATTCACCGAAACCGGACGCTGAATAGGGCTAAAGCGGTTATATAAGCTCCTCCACAAGGGAGGTAGCGGCGTGAAAAGGCTTCGCGGGTGGGACGCTGTGCTGTTGTACAGCGAGACGCCGAACGTGCACATGCACACCCTCAAGCTGGCGGTGATCGAGATCGACGATCTCGGCGACCGCAAGTTCGGGGTGGAGGAGTTCCGCAAGGTCCTGCACGGCAGGCTCTACAAGCTCGACCCGTTCCGGTATCAGCTCATCGAGGTGCCCGGCAAGATCCACCATCCGATGTGGCGGGAGAACTGCGAGGTCGACCTCGACTACCACGTCCGCCCGTACCGCGTGGAGGCTCCAGGCGGTCGGCGCCAGCTCGACGAGGTCATCGGGAAGATCGCCAGCACACCCTTGGACCGCAGCCGGCCGCTGTGGGAGATGTACTTCATCGAAGGTCTGGCCAACGGTCGGATCGCGGTCCTCGGCAAGATCCATCACGCACTGGCCGACGGTGTTGCCTCTGCGAACCTGCTTGCGCGAGGCATGGATCTGCAGGAGGGTACGCAGGCCGACCGCGATTCGTATGCCACCGATCCGGCGCCGACGAAGGGCGAGCTGCTTCGCTCCGCGTTCGCCGACCATATCCGGTTGATCGGCAGGCTGCCGGGCACGATGCGATACACGGCGCAGGGAATCCGGCGGGTCCGCCAAAGTTCGCGGAAGCTGTCGCCCGAGCTGACGCGGCCGTTCACGCCGCCGCCGACGTTCATGAACCACATGGTCGATCCGGTCCGTAAGTTCGCGACCGCGACGCTGGCATTGGCGGATGTGAAGCAGACGGGCAAGCACCTCGGCGTCACGATCAACGACATGGTGCTGGCGATTTCGGCGGGAGCGCTGCGAAAGTTGTTGCTGCGCTACGACGGTCACGCCGAGCATCCGCTGCTGGCGTCGGTTCCGGTCAGTTTCGACTTCTCGCCCGACCGTATCTCCGGGAACTACTTCACCGGCGTGCTGGTCGCGCTGCCGACCGACTGCGAGGATCCACTGGACCGGGTGCGCAATGCCCGCGAAGCGGCGCTGGAGGCCAAGGAGAGTCACCAGCTGATCGGACCGGAGTTGGTCAGCCGATGGTCGGCGTATTTCCCGCCCGCGCCGGCCGAGGCGCTGTTCCGCTGGCTGTCCAACAAGGACGGGCAGAACAAGGTGCTGAACCTTCCGATCTCGAACGTGCCGGGCCCGCGTGAGCACGGCCGCGTCGGCGGCGCATTGGTGACCGAAATCTATTCGGTGGGTCCACTCACCGCCGGCAGCGGCCTGAACATCACAGTGTGGAGCTATGTCGACCAGCTCAACATCTCGGTGCTGTCCGACGGCCGCACACTCGAAGATCCGCACGAACTCACCGACGCCATGGTCGATGCGTTCATCGAAATACGCAGGGCTGCAGGGCTTTCCGAAGAGCTTACGGTCGTCGAGAAAGCTATGGCGCCGTAATCGGGCCGAATGGCCAGTTATGTCACGCTTCAGACGTTTTCGCGTGCGATAACTCGCCACTCGACCTTTGCCGCGTCGCGTGCACCCACGACAAGAACTTCTCGACGGCCTGCGCGGTGTAATGCGCGCGCGGTGAGCCGTAGAAGTCGAACGCGTGCTGTGCATGCGGGATTTCGGCATAGGCGACGACGGACGTCGATGCTTCGCGAATCGCCTCGGCGAACTCGCGGCCCTCTGGGACGGGGATGATCGAGTCGTCCTGGCCGTGCAGGATGAAAAACGGTGGGGCGTCGGGGCGTAACCGCCTGATAGGCGACGCGTCGATGTAGATCTGCCTGTTTTCGGCGAACCGCTTCTTGACCACGAACTTCTGCAGGAACGCGATGAACTCCTTGCGGCCGTGCCCCTGGGTGGAAACCCAGTCGTAGCGGCCGTAGATCGGTACCGCGGCCACCACCGACGTGTCGGCGTCCTCGAATCCCGGTTGGTATTGGGGGTCGTCGGCGGTCAGCGCTGCCAGCGAGCACAGATGTCCGCCGGCGGAGCCGCCGGTGATCGCGACGAAGTCCGGATCGCCGCCGAATTCGGCGATGTGCTCCTTGATCCACGCCAAGGCGCGCTTGACGTCGACGATGTGGTCCGGCCAGGTGTAGCGCGGGCTTACGCGGTAGTCGATCGACACACACACCCATCCGCGTTCCGCGAGGTGGCTCAGCAGGGGATAGGCCTGCGGTCGCCGCATCCCGATCGCCCAAGCACCGCCGGGCACTTGGAGCAGCACAGGCGCCTTGCCGTCACGAGGAAGGTCCGAGCGGCGCCAGATGTCGGCGAAATTCACGCGTGGGTGCGGACCGTAGCGGACGGTGCCTGCCTTCTCGACGTAGCGGCGCCGGATCAAGTCATTCGGCGGAATGCCGACCAGACGACGGCGCCGCGCCGGTTGCGATTGCGCGCCGATCGCCTCGTAGTCGTCTCCCAGCGCCTCCCTCAGCGGGTCTTCGAAATACGGCTGCGAGGCCACGTTGCGGCGCATGATCAAGCCGAGCAGCACCCACGCAATTGCGGTGAGGAGCAGAGCGATCCGTCCCCGCGCGCCCCGGAAATCGCCGCGCCGGCCACGCCGCACAGCGTCGAGCATCGACCCGAACAGATACAGCGGGGCCGCCTCGGTGGTGGGCCAACCGAACGCGAACACCGGCAGCGTGATGTATCCCTCGCGCCCGAGCGGCTGCACACCGTTGGCCGCATTGGCGAGCTCGGCCACCGCCCGCAGGAGTGGAAAACGGCGCCTACGCACGGCCGGCGCGCTCCTGCAACTCGCTGCGCGCGATCTTTCCGGTGCTACCCCGCGGCAGTTCGTCAAGAATCGTGATGTCTCGTGGCACTTTGTAATTCGCCAAATTCTCTCGTACGTGTTGCTTCAGTGTGTCTGGGGTAGCCGACGACCCGTCCTTCAAAACCACGAACGCGGCCAGCCGCTGCCCGAACTGTTCGTCGTCCACACCGATCACCGACGCCTCGGCCACGTCAGAGTGGGCGGCCAGCGTCTTCTCGACTTCGATGGGATAGACGTTTTCTCCGCCGGACACAATCATCTCGTCGTCGCGGCCGACGACGAACAGCCTTCCGGCGTCATCGACGTAGCCGACATCGCCTGACGACATGAAGCCTTCGTGGAAGTCTTTCGTCTTGCCCGAGGTGTATCCGTCGAACTGGCTGGAGTTGCGGACGTAGATGCTGCCGACCTCACCGCGGGGCACTTCGTTGAAATCGGAGTCCAGTATGCGAATTTCGGTGCCACCGGCGGGTTTGCCCGCCGTGTCGGGCGCGGCCCGCAGGTCTTTCGGCGTTGCGGTGGCGATCATGCCGGCTTCGGTGGCGTTGTAGTTGTTGTAGATGACGTCGCCGAACTGATCCATGAATTTGATCACGACGTCGGGACGCATCCGTGAGCCCGACGCGGCGGCGAACCGCAACGTCCGGCCGCTGTACTTGTTGCGCACGTCCTCGGGGAGGTCCATGATCCGGTCGAACATCACCGGCACCACGCACAACCCCGTCGCCTTGTGCCGGTCGATGAGTTCGAGGGTCGCTTCGGGATCGAACTTGCGGCGCGTGACGACCGTGCACGCCATCGATGCCGCGAACACCAGCTGGGAGAAGCCCCACGCGTGGAACATCGGCGCAACGATGACAACGGGCTCCTCGGCGCGCCACGGGGTGCGATCCAGGATCGCCTTGAGGATGCCCGGACCTCCGTCGGTGCCTCCAGAGTGCTTGGCGCCCTTGGGAGTTCCCGTGGTGCCGGACGTCAGGAGGATGACCTTGTTCTTGCTTGTCGCCCGCTGTGGCTGCTGTCCGGCGTGCTCGGCGATCAACTTCTCGACGGTCAGCTCGTCCTGCGGCCCGTCGGTCCAGGCGATGATCCGCGTCGCGTCGGGCTTTTCGGCCAGCGCACGGTCGACGGTTTCGGTGAACTCCTCGTCGTAGATGACCGCGTCGACACCTTCGCGCTGCACGACCTCGGCCAGCGCCGGGCCGGCGAAGGACGTGTTCAGCAGCAGCACGTCGGCACCGATCCGGTTGGCGGCGATCAGCGACTCGACGAAGCCACGGTGGTTGCGAGCCATGATCCCGAGGACCGTCGGAGCCGACGGCAGCGATTGCAGCCCTGCGGCCAATGCATCGGCGCGTTCGTCGATCTCGCGCCAGGTAAGGGTGCCGAGTTCGTCGACGAGACCGGGGCGATCAGGGCAGCGCTGGGCAGCGGCGGCGAATCCCGATGTGATGCCCATGTTTTCGCGCTGCATTGCCGCGGCGATCCGCAGGTACTTGTCGGGCCGCATCGGCGCGAGGAGCCGGGCACGTCCCATCGTCGCGACGATGCCGAGCGTTTCCGTGAGCCGGTCGGTGATGGCCATGGGTCCTAGCCAAGCACAGGGAGCCTGCGCTCCTCTGCCAGTTCGTCGAGCGCCCGTTGCATGACGTGCCGAACGTGGGCGTCGACCTCGTCGATGTCGGGATCCTCACCGAACTCGGCGACGATGTCGATCGGCGGCAGCACCTGCATGACGATCTTGGCCGGTAGCGGAATGTTGGGCGGGACCACCACGCTCAGGCCGAACGGGAACCCGAAGGAAATCGGCACGATCTTGGTGCGTGCCAGGCGGGCGATGGGCCCGAGCCGTTCGGCCAGCCACGTGCCACGGGAGAGGAAAATCTGCGTCTCCTGGCCACCGATGCCGACGGTCGGCACGATGGGAACGCCGGCGTTCAGTGCCGCTTTCACGTAGCCGGTGCGGCCGCCGAAGTCGATCTTGTTCTCCGAAAGCGTCGGGCGGTACACGTCGTAGTCGCCGCCGGGGAACACCACGACGAGGCCACCGGAGCGCAGCGCCTCATCGGCGTTTTCGTGGTTGGCGCTGATGTAGCCGATCTTCTTGAAGAAGTCTCCCGTCGGTCCGACCGAGAGCATGTCGTGGCTGAGCGTGTACAGCGGACGGTCATAGCCGTGCTGGTCGTAGAAGTGAGCGGCGAGGATCGGAACATCCATCGGCAACAGCCCACCGGAGTGGTTGCTGACCAGCAATGCGCCACCGGGCGGCATGTTGTCGAGCCCGCGCACTTCCGATCTGAAGTAGCGCTTGAGGAACGGCCGGGTGAGACCCATGACGCGCTCGGTGAGCCCGGGATCCCACTTGGTGATTTCCGACGGCTCGGTGCGGGTCGAGGCCATAAGGTCCCCCTCAAATTAGAACGTGTTCTAGTTATGGTACCTGAGCCGCGGGACCGCGAGTCGGGCAGTTTAGAACCGGTCAGTCGGGGCTACGTCGATTGGCAATGACCACGGAACGCGATGGCACATCGGACCCCTTCAACCTAGGTCAGCCGGCGCCGGGCATGTGCATCGGCCGCTACCGGCTGCTGACCCGGCATGGAGGTCGGCCACAACTGCAGTTCTGGGAGGCGCTCGACTTGGTGTCGGGGCAGCACGCGGCGTTGACGCTCGTCGATCCCGAGGGCGCCCTACCGGAGGAGTTCGTGCACGAGATCCTTGCGCGCACCGTGCGCCTCAAAGGGATCGACATGCCTGGCATCGCGCGGCTGCTCGACGTATTCCATACCGGGTCGTTCGGTGTGGTGGTCTGCGACTGGGTCCATGGCGGGAACCTGCGGGAGGTCGCTGACACGCCGCCGTCCGCTGCCGGTGTGGCCAGCGCGATGCAGTCCCTGGCGGCGGCGACGGAGGTTGCGCACCGCGCCGGGCTCGTCCTGTCCATCGACGATCCGGACCGGGTGCGGATAGCCGTCGACGGCCACGCCGCACTCGCTTTCCCCGCCACGATGCCGGAGGCCAGCACCGAATCCGACCTGCGGGGCATCGGTCAGGCGATGCAGGCGCTCATCGGCACGCGCGGAGAGTTTCCGTTCCTGATCTCCACGGTGATGACGGGCCTTCTGGAGGGTGGAATAGCCAGCGCCGCAACGCTTGTGACGCTGTTACGGCAGGCCACTGTCGATGCCGGTGCCGAGCAGTCCGCAGGTGTCATGCCGCCACTGGAGCCTCCGCCGCCGGGGTATTACGCAGGATTTCGCAACTACGGCGCCGAGGAGCGCGCGGCGGCGGCCCGGCGCCAGGTCATGCGCGTCGGCCTGGTCAGCACGGCGGCGATTGTCGTCGTCGCGTTGGTGGCGCTGGGTACGACCCTCAATCGGGTGTTCGGCGATAAGCACGACGCGGCCGGCCTCGATGCGGACAAGCTGGGCCTGAACACCACGCCGGCTCAAGCCGCGCCGGCTCCGCCGACGATTCGCAAGGAAGCGGCGCCGGGCGACCGGATTCAGCCGGTGGCGGCGGCAGTGTTCTCGCCGGACGGCTCGCCTGACAGCCCTGAGGCGGCGGGATCGGCGATAGACGGCAACCCGGCGACGGCGTGGTCGACCGACACCTACTACGACCCCGATCCGTTTCCGAAGTTCAAGTCCGGTATCGGGCTGCTCGTCCAGCTGGCACAGCCGACGGCGCTGAGCGCGGTGACCGTCGACCTGAACAGCACGGGCACGGTCGTGCAGGTGCGTTCGGCGGCAAACCCGGCGCCGAGAACTCTGGCCGACACGACCGAGTTGACGGCGCCGACGCCGACGCGGCCGGGACGCAATCGAATCGGGATCAATAATCCGGCGCGTGTCTCGTCGGTGGTGGTATGGATCTCCACGCTCGGCTCGGCTGATGGCAAGAGCCGTTCGGCGATCTCCGAAATCGAGCTGCAGGCAGCGACACCGCCCGCGTGATCGGCGGCCGATAGCATCACCGGCGTGACAGACAACAGCGAAAATGTAGTCCTGGTCGAGCAGCGCGACCGGATCCTGATCATGACCATCAACCGGCCCGAGGCCAAGAATGCGGTCAACGCCGCGGTGAGCCGGGCCTTGGCCGACGCGGTGGACCGCCTGGACAGCGATCCGGGGCTCTCAGTCGGCATCGTCACCGGAGCGGGCGGCTCGTTCTGCGCGGGAATGGACCTCAAGGCGTTCGCGCGCGGTGAGAACGTCATCGTGGAGGGCCGGGGGATGGGCTTCACGGAGCAGCCGCCGGTCAAGCCGTTGATCGCCGCCGTCGAGGGCTATGCGCTGGCGGGTGGGACCGAAGTGGCACTGGCGACCGATCTGATCGTGGCGTCCAGGGATTCGGCGTTCGGCATTCCGGAGGTGAAGCGCGGGCTGGTCGCCGGGGGCGGCGGACTGCTTCGGCTGCCGCAGCGCATTCCGTATGCGGTCGCGATGGAACTGGCGCTGACGGGTGACAACCTGCCGGCGGTGCGGGCGCACGAGCTGGGACTGGTCAACGTGCTTGCCGAGCCGGGATCGGCGCTGGACGCGGCAATCGCGTTGGCCGAGAAGATCACCGCGAACGGCCCGTTGGCTGTGGCGGCGACGAAGCGAATCATCGTCGAGTCGCGGAACTGGGGCCCTGACGAGATGTTCGCCGAGCAGATGAGAATCCTGATGCCGGTGTTCAGTAGCAACGACGCGAAGGAAGGCGCGATTGCGTTCGCCGAGAAGCGCGCGCCCCGCTGGACCGGCACCTGACGGTCCGTCCGGTGCGGCGGCGAGAACAGGCACGACGCTGGCTACTTAACGCCGTAGTTGCGTCCGGTTATCGCCTTGCGAGGAATTCAGAGGCAACCCTCTCCCGTTCTCCGCCGGTTCAACGGTATCGCTCAGTAATAAGGTGTTCGCCGCGACACAACGTCACCATCGGCTGGGACGGTAAGTCCTCTGGTTTTCGGCGGCGTCTGCGGTCCAGGAGTTGACGTTCGCCGAGGCACTCGGGAAGCTAGCCCGTCAGCGCTCGAATCTCATCGGCGATGTTGCGGCGGGCACGCTCCTCCCAAAGTTCACGGCCGGGCGCGCTGTGAAATATCGGACCGTCGATCAACGACGAGAGGATCCGCGCCCGAGCCGGTTTGAACACATCATCGGGAACGTCTGCGTACTCGTCGCGAACCGCGGAGGCGTACGCGCGATACCTAAACGCGCCACTGCCCAGCACCGACAGGTCGGCATCGCAGAGCACGGCGCCGTTGATGTCGTCGTCGGAAACCTTGTGAGTCTTGGTGGCGAGCACGAGCCGAGCGACTTCATCGCGGATCGGCGATGACGCCAGCAGTTCGCGTGCCAGTTCTGCCGACCGGTCTTCGTTGTCGTCGCGGCCGATCTCGTAAACGGCGTCGTGGAACCATGCGGCCAGCTCGACCGCCTCGCGATCGAAGTCAAGGCCGGTGTCGGCGAGTACTCCGATCGCGTCGAGCACCTCGTGCAGGTGCGCGACCGTGTGATGCTTGCGGTGAGATTCCGACCAGCGGGCCAGCAGATCCTCCCGCAGCTCCTCGGTCAAGTGCGCAGCCACAAGCGAGATGCTCTCACGGTTTGACCTCAACCCGTGTTGAGGTCGCAGGATGGTCGCATGACAACGGACGTGGACGTCGCCGCCTACTTCGACAGGATTGGCTACCGCGGCCCATCGGAGCCGACCCTGGAAACGCTGCGCGCGCTCGTCGCCGCGCACAACCGGTCCATTCCGTTCGAGAACCTCGACCCGCTGCTGGGCGTACCCGTCGCGGACCTGACCGCTCCCGCGCTCATGGACAAATTGGTGCTGCGCCGACGCGGCGGGTACTGCTACGAACACAACGGCCTGATGGGATACGTGCTGGAGGAGTTGGGTTTTGGCGTCGAGCGGCTCGCCGGCCGTGTGGTGTGGATGAACACCAGCGGCGTGCTGCCGGCCCAGACCCACCAGGTTCTGTCAGTGACAGGGCAGGCCCTCGACGGGCCGTACCTGGTCGACGTCGGATTCGGCGGGCAGACGCTGACGTCGCCGATCCGTCTGGAGATCGGCCTGGTGCAGCAGACCCGTCATGAGCCGTATCGCATCGTCGAGCACGGGGACGCGTGCCGGCTCGAAGCCGAGATCCGCGGCGAGTGGCAGCCGCTGTACTTCTTCAGCACCCGCCCGCAGCCACGGATCGATCTGGAAGTCGGAAGTTGGTATGTCTCAACGCATCCCAATTCACACTTTGTCACGGGACTGACGGCCGCACTGGTCACCGACGATGCGCGGTGGAACATGCGGGGTCGGAATCTGGCCATCCATCGCGGTGGCGAGACCGAAAAGATCCGATTCGACACTGCGGCGCAGGTGCTCGACGCGCTTGCTGACCGCTTCGGCGTCAACCTCGCCGACCTCGGCGATCAGGCCGACGTGGAAAAGCGAGTGACCGAGGTGCTTGACACCTAGTGATGGTCAGGGAGCCCATGGCGGCGGACGAATTCCCTTGACTTGACCAGGAATTCGACCTCCTCGGCCACCCTGCGTAACGGCTCGACGGTCCGAGTGGACCGGCACAGCACCACTGCGCCTTCGAGCGAGGCGATGCACATGATGGCCAGCGACGCAGCGCACGGCTCGTCGAAGCCGTCGCTGACGAAGGCGCGGGTGAGCGCGTCGCGCCACCGGCTGAAGATGCCGCCCGCGACCGTCGTCAGCTGCGGTTCGTCCTCGGCCGAGCCGATCGCCGCGGCCACCACGGGGCAGCCCGCGGTGAAGTCGCTCTCGACGAGCAGGTCTTGCCAGAAGGCGACGAACTCTCGCACGAGATACATCCCGCCCTTACCGGCGGCCTCGTCGATGACCTCGGTGAGGGTTTCGCCTGCATACTGCAGCGCCTCGGTCAGGATCTGATTGCGGCCTTCGGGGAAGTGGTAATAGACCGACCCGCGTGGTGCACCACTGCGGGCGAGCACCTCGTCGATCGTGACGCCAGCCGCGCCGCGCTCACGCATCACCTCCGCGGCACTGACCAACATGTTGATCCGCGTCGAGCCGCGTTTGGTCCGGGGCTTGGTCGATGTGGACAGGACAAACCTCCTGCGGGTGGTCAGGCCGCGCGCGTATGGCGGAGCTGGGAAGGAATCCAGCTGATAGCGCGCGGGCTCAAACGGAAGATCGGTCGGCCACCCACACTGCGCGTGAACCGACGGCCTGCGAAGTTGACCTCAACGATCCACATCGGGTACCTCCCTGTCTATGACACAAAGCATAGAACCCATAACACATGTGCGCAATTAATGTATTCCCCGTCACATGCGAGCCCAGGTAGACGGGGGCGTCTAGCTGACCTATGGGGTTTAGACGGCTAGCCGGATTATGGGAAATAGCATAATTTGCTTGATCCTGGCTGAGGGACTCACCCGCGCCGTACTCTGGCAGCAAAGGCTAGGGAAAGCGGGTCCGTCATGGCCCACAGTTCGCGTTTGCGCAGATCGATCGTGATCGGCTGGTGCGTCGCGGCGGCCATATCGGCTCCGATTGCATACGCCGCTCCCTCGGATGGCAACGGTTACAACGGCGCGCCGACAATCGTCTCCGGCGCTCCGATCCCCACCATGAACGGCGTGCCGTGCGTCGGTTCACACTTCGGAACCTGCGTCGGATTCGCCCAGAACCAGCCAACGCCAAGGCAGCCGACATCTATCGTCGGTCACAGTCCCACCGTCGGTCGATAGGCACGAAAGGCGCTGCCCATGGGCCACTACAAGAGCAACGTGCGCGATCTCGAATTCAACCTCTTCGAGGTGCTCGATCTGGAGAAGGCGCTGGCCACCGGCGAGTTCGGCGATCTCGACGGCGACTCCGTGCGCCAGATGCTCGAAGAAGCCTCACGGCAGGCCGAGGGCCCACTGGCCGAATCCTTCGCCGAAGCCGACCGGCACCCGCCCACCTTCGACCCCAAGACCCACACCGTCACCCTGCCCGAACCATTCAAGAAGTCGTTGCGCGCCTGGCAGCACGGGGAGTGGTTCCGCGTCGGACTCAGCGAAGACATCGGCGGCGTGCCTGCCCCCGCGATAGTCGCATGGGCGATCAACGAATTCCCCCTCGGCGCCCAGCCTGCCGCGTTCATGTACATGGCGGGTCCCATCATGGCGAACATTCTCTACCACATCGGCAATGAGCAGCAGCGGCATTGGGCCGCAATCGCTTTCGAGCGCGGCTGGGGTGCGACGATGGTTCTCACCGAGCCCGATGCAGGCTCGGACGTCGGTGCCGGACGCACAAAGGCGGTCCAACAGCCCGACGGGACTTGGCATCTCGACGGCGTCAAGCGGTTCATCACGAACGGCGATACCGACGACCTGTTCGAGAACAACCTGCACCTGGTGCTGGCGCGCCCGGACGGCGCGGGGCCGGGAACCAAGGGGCTGAGCCTGTTTCTGGTGCCCAGGTACTTGTTCGATCCCGACACCGGAGAGCTCGGTGAACGCAACGGGGTATACGTCACCGGCCTCGAGCACAAGATGGGCTTGAAAGCCTCCGCCACATGCGAACTCACCTTCGGCCAGCACGGTGTGCCGGCCGTCGGCTGGCTGGTCAACGACACCCATAACGGCATCGCCCAGATGTTCAGGGTGATCGAATATGCCCGGATGATGGTGGGCACCAAGGCAATCGCCACGCTGTCGACCGGTTACCTGAACGCGTTGGAGTACGCCAAGATCCGGGTTCAGGGCGCGGACATGACGCAGATGACCGACAAGAACGCTCCCCGCGTCACCATCGTCCACCACCCCGATGTCCGGCGTGCGCTGCTCACCCAGAAGGCATACGCCGAAGGGCTACGTGCGCTGTACCTCTACACCGCGGCACACCAGGATGCCGTTGTGGCCGGGATCGTCTCCGGTGCCGACGCCGACATGGCCGACCGGGTGAACGATCTGCTGCTGCCGATCGTGAAGGGCGTGGGTTCGGAGCGGGCCTACCAGTGCTTGACCGAATCCCTGCAAACGCTGGGCGGTTCAGGCTTCCTGCAGGACTACCCGATCGAGCAGTACATCCGCGATGCCAAGATCGACTCGCTCTATGAAGGCACCACAGCCATCCAGGCGCAGGACTTCTTCTTCCGCAAGATCGCGCGCGACCAGGGCGGAGCGCTGGCGTATGTGGTCAGTCAGATCACTGATTTTCTGAGCAGCGACGGGGCCCGACCGGAACTCGCCGACGGACGCACGTTGTTGGCCACCGCGCTTGCCGACGTGCAGGGCATGGTCACGGCCATGACCGGATACCTGATCGGCTCGCAGGAAAACGCCCGCGAGCTGTATCGCCTTGGGCTGGAATCGGTTCCATTCCTGCTCGCCGTCGGCGATCTGCTGATCGGATGGCTCCTGCTGAACCAGGCCGAGATCGCCCTGACCGCGCTGGACGGCGACGTCGTCGACAAAGAGCGGGCGTTTTACAGCGGAAAGGTCGCCGCGGCAAAGTTTTTCGCAAAGAACGTATTGCCGCGGCTGACCGCCGAACGCAAGATCATCGAGGGCGTCGACCTCACGGTCATGGACCTGCGAGAGGAAGCCTTCTAGATTTCACCGGCGAACAGACGCAAGAGTCCCCGACTCGCCGGGAATTTAGAGCGCTTTGCGTCTTCTCGCGCTCGAACTAGACCTCCGGCGTATAGCCAAACGGCAGCAGGATACTCTTGGCCTCGCAGTACTGCTCGATGCCCTCCGGCCCGTTCTCGCGACCGATGCCGGAGTTCTTGTAGCCGCCGAACGGCGCACCCGGATCGAACGCGTACATGTTCACCGCATACGTGCCGGTGCGAATCTTCTTGGCGATCTCGACGGCCTTCGGGAAGTCGGACGTGAACACGCTGCCCGCCAGCCCGTACACCGAGTCGTTGGCGATGCGGATCGCATCCTCCTCGGTGTCGAACGGGATGATCGCCAGTACCGGACCGAAGATCTCTTCCTGGGCGATGGTCATCGAGTTGTCGACGTCGGCGAACACGGTGGGCTGCACGAACCAGCCGCGGTCGAGGCCTTCGGGCCTGCCGCCGCCGGTGACGATGCGCGCGCCCTCCTCGACACCCTTCTTGATGTATCCCTCGACGCGTTCGCGCTGCTTCTCGGAAATCAGCGGGCCGATCATCGACGCGGGATCGTCGGGCAGGCCGACGGGCATCGCCGCGACCGCGGCCGACACCTTCTCAACGACCTCGTCGTAGCGCGACCGCGGCGCCAGGATGCGGGTCTGGCCCACGCACGCCTGCCCGCAGTTCATCAGGCCCGAGAACACGAGCATCGGCAGCGTGGAATCCAGGTCGGCGTCCTCGAGGATGATCGCCGCAGACTTGCCGCCGAGTTCGAGCGTGCACGGCTTGAGCTTCTCGGCCGCCATCTTGCCGATTTCCTTGCCGACCGCCGAGCTGCCGGTGAACGTGAACTTGTCCAGCTCTGGATTGTTGGTCAGCGCGCGGCCGGTCTCGGGGCCGCCGGGCACGACCGACAGCACACCCTCGGGCAGGCCGGCCTCGACGAACACCTCGGCCAAGGCGTTGGTGGACAGCGGCGTTTCGGCGGCGGGCTTGAGCACGACGGTGCAGCCGGCCAGCAGCGCGGGGCCGAGCTTGTTGACGGCCAGGAACAGTGGCACGTTCCATGCGACCACCGCGCCGACGACGCCGACGGGCTCCTTCGTCACCAGGGTTTGGCCGTAGATGCCGTCGCGGATCTCGTTCCACGTGAACTTGTCGGCGGCCGCCGAGTAGTACTGCAGCGTCGACAGCGAGGCGCCGTACTGCATCATGTCGACGATCGTCGGCGGCTGGCCGGTTTCCAGCTTGAGCAGGTGCTTGAACAGATCGGCGCGATCCTCGAGCAGCTTGACCGCGCGCCCGATCACGGCGGCGCGCTCGGCGGGCGGTGTGGTGGGCCACGGGCCTTCGTCGAACGCCTTGCGGGCGGCCGCGCATGCGGCGTTCACGTCGGCCTCGGCGGCCAGCGGCACCTGTCCGACCTTCTCTCCCGTCGCCGGTGAGAACACCTCGATGACGTCGGACGTCGACGGTTCAACCCACTTGCCGCCGATGAACAGCTTGTCGTACTCAGTCTTGTAAGCCGTGTCCACACTCTGTGTCATGAGCGTCACATTACCCAGATTCCGGTAAAACGAGAACCTGTTCCAGTTCGGCATTTGCCGGTGGCTGCAAGACCAGCACCAGATTGCTCACGAGGAACTCACGCAGCACCGGCGTCTTCGTCATCCACCACGCCCATCGTGGGTGGTAGCGGGGGAATGCGGCGACGAGTGCGCCGGTGCTCGCGGCCCACTCAAGGCCGTCTCTCACCGACACCTCGAACAGTGACGATCCGTAGTTGTTCTTCGGCGGGTGGCCGTGCCTGCGGGTGTAGCGCCGCGCCGCCCGGGCCCCGCCGAGGTAATGCGTAAGGCCCATCTCATGGCCGCCGAACGGGCCGAGCCACACCGTGTACGACAACACCACCAGCCCGCCGGGTTTGGTCACGCGAAGCATCTCCCGGCCCAGCCGCCACGGCTGACGCACATGCTCGGCGACGTTGGAGGACAGGCAGATGTCGACGCTGGCGTCGCCGAACGGCAACGCCATGCCCGACGCCCGAACGTAGGTAGTCCCCGCATCGAGAGCAGCGGGGCCGTCGTGCATTTCGGCAGGGTCGGGCTCGACGCCGATGTAGTGCATGCCGGCATCGGCGAAGGACTCTGCGAAATAGCCCGGGCCGCCGCCCACGTCGAGCAACGTCCGGCCCGTCGCGGCGGTGCCGGTGGCCGCACGCCACAGATCGGTCACCATGGCCGCGGTGTCGTCGGCCAGCGCGCCGTAAAACCGGGCCGGATCGCTCTGCTCAAAGCGGAACTGGCTGAGCAGTCGCGCCGATCGCGACAGCGTCGCCCGGCGGGCGAACAGATCGGTCACGGCCATCAAGGGTGACCCTACGCAGCGGCTACTCTGGCACGGATGTCTTCTCGCCCGGTTCGCTCCGTCCTGCTGCTGTGCTGGCGGGACACCGGCCACCCGCAAGGCGGCGGCAGCGAGGCATATGTGGAGCGCATCGGCGCTCAGCTGGCCGAATCCGGTATCAGGGTGACGCTGCGCACCGCGCAGTATCCGGGCGCCCGAAGGCGCGAAGTCAAAGACGGCGTGCAGATCAGCCGCGCAGGCGGCCGCTACTCCGTATACATCTGGGCGGGGCTGGCGATGGTCGCGGCCCGGATCGGGCTCGGTCCGCTGCGACGGGCGCGGCCGGACGTCGTCGTCGATACCCAGAACGGCTTGCCGTTCATGGCGCGTCTTGCTTTCGGCCGACGCGTCGCGGTGCTGGTACACCATTGCCACCGCGAGCAGTGGCCCGTGGCGGGTCCGGTGATGGGCAGATTCGGCTGGTTCGTCGAGTCGAAGTTGTCGCCGCGGGTGCACCGCCGCAACCAGTACGTCACCGTGTCGCTGCCATCGGCGCGGGACTTGACCGGCCTCGGCGTCAACCCCAACCACATCGCCGTGGTGCGCAACGGCCTGGACGAGGCTCCGGCGCAGACGCTATCGGTGCCCCGCGCCGCCACGCCCCGCGTCGCGGTGTTGTCGAGGCTGGTGCCGCACAAGCAGATTGAGGACGCGCTCGACGCGATCGCCGAACTTCGGCCGCGGATACCGGACCTGCACCTGGACATCCTGGGCGGCGGCTGGTGGGAACAGCGGCTCGTCGACCACGCCGCTCTGCTGGGCATCTCCGATGCGGTGACGTTTCACGGGCATGTCGACGACGACACCAAACACCATGTGCTGCAACAGTGTTGGGTGCACGTGCTGCCGTCGCGCAAGGAGGGCTGGGGTCTGGCGGTCACCGAAGCCGCGCAGCACGCGGTGCCGACCATCGGGTATCGATCCTCCGGCGGGCTGACCGATTCGATCGTCGACGGGGTCACCGGACTACTGGTCGACGATCACGCGGAGCTGGTCGACGGGCTCGAACGGCTGCTGTCGGATCAGGTGCTGCGCGAGCAGCTCGGCGCTAAGGCGCAGATCCGCAGCGGCGAATTCTCTTGGCGCCAAAGCGCCGACGCGATGCGCGCCGTGCTGGAGTCCATGCACGCCGGACGCATCGTCAGCGGCGTCGTCTAACGCCCAGCACGCCCAACGCCAGCAGGCTGCCGGCCAACAAGCCCAACCACAGCCAGTGTGCCGCCAGCACGATGCCTCGGCCCGACGCGGATGGATGGTCACCGCCGACGTGGTACAGCGTCAGGTCGTCATCGTGGTACGCCACCGGCAGGGGCAGCGCTGTGGCCCAATTGGATTCGACGACGACCCAGCCCACGCCCGCCTCAGCCAGCCTGTCCCGATCGGCACCCTTCACCAGCAGTTCCTGCACACCGCGGGCGCGTTCACCCTCGCCCGGTACCGTGCGTCCGCCGATCGTCAAGTCGCCCGTCGTCAGCACATCGGCTCGCACCCAACGGGGCAGGGGATCGAGCACCGGCGCATCACCGGCCCACGCGAAGCGACGCAACGGGTCCACCGGCAGCACCGCGACCGGGCGAGGGTCGGCGTTGATGATCTGCGCGGCGGTCGTCCAGCCGGACGGATACTGCACCGCCGAAACATTGCCGCCAACCCCCCAAGCCAGGTCCGGCAATGTCGCCAGCAGGGCGGCGCAACAGACCAATGCCGTTGCCGCCGAGGGAAGCCGGGGCCGCAACGTGACCACGGCGGCGGCGCCGGCCAACGCATAACCCGGAACCGCCAACGCCACCCACTTCTGCGCGTCACGCACCACACCCAGCCCCGGCAACGCCCTGACCGTCGCCTCGACGAGCGCCAGCCCCGGCCCGGTCGCCATCGCCGCGGGCACCACCACAGCGACGGCCGCGAGAACCAGCAGCGGCACCGCCGACGGGCGGCGTACCGCCACAGGCAACCCCAAAGCGACGACACCCAGCAGCACCACCGCCGACGCTATCCCGAAAAGCGTTGCCCGCGAAGCGGGTACGGCATCGGAATTCCAGATGCCGCCGAGGCTGGCCAGGCTGGCCAGTGTGCCGAGTCCCGGCTCGGCACGCGCCGCGAACGCCCTCACACCTTCGGCTTGCGACGACGACAACGAATCGGAGACGGCCGCCGCCACCAGCCAGGGCAGCGCAACCAACAGCGCTGCGGCCAAGCTCACCGCCGCGCACAGCCATCGCGGCCGCCCCGCGCCCGGCGCGAACACACACGCCAACGCAACCGTCGCCGCCAGCATCAACCCCGTCGGCGTCAGCCCCGCCAGCGCCGTCCAGAACACCAGCGCACACACGCCCGCCCACGGAGCCGCGGCCGACGTACGCAGCCGCAGCACGGTCGTCGCCACCCACGGCAGGCAGCCATAGCCAACCATCAGACTCCAGTGACCCTGCAAAAGTCGTTCGGCGACATAGGGATTCCAGACCGCGATCGTGACGGCAACACACTGGCCGGCCACACCCGCGTCGGGCAGAACCGTGGCCACCAGCCTGGCCGCACCCCACCCCGCCAGCCACAGGCCGGCGATCAGCAGCGCCTTGACCACGACGCCGCCGTCGAGCACCGAGGAAGCCAGCGTCACCGCGAAGTCCTGGGGCAACGCGCGGGGGGCGGCCTCCGACAACCCGAGCGCCGAATCCGACAGATACGAACGCGGCGTGGACACCGCGTCGCGCAACAGCAGATAGCCCGGCGCCAGCAGCGGCGCCGTCACGAGGAGAGCAAGCAGCAGCGCGTAGGCCGGCGCTACGACCGACCGCGTCTGTATCCGGCCGATCAGACCGGTCTGTCCGGGGGCAGATCCTGCGGCCGTTGCGCAGGCAGCTTTTCGGTTTTCGCCTCGGCGCCCGGCACGGGCTCACCCGCTTCGTCGCGGGCGAAGAAGCGATGGTCTGCCTCGTCCAGACCCGGATCGATCAGCGCGGACTCGGCCCTCAGGCTGAACGACCCCAGCAGCGCGCCGCCGACCAGCGCCACCAGCCCGAGCCCGGTGAAGGTGATCGGCAGGATGCGGCCCCACAGCGCAACGCGGTCGCGCTCGTCGCGTGCGCTGGCGACCTGCGACTCGACGGTCTGTTCCGTGGAGGTGACGGTGTAGTCGACGAACGTCACCTCGGGCTTGAGCGGCTCGCGCGCGTAGTAGTGGTAGCCGTGTTCCTTGGCCCGCACGATCGTCCCTGACACCGGGTCCACCCAGAAGGTGCGCTGTGCGGCGTAATAGCGAGTCATCGTGATCGGTTCGTCCGGATTTCCGGGCAGACCCCACAGTGACGCCCGCGCGGTGACTTGCGCGTCGGCGTCGTCGTCGTACAACGATGAGTACTTGATCGGCTCGACCAGTTTGTTGTCGGCGTCGTAGCCCACGTTCTGGGTGAACCGGTAGGTGGTCAGGCCGTTGACGTCTTCTTCACCGTCGTAGTTGGCGTCGTAGGGCTTCTGCGCGATCGGGTCGAAGTACGGATACGTCTTCTTCTCGGTGTCGAACGGGAAGCGGTAAGCCAGCCCGTCGTGTGGCAGCGCGATGTTGGTCGGCGGATCCTGGTTCTCGATCGCGCGTGGTTTCTGCACCGCGCCGCCGGGGTTGTTCTCGCTGGAGACCGACATGGCGGTCTTGCGGTTGAGCGTGACGGTGTCGACCATCGCCAGCAGCAGGCCGTTGTCCTGCTGCTTATCCGAGCGGCGCAGCGTGCTGCCGACCTGCAGGGTGACCACGTCGGCGTTGGCAGGAGATTCCACGCTCAGCTGCTGCTGCAAGGCCAGCGGCACGTTCTTGTTGACGACGAACTTGTCACTGTTCAGCGACGCGGGGTCGAAAGCGCTCCCGGTTCCGTCGCTGACCAACGAAGCGTCGAGGGTGAGCGGGATCTTCGCGATCTTGCTCTTGGTATAGGTGGACAGCAACAGCGCGGCGATCAACAGGGCAGCACCGAGCCCCATGATTCCGCATGCCGCGATACGCAGCGCCACTGCGCGGTTCAAACCGTGCCTCCTTCAGCTGTGGACCAGCCGCAAACCCGTTCGACCCTAACAGCACAATTTAAGGTCGTTGTTTTATCCGAGCGCTTGAGCCGACGGCCGCTTGACTACCCGTTTTCGGGTTCAGTCGACACACCCGGCAGACTGATCGCCGTGACGGAAAGCTCGACTGTGGGCGGGACGCGGTCGTTTCTGCCCGCCGTCGAGGGGATGCGCGCCTGCGCGGCCGTCGGCGTCGTCCTCACGCACGTGGCTTTTCAGACCGGCCGCACGGGCGGCATCACCGGCCGGTTGTTCGGCCGCTTCGACCTTGCCGTCGCGGTGTTCTTCGCGCTGTCGGGCTTCTTGTTGTGGCGTGGCCATGCCGCCGCCGCCCGCGGATTGCGGACTGTCCCGCCGACCGGGCATTACCTGCGATCGCGCATCGTGCGGATCATGCCCGGCTACCTGGTTGCGGTCGTGGTGATTCTGACGTTGTTGCCCGACGCCCACGCCGACTTGACGGTTTGGCTGGCGAATCTGTCGCTGACCCAGATCTATGTGCCGTTGACGCTGACCGCGGGTCTGACGCAGATGTGGAGCCTGTCGGTCGAGGTCAGCTTCTACCTCGCCTTGCCGTTTCTTGCGCTGCTGGCGCGGCGACTGCCGGTGCGCGCCCGGATTCCGGCGATCGCCGCCGCCGCTGTCGCCAGCTTCGCCTGGGCGTTGATCCCGTTCGACGCGCCCGTAGGCGTGAACCCGCTGAACTGGCCGCCGGCCTTTTTCTCGTGGTTCGCAGGCGGCATGCTGCTCGCCGAGCTGACGGTGACCCCGATCGGCTGGCCGCACCGGCTCGCGCGCCGGCGCGTCGTGATGGCCGTCATCGCGGTCGCCGCATTCCTGGTTGCGGCCTCGCCGCTGGCCGGTCCGGAAGGTCTGACGCCGGGCACCATCAGCCAGTTCATGGTGAAGACGGCGATGGGCGCGGTGGTCGCGGCGGCGCTGTTGGCTCCGCTTGTTCTGGACGCCCCGGACTGCCCGCACCGCTGGTTGGGCAACACCACGATGGTGACGCTGGGCCGATGGTCTTACGGCTTGTTCGTCTGGCACCTTGCGGCGCTGGCGATGGTGTTCCCGGTCATCGGCGAGTTCGCGTTCAACGGGCACATGCCGGTGGTGCTGGTGCTGACGGTGGTGTTCGGGTTCGCGATCGCGGCGGTCAGCTATGCGCTGGTGGAGTCGCCGTGTCGAACCGCTTTGCGGCGCTGGGAGTTTCGCAACGAGAGCCCTGTGCCGCCGCTGGACAGCTCCGTCAGGAACGTGCCCGAGCCCGTCGCGCGATAACCTCGTCGCGCACCGAGGACCGCCGCGCTTTACCCGCATCGTCGCGCAACGGCGTGTCGCTGAACTCGACGCTGCGCGGCACTTTGTACGACGCGATCCGGTCGGCGAGGAACGCGATGACGGCCTCTTCGTCAAGGCCGTCGGCATGAACGATCGCGTGCGGCACCTGTCCCAGGTCGCCTGTGTCGTCGTCGGGTACACCAACCACCAAGCACGACAACACGTTTGGATGCGCGGATAGGGCCGATTCGATTTCGGCCGGATAGACGTTGCGGCCGCCGACGGTGAACATGTCGACCCGCCGGTCGTTGAGATACAGGAAGCCGTCCTGGTCGAAGTAGCCAAGGTCGCCCAGTGAATCCCAGCCGTCGCGGCTCTTGGCGGTGCTGCCGATGTAGCGGTACGTCGGCGCGCTGCCGGGTGACGGCCGCATGTAGATCTCGCCGACGACGCCGGGCGGGCACTCGTTGCCGTCGTCGTCGAGCACCTTCATCTCACCGGCGACGACGACGCCTACCGAACCTGGATGCTCCAACCACTGTGAGCCGTTGATGAACGTCAGCGCCTGTAACTCGGTGCCGCCGTAGAGTTCCCAGACCACCTCGGGTCCCAGCAGGTCGATCCAGGCCTGCTTGATGGCCGGTGCGCACGGCGAGGCGAGATGCCAGAACCTGCGGATCGACGATAGGTCGTATGCGTCCGGGTTGCCGCGATAGACCGGAAGCAGCCGCTGCATGATCGTCGGCACCGTCGCCAGGAACGTGACCCGGTGCTCGGTCACCAACCGCAGAAACTCGTGAGGTTCGAATCGAGGCATCAGCACCAGGTGGTGTCCCTGCACCAGGCCGATGGCGAAGGTGGTGAAGCCGGTGTTGTGGCTCAGCGGCACCGAGAGCAGGTTGACGTCACCCTCCTGTGCGCCCAGCGGATATCCGGCGGCAGCGGGCAGTCGGCTGTCGCCCCCTGCCTCGATGAGCTTGGGTCGTCCGGTGCTACCGCCCGACGCCATCGACTTCCATATCGGCGAGACCGCCTCTGGCAGTGGGGCGTCGGACAGCGTCGGCTCCGGCGTGAAATCGCGCAGCACAGAAGGTGATACGCCGTTCGGATCCTCACGTCCGACGAGTAGGGCCGGTTGCCGCAACTCCAGCAGCGCCGCGATTTCGGCGTCCGGCAGGCGGGCCGACAGCGGTTGCGGAGTCGCGCCGAGCTTCCAGGTGGCGAGCACGGCCTGCGCCCATTCGATCGAGTTGGGCAGCACCACCGTCACGTAGTCACCTTGCCGGACACCGAGTTCGGCGTACGCACGCGCGAGCCGGTTGGTCGTCGCATCGAGTTCACCGCGGGTGATGGTGCGGCCTTCACAGGTGACCGCCGGCTCGTCGGGTGCCAGTTCGGCCAGGCGGGCGAACTGCGTGCCGATGGGCGCGATCGGTGCGGTCATCGGTGAGGCCGCGTTGCTTCGAGGTGTAGCACTCCACCGATGTTAGGAGATTTCGACTCGCCATTGGCGAATCCGGCTCCTCGCTATGGTGGCCAGATGAGTACAGCCGCGCAGCTGATGGTCGAGTGCCTGAAAAACGAGGGCGTTTCCGTTGTCTTTGGACTGCCGGGTGAGGAGAACATCCGCTTCGTCCAGGCGCTGGCGGCATCGGACATCCGCTACGTGCTGACCCGGCACGAGCAGGGGGCGGCGTTCATGGCGGAGATGTACGGCCGCGTCACCGGAAGAGCCGCGGTGGTGTCCGCGACGCTCGGCCCCGGAGCGATCAACATGCAGTTAGGCGTCGCGGACGCCACCACCAACAGCACGCCTATGGTCGCGATCTCCGCTCAGGTCGGTCAGGATCGCGAGTACAAGGAGTCGCACCAATACGTCGACCTGGTCACCATGTTCACTCCGATCACCCGCTGGGCCGACGGCGTCCCGACGGCTCGCGCGATTCCCGAGATGTTCCGCAAGGCGTTCAAGGTCGCCGAGACCGAACGCCCGGCCGCGGTGTACTTGGCGGTTCCCGAACACATCGACGCCGACGACACCGACTACGACCTGAAGCCGTTGCCACGCAACGTGGTGCGCGCCGAAGCGCCGGCACCAGGCCAAGTGCAGCGCGCGGCCGAGGTCTTGCGAGGTGCCCGGCGCCCGGTGGTGCTGGCCGGTCACGGGGCGGCACGCGCCGAGGCGACGGCCGCCCTGGTGCGGTTCGCCGACAGGCTCGGAGTTCCGGTCGCCAACACGTTTCACGGCAAGGGCGTCATGCCGGACGACGACCCCAACAGCATCGGGACGGTCGGCTTCATGCGCCGTGACTATGTCAACTTCGGGTTCGACAGCGCGGACGTGATCATTGCGGTGGGCTACGAACTGCAGGAGTTCGACCCCGTCCGGATCAACCCGAACTCCGACAAGAAGATCATCCACATCCATCGGTTCCCGGCCGAGGTCGACATGCACTACTCCGTCGACGTGGGCATCATCGGCGATATCAGTTCGTCGTTGGACGCATTGAGCGACGCGCTTGGCGGACACCGCTTCGACAACGATGCCGCCGGCCCCGGTCGCGACCTTCTCGCCGCGGAATTCGCCAGGGGACAGCAGGATTCACGCTACCCGCTGGCACCGCAGCGGCTTGTTGCCGACATCCGCGCGGCGCTTGGCCGCAGCGACGTGGTGCTGGTCGACACCGGCGCCTCGAAGATGTGGATGGCGCGGCTCTATCCGACCTATGAGCGCAATACCTGCCTGATCTCTAATGGCTTGTCCACGATGGCTTTTTCATTGCCGGGAGCGCTCGGCGTGAAGCTGGCACGGCCGGAGGCGAAGGTGCTGGCCGTGATGGGCGACGGTGCGTTCTTGATGAACTCCCAGGAGATCGAGACCGCGGTGCGCGAGCGGATCCCATTGGTGGTGCTGATCTGGGAGGACGCCGGCTACGGGCTCATCGAATGGAAGATGGATCTCGAACTGGGCGAACATTACTATGTCAAGTTCGGCAATCCCGATGTGGTGAAGTACGCGGAAAGCTTTGGCGCCAAGGGATATCGGATCACCGAGGCTGATCAGCTGTTGCCGACGCTGAAGGAGGCGCTTGCTGACGACGGAGTTTCCCTGATCGCCTGTCCGGTCGACTACTCCGAAAACCTTCGCCTGACGGATACGCTGGGTCACCTGGATGAAACTCTGTAACCGCCGACGCCATCACCATCGCCACCGAGGCGAGCGCCAGTAGCTGTACGCCCCAGGCGTGCCCGACGTAGCCGTCGACCGAGCGCCACGGATTCTGGCTGAGCACGGCGCCGGCGAGGATCAGGCCGCCTGCGGACACACCGATTGTGACTGCATCGCAGAGCTTTTCGCGACGGCGCAGCAGGTATCGCAGGCCGAGCGCGGCTCCGACGACACTGACGCCCGCCACCCCCGCGATGACCGTTCCGGCCGCCAGTGCCGCGACGCCGGCCACGGCTGGGGCCGGCCGCCATGGCCGTGCCGGCTCGTCGGGTGGCCGTTGTCTGCGAACGGGTAGGAATGCCAGCAGCACAAGCAGAGGCAGAAGGGCCAGTCCGCCGATCAGTCCGGCGCGATAGAGCGTGTTGGACGAGAACGTCAACGTGATCGGTCCTGAGGTGCCCGCCGGTATCACCCAGCCTTGCTGCCAGCCGTTCACTGTCAGCGGGTTCAGCAGCGACCCGTCACCGGTTCGCGCGGTCCAGCCCGGATTGATGCTCTCGGGGACGACGAGCACCCGCGAGGCGTCGGACGGCGGGACCGTCAACTCGCGGCGGTCGGCCCGCCACTCGCCGGTCTGTGCAGGAACGGTTGTGGCCGTGCGTAATTCGCTAGCCATGGGGCCGGCCAGTTGAACACCGTCGACGAAGAAGGCCGAGCCGGGGCTGACCAGTAATTCTTGCTGGCCGGCGGGCAGCGTGATCGGGTCGGCCCGGCACGGCTGCGCGGCCACGGGCTGGCCGTCAAGCAGCGCGCCGACCGTCGTCGCTATCGAGGTCTGGACGAACTGCCCGGCGACGCCGATGATCGGGCCACGGCCGCAAGGCAGATCTATGTGCCGTTCGCGGTTGCGCGCGCCATCGGCCGCGGCGATCGGTGTGCCGCGCGCGTCGAGCGCCGTGACTTCGGCAAGGCCCGGCGGCTTGAGCTGATCGAAGCCCAGCGCGGTGCGGTCGATGACGTCCTTCCAGTCCAAGATCGACACCTTGATGGTGTCGGTGACGCGCGGCTTGAGGTTCAGTGTCTGGGCGTCGCCGTCGGCGGCGAGTCGGCGCACCTGCGGCCCGTCGCCGAGGTCGACGGCCACCAGCTTCGGATGTGCAGGCAGCTCCGAGGAACTCGGCGTTATCCGCACGCCGGCGACCTCGCTGCGCGTGGGCAGTTTCAACGTCAGCGTCGGCGGCGTCCTGAACTGCACGACATTCTGCGGTGCTGTCCACGCGGTGCCTGGATCGCCGTCCGCCGCGGCGTACGCCGAGCCCAGCACGTCGATCGGGTCGGCGTCGCCGGTGGCTCGGGCGGTGCCCGGTGCGGCGATCAAGTCGGCCAGGTTCGGTCCTTGTCGCGCGCGCACCCACACCGTCGGCGTCACGGCGATCTGTGATGGGACCGTCAATGTGCGGCTTAGATTCACCGGCTCCTCTGGTGACAACGCCATCGCCGCCGCACATCGCACCCCGTTCGGGCCGTCAGCGCAGCCGGGGCGTCCGAGCAATTCGGATCCCAAATCCCATTGCGCCACAACCGAATTCGTCGGCGGCCCGGGCACGTTCACGGTGTGTCGCAGGTTCACTGGATGGGCGAAGCCGCTTGCGTCGTACTGCGTGATGGAGAAGTCGGTGATGCCGAACTGCACGCCGGGCGATCCGTCCTCGGTGCCTGCCGCGGTGATGCGCACCCATGGTGTTTCGCCGTAGGGCAACGCAACTGTCAACGGCTTGCCGGCTTCGTCGAACCGCACCGTGCTGGTGCCGTTCACCGTCGACACCTCGAGGCGGCGGACCTGCGCACCGACCGCGGTGGCGCTAGGAGTGATCGTCATGGTCGCGTTGGTCACCGGATGGTCGAAATCGACCTGCAGCCATTGACCGATGGCCGCCTGCAACGCATTCGACACCCAGCTGGTCGACGAGTCGGCATCGATGGCCGCCGGCGGGCCGAGCGCCGGTGCAACGTTGGGCAGCGCGGTCGAATCCGCCGCCGAACTCGACACGGAGAGCCGCCCGCCGTTCCATTGCCCGTAGACCGGGGTGGTGTCGCGAGCCGGATAGTCGAGCACCCGGTTGAAAGTGTGCCGCAGGTCGTCGGGGGAACGGATCGCCGACGAGTGATCGTCCACACGGCCGTAATCGGTCTCGCGGGCCAGCGGGGTGTCGGTCACCGTGACGAGTGGGACGGGCAGACCCGCGCGTTGCGCGTCACCGGTCAGCAGCATCGGTCCCAGCGGCGGCTGCCCCAGAAGCCGGCGGCGCTCGTCGAGCCGCAGCAGCGCCTCGGGCCCACCGTCCACGCGGGCCATCGCATCGGTGTCGGCCAGATAGGGCCGCATGCCCGTCGCGCCGCCCACACGGTAGATCTCGATGGCCGGATAGAGCGGCCGCAGCCCGCTATCGGTGATGAATCCGGCCAAAGTGCCCGGGCCGACGGGTTCGCCGAATTGTGCGACCTTCGTCAGGCCGGGTGACCCGTCGATGGCCCTGTGCACCAGTAGTGGCCGCGCCGAGCGCGAGGTCTGCGGATCGAGGTCGTTGCGCACCACCACATACGAAATGCCTTGCCGTGCAAGGGTATCGGCCAATCCAGCCGAGGGGCGTCCTGCCGCGAACAGTCGCTGCACCGAATCCAGCGCGCGGATGGTCTCCGGCGGTGTCAGCGGAATCGAATCCCGCACGCCCCACGGGCTGCCACCGAGGACCTGCAGTGGCTCGTCGTGGCTGGTGCCCCATGTCTGGGTTGCGAACGGCGCGCCCGGCGCCACGAGCACGCGCCCGCCGTCGTTGTGATCGTCGAGCCAGTCGGCCGTGTCGTGCCAGTACTGCGGGATCGCGTCGAACGCTCCTGGCGGAGTGAGCCGGCCGGTCCACGCCAGCGACGTGGAAGCGGCCAGTGCGACGAACACGACGACACCAACGGCGATGCGCTTATCGCGTTCCGGATGGGCAAACGCGTCCATCCACTCGCGCCGAGGTACGCTGCCGGGCAACGGAATTCGCCCCAGCAGATGCGCCAACCCGAGCGCAAGCGGCAACCGCAGCAGCGGCTCGAGCTTGTGGATGTTGCGCAGCGGTGTGCCGCCCGCATCGAGGAACGCCTGAACCTGGTGGGCGACAGGCGATCCCAGCCCACCCGAGTAGCCCGCGGCGAGCAGCACGATGCCGATCAGCAGGATGGTGATGAGCCGGCCGCGGGCCGGCATTGACCGCATTGCCAGCCCGGCCAGCCCGGCCGCCGCGACCAGCGTCGTCGCCAATACCGCCACCGATCCGGTCACCAGTGAGGCACCGGCCGTGGCGTTCGGCGCGACGAACGGTGTCCAGGCGTCGGTGCCACGCAGCATCTCGGTCAGCGACATCCACTGCGTGGTCACGCCGGAGGACTCGATGAAGTCGAGGAACGGCGGGCTGATCCGTCCCAGCAGCAGCAGCGCGACCACCCACCACGACACGGCCAGCACCACACATGGCAGCCACCACGCGGTGAAGCGCCACCACAGCCGGTTCGGTCGATGACACGCCCACCAGATCACCGCGCCCAGGCAGCCGGTCAGCGTGGCCACGGCGTTGACCGCGCCCATCAACGCGATCGCCAAAGCAGACCGCGCCGCCAGCACCCGCACGGGTCCTTCGTCGCGCAGCGCCAGGATGATCGGCAACAGCACCCACGGCGCGAGCATCATGGGCAGGGTCTCCGAGGAGATCGCGCCCAGCGTGGTGAGCACACGCGGAGACAGCGCGAACGCCGCCGCGGCGACCACGCGCGACGTCGGGCTGCCGATGCCAAGCGCCTCGGCCACCCGCAGCAGACCCCAGAATCCGACGGTGAGCAGCAGCGCCCACCACAGCCGCTGGGTCACCCAGCCGGGCAGCCCGAGCACATCGCCGAGCAGGAAGAACGCGCCGTGCGGGAAGAGATAGCCGTAGGCCTGGTTCTGCGCCTGGCCGAACGGCAGCTCGCTGTTCCACAGATTGAACGCACGGGCCAGGAACCGCAGCGGGTTGGCGGTCAGGTCCAGCTTGGTGTCGGGCGAGATCTGTCCGGGCGACTGGGCGAAAGTCAGGACGAGCGCCGCCGCGGCGGCCAGCCACAACCAGCGCCGCGATAGCGGCGCCGTCACACTAAGTTCTGTCGCCGTACTCAACCCTGTTGAGCACCGACGACGCCGGATCGCCCGGTTGCAGCGGCGGCTTGCTGTCCTGCTGCACCATCAGCGTCACTCCGAAGATGGCCGCCGCACCCAGCAGCAGGCCGACGACGATGCTGGCCGCGGCGGGTACGAGAAACCGATCCATCCGGCCAACGTAGCAGACAATGTTTTGCGTGCCGCCGCCCGAACGCGTCTTCCGGCGCTCGGAAACGTGCTGCGTGTGGGTTCGTCTCAGCACCTACTGAAGCTGATCGGTATGGCCGGCCACCCACGCGTCGACTTCGCCCCATGTCCGCTCGAGCCACGGGCTCAGTTGGTCGGGCGGAGGCAGCTGGGCGGCGGGAATCAGGACGGTGCGGACAAGCAGTCGCCGGTTCATCGGCAGGCGCCACCACGCTCGCGCCCGTCCGTCGGGAGAGAAACCCGTATGGGTGAGCACGAGGACATCGGCCCCGGCAGCTCCGGTCAGCGCCGCGGCCGTGCCACCGGTGCGCGGCGGCAGCGTATGTGTTTGTCGCCACGCGCGGCGCGCTTCGCGCAGCTTGCCGGACGAGCGGAGCCGCTCGACGGCGTTGCGCCAGCGCGCCCAGGTGAAGTTCCCGCCCTCCGGGAACAGCAGCAATGCCTGCCCAGCCGTCAACGAGGCGGCCAGATCGTGAATTTGCCTGCGCGCCTTCTCACTTCGATGGTGCAGGAAGCACAGGCAGCCCAGGTCGCCGGTGAGGTCGAGAACCGGTTCGCACCGCAGGAGTGCCTTGAGCACGACCCGCAGCTGCAGCCGGTAATGGATGTTGAGCAGCCAGGCCACCAACAGGGTGTCTCCGGGCCCGCAATGCCGAGACAGCACGATCAGCGGCCCGTCGCGCGGAATCTGCTCGGGGGTTGGCGACGCGTCATCGAGCACCACCCTGATGTTGAGGGTTCGGCGCCCGACGGTATAGGCGCGTTCGAGGACGTCGCTCATGAACTCATCGCAGTCCTGATCGCCACGCAACAGCGTCCACAGCGCCCGCAGTTCCAAGATCGCATAGGCCATCACGACGCCAAGGGTCCGAACCGGCAGGGTCGACCGGGCCAGCAGCCCGGCCAGGCCCCCGACGGCCAGCAGCAGTGGCCAGACGGCCAATACGCCGATCATCATCACGCTCGTGAAAGGCACTGTGATCGCGCGGCGCAGCAGCGTCATGGCAGCGCCTCCAAATACTGCAGGGTCGCGTCGTAGGCCAGGTCCGCGCGACGGGAGATGCGGCGGGTATCGCGGTACCGGAGGTTGGACCACGTCGCGGCTGATCGCTGCGGTAAACCGCTCGGAAGCACGTGCACGGTGACGTGGCGCCGGACTCGGTCGAGATCGCTGTGGAACCGATGGCGGCGCGCAATCTCGAACGCCACGAATCCGACTTCCCACAAGAACCGGGGCGCCCGCAGCTCCTCCTCGAGGCGCCCGACGTGCAGCACCCAAATGGTGTCGGCGCCACGTTCGACCGCCCGATCCAACGGAATGCTGTTCACCAGGCCGCCGTCGTAGAAATGCTCGTCGCCGATCTGGACCGGGGGAAATACGCCGGGCAGAGCGCAGGACGCGAGGACGGGTTCGACCAGGTCCCCGGTGTTGAACCAGCACTCGCGTGCCTGCTCGATGCTGGCCGCGACGCATTCGAACGGCACCGCCAGTTCTTCGAACGTCTGCACGGGCAACTGCTCGCGCAACAGCCGCCGGAGCTGACCGTTACCGTGCAACGACGTCCTGCGGCGGACGACTTCAGCCACCCGTCGGACGATGGAGCCGTCCATCACGCCGCCTTCGGACAGCGCGTCCCAGAGGGCCAATAGCAGCCGCGCCCCCTCGGGAGTCGGGTCGGCCGCAAGCGCGGCACCGTTGATCGCGCCGATGGAGGTGCCGCACACCAGCTCGGGTTGCACCCCTGCTTCCAGCAGCGCGCGAGCCATCCCGGCTTCGGCGGCCCCGAGCAGACCGCCCCCGCCCAGCACGAACGCGTGACTCGTCATACGAGGGGAATACCCGCGAGACGGCCACCGCTCGCGCATGACAGCATGGCCGAATGGCCTTGCCTCGTCGACTGTGTGTACTGGCGGCGCTGTCCTCACTTCTCGCGGCCTGTTCGTCGCCGGCGCAGACCCCCGGCCCGTCGTCGGCGGTGCCGTCTCCGACCATGGCCGCGACGGTTGCGACTGCGCCACTCGAGGCCATGCCCGCTCCGGCCTGTGGCGATGGAGCGGCGCTGCTGGCCAGCATGTCGACACGCGACAAGCTGGCTCAGTTGCTGATGGTCGGCGTCACCGGAGCCGACGACGCACGTGCGGTCGTCAACAACCACCACGTCGGCGGCATCTTCATCGGCAGCTGGACCGACCTGTCGATGCTGTCGAACGGCACGCTGCGCGACATCGCCTCGGTGGGCCCGCTGCCGCTGGCGGTGAGCGTCGACGAGGAAGGCGGTCGCGTGTCGCGGCTGGCCGGGCTGATCGGAAACCAGCCGTCGCCGCGTGTGCTCGCGGCCACCCACACGCCCGAAGAGGTGTACAACATCGCCCTGCAGCGGGGCCAGGCGATGCGCAACCTCGGCATCACCATCGACTTCGCGCCGGTCGTCGACGTCACCAATGCACCCGACGACACGGTGATCGGCGACCGGTCGTTCGGCGCGGACCCGACGGCGGTCACCGACTACGCCGGCGCCTACGCCCGCGGTCTGCGCGACGCCGGGCTGCTGCCGGTGCTCAAGCACTTCCCCGGCCACGGCCACGGCTCGGGCGACTCGCACACCGGCAGCGTGGTCACCCCGCCCGTCGCAGATCTACAGAACAACGATCTGATCCCGTACCGCACGCTGACCACCCAAGGGCCGGTGGCCGTCATGGTCGGGCACATGCAGGTGCCAGGGCTAACCGGCAGCGATCCCGCGAGCCTCAGCCCGGCCGCGTACGCGCTGCTACGCTCTGGCGACTACGGCGGCCCCGGGTTCAACGGGCCGGTCTTCACCGACGACCTGTCGTCCATGCAGGCGATCAGTGATCGTTTCGGCGTCGCCGAGGCAGCGTTGCGCGGCTTGCAGGCCGGCGCGGACATCGCGTTGTGGGTGACGACGGACGAGGTTCCTGCGGTGCTGGACCGGCTCGAGAAGGCACTGGCGGCCGGCGAGTTGACGATGTCGGGTGTCGACGCGTCGGTGCTGAGGATGGCAGGCGTGAAGGGGCCGAATCCACGCTGCGGCCGCTGATCGGCCACCCATTGCTTACCCTTGAGTAATGGCCGGAGGTACGAAGCGTTTGCCGCGCGCCGTGCGCGAGCAGCAGATGCTCGACGCCGCGGTGCAGATGTTCTCCGTCAACGGCTATCACGAGACGTCGATGGACGCGATCGCCGCCGAGGCGCAGATCTCCAAGCCGATGCTCTACCTGTACTACGGGTCCAAAGAGGAGCTGTTCGGCGCGTGCCTGGATCGCGAGCTGCAACGGTTCGTCGATGAAGTCCGCCAGACGATCGATTTCACGCAGAGCCCAAAGGATCTGCTGCGCAACGCCGTTCTGGCGTTCCTGAACTACATCGACACAAACCGGGCGTCGTGGATGGTGCTGTACACCCAGGCCACCAGTTCACAGGCGTTCGCCCACACCGTTCGTGAAGGACGTGAGCGCATCATCGAGCTCGTCGGCCGGCTGCTGCGCTCGGGCACACGTCATCCCGAGCCCGACACCGACTTCGACATGATGGCCGTCGCGCTGGTAGGCGCGGGTGAGGCGGTGGCCACCCGCGTCAGCACGGGCGAGGCCGACGTCCACGAGGCCGCCGAGCTGATGATCGACCTGTTCTGGCGCGGCCTGAAGGGCACGCCATCTGATAAAGACGCTCAGGCGGTCGCGTCCAACTAGGCTCGCGCCCGATGAACGTCATCTGCATGGGTGCCCACATTCTCGACGTGCTCGTCCGTCCGGTGTCGGAGATTCCTTCAGGGCAGGACACGGCGTTGGTGGAGCAGATGCGGATGACGGCCGCCGGCACGGCCGCAGGAACGGCACTGACCTTCGCGAAACTCGGTGCCTCGGTGCGCACGGCGGGGGCGATCGGCGAAGACCCGCCCGGTGACCTGCTGCTGTCGCTGCTGCAGCGCGCCCGCATCGACACGGGTCTGGTGGTACGCAAACCGGATGTGCCGACATCGATGTCGGTGTTGCCGATCAGGCCGAACGGGGAGCGTCCCGCCCTGCATCTGCTCGGAGCCAACCTTGCCTACACGCTCGACGACGTCGACTGGGACGCCGTTGCCGCCACCGACCATATCCACCTCGGTGGAGTGGAGATGCTGGGGCCCGACTTCGCAGCACGAGTTCTCAAGCACGCCAAGGACAATGGAGTCTCCACGTCCGTCGATCTCATCGCGCCCGGCGGCATGGGAACGCTAGACCTCATCGCTCCCGCCCTGGCCTACACCGACTACCTGCTGCCGAACGAGGACCAGGTGCTCGGCTTCACCGGTGCCACCGAATTGGCCGAAGGATGTAAGCGGCTGCTCGACGCGGGTGCTGGACTGTTGGCGGTCACTTGCGGTGCCGAGGGGGCGCTGGTCGTCAACGGCGAAGGGGCTGAACAGGTTCCGGCGTTTCATGTGGACGTCGTGGACACGACGGGGTGCGGTGACGCGTTCTCCGCAGGCTTCGTATATGCGACGTCGATCGGTCGCTCGCCGCCCGAGGCCACGGTCCTGGGCAATGCGGTCGCGGCACTCGTCGCGCAGGGATTGGGCAGCGACCACGGCGATTTCGGCCTGGCCGCCGCCGACGCTTTCTCTGTGAGCTCGCCGCTCCAGGGATAGTGCGCAAATTGCCCGCGTAGCGAGCGACAAACGCTTCCAGGCATGCCGCAATCACGATGTTGTCGCTCGCTACGCGGGCAAAACGGAAAGTGCCTTTCCGGCGACCGCGAACCTAAAGCGCCGTCATCGTGCCCTTCAGATGCGGGTCACCGTTCGTCAGGTGACGTAGCGTCAGCTCCCACCCATCGGAGACGCGATCGACGTAAAGTCCCGCGCGCGCCGGCAGCACCACCGGCTTCGCGAATCGCACCGAATACTTGACAGCGTCCGGAAGCTGGCCCTCGATATTCGCTAAAACCGCTGCCGCCGTGAACATTCCATGCGCAATCACCGTCGGGAAGCCGAACAGCTTCGCCGCGATCGGGTTGGTGTGGATCGGGTTGTGGTCCCCGCCGACCGAGGCGTAGTGGCGGATCTGTCCAGGCGTGATCCGCAGTACCGCGTTCGGCGGACCCAGCTTCGGCTGCTTCTGCGGCGGCGGCTTCGGCTCGTCGGACAGGCTGGTCCGCTGTTGGTGCAGGAACGTCGTCACCTGATGCCACGCCTTGTCGTTCCCGACGCTGATGTCGGTCACCACGTCGACTAGCAGCCCGCGACGGTGCTCACGCAGGTTCTCCGCATGCACCCGCGCGGAGACGGTGTCGCTCACCACGATCGGCCGGTATTGCGTGATGTGGTTTTCGATGTGCACCGAACCCATTGCGGCGAACGGGAAGTCGAAGCCCGTCACCAACGACATCACCGTCGGAAACGTCAACGCGAACGGATACGTCAGCGGGACCTTGTCGCCGAACCGCAAACCGGTGACGTTCGCGTAGTCGGCCACATTCGCCGGGTCGATCGTCAGTTCGTCGACGGTCAGCGTCCGATCGGGCAACGTATCGCCCCGCGGTACGAAAGGCAGCGCCCCCGCGGCTGCCCGCACGAGGTTCATCAGCCCAGACGGTTGCGTCACCCTAGGCTCCCAGCCACGCCTGACCACATACCCTGATCGTATTGCCGGTCACGGCATTCGACGCCGGGCTGGCGAAGTAGGCGATGGTCTCCGCGACGTCGACGGGCTTGCCGCCCTGATACAGCGAGTTGAGCCGGCGGCCCACCTCACGGGTCGCCAGCGGGATCGCGTCGGTCATCTTGGTCTCGATGAATCCCGGCGCGACGGCGTTGACCGTGACGTTCCTGTCGGCGTAGGCGGCTGCTAGCGATTCCGTCAGCCCGATCATGCCGGCCTTGGTGGCGGCGTAGTTGGTCTGCCCGCGGTTGCCCGCGATGCCCGCCATCGACGAGAGCCCGACGATACGACCGCCGTCACCGATGGTGCCGTTGTCCACCAAGCCCTCGGCAAGACGAAGCGGCGCAAGCAGATTCACGGCGACCACCGAATCCCAGCGTGCCTCGTCCATGTTGGCGAGCAGCTTGTCGCGGGTGATACCGGCATTGTTGACGAGGACGTCTGCATGGCCGGCGTGCACGTCGCGCAGGTGCTCGGTGATCTTGTCGACGGCGTCCTCGGCGGTCACGTCCAGCGTCAGCGCTGTGCCGCCCACCTTCGACGCCGTGATGCCCAGCGCCTCAGCGGCGCCTTCAACGTCGATGCACACCACCTTCGCGCCGTCGCGGGAAAACACCTCGGCGATCGTCGCGCCGATGCCCCGCGCGGCGCCCGTCACGATCGCGACCTTGCCGTCCAGCGGCTTGTCCCAGTCGGCAGGCGGCGCCGAATCGGCCGCGCCGACCCGGAACACCTGCCCGTCGACGTAGGCCGACTTGCCCGACAGCAGGAACCGCATCGTCGACTCCAGGCCCGTCGCGGCCGGCTTGGCGTCGGGCGACAGATGCACCAGGTTCACCGTCGCGCCGCGCCGCATCTCCTTGGCCAGTGAGCGGGTGAACCCCTCGAGCGCCCGCTGCGCGACCCGTTCGTGAATGCTGCCGGTGTCCTCCGGCGAAGTGCCGACGACGACGACCCGGCCCGACGGTCCGAGGTTGCGCAGCAGCGGGGTGAAGAACTTGTATAGATCCTTCAGCCCGGCGGGTTCGGTGATGCCCGTCGCGTCGTATACGAGTCCGCCGAACGAGTCGGCCCACCGGCCGCCGAGATTGTTCGATACGACGTCGTAGTCCTCGGCCAGCGCGGCGCGCAGAGGCTCGGCGACGCGACCCTCCCCGCCGATCAGAAGCGTGCCGGCCAGCGGCGGCTCTTCGGGCTTGTAGCGGCGCAACGTCTCGGGCTGCGGGACGCCGAGCTGCTTGGCGAGAAACGATCCGGGTGTCGAGTGGACGATTTGGGAATACAGATCGGTAGCCATGGGACCTAACTTACTCCAGAGTAAGAACGGTGAGTACCATGGCCCTAGAGAACCCAACTACGGAGGCAGGCAAACGTGGCCAACAGCAATAACAGCCGACGAGTCGCCGTCCTCGGGGGCAACCGAATTCCGTTCGCACGGTCGGACGGTGCCTATGCGAACGCCTCCAACCAGGACATGTTCACCGCCGCGCTGGGCGGGCTGGTCGACCGTTTCAACCTCGACGGCGAAAAGCTCGGTGCGGTGATCGGCGGCGCGGTGCTCAAGCACAGCCGCGACTTCAACCTGATGCGCGAATGCGTGCTGGGCAGCTCCCTGTCGTCCTACACGCCGGCGTTCGACCTCCAGCAGGCATGCGGGACCGGTCTGCAGGCGGCGATCGCCGCGGCCGACGGCGTCGCGGCGGGTCGCTACGACGTGGCGGCGGCCGGCGGTGTGGACACCACATCCGATGCGCCGATCGCGTTCGGTGACGACTTCCGCCGCGTCCTGCTCGGCCTGCGCCGCGCCAAGTCGAATGTCGACCGGCTCAAGCTCGTCGGCAAGCTGCCCGCGTCGCTGGGCGTGGAGATTCCGGTGAACAGCGAGCCGCGCACCGGGCTGTCGATGGGTGAGCACCAGGCCATCACCGCCAAGCAGATGGGCATCAAGCGCGTCGACCAGGACGAGCTCGCCGCGGCCAGTCATCGCAACATGGCCGCCGCCTATGACCGCGGCTTCTTCGACGATCTCGTCACGCCGTTCCTCGGCGTGTACCGCGACAACAACCTGCGCCCGGATTCGTCGGCGGAGAAGCTTGCCAACCTCAAGCCGGTGTTCGGCGTCAAGGCCGGTGACGCGACGATGACGGCAGGCAACTCGACGCCGCTGACGGACGGCGCGTCGGTGGCGCTGTTGGCCACGCCCGAGTGGGCGTCGGCACACGGCGTCGAACCGCTGGCCTACTTCGTCGACGCCGAGACCGCGGCCGTCGACTACGTCAACGGCAAGGACGGCCTGCTGATGGCGCCGACCTATGCGGTGCCGCGGCTGCTGGCCCGAAACGGCCTGAGCCTTCAGGACTTCGACTTCTACGAAATCCACGAGGCGTTCGCGTCGGTGGTGCTGTGCCACCTGCAGGCGTGGGAGTCCGAGGAGTACTGCAAGGAGCGGCTGGGCTTGGATAAGGCGCTGGGATCGATCGATAAATCCAAGCTCAACGTCAACGGTTCATCGATCGCGGCGGGCCACCCGTTCGCCGCCACCGGAGGCCGGATCGTCGCCCAATTGGCCAAGCAACTCGCGGAGAAGAAGAAGGAAACCGGCCACCCGGTCCGCGGCCTGATCTCTATCTGTGCGGCCGGTGGGCAGGGCGTCGCCGCGATTCTCAAGGCATAGAAAAAACCTCGAAAAAATCTTTCGGGAGGCTGTAACGGCCCCGCGGGAGCCGTCGATACACCTGATAGCTCCGTGTTGCCGTCTGACCCCCCGACCCGACGGCAATACGGGGCTCTTAATTTTCGCCGCCGGGTGCTTCGATGGTGAGCATGGAGATCAGCCTCAGCCTCGTCGGATTACTTTCAGATGCGGGCGGCGGTTCGCCCGTGGACGCCACCGTGCGCAAGCTCGCCGAATTGCGCGACGAAGGGTTCCGCAGGGTCTGGATGGCCCAGCTGCCCTACGACCCCGACCTGATGACGGTCCTGGCCGTTGCGCTGCACGAGGTCGACACGATTGAAGTCGGGACGGGCGTGGTGCCCATCCAGGTGCAGCATCCGACGCAGCTGGCGCAGCGCGCCCTGACGCTGAACGCGATCGCGGGAGGGCGGTTCACCCTCGGCCTTGGGTTGAGCCATCGCATGGTGACCGAACAGATGTGGGGCATCTCCTACGACAAGCCGCTGCGCCGCATGCGCGAATATCTGGATGGCCTGCTGCCGCTGCTGGCCGGGCAGGCCGCCGACGCGGTCGGGGAGACCGTCACGACGCGGGGGGCGCTGCAGATCCCCGGTGCGCCGACCCCCGACGTGTACCTCGCAGCACTCGGGCCGCAGATGCTGCGGCTGGCGGGTCGTCGCACGGGGGGAACGCTGACGTGGATGACCGGACCCAAGACGCTCGCCGAGCACGTCAGCCCCACGCTGCGGGACGCCGCCGCCGAGGCTGGCCGACCCGACGGCTCGGTGCGGGTCGGTGCCTCGCTGCCGATCAGCGTCACCGACGACGTCGACGCTGCCCGTCGCCAGGCCGCCCAGGAGTTCGCGATCTACGGACAGCTGCCGTCCTATCGCGCCATGCTCGACCGCGAGGGCTACGCCGGACCCGAGGACGCGGCCATCATCGGTGACGAAAAGACCGTGTCAGAACGGCTCGAGGAACTGAGTGCCGCCGGTGTCGACGAGTTCGCCGCCGTGGTGTTCGATGCCTCGCCAGAGGTGCGTGAACGCACGCGTGCGCTGCTGAAAACGAAGGACGAATAGCGCCTGAAATACCTCTGGTGTGCCCCCTTGATCGGGCGTACGATCGATCGCACGACGGGTTCGGGAGTGACTTATCCGAAGTGCCGGTAAGAGGTGAAAACCGGCCGCGTGAGATTGAAAAAACGCCCTCAAGTGTCCTCCCGAACCCGCCCTTTTTGTGTCGGAGGGGTGTAGCCACATCCGCTACTGATTGTGGCGGCCGCGCTGACCGACGGGGTCGGCTGGCGGAGCCTGGGATTCCCAGCGCTGCAGGCGGTTTGATGACGCCGATCGACTACGTGAAACCGCGGCGTCGCGATGTCGGCCGCGTTGCTCGTTCCTGATTGGCATACTCCACGCGACGGCAAGTGCGCTCAGCGACCAGATGGTCAGGTACGCCAGCCCGAAGAACGCGGCCACCGCGAGCGCCACCCCGGTCGACTGGTGATATGCGAACGGCGAACGCACCCACTCGAGCGTGGTCGCCACCACGGCTCTTGGTTGCGTCACCAAATCCCAAGAACTCCAACGCTGGAAGCGTCCAATGACCACCCCGACGGCACATAGTCCGATCGACACCGTGACTACCATCCAACCGAGAACCGCACCCCACTCTCGTTGGATGCGCTCGTGTACCAGCCGCATCGACACCACGCCGAGCAGGATGCCCGTCCAGGCTGCGAATCCGTACTGCAGAACGTGACGCCAGAGTTCACTGCGCCCGCCGAGATGCACCAGATCGGTGACCAGGTACGGCGAATTCGGCAGGAAAGCCAGCCAGCCCACGCCCAACGGCAGTAGCCACACTCGACGATGCACACTGGCGAATCCGGTGGCGAAGAAGACGGGAATCCAGGCGAGGAAGAGATTCCAGATGAGGAACCCGGTGGGGTAGAGGAGTCGTCTTGTCGGGTCGGTGATTCCCAGTACACCTGTCAAAACGGTGCTTGCCACCAGCGCGACGATCAGAACGGCGCGCGGGGCCTTCGTCACCACTCCAGTGTGCAACGCAAAAGGCCCCCGGGTGTCCCGGAGGCCTTTGCGTGTAAGGCGGTGAAATGCAGCCGTAAAGGCTTAGAACGCCGCCTCGTCCAGTTCCATCACCTCGTTGTCGAGGTTCTCCACGACCTGACGGGTGCTGGTGAGCAGCGGCAGGAAGTTCTTCGCGAAGAACGACGCCACCGCGATCTTGCCCTCGTAGTAGGCGCGATCGTCGCCGTCGGCACCCTTGTCGAGCGCCTCGATGGCCACCGCGGCCTGCTGCTGGAGCAGCCAGCCGATGACCAGGTCACCGACGCTCATCAGGAAGCGCACCGAGCCCAGGCCCACCTTGTAGACGTTGCGGGGATCCTCCTGCGCCGACATCAGGTAGCCCGTCAGCGAGGCGGCCATGCCCTGCACGTCCTCCAGCGCGGTCGCCAGCAGCGCCCGCTCGGCCTTCAGGCGGCCGTTGCCGGACTCGTTCTTGACGAACTGCTCGATGTGGCCGGCCACGTGGGCCAGTGCCACACCCTTGTCGCGAACGATCTTGCGGAAGAAGAAGTCCTGCGCCTGGATGGCCGTGGTGCCCTCGTACAGCGAGTCGATCTTGGCGTCACGGATGTACTGCTCGATCGGGTAGTCCTGCAGGAAGCCGGAGCCACCATAGGTCTGCAGGCTCTCGGTCAGCTTCGCGTAGGCCTGCTCCGAACCCACACCCTTGACGATCGGCAGCAGCAGGTCGTTGACCTTGACCGCCAACTCGGGCTCGACACCGTGCACGGCCTTGGCCACCGCGGCGTCCTGGTAGGTGCTGGTGTAGAGGTACAGCGCGCGCAGACCCTCGGCGTAGGCCTTCTGGGTCAACAGCGACCGACGCACGTCCGGGTGATGCGTGATGGTCACGCGCGGCGCGGTCTTGTCGGTCATCTGCGTCATGTCGGCGCCCTGCACGCGGTTCTTGGCGTAGTCCAGCGCGTTGAGGTAACCGGTCGACAGGGTCGCGATGGCCTTGGTGCCGACCATCATTCGGGCCTGCTCGATGACATCGAACATCTGCGCAATGCCGTCGTGCGTCTCGCCGACGAGCCAACCCACGGCGGGCTTGTCGTGCTGGCCCAGGGACAGCTCACAGGTGGCCGAAACCTTCAGGCCCATCTTGTGCTCGACGTTGGTGACATAGACACCATTGCGCTCGCCGAGCTCGCCGGTCTCGAAGTCGAACAGGAACTTCGGCACGAAGAACAGCGACAGCCCCTTGGTGCCCGGGCCCGCGCCCTCGGGACGGGCGAGCACCAGGTGGAAGATGTTCTCGAACAGGTCGCCCGAGTCACCCGAGGTGATGAATCGCTTCACACCTTCGATGTGCCACGAGCCGTCCTCCTGCTTGACGGCCTTGGTGCGGCCTGCGCCGACGTCGGAACCGGCGTCCGGCTCGGTCAGCACCATGGTGGAGCCCCAGCCGCGCTCGGCGGCGATGACGGCCCACTTCTTCTGCTCTTCGGTGCCCAGGTGGTACATGATGTTGGCGAATCCAGCGCCGCCGGCGTACATCCACACGGCGGGGTTGGCGCCGAGGATGTGCTCGTGCAGCGCCCACATCAGGGCCTTGGGCATCGGCATGCCGCCGAGTGCCTCGTCCAGGCCGGCTCGGTCCCAGCCGGCCTCCTGGACGGCGCGCACCGATTTCTTGAACGACTCGGGCAGCGTGACCGAGTGGGTCTTGGGGTCGAACGTCGGGGGATTGCGGTCACCCTCGACGAAGGACTCAGCGATCGGACCCTCGGCGAGCCGGGCCATCTCGCCCAGCATCTCCTTGGCCGTGTCGACATCGAGATCGGTGTACTCACCCTCACCGAATGCCTTGTCAACGCCCAACACCTCAAAGAGGTTGAATACCTGGTCGCGGACGTTGCTCTTGTAGTGGCTCACGTTTCCTCCTCGTCGAGAATGCCACTTGCGGTTGGGTACTTTTTTCTAAGTTACCCACCAGTAACTGGCCCAAACTATACCGCTCAGTAACTTCAACGCAAAGCCTCCCCGAGCAATTTCCACGAGCTAAGTAACCCAGTAGTTGGGTGGGAGCGCGAAAGCGCAGTTGACACGCGTCCGAAGTGGGAGTTTCGGCTGGTGTGAGACTCGTCACTCGGCAGGTTGCGTGCCGCCTAGCGGCCGGGCATGGGGGCCGTACCGCCCAGATTTGGCAGCGCCAGCAATCTGTCGTGAGGTGACATTTCCCGGGTTGCGACGGTGTCGCCATCGTTCGGGCAACGACCGATTTCGTGCGCTCCGCTCAGCGAGATTGGACCATGGCCGCGCATCGGGCATGGATGCGAAGATGGAGCCGATGAGCTCCATCGATCTGAGCCCCACCACATTGCGGGAAGCCTTCGGGCATTTCCCCTCCGGTGTGATCGCAATTGCCGCCGAAGTAGACGGGACTCGCGTGGGCCTGGCGGCAAGCACCTTCGTGCCGGTGTCACTGGACCCGCCGCTGGTGTCCTTCTGTGTGCAGAACAACTCGACCACATGGCCCAAGCTGAAGGATCTGCCCCATCTCGGCATCAGTGTCCTCGGCGAAGCCCATGACGAGGCAGCCCGAACGCTGGCCGCCAAGACCGGCGACCGGTTCGCGGGGCTCAAGACCGTCTCACGCGAATCCGGGGCGGTGTTTGTCGACGGCACCGCCGTCTGGGTGGAAAGCGCGATCGAACAATTGGTCCCAGCCGGGGACCACACAATTGTGATTCTGCGCGTCTGCGACATCACCGTGCACGCCGATGTCGCGCCGATTGTGTTTCACCGCAGCACATTTCGCCGTTTAGGCGCCTGAGCTAGGGGCGAGCTGAGAGCTCCTCGCGATAACCCTGGATACGCTGCTCGATTTCCTCGGCGTCCGCTGGCCGGCCTTCTTTACGAGCCAGTTCGGCCCGGGCGCTCAGCTCGCGGATCGCCGTACGAATGTCGTTGATGCTATGGGGCTCTCGCATGTTCACGATGCTGCCTTTCGTCGTTGATTGGCCGCTGTATGAAGGCTACCCGCGAGAGTCTTGCGCTCAACTCCTCCTGAACAACTTGTTACCGAGCCACACCACCGGGTCGTACTTGCGATCGGCCGCACGCTCCTTCAGCGGGATCAGCGCGTTGTCGGTGATCTTGATGTGTTCGGGGCACACCTCAGTGCAGCACTTGGTGATGTTGCACAGGCCGAGGCCGTTCTCGTCCTGCGCCATTTCGGGACGACGCTGCAACGTGTCGAGCGGATGCATGTCGAGTTCGGTCTGACGCATCAGATACCTCGGGCCGGCGTAGGCCTTCTTGTTCTCCTCGTGGTCGCGCACCACGTGGCAGACGTTCTGGCACAGGAAGCACTCGATGCACTTACGGAACTCCTGCGACCGGTTCACGTCCTCCTGCATCATCCGGTACTCGCCCGGCTGCAGATCCTTTGGCGGCGTGAACGACGGTATCTCCCTGGCCTTTTCGTAGTTGAACGAAACGTCGGTGACCAGGTCGCGGATGACGGGGAACGTCCGCAGTGGCGTCACGGTGATGACGTCGTTCTCGCCGAACGTCGACATCCGCGTCATGCACATCAACCGCGGGCGGCCGTTGATCTCCGCCGAACACGAACCGCACTTGCCGGCCTTGCAGTTCCACCGCACCGCCAGATCGGGCGTCTGCGTCTGCTGCAGCCGGTGGATGATGTCGAGCACCACCTCGCCCTCGTTGACGTCGACGGAGTAGTCCTGCAGCTGGCCGCTGTCGTCGTTGCCACGCCAGACCCGCATCTTCGCTTGATAAGCCATCAGCTTCTCCTTGCCGGGTGGTTGGCGAGCTCTTCGGGGGTGAAGTACTTCTCCAACTCTTCGATGTCGACCAGCTCGAGCAGGTCCTCGCGCATCGGCACCTGGTCCTCACGGGTGATGGTGACGTCGGGAACCACGCCGTCGCCTTCCGTGCGGCACACCAGCAGCGTCTTGCGCCATTGCGCGTCCATCGACGGGTAGTCGTCGCGGGTGTGGCCGCCGCGGCTTTCGGTGCGCTCCAATGCGGCCTTGGCCACGCACTCACTGACCAGCAGCATGTTGCGCAGATCGATCGCCAGGTGCCAGCCCGGGTTGAACAACCGCTCACCCTCGACCTTCATGTTCTTGAACCGCTGACGAAGTTCGTCGAGCTTGGCCAGGGCCTCGGACACCTCCTCGGCCTTGCGGATGATGCCGACCAGTGAGTTCATCGTGTCCTGCAGGTCGAGCTGCAGCGTGTAGGGGTTCTCCGGCGTAGCGCCGTTGCTCGGACCCGAGAACGGGGCCAGCGCAAGCTTGGCGGCCTCGTCGACCGTTTCGTCCGACACCGCAGGCCGGTCCTTCAACGCCCGCACGTAGTCGGCCGCGCCCAGCCCGGCGCGCCGGCCGAACACCAGCAGGTCCGACAGCGAGTTACCGCCCAGCCGGTTGGAGCCGTGCATGCCGCCCGAGCACTCGCCCGCCGCGAACAGCCCCGGCGTCTTGGCGGCGCCGGTGTCGGGATCGACCTCGATACCGCCCATGACGTAGTGGCACGTCGGCCCGACTTCCATCGGCTCCTTGGTGATGTCGACCTCCGCCAGCTCCATGAACTGGTGGTACATCGACGGCAGCCTGCGCTTGATCTCCTCGGCGGGCAGCCGCGAGGCGATGTCCAGATAGACGCCGCCGTGTGGAGTTCCGCGTTCAGCCTTGACCTCGGAGTTGATCGCACGCGCCACCTCGTCGCGAGGCAGCAGATCCGGGGTGCGGCGCGCGGAGTCGTTGTCCTTGAGCCACTGGTCGGCTTCTTCGATCGATTCGGCGTACTGGCCTTTGAAGACCGGGGGGATGTAGTCGAACATGAACCGCTTGCCGTCGGAGTTCTTCAGCACCCCGCCGTCGCCGCGGACACCCTCGGTGACCAAGATGCCCTTCACGCTGGGCGGCCAGACCATCCCGGTCGGGTGGAACTGGACGAACTCCATGTTGATCAGCGTCGCGCCGGCCCGCAGCGCGAGCGCGTGCCCGTCGCCGGTGTACTCCCAGGAGTTCGACGTCACCTTGTACGACTTGCCGATGCCGCCGGTGGCCAGCACCACGGCCGGCGCCTCGAACAGGATGAAGCGGCCGGTTTCGCGCCAATAGCCCAATGCACCCGCTATCCGGTCGCCGTCCTTGACCAGGTCGGTGATGGTGCACTCGTGGAAGACCTTGACGCGGGCCTCGTAGTCGCCGAGCTCGGCCTTGTCCTCCTGCTGCAGCGAGACGATCTTCTGCTGCAGGGTGCGGATGATCTCGAGGCCGGTGCGGTCGCCGACGTGCGCGAGCCGCGGGTAGGTGTGGCCGCCGAAGTTGCGCTGGCTGATGCGACCGTCCTTGGTGCGGTCGAACAGCGCGCCGTAGGTCTCGAGCTCCCAGACGCGGTCCGGCGCCTCCTTGGCGTGCAGCTCGGCCATGCGCCAGTTGTTCAGAAACTTCCCGCCGCGCATGGTGTCTTTGAAGTGGACCTGCCAGTTGTCCTTCGGGTTGGCGTTGCCCATCGCGGCGGCGCATCCGCCTTCGGCCATCACGGTATGTGCCTTGCCGAACAACGACTTACAAACCACCGCGACCTTCAAGCCACGTTCACGTGCCTCGATCACCGCACGCAAACCCGCACCGCCGGCACCGATGACGACGACGTCGTAGGAGTGCCGTTCAACTTCAGCCATTAATCCTCGCTCGCTAAATCGCTATACGTCAGAACGCTTGTCAGCCAATGAATCTGAGATCAGAGATGGTCCCGCTGGAGACCAGCATGATGTAGAAGTCGGTCAACATCAGCGTGCCGAGCGTTATCCACGCGTACATCTTGTGGCGGTTGTTGAGCACGCTCACCTGCGACCAGAACCAGTAGCGCACCGGATGTTTCGAGAAGTGCTTGAGGCGCCCGCCGACGATGTGCCGGCACGAGTGGCACGACAGCGTGTACACCCACAGCAAAATCACGTTGATAACCAGAATCACGTTGCCCAAACCGAATCCGAAGCCGCCTGGCCCCTTGTCGGAGTGGAACGCGACGATCGCGTCGTAGGTGTTGATCACCGAGATGATCCCGGCGACGTAGAAGAAATAGCGGTGCGTGTTCTGGATGATCAACGGGAAGCGGGTCTCCCCGGTGTATTTCGCGTGCGGCTCAGCCACCGCGCACGCGGTCGGGGACTGCCACACCGACCGGTAGTAGGCGCCGCGGTAGTAGTAACAGGTCAGCCGGAACAACAACAGGAACGGCAACGAAAGGGCCGCGAACGGAATCCACCACACGTCGGGGATGATCTGCGGCCAGAAGTGGCTGGCCTCCGGGATGCAACCCTTGCTCATGCACGGGGAGTAAAACGGCGTCAGATAGTGGTATTGGGCGACGTAGTAGTTGTTCTGGAGGAACGCACGGACCGTCGCGTAGATCACGAACGCGGCGAAGCCCAGATCGACGATCAGTGGTGACTGCCACCACCGGTCGGTGCGCAGAGTGCGCTGCGGAATCTGGGCACGGCTCGGCGAGAAGACGCCGGTCGCCTTGCGGTCGGCGGTGGGTGCGCTCACTTTTCCCTTTCGGTGTGGTTATGTCCCGATCAGACTGTCGCGGCGTTAGCCGGCGACGCCTCGGTCCCCCTCATCGCCCCAGAAGGCGGTGTCGTACGGGGTATCGGGGATCGGAATCTTCTCGCCAACGTGGTGGTGATGGGTCACGCCCCTGGCGAGTTCTAGTTCTTCTGCGTCAATGTCGAGGCGATCGATGTCGTTGAGGAGGCGTTCAGCGTCGTTGACGATGCGACGGGTGCCGGGGCTGTCCCCGTACTTCGACGCCAACGATGTCACGCACCGCCGGAGGCTTCCGATTAGCTCGTGCAGCTCGGTAAGTTCGGTAGCGCTCGACATTTGACCTCCTTGGGCTGAAGGGTGTCTCGGATCACAGTACGACACCCGATGTTAGTTACATCAGGGGGTTTGGAGTGAAACAGATCACGTCAACTGGGTGGAGGTGGCCGGATGTCCGACGAGGTCCTCAAGGAGCGTGCCGAGACATTGCTGGCCTTACACCAGCCCGGCAATCCGGTGGTTCTCCCGACAATCTGGGATGCGTGGTCGGCGCGCCTTGCTGTCGACGCCGGGTTCGCCGCGCTGACGGTGGGCAGTCATCCGCTGGCCGATTCTGTCGGCAAAGCTGATCAAGAGGGCATGACGTTCGACGAGGTGGTCGCGCGCGTGAAGGAGATCACCGCGGCCGTCGACGTGCCGGTCTCGGTCGACATCGAATCCGGCTATGGCGAGTCGCCTGCCCGCCTGATCGAAGGACTGCTGGACGCCGGGGCCGTCGGCCTGAACATCGAGGACACCGTGCACAGCGAGGGTGGGCGGCTCCGATCGTCCAGCGAGCACGCCGAGCTGGTCGGCGCTCTTCGCAAGGCTGCCGACGCGGCTGGCGTGCACGTGGTGATCAACGCCCGCACGGATCTGTTCCTCAGACAGGACGGCGACGAATCCGACCGCGTCGACCGCGCAATCGCGCGACTGAAGGAAGCGGCGCAGGCAGGCGCGGATTCGCTTTATCCAGTGGGTCGCCATGATCCGGATACGTTGCGGCGCTTGGCTTCCGAGCTGCCGCTGCCGATCAACGCGATCGCGCTGCCCGACGAGTCGGACCCCGCGTCGTTCGGCCCGTTGGGGGTCGGACGGATCAGCTTCGGCCCGTTCTTCCAGTACGCGCTAACCAAGAGCGCCAAGGAGATTCTGGCTCGCTGGGCTTAGCATTCCGCCCGTGAGCAACGACGACGAGCCCAGCTGGCACGATCAACATTCGGTGGTGGTCGCTGGCGGCGTTGCGGCCGTCGTCCTGCTGGCGCTGCTGGTGTGGGCGGTGATCCACACCGCCAATAAGTCATCGAGGCCGCCAGGGCCCGTGGAATTCCCGTCGTCGTCGGCTACCTCGTCGACGTACACCACGACGTCGAGGTCGAGCACGAGTTACACGATCCCGAGCGTGCAGACCAGCCAAGAGAATCCAGTCGTCACAGGGCCATCCAGGTCGTCGACCACGGAGGGGCCCGGCGGGGGTGAAACCGAGACGTCGACTACGACGACCACAAATCCATATCTCACGACGACACCGACCAACGCGGGCCACATTTAACGACGACGATCCGGTGGAACCCCAAGGGCTCCACCGGATCCGGTGTCGCGAGTCTTACTTGCTTTCGATCGCGATGCGCTGCGCCTCGGCGCCCTTGTGGGCACCGGCAACCCGCACGGTCAGCACGCCCTTGTCGTACGACGCCGAGATGGCTTCGCCGGACACATGGGTCGGCAGCTTGAAGGCTCGGCGGAACGAGCCATACCGGACCTCACGCAGCGTCCGACCGGCCTCGTCTTCGGCACGCTCGTCGCGGCGCTCTCCACGGATCACCAGATGGCCGCGGTCGATCTCGACGTTGACGTCCTTCTCGACGTCCACGCCGGGGAGCTCGACACGGACCACCGCGTCGTCGCCGTCCTTGACGATCTCGGCTGCGGGGGTGAAGGCGCCGGCGAACCAGTCATCGGCCGTTGCCGGGCCGAAGAAATCGCGTACCCAGCGATCGATGTCCCACGCGGGACGCGTCCGTAACGCCACAGTGCTCATCGGTTTTGTCTCCTCGGTGTCGGGGCCGGCACCGCGCCGGCTCGCTACTTGTAGAACTTGAGTCGACCTCACTCATGTTCCAGCTGTGCGTTCGCCCTTGGCGAACGGCTCACACCCCGCCGGGATCGGCGGTGAGGAGACCGTGATGGCCGGTTCACACAAGGCGACATTGCGGCAATATCGGCTGCTTAACCTCTGCGACATGCGGTCTATGAGAAACGTCGTGGTCGTCGGCCACGGCATGGTCGGTCACCGGTTTGTCGAGGCGCTGCGTTCGCGCGACTCTGACGGCGCGTGGCGAGTCACGGTGCTCGCCGAGGAAGCCGACGCCGCGTACGACCGGGTCGGGCTCACCGGCTACACCGAGCACTGGGACCGTGGCCTGCTCGCGCTGCCCGGCAACGACTACCGCGACGACGACCTTGTGGAGCTGCGGCTGAGCACGCGGGTGGCCGAGATCGACCGTATCGCGAAGACGGTGCTGACCGCCGACGGTGACCGCGTCGAGTACGACGCGCTGGTCCTTGCCACCGGCTCGTACGCGTTCGTGCCGCCGGTGCCGGGTCGCGACCTGCCGCCATGCCACGTGTACCGCACGCTCGACGACCTCGACGGGATCCGTGCGGACGCGCTGCGTGCGGTCGACGGCGGCCACACCCCGGTGGGTGTGGTGATCGGCGGCGGCCTGCTGGGCCTCGAGGCGGCGAATGCGTTGCGCCAGTTCGGCTTGCAGACCCACGTCGTCGAAATGGCGCCACGCCTGATGGCCCAGCAGCTGGACGAAGCCGGCGGAGGCCTGCTCGGCAGGATGATCTCGGAGCTGGGCATCGCCGTGCACGTCGGCGTCGGCACGTCGTCGATCGAACCGGCACAACGCAATCGGCCCGTCCGGCGGTCCGCCGACGATGACTCTGTGCGAGTGACGCTGAGCGACGGGACGGTCATCGATGCCGGCGTGGTCGTCTTCGCCGCAGGCGTGCGGCCCCGCGACGAGCTAGCCCGCGACGCAGACCTGGAGATCGCAGAGCGTGGAGGTGTGCTGACCGACTTGTCTTGCGCGACAAGGGATCCGAACATCTACGCGATCGGTGAAGTGGCGGCCATCGAGGGCCGGTGCTACGGCCTGGTCGGCCCTGGCTACACCAGCGCGGAGGTGGTCGCGGACCGGCTGCTCGGCGGTGCCGCCGAGTTCCCGGAGGCCGACATGTCCACCAAGCTGAAGCTGCTGGGTGTCGACGTGGCCAGCTTCGGCGACGCGATGGGCCACACCCCGGATTGCCTCGAGGTCGTGGTCAACGACGCCGTCAACCAGACCTACGCGAAGCTGGTGCTTTCCGACGACGCCAAGACGTTGCTCGGCGGCATTCTCGTCGGCGACGCATCCTCGTACGGTGTGCTGCGGCCGATGGTCGGCGAGGCGTTGCCCGGCGATCCGATGGCGCTCATCGCTCCTGCCGGATCCGAGGGCGGCAGCGCCTTGGGAGTCGGCGCATTGCCTGCCGCCGCGCAGATCTGCTCGTGCAACAACGTCACCAAGGGCGAGCTGACCGAGGCCATCGCGGGCGGCTGCTGTGATGTCCCGGGGCTGAAGAAGTGCACGCTGGCGGGTACCTCGTGCGGATCGTGTGTGCCGCTGCTCAAGCAGCTGCTGGAGGCCGAGGGCGTCGAGCAGTCCAAGGCGCTGTGTGAACACTTCAGCCAGTCGCGGGCCGAGCTGTTCTCGATCGTCTCCGCCACATCGATCCGCACCTTCACCGGGCTGATCGAACGGTTCGGCACCGGAAAGGGTTGCGACATCTGCAAACCCGCGGTCGCGTCGATCCTCGCGTCGACCAGCTCCGAGCACATCCTTGACGGCGAGCAGGCCTCGCTGCAGGACTCCAACGACCACTTCCTGGCCAACATCCAGAAGAACGGCAGCTATTCGGTCGTGCCGCGGTCGCCGGGCGGGGAAATCACCCCGGAGCAGTTGATCCTGATCGGTGAGATCGCAAGGGATTTCAACCTTTACACCAAGATCACCGGCGGGCAGCGCATCGACATGTTCGGCGCGCGGGTGGATCAGCTTCCGGAGATCTGGCGTCGCCTTGTGGACGGCGGGATGGAATCCGGCCATGCGTACGGCAAGGCGCTGCGTACGGTGAAGAGTTGTGTCGGCAGCACTTGGTGCCGCTATGGCCAGCAGGACTCCGTCGACATGGCGGTCAACATCGAGAAGCGCTACCGGGGCCTACGCGCGCCACACAAGATCAAGATGGCCGTGTCGGGGTGTGCACGCGAATGCGCGGAAGCGCAGAGCAAGGACGTCGGTGTCATCGCCACCGAGAAGGGTTGGAACCTCTACGTCTGCGGCAACGGCGGCATGTCGCCGCGCCACGCGCAGCTGCTGGCCAGCGATCTCGACGATGAGACCCTGATCCGCTACATCGACCGGTTCCTGATGTTCTACATCCGCACCGCCGACCGGCTGCAGCGCACGGCGCCGTGGCTCGAAGCGATGGATGGCGGCCTTGACCATCTGCGTGACGTCGTCTGCAACGACTCGCTCAGTCTCGCTGAGGAATTCGAAGAGGCCATCGAGCGCCACGTCGCCGGCTACGCGTGTGAGTGGAAGGGCGTGCTGGACGACCCGGACAAGCTGTCGCGGTTCGTCTCGTTCGTCAACGCTCCCGACGTCGCGGATCCCACCATCGCGTTCACCGAACAGTCGGGTCGGATAGTTCCCATCGGAATGCCAAAGGTGCCCCAAGCATGACTCTGCTCAACGACGTCCAGGTCTGGACGACCGCCTGCGCGTACGACTATCTGATCCCCAACCGCGGGGTGGGAGTGCTGCTGCCCGACGGCGCACAGGTGGCGCTGTTCAAGCTTGACGACGGCTCCTTGCACGCGGTCGGCAACATCGACCCGTTCTCCGGAGCGGCCGTCATGTCACGCGGCATCGTCGGCGACCGCGGCGGCCGTCCCACCGTCCAGACGCCGATCAAGAAGCAGGCCTTCGCCTTGGACGACGGCACCTGCCTCGATGACCCCGATGTCGCGCTGCCGGTTTACCCCACTCGAATCGTGGACGGCTCCGTGGAAATCGGCGCCTAACTTTTCGAGCGCGAGCAGACGCAAAAGGCCCCGACACGCCGCGATTTCGGTGCACTTTGCGTCTGTTCGCCATTAAGACTGAGGACTTTTGGCCCACGATTTTGGCGCAGGAGCTCAAATACCGTTGAGGCATGACCTACGTAATCGGTAGCGCATGCGTCGACATCATGGACAAGTCGTGCGTGAGCGATTGCCCTGTCGACTGCATCTATGAGGGCGACCGCATGCTGTACATCAATCCTGACGAGTGTGTGGATTGCGCCGCATGCCAATTCATCTGCCGGATGGATGCGATCTACTACGAGACGGATCTGCCGGAAGGCCAGGAGCAGTTTCTCGCCGAGAACGCCGCGTTCTTCACCGACATCCTCCCCGGTCGCGACGCCCCCCTTGGCTCGCCCGGTGGAGCTAGTGCAGTGGGACGAGTCGGTGTCGATACGCCGCTCGTCGCCGGTCTTCCGCCGAACACCAGCGGGCACGACTGAACCGATTCGCGATCAGCCGCACCAGACGCGGATGCGTGCCAAGCGGTTCGGTGACGACGTCCGCGCCGCTCGCACGCAGCCGGTCCTGAAAAAGACCGTCCGACAGCAGGTATGACGCGACGACGATGCGTCCTCGCCGTTGGCGACGAAGGGCGGCCACCGCGTCCGAAACCCGTGGCGTCCCGGTGGCGGCGAACGCCAGCTCGACTCGGGAGCCGGTGAGCGCCGACAGGCCGGTCGCAGTGGTATGCAGGTCGCGCTGCGCCGCTGGATCAGATGTTCCCGCCGCAGCGAGTATCACCGAATCGTCTCGCCGCCAACCTGATTCAACGAGCCTGTCGGCCAGCACCCGGACCAGTTCATGGCCGGGGCCGAGGGCTTCGGTAACCGTGACATCGGGATGCCCGCTGGTCTCGACATGCGCGGGAATGTCACTGGTGACGTGGTACCCGCGCGACAGAAACGCCGGCACCAACACCACCGGCTCGTCCGGCATCTGTCGCAGCACCTCGGATGGTGTCGGCCCGAGCACGTCGACGAACGAAACATTCACGGGGCGGCCCAAACTCGCCGACACTCGCTCGGCGATATCTCCGATCAATTCCACGCCCCGCTGCTTGCAGGTGCCGTGGGCGACAAGCAGTAGGCTCATTGTGCGGGCGCCAAATCCTCGTCGACGGCCAGTCGGTAGCCCCGCTTCACCACCGTCGAGACGATGTTCTTGTCGCCCAACGCTGTTCGAAGACGCAGAACGGCCGTCTCCACCGCGTGCGTGTCGGTGCCGCTGCCCGGCAGCGCGCTGAGCAGATCGGCGCGTGAGACCACCGATCCCGGATGATGTGCCAGTGCGCGGATCGTCGCCATCGCTGCGGGCGAAAGTGCTTTGACCACACCGTCGACCAGCACACAGGTGCCGCGGATCTCCAGCAGGTGGCCCGCCACGCGCACCGTACGCGACTGCAGCAGCGGCAGCTCGTCAGTGATGTGGCGAGCCAACGCCCCCAACCGCATTCGCTCCGGCGCCGACGTCGGCACCCCCAGCCGCACCAGCGGCCGTGCGGTGACCGGGCCGACGCACATTGCGTGCACAACTGTCCGGAATGCACTCAAAACCTGGTCCTCGATGCCCATCTCGGCCGCACGCATCAACACCGACGCCACCGCGGGCGCTGACGTGAACGCGACCGCGTCGAACTTCTCGTCGGCGATGGCCGCCACTAGTTGGTCGAAGTCGCCGTTCCGTGGGGCGGGGTGCCAGCGGTACACGCGGATCGGCACCACTTCTGCGCCTGCCGCCCGCAACTCGTCGAGGAACTCCGGGAATGGGTCCCAGTCGTCGGTCGCACCGTGCAGCTGCACCGCGATGCGCTGCCCGGAAATGCCGCCCTCGACCAGGTAGTGCAGTAGTTCGCGTGACGACTCGGATTCGGGCGACCATTCCTCCGGCAAGCCCGCCGCGCGCAGGGCGCCGGTCGCCTTGGGGCCGCGGGAAACAATGCGTGCTTTGCCCAGCGCGATGATCAGGTCGTTGGCCAGCCCCCAGCCGTCCGCGGCGGCCACCCAGCCCCGGAAGCCGATCCCTGTGGTGGCGATCACGATGTCGGGCGGCACGTCGATCAGCGCCTGGGTGTTGGTGCGCAACTGTTCGTCGTCGGGCAGCGGCACCATCGCGATCGCAGCTGCACTGGTCACCGTGGCGCCGCGGCGTTTCAGCAGCGCCCCCAGTTCGTCGGCACGTCGGGCCGACGTCACCGCCACCCGGAAGCCGGTGAGTGGCGCCCAGTCCGGCTCACTCATGGTTCCTGTGTATGCGGCTCATGTTTCCAAGCGATTACTCGGCCATTGCCTCGACGTGTCGCCGGGTGTGAGCAGGGCAACGCCATTGTTGCCCTGCAGCCCTGACCGGACACGAAGGAGGTCACGTCCGGGCCAAGTCCGAGATGGGTTGCGCGGTGTGAACGTGTGCCGAGACCGGCGTCCGCACATACATGACCCAGGTCACCACCGACGCGAGCACATAAAATGCGAGGAAGATCCAGAACGCCGACGTGGCGGAATGGCTCGTCAGGTAGGACTGCCGCAGCGCGAGGTTGATGCCGACACCGCCCAGCGCGCCGATCGCGCCGGCGAACCCGATCAGCGCCCCCGACATCGCCCGTGACCACGCCACGCGCTCGGCCTCGGTGACGTCGAGTGAGCGGCTGCGGGCCTCGAAGATCGACGGAATCATCTTGTAAACCGAGCCGTTGCCGATGCCTGACAACAGGAACAGCGCGATGAAACCGACCACATAGCCGGCCATCATCACGGCCGTCGCGGCGCCTTTGGTGTTGTCGTCCAGCGTGCTCACCGCGACCAGCACGCCGGCGCCGAGGATCATCCCGGCGAACACCGCCAGCGTCACCCGGCCACCGCCGATGCGGTCGGCGAGCTTGCCGCCGTACACCCGTGACAGCGATCCGAGAAGCGGGCCGATGAACGCGATCTGGGCGGCATGGAGCGACGCCTGGGCCGCACTCTGGCCGCCTGCGGCGAAGTTGATCTGCAACACCTGGCCGAATGCGAACGCAAACCCGATGAACGAGCCGAACGTGCCGATGTACAGCAGCGAAATCACCCAGGTATCACGCACCTTCAGGATTGCGCCCATCGCGGTGAAGTCGATCTTGTGCTGCTCGAGGTTGTTCATGAACAACGCCGCGCCGACGCCTGCGACCGCCAGCGCGACCAGGTAGAAAGCGCACACCCAGTAGGGCTGCCGGTTGCCGAGGGTGGCGATGACGAGCAGGCCGACGAGCTGAACCATCGGCACCCCGATGTTGCCGCCGCCGGCGTTGATGCCCAGCGCCCAGCCCTTGAGCCGTTGCGGATAGAACGCGTTGATGTTCGTCATCGACGACGCGAAGTTGCCGCCGCCGAAACCGGCGAGCGCCGCGCACGCCAGATACGGCCACAACGGCAGGCCGGGGTGGGCCAGCAACCACATCGTCCCCAGCGTCGGGATCAGCAGCACGAATGCCGAGAACACCGTCCAGTTGCGGCCGCCGAACGTCGCGGTGGCCAGCGTGTACGGGATGCGCAGGCACGCGCCGACCAGTGTGGCGGTCGCGCCGAGCAGGAATTTGTCACCCGCGGAGAAGCCGTACACCGACTCCGGCATGAACAGCACCATCACCGACCAGATGGACCAGATCGAGAAGCCGATGTGTTCGGCCACTACCGACCAGATCAGGTTGCGGCGGGCGATGTACTTGTTACCGGCTTCCCAGGCGACGGTGTCTTCGGGATCCCAATCGGTGATGCGATGCGACATATCGCCAACGCTAGGAACGCTTTATTGCGCGAAAGCGCCCCGCGATAACCCCGCCGTGAAATTCCGCTCACTTTGCGCGAACGGCCGTGTGAGATCTAGTCGACGCGATGCGCGTGCACGACGGTGAACGGCAGATAGACGCGGCCGTCCTCGAGCAGATCGGCGATCTTCTCGAACCGGGCGGTCACCTCGCGCATCTGCTCCAGGGCCTCGGGTGGCATCTGCTCGGCGAGCGTCTCCGGGAACTCGCGGTTTCCGCCGAACGCGAGTGCGTTACCCAAATACGTGGTGGGGCCGAGGAAGTCGATGCGCCAGCCGTTGGCCGTCAGGGTGTCGCGAAGGTCGGACTCCGGCACGGCACCCATCGGTGCGATCACGCCGTTGATGTTGCCGTCCGAGAAGCACCACAGATGCAGTCGCGCACCGGGCCGCGTCGAGCGGTACAGCCCGGCGGTGTAGGCGTGCCGACCGTCCTCGTCGAGGCAGTGGTACAAGGCACTGTCGACGACGGTGTCGAATCGCCCGTCGTATCCCGTCAGGTTCGTCGCGTCGGCCACGTCGAAATCGACGGACACGCCCGCGTCGGCGGCGCGTCGCCGAGCCTCTTCGATCGCGGCAGGCGAACCGTCCAAGCCGGTCACCGAATGCCCGCGTGATGCCAGATAGATCGAGTTGTCGCCGAGGCCGCAGCCGATGTCGAGCACTTCGCCCGAAATGCCGCCCAGCGCTTCGACTTCCATCAACCGCGGCTGCGCCTGATGAACGTCCCACGGAATCGCGGTGGGCGGCGGGGCACCCTCGAACGCGGCTTCCCCGCGGTAGAGCTTGTCGAAGGATTCGCGGTTGGGGCGGAAGGAGGCTGGAGTCGTCACCTTTTCAAACGTACGCCGCTTACCACACGTCGCCGTCTCGCCAGTCGCACGTGATCTCGGCGGTGGTATCGAGTTCGACGTCGATCGGGAAGACGAACAGCCCGTTGTCGTCGTCGGGTGTGCGGGTCACCCCGGCCGGCGCGAGCACCGAGGTCGGCCCGCGCCATGGCTGCCAGCCGCGGGCCATGTAGATCGGCCACGCGCGCTCCGACGAACTCAGAGCCCCGAGTTGGTAGGCGCCGCGCACCACTTGTTCGACCGCGTCCATCAACGCGCGGGCCAGGCCTTGGCCGCGCCAGTCTTCACGCACGGCCATGGCTTCGACGTAACCGCAGCGCAGCGCGGTGCCGCGGTAGATCAGGCGCCGCTGAACGACGGCGGCATGCGCGATCAGCGCGCCGTGATAACAGATCAGGGCGTGCATGCCGCCGAGCGCGTGCTCCCAATCGGCGTCTGAGAAGTCGCCGGCGAAGGCCTCGATGACCATCCGTCGTGCATCCTCGCGAGTCTCGATGTCGAGATCGGCGGTGTGGACCAGGCGGGCAGTGTGGACCTGGGTGTGCACACTGACTGTCTACCAGTAGCGGCGGCTCCTTGACCCCGTCGAGTGTGAAGTTATTACACAGTTTTTGGCCAAATGTGTGTCATAACTTCACGCTCGTCGCCTAGGAACTAGTCCTCGAACGGCTTGCGCGGTCGCGACCAGTGCATCCGCACGGTCTGGCCCGGGCGGATCTGCCCGACTTTGTCGATGTCCTCGTCGACGACCACGCCGATCACCGGGTAACCGCCGGTGACCGGGTGATCCGGCCCCAGAATTACGGGGAACCCGTTGGGCGGAACCTGAATTGCGCCGCGGGTCGCCCCCTCGCTCGGCAGCTGCCGGTCCGGCCAGCGGTACTCCAGCGGCATGCCGACCAGCCGCATGCCGACACGGTCGGTGCGGTTGGTGGTCTGCCAGTTGGTGCGGATCAGCACGTCCGGATCGACGAACCAGTCATCGCGCGGGCCGGGCACCACCATCAGTTCGACGACGTCGTCCTCGATCGCGGCGACCGGCGCCTGGTCGATTTCGGGGAACTCCTCGGTGTGCTCGCCGACCGGCAACACGTCGCCCGGTTGAAGCGGCAGTGGGCCGATGGCCGACATCACGTCGTATGACCGTGAGCCCAGCACCGGTGAGACGTCGATCCCGCCCCGGACTGCAAGATACGTGCGAAGCCCGGCATGCGGCGCCCCCAACGAGATCACTTGACCGTCGTGCGCGTAGTGAATGCTGTTGGTGCCAAACGGCTTTCCGTTCACCGACGGGTCGGTGTCGGCGCCCGTCACCGCGATCGCGACGTCGCCGCCACGCACCCGCGCCGAGAAGCCGCCGAACGTCACCTCGATGGTGGCGTGATCGCCGGGGTTGGTCACCAGCCGGTTGGCCAGCATGTGTGAGCGCCGGTCGGCGGCGCCGGAGCGCGTCACACCCATATGCGCGAGTCCCGGCCTGCCGAGGTCTTCGATCAGAGCTAGTGGCCCGGTCCGAAGAACCTCCAGGGTGACAGTGGTCATGCGTTCACCGCCTTGAACTGAACCCACATGCCCGGCGTCAAGAGGGCGGGGTTTTCGCGGTCGACGTCCCACAGCACCGCGTCGGTGCGACCGATCAGCTGCCAGCCGCCGGGTGATTCGCGCGGGTACACGCCGCTGAACTCACCGGCCAAGCCGACGGACCCGGCGGGCACCTTGGTGCGCGGGTCGGTCCGGCGGGGCACCTCCAGCCGAGAATCGCCGCCGATGAGGTAGACGAATCCTGGTGCGAAGCCACCGAATCCGACTCGCCACGGGGTGCCGGTGTGGGCGGCGATCACCTGATCCGGCGTCAACCCCGTCATGCGGGCCACCTCGTCGAGGTCCTCGCCGTCGTAGACCACGTCGATCTGCACGTCGGCGCGGCCATCCGGCGGCGACAGCTCCGACATCGATTCGGGCGTCACCCGCAGCTTGCTGAGCCGTTGCCGGGTCGGCGCCTGATAGCGCGGCCCTGCCAGCTTGATCAACACGGTGCGAGACGCCGGAACGATATCGAGCACGCCGAGCAGCTCGGCCTGCCGTAGGGCTTCCGTCCATGCCAATACTTCTGTGGTGCTGCCGAACTCAAGCAACAGCGCCTGGTCCCCGTAATCATGAACGGTGATGGGGCCGGTGTTCAGACTGGCATCCATCACATCCGCAGTCATGCTCATGACCCGAACCTACTCGCGAGTAGCAAGCAATGGGGCGGCTCTATGAGCCTTGCCAGAGGAGCCTTAGCGATAGCTCATACAGCGGTGCCATACGTCGGCTCATGCCGCTTGATGTAGGCGATCACACGGTAGGTGACCGGCAGCATGATCACCTCCACCGCGGTCTTGTAGAACCAGCCCAGTGCCGTGTACGTGAGAAAGTCGCCGATGCTGGTGATGCCGATGGCGCCGGCGGCGATGCTGCAGAACACCACGGTATCGCCAAGCTGGCCTGCGAACGTCGAGCCGACCAAGCGCGCCCAGAGGTGCTTCTCCTTGGTGTGCTCCTTGATGCGCACCACGACCCAGGCGTTGATGGTCTGCCCGACGATGAAGCCCGCCAGCCCCGCGATGATCAGCTGCGTGTACGCATGGACGATGTTCTCGAAGTGCTCCTCGTTGGTGTAGAAGTCGGCCGCGGGCAGGTAGATCGTCACCCAGAACGTCAAAGCGGCCAGGCCGTTCATAGCAAACCCGAGGAAGATCGCCCTGCGTGCGGCGTTGAATCCGTACACCTCTGACAGGACGTCGCCGATCACATAGGTGAGCGGGAAGACGATGAACCCGCCGTCTGTGATGATCGGTCCGAACGCGACGCCTTTCGTCGCCGTGACGTTCGAGATGATCACCAGCGCAGTGAAAACTGCGACGAAGATCGGATAGTACTTCGACCCCACCTGGGCGAACGCGGCGTGCTGTTCTTCGGTGGCGGTCTGGTCGCTGGTCACGCGGATATTAGATCAGGCGAGCGCCTTCGCGATGAGGGGCGGCAGCTGGTCGGCCACCACCGGGTAGGACAGGGTCGACGCAAATGCGATCGCGCCGGCGAGGTCCTTGCCGGTGAAGACATTGCGATTTTGGACCGTCGCCCGCAGTTTGGCGATGGTCGGGTCGGCCAGCAGCGCGGCCTGTTCCTCGTCACTCTCGGTGCTCCAGATCAGCACGTCTGCCTCGTCGAGAACCGACGCCATCTTGTCGTGGGGGACAAGCCAGCCGCCGGTATCGGGAATCGTGAAGCCCATCTGCGTGAGGAAGTCGGTGCGCCAGCCCTTCTCGGTCACGCGCACGCCGTCCTGGTAGAACGTCCCGCTCAGCAGCAGCACCTTCTTGCCGACGAACTGGGGGCTGTTGGCGCCGATGGTCTTGAACTTCTCGTCGACGCCCGCGATCAGCTTCTGCATGTCGTCGTTCTTGAACACTGCCTGCCCGATGGTGTTGGCCTGGTCCTTCCACGGCTCGAAGAACGCGTCGGGTCCGGACTGCGCGATGGTCGGCGCGATGCCCGACAGCTTCGTGTACGTGTCCTTGTCGAGACCGGCGTTGGTGGCGACGATCAGATCGGGTTTCAGCGACGCGATCTGCTCCACCTGGATGCCGTCATCGAGGCTGAGCACGACGGGCTGGGCGCCGCCGAGTTTGGGCTGGGCCCAAGGCCATACGCCGAACGGCTCACCGCCGAACCAGTCGGTCACCGCGATCGGGACGACGCCGACGGCCAGCAGGTCATCCTGTTCGGTGAAGCCTGCGCTGACGACGCGCTTGGGTGGTGCGGGGATCTTCGTCTCGCCGAAGGCGTGCTTGACGGTGACCGAGCCGTCCTTGGCGACCTCGCCCGGTTTCTGCCTGCGGCATGCGGCGGCCAACGTAACGCCGGCCAATCCCAAGAAACCACGCCTGCTCAGCACGGCGTGAGCGTAACCGGCAAATCCGGCGGGACTGTGAGGAACTCGCCGAAGTCAGCCCGCCCCAATGCCCCAATGCAACACGCGAGATGTGAGCAGTACGAGCCCAAGCGATACCGCTGCCACTACGACGAGGCCGATGATCGCGACGACCAACGGACGCCAGCCGGTGCGGGCGAGTTCCCGGAAGTTGGTGTTCAGTCCGACGCCGGCGAACGTCAGAAGGAACGCCCACTTCGAAATATTCGCGAGGTTGGTGCTTTGCCCTTTGGTCAGCCAGCCCGCGGTGGCGATGGCCGATACAGCCAAGAATCCGAGCACGAACTTCGGGAACTTCTCCCAGATGAAGGCGGCTTTGGCTCGCAGACCCGGCGCAATCTCGTCGGCCTCGCCGCGGGACGCCCAGTACAGCGCGAAACCGAGGACGACGAAACCGATCAGGGCGTTGCGCGTTGACTTGACGAGAACGGCGATCTTGCCGGCTTGGTCGGAATACAGGTAACCCGTCGCCGTGGTCTCCGCGGTGTTGTCGACTGCCAGGCCCGCCCATAGGCCGAATTCATGGTCGCTGAGCCCGAGCGCGTGGCCAAGCGGCGGCAGCGTGAACAAGGCGACGGCGCCCAGCGCCAGGATCGCGGCGATCGCGTAGCCGGCGTCGGAGTTGCGGGCCTTGATTGCGCCCTTGGAGGCGACGATCGCCGACACGCCGCAGATCGAGGTCCCGATCGCCAGCAGCGACCCGAGCTTGCCCGAAAGCCCGAAGAAACGGGCCGCGGCAAGAATGATCGAACCGGCGACGGCCATGTCGATGAGAATCTGAATGAGCGACAGGCCGCCGAGCTTGATGATGTCGCCGAGAACGAAACGTGCGCCCAGTGCGACGATGCCGATCTTCAACCAGAACTCGTATGTCTGAACACCGGGCCGGAATATCCGATGCACACCGACAGTGTTGGTGATGACGAGTCCGATGACGATCGCCCACAGCACATATTCGATGTCGGGGACGGTCCAATGCTGATGGCGGGCAAGGGAGTTCCACCAGACCTGCGCGTACTTGCCCAGCACACCGATGCCGATCAGCAGCAGCACCCCCGGCACGTAATCGAGCACGTTACGGCTGGTGAAGGTGGTGTCCTCCGGCGTGGTCGTCGCCTGATCAACGGTGCTCATCGCGTCACCACGGAATCTTCGGGAGGACGTTCGCGACGGCGAGCAACACGATCACCCCGGCCACGATCGTCGCCCACCAGTCGGTGCCGATCCGGCCGAGCCGTTCTGTCCAGCTTTGGTTGTCTTGAGTCACCACATCGCAGATGCTGACGTCGCCGACGGGCGCGCACAAGAAATTGGCTCGGCGTGAATGATTCTTCGCTTCAGCAAGGGTCAGACGATGAAGGGCGATTCTTCGATCGAGGGATACTCCCCGGCAGCCGTGATGACGGCCCCTTGCGGTATCTGACTTTTCTCGATGCTCCTGAACAGGATCCCGATGTTGTCACCGGCCTGTGCTTGGTCGATCTTCTTACGGAACACCTCGATCGCGTCGACCGTCGCGCTGAGCGCGCCGTCGATCTGCACGGTATCGCCGACCCGCAGTGTGCCGCTTTCGACCCGGCCCGTTGCCACCACGCCGCGATTGCGAATAAAAAACACGTCTTCAACGGTCAGCTTGAACATGTCAGGAGTGTGCCAGCCGCGCATCGGAGATGAAGCCCTTATTGCGCATCAGGAAGTCGGCCAGAAATCCTTCGTGAGGAATGTGTGGTGCGCCGTAGTGAGTGGGGTAGTGACCGCTGTACACGTTGGTGACGGACGATTCGTTGACGAGATCGTCGATCAGATCATCGTCACTCGTGATGGCGTTGAGCACCAACGAGTTCCGTAGCGGGGCTATGCCGTCTGCGCGCGACCATGGGGACACCCAGACACAGGGGAACGGCAGCTCGACGTTGAGTTTGGCCGGGTCGGGCCGGTGCAGCAGGTGTACGGCGGGCCGTAGCGCCGCGGACCCGTCGCCGATGTCGGCGACCACCCGGTCGGCACCGAGAATCGGGACCGCTCCGGCCGCCTTGACCGCCAGGTGATCGGCGATGGCTCGCGCGGACTCGATGGACGTTGTTGGCAGAATGGCCTTTTCGTCGGTGTTGAGCAGAGGTTCGAGGGTCGTCAACCGATCCGCGATCGCGTGCGCGAGCGGCGCCGCATCGCCCTCGTACAACACGGCGGTGGTGTTGACGCACGCAGTCCCGCCCAAGTTGGCGATCGAGTCGACGATCACGTCAAGGTAGTCACGCCAGTCGCGCTCGGCGGTGATCAGAATCTTGGAGCGGCCGGGACCGTTGGTCAGCACGGTGGGATCCGCCGCATAGGTGTCCACGACGTCCTGGCCGCCGTACACCATGGCCAGGTCGGCCGCGCGGATGACATCGTCGGCGACGGTGTGGTCGGTGGGCAGGTACACCGCGTCGCCGGGCCGAAATCCGGCTTCCCGCAAGGCGTGGATGAGCCGGTGGGCGGTGAGAGGGTCGCGTCGCGAAGGGCGGACCGCAACTCGATATCCGAGTGCCAGCGCCTGCGGCCAGAGGCCGTGCACACCTGGCGCGTTGCCGGGCGCATGGACGGCGAGCACCTGCCCGCGTCTCGACCAGACAGCACCGCCGGCCGACCCCACTGTGCGCCAGTCGGTGTCGGCTCCGCACGGTTGGGCCGGGCGCACAGCGCTGCATGCGGTGGTGAGGCCTTCGGCGACGGCTGAGGCGCCAGCGCGGACGGCGGTCATCGGAAGTCCGGACACCCGGCAGGTCAGCGCGATGTACGTATCGAAGTCCAGCCCGCCGATCGATGACGACACGAACAACTCGGCGGCGCGCGTGAGTCCGGCCTCGCGTTGGGTGGTTGGCAAGGGTCGCAGCCTGCGCTGGGCATCGATCGTGCGGGTGACGAACAGCCTTGGCACAACGGATAACTCGGCGACCGGCTCACCGCCGACATCTCTGATGATCTCCCGGTTGCGGGTGCGGTACTCACCCTCGGGGCCCAGGGCGACGATGTCGAGCAGGTCGCCTGTCATTCAGTACACGCCCTCGACGACTGCCTCGCCGCCGAACACCGAGACTGATGCGACGTCGCTGACTGAATCGCCGACCTGCCCGTCGGGCCCGGGCATGCGGATCGCGGTGTCGCGTTCCAGGTTGTTGGGGATGAACATGCCCTTGCTGATGTGGTTCATCACCACCTGGCCGCGTTCTCCGTATGGCACTTCAGTGCTGGTCTCGGGATCGATCACCCGGAAGACGACGTAGGGCGTGCGTGGGTCGAAGACGAACAAGTCGCCATCGACTCTGGTCGCCGCCTGAGACAGGATCATGGTGCTTCCGAACGCCATCGCGATCGCGGTGTCGGGGAAGATGTCGCGAAGCAGGTCGAGGGTATCCATGTCGACGTGGGCCCCGCTCAGAAGCAAGTACCGAATCTTGGTGTTCACCAAGGAGATCAGCTCGTTGTCACGGGCGATTGTCTCGAGCAACGGCGGCGTCGTGTGGAGGTTGGCGACATCTTGTGTCTGCAGGATGTAGCGCGCCTGCTCCAGGAGGTGGTCGACATAAGCCGCCACGTCGGCGTTGCGGGCGGCAATCTTCTTGACCCACCGCGGATCCATGTCGATCGGATGGAATATCGATCCCAGTCGTTCGGCGACGACGCGGTCGAAGTGGCCTACTCCGTGCGGTCCGCTCGGCATCAGGCTGAGCAGTCCGCGGCCCGGTACGTAGCCGCCGGCGGTGAAGTCCTCGACCTGCCACCGCGCGACCTGTGCGAGCCAGTCCGGCATCTGCGCGGTGCGCTTCGGGGCTCCCGTCGTGCCGCCCGATTCGAAGATGCGGGGAATCGGCGCCGGCGAGCCGTAGCCGCGGGGAATGAGGTCTTCGACAGGGACACCGCGCAGTTCGTCGACGAGGTTGGGAAACCGACGCAGATCGGCGAAGCTGTGCACGTCGGTCAGGGGATCGAAGTCGAGAGAGTGCGCGGCGCGCAGCCAGAACGGTGAACCCGTGTCAGCGCCGAAGTGCCAGGCGATTGCGGTGCGCAGGTAGGCATCGGGATCGCCGAGCGGCGCATCGCGCGGCACGTCCAGCAGGGAGAAGTCGATGTCCGCCACGCGGCCATCGTGTCGCAGAAGGTTGTCCGGCAGGTGAACTCAGGAGTGGGCGAGTCGCTTGTTGATAAGCCGGGTCAGCCATCCTGGCGAGAAGCGGGAGCCCGCGATCATGAACTTGGTCTGGGTGCCGACGGGGAAGTGGACCTGATGGACGGTCCGGCGCAGCCACGACGGCTGGACGGCCTTGGCGATCGCGTCGGCGACGTCCTGGGCGGTCAGCCGGATGCCGAGTGACTCCGTGGTGCCCGTCTTGATGTGGTCGGTCATCGCGGTCTGGACGTAAAGCGGCCACATCGCGATCACCCGGATGCCGTAGCGGCTCCATTCGATGTCGAGCGCCTCGGTGATGCCGCGGACGAAGAACTTGGTCGCGCTGTAGTTGGCGAGTTCGGCCTGACCGTAGATGGCCGACGCGGATGCGAGGTTGACGACGACCGAGTTCGGTGTGGACTTCAAATACGGGAAAGCGGCATGCAGCCCGTTGACGACGCCCTTGGTGTTGATGTCGATCTCTTTGAGGTGGGCGCGGACGTCGAGGTCCTCGAAGCGGCCGGCGAGCAGGATGCCGGCGTTGTTGATCATCACGTCGAGCCGGTCACCGGCGGCTTTGGCGAATTCGCTTACCCGCTCGGCCATTTCGTCGCTATCGGTGACGTCGAGGTGTCCGACGATCGCCCTGCCTCCGAGTTGGTCGATCTCGTCGGCCAAGGTCTTGAGCCCGACGTCGTCGATGTCATAGCCACCGACGAGGTAGCCGTCGCGGGCAAAGGTCAGCGCAGTCGCGCGGCCGATCCCAGCGGCGGCTCCGGTGATGAACACGGCTCTGTTGTTGGGCATACGCCATGATCGCCTATCGCCGTCACTTCATGGTCGCCAGGTTGTGCCATAGGTTGCGAAGGCTGTCTGTGCCGCCGAACAGAGTGGTGAAATGCGTCGAATCGATGAGCACGATGTCGCCCGCTCGCTGACCGCTTGGCGGCATCCAGATCAGCGCGTTGAACTCCGTATTGCCCGCTTCGGTGAACGGATGCGGCCGGTTCGGGTCGACCCGCTGGCGGCCGAGGACCTGCACCTCCTTGCTTTCCGGCGCCGTGAGTTCGTAATGCGGCAAGTGCGGATGGAAGTTGAACGTGGTCACATTGTTCAGCAGCCGCGGTGCGTCGAGGTCGTGGAAGCCGGTCAGCGGCGCGATCTCCTTGGTGCCCTCGACGACGGCCGGCCGCAGTCCCCACGTGTTGTGCACCGGCACGTCGAGCGCCTTCATCAGCGAGCGCGTGTACTGCCCGAACCGTTGCTGGCGGGGGACGAGCCGGTCGCCGTGGTGTTCGTACTCGATCTGCCGCTGGGCGTAGTCGTCGGTGAAGCCGACGTCATGGTGCGGTGCGAGCAGCAGGCAGGTGCCCTCCCTCTTGAGCCACTCGGATATCGCTTCGATCTCTTCTTCAGCCGCCTCCTGCTCGGCCAACAGATGGTCCAGACCAAACACCATCAAGGTGTCTGTGTCGGCGAGGATGCGCTCGTCGATCGGAAGTTTGTAGCCGGCCTGATCGATGCGCTGGAAGACGGCAACCGGATGCCCGGTGGCTTCCTCGGCGAGTTCTTGGAAGGCCAATGTTGATCGGTGGAAGAGTTCCAGTGTTCCTGCGACGCCCTGAAGGAAGTTCGCGGCGTCGTATTCGGGTGTCTCATAAGCCGGCCATAAGACGTTGCGCACCTCGGTGATGGTCGAGAAGCGGTTCTCCATCGAGGCCGGATCTCGTTGCGCTTCCCAGGGATAACTCCACGTCCAGTAGATGCTGACACGCCGTCCACCAGTCTTGGCGCGGGTGACGTGGCTTTGGTTGTAGGTGCGTGCGCGCATGATGATCCTTCTAGGTGCCCAATGTGGCGAGGTAGCGTAGCGCGTTCATCCCGGGCAGGAAGAAGTAAGCGCCGCCCCGCAGCGTAGTGAAGGCCGGAATACCCTTGTGCACCTTGCGGATCGGCCGTTTCGGCGCGGTGAAATCCAGCGTCCCGTCCTGTGTTCCGGCAATGGGGTCGTGTTCGTTTCCGAGCTCGTGGAACGACCTGTCGTTGATCCAGACGTTCTGGGCGAACTCGAACTGGCGGACCAGGTCGGCGCAAATGATGAAGGCGGCGATACCGCGGTCCACGCCGTCGTCGGGGGCGCCCTCGGGGAGTGCGGGTCCGTAGGTGGCGCCGCGCCGGATCATGCGACGACGGTTCATGTAGTGGGCGGTGTCGCGCGGATTGAGCCGTCGGGCATGCGATCCCAGCGGACACGCATAGCCGAACGGGTCCATTTCCTTGTAGTTGTAGTCGTTGTTGCGCATCGGATCGGCACCCAACTCGGGGTCGTCCTTGTCGGGTGCCAGCACAAGCGGAGCACCGCTGCGCCAGCGGCCCATGAACTTCGCGGCGAGCAGTTCCTGGTCGTCCAGGGTGTCGGCATTCTCTCGCAAATAATCGCGAAACACGGCGACGTGTTCCTGTAAACGCCGGTAGGCCATGTAACTGCCGTTGCGCGACAACGCCTCGGGCTCAGGCAGATTGGCGACAGGGCCGTTTTCGTCGGGATAGCCGAGGATGAACTCCCCCGGTTCCAGCGCCGCTCCGGAGCCGGGCGTGGGCTCCTCACCAGAGCCCTTCATCACAGGCTGCGACAGCCGGTCACGGAAGCCGAAGTGGTCGTGAGCGTAGTTGAACGGAGGCGTCGCGTTGAGGTCTAGGAATGACAGGCTGCGCACGCCGTTGGTCCGTGCGAGCAGTTTGTCGTGCTCCTCGATCGAGCGCCGGCACTGTTCGTCCGTGCGGGAGAACAAGATCGCGATGGCGTGCAGGTCCTCGCCGGCCAGCCCCCCGACCCAGTGCTCGGGAGCAGCGGCGCCGGTGTCGCCGAGAATGCCCGCGCGGGCCGGCATGCCTTCGCGAAACTCGTCGGGGAAGGAGGCCAGCGAATCCTCTGGCACGCCAAGCGCGCGAAGGCCATTCCACGTGAACGCCAACGTAACCCAGCGATCCGAACTGTCCATGGTCGCCTGAGCATCAGCCGCTGACTGGACCTTGTCGAGCAGCTCGGTCACCCAGGCGCGGCCACCCTCTGGCGTGTCGAAGGACAAGAACTCATAGCGTCCCGTGATCGCGGGCGTGCGGGTCAGCAGGATGTGTTGAATGTCGTCGAACTCGAGCACGGCTACTGCTTGCCCTTCGTCCACGCCCACGCCGCTATGCGCCACCCGTCGGCGAGTTTTCGAAGCGCCACGGTGAAATACGCACCGGTCTGCGTAACGGGCTCGCCGCGGACGCTGTACTCGAAGGTCGCGGGAACAACCATGTACGCGCTGTCGCCGGTCACGTCGTTGTGCAAGGGCTCGCCCAAGGTTATGAGATAGCCCGATACACCAAGGTGTTCACCTTCGGCCAACGCGTCGCGGTACCAATCCTGAGCGGCGGTCGGCCCCATCCATAGGTGGGGTGCCATGCCGTCGAGAATCGACCCGCGGACGTCGAACGTCGCCGCCATCACGTCCGCGTCGCCGTTGTTGAACCCGTCGATGTACTGCGTCACGGCTTCAAGCGGAGTCGATGTCATTGCATCTGGTCGAGCATGGTCGAGAACGCCGCTTTGAGCCGCAGGGCCTTCTTGATCTCGTCGGCGGTGACATATGGGTATTCGCCGTACTCGAGGAAGCTCGGGCATTGATGTTCACGCACGAACTTCACGAACGCCTCCGGGTTCTCTTTCCAATCCTCCGGGAAGCCTTCGAGATTCGTGAACACCGTCGTGATCCCGGTTGCGCTGAACAGCTGGACCGCGTCCTCGGTGTACTTGTCGAAGTCGGTGTCGAAGATGCCTTGATATTGAAAGTGCAGGCCGGACCCGACGTCGAACAGCACCCAACGGAGATAGTGCAGGCGAAGCGGCGCGAGAGCGTCAGGGCTCGCGGCGATCGTTTCTTCGATCGTCTTGCCGTAAGCGCGGACCGCCTCTTCTCGGCCTTCCTTCACTTTGGCGATGATGGAAAATCCGTAGCATGCCGGAGTCCGCGGAAAAATTGGGCCGTACCGCCCACGTTCGAGTTCGAAATAACCCTCTTTCGGGATCGCCATCGCGGCGGGTTTAGTCCAGTCTTGGTCCGTCATATCCGCCCTCAACTTCTGTGGTGTGCTGGCGCGAACGTAACACTGCTACCAGGGAGGTGAGTGGTGTTTGAGCGGCGAAGCGAAGACCACGAGCTGCCGGCTAGTGCATCTAAGGTACTGATCGTGATTCTCCCCAAGACAACAAATTCCGATCATGAAAATTGCGAATAACCCCCCGCTCTCAAACGCGTCCAATTACGCTTCACGCATAACGGATTCGGCGCGTTGTCGGGGGGACTAAACGGCGGCGAGCCACCTAACTTCTAGGAGGGGAGCAGCCGTGCGATTGAAACAGCGCTGCCTGTGTTTGGGGCTTGCCCTTACGTTTGCGCCCGTTGGTGTCATCTCAGCGTCACCGGCGTCGGCGGATTGCACGAATGCCGGCGGCGCCACCATTTGTGCACAGGGCACGGTCCGGGGCGGTGGTCCCGATGCGCCCACTGCGGGGCCGTACTACCCCTCGTACTGTGCCGACCCGTGGTATTGCGACGACGGTTGGGATGTCGATGTGATTCTCCCGCCTCCCGATTTCGGACGCCCCGGTCGCCCGGGCGGCGGAGGTGGTATAGGTCCACGTTAAGCAAAGTCCCTATCACCCACGAAACCAAGGAGTCTCGAATGTTCTTCCGTAGCCTCGTTGGCGCCGGCGTGATCGCCGGTGCGACGCTTATCGGTACCGCAGCGACCGCCGCCGCCGATCCGCCGAACTGCACGGCCGCCGACCTTGCAGGCGTCATGTCCGGTGTGAACGCCGGGATGTCGACCTACCTGTTCACCCATCCGGACGTGAATGCCTTCTTCACCGGCCTCAAGGGCAAGTCCAGGGATCAGATGCGAACGGATCTCAGCGCGTACTTGGACGCGAACCCTCAGGTGCGAGACGAGATAACCGCAGTGAGGCAACCCGCGGCTGACTTCCGGGATCGCTGCAATGCGCCTGTGCCCGACGGACCTATGGGTTAGAGGTTCAGTAGCTCACAGCGGCATTCCGGCTTCGATGAAGTCCAGGGCCCGGTACATCTGATCGACGGCGCCGGGCGAGTGATCGATCACTGCCATCAATGCTCCGGCAAGCACGCCGAAGAAGACGCGCACCTCGAAGTCATCACCCTCGCGCCCGGTGCGTTGACACTCGGCTTCCGAGAGAAGCCGGATGATCCGCCCGTACGCGTCGAACTGGGCGGCCTTGAGTTCGGGTATCGAGAACACCAGCCGTTGCCGCGTGCGTTCGAGCTCCCACCCGTCATTCGACACGACCTTCATCGTGAGGTCGAACGCGCGGCGGAACGCCTGCAGCGGTGACAGGTCGGCGGGCAGCCGGGCCAGCGCCTCGACTGTCACTCGATCCAGATCGTCGGCCATCAGCACAAGTTCTTTCGATGGGAAGTACCGGAAGAATGTGCTGGGTGAGACCTCCGCGGCCTCTGCGATCTGCTCGACCGTCGTATTGGCGTAACCCTGCTCGTCGAACAGCCGGTACGCCTCGCGTTGAATGGTCTCCTTCGTCTGCAACTTTTTGCGCTCGCGCAGACCCAGGTTTCGAACAGTGACCCCCATGCGGTCATTGTGTCAGGACAAAGCGAGCGACACGCCGAGTCCGACCATCATGACGGCGATCAGCCCGTCGAGGATGCGCCACGTCAACTGGGACGAGAACATGCCTGCCAGCCGCCGTGCACCGAGGCCGAGGCTGAAGAACCACACGGCGCTGGCGGTCACCGCACCGATACCGAAGAGCCAGCGCTCGTCGCGGTGTTCGTTGGCCAGCGCGCCGAGCAGCACGACGGTGTCCAGGTAGACGTGCGGGTTGAGGAACGTCAGGGCCGCGCAGGTCAGCAGCACTTCCAGGAGGCGCGCCGGCGTGGTTTCCGACGGCGTCAGCGACGACGGCCGCCAGGCGCGACACGCGGCCATCAGCCCGTAGCAGAAGAGGAAGAGGGCGCCGCCGAATTTGGCGACGTTCATGGCGCTCGGGTGTGCAGTGATGAGCGCGCCGACGCCGGCGATGCCAGCGGAGATAAGCACGATGTCGGAGACCGTGCACAAGGTGACCACGGCCAGCACATGCTCGCCCCGGATGCCCTGGCGCAGCACGAAGGCATTCTGCGCGCCGATGGCGGCTATCAGCGTGAACGACGCGATGAAGCCGAGGATCAGGGGCGAGCTCATGTGTTCGACGGTAGGTGCGCAGGCTGGTTCAGTACAGCTAATGATTCTTCGCATACATTAGGATTGCTAATGTGACGGAATTGGATGGCCAGCAGCTTGCCGCCCTCGCCGCGGTGATCGAGCACGGGTCCTTCGACGCCGCTGCCGAGCGGTTGCACGTCACACCGTCGGCGGTGAGTCAGCGAATCAAGGCGCTTGAACAGCGAGTAGGTCAGGTGCTCGTTGTCCGGGAAAAGCCGTGTACGGCAACACCTGCCGGTGCTCCGCTGCTCCGGCTGGCCGCGCAGACGGCGTTGCTCGAGGCTGAAGCGCTGGCGGAGATGGGGGGCGGTGAGGGCGCGTTGCCGCGAATTGCGTTGGCGGTCAATGCCGATTCGATGGCGACTTGGTTTACCGGTGTGTTCGAGGAGCTCGATGATGTGCTGTTCGACATCCGCATCGAGGACCAGGACCACTCGGCGCGCTTGCTGCGCGAAGGTGTGGTGATGGGGGCCGTGACGACCGAGCGGACACCAGTGACCGGCTGCCGGGTGCAGCCGCTGGGCGTGATGCGCTATATCCCGGTGGCCAGCAAGGCGTACATGGAACGGTGCCTACCGGAAGGCTTTACAGCGCATGGCGCTGCGCAGGCGCCGTCCTTGGCGTGGAATCGCGACGATGCGCTGCAGGACATGTTGGTGCGCAGGGTTTTCCGACGCGACATCGTCAGGCCAGTGCATTTTGTGCCGACGGCGGAAGGTTTCGGGGCGGCGGTACAGACAGGGCTTGGGTGGGGGATGTTCCCGGACAGTCTTGCCGCACCGCATCTGGACGACGGCTCGTTCGTCCGCGTCGCCGACGAACATCTGGACGTGCCGCTGTACTGGCAGTGCTGGAAGCTCGACAGCCCGATCGTCGCCCGCATCACCGATGCAGTGCGGTCGGCTGGTGCACGTCTGCGCCGGCACCGCGCCCAAGTCTGAGGACCGAACCTGTCCTCTATTGCTGCGACGCTGAGGTCATGACTACCAAGACGGATGATCTGACGACGGCACCGCCGATAGTTGAACAGTCCATTCTCGACGATCTTCGTCGCCGACTACGCACGACGAATCGTGTCAGGTTGCCGGAGGGCATTGGCTGGGAGCGCGGAGTCGACGCCGAGTACCTGACCGAGTTGGTCTCCTATTGGGCCGATTCGTATGACTGGCGCGCCCACGAGAAACGCATCAGGTCACTCCCGTGGGAGACTGTGGACGTCGCAGGGGATAAATACCGTGTCCTGCACCAGAAGTCGTCTGGTGACACAGCGACGGTGGTGCTGCTGCATGGCTGGCCCGACTCGGTGCTCCGCTACGAGCGTGTACTGCCGCTGCTAACGGATCTCAATATGGTCGTGCCGGCCCTACCCGGTTTCCCCTTCGCCCCGCCGCTGACAAAACCGGGAATGTCGGCGACGGCGATGGCCGACGTCATCAAGGCCGTCATGGCGGGGCTTGGCTATCAGGACTACATCGTCTCGGGCGGGGACGTAGGCAGCCTCGTCGCCGAGCGCCTCGCCGTGATCGCACCGCATAGCGTCTCGGCCCTGCACCTCACCGATGTGCCTTACCCGCACCTGTTTTCGATTGACGGCGACGAACTGGCCCCCGACGAACAGGCCTACTTGACCGCCGGTCAGCGATGGCAAATGACCGAGGGCGCATACGCTTTGGAGCAGTCGACAAAGCCGCACACATTGGCCATAGCGCTGGGCGATTCCCCTGCCGGACTGCTGGCTTGGATCGTGGAGAAGCTGCGGGCGTGGAGCGACTGCGGTGGCGACGTCGAGTCCGTCTTCCCGCGCGATGATCTGCTGACCTGGGTCACCGCATACTGGGTGACCGGCACAATCGGAACGTCGTTCTCGTCCTACGTCGAGGAGACTGACCCGGTGGCCGAGGTCGCGACGCCGACCGTCGTGAGCGTCTTCCCGAACGATCTTGTCCCAGCGCCGAGATCGTTCGCGGAGCGCTTCTTCGACGTCCGGGTCTGGGATGAACATCCGACCGGAGGGCACTTCTCCGCCTGGGAGCAACCGGAACGCTTTGTCACCGGGCTGCGCATCGCGAGCGGTGTCGGTGTCGCATAGCCGACACATACATAACTCAGGCATAAATGGCGCACAGCGGATCCATATGTCGGCGACGTACCTTCTGCCGAGGTCACTACGTAATCGACGATGGGTCTGGGGAATATGCGCAGAGTTGTCTTCGTCGCGGTTGTATGCACAGTTGCCGCATCGGTGGCTGCCGCATTGGTCGCCATCGGATTTGGCGCGGGAGCGGCCGCCGCAGATCCACATCCCGATTCACGGCCGTCCCGATAAGTGCTCTTGCCACAGGACGTCGACAAGCCGGTGGGGCAGATGTCGCCGTGCCCACCTGGCGTCCTTAGCAGGGCGTCAAAGCTCATCGGCGATTATGAAACAGTCACAGAGCGCGACCATTGGGTCGACGCCGTTGCCGAAAGGCTTTTGCCACCAGCATTGTTGGCGGTGCTGGGCACCGGACTATCGGTGCTGGGTTGCCTATTCGACGGGCTCGGGCTGGCGATCCCGATGGCTGTGGTCGCATTGTTCGCGGCCACACTCGTTGTCCGTATCTGGCGAAAGTCGTCGGCAGCGCGGCGACTTCACGGTCCTGCGACCGAATCGTCTTAGCGGCTGGCCGTTGTCGACACGAGGGAATCGAATGATCTGTGTGTTCTGCGTGAAACTGGGGGAAGTGCTCGAGGCGGCGGAGGTCGTGAACGGCTTCGCTGTCTGCCGCGAGCATGAAATCAACGCCAAGGCGCTCCCATTGGTCCGAAGACTCGAAGAGGATTCACGCGACGTGACGCTGAGTACGAGCTCAACGGACAGCTGACGAAGCGGGCACCTCCCAGGCGCTGCCCTGTTCGCGATCGAGCACCGTGATGCCCTTGTTCTTCAGCGCGAACACGTACACCAGCAAGCTCACGCCGATCACCGCCGTGACGTAGAAAATGAACCAGCCGGGGTGATGGGCCCCCTTGGCGGCCTGATACAGCATCGGCGCCGTGCCGCCGAACGCCGAATTCGCAAGCGCGTAGCCCAATCCCACACCGAGCGCGCGGATTTCGGCGGGGAACAACTCCGCCTTCACGATCGCGTTGACCGAGGTGTAGCCGGTGATGATGACGTAACCGACGGCCGTCAATGTGAACGCCATGAATGGCGAGGTGGTCTGCGGGAGGTACGTCAGCAGGATGTAGGTGTAGATGACACCGCCGACTCCGAAGAAGACGAGCAGTGTCTTGCGGCCAACCCGGTCGCTGATGAGGCCGCCGATTGGCTGCAGCAGCATCAGGAAGATCAGGCCCAGCAGGTTGATCCATGTTGCGGTCATCGCCCGGTCACTCCCGAAGGTGGACTTGACGATCGCCGGCGCGTTGACGCTGTACGTGTAAAACGCGACCGTGCCACCCGCCGTGATGAGGAAAACGAGAAGCAGGGGGCGCCAGTGCATGGTCAACAATGTCTTCATCGATCCGGCGTCATTGTCCTTGCCCTCGCGGATGGCCTCCAGGTGCGACTCGCTGAGCGACTCGTCCATCGAACGTCGAATCCAAAGCACCACAAGGGCTGCGATGCCACCGATGAAGAATCCGATCCGCCACCCCCATGCGTTCAGGGCGTCGACATCCAAGGCGCTGAGAGCGATGAGGAGGGTGAACTGGGCGAGGACGTGGCCTCCCACGAGGGTGACGTACTGGAACGACGACAAGAAGCCGCGTCGGCGCGCGGTCGCCGCCTCCGACATGTATGTCGCCGATGTTCCGTACTCGCCGCCGGTGGCGAATCCCTGCAAGAGTCGCGCGAGAATCAGAATCACCGCCGCCCAATAGCCGAGGATCTCGCGGGTCGGCATGATCGCCACCAGGAACGAGCAGGCCGACATGAGGGAGACGCTGAATACCAGGGCGGCCTTGCGGCCGCGGCGGTCGGCGTATCGGCCGAAGAACCAAGATCCCACCGGTCGCATGACGAACGTGACCGCGAAGATCGCGTAGATGTAGACCGTCGAGTTGGAGTCGTTCTTGTCGAAGAACTGCGCCTCGAAGTAGGGGGCGAAGACCGTGTAGACGTACACGTCGTACCACTCGACGAGGTTTCCCGCGGAGCCCTTGACGGTGTTGAGCACCGCCCGCCTGGTGCTCGTCGGAGCGCGCGTTGGACCAGTCGGGGTGGACGGCGTCGTCACATCGCTCATTCGTGAACGATATCTTCAAGCCACCAGATAGGATGTATTACAGGCGATTTCGCTAAGCGATGCTGGTAAGCCTGCGCGGAAAATGTTCTGCCAATGCGCTCCGCGTCCGCGTGCATTCCCAACAAGATCGGTTGCGACACGGTCACGGATGCATACCTATTGAGGCATCATTGATCACAAAAGCCCCATCTATCACTATCGTCACATCAGCCAACCGCTGACGTCAACGCGACGTCGTGCCCCTGAAAGGTGTGACATGTCGCCGCGTCTGCCGATCGCATCGATATCCGTGGCGGCGGCGGCCACCCTTGTCCTTTCCGTTGCGATCGGCGTTGCCCCACACGCGGCCGCGGAGCCTTGCCAAGGTGCCGCCGCAGCCGCCGAACCTCCTGCCGCCTCGGAAGCGACTCCGGATTTGCCGTCGTCCTCCAACCGCCGACCGACAGGGCAGCGACCCCGCAATGCGAATGAGGGCGCACCGCTGCCGAGGCTGGGCCAGCTGCCATCGGCTCTGCTCAACGGGTCACCCCAGACCGGGCGAGTGCAACAGCAAGCGGCCGTCGCGCCTTCACCAACCCCTCCCGACGCGGCTAACCAGCAGCTGCCCAATGCAGCTCAGCCCGCGCCGCCACCTGCACCCCCCGGGACATCGCTCGTCGGATGGGTGACGGGACCGGACAGCCCGAACGACACCATCGGACGCTTCTCCATCACCGGCACCGATCTCGGAATCATGTGGGACAACGGCGATCCCGCGGGTCATCAAGTGCTCATGGCGTTCGGAGACACCTACGGTTACTGCAGCGTTCATGGCCAGCAGTGGCGGTACAACACGCTGTTCCGCAGCCAAGACGGATCGCTGGCCAAGACCATCACCGTGCCGAATGGCGTTGTCTCCAACAAGTATTCGGGCTCACCGCTGTGGGCCCCCGGTGTTTCCAAACAGATCGTCAACAGCACCAAGTGGGCGCCGACGGAGACAGGAATCATCCCGACCGCGGGCATCTCCGTCGGCAACACGCAATACCTCACCTTCATGTCCATCAAGAGTTGGGATAGCAACGGCGCATGGACGACGAACTACTCGGCAATCGCGGTGTCCCCTGACAATGGCGAGCGTTGGGGCATCTACCCCGACTCTGTCCGCACGCCCCGACCGGACGCCATTCCGGACGTTCAGTACGTTGCCGGAAACGAGAATTTCCAGCAGGGTGCGTTCCTGAAGCCCGGGCCGGGCGACCCGTACATCTACTCCTTTGGGACACCGTCGGGTCGTGGCGGTTCGGCGTATGTGTCGCGAGCTCTCCCCGGCTATTTGCCGGATCTCAGGCGCTACGAGTATTGGAACTCCGACAGCAATGCCTGGGTGCCGGCGAACCCCGGGGCTGCGACACCCGTGATCCCCGGGCCGGTGGGTGAAATGTCGGCCCAATTCAACACGTATCTCAAGCAATACCTGGTGCTGTACACCAACGGTATGAATGACGTCGTGTCCCGAACCGCGCCCGCGCCCCAAGGACCATGGAGCCCGGAGCAACTGCTCGTGCCGTCGATGCAGTTCCCCGGCGGCATCTACGCGCCGTACCTGCATCCGTGGTCGACGGGTAAGGAGCTTTACTTCAACCTGTCGTTGTGGTCGGCGTACAACGTGATGTTGATGCGCACCGTGCTGCCATAGCGCTCGGTTGTTGACGTGACGACGCAGACGAACCCACAGAATGAGGCGGCGACACCACGCGCCGGAACCACCGCAGTCATCACGGGCGGCGCCCGCGGTTTCGGCAGAGCCTTCGGCGTGGCGCTAGCAGCAGAAGGAGCCCACGTCGTACTCGTCGACCTCGACGCGGCCGAAGTCGACGCTGCGGCAGCCGCCATCCGGCAGTCCGGAGCCGGAGCCACCGGCTATGTCGGCGACGTCACCGACGACGCCCGGATGTCGGACATCATGGCCGAGGTCAGTGGCGCCCGCGGCGGTGTCGACCTGCTGATCAACAACGCTGGACTGCACAGCGACGAGTACAGCAGGCCGATACGCGAGATGGGTCTTGCCAAGGTGCGTCGACTGTTCGACGTCAACGTGCTCGGCGTGATGACCTGCACGCTCGCGGCCTGCCCGCATATGACCGGCCGCGCGGGCGCCAGCATCGTCAACATCGCGTCGGCCGCAGCACATCTGGGTGGAACCGCTTACGGCACATCGAAACTCGCGGTCGCCGGGCTCACTCTGACCTTCGCGCGTGAGCTCGGCCGTGACGGTATTCGCGTCAACGCGATCTCGCCCGGCCTCATCTTGACCGACACCATCCGCGCCGAACTGCCCGAGGCCGCGATGGCGCGCGTCAAAGCGATGCAGTTCATCGATGCCGACGGTGCAGAGGCCGACATCGTCGACACGATGCTGTTCTTGACATCGGATCGCGCGCGGTTCATCACCGGCGAAACCCTGCGGGTGACGGGGGGAATAGCCGCCGGCATTTGAGGCTGCTTATGGTCAAACGGTGACGATCACGTATGACGAGGCGCTGCGGGACCAGGTGCGGACCCGCTTGGGGGGTCACGACCGACGTGAGGTGACGGACCCGACGAAGCGGCACGCAGCCGTCGCGGTGGTGCTCGTCGACTCGGTGGTCGGTGAGGACCGAGTCGACCCGGCACCGGTGGATGACTGGATCGACGGGCGTCCCATCGACGCGGGGCTTGACGGCCGTATGGTCGACGTGTCGGGTGGAGCCGCTTTCTTTCTGTGCCGCAGGGCATCTCGTCTCACATCGCATGCCGCTCAATGGGCGCTGCCAGGCGGCCGCCTCGACCCTGGTGAAAGCGTGATCGACGCAGCGCTGCGGGAACTGGACGAGGAGGTCGGCGTCGAGTTGCCCGGCTCCTCTGTGTTGGGCCTGCTCGACGACTACCCGACTCGATCCGGATACGTCATAACCCCGGTCGTGATCTGGGGCGGCGGACGGCTCGAGCCCCGTCCCGCGCCCGACGAGGTGGTGGCTGTCTACCGAGTCGGGCTGCACCAACTCTTGCGTGATGATTCGCCGCGGTTCATCACGATCCCCGAAAGCCCACGTCCGGTTGTGCAAATCCCGTTGGGAAATGACCTCATCCACGCGCCGACGGGTGCAGTCCTACTGCAACTGCGGTGGCTCTGCCTGGAAGGCCGCCATGACGCAGTCGACGAACTAGAGCAGCCGGTGTTCGCTTGGAAGTAGGGCAAGTCCGGTCAAGGCCTGTGGAAGTGGGCCCTGATGCACTACACCGAGACGCTGAGTCGCGCGGGTGAGCGCCACGTACAGCTCGGCCGCACCGCGTGGGCCGTCGGCCATGATCCGATCCGGTTCCACAACCAGAACGGCGTCGAATTCCAGCCCCTTCGTTTCCGACGGCTTCACCGCGCCCGGCGTACCCGGTGGTCCTATCACCACGCAGGTGCCTTCGCGCCCAGCCTCGTCGCGTACGAATTCCTCGATGGCAGTTGGCAATTCGTCTTCGGTCACCCGTCGCGACCATGGCCGAACGCCGCACGCGCGCACTGACTCCGGCGGCGCAACGTTCGGCGCGAACTCTGCGAGCAGCGCTGCCGCGATGCTCATGATCTCCGCCGGCGTGCGGTAGTTCACCGACAGCGACCTGTAGACCCAGCGATCGGGTACGTGCGGTTGAAGCGCCGTGGCCCACGACGTCGTGCCCGCAACCGACCGGCGTTGGGCAAGATCGCCGACCACCGTGAACGATCGGCTCGGGCAGCGGCGCATCAGCACCCGCCAATCCATTTCGGACAATTCCTGCGCCTCGTCGACCACCACGTGCCCGTACGTCCAATCCCGGTCTGCCGCAGCGCGTTCGACGAGTTCACGGTTGTCGCGCTCGACAAATCGCTCGGCCAGGTCCTCGGCGTACAACATGTCTTGTGCGAGCAGATGGTCCTCGTCGTCCATCAAGTCCTCGCGGCTGATCATGAGGTCCAGCACGCCGGCCGCGTACTCTTCCTCCGCCTTGCGTTCCCGCTCAGCCGCATCGTCGGCCGCCTTGTCGCGGCCCAGCAGATCGACCAGTTCGTCGAGCAGCGGCACGTCCGACACCGTCCAAGCGTCGCCATCGGAGCGGTAAAGCGCCTCGTCGGCGCCTGCGGCGCGTAGCCGTTCGGGGGAGCTGTACAACTCTGCCAGCAGGGTTTGGGGTGTCACCACCGGCCAGAGTGCGTTGATCGCCGCGGCGAATGGTTCGTTATCGCCCAGCTCGTCGATCAGGTCCGCCCTCAGGCGCGCCCAGGGTTCGCGGTCCTCCCGGGTGAGCCAGCCTCGTCCGATCCGCGCTATCGCCCGCTCTGTGAGCACGTAGGTGATGATGTCGATGAACACCGCGCGAGCCTCGTTATGTGGCAGCCCGCTGGCACGCGCCTCCTGAATGGCCCACTCCGCCGTCTCGGCGTCGATTGGCACAGTGATGTCCGACAGCTTGATCGGGATCGGATCTTTCGGCCGCCGCTGCCGGTCCGCGATGGCCGCTGCGAGCACCTTCAAGATCTCCAGCGAGCCCTTCTGCCGCGCGGCCTCGTCGGTGTCTTCGGCGGTTACGTGCAGACCGGGCACCAAATCGCCCGTGGTCATGAACACCACGTCGGATTCGCCAAGAGACGGCAGCACGCGGCTGATGTGGCTCAGAAACGCCGTATTGGGCCCGACGACCAGCACACCATGGCGTTCCATGCGCTTGCGCTGGGTGTAGAGCAGATACGCGACGCGGTGAAGCGCCACCACCGTTTTTCCGGTTCCCGGCCCACCCTCGATCACCAGCACGCCAGAGTGGTCGAGCCTGATGATGTGGTCTTGCTCGGCCTGGATCGTCGCGACGATGTCCCGCATTCCCTCACCGCGCGGCGCATTGACCGCCGCGAGCAAGGCTGCATCCCCTCGTTCGTCTCCCGTTGGGCGGCCGAGGATCTCGTCGGTGAATTCGACGACTTCGCGTCCGCGGGTGTGGAATTGGCGCCGGCGACGCATGCCCTCCGAGTGCGCGCCGGTGGCGATGTAGAACGCGCGCGCCGCAGGCGCCCGCCAATCAACCAGCAACGGCTCGTATTCGTTGTCGCGGTCGAAAATGCCGATCCGGCCGACGTATAACCGTTCGCCCGAAATCGAGTCCAGTCGACCGAAACACAGTCCGCTGTCGGCCACGTCCAAACGCTTCGCTTGTTTGGCGAGCGCGCGTACCTCGTCGTCTCGTTCCATCAGTGTGCCGCCGTTGCCCCGCAGCGCCGCGCTGTACCTGCCCTTCACCTGTGCGCGTTCGGCATCGAGCCGCGTGTACAGCCCGGCCACATAGCTCCGCTCAGAACGCAATTCCGCTTCGTACCCTCGAGTTGACACATGCCCCCAAATTTCACGGTTCCGGCCTAGGCCAGCGATTGTGCGGTACGACCGGGGTCTTGCCGCAAGCCCCCATGTGCGTTATACGTTGGAAATGGAAGAAATCATTTCTTCCATTCTTTTTATCTCAGCCGGTGGTTCTGCGTGCCCGGGCGCGACGCTTGCCTTCATGCATGGCGGCCACTCGAGCGACAGGGATCGTGTGACCCTGCTCGATGAGATCGGCTGGTAGGCGCTGCGGGGCCGGCATCTGCTCACCCCAGGGATCGCGCCCGGCCAGGGCGTCGATCGCGGTGTGCACCGTGAAGCCGGCGGGGGTGGCCCGGTCCAAATCTGACCAGTCCAACGGAAACGACACCGGTGTGCCCGGACGCAAGCGGGGGCTGTACGCGGCGACGACGGTCGCGCCGCCGGCGCGAGTCGAATCCACGAATACTTTGCCTTCGCGGTCCTCCACGATGAACGCCGTCGTTGCCAAGCCGGGATCGAGAGCTTCGGCACGCGCGGCGAGCGCTCGGGTTGCCGCGGCCACATCGTCTACCGGCGCGCTGTCGTCGATCGGCACGAACACGTGCAGGCCCTTTGCGCCGCTCGTCTTGACGACGCCAGCCAAGCCGCTATCCACCAGCGCCTGACGCACCAGGAAAGCGACCGCGACCGCCGCGCGGAAATCGGCTGAGGGCGGGTCGAGGTCCAGCACCAGGTGCGTCGGCCGATAGATGTTGTCCGCCAAGCCCAACGTCGGGTGGTATTCGACGGCGCGCTGATTGGCCAGCCACATCAATGTCCTGCGGTCGTCACATATCGGGTAGTGCACTTCTCTCTTGGACGCTTCCGCCCAAATCGGTACCGTTCTCACCCAGTCAGGGGTGTACTTCGGCGCGTTCTTCTGCATGAACGGCGCCTGCCCACGCAGCACGCGCATGACCGTAAGTGGACGTCCGGCCAGTCCGGGCAAGATCCGGTCGGCCACCGCGTCCAGGTAATCCACCAAGTCCCGCTTGGTGGCGTCGGCGTCGGGGCTCAGTGGTTGATCGAGGTTTGTCAGATCGACCCCGGCGCGCTGCTCCCCGCCGCTCATGTGGCCACCCTATGCAGAACGGCGCAGCCGCAGTGGCGCACACCACATTGGGTTTGGTTTTTCGTGTCGGTGGAACCTGAGGGGCAACCGACGCATGAGGGGTGACGACAGATGAGTGGATCCGGTAAGGCGCACGAGACGCGCAAGGGGTTGATCGACTCCGTGAAGGGCAAGGCGAAGGAAGTCCTCGGGGCCGTGATCGGCAACGATTCGCTGACCGCGCAGGGGCAGCTCGAGCAGACACAAGCCGAGCAGCGCAAGGAGGCCAGCCGAGTAGAGTCGCTCGCCGATGCGGAGGCGGCGAAGGCCCGCGCTGAGGCGGCTGATGCCAAAGCCGAAGGGGCAGCGGAACGAAGCGCGGTGAACGCCGAGGCGGCGGCGAAGGAGACCGCGATCCGCACGGAACAGGCCGCGCAGAAGCGGTCTGCCGAGCAGGCTGCGCATCAAGATCTCGCCAAGCAACAGGCTGAGGCCGAACGTGACGCTCAGCGCGAGGTCGAGAGCGCGAAGGCGGAGGAGCGCGAGGATGTCCGCGCCGCGAGCGAGGAAGTCGCAGATGCGCTCGACGACCATCAGGACGCGGTCCGGGAATCGGCCGTTGCCCGAGCGGAGGCGGACCGCATCAGGCGGCAGGCCGACAGTTTGACCAAGAACGCCGATCTGCCCTGAGAAGCGGCAGGAAACAGGAGCTACCGATGAACATCACCGATATCCCGTTCGCAGTGTTGCGATTCCAGTACCAGCTCGCGCGATTCCCGCTTCAGTTGATCGAAGACCGTGTGGTCGCCCGGATGGATTCCGAGGCGCCCGCGCGTCTGTTCTACGAGCGCTCACTGGGGCTGCTCGATGCGACGGTTGGCAATGCCCTTGGCGCTCCGGAGTTGGAGCAGCGCGGAGCTGCGCTTGTCGAGCGCAGCGACGAGCTCCGTCGCGCGGCCCGGCTCGACGCGGCCGCCACCGAAAACATCAAGCAGGCGGATGCCAACGTCAAGGTGACGCGCGAAAAGGCCGCCGAGGAAAGCGAAGAGGCGCATGCGGAGGCCGAGCGCGAGGTCCAAGCAGCGCGCGAAGAAGCGCAGGACCGCAAGCGCGCCGCTGTTGAAAGTGCCGAAAAGCGCATTGGCGCGGTCCGAGAACAGGCCGACGACGTCGCCGCCCGGCGTACGAGCGCCGTTGAAGTCGCCAAGCGCGAAGAAGAGGCGCAGATCCGCGCTGCCGAGCGAACCGTTACTACAGCAGCCGATGCGCAGTTGAAGGACGCGCAGGAGAAGCGCAGTGAGGCGGCCGCCAAGCGCGCACAGGCCGACCGTATAGAGGAACTGGCCGACGAGGTCTGAGCCTCAGCGGCGCCGCACAAGCTGCGCCTGCTGAATGGCGGCGACGGGCCCACGTTCGTCGAACAGCGTGCCGACGGATACGCCGACTCCGTCACCGCCGTAATGGGTTTCGGCCCGTACGCCAATCCAGTCGCCCTCGGGCACGCGGTGGATGTGCACGACTAGATCGGTGTTGAGGAAGGTCCATTCCGTCAACGACAACCGGCTGCCCATCCCGTTGGCGATGTCCGCCACCGAGAACAGCCGCTCCATCGGCGTGAGCGTTTCACCTTTGACGAGATCTACTACCGGCCGAGCCCAGCACTCGGCGGGTACGTCGTACAGGATGTCGTTGAGCCAGCGCCAGTCCAGGCTCTGGATGTAGGTCTGGTTTGTGTTGTCGTCGGGATGCCGTCGGCGCCCCTCGCTGAGCGGCCGCAGCGGCGGGGCAGGGGTGAAGAACAACTCGTCGGTGTCGTGCTGCTGGAAGCGCCACGCGTTGGCCTTCGCGACGGGCCTTGGCTCACCGGACGGTCCGGGCGCCAGCATCTCGGCGCCGATGAGTTCGATCTTCGTGCCGGAACGTTCGACTCGTGCGCGAACCCACAGCTGGTCGGATACCGGTACCGGTCCGAGCAGGTCCACTACGACACGACTCAGCCTGGAGTCGTCGCGAGGTGTGCAGCGTTCCAGCGCGCGCACCAGCAAAGCGGATACCGGCGCCGCGTTCTGCATCGATGCGCCCCACGTGCTGATCACGTGGTCGGATGCGCTGAACATCTCGCCTTGCGGATGGTCCGGGTCGACGAGTTCGTAATAGGCGTCGGTCACCGGTGAACAGTATCGAAAGCGCAACGGGATCGCCTTCGATAGGTGGCGTCATGTACGTTCCGATAACGAGACAAAACGTCTCGCATGAAGGAGGTCGGATGGTGGCTCGGGACGTGCTGGTCGTGATCGGTGTCGGCGGCATGGGGCATGCGATCGCCCGCCGCTGCGGGTCGGGCAAGAAGACACTGCTGGCCGATTACAACGAGACGACGCTGGACGCGGCCGCGTCGGCGCTGTCCGCAGATGGCCACGACGTCCATACCCGTCGCGTCGACGTTTCCTCCGCCGAGTCCGTCACGGCACTCGCCGAGGAAGCCGCGTCGCTGGGCACGGTCACCCAGGTCGCCCACACCGCCGGGCTCTCGCCGTCACAGGCCGACAGTGCCGCGATCCTGGCGGTCGACCTGCTCGGCGTCGCGCTCGTTCTCGACGAATTCGTCAAAGTCGTCGCGCCGGGAGGGGCGGGCGTCGTCATCGCGAGCATGGCCGGCCACATGTTCCCGCCCGTGACGCCAGAGCAACAGCACGCGCTGGCACACGCACCTGCGGCCGAATTGTTGCAACTGCCGTCCGTCAGTCCGCAACAGCTCAGCGAGCCCGGTATTGCGTATGGAATCGCCAAGCAGGCCAACCATATTCGGGTTCGGGCCGCGAGCACTGCATGGGGAAAGCGCGGCGCTCGTATCAACTCGATCAGCCCCGGCATCATCTCCACGCCGATGGGTCAGGAGGAGCTGAACTCGCCGGCAGGAGATGGCATGCGGGCGATGGTCGCGATGTCGGGGACGGGGCGCATGGGAACTCCCGACGACATCGCCGCTGCGGCCGCGTTTCTGCTCGGGCCGGATTCGTCCTTCGTCACGGGGACCGACCTGCTCGTCGACGGGGGCGTCATCGCCCTGAACGTCGGCGCGCCGACGGCGAGCTGAGGCCCGCGACGAGGGCGTCGACGAGCCCGTCAAAATGACCGAGGGTTTCGTCGGTTGTCGAGCTGCGGGACACCACGCGGTACAGAATCGCCCCGATCACGGCATCGGCCACGGCCTCCAGGTCGACTTCCTCTCGGATCACACCCGCGTCGACGCCCAGTTGAAGTCGCTGTATGACCGCGTCGTGTTGCGGCCCGGTGAGTTGACGGTAAAGGGCCTCTCCGTCGTACGGATCATCGGCCGCAGCAGCGGCCAGCGCCCGCACAAGGGCCGAATTCTGCGGCGCCTCAAGGGCCTTCGCATTCGTGTGCAGCCACGAGCGCAGGTCGGCGGCGATGTCACCCGTGTCGGGCAGTTCGAATCCGCCTGGATAAGCGTCCAGGATCGCCTCGGCCACGAGCGGCGCTTTGGACCGCCACCGACGGTAGACGGTCTGCTTGCCGACCCCGGCGTGGTTGGCCACTCGGTCCATGGACAACGCGGCGTAGCCGGATTCAATCAACAGCGCGCGGGTGGCCGCGAGAATCGCGGCATGCACGGTATGGCTGCGCGGACGGCCCCGTCGCGACTCCGTCATAGACGAAGCTTATGCCGACCGCCGGGCTGCAAGGCCGCCAGCTCTGGCAAATCCCCCGCCGCGCTGATCATCGGTACGTTCGAACGCGGAGTCTGTCCGGTTCAGTAGCGGCAGTGCCGATTTCGCCATAATTGACGCGCTCCAGTAGGACAATGCTCGTTTATGACCACCCCGTCAAATCCGCTCGCGGGTGTATGGGGAACCCCGCGGGATCACGAACTGGGCATTAGGCACGCACGCCGGATCAGCCGGCGCTGCGCGGGCGTCGGTGTGGGGATCGCGCCCACGCGGCTGCAGCAAATAGCGGCGGGCGCTCCGTGCGACGCACGTGAACTGACCGATCTCAAATTCGCGCTCACCGCCACCGCGATACAGCACGAGGAACGCGTCACCAGGTTCGAGCGCAGACGTCGCAGCGGCATCCAGGCGCTCATCGTCGCCGGCGTGGTCCTCGTCCTGCTGAACCTGCTCATCTGCATGGCCTACGTCGTGTTGAGCATGACCCAGCACTACTGAACCAGGAACTCGACCAGCACCTCGGTCATCGCGGGGATGGCGTCGCGCGGAATGACTTCGTAGCCGTGGGTGCTCAGCGTCGGCAGGCAGAGTAGGCCGGCACGGGGCGACAGGCCGCTCGCCTTCGCATGCGACGCATCGGATTCGAACGCGCCCAGCACCGCGGGCTGAGGTGACAGACCCAATTGCGTTGCGATATCCATCAATCGGTCAGCGACATCCTTGTCGTACACGCACTGCGCATCGCTGTAGCCGACGATCGGGCCGCCGGCGACCGTCGTGCCGTACTCCGCCTCCGCGGGGCCTACCTCCAGCGCCAGCGTCAGATCACCTGGAAGCGTTCGGCTCGCATAAGAACCGCCGATACCGCCGATCTCTTCGTTGGTCGTGAATACGAAAAACGTGTCGGACACCGGGCCCTGTCCACGCTCACGCAGTTGCCGCGCCGTCTGCAGTAGCGCCGTCACTGCAGCCCGGTCGTCCATGAAATAGCACCCGAGGTAGTCACCGACTTCGACCAGTGTCCGCTTGCTCCGTTCCACACACACCCGTGTTCCCGGCCGAACGCCCGCGCCCGACAACTCTTCCGGTGTGCGGCCGGTGAAGACGTAGACGTGCATCCAGTCCAGCGCCTTGTCGCCTTCGTCCGGCTTGGTCTCCCAGATCTGCTGGCTCTCCTTCGTCGTGTGCTCAGATCCCAGCGTCAGCACGCCGCAGATCGTCTGGTGCTCGCCGAGCACAGCGACGGGACCCAGCCCGAAGTTGCCCGGATACATGGTTCCCAGCTGCGTCAGGTGCAGCGAGCCGTCCGACTTCACCCGCTTGACGAGCATCGAGAGCTCGTCCATGTGCGCCATCACCCGCGTTGCGGTCGAACTGTCTTTGCCGCGGACGAGGCCGACGAGGTTGCCCGCTTCGTCGACCCATGTTTCGTCGACGACGGGCGCGAGCTCCCTGCGGCAGACATCGCGGACTGCGTCCTCCTGGCCGCATGGTCCGTACGTGCCGAGCAGCTCTTGCAGCAGCTTGTACTCCCGGTCGGTCACACCGACCAGTTACCCGTGATCGCCTTTGACGAACCGGCGCGGGCACTAACCTCAGGTCATCGTGACCGCAAAGGGGCAGCCAATGGCCAAACTCAGGTTCGGATACTTCATCGCGCCGTTCCACCGCGCCGGCACCAATCCGACACTCGCACTGCAGCGCGATCTCGAGTTCGTCGAACACATCGACGCCGTCGGTTTCGACGAAGTGTGGATCGGTGAGCACCATTCGGCGGGAAGCGAGATCATCAGCTCACCGGAGATATTCATCGCTGCGGCCGCTGAGCGCGCGAAGCGGATCCGATTCGGCACCGGCGTGATTTCGCTGTCGTATCACAACCCGTTGTGGGTTGCCGACCGGTTGATGCTGCTCGATCATCTCACCCACGGCCGCATCATCGGTGGCGTCGGACCCGGCTCTCTGCCAACGGATTCCGCGATGATCGGGCTCACTCCGACCGACACGCGTGAGCTACTCGAGACGAACCTCGACATCGTTGTGCGGCTTTTGGCAGGCGAGACGGTGTCGGCCAAGACCGCGACGCACGAATTGTTCGACGCACAGCTGCAACTCGCGCCGTACTCCGACGGCGGCATCCCGCTGGCGGTCGCCGCGGTGGCTTCGCCGACGGGAGCGCGGCTGGCCGGTAAGCACGGCATCGGCCTGCTGTCCATCGGGGCCACTCTCGTCGTGGAGGGTTTCGACGCGCTGGCCTACCACTGGGGCATCGTCGAGGAGCGTGCGGCCGCATTCGGTACTCAGGTGGATCGCGCGAACTGGACGTTGGTGGGACCGATGCACATCGCCGAAACCGAAGAACAGGCCCGCGCCGACGTCAAGTTCGGAATCGAGCCCTGGTTCCGCTACTTCCAGAAGGTGGCCGCCTTCCCGCAGATGACGATTCCCGGCGAGCAGCTCGACGACATGATCGACATCATCAACGACGCCGGGGCCGGTGTTATCGGCACGCCGGAACGGGCGCGCGCACAGGTGCAGCGGCTATGGGATCAGTCCGGCGGGTTCGGTTGCTTTCTGCAGATGGGCCACGAGTGGGCGAACCCCGCGGCGACAAAACGGTCCGCGGAACTGTTCGCCGCCGAGGTCATTCCCCACTTCCAGGGCCAAGCGCAACCGACGCTCGATGCGGCGGCACGGGCCAGCGGAGTGCGTGAAGAGCTCGCCCAAACACAGCTGCAGGCCATCGACCACATGACGAAGAAGTACCAGGACGAAATCAAGCCCGAATGAGGGGCTACATCGCGCGAAAGCCGGTGAATACCAACAACAAACCGACGGCGAGCAGGATGCCGGCCATCAGCATCGCGTGCTGACGCTCCATCCATTCTTTCAGCCGTTTGAGCGCACGATCGACGCGGTCACCCGCCACCACGTAGGCCAGTGTCGGTACGGCGACCGTCGACGCCGCCAACGCCGAGTAGTAGACAACAGCAAGCCAGGTACCCGGCAGACCCCACGCTGCCGTACCGATCACCAAACCCGCCGCGGCATTCATCAGCAGCACCTTCGGATTGACCACAATCAACCCGAAACCGAGAGCGAACGCGGCGGTGGGCGTGATTCTGCTCAGCCGGTTCAACCACGAGGGAGTCGTCGCGACGGTTGACCGGTGACGGGTCGCCCAGCGCCATACACCGATCGCGATCAGCACGGCGCCCGCCACGATGCGCACCCAGGCAGACCAGCGGGGTGCCGGCTGGTCGAGGCCGTCGAGTAAGCGCGGCACTTGTACGAAGACGGCGGTCGTTGCGATCAGGCCGGCCGTCCAGCCGAGTAGGAACGCCAGCCCGGTGGGCCGTGGCCGGTCGGACTGCAGAATCAGCATGACGGCCGGGATGATCGACACGGGCGAGGCCGCGACAACGAGGGCCAGGGGGACGAGCTCGCCGAACACCGTTCCCCAACCACCCGACACGGGTGATGACTATAAGCGGGTTTGCGTCAGTGGCTCGTCAGAGCGAGAGTCTGCCCGCGCGACTTCTGACGCCGGCCGTGCACCAAGAACCTCAACCACCGGATATCGATAAGCACTGTGATAAGCCCTGTCTCTAAGCGCTCTTAGTGAGAAGCGGAAGCAGCCGGCGGCGCTCGAGCATCTCGTCAGCGAAATGGTTGAGCGCATCCGCGACCGAACCATCGGTCGGCACCTCGATCTCGGCGAGGCGCAATGTGCGGTGTACCGGTTGGCTCGCCACCAAAGACCACTCGACGCCGGCGGCCGTGCACGCATCGTCGATGTCGTAGAGCAGCGAAACAATTTGCGGTGACGCTGAACTCACGCCGCTGAGGTCCAGAATCACCGGCTTCTCGCGAACGACGAAGCGCTTGGTGTGCTGACCTACCCGGTCGAGGTTCGCATCGTGCAGGCTGCCGCTGATCGACACCACTGTCGCCAGCTGACGGCTGTGCGCTCGAATCCGGGCGCCATCGCAGTCGAATGCCGGATTACCGTACATCCGCAGCCTCCCTTGATCGCCCGACCTGTCACTGACGGTAATGAGCCGAAGTAAGGCAACGGGGAGTAACCGCTAATACTTTAATAAGAACCGGTTTTGGCCTTGACAGCAAACTGATCAGCCGCGACGCATCCACTGCGGTCCGGAATAGTTCTCCCAGGGGTTGTAGTCGGCAAGAAGCGGTTCCTGCTGCGGCCTCTCCTGTTGGGGGACGTGCTGCAGATTGATTCGGATGCGATACCAGATCGAACTGGGGCCGCGCATGCCGTCCACGAGAATGTCTGCGGGTTCCAGTTTTTCAGCTACCGACGGGTAACGTTCGCGCCACTGGTCGAGTGCGGCCATCGCTTCGTCCTTGGTCTTGGTTCGGGCGATCTCGATCAGCGGCATCACGGACTCTCGCCTGCCGGTCCCCTTCTTTGCACCCTTCGGCGCCTTCTCGGCAGGCCCCAACCGGTCCGCGAGATCGAGCAGTGCGTCCAGCGAGCCGGTGTGGTCGTCGATTGCCTCCCACGGGTCGCCGTGTTCGAAGCGCTTCGGCACAGTCGCGATCGTGAACGCCTCCGGTCGGCAGTCGGCGACTTCATCCCAGTACAGCGGCGTCGACACCCGGGCATCCGGCGTCGCGCGGACCGAGTACGCCGAGGCGACGGTGCGATCGAAGGCGTTCTGGTTGAAGTCCACGAACACGCCCTCGCGTTCTTCTTTCCACCACCGAGCCGTGGCCAGTTCCGGCGCCCGCCGTTCCACTTCGCGGGCTACCGTCTGTGCGGCCAGCCGGACGAACTTGAAGGGCCACCGCCGCTGAATGCGGGCATAGATGTGAAAGCCGCGCGACCCCGACGTTTTGGGCCATGCGGTCAGGCCGTGTTCCTCGAGGACTTCCCGGGCAACCAGTGCAACGTCGACGATTTGCTGCCACTCGACGCCCGGCATCGGGTCGAGATCGACGCGCAGTTCGTCCGGATGTGCGAGATCGTCGGCGCGAACGGGGTGCGGGTTGAGGTCGACGCATCCGACGTTCACCGCCCAGGCCAGGCCGGCGGCGTCGTGGATGACCGCCTCTTTCGCCGAGGTGCCCGATGCGTACTTGAGTTCCGCGACATCCACGAAGTCAGGTCGCTTCTCTGGAGCCCGCTTTTGGAATATGGCCTCTTCGGTGATGCCCTTGACGAACCGCTTGAGGATCATCGGCCGATCGGCCACGCCGCGCAGCGCACCGCCGGCGACAGAGATGTAGTAGTTGATCAGGTCGAGTTTGGTAACCCCGATCGCTGGGAAAACGACCTTGTCAGGGTGGGTGATGGACACCTGCCGACCGTCCACATCCAGCGTTAGTGGAGCGGCCATGTGGCCATGGTAATTGCGCTCAGCATTCGGGCCGCGGTGCGACGAGCGTCACATATGGTGAGGTTATGCCCAAGCTAACTGATCTTCCGCTGCAGGCAGTCGGCAAAATCCAGCAGCTCGCCGAGCGTGGCTCAGCCGAACTGCATTACGCCCTGAAGATGCTGGAGGCCGGCGCGTTCAAGATCGAGCCGCCGCAGAATGTCGCCGCGATGGTCGCGGACATCCGCCGTTGGGGCGAATTCGGCATGATTCCGGCGCTCAACGCACGCCGTACGCCCGACCGCACCGCGATCATCGACGACTTCGGCGAAATCACGTTCAAGGAACTCGACGACGCCGCTCACGAGGTCGCGAACGGTCTGCTCGAGAAGGGTGTGAAGGGCGGCGACGGTGTCGCGATCCTGGCGCGAAACCACCGCTGGTTCTTGATCGCCGTCTACGGCGCGGCGCGCACGGGTGCCCGCATAATCCTGCTCAACAGCGAGTTCTCCGGACCGCAGATCAAAGAGGTCGCCGAGCGCGAGGGCGCCAAGCTGATCATCTACGACGACGAGTACTTCGATGCGGTGTCCAAGGCCGATACGCCGCTGGGCAAGCTACGCGCTTTGGGCACCAACCCCGATAAGGAGGACTCGTCCAGCACCGACGAGACACTCGAAGACCTGGTTGCTCGCAGTAGTGGCAAGCCCGCACCCAAGGTGACGAAGCATTCGTCGATCATCATTCTGACCAGTGGCACCACCGGAACTCCCAAGGGCGCCAACCGCAGCACACCACCGTCGTTGGCGCCGATCGGCGGCATCCTGTCGCACGTGCCGTTCAAGGCGGGCGAGGTGACGTCGCTGCCGGCACCGATGTTCCACGCACTGGGTTATCTGCACGCCACCATCGCGATGATGCTCGGCGACACGCTGGTCCTGCGGCGGCGCTTCAAGCCGCCGACAGTCTTCGAAGACATCGAGAAGCACAAGGTGACTGCCGTGGTCGTCGTCCCGGTCATGCTGTCCCGGATGCTCGACGCGCTGGAGAAGATGGACACCAAGCCGGATCTGTCGTCGCTGCGGATCGTGTTCGTTTCCGGATCGCAGCTCGGTGCTGAACTAGCGCAGCGTGCTTTGAAGGACCTAGGTCCGGTCGTGTACAACCTTTACGGCTCAACGGAAATCGCGTTCGCCACCATCGCCAGGCCCAAGGACTTGGAGAAGAACCCCGCGACGGTGGGGCCGGTCGTCAAGGGCGTGAAGGTGAAGATCCTCGACGACAACGGCAATGAGCTTCCGCAGGGTGAGGTCGGCCGGATCTTCGTCGGCAACACCTTCCCCTTCGAGGGCTATACGGGCGGCGGCCACAAGCAGATCATCGACGGCCTGATGTCGTCCGGTGACGTCGGCTACTTCGACGAGAACAACTTGCTCTACGTCAGCGGCCGCGACGACGAAATGATCGTGTCCGGCGGCGAGAACGTCTTCCCGGCAGAGGTCGAGGATTTGATCAGCGGCCACCCGGAGGTTGTCGAGGCCACGGCACTCGGCGTGGAGGACAAGGAGTGGGGGCACCGGCTGCGCGCCTTCGTGGTCAAGACCGACGACGCCAGCATCGGCGAGGAGGACATCAAGTCCTACGTCAAGGAGCATCTGGCCCGCTACAAGGTGCCTCGCGAAGTGGTCTTCCTCGACGAGCTGCCGCGCAACCCGACGGGCAAGGTGTTGAAGCGCGAGCTACGTGAAATGGACGTAGACGGAGACGACGAGAAAAGCTAAGTTCGGCGGCGCCTAGCGTCGAAATTGCACTCAGGGTCGTGAATCGTCAAGCGCCACAGCGCTCGAAGCTATCGGGAACGGCGTGGACGGAAGGGACCGCGATCACCACGGGCCGTTTACGTACCATGACAGGCAGCCGGGAAGATTCCTGCACGCGATGATCGCATTCGCATCGGGTGCAGACCCCCGCACCCTCGGGCCCTGTGGTCCGGGCAGCGTGCAGCTCGGCACGAAGGGTGCTCCCGGTAACACGCCGTTGTAGCAGGGTTGAGCGCTCACCTGCGGCGCGGTGTAGGCGAAGAAGGCGGCTGGGCCGATGAGAACCGCGAGCGCGCTCGCACCGGTGATTATGAGGCGCAGTATGCGTCGTCTGATGGTGCTCATATGCAGTCCCAACGACATTGGGCTATCGACTATTTCGATGGTAGACCTCTGTTGACGCCGTAGTTAGCTGCTTCGCAACCCCGTTTGCACAAGCAGGTACTAGGGCGACGTCGATGGTTTGCTGGATCTGCACGAAGTTGCCGGGCGTATGACACCGTGGCATACACGGCCTGCGAAATCCCTTTCTAGGCGCAAGTACTTCATATTTGTCCTGAATTTGCTGCGTTGGAGCATGTTCCTAGTGATGGTTGGGATGATGCGGCGATGGACGATCTCGCCGAAGCGCCGGAGGCTCCATCTCACGTCGGAGGGATATCTCGCTGGTTCGCGTTTGGTCACCCAAGGTGTGAATTCAGTGCCTTAACGCAGCACCGTCCTTGTGGCTCAGGGGCGAACTTGTGCTCCGCCACCGAGGCCTCGCAGCGTCAGTACTCGACCGCTTCGATCAACGGCGACGGCTCATCCATCAATGCCCAGAACCGATCTCGGATCGCCACCGTAATCGGCCCTGGTGCGCCGTCGCCGACGGGTTCACCGTCGAGCGTGTTGATTGGCGTCACGCCGCCAGCCGTGGTGACCGCTATCAGTTCGTCAGCGTCGTACAACTCGTGGCTCGTCACGTCGCGCAGCGCGGCTTCGATGCCCATCTGATCGGCAAGCTCGAACACTGTCTTTCGGGTGATGCCCGGCAACGCATTTCGTGACGGCGACGCGAGCTTGCCGTCCTTGACGATCACCACGTTGAAGCCCGGACCCTCCGCCACGCAGTTGTCGGCGTCCATCAGGATCGCCGTCCGCGCCCCTCGGTCTTTCGCCTCGAAGCTCGCCGCCGTCAGGTCACCCCACTGATAGTTCTTGATCGTCGGGTCGACGGTGTTGCGGCCGGCCCGCCTGACGTGGCGCGGCACGATCGCCGTCGTTCCGAAGATCTGCTCGTGCGGCGGGAACGCCCACAGGTACGGAATCGCATAGATGTAGACCTGATGCGTCAGCTTCGACAAATCCTTCTCGCCCTTGCGTTTTCCGTATCCCCGCGTGACTGTCAGGTTGACGAAGGATTCACGCAGTTGCGACAGGCTCACGCAGCGCTTGGTGATCTCGGACAGCTCGTCCTTGGTGTAGCCGGGATCGAGTCGCAACTTGGCGGCCCCGTCGAGCAGCCGGTCCAGGTGATCGCCGAGCCTGAAGATGTTGCCGTGCCACACGTGCGCGACGGTGTATGTCAGGTCGGAGTGGCCGAAGCCGGTGTCGAAGATGGAGATCCGCGCTTCCGACGCGGGGACGTACTCGCCTTCGATCCATGCCGCGCCGCCGGCGAACTCGCTCGAGTAGTCCAGTTCGTAGTCGCTGTACTGGATCACCGAGCCCGGGGGAGTCGCCTCCCGGATCGCGCCCGGCTCGACGGCGACGAGGTTGCTGCTACCGAGATCGATGGCGGTCATCAAAGTCCTTTCGTTTCAGCGTAGTTGGGGCCGGCATCGCCACGGCGCAGCCTGGCGCGCAGACCGGTGGCCCACCACAATGCGGCCACCGCGATGATTCCGAGGAAAACCCAGCCGTTGCCGGCGAATTGCGGCAGGAAAACCAATGCGGCGACGACGGCGGTGAACGAAATCAGGCCGACGATGTAGACCGGCATCCGCCAGTGGCCGAGATCGAACGTGCCGGGCTCGGCGACTGGGATGGTGCCGCGACGCGCGCCCACGATGACGCCGAACGTCTGCAGCACATATGTCACGAAAACCGCCAGTGACGAGATGCCGAGTATGTACGTGAACGCCTTCTCACTCACCAATGCCGACAGCAGTAGGATCGTCGACAGGCAGGCCAGTCCCAGCACCACGAAGGTGGGACTGCGCCGTTTCGGCGACACGTGACGCCATACATTGGAGAACGGCAGCATGTTGTCGCGGGCCATTGAATACGTCAGCCGGCTGGCCACCAGAATGTTGGCCAGGATGCACGCCAGCAGATTGGTAAGCGCCACAGCCACAACGATTCTCGTGACCACTGGGCCGACCTGCTGGTTGATGATCTCCTCGATCGGCGCTGCGGAGTTCGCTTCGACGGCGCCCGCATCGCGGATCGCCAGCACGAACACGATGTACATCAGCAGTTCGATGACGATCGATGCGGCCAACGCGTAGAACATGGTCCGCGGGATCACGAAACGCGCGGCCTTGGTCTCCTCCGCCACGTCCGCCCCGGCCTCCACACCGATCAGCCCGAAGAACGGGCCGAGTGAAGCGGCAAGCCACGCAAGCACATAAGTGCCCTCCGAGGTTCCGCCGCTGAACAGCACCGAGAACGGCTGGTGATGTTCAGGTACCGCGAACGCCACGATGGCGACCATGATGGTCGCACCGACCGTAACGACCAACTCGAGACTGACTCCGATGTTGTTGACGAACGTTGCGAACCGCACGCCGTAGAGGTTGATCAGCGCGCAGATTGCCATCACCCCGATCGCCACCAGGATCTGAGCGGTCTGGCTCATGGTCCAGCCGAACAACCCGCCGAGGTATCCGGACAGGATGTAGCAGACACCGGTCATGCCACAGATCCAGCCGACCAACGCCGAGATGCCGGTGAACCACGCCAGGTTCGAGCCGTGAATGCGGCTCGCCCACTGGTATGCGTAGCCGGCGAGCGGAATCTTGGCGGTCAAGTCCGCGGCGATCGCGGCCCACACGATGAAGACCGCGCCGGCCAGCAGCAGCGTCCACACAAACGGCCCGCCCGCGGTGAAGTACCCGGCACCGAAGCCGGTGAATACCGCCGTGGTGGCGGAAATGGTGGCGAAGCCGATGGCGAAGGACGCCAGCGGACCGACCGAGCGGTCCAAGCGTTGCGTGTACCCGAACTTCGCGAGCCGCGCGTCCTCGTCGTCAACCGGCGGCGCAGCCGTCACTGGTGGGGCGGTGTCAGTCATGCAGTGAAGGAAACCCGACCGCACGCGCCCTGGGAAATTCCAATTACTGATCTACTGATAACCAATACTTATCAGTAGTAGGTCGCCGGGCGCTCGATCGCCTGACCTTCGCCGAAGCTCCACTCCTCGCGCACGTGGCGGACCAACGCGGCCGCCTCGCGGGACAGGCCGGCAGGATGCCACGCCAGCGCCGTGTAATTCCGCGGCCTGTCGGTGATCGGCACATACGCGATGCCCTGCCGGTTATACAGCCGGGCACTGGCCTCGCTGGTGAAGCTGATGCCGAGGCCACGCGCGATCGTCGTCGTCTCCTCTTCGTACGTGGCGGCCACCGCGGCGATGGTGGGTGGCTTGCCATCGCGTGCATCCATCGCCATCCAGTAGTCGCGCCACCTGCCGGCGCTGGCCGGAGCGACCACAATCGGGTCATCGAGCAGCTCGGCGATTTTCAGCTCCGAGCGTCCAGCCAGCCGATGATCGCGCGGTAGACAGGCGACCCAGTCTTCGGCGTCGAGGATGAACATCCGGTGTTCGGGCAGATCCACCGGCGGACGGATGATCGCCACTTCGGTGGTGCCGTCAGCCAGCCCCGCCGTCGGGTCGGAGAAGTCGAATTCTCTTGGCTCCAAAGTGATTTCCGGATAGGCCGCCTCAAAGTGACGCACCAGCCGGAACAGCAGGTCGGCGCCCGTGCCGATCAAGTAACCCAGGCGGATCCGGCAATAGTGCGCGGACAGCGCGATGATGTCGTCGACGGCCGAGTCCACTCCGCGCAGTGCATCGCGCACCTTCGGCAGCCAGGCATGGCCGAGCTCCGTCAGCGCCACCTCGCGGGTATTGCGCGTGAACAGCATGACGCCGAGTTGATGCTCGAGCTGTTTGATCGCTGTCGACAACGCGGGCTGTGTGATGAACAACTGCTCTGCGGCACGCCTGTAGTTCAGCTCCTCGCCCAGCACGACGAAGTAGCGCAGCTGCCGCAGCGTCACATCCGCGCTCGTGACCGTCCTCCCTTACGGGTCGCGGGGCAGGCCAAGCAGCCGTTCGGCGATGATGTTGAGCTGCACCTCTGAAGTGCCACCGTAAATCGTCGTGGCGCGGCTTGCCAGCAGGTATTCGGCCCACTTGCCCGGCAGCTCCGCGGGATCGCCGATCGCGCCGTCGGTCCCGAACGAGGACACCGCGAACTCCGCGTAGCCCTGGCCGGTCCGCATCGACAGCAGTTTGGAGATCGCCGCGGCCGGCATCGGATCACCGCCCGCGAGCGTCAGCAGTGTCGACCTCATGTTGAGCACCTTTGCCGCGTGGCCCTCCGCGATGAGCTTTCCAGCGCGGTTCTGCCCGATCTGGTCGAAGTGGCCATCCCGAAGGAACTCCACGAAGCCATCGAGGTTCGCCAGGAACGGCGGCTCGCTCGACCCGATCGACACCCGCTCCGCGGTCAACGTTGTGCGGCTGACCTCCCAGCCGCGATTGACCTCTCCGAGCACCAACTCGTCCGGCACGAACACGTCGTCGATGAAGACGGTGTTGAACATGGCGTTGCCGGTCAGCTCGCGCAGCGGCTTCACCTCGACACCGTCGCTGGCCATATCGAGCAGGAAGTAGGTGATGCCATTGTGCTTCGGGGCGGTCGGATCCGTCCTGGCCAGCAGCATGCCCCAATGCGAGGCCTGCGCGCCGGTGGTCCAGATCTTCTGGCCGGTGATACGCCAGCCGCCGTCGACCTTGGTGGCTTTGGTGGTCAGGCTTGCCAGGTCCGAACCGGCGCCCGGCTCGGAAAACAGCTGGCACCAGATCATCTCGCCACGCAACGTCGGCGGCAGGAACCGCTGCTTCTGCTCCTCGGTGCCGAACGCGACAACCGACGGAATCAACCAGGCCGCGATGCCCATCGCCGGACGGCGGACCCGGCCGCTGTTGAACTCCTGGGCGATGATGATCTGTTCGACCGGACCGGCTCCGCGACCCCATGGCTTGGGTAGGTGGGGCACCACCCAACCGCCCTCTGCAAGGGCGACGGTGCGCTCCTCACGCGGAATCGCTTTCAGCGCAGCAACTTCCGCGCGTATCTCGTCGCGCAGCTTCTGTGTCTCCGGGTCAAGGTCGATGTTGAGCGAGCGCATCCCGGTGCTCGTCGCGACGTCGACCACCTGCTGCGGGTAATCCGCGTGCCTGCCGAAGCAGGCGGCCAGGACCAGGGCGCGGCGGTAGTAGACGTTGGTGTCGTGCTCCCATGTGAAGCCGATGCCGCCGTGTACCTGGATGCAGTCCTGGGTGCACCGCTGCGCGGCGGCGGGCGCCAATGTGGCCGCCACTGCTGCGGCGAATTCGTAATTGGTTTCGTCCGAACCGGTTTCGCGATACTCGTCGATGGCGCGGGCCGCGTCCCACACCGCGGCGGTTGCCCGTTCCGTGTCGGCGATCATCTCGGCGCACTTGTGCTTGATGGCCTGGAACTGGCCGATCGGCCTGCCGAACTGCTCGCGGATCTTTGCGTACGCCGATGCGGTGTCGGTCGCCCAGCGTGCGACGCCGATGGATTCTGCGGACAGCAGCGTGGACATCAGCGCCCGTGCCAGCGTTCGGCTCAGGCTGCTGAGCACCCGGTCGTCGCCCACTTCGACGGCGTTGGCGCGCACATGCGCCAAGGGCCGCAGCGGGTCGACGCTCTTGACCGGCTCGATCTCCAGCTGATCGGCGTCGAGCACCACCCACTCTTCGCCGCTGTCGATGGCGACGGGCAGCACGAGTACGGAAGCCTGCGCGGCGGCCGGCACCGCCCGCACCTCGCCCCGGATGATGAGGCCGTCGCCGTGCCGGGTGGCCGTCAGTCCCGAATCGATGGCGTAGGCGGCGATCACCTCGCCGGACGCCAGGTCGTTGAGCAGCTTGGCGTCGGGATCGTGCGCCGAGATCAACGCGCTCGCGATCGCCGAAGGGACGAACGGCCCTGGCACGGCGCCGTAGCCGAACTCGGCGAACACGATCGCCAATTCCAGGATGCCAAAGCCTTGTCCGCCAACGGATTCCGCGAGGTGTACGCCCTGCAGGCCCTGCTCGGCAGCGGCCTTCCAGTACGGCGGGGGATTGGGGATCGGCGTCTCGAGGGCTTCGTGCAGAACATCCGACGGCGCCACGCGCGCCACCAGCGACCGCACGGAATCGGCCAGGTCGTTGTGCTCAGGAGTGATTGCGATGGGCATACTTGCACCTCATTGTGGCGGGGTCTCCCTATTAACCGGTCGGTTGGGAACCACGATACCGTTCACCACATTGGCCAGATCCTGCCTATCCCGGATCCGGCGGCAGTTGTCCACGGCATGTTCAAGGTAGCGGCGCATCGTGTCCGCCGTGTACCAGGTGACGTGCGGCGTGAGCACCACGTTGTCCAACGTCAGCAGCGGATTGTCGGCCGATACGGGTTCGACGGCGAACACGTCCAGACCCGCGGCGGCCAGCCCACCGCTGCTCAGCGCATCGACGAGCGCGTCCTCGTCGATCACCCCGCCACGGGAGGTGTTGACGAGCACCGCCTCAGGCTTCATTCGGGCCAGCGCAGCGCTGTCCAGCAGGCCCGCGGTCTGGTCGGTCAGCGGAAGGTGCAGGGAGACGATGTCACTTTCCGCCAGCAGCTCGGCCAGCGGTCGCCAGCCCGGATGGCCGTCGTCGCGGGTGCTGGTGTGCAGTACGTCGGCACCCATCGCAGTCACGATCGTTTCCACGGTCTTGGCGATGTTGCCGTAGCCGACCAGCCCGACGGTGCACCCACCGATGTCCCGAACCGTCTCGCCCAGGCTCGGGTCCGACGGCCAGCCCCTGCCCTCACGGGTCAGCCGGTCCAACACCGGCAGTCGTCGCAGCGCGGCGAGCATCAGCAGCACCGCGCCCTCGGCGACCGAGGCCGCGTTCGCACCCGGCATGTTCGCAACCGCAATGCCAAGTCGGGTGGCGGTGTCGACGTCGATGGTGTTCACCCCGGCTCCCATCTTGTGCACCAGCCGCAGAAGAGGTGCCTTCTCGAGGTCGTCGCCAGAGATGGGCCGCAGCACATGCCAAATCACCTCAGCCCCGGGCAGTTCGCGGTAGAACGTGGCGTCGTCGTTCTCGGCGCAGTACCGAATATCTAACCAATTCGTCTCTGGGGCAAGGAATTCAGCGACTTTATCGCCTGGAGTGAAGTGTGCGAGAACTCTCAGCGCCACCGCTTCGCGATCCACTTGGCGATGGTATCGGCCTGTTCGCTGCGGGCCCCCGGGGTGGTGAAGTAATGATCGGTGTCGATCGAACACTGGGATTTGTCGGTGCTGGCCAGCGCGTCGTAGATCCGCTGGGCATCGGAGGGGTAGACGCCCGTGTCCTGTTCGGCGTTGATGACCAGTGCGGGGCACTCGATGCGGGTGAGGTGAGGTTCGGCGCGGGTCTGTGCGTGGCGCAGGCTCCACATGCCCAGCCAGTTACGCAGCGTGCAGGCCGCTGCGATGCCGTGCGCCGAGCGGTTGGCCTTGACGGGCAGGCCGACGTAGCACATGTTGGCAGGACGCTTCGTCGGCTCCAGCGTGGGATCCACCATGCGAGGATCGGCCCACGTACGCAGCACCGTGAACGGGCGATCCGAGAAGCCGGCGGCATGTACTCGTTTGAGTTCGGTTTGGGCCCAGTCTGTGATGGCGTGGTTGCGGGCGATCTGCGCCGAGCGGTAGCGCTTGATGAAGTCGGGGGAGTAGGGCGGCCCGTTCTGATCGTTGAACAGGTCGAGGTCGGGATTGGTTGCGATGGCGTCGTTTTCGTCGACGACGGAGGCGTCCATCCAAGCGGTGAGCACGTCGGGCCGTCCAGGGTGGGCCGCGCTGGCGATATAGCCGTCGGCGGGCGGCAGGTCGTTGAGCCCGGCCGCCGGCCGCATGCCCTCGAGCGGCGTCACGTGGTGGTCGACGGACTGTGCAAGGTACGCAGCCATCAGCGAGCCGCCACCTGAATTGCCCAGTAAAATCACGGTTTCCACGCCCTGGACTTCGCGCAACCAGCGCACACCGACACCGATGTCCACCAGCGCATGGTCGAGCAGGAAGCTGCTCTCGTATCCCCGATATCGGGTGTTCCAGCCCAGGAACCCAATGCCTCGGGTCGCCATGTAGTCCGCGAGGTAATGCTCGGAGAAGTCGATCTGGTAGTGCGTGGCAATGATTGCGACCTTGGGCTTGCGGCCTACTCCGCGGTGGTAGAGCCCTTGGCACGGATGTCCACCCGACCCCGCACGGCGCGCCGTCGGAGAATCCATCCCGACGAATTCGAGCGTGACCCCCGGTGTCCCGGATGCTGCCGGTGTTCTGCTCATGTCAGTCCGGCCTCCTTCGGGTAGATGGTCCGGTAGAAGATATTGGCGAGCGTGGTGATGCAGGCGTCGTCGTCGACAACGTCGGCCTTGCTTGCCGACAGCTGCGTGTAGCAGAACTGGTTGAGCATCGATACTATCGCGACCGCCATCAGGTGGGGATCGTCATCGGTGGGGCACATGCCTTGATGCTGTGCGTGTTTGACCATTGCGGTGATCAATCCGATAGGCAGCGAGCAGATGTCGTTCCAGTATTCGGCGAAGTCGTCGCTGACCATCGCGAGCTGCGACACGCTGATGATCTCGGCAAGCCGATGACGGTAGGTCCTCCAGTGCGCGGCCGCGGCCTGGTAGGACCTCTCCCAGTTCGTCAGGCCCGGTTCTGCGGCTGCCCGCGAACGATCACGCGCCTCGTCGCGGAATCGCACGGCCCACTCGCGGACCATCGCCTCCTTGGAGTCGTAATAGTTGTAGAACGACGCGGTAGACCTGCCGGCTTCGGCGGCGATGTCCGAAATCGTCGTTGCCAGAATGCCTTTGCGTGAGATCACCGCTCGGGCCGCCGCGTCGATGGCCGCCTGCGTCTGCCGGCCGCGCAGGGTCGGCAACTGCTCGCGGGGGCTGACCGTCACGGAACTCCTCGGCCGTTGATTGAATCTGAATCTGATGTTAGATTCAGATTTCGAGCTTGGCTAGAGGAGCTGCGAGATGATCAAGCCGAACAATCCCAATTCCGAGTTCGAACTCGGCGGTATCAACCATGTGGCGCTTGTGTGCTCGGACATGGAGCGCACCGTCGACTTCTACAGCAATGTCCTTGGTATGCCGCTGATCAAGTCGCTCGACCTGCCGGGCGGCATGGGACAACACTTCTTCTTCGACGCCGGCAATGGCGACTGCGTCGCGTTCTTCTGGTTCGCCGAGGCGCCCGACCGCGTTCCCGGTATCTCGTCGCCGCAAGCGATCCCCGGCATCGGCGACATTGTGAGCGCCGTGAGCACGATGAACCATCTCGCGTTCCACGTGCCGGCGGAGAAATTCGACGAGTACCGCCAGCGGCTCAAGGACAAGGGCGTGCGGGTCGGCCCGGTGCTCAATCACGACGAGAGTGACGCGCAGGTGTCGCCGACGGTGCATCCCGGCGTCTATGTGCGGTCGTTCTACTTCTTTGATCCTGACGGCATCACGCTCGAGTTCGCCTGCTGGACCAAGGAATTCACCGATAACGACACCAAGACAGCGCCCAAGACCTCGGCCGACCGTCGGCCTCCGGTGGCCGCCGGCAGGTGACCGATAGGGCGCTGTCCGACGCCGCTATCGCGGCGATGTCGGCCGACGAGCGCCGTGAGCTGATCGAGCGGTTACAGCGGCCGCTCGGTGAGCTGTTGTCCGCATCGGCACTCACGAGACTGCGGCGCATTCGTCTTGTGCTGATGATCGGCGCGACGATCGGGCTGATTCCGTGGATCGTCTATCTGTCCGTCACCTTGCCCGACAAGTACGTCGCGCATAACTGGACGGCTACCTGGGTTGGATTCGACATCCTGCTGTTGATCTTCCTTGCCACTACCGCTGTGCTCGGCCTGCTGCGCCGCCAACTGCTGATCCTCACAGCGTTCACCAGCGGTGTTCTATTGATCGGCGACGCGTGGTTCGACGTGATGACCGCAGCGCCCGCCGACAGGTGGCTGTCACTGTTGACAGGCGGCCTCGGTGAGTTGCCGCTGGCGATTGTCCTGATCACCGGCTCGCTGCGCATTCTGCGGTTGACCGCAACCCGGCTGTACTTTCTGGACCCGGGCATGCCGCTGTGGCGAATCCCGTTGCTGCCCTAGCCCTTGGACAGTCTGGGGTCCGCGAGCTTGTCGATGATCGACGCCAGCTGGTCGACGAGTTGATCATGTTCGAGATCGATCTCGCCGGCCAGCCACGCGGTGATGGTCTGGGCTACGCCGCCGACCACAAAGTGTGAGATCGCCTTGGTGCGCTCATTGTCTTGGGCACCCAACGCGCCCGCGTGCTGGAACGTCAGCATCGCCATCAATGCGAAGGACTCCGCGCGTTTGCGCAGCACAACCGAATTGGACAGTTGAGAGCTGAACAACAGGCGGCCTACGCGCGGGTCGGCGGCGATGGCGTGCACGATGTTGGCCATCGCGGCCGTGCTCTGCTCCTTCGGCGGCGCGGCCGCAACGGCGGCCTGGGTGGTCGCGGCGATGTCAGCGATTACCCAGTCATAAACCTGCGCGACGAGATCGTCTTTGTCGGTGAAGCTTTCGTAGAAGTAACGCAGCGTTATACCGGCCTGGCGGCAGATGCCCCGCACCGTCAGTTCGGATGGATCGGTCTCTGACCCGAGGATGTCCAAGCCCGCCTCGAGAAACCGGCGGCGACGGTCGGACAGCCGATCGGCCGCCTCGACGCCGCGGTAGGGCCTCACTTGAGCCATCGGGTCAATCTTGACATCGCGGTCGGCGGAAGAGCAATATATCTGGAAACAGGCGTTCTCACTTTTACCGATAGGTGGGTCAATGACGATCGTCGAACGTCCAGTGAACGAGTCCGCGGCGGCGCTACCAGCGCCTTCACGACGAGGCGCCGACTTCGACGACGGCCTGATGGGGGTTGCACTGCTGGCCGGGCCCGCGAACGTGATCATGCAGTTGGCGCAACCCGGCGTCGGCTACGGCGTGCTGGAGAGCAGGGTCGAAAGCGGACGGGTCGACAGGCACCCGGTCAAACGGGCCCGCACGACCTTTACCTATCTCGCGGTGGCCACCAACGGCACCGATGAGCAGAAGGCGGCGTTCCGGCGTGCGGTGAACCGCGCACACGCGCAGGTCTATTCGACCGATGAGAGTCCGGTCTCCTACCACGCATTCGACAAGCATCTGCAGCTGTGGGTGGGGGCGTGCCTGTACAAGGGCGCAGTCGATGTGTACCGGATGTTCGTCGGTGAGATGGACGACGAGACCGCCGAGCGCCACTACCGCGAGGGGATGGCGCTCGGCACCACACTTCAAGTGCCGGTGGATATGTGGCCGGCCGACCGGGCGGCATTCGACAGGTATTGGCAGGAGTCGCTCGACAAGGTGCACATCGACGACACTGTTCGGGAGTATCTGTATCCGATCGCAGCGTCGCGGGTCCGGGGCGTCAAGCTACCGGGGCCGCTGCAGCGGTGGTCGGAAGGTGTGGCCCTGCTGATCACGACGGGCTTTCTGCCCCAACGGTTCCGCGAAGAGATGCGGTTGCCCTGGGACGCTGCAAAGCAGCGCCGGTTCGATCGGCTGATCGCTGTGTTGCGCACGGTCAATCATCTGATGCCACGGTTCATCCGGCAGTTTCCGTTCAACGTCCTGCTCAAGGACCTCGACTGGCGAATCCGAACGGGCCGCCCCCTGGTCTAGGTAGATGGTGCATGCCAGAGGATGAGCACGCGCCCGAGGAGCAGCAGCGACACCTGGGCACCCGGTAGCTCCGCGCGGGCATGACGGCGAAGCGAGGCGACGGTGTCGCGTGGCGGCCATACCGTCGGCGCGCTGTGTTCCCACTTGCCGCGCAGGCGGATCGCGATCCCTCGAGTGACCAAAGTGACCAGGGCCCAGGGTAATCCGCGCATACCAGGCCGGGCGAATGTCACGATCGCCAGTGTTCCGCCCGGTCGCACGCGCTCGCGCAATCGTCGCAGAGCGACCTGGGTGTCGGGAAAGTGATGCAGGCTGGCGTTGGAGACCACGGCGTCGAAACTGCCCACCTCGTCGCCTGCCGTCAGGAAGTCGCCGTGCTTCCAGGCCACCGGTTCATCGGGAAAGCGCTGCCGGGCCCGCTCCAACACCGGGCCATCGATATCGATTGCGACGACATGCGGAACGCGGCGCGAGAGCCGTGCGGCTAGGAAGCCGTCTCCGCAGCCGACGTCGAGTGCGGACTTCGCGTCCTGCGGCACGGTCCTGTCGAGCTTGGCGTCGTAGTGAATGTTGACGTTCCACGGCTGGGCCATGCGTCGAGTCTGCCAATCAGCCGACTGTCAGCGTGTCGGCGTATAAATGCGTACGTGCGTACCGAAGATGACACCTGGGACATCAAGACGAGCGTCGGTTCGACCGCGTTGTTCGTGGCCGCGGCGCGGGCCTTGGAGGCGCAGAAGCCCGACCCCGCGGCCGTCGATTCATATGCGGAGGTGTTCTGTCGCGCGGTCGGAGGAGAGTGGGCGGAGTTGCTCGACGGCAACGCTCCTGAGCACGCACTGAAGACCGAATTCGGCGAGCACTTCGTGAACTTCCAGGGCGTTCGGACCAACTACTTCGACTCCTATTTTCGGGCGGCGGCCGCTGACGGGGTGCGGCAGATCGTGCTCCTTGCTGCCGGGTTGGACTCCCGCGGCTATCGCCTGGCCTGGCCCGACGGAACGGTGATCTTCGAGCTGGACCAACCGCAGGTACTCGAATTCAAGCGCGAGGCTCTGACACAGGACGGCGCCGCGCCGTCCGCCGAGCGGCGCGAGGTCGCGGTCGATTTGCGCCACGATTGGCCACAGGCATTGCGCGACAGCGGGTTTGACCCAGGCAAGCCGTCGGCCTGGATCGCTGAGGGACTACTCATCTACTTGCCTGCGACCGCGCAGCACCAGCTGTTCAGCGGCATCGATGCGCTTGCCGCGCCGGGCAGCCATGTCGCGGTCGAGGAAGCTGTGCCGCTGGAGCCCGACACCTTCGAAGCCAAACGGGAAGAGGAGCGCGCCGCCGGCAACGAGGACACGTTCTTCAACCTGGTCTACAACGAGCAGCATGCTCCGGCCCACGAGTGGTTCGGTGACCACGGATGGCGGGCTGTCCCGACTCCGCTACCCGACCAGCTGCGTTCGCTCGGCCGGCCCGTGCCGGAGCCCGGTTCCGAAGCAGGTGTGATGATCGGCAATATCAGCCTGGTCAGCGCAATAAAGCGCTGACGCGGCTCTACGCCTGCGCCGGTAGCGCCACCGTGTCCGAGTCGTCCTTCGGCCTACGTCGAGGTTGCGGCGGCAGGAAGTGATAATCGCCGCGGGGGTAGACGACCTGCGGCCACCAGAACCACCGGCCCAACAGCGTCGCGATCGAGGGCATCAGGAAAGAGCGCACGACGAACGTGTCGACCAAGAGGCCGATTGCGATCGTGGAACCCATCTGCGCCAGCACAGTCAGCTTGCTGCCCATCATGGCCGCCATGGTGGCCGCGAACACCAGGCCGGCGGACGTCACCACGCCGCCCGTGCCGGCCATCGAGCGAATGATGCCGGTCTTCAAGCCCGCGTGGATCTCATCCTTGAATCGAGATACCAGCAACAGGTTGTAGTCCGATCCCACCGCCAACAGGATGATGACGGACATCAACATGACGAGCCATTGCACCTGGATTCCGAACAGGTCCTGCCAGAGCAGCACCGAAATGCCGAAGGATGCCGCGATCGAGCTGGCCGCCGTGCCGACGATGACGAGTGCGGCTACCGCACTTCGGGTGAGGATGAGCATGATCATGAAGATCAGCGTCAGCGATGACACCACGGCGATCAGCAGGTCATACCTGGCGCCATCCGACATATCCTTATACGTTGCCGCGACGCCGCCTAGATAGATCTTCGCGTTCGACAGGGAGGACATCTTCAGGGCTTCCTGCGCGGCCTTTCTCTCCGAGTCGACGCGCTTGATGCCGTCGACCGTCGCAGGGTCGCTTTCGTGGGTGATGAACATGCGGGCGGACTTGCCGTCGGGCGAAAGGAACATCGCCAGACCACGTTTGAAGTCCGGGTTGTCGAAGGCTTCCGGGGGCAGAAAGAACAGGTCGTCGTTCTTCGCCCCGTCGAAGGCCGCGCCCATCGCAAGGGCGGTGTTGTTAGAAGCCTCCAACTGATCGAGCAGGGCCTTCTGCGAGTTGTACGACGCCAGCGACAGGTCTCTGCTGGCCTTCATCGACGCGATCGTTTGTGGCAGGAGTGCGGTCAGCTTCGGAGCCAGGTCCGCAAGCTTGTCGGTATTGCCCTGCACCGCACCCGTCTGGTCGGTGACTTCGTCTATCCCATCGAGGGCATCGAACAGGGACCGCGTAGCGGCGCACAAGGGGATGTCGAAGCAATGCGGTTCCCAGTAGAAGTAGTTACGCAACGGCCGGAACTGGTCATCGAAGTTCGCGATGTTGTCTCGTAGCTTTTCGGTGGTTTCGAGGAGGGCCTGCGACTTGGCCGCCGAGTCCTGTGTGAGCTTGGTTTGCTCGAGTGAGAGTTGGTACTGCTGCTCCAAGATGTCGATCGAGACGTTCGTCTCATCGATCGTTTTGAGCTGATTGGCCAATTGATCCCGCTGGAACGGCAGGTTCATGTTGGTAGTCTGCCCCTGGACGCTCGTTTGAAAAGGAATCGAGCTGTGCTGTATCGGGATTCCCAGTGGCCGCGTGATGTTCTGTACCATCGCAATGCCCTCGGTGTGCATGACATTGCTTGAAATCTTGTTCAGCACAAGCATGTCAGCAGGGTTCCGCATGTCGTGGTCGGCCTCGACCATCAGGATATCGGGGTTCATCCGGGCCTGCGTGAAATGCCGGTCGGCGGCGGCGAAGCCGATATTGGTCTGGGCATTGTCGGGCAGATAGTAACGATCGTTGTACGCCGGCTTGTATCCCGGAATAGCGACCAATCCAATCAGCACCACGAACGCACTTGCCACCAGAACCGGCCCGGGCCAACGAACCACAACGGTACCGACCCGCCGCCAAAACCGACCGCGGGGAGGTCGTTTCCATTCGAACAGCCCGACGCGGCTGCCCAGGAAAAGGATCGCCGGCCCCAGCGTGACCGCGGATGCCACCACGACGATCATTCCGATCGCGACGGGCGCGCCCATGGTGCTGAAGTACGGCAACCGCGCGAAACTCAGACAGTAGGTCGCCCCCGCGATCGTGAGACCGGACCCAACGATGACCGGAGCGACTGACTTAAAAGTGGTGTAGTAGGCGTCATCTCGATCGAGGCCGGAGGCGCGTGCTTCGCGATACCGGCCGAATATGAAGATGCCGTAGTCGGTTGCAGCCGCGATCGCCAGCATCGTCAGGATATTTCCGGCGAACGTCGTCAGCCCGAACGCGCCATGGCTGGCTAGTACCGAGATCACGCCGCGCGCCGTGAGCAATCCAATGAACGTCAAGAAGAGCTGAATCAGCGTGGTGACGATCGAGCGGTAGACGATCAGCAACATCAACGCGATCGCAGCGAGGGTGAACAAGGTGATCTGCGCGAGGCTGGCGTTTCCGATCACGTGCAAGTCGTCGGTCAGCGCTGCCGGGCCCGCGACGTAAGCCTGCACTCCCGGCGGCGTTTTCGTTTCCTCGATGACCTTGCGGACGGCCTCCACACCTTCGTTGGCCAGAGTCTGGCCCTGCTCGCCGGCGAGGTTGAGCATCACATAGGACGCCTTGCCATCGGCGCTCTGCGCCCCGGCTGCGGTCAAGGTATCGCCCCAGAAATCCTGAATGTGCTGGATATGCTTGGGATCCTGACGTAGCTTGCGGATGATCTCGTCGTAGTAGGCGTGCGCGTCAGGGCCGAGCGGCTTCTGGCCCTCCACCACGATCATGATGGTGCTGTTCGAATTGAATTCCTTGAAGTTGGCACCCATCCGCTTCATCGCGACCATCGAGGGTGCGTCCTCGGGCGCCATCGGAGCCGAGTGCAGCTCACCGACGACTTCGAGCTGCGGGGCAAGCACATTCACCAGAACTGCGACCCCGATCCAGAACAGGATGATCGGCACCGCAAGTATCCGAAGGCTGTGTGCGATGGCGGGCCGCTTCTCGTGCCGCGTAGCTGTAGTAGTTGGTGTCATGCGGACTTCACCAGGCAGTAGGTCTGTGCGTTGACTCCATTGGCAGTCTTCTCCTCACGGATGATTCCATTCACTGTTACGCGGCAACCGATCTCGTCGCTGTCGCCCCGCGCCATAAGGTTCGCGCTGACCGTCGGCAACGTCGTCGATACCGTGGTCGACCATGGCAGGGACGCGTTGAGCAGATGTACGTTCGCATCCGCGTCGAAATAGCTGATCTGGGCCGTGGTTCCGGGCGGACCGTAGACGTCGTAGACGAGTACCTTCGGGTTGAACTGAACGATCTCGACACCCGCGCCGGCGCTAGCATTGAGATCCTGCGACGCGAACATCTTGTGCAAACGCGAAACGACGAGGCCCGAAACCGCCAATACCACCACAAGAAGCAACGGGATCCACACCTTTTTCAAGGCCCGACCCGCCGGAATGGCCCTCACCCGAACACCATTCGGCCGTCCGCGGCAATTGAATCGCCGTCGTCGCATGGACAGCCTGCATTCTCGGCGAGCCGACGCAGGATCGGAAGTCCGACTTTCGCCGCTAGCCACAGTGCGGATGCCTCCTCCGCCGTCAGCGTTGCCATCAACGCCTTCAGGCGTTCCCGGCGCATTCGCGTCCGCTCGTTGAGCAGCGTTTGCCCACGCTGGGTGATACCGATGAGCGAGGCACGCCCATCGTCTGGATCAGCGAGCCTGGCCACTAGGTTCAGCCGCTCGAGTCGTTGGATCAGTTGAGTCATCGACGGCTGGCTGACCCCTTCCTTGGATGCCAGCACCGTCAGCCTGATCGGCCCTTCCCGGCACACTCGGTTCATTACGAACGCGGCAGAAGCGCTCAATTCAGTACGGTCAGCAAGGAACCGCGCCGTCAGGTCCATTGCCTGATCGAGAAGCTCGCCGACATACTCACCGGCGGCTTCGTGAGCCGGCTGATTGTCCACTCGATATCTATATCACGTGGCCTATATAGCGGCAATCAGTGAAGGGTCCAGCACCTCCAGATGGTTTTCACCGCGTGTCGTTGTGCACGTGCACGGCGCCTGGAGCGCAACCAATCCCGCAACCATTTCGCCCGATCGCACACTTGGACTAGACGGGTACTACGGCCGCCACTACATACTTCACATTATGTATCTACGACCGAGGTAGATACACCCCGACAGTTAGCTTATGCAATGCTAACTTTTGTCTAAGAGTTGACGGACCCGCACTCCCCGCGCTCAGGCCGCTGTCGACGCACCGACTTATTCGAACATGAAAGGGCGCATGAACCGCGTCATCCGGCGTAGGTAGTCCGGCTGGCTGACATGAAGGACGTGATTGCCCGGGAACCAGTGGAACGCGCATCGATCCCAGTACTCCCACAACAACTCTGCCTGTTGCGGCGGCGCCAGCCGATCTCCCAGCCCGGTGATGATCAGCCTGCGGTCCTTGGGCACCAGCGGCGGATAGTTCAGCGGTGAGTGATACATGGAGGCCGCGGTCGCGAGCTCGTCATCGGTGTCGGCAAGTAGGCTGCGCAACCGCACGATCTGGTTGGCTGGAAACCACTCGTCGGCCGTTTTCTCCGGGGTGACCACCGGAACGTTGGGAATCACCGCCTGGATACGGTCCTCCACACACCCGATGAGCGCCGCGGTGTAGCCGCCTAGCGACATGCCCGTCAACGCAACGCGGTCGACGCCGGTGAACTCCAGATAGTCGACGAGCGAACGAAAGTCGTGCACGGCCTGCGCCATCGCTTCCGCGAACCCGGCGAATCCGTGCGCGAAATACCCGTAACCAGAAAACGGAGAACCTTTTTCGGCTCGACGTCCGTGGAACGGCAAGGTGTACAGCATTACGTCGTAGCCCGAGCGGAAAAACCATGGCAGCGAAAAGAACAGGCCGTTGAACAGGTACGGCGATCCCATGAAACCGTGGATCACGCACAGGGTGGGATGCGGTCCATCCTCGTGTACCCAGTGCTGGGCGCGCACGACGTTGTTGCGTTGATAGCCGCGGCACTGCTCGCGCAGCGCCGGGTTGACGGCCTCGAAGCTGCTGTTGAATCGGATGTTGTGCACCTGGCCCTTGGCCATCCACTCGGCGACGGGATTGGCCGGTCGCGAGGAAACTCGCGGTTCCGATGTGGGCGCGGGGAAGGACACCGCGGGATCGTGCGCCTTGGCCAGGTCTGCATAGAACGTCAGATGGTCGCGCTCGGCCCGGGATTCCGAACGCCGTAACGCCGCGCTGACCACAGGGGGCAGCATCGCCGCTCCGACGAGTGATGCGATTGCGGTGCGCAGCGCGATATCGGCGATCGCCGAAGAATCGACGATCAGCCGCTGCCGCAGCGTCAAGTCGGACCGACGGGGTAGCCCTAGCGCGCTCGCGTCGGCACCGGGAACGTCGGGAACTGGAATCGGCGGATCTACCGGGGCGGCATCGGACGTCATTGTCGGCCTTTCTCACCGGGATACGGCCATTCGATGGTAACCCGGCGGCTCAAACCAAGCGGTAAACCGTCGATTCGCCGATCACCGTGCCGGAATAGTGCTGGGCGACCCATTCGGCGATCTCGCGGCTGTGCGACGTGCTGTGGACCCGGCTGCGAGGGACCTCGCCGTGATTCGCGCGGCGTCCCGGCTCGACGTAATACGAAATCTTGCCGGCGTGCACATCGTCGACGAACTGCTGGAGCGTGGGTACCGGATCTGAACTCCAGCCGCCGATCGCCATCACCGAGGTGCCGGAGGCGATTTCAAGCGCAGCCGCAGACTGCGAACCGTTGGTTGCCGCCGACCATCGACTGTGGGTGTTCGCGAGCAGGCCGGCCAATTGGCGGTTGGTGGATTCGTCGCCCGCCCAGGCGCCCGTGACCTTCGATGACCGCACCGCGGACGGGATCGAGCCCTGATGCGGGGTCAATGCGGTTGCGACGGAGAACGCGACGGTGCCGCCCAGGGCCGCTACAACGCCCACGAGGGCCGCGACCATACGTGGCCGCCACAGAATTCCGACGCAAGCGACGAGCGCCGTCACACCGAGAATCCACCAGAATCCAAAGTGATTGTTGTGCAACAACACTAGCGCCGACACCGCGGGTAAAACAATCAGCGACGCCAACGCGAAGCGACCGTCCCAGCTTGCCCTGCGCTGCCAGGCCCACACCGCACCTGTACCGACGAGGGCGGCGATGCACGGCGCCAATGCGACCGTGTAATACGGGTGAACCACTCCGCCCATATAGCTGAAGACGACACCTGTTACAGCTAGCCAGCCGCCCCACATCACTAACGCGCACAACGCCATCCGGCTGAGTTGCCGGCGCAATGCGAGAAAGATGCCGAATGCAAGAGCGAACATTGCCGGCAGCAGCAGCCAGCCGATCTCATTGCCCATCTCGCCGGTGAACAGCCGCTGCGGTCCGGCGTGGCCGCCGAACATCTGCGCACCCGAACCTCCCCAATCGCCGAGCGATTCGCGGTGGCGGCCCAGGATGCGGCTGATTCCGTTGTAGCCCAACGCCAAGTCGAGCACGGTGTTGTCGGTGGAGCCGCCGATGTAAGGCCGAGCGCCGGCAGGCACCAGCGCTACGACCACCACCCACCAACCTGCTGCGACGACCAAGGCCACCGCCGAACCGAGCAGGTGCAGTACACGCTTGAACCACGACGTCGGCGCAAGAAACAGGTACGCCAGCCCGAATGACGGCAGCACCAGGAAGCCCTGCAGCATTTTGGTCAGAAATGCCGCGCCCATCACGACACCGACCAACGCCAACCACCGCGACGAGGCTGACTGCACGGCGCGCGTCAGGCAATACGCGGCCACCGTCATCAACAGCACCAGCAGCGCGTCGGGATTGTTGAACCGGAACATCAACGCGGCGGCAGGAGTGAACGCCAACGCCACACCGGCGAGCAGACCCGCGACCGCGCCGTCCTGCGGATCGGTGAACGTCCGCTTGACCGTGGCATAGAGCACGCCGACGGCCGCGACACCCATGAGCGCTTGTGGCGCGAGCGCCGACCAGCTGTTCACGCCGAACAACCGCATCGACAACCCCGTCACCCACAGAGCGGCGGGTGGTTTGTCGACGGTGATGAAGTTGTTCGCGTCCAGCGATCCGAAGAACCATGCGGACCAGCTCTGCGAGCCGGCCTGGGCGGCCGCGGCGTAGAAGGTGTTGCCGAAACCGCTGGACCGCAGGTCCCACAGGTACAGGACAGCGGTCGCGGTCAGCAGGCACGGCAACGCCCAACGGCGCCAGCGGCCTGTGCGCACTGGTTTCGCCGGGTTGGCCGCGACGGCGGGAGCGTCCACGACTGCAGTCACCCGCTTACCGTGCCGGTCTTTGCTGACCGCCAGGCTGTGTCGCGGCTGCGAAGCCGCTGTGAGTTCGGAGTGAGTGCGAGACTGGCGACATGTGGAATCCCAACGTCTACCTTGCTTTCGCCGACCATCGCGGCCGCCCGTTCTTCGACCTGGTGTCTCGGGTGGGAGCGGAAAAGGCGCGCCGGGTCGTCGACCTTGGCTGTGGGCCGGGCAATCTCACGGTCAGCCTCGCGCAGCGCTGGCCTGAGGCGGTCATCGAGGCGTGGGACTCCTCGCCGGAGATGGTGGACGCTGCACGCGAACGCGGCGTCGATGCGCAGGTCGCTGATGTGCGGGCATGGACGCCGCAGCCCGACACCGATGTCGTCGTGAGCAATGCCACCCTGCATTGGGTGCCCGAGCACTCCGAGCTATTGGCGCGGTGGGCGGGTCAGCTGGTCGCCGGTTCGTGGCTCGCCGTGCAGGTGCCGGGAAACTTCGATGCCCCGTCGCATCAGGCGGTCCGCGAACTCGCTTCGAGCGATCAGTGGTCGGAGACGTTGCGGGACTTTCCGTTTCGCGAAGGGCAGGTGGATACCGCAGCTGGATACGCGGAGCTTCTCACCGACGCTGGTTGCCGAGTCGACGCGTGGGAGACCACCTATATCCACGAACTGAGCGGCGAGCACCCAGTGCTGGAGTGGATCACCGGCACCGCACTCACGCCGGTGAGGAGCCGGCTGTCCGAGGAGCAATGGGAGCAGTTCCGCCTAGAGCTGATTCCGTTGCTCGACACGGCTTACCCGGTGCGGCCCGACGGCAAGACGTTCTTTCCGTTCCGACGGATATTCGTTGTGGCTCAGGTGAATTAGACGCCGCTATGTCGGCAGCCCGTGTTTCTCGGCATCGGCGCGGTATCTGTCGACCCATTCGTCGGAGCGCTGGTCTGCCTGTCGCTCGAGCACTGGGTGTGGCGCAAGCTGGGGATCTTGCCCAAGTGCTTCGAGGATGTCGGCCACGATCTGAGTGAGGTTGCGCCACAACACCGGATACGCCACTTCCATCGGTTCGACGCGCTCTTCGATGAACCACTTGCGCCAGCCTTCTTCCTGGGCGCGCAGCATGGAAATCACGTGTGCGATCGCACCAGGGTGATACTCGGCGCGCGCATCCCGCGCAGGATCGGGACGGCCGCGCCAAACGCGCGTCTGCACCGCACGCCAAAACGAAACAGCCTGGGAGACAACGTCCGGCCGGTATACATGGACAAGCACCGGATCGCTGCCGATGACGTCGCGGATCGCCGAGAGCAGGCCGTCGCCGGAGCGGTCCGGCAGGCCGGAAGCGCGCTGTAGTAGTAGCGGCGTCTGGTTCCACATCAGCTTGCCACCCCAGATGCCGTTGGGGGTGCGGCCCACTGTGCGGACGTAGTCACGCCAGATCTCGGGTGGCGCGAGGTCCGGCTTGCCTTCGTCGAGCGGGTCGAGCAACCGCAGGATCGACTCGTCGTCGACTCCCTCGAACCATTGCCGCGGCTGAGGTGACTGACTCGTGCTTGGCAGGTACTGAAAGAACTCGCCCGGTTCGCCGGCCACACCGGTCGCGCGTAGGGACTCGACGAGCAGTGTGCTGCCGCTGCGTTGGGATGCGAGCACCAGGTATGCAGTCGCGTGGGCCGACATGCGCGTGAGCCTAGCCGCAATCGAATCGGTTGGCAGAGTGGGCTTTTGCACTCATCGTGAGTAAAACTATTGCCCGCTGCTGTGGTCGTCTTCGATGCCACGATCTGCGGCGATCGGTGACCGGCTGGTGACTTGCGGTCCGTGTACGCGTAGATAGGTTTCGGTGTAGCGCTCCGCAATTCGCGTGCCCGCGAACTCGGACGGTATGACGTCTTTGGTCTTCTGGCGCCAGTCGTTGAGCAGTAGGGCGAGGTCGTCGGCGATTGTCTCTGCCTTGTCGGTGGCGTCGGGGCCCAACAGGTTGTGGGACTCGGCCGGATCCTCGAGAAGGTTGTACAGCTCGCGGTCGGGGCGTTGTCCAAGTACGAGCGGCGCCATCGTGCGGCCTGGCGCGCTGTCGGCGATATCCCAGGGCAGATCGAGTACGGGCCGTGATGCATAGTTCTCGATGTAGCTGTATTCCTTCGTCCGGATCGCGCGTATCGGGTCGAAGGAGTCGTGATACGTCTTGGTGGTGTAGACCTCGTTCCGCACCGGCTTGACACTCGCGGTGCGCAAGTTGGCAGCGTGCGACATGCCGTCGACGTCGGAAGGAACCGCGAGGCCGAGCAGTTCGAGCAGGGTAGGGAGCAGGTCGACGCCGCTGAACAGTTCGTCGTAGACCTGCGGTGGGATTGCGGCGTCGCGCGGCGGCCGGACGATCATCGCGATGCCGGTGCCAGCGTCGTACAGCGTCGACTTGGCACGGGGGAGTGCCGGCCCGTGGTCGGTCATGAACACCACCCACGTGGTGCGGTCGAGTCCGGTCTGCTCGAGCGTGTCCAGCAGCTGCCCGACGGCGGCGTCGGCCACGGAGATCGAACCGTAGAAGTCGGCGAGGTCTTGGCGAATGTCGGGGGTATCCGGCAGGTAGTCGGGTACCACCACCTCGTCCGCGACGGCAGGCTCGTATCGGTCGTGGGGGTACGGCCGGTGCGTTTCGAAAAAGCCCGTGGTGAGCAGGAACGGAGTCGTCGGCGGATTCTGAAGCCACTGTGTCGCCTGCTCGACGACGTACTCGCAGTACGAGTTTGAGACGTCGAACTCGTCGAAGCCCAGCCGCGACGGATACGATGTTTCGTGCTGCATCCCGAACAGCGTTGTGTGCCAACCATATGCGGACAGGATATGCGGCAGGGTGCGGACGTCGGCGCGGTATTCCCAGCCGTGGTGGGCCAGGCCCACCAAGCCGTTGCTCTGCGGGTATCGGCCGGTGAACAAGGACCCGCGCGACGGTGAGCAGAGCGGCGCGGTGGCGTGTGCACGCGTGAACAAGATCGCGTCGGTGGCGAGTTGGTCGAGTCGCGGACTGGAGACGTCGGCGTGGCCGTAGGCGCCGAGATAGCGGCCGAGGTCGTGCCAATGCACGATCAGCACGTTGTCCCGCGGTTCGGTCACTGGTGCTCCTTTTTTGTCTTGGCCTTGCCCACGGAACAGGGCTGGCGACAAATCGGCAACCCTTTGGCGCATCGAGACCAAGTTATCCATAGTCGCGATTTCATCCACAGGTTTGGGTCGTTGGTTCGATCGGAGCCGAATTTGTCGTAGCCGGCCGCGAAGATTTGGTTATGTCGTTGACCGCAGCGCCTCCGGTGGTGGTGAGCCCTGCTGAGCGTCTTGAGGTGTTGTTCGAGGAGCTGGCGGAGCTGACCGGTCAGCGCAATGCGATTGATGGACGGATTGTGCAGATCGTCGCCGAGATCGATCGCGACGAGCTCTGCGGTATGACGGGGGCGCGGTCGGTCGCTTCGTTGGTGGCCTGGAAACTCGGCGCGTCCTCGGTAAACGCTGCCACGATCGCCACGGTGGCGCACCGGTTGCCGGAGTTTCCGCGCTGTGTGGCGGGGATGTGCGAGGGTCGGTTGTCGCTGGATCAGGTCGGGGTGATCGCGGCGCACGCGGGCCAGGGTTCTGATGAGCATTACGCCGAGTTGGCCGCGGTCGCGACGGTCAACCAGTTGCGCACGGCGGTCAAGCTGGAACCGCGACCCGAACCCGAACCCAAACCCGAAGCCGAAGCCGAAGTCGAAGCCGAAGCCGAGCCGGAGTTTGGGTCTGAACCGCAGATCTCGATCACCAAGACCTCTGATGAGCAGTTCACCTATTGGCGGATCACCCTGCCGCACCTGGAGTCCGCGAAGTTTGATGCAGCGTTGGCGTCGCATCGGGACGTCCTGATCACCGAGTACAAACGCGACCACGCCGACCGCGCATCTGATCAGTCGCCGCCGTTTCCGGGCACCGGTGAGGCGTTCATGCGGCTGGTCGAGGCCGGCTGGGACGCCGAGGTGGCGCGGCGCCCGCATGGGCAGCACACCACGGTGGTGGTGCATGTCGATGTGGAGCAGCGGTTGGCGGGGCTGCATTTGGGTCCGCTGCTGTCCGATGCTGAGCGCCAATATGTGACGTGTGATGCCACCGGTGAAGTGTGGTTTGAACGCGACGGGCAGCCCATCGGCGCCGGCCGGACCACGCGGCTGATCAATCGGCGGCTGCGCCGCGCCCTGGAGCACCGCCACCCCACGTGCGCGGTCCCGGGCTGTGGCGCTACCCGTGGTTTGCATGCCCACCACATCCGGCACTGGGAAGACGGCGGTGTCACCGAGCTGGACAACCTGGTCTTGTTATGCCCGTATCACCATCGGCTGCACCACCGCGGGGTCATCACCATCACCGGACCCGCCGACGACCTGTGCGTCACCGACAGCTCGGGTCGACGGCTCAGCGCCGCCTCGCTGGCCCGGCCACCGACGAAACCCCCGCCCGCGGTCGCGCCGTGTGCCGGGCCAACCGGCGAACGCGCCGACTGGTGGTGGTATGAACCCTTCCAACCCCAACCACCGCCAACAACCAACTAGGTTCGCTACTTGGGGCTCAAACGGGTTGGGGGTAAGAGAATTCGTTCGAGGATGACAACGATCCACAAGACCACCCGCGCACAAGACCGCGCCAGACATTCCAAACCCCCACCGTTCTAACGGTTTACGGATCGTATGGCACGCCGACGGCGCGGAATACGTATTCGGGTGGCACGTCGAACGCAAGCGACCGCCGGGGTAGACGCATCAGCACGTCTTGCGGGATCTCGTCCTTGTAATGCAGCGAAAGCTTGCCGCTGAAGCGAGGGTCGACCTCGGCGACGTCGACGTCCAAAGTGAGGCCCGTTTCTGAAAGCTCGGCCTTGACGGGGCCCGTTTGCGGTGCATCCCACCGCTGATCGATGGTGCGGCCCGCCAACTTCGGCACACTTGACAATGTGCCGAGCACGCGCTGATTCGTCAGCACCAGCGAGCCGACATAGCTCGCGACGCTGCCCGTCGACCGCTGACCCGGGACCTTGCCCGTAAATCGTCGTGTCACCGAGACATACTCGGCCAGATGGATGATTCCCTCGGCTTCCACTTCGGCGCGCAGCTCGCCGGGCAACTTGCCGATCCGGAGTAACTTGCGCAGAAACACCGCCATGGCCGTCACCTTAACGGCAGCCACCTGCGAACGTGGTAGAGCTAGTCGAATGAGACAACACCGGATCTGGCTCGTCTGCTCTGCAGTCGCAGCCGTCGCGGTGTACGTCCTTTTGTGGATCGGCTATGCGCTGCAGTGGAACTGGATCACCACGATCGACTCATCGGCGCTCGACGTCTTGCACCGCTACGGCATCGCCCATCCCGGCTGGGTAACGGCCTGGGATGTGTTCTGCACTGCGCTCGGGCCGACCACATTTCGACTGCTCGCCCTCGCAGTCATCATTGCGGCATTGGTGCGCCGCAATCTACGGGTCGCGCTTTTCCTGGTGATCAGCGTCGAGTTGAGCGGACTGGTCACCGAAATCGCCAAGCACGCCACTAACCGTCCGCGGCCCGCCACGGCCTTCGTGACCGCACCATCGTCGGCGTTTCCGTCCGGACACGCCCTCGGCGTGATGGTCAGCGTGCTGGCCCTGCTGACCGTCGTGTTGCCGGTCGTTAGTCGCCCGCTTCGGGTATGGCTCATCGGACTCGGCGCCGTGGTGGTGGTGTTGATCGGCGTCGGCCGCGTGGTGCTCAACGTGCACCATCCCTCCGACGTGCTCGCCGGATGGCTCCTCGGCTACGCCTACTTCGTCGCCTGTCTGCTGATTTTGCCGCCGTCGCGACCGGTCACGGCAGCGGACGAAACACCGGCAGCGCCCGGTATCGCGAGCTGAACGTGGCTTCGGTGACCTCGGTGCCCACTTCACCGTCGTGAGCCAGCACCGTCGGCCCGTCTACCGCCTTGAAGCTGAACTCCGGCACCCGTAGCTCGTGATACAGCGGGCTCCGTTCCAGCCGACCGAGCACGAGCGCCGTGAGGATGCGCAATCTGCTGAATCTGCGGCCGGTTTCCAGGATGCGGACGTCGAGCAACCCGTCGTCCATCCGAGTCCGTCGCGAAGGCGCAAATCCCGACGGCAGATACGTCGAGTTGCCGAGGAAGAACAGCGACGTCTGAAGTGTCTTGTTGTCGTAGGAAATCCGCACCGGCTCGTCGTGTCGCAGGGTGTGGACCATCGCGTACATCCCCGCCAGCGGCTTGCCGACCTTGTGCTCGAGCTTCTCGCGGGTCTGCACGAACTTCGGATACGCCCCGATGCTCGCGGTGTTGATCACCATGCGGCCCTCGTTGAGGCAGACCATGTCCACACACGAGACGCTGCCTCGTCGTATCGCCTCTACGGTCTTGGCCACCGTGTCACAACCGATGTCCTTCGCGAAGTGGTTGAACGTGCCACCCGGGAAAACCGCGAGCGGCTTTGACGCGTCGATCGCGACGCCGGCCGCACACGAGACCGTCCCATCGCCGCCGCACACCGCCAGCACCTCCGCGCGCTCGGCCGCGGACCGCAACACCTCTTCGACGTCGTCGCCCTCGCTGACTTCCACAACTTCGGCCTGCGGCAACGCCTCTCGCACTTCGTCGACGACTTGTGCACCCGTCCCGCCGCCCGATGCCGGGTTGACCACCAACACCACACCCGCACCATCCGGACGTTCGGGCGTCTCCACCCGCAGCGGATCGGCGACCGGCGTCTTGACCGTCGCGACCGTCGGCACCACCCGTGCGCCGAGCACCGCGAATCCCGCACCGATGCCGAACCCGGCGAACACGTCGCCGGGGTAGTGCACCCCTGTCGCGACGCGCGACAGCCCGACCAGGCCGGCGAGTAGCGCCAGCCCAAGGCCCAGCGGTGGGTTTTCCAGGCCGACGCCGACGGCGAACGCCGCCGCGCTCGCCGAATGACCCGACGGCAGCGAGTTCGACGTCGGTGAGCGACGGCTCCGCCGTGCCAGCGGCACCGCGAGACGGTTCGGCCTCGGCCGTTTCCACACCCGCTTGGCCACCAGATTGGTGAACAGGCTCGTCGCCGCCAGCGTGATCACCCCGCGGTATGCACCGCGCTGCGCCGACGGCCCGCCAAGCGTGACGAGCGCGGCCGCGATCGCCAGCCAGAGCTTCGAATGATCGGCCGCTCGGGTGAGGCGTGGCATCGTGGCATCGAGCAGGGGACTGGGCGACTCTGCAATGGCCTCGAACACCTCGCGGTCCAGGGTTCCGAGGCCTTGACCGATCTGCCGGATGCCACGGCGGCGTCGCATCGGCAGCATGTCCATGACGCCTTACGTATCCAGATCGAGCGATCCTCAATCTTGTCTAAACCTTTACTTGACCTCTCTGGGCGGCCCGTCGACGATTGGTCAATGCGCCGACGGCTGGTTGTGCTCTGCGCAGCGGTCTGGCTCGCGTTCGCCGCGGCGCCCGTCGGCCGTGCCGAATTCACACCATGGTTTGCACCCTCTGTCGGCAATGCCACCCAGGTGATCTCCGTCGTCGGTGCCGGCGGCTCGTCGGCCAAGATGGACGTCTGGCAGCGCACGAACGGCGATTGGCAGCCGATCGGCGTCGGCATTCCCGCTCACGTCGGCGCCAACGGGTTCGCCGCGGAGACCCATGACGGCAACATGGCCACGCCCCTGGGCATCTACACACTGGACTTCGCGTTCGGCACCCAGCCGAACCCCGGCGGCGGCCTGCAGTACGTCCAGGTCGGGCCCGACCACTGGTGGGACGGCGACATGAAGAGCCCGACCTACAACACCATGCAGGTGTGCAAGAAGTCGCAGTGCCCGTTCGACACGTCGTCCGACAGCGGCACCGAAAACCTCGAAATCCCGCAATATGCCCACGCCGTCGTGATGGGCGTCAACAAGGCCCGTGTGCCCGGCAATGGCGGCGCGTTCTTCCTGCACACAACCGACGGCGGTCCCACCGCCGGTTGTGTCGCCGTCGACGACGCCATGATGGTGAAGCTGATTCAGTGGCTTCGGCCGGGCGCTTTGATCGCCATCACGAAGTAGCGCTCAAATATTAAGTGCGCGACCGGCTTTCACTTTGAAATTGAGATTCTCGGTCGACATCGACGCATCGTAGGTGCGGTCGTAGCCGGTCTCGCTGATCTTCCAGCCGTCGCTGGTTCTGCGGTACCGGTCGTGGTAGAAGCCCGCGCCGATCAGCATGAAGTTGAAGTCCGGTGCGATCACCCGGTCCTGCAGATACCAGATCGCCGAAGCCTCGTCCCCGTCGACGGTGATCTCGGGATGGGTGACGCGATGCTCAGTGAGGATCTCCGGTCCGAGTGACGACCGCATGAAAGTCACCAGCTCGTCGCGGTTCTTGAAATGGTGCTCCTCACCGATCGACTCCCCGTACCTGCCGACCACGTCCTCGGTCAGCGTTGCCGCGAAGTCGTCCCAGTGCTTGGTGTCGAGCGCGCGCAGATACCGGTACTTGACTTGTTTGATCTCGTCGATGTCACCCATGGCGACATTGCAGCACACCTGCTCACTGGGACGCAGTGAGATTGCGCGTCGCCGGGCCTTCCAGCAGCGTGCCGTCCGGCGCGAACCGCGAACCGTGCAGTGGGCATTCCCACGATTCGTCAGCGTCGTTCCAGTTCACGATCCCGCCGAGGTGTGGACACACCGGGGAGACCCTGTGCTCGACGCCGTTGACCACGCTTCTGGCCTCCAGATTCCATGGCGGTCCGCTCACGACACCGCCATCACCCGGCGAGCGATCGCCGATCCGGGTCACCGGCGTAATCCATCCTCTGGCGAGGTACAGCCCCACCTCGGCGTTGATCTGCATGGCCTTCGGGATTCCGGAAAGCTCGTGTGGACTCCAGCTGGCGAATGCCTCGGCCCAGTCCATCCGGCCGCCGAGGATGCGGCTGGACAGTGCGAGCGCGGCCGCCGTCCCATTGGTCATTCCCCACTTGTCGAAACCCGTTGCGACAAAAATCTTTTCGTTACCCGGGAGGATCGGGCCGACGTAGGGAAGCTCGTCGATGGGGCTGTAGTCCTGAGCGGACCAGTAGTGCGTCTGCATCGCCCCGGGGTAATGCAGCTTGGCCCAGGACGACAGTTCCTCCACCGACGATGCAGGGTTCTTCTCGTGACCAACGGGGTGCCCCGCGCCGCCGACGATGAGCCGATCCCCTTCAGCGGTCGGCGCATAGCGCACCGAGCGCGTGGGAGAGTCGGTGGAGATGTACATGCCGCGGGTGATGTTTCCCGGCACCTTGTACGCCATGCAGTAGGACCGGTTCGGCTTTAGCCGCGCGAAGAACCCGCCGCGATCCAGGATCGGAATGCCGGTGGCCAGCACACACTGGCCGGCGTGGACGCTGAACTCGTCGCCGGTCGACGTGCGCACGTGTAGTGCCAGCCCGTCACCCTCGCCCGAAACCTTTTGCACGCGAACGCCTTGCACGAGCCGTCCACCGCGTTCCTCGAGCTCGACGACGAGGCTGTCCACCAACGGCATCGGGTCGAACTGCGCTTGATGAGCCAGCCGCACGCCACCGTGGTACGGGAACGGCACATCGGCGTCGTCGGCCCACTCCGCGTCGACTCCTGCGGCCTTACACGCCTCCAGCTCGCTTCGCGCCGACGCCACGCCCTGCTCGGACTGGGCATAGGTGTAGGCGTCCTCGCGCTGCAATGAGATGCCGTGTGCCTCACAATGCTGCACGAGCCATTCCTGGCCTTCGCGATTTCCCTGCACATACTGCTTGGCCGTCTTGACGCCATGCTTGCCGACGATCTTCGACAGCTTGGTGCCTTGCAGCAGGCTGATCTTCGCGGTGGTATTGCCGGTCGCGCCGGCACCCGCATACGTTGCTTCCAGGACGAGTACGTCCTTGCCGGCCCGGGCCAACAGGACCGCGGTGATCAGCCCGGTGATTCCCGCGCCCACCACCGCCACATCGGCCTTTCGGTCCGCGTCCTTCAGCGGACCGGGCGTTGACGGCCGGTCGACTCGGTTCGTTAGCCACAGTGACGTCATGGCCATGCAGTACCCAGACCGGCAACGACGAAACCCCTCGATTCAGCCCCAGAAGTCGTTGTTGTGGTTGTCACCGTCGCCGTCGCGGTGATGGTCGTCGTGGCAGGTATTCCAGTCGAAGTTGAAACCCCACTCCGGGCGCCAGAACTCACCGGGGCACCAGTGGTAGCGCGGAGCGTAATAGCGCACAGGAGCACCGAAGTCGCGGTGATGATCGGGTCCGTCAATATCGCGGTGGTGGTCGTCATGGCACGTGCCGCCATCCCAGTTGTCGCCCCACTCGGGGTGCCAGTCCTCACCCGGGCACCAGTGATAGCCAGGGAATTCACCGATCTCGGCTTGGGCGGTCGTCGCCGCTCCTACGCCTACCAGGCCCAACCCAGCTGTGATGGCGAATGTCGTTGCTGCGCATCGTGTCAATGTCTTCACGCCTCCAACAACAGCACCGCTTTCTGTGTCTCAGCTATGTGGCTGGGTCAAACCCGCTGGCAATGCTGCCCAAAACGCGGAGTGTCTAACGGAATTGGACTGCGCGGGCGGCTATCGTGTGCTGCGTTATGAGCGACCCGTTGGGGTTGTCGATAGGGACGACCAACTTGGTCGCGGCCCGTGTCGGCAATCAACCGGTGATACGGCGTGCGGTGCTGACCTTGCCCGCGTCGGGCTTCACCATGAGCGGATTCGTTGAGCGCGTCGGCGACCCTGTGCCGCTTGTCGCCCCGGACGGTTCGTCGTACCACGCCGATCTCCTGCTCGTCGAGGCGCTCGAAACGATGATCTATGCGACGGGCAGCGAGCCGTCGTCGCAGATTGCCGTCGCCGTGCCTGCGCACTGGGGATCGGCCACGCTGCGTGCGTTGCGTACCGCGATGCGCGCGAACCCGAGCCTGGCGCCCAACGGCATGCCCGTACGGCTGGTTTCGGACGCCGTAGCTTCGCTGACGGCGTTGCACGCCAATCCCGGGCTCACTGCGCACGGTGTGGTGGCGCTGCTGGACTTCGGCGGTAGCGGAACGAACATCACCCTGGCCGATGCCGCTTCGGCATACGAGCCGATCGAGGAGACCACTCGATATACCGAGTTCTCCGGCGACCAGATCGATCAGGCGCTGCTGAGCCATGTGATCGACGGCATCGCCAACGCCGGTGACCTCGATCCCGCCGGCACAGCCGCAGTCGGATCGCTGACCCGGCTGCGTGAAGAGTGCCGCAACGCCAAGGAGCGGCTGTCCGCGGAGACGGTCACCGAACTCGTCGTCGAGTTGCCGGGGTATCGGTCCGCGATCCGCGTGACGCGCACCGAGCTGGAAAGCCTGATCGCCCAGCCGCTGGCCGGTGTGCTCAGCGAGCTGGATAATGCGTTGTTGCGCAACAGGATCAGCTGGTCGAACGTTTCGGCCGTGGTGACCGTCGGTGGCGGGGCGAGCATTCCGCTGATCACTCAGCAGCTGTCCCAGCACTCCCAGGCCCCGGTGCTGACGACGCCTCAGCCGGCATTGGACGCGGCAGTCGGTGCCGCGCTGTTCGCGGCATACGGGTCCGAAGCCGACGTCCAGACCGGTGTCGCTCCGGTGGTCCCCGGTGCCGTCGCGCCCCCAGCCGACGAGCCGGGGTCGGCCACCTTCCGCGCGCTGGCCTGGTCGCAGGACGACACCGCCGACGAACCCGTTCCCTACACCGGAGATGTGTACGACACCGGTTTCACAGCCGCGCGTCCGCCGGTGGAGTACGTGCCGCCGACCGAGCCGATCGAAGAGCCGCGCAGCTGGCACCGGTTGCCGCAGTTGATATTCGGGCTCGCCGCGGTCGTCGCGCTGATCGCCGTGGGTGGTGTGGCGATCGCTCTGACGAGCGCGAGCGACAGCACCAAAGCCACCGAAACTCCGCACACCGCCACCTCGGCGGCGCCGACGAGCGCCGCGCCGCCGCCGTCGAGCGCGCCCGTCGAAACCGTCACGGTCACCAGCGAAGCGCCACCGCCGCCGCCCACACCCACGACGACCGTGCCTGCGCCGACGACGACGTACGTGACCACGACCACGCCGACCACGACGACGACAACCACCACCACAACAACAACAACGACCACGACCACGACGACGACCACCACCACGACCACGCCAACGACTACCACCACCACGACCACCACGACAACACCCACGACGATGACGACGACCTACATCAACGTCCCGTTCGTCCCGGTGCCGATCCCCATTCAGGTGCCGGCCCCCGCCGCCCCTTAAGAGGCGTCGGCGACGTTGCGCGGATGGTGGCAAGCCGCGACGTGGCCGGAAACATGTTCGACGAGCGCAGGTTCGTCCGTCGTGCACACCTCGGTCGCAAACGGGCAACGGGTGTGGAAGCTGCAACCTGGCGGCGGGTCGATCGGGCTCGGCACGTCGCCCTCGAGCACCAGTCGTTCGCGCGCCGCGTTGCGCTTCGGGTCGGGAATCGGCACCGCCGACAACAGTGCATTGGTATACGGGTGAATCGGCCTGCGATACAGATCTTCGGTGGCGGAGTTCTCGACGACCTTGCCCAGATACATCACCGCGACCCGGTCAGAGACATGGCGGACGACGCCGAGATCGTGCGCCACAAACAGGTACGACAGGCCGAACTCCTGCTGAAGATCCTTGAGCAGGTTGATGATCTGCGCCTGCACGGATACGTCCAGGGCGGAAACGGGCTCGTCGGCGACGATCAGCTTCGGTTGCAGCGCAAGCGCTCTGGCGATGCCGATCCGCTGCCGCTGGCCGCCGGAGAATTCGTGCGGATAGCGGTTGTAGTGCTCGGGGTTCAGCCCGACGCGGTCGAGAAGATCCTGAACCCGCCGCTTCAGCTCGGAGCCCCTCGCGAGGCCATGCAATTCCAGCGGGTCTCCGACGATCTGGCCGACTCGCTTGCGCGGGTTCAGGGAGGCGAACGGGTCCTGGAAGATCATCTGCATCTGCCTGCGCATCGGCCGCAGCTCCCGTCGGGACCGGCCGGTCAGCTCGTCACCGAGGAACCGCACCGACCCCGAATTCGGTTGAAGCAACTGCAGAATGGCCCGGCATAGCGTCGATTTTCCGCAGCCCGATTCCCCGACCAATCCGAGCGTTTCGCCTTCGTTCAGTGTCAGGCTTACGCCGTCGACCGCTCGCACCCTTGCGACCTCGTGATCGACAACCAGTCCCGACTTGATCGGGAAATGCTTGACGAGGTCGGTCACCTCCAGGAGCGCGGTCACGGCTTCAGCCTCTTCTTCTCGGCTGGATCCAGCCAGCAGCGGTCGAGGTGTGCGCCGCCGGCACGGGCCGCCAAAGGTGGTAACTCATCGCACTTTTCGAAGACATAGGGGCAACGCGGTGCAAACCGGCAGCCCGGCGGCGGGTCCAGCAGCGACGGGGGTTGGCCGGTGATCTGGGTTAGCCGTTCGCCGCGCGGCTGATCGAGCCGGGTGAGTGAGCCGAGCAGCCCCCAGGTGTATGGGTGCTGCGGGTCGTAGAAGATCTCGTCGAGCGTCGCGTCCTCGACGATCTGGCCCGCATACATCACAAGGACGCGGTCGGCCACCTCGGCGACCACCCCGAGGTCGTGGGTGATCAGGATGACTGCCAGGTCGCGGTCGCGGTTGAGTTCGTCTATCAGCCGCAGAATTTGGGCCTGCACCGTGACGTCGAGCGCGGTGGTCGGTTCGTCGGCGATCAACACCTGTGGCTCCAGTGCGAGCGCCATCGCGATCATCACGCGCTGGCGCATGCCACCGGAGAACTCGTGCGGATAGTGGCGCACCCGGCGTTCGGGATTCGGAATGCCCACCGAACGCAGCAATTCGACCGCGCGTTCTTCTGCCTCGCGGTGCGAGACGTCACGGTGCGCGCGGATCATCTCGGCGATCTGTCGGCCCACGCGGTAGACCGGATTCAGGGAGGTCATCGGATCTTGGAAGACCATCGCGATCTGTTCACCGCGAATGTCGCGCAGTTGATCGTCGTCCAGGCCGTTGATTTCCCGGCCGCGGTACGTGATCGAGCCCGATATCCTCGCGTTCGGCGCACGGGTCAAGCCCGTCAGTGTTTGAGCGGTAACGCTTTTCCCTGAACCGGATTCACCGACGATGGCCAGGATTTCGCCCGCGGCCAAATTGAAGGAGACGCCGTCGACGGCGCGGACCATCCCGTCTTCCGTGGCGAAACTGACCTTCAGATCGTCGACTGTCAACAGCTGTGTCATGCGGGCGCCGCCTCACCGAGCCGGATGCGCGGATCCAGGAGTGCGTAGGCGATGTCGACGAACGTGTTGAACAGCACGATGAAGAACGCGCCGAACAGCGTGACTCCAATCAGCGGTGGCAGGTCCAGGCTGCGGATCGCCTCACCTGCATACAGCCCGACGCCGTTGAGGTTGTAGACGGTTTCGGTGAGGATCGCGCCGCCGCCGACCACCATGCCGAAGTCGAGGCCGAACAGCGTGACGACCGGGATCATCGAGTTGCGAAGCACGTGGCGGATACGGACCTGCCGCTCGGAGAGCCCCTTGGCGCGGGCGGTGCGGACGTAGTCCTCGTTCATCGCGTCGAGCATGTTGGAGCGCAGCAGCCGGCTGTAGAACCCGACGTAGAGCACCGCCAGCGTGAGCCAGGGCAGGATCAGGTGATACGCCCAGCCCACCGGGTCTTCGGTCAGCGGCACGTAACTGCCCGTCGGGAACAGCTGAACCTTGAAGGTGAAGAAGTACAGCAGAATTGCGGCCAGCCAGAAGACAGGCATCGAAATCCCTACCAGCGAAAGGATTGTCAGCGCCCGGTCGGTGAACCTGCCGGCGTGGATGGCGCTCATGTACCCGAACAGCACGGCAAGCGTCATCCAGATGACCGCCGCCCCGATGCACAGCGAGAACGTGGCGGGCACCCCTTCCCAGATCTGCTGGACGACGTTGCGGTCCTTGGCATATGACATCAGTTGGCCGGTGAAGATCTGCTTCATCATCGTCAGGTATTGCACGGGCAGAGGTTTGTCCAGCCCGAGATCCGCACTGACCCTTGCGATCAGCGCCGGGTCGGCGTTCTTGCCCGCGATGCGCGCCGCTGGGTCCGAATTGGGCACGACGTTGAAGATCAGGAACACGATCACCGAGATCGCGAACAACACCGCGACCATGCCGAGAAGGCGCCGAGCGACGAACCTGGCCATCAGAGTTCTCGTTTCGCCATCGGCTCAGTGCTCCAGCCGTATCTTGGCTCGCGGGTCGAGTGCATCGCGAAGGCCGTCACCGAAAACGTTCAGCGACAACACCGTCGCGATGATCATCAGGCCAGGCACGATCGTCAGATGTGGTGCGGTGTAGATCATCTCGTAGCCGTCGGCGATCATCGTGCCCCATGAGGCGTTGGGCGGGCGAACGCCTGCGCCGAGGAACGACAGCGCCGACTCGAGCAACATGTTGTTGGCGATGTTCAGCGTGAAGAACACGATGATCGTCGAGACGATGTTCGGCAGCAGCTCGGAGAACATGATGCGCACCGGCCCCTTGCCCTGCGCGACGGCGGCCTCGATGAATTCCTTTTCGCGCAGCGCGAGGACTTCGCCCCTGATCGGTCTGGCCATGTACGGCACATAGACGAAGCCGATGATCAGGATCGGAATCCAGATCGAATCACCCGCGATCGCCAGCGGTCCGACTTTGAGGCCCCCGATGGCCAATGTGGTGCCCAACGCGATGCCAAGCAGCAGAACGGGAAACGCCCAGATCACATCCATGATCCGGGACAACACCGAGTCGATCCAGCCCCGGTAGTAGCCGGCGAGCAGACCGACGATCACGGACAGCACGGTGGTGACGGCGGCGGCCGCCAGGCCGATGTAGATCGACGTGCGCCCGCCGTACATCAGCCGCACCATCACGTCGCGGCCGTTCTGGTCCGCACCGAGCAGGTACTGCCCGTGCAGGCCCGGCCCGATCGGGGTGCCGTCGGGCGCCACCACATTCGTCGGTTGCCCGTCGATCATCACCCTCTCGGTGATGTGGTTCTCGTTCGGCCCGGTGTGCGCGACGTGTTCCGCCCAGAGCGGCGCTGCGAGACAGAACAGCACGATGAGGACGAAAACGACGCCGCAGAACAGCGCAACCTTGTTGCGCCGCAGCCGAAGCCACGCCAGATACCAGGGGCTGCGGCCCTGGATCTGAGATGCGGGCACACCGGTGGGAAGTGGCGGTTCTCCTGGGATCTCCAGTTCGCCGACGGGGACGACCATCGCCCGCTACTTGATCGCGAAGGACGAGTAATCCTGGTTGAACAGCAGATGGTGATAGGACTTGTCGAAGTCCATGCGTTCGGACAGGAACGTGGTGTACTGCTCGTTGCCGTACGGCGCCCACACCGCCTGCTCCATGTACGACTTGTCCAGATCCGCGTACTGCTGCTCGACGCCTCCGTCGCCGATCAGCTTCGTCAGCAGCTCGTCCTGCTTGGCGTTGTTGGCGGGGATGTTGACCCGCGAATAGTTGTTGCCGTTGGTCGGCAGGATGGAATCGCCGTGCAGAAGCGGACGGAAGAAGTCATCGGGGTGCGGGAAGTCCTGGAACCAGTCCGCGAATCCCGTGTCCACATCCGGTGTCGACTGGTTGCCGATCGTCGTCCAGTAGACATCGCCCGCAATGACTTTCAGCGTCGCGTTGAAACCGAGTTGGGTGAGCAGGTCGTGGTAGTACTCGCCGATCCGCTTGCGGTCCGGTTCGTCATCGGTCCAGACGGTGATGTTGCGGTCCGCTGGATTGGCTTCTGCGATCAGTTGTTTGGCCTTGTTCAGGTCGGGTCCGGGGTACAGCTTGTACTCGGAGTAGCCGGGCATGCCGGGTGGCAGGATCTGCTGCGTCGGGTGCATGCGCCCACCGAAGATCCTGTTGAGGGCTTCGGGATCGACGGCGTAGTTGATCGCCTGACGCACCTTGAGGTCGTTGAACGGTGCCCTCTCGGTGTTCATGAAGAAGTAGTAGGTGTTGATCGAGTTCTCCAGGCGGAAGCGGTTGCCGTAGCGGGTCTTGACTTCCTGCAGCCGGTCGGACGCCGGCGGGTCGACCATGAAATCGACCTTGTTCTGCTCGATGTCGGTCACCTGCGCGCTGTTGTTCTTGTTCTCGGTGATGGTGATCTTGTTGACTCCTGCGTCCGCCACGTCGTCGGCGCCTGCGTCCTTGACCGTCTTGAAGTTCGGGTTGCGCTCCAACGTCATGGTGCGGGGCGCCTCAACCTTGCTGATCATGAACGGGCCGCTCGACGGCGGCGGGTTGTTGGTGGCGTCCTTGTCCAGCGGGGTGATCGGCGGCACCGGCGCGGCGAACATCAGCCCGAGCACGTTCTCGAATGTGCCGTTGGCTTCGGTCAGTTCGATCGTGATGTCACCGGTGTTGTCGTCGGTCTTGATGCCGGTGATCGTCTGCGCCTTGCCGTCGGCGTAGTCCTTGGCGCCGACGATGTTGTCGTAGAACACCGAGCCGCCGGAGTCGGCCTTGAACAGCCGTTGGATGCTGTACGTGAAATCGGATGCCTTGATGGGTGTTCCGTCGGAGTACTTCATGTTCGGCCGCAGCTTGAGTTTGTAGGTCTTGCCGTCGGGCGAGATATCGGGCATCTTCTCGGCCAGCGCGGGCACCACCTGGGTGCCTTCCTTGCCCTTGGCATGCTTGTACGTCAGCAGCGGGGTGTAGACGTTCCAGAGCACCTCCCAACCCTCGAGCGTGTAGGAGAGCTGCGGGTCGATGTAGTCGGGGAACGATGTCAGCGCGACGTTGATGTCGCCGCCTCCGCCACCACCGCCGCCGCCGGTCTTCTTGCCGCCGCACGCCGCGATGCCGAATGCGGCCAATGCGACGATGCAGACGATGGCTAGAACCGTGCGGACCTTGCGCAGTATTGTCATCTCGCTCCTGGGGATCGCATCGGGCTGACGTCCTTAAAGCTGTACGCCTGTCACCGGCGTTGATAAGCATCTTTGAGGAAAAACACCGCTCGGCAACTCGAGAGGTTTAGACCTCGCGGGGTAGTGGTATTGATGCCCGGAAGCTGGCACAGTGGGTTTTGGTTCGCCCGTCAATAAATGGCAAATTTGACGGGCAACAAATAGGGGGCTTCTCCAGGGTGGACAAACTGCACGTTCGGCGGCCTGGCCGCATCTTGGCAATAGTTGCGTATGCGCTGTTACTCATGTTGGCAATCGTCATAACCTCGCCGGGTGAACCGCCGCAGACGCACGAGGCGGTTTCCGTCGGAATCGCGCACGAGGTGACCGACACCGTCTCCACCGACTCCCCATCTCCGGATCAATCGGACGCGGATGCGCCTAAGCAGGTGACCATCGCTCTCGGAGCGGTCGCGATGGTAGCGGTCGTCGGTTTGGCGTTTTCTCGGCGTAAGTCCCGCGGCCCGGACCGCTGGTAGCCAACCGAACACCCACAGCTTGGCGATTAGCGGCTGGCGTCAATATATAGTGGTGTTCGGTCCCGGTGCATAATTAACTGTGCGATCATCTGGGCGTCGTAGATTGGGCTGCAGATGGTTGCTAAGTTGCTCCGGCAACGCGGTGAGCGTCGCTGGTTGGCGGCCGTCTTCGTAGCGCTTCTCGTCGCCGGGGGCGTGCGAGTCGTATCCGCACCACACGATCCCGCCTTGATCGGCGGTCCCCTCGCGCTATTGCTGGCCAGCTCAAGCGATTTGGGTCCATCACAGGCTGGCGATGCGCAGCTTACGGTCACGCTGCCCGACGCCGCCGAGCCGGAAGCACTGTTCGGTTGGGCCGACAGGCACGGCCTATGGGTCAGGTGGCGACCAGGCCACCAATGGGCGATCGTCGAGGGCTCACCGCGGGATGTGGCCGGTGCTTTTGGTGTGCCGGTCAACGACTACAAGGGGCGCAAGGGTCAGGTGTTTTACGCATCGCCGCAGCAGCCTGCGATCCCGGAGCCGCTGCGCGGGGCGGTCACCGATATCGGCCGGATCCTCGGATATACGCCCCACCACGAAGCGCGTCCCCGAATCTTTCCGTTGGACGTGCCAAAACAGGGGTTGACGCCGAATGCGCTGCGCGAGGCGTACAACGCAACACCGCTCACCGCGGCGGGTTTCACCGGCAAGGGCGCCACGATCGTGTTCTTCGAGTTCACCGGCTACGACCAGGGCGACCTCGACGCGTTCTCGGATTCGTCGGGTCTGCCGAGATTCACCCCGGTGTTGGTCGGAGGCCAGCCCGGCCCTTCCGGGGCCGAGACGGTCATGGATGTTGAAGTGGCACATGCCATTGCGCCGGACGCGCAACTTGTGGTCGTCAACGCGCGGCCGACCGTCGAAGGAGACGGCGGGTACGAGAAGATCGGCCAGTTGTTCGAGTCGGTGGACCGGCAGTTTCCCGGCGCGGTGTGGAGTTTGTCGATCGGCTGGGGATGCGACGCTCTCCTTCGCGCCGCCGACCTGGCGCCCGTCGAGTCGGCGCTGGCCACCGCGCAAAGGAATGGGACGTCTGCCTTCGATGCGAGCGGCGACACGGCCGGACTGGAATGCAAAGGTGGCGACGAATGGTCGTCGCCCCCCGGGCCCGACGACGTGGGGTTGGACGCCGTCTCGTCGCTGCCGGCGATGACCTCGGTCGGTGGCACCACTTTGTCGACGGATGAGCAAGGGCAGTGGCTGGCCGAGCATGCGTGGGTCGACTCGCCCCTCTCACAAGGCACCAGCGGCGGAGTGTCTGTGCTGTTCGACCGCCCCGCATGGCAGGAACGGTTGGCCGTGGACCGCGATGTCGACCAGCGTCGTCTGTCGCCCGATGTCGCCGCCGTCGCTGATCCGTTCACAGGCGTGCGGATCGTCTTCGACCAGCAGCCCGCCGTCGGCGCCGGCACGTCGCAGGCAGCGCCGATCTGGGCCGCGCTCACAGTGCTGATGAATCAATACCTGGTCGCCCACGGGGGACGGCCGCTGGGGAATCTGAACCCGCTGCTGTACCGCGTCGCGGCGGGTGCGAACTTGCCGGGCTTCCGTGACATCAGCCTCGGCGGAAACGCCGTCGACATCGCACAACCCGGTTACGACGTGGTGACCGGCCTCGGCAGTCCCAACGTCGACTACCTGGTTCGCGACCTTCTGGACATCCAGAAGGGAGTCGCCCCACGATGACGGCACCCGGGCTACCGACCATGCCTTGCCCGGGATGCGAAACAGACGTCCCCGCAGGCGCTTTCTGCGAAACCTGCGGTGCGCAGCTGGCGGACGGCAGGGGAAGGCTGCGTATGGGGGCGTACGCCGCGGCGCCCGGCGAGCACGCCCTGCGGCTATCGGTGGCAAGCACGCTGTTTCCGCACCTGCCACATCGTTCCCGCACGCCGTTTCGGGTGGCACTGGGCGTGTTGTTCCTGCTGCTCGTTGCATTCGCACTGTTTCGGGCCCAGGCGCCGTTGATCGCGGTGAGCGCGCTCGGGTTTCCGCTGCTGTTCGTCCTGTACGTGCACGAGGCGGACATCGACGATGATCTGCCGGTCGGCTTGCTCGCGCTGACCGCGGGGCTGGGCGTATTCCTGGGCATCGGATGGGCATTTCTGACCGGCACCGTCGTCGCGCACTCGTACGACGTCACGCTCAGTGACCAGACCGGGGGAGCGCGGTCCGTCCTCGAAGGGCTGATCGTCCCCGCCGGCGCCGCGGTCCTGATGCTTCTGCCCGCGTTGGTGGTGAGGCTGCTGCGTCCTGCTACTCGAGAATCCTTGGACGGGTTCGTGATCGGTGCATTGGGCGCGATCGGGTTCACCGCGGCGGCGACGCTGACGCGGCTGACGCCCCAATTCGCGACGGGCACCATGGCGGGCGACCGACCGATCAACGGGCTGCTCGTCGAGGCGGGAATCCAGGGCGCCACAATACCTTTGACCGCGGCCTCGGTCGGCGGGCTGTTCGGTGTGGCGCTGTGGTTTCGCGGCTCTCGTCGGACCGCGATGGCATTGCTGGTGTCAAGTGTGTTGGTGGCGATCGGTCTCTTCGCCGTATCGGGTCTCGCGGAGACGCTGCCACTGCTGGAGGGACTCCATTTCGGCGTCCACGTTCTGATCGCGATTGTTGCGTTGCTGGCCTTAAGAATTGGCATCCAGACGGCGCTGCTTCACGAGGTGCCCGGCGATATGCGACCGGATGAACAGGTGCTGTGCCCGCATTGCGATCACGTTGTTCCTGACACGGCATTCTGCCCGAACTGCGGTGTGGCCAGCCGTGCCGCATCACGGACGTCGCGAGCCGCGCGACGAGCGTCCACCGGGATTCCCGTTGCGCGGCCGGGATATGCGGTGCCCGCCGGTTCCTATGCCGCGGTCCCCGTGCGCAAGACCACGGTTGCCGGACTGCTGATTGCGTTGGGTGCCGGCATGGCGGTTGCCATCGCGGCGGCGATCACTGCGGCGTTGCTGACCACTCCGGTCGTGCCGCGCTATGTGTGTCCGCCCGATTGCGGGCGTCCGCCGATTGGCAAGCCTGCCGAAGCGAACCCGTGGTTCACATCGGCCGACGGGAGATTCTCGGTCCAATATCCCCGCGCCGGAACGGCATACGAGGTGACGCTGGAACCGGACGGCGTGGAGGTGAACTTCACCGCAGGTGACACCGGCACCATGGAATTCTTCGGGCAACCCGCCGGAGACCGCACGCCCAAGCAGATCGCCGATGATCTGATCGGTGAGTATTACCCAGACGCCACAACGGATTACGAGATCCCCAACGCCATGGTCGGATATCAACCGGGGTACGGCGTGGTGAAAGACGAATACCCGCAGGACGGCTCTGGGGCGTACACGCGGCTACGGCTGGTCGTCTTGGTCGCGGTGAAGGACGACTATGCATTGGTGGCCGCGGCGATCGGTCCGTACCACGAATTCAGCCCGGAGTTCGGCAGCGGTCACCCGTCGGGGGTGAACCTCCAACTCGCTTTGGATATGGGCAAATACGTCAACAGCTTCTTCTGGCGCGAACCGCCGCGCTGAACCGGCCTACCCGTACGGGGCCGGTTCGTGGAACCGGTTGATGATCGGGATCCGTTCGATGATCCGATCCCGAAGTCGGGGCTGCTGCGGCGGCGGCGGAACATAAGCGGGGGCAGGCGCGGGCGGAACGTAAACCGGTGCTGGTGGCACGTATTCGGGTGCCGGCGCCACGGCCGCGGGTGGGTCATAGGCGGGCTCGGCGGCCGGGGGTGGCACCTCGGGCAACGCGGCCACCGCGATCTTCTCGGCCTCCGGTGGTGCCGCGGGCGGCGGCGCGGCGGGCGGCGGTGGTAATGCTGCAGGAGGTTGCGGGTGGGGCGCCGCCGCGGGAACCGACGCAGGGGTGACCATCCCGGCCGGTTCCTCGGCCGCCGCTTGCTGTTGCGCGACAGTCGAATCCGGCGCGAGGCGCAGGCCGAGCGCGATCGAGAGCGAGACGACGAACGTCAGCACGGCGGCAGCGAGGACCGACGCCAACGCCGCGCTCTTGGACGGCAACCGCAACTGCGCGTTCGGCGCGTCCAAGGTGTTCACGGCCTGAGCTGACGCCAGTGCCGCTCCCCGGGCCAGGGCCAGGTCGGCTTCGGCGGCCGAGATGACGGGAGTTTCGGTGGCGGCCTCGAATGCCGACACGATCGAGTCGACGTCGTCGGCCGAACCGAGGACGAAGATGGCCTCGGGCTGATCGTCGCTGCGGCCCAGCGTCGCGAGCATGTCGTCGGCCGTGCGATCGGTGCGCTCTGTGGTCACCCCGTCGCGGTCGAGGCGCGTCACCAGAGCGCCGTCGGGTTCCACAATGCAGACCGCGACATCGTCGTAGCCGCCTCGATCGGCGATGCCCGTCGCCAACGTGTCGGCCGTTTCGAGTTCCGATACGGCGATGACGTTGCCGAGACCCCTTTCTGACAGCGCGTCCAGCAGGGTCGAGGCGGCGTCCTCGGTTTCGGCGGTCCAGGTAACCCCGATGGCGTGAAGGCGGTTGTTTCCGACGGCGGAAAGGACGTCGTCAAGGGTGTCGCAGTCGACCGCGTCACGGCAGATCGTCGGGCCCTCGGCCGTGGTGCCCTCGACCAAGGCCCATCGGACGTCTACCGACGTCATCGACAGGCCGAGTACTAGGTCCACCTGGTTTGCTCCCGATCTGCACCAGAATCGAGTCCGAGATTACCGGTAGACCCGGCGGCGCAAAACCGTGGGCAAATCACAACAGCGCGCCGGTTCTGCTTTAGGGTTCCACTCGTGCCTCAGATGGATCGTCGAAACATGATGCTGATGGCGGGGATGGGCCTCTTGGCGGCCACGATTCCTCTCCCGGAAGCCCGAGCTGTCCCGTCGGATCGAGTCGCGCCGCCTGCGGCGCCGCCCCCCAGCGGCCAGTCCCCTTCATACATTTTCCAGGACGAATTCGACGGTCCGGCTGGCGCACCTCCCGATTACTCCAAGTGGACCGTGCAAAGTTGGCAGGACGACGTCTTTCCGCCGGTAGATGCCCTCTATCGTGACGATCGCCGAAACGTGTTCCAGGACGGCAACTCCAATCTTGTTCTGCTGGCCACGCGAGACTTTGACGGCCAGCTCTACAGCGGCAAATTGCGCGGCAATTGGCGGGGTCTCATCAACACCACATGGGAAGCGCGCATCAAGCTCGACTGCCTCACCACCGGCGCCTGGCCTTCGTTCTGGGCAGTGAACGAGGATCCTCTGCCCGACGGCGAGGTCGACATTTTCGAGTGGTACGGCAACGGGGACTGGGCTCCTGGAACGACCGTCCATGCCGCATCCAACGGCAAGACGTGGGAAGGCAAATCGATCCCCGGGTTGGTCGACGGCGGCTGGCACACCTGGCGAATGCGCTGGGACGAGGATGGATTCAAGTTCTGGCGGGACTACGTCCATGGGGCTGCACCGTACTTCAGCGTGCCGCCGAAACCCATCCAGGTCCACGGCAGACCCGGAGATCTGCGGTGGCCGTTCAACAATCCCGGCTATTGGTTGTCTCCGATGTTCACCCTTGCCGTGGGTGGGCCCGGCGGCGGCGATCCTGCCCTGGGTAACTTCCCGGCGGCCATGCTCATCGACTACATACGCGTCTGGTAGTTATTTCGCCGCCTTGATCACCTGGACCAGGTTGAACTGCCAGCGCTCCAGAAGGCGGAAGCCGAGGTCGTTGGGCACCGCGAAGGCGGGGGTGAACTCGAAGAGTTGACCGGCGGGCATCGGGGCCTGCTCATGAGCGGGTCTCGATGGGTCGGCTTGGGTGATGATCCACACGACGTGGCAGTCGCTCAGCGGCCCGGCGGTGGCCTCCGGGATGAGGTTGGTGTCGAAGACGTCGTTGCGGTCGGTCGCTTTCTGCCACAGGCTGAGGTCGACCACTTTCCGGTAGGCATCCGGTCGCGCCGCTAACAGGGGGCGCATCGGGGCGGGCATGAAAGTCACCGTGTCGTTCACGAGCAGGCAGTCACCTGGCGCGGCCTTCGCGTCGATCAGATCGGCCACTTGGCTGTAGTCCATACCGTATTTCGCGTACGGACTGCGTTGCACCAGAAGATAATTCTGTGCCGCAGCGACAGCGAAAACGCTCACGATGGCCGCCGCTATCCATGGTGAAACAGCCAACGCACCAATGCAGACCCCCAAGACCAATGCCATCGCCGGCGCGGTGAAAGACAAGTAGCGAGGCGTGTAAATGGGATGAACGGCCGCAGACCAGATGAGGATCACCGCCGTCGGCATCACCAGCCATCCGATCGCCAAGGTCAACAGTTGCCGATCTGCGCGCACAAGTTGCCTGGATGTGAAGAGCCACAAGACAATAGCCGTGACAACGACGAGCCCCGACACGACCATGAACAGCGGGCTTCTCTCGAAATACTGTTGAACCGCTACGTCTTCGATCGTTCGGCGCCCAATCGGTGCAATCCACACGATCTGATGCGCTTGCCCGACAACCTTGAGTGCAAACGGTGTCAACGCGCTGCACGCCACGACCGAAGTGAGGGCGAACCGCACAAGGACTGCTCGTGTGCGCCAGTGGAGGCAGAGGAAAGCGAAGTGCGCCAACAACAACAGCACGAGATAGATTTCGAGTAGAGCCGAAAGGGCTATGGCGACACCGTAACACGCCCAGACCCAAGCCTTTTCGCGCCGTGTGGCAGCAACGAGCAGCACGGTCAGCCACACCGCGGCCATCATCGACAAGGCATACGGGCGAGCCTCGATGCCTGCCCACGTCGCGCGGGGCAAGATCGCGCAGATGACTCCGGCGCTCACCGCGACGGTGCGAGAGGAGAACTGCTTGCCAAGCACCACCACTCCGGCCGCCGCCGCGCCGACGGCCAGACCGCTTGGCACGCGGGACCAGAACTCCGTCGGCGGGAAGAGTGCGAACCAGCCGTGCATGAGGACGTAGTACAGGCCGTGGACGGCGTCGACGTTGCCCAGCATTTGCCACAGCTGGCCGAGTGAACGGCTGTACGACGCGGAAATAGTGGCGGCCTCGTCGTACCAGAAAGACGGACGGCCCGCGCCGCCCAGACTGACCGCTGCGGCCAGCAATCCGACGATCACCGGGTCCAGCGCACCCGGCGGCCGTTTCATGCGGACTCCCGGGTGAGCACGCCGTCATATTTCCAGAGCCGTGCCCGACGCTGTTCCGTGACTGCGTCGTGACTATTTCGTGACAATTAGCCCGTTTGTTCGTATGGTGCTCGAATGGGCAGGCACGAATTAGCCAGGGACCGACGCAAGTCGTCAGCAGTCCTGGCAGCGTTCGTCGCGCCCGCGGCCGTGTTCTTCGCGGCGGGTGCCGACGTCCATCCGACCGCCGCCGATGCAGTCGTGCGCACCGCCGCACACGCGGCGGACACCATGGCGACGCCGTGCTGCATGGAGATCGTGACGGCGGCTTCGGTCGTAGGGGCATCGGCCCCATCCCTCGGCCATTCGACGATGAATGCCGCGCCTGAACGTGTGGTCACGGCGTCGAGATGGCGTGTCGTGGACGTTCCGCGACTGCTACCCAAGGGAATCGCTTCGGAGCAGGGACTACAGGTCAGGACGATCTTGGCCGCACGCAGTATCAGCGCCGCGTTCCCCGAGATTCACCAGATGGACGGCGTCCGACCGGATCCGCTGCCGTGGCATCCCAACGGCCTGGCGCTCGACATCATGATTCCGAACCCGAGCAGCGCCGAGGGCATCGAGCTCGGAAACGAGATCGTCGCGTACGCGCTGAAGAACGCGAACCGATTCGACTTACAAGACGCAATCTGGCGTGGCATCTACTACACGCCCAGCGGCCCGCAAGGAAGCGGGATGGGTCACTTCGACCATGTCCACATCACGACTCACGGAGACGGCTACCCGACCGGCGACGAGAAGTACTACCGCTGAGCGTCGCGCGTGGGTGCGAAGAGTCGTCGTCCTCCCGGCCCAAAGCCCAACTATTCGCAGGCTAGCTCTAGGCGTTCGAGGCGACGTACAAGGAGGCTCGGCAGCCAGCGTCCAATCTCTGACGCTTCGATCTTCGAACTGGTTCGTAGGAGATGACCGAGCACGGTCTGAGCCTCCAACCGTGCGAGCGCGGCTCCGACGCAGAAGTGTGCCCCCTTGCCGAAGGTGATGTGTCCCTTTGCGCCGGACCGGTCCAATCGGAACTGATCAGGGTCGTCGAAATGCGACGGATCACGATTGGCGGCGCCCCACAGCAACAGCAAGCGAGAATTCGCCTCTAATTCGACACCGCACAGTGTGGTATCGCGTACGACATGGCGGTAATGGCCTCGAAACGGGGGCTCGTAGCGCAACACCTCTTCAAGGAATGCGCCGAGCAGTTCCGGTTGATCGCGCACCTGCTGCTGAATGTCAGGGCGAGTCGCCAAAACCCAAGCCCCGGAACCGATTAGCGACGCGGTGGATTCACCACCCGCGCTGAACAGAATGATCATCATCGCCTGTGCGGTGAGCTCTTCGATCTCGCCCGACGCGCACGCCGCGGCCAAATCACCGAGCAGGTTGTCCTGCGGGTCGGCTGCGGCCTGCTGAAACTGATCGGTGATGTATGCGGCGAGTTCCATGACGGCGATACCCGCAGCGGCGAGCTGATCTTGGCTGACAAGACCCTCGACCATTTGGGTCGCCGCGTATCCCCACCGCACGAGCTTGTCGATGTCGGCGTCCGGCACTCCGATGATCCGCCCGACGATCATCATGGGCAGTCGATTCGCCATAGCGCTCATCCATTCGATGCGCCCGTGCTCCAGGTGGGCGTTCCAAAGCCGCTCGGCGGTTTCAGCGATAAACGGCTCGAACGCGCGAATCCGCTTGGCCGCCAGTTGTGGAAGCAACGCTTTCCGGTGCACCGCATGGGCGGGCTCGTCGGCGGTGGCCAGCACATGGCTCTTTCCGCCTAGGCCTTCCATCTCGAACGTGCCAACTTCGCCGCCGGGCTGATACGTCATCGTCGCGGTCAGATTCGAAGAGAAGTCTTCGGGGCGAGCGATGGCATCGTTCACTGCGTCCCAGCCGCACACCGCATAGAAGCCCGAATTGCCAATCTGATGCACGGGTGCCGTATCCAACATTCGCCGGTAAAGAGGGTAGGGGTCTTGTAGGCATTCATCGTCGAACAGCTCGATGCCCAGCTCTCCATTACGCGACGTCATTCGCCCACCCTGAGCGGCGGCGACATGCCGCGTCAACAGCTCGCGGCGAGGTTGAAATGCCTGGGCAACCACCTTGATGTCAGCCGTCTCACGCCGTCCCCCGCACCTGCGTCAACGTTGAAATAGGCTGCCGAGTTTGTCTCAGTTCTGAGACGATGGAATCCTTCCGTTACAGGGGGAGGGCTTGTGGTTCGAAGCGATTGGCTCATTGGAGGCGAGCGTCGTACGGCAGCAGCAGATCGTATTTATGCCGCTGCCACGGACCTTGTCTTGCAGGACGGCCTGGACGCCCTCGACATGGACGCCTTGGCCGAACGAGTGCACTGTTCGCGCGCGACTATCTACCGCTACGCCGGAGGCAAAGCCCAAATCCGGGATGCCGTTCTGCTCCGCCTTGCAGCTCGCATTGTCGACTCGGTTCGGCGCGCCGTCGACGGCCTGAGCGGGTCGGAGCGAGTAGTGAAGGCGATCACGGTCGCGTTGGATCACATTCGATCGGACCCGATGCGCCAGATGATGATGGGCTTGAGCGCAGGCCGTGATTTGACCGAGCTTCCTTCGTCGCCGGTGCTGGGCCATCTCGCAGCCGAACTCACCGGGATAACCGATGAGGACCCAGAGGCTGCCCAATGGATCGTTCGGGTCGTCATGTCGCTTGCTTACTGGCCCATGGGCAACAGCCAAGTCGAACACAAGATCGTGCAACGGTTTGTCGCACCGGCAATCAACTGACCTGATGCGAGGCGCGCGAGGGCTGATCAACGCGGAGCCGATGACGGGAATCGAACCCGCGTATTCAGCTTGGGAAGCTGATGTTCTGCCATTGAACTACATCGGCCTGTTTGATCACGAAGGCTAACATTCGAGCGGCTACGCTCGTCGCGTGCTGCTCTCCGATCGAGACATCCGCGCCGAAATCGCCGCCGAGCGGCTGGGTATCGATCCCTACGACCCAGACCTGGTGCAGCCGTCGAGCGTCGACGTCCGCCTCGACAACCTCTTCCGAGTCTTCAACAACACTCGGTACACCCACATCGACCCGGCAAAACAGCAGGACGAGCTGACGAGCCTTGTACAGCCCGATCCTGGCGAGCCGTTCGTCTTGCATCCCGGCGAGTTCGTGCTCGGTTCGACGCTCGAGTTGTGCACACTTCCCGACGACCTCGCCGGCCGGCTGGAAGGCAAGTCGTCGCTTGGCCGGCTCGGCCTGCTGACCCACTCGACGGCCGGCTTCATCGACCCCGGGTTCTCCGGCCACATCACCCTCGAGCTGTCCAACGTCGCCAACCTGCCGATCACGCTGTGGCCCGGGATGAAGATCGGACAGCTCTGCCTGCTGCGGCTGACCAGCCCCGCCGAGCATCCGTACGGCAGCGCGCAGGCGGGTTCGAAGTACCAGGGCCAGCGCGGGCCGACGCCGTCGCGCTCGTATCAGAACTTCATCAAGTCCAGCTGACGCCTCGCGCTGCATCGTTGACTCTGCGTTGAGGGCGGACGGCACTCGCACTCTTGCGCCGTAGCCGCAGAGTCAACGTTGGAGTTCCAGCTGACGCTGTGAGGTTTCGGTAACTCAGCCGAAACCGTTCCCTATGCTCTTGTCCGACCGGAGGGAGCCTGTTTTGCAAGCGATCGATCCTGCCGCCACCGCCTGGCTGCTGGCCAGCACCGCACTCGTCCTATTGATGACCCCGGGTCTCGCCATCTTCTACGGCGGCATGGTCCGAACCACCGGCGTTCTCAACTTGATCATGATGAGCTTCATCTCGATCCCGCTGGTGACCGTGGCTTGGCTGCTGGTCGGCTACACCATCGCGTTCTCCGATGACAGCGCAGGCGGTTTGGCGGGCAGCCTCAAGCACATCGGCATGGTCGGCATCAACCCGGTCACCGTCCGCGGTCCGGTGCCGGAACTGTTGTTCGCCACCTTCCAGCTGGGCTTCGCAATCGTGACCGCAGCGTTGGTCAGCGGCGCGATCGCCGACCGCGCCAAGTTCGCGGCCTGGATGGTGTTCGTCCCGCTGTGGACGGTCGCGGTGTATGCGGTAGTGGCCCATTGGGTGTGGGCGCCCGGTGGCTGGCTGTTCGAACTCGGTGCGCTCGACTATGCGGGCGGCATGGTCGTTGAAATCGTCTCCGGTATGTCGGCCCTGGCCCTGGCTTTGGTGCTCGGCCCGCGGATCGGGTTCAAGAAGGACGCCATGCGCCCGCACAACCTGCCGTTCGTCTTGCTCGGGTGCGGCCTGCTGTGGTTCGGCTGGTTTGGGTTCAACGCCGGTTCCGCGCTGGCCGCCAACGGACTAGCCGCCGCGGTCTTCCTGAACACGCTGGTCGCGGGTTGCCTCGGCATGCTTGGCTGGATCATCGTGGAGCAGGTCCGCGATGGCAGGCCGACCACCTTCGGCGCCGCCTCTGGCGTGATCGCCGGTCTGGTCGCGATCACACCATCCTGCGGAACGGTGAACACCCTTGGCGCTGCGGTTGTCGGGCTGGCTGCGGGCATCATCTGCTCGTTCGCGGTCGGCGCGAAGTTCAAATTCGGATACGACGATTCGCTCGACGTCGTCGGCGTGCACTTCGTCGGTGGGGTCATCGGCGTGCTGCTGATCGGACTGCTCGCCACCGAGGTGATGACCCGCGGCGCCGACGGCCCCTTCTATGGCGGCGGATTCACACAGCTCGGAAAGCAGGCGCTCGGGGTGGTCGTGGTCGGGCTCTACGCGTTCGTCGTGTCCTACGTGCTGGCTAAGGTGATCGACCGGCTGATGGGCTTCAGGATCAGCGCCGAGGACGAGGCGACCGGCGTCGATTTCACGCAGCACGCCGAGACCGCGTACGCAGAAGCGGTGCATGGCTATCAGCCGTCGCGCCGGCCGACGTCGTTCGGCCACCTCGGTGACCTCGACGCACCGGGTCCGCGGCCCGAGAAGGCCGAGGAAGGCTGAATCTTTCTCTTACGTAAGGGAATTTGAACCGCCGAGCGCGGGTTGTCGTTGAGCCGAGTAGGGTTTTAGTACCGGGCTTGGCGAGTGCCATCAGCTAACGCCGTTCGATGTAACGACCGAGCTGGCCGCCACGATGAAATATCGGGTCGTCGGGTTCGTGTGGCGTGAGACCTTTACGGAGATCTTGATAGCGTAGCAAACATTTGGAGGGGTCAGTGGACATCGTATTAGGTGTGTCGATGACACCTACGACGGTCCGCATGGTGCTGGTCGAAGGGGAGAAGGCCGACGGGGTCACCGTCGACCACGACGTCTTCGACATCGCCGCCGTAGACGGCGGGGCAAATTCGGGCGCAGCCGAACAGGTCGTGTCTGCCGTGCTGGGCACCAAGGAAAGCGCCGCGGCTGGAGGCCATCACCTCAAGTCGATCGGCGTCACCTGGCGGGACCACGTTGAAGCGTCCGCCTTGCGCGACGCGTTGGCCGCCCACGGCATCGATGACGTCATGCTGGTCTCCGAGAGCCACGCCGCCGCGGCGCTTGCACAGGCTGTCGGCCGCGCCGTCGGTTACGACACCACCGCGCTGTTCTTCATCGACCGCGACACCGCCACGCTCTCGGTGGTTCAGACCGACGACGGCTCCGTCGTAAAGGTGCTGAGCGGCTCGCTGCACAGCGGCGACGCCATGGCCGTCCTGACCGACATGGCCGCCGCGGTCGACGCACAGGAACCGCGGCCGCAGGGCATGTTCGTCGTCGGTTCCGGCGTCGATGTGAGCTCGGTCAAGGGGCACCTGGAACACCTCGTCAGCCTGCCGATCAATGCGCCCGACGAACCCGAACTCGCTCTGGCCCGCGGCGCGGCATTGGCATCTGCCACCGCGCCCGCGTTCGAGGCCACCACGGTCGGCCTGGCGTACTCCCAGGATCCCGACGGAACGACGGCAGGCTCGGTCTACGCGGGCCTTGCCGCCGCGGAAACCCAGCTCGCGCCGGTCAGCGACGACTACGAGTCCGACACCGACATGGAGTTGCCGGTCGACGATAGCCGCAAGCCGTTCCTGCTCGTCGGCAGCGCGCTGACATCGATCTTCGTGGTCGGCGTTGTCGCACTGGTCATTTCGCTCGCGGTCAGCATCCGCCCGACGGTCGACCAGCGGCCCAGCCCCGGCCCGATTGCGATCGCGCCCACCACCGAGGCGCCCGTTGCTCCGCCCGTGCAAGAGGCTCAGCAGCCGGTGGCGCCGCCCCCACCGCCGCCGGCGGCCGAGACGATCAAGGCGCCCGTGCCCGTCGTGCAGGAAGCGCCGGCCCCGCGCCAGGTGTTCGTCGAGCAGGCACCCGCGCCGCAGGCGCCCGCGCCTGCCCCGCCACCGGCCGCGCCCGCCCCGGCTCCCGAGGCGCCTCCGCCGGCGCCCGCGCCCGTGCTGCCGGTACCGGTCTATGTCCCGCCGGTGTACAACCCGTACCCACCGGCGTACAACCCGTACAACCCGTACCCGCGGAATCCGTGGACCCCGCCGTGGTCGCCTCCGACGCCGACGTACACCCCGCCGAAGCCGACGTGGACGCCGCCGCCATGGCCGCAGCCATGGCCACAACAGCCGCAGGAGCCACAGCAGCCGCCGGCCCAGCAGCCACAGCAGTCGCCTGGCTCCGGCTCGGGCAGCTACCCCGGCTCCGGCTCCGGCAGTTACCCCGGCTCAGGCGGCTCGGGTGACTATGGGTCCGGTGGCTCGTCCGGTCGAGGGTCTGGCGGCGGCGGTGGCAGCTGCTTCCTGATCTTCTGCAGCGGCCACTAGCCGTAACCTTCCGTTGGCTTGCCGCTCAGTGTCCCGTAGCGGTTAGCTCATAGGGGCTGCCTATAGAGGCAGTATGCGATGCACCGTCTTCGGCACGGGCTATCTCGGCGCGACGCACGCAGCCGGAATGGCCGAACTCGGGCATGAGGTAATAGGCGTCGACATCGATCCCGGTAAGGTCGCCAAGCTGGCCGCGGGCGACATCCCGTTCTATGAGCCGGGATTGCGAAAGATGTTGCGCGACAACCTTGATGCCGGTCGGTTACGCTTCACCACCGACTACGACGACGCGGCTGAATTCGCCGATGTCCATTTTCTCGGCGTCGGAACCCCGCAGAAGAAGGGCGAATACGGCGCGGACCTTCGTCATGTGCACGCGGTGATCGACACTTTGGTGCCGCGCCTTCGCCGGCCGGCGGTGATCGTCGGCAAGTCGACCGTTCCGGTCGGCACGGCTGCCGAACTGGCGCAGCGCGCGCGTGGCCTTGCCCCCGACGGTGTCGATGTAGAAGTGGCCTGGAATCCGGAGTTCCTGAGGGAAGGCTTCGCCGTTCACGACACTCTGCACCCCGACCGCATTGTCCTTGGGGTGCAACCGGATTCGGTCCGAGCGGAGGCGGCGATCCGTGAGCTCTATGCACAGCTGCTCGGCGAAGATGTGCCGTTTCTGCTGACGGATCTGCAGACCGCCGAACTGGTCAAGGTGTCGGCGAACGCGTTCCTGGCCACAAAGATCTCGTTCATCAATGCGATATCCGAGGTTTGCGAGGCCGTCGACGCGGATGTCACTCTGCTGGCCGATGCGCTCGGGCACGACCCCCGCATCGGTCGCCGATTCCTCAACGCGGGCTTGGGCTTCGGCGGTGGCTGCCTGCCCAAGGACATCCGTGCGTTCATGGCACGGGCAGGTGAGGTCGGTGCCAACCACGCGATGACGTTCCTGCGTGAGGTCGACAGCATCAACATGCGACGTCGCACCAAGATGGTGGAGCTGGCCACCAAGGCGTGCGGCGGATCCCTGCTCGGAGCCAACGTCGCGGTGCTCGGGGCGGCGTTCAAGCCGGAGTCTGACGACGTCCGTGATTCGCCCGCACTCAATGTCGCTGGCATGCTGCAACTCAACGGCGCCGCCGTGAACGTGTACGACCCGAAGGCGATGGAGAACTCGCAGCGGGTCTTCCCCACGCTGAACTACTCGACATCGGTGGTAGAGGCCTGCGACCGCGCCGACGCCGTGCTCGTGCTCACCGAATGGCGTGAATTCGTCGAGCTCGACCCCGATGATCTTGCTCAGACGGTGCGCGCCAAAGTCGTTGTGGATGGCCGCAATTGCCTGGACGTCGACCGTTGGATACGAGCCGGCTGGCGGACGTACTGCTTGGGAAAGAGCGCTAACCCGTCGACGCCTGCTTGAGCATTCCGTCGAAGCCCTGCCACAACAGCATGAAGACGAGTTCGACGACGCGTTCGCGCGGCACGTCGCGGTTCTCGTACCACCACGTGGCGACGCCGCCGCATGCCGACTGCGTCGCGCGGGCGAGGATCCACGCCGCGTCGTCGACGGTGATGCCCTTGACCGGTTTGGCGTCTCCGGCGCCGAAACGAATGAGATCCGCGATCGCTTCGGTGCCGCGGTCGGCGATCTCCTGACACACCGCGGCGATCTCGGGGTCCGCTGGTGGGTCTCGGTGCAGGAAGCGCCACATGAACGGGTCCGTCTCGACGAACTCGAAGTAGTTCGTGATGCTCGCGCGGACCAGCTCTTCGGCCGAAGCGCCCTCGACGCGCCGCAACGAACGCTCCCTGAGCTGCTCGGCATGCTGTTCGAGGACGGTGATGTGGAGCTCGCGTTTGGAGCCGAAATGGTCGTAGAGGACCGAGGGTACGACACCGGCGCGACCGGCGATGTCCTGCATCTTCGCCTCGGCATAACCGTGTTGTGCGAAGACCTCGACAGCGGCTGCGAGGATCCGGGCCCGTCGCTGTTGCGCGGGTATCCGCTTCCTTGCCATACCGAATAGTAATTCGGTAGGCTGCGGATACCTTACCGAACCGAGATTCGGTTGATGGGAGCGTGACGATGGACGGGCCCATTCGGCAACGGGTTCAGTGGCTCGCGTTGCACGGGGTGGTGCGGGGTTTCTCAAGACTCCTCGCCCGCCGCGGCGACCCGCAGGGGCGGTTGATCGCCGATCCCGCGGTGCGGGAAAACCCCGTCCCGTTTACCGAGGAGCTGCGCGCCCGGGGCCGAGTCGTGAAGTGCCGCGCGGTGTACATGACCGTCGACCACGACATCGCCAACACTCTGTTGCGCTCCGACGACTTCCACGTCCTCGCAATGGGATCCAATCTGCCCAAGCCGCTGCAGTGGGCCGTCGACCAAACCAAGCCCGACCTGCTGCACCCGCTTCAGCCGCCGTCGTTGCTGTCGGTCGAGCCGCCCGATCACACCCGCTATCGCAAGCTGGTGTCGTCCGTGTTCACCACGCGCGCGGTGGCCGCGTTGCGCGACCGGGTGCAGGACACGGCCAACGGGCTTCTCGACGAACTCGCCGATAGCGAGGGCACCGTCGATGTGGTCGACCAGTACTGCTCGCGCTTGCCCGTTTCCGTGATCAGCGACATCCTCGGTGTGCCCGACGATGCGCGGCCGATGATCCTGGAATTCGGTGAAATGGGCGCAGCCGGTTTGGATATCGGCCTGACCTGGCGACAGTATCGCCAGGTCTATCGCGGCATCGAGGGCTTCAACGCCTGGCTGGCCACCCACATTGAGCGGCTGCGGCGCAATCCCGGCGACGACTTGATGAGCCAGCTCATCCAGGCGGCCGACGACGGCGGGCGTTTGGATGACAGGGAGCTGATGGCCACCGCGGGACTGGTCCTGGCCGCAGGCTTTGAGACGACGGTCAACCTGCTTGGCAACGGGATCCGAATGCTGCTCGATGCACCCGAACACCTCGACACGTTGGCGACTCGCCCTGAGTTATGGCCGAATGCCGTCGAGGAGATCTTGCGCCTGGATCCGCCCGTGCAATTGACGGCGCGTATCGCGAACAACGACGTCGACCTCGCGGGCACCCGTGTCCGCCGAAACGAAGGCGTCATCCTCTACCTGGCCGGCGCCAACCGTGACCCGAAAGTGTTCACGGATCCGCACCGGTTCGACATCGAACGCGAGAACGCCGGTAAACATCTGTCGTTCTCCGGCGGGCGGCACTTCTGTCTCGGCGCGGCGCTGGCCCGCGCCGAAGGCGAGGTGGGACTGCGGACGTTCTTCGAGCGTTTCCCGGACGCGCGGCTGGCCGGTGACGGCAGCCGTCGTGACACCCGTGTGCTGCGTGGTTGGTCGACCCTCCCGATCGCTCTCGGTAAGGCGCGCACCGCTGTAGGTTCGTAGCGTGGATTTCCGAGCGGCGCTGCTCGACCAGACCCGGGCCTTCGGGGAACTGATCCGCAGTGCAGACCCGTCAACCCCCGTACCGACCTGTCCCGACTGGACGCTGAAGCAGCTCTTCCGCCACGTCGGGCGCGGAAACCGTTGGGCCGCACAGATCATCGCCGAGCGACGGCAAGAACCTCCCGATCCTCGCGAGGTCCGCGACGGCAAACCCCCCGACGACCTCGACGCTGCCATCGACTGGCTGAACGCCGGTGCGCAACTCATCATCGACGGCGTCGATCGAGTGGGATCCGACCGCGTCTGGACCTTCATCGGTCCGCGGCCCGCCGGGTGGTGGATCCGACGTCGCCTCCATGAGGTGACGGTGCACCGCGCCGACGCCGCGATCGCGACGGGCGAGGGCCTGGAGCTGCCACCGGAATTGGCGGCCGACGCGATCAGCGAATGGGTCGAGCTGATGGCGAACCAGGCCAAGGGTCCGCTGGACCGCGGAGTGAAGATTCACCTGCACGCCACCGACGGCGACCTGGGACCGACTGGGGAATGGACGATCATCCACGACGAGGACGGCCTGTGGTGGTCACACAACCACGACAAGGGCTCGGTCGCGCTTCGCGGCCCCGTCAACGAGCTGCTGCTCGCCCTGACGCGGCGCCGCCAAGCCGCTGACGCGGGGCTGGAAGTCTTCGGCGACGGTGCCGTATGGGACCGGTGGCTGGAGCGGACGCCGTTCTAGCGCGTACCTTCTCGACCATGACCACTTCGGAGATCGCGACCGTCCTCGCGTGGCATGACGCGCTCAACGAGCAGGATTTCGACACCCTGCTGCAGGTATCCAGCGACGATATCGAGTTCGGTGATGCGAACGGCGCGGGCCAGGGACAGCAAGCCTTGCGGGAGTGGGCGACAGCGTTGGCCGTCACCGCCGCCGACCCAGGCCGGATGTTCGTCCGTGACGGCGTCGTTGTCGCCGAGGAGCAGGACGGCGCGGCGGTGGCGTTTCGTGTAGTTCACGACCACGTCACATCCGTCTTCCGCCACGACGACCTCGCCACCGCGCTCGCCGCCACGGAGTTGACCGACGAGGACCTCGTCGGGTGATGCGGGGCATCATCCTCGCCGGCGGATCGGGAACACGGCTGCATCCGATCACGATGGGTGTGTCCAAGCAGCTGTTGCCCGTCTACGACAAGCCGCTGATCTACTACCCGCTCACGACGCTGATGATGGCCGGCATCCGCGACATCCTGATCATCAGCACCGCCGCCGACGCCCCGGCTTTTCATCGGTTGCTCGGCGACGGGTCGGCGTTCGGCATCAATGTCAGCTACGCAGTGCAGGACCGGCCCGACGGGCTGGCGCAGGCTTTCGTGATCGGCGCGGACCACGTCGGGACCGGCTCGGTGGCGTTGGCCTTGGGCGACAACCTTTTCTACGGCCCACGGCTCGGTACCGCGCTGCGCCGCTTCCAAACCGTCGACGGCGGAGCGATTTTCGCGTACTGGGTGGCGAATCCGTCCGCATACGGTGTCGTCGAGTTCTCCGACGACGGGACGGCGTTGTCGATCGAGGAAAAGCCCGCAACGCCGAAGTCGAACTACGCGGTGCCGGGTCTGTACTTCTACGACAACGACGTCGTCGCGATGGCGCGGTCGTTGAAGCCGTCCGCGCGAGGCGAATACGAGATCACCGACATCAACCAGACCTACCTCAATCAGGGCCGCCTCATCGTCGAGCCACTCGACCGCGGTACCGCATGGCTGGACACCGGAACCTTCGACTCGCTGTTGGACGCCAGCGATTTCGTGCGCACCATTGAGCGTCGGCAAGGCTTGAAGATCGGCGTGCCCGAGGAAGTGGCCTGGCGGCTCGGCTACATCGACGACGAACAGTTGGCGGCGCGGGCGCAGACGCTGCTCAAGTCCGGATACGGCGATTACCTTCTGGGACTGCTTGACCGGCGGTGACAGGAGTGGCCAGTACGGCGGCGATCGCCGTCGTGAGGGGCACTGACAGGGCAAGCGCGATGCCGCCGACGGCCGAGCGGGCGATCTCGATCGCGACGCTTTCACTGGTCAGCACGTCGCCGAGGGAGCGGTTGGCCACGGAAAACAGCAGCAACAGCGGCAGCGCGCTACCCGCGTAGGCGAGCACGAGCGTGTAGACGGTGCTGGCGATGTGGTCACGCCCAACCCGCATGGCGCCCAGGAAGATTGCTTTGCGGCCGGCGCCGGTCTCGGCCAGCTCGAACGCCGTCGAGGCCTGTGTGACCGTGACGTCGTTGAGCACACCGAGTGAGCCGATGATGAACCCGGCCAGCAACAATCCGGTGATCGACACGTTGCCCATGTACGCGGCGACCTCGTTGTTCTGATCCTCGGATAGCCCCGTCAGATGAGCCAATTCGATTGCGCCCCAAGATAACAGCGCTGCGAGCAGCAGGGCGGCCAGGGTTCCCAGCAATGCCGCGCTGGTACGCAGGCTCACACCGTGCGCCAGATAGATGACGGCATACAGGATCACCGCCGACGCGACGAGCGCGACGGGGATGGCCGCGGCACCGTCGCGCAGCGCCGGCAGCAGGAAGACGACGAGCACCGCGAATGCGATCACGATGCCGATCAGCGCCCGCAGCCCGCGCCAGCCGGCGACCGCGACGATCACTACCGCGAACGCCGCAGCGAGCACGATCAGCGGCCACGACCGCTCGTAGTCGTAGAAGGCGTACGTCGTCGCCCCGCCCGCATCCACCTGACGGCTGATCCGAACGTGGTCGCCGGCCACGAGGTGGGGCTGGCCGGGACCGCCGCTGAACTCCAGCAGTGTGTTCGCACCCTTGTTGGGCCCGGAGTCGATGGCCACCAGGTTCTGCACGCATTGCGAGCCCTCGCCCTGCGCGGAGACGGGCTCGGCGGTCAGCACCGCACCCGCCGACGGGCTGCCGCATGCGGCCAGCTTGCTGGACACCACATGGCCGCCTTCGGTGGTCACCGCGCCGCCGGCCGCGTTCTGAAACGGCAGCGGGATGTCGACTTTCTGGTGGCTCGGCCACAGCCACACCGTGGCGGCCAGCACGGCCACGCCGATGGCGACGAGCAGGCCGACGACGATCTTGGCGGCCATCGGCCCCAACGGCGCCGGGCCGGTCAGGGAGTGCGAGTGGGCGTGCGAGTGGGTCACGCGGCCAGGGTAGAGGCCGACCCTGAATGAGTTACCGGCGGCATTTGCCGCACATTCTGGACGCGAGACTGCAGTTATTGCGCAGAACTTCGAGTGAGCCGCACGATAACTGCGATCTCGCGGACGGCTTGGTGGGGCTACTGCCGGTAGGAAGACAGGAAGTTGCCGAGCCGCTCGATGGCGTTGGCGAGGTCGCGCGACCATGGCAGCGTCACGATGCGCAGGTGATCGGGTGTCGGCCAGTTGAAGCCGGTGCCCTGGGTGACCAGGATCTTCTCCTGCAGCAGCAGATCCAGCACGAGCTGCTCGTCATCCTGGATGTCGTAGACCTCTGGATCGAGGCGCGGGAATGTGTAGAGCGCACCCTCGGGCTTCACGCACGACACCCCGGGGATCTCGTTGAGCTTGGTCCACGCGACGTCGCGCTGTTCGAGCAGCCGGCCGCCGGGCAGTACCAGGTCCTCGATGCTCTGATGGCCGCCGAGCGCGACCTGAATCGCGTGCTGCGCAGGAACGTTCGGGCACAGCCGCATGTTAGCCAGCAGGCTGATGCCCTCGATGAAGCTGCTCGCGTGTTCCTTGGGTCCGGTGATGACCAGCCAGCCGGATCGGTAACCCGCGACGCGGTACGCCTTCGACAAGCCGTTGAAGGTCAGCGTCAGCACGTCGGGCGCGACCGACGCCATCGCGATGTGCTCGGCGTCGTCGTAGAGGATCTTGTCGTAGATCTCGTCGGCGAGCAGCAGCAGTTGGTGTTTGCGCGCGAGATCGGCCATCTGAGTGAGGATTTCGCGGGTGTAGACAGCGCCTGTCGGGTTGTTCGGGTTGATCACGACGATCGCCTTGGTGCGGTCGGTGATCTTCGACTCCAGGTCGGCGATGTCGGGCATCCAGCCCTGCGTCTCGTCGCACAGGTAATGCACCGGCGTGCCGCCTGCCAGCGAGGTGCATGCGGTCCACAGTGGATAGTCCGGTGCGGGGATCAGCACCTGGTCGCCGTTGTCGAGCAGTGCCTGCAACGTCATCTGGATGAGCTCGGATGCGCCGTTGCCGAGGTAGACGTCGTCGACGTCGAACTTCGGGAAGCCGTCGACGAGTTCGTAGCGCGTGAACACCGCGCGGCGGGCAGGCATGATGCCCTTGGAATCCGAGTAGCCCTGCGCGTATGGCAGCGCTTGGATGATGTCGCGCATGATGACATCGGGCGCCTCGAAGCCGAACGGGGCGGGGTTGCCGATGTTCAGCTTCAGGATGCGGTGACCCTCCGCCTCCAGCCGTGACGCGTGCTCATGTACCGGCCCGCGGATCTCGTACAGGACGTCCTGCAGCTTGGATGACTGCGTGAACGTGCGCTGCCGCGGGTGATGCCCGGTGGCCGGCCACGGCACATGCTGGGTAGTCACGTCATCCATCGTCTCATCGACGTCCAGCGATTTTGTAAAACCGCAGGTCACCGAGGCCGCTAACCGACCGATTCGTTGATGAAAATGCACTCGTCGGCAAGGGTGTCGACCATCTCGGGGATCTCGACGTTGAGCCGGCGTAATGCCCGGTAGGTCAGGTTCTGGGTGGAACGACTGCCGAGCCCCTGCTCGAAACCCTGATTACGGTAGTCGCTCATCTCGCGGTCCAGGGCGTCGAATCGGGTGCAGTCGAAACCCTTCTTGCCGGCTTGGTAGCTCCGCACCAGATCGTTGTACTTGCCGATGAATTTCTTGGCGTCAGCCTTCATCTGGTTTCGGTCGAAGTTGTCCGGTTGCTTCACCGGCTCGACCACCCAGCGGCCGTCGGTGACCGAATACTGGCCGATTCCCGCCCGTGGTTGATAGTTGGCCGAGCGCCCAGCGTGAAACGTGACCTCTAGGGGCAGGCCGTAGAGCAGGACGCGGCCCTCCTGGCGGCGCTCGACCAGGTCGTTGAGCAGGTGCATGGATGGCGTGAGCTCCTCGTCCGACATGCCGGGCTTGTGCACGAACACGTGGACCCCGACGTCGGACTTGTCGTCGTACTCGTATGAGGCGTTGCTGCCGAACAGATCAACCGCGTCGACGGTGAGTCCCGCGATTTCCGATTCGCCGGTCACCCGATTCACCACACGCAGGATCGCGTCGCGAACGTCCGGCTTCATCGCCATGCCGTTCCAGATCCGCGGATCGAGCTGTGTCGGGAAGGTGGTGATGGACTCGACGGCGTCGGACACCGCCGCGTCGGAATCATCCGCCAGTGGAGCCTGCGGACGCCCAGTCGATCCGCATGCCACGAGAAGCAGCACACTGCCGGCGATGACGGCCGATCTGATGGCGTTGACCAGATCCGTCCGCGCAGACATCCGACGTGCCGACTACCGCTTGCCGGGCGGGCGCGCACCCTTCGCGATGCCAAGACCCTTCACCGGCGGCGCGGGCTTCTCTCCGTTGCCATCGGCGGAAGGCTCAGGCTCAGAGTCCGATTCGCCGTCGGACTGCGGTTCGGGTTGCGGCGCAGCGGGTTTCGGTGCCGCGGGTGCCTTCTTTGCGCCGGGGCGCCTGGCTCCCGCCGCGATACCGAGGCCCTTGACCGGCGTCTCGGCCGCCGTGGATGCGGGCTCGGCGGCGGTCGACGCGGGTTCCGTTGCGGTCGGGGCGGGTTCGGCAGCAGCCGTGGGTGCGGCCTTCTTCGCGCCGGGACGCTTGGCGCCTGCGGCGATGCCGAGGCCCTTGGCGGGCGGTGCTGTGGCCGCCGGCGCTTCGGCGGCGGGGGCGGGGGCGGGGGCCGCCGTCTTCTTCGCACCGGGACGCTTGGCGCCACCGGCGATACCGAGGCCGGTGACGGGCTTGGTTTCGGTGGCGGCAGTGTCGGCCTTGGGCTCCGGTTTGGCTTCGGGCTCGGCCACGGTCGTTCCGGCGTCTGCCTTCGGTGCGGTCTTGGCGGCGCGCGCCTCGGATTCCTTTGCGGCCGTGCCCTTTTCGGGCAGCGTGACCGAGCTCTTGTCGAGTGACCCCAGCAGCAGCTGAGCCACGTCGAGCACCTCGGCCTTCGGTATATCGTTGGCCGCGGCGACGTCGTCGACACCGTCGGTGATCATCACGCGGCAGAACGGGCAGCCCGTCGCGATCGCCGATGCGCCGGTGTCCAGCGCCTCTTCCACGCGTTCGTGGTTCACGCGCTTACCGATGTGTTCTTCCATCCACATCCGCGCGCCGCCAGCACCGCAGCATAGGCCGCGGTCGGCGTGGCGGGGCATCTCGGTGAGCTTCGCGCCCGAGGCTCCGATGAGTTCACGCGGCGCGTCGTAGACCTTGTTGTGCCGGCCCAGGTAGCACGGGTCGTGGTAGGTGATGTCCTTGCCGCCGTCGGGAGGGCTGACGGGCACGAGTTTCTTGTCGCGGATCAGCCGGTTCAACAGCTGCGTGTGGTGCAGCACGGTGTAGTTGCCGCCCACCTGCGGGTACTCGCGGCCCAGCGTGTTGAAGCAGTGCGGGCAGGTGACGACGACCTTGCGGTCCACCCGCTCCACGCCTTCGAACAGGTCGTTGAGCGTCTCGACGTTCTGGGCGGCCAGCTGCTGGAACAGGAACTCGTTGCCGGAGCGACGCGCCGAGTCGCCGTTGCAGGTCTCACCCTCGCCGAGCACCAGAAACTTCACGCCCGCAGTGGCGAGCAGTTCGGCGACGGCCTTGGTGGTCTTCTTCGCGCGATCCTCGTACGCGCCGGCGCAGCCCACCCAGAACAGGTACTCGTAGCCCTCGAAGGATTCGACGTCCTTGCCGTACACCGGCACGTCGAAGTCGACCTCGTCGATCCAGTTGGTGCGGTCCTTGGCGTTCTGACCCCACGGATTGCCTTTGGTCTCAAGGTTTTTGAACAGCACACCGAGTTCGGACGGGAACTCGGACTCCATCATCACCTGGTACCGGCGCATGTCCACGATGTGGTCGATGTGCTCGATGTCGACAGGACACTGCTCGACGCACGCACCGCACGTCGTGCAGGACCACAGCACGTCGGGGTCGATGACGCCGAGCTGCTCGGCGGTGCCCACCAGCGGACGCGTGGCCTGCTCGGGTCCGGAGCCCATCACCCGCTCGAAACCGGATTCGGGGACGTGGTGTTCCTCGTCGTGCTTCTCGCCGCGGAGTTCCTCGCCGAGGCCACCCTCCGGGGTGTTCTCCAGCGGGGTCTCCTTGTCGCCGAGGATGTACGGCGCCTTCGCGAAGAGATGGTCGCGCAGGTTCATGATCACGAGCTTGGGCGACAACGGCTTTCCGGTGTTCCACGCCGGACACTGCGACTGGCAGCGGCCGCACTCCGTGCATGTGGTGAAGTCGAGGTAGCCCTTCCAGGTGAAGTCCTCGATCTTGCCGCGGCCCAGCACCGCGTCCTCGGCGGGATCCTCGAAGTCGATCGGGACGCCGTTGGACTCCACCGGCAGCAGCGGGCCGAGGGCGTTGGGCAGCCGCTTGAACGTGACGTTGATCGGCGCCAGGCCGATGTGAAGGTGCTTGGAGTGCAGCACGATCAGCAGGAAGACCAGCATCACGCCGATGTGCAGCAGCAGCGCGATCGTCTCGATCCAGGCGTTGGCGGTGTGGCCGAGCGGATGCAGGACCCAGCCCATCAGCTGCGAGAAGAAGGCACCGTTGCCATACGGCAGCGTTTCGGTGTTCACCGCGGCGCCACGCACCAGGGCGTAGGTCCAGATGACGTTGAAGATCATGAACAGGATCAGCCAGGCGCCGCCGGTGTGCGATCCGTAGAACCGCGAGTCGCGGCCATGCTTCTTGGGCTCGCGCACGATGCGGATGATCGCGAACGTGATGATGCCGAGGAGCACGGCGACGGCGAAGAAGTCCTGCAGGAAGCCGAGCGCGTCCCAGCGGCCGATCAGCGGGATGTGGAAGTTGTGTACGAACAGAAGGCCGTACGCCTCGAGGTAGACCGACGCGAGAATGAAGAAGCCCCACATCGTGAAGAAGTGGGCCAGGCCGGGGATCGACCAGCGCAGCAACCGGGTTTGCCCGAACACCTCTTTGAATTGGGTGGTGATGCGCGTGCCGAGGTGGTCCTTGCGCCCGTGCTCGTCGCTGGTGGACTGCCCCGAACGGATCAGCTTGGTCAGCCACAGGACACGCTTGGCGGCGAACACCAGGACTAGTGCTGTCAGTCCTAGCCCGACGACAAGCCTGATCAGCATCTGGGTATCCACCGCGTGCCTCCCGATTCCTAAGTTACTCAACAGTAACTAACGGTATGTTACTGGTCGGTAACTTTCGCTTGATGCCTGCTCATAGTTGCATCTTGCGCGGAAACGTCGCTACGAAGGCTGCCCTAACTAGGCTCCGGGTGCGGTTGTGGTCCCTCCGCCGCCCGTGCCCGGATCGACGGGAGGCGATTTCGGAAGCGTCCCGGCGCCGCCAGTCCCGGGGTCGATCGGAGGCGGTGTCGTCCCGCCCGCGCCGCCCGTGCCGGGGTCGATCGGCGGTGGCGACGGCGTCGTCGTTGTGGGCGGAGTGGTGGTGGTCGGTGGTGTCGTGGTCGTAGTCGTCGGGGTTGTCGTGGTGGGGGTGGTGGTCGTCGGTTCTGTCGTCGTCGGCGGTGCCGGCGGTTGCTGGGTTGCAGGTGCCTGGGTTCGCGGCTGCTGGGGGTATGACCGCTGGGCGGGCTTCTGCATCACGACAGTCGTGACTACTTGGGGGGCCTGCGGCGCCGGGGGTGCTGGGAGAAGCGCCGGCGCCGCAGGCGCTGGAGCGGTCGACGTGGCGGTGGCTGCCGCGTCGACCGGGGTCGTGGTGGTGTCGTTGAGCAAGGTGAAGCCGAACACCGCCGAGGCGACGGCCGCGGCGACCGCGGACAGACCGAACAGCACAAGCGGGCCGCGTCGTGGCGGCTCCTCGTCCTGCCATTCCTCGTGACGGAAATTCACCTCGGGGCGGGAGTCCGTGACATCGCTGTACGGCAGCACGTCCTCGCTGGCGTCGTCTTCAGACCAGGCCAACGCTTCCTCGTGGGAAACCAGCGACACGGTCGCGTGCGTCGCAGCGGGAGCGGCCGCGGCGGTCGCGGCCGCCGGTGTCAGCGCGGTTGCGGTGTCGACGATCCGGGCGCGTTGTGCGATCAGGGCGGCCCCTTCGGCCGCGGTGAGTTGCGGGTGCGGTGTGGTCACGACGGGCGCACGCAGGTGTTCGGACAGCTGCTGGGTGATCAGCGGAATGCGCGCGCCTCCGCCGACCGTCGCCACGGCTGAAACACCTTCCGCGGGCACCTGATTGCGCGCAAGCGTCTCGTCAAGCGCGGCAAGGAAATCCGCGAGTGGCGGCTGCATCAGGTCTTCGAGCTCGGTACGCGTGACGCGGATATCGCCGCGGTACCCGGGAACGTCGGCCGCGATCGTCGTCGACGTCTGGGCGGACAGCCGCTCCTTTGCGCCCCGGCATTCGTCGCGTAGCCGCGCCAGTGAGCCGACCATCGCGGTGCTCGCCGGATCGGCCTGCGACGAGTCCAATAGCCCGACGACGACGTACCTCAGCAGGGCCTGGTCGATCTGGTCACCGGAGAAGTCAGAGAAGCGGACCGTCTCGCCGATGGGTGCATAGTTCGACGCCGCATCGGCAAGCGTGATGCTCGTGCCGCTGCCGCCGAAATCGCACAGCACGATGACGCCGCGCAAGGGCAGCCCGGGCTTGGCCCGCAGAGCCGTCAGTGCGGCGGTGGCGTCCGACACCACCGGCACGCCGTTGCGCAGGTTGCGGCGCAGGGTGTCGACGACCGGCGCGCGCCAGTGCGCGGGCACGGTGACGGCCATGTCGCCGGCCGGCATGCCACCGGTCAGCGACTCGGCCATCGCGCCGAGCGCATCGGCGACAAGCCGCTCGGAGTTGTACTTGGAGCCGTCGGGTGCCACCAGCGGCACCGGGTCGCCGACTCGGTCGACGAAGCCGGTGAGCCGTCGTCCCTGCAGCGTGACCTCCGCGGGGTGGATGGCGGCGGTGCGGCCGTCCCGGGTGCCGGCGATGTTGGTCGCGCCGACCGAAAGGCCGAGTGAATGGCCCTGGTTGCCTGGGGGATTGAACATGCGAATGACCGTATGGCGAACCGTGAGCCGGCAAATCCGGTGCTGGACCCCTGGCTGGGGCGGTCCCTATGGGGATTCCGGATTAGGGGATGTGAGCCCGTAGGGGGATTCAGCCCTGGGGCGCGAGCATCGCGCGCAGCATCGACAGCATCTCCGAACGCGACTCGGCGCCGAGCCGGCGTCGGATCCGGGCGACGTGGTGCTCGACGGTCTTGGCCGAGATGAACAGCTGACTGCCGATGTCGCGGTAGGGCATGCCGAGCAGGAGCAACTCCGCAACCTCACGCTCGCGGTCCGAGAGCTTCGAGGATGTGGGCCGCGACGGTGCGCTGCGCACCACTTCGGTGGCCGCGGAGGGTTCGACCCCCGGCGCCTCGTCGACGGCGACGGTCTGTTTGAGGTCGCGTGCCAACTGCAGCATCGCACCGGACACCCGCCCGTCGGGCGTCTGCAGGGCGGCTTGGCTTGCCAGCCGCGTCGCATCCGATGTCAGGCCGAACTGTGACAGGCCCCGCGCCGCCACGGTCACCTCGTCGGTGTCGACGTGATTGGCCAACACGCGCAGCCAGGTGCGGCCTGCGTTGGCCAGCACCTTGGCGAACGCGCTGTGGGCCGCGGCGGCGGTCAACGCCTGGCCGTGTGGCGCGACCGCTTCAGGTGAGTTGGCCAGGATGCCTGCGTGCACGCCGGCCCAGTGCAGTGGCACCGACCACAGCAGCGGGTTGCCGAGCGACGCAAGCAATGCGAATGCCTCCGCCAGCGTGTGCTCGAGCCGGTCGACCTGACGCATCCGCGCGGCCGCGACCCACAGCTCGCCCAACGGCAGCAACGCGAACAGCTCCACCGAGTACTCGGCGAGCACTTCCATCGCGGCATACCAATGCTTCTGCACTGCACCGCTGTCACCGCTGCGGCGCGCGATCGCCGTTTGCAACGCCGCCGCCCACAGTGCGTCCCTGCGGTGCAGTGCCGCGTCGGCGGTCGAGGCGACATCCGCAGTCGCGGCGGGCAGTTGGCCGTCCTGCATCCGAACCCAGCCCAACAGCAGACGATGGCGATGGGAGAAGAAGGATTCATCGACAGTGCCTGTTGGGCCGCCGGCTCGCACAGCACGGCCGATCACACTGCGGGCGCGAACCGGGTCGCCGCCGTGCAGGGCGGCCAGCGTCACGAGTGCGGCCGGCGAATCGGGTGCGACACCGGGCTGGTGCTGCTCCGCGGTGATCGACTGACCCAGCCGCGCGACAGCGACGGGGAACGGCTGATCGAGCGACAGCAACAGACCTTCGGCGAGGCTGCGCGCGCCGCGGGCGGTCGACGTCGGCGGTCCCGCGCTTTCGGGGCTCAACGCCGCCCTCGCCGAATCGGGATCGCCCGTCGCGACGCCCACAATCGCACCCGCCGCGCTGACGAACGCGTCGGGATACGGCCCCATCCACCGGAACAGGTCGGCCGCCTGCGCCGCGCTGCCGTCGTGCATGGCGATGCTCGCGGCGATCCTCACCGCGGCGGCTCGTACGGCGGGATCCTCGCTGCCGAGCAATTCGTCGGCCAGCCGGCCCGCGGTCGCGCAGTCACCGGTCAACGCGAGCGCGTCGGCAAGGCGTGTGTTCAGCGCCGTCGCCCCGGCGTCCGCGGCGGCGCGATACAGCCGGGCCGCTCGTGCGGGTTGGTCGTGGCTTCGGGCAGCCAAGTCCGCCAACGCATTTGCAAGCCGGTCGTCGCGCAATCCATGCTCGGCCAATCGCAGCGCGAGATCACCTGAGAGCGTTGACAATTCGATCTGGGACACCAGCAGTGAAATCTCGGTGTCGTGATGACGCGCGTTGCCGATGATCTGGGCGATGCAACGATGCACGGTCCGCAGGAAGGCCTGGCTGTGCGACGGCTCGATCAGCCCGCTCGCACGGGCGCGGTCGACCAGACGCTGCGCGTCGTCAGCCGACACCCGAAGCGCGGCCGCGACGTCGTCGGCCCCGAGTTCGGGGCTGAGCGACGACACCAGCAGCGCGTCGAGCACCGGTTCTTCCAGCCGGCGCAGCCGCTCGATCAATGCGAACTTGGCGGCCTGCATGATCGCCGTTGCGGGTGGTTCGCCATCGGGTGACGCGGCGGCCGCGAGCGCGGGCCGCAGCAGGAACGGCAGGCCGGCCGTCGCGACCATCAGCGAGCGGACGATCTCGGAAGTCGGTGGGGCGCCCAGTGTTTCGGCCGCCGTGCGGCCCACCTCCTGCGGAGTCAAAGCGCCGAGCGAAACCACGGGGTTCTCGCGCTCCATTGCGGTGGCGAGGGAGCGCAGTCCCGGACGGTGCGCGAGCGGTTCGGCGGCGACCACGACCGTCGACGCGGGATCGGCGACATGCTGGGTCAGCGCATCGAGTTCACCGTCGTCGAGCAGATGGGCGTCGTCAATGACCACCGCGCCGCCATCGTCGCCGTCACGTGGCGGCCTTGTCAGGACTGTTACGCCTGCCGCCCGCAGCGCCGCGCGGATGGCCGCGAGAACCGAACTCTTACCGGTGCCGATGCCTCCGGAGACCAGGATCTTGGCCGCCGCGGTGGGGGTGGCAACCAGTGTGGTGACGGCCTCGCGCGCGGCCGGCGGGATGTCGGTCAGCGATTCGGGCGCCGGTCTGACCATGGCTCACGGCGTGGATGTCACGGGCGACAGCGCGGCGGCCGTCGTCGTGATCACCTGAGTCGTCGTCGTCGGCGGCTTGGTGGTCGTCGGCGGTGTCGTGGTGGTGGTGGGCGGGGTTGTCGTCGTGGTGGTGGTGGTCGTCGTGGTGGTTGTCGTCGTAGTGGTGGTGGTGGTCGTCGTCGGCGATGTCGTGGTCTCGCTGGACGACGGTGTCGGCGACGGCACGACCGTCGTGCTCGGCCGGCCGTCGGGGCCAGTGACAGTCACGGTCTCTGGGGCGCCCTGTGTGGCGGGTTCGGTTGGCGGAGGCCCGGTTTGGACATGCGTGGCCGTCTCGGTCACCGGGCTGCTGCTGCCGCTCGTGCTGGTGAGCGTGACCGCCAGGCCGCCGACCGCGAGGAGTGCGGCCGCTGCCGCCGCGCCGAAGAGAATGGGCGGGCGCTTGTACCAGGGCAACGGAGGCGGCTCCTCGCCGTAGCCCTCCTCTTCGTGGGCGAACTCCATCTGCGGGCGGGCGCCGGTCGCGCCTGCCTCGAAGGTGTAGTCCTCGCCCGAGTAGGGCACGGGCTCGCCGCTCGGTGAATCGTCCTGCGACCACGCCAGCGCGCGGAACGTCGCCGACCCGGCGCCGTCGGACGCCGATTCGGCCGCCGCCAGTCCCGCGGCTCCTGCCGCCCAGCCCGCGGCGGCCATCGTCGGCGGTGAATCGGCCGCAGCCGCCATCCCCGTCGGCGCGTCAGCCGCCAGGGCAGCGTCGGCCACCAATGCAGCACCGGCCGCGACGTTGAGCTGTGATTGCGGCGTCGTCACGACCGGCGCCCGCAATCGTTCGGACAGCTGCTGCGTGACGATCGGTATGTTGGCCCCGCCGCCGACAGTCGCGACGGCCGAAAGGCTCGCGACCGCAATGTTGTTGCGCTGCAACGTTTCTTCAATCGTGGCGAGCAACCCGGCCAGCGGCGCCGAGACGAGGCTTTCCAGCTCGTTGCGGGTCACACGGATGTCGGAGTTGAAGCCGGGCAGTTCGGCGGGCACGACCGTCGCCGTCTCGGCCGAGAGCCGTTCCTTGGCCTGCCGGCACTCGTCGCGCAGCCGGGCCAGTGACCCGAGGCCGAGGGTGCCGGTGGGGTCGGCGTTGTTGGCTTCGGCGATGCCGGCGACGACGTGGTCGAGCAGTGCCTGGTCGATCAGGTCGCCGGAGAAGTCGTGGTAGCGGACCGTCTCGCCGACCGCGTCGAAGTTCGCGCCGGCGTCGGCCAGCGTGATGCTGGTCCCGCTGCCGCCGAGATCGACCAGCGCGACGACGCCGTCCGACGGCAACCCCGGCGCGGCCTGCAACGCGGACAGCGCGGCTACGGAATCGGGTATCAGCGCGGCGGGCACGCCGTCGGGCGCGAGGCTCGGCTTGGCCCGCAGTGCACCCCGCAGCGCGCCGACCGTCGCCGGACCCCAATGCGAGGGCACGGCTATCGCGATCGGGGCGCCACCGCCGACCGTGCGCGCCATCGCGTCGAGGGCTTCCACGAGCACGCGCTCGCCGCGGTGAGGCGAGCCGTCGGCGGCCACCAGCGGCACCGGGTCGCCGACCCGCTCCACGAACCCACTCAGCACCAGCCCGGGCTGGCTCAAGTTGGGGTTCTCGCCGGGCACACCGACCTCGGGCGCGCGATCATTGAAGAGAGTGAGCACGGATCGGCGCATGATTGGGGGACGGCCGATGCGGGCCGCCACCAGGTTGGTCATTCCAATAGACAACCCAAGTGAGTCGCTCATGTTGTGGCCACGATAGCGGCTTTGAGCCTCGGGAACAGGGAGATCCCCCTAGTGGCGCGAAACCCCTAACGGTGAGTCCCCTAACGTGCGGGCGGTAGAGGTGGGTTGCGCACCGATCACCGCCGCGACGTCCGTGGATAGCATCAGGTCAAGCCTTTGAGCTGACGCCGCAATTATCTCAGCAATGGAAAGGAGGGTGTTCCATGGCAAACTCGCTACTCGACTTCGTCATGTCGTTGGTCCGCGACCCGGACGCCGCCGCAGCGTACGCTGCTGATCCCGCACAGGCCATCTCCGATGCGCACCTCGGCGATGTGACCAGTGTCGACGTGAACAATCTGATTCCTGTCGTCTCGGAGTCCTTGTCGATGGGGATGCCCACTACGGGCGCCGACGCCGTCGTCGACGATCACGCCGGCAACGTGTGGGCCAGTGGCGCGGCAACCGCCGCGTTCGACGCTTTCGACGACCATGTACCCGTCACAGTCGACGACGTGCATTCGGTGACCACCCAACTCGTCGACGACCCGCACGCTGCGCTGCAGTCGGGTCTGGATGTTCTGGCTGAGCACGAGGTGCCGACGGTGACAGGTGCCGATGACACGTCGCTGCAGTTCGACGCCCCTGTAATCGACGATGCACCGGCGCTGGACGCTCACCCCGACGACGATTGGAGCCATTCGGCCCCGGTTGATCACGATGTCGATCAGCATATGGACGCCGACGCGCATAGCTTCGACATCTTCGACTAGTTCCTACGGCAACCACAAAGATGCGCGGCCCGCAGAGGCCGCGCATTTTTGCGTTCTGGACCTGGGCATTCAGCCAACGAACCCGATGACCGTCCAATAGTCCCTAGTATCCCCCTAATCCCCTAATGGAGACCCCACCATGATCCCGAGACGTAGGTATGGAGGGAGGGGTTTCGACCCCGTTCCGACTGGGCCGGCAGCTCCATAACGTAGTCATCAGTTCGCCGGACAGCCCGGCGACCAGACCCCGGCAACACCCACAGAAAAGGACCAAACAAATGACCAACGTGATCGATTGGATTCTCGACCTCTTCCGCGACCCGGTTCAGGCCCAGGCCTTCGTCAACGACCCCGACCGCGCAATGGCCAACGCCGGCGTTCAGGGCGTGACGGCAGCTCAGGTGAACGCGGTAGCGGCCACCGTGGCTCCGGCCGCGATGATCAATGGCGGCGGGAACCCGGTGCACGGCCTGCAGCAGGCCGTTGCCGAGACCCACGGCATCGCCTTCACTCCTCAGTACGCGCCCGTCTGGGCTCCTGAGACGCAGGCCTTCAGCAACAACGACACGCTGAGCCACAACAGCACGCCGATCTTGAGCCCGGAGGCGGGACACGACGTCCAGCAGGGCGGCGTCAACCTGGACTTCGGTGACATCACCTTCGGCGACAAGAACACCGCGTCCGATGGCAGCGTGATCAACACCGGCAACGCGGGCGACATCCACAACACGAACGTCCACGGCGACGGCAACGTGACGGGCGACGGCAACGTCGGCGCCAACACCGGTGACATCCTCGCCGGCGAGGGCTCCACCGTTCAGGCCGGCGGCGTCGGCAACACCAGCGACAGCCATGGCAGCAGCACCATCCACAACAGCGGTGGTGGGGATGTCATCTCCGGCAACGAGGGCCCGGTCGTCAAGACCGGTGACATCGACACCAGCGGCGGCAATGCGGCCGGCGGTCACGGTGGCGGAATCCTCTCCGGCGGCGGCGGCGACGCGACAGGTGGGTCCGGCGGCGCAGTCGTCATCGCACCGACGCAGACGACGTCCACCAACACCGGCGGCGGCGACGTCACCACGGTCGACACTCACGGTGGTGACATCGGCGGCAACGTCGACGCGAGCCACCACGACGACAACTCGGTGCACGTCGACAACAGCACGCATGACAGCCACAACGACAACTCGGTGCACACCGACAACTCCGTGCACCAGCAGGTCGACACCCACGTCGACACCGGAATCCACTTCTGATCGACGGGACAACGAAATAGCGCAGCTGGCGGGGACCGAACACAGGTCCCCGCCAGTTGGCACGCCTACCGTTGGTGATCCAACGGCTTCGAAAGCTACTGCCTAAAGGGACCCCATGACGCAACCGAACGACCCCCGCAAGGTCAAGGTCATCGTCGAGTTGATCGACCACAGCATCAAGATCGCCGAGGTGCAGGATCGCGGCGATCTGGTCGAGCGGTTGGGCAGGGCGAAAGACCGGATCAGCGACCCGCAGATCCGCGTGGTGATCGCCGGGCAGCTCAAGCAGGGCAAGAGCCAGCTGCTCAACTCGCTGCTGAACGTGCCGGTGTCACGCGTCGGCGACGACGAGACGACGGTTCTGGCCACCATGGTGTCCTTCGGAGAACAGGCCACCGCGAAGTTGATCGTCGCCGGCGCCGACGAGGGCGAGCCCGACGCCGTCGAAATCCCCATCGCAGACATCAAGAACGACTTGCGTCGCCATCCGGCGGCGGGCGGGCGCCGGGTCCTTCGGGTCGCGGTGACCGCGAACAGCCCGCTGCTCAAGGGCGGACTCGTCTTCGTCGACACCCCGGGCGTCGGCGGCCATGGGCAGCCCCATCTTTCGGCCACACTGGGCCTGCTTCCCGACGCGGACGCCATGCTGATGATCAGCGACACCAGCCAGGAATTCACCGAGCCGGAAATGACGTTCATCCGGCAGGCCTTCGAAATATGCCCTGTCGCAACGATTGTCGCGACCAAGATCGACCTCTACCCCCATTGGCGCGAGATCGTCGACGTCAACAAGGCCCACCTGCAGCGGGCCGGCCTGCCGTTGCCGATGATTCCCGCATCGTCGCTGCTGCGCAGCCACGCCATTCAACTCAACGACAAGGAACTCAACGAGGAATCCAACTTCCCGGCCATCGTGAAGTTCCTCAGCGAGAAGGTGCTGTCGCGCGAGAACGACCGGGTGCGCGATCAAGTCCTCGCCGAGATTCGTTCGGCCGCCGAGCATTTGACGCTCGCCGCCGATTCCGAGCTCTCCGCGCTCAATGACCCAGAAGCCCGCGACCGGTTGCAGGCCGACCTGGAGCGACGCAAACAGGAAGCGCAGGACGCTCTGCAGCAGACCGCGCTGTGGCAGCAGGTGCTCAACGACGGAATCGCAGACCTGACCGCCGATGTCGACCACGACCTGCGCGGCCGGTTCCGTGCCATCACCCAGCACACCGAGCACGTCATCGACACCACCGACCCGACCCAGCACTGGGCCGAGATCGGGGCCGAGCTGGAGAATGCGATCGCCACCGCCGTCGGCGACAACTTCGTGTGGGCCTATCAGCGTGCCGAAGTGCTCGCGGCCGAGGTGGCGCGCACGTTCGTCGAGGCAGGCCTCGAGGCAGTCAAGATGCCCCAGCTCGATGCGCGCGAAATGGGTGCCAGCCTTGGTGAGATCAAGTCGCTGTCCAGACTCGAGGCCAAGCCGATCAAGGCCGGGCACAAGGTGGTCACCGGCATGCGGGGCTCATACGGCGGCGTGCTGATGTTCGGCATGCTGACGTCGATCGCCGGCCTGGGCATGTTCAATCCGCTGTCGTTGGGCGCCGGCCTCCTGTTGGGCCGCAAGACCTACAAAGACGACATGGAGAACCGCATGATGCGGGTGCGCAGCGAGGCGAAGATGAACATGCGCCGGTTCGTCGACGACGTCTCGTTCGTCGTCAACAAGGAATCCCGCGATCGGCTCAAGGGTATTCAGCGTCAGCTGCGCGACCACTACCGCGGCATCGCCAACCAGACCACCCGTTCGCTCAACGAATCGCTGCAGAAGACGATCGCGTCGGTGCAGCTCGAGGAGAACGAGCGCAACAACCGGATCCGCGAACTCGAGCGGCAGCTCAACATCCTCAAACAGGTGACCGATCACGCGGTCAAGTTGGCGCCCGGCGCCACCCAGCCAGCCCGCGAACCCGTGGGCACGACCTAAACCACCACCCGTGGAGCCATCATGTCGATCCTCGATTTCACGACGGACCTGTTCCGAGATCCGACCAATCTGCGCTCGTTCGTCGACAACCCCGACAAGGCCCTGAACGACGCGGGACTGACCGACGCGACCCCGGGGCAGGTCCACGATCTGCTTCCCGTGGTCGCCGAGTCGATGCCGCCGGACCACCCGTTGCAAACCGTCGTTCACTCGCTGGATCCCGTTGCGGCGCTGCAACAATTGGACTTCGACGAACATCAGCACCACCACGCGACCTCCATCATCGACAAGGTGCTCGCCCCCGCCGAATGCCGGCCCGACGACCATGACGACGATCACCAGACGATCCACGTCGGCAACTGGAACGTCGCGGCTGACGTCGACAAGGCGCTCGGGGAGGTCAACCCGTTCTCACCCCAGGCTGACAACGGCCTCGGCGACGACCAAGCTGACGCGGCAGACCACTACCCCGACCCGGCCGACGACCACTTCCACGATCACGACCACGCCCTGGACGACCACCCGGTCGCCCTCGATATCAGCGCTCTCGCTTGGGGCAAGGCCATCGAGTGAGGCTGTGGCGCTTAAGCTGGAGCTTCCGCTGAGTGGGAGGACGGCCGAGGTAGCGCCACATGAGCACGAGCGATCAGGTGCGCGCGATCCTTGGCGGGACCATTCAGGCGTACCGCAACGATCCGGCCTATCGCCATCGCCCCGATGTGCACAACGAGCTCGAGCGCATCGGATGGCGGCTCAACCAGCCGATCCGCATCGCCCTGGCAGGCACGCTGAAGGCCGGTAAATCGACTCTGGTGAATGCGCTTGTGGGCGAGGACATCGCGCCGACCGACGCCACCGAGGCCACGCGCATCGTCACCTGGTTCCGGCACGGCCCGACCCCGAAGGTGACCGCCAACCACCGCGGCGGCCGACGCTCCAACGTCCCGATCGCTCGCGACGGCGGGCTGACATTCGACTTCGCCAGCCTCGACCCCGAGGACGTCGCCGACCTCGACGTGGAATGGCCTGCCGCCGAGCTGATCGACACCACGATCATCGACACACCAGGGACGTCGTCGCTGAACCGCGACGTCTCTCAGCGGACACTGCGCTTGCTGGTGCCCGAGGACGGCGTGCCGCGCGTCGACGCTGTGGTGTTCCTGCTGAGGACACTGAACGCGGCGGATATCGCGCTGCTCAAGCAGATTGGCGAGCTGGTCGGCGGGTCGGCGGGCGCGCTGGGCGTGATCGGGGTGGCGTCGCGCGCCGACGAGATCGGCGCGGGCCGCATCGACGCGATGCTGTCGGCCAAGGATGTCGCCAAGCGGTTCACGGCCGAAATGGACAAGACGGGTATCTGCCAGGCCGTCGTCCCGGTCTCCGGTCTGCTCGCGCTGACCGCCCGCACCTTGAGGCAGAGCGAGTTCGTCGCGCTGGAAAAGCTCGCCGGGGTGGACGCCGCCGAGCTCACCAAGGCCATGCTGTCCGTGGACCGTTTTGTGCGTGAGGACGATTCACTTCCGGTGGATGCCGCCACTCGGGCCGCGCTGCTGGACCGGTTCGGCATGTTCGGCATCAGAATTTCGATCGCGGTGTTGCGCGCCGGTGTCAGCGATTCGGTGGCGCTGGCCGACGAGTTGCTTGAACGCAGCGGCCTTGTCGCGTTGCGCGACGTCATCGACCAGCAGTTCGCGCAGCGCTCGGACTTGCTGAAGGCGCACACCGCGCTGCTGTCGCTGCGGCAGTTCGTGCAGAACAACCCGATCTACGCGACGCGCTACATCATCGCCGACATCGACCCGCTGCTCGCCGACACGCATGCCTTCGAGGAGCTTCGCCTGTTGAGCGCATTGCGTTCGCGCCCAACGACTTTGAACGAAGACGAGATGGCGTCGCTGCGGCGGATCATCGGCGGCTCGGGCACCGACGCGGCCAGCAGGCTCGGCTTGCAGCCCGACGCTCCGTACGACGGGCCGAGGGCCGCGTTCGCTGCGGCTCAACGCTGGCGGCGCCGCGCCGACCACCCGCTCAACGACCCGTTCACCACGCGCGCCTGCCGTGCCGCGGTGCGCAGCGCCGAAGCATTGGTCGCCGAGTACGCCGCTCGAGGACGCTAGGTCGAGCGCACCGGCTCGTTGACTCTGCGCTGAGGGCGTGACTCTCTCGCACTTTTGCGCCCTGTACGCAGAGTGAATGGAAGGCGGCCGCGACGACCTCAGCCGCCGGGCAGGGTCGGCGGCAGCGTGATGGTCTGCGTCACCGTGCTGGTGCTCGTACTCGTGCTGACGCTCGTACTGACGCTTGTCGTTGTCGTCGTCGTGGTGGTCGTTGTCGTCGGTTCGGTCGTCGTCGTTGTGGTGGTTGTCGTGGTCGGCTCCGTGGTGGTCGGCTCGGCCGTCGTGGTGGTGGTGGTCGTCGTCGGAGTGGCCGACCGTGATGTTGTGGTCAGAGGCGTCAGGCTGGTCGGGGTCTTCGTGGACGTGCCGCCCGTGAGCAGCTCGGCCAGGCCCCACACGATGAGCGCGATGACCACCGCGCCGAGCGCACCGAACGCCACCAGTGCGGCGGGCTTGCGGTACCAGGGGACGGGTTCGCCGGGTTCGCCAGGAGGTGGGCCGGGCGGGCCGGGCGGTTCGCCGTAGCCGCCCCGATCGCCGTAGTTGGAGTAGGCGGTCGGCTCTTGGTTGGAAAAGTCGTTGGGGTCGGGAGGTCCGTAGCGCGCCACGGGCACTGATAGTAAGCGCTCAGGGCTGCGGATAGAGCGTGCGCGTCACATTCGTGCGTGGCCCGCGTCGGGTGGGGCTCGGCGTCGACCCGTCCCCGCCGGGCGGTGTGTACGGCTTGGTCCATGCGGTTCGCGTGGGGGGCGAGACGTCGCTGCTGCTCGACGTGTCCGAGGACGAGGTGGGGGATTCTGAGGACGGGTTGATGTCGCTGGTGATCGGCGGGCTGGTGCTGGTGATCGTCGCGGTCGTGGTCGGCGTCGAGGGCCCGGTGGCGGTCGCCGAGAACGACGGCTCGACGAAGTTCAGCGGGGCTTGGTCCGGCTCGTTGAATTGGCGGCTGACGAACGTCACGGCGGCGATCAGGATCCCGATCGCTGCGAGGCCGGCGACGCTGGCGCCGACGACGGCGGATGTGCGGTAGTGCCAGGGCGTCGGCGACGGCGTGTCGTCTTCGCCGTCGTAGTCGTCGAGGTCCTGGCGGGCCATGGCGACCGATAGTAGCCCTGGCCTGCGCGTCGGCGCCGGTCAGCTGAACTGAGGGACGACCTGGCCAGCGACAAACTCCACGTGGTCCAGGTCGGACATGTCGAGCACCTGCAGGTACACCCGTTGCACGCCGGCTTCTATATAGACGCCGAGTTTGTCGGCGATCTCCGCGGGTGTGCCGACCACAGGCGAATTGCTACGCAGCTCGTCGACCTCCCGGCCGATAGCGGCTGCGCGCCTGGCGATCTCGGCGTCATCTTTTCCGGCGCACACCACGAACGCCGCCGAGTAGGTCAGCGAGTCCTGGCGCCGCCCGGCGTCCGACAGCGCCGAGGCGACCCGCTCGTATTGCGTTTTAAGGACGTCGAGCGGTGCGAACGGGATGTTGAACTCGGCGGCGAATTCAGCCGCGAGCGCCGGAGTGCGCTTGGCGCCTCCGCCACCGATGATGATCGGCGGATGCGGTGTTTGCGCGGGTTTGGGTAAGGCGGGGGATTCCACCACGCTGTAGTGCGTGCCGGAATAGTCGAACTTCTCGCCGACGGGTGCGGTCCACAGTCCGGTGATGATGTGCAGCTGCTCGGTGAGCCGGTCGAATCGTTCGCCCAGCGGCGGGAACGGGATCGCGTATGCCTGGTGTTCGGCCTCGAACCAGCCGGCGCCGATGCCCAATTCCACACGGCCACCGCTCATTTCGTCGACCTCGGCGACGGAGATCGCCAGCGGGCCGGGATGACGGAAGGTCGCAGAGGTGACCATCGTGCCCAGCCGGATCGACGACGTCTCACGCGCGATGCCGGCAAGCGTCACCCACGAGTCCGTCGGGCCGGGCAGGCCGTCTCCGCTCATCGCGAGGTAATGGTCGGACCGGAAAAACGCCGAATAGCCCGCGGCCTCGGCCGCGCGTGCGACCGCGAGTTGATCGGCGTATGTGGCGCCCTGCTGGGGTTCGACGAAGACGCGAAAATCCACGACCGCCAGCCTAGAGGTGCGGCTCGAGGGTTTCAGCGCACGCGGTCGTCGTACTCCTGGCGGTTGGCCAGCACCTCGTCCATGTGTGCCTCGGCCCACCCCTTGATGTCGCGCATCACTTGGTGCAGAGAGAGGCCGAGCCCGGTCAGCTCGTAAGTGACCGTCACCGGCACGGTCGGCGTCACGGTGCGGGTGACGAGGCCGTCGCGCTCGAGGGACCGCAACGTTTGGGTGAGCATTTTCTGGCTGACCCCGGCAAGCCGGTGCGACAGCTCGGAGTAGCGCATCGCCCGTGGTTCGCCGGCGCAGTCGGCACCCGGGTGGGGGCCGCCGCTGCCGAGCGCGGCGAGGATCAGCGCGACCCACTTGTCGGAGATCCGGTCGAGCAGCTGTCGGCTGGGGCAGCCGGCGAGAAACGCGTCGTAGTCGGCCTTCGCTTGGGCCCGTTTCTGGGCTGCCGTCGTCGTTGGCACGACCGCTCCTTCCTACCGCGGGGTGACCTACGCACTTTGAAGTGCGTACTTCCTGATAGAAAGTTACTCGCCAACAGTGGGGTTGGACAACCACAGAAGACCAACTGAGAGGAGTCAATCATGAGCACCCCCACATTCCGAGCCGCAGTCGTTCGCACCCCTGCCGGACCCGACTCGATTGAGATCATCGACGTTCCTGTCGTCGAGCCCGGGCCAGGCCAGGTCCGAGTGCGTATCGCGGCCGCCTCGGTCAACCCTGTCGACCTCGCGGTCGCGGGCGGCGTCTTCCACGGCATGGGGCTGGTCCACCAGCCTGATCACACCGGGCTTGGGTGGGACTTCTCGGGCACCGTCGTCGCGACCGGTCCGGACGTGGACCTGGCCGTCGGCACCCGGGTCGCCGGTTTGGTTGACGGCTTTGACCGCGACTTCGGTACCTACGCCGAGCAGCTCGTCGTGTCCGCCGCAGACCTCGCCGTCGTGCCCGACGGACTGGACCTGGTCGCGGCGTCGACGGTGCCGCTCAACGGGCTGGCGGCGGCCCAGATCCTCGATCTGCTCGGTGATGCGCCGAGCGACGGCAACCGGCTGTTGGTGACCGGTGCGGCCGGCGCGGTCGGGGCGTACGTCGCGTCGCTGGCGCGCAACCGCGGCTGGCAGGTGACCGGTCTGGCCCGAGCCCAGGACGAGGAGTTCGTCTGGGGCCTCGGCGTCGACTTCACCACTGGCGCCGAACCCGGTTGGGACGCCGTTGCCGACGCCGCCTCGTTGCAGGACCAAGCCCTGGCCCTAGTCCGCGACGGTGGAACGTTCGTCGGCGTCAAGCCGAACGCCGGGCCTGCCGCCGAACGCGGGATCACCGTGGCTGCCGTGGTCGCACACCCCGACGGCCATCAGTTGGCAGACCTGCTCGAACGGACCGCGTCCGGTGAGTTGCCGACCCGGGTACACAAGGCCGTGCCGCTGGACCGAGTCGCCGACGCCCACCGGGAGGTGGCCAAGGGCGGCGTGCGCGGTCGCTACGTGCTCACGCCGTGATCGGCTAGAGCCCGCGCCGGCTTGCGCGAACCGCGTCGACGATCGCGGCCTCACCATCGAAATCCAGGCGTACCGCGTCGCGGCCGGAGATGAACAGCAGCAGCTCGGCCGGTTCGCCGGTGATGGCCAGCCCCGGTCCTCGGCCTACGGTCGCCAGCTCCTTGCCCTGCGGCGTGCGCAGCGACACCGTCGCAGGCGCCTTGGCCAAGGTGAGGCGGGCCATGAGGGAAAGCCCGCGGCCTAGGGCCTTCACCGTCGCGTCGTCGAGTGGCCTTGGCTCCCAATTGGATTGGGCGCGACGAACATCCTCGTGGTGGATGAACATCTCGCCCATGTTCGCCACCGGGTCGAGAATCTTGAACGGCGAATACAGCGGCGGCCCTGACGCGACCTTGTCCAGTAGCTCGTCCCAGTCGTTGTCGGCGGTGACCTGGCGCTGAACCTTCTCGGTGTAGCCGGCGAGAAACGGCACCATGACGCCGGCCGTGGCATCCAGTCGACGTTCGCGCACCACCAGGTGGGCGGCGAGGTCGCGGGTGGTCCAGTCGCCACACAGTGTGGGCGCGTCGGGACCGACGGAGCGCATGGTCTCTACGAGTGCGGCGCGTTCGCGTTGTGCTGCGGTCATTTTCAGAACTCCCTAGAACGCTTGGACACCGTCGACGGCGACGGTCATGCCGTGACCGGTCTGGTTGTTGGTGAAGCGGGTGCCGTCTTCGCCCGCGTCGATGGTCCAGCCCACGGCCGAATAGGTGCGGTAGTCGAGCGTGACGGCCGGGATATCACCCAAATTGCCTACCAGCCAAGTGACTTCGCCGTTGGCGCTCAGCCGCACGCCGTTGGCGTGCATGCCGTTCATCATCGGCGAATTGGTGAACGCCGACTCGCAGCCGACCTCGTCGGTGCTGAGCTGGCAGCGGGTCTTGCCCGACTTCGTTTCGATGAACACGTAGCCGTTCTCCGGTGGCAGCACCTCCGCACCGGGCGTGGGCTGATGCGTCGGCGTGATCGTGTGTGGCGGCGCGGCGGTCGGCATGCTGGGGCGGCTGGTCGGAAAACTGGGTTCGGTGGGCGATTGCGGGCTGGGCACCGGGTTTCCCTCGATGTTGGACTGGCAGCCCGATAGCAGCGCGGCCGCCGCCAGCATGCAGGCCACCGGTGACCGTGCTTTCACTCAGCGCCCGCCAGCGCCGCGTACCCGTCGGCCAACGACCGCAACTGTGCGGCCCCGTCGCCGGTGTAGGACGACCCGTGCATGATCGCCAGCGTAGCGGGGTTCAGGTCGGCCAACTGCTGAAGGGTCGGGCCGAGGTTGGTGGTCAGGCCCGTCGCATGGAAGAGCGCTTCGGCCTCCAATGCCGGTGCCACACAGTCGGATTCGGTTATCGCAGGGCATTGTCCGGTATGGGTGAGTATGTCGCCGGCAAGCAGCGTCGACGTCGTCTCGTCGAACCACAGCGCGGCTTCCCAGTTGTGCGGCACGTGCGGAGTGGGGATGAAGCGCAGCCGGTGCCCGCCGATGTCGTGGACGCCGTCTTCCGGGGCCACCACGGGTGGGCGGTCGCACAAGTCGATCAGCGACACCATGCACGCCAGCGCACCGTGGATGACTTCCGCGTTGGGCGCGGCGTCGAGCATCAGGTTCATCGCTCCGCATTCGTCGGCCTCAACATGGCCGAACGAGATCCAGCGAAGCTTCTCCAGCGGCATCACCCGGTTGATGGCCTCCGACACCAGCGGGAACAACTGCCGGTGCCCGCAGTGGAACAGGAACGGCTCGTCCCCGGTGAGCAGGAACTGGTTGAACGTGAAGCCCTGCTCGCTGACGTCGGGAACCCAGGTGGACAACCGGTAGATGTCGGTGCCGATCTCGTCGACTTTGGTTTCCATGGGCTCCATCGTGCGCCGATTTCTGCACCATGTCGTGGTTTCGGCGGCTGTTCAGAGCGCGATGAGCCTGACGTCCGTCATTGCCATTTGAGATCTCCGTCCAGCGATCGGGCATCTTCGTCACGCTGATCCGAGGCGCGCGTATCGATCGTGACTTCCTGCCAATACGCGGGACTGTAGAGATGGATGTCTTTTCCGCTGTTCACTCGCAGCACTCCGCCGGGAAGCACTTGATAGGTGGCGTCGTCCGAAGACTCGTCGTCCTCATCGTGATCTTTGAGTTGTATCCACATCTTCATGATCGATGCTCCTCTGAGCGGTCACCCTCGCTCTTCGATGATGTGAACCGCAGCTTCCTCAGCGGAAGCTGCGCCTCCGCTGATGCCGACGTCATCGGCGACAAGTTCTGCCTCGGTGTCTTCGCCGAACCCCATGTCCGGCGCGATAAGTCGCCCCGCACGAGCGTCTCCGACCTCGCGCCGCGCCGGAAATTCGGCGTCACGCTCGGAATCGTCGGACCGTTGTTGTTCGTCCTTGTCGAGCAGGACGTCTATCCGCGACGCGGGATCTTGCTCTTCCTCCGCGAGAAGCTGGTCGAGGCTTTCCGACGGTCCGAACGCGCCCCTGCCATACGGTCGCTCGGGCGGCGAGTATCCCTCGTCGAGCACATCGTCGATGCCGCGGTCGATGAGGGTGTCCTCTGGCTGAAGCTGGTTCTCGTTGTCCACGGTTTCGATACTCGACGGGGGCGACCACGCGCTGTAGGGCCGTTCGTCCTTCGAGGCAGCGACGTTTGGACCCGGCGTCCGGTTGCAGGAATTCAGTAAATTACGCCAGAAACATGTGATCGGTAATGGGTGTTCGGCCGTTGTACTAGTAGACGCGTATTAACGACCGCGAACCGACATTTATCAGGAGCTTGTGATGGGCCGGAAGGCGACGACCTACCAGGTGACTGATCTGCTGCGCGACAGCCGCTCCGCGCGTGTCGGGTGCGACCAGATCGCTTCCACGGTCTCGCGATGGTTGGCCGAACTGGGCGCCGACAGTCCGCTGGTCGAGGACCTCGCCCGCGCGGTGCAGACGGGCGACTGGGCTGCCGCCCACGCGTTCGCCGAGTACTTGTCCATCGACGTGGCCGTCGCTGCCTAGTGCGTATGCGAAACGGCTCAGGGATTGGGACGCGTCGCCGTGCATTTCCTTCGAGGTTGCTGTGAGATGCGGTCGGTCGGAGCGCGGGCGGACGGTTGCCGGGCTAGGCTCGTCGCCGCATCCTGACCCGATGACGGTGCGGTGATGCCCGTGGCTGGCCGCCCGCCGCACACTCACTGCGTACTGTGCTGGACTGTCCTCCCCGGCGCACCAGGAGATTTCCGCATATTGGCCCAAATGCGCGGCCTGGGAAGTTGTTCCGAGGAGGGCTGAGGGCCGATGGAACGTCTGCTCGAGCGCGACGCGGTGCTGGCCGACCTGGATCGTTGCCGGCGCGCCGCGCGTGCTTCGGGGCGGGTGGTGTTGCTGCGGGGGGAGGCCGGCGTCGGCAAGACCGCGGTCATCGGCCGGTTTGTCGCCGGCCTGGAACAGAGGATCCGGGTCCTGCGGGGGTGGTGCGATGCGCTAGCCACGCCGCGGCCGTTGGGCCCGCTGATCGACATGCTCTCCGACATCTCGGACGAACAGGCGACCCGCCTGCGAGCGGCGATCGACGCCGGTGATAGCGAAGCGATCTACACCCGGCTGGTGGGCATGTTCGGCCAAGGAGCCCTTTGGGTGTGCGTCATCGAAGATGTGCACTGGGCCGATGGCGCCACCCTGGATCTTCTGCGGTTTCTGACCCGCCGGATCGACGCGCTGCCGCTGCTGCTGTTGGTGTCCTACCGCGATGACGAGATCGGCGACCAGCACCCGTTGGCCGTGCTGCTGGGTGATTTGGCCACCTCGGCCGCGGTGACACGGATCGGGCTGGCCCCGCTCAGCCCGCCGGCGGTGGCCAAGCTGTCCGCCGGTAGCGGGGTCAACGCCGATGCGTTGTATCGGCTCACCGGCGGCAACCCGTTCTATGTCACCGAGGTCCTTTCTGCCGGTCCCGACGTGCTGATCCGAGATGCTTTGCCTAGCAGTGTGTCTGAGGCCGTGTGGGGCAGGCTCGCCCGGTTGTCGACAGCCGGTCGCGAGGTGGCGCAGGCGACAGCGGTGTGTGGACCGCGGGTCAACCCCGAACTCGTGCAATCGGTATGCGCCGACTCGGCGGCCGCACTGACCGAATGCGTGAACGCCGGGGTGCTGGTCGCAGAAGCGGACGCGATCGGCTTCCGCCACGAGCTGGCCCGCCGCGCGACCGTCGACAAGATCCCCGAATACCAGCGCCGACTGTTGCACAAACGGGCATTGACCGTGTTGGCCGAACCGCCGATCGACCCGGATGTGCTGGGAGCGTTGGCTTTTCATGCCGATCAAGCTGGCGAACACGACGATGTCATTCGTTACGCCCCGGCCGCTGCCGAGCGGGCTCTCGCGTTGGGCGCCAACCGCGAGGCCGCCGAGCTGTACACATTGGCGCTGCGATACGCCGACACCGTCGCCGATGACCAGAAGGTGATTTGGTTGGAGCAACACGGGTTCAGCAGCTATTTGAGCGGGCTCACCGCCGCCTCCGCGCAGTCGTATCGCGACGCAAGCACGCTGCGCCACAAGCTGGGTGATCGGCTTGGGGAGGGTGACGACCTTCGATATCTATCGCACATGTTGTGGCCGCTGGGCCGCACCACAGAGGCGCTTGAGGTGGGCCGGATGTCGGTCGAGCTTCTCGAAGACATCGGGCCCTGCCCTCAGCTGGCCTGGTCGCTTGCCAATCTCGCGGAGCTGGCCGCCTTCGGTTACGACCCACGGTGCAGTGAATATGCGGCTCGGGCCATAGCCGTGGGCACCCAGCTCGGCGATCCCGCCGTGGTGGCGCGGGCGCGCTGCTACACGGCGCTGGCCAAAGTCGCGCAGGGCGATACCGGTTGGAATGAGCTCGAGGCGGCCTGGCTCGATGCCAGGGCTGTGGAGGAAGGGTTTGCACACGCCGGCATCATCGGGGCGATCCTCTGCTGGTTCGCCGTCTTACATCACCGCCTCGATCGTGCACAGAACTACATCAGCGAAACCGCCGCCTACTGCGCTGCCCACGGCCTCGACCAGTACTACCCATTCGCGACCGGGTCGGCCGCCGCGGTCGCGTTACACCGCGGGGATTGGGCAAACGCACTCGCATTCGCCGACGACGTGCTGACTCGGCCGGCTCTGGCCCCGATGCACCGAATCTTGCCGCTGATCAGCGCGGCCTTGGTCCGTGCGCGGCGTGGAGAGCAACCCGTGGCCAGGCTGCTGGACGAGGCGCTGGCAGCCGCCGAACCCGATGACCTGTTTCGCCTCGGGGTGGTCTGGGCCGCCCGCGCCGAGGCATCTTGGCTGGCTGGCGACGATGGAACCGCCCGCGCCGAAGCGCAGGCTGGGCTGGGTGCGGCCACTGAAAACGCCGATCCGTGGCTGGTCGGTCAGCTGCGCCGCTGGGCACACCTGACCGGCGGCCCACTCGATGATGCGCCAGTGATCGACACCGTCAGCCCCTACCGACTCGAAATCAGCGGGGAGTGGCAGGCCGCAGCCGACGAATGGATTCGCCTCGGCTGCCCCTACGACGCCGCCATCGCCCAACTCGGCGGTGACATTGCCGCCGTCCAGGCCGCGCTGGAGACTTTCCGGCGCCTGGGCGCCCGCGCCGCGGCGCGCCGCGCCCAGCAGCGCCTCGCTCAACTGCGTGGACGCACCCCCAGCGCGCGACGCGCCGACACCCTCGCAGACCCGGATGGATTGACGCGACGGGAACGTCAGGTCCTCGAGCTGCTTGCCAGCGGGCGCAGCGACGCCCAGATCGCCGCCGAACTGCATATCAGCCCCAAGACCGCCGGCTCTCACGTCGGCTCGATCCTGCGCAAACTCGGAGTGCGCAACCGCATTCAGGCCGCCACCCATGCGCTGAAACGCCATTCCGTGCCGCCGACCTGACAAACCGCGTCAGATCGCAAAATGCGGAAGATTCCCGATGCTTTGCGCGCACCCGGCCTCGCACACTGGCCACGACGTGAGCAACATCAGGAGGGCTGGCGATGCAGAAGAAGACGCGTCCGTTGGCGGCAGCGGCGGCGGCCATCGGCGGTGCGGGCCTCGTTGTGACCATTCCAGCCGCAGCGTTACTAGCGAACCCGGGCAAAGCGCAGGCTGCGCCAATACCGGGATCGCCGCAATCCACGTTGTTCGGCTGCATTGCCGCACCCGCAACGATGGGCGGCACCTGCCCAGCGGGTGCGGCGCCAAGCTCGTTGGTTTCGGCGAGCACACTTGCCGATCCATTCACCGATGGCTTCATTGATCTATTCGGTGCGATCCCGGGCGTCAACATCTTCATCAGCAACGGTGCCGACGGCACTGCGGCGCATCCCGATGGTTTCAACGGCGGCCTTCTGATTGGCAGTGGAGGTGCCGGCTACAGCCCGACCACACCCGGTGCCAACGGCGGTAACGGGGGCGCGGCGGGACTCGTCTTCGGCAGTGGCGGTGCCGGTGGCAACGGCGCCGACGGGGACGGCATGCACAACGGCGGAAAGGGCGGAAACGGCGGCGCGGGAGCGTTTTTCATCGGCGACGGCGGAGCGGGAGGTAACGGCGGTAACGGTGGCGCGGGCGCCAACGGCGTCAACCTCACTACGACGAACACGGCCGGGTACGACCCAACGACCCTCAACGACGGGATGGACGGCGCGGGCCTGCAAAACGGCGGCGACGGCGGTTTTTCGCAATCCTCCGGCGGCAATGGCGGTAACGGCGGACCCCTTGGCGGTAACGGCGGTAATGGCGGCCCCGCTTTGAACGGCAACGGCGGCGCGGGCGGCGACGCCCTCGCCTCCGGCGGCAATGGCGGTAACGGCGGTGACGGCGGCTTCTTTGGCCACGGTGGCGACGGCGGCAACGGCGCGATCGGTGTGAACGGTGACACCGGCACAGCTGGCGGCAACGGCGGTGCTGGTGGGTCCGGCGGATTCATCGCCGGTGTCGGTGGCAACGGGGGCAACGGTGGGGCCGGTGGTGTCGGCGGCTCCGGTGCTGATGGCGGCAATGGCGGCAAGGGTGGCGCCACCTTCAATTCCAACAGCACCGGCGGCAACGGCGGAAACGGTGCCTCTGGAGGATCGGGTGGTGACGGCGGTCCTGGTGGCAACGGCGGCGTCGCCGGTTCCGGTGGACTGGTCGGCGGTAGCGGCGCGCCTGGCTCCGGCGGCCCGGGGGGTTCCGGCGGCGCGGGCGGAACCGGCGGTGTGGGAGGCACCGGTGGTGGCGGTGCGGGGGCCGCCGCCGGCCAGGCCGCGACTGGTGCCTCCGGCACTGGTGGCGCGGGTAGCAACGGCGGAAACGGGGGCAACGGCGGCACCAGTGGCAGCGGCAATGCTGGCGGTACGGGTGGCACCGGAGGCACCGGCGCAGGTTCCACAGGCGCGGCCGGTGGCGCTGGAGGCAACGGAGGAAACGGTGGCAGCGGCAGCGCGTAACACCGCCGCGTCAGCCGCCGAGGATGCTGCGCTTCTGTGCTTCGAACTCCTCGTCGGTGAGTAATCCGCGGTCTTTGAGTGCGGCCAGCCGCTCGAGCCGGTCGACCGGATCGGAGCCCGCATGCATCGCCGACATCGCCTGCTGTTGTATCTCAGCGCCCCGGCGCATCATCTCTGAACGGAAGGTTTCGGGGTTGGCCATCGCCTGACGGACCATGTCGCCCATGGGAATACCCATCACGTCCGCGCCGGCCAGATCGGGCCGCGCAGCCGTGATGGCATCGATCGCGGCGTCAGCCGGAGCCGCCGGCTCTAGTTCGATGCGGCTGTGGCTCTTGGGGTCGTAGCGGACGGCCAGTCTCGTGCCTGGCCGCGGCCTCGTCAGCTGAGGCAGCAACGCATGAACTGTCGCGTCGAACGGCGGCTCGTTGTCGGGTGTCACCCGCAGCCGCAGCGTCCACCGGACCTGCGTGTTGCCGACCAGATTCGAGTTGCCGAACGTGACCGACACAGCGGACTGCTCTGCCTGGACAACATCGGCGAACGCGCGCACACCGACTTCGCTCAGCTTCCTTCGCCCGAACATGCGCCATCCCTCCGACGGACCGTCATCTCGTGAAGTGTCAGACGGGCAGCCGGCGCGGCACATCAGGAGATGTCCCGATTTTTGGTGCCCGATGGCGCCTCGGGAACAAACTCGGAACACCCGCCGTTGTGCACATCGACAGTTGAGTGCCTTAGGCTCAAGTCTGGATTGACAAGGTAGTGTCGGCCAGAGCAGTCTTGAGTGCGGTGCACTCAGACCATATAGAAGGACTATTCAGGAGGAAACACCATGGCTCGTGCGGTCGGAATCGACCTCGGGACCACCAACTCCGTCGTCGCGGTATTGGAGGGTGGCGACCCTGTCGTCGTCGCCAACTCCGAGGGCTCCCGCACCACGCCGTCCGTCGTCGCGTTCGCGCGCAACGGTGAGGTGCTGGTCGGCCAGCCCGCCAAGAACCAGGCGGTGACCAACGTCGACCGGACCATCCGCTCGGTCAAGCGTGAAATGGGCACCGACTGGTCTGTCGAGATCGACGGTAAGAAATACACCGCGCAGGAGATCAGCGCACGCGTGCTGATGAAGCTCAAGCGCGACGCCGAGAGCTACCTCGGCGAGGACATCACCGACGCGGTGATCACCGTCCCCGCCTACTTCAACGACGCTCAGCGGCAGGCCACCAAGGAGGCCGGCCAGATCGCCGGGCTCAACGTGCTGCGCATCGTCAACGAGCCGACCGCAGCGGCGCTGGCCTACGGGCTGGACAAGGGCGAGAAGGAGCAGACCATCTTGGTCTTCGACCTGGGTGGCGGCACATTCGACGTCTCGCTGCTGGAGATCGGTGAGGGCGTCGTCGAGGTCCGCGCCACTTCGGGTGACAACCACCTCGGTGGCGACGACTGGGACGACCGCATCGTTGAATGGCTCGTCGACAAGTTCAAGGGCACGTCGGGCATCGACCTGACAAAGGACAAGATGGCCATGCAGCGGCTGCGTGAAGCCGCCGAGAAGGCCAAGATCGAGCTCTCGAGCTCGCAGAGCACCTCGATCAACCTGCCCTACATCACCGTCGACGCGGACAAGAACCCGCTGTTCCTCGACGAGCAGCTGACCCGCGCCGAATTCCAGCGCATCACCCAGGATCTGCTGGACCGCACGCGCAAGCCGTTCCAGTCGGTGATCGCCGACACCGGCATCTCGGTGTCCGACATCGACCACGTCGTGCTGGTGGGTGGCTCAACGCGTATGCCCGCGGTGACCGAACTGGTGAAGGAACTCACCGGCGGCAAGGAGCCCAACAAGGGCGTCAACCCGGATGAGGTTGTCGCGGTGGGCGCAGCGCTGCAGGCCGGTGTGCTCAAGGGCGAGGTGAAAGACGTTCTGCTACTTGACGTCACACCGCTGTCCCTCGGTATCGAAACCAAGGGTGGCGTGATGACGAAGCTGATCGAACGCAACACCACGATCCCGACCAAGCGCAGCGAGACCTTCACCACGGCCGACGACAACCAGCCGTCGGTGCAGATCCAGGTCTATCAGGGTGAGCGTGAGATCGCCGCGCACAACAAGCTGCTCGGCAGCTTCGAGCTGACCGGCATCCCGCCGGCCCCGCGCGGTGTGCCCCAGATCGAGGTGACGTTCGACATCGACGCCAACGGCATCGTGCACGTCACCGCGAAGGACAAGGGCACCGGCAAGGAGAACACGATCCGAATCCAGGAGGGCTCCGGCCTGTCCAAGGAAGAGATCGACCGGATGATCAAGGATGCCGAGGCGCACGCCGAGGAGGACCGTAAGCGTCGCGAAGAGGCCGACGTCCGCAACCAGGCCGAGTCGCTGGTGTACCAGACGGAGAAATTCGTCAAGGAACAGCGCGAGGCCGAGGGCGGCTCGAAGGTCCCCGAGGACACGTTGGCCAAGGTCGACGCCGCGATCGCCGACGCGAAGCAGGCGCTCGAGGGCACCGACATCGCCGCGATCAAGACCGCGATGGAGAAGCTCGGCGCGGAGTCGCAGGCTCTTGGCCAGGCCCTCTACGAGGCCACCCAGGGCGAGGATGCCGCCAGTGGCGCTGCCGCCGGCGGTGGTTCGGCGGGGTCTTCGCAGGACGACGTCGTGGACGCCGAAGTTGTCGAGGATGACAGGGAGAACAAGTGAGCCAGAACGATTCGCACGAGCCGGTGACCGTCACCGACAAACGGCGTATCGATCCGGTGACCGGCGAAATACGTGAGGCCTCCGGGCCGGCCCCCAGCGGGCCGGCGCCGGGGGAGTTCGCGGGTGAGAGCCCCGAAGAGGCCGGCAAGGCAGCAGAATTGCTCGCCGACCTCCAGCGCGTGCAGGCCGACTTCGCCAACTACCGCAAGCGGTCGTTGCGTGATCAGCAGGTCGCGGCCGACCGGGCCAAGGCCACGGTCATCGCGCAACTGCTTCCGGTGCTCGACGACCTCGACCGGGCCCGCAGCCACGGCGACCTCGAGTCGGGCCCGCTGAAGTCGGTGGCCGACAAGTTGGTGACCGCTCTTGAGGGGCTTGGTCTTTCGCCTTTCGGCGAAGAGGGCGACGAATTCGATCCCGGGCTGCACGAAGCGGTGCAGCACGAGGGCGAAGGCACTCATCCGATCGTCGGGACCGTGATGCGACGCGGCTACAAGGTCGGTGAGCAGGTGGTCCGCCACGCGCTCGTCGGCGTGGTCGACACCGTGCCCGATGCCGAAGAGCCTGCTGACACGCCCGATAAGAGCGACGAGGCGGCTGATCAAGCCGCAGAATGAAACGACAACTAGACAAAAGGTAAGGAGGTGACGCGGTATGGCCCAGCGTGAATGGGTCGAAAAGGACTTCTACAAGGAGCTCGGCGTCTCCTCTGAGGCCAGCGCCGATGAGATCAAGCGGGCCTACCGAAAACTGGCCCGCGATCTTCATCCCGACACCAACCCCGACCCCGCCGCCGCCGATCGATTCAAGGCGGTGTCCGAGGCGCACAGCGTGCTGTCAGATCCGGCCAAGCGCAAGGAGTACGACGAGACCCGTCGGCTGTTCGCCGGGGGCGGCTTCGGCCGTGGCCGGTTCAGCGGCGGCAACTTCGGCGGATTCGGCGGGGACGGTGCCGAGTTCAATCTGAACGACTTGTTCGACGCCGCCGGGCAGACCGGCGGTGCGAACATCGGCGATCTGTTCGGCGGACTGTTCGGTCGCGGCGCGCAGCCGCGTCCAAGCCGGCCGCGCCGAGGCAACGACCTCGAGACAGAAACCGAGCTGTCGTTCATGGAGGCCACCAAGGGCGTGGCGATGCCGCTGCGGCTCACCAGCCCGGCGCCGTGCACGAATTGCCATGGCAGCGGGGCTCGCCCGGGCACCAGCCCGAAGGTCTGCCCGAACTGCAACGGGTCCGGTGTCGTCAGCCGCAACCAGGGCGCGTTCGGATTCTCCGAGCCGTGCACCGAATGCCGGGGCAGTGGCTCGATCATCGAGCACCCTTGCTCCGAGTGCAAAGGCACCGGCGTGACGACGCGCACGCGCACCATCAACGTGCGGATCCCGCCGGGCGTCGAAGACGGCCAACGCATCCGCTTGGCCGGACAGGGCGAGGCTGGACTGCGCGGTGCGCCCTCGGGTGACCTGTATGTGACAGTACATGTCAAGCCCGACAAGGTGTTTGGCCGTGACGGCGATGATCTGACCGTCACCGTTCCCGTCGCCTTCCACGAATTGGCCCTGGGGACAACGCTTTCAGTGCCGACACTCGAGGGCAAGGTCGGTGTGCGGGTGCCGAAGGGCACATCCGACGGCCGCATCCTCCGGGTGCGTGGGCGCGGGGTGCCGAAGCGCTCCGGCGGCCACGGCGACCTGCTCGTCACCGTCAAGGTGGCGGTGCCGCCGAACCTGGAAGGCGAAGCTCAAGACGCGCTGGAGGCCTACGCAAAGGCCGAGCGCGCCAGTGGGTTTGACCCGCGGGCCGGATGGGCGGGTGCGTAATGCCGTCGAAGCGCTCGCAGGACGAGGCCCGTACGTTTCTGATCTCGGTAGCCGCCGAGCTGGCCGGCATGCACGCGCAGACGCTGCGGACATACGACCGGCTCGGCCTGGTCAGCCCGCAGCGCAGCTCGGGCGGTGGCAGGCGCTACTCGCAGCACGACGTCGACCTACTGCGCGAGGTGCAGCGGCTGTCGCAGGACGAGGGCGTGAACCTCGCAGGCATCAAGCGCATCATCGAGTTGACGAATCAGGTTGAGGCGCTTCAGGCCCGCGTGCGCGAACTCGCCGAGGAGCTCGAGCAATCGCGGGCCAGGCAGCGCCGTGACGTCGCGGTCGTGCCGAAGAGTACCGCCGTCGTCGTCTGGCAGCCGCGCAACAAGCGCTAGGGCAGCCGAGTGGCCAGTTATGTCGCGGGCTTGGTGGTTGCCGCGTGTAATAACTTCCCACTCGGCGCCTGACAACGCTATGCGACCTTGATGCGGAACTGCGCGACGGCGGACTCGCCCGGTTTCACCTCGCGGTAGCCGCCACGGCGCAATGCGTCCGTCGGCGCGGCCATCGGTTCGAAGCACACCACGTCGTCGTCGCCGGGCGCGAATACCTGTGTGGCGGTGTAACCCTCGTCGAAATGAACCTCGATGCGACGATTGCCGCCCGACAGGGCGAACGTCGACCCCGGCTGAACATCGTCGAATCCGTCGTCTAAGATCTTGTCGCCCAACGTTTCTGTGGCCGCATCCCGCGGTTCCCCGGCTCCGGTGGGAACGCCCCACGCGTTGACGGGACGGAACCGCATGGCCGGCGTCTCGATCTGCCACTGCGCTCGCGGCACATCGGGCAGCTGCAAATACGGGTGAAAGCCGAAGCACAGCGGCACCCGTGACCCGGTCGTCGCGCTGACCGTGGTCTTCACGGTGAGTGTTCTGTCCTCCAGCGTGACGTCGAGCGTGAGCAGGTGCGGAAAAGGAAATGTGGCGAGCAATCCGGGCCGCGCGGCGAAGTCCAGGTCGGCGGTCAGCTGCGACTCGAGGGCCGTGGTGACCTGCCAGTCGGGATAGCCGGCCAACGTGCCGTGGATCGGCACACCGTGCTGGTCGGTGCGTACACCGCCGGTGCCCGGCGTTAATGTGACGACGGCGCCGTCGACGCCATAGCCGTTGCTGCTCAACCGGTTCGCCCACGGATACAGGATCGGGATGCCCATTGTCTTGTGGTTGGACACGTAGGCTTGCAGGCCGCGGCGCTGGCCGAGTAGTTCCACCCCGCCGTCAGACAGAGACGTGGCGATCATGCCGGCGTTGGGCACGTAGGTCGCGGTCAGCGATGACGACGGGTCGCGCAGCGTGACGAATTCGAATTCGGACACGGTGACGATCCTGCCATGGATCAACTTGCGAGCGGATCGTGTTGTATCCGCTCTTCCAGCGCGCCCTTGGCGATCAGAGCGGCCTTTGTCGCCTCCACCATCTGGGGCCCACCGCAGATCAGAATCTGTCTGTCACCCCAACCGCCGTAACGCGTCACCACCTCGGGCAGCTTGCCCGTCTGCCGCACATGCAAACCGCGGGGTGGCTCAACGTCGGGATATTCGGCGGCCCATGGCGGGTCGGTGTTGTACTCCGACACAGGCGTGACCGACAGCCACGGGTTGGTCGACGCGATCTGCCACAGCGTCTGCAGGTCGTAGAGCTCGCAGGGAAATCGGCCGCCGAAGAACAGGTGCACTCGCGGATTGTCGCCGTATCGGGTCAGGTCCATGATCAGCGTGCGCAGCGGCGCCAGACCGGTGCTGCCCGCGACCATCAGTACGTCGCCGCCGTTGCGGTCGACGTGCATACCCCCGTGTGGGTTGGACAACCTCCACCGGTCGCCGGGCTTCGTCTCGCCGACGATCGCGGTGCTGACCATGCCGCCGGTGACCGAGCGGATGTGAAACTCGATGGCGCCGTTGCGGTCGGCAGGAATCGCCGGGCTCAGGTACCGCCAGCGCCGCGGCCACTGCGGCACCTGAACCGTCACGTATTGGCCTGGGTGGTAGAACAGCGGCCGGTCGAGCTGCATCCGGACCACCGACACGTCACGTGTTGCGCGGATGTGTTCGATGACGGTGCCGTCGCAGAACGGCGGACCCTTGTCTGCATCGGCCGCGCCCCGCATCACGCCGATGATCAGGGTCACTGCATCGCGAGCTGCCTCGGCCAGCTTGTCGTCCCAGCTGTCGATCAAGTGGCTGCGCAGCGTGGTGAGCAGCGACTCGTGCATGGTGTCGTAATGGCCTTGCGTCACACCGTATTTGCGGTGGTCGCGGCCGAGCTGCGCCAGAAACGCGACCGGCTCCTCGGCGCGCTGGGCGATCAATTCGCCGAACAGCCAGGTCATGGCGTGGGCGAAGGCGCTGCGTTGCGCGTCCATATCCGGCGGGAACAGGTCGCGCGCCGACAAGTCGAGGGCGAACCAGTGCGTGTAGAACTGCCGGATCAGGTCATCGGAGCCCAACGCGGGGTCGACCGCGTCGCGCAGCATGCGCAGCGCGTCACGGTCGTCGAGTCCCACGCCGCCCGAGTTTAGGCGGGCGAAATCCTTCGCTGTCGCACAGCGGCGATCGCGATGAGCGTCACACCGGCCAGCGCCCAGCAGCTCAGCACGACGATTGCGGTCGTCGCGCCCGCTCCGTCGAAGAACGCGGTGGACCGCAGCAGGGTGGCATTCGCGCCCTGGGGCAACCACTGGCCCAGCCTTCCCCAGCCGCTCGGCAGCATCTCGGGCGCGCTGTTGAGTCCGGACAGCGGGTTGCCCAGCAGTAGGGCCAGCAGCGCGCCGATCGCCAGGCCGATGCGGCCGAACAGCGAGCCAAGGCCCAACATCGACAGTCCGGCGGCGAGCACACCCAGCGTCAGCCCACCGGCGACGCCCCAGAAGTTCTGATCGATGGATCCGAACACGTAGCGCAGCAGCGCTGCGATGGTCCAGCCGGCCACGCCCGCGAAGACGACCACGGCCGTGAACCGTGTCCACACCTCGCGCTTGAGCAGCAGCACCAGTGCCACCGCGGGCAGCAGCCCGGCCAGGGTGATCGGCAGGGCCGATGCGGCCAGGCCGGCGCCGCGCGGGTCGTCGGCGGTCGGTGGCGCAAGGTCTTCGGTGCGCAGTTGCGTGCCGGTCTGCTCCGCGATGCCATTGCCGATCTGGGTGAGCATCTGCGCGACCATCAGGCTGCCTCCCGTCGCGATCAGCAGGCTGCGGCCGTCGGGGCCAAAGGATATGCCGCCGTACACATCTCGATTGCGGATGGCCTCCCGCAGCGATGCTTCGCCGGGGTAGTAGGTGATCGCGAAGGCGCCGGGCGCATGCTGCTCGAGCGTGTCGGCGACTTGTCCGCTGGCCACTTGCGGGCCTGCCGCGCCGATGGGCACGTTGTGAGGCTTCGACCGCGCCGCGGGAAGCGCGAAGGCAATCGCCAGGATCGCCAGCGCGACGGCCAGGACGACGACGATGCCGGTGGCGCGGATGGCGGCGGGTGGTTCATGGGCGACGGCGCCGTGGTGCGTGCGCCCCGGAAGCGAATCCGTGGTCATGATTAACCCTTTTCATCCATCGTTGAATTAGTTGCTTCCGTGAGCGTATCTCCAGAGCGCCAGCATTTCAACACCCATTGAAATGATACTGTCGATGTATGCCGTCACCAGCGAAGACGACGAAGCGACGCGGCCGACGCCAGGGCGAGCCGGTATCCCGCGACGCGGTGCTGGCGGCGGCCAAACAACGCTTCGCGACCGAGGGCTACGAGAAGACGACCCTGCGGGCGATCGCGCAGGACGCCCGCGTCGACCCGTCGATGGTGCTGTACCTGTTCGGGTCCAAGGAGGCGCTGTTCCGTGAATCCCTGCGTCTGATTCTCGACCCCGACGCGCTCGTCGCCGCCCTGACAAGCGACGACGACGCCGACATCGGCACCCGCATGGTGCGCACCTATCTGCAGATCTGGGAGACGCCCGACAGCGCCGCGAGCATGAGGGCGATGCTGCAGTCGGCCACGTCGAACTCCGATGCCCAGGATGCGTTTCGCGGCTTCATGCAGAACTACGTGCTGACCGCGGTGTCGGGCGCACTTGGCGGCGGTGAGCACGCCAGGCTGCGAGCGATGCTTGGGGCGTCGCAGTTGGTCGGCGTAGCTATGCTGCGCTACGTCATGGAGGTGCCGCCGCTGGCGACGCTGTCCGCGGACGAGGTCGTGCGCTTGATCGCACCGACCGTGACGCGGTATCTGACCGCCGACGCCGACGAGCTCGGCCTATAGGCCGTGAATTCCCTTGTACAGCACCAGAAGTCCGATGATGATCAGGATGGCCGCGACGAGCGTTGCGTGCTGACGCTCCATCCACTCCTTGAGCCGCTGCAGCGGTTCGTCGAGCCGGTCACCGGAAACCGCGTACGCCAGAATGGGAATCGCGACCGTGGACCCCGCGATCGCCACATACCAAGCGACCGCAAGCCATGCATGCGTACTTCCGACCCCAGCGGTGCCGATCGCCAAACCCGCTGCGGCGGAAATGAATAACACCTTCGGATTGACCACGGTGAGTGCCACGCCCGCACCGGCCGCCCGGACAGGCGTGAGCTTACTGAGACTCTGCATCCACCGCGGCATGTGCTCGGATCGCTTGCGGGTCAGCCATCGGTAGATGCCGAAAACGATCAGGGCGGCGCCGATGATGATGCGCAGCCACGACGCCCACCCTGGAGGCTTGTTGCCGAGACCCCCGAGCAGGCTGGAAACTTCGAGGAAGATCGCCGTCAGCGCAGCGAGCCCGAGCAGCCAGCCGGCCATGAAGGCCAGACCCGTCGGCCGCGGCCGTGGGGTATGCAAAACCAGCACCGCCGGAATGATCGTCAGCGGCGACAAGGCAACCACCAGCGCCAGCGGAACGAGTTCGGTCAGCATCTATACGGCCCGCGGGGCGTGATAGCGGCAGGCCTTCCATTCGCTGCCCTCGCGCAGGAAATCGATGTCGAGCGTTTTGGTGTCCTCATGGTTGGCCGCCTGGAACTGGACGTTCGCGACGGCTCGAGGCTGGGCGCCACCTGTCACGTCGATCGAGTTGACGGTGATCTGCGTCGGTCCGTCTGATTCTCGGCTCTGATGCCAACCAGCTTCGTAGCCGTTGGCGCGCAGCATGTCCGGGCACAGGTGCGAGGCAAACCCGGCGAAATCGGAGCTGTTGTACGAGCCGTTCATGCGGGTTAGCACGGCGCGGACCTGGTCTTCGTCCGAGGTCGCCGGCCCCGATCGCATCCCGACGGCGACGAACAGCGCGACGAACGTCAGCGCGACGACGGCCACGCCACCCGCGATGAGGAGCCCGATGCGGGCATGCGATCGCACCCGTTCAGCCTCGCCGATGATTCCCGGTGGGTACACCCGACTCGCCGTCCGCGAAAAAAAGTTAAACTTGAGCGGAACAGACTCAACCTTGACGGCGTTGAACAACGCGACAAGGCTTTACCCAGGACTTTTTCGAAGATTGGAGGATCGTCGTGGATTCATTCAACCCGACGACCAAGACCCAGGCGGCGCTGACCGCGGCGTTGCAGGCGGCAAGCGCTGCGGGCAATCCGCAGATTGTGCCCGCCCACCTGCTGATGGCGTTGCTGACCCAGAACGACGGCATTGCCGTGCCGCTGTTGGAGGCCGTCGGCGTCGACCCTGCGGGCATCCGCAGCGAGACCGAGCGGCTGATCGACCGGCTCCCCAGCGCCAGCGGCGCGAGCTCGCAGCCGCAGCTGTCCCGTGAATCGCTCGCCGCGATCACCACGGCACAGAACCTCGCCACCGAGATGGACGACGAGTACGTCTCGACCGAGCACTTGATGGTCGGCCTCGCCACCGGCGACTCCGACGTGGCCAAGCTGCTGACCGGGCACGGCGCCTCCCCGCAGGCATTGCGTGAGGCATTCGTGAAAGTCCGCGGCAGCGCCCGCGTCACCAGCCCGGAACCCGAGGCGACGTATCAAGCGCTGGAGAAGTACTCCACCGACCTGACGGCGCGTGCGCGTGAAGGCAAGCTCGATCCAGTTATCGGGCGCGACAACGAAATTCGTCGCGTCGTGCAGGTGCTCTCCCGCCGCACCAAGAACAATCCGGTGCTGATCGGTGAACCCGGCGTCGGCAAGACCGCGATCGTGGAGGGCCTCGCCCAGCGCATCGTGGCCGGCGACGTGCCGGAGAGCCTGCGCGACAAGACGGTCATCAGCCTGGACCTCGGTTCGATGGTCGCCGGGTCGAAGTACCGCGGCGAGTTCGAGGAGCGCCTCAAGGCCGTGCTCGACGACATCAAGAATTCAGCGGGCCAGATCATCACGTTCATCGACGAGTTGCACACCATCGTCGGCGCCGGCGCGACCGGCGAATCGTCGATGGACGCAGGCAACATGATCAAGCCGATGCTGGCCCGCGGCGAGCTGCGGCTGGTCGGCGCGACCACGCTCGACGAGTACCGCAAGTACATCGAGAAGGACGCCGCGCTGGAGCGCCGCTTCCAGCAGGTGTTCGTCGGCGAGCCGTCGGTCGAGGACACCGTCGGCATCCTGCGTGGTCTCAAGGAGCGCTACGAGGTGCACCACGGCGTGCGCATCACCGACTCGGCGCTGGTCGCGGCGGCCACACTGTCCGACCGCTACATCACCGCCCGCTTCCTGCCGGACAAGGCCATCGACCTGGTCGACGAGGCCGCCTCCCGGCTGCGGATGGAGATCGACTCCCGGCCCGTCGAGATCGACGAGGTCGAGCGGCTGGTCCGTCGCCTCGAGATCGAGGAGATGGCGCTGGCCAAGGAAGAAGACGACGCTTCCAAGGAGCGACTGGCGAAGCTGCGGTCCGAGCTGGCCGACCAGAAAGAGAAGCTGGCCGAACTGACAACGCGCTGGCAGAACGAGAAGAGCGCCATCGACGTGGTCCGCGAGCTCAAGGAGCAGCTGGAGAACTTGCGCATGGAGTCCGAGCGGGCGGAGCGCGACGGCGATCTGGCCAAGGCCGCAGAGCTGCGCTACGGCCGCATCCCGGAGATCGAGAAGAAGCTCGACGCTGCGCTGCCCCAGGCCGAGGCCCGCGAGGGCGTCATGCTCAAGGAAGAGGTCGGGCCCGACGACATCGCCGAGGTGGTGTCGGCGTGGACCGGGATTCCTGCCGGGCGGATGCTCGAGGGCGAGACGGCCAAGCTGCTGCGCATGGAAGACGAGCTCGGCAAGCGCGTCGTCGGCCAGCGTCAGGCCGTGCAGGCCGTGTCCGACGCGGTGCGCCGCAGCCGGGCAGGCGTCGCCGACCCGAACCGGCCGACGGGTTCGTTCATGTTCCTGGGCCCGACGGGTGTCGGTAAGACCGAGTTGGCCAAGGCGCTGGCGGAGTTTTTGTTCGACGACGAACGCGCGATGGTCCGCATCGACATGAGCGAGTACGGCGAGAAGCACTCGGTCGCTCGGCTGGTCGGTGCGCCTCCGGGCTACATCGGCTACGACCAGGGCGGCCAGCTGACCGAGGCGGTCCGGCGGCGTCCGTACACGGTGATCCTGTTCGACGAGATCGAAAAGGCCCACCCGGACGTGTTCGACATCCTGCTGCAGGTGCTCGACGAGGGCAGGCTGACCGACGGTCAGGGCCGCACGGTCGACTTCCGCAACACGATCCTGATCCTGACGTCCAACCTTGGGTCGGGCGGCACCGAGGAGCAGGTGATGGCGGCGGTGCGCTCGGCGTTCAAGCCCGAGTTCATCAACCGGCTCGACGACGTGATCGTCTTCCACGGCCTCGAGCCGAGCGAACTCGTGCAGATCGTCGACATTCAGCTGGCTCAGCTGCAGAAGCGGCTGGCTCAGCGGCGGCTCACTCTCGAGGTGTCGTTGCCTGCCAAGGAGTGGCTCGCGCAGCGCGGGTTCGACCCGGTCTATGGCGCCCGTCCGCTGCGCCGGCTGATTCAGCAGGCCATCGGCGACCAGCTGGCCAAGATGCTGTTGTCCGGCGACGTGCACGACGGCGATGTCGTGCCGGTCAATGTCAGTGCCGACGGCGAGTCGCTGGTCCTCGGCTGATCGGCGATGCCGGGTTGTGACCTGCTCGCGTTCGGGCGAATGGGGTACCAGCAAGTAGGCTAGGCGCGATGGTTCCACTCTGGTTCACGCTGTCCGCGCTCTGTTTTGTGGGCGCGGCGGTGCTCCTGTACGTCGACATCGACCGTCGACGTGGGCTGGGCCGTCGGCGAAAGTCCTGGGCGAAGTCGCACGGCTTCGACTACGAGCACGAGTCGGCCGACATCCTCAAGCGCTGGAAGCGCGGCGTGATGTCCACCGTCGGCGACGTGACCGCCAAGAACGTGGTGCTCGGGCAGATCCGCGGTGAGGCCGTGTTCATCTTCGACCTCGAGGACGTCGCGACGGTCATCGCGCTGCACCGCAAGGTGGGCACCAACGTCGTCGTCGACCTGCGGCTCAAGGGCATCAAAGAGCCGCGGGAGAACGACATTTGGCTGCTCGGCGCGATCGGCCCGCGGATGGTGTACTCCACCAACCTCGACGCCGCCCGCCGCGCTTGCGACCGGCGCATGGTGACGTTCGCCCACACGGCGCCCGACTGCGCCGAGATCATGTGGAACGAGCAGAACTGGACGCTGGTGTCGATGCCGGTCACCAGCACGCGCGCGCAGTGGGACGAGGGGCTGCGCACCGTGCGGCAGTTCAACGACCTGCTGCGGGTGCTGCCCCCGGTACCGCAGCCCGTGTCCAGCCAGGCCGTCGCCCGGCGCAGCGGCTCGCCGAGTCGTCCGCTCAAGCCGGGGCCTGCGCGGTCCGAGTTGCCGCCTGGTCGCGCCGATTTGCCGCCGGGCCGCGCGGATGTCGGTCGCTACGCCGCACCGCGGCCCGAGGCGGGCAGGGCCGAGCCCGTTCGTCGTCCGCCGCCACCGTCGCGCAACGGACGGCAGTCACCGCATTATCAGCGATAGTCACACGCGTCACATTCCGCGCCGATAGGCGTTTTGCCCGCCTCGTAGCGACAACCCAGCGACGAGTAACCCCTGTCGCTGAAAAGTCGCTAATAGGCGGGCAATTTGGCCAATGGGCTTCCCGGGTCACGTTCGCCGCCCGGGCGTCTGCCCGCAGGTTCGGCGGCCTCGGCGCCGTTGGCTACGCTCATACGCATGTCACGCCCTGTCGCATTGATCACTGGGCCGACGTCCGGGCTGGGTTTGGGATTCGCCAGGCGCTACGCCATCGACGGCTATGACCTTGTGCTGGTCGCCCGCGACGTGGATCGCCTCGAGCAGCTCGCCGCGGAACTGCGCGACGAGGTCGGCGCGCATGTGGAAGTGCTGCCCGCCGACCTGGCCGACGCGGCCGACCGCGCCAAGGTCGCCGACCGGCTCGCCGCGGGTGTTCAGGTGTTGGTGAACAACGCCGGTTTCGGCACCTCGGGCGAATTCTGGTCTGCCGATTTCGCGGTGCTGCAAAAACAACTCGACGTCAACGTCACCGCGGTGATGCAGCTGACCCATGCGGCGCTGCCGTCCATGGTCGCGGCGCATGCGGGCACGGTCATCAACGTCGCCAGCGTCGCGGGGTTACTGCCGGGCCGCGGGTCCACGTACTCCGCATCCAAGGCATGGGTGATCGCGTTCTCCGAAGGCCTCGCCAATGGTTTGGAAGGCACCGGCGTCGGGGTGCACGCGTTGTGTCCGGGATTCGTGCACACCGAGTTTCACGCGCGCGCCGGCATCGAGATGAGCGGCACTCCGTCGTTCCTGTGGCTCGAGGTCGAAGACGTCGTACGTGAAGCCATGGCCGATGTCGCCAAGGGCAAGGTCGTCATCATTCCAGGCCTGCAGTACAAGGTGCTCACCACCGGCGGACGGATGGTACCGCGAAACCTGGTGCGCGCCTTCACAAAAGTTGTTGGCAAGGGCCGTGGCCGCACGTAGCGACCGGTGCGCGCCCTAATCGCAACGCTGACCGCGATCGTCGTCGTCGCGTCAGCCTGCTCGAGTGACGACAACCGTGGCGGTGCCTATTCCATACAAGGCGCGGCGATGGGCGAGTCGCAGTCGATCCTCGGCTGGAACATGTCGGTATCGAATCTTCGTTTCGACGGCGATTACGTCCTCGTCGACGTCGACGCCTCACCGTCGCAGAACGGCGGCGCGCACGCCAAACCCGAAGACGTGCGATTCGGACTCTACGGCGCGCTGGCCCATCCGGTGGAGGCCAACGGGCTCGCCGGCTGCAAGGATATGACGAGCCTTGCTGTGCAACCACTTTCGGCACCAACACCAGACCGGCTCACGGGCGCAGTGTGTTTGGGGCCCCTGCGAGACCACTCGCAGGTCCGCGGCGTCTACGTATACTCGCCGCGCGATCGCATCGCGGGCACCACGGTCGGGTATCCCGCGGCGTTCCCCGTCGGTGTGCCTGCGACCAACGAGAATGACACCGGCCTGGTGCTCAAGACCACGAGCGTGGACGCGTTTCGCGCCGATGGGGCGCAGCTCGATGCCACCGCACTTGGCGACCCTGAAGCGTTCTCCGGCAACGGCTACATGCTGCTCGGCCTCGAAATCACCGGCCTGGCAGAGCGATACCGCGACGACTCGACTCGCCGCGGCGGCCCGTTGATGGTGCTTGCGACACCGACCGTGCCGCCTCCCGGGCTGAGCCATGCCTGCGACGTCTACGGCTCGTCGGTGCTCGTGCTGCCCGAGGCATCGCGCGCGGCTGTCGAGGTGCGCGCGTCGCTGTGCACACAGGGCGAGATCAACCAGGCGCTGCTCTATGCGACGGTGTCGATGGTCGGCACCCACGCTGCGCTGTGGACGACCCGTGAGTAACGCCGGACCGACCGAATGGGGCGAAAGCCCTGGCGTGGGGCCGTGGCAGGGTCCGTTGCCCGACGATCCGCGCTACGACCCGGCGCTACTTCGTGACGGTGATACCCGCAATGTCGTTGACGCATACCGTTATTGGACCCGCGACGCGATCATCGCCGACATCGACGGCCGCAGGCATCCGTTGAATGTGGCCATCGAGAACTTCGGAAACGACGCCAACATCGGCGCGGTCGTGCGCACCGCCAACGCCTTCGCCGTGCACACCGTCCATATCGTCGGGCGCCGCCGATGGAACCGTCGCGGCGCGATGGTGACCGACCGCTACCAACGCCTGCAACATCACGACTCCACCGCCGACCTGCTGGCCTTCGCGGCTGACGCCGGGCTCACCGTGGTTGCGGTGGACAACGTGCCGGGCGCACAGCGCATCGAAGACACCACCCTGCCCCGCGAATGCCTGCTGATCTTCGGCCAGGAGGGCCCGGGTATCACCGCCGACGCGAAGGCCGGCGCCGCCGTCACCGTGTCGATCGCGCAGTTCGGCTCGACGCGCAGCATGAACGCGGGGGTCGCCGCCGGCATCGCGATGCACAGCTGGATCACCCAACATGGGGACATTTCCAAGGCCTGGTAGGGCAGGATCAACACCATGGATCAGGTCTGGGCAAACCGCGCGGCCAGTGCGGAAGCCGCGATAGCCAAGCGGCACCTGAAACGGATCTGGAAGGTGCCAGGCACGCAACTCGGTGTGGTGTCGTGGCCGCCGACGCGACACGACGCGGAATTTCGCACCTGGCACTACTGGTGGCAAGCCCACCTGCTCGACTGCCTCGTCGACGCGCAAGTGCGCGACCCGCAACCCGATCGGGTCAAGAAGATCACCCGCCAGATTCGCTCACATCGGCTGCGCAACACCGGATCTTGGGTCAACGACTACTACGACGACATGGCCTGGCTCGCGATCGCGCTCGAGCGGGCAGAGCGGCTGGCCGGCGTGGCGCGGCCCAAGGCGCTCAAGAAGCTGTCCGAGCAGTTCATCAACGCGTGGGTGCCCGAGGACGGCGGCGGCATTCCATGGCGTAAGCAAGACCAGTTCTTCAACGCGCCGGCCAACGGACCGGCCGGGATCTTCCTCGCCCGCTACGGCGACCGGCTGCGGCGCGCACAGCAGATGGCCGACTGGATCGACGAGACGTTGATCGACCCTGAAACCCACCTCGTCTTCGACGGCATCAAAGGCGGCTCGCTGGTGCGGGCGCAATACACCTACTGTCAGGGTGTGGTGCTCGGCCTGGAAACCGAACTCGCTGCCCGAACCGAGGACCCCGACCACGCGCCGAGAGTGCATCGGCTGGTCGCCGCCGTGAACGAGCACATGGCCCCCGATGGAATCATCAAAGGTGCCGGCGGCGGCGACGGCGGACTGTTCAACGGGATCCTGGCCCGCTATCTCGCGCTCGTGGCCACGTTGCTGCCGCAGAACATTCCCGACGACGCCACCGCTCGCGAGACCGCCCGCGAGCTTGTGTTGAAGTCCGCGCAATCAGCATGGGACAACCGTCAAACCGTCGACGATCTGCCGCTGTTCGGTCCGTTCTGGGAACGCGCCGCGGAGATCCCGTCAGGCGGCGGCCGGCAGGCCCAATTCGTCGAGGGCGCCGTCAACGCGTCAGAAGTGCCTGAACGCGATATGTCGGTGCAGCTGTCGGGCTGGATGCTGATGGAGGCCGCTCACACGGTCACCGCCGCGAGCGGCGACGACGGCACCGCCGCGTGACCGCAGAGCCGCTGCCGCGAATCGTTCGCCTACTACCGAGCCGATTCAGCCGCGACCCCAAGGCCCCAGGCACCAAGGAAAACACCGCCGCCGCGCTCTTGCTGGCCTTCACCGTCGCGGCGATTCTGTGGGCGAATTCGCCGTGGGCCGAAACATATTCGGCCCTGCTGGACACGCATGTCGGATTCACGTTCGGAGAACGGCACTTCGAACTGACCGTCAAGCATCTGGTCAACGACGGCCTGATGACATTCTTCTTCTTCATCGTCGGATTGGAAGTCACCAGTGAGTTCGCCATCGGCGAGCTCACCGATCGCGCCAGGGCCGCGGTGCCCGTGGTCGCCGCGATCGCCGGGCTGACGCTTCCGGCGATCATCTTCCTGCTGTTCAACCCATCGGGCGAGGACGCGCAGGCGTGGGGAGTGGTGATCTCCACCGACACCGCGTTCCTGATCGGCGCGCTGGCCATCATCAAACCCAAATTCCCTGCCCGCCTTCGGATCTTCCTGCTCACGTTGGCGGTGGTCGACGACATCGGCGCGTTGTGCGTGATCGCGTTGTTCTATTCCGATCGCATCAACGTCGTCCCGCTCGCGTTTGCCGTCCTGCTGATCGCCGCCATCGCGTCGGTCCGATACTTGCCCGCTGGCCGCGGCCCGGCCTACGCGCTGCTGGGCTTTGCGCTGTGGGTCGCGTTGTTCATGTCCGGTGTGCACCCGACACTGGCCGGGGTCGTCGTGGCGCTGCTGATCCCTGTCTTCACGCCGGAGCGTCAGCGTGTGGAGGAAGCCGTCGACCTCATCCGTGCCTTCCGGCAGTCGCCCAATTCGCAGTACGCCAGGGCCGCGACTCGTGGTCTGCGCGAATCGATTTCGATCAACGAGCGCTTGCAGACCGCCGTCGGCCCGTATGTGTCGTTCGTGGTGCTGCCGCTGTTCGCGTTGGTCAATGCCGGTGTGCGCCTCGATGCCGAGAGCTTGACGGGCGCACTTCGGTCGACGCTGACGTGGGGAATCGTCGCGGGTCTGGTGGTCGGTAAGTTCGTCGGCATCACCGGGGCGACCTGGTTCATGCAGCGCACCGGCATGGGTCAGCTGGCGCCAGGCGGCAGGCTGCGCCGAGTCGCCGGTGGCGCGGCCCTGTCCGGAATCGGTTTCACCATTTCACTTTTCATCGTCGACATCGCGATCACCGAGCCGGAGCGTCAAGACCAGGCGCGGATCGGTGTGCTGCTCGCGTCGGCCATCGCGTTCTTCGCCGGGTGGGCGATCTTCAGGCTCACGGACTGGCTCAGCCCGCCGGAACCGGTGGGGCTCAAGCTGATCCGGCCCATTGATCCCGACCGTGACCATATCCGCGGCGACCCGAACGCACCCCTGACGCTGGTGGAGTACGGCGACTACGAATGCCCGTTCTGCAGCCGGGCCACCGGCTCCATCGACGAGGTGGTTGCGCACTTCGGCGACACGCTGCGCTACGTATGGCGCCATCTTCCGCTCGAGCGGGTGCACCCGCGCGCGTTCGACGCCGCGAGGGCGGCCGAAGCGGCGGGGCTGCAGGGCAAGTACTTCGAGATGGGACGGATGCTGTTCGCCAATCAGGACGATCTGGAGTGGTCCGACATATATCGCTACGCCAATGCGATCGGGCTCGACCTGGAACGGTTCGACCAGGACGTGCGTGTGCACCCGACGAAGGTGCTGCACCGCGTGCAGGACGACGCGCAGGATGCCGAGCTGATGGACCTGAACTCGACTCCGACGTTCTTCGTCAACGGTAAGCGGCACAAGGGGCCCTGGGATTCCGCGAGCCTGATCCGGGCATTGGAGGCCTGAGTTGGACCAATTCCGCCGCGGTGAGCTGGTTTTCGACGTTCGCGACGCCGGCCCGGCCGACGGGCCCGTCGTCGTGTTGTTGCATGGATTTCCACAGTCCAACTCCTGCTGGGACGCCATCATCGACCGGCTGACCGCTCACGGGTTCCGCTGCCTTGCGCCCAATCAGCGTGGCTACTCGCCCGGCGCCCGGCCTCCGCGGCGCCGCGACTATCGGATCTCAGAACTCGTCGACGACGTCGGCGCACTGATCGATGCCAGTGGCGCAGAGCGGGTCCACATCGTCGGGCACGACTGGGGCGGCTTCGTGGCATGGGCGGTCGCCGCGCAGCTGCCGTCGCGGCTGGCGTCGGTCTCGCCTATCTCCGTGCCGCATCCCGCCGCGTTCGTCAAAGCGATGGCGACCAGCAAGCAGGCCCTGGCGTCGTGGTACATGGCCGTCTTCCAACTGCCACGCATTCCGGAGCGGCTGCTGCTGCGTCGCAACGGCGCATCGAGCCGGCTGCAGAGCTTCCTCGAGCAAGGAGGGTTGGCTCCGGACGCCGCCGCCCGCGACGCGCGGGCGATGGCCGAGCCCGGCGCGCTCACCGCGGCACTCAACTGGTACCGCGCCATGCCGTTCTCCGGTGGACGACGCGTCGCGAAGAAGATCACGGTCCCGACGATGTACGTGTGGAGCGATAACGACGCCGCGTTGCTGGAAAAGGCCGCAAGGGCCAGCGGACGTTACGTCAGTGCCGACTACCGATTCGAGACGCTGCGCGGCGTCTCCCATTGGATCCCCGAAGAGCGTCCGGACACCGTCGCCGAGTTACTCCTCGATTGGTTCCGGCTTCACCCCGCGTGAGCGCCGCCGCCTGTACCACTCGATGAGCATCGGCGTTATCGACGCCAGCGCGATGAGGATGAAGATCGGCTCGATCAGTTTCTGGATGAACTCGAACTGGCCGAGCCCGTAGCCGAGCAGCGTCAGGCCGACGCCCCATACGACGGCGCCGATGACGTTGAAGAGTGTGAACGCGCCGTAGCTCATCCGCGCGGCGCCCGCTGTGATCGGCGCCAGGGTCCGCACAATCGGCACGAAGCGTGCGAGCACGATGGCGAACGGTCCGCGCTCCTCGAAGAAGGCGTGGGCCTCATCGAGATACCGCTGCTTGAGCACGCGAGCATTCGGCTTGAACATCGCGGTACCGACGTAGCGGCCGATGAAGTACCCCACTTGGCCGCCGAGCACGGCGGCGATGGGGATGAAGACCAGCAGCTGCCACAGCTGGAAGTCGGCCTGCCCTGCGGCGGCTGTGCCCGCGGCGAGCATGCCCGCGACGAACAGCAGCGTGTCCCCGGGCAGGACCGGGAACAGCACCCCGGACTCGACGAAGATGACGACCAACAACCCCACCAGCGCCCAGGTACCGAAGTATCCGAGCAGCTTGATCGGATCCAGGAAGTCCGGCATGAGCGCCAGCTGGGTCGCGGGGGTGAGGTCCATGGCCCCCCAAGATACCGACGCTACGGCTCGACGGTGATGGGCAGGTATTTGGCGTAGCGAAACCCGTGACGCATGGGGTTCGCCGGGTCCGTCGGTGTCACGTTGATCGTCGACTCGCCATTTTTCACCGATCCGTCGTCGTCGGGGTCGAGCTGCATTTCGAGTTCATAACTGACGGTCTGATTGTGAGCGAGTGGAAACGGAGGCACGAGGTTCGCGGTGATGTAGTCCATGCCGGTTCCTTCGGCGACGTACGGAACCGACACCCACGTATTGGTTTGAGGGTCCAGCATGTGCATGGACCCGCTGGGCATCATGGCGGCCCCGCCCGGACTGCACGAACAATGGCCCATCGACACCACCATTCCCACGGAGTCGAGGTCGGCGCCGTTGTTGGCCATGGTGACGTTGAAACGGATCGGCGGGCCGCCGGGCCGGACGGTGGTGCCGCCCTCGGCTGTGATGCGGACGTCGATGCCGCTCACCGGCGACTGCGGTTTGGGCTTCGGCGTCTGCCACGTCGCCCAAGGCCGGCTCGTCGCCGGCGCGGCTTGCGAGGTCGTGGCAGTGCCGGAAGCCAATGGCGCACTTGTACTTGTGCAGCCGGCGACGGCCGCACTGGTTGCCGCAGCGACCATCGCGGCGATTGCCAAACGTCTGCTGATGTCCATGGTCGAATGCTGCTTTCGAGGCCTCAACGGATTCTCAAGCGGGGCTTGGAACCCAAGGTCGGCGTTAGGGTCAGCTATGGCCACCCATAAAGCCGTGCACGTCGCATCCGCTCAAGCGCCACTGACCCTCGTCGACGTAGAAACAGAGCCGCCAGGCGCCGGCCACGTCCGCATTGCGGTCAAAGCGTGCGGGGTGTGCGGGACCGACCACGGATTCGTCAACGGCGGTTTCCCGAACATGACCTGGCCGCTCACACCGGGGCACGAGATCGCGGGCACGATCGCCGAAATCGGCGACGGGGTCGAGGGTTTCGCCATGGGTGACCGGGTCGCGGTGGGGTGGTTCGGCGGCAACTGCAACCGCTGCATCCGCTGCCGCAAGGGCCAGTTCATGCAGTGCGTCAACATGCAGGTCCCGAGTTGGCATTACCCAGGCGGCTACGCCGAATCGGTCACCGCCCCCGCCACCGCGCTGGCGCGCATCCCCGACGAATTGTCGTTCGCCGAGGCCGCCCCGATGGGGTGTGCGGGTGTCACCACGTACAACGCGCTGCGCGGAACCAGGGCCGTCGCAGGTGATCGGGTGGCGGTGCTCGGCATTGGCGGGCTGGGTCACCTCGGGGTGCAGTGGGCCCGCGCGATGGGCTTCGAGACCATCGCGATCGCGCGAGGCGCCGGCAAGGAGGCCGACGCCCGCGAACTGGGCGCTCATCACTACATCGATTCGACGGCCGGTGACGTGGCGAGCGCGTTGAAGGACCTCGGCGGCGCGACGGTGGTGCTGGCCACGGCCGCGAACTCCGCGGCGATGGCCGACACCGTCGGCGGCCTGGCCCCACAGGGTGAACTCGTCATCATCGGTGTGACCGCCGACCCGCTGCCGATCGCGCCGATCCAACTGATCAACGACGCCCTGTCGGTGACCGGCCACCCGTCGGGCACGTCGCGCGATGTCGAGGAGACGATGCACTTCGCGGTGCTGTCCGGGGTGCGCGCCGTGATCGAGGAGCGGCCGCTGGCCGAGGCCGCCGACGCATATGCGGCGATGGACCAGGGCAGGGCTCGCTACCGAATGGTGCTGACCGTCTGAGTCTTGAGATACTTCGTTACCGATACGGTCAGCCGAGAGGAACTGTCATGCCCATCGCAACGCCCGAGGTCTACGCCGAGATGCTGGGCCGCGCCAAGGAGCACTCGTTCGCGTTCCCGGCGATCAACTGCACATCGTCAGAAACCGTCAATGCCGCGCTGAAGGGCTTCGCCGACGCGGGCAGCGACGGCATCATCCAATTCTCCACGGGCGGAGCGGAATTCAGCTCCGGCCTTGGCATCAAGGACATGGTGACCGGTGCCGTCGCGCTGGCGGAGTTCGCCCACATCGTCGCCGAGAGGTACCCGATCACCGTCGCGCTGCACACCGACCACTGTCCGAAGGACAAGCTGGACACCTACGTCAAACCGCTGCTGGCGATATCGCAGAAGCGGGTGGCCGAGGGCGCTAATCCGCTGTTCCAGTCGCACATGTGGGACGGCTCGGCGGTACCGATCGACGAGAACCTCGAAATCGCCCGCGAGCTGCTCAAGGAGGCGGCGGCCGCCAAGATCATCCTGGAGATCGAGATCGGCGTCGTCGGTGGCGAGGAGGACGGCGTCGCCCACGAGATCAACGACAAGCTCTACACCACGGCCGAGGACTTCGAGAAGACCATCGACGCGCTCGGCGCCGGCGAGCACGGCAAGTACTTGCTCGCCGCGACGTTTGGAAACGTGCACGGCGTGTACAAGCCGGGCAACGTGAAGCTGCGGCCCGACATCCTCGACGAGGGCCAGAAGGTGGCTGCCAAGAAGCTCGGATTGCCCGACGGCGCAAAGCCTTTCGACTTTGTGTTCCACGGCGGCTCGGGCTCGTTGAAGTCCGAGATCGAGGAAGCGCTGCGCTACGGCGTGGTGAAGATGAACGTCGACACCGATACCCAGTACGCGTTCAGCCGTCCGATCGTCGGGCACATGTTCACCAACTACGACGGTGTGCTCAAGGTCGACGGCGAGGTCGGCAACAAGAAGGTGTACGACCCGCGCAGCTACATGAAGAAGGCGGAGGCCTCCATGTCGGAGCGCGTCGTCGAGGCGTGCAACGATCTGCACAGCGCCGGCCGGTCAGTCTCGGCGGGCTAGGGTGTTACCGGTGAAGCGCGGAATTCTGATCGCCTGCACATTCGCGACGGTCCTGGGGTCGCTTTCCGTCGCCGCACCTGCCGCGGCCGACGGGTGCCCGTACGGCACGTTGCCCACTCGATTCCCCGGCGTATGCAGCGCCGGTCAGGGAGGTGCGCCGCCGGCTCCGATCGTCGTTGCGCCCACCGGGTCCGTCCCGACGACCGCTCCGGGAAGTGCGTTCACCAGCGTGGACGGCATCCCGTGCAACCAGCAACACATCAGCACCTGCATCGGGCTGTCCCAGCAGCCCTAGCCGTTCGGAGCCTGGCAGATCTTCCACTGGTCGTCGCGGAACTGTAGGTCGAAGCTGCGCGTCGAGCGGGTCTGCGGCGCATAGGCCATGAACGTGGTGACGTTGGCCTCGGCGTGGTCGCCGTTGACGACTACCTGATCGATGCTCGCGACGACCGGGTACTGCTTGGCCGCGGCCACCCGGGCGTGGGTGTCGGTCCAGGCGCGGTCGTCGTAGTTGACGTAGCTGTCGCGCGTGGTGCCGCAGGTGATGCTGCGCAGCGTGGCCAGATCGCCTCGCTGCACCGCGATGTCGAAGTTTTGGATCGTCGAGCGGACCTTGTCCTCCTCGGACGCCTTCGGCGTCGACCCGCGGGTCAGCAGCAGGGTCCCGAGGATGGCGACCGCGGCCAGCGCGGCGATCACCAGCACCAGAGCGATCACCCAGCCCCAGCTACGCCGCTTGCGAGGAAGCGGCTTGGTTGTCTCGCCACGGGCCGGAATATGTTGTGGCGCAACCACTTTCTGCTGGGACATGGGTTCGGTGGCGGCGGTCCCCGCAGCCATGCCGGCAGGTGCGTCGGGCACCGACATGACCTCGGTGGCCGGCTCTGCGGGCGTGTCGATCTTCTGCGTCGAGCCGGCGTCGAATCCCGACGGCGCGGTGAATCGGCGCTCGGCGGGCTTGTCCTCCTCGGGCTGAGGCAGCTCGGCTTGGGCCTCAGGCGACAGCAGGATCTCGGTCGCGGGCTCGTGGTCCGGTTCGGGATCGGCCTGCGTGGCCTCGTCGGTGGCGGCTACGTCGTCGGCGGCCACATCGGTGGCTTCATCCGGTTGGTCAGGCCCTGATGGGTTCGACATCCGTGCTGCGGTCCTCCCTTACGACGCTACCGGCGAAGCCTAACGGCACAATGGGGCAATGACGCGGATGGGTGATCTCCTGGGACCGGATCCAGTACTGCTGCCCGGCGACAGTGCGGCCGAGGCCGAACTGGCTGCCGCCGAGAATCCCGCCATCGTGGCCGCTGCACACCCGACGGCGTCGGTGGCGTGGGCGGCGCTGGCAGAGGATGCGCTGGCCGACGACAAGGCCATCACGGCGTATGCGTATGCCCGCACCGGCTACCACCGCGGGCTGGATCAGCTACGGCGCAACGGCTGGAAGGGCTTTGGGCCCGTGCCTTACAGCCACGAGCCCAATCGCGGTTTCCTTCGGTGTGTGGCCGCGCTGGCCCGCGCCGCGGACGCGATCGGTGAGACCGACGAATATCAGCGATGCCTGGATCTGCTCGACGACTGTGATCCCGCGGCTCGCCACGAACTCGGGTTGGGCTAGCCCTACTCGGCTTCGCAGTTGCAGTCGGCCGCGCCCTCTGGCGGCTCCACCTGAACGGTCGCATGGTCCAGGCCGCGGGCGGTCAGTACCGCGCGTGCGTCGTCCAACACCCGCGCGGAGTCCGCGGTGCTGGTCAGGTGCGCGGTGACCATGTTCTTGCCCGGCACCAATGTCCACACATGCAGATCGTGCACCTCGGTGACGCCGTCGACCGCGCACAGCGCGGTGCGCAACTCCTCGACGTCGATGTGGGACGGCGAGGACTCGGACAGGATGCGCAGCGCCGCGCGGGCCAACGAGATGGCACGGGGGAGCACCCACAACGCGACGAACACGGCGACCACGACGTCGGCGTAGGGCCAATGCGTCGTTACGGTGACGACGCCCGCGATGAGCACACCGATGCTGCCGACCGTGTCGGCGACGACCTCCATGTAGGCGCCCTTGACGGCCAGGCTCTCCTTGGAGTGAGACCGCAGCAGAAGCACGACGATGGCGTTGGCGACCAGGCCGGCCAATGCCACGGCGATCATCGGCACACCGGGGACTTCCGGCGCGTTGCCGAGGCGTTCGAACGCCTCGTAGAGGATGAACACGGCCACGCCGAGCAGCAGCACCGCGTTCGCGACGGCGGTGAACACCTCGGCACGGTGCCAGCCGTACGTCCGGGCCGGCGACGCGCTGCCCCGGCGGGCGAGCAGCACGGCCGTCAGGCCCATGAACATCGCGACCAGGTCGGTCAGCATGTGGCCGGCATCCGCCAGCAGCGCGATCGAATTGATCAGCAGCGCGGTCGTCAGCTCGAGGGCGAAGAACGCGGTCAGGATCCCGGCGGCGATGACCATCCGGCTGACCCGGGTATCGGCACTGCTGTGATCGTGTCCGGCACCCATGCCTGCAATCTATGCGTAAAGTCGCATATATCGCAAGGCGTCGATCAGACCCAGGCGGACCAGAACCGGGTGAGGTCCATGCCTCGCCCGATCAGCCCTCGTGGAACGCCGGACGCGTCGAAGAACCACAACACCACTTCGAAGAACCAGCGGTTGACCTGTGGTGTGAAGAGCAGGAGCAGCAAGATGAGAAACCCCCACTGCTTGGCGGGCTGCAGCGCGCGCTGCGTCTGCGGGCTCAGATGCGGTTCGAGCGCGCTGTAGCCGTCCAGGCCCGGGACGGGCAGCATATTCAGCACGAACGCGGTGACCTGCAGGAAACCGAGGAACGCCACCGCGGACCAGAACACCGTGTGGCCCGGCTCCCACAACACTCGCGTCAGCACGAGCAGGACGATTGCGAACAACAGGTTGGTGGCAGGCCCGGCGAGGCTGACGAACGTCTTCTGCCGCTTCGTCATCCACCCGGTACGCACGTACACGGCACCACCGGGAAGGCCGATGCCGCCCATCGCGATGAACAGTGCCGGCAGCCCGAGCGACAACAGCGGGTGTGAATACTTCAGCGGGTTCAAGGTCAAATAGCCGCGCGCTTCGACATCACGATCGCCGAAGCGCCACGCGGTATAGGCGTGCGCGAACTCGTGTAGACACAGCGACACCAGGAAGCCCGCGATGACGAAGGTGAAGACTCCGACATACGCCAGCGGGCGTCGAACGTCGGTGGCCAGCCACGCCAGCACACCGCCGACCACTGTGATCGCGACGATCGCCAGGAAGATCGGGCTGGGCCGCACCGACTGGTGCAGCGGGCGAACACTCACGTCACGAAGCTACAGCCGAAATTGCATACAGGGTCGTGCGGCGCGACGGATCCCGACCCTGCCTTCGGTGAGTCCAGGTGCTAGTTGACCGCAGTGCTATCGCCGAGATCGGCATCAGGGTCGTCCATTGCGCTTCCAAAACCCCTACCAACAACCCTGGTGTCGATCTCGCGGCTAGGAGCGCAGCGAACTAGTGCACCCGGAGCCAGCCCTGGGTATGGCGATAGAACGTCGACCGTCGGACGGGGCGCGGCCCCGGCAGCCCGTCGCGAACCACCAGCGCGGCGTCGGTGCCGAGCTGCACGGCACGACCGGTGACCCAGCGTTTCGGCTGCATCCGCGACGTCAGCGCGCTGGCCCTCAGCCCGGGCATGGCGTCGATCGGCTCGATCCATACCCCGGTCGCCTCTCCGTCGAAAAGCAGGGTGTCGTCGACGACGGCTTCGCCGTGGATCGTGCGCTCGTCCTCGACGGGCAGCCAGTAGGCGGCGCGAGTGATGACGGTGCCGGTCTCGTCGCGGATCAGCGGAACCCGCCGCGCCGCGCCGGTGCGCGCCCGTCGTGCGTTCCACGGTCGACGCGCGTGGCCGACCTCAACATCGAGGCGATCCGCCCGCAGCAGCCGAGTCAGCACGGCCGCCAGATCGGCATCCGTCCCCACGACGACGACGCGGCGGCAGTCGACGACCTCGTCGAGGCCGACCACCGGCAACCCCCGCAACACCCTCGGTATCCGGCGTGCACTGCACGACACCACCACAACACCTGCTGTGGTCAACGCGTCTCCTCGTCAGCAGCTGGGATAGGGTAGCTCACCGGCTGCATCACAATAAGCGGGAGAAATGCCATGCCGGCAATCGTGCTCATCGGCGCCCAATGGGGTGACGAGGGCAAAGGGAAGGCCACTGATCTGCTCGGGGGCCGCGTCCAATGGGTCGTGCGCTACCAGGGCGGTAACAACGCAGGCCACACCGTGGTGCTGCCGACGGGTGAGAATTTCGCGCTTCACCTGATCCCGTCGGGCATCCTGACGCCCGGCGTCACCAACGTGATCGGCAACGGCGTCGTGGTCGATCCGAGTGTGCTGCTCACCGAACTCAAGGGCCTCGAGGATCGCGGCGTCGACACCGAGCGCCTGCTGATCTCGGCCGACGCGCACCTGTTGATGCCCTATCACGTGGCGATGGACAAGGTCGTCGAGCGGTATGCCGGCAGCAAGAAGATCGGCACTACAGGCCGCGGCATCGGCCCGTGCTACCAGGACAAGATCGCCCGCATCGGCATCCGGGTCGCCGATGTCCTCGACGAGGCTCTGCTGGCCCAAAAGATCGAGGCCGCACTGGAACTCAAGAATCAGGTGCTGGTAAAGATCTACAACCGCAAGGCGCTCGAGCCGGCCGAAGTCGTCGACTCCCTGCTGACCGAGGCCGAGGGGTTCAAGCACCGCATCGCCGACACCCGCTACCTGCTCAACGTCGCGCTCGAAAAGGGCGAGACCGTTCTGCTGGAAGGTTCGCAGGGCACGCTGCTCGACGTCGACCACGGCACGTATCCCTTTGTCACGTCGTCGAATCCGACTGCGGGCGGCGCTGCCGTCGGCTCGGGCATCGGCCCGACCAGGATCACGACGGTGCTGGGCATCCTCAAGGCGTACACCACCCGCGTCGGGTCAGGTCCGTTCCCCACCGAACTGTTCGACGAGAACGGCGAATACCTGAGCAAGACCGGCGGCGAGTTCGGTGTCACGACCGGCCGACGCCGCCGCTGCGGATGGTTCGACGCGGTGATCGCCCGCTACGCCACCCGCGTCAACGGGATCACCGACTACTTCCTGACCAAACTCGACGTGCTGTCCAGCCTGGAGACCGTGCCGATCTGCGTCGGCTACACCGTGGACGGGAAGCGCACTGACGAGATGCCGATGACCCAGAGCGACATCGGCCGTGCCGAGCCCATTTACGAGGAGCTGCCGGGCTGGTGGGAGGACATCTCTGAAGCCCGCGAATTCGACGACCTGCCCGCCAAGGCGCGAGACTATGTGCTGCGGCTGGAAGAGCTTGCCGGAGCGCATATTTCGTGCATCGGTGTCGGGCCCGGACGCGAACAGACGATCGTGCGCCGCGACATCCTGGCGGCCCCCTGATGACCGACGATCCCCATCTCCTCGACCCCGACTACGACAAGCACGGCGGATTCCCGAACTTTCAGCCAGCCGACCCGGGCCCGGGCTTCGCACGCTTTCTCACCGCAATGCGCCGGGCGCAGGATCTGGCCGTGTCGGCCGATCCGGACAGCGAAACGTGGGAGCAGGCTGCCGACCGCGCCGAGGAACTGGTCAAGCTGCTCGACCCATTCGAGGCGGCCGAGGGCGTCGGCCCGGCCAACCGCGTGCCCTCGCTGCCGGGCTCGGGCAGCCTGCTGATGCCGCCGTACCGGGTGACCAAACTCGACCCGGATGGCGTCGAATTGAGCGTGCACTTCAGCCGGTTCTCCGTCGGGGGCAACTATGCGGTGCACGGCGGTGTGCTGCCGCTGCTGTTCGACTCGGTGTTCGGCATGGTCATCCATGCCGCGGGACGCCCGATCAGCAGGACCGCCGTCCTGCATGTCGACTACCGCAACGTCACGCCCATCGACACGCCGCTGACGGCGCGGGGATGGGTGCGTGAGGCCGAGGGGCGCAAGGCATTCGTCAACGCCGAACTGCGCGGGCCGGAGGACAACCTGCTCGCCGAGGCCAACGGGCTGATGATCAGATTGCTGCCCGGCCAGCCCTAGGCGTGCGACCATGACGGCGTGCCCGAAAGACAGCAGCGCAGCTTGTCCACGCCACGGGCCGCCGCAGCGGCAGGCGTGGTATTCGCTCTGCTGTTCGGCGCGGCACTCATACTGATCCGACTTGCGTTACCCGAGGGCGCCGAACCCGGAGCGCAGTGGCTGGTCTCGGGCAGCACGAACCTCAAGGTCGCCGCGACCATCATGCCGTTCGCCGGCATCGCATTCCTGTGGTTCATGGGTGTGATTCGCGACGGGCTCGGACATTACGAAGACAAGTTCTTTTCGACGGTGTTCATCGGCAGCGGACTGTTGTTCCTTTCAATGATGTTCGTCGCCGCCGGTGTGGGAGCGGGCTTGGAGCGCAGCCACGCATCAGGGGCTCCGGAGGTGGCCACGTTCGGGCAGATGGTGCTGCTGGCCGTGTCGAAGACGTACGCGCTGCGCATGGCGGCGGTGTTCATGATCTCCCTCGCCACCATCTGGCTGAAGACAGGGCTCATGCCGCGATGGCTGGTGGGGGTGAGTTACCTTGCAGCCGTTGGACTTTTGGTCGCCGGCGACATCACCATGTGGCTAGTGCTGGCCTTCCCGGTGTGGGTTTTGGTGGTCAGCGTGCTGCTGTTGACGAGGGGTCACACCCCGCTCAACGCGGGTGCGGAACAGGGCTCTCCGATGACACCCGCAGATCCACAGTGAAATAGTTGATATCCGGCTTCTCGCTCATGACGATCTCGCGCAGCTTCGCAAAGGCTTTGTCCAGCGCCTCAATCGGATCCACGTCACGGGGCACCACCGAGATGCCCACGTCGAACCAATGGCCGCCATACCGGGTGAGACCGTGGGCGAACCCCGGCAGATCCAGATGGTCCTCGGGATCCCACGAAACAACTTCCATCGCTTTGTCGCTCATACCATCGACGCTATTGGCCGCGCGGTGACGGCGCCGGGGTCAAAAGACCCTTAATCGACGAGTCTCAATGCCTGTGACGGGCAGAGCTTGACCGCTTCGCGGGCGTGGTCCTCTTCTTCCTCGGGCACCTCGTCGACGAGCACCACGACGATGCCGTCGTCGTCCTGATCGAACACCGCACCGGCGGACATCACGCAGTTGCCGGCCTGAATGCAGACGGCGCGATCGGCTTGCATTTTCACCAGCCCACCTCCAGTGACTTCAGACCATAGATGAAGTGGAACGAGCGGAACTGCACATCGGCGAAGTCCTCGGCCAGGCTTAATGTCGGAAAACGATGTAACAGCGCCGGGAACGCGATTCGCATCTCCATGCGCGCCAGCGGCGCGCCGAGGCAGTGATGCACGCCATGGCCGAACGCCAGATGTCCCAGCGCGCCGCGACGAATATCGAGAACCTCCGGCGAGTCGATGAAGTCGGGATCCCGATTGCCCGACGGCAGTGACACGAACACCAACTCCCCGGCCGAAATCGGTACTCCGGCGATCTCGACGTCGGTGGTCGTGATGCGCGGTATCGCACTGTGCACGATCGACAGCCAGCGCAGCAGCTCCTCGACGGCCGGCCCGACCGCGTCGGGGTCGTCGCGAACGGCGGCGAGCTGATCGGGGTGCCGCAGCAGTGCTAATGTCCCCAGCCCCAGCATGTTTGACGTGGTCTCGTGGCCGGCCAGCAGAAGCAGGCTCGCAACGCCGATGAGTTCATCGTCGGTGAGCTCGTCGCCGTGTTCGCGAACCAGCATCCCCAGGATGTCGTCGCCCGGTTGGCGTCTGGCGCGCGCGACCAACGTCCCCATGTACTCGCGGCCACGACGGACAAGCTCTAGCCGCTCGGGAATCGGAATCGACAAATCGAGCTGGCGCGCGCTGCGGGACTGGAAGTCGTCGCGATCCTCATACGGCACGCCGAGCAGCTCGCAGATCACCAACGACGGAATCGGCAGCGCGAAGTTCTCGACCAAATCGACTGGCGGGCCGGCCTTTTCCATCGCATCCAGTTGCGCGTCGACGATTTCCACAATGCGCGGTTCCAACCGCTTCATCCGCCGGATCGTGAATTCAGGGGTCAGCATGCGACGCAGCCGCGAATGCTCTGGAGGGTCGAGGCCAAGCAGGTTGCCTGCCCGGGCGCTTTCCTGCTCCTGAGCCGAAACTGGTGGCGCGCCCGGTACGACGAAGCCGGGTGGGCGGCTGTTGGAGAACCGCTGGTGATCCGAGAGCACCGCCTTGATGTCGTCATGGCGCGTGACCAGATAGACCCGCATGCCGAACGCGTTGACGACTGTCTGCACGCCGGTGGTTTCGCGAATGTCCCGCAGCTCGGCGGTCGGATCGAATGCGTCGCGCCGCATGTGCAGCGGCGGCAATTCGGGCGCTTGCGTCATGCTTCGACGCTACTCGCGGGACACAAACTCCCCGATCAGCGTGTTGACGGCGGCCGGGTCCTCCAGCGCCGCAAGGTGCGCGACCCCGTCGAGCACGGCGACCGCGCCGCCGGGAATGGCGTCGGCCATCGCGGCCGTCTCGGCCACCGGGAACGTCGCATCCTCCGCACCGGCCACGACCAACACCGGCGTTTTCACGTTCGACAACAACGCGCGCTGATCGGGTCGTCTGGGCACCACGCTCTTGACCGCCCATGCTGCGGACCGCACATCGACGGCCTGCACCGTGTCCCTGACAAACGCGACGATGTCGGGGCGGGTGGCGAACGTTGTCGGGCCGAGGAACGCCTTGAGCACCGACCGGGTCAGCGGTGGCCGAATTCCGCCCAATAGCTTGGCCATCCGCAACAGGAAGCCGTATTCGACCTTCTGTCTGATGCCCGCCGCCGAGGCCGTGCAGTTCATCAGCACCGCGCTACCGATGCGGTCTGGGTAGATGGCCGCGAACGTGCCGCCGATCATTCCGCCCCACGAGTTGCCGACGAAATGTACGCGGTCTACCCCAAGGCGGTCGAGGATGTCGACCACGCATCGGGCGCACTCGTCGAAAGTGAATGGGGAGGTGAGCTTTTGACTGCCACCGAACCCCGGCGGATCGACCAGGATGACCCGATGCCGCGCACCGAAGTGTTCGGCCTGCGCCGCCCACATGTCGCCGGTCATCAGCAGGCTTGGCCAAAACATCATGGCGTCACCAGCTCCGCTAGTGCGGACGTGCACCTGCCCCAGCGCGGTGTCGACCTCGTGCTCCTCCACCGTTGGCACGGTAGCCCGCCGACCGCAGACCGGGCCACCAGATGGCCGGACCGATGAGGGTGAACAGGGACGGGACGATCACCGTGCGGACGAGGAAGGTGTCCAGCAGGATTCCGAGGCCCACGATGATGCCGACCTGGGTCAGGACGATCAGCGGCAGCACGCCGAGCACACAGAACACCGCGGCGAGCACGATCCCCGCGCTGGTGATCACCGCACCGGTGGCCGAGACCGCCCGGATGATCCCGTCCCGTGTGCCGTGCGCGGGCGTCTCTTCACGGGCCCGGGTCACCAGGAAGATCGTGTAGTCCACCCCGAGTGCGACCAGGAATAGGAACGCAAACAGCGGCGCGGTGTTGTCCAGTGCGGGAAATCCGAACACGTGGACGCTCACCCATCCGCCCAAGCCGAGCGCCGCAAGCGCGCTGAGCACCGTCACCGCCACCAGGATCACCGGCGCCAACGCCGAACGCAACAACACGTACAGCACGATCAGCACCACGGCCAGGATCGCGGGAATCACGATGAAGCGATCGTGTTCGGCGGCGCTGCTGGCGTCATACGCCTGGGCGTCGGATCCACCGACCAACGCGCTGCTGTCCACCCTGTGGACCGAATCACGAAGCGCCGCAATGATTGTGAACGCGTCTTCGGATGCGGGCGCGGCGTCGAGCACCACCGACCATTGGGTGAGCCCGGTCGCCGACGGCCCGAGCGGGGTGGCGGACACGACGCCGGGGGTGTCGGTGATCGATCGTTCGACGGCGGCGGCCTGGTTTGTTGGTGCGATGACGCGAGTCGGGTCGGTGAGCCCGCTGGGAAAGTGCGCCGCCAGCGTCTGGTATCCGGTGACCGACTCGGCCTGTACCCGGAATTGCTCGGTCTGCGACAACCCGATCGGCGTAGTCAACAGGCCTGTGCACAGCAGGAGACCGGCGATCGCCACCGAGGCGATGCGAGCCGGTCTGCGAGCGACCGCATCGGCGATGCGGTGCCAAACTCCGCTGTCGGTCAGGGCTTCGGCGCCGGCCTTCGGAATGAAGGGCCAGAAGAGGTGCTTCCCGAACAACGACAGCAGCGGGGGTAGTACCCCAAGCACATAGACCGCCGCGACCACAAGACCCGACGCGGCCTGCACACCGAGACTGCGGGTGCTCGGCGATGCCGCAAAGAGCAGCGTCAGCAGGGCGAGCACCACGGTGGCGTTGCTCGCAATGATCGCGGGCCCGGCTCGCCGCACCGCCACGCCGAGGGCGGCGTGGTGATCCTCGTTGCGGCCCAACTCTTCCCGGTAGCGCGAGATGAGCAGCAATGCGTAGTTGGTGCCGGCCCCGAACACCAGCACGCTCGTGATGCCCGACGTCGAACCGTCGGGATTCATACCCATAGCATCGGCGATCGCGGTACCGGTCACCGCAGCGACGCGATCGGCGAACCCGATCACCGCGAGTGGCACCAGCCACAGCACCGGCGAGCGATACGTCACGATCAGCAGCAAAGCCACCACCGATGCCGTGACGGCCAGCAGCGTGATATTCGCTCCCTCAAAGGAATTCGCAATGTCGGCGCCGAAGGCCGGCCCGCCGGTGACCTCGGCGCGAAGATTGGCCGGAAGCTCGTCGGCAGCGGTCTGACGTACCCGCTTGATTTCGTCGTTCAGCGCGAAGCCTGACAATCCGGCATCTAGCGGCACCGTGGCGACAGCGGCGCGGCCGTCGGCGGACACCTGGACCGGCCCCGGCTTCACCGCGGCCACATCGGCCGGCGCCAGGACAGCGCCGTCGCGACGGGTCACCACGATGATCGCGGGCACGCGGTCGCCCCCGGGCAGCTGAGTCCGCAGCGCGTCGGCGCGCGCCGATTCAGCGGTCGTCGGCACCGGCACTGGTGACCGCGAACTGGAATCGTCGCTGCCGATCAACAACATCGACACAGAGGAAAGGGCGACGATCGCCAATGCCAGCACCCAGGAGAAGCGACGCGACATGCAGATAATATTTCAGATACTTAACAATTAATCAAATGAAGGTTGCCCGCTATGCTGCTGTCATGCCGAAGGCCGACCGCGCCGAATTGGAAGCGGCCATCGCCGCCGATGTGCGTGCAATGACGGCGGAGTCGGATCAGATCGGGCGGCACTTCGCGGGTCGGCATGACGTGGCCGCCAACGACTTTCGCGCGCTCCTGTATGTGATGGTTGGCGAGACCGCGGGCTCGCCGCTGACGGCGGGGGAGCTGCGAAAGCGAATGGGAACGTCGGGTGCGGCCATCACCTACCTCGTCGAGCGGATGATCGCCTCGGGCCACCTGCGACGAGAGTCCGACCCGGCGGACCGTCGTAAGGTCATCCTGCGAGTCGCCGACCACGGAATGGACGTCGCACGAGGCTTTTTCACCCCACTCGCGGAACACAACAGGCGGGCACTGGCTGACCTGCCCGACCGTGACCTGGCCGCCGCCCACCGCACCTTCGCCGCACTCATCGGCGCGATGCGGGCCTTCCGCAGCGAGCTCGACGCTACTTCCGGTTGAGTGTCGCCTCTTCGAGGTCGAGCCCTTGCAACACGGAGCGCAGCACTTCGTCGTCGATGCGGCCGCTGTCACGCTCGGCGATGAACGTCGCGCGTTCGGCCGCGAGCATCTCCAGCCGTAGCCGGCGGAATGCCGAGGCGGGGCTCTCACCGATGTCATGGTCATCGCGGCCGAGCCGCTCCCATGCCGAGTTGCGCCTGCGAGTGTTCCAGCTGCGCAACACATCTGCTGCGCGCTCGTGCACGTCGGTGGTTTCCGATGCGTCGAGCACTTCGTCTAGTCGGTCGGCCGCTGCCCGGGCCGCTTTGTCTTGTGCGGCCGCCATCGCGAGCGCGTCGGTGCGCGCGTCGTCGCCCTGCACACCGAGCCGCCGGATCAGCCACGGCAGCGTCAGCCCATGCAGCAGCAGCGTGCCGATCACGACGACGAACGTCAGGAACACCAGCTGCGGGCGGCCAGGAAACGGCGCACCGGACATGGTCGTCATCGGAACGCCGAACGCCGCCGCCAGCGAAACCACCCCACGCATGCCTGCCCACGCGACAACGAACACCTGCGCGGCAGTCGGCGCAGGTTCACGTTCACGGATGTGCTTGAACAGAATCCGCGGCAGGTACGCGAACACGTAGACCCACACGATCCGAACGATGATCACCGTCGCGAGCACGGCCGCCGACGAGATCGCGATCACCGACGCGGAGATGCCGGCCAGCTCGCTGACCACCGTCGGCAGTTGCAGGCCGATCATCAGGAACGCGAACGACTCCAGCACCAGCTGGACGGCCTTCCATACCGCGTTGTCCTGCAGCCGGGTCGCGTAGCTCGCATGGGTGGACTTCTGGCCGAGCATCAGCGCGGCGACGACCACCGCAAGCACGCCGGAGCCGTGGATCTGCTCGGCCGCGAGGTAGATGATGAACGGCGCGACCAGACCGAGCGCACTCTCCACAAGCGGATCGTCGAGCCGCCACCGGATCCAGATGATGATCGCTCCCAGCGCCACGCCGACCACGACCCCGCCGGCCGCGGCCAGCGCGAACGTCTCAAGCCCTGCGCGCCACGTAGCCGCCGTGCCGATCGCCGCCGCGAGCGAAACCTTGTATGCCGTCAGCGCGGTGGCGTCGTTGAGCAGGCTTTCACCGCCGAGCAAGGTCATGACCCGGCGCGGCAGCCCGAGGCGGCGTCCGATCGCGGTGGCGGACACCGCATCCGGAGGCGCGACGATCGCACCGAGGGTCAGCGCCGCCGCGACCGTCAGCTCAGGGACGGTCTTGTACGCAACCCAGCCGACCGCGAACGTCGTCGCCAGCGGCAGCCCCACCGCGAGCAATCCGATCGGACGGATGTTGCGCCGCATCGCGTGATAGCTGCTCTCCAGGCCTGCCGACCACAGCAGCGGCGGCAGCAGCACATACAGCACTAGCTCCGGGGCGAGCTCGATCTGCTTGAAGCCGGGTATCAGGCTGCCCGCCAGGCCGGCGACCACCAGGGCGAGCGGGGCCGACACGTCGTAGCGGCGGGCCACCGCGGCCAACAGCACCGACACCACCAGAACCGCCAGCAGCGAGGCACCCACGTCGCCAACCCTCCTTCGTCGCCGTCCGTATCCTGATCAACATGTTGAGGAGACCACGCGGGCGCGAACAAAATTCCGCGGCGGACTCACACACATGCGAGCACCTTGCGGCCGATGTCGTCGAGCCGCAGCCCCGCACGCCGGGCACGTGCCAAGAGTGCGACGAGCTCGGTGAGGATACGTGGGCGCACCTACGCATGTGTCTGACCTGCGGCCATGTCGGATGCTGCGACTCGAGCCCACACCAACACGCCAGCGAACATTTCCGCCGAACCGGCCATCCCGTGATGCGGTCCGCCGAGCCGGGGGAGAACTGGCGGTGGTGCTACATCGACGACCGGCTGGGCTGAGGATCTGGCAGGCTGGACGCGCGATGAGTGAGACGACAGAAGGCCAGACCGCGCCGGAGCCGGTCGTACAAGATCCACCTTCCTCGACGGCTTCGACCGTGATGCTGCTGGGTTCCGGCGAATTGAGCCGCGAGCTGGCGCTGGCGTTTCAGCGGCTGGGTGCCGACGTCATCGCCGTCGACCGCTACGCCGACGCGCCTGCGCACGGGGTGGCCGATCGCGCAGCCGTGGTGAAGATGAACGACGCCGAGGAGCTGACGGCGCTCATCGAGAAGGAGAAGCCGCGCTACGTCGTCGCCGAGGCGGGTGTGATCGCCGCCGATGCGCTGATCGCGGTCGCCGAGGGCGGCAATGTCGAGGTGTTTCCGACGCCGCGCAGCACGCGGCTGTCCGTCGACCGCGAGGGCCTGCGCCGGCTGGCGGCCGACGAGCTGGGCCTGCCGACCGCGCCGTTCTGGTTTGCCAGCACGGCCGAGGAGTTGACCGCGGTGGCCGAGCACGCGGGCTTTCCGCTCGTCGTCAAGCCCATAGCGGCGCCGCCCGGCGAGGGCCAGTCGGTGCTGCTGCGACTCGATGACGTCGAGCCCGCCTGGCGGCGTGCCGTGGCGGCGGGCCGGATCCCGCACAACAGGGTGATGGCCGAGACGGTCGTCGATGTCGACTTCGAGGTGACGCTGCTGACCGTCAGAACCACCGGGCCGTCGGGTCCGGCCGTGCGGTTCTGCGAGCCGATCGGGCACCGCCTTGCCGACGGCGACGTGCTCGAATCCTGGCAGCCGCAGCAGATGTCGCCCGCGGCGCTGGACGCGGCGAAGTCGATCGCGGCACGGATCGTGAACTCCCTCGGCGGCCGTGGGGTATTCGGCGTCGAGCTGCTGGTGCGTGGTGACGAGGTGTACTTCGCCGACGTGCGGCCCCGCCCGTACGACAGCGGATTGGTGACGCTGCGCTCGCAGCGGCTTTCGCAGTTCGAGCTGCACGCCCGCGCGATTCTCGGGCTGCCTGTCGACACCATCATGATTTCGCCGGCCGCAGCGGAAGTCAGCTACGCCGGGGCGGAATCGACCGGTGCCAAGCGCGACGGCGTCGACGTGGGCGCGGTGCTCGCAGAAGCGTTGGAGGTCGCCGAAAGCGACGTGCGGCTGTTCGACCGCCCCGACGAGACAGCGGACCCACGCAGACGGCTCGGGGTGGCGCTGGCCACGGCGCCCGACCCGATCGTCGCGCGTGACAGGGCCCGCCGGGTGGGAACGTCGCTGCGCAAACTCTGGTGACCGAACCCGCCGACTCCGACCGGCCGACGCTGGCCCCGTTTCTGGGCGCGTTGGCAATCATTGTGCTCATCGTGAGCACAATCGCGGTGTTCAATGTTTTCGGCAGCGACGACGTGCCAGAGGACCAGCAAGTCGGCCGCGCGGCGGTGGGCCAAAACGATGCGCTGCAGCGGCAGCACTACGGCGATTTTCGCACCTACACATGCAAAGCCCTGCAAGGCACCGAGGCTGAAATACTTGGCCGGCAACGAGATTCGGTGGCCAAGCGCGGCGAGCGGTTCGTTGACGATGTCACGAAGGTGGTGATCGACGGTGACCGCGCCACCGCGACGGTGACCTACCATTTCGGCAAGGCACCGGACACCAAAACGGACGTCCCGATGACGTTCGTGCGCGAGGACAGAGCATGGAAGGTCTGTTCACCCGGCCCCAGCTGACTGTGGGACACTCACGACCGTGAGCTACGCCGGAGACATCACGCCTGAGGAGGCTTGGAAGCTGCTGAGCGACAACCCCGAGGCCGTGCTCGTCGACTGTCGCACCGACGCCGAGTGGCGCTTCGTCGGGGTGCCCGACCTCACCTCCCTGCAGCGCGATGTGGTCTACATCGAGTGGAACCGCACCGACGGGTCGCACAACGACGGCTTCGTCGACGAGCTCAAGTCCGCGGGCGTCACGCCCGGCGACAGGCCGGTGGTATTCCTGTGTCGATCCGGCAACCGTTCGATCGGCGCTGCGGAGGCAGCAACCGAGGCCGGCATCGCCCCGTCGTACAACGTGCTGGACGGCTTCGAAGGCAACCTCGACGAGCACGGCCACCGTGGCAGCACCGGCTGGAAGGCGCTCGGCCTGCCGTGGAGGCAGTCATGAGTTCTGAGGTTCCGTCGGTTCGGCGGCCCGCCAAGTTGCCCGACGGGGTCAGCCAGGCAACCATCGGCGTGCGCGGCGGCCTGCTGCGGTCTGGTTTCGAGGAGACCGCCGAGGCGATGTACCTGACGTCGGGATACGTCTACTCGTCAGCCGCGGAGGCCGAGAAGGCGTTCACCGGTGAGATCGACCGGTACGTCTACTCGCGCTACGGCAATCCGACGATCTCGATGTTCGAGGAGCGGCTGCGGCTGATCGAGGGTGCGCCCGCGTGCTTTGCGACGGCGACGGGGATGGCGGCGGTGTTCACATCTCTTGGCGCTTTGTTGGCCGCGGGCGACAGGTTGGTGGCGGCGCGCAGCCTGTTCGGTTCGTGCTTCGTGGTGTGCAACGAGATCCTGCCTCGCTGGGGCATCGAGACAGTGTTCGTCGACGGCGATGACTTGTCGCAGTGGGAAGAGGCGCTGTCGAAGCCGACGCAGGCGGTGTTCTTCGAGACGCCGTCGAACCCGATGCAGTCACTGGTCGACATCGCTGCGGTGTGCGACCTGGCGCATGCGGCAGGCGCAAAAGTAGTGCTGGACAACGTCTTTGCGACGCCGATCCTGCAGCAGGGCTTCCCGCTGGGCGTCGACGTGGTGGTGTACTCGGGCACCAAACACATCGACGGGCAGGGCCGCGTGCTCGGCGGGGCGATCCTCGGCTCGAAGGAATACATCGACGAGCCGGTGCAGAAGTTGATGCGGCACACCGGCCCTGCGCTGAGCCCGTTCAATGCGTGGACGCTGCTCAAGGGTCTGGAGACGCTGGCGGTGCGGGTGGAGCACCAGAACACGGCGGCTCATCGGATCGCGGAATTCCTCGAGAACCATCCTGCGGTGAGCTGGGTGCGGTATCCGTTCCTCGAGTCGCATCCGCAGTACGACCTCGCGAAGCGCCAGATGACCGGGGGCGGAACGGTTGTCACGTTCGAGCTCAAGGGCGGCACGAAAGACCGCGCCTTCGAGGTGCTCGACAAGCTGGCCATCGTCGACATCTCCAACAACCTGGGCGACTCCAAGTCTTTGATCACGCATCCGGCCACGACGACACATCGGGCGATGGGTCCGGAAGGCCGCGCGGCGATCGGGCTGGGCGACGGGGTCGTGCGAATATCGGTGGGGCTGGAGGGAACTGACGACTTGATCGCCGATCTCGATCAGGCTCTGAGCTAGGTGTCGCGGCGGTCGCCTGCGCACGCGAGGAGCAGGAAAGCAGAGGACAAGAAGGCGCGCCGGCGCAAGCGGCAGGCTGCGCAGGGTTCGCGGTGGCTGCCCGACAACGTCTTGGATGAGCTCGTCTCGACGCAGGCGACGATCGCGACGGACCTGGAAGCCTTCGATCAGCGGATCACCGAGCGCGGGTGGACGTTTGACGAAGACGAGTCCGACGAGGACTTCGTGTTCTGGTATTACGAACCGTCAGGTGCGCAGGTCGCAGGCGACGAGGTGGCGCCGGTGACGACCGTCTGGATGTCGGCCGACGAGGACGCCCAGATCGTCCACGTGATGTTCGTCGGAACCACGGACGACGGCGAGTTCACGCCGGACGCGCTCTTTGAACACATCGAGGCGATCGAGGCGTACCGCGTGGGGGATCCGGTGCCGGAGTTCGACCATTCGTAATGCCCGCCTCGTAGCGACAAAGTCGTCAGTAGCGACAAAGTCGCCCAGAGGCGGGCAATTTACTCAACTCTTGTCCGGACCCTCCACCACGCCCTGAGCCGCTCGGGCGCGTTGCTCGTAGCCCTGGCGCGCCTTCGTGTCGAAATCGAGGAAGACACGATCGAGGCCCAGCCGCTTGTTGAGCCAACGCCTTCCGCGTGGCCCCAGCATCTGCGCGGCCTGCGCCGTGAACCGCAGCGGAGTCGGCACGGAGACATGGGTTTTCGGCTTTTCGAGCGTCTTGACCACCGCCGCGGCGATATCCTCCGGCTCGACCGGCTTGATCGCGCCGCTGCCCTTCGTGCCCGAAATCAATTCGGTGTTCGTGAACGGTGGCATCACCACGGACACCTCGACGCCATGGGGCGCCATCTCGTCGGCCAGCGCGGCGGACAGTCCCACCACACCGAACTTCGCTCCCACATAGACGACTTGACCGGGAACGGGGATCAGACCCGACAGCGATGCGATGTTGATGATGTGTCCGCCGCGGCGCGCGATCATGTCCGGCAACGCCAGCTGGCATCCCGCGATGACGCCGTACAGGTTGACCTCGATCGAGGAGCGGATCGCCTGCTCGGATTGCTCGAGGAACGGACCGATCGGCATCACGCCCGCGTTGTTGATCAGGACGTCGATGTGACCGCCGCCGTCGGTGCGCGCCTTGTCGAGGAACGTCGCGAACGATTCGCGGTCGGTGACGTCGAGGGGATAGCCGGAGACCTGGCCGAGCTTCGTCAGGTCCGCGACGGCCGACTCCTGCAGTGCGACATCCCGGTCGCCGATGACCACCCGCGCGCCGCGGGCCAACAGCGCCTTCGCCGTGGCATATCCGATCCCGCGGGCCGCCCCGGTGATCGCGATGGTCTTACCTCGGATGTTGTCCATGCGGCGAAACTTTACACGTGTCAAGTTTGGAGTGGTAGGAGCGGTTTCTTGCGGTTATTTCCGATCACGGTGAGCGAATCGGCGGCTGTGGAATGCGGCCCTGCCGCCCGCGTTAGACATTTAGGTGATGACTCACCGCGGTCGCGCGGCAGTGAACCAGCTGCGCTTCGTGGCGGTCGGCCAGGACGATCCACTGGCCGAGCCGCTGCTTGCCGAGCTCGCCGTCGAGTACGCCGGCCGGTACGGCGCGACCGAGGAAGCCGTGGCGAAATGGCTGCGCACCTATCCCGCAGACGAGTTCGCCGCACCCGGTGGCGGCCTGCTGATCGGACTGCTGGACGGCCAACCCGTCACCGGCGGCGCGTTCCGTCGCTTCGATGACACCACCGCCGAGCTGAAACGCGTCTGGACCGACAGTCGACGCCGCCGCCAGGGGCATGCCAAGGCGTTGCTCGCGAGACTCGAGGCCGAGATAGCCGCCCGCGGCTACACGCGCGTCTACCTGACAACCGGCGACCGCCAGCCCGAAGCCGAGGCGCTCTACCTGTCGACCGGATATGCCCGTCTTGCCGAGCCGCTGCCCGCCGAGGGTGAGGTCTATCCCATCGCGTTCCTCAAGGTCCTCTCATGACGGATCAGCTGCGCCTGGCGGTAGCGCTCGAGGGCTACGGCTGGCACCCCGAGGCCTGGCGTCACACTCCTGACCTCGTGCCCATCGCCAGCGGCCGGTACTGGTCCGGCCTTGCCAGCACCGCCGAACGCGGCCTGCTCGACTTCGTCACCTTCGACGACGCGCTCACCCCGCAACGCCGTCGCCGTCCCGAGATCGAACCGCGTTGGCTCGCAGGCCGTCCCGACGCCGTCCTGGTCGCCTCCAGCGTGGCGCCCGCAACCCAGCACATCGGACTCATCCCCGTCGCCACCGTCACCCACACCGAGCCATTTCACATCTCGAAAGCGATTGCCACGCTTGACTTCGTCTCCCACGGCAGGGCCGGTTGGCAGCCCCGCGTCAGTGGCACCCAGCACGAAGCCGACCTGTTCGGCAGACGAGACATAAGCGAGGTCGATCTGTTCGACGAGGCCGCCGATGTCGTGGAAGTCGTCCGCCGGCTGTGGGACAGCTGGGAGGACGACGCCGTCATCCGCGACGTCGCCACCGGCCGGTTCGTCGACAGGGACAAACTGCATTACATCGACTTCGTCGGCAAGTACTTCTCCGTTAAGGGGCCGTCGATCACGCCGCGGCCGCCGCAGGGGCAACCCGTGATCGCCGCGCTGGCGCACGGCCCACGTATCTACGAATTCGCCTCGCGCAGCGCGGATCTGGTGTTCATCACACCCCAGGATGACGACTCGTTGCGGACTATTTTGGCTCAGGTCGCGGGCCTGAAGGTGTACGCCGACCTGTATGTGACCTTCGACGGCACCGTTGACGCGCGCTCCGACGCATTGGTGTTCGACGGCACGCCAACGCAATTGGTCGAATTGATGCTGCGCTGGCAGGAGTGCGGCCTTGACGGTGTTCGCCTTCGGCCCGCCGTCAGCGCCACCGATCTGCCGGTCATCGTCGACGAGGTGGTGCCGCTGCTGCAGCAAGCCGGCCGATTCCGCGCCGCGTACCGCGACGGCGAGACCCTGCGTGAGCGCCTCGGGTTGCCCGTCGCCGAAAACCGCTATGCGAAGGCGCAATCGTGAACGTCCCACTGTCGATCCTCGACCTGTCGCCGATCAGCGAAGGCTCCGACGCCGCCACCGCCTTACGCAACACCATCGACCTCGCCCAGCATGCCGAGCAGTGGGGGTTCAAGCGCTACTGGATTGCCGAGCATCATTTCGTTGCGGTCGCGAGCTCGTCACCCGCTGTGCTGATCGGTCAGATCGCCGCCGCCACTGACAGGATTCGCGTCGGGGCAGCCGCGGTGCAGCTCGGCCAGACCACTGCCATCGCGGTCGTCGAAAGCTTCGGCATGCTGGAAGCGTTCCATCCGGGTCGCATCGACCTTGGTGTCGGCCGCTCCGGGCAGCGGCGCCGGGAAGCGCTCAAGGATGACAAGCCGAAGCCCGAACTGCCCACGGATTGGCGCGATGTCGGCGGAGTGATCGTCCCGCCGCCCTTCGACATCAGCGCTTTGATGCGGAACCCGCGGCTACGTGCGCGCATGTCGGTGCTGCAGCAGCCGGAAGCCGTCACACCGGACTTCGCCGAACAGGTCGGCGACATCCTGGCGATGCTCGACGGCAGCTACCAGATCGACGGCGTCGACGCGCACGCTGTGCCCGGCGAGCGGTCCGGTCTGACGCCGTGGGTATTCGGCAGCAGCAAGGGCCAAAGCGCCAAGGTGGCAGGCGCCCGCGGGTTGCCGTTCGTCGCCAGCTACCACATCACGCCGGCGACGGCGCTCGACGCGATCGATGTGTATCGCTCCTCGTTCCAGCCCTCGGCCGCGCTCGCCGAACCGTACGTCGTGGTGTCGGCCGACGTGGTGGTGGCCGACGACACTGCCGCCGCGCGGCGGATTGCTTCCAGCTACGGGCATTGGGTGTATTCGATCCGCGCCTGTGACGGCGCCATCCCATATCCGAATCCCGACACTGTGAAGCCGTTGACCGATGACCAGTTGGGGGTCGTAAGGGACCGCACCGCAACACAATTCGTCGGTGACCCCGACGAGGTCGCCGCCAAACTGGAAACGCTGCAGAGGGTCACCGCGGCCGACGAGTTGGTCATCACGTCCGTCGCACACTGCCACGCCGACCGGCTGCGGTCCCATGAACTCATCGCCAAACGCTGGGGGCTGTCAGGATGAGCATACGAGAAGGCAAGCACCGCAAGCCGATCCACCTGGCCGCGCATTTTCCCGGCGTCAACAACACGACGGTGTGGGCTGACCCCGACTCCGGCAGTCAGATCGACTTCGACTCCTTCATCCATCTCGCGCAAACGGCCGAGCGTGGACTGTTCGACTTCTTCTTCCTCGCCGAGGGGCTGCGGCTACGCGAACATCGCGGACGCATCCACGACCTCGACGTCGTGGGCAGGCCCGACACCTTCACCGTGCTCGCCGCCCTTGCCGCCGTCACCGACCACATTGGCCTGACCGGCACCATCAACACCACGTTCAACGAACCCTTCGAAGTGGCACGCCAATTCGCGACTCTGGATCACCTGTCCGACGGTCGCGCCGGCTGGAACATGGTCACCTCTTCGGACGCATTCACCGGCGAGAATTTCCGCCGCGGCGGCTTCCTCGACCACTCCGACCGCTACAAACGCGCCGAGGAATTCGTCATCGTGGCGCGCAAGTTCTGGGACAGCTGGGCACCCGACGCAGTGCTGGCCGACCGCGACAGCGGACTCTACGTCGACGCCGGCCGCATCCGCCACGTCGAGCACAACGGCCCGCAGTTCGACGTGCGTGGCGTCGCTACGCTGCCACCATCGCCGCAGCGCCATCCGGTGCTGTTGCAGGCCGGTGACTCCGACGACGGCCGTGCCTTCGGTGCCAAGCATGCCGACGCGTTGTTCACGCTGCACTCCACGCTGCAGGCCGGGCAGAAGTACTACACCGACGTCAAAGGCCGCGCCGCGTCAGACGGTCGAGACCCCAATCGGCTCAAGGTGTTTCCCGCCGTGACGTTCGTCCTCGGCGACACTGCGCAAGAGGCCGCCGACAAGGCGCGCCACATCCGCCATCAACAGGTGAGCCCGCAGACGGCGATCGCGATGCTCGAACAGGTCTGGCAGCGAGACCTTTCCGCCTACGATCCCGACGGTCCGCTGCCCGACGTCGAACCCGCCGACGACCCGACCATCACCCAAGGCCGCGTTCGCCACGGCGACCCCAAGGCAGTCGCCGCCGCATGGAGGGAACGCGCGGAAGCCGACAACCTGAGCATCCGCGAACTGGTCATCGCCGTCACCAACCGTCAGCAGTTCGTCGGCACACCCACACAAGTAGCGGGCGAGATCGACCTGCACGTTCAGTCCGACGCCTGCGACGGGTTCATCCTGGTGCCACACCTCACCCCGCACGGGCTCGACGACTTCGTCGACCGCGTGGTTCCGCTGCTTCAGGACCGCGGCAGTTTCCGCACCGAATACACCGGCCGCACCCTGCGCGAACACCTCGGCCTATAGGCTGGCCCGCAGGTGTCGTGGACGCCGGGGGTGGTTGTGTCGATTTCACAGACGACGGTGGCGTGGCTGCTTGTCGCGGCCGCTGTGCTGATGTTCGCGGTGGGCTTCGCCTCACGGACGTTCATCGGGCGCCGACGCAACACCAAAGCCGTGCGCAGGCTGGTGCACACGTTCCGGCGGACCGGGGTCGCGCGGGTGCTGTTCGGGCGATTCGAGGGTGACGTACTCGACGACGACGAACTCGACAGCATGATCCTGATGCCCACGATCGTCGTGGGATGCGGCCTCTGCCTGACCGCGATCTTCCTGTTCGGCTACGAGACGTTGGCGTAGTCGCTCAAACCTTCGCGGCGGCTTCCTCGGCGGCATCGCGGATCGAGCCCCGCCACACCGGCCCGTGGCCCGGCAGCAGCACCTCGGTGTCCAACAACCCCAGCGCGGCCAGGCTTCGGATGCAGCCGTCCTGGTCGTGATTGAACAGCTGCGGCAACAGTTGCGGCCCGACGCGCGTCAACAGCGGATGTCCCGTCACCAGCGCATCACCTGCGACCAGCACGCCGTCGACCACATATGAGCAATGGCCGCCGGTGTGGCCGGGGGTGGGAATGGCCATCGGCTGGCCCGGTAAGGAGACGTCCTCGGTGAGCGCCTGGGTGGTCGGGATGCCGTCGCGCACCATTCCGCCCTTGCGGGAGATCGCCACCGTCCACTTCAAGAACCGGGGCTGCCAGAGGTGCGGGAGGATGTCGGCGGCCCCCGCCTGCTCCAGATACTCACGCTTGGAATGCCCGACCTCGGCGGCGTGGCAATACACCGGTGTGCCATGGGTTTTCGCGAACCAGATCGCCGAGCCGAAATGGTCGATGTGCGCATGCGTCAGCAGGATCGCGCGTAGGTCATCGATGCCGAACCCGAGATGTCGCAACGAGTCGAGCACGTCGTCGCGGTGGCCGGGAAAGCCGGCGTCGATCAGCATCACGCCGCTCCCGTCGGTGACGAGTGTCCAGTTGACGAGGTCGGTCTGCGCGAAGTGCACGGTGTCGGTGATGGCAGTCATGGTTGGCGCCATCTCGCGAGTGTAAGCAGGGGAGTAGAAAAGAACTCGTGGCTGAACTCAAACTCGGATACAAGGCGTCGGCGGAGCAGTTCGCGCCGCGGGAACTCGTCGAGCTGGCCGTTGCGGCCGAAGAGCACGGCATGGACAGCGCGACGGTCAGTGACCACTTCCAGCCGTGGCGACATGAGGGCGGGCACGCGCCGTTCTCACTGGCCTGGATGACGGCGGTCGGCGAACGCACCAAGCGGCTGATTCTCGGCACGTCGGTGCTGACCCCGACGTTCCGCTACAACCCTGCCGTCATCGCGCAGGCCTTCGCGACGATGGGCTGCCTGTATCCCGACCGGATCTTCCTCGGCGTGGGCACCGGCGAGGCGCTGAACGAGATCGCCACCGGATACGAAGGCGAATGGCCGGAGTTCAAGGAGCGCTACGCCCGGCTACGCGAGTCGGTGCGACTGATGCGCGAACTGTGGCTCGGCGACCGGGTGGACTTCGACGGCGAGTATTACCGCACCAAGGGCGCCTCGATCTACGACGTGCCCGAGGGCGGCATCCCGATCTATATCGCGGCGGGTGGCCCGCAGGTGGCCAAGTACGCCGGCCGTGCAGGCGATGGGTTCATCTGCACCAGCGGCAAGGGCGAGGAGCTCTACAAGGACAAGCTGATCCCGGCGATGAAAGAGGGTGCCGAGGCGGCGGGCCGCAACCCCGACGACATCGACCGCATGATCGAGATCAAGATGTCCTACGATCCGGATCCGAACCTGGCGCTGGAGAACACCCGCTTCTGGGCGCCGCTGTCGCTGACAGCCGAACAGAAGCACTCGATCGACGATCCCATCGAGATGGAGAAGGCCGCCAACGCCCTGCCCATCGAGCAGGTCGCCAAGCGCTGGATCGTCGCATCGGATCCCGACGAAGCGGTCGAGAAGGTCGGCCAGTACGTGACGTGGGGTCTCAACCACTTGGTGTTCCACGCGCCGGGCCACGATCAGCGCCGGTTCCTCGACCTGTTCCAGAAGGATTTGGAGCCGCGCCTGCGCCGCCTCGGCTGATACGTTTGCCGCGTGCCCACCGCCATTTACGTGGCCTCACCCGAGGGTGACACCGGCAAGTCGACGATCGCGCTCGGCATCCTGCACCGGCTGGCCGCCACGGTCGCGAAAGTCGGTGTGTTCCGTCCGATTACCCGGATGGGCGAGGACCGTGACTACATCCTCGAACTGCTGCTGGCGCACACCACCGCGGGCATCCCATACGACGAGTGTGTAGGTGTCAGCTATCAGCAGCTGCACGAGGACCCCGACACGGCGATAGCCGACATCGTCGACCGCTACCACCACGTCGCCGACCAATGCGATGCGGTGCTGATCGTCGGCAGCGACTACACCGACGTCGCCACACCCAGCGAGCTGTCGATGAACGCACGCATCGCGGTGAATCTGGGCGCGCCTGTGGTGCTCGCGGTCAAGGCCAAGGGCCGCACGCCCGACGAGGTCGCCCAACTTGTCGATCTGTGCTTGTTCGAGTTGGACGCGCAGCACGCCCACGTCGCCGCGGTGGTCGCCAACCGCTGCGCGCCGGCGCAGATGGCGGCGGTTGCCGAGGCGTTGAAGCGCTTTGAGCCCCAAACCTATGTGCTGCCAGAGGAACCGCTGCTGGTCGCGCCGTCGGTGGCCGAGCTCGGCTCCGCGGTCGAAGGCACACTCGTGCGCGGCGACCCGGCGATGCTGACACGCGAAGTGATGGACGTGCTGGTGGCCGGCATGACGGCCGAACACGTGCTCGAGCGGCTCACCGACGGCGTGGCCGTCATCACCCCGGGTGACCGATCCGATGTCGTCCTGGCGGTCGTGAGTGCGCATGCCGCAGAAGGATTTCCGTCGCTGTCGTGCGTCATCCTCAACGGCGGCCTTGAACTGCACCCGTCGATCGCATCGCTGGTGGCGGGGCTCGGCCTTCGGCTGCCGATCATCGCGACACGGTTCGGTACGTTCGAGACCGCCAGCCGGGTGGCATCGGCGCGTGGACGGGTGACGGCGAATTCACAACGCAAGATCGACACCGCGCTGGCGTTGATGGACACCCACGTCGATACCGCCGATCTGCTTGCACGCCTGTCGATTCCGATCCCGACCGTCGTGACCCCGCAGATGTTCACGTACCAATTGCTCGACAGGGCGCGGTCAGACCGTAAGCGCATCGTGCTGCCCGAGGGCGAGGATGACCGCATCCTCAAGGCCGCAGGCCGGCTGATGCAGCGCGGGGTCGCCGACCTGACGATCCTCGGCGAGGAGGCTCAGGTCCGTTCGCGCGCCGCGGAACTGGGCGTCGATCTGTCGGCGGCGGTGGTGCTCAACCCCCGCACCAGCGAGCTGTGTGACAAGTTCGCCGAGCAGTATGCCGAGATCCGTAAGAACAAGGGCGTGACGGTCGAACAAGCCCGCGAAATCATCCACGACGTCTCCTATTTCGGCACGATGCTGGTCCACAACGGCATGGTCGACGGGATGGTTTCGGGCGCCATGCACACCACCGCGCACACGGTGCGACCCGCGTTCGAGATCATCAAGACCCAACCCGGCATCACCACGGTGTCGAGCATTTTCCTGATGTGCCTTGCCGACCGGGTGCTGGCCTACGGTGACTGCGCGATCGTGCCCGATCCGACGTCCGAGCAGCTGGCCGACATCGCGATCTCGTCGGCGGGCACCGCCGCCCAGTTCGGCATCGACCCACGTGTCGCGATGCTGTCGTACTCGACGGGAAGCAGCGGATCCGGCGCCGACGTCGACAAGGTCAGGGCGGCAACGGAATTGGTGCGCCAACGCGCGCCGGAGCTGCTCGTCGAGGGACCGATCCAGTATGACGCGGCCGTCGACACGACGGTCGCCAAGGCCAAGATGCCGGACTCCAAGGTCGCCGGCCGGGCGACGGTACTGATCTTCCCCGACCTCAACACCGGCAACAACACGTACAAGGCCGTGCAACGCAGTGCCGGGGCAATCGCGATCGGACCGGTCCTGCAGGGGCTCAACAAACCGGTGAACGATCTGTCGCGCGGTGCGCTGGTCGAGGACATCGTCAACACGGTCGCGATCACAGCGATCCAGGCGCAGGGTGTGTGATGCCGCGCAGCGTCCTGGTGCTCAACTCCGGTTCGTCGTCGGTGAAATACCAACTGATAGAACCGGAGTCGGGTGCATCTCTGGTCGACGGCATTGTCGAGCGGATCGGCGAGCAAGGGTCCGGCGTCGCAGACCACGAAGCGGCGTTGCGCACGGTCTTCGACGAGATCGGTCCGCAGGTGGGCGATTCCGAACTGGTCGCGGTGGGCCACCGGGTGGTGCACGGCGGCCCCGACCTGTATCGGCCGACGTTGGTCGACGACGCGCTGATCGCCAAGCTCGAGGAGCTGTCTTCGCTTGCCCCGCTGCACAATCCGCCGGCGGTGCTCGGGATTCAGTTGGCGCGCAAGGCGTTGCCCGAGCTTCCACATGTCGCGGTGTTCGACACGGCGTTCTTCCACGACTTGCCGCCGGCGGCCGCCACGTATGCGATCGACAGGGATATCGCGGCGCAGTGGCACATTCGCCGCTACGGGTTTCACGGTACGTCGCACCAGTACGTCAGCGAGCAAGCGGCTGCATTTGTCGATGTGCCGCTCGCCAAGCTGAGCCAGATCGTGCTGCACCTCGGCAACGGCGCGTCGGCGTCGGCGATCGTCGGTGGCAGACCCGTGGATACGTCGATGGGGTTGACGCCGATGGAGGGCCTGGTGATGGGTACTCGGTCCGGCGACATCGACCCCGGCGTGATCATGTATCTGTGGCGCACCGCAGGCATGAGCGTCGAGGACATCGAGGCGATGCTCAACAAGCGCTCAGGGGTTCGCGGTCTCGGCGGTGAGGTTGACTTTCGCGTCCTTCATCAGCACATCGAATCCGGTGACGAGTCAGCGCAATTGGCGTATGACGTGTACATCCACCGGCTCCGCAAGTACATCGGCGCGTATCTGGCACTGCTGGGCAGCGCCGACGTCATCACGTTCACGGCCGGCGTCGGCGAGAACGATGCGGCGGTGCGCCGCGACGCGTTGAGTGGCATGCCGGCGCTGGGCATCGAACTCGACGAGCATCTCAACGCCAGCCCAGCCAAGGGCGCGCGCCGCATCTCCGCGGACAACTCGCCCACCACGGTGCTGGTTATTCCGACGAACGAAGAGCTCGCGATCGCGCGCGCCTGCCTGGACGTCGTCTAGTTTGTCCGGCTGACGGGAAGCGGAACTGATTGCTGCTTATCGAGGGGTAGGCAGCCGTCGGGATCGCAGATCGTGAGCAGGCGAGAAAGCTGCGGTCCGACGCTCACCACCCATTCGATGCCGTGTTGGGAGCAGATCACGTTGACGTGGTGGAGTGCGGCGAAGCCGGCCGTTCCGAAGAAGTCCACGTGCGTCAGGTCGAGCACAAGGCGCGCCGACCCGCAGACCTGGCGCTCGATGTAGGCGACCAGAAAACGGTCGTTGGCTGCATCGATGTCGCCCTCAACCGCGATGACGACGGACGACGCCGGTAGGTGCCGGGCGGAGAAGCGTCCTCGATGCCGGGTTTCTCGCTGGTCGATGGTCTGCGGATCCGGGCGGAAAAGCCGGGTGGTGGGTATACGCACTGTGAACTCCCTCAGCAAACTCATGATTTGTACTGTGGGTGCCGTCAGGGGTTATGGCCCTACGTCTTAAAGCCGCGCGCCCCGGAACATCAGCCCGTGTGCGCCCGGTGACGTCACCAGGCGGCTGCTAGCTCAACCTGTGAGCACCCTACTACGAAATCAGTGTTTTGACCATGGTGTCAATTGCCAGAAACCGCGTTGTGCAGGAAAAAGTGCGCAACTCGATCCGTTGCCCCTAGAACGTGCTCGTCGGCCGCACGCTGTTGGCGAGGTCGACCAGGGCATAGCGATGCGCCTGCGTCGGCGCGACACGGGCCAGGCTGCGCAGCGACGCCTCCACGCCGAGCTGCAGTCCATGCTGGGTGAACGGAAAGCCCAGGATGTGGTTGGTGCTCGCGGTGTTGTCGGCCAGCCAGTCCATCGCGGTGCCGAGCACCAGCGCTCTGATCTGCAGCACTCGCGGCTCGGTGTCGGGCAGCGCCTCCACACGGCGGGCGGCATCGCGAATGTGTTGCTCGGTGATCTCGCTCGTCGAGCGTCCCGACAGCAACGTCACCGCGCTTGTCAGCCGTGCCGTCGTGAAATGCCTTGAGGTGGAAGGTACTTGGTCCAAGGTGTGGACCGCTGCGTCACGGTCACCCGCGGCCGACTGCCACCGTGCCAGCCCGAAACCCGCCGAGATCACACCGTTGTCGGTGCACCACACCGTGTTGTAGAACTTGCATTCGTCGGTGTTACCGGACAGCTCGGCCGTCGCGGCCAATGCCAGTTTCGGCGCCAGCTCGCCGGGCAGCGTGTCCAGCACTTCGGTGAAATGCTTTGCGGCCGACTCATAGTCGGCTGACAACATCTCTGACACAGCGCGGAACCAGACCAACCGCCAGCGCCAGCCGACACGGTCGGCCAGGTCGTCGAGCTTTCGGGTGGCCTTGGCGACATCACCTAGATCCAGCAATGCACGAACTTCCATCAGGGGCAGCTCCACCGACTCCGACAGGTCGATGCCCTCCGAGTCCAGCGCGCCGTGCCGCGCCGCCCGCAGTTGATCCAGCGTCTGCACCGGCTGGCTCAACACGCTGGCCGACAACACGGCCGCCCCGACGTCGGCCGGGTCGACGAGCGGCACCGGAAGCGCCTTGACGATTTCGTGTGCGGTGAGCTTCTCCGAATGCACCTGCCCGTCGAGATACACGTCGGTGTGCGCCACCAGCAGGTCGACGCCGAACGTCGAACGCGTCGGGGAGAACACCGTCGACAAGCCTGGCCGCGGCACCCCGGTGTCCTGCGCGACCACCTCGCGCAGCACACCGAGCAGCTGCCCCGACATCTCCTCCGAGCTGCCGAATCGGCGCCGCGGGTCGGCGTCGATGGCGCGGCGCAGTAGTCGGCCGAACGAGTCGTACTCGGCGAGCACCGGATCGTCCTGCGGCAGGCCGTCGACGTAACGGCCTTTGCGTGTGCGCAGATTCACCGTCAGCGCGGCCAGCGTGCGGCCGACGGTGTAGATGTCGGTCTGCACGGTCGGGCCGGTGCGGACAATCTCGGGAGCCTGGAAACCCGGTGTGCCGTAAAGGTATCCGAAGGAATTGATCCGTGACACCGCACCGAGGTCGATCAGCTTGAGCTGCTCCTCGGTCACCATGATGTTTTCCGGCTTGAGGTCGTTGTAGGTCAGCCCGATGGAGTGCAGGTAGCCAAGAGCGGGCAGGATTTCGAGCATGTACCCGATGGCCTGAGCGACAGGAAGCTTCTCACCCTTGGCCTCCTTGAGCGACGTCCCGCCGACGTACTCCATGACGATGTAGCCGACCGGGTTGCCGTGCTTGTCCTTGTGCTCGACAAAGTTGTAGATCTTGACGATTCCAGGGTGAGTCACCTCGGCGAGGAACTGCCGTTCGGCCATCGCGATCGCTTGGGCCTCGGCGTCGCCGGAATGCACCAAACCCTTGAGCACCACCGGACGTTCGTTGACGTTGTGGTCGAACGCCAGATACACCCAGCCAAGCCCACCGTGTGCGATGCAGCCCTTGATCTCGTATTGCTCGTTCACCATATCGCCCGGGTTCAACTGCGGGAGAAATGAATACGGGCTTCCGCAGTGCGGGCACCAGCCCTCCGACAGCGCCCGGCCGTCGGGTGAGGACCGGCCGACCGGCCTGCCGCAGTTCCAGCAGAATCGTTTTGATTCGGCCACAACGGGATTGGTCATCAGGGCTTCGAGCGGATCTTTCGCGGGCACCCGCGGGATCTCCACCAGGCCGCCACCGAGGCGCCGGGTCGGTGACAGCGCCCTGGTCACCATCGTCGTGTGTTCGTGCGGCTCGGTGTCCTCGGTGCCGACCGATGTGCTGTCGGTGTCCTCGTCGAAATGCGGCCGGAACACCGCCTGGGTCGCCATCGGCCGCACGGTGGACATGGAATCCATCTCGAGCTCGTCCAAATTCGCCGGCCGGGTTCCTGGTCCTTCTTCGAGGTCTTTCTGCGGCTCGGCCATCAGTCGGTGTACCTCGCGACTGGCGGTGCCGGGGCCGGGCCGAGCACGGTTAACCACTTGCGGTACAGGGTGTTCCAGGTGCCGTCGCGACGCACACGCTCAAGCGTCCCGTTCACGAACCGCACCAACCCGGTGTTCTGCAAGTTGACGCCGATGCCGTACGGCTCCTCGTTGAGGCTCGGGCCGACGATGTGCAGATAGGGATCCTGTACCACCAGCCCGGCCAGGATCGAGTCGTCGGTGCTGACCGCGTCGATCTGACGCTGCTGCAACGCGACAAGACAGTCGGCCCACGTCACCACTCCGACGATGATCGGCTGCGGGGTGATCTGCTGAATGCGCTGCAGCGACGTCGTGCCCTTCGCGACGCAGACCCGCTTACCCGACAGATCGGACGGCTGCGAAATCGTTGAGTCCCGCGCAGCCAGGATGCGCTGGTTGGCGTTCAGGTACACCGTCGAGAAGTTCACGAGCTTCTTGCGGTCACAGGTGATGGTCATCGTCTTGACGACGACGTCGACCTGATTGTTCTGCAGCGCGGCGATGCGATCGGCCGACGACAGGATCCGGTACTCCACCTGTGAGGGAGTGCCGAAGATGTCGCGGGCGATCTCGCCGGCGATGTCGACGTCGAACCCGGTGATCTCACCCGTGATCGGGTCGCGGAAGGAAAACAGGTTGCTGCCGATGTCGAGCCCGACGATCAGCCGACCACGATTGCGGATGTTGGTGACCGCCGCGTCGGCCTGGGCCTTGGTGGGGAACGGGCGCAGGCTCGCGGTGCGGTTGCAGTCGTCCTCGGTCGTCGGCGCCTTTGCGGGTTGTGGTGGCAGCTCTTGCAAACCCGCGGGGGCCGGTGGCGCCAATGTGACTCCTGGCGACGGCATCACCGCGGCGCCCTGCGCGCAGCCGCTGAGCAGCGCCGCCACAGTGAGCAATGCCCCAACGCGCTTCATCGCGCTCATCACCGGTACTCGCTAAGTCTTGGCCACAGCCCCAGCGCCACCGCCACCGCTGCGACGACAGACAACACCGCGGCGCCGACGGTCGCGCCCGACAACACCCGGCGGGCGTTGAGGATGTCGTTGCGCAGCTGGCTGCGGCCCTCCTCGATGCCCTTGCTCAGTGACGCGTCGAGCTTGTCGAACGCGGGAGTGGAGTCGTCTTCGCCGGTGCCCAGCGCGACCTGTGTGGCGGCCTGATAGTTGCCGACCGCGATGTAGGCGTTGATCCGGTCGTCGGCCGCGCGCCACTTCTTGAGCAACTGCTCGGCGTCGGACAGGTCGTTCTTGTCGATCGCGTCGCCGCGGGACAGGTAATCCGACAGCTGCTGGGCCATCATGTCGATGCGCTGATAGTAGGACTGCTTGCGCACACTCTCATCGCCGCGGCGGATCAACGACAGCGTCTCGTCGGCGCGGGCCTGCTGTGCGGTGATCGCAAGGTTGGTGACGGTCTTGAGGGACTCAGCCGCAGTGTCTTTCGCGCTGCGGCTGTCGGCAGTCGAGATCACGAGTGCCGTGCCCACCCATATCAACATAATCAGCACGGCAAGGCCGCCGGCGACAAAACCGATATTCACCCGGCGTCGAGTTCGGCGGGCCAGCCAGCGATTTGCGAAGGCGCCGAACAACAACGTGGCCAGCACCACGAGTATGACCGGCCCGGGAATCCGCGCCGACGCGGTCGTCTCGGCGTCCACCCGTGCCGACGTCTGCTCGTACAGCCGCTGCGCGTCGGGAAGGATCTGCGTCTGCATCAACGACGACGCCTCGGACAGATAGGACGAACCGACGGGATTGCCCGCCCGGTTGTTGGTGCGGGCCGTCTCGATCAGGCCCGTGTACACCGCCAGCTGCGCGTTGACGCGGCCAAGCAACTGCACCATCGGCTCGTCGGTCAGCCCGCTCGACGCCCGGGTGACGGCCACGGAGGCGTCGGTGATGGCCTGCTCATACCGCTGCCTGACATCACGCGGTTCGGCGCCGGCGATGAACGCCGTGGCCGCGGCGGCGTCGGCCACCGACAGCTTCGTGTACAGCTGCCCGGCCGCGAACGACAGCGGCTCGGTGTGGTTGAGAACGGTGGTCAGCGCCTGTTGACGGTCATTGATCGTCGTCGATGTGGCAAACGCGCTGGCAACCACGAGCGCCGACAGGACCACTCCGATGGTCAGGATCCGGCCTGGGGTTGTCCACAGAAACCACCAGCGAGGGTGCGCTGGTGTCGTCGGCGACCGCGACGCCAGTGGCTCGGTCGACGGGTGCGCCAACTCCACAGTCACGTGTGCGCGGACCTCATCTTTTCGCTGCTCTCCGGCTATCGTCCCCGACCATTACCAACTCTATAAAAGAATTCTAAGAGTTTCAGGGGTGGTCTGCGGGGATTCGGGAGCTCGTGTTTTCGGCGGCCTATGCCGCCGTTCCCTAAGCTGAACGCGTGCGTGGCGACGGTGACGGCTGGGTGGTGTCCGACACCGGGGCCGCCTATTGGGGCAAGCACGGTGCGGCCGGCCTGCTGCTGCGCGCGCCGCGCCAGGACGGTTCGGCGGTCGTCCTGCTGCAGCACCGTGCGCCGTGGAGTCATCAGGGCGGGACATGGGGTTTGCCCGGCGGTGCGCGCGACAGCCACGAGACGCCTGAGCAGGCCGCGGTGCGTGAGGCCCACGAGGAAGCGGGGCTGCCCGCCGATCAGCTGACGGTGCGCACCACGGTCGTCACCGCTGAAATTTCCGGTACCAGCTGGACGTACACGACCGTGATCGCCGATAGCGCAGAAGTGCTCGAGACCGTGCCCAACCGTGAAAGTGCCGAACTGCGTTGGGTGGCCGTAGACGAAGTCGCCGAGCTGCCGTTGCATCCCGGGTTCGCCGCAAGCTGGCAGCGGCTTCGCGAGGTGGTGGCGTCTATTCCGCTGCTGCAAGCCGAGCTTTGAGCCTGCCGGCGGCGGCCTTCGGATCGTCGGCGGCGGTGATCGCCCTAACCACGACGATGCGGCGCGCACCGGTCGCGAGCACCTCTGGTAGCCGCTGCTCGTCGATGCCGCCGATCGCGAACCACGGTTTCTCCGTTTGCAATTGAGCAGTCGCCCGCACGAGGTCGAGGCCCGGCGCTTGGCGTCCCGGCTTGGTCGGCGTCGGCCAGCACGGGCCGACGCAGAAATAGTCGACATCTTCGGTGACCGCTGCCCGGGCCTGCGCACTGTCGTGGGTGGACCGGCCGATCACCGGATCTGGTCCGACGATTTCGCGGGCAACGGCCAGCGGCAGGTCGTCCTGGCCGAGGTGCAACACGTCGGCGGCCGCGGCCAGCGCGATGTCGGCGCGGTCGTTGACGGCCAGCAGCGCGTTATGCCGCCGTGCCGCGTCGGCGAGCACCTCCAGCGCCTCGAGTTCTTGGCGGGCCTCGAGCGGCCCGAACTGTTGCTCGCCGGCCGAGCCCTTGTCGCGCAGCTGGATGATGTCGACCCCGCCCGACAACGCGGCCTCGGCGAATTCCGCCAGGTCCCCGCGCTCGCGGCGGGCGTCGGTGCACAGATACAGCTGCGCTGTGACCAGGCGTTCACGAGGTTTGTGCACCCCGCGACCGTAACGACTACCGTGGAGGGCCGACACGGGAGTCCCGGGGACCGGGGACTGAGAGTGGGCGGGCCTGCCCTTACCGTCGCACCTGATCCGGGTCATGCCGGCGAAGGGAGGGAATTGACCACAGGCCGAATTGCCGGCTCGCCGGCTAAGGGATCGCTCGCCGTCATCGGTGGCGGCGTCATCGGGCTGTCCGTCGCGCGTCGCGCGGCGATGGACGGCTGGACCGTCCGCGTGCACAGGAGTTCCGAACGCGGCGCCTCGTGGGTGGCCGGCGGCATGCTGGCTCCGCACAGTGAGGGCTGGCCCGGTGAAGAAGAACTCCTGAGCCTCGGCCTGGCATCGTTGGCTCTGTGGCACGGCGGCTTCCTCGACGGGCTGCCTGCTGACGTCGTCACGGCGCGTGAATCTCTGGTGGTCGCCGTCGACCGCGCCGACGCGACCGACTTGAAGACAGTCGGTCAGTGGCTCGCGGCGCAGGGCCATCCCGTCACGCTGACATCGGCCGCCCGTGACATCGAACCGCTTCTGGCGCAAGGCATTCGGCACGGTTTCGTCGCCGAAACCGAGCTCGCCGTTGACAATCGGGCCGTCGTCGAGGCGTTGGCGGCGCATTGCGAACGGCTGGGCGTGCAATGGGCGCCACCGGTGACCGACCTGTCAGACGTGGTGGCCGATGCGGTCGTGATCGCCAACGGCGTTGACGCGCCTGCGCTGTGGCCCGGTCTGCCGATCCGTCCGGTGAAGGGTGAGGTGCTGCGGCTGCGGTGGCGGGGTGGATGTATGCCGGTGCCAACGCGGGTGATCCGCGCGCGGGTGCACGGGCGTCAGGTCTACTTGGTGCCGCGGTCCGATGGGGTGGTCATCGGCGCGACGCAATACGAGCATGGCCGTGACACGGCGCCCGCCGTCACCGGTGTGCGCGAGTTGCTCGACGACGCGTGTGCGGTGATGCCGGCATTGGGTGAATACGAATTCGCCGAATGCGCCGCCGGTTTGCGGCCGATGACGCCGGACGGGTTGCCGATTGTCGAACGGCTCGACGAGCGCACGCTGGTCGCCGCCGGGCACGGGCGCAACGGTTTCCTGCTCGCGCCGTGGACGGCCGAGCGGATCTCGGCAGAACTGAACGTCACGGTGGGAGCGGGTACATGAAGCTAACCGTCAACGATGAAGCCGTCGAGGTCGACGATCAGACGACCGTCGCCGCTCTTCTGGAAAGCCTCGGCTTCCCGGAGAAGGGCATCGCGGTGGCGGTGGACTGGGCGGTGCTGCCGCGATCCGATTGGCATACCGCGCTCACCGACGGTGCGCGGGTGGAAGTGGTGACGGCGGTGCAGGGTGGCTGATTCGAAACTGACGATCGCGGGCCGCGAGTTCGGGTCGCGGCTGATTCTCGGAACCGGCGGAGCGGCCAACCTCGCCGTCCTGGAACAGGCGCTTGTGGCCTCGGGAACCGAATTGACCACCGTCGCAATGCGACGTGTCGACGCCGAGGGCAAGACCGGCGTACTGGATCTGCTCAACCGGCTCGGGATCACGCCGCTGCCGAATACGGCCGGATGTCGTGGTGCCGCCGAGGCGGTGCTGACCGCGCAGCTGGCCCGCGAAGCGCTTGGCACCGACTGGGTCAAGCTCGAGGTCATCGCCGACGAACGCACGCTGTTGCCCGATGCCGTTGAATTGGTCAAGGCCGCAGAACGATTGGTCGACGACGGCTTCGTCGTGCTGCCCTACACCAACGACGACCCGGTGCTGGCCCGGCGCTTGGAGGACACGGGCTGTGCGGTGGTGATGCCGCTGGGCTCGCCGATCGGTACCGGCCTTGGCATCGCCAACCCGCACAACATCGAGATGATCGTCGAGCAGGCGGGGGTGCCCGTCATTCTCGACGCCGGCATCGGCACCGCAAGCGATGCGGCGATGGCAATGGAATTGGGTTGCGACGCCGTGCTTCTCGCCACCGCCGTGACCCGAGCCGCCGACCCGCCGACGATGGCCACCGCGATGGCTGCCGCTGTCACAGCCGGGTACTTGGCGCGGCAGGCGGGCAGGATTCCCAAGCGATTCTGGGCGCAGGCGTCGAGTCCCGGCATATGAGTCGCTATGTGGCGCTTGGTAGTTCGATGGCTGCCGGCCCGGGTATCCGTCCGAGCGCACACGGCGCACCGTTTCGTGCCGGCCGCTCGGCGCGCAACTATCCGCATCTGGTCGCCGAAAAGCTGGGCCTAGATCTCGTCGACGTGACGTACTCCGGTGCTACTACGGCCCATGTGTTGCGTGAGCGCCAGAATGGAGAACCGCCGCAGATCGAAGCGCTGGACGGGTCAGAGGATCTGGTCACGGTGACGATCGGCGGGAACGACGCCGGTTACGTGCCACTGCTGTTCGTCGCCGGCTTCCCGAGTGTCGTTCGCCGGCTGCCGTTACTCGGTGGCGTGCTTCGCGACCGCGTTGACCCCGCTGCGCGTGATCGTGCGCTCGCCGACGTGGGCGAATCGCTGAAGGAGGTTGGCCGCGCATTGCGCGAACGGTCACCGCGAGCGAAGGTGCTGTTCGTCGACTACCTCACCCTGCTACCGCCGCCGGGCACGCCCGCGCCGCCGCTGTCGGACACCGACGTCGCGTTGGGGCGTCACGTCGCCGAGACTCTGGAGCGGCTGACCGCGGAAGCGGCCGCGGACACGGGATGCCAAGTGGTGCGGGCCGGCGAAGCCAGCCGGGACCATCACGCATGGTCGACGGAGCCGTGGACAACCAAGTTCGGACTGCCGGTGCCCAGCAGGACAGCGCCGTTGCATCCCAACGCGGCAGGCATGCGCGCGGTCGCCGACCTCGTCGTCGCCCAGGCCGTATAGGACGTGCCGAGAGTACGGTTTGTGACGAATTTTGCGCGCTTTTCATCACAATCCGTACTCTCGCGAACGTGATCGAGCTGACGGGACTGACCAAGCTGTTCGGCCGGTCCCGCGCCGTCGACGGCTTGAGCTGCTCAATCGAACCGGGAATGGTCACCGGGTTCCTCGGCCCCAACGGCGCGGGCAAGACCACGACGATGCGGCTGATTCTCGGGTTGGACCATCCCACGTCGGGCACCGCCACCATCGACGGCAAGACGTACCGCGAGCTTGCCAATCCTTTGCACACAATCGGGGCGCTGCTCGATGCCAGGCAGGCGCATCCGAATCGGTCGGCGCGCGACCATCTGCGTTGGATCGCCGCGACCAACCGCATCCCCGCCAGGCGGGTCGACGAGGTGCTCGACATGGTGGGGCTCGGCGCTGTCGCCGGTCGCAACGCAGGCACGCTGTCGTTGGGCATGAGCCAGCGCCTCGGCATCGCGGCCGCAATGCTGGGCGACCCGCCGGTGCTGCTGTTCGACGAGCCGGTCAACGGCCTTGACCCAGAAGGCATCCGGTGGGTCCGCACGCTGATGCGCACACTGGCCGGCGAAGGCCGGACGGTGTTCGTGTCCAGTCATCTGCTCGCCGAGATGGCCAATACCGCGGACCGGTTGGTCGTCATCGGAAAAGGCAAGCTGATCGCGTCGACGACAGTGAACGAGTTCGTCGGGCAGTCCGGCGCCCACACTGTGCGGGTCCGCAGCCCGCAGCTGGACGCGCTGGGGCGGGTGCTCTCCGACGCCGGACTCGAGACGCATGCAGAGCCGGACGGTTCCGCGCTGCAGGTGCGCGGCGCAGCCATCGAGGTCATCGGCGACCTGGCGGCCCGCAATGCGATCACGTTGCACGAGCTGAGTGCTCAGCATGCCTCGCTCGAGGAGGCGTATATGCAGCTCACCGATCAGGCCGTCGAATACCGGGCGGTGAGCCAATGAGCGCGGTCGGCGTGCTGGATTCCGAGCGCATCAAGTTGTCGACCACCCGGTCGGTGCTGTGGTCGGCGCTCGCCGTCGCGGTGCTCAGCCTCGGCCTGGCCGCGCTGCAGGGTGCGAACGCCTACGGCGCAGCGCCGCTATCGCCGGAGAGGGCGGCGACGGGCGCGGCGGTGTTCGGCGTGCCGGTGCTGATGATCCTGGCCGCGATGACGGTCACCGGCGAGTACCGCAGCGGGATGATCCGCACGACGTTCATGGCCACGCCCAACCGCACTGCCGTTTTGGTCGCCAAAGTAGTTGTCACATCGGTCTTCTCGGCGGTGTACGCCGCCGCGATGGTGGTTGGCGTCATCCTGGTCGCCAAGCTGGTGTCCCCGCCGTTGGTCGCGTCGGAGTTGTCGCTGGCCCGGCCGGACACGTGGCGTCCGGTCGGTGCGATCGCATTGTTCGCTGCGCTGGCCGCGGTGCTCGGGGTTGCGGTGGCCGCATTGTTGCGGCATTCGGCGGGTGCCGTCGCGGTTCTGCTGCTATGGCCGTTGGTGGTCGAGCCCGTCGTGGGCAACCTGCCGAGCATCGGCTCGGAGGTGGGGCCGTATCTCCCGTTCGCGAACATGTTCCTGTTCATCGATGTGCAATGGCTTTATCCCGCGTATGCCATGCCGTGGGGCGTGCTGGGTTCGCTGGTGTATTTCACTGCGGTCGTCGGCGCGCTGTTCCTGGCGGCGATCGCGGTGGTGAACCGTCGCGACGCCTGAGCCGGAGGCTAACGTGGTGCCGATGGGGCGCAGATCACTGGCGACGTTGGCTGTCCTGACCGCGGTCGTCACAACCGTGACGCTCGGCGGGTGCGGGCGGCTGACGCGACCGCAGCCGTCGCCACAGCCGACCACCACGTCGGCCGCCGCGTCCGGACCGGCCGCAGAGTTCGGCACGACGTTGCAGAAGCGGGTGACCGCCGACGCGATGATGACTCACCTGCGCAAGCTGCAAGAGATCGCCGACGCGAACAAAGGTACTCGTGCCCTCGGCACACCCGGTTTCGACGCCAGCGTGGACTATGTGGCCAACACCTTGCGGGACAAGGGTTTCGACGTGCAGACACCCGAGTTCGAAGTGCGGCTGCCGTTCGCCGACGAGCCGACGCTGACCGTTGCGGGCGACAACGTTGCCGCCAAGCCGTTGGAGTTCACCATCGGTACCCCGCCCGAGGGCGTCTCGGGGCCTTTGGTGCCTGCACGCGTCGAAGACTCGCCAGGGTGTACGGCATCGGATTACGACGGCCTGCCGGTCGCCGGGGCCATCGTGCTGGTCGATCGCGGCAAGTGCCAATTCGCGGAGAAACAGGCGGTGGCGGCCGAACGCGGCGCACGGGCACTGATCGTCGTCAACAACGAAGACGGTGACGAAATGGGTGGCACTCTCGGCGATGCTGACGTGAAGATTCCGGTGATCAGCGTGACCAAGGCATCGGGCGAGCGGCTGCGGGCCCGGCCTGGCGACGCCACCATCAAACTCAACGCAGGCGTGCGCACGGATCACACCCGCAACGTCATCGCGCAGACCAAGACCGGTTCCACGACCGACGTCGTGATGGTCGGCGCGCACTTGGACAGCGTGCCCGAGGGGCCCGGCGTCAACGACAACGGCTCCGGTGTGGCTGCGCTGCTGGAAACCGCGCTGCAACTTGGTAATTCGCCGCAGGTGCGCAACGCCGTGCGGTTCGGGTTCTGGGGTGCCGAGGAAGAAGGATTGCGCGGGTCGAACAACTACGTTTCGTCCCTGGACCTCGACGGGCTGAAGGACATCGCGCTGTACCTCAACGCCGACATGCTCGGCTCACCGAACCCGGGGTATTTCACCTACGACGGTGACCAGTCCGCGCCACGCAAGGCCGACGACGGCGTGCCGCGGGTGCCGGAAGGCTCTGCCGGCATCGAAAGGACACTGGCCGCCTACCTCGACCGTGCCGGGAAACCCGCGGAGGACACTTCTTTCGACGGCCGCTCGGACTACGACGGGTTCACGCAGTCGGGCGTGCCCGCAGGCGGCCTGTTCTCCGGCGCCGAAGAGACGATGTCCGACGAACAGGCAAAGCGCTGGGGCGGCCGAGCGGGTGAGCCGTTCGATCCCAACTACCACAAGGCAACTGACACACTTGATCACGTCGACCGCACGGCACTGGAGATCAACGCCGGCGGGATGGCCTACGCCGTAGGTCTTTACGCGCAGGATCAAGGCGGCCGCAACGGCATACCGGTCCGCGGCGACCGCACCCGACACGTGCTCGCGAAATGAGGAGCATCTGCGCGACGGCTGTCGCACTCCTCACGGTTGCCGCGGTGTCGTCGTGTTCGTCGTCGAGCTCCGCGCCCGCATCGCCGGATGCCTTCGCCCGGGAATTGGCGGCCAAGGTCACCGTCGACGGCATCCAGACCCAGCTTCGCAAGTTGCAGGAGATCGCCGACGCCAACCACGGCAACCGCGCCCAGGGCACAGCGGGCTATGACGCCAGTCTCGACTATGTCGTTAAGACGTTGAAGGACAAGGGCTTTGACGTCCAGACGCCCGAATTCGACCGTCTGGACAGCACGCAGGTCGGCAACCCGACGCTCACCGTCGGCGGCCGCGCCTACCACGTCGACCAGGCTTCGCTACTCGTCACGACGGCGCCGGGCGGGCTCAACGCGATCACGCTGCGGCCCCAGGCACCTCGTGGCTGCACGGCCGCGGACTACGGAACGGTGTCGGTCAAAGGGGCCATCGCCGTCGTCGACGACACGGGCTGCTCGGTCGTCGACAAACAGAACACCGCCGTCGCCAAAGGAGCCGTCGGACTGCTTGTCGTCAGCAAGCCTGGACCCGCCGGTGGTTCACCGGGGCTGTTCACTCCGGGCTACTACCAGCGGCTGACCATCCCGGTCGGCGTGATCGACAACGATGCCGATGCCGCCGTGCGCCGCACCAACGCGCCAGTGAAGCTGGTGCTTGACGGCAAGCCGGTGATGAAGAAAGCCCGAAACGTGGTCGCGCAGACCAAGTCCGGCGATACGAAGAATGTTCTGCTCGTCGGAGCTCACCTTGACAGCTCGCCGCGCAGTCCCGGCATCAACGACAACGGCTCCGGGGCAGCCGCACTCCTGGAGACCGCGTCGGCACTGGGATCCGAACCGAAGATCACCAACGCCGTGCGCTTCACCTTCTGGGCATCCGAGGTGGAGGGCCCAACCAAATATGTGACCGGACTGAACACCGACCAACTCGGCGACATCGCGTTGTACCTGGACTTCGACATGCTCGGCTCGCCGAACGCCGGGTACTTCACCTACGACGGTGACCAGTCCGGGCAGCCCAACCCGGAGATTCCGGCCGGCAACGTGCCCGGCGGCTCTGCCGGTATCGAGCGGACACTGGCGGGCTACCTCAACCTCGCCGGCGTGCGTCCCGCCGACATGCCGCTTTCCAGAACCGCCGATTACAGCGCGTTCCTCGCCGCCGGCGTCCCCGTCGGCGGTGCGACTGCCGGTGCGTCACAACGGAAAACCGAAGTGCAAGCCCGGCTTTGGGGTGGACAGGCCGGCGTGCCCTTCGACCCGAACTACCTCACCGCCCGCGACACCGTCGACAACGTCGACCGCCACGCGCTGTCGGTCATGGGTCCGGCGGTTGCATTCGTGGTCGGCATGTACGCGCAGTCGGTCGAGGGTGTCAACGGCGTCCCACCGCGGGATCAGCGTCACCGGAGTGTGCCCTAGACGTCGTCCTGAACCCCAACAGCCGCATGCCGTGATACACGAGCAGCGCGGCGATGGACCCCAGCGCTATCCCGGTGAACGTCAAATCACCGGCGTGCCAAGTGAAATCGGCGATACCGACGATCAACGGGATGGCCGCGGTCATCTGGTTCAGCGGCTTGGAGAAGTCGACATGGTTGGTCAACCAGATGCGAACCCCGAGCACGCCGACCAACCCGTACAGCACGATCGTCGCACCGCCCAGCACGCCAGGCGGAATCGCTGAAATCGCCGCGCCCACCTTCGGGCACAGCGACAACGCGACTGCCACCGCGGCGGCAATCCAGTACGCGGCCGTCGAATACACGCGCGTCGCGGCCATCACGCCGATGTTCTCGGCATACGTCGTGGTCGCCGAGCCGCCGCCGAAGCCGGCTAACGTCGTCGCCACCCCGTCGGCGGCCAGCGCCCGTCCGATAACGGGATCGAAGTCGGTGTCGGTCATCTGCCCGACCGACTTGACGTGCCCGATGTTCTCGGCGACCAACGCGATGACCGCGGGCAGGAACATCGGCAGCACCGACCAGGTGAACGTCGGCGTCTGAAATTCGGGAAGGCCGACCCACGGCGCCGCCGCGATCTTCGAAGTGTCGACGTCCCCGAGTATCAATGCCAAGACGTATCCCGCGACGACGGCAAGGAAGATCGCCAGCCGCCCGATGATGCCGCGAAAGAACGCCAGCGTCGCGACCAACAACACCAATGTGACGATGCCGACGAGCGGACCCTTTTCGAAATTCGACTTGGCGGCCGGCGCCAGATTGAAGCCGATCAGCGCGACGATCGCACCGGTGACCACCGGCGGCAGCACCACGTCGATCCAGCCGGTTCCGGCGAAGTGCACCGCAACACCGATGAGGATCAACACGATGCCGACGGCGACAAGGCCGCCCAGCGCGCTGCCGCTGCCATGTGAGGCGACTGCGGCGGTGACCGGCGCGATCACCGAGAAGCTCGAGCCGAGATAGCTGGGCAGCCGGTTGCCGGTGATCAGCAGGAACAGCACCGTGCCGACCCCGGAGAACAGGAGCGTGGTTGCGGGCGGAAAACCGGTCAACACCGGCACCAGGAACGTGGCGCCGAACATCGCCACCACATGTTGCGCGCCCAGCCCGATCGTGCGGCCCCAGCCGAGGCGTTCGTTGGGTGCGACGACGAAGTCGGCGTCGGTCCGGGCCTCGACGTGTTTCCATTTGAGCGGGATCACATGAGTATCTTGCCGGGGCTTGCGCAATTTCGCGGATATCAGCGGGACTGGTTGCGCGGAGACATGGTGGCCGGTGTCACCGTCGCCGCCTACCTGGTCCCTCAGGTGATGGCGTATGCGACGCTGGCTGGGCTGCCGCCCGTCACCGGTCTGTGGGCCGCGCTCGCGCCGTTGGCGGTGTACGCGGTGCTGGGCTCCTCGCGCCAACTCTCGGTGGGTCCGGAATCCACGACGGCGTTGATGACGGCGACCGCGCTCGGTCCGCTGGCCGCCGGCGACCCTGCCCGTTATGCAGCGCTGGCCGCCATGCTGGCGCTGCTCGTCGGAGCGATGTGCTTTGTCGGCGGCTTGATCCGGCTCGGGGTGCTCGCGGATCTGTTGTCGCGGCCGGTGCTTGTCGGCTACATGACCGGTGTTGCGGTGATCATGATCGGCAGCCAGCTCGGCAAGATCACCGGTGTGTCGGTGGAAGGCGACGAATTCATCGACCAGATACGGTCATTCGCTTCCGGAGTCGACGCGCTGCACTGGCCGACGATTGTTCTGGCCGCCGCAGTGCTCGCCCTGTTGCTGGTACTCGGGTGGGCGGTGCCGCGCATGCCGGGCCCGCTTATCGCGGTGCTGATCGCGACGGCGGCGGTCGCGGTGTTCTCGTTGGACAGCCACGGAGTCAAGGTCGTCGGCGAAATCCCCGGCGGACTGCCCCTGCCCGGTGTGCCGGTCATTTCTGGCGCTGATCTGGTGAACCTACTCATTCCGGCGGTAGGGATTTCGATTGTCGCGTTCTCCGACAATGTGCTCACCGCACGCACTTTCGCCGTCCGCCACAGTCAACGCGTCGACGCCAATGCGGAACTGCGGGCGCTTGGCGTGTGCAACGTCGGCACCGGTCTGCTGCACGGTTTCCCGGTGAGCTCCAGCGGTAGTCGTACCGCGCTGGGCGATGCGCTCGGCAGCCGCACGCAGCTCCATTCGATTGTGAGCCTGATCGCCGTGCTCGCGGTGATGGTGCTCGGACGTGGACTACTCGGACATTTCCCGTTGGCGGCGCTCGGAGCATTGGTCGTCTATGCGGCCTTTCGCCTCGTCGACGTGCCGGAGTTCAAGCGGCTGGCCCGTTTTCGGCGCAGCGAGCTGATCCTGGCGCTGGCCACGACGGCGTCGGTACTGCTGTTCGGTGTGCTCTACGGCGTGATCGTCGCGATCACGCTGTCGATTCTCGATCTGCTGCGACGGGTGGCTCGTCCGCACGACGCGATCCAGGGGTTCGTCCCCGGGGTGGCCGGCATGCACGATGTCGACGACTATCCCGAAGCCGACCGCGTCCCTGGACTTCTGGTGTACCGCTACGACGCCCCGCTGTTCTTCGCCAACGCGGAGAACTTCCGTCAGCGCGCGCTGGCCGCCGTCGACAGCAATCCCGACCCCGTCGAATGGTTCGTGCTCAACGCCGAGGCCAACGTCGAGGTCGATCTCACCGCCCTCGACATGCTCGACCAGCTGCGCGGCGAATTGGCAAGCCGCGGAATAGTCTTCGCGATGGCTCGGGTGAAGCAGGATCTGCGGGTCATGCTCGATGCTGCGGGCCTGACAGAGAAGATCGGTGAAGACCACATCTTCATGACGCTGCCGACCGCGGTCGAGGCTTTCCGCAGCCGCGTTGACTAGCCGTCGAAGACGGCGCGCGGCGGAGGAGGATGGGCGACGAGCGCCGGCAGGACGAACACGTCGATGTAGCGACGCGCCGTTTGCGGGTCCTCGATGTCGGGAATGACGCCGAGAAGCATGGTGATGTTGGTGGAGATCAGGAACTGCGCCAGGTCCTTCGGGCGCAGATCGCGCCGGAATTGTTGTCCGCCATCCTGATTCAGCACGTCCTCCATCACGCTCGCGACCATCTGGGCTAAACCAGTGTTGTTGGCCAGCATGTGCGCGACGGTTCGTTCGTCGGTCTGGTCCGAGATGGTCTTGAGCAGCGGGTCGTGGATGAGCTCGGTGGCCACGATCACCATGCTCTCCACCAACAGTTCGACGGGCCCGGCGTCCTCGGGTACTCGCCCGAGGATGGCTGCCATGTGCCGTTGCGTGGTTCGTTGCACCAACGCCTCCACGAGACGTTCACGGGTCGGAAAGTGACGGTAGATGCTGCCGCGCGAGTAGCCCGCCTCTCGGGCAATGATCTCCATCGTCGATTCGCGAAAGCCACGCGTGGAGAACAACCGCTCCGCCGCGTCGAGGAAGGCCTCCTTGGACTCCTCAGCCGTAACCCCGCCGCCGGCCGGGCGGCCACGGTTGCGGCGTGGTGGCGTTGGCAAACGATCTCCTCGGTGCTGGACGTGACCTGACCGTACCTGCCCGAAAAAGTACATAGCGCCGATTTTGTTCATTTTCCTGCGGAGGCTGTGTGGCGGGGGCTAGCGTCAGCGCCGTCGCTGGGAGGTGCACGTGGTCAAACGGTTGATAGCGCTGCTGGGCATGGCAGTAGTGATGATGGCGATCGCATCGGCGATGCTTGCCGGTGCTGCAATCGCAGCCGCCGAGACCGGGGCGGATTCTGGGGCGGGCGACACCAAGACCTCAGAGTCAACACAGCACTCCGATCCCAAGTCAGACCCCGATCCCAAGACAGACCCCGTCGACAAGACGACCACCGGTGGCACAACCACGCAAAAGCCCGAAGCGGAATCCGACGTCGACGAGAAGAAACCGGCCGAGCACACCGACCCGAAACCCGCTCAGGGCGACAGCAGTGAGGCCGCCGAGGCCACCAAGCCAGTGACCGATCCCGTCAAGCACGGCAAGGACTCCAGCGACGAGGTGCCGGGTCCGGCGGCATCGAAGACCAACAAACCGCACGCCGACGAGCAGAAGGTCAGCCAGCCTGTCCGAGACACGCCCACCACGACGGCGACCGAATCTCCCGCAACCTCGGAGCCCGACCCGACGCCGGCTGCCAAGCCGACGACGTCGGTGGACGACACCGTCGTGCAGTCGCGGCCGACGGCCGATACGACTACGACCTCGTCGACCTCGACGACGACGATGTCGGCGCGCACGACCGCCGCGATCACTCAAGAGGCCACCCCGGCGCACACGCCGACGCTGGTCGATGTCGTCGGCTCCATCGTCTTGAACCTCGTCATGGGTCTGATCCACGTCTTCGATGGGCCCCCGGTGCTACCGCCTGGCAGTACCGTCACCGTGCGCACGTCCACTCTCACGATCGGCAACCAGACGGTGGAAGCGGACTGGTACTTCCCCGCCGACGCCGACCCGACGCGGCTCATCTACCTGCAGCATGGGCTGCTGGCCAGCGGCCCGATGTACAGCTACACCGCGGCAACCCTGGCTGAACAAACCCACAGCATCGTGGTGGCGCCGTCGTTGACGTCGAACTGGTTTGCCCCAGACGGAATGTGGCTCGGTGGAACGCCCATGCAGCAGGCCGTCGCCGACCTGTTCGCCGGCGACCGGGCTGCGTTGACCGAAAGTGCCAGTGCGGCAGCGGGATACGATGTCACTCTGCCGGATCGATTTGTCCTGGCCGGCCATTCGCTGGGCGGCAGCCTCGTGATGGGCGCGGCGGGGGACATGGTCGACAACGGAGCCATCGATGATCTGGCCGGCGTGTTGCTTCTCGACTCGGTCGACGTCGGCAACACAGTGCCGACGGCGTTGCAGAAGCTCACCGGCGTCAATGATCGCCCGGTGTACAACATTTCGTCCGAGCGATACGTCTGGAACATGGACGGCGTGGTGGATGACGAGCTGGAGGCCGCCAGGCCGGGACGCTTCAACGGCGTCATGCTAGTCGGCGGCCGGCACATCGATGCCCTGCAGGGCGGCAACCCGCTGATCCAGTTCAGCGAGTATCTGGTCGCGGGTTTCTCACAACCCCAGAACATCGAAGCGGTCAAGATACTGGCTGTCGGATGGGTCAATGACATGTTCGCCGGCACTCACAATGGCATCTACGGGACGCCGCAACAGGCGATTGAAATCCCCACCACTGCGGGCACGGCCACGGCGGTGGCGCTTCCGCCGACGCCGGCGGAGCCGATACAAGGGACGCCGTTCGACTGGCTGTTCCGGCTCGTCCTCCCGTTGATCGGCGGGGACTCCTTAGCGGCCGAACCGGTCACCGTCTAAGCCGGCGAACCCAGTACGCGGCGACGCCCACCGTCACCACCGCCGTGCCAACGACGACCGACGAGACGGGCAGAAGGAACGCCAGCAGCAGGCATCCGGCCAGTCCAACGCCGGGCATGATCCTGCGGCCGAGCGTCCACGCCGACGCGTTGGCAATCGCGTAGTACAGCAGCACCGCGAACGACGAAAAACCAATGGCGCCACGCACATCCACAATCGCAGCCACAACAGCGACGACGATGCCGACGATCACCTCGGCTCGGTGCGGGCTGCCGAACCGCGGATGCACGGCGGCCAGAGCGTGGGGCAGATGCCGGTCACGTGCGATCGCTAGCGTGGTGCGCGAGACGCCGAGGATCAGCGCCAGCAGGGACCCCAGTGCGGCCACCGCGGCACCCACCCGAACCACTGGTTCGAATCCGGGCAGCCCCGCCACGCGGACGGCCTCCGCCAGCGGTGCAGGCGCGGAAGCCAGTGTGGCGCTGCCTAGTTCGGCCAGCACGGCGACTGCAACCACGCCGTAGACCACCAGCGCGATAGCGAGCGCGATGGGTATCGCGCGTGGAATGGTGCGGGCGGGATCGCGAACCTCTTCGCCCAAGGTGGCGATCCGGGCGTAGCCCGCGAACGCGAAGAACAGCAACCCGGCGGCCTGCAACACGCCGTGGATGCTGAGGTCGCCGCCGAGCGCAAGCCGCGAGCCGTCGACGTCGCCCCAGCCGAAGACGATCATCAGCACCGCCGCCAGTACCGCCAGCACCACCGCCACGATGAGCCGCGTCAGCAGTGCCGACTTCTGAATGCCTGCATAGTTCACCGCGGTCAGTGCCACCACGGCCGCGACGGCGACCGCATGCGCCCACGCCGGCCACACGTAATACCCGACGGTCAACGCCATCGCCGCACACGAGGCGGTCTTGCCGACCACGAAGCTCCAGCCGGCGGTGTATCCCCAGAACTCGCCGAGGCGTTCGCGCCCGTACACATAGGTGCCGCCTGACTGCGGATACAGCGCCGCCAGCCGAGCCGACGACATCGCGTTGCAGTAGGCGACGACGGCCGCCACGGCCAATCCGATCAGCAGACCCGAACCGGCGGCCGCAGCCGCCGGGGCCAGCGCGGCGAAGATGCCCGCGCCGATCATCGAGCCGAGCCCGATCGTCACCGCGTCGAATGTCCCGAGCCGCCGCTGCAGCGCAGGGCCGTCCGGCTGGCTCACGCGCCAGATTTTATGTCACGCGGTGTCGGGTTTGCGGACGAGCGATTCGGAGCCCGACGTGATCGCCGACGCGACCACCACCGTGAGGAGCACGATCGCGCCGACGACGGCGAGCGGAATGGTCCACAAGCGGCGCAGCATCAGCGCGCTCTCGCATTCGTCGACGTAGTTCGCCGGCCCCGTCGCGGCGGTCGCCTGGGTCAGCTCGGAGACATAGCCCGTCCCGCAGTTGATCTGCCATCCCCATTGGTCATAGTCGTCGAGGAAGACCGGAAACCGCAGCGCGAACAGTCCGATCGCCAGCACCACGGCACTGACGATTCCGGTATAGGCCAGCCGATGATGATGTCGCCGCACCTCCATTATGTTAATGGTGATTCTCGCCTGGGCTGGCACTTTCCCGTGATTTTCCAACCAAAGTGGACCGATATGTGTGCATAAGGTCCGTTATGGTGATGGCCATGGCGCGCACGGGTCCCACCAGCGATGACGCCGTGCGGCGCCGCCCGAAGGACCGCAAGGCGCAGATCGCACGCGCGTCGGCCGAGGCGTTCAGCACGCTCGGTTACTACGGCGTCAGCATGGAGGCGATCGCGTCGCGCGTCGGCATCTCCGCGGCCGCGCTGTACCGGCACTACTCGAGCAAGTACGAGTTGTTCCGCGACTCCGTGCTCACCCTCGGCCAGCAGTTGGTCGACAGCACCGCATTCGCCGACGACAGCACCATCGACGATCCGCAACAGACACTGCGCCGGCTGATTGCCGCTCTGATCGACACCGCGATGGCCAACCGCGAGTCCGGCGGCCTCTACCGCTGGGAAGGCCGCTACTTGCGAGGAGACGACCAGGCCACCCTGATCGCCCAGTTGCGTAGTGTCCACCATCGGATGCATAAGCAGCTCAGCGGGATTCGGCCGGACCTGACGTCGCGGCAGCGGTGGACGCTGTCGACCGCGGTGCTCTCGGTGACGGGCAGCATCGTCGATCACCATGCCAAACTGCCTGCCATCCAGGTGCGGGCGCTGCTGTCCGAACTGGCCGACGCGGTGCTGACCGCCGAGTTGCCCGACCTTGGCGTCCTCACCCCTGACGCCCGTTCGCCAGGTCCGGCGGTAGCCGAAACGTCGAAATACGAAGCGCTGCTCAATGAATCGATGCGCTTGTTCAACCTCAAGGGTTACCGCGACACCAGCATGGAGGACATCGCCGCCGCAGTGGGCATGCCGGCGTCGGGGATCTACAGGTACTTCTCGGGCAAGAGCGACATGCTCGCCGCCGCGTTCCGCCGCGCCGCGGACCGGTTGTCTGCCGACCTGTCGTCGATCGTGGCGGCCGTCGCCGATCCCGAGGAGGCGCTGACCACCATCATCGATGCGTACGTGGTCAGGTCGTTCGACCAACCGGAACTGGACTACGTCTACTACACCGAGCGGCTCAACATGACGATGGCGGACCAGAAGATCTTGCGCAGCCTGCAGCGGTCCAATGTGGAGTCGTGGGTGGAACTGCTGGTTGCCATCCGGCCTGACTGGACGCCGGGTCAGGCGCGGTTCGCCGTGCACGCCGCGATGTCACTCGTCGTCGACCTCGGCCGGCTGATGCGCTACGTGAACAAGCCGGAAACCCGCGCGACGGTCGGACGGCTGGTGGATCTGACGCTGCTGGGCCGCTACCGGTTGCGTACGACGTTGCCGGCCAAGTAGGCCAGGTAGCCGATGGTGCCGGCGATCGCCAGCGGTCGCGTCTTCGGAACTGCCAGGCCTAGACCGAGCGCCGTCTCGATGCCGCCGTTGATGTAGAGATGCTGGCGGCTGTTGTTCGGAAACGCCTGCTCGGTGATCCCGTCGAACAGCTGCGGGCTGGCGAAGTGGGCCAACCCGACACCGGCGACAGCCAGCCCGGCGAACTTCGCGGCACGCGAATTCCTTTTCGGCACAGCTAGTTACCCTCTCTGCTACGCAATCTGGTAGTCGCTCAACGGATATTCCGACGCTTCTTTGATCGCCGTCCGCGTCGACATCGGGCGCAGCAGCGTGGCCTCGCCGCTCGGGTTGTAGTAGTACGACCGCGCCGAGGCGCAGTTGCCCAGCGTGAACAGGGAATCGCCGAGCAGTTCGGTCATCCGGTCCAGATAACGGGTGTTGGCTTCCTCTGTCACCTCGAACGTGGTGGCGTTGCGACGCTTGAGCTCACCGAACAGCCGGTCCATGTGCCGCATCTGGTATTCCATGGTGTTGAAGAAGTTCAGACCGAGGAACGCGTATGGGCTGGCCAAGCTGAGGTAGTTCGGGAAGTACGGCACCGTCACACCCTGATAGGCCTGGAATCGCGTGTCCCGCCACCACTTTCCGAGGTTTCGGCCGTCGCGGCCGATGACCTCGATCGCCGGGAAGTTGGCCTCCCACAGGTCGAATCCGGTGGCCAGCACCAGGGTGTCGATAACGGTCTTCGTGCCGTCGGCGTTGACGATGCCGTCGGCTTCGATGCGCTCGATACCGTCTGCCTGCAGATGCACGTGCGGCTTGGTGAACGTTCGGTAGTAGCTGTTGGAGAACGTCGGCCGCTTGCAACCGAAGTCGTAATCGGGGGTGAGTTTCTCGCGTAGCTCCTTGTCGCGGATCGACACGAACCGGTGCATCTTGGCCAGGTCGGAGGCGGAGACATTGAAACGGCCGCGGAACAGCCGGTAGTTCACGACACCGACGGAGACCATGAACTCGTAGACGGTGTCTGTGATGACCCGAATAGCTCGCTGTGCCAACGGAACCCGGGTGAACAGCCGCTTCGCCGACTCTCCGAAGCGGAAGTCGACCTTCGGCACCACCCAGATTGGGGTGCGCTGGTAGACGGTGAGGTCGGCGGCTTTCTTGGCGAGCTCGGGAATCAGCTGCACGGCGGTGGCGCCGGTGCCGATGATCGCTACCCGTCGGCCGGCCGGGTCGTAGTCGTCGTCCCAGTCCGCGGTGTGGACCACCTTGCCGTCGAAGCTCGTGATGCCGGGGATGTCCGGCAGCTTCGGCTGGGACAGAAAGCCCGTCGCGGTGATCAGGTACCGCGCGTTGAGGGTCTCGCCGCCGGCCAGGGCGACCCGCCACAGCTTGGCATCCTCGTCCCAGCGTGCGCTTTCGACAGTGGTGCGCAACCGCATGTGTCGGCGCACGTCGTACTTGTCCGCGACGTCGTCGGCGTACTGCTTGATCTCCGTGCCGGTGGAGAACAGCCGCGACCAGTTCGGGTTCGGCTCGAAGAAGTACGAGTAGGTCGTGGTGGGGACGTCGACGGCCAGGCCGGGGTAGTGGTTGACGTACCACGTGCCGCCCAGGTCGTCCTCTCGATCGAGGATGACGAAATTCTCGTAGCCCGACCGCTTGAGCTGGATGGCCGCGCCGATTCCGCCGAAACCGGCCCCCACGATGACCGCGTCGAAAAGCTCCGAAGTCATGTCCCAGACGGTACCTCAGGTACCGGCAATCGCCGTTATCGACTCAGTGCTTGAGGGTCCCCGTGCGAGGCGGGTCCAGGGTGGCGATGCAGGTCACGGCCCGATCGCCCTGCTTCCATGTCTCCGCGGTCGGGTACAGCACATACAGCTGCACGGAGTCGTCGGTGATCGCGTCCGCAGCGTACGTGGCCAGTTCGGGCTCGCACTTGTTCTGGTACTCCTCGATCGCGGACTGGCCGGGGAAGTCGCCGTCGGGCATCTGCAGAACCGCGAACACCTCTCCGGCGTGCGGTTGGTCGCAGCCGACGGTGTCCACGGTCATCACCCGCGTGCTGCTCGGAATCTCCTTGAGGCAGTCGCCCACTTTGACGTCGGTCGCGGTGACGGTGCCCTTGTCGATCACGAGGAAGAAGACGACGGCGATCACGCCCACGACGACCCACAGCGCCGAAAGGACAAGCCCGGCGATCGCCATGCCGCGGCCGCCCTGGCCCTTCTTGGCCCTGTTCAGCCCGATGATGCCGCAGATGACGCTGAACAACACGGCACCCACGAGACCGAGGATCAGCGATGCGATCGCCCACCCGTTCGTTTGGGACTGTGGCGGGGCGTAATAGCCCTGCGGATACTCCTGGTAGGGCAGCGGCGGAGGCGGCGGATAGGGGCCTTGCGGGCCCGCCGGGCCCGGCGGCGGTGGCGGAGGATACGGCGGGGGATTGCCCGGCGGCATGGTCACGGCAGCAAATGTATCGCGGTGGAGCTCTTTTGGCGCTGCCTTCAGAGTTCGAGCAACCGTAGCGCCGCATCGACCGCCAGGACGGGCACATTCAGTGTCTTGGAGCCGAGGTCGTGGCGAGCGCCGGTGACCTCGACGATTTCGGTGGGTGCGCCGACAAGTGCCGCCGCGGGGCGCAATTCGTCGATGGTCCCGAACGGGTCGGCTGTGCCGTGTGTGAACACGGTCGGCACCGCTATGTGGGGCAGGTGTTCGGTGCGGGCCCGCTCCGGCTTGCCCGGCGGATGCAGCGGATAGGAGAACAGCGTCAGCACATCGACATTGGCCGTCTTGTCGGCGATCACCATCGACGTCATCCGGCCGCCGTAGGAGTGACCGCCCGCTATCACGGGACCGTCGGCCAGCGTATGGGCGAGCGCGATGGCCTCGGCGACGCCGGCTTGATCCTTCGCGGCCGATCCCGACGGCGGTCCCTTGGGCCGGCGTCGCCGGTACGGCAGGTTGTAGCGCACAGCGAGCCAGCCGCGGCGGGCCCACTCGTCGCAAATCTTCTGCAGCAGTGGCGATTCCCTGCTGCCGCCTGCGCCGTGCGTCAGCACGACGGTCCCCTTCGGTTTGCCGTCGGGTTCGTGCGCGATGCCCGCGATCTCGTCGAGGTTCATGACCCGAGCCTGAACAATGCGGAGACCGGGCCGTGTCCATGGCCCAACGGGTATGCGGCACGCAGACATTCGGTGACCCAGCGTTTGGCGAAGGCCACCGCATCGGGCACCGGGTAGCCGTGGGCCAGTGCGCTGGCGACGGCGGCCGCCAACGTGTCGCCGGCGCCGTGGTCGTTGCCGGTGTCGATGCGCGTCGCGTCGAACTCGTGGAAGTCGGTGCCGTCGAACAGCAGATCGGGACTGTGCGACGAGGATCGCAGGTGCCCGCCCTTGACCAGCACCCACTGCGGTCCGAGTGCGTGCAGGGCGCGGGCGGCCTCACGCTGAGATTCGTCGTCGACGACATCGATGTCGACAAGCAGCCGCACCTCGTCGAGGTTGGGCGTCACCAGCGTGGCCAACGGAAAGAGTTGTCCCTTAAGCGAATCCAGAGCACTGGGGTGCAGCAGCGGATCGCCGTGCATCGACGCGCACACGGGATCGACAACCAGCGGCACTGAGCCTGCCAGGCCCTGCTGACGCCAGGTGTCGGCGATGGTGTCGATGATCTCCGACGACGCCAACATGCCGGTCTTGGCCGCCTGCACGCCGATATCGGAGGCCACCGCCTCGATCTGACCGGCGATCACGTCGAGCGGAATCTCGTGAAAACCCTTGACGCCCACCGAGTTCTGTATGGTCACCGCGGTGACGGCGACCAGGCCGTGTATACCGAGTAGTGCAAAGGTGCGTAGGTCGGCTTGGATGCCCGCGCCACCGCCGGAGTCGGAGCCGGCGATCGTCATGACCCGCAGTGGCGTCTGGCCCGGGGGCGTCAACGGTAGGAACGTCATGTGATCGGCAGGTAGACGCGATTGCCGTGTTCGGCGAATTCCTTGGACTTTTCGGCCATGGCGTCGCGTATGTCCTGCGTGATGCGCATCGAGCAGAACTTCGGACCGCACATCGAGCAGAAGTGCGCGGTCTTGGCGGGCTCGGCCGGAAGGGTCTCGTCGTGGAATTCGCGGGCGGTGTCCGGGTCGAGCGACAACGCGAACTGGTCATGCCACCGGAATTCAAAACGGGCCTGCGACAGTGCGTTGTCGCGCTGCTGTGCGTGCGGGTGACCCTTCGCGAGATCGGCTGCGTGCGCGGCGATCTTGTAGGCGATCACACCGTCCTTGACGTCCTTGCGGTCCGGCAGGCCCAGATGCTCCTTGGGCGTGACGTAGCAGAGCATCGCGGTGCCGGCCTGAGCGATGATGGCCGCGCCGATCGCGCTGGTGATGTGGTCGTAGCCCGGCGCGATGTCGGTGGCCAGCGGGCCCAGCGTGTAGAACGGCGCCTCCTCGCACAGCTCTTCTTCCAGCCGCACATTCTCGACGATCTTGTGCATCGGAACGTGGCCCGGGCCTTCTATCATCACCTGCACGCCATGGGATTTCGCGATCTTGGTCAACTCGCCAAGCGTTCGCAGTTCGGCGAACTGGGCCTCGTCGTTCGCGTCGGCGATGGAACCCGGCCGCAACCCATCGCCCAGCGAGAACGTCACGTCGTAGCGTGCGAGGATCCCGCAGAGCTCCTCGAAGTTTTCGTACAGGAACGACTCTCGATGATGCGCGAGCATCCAGGCCGCCATGATGGAGCCACCCCTGCTGACAATGCCGGTGACCCGCTTGACCGTCAGCGGGATGTAGCGCAACAGCACGCCTGCGTGCACCGTCATGTAGTCGACACCCTGTTCGCATTGCTCAATCACGGTGTCGCGGTACATCTCCCACGTCAGCTCGACGGGATCGCCGTTGACCTTCTCCAGCGCCTGATAGATCGGCACCGTGCCGACCGGGACGGGTGAGTTGCGAAGGATCCATTCGCGCGTCACGTGTATGTCACGCCCGGTAGACAGGTCCATGATGGTGTCGGCGCCCCAGCGGGTGGCCCACACCATCTTGTCGACCTCTTCGGCGATCGATGACGTGACGGCCGAATTGCCAATGTTGGCATTGATTTTCACCGCGAACGCCTTGCCGATGATCATCGGCTCGCTCTCGGGATGGTTGTGATTGGCCGGGATCACAGCACGGCCGCCGGCCACCTCGTCGCGGACCAGTTCGGCTGGCACACCTTCGCGCTTGGCGATGAACGCCATCTCGGCGGTGATCTCGCCGTTGCGCGCGCGCTGCAGTTGCGTGCCCTTGTCGCGAACGACGCCGGGCCGCGGTGGCAGTCCCGTGTGCAGGTCGATCACCGCGTCGGGGTCGGTATATGGACCCGAGGTGTCATACAGGTCGAGGTGCTCGCCGTTGGACAGGTTCACCCGTCGAAACGGCACCCCGTCGACATAGATCTTGGTGCTGCCCGCGATCGGGCCAGTGGTGACAGAAACTGAAGCGGAAACATCAGACAGCGTCATCGCGATTCTCTCCCTACGCCGGCATTACCCGGTCAGGTTCTTACGGTCGACAGCCCCAGCTGTCCTCTCAGCGCACTGGGTGTGCGCTCCCGCGTTTGGACGCTTGCCACGCTAGCGCAGTGCACCGCCGGCCGGGAATAGGAATTGCCCCGCGATGCTTTGTATAGCTAACATATGTGTTTTGCGCCGTTGCTGCGCCCTCGATACGTAAGCGAAGTAGATGACGACTGAGATAGAGAGAACGAAGACTCCGCTGGTAGCCGACACCGACGACGCCCTCGTGGAAACCGCGCGCCGTCGCCAGCGAATGGACCACGACCACCCGTTCTACAAGTGGATCGTGCTGTCCAACACCACGCTGGGCATGCTGCTGGCCTCGATCAACGCCTCGATAGTCCTGATCTCGCTGCCGGCGATCTTCCGCGGCATCGGCCTGAATCCGCTGGCTCCCGGCAACGTCAGCTATCTGCTGTGGATGCTGATGGGTTACCTGGTGGTGACCGCCGTGCTGGTGGTGTTCTTCGGGCGGCTTGGCGACATGTTCGGCAGGGTCCGCATCTACAACCTCGGCTTCGCCGTCTTCACCGTCGCAGCGATCGCGCTGTCCTTCGATCCGTTCCAGCTCGGTGGCGGAGCGCTGTGGTTGATCGGCTGGCGCGTGATCCAGGGCGTCGGCGGGGCGATGCTGATGGCGTCGTCCGCCGCGATCCTCACCGATGCGTTCCCGTCGAACCAGCGCGGGATGGCGCTCGGCGTCAACATGGTGGCGGCGGTGGCCGGGTCGTTCCTGGGCCTGCTGATCGGCGGCGTGCTGTCGGAGATCCACTGGCAGGCGATCTTCTGGGTCGGCGTGCCGATCGGCGTGCTGGGCACCGTCTGGAGCTACCGCTCACTGAAGGAACTCGGCGTGCGCACCCCGAGCAAACTGGACTGGGCGGGCACACTGACCTTCGGTATCGGTCTGACCGCGCTGCTGACCGGCATCACCTATGGCATCCAGCCGTATGGAGGCGCGACGACCGGCTGGACCAGCCCGTGGGTGTTGGGGTCGATCGGATTCGGTGTGCTGTTGCTGGTCGCCTTCTGTTTCATCGAGCTGCGTGTTGCTGCGCCGATGGTCAACCTCCGGCTGTTCCGGTCGACCGCGTTCGGGATGGGCAACCTCGCCGGGTTGATGTCGTCGGTCGGGCGCGGCGGGCTGCAGTTCATGCTGATCATCTGGCTGCAGGGCATCTGGCTTCCCTTGCACGGCTACAGCTTTGAGTCGACGCCGCTGTGGGCGGGCATCTACTTGCTACCGGCGACGTTCGGATTCTTGGCGGCCGCGCCGATCGCCGGCTCGCTTGCGGACCGCTTCGGCGCCAGGCCGTTCACCGTCGGCGGGATGTTGTTGATGGCGTCGGCGTTCGTCGCGTTGGTGTTGATCCCGGTCGACTTCAACTACTGGGTGTTCGCCGTGCTGGTGTTCCTCAACGGGCTCGGTGGCGGCATCTTCACCGCGCCCAACACTGCGGCGATCATGTCGAGCGTTCCGGCGGCCGAGCGTGGCGCCGCGTCTGGCGTGCGCGCGACGTTCTTCAACGCCGGCTCGTCGCTGTCGATCGGCATCTTCTTCTCGCTGATGATCGTCGGGCTGGCCCATACGCTTCCCGGCGCGATGAGTTCGGGTCTGCAAGCGCAGGGTGTGTCCGCGTCGGTGGCGCACGAGGTGGCGAACCTGCCGCCGGTCGGCAGCCTGTTCGCGGCATTCCTTGGCTACAACCCGATCGGTGAGCTGCTGGGGCCGTCGGGCGCATTGCACCAGCCGGGCGTCAACACCGATGTGCTGACCGGCCAGACATTCTTCCCGCATCTGATCACGGGACCGTTCCACAGCGGGCTGGTCGTGGTGTTCGTCGCGGCCGCGGTGATGATGCTGATCGGTGCGATCGCGTCGGTGTTCAACCCCGGCCGATACGGCACGGACCCCGGCGCCGACAACGAGGCGTAGCCGACGGCCCGTCATGGGTAACCAAGCCCCATGACTACTGGTACTGATCACAGGCCACGGGAAGTCCGGCAACAGGCGCGCGAGCATGCGGACGACGCGCGCACTCGAATGGATGCAAAGCGTCGTCGAAACGATGACGGGCTCACGGGTTGGCTCAACAAGCGGGCAGGCGAATGGGATCTGAGCGGCCCGGACGAAGCGACGATGCAGCGTCAGAAGTACTTCTGGAACACCCTGGTCGACCACTGGTTCCGGATGGAGTTCGACGGGTGGGAGAACTTGCCGGAGCCGCCCGTGCTGCTGGTCGGCATCCACTCCGGCGCGCCGTTCGTGTGGGACGCCTGGACGGTGGGCGTTCAGTGGTGGCGGCGGTTCGGACAGGACCGTCCGCTGCACGGCACCGCCCACGACGCGTTGATGGCCATTCCATTGATCGGCCGCTACTTCCGCGCGATGGGCGTGCTGCCCGCGGCGCCGGACTCGATGGCGACCGCGTTGGCCGAGGGCCGAGACGTCGCGGTGTGGCCCGGCGGTGAAGTCGATTCGCTGCGGCCGTGGAGCGAACGAGACCGCGCCAACCTCGCCGGCCGCAAAGGCTTTGTGAAGCTCGCGATTCGCGCGGGTGTGCCGATCGTGCCGATCGCGACCGTCGGAGGCGCCGACGCGATGCCGGTTCTGATTCGCGGCGACCGGCTGTCGCAGGCGTTGCGGCTCGACAAGATGTTGCGGCTCAAGGTGTTTCCGCTGGCGGTGTCGTTGCCGTGGGGCATTGCGCCTGCGGCCCTGCCGCAGTTCCCGCTGCCCGCGAAGATCCGTACCCGATTCATGCCGGCTGTCGAGCTGGAACACGATCCCGATCGCGCCGACGACGACGACTACATCGAGGAGAAGTACTGGGAAGTGCAGGACAGCATCCAGCAAGGCATGGACGCGCTGGCGCGCAAGCGCGCACTACCGCTGTTCGGGTAGATCCCGTTCATTCTGCGTACAGGGCGCGGGTAACTCGAACTCTTGCGCCGTGGTCGCAGAGTGAACGCTCACGCGAGCTCCACAAGTACCGGTGCGTGGTCGCTGGGCGCTTTGCCCTTTCGTTCGTCGCGCACGATCTCGGCGTGGGTGACGCGCGCTGCCAGTGCAGGCGAGCCGAGGATGAAGTCGATACGCATGCCGCGATTCTTCGGGAACCGCAGCTGTGTGTAATCCCAATATGTGTACACCGCGGGGCCGGGGGTGAAAGGCCTTACCAGATCGTCGAATTGAGCGTCGACGATCGCGTTGAACGCCGCCCGCTCCGGCGGTGTCACGTGCGTGCTGTTGGCGTAGAACTCCGGGCTCCAGACGTCCTCGTCGGTGGGGGCGATGTTCCAGTCGCCGACGAGCGCGATCTGCGCGCTCGGGTCGTCCGTGACCCATGTGTGGGCCGTATTCTTCAGCGCCGCCAGCCATTCCAACTTGTAGTGATAGTGGGGCGAGCCCACGAAACGGCCGTTGGGCACGTACAGGCTCCACACCCGCACGCCGCCACACGTCGCACCCAGCGCGCGGGCTTCTGCGGCGGCTTCCACGTCGGGCTTGTCGCTCCACGTGGGCTGGCCCTCGAAGCCGACCTGAACGTCGTCGATCCCGACCCGCGATGCGATCGCCACCCCGTTCCACTGGTTGAACCCGCAGTGCACAACGTCATAGCCGGCCGCAAGGAACGGCATCGTCGGGAACTGGTCCTCGCTGCACTTGGTTTCTTGCATGGCCAGCACATCGATGTCTGCGCGCTCCAGCCAGTCCGTGACGCGATCGACCCTGGCGCGGATCGAGTTCACATTCCACGTCGCCAACCGCATGCGCTACAGGCTACGGGCGTCGACGTATCGCGAGCGGTGGTGAACGGAAAAGCCCATCGCCTCATACAGCGCGATCGCCGCGGCGTTGTTGACGAGCACCTGCGTGTAGGCGCGGCTCGCACCGCGCGACGCGCCCCATGCCAGCAGCGCCGCACACAGCGTCCGTGCCAAGCCGCGACCCCGGGCCTCCTCGACGACGTGCACCGCCGAAAGTCCGACCCAGCGGGTGCCGTCCGGAGCCGAAGTGACCGCGCCTCGTCCCACCGCAGCCTCCGCGGTCGTCGCGAACACGACCTCGCCGTCGACGACCGCCGTCAACACATCGATGGGCACCTCACGCCGGTACAGACGCAGCCACTCGGCGTCGGGCTCAACCGCCATGGTCACCTCGCCCCGGACGCATCGGCCGGCAGATCGATTGTCATGACTAGGTTTTCGGCGTCAGTAGGGACGCCCGGTGGCACACGGAACAACCGGTCCGGCGTGGCCACCAGCGCAGGAACGTCGCGCGCTGTATACCACTCCACAATCGCCCGAACATCTGCACCCGTCGAAACATTCAGCGGCACGGCCGAATTCGCGCGTCGAGTACTGCCATGGCCGAAGCGCAGCAGCCAGCCGTCGACCCACTCCTGCTCGACGCCCGGCCATGCCATCGCCGCGGCATGTTCGAGGTTGCGGATGTCGGAGGTGCGCACCGGCGCGGCGGCCAAACCTTTGATGGTCACCACATCCGAAACATCGATGTCCACGACGTCACCGCGTTTGGTGCGCACCCGCAGCGTCGCCCCGACGTCAACCACGTGGCCGATCACGTCGGTCAGCGGGGGCACCGATCCGGCCGGCAGCCGGTACCGCACCACGACCCGACTGCCAACCGCGGGCAGCTCCACGACGGCCTAGTGGCCGAACGGATCGGGATCCTCGCCGGGCATCCACGAAAGCCCGGGCGTTCCCCAGCCGTGCGACTTCACCGCCCGCTTCGCGCTGCGGGCGTGGCGTCCGACGAGCCGATCCAGATACAGGAACCCGTCCAAGTGGCCGGTCTCATGCTGCAGCATCCGCGCGAAGAGGTCGGTTCCCTCGAGGGCGATCGGTTTGCCCTCGGCGTCCAGGCCGGTCACTCGGGCCCACTTCGCCCTGCCGGTCGGGAACGACTCCCCTGGCACCGACAGGCAGCCCTCGTCGTCGTTCTCGGGGTCGGGCATGGTCTCGGGCACCTCGGAGGTTTCCAGTACCGGGTTGACGACGACACCGCGGCGGCGCGCCGTGCGGCCGCGCTCGTCGGCGCAGTCGAAGACGAACACGCGCTTCGACACGCCGATCTGGTTTGCGGCCAACCCAACTCCGTTGGCAGCATCCATCGTGTCGTAGAGATCCTTGATCAAGTCCGCCACATCGGCCGGCAGCGAACCGTCATCGGCGACGGGCACTGGCTCTGTCGCGGTGTGCAAGACGGGATCTCCTACGATGCGGATGGGTACGACGGCCACGGGGGAAGCTTAAGTCGGCAATCATCACCGCCCGACTCGCGGGGCTAGCTGACGCCGCAGCCTCCGACCCCATGGTTGAATGTTCGCCGAAGCACAAGGATGTTATTTCTAGTGTCGGAAGGGTCCAGGAGCGATATGGACGGCGCCATCGCGCGGACTGAGCAATCCGGAGACGACTCTGATCTCAGTGATGGGCTGACCCGCCGCGAGCACGACATCTTGGCGTTCGAACGCCAGTGGTGGAAGTACGCCGGGTCCAAGGAAGACGCGATTCGGGAACTGTTCTCGATGTCGGCAACCCGCTACTACCAGGTGTTGAACGCTCTTGTGGACCGCCCTGAGGCGCTGGCAGCGGACCCGATGCTGGTCAAGAGGCTGCGCCGGCTACGTGCCAGCCGGCAAAAGGCGCGCGCCGCGCGGAGGCTCGGCTTCGACGTCACCTGAGCTTTCGGGCTTGGGCGGCCCAGCTAGATACAGTGGGCGGTAATGAACCAGCGTGATTCTTCCGGGCTGCCCCTGCGCGCCATGGTGATGGTGCTCCTGTTTTTGGGCGTGGTCTTCCTGTTGGTCGGCTTCCAGGCCATGGGCTCGGGCGACGACTCCGACGGCGGATCGTCAATAGCCACGTCGACGATCACCACGACATCCACACCGACGTCCTCGTCTCCGGCGCCGGCGAAAGCCGACGTGCGGGTCTACAACATCTCGTCGACCGAAGGTGCCGCCGAAGGGGCCGCCAACCGACTGCGCGAGGCGGGCTGGAATGTCACAGAGACCGGCAACCTCAGCCTTCCGGAAATATCGGCGACGACGGTCTTCTTCAGCGACGCCGCCGGCGAGCGTGAGGCCGCCAACGAGGTGGGCAAGTTACTGTCGGCGCCGGTACAGCCGCGGGTCCCGGAATTGACCGAGCAACCGCCAGGCGTGGTCGTAGCGGTCACCGGCTAGGCTCTTGCACATGCTCAAGTCCGTCGCTGCTGCCGCCATCTTCGCCATTCCCGTCGTCGCGTTGAGCGCATGCAGCCCTAACGAACCCGTAGCCACCCAGCCCGGCACCACGCCGTCGATTTGGACCGGCTCACCGTCGCCGTCAGCATCGCCGACCGAGGGCCAGAACGAGGCAAAGGGCGAGAAGCTCACCGCCCAACTGAAGAAGGCCGACGGCACCACGGTGGCCACCGCCGACATCGAGTTCACCGGCGGCTATGCGACCATCACCGTGCAGACCACTGGGCCGGGCGCGCTGGCGCCGGGCTTCCACGGCCTGCATATCCATTCGGTCGGAAAGTGTGAGGCCAACTCCGTTGCGCCGACCGGCGGTGCGCCAGGCGACTTCAATTCCGCGGGTGGACATTTCCAGGTCGCCGGGCACACCGGGCATCCCTCCAGCGGCGACCTGACCTCGTTGCAGGTCCGCGAGGACGGCACTGCGAAGTTGGTGACGACGACCGACGCCTTCACCGCGGCCGACCTGCTCGGCGGCGCCAAGACCGCGATCATCATCCACGAAAAAGCGGACAACTTCGCCAACATCCCGCCGGAGCGGTACCAGCAGGTCAACGGCGCTCCTCCGCCTGACGAAACCACCCTGAACACCGGCGACGCCGGAAAGCGCGTGGCCTGCGGTGTTATCGGCACCGGTTAGCCGTCACATCGACTTCGCCGGCTCACCCCGGCCGACCGTTGGTGTCGAGTGGGAGTTCGCCCTCGTCGACGCCGAAACCCGCGACCTGTCCAACGAGGCCGCTGCAGTCATCTTGGAACTGGGCGAGAACAACCCGCGTGTGCACAAGGAACTGCTGCGCAACACCGTCGAAATCGTCACCGGTGTCTGTGATTCCACGCCGCAGGCGATGGAGGATCTGCGCTCGACATTGGTGACCGCGCGCAAGATCGTGCGCGACCGCGGCATGGAGTTGTTCTGCGCCGGCACGCACCCGTTCGCGCAGTGGTCGGCCCAGAAGCTGACGGATGCACCTCGCTATGCAGAGCTGATCAAGCGCACGCAATGGTGGGGACGCCAGATGCTGATCTGGGGTGTGCATGTGCACGTTGGCATTTCGTCTGCACACAAGGTGATGGCGATCATCACGTCGCTGCTCAACCATTTTCCCCATCTATTGGCACTGTCGTCGTCATCGCCGTTCTGGGCCGGAGAGGACACCGGTTACGCGAGCAACCGCGCGATGATGTTTCAGCAGTTGCCGACGGCGGGTCTGCCGTTCCACTTCCAGACGTGGTCGGAGTGGGAAGGCTTCGTCCACGACCAGAAGAAGACCGGCATCATCGACCACATGAACGAAATTCGCTGGGATATAAGGCCTTCGCCGCATCTCGGCACAATCGAAGTGAGGATCTTCGACGGCGTCTCGAACCTTCGTGAGCTCGGAGCACTTGTCGCGCTGACGCATTGCCTGATCGTCGACTTGGACCGCCGCCTCGACGCCGGCGAGCAGCTGCCGACGATGCCGCCGTGGCATGTGCAGGAGAACAAATGGCGCGCCGCACGATACGGCCTGGACGCGGTCATCATTCTGGACGCCGACAGCAACGAGCGTCTGGTCACCGAGGATCTCGACGAGCTGCTGAACCGGCTTGAACCGGTGGCGAAATCGCTGCATTGCGTCGACGAGCTGGCGTCAGTGTCCGACATCTACCACTCGGGCGCGTCATACCAGCGCCAGCGCAGGGTCGCCGAGGAGCACGACGGTGATCTGCGTGCGGTGGTCGACGCGCTGGTCGCCGAACTGGTCATCTAGCCGTGGCGGTCGTGCCGATGTTCCCGCTCGAGGTGGCGATGCTGCCCGGAGAGGAATTGCCGTTGCGGATCTTCGAGCCGCGTTATGCCGCGCTGGTGCAACGTTGTCTGGCCGCCGAGGACCCGGCGTTCGGTGTGGTGCTGATCGCCGCGGGCCGGGAAGTGGGCGGCGGCGACACCCGAAGCGACGTCGGAGCGCTCGCACACATCACCGAATGTGCCGACTTCGGCGACGGCCGCTACCGGCTCAAGTGCGTTATGGGACAGCGGATCCGGGTGCTCGAGTGGCATCCCGACGACCCGTACCCCCAGGCTGCGGTCGAGCTGTGGCCCGACGAGCCCGGTGAGGCGGTCGACGTCGAGGCGATCCGCGACGTCGAGGGCCGCATGATGGCGCTGTTCGAACGGATCGCCGCGGCGCGGGGTGCGCAGGTGGACCCGCGTGACATCGTCGTGGGCGCCGATGCATCCGGTGATGCCGCACTGTGGCTGTACGCGTTGGCTTCCCGCGTGCCGATGGGCCAGGCCGACCGGTACGCGGTGTTGGCTGCACCGACGGTCGCCGCTCGACTGGCCGCGCTCAGCGAGGCAGTCGACACCGTGACCGCGATGGTGGAGTTTCAGCTGTCGGGCGACTAGCCCGTCAAGTGACCTTCGACGAATGCCGTGCGGGGCGACACGTCGTCGACCTGACCCGGCTTGCAGCGGCCATACCGGGTCATCAGGTCGGCCGCCTCGATGGACGTCACTTCCCAACCGCGCTCGCCAAGCCAACCGGCGACGTCGGTACGGTCTTCGATGTACCACAGATCCGCAGTGTCGGGTCCCTCGGCGTCCTCGCCGGCCTCCTCACGCAGCCGACGCAACTGTTCGCGGCGGCGTGCGAGATAGTCGCGATCGAAGAAGCCGGCGCCGAACGATTCGACCGCGACGCGGCTGCCATGGGCACTGAGTTCGTGAATGCGCTCGAACAGTAGGTCCTGGCCATCGGCGGGCAGATAGGGCAGCAGCCCCTCGGCAGACCACGCGGTGGCGATCGTGGGATCGAACCCCGCGTCGCACAACGCTTTCGGCCAATCCTGCCTCAGGTCGACGGGCACGGCGACATGAAGAGCCGCCGGGTCTTGTTCGCGAAGCGTCTCCGCTTTGAACGCCAGCACCTTGGGCTGGTCGATCTCGTACACCACGCTGCCGTCTATCCATGGAAGCCGCCATGCCCGCGCATCGAGTCCGGCTGCCAGGATGACCGATTGCTCGATTCCGTTGGCGCCCGCGGCGATAAAGAACTCGTCGAACCATTTCGTGCGCGAGGCGGCGTAACCGGAGATGGACCGGATCCGCTCGAGCATGTAGGCGGGCGGGAGTTGCCAGCCGCGCTTCACGGCCGCATCGACGAACACCTGCGCGTACGGATCGCTGAAGAGTGGGCACTCAGAGGTCATCTCCTGCGATCGCGACCATGCCACTCCAAGCGCGGTCTGGCCCACACCCTCGGTGATGTCCCAGCTGTCGTCCTCAGTCCGCACCATTGCCGCGGGGTTCCCTGTTTTCGGCAAACTCATGCATATCGTCGCGGGCCAGTAAGTCGTCGCGAATGTTTTGCTCTCGATAAGCCAACTGGCCGACCCGGTTGGCCACCACCGGCGCGGTGATCACGGTGAACAATCCGGTCAGAATGATCATGCCGACGTCGATATTGCCGCGCAGCCGGATCGCGGCACCGGCCAGCACCAGCAGCAGCCCCAGCACCTGCGGCTTGGTTGCGGCATGCATCCGCGTGAGGGCGTCGGGGAAGCGAACCACGCCAATCGCCGCGGTGAGCGAAAGTGTCGACCCGCCGAGCACCAAGACGGCCGTCGCGACGTCCAGGACGTTCATCGGGAACTCCTTGTGCGGTAAGGCTTGTCGGTGTCAGGCACCCTGAACCGCGCAACGCTGACCGAGCCGACGAAGCTGATCAGGGCGAGAGCAGTCAGCCCGTACGTCACCGTGGTGTCCAAACTGAACGCCGCCCACGTGCCGATCGAACACATCGTCACCGCGACGAGCGTGTCCAGGGCCACTAGCCGGTCCAGCGTGGTCGGCCCGGCGAGCAACCGAATCATGGTGATGGCCGCCGCCGCGCCGAGCATCACCGCCGCGATGATCCAGACCGTGTTCATCTGCCCTCCTCCGTCTTGTCCGCCGAGGGACGCCATTCAGCGGTGCGCTCAAACGTCGACACCAACAGCCGTTCGATCCGTGACACCTGGCGGTAGAACCGGTCGACGGCCTTTTGCGAGCCCACGTCGATGACGTGCACATAGATCATTCGCCGCACCTGGTCGATCTCGAGGACGATCGAACCCGGCGTCAGAGTGAGGATGTTGACGGCCAGCGCGAGCACCAGGTCCGACTTGATGTCCAGATGCGCCCGCAGCACCGCACTGCGCGGCGGTGAACCAGGGCGGATCGCCAGCCACACCACGTGCATCGACGACATCACCAGCTCGTAGGCGACCACCGCGATCAGCACCAGCAGCGACACGGGATGTACCCGTCCCTCGACGGGCACCGCGGGCAAGGGGAGTAGCACCGTGATCATCACGGCGATGGCCAACCCGCTGACGACGTTGGCTACGGAGACCGTGCCCCACAACAACATCCAGACCAGAATCAGCCAGCACAGCACCCAAACCCGAAGCGCCGCGGCCCTCATCGCTGCCCTCTGCTCTTCGCGCAAGCGCTCATCGCTGCCCCACTACGGCCGAAATGTATTCACCGCGGTCGAGTATCTGGTCGGCCGCCCGTTCGCTGTAGGAGAAGATCGGGCCGGCCATTACGGTCAGGGTCAGGCCGACGGCGATGAGCGCTCCCGTCGGCGCCACCATGCCGGCCGGCATCCTGCCGACGTCCTCGCGGTGCACGAGCTCGATGTCCTCCAGGTCCTCGAGCAGCGCAACCGGGCCTGCGGCGGCGAGATGACCCTCCGGCGCGTCCTCCCGAGAACGCCAGAACGCCTTGGTCCAGACCCGTGTCACCACATACAGCGTCAACAGACTGGTGAGCACAGAGCCGCCGACGAGCAGCCATGCGAGCACCGAACCGTTCTGCGCGCCGGCCTCGAGAAGCGCCACCTTGCCGATGAACCCTGAAAACGGTGGGATGCCACCAAGATTCAGCGCGGGTACCACGAAGACGAAGGCCAGCAGCGGACTGGCGGCGGCCAGCCCCCCGAGCCGCTGCAGCGTCGACGCACCGGCCTGGCGTTCGATCAGCCCGACCACCAAGAACAGTGTGGTCTGCACCAGAATGTGATGGGCCACATAGAAAATCGCTCCTGCCATCCCCAGCGGGCTGGACAGCGCGATACCGAACACCATGTAGCCGATGTGGCTGACCAACGTGAACGACAGCAGTCGTTTGATGTCGCTCTGCGCGATCGCGCCGAGGATACCGACGAGCATCGTCAACAGCGCCGCCACCAGCAGCACATGGTCAAGGCCGCCGCCGGGAAACAGCAGCGAGTGCGTCCGGATGATCGCGTAGACACCAACTTTCGTCAGCAGACCGGCGAACACCGCGGTGACAGGAGCAGGGGCCGTTGGATATGAGTCCGGCAGCCACGCCGACAGCGGGAACACCGCGGCCTTGATCCCGAACGCGACGATCAAGAACGCGAAGAGGGCCCCGCGAGTCCCCGACGGCACACCGTCGAGCCGCATCGCCAGCTCCGCCATGTTCAGTGTGCCGGTTGCCGCATAGACCATTGCGATCCCGGCCAAGAAGATCAGGGACGACACCATCGACACCATCACGTACGACGTGCCCGCGCGCACCCGCTCCCGGCTGGCACCGATGGTCAGCAGCACAAAGCTCGCCGTCAACAACACCTCGAACCCGACGAACAGATTGAACAGGTCTCCTGCGAGGAACGTGATGCACACACCGGCGGACAGCACCAGGTAGGTGGGCAGGAAGATCGACACCGGCTGGCGTTCGTCCCCGTCGCGGATACCCTGTCCGATCGCGTACCAGACCACGGCCACCAGGACGATCGACGAGACGAGCAACATCATCGCCGAAAGCCGGTCCACCACAAGCGTTATGCCAAGCGGACCCATGCCGGCGTGGCTGACGCCCCAGCCGCCGACGTACGTCACGAGCGTTCCGTGTCGATCGGCCAGGTACACAAGCAGGGCGCACACCACCACGACAGCTGTCAGCGCGAGCAGCGTGATCGCGCGCTGCAACCGCGGCCTGCGACCGGCGAACAGCGTGAGCGCGGCGGCGACCAGTGGTATCAAGACGGGCAGCGGCGTCAGCGACAAGGCAGGTGTCATCGCGAGCCTTCGTAGCCGGGAAGCGCGTCGAGCTCATCCGGTGCGTCGGTGTCCCTGCTCGGTTCAGGCTGCAGCCGATCCTCGTCGAGGGCCGTTGCTTCTTCGGCGGCCAGCTGTGCCACCCGGGCGTCTTCCTCGTCGACTCCGATCTCATCGGCGGTGGTCAATCGATACGAGCGGTAGATCAGCGCAAGCACGAACGCCGCGACCCCCATCGTGATCACGATGGCCGTCAGGATCATGGCCTGCGCCAGCGGATCGGCGGTGACCGTCTCGCCATTGCTGGTGCGCCCCCGCACCGGCGGATTGCCCGACGGCCCACCTGCGACCAGGATCAGAAGGTTGACCGCGTTGCTGAGCAACAGCAGCCCGAACAACATTCGGGTCATGTTGCGTTCCAGCAGCAGGTAGACCCCCGCGCTGGTGAGCCCGCCGATGATGATGAGCGGAACGATGTGGACCGTCATCGCTTGAGCTCCGCTGCCCGGCTGGCGGTCTGTTCGGATACCTCGACATCGACCCGGGCGCCGAGGCTGCGCAGGACGTCGAGCACAAGCCCGACGACGATCAGATACACGCCGAGATCGAAGAACAACGCGGTGACGAACTTGACGGTGCCCAGCACCGGGACGTCGACCTCGATCAGCGCCGAAGACAACGCCGGTGCGCCGAGCATCAAGGAGGCGACCGCGGTGCCCGCGGACAGGCTGAGGCCGGCGGCCAGGATTTTCCCGGCGTCCAGCGGCAGCGTCTCGCCGAGCTCGTAACGCCCGCCGGCGAGGTAGCGCAACACCAGCGCCAGACCCGCGGTCAAACCACCCGCGAATCCGCCGCCCGGTGTGTTGTGTCCGGCGAAGAAGAAATACGCCGACAACACCATGATCAGCGGAAAGATGATGCGGGTCGTCACCTCGAGGACAAGCGACCGGTGGCGCGGGTCGCGCAATTCGCTTCCACGCAGCCAGGTGATCTCACCAACCGCGGGGCTCCTGGCATCCGCTCCGCTGACATCGGAACGGCCCGCGTCGGCTACCCGTGGAGCTGCACCAAAACGCCTGTGCCGGAACACCATTGATGCGACACCCGTCGCCGCCACCAGGAGCACGGAGATCTCGCCCAGGGTGTCCCATGCGCGAATGTCGACCAGGATCACATTGACCGTGTTGGCGCCGTGACCGCGGAAATACGCTGCGTCCGGCAGCAATTCGGCGATGGGCGTGCCGGTGCGGACCGCCATCGCGAAGACGCCGATCGTCGTCACGGTTGCGCCGACCGCCAGTGCGAGCACCGCACGCGGCAGCCGGCGACGGTTGACGTCGTCGCTCGTCGTCTCGGCAGGAAGAGTGCGCAGCACGAGCACAAAGATCACCAGCGTCAGCGTCTCCACCAGAAACTGCGTCAACGCCAGATCCGGTGCGCCGTGAAACGCGAAGATCGTGCCGCAGCCGTAGCCGGTGACGCCGACCAACAACAGTGCGGCCAGGCGGTTGCGCATCACGGTGGCGCCGACCGCGGCGGCAAGGATCAGAAACCCGACGACGGCCTGTAGCGGTGAGCCCCACAACGCGAACTGTGGGCGGCCGCGGGCACCGAACGTCAAGACCAGCGTGGGCACCAGAACAAGGGTCGCGAGGATCACCGACTGCGTCGCAGGGATCGAGCCGCGCTGGGTGAAGGCCGTCAGCCGCACCGCCAGCAGATCGGCACCGTGAAGCACGGCGTCGTAGATGCGGTCGGCGTTGCCCAGCGGCGTTCGGACCGTGCGCAGCCGCCGCAGCCGGGCTCTGGCGAAGTACGCCGCTGCGCCGAGGGCGAGGACGAGCGCCGACAGAAGCAGCGGTGCGCCGACGCCGTGCCACAGCGCGAGGTCGTAGCGGGCCCCGCCGGGCACGGTGTCGGCGTATGTGTGGAGCGCTTCGTCGAGCGGCGTCGGCCACAGTCCGAACAGCAGGCCGGCTGCAGCCAAAATGGCCGGGGCGGCAAGGAAACTGGCGGGCAGCTCGTGCATCTCGGCCACCCGGGTGCTGGGTTGCGGTCGTCCCTTGCCGCCGAAGGCGCCGAGCAGGAACCGCAGGCTGTAGATCGTGGTGAACACGGCGCCGAGCACGATCCCCGCGAGCACGTAAGGGGCTGCGGCGCCGAGCGCCGGGCTGTGCGCGACGGTTTCGAAATCGGCTTCCTTCGCGACGAAGCCGAGGAACGGCGGGACCGCGGCCATGCTTGCCGTCGCGGCGGCGGCGATGAGCAGCAGCGGTCGGTGGCGCTGCCCGAGCCCCGCCAGCCTGCGGATATCACGGGTGCCGGTGGCGTGGTCGATGACGCCGACGACCATGAACAGCGAGGCCTTGAACATCGCGTGCGCGCAGAGCATGGCCAGCCCCGCCAGCATCAGGTCGCCCCCGCCGGCACCGACCATCACGGTGATCAGCCCGAGCTGGCTGACCGTGCCGAACGCCAGGATCAACTTCAGGTCGTATTCGCGCACCGCGCGCCAACCGGCCAGCAGTGTGGTCAGTACGCCGAGGATCACCACTGTCGGTCGCCACGGCGGCTCGTCGGCAAAGCCGGGCGTCATCCGCGCGATGAGGTAGACGCCGGCCTTGACCATCGCCGCGGCGTGCAGGTAGGCGCTGACCGGTGTCGGCGCCGCCATCGCACCGGGGAGCCAGAAGTGCATGGGCACGATGGCCGATTTGGCAAGCGCGCCAACCAGAATCAGCGTCACAGCGATCGACACCATCTGTCCGGTCGGGGCCGCCGCGATCAATTCGGACAGCAGATAGGTGCCGGTCTTGTTGCCCAGCATGACGATGCCGACCAGCATCGCCAGCCCGCCGAACGTCGTCACCAACAGTGCTTGCGTTGCCGCGCGGCGGCTGGTGGCGCGTTCGGCGTAGTGGCCCACCAGTAGGAACGACAGCACGGTGGTGAGCTCCCAGAACACGTAGAGCACCAGCATGTTGTCGCTGACGACCAGTCCGAACATCGCGCCGGAGAAGGCGACCAGCTCGGCGGCGAAACTCGGCAGTCGCTTCTCGGTGTGGCCGTCGTGATGGTGGAAGTAGTCGGCGCAATAGAAGAGGACGAGCGCGCCGATGCCCAGCACGAGAACGCCCATGATCGCCGAGAGCGCGTCGAAGCGCAGCGTGATGTTCATCGACAAAGCGGGCAGCCACTCGATGTTGGCCGTCGCGGCGTGACCCGATCCCGGCCAGTTCAGCGCGACCCAGAGCAGCGATGCCAGCGGGACCAGCGCCAGGGGATAGAACGCCATCCGGCCCCACCTGTACACGAGCAGCGGAGCGACGGCCGTCGCTACGGCGTGCGCGAACAGGATGGCGAGCATGGCACTCCGGATCTCGTGCGGGTCGGCGATGAGCCGTCGGGCGAAGAGCAGATAGCGGGGTGTCAGCCGGTGTCAATGGCTTTGGTTTAACGCCAGTCTACGTGGGCGGATGCAGCTACCATCCGGCGTCGTGGGCACATCCGAGGTTGTCGTGGTCGGCGCAGGCCCGACCGGTCTGATGCTGGCGTGTGAGCTTGCGTTGGGTGGGGCGAAGGTGCGGCTGCTCGAACAACGCACCGACATGCCGAACATCACCAGGGCGTTCGCTGTCCACGCGCGCACGCTCGAGCTGCTCGATGCACGTGGCCTGGCCGACGAGTTGATACCCCGCGGACTCGTGGTGCCCCAGATCGCACCACCGGGCGGCACCACGCTGGACCTGACCGAACTGCACAGCCGATTCGGGATGGTGCTGATGGTTCCGCAAAGTGGGACCGAGCGTCTGCTGCAGACGCGAGCCGGGGAGGTTGGCGTCGAGATCGTGCACGGCGCCGAAGTCGTCGGGCTGACACAGGACGACAACGGCGTGACGATGGAGTGCGCAGGCGGTGACTCGGTTCGCACGGACTATGTAGTGGGCTGCGACGGCGCGCACAGTGCCGTGCGAACACTGCTCGGCATCGACTTCGTCGGCAAGCAATACCAGACCCATATCCTGCTGGCCGACGTCCACTTGGCGTCGCCGCCGCAAGACGGTCTGTTCGCAAAGGCCAGTCCCGAGGGCGTGGTGCTCTTCGTGCCCTTCGGCGACGGCAAGTTTCGTGCGATCGCATGGGACCGGCTGCGCGAACAGGCCCCGCTCAGCGAGCCGGTGACGCTGGACGAGATTCGCAGTGCGTTCGACCGCATCGCGGGCGACGACTTCGGGATGACCGAAATGAGCTGGAGTTCACGATTTCTCAGTGAGCGACGGCAGGCCCGTCATTATCGTCGCGGCCGGGTGTTCTTGGCCGGCGACGCCGCCCACGTGCATTCGCCACTTGGCGGCCAGGGCATGAACACCGGCCTCGGCGACGCGATGAACCTGGGCTGGAAGCTGGCCGCCGCCGTGCGCGGCACCGCGCCGCCCTGGCTGCTGGATACGTACGAAAGAGAGCGCCATCCCGTCGGCGCAATGGTGTTGAGAATGACGGACGCGTTCAACCAGATCGTGCTCGACCGCTCCGCGGTGCGGCGGGCGGTGCGCAGCTTCGCGCTCGGAACGATCCTGCGGATTCCGCGCACGCGGCGGATGGTGGCCGAACGGCTCAGCGGTATCGGGATCGCCTATCCACATTCGCGTGACGAGGATTGGATGGTCGGTCGCCGGATGCCGGATATCGAATGCGACGGGAAGCGGGTCTACGAACTGCTGCGCGCAGGGAAGTTCGTGTTGGTGACGGCGGTGCCGGTGCAGCTGGATCGGCCGGACATCGTGCATGCCGTCGACGCCCATCCCGAGTTGCCGGACGCCGTGCTGGTTCGTCCCGACGGCTATGTCGCGTGGGCGAGCGAACGCATGCCCGACGCGAAGCAGATTTCAGCGGCGATCAACCACTGGAGCCCCGTGGCATAGCGGCGGCATCGCGAACCGGATCGGCAGTGCGTGGCCGATCACGCCGATGCCCGCGCCGAGGATCGGCCAGATCGGCCAGAAGTACCAGGCGCCGGCGGTGAGGCCGACGGCCAGCCACACCGCGAGCACGATGACGACCATCGCCAGATATCCGGCGAGGTGGATCTGGACACCGAGGCGGGCGGCCCGTCGGCGGGCCGCCTGGCGTTGCGGGTCGTTGCGCCGCAGCTGGGCGAGCGGCAGGTCGGCGACGAGTTGGCGCAGTTCGGTGATGGTGTTGGCGGCGAATGCGGCCTGCAGCCGCTTCTCGTACTCGTCCATCGCGAGGTATCCCTGCGCCAATGCTTGGCCGAGTTGGCTCGCGGTCTTCTCGCGTTCGCGGTCGCCGGCTCGAATAGAAGGTGCGGCTGGTGCGGTTGCGACGCTCATGGTGTCTCCCGAGGTGCATCTTGACAGTGACTAGTTCTAGGTTGACTATGCACCCTCAACTTGTCACTGTCAAGATGTTGTTGAATCGGATCATGACCCCCAAAGTTGTCAGCGCGAGCCGGGAGATCGCCGCGCCGGCGGACCGGATCTTCGAACTGATCGCAGACCCGTCGCAGCAGCCGCGATGGGACGGCAACGACAACCTCGCCGAAGCAGGTCCCGACCAACGTGTGCACGCGGTCGGTGACGTGTTCACCATGACGCTCACCATGGGCGCCGTGCGTGAGAACCATGTCGTCGAATTCGACGAGGGCCGGCTCATCGCATGGCGGCCGTCGGAGCAGGGGAAGAAGCCGCCGGGTCACCTGTGGCGTTGGGAGCTCGAGCCCGTCGACGACGCGCGCACGCTCGTCACGCACACCTACGACTGGACGCAGCTGACCGACGAGAAGCGCATGGTCCGCGCTCGGGACACGACCGCGGACCGGCTTCAGGCGTCGCTCGACAGACTCGCTGAGCTTGCCGAGGAGGGCTGATCAGTGGCCGGCCGCGAGACTGCACTTATTGCGAGAAAGTGCGAGTGAGCCCCGCGACAACTGCAGTTTCGCGGCAGGTCCTCAGTGGCCGGCGGAGAACGCCCGCAGCGAATCGACCTGAACCGGGTCCAGCGAAGGGCGCACGGCTTCTCGCGCCTTGGCGACGTCGGCAGCGGTCACGTCGGCCGCGTCGATAGAGCGCCGCATCGCTGTCAGCGCCGCCTCGCGCAGCAGTGCCACGCAGTCGGCCGCGCTGTAGCCGTCGAGATCGGCGGCCAGTGCGTCGAGGTCGACGTCGTCGCTGAGCGGGACGGATTTGCCTGCGGTGCGCAGGATTTCGCGACGGGCTTCGGCGTCGGGTGGTTCGATGAACACCAGCTTCTCCAGCCGCCCTGGACGCAGCAGGGCCGGATCGATCAGGTCAGGGCGGTTCGTCGCGCCGACCACCACGACGTCGCGCAGCGGCTCGATGCCGTCGAGTTCGGTGAGCAGCGCCGCCACGACGCGGTCGGTGACCCCCGAGTCGAAGCTCTGCCCACGCCGAGGCGCCAGCGCGTCGATCTCGTCGAGGAACACCAGCGACGGCGCGGAGTCGCGGGCGCGCCGAAACAGTTCGCGCACAGCCTTTTCCGACGCGCCCACCCATTTGTCCATCAGCTCTGCGCCCTTGACCGCATGCACCGACAATCGGCCCGAACTCGCGAGTGCCCGCACAACGAACGTCTTGCCGCAACCCGGCGGGCCGTACAACAACACACCGTGCGGTGGGGCGACACCGAGACGCTGGAACGTGTCGGGGTGTTGCAGCGGCCACAGCACCGCTTCGGTGAGCGCTTGTTTGGTGGCGGCCATATCGCCGACGTCGTCGAGCGTGACCGAACCGACCGACACTTCTTCAGTCGCCGACCGCGACAGCGGGCGAATGACGGTGGTGGCTCCGAGCAGATCGTCTTGTCTCAGCACTGGGGGCTTGCCGTCCGAACTGGCCCGGGCTGCGGCCCGCAGCGCGGCTTCACGAACGAGCGCGGACAGATCAGCGACGACGAAGCCCGGTGTGCGCTCGGCGATTTCGTCGAGGTTCAGGGTTTCGGTGGGGACACCGCGCAGCAACACTTCGAGCAGCTGTCTGCGGACCCCGCCGTCGGGCAGGCTCAGGCCGAGTTCGCGATCGCACAGGTCGGGTGCGCGCAGCCGCGGGTCCAGGGCGTCGGGCTGCTGAGAGGTCGCGACGAACGCCACTCCCGGGGTGGCGACGGCATTGCGCAGTTCGGTGAGGATCAACGTCGCTACGGGGTCGGCCGCCGACGGCAGCAGTGCGTCGATGTCGGTGATCAGCAGCACGCCGCCCCCGTCACGCACCTCCGCCACTGCTGACGACACGCGTTTCAATCGGTCCTCTGGGTGCAACGCGCCGACCTCGGGACCGTCGAGCTCGACCAGCCGCCGGTTGGCGCACACTGCACGCACGAGGGCGGCCTTGCCGACGCCGGCGGGGCCGGACACCACGACGCCGAGATTTGGTTTGGCGCCGAGCTTTTCGAGCAGTTCGGGCTGGTCGAGCGAAAGCTTGAGCCATTCGGTGAGGCGGCTCGCCTGGGCATGCGAGCCCTTGAGGTCGTCGATGTCGACCGTGGCCGTCGGCTTGGCGGGCGTGGTCACCGTATGTTGCCCGATCGCGGCCTCCGCGGTCACAGCCAGCCCGTCGCCCCAGCTGACAACCGAATTCGGTTGCACGCTAACAGGTCCTGCAGGGTCGACGCCCGTCACCGTCAGCAATTCGGAGGTCCATGTGATTCCGACCGACGACGCCAGCGCAGCCGTCGCGGCCGACGTCGGGATGTCGGGTCCGAGCTCGCGCGGCAGCAGCGAGACCGTGTCGCCCACCGTCATCACCTTGCCCAGCAGGGCCTGTCGCAGCGTGGCCGACGAGATCGACTGCGTGGCAAGCTGCGACCCCGACACCATCACCGATCGTGCGCCGTACACGGTCACCGGCGCGACGATGACGGTCGTGTCCTCACGAAGACCGGCGTTGGACAACGTCACATCGTCGAGCAGAGCGGTTCCGGCCGGTGTGCCCGCGGGCGCCACACCCGCGACGGCGGCCGTGGTTCGCGAGCCGGTCAGCGATACCGCATCCCACTCCCGGATCCCAAGCGCCGCAATGGCTTCCGGATGCAGCCGGACGACGCCACGGCGGGAGTCCAGTGCAGAGGTGTTCAGCCTCGCGGTCAACCGGAGATGGCTCAGAGGTGGATCGTCCGCGACGTCGGTTTGCGTCACGTCAGCCGCCGGGTCTGCGCAGGCCCAGCCGCATCATCGACCGGCGGTGCGGATGGGCACGGCGGATCGCCCGGCGCGCTGCCCGCTGCTGTCGCGGTTTGTCGCCCCACACCTCGGGATGCGCCGCCAGGAATCGCCTTGTGCGGATGGCGAACGGGATGTGGATGACATAGGCGGCGATGATCAGCAGGATGACCACGTACCCGTACAGGATCGATGCAGCGACCCCGATGGCCAGCAGCGCCAGCAGCGGCGCGACCATGTTGGGCGACACCGAGAACGTGTGAATCTTGCGCATCGGGATGGTGCTGACCACCAGCAGCGAGACGCCGATCATCCAAATCACCACTGCGGGTTCCGACGTCCACCACCCGTCGCCGAACTGCATCTTGGCCGCCAGCGGTCCGATCGCGCCGATCGCGCCCGCCGGAGCAGGCATCCCGACGAAGTACTCCTTTTCATAGGCGGGCCTGTCCATGTCGAGCATCGCGTTGAACCGCGCCAGCCGTAACACGATGCACACCGCGTAGAGCAGCACCACGATCCAGCCGATGCGCGAATGCGACAACAGTGTTGCGTAGACGATGAAAGCCGGTGCGACACCGAAGTTCACGGCATCGGCCAGCGAGTCGATCTCCTCGCCCATGCGGGAGGTCGCCTTCAGAATGCGGGCAATGCGTCCGTCGAGAGCGTCGAGTATCGCGGCGACGGCCAGAAACGCCATCGCTTCGGTCGGGCGGTTGTCCAGCGCCATCTTCACCGCGGATAGGCCGAGGCAGATGGCGGCCACCGTCATGGCGCTGGGCAGAATGCGCAGGCTGACGACCGACGGCTTGACGCGGGGTTTGATCACGGCAACTCGGCCAATACGGTTTCGCCCGCCAGTGCACGCTGCCCCGTGGTGACCAAGAGGTTCGACCCCGCAGGCAGGTAGGTGTCGAGCCGCGAGCCGTAGCGGATCAGGCCGTACGTGTCGCCGATTGACACCTTGTCGCCGGCCTTGACGTCGCACACGATTCGACGCGCGACCAGCCCGGCGATCTGCACGGCGATCACGTCGACGCCGTCGGGTGTGCGGATCAGCACGCTGTTGCGTTCGTTGTCCTCGCTGGCCGCCTCGAGTTCGGCCGAGCCGAACAGCCCGGGGCGGTGCGCGACGGCGACCACTTCGCCGCTGACGGGTGCGCGCTGCACATGTGCGTCGAAAATCGACAAGAAGATGCTGATGCGCGGCAACGGCGTTGCGGGCAAGCCAAGTTCGGCAGGCGGCAGCGCTTCTTCGATGAGGCAGATGAGTCCGTCGGCCGGCGCGACCACGAGACCAGGGCGAGTGGGTGGCACCCGCGGCGGATGACGGAAGAACGCCGCGTTCGCAGCGGCAGACGCCAGGCCTGCCCCGCGCAGCCAGCGGTTCTTCCGGCCAAGCGCCGCGACCGCGAGGCTTGCCCCGACGAAGGGTAGCCCCGCGGAGTGCATCGGCGGAATAGTGGTGCGGACCAGCGCCAAGAGTCGCGCGGGGCCTGTTTGGAGGTCGGGGCGTCTGGCCATCGTGCAGCGATTCTACGGGCGCTCAGCCAGCAGACAGGTCCCACACCTGCACCGGGGACCCGGCGGTCAACTCCGCGACCTCCTCGTCGATCTCCAGCAGGCAGTTGGCCGAGGCGAGCCAGCGCAGATGGTGCGATGCGGGCGGACCGTAACTGGTGACCGTGTTGTTGGCTACGTCGAGCACGCCGCGGCGGAACTGCCTCTTGCCGCGCGGGGAGGTGAGGTCATCGGTCAGCACGGCCGTGCGGCGGGCCCGCTCAGGATTCGGCAGTCCCATCGCCGCGCGCAACGGCCCGCGGATGAACACCTCGAACGACACCAGGGCGCTCACCGGGTTGCCGGGAAGGGTGATGATCGGCGTGCCATCCACCGAGCCCGCACCCTGCGGCATGCCGGGCTGCATCGCCACCTTCACGAAATCCACCTCACCGCTTCCGCCCGATGTCGCCGGCCCTCCGGCTCCGAGGGCGTCCTTGACGACCTCGTACGCGCCCGCGCTGACACCCCCGGTCGTGATGATCAGATCCGCCTCGCCGGTGTACCGGTCAAGCGCTTCCCGGAACGCGTCGACGTCGTCGCCGGCCATCGGTGAAGCCACCACATGTGCACCGGCGTCGCGAACCGCGGCCGCCAGCATCACCGCGTTCGACTCATAGATCTGACCCGGCTGCAGTGGCGTACCCGGGGCCACCAGCTCCGAGCCCGTCGACATCACCAGCACACGTTGACGGGGCACCACGGTCAGCTCGCCGAGTCCGAGGGCAGCAGCGAGGCCGAGTGCTGCCGGTGTGACAACCTGCCCGGCGCGCAACACCGTGGTGCCTGCCGTGACGTCCTCGCCCGCACGGCGAATGTGCTGCCCGGGTTTGGCGCTCGCGCGGATGGAGACGGTGTCGGTCGCACCGTCGGTGGCTTCTACCGGAATGACGGCGGTGGCGCCGGCAGGCAGCGGCGCGCCGGTCATAATCCGGTGTGCCGTACCGGGTTTCAGCGTCAGCGGGTCGGTGCGTCCAGCCGGGATGTCCTCGGCGACCGGCAACACGACTGGCTCATCGGGTGTTGCGCCGGCGATGTCGTCGGCAACGACGGCGTACCCGTCCATCGCCGAGTTGTCGAACCCCGGCAACGACAGCGGCGCGACGACATCGTCGGCCAGCACCAAGCCAAGCGTGTCGGCCAGCTGCTGCGCGACCGGCGCGCGGTGGGTGATCAGACCGGCGACGACGCGCCGGTGCTCCTCGACGGATCGCATCAGACGGGATACGTCACGCCGGTGAGCTCCTCGGATACCGTCCACAGCCGGCGCTGGAGGTCCTCGTTGTGCGATTGTGCGCTGGAGCCAACGACTTTCGGATGGCCACGCGATTCGCCGATCCCGTCCGGTCCGTAGTACTGGCCGCCTTGTGCACTGGGGTCGGTGGCGGCGCGGAGGGTCGGCAGCGCGCCCATCTCGGCGGACTGGGTGAAGGGCCGCCAGAAGAAGTCCGGGATGAAACCGGGCAGATGTCGCATGAGCTCGGTGTCCGAGAAACCGGGGTGGGCGGCGAGCGCGACGGTCGGCGTCCCCTTCGCGGTGAGCCGACGCTGCAGCTCGTAGGTGAACAACAGGTTGGCCAGCTTGGACTGACCGTAGGCCTCGACGCGGTTGTACTTGCGCTCCAACTGCAGGTCCTCGAAATGGATCCGGGCCATGATCTTGTGGCCCACGCTGCTGATCGTCACCACCCGCGACCCTTCGACCGGCAGCAGGTTGTCGAGCAGTTGACCCGTCAGCGCGAAGTGGCCGAGGTGGTTGGTGCCGAACTGCATCTCGAAGCCGTCTTTGGTCGTTTCGCGCGTCGGCACGTACATCACACCCGCGTTGTTGATCAGCAAGTCGATGCGCGGGTAGGCGGCCCGTAGTTCGTCGGCGGCCTTGCGAACGCTGTCCAACGACGTCAGGTCGAGCTCCTGCAAGGAGACGACGGCGTTGGGGCTCTTCGCCTTGATGCGGTTGGCGGCCTCGTTGCCCTTGTCGAGATTGCGCACGGCCAGCACGACGTGTGCGCCCTTGTCGGCGAGCACGGTCGCGGTGTCGAATCCCAGGCCGGAATTTGCGCCGGTGACGATGGCGACCTTGTCGGATTGATCCGGCACGTCGGCCGCGGTCCATTTGGCACTCATGGGTTCAACATACTCAGCGTGTTTTGCGCCATGCTCGAAACATGAATCTCGTTGATCCGGCCTATCCGCCGAGCCGAAAGGCCCCGCTGGTGTGGGCGCTTGGGGCCGCGATCCCGTGGGGCTTGCTGGTGATCGGCCAGGTGGTGTGGTTCGCGATCGACCCGCGACTGATGTGGGTGCACTGGTCGGCGGCCGCGGTCACCGCGGTGGCCATCGTGGCGTTCGTGGTCGTCGTTCCACTGTGGCGCTTTTCCGTGCACCGCTGGGACATCGGCGAGCAGGCGGTCTATACGCGGACGGGTTGGCTGGTACAGGAGCGGCGGATCGCGCCGATCTCGCGGGTACAGACCGTCGACACCTACCGCGGACCGTTGGACCGCCTGTTCGGTCTGGCCAACGTCACGGTGACCACCGCGTCGTCGGCGGGTGCGGTGCGGATCGTCGCGCTGGACGCCGACGTCGCCGACCGGGTCGTCGCGCAGCTCACCGACATCGCCGCGATCGGCTCCGAGGACGCGACGTGACCGAGGACGGTTGGAGCCGGCTCAGCCCGCGAATGCTGCTCGTCCACCCCGTGCATGAGGTATTGCGTCAGATACCGGTCCTGGTCGGATCGCTGGTGCTGGGTTCGGCGACCGGCAATCAGATGTGGGCCGTTGCCGTGCTGGGTCTGACGGTCGCATTCGGCATCGCCCGGTGGTTCACCACGGCGTACCGCATCGAGCCCGACGAGGTGCAGCTGCGGGCGGGTGTGTTGCAGCGGAAGGTTCTTTCGGTGCCGCGCAACAGGATTCGATCGGTGTCCACCGATGCGCGGTTGCTGCACAGGCTGCTCGGGCTGACCGTGTTGCGGGTCAGCACCGGCAAGGCGGCCAAGGGTGACGCAGCATTCGCTCTTGACGCGGTGGAGGCCGAACAGGTGCCACGGCTGCGTGCCATTCTGCTGGCCGATTCATTGGCCGTTTCGGAGGACGACGCTCCGTCGGGTGTGCTGCTGGCCCGCTGGCAGCCGTCATGGCTGCGCTACAGTCCGCTGAGCTTCACCGGGCTGGCGATGATCTTGGGCGCGGTCGGGCTGGCGTATCAAGCGGGAGTCGGTGCGGCACTGCAGGATTCGCGCGCTGCACGATCAGGGATCGATGCGGCCGAGAGATTCGGTGTGGTGGCGAGCGCGGTCGTCGCGGCGGTGGTGGTGCTCGTCGCCTCGGTGTTGTTGTCTGTGGCCCGATCGCTGGTGACATACGGAAATCTGGTGTTGCGTCGCGATGCCGACGTCTTGCACCTCGAGCACGGACTGCTGCGGGTACGCCAGCACACCTACGACATGCGCCGGTTACGCGGGGGAACGCTGCGCGAACCGCTGCTGGTCCGAGTCTTCGGCGGCGCACGGCTGGATGCGGTGATGACAGGTGTCGGCGGCGAGGGGGAGGCGTCGCTTCTGCTGCCGCCGTGCCCACGTGCGACGGCGGAAGCCGTGCTGAGCGAGCTGATCGCCCGGCCAGACGAGGTGACAGGCCCGCTGCGCGCTCACGGGCCGGTGGCGACGCGCAGGCGGTGGACCCGAGCGTTGACATTCCCGGCCGTGGTGGCGGTGGTGCTGGGCGCGCTTTACGCCTGGATGCCTGTCTGGGTCTGGCCCGTGTGGGTGCTGTTGACGGTGTGTTGTGCGCTGCTGGCTGTCGATCGGTCGCGGGCGCTGGGGCATCGGGTCAGCGCGGAGTGGTTGGTGGCCCGCGCCGGAAGTCTTGACCGCCGCAGGGACTGCATCGCGACCGCGGGCATCATCGGGTGGACGGTGCGCCAGACTCTGCCGCAGCGCAGGGCCGGGGTGGCGACGCTGATCGCTGCCACTGCAGCCGGTGTGAAGCGGTATCAGGTGCTCGACGTTCCCGCGGAAGCGGCGTGGTCGATCGCCGCGACGGCATCTGGATGGCTAGCCGAGACCGAGTGGGCTCGGACGTGCGCCACAATCGAAGCATGATCACAGGCCTGGCACACACCGGCGTATGCGTTCCCGACTGCGAGGCTGCGGTGACGTACTACCGCGATGTGCTGGGATTCAGCGTGCTCTCGCCGCCGTATGTGATGGACGGCGAGGCAATCCGCGCCGATATGGGGCAGTTGTTGGCCGATCCGGCGATGAAGGCCGCGATCGTGGGCTTCGGCGACGACGGGGACCGCGTCCTCGAGGTGATCGAGTACCTGCGCGCCGGCGGGAGCGACGCCCGTCGGGCTGCCGGCCTGGCCGACAGTGGGCTCACGCATGTCGGACTGATTTGCGACAACCTCGACGAGACGCGGAAGTCTCTGGAAGACAAGGGAGTTCACTTCCTTGTCGACGGGACAGCCGATATCGCCGGGGTGCGCACCACGTGGTTCGCCGATCCATGGGGTGTGGTCTTCATCCTGGTAGAGAAGCGCAACCCTGACCGTCCGTACTTCGCTCAGCTGGGGTAGCCCCCCCGAGTTGCGCTGATTCGTTTGCCGTTTACTGTCGGGCCATGGCTATCGGTGGAGTGCTGTTCGACATCGATGGCGTCTTGGTGACGTCATGGAAGCCGATCCCCGGTGCCTCAAAAACATTGCGGACGCTATCTGATCACCAGATCGCATGCTCGTATCTGACGAACACCACGACGCGTACCCGCGTTCAGATCGCCGGGTTGCTCAATGAGGCGGGCATGGATGTGCGAGCCGACGAGGTGATCACGGCGGCGGTGCTGACGGCGGAGTACGTCCGCAACCGTTATCCCGACGCCCGGTGTTTTCTGGTCAACAGTGGTCAGATCGCGGAGGACATGCCAGGCATCGACATCGTCTACTCCAGCGAGTTCACCGGGCCGGCGGCGCCCGAGACTCCCGATGTCGTACTGCTTGGCGGGGCGGGGCCGGAGTACAGCCATTTGACCCTGTCGTGGGTATACGACTGGATGGCGCAGGGCGTGCCGGTGGTGGCGATGCACCGCAGTACCGCGTGGACGACCACCGACGGGCTCCGTATCGACACGGGCATGTATCTGATCGGCATGGAAGAGACGTCGGGGCGCAAGGCGACAGCCGTGGGGAAGCCGGCGCCGGAGGGTTTCCTTGCCGCCGCAAGCAGACTCGGCGTCGACCCGGACGAGATGTACATGGTCGGCGATGACCTCAACAACGACGTGCTGGCCGCGCAGGTGGTCGGAATGGTCGGGGTTCTGGTGCGCACGGGCAAGTTCCGGCAGGATACGTTGGACCGTTGGGCTGCAGACGAATTCGCGATGCAGCCTAATCACGTCATCGATTCGGTGGCCGATCTGCCGAAGTTGCTTGGGCTATAGCCGCCTGGTTTCCAACCGAACTTCCACGGCGTCGGCGCCATCGGACTCGACGAAATAGGCTGCCGCGCCGTCACGTTCGCTGACGGCTTCGGCGAACTCGGTGCCGCCGTACAGGACGCCGGCGCCGTCGTCGGTGGCGTATCCGGACGGCAGCGTGTCGTCGGCGATCAGTCGGTGAAACAAAGGCCGGCGCTGTTCCTCGGAGTCGTAATGCACGCCGTTCGAGAACGGCACCAGTGCGAGTCCGTCAGTCACCGCACGCAATTCGGGCCCGAACGAGTCGGTGGTACCACCGACATGCCAGCAGATCGATCCGGCGGAGATACCCGTCAGCACGACTCCGGCCTGCCATGCGGCATGCATCGCCGCGTCGACGCCGTGCAGCTTCCACATCGCCAACAAACCCGCGACGCTTCCGCCGAATACCCACACCACATCCTGGCCGAGCAAGTGGGCGGTGATGTCGTCGACGTTCGGCATCGGGAAGAGCGCCAGGTGCGACGGCTGAATCCCTCGCACCTGGGCGGCTTCGTAGAGGTGGTGCAGTGCCGCAGCGTCGTCGCCCAGTGCGGTCGCCACAAAGCAGACCCGCGGTGCCCGGCTGGTCACTCCGGAGAGTTCGATCGCATAGTCGGTCAAGGCGCTGAATTCCCAGCGCGTCCGTCGGCCATCCCGAATGCCTCCACTGGTCGCCAGGATGGTCGGTGCGTCGGCGGGCATGCGGCCAACGTAAACGCGATCGCGAATTCTCGCGATTACTTATTCCGTCGACGGCAGTCTCTATAGGTGTGACTGAAGAAACCTTGAGTGTCGTGACGACGATCAATGCTCCCGCCCAGGCCGTCTTCGACGTGCTGGCCGACCCGTCGACCCATGCGGCGATCGACGGCACAGGGTGGGTCAGGGAATCACTGGACGGTAAGCGCCTGACCGAAGTCGGCCAGGTTTTCCGTGTGGCGATGTACCACGACAACCACCCCAACAAGGACTACGAGATGGCGAACCGTGTCGAGGCATTCGACCCGCCACATGCCATCGCCTGGCAGCCCGGACAAGGTTCCGACGACGCCAATCTTGAGTTCGGCGGGTGGTTTTGGCGATACGACCTGAAGCCGGTCGGGCCCGCGAAGACCGAGGTCACCCTGACCTACCACTGGTCGAAAGTGCCACCGCAGACCCGTGAACACATCGGGTTCCCGCCCTTCGACGTGTCGCATCTCGACAACTCGCTAAAGAATCTGGCGGAGCTGGCTGAAGGCTCACGCCTGTAGCGTGCGCACCGCTTCGATGCGGGCCCGCAGTTGATCGGTCGTGGCCGCCGCCACCGGCGGGCCGCCGCACACCCTGCGCAGTTCATTGTGAATCCACCCGTGCGGCTTGCCTGTTCGGTGGTGGGCGATCGTCACCAGCGCGTTGAGCTCCCTGCGCAGCTCCCGCAGTTGGCCGTGCGTCGACGGCCGCGGCACCTCCCCGCCGGCCGTGCGACTGCGCCGGTCGATCTGCTCTTCTTGCCTGCGCCGCAACAGGTCTCGCATCTGCGAGGCGTCGAGCAGGCCCGGGATGCCGAGATAGTCGGCTTCCTCCTCGCTGCCCGCGGGCGTCGCGGTGCCGAACGACGACCCGTCGAAGATCACCTGATCCAATTCGGCATCGGCGCCAAGCGATTCGAAGCCGTTGTCCAGTTCACTCGGCTCGGATTTACGCCGCTCCACGTACTCGTCCTCGTCGCCCTGGGACTCCCTGTGCGGCTTGCCAAGGACGTGGTTGCGCTGGGCCTCCATCTCGCTGGCCAGCATCAGCAGGTTCGGCACCGACGGCAAGAAGATGCTCGCCGTCTCGCCAGGCCGCCGCGATCGCACAAACCGTCCAATGGCCTGGGCGAAGAACAACGGCGTCGACGCGCTCGTGGCGTACACGCCCACGGCCAGCCGGGGAACGTCGACACCCTCCGACACCATCCTCACCGCGACCAGCCATCGGCTGTCGCCCGCCGAGAACTGGCTGATGCGGTCCGAGGATCCGGGATCGTCGGACAGCACTACCGTCGGCGCCTCACCCGTGATCTTGGTGAGCAGTTCGGCATATGCGCGAGCGGCGGTTTGATCCGACGCGATGATCATTCCGCCGGCGTCGGGCACATGCTGGCGCTTCTGCTGTAACCGTGTGTCGGCGGCGGCGATGACCGCGGGCATCCACTCGCCGGCCGGATTCAACGCGGTGCGCCACGCCCTCGCGGTCTGTTCGGCATTCAGGGGCTCGCCCAGACGTGCCGCATGCTCCTCGCCCGCGCTGTCACGCCAGCGCGCCTCGCCCGAGTAGGCTAGGAACACGACGGGCCGGACGACGCCGTCGGCCAGCGCATCGGCGTAGCCGTAGACGTGGTCGGCCACCGACCGCAGCAAGCCTTCACCGTCGGGCTCGTAGGTGACGAACGGGATCGGGCTGTCGTCACTGCGAAACGGCGTGCCCGTCAACGCAAGCCGGCGCGTCGCGTCGCCGAACGCCTCGCGGATGGCCTCGCCCCAACTCTTCGCGTCGCCGCCGTGGTGAATCTCGTCGAACACGACGAGCGTGCGGTAGTTCTCGGTGCGCACCCGGTGCCGCATCGGGTGGCTCGCCACTTGCGCGTAGGTGACGACCACACCGTGATACTCCGACGACGTCTGCGCCGACGAGTTGGAGAATTTCGGATCGAGCGCGATACCAAAGCGCGCTGCGGCCTGGGCCCACTGAATTTTGAGATGTTCGGTCGGCACGACGACGGTGATCCGCTCGATGACGCCGTCGGACAGCAGCTCTCCTGCCACGCGCAGGGCAAACGCCGTCTTGCCTGAACCGGGGGTGGCGACGGTCAGAAAATCCCGCGGCTGGGCGCCAAGATACCGTACCAATGCCCGACGCTGCCAGCCTCGCAAAGCCTGGGTGTCGGGCGCTGTATAAGCCCGCACCCAAAGCTCCTCACTGATCGGACTGCAGCCTAGCGCAAGGGATTACGCGGGTGCATCTTGTTGCGCGTGTCGCGCGCGTGTCACTCGATGAAGAAGTTGTCGTTCTTGATGAACCACTCGCGGCGCTCGTCGTCGGTCATCTCGGACAGATGCGCCATACCCTCGAAGTAGTGTTCGCGCGGCGCGCCGGGAGCAAACAGCATCAAGATCGAGGTAGGCTCGTCCGCTTCGTTGCGGAAGCCATGGATGCCGCCGGGCGGCACATACAGGAAGTCGTTCGGATGGCCGTCGACCCAGTCGGTGCCGTCGTAGAGCTTGACGGTGCCGGACAGCACAAAGAACGCCTCGGACATGGCCCGGTGAAAGTGCGGTCCGGGGCCGCCGCCCTTCGGGGCGATCTCCACTCGGTACAGGCCGTAGTCGCCGTCGGTCGCCTGCTGGTTGGCGAGATAGTGGTATTTCACCAAGCCGAACGCGTCGTAGTCCGGCGGATCAGTGCCTCGCCGAAGCCGTGCACTGACCTCTGGTTCGTCTTTGGTGTATCGCGGTGGGGGATAAGGCGGCACGACGAGTGACATCGTCTCCAGCTTGCCACAGCAGCTCTGTTTCGCCGCGCTCTCGACAGCTTCCATTCAGGTAACGGAGCTAGCCTGCGCGGGTGATCAGCCGGAGGGCATTCCTGGCTACCGTTGCGGGTTCGGTGGCGGCTGCCGGCATCGGTATAGCGGACGCGGCCGCGGCCCCGCCCGATTTGGACCCGGGAGCTGTCGCCTCGCTCAACCGAGGGCGTGCGCCCATCCAGTGGGGCATGTCGCTGCCCGGTGTCTCCACGACGTTCGCCGCCGGTGGCAAGCAGATTGCGCTGACGTTCGATGCATGTCGCGGCGCGTGCGACGACACGCTGCTGGCGACTCTGACACGCAATGCCGTTCCCGCAGTGCTCTTTCTGTGCGGGATGTGGATTGACGCAAACCCCCGCACCGCGGAACGACTCGCTGCGAATCCGTTGTTCGAAATCGGCAACCACGGCACTCGCCATGTCCCGCTATCGGTGACCGGGCGCTCCGCGTACGGGATCGGCGGGACCCGGTCGGCCGATGAGGTGGTGGCTGAGGTGTGGACCAACCACAGCAAGATCACCGCGTTGACCGGTAAACCGCCGACCTGGTTTCGTCCCGGCACTGCCCACTACGACGACGTCGCCGTCGAGATCGTCCACGAGCTCGGCGAACGGCCGCTCGGCTTCGCGGTCAACGCCGACAAGGGTGCGACGGCGCAAGCGGCGTCGGTGCGCTCCAACATTGTTGGGGCGGCACCAGGATCGATCGTGATCGCTCACATGAACCATCCGGAGTCGGGGACCGCCGCGGGAGTGGGCGACGCGATCACCACACTGCGCTCGGCGGGCGGGGAATTCGTAGCCGTTAGCGGCCAAGCCGTGACGTGAGTTGCGTCGCCCGTCGCGGCGTCACCCGACGGGATACACAACTCCCGTCAGCTCCTCCGACACCGCCCACAGCCGGCGCTGCGCGGCCGTGTCGTGGGATGCGGCGGTCGAGTTCACGATCTTCGGGTAGCCCCGCTGTTCGCCGAATCCGTCGGGGCCGAAGTACTGCCCGCCGAGCACGCCCGGATCGGTGGCCGCCCGCAAGGTGGGCAGTGCGCCCATGTCCGGACCCTGGAACAGCGGTGTCAACAAGGCGCCAACTCCGCGTATCGCGGCGGGCAGATTGCGCATCAACTCGGTGTTCGAGCCGCCCGGGTGCGCGGCGGCGGCGATGGTGTTGGTGCCGATCAACCGGCGCTGCAGCTCGTACGTGAACATCAGGTTGGCGAGCTTGGCCTGCCCGTAGGCGCCGACCCGGCTGTAGTCGTTTTCCCATTGCAGGTCGTCGAAGCGGATCCCGCGGGCGAAGCGGTGCCCGGTGCTGCTGACCGTCACCACACGTGAACCCGGCACCGCCAGCACGCGATCGAGCAGCAGTCCGGTGAGCGCGAAATGGCCCAAGTGATTGGTGCCGAACTGCAGTTCGAAGCCGTCCTTCGTGGTGGACTTCGGCGTCATCATCACACCCGCGTTGTTGATCAGCAGGTCGATCGTGTCGTGCTTGGAGCGCAGCTCCTCGGCCGCGCCGCGGATCGACTCCAACGAGGTGAGGTCGAGCTCTTGCAGTGCCACGCTGGCGCCGGGAGTGCGCCTGCTGATGAGCTCGGCCGCGGCCTTCCCCTTCTCCAGATTGCGGACGGCGAGCACGACGTGGGCGCCCTTTGCGGCGAGCGCCGCGGCGGTCTCGTAACCCAACCCGGTGTTGGCACCGGTGATGACGGCCGTGCGACCCGTCTGGTCGGGAATGTCGGCGGTGGTCCACTTGCCCATGATTATCTCCTACAATCGCTTAAACGGGGCGGGCGCTCCGCTTGATTACGACTATACGGAACGCGCGCCCCGCTTCGTCAATTCCTGAGGTGATGTGATTTGGCTCAACCGGATCGGCCGCTACGCGCAGACGCGGCGCGCAACCGCGCGCGGGTGCTCGAGGTCGCGTACGAGACATTCGCCGCCGAGGGACTCGGCGTGCCGATCGATGAGATCGCCAGGCGCGCCGGCGTCGGCGCAGGCACCGTATACCGGCATTTCCCAACCAAGGAGGATCTGTTCCGTGCGGTCATCGCGGACCGCCTCAACCGCATCGTCGACGACGGGCGTGCTCTGTTGGCATCCGGCGATCCGGGGGAGGCACTGTTCACGTTCCTGCGATCGATGGTGCTGGAGTGGGGCGCGACGGACCAAGGCCTGGTCGATGCGCTCGCCGGGGTCGGCATCGACATCAAGGATGCGGTGCCCGACGCAGAGGAAGCGTTCTTGGAGATGCTCGGCAAGCTGCTGCGGGCTGGGCAGAAGGCGGGCACGGTGCGACGTGACGTCGACGTGCCCGACGTGAAGGCGATCGTCGTCGGGGCCCAGGCGATGCAGGCATATCGGCCGGACACTGCCTCGCGGCTCACAGAGGTCGTGCTCGACGGCTTGCGCGCAGGGTGAACGCTGCTTGATTGTCCGGCTCCTCGTCCCCGCTGCGCGGCCGCCTTCGTCGCCGGACGACCTTGCACTCTCCCTGGTCGAGTGCTAAGAATGCAGTTGGCACTCGCGACCGGTGAGTGCTAGGTCGGGACGGTGAGGCAGGGGCCGCACACGCGGAGCACATCCCCAGCCGTCCGTCGCGGGCACTGCACCCGGCCAAAGACGTGCCATCCCCAAATTTCGGAGGAACACTTCGCAATGGCCAAGACAATTGCGTACGACGAAGAGGCCCGTCGCGGCCTCGAGCGGGGCCTGAACAGCCTCGCCGACGCGGTAAAGGTGACGCTGGGCCCCAAGGGCCGCAACGTCGTCCTTGAGAAGAAGTGGGGCGCCCCCACGATCACCAACGATGGCGTATCCATCGCCAAGGAGATCGAGCTGGAGGACCCGTACGAGAAGATCGGCGCTGAGCTGGTCAAGGAAGTCGCCAAGAAGACCGACGACGTCGCAGGCGACGGCACCACCACCGCCACCGTTCTGGCCCAGGCGCTGGTTCGCGAGGGCCTGCGCAACGTCGCGGCGGGTGCCAACCCGCTCGGCCTGAAGCGCGGCATCGAGAAGGCTGTCGAGAAGATCACCGAGACGCTGCTGAAGTCGGCCAAAGAGGTCGAGACCAAGGAGCAGATCGCGGCCACCGCGGCTATCTCCGCCGGTGACACCCAGATTGGTGAGCTGATCGCCGAGGCCATGGACAAGGTCGGCAACGAGGGCGTCATCACCGTCGAGGAATCCAACACCTTCGGCCTGCAGCTCGAGCTGACCGAGGGCATGCGCTTCGACAAGGGCTACATCTCGGGTTACTTCGTGACCGACGCCGAGCGTCAGGAAGCGGTCCTGGAGGATCCGTACATCCTGCTCGTCTCGTCGAAGATCTCGACGGTCAAGGATCTGCTGCCGTTGCTGGAGAAGGTCATCCAGTCCGGCAAGCCGTTGCTGATCATCGCCGAGGACGTCGAGGGCGAGGCCCTGTCCACCCTGGTCGTCAACAAGATCCGCGGCACCTTCAAGTCTGTGGCCGTCAAGGCCCCGGGCTTCGGTGACCGCCGCAAGGCGATGCTGCAGGACATGGCCATCCTCACCGGTGGTCAGGTCATCAGCGAAGAGGTCGGCCTGTCCCTCGAGACCGCCGACGTCTCGCTGCTGGGTAGCGCCCGCAAGGTCGTCATCACCAAGGACGAGACCACCATCGTCGAGGGTTCTGGTGACAGCGAGGCCATCGCAGGCCGTGTTGCCCAGATCCGCACCGAGATCGAGAACAGCGACTCCGATTACGACCGCGAGAAGCTGCAGGAGCGCCTGGCCAAGCTGGCCGGCGGTGTTGCGGTGATCAAGGCCGGTGCCGCCACCGAGGTGGAGCTCAAGGAGCGCAAGCACCGCATCGAGGACGCTGTCCGCAACGCCAAGGCGGCCGTCGAGGAGGGCATCGTCGCCGGTGGCGGCGTGGCCCTGCTGCAGTCGGCTCCCGCGCTGGAGGAGCTCAACCTCACCGGTGACGAGGCCACCGGCGCGAACATCGTCCGCGTGGCGCTCGAGGCTCCGCTGAAGCAGATCGCGTTCAACGGTGGTCTGGAGCCTGGCGTCGTGGCTGAGAAGGTCCGCAACTCTGCCGCCGGAGTCGGCCTGAACGCCGCCACCGGTGAGTACGAGGACCTGCTCAAGGCAGGCGTGGCCGACCCGGTCAAGGTGACGCGTTCGGCGCTGCAGAACGCGGCGTCCATCGCGGCGCTGTTCCTGACCACCGAGGCGGTCGTCGCCGACAAGCCGGAGAAGGCGGCCGCTGGTGCGGCCGACCCAACCGGTGGCATGGGCGGCATGGACTTCTAAAGTCGCCAATGACGAGGCCCGGTCCCTTGTGGGACCGGGCCTTTGTCGTAGCGACTCGCCGAACGTGGGTTACCCGCACGCAGTTTCGCGCCGGCACGTGACATAAGCACACACTCGGCGAGGACTAGGTCGCAAGCACGACGCCTTGGATGGCTCGCAGCCGGCCGTCGGCGAGGGCGGCCGTCAGGTTCTTCGCCTTGGCGCCGAAGTCGGCGACGAACGCGTGCAGCCCAAGCGGATTGGTGGGCAATGTCATAAGCGCCTGCATCAATGCGGCGGCCTCCGCGGTGAGATCGGCCCAGTGGTCGATCGTGAACCCGGCCGACTCGATAGTGGTACGCAACTCGTCGGCGGTGGCAAGGTGGCTTCGGTCGGGTCGGTCTGCCCACGGCAGCGGATAGTCGAGTTCGCGACCATCGCCAGAAACGATGTCCCACAATGCAAGTCGACCGCCATCCACCATCACCCGGCGCGCTTCGGCGTAGAGTCGCGGCTTGTCGGCCACGTTCATCTGAACGTGCTGGCTGAAGACGACGTCGAACGTGGCGTCGGCGAAAGGCAGTGCGGTGACGTCTGCCTGCCGAACGGAAATGCGGTCGTCCAACCCGACGAGCTGATTGAGCCAACGAGCGGTCTCGCAGTATTCGTCGGTCAGGTCGACCGCGGCCACCCGACACGCGCATTTGTCGGCGACGAAACGGGCGGTGCCGCCGATACCGCTGCCGGCGTCGAGCACCGCGTGGTCGCTGGTGAGGCCGAGTAGATCCACCAGCTGGTGGGTGGCGATGCGACCCATGGTGTGGAAATCCTCGAGCGGTGCGAGGTCCGCCGGCGCAAGACGTTCGAGGTCCAATCCGGCGGTGATGAGTGCTTGCTCGATGTTTTGCCGTGAGACGCCCGTTGCGTATTGAGTGTCGATCGCGATGTCGGTCATGGTGCCAGCATGAAACGGCAAGACAAGAAAATCAACTAAAAAGACTACAAACGAGTCTGCTGTGAGCGTAAGCCACCCGTGGTGAATTCCCAGTTTGTTGCGCGCATCGTTCGGGTACGCGGCGCTTCATGAAGAAGCACGTCACCGCCGCCATTGCTTTGCTTGCCACGCCGGTCGCCGTTGTGAGCGCGTGTTCGAATCAGTCCTCGAACAACCCGTCGACGTCGACCACGTCCACCACGTCAGGGTCGGCCAGCGCCCAGACGCTGACCACCCAACTGAACACCACCGACGGAAAGCACGTCGCCGATGCAACCGTCGACTTCAGCAACGGCTACGCCACCGTGACCGTGCAGACCGCCGCGACCGGAATCCTTTCGCCCGGCTTTCACGGGCTTCATATCCACGCGGTAGGCAAGTGCGATGGTGACTTCACGTCCGCGGGCGATCACTTCCAGGCGCCGGGGCATACCGCCCAGCCGGCAAGCGGTGACCTACCGCCTCTGCTCGTGCGCTCGGACGGCTCGGGCAAACTCGTCGCCACGACCGATGGGTTCACGTTGGACCAACTCAAAGGCCCGGAGGGCTCGTCGATCGTGCTGCACCAGAGCGCCGACATGGGTACCGCGTCCGCCGATCAGCGCCTCGCCTGCGGCGTGCTCAGCCCAGTGAGCGCCGCGAGCACGTCGGTGTCGACGTCGGTCTCGACGTCGACCGTGACCACGACGGCCGCCTCCCCGGTTCCGCCGGCCACCGCAACGGAGACGACTTCGTCGTCAGAAACCACGTCCACTTCGAGCGTCGCGCCGAGCACGAGCACGAGCACCGTCACCGTGATTCAGCCGCCGACGATTCCGCCGATCACGGTGCCCCAATTGCCGGGACCCAACGGCTAGGCGGGCGCGCCGAGCGTGGGAATAGCGTCGTCGTGCGCACAGGTTGTCAACGAAAACGCCCACGTCCGACGCAAGGTTGAAACCACATGCCGCTGCCACCGCCATCGCCGACCAGCACCGCAGTCATCACCGGTGCATCCTCCGGAATCGGCGCCGACCTCGCCCGCGAGCTCGCGGCGCGTGGCCACGGCGTCACCCTGGTGGCCCGCCGCGAGGACCGGCTGCGCGAGCTCGCCGCCGAACTCGGTGGCGCCGTCCGCGTCGAGGTGATCGCTTGCGATGTCGCCGATCCCGCTGCCCGGGCGGCACTGTTCGACGAGGTAGAGCGCCGCGGCCTGACCGCCGACATTCTGATCAACAACGCCGGTATCGGGGTCGTGGGCGCCGTCGCGACCGCACCGGTGGCCGATGAGATCGCCCAGGTGCGGGTCAACGTCGAGGCCGTTATCGATCTGACGACGCGCGCCGTGCAGCAGATGGTGCCGCGGCGCACCGGTGCCATCCTCAACGTCGGCTCGACCGCGGGTTTTCAGCCCTTCCCTGGACAGTCCGGGTACGCAGGCACCAAGGCGTTCGTCGGCATCTTCACCGAAGGGTTGCGCGTCGAACTGGCCGGCACCGGTGTCACTGTCGCGGTTCTGCATCCCGGCCCGGTGCGCACCGAATTCCTCAGTGCTGCAGGCATGGACGAACGCGAGTTCGCCAACGCCTTCCCGAAGTTCATGTGGATGCCGTCACGGGCGGTGGCCAAGATCGGCATCGACGCGCTGGTTGACGACCGCGGCAGTGTCATTGCCGGTCTGCCGAATCAGATCAGCACCCGAGTGATGCAGCTGTTGCCGCGAAAGGTGTTGCTGAAGGTGCTGGCCAGCCAGCACCCCGCCCTCAAACGCGACAGCGCAGTGCGCTGACGGGCACGCTCGTCTAGCGCCAGGACAGCGCGCTGCCGAAGAAGTGCATCGGCAGCGCCAGGCCGATCGCCATGCCGGTCACGGTGATCGACGCGACGATCAGATCCGACGACGCGGCGCTCAGCAGGGCAGGCGATGGATGGCCTGCGAACTGCGCGAAGCCGCTCAGCGTTCGGAACACATACACACCGGGCACCAACGCCACCACAGACGCAAAACCGATGCCGGCGAACGGGATACGCATGTAGTGCGACACCGGCACCAATATCGCCCCGGCCAGGAGGCAGGACAAGAACGCGGCGAGCGCGACGCTGGCGCCCGCATGCAGCGCCCACCAATGCACGGCATGCGCGAGCGCGCCGACCGCCACGGGCCAACCGATCATCCGCCACGGCATCGAGAAGTAGACCGGGTAGGAGGCCGCCGCGATGCCCGCGGCGATCACGTCGAGATAGAACGGCGCGGCAAGGGGCGGCGCGGACACCGCCAGCGACTGACCGCCAAGGCCAAGCCCCAGCACAAGGCCTCCGGTGATCGCGGCGAGCAGAAGCGCGGCGTAGCCCACCCGTGCAAGGCCAAGCGACATCCGCAGGTCGAGCAGATCGAGCGCACCGTTGAGGATGTGCGGCCCCGGCACCAGCACCATGGCCTGACACACGGCGACCAGTGCTGTCGACGCGCCGAGGTTCAGGTGGGTGGCGAGGGCGCCGATCGCGCCGGCGATCACCGCCGCGCCGAAGACCTGCACCAGCGGGCTGGCGCCGGTATTGCCGAGCCAGCGTCGCAACAGTCCGCCGGCGGCGGCGCCGATCGCGACGAGCAGCACCGTCAGTGGGTGCGCGGCGCCGAAGATGACGGCAAGCGCGCCAGCGCCCGTCGCGCACGCGACAGTGAAAGCAGCTGTGCTGGAATTCTTTTCGCTGCCGGCATCGGTGACGGCGCGGACGACGGTCCGCAGTTCCAACGGCCCGTCCTCAGCACGGTCGATAACTCTCATCAGCGTGCCGACCCGCCGCATGTTGATGGCGGTCGGCGAAACCGGTTCGGTCAGCACGGTGCCGCGTGATGATCCGGCGGTGAGCGTCAACATGGGCCATGACGGGACCAGCACGGTGTCTACACTCAACCCGCTGTTCAGCCGGGCCACCGCCGTCTGCGTCATCGCGGTGGACTGCCCGTTGGCGTATAGAAGCGCCGCGGCCGCCAGCACCGTGCGGTAGCGCTCGTCGTCTTCCATAGCCCGATTCTCGGACCTAGTCCTGCTGTTCGATCGGCACACAGTCGTGCAGGCAACCCGTTGCGGCAGCGGGGGAGTTCGGCGTCGCGGCGCGATGCAGAACCGCGCGGCTGGGCACGACTTTCAGCGTGTCATCTGAGGCGCGGCCCTGGCCGTCGACGATCAACGAATAGCCGCCGGGCTCCTTCGGCGGCCAGACCAGCGTGACACCGTCGTGCTGGGCGACGTTCTTGCGCGTGCTGTTGCCGATCGGGCCGACATCGACAACGCCGTCGGTGAGCACCGGATCAACCGCCACGGTGTGCGCGCGATAGTCGTCACCGACCGTGATCAGGTAGGCGAACGCGAACTCGGCCAACGCGTCCGCCAGCTGGTCGAGATCCACCTTGACGCTCATGCGGTGAGGATACGGCGGGTTGACCGCTCACCGTCAGACTTGGTTCCTACACTGCGCATCATGAGGCGCTGGCCTTATGTCGCAGCAGCGGTCGCCGCAGTGCTCGCGTGTCTGGCCGAGCCCGAAGCCGCCGCCCAGTCGATGCCGACGCCGGCGCACATCGTCATCGTTGTCGAGGAGAATCACTCCAGCGCCAACGTGATCGGCAGCAAGTCCGCGCCATTCATGAACCAGCTGAGTGCCAACGGCGCACTGATGACGCAGTCGTACGCCGAGACCCATCCGAGTGAGCCGAACTACCTCGCGATGTTTTCCGGCAGCACGTTCGGTCTGACATCCGATGCCTGCCCTGTCGCTGCCGGTGCCGCCCCGAATATCGCTTCCGAACTGCTGGCGGCGGGGTACACGTTCGCCGGATTCTCCGAAGATCTGCCAGCCGTCGGGTCGCCGGTGTGCGCGGCGGGCAAGTATGCGCGAAAGCATGTGCCGTGGGCGAACTTCACCAACGTGCCCGCGACGACGTCATTGCCGTTCTCGATGTTCAACTCCCGTTCCGACTACGCGAGCCTGCCGACGGTGTCGTTCGTCATCCCCAACCTCGACAACGACATGCACGACGGCACCATCGAGCAGGCGGACAGCTGGTTGGCCGCCAACCTCACGCGGTACGCCAACTGGGCGGTGGCCAACAACAGCTTGCTGATCGTCACGTGGGACGAGGACGACAACGGTCCGGCGAACCAGATCCCGACGATGATTTACGGCGCCAACGTGAAGCCGGGCCAGTACAACGAAGTCATCAGCCACTACAACGTGCTGTCCACCATCGAGCAGATGTACGGACTACCGAAGACGGGGCTGGCCGCGAATGCTCCTGCGATCTCCTCGATTTGGGCCTAGGCCGGGGCCGGTTGACGGCCGCGCACCAGACGGCCCGGCCGCGCCTCGGTGGGCACGCCGTTTTCGGCGATGATCTCGCCCGACACGATCGTCGCCCGGTAGCCGTCCGCGGTCTGATCGAGCCGTCGGCCGCCGGCGGGCAGGTCGTGGGTGATCACCGGTTTGTGTAGCCGCAACCCCGCGTGGTCGATGACGTTCAGATCGGCCTTGTAGCCCACGGCAATCCGGCCGCGATCGGCCAGACCGGCGACTCGGGCCGGCGCCGACGTCATCATTCGGACAGCGTCGGGCACGCTCAACCGACCAGACGCGCGGTCGCGGGCCCAGTGTGCAAGCAGGAACGTCGGATAGCTTGCGTCGCAGATCATTCCGTAATGCGCCCCGCCGTCGCCGAGGCCGAGCACCACATCGTCGCGACGGATCAGCCTGCCGACGGTATCGAGTGAGTTGTTCTCGAAGTTGGCCATCGCCACCAGCAGCATGGCGTGGCCGTCGTCGTCGAGTAGCCGGTCGTAGGCCTCCTCCATCGGGCTGACTCCCCGTGCGGCGGCCCGTGCGGCGATCGACGTCGACGGGTCCGGCTCGTAGTCGGGGTTGTCGGTCAACGGGAAGATCCAGTTCCACGCCTGGGCGAGGTACAGCAGCGGATGGCCGCCTTCGGCGGGCTTGTCGGCGAGGATGCGGGCACGCACCTCGGGCTTGCGCATCTCGGCCACCCGCTCGGCCAGCGGAAGATCCGCGATCTCCTGATAGCTTGGATAGAACACGAACGGGTTGCCGGTCAGCTCCAGCCCGATCACCAAACCGATTGGGCGCGGGAACATTTGAGCGGTGATCGTGGAGTCCGGGGTGGCGACCGAGTTGAACTTCTCGATCAGCGTGATCGCGTCCGGCCAGATCGGGTCGCCCGAGTTGCCCGTCGCGAGTGTGAAGGTCACCGGCAGTCGGTGGTCCTGCGCAGCCTCGAACACGGCCTGCAGCACGTTGGCGTAGCCACCCGCCGCGATGTCGGGAACGAACTGGATCAACCCACCGCCGCCCTCGGCGACGCCTGCCGCGATCGCGTCGATCTCGGACTGCGCGGCGTCGTAGGTGGGGATCAACTCGCCGCTGGCGGTCTTGTGGAACGAGAACCGCGACGACGCGAAACCCAGCGCTCCCACTTCGATCGCCTCACGTGCCAACTCCCGCATCCGCGTCAGATCCTCGGCGGTGGCCGGCTCGCGGTCGGCGCCACGCTTACCCATCACGTAAACGCGCAGCGGCGAGTGGGGCAGGTAGGCAGCGACATCGATATCGCGGTGTCGCGAATCCAGTGCTTCTAGGTATTGGGGGAACGTCTCCCAATCCCATGGCAGGCCGTCGACCATCACCACACCGGGGATGTCCTCGACGCCGGCCATCACGTCGACCAGCACCTCGTGGTCTTCGGCACGGCACGGTGCGAAGCCGACGCCGCAGTTGCCCATCACGGCGGTCGTCACACCGTGCGCCGACGACGGCGTCATCCGGTCCGACCAGATGGCCTGCCCGTCGTAGTGGGTGTGCAGGTCGATGAACCCGGGCGTGACGAGCAGTCCGGTGGCATCGATCTCCTGGGCGCCGGCGCCGTCGACCGCCCCCACCGCGGCGATCACCCCGTCAACGACGGCGACATCGCCGACATAGGGTTCGCCGCCGAGGCCGTCGACGATGGTGCCGTTGCGGATGACCAAGTCGTACGTCATTAGCTGAATGTACGACTGTCTCACCACCGCATGCCAGGATGAGCCCGTGATCGACCACTTCGGAATCAACTGCGCGGACTGGAACAAGTCGAAGGAGTTCTACGACAAGGTGCTCGGCGTGCTGGGTTACACCCGGCAGATGGACTTCGAGGTAGCCATTGGCTATGGCAAGGAGGGCAAGCCCGCCTTCTGGATCGCCGACATGAACATCGGCGACGCAGCTGGACCCAACCGGGAGATCCACGTCGCATTCGTGGCCAAAGACACCGACGAAGTCAAGGCGTTCTACGACGCCGCCCTCGAATTGGGCGCGGAGTCGCTGCACGCCCCGCGGCTGTGGCCGGAGTACCACCCCGGCTACTTCGGCGCGTTCGTCCGTGACCCCGACGGCAACAACGTCGAGGCGGTATTTCACGGCGCAGCCCCGCAAAGTTGATGGCCGCGAGCTAACATCGTGGCGGCCCAGCGAGGAGACGAGGCGGATGGTGAGCAGCGCGTCGGTGGTCGCGCACGCCGAGCCCGACGCGAACGTCGTCGTCCAGCGCTACCTGGCCGCGTTCAGCGAAGACTCATCGATACTCGTTGCGGCCGGCCCTAGGCTCGCCTGCCTGCGATCCGCTGACTGGCTCGCCGATTGGTGCACGACGGATTGCGCGTCGACGTTCGAACCGGGCCGATGCGCCACGGATGAGCTGGTGATCGAGTCGTCGGGGACGACGGGCGAACCGAAGCTGATCCGGTATCGCAAGCAGACGCTGCGTGAGTGCGCGACGGCGATCGCCAAGTCCTTGCCGCTGACGGCGCAACGCGAAGCGTATGTGTCCCTGGTGAATCCGCGCCTGGCGTACGGCCTGTCGATCATGCACAGCCATCTGTCGGCGGGTGTGCCGGTGACGATGAAGCGCGCGCCGATCTCGTTGGACTCGTGGGAACAGTTCCGCCATGAGTTGCGGCCCAACTCGTCGGTGTATCTTCTCCCGCATCAGTCATACATGCTCGCGCACAAGGGCTTTTCGTTTGACAATCCGATCGAGCTGATATTCGCGGGCGGCAGGCTCACCCGGAACATGGTCGACCATCTGTACACGTCGTTTCCGAACGCCACGATCGTCAACATGTACGGTCAAGCCGAGATGGGCCCGCGTATCGCGATCGGCAGGTACCCGATCTCGGACTTCCGCGAAGGCAACGTGGGTGTGCCGTTGCCGGGGGTGAAAATCCGTATCGCTCAAGAGAACTCGATTGAGGTGCAAACCCCGTACCAGATGGCGTCCTACATTGCGGGCGACGGGACCGTCCGGCCCATGCCGGCATGGTGGCCGACCGGTGACATTGGGCACCTGTCGCCGACCGGCGATCTGTATGTCGACGGCCGCGCCGCCGCCGACATCAACTTCCTCGGCACCCGCGTGAGGCTTGCCGACCTGGGCGACGTTGTCCGCGGTGTGGACGGTGTCCTGGACGTCGGTGTGTCGGCGGCGGATCACACGGTTTACGGGCAGCAGCCTTCGATCCGGGTGCTTACCCAAGGCGGCGGCGATATCGAAGCGCGGGCGCGAAAAGCATTGGCCGCCTTGATCGGAACGCGAGCTGCGGCCGTGCTGATACGTATCGTCGAGCCCGCGAATCTTCCCGAATCCGGCAAGATCTGAAGGCACGTTGCGATGGCGGCTACGTGGGAAGTGTTGCGGCGGCGCCTGTTGGAGCGTGTCTTCTACAACTTCGCCGAAGACGACGTCGTCGCGTCGACCGATCTGATGAGCGACGGCTATCTCGACTCCCTTTCGGTACTGGTCATCCTCGCTTCACTCGACGAGGAACTGGGCGACGAACTCGCCGTACAGCATGCGCGTGTTCCTGACACGGCAAGCCTGGAAGCCATCGGCGGCTTGTACCAACGGCTGCTCATCCAGAGGCAGGTGCGCTGATACGTGACCCACGCGAGCAAGACCTGCAGTTCGACGGCCCGGCATCGCGATCGAGCCAAGGTAGGTTCAAGACATGGCTGACTCTGATGTGGCAGCGGTTCGCGAACTGCTGAGGGACTCGTTCACCCGGCTCATCGAGCACGTCGAGGAGTTGACCGACGGCCTGACCGACGAGATCGCAATCTTCCGGCCGACCGGAACCGCGAACAGCATCGCGTGGCTGATCTGGCACAGCGCGCGTGTACAGGATGCGCAGCTCTGCGATATCGCCGGCACCGAGCAGGTCTGGACTCGCGACGGCTGGGTCGACCAGTTCGGCCTCGACCTACCGCGCGACGACACCGGCTACGGCCACGACACGGACGACGTCGGCAAGGTGCGCGCACACGCGGACCTGTTGGCCGGCTACTACCACGCGGTGCACAAGGTGACGCTGGAGTACATCGCGTCGGTGACGTCCGACGAGCTGGGCCGCATCGTGGACAAGCGCTGGAATCCGCCGGTGACGGCGAGCGTGCGGCTGGTCAGCATCATCGACGACTGCGCACAGCACCTGGGCCAAGCGGCCTACGTGCGCGGTATCGCAACCTGAACGGCCAGAAGGCGATTCGGTGGTGCCCGCCGATCGCGCTGGTTGCGATGCTCTTGCTCGGCTGGGCCGTCGGCAAGCGCTCCACGGCGGTTGACGACTGGTTTCAGCGCTACCGCCACAGTCCAGCGCACTGGCTGCTGTTCTTCACCGACCCGTGGGTGCTCACGGTCATGCTCGCGGCCTGTGTGGGCGTGGCGCTTTACCGGCGACGCTGGCGGCTGGCGGCGCTGGCCGTGGTGGCTCCGCTGGTCGCGGTCGCGGCTGTCGAGCTGTTGAAGCGATTGTTCGGCCGTGAGAACGGCGGCGCGCTGGCATACCCGAGTGGCCACACGACGGTGACGGTGGTCGTGCTCGGCATCGCGGTGCTGGTGGCGGGTGCCGCGTTGTGGGCTGTGCTTGTCGCGGTCGTCTTCTGCCTGTTGGGCATGCTCGGCCAGGGCGTCACCTACCACTACTTCACCGACACGATCGGCGCGGTGCTGCTCGGGACTGCCATCGTCTGCATCGCGGCGCGCTTCACCGAACCGACTTGACACGTGTCAACCCCGGTGCGATCTACGTCACAGCCGGTGGTTACCATGAGGCCATGACGGCGACACCAGAAGTCGATGTGTCCGACACCAGCACCATCCGCAATCCTGCGACCGGCGCGGTGGCCGGCACAGTGCGATGGACCGACCCGGCCGACGTGCCGCGCATCGCGGCTGGGCTGAGGGAGGCGCAGCGCCAATGGGAGGCCCGCGGCGCCAAGGGCCGCGCCAAGGTACTGGCGCGCTACGCGGTGTGGCTGGGCGAGCATCGCGACGAGATCGAGTCGCTGCTGATCAAGGAGACCGGCAAGTCGGCCACCGATGCGGCCCAAGAGGTACCGCTGCTGATCATGATCGCCTCGTACTACATCAAGACGATGGAGAAGGCGCTTGCACCTGAACCGCGTCCGGCGTCACTGCCGTTCTTGGCGATCAAGAAGGTCGAGGTGCACTACCGGCCGCGTGCGGTCGTCGGGATCATCGCGCCGTGGAACTACCCGGTCGCCAACGCGCTGATGGACGCGATCGGCGCGCTGGCGGCGGGCTGTGCGGTGCTGCTCAAGCCGTCGGAGCGCACACCGCTGACCGCGGAGTTGCTGATGCGCGGCTGGCTGGACTCCGGTGCGCCCGAGGTGCTGGCGCTGGCTCAGGGTTCCCGCGAGGTGGCCGAAGCCGTCATCGACAATTCCGACTTCATCCAGTTCACCGGTTCGAGTGCGACCGGCGCCAAGGTGATGGAGCGCGCGGCTCGTCGGCTCACCCCGGTCAGCCTGGAACTCGGCGGCAAGGACCCGATGATCGTGCTCGACGACGCCGACATCGACCTGGCCGCACACGCCGCGGTGTGGGGTGCGATGTTCAACGCCGGCCAGACGTGCGTGTCGGTCGAGCGCGTGTATGTCCTCGAATCCGTATACGACCAATTCGTCGCCGCCGTGGTGCGCGACGTCAACAACCTGAAGCTGGGCGCCGGCGACGGGTACGACGTCGGCTCGCTGATCGATGACAGCCAGGTCGCGGTGACCGAGCGGCACGTCGCCGACGCAACGGCCAAGGGGGCCAAGGTGCTGACCGGTGGCAAGCGCCCGCAGGGTCCCGGCAGCTTCTACCCGCCGACCGTGCTGGTCGACGTCGACCATTCGATGGCATGCATGACCGAGGAGACGTTCGGGCCCACGCTGCCGATCATGAAGGTGGGCAGCGTCGACGAGGCGATCCGGCTGGCCAACGACAGCCCGTACGGCCTCAGCGCAGCAGTGTTCTCCAAGGACGTCGACCGTGCGAAAGCCGTTGCGGTCCAACTGGATTGTGGCGCCGTCAACGTCAACGACGTGATCTCGAACCTGATGTGCACCACGGCGCCGATGGGCGGCTGGAAGACGTCGGGTTTGGGTGCGCGCTTCGGCGGGGCGGACGGGTTGCGTAAGTACTGCCGTCAAGAGGCGGTCGTCGCGCCGCGCACCCACGTCGGCGCCGGAGGCGTCTACTACAACAATTCGCTCAAGGCGCTCAAGCGGATGAACAAGCTGATGACCCGCTTGGCGCTGGTCACGCCGCGCCGCGCAGCTAAGTAGGCACCGCGCGTTCACTCGCGCTTCACCTGGACGTCTACGCGTGTCGATACTTTCGGCACGTGATTCTGGATTCGCACAGCTACGTCGTGCATGACGACGACGATGACGACCCGATCCTCCTGGACGCCAACGGCATTCCCGTCGACACCTGGCGTGAGAATTACCCGTACGACGAGCGGATGAAGCGCGAGGCGTACGAGGAGCAGAAACGGCTGCTGCAGATCGAATTGCTGAAGCTGCAGAAGTGGAGTCAGGCCAACGGCCACCGGCACGTCATCGTGTTCGAAGGCCGCGACGCTGCGGGCAAGGGCGGCACCATCAAGCGCTTCATGGAACACCTCAACCCGCGCGGCGCGCGCGTCGTCGCCTTGGAGAAGCCGACCGATCGCGAACGCACCCAGTGGTATTTCCAGCGCTATGTTCACCACCTGCCTGCACACGGTGAAATCGTGATGTTCGACCGGTCCTGGTACAACCGCGCCGGTGTGGAGCGGGTGATGGGTTTTTGCACGCCGAAGCAGCACGCTGAATTCATCCGCCAAGTACCGCTTTTCGAGCAGATGCTGGTCAACGACGGCATCAGCCTGACCAAGCTGTGGTTTTCGGTGTCGCCGTCGGAGCAGCGCACCCGCTTCACCATTCGTCATGTCGATCCGGTCCGGCAGTGGAAACTGTCGCCGACCGACATGGCTTCGCTCGACAAATGGGACGCCTATACCGCGGCCAAGGAAGACATGTTCGCGTGGACGGACACCGAGATCGCGCCGTGGATGGTCGTCAAGAGCAACGACAAGAAGCGGGCGCGCGTGAACGCGATGCGGTACGTGTTGAGTAGGTTCGACTACGACAACAAGGACCATGAGGTGGTCGGCAGGCCGGATCCCCTCATCGTGGGGCGCGCGCTTAACGACTAGGCCGCGCGTCCCGTCGCGAAGGAGGATGCGTGCGGTTCGTGGCGACCGTGTTCCTGTGGCTCGTCACCACGGCCGCACTGGCGGTGGCGGTACCGGCGATGTGGGCGCAGAAGACGATCGTCGACGAGAACGGGTATTCGGCCTTCGCCTCGTCGGCCGCGAAGGACCCGAAGCTGCAGCAGGCGATGGCCAACGAACTCACGACGCAGATCACGTCGTTGGCCGCTAACAAGGGCTATGCCCTCAATGCCGATGTAGTCCATGAGGTCGCTGCGGCCTATACCGGTAATGCGGGCTTTCCCGGCCAGTTCGCGCAGGCGAATCGGATCGCGCACCGATGGATGTTCACCGATTCGGTGCAGCACGGGAACGCCAAAGACGAGTGGTTGCTCGACGTCGCACCGATGCTGTCGGATCCCTCGTTCAAGGCCACGCTCGGAAACCTCAACCTCGAGGTGCCCGACACATTGACCGTGCCGATCACCGTGGATTCGGAAAATCTGCGGCCCGGACAGTTGCGTCAATTGTCGAAGTGGGGTCCGTGGGCCAGTGTCGGGGCGACCATCGTGACGGGTGTGTTCGCGTTGCTGACATTGGCGATGTCCCGATCGCGCGGGAAAACACTTGCCGCGCTGGGTGTTTCGGCCCTGCTCGTGGGTGCCGCCGGCTGGGCGGGGGTCGAGGTGGCCCGGCGATACGTCAACAAGGCGCTTGACCGCACGACCGGCGATATTCGTCAGGTCGCCGACGCCATGGTCAACCACGCGGAAAGCAGCCTGCACCTGTGGCTGAACCTAACGCTGGTCGCCGGTGGTGCGCTGGTGGTGTTCGGTGTCGTCGTGTCCATGCTGGGCGGACTGCGGCGACGCGAGTAGTACCGTCTTGTGATGCCATTCGTCACGGACATCGTCGGGCCGCAGCGGCCCGTCCGGACGTGGCCACCGCTCGTCCCCGGTGCGGTACGCCGGACGAGCACCATCGACACCCATCCCGCGGGTACGGGCAACGTTGACGTCGACTTGCGGGCGCGCGACGTGGTGGCCTGCGCGCCGGACACCGTCGAGGTGCTCGGGCAGGTCTGCGTGCGCGCGCATCTCGCCGATCGCGTCATCGACGACATCGCCTCTGAACCGAGCGACGATCGGCTTAAGCGGCTACTGGGCAGCAGGGTCGGTCCTGGGTTCCGCTCGACGGTCGGCAAGCTCCTTCCGGAGGAAGCCGAGCGTGCCAGCCTGCTGCACCTGCTGCTCGACGACTGGGTCGGCGCGTCGCTGGTTTCGGGATATGCGGTGCAGCACGCAGCGATCAATCTGGGCATCGAGCAGAAGCTGCCGGACGGTGTCGCTGACAACATGGCAGGAATCTGCGCTGGCTTCGCACCGGACGCGTCGCTTGTCGGGTATGCCAAACGCAACGGCATGATTCCGTCGGCGCACGGGCCGATCGCGCCGCCGCTCGACACCGATGGCGATGGGATGCACGTCGTCGAACCGTTGCGCGCCCACGGCATGCGCCGGTTCCGCCGGCTCGACCTTCTTCCGGTCGACGCCGAGTCGATTGCCTTCGACGCACACTTTCGTGACACCCACGTCGATGGCGACGGCGTGGAGACGATCGTGCACGAGTACACGGTCGCGGGCTCGGTGGACACGGCGACGCGAACCATATCGTCGGTCACCGCGAATGTGCGGGTACTGCCGTGGCAGGAATGCCCTGGCGCCATCGGAAGTGCGACGCGGGTCGAGGGGATGACGCTGTCGGAGCTGCGCGGCCGCATACGTGGCGAGTTCGTTGGCACCAGCACGTGCACGCACCTAAACGACACGTTGCGGGCGCTCGGTGACCTCGATGCCCTGCTCGACCACTATCGAGGCGTCTAAGGCGGGCGTTGTCCGTGCCGGTTGCACGCGCGCGATTACTCGTGCGAGAGTAGTCTCGTGTCGTCCATCCGGATCTTTCTGCTCGCCGCCCTGCAGGAGCGCGGTCCCATGCACGGTCACCAGCTGCGCCTCCTTGCCGAAGAAGAGCACGTCTCCCTCTGGACCGACATCAGCGTCGGCAGCCTGTACGGGGCCATCAAGCGGCTCGCCGCCGAGGAGCTGATCGAAGAGGTCCGCGTCGAGCGAAGCGGCGCCTATCCGCAGCGGCAGGTTTGGGCAATCACCGACGCGGGCCGCGAAGCCCTCGGCGGGTTGCGATTGCGGGCACTGCACGACATCGTCATAAAGCCGGACCCGTTCGACCTCGCGGTGACTCGCGTCGACGAAGACCACCTTGACGATCTGTCGGCGATCATCGCCGCTCGGATGGCGTCGCTGTCGGGCACGCTCGAGCAATGGGAAGCCCACGCCGCGGCGATCGACCGCTACCTGAGTGTCAGTGAACGGATGGTGATGAAGCATCGCGCCGACCGGCTGCGTGCCGAAATCGCCTGGCATGGAGACCTTCTCGCGGCGCTGCCGGAAATCATCGCCGACTATCGCGCCAGGAGGCCTTGATGGCCGCTTCGGTTGCGACGTCGAAACGGGCTGTCGTATCACGCAATAAGTGGCTGGCTCTGGCCGTCTTGTTGGCCGGAGGATTCATGGCTCTGCTCGACGCGACCATCGTCAATGTCGCTCTACCGACCATCCGGACCAGTATCGGGGCATCGAACGCCACGCTCTCCTGGATCGTCTCCGGGTATGCACTTGCGTTTGGGCTTGCCCTGATTCCGGCGGGACGTGTGGGTGATCGGTGGGGGCACAAGTGGGTGTTCATCACTGGTCTGTCACTGTTCACTCTCGCCAGCCTGGCGTGCGGCTTGGCTCAGAACGACGGCCAATTGATCGCGGCAAGAGCGGTCCAAGGACTGGCGGGTGGCGTTTTCTTCACCACGATCACAGCGTTGATCCAATTGATGTTCGCGGACCCGCAGCGCGGCCGCGCCTTCGCGATTCTTGGTGCGACGATTGGCTTTTCCACTGCGCTCGGCCCGCTGGCGGGAGGTCTGATCATTCAGGCTTTCGGTGCGGAATCCGGGTGGCGGCTGGTCTTCGGGGTGAACCTCCCGATCGGAATCGTCGCCGTTGCCGCGGCCGTGGTGTTTCTCCCAGGTGGTGCCGAAAGCGCCGATAGCGCAGCCGACTGGCCGGGGCTCGCTCTGCTCACGGCGGGTCTGGTGGCGTTGCTCACGCCCTTGATCGAAGGCCAACAAGAAGACTGGCCGGTCTGGACGTATGCGTCGATGGCCGGAGGGGCGGCGCTTTTCGTGCTGTTTGGCCTATGGGAACGGCGCCTGGAGAACGCCAACGGCAATCCCTTGGTGCCGCCGCGATTGTTCACCCACCCATCCTTCGCTGGCGGGGTACTGCTCGCGTTGGTCTACTTCGCGGCCTTCACAAGTATCTTCTTCACCATCGCGCTGCTGTGGCAGGCCGGTTTGGGCCGCACCGCGTTGCAATCCGGGCTTGTCGCAATGCCCTTCGCCGTCGGCACCATCGTCGGTGCCTCTCAGAGTGATGTACTCGCCGCGCGATTCGGCCGCAGCGTACTCATCGTCGGCCTTGGTCTGGTCACTGCTGGCATAACGGTTGTGTGGCTCATCTTCGCGCTCAGCGCGCCCGCCCGCTACAACGGCCGGGAATTGCTTGCACCGTTGCTTGTCGCCGGTGTCGGTAGTGGCTTGTTCATAGCGCCGAACGCCGACTTCATCGTCGCGACGGTGGAGCGCCGTGACGCGGGCGCGGCCAGTGGCGTGATCGGGACGATGCAGCGCATCGGCAGCGCAATCGGCATCGCGATCATCGGCACGGTGCTGTTCGGCACGTTGCACGTCAAACCCGGGCCTGACGCTGTAGCCGTGGCATTCGGCCACAGCGCGACGATGGCGATGGGCGCCAGCGCCGTGCTGAGCGTTGTAGCGTTCGGTCTTGCGTTCGCGTTGCCTCGTTCGGTGCCTACGGCTCGATGACGTGTGAGGGGTCGGGCCGCCGCTCCGGTGGCGCCTGACTGTAGTCGCCCCAGGGGCCGTCCCGGAGTTCGATCGCTGCGCGCACACCGTCGTTGGCGGCGGTGTCGATGAACTGCAGTGCATCTGGAGTGTTGCGCATCAATCCGTCGAGGATTCCGCCGAGTGTTTGCGTGGAGGCCAGGCCCATGTTCTCGTAGGCCTGGTTGACGATGAGTTTTTGGGCCTGCAGTTGGGAAAGCGGGATGGTCGCGAGCTTGTCGGCGACTTCTTTGACGCGCGCCTCGAGGTTCTCGAACGGCACGGATTCGTTGATGAGTTCGACTGCGGCAGCTTCCTTTCCGGTCAGCGGCTCGCCAGTTAGCGAGTGCCATTTCACCTTGGCGAGACTCAGCCGGTAGAGCCACATGCCGGTGAGGTACGCACCCCACATGCGGGCGTATGGCGTGCCGATGACCGCGTCGTCGCTTGCGATGACGATGTCTGCGCACAGGGCGTAGTCGCTCGCTCCGCCAACGCACCAGCCGTGCACCTGAGCGATGACGGGTTTGGAGGCCCGCCAGATGGCCATGAACTTCTGTGTCGGCCCGGTCTCGCGGGTGCTGACCATCGCGAAGTCCTTGCCGGGATCCCAACGGCCGTCGGTGTTCATCGCGTCGCCCCAATGCTTGAAGCCGCCGCCGAAGTCGTAGCCGCCGGAGAACGCGCGTCCCGCACCGCGCAACACGATCACTTTGATAGCGGGGTCGCGTTCGGCAACGCCGATGGCACTTTCGATTTCGTCGGGCATCGGCGGAACGATGGTGTTCAGATGCTCGGGCCGGTTCAGCGTGATGGTGGCGATCGGCGGCTCAGTCTTGTAGAGCAGCGTTTCGAACTCAGGCGTCGTCGGCATAGCAGCAGTCGACTCACTGTCGCCCCAGAAGTCAAGGGCGCCATCAGGCCGGAGGCTGGGTCGCGCTGCGCCAGCCCAGCGGGCTCAGTTCCCGGTAGGGATCCCCTTGGCGGATGGCCAGCAGGTCGGCCAAGGTCTGCTCGAGTGATTCCTGGGTCTTCTGCTTGACCGTATCCACCCACTTTTCGTCCGAAACCCGTGGGGGTTTCGTGGTTTCGATCGGGGCGGCGAAGCGCATATACATCCGCTGCGGTCGGGGAATCAGCGTGGGACCGATCCCGTGCATCAGCGGCAGTGCCATATCCGAGCGACCCGACAGTGTCTTGCCGAGGGTCTGGCTGAAGCGCCCCCACCGACTTTCACGAGTGGTCAGGCTTTGGTAGACGTCATCGCCACCAATCAGGCCGACCGGCACGATCGGGTAGTCATGTTGCACCGACACGCGTGCGAATCCAGCGCGGCCTTGCCAGCGCAAGGTGTTCTCCTCGCCCTTGTACTTGGCAATCTCGCGACCACCGCCGGGGAACACCAGGATGCTTTCGTCGTGTCGCATCAGCTCGCTGGCGGTCTCCGGCGCGCCGACGACGGCACCGCATGCGGCGAACAAGTCACCGGCCAGCCCGCGCAGGCGGCCCATGCCACGCTCGGCCAAAGGGCGCACCCGTTTGCCGGTCACGCGGCGCGCGAAATACGGCATCATGAAGATCTCGGCACCGGACTGAGTGTGGTTGCCCACCAACAGGAATCGCCCGTCGCGGGGCAGGTTTTCCAGCCCGTCGACATACGGCCGGGAGAGGTCGACGAGTGGTGTCACCCGGTCGGCGACTGTCTCGACGACACGGCGTAGCGCCTGAACGCGCCCTGACTGATTCATGATCGCGTCAATGTTCACGTCGGTGCTCATGGCCGGGAGAACACCAGGGTCGTGGCTGACGGGCCGAGCCGAAGCGGCGACGGCAGGAACTCGATGCTCATCGTCGGGTCGGCCGCCTTGCCGAGCGCGAGGAATGCCGAGCGGCTGTATGCCCGCAACGAACTGATGAAGCCGTCGTGCATCACCGGCCTCAACCGCGGCACCACTGCCAGCGGCGCCAGTACCAGTGGGGCAAGGATCAGCAGCAGGGGAGATGGACGTTTGAGGTCGATCACCAAGAAGTGCTTGCCGACGCGGGTGGCTTCCGCGATTGCGCGTGAGGCGATGGCCGGCGGCAGGTGGTGAAACGCCTGGGCGAACACCACGAGGTCGTAACTGTTGTCGGCGGCGTCGATCGCGGTGGCATCGACCACCTGGGTACGCACCCGCGGGTTGGCGCCCAGCTCGCTCGCGGCGATGTTGGCCACCGAGGTCGGGTCCAGGTCACTGATCGTCACCGTGGCAGTGGGGTGCAGCTCCAGGATCTTGGCCGACAGCTTGCCGTGCCCGGCGCCCAGTTCGAGGATGCGCGGGTTGGCAATGTCGGCGACCAATCCGAGTGCGGTGCGGGCGTGCTTCTCGTGCTGCCCGGTTCGGGTACCCATCCGATCGAGAGCGGAGATCACCGTCTGCTTCACCTCGTCGGGGATGTCGTAGCGGTCGGTGTATTCCAATGCATCGGTCTGCAACCGCCGATCCAGCCACGAGGCGTCGGGCCCGCCTCGCGGCATTTCGCCGATCGCCCGGTGCACTGCCACTTCGCTCATCACTTCGCTCCTCGCATGTCGTGTAGTGGACTGGATGCCACCAACGTACCGAACGAACCAGTTCGTCTGGCTATGATTCTCCTGTGAGAAACACGACCGAGCTGCGCGGCGAAATCCTGGAGGCGGCCCGGGCCGAGTTCGCCCAGTACGGACTGGCCGGAGCCCGGATCGACCGCATCGCCAAGACCGCCCAGGCCAGCAAGGAACGCCTCTATGCGCACTTCGGCGATAAGGAAACCCTCTTTCGCGAAGTGGTGATCACCGACATCGCCGATTTCGTCCGCTCGGTTCCGCTGCGCCCGGAGGCGATCCACGAATTCGTCGGTGACGTTTTCGATCTGGCGTGCAGGCGCCCCGAACACCTTCGCATGATCGATTGGGCGCGGCTGGAAGGCGTCAATCTCGGTGAGCCAGTCCTCGATGGCCAGCACATCCCGACGCAGGCCATCTCCGCGATCGAAGCCGCGCAGGCAGGCGGCCACGTCGACCCCACGTGGCAGCCGTTCGACCTCGTCGCCCTGCTCTTCGCGATCGGACTGGCCTGGGCGCACCTGCCCCACCCCAATGCGCTCACCGACGATCCCGACGTCATCGCGCACCGTCGCGCCGCGGCCGTCGAAGCCGCCAGCCGGATCATCGCCACCCGGGGCTAAGTGCCAAACCCGGCGATCAATCGTCGTCCTTACCGTAAGCTCCTCAGCATGTTGCGCGTCATTCAGTGGGCCACCGGATCCGTTGGCCGCCACGCCGTCGCCGCCGTCCACGAGCATCCCGACCTCGAACTCGTCGGCGCGCTCGTCTACAGCGACGCCAAGGCCGGCCGCGACGTCGGCGACACCTGCGGCATCGGGCCGATCGGAGTCACGGCAACGACGGACCGCGACGAGATAGTCGCCCTCGACGCGGACTGCGTGCTCTACATGCCGCAGGGCGAGATGAACCCGATGGGAGCGCTCGACGACATCTGCCGACTGCTCGCGTCCGGCAAGAACGTGGTGTCCACCGCCGTGACGGGACTGATCTATCCGCGAAGTCTCGGTGACAGGGTCGTCGACCGGCTCGAAGCTGCCTGCGCGCAAGGACACGCGTCCTTCCACGCGACGGGCATCGAACCGGGCTGGGCCGCAGAGGTTTTGCCGCTCACGATGTCGGGACTGTTCCAACGCATCGACAGCCTGCTGGTCCAAGAGCTGATGGACTACACCACCTACGACAGCGCCGACATGCTGTTCGACATCATGGGTTTCGGCAAGGCGCCCGACGAACCTGTCCCCATGGCCGACGCCTCACTCGCCGGCGTCACGTTCCGCGCGCCGCTGATGCTGCTGGCCGACGGGCTCGGCGCCACCGTCGACGACTTCGTCTACCACCGCGAAATCGCCGTGGCTGAAAGGGCATTCGACATCAAGGCCGGACGAGTGGAGGCCGGGACCGTCGCCGCGCAGCGGTTCGGCTACACCGCGATCGTCGGCGGTCGGCCGGCGCTGACCGTCGAGCACATCACCCGGCTCGGCGATGACCAGGCGCCGGACTGGCCGAACGGACGGGGCTGGAAGGTGACCGTCGAAGGGCGACCGTCGATGGTGCTCGATTCGCAGATTGCCACCCACGGTGAAGACGAAACGGATCAAGGCTGCTTGGGTACCGCGATGCATGCCATCCACGCGATCGCACCGGTGTGTGCGGCGGCACCGGGAATCCGTACCTTCCTTGACCTTCCGATGATCACGGGTCGGGGAGTGCTGGCGAGCCGCTGAGCGACCGGGTCAGTCGCGCACCGCACCGAAGTGGACCAGGGCCCCTGAGCGCCGCAGGAAATCGATCCGCAGCCCGGCGCCTGTCAGCCACTGGTGCAGATCGTCCATGCTGCCGCCAGGCCCGAAGAGCCCTGCGCGCTGGAACGCCCCGATGATCAGGTCTTGGCGTCTTCCGGCGCCGCGGACGACGGCGTCGCCGATGAGGCGGCCGCCAGTGCGCAGGCAGCGCACGATCTCCCGGACCGCCGCCGACGGGTCGGGTAGGCAGTGCAGGCCGTTGAAGGACACACACAAATCGAACTCGTTGTCGCCGAACGGCATCCGCTCGATGTCGGCCTCGACGAACTCGACGCCTTCTCGGCCCAGCGCGGATGCCCGTCGCCGAGCCCGGGCGAGCATGTCCGGGGAGATGTCGGCAGCCACATAGCGAACCTGCTGGTCCTCGCGCAGCCCTCGCAACGCAAGCCCGCCGCCACACGGGACGTCCAGCACCGCCGAGCCGTCCGGCAGCTGGCCCAACAACCGGATCCTGTCGAACAGCAGCGTGGTGTCGGTGCTCCACAGTGCGAGCCCGCCTGGCCGGGCCAGCCACTCGCGCTCCGCCACGTAGTCATAGGCGCCACCGCCGAGCCGACCGACGATCCGTTCGCTCCAGGGATTGCGCACATCGGTCATGCGCTCACCATCCCGCAGCGCGGCGGGACGGTCAACGTCTGACATCTAGCCCCCGAGCGTCCGGTGCAGAAACTCGAAGATCAGCGCTGACCTGAACGCCGTCTGCGCATTGTCGGCAGCGCCTGCGTGCCCGCCCTCGATGTTCTCGTAGTAGTGCACGGGATGACCGGCCGCTTCCAGGGCCGCTGTCATCTTCCGTGCATGACCGGGATGCACCCGATCGTCACGCGTCGACGTGGTGATCAGGACCGGCGGATACCGCCGCTCTGCCGAGATGTTCTGATAGGGCGAGTATTTCGAGATGAACTCCCAATCCTCTGGATCGTCCGGATCTCCGTACTCGGCAACCCAGGACGCACCAGCCAGCAGCAGATGGAATCGCTTCATGTCGAGCAGCGGCACGCTGCACACCAGCGCGCCGAACAGCTCGGGGTACTGCGTCAGCATGATGCCCATCAGCAAGCCGCCGTTGCTGCCGCCCTGGGCGCCCAACCGCTCGACTGTCGTGATGCCGCGAGCGACCAAATCCCGTGCCACAGCCGCGAAATCCTCGGCCACCAGATGCCTGCCTTCGCGCATCGCCTGGGTGTGCCAGGTCGGGCCGTACTCGCCGCCGCCGCGGATGTTGGCCATCACATACGTGCCTCCGCGTGACAACCACAGCCTGCCGAGGACACCGTCGTAACCAGGGGTGCGAGCCACCTCGAAGCCGCCGTAACCGCCGAGCAGGGTGGGACCGGGTGCCTCGACATACTTGTGGCGGACCACAAAGTACGGGATCGCGGTGCCGTCGTCGGATGTCGCGAAATGCTGCGCGACGACGAGGTCCGCGGCGTCGAAGAACGACGGCGCCCGCTTGATCTCGGCGAGCTCGTCGCCCGCCGTCCCGTACAGCAATCGCGACGGCGTATCGAATCCGCTTGAGTCCAGGAACATTTCGTCGCTGTACTCGTCGGTTGCCACAATTACCGTGTTGGTGTTCTCCGGGATGCCCGGTACCGGCTCGGCCGTCCACGATCCCGGTGTCAGGACCTCGACACGGCTCGCCACGTCGGCCAGCGTGACCACCACGAGCTTGTCCCGTGTCCACGCGTAGTGGTTCAGGCAGGTGTGCGCATCCGGCTCGAACACCACCTCCAATTGGGCTGTGCCCGCGAGGAATTCGTCGTAATTGGCGGCCAGCAGCGAGCCGGCCACATACTCCGCGGACGCGGTGTACCAGTCGGTGCGCAATTCGATCAGCAGCCAGTTGTGGTGCACCGAGACGGTCGCATCGGTGGGCGCGTCGATCCGGATCAACTCGGCGCCGCGCAGCTCGTAGACCTCGTCGTTGAAGAAGTCGATGGCGCGCCGCAACACGGTTCGCTCGAAACCCGGTGTGCGGTCCACCGATGCGGCGACGATGACGTCCGTGCTCGCCGCGCTGAATACCGTCTCGGCATCCTCGAGCGGTTGGTCACGCCGCCATCGCTTCACCAGCCGCGGATATCCCGACTCTGTCAGCGAGCCCTCGCCGAAGTCGGTTCCGAGCAGGACGGTGTCTTCGTCCTCCCAGCTGATCTGCGTCTTGGCCTCCGGCAGCTGGAAGCCGTTGTCGACGAATTCGCGTGTGCGCATGTCGAACTCACGAACAATTGCGGCATCCGAGCCGCCCCGCGACAGGCTGACCAACGCCAGCTCATACGACGGCTCGATGACATCTGTGCCCGCCCACACCCAGTTCTCGTCGTCTGTGGCCGCGAGCGCGTCGACATCGATGACGACGTCCCAGTCCGGTTCCTCGCTGAGATAGCTGGCCAGCGTCGTGCGTCGCCACAAGCCGCGCGGGTTGTCGGCGTCGCGCCAGAAGTTGTACAGGTGCTCACCACGGCGCCGCACATACGGGATGCGGGCGTCGGTGTCGAGCACCTCCAACGCCTCGGCGCGCATCTGCTCGAACCGTTCCCCGCCGAGCTCGGCGAGCGTCGGCTCGTTGTGCTTGCGCACCCAGTCCAGCGCGTCGTCGCCAGAGATGTCCTCGAGCCACAGATACGGATCGTCAGCCACGAGAACCATTCTGGCCGCCCGGCGTAGTGTGAGCTGCGTTACACCGATTCGCCTGAACTCTGAGGGAGTCACTGATGACCGTTTATGCCCGCCCCGGCGCTGCCGATGCGCTGATGTCCTACGAGTCGCGGTACGGAAACTTCATCGGCGGCGAATGGGTCCCGCCCATCGGCGGTGAGTATTTCGAGAACCCCACACCCGTCACCGGTCAAACTTTCTGCGAAGTGCCCCGGTCGAACGAGGCCGACGTCGACAAGGCGCTCGACGCCGCCCACGCAATCGCGTCGCATTGGGGCAAGACCGCGCCGGCCGAGCGCGCCAACATCCTCAACAAGATCGCCGACCGCATCGAAGAGAACCTGGAATCGATTGCACTGGCCGAGGCGTGGGACAACGGAAAGCCCATCCGCGAAACGCTGGCCGCCGACATCCCGTTGGCCGTCGATCACTTCCGCTACTTCGCAGGCGCGATCCGCGCCCAGGAAGGCTCGCTGTCACAGATCGACGACGACACCGTCGCCTACCACTTCCACGAGCCGCTCGGTGTCGTCGGGCAGATCATTCCGTGGAACTTCCCGATCCTGATGGCCACGTGGAAGCTCGCGCCTGCACTCGCGGCGGGCAACGCCGTCGTGCTCAAGCCCGCCGAACAGACCCCGGCGTCGATCCTCTATCTGATGACGTTGATCGGTGATCTGTTGCCCGCCGGCGTGGTCAACGTGGTCAACGGGTTCGGGTTCGAGGCGGGCAAGCCGTTGGCGTCCTCGAACAGGATCGCCAAGATCGCCTTCACCGGCGAGACCACCACCGGGCGGCTGATCATGCAGTACGCGTCGCAGAACCTGATTCCCGTCACGCTCGAGCTCGGCGGCAAGAGCCCCAACATCTTCTTCAACGACGTGATGGCCGCCAACGACGACTATCAGGACAAGGCGCTGGAGGGCTTCACGATGTTCGCCCTCAACCAGGGCGAGGTGTGCACCTGCCCGTCGCGCTCGCTGATCCAAGCCGAGATCTACGACGAGTTCCTCGAGCTGGCAGCCATCCGCACCAAGGCCGTCCGCCAAGGCGATCCACTGGACACCGAAACCATGATCGGCAGCCAGGCGTCCAACGACCAGCTGGAAAAGGTGTTGTCCTACATCGAGATCGGCAAGGACGAGGGCGCGCGCGTCGTCACCGGCGGCGAACGCGCGGAGCTCGGCGGCGACTTGTCCGGCGGCTACTACGTGCAACCGACGATTTTCGAGGGCAACAACACGATGCGGATCTTCCAGGAGGAGATCTTCGGGCCGGTCGTCGCGGTCACGTCGTTCTCCGATTACGACGACGCGATCAGCATCGCCAACGACACGCTCTACGGCCTTGGCGCCGGCGTGTGGAGCCGCGACGGCAATGTGGCATACCGCGCCGGCCGCGATATCAAGGCAGGCCGCGTGTGGACGAACTGCTACCACGCCTACCCGGCACATGCGGCGTTCGGCGGCTACAAGCAGTCCGGCATCGGGCGCGAAAACCACAAGATGATGCTCGACCACTACCAGCAGACGAAGAACCTGCTGGTGTCCTACAGCGACCAGGCGTTGGGCTTCTTCTGATTCCCAGAAACGGCGCGAACGTGGGTTACCGTCACGCCGAAGTGCGATATCGCGTGACGGTAACCCACGTTCGGCGGGGAGAGGAGTGAGTTGGACGCTCCAGCGCGCGCGCTGATCACCGAGTCGGCCGCCGAGCTGCTGCGCAAGCTGCAGAGCCGTCACGGCGCGTTGATGTTCCACCAGTCCGGCGGCTGTTGTGACGGGTCGTCGCCGATGTGCTACCCCGACGGGGAGTTCATCGTCGGCGACCGCGACGTGCTGCTCGCAGTCCTCGACGTCGGCTTGCATCTCCAACCAGAAGGCGTTCCGGTCTGGATCTCCGGCCCGCAGTTCGAGGCGTGGAAACACACGCAGCTGGTGATCGACGTCGTGCCGGGCCGCGGCGGCGGGTTCAGCCTCGAGGCACCGGAGGGCATGCGGTTCCTGTCGCGCGGGCGCGCCTTCAGCGACGACGAGAACAAGTTGCTGGCCGAACAGCCTGCGGTTACCGGCTCCGACTACGCCGACGGCAAACGTCCACCGGCAACCGGCACGCATATCGTCGCCGAAGCGGTCGATGCTTGTCCGATTCCTGCAGGGCGTGGCGTGAAGCCGTAATCGACGCCGCCGGAGCTATCGTCGGAATTGTGATAGCCCTACCGCGTGCGTGGTTGCTGGCCGGTGCGATGCTGGTCGGGACCGCGGTCGGGATGATCGCCGGAATCGCCGCGACGGTCCTTGTCACGACCGCCATCCGGCCTGACGTGGTGATCGCGCTTGTCGTCGGTGTGCCCAGTTCCATCGGGATGCTGATGATCCTGTTCTCCGGACGACGCTGGATCACCGCGCTTGGCGCATTCATCCTCGCGATCGCGCCCGGATGGTTGGGCGTGCTCGTTGCAATCCAGGTGGCGTCCAGTGGCTGAAACATACGACCGCGATACGTTGACCGGCGAGCCGACGTCGCCCTATTTGCCGACTTTCACCGGCGAGCTGCCTGCCCAACCCGACCCGCAGGACGCGCCGTCAGAGCCATTACCCGTTCCGGCGCGGCCGGTCGTCCTACCTGGCGCCTACCAGTACCTCAAGCGCTGGACGTTCGTGCTCGTCGTGGCAGCGGTGTGGATCGTCGCCGCACCCATCGGGCTCGGCCTGTACTACTGGTGGTTTCACTCGATCGACAAGACGCCGTCGGTGTTCGTCGTCCTGCTCTTCCTCGCGGTCTGCACGGTCGGCAGCCTGCTGAGCGCGATGGTGCAGAACAAGCCTCTCGTATCGGCGCTGGCGATCGGACTCATGTCAGCACCGCTTGCCGCCACGGGTGCCGCCGCGGTGCTGCACGGTCTCTATTTCTGCGAGCGAGTAAGCCGATGCCTGGTGGGGTTGATCCCCTACTAAGGTTGGGCGGGTGACCCACTATGACGTCGTCGTTCTCGGAGCAGGCCCCGGCGGATACGTCGCCGCGATTCGCGCCGCCCAACTCGGGCTGAACACCGCCATCGTCGAACCCAAGTACTGGGGCGGCGTATGCCTCAACGTCGGGTGCATCCCGTCCAAGGCGCTGCTGCGAAATGCCGAACTGGCGCACATCTTCACCAAGGAGGCCAAGCAGTTCGGCATCAACGGGGAGGCGACGTTCGACTACGGGGTCGCGTTCGACCGCAGCCGCAAGGTCGCCGACGGCCGAGTCGCCGGTGTGCATTTCTTGATGAAGAAGAACAAGATCACCGAGATCCACGGCTACGGCAAGTTCACCGACGACCACACGCTCGAGGTCGATCTCAACGAAGGTGGCAGCGAGACAGTCACGTTCGACAACATCATCATCGCCACCGGCAGCAGCACGCGGCTGGTGCCCGGCACATCGCTGTCGGACAACGTGGTCACCTACGAGAAACTGATCATGACGCGGGAGCTGCCAAAGTCCGTCGTGATCGCCGGCGCGGGCGCGATCGGCATGGAGTTCGGCTATGTGCTGAAGAACTACGGCGTCGACGTCACCATCGTCGAGTTCCTGCCGCGGGCGCTGCCCAACGAGGATGCCGACGTCTCCAAGGAGATCGAGAAGCAGTTCAAGAAGCTGGGCGTGAAGGTGCTGACGGGCACCAAGGTCGAGTCGATCAAGGATGACGGCGGCGAGGTCACCGTCACCGTCAGCAAGGACGGCAAGAACGACGAGCTCAAGGCCGAAAAGGTGTTGCAGGCAATCGGTTTCGCGCCGAATGTCGAGGGCTATGGTTTGGACAAGGCCGGGGTGCAGATCACCGATCGCAAAGCGATCGGCATCGACGACTACATGCGCACCAACGTGCCGCACATCTACGCCATCGGCGATGTCACGGGGCTCTTGCAGTTGGCGCATGTCGCCGAAGCGCAAGGCGTGATCGCGGCCGAAACCATCGCCGGCGCAGAGACTTTGCCTCTCGGGGACTACCGAATGCTGCCGCGCGCGACGTTCTGTCAGCCGCAGGTCGCGAGCTTCGGGCTGACGGAGGAACAGGCACGCGATGAGGGCTATGACGTGAAGGTCGCGAAGTTCCCGTTCACCGCCAACGGCAAGGCGCACGGCGTCGGCGATCCGAGCGGCTTCGTGAAGTTGATCGCCGACGGCAAGTACGGCGAGCTGATTGGAGGTCACTTGATCGGCCACGACGTGTCCGAACTGTTGCCCGAGCTGACGCTGGCCCAGAAGTGGGATCTGACCGCCAATGAGCTGGCCCGTAATGTTCACACCCACCCGACGATGTCCGAAGCGATGCAGGAATGCTTCCACGGCCTCGTCGGCCACATGATCAACTTTTGAGAGCGATCTGGGTCGCCGGCATCGGCGGATTGGTGGTCGGCCACATCCTGTGGCTGGCCGGCATTTCCATTGCCATCGCCACGAGCTCGATCAACACCTGGGTGCTCGTCGTGGCGGCGGTGTCGTTTGTCGCAGGCGCCGCCGCGGCCTACCTCGGCTGGCGCTCGTACCGCCGCAAGTCCGACGTCTGGGCGGCGTTCTTGTTGATGCTGCCGATTTCACCGGTACTGCTGTCGCTGATCGTGCTCGGCGTGACGTACCTCTAGTCCGGGAAGTCGAGCGGAATCCTCAGCGTCGCCATCGTCGCGGCCAACGCATCGTATTGCCCTGCAAGCGTGCAGAATTCGATGAGCTGCGCCCGGCTGTAGATGCTCGACAGGGCCGCCCACGTTTCGGGCGACATCGATCGGGTGATGACGAACTCGTCGGTCGCGGTGATCAGCACACGCTGGCGATCGGTGAGCCCCTCGGCGTCGGGACCCTCGAAGATCCTTGCCTGAAGCTCGTCGTCGACACCGCGACTGCGCGCCAGCCGACGATGCTGCTGCAGTTCGTACTCGCAGTTGCGCAGATGCCCGACGCGAAGGATCACCAGTTCGGCGTCCTTGCGGGACAACTTGCCGGCGTAGAGCAGGAAACCGGAGAACGGTAACCACGCCAGGAACAGCAGCTTGTGCTGACCCAAGACATTGAACAGGTGGAACTTCGGGGCGCGAATCCCGCGGGCACCGAGCTTGGCGATGGCCCAGTTGACAGGACCCAACTCCCGGAAGCCGCCGGGTGGAATGCGTGCGGGCGTGCTCATGACTGCCTCACCAGATACGGCGACACCGTGCTGCGGTGTTCGTTGATGTCCAACGCGCGGCCCAGCGCCGGAAAGGCCCGCTGCGGACAGTTGTCGCGCTCGCAGACGCGGCACCCGGCGCCGATCGGAGTTGCGTTGTCACCCGACAAGTCCAGTCCCTCCGAGTAGACCAGCCGATGTGCGTGGCGGAGTTCGCAGCCCAGGCCGATCGCGAACGTCTTACCTGGCTGACCATATCGCGACGCGCGCCGCTCCACGGTGCGCGCCACCCACATGTAGTTGCGCCCGTCGGGCATCTGCGCGAGCTGCACCAGGATCTTGCCCGGGTTGGCGAACGTCTCGTAGACATTCCACAGGGGACAGGTGCCGCCGGAGGACGAGAAGTGAAAGCCGGTGGCGGACTGACGCTTTGACATGTTGCCCGCCTTGTCGACCCGCACGAACGACAAAGGCACGCCCCGCAATCCGGATCGCTGCAGCGTCGAGAGCCGGTGGGCGATCGTCTCGTAGGACACCGAATAGAACGCCGACAGCCGTTCGATGTCGTAGCGGAAGTTCTCGGCGACGTCGTGGAATTGCCGGTACGGCAACACCGTCGCGGCGGCGAAGTAGTTGGCCAGCCCCAGCCGGGCCAGCCTGGTGGACTCGTCGCTGGTGAATTTGCCTTCGGCGACCAGCTTCTCGATCAAATCGCCGAATTCCAGATAGGCCAACTCCGCGGCCATTTTGAACACCGTCTGCCCGGACGACAAATGGCCGCTGATCTGCAGCGTCTTGGACGCGGGATCGAAGCGGTGCAGCACGGTGTCACCCAGGTCGATGCGCCGGACGATGTGCACACCGTGCACCATCGTCAACCGGTCGGACAGCTCGCGGACCAACTCGCCGCGGTGCATCCGCATGCGGATGGTGAGATCCTCTGCGGCCGTGTCGAGCTCGTGCAGGTAGTTCTGCCGCTGATAGAAGTAGTCGCGCACCTCTTCGTGCGGCATCGTGATCGACCCGCTGCCGCTTCCGTCGGAGAACCGGTCCTCGGTCGCGGCGGCGAGCTGCGTCGTGGTCAGCCGATAGCGGCGGTGCAGGTTGACCATCGCCTTGGCGAGCGTCGGATGGGCGGTGACCATGTCGGCGACCTCCGCAAGGTCGACGTCGACATCGAGGTCGCGGTCCAGGGTCACCTCACGCAACTCGGCGACCAGGCGGGTGTCGTCCTGCGAGGCGAAGAACGTCGCATCGACGCCGAACACCTCGGTGATGCGCAGCAGCACCGCAACGGTCAACGGGCGAACGTCGTGCTCGATCTGATTGAGGTAGCTCGGCGAGATGTCCAGCATCTGCGCCAGCGCGGCCTGGCTGAAGCCGCGTTCGCTCCGAAGTTGTCGCACCCGTGAGCCGACGAACGTTTTCGCCACGTCAACCAGGCTAACAGCGCTGCGAAGATCACCTTTGCATTGTTGGCAGTTCGGCGGCTGTGGCAGGATCGTGCAGGTTGCAGTGACAGGGGAGCAGGGCATGGCGGGTAACTCAGGTAGCACCGGTTTGGCCAAGGTGATGATGCCTGTGCCCGACCCGCACCCCGACGTCTTCGACGTCCAGTGGCCTCTGCGCGTCGCCGACATCGACCGCGAAGGCAGGCTGAAGTTCGACGCGGCCACCCGCCACATCCAGGACATCGGCTCGGACCATTTGCGCGAACTCGGCTTCGAGGAAACCCATCCGCTGTGGATCGTCCGGCGAACCATGATCGACCTGATCAAGCCCATCGAATTCCAGGACATGCTGCGGTTGCGGCGCTGGTGCTCTGGCACATCCAACCGTTGGTGCGAGATGCGCGTGCGCATCGACGGGCGCAAGGGCGGGCTGATGGAGTCCGAAGCATTCTGGATCAACATCAACCGCGAAACCCAGGGCCCGGCGCGCATTGCCGACGACTTCATCGAGGGCCTGCAGCGCACCACCAACGTCGATCGGCTGCGGTGGAAGCCCTACCTGAAACCCGGTAGCCGCGAGGACGCCGCACAGATCCGCGATTACCCGGTCCGCGTCAGCGACATCGACATCTTCGACCACATGAACAACTCGGTCTACTGGAGCGTGATCGAGGACTACCTCTTCAGTAACCCCGAACTGCTGCACAAGCCGATCCGGGTCACCATCGAGCACGACGCCGCGGTGGCGCTCGGCGACAAACTGGAGATCATTTCGCACGTGCACCCCGCTGGGTCGACCGATCAATTCGGTGCCGAGCTTGCGGATCGCACTGTTAGAACGCTCACATACGCGGTCGGCGACGAGACCAAAGCCATCGCAGCGATCTTCGCCCTCTGACCACCTTCCGTTAAACAGTACGAGCGTACTGACCAGCGAAAATCTGGTTACCTCCGGGCAGCTACTGAACCGGTTCAGGCAATAGCCGTCTTCGCAACCTTCGCAAGCTATGACGAGGCCTTGGCGAAAATTTGCAACTGAAATGGGTGGACCTGCGGTTATGCATTGATGCATCCTCGGATTAGCACACAAGTGAAGATGCTGGGGCATTAACAACTGGTGATCGGCCGGGACGCCTTAGCGACTTGCAAACGAAGGAGATCGAATGTCGACCGTCGGCACGCCGAAGTCGCCCGAACAGATCCAGCACGACTGGGACACCAACCCGCGCTGGAAGGGCATCACCCGCACCTACACCCCGGCCGACGTGGTGGCCCTGCAGGGTTCGGTAGTCGAGGAGTCCACGCTCGCCCGCCGCGGCGCCGAAGTGCTCTGGGAGCAGCTTCACGACATGGAGTTCGTCAACGCGCTGGGCGCGCTGACGGGCAACATGGCGGTGCAGCAGGTCCGCGCCGGCCTCAAGGCCATCTACCTGTCGGGTTGGCAGGTCGCCGGTGACGCAAACCTGTCCGGTCACACCTACCCCGACCAGAGCCTGTACCCGGCCAACTCGGTGCCGCAGGTGGTGCGCCGCATCAACAATGCGCTGCTGCGCGCCGACCAGATCGCCAAGGTCGAGGGCGACACGTCCGTCGAGAACTGGCTGGCCCCGATCGTCGCCGACGGCGAGGCCGGCTTCGGCGGCGCGCTCAACGTCTACGAGCTCCAGAAGGCCATGATCGCCGCAGGCGTCGCGGGGTCGCACTGGGAGGATCAGCTGGCTTCGGAGAAGAAGTGCGGCCACCTCGGTGGCAAGGTGCTGATCCCGACCCAGCAGCACATCCGCACGCTGACCTCGGCCCGCCTGGCGGCCGACGTCGCAGACGTCCCGACGGTCGTGATCGCCCGTACCGACGCCGAGGCGGCCACCCTGATCACGAGCGACGTCGACGAGCGCGATCAGCCGTTCATCACCGGCGAGCGGACCAAGGAAGGCTTCTACCGCGTCAAGAACGGCCTGGAGCCCTGCATCGCACGCGCCAAGGCCTACGCGCCGTACTCCGACCTGATCTGGATGGAGACCGGCACGCCGGACCTGGAGCTGGCGGCGAAGTTCGCCGAGGGCGTCAAGAGCGAGTTCCCGGACCAGATGCTGGCGTACAACTGCTCGCCGTCGTTCAACTGGAAGAAGCACCTCGACGACGCGACGATCGCGAAGTTCCAGAAGGAGCTCGGCGCGATGGGCTTCAAGTTCCAATTCATCACGCTGGCCGGCTTCCACGCCCTGAACTACTCGATGTTCGATCTGGCCTACGGCTACGCCCGCAACCAGATGAGCGCCTACGTCGAGCTGCAGGAGCGCGAGTTCGACGCCGAGGAGCGGGGTTACACCGCGACGAAGCACCAGCGCGAGGTCGGCGCCGGCTACTTCGACCGGATCGCCACCACCGTGGACCCGACTTCGTCGACGACTGCGCTGACCGGTTCGACCGAAGAGGGTCAGTTCCACTGAGCCGCTAGTTTGTGACATCAGGCCCCGTCCTTATATTGGGCGGGGCCTGATGCTGTGGTGAGGAGAATTTGGTGAGCATTGAACGGGTAGGCGTCGTCGGCGCCGGACAGATGGGATCGGGCATCGCCGAAGTGTCGGCGAAGGCGGGCGCGGACGTCGTCGTGTTCGAGCCAACCGAGGAACTGGTCAATGCCGGCCGGAACCGCATCACCGGCTCGCTGGAGCGGGCGGCGAGCAAGGGCAAGCTCTCCGAGAGTGACCGCGACGCCGCATTGGCGCGGCTGACGTTCACGACGAACCTCGCGGACCTGTCCGACCGTCAGCTCGTCATCGAGGCGGTCGTGGAGGACGAGACCGTCAAGGGCAAGATCTTCGCTCAGCTCGACGAGATCATCAGCGATCCCGACGCGGTGCTGGCGTCGAACACCTCAAGCATCCCGATCATGAAAATCGCTGCGGCAACAAAGAATCCGAGCCGCGTGCTCGGCTTGCACTTCTTCAACCCGGTGCCGGTGCTGCCCCTCGTCGAACTCGTCAACACGTTGGTCACCTCCGATGCGGCGATCGCGCGCACCGAGAAGTTCGCGAGCGACGTGCTGGGCAAGCAGGTGGTGCGCTGCGGTGACCGGTCAGGGTTCGTCGTCAACGCGCTGCTGGTGCCGTACCTGCTGTCAGCGATCCGCATGGCGGAAGCCGGCGTCGCGACCGTCGAGGACATCGACACGGCCGTCGTGGCCGGGCTGTCGCACCCAATGGGGCCGCTGCGGCTGTCGGACCTCATCGGCCTCGACACCATGAAGCTGATCGCGGACTCGATGTACGACGAGTACAAGGACGCGACCTATGCGCCGCCGCCGCTGCTGCTGCGCATGGTCGAGGCGGGTCAACTCGGAAAGAAGTCGGGTCAAGGCTTCTACAAGTACTGAGCGAGCGCCGCTCGGACACGCCTCAGAATCCCTGCGCGGTCGTATCGCAGCTGGCGCGCGCTGATTCGGATGATGATCCATCCCTGTGCCGCAAGGAATTCCAGTCGCTCGATATCGTCGGCGTGGCTGTTCGGGTTTGTCCAGTGATGTCCGCCGTCGTATTCGACGCCGACTTTCCATACGGGCCAGCCCATGTCAACCCGGCGGCGGCCGACTTTGATTTGGGTGACGGGCCGAGGCAGTCCGTCGCGCACCAACAGGAGACGCAACTCGGTCTCCTTCGGGGACTCGGCGCCACCATCAGCAAGATCCAGAGCCTTGCGTAGGGCACGCATGCCGCGGGCGCCGGGGTACCGGTCGGCGATGCGTTCGACCTCCTGGACCGTGCATCCCGTGGAGTTCAGCAGCGCATCGATACGCACAATTGCCGTGTCGCCTGACACCCGTCGGCCGATGTCGTATGCGGTCCTCGCGGAAGTCGTGCAAATGATGCTCTGCCTCAAGCAGATCTCGTCGTCGGCGATGGTGCCGCGGTGAATAAGGATGCCCCGCGGAGCTGGCTGGCGCGCATAAGCAATCTCGGCCGGCGCGTCGTCGGGTAGCCATTGTGTACCGTGCATCGCCGCCGCCGAATGTCCGACCAGCGTGGCCGTGCGGCGCGACCACAACCATGCGGCCCTGGCCATATCAACTGCATTTAGTTCGAGACCCTTGCGGGCGTAGACGTTGTAATGAAGCTTGACGTACTTGGTGCGCAACGTCTGGCGAGTCACCATGCCAGCTGCGAGTGCCTCACTGGCCACAATGAGATCGTCCACACAGTTAAGGGGTCGTAGGACCCCTAACGGTTCCCGAGAGTGCGGAATATGACGGGAATCGGTCGAAAGCCGTCATATGTCGTACGCTCGGCGCGGCGGCTAGCCCCTTAGCAGTCCGCGAGCCGCTTCTTCTCCAACTTGACATCGAAATCCGGTGGCGGCCAAGACATGTTGAGGGTCTTCAAAGACTCGATCAGCAACTCGGTGATCGCTAACCGGCTGTACCACTTCTTGTCGCACGGGATGATGTACCACGGCGCGTAGTCCGTCGATGTGCGGTCCAGCATGGCTTGATAGGCCTGTTCGTACTGCGGCCACAGCTTTCGCTCGTCGATGTCGCCTGGGTTGTACTTCCAATACTTGTCCGGCCGTTCCAGGCGCTCGGCCAACCGCTTCCTCTGCTCGTTGAGCGAGACAAACATCGCCACCTTGACCAGAGTCGTTCCGCTGTCGACGAGTTCACGCTCGAATGCGTTGATCTCGTCGTAGCGAGGCTCCCACACCTCCCGTGGCACGAGGTTGTGTACTCGCACGATCAGAACGTCTTCATAGTGCGAGCGATCGAACACACCGATGTGCCCGGCCGGCGGCAGCGCATTGCGGATGCGCCAGAGGTAGTGGTGAGCCAGCTCCTCGTCGGTCGGCTTACCGAAGCTGTGGTACCGGATACCTTGCGGATTCCCAGCGCCCACAACATGTTTGACGATGCCACCCTTGCCTGCGGTGTCCATGCCCTGCAGCACGAGCAGTACCGATCGGGTGTCGCCTGCCTCTGATCTGCTGTTGGCGTACAGCATCTCCTGCAGCTCGGCGAAGCGGAGATTGCGCTCGTCCTGCAGCACCTTGGCGTCCTGTTTGGACCCGTCGAAGCCGGGCGTGCTGTTGGTCTTGATGTCGCCGACCTGGTCTCCAGCCGAGAACGACAAGTGCTCATGGGGTTCGTGCGACCACAGCGACGGGAGTTCGTCGTCGGTCATCGGTCAAGCAACCGGGGAGGCACGATCGGCGACGGATGCGGCTGATCACGGAATTTCTCCAGCGAACCGCCGACCTCGACGATGCCGCACAGCGCACTCCAGGACAGCATCGTCAAGTAGTCGATCAGCTCGTCGGCGGTCATCCGCGGATTCGACATCCATGAGTGCGTGGCCAACTGGACCCCCCCGACGGTGTGATAGGCCCAGGGTTCGACGCCGCGGGTATCCATCCCGGCTTCTGCCATGCGGCGGCGCAGCATGACGGCGAGCATCCTCGCGATGATCTGCTCGGAATCCGCGACCGCCTTGCTCTTGCTGGCCGAGTTGTTCGCCATGACGAACCGGTACGGCTCCGGTTCGTTGGCCACGGTGTCGACGTAGACGCGGATGATCTCGCGGGTCAGATCGAAGCCATCCAGGTTCGACGACAGCGCGGCGGTCATGTTCGGAATCAGCGTGGTCTGCGCGAACCGCATCATCACGGCGGTCGTGAGGTCGTTCTTGTCGACGAAGTAGCGGTACAGAACCGTCTTGGACACGCCGATTTCCGCCGCGATCTCGTCCATGCTGACGTTGCTGCCGCGACGCCGGATGGCCTCGAGCGTGCCGTCGACAAGTTCGTTGCGGCGCTCCACCTTGTGTTGGTGCCAGCGCCGTTTTCGGCCATCGGTCTTGACCGCCACCGCCGAGGTCTGCTGTGCCACTGTCCTCGTGATCCGTTCCCTAGTTCCCCTTGATACTACGGGCGATCTTGGTTCGGGGGCTTGCGGGACGGGTGCCCACCCCGTCGTAGCGGATGATGGAGGAGTGGCACACAGACCGGACGTCGGCAGGCGCGCGATGACGGCTGCGCGGCCGAGTTTCGCCGAGTCGCTGGCGGGGGCCGACTCCGCCGCAGATGCGCAGCGCCTGCGCGCCCTGCGGCGGATGAAAGTCGTCGCGCTGAGCTTCCTGGTCGGCGCCACCGTCATCTTCCTCGTCTGTACGTGGGCGCAGTCCAACGGGGCCGCGGCGTGGGTCGGCTATGTCCGCGCTGCCGCCGAGGCCGGCATGGTCGGCGCGCTGGCCGACTGGTTCGCTGTCACCGCGCTGTTCAAGCACCCGCTGGGCATCCCGATCCCGCACACCGCGATCATCAAGCGCAAAAAGGACCAGCTCGGCGAGGGCCTCGGCGCCTTTGTGCGGGAGAACTTCATGTCACCGCAGGTCGTGGAGACCAAACTGCGCGACGCTCAAGTTGCGGGTCGGCTCGGCAAGTGGCTGTCGGAGCCGGCGCACGCCGAGCGGGTCGCGGCCGAAACCTCTACCGTCCTGCGCGTGCTCGTGGAGATGTTGCGCGACGAGGACGTGCAACACGTGCTCGACCGCATGATCGTCAAGCGGATCGCGGAGCCGCAGTGGGGTCCGCCGATCGGGCGAGTGCTGGCCTCGTTGCTGGCAGAAGGGCGACAGGAAGCGCTGATCCAGCTGCTCGCCGACAGGGCCTTCCAATGGTCGTTGAACGCTGGCGACATCATCGAGCGCGTGGTCGAGCGCGATTCGCCCACCTGGTCGCCCCGCTGGGTCGACCACCTCGTCGGCGACCGCATCCATCGCGAGCTGATGGACTTCACCGACAAGGTGCGCCGCAATCCCGATCACGAACTGCGCCGCTCGGCAACGAGATTCCTCTTCGAATTCGCCGATGACCTGCAATACGACGATGCGACGATCCAGCGGGCCGAGAACGTCAAAGACCAGATCATGGCCCGCGACGAAGTCACCCGCGCGGCCGAGACGGCCTGGGCCGCCGCGAAACGAATTCTCTTCGAATCGGTCGACGATCCGTCGTCGGCGTTGCGGACCAGGATCGCCGACTCGGTCGTCGTCATCGGGGAGTCGCTGCGCGACGACGCCGAACTGCGCGACAAGGTCGACAGCTGGATCGTGCGCGCGGCCCAACACCTCGTTTCCGAATATGGGGTGGAGATCACAGCGATCATCACCGAAACAATCGAGCGGTGGGACGCCGACGAGGCCAGCCGCCGCATCGAGCTGCATGTGGGCCGCGACCTGCAATTCATCCGGATCAACGGCACGGTGGTGGGCTCGCTGGCGGGTCTGATCATCTATTCGATAGCTCAGCTACTCTTCTGACCTGCGCTAGCTAGTGCTTGCAAAAGTTAGCACCCCGTCGTACGGTTAATGGCGTCGCACATCGGATACCCGACGCAATCGAGGGGGCCACGCAATGCCGCAGGATGAAAATCTTGCCGCCGTCGTGTCCACCGCTGCGCAGAACGCAAAGCAGGACATCGGCACCTTCATCAGGACGCAACGTGAGGCAGCGCAGGTATCCGTGCGGCAGTTGGCCGAAAAGGCCGGCGTCAGTAATCCCTACCTCAGCCAGATCGAGCGGGGATTGCGGAAACCCTCCGCCGACGTGCTGCAACAGATTGCCAAGGCGCTGCGGGTGTCCGCGGAAGTGCTCTACGTGCGGGCCGGGATCTTGGAGCCCAGCGAGAAGAGCGAAGTCCGCGACGCCATCGTCACCGACACGGCGATCACCGAGCGGCAAAAGCAGGTGCTGCTCGAGATCTACACGTCGTTTTGCCAACAGAACGAAGCCGCGGTAGATGAGGAGCTGACGACTGACTGAGACCAGAACATCCGCTCACTAGAAGTCCAACGAAACCATCAGAAGGGAATGCAGACATGGCACAACAGAAGAACCAACCGAACCTTGATGTCGACGACTTGAAGGCTCCGCTGCTCGCCGCGGTAGGCGCCGCAGATCTGGCCCTCGAGCGGGTCAACGAGATCGTCGCGACCCTGCGTGAGCGCGCCGGCGAGGCCCGCACCGACACCCAGGCGCGCGTCGAGGAGAGCCGCGCCCGCCTGAACAGGCTGCAGGAAGATCTGCCGAGCCAGTTCGGTGAGCTTCGCGACCGGCTGTCCTCGGACGAGCTGCGCAAGTTCGCCGAGACCTATGCCGAGGCCGCGCAGAGCACGTACAACAAGCTCGTCGAGCGTGGCGAGGTCGCCCTGGAGCGCCTGCGCAACGCGCCCGCGCTCGAAGAGGGCCGCGGTCGCGTCGAAAGCTACCGCGAGCTGACCGAGGAGGCGCTGGGCAACGTCGCACAGCAGACCCGCGCTGTCGGCGAGCGCGCCGCCAAGCTGGTTGGCGTCGAGCTGCCGAAGAAGGCTGCTCCCGCCAAGAAGGCCCCGGCCAAGAAGGCTCCCGCCAAGAAGGCTGCGGCCAAGAAGGCTCCGGCCAAGAAGGCGCCGGCCAAGAAGGTCACCCAGAAGTAACTATTCGGCTCCGGTCGTCCGTCAGGGCGACTCAATGTCGACCGGGGGACGTAACCCGCTTAGGCTAGCTATGTGGAACTACAAGGCCTTGTGGGTTACGTCCTCTTTGCTTTGCAGATCGCGGTAGTGGCGACGGCCGTTTATGCCTTCGTGCACGCCGCGCTGCAGCGGCCCGACGCCTACACCGCCGCCGACAAACTGACCAAGCCTGTATGGCTGATCATCCTCGGAGTCGGTGTGCTGTTGGCCTTGGTGCTCGGCATCACCGGCGTGGCGATCGCGGCGGTCGCCGCCGGCGTCTATCTCGTCGACGTGCGGCCGAGGATCCTGGAAATCCAGGGCAAGTCCCGATAGCCGCGAGATGACAAAGCTGCGTCTTGTCGTCGCCGCCGCGATGGCACTCATCGCCGTGCCGCTTGGGATGGCTCCCGCTGCAACCGCTGCCCCCGCCGTACCAGGGCCGCCGTATGTCGACCACGTCCAGTGGGCGAAATGGGGCGACATGTCGAGCCTGCGCGTGTATCCGACGGAGGCCGCGCGGGTGGCGTCCGTCCAACCGGGCACTGATGCGCAAGCCGATGAAGCCTGGGCCGAAGTGCTGACGCTCTCGCCCGACGCCGACATCCCCGGCATGAAGGCTCAGTTCGTATGCCATTGGCATTTCGCCGAATTCGCCGAGCCCGGCAAGGTCAGCTGGAACCTCGAACCATGGCGCAACGAGGTCTCCGACGACCAAATGATCGCGGCGGGCTGTAACCCCGGCGGCACCGTAGAACCGTTCTAGTGCGCAACTACAGGCGCGACGAGGTGGCCGGCCTCGTCGACCACACGCTGCTCAAACCGGAAGCCACCGAAGTCGACGTGGCCGTTCTGGCGTCCGAAGCCGCCGAACTCGACGTGTTCGCGATCTGCGTATCGCCGTCGATGGTTCCCGCGGCCAAACGGTTCCGCTCAGTGGGGCAGGCGATCTGCTCGGTGGTGGGATTCCCTTCAGGCAAACATCTTTCGGCTATCAAGGCCGAAGAAGCCAGGCATGCGGTAGCGGCAGGGGCCGACGAGATAGACATGGTCATCGACGTCGGCGCCGCGCTCCACGGTGACTTCGACGCGATCCGCGCTGACGTCGCGGCCGTGCGGGCCGCCATCGATGAGCGAGTGATTCTCAAGGTCATCGTCGAGTCTGCTGCCCTACTCGACTTCGGTGACGAGCAGACACTGATGAACGCCTGCCGCGCCGCGGCCGACGCCGACGCTGATTTCGTGAAGACCTCCACGGGATTTCACCAAAGCGGGGGCGCATCAGTACAAGCCGTTGAGATCATGGTCGCGACGGTCGGACCCAGGGTGGAGGTGAAAGCGAGCGGCGGAATTCGTACCGCTGAAGATGCCGTCGCGATGCTCAACGCCGGTGCGACGCGGCTCGGGCTTTCAGGAACCCGTGCCGTACTCGACGGGCTGTGATCATTATTTGACGCCAGCTACAGAATTTGCTGGCTTTGTTCGCTAACTCTGCGTATGATCGGCGGATCGCCGCCTTCTGTAGGTGGTGAGACACAGATAGGACTGCACAATGACGTCACATAGCCATTTGCCGCGGCGGCTCTCAGCTGTTGCCGGCATCGGGGCCATCATCGCAATGGGCACGATCGCCGCTTGCGCCAAAGAAGAGAAAGCGCCTCCGACTACAACGACGACCACCACCACGACGACGACCACGACGTCCCCGTCAGCGCCTCCGGTGGCGCCGACCGAAAAGAGCATCAACCCCACCGGTGGCAACCTGTTCACCCCGACGGTCTATGCACCCCCGGCACCGACGGCACCTCCTGGCGTCCACCGCAACGGCGGCGGCGGCGAGTAGTAAAACCAGTCGTATACAGATAGGACTGCAGAATGGATTCACGACGAATGAGTCGTCTCGGGGCGGTCTGTGGCGTCGCCGCGGTCATCGCCATGGGTGGTCTGACCGCGGCTTGCGGCGGTTCTGAGAAGAAAGCGCCTGAAACCACGCCGACGACGACCGCGACGACGACGCCGTCGACGTCAGCGGCCGGCGCACCGCCGGCGCCGACCGAAAAGAGCATCAACCCGACCGGTGGCAATCTGTTCACGCCGCCGGTTCAGGCGACGCCGGCGCCGAATGTGCCACCGGGACAACACCCCGGTATCAACGGCGTTCCCTAGGCTCGATCAGATCCCGCTGAAGCAGGGATCCTGCTGTCCCTTCGGGATCGACGCGTTCTGGGTCGAAAATTGGCTCACCACACCGGAATCGGTGACCTGCACGCTGTCGGCGTGGATGCCCATCGGGTAGTTCTTCGTCAGCTGTGCGGTGAACGCGTCCAGCGCAGGCTGCACGGTTTCGCGTGGCAACGTGAAGCCGAGTCCCGTCAATTCGGTTATCTGTAGCGAGATTCCGTTGTCGGCGACGGCGGGCTTTGCGGTGATGCTGCCAAGCGCGCCCTGCAGCTCGATCGTGCCTGCAGACGGATTGGTGGAGACGCCCGTCAGGAACGAACCGACAAGCGGAATGGCGTTCTGGATGGTCTGCTTGATGCCCTCGGAACTCCACGTGATGTTGGCGCGCAACGATCCGACCGAGCCGCTGGTCGTGGCGGTGTCTTCCAAGCGGACATCTTTGATGTCCATGTCGACCTTCATGCCATTGGCCTGACGGATCTGGTTGCCCGCGGTCTGGACCGTGATGTTGGTGTAGTGGCCGGTCATGTGCTGCCACAAGAACGGCGGGACAGCGCCGAAGGACACCTTGGCCTCGTCCTGGACCACGCACGAGACGACCCTGCTCACCACCGCGTCGGCGCGGCTGCGGGCATACAGTTCGCCGCCGAGCACGCCCGCCAGCACCAGGGCGAGGACGATGACCGCGACCAGAACGATGGACAGCGGGTCGCGGAAGAAACTCTTGACCTTGTCAAGCGGCGAATCGTTCTGCTCCGGCGGCGCGGATGGCGGAAGTGGTGCGCCCTGGCCGCCCGGCGGCTGGCTATGCGGAAACTGTGGCTGCGGTGGGACGGGCGGGGCCTGATCGGCCGGACGAGCCCAGGGATCGGTCACCCCAGCGATTGTGCCTTACCGACGTGAGCGAACTCTGAGCGGTTGCGCAACACCGCGATCGTTTCTCGGGTCTTGGCGGCTGCGTCAAGGTCGAGATCGGCGACGAGCAGCTGCGGGTCCGGACCCGCCGACGTCAGCACCTCACCGACGGCCGTCGCGACCAGGCTGCCGCCCACCCCGGTCGGGCCGGAGGCCGCGATTTCGTCGCCTGGATAGGCCTGGCCGACTGCCGCGATAATGCCGGTCGTATCGATCGCGCGGGCGCGGGCCAGCAGCGTCCACTGCTCGAGCTTGCCCGGTCCGGCGCCCCACGACGCGTGCACCGTGATCAGCTGCGCGCCGCGCTGGGCCAGCTCGATGTAGAGCTCGGGGAAGCGGATGTCGTAGCACAGGGTCAGGCCGACGTTAACTCCGTCGACGGTGATCATCACCGGTTCGCGGCCCGGTGCGACCGTTTTCGACTCTTCGAATCCGAACGCGTCGTAGAGATAGATCTTGTCGTAGTGCGCGTCGACGCCGGGCCCGGTCGCGATCAGCGTGTTGGTCACCCTGCCGTCGTCGGCCGGACGGAACATGCCCGCGACGACGACGATGCCTGCCTGCTCGGCGATCGCCCGGACACCGGAGGCCCAGGAGCCGTCGAGCGGTTCGGCGATCGGCGCGAGCGGCACCCCGAACCGGCACATCGTCGACTCGGGGAACAGCACCAGTTTCGCGCCTGCCTCGGCGGCGCGCCGCGTGTAATCCTCGACCAGCCCGAGGTTGGCCGAAGGTTCTGTGCCGCTTTGGATCTGCGCGAGGGCAATCCGCATGCCGTCAGCCTAGACCGGCGCGACGTCGGACCAGGGCACGGTCAGCACCCCGTCACGCATCCGTCGTCGCGGCGGATCGACAGGGAAACCCTCGGTGCGCAGCAGGTCGAGCATCGCCCGCCAGCGCACCCGCGGGCCGAAGACGCCATGAGCGGCGGCTCTGGCCCACGCCCGGTCAGCGGCGGTCAGCAGCGCGTGGATCGGCTGGCCTTCGGCGTTGTGGTGGATCAGCACCTTCGGCAGCCGCTCGGCGAGATCCGACGGTCGCTCGATGGCGAACGGGTCGCACGCCAGCGTGAGGCTGACTGGGCCTGCGGCGTCCAACAGGACCCAGCAACAGCGGCGGCCCAGCTCGTCACAGGTGCCGTCGACGATCAAACCACCGGGCGCGAGTCGCCCCTGCATCACCGACCATGCCTCGGACACCGCCTCCACCGGATACTGCCGCAGTACGTTGAAGGCTCGCACCAAAACCGGTGTGTGCCCGGCCAATTCGAAACCGCCGTGACCGAACTCGACTGAGCTGTTTCGGGCGGCGTGAGCCGCGCGCACGCGCTCGGGGTCGATCTCCAGCCCGACCACCCGAACGTCGGCGCGAACCACCCGCAGCCGCGCCGCCAGCTCCAGCGTGGTCACCGGGAGCGCTCCGTAACCCAGGTCGATGACCAGTGGATCGGCGGCGGCCTGCAGCGCGGTGCGTACCCGCCGCGAGTGCACCAGCCACCGATCGCTGCGGCGCAGGCGGTTGTAGCCGGTCGTGCCGCGGGTGATCGCGCCGACCGGCTTAGTGATGCTTCGCGATCCAGTCAGCGGTGAACGCCTCCTCGGCGTGGAACAGGTGCTTGATGTTGTTCAGGATCAGGTCTTCCAGCGCCCCGCCGACCAACGGGATGTAGACCTTGCAGACGCTGGCCAACCGCAATCGGCTTCCCGTCTCGGTCTCGCTGAGGAAGTACTGGCCGCCGAATCGGCCCGGGCCACGGGGGACGGACGCGGAGTAGGTGCCCTTGGCCCTGTTCCTCGCATGGTCGTAGGGATCGAAGTGCTGGGTTCGGGTGATGACCATGTCGACCGGCATCACGGTGCGGGCGATCGGCGGCAGCTCCGAGCGCGGCATGACCTGGACGAAGACGATGTCGGTGCCGCGCTCATCTGACGTAAAGGACGTGATCTCCGACCCCGATTCCGGGCTCAGCCGACGGTACGTCTCCATCAGGGTTTGCCAGTAGTCGCGGCTGGTGAAGTCGGCATAGATCTTCTCCGCCGGTGTGTCGAAGGCGATCGTGTGCTCCATGCGCCGCGCCATGGCACATAATTTTACTTACGGATTAGGCGTTTTCGGTGATCCACACCGTTGTAAAGCGCTGCTCGGCGATCAACAACTCGACGAGCTGGTTGCCGATGAAGTTCTCGATCTTGCCCCCGACGAGCGGGATGTTGACCTCGACGGTGACCGTGAACTCCAGCCGTGAGCCGGCGCCGGAGTTTGCCGAGACGAGCACGGCGGTGCCGGAGAGTGTGGCGGGCGCACCGCGAATCGCGCCCTGCACCGTCGCGCCGGCCTGACCGTCGCGTATCGGCGTCCACGCTTCTTCGCGAACGAAACTCAGATCGCCGCGATGAAACTGCGTCACTATGCCGGGTAGCCGGTCGGCGCGCAGCGTCTGCGTGGTGACCACGTCGATTCCGCCCTGCGCGTCGACGTCCATCGAGTCGAGCGTGTAGTCGTCGGCGCCGGAATCGGCCAGGCGCGCAAGCCAATACTGTTCATCGCGCAATGCCCGGTGGACCTGTTCGACACTGCCCTCGTATTCGGCGGCCATGTCGAATGAACGCGGCATAGCTGGCCACGCTACCGTTACGGCCCGTGACCGGTCTGGAGCTGGGGGGTGCGGCCGTCGCGGAGGACGTGCCGCTCGCGCCGCTGACCACGCTGCGCATCGGACCCGTTGCGCGCCGGTTGATCACCTGTTCGAGCACCGAGCAGGTCGTCGAGGTGTTGCGCTCCGTCGGCGACGTGTTGGTGCTCGCGGGCGGGTCCAATGTCGTGCTGGCCGACGATCTGACCAACCTGACCGTGGTGCTGCTCGCCAACACGGAGATCACTGTCGAGGGCAACCTCGTGCGTGCCGAGGCCGGCGCGGCGTGGGACGACGTGGTCGTGACCTCACTGGCGTATGGGCTGGGCGGGCTGGAATGCCTGTCGGGAATTCCCGGCTCGGCGGGTGCGACGCCGGTGCAGAATGTCGGCGCGTACGGCGCCGAGGTCGCCGACACGATCCGTCGGGTGCGGCTGCTGGACCGCCGTACCGGCGAGGACCGATGGGTCGCGCCTGAAGAGCTTCAATTCGGTTATCGCACAAGCATTCTCAGGCACTCGCAGGCCGCGACCGTGCTTGAAGTGGAGTTTGCTCTCGACGCCGAAGGACGCAGTGCACCGCTGCGGTACGGCGAGCTGGCCACGGCGCTGGGCGCCGAGCCCGGGTCGCGCGCCGCCCCGACGCGTGTGCGGGAGGCGGTGCTGTCGCTGCGTGCGCGTAAGGGCATGGTGCTCGACGACGCCGACCACGACACCTGGAGCGTCGGCTCGTTCTTCACCAATCCCGTCGTCGCGCCCGCAGAGTTCGATCGGTTACAGCAGAGGATCGACGGCCCCGTCCCTAACTACCCCGCACCCAACGGGGTGAAGCTGGCGGCGGGCTGGCTCGTGGAGCACGCCGGTTTCGGCAAGGGCTATCCCGGCGACGGCGCACCGGCGCGGCTGTCGACCAAGCACGCGTTGGCTGTGACCAACCGGGGCCATGCCACCACTTCGGACGTGATTGCCCTGGCCAGGGCGGTGCGCGACGGGGTTAGATCGACATTCGGGATAGAACTCACACCTGAGCCGATTCTGGTTGGGTGCGAAGTCTAGGTACCCTGGGTCCACGTGACCCCAGCCAACCCCAAGCCGTCGTTCAGCCGACGGCAGGCACTGACCGCGCTTGCGGTCGGAGTCGTCGTGCCGGGCGCACTGGCGGCCTGCGGTAGCAAGGTCAGCAAACCAAGTGAGCAATCCGCGGCGCCCGCGGCAGCGTCGGTCAGCTACAAGCCGACGAACGCCGCCACGGATGTGTCCCCCGTCGACAAGATCAGCGTCGAGGTCAAGGACGGCTGGTTCCAGCGGGTCACCCTGACAAATCCCGAGGGCAAGGCCGTCGCGGGTGCGCTCAACCGCGACCGCACCGAATTCACGGTCACCGAACCCCTTGGCTATGGCCTCGAGTACACCTGGGGCGGCTCGGCCGTGGGCCGTGACGGCAAGGCCATCCAGCTGTCCGGCGGCTTCGCCACGATCAAGCCGGACACCCGGGTCAACGGCCAGTTCCAGCTGGCCGACGGCCAGGTCGTGGGTGTCGCGGCGCCGGTCATCATTCAGTTCGACGCCTCCATCACCGACAAGGCGTCGGTCGAGAAGGCGTTGAAGGTGACGACGACCCCGCCGGTCGAGGGCGGTTGGGCCTGGCTGCCCGACGAGGTCGGCGGTTCGCGGGTGCACTACCGCACGAAGGAGTACTACCCGGCGGGCACGAAGGTGAATGTCGAGGCCAAGCTCTACGGTGTCGACTTCGGTGACGGCGCCTACGGCGCGCAGGACATCACGCTGAACTTCGAGATCGGCCGCCGCCAGGTGGTCAAGGCCGAGGCGTCGTCGCACCGCATTCAGGTGCTCGACGCCGGGGGCGCGGTGATCATGGACTTCCCGTGCAGCTACGGCGAGGGCGACCTGCCGCGCAACATCACCCGCAGCGGCGTGCATGTCGTCACCGAGAAGTACGAAGACTTCTACATGACCAACCCCGCCGCCGGATACAGCAACGCGCACGAGCGGTACGCCGTGCGGATCTCCAACAACGGCGAGTTCATCCACGCCAACCCGGCCAGTTCCGGAGCGCAGGGCAACACCAACGTCACCAACGGCTGCATCAACCTGTCGACAAGCGACGCGCAGCAGTACTTCGGCAGCGCCATCTACGGCGACCCCGTCGAGGTCACCGGCACGTCGATCGAGCTGTCCTACGCCGACGGCGACATCTGGGACTGGGCCGTGTCGTGGGATGAATGGGTATCGATGTCGGCGTTGTCGTCACAACCGTCACCGAGCCAGATCCCGAGCACCGCGCCGGCCACACCGTCGGACGCCCCTCAACCGGTCAACGGACGGCCCGGCGGTTAAGTCCTAGGTTTTGCGGTTGAAGCGCGACGCGGTGGCCTGATCCCGCGGCCGGATCACGATCGTGTCGAGGTTGACGTGCGATGGCCGCGACGCGACGAACCCGATCACCTCGGCCACGTCCTCGGCGACCAGCGGGGTGACGCCTTCGTACACCTTGGCCGCGCGTTCGGTGTCTCCTTCGAATCTGCGCAGTGAGAAGTCGGTCTTCACCATCCCGGGTGCAATTTCGGTGAGCCGCACCGGTTTTCCGAGTAGCTCTCCGCGCAGCGTGCGATGCAACGCACCCTGTGCGTGCTTGGCGGACGTGTAGCCGGCGCCGTTGTCGTAGGTCTCGATCGCAGCGATCGACGTGACCGTGACGATCAGACCGTCACCCGAGTCGATCAGCTTGGGCAGCAGCGCGCGGGTGACGCGCAGCGTGCCGAGCACGTTGGCCTCCCACATCCAGCGCCAGTGGTCGATGTCGGCTTCCATCACCGGTTCGAGGCCCCGGGCTCCGCCGGCATTGTTCACCAGCACGTCCACCCGGTCCAGGGCGTCGGCGAGGGCGGTCACCTGCTCGTCGGACGTGACGTCCGCCACAATCGCGGTACCGCCGATCTCGTCGGCAAGTGCCTTGATCGGGTCTGCCCGACGGGCCACGCAGACTACGTGAAAGCCTTGCGCTGCAAGGGTTCTCGCCGTTGCTTCGCCGATCCCGGCGCTGGCGCCGGTGACTACCGCGACTCGATCGACCGCTGTCGGTGTCGTCATCTGCCCAACTTTAGTTGGCGTGCTAAGTTCATCGTGTGTTCCGGAGCTGTTGTTGTCGCCGCGCGATCTGCCGCGCCTGACCGACCCCGGATAATCTCACTGTCCCGTTGAGTCGCCAGGTGTGGCCAAGACCCACCCGCCGACTTCAACCAAGGACATCCGATGCGCACCACCGCCACCCTTCGTCAGACCCCCACCGCCCACACCAAGCGGGCCCTGCTCGCGCGGCCCTCGATCGTCGCGCCGTCGCTGAAGGTGGCCGATGCTGCGGCCGCATCGGTGTTCGGCGCTGCGCGGCTGCGCGGACCGATCGCCCGTGACGTCATCGCCCAAGTCACCCAGCTCAGCATCGCGACGGTGAACCGTCAGGTCACCGCGCTGCTGGACGCCGGCATCCTTCGTGAACGCGCCGACCTCGCGGTCTCAGGTGCGATCGGCCGCCCACGCGTGCCCGTCGAGGTCAACCACGAGCCGTTCCTCACGCTGGGCATCCACATCGGCGCCCGCACAACGAGCATCGTCGCCACCGACTTGTTCGGTCGCACGCTCGACGCGGTCGAGACGCCGACGCCGCGCGGAGCGCAGGGCGCCGCCTTGGCGTCGCTCGCCGGCAGCGCCCGCCGCTATCTGAGCCGTTGGCACCGCCGACGCCCGCTGTGGGTGGGCGTGGCAGCCGGCGGTGTGGTCGACGGAGCGACCGGTTACCTCGACCACCCGCGGCTGGGCTGGTCGGAGGCGCCGGTTGGCCCGGTGCTCGCCGAGACGCTCGGCCTGCCGGTATCGGTCGCTTCCCACGTCGACGCGATGGCAGGAGCCGAGCTGCTTCTCGGCGTGCGCCGCCTGCCGACCCCAACGACGACGAGCCTCTACGTCTACGCCCGCGAGACCGTCGGCTATGCACTGTCGATCGGCGGCCGGGTGCACTCACCTGCCAGCGGGCCCGGCACCATCGCGGCGCTGCCTGCGCAGTCGGAACTGCTCGGCGGCACCGGCCAGCTCGAGTCCACCGTCAGCGACGAGGCGGTGCTGATCGCGGCGCGCAAGGCCCGCGTCATCCCTGCCGAGGGCCCGGCGTCGACGATGACATCGGTGCTGCGGGCCGCCCGGCAGGGCAACCAGCAGGCCAGCGCGCTGCTGGCCGAGCGGGCGCGGGTGCTCGGCGAGGCGGTCGCCCTGCTTCGCGACATGCTCAACCCCGACGACTTGGTGGTCGGCGGGCAGGCGTTCACCGAGTATCCGGAGGGCATGAGCCTCGTCGAGGCCGCGTATGCCGAGCGTTCGGTGTTGCCTGCCCGCGACATCCGAGTGACCGCGTTCGGCAACCGGGTCCAGGAAGCCGGAGCGGGCGTGGTGTCGCTCGGCGGGCTCTACGCAGATCCGATCGGCGCGATGCGACGCGCACAGAGCCGCCGACCCGAAGTGTCCGCATGACCGCGGTGTAGACATGAGTGTGTGCGCCTAGCAACAGACCTGCCGCATCGCGTCGCTGTGCTTTCGGTGCACACCTCGCCGCTCGCGCAGCCCGGGACCGGCGACGCCGGAGGCATGAACGTCTACGTCCTGCAGAGCGCATTGCAGATGGCCCGTCGCGGCGTCGAGGTGGAGATCTTCACGCGCGCCACGTCGTCGGCCGACCCGCCCGTCGTGAAGGTGGCGCCTGGCGTGCTGGTGCGCAATGTCGTGGCCGGGCCGTTCGAGGGACTCGACAAGTACGACCTGCCCACTCAGCTGTGCGCGTTCACCGCAAGCGTGCTGCGCGCGGAAGCCACCCACGAGCCCGGCTACTACGACATCGTGCATTCGCACTACTGGCTGTCCGGGCAGGTGGGCTGGCTGGCCCGCGACCGCTGGGCGGTGCCGCTGGTGCACACCGCGCACACCCTCGCGGCAGTCAAGAACGCCGCGCTGGCCGACGGCGACTCACCCGAGCCGCCGCTGCGCGCCGTGGGGGAGCAGCAGGTGGTCGACGAGGCAGACCGGTTGATCGTCAACACCGAACATGAAGCGCAGCAACTGATTTCGCTGCATCACGCCGACCCGGCGCGCATCGACGTCGTGCATCCCGGCGTCGACCTGGAGATGTTCACCCCCGGTGACCGGGCCGCAGCCCGCGCCACACTGGGGCTTGACGCCGACGAGCAGGTGGTGGCGTTCGTCGGTCGTATCCAGCCGCTCAAGGCACCCGACGTGCTGCTGCAGGCGGCCGCCAAGCTGCCCGGCGTGCGGGTCCTGGTGGCAGGTGGGCCATCGGGCAGCGGGCTGGCGGCACCGGACGGTTTGGTCCGTCTGGCCGACGAACTGGGCATCACCGAACGCGTGACGTTTCTGCCGCCGCAGTCACGCGACCAACTCGTCGAGGTGTACCGGGCCGCCGACCTTGTCGCCGTCCCGAGCTATTCGGAGTCGTTCGGGTTGGTCGCCATCGAGGCGCAGGCGTGCGGTACCCCGGTGGTGGCCGCCGCGGTCGGCGGGCTGCCGGTAGCCGTACGCGACGGCGTGAGCGGGACGCTCGTCAACGGCCACGACGTCGGCGACTGGGCCTCGGCGATCGACGCACTGCTACAGCAAGGGCCGCAGACGATGAGCCGGGCCGCCGTCGAGCACGCCGCCACGTTCTCCTGGGCGCACACCGTCGACGCGCTGCTGGCCAGCTACGGGCATGCGATCGGCGACTACCGCGCCCGCCATCAACGCCGTGATACGGCGCGGCGCACCGGCCGTCGCTTCTCGATGCGGCGGGGTGTCCGGGCGTGAGTGACGTCACGAAGCTCATCGAGGACACCTGCAAGGAACACGGCCTCGTCTGCACCCGTCACGACGGCGCGCACGGAGGGCTGCCGGGCATCATCGTCGAACTGCCCGGCGAGCGGCGGCTGAAGACCAACACGATCCTGTCGATCGGCGAGCATTCCGTGCGCATAGAGGCATTCGTCTGCCGCAAGCCCGACGAGAACCACGAGGGCGTGTACCGCTTCATGCTCAAGCGCAACCGCCGCCTATACGGCGTCGCCTACACGCTCGACAACGTCGGCGACATCTACCTCGTCGGCCGGATGTCGCTGGCTTCCGTGACTCCCGACGAGATCGATCGCATCCTCGGGCAGGTGCTCGAGGCCGTCGACTCGGACTTCAACACCTTGCTGGAGTTGGGTTTTCGCTCGTCGATCCAGAAGGAATGGGAGTGGCGGGTGTCGCGCGGTGAATCGCTGAAGAACCTGGAGGCGTTCGCGCACCTTATCGACGAAGACGACTCCTAGCAGTCATGAGAGGATCGGGCGTCATGGGAGATGCCACGCTAATCCTGCTCCGACACGGCGAGAGTGACTGGAACCAGAAGAACCTGTTCACCGGCTGGGTCGACGTCGACCTCACCGAAAAGGGCAGGGCCGAAGCGGTCCGCGCGGGTGAGCTGATCAAGGAGTTGGACCGCCAGCCCGACGTGCTGTACACGTCGCTGCTGCGACGGGCGATCAACACCGCCAACCTCGCGCTGGATGCGGCCGACCGCCACTGGATCCCCGTGCACCGCGACTGGCGCCTCAACGAACGCCACTACGGCGCGCTGCAGGGCCTGAACAAGGCCGAGACCAAGGAGAAGTACGGCGAAGAGCAGTTCATGGCCTGGCGGCGCAGCTACGACACGCCGCCGCCACCGATCGAGGCGGGCAGCAAGTACAGCCAGGACACCGATCCGCGCTACGCCGACATCGGCGGCGGGCCGCTGACCGAATGCCTCAAGGATGTCGTCGAACGGTTCGTGCCGTATTACGAGAGCACGATCGTGCCCGACCTCCGGGCAGGCAAGACGGTGCTGATCGCCGCCCACGGCAACTCGCTGCGCGCGCTGGTGAAGTACCTCGACGGCATGTCTGACGAGGACGTTGTCGGGTTGAACATCCCGACCGGCATCCCGCTGCGCTACGACCTGGATTCCGAGCTCAAACCGAAAGTCATCGGCGGGCAGTACCTGGATCCTGAGGCCGCGGAAGCGGGCGCGGCCGCGGTGGCCGCTCAGGGCGCCAAGTAGTGCTCGACGGCAAACACTGGGTAAACGGCTACCGAACACCTGCGATTGCCCGTGTGACTTGTCCCGTTTTGGCCGCACGCTGCTGGGATGACGTTCACCGGGAACGTACGATTTTCGCGTGAGTGTGGTATCGGCACTGCTGCTCGCAGCGGTAGTCGCACTGCTCGCACTGGTAATCGGTGTCGGGTTGGGGGCGGGGCTAACACCCCGTCTGGCCGAACGTCGGCAACGCCAGGCCGCCGAGCAGGCCGGCATCACCGTGTCCCAGATGCTCGAACACATCGTCTCGCAGTCGCCGGTGGGGATCGTGGTGGTCGACACCTACCGTGACGTCGTCTACACCAACGACCGGGCGCGCGAGCTGGGCCTGGTCAAAGACCGGCTGCTCGACGACCGCGCCTGGCTGGCCGCGGAGCGCACGCTGGCCACCGGAGAAGACGGCGAGGTCGACCTTTCGCCGCGCAAGAAGACCAATCCCGGACGATCGGGCCTGTCGGTTCGCGGACACGTGCGGCTGCTGACCGAGGACGACCGACGGTTTGCGGTCGTCTACGTCGACGACCAGTCCGAGCACGCCCGGATGGAAGCCACCCGCCGCGACTTCGTGGCCAACGTCAGCCATGAACTCAAGACGCCGGTCGGCGCGATGGGTGTGCTCGCCGAGGCGCTGCTGGCCTCGGCCGACGACGCCGAGACCGTGCGCAGGTTCGCCGAGAAGATGCTCGCCGAATCGCACCGGCTGGCCAACATGGTCGGCGAGTTGATCGAACTGTCCCGGCTGCAGGGCGCCGAACGGCTGCCCGATCTGGAGGCCGTGGACGTCGACACCGTGGTGGCCGAGGCGGTGTCGCGCTACAAGGTAGCCGCCGACAACGCCGACATCGCGGTCACCACCGACGCGCCAACCGGCTACCGCGTGCTGGGTGACCAGCCTCTGCTCGTTACGGCGATTGCCAACCTGGTGTCCAACGCAATCGCGTACTCGCCCAATGGATCTCCGGTGTCGATCAGCCGCCGCCGCCGGGGCAACAACATCGAGATCGCCATCACCGACCGCGGCATCGGCATCGCCCGCGAGGACCAGGAGCGGGTGTTCGAGCGGTTCTTCCGCGTCGACAAGGCACGTTCGCGTGCCACCGGCGGCACCGGACTCGGCCTGGCGATCGTCAAGCATGTCGCCGCCAATCACAACGGATCCATCCGGCTGTGGAGTCAGCCGGGAACGGGATCGACTTTCACCTTGTCGATTCCGGCCTATCCCGATCATGAAGATGAATCGGACGAGCGAGAGGACTAGCCAGACCAATGACCAGCGTGTTGATCGTGGAGGACGAGGAGTCCTTGGCCGATCCCCTGGCCTTTCTGCTGCGCAAGGAGGGCTTCGAGGCCACCGTGGTGGCCGACGGCCCCTCGGCACTGGCCGAATTCGAGCGGGCCGGTGCCGACATCGTCCTGCTGGACCTGATGCTGCCGGGGATGAGCGGCACCGACGTGTGCAAGCAATTGCGTTCCCGCTCAAGCGTTCCCGTCATCATGGTGACGGCACGCGACAGCGAGATCGACAAGGTCGTCGGGCTCGAGCTCGGCGCCGATGACTACGTGACCAAGCCGTATTCCGCCCGCGAGCTCATTGCTCGCATCCGGGCGGTGCTGCGGCGCGGCAGCGACAGCGACGACTCCGGCATCGGCGACGGTGTGCTCGAAGCCGGCCCGGTTCGGATGGACGTGGAGCGTCACGTCGTCTCCGTCAACGGCGAGCAGATCACCTTGCCGCTCAAGGAGTTTGACCTGCTCGAGTACCTGATGCGCAACAGCGGACGCGTGCTCACCCGCGGGCAGCTCATCGACCGGGTGTGGGGTGCCGACTACGTCGGCGACACCAAGACGCTCGACGTTCACGTCAAGCGGCTGCGCAGCAAGATCGAGGCCGACCCGGCGAACCCGGTGCACCTGGTCACGGTGCGCGGTCTCGGCTACAAGCTCGAAGGCTAAGCCTCCGACGGTCGAACGTTCCTTACCGGCATCCCTGGGAGCCGTTCACAACTAGCTCGTCTATTGTCGGGCCTTTGCAACACAGGGCCGACACAGCGGACGACGACGAGTGACAACGCAGACCACATCAGATATCAAAGACCACAATTTCATCACCCCGTGGGTGCGTCATGGCGGCCCGGCGGTCGCGGCGGCCTCGCTGCTGACATACGTCGCCGTGTATCTGCACTGGCCGACGCTGCGGCTGCAGATCGACGCGATGGTGTACCGGTTCGCCGCTGAGCGCCTGCTGGCCGGGCTCGACCTGTACTCGACGGGTTTCACCGGCAAACCCGACGAATTGCTGTTCATCTACCCGCCTTTCGCGGCGATCTGTGCGATTCCGCTCGCGCTGCTCGACCGGGTCTCGGCGCAGTTCCTGTGGCTTCTCGGCATGGTTGTCGCATTGACGTATGCCGTCGTGCGGATGCTGAAATCGGCGGGTATGCAGGCCGGTGCCGGCCTGTTCAGTCTCACGGCGCTTCTGGTGGGTGTGACCGCCTGGCTCGAGCCAGTGCGGCTGACAGCCGAACTGGGGCAGATCAACCTGGCCCTGCTCGTGCTCGTGCTGGCGGATCTCCTCACGCCGAAGCAACGCAGGTGGGCGGGCGTCGGCATCGGCGTGGCCGCGGGCATCAAGCTGACACCGGCGTTGTTCATCGTGTACCTGCTGGTGACCCGTCGGGTCCGTGCGGCGCTGGTCGCCACCGCCACGCTCGCGGCCACGGTTGCCCTCGGATTCGCCATCGCGCCAAGCGATTCCGTCACGTTCTGGTTGCGCGGCCGCTTCGACGACGTGAACCGCATCTCGCATGACCCGCTCGCGAACACCAGTGTGCGCGGCTTGTTTCTGCGTATGCATTGGTCGCCCTCGCTCGCCACGGTCGTCGCGGTGGCGGTTGCGGCCCTCGCCGTCGTGATCGGAGCCGTCGCGTATCGCCGCGGCCAGAGCGTATTGGCCGTTGCCGTCGTCGGGATGGCGTCGGCCGCCGCGTCGCCGTTCAGCTGGAGCCACCACTGGGTGTGGTTCGTGCCGTTGGTCGTTCACCTGGGGTATCGCGCGTACGTTCACGGCAGCCGGATCGCCGCCGCGGCCATGTGGCTCGTGTGCGCCTTCGTCGGCGGCTGGTTCGTTTCGGTCGCCGGCGACACGCCACAGGCTGGTGTCATGTCGCTGCGGCCCGGCCGCATCTGGACCGAAATACTGCCCGCCACTTATGTTTTCGTCTTCGCCGCCGTACTGCTCGGTGCGGCCGTGTGGCTGTGGTGGTTAACCCGTTCGGCCGCCCATGATCTCGAACACCTCAAAGGTGTTGACACCGGCGGTAACCGACGGGTCGCGCTCGCCGATCGCCAGCACCTCGGCGCGGTCGGCGGCGCGCAGCACGCCCATGCCCCATACGCCCTCGGGGTCGGCGACTGGTCCGTAGACCACGACTCGACCCGCGCTCAGTAGGTTCGCCCAGTACGTCATGTGAAGCGTCATCGCGTGCCGTTCCTCGGCGGTCATCGTCTGGGCGAAGTCCGCTCGCGGCGGGACCAGCCGGAACAGAAACAGCGACTCGCTCATTCGGCCAAACGGGTCGCGGGGTGCACCGCGATCAGCCCTAAAGCGCTGCGGCGCTTGCACATTGCGGCCAGCTCGGCATAGGCCTTCTCACCGAGCAGCTCGGTGAGCTCGGGCGCATACGACTCCCAGACCTGCTTGGCTCCGACGTGCGCGGCAGGGTCCCCGGTGCAATACCAGTGCAGATCAGCTCCGCCCTCGCCCCAGCCCCGCCGGTCGTATTCCGTTATCCACGTCTTGAGGATCTCCGAGCCGTCCGGCCGTTCCACCCACTCCTGGGTGCGGCGGATCGGCAGCTGCCAGCACACGTCGGGCTTCATTGTCAGCGGCTCGACCCCGAGCTTGAGCGCCTTGCTGTGCAGCGCGCAGCCGATGCCGCCGGGGAAGCCGGGGCGATTGAGAAATATGCAGGCGCCCTTGTATTTTCGGGTGCGAAGGTTGGGCTTGTCGTCGTATTCATCCATTTCGAGGTAGCCCTTTTTGCCCAGCCCCTTGTCGCGGAACTGCCAATCCTCGTCGGTCAGCTGCTTGACGGCGTCGTCGAGCCGGGCGCGATCGTCCTTGTCGGACAGGAACGCGCCGTGCGAGCAGCAGCCGTCGTCGGGCCGCCCCTCGACCGTGCCCTGACACGCGGGTGTGCCGAACACGCATGTCCAGCGCGACAGCAGCCACGTCATGTCTGCGGCGATCAGATGCTCTGCATTGTCGGGGTCGTAGAACTCCACCCATTCACGGGCGAAATCCAATTCCACCTCTCCATGATGCGATGCGCTCACGGAACACAACGGTAGACCCAATAAGGTGGTGACGTGCGATTAGGCGTGCTGGATGTCGGCAGCAATACCGTCCACCTCTTGGTGGTCGACGCGCGTCGCGGCGGGCATCCGACACCGATGAGTTCCACCAAGGCGTCGCTGCGGCTTGCGGAGGCGATCGACAACTCAGGCAAGCTGACTCGCAAGGGCGCCGACAAGCTGATCAGCACGCTCGACGAGTTCGCGAAGATCGCCGCCAGCTCCGGCTGCGCCGAGTTGATGGCGTTCGCCACCTCGGCCGTGCGTGACGCCACCAACTCCGAAGACGTACTCGCCAGGGTGCTCGCCGAAACTGGCGTGGCGCTGCAGGTGCTCAGCGGCGTCGACGAATCCCGGTTGACGTTTCTGGCCGTGCGCCGCTGGTACGGCTGGAGCGCCGGCCGCATTCTCAACATCGACATCGGCGGCGGTTCGCTCGAACTGTCCAACGGCGTCGACGAGGAGCCCGATGCCGCTCTGTCGATGCCGCTCGGGGCGGGCAGGCTCACGCGCGAATGGCTGCCCGACGATCCGCCGGGCCGGCGTCGTGTGGCGATGCTGCGAGACTGGCTGACCACCGAGTTGGCCGACGCCGGGGCCAAGATGCTCGAGGTCGGCAGCCCGGACCTGGCCGTGGCGACGTCGAAGACCTTCCGCTCGCTGGCCCGTCTCACCGGCGCGGCGCCCTCCGGTGCCGGTCCGCGGGTCAAGCGGACACTCACAGCGACCGGCCTCAGGCAGCTCATAGCATTCATCTCTAGGATGACCGCGGCTGACCGTGCGGAGTTGGAGGGGGTGAGTGCCGAGCGGGCGCCACAGATCGTCGCCGGAGCTTTGGTAGCTGAGGCGAGCATGAAGGCTCTTGGCGTCGACAGCGTGGACATCTGCCCCTGGGCATTGCGAGAAGGGCTGATTCTGCGGAAACTCGACAGCGAAGCGGATGGAACTGCCTTGGTCGAGACGTCCGTACGGGATCCTGGACGAGAAGTAACGAGGCCCAAAGGCAACACACGATGACTGGACCAGAAGATAGCCACAGCAGCACGCGACCGATTTCGGTCGCGGAGTTGCTGGCGAAGAACGGCACTATCGGTGCCCCGCCCGTCGGCGGCCGGCGCCGGCGCCGTCGTGGCAACAGTGACGCCGTAACCGTCGCCGAGCTGACCGGCGAAATCCCGATCGTCACCGATCGCGACGTCGAAGAAACGGCCGAGCCGGAACCGACGGCCCACGACGAGCACGCCGACGCGACCGGCCCCGTCTCCACGAACGGCGCCGTCGAGCACGTCGAAGAGGCAGAAGCAGAGGCAGAGGCTGCGCCGGCCGACGAATACGACGAGGTCGACGACGCCTACGCCGACGCGGTCGCCGACTACTCAGCGCACATCGAGCAGCGGGACGCCGAGCAGGACCCGGTGGATTTCTTCTCGCCTCCGCGCCGCCCGCATTACGCCCACGCCGCCCGCCGTTTCCGCCCCTCTGTCGGGGTGGGCGCCGAACAGATGAGCCCGGATCCCGTCGTCGACGACGACGAGGACGTCGATGCCGGAGCGGACCTCATCGAGCCGCCCGAGATCGAGGACGTCGACACCGCGACCGCAGTCGAGGCGCGCGATCGTGACGAGCTGCCGTCGTATCTGCGGTCGAGTCAGGGGCCGTTGTTCGGCGGCCAGACGGTCGCCGACGACCTGGCCCGCCGCGGTGCCGCTCCTACTCCGGAGGACATCGACCTCGAAGACGCGGAAACGCAAGAGGACGCGCACACCGCCGCCCCTGCGGGAATGTCGTCGTTCCTGCGCGGCGCGTTGATCGTCGGGCAGTGCATCATCGCGGTCGCATTCGGAGCGGGCCTGTTCGTCGCGTTCGATCAGCTGTGGAAGTGGAACAACATCGTCGCGCTGGTGTTGTCCGTCCTGGTGATCCTGGGCCTCGTGGTCGGCGTGCGGGTAGTGCGCAAGACCGAGGACATCGGCAGCACGCTGATCGCGGTGGCGGTCGGCGCGCTGGTCACCCTGGGACCGTTGGCGCTGCTGCAATCGGGTTAAGAAGCCGACAGACGCCGAATTAGACCCAGTGCGCCCCGCCATCAAGGTTGGTCTGTCGACGGCCTCGGTCTATCCGCTGAGGACCGAGGCCGCCTTCGAATACGCCGCCCGGCTGGGCTACGACGGTGTCGAGCTGATGGTCTGGGCGGAGGCGGTCAGCCAAGATATCGACGCCATCGAGCAGTTGTCGATTCAGTACGACATGCCGGTGCTCTCCGTGCACGCGCCGTGCCTGTTGATCTCGCAGCGGGTGTGGGGTGCCAACCCGATCCCGAAGCTCGAGCGAAGCGTGCGCGCCGCCGAACAGCTGGGCGCGCAGACCGTCGTCGTGCATCCGCCGTTCCGCTGGCAGCGCCGCTACGCGGAGGGCTTTTCGGAACAGGTGATCGAACTCGAGGCGTCCAGCGACGTGATGGTCGCGGTGGAGAACATGTTTCCGTTCCGGGCGGACAGGTTCTTCGGTGCCGGCCAGACGTCCATCCAGCGGATGCGTAAACGAGGCGGCAAGCCTGGGCCGGGCATCTCGGCGTTCGCGCCGTCCTACGACCCGCTGGACGGCAACCACGCGCACTACACGCTTGACCTGTCGCACACCGCGACGGCGGGCACCGACGCCGTCGACATGGCCCGCCGCATGGGTGACGGGCTGGTGCATCTGCACCTGTGCGACGGCAGCGGCGCCTCGACCGACGAACATCTGGTGCCAGGCCGCGGCACCCAGCCCACCGTCGAGGTCTGCGAAATGCTTGCCGGGAGCGACTTTTCCGGTCATGTGATCCTCGAGGTGACAACGTCGGGCGCGCGCACCGCGACCGAACGTGAAGCGCTGCTGACCGAGTCGCTGCAGTTCGCCCGCAAGCATCTGTTGCGCTGAATCGATCGAAAGGAAACCGTGGGCTCCACGCTGTTCACCGACGCCATGGCGCTCACCCCCGTGGGAGACGGCGCGTATGACGGTGTGCTGAACGAACATTGGACAATCGGGCCCAAGGTGCACGGCGGGGCGATGCTGGCGCTGTGCGCCAACGCCGCCCGCATCGAGCACGGTGGAGATGTTCAGCCGATCGCTGTTTCGGGCAACTTTTTGTGGGCGCCCGATCCGGGGCCGATGCGGGTGGTCACCACCGTGCGCAAGCGAGGCCGCCGCGTCAGCCTCATCGACGTCGAACTGAATCAGGGCGAGCGCACCGCTGTGCGCGCCGCCGTCACTCTCGGCGACCCCGAACATCATGTGCCGCCGCTGCTCTCGGTCAACCCGGTGGTTCCGCTGATGCAGCCTGAACCTCCGCCGGGCCTCGAGCCGATCGGACCGGGCCATCCGATGGCGGACATCGTCCACCTGGCTCACGGATGCGATATCCGGCCGTCGCTGACCACATTCACACCTCGCAGCGACGGCGGCCCACCGATCATCGAGTACTGGGTGCGACCGAAGGGCGTCGCGCCGGACGTGCTGTTCGCGCTGCTGTGCGGCGACGTGTCCGCCCCTGTGACGTTCGGCGTGAACCGGACGGGCTGGGCGCCCACGGTGCAGCTGACGGCGTATCTGAGGGCCCTGCCCGCCGACGGGTGGCTACGCGTGTTGTGCACGACGGTGCAGATCGGCCAGGACTGGTTCGACGAGGACCACATCGTCGTCGACTGCGAGGGCCACATCGTCGTGCAGAGCCGTCAGCTGGCAATGGTGCCCGCGCCGTAACGTCGTCTCACGTCTGCAATGCTTTCCCGCATGGCCAGAATCGCGATCATCGGCGGTGGAAGTATCGGCGAGGCACTGCTGTCCGGGCTGCTGCGGGCAGGACGGCAGGTCAAGGACATGGTGGTCGCCGAGAAGTTCCCCGACCGCGCGAAATACCTGTCCGAGACGTATTCGGTGTTGGTGACCACGGTGGCCGACGCCGTCGAGACCGCGACCTACATCATCGTCGCTGTGAAGCCCGCCGACGTGGAGACCGTGATCGGCGACCTCGCCGATGCCGCCGCAAAGGCCGAAAGCAATTCGGCCGAGCAGGTTTTCGTCACGGTGGCGGCCGGCGTCACCACGGGGTACTACGAGGCGAAACTGCCGGCCGGGTCGCCGGTCATCCGGGTGATGCCGAATGCACCGGTGGTCGTCGGTGGGGGAGTCAGCGCGCTGGCGCGCGGCCGGTTCGCCACCCCTGATCACCTCAAGGAGGTGTCGGCGATTTTCGACGCGGTCGGCGGCGTGCTGACCGTGCCGGAGTCGCAACTCGACGCGGTCACGGCCGTGTCTGGTTCGGGGCCCGCCTATTTCTTCTTGATGGTGGAGGCGCTCGTCGACGCCGGCGTCGCGGCCGGCCTTTCGCGTTCGGTGGCCACCGATCTGGTCGTGCAAACAATGGCCGGTTCGGCCGCCATGTTGCTGGAACGCCTCGATGAGGCGCAGCCCGCCGGCGACGCGGCGATGGGCACCGCGATGGACACCACGGCCGCCCAGCTGCGGGCCACCGTTACCTCACCGGGCGGCACTACGGCGGCTGGTCTGCGGCAACTCGAAAAGGGCGGTTTGCGGGCAGCGGTCGCGGACGCCGTCGACGCCGCGAAAAGGCGCTCTGAGCAGCTAGGAATTACATCAGAGTAATTAGGGAATTTCCAACTGATTAGCCCACACCCGTCGCAGTAACCCCACCTGCCACGCTATTCTCCCAGTGGTAAGCACGGGTCGGGTGCCAGCGGTGGGGAAGCCGCTGGGACTGCCCGTGCCTGAAGGATTGGGTTGCGATGACGTCTATGAACGGGCCATCGGCGCGGGATTCGGCTAGTGGAAAGTCGGCGCGCGACGCCGGACCCACCGACGGCCAGCCGCCACGAGCTCAATTTCTCACCGTCGCCGAAGTGGCAAGCCTGATGCGGGTCAGCAAGATGACGGTGTACCGGTTGGTGCACAACGGCGAGTTGCCCGCTGTCCGGGTTGGCCGCTCGTTCCGTGTGCACGCCAAGGCCGTCCACGACATGCTGGAGAGCTCATACTTCGACGCGGGTTAGGCGGCAGCGTCCGCTCTTCGCGCAAGCGGCTCATCGCCAGACGCGTTTTTCGTTTACCTAGGCCGCCCAGGTAAGGTGACCGGGTCAGTCAACTTTGTTTTGAAGTAGCGGAGACTCCGGAGTTAATGGGTTCAGTCATCAAGAAGCGACGCAAGCGCATGTCGAAGAAGAAGCACCGCAAGCTGCTTCGTCGCACGCGGGTGCAGCGCAGAAAGCTCGGCAAGTAGCTTCGTGCCTCGGCCGCTAGGCTGACCGAATGGATTCTGGGGGCGAATCGAGCGGTCCCGAGTCGCGGGACACCGTTCACTATCCGAAAGTCGTTCTGGTCACGGGAGCGTGCCGTTTTCTGGGCGGCTACCTGACCGCCCGCCTCGCGCAGAACCCGTTGATCAACCATGTGATCGCGGTCGACGCGATCGCGCCGAGCAAGGACCTGCTGCGGCGGATGGGCCGCGCGGAGTTCGTCCGCGCCGACATCCGTAATCCGTTCATCGCCAAGGTCATCCGCAACGGCGACGTCGACACGGTCGTGCACGCCGCCGCGGCGTCGTACGCGCCACGCTCCGGCGGTCGGGCAGCGCTCAAGGAACTCAACGTGATGGGCGCGATCCAGCTGTTCGCGGCGTGCCAGAAGGCGCCGTCGGTGCGCCGGGTCGTCCTGAAGTCCACTTCCGAGGTGTACGGCTCGAGTTCACGCGATCCCGTGATGTTCACCGAGGACAGCAGTGCTCGCAGGCCACCGGGTGACGGTTTCGCCCGAGACAGCATCGACATCGAGGGCTACGCGCGCGGGCTGGGCCGGCGCAGGCCCGACATCGCCGTCACGATTCTCCGGCTGGCCAACATGATCGGCCCTGCGATGGATACCGCCTTGTCGCGGTATCTGGCGGGACCGGTGGTGCCGACGGTCGTCGGGCACGACGCGCGCCTGCAGCTGCTGCATGAGCAGGATGCGCTGGGTGCGCTGGAGCGCGCGACGATGGCGGGCAGATCGGGCACCTACAACGTCGGTGCGGCCGGCATCATCATGATGAGTCAGGCGATCCGGCGCTCGGGTCGGATTCCGCTGCCGGTGCCGCGGTCGGCGCTGTGGGCAGTGGATTCGCTGTGGCGCGCAACTCGCTACACTGAAGTGGATCGTGAGCAGCTCGACTACTTGAGCTACGGCCGAGTCATGGATACCGCACGGATGCGAAACGACCTAGGCTATAGCCCCAAGTGGACGACAGCGGAGGCTTTCGACGATTATGTGCGTGGTCGAGGATTGACTCCGATCGTCGACCCGCGATGGGTACGCTCAATGGAGAGTCGCGCCGTTGCAGCGGCGCAGCGGTGGGGACGTTAACGAAAGACTCTGAAATCGGGTGGGGAGAAGGTACTGAGCGTGGCGGGCGAGCCTAAAGCCAAAGTCATTCCGCTGCATTCCAATTCGGGTCGTGCCAGTGCCCAGCGGCGTGCCGCCAATCAGCGTGCCGAGAGTTCGCGCCGACATCCCTCGCTCCTCTCAGACAACGGCGGCCGCGCTTCCGCCGAGCAGATCGCTGCCGTCGTACGGGAGATCGACCAGCGGCGCGGATCCGTCTCAGGCGCGGGAACGGCCGACGAGACGCCCTCCGAACTCGCCAAGCGGATCGCGTCGGTTGCCGAGTTCGTCCGCAAGAGGATGATGGGCGACTACACCGTCGACGAGTTCGGCTTCGATCCACACCTCAACAGCGCTATCTTTCTGCCTTTGCTGAGGGTCTTCTTCAAGTCGTGGTTCCGCGTCGAGGTCAGCGGGATCGAGAACTTGCCGGAGTCCGGGGCCGCATTGGTGGTCGCCAACCACGCCGGCGTGTTGCCGTTCGACGGGTTGATGACGTCGGTGGCCGTGCACGACCATCACCCGACGCACCGGGATCTGCGGCTGCTGGCCGCCGACATGGTCTTCGACATGCCGATGGTCGGCCAGGCGGCGCGCAAGGCCGGCCACACCATGGCATGCACGTCCGACGCGCACCGGCTGCTGGCCGCGGGCGAGCTGACCGCCGTATTCCCCGAGGGGTACAAGGGCCTGGGCAAGCACTTCAAGGACCGCTACAAGCTGCAGCGGTTCGGCCGCGGCGGGTTCGTGTCGGCCGCGTTGCGGACCAAGGCACCAATCGTGCCGTGCTCGATCGTCGGCTCCGAGGAGATCTATCCGATGATCGCGGACGTCAAGCTGCTCGCGCGGCTGCTCGGCCTGCCCTATTTCCCGGTCACTCCGCTGTTCCCGCTGGCCGGTCCGGTCGGCATGGTGCCGCTGCCGTCGAAGTGGTACATCCAGTTCGGCGAGCCGATCTCGACCGAGGAGTACGACGAGTCAGCCGCTGACGATCCGATGATCACGTTCGAGTTGACCGACCAGGTTCGCGAAACCATCCAGCAGACGCTGTATCAGCTGCTGGCCAACCGGCGAAACACTTTCTTCGGCTGAGGTTCTCGCCGGGAAGGGTTAGTTCTTTTTAGAGCTTTGCCCAGCAATCATTTTCGCGATCGCGGCGTCGCGGGCGGCGGCAATCTGAGCGCTTATCTCGTCGGCTTCGGTGTCGGACTGTGCCTCGCCCATCACGGTGACGATGCTTGTGAGCACCGGCTTGCCGTCGGCGTCGGTCACCTCGCCGCGGATCTCGGTGACCACCGCGCCGTGCGACTCGGTCACCGAATCGAGATACGAGTCGAAGTACAGCTTGTCGCCGGCCACGATCGGCCGATGGAAGGTGATCTTCTGGTCGCGGTGCAGCACCCGCTCCATGTTGATCGGCACGTCGAACTGGTTGAAGATCTCCAGCTGGACCTTGCGCCCTGCCACGGCGAGGAACGTCAGCGGCGCGATCAGCGCGTCATACCCGCATTCCTTGGCGGCGTCCTCGCTGAAATGGGCGGGATGCTCGTCCTTGATCGCCCGGGCGAACTCACGGATCTTCTCCCGGTCGACCTCGAAGTAGTCGGGGTACCGGTAGTGGGTGCCGATGATCTCTTCAGCGATGGCCATCTGGTCGTTCTTCCCCTCCAGGTGTTAGCGGCGCGAGCCTATCAGCGGCGACTCAGCTGCCATCCTGCCTGCGGGAAACGATTGCAGCCAAAGCCCCGCCGACCGCGCCGAGCGCCAGCGCCGACGGCACGCCGATGCGGGCCGCCTTGCGGGCAGTCCGGAAATCGCGGATCTCCCAGCCCCGCTCGCGGGCCAGGTCGCGCAGGTCGGCATCGGGGTTGATGGCGACGGCCGTGCCGACCAGCGACAGCATCGGCACGTCGTTGAAGCTGTCCGAATACGCGGTGCAGCGGCGCAGGTTCAGGCCCTCGCGGATGGCCAGCGACCGCACTGCGTGCGCCTTGCCGGTGCCGTGCAGGATGTCGCCGACCAGTCTGCCGGTGAACACCCCGTCGACCGATTCGGCGACGGTGCCCAGCGCCCCGGTCAGCCCGAGCCGCTTCGCGATCGTGGCGGCCAGCTCGTAGGGCGTCGCGGTGACCAGCCACACCTGCTGGCCGGCGTCCAGATGCATCTGTGCCAGCGCGCGGGTGCCTGGCCAGATCTTGTCGGCGATGATCTCGTCGTAGATCTCCTCGCCGACCGCCATCAGTTCGGCCGTCGAGCGGCCCTCGATGAACGCCAGCGCCTTGGTCTTGCCTGCGGCCACGTCGTCGCTGTTCTCCCGGCCGAGAAGCTGAAACTTGGCCTGCGCGTAGATGAAGCGGCCCATATCGCCGTACGTGAAGTACTTGCGCGCGGCCAACCCGCGGGCGAAGTGCACCAGAGACGAGCCGTGCACCAGCGTGTTGTCGACGTCGAAGAACGCCGCGGCCGTCAGGTCCGGCGGCGGTGCAGGCGGGGTGGCGACCGCCTCGGCGGCAAGATCGGTGACGGCCGCCTCCGCGCTGGCCTCGCCGGCCAACTGTTGTTGGGCCGCCTCCTCCGTATCGGACACGAATCAACCCTAAGTCACGGGGTGCGCATACTTGCGGGGTGAACCGGCGGGTGGAATTGCTCACACGTGAGGGCTGCACGATCTGTGCGGGTGCCGCGACGCGGCTCGCGAAGTTGGCCGGTGAGCTCGGCTTCGAGCTGACCGTCACCGATGTCGACGCCGCAGCGGCGGCGGGTGATTCCGCGCTGCGTGCCGAGTTCGGCGACCGGCTCCCCGTGGTGCTGTTGGACGGCGTAGAGCACAGCTATTGGGAGGTCGACGAGCCCCGGCTGCGGGCGGATCTTGCGCAGCCTTGACCAGCAGAGCAAATTTGGTAGCCCAGCTGGTAAACGACTACCGTGGATGACGTGGTGATGGAGCCGTGAGCGTGCTGCTTTTCGGGGTTTCGCACCGCAGCGCGCCGGTGTCGGTGCTCGAGCAGTTGAGCACCGACGAGTCCGATCAAGCCAAGATCGTCGACCAGGTGCTGCAGTCCTCACTCGTGACCGAGGCCATGGTGCTGTCCACCTGCAACCGCGTCGAGGTCTACGCCGTCGTCGAGGCTTTCCATGGCGGCCTTTCGGTGATCGGTCAGGTGCTTTCCGAGCATTCGGGCATGTCCCTGAACGACCTGACGAAATACGCCTACGTGCGCTACGCCGAGGCGGCCGTCGAGCACCTGTTCGCCGTCGCGAGCGGGCTTGATTCCGCGGTGATCGGCGAGCAGCAGGTGCTCGGCCAAGTCCGCCGCGCCTACGCGTCCGCCGAGGCCAACCACACCGTCGGGCGCACGCTGCATGAGCTCTCCCAGCGGGCGCTGTCGGTCGGCAAGCGCGTGCACTCCGAAACAGGTATCGACGCCGCGGGGGCATCGGTGGTGTCGGTGGCGCTCGGCATGGCCGAAGAGAAATTGGGCGGCCTGGCCGGCCGCAGCGCGGTCGTCGTCGGCGCCGGCTCAATGGGGGCCCTGTCGGCCAAGCATCTGGCGCGCGCGGGGATCGAGCGCATCCACGTCGTGAACAGAACGTTGCCCCGCGGGAAGCGGCTGGCCCACAACATCCGCGAACTCGGCGTAACCGCCGATGCCTTCCCGCTGGATCACCTGCCGCCCGTGCTCACCGACGCCGACGTCGTCGTCTGCTGCACCGGCGCGGTCAGGCCCGTGGTGTCGTTGGCCGACGTCCATCACGCGCTCGCCCGCCGCGAGCACCAGCTGGTCATGTGTGACCTGGGAATGCCGCGTGACATCGACCCCGCGGTGACCGGTCTGCCCGGCGTTTTCGTCGTCGACATGGACCGCATCCAGCGTGAACCGTCTGCCCGCGCGGCCGCCTCCGACGCCGACGCCGCCCGCAATATCGTCGCCGCCGAGGTCGCCAACTACCTGGCAGGGCAGCGGATGGCCGAGGTCACGCCGACGGTGACGGCGTTGCGGCAGCGGGCCGCCGACGTCGTGGAGGCCGAGTTGCTGCGGCTGGACAACCGCCTGCCCGGGCTCGACACCGCACACCGCGACGAGGTCGCCAAGACCGTGCGCCGCGTCGTCGACAAGCTGCTTCACGCCCCGACGGTGCGCGTCAAACAGCTGGCGAGTGCGCCCGGGGGTGACAGCTACGCCGAGGCGCTGCGCGAGTTGTTCGAACTCGACCAGCAGGCCGTCGACGCCGTCGCCGGGGGCGAATTGCCTTTAGTGACAACAGATCTCGATCAGACCGAGTAACGCTTGACCAAAAGCCGCGCAGTAATCCGGATAGGCACCCGGGGCAGCCTGTTGGCGAAGACCCAGGCCGGTGCCATCAAAGATGCCCTGACCGCCAAGGGTCACCCCGCCGAGCTGGTGATCGTCTCCACCGAAGGGGACCGTTCGGCCGGGCCGATCGCCGACATCGGTGTGGGCGTCTTCACAGCCGCGCTGAGAGAGGCCATCCACGACCGGGTCGTCGACATGGCCGTGCACTCCTACAAGGATTTGCCGACGGCGCCCGACCCGCGGTTCACGATCGCCGCAATACCCCCACGCGAAGACGCCCGCGACGCCCTGGTGGCCCGCGACGGACTGGTGCTCGGAGAGTTGCCGGCGGGCTCGGTGATCGGCACGTCGAGCCCGCGACGGATCGCGCAGCTTAGAGCATTGGGTCTCGGTTTGGAAATCCGCCCCCTACGAGGCAACCTTGATACCAGGTTGAACAGGGTTAGCAACGGTGATCTCGACGGCATCGTGGTCGCCCGAGCGGGACTGGCCCGCATCGGACGACTAGCCGATGTCACCGAGACTCTCGAGCCGGTGCAGATGTTGCCAGCGCCGGCTCAAGGTGCGCTCGCGGTCGAGTGCCGCGCAGACGACACCGAGCTTGCCGCGCTACTGGCGGAGTTGGACGACCCCGACACACGCGCTGCGGTCACCGCTGAACGAGTCCTGCTCGCCCGACTGGAGGCGGGTTGTTCCGCACCGGTGGGTGCGATCGCGGAAGTGGTCGAGTCCATCGATGAGGACGGCCGCGTCTTCGAAGAGGTGTCGCTGCGCGGCTGCGTGGCGGCGCTGGACGGATCCGACGTGATCCGTGCGTCCGGCGTCGGGACTCCCGATCGGGCACGAGAGCTTGGTCTCTCGGTGGCCGAGGAGTTGTTCGAACTGGGCGCACGCGATCTGTTGGTCGAGGCTGGGAGATAGAGATGACTGGGCATTCGGGGCGAGGGCGCAAGCCGAAGCCGGGCCGCATCACGTTCGTCGGTTCAGGCCCCGGTGATCCGGGCCTGCTGACGACCCGGGCCCGGACGGTACTGGCCAACGCCGCCCTGGTGTTCACCGACCCCGACGTCCCCGAAGCGGTGCTCGCGCTTGCCGGTTCCGAGCTGCCGCCGCCGTCGGGACCTGAACCCGCTGAGGCGGCCAAGCCCGAGGACGCGGACGCGACGGAATCAACTCCGGTGACGATCCTGCCCGGCGGCCCGGATATCCGGCCCGCGCTGGGCGATCCCGCGGAGGTGGCCAAGACCCTGGCGCACGAGGCGCGTACGGGCGTGGACGTGGTGCGTCTGGTGGCCGGCGATCCGCTGTCGGTGGACGCGGTGATCACCGAGGTGACCGCGCTGGCCAAGACGCACCTGAATTTCGAGATCGTGCCGGGGCTGCCGGACACCACTGCCGTGCCGACGTATGCCGGCCTGCCGCTGGGCTCGGCGCACACCGTCGCCGACGTCCGCGGCGACGTGGACTGGGCGGCGCTGGCCGCTGCGCCCGGCCCGCTGATCCTGCACGCCACCGCATCTCATCTGCCCGATGCGGCGCGCACGCTGATCGAGCACGGGCTGGTCGACACCACGCCGTGCGTGGTGACCGCGAACGGGACGACGTGCCAACAGCGTTCGGTGGAAACCACGCTGGCCGGACTTCTCGACAAGGCCACGCTGGCTGGCACTGAGCCGTCGCCCTTGGCCGGGCCGTTGGTGGTGACGATCGGCAAGACCGTCGCCAACCGCGCGAAGCTGAACTGGTGGGAAAGCCGCGCTTTGTACGGCTGGACCGTGCTCGTGCCGCGCACCAAGGACCAGGCCGGCGAGATGAGCGAAAGGCTGGTCGGTCACGGCGCATTGCCGATCGAGGTGCCGACCATCGCGGTCGAGCCGCCGCGCAGCCCTGCGCAGATGGAGCGCGCGGTCAAGGGTCTGGTCGACGGCCGCTTCCAGTGGGTCGTGTTCACGTCCACCAATGCGGTGCGTGCGGTGTGGGAGAAGTTCAACGAATTTGGACTCGACGCCCGCGCGTTCTCCGGCGTGAAGATCGCATGCGTCGGGCAGGCAACGGCGGACCGGGTGCGTGCGTTCGGCATCAACCCCGAGCTGGTGCCGTCGGGTGAGCAGTCGTCGCTGGGCCTTCTTGACGAATTCCCGCCCTACGACGACGTTTTCGACCCGGTGAACCGGGTTCTGCTGCCGCGGGCGGACATCGCCACCGAGACGCTGGCCGAGGGCCTGCGTGAGCGGGGCTGGGAGATCGAGGATGTCACCGCATACCGCACGGTGCGTGCCGCGCCTCCGCCGGCGTCGACCCGCGAGATGATCAAGACCGGCGGTTTCGACGCGGTGTGCTTCACGTCGAGCTCGACGGTGCGCAATCTGGTCGGCATCGCGGGCAAGCCGCACGCGCGGACCATCGTCGCGTGCATCGGCCCCAAGACCGCCGAAACCGCAGCGGAATTCGGCCTGCGCGTCGATGTGCAGCCAGAAGTCGCGGCGGTCGGTCCGCTGGTTGAGGCGCTGGCCGAGCATGCCGCCCGGCTGCGTGCCGAGGGTGCGCTGCCGCCTCCGCGCAAGAAGAGCCGGCGGCGGTAGCGGGGCGCTCGAAATCAGTGGGGGACAGTGAACATGACGACTCTTTTGCCCGCCTCTGAGCGACAACAGGCCGATACGGATCTTGGTGTCGACGGTTTGTCGCGCATGTCCATCGAAAATCGGCGGATCTGAGGAACCCACAGTGGCCTATCCACGTCACCGCCCCCGTCGGCTCAGGTCAACCCCTGCCTTGAGGCGGCTCGTCGCGCAAACATCCTTGGAGCCAAGGCATTTGGTGCTGCCGATGTTCGTCGCCGACGGCATCGACGAGCCCCGCGACATCGCCTCGATGCCCGGCGTTGTTCAGCACACCCGTGACTCGCTGCGCAGGGCGGCGGCCGACGCCGTGGCTGCGGGCGTGGGGGGTCTGATGTTGTTCGGCGTGCCGCGCGACGAAGACAAGGACGCCACAGGCTCAGCGGGCATCGCCGACGACGGGATACTGAACGTTGCGCTGCGGGATCTGGCCAAGGATCTCGGCGACGAGACGGTGCTGATGGCCGACACGTGCCTCGACGAGTTCACCGACCACGGTCATTGCGGCGTCCTCGATGCGGCGGGTGCGGTCGACAATGACGCCACCAACGCCCGCTACGTGGAATTGGCTGTCGCACAAGCAGAATCGGGCGCCCACGTGGTCGGTCCGAGCGGGATGATGGACGGTCAGGTCGCAGCAATCCGCGACGGCCTTGACGCCGCAGGGCACGTCGATACCGTCATCCTCGCCTACGCCGCGAAGTTCGCCTCGGGCTTCTACGGACCGTTCCGTGAAGCGGTCGGCTCCAGCCTGCGCGGCGATCGTCGTACCTACCAACAAGATTCGGCCAACGCCCGCGAGGCCGTCCACGAGATCGAGCTGGACATCGACGAGGGCGCCGACATCGTCATGGTCAAACCGGCGATGGCCTACCTCGATCTGGTGCGCGCCGCGGCCGACATTTCGCCGGTGCCCGTCGCCGCCTATCAGGTGTCGGGCGAATACGCGATGATCAGCGCCGCCGCCGCCAACGGCTGGATCGACCTGAAAACCGTGGCGCTGGAAACATTGACGAGTATCCGGCGCGCCGGTGCCGACATCGTGCTGACGTATTGGGCGGCCGACGTGGCCGGCTGGCTCGAGTGACGGAAGACGACGGCCGCGCGCGTCCCGTCGACGTCGACACCGGATTCTGGCTGTGGCTGGCGGCGCTGCCGCTGTTGGTCATCGGGTACGTCGTCGACTTGTTGACCACCCCGCAACAGCACCCGCCTGTCATCGTGTACGCGATCTCGGCGGTGTTCGTGTTGGTGGTGTCGGCGGTGGTGGTGACGTTTCTGATCCTGATGCGGCACGGCTACCGATGGGCGCGCACCGTGCTGACCGGCGGCGGGATCGCCTCGGTCGTGTACACGGCCACCAGCCTGTTCACCGTCGACAGACCCGCACCCGCTGCGATCACCTTCGCGATCACCGCGATCGTCGGATCAGTGCTGATCGCCGGGGGTGTCTTCCTGTTGCACCGCAAGGACGCCCACGCCTTCTTCACGCGCTGACCGGATAGGCTGGCCGGACCATGACAGCTCCACCGTCGCGACCACGTGTGGTCACCGCCGCCTTCTGGTGCTGGGTGGCCGCGTCGATCATGCTGATCGTCGGTGGTCTGATCGTCGCTTCCGTTGGTCTTCCCCTCGTCTACCGAGGAGCGGGTGTCATCACCGCGGCCGCCGGCGCCGGGTTGGCGTTTCTGGCCGGCCGCGCCCGCAGCGGCGACACACGGTTTCGCCGGGCCGCCGTCACGCTTTCGCTGGCGACCGTTGTGCTGGTGGCGCTGGTGGCTGTAGTCGGGATCGTCCACGTGCTCACCCTGCTCGCGGTCATCCCGCTGATCGCAGGCGTTGTCCTGATCACCCGCCCTGCCGCGGCGTCGTGGTCTGAGCAGGAGCAGCAGTGATCGAGAGCGAAGCGCCGCCGGAGGTGTTGTTCTACGAGCCGGGTGCGAGCTGGTGGTGGCTGCTGGCAGGCCCGGCGTCAGGCGTCGCGATGGCATTGATTCAGCTGTCAGCCGGATACGGTTTCCAATTCCTGGTTCCTGGCGTGTTTTTCGTCCTGGTGACCGGATTCCTGGCGATTCAAGTCAAGGCGGCGCGCATCCACACCTCGGTGGAACTGACGCCCGATTATCTGCGACAGGGGACGGAGCGAATCAGCGTCGACGACATCGCGCGCATCTATCCCGAACCCAAGGGGCCCGAGGAGCCGAAATGGCAGTCGGCGCGGGCGTTGGGCGAGTTGACCGGCGTACCGCGGGGCCGCAAGGGCATCGGGCTCAAACTCACAAATGACCGCGCCGCACAAGCATGGGCGCGTAAGCACCACGTGTTGCGTGCCGCGCTGACGCAGGTGGTGGAAGAGCGCATACCGCCGTTATGAGGACCCGTGTGGAGTTGGCGCTGGCCGTCGTCGCGGCGGTCGGCTGCGTGCTGAGCTGGCTTGGTGCCAGCGAAACCGTGGCCGTCGCGCCGGTGCTCTCCGGCGAACCGCAGACCACCTCGGTGATCTACAACGCGCCGCTGCTGGCGCTGTCGTTAGTGCTGGCGACCGCCGCAGGGGTGCTGGCTGTCCTCGCCGTCGCGCGGCTCCGCCGTTCCGCGAAATAGCGTTCCTGGTCGTGATCTGAGGCTTTCACCAGCCATGTCTTCTCGCTCGGGCACCGTGAGACCGCTCACACGCCGTTGGTACAAAGTGCGAAATCTGTAACACTGTTCCTCATGACGGAACTGGCACCGGTCGCCGACAGCACGGACGATGCCCTGCCGCTGGGCCCGGGCTCACTGGTGTGGCGCTACTTCGGCGACAACCGCATGTACCTCATCGGGCCGCGGCCGGCGGTGCTGCAGAACATGCTCGCCGAACTGGGTCAGGGGGTGCTCGACCACTCCACGTTCTTCGCCGACACCGCCGAGCGGCTCAAGCGCACGATTCCGCCGATCTTCAACACCGTGTACGGCACCGACGACGACAACGCCGGCATGCAGGTCCGCGACTTCCACCACCACGTCAAGGGCGATATGCCCAGCCAGTACGGGGGAGCTGGCCGTTACCACGCGCTCGACCCTGACACGTACTTCTGGGCGCATGCGACGTTCGTCGAACAGGTGCTGTACTTCGCCGACACCTTCGTCAAGCGGCTCAGCCGCGACGAGAAGGAGCAGATCTACCTCGAGTCCAAGACCTGGTACCGCCGTTACGGCGTCAGCGACCGGCCGATGCCAGCGAATTACGCTGAGTTCGAACGGTATTGGGACCGGATGATGGACGAGATCGTCGTCGCGCACCCGACGGCCAAGTACGGCGTCGGCTACGTCACCAAGGGCTTTCCCTGCCCGAAGGGAATGCCGCCGTGGCTCTGGCGGATGATCGCGCCGATGTTCAACCCGATCGCGGCGTTCCTGACGACCGGTGGGCTGCCGCCGCGCGCTCGCGACCTGTTGGGTTTGCCGTGGAATGACCGCCAGGAACGCCGCTATCAGCGCTTCGCCGCATTTTGGCGGTCGCGGCCGGTGAACTGGTTGTGGGATCATCTGCCAATGCAGGTGCGCTACAACGGCTATGCGCTAAAAGGCTATGCCAGGGCCTGATCCGGCCGCCGAAGCCATTCTCGACGCCGCCGTCGTCGAGTTCGAACGGCATGGGTTCCGCCGTGTCGCCCTCGACGACGTCGCTCGACGGGCGCGGGTGAGCCGCACGACGATCTACCGTCGGTTCTCCAACAAGGACGAGCTGGTGGCCGCGGTCATTGAACGCGAAAACGTCCGGCTGTTCGCCGACATCGCTAAGGAGCTCAAACAGGCTGGGCCGCAGTCTAATTACTACGTCGAGGCGTTCACCCTGTCGATCCTCAAATTCCGCCGTCACCGGGTACTTGACCGGATGATCACCGACGAACCGGGTTTGGTGATCGAACTGGCCGGCCAGCACTACAGCGCGGCCATCGAACGGATGGCCGACGCACTGCGGATCATCTTCCCCGAAGGTTTCGCCGCGCGGATAGGGGAGCAAGCCGTCAACGAGCTGGCCGACACCATCCTGCGCTATGCGGCGATGGTGTTGCTGCTGCCCAGCGCCCAACCGCTTGATACGGCCGACGACATCCGCGCCTTCGCCAAACAGCACTTCTTGCCAAGCCTGCCTGCGGCCTTGAGGGCTGTGCCAGCTGGTTAGCTGTCCTGCGTTTGGTAAACCCGGCGATCGGGCAGCCCATGTGACATGGGTAACGAACAGCAGCCGGAAACCAGCGAAGCCGGACAGTTGACCGAAAAACCGGAAGTCACCGACGAGGCCAAAGAGAAGGCCAAGGAGATGGCCAAGGAATACGACGAGAGCCGCCAGACCACTACGTTGCCCGGCAGCGGCGGAACTGTCTCCGGCACTGCGGTCTCCGAGTGGGTCGACGAGAAGGACAAGGGCCACATCGAAACGACCGCCGAAGAGGGCAAGGTCGAGTACCGCAAATCCGAGGAGTTTCGCAAAATTCAGGAGAGCTGACGCGGCGCGGCGTGACTGTATGCCTAGGCTGAGCAGTCGTGACGCCGCTTGAGCAGATCGCGCCCGCCTTCATCGACATGGCTCACTCGATCGTGTGGGCCTCCGTTGCCACCGTCGACCGTGACGGCCGACCCAGAACCCGGATCCTGCACCCCATCTGGGAGTGGGACGGCCTAGATCTTTTCGGCTGGATCGCCACCGTGCCCAGCCCCGTCAAGAGGGCCCATCTGGCCGTGCATCCAGAAATGGCCGTCAGCTACTGGACCACGACCCACGACACCTGTAGCGCCGAATGCCTCGTCGAGTGGTACCTCGACGACGACACTTGCAGTGCGGTATGGGACAAGTTCGCGAATGCTCCAGCGCCGGTGGGTTACGACCCGTCCATCATTCCGATGTGGCGCGACGGGCCGACTTCGCGCGATTTCGCTGTGCTGCGACTGGCCCCATACCGTCTACGGGTGATGCCCGGCACCGTCATGATGAAGGGCGAAGGCCAACCCCTGACCTGGACGGCGACGTGAATCCAACGACCACCGAGATCGTCGACGTCAGCGCGCTGCCGTTGGCGCCGAAAAACCCGCTGCCCCTGTGGAAGCTCGCCAAGCTGCTGCGAAGGCTCGATACCGGGCAGGAAGTGATCCGCGACGCCGGCGGTCGCATCACGCGGATTCAATTCGGCCCGAAGTGGTTGTACCCGCCGATTGTTGCGGTCAGCTCGCCAGAGGGCATCCGCGACGTGTTGGGCCGCAACGACGCAGTCTCGGAGCGGTGCATCATTCACGACGAGGTCCGCCACATGGCAGGCGACAGCCTGTTCGTCCTGCCCACCGAGTTGTGGCGGCCGCGCAAGCGCGCACTGCAGCCGGTCTTCACCAAACACAACGTCCGCAATTTCGGCGGGTACGTGTCCGGTGCCGCGCAGAGCTTCGTCGACCGCTGGCGCGACGGCGGCGACATCGACCTCGACGTCGAATGCCGGCGGCTGACGATGCAGTCGCTTGGCCGCTCGGTTCTGGGTGTCGACCTCAACGAGCGCGCAGACGTGATCGCCGAACACATGCACGTCGCGTCGTCCTACACCGCCGATCGTGCGCTGCGGCCGGTGCGAGCACCGCGATGGCTACCGACCCCCGCACGGCGCCGGGCCCGCATCGCGGTCGCGGAGATGCGCAAGGTGACCAACGAGATGCTGCAGGCCTGCCGCGCGGATCCGAATCTGGACGCGCCGTTGGTTCACGCATTGATCCAAGCCACCGACCCGGAGACCGGCAGGTCGCTATCCGACGACGACATCTGTAACGACCTGCTGATCTTTATGCTGGCCGGCCACGACACGACGGCGACGGCGCTCACGTACGCGTTGTGGGCGCTCGGACACCATCACGAGATCCAGGACCGCGTCGCCGCAGAGGCCGCCGCAATCGGCGATCGAGAGCTCACACCCGACGATGTACCCCGGCTCGGATACACGGTGCAGGTGTTGCGCGAGGCATTGCGGCTGCAACCGCCCGCTGCGGGCGTCGCGCGGTTGGCGACGCGAGACATGGCCGTCGGCGGCTACCGCGTCGAGGCGGGAAGCCTCATGGCCGCGGCCGTGTATGCCTTGCACCGAGACCCCGCGCTATGGGATCGACCGCTGGTCTTCGATCCCGACCGGTTCAGCCCGGAAGCGTCCAAGGGCCGCGAACGCTGGCAGTTCATCCCGTTCATCGCCGGACCGCGCTCGTGTATCGGCGAACACTTCGCGATGCTGGAAACGACACTGGCGATGGCCACCATTGTCCGGTCGATCGAAATCCGTTCGCGGGACACCGATTTCCCCGTCGAAGTGCCGTTTACCACGGTCGCCAAGGGTCCGATCTGGGCACACATGCGCCCGCGCAACTAGGTCGCACGCCTGAGCAACACCGCCTGTTCGAACGGAAGGCGCGCGAAGATCGGCCGCCACAGGCCTTTCACCGTGTGCGCGGCTTCCGCCTTGGGGACCACCACTGGGTCGACGAGTTCGATGGACTTGCCGTAGCGCCGCATATGAGCGCCGCCGGACGCCGTGATGTTCTTCAGCCAGTCGCGGTTTGGACCGTAGGTCAACAAGATCGCAACGCCGTCATCGGTGGTGAACACGGTCAATGGTGTCCGGTACGGCTTGCCGGACTTGCGGCCCACATGCTCCAGAATGCCCATCGTCGGAGCCCACCCGGCCCACAGCCGCTGAATCGGGTTGGTGAAGTGCCGGTTGAATCGGGCCAGCCATTGCGGTAGTTGCATGAAAACGATCAAACTCGAACGTCATGGCCTACCTCAAGCCTCCATGGTTCACCCGCACGGTGTTCAACAAGATCGCGATGGCCGGGATCTTGCCGGGTATGGGCACCACCGAGACGCTGACCGTGACCAAGCGCCGAAGTAAGCACAAGCAGCAGATCCCCGTGATCCCGGTGGACGTCGGCGGCACCAAGTACGTCGTGTCCACCCGCGGCGAATCGGAGTGGGTGAAGAATCTGCGCGCCGATCCGAACGCCACGATCGGCGCGACGAACTACGTGGCGCGAGAAATCCCTGAGCAGGATCGGCAGGCCGTCCTCACCGCCTACCGCGAAAAGGCCGGCCGCGCCGTCGAGGGCTACTTCCGTTCGTTGCCCCGCGAAGCCGACCACCCGGTGTTCGTCGTCACACCGAAAGGCTGAGCACTACACCCTGTAGTTGACCGCCGACGTCCTGCTGGGACACTGGTGGCCATGTCCAGCATTGACGTCTCCGCGAAACTCTTCGCCGACGCGTGCGGCGTCATCCCCGGCGGCGTGAACTCGCCGGTCCGGGCGTTCTCCTCGGTCGGTGGCACGCCCCGGTTCATCACCTCCGCGAAGGGCTGCTGGCTGACCGACGCCGACGGCAACCGCTACGTCGACCTGGTCTGTTCGTGGGGACCGATGATCCTCGGTCACGCCCACCCTGCCGTCGTCGACGCCGTGCAGCGCGTGGCCGCCGACGGCCTGTCTTTCGGCGCGCCGACGCCCTCGGAGACCGAGCTGGCGTCCGAGATCATCGGCCGCGTCGCGCCGGTCGAACGGCTGCGCCTGGTGAACTCCGGCACCGAGGCCACCATGAGTGCGATCCGGTTGGCCCGCGGCTACACCGGCCGCGCCAAGATCATAAAGTTCTCCGGCTGCTACCACGGCCACAGCGACGCATTGCTGGCCGACGCGGGCTCCGGCGTCGCGACGCTGGGGCTGCCGTCCTCACCCGGTGTCACCGGTGCGGCGACGGCCGACACGATCGTGTTGCCGTACAACAACATTGCCGCAGTCGAGGAGGCGTTCGGCCAGTTCGGCGACGAGATCGCCTGCGTGATCACCGAGGCCAGCCCCGGCAACATGGGTACCGTCCCGCCGCTGGCAGGCTACAACGCCTCGCTGCGAAGAATCACCGCCGACCACGGCGCCCTGCTGATCTCCGACGAGGTGATGACCGGCTTCCGGGTGAGCCGATCCGGTTGGTACGGCATCGATCCCGTCGACGCCGACCTGTTCACCTTCGGCAAGGTGATGAGCGGCGGGCTGCCCGCCGCGGCGTTCGGCGGCCGCGCCGAGGTGATGGAGCGGCTGGCCCCGCTCGGCCCTGTGTATCAGGCGGGCACACTGTCCGGCAATCCCGTCGCGATGGCGGCCGGGCTCGCCACTTTGAGGACCGCCGACGACGCCGTCTATGCCGCGCTGGACGCCAACGCCGACCGGCTGGCAGCATTGTTCCATCAGGCGCTGACCGATGCCGGTGTGGCACACCAGATTCCGCGGGCCGGCAACATGCTGAGCGTCTTCTTCACCGACGAGCCGGTGACCGACTTCGCGTCGGCCAGGGCGACCGAGACCTGGCGTTTCCCGTCGTTCTTTCACGCCCTGCTCGACGCGGGCGTGTACCCGCCGCCGAGCGCATTCGAAACCTGGTTTGTGTCAACCGCTTTGGATGACGACGCATTCGAGCGCATCGCGGCCGCCCTGCCCGCCGCGGCCCGCGCCGCAGCAGAAGCGACGAAGCCGCAATGACTGAGAAGACGACCGTGCATGTGATGAGGCACGGCGAGGTGTACAACCCGGACAAGCTCCTGTACGGCCGGCTGCCCGACTACCACCTGTCCGACCGTGGCCGCGCTCAGGCCGAGGCCGTCGCGGATTGGTTGGCCGACAACGACGTCGTCTACGTCGTCGCCTCCCCGCTCGAGCGCGCGCAGGAGACCGCTACGCCGATCGCCGAACGCCACGGTTTGCCCGTCGACACCGACCCGGAGCTGATCGAGTCGTGGAATGTCTTCGAGGGACAACGGGTATCGCCGGGTGACGGCGCGCTTCGCGATCCCCGCAACTGGCACCTGCTGCGAAATCCGTTCAAGCCGTCGTGGGGCGAGCCCTACACCGAGATCGCCGCGAGGATGATCGAAGCGCTCCATCGCGCCCGCATCAAGGCCGCCGGTCACGGCGCGGTGTGTGTGAGCCACCAACTGCCGGTCGAGACGCTGCGCAGGGCGATGAGCGGCTCTCGGCTAGCGCATATCCCGACCAGCCGCATGTGCAACCTGGCGTCACTGACTTCGTTCCAGTTCGACGGCGACAAGCTGGTGGGCTGGGGATATTCGGAGCCTGCGGGACAGCTGTGAAGCGGTCGGTGGTCATGTTGGTAAGCGCGGCGATGGTCGCGCTCACCGCGTGCTCCACCGGCCATGACGCCGTCGCTCAGGGCGGCACCTTCGAATTCGTCGCACCCGGCGGTAAGACCGACATTTTCTACGACCCTCCCGAAAGCCGCGGCCGCCCAGGCTCTTTGGCCGGGCCCGAGCTGATGGACCCTGCAAAGACCATCTCCCTCGACCACTTCGCAGGCAAGGTCGTGGTGATCAACGTGTGGGGACAGTGGTGCGGACCGTGCCGCACCGAGATCACCCAGTTGCAAAAGGTCTACGACGCCACCCGCGCGCAGGGTGTCGAGTTTCTCGGCATCGACGTCCGTGACAACAACCGCGACGCCGCACGCGATTTCATCGTCGATCGCAAGGTCACGTTCCCGTCGATCTACGACCCGCCGATGCGGACGATGATCGCGTTCGGCGGTAAGTACCCGACCACCGTGATCCCGTCGACGGTGGTGCTCGACCGCCACCACCGCGTCGCCGCGGTGTTCCTGCGTGAACTTCTCGCCGACGATCTGCTGCCGGTCGTGCAGCGCCTGGCGGCCGAGAAATGACGCTCGACCATGTCAACGAGCTGATCGCCGGCGGTCCGCTGCTGCTGGCGCTGTGCGTGTCGGTGTCGGCGGGGCTCGTCTCGTTCGCGTCGCCGTGCGTGGTGCCGTTGGTGCCCGGCTACCTGTCATACCTCGCGGCTGTTGTCGGGGTGGAGGAAGAACAGGGACGCGTCGCTGTGCGTACGGCGCGTCTACGCGTCGCCGGGGCGGCGCTGCTGTTCGTGGCGGGCTTCACCGCGGTGTTCGTGCTCGGCACCGTCGCGGTCCTTGGCATGACAACGTCGCTGATCACCAATCAGCTTCTGCTGCAACGCATCGGCGGGGTGATCACCATCGTGATGGGCCTGGTGTTCGTCGGCTTCATCCCAGCGTTGCAGCGGGAAGCAAGGTTTACTCCGCGTCAGATCTCGACAATCGGCGGCGCGCCGCTGCTCGGCGCTGTCTTCGGTCTTGGCTGGACGCCATGCCTGGGCCCGACGCTGACCGGGGTGATCGCGGTGGCGTCGGCGACCGACGGCGCGAACGTAGCCCGCGGCGTGGTTCTCGTCGTCGCCTACTGCCTGGGACTGGGAATACCGTTCGTGCTGTTGGCCTTTGGGTCGGCGTGGGCGGTGCGTGGCCTCGGCTGGCTGCGCCGGCATACCCGCGCCATCCAGATCTTCGGCGGCGTGCTGCTGATCCTGGTCGGCGCCGCGCTGGTGACCGGTCTGTGGGACAGCTTCGTGTCGTGGGTCCGCGACGCCTTCGTCAGCGATGTGACATTGCCGATATGACGAACGTTTCCCCGCGAGCGGACGCAAAAGTCCCCGAAACACGGCGTGTCGGGGGCCTTTTGCGTCTGCTCGCGCTGGTACGCAACACCTGGCGCACCCTGACGTCGATGGGCACGGCGCTGGTGCTGCTGTTCCTGCTCGCACTGGGCGCTATTCCCGGCGCCTTGCTGCCGCAGCGCAGCCTCAACGAGTCGAAGGTCGAGCAGTACATCGCCGACCATCCGAGGATCGGGCCGTGGCTGGACCGACTGCAGGCATTCGAGGTGTTCTCCAGCTTCTGGTTCACAGCGATCTACGCGCTGCTGTTCGTCTCGCTGGTCGGCTGCCTGACACCGCGCCTCGTCGAGCACGCCCGCAGCCTGCGCGCCACACCTGTTGCCGCACCGCGCAACCTCAGCCGGTTGCCCAAACACCATGAGGCGACGGCGTCCGGAGACCCCGATGCCGTCGCTGAACAGATGTCGAACCATCTACGCGGGTGGCGAAGGGTCACCCGCAAGGACGGCGAGACCGTAGAGATTTGTGCGGAGAAGGGCTATCTGCGCGAATTCGGCAACATCGTCTTCCACTTCTCACTGCTTGGCCTGCTTGTCGCCGTCGCCGCTGGCAAGCTGTTCGGCTACGAGGGCAACGTCATCGTCATCGCCGACGGCGGCCCCGGATTCTGCTCGGCATCGCCCGCCGCGTTCGACTCGTTCCGCGCCGGCAACACCGTCGACGGCACAGATCTGAATCCAATCTGCCTGCGTGTCAACGACTTCCAGGCCCACTACCTGCCGTCAGGGCAGGCCACGTCGTTCGCCGCCAACATCGACTACCAGGCCGGCGCCAACCTGAACACCGACACGTGGCGGCCGTACCGGCTCAAGGTCAACGAACCTCTGCGCATCGGCGGCGACCGCGTGTACCTGCAGGGCCACGGCTACGCACCGACTTTCAGCGTGACGTTCCCCGACGGCCAGACGCGCACCCAGACCCTGCAATGGCGGCCCGAGAGCCCGATCACGCTGCTGTCGTCGGGCGCCATGCGGTTCGACCCACCGGGCGGCACGTATCCCGACGCCGGTGAACGCCGCAAGAACCAGATCGCCATCCAGGGTCTGTTCGCGCCGACGGAGCAGCTCGACGGGACGCTGCTGTCGTCGAGCTTCCCCGCCGCCAACAACCCGGCCGTCGCGATCGACATCTACAAGGGCGACACCGGCCTGGACACCGGCGCGCCGCAGTCGTTGTTCGCGCTCGACCCCAAGCTCATCGGCCAGGGCCGGTTAAGCAAGAAGGCCAGGATCAACCTGCGCGCCGGCGAACAGACCCGCCTCGACGACGGCACGATCGTGCGTTTCGACGGCGCCGTGCCGTTCGTCAATCTGCAGGTGTCCCACGATCCCGCCCAGGTGTGGGTGCTCGTGTTCGCCCTGACGATGATGGGCGGGCTGCTGGTGTCGCTCGTCGTGCGCCGCCGCCGGATCTGGGTTCGGCTGGCACCCGCAGGTCCAGGTACGGTAAGCGTCGAGCTGGGCGGCTTGGCGCGCACCGACAACTCCGGATGGGGCGACGAGTTCGAGCGACTGTCGAAGCGGCTACTCGACGGCAGCGACGCGACAGCCGCTAAGGAGAAGGTCTGATGAACACCGAGCACATCGACATCGGGCTGGCCCGCTATTCCGACTGGGCCTTTACGTCGTCGGTGGTCGTGCTGGTCGCTGCGCTGCTGCTGCTCGCCGTCGAGCTGGCGTACAGCCGCGGCCGCAAGGTGGAATCCCGCGAGCTCGTCAGCGCCACGGTCGGCGCGGACAGCAGCACCCCGGGCGTCGTCGCCGACGAGCCGAAGCGTCCGCTCGACGAGCGCGTCGGCAAGGCCGGCCTTGCCCTGACCTACGTCGGCATCGGACTGCTGCTGGTGTGCATCGTGCTGCGCGGTGCGGCCACCCTGCGGGTGCCGTGGGGCAACATGTACGAGTTCATCAACCTGACCTGCTTGTCGGGTCTGGTCGCCGCCGCGATCGTGCTCCGCCGCCCGCAATACCGGGCGCTGTGGGTTTTCGTACTCGTTCCTGTGCTGATCCTGCTGACGGTTTCCGGTCGCTGGCTCTACACCAACGCCGCACCGGTGATGCCGGCCCTGCAGTCCTACTGGCTGCCGATCCACGTCTCGGTCGTCAGCCTCGGGTCAGGGGTGTTCCTGGTGGCCGGCGTGGCCAGCATTCTGTTCCTGCTCAAGATGTCACCGCTGGGCGCAGCCGATCGCGAGGGCACGTTGGCACGTGTGCTCCAGCGCTTGCCGGACGCGCAGACGCTGGACCGCATCGCTTACCGCACAACGATTTTCGCGTTCCCGGTGTTCGGGTTCGGTGTCATCTTCGGCGCGATCTGGGCCGAAGAGGCCTGGGGCCGTTATTGGGGCTGGGACCCCAAGGAGACGGTGTCGTTCATCGCGTGGGTGGTCTACGCCGCCTATCTACATGCGCGGTCGACGGCCGGCTGGCGCGATAAGAAGGCCGCCTGGATCAACGTCGTCGGCTTCGTCGCGATGGTATTCAACCTGTTCTTCATCAACCTGGTGACCGTCGGGCTGCATTCGTACGCCGGGGTCGGCTGACCGCGCACCAACCGCTGATGAGAGGGGAGTTAGCCGTTGTCTGACCAGCCGGGTGGCTTTCGGGCGCAGCAGCGGTTCAGCGATCCGGCGATCGAGGTGCCGCCGGAGTGGACGGCCCCCACACCGCCGAACGGCTTGCCGCTGAACCTGACTTCCGTCCCGCCCGCGCAACCACCTCAGGACCCGCCGCCCTACCTGGATCTGTCGACGGTCGCGCTTTTGGGCAAACCGAAACAGGCGCCGTCGGAGGGCTGGCGCAAATGGCTGTATGTGGCGTCCTTCAAGTTGATCAACCTTGGCGAGAGCCCGAAGGTCAACCACCGCAACGACCTCATCACGCAGGTACAGCGGCCGCTGCGCGGCTGCTACCGGATCGCGTTGCTGTCGCTGAAGGGCGGCGTCGGCAAGACGACGATCACCGCGACGCTCGGAGCGACGTTCGCGTCGACCCGCGGCGATCGCGTGGTGGCTGTCGACGCCAACCCCGACCGCGGCACATTGAGTCAGAAGGTTCCGCTGGAAACGCCGGCCACGGTGCGGCATCTGCTGCGTGACGCCGAGGGCATCCAGGCGTACAGCGACGTGCGCGCCTATACGTCGCAGGGCCCGAGCCGGCTGGAGGTGCTCGCATCCGAACAAGACCCGGCCGTGTCGGAAGCGTTCAGCTCCGACGACTACACCCGCACGCTGGAGGTACTCGAGCGGTTCTATAGCTTGGTGCTCACGGACTGCGGTACGGGTCTGATGCACTCGGCGATGTCGGCGGTGCTGGCCAAGGCTGACGTGCTGGTCGTCATCAGCTCGGGTTCGGTCGACGGCGCGCGCAGCGCCTCAGCCACCTTGGACTGGCTCGACGCGCACGGCCACCAGGACTTGGTGAGCAACTCGATCGCCGTCATCAACGCGGTGCGACCTCGGTCCGGCAAGGTCGACATGAAGAAAGTCGTCGACCACTTCTCGCGGCGGTGCCGGGCGGTGCGGCAGGTGCCTTTCGACCCGCATCTGGAGGAAGGTGCCGAGATCAGCCTCGAGCGTTTGCGTCCGGAAACCAGGGAGGCGTTGATCGAACTGGCGGCAGTGGTGGCTGACGGCTTCCCCGGTGCATCGAAGCCGGGCGGCCGATCGGAGTAGCTCTACGGCCGGGGGTTGTTGTCCCCGTGGCCGAGCCGCCGCAGAAAATCCGGGTCGTCGTCCGGGCCGATCACGCGCGTCTTCGGCCGGCTCGTGGCCCGCACGAGCCGCCAGCCAACGTAGATCAATATGGCCAGAACAAGAATCAGGAGCAAATACGCCACAAAAACCTCCTTGAAATGAATATACGCGCCGTCGGTACGCTCGGTTTCGTGACTGAGGAACGGCGCCGATCACGCCTAGTGCTGGACCTGCTCGCGTACGTGCTGGCACGGCTGCTGCTCGTTGTTGTCCTGACAGCGGTGATCTTCGGTGCTGCACATTTGCTCGGCTTGCGCGATTTTCCGTTGGTGGTGGCGCTGCTGTTCGCGTTGGTGATCGCACTGCCGCTGGGGATCTGGATGTTCGCCCCGCTGCGGCGGCGTGCCACCGCCAGCATGGCCGCCTTCGACGAGCGCAGGCGCAAGGATCGACAGCAGCTGCAGGCCCGGCTACGCGGCGAGCAGCCGTCCGGTACCGAACCGCCAGCCGCCGAATGACGGCGGTATTGGCTCGAGAGGCGTTCGGAGCTGAATTCGTCGGTGCCGACGGGTTTCTCAATACGCCGACGTATGGACTGCCGCCCCGGTTCGTCATCGACGCTCTGCAGGAGTGCATCGGCCAGTGGCAGGCGGGCACGATGGACGTCCCGTCGTTCGACGCACAAGTCACCGCCGGACGCGCGGGCTATGCCGCCTTGACGGGTGTGCCCGTGGACTCGGTCGCCATGGGCGGCACCGTTTCGGCCGTGCTGGGTCTGGTCGCCGCGGCCATTCCCGACGGCAGCCGGGTGGCCACGCTGGCTGGCGAGTTCACCAGCACCACCTTTCCGTTCGCCGCCCAGGCTGGCCGCGGCGTCACGATTACCGAGCTGAGTGCAGACGAATTGGTTTCGGCGGCTTCGGATTTCGACGTGGTGACGGCAAGCGTGGTGCAGTCGGCGAACGGCGCGGTGCTCGACGCGGACGCATTGCGCGAGACCGTGGCGGGCACCGACACGCTGACGGTGATCGACGTCACTCAGGCGCTCGGCTGGAAGCAGGTCGATGTCGGCTGGGCCGATGTCACCGCGGGCGCCGTCTACAAATGGTTGCTGGCGCCGCGGGGAACCGCGTGGATGTCGTTGAGCGACAGGGCAAGTCGCATCATGACGCCGCATGCCGCCAACTGGTATGCCGGTGAGCAGCCGTGGCAGACGATCTACGGTCTGCCGCTGCGGCTGGCGGACAGTGCGCGACGCTTCGACACCTCACCCACGTGGTTTTCCGTACTCGGCGCCGGGTTGACACTGCCGTGGATGGCTTCGTTGGACCGCGCCGCCGTCGAGGCGCATGCCCTTGGACTTGCCGATCGCGTACGCGGTGAACTGGAGCTGCCGCAGCAGAATTCGGCCATCGTGTCGATTCCGATCGCCGACGCCGCCGAGCGCCTTCGTATCGCCGGCATCCGCGCCTCGGTGCGCGCCGGTGCGGTGCGCGTCGGCTTCCATCTCTACAACACCGAGAACGACGTCGATCGGCTGTTCGATGCTCTGGGGGTTAACGGGTAGAGCAAGTTGGGGGTCAGCTTCGACGACCTCGGCCGGCGCGCGGACGACTCTGGGAATTGCCAACTTAGGCATGGCAACAAAGGAGTAACGCCGTCATGAGAATTCGGACCTTCATCACACCGCTGCTGGCCGCGGGAGCAGGCGCGGTGGCTATCGCGTTCGCACCGCTGGCCGAGGCGGCCCCGACGTGCACATCGAGCGGAACGGCAAGCGTGTGCCAATCAGCTGGTAACGCCCAAGTCACCGCGACGCCGCCGCCCATCGAATATCAGCCGATGTACCCGTTCTTCGGAGGGTACGGGCTGCTGTTCCATCACGGCGGTCACTGAACCGCGCAGTGCCGCAGAGCTATTCGGGCCGCAGCGGGATGACGACCGTCAATGTCGTCCCGCTGCCGGCCTCGCTGGCGATGTCCAAGCGCCCCGCAAGCGCTTCGACGCGGTCCTTGAGTCCGATGAGGCCTGAACCGCCGCCCGCCGCTGCGCCCCCGACTCCGTCGTCTCGGATCGTGAGGTGCAGTTGCCTCTCGTCGAGCGAAGCTTCCACCGTGACAACCGAAGCGTTCGCGTGCTTGGCGGCATTGGTCAGCGCCTCGGCGACAACGTAATACGCGGCCACTTCGACGGTTTCCGGCAGCCGCCGGTCAACGTCGAGGTCCATCTCAACCGGTACCGCCGAGCGTCGGGCGAGGGTCTTGATCGCCGGGCCGAGGCCGCCTCGCGACAGGATGGCGGGATGGATTCCGCGCGAGATCTCTTGTAGGTCCGTCGATACACCGGACACACCGTCCACGATATGAGACACCTCGCCGCGCAGATCTGCCCGTTCGGGCGGTATCGCCGCCTCGAGCGCACGCAGTTTCAGACCGAGCGAGATCAGTCGTTGTTGCGCGCCGTCATGCAGGTCGCGTTCGAAGCCTCTGCGGGCCTGATCGGCCGCGGTGACGATGCGGACGCGCGACGCGGTGAGCTCGGCGCGGGTTTCGGCGTTGGCGATCGCGGTGGCGACCAGGTCCGCGAAATCCCCGACGCGGGCCTCGGTTTCCGGCGGCATTGGCTCGGTTTGCGACGAACCGATGACGAGTGCGCCCCAAACACGGCCGTCGACGACGATGGGGGCGCCGACTGCGGAGCGCAGCCCGAGTCCGCGGATGCGCTCGGCGGCCGGACCGGCTGCACCGTCGAAGCTGTCCATCCGTGCCGGCGCGGCCGTTTGTTTGATCATCGCGGCGACGTTGTCACCGTCGAGCGGAATATGTTCTCCGATGGACATTTTCGCCATGTCGTGCTGGTCGCGGGAGGCCAGCAGCACCACAGCCTGATCAGGCTCGTAGCGCATCAGCGCCACGTTGTCGATACCGAGACCGTGGGATAGCTCGGCGACTGCGACTGGATACACGTCGGACGGGGGAGCGCCGCGGGCAACAAGCGTGGCGACACGACGCAACGCGGCTTGTTGCTCTGCGAGGGCGCTCGCCTCGCGTCGACGCAGTTCCGATTCCGCCGCTCGCAGCCGGGCCTGGCCGGCAAGGATGTTGGCCAGCAGCGCCACCGGAAGGAAGATCAGGATCGAGACGGCGTCCTGGAGCTCCAAAGGCATGAACCCCCCGCTGGTGTCCATGTGGAAGTACACGTAGACCAACGCGCTCGCGAGCGACGTCCCCACCGCGAGCCAGAAATCCCACCCTGCGGAAACGACGAGCACACCGAGCAGGAACAAGGCGCCGAACGCGTTATCGGGTGTGACGCGCTGGAGTTGGTATACCAACACCGTTTCGAAGGTGATGAAGGCGACGGCGACCACGATGCCCAGCCATGTCGGTGGGGCCACCGGCCGCAGCACGACCGCCAGCAATCGCTGGCGAAACGACAGCCGAGTGCGGTTGGTTTCCCGCGATCGCGGGGTATCCGGGTGAAGGCTCATTCTCGATCTGCAACACAGGACGGACCGATGTTTATTGCGTGTGTTCGGCGGCCGATTGCCAGCAGACTTCCAGTTAGCGGGAATGCGCATGCAACACCGGATCTGCGATGCTGTGTCCGTGTATTGCCGCGGAGTGCGACGTGCGATGTTTGATAGTTGATGACAGCGCCGATTTTCGCGACGCCGCGAGCGCGATGCTGCGGGGCGCGGGGATCGACGTTGTCGGTGTGGCGTCCAATGGTGCTGAGGCGCTGAGGTGTTACGAGGATTCGCACCCCGACGTGGCCCTGGTCGACGTGAACCTCGGCGGGGAAGACGGATTCGAGCTCACCGAACGGCTTCATCGAGCGAGCACGCCGAACTCGTTAGCCGTCATCCTGGTCTCCACCTACACCGAGGCCGATTTCGCCGAGATGATCGATAGCAGCCCGGCTGTTGGCTTCGTGCAGAAGATCAGCCTGTCGCCGGACGCGATCCGCGATCTGGTCGGTCATCGGGCCTCGAGATAGGTGATCACTGCCAGCACACGCCGGTGGTCGTCGCCGGTCTCGGGCAGGTTGAGCTTGGTCAGAATGCTGCGCACGTGCTTTTCGACGGTGCCCTCGGTAACCCATAGCCGCCTGGCGATGCCGGCGTTCGACCGACCCTCGGCCATCAGCATCAAGACCTCGTGTTCACGCGCGCTCAGGGCGGCCAGGGGATCGTTGCGCCGACGGGCCGAGACCAATTCCTGCACAAGAGCAGGGTCGACGACCGATGCGCCCTTGGCGATGCGGTCGAGCGTGTCGAGGAAGTCGGCGACGTCGGTGACTCGGGTCTTGAGCAGGTAGCCGATGGCGCGGCCGCTGGTCAGCAGTTCGGTCGCGTGCTCGACGTCCACGTGCGCGGACAACACCAGAATGCCGGTGTCGGGCGATTCCGCCCGGATCACCCGCGCGGCATCCAATCCCTCGGTGGTGTGGGTCGGCGGCATGCGGATGTCGACTATCGCGAGTTGAGGCTTGCTCCCGCGCACCAAGGCGAGCAGCTCCGCGGCATCGCCGGCCTGACCCACCACCTCGAAACCGGAGCGGTCGAGCAGACTGGCCAAACCTTCGCGCAGCAGGACATCGTCGTCTGCGACGACAACCTGGACGGCGCACATATCTGTCCTCTCCGCGCCGAAAAAATCGGCGCAGTCGCACCAATCTTGCAACGAACTCACACATGAGTCAGCAAGGTTTGCTGCTAACGGGTAATGCCGGGTAAGGGCAGCGGTAAGAACTTTATGCCCGTCAACACTGGCGACATCGGGCACGTTGGCTCTCCGGGCGACAGTCGGGGTGGGCCGTCTGCACGGCCAATCCCTTTGTTGCACTTGCCATCGGCGCCGGATTCGGTTGTGTGGAGCCGCCGTCGACCGGGGATCGCAGGTTGAGCGTCAAATTTCCTTGACACATCCCTTCGTCAGCGTATCTTGACAGGTATGGCAGACCTCGATTCGTTGAGCGAGATCGTCGACGGCCTCAGTAGCGGCGACCCTGCGGTGGGGTTAGGCGCGGTCTTCGCGTTGCGGCGACTGAATGAAGGCGTGGAGAAGATCCACGTCGCTAATGCCCGTGACCATGGCTGGAGTTGGCAGGACATCGCCGACGCCATTGGGGTCAGCCGCCAGGCCGTGCATCAGAAATACAACCGGAGGAAATGACGATGCTCGAGCGGTTCAGCCGCAGCGCCCGTGTCGCAGTCGTGCTTGCCCAGGAGGAGGCCCGCGAGCTCAACTCGGACGAAGTAGGACCCGAACATCTACTCGTTGGCACACTGCAAAGTGCAAGTCGAGATCTCGCGCGAGTGCTCGACGGATACGGCCTGACCCCTGGTGCCGTTCGCGATCGGATGGCGGTCACGGAGTCCTCGGCAGACGCCTGTTTTGACGCCGATGCAGAGTCGCTTCGGTTGATCGGCATCGATCTGCGTGCAGTCCGCGACAAGGTCGACCAGACGTTCGGCGCAGGCACTTTCGACAGTGCAATGCCCAAGTCCGGCAGGCGAAGGCGCCGTCGCGGGCGCATTCCGTTCACCCAACCCGCGAAGAAGGTGCTGGAGCTGGCACTGCGAGAAGCCTTGGCGCACAAAGACAGCTACATCGGCTGCGAACACATCATCCTCGGCATCTTTCGAGGCGGGGACAAGTTCACCGTCGGCTTGATCACCGAACATGTCGGAAGTTCCGTCTTGCGCGGCGCGATCGTCGACCTGCTCGACAAGGCCGCCTAGCCGAAAGCCAATGCGGACGCGACCGCAAGCGCCCACACCAGCATGGTGAGGCCCGTATCGCGCAGCACGGGGATAAGGCCCTTGCCGCCCAAGCCTTTTCGCACCGGTGCGGCTGCGCGCAGTGCGAGCGGTAAGGCCACGAATCCGACCGCACACCATGGCTTCGCAAGCATCAGCACCAACGTCAGAATGAACGCCGCGACAACCAGTGCCTGGTAGAGCAACCGGGTGCGCGCGTCCCCCAGCCGCACGGCCAGAGTGATCTTGCCGGACTCCTTGTCGGTCGGGATGTCGCGCAGGTTGTTGGCGACCAGCACCGCAGACGACAGAGAACCCATCGCCACCGCCATCGCCAGCCCCACCCAATCGACCCGCAGCGCCTGCGTGTACTGCGTGCCGAGCACCGCGACGAGCCCGAAAAACACGAACACCGCGACCTCGCCCAGGCCCAGATAGCCGTACGGCTTGGAGCCGCCCGTGTAGAGCCACGCACCGGCGATGCACACCGCGCCTACCGCGATCAGCCACGGCGCGCTGAACAACGCCAGCACCACACCAGCGACGGCGGCGACGCCAAGGCTCACGACTGCGGCCGTCAGCACCGCGCGCGGCGACGCCAGCCGCGAGCCCACGAGGCGCAGCGGCCCGGCCCGCACATCGTCGGTGCCGCGGATGCCGTCGGAGTAGTCGTTGGCGTAGTTGACTCCGACGATCATCGCCACCGCGACGAGCAACGCCAGCAACGCCTTCCACCAACATGCGCCATGCAGCCAGGCCGCAGCACCTGTCCCTGCGATCACCGGGGAGACCGCGTTGGGCAGCGTCCGGGGACGAGCACCCTCGACCCATTCGGCGAAACTGGCCACGAGCGCCATCGTGCCATGCCAGGGTCAGGTCCCGGAGTTGCCCAGATTCACAACCAGGTTGATGGTGATGGCGAGAATGACCGTGCCGAACACATACGACAGCATGGCGTGCTGCAACGCGACGCGACGCATCGGCGAATTCTTCAAGTCGGTATCCGACACTTGGTAGGTCATCCCTACGGTGAACGCGAGATACGCGAAGTCGCGATAGGTCGGGGTGTAGCCGAAATCGACGCCGCCAACGGGGTCTTGGAAGTACTGCTTCGCATAGCGCAGCGCGTACACGGTGTGCACGACGGCCCACGAGGTGGCCACGCTCAACACACCGACGAGTGCCGCCATGTCGGCGTCGAGCCCCTTCGTGTTGCTCGCGGTCAGCAGTAGGGCCACCCCGCCCAGGCTCGCGACGCTTGCGAGAAGCACGAAGATCTCGGTTACCTGTCGAGTCGAGTCGCCGCCCGCCTCAGTCGCGTGCTCTTGGGTTTCGGGCGGGTCCATCCGGATGATCTTCAGCCAGGTCCACGCGACGTAGATCGCCGCCGCGAGGATCCATCCCACCGCTGGGCCGTAGCGCCATCTCGTCGTTTCACCGACGATGACGCCCGCGACCGCTCCCGCCAGCCCGGCGATGAGGATGCGGGCAACAACGTGACCCCGCCTGTCGTGAGTGGCCGGAGTGCTCACAGCGTGAGTTAAACACCGCCGCCGGGCGTCAGACTTTCGCCACGCCGTGCCGCCGCACCGGCGTCGCCGCATGACCGACAATGGTCAAATGCTGGGAGTCATCGGCGGCAGCGGCTTCTATACGTTCTTCGGTTCCGACGCCCGCAGCGTCAGCCTGGACACGCCGTACGGCCCGCCAAGCGCGCCGATCACCGTTGGCGCCATCGGCAAGCACGAGGTCGCGTTCCTGCCACGCCACGGTGTGAACCATGAGTTCTCCCCGCACATCGTGCCGTACCGCGCGAACATGTGGGCGCTGCGCGCGTTGGGCGTGCGCCGGATCTTCGGGCCGTGCGCGGTCGGCAGCCTCACGCCGGAGCTCGGGCCCGGTGCCATGGTGGTGCCCGATCAACTCGTCGACCGCACCAGCGGCCGCGACGACACCTACTTCGACTCGGGCGGTATCCACGTCGGGTTCGCCGACCCCTACTGCCCGACGCTGCGAGCGGCGGTGACCGACCTGCCGGGAGTTGTCGACGGCGGCACGATGGTGGTGATCCAGGGTCCGCGGTTTTCCACCCGCGCGGAGAGCCAGTGGTTCGCGAACCAGGGCTTCGCGCTGGTCAACATGACCGGTTATCCGGAGGCGGTGCTGGCCCGCGAACTCGAAATGTGTTATGCCGCCATCGCTTTGGTGACCGACCTGGACGCGGGCATCTCGACGGGCGAGGGCGTGCGCGCGGTGGACGTGTTCGCCGAGTTCGAACGCAACCTGGTGCCGTTCAAGAAGCTTGTGCACGAGGCGATAGATCAAGTGGACTCCGAGCGAACGTGCACCCACTGCCTGCCACATGATGGCGTCGAGTTGCCATTCGACCTGCCATGAGAGTGCTGCTGACCGGCGCGGCCGGGTTCATCGGAGCGCGGGTCGCCACCGCGCTCGCCGATGCGGACCACGAGGTCGTCGCGCTCGACGCGATGCTTCCCGCTGCGCACGGCCCGGACGCCGAATTGCCTGCCGGCGTGCACCACGTCGACGTCCGCGACGCGAGCGCGCTGGCGCCGCTGCTGCGCGGCGTCGACGTGGTGTGTCATCAGGCCGCGGTCGTCGGCGCGGGCGTCGACGCCGGTGATGCGCCGTCCTACGGCAGCCACAACGACTACGGCACAAGCGTGTTGCTGGCCGAGATGTTCGCGGCGAATTGTCAGCGATTGGTGCTGGCCTCGTCGATGGTGGTCTACGGGCAGGGCCGCTACGAATGCCCCGAGCACGGCGTGGTCGAACCGCTGCCGCGCCGCCGCGCCGACCTGGATTCCGGTGTGTTCGAACATCGTTGCCCGGTCGGCGGCGAGCAGGTGCAGTGGCGGCTCGTCGACGAGGATGCACCGCTGCGGCCGCGCAGCCTGTACGCCGCGAGCAAGGTCGCCCAGGAGCACTATGCGTTGGCGTGGGCGGAATCGACGAGCGGATCGGTGGTCGCGCTGCGCTATCACAACGTGTACGGCCCCAACATGCCGCGCGATACCCCGTATTCAGGCGTCGCCGCGATCTTCCGCTCCGAGCTCGAAGCAGGCGACGTGCCAAGGGTTTTTGAAGACGGCGGTCAGATGCGCGACTTCGTTCACGTCGACGACATAGCCGCCGCGAACGTCGCAGCAGTCGAAGCTCAGCTCGGCGGTTTCGACGCGTTCAACGTCTGTTCCGGTCGGCCGATCTCGATCCTGGAGGTGGCCACCGAATTGTGCGATACCCGCGGCGACGCGGCGCCGCTTGTCACCGGCCAATACCGCAGCGGCGATGTACGCCACATCGTCGCCAATCCCGCCCGCGCCGCGCAGGTGCTAGGTTTCCGTGCGGCGGTCGACCCACGCGACGGGCTGCGAGAGTTCGCTTTCGCACCACTGCGGGCGTAAATGCTCAGTCGGCTTTGGTCCCAGCAGCGGCGGCTGATCTACTTCCCGTCGCCCGGCCCGGTGCCGGCGGCCCATTCGGTGCTGCCTGGCGGTAGCGATGTCGTGCTCGACACCGAAGACGGAATCCGCTTGGGCGCCTGGTACTTTCCCGCCGGCCACACTGCCGTGTTGGTGTGCAATGGCAACGCGGGGGACAGGTCGATGCGGACCACGGTCGCGGCGGCGCTGAACCGGAGGGGTCTGTCGGTGCTGTTGTTCGACTACCGCGGATACGGTGGCAACCCTGGCAGCCCTTCTGAGGAGGGTTTGGCCGCCGACGCCCGTGCTGCGTGGAAGTGGCTGGCCGCGCAGGCCGGCGTCGAGCGCGTGGCGTACTTCGGTGAATCCCTCGGCGCCGCAGTGGCGATCGGCCTCGCCGCGCAGCATCCGCCTGCGGCGCTGGTGCTGCGGTCACCGTTCACGTCGCTGGCCGACGTGGCGGCCGTGCACTACCCGTGGCTGCCCGCGCGGCGGCTCCTCATGGACCGGTATCCGTCGATCGAGCGTGTCGCGTCGGTGAAGGCGCCGGTTTTGGTGATCGCGGGCGATCGCGACGACATCGTCCCGGCCGCACTGAGCCGACGGCTCTACGACGCGGCGGCCGAGCCGAAGCGATGGCTGCTGGTTCCCGGCGCTGGGCACAACGATCCTGAGCCGACACCAGTGCTCGACGAGATCGCGAGGTTCCTGTCGGCGACAGATCTGACTTAGTAATACTGGTGGTGTGAAACCAGCCATCTGTGAGCAGTTCGGTATCGATTTCCCGCTCTTCGCGTTCAGCCACTGCCGCGACGTCGTGGCCGCGGTGAGCAACGCCGGCGGGTTCGGTGTGCTGGGGGCGACGGCGTTCACGCCCGATCAGCTCGACCAGGAGCTGGCGTGGATCGACGACCACGTCGGCGGGAAGTCCTACGGCGTCGACCTCATCGTGCCGGCCAAGTTCGAGGGTAAGGGGGAGAACCTGTCGCGCGGTCAGCTCGCCGAGCGGATCCCCGACACGTACCGGGGCTTCGTCGCCGACCTGCTCGCCGAACACGGCATCGAACCCGAGGAGAAGCCGCGGATCGGGCCGTCGTTCCTCTCCGGTGACACCGGCCAGGACCTGCTCGACGTCGCGTTCAGCCATCCGATCAAGCTGATCGCCAACGCGCTCGGCGTACCGCCGGGTTACATGATCGACGCGGGCAAGGAGCGGGGCGTCCCGGTGGCCGCGCTCGTCGGCGCCAAAGAGCATGCCGTCAAACAGGTTCGGGCCGGAGTCGACCTGATCGTCGCGCAGGGCACCGAGGCCGGCGGCCACTGTGGCGAGGTGACGACGATGGTGTTGATCCCCGAGGTGATCGAAGCTGTGGCGGCGATCGGCAGCAAAATCCCCGTGTTGGCGGCGGGCGGGATCGTCACCGGCAGGCAGATGGCTGCGGCCGTCGCGATGGGCGCCGACGGTGCGTGGACCGGTTCGGTGTGGTTGACGACCGAGGAGGCGGAGACGGCGCCGCACACCGTGCAGAAGATGTTGGCCGCGTCGTCACGCGATACCGTCCGCTCGGCGGGACGTACGGGCAAGCCCGCGCGCCAGTTGGTGTCGGACTGGACCGAGGCGTGGCTGCCGCATGAGGGTGGTCAGCGGCCGTTGCCGCTACCGCTGCAGTCGATGTTGTGCGAGCCGGTGATTCGACGCGTCGACGCGCTGGCCTCGCAGGGTCATCCGGGTGCCCAGGCGTTGGCCACCTACTTCGTCGGCCAGGGCGTCGGTCTGATGAACAAGGTCAAGCCCGCTCGTGAGGTGGTGCGCGAATTCATCGAGGACTACCTGGCCGCGACGGAACGGCTGAGCAACTCGCTGCCGGATTAGTCGTCGAAGGTGATCCGAACCGAGATCGGATCGCTCTCCATCGCACGCATGGTCAGCGCGGCCGCGGACTGGCTGAGCTTGCCGTCGCCGCCGATGCTGCGGGCCCGGGCGCGCACATCGTCATCGGGCTCGAAAGTGGCTGTGCCGCTGCGCCATTGATTGTTGACCTTGACGCGAACCCTCGGGTTGGCAGTGATGTTGTGTGCCCAGCCCGCGCGACGGCCGTGCTGCGAGATCACCCATACACCCTTGTCGTCGGCGCGGCCGGTCAGCGGCACCCGGCGCGGCTGGCCGGACTTGGCGCCGGTGGTCTCCAGCTCGACCACTAGCGATGAGCGGATGCCCAGCCGGTCCAGCGTTGCGACCAGTGGGTTCGCGACCATCCGGCCCACCCGTCGCTCGAATTTGAACTTGCGTAGCGCCTTGCGTGAGCTCGTCGTAGCCATGTTAACGACGTTAATAGAAAGATCGCTCAAAAACAAGGCCGTCATCGGTGGCATGCTCTAGTCATGGCGGGGCCGCCCGAGACGCTCTACGCACGCGACGACGACGCCCACCTCGCATATCAGGTCGTCGGCGATCACGACCACGATCTCCTGTTCGTCCCTACCGGGATGTTCCCGATCGACCTGTTGTGGGACGACCCGGCCGTCGCCGCCCAACTGCGCCGCCTGGCGTCGTTCAGTCGAGTGATCCTGACCGACCTGCTCGGGGCCGGAAGCTCCGACGCGGTGTTGATCAACGAGCGACCCGCGATGCAATCGTGGACCGACGGGCTCCTCGCAGTCCTCGACGCCGCCGGCAGCGAGCGCGCCTCGATATTCGCGATGGCCGGGTCGGCGCTTCCCGTCATGCTCCTGGCCGCGAGCCATCCTCAGCGGGTGCGTTCGTTGGTGCTCTGGAGTCCGTTCGCGCGGTTCGCCCGCGCTGACGACCATCCCTTCGGGGTGCCAGAGCCGGCCCTCGCCACGCATATCGACCGCTTCGGGGAAGTCGTTGGGACCGAGGCGCGTACCGACTCGGTCGCGCCGAGCTGGGCGGGTGACGCCGCGAAGCGACGTTGGTGCGCGCGCAATGAGCGGCTGTCCGGCGGCCCGGGTTACTTCAAGGCGATGTTCGAGGTGTTCGTGCGCACCGACGTCCGCCCGGCGCTCGACAGCATCCAGGCGCCGACGCTGCTGCTGCGCCGGCGCGGCGACCGCCAAGTGCCTGGCGAGCATGCACGGGACCTCGCCGAGCGGATCGGGCACGCGCGACTAGTGGAGTTCGACGGCGACGACCATGTCTTTTTCGCCGGCGATGCAGACCGCGTATTGGACGAGATCGAGGCCTTTCTCACCGGCGAGCGCGGCGCCACGCCGTCGAATCGTGTGCTGGCGACTGTGCTTTTCACTGACATCGTCGGATCGACTCGGCGCGCGGCACACGTCGGCGACGCCGCGTGGACGTCGTCCCTTGCTGCCCACGACGACCTCGTCGCGAGGCATGTAGCGGATGCACGCGGCGTCGTCGTGAAATTCACCGGCGACGGCGTGCTCGCGACATTCGATGGGCCGGCTCGGGCGATCGAATGTGCCTGCCGCATCCGCGATGCCGTAGAGAACCTGGGCCTGACCATCCGGGCCGGCCTGCACACAGGTGAAGTGGAAATGGCCGACGGCGACGTGCACGGCATCGCGGTGCACATCGCCGCACGCATCATGTCGCTTGCCGGGTCAGGCGACGTTCTCGTCTCGGGTGTGATTCCACCGCTTGTGCTGGGCTCGCGAATCGCGTTCACCGACCGCGGTGACCACGAGTTGAAAGGCGTTCCCGGATCCTGGCGTGTGCTCGCGGTGAACTAGTCGCGCGGCTGAACCCGCATACGTTCTGCGGGAGACGAGTGTGGAGTTAATGCACGCGATCGGGAGAAAAAACGTGTATCAAGTACACACTCACCCCAGAGCCGCGCCTAGTCCGCCAGCGGCAGCCGCACCTCGAACCGCGCGCCGGTGGTCAGGTTGTGCGCCGACAGCGTGCCGCGATGCGCCTGCACCAGGCCCGCGGCAATGGCCAGGCCCAGCCCCGATCCGCTCGGCAGCGACGAGTCGGCCCGCGGAACCCGGTCATTGGAGCCGCGATAAGCGACGTCGAACACGCGCGGCAGATCGGCTTCGTCGATCCCGACGCCGGTGTCGTCGACGCGGGCCCACGCACCGTTTTCGTCGGCGCCGAGCGCCAGTGATACGCGACCGCCTTCGGGTGTGTGCGCAATCGCGTTCGCGACCAGGTTCGACAACACCCGCACCAGCGCTCGGTCGCTGCCGAGCACCCGCACCGGCGTGTCCGGCAGTTCCGCCTTCAACAGCACACCGGCACGCTCGGCGGCGATCCGGTGTGCCGCCAGCACGTCGTCGATGACCTCGTCCAGCGCGACCTTGTCGAACGCCGGTTGCACGGCCCCGGCGTTGATCTTCGACATCTCGAACAGATCGTCGACCATCTCGGAGAGCCGAATCGATTCTTGCTCAATATGTTTGGCGTGTACTCGCACTTCGTCGTCGGGCACAACTCCGTCGGCGATCGCCTCGGACACCGCGCGAATGCCTGCCAGCGGCGTGCGCAGGTCGTGGCTGACAAACGCGACCAGCCTGCGCCGTGAGTGCTCGGCCGCCCGCTCCGAGTCGCGGATTTCGGCCTCCCACACCGTGCGCCGCGCCTGATAGCGGGCCAGCATCACCGCCGCCGGGATCGTCACGATGGACACGATGACCAGAACGACGGCGGTGCGCTCGAACGTCTCGGTGATCATGAATCCGCTGGCGCCAAGGACGCCGGTGAATGTCGCCAGCACAGGGATCAATACCAGCGCCACCATGCTGACCGCCAGCGACCAGGACCGGGCCAGGCGGATGATCAGCGCCCCGGCCAGCACGACGGGGACCGAACAGGCCAGGGCCCACCCGACGATCTCCCAGAAGTCATTCCCCGGCACTGCTGCTCCACAGGTAGCCGCGGCCCCACACGGTCTGCACCCGATGGTGGTCGCCCAATTTGGACCGCAGCCGCTTCACGTGCACGGTGACGGTGGACAGGTCGCCAAAGTCCCAGCGCCACACCTGCTTTAAGAGCTCCTCGCGGGAGAACACGGTGTCGGTGTGGGTGAGGAAGAACATCAGCAGGTCGAACTCCCGGTTGGTCAGGCTCACCGGTTCTTCGTTGACGGTCACCGATCGCGCCGCGGTCGACACCGTCAGATCGCCGACCGTGATGTCCAGCGGCAGCACACCGACCGGCGACGGCGCACGCCGCAACACCGACCTCACCCGCAACGCGAGTTCGCGCGGGCTGAACGGCTTGGTCAGGTAGTCGTCAGCCCCCGCCTCGAGTCCGGCGATGCGGTCGTCCTCTTCGCCGAGCGCCGTCAACAGGATCACCGGGACGGTGTAGTCACCGCGCTGCGACAGGCTGCGGCACAGGGTGAGCCCGTCGGGTCCAGGCATCATCACGTCGAGCACCGCGACGTCGATCCGCTCGGAGCCGAGCAGCCGCAGCGCTTCGTTGCCGTCGCGGGCGATCGACACGTCGAGGCCATCGCGCTCGAGATAGCGCCGCACCACGTCGCGTACGACGGTGTCGTCGTCGGCGATCAATACCCGCGTCATAGCTCCCGACCTTAATCTCGCGGCGCCGTTACCAGCGCCGATGTCATGGTTCTGTCACTGTTCATTCGTTGCCGAGCGCGGCTTGGACGGCCTACCGTCCACAGATATGCCCGAGGTCACCGTGGTGCTGCCCTGCCTCAACGAGGCGGCATCGCTCCCAGGTGTGCTTTCGGCCATGCCCGACGGCTATCTGGCGCTCGTCGTCGACAACAACAGCACCGACGACACCGCGGAGGTGGCGAGGCAGCACGGCGCCGACGTGGTTGCCGAACCGCGACCGGGCTACGGCTCGGCAGTGCATGCCGGTGTGGAGGCGGCGACGACGCCGATCGTGGCGGTGCTCGATGCGGACGGCTCACTCGATCCGGGCGAGCTCCCCGCGTTGGTGTCCGAGCTCGACGACGCGGAGATGGTGATTGGACGGCGACGGCCGGTGCGCGGATTGCGGTGGCCGTGGCATGCGCGCCTTGGCACCGCCGCGGTGTGTTGGCGGCTGCGCACGCGCTACGGGCTGCCGGTGCACGACATCGCACCGATGCGCGTCGCCCGGCGTGAGGCGCTGCTGGCGCTGGGGGTGACGGACCGGCGATCGGGATATCCCCTGGAACTGTTGGTGCGGGCGGCGCAGGCGGGCTGGCGGGTGGTCGAGCGTGACGTCTCCTACGGCCCTCGCACCGGCGGTCGGTCCAAGGTGAGCGGTTCGCTGCGAGGGAGTGTTATTGCGGCGGTGGACTTTTGGCGGGTGATTTCGTGATCCCCGTCGCGGTGCTTGTGGTGGCCAAGGCGCCGGTGCCCGGCCTTGCGAAGACCAGACTGGCGGCCGGCGTCGGTGATCAACTGGCCGCGGACATTGCCGCGGCGGCACTGCTGGACACCTTGGATGCGGTGGCCGCCGCGCCGATTCAGGCGCGGGTGGTGGCGCTGACGGGAGATCTGGACGCGGCGAGCGCCGGTGACGAAATCCGCGAGCGGCTTGCGGACTTCACTGTTGTGCCGCAGCGCGGGGCCGACTTCGCCTCGCGGCTGGCCAATGCGCACGCCGACGCCGCTGCAGCCACCGGGCTGCCGGTGCTGCAGATCGGGATGGACACGCCGCAAGTGACCGACGAACTGATCGGGGACTGCGCACGGGAACTCCTCGCCGCCGATGCCGTGCTCGGACTGGCTCGTGACGGTGGCTGGTGGGTGCTCGGCGTATCGGAGGCCCAGATGGCCGACTGCCTGCGCGCGATACCGATGTCCCGATCCGACACAGGCGCTGTAACGCTGACGGCGCTCGGCGACACGGGTATACACGTGAGCCTGGTTGAAACGCTGGCCGATGTCGACACCATCGACGATGTCGAGGTGGTGCGCCGCGCGTGCGCGCCCGGAAGCCGGTTCGCGCGTGCGACCGAGGGCGTGTCCCATGCTCGGTAATCTCTACGACCGCGCCCTCGACGGCGAGCGCTGCTGGCTTCGCCACGACGACGGCAGGCTGGACGCCCTCCCGGTGCGCAGCTGGCTCGGTGGCAACCATGCCGATGCGTCGTTCGACCGCGCCGTCGTCGGAATGTGTGACGGGCCGACGATCGACCTGGGTTGCGGCCCCGGCCGTTTGGTGGCGCGCCTGATCAATCGTGGTGTACCCGCGTTAGGCGTCGACCAGTCCGCGACCGCGGTCGCGCTGGCTCGTCGCAGTGGCGCACCGGCCTTGCGTCGTGACGTGTTCGAGCCACTACCGGGCACGGGTCGTTGGCACACGGTGCTGCTGGCCGACGGCAATGTCGGCCTCGGCGGTGACCCGTGGCGGATCCTGCGGCGGGCTGGCGAACTGCTGCGGCACGGTGGGCACTGTGTGGCCGAATTCGACTCGGCTACACAAGGAATCCACGCCGGATGGGTGCGCCTGGAATCGTCGCGCACGATCGGCCCCTGGTTCCGGTGGGCGTCGGTCGGCGTTGATTGCGTAACCCGGCTGGCCGACGAGGTTGGCCTTGCGGTGTCGGGCGTTCACCCCATCGGCCGCCGTGTGGTTGCCAGCCTGGCGGCGACATGAAAACCACCACACTGCGAGGCACCGCGGTCACCGCACGCGTCGGGACGGCACTGGGGATCGCTGTGGCCGTGTGTTTTGTCACCGGTCTGATCAGTCACTTCATCCAGCATCCGCAGCCGTGGTTCTTCTGGCCGACGCGTCCGGTGTGGTTGTACCGGGTCACCCAGGGCCTGCACGTCATCTCCGGTATCGCGGCGATTCCGCTGATCGTTGTCAAGCTGTGGTCGGTTTGGCCAAAGCTGTTCGAACGTCCGATCATTGGCGGTTTGGTTCGGCAAATCGAGCGTCTGTCGATCCTCGTGCTCGTCGGGTCCATGCTGTTTCAGCTGTCGACTGGTCTGCTCAACATCGCCCAGTGGTATGCGTTCAAGTTCTTCTTCACGACCAGCCATTACGCCATGGCCTACGTTGCGGCCGGCGCGGTGCTGGTGCATATCGGAGTGAAGCTGCCGATCATCAGGCGCGCGCTGGGCGAGCCAGTCGATGACATGCCTGACCTCGCCGGCCCGACGCGACGGACAGTGCTGCGCGGCACCTGGCTCGCGGTCGCCCTTGCGACGGTGGTGACCGCGGGCCAGACCGTGCCGCTGTTGCGCAAGGTCTCGGTGTTGGCACCGCGCTCCGGAAAAGGGCCGCAAGGTGTTCCGGTGAATCGGTCGGCGATCGCGGCGGGCGTGCTGCGCAGCGCACGGTCGCCGGACTATCGGCTGACGGTGACGAACGGGTCGACGATCCGCGCATTCAGCCTCGCCGACCTTCAGGCGATGCCGCAGGTGACGCACCGGCTGCCGATCGCCTGCGTCGAAGGGTGGAGCGCCGACGCTGAGTGGACGGGTGTCGTGCTGGCCGACCTCATCAGCGCTGTCGGCGGCTCACGTAACTCGGATGTGCGGATGATCTCTCTCGAGCCGCCGGGACCGTACTCGCGGACCACGCTGCCCGCCCGGCATGCCGGCGACTCCAAGTCGCTGATCGCGTTGAAGCTCAACGGGCAGACGCTGGACTTGGACCACGGGTATCCGTGCAGGCTGATCGCACCGACGAGACCCGGTGTGCTGCAGACGAAATGGCTGTCGCGAATCGAGGTCGTCCAATGAGGGTCGTTCTGGTAGTCCTCGGCTTTGCGCTCGGAACCTATGGAGCCGTGCTGGTGTGGGAGAACCCGCCGGTGATCATCATGCGGATCGTGGTGTGGGCGCTTGTCGGGGTGGTGCTGCACGACGCCCTGTTCGCCCCGCTGTGCGTGGCGTTGGGATTCGCAGGCCGACGGCTGATCCCAGGTAACTGGTGGCCGCCGATCGCGGTCGCCGCATTCTGCAGCGTCATCCTGGTGTTCCTGGCGATCCCGGTGTACGGGAAGCCCGGCATGCGGCCGGACAACATGACGGTGCTGGACCGGAATTACCCTCTCGGGCTCTGGGTTTCGCTCGCGATCGTCTGGGCGTGGGTGCCGGTGTACTACCTGGCCAGAACGGTGCACCGGCGTGTGCGTAGTACTGCACCCTCTTCGCGAAGCTAGCGTCGAGATTGACATGAGGGCTGTGCATGGCCGCCGCAAAGGAGATCGCCGCAGCCCTGGTGTCGATCTCGGCGATAACACCGCGATCGACTACCAGTTGGTCAGGATGAAGTGGTTGAGCAGCAGAGCGCCGACCACGTTGAGCGCCAGCCACCAGCGATGTGACCTCACCGGCAACAGCGCACCCGCCGCGGTCAGCCACACCGTGAACGGCAGCCAGATGCGTTCTGTTTCAGCCTTGCTCAGCATGGACAGGTCGGCGAACGTGATCGCCAACAAGGCGGCCAGCACGACCAGGTGCAGTCCGGAGCGCCGCTTGAGAGCAGCGATGTCGAACGCGCGGCCGATGCCCGCCACGCTTCCAAGCCCGATCGCGCACACCACCGATGCGAAGTTCGCCCACGACCAGTACTGGAACGGGCGGTCGTTGGCGATGCCCTGCCAATAGCGTTGCTGTACAAGCGTATAGCCGTCGAACCACCAGAAGCCCGCAAGAGCGAACACCGCGACCACGGCCAAGGCGGCAAGCACAGCCGGCACGAATGCGCGGACCGCCGATCGCCAGTCCGCTGCCGTGATCAACACTGCGACGGCGAGCACAGCCATCAGGGCCAGGCCGTAATTCAGAAAGATGCCCCAGCCCAACAACAGTCCGGAGCCGACGGCCGCGAGCACGGGCACGCGCACATCCTGGCGAGCGGCCAACGCCAACAATGCAATGCCCCATGCGGCCACACCGGCGAAGTAGCCGTCGGCCGAGACTGCGATCCAGATGGCCGTTGGCGCCACCGCCACGAACGGCGCCACCAGCCGAGCGGTGCGTTCATCGTTGAGTGCGCGTATCGCGACGACGATCGCCGCGGCCGCGCTGGACCCGGCCAGCAGGCACAGCAGCCCAGCCCATGCGCCCCCGCCAAGCCCGATGCGGTCCAGCCATACGAACGTCAGCAGTGCACCCGGAGGATGTCCCGACACGTGGGTGATCCACGAATTCGGTTGAAAGTCAGGGATTCTGCTGGCAAATGTGCGCACCGCTTCGCCGACGTCCCTGATGGTCGGCACTTGGCGCAGGTACTCGTGCTGCGTTTCCAGCCGATGCGCGAAACCGCGGTGCCAGCCGTCGATCATCGCCAGTGAAAACGCCCATCCCCCCGAGACCGCCCATGTCACCCATGGCACGGCTCGCCAGGGCAGTGTCGTTGCGATGGCTTGTCCCCACAGCACCGCGGCCACGCCGATGACGATCGCGGGAACCGTGCCCCAGCCGACGTGGGCGTTCCACCATCCGAAGATCGGCGCTGTGTCGGCGAACGCGTGGATCCGTGCCGCCGAGGCGTGGATCAGCGGTGTGACGAGGCCGAGATGCAGGTGCGGGACGACGAACGCCGCGACGACGAGCAGCGCGCCGACGGTGACCGCCACCGCCTCCCTGCGTCCAGTCCGCACGCCGTCAGCCTATTGCCCGATGAAGCGTGCCCGGCTGACAATTCCGTGACGGCAGATCCGGACCGCTCGTTCCATAACCGCGTAGCGTGGAGATATGCCCCGCCCTCGCAGTTTCGACGAATCCGAGGTCGTCGCCGCCGCACGCGACGAGTTCTGGTCACGCGGATACGCGGCCACGTCCGTCGACGACCTGACCGCGGCGACGGGCCTCGGCAAGGGCAGCCTCTACGGTGCCTTCGGCGACAAGCACGCCTTGTTCCTGCGTGCCCTCGACGACTACATCGCCACCGCGGTTCAGACCATCCGCATGCGGCTACGCGATCCCGGGTACAGCGCAATGGATCGGCTCACTCGGCACATCCGCGCGCAGGCCAGGACCGTTGCCGCAGACACGACCCTGCGTGGCTGCATGATGGCCAAGAGCGCCGCCGAACTGAGCGCCACCGACGACGCTGTCGAGCGTGCCGTCGAGCAGGCGTACACCGTCTGGCGCGCCGAGCTCGCCGATTGCATCAAGGCCGCGCAACGCGACGGCGACATCGACGCCAGGCGCAACCCTCAAGCGCTCGCCACCACACTGCTGGCATTCATGCGCGGCCTTGAGGCGCTGCACAAGGGCGGCGGGAAACCCGCGCAGCTCAAGGCTGCCGCCGAGGAGATGATCGCGCTGATTCCGCGCGGCTAGGAATAGATCGGCGGCGCCATGTGTCGTGGTTCTTGACTGAATGGTCCAGAACTACGAAGGAGACACCATGCGCATCGAAGGATCAGTAGCTTTTGTCACCGGCGCCAACCGCGGACTTGGCCGCCACCTCGCGGAACAATTGGTCGCACGCGGCGCCGCGAAGGTCTACGCGGGCGTTCGCAACCCCGAAGCGGTCACCGTCGAGGGCGTCATACCGGTGCGGATCGACATCACCGACCCCGCATCCGTCGATGCCGCCGCGGCGATAGCCAACGACACCACGCTCTTGGTCAACAACGCCGGAATCCCCAGCTTCAATGGCCTTCTCACCGGCCCGCTCGACGACATCCGTGCCCAAATGGAAACGCACTACTTCGGAACGCTTTCGGTCACCCGCGCGCTCGCCCCGCACCTGATCGCCAACGCACCGGGCGCAGTTCTCAACGTCTTGTCCGTGCTGTCGTGGTTCCATCCTGCGAGAGCGGGCGCGTATTCGGCCGCCAAGGCCGCGCTGTGGAGCCAAACCGACGCGGTGCGTGAGGAATTGGCGCCGCACGGTGTGGGCGTGACCGCGCTGCACGTCGGATACATGGACACCGACATGGTCGCTGACCTCGACGCGCCGAAAATCGACCCCGCCACCGTGGCGTCCTTGGCTCTCGACGGTGTCGAGAACGGGCTCGTCGAGGTCCTCGCCGACGACGTCACCCGTCAGGTGAAGGCCGCACTCTCCGCCGATCGGGGAGCGAACGCATAGTGCGTGCGCCGGGCACGCCGCGGTGGAAGTATGCGGTAGGTGGCCGCAAACAAGCCGACGATCGCCTATCCCGCGCCGGGTGCCCGGCCGCACCGCTACGACGACAGCCCTGTCGATCCGCATGTCATCGTCTTGTTCGGCGCGACCGGCGACCTGGCCAAACGCAAGCTGATCCCGGGCCTGGCTTATTTGGATCAGTCCGAATTGGCTGCCCACATTCAGGTCGTCGCAACCTCGCTGGAGGACCTGACCGAAGACGAGTTCCGCGCGTTGGCGAAGGCAGCTATCGACGAGTTCGGTAACCACGAACTCACGGACGAACAGTGGAGGAGCTTTGCGAGCACACTGACATACGTCCCGCAGAGTGCGGGCCCTGAGGCGCTCGCCGGCGCCGTCGAGCAAGCCGAGGACAAGCTCGGGTCCGATGTCCGTCGGCTGCACTATCTGTCCGTGCCACCCAAGGCCGCTCGTGCCGTCATCACGACGTTGCGCGACGCGAAGCTCGTGGAGCGCTCGCGTGTGGTGATGGAGAAACCGTTCGGCACCGATCTGGCCAGCGCGGTGGAGCTCAACGACTTCGTGCACGAGACGTTCGACGAATCGCAGGTCTTTCGGATCGATCACTTTCTCGGCAAGGAGGCCGCCCTCAACATCTTGGCGTTTCGCTTCGCCAACGGTCTGTTCGAACCGATCTGGAACCGCAACTTCATCGATCACATCCAGATCGACATCCCGGAGATGCTCGGACTGGATCAGCGGGCCAACTTCTACGAAAGCACCGGCGCCTACAAGGACATGGTCGTCACCCATCTCTTCCAGGTGATGGCGTTCGTGGTGATGGAACCGCCGACAGCGCTGGAGCCACGCGCCATCAGCGAAGAGAAGAACAAGGTGTTCAGGTCCATGCTGCCCGTCGATCCGGCGAATGTCGTGCGCGGCCAATACGCCGGCTACCGCACAGAAGAGGGCGTCGCAAAGGATTCCGACACCGAGACGTTCATCGCGTTGAAGGTCGGCATCGACAACTGGCGTTGGGCGGGCGTTCCGATCTATCTGCGTACCGGCAAGCGCATGGCGGAGGGGATGCGGATCATCTCCATCGCGTTCAAGGAGGCACCACGCACGATGTTCGCCGCCGGCTCGGGCGTCGGCGCTCAGGGACCGGACCATCTGACGTTCGATCTGGCGGACGCGTCGAGGGTTTCGTTGTCGTTTTACGGGAAGCGGCCGGGGCCAGGTATGAAACTGGACAAACTGTCGATGCAGTTTTCGCTGCAGGAGATCGACTCCTCCGTCGACGTCCTCGAAGCCTATGAACGGCTGATCCTCGACGTGATGCGCGGCGACCACACCTTGTTCACCACCGCCGAGGGAATCGAATCCCTATGGGAGCGTTCGGAAGAGCTCTTGAGCGACCCGCCGCCGGTCAAGATGTACCAGCCCGGCACGTGGGGCCCGAACGCCATCCACCAGCTGGTCGCGCCGAATGCGTGGCGGTTGCCGTTCGAGCGATCGTGGCGCGAGGCCAAGCGCTAGTACTTCAGTAGAGCACCTTGCGCACGTTTTCTTCGCTGTAGCGCTCCTCGAGTTCGGCTTGCGTCCAGTCGTACCGGATCGCCTTGGCGATCCGCGCCACGCTCGGCACGGCGGTCGGATTCCAGGTCGACGGATCCCAGGCGTCCGACCGCAGAAATGCCTTGGCGCAGTGAAAGAACACCTCTTCGATGTCGACCTCGAGCGCCAGAATCGGCCGCTTGTTCTGGACGGCCATCGCGTCGAAATAGTCGGCGTCCGCGAGGAGCCGCGCGGTTCCGTTGATCCGCAACGTATCCCCGCGGCCGGGGATGAGGAACAGCGTGCCGACGTGCGGCTGCTGCAGCACGTTGAGGTAACCGTCGACGCGCTTGTTACCCGGCCGCTCAGGGATCGCGATGGTGGTGTCGTCGATCACGTGCACGAAGCCGGGAGGGTCGCCCTTCGGCGAGACGTCGACGCGTCCGCGCGCGTCGGTCGTCGCGACGAAACCAAGCGGCGAATGCGCCAGCCACTTCACGTGGATGTCTGACAGACGGTCCTTCACCTTGTTCGCGACGTACTTGTCGGGTTGCCCGACGATCGCGCGGAGCTCTTCGACGGTGTTTACTTCGCGGCGCATTGCTACATCATCCCTCGTGCCTTCGCGGGCCGGAGATCAGTCGTGCGACGGGCAGGAGACGTCGACGAAGACCATGGTGTGCTGCTTTTCCTCGAGCGTGGCATTGGAGGACAGGGTGGGGTGGATGCCGGTGACAGCGCATGTCGACAGCGGAACGGCGACGATCCCGTTGACCTGCACGTTGTAGCCCTCATCCTTGAGGCCGCTGACGACGTCGGCCGCCGTCCCGGCGTTCGGAAACGCTGCGGCCGCACCTGCCATGCTCAAGGCTGCTGCGGCAAGCGCACCTGCGGTCAGTGATGTGATGACGATGTTTTTCATGGCTGAATCTTGGCTGGTCAGCGGGGCGGCAAGCTTGGAGATTGTGTGGAGATCGCGTGGAGATTGCGAGCGATCGGCCTAACCGAAGCGCGCGGCCAACTCCCGCCGGTCTACCTTGCCGATCCCGCGGCGGGGCAGCTCGTCGACAACATGAATTTCGCGCGGCGCGGCCGTTGACGACAAGGAGGACGCGACGTGCGAACGCAGGTCCGCCAACGTCGGTGCAGGAAACCCCTGCGCGACGACGATCGCGGCGACCACTCGCTGCCCCAGCCGTTCGTCGGCCACGCCGAACACCGCACAGTCGGCAACCGCGTCATGCGTCGCCAGCGCCGCCTCCACCAATTGCGGCAACACCGTCAACCCGCCAGTACTGATCGCGTCGTCCACTCGCCCCAGTACCGTCAGCACACCTGAATCGTCAACTGTGCCAATGTCGTCGGTGCGGAACCAGCCCAGTTCGGCGAACGGATCAGGATCGACGGGATTGCGATAGCCCTTCGCCAGCGTCGCGCCGCCGAGCACCACCCGGCCGTCGTCGATGCGCACCCGCACCCCGCCGAGGGGAACGCCGTCGTACACACAGCCACCGGCGGTCTCACTCATGCCGTAGGTGCGTACCACGGGAATGCCTGCCGCCGAGGCTCTTTCGGCGACGGCGGCGGGCATCGGCCCACCGCCGATCAGCACCGCGTCCAGCGAAGCCAACGCCGACGTGGCGGCAGGATCGGCCAACGCCTTGTCCAGCTGCGCCGCCACCAAAGACGCGTACCGGCGCCCGGCCCCCAACTGCGAAACGGCCGAGGGCAATTCGGCGACGTCGAAGCACGCCACGGGATCAGTTCCCGCCACGACGCTGCGCACCAGCACTTGAAGGCCCGCGACGTGATAGGCGGGAAGCGCGAGCAGCCAGCGGCCTGGACCGCCCAGTCGGGTGTGCGTGGCGGAGGCGCTGGCGGTCAATGCAGCCGCCGTCAGCATCGCGCCCTTGGGCACACCGGTAGTGCCCGACGTCGAGACGACCACCGCGACGTCGTCGTCGATATCCGATCCGGCGCGCAAAGATGTTGTCAGCAAGGCGCTTTGCCGGTCATCGTCCGCAGGGACGGGAAGCATCGAAAGACGCCCGGTCAGCGCGTCTTCCACCGCGGGCATAACCGACAGCGCCGAAGCTCCGGACGGGACGGCGACGGCGCGAAGGACGGCTATTCGGCCTCCTCGCTGTCGCGCGGGTCGTCGAGCGGCCATCCTTGGGTGGCCAGTCGTGCGCGCACCCGCTCGATGTCTTCGGGCTGCGGAAGTTCGTCGGTGATCTGGGTGATCAGCACCCCGATGTCGACGTGGTCGAATTCGCCGCGCGCCAACAGTTCCCGTACGACGGCCGCCACTTCGTCGTCGCTGAGCCGTCGTTTCAGTAGCGCGAGCAGCGGCACACGGTCAGGGCCTGGCACACCTTCGGGATACCCCGCGGTGATCCATGCCACGATCTTGGCGAGAAATTTCGTCACAGTGTCAACTCCCCACGGAGGCGCGCGCCTCGGCTCGCTGGACAGATCGATGGTAGTGCCCCGTCAACTCGACGACGCAGACAAACGCTCTCGGACCGCGAGGTGAACAGTGCATGAACACCTCGCCGGAAGAGGCAAAGTACCTGGTGAGAGCCTCCGCTTAGGGTAGCTAGCCGCTGGTCAAATTTGCCGTCCTGCCCCCAGAATTAGCACCCATGAGCGCAGAGATGATCATTCTCGTGCTGTTGATAGCAACGGCACTGGCATTCGACTTCACCAACGGATTCCACGACACCGGAAACGCGATGGCGACCTCCATCGCCACCGGTGCACTCAAGCCGAAGACGGCCGTGCTGCTGGCCGGCGTCTTGAACTTGGTGGGCGCTTTCCTCTCTGTCGAAGTTGCCGTCACCGTGACCACGTCGGTCCTCAAGGTGCAGGACAGCAAGACCGGTCACCTGCTTCCGTCGATCGACGCGTCAACTGGACTCACGATCATCTTCGCCGGCCTCATCGGTGGCATCCTCTGGAACCTGCTGACATGGCTGTTCGGCATCCCGTCAAGCTCGTCGCACGCGCTCTTCGGCGGGCTGATCGGCGCCGGGCTCGCTGCGCTCGGCTCCGCGGGCGTCAACTGGACCGGCGTGACGCAGAAGGTGCTGATCCCCGCGGTCGCCGCGCCCATCATCGCGGGAGTCGTTGCCGCATGCGGAACCTGGCTGGTGTACCGGATCACCCGCAAGGTGATGGAGAAGCGCCGGGAAGAGGGCTTCCGCTGGGGCCAGATCGCGACAGCGTCGCTGGTCGCACTCTCACACGGCACCAACGACGCCCAGAAGACGATGGGCGTCATCGCGCTCGCGCTGATCACCACCGGCCACCTGACCGGTGACGTGAAGAAGGACGGCCTGCCGTTCTGGATCATCTTCAGCTGCGCGCTGGCGATCGGCCTCGGCACCTACATCGGTGGCTGGCGTGTCATCCGCACGCTCGGCAAGGGCCTCGTCGAGATCGAGTCGCCGCAGGGCTTCGCTGCAGAGGCGTCGTCGGCCGCGATCATCTTGAGCTCCAGCGCCGCGGGCATGGCGCTGTCCACCACGCACGTCGCTACCGGCTCGATCCTCGGCAGCGGTGTCGGCAAGCCCGGGGCGGAGGTGCGCTGGGCAGTGGCGGGTCGCATGGCGGTGGCGTGGCTGTTGACCCTGCCCGCCGCGGGAGTCGTTGGCGCGCTGTCGTTCTGGCTTTCCGACGCGGTCAAGTCGCTTACCGATTCTGCGCTGGCGGGTGACGGCCTAATCTTCCTCGTGCTGGTCGCCCTGTCCGGCTACATGTGGTGGCGTGCCCAGCAGCAGAAGGTCGACCACAAGAACGTCAACGCCGATTGGGACGAGTCGACCAACTCCGTCGTTCCCGCCGAGGTTCGTGAGTCCGCCAAGCCCAAGGACACGGCGACGGTCTGAGAAGACCAGCCGCGACTAGTAAAGGATTCGAAATGCATTACGTAGAAGCGCTTTTGAAGGTGCTCGTGGTGGGACTGGCCCTCGGGGCAGGCCTGCCCGCGATCTTCGCGGCGGGTTTGGTGTCCTACTCCAACGGTGCAGGAGCGACCGAAGCCGACGGCACCGTGCACGCCTCTAACCCGATGCTGAAGTATCTGGGCATCCTGTTGTTCGCGTTCGTCGGCTGGGTGATCGTGACGGCGATCTTCTGGATCACCAGGACGACGATCATCCACCACTTCGGTGTCGACCTTTTCCCCTTCATGCCTAAGTAGTGGAGCTGAAAACATATGATGCAGAATCAGAGTGTGTTGGACAACGTGCTGGGGTGGCTGCACGACGGCTACCCGGAAGGCGTCCCGCCGAAGGACTACTTTCCGCTGCTCGCGCTGCTGAAGCGGTCGCTGACTGAGGAAGAGGTCGTCCAGGCGGCCCAGTCGATCCTCAAGTCGACCGATTCGGACACCGTGACGGAGGACGAGATCCGCAAGGCCGTTCACGCGGTGATCGAGAAGGAACCGAATCCCGAAGAGATCCATCAGGTCGCCGCACGGCTGGCCTCTGTTGGTTGGCCCCTGGCGGCGCCCGCTCGCTGAACTAGTCACAACGGCGGCCCTCGGCTATCGGCCGGGGGCCGTTCAGCGTCTGGTGTCGCGGCGAAGCGGATGGTCCTCCGGTACCTGAACGAAGATCAGAAGCACACCGTCCGGGTCTGTCACGTGCATCTCGTGCAGCCCCCACGGTTCTTGCTTTGCTTCCCTCGCGATTTCGACGCCGCGGCCTTCTAGCTCGTTCTCGGCGGCGTAGACGTCACGCACTTGCAGCCACATCGTGCCGCCCGCGCTCGGCGTGCCGTGGTCGGCGAGCTCGATCAGTGACTGTCCCGCGTAGAACACGGTGCCTGCGCCGTAGTCGCGGGCGATCGCCAGCCCGAGTTCGTCGCGATAGAACCGCAACGAGCGCTGGTAATCGGCCGGCCGCAGGAGCATCCGGCTGGCCAGGATCTCCATGAATCCCTGTCTATCACGTCGGGTCAGCCGATCCGGCGCGCCACACCCTCCCAGTAGGGTTCGCGCAGCGTGCGCTTGAGTAGCTTGCCGCTCGGGGTCCGGGGCAGCACTCCGGCGAAGTCGACCGATTTGGGCAGCTTGAAACCACCGAGCCGCTCGCGGGCATAGGCGATCAGCTCGGCTTCGCTCGGCGACGTGCCGGCCGCGGGCACAACGACCGCCTTGACCGCCTCGCCCCACTTCTCGTCCGGCACGCCGATGACGGCCACGTCGCCGACCCCGGGATGCGTCATCAGCACGTTCTCCACCTCGGCAGGCGACACATTCTCGCCGCCCGACACGATGATGTCCTTCAACCGGTCGTGAAGGTAGATATAGCCGTCGCCGTCGAGGTAGGCGGCGTCGCCAGTCTTCAGCCACCCGTCGGGTGTGACAGTCCCGGTCGTCGCCTCGGGATTGTTCCAATAGCCGCGCATGTTCTGAGGCGATCGGGTCCACAGCTCGCCGACCGTGCCGATCGGAACATCGGCGCCGTCCTTGTCGACAATCCGCACCTGGACCCAGGGGTAGGGCTTGCCGCACGAGCGCAGCAGCTGGGGCCGGTGCACGGGGTCGTGATCGTCGAGTTGTGTTATGGAACCGGTGGTTTCGGTCAAGCCGTACACCTGGAGGAACTCGCAACCGAACTGCTTGAGACCCTTCACGAGGACGTCGTCGGTGATGGGGGACGCGCCGTAAACGATTGCGCGCACGCTCGAGAAATCGGTGTCCTCGACGCCCGGAGTACTGACCAGGCGATGGATCACGGCAGGCACCAGCAGCATGTTGGTAATGCCGTGTCGCGCAACAGCCTTGAGGATCGCGGGCGGATCGACATCGCGCTGCACCACGGTGGTGCAACCCTCGTACAGGCCGACCAACGCCCATCCGGAGCCAGCCATATGGAACATCGGCATCACGGCGAGGTTCACGCTGTCGGCGTCAAACCTCCACTGGTCGGCGATTCCGGTGGCCTTGCTGAAGTAGTTGTCGTTGGTCAGCATGACGCCCTTGGGCGAGCCGGTGGTGCCCGACGTGTACATCAGGAACGCGATATCGTCGGAACCGGTTGCGACACCGGGATCTTCGACTTGCTGTCCTGCCACCCAGTCGTCGAATTCGGGCCAGCGGTCATGCATGCCGATAGCGACGATGGTGCCGAGGTGGTCTTCGATGGCCTCAATGTGCCCGAAGAATTCCGAGCCGACGACGACTACCTTCGCCTGTGCGTCCTTGATGATGTGCAGCATCTCCGGCGCGGCCAGTCGCCAGTTCACAGGGACCGCAACGGCGCCTAATTTAGCGAGGCCGCAGACGACTTCGAAGAATTCGGCTCCGTTCTTTTCGACGAACGCGACCCGATCGCCGACGCCTACGCCCGCCGCCTGAAACGCCTGCGCGGCTTGGCTGGATCGCGCGTCGAGTTCGGCGAAGGTGATGGTGCGCTCGTCGACCACCAGTGCAACGGCGTCGGGCCGCTTCACCGCGTGCACACGCACGATGTCGGCGATCGAGGCGATGTCAGGTTGCGGCATAACGGTTTTCGGCTAGGCGTTGGGCTGCACGCGTTGCCGCTTCATGATTGCATCGACGGCATTGGGCGCCACACTGTTGAGCGCATGTGCCGTGACGGCCATGCGCGGCGCGATGCGCACGGGCCGGGTCCTGGCCGCGGTGATCATCCAATCGGCGGCCTCGCCGGCGCTCAGCCCGGGCAGGCCGTCGTATTCGCGCGTCGGCTCGATCATCGGCGTCTTGACGAGCGGGTAGTACAGGGTGGTCGAGTGCACACCCTGCGCGGACCACTCGGTTTCGATGACGCGGCTGACCGCCGACAGTGCCGCCTTGGACGCGTTGTACACCGCGAACAACGGCGACGATTCGCTGAGCACGCCCCACGTGGAGACGTTGATGATGTGGCCGTCGCCGCGCTCGATCATGCCGGGAGCGACGCCGCGGATCAGCCGCAGCGGCGAGTAGTAGTTCAACGACATTGTTCGTTCGACGTCGTGCCAGCGGTCCAGTGACTCCGCGAGCGGGCGGCGGATCGACCTGGCGGCGTTGTTGACGAGAATGTCGACGCCGCCGATGTCGTGTTCGACCTTGGTGACCAGCTCGTCGACGGCGTCGAGGTCGGACAGGTCGACGGCGTGAGCCGTGGCATCGCCGCCAGCGCGTGTGATCCGGTCGACGACGCCGTCGAGCAGTTCCTGACGGCGCGCGACCACGACGACCTTGGCGCCACGCCGGGCGAATTTCTCCGCGGCGGCCTCCCCGATGCCCGACGATGCGCCGGTCAGCAGGATGCGCTTGCCGCCGAGGTCGACGGGATCGCGGCGCCGCCGCAGCGCCTGCTCGGTCATCGCCGGCCGCATGCTGGCCAGCATCAGGCTCTCGGACAGCCGGCGAAGTGGACTTTTACTCACGTGGCGAGTTTAGGTGGCCTACTTTTCGATGAGCTCTCCGCCGCCGCGTGGTCGGTATTGGTATGGCTATTTTTGGAAAACTCGACACTCGTTTCAGCCAGGCCACCGAGCCCGTCGATTGGCAGCAGGTCAGCGAGGCTCTGTCGGAAGCGGAGCTCTACTGGCTCACCACCGTCCGCGGAGACGGCAGACCGCACGTCACGCCGCAGGTCGGGGTCTGGGTCGATGACGCGTTCGTGTTCTGTACCGGGGCCACCGAGCAGAAGTTCCGCAACCTCGAGCACAGCAAGGCCGTCGCGGTCACCACCGGCAACAACGCTTGGGCAGACAGACTCGACGTCGTCGTCGAAGGGTCAGCAGAACGGATCGCTGGGCACGATGCGCTCAAGGCCTTGGCCGACGCGTTCCGCGCGAAGTACGGCGATGCGTGGGACTTCGACAACGACGACGAGGTGTTCAACCCAGATCAGCAAGCCGCACACGTGTTTCGCGTGCCGCCGGACAAGGTGCTGGCGTTCGCGAAATCTCCGCACGGCCAGACGGCGTTCCGCCCCTGAGGCCCGCCGTTAGTGTTAGGCGCGGATCGACGAGAGGTGACGCCGTGGACGGGATCGCTGACTTGGGCTCCGGGCGGCCCGTCTTGGTGACCGGAGCGACCGGTCGCGTAGGCCGCATCGGCCTTCATGTGGGCACCGAACTTGTGAAGCGGGGACTGCCCGTCAGAGCGCTCGTCCGCCGAATCGATGACCGGTCAGACGCGTTGCAGGCCATGGGAATCGAAGTGGTAGTCGGCGACTTCACCGACTACGCAAGTCTGCTGGCCGCGCTGGAGGGTGTCGAGGCTGCCTACTTCAGCTATCCGGTCGGGGCCGGACTGACCGAAGCCGCAGGGCTTTTCGCGGCCGCGGGGCGTGAGCGGGATTTACAGCGCGTCGTGGATCTGTCGTTGGACGCGGCCTTTCCCGAGAGTCCGAGCCCGCAGGGCCGCGCCGAGTGGGTCGCCGAAAAAATCTTCGAGTGGGCCGGATACGGCGGGGCACATTTGAGAGTCGCGGCATTCTTCATGGAGAACCTTCTGACCTTGTACGGTCGCCAGGTCCGTGAACGCGGCGAGATCCGCAATTCGTTCGGCGACTTTGCGCCTTCGTGGATCGCCGGGTCCGACGTCGGGGCGATGGGCGCGGCGCTGCTGGCGGACCAGACGTTGATCACCGACCGGACCATCATGGTCGGGGCAGCAGAACGAGCCAGCCACGCCGCCATCGCGAAGATCATCAGCGAAGCCACCGGCCACCGGGTGCGCTATCAAGCACTCACACCAGAAGACTGGCGCGACGAGCTGATCGCGAACGCCGCGGCCGCAGGCCGGTCCGACACGACGGTCGCCGCGCATCAATCGGCGCAAAGCGTCGCCTTGCGCGAACACAACACCCACCTGGTCACCGACGACATCGAGCGGCTGACCGGACGACCTGCCGTCACCCTGGAAGATTTCATCACGCAAAACCGCGACACCTTCGTCGCGAAAGGTTCTCGCGCGGAATGACTTACGGCGTGCTTTCCCAATGTTTGGCCAGCGGTGTGCCTGCGAATTTCTCGAGCAACACTCGCGCGAAGAACAGCAGCGCGCTGCGTGGCCGGTGATTCACCACGATGTGCTGGGTCTGGCCGGCGGCATTGAAAGTAACCACGACATTGACGCTGATATGCACGCCGCGAACCTCAGTGGTGTAGATCTCGAGGAAGCCGTCGTTGTCGCCAAACGGGCCCGCGTAGCTGAACTGCTGATTCTCATACAGCTCCTTGGCGGTGACCACGATTGCCCGGACGTCCTGCGGGCCGTGCGCGGCGCCGTCCATCGCCGCGGCTTCTATGGTGACGTCGTCGGCCAGGTTGTCCAACCACTGCGGGTAATAGGGCTTGCCCATGTATGTCATGGCGTGCCAATCGTCAGAAGTAGCGGGGGAACGGCGTCCAGTCCGGGTCGCGTTTCTCCAGGAACGCGTCGCGGCCCTCGACGGCCTCGTCGGTCATATACGCCAACCGCGTTGCCTCACCGGCGAACAACTGCTGGCCAACCAGCCCGTCGTCGGTCAGGTTGAACGCGTACTTGAGCATCCGAATCGCTTGCGGCGACTTGCCGTTGATGGCCGCCGCCCATTCCAGGCCGACCGACTCCAGATCCGCATGGTCGACGACCTCGTTGACTGCGCCCATCGCGTGCATCTGCTCGGCGGTGTAGGGCCTCCCGAGGAAGAAGATCTCGCGGGCGAACTTCTGCCCGACCTGCTTGGCCAAATACGCACTGCCATAGCCGCCGTCGAAGCTGCCGACATCGGCGTCGGTCTGCTTGAACCGGGCGTGCTCGCGGCTGGCCAACGTCAAATCACACGTCACATGAAGGCTGTGCCCGCCGCCGGCCGCCCAGCCGTTCACCAGGCAGATGACGACCTTCGGCATGAACCGGATCAGCCGCTGCACCTCGAGGATATGCAGCCGCCCGGCCCGCGCGGGATCCACTGTCTCCGCCGTTTCGCCTGCCGCGTACTGATACCCGCTGCGCCCACGGATGCGCTGATCACCGCCCGAACAGAACGCCCAGCCACCGTCTTTCGGCGACGGCCCGTTACCCGTCAGCAGCACCACACCGACATCCGGGGACATCCGCGCATGGTCCATCACCCGATACAGCTCGTCGACCGTGTGCGGGCGAAACGCGTTGCGCACCTCGGGCCGGTCGAACGCGATCCGCACCGTCGGCTGCGGTTGGCCGTCCACGACGTGGCGGTGGTAGGTGATGTCGGTCAGCTCGAAGCCCTCGACCGCCTGCCACGCCGAAGGGTCAAACGGGTTGTCGCTCATGCTTTTACCGGATCCAGGCGGAAGACCGGGCAGCGCCCGGCGAGCGCCTCGAACTCGTCGGGATTCGCTCCGGTGACCAGGCCGGCGTTCTTCATGAAGCCCACACCCGTCGGCACCTTGACGGGAAAAGCCCGCAGCAGCGGACGGGCTTCGTCCACCGGGATCTCCACCAGCTGGACGTCCTCGATCTGGCGGCCCTTCCGTAGCGTCGCTTCATTCGCTTCGCGGGCGTTGGCCGCCCAATCGGAGCCGGGCAGCCCACCGACGATGTATCGCTTGCCGTCAACCGTCATCGGCGTGACCGGCGTTGACCGCAGTTTGCCGGTCTTGCGGCCCGGCACGGTCAGGACTGCCGGACCATCAGCGCCGAAGCTGACGCCGCGCCGCTGCAGCGCGATCATCACCTTGTTGACGTACTTCAACCACCAGGGCGGTCGGATGCGCTCACTGTTGGACATGCCCGTAACGCTACTCAGGCCCGCGTCGACGCGAAACACGGGCAGCACGCCTGCCAGCCCCTCCAGCTCCTCGGATGTGCCGTCGCCGACCAGACCGGAGTTCTTCAGAAATCCAACGCCCGCCGGCACCTGCACCGGGAACAACCGCAGCACAGGACGGGCCTCCTCCGGTGGGAGTTCCACCAGCGCAACGCGTTCGATGGACCCGCGGTCGGTCAGCGTCGCCTCTTGAGCCGCACGCACGTTGGCCACCCAATCCGCGCTGGGGAAGACGGCGACCACATAACGCTGGCCGTCGACCTCCATCGGGGTGACCGGCGTCGAACGGGGCTTGCCCGACTTGCGGCCCGGCGCAGTCAACACCACCGGCTGCTCGGCACCGAAGTGCACGCCACGGCGCAGCAGCACCATGTACACGCGGTTGATGGGTTTGAGCCAGCGGGGCGCGCGGGTCATACCGCCACGCCGTACTCGCTGAGTGCGCTGCGCAAACCGTCAGGCCGCTGGGATGTCGGCAGCGGATCGACCAGGACGAAGCCACAGCCGACGTTTCGGGCGCCGCCATCGGCTTCGTCGCTATCTCCGACCATGACGGTCTGCTCCGCCTCGGCGCCCAACCGGGTCAGCGCCGTCTCGAAGATCGCGGCATCAGGCTTGATGGCGCCGACCTCGAACGACAGCACAAACTCGTCCACGCAGTCCGCGACGCCGAGCGCCACGAACGCCGGCCGCACGTCGAAGGCGATGTTGGACACCACCGCGATCTTGATGCCCTGCCGGTGCAGACCCTTCAGAACCGCGGCCGTGTCCGGATACGGCGTCCACGACGACGGGTCGATCACCCGCTCGTACAGGGCCTCTGCGTGATGGTCGGCCAGCCCGGACTGCCGCAGCACGTGCAGATACGCCTCGCGATGCAGGTGCGGCTCGAGGTCGCGGTTGACCCAGGCCTGATGGGCTTCGGGCGTCATCTTGACGGACCGGCCAGTCGGCGCGGTAAGGCGACGCATCAGCTCGGCCTGGACATGGCCGTCGACCTCACGCTCGTCGACCTCGATGCCGTCGAACCAGCTGTCGTCCTCTTCGAGGCGGAACAGCGTGCCCGAGTAGTCGAACAACACGGCGTCCACCCGGCCCATGTTAACCACGTGCGCGAGCGGCCTTGTCGGCCAAAACGTCTCGTTCCCGGTCGTTGTCCGTCATCGACGCGGCGCGCTCGAACTCATCGGCCGCTTCTGTGCGCCGGCCGAGCCGCGACAGCAGCTCACCGCGCACGCTCGGCAGCAGGTACGAACCGTCGAGACCGTTGATGCCGTCGACGATCTCCAACGCCGAGGCGGGGCCCGTCGAAGGGTCAGACATGGCCACCGCGACCGCCCGGTTCAGTTCGACGACCGGCGACGGTGCTAGCTGAAGCAGCCCGTCGTACAGCGACACGATGCGCCGCCAGTCGGTGTCGGCCGCGGTCGGTGCTACTGCGTGGCATTCGGCCAGCGCGGCCTGAAGCGCATACGGCCCCCAGCCGATGCCCTTGCGCTGCAAGGCGTTAGCGGTGCGCTCCAGCGCCGCGACCCCGCGCTGAATCTGGGCCCGATCCCATTTCGCGCGGTTCTGATCCTCGAGCAGGACGGGCCTGCCCTCGGCGTCGGTGCGCGCCGCGAACCGCGACGACTGGAACTCCATCAGCGCCACGAGGCCGTGCACCTCGGGTTCGTCGGGCACGAGCGCAGCCAGTATGCGGCCGAGCCGCAGCGCCTCGCTGCACAGCTCGTCGCGAATCCAGCGCTGTCCGAACGACGCCGAATAGCCCTCGTTGTAGATCAGGTAGATCACGCTCAGCACGGCGGACAGCCGTTGCGGGTATTCCGAGCGATCCGGCACTTCGAACGGCACATTGGCGGCGGCGAGCGTCTTCTTCGCGCGGGTGATGCGCGCGGCGATCGTCGCCGTCGGCACCAGGAACGCGCGGGCGATCTCCTCGGTGGTCAGGCCGCCGACCACACGCAGCGTCAGCGCGATCTGCCCCTCCCGCGAGACCACCGGGTGCGTGGAGATGAAGACCAGCCGGAGCACGTCGTCGTCGATGCGGTCGGGATCCCAGGCATCGTCAACCTCGGTTTCGAGCTCGCGCGCCATGGCGGCGTACTTGGTGTCGAGGTTTTCCTGCCGCCGCCACTGGTCGATCGCCTTGCGCTTGGCGACGGTCGTCAGCCAGGCGCCGGGATTGCGCGGCACACCCGTTTGCGGCCACTGCGTGAGCGCGTCGACGAGCGCTTCCTGGGCGAGGTCCTCGGCAATCCCGACGTCACCGACCGCGCGGGTCAGCGTCGCGACGATCTTGGCGGCCTCCATCCGCCACACCGCGTCGACGGTCTGCTGCAGATCCGGCACGACGCCCATTCTGCAGCCGCGACACGCCGCGAGAAATGAGGTCCCCCAGTGTGATGGCGCAGCAAAGTTAGTAGCCATGGCGCATCGGTTCGTCACGGCCTATCTGGAGGGCCGGAAAGCGTTCCCTCGTACGCTCAACAACCCCTACGCGGGTATCGGGGACCGGATCGCCGCCCGCATGTGGCGGTTGGGCTGGCAACGCGCCAGCGACGAGTCCCGCGGGATACCCAGCGAAGAGGAACGCATCGCGCGAATCGCCGCCGAGATCGATGCACTCTTGGACTGAGCGGGTCGAGGCGCTGCTGGCGCGTGAACGCCGGGTCCTGCTCGGTATCACCGGCCCGCCCGGCGCAGGCAAGACGGCGTTGGCCGAATCGGTCGCGTCAGCATTTGTTGACGCGGTTCAGTTGCCTATGGACGGCTTCCACCTCGCCGATGCCGAACTGGATCGGCTTGGACGCCTTGATCACAAGGGCGCGATCGACACCTTCGACGGCTACGGCTATCTCGCTCTGCTGCAACGCATTCGCGCCCGGCCGCAGCGCATCGTCTACGCGCCGGCCTTCGACCGCACCGTCGAGCAGCCGATAGCGGGCAGCATCCCCGTCAGTCCTGAACATCGCCTGGTGGTGACCGAAGGTAACTACCTGCTCGACGACGATGAGCCGTGGCCGCAGATCCGTGCACAACTTTCCGAGGTGTGGTTCATCGACGTGCCCCGCGACGAACGACGTCGCCGCCTCATCGCCAGGCACGTGACGTTCGGCAAGTCACTTGAAGACGCCGAGGCGTGGGTGCGTGATGTCGACGAACGCAACGCCGACCGCATCGAAAACGCCCGCGCCAAGGCCGATTTCGTCGTCACCCTCTAGCGCGAGCAGACGCAAAGTGTTCCATTTCGTCGGCGTGTCGGGACACTTTGCGTCTGCTCGCGCAGGGAACTCAGCCGACCGCGCGGTCCGCGCCCTGCCAGAACTGTGCGCGCACCGACTTCTTGTCCGGCTTGCCCAGCGCCGTCACCGGCACGGAGTCGACGACGATCACCTGCTTCGGCGACTGCACCGAACCCTTGCGCTCCTTGACCGCAGCCTGAATCTCGGTGGTCATGCGGGCCACTGCATCCTCGTCAGACGGTGCGTCCGGCCGCAGCACCACCACCGCCGTCACCGCCTCACCCCACTTCTCGTCGGGCGTACCGATCACGCACACCTGCGCGACCGAAGGATGTTCTGCCACAACGTCTTCCACCTCGCGCGGGAAGACGTTGAACCCGCCAGTGACAATCATGTCCTTGGTCCGGTCGACGATGTAGTAGAAGCCGTCCTCGTCTTCGCGGGCCAGGTCGCCGGTGTGCATCCACCCGTCGCGGAACGTTTCGGCCGTGGCGTCGGGCAGGTTCCAGTAGCCGCCGGACAGCAGCGGGCCGGACACGCAGATCTCGCCTACCTCGCCCTGCAGCACCGGCTTACCGTCGTCGCCAAGCAGCGCGACACGGCAGAACAGCGTCGGCCGCCCGCAGGACGTCAACCGCTTCTCGTCGTGATCGTCCTTGGCCAGATACGTGATCACCATCGGCGCCTCGGATTGCCCGTAGTACTGCGCGAAGATCGGACCGAAGCGGTTGATGGCCTCCTTGAGCCGCACCGGGTTCATCGCCGAGGCGCCGTAGTACACCGTCTCCAGCGACGACAGGTCGCGGGTGTGCGAATCCGGATGGTCCATCAGCGCGTAGATCATCGACGGCACCAGCATCGTCGCCGTGATCTTCTGCTCCTCGATCACGCGCAGCACCTCGGCGGGATCGAATTTGGTCAGCACGACGAGCTCGCCGCCCTTGACGATCGTCGGCGTGAAGAAGGCCGCGCCGGCATGTGACAGCGGCGTGCACATCAAGAACTTCGGATGCTCGGGCCACTCCCACTCGGCGAGCTGGATCGTCGTCATGGTGGTGATCGACTGGGTCGTTCCGATGACGCCCTTCGGCTTGCCGGTGGTGCCGCCGGTGTAGGTCAGCCCGCCGATGTGATCGGGCGGCAGGTCGGCGGCGTTCAGCGGCTGCGGCGAGTACTTCGCGGCCTCGGCGTTGAGGTCGACGGCCACGTCGGCCAGCTCGGAGGGTGCCGGTCCGATCGTCAGGATCTGTTTGAGCGACGGCACCTTCTCCAGCAGCCCCAGCGCACGCTCGACGAACATCGGGTTGGGATCGATGATCAGCGAGGTGACGCCGGCGTCGGACAACACATAGGCGTGGTCATCCAACGATCCAAGAGGGTGTAGTGCCGTGCGGCGGTATCCCTGCGTCTGCCCGGCGCCGATGATCATCAGCACCTCGGGCCGATTCAGCGAGAGCAGACCGACCGCGGCGCCGGTACCCGCGCCCAATGCCTCGAACGCCTGAATGTACTGGCTGATGCGGTCGGCCAGCTGGCCGCCGGTGAGCGTGGTGTCTCCGAGGAAGAGCACCGGCTTGTCTTTGTTTCGCTTCAGAGCACCGACCGTGAGGTGGCCGGAGTGCAGGGGATGGCGCAGCAGCTCGTCCGTCATGGTTCCTAAGACTAGAACGTGTTACAGAAACCGTGGTCCGGTACCCCGCAGTCGCCGAAACTGCATTCCAGCAGGCCTCTACTCGACCCTGCCCTGCCGGAACACAGTTTCGGCGCTGAAGCTCAGCGGTTGGCGGCGTTATCGGCCTCAGCCCGGTACTCGGCAGCGACCTTCTCGGCGAGGTCGGCCCGCCACTGGATTTCCTTCTGGACCCATTCGTTGTCCTGCGGGAATTCCTCGGTTTCCGACACGCGGCGCACCTCGAGCTTGACGCCCGCGCCGAGCGGGCACTTCTGCGCCCACTGCTTGGCCTCTTCCTTCGACGACACGTCGAGAATCCAGAACCCGTTGAACAGCTCCTTGGCCTCGGTGTACGGGCCATCCGTGACGACCGGGGGATCGGAGTTGAAGTCGACGACGAAGCCCTCCTCGGGCCCGGTCAAGCCCTCGCCGGCCAGCAGCACGCCGGCCTTGATGAGCTCTTCGTTGTAGCGGCCCATCGCCGCGATGATCTCGTTGAAATCGATGTTCTGTTCGGCCATCGCCTGCTCGGCCTCGGGGGTGGACCGCATGATCAGCATGTAACGCGACATTGTGGTGTCTCCTTCTTCGTTGGGAAGGGGCCTCTATCGTGCCCTCGCAACTACGTCGAACGGCAAGCGGCCCGAATCGACACGGGTTGCGAATTTCTTCGAAGAATTTTTTCGCGCGCTGGGAGGATGGCCGAATGTCCCCAGCTGACCTGGTCATTTTCGGCACCGTGCTGACTGTCGACGATCTGCAGCCCACGGCCGAAGCGATCGCAGTCTCCGATGGCCGCATCGTCGCGGTGGGGGAGCGGTCCCAAGTCGAGAACTGGATCGGTCCCGGGACGCAGACGCTCGACATCGACGGCTGCCTGATGCCGGGGCTCGTCGAGGCCCATGGACATCCGGTGCTGGAGGCGATGGTGTTGTCGGACCGGATGGTCGACATCCGGCCGGTCACGCTGCCCAACGCCGACGATGTCGTCGACGCGATCCGGGCGGAGGTCGCCAAGCGGGGTCAAGAAGGCGCGTACCTGAACGGATGGGATCCGCTGCTGCAGAACGGTCTTCCGAAGCCGACGCTCGCGTGGCTTGACGGCATGGCCCCCGACAGCCCGCTGGTGATCATCCACAACTCGGGCCACAAGGCCTTCTTCAACTCGGCGGCCGCCGCACGCTACGGGCTGACCCGCGACACGCCAGATCCCAAGGGCGCCAAGTACGGTCGCGATTCCGACGGCAACCTCGACGGCACGGCCGAAGAAACCGCAGCGGTGTTCTCGCTGCTGGGCGGCGCCATTCAACCGAGCGACTACCCGGCGATGCTGCATGCCGAACTCGCGAGGCTCAACCGCTGCGGGCTGACCACATGCTCGGAGATGGCGTTCGATCCGCTGTTCCGGCCGTTGCTCGAGCAGATGCGCGACGAGCTCTCCGTGCGGCTGCGCGTCTACGAGATGTCCACCGCGCAGATGACGACGGAAATGACGCCGTCCAACGGCGACGACCTGCTCCGTCAGGTCGGCATCAAGATCTGGGTCGACGGCTCGCCGTGGATCGGAAACATCGACCTGTCTTTTCCCTATCTCGATACCGACGCCACCCGCACAATCGGCGTGGCGCCGGGTTCGTGTGGGCACGCGAACTACACCCGCGAGCAGCTGACCGAAATCGTCGGCGCCTATTTCCCGAAAGGCTGGCCGATGGCCTGCCACGTGCACGGCGACGCGGGTGTCGACACGATCCTCGACGTGTACGAAGAAGCGCTGCGACGCTGGCCGCGCCGCGATCACCGGCTGCGACTCGAACACGTCGGCGCCATCCGCCCCGAGCAGTTGCAGCGCGCCCACGACCTCGGCGTGACCTGCAGCCTGTTCGTCGACCAGATCCACTACTGGGGTGACGTCATCGTCGACGGCCTGTTCGGCCCCGAACACGGTGAGCGGTGGATGCCGTGCGGCTCGGCCGTGAAGACCGGAATGCGCATCTCGTTGCACAACGACCCACCGGTCACGCCCGAGGAACCGCTGCGCAACATCAGCGTCGCGGCCACCCGCACGGCGCCGTCCGGTCGTGTGCTGGCACCCGAGGAGCGGCTGACCGTCGAACAGGCGATCCGGGCGCAGACCATCGACGCGGCGTGGCAGTTGTTCTCCGACGACATCGTCGGCTCGCTCGAGGTCGGCAAGTACGCCGACATGGTGGTGTTGTCGGCCGACCCGCGGACCGTGGCACCCGAGGAAATCGCGGACCTGGAAGTGCAGGCCACCTATCTGGCTGGCCGGCAGGTTTACCCGAAAGGCGACTGACGCGGCGCGTCGCGTGGCACGCTTCATGCCATGTCCGACCTGCCTGAACCCCGATTTCTCGACGAACGCATCGCCCACTGGGCCGAAACCAAGCCAGACGCCGAGGCGATGGATTTCCTCGATCGCAGCTGGACGTGGTCGCAGTGGAACGACAGGGTCCGCAGGCTTGCGGGCGCGCTGAAAGAGCGCGGCGTCACGCGCGGCGACGTGATCGCGTTCCTGGACAAGAACCACCCCGCCTGCGTCGAGTCGACCCTCGCGGCGGCCTCCCTCGGCGCGGCCAACGCGATCATCAACTTCCGGCTGGCCGCTGACGAGTTGGATTACGTCCTCAACGATTCGGATGCCAAGGTGCTGATCGTCGGCGCGGAGCTGAAGCCGTCGATCGACAAGATCCGCGACAACCTGACGAAGGTCGAGCACGTCGTCGTGGTAACGCCGGAGGGCGGTGACGGCGACGAGTACGAGGCGATGCTGGCCGACGCCACGCCGGTCGGCCGCTCGGCCGATGTCGAGCCGGACGACGTGTGCATCATCATGTACTCCTCGGGCACGACGGGCCGTCCCAAAGGCGTCGAGCTCACCCAGGCGAACTTGATCGCGCACACCGTGAATGCGCACGAGGGCTTCGAGTTCGACGAAGGCGACAAGAACATGGTGTCGATGCCGCTGTTCCACGTCGGCGGGTCGTCGTACGTGCAGTTCGGCATCCACGACGGCGTGGCGAGCGTGATGACTCGCGATGTCGACGGGATGTCGCTAGCCGGTGCAATTCTCAAGGGCGCCAACAGAACATTCCTGGTGCCTGCGGTGCTGGCGAAGGTGCTGGAGTCAGGTGAGGACGCGGTGAAGTTGTTCGGTGCGCTGAAGACGTATGCGTACGGGGCTTCGCCGATGCCGCTGCCGTTGCTGCGGTCGGCGTTGAAGGCCTGGCCGAACACGGACTTCATCCAGGCATATGGGTTGACCGAATTGTGTGGCGTGATCAGCCATCTGCTTCCGGATGCGCATCGCACCGAGGATCGTCCGGAGCGGTTGAGCAGTGCGGGGACGCTGGTTCCCAACGCCGAGGTGCGCGTCGTCGATCCCGACACCCTCGAGGACGTGCCGACCGGCGAGCAGGGCGAATTGTGGTTCCGTTCACCGCAATTGATGAAGGGCTACCACAACAAGCAGGAGGCCACGGCGGAGTCGATCACGTCCGACGGCTGGTTCCGCACCGGTGACATCGGCCGCGTCGACGAAGGCGGCTACATCTTCGTTGAGGACCGGCTGAAGGACATGATTATCTCCGGCGGGGAGAACATCTACTCGATCGAGGTGGAAAGGGTGCTGGCGGAGCATCCTGCGGTGGCAGAGGTCGCGGTCATCGGTGTGCCGGACGAGAAGTGGGGCGAGGTGGTGAAAGCCGTTGTCTCACTGGAAGGTGAGGCGTCGGAGCAGGAGCTCATCGCGTTCTGTCGTGAGCACCTGGCCGCCTACAAGTGCCCGAAGTCGGTGGACATCACCGACGAGCTGCCGCGCAACCCGACGGGCAAGATCCTCAAGAAGGATCTGCGCAAACCGTTCTGGGAGGGACGCGACCGCGCGACGGTCTAGGGGTGGGCTAGGCGTCGCTGATGGGAACGGCAACCTCGTTGCGGCGTCTGAACGGCAATGTCCACGGCGGGTCGTAGAACCATGCGACGGCCTCCCCGGCGGGCTCGATGCCGTGCCCTCGCAGCGCAACGAGTAGCTCGTCGGTGCGCGCCGCGACTGCGTCGGGGCCGCGGTCGCCGCTGAAGCGCAGAACGGCGACCGTCTCACCAGGAACCTCGACAAGAGTGACTTGGTCGTCATCCGGTGCAGGCAGCGTCTCCATCGTCCATTTGGACGGCATGAAGAACCGAATTGTCCACTCGCCGCTGGCGTTTCGAGACTGCGCGACGGGTGCCGTCATGGCGATGTCGTCGCCGCGCTGCTGGCTGACGGGCGCCGTCATCGAAATCTGCTCGTCGCGATGATTGCCGCCGAAGATGTAGCCCGCGAGCCGGCGGAAGCCGATGTAGCGGGCGCGGTTCTCATCGCCGGCCACGCTGGTCTGGGCCGCGATCCGCGGGCCGTATCGGCGTATCTCGACGGTGTCGGTCAATGGCCGTCGAATGTAGTGCGGTTCCTCGGTGCCAAGTCGGATGCCGACGATCGACAATGCCGACTCGACGATTTGACCGGGAAGCTTGATGATTTGCATCAGCGTCGGTTCAGCAGCCAGATGTGCGTGGCCAGCGCGGTGGCGAACGCACACCACGCGGCATAGAGGGCGAGCGGCGCCGCCTTCGCGCCCCTTGCGGCCGCTGCCCGGCGCGTCAGATCCGCACTGCTGACCGCCAGCGCGCCCGCGGCGATCGCCGACGCCCCGAGCTTTCGCCGGTTGAAGAACAACCACGACCAACTTCCGTTGAGAATCAGGTTGGTCACCAGCGCGACGACATATGCGCGCCGCTCCTCTCGCTGGCCGTGGCGCTCGAGATCGTCCAGCGTGGCCGCCGACACGGCCGCGATGTCGGCGTACAGGATGGGCCACACGATCGGAAACGCCTGTCGCGGCGGCTGATACGGCGGCTTCTTGAGCGACTCGTACCACGCCGACTGTGCCGGCCGGCTGGCCAGGCCGCCTGCCACCGCGGTCACGGTCACCGCAAGAGTGGTCGGGAGAAGTGTTCGAATCTGCATGAGGGCCCCGCTGTCGGTAGAAAGTTAAGTAACTTAAATGTTACCGGACGTGGCAAGGCCCAAACCTCATCATCCGTGACCGTACGACTTCGCGGACCGGCAGTATGGAGGCGTGCAGCCGCTAGCGGACATCATCGACCGTCTTCATGTCGTTGCGTTGCCGATGCGAGTTCGCTTCCGCGGCATCATGGTTCGCGAGGTCGCGCTGATCGACGGGCCATGCGGCTGGGGCGAATTCGGGCCGTTCCTGGAGTACGAGGCGCCGGAGGCCGCGGCGTGGCTGGCGTCGGCGATCGAAGCGGCGTACGGCGAGCCGCCGCCGCCTCATCGCGACCGCATCCCGATCAACGCGACGGTGCCCGCGATACCAGCTTTGGAGGTGCCCAAGGTGCTGGCCCGGTTTCCCGATGTGCGTACCGCGAAGGTCAAGGTCGCCGAGCCGGGGCAGACACTGGTCGACGACGTTGACCGCGTCGAAGTGGTTCGAGCGCTCGTTCCGACCGTCAGGGTCGACGCCAACGGTGGATGGACCGTCGACGAGGCCGTCGCCGCCGCGCATGCGCTGACCGAATCCGGTCCGCTGGAGTACATCGAGCAGCCATGTAGGACGGTCGAGGAGTTGGCCGAGGTGCGGCGCCGGGTCGACGTGCCGATTGCCGCCGACGAAAGCATCCGCAAGGCCGACGACCCTTTGCGGGTGGTGCGCGCCGGGGGCGCCGATGTCGCGGTGCTGAAGGTCGCTCCGCTGGGCGGCGTCTCGTCACTGCTGAGGATCGCTGAGCAGATCGATATTCCGATCGTCGTCTCCAGCGCGCTCGACTCCGCCGTCGGGATCGCGACGGGCCTGCGCGCAGCCGCTGCGCTGCCCCAACTGGACCACGCGTGCGGGCTCGGCACGGGCGCGCTGTTGATGGACGACGTCGCCGAACCCCTGACACCGATCGACGGGTGCCTGCGCGTCAGGTCTGTCACCCCCGACCCGGCGCGCCTGGAGGCGCTCATCGCCCCGGCGGACCGCAGGCAGTGGTGGATCGACCGCGTCAGGGCCTGCTACCAGCTCATGTCCTAATTTGTGGGATGCAGGGCATAGACGCCACGCCCGCCATCCTCAACACTGGGTTCATGTCGCGCGACGTGCTGATCCTCGGCTTTCCGGGTGTGCAGGCGCTCGACCTGGTCGGGCCGTCGGAAGTATTCACCGGCGCGACCATCTATCTGCAAGGCCAAGGGCGGCCGGACGAGGGCTACACCGTCAGCGTCGTCTCGCAGAACGGCGAACCCGCCACCACCGGCACAGGGCTTGCTCTCGTCGCGCAGCCACTGCCCGATCCGCGCAAGCCCGTCGACACGATCGTGCTGCCGGGCGGCATCGGCGTCGACGCGGCCCGCCAGAATCCGGAGTTGATCGGCTGGATCAAGATTGCCGCCGACAACGCCCGCCGCGTCGTCAGCGTCTGCACCGGAGCGTTCATCGCCGCCCAGGCCGGGCTGCTCGACGGCTGCACCGCCACCACGCACTGGGCGTTCGCGGGCCGGATGGCACGCGAATTCGCTTGCGTCAAAGTCGATCCCGAGCCGATCTTCGTCCGCAGCTCCGAGAAGGTGTGGACGGCCGCAGGTGTCACAGCGGGCATCGACTTGGCGCTGTCGCTGGTCGAGGACGACTACGGCACTGAGGCTGCGCAGACCGTGGCCCGGTGGCTGGTGCTCTACCTGCGGCGCCCCGGCGGGCAGACGCAGTTCGCCGCACCCGTCTGGATGCCGCGCGCCAAGCGGACGCCGATCCGCGACGCGCAGGAGGCTATCGAATCCGAACCCGGTGGCACACATAGCATCCCGGAGCTCGCCCGCCGCGCAGCGATGAGCCCGCGCCATTTCACCCGCGTGTTCACAGTCGAGGTCGGTGAGGCGCCAGGCGCATACGTCGAGCGGATCCGTACCGAAGCCGCCCGCCGCCAACTGGAGGAAACCGACGACACCGTGACGGTGATCGCGGCTCGCTGCGGCTTCGGAACGGCTGAAACGCTGCGACGCAATTTCGTTCGGCGGCTGGGAATTTCGCCCGACCAATACCGCAAGACATTCGCCTGACAAAAAGGAGATCGACATGCAGATCGCAATTGTGGTGTATCCGGGCTTCACCGCCCTGGACTTCATCGGCCCCTACGAGGTGCTGCGCAACCTGCCCGACGCGGAGGTGCGGTTCCTTTGGCATCAACCCGGACCGATCGCCGCCGACTCCGGTGTGTTGCTCATCGGCGCCACGCATTCGTTCGACGAGACACCGTCGCCCGACGTCATCCTGATCCCCGGCGGCATGACGACCATGGAGCACGCCCGCGACGAGAAGCTTCTCGACTGGGTGCGCAGGGCACACGAGACAGCGACGTGGACGGCGTCGGTGTGCTCGGGATCGGTCATCTTGGCCGCTGCGGGTCTGCTCGACGGCAAGCGGGCCACATCGCACTGGATGGCGTTGCCTGCGCTCAAGACACTCGGCGCGGTGCCCGTCAACGACGAGCGGATAGTGCACGAAGGTGACATCGTCACCAGCGCCGGTGTGTCGGCGGGCATCGACCTCGCGATGTGGCTGGCCGGGCAGATCAGCGGCGAAGGCCGCGCCAAGACCATCCAACTCGCCATCGAATACGACCCGCAGCCGCCGTTCGACTCCGGCCACATGTCCAAGGCGTCTGCGGCCACCAAGGCCGCCGCCACCGCACTGCTCGGCAAGGACATGGTCAAGCCGGCGCAGCTCAAGGCCACGACCGCGCTGCTGTGGGACGCGGCGATCGGAAAGGCCCGCGGCCGTCGAAAGCAGCGCAAGACGGTCTCTGTGCATTAACCCGCGCCTGGCGCGGCTTCCTGCACACGAGCCACGGTACGGTCGTCGGCGTGAATCTGGCGTACGACGATCGCGGCAGCGGCGACCCCGTGCTGTTCATCGCGGGTCGCGGGGGCGCCGGCCGCACGTGGCATCTGCATCAGGTCCCGCACTTCCAGCGGGCGGGCTACCGCTGCATCACCTTCGACAACAGAGGGGTGGGCGCGACCGAAAACGCCAGCGGCTTCACGACCGAGACCATGGTGGCCGACACCGCCGCGCTGATCGAGAAGCTCGACGCGGCTCCTGTGCGCATCGTCGCGGTGTCGATGGGCGCGTTCATCGCGCAGGAATTGATGCTTGCCCGCCCGGAACTGGTCAGCCAAGCGGTGCTGATGGCCACCCGCGGCCGCCAGGACCGCACTCGCGACTTCTTCCGCGTCGCGGAATGGGAGCTTGCTGAATCCGGCGTTCGCCTGCCGAAGAGCTACGACGCGAAAATCCGTCTGCTGGAAAGCTTTTCACCCAGGACGCTCAACGACGACCGCGCCGTCGCTGACTGGATCGACATGTTCACCATGTGGCCGACCAAGCAGACGCCGGGGCTGCGCACACAGCTGGCCATCGGGCCGCAGGGCAACCGGCTGCCCGCCTACCGCAGCATCGCCGCACCGACGCTGGTGATCGGGTTCGCCGACGACGTGGTGCTGCCGGCGCACCTCGGCCGCGAGGTCGCCGACGCCGTTCGCAACGGCACCTACCTAGAGATTCCGGACACTGGGCATTTGGGATTCATCGAACAACCCGACGCCGTCAACACCGCCGCCGTGAAGTTCTTCGCCGACGCGACCTGAATGGCATTGTTGGCGGCGTGAATGTGGACGCGCTGCTGCAGACGATCCCGCCGTTCGCCGTGTACGTGGTCGTCGGGGCGGTCATCGGGCTGGAAAGTCTGGGCATTCCACTGCCTGGCGAGATCGCGCTCGTCAGTGCGGCGTTGCTCGCTTCACGCCACACCCTCGACATCAGCCCGGTGTGGGTCGGCGTGGCCGCGACGTGCGGGGCCGTGATCGGCGACTCGATCGGATACAGCATCGGCCGCAAGTTCGGCATGTCACTGTTCGAACGGCTGGGCAAACGCTTCCCCAAACACTTCGGCCCCGGACACGTGGCGCTGGCCAAGCAGTTGTTCGCGCGTTGGGGCGTGTGGGCGGTGTTCTTCGGGCGCTTTATCGCCCTGCTGCGGATTTTCGCCGGCCCTCTGGCCGGCGCGTTGAAGATGCGCTATCCGCACTTCCTGGCGGCCAATGCCAGTGGCGGGCTGGTGTGGGCGGGGGGCACCACGGCCGTCGTCTACTACTTGGGCATCGCCGCCGAGAAATGGCTGTCCAGATTCTCGTGGGTCGCGCTCGTCGTCGCGGTCGTGATCGGTATCGCGATGACGCTTCTGCTGCGAGAGCGCACGTCGCGGCTCATCGCGCAGCTCGAGGACGAGCACGACTGGGAAACGCTGCGGCACTAAAGGCACTGAAGGCACTGAAAATCTGCGCCGATACGCTGTAGTGGTGAACCCATCGACGGCGCAGGCACGCGTGGTCGTCGACGAACTGATTCGCGGCGGTGTCCGCGACGTCGTGCTGTGTCCGGGCTCGCGCAACGCTCCTCTGGCGTTTGCACTCCAGGACGCCGACCGCGCGGGCCGTCTGCGGCTGCACGTGCGCATCGACGAGCGCACCGCCGGCTACTTGGCGATCGGGTTGGCGGTGGCCGAGCGGGCCCCGGTGTGTGTGGCGATGACGTCGGGCACGGCGGTGGCCAACCTCGGCCCAGCGGTCGTCGAGGCCAACTACGCGCGGGTGCCGCTGATCGTGTTGAGCGCCAACCGGCCCTACGAATTGCTGGGCACCGGCGCCAACCAGACATTCGAGCAGTTGGGCTACTTCGGCACACAGGTCCGCGCCAACATCAGCCTCGGCCTGTCCGAGGATGCCCCTGAGCGGATGGACTCCTTGAACGCGCAGTGGCGCTCGGCGACATGCCGAGTCTTGGCCGCTGCCACCGGATCTCGCTCCGCCAATGCCGGCCCGGTGCAGTTCGACATACCGCTGCGCGAGCCGCTGGTGCCGGACACCGACGAGCCAGGCGTGGCCTATGCGCCGGAAGGCCGTCCCGGCGGCAAGCCGTGGACGTACACGCCGCCGGTCATGTTCGACCAGCCGCTGGACATCGATCTGACGCCGGATACTGTCGTCATCGCAGGCCACGGCGCGGGTGTGCACCCCAATCTCGCCAAGTTGCCGACGGTCGCCGAGCCGACCGCGCCGCCCGCCGCCAACCCGCTGCACCCGTTCGCCCTGCGGCTGGTCCACCCGCAGCAGGTCATCATGCTCGGCCGCCCGACCTTGCACCGTCCGGTGTCGGCGCTGCTGGCCGATCCGTCGGTGCCGGTTTACGCGCTGACGACCGGCCCGCGCTGGCCGGACGTGTCGGGCAATTCCCAGGCCACGGGCACCCGCGCGGTCACCACCGGCGAGCCCACCGCCAACTGGCTCAAACGTTGCGCCGACGTCAACCGGCATGCGATCGAGGCCGTCCGCAGCCAGCTCAAGGCCCATCCGCTGACGACCGGTCTGCACGTCGCCGCCGCGGTCGCCGACGCCGTCAAGCCAGGCGATCAGCTGGTGCTCGGCGCGTCGAACCCGGTCCGCGATGCGGCGTTGGTCGGGCTGAACGCGCAGGGCATCAAGGTGAGGTCGAACCGAGGTGTGGCGGGCATCGACGGGACGGTGTCGACGGCGATCGGCGCGGCGCTTGCGCACGACGGGCGAACCATCGCGTTGATCGGTGACCTGACGTTCGTGCACGACAGCTCCGGTCTGCTCATCGGGCCGACGGAGCCGACGCCGCGCAACCTGACGATCGTGGTGTCCAACGACAACGGCGGCGGCATCTTCGAACTTCTCGAGCAGGGCGATCCGCGGTTCTCCGACGTGTCGTCGCGGATCTTCGGCACTCCCCACGACGTGGACGTCGGCGCGTTGTGCCGCGCGTATCACGTCGAAAGCCGACAGATCGAGGCCGGCCAGCTCGGCGACGCGTTGGCCGAGCCGTTCGAGGGCATGCGGGTGCTGGAGGTGAAGGCCGACCGGTCGTCGCTGCGCGCACTGCACGCATCGATCAAGGCGGCCCTGTGACGCGTCTGATGGCGTTGGTGCGCAAGTTTTTTCCGCGGCTCTACGGGGACGAGACCGAGACGCGATCGGCCCGGGTCCTTCGGCGTCTGCGCATCGGCATTGTGATCGCTGCGTGTTTGGTGACGCTGCAGTCTCTGCTGTTGGTTCTCGGCGCGTGGCGCAACGACCGCCAGATCGAACGCCATATGGGTGTGGCGGAAGCCAATGTGCTCAGTGCGGGTCCGCGGCGTTCGACGATCGAATTCGTCACGCCCGACCGCGTCACGTACCGCCCGGAGCTCGGCGTGCTGTATCCGTCCGAATTGGACACGGGCATGCGGATTTACGTCGAATACGACAGGAACAATCCCGACCTGGTGCGGGTTCAGGACCGCAACGCGTCGCTGGCCATCATCCCGGCAGGTTCGATCGCCGTGGTGGCCTGGCTGATTGCGGGTGCGGCGCTCCTAGGCGTGACGCTGGTGGAGCGGCGCATCACGCCTGCATGAGCTTCTTCAGCCAGTCGTTGTCGTAGAGGTCGACTTTTTGGTTCTTTTCGAGATCGTAAACCGTTGGGGTGCCGAGATTTTCGTTGTCGATATCGTAGAGGTAGCCGAAGTTCGTGTCGTCCATGTCCTTGACGTTGACGGCCGAACCGCCATCGCTGATCTTCTTGGCCACGTCCTCTGACATTCCCGCCTTCGTTGCGTACTCGTGCAGCTCGTCTTTGGTCGGCGGCTTTCCGCCCGGACGCTGGTTCGCCCAGAGGATCTCGACGAACCGTTGAAACTGCGTGCCCGTTGCTCCTTCGGTGGCCGAGAACAACGCATTGCTGACTTGCGCCGAGTATCCGTTGTCCTTTTCATCCATGAAGATCATCGGTCGATAGGTCACCTGCAACTGACCGACCGCGATGTAGTAGGCCAGCTCGTCGCCGAAGTCGTGTTGAAGATCGGCGCAGTGGTTGCATTGGGGTTCGGTGTAGATCTCGATCTTCACGGGGGCATTGCCGAATCCGGCGGCGATGCCGTAGCCGTCCTTGGTCACCGCGAGCGGCGGCTTGTTCGGATCCGGCTGCGCCGAGCCTGCAACCTGTCGCGAGCAGCCGACGCCGACGACCATCAGCCCGATCACGAGCACCGCAAGAGCCCGGGAAATCCGCATGTCAACCGTCCTTCTTTGTGCGCACGATACTCGAATCGCGAGTGGGGGATCGGCCGATCATCCGCACCCGGTTTTCGCGTGTCGTATAACTGCACGCAACCTTCGCGACAGCCGACGATGGGACTCTGCTGGTGTGCGCGTTGCAATCGTCGCAGAGTCATTCCTCCCGAATGTCAACGGCGTCACCAACTCGGTGCTTCGGGTGATCGAGCATCTCCGCCGCACCGGGCACGAGGTCTTGGTCATCGCCCCGGACACGCCGCGCGGGGAACCGCCGGCGGAAAAGGTGCACGACGGGGTCCGGGTGCACCGGGTGCCGTCGCGCATGTTCCCGAAGATCACGTCGCTGCCGCTGGGTGTGCCGCGGCCACGGATGGTCAGCGTGCTGCGCGGATTCGCCCCAGACGTCGTCCATTTGGCTTCGCCGGCGCTGCTGGGGTATGGCGGTGTGCACGCTGCCAGGTATCTCGGCATCCCAACTGTCGCCGTATTCCAAACGGACGTAGCGGGTTTCGCCGAGAGCTACGGAATCGGCGTCGCGGCGCGTGCCGCCTGGGCGTGGACGCGTCACTTGCACAAGCGGGCCGACCGTACACTGGCGCCGTCCACCTCGGCGATGGAAAACCTTGCCGCGCATCGCATCCCGCGGGTGCACCGATGGGGCCGCGGCGTCGACATCACAGGCTACGCACCGTCGGCGCGCGACGACGGGCTGCGGCACAGGTGGTCACCGGACGGTAAGCCGATCGTCGGTTTCGTCGGCCGGCTGGCGCCGGAGAAACACGTCGAGCGGCTGGCGGTGCTCGCCGACCGCGACAACGTTCAGCTGGTCATCGTCGGCGACGGCGTCGACCGGGCCAAGCTCGAATCCGTCCTGCCGTCAGCGGTTTTCACCGGCGCACTGTACGGCGAGGCGCTCGCGACGGCGTACGCCAGCATGGACGTCTTCGTGCATCCGGGCGAACACGAGACGTTCTGCCAGGCGGTGCAGGAGGCGATGGCGTCCGGCCTGCCGGTCATCGCTCCCGACGCCGGCGGGCCGCGCGACTTGGTCGCGCCCTACCGCACTGGACTGCTCTTGGCGGTCAGCGAGTTCGAGGCCAAGCTGGTCGAATCCGTCGACCATCTGATCGCCGAGCGGCACCGCTATTCGGTCGCCGCCCGTCGCAGCGTGCTGGGACGCACCTGGCCCGCGATCTGCGACGAACTGCTCGGCCACTACGAGGACGTCATCGGCCTCAAGCAGCTCAAAGCCGCCTAGCTCGCGCTGATTAGCCCTGCGCCTCGATCGAGACGGGCTGCCACTCTTCCCATGTCTTGAGCCGGCTTTCGTAGTCGGCCTTGGCCAGCTGGAGCGGCAGCTCCCCGAAGAACACGCGCAGCGGCGGCTCGGGTGCGTCGACGATCTTGAGCAGCGCACGGGCCGACGCCTGCGGATCTCCCGGCTTGGCGACGCGCTGGCTGCGCGCCCGCTCGGCCGCTTCATGCACCTCTTTGTAGTCGGGCAGCGGCTCGGATCGCTTCGATGACGAGCCGGCCCAGTCGGTAGAAAAGCCGCCCGGCTCGATCAACGTCACGTGAACCCCGAACGGGGCGACTTCTTGGGCCAGCGCTTGCGAGAAGCCTTCCAACGCCCACTTCGACGCGTGGTAGATACCGACGTTCTGGAACGCGACGACGCCGCCGATGGACGACACCTGGATGATGTGCCCGCTGCGCTGGGCCCGCAGGTATGGCAGCGCCGCCTGGGTGACCCACAGCGCCCCGAACACGTTCGTCTCGATCTGAGCGCGCGCTTCGGCCTCCGTCAGTTCCTCGATGAACCCGAAGTGCCCGTAGCCCGCGTTGTTGACGACGATGTCCAGCCGGCCGAAATGGTCGTGCGCCTCCCTGACGGCGGCGAAGTCCGCCTCGCGGTCGGTCACGTCGAGCTGCAGCGGCAGCAGTGCCTCGCCGTATTTGTCGACCAGATCAGTCAGAGTGGCGGTGTCGCGCGCGGTGGCCGCGACCTTGTCGCCGCGCTCCAGAGCCGCGATCGCCCATTCGCGGCCAAAGCCGCGTGATGCCCCGGTGATGAACCAAACTTTTTCGCTCACAATTCAACCTCCCTCTTGCAGTCACTGGGTTGAAGCCCATGTGGGGCCCTGCTAATTCCCCATCGGGCCAATCGGCGGCTGGGAATCCGCTGTGATGCGTTGGGTCGGTCAGTGGTCTTCGCGATGCCGGCCGAGGACCTCGTCGACGATCTCGGTGACAAGATCGTCGGCGCGTTGAGTTTCAGTCCACACCTCCGTCACCACTTCGGTGGTCACAGAGTCGGTTGCTTCCCGGATGATCGCCTGCAGGTCCACGCCCTCGATGACCTTGTTCGCCCACCCGATTAGGTCGAGCTCGGCAAGCACCTCGTCCACCATGCGCACCACTGCGTCGGTGATCGTCGCTCTCATCGGATGCAGGCCATGCTCGATCACGCGCTCACCGTGGTCAGACAGAGCGGTTACACCGCGGCGGATCTGGGGCCCGATCAACGGCAGCTTGGTGACCGCGCCGTAGGTGGCCGCCACCCCGCTAGCGGCCAGCGACGCGGCTCCGACCGCGGCGGTCACCGCCGGGTTCTTCAGCACGTCGTCGCGCTCGGCCACTTCGGCATCGTAGTTGCGTATTCGCCTCGAAAGAGGCGGTCTGGCGAACCAGGTAGCGTCTGCTGCGTGAGCCGCGCGACGCTGGACAAGGACCCACATGAGGTGGCGTCGATGTTCGACGCCGTCGCCCGGCGCTACGACCTCACGAACACTGTGCTGTCGCTCGGCCAGGACCGGTTCTGGCGGCGCGCCACGCGTTCTGCGCTGGGGATCGGTCCAGGTGAGACGGTGCTCGACCTCGCGGCGGGTACGGCGGTCTCGACGGTCGAGCTGGCGGCATCCGGCGCGTGGTGTGTGGCGGCGGACTTCTCGGTCGGAATGCTCCTGGCTGGCGCGTCGCGCAACGTTCCGAAAGTCGCGGCCGACGCGACGCGACTGCCGTTCGGCGACGCGATGTTCGACGCGGTCACCATCAGTTTCGGGCTGCGCAACGTCGTCGACCACGCCGCGGCGTTGCGGGAGATGGCGCGTGTGACGCGACCCGGCGGCCGGCTGGTGGTCTGCGAGTTCTCGACACCGACGAACGGATTGTTCGCGACCGTGTACAAGGAGTACCTGATGCAGGCACTGCCGCGGGTTGCGCGCGCGGTGTCGTCGAACCCTGAGGCCTACGTCTATCTGGCCGAGTCGATTCGCGCGTGGCCCGATCAGGCGGCCTTGGCGCAGCGGATAGCCGACAACGGCTGGTCGGCAGTGCGGTGGCGCAACTTGACGGGCGGCATCGTCGCGCTGCACGCGGCGACAAAGCCGTCGGGCTAGCTCGCGGCGTCTTCGAGCACCGCGTACGCGGCGTTGTACCCGGGGATGAACGTAATCCCCGGACCCCCATGGCATCCCGCGCCGCCGAGGTAGAGCCCTCTCGTCGGGACGGGGATGTCGAGGAAACCCTTCGGCCCAGGACGATTGGGCCCCATCAGATCCGGATGCAGCAGACCGTGGCAGAAGTCGCCGGACGGGGCGGCGAACATCGTCTGCATGTGGTACGGCGCGAACGTGATGTGTCGCATCTGGATGTCGCGGAAGTTCGGTGCGAACCGGCAGATCTTGTCAATCACCTTCTCCGCCATCACGTTCTTGAGTTGGCGCGTGTCTCGGCTGTTCTCTACCGGCAATGCGTATGCGAACGCGCTTGCCGCGTGCTTGCCCGGCGGCGCCATGGCGGGGTCGTGCACGGACGGTATCTGCATTCCCATCGACGGGTTGTCCGGGACGACGCCTCGCCGGCACTCCTCCCACTGACGTTGTTGTTCTTCAGGCGAATTGAAGATTCCGATCGAACCCTGCATGCCCGGTTCGTTGAGGAAATCGTATGGTGGGGCGAACTCAGGAAGACCGTCGAGCGCGAAGTGGATCTGGACAAACGACGCCCTGTGGTCACGGCCGCTCAGTCGCGTGACGAGGTCGGCAGGCAGATGGTCCGCGCCCACCAGATCGATCAGCGTGAAATCCGGGGAGAGATTGGAAACCACCACAGGCGCGCTGATCTCCGTACCGTCGTGCAGACGCACACCGGTGACGCGATCGTCCTTGACGAGAATCTTGTCCACCTTGGCGCGGTACCTGACCTCACCGCCATTGGAGACGAACAGTTGGTGTAGGTGATCGCACAGCGCGCCGATGCCCCCTTCCAACTTGGTCATCATCGCGGTGGCGTCATCGGGAACCGCCAGCGCGAACGCCAAACACGTTGCGCTGCCTGGCGTATATGGCCCGCGATACGTGGAGTTGATCGCGAGGAAGGCGAGCATGCTTCGCAGCACCGCGTGTTTGTGCTTGTCCGGCAGGTAGCGGTCGATGGCATCCATCGCGCTCCCGAAGAGCACATCGTGGATGGCGGTGCGCTCTGCCTCATTGGACGCGCACGCGTACATCTCGTCGAGCGTCTTGGGTGGCGTGCGAACATCAAAGCGGCCCAATGCCTTTGCCGGTCCATGGCTCCAGCCGATCAGCTCGGCCATACCGGTGACGGCGTCGGTGCCATGCTTGTCGGCCAGGTGTGTCATGAACTGCATCGGGTCGCGGTAGAAGATCATCGGCTCTTCGCCTTCGTCGCCGAGATTGACCGACATCACCTCGGCGTCGACGGTGGGCAGCGTGTCCAGGCCCAACTCCTTGGCGATCTGGCTCGGCATGGGAAATTGCACCGAACCGGCGATCTCGTAGCGGAACCCGTCGATGAGTTCGACGGTGGCCGCCATTCCTCCGGTGTAGGTGTTGGCCTCCAGGCAGATAGTGCGAAGACCCGCTTGCTGAAGGACCGCCGCCGCGGTCAGTCCGTTGTGACCGGCACCGACGACGATCGCGTCGTAATCGCTCATGCCCAAAATATGTCAGTACTGACATATTTTGGCAAGGGTGGGATACGATCGCCGAGTTATGACCGCGGTGCCGAACCTTCATGAGCAGCGCCGACGGGCCACGCATGAAGCGCTGAGGCGTGCTGCGCTGGCGAGTTTTGCGAGCAAGGGCTTCGCGAACGTGACGGTGACGGAGCTTGCACGGGCGGCCGGAGTCACCGAGCGCACCTTCTTCCGCCACTTTCCGACCAAGGAAGCGGTGCTGTTCCAGGACTACGAGACACAGGTCGAGTGGTTATCGGAAGCGTTGGCGCAACGGCCGCCGACGGAGTCGGTGTTCGATGCGGTTCTGGCAAGTGTCGCGAGCTTTCCGTATGACCTGGAGGTGGTTCGCCAGGCGGCGACTGCCCGAACGGAGTTGATCAGCGCCGACCGCATCGCCAGCCATCTGCGGGTGGTGCAGTCCTCGTTCGCCGGCGTGATCACCGAGTTCGTCAAGAACCGCTATCCGGATAAGCCCGAACTTGTAGCCGAGGTTGCGGGTGCCGCTCTTGCCGCCGCTCTGGTTGTGGCAGTGGAGAATTGGGGCCGCAACGGCTGTAAGGGAGATCTAGGTGAGATCACCGCGGCTGCGCTCAACCTGGTGAGGTCCGGCCTGGCGCCGCTGTCCTGAATCGGCTAGTTGACGACATTGAGGCCGGTGCTGCCATCGGACGGAACGGCGACCTCGCCAAGGCTGTGCTGCGTTGGGGGAGAAGGCTGTTCACTGGCGGGCACACAGACTCCCACATAGGGCACGTCTGCGCAGGGGCCCACTGGGGTGGCGTCTGCTGTGGCGGCCAGGCCGAGGAATGCCGTCGCACTTGCCGCTGTTGCAAGGGCGGACATGAGTAACCGCTTGGATTCGGGCATCGTCGATACCTCTGTACTGAGGGTACGCCTGAATGGCCGCGGCGTTGTCGCTCAGAGGTGGGCAATTTCCGCAGCTCCTGCCTCGGCAATCAAGGCGTCGACGACCATCGCCCGATGGCACTGACTCGCATCACGCTCAAAACACATCAGTGCAACGCGCTGTTGTCTAGCCAGCCAAAGCAATTCGTCGAGCGCCGACCGGGCGTCAGGTGTCGCTAGCACGGCCTGATACCGCTGCTTGGCGTCGGCTTTACCGCGCCGAAAGGCGTCGCGGTTGTCGCGCGGATTGCCGAGCTGCGGCAGGTGCAGGTACTCGATGCCGGCATCGCGAAGCCGGGTTGCGAGTCCGTTCTTGGAGAGTCCAGGCTTGCGCGACAGCGGCGTAAGACGCACGTCCACAAGCACTTTCACGCTCGCAGTAGCGAGGGTTTCAATGAGCTGATCGACTGTGCGGTCTTGGTAACCGACCGTCATTATCACCGTGGTCATCGGTTGACGCGCGCCTGCCATATTCGGGCTGTCTGCGGACCGACCGCCCCGCCGTGGATTTGTTGAAAGTTGCATCCACCGCGCCCGAATGTGGCGATAACGGCAGCGGGAACTTCCGATTCGAGCACAGGCCTTGGCAGCCAACGGCATGGGCGTACATGAACGAGGTCGACGGCTGACGCGGCGGCGGCATCGTCGTAGTAGTACGGGCCTTCGACGCGGCCCAGCCAATAGAGGCCGTCCGCGTCGCGCGTCCAAACGAACGAGCCGTCGTCAACATCGGCGAACCGGCCGACCCGACGGGCGGGGCGCTCCTGCTCGCCGCGATCCCGAACGCGTTCGCCGAAGCCACACAGACCGACCCGGCGGGCACGGTCGACGGTCGCCCCCGGATCGATGGCGTCACTGCGTGACCGCATCGGCGCACGGTAGACGTCGGGCATAGCGACCATCCTGCGCGATATGCTGCGGCCCGTGGCCACCTTCTGGCGCTACATCAAGATCCAGCTGATGATGTTCGTCTTCGGCATCGTCGGGCCGATCTTCTTGATCCTTTACTTTGCGACACAACCGGATCCGTCGATGAAGTGGGCCTACTGGGCGGGACTGTTCATCACCGCGGCCGACGTGCTCATCGCGCTTGCGCTCACCAACGCCAGCGACCCGAACAGGGCGCCGAGCGATACCCGCGTCGCGCTGGCCATCGCCAAGCGCCTGCAGTCCGGCCGCGGCCACACCAGCGACAATTCGAGCTCGTCGAGTGACTAGCTGAACGGCGGGCGGCCGTCGATCCGCCGCGACGCCAAGCCCGCCGTACGCCACACCCGCGCAATCCAGTCGACGTCCTCGTCAGTGACGAGGTTGCCCATCACCCGGACCGCGACGTGCATCAGAAACGACGACCGCATCGCGAGAGGCCCCGTCGACGGCAGGAACCGCGGAATCGTCAACAACAGCCCCAGGCGCCTGGCGGCCGAAAACGCCCGCGCGTAGTGCGTCGAGAGCACCGACGGCCACACAAGCGAGAGATCGCCTGCGCCAAGCAACTCTGCGGCCAGCCGCCCGGTCTCCAGCGCATAGTCGATGCCCTCGCCGTTCAACGGATTCACGCATGCCGCGGCGTCGCCGATCAGCATCCAGTTCGGACCGGCCACCCCTGACACCGCTCCGCCCATCGGAAGCAGCGCGGACAACGGCAACCGCGGTTCGCCGTCGAAGCCCCACTCGTCGCGACGCAGCGCTGTGTAGTAGGACATCAGCGGCCGCAACGCGGCATCGGCGGGCCGTTTCGACGTGGCCAGCGCGCCGACGCCGATGTTCACCTCACCGTTGCCCAGCGGGAAGATCCAGCCGTAGCCGGGCAACACCCGGCCCTCCGGCGAGCGCAATTCCAGATGCGACGTGATCCATGGCTCGCTGGCCCGCGGCGTCGCGATGTAACCGCGGATCGCCACGCCGTACACCGTTTCCTGATGCCACTGCCGGCCCAATACGCGGCCCAACGGAGACCGTGCCCCGTCGGCGACGATCAACGATTCGCATCCGATCTGTGCGCCGGAGTCCAACGTCAAGGACGCCACCCGTCCGCTGGAATCATGCTGTACATCAACGGCTTTCGCGCCGAGAAGCATCTTGGCGCCCTCGTCGGCGGCCACCATCCGGATGCGGTCGTCAAGCTCGGTCCGTGGCACTGCGCTGCTCACCGAGGGGAACGACGGGCCGGGCCATTCGACTTCCACGTCGCCGCCGAAACCGACAAGCCGAAGGCCGCGGTGCTGCACGCGGCCCTCGAGCCACGGGCCAAGCCCGAGCCGCTGCAACTCCAACATGGCTCGCGGGGTAAGTCCGTCGCCGCACGCCTTGTCGCGGGGAAACTGCGCGGAATCGATCACCAGCACGTCGCGGCCCGCCCGACAAGCCCACGCGGCCGCCGCCGAACCCGCAGGCCCGGCGCCGACGACGACCACGTCGGCTCGCATACCCATGGCTCCCAGTATGTTGGCAGGGTGAGGACACCAGCCAGCGTGGTGGCGGGAGTGGATTTCGGGGACCCCGCTTTCGCCGCTGATGTGCGCGACGGGGTGGCCCGCATCGAGGACCTCATGGCCACTGAGCTCGGCAAAGCCGATGAGCTGATGTCCGAAGCGGTGCAGCATCTGTTCCAGGCGGGCGGCAAACGGTTCCGGCCGCTGTTCACGGTGCTGTCGGCGCAGCTGGGGCCCGAGCCCGACGCCTGGCAGGTCACGGTCGCGGGAGCGGTCATCGAGCTGGTGCACTTGGCAACGCTGTACCACGACGACGTGATGGACGAGGCGCAGGTGCGCCGCGGCGCGCCCAGCGCGAACGCCCGGTGGAGCAACAACATCGCGATCCTGGCCGGCGACTACCTGTTCGCGACGGCATCGCGCCTCGTCAGCCGGCTGGGCCCGGAAGCGGTGCGCATCATCGCCGACACGTTCGCCCAGCTGGTGACGGGTCAAATGCGCGAGACTCGAGGTGTCGTCGAGGGTGTCGACGAGGTCGAGCACTACTTGAAGGTGGTGTACGAGAAGACCGCGTGCCTGATCGCGTCGTCAGGCCGATTCGGGGCGACGTTCTCCGGCGCGGGCGAGGAGCAGATCGAGCGGCTGAGCCGCCTTGGCGGCATCGTCGGCACGGCCTTCCAGATCTCCGACGACATTATCGACATCGACAGCGACCCCGACGAGTCGGGCAAGGTGCCAGGCACTGACCTGCGCGAAGGTGTGCACACGCTGCCGGTGCTGTACGCGCTGCGCGACACCGGATCGGATGGCGACCGGCTACGGCAGCTGCTGAAGGGCCCGGTCGAAAACGACGACGATCTGGCCGAGGCGCTGCGGCTGCTGCGGAAGTCGCCCGGAATGGCGGAGGCCAAGGACACGGTGGCGCGCTACGCCGCGCAGGCCCGCGACGAGCTGGCCAATCTGCCGGAAGGTCCGGGTCGTCAAGCGCTGGCCACCTTGGTGGACTACACCGTCAACCGCCACGGCTAGGAATCCGGAACCTGCGGAGGGCGCTGGGGCGTTAAATCAGCGAAGAGTGCGTAGGAGGGCTGATGACCTGGCATCCGCATGCCAACCGGGCCAAGACGTTCGTGCTGCTCGTGCTGATGTCGACGCTGATCGTGTTCATCGGCGCGCTGTTCCACAGCAGGGCGATTCTGGGCTTGGCGGTGCTGTTCGCCGTCGGCATGAACGTCTACGTCTATTTCAACAGCGACAAGCTGGCACTTCGGGCGATGCATGCGCAGCCGGTGAACGAAATGCAGGCACCGGTGATGTATCGCATCGTCAGGGAGCTGGCGACGACCGCGCGGCAGCCGATGCCGCGGCTGTACATCAGCGATACGGCCGCCCCTAATGCGTTCGCGACGGGCCGCAATCCGCGCAACGCGGCGGTGTGTTGTACGACGGGGATTCTGCAGATCCTCAATGAGCGCGAATTGCGTGCGGTGCTCGGACACGAGCTGTCGCATGTGTACAACCGCGACATCTTGATTTCATGTGTGGCCGGTGCGTTGGCATCGGTGATCACCGCGCTCGCCAACATCGCGATGTTCGCGGGACTATTCGGCGGAAACCGCGAAGGTGGTGCGAATCCCTTTGCCCTGCTGCTGGTTTCGCTATTGGGGCCAATCGCGGCGACGGTGGTGCGGCTGGCGGTGTCGCGGTCGCGGGAGTATCAAGCAGACCAGTCGGGCGCGGAGCTGACGGGCGATCCGCTGGCGTTGGCGAGCGCGCTGCGCAAGATCAGCGCGGGTGTGCAGGCCGCGCCGTTGCCGCCGGAACCGCAGCTGGCCGACCAGGCGCACCTGATGATCGCCAACCCGTTCCGCTCCGGCGAGAAGATCGGCAAGTTGTTCTCGACGCACCCGCCGATCGAGGACCGCATCGCGCGGCTCGAGGCGATGGCGGGCCGCGGCCCGGGCATTTACTGATAGGCGCTGGTAACGCCGTTTGATCATCGGCCGATGTAGCAGGCATGCTGCGAGTCACTTCCGCACCACCTAGGGTGTGGGGCGTGTTGAACAGAGTCTTGATCGGCGTCGTCGGGTCTGCCGCGGCGGTCCTGATCGGCGCGGGCGTTGCCACTGCCGAACCGCCACCGGAGCCGGCGCCGCAGCCGCCTCCACCGCCCAACGTCAATGCGCTTACGCCGGTCAAGCTGTCCGAGTACGCGGTGATGAACAACAACTGGTACGCGTTCACCGTGCCGGACGGAATCACCTGCGTGCTGCAGAAATCCGGCAGCTACGGGTGCAGCGGTCCGATTCCCGCGGCGCCGAACGGCGCCAATCTCGTCAGCGGTTCGTATGGCGGGGTGCCGGGATTCGCCAACGCAGCCGGCCCGGTATTCGCGAACGTCGGTGAGGCCAAGCCTCTTCCGGCGGGTTCACGTATCAGCTACCAGAGCCTCAGCTGCGGCAACGACGGCGCGCAGACGACCTGCGTCGACAACCGCAGCCAGTCGGGCTTTGTCCTCAGCCCCGCAGGCAGCTTCATCCTCAACGAGGAGCCTCCGCTGCTCTACCGCCCAGGGGGCGGTAACCCGTACGTCAACTGAGCCACACGGCGGGCAGAGCTAGATCTAGAACCCTGAGCCGTGCACCTCGTGGCCCGGCTTTTCGGCGACGAGGCCACGGTAGGCGTCTTCGACGGTCGAACCGTGGTTGATGACGCCGTCGACCTCGCGTGCGATCGGCATGTTGATGCCGTACTTGTCGGCGAATTCCATGATCACGCTGGACGCCTTGACGCCCTCGGCGACTTGATTCATCGACGAGATGATCTCGTCGATCGGCTTGCCCGCGCCTAGCTGCTCGCCGACGTGGCGGTTGCGGCTGCGCTGGCTCGTGCACGTGACGATGAGGTCGCCCATGCCGGCCAGCCCGGCGAACGTGTCGCGGTGGCCGCCGACGGCCTCGCCGAGCTTGGACATTTCGCGCACCGCACGGGCGATCACCATCGCGCGGGTGTTCTCGCCGATACCGAGCGAGTAGCCCATCCCGACGGCGATCGCGTAGACGTTCTTCAACGCCCCGGCTATCTCCACGCCCACCACGTCGTCGGTGGTGTACGTCCGAAATCGCTTGGTACGGAACAACTCTGCGAGCCGGGACGCCAAGTGCTGGTCCGGCATCGCGAGCACCGCCGCTGCGGCGTACCCGTCGGCCACCTCGCGCGCGATGTTCGGTCCGGCGAGGATGCCGGCGGGGTGACCCGGCAGCACCTCGTCGACGATCTGGCTCATTCGGTAGTTGGTGCCCTGCTCGAGACCCTTCACCAGCGACACCACCGGCACCCACGGCCGCACTTCCTTGGCCAGTTCGGTCAGCACACCGCGAAAGCCGTGCGACGGCACGCCCATGACGATGACGTCGGCCGCACGCGCGGCTTCCGAAAAGTCGTTGGTGGCTTTCAGGCTCTCCGGCAGTCGGACCTCATCGCCGAGGTACTTCGAGTTGCGGTGGTTGTCGTTGATGTCCTTGGCGGTGTCCTCGGAACGGACCCATTGCAGCGTCGGGCCGCGTCGGGCGCAGATCGACGCCACGGTGGTGCCCCAGGATCCGCCGCCGAGGACGACGACTTTGGGTTCGCGTTGCTCAGGTGCCATGGCGATCAGGGTATTGCCGACACCTGTCGTTTCACCGGTAGTTGACGAACTGCAATGCGACCTCGAGGTCGGCCTGCTTCAGCAGCGCGATCACGGCCTGAAGATCGTCGCGCTTCTTGGACGAAACGCGGATCTCGTCGCCCTGGATCTGGGCCTTGACACCCTTGGGGCCTTCGTCGCGGATCAGCTTGGTGATCTTCTTGGCGTTCTCGCTGGAGATGCCCTGTTTGATGGCCCCGCTGACCTTGTAGGTCTTGCCGCTGGCCTGCGGCTCGCCCGCGTCGAAGGCCTTCATGGAGATGTCGCGGCGGATGAGCTTTTCCTTGAAGACGTCGATCGCCGCCTTGACGCGCTCCTCGGTCGAGGAGGTGATGACCACCGTCTCCTCGCCCTGCCACTCGATGGATGTGTCGGTGCCGCGGAAGTCGAAGCGAGTGGCCAGCTCCTTGGCGGCCTGGTTCAGTGCGTTGTCGACCTCTTGGCGGTCAACCTTGCTCACGACGTCGAACGATGAATCCGCCATTGGATCTCCGTCTCTCCTGGATGGTCTGATGCGTTTTCGTCTTAGGCCCATCCTCGTTGTACCCTGCTATTCGCACCAAACCGGGTCACCGCGTGGTGCAGCACCCAGGCAGGTTGCCCGAGCGGCCAATGGGAGCGGACTGTAAATCCGTCGGCTAACGCCTACGCAGGTTCGAATCCTGCACCTGCCACCCTGGTCAGAGCGTTATTGCGCTCGGGCCCCGTGTTCGAATCAGACGGAGTTGTCACGGTTTGTCACAACGCGCGCGAAACTCTGCGCCGCTGTGCTGAGTGCGTCGGGCTGCGAATGCACGTAGGTCGCCATCGTGAACGCCTTCGATGCGTGCCCGAGCCACGCGGAAATCACCGCGATCGGCACGTTCTGCAGGTGCATCAGCGTCCCGCACGTGTGCCGCGCGTCGTGGAAACGGATGTGGCGCACGCCAGCCGCCTTAAGCATCCGGGCCCACCGCGACGTAAGCGCGTGAGGACTGAGCGCGGTGCCGGCCTCGTTCACCACCACGTAGCCGCTCGCCTCGTAGTACTCGCCGAGTGCCAACCGATCGGCGGCTTGGATGGCCCGGGCAGTGCGCAGGGTGGCGGCCAAATGGTCAGGGATCGGCAGCGTCCGCCGTCCCGCCCGCGACTTAGGGGTGTCCTCGACGAGGTGCTTACCGAAACGCAGCCGTGTCGATGAGATCTGCAGAGTACGTCCGTCAAGGTCGATATCGCTCCACCGAAGGCCGGCCACCTCGCCGCGGCGTAATCCAGTGAGCGCGAGCTGCCACGCGATCGCGTAACGGTCGCCGTCGATGTGATCGAGGACCTTCTGCAACTCCGCTGGGGTAAAGGTATCCGGAGGTTTCGGGTCCGACGGTATGCGGTCCACGAGCTCGGCGACGTTACGCACGACGTGGCCTTGCCGCATCTGATCTGTTAGCACCGCCGTAAGCAGACCCAGTAAGTAATTCACCGAACGCGGTGACCACGGTTTGCGGTTCTTGCCAGTGGGGGAGGGCAGTCCGCCGGCACGCAGTTTGGTTACGAGGTCATCGATATGCCGCTTGCTCAGTTTCTGCACTTCTATGTCACCCAACACCGCCCGCGCCGGTGCGAGGTTCACGCGATGCCCGTGCAGTGTCGAGGGTTTGAGTCCGTGCTTGGCGGCCAGCCAGTCCTCGCAGGCCTGATCGAGGGTGATCCTCGAATGATGGACATATGTGCCCTTGGCGACGTCGCCACGTACCGAATCCAGTGCCGCGCGGGCTTCCTTCTCAGTCGCGTACCGCTTACGTAGCTGCTTGCGCTTTCCGTCGACGACACCCACATCGACCGTGAGCTGATAGCGGATAACTGGGCGGCCACCGTCGCGCTGAGCAAGTTCGATGCGCTTGATCTGCGGCGGCAGCTGGCGCCGCTCAGTCATTGCGAAATATCAAGAGAAGCAGTTGCTTTCGATATCACTATGCCGCCTCGGTATGCGCTGCGATGAATCGCTCGATCTCAGCGGGCGCCACCCGCCGGGACGCGCCGATCTGGACCCAGCCGAGCTGGCCGGAATCGAAGAGTCGATAGACGGAAGAACGCGAAATACTCAGAGCCTCAGCTGCTTCCGCAATGGTGAGCAGCCGGTTTGGTGTGAAAGGCCTCGCGTCAGGAAGGTTGGTGCCAGTCATGGCTGCCTCGGGAGGGGGAGTGAATCATGCGATCACCTCGTGTGTAGTGGTGTTCCACCACTGTAATTCGAACCTACGACTAGTTTGTGCAGTTTTTGACCGGCGCAATCGGTCGTAACGTTTGACGTTATTAACGTCGCACGTTACTATCTTAAAGTGATCCGCTCCTTCCGGGATAAGGACACTGAGGCGATTTGGCGGCGCCGATACGTCAAGAGGCTCAGCCCGGAGCTCAGCAGACTCACCTACAACAAGCTTGTTCTCATCAACGCGGCTGAGAGCATCAATGACCTGCGCGTCCCGCCGGGCAATCGGCTGGAGAAGCTGAGTGGTAACCGCGCCGGCCAGTACAGCGTCCGCGTCAACGACCAGTGGCGGGTCTGCTTCGCATGGAGCAGTGCCGGCGCGGGGAACGTCGAGTTAGTTGACTATCACTAGAGAGGAGAGACCGATGCCAGACTTCGCACCAACCCATCCCGGGGAGATCTTGTTGGCCGAGTTTCTCGAGCCGATGGGGATTTCGCAGTATCGGATCGCCAAGGCGATCGACGTGCCGCCCCGGCGAATCAACGAGATCGTCCACGGCAAGCGTGCTATCAGCGCCGACACCGCGCTACGGCTCTCACGCGCGCTCGGCCTGAGCGACATGTTCTTCATCAACATGCAGGCCCACTACGACGCCGAGGTCACCCGTGAGCAGCTTGCAACGGAGCTGGCCGCCATTGACCGCATTGCTTGAACCGATTCCACGCCTGCCGGCGATCATCGACACCGACGGTCTGCGAATCGCATTGGACGCCCGTCAATCGGGGGTAGTCGGCCACGGCCGTCCATACGATGGATTCATCAGTAGGCGATCGGCGGAGGTCGTGCGATGACCGATGGCGACAGGGCTCGGATGCGGTCAGAGGAGCTGCATCGCCGAGAATTCAGAGTTGCTGGAAATAGCAAACTAGCAGGTAACAGTGCTAGGGGCGGTAGCTCAATTGGTTAGAGCCGCGGACTCATAATCCGGCTTTCTCGCTGTTTGCTGTTGTGGGCCGTTTATGCTTGGTGCCAAGAATTCACTCTTGAACTGCACATATATGATTGATAGGTGCAGCGATGGGCTGTTGTCGGCGCCGCCGCGGTATGACTGCGGTATGGATTCCAATTCTGGCCAAATAAGGGTTTGCTGGCTGGGGGGATCTAGCTCGCTGAACCGACGACACCAGACAGTCGCGTTCGGTCGTCTCCGACATTGATGGAGGGAAACACGGCAACACGCTGGCGCGCAATGCCGGGATTATCAAGCGCCGTCAGGGAACATCGTTATGTCAGCCAGCGTGGCTGGCCTTGGAGCATGAATCTAGGCAAGAGATGTACATGCAGGTTATGTGTAAGAAGTGCGGCGACCACCTGGTCGACGTCCATGCGACAGTGTTCCGCGATTCCGGTGGTCAGGTCGTCGGAATACTTCCCCAAACGTTCTATTGCCAGGGCGGCTGCCGAGGCAGCGCTCAAGAGATCGTCGGCAATCTCATGGCGGCTTAGTGGCAACCCGAGTGTCTGCCTGGCGTAGGACCGGTCAGCGGTGTATGCACGGCGAGCCGATCGAGCAGCGGACCAACGACTACTACGTCGAGCAGCAGGACGTCCCGTACGAGTCCGTAATCGAGACCCGGTGCTGTCGTGCTTGTGAGGGCGACGAGTAAGGAGCTGATACGGCGGCATGGCATACATCACAGGAATATGTGCACAGTGCGGCGGCATCGTCGACATCAGGACGACGACCCACTACGCCGGGGGTGGCGAACCGGTCGCCGTTACTTACGACACGATGGAGTGCCGAAACGGTTGTATCGGCCACGTCTGGGACCCCCCGCGCTGAGAAACGTGCATCCACGGCCGGGGTTTCTTGCTCAAGACCCGGAAGTTATTGCCGCAGAAGATGGGCGGAATGCGCCGCCTGGGGCGGCTACGCCTGTACATGACATTCGCCGGGCGCAGGACTTCTACCGAGCCCTTTTCCAGAAACTGGAAGATCAAGCCTGGAACGATGCCCCCCGGGGGCCGCTGGCCGAGCACTGGCAGCGTGTGGATGGGTGGAAGTCAACAAACTATGTAGTTCGCCTGGCGAGCGTTATTGACAGGTTCGTCCCACACATCTATCCGGGCTTGACTCCAAATTTCTACCGGAAGCTTAAAAGTCTTCTCCGCCCGAACGATTCCTTCCGCTATGAGGAGACACTCGTCGAGTTAGAAGTGGGGTCATCATTATCAGAGATAATTACCCCAATCGAACTAGAGCCGCTCGTGCCGCTATCGCAGAAGTTGGCGCCAAATCCACCCAAATCTCCAGATTATGGACTGTGGTTACCGGAAAGTAACGTAACGGTCGAGGTAACGGTTTGGCATTGGGAAACCTATGCAGCATGGGAGAGGATGTACGACCAGATTTACACTACTTTGTGCAAGCGGCTACAGTTAGATGGCGTTCGTCGTCAACTGCGTATAGAGCTTCCGATTAACTCGCCGCAGGAAGCAATTAGCTGGCTGACGAACCGCCGCCTTTGTAAAGAAATAAGAGAACGAGATTTTGGCGGACGCGTTTTCGGTGCAGACACCGGCGCTCCAATAGTGATCAGGTGGTCCCCGGTCTTGCATTTTGATAGCGGCCGCGATATCGCTGCAGTTAACGCCACACGTGTTGGCCCTGAAGTGCACTGGACTGAAGGCGTGGACAATATCGGCAGCGTCGTCGCAGTCTCGGGTAGTGCGTGCATCACTGAAGACAGAGCGGTCGTTGGTCTCTCATCACTTCGTCGCGCAATTGATCACAAGAAGGCGCAACGTGACCCGGCTCGGGCGCATTTCCTTGCAATGGGACTTAATAGTCCAAAAGCTACGTGGGACGCATTCGGACCGATAATCGAGGGCCGAATTTGGCCTAATCCTAAGTACAGCTGGTTATCGGGCATCCTTGAATACTCGCCTGTTCGCACGACGAAGGAGGGCAGCTTTCTTGGCTACAATCCAAATCCTAATGCAGCGGTTCCTGCGCCGGATTCCATGATGCGGTTGATGTCGGGACGGGAACAATTCCACACAATGTGGCGCAGGCCGCGTAGGCATGAAGCGGAGGGTCACTGACCTCGTGACCGGTAGGAGATCTGAAGGGTTCGTTTTTTAAACGCCCAGGCTCTCTCTTTTCCATCTCTGAGCCACACCCGTAGTGGGTCGGATGTACGCGCCTGCTTAGCCGTCATAATGCCATGCGCCGCTCTCCAGGTTGTCGAGCATCTCGCGTAGACCATCCAACTCGCCTGCCGACCACCTGACCTAGTCGGGCTGGCGGTCATCTCCGATCTTGTGCAGTACGTACTTGTGGACACCACCGTCGGGGTCGGGCTGCGGTAGTCGGTCCCAACCTCGAAACCCATGCGTTCGGCGCGCGCCTCCTGCTCGAAGACGGCATGCGGGCGCGGGCGACTCGCGAAGATGTTGAGCGCGCGGCCGACAGCGGGCGGCGTTTGCACGTGAGCGCGCCCGTGAGACACACCTTGCGGCAGCCGAAGCTCGCCTACGCGCTGCTCTCGCTCACGAACAAGCGGCCGATGCCGGCATCGGAGACGTCAGTGCCCATCGACGTGCCGCAGCCACCAAACGTGCGGAGCGTGAAGAGGAGCTCCGACGTACCGAAGCAGACGCCGCTGAGACCTAAACGCAGCGATCGCCAACCGCTTCTCCTGTAGCTGCCCCCCGAGGCCCCAGCCTGCTCTGCCTATCATCCGTCAAACAACTCTCAAACTATCTCTATCGCTACCCCTATGTACCACTCTGTATCATCTAAATCCACAGCAGCCCAACGCATATCACCTACCACGCAACGCCTTCAAGCCGCCCAAAGACTGCACGGCACATTTGCACAAGGGTGCGAGAATGGTTGCGGTACAGCAAGTGCCATATCCGCGGCCGTCGGGTCGGCGCGCCGCACCCGCCGTCAGTGAGTGGTTGAGGTGTTGACGATCTCCAAGCTCAAGCGGTGGTCGATCAACTACTACATCGACACCGCCCGGGCCGCCGAGACCGCTGCGCGGGATCTCACGCGCGCGGCAGGTGGGTTGGGGGAGTACTACTCAGAACACGAAACCCGCACCCCGACATGGCTGCTGGCCGGCGACACTCACACCACCGCCACGTTGGTGGGCCTGACCGATGTCCAGCGCGCCGGGGGAGAGGCCGACGCCACGCTGGTGACCCGCTGGCTCGACGAGGGCGTCGTGCCCAACGGCGCCCGTGGGCGCGCGTTCGGGCAGCGCGGTGTGCACGGATTCGATCTGACGTTCTGCGCCCCCAAGAGCGTCTCAATCGTCCGTGCGCTGCGCGCCAATGACGTTGTCTCGAAGGCGATCGCCGCCGCGCACACCACCGCGCTATCGGAGGCGATGCAGTACCTGGCCGCCCACGCCGGCTACACCCGGGTGCACAACCCGCACACCGGTGAGAAAGATCTCGTGCGGCTGCCCGGGTTGACCGCGATCGCCTACCAGCACGAGACCTCGCGGTGCGGGGACCCGCATCTGCACACCCACGTCATCGTGCCCAACCGCCAGGCCCGCGCTGATGGGCAGATGGTGTCGATCGATGGCACCTCGTTGTATCACGAAGCCAAAGCCGCCGGCGTGATCTATCAGGCCATCCTGCGCCGCGAACTGCACCAGTCCCTCGGTTTGGAGTGGGCACCGGTCGATCCGTCGACCGGGATGGCCGAGCTGGCCGGCGTCGACCGGGACACGATCACCGCGTGGTCGCGGCGCTCCACCCAACTGCGCGAGTGGGCCGCCCACAACCTCACCCTCGTCGACGGCCCGTTGAGCGCGGCGCAGCTGGCCGCCGCGCAGAAGGCCACGCGGCCCGCCAAGCCCGAAGAGCTCGCGTGGGGGCAGCTGTTGGAGCAGTGGCGCGCCGACGAGCGCGGCCTGCAGCTCGACCGCGAAGCCTTCGAAGCGGCGCGCGCGGCCCGGCGCGCAGCAGCGCGCACCCCCGTCGACCGGGCGCGCCTCACGGATGCGGCCGAGAAGATCGACAAGGCCGCGTTCACCCGCGCCGACCTCGTGGAGATCGTCGGCGCGCAGCTGCCCGTCGACACCGAAGGCGCACCCCGTGAGCTGGTCGAAGCCGCCGTCGACGAGATCGGGGTGCGCCTGACCGCGCCCCGCGCCGCGCACCAGCGCGAGGGCCGTGAGCGCTTCACCCTCGAGGCCATCCTTCAAGAAGAAGCCGCCGTGCTCGACCTGGTCGACGCGCGCGATGTGCGCGCCCAGCTGTGGGCCACCGACGAGCACACCGCGCAGCTTTCGGCGGACCAAAAGCGCGCCGTGGACAACATCGCCCGCTCGCCCTGGTTGGTTCAACCGTTGACCGCGCCTGCTGGCGCGGGCAAGACCACCTCGATGCGCGCCCTGCGCACCGCCGTACACCGCTGCTACGGCACCGTGCTCGTGCTCGCCCCGACAGGAAAAGCCGTCGACGTCGCCATCCGCGAAGGCGCTGGCGACCACGGCTACACCATCGCCAAAGCCCTTCAACTGCTGGGCGATAACAAATTAGGGCTGAAACGAGGCACGCTGGTCGTCGTCGACGAGGCCGCCATGGTCGGCACAAGCGACCTCCGACAACTGCTCTCAGTCACGACCACGGCCGGCGTTAAGACGGTCTTGGTGGGCGACCAACACCAACTCGCCCCGGTCAAGGCTCGCGGCGGCATGTTCGCCCAACTCTGTTCGGATCTGCCGTGGACACAACACCTCTCCGAGGTCTGGCGGATGCGCGACCCCGACGAACGCACCGCCTCACTGGCATTGCGGAACGGCGGCCCGGCGTCGGTGCGCCGCGCCGTCGGCTGGTATCGCACCCACAACCGCCTGCACAGCGGTGACCAGATCACCATGGCCGCCGACGCCTTGGCCGCCTACAAAGCGGACACGGCCGCCGGCAATGACGCACTGCTGTTGTGCGACACCACCGAAATGACCGATGCCCTCAACCAACGTCTCCACCACGACACCATCGCAGCCGACGCACCCACCGTTGTCGGGGCGCGCGGGCACCGCATCGCCGTCGGCGACCTCATCCTCACCCGCCACAACGACGCCTCGATCCCGTTGCGCAACAGCGACGATCCCGCAGCCGAGCAGAGCCCCGTGCGCAACGGGCAGCGCTGGCAGGTAACCGCGATCAGCATTGAAAACAACCGGCTTGCAGCCCGCCGACTCAACGACAACACCCTGGGCGTTTTCGCCGGCGACTACGTCCGCGAACACATCACCCACGGATACGCCGCCACCGTGCACTCTGCCCAAGGTGTTACCGCCGACACCACCTTCGCCATCCTGAGCGACACCGCCACCCGCGCACTGGCCTACGTCGCCATAACCCGCGGCCGCCTGGCGAACACCGCCTATCTCTACCAGCGCGCCCCGGAGCACGAAAACCGCCGCGGGTCCGCCGAAGTCGGTCATATTGCGGTGCGCGGAAACAGCCAGCACGCTGCGCGCGCGCTCCGGGTAATCCTCGCCAACCAAGACCACGCCACGACCGCCCACGACATCGCTACCGCGTCGGCAGACCAAGGGCTGCCAGCCAGCGTGCGCTGTGCGCTCGATCAACGAGCAGCGACGCGTCGCCAACGCACCCTGGAATACCCGCGGTGGCATACCGCAGTCACACTCGGCACCACAACTAGCCACGACCGCGGCCGCGATATCGGCCTGGACAGGTCGAACGACCACGGCCTTGAGCTGTAGCCACTCGTGCGGATGGCGGCGTTTTCCAGTTCGGCCACCCGCGTGTGGTGCCCGGGGCGGCGACAGAGTGTCTTGCCCTTTTCAGCCCATGAGAAGGTCGACTACAGCGCCTGAGGAGTTGTGGAGCTGCCAGGAATCGAGGACGCAAATAACGTGGTCGACCTGCAAAGACCAGCAACGAGTCAGCACGGCGCGCGGTCTGATGCTAACCAGTCTGCGCCCCGACGCATTACCGCCACAGTAGGCGCGGGTCCATCGAGATCTCCGCCTAGTTCACTAAGCTGACGGCAATCATTACGGCTCGGCTCTAGAAGTGAGTGAGGCACCGCCTCGTGCAGTATCGATTAGCTTGACACCTGAGCTTGCCCGGCCGGGCGGGAGTAGCAAGACGGGACTTGTCACCGAGGCGCATCAGGGTTTGGTTTACCTGCTGTCACTGTGTCCCCACGACGAGGAGCATGTGTCGAAAGCGCGCAGCATTAGGCGCTCACCGGCGCTCGATCAGAAATGCCGATGCGACGATTGCGTGTGAGATTCGATCAGTTGCTTGATGCCCCACTTCAGATAGGCACTTAGCTCGGTCGCAGTCCATGATTCACCGTCGTTGGGGCTGTATGTAATCACTGCTGGTCTCCCATCAGGGAACAGTCCAAAAACCTCGTGCGGACGTTGCCCCGGGAACGGTGCGGTAGTTCTCCACGTATCCGGATGCCCTCCACCGTAAGTCGACTTGTACCAGTCATTCTCAAGAACGAGAGCGAGATCAGTCGGTGCGACGGACAACGCCTGCGCGCGCTCAGGCACCCAGCCGATACTCCCTCCCTCTGGTATGCCGATTGACAATGCGTATTTCTTCAATGCCAGGAGTACCTTCACTTTTGGCACCACTGCGCATTCCCGACGATAGTGATACATGACTGCACGATCGGTGAGAGTTGTCTGTCCGATGAGCCATGAATGACCGAGCGGGGTTATCCTCGCCGACGCGAATCTCTTGCCGTCCTCTTCATCGTTGTACGAGACAAGTGGCAGGCCAATATGGGGATAGGTCCTTGTTAGAAAGGCCGCGGCGTCTCGCAGAAGTCCGATGATTGTTGAAGATGCCCGCTGTTGGTTAGCGACGGCTCCCGAGAACAAGCCCGCTTTGTCATGGAGGCGATGCTGACCTGCGCGTGCAAGGCTATTTAATTCCTCACTAAATGACATTCAGACAGTTCCTGACTCATGGGATCTGGATAACGGATCAGGACGTAAGCCGAGCACCAAGCGGAAGTTCGACTGATGACAGCCATGCTAGCCGAAGCGAGCGACCGTTCATGGAGGACGGCCTTTCTCGCCCGGCATGGGAGGGCGACCGAACTCTGGTCTGGCACTGACCTCAGTCTCACAACTAAAAGATTTGCGACCTCACCCAGACAGGCTGCGCCTCAAATAGTGCCAGTTCGCACAGCCTCAAAAGATGCGTCAGAAAGCGTTCCAAAGTGCCGCGAAGCATTGCGGCACTTTGCCTTTGACGTGCAATGCCTGACCGGCATGTAATCCGTAAGCCCGCCCGGCCCACCTCAATGTCAGATCACGCAGTGCGAGGGGTCCACCCCGGGAAGCGGAAAGAGGCCCAGGCATTCCGGCGGGTTGGGAGGCGGAGGTGTCGCCGACGGATCAAACCCATCCCAGGGGTGAAAGATGCCGGTGTCGTCATCGACATTACCCGGGCGGCCACCCTGGTCGTCGTAGTGCCAGTGGTGGCAGACAGTCCAATCAAAGCCCGGCCATGGAGCCTTGGCGAGGAAGCTCCCATCTCCGGGACACCAGGTGATCGGGTCGGCCTGGGCGCCACCTGCCAGTCCCAAACCGGCCAGCCCCACACCTCCAGACACCAACAGTGTCGTTGCTAACCGCACGTTTCGTCGTTTCATCAACGTTTCCTTTTTCGTTGTCAGGCCGGTCACGTAAAGGTTGAGGGGGACGCCTTGGCGGATTCTTGGCATTGTTTGGCGCCCGGCGCCACATCAGAGCCTCATCAGGACCAGGTCGGTTCAGGGACCGGGCGCAAGGGGTCCGACACCACGTAGGGCAATGGCCTTAGAATGTTCGTCGCTAGCCCTACTATTCTCTGATGGCACCCGACGCAGAAGAAGTCCAAGAACTCGGACGCGACGGCGTGGCTATGGTCAAAAGGTGGCTAGAGGCCACCACCTTCATGGAGTTGAACTGGAACGTCTACGAGAATCCAGCCCTTTGCATCGTGCCGTGTCTTGGAGAAAAGACGAAGAAGACCCCACAGGGAGAAAAGCCCGCAGGGCCCCGCACCAAGAAATTCGATCTGGCGGGTGCTTTCATAGGGTTAAAACGAAGCCCGGTGGTTGTGGAAAGCAAGAACTACACTACTCCAACGGGTCAGCACAAGTATTTCAAAGAGTTCCTTTCGATCGCCTATAGTTCGACAGTTTATGAAATCGAAAACAAGCATTCCGATGTATCGCGGGAGTTCATTTGGGTAACGTTTCACCCGTTTATTCTCAGGGATTGGATGATCCTAGACACCGAGGATAAAATTGAAGAGGCACTTCGTGAATTCCCTGAGTATCTAGACGGTCGCGATATAGATCGAAAGATACTTCGCAAGGTCTCTGAGAGAATATGGGTGTTAGTTATGCACAAGAAGCAGGAAGATATCTCTCTCACTCATGAGGAATTGATGGACGTGTTGAGTACTCTCAAGCGGAAGGCGCCCACGCTATGACTGGTTTTGCTGATGAAATCGCTGCCGCCCGCGAAACCACTGATCCAAACTCTTACATCACGCAGGTCAAATTGGCTGTTCGAAAAGAGTTCGCAAGAATCGACGACACTGCCCAGCTTGACGATACTCAATACTTTAATCACTCAGCAGTACCCGACTTCATAATAAAATGGCCCGACCACACCGAAAGGCGGCTGTATTTGCGTAACTCTTTCGCGTCAATTGTAGCGAGTGGTGACGCGGTGAGGTTTAATTCCGCCAAACCTGTAGTCTTGGCGATCTCCAGCGATGACCGCGATGACCGCCGTGACTCTAAAAACGACATCGCGGAACAATCTCGTTCTGCACCTGACACGTTGATTTCCGATGTGACCGCATTCGATGCAATAGTCGAGACGCCAGACGGCCAATCCGGTGGGACATCCGAGCCCGCGAGACGCGGCAACCCTGTCGCCGAACTAATACGTGTCAATCTTGCGCGCGGAGGGCGCGGACTGTTGACTGCCCAGCGAGTCTCGGAATTGCTGGATGTACAGCCACCCGATCCCGGTCAGCCCGACTCGTACCTGCAGCAGCTCGAGCAAAATTTCTCGCCCGAATCGGTCGCTAGAATTTCACAAACCGCCGTCTTGGTGCAAGTGGCTCTCAGCGGTGACGTGTCGAACCTTAGCGCTGTCGATGCAACATCCGCGGACCTTAGCACCGCGGAAATTCTCAGCATCCTCCCCTGGGCTTTAGAGAATCCAGATGTAACAGATGACCCAGCGTTTTGGCGCTATATCGGATCTGTAATCAGCTTCGCGGCGGTAATGAATGCGAAAGACATTCTCGAGGGGCGAGATCTCACCCGACTAGTCAAGGCGAATATATCGGCGTGGTCGGGCAAACGTGCGTATATAGGGCAAGAGAATTTGCCGCCTCAGAACCCTAGCGATGATGATGTGCGTGTTCGCGAGGATGGTATCTGGTCAATCCTTGGCCCGACGCTCGGCGCAAATTTTCGGGGTTTACGGCTCCAACTCGCACATACGGGTACCGCCCTCCGCGGTCGTGACGCCAAGTCTGCGGTTCAATGGGCTGATTTGGCGTCTGCCCTATCGAACTTCAACGTATCGTCCGTGAATCTAAAGGGGATCGCTCGGTCCATCAACATAAATGCGGAGGAGAGTCCCGATGTCTCCCACGACATCGACGTCATCACCAGGTCAGTGGACGACACTTACTACGTTGCGAAGTTGGGCCTGGTCTTTCCGGCGGCTGACGAACAAGCGGCCAATGCGAGCGTGGACGTCAACTTTGACCACTCAATAATCTCTTCTGAGAAGCCGGTAGCCCTTTACAACCTCGCAGCCGCCGCATTACGCCTCCTCCGCTACCGAGAACCTATAGATACCGATGCCGAGACGATGTTGTTGGGCACTAGCTTCGAATCTGACGGCGTACCTGCCACAGAGTCGAATCCGTAAGTTCCATGACCGCAGTATCCATCTGAGGATGATGCGACTCTGTTGCCTGCGTCGTTGCTATTCGGCCTCACCGCCTTGATATCCGCGCCGCGCGCCTCCGACATCATGGGCCCGGGGCCTCGCTCCCAAACGAGGCGAAGTGGTCTGGCGCCCGACCTCGGCTCTCCCTAAGCGTTATGTGAGTCGATACGCCGCTTATATTCGCGGAGGAAAGTCGGCATCGCCTCCTGCCAAAGCGCCTCGGTGGTCGCTCCAATCGCCGGGCCCATCCGGGCGACAGCGACCGCAGCTCCGCTGCCCGACCAGAGAAATCCCAGGTGCAAAGTGGATTCGGAGAAATCCGCAGCCGCTTTTTTGATACCCGGAGAGAGGGTATGTACAGCAACCCGGGGCTGTCAGAGCGAACACCCGTTCGTACACGCGCCGGGTAAACTACGACTTACGGAAAGCGATATTCCTTTGCTCGGCTCCGACTTCTTTTGGCTGGCAGAAGCGCTGCACGCAAAAAGGGGCAACCGACAATACTCATAAATTTCGCTGAGGGCCGAGCCGAGGCCCCCTCCGTGATCGTGTTAGACCGTTAGCCCAGGGCACCCGGCCGGTCCTTCGAAAGCCGCGTGTGCCGCGTCGTCGCTGGTTCTCGCTGACAGGCCGTTAACCTACGTCGGTGACTGAGAACGCCGACCCGACGTCCGAACCGTCGGGACCAATAGCACACGCGGTCGATGCGGAGGCGGTCGAGGCTAGCGCCCTCCCGACTAACCCGCGGGACCGCAGAGCGACACTCGTAGTTGCCTCGATCGCGGCGGTAGCCGCTTTATTTGGAGCGCTGATCGGCGGAATCGCCAGCTATCAAGCGGCCAAGTATGAAGCGAATGCGACAAGACAGGAAGACCTTGAGAAGTTTCGTCGCGATGAACGTAAACAAGCATATAGAGACTACCTTCAGTCAATCGCAGCACTTTCGCGGGGGGCGGCACAAATCAGCAACGATTTGGATTTTTACCCAAAACAAATAGGCCTGACCACATTTAACCAGGATGTCCTAGCCTTTTACGACCTGCGACAGAAGAGTGACGACGCGGGATCGCTAATTACTCTACTTGGCTCAAAGAGCATGTCGAGAATAGTGGGCGATATTCACGAGACGGCGTTTGAGATGTCGCAAGTCACGGCGGATGCATCAAATATCTGGAATGACAAATCGCGCAACAGGGCAGACGACATCAAAGCGAAATTCAATGAGTTTGATCCACTGGCCCAAAAATTTTCGGATGATCTAATGGTCCGCTTTATCGGTGCAGCGCGCGCCGACCTAGGCATCACCGATTGACCGCGCAACTGAAGCGAGGTCCGAGCGTCTAGACCGGGTTTTCATAACCCGAGCATTGCGCCCAAACGGTCGGTCGCTCTGCGGGCTGCTTCATCGGACGTGTGTCCGTAGATGTCGCCGGCTATCGCGATTGAGCTGTGCCGAAGCAGATCGGCAATAGCCTTGATGTGGACGCCGCCTCAAGCCCCCTGTCGATTGCGCTCTGACCAGCTACGACCACCGGCGCTGGCCATCTTCGACACTTTGGAAATCGTTCCGGGAGAACGGGATTCCGATAGTGAAGTGGGGAGTCCGCTTTGGTCCGCGTGCTTCGGCAGGCGCTTTGAACCAACAGAGCCGTCTCGCTGCTCAACCGCAGTCCGCGCATGGTCTGGATGCGAAGCTTGACTCATCCGTACTATAGTACGTATTTACAAGCTATAGTACTGTTAAACCAACTATAGTTGGAGTTGTGGAGGTGCGCGTGCAGCTGAATCGCCCATTCGCGACAGTTACGCCCACGCTTGACGGCGACGTCCTTGCTGTCCTGGCAACCCACGATGCCACTTTCACCACGGGGCAGATTCACCGCGTCCTGAACGCCTTCTCAGAGGAGGGCATCCGCAAGGTCCTTAATAGATTGGTCGTGCAGGGCGTGGTACTGGCCGAACGCATCGGTAACACCTATGCCTACCGATTGAACACCGCACACCTGGCCGCGGAGCCCATTGTGGCGCTGGCGAAGCTTTTCGATACGTTCCTGAGTCGACTCGAACAACACCTCAGCGGATGGGAGTGCCCGCCGGTGTACGCGGCGGTGTTCGGGTCAAGCGTGGGGGACACGATGACCGCGGACAGTGACGTGGATCTGTTTTTGGTCAGGGACAGTCACACGCCTGAGGCCGTGTGGGCGCGTCAGGTGACCGAGCTTGGCGCGGATGTGACGGCGTGGACTGGCAACGATGCCCGGGTCGTCGAGTACACCGCCGCTGGCCTGCCGGCCGCTCGGACCGAGCCGATGGTGCAGGAACTCCTTGAGCGTGGACTCACCGTGGCTGGATCGCGTGCATGGTTGCTCAAGCAGCTGCAGCCGGTCGTGAATAAGGCGAGGTGATGGATGGCTGAACGGACACGGACCAGCACCGAGGCGATCCGGCGGGCGCGGCTGAAAAAAGCGACGCAATTCCTTGACGCAGCGCTCCTTATCGATGACGAGATGCCCGATGCGTCGGTGTCCCTGTTGGTCAATGCCGGTATCGCGGCGGCGGACGTCATCTGCGGCGCGCGCCTGGGCGTATACGCCGCGGGAGAAAGCCATAGTGAGGCAGTCGCGCTACTCGCACGGGCGGACTCAGGCTTGGAGAAGCATCTGCGCACCTTGTTGAACGTCAAGTCCAAGGTGGCTTACACGCATCAGTCGGCGACCTCGGACGAACTCAAGAAGTCCAGACGTGCGACCGAAGCACTGGTCGAGGCCGCTCGTCGTATCGCGGCCTCCTAAGGTTCGATCACGGTCACGACTTCCGGGGCACCGCTCATTCACCGCCAATGACCGCGAATCGACCGGAATCGGTCAGTTCTCCCGAAGCGGGATATGATCCCTAAGCTATTGTGTAGCAAGCATTTTGAAGAAATTATCGGCGGCTGCACGTATGGGATTTCGGTAATCCGCTGGTCGCCAGTACCGGCGATGGTGTCATCCGTCGCTTCGACTTCCTAGCCGGGACAGATAGCGCGGAGTGATGTTTTCGAGATCGGTGAGGACGCTTGGGGGCATGTCCAACGCAGCCATGGGATTATCGGGCTAATCAGTGCGCTGGGTTTGAGTGCCGAATTGTGTTGAGCCATGGTGATTTTCGTCGTGACCGCCCCAAACGTCATCGACAAAACCATGTGGCCGACGTCCTAAGCGTCGACCTCCCGGAGACATCGAGGAATCCGGCAAAATTCGGAACGGCCTAAAATAGCATTGACTTATGGATGGCGAACCGCCGCAGCAGATCCCGTCCGGGTCCGTATCGTCCGCCGCACACGTCCGGGCGGGCCCGGTTGCCACTGTCAAGGGCTGGTTGGAACAACTCGCAGGCACAAGAATCCTGTGGTTTCTCCTGCTTGGCACACTGTTTGTGGATGGCCTGGGAGCGGTCGTGCTTGCTGGCCTTGAGTTCTATATGGCCGCGACACTTATCGGAACGATGGCAGCCGGCACTATGCTCGCAGTTGGAATCACGAACTGGTGGGCTTTGTACTCCACTCTGCGGCGGAGGGAACACTCATGGCCAAGGGAAGTCGTCATCGCCCAAGTACTAGTGCTTTTGCTGACCGGGTACATCGTCTTGACCGACTGGCGAAGCCCTGAAATCAGTTGGCCCGTGATGGCAATCGCGGTGCTGATTTTTATCGTCGGTCTTTTTTGGATCTTGTTTCTCGGCGCGAGCGCTGGGGTAGAATGGACAAAGACGTCGATTATAATAACGGCACTTCTCCCGCTTGTCGGATTGTTACAATTCTGGTTGCAAACTTATTATATCCCTCAAACATTAAAGCCCCTTGTAGACCTTTCGAGTGATCTCTCGTTGCAGAGTCAGACTGGGCCGATTATGCATTTGTCCGCGAAGGTCACAGTTCATAACCGCGGCACAGGGGGGGTGAAGGTGGCCGACGCGCTGATGCGCGTGACCGCTTATACGCGAAAGCCCCAACCGCAGGGGCCGCGGTCGCAATGCGTGGATAGGTACGGACCCCAGCCGTTTTGCCAGTTAGCGAGTGGTTTAGATTTATGGGGCGGTAATATTGATAGTGACTTCCGCCTAAATCCGACTCCGCCAACAAGTAGCCAATTACTTTACGCTAGCGATTTTATGACTGGTAAGGGCACATTCTTGCCAGCTGGCGCTACCGAGACCTTTCAAAGAACTGTAGACATGGATGCAGCGACCTTTCGGTTAGCCCGTTTGTCTGTCAGCGCAGTATTCCTCACTGATCAGAAAATAAAAGAGACTAGGTGGTGCGCGGATGTCAACCCGCTATCGCCTTCGTTGTTTGCGGCGAAAACGTTTGATAATCCTGATGGCAGGTTAGACGGTGTGCCGAAGGATAAGCTCGGTCATGAGTTTTGCCTGGAATATGAGATCGCGCCAAAGAATGTTATCGAGAAGTGGATCGGTAATCCCCCCGTACTTCGGGTGTTCATGATCCTCGATGATCCGCTGGATCCCGGTAATGAATATCCGCAAATCGATTATACGTACAACGCCGCTAATGGATTCGACAAACCCGATCGGGGCCAACGTGATTCGAGTAAAATCATCGATGATGCGGTTCCGACTGTGGCCTATCTCGACGTATCCGCCGAGTACGCTCCGGCGGATCCTTGATGCTGACGTTGTGGCGGGCGATACGTGGATCGACAGGCCGGAGTGGTCAACGCGGCGACGGGTGTGGCGACGGTCATTGAATGCCCGCGTGATGTAGTCGTCGTCGCGCCAGCGTGAAATCAACGTCGCCGGCTTGGCCGGCTTCCTACTCGCTAAGATGGCTGCAGCCCACGGACGTCGTAAGCCAAGGACTGGTACGACATTGCAAAGCTCGGAGCCAGTTGCGGGGAGATGGCAGCCGGTGACGCTTCGCGATATGTGCGCGCTCCGAACCCCATTGTCGAGGCAAGGTCGTCATCGGATTTGTGAACGGAACGCTGCGACGCAACCGAGATCTAGCCGATCAGGTCGTGACAGCAAGAACTGCTAACCGCGTCTGAACTGCGCATTTGAGATGCCCGGACTACGGTGCGACGCTGAGCAAGTAGCTCATAACCCAGCGATCCGATAAGAGCCGCTGACTCTTAATCAGCGGGTCCGGGGGTTCGAAGTCCTGACAGGCCGAATCGCCGTCGCTGCCTATGTAGTCGGACCGTAGATTGACCGATTTTGACGACGACGCTGACGACGGTTGCTCGCTCAACCACCCCACAACAGCGCATCCCGCCGGCTGTCGCAGGGCGGGCCCCCTACTACAACCGGCTTCTCGACGCCGACAACGTGCTGCGCGTTGTCACGACCAAGCGTGTTGGCGCGCCCGGCTTTCGAGTGCAGCCAGAGGTTCGTAACGCTCCCAGACCGACGCCTTAGATGCTGCTGATCAGCAGCCCTTGGTGAATCCGCAAGGCACAGTCGCCTTCTGGGTGGGAGAAGCGATGGGAACGGCTGTGGGAGGGGTGGTCGTGGTAGCGGTGCTGCCGAGTGTCATTTGACCGCTGGACACGATCGGCGCGGTGCCGCCGTTGACCGTCTCCTCGCCTAGTGCCGTTGCGAAAGCGCCCGCGGCTACGAGGGCCGCTCCGGCGACCAGTATTGCTCGCAACTTTGTCGACTGTTGCATGAATGTCCCTCCTGGTCTCTGTGGCGCGACTTTGTATTACGTGCGGATATCTTGAGAGTTCCCCGCTGAACTGGACGATCGCTGGACAGACTCTGGCAATCCGCTACGAATCAATGAAGCGTGGAAATGACCTCCGCCCCGTACAGCAACCCGTACAGCCGACCGGCACTGTCACTGAGGCATCGAGTTGTCACCGCGTTGTCACAACTGCTACGCGACGCGCAGAAATGCGACGGCACGCGCTGGGTGCATCAGTGCAGGCCAGCGGCTCCGGGGGCATCCGGCGACATCGGGATAGACCCCATCGTGCGGACTGTAAATCCGTCGGCTAACGCCTACGCAGGTTCGAATCCTGCACCTGCCACCCATGTGATGTCGCAAGACATCCGCATAGCTGTGAACCTGCATTTGGGTTCACAGCTTTTTCTTTGGGCGGCCGCAGGGTACGCCGCGTGGTTGGTAGTCCCTGGTCGGATCGATGGTTAGCCGGCGGATGAGTTGGCCGGTGGCGGCGTTGATGATTCGGACGTCGAGGTCACGGATGAGCATTAGAACGTGGGTTCGGGCGTGGGTTCGGCCGACGCCGATGTGGTGGAGGCGTCCGGCTAGGCGCAGGGTGATGCTGCCGGTGTCATCGACGCGGTCGGTGCGGACTCGGTGGTGGGTGTCTACCCGTTCGCCAGGGGTGGCTTTGGGCCGTGCGGTGTAGACGGTGGCCGGGGTGGCGCGACGGGGCAGCGAGCAGTGCGGACGGCGGTGGTTGTATTCGTCGAGGAAGTCCTCGATCTGGCTTTGCAGCTGTGCCAGTGTGGTCGCTGCCGGTAGGGCGATGAGGTGTTTTTTGAGGGTTTGGTGGAAGCGTTCGACTTTCCCGCAGGTGGTGGGGTGGTTGGGCGTGGAGTTGATTTGCACCACCCCCAGCCGGCGCAGCTGGTGTTCGAATCCGTTGCGTCCGCCCTTGCCGCCGGACAGGCGGGTGGTGAACACCATGCCGTTGTCAGTCAATGTCGATGCCGGAATACCCTGGGCCTCAATGGCTTTGCCGAACGAGGCGAGGACGATTGGCCCGGTGACGCGGCGGTGTGCGGTGACCGAGAGGGCGTAGCGGGAGTGGTCGTCGATCCAGCACAGGATCTCCACGTGGGTGCGGTCGGCGAGCCGCCAGTGGGTGAAGTCGGCCTGCCAGCGTTCGTTGGGTAGCTGTGCGGCAAACCGGATGTAGGAGGCTTTGGGGCGCTTTTTGGGTGCGGGGATGACCAGGCCGGCCGCGTGCAGGTGGCGGCTGATCGTGGCCGCCGACACGGTCAGGCCGTGGTGTTGTGCCAGGTGCCAGGCGATGGTGTGGGGCCCGTTGTCGAGGCCTTTGCTCAACAGCTTCTCGCGCAGTTCGATGATCACCTCGATCGTGGATTGCGCCAGCCGGGCCGGGCTGGTGTGCGGGCGCCGCGAGCGTGGCGTGAATGCGGCTTCGCCCTCGGCTCGATAGCGGGCGACCAGCCGCGAGATCCACGGCTGCGACACCCCGTAGGCCCGTGCCACTTCGGATTGGCTGCGACCCTCGACAACAACGGCAGTAATGACCAAGCGGGCCTTCGACACCCACTGAACGTCGCGCCCTCAACCTATGCCTATGTGTTGCGACACCCTATGCGCATGTCCTGAAACAGAACACTGCACCTGCCACCCAGTGATGTCTCAGGACATCGTTGACAGATATCCCACCCACTCAAATGGTGGCTGCCTTGCGGGTTCAGCGTCCGAGCGCCGCAGTCGCGGCGGGCAACGGAAATACGTCTGCAGCCTCAGTGATCGTAAGACCGGTCATGACGGTGCGAGAGCAACTGCCAGTGAACCTGTATGACGGCGAAAAGGAACGCTGTGCTGATGCCGAACAGCAGCACACCGTTGACCGCTTCCAGCGCGCTTAACATCGCCCATCGGGACGGCAGCGTTATTCCAGATATTTCGGATGTTGTCATGGTGGCCAGTGAATAGATGGACGCGTCCGTGAACGAGTCGAGTCCGCCGAGCCAGTAATACGCCAGCGCCCACGTCACGCCCTCTAGCCCGTGCAGGGCGGCCAGTAGCAGCGCGACGGCTCCGATGTGACCGATCACGGCCGGAATCGCCCGCCGCCAATCGTGCGCCTGCGTGTTGGCATGCCCCCGAATTCTCGTTTCGAGGCCGAGCGCCATTAGCACCACCGCGGTCGTGTGGATGGCGATGGTCAGCACGATGAGCGAAAGGCCCAGGCTCCAACTCGGAAGATCCACTCGTCTTCCCTACCACCGGCCACATCGGCCACTGGCCACATCTACCGAAGTTGACGGATCGCCCGACGTTCGTGCGAGGGTCCGCCAGCCCTGGCGGACTGGGTGCGCATGCTGACGGGTATTCAATTGGAGCGCGCGCGGTCGGTCGCCGCCCAACAGGTGGAGGTACGTCATGGGCAAGTACGGAATGGCGGGTCTATTGGTGCTTCTCGCCGTGTCTCTCGTCACGGCGGTGCTCATCGCGGCCGGCAGTGTGTTGCTGGCGGATCGAACCCTCCCAGAACCGGTGAGCGAAGGACATAACGGGGCGCTGTCGCCGTTCTTGACCTGTGTCAGCCTCGTATATGGCGCGCTGCTCGGATTTACCATCGTGGTCGCGTGGGAGCAGTTCTCCTCCGCGGAGACCAACGTCTCCAACGAGGCGTCCACTCTGGTAACGATGTACCGGCAGACAGTCGGCATGCCCGTCCCGGAGCAGACCCAGATGCGGGGACTGCTCCGCAAATATGCGGGCGCTGTCGAAGGGCCCGAATGGCAGAACGCCATCCGCGCCGGCAGCGGAACCGAAAGCGCGCGGGACGCGCTCAACGAGATGTACAGGGTGCTCGGCAATGAGCAATCCAACGTCGCGACGAGTCCGATCAGTCAGAAGTTTCTCGACCAGCTAACGACTTTGGCGTCGGAACGCAATCAGCGGATCCTCGACGCCAAACCGCGAATACCCGGATTGCTATGGACCGGGCTGCTTTTCGGCGGTGTGGTACTGCTGGGAATCGGCGGTTTCATGCGTCTAGGGAGCGCACGCGCGCATCTAGGATTGTTGAGCGCGGTCGCCCTCTTGCTGGGCTTGTTGCTGTTTGTCGTCTTCTGGCTCGACCATCCGTTCGGGAACGAGTTGGGCGTTACGTCTGCACCTTTCGAACAGTCGCTGAGTGTTTTTGACTCGGTCGACAGGGGGACATGACCCGGCCTGGGGGCCGCAGTTCGGCCCACCAGCTCAGAATCCGAACGCGATTCCCAGGCCGAACTCGAATTCCACGTTGACGCCCGGCGCGTCAGTGACGGTGTTCGCGTTGGGGTTGCCCACGCAGTAATCGACCTCGACACCGTTGACGATCTCGCTAGTGCACGTCGCCACGGGTTCGGCGGAGGCGCTCGGTGCGCCGGTGATGGTGAGCAGGGCGACCGCGCTCGCCGTCACCGAGGACCGAGCGGATCGTGACCGCATTACCGGTTACTTCGCGAGCAGCCAGTGGTAGAGCTCGAACGAGGCCTGTTCGACCCAACCACGCTGCAGCTTGCCCTCGGCCACCGTCCACACGGCGGTGCCGGTCATGGCGATCGGCTTACCGTTGGGTTCCGTGCCGAGGATGCCGTTGTTGGTGCCTGTCAGTACCCATCGGGATGTGACGCGGGTGCCGTCCTCGTTTTGGAAGGTTTCGACGGTGTCGACGTGCAGGTCGTTGACGTGATGGAGGAACTCCCTCACCCAGTGCTTGATGTTGTCTTTGCCAGCGATTTCTTGGCCGCCTGCCTCGATGACGACGTTGTCGGCTACGAACCGGTCGACGGCATCGGGCTCGTGGGCGTTCCAGACGTCCTCCCAAAACGCCGTGACAATCTCCGTTGATCGCATGTCTGCACCATCGCACCTGCAATCACTGCTCGCAGGGCTTTCGACCGGCCTTTCAACTATGTCGGGAGACAGGTGCCGACTGATGGTGTGCGATCAAACACTGCACCTGCGACCACCACGCCTCGCTTTTTGCTCGTCGCCATGGAAAGACGCCAAGCAAAGGTAGTCTGAGCCTTTCGCATTGCCGCTTCGCACGGATGCCGAGGAACTATTTGATGCCGGCGAGTTGCGCGATCCGCGGGAGCTTCTTCGATTTCGTGGACGACCCGTGGCAGCACCCCGGCGATGAGGACCGGGCCGCGCGTTTTGTCGTCGATGGCCTCCTGGTCGTCAGGGACGGCATCATCGATGACTTCGGCCCGTACGACGACCTCTCCCGGTGCCACGCCGACCTGCCGGTGACACACCTGCAAGATCGCCTGATACTTCCCGGGTTCATCGACGGCCACATCCACTTCCCGCAGCTCCGCGTGCTCGGCGTGTTCGGCGATCAGCTGCTCGACTGGTTGCAAACCTGGATCTTCCCCGAGGAACTCAAATACAGCGACCGCGGCTATGCGCGCACCGCTGCGGGGTACTTTTTCGACGCGCTGCTGGCAGGCGGCACCACGACGGCCATGGCCTTCACGACCAGCAGCCCGGTGTCCACCGAGGAATTTTTCGAAGAGGCGACCCGGCGCGGCATGCGCGTCATCGCCGGCCTGTCGGGGATCGACCGCTTCGCGCCGGACGACTTCCTCATCACGCCCGACGACTTCTACCGCGAAACCAAGCAGCTCATCCAGCGCTACCACCGCCAGGGCCGCAACCTGTACGCCATTACGCCCCGCTTCCCGGGCGTCTGCAGCTCCGAGATGCTGGAGCGCTGCCGGCGGCTGAAGCAAGAGCACGAGGACTGCTGGATCAATACCCACGTCTCCGAGAACCCCTCGGAAGTGCGGATGGTGCGCTCCGAATTCCCCGATTGCGAGGACTACACAGCGGTGCATGCCAGGCACGGCCTCCTGGGCCCGAAATTCGTTGCCGGGCACGGCGTTTGGCTGTCCCGCGACGAGCTCCGCCGCTTCTCTGCCGCCGGCGCCACCATCGCCTTTTGTCCGCTGTCCAACCTGTTCCTCGGCAACGGCATGTTCCGTCTCGGCACAGCGCTTGACCCCGAGCACCCCGTGCGCGTTGCACTGGGTTCCGATGTGGGCGGCGGCAACGCCTTCAGCATCGTCCGCGTCCTGGAGGAGGCCTACAAGGTCGGCATGTGCAACAACACCATGCTCGACGGCTCGGTCGACGCGCGCGACCAGGACCGGGCGGAGGCCGAGCGCAACGTGCTGTCGCCGTACAGGGCCTACTACCTGGCGACGCTGGGCGGCGCCCGCGCGCTCTACCTCGATGACGTCCTCGGGAATTTCGACAAGGGCAAGGAGGCCGACTTTGTGGCGATCGACTGGAACGCAGGGCAGGCGGCCATGCGCTGGCGCCAATCGTTGATCGTCGACGGTGCTCCGAAAACGGTGGATCAGGCGGCACAGTTGCTCTTCGGCGTCATGATGATCGGCGACGACCGCAACGTGGACGAAACCTGGATCGCCGGCAAACGGGCCTACAAGCACGACGCGCAGTGACCCTCGTAAGGAAGTGACGATGTCGGAAACCAACGACGATGGCTGCGTCAGTCCTGACTGTTTTCGTGCCTATGTCAGCGCTGAAATCAAGGTGCCCAACACGCTTATCGCGGTGGGCCCCTACGTCGGCCATGCCGCACTGGCATCGCTACTGCCGGGAGATGACCTCAAGCCCGCCATACAGAGGTTCGCCAATACTTTCGCGTTCAGTCCCGGTCAAACGAAGAACGCGATCAAGACGGTCGTTCTCATACATCGGAGGTTCGGGGTTCCCGTTCTACCCGAGGGCGCAGACTTGCGAGGAGATAGCGCAATCAGAGTGTTCAAGCACCAGAGATTCGAAGTCGTCTACATGGAAGGCGTGATGAACATCCTGGAGTCGATTCTGCGCTTGCATGGGGAACGTGGCGAGAAAGGGTCTCCTCGCGGATCCCGAGTCGCGGAACTCTTGGAACACCCCGACAAGCGGGCGGCAACGGTGGCGGCGTTGGCGGCAGCCGAGAATGCAATAGATTCTCCGGCAGCCACTGAGAGGTCGGAAGCCTTCAAACAGAAATTCAACTTCGTCAAGTCCGGTGAAAAGCCACGGCCGATGGCCCCAGCGGACAAAGACGGCATTCAAGCTGAAGTCGTGCCGCTGATAGTCGCGGCAGTCACACAAGCCTTGAGTGAGTTCAATTGGAATCTTTCACGTGACCAAGCAGACGAATTCGTGCGCGTGCTGACGAGTCCGGAGCTTCACGACGAGGCGGCATAGCCCTTATTGATCGATTGATCCAGACAGTACTGGTACCGTGCGGGTGCTCCCGACAGGGCGGCGGCGCATCGCGGTCAACCGATGCGTCTGCGGGACGGCGATGCGGCCTAGCTGGAATCAACCGCGCACCGCGGTGGAGGGCTTGGTCAGCGCGTCGATCTGCCGCTCGACGAAGCGGCGCATCTCGTCGTGGCCGAGGGTGACGCCCACAGCGCTCTCGTTGCACAGCGAGCGTGCGATTTGTGCGATCAGCATCGAGATCACGATCGGCGGATAGGTGTCCAAGTCGACGCCATGGGCGCGCAGCACCAGAGTGACGGCCGCGGTTTCCATATCCCGCACACGCTCGGCGTACGCCTTGAGTTCCGCCCCAATTGTCTTGCGGTGGTTGGCCAGCGCCATGAATTCGGCGTTGAGCACGGTCTGACGAGGATCACTGTTGAGGGTCCAAAGCGCGCGCAGCGGGTCGTTATCGGTGAGCGCGGCGCGCATCTGATCCAGTGCGGAGTCCGCGCCCGCGTGCAGCACCGCAAGGAACAAGTCGTCCATCGTCGGGAAGTAGTAGTGGACGAGCGGCTGTCTGATACCGGCCTTTGCAGCGACTCGGCGTGACGTCGCGGCGGCATACCCTTCGTCGTGCATGATCTGGGCTGTTGCCTCGATCAGTCGGCGGCGGGTCCCGCCGTCGTCGGCCTTGGCCTTCCGCAGCGTCGCCATCAAAACCCCCGCGAGGGGGTTGACCGGAAATTTCTCCGCATGGTAGACATGCGCCACCTTAACATTTGATCGATCGATCAGGATTGGTCGTTACGCCACCGGAGTCGAGCTCATGACCGATATCTATCCGCCCGTGAACGCCACACCGTCTCGACGGGCCGTCCCCAGCGCCACAAGACTCGGCGGATACGGCGGCATGGCGGTGGCGGCGTGGCTGGTCACCGCGGTAGCGACCGGCTACGGGTTGGCCGCCGCAGACACGACCGGTACGACGGGCACGGCCTCGGAATCGTCCTCGACCAGCTCCACGAGCACGAGCACGGCGTCGTCCGGTGGGTCGTCGACGATGGCCCCGTCGACCAGCACCGGATCAACGTCAACCGCAGCCGGTACGACTTCGACGACCGGAACGGCGACGACATCAGGCGCGACGTCGTCGACCACACAGGTTGGCTCCGGTGTGACGATCAGCAGCAGCGGAGGCGCACAAACCGGCTCCGCCGAGCCGACTCCGTCGTCGGCTCCGGCGACGGCCACCGCCCAACCAACGGCGACGAGCGAACCAACCGTCTCCGCCGAGGCGCCCACGCCAACAAGGGCAAGCACGCCGGCGACCCCAGCCGGCGACATCGAGCAAGCGACATCGACTCCCGCCAAGACCGGGTCGGATTCGACGCACGCCGCCACAGCCAACGCCACGACGGCGCCGACCTCGGCCGGCGTTGCGGACGTCACCGCGACCGTCGCGAAACCGTCCGCGCCGGTTGCAGAGTCGAGTGCGGTATCTACCGCGCAAGCCGTCACCGCCAACACCGCAAGCGCCGCGCCTACCCAGACGGCCGCTGTGGTTACCGCGCCAGTGGCCCCGACGCCGCAGCTCGCCACTCCCGCTACGGGCGTATTCGGATTCCTGAACGCCGTCGTCACCAACCTCCTCAACCCGTTCCTCGCGCCGGCGCCGTCTACGCCGGAACCCGTTACCCCGGTGATATGGGCGGTGCTGGGTTGGGTTCGCCGCCAGCTGTTCAACCAGGCGCCGACCATCAACTACAACCCGACCACCACGGTGCAGACCGGACAGACGGTCACCGGCACGATCGGCGCGACCGACCCCGAAGGCGACGCCCTGACTTACACAGTCACGCAGGCGCCGCAGTACGGCAAGGTGACGATCGACCAGTCGACGGGCAACTTCACCTACACCCCAGATGACATCAACTACACTGCGGCGCAAACTGATTCGTTCACAGTGTCGGTCACCGATGGCAAGTTCAACGTGCTGAGCCTGTTCACCCCGCACAGTGATCAGGCGAGCATCGGCGTGACGGTGCTCAATCCCACCGTCGAGCGCGTGATCCTGAACCTGCCCGATGGCATCAAGAGCCCGGCCAATCCACGATTCTCCGAAGACGGACAGTCCATCTACTTCGCGGGTACACCGGCTGCCGGGGGTCGCTCGGAGATCTATCAGGTCAGCGTCGACGGCACACACGTCGAGTGCGTGACTTGTGGCGTCTCCACGAACGAAACCGGCAACCTGATGAAACCGGTTCCCGTCGACGACGGTTCGGGCCGGGTTCTGGTGCTGGTCCAAGAGCCGAACAAGGGACCCCGCTATTCCATCTTGGAAGACGGCGCCAACGAAAGACAGCTGGTTCCCGTCACCACGCCGTCGGGTGGCGGCTTCGCCATCGACCGGCAACGCGAGATGAGGGTCTCGCCCGACGGCACCCACGTGCTGTTCACGCGAATTGTGCTGGGCCCCAACAATCTTGTGCAGGCGCTTCCGATCGTGGGCACGTTGAACCGCACCGATACCGGCTACGAGGTCACCGACGCGCGGGTGGTCTACCCGACCGGTGAGGGCAAGCAATGGACGCCCGACGGCAAGGGTGTGGTCATTCTCGGCGGGGCATACGAGGCGGGCAATGTCGACGACATCGAGGTCGACCTGGCCACCGGCAAGGTGACTCGGGTGACCGCCAACCTCGACTACGACGAGGACATGGACTTCTCACCGAACGAGCAGTGGATCGCGATCGGAAGCACGCGCGGTCTCGACGCGCTGACGCCGATGACCAGGATCGTGCGACCGAACTTCCTGCCCGCCTACGTCAGCGCACCGGTGTACGACGAGTACGCACTTCCGATAAACGTCTCGAACCAGGAGTGGCTGGTCGCCCTCGAGGATGAACTCAAGCGCGAGAACGGAATTCCGCTGTTCGTCACCGGTGACGGCTATACGGCCCGAAGCATGCCCAGCTGGAATCCCACCGGCGACGCGATCACGTTCTGGGAGTCCAGCATCACGGACCCGACGCAGTCACGGCTGGTCATCGCGAACCTGAGGTACACGACGAGCGTCGGGCCGGTGGCGGCAGACCGGTCGACCCCGAGCTCGGATTCGTGGGCCCCGCAACTCGGCACCTACGTTCCCACCACGACGCCGCTGCCTGCGGTCGGATCGTATGCCGGCGCCGGCGGAGGCACCGCGGTGGTCAGCGAAGCGCCCGATCCCACGGATGCAACTCGCACGGTCCGCACCGTCGTCTACACCGACTACGTCAACGAGAACGGAGAAATCCTCAACGGCTCTGAGTCGGCCGACTACAACGCCGGCCAATCCGCGGTGCACTACCTCGCCGACATCACTGTCACAGGAGCGCACACCGGCTACCTGAAGGCCGACGCCACCGTCAACGCATTCCAGCAATCGTTGACCGGCTACATCACCTCCAGCGTCGACGGCGATGTGCAGAGCCTGCCGAATCCGGCTGCCGCAGAGCAGGCTCAGCAGAGTGCGTAGCCGACAGCAGGGGAGAACTGGCTAGCCCCATATGTTGATCCGGCAGCGCCCCTGAACGCCAGCGGCCACAATATCGTGGTGGCCGATGACGGCGAGGTCCGTTACGAAACGGTCTTTCGCGAGCGCTGGCGTGATCGCCAGTCGAAAGGTGCGCGCCCGGGCGAGTTGATCAAACAGCCCGGATGGATCGACGCTGGGCTCATCGCCCTTGGAGCGCTGTTGGCCGCGGGCGCCGTGGCGGCTGGCACGATGACCGTTGCGCGCAGCGAGGCGTTGCCTGCGGTGGTCCAAGGCAATTCGGTTACCGCGGTCGTCGCCGACGCAGCCGTGCCCGCACCGGGCACAGCGGTGCAATTCCGGGACGAGTCCGGGACAACCTTTGACGCGGTCGTGGTCGACGCGAGCCCGACGGAGGTGGTGGCCGAATTGAAGCAGGCCGGTCCGTCGTCGTCAGGCAAACTGCTTGTCCCGGCAGGGCGGCAGCGGTTGATTTCTCTGTTGCTCCCGAGACTGTGGTGAGGTGGCGTCGGCGCGCGATTCCCTTTGTCGCGCAGGCCGAGATGGCGGACTGCGGTGCCGCCGCGCTTGCCATGGCACTGGCTTACCACGGCAGGCACGTGCCGCTGGCCGAGATGCATACCGCCACCGGCACGGGGCGCGACGGCACCGACGCGTTACGCCTTGCCGAAGCCGCCACCATCTACGGATTGCGCGCCCGCGGTGTGGCCACCGAGCTCGATGATCTGCACGTGTTGCCCCGCGGCACCGTATTGCATTGGGGTGAGGCACATTTCGTGGTGTTGGAGTCAACATCGCGGCGCGGCGTGACCGTCGTCGATCCCGCGGCAGGCCGCTACCGAATCAGCTGGCAAGCCGTCAACGACCTGTACAGCGGGGTCGCGATCCTGCTGGAACCCTCCGCGGAATTCGAGGCGGGCGGCCGAGCCGCGCCGGGGGCGCTGCATCATGCCCGGCGGCTGTTGACCCGCTCGAGTGGACTGGGCAAGGTGCTGGCCACCTCGGTGGTGGTGCGGCTGATGGCGCTGGCCGTCCCGGTGCTGACGGGTGTGGTCGTCGATCGGATCGTGCCCGCCGATGACGGGCACCTGTTGAAAGTCATGGCCGCGGTGATGGTCGCGCTCATCTGCTACTCGGCGATCGCCACCTTCCTGCGGGCCCATCTGTTGCTCCGGCTGCGCAGCCGCCTGGATGTCGATATGACGCTGGATTTCCTCGAGCATCTTGTCGATCTGCCGTACGCGTTCTTCTTGAAGCGATCGTCCGGCGACCTGATGATGCGACTGCGCAGCAACGCGACGGTCCGCGAGATCCTGACGACTGGCACCATCGCCGCCCTGCTCGACGGCGCCCTGGCCACCTTCTACCTGATCGTCATATTTGCCCTGTCGCCACTGCTCGGTGCCCTCGTATCCGTGCTGGGGGCGGCCCAGGTCGCGATCTTGCTGTCGGCGCGGCGCCGCAACCAACATCTGATGGGGGAGGCGCTGGCCACCGAAGCCAAATCGCAGTCCTACGCCTACGAGATGTTCTCAGCGGTGGAAACCCTGAAGGCCGCAGGCGCTGAGCGCCGCGCCGTCACGCACTGGACCAACTTGTTCATCGCCGAGATGAACGTCTCGCTGCGACGGGGGCGACTTGCGGCCGCGGTGGAGTCCGCGATCCACGGGCTGGCACTGCTGTCGCCAATCGCACTGCTGCTCGTCGGCGCTCATCTCGTGGGCACCGGGCAGCTCTCGCTGGGCCAGATGCTCGCCCTGGCGGCGCTGGGCGGCGCATTCCTGGAACCGCTGTCCATCCTCGTCGGCACCGCGCTGCAGGTGCAGCTGCTCGGCAGCTACCTCGCCCGAATCGAAGACGTCATCAACACCCCGACGGAGACCGAGGGGCGCGACTTGCGACCCGCACCCCGGCTCGTCGGGGCGGTGCGCGCAGAAGGGCTCACCTTCCGCTACCGCCCCCACGGTCCGCCGGCCGTCGACAGCGTCGATCTTGATGTGCGCCCCGGGCAGCTGGTGGCCATCGTCGGACGCTCGGGCTCTGGCAAGTCCACGTTGGGCCGGCTATTGCTGGGTCTGTACCCGCCGTCGGAGGGGCGTGTCCTGCTCGACGGAATCGACCTGGCCACCCTCTACCCGCGCAGCGTGCGCTCACAGATCGGAGTGGTCACCCAAGACCCATACATATTCGGGCTGTCGATCCGCGACAACCTCGTTCTCGGCCACCCCGACCTCCCGCTGGATCGGCTCGAGACCGCAGCCGAATTGGCCGGCGTCGCCGAGGACATCCACGCGATGCCGATGGGGTGGAATACCCCGCTCGTCGATGCGGGCGCCTCATTGTCGGGTGGTCAACGCCAGCGGCTCGCATTGGCTCGCGCGCTCGCACCGTCGCCACGGATCCTGCTGCTCGACGAGGCCACCAGCAACCTCGACACCGTCACCGAAGGACAGGTCCATGCGAACATCGCCCGGCTCGGATGCACCGTCATCGTGATCGCTCACCGACTGGCCACGGTGATCGACGCCGACAACATCGTGGTGATGGACGCTGGCCGGGTTGTCGAGGTCGGCCGCCATCGCGATCTCCTGGCCGCCGGCGGTCACTATGCCCAACTCGTCTCCGGGCAACTCGTCGGCGAAACACCGCGTTAGACAAGGGGATTGAGGTGCGCAGGCAAGGAGCCGGAGCCGCTGTCCCGCTGACGGCCAGTGGCTTCTTTGTGATGCGTGCCCCCTTGTTGCCGCTGGAGGAACTGGATCGACTGCGCGCCGATCCCGACTACTGGCGCAGCCTGGCCGCGCGGCCCGACGTTCGCGAGGCGCTCTATCTCGCGTCGCCGGGGTTGGTGCGCCGTCTGGCCGACGGAAACCCGGACGGCCGGGTGGCCGCCTCGGTGACGGCCTACCTCGTCCGGATGTGCACGCGTGCAACACCATTCGGGTTGTTCGCGGGGTGCGCGTTGGGATTGGTGGGCGAGACGACGGCATTGGTGGTCGACGGCCCGGAAGGGACCACCCGGCACAGCCGGCCAGACACCGAGGTCTTGGCGTCGCTGGTTGAGCGACTGCTCGCAGAACCGGCGACCCGGGCGGCCATGGTTGTCGAGCCGAACTCCAGCCGCTACCACGCGGCAGGCGCGATGCGGCTGATCGAGAGTCGAGTGCGACAGGGCCGCCGCAGCCATCACCTGGTCGTGATCGAGGACGACGCGCCACTACGAGTTGCGTTGGCCACGGCCGCCGGCGGATGCGTGGTGGCCAAGGTCGCCGAGGCTGTCCAGGCTCATACTGGTGTCGAGCAGGACGAGGCACGCGAGTACGTGGATGCCCTCGTCGAGGCCAAGGTGCTGACCCCAATGGCCGAACCTGCGGTGACAGGCCCCGAACCGCTGGCGCACGTGCTGTCGGCGTTGAGCGGCCAGGACCTCGCCGCGCCAGGGGAGGCCTTGCGGCGGGTGTCCGACGAACTCGCTCGCTTGGACGCTGCGGGGCCCGGTAATCCTCCCGAGGCGTACGGCTTTGTGGCGGAGACCCTGCTCGAGTTGGCCGGTGGCGGCGACGACGCCCGGCTGATCCAGGTCGACCTGCATCGAGCGGGATCCAGTCTGACCCTCGGAAACGAGGATGTGCAGCTGCTCGCCGAGGCCGTGGATCTGCTCCACCGGCTGTCCCAAGGCTTTGAGGATCCGGCGCTGGCTCGTTTCAAGGCCGAGTTCGCGGCCCGCTACGAGGACCGCGAGGTTCCGCTGATGGAGGCCCTTGACGAGGAGATGGGCATCGGATACGACCGGTCGACGCATCCCGCGGCCGACGAGTCACCGCTGTTGGCGGGCCTCGATCTTGGTGGCGTGGAAGGGAATTCGGCCTTCACCGCGCGCGACGCGATCCTGCTCGATCTGGTGATCCGCACCCGCGACAGCGGCGCCGACAGACTCGAGCTTGACAGCGATACGGTCGCACGGCTTGCGACGGGCACGCCGTTGCCGCTGCCCGACGCGCTAGCCGTATTCGCCAGCATGCTCGAGGACGGCATCGAAATTCATGCCGTCACCGGTCCCTCGGGCGCGGAGCTTCTCGGGCGGTTCTGCCACGGCGATCTCCGTCTGCACGAAGCTGTGCGGTCCCACTTGCGTGCAGAGGAGGCTCACGCGCCCGGCGTCGTGTTCGCTGAGCTCGTCCATCTGCCGGAGGGACGGATCGGCAATATCTTGGCTCGGCCGGTGCTTCGCGATTATGAGCTCGTTCTGCTGGGACGTTCGGGGGCACCCGCAGATCGCCAACTGGGTGTCGACGAGCTCACGCTGCGCCGGGACGGTGAGCGGCTCGTCCTCTACAGCCCGCGGCTGAATGCCGAAGTGCGGCCGCGGCTGACCACCGCGCACAATCCGGCGTGGCGCGGCTTTGGGGTGTACCGCTTCTTGGCGGCTCTTCAGCGCGCCGGGGTGGCGAGTGGGCTCGCATGGGATTGGGGCGCGTTGGCAAGCGCGCCGACGCTGCCGCGCGTCACCGCCGGTCGGCTCGTGTTGGCCCGCGCCCGCTGGCAGCTCTCGGCCGCCGAACTGAGCACCGTCACCGGATCGGACGCGGCCGACGGATGGGCCGCCCTTGTCCGCGACCGCGGGCTCCCCCGCGAACTGCTGATCGCCGACGGCGACAACCGGCTCTACGTCGACACCGCGAGCCCCACGCTGACCGCCGCCGCCGCGAAGGTGCTGCGGGGACGAACGGGGGCGGTCGTCGAGGAGGTCCTACCCGACGGTGTCGCCACCGGGCCGCAGGGTCGCTTCGCCCAAGAACTCATCGTGCCGTTCACGCGCCGCACCGAACCCGTGCCCGCGCCCCAGCCTTGGCGTGCACCCCGGGTGCAACGGACGTTTGCGCCGGGCAGCCAATGGCTCTATTTCAAGATCTACGCCGGTACCGCTTCGGCCGACCGCATACTCACCGACACCATCGGACCGGTGATCGGCCGGCTGCGGGAAAGCGGCGTCATCGACGAATGGTTCTTCCTGCGCTACGCCGATCCCGAGCATCACCTGCGTGTGCGGCTGCATGGGGATCCGTCCGCGCTGCGCGACCATGCCCTGCCGGCCCTCACCGATGCGCTGGAACCACACCTCGAAGACGGCACGGTGTCGAACGTGGCGTTGGACACCTACCACCGCGAGATCGAACGCTACGGCGGTGATGACGGCATCGAGCTCGCTGAGCGGATCCACTGCGCCGACAGCGACGCGGCGCTGAGCGTGTTGGGCATGCTCGACGGGGAAGACATGGCAGACGCCCGCTGGAAGCTCTGCCTGTACGCCACCGACCGCCTGCTCGCGGACGCAGGCCTCGACATGCAGCAGCGCCGTGACTGGGTCAAGGGCGGCGCCGTCGGCTACCGGGCGGAGTACCCAGGCGCGCACAACCTCGACTCCGGCATCGGAGGCCGCTGGCGCAGTGAACGCGCAGAGCTCACCGCGCTGCTCGACGACACCACAGACCACCCCTACGAGTCAGCGCGCCAGGCGTTTCGGCAACGGTCCGAACAAATCGTGCCCCTGCTGGCCGAGCTCGCGGATCGTGGCCGACACGGCCTGTTGACCCAGGAGTTCGAGCACCTGCTGCACAGCTTCAGCCATCTGAACGCAATCCGGCTGCTGCGTTCAGCCGCACGGACCCATGAGCTCGTCCTCCTGAGCTTCCTGGACCGTCACTACGCCAGCCAGATCGCGCGGACTCCCCGCGAATAACGTGCGCCCGCTCCTCATTCGGGAGCTCCAAGAATGTTCCAAGCGCATCGGTTGATGCTCTCTCGTGAAGCGGCCGACCAGGGGTCGCTACCCCACACACAGGAGAGATCATGAACATCAACCGCAACAAGCTGGCCCTGCGCCGGCAGAGCATCCGGACGTTGACCGACAGCGAGCTTCGCATCGCCCATGGCGGCAACAGCGCGGCCCCGGCGCCCGGCACGGACCGGCAGACAATTAGTGCGTCCCAGACGTCGGTGATCCGTGCGTCGTCAGGTACCTCGGTGATCAACCCGTCGGGAGGCTCTGTTGCCAATCCGTCGGGAGGCTCCGTTCTGAACCCGTCGGGAGGCCGTGTTCTCAACCCGTCGGGAGGCTAGCCGGTCAGAGTGTGTCGAGCTGCCGCACCGGGATTGCCTCCCGGTGCGGGCTTGTCACCACTCACATGCACTAGTAGCCCGCCCCACTCACGCGGGGCTCTTGGGTATCAGTCGCAACGGCAGGGTCTCGAAGCGGCGAATCACGTTGTTCAAAGCCAGTTCTGGCGTGCCGTCGAGCTCGATGTGGTCGACATGTCGCAGCAACGAACGCAGCATCGCTTCTGTCTCCGCCCGCGCCAGACCTTGGCCTGCACACGCATGGACTCCATGTCCGAAGCCGAGCTGGCGGGACGCGTCGCGGGTGATGTCGAAACGGTCGGGATCGCTCCAGACACGTTCATCGCGGTTCGCCGACGCGAACATCACCAGCACCCGTGAGCCTGCCGGAATTCGAATGCCTGCGATCTCGGTATCACGCTCGGCTCGACGCCCGAACGCCCTGACCGAAGATTCCATGCGAATGACTTCGTTTACGGCATTCGGTATCCGGGCATGGTCGCGCTGCAGTATCTGCCATTGATCCGGGTTTTGCGCGAACAACCAAAGTGCCGCGGCGATCGCACTTGCCGTGGTGTCGATGGAGGGCGCCAGATAATCGATGAAGACCGAAGGGAGTTGCGACTGCTTCATCGCGCCTTGCTCGATGGCCTGCACCACCTCGTGGGCCATACTGCCCGGAATCACATTGCGGCGACGCGCAAGTCGATGCACGAACGCCAGCATCGACAAGACGTTGCCAGACGACCCGACGGCCAAACTGTTGAAGGGCCCAAGCAGATCGAAGGTGGCGCCGGCCCACTTCACCAGGTGCTCGCGATCGTCTTCTGGCCATCCGACAAGGTCGGGAACGACCGACAGCGGAAGCCTCAACGCGATATCCCGAACGCCGTCGACCCCACCCGTTGCCACGGCCGAACGCACAGTCTCTTCGGCCAAGTCGTCTATCTGGGTTTGCAGCGGGCGCAATGCCCGCGGTATCAGCCGATGGGCCGACAGTTTTCGGACGCGATCGTGCTCGGGGCCGTCGAGCATCAGAAAGCTGCGCCTGCCGACGGTCCGCGACAGGGAGTTCAGCGCCACGCCGCCGCCGGAACGGAACGTGTCGTCGTCGCGGAGCACCGCCTTCACCTCGGCGTATCGCGGAAGTGCGTACAACTTCTGTTTCGGTAGCCACACGACGGGACCCAAGGACCGCATGGTCGCGTAATGCGGATAGGGGTTGCGAATGGCGGCCTTGGAGTACAGATCGGTGCGATACACCGGCACACCGCCCGACACGGCGCGCGAAGGCGATGGGGAAGACATCGTCATCTGACCATCGTCGCGTGGCACCGGTCCAGGCGCGAGGGTCTGAATGCACCACATTTGCTTGTTAGTGGTGCAATGTGCACACCGGCGGATAGGCTGTCGCGGTGACCTCGCCGCATCCGAGCGAGCAGACGCGTCAGCTACTGCGCACGATCGCCGAGGCGCTCGTCCAGAACCAAGACACGTGGTTGGACGAGCTAGCCGCCGAATCCCTGAAAGCAGCCGGGATGGAAGCGACCGCGGCGGACCCCGTTCTGCGAGCATCGTCCGAACGCGCGTTCCGGGCCAGTTTCCTCCATTGGGCGACGCAGAACATGCAACATCCGGGTGCCAGCGTTGGGCCCGGCTTGGGCGACGAGGTTGTGTATATCGCGCGCGATCTCATCAGGCGGGGTCTGGAGGACGCGGCCACGACCGCATACCGGGTCGGACAGTCGCTGGCCCTTCGATACTTCGTGAGTAGGGCGTTCGAGGCCACTGACGACCCAGTTTTGCTGAGGGAACTCCTGGACACGGTCACCTGGTCGATCAGCGACTTTGTCGAGAGCACGGTCACCCGCGTCACCGAGATGATGCGCAGTGAACGTGCCGAGATACTCCGAGGCAGCCAGCCCGAACTGCGTGAAACGGTCGCTCTATTGCTGGACGGAGCGCCGATAACGCAACAGCGAGCAGAGTCGAGGCTCGGTTACCGGCTCGGTCAGCCGCACACCGCGGTCATCGTATGGAGCACGGAACCCGACGTCGACGTTCGCACGATCGACGACATCGTCGAAACGCTGACCAGGCCCTGGACAAGTCGCCCACTGGTCATCAGGCCCGGCGCCTCCACCAAGTGGGTGTGGCTTCCCGGGCCCGATGACCTCAACCGTGAGCAATTGCGCAGTGCGGTCGATCCGTCCGGATCCGTACGGGTGGCAGTAGGTGGACGAGCGGGGGGCGCGGACGGATTTCGGCGAACCCATGTTGACGCGATCGCGGCCCAGCGGATGGTGGCGCGACTGGAGTCAGCCCAGCGCGTCGTCTTCTTCGACGAGGTCCAGCTCGTGGCCCTGATGACGAGCGACGAGGAAGGGGCGGAGCGGTTCGTGAGGGAGATCCTCGGTGACCTTGCGTACGCCCCTCGAGACATTCGTGAGACAGTCCTTGCATTCGTCGAGGAACACGGCAGCGTAAGTCGTGTCGCCGCAAGGCAATACGCACATCGAAACACGGTCGTGCGCCGTGTGGCGCGAGCAGGAGCCCTGTTGCCGCGACCACTCGCCGAGAACCCTGTCCAGGTCGCCGCGGCACTGCAGGTGCTGCGCTGGACGGGCCACGGGCGTTCCGACCGCCAGGCCGCAGACCACGAATAAGACCTGAGCGCGCCGGTCGTCTTATGAAACATGTTACACAGCAACAGTATTCGCATCTTTGCTGCTGTGGGCTACTGCGCCGCTCCAAATGTATGTTTGGGCCGAGCCGCTGTGGGGTAACCCCTGTTTTGCGAGCTGAAGGTTTCCAGCAAGTCATGGTGGGCATCGCTTCACGACTAGAGCAACTGGTCCGCAGACCTTTCCCCGGTCACCATGGACCGATTCAATCTCTTTGGAGCGAAATTCAATGCGTAAAACACTTGGTGTCTCTGTGACTGCCTTGACCCTGTTGTTCGGCGGCGCTGGCGTCGCAGCGGCGACCACACCCGCCGGGCCGATGTCGCCGTCCACCACCTCTGTCGCCGCTGATTCTGACAACGGCGACAACGACAACACGGGCTTGTGGGGGCTCGCGGGCCTGCTGGGCCTGGTCGGACTCGCCGGCCTGAAGCGCCGCACCGATCGCGGTGTCGCCGTGGTCAGTACGTCACGCGATCCCAACGCCCCGCGCGTCTAGTAACCAACGGCTACGCCCCCGGGGTTGCTTTCCAAGCGCCCCGGGGACTTAGCACTTCAATAACTTTCGGGCAACTCACTTTTCGAGTTGTCTTGATACCAAGAAGGAGGCTCACATGAGTGAGCACAACAAGGCCGGCGAGGCCCGCAAGGGCTTGATCGACTCGGTGAAGGGCAAGGCGAAAGAAATCGCCGGCGCCGTCACTGGTAACGACTCGCTGACGGCCGAGGGACAACTAGAGCAGTCCCAAGCCAACGAGCGCAAAGAAGCCAACACCGTCGAAGCCGTCGCCGATGCGGAAGCCGCGCAGGCTCACGCCGAAGCAACTGCAGCCCGGGTAGAAGGCGCACAAGAGCGAACGGCCGTGAATGCGCAGACGGCGGCCGCGCAGACGTCCATCCGACATGAGCAAGCCGCTGAGAAGCGCGCGGCCGAGCAGGCTGGACGTCAGCGGGCAACCCTCGAGAAGACGCGTGCCGAGCTCGATGCGCTGGCCAAGACACAACGGGCGGAAGCCAAAGAGCACAACGAAATCGATTCCGCTGCAGCTGAAGTCGGCGAAGCCGTCGAGGATCATCTGACCGCGGCTCATGCTGCATCAACCGCCAAGGCAGAAGCCGATCGCATCAGGCGGCAGGCCGAGCAATTGACCAACAAAGCCGACCTGCCTTGAGCACCGGCAAGACACAGGAGTTATCAATGAGAGTCATCGACGCATCACGTGCAGTTCTGCGTTTCCAGTACCGCATCGTTCGTTTCCCGCTCGAGGTGATCGAGGAGCGGGTCGTCGCTCGAATGGGTACGGAAGTGCCGGCGCGGTTGTTCTACGAGCGCGCGCTGGGACTGTTGGACTCGACCGCAGGAAACGCACTGGGCGACTACCGGCTTGGCCGGCGTGGGAGCGCGCTCGCCGAGCGCAGCGCGGCGCTGCGGCGCGCGGCCCAACTCGACGCAGATGCCGATCAGGCACGCCAGCAGTCCAGTGCCGATCTGAAAGCAAAGAGCGACAAGGCGATCGAGGATCGCCAGGACGCGCGGGCGGCGAAGAAGCGTGAAGTCGACCAGGCCCGGACCGCAGCCGAAGATCGCCAGCACGCGGCTGACAACGCGGCCGCGCAGCGTATCGCTGCCGCTAAGAAACAGGCCGACGACGTGGCTGCCCTGCGCAAGAATTCGACCGAAACGGCGAAGCGTACGAAACAAGCCAGAATCACGGCGGACGAGCGAAAGGCTGCCGCGGCTGCCAACTCCAAGCTCGACGATGCTGCGGCACGACGCGACGAAGCCAACTCGAAACGTGCGCAAGCGAACCGGATCGAGCAGCTGGCGGACAGCGAGAAGAATAAGCGCCAGTCTGCGCGGGCGAACAACACCTGACGGCATGGGTGTGGGCGGCCGTTTTGGCCAGTGTTGGCGAGCCCCCTGGTGGCGCGAAGCGATCCATGAACGCCGCAGGAGGGTTACGCTGGGAATCTCGCCAGCTGCGTCTAAGGCAGTCGGTTGAGTCGCAGTCCGCGCCGTGAGGGTGGCGAAACCCCCCGCGCGTTCTTGCACGGTTCACATCCGAGCCGCCCGAATCAGCATCATCGAAATGGGGGCGTTGGGGTGATGTCATCGCCGAGGTCGGAGTACGCCGACGTAACCGACATGTTCCGATATCTGACGACGCTGGATGAACAGTCGCGTGAATACAGCCGTCGGCGGCACCTGATCATCGAACGCTGCCTACCGCTGGCCGATCACATCGCCCGCCGGTTCAGGAACCGTGGCGAGCCCGTCGAGGATCTCGTCCAGGTGGCACGGATGGGTCTGGTCCAGGCGGTGAACCGCTTCGACGTCGACAACGGCGCGGATTTCCTGGCGTTCGCCGTTCCGACCATGATGGGCGAAGTTCGCCGATACTTTCGTGATCACGGGTGGTCAGTGAAGGTTCCCCGGCGAATGAAAGAGCTCGGCCCCCAGCTCAGTCGGGCCATCGAGGAGTTGTCTCAGCGATTGGGACGTGCGCCAACGGCGAGCGAAATCGCCAGCCATCTAGGGCTCGACCATGAAGAGGTGGTGCTCGCGCAAATTGCGTCGAGCGCCTACTCCACCCTTTCGTCCGACGCGCCCGCTTTCGGTGGCGCAGGCGACGACGACCAACGATCGGTCAGTAGCAGTTTCGGAGACTTGGACGCCAACCTGGATAGGGTGCTCGACATCGAAACGGTTCGTCCACTACTGGCGGCGTTGCCGAAGCGAGAGCAAACCGTGCTCGTGCTCCGGTTCTTCGAGAGCATGACGCAGACTCAGATCGCGGAACGCCTAGGGATGTCGCAGATGCACGTGTCGCGGCTGTTGGCTCGATCGCTGGCGACTTTGCGCGACCAGGTTCACGAAGCAGTGCGGGTTTGAGCTGGCAGTGTCCGGCTATTGCACCGGTAATTTCAGCACCCGGTCGTTGACAGTGTCGGCGACGTAGACGTTTCCGTCGCCGTCCACCGCCACACCCCACGACCGAGAGAGGCCGTCAAGCGGCAACACCGTTGGCATGCTCGCGCCCGGCGCCAGCTTCAACACCCGACCGCCCTCGGTGGAGAAGCATGGTGGCTTGGATGCCGCGCACGGATCTTGATAGTCGGTGACGTAGACGTTGCCGTCGGTGTCGACCGCCATACCATCGGGACCCTTGACGCCGGTGAACGGCAGTACGGTTTGACTGCTCGTCGCCGCAGCCAGTTTCAGCACCCGGTTGTTGCCATAGTCGGTGACGTAGACATTGCCTGCGGTGTCCACCGCTACACCGTCGGGACGATCGAGCCCCGTGAAGGGCAGAACTGTCGGGACGCTCGCTCCCGCAGCCAGTTTGAGCACCCGGTCGCCGTCGAAGTCGGTGACGTAGATGTCGCCGGCGCTGTCGACGGCCACACCCTGGGGCCGTTCCAGACCGGTGAATGGGAGCTCGGTTGGCCTGCTCGCGCCCGCCGCCAGCTTGAGGACTCGCTGGTTGTTTTCGTCCGCGACGTAGACGTTGCCCGCGTTGTCCACCGCCACACCGTCGGCGATGTTTAAGTCGTTGAACGGCAAGACGATTGGAGCCGCCGCCCCCGCCGCCAGCTTCATCATATGTCCGTCGTCCGAGATGTAGAGGTTGCCTGCGTTGTCCACCGCTACACCCCTGGCGCCAGAGACGTTGGTGAACGGCACCACCGTCAGGTGCGGCGCACCCGGCGCCAGCTTGTACACACCGCCACCGCCGATGTCGGTGACGTACAGATTGCCTGCGGCGTCCACGGTCACGCCGAACGGGCCTCCGGGGCCACCGCCCCGCTCGGTCCTGGACGGCAGCTTGGTTGCAGTGCTCGAACCCGCCGCCAACATCCAAACCCGTTGGCTCAATTTATCTGCGACGTAGACGTTGCCCTTGGCGTCCACGGCCACGCCGTTCGGCTCCTTGATTCCGTTGAAGGGCAGCACGATTGGGGCGCTCGCCCCGGCCGTCAGCTTCAGCACCCGCTTGTGGCCCGTGTCGGTGACGTACAGGCCACCGGCGGCATCCACCGCCACCCCCTCCGGGTACGTGAGGTCCGGGATCGACAACACGGTTGGGGCGCTTGCTCCCTCGGCGAGCTGCAGCACCCGGTTGTTGCCGAAGTCGGCGACGTAGAGGTTGCCTCGGCTGTCCAGCGCCAGGCCACCGGGATGATTCAGGCCCTTGAACGGCAGCACCGTTGGGCTGCTCGCGCCCGGCGCCAGCTTCAGCACCCGGTTGTTGCCCTCGTCGGTGATGTAGAGATTGTCCTGTGGGTCGACCGTCACGCCGTTGGGGTCGTGCAGACCCGTGAGCGGCAGCGGGGCCGGAACGGTTGCGCCGGCCGCCAGTTTCCACACCTGGTGGGTGAAGTAATCGGTGACATAGGTATTGCCCGCAGTGTCGACCGCCACACCGGTGGGAAGTTTGAGGCTCGTGAACGGAAGCAGGACCTGGGATGAGTAGGACACAGTGCGCGGTTTGGCCTGGTGATGTCCAACGAGGGCCGTGATGCTCACCGCAGCGGCGAGGGCGACGAGGAACGCCGCCCCAATGGCGAGGGCGATTTTGGCGCGTCGACTCAACCGACGCGTAGGTGCCGAGGATGTGTTCATGAGGGAAGGTTGCGGCCCACGCCTCGACGGTTTCTCAAACGTTTCTTGGTGGTTCTGGGCTGCGGGACGATCCGCCTGCTCACAAGCCCTTAACGACAAACACAAGTCGATGCCGCGTAGCACCTTCTAACCTGGGTAGAGAACCCTCAACAAGGTCAGCTCATGAGAAGGAATTCGGCAGGCATGGCACCGTTGAGAACCGGGGACGGCTTCGCCGACGTCGTAGTCACCGCCGTCGCATCGACTACGCCCGTAGCCCCCGATGCCGAAGACACGTGGAAACTCCTGCTGGAGGGCCGAAGCGGCATCCGAACGCTTGATCGGCCATTCGTCGACGAGTTCCAGATGCCGGTGCGTATTGGCGGGCAACTGGTGGAAACCTTCGACGAACAGCTCGATCGCGTGGAGCGGCGGCGCACGTCGTACATGCAGAAGATGTCTACGGTGCTGGGCCGTCGCCTCTGGGAGATCGGGGGATCGCCCGAAATCGACACGAAGCGGCTACTCGTGTCGATCGGGCTGGCGCTGGGTTCCACCGAGGAGATTCCCGCCCAGCATGACGTCTGGCGGGAGAAGGGCCTGCGCGCGGTATCGCCGCTGACAGTGCAGATGTACATGCCCAACGGGCCTGCCGCTGCCGTCGGACTGGATCGCCAGGCCAAGGCCGGGATCATCTCGCCGCTGATGGCTGACGCCTCCGGTGCCGCGGCCATCGCCGAGGCATGGCGGCACATCGTTCTCGGCGAGGCCGACGTCGCGATCTGTGGTGGCGTCGAAACACGCATCGAGGCTGTGCCGGTTGCCGCGTTCTCTCAACTGGGCATCTTGTCCACCAACAACGACGACCCGCCCGGCGCCTGCCGGCCATTCGACAAAGACCGTGACGGCATGGTCTTCGGCGAGGGCGGCGCGATGATGCTCATCGAAACCGAGCAACACGCCAAGGCGCGCGGTGCGCCCATCCTGGCGCGGCTGATGGGAGCGGCCATCACCTCCGACGGCCTCGACATCGTCAAGCCGGACCCGGCAGGAGAGCGCGCCGGCGACGCGATTGCTCGCGCGATTCACCTCGCCGGTCTGACGCCCGACGACATCGACCACATCAACGCCCACGCCACCGGGACGGTCGACGGTGACCTCGCCGAGGCCCGCGCCATCCGCAATGCTCTCGGTGACCACGCGCCCGCGGTGTACGCGCCGAAAGCCGCCTTGGGCCACTCGCTGGGGGCCGCTGGTGCGGTCGAGGCCGTGCTGACCGTCCAGGCGCTACGCGACGGCGTCGTGCCGCCGACGCTCAACCTGAAGAACCTCGACCCGCAGATCGATCTGGACGTCGTGTCCGATCAGCCGCGCCGCGCCGACTACCGCTACGCGGTGAGCGATTCCTTCGGCCTCGGCGGGTACAACGTCGCATTGGTGTTCGGGGCGTATTAGGCCTTTGCGAGGGTGAACTGTCCCACGTAGGAGACCCCGCGCTTGAAGAAGTCTGAGCAGCCCGTCAGGTACTTCATGTAGCGCTCGTACACCTCTTCGGACGTCGCGGCGACCGCCTCGTCGTGAGCGGCCTCCAACTTCTCCGCCCAAATGTCGAGTGTCTTGACGTAGTGCGGGCTCAGCAGGTCGGTGTGTTCCACCGAAAAGCCTGCGTCGCGCGAGTACTCCTCGACATCTTCATCGCATGGCACCGAGCCGCCCGGGAAGATCTCCTTGGCGATGAACCGCATGAACTTCAGGTCGGTCATCGTGATCGGGATGCCCATGTCAGGCCAGCGCTTGAGCGGGTGACCCATGATCGTCTGCAACACCATCCGGCCGTCGCTGGGCATGATGCTGTAGCAGGTCTCGAAAAACGCCTTGTACCGCGTTTTCGGGAAGGCCTCGAATGCCTCGATGCTGACGATGCGGTCGACGGGCTCGTCGAACTCCTCCCAGCCGCGGAGCAAGACCCGCCGTGAACGGTCGCTGTCGAGGCCGTCGAGAAGCTCTTGCGCGAAGCTGCGCTGGTTCTTGCTCAGAGTCAGGCCGACGACGTTCACGTCGTGCTTCTCGACCGCACGCTGCATCACCGAACCCCAGCCGCAGCCGACGTCGAGCAGCGTCATCCCCGGCTGCAGTCCCAGCTTGTCCAAAGCAAGGTCGATCTTGGCGATCTGCGCTTCTTCCAGCGTCATATCGTCGCGCTGAAAGTACGCGCAGCTGTAGGTACGAGTCGGATCCTGAAACAGCCCAAAGAACTCATTCGAGATGTCGTAATGGGCTTGGATGTCCTCGTACGCCGGCCGCATATCCGTCGAGCCCGACCCGCTCTTCGACATCTGCGATTGACCTCCTCCGGTGGATCAAATTTGCGACCGCGTTATCTGGTCGCCCCCGGTTTTATAACGCAAAATTCGTAAATTGGCTAAGCGACCGCCTTTTCGCAGGTGAACTGGCAAACATCGGTGTAGCCGTTGCGGAACAGATCGGCGCAGCCGGTGAGGTACTTGTGGAACCGCTCGTAGATCTGCTCGGACGTGATCGCGATCGCCTCGTCCTTCTTGGCCTCGAGGTTGGCCGCCCAGGTGTCCAGTGTGCGCGCGTAGTGCGGCTGCAGATGCTGCTCGCGGGTGACCGTGTACCCGGCCTTGACGGCGTGTTCCTTGACCTGCGCGGCCAGCGGCAACCGGCCGCCGGGATAGATCTCGTCCATGATGAACTTGATGAACCGCACGTTCGACATGGTCAGCGGCAACTTTTTCGCTTTGATCTCTTCATCGCTCGGGATGATGATCGTGTGTAGGAGCATCACGCCGTCGTCGGGCATCCAGTTGAACGTCTTCTTGAAGTAGTCGTCGTACTTGTTGAAGCCGAAGTGCTCGAACGCGCCGATCGACACGATCCTGTCGACCTGCCCCTCGAACTCCTCCCACGGCTGCAGGCGCACCTCCATGTGCCGCTTGCTCTTCGAGTTCGCGAACCAATGGTTCTCGATGTGCTGCTTTTGGTTTTCCGACAGGGTCAGGCCGATCACGTTGACGTCGTATCGGTCGACGGCCCGCATGATCGTCGAGCCCCAACCGCAGCCGATGTCCAGCAGCGTCATCCCCGGCTGCAGGCCGAGCTTGCCGAGGGCCAGGTCGACCTTGGCCATCTGCGCTTCTTCCAGCGACATGTCGTCGCGTTCGAAGTAGGCACAGCTGTAGGTCTGAGTCGGGTCCTGCCACAGCTTGAAGAAATCGTTGCTGATGTCGTAGTGGAACTGGACTTCGCCCTTGTCCGACCCGCGGGTTTGCGCCGCGGATTTCGACAGCCACTTGGACTGAGCTTTGGATGATGCACTTGATGTTTCTGTCACTGTCCGCCCTGATAAAGCTAGGAATCGGCTGATTGAGTTTAACGTGCTAATGGCTCAACACGACGCCCCGACACTACCCCCGCCGATGCGCAGCTGTTGACATTTGGGCCCGTCGCGGGGCTACCCGCTGAGATGGCCGGTGTCACGCGCCAGTATGTCTGGCGCACAAGGCAACTGCTTCGATGTACTCGCGGTGCGGATTGACGTCATTGTCAGACGCGATGCCCACGATGGCGGCAAACAGTCGCTTCGCCCGGCCGCCGGGGTGATACTTCCTCGGTAGCTAACTGAACCAGGGAGACTGCGGTGGACTCGCGCGTCGGTACGGCGTTCGGCAAATACAACATCACGCGTCTGCTCGGCAAGGGCGGGATGGGCGAGGTGTACGAGGCCTATGACACCGGCAAGGGCCGAACCGTCGCGCTGAAGATACTCGCCGAAGAGCTGTCCCAGGACGTCGCATTCCGGACGCGGTTTCAGCGCGAGTCCCAGGCCGCGGCGATTCTGCAAGAACCGCACGTCATTCCGATCCACGACTGGGGCGAGATCGACGGCAGTCTCTACATCGACATGCGCTTGGTGAAAGGGCAGACGCTTCTCGACCTGATCGAGAAGGGCCCGCTGGAGCCCGCACGGGCGGTCAGCATCATCAGTCAAATCGCGGCGGCTTTGGACGCCGCCCATGCGGAGGGGTTGATCCATCGGGATATCAAGCCGCAGAACATCATCGTCACGCCGGCCGATTTCGCCTACCTCGTCGACTTCGGTATCGCCGAGGCCAGCGGCGAGAGCCGCCTGACTACCGCCGGAAGCCAGATCGGCACCTTGAATTACATGGCGCCCGAACGCTTTAGGGATCCCGTCAGCACGCCCGCAGTCGACGTGTACTCGCTGGCGTGTGTCCTGTACGAAGCGCTGACGGGCGAGATTCCGTTCGCCCGCGACAGTCTTGAGAACTTGGTCGCGGCCCACATCGCTTCGCCGCCCCCTCAGCCGAGCGCCACCAATCCGCGGGTGCCGGTCGCCTTCGACGACGTCATCGCTCGCGGCATGGCCAAGGAGCCCGACGATCGCTACGGATCGGTCGGTGCGCTGAGCCGTGCGGCGCAACGGGCGCTGTACAAGGCGTCGCCGACACCACAGGCAACCGCGCCGACGCAGGTCGCTGGTGGGGTTTCGCCGACGGAGGCGAGCCCGACCGTCGCCCAACCGCCTGGTGGCCCGTCGACCGGGCCCACGACCGCCGTCAACGGCGGCTCGCGTCGTCGGTGGTTGTTGCCGACGGTCATCGCGGTCGCGGCGGCCCTGATCCTTTCAGGCATCGGTGTGGCCATCGGCCTGCTGGCCGACGGCCACTTCGGCGGGGGCTCGGATCAGAAAGACCAGCCTGCGTCGGCGACGCCACCGCTGCTGACCGGGCCTGACAACAGCGTCCGCCATCAATCCTGCGACCAAGGTTTTTCGCTGCCGAACGCCAGCGGGTTTGGAACACACGCCGGGCGCGGGACTCCAGAGACGTCGTGCTTGTTCACTGAGAGCGTGTTGACGTCGTACTGGGGTGCATACGGCAATGCCAGCCCGCTGCCGCGCGCCGTGTCGGCGCCGGGCGCCGTTGACTGCCGATCGGTGCCCGGCGCGTTATGCGACGGCTCGAACTTCCTCATGCATTGTCAGACCCAGCCCGGCGACAGATGGATCACCTGCATCGGCGGGAACAATGCGCGCGTCTACCTTTGGTGATCGCAGTCGCCGGCGGGTAGTTCGCGTAGGTGCGTGGTCAGCCATGCGGCGATCTCGGTGAGGGCCGCGGTGCCGTCGTCGAATCTTCCCGACGCCGGCTGTGCGGCCAGAGCGACGGCGCTCATTCCGTTCGGGGTCACCAGCACCCCCATCTGCCGCACCAGATAACTCCCCGCGGGTGACGGTCCCCAACCGCCCTTGAATTGGCTACCTGCAACGGTGCCGAGTCCCCAGCGCTGGTCCGCTTGAACGTTGCCCATCAACGCGAAGATCGGCGCATTTGCGTTCTCGCACACCGCGACAGAGGTGAACCGCGCCTGCTCGGTCAACGGCCATTCGGTCTGGCCAAACGCAGAGAATTCCGGACGGACCTTTTGCGACTGGACGGTTGTCGGGTCGCCGGTCTGCCTCAGCACATCGTCGACCTTGTGCGCGGCGGTGACCGGATCGCCAAGACTCGCCCAGATCGATTCGGCTGCAGCGTTACTCGATTCGGTGATGGCGACGGTCATCTCGTTCGTCACTGTCGGTGGCTGCTCCTCACGCAGGGCCGCGATGACGAGCGGGACCTTGATCGTCGACCAGGCTGGTCCACTTCGCCACTGTCCCAGCATCATTGAATCCTGCTGAGCACCGACTGCGCTGACCGCGACACCGGCCGTCGCGTGCAGTTTCTCTTCCAGCTGGGCGAAGTCGGCCGCCAGCGCCGCCGCTGTCGCAGCAGGCACGGCGGCCGGCGTCTTGTCCTTCCCCAGCCGAAGCCCGACGATGACACCCGAAGCCAACACGACCGCCGCAAGCGCAACGGCGCCGGCGATCAGCAATGCCTTCCGCCGGTTAGACATTGCCGTACCCGCCGTCGAGCGGGCGGCAAGGCTTGACGAACCACCTCGCGGAGGGGTTTGCTGCCGCCATGGCGAACGGCGCTCTCCGGTTTGGCGTATTGGGACCGCTGCAGGTGAGCGCGGACGGCACCGAGCTGACGTTGGGCGCGGCCAAACAGCGGGCGGTGCTGGCGATGTTGTTAATCAACCGGAACCGCCCCGTTGCGATCGACTCGTTGCTTGACGCGGCGTGGCGCCGGGAGCCGCCGCCGGAGGCTCGGGCCAGCCTGCACACATACGTATCCAACCTCCGCCGACTGTTGAGCAAGGCTGACGTCGATCCCGCCGCCGTCTTGGTCCGCGCTCAGCCAGGGTATCGGCTCAACGTGCCCGACCCGGCGTGCGACATCGGCTGTTTCATCACCGAGCAGACCGCGGGAATGCGCGCCGCGGCCGAGGGCCGGTTCGAGCACGCAAGCAGCCATCTGTCGGCCGCGCTGGCCGAGTGGCGTGGGCCTGTCCTCGACGATCTGCGCGACTTCGAGTTCGTCGAGGCCTTCGCAGCCGCGCTTGGGGAGGACAAGCTGGCGGCGCAAACGGCACGAGCCGAGGCTGAGATGGCCTGCGGACGAACACTTTCCATCATCGGTGAGCTGGAATCGCTTGCGGCCGAGAATCCCTACTGTGAGCCGCTGTGGGCGCAGCTGATCACCGCCTATTATTTGGTGGAACGCCAATACGACGCTCTCGAGACGTACGGACGGTTGAAGACGACGCTCGCCGACGAGCTGGGGATCGACCCCGGTCCGACGTTGCGGGGCTTGCACGAGCGGATCCTTCGCCAAGAGCCACTTGACGTCAAGCATGCGGCCCGCGCGACGGCCAGGCGGGCCGTCGCGACCCTCGAACGGCGCACACGTGCTTCCGAGCTGTCCGCTGCTGCGCAGCTGCGCAACGCCGACGGACGTACGCATCCGATACGAGGAGCGGCCACCCGCATCGGGCGCCTTCCCGACAATGACATCGTTCTCGACGATGCCACGGTGAGCCGCTACCACGCGATGATCGTCGACACCGGCACCAGCTTCGTCGTCACCGACCTTCGATCCGCCAACGGAGTCAGTGTGGCGGACAACCGGATTCGGGGCAGTGCGACGCTGGCCGACGGCGACAGCATCCGCATCGGCGACCACGAATTCACCTTCGAACTGGGCGGTTCCGGCTAGGCCAGGATTGACGCGAGCTCGGCGCGGGGCACTGAAACTTGATGCGGCCCATTGTTGTCCCGGATCACCTCGTCTTCGCCGAAGAAGAAGATCACCGCATCGTTGGTGACCGCGAAGTTTTCATACGTATGCTCGTCGAGGTCGTTGACCGGACTGTCCGTGTCCTTTTTCTGCAGTTCGTGCAAGACAATCGGGTTCAGCACCTCAAGCGGGTTGACCTCAGGCTTGAACAGCGTGCCGAACGTGATCGCGGTGCGCGTGCCGAGGTCGTAGTTGAGGGCGGCGAACCACGTGTTCGGGTGGGCTTCATGGGCCGCACCGGTGTCGTCCTGAACCTTGAGCACGACGCTCTGGGTGCCTGAGTCGGAAGTCCCCGAGCGGTACGTCTTCGCGGTGACCTCGTGCTGGTACGGCGTTCCGCGCCCGTGGGACCCGGCCTCGGCGACCCAGTCGACAAACTTGTCACGGTCCTGCTTCAGGACATCGGTCAGCGCCTTCTGGTCGGGATAGTCGAGCGGAAAGCTCATGGTGAGCGTGTACGTAGGCGTGGTGCTGCGAACATGACAGGTCTGGTCGGGGCCGACCGTCCCGCCGAGGTCGGCACACGCCGATTGCGGGGCGGCGGGCGCGGGAGAGGTAGACGCCAATGGCGTTGCCGCGCTTGGCGAACTCGCCGCAGTTTGGTGGGTGCTTGAACCGCACGCCGGGGCCGCGATGATCACCGCAGCGCCGGTCAATGCCACCAACACCTTCCGTGTACTCATGTCGATTCTCTTTCTGGCTCTAGGGCTTCGAATTCACGGGATGGACCTGCAGCGTGCACGTGTCGATGCCGACCGCGACGGTGACCGCGTCGACGGTGTCCGGCGGAATCACTTGCAGGCTGGTGTATGTCGGGCAGGGGCGGTCGGAATCCCCGACCGCGGCGCCCTCGACGATGGCGTAGGCCGGCTGCGATGCTGACACCGTGACGGTGGGTGGAGATTCCGTCTGCACGCCGCCCATGTAGCCGCGCAGGGTCCACTTGGCCTGGATCGACGGCCCGCCGGCCCCGGACACGACTCCGGGATAGCCGGTCAGCGTGCACGGCGCGGCATCGGGAGCCAGGCTGAAGACGAGGAGCACCCGGCGATGTCCGGCCGCCGCCTGTTCTTCGCCGTTGCTCACCTGGACTTGCCCGGATGAGCATGGCGGTGGTGGCGTGTCGGCCTGCGCGACCGGCCCGGCAAAACCGGCGATGGTCGCGCCTGCGAGCAACGTCAGCGTAGTGATCTGGCGCGCAATGTGATTCATGGTCTACTTCCCCTCCGGGAACAGGATGGCCTCTTCGACGCCGCCGCCGTTGACGGGCGGACCGAGCAGCACGGTGGACGTGTTGGCCGCCGGGTCGTAGCTCACCAGCGCCGTGCCACCGCCACAATCCATGTGGCCGTGCAGCACCAACTTGTCAGCGGTCGCCCCGGTGACGAACACGCTCTGGGACATACCGGGAACCTTGACGCGCGTGGTGTGGCCATCCGGGGTCAACCGAGACAAGAACGCCGTGCCACAGGCTCCCGCGGACTGGAGGAACGTGCCCGTTGGCAGCTCCCATGCGCTTCCGTCCTCGATGTCGTTCCCGAATCCAGGATCGTCGCCCTGGCCGGAGTTGACCGCAGTGAGTGCGGTGGGTGTCCCACCGTCGATGGGCACTCTCCAGAGCTGGCTTGCCGAACCGTGCTCGGCCGAGCAGTTGGCGAGGACCACCGTGGGTGCCCACCACCTCACCGGCGCGCAGTCGGCGTTCTTCATCGGTGTCGGTATCGTTCGAATGATCTTGCCGTCGTTGCCGACCACCACCAGGCTGTCGTCGCTGCGCGGCACGAGTTCATTTCCGTAGTTGGCGGTGCTGAGAACGAGGTGCGTCCCGTCGGCCGACTCGAGGTACCTGCCACTGAACTGACCCGCTCCGCCGAGATCCTCGGTGGGGAAGGTCTGCTGCACATTGCCGTTGAAGTCGATGCGCTTCAGCGTTCCAGGCTCATTGCCGTTGGAGCTCGTCGAAACCAGGAGTGCCTTGCCGGCGGGCCGCGTATAGCTTGGGTAGCCCTCGGCGGGGATGACGGTCTGCTTGCCGGTGTGCAGGTCGACCGAGATGACCTTCGTACCGTCAGCGAGCAGGGCATTGCGGCCGTCGCCGGACCAGTCCGTCAATTGAAGGCGCGCGTCTGCACCATCCAGCGTGGTGATCGCGTAGCGGTTACCTGCCGGGTCCACAAGATAGAGCGTCGTGGCGGCGGTATTGGGGTCTGGCTCGTCCGGGGCCGGCTTTTCGCCGGGCCGGTGGGCGATAGCGGGGCTCCAGGTGGCGAGTGTCCAACCCTGGCCCACCTTTTCCCACGGCACATCGTTGATCGTGGCCTCGACACCGTGTGCGGCGGCAGGCGCGGCCGTCGTGGGTGCCGACGTGACGGCTGAGGTGGGCGGGTTGGCCGATGTCTCCTGGGCCGCAGGGAATTTGGTCTGCGACGAGCATCCCGCCGCCATCGACGCGGCGATCGCGAAGACGCCAACTGTGGCGAGCAATCTGTGGTTCATGCTCGTGTCCTTTCGGTGAAACGGGTTTGTGGTCGTTGTCATGACCAGGTTGCGGTCAATGGCTCGAAGGATTCTCAAGTGATTCTTGGCGCCCTCACCGGGCCGGCAGCTTCAGTACGCGGAAGTGGAGGTCGTCGACGACGTAGACATCGCCGGCAGGGTCGACCGCCACAGCGGAAGGGTGTTTCAGTCCGTTGAACGGCAACACCGTTGGGCCGATGGCACCGGGCGCCAGCTTGAACACGCGATCGGCGCCGAAATCGGTGACGAACACGTCGCCCGCGGTGTCTACCGCCACCCCGGAGGGGATGTTCACGTCGTTGAACGGCAACACCGTGGGACTACTCGCACCTGCCACCAACTTCAAGACCCGTTTGGCGTCGGAATCGGTGACGTAAACGCTGCCCGCATCGTCGACCGCCACACCGCCGGGTCGAGTGTCGTTGAACGGCAAGTCGACTGGGCTATTCGCACCCGCCGCGAGCTTCAGCACGCGGTGTGCGTTCGAGTCGGTCACATAGACGTTGCCCGCGCTGTCAACCGCGACCGCATTCGGCTGAATGTTGCTGAACGGCAACACGGTTGGGGTGGTGGTCCCCGGCGCCAACTTCACAACCTGGCTCTTGAAATCGTCGACAACGTAGAGGTTGCCCACCGTGTCGACCGCCACGTCGACGGGTCGGTAAAGGTCGGTGAACGGCAGCTTTTCGAGGTGAACCGCGCCAGGCACCTGCTTCCACACCTGGCCGTAGTAGTGGTCGAGGACGTAGACATTGCTCGTGGTGTCGACCGCTACACCGGCGAGGTGGTTGATGGTGTCGCCGAACGGCAGCTCGACCTGAGATGAATAGGTCACGTCGTGCGACGGCTCGGTAGCGATCACCGTCGTCGCCGATACAGAGGTTGCCGGCGACGCGCCGTGACCGTCGGCCGAACATCCGGCTGCCGCAACAATTCCCGCTGCTGCGGCAAGACCGACGATGAGCTTCCGTTTCATCACGGGCGCCTGGTCAGCCGAGCTCGTAGGAGTCGCGGGACACCCGGAAGAAGTGGCCGGTGCTGGTGTCGGTGCACGTCACACCCGAAGGCTCACTGGCGCAGGTCATTACGCCGGAGGACTTTGTCTGCCCGTAGTCCAGCGTCCTGTCGGTGCGCAAACCGTGGTACGTGCCGGGCGGGGTGTCGGAGCAATCCACGGTGGTCGCCTTGCCCTCGGAGAGCCAGAAATGATTCGGCCACTCGGCCGGGCCGCAATCGGATGGCCGTTGCCGGTCGCCGTAGGTGTAGTCGACGATCGAGCAGGCGGCCGCGTTGTCGGCGATCCAGCACATGATGTTGCCCGACGGGGTTTGAAAAGACGGTGGCACGCCGGCGTATGCGGTTGCAGGCAGGGCAATGGCGACCGCGGCGGTGGCCATTGCGGTCAGCGTCAGCTTCGTCCGCGAAATACGCGAAACGGTGGTCATGTCGGTCTCCTTGTGCGGCATATGAAGTGGTCACCGCAAGACTGCGGCCGACACCTCACGCGTTTCTCAAGCGATTCTTGGAAGCTCACGTCGTAGTGTGCGCAGCCGACCGCCCCCGGCACATGAGGCGTTTACCTCGTGTTTTGTCGCATCTGGGCCCGCCACGGCGCGACGGTTGTCGGCCCGCACTGACTACAAGTGCGACCGCAAGAACGTCAGGACGTCATCGGCGGCGGCGAAACCACCGAGATGGCTCTCGTCGGGCATCAGGATCAGCTCGGCGTCGGGCAGTCGCGCTGCTGCGGCCTTGGCGTCATCGAAGGTGACGATCGGGTCGGCGTCGCCGTGCCACCACCGCACGGGCACCTTGACGTCGGCCAGCTGAAAACCCCAATGACGGCCGAACAAGCGGGCGTCGTCGATCAGCGCCTGGAACCGACCATGCGCGGCCAGCACGATGTCGTCGACGAACATCGCCTCGATCTCGGGATCGGCGAACACCCGCTTGTCACCTTCCGGCATGAGGCCGGAGAAGCCGCGATATGCCAGGTGCGCCAACGGAAGGATCGGCATCAGCAGACCCGCGGTTGCCATGGCCAGCGGCCGTCGCAAAGTTGACAGTGCAGGAGCGAAGGTGCGGGCCAACGCGATCGCTCCGCCCGTCGCGGCGTCCGGCCCCACCGATGGCGTGACGCCACCGAGGACCGCGACGGCCGCAACGCGTCCGGCCAGTCCGGGTGTTGCCGCGCAGGACAGTGCGTACGGACCGCCGCCGGAGAGGCCGACGACGCCGAGCCGGTCGGCACCGAGCACATCGGCGACGTGGACCATGTCGGCGCCCCAGTCGGCGACCTGCTCGTACACGTGAGAGTCGGACAGGCCCGATCCTGCGCGCTCTACCACCACGACCCGCAGCCCGAGCTTTTCGGCGGCGCGCCGCCCGACCAAGGGAAACTGGCGGCGGCCCCCCGGTGTGCCGTGGAACCACAGCACCACAGAGCCCGCCGGATCGCCGAACTCCGCATAGCCCAACCGCCGGCCGCCGGAGAGGAAGAAGCGTCCTTCGGCTCGCGGGGATTCACATCGTGGAACGCCCGGGGGATAACGCCATGGGTTACTCGGGGACATGGTTCGGCAGCTCCTGCTCGGCGGGGCATCGGTGACCCGCTCACTGCAGATAGTCGCATCTTGCGGATACATTCGGCCGGTGACTTTCGACGTTTGGCATTTCGACGGTTCGGAGGGCCAGCTGCTGGTTCATACGAGCGTCACGGGCAGAGCCGCGAAAATGGGGCATCGCCTCACGATCGCGGTGAACACCTGGACGGCCGCGGTGAAGTGGGCCGATGGCCAACCCGCCGAAGTCGAGTTCACCGCGGAGGTCGATTCGCTTCAGGTCTTGCGAGGTGAGGGCGGCGTAACGCCACTGTCGGGACCGGAGAAGGCGCTGGCGCGGTCGAACGCGTTGAAGGTGCTTGGCGCCGACCGTTTCCCGCAGATCCACTTCCAGGCAAGCGACATCGAGAAGACGGGCGACGGCTACCGGCTCACCGGCTCCTTGGATATCCACGGCGTGACGCGCGAACGCGTGATCGAACTGCACGTCGACGATCGTGGTGACAGCTGGCGGCTGTCATGTGAAGCAGATGTCCGTCAAACCGAGTTCGGCCTCAAGCCGTACTCGATGCTGCTGGGGTCGATGAAGGTCGTTGACGCGGTGACCGTGGCGTTCACCGCAACCCGGCCGAAGAGTGATTGACGGTTCGTCGAGCAAGAGCGGCAGAGGGCAGCAGCGGCACGGCACCCGCCGCTGTGAGAAGATTGGCGAAATTCGCACCGGCGTGACGGCGCGATCCGCGGGGGTTTCGATTCTGCATGGCTGACGTACGCGGCCCGCGCTGAGTCACGCCGGGAAACGCTTGGAGACTATTGGAGTTCGGATGTCTGCCAACAAGATTGGTTCTCAGCTGACGTGGCTGCTCGCGGCGCTGGCATGGCTTGTCGCGACGTTGGCCGTCACCGAGTCGACACATTGGCCGCCCATGGCAGTCCTCCCGCTGACCTTGATCTTCGGCCTGCTGGTCGGGCTGCTGACCCACGCCATTGCCAGCGGCCCGACGCGGAGCTGGTCAAGCGTCCTCGGCCGCGCGACGGTCGCGCTCGTCGTTGGCGTCGTCGTCGGCGAACTCGCCGCAGTGGTTATGTTCTCCGGCTCGATCGACCGCCGTCTGGACGAGCAGGCGGCGCGGGCCGCCGATACCACGCCCGCCGTGATGCAGGCTGGCGCCGAACTCGACCGGGCACGCCAAGCACGCACCGCACTCGACACCGCGGTCGATGACGCAAGCCGGCGCCGCGACGACGCGCTCGTCGTCGCACGCTGCGAATTCAACCCGTCGCCGGGCTGCCCGCAGACCCACATCACAGGTGTGCCCGGCGGCGGTCCCGAGACCAGGACGGCGAACGACTTTCTCGGCGACGCGCAGCGCGAGCTGGACAATGCAACGGCCGAACGCGACCGGCGGGCACCAACGCTGGACGCCGACATCGAGGCCCACCAGCAGGCGCTGACCCAGGCTCGGCAGACCTCCATGAAGGACAAGGAAGGTGGCCTCGGCGCGCGGTGGGCAGTCATGAACGAGTACACCTTCGGCACTGCAGGCGCGATGGTGCTGCGACTGCTGACGATCGGGTTTTTCGCGCTGCTGACCGCCTTGCCGCTGGTTCTCAAGCTGTGGCGGGGCGAGACCTCCTCCGACCGCGGCGAGCAGGCCTCGGCCGAGGTCGAGCGCGCAGAGCTCGAGGCCGACACCGCGATCGCCGTGAAGCGTGCCGAGGTGCGTGCTGCCGTCGAAACGCTGTGGGCCGAACAGGAGTTGGCCAAGGCCCGGTTCGCGGTCGAGGCGCAGACCGAGATCGACCGCGAAGAGCAGCGTCGCAGGGTCACCGAGGCGCTCGAGGGTCCGGTGCAGGTGCGTTCGGAGCGTGCATCGGAGCCGATGGCCGAGTTGCCCGACGCCGAAACCGTTGAGACGCGAAACCTTCCCGCGCGAGTCGAAACCGGTGGGACGTCGTTGATACCGACGATCCCCGACGTCACCAAGGCCGCAGCCCGGTGGCTTCGTCCGTTCGTGCCGCCGATCGTCGCCACCGCGATAGACGCGACGACCAAGCCACTGCGCACCGCACGCGAGGTCTTCGAAGAGACAGAAGAGATTCACTTCTCGCTGCGGCGTACCCACAAGGTCACCGTTGAGTCCGAGGAATCTGCCGCGCAGGACGAACCGCAGCGCGCGTCCGCGTCGGTGGGTCCGTCTGTGAAGCGTCAGCATGTGTTGACGGAGCGAACAGGACAGCAGGAACTGCGGCGATCCGACGGCCCGCGCCAATTGCCCCCGGCCGAATAGCTCCGCTCGTAGGCTCACGAATGTGAGCGACGAGGACGTCCTGCCGCCTGGGCCCCGGCTTCCGCGGTGGGTGCAGCTGGTCCTGTTCATGCGGTACTGGCCGCGACTCGCGGCCGCCTGTGGGCGTCGCTATGGCGACGTGTTCACGCTGCGCATCGCGACGCTTCCTCCGCTGGTGTATCTGTCCGACCCGGCCGAGATCAAGAAGGTGTTCGCCGGTGACCCCAGCGTCTTTCATGCCGGCGAGGCCAACTCGGTGCTTGCTGGGATCCTTGGTGATACTTCGGTGTTGGTGATCGACGACGACGCACATCGCGAACGTCGTCGGCTGATGCTGCCGCCCTTCCATCGCGATGCGGTTGCCAGGCAGGCCGAGGCGATGGCCGAGATCGCGGCGGCCAACATCGCGGGATGGCCGGTTGGCCGGCCCTTCGCGGTGGCGCCGAAGATGTCCGAGATCACGCTGGAGGTGATCCTGCGGATCGTCATCGGCGCCAGCGACCCGTCGCGACTCGCCGCTCTGCGCGCGGTCATGCCGCGGCTGTTGAACGTCGGGGCGTGGGCGTCGCCGGCCATCGCGAATCCAAACCTGCGGCGCTATCCCCCATGGCGTGGCCTGGCGCGACATATCGACGAGGTTGACCGGCTGTTGTACGCCGAGATCGCCGAGCGTCGTGCCGATCCGCACTTGGACGAGCGCACCGATGTGCTCGCGATGTTGGTGCGCTCGACCGACGAAGACGGCCGCACGATGACCGACCGCGAACTGCGTGACCAGCTGCTGACGTTGTTGGCCGCCGGGCACGACACGACGGCCACGGGCCTGTCGTGGGCGCTGGAGCGGTTGACCCGTCACCCCGCAGTCCTGGCCAAGGCGGTGCGGGCGGCCGAGGCCGAAGACGGCGACGAGTACCTCGACGCGGTCGCCAAGGAGACGTTGCGCATTCGGCCGGTGGTCTTCGACGTCGGTCGCGTGTTGAAGGCGCCGGTGGAACTCGCCGGCTACCGGCTGCCCGCCGGCGTCATGGTCGTACCGGGAATCGGTCTGGTGCACCGTGATTCGGACGTGTATCCGGATCCCGATCGGTTCGATCCGGATCGAATGGTGAACGCGACGCTGACGCCGACGACGTGGTTTCCGTTTGGCGGCGGCAATCGACGTTGCCTCGGTGCGACATTCGCGATGGTCGAGATGCGGGTCGTCCTACGCGAGATTCTGCGCCGAGTCGAGTTGGCCACCACGACGGCCGCGGGCGAACGGCAGAAGGTCAAGCAGGTGATCCTCGTGCCGCACCGCGGTGCGCGCATTCGGGTGAAGGCGATGCGTCTCAGTCCTGCACAGCCTTCGCAAGCGCCACGTATTTCGTCGAGTCGGCTGTAGCCAGCTCCCTCACAGCCGCATCGACAACCCGAACGATCACCCACGCGCGGGCCCGTTCCTCGTCGAATCCGGCCGCGTCGACGAGCGTGTAGAAGCGCCGCCTCACGCCCTCGCGGATGTCACCCGTGAGCTCGTCCCAGCGGTTCCACAGCATCGGGGCCAGCTCGTAATGGGGATCGCCGTTCATGGGCTTGGGGGCGATCGCCAGCCACGGCTCCCGCTCGGCCGCCAGCACGTTCTCGTAGTGAAGGTTGGTGTGGATGACGGTGCCCGAGCTCGCGGCGTCGGCCGCCAGCTCGCGGCTGAGCGTCATCGCCTGCTCGACGAGCCGGTGCGGGATCGGCGCGCTGCGGGGAAGCGCCGCGAAGTCGCGTGCACGTTGCTCGAGAAATGAAGTGAGCGTGGGCAATTGGGGCATTGCCGGGACGTGGAGCCGTCGGTAGAGCCCCGCGACCACCTCGCAGGCTTCGACGTCGGGCAAATCGCCCAAACTGTCCCACCGAAGCCGCTCCAGGAGTACGGCACGATGCGGTGGGTCCGCGCTGAGCAGGCGAACCGCGCCATCGCCGCCCCATCGCCGCAGCACGAGGTGGCCGTGTTCAGCCTCGGGAAGCTTCAACACGGCGGGCACTCCCTCGGGCGTCCGCACGGGCACGACGATCGAGCCGGCCCCATGGACTGGTTCACCGTCGCGGCGAAGTTTCCACCGTTCGAGCTGGCTTTCCGCGAGGTCGGCCAGGTCGTCGGTCACCCTCAGATCGTTTCATTTTCAGGGATTGGCCGAAGACCCGTACGGACGTTTGTTGCGAAGGGTATGAATTTCACCCATGGGTGCGGGGGCATACATAGGCCGAATCGGCGGACTGGCTATCGCGTTGGGCATCGGGGCCGCAGTGGTCACCGGCCACGGCGTGGCATTGGCCGATACCACGGACTCGTCGGGGTCGGTGTCGTCGTCGACCAGCACATCGTCCACGGATGCGACGGACTCGTCATCGACGACGTCGTCGACGAAGACCACAACAGATCCGACCGCCGAACCGCAACCCACATCGGCGACCGCGACCAAAAAGCCAGAGCCCACAGCGGATTCGACACCGCCAACCACAAAGAAGCGGCCAAGCGACTCCAAACCGGACACCAGCACAGCGGATCCGGTCACCAAACCGACCAAGACGGCAAGCCCGGCCGCCAAAACGACGGCATCGCACTCGGACACGACGGCGTCCGCGAAGACCAGCGACGACCAACCCGACGTTGTCTCCGACACCGAACCGACGGCGCTTGCGGTCACCCCGACGACGAGCACCGCCAACGTCGAGGTTCAGCAGCCTGCAGTAACGGCGACCACAGCCCCACCGGATCCGGTCGAGGTGGTGACGACCGCGGTATCGACCGTCGTCAACGCGTTCTTCAACCCGTTCGCCGGAAACGCGCCCACCGCACCCGTGGAATCGCCGTTGACGTGGACGATGCTCGCGGCCGCGCGGCGCGAGTCGTTCGCCACCGCGCCGAGCCTCAACAAGGCCGCAAGCCCCGTGACGAACAGCCTGACCACCGATGCCGCTGTCCCGACGGCGGCGCCGGCCGTCGTCGCGATCGAGCAGACACCGCCGTTGGCCTTCCTGCAGCAGCTGCCGGTGATCGGGCCGATGTTCGTAACGCCGATCGTCGCGTTCATCCACCAACTACCGCTCATCGGCGACGTGTTGCATCCGTTCATCGGCTACCCGATCCAAATCGGCCTGCCTGCAGGCACTCCGACGCCGCGCGACGTGAAGGTCATCTCATTCGACGGCACACCGATCTACGTCCATTTCATGCCGGCCTCCGGGCTGGCGCCAGGACTCAAGGCGCCGACGATCCTCGACGGGCCGGGGTTGGGTCTGCCCGGCTCGACGAACCCCGACGCCGAAGAAGACGAGTTCCTGCCCAACGACATGGTCGGCATCGCCCCGCTGCGGCGGGCCGGCTACAACGTCGTCACGTGGGACCCGCGCGGCGAATGGAATTCGGGCGGCCAATTGGAAGTCGACTCACCGGATTTCGAAGCCCGCGACGTCTCGGCCATCATCAGCTGGCTGGCAACCCAGCCCGAGGTTCTCTCCGATGACGGGGACCCGCGGATCGGCATGGTCGGCGCGTCGTATGGCGGCGGCATCCAACTGGTATCTGCGGCAATCGATCCGCGGATTGACGCGATCGTCCCGACCATCGCCTGGCACAGCCTGAACACCTCGCTGTACAAGAGCGAGGCGTTCAAGAGCAGCTGGGGCACCATATTGACGGCGGCTCTGATCTCCACCGGTGCGCGAGTGAATCCGCGGCTGTACCCGGCGGCGATCTGGGGCGATTTGACGGGCATGGTGTCGCCCGACGACCAAGCGCTGCTGGATCAACGCGGCCCAGACGAACTGGTCGAAAAGATCACCGCGCCAACGCTTTTGATTCAGGGAACCGTCGACACGCTGTTCACCCTGGCCGAGGCCGACGAGAACGCCACAATCCTCATCGCCAATGGAGTCCCGACCAAGGTGGTGTGGTTCTGCGGCGGTCACGGCGCATGCCTGACGAGCACCAACGACGGCGTGCTGATCGAGCACGACACGCTCGCGTGGCTGGACCGGTACGTCAAGCGCGACGAGCTGGTGCCGACCGGCCCGCAGTTCGAATGGGTCGACCAGCATGGGCAGTACTTCTCGTCGAACACGTATCCCGTTCCGCAGGACGATCCGATCGTCGCCTCCAGCAGTGGCGGCGTGCTGCCACTGCTTCCGTTCATCGGTGGCTCAGGGCCGCAGCTCGGCGTGTTCGGCCTCGGCCCCATCAGGGCGCTGCTCGGGCTGCCGTCCGGCGCACCGGCGATCAACGCGCTGAACCTGAAGATTCCGGCCGCGACGACCACCACCTACGTCGTCGGCGCGCCGCAGCTGACCCTGACCTATTCCGGCACAGGGACCAGCCGCCACGTCTACGCGCAGCTCGTCGACGACACCACGGGCTTGGTGCTCGGCAACCTCGTCACTCCCGTGCCGGTGACATTGGACGGGCAGACGCACACGCTCACGATTCCGCTGGAACAGGTTGCCCAGACATTGGCGCCGGGGGAGACGCTGACGCTGCAACTGGTCGCTTCGGCGTTCCCGTACGAGACGATCAACTCGCTCGGAGTACTGAACGTGTCGAGCATGCAGCTGTCGTTGCCGACGGCCGACGCCGCGGCGATATCACCGGAGGCCGCGACAACCACCGCCGCCTAGTTGAGGAAGCGGTCTGCACTTTCGATCAACGCCAATTGCGCCTTCGCTTGGCGGTAACCAAGGCAGATCCCGCTGACGGTCATCAGAACGATGCCCGTAACACCAGGCATCGCGACCGACACCATGCCGGCCAGCGACCTGGACGGAAACGCGTAGGTGTAGCCGTTGGGGGTCTGCCCGCGAGCGGCTAGGCCGCCGCTGGCGGGCAGGGTTTCAGGCAGTGGCTCACTGCTCGATGCCCGAAGGAGCGCCGGTGACGGCTCACCGTTCATCGGCGGCGACAACGTGACGACCTGCCCGCTGGACAGTCCGCGCGGTGCGACCGATGCGCCGAGGACGACGAACGGCACCTTCAGGATGGGGAGTTCGTGGCCGTGGGAGTGGTGTGCGCCGGCTTCCGCGGCTGCCGCGTCCACCGTGTCGGGCTCGACGGGTGAGCTGGGAACGTCGGGGGGCAGGTCGAGCGGCGGGGGCGCCTCAAGGGCGGGTGCGACGGTTTCTGGGACCGGCGCGATTTCCGCGGGAGCCGGCGCTTCCGGAACCGGTGTGCTGATCGTCTTGCCGTGGTGGTTCTCCGCGCAGGACTCCTTGTCGACAGGCTTTTTCTGCTCGGCGTCGTCGGTGTCCTGCTTTGGTTCAGACTCTGTTGCGGCGACGCTGTTGGTCTGGACGCCTTCGGAGGCCAGCCCGCTTTTCACACTGTCGTCGCTGGACTTGACGTCGGGCGTGTGATCAGAAGGAGCCTGGTCGGCGTCCGACGAGCTGGTGTTGGTGCTCTGGCTTCCTGCCGAATCGGGAGTGTCGGCGGCGGCGACCGCGCAGTGGGCGACGGCCAGCAGCAAAGCTACGCCGATCGCGCACGCTGCCAGATGCGTGTCTGCCCGACCCATCGCGCCTCACCAACGCCAGCGTGGCGCTGCTCGCCAGCATCCACGGTGTCGTGTCATTGTGGCATGTCGTAGCTCGCGAGTCGCACTCATCGACAGAATCTCGGCCGCGAGGTGCCTTGTGTCGCAGCGTATTTGGCGGACTGGCGAGGCGCGTCACGGATACCGCGGCAACGTTATCGTTCAGTTGCCAACACCGCTGCGGGCAAAGACACTGCGCGCAACTCATGGGAACCATCGTCATCGTCGGGTGCGTCGCTGCGTAGTACGCGCCGGTGCCTCCTCAGCCGGACATGCAGCACTCATGGCTGCGCCGCAGTCGGCCGCGGTGGCGGGCGGAGTAATCCGACGGGTTGTAGTACTTACATGTGACGGGTCCGCGCCGCAAAATGTAATGACGCGAAGGAAAATTTCTCTGGCTACTTGGTTAGGGCAATAAAGCGCCCCTGATTCTGTGGCAAAAATGTGATCTTCTGCGGATATCGCAAATCGCCGTCGGCGACAGGTCCGTGCCGTGTTGCGCCGAAATCCGAGCCTCGCCGACGACGGAACTGCAACGGTCTTTGTGCCCGCCTCTGCGCGACAACTGAGCGACTGCGGCAGACCTAAGACCGGTTGTCGCTACCTTGTCGCGCGGAGGCGGGCAAATTCATAAGTCGCCCAGATCGTCGGGCACATCGACGGCGTTCTCCTGCAACGCGTTCAGGGGAACCACGTCAAGAGTTGATGCGTGTGTCGAGGCAAGCACCACCGGAGCGGCGCAGCCGTCCTGGTAAGCCAGAAGCCAGTTCGCGGCCGTGACACACCAGCGGTCGCCGGGCAGAAGGCCCGGGAACCGGTATTCGGGTCGGGGCGTCGACAGGTCATTGCCGATCGAGCGTTGGTGTTGCAGAAACTCGGCGGTCACGACGGCGCAGATGGTGTGACGGCCGAGATCCTCTTCCCCGGTCGTGCAGCAGCCGTCGCGGTAGAAGCCTGTGAGCGGATCCGTGCCGCAGGGTTCCAACGGACCACCGAGGACGTTGCTATCGGGCATGCGCTCAGTATGACCAGTGGTTGCCGGTTAAAAGAATCAACCGCGGCGCGCGCCGCTCAAAGTCGCTGGGGCGGCCGACTTTAAAAGTTGTTGCAGGTATTAGCCACTGCCAGGATGACCGGCGTGTATTGCTGAACGGCCGGAATGGCCTGTGCCTGCGCCACCATCGACTTGCGCTGTTCCGGTGGGGCAGCGATGAGCGCCTGCAACCATCCCGTGGCCGCCGGGGTCTGCGTCAGCTGCTGCGCAAGCCCGGAATCCTGTGCGTTGAGTGCGGCGACGACCTGCGGATACGTGCAGGTCGAGTTGATGATTGGGGTTACATCGGGTCCTGCGGAAGCGATCCCGGCTCCAGCGGTCAGCGACAAGGCCAGACCGCCAGACGCGACAAGCAGTTTCGTCGTCGAGAGCATTAGTGGTTCACCTTCCAAACATGTAGCCGCTCAAATTAACGGTAGCACCTCGGCCGACAACAAGATCGTCCTTTTCGCGGTCTGCGAAATTGCCGTATTTGTATTGTATTGACCGAAGTCGCGTGTGTGGTTAACGCGACGATACGCGATTAAAGGACATGACCGCTGAGATGTCCTATGGCCCATAGCGTTACGCATCAGCCGTGGACCAGCGCTGCAGCGCAAATAATCGTCGCGCTTCCTCGGCCGCTGTTGGGGTCGGAAGGCATATCCGCATGCTTTGACCACATTGTTTCACCGCGCCACGACATTGCTGGCAAACCTGGTGTAGTTTCGATCGGCACATCGATGCGGGGTCGGGTGCCGAGGAGTAAACGGTGGATGCGACGCCATTCGGGCACTATCAGCTGCAGAAGCTGATCGGCCGGGGCGGTATGGGTGAGGTCTATCGGGCCTACGACACCAAGACCGACCGCGTTGTGGCGCTCAAGGTGCTGCCCCCGCACATGGCCGCCGACGAAACGTTTCAGCAGCGATTCCGTCGCGAGTCGCAGGCAGCGGCCGGGCTCAACGACCCGCATGTGGTGCCGATTCACGGCTTCGGAGAGATCGAGGGTCGGCTGTATTTGGATATGCGGCTGATCGACGGCCGCAACCTCGGGACGATGCTCGAGCAGGACGACACGGCGCTCGAGCCGGAGTTCGCGGTGAAGATCATCGAGCAGGTCGCGACGGCGCTGGACGCCGCACACGAGGCGGGCCTGATCCACCGCGACGTCAAGCCGTCCAACATCTTGATCACCGACCGCGAGTTCGTGTACCTCATCGACTTCGGTTTGGCCCGTACAGCGGGTGACAAGGGCTTGACCACGGCGGGCAGCACGCTCGGAACCATGGCATACATGGCTCCGGAGCGGTTCGAGGCGGGGCAGATCGATCCGCGGTCCGACGTGTATGCGTTGACCTGCGTGCTCTACGAATGTCTCACGGGCGCAAGGCCGTATCCCGCCGACAGCCTGGAGCAGCAGATCGCCGGCCACATGACGGCGCCGGTGCCGCGGCCGTCGCTGGCCGACCCCCGGCTGGCGGCGTTCGACGACGTCATCGCCAAGGGCATGGCAAAGAAGCCGGCGAAGCGGTATCAGACTGCGGGCGAATTGGCCGCTGCTGCACGGCGTGCGCTGAATGCGCCCGTGCGCACGACGGGCCGAAGCGGGCGGCATTCGGCGCGGCGGCCATCCACGGGGCGGCGAGTGTCGCGGCGGGCGATGGCCGTGGTGGGCGCGGTGGTGTTGGTGGCCGCGCTGGGCACGTTCGGGGTGGTGCAGTGGCGCGGCGGCTCCGGTGGAGGGTCCGCGCGGCCCGCGAGTATCGCGGAGAGTTCGTCGACGCCTGCGGCCGCGCCGGGTGCGGTTCCTGAGATCGCGGCGACGGTGCCTGCGGACATCAGGGCGACGGGCAAGCTGGTGATCGGCGTCAATGTGCCTTACCCGCCAAACGAATTCAAGGACACCTCGGGTCAGATCGTGGGCTTCGACGTGGATCTGATGAACGCGGTGGCGCGCACGCTCGGACTTGTGCCGGAGTACCGGGAGACGGCGTTCGAGGCGATCATCCCGTCGGTGCGCGCTGGCGACTTCAACGTCGGGATGTCGTCGTTCACCGACACCAAGGATCGGCAGGGGCAGGCCGACTTCGTCACGTACTTTCAGGCGGGGACGCTGTGGGCGCAAAAGGCGGGATCGACAGTCGATCCGACCAATGCGTGCGGGATGCGCATTGGGGTGACGTACGCGTCTATCCAGGAGACCGAGGAGATCCCGGCGAAGAGTCAGGCGTGCACGGAGTCGGGCAACTCGGCGATCGAGAAGGTGGTCTTCGTCAGCCAGGACGATCTGACCAAGGCGCTGATGGCCGGGCAGTTGGACGCGATGTCGGCGGATTCACCGGCGACGGGATTCGCGGTCAAGACGTCCGGCGGAGCGCTCGAGCCGGCGGGGGAGATCTTCGACACCGCGCCGTACGGCTGGCCGGTGGCCAAGGACTCCGGATTGGCGGACTCACTGCGCAAGGCCCTCGAGCACGTGATGCAGACCGGCGAGTACCGGACCATCGCCACGATGTGGGGAGTCGAGAAGGGAATGATCACCGGCCCCGTCATCAACGGCGCGGTCAGATGAGCTAAGGCCCAAGGGGCTGCCCGGCGTACTCCCCGATTGCCCGCCTCTGGGCGACATTGTCGTCACTGGCGACTTTGTCGCCGCTAGGCGGGCACAGAAGCAGTCCTGCCTAGAGGCCTAGTCCGCAAGAAGATTGACCAGAGTGGTGAACACGCCGGGGACCCTACTGGCAGCCGGCACCATCCGGGAGCGCAGCGGTGCATACCAACTCGCTTGCAGCACTGCCGCTGTCAGCATCCGGTACCGGCGCGACATGCGCCGCCACTGGCGGTCGTAATCACCGGGGCGGTCGGACACCACGCAGTTCACCAGTAGTTCGGCCGCGCTGAACGATATCCCGAGTCCCTCGCCCGTCAGCGCGTCGACGTAGCCTGCGGCGTCACCGACCAACAACACCCGCCCGGCCGTGCGAGTGCGTACCTTCTGTCGCAACGGTCCGGCGGCGCGATCAGCACCGTGCGCGCTACCGTGCACGCGTTCCTGCAGAGCGGGGAACGCGGCAAAGTGGTCGGAGAATCCGCCGCGACGCTTGGTGAGGATCGCGATGCCGACGCAGTCGTCGGCGACGGGCGTGACATACGCCTCCGCGTCGCGCGACCAGTACACCTCGACGTTGTCGCTCCACGGCGCAGTCTGGAAATGGCGCCGGATGCCCCACCGGCGCGGTCCCGGCGCGGGCAACGCCAGCCCCAGAGCAGACCGGATCGGCGAGTGCAGCCCGTCGGCAGCGGCCAGATAGCGAGCGCGATAGTCGCCGCCGCATACCGAGGTCGCGTCTTGGCTGACAGCGACGATCTCGTCGTGCACGATTTGGACACCGGCCGCCTTCGCGGCGTCAACTAGCTTGGAGTGCAACGTCGTTCGTCGGACTCCGAGGCCCGTGCCGGATCGGAACCTCCCAGTGACGCGGCGGTCGCCGTCGATGTAGGTGATGCCGTTGAAGGCCTTGCCCGCAGGCTCTGCACCCAGTCGGTGCAGCTGCTGAACGGCATGCGGCATCAGCCCCTCGCCGCAGGCCTTGTCGACGGGCAGCGGACGACGTTCCACCACAACGACTTCCAGTCCGGCACGGGCGCCGTAGATGGCGGTGGCCAGCCCGGCCGGGCCACCGCCAACCACCAGCAGGTCGATCACCGCAGCTCCGCCAATGCAGTCTTCTCGACGGTGATCCGTGCGCGCAGCAGCGCCGCGTTGAGCACGGTGAACACCAGCGCCGTGATCCACGCGGTGTGCACCAGCGGCAGTGCCACCCCCTCGAGCACCACTGCCACGTAATTCGGATGCGGCACAAAGCGATACGGGCCGCCGCTCACCCGCGGCGCCCCGGGTATGACGACAACCCGGGTGTTCCACTGGTGGCCGAGAGTGGCGATGCACCACCAGCGCAGCGCCTGTGCCGCGAGCACGACCGCGAACATCGGCCAGCCGAGCGCGGGCACGAACGGTCGATGCAACAGGACGGCCTCGAGAAGACATCCCGCCAGCAGACCGCTGTGAAGGATCACCATCGCCGGGTAGTGGCCGACACCGAACTCGACGCCGCCGCGGGCGCGACTCCACGCCAGATTCCGTTGGGAGACTACGAGTTCCGCGACTCGCTCGACCGCGACAGCGGCGATCAGCAGCGCATACCAGACCATCAGTGCCAGCGCAGCAGGACCAGCTCCGAGCAGAATCCCGGGCCCATCGCCATCAGCAGTCCCGGCTCGCCGGTGGGCGGCGGCTTGTCCAGCGTATCGCGCAGAATGTGAAGCACCGACGCCGACGAGAGGTTGCCGATCTCGCTGAGCGAGCGCCACGTCAGCTCCAGCGCGTCGTCCTCCAAGACCAGCGCAGCGTTGATCGCCTCGAGCACCTTTGGACCACCGGGGTGACTCACCCACGCGCCGATGTCGTCGATCGTCAGATCATGGTCGCCGAGGAACGTGGTGACGTCGTCGTTGAGATACCGCTCGATGAGGTCAGGCAGATCGGGGGACAGCACCAGTTGAAAGCCGGAAGCGCTGATGTCCCAACCCATTGTGCCGAGCGAGTCGGGGTAGAGCCGGCTGCGCGACGCGATCACGTCGGGACCGCTCGCGCGGATCTGTTCGGCACGACGCTCACCGGCCGCGACCACCGCGGCAGCGCCGTCACCGAACAGCGCGCTGCCTACGAGGGTGGCGATCGTCGGCTTGGCGGACGGAAACATCAGCGAACACAGCTCGACGGACACCAGCGCGGCGACGTCATCGGGCGCGCCGCGCAGATAGTCGTGTAGGCGCGCGATACCCGCCGCGCCCGCCACGCAACCCAGGCCGAAGATCGGCACTCGGCGCACGTCGGGCCGCAGCCCCAGCCGGCCCGCAATGCGGGCATCCAGCGACGGGACCGCAATACCGGTGACCGTCGTCGTCACGATCAGGTCGACATCCTGCGGCTGCAATCCCGCCTCGTCGAGCGCGCCTAACAGGGCCTGGCAGCCCAATTCGACTGCATGCTCGATGAATACGTCGTTGGCAGCTCCGAAGTCGGTCAGGGAAAGATAGTCGTCCATCGGGAGTGCGAGGTGGCGAGCGTCGACTTTCGCGCTGCGGTGCAGGCTGCGCACGACCTCTTCGAAGCCCGCAAACGCGGGAACCTCGAGGAACCTGTCGGTGATCTCGTCTTGTGTGTAGCGGTGAGGCGGCAGTGCTCCGTGGACGCCGGCGATAACGCTGATAAGGCTCACTTCCTAGATACGTGTGGCGACGTCAGACGGTTCAGGCGGTGTCGCAGGCGGATCGCTCTCGCTGAAGCCGAGGCGTTCGTGCAGCCGGGCGAGCCGGCGCGGAGCCCACCAGTTCAGTGACCCCATCACATGCATGAACGCCGGCACCAAGACCATCCGCACCAATGTGGCGTCGGCCAGTACTGCCAGCGTCAGGCCCAAGCCGAACATCCGCATGAACGACACGTGCGCCCCGATCAGTGCGGCAAACGAGATCGACATGATCAGCGCGGCCGCGGTGATGATTCGGCCCGTGTGGGCGATGCCGAGTGCCACGCTTTCGTCGTTGTCGGCGCGGGTCTGGCTCGACGCGAGCCAGTACTCACGGATTCTGGACACCAGGAATACCTCGTAGTCCATCGACAGCCCGAACGAGATGCAGAACAGCAGCACGGGCACATTGGCGACGAGCGTTCCTGTCGGTGTGGTGCCGAGCGCGGATAAATGACCGTCCTGGAATATCCACACCATCGCCCCGAACGCGGCGGTGAGTGAAAGTACGTTGAGCGCCAACGCTTTCAGCGGCACGACGACGCTGCCGGTCAACAGGAACAGCAGCACGACCATGATGACGGCGATGAGTCCCAGCACCAGCGGCAGCCGGGTGGTGATGGCTTCGACGCTGTCGTGATTGGTCTGGGCGGTGCCGGTCATGTCGACGTGCCTGCCGCCAGGGCCGGCCACCGCGTGCAGGCGGTCGAGTTGGGTCTCCGAGCGGTCGGTGAACAGTGGGGCCGTGCTGTTGACGGTCAGGAATGCGCTTCCGGCGACTTGGTCGGTGGGCGCCGACGGCGGCCCGACGCGATTGCCGGTGACGAACGTGCCCGTCGGCGCGGAGACGGCCGACACGTCGGGCACACGGGACAGGTCGGCGGCGTACCGGTCGATGTCGGCAGGGGCCATGCCGTCGGCGTCCGGAATGACGATGGTGACGGCGGTGTCGGAGTTGCTGGTGAAGTCGCGACGCAGTTCGTCGCCCACTTGATGAGCGGAGGCGGAGTTGGGCAGCACGCGATCGTTGGGGAATCCCCACCGCACGCCGAGGAACGGCGCGCCGAGAACCAGAAGCAGCGCGACGCCGGCCAACCCGAGTGGAATAGCTTTGTGCATAACGCATGTCGCGGAGCGGTACCAGAATCGTCGCTCCATCGGGATGGGCTGTGGTTCCGGCCGGCCGAGGATGCGCCGGGCGAGCCGGCGGACGTCGAGCGAATCCAGACGATCCCCGAGGAGAACGAGAAGAGCCGGCGTCACCACGATCGCTGCGGCTGCGGCGAACGCGACGGTGGCGACACCGGCGTAGGCGAACGACTTCAGGAAGTGCATGGGGAAGATGACGAGGACGGCCATCGACAGCGCAACCGTCGTCGCGGAAAACAGCACGGTGCGGCCGGCCGTCACCATCGTGCGGATCAGCGCGTCGTCACGGCTGGCCCCCTCGGCCAGCTCGTCGCGGAACCGGCTGATCATCAGCAGCGTGTAGTCGATCGCGAGCGCCAGGCCCATCGCGGTGGTGAGGTTGAGCGCGAAGATCGACACGTCGGTGGTGAACGAGATGATGCGCAGAACAGCGAGCGCGCCGAGGATCGCCATCACGCCGACGGCCACGGGAAGCGCGGCGGCGAGCAGCCCGCCGAACACCCACACCAGCACGAGGAAGCTCAGGGGGATTGCAAGCGACTCCATCAACAGCAGGTCACTCTGGGATTGGTTGGTGACCTGGACGTTGACCATCGCGGTGCCGCCCGTGCGGACGGCGACGCCGTCGTGGCCGCGGGTCACCTGGTCGGACAGTTCCTTGGCGTAGGTCTGCTGCTGGGCTTCGTTGCCGTTGATGCCGGCGACGACCAGGCCGGAGCTGTGGTCCTTGCTGACGAGGTCCGCGGCGGCGGCCGGCGGCGTCGTCCAGTAGGACGTGACGTTGGCGACGTGGGGAGAGCGGCGCAGTTGGTCGACGATGTCGGTGCCGGCCTCGCGCGCGGCCGGGCTGTCGACACCGCCGGGCGCGGAGACGACGATCAGCATTTGCACGTCGCCTTGGTGAAACTTGTCGGTCAATAACTGGGTGGCCCGCGAGGATTCGGCGGTCGGGTCTTGAAACCCGCTGGGGGACAGGGTTTTGGCGACGGGTACACCGAAGATGCCAAGGGCGATCGTCAGCAACGCCGCGACGGTGATGACACGTCGTGGCGCGGCGATGGCCATGTGGGCGATTCGGTGCAGCAGCGTCTATCCTCCACTCTGCGTCGGGCCACGACGACGGTGGGTGACCTGATATAGGACACGAACCGCATCGCTTAGCAGTTCAAATTACCGGTTGCGTCGATTATCGGCAGGTGTCTGCGGCTGACGGCTTACCCTCGAATCGACCCTCTCCGGAGAGGACGGCGACATGGCGACCATAAGACCCGAGCAGCCGGAACAGTTCATCTCAGAGCGCATCGCGGGCGGCATGCTGCCCCGCGTCCTCAACACCTTCGACATGGTTGCGATCTTCGTGTCGGTGGTGCTGTTCATCACCAACGCGGCCGTTATCCAGAGCGCCGGGCCTGCGGCGTTCGGGTGGTGGATCATCGGCTTCCTGGCGTTCCTGATTCCGGGTGCGATCGTCACCGGTCAGCTGGGCCGCATGTTCCCGGGTGAGGGCTCGATCTACTTGTGGACGCAGAAGGCGTTCGGGTCGTTCTGGGGTTTCTTCGCGGGCTTCTGCGCGTGGTGGCCGGGTGTGCTCGTAATGGTCGCGACGGGCACAGTGGTGTTGAGCTATCTGGGCTATGTGTTCCCGTCGACGATCGGCGCGGCAAGCGTGCAGGTTCAGGGCGTGGTGATCATCGGTTTCATCGTGGCGTCGGCGGTGCTGGCCAATCTGCGGTTCCGGTTGACGCAGAACATCGTCAACGCGGTCTGCGTGTTGTACGGCGTGGCCATCGGCCTGGTGGTGCTCGCAGGCATTGTCCACCTGGCAGGCGGGCTGGCGCCGGAGACGAACCCGACGGACTGGTCGGCGTGGGCGCCGTCGTCGGACACCGGGATCAACCTGAGCAACTGGAGCTTCTTCGGCGTGGTGGTGCTCGCGTTGCTGGGTGTCGAGGTGCCGCTGAACATGGGCGTGGAGATCAAGGACGAGCGATCGATCACGCGGTACCTGGTGTGGGGTTCGCTGGCGGTGATGGCGGCGTACGTGCTGGCGACGTGGGCGGTCATGGTGACGGTGCCGGCGGCCGAGGGGCAGTCGGCGCAGGTGACGGCGCTCGCTTCGGCAGTTGGCACGGCGTTGGCTCCGTGGCTGGGCAAGGTGGTTGCGATCTTGTTCGCGGCGTTCTTCTTGTTCATCACGGTGGTCTACAACTTCTCGTTCGCGCGGCTGGTTTTCGTATCGGGACTGGATCAGAAGCTGCCGGCCGCGATGGCGAAGGTGAACAAGCACAAGGTGCCGAGCAATGCGGTCTGGCTACAGACGGCGGTCGCGGCGCTGTTCGCGTTGATTGCGTTCGTGGTGTTCCCGTCGCTGGGCATCGGCGGCGGGAAGCCGATCGATATTCAGACGAAGGTGTATGACGTGCTTCAGGCCGCGGTCACGGTGATCTGGTGCATCTCGATGGTCGTGTTGTTCGTCGATGTGGTGATCATCATCAGGCGGTTCCTGCCGCGGTATGAGGAGACCCGGTTGGCGCGGCCGGCCGTGTTCTACACCTGCGCGGTAATCGGTGGTCTGTCTGCGTTGGTGGCGGTGATCGCGACGCTGAGCGGATCGTGGACGCCGTTGATATCCAACGACTCGGGCGCACTGTCCATTGGTGGCGCCGAAATTGCTTACGGCACTTGGTTTTACCTAGTTGCGGGTATTGCGGTGTTGTCGTTGCTCGTGGCGGTGGGTATCTATTTCCTTGGCAACGCGACGTCTGCGCGAGCTGCCCGCGAAGCGGAATAGCGGCATCGAGTGCATGGCGGGCTCGGGGGTATCACCTATCCAGGTCCGGCGTCCGGACGGCTGTTCGACATGCGCGTTCATCGGCGCTATGGGCAGGCGACCACCACATTTCTGACGCTCGGGTGTAGATTGAGGGGTAAGCCGTTCGTGTTAGCGGTGCGACCGTAGACCTTTACGTGTAGGCGAGCAGCTCACGAATCGATCGCCCTTCGCCCAATACGCCAACCCGGCGGGCCGAACCTGAACCTATTTGAGGACTTGCTCCATGGAATCGTCCGACTTGTTTTCGCACCCCTACAAGCCCGAAGCCGCGTCGAACACTGACCGCAATTCGGACCCAGTGGAAAACCCGGCTTTCTCCGACGACGACAAGAGCGCATCTAAGCGGCCACCTTCGTGAATGGCTTGAACGGGACGCGGCGTATGGCTCGACCCGTCCGGCTCGCACTCGCACAGCACTTGGGCGCCGATATCGATGGCGCGTGGTGGCCGCACACCGGGTCGGTGGCGCGGGAATTGCCAGATCTGATCGGGGTTTTGCATAAGCAGCTCGGCGAGATCATCGATATCTGCGTCAACTGGTCTGACACCGAGGCCGCTGTGGATCTCAGCTCGCTCGTCACGGGCGCTCGGTGGCAACCGGGCGTGCAGCGTAGGCGTTACCGTCTGATGGTGGTGCTCGGCCGTGACGCGTCCGCGAAACTTCTTGTCATACCTCATATGACGCCGCAAACGCTTGGTCTCATGGTGATGCGCTGTGCAGCCGCGAGGCCCGTATCGGCCGCAGAACGCGACAGCCAGCTCTTCGAGACGGCCGACAGTGTCTTACGGGCGGCTCAAGACGAGAGCGCATTGTGGTCCAGTGCTCGCGTTCATGACCTGGACGCCGTAGGAAGCGTTGTGGCGCCAGTCAGCGAGGAGGCAAAGCCGCTTCAGAAGCGCCGATGAGCGGGTCGGCATCCACAGGAGTCGCACACGGCGCGTCTTGAGCACGCGCGGCACGCACGATGGCGCAGGCGGTCTCAAATGCCGGCATCTGCTGATGCGCGTACATGATGGGGAGATCCGCGGCTCGACGCAGCACCATGACGGCAAGGCTTTGACTCGTCCGGCATGGCACGACCAGCAGATGCGCCCGGGCGTGCTTACCGGTGAGCGTCATGACGCGAAGATGACGGGTTTCCCGCCCAGGCGTAGCGGCAACACCGCGACGGTTGAGGAGATCGAGCTCTGGCACACCCTCAACGGGTGACCAGTTGAGGCCGATATCGATGATGGGACCCAGGCGTGGACGCAGGCCGTCGATCAAGTCGGGAAGCTCGCGTGCAATCGAGCTCGTGTGCGGCCACCATGCTCCGTTGAGGCCGTCGGCCAGACTGGACGCCAAGGTGAATCGGACCGGGCTGCTAAGACGGCGCTCGTCGAACTCGCTTCTCATGAGTGTGCCGTCGTAGCAATGTGATTGGTGTGTGAGCCCGTGTGACCCATGGCCGGTTCCTTCAACTTCGAGGCTGACCCGGCGCACAAATGCGGGGGATCGACATACAAATTCGGATCGCACGTTGATCATGGTGACTGCGGAAACGGTCCACCTTTGAGACTACACCTATCGAGTTGCCAACGGCATGGATGGCGAAAAATGCTGTACGCCAAGTCAATTCGTCGCGATAGAAGGTATATCCACCGTCCGTGATATCCTTATTCAGAATGCCTTTCGGCATTCGTTCAAGAAGAAAGAAGTTGAAGAGTATGGCACAGGGAACTGTGAAATGGTTTAACGAAGACAAAGGCTTCGGTTTTATCGCTCCTGACGGTGGCGCGGAGGACGTATTCGTCCACTACAGCGCAATCCAGGGGAACGGTTACCGGTCGCTCGCTGAGAACCAGCGGGTCGAGTTCAATGTCGAGCAGGGGGCCAAGGGCCCACAGGCAGTCGGAGTGACTGCCGTCTAGCAGATCTACCTCATTGTGGGCTGGTGGGTTGATTCCCACCAGCCCACAATGCATTTCAGGGCACAGATGTCGGCCGGAATCAGCGACTGAGGCGCAGCCCGACGCTCATGTCCTTATCGGGGGCGATGGGCGTAGACTCAGTGTTATCGGCGGTTCGTCGAGCACAACCATCTGAGATCGTGCCGTCGCCGATTCGATTACGTTTGGCCGATCGGCGGTCAAGGCGGGACCTTCCCATGACACGACAGGAAAGCCGCAACGCGTCTGGACGGCCCCACACGGGACCCGACAACACGCCGCGGCTGCGATTGAAGCCGAAGGCGCCGACAAGTGGCCAGGTCGACGGTGCATGGTGGCCGCACGGTGAAGATCTTTCGGCTGAGCTGCCGGATCTGTTGGCCGTGTTGTCAGTGCGCCTCGGCGCCATTGATCGCGTGCTTTACAACCTCGCCGAGTGGGCGACCGTCCCGCGACGACTCAAGACGGGCGGGCGATCGGTTCGACTCGACGGCTACCAGCGGCAACCGGCAAACACCCTCGGAGTGGTCGGCGTCGGCCGCGAGAGGATTCTTCTACTGGTCGTACCTCCGCATACCGATGAGGCCCAGGCACACCAGATGATGATGACCGCCGCGGCGCCGGACAACGCCTCGACGGTCGAGGATCTGCTTACCGCCGGCGCGCCCAATCGCTAGAGCCGCAAGCGATTTAGTTCACGCGATACATACCGCCGGTCTGCGTCTGTGAGTGGCCAGGCCAGGGGGTGTATCGTTGAGCAAAGTTGAAAACCCAGCTAGTCCGGGATGAGTCAGCCGTGATGCCGCTGACCGCACCGAGCAACCGTTCACGCCGGACACGCAGGTGACAACCTTCAGTTGGGATCACCTTGACCACCGTCTCTGAAATTCCATCGTCGATGTTTCCCGTTGTGGCTCAAGGATTTTCTAACACCCCAAGCTTCGGCATTCTGAGTACGTACCCACCGACGCCGTGCGGGCTGGCGACATTCAGCGCCGCGCTGGCCCGGGGGCTGAGCGCCGAAGGCGCGGATGTGAGCGTCGTGCGAGTGTCCGATGGGCCGCCCGCCGAGAGCGACCGCGTCATCGGAGAGCTGGTCAACGGATCCCCTTCATCGGTAGCGGCCTGCGCAGCGTCGCTGAACCAGAACGATGTCGCCGTCATCCAGCATGAGTACGGCATCTACGGCGGCCCCGACGGAGACGAAGTCGTGGACATCATGGACGCGCTGCGCGTCCCTGCGATCGTGATCGCCCACACGATCCTCAAAAACCCTACGCCACACCAACGTTCGGTCCTCGAAGCGGTCGCAGCGCGCGCGGACCAGGTGATCGTGATGTCCGAGGCGGCCAGCCAACGGCTACGCCTCGGATTCGACATCGAACGACGCAAGATCGCCACCATCCCCCATGGCGCGACCATTCCGACCAACGCCCCGTGTGTGAGGGGCGGTCGGCCCACGCTGCTGACCTGGGGCCTGCTGGGCCCCGGCAAGGGCATCGAGCGGGTGATCGAGGCGATGGCGTCGCTCAACGATCTGCCCGGCCGGCCGCGCTATCTGGTTGCCGGTAGAACGCACCCCAAGGTCCTGGCGGCCGACGGCGAGGCCTACCGCGATGCCCTGATGGAACAGGCACGGCGCAGCGGCGTCGCGGATTCGGTGTCTTTCGAGGCGGGGTACCGCAACGTGGGGATGCTGACTGCCCTCGTACAGTCCGCAGCGGCCGTCGTCCTGCCCTACGACTCCACCGACCAGGTCACCTCCGGTGTACTGGTCGACGCCGTCGCGAGCGGCCGGCCGGTTGTGGCCACCGCGTTCCCGCACGCCGTCGAGCTGCTCGGCAGCGGAGCGGGCACCGTCGTCCCACACGACGATCCGGATGCGCTGGCATCCGCACTGCGCAGGGTGCTCACGCAGCCGCGCCTCGCCGGCGCGATGGCGGCCGAGGCCCGTCGACTCGCCCCCGAAATGGCCTGGCCGATCGTCGCGAATGCATACCTGAACCTCGCGCATCGGCTCCTCACGCAGCGGCGGGCACGGGTATGACCACCGCACCGCTGGCACCGGTATTCGACCATCTAATGCGGCTGACGGACCGTCGCGGCACTTTGGAACACGCGCGGTTCGCCGAGCCGCTGCCCGAACACGGGTACTGCACCGACGATGCGGCGCGCGTGCTCGTTGTCGCCACGCGAGACGATGGCACCGACCGAGCCCTGAACGGTCTTGCCGGAGGTGCGCTGCGATTCCTGAGTGACGCGCAGGCTCTCACCGGACCATGCCGCAATCGCATGGACAGCGCAGGAAACTGGGTCGACGAGCCCGCCGTCGAAGACGCCTGGGGCCGCTGCGTCTGGGGTCTGGGCACCGCCGCCGCGCACAGCAGGGTCGTCTGGGCCCGCCAATCGGCCATCATGCAATTCGAGCGCGCCGCCCAGGAGCGGTCGCCATGGCCGCGGGCGATGGCGTTCGCAGCACTGGGCGCCGCCGAACTCCTCGCGTCCGATCCAGAGCACGACGCGGCTCGCGCACTGCTCACCGACTATGCCGACACTGTGCCAGCGGCTAACGGCGACCCGACGTGGCCATGGCCAGAGCCGCGGCTCACGTACGCGAATGCCGTTCTGCCCGAGGCGATGATCGCGGCCGGCGACGCACTGGCAGACGCGGCGCTGTGTCAGCGTGGCCTGGATCTGTTGGCGTGGCTGGTGGCATTCGAAACGGTAGACGGCCGTCTGTCTCCCACGCCCGTTGCCGGCAGAGGTCCCGAGGATGCGCGGCCCGCATTCGATCAGCAGCCCATCGAGGTGTCCTCACTTGCCGATGCGTGCGCGCGTGCCGCCGCCGTCGACATCAACCCGGCCTGGCGTGCAGGCGTCGAGGCCGCCGCAGCCTGGTTCATGGGTGACAACGATGCGGGAGAGATGATGTGGGACCCGGAAACCGGTGGCGGATACGACGGGCTGCTTGCCGACGGGGTGAACGGTAACCAGGGCGCGGAGTCGACCCTGGCAGCGATCTCGACGTTGCAGCATGCGCGACGTTTATCCACTGTGTCGCAATGACTTCGGTGCGGACGGGGCTTGTCGTGCGCAGCCGGCAGCGGCTGGCGGCCGACCCGTCGAGGGTCATCACGCGGCTGTTCGTGCCCGGGCAGGAAGGTTTCGAGCATCAGGACTCCCGTGCGGGTGCGGTGTTGGACCGCATCCTCGCGCTCGACGAGGACGAGGTACGGGCGACGCTGGACGATGTCGTCACCCGCTTCGATGGTCGGCACCGCGATCTGGTCGGCATATTTCACCGGCACGCTCGTGAAGTCGCCGATCGCCTCGATCCAGCCAACCATCTTTCCGAGGCGCGAATGCTGTTGCTGGGTGCGGTATTCACCAGCGAGTACGCCATAGAAGGTGCCGCGCTGTGCAATCCCAGCATGGTCGCGCACCCGGACCAGACAGGAACTCCGCCAGGCAGCCTGCGATTCGTGATGAGCGTGCGAGGCATCGGGGAGGGGCACCTGTCGTCAATCGGATTCCGGACCGGGTTCGTCGACGAAGCGGGTGACGTCACGATCGACGATCCGGCCGCGTTCGCCAGCGTCGGAGCCGTCGTGCCGACGCTGCTGGACGGCGGGGTGATCCGTAGTGAGCTGCGCCGCCTGTACGGCGGGGGTGAGGCAGCGGACTACGTCCTGGATGCGCTCGGCGAGCGGTTCACCCGCGCCGACCTCGACGAGCAACTCGACAAGCTTGCGAGCCATCGAAGGACCCGCGGCCATGCAGCCGAGACGATTTCGCTGATCCGTACCATCGCCGAACGGTCCTACGGGGTCGAATTCACCGAGGACATAGCGCTTTCCGACCGTGTGCTGTGGCCAGCTATGAGCGCCGAGAGTGCCGGCATGGAGGACGCCCGGTTTGTCCGGTTCGTCGACGACGACGGCTCGGTCACCTTCTACGCCAGCTACACCGCCTACAGCGGATCCCACATCAGCCAGCAGCTGTTGGAAACGCACGATTTCCGCACGTTTACGTCGACGCCGATGGTGGGCCGGGCAGCGGCGAACAAGGGCCTGGCGCTATTCCCGCGGCGGATTCACGGACGCTTGGCGGCCATGTCCAGATCGGACCGCGAATCGAATTCGATTGCGTATTCGGATCATCCGTTCGAGTGGACGGACTCGGTTCCTTGTCAGCGGCCGGCTAGAGCGTGGGAGGCGTTGCAACTCGGCAACTGCGGGCCGCCCATCGAGACCGAGGCCGGGTGGCTGGTGCTTACTCACGGTGTCGGTCCGATGCGGACATACCGGATCGGGGCGATGCTGCTCGATCTCGACGACCCGACGCGGATTCTCGGTCAGCTTCGGGAGCCGCTGCTGAGCCCGGCCGCCGACGAGCAGGATGGTTACGTTCCCAATGTCGTTTACTCGTGCGGCGGCCTTGTGCACGAGCGAACATTAGTACTGCCATACGGCATCTGTGACGCGGCTATCGGTGTCGCGATGGTGCCGCTGGATGAGCTACTGGCCGCACTCGAGGGCTGACCGCGAGTCAAGAGGAGGGACATAGATGAGACGAGAGGTCGGCGCCGCGCTGGAGGTCGAGATCACCGCGCCCACGACATTGGAGTTTCAGATCGCGGTCGCACCGCATCCCAACACCGAGGTGCACGAGTCATTGTCGTTCGACTTGGACGGCGTGAACATGCAGCCGATGGAGATCAGCGGTACGCATGGCAACCGGATCCACAAGATGGATGTGCCGGTTGGAAATCTGAAGGTCGAGTACGCCGCCACGATCATCGGGCGGACCAACCCCGCGCCGGTGACCGAGTACGACCTGTCGATGTATCTGCGCCCGAGCCGCTACGCCGAGGCCGACAAGTTCTTCGGTTTCGCCGCAACGGAATTCGGTAACTACCTCGATTCGACCACTCTGCTGGCAAAGGTGTCTTCGTGGGTGGGCACCCGGCTGAACTACGTGCCGGGATCGAGCGACCCGATCGACGGTGCGGTCGACACCCTCCTTGCCGGTGCAGGCGTGTGTCGCGACTACGCGCACCTGGTGGTGGCGTTGTTGCGGGCCGTTAACGTGCCGGCGCGGGTTGTCTCGGTGTACGCGCCGGGACTGTCTCCGATGGATTTCCACGCCGTTGCCGAGGCGTTCGTCGACGGACAGTGGCGGGTAGTTGACGGGACCTTGCTTGCGCCGCGCCAGACGCTGGTGCGCATCGCTACCGGTCGCGATGCCGCAGACATCGCCTTCCTCGACAACCACAAAGGTTCAATCACGCTCAGCAAGTTCGAGGTGACGGCGATCGTCGACGGGGACCTGCCGAAGGATTCGATCGAAGAGCTGGTATCGATCGGCTGAGCCTCTGATTTGCGGACCCCGCAGAATCGGCCTAAATGACGGAAACAGGGGTAGTGTCATAAGTATCGGGCAGCTCGATTACGAGCGAACATGCCCGGCTGAAAAGGAAATTCGATGACTTCGCCAACGATTTTGCGTACTCCCTATATCCAACGTGTGGAACTGGTAGCAGATACCATCAAGGCCCACTCCAAGCTTGGCGACAAGGCTGCAAGCGAACTTGCCGTGCACGTCCTGCACGCGCTGAATTCCATCCCCGAAAAGATGCGCTGAACCACGGCTTCGCGCTCTCATCTATTCATCACCGCCCGGCAATTCACCGGCGCTCCTGGAGGTTTCGACCATGACAGTTACGGTGACGCTGCCCGACGGCGCGACAGACAAATACATGCGGTTCGGTGATTCGTACGTCAAGCACAACGACGGCAGGCTCGACGTCCTCCGCAGCGGGGCCAAAAAGCCGCACAGCTATGCGTGTGGAGACTGGACCGACGTAGAGGGCGACGAAAAGAATTGGAAAAAGGGACGTTTCTGGGGCTGATCTAATGAGGGCACAATGAGCAAGTCCGATGACAACCAGCAAGTGATCTTCCGGGACAACGTGATACGCGTCGGCGCGGGTTTCGTAGCCAAGGAGCGTCCGTTCGTATTGGATTCGTTGTCGACACTCGAGCCGCACCTGCGACGGTGGGATCCGCGAGACGTGGACATCGATGTGTCTCTACAGGACCGTGGCGGCAACGAACAGCGCATCACGTTGCGCACGAGGCTGCCCGGCCTTCCTCCGCTTGTCGCGGTCGCCGAGAACCCGGACCTAACGCGGGCCCTGGGTGAAGCGAAGCGCGAGCTGATCCGGCAGCTCGAACACCAGAAATCGGCGCGCGAACCCATGAACAACCGACGGCTCAGGGATGCCACGATTCGGCACCCGGGCGCACCCCCGCCGCCCGCTTCTGCAGACGGATAGGGACACCGAAGGCGTCGCTGACGCGCTTACTTGTGGCCGTCACGCACGGACACGGTGCGGATAGGAATCTTCGCGGTGCTGAAACGACAGGATGGCGGGATTGAGCACGACTCCGTCGCGGATCTCGATGGCTCGAGAGATCGTCGGAGTCGAATCCCACGCCGCCGGGCCGGTCAGAACCGTTTCCAGATGCGGCAACAGCGCCTCGCTGATCTCCCAGGTCGCCGAGTTCCACAGATAGGACGGGCTGTGGTCCACGGCGTAATAGTGCACGCCGTTTCCGACCTCGACGACCGGCTGGGTGAACGAGGTCGGGTGCGCCCAGCTGAATCCCATGCCTGAATCGCAGGAGACATCGACGATCAGGCTGCCTGCGGCGAAGGCCTCCAAGTCGTCGTCCGTCACGAAGATCAGTGGCGCGGCGGGGTCTTGCAGTACGCAGTTGACGACGATGTCGTTGTCGGCGAGAAACCGGGCCACCGGAATAACCCCGTCGTCCGGCGTATCCGCCCACGTCCGTCCGGGTGCGTCCGCGTCTTGCCCCATCTGGACAATCTGCGTGGAGTGAATCGGCGAACCGACGGCGGCCACATCGCGGTTGGTCAACACGCGCACATCGTCGACGCCGTGGGCATTCAGCGCGGTGACCGCGCCGCGGGCGGTGGCGCCGAATCCGATGACCGAGGCGCGCAGACGCCGGCCATAGCTTCCGGTGATCCCGGCCAATTGCATGGCATGCAGAACCGAGCAGTACCCGGCGAGCTCGTTGTTCTTATGAAAGACGTGAAGCGCGAATCCGCCGTCGGCCTGCCAGTGGTTCATCGCCTCGAAGGCGATGAGCGTGAGCCGCCGGTCGATGGCAATCTGCGTCAGGGCGGTGTCCTGCACGCAATGCGGCCAGCCCCAGACGACTTGTCCCACATTGAGTTCGGCGAGATCCTCGGCCTGGACTTTGGGCAACAAGATCACATCGCACTCGGCGATGAGCTGATCCCGAGACCTGATGCCACCGACGAGTCCGGCCAGCCCGTCATCCGTGGCCCCGAACTCCGCTCCGTAACCGTGCTCGAGGAAGACGCTCTGCCGGAGGTGCTGGTCGATCTTGACGAAATGCGCCGGATGAATCGGCAATCTACGTTCGTTCGGCTTGCGCGAGCGAGCTAGAACACCTAGCGAAAGGGGTTGTTCCTCAGCGCTTCTTGTCATGGAGCAATGCTTCGGTGGACGAGACCTTGGCCGCCTGCTTGGCGTGCTTGGCGGCGCGCTTTTCCTTGAGGGACTTTCCGGACTTCTTGGTCATTGTTTGGCGAGGAGACTTGTCGGACATCGCTGGCCCCTTGATCGTGGGGCCTGGATGGTCCCGATTCCCCGACGTTACCCGTTCGGCAGCGGCGTTGGCGCACGATGTTGGTTTGCGCCATTGGCGGCACGTACACTGGTGGTACGCCGACGCGCTGCCGTCGTCTCTCGATCTCGGCCGGTGGTCCGCAATTCGCGGGTTCTCGCACGAGCCCACCATCACCACCCGGACGCACCGACAGGACGACCATTGGCAATTGCGGACATCGCTGCGTACGCGCATCTGAGCGATGCGGACGTCACGGCACTCGGGTACGAGCTCGACGCCATCCGCTGCGACATCGAGGAATCACTCGGTGAAAACGACGCTGCCTATATCCAACGCACCATCAGGTTCCAAAGGACGCTCGACATCGTGGGGCGCCTGCTCATCGGCTGCAGCCGGTCACGGGCCGGCTGGGTTGTCGGCACCGCATCGCTGGCATTCGCCAAGTGTGTCGAGAACATGGAAATCGGCCACAACGTGAGCCACGGCCAATGGGATTGGATGAACGACCCGGAGATCCACTCGACCACGTGGGAGTGGGACATGGTCGCGGTTTCGTCGCAGTGGAGGTATTCCCACAACTACCGCCACCACGTGTTCAGCAATGTCGTCGGTGTGGACGATGACCTCGGCTTCGGCGTGATACGGGTAACCCGCGACGAACCCTGGCGACCTTCCCATCTGGTACAGCCGCTGCGAAACCTGTTGTTGGCAAGCATATTCGAGTGGGGTATCGCACTTCACGGTGTCCACTCAGAGCGCGACCGGGCGACCGCGGATGGCCGTACGGTAACCCCCGCACGAGTGGCGCTGATCAGAAAGATTGCCAGCCAAGCCGTCAAGGACTACGTGCTCTTCCCGGCGCTGAGCCGATCTCGCTGGCGCAGGACCCTGGCCGCGAACGCGACGGCGAATCTGCTGCGCAATCTGTGGACGTACGTGGTGATTTTTTGTGGGCACTTCCCCGATGGCGCGGAGAAATTCACCGCCGATGTGCTCGAACATGAAACCCGCGCCGAGTGGTACTTGCGGCAGATGCTGGGTGCGGCGAACTTCAAAGCCGGCCGGCTACTGGCGTTCTCGAGCGGCAACTTGTGTTACCAGATCGAGCACCACCTGTTCCCCGACTTGCCGAGTAACCGCTACGCGGAGATCGCCGTGCGGGTGCGGGCGCTCTGTGACAAGTACGACCTGCCGTACACCTGTGGTCCGCTTGTGCAGCAATATCTGTTGACGCTACGAACAATCCACAAACTGGCGCTGCCCAACGAATTCCTCACGGCCACATCCGACGACGCACCCGAAACCGCTTCGGAGCGCAAGTTCGGTCCCGGCCAGGCACTGACAAACCGATCGGGTGGCACGAGAGTCGGGCTGCGCACTGCGTTGCGGGCCCGCGCTGAGTTGCCGAAAGCGGTCAGACGTCGGTGGGCTTTGGTTCGGCAAGGGAACCGTGCTGTGGCGGCGATGTGACTTCGTCCGCGGCCTTGGTCTCTCGAGTGATGAAATTGCTTGGCCTGCCGGCGTACTCGTCGGCAAGCGTCTTCCGACGTCGAAGTTCTAGCAGGTCCTCCTCGGCCTGATCGCGGACCGTCTTGCGCCTCTTCGGGGTCCGCGTCTTGTACGCCACGGCCACGAGCACGCCGACGAGCACGAGTGCCGCCGCTGCCGTCACCACAATCAAAACGGTTGTGTTGGTGGCCATATCGCTCCTTAAATCGAGTAGCGGCCTTCTCTGGCCGCATGGTGTGCCGTCGCCCGGCTGCGCGGGTGGCCGACGGCCCTGTCGGCTCGTTCTTGGTGTTCGCTTCGCGTTTCGTGGTCTCGGTTGATGAACGCCATTTCACGCCGAAGGCGTGCGGCCGCACGCTGGGCGTCGGCTGCACGACTCGCGCTGCGCTGCGCGCCCGTGAGCAATAGGAAGAGCCCGAGCGACGCCACCGCGCCGACCGCGATCCCAAAGAGGAACAACGTGCCGGTCCCCCCCGTGAGGTGATATCCGAACACAGAAAAATCGGTCAGCGGGTGGGTCGCCCCAGCGTTGCTCAGTACGCCCACGATCGCGACGACCGCAGCGGTGAGCAAGACAATCAATCCCACGATGACGAGCAATGGAGACCTCTCGTCTGCTGGTAGACCTCCAGTACACGCCTCATCCACGGCCCTGTCAACATTGTTGACGTACAGCGTTAACATTGCGGGGTATTCCGGTCTGGAACGAACCCAAGGAGAGTGCTCACGCGATGGCCAAAGGTCGGTCCGCCGCAACGGCGCACGACGACGGCCAAGTCAGCCGGCCGGTGATCCTGCAATCCGCGCTGAAGATCGTCGACCGTGACGGTGTCGACGGCCTGACCATGCGCCGCCTCAGCGACGAGGTGGGCAGGGATCCCACGGTGATCTATCGGCATGTGCCGAACAAGGCGGCACTGCTCGACGGTGTCGTCGAGACGGTGCTCGGACAATTACGGGTGGACACCGCAGATCCGGACTGGACGGCTCAGCTGCGTGTCGTGGCCCATGAGTTCCGTCATCTCGCGCTCGCACACCCAAATGTGGTGCCACTGTTGGTGACTCGACCGCTTGCCACGCCATTGGGCCAGCGGCCCATCGGGATGCTGCGGCCGCTGGAGGACGTACTCACGCTGCTCACCTCGGCCGGCTTCTGCGGCGCGGACGCGCTGCACATCTACCGGATGCTCTTCGGCTACCTGCATGGCCACATCCTCACCGAGTTGCAGGAAGTCATCGAGCGACCCGAAGAGACTGACGATGTCTTGCGTCTGGGTCTGCACCGGCTCACCGTGACCGAGTTCCCTCAGGTGCGTGCGCTGGCATCGGCGCTCGCCAACTACGACGGCGCAGTCGAGCTCGACCGTGGCCTCGATCTGCTGCTCTCCGGTCTGACGGCGACGCTGACACCACCAGACGTCGGACCTAGCTGAACAGGCGGCGTACGAAACCTACGGCGGCAGAACGTATCTGACCGTGCTGGGCAGTCGGCGGTCGCCTGACCGCATACGGCCACGGGTTGTTTCTTTCGGGCACGGAGGTGGCTCGGGCCTGCTTGAGTTGCATCCGCAGGTAGGCGCGCAGCTCGTGCAGGTCAGGGTCGGTCCACCGGTTGTCGGCTTCGACCGGGTCGCCGGTCAGGTCGTAGAGCTCCCACTGGTCGTCCAGCGGGCTGGTGCGATACGCCTCGCCGCCAAGGCCGTTCGCCGCGAGGTGACGGACTCCCGGCTCCGTCCAGGTGGACGGATCGTCGAACGTCCGCACCAGCTTCCACAGATGTCCCGCGCCGCCATCGGCCTCAGAGACCCTTGCAACCAGCCCCTCGAAATTCGACCCGACGTGCGCGGGTACCCGAATGCGCAGCGGCGCAGGAGGATTCACTGTCCGGTTCAACCGGCGGCCCAGGCCCGAGGCTCCGGTATCGCCCTCGAGCATGTTGTCGCGGGTCATGAGGTAAACCGCTCGGGTGTCGTCGGCCTGGCCGCCGTCGACGACCGGCATGAGGTTGCGGCCCGGCAGCTCGTGCACTTCGGTGAACGACTCGGTCAGCGCTTCTGCGATCGAGGCCACGTCGACTCCGGCGGCTCCGAGCAGCGTCGGAACCAGGTCGACGTGTGACGTCGGCGCGCTGACGGCCCGTGGTGACGTTGCTTGATCCCCAATCCGGGCGATCACGAACGGCACGCGGGTGGCTTCGTCGTAGAGGTTGAACCATTTCTGATGCAGCCCGCCGTGCGCGCCGAGCAGGTCGCCGTGATCGGCGGTGCGCACCAGCACCGCGTTGTCGGATCCGCCGTCGGTGACGGCGCGCCGGACGCGGTCGATCGGGCTGTCGACCTCGGCATGCAAGCGGTAGTAGAGGTCGCGGTAGCGCTGCGCGTTGCGCTCGTAGGTCCGGTTGATGGCCGGCGCGGGGCCGTAGCCGGAGTAGTAGGCCTCGCGGAATGCGATCTGCGCGGCGGGTTTGGTCGCCAAATCCTCGTCGGCGGTCGGCGCGGGCGGCACCGGCGGCGGATCCAGCGGCGACGGCTTGACCGGGCTGCGGCGGGCCCATGTCGGGAACAACACAATGTCGTGCGGATTGACGAAGCTGGCGACCAAGAGGAACGGACGCAGCGCGGCCGCATCGCCGGCGCGGCGGCGCGCGTATCGGTCGGTGAGCCATGCGACGACGCGGTCGGCGATCAACGGGTCACGGCGAATCCCGGCGTTGGCCAGCAGCGCGCCGTGCGGTTCCGGCCCGACCCAGCCTGAAAAGCCGAACGGCCCCAACGGGTCTTCGTCGAGGTAGCGCTGGACCGCCGCGGGGTCGACGACGCCGTCGTCGTCATTGGTCGCGAGAATCTGTCCCGTCGCGGGGTCGGTGACGTCGGCGTGGGAGATGTGCCATTTGCCGTCGTAGTGGGTGTCGTATCCGGCCGCGCGAAACCAGTTGCCGAGTGTCGGCACCTCGCCCTGGCGGAGCCAGCGCATACGCGAGTCGCCGTAGGTTTTGCCGATGCCGTCCGTCTGAGTGACGCCGTGCAGGTCGGGGTAGTGACCGGTGAAAATCGTTGGGCGACTTGGCACACAGGCCAGCGAACCGGTGTAGTGGCGGCCGAAGCTGACGCCGTTGTCATCAAACCACTTGCGGCCCTTCAGGGTTCGGTCACGCCAGGCGAGGACGTCGGCGGATTCGTAGGGCGGGATCGCACGTTCCTCGTCGGTCATCAGGATGACGATGTCGGGGCGGTCAGACATGGAAGCTTTCCAATCGGTGGTTGAGTCCGGCGAGCAGTGCATCGAGCCGCTTGGTGGACGCAAGGCCGACGAGCCGTTCGGCCAGCCGCTGCAATGGGTTGGCGCCGATGTCGACCGTGTTGGTGAGGGTGACGACGGTGCCGCCCGGCGATGGGCGCAGCGTCCAGCGACTGGTGACGCGGCCGAACAAGTGGGGAAGGCCCTCGACGTGGTAGGCGAGTGCGCTGGGCGGGTCGAATTCGGTGATGCGTTCGACGAGTGTGTTGCGCCCGAGCTGGACGCGGCGGGCGGTGCCGACCGCAATGCCGTCGGCCGCGGGGGTCAGCAGGCAGGAATGGTCGACGAAGTCGGCCCACGAACTGACGCTGCCGAAGTCGGCGAGGACGTCCCAGATCGCCTGGGGTTCAGCGGCGATGGTTCGGGAGCGGCAATTGGCGACCACCACGGCATTCAACCGCATTGTCGACGCCTGGGTGGGTGATCGAGAGTCGCCGGCCGGCAGCCAGGAGCCGGCTCGTCGCCGACCGAGGTGAGGTTGCTTTCACCAGCGTAAAAACCGCCGCTTTCGGGAACACCGCAAGGGCGTGATGTAGATCACAGGTAGGGGTCGCGCCCTATCGCTTCGCATGGCGAGAGGCACCGAGCATGACGACCACCGAACACGCCGATCAACCCGCCGAAGCGCCATCGTCGAGCGCGAAACAAGGCCTCGTATATCCCAAGATGTGGGTGCTGTTCGGCGTCCTCATCTGCTGCTTCACCGCCTGGGGCGTCGCCGCCGACCTCACGACGCCGATGGTGGCCGGCTTCAAGCGGATCTTCGACATGAACACGTTCCAGGCGTCGCTGGTTCAGTTGGCGTACTTCGGCGCGTACTTCCTGCTGGCCATTCCCGCGGCGCTGATCAATGAGCGGTTCGGGTACAAGGCCGGGCTGCTCTCTGGTCTCTTCCTCGCGGCGGCAGGCGCCATCGCTTTCTATCCGGCCAGCAAGATCATGACCTACGAGGCATTCCTGGTCGCGTTGTTCGCGATCGCGGCCGGCTGCTCGATACTCGAGACATCCGCCAATCCCTACGTCCTGTCACTGGGGCCCGAGGAGACGGCAACGCGGCGACTGAACTTCGCGCAGGCCTTCAACCCGGTCGGCACGAACATCGGGGTGCTCCTGGCCGCGACGCTGATCTTGCCCAAGCTCGACGAGCCGGTGAACATGGCCAATCTGAGCCCCGCGCAGTTGCACGCGATCCGCGCCGGTGAACTCGGGGCGGTGATGGGTCCGTATCTGGGCCTCGGGTTCGTCTTGATCGCCATCGCGCTGGTGATCGCCATCAAGAGGTCGCCGCCGATCGTGGAGGAATATCCCGACGCCGACCTCGAGGGGCAGTCTCCCGTGCGTATTCTGTTGTCCAACAAGCGTTATGTGTTCGGAGTCGTCGCGCAGTTCTTCAACGTGGCGGCCCAGGTCTGCACGTGGACCTACCTCATCCAGTATTCGCAGCAGGCGCTGAACGGATCCTTGCAGTTGGGCGGCTATCTGCTGCAGGTCAGCTTGATCGTGTTCCTGGTCTCGCGGTTCCTCATGACGTGGGTGATCGGGCGCATCCGCGCGACGAAGGTCCTCACGGTTCTCGGCGCACTCGCGGTGTTGCTGTGCATCTTCGCTATGGTCTCGCCGAACGTGGCCGGCGTGGTCGCAGTCGTCGCGTTGTCCTTCTGTCTGTCGCTGATGTTCCCGACGATCTACGGTGTGGCTCTCAAAGGGCTCGGCCCGGCAACGAAATTCGGCGCCGCCGGACTGGTGATGGCCATCGTCGGCGGGGCGATCATGCCGTTGATTCAAGGCAAGCTGCTGGACGCGACCAGTCCGGCGACGTCATTCGTCGTCCCCGCGGTTTGTTTCGTGGTGGTCACCTGTTATGCGGTGTATGACCTGCGAGCCGAACCCCCACCCGTCGGAGCCGCCCCCCACGTGGTTGGAGAACCAGCATGAAGCGCTACTTGCTCATCGCGTTGGCATTGTTGCTCGCCGCGTGCGGCGGAGGGCAGAAGGCGAACTTCTCCGAACCCACTGACCGGCTCGAGGTCGTGTCGTGGTGGGTATCGCCTTCCGAGCACCCGGCTTTCGAGGTTCTGCTGAACGCGTTCAAAACGCAGAATCCGAAAGTGGAGGTGATCGACGGTTCCATCGCGGGCGGCGGCGGAAGCAATGTGCAGGTCGCGCTGGCCGCCCGGCTGCGGGCGGGAGATCCTCCGGATGTGTGGCAGACATTCCTTGGCAGTTCTTTGCGCGCATGGGTTGACGCCAGCCGCATCGCGGATGCTTCGGCGGTGTACGAGCGCACGAACTTGGCCGCCAAACTGCCACCGAAGTTGCTCGACGCGGCGACGTACAAGGACAAGCAGTGGGGAGTGCCGACCGGTTCGCATCGCGGAAATGTGTTGTGGTTCAACCAACGTGTGCTTCATGAGGCTGGCGTCGCGGCTCCCGTGCCGGGCTACTCCTCGGAGGCCTTCGGCCACGACTTGGACAAGGTCGCGGCAAGCGGCCGAACACCGTTGTGCCTCGGCGGCAAGGACAGGTTCACCGCGACCGAGCTGTTCGAGAACACACTGCTTGGAGTGATCGGGCCGGACGGGTGGACGAGGATCGGCGACGATTCGTTCGACTGGCGGGGCCCGCAGCTGAGGCAGGCGCTGGCGAGGTTCGGGCAGATCATCTCGCGAGCCGATCCGAACGCCGGTGGGCTGACATGGGATCAGGCGGCGAAGAAACTGGCGACGGGGGAATGCGCGTTTCTGTCGATGAACGATTCCGTCTACGGCGAACTGGTCGCCAACCATGTCACCGAGGGCAAGGACTTCGGGTACGTGGCGTATCCCGGCACGACGGGCGCGTACCTGGCGATCGTGGACACCTTCGTAGTGTCGGCGGATGCCAAGGACGGCATGAACGCGCTCAAATTCCTTCAGGTGGTGGCAGATCCGAAGACCTCACTGGAGTTCAACAAGGTCAAAGGGTCGGTACCGGTGCGCAACGATGTGGATGTGTCGTCGCTGCCGGCGTATCAACGGCAGGCGTCGGAATCGTTGTGGCGGGACAAGATTCTGTTGTCCATCACCCACGGTGAACTCATGCCGTCACAGTTCCAGCAAGCGATTTACGACGCGGTGGCCACATTCGACCAGAGCAAGAGCGCCGACGCATTCATCGACACACTGCAGAATGCGATAAATGTGCCCATCGCCGGACGGTAAGACACATCGATCGCCTCAACAGCGCGACACCATTCTGGACATGTTGTCGCGGGCAGTGGCGAGCGCTCCGATGACATTCGGGTGGCTGCTCGTTCTGCTGGTGACGACCCGCATCCAGCGATCGGCCGGTCCCCACGGATGGCGCCGGATACAGAAGAGACATTCCACCAACCTGCGGCGACTGCGCAGAGAACCGTCGCGGGTGCTGATGACGAGCTTGTTGTGGCTCGACGACCGCAGGTGGTGGCCGTACGTGCCGGTGTTCGTCGGCGTGATGGCGCCCGCCGAACGCCGATTGCGTTGGTGGCGTTGGCTTCTCGTCGGATTCGCGGCTCATGTGATCGGGACGTACGTGGGGCAGAGCTACCTGAGGCTGCTGATACGCAAAGGCAGAGCGCCGACGCGGCTGGTGAACGCGCGCGATGTCGGGGTGAGCTACTTCGAATTCGGGGTGGCGGGCGCACTGTCGGGATATGTCGAGCGGTCGTGGCGATTGCGGTGCCAACTGGCGGTATTGGCCGCGTTGGTCGGCAATGTCGCGATCCGGCCAACCTTCACGGAGGTGGGGCACTTGACGGCCTTCGTCGTTGGGCTGGCGGCCGTGCCGTTGGCGCCCGATCGAGATCGGGCGATCTACCCGGGTCGCCCTCGCGAGGACGTTAGCTCTCGGCGTCCGACGGCTTGATCAGCCAGAGAGCCAAGATGATCGCGACGATCGGCCCCACCGCCATGATCAAACTGAGGGTGTGAATCGCGTCGACGGCGTTGTGTGGCGCCTGGGCGACCACCAGCTGCGCCTGCTCCGGGTTGGCCAGATGAGCCGAATGGCCGCCGTGCGTCGTCAGCAGTGCTGCGCGGGTCTCCGCGCGTGTGATCCCGGACTGTGAGAGGTCGTGCACGCTGTCGGTGAGAAAGAGGTTGATCCCCACAAGGGCGAAGAGGGCGGGGCCGAGCGAATATCCGCCCTCGTTGACGGCGCTCTTCACGGCGGAGACGGCGCCGCCGAGGTCTGTCGGGGCGCTGCCCATCATGATCGTGGCCTGAGGTGTCGTGACGAGCGCACCGCCGACCACGATGAGCGCCGCAGTGGCGAAAACGACCGTCCTGGACGTGTTCAGGTCGAAGAACCTCAGCACCAGCAGACCGGCAAGCATCACGGTCAGCCCGCCGACAAGCACCGTGCGGGGGCCGAACCGGTTCGCGGCCGGGCCTGCGGCAGTGGCCGCCGCCGCGGCCAGCGCGGTGGCCGGAATCAGCAGCAAGCCGAACAGCTCATGGGATTCCTTACGAATCGTGACCAGGTAAAAGGCCAACAGCACCATCGACCCGCCAAGCACGATGTTGAACATCACCCCGGCGGTCACGGCCGCGTTGAACCGCCCCGAACGAAAGACCCGCATATCCAGCGCCGGATCCTGCGTGCGCCGCTCCTGAATCACAAACGCAGCGGCTGCCACCAGGCCGACTGCAATCGCGGCGACACCGAGAGTATTGATACCGGTCTCCACCCGCGAGATGCCGAAGATCAGCCCCAACAGCGCGACGGCGAACAACGCCATGCCGAGCACATCGAGCCGGCGGGTGGCACGCACCGTTTCGGGCACGTACCGCCACGTGATGAGCAAACCCAGCACAGCGAGGATCGGCACCACGAAAAAGCAAGCGCGCCAACCGAAAGCATGGGCGAGCGCGCCGCTGACTGCGGGCATCGGAGTGGCAACGGCGTAGCCGACGCCGAAGTACGCCGCGATCGCCGCCGCACGTCGTCGGGGCGGGAACACCGCGTTGGTGATCGCCAGCGAGAGGCCGATCAGGAAGGCCAGGGTCACGCCGACACCTGCACGGGCGACGATCAAGACCGACGGTATGGGCGCGGCGGAGGCCAGCACGCTGAACGCGATCGCGCCGGCCAACCCGACCAGATACATCCGACGCATGCCGTACAGATCGCCCAGCGCGCCGGCGCTGAGCACCGCGGCGGCCATGGTCAGGGTCGCCAGGCTGGCGACGAACGTGGCCGTCGTGCCCGAGAAGTGCAAGCCGCTCGAGACGACCTGCAGGTTGGCCGAAAGACTCGTCGGGTCGCCGATCGCAATGGCGTAGCCGAAGCCCATGGCGATCACCGTCATGGCGGCCGCCAGTCCCGAGACTTGACGATGCTCGGCATCGACGTCGGAGGCCCTCGGCACCCGCTGGATGCTACCTGCGGAGGATCGATCTCTTGCGCCGCTGACGGTTCAGCAGGGTGCCTTGATCTCGAACGGCATGCTCCGCGTTTGCCCTGGATGGGCACGATCGGTACCGACGACGGTGCCGGTGATGGTGTAGATGTCGCCGTCGGTGGAGGCCTCGGCGTTGCCGTCTCCGCCTCCGGCGACGCCGTGCACGTCGTTGATGTTCTCGATGTTGACCGTCTGGACGACCGGCTTTTCACCACCCAGTTGCAGGGATGCGAAGGCACGTCCTGGATCGGTGCTCGCATTGATCGTCAATGACCACTGAACCTGAGTGCACTTGACTGACTGCGTACCCCGTGTGTTGCCGTCGATGGTGACTCGGCCGGATTTGGCGGGCGGTTCATTCGGTGGCGTTCCCGTCAAGCCGCATCCTGAGGCGACGGCCGCTGCCGCCACGGCTACCGCCAACCCAGTCGACCGGCTCCTCATCGAGCACCTCCGTCTCATCCAGGGGTTACCCACAACGAGGAAAAGCACGCAACTCTTCACGCCCGCGCATTCCGACCTGCAGACAACGGCTTCTCGCTAGGCTCCGGGTTGTCAGGTCACATGAAACGGGGGAGGCACCATGAACCGGCGTGAGACCACCGAGGCGAGGCAAGCGCGTGAGAAGGAGTATGACGAGGACGCCCGCCGGTTGCGGGAGTTCGACGCATTCTCGAAGTTCTCCGACGACGATCTGAAGCGCATCGCTCGAGCAACACATCGAACGTCGACCTCCGGGCCTTGGCCGCTGATACGCGAACAGACCCCATCGGACTCCTGCTACATCCTGCTCAGCGGAGAGGCAGCGGTGTATGTCGGGGGTGACCGCATTGCGGTCGTGGGGCCGGGTGAGGTGATCGGCGAATCGTCGCTTCGCCGAGGGAAACTGCGTAACGCAACTGTGACGACGACAGGACGCGCCGAGGTACTACATATCGCGCGCGATGATCTCTCACGCTTGCTCGACGAGGTGCCTGCTCTGCGGAAAACCATGGACGAGACGGTGGCGCGACGCATTCCGGGAGCGGCACCCGCCGACCCCAGCTGAACGGCGGCAGGCAGACGTCGAAGTTGGGACCGCTGCGGATGGCCGGGCTCGGAAGGGCCGCTGCTGTCGGCGCTGTCTTGTTCGCACTCGCGGCGGTTTCCGTGCAGGGCTATGGGGCGCACACAGGAGTAAGCGACAGCGCACAGGCGACGCACGGGCCGGAAGCACATCCCAGCGCTAAGCCGCCAGCTGTGAATGTCACGCCTATGCGGCCGCCTGACGCGGCGCCCACACCGGATTTCGCGCTCATCTCCAAGCTGATGAACGACGCGATTGCCGCGCATCGGATGCCCGGTGCTGTGGTGGTGGTCGGGCATGGCGGCAACGTCGTCTTCCACCGGGCTTACGGCTTGCGCAAGCTGCCAGGTGAACAGGGGCTCGACGGATCGCCTGCCCCTGCAGAGCAGATGACCGAGGACACGATCTTCGACGTGGCGTCGTTGACCAAGATCCTTGCGACGACGACTGCCGTGATGCAGCTATACGAGCAAGGCGAGCTTCAGTTCGACGATCCCGTGCAGAAATACTTGCCGGACTTCAACGCCTCGAACGATCCGCAGCGTGCACAAGTGACGGTCCGCATGCTGCTCACGCACACCTCAGGCGAACCGGGCGACGTCGAACTCAAAGATCCGTGGGGGCTCGAAGAAGGTAATAAGGGCGAAGGCATTCATCGCGCGCTCACCACGCCGCTGCAGTCGGGTCCCGGTCAGTGGTTCAGCTACTCGGACATCAACTTCATTCTGCTCGGGGCGCTGATAGAGAAGGTCAGCGGCGAGCCAGAAGATTTTTACGTCGAGCAGAACATCTTTGCGCCGCTCGGCATGCAAGACACCCGCTATCTTCCGCCGGCCAAGGCATGTGGTCCCGGCGAGATCAGAGGAGCTGCCGTGGCGTGGGTTCCCAACGGCGGGGAACTCGCCGCGTGTTCGGCAGGTACGTGGGACGCAAACCTGTTGTCGCGCATCGCACCTACAGCACTTGACGAGGAAGGCAGGGCCGAGCCGGGCAAGAATCCCGACCTCGATCACCTGCTTCGCGGCACCGTGCACGACCCGACGGCGCGCCGCATGGGCGGAGTGGCCGGGCACGCCGGAGTGTTTTCGACGGCGTCGGACGTCAGCATCTATGCGCAGGCCCTGCTTGATCGGCTCGCGGGCCGCCCGAGCGAATTCCCGTTGAAGCAAGCGACTTTGGAGTTGATGACCACTCCCGAGCAGCCCGGGCATACACCCGAGCAACTGCAAGCAGCGAACAATGCCGCCCGCGAAGCCGTCACGCCAAAGTATCCGGCGATCAAAGGACAAAATCTGCGCGGCTTCGGCTGGGATATTGACACCGGCCATTCCAAGCCGCGAGGCGCGGTCTTTCCGATCGGCAGCTTCGGGCATACGGGTTTCACCGGAACCATGCTGTGGATGGACCCAGGATCCGACACCTACGTCATCCTGTTCACCAATGCCATTCAGGTGCGAGGCAGTACACCGATCTCGGATCTGCAAGGCGAAGTCGCGACGGCGGCGGCCCGCGCGCTGCGTCTATACAGCAGTGCGCCCCGGTAGGCCTGAGGTGTCGGTGAGGGCCGGCATGCTTTTTCAGACCGTCAACACATGATGACGGTCTGGAGAGGGTGGTCCTGCCATGGAGAAGAGCGAGCCTTGGTGGGCACGTGACCCGGAGATCGCAGCCATCCGTCGACGCGTGGAGGACGAAATCGAAGGCTGGCGCCGCCAGCCGCCGGTGACGACGGACGAGCCGGATCCCGTTGTGCAGGACTTCTATGGCGGCGCGAGCCTGCAGGAGCTGGCCGCGGCTCGCGACGACCTCGAACACGCCCGCGCCCGTTACGCGGACGCCGTGCGCAGCGCCCGGGCAGTCGGCCTCTCGTGGGGCGAGATCGGCCGGGTCCTCGGAGTCTCAAAACAAGTGCTGCACCGTCGCTTTCGCGAACCAACTATGTGACCGGTCAGTGCTCAAAGTGCTGATAGTCGATGGGCGTTCGCCATGAGCCGCCCCAGTGCCAACCGCGATCGGTGAAGACCCGCACGGCGGGGTCCTCCGCGTGCAAGAGTCCGGGATCTCTGCGGGTGCGGTCCAGGTATGGCGCGGCGTTCTTGGGCTGGAAAGCGCCCGTCCCGTCGATGTAGGGATTGAGTCGCGGGTTGAGGTCGACGGCCCGGCCGTAAGCGTGCAGAGACCAGCGGCCGGTGCCGGGGATGTCTCGGCAGTTGAACGCCGAGGTGTTGTTGTCCTCCATGGACAACTCGTCGTCGGCGACCGGATACGTGTCCACTGTGCGGATCTTCTCGATCGGATAGCGCTGTTGAAGAAGCTGTTCGAAGATCGCGACGACTTCGGATGCCAGGTCTTCGTTCACGATCAGGGCGCCGCGGTGAATCTGTCCGTCGAATCCGAAGTAGTCGACCTCGACGCGGCGCAGCTCGCGCGGGTCGATTGGACAGCCGGGCCGCCAGCTCGCGCCGAGATCCGCTGTAGTGACCGGCCGAACGGCAGGTGGCTGCGAGGTCGACGAGGGCGTGACGACGGACGGTGGTGACGTCGCCGCCGGAGGGGCCGGTGCCGAGCTGCATTGCACGAGAACGGCACAACCGACCGCCAGCGTGACGATCCGCCACGCGTGTACCGGCAGCGAGGCCGTCGAGTTCACATCTAGCTAGTCACCCGTGCGTTCGAACCTGTCGGTGAAGTCACCGCCGCCGGTGCAGGCGCCTCCGGCCGCAACGACTTCATTGCCGTGTCCGGTGAGGAGCGCGATCGGATCCTCCATCTCCGCGGGCAACGGATACTCCGCGTTGACCGTGATCTGCGCCGTGCCGCCGCCACCGCACATCGTGGTGCCCTGCTCGTTGCGGGTCCACTTGTCTTTGGCGAACATCAATGTGACGGCCCCATCGGGTCCGTGAAACAAGCTCATGCACCGATCGCCGTTCCGAAGACAGTACGTGTTGGCCGTAAGAAGCCTTGGCGCAACGACGGTGGCGTTTGTGAAGGTCGACGTCTCGCGATAATGGCCGCGGAGCGCGTCGGCGGGAGTGGTCGACCGCGGCGGCAGGACGGCCGGATCCGCAACCTTGTTGGGGTCGGCGTCGCCGGTGCGGGTGAACTTCACGGTTCGTTTGGCGGAGCAGGCGCTGTTGGTGGAGGCCCGGATGGATTCGCCGCTGAGGGTGCCGTCGGGGTGCGGTTGCAGCGTGTAGATCACCCATATCTCGTCTGGTTTGTCGCCGCCACATAGTGCCGACGCGAGGCCAACCGCCACCCAGGTGCCGCCCAGCTGATCGAACGTCAGATTCGACACGAGGGCAATGCCGCCTTCACTGACGTTGGCGGCCGTCGCCACGCACCCGCCCGCGCCGCACGCCGACCGGACGACCCAACTGGCCGTCGTCGCAGGCGCATTCGCGACTGGCTTGTTTTCGAGATCGGTGCCAGGCCCAAGGTCGGCACGATACGTCCCGCTGAAGTTGTCGCCGGCGGGCGCCGCATTGGTCGGTGCCGTTGCGGTGGCGTTCGGCTTGTCGTGTCGGGTGAGTTGCACGACCGCGAAGACACCCCCGGCGATCAGCAGGGCGACCGCGACCAGTGCGCCCGTAAGGATGAGCGGCTTGCGTGACGACCGTTTTGGCGGCGGTGACCATGGTGGCCCGGCCATCCATGGCGGTGATGTGGGTGGCACGCCGGCCGGGGGCGTCGTCGGCGGGTAGTTCAGCACCGGCCCTGGCGGGGCGCCCCAATTCGGATTGCTGTGAACCACCTGGGCGGGTTCTGTTGGTGCGGCGGCCTGAGGTCGACTGGTCGGTTCGGTGATCGCTTGCCTTGCCGCGGCGGCCATTTCGACAGCAGTGGGGTACCGGTCGGTGGTTTGTTTGGCCAGCCCTGTCTCGATCACCCGGTCCATTGCGGTCGGAATGGTCGCGCGTTCCTCGGAGGGGTGCGGCGGCGGGGCCACCATGTGACCCACCGCGACCTGCTCGAGCGTAGAGCCGGGGAACGGCGGCTCTCCGGTGAGGCATTGGTAGAGCACGCAGGCCAAGGCGTAGATATCGGAGCTGGGTTCGATTTCGCCGGTGCGGAAGCGCTCGGGCGCCATGTAAGCCCAGGTGCCGATGGTCGACCCTTCGGACGTCAACGCCGTGTCGTCGGCTGCGCGGGCGATGCCGAAGTCGATGAGATAGGCAAAGTCGTTGTCAGCCAACAGAATATTGGACGGTTTGACGTCGCGGTGCACCAGGCCGGCTTGGTGGGCGGCGTGCAGCGCGGCAGCGATCTGCTCGATGATGTGTACGGCGCGTTCTGGATTCAGTGGGCCGGTCTTGAGCAGAGTGTCCAAGTCGACGCCGTTGATGAGCCGCATGGTGAGATAGAGGCGACCGTCGATCTCCCCGACGTCATGGATCGGCACGACGTGGGGATCGTCGAGGCGTGCTGCGGTGCGGGCTTCGCGACGGAACCGCCTGTCGAAGTCGGGGTCCTTGGCGAAGTGCGGAAGCAGCATCTTCAGCGCCACCACCCGATCGATGGTGGTGTCGTAGGCCTTCCACACCTCGCCCATGCCGCCGCGGCCCAGCAACTCGATCAGCTGGTAACGGCCGAACGGCGTCCCGTCCACCGGATCACGATAACGGGCAATCGCCGGGCCGCGGCAAATTCCGCCGTTCGTCGCCTTCGGGCGCAACCGCGCCAGGGCTCTGTAGGAGTTGCCCGCCTCGGAGCGACAACTGCGCGGATGCACACAGCAACTTCACGGAACGTGTTGTCGTTTGCCCGAATTGGGGGGTGTATATGCCAGATGAACGCGCCTAGCCTCGACGTATGGAACGGCTCAGCGGACTCGACGCCAGTTTCCTCTACATCGAGAGCCTGAACCAGCATCTGCATGTGTGCTCGATCCTCGAGCTGGACACCTCAACGGTGCCCGGTGGCTACACGTTTGATCGGCTGCGCGACGAGCTGGCCGTGAGGATCACCGCCATCCCCGAGTTCCGGGCAAAGCTGGCCGACAGCCAGCTCAATCTGGACTATCCGGTGTGGGTCGAGGACGACGCGTTCGACCTCGACCGTCATCTCAACCGCATCTGCCTGCCTTCGCCGGGAGGACGCCGGGAATTGGCCGAGGTATGCGGACACATCGCTTCCCTGCCGCTGGATCGCAGCAAGCCGCTGTGGGAGATGTGGGTGATCGAGGGCATTGCCGACACCGACGCCCGAGCGGGCGGCCTGTTGGCGATGATGACCAAGGTTCACCACGCTGCAGTGGATGGGGTGAGCGGCGCCAACCTCTTCTCTCAGCTGTGCACGGTCAAACCCGAAGTGCCTGCGCCGGCGCCGGTGGAGGGCCCGGGGATGGCCGGTCCGCTTCGAATCGCGGCGGGTGGCCTGGTCAGAGTGGCCTCGCGCCCGTGGCAGCTGGCCAACTTGCTGCCGACGACCGTCGCAACGATTGTGAAGACGCTTCGCCGCGCGCACGGCGGCCTGACCATGGCCGCGCCGTTCGCGGGTCCGCCAACCCGCTTCAATGTGTCGATCTCTGCCGAGCGCAACATCGCGCTGGCCCAACTCGACCTCGACGACATCAAGAAGGTCAAGAATCGCTTCGATATCACCGTCAACGACGTGGTGATGGCCTTGTGTGCGGCGGTGTTGCGCTGGTTCTTGGGAGATCATGACGAGCTACCCGCCAGTTCACTGGTGGCGATGGTGCCGGTTTCCGTGCACGAAAAGTCTGACCGTCCTGGCCACAATCAGTTGTCGGGGATGTTCTGCAAACTCGAAACGAACATCGTTGATCCCGCCGAGCGACTACAGGCGATCGCCCGCGCAGACGCCGCTGCAAAGAACCACAGCTCGGTCATCAGTCCCACGCTGTTGCAGGACTGGGCGCAAATCGCCGCCCGGGCGGTCTTCGGCGCCGTTTTCCGGCTCGTCGCCGACTCACCGCTGATCGGAAACCCGGTCCACAACCTGATCATTTCGAATGTGCCGGGCCCGCAGGCGCAGCTGTACTTCTTGGGCTGCGAGGTCGAGGCCATGTATCCGCTCGGCCCGCTGTTTCACGGCTGCGGGCTGAACATCACGGCGATGTCGCTGAACGGAAAGCTGAACGTGGGCGTTATCTCCTGCCCGGAGCTGCTGCCGGACCCGTGGCGACTGGTCGACGACTTCGACGCTGCGCTCGAGGAGTTGCTCGAGTGCGCGGCGCCGGCGCGTAGCTGAGCCGCGAGGCTGCCCATCACGCGAAAAGCCCACGTACACAACCTGTTTGCGTAGCCGCGCGGCTACCGTATAGCTGCCCGCCACCGGTGCGCGTCCCCGCCACCATTGACCAATACGTTAGTGACGGCTAACGTATTGACGTGTGCCCGACATGCTGGAGGTCGCGGCGGAGCCCACGCGCCGCCGGCTGTTGCAGCTTCTTGCGTCGGGCGAGCGCACCGTCACCGAACTCGCGTCGCAGTTTTCAGTCACCCGCTCGGCGATATCGCAGCATCTGGGAGTCCTTGCCGAGGTCGGTCTGGTCACCGCCCGCAAGCAGGGGCGGGAGCGGTATTACCGGCTCGAAGAGCGCGGGTTGCGACAACTTCGTGCGCTCTTCGAATCGTTCTGGAGCGACGAGCTGGACCGCCTCGTCGCGGACGCCACGAAACCCCCACCGCCGTAAGGAGATTCGCCATGCCGTTTGACAAATCAGTGATCGTGCCACTGGATCCCGACGCCACCTTCAACCTCATCACGCAGCCGGACAGGCTGCGGCGCTGGATGACTGTCGCTGCGCGCGTGGACATGCGTGCCGGGGGTGACTACCGATGGACCGTGACGCCGGGTCACATCGCGGCCGGCACGGTCATCGAGGTGGACCCGGGCAAGCACGTGACGTTCACGTGGGGATGGGAGGGTGAGGGCGATCCCGCGCCGGGCGGCTCGACGGTGACGGTCACGCTGACGCCGGTCGACGGTGGGACAGAGGTTCGTCTCGTGCACGACGGGCTGACCGACGAGCAGGCCGCGCGCCATGCTGTGGGGTGGAATCACTTCCTTGACCGGCTGGTGGCCGCAGGCCGGGACGGGGATGCGGGACCCGACGAATGGGCGGCGGCACCCGACCCGATCGACGAATTGTCCAGCGCTGAAGCGACTCTGGCGACTCTGCAGCACGTGATGCGCGGCCTGGACGCCGCCGACCTGTGCAAACCGACTCCATGCACGGAGTACGACGTTGCGCAGTTGACCGACCATCTCATGGGCTCGCTAGCGACAATCGGCGGATGCGCGAGTGCGCAGATGCCGGCACGCGATCAGGACGCGCCGCTGGAATGTCAGGTCGCGGATGCGGCTCAGGCGGTCCTGGAGGCCTTGCGCCGACGGGGCCTCGAGGGTACGGTCAAGCTGGGTTCGCGCGAGGTACCCGCAGTCCTTCCAGTCAGCGTCTTGACACTCGAATTCTTGGTTCACGCTTGGGATTTCGCCACCGCCACCGGCCGAGATATAGCGGTGTCGGAGCCGCTGGTCGACTATGCGCTGGGCCTGGCAGGCAACGTCATCACTCCGGAGGCTCGCGGTTTCGCGGGCTTCGCGGCACCGATCGATGTAGCACCTGATGCCAGTGCCCTGGATCGGCTCATTGCGTTCACCGGCCGGCAACCGGCCGTTGTTCAAACATCTGCCAACTAACGAAAGGTTTGTTATGCCAAAGAAAACCGAGTACGCGCAGGGCACACCGGGCTGGGTCGACCTGCAGACTACCGATCAGGACGCGGGCAAGAAGTTCTACTCATCGCTGCTGGGCTGGAGCTATGACGACCGGCCGATGCCGCAGGGGGGCGTGTATTCGATGGCGTTGGTGAACGGGGAAACCGTTGCGGCGATCGCGCCGATGCCGCCGGGCGCACCGGAAGGCATGCCCCCGATGTGGAACACGTACATCGCGGTGGACGACGTCGACGCGACGCTCGAGAAGGTCGGCCCCGCGGGCGGGCAGGTGCTGATGCCGGCGATGGACGTCGGGGATTCCGGCAGGATGGCGTTCGTGGCCGACGCGACCGGTGCGGTCGTGGGGCTGTGGCAGGCCAATCAGCACATCGGCGCGACGCTGGTCAACGAGCCGGGGACGCTGACGTGGAATGAATTGATCACGGACAAACCGGATTCGGCGCTGGCGTTCTATGAGGCCGTGCTCGGCGTGACCAGCGCGACCGTCGAGATGGGTCCGGGTCAGATGTACCACCTGCTGAAGGTGGACGGGACGGATGTCGGTGGCTGCATGGAACCGCCGATGCCCGGCGTGCCGAACCATTGGCATGTGTACTTCGCGGTGCAGGACGCCGACGCCACAGCTGCGAAGGCGGGCGCTGAGGGCGGTCAGGTCGCCGTGGAGCCGTTCGACATCCCGTCGGTGGGGCGCTCGGCCGTCTTGGCGGACCCGCAGGGGGCGATGTTCAGTGTGCTGACGCCGACGCCGCAGCAGTAACGGCGGTCGCTACGGTCAACTGGTGCGCTCTGCCGGTGTCCGCATAGTCGTATTCATGGCGGTCGTCGCGCTCGCTGTGAGCGGGTGTGGAAACGACAGCGCGTCGCGACCGTTCCCCGCCGGGGCCGGACGCGGACCTTGCGCGGTCACCGAACAGGCCGACGTGCCTGCCACTATGCGCGACGGCACCGTGTTGCGGGCCGACATCTACCGCCCGCGTACGGCAGACCCGGTGCCGGTGATCCTAATGCGCACGCAGTACGGAAAGTCCGAAGCTCAGGCCGGGTCGCGGTACCAGCCGCCGGACTGGTTCGCGTCGCACTGCTACTTGGTGGTCATCCAGGACGTCCGCGGCCAGGGCGCATCGGGCGGCACTTTCAGCGAGTTCACCCACGACATGGACGACGGCTATGACTCCGTCGAGTGGGCCGCTGCCCTGCCCGGATCCAACGGCAAGGTGGGGATGTACGGGTCTTCCTATGTCGGAGCCACGCAGTGGCTCGCCGCGGTGACGGCACCGCCGCACCTCGTGACGATCGTGCCCGCGAACACGGCTTCGGATTACTACGACGGTTGGACGTACGAGGGCGGCGAGTTCCGGCTGGCGTTCGTACAGCCATGGGCGATCGGCTCGCTCGCGTTGACTGCTGCCCGTAACCGCGGCGATCAGGCCACGGTCGCCGAACTCACCGCCGCGGCCGCGGATCGGACTCGGTGGATGGACTTCCGCCCGTTCAAGGATCTGCCGCCGCTGCAGCCGCAGAACCCCGCGGTCGCGCCGTGGTACTTCGACTGGATTCGGCATTCCACCCGTGATGACTTCTGGAAGAAGGTCAGCATCAGGGATCGCTACGCCTCGGTGAAGGTGCCCGTGCTCGACGTCGAGGGTTGGTATGACGCCTTCCTCGCCGGCGGTGTCGAGAACTTCGCCGGCATGGTGGCCAACGGAGGCACCGACGCGGCGCGCGTCAACCAACGCCTGGTGATCGGGCCCTGGGATCACGTCAACTGGGGACGCCCCGACTCCGAGCCGGCACCGCTGCTGCACGACATCGGTGCGGTCGGCGACAGTCCCATCAACGACCTGATGCTGGCCTGGTTCGACCACTTCCTCAAAGGACGGGACAACCACGTCGATACGGGGCCCCGCGTCGACTACTTCGTCATGGGTGCCAACACGTGGAAGTCGACATCGAATTGGCCACTGCCGCAGACAAACTGGACGACCATGTATTTGTCGGGCCCCGGTGGGATCGCCGACCGCAAGGGCCAGCTCGTACGCAGCGCGCCCGTCACCGAGCCGCCCGACACGTACACCTACGATCCCGCGTTCCCGGCGCCGAGTCTGGGTGGGCACTCCTGCTGTGGTGCGAGTTCAGGCCCCCAGGGCCCATTCGACCAGATTCCCGTCGAGCAGCGCTCCGACGTATTGGTTTACGACAGTGCGCCGCTGGAGCGCGACACCCAGATCACAGGCCCGATCTCCGTGCGGCTGTGGGCCGAATCCTCCGCCACCGACACGGATTTCACCGCCAAATTGACGGTGGCCAAGCCCGACGGTCAGGTCATCAACCTGAACAACGGCATCCTGCGCACCGCATTCCGCGACTCGCTGTCCAACCCGACACCCATCGTTTCCGGCCGCCCATACGACTATCAAATCCAAATCTGGCCAACGAGTTATGAATTCCGGGCGGGCGACCGCATCCGTGTAGAAATATCCAGCAGCGACTATCCCCAGTTCGCACCGAACCCCAACACCGGGGCACCTTTCGGGGAGAATTCGGCGGTCCAAACCGCGACCCAGACCATCTTGCACGACGGCCAACATCCGTCCGCGATCACGTTACCGGTGATTCCGGGTTGAGCAGTCGCGGGCGCCTGGCCAGCGACGTGTCTTCTGCGAGGGCGGGTCAGGCCACCGTCATCGCTTCGCGTTCCATCACCTCGGCCGCGGCTCGCTCACCGGAGCGGACAGCCCCGTCGATGAATCCGTACATGATGGCCGAGCTTTCGGTTCCGGCCCAGTGGATGCGGCCACACGGTTCGCGCAGAGAGGGGCCGAACTCGGTGAGCACGCCCGGTGGGGTGTGGGAGATCATCCCGCCGCCGGAGTAGCGTTCTGCGGCCCAGTTCTGTTCGACGTATTCGACCGGTGTCCGTGCTTTGTCGCCGAACCTCTCGGCGACCGCGTCGAGCACCGCCTTCTTGCGCTGCTCGTCGGTGAGCTTGGCGATCTGGCGCGCGACGGGGCCTTCGGTGATGACGGTGAGAACCCCCGGAGTTCCTGTGTCCGTGCAGGAGTCGATGGTGAGGTTCGCCGGCGACCCCGGTGCGAACGATTGGCCCGACAGGCCGTCGGCTCGCCAGAACGGCTCGTCGTACACCAGGGCAATCTTGAAGACCGCGCCCAGCGGCATCCGCTGGTGCAGGAACGATCGATCCATGGGCAGCATCGGTTCGTAGTTGATCTGGCTGGCGATGGCGATCGGCACGGCAACGATGACGCGGCGGGCGCGTATCACCATGTCGTCGGAGCGGACGGTGACCCCGTCGGCGTCCTGGGCGATGCTGCGCACGGGCTGCGACAGATGGATCGCGTCGCCGAGCTCGGCCGCGACCGCACGATGGATGGCGCCCATGCCGCCGACGGGCCGGGCATCCTCGGCCGCGTCCTTGACCCCGAGCACGAAGCTGGGCCCGCCGGCCGCGGCCATTTGGTAGAGCACGAAAAGCAGCGAGATTTCCGAGGCGGCCGACGTGTACAGGCCGGAGACGGAGGATTCCAGAAGTTCGTGGGCGGCCGTGGACAGTGTGTTCTTGTCCAGCCACGCGGCCCAGCTGAGCTTGTCCCACTTCTGCGCCTTGGGCGCTGTCCATGGGGCTTCGATCGGGATCGATTTGCACATCTGGGTCAGCTCGAGGAAGACCGTGCCGATGTTGGCGACCGCCCACGGGCTCATCGACAGCGGAATCGTGCCGGTATAGCGGTACTTCTTGCCGTCGACGAACATCATCGCGTCGCCGTCGGTGTACTGCTTGTAGCTCGGCACGCCGAACTCGTTCATCAAGGCGTAGATGGCGTCTTGGCCGGGGCCGATCCAGGCGCCGCCGCGATCGATCCACAGCCCGTCGTCTCGCGTCACGGTGAAGGTGCGGCCGCCGACGCGGTCACGCGCTTCCAGCAACGCCACCGAATGGCCCGCCTGTTTGAGGCGCAGAGCGGCGGTCAACCCGGCGAATCCCGCACCCACCACGCAATAGTCCACGTCGGCCATGAGTCGCTCCCTTGATCAATTGCGCAGGGCCGCCAAACCGCCGGGCGGCGATGTGCGAAATGTCGTTGCCAGCTAACAAGCGTCCGCGCAATTATCACGGCTGTCAATAACGGCGGTCTTAAAACTTGGTGTGGGTGTCACGGCGAAACGCCGCCGCCACGGATCGGCGGTAGTCGATTTCTCGGTAGATCTGAGGCAAGTTGGGCCGATGGAGCTGTTCTCCGCGCAACGGGAGTTCTCCGCATACGGCACATCACATTGGGTCGTGCTCGTTGTCTTCGCGGTCGGGGCCGCGCTCCTGGTCTGGATCGGGCGTCGGCAGAGCGAATCGCAGGCCCGGCTCCTCGGCCGCATTCTGGCGGCTCTGATCGTCGCGGCGTTCATCGTGGCGCTGGTCTACAAAGTGATCCGGCCGAACCTTCAGACGTCCGTGCCGATCCAGCTGTGCGATATCGCGGAACTCATGGCGGCGTATGCCTTGTGGTCGCAACGACATTGGGCCTTCGTGCTCACGTATTACTGGGGTCTGGTCCTCAGCTCGCAGGCGTTGATCACACCGGACGTCGGCACACCGGACGAGGGCGCGCCCGATTTTCCGCACCATCTTTTCCTCACGTTCTTCACGCTGCACGTGCTCGTGGTGTGGTCGGCCATCTATCTGACGTGGGGGCGCCGGATGCGGCCGTCGTGGCGCGACTACCGGTTCGCGGTCATCGCGACCCTGGGGTGGGCGGCGCTCACGTTCACCTTCAACGTGATCGCGGGAACCGACTACGGCTATCTCAACAGGAAACCGCCGACCGCTTCACTGCTGGACGTCTTGGGTCCGTGGCCGGTGTATCTGCTCGCCGAGATCGCGATCGTCCTGGTCGTGTGGGCCCTGATGACCTGGCCGTGGGAGCGGACACGGCGCGGTTCCGGCGCCGAGGTGACGCGCCAAACGTCCCGCTGAATCGCTACGCGTCGTAGGCGATGGGCAGGCTCGTCGGACCGCTGAGGGCGACGAGTGGCTTCCACGGCGCGGGCCCGGTGCGGCGGGGGTTGGAGAAGCATCGGGTGACGGCCTTGAGCGCTTCGGCGATCTCGAGGCGGGCGAGGTTGGCGCCGAGGCAATAGTGCACACCGGCGCCGAACGTCAGGATCGGCGGCAGTCCCTGGCGGGTGATGTCGAAGCGGTTGGCGTCGTCGTAGATCGCGGGATCACGGTTCGCGGCAGCGGTATTCGTGAGGACCACGGTGCCGACGGGGATGACGACGCCGGCGACCTCGACGTCCTCGGCCGTTACACGCATGGTGGCGCCTGCGATCGGGGAGTGGCGCATGGTCTCGTCGACGGCGGGCAGGGCGAGATCGGGGTTGTCGCGCAACAGGTTCCACTGGTCGGGGTGGTCGATGAGGACGTCGATGGAGGCGGCGACCTGGTTGCGGGTGGTGTCTGTGCCGGCGAGCAGCAGGCCGGACGCCATCATGCGCAGCTCTTCGCCGGTGAGCCGGTGGCCGTCGTCCTCTGCGCGGATGAGATCGGAGAGCAGGTCGTCGGTGAGGGTGTGGCGGCGTCGGGCGACCATGTCGTCGACATAGTCGTCGAGTTCGCCCCAGGCGCGCATGACGACAGGCTCGAGGTCGGCGGTGAAGGCGAAGCTGAAGGCCTTGAAGATGTCGTCGGCCCACAGGCCGAATTGTTCCCAGTCTTCGCGGGGGGCGCCGAGCAGCGCAGATGATGGGGACGGGATAGGGGCGGGCGATGTCGGTGACAACATCGCAGTGGCCTTGGCGGCGCAGCGGTTCGACGAGTTCGTCGATGACGTCGACGATCGTGGCGTGCAGGCGCTCGACGGCACGGGGCGTGAACGCCTTGGACACGACGCCACGGACGCGCTGGTGCGTAGGGCCTTCCATGCCGAGTATCGAGTTGACGATCTTGTCGTAGAGCGGTCCGGAGGTGATGCCCGCGGCGGCGACGTTGAGGCCGGGTGGGATCTGGAAGCGGCTGTCACGAAGGACGGTGCGCACCAGTTCGTACGAAATGACCTCGGGCCCAAAGGGTCCCAGCGCGATGGGTGCTTGATGTTGGGCCGCGAGAACGCTTGGATACAGCTCGGCTGGCGTGGTTTCGAGGTCGTAATCGAGGGTGGGCAGACCGGCGTCAAACACGCTCGGACTGGCAGTACCGACGGTCATTAGCTCTCCTATCCAAGGGGGACCTTACGCCCGCTACGCGACAGCGGGGCCAAAGCAGACGACACTGCGCGCCCCGTGGCCCGCGGCCATGTCGGTGAAGGCCGCCTCGACGTCGTCGATGCCGATGCGCCGTGTCACCAACGCCTCCAGGTCGAGTCGGCCGTGCAGGGCCAGTTCGGCGAGCACAGGGATGTCGCGCGCAGGGTCGCTGGCGCCGTAGACACTGCCCCGAGTCGTCTTGCCGTCGGCCATCAGTGACAGCGCGGGGAAGGTCACCGTCTCGTCGATCCCCGCGGCGCCCACGATTGTGACCGTGCCGCCGCGGCGGGTGGCGTCGTACGCCGCACGGATGGTGGCGGGCTTGCCGACCACCTCAATTCCGTGATCCACACCCTGGCCGCCGGTCAGCTCGCGCACCGCTGCTACGAGGTCTGTGTCGCTCGCGTCGATGGTGTCGGTGGCGCCGTTGGCGGTTGCGCTCGGCAGCTGCGCAGCCATCGTGTCGGCGGCGATGATGCGCGCCGCCCCGGCCAGCCGCGCGCCCTGTATCGCCGCCAGACCCACGCCGCCGCAACCGATTACGAGCACATGTTCGCCTGGGCGTACGGCCGCTGTGCGCATCACCGCGCCGACCCCGGTCGTCACAGCACATCCCAACAGCGCGGCGAGATCGAGCGGAAGCGTGGAATCGACGGGCACGACCGCCGCGGCGGGCACGAGCGTCTGCTCGGCCAATGTCCCCGCACCCACCGACGGCCACACGCCTCCGTCGGCGCTGGAGGCGTACGGCTCGCCGAACGCGTGCTGAAGCCCGCTCGGGCACAAGTGCGAATCGCCGCGCAGACAATCACGACAGGTTCGGCACGGCACGTTCCAGGTGAGCACGACATGATCGCCGGGGCGAACGGTCGTCACGTCGCCGCCGACCTCGGTGACGATCCCCGCACCCTCATGACCGAGCGTGCACGGCAGCAGGGCAGGCATTCCGCCGTCGCGCACCGACAGATCGGTATGGCACACGCCGCTGGCCGCGATCTGCACCATGACCTCGTGTGGGGCGACCGGCCGCAGGGTCAGCTCTTCAACTGCGGAGGGCTGGCCGACCGTTCGCAGCACGACCGCCTTCATAGCGACTTACGATGGCCGCACTAGGGGAACCCGGTCAAGGGAGACCTGCGATGACGGCATCAACCCTGGCGACACTCACGGTCGGCGGCGAGCCGCAGCCCGGCGCCGCGGGCAGATATCCCGTGCACAACCCGGCTAGGCCTGCCGAGATCGTCGGCGAGGCGCCTGCTGCCGATCGTGCCCAGCTCGACGCGGCGGTGACCGCGGCGCGAAACGCGGCGGCGGCCTGGCGGGCTTTGGATGTCGCCGAGCGGGTTGCCAAGGTCGCGGCGGCCGCGGCGACGGCCGGCGAGCAGTTGAAGGAGCACGACGGCGCGCGGCTGTACACCAGCGAGCACGGCAAGGTGCTGTCCGAGGCGGCCTTCGAGATCGACACGGCACCGATGCTGGCAGCGGTGCTCGGCTCGATGGCGGAGGCGGCGCTGGCGCCCGAACAGATCGACCCGCAGGCGCCCTATCCGCGGCTGCACCATGAGCCGTATGGTGTTGCGGCCCTGGTCATTCCGTTCAACTGGCCGCTCGCGGTGATGATGACGAAGCTGACGTCGGCGCTGAGCGCGGGGAACACGGCAGTGGTCAAGTTGCCGCCGACCGTTCCGCTTGCGGCGCTGCAGTTCGGTGCCGCGTTCGCGGCAGCGCTGCCGCCGGGTGTGGTGAACGTCTTGTCGGCGCCGGGGACCGAGCTGGCGCAGGCGCTGGTGACGCATCCGGGTATCGATGTCATCTCCTTGACGGGTGGTCCTGCGACGGGCCGGGCTGTGATGGCCGCCGCCGCGGCCCGATTGACGCCGGTGTTGTTGGAGCTCGGCGGCAACGATGCGGCGATCATTGCGCCGGACATCGCGATCAGCGACGGGCTGGTCGAGCAGCTGGTGACGGCGACGTACACCACCGGCGGGCAGGTGTGCATGGCGATCAAGCGGCTGTATGCGCCACGCGATCGGGTCGATGAGTTGGCGCAGGCGGTGCTGGGGCGGTGCGAGCGAGAGGTTGTCGGCGACGGTCTGGCCGATGAGGTGACGCTGGGCCCACTGCACACCGCCGCCGGACGCGACAGAGTCGAGGCGTTGGTGAAAGATGCTGCGGCGCAGGGGGCGACGGTCCGCACGGCAGGACGCATTCGCGACGCCGACGCTGACGCGGGCGGGTACTTCGTGCTGCCGACCGTGGTCACTGATGTGGCACCGGACTCGGCGTTGGCCAGCGAGGAGCAGTTCGGCCCGGTGCTGCCGATCTTCGGCTACGACGTGATCGACGATGCGGTCACTGCGGCGAACGCCACCGAGTTCGGCCTTACGGCATCGGTGTGGACTGGTGACGAGGCGCTGGCGGACAAGGTGGCGGGACAGCTCGTCGCGGGGACAGTCAGCGTCAACTGCCACGGCATGGCGGCGCAGGACCCGCGGGTGCCGTTCGGCGGGGTCGGGCAGTCGGGCCTCGGGCGCGAGCTCGGTGCCGACGGGATCCGGGCGTTCACCCAGGCCCGGGGTTACGTCCGCCAGCCCGCGCCGCAGTAGCTGAGTTGTCGGCACAGCGGCCCGGGCGACAGGCGCAGCGCCCGGGCGACAGGCGAATCTTGCTGTTTTTGCACAAATAGCATTGACAGTCGCCGAGAAGCGACGATAGTCGTCAGGTATGGCGCTGCTGCCAGACCCGACTCCGCGGGAGCGACAGCACATCCTGATCTCGGTCGACGACCACGTCATCGAGCCACCCGACATGTTCGACGGCCGCCTCCCCGAGGCGCTGGCCGACCGCGCGCCCAAGATCGTCGAATCCGACGATGGCAGTCAGGTGTGGCACTACGAGGGCCGCACGTACCCGAACATCGGGCTCAACGCGGTCATCGGGCGGCCCAAAGACGAATGGAGTATGGAACCGGCCCGGTTCGACGAAATGCGCCGTGGCTGTTGGGATATCGATGCGCGGATCGCTGATATGGACCTCGCCGGCATCTGGGCGTCGCTGAACTTCCCGTCGCTGATCGCCGGTTTCTCGGGGACGGTGTTCTGGAAGAGCGACGACCCCGAGCTGGGCCTCGCGGTGCTGCGAGCGTGGAACGACTGGCACCTCGAGGCGTGGGCCGGCGCTTACCCGGACCGCATCATCCCGCTGCAGCTGCCCTGGCTGGCCGACCCGCAGCTGGCGACTGAGGAGCTGCGCCGCAACGCCGAGCGCGGCTTCAAGGCCGTGAGCTTCCCCGAGCTGCCCGCTCAGTGCGGCCTGCCGAGCCTGCACACCGGCGTGTGGGATCCGTTCCTGGCCGCGTGCGAGGAGACCGAGACCGTCATCTGCCTGCACACCGGCTCGGCACAGTGGGCGCCGATCCCCGCGCCGGACACCCCGTTCGAGACCATCACGACGCTGTTTCCCGTCAATGCCCTTGTCGCATGCGCGGATTGGCTGTGGTCGGGGATCCCGGTCCGCTTCCCGAAGCTGAACATCACGCTCGACGAGGGCGGCCTCGGCTGGGTGGCGATGCTCGCCGACCGGGCCGACTTCGTCTTGGCCCACTCCGCGTCGGGCGCCGAGGGCGGGTCGTGGAAGGGCGATCTGCTGCCGAGCGAGGTGCTGCGGCGCAACTTCTGGTTCTGCTCGATCGACGACCCATCGGCGTTCGGGGCGCTCGAGGCGATCGGCGCCGGTCGCATCCTCATCGAGAGCGACTACCCGCACGCCGATTCGACGTGGCCCGACACCCAGCATGTCGTCGCGCGCAACGTCGCGAAGCTGTCGGCCGAGGACGCGGCCCGTATCACCCATCTCAATGCCGCGGAGTTGTTCCGGCACCCGCTACCGGACAAAGGATGGCTGGCATGCTCGACCTCCTGATCAAGGACGCGTCGATCGTCGACGGCACAGGCGCACCGGCGCGACATGGGGATGTGGGCGTGCGGGACGGTCGGATCATCGCGGTCGGCAGTAAAGGGCATGTCGCCGAGCAAGCGTCGAAAACTGTTGACGCGGAAGGGCAGACGCTCGCGCCGGGCTTCGTCGACCTGCACACGCATTACGACGCGCAGCTGTTCTGGGATCCGACCGCGAGCCCGTCGGTCCAGCACGGCGTCACGACGGTCTTCGGCGGGAACTGCGGCTTCACGCTGGCGCCCGCGGGCCCCGACCAACAGGATTACCTGACGCGGATGCTCGCGCGGGTTGAGGGCATGCCGCTTGAAGCTCTGCGCGCCGGGCTCGACTGGCAGTGGTCGTCGTTCGGCGACTGGCTGGCCCGGCTCGAGGGCCGCACGGCCGTCAATGCCGGCTTTCTGGTTGGACATTCGGCGATCCGGCTAGCGGCGATGGGCGATGACGCGGTGGGCGGGGACGCGTCCCCTGAGCAGATCGAGAAGATGGCCGCGCTGCTCGGCGCGGCACTGTCGCAAGGCGCGCTCGGGTTGTCGACGTCGCAATCGAACACCCACAACGACGGCTCGGGGCAGCCCGTCCCGTCGCGGAGTGCGTCGCGCGAGGAGCTGGTGGCGCTCGCGGCAGCCGTACGCGAGCATCCGGGCACTCAGCTGGAGGCGATCATCCCCGGCTGCCTGTCCGGCTTCACCGACGACGACATCGCGCTGCTCACCGACATGTCAAAGGCGGCTGACCGTCCGCTGAACTGGAATGTGCTCGGTGTCTCCGCGGGGAATCCCGAAGGACACGAAAAGCAATTGCGCGCAAGCGAAGTCGCGGCCAATCGTGGCGGCCGCATCGTCGCCCTCACGCTGCCGCACTCCACGAAGATCCGGCTCTCGTTTTTGTCGGGCTTCGTGCTCGACGGGCTGCCGGGCTGGCGGGAGACAATGCACCTGCCGGTGCCCGAGCGGCTGCGAGCGCTCGCCGATCCCGAGATTCGCCGGCGCCTGGACGAGGGGGCTCATTCGGAGGAGGCGGGAATCCTTCGCGGCCTCGCGAATTGGGAGCGGTTGATGGTCGTGGAGACGTTCGCCCCAGAGAACGACGACGCAGCAGGCCGCACCGTCGGGGACGTTGCGAAAGCTCGCGGGAAAGAGCCGTTCGACACGCTGCTCGACATCGTGATCGCCGACGAGCTGCGAACCGGGCTGTCGCCGCAGCCGTTCGGCGACGAGGAAGCAGACTGGAAGGCACGTGCGCAGGTGTGGCGCAACCGGGATGCGGTGATCGGCGGGTCGGATGCGGGGGCGCATCTCGACATGATGTGCGGCGCAATCTATACGACATCGCTGCTCGGCCACGGCGTGCGCGAGCACCAGGTGGTGACGCTCGAGGAGGCGGTCCGGCTGATCACCGACGTGCCGGCGCGGCTGTACGGGCTGAAGGAACGCGGCCGCATCGCTGAGGGCTGGCACGCCGATCTGGTGCTGTTCGACCCGGCCACGGTCGATCACGGGCCGGAGCGCACGTGCTACGACTTGCCCGCTGGCGCACCGCGTTTGGTCGCGGACGCGAAAGGGATCACGTCGGTCTGGGTGGGCGGTGTCGAGGTGTGCCGCGGCGGCGTGGCGACGGGCGCGATGCCGGGCACGGTGCTGCGGTCGGGCCGTGACACGGAGACGGTGACGGCGTCGTGACGAACCGGACGCCGCTTGAGGAGTTCGATCCCGACAAGCTGCAGGACGGTCTACTGATGGCCGTCGAGAACGTGCACGAGAAACTGCGCGTGGCACGGGAAAAGCATCACGTGATGATCGGCAACCCGATCATCGAGACGCCGGCGCAGAATCTCGACGTGGCGGGGGTGACGGTGCTCGGTTACGACGAATGCCAAGCGGTGCTCACTCATCCCGAGAACTTCTCGTCGTCGATTTACGAGAACATCATGGGCCCGGTGATGGGGAAGACGCTGCTGGAGCAGGAAGGCGACGAGCATCGAGCGAGCCGCGCGCTGGTGTCGCCGTTGTTCCGGGCGAAGCTGTTAGAGCACTGGCGCACCGAGCTGGTCGAGGTGGTGGTGCATGAGCTGATCGACCGGTTCGCGTCGCGCGGTAAAGCAGATCTGGTGCGGGAGTTCACATTTGCGTTCCCGGTGCAGGTGATCGCGCGGCTGATGGGGTTGCCGCGCGAGGATTACGTGCGATTCCAGCAGTTGTCGATCGAGCTGCTCAGCGTGGTCTACAACTGGGACATCGGGATGGCGGCGTCGGCGACGTTGAAGGAGTATTTCGGCGAGATTCTCGCGGAACGGCGGCGGCATCCGCGAGACGACTTGATCAGCACGTTGGCGGAATCGGAGATCGACGGGGAGCGGTTGACCGACGAGGAGATCTTCGCGTTCCTGTTGTTGATCCTGCCCGCGGGGGTGGAGACGACGTACCGGGCGTCGGGGAATCTGTTGGTGGCGATGCTCATCGAGCCGTCACTGATGGAGACGGTGCGCGACGACCGCACCATGTTGCGCGGGGCCATCGAGGAGGCACTGCGCTGGGAGCCGCCGATCAGCACGGTGGTTCGGGTGGCGAAGCGCGACTGTGAGCTTGGCGGGATCAAGATTCCAAAGGGCACCAACGTCAGCGTCAGCGTGGCAGCGGCGAACCGGGACCCGGCGCATTACCCGGATCCGGACCGGTTCGACCCGAGGCGCAATCACATCGCGCATCTCACGTTCGGCGCCGGCCCGCATGTGTGCCTGGGCATGCCGTTGGCGCGGATGGAGACGACGGTCGCGATCAACGCTCTGCTCGACCGGCTGCCGGACCTGCATCTGGACCCGACCGCACCGGCGCCGGTGATCAACGGCGTGGCGTTCCGCTCACCCGCGACGTTGCCGGTCGAGTTCACACCCGCATAGGCGCCACGACGCAGGTGAGTTAAGGCGTCTTATCGGGCGGAGCGGGATTCCGTTCCGTCGTATCAGACGTCGGCTCGCGGCGCAGGATCCGCAGCGTCGGTGGAGCCTCGAGCACCGTCGTCGAATCCTCTTTGAGCCGAACAATTCTCGGCATTTCGGAGGGTTGCGGCTGCCGCACGATCGTCGGCGCCGTCGAGGTCGCGGGCTCGGGTGAGGGTGGTTTCGGGGGCTGGGAAGTGGTCGCGGCCCGGGCGTCGCGGCGGCGTACCAGATAGCCGGCGAGCGGGCCGGTGAACAGCATCGCAACCAGGACGGCGAGGGTCAGCGCGCAGATCACCACGTCGAACGTGCTGGTGATCTGCTGGGCCAGGTTGTTGCCGTAGATCGCATCGGGCGACGGTTCGTCATAGCGCGGCGCGAGCGCGACGCCAATCGCCAGGTTCGCGACCGTGAAGACGAACAGCACCCCACTGAACGCCGCGATGACGGTCGGGGTCGCCGCGCCCTTGCCGAGTTGGCGCTGCAGCCACCGCGCGATCACGCCGGTGATCAGGTTGAACGCTGTCATCGCCACGGTGTCGTATAGGGCGCGAGGCAGATCCAGCGACGCGGCGATCAGGTAGTCGACGACGCGCAGGACGGCCGCGGCGAACGCCCAGAACGCGATGAGTGTCATGCACTTCTGCGCAGCCGAGCGGTATGCGCCCAACGTCGGCGGTTTGATCAGGAAGACGGCGTAGAGCGTCGTCGGGGCGACGATCGCGGCCGCGGCCGCCCAGAACAGATACCCCTCATAACCCACGGCGGCCGTCGAGGTGTTCTGGGCGATGCCGTGGAAGGCGTCGATGTCGCGGCCGATGGGGAAGATCCACACGAGCGTGGAGGCCAATGCCGCCGAGGCGCCCAGTGCGGCGGTGGCCAGTCGCGCGGCGGCGGACTTCTCGATCAGCCAGCGCGACGCGATGACCAACGCGATCATCGCCTCCGCGCCGTAAAGCAGCGTGGTGATGATGACAGCGACATCATGACCGCCGAAGTCGCCGTTGGTGACGAACAGATACCGCAGGCGCCAGTAGAGGTTGAAGGCGACCGCGAGAGTCGCGAGCGCAATCGACACGGCGCCCAGCAGTCGGGCGACGGCATACCAGCGCCGAAAGCCGTTGTCCTCGATGGTGATACTGGTGATCGGCGGTTGCGCGGCGAGCATGGCGCCGCCGATACCCACGATCAGGCCGGGTCCGGCACCCGGGGGCACCAGCCCGGTTCCGCCGTCTCGAACCGTATTCACCAGGTGGTGCACGACGAAGCCGAGCGCGACGATCACGTAAGCCACGCTGAGCAGCAGCCGGATCCGGCTGGTGCGGCGGACGTCGGGCTGCGCGGCGGTGAGCCGGAACGGGCCGACGTGTGGCGCGAGCGCGGCGGAGAGAGCGAGCAGCGTCACGACGGCGACGACGCCGAAGAGAAGGCCGTTGCTGCCGGGGACGCCGAGACCGAACTCGAGGTTCCACGGCAGGAGCAGCGCGAGGACGAGCAGGGCGACAGCGACGCCGTCGCGCACCACGTTGGTGCGGGCGGGTACGTAGCCGACGCGGGGCGAGCGGGCGATTGCGGGCGCGGCGGTGGTGGGCACCGCGACGGTGGCCGACGCGTCGTAACGCTGGTCGCTCACGTGACGATTTCCTCTCTGAGTGGCGCCGCGAGGTGTTGCCACCCCAGGGTGCTCACTTTTGCTCGTGTACACAAGCAGCGCGGGTGAGCGCCGAGGTAGCTTTGGACCGTTGTAAAGGCAAGGAGTGGACCGGGTGGACGTAATCGTCGGGGTGGCCGTCACCGGACGGGTGGCGCGCCTGGCGATGATCGGTGCGCCCGCCTCTGGCGGCCAGGTCCTCGACCAGTACGCGCTGGATCTGCCTGACGACGCGATGACCGACCTGGCCGACACCATCGTCGGCACCTACCGTGCAGTGGCCGACTCGGGCAATCGGGTGGCCGCGACGCGGCTGTGTCTGCCCGACGAATCCGAGGCCGAAACGCTCCGCCAGACGGTGTTGAACGCGGGAGTGCAGAACGTCGAAGTGGTGACCGAGGCCGAGGCGGCCGCGGCGCTGGCCCGCAGCGTCGGCGCGGACGCGGCATTGCTGCTGGCCGACGACGACACCGTGTCGCTGACGGTGGTTGGCGAGGACGAGGAGTCGACGTCAGTGCTGGCGTCGGTGCCGATCGGTGCGGCCGGTGCGGCTGTCGCGTGTGCCGCGGTACTGCAGCAGGTGCCCGGCCCGGACGTGACTCGGATCATGCTGGTCGGGCAACGCCTGGATCTGAATTCGGTTGCAGCCGAGCTGCATTCGACGGCGCCGGTCGAGGTGCCGCCCGATGCGGGCTATGCGATCGCGCGGGGTGCGGCGCAGACGGTCGACGAGTCCGGTTTCCCGGCGGGCGCGGCGACGATGATGGCTCCTGCGGCTGCTGAAGCGACGATGATGGCGCCCGCGGCGGCCGATGCGACGCAGATGGCACCGGCCTCGGATGCGACGCAGATGGCGCCGGCGACTGCGGATTCTGCGGCGGTCGGGCCGCAGTTGGCGTACTCGCAGGAGGAGCCTGACTTCTACGAGATGCCCGCGGATTCGATCGAGGAGTTCGTTCCCGAGCAGGAGGACGAGGCGCCTTACACCGCGGTGATCGCGCCGCCGCCGCCACGGAAACTGCTGATGGGCAGCGCGCTGGGGTTCGTGATGGCGAGTTTCGCGACCCTGGCGGTCACTGTCGCGATCAACGTCCGGCCAGCCGCCGACGTCGAAGCGCAGCCCGCGCCGGCGACTCAGTCGGACACGGTGCCGGGGCGGTACCTGCCGCAGGTGCCGCACGAGCCGGATCCGGTTGCGCTGCCGATCGCGGTGGTGTCGCCGGCACCCGCGGCTCCGGTAGCGCCGAGGGTCCCCACGAACAATGGCCCGGTGAACAACAATGTGCCGTCGGCTCCGCCGGTGGAGCAGTTGCCGCCGGTCGGGCCGGCTCCTGCGCCAGACGTGCCGGTGGTGCCGATAGTGCCCATCATCCCGTTCCCGCCGATCAACCCCTTCCCGACGTTGCCGACGTTCACGACAACGATTACGACGACGCCGACGACTACCACCACGACGCCGACAACGACCACCACGACGCCGACGACAACGACGACAACGCCGACGACGACGACGACCACCACGACCACCACGTCGACGGAGCCTCCGACCATTCTGTACTCGCCGCCGTCGACTGTGGTTACGCCGGAAACCCAATTGCCGGCGTCGCAGGCGCCCGCCTACGCGCCGGCGTACACCCCGCCGCCCGCCTATACGCCGCCGCCGGAGCCCGCTTACACGCCACCGCCTGCCTACACGCCGCCCGCGGCTGCGCCGGAGCCTGCACCAGCACCCGTGATCCAGGCGCCGTCGGGTGGCAGTGGATCGTCAAGCGGCAGTGGGGGTTCCGTTCAGGCGCCCGTAACGACAGTGCCGCTGTCGCCCTAGCCGTTGCAATGCAAAGGTTTTCAACCTATGTCCGGCTGCGGGGTTGGCTTGATCGACGGCAGTGCGATGAGCACAATCAGCGGCACGACACTGAAGAGCAGGCCCAGCGTTCCCCACAGGCGGTCATTACGGCCTTTGCCCATCGCGATTTCCGAACATCCGTAAGCGGCGAGGATCCCTACGACCACCGCCACTCCAAGCGCCGGATGCGCAACGAGGTACTCCACTAACGTCGAGGCTTGAAAGAACTCGCGAACGTTCTCGGCCATCAGTTGTGTGTGGGCCATGGCTGTTGTCTCCTTGAGGTGTCGGGTGAGTGGCTACGCGGCGACTGTGATGTCGACTAAAAGGCGATCGCTGAGGGCGTGGGTGGTCGGCCAATCGCCGACGACGACGGCATGCGCCAACTGGTCGACAAGAGGGCTGTGCAAACCGAACTCGGCCAGCCACGCGCCGGCCGTGGCGCTGATGTCGTCGCCGGAGACTCGGGCGGCGCGGTTGTCGTGCAGCCGGTCGGTGATCTGGTAGACGGTGGCCGCGTGTCGTGTCTGGTGTGGGTGAGCGAGCACTCGCACGCGCCGGGTCGCTTTGGCGAAAGATCGCATCACCGCGGAGTCGCTGTTGGTGCTCATGGCGTGTCCTTTGTCTACGTCGCGGCGTCGCACCGCTTCTGTAGGTAAGAGCGCCACGCAGGCCCGATCGGGACACTTTTTGCCCCTCCAGGCGAGCAGGTACTTCACGGCAGGGGCCTTATGCCGATTGAGCAGCGCCACAAGGATCCTCCAAGGCGGCAGTCGCAGTGTTTTCGCGACCGGCCACGGGCTGGCTGCCCGAAAGGAAAGACGATGAAGCGACTATTTGCGGGCGTTGCGACGGCTGCCTTGATGTCTGGCGGTGTGGTGGCGGCAGGCCTGGGTGCAGGTACCGCCCAGGCCGACAATGACTGCTCGCCGGCGGCGATGGTCAACGGCATCTGCTACGGCCCAAATCAATGGTGCCCAGGCGATTCGTTGTTCCACTTGACCCAGAATCGGGTGTACAACCCGGTGACGTGGGACATGAACGTCTGCCACACCTACTATCACGTGGCTCCCGACCAGGCCAATCAAGGTCAGGGCATTTATGAGGGACCCAACCCTCCACCTCCGCAGGCTCCTCCCATGGGGTGGCCAGGTGGGCCGCCTATGCCTCCCGCGATCGTCGGGCCTAACGAATGCCTACCGTGGTGCGCTTAGGGATCAAGCCTCAGACGCCGGCTTGCTCATCGCTCTAGTCGCCCATCAGTTGACTACGGCCGTAATGCGACTCGAATGTATCCGTCGGTCGTGTTTAGTACCGACCTATCTTCGATCGGCAATGTCTCGTTACCCGAGGGCCTTGGTTCGGGGCGGTGGGGCCTCCACATGTCGAATGCCCCGGGGTCGTCCGGATCGCACCCACAACGCGTACAACCCCGCTGCGATCAGTAGTGCTACGGCGATGGAGATAACGGGCTCCCCTCGCGCGACGTTGATAGCGAGGGTGAAACTGACTGCGCCAGTACCCACCAAATTGATTGCAAGAGAGCCGAACCGCCTCTGCTGCCAAGAAAACCGGCACATGGAGACCAGGCCGGCGTGGAAGGCCACGAACACCGCCGCCGCGTAGAAAAGCACAAGTTCCTGGTCGCGTCCGCGTGCGGCCAGAGTGACCGCGCCGGCGGCGAGCATGAACACTACGACACCCCAATACGGCGTATATCGGCTGTTAGTGCGTCCCAGCCACGCCGGCAGGATCCCGGTGCTCGTTCCGTCGATGTCCCGTTGCCGCGCAAGCGCTTTCAAGAGGCCGGGTCCGGCCTGGAAGGAGGAGCTGGCCGCCGACAGCAGTAGTAGCGCGGTGGCGAGCTGGAAGGCGGCGAACAGCGGCGGGGCGGTGGCGACACGGGCGAGTTCGGCGATCAGGGTTGAGTCGCTCGGCGGGACGCCGATGCGCAGATGTACTAGCTCGGCGGTCAAGCCCAAGGTGAGGGTGCCGACCACAAGCAGGGTGACCCAGAGGGTAATCCGGCCGAATCTGCGGCGGTCGCGATCGTCGAGTTGCCCAAGCTGCGCGATCGCCGAGGACGGCGCCTCGATGCCCGTGGCAAGCGCCATGGCTACGGGAAACGCGAGTGCGACCGCTATGGGTGGGGAGTGGCCCGGGTCGGTGGTCGCCGGCGAACCTGATCGGGGCGCGAGAAAGAGTCCGCAGACGAGTACGACCACGGTGAGGACCACGAATGCAACGGTCATCACGGCGAACACGGTGCGGCCCCGATGGCCGAACCAGGTGCCGGCGGCAACCCCGACGATTAGCAGCAGCGCGATCGAGGCCCGCAGGCCGGCGAGGGCGGGAAAGAACGCGATGATCGCGGAGGCGGCGGCTGCAGCGCTGATCGCGATGGTGAGGCCGAAGTCGACGATCAGTGCTGCGATGGGGATGAATGCGCTGGCTTCTCCGAATGCGTCCGCGGCCGCGGCGGGGGCGCCCCCACCTTGGGGATAGCGGCCGACCAGTTGGTGATAGTTGACGATCACGACGACGATGATGGCGACGACCACAGTCATCGTGGGGAGCAGCAGCGCGAGGTCGCCGCGCAACGCGCGGAGAGCGGCTTCGATCGCGTAGGCGACCGACGACACCGGGTCGGCCATCACAGCGAACGCGAACGCGAATAGCAGCGCCGCCCGGTTGGTCATGTGCTGGGGTCAGCCACTGGCCAGATCGCAACAATCCCAGAGGCGGCGACCTCCGTTGGCATTCGCGGAATCATCTCGACCAGTATTGACTCGGCATCAACAATTTCCGGGCCTTTGGGGCGCAAACGCGCGCAGGCAGCAGCCCGCAGTGGGACGCGCACGGCACTCCGTTGACGCCAAAACCCTCGCGGCGGGCGCAATGGCATCAAGCGCAACCAATGAGTTCTGCGGACGTTGGCGTGTCGCTCGTAGGCGGGCAAAATCCAGTCCACCATCACGAATTCGTTTGGCGCAATGGGTAATCCGAGCGCGGCCCGCCGACGACGCACGATGGCGCGCCGTCGCTCGGGTACCGACACAGTCGCTCACGCCACGGGCCATTCGTGCACGGGAGCGCCGGTCTGCGCGTGTTCGACATACCGCCGGGTCATCTCGTGCAGCGCCGCGATGCGCTCCAGCCCACGCTCCTCGAGATGGCGCACCACCTCGGTTTGCCAGGCAGCGCCGGTGCGGCCGCATCGGACCCTCGCTTCTATGACACCGAGGTATCGGTCCCGGTCGCTGGCATCCACACCCCAGGCGTCGAGGCCGGCCGCGGCGGCCGGCAACAGGACGTGACGGGTGAGCTCATCGGCCGGGTAGTCGACGCCCCGCCAGTGCAGCCGCGCGGCCAACCCGTCGCGCGCCGCACAGTGCAGGTCCCGCTCCGCCACCGCGAAGGGCACCTGCGTCCACGGGAGAGGATCGCTGTCGACGATCGCGCGGACCAGTCCGTAGTAGAACGCGGCGTTGGCGATCATGTCGACGGCGGTTGGCCCGCTTGGCAATACGCGGTTTTCGATGCGCAGCTGCGGGTGTCCGGCCTGGACGTCGTAGACCGGACGGTTCCACCGCCACACCGTGCCGTTGTGCAGCCGAAGCTCACCCAGGCCCGGCACACACCCCGTCTCAAGGGCGGTGTCCGGGTTTTCGGCCTGCAGCGTCGGAAACAGCGGCGGAAAGTCCCGAACGACCTCGTCGAAAAGCTCGACAGGATCGGTGATCCACCGCTCGCCCAGGCAGACACGCGTCGGTGCACCGGCCCGGACATCCCTGGGGCGGCGGGTGTCGAGCAGCTGCTCCAGCAGTGTGATCCGGGTTTCCTGCCACGCCTGGTAACCGAGTAGGTACGGCGCGTTGGCGGCCACCGCCACCTGCGCCCCGGCGATCGTCTGCGCGGCGTTGTAGTAGTCGGCGAACCGGTCCGGTGGCACCCGCAGGTGGAGTTGCAGGCTGGTCGTGGCGGCGTCGGGGGCGACCGAGTCGGTGGTGAACTCCACCGGCTCGTGCCCGTCGACGATGCTCACCAGGAACGGACGGTGGCGAGCGGCGCGTACACGCCGCGACAACAGCTCATAGCGCGGGCTGTGCGAGATCCGCTCGACGGTCAACTGTTCGGCGCTCAGGGTGGGCAGCATGCCGACGGCGATGAGCCGAACGCCGAGCCCCTCGATGCCGGCCCTGCACCGGTCGAACACGTCGGTGAGGTCGGATTCGGTCTCCCGCAGTACGTTGCCACGCAACTGGCGCGGAGCCATATTGAGCTCGACATTGAATTGTCCGAGTTCGTGTTGCATGTCCGATCGGCCGAGGCGTGCCAGGACTGTGTCATTGATCAGCCGCGGCCGGCCCAACGGGTCCACGAGATCGAGCTCGACCTCCATTCCGACGGTGTCCTCATGGGCGCCGAACCAGCCGCCGTCGACCATGCTCCGCAACGCGGCAACACATCGCTCTAGCCTGTGCTGCACCGCCGGGTCGTGGCGGACGACGAGGGCGGACGGTTCGATCCGCTCACCCATGGCGCACCTCGTCGCGGGACTCCAGCGGTGGCTTCATCTCAAAGCGCGTGCGTCGTGTGCGCCTCATGCCCAGCAGCGTGACTGACGGGCGCCCTTCGACCTAGAGCCCTATGGCCTCGATGACGGCCGACCCTTGGACAGGCTGAGCGATGCGAGCGCAGAATGACGAGGACCTCGTCGGCGCGGTATGGGTGCCGCATCGGTTTGGCCACAGGACGGTTCGGTCAGGCTCCAGGTGACCGCATCATCCGCCGTCGAGTATCCACTTCTGTGCTTCCTCGGCCTGCCCGGCCGGGAAATGCCTGATCTCTGCCGATACGAAGTGTGACGCCAGACGCGGCACGACATCTCCCAGAGCGGAGTCGGTCACGACGGCGACCTTCTTGACGTGCTTGTGGTGTTCCCGAACGAAGCGGAAGTGGTTGACCATCGCGCCAAAACTCTCCCATCCGGGGAACCCCGGGGCTTCGACGATGACGCCGGCAAGATCGCCGGTTTCCTCGATGTAGGGGTCGACCGCCTGTGCGAGTTTCGTGAAGTCGTCCTGCTCGATCGCGGATTTCGGTTGCACGTGCAGGATGGCATGCTCCGTATCGAGCTCGTATTCGATCATCTCTCGCCCCTTCGAACGTCGACGGATATCGGTTCCGCCGCCGTTCCATGGTCCGGTGGTTCGCGATCTGATCGACAGAGCACTTGGACCCCGAACCGGGGGCTTTATGGTTCCCGCGGCGCGACCGAACGCGACGACCATTTGCACGCCGGTTTTCGCGCGTGCTTACGGACGGGCGAGCTAGTCGGAGCCGTGCCTCGCTTCTTCTGCGGTCAGACCATCTCAGGCACACGCAGGTGCGCGACCGCCAACTCGAAGTCGCACTGGTCGAGAACCTCAGCGTTCGCTTCCTGGCTGCCCGTGGCTTTGATCCGCTCCAACGCGTCCTTGCTCCGCTCGAGCGCTTCGGCGTTGTCGAAGGTCGCCGCGGCCACGCCACGACCGGACGCTCGGTCGACGAGCAGGCTGGCACTGCAGAATCCCGCCAGCTCCTCGAGGGCGGGCAGGATCGTTGCCTTGTAGAAGTCGATGCCGCGGTCGAGCTGTTCCGGAGCGACCTTGACCCAGGTGGCTCGAACCCAGGCGCCCTCACCCGCGCGGTGTTCGCGGTGCATGGCGGCGATCTCCCATTCCTCGACCTGCCTGCTACCACCCAAAAGCTCGGCGGCCCGTTCACGAATCGGCCGAATGGCCTCCTCGCTCGCGTGCATGGCCTCTTCGGATACCCAGGAGCTGGTGATAATGCAGCGGCCGGTCGTGCGGTCGACCATCAGGGACAAGCCAACGCACCCGTCGATGCCCTCGAGCGCGGGCATCACGCTGTCGCGCGTATGTGCGATACCGGCGTCTATGGATGCGGGCTGCCCCTGGATTGTGGTGCTTCTTGCGTACATGATCTGCCTCCGTTGTATGTGGGGCAGCGTCTCGACGGCGCCGCCGGACCACTCCATCGTCCTCCCAACGGTGAGGCATGGCAATGGTTGGGCAGATGCCGGCTGGTCGCTGAAACATGCTGCGCGCTCGATGAATACGTGATGTAGCAATCAAGCGCAACTAACGAAATTCTGCGGCATCACACCGCAGCCGGCACCTTTCCCGCCGTCTTGCGCATCTCCTGACGTAGCGTCGTGAACTCCGAGATCGTCCTGGTCGCTACAGACGCGACCGGTCGGGCGTTGCGTCCGGTGGGCTCGGTCTTGGACACCATCACCACACTGTCGATATACGGCTGAATCGTCGTCGCGTTCTGCACCGTCGCGACGATCACCAGCTGGAAGCCGAACTTGCGGAACGCCTGCAGCGCCTGCTGCGCGAACTGCGGGTCGGACTTCGAGAACGCCTCATCGAGCATCAGCTGCGCGAAAACCGGTGTGTTGTCCTCGCTTTCGGGGCTGGCCAGGTTGAAGCTCAATGCGCCCGCGAGGCAGAACGCCATCAGCTTCTCCTGCTCGCCGCCGGAGTTGTCGCCGGCGTTGCTGTGGGTACGGATCAGCTCCTCGCTCCGGACGTCCCACTCCGCATAGTCGAAGGCTCGCTCCCGAGGTATCCGGCAACCGACGGACAACATCGGCCGGACGTCTAAACGGCCCAACACATGACACGAGCGATGGTCTTTCCGATCGACAGCTTCGGCCACATCGGTAGCATTGCCACCCGCAGTGGAAAGTCTCCCAAGCTCGGATACATACGTCGTTCTGCTCGCGGCCTCGATTCAAACTCGAGGCAGTCCGCGGATGTCGAATCGGCGAGGAGAAATGGCGACGGCGGCCCGAGGAGCTGCGTCTCTACGGCAGCGCTACCGGCCACCTTAACGATCGCCACTACCGTGGCCAGTCGACTTCGTACGTACCATCGTCATCGACGATCACCGCCGTGACTTCACGTTGTTTACCATCGACGATCGCTTGGCAGGTGAACGAACGGCCTCTCTCAACCTTTGGATTTCTGCCGCCGTTACAGCGGACACTCGAAACACCCGCAGCGCCATAGCCATTGACCGGATCGGAAAGCACCTGGGCAACCCCTGCTTCCGTGTTCTTCACGTCGAGCTCAGTTGGTTTGAAGGTGCCCAGAAGGCCCAATCCGACAGCCAATGCGACGCCTTCGGCCGCGATGACGGCGATTCCGCCAGCGATGAGCAGCCGTCGTTTCGTCCACCGTCGCCGTCGTGCTGCTGGCAACGCCCGCGCCGGCGCAGCACGCGAGGGTGCTGCTGGGTAATGAGGCGTCCGCACATTCCGCACAGGTCGTTGGAGATACCAATCTGGTCCCTGGTGTGGTGGTGGTGGGCGAAGCTGTGGGGCCGGACTGGACGGTTGAATTCCGAGTTGCCTGTCCTCTCCATGCGGTCTTCGAGGTGACCGCGCATAGATCTCCTGCCACCACGGTGCGTCACGGTCACCCGCGGCGGGAGGGCTCGGCCTTGGCGGAGGGAAAGTCGAATCCGCACCTATAGCGGCCGTCTGTTCGTCGTCGTTACGCCCGCTTCGGCCCGACGGGTCGGCAGGTGAAGGAGGCCCATTCTCAGCCACGATGTTCTCGGCGCCCGTTATGGTCTTGTGTCCGAAACGATCTCATGGGTCAGAACCGCCGGTAACAGTCGTCGGCGTCGCTGAGTAGGCCGGAACGAAAGGCGGACACTCGAGTGAAGCCTGCGGGAAGGGTGGCCCCGTTGACGTCGCTGGCGACGACTCCGTTGGTCAGTAAGCCTGCGATCGCCTCGTCGAGGTCGCCGGCGCCGAGTGTCAACCCTTGGCCAGAGGTAACGCTTATCGGTTGAGCCATTTCGCGCTGTGCGACGCCGGTCAGGCATGCTGTGCGCATTGCCGCTGCCGGGGTGTCGAGTACGAGCCCTCGTTCGTGCTGCAGCGCCAATACGTAACGTGAGGTGACGAGCGAAAGCGCAGTGTTGTCGCCCTGCAACAACACCGCTTGGTTTTCATCTGCGGGAGTCCCGATCTGCTGAACCGCTGAGAGGTCTACCGTGACAGTGTTCGATGACGGACAATATCCTGCAAACTTAGCCGGCAGCCCACCGCTGCACGTGGCCGAACCCGTTGTAACAGCGGGCGGTTGAGTCGGGTGAAAGATCTGCTGGAGCACTTCAGTCAGAGACGAAAGCGTGCCTTCGTCGACAGGCATGTCGCTGTTCTGACTGAGTGGGTTGAAGAGGGCATGAGGCAGATCGCCACGGCGCTTGCTGATCTCCGCGGCGTCGATCTGAGCGCATGAGTCAGTTCCCTGCTCGAATCCCACTTGGAGGGCACCGACGCGGTCGAGACCACTGCCGTGGGGATTCGGAATCAGCGCAATGTTTCCCGGTGTGGATAGTGGGTCGCGGATAGCCAAAAGGCCGGCGAGCAAGTAATTGAGGCCAAAGGGGCTGTCGCCGGTGCTCAGCGTAAAACGTGGGGAGTGGCCTTCGGCGACCCAACGTAGGTACACGCCTGCCAAGCAGTCGGCTTGTTGCTCCGCGACTAGGGTGTCACTGATCTCGGGAAGCTCCGCTCGATGCTGGATCGCGTGACCGTACTCATGGGCGAGTATTCCGACCACGGCCATATCTCCGAAGTACTTCCTGCCGACCGGCAGCATGCCAATACCAGCGGAGCGGTCCCAGTTGATCGAGTTGTCGTTGTCGCAATATGCGGCATTGCCTGCGATCCCCTCCGGGCTGTCACCGCACACGCGCGGGCTGAATGGATCGCTCGGATCGACCGACAGCAGGATGTTGACAGGCCGCAGTGGTCCGCCGAATGCTTTGGGGTACTGCTCTTTCCAGAATGCTTCGATATCGTTTACCGCTAGGAGCGCCAAGCGGTCTATAGCTCCACCGTCAGTATTCTCGACTGTTCCGCTGGGGGGAGGGCTGGTGGGGCGTGGCCCATTGGGGCCCATGTTCACCTCGAGGCCACCGACCCGTTCGGGGTCGTACCGCATTGATTGCGGATGGCCGGGAAGCACCGTGGGACTGCATCCGGCGACGACGAGAAGCGCCGCACATACGGCTTCGAGCCGTCGAAGTCGTCGACAGGCCTGTCGGCTTCGCGACGGCGGTCGGGAAGTGAACTGCGCTTCCACAGTCAGCGAGAACCTGGTCCGCGATACGACTGCTGGCCTCCTCGTCCGTCCTGCGGGTAGTTCGCGTACGCGTCGGGCGCACCCACTCGAAGAACCCCGGCCGTAATGAGAACGCTTGCACATGCCAGGACGGCTTGCAGGAACGAAACCACGAGGACCAAGATCAGGCCGACCCCAGCGTCTAGACCAGAAAAAAGGCCAAACAACGCACCCAGCAATGACAAGAAACCCGCCAACGACAGTCCGGCGATCACGTTGACGTTGGTGGTCTGGTTCGGCAGCAGACTGAACAGCGCGACCAGACCAGCTGCAAGGAGGAACGCCAGGCCCACCACACCGACGCCTCCGCCGTTGCCGAAGAAATTTTGCGTGGTGTCGGAGGAGGGGAGGCTGGTCGTCGACATCTTTTCGTATGGCGCGAAGCCAAGGAAGAAAGCGATAATGCCAAGCATCCCTACGATAACGTCAATTACGAACGGCAGACCTCGCCTGGCTGCTGGTGCGCGGTAGGCGGGATAGGGCTGCGGCATTTGGTTCGGTGGCGGAGGTCCGTATCGCCTCTGGCCGCGTGGATAACTCATCAAACCCCCTTGGCGATGTGGGCTGCGCCCGCTTCGAGGAGTATCCCTTTAGGGCATATCTGATGCATGTGAAAGCGTCATTCCTGTGATCTCCGGAGTGCTCACCGGCAAACGATCCTCAAAAGCCGCCGAGGATCGCACTGCCGACGGATACTGCGAAGAACTGCGCACGTAAACGAATTGCAGGGGGATGGGTACGTGGCGACGCGCGTCGGCCAGAATTTCGGCAAGTACAAGATCGTCAGCCTGCTCGGCAAGGGCGGTATGGGTGAGGTGTACGAGGCATTCGACACGACCAAGGGACGCACCATCGCGTTGAAGATCCTGTCCGATCAGTACTCGCAAGATGAACGGTTCCGTGAGCGTTTTCAGCGCGAGTCGCACGCCGCTGCCATTTTGCAAGAGCCCCACGTCATTCCGATACATGACTGGGGCGAGGTGGACGAGCACCTCTATATCGACATGCGTCTGGTGCCCGGCCAAACGCTGCACGACATGTTGCGGTCCGGCCCTCTCGAGCCTGAGCGTGCCGTCGGAATCGTCGGCCAGGTCGCATCGGCACTCGACGCCGCTCACGCCGCCGGCCTTGTTCACCGCGACGTCAAGCCGCAGAACATCATCGTCACTTCCGACGACTTCGCCTATCTTGTCGACTTCGGTATCGCCGAAGCTCACGGTGACAGCCACCTGACGATGACTGGAACACAAGTGGGTTCCATGGCTTACATGGCGCCAGAGCGGTTCGGCAATGATGAAGCGACGTCCGCTGTCGATGTATACGCGTTGGCGTGCGTGCTGTGTGAGGCACTTACCGGCAATACTCCGTTTCGCACCGACAGCTTGGAGCAGGTGATCGGTGCGCATATATCTGCTCCACCACCAAGACCCAGTGCCATCAATCCACGGGTCCCCGCGGCCCTTGACGACGTCGTGGCTCGCGGCATGGCTAAGCAACCCGACGACCGGTATGGGTCGGCAGGAGCCTTCGGCCGCGCAGCGGCGCGGGCGTTGAGTGCCAGCGGCTCGTCGTCCTCCAACTCGGCGACGATGGCGAGGCAGTTCGCGCCAGCCGATTTCGCTCCCCGGAGCGGCCCGCAACCCGCGTACGTGACCGGTCCGACGGAAATCGTTGGGCCGCAATATCTTGCGCAGAGGGGGCGGTGGGTCGTGCCGACGGTCATCGGTGTGGTTGGTGCGTTGTTGCTCGGCGGCATCGGCATCGTCATTGGAATGCTCGCCGGACGTGACGACCACTCAGTGGCAACGTCTACTCCGCCTGCCGGATACACCCCGCCATCGATCAGTACACCGCAGACTCGGGCACCGCCATCGCCTGTGCCGCAGTCGCCCGCACCACCGTTAGGAGGTCCTCTGCCGCCGCTTGTTCAAGGTGCCGACAACAGCACAAGTCGCGAGCGCTGCGATGGGGGATGGTCGCTGCCTAACGCCGGTGGCTGGGGTACCCACTCGGGACGCGGAACGCCAGAGACGTCGTGCTTCTTCGCCCTAAGCGTGCTCAGGTCATATTGGAATCAGTACGGCAACGCCAGCCGAGCGCCGCGGACCGTGTCCGCGCCCGGAGCTGTCGACTGCCGAACTGTTCCAGGTGCTTCCTGTGACGGTCCGAACTTTGTGATGCAATGTGGCGCATACGAATTCGATAACTGGATCACCTGTGTCGGGGGCAATAATGCGCGGGTCTATCTGTACTGATTGGCCTTTGCCTAGGCCGCGCACCGGCCTGCGGGCAGCGTCGCGGCGTGGTCGCGCAACCACTCAGCGATCTGAGTGAGCTCCGCGGTCCCATCCGAGAATTGTCCCGAATGCGGCTGCACCGCCATCGCCACAACTGCTTGGCCAGAGTCGATAGGCAAAAGGCCGAGCTGCCGCACGAGGTACGCACCGGTTTCCGAAGGACCCCAACCGCCTTTGTAGCGCGTATCGGCAATGATCCCCAGGCCCCATTGCTCGTCACCGGCGATTTCGCCCATCAGGTTGATGATGGGCTCGTTGCGGTTGTCGCATGCGGCGGCGGCAAGAAAGCGCGTCTGGTCGGCCAACGACCAGTCGGTCTGCCCAAAAGCACTGAACTGCGGGCGGATCCGCTGATACTGCACCTTTGTGGGGTCGCCTGCCTCCTGCAGCACGGCGTCAACCTTTCCCGCGGCGGCTTCGGGGTCACCGAGGCTCCGCCAGAGAACGTCCGCGGCTGCGTTGTCGGATTGCGTGATGGCGGCCTTCATGTGGGTTGTGACTTGGGGCGGATCTTCGGCGCGCAGTGCTGCAATTGCCAAGGGCACCTTCATCGTTGACCATGCCGGTCCGCCTGACCATTCACCTAGCAACACCGGGGGCTGTGGCGCCCCAACCGGGGCCAGCGCGATTCCGATGGTGGCGGGCATTGCCGCTTGCAACTCCGCAAAGTCCGATTCGAGAGTTCTGGCGTCCGATTTCGGCGCAGGGGCTGCGACCGGAGTCTGGGCGCCGGGTGAGTTCGGAAGAGTCGCTGAGAATCGTGTCGTCTGCGGAGCGGCCGCCATTGTCGACCTTTGCGACGTCAAGTGGAAGCCCACCACCACGCCAGCCGCGACGATCAGTGCCATGAGAGCTACGCCGACTACCGCGATGAGCCCGCGCTGGGTGCCGCGGCGGTTCGCTGGGGGGCGGCGGCGGGTGGGCGGAGCGGCGTGTCGGGGCCGACGCACAGCGACGTCGTCTCTCAGTGGCTTCATGCGGCAACCCCCACCACGTCGAACGAGACGACCAAATGGCATCAGGATAAGGCGGACATACGCTCGTTCAGCACACCGATTTGTTGGCGATTCCGAACCGCCTACGCGGCACCAGCTTTCTGCGTCAGGTAGGCAACAATGCCCTGCGTGATGGCGTCGGCGTAGCGCTGCCGCCCATCGGCGGTTTCCATTTGGGCGGCTTCATCGGCGTTGCGCATGTTTCCGACCTCGACGAGTATTGCGGGGCACTCTGCCAGATTGAGGCCGGCAAGATCGGCGCGACCATAGAGACCGTTTGAGCCGATGTACGTCGACGGCTGCATTCCCGCCGCGACCATGGCGTCGCGCAGGTCGCCGGCCAGCCGGATCGAGGGGCCGCTTTGTGCGTCGTTGAGCGGAGGCGCCGAATAGTTCACATGAAAGCCCCGTCCGGAGGCAGGCCCACCGTCGGCATGGATGCTGACGTCCGCGTCTGGATGTATGGCGTTGGCCGCCCCAGCACGCTGATCGACGCACGGCGCCACGGAATCGTCGTCTACCCTTGACATTTGGGTGCTAACGCCCAGCTGTTCGAGTCCAGCACGGACCCGCACCGCGACGTCCCAATTGAAGCTGTGCTCGGCATATCCATCATTGGTTGACGTCCCCGTGGTCTGGCAATCCTTCGTCCCGCCGCGGCCGTTTGGAACCTGCCGAGTAATCGAGGAGTCGCTGATGCCGCTGTGTCCAGGATCGATGAACACGGACATCCCGGCGATACCCGCCGCTTGCGCCATCGGGATGGCGACGTTGCTGGACGCATAGATGGCAATGACCAAGGAGGCGATGATGAAACTCTTCCCGCGGCGGGTCATGTTCCTCAGTGTGCCTTGGGGCATCATCGACTGCTTCGACGCCCGCGGCTCCAGGTTCGTGGCTGTTAGCTGAGTGCATCCAGGTACGATCCGGACATGCCGCTGGAGGCGGACCACAAGTTCGCCGACTACACCGTCGTGCGAAGGCTTGGGGCTGGTGGAATGGGGGAGGTTTACCTCGCTCAGCATCCTCGGCTGCCGCGTCGCGACGCGCTGAAGTTGTTAGCGAGCGATGTCTCGGCTGACCCCACCTTTCGCGAGCGGTTTCTTCGCGAAGCCGATCTAGCTTCGACCTTGTGGCATCCCCATATCGTCGGGGTGCACGACCGCGGCGAATACGACGGCCAACTGTGGATCTCGATGGACTACGTCGAGGGCGAAGACGCCGCCAGCTTGATCACTCGGAGATATCCAGTCGGCATGCCCCAGGAACTGGTTTCCGCAATTGTCACTGCTGTCGCCGAAGCCCTGGACTATGCCCATAAGAAGGGGTTGTTGCATCGCGATGTCAAACCCGCCAATATCCTCCTCACCCACTCAGAGGACGAAGGTCAGCAGCGAATCCTATTGACCGACTTCGGCATTGCGAGAACGGTGGATGACGTCAGCGGATTGACCGCAACGAATACGACTCTCGGCACCGTCGCCTACACAGCGCCCGAGCAGTTAATGGGAGAGGACATCGACAGCCGTGCCGATCAGTACTCGTTGGCCGCCACCGCCTATCACCTGCTAACCGGGGCGCCACTTTTCGAAGGCTCCAGTCCCGCCGTCGTCATCAGCCGCCACCTCAACACAGAGCCGCCGGCTCTCGCCGACAAGCGTCCTGAACTGGCAGCGCTGGACCCGGTGCTTGCTGCCGGTTTGGCCAAGGATCCGAATGATCGGTTCGCGAGTTGCAGCGATTTCGCTCGTGCTTTCGCAGCGCAGGCCTCTCAAACCGCAGCGTCGATGCCCGCAGCGCCAACCACGCCTGCACCGGTGAAGCGACCGCCCCCGAAGCCGCCTGGCTCAGGGAAAGTGAAAGCGGCGCCAGCCAGCCCGCTCTCGCCGGGCTGGTATCCAGACCCCAGCGGCACGCCGGGAACGCTGTACTGGGATGGTCAAGGCTGGCGCACAGCGCCGCTGCCGACGCCGGCGAAGCCAAAGCCCGCGGTAAACGGGCGATCGCCCCTGCTTTGGGTGCTGGGTGTCTTCGCTGTCGTGCTCTTGTTCGCGGTGGTGTGGGTATTTGCGCTGGGTCGCGATAACGGACAGTCACCCGTCCCCTCAACGTCAGCGGCCACGCCGACGCCCGCGCTCTCGCCGACACCGCAGACTGTCACTGTCCCTGCCCCGGTTCCGCCGCAAACTGTAACGGTTTCGGCGCCGCCGCCACCAACCTTCGGCACCTCGACGGTTAGTGTTCCGCCGGTGCCGGTCCCTGTGCCACAACAAGTGCCGTACTGGAACGCGTTCATCGTCGGCACCTGCGACGAAGGCGGTTCCTGCGGCGTTCAGCAGCGCACCGGCCCCTACAACGAGGCTCCGCGAAAGTACTCGAACGACCTTAAGGACGGCATGACGGTGAGCGTGGTCTGCCAAACCATTGGCGATCTCCGGTCAAGCCAGGGCCATGGCTCGAGCTACGTCTGGTACGAACTCCTCGACGGCGCCTACATCAATTCGGTCTACACAAATCTCACGGCGCCGCCCGGGATGCCCAAATGTTGACGGGGCCAAGGGGGAGGCCACAGGCTTCGGCCGCTGTCGCCTTGCTGATCTCCCTTATCGTGGCGGTCGCTGCACAAGGTTGCAGACTGTCGGAGTCGGACAGGGCTACTGCATCTCCTTCTACTTCAATGACCGAACCCTCGACCGACGCTGGGACTCCAGTGCCTGTAGTGACCGATCAGACACCCTCCGCTGTGCCCGTTATCGGCGGCTGGGAGGAGGTGGGTAAATCTGTACAAGGGCGACCGATCCGGGCGATGACGGTTGGTCACGGTCCTCGCAGGGTGCTGTTCATTGGCGGCATTCACGGCGACGAGCCAGAGGGCGTTGTCGCGACGGGCGAGCTGCCGGCCGCCTTTGAAGCGGCCAACCTTGACGATGCAGCCACCCTAACGATCATCGAGGACGCCAACCCGGACGGGCGGGCAGCGGGCACCAGGGACAACGCAAACGGAGTTGACGTCAACCGGAACTTTCCAGCCTCGAACTTCGACACGACAAACCAGTCAAACGGCGGAGAGCCGTTGAGCCAGCCTGAATCTCGCGCTGTTAAGGACACGATCGACCGCATCCAGCCCGACCTCGTCCTCGTTGCACACTCGTGGGCGGGTCGTCACTTCATCAACTTCGATGGACCGGCCCGGGAGATCGCAGAGCGCTTCGCGGCGTCTAGCGGACTGCCGGTGGAGGAGTCGAACTCGTTCGCCCCGACTCCAGGGTCGTTGGGTTCGTATTTCGGTCGCGACCGCGGCACGCCGGTTCTGACGATCGAGGTGCTAAAGGGCTCGGACCCAAAGGTTGTGTGGGATCAGCTGCGCGCGGCGCTGCTGCAGGCGATCGCTGGCTGAGCCCGGCTAGCGAAGGCCCGCCTCGATGTCCGCGACGACGGCCTCTGCCTCCGGACCACAAATCTCCTGAAGATCTACGGGGCCGACGACGACAAGATCCTCGACGCGTTGCTTGAGATCGCCCGACGCAATGTGGGCGTAGAGGTTGTCACCCGGGCAAGATGTCGCAGCGTAATCCCTATGGCCCGCGAGCGTGGCGGTCGGAATCGCGAAACGTTGAGCGGCCCAAGCGCATACGAGAGAGGTCGCGTGCAGAAGGTCTTCCGTTACCTCCTCCTTGTCGAAGTCGCCTTCACAGAGGACAAGGAAGTGGCCGGTCGGGTCGTAGGTCGTAGCCGTGTCGCCCACGAGCTCGGGGTTTCGCAGCTCGTAAATGTTCCCGTTTCGGTCGACCCCAACGTGATAAGCGATATCAATCCAGCCTTGCGAGTCCTGGTGGTATCGCTGATCCGCGCGGATGCGGCCTGGGGCGTTGCTGTTGTCGCCGAGCACCACGGCGCTGTGGTGGATTGTTATATGAGTGAGGGTATGGGCTATGCCTCCCGGTCGGGCGGGACGAGCGCCCCAGGCATCGCGGCACAGCATCACGGCGGGTGCAGCACTTACCGTAGGCGCGGTCGAGGTCACGGGCTCGGGCGGCGGGATAGCTGTTACCGGGCTTGCGGCGGTTGCACTGGGACTCGGACTGGAAGTTGAGCTTGGACCGACAAGCGGTTCAGTCGAGCATGCGGTGACGGCGGCAGCTAGGCCAGCGGTGCCCGCCAGCTGGAGCAATCGACGGCGGCTGACGACGTCTGGTTCGTCGCCGCGCTGGCCGGATGGAGGTTGCTCCATGAAGGTCACCATACGTAAGACCATGTCGATCGCGGGGCGAAAGTGTGAGCCCTATCCAGTTACCGAACTGGTCTCGCTTCTGGTCCGCCTCCGCGGCAACGCTTTGTAAGATTCGCGCATGCCCATTCCTGATGGTGCCGTGTTTGCCGGGTACACCATCGTGCGCTTGCTCGGTACTGGGGGAATGGGGGAGGTCTACCTCGTGCAACACCCGCGGTTGCCCCGTCAAGAAGCGTTGAAGATCCTCTCGGCCAGCGTGAGCGCTGACCCCGAGTATCGGCAGCGGTTTGCGCGTGAAGCCGACATCGCCGCTTCTCTGTGGCACCCGCACATAGTGGCGGTCCATGACCGCGGCGAAAACGACGGTCAACTGTGGATAACGATGGACTACGTCGAGGGCACTGATGCTGCGCGGTTGATGCGTGACCGCTATCCGTATGGAATGCCGCCCAAGGATGTGCTCGAAATAGTGTCCGCCATTGCTGACGCGCTCGACTATGCGCACGAACGATACCTGCTGCATCGAGACGTGAAGCCCGCGAACATCTTGATCACCGACCCGCGGATAGGTGAGCGTCGGATCCTTTTGGCGGACTTCGGGATTGCACGTGCAGCCAACGACGTCAACGGCATTACAAAAACCAACACGACGGTTGGATCAGTCGCCTATGCGGCACCAGAACAGTTGACTGGCAGGGCGCTTGACGGCCGAGCGGACCAATATGCACTCGCCTGTACCGCATTTCACCTCTTCGCCGGTGCGCCGCCGTTTGCCAATTCGAATCCGGCCATCGTGATCGGTAATCACTTGTCCTCAGAGCCACCGCGATTGCGCACTGTGCGCGCCGACCTCGACTCCATCGACGATGCACTCGCCCGGGCGATGGCAAAAGAGCCTTATCAGCGGTTCGATTCGTGCCGCGAATTCGCGGCAGCGCTTACGCAGGCTGGTTCTGGCGATGACACGCTTCTCGCTGCAAACATCCCTGCGCCGATCCAGGTATCGAGTAACCGGCCCCAAGTGGTCCACAGCGAGCCGGATGGGTTCATGGTCTCGCGTCGCACCGCATTCATCGTCGGCGGCGTCGCCGCCTTGTTAGCGGTGGCGCTGGTCGCGTTCCTCGCTGCGCGCTTGGCACAGCCGTCCCCCCAGCGTCCGACTGCATCACCAACTCAGCCGACTTCGATGTGGCCGGAAACATCGGAACCGCGACCACCTGAGACGGTGACTAAGACAGCACCGCCCGCGACCGTCACCGTACCGGGAACACCGCCTACGGCCGCTCCTCGTCCGCCGACAGTTGCGCCGCCGCCCCCTCAACCCACCAGAGTGCCAGGTGATCTAGGGCTACGAACGCCGATGAGCGATCCGCTGTGCGACGGTCGAGGAATCGTGGTCTTGGGGAACATCACGACCCCGGGCATGTATCCGTCAGGCGTGCAGGGACTCCTGGACGCCCATCCTGGCGCGTACTACTTACGCACCGACCAGTCGTGTCCCTCGCTGCGCCAAGCAAGCGATGAGGGCAACCCCATCTACACCGTCTTCGTCTTCGCTGGCCGCACTGAAAGTGACGTCTGTGCTGCCGTTCGCGCTGCAGGCGCAGGCGCCTACGGCAAATGGTTGGACTACAGACACGAACCTGGCTACATAATCCCCTGCTGAACTTGACGCGACGGAAGGTTTTCGTTCGATCAGCGCGTCGCGATGAGCAATTTCACTGGAAGCCGCTCTGCGATAAGCGCTTCTGCTCGACTGATCGAGTAGCGGCCAGCGCAGACCAGGACCGGTGCAAGGACATCAAACTCCGGCCGGCACCTTTGCAGCCGTCTTGCGCATCTCTTGACGTAGCGATGTGAACTCCGAGATCGTCCTGGTCGCTACAGAGGCGACCGGGCGGGCGTTGCGGCCCGTGGCCTCGGTCTTGGACACCATCACCACGCTGTCGATATACGGCTGAATGGTGGTGGCGTTCTGCACCGTCGCGACGATCACCAGCTGGAAGCCGAACTTGCGGAACGCCTGCAGCGCCTGCTGCGCGAACTGCGGGTCGGACTTGGAGAACGCCTCGTCGAGCATCAGCTGCGCGAAAACCGGCCTGTTGTCGGCACTTTCGGGGCTGGCCAGGTTGAAGCTCAGCGCACCCGCTAGACAGAACGCCATCAGCTTCTCCTGCTCGCCGCCCGAGTTGTCGCCGGCGTTGCTGTGCGTGCGGATGAGCTCCTCGCTGCTGATGTCCCACTCCGCACAGTCGAACGTGAACCGGTTGCGCACGTCCAGCGCGTCGCGCGTCCACGCCTTGTCCTCCGGTGCCGTCGACGCAAGCCGGTTACGCAGCCGCAGAATGTCGGCGTACTGGTCGAGGATCGCCTGCTTGTCGCCCAGCCCGACCTCGGCGATGCGACGCGAGATGGACCGCACGATCTCGGTGAGCTCGGCCACCGCCGTCAACGCGCGCGGCGTGGCCCGCAGCGTCAGCCGGGTGCCACGGTTGAACTCCACCGCACCCAAACCCGTATTGACGCGGTCGATCTGATCGCTGATCCGCCGCGCTTCTTGTTCGGCGACTCGGTGCAGAGTGAGGATCGCGTCGGGTGCCTGCTCGGTGACCAGCCGCATCATCCGCTCGTACGCCTCGGGCAGTTCGCGTTCGTCGATGTGCTTGCACAGCGCGACGTAGTCGTGGACGCGTTCGTCAAAATCGTCGCTGTCATTGGGGATCGCGTCGGGGAACGACGTGTCGAATGTGTTGAGGATGCGCGCCAGTTCGTCGTATGAGCGGCGTCGGCTCTCGCGCAGCTGTTCGCGTTCCTTCTTGATCGCGGTGAACAGCGCGTCGCGGTGCGGTTCGGGGTCGAGCAACTCCAGCGAGACCGGTAGTGCCGCCGCATACCGGTGCAGCAGCTCGGTCAGCGGCTCGGACACGAACGCAGGGGACAGGCGCTCGGACAGTTCCATCAGCCGGGTGCGGCGCTCGTCGAGGTTGTCGCGACGGGTTTGGATGGCGCCGCGTCGCGTCATGAATTTCTGGATCTGCGACCAGCATTCGTCGGCGCGCGCGTTGAGCGCCTCGAGGTCGGGGTGGTCGGCCATCAGCAGCTCGTACTGTTCGCGCAGCCGGTCGGCGTGCCCGTCGGCGGTCTCGGTGTCGATCTGGCTCCATTGTGGGTACTGCTCACAGATCGCCTTGCAGGTGGCGGCTCGGTCGCGCCACTGCTGACGCTGCGCGGCGATGTCGTCGGCGGAGTGTCGGGCCTTCTGGTAGGCCTCCTCGGCCGACGCCAGTTCGAGGGTCAGCGCGTTGATTTTGGCCGACACGTCGCCCTGGTAGAGGTATTCGGACTGCTTGACCGGGCGCCGGTCGTCCTTGACGGCCAGCCGGTCGGAGTCCTTGTACAGCCCGGCGTCGGTAACGGCGCGACGGAACCGGGCGAACACGTCGGGGGAATCGACGCACACGTGATCGCCAGCGGCGGTGATGACGTCGACGGCCTCGGCGGCACACGGATGCTTCGGATCGACGGCAAAGAGCTTGCCCGCTAACGTGTTCGGCTCGGGATCGACGGGCTCGGCGCCGAGGAGCTTCGCGCGGACGTGATGCAGCTGCAAGCGGCCGCGCATGTCGGTGTCGTTGACGAACCGCAGCACCTTCTCCCAGTGCTGGTCGGGCACCAGCAGCCGCAGCCCCGCGCCGCGCAGCACCTTCTCGACCGCGAGCCGCCAGCGGGTCTGGTCGGGCTTGAGGTCCAGCAGTTCGGCGATATAGGGCAGCTCTGTGGCGTCGGCACCGACTTCGGTGCAGATGTGGTCGCGCATCGCGAGTGCTAACTCCGGCAGCGCCGAGCCAACGTGCTCGACGCGCTTGAGTTCCTTGGCGGCGGCGTCGCGGGCGATGCGGGCGGACTTCTGCGCGTACTCGGCGTCGGTGGACGCCTCCCGGTTGCGTTCGACCTTGGCGAGCAAATCTGTTGCCTGCGTGAGCAGTTCCTCACGCAGATTCCAGAACTCGTCGGCAGTCTCGGGGATCTCGACGTCTTGGGCGGTGAGTAGGTCTTCGTAGGCGGCGCGACGGCGCTCGACCTGCTCGGCCTCGGCCTCGGCGGCGTTCACCTGCGACTGCAGCGGGGCGATGTTCGCGCTGGAGCCGCTGATCTGCGCGTTGAGCGAATCCGCCTCGGCCTTGGCGAGATTCAGCGAGCGGGTGACGTCCTCGTACTCGTTCTCGAGCTGGTCGATGGTGCCGTCGAGCGTCGCGATCTGCTCCGGGCACTGGGCCAGCCGGACGTGGTCGGTGTAGGCCCGCACCATCGGGGCGTCGACCAGGTCGATGATGCCGAGATCGGAGGATTCGGACGCGTAGCGGTGTTGGATCTGCTCGATGTCGCCGAGGATCTTGCGTTTCTTCTGCGCGACCGCGAGGAGTTCGCGAGCCTCGACGAGTGGGTCAATCTGCTTCAGGGCTTCGGGCAGGCGGGCCAGGCTGTCGGGCTCGTCGAGCATGAATTCACGGACGAACTGTTCAAGCCCGCCAACGCTTTTCAGTGACTTAGCCTTGCCGAGGAGCTGCTGCGCGGCGTCGGAGGCACGGATGCCGATGGTCGCGTACAACTGCGCGAGGTACTGCGACTCGACCTTGGTGGAGAAACGCCAGTCTTCTTTGAAGACACCGGCGTCGAAGCGCCCGGCGGCCCAGCGGTTGCAGACGTCCTCGATGTCGAGGTCGCCGTCGCCGAGGACGAAGCGGCTGGACGAGTCGTTGCGGGATTCGCCGGTCAGCCACTTGAGCACGAGGCCGGTGACGGTGCGGCCGGAGTCGCTGGCGTAGGTGACCGCGACGGCCGACCAGGCGGTGCCGTCGCCGCGCAGGTACATGACGCGGCTGGTGCCGCCATCGCTGCGCTGGCCCCAGGCGCCGCGGACGTACTTGTCGACGGTGCGCCGGCCGGCGCTGGACCCGGCGGCTGTGTTGTCGCCGGAGGCGTTGAAGTTACGGCGGTTGAACGGTAGAAAGCCAAGCGAAATGGCGTCCAGCAGTGAGGATTTCCCGCTACCGGAAGCGCCGGCGATGAGTGCGCCGCCGCTACTGAACGGGATGGAGTGGTAGCCGTCGAAGACGCCCCAGTTGATGACCTGCAGCCGGGACAGGTGGAACTGCTCAGTCATTGTCGTGCTGGGGTGTGTCGCCGTTGAGCAGCTGTTCGAACTGCTGCTGGAGTTCGGTGATGACCGAGGCGGTCATGATGGCGGTGATCACGGGGCTGATGGTGTAGCTGTCTTCGTCGTCGCGGGTCTTGCGGAGGATCTCCAGGCCGGTGAGGCGGGCGATGGCGCCGTCGACGCGGGCGGCGAAGGTGACGGCGTCGCGGTCGGTGTCGTTGAGCACGCCGGAGAACAGGCCGTGCATCTCTTCGCGGCTGATGAGCACGGTCTGCCCGCCGGAGGCGCGCATCATCTGGGCGAGGTGCAGAGCGAGGATGGAGTCGTAGGTGCCGAGCGGCTCGCGGCGCAGAAGCTTGATGCCCCTTGCGGATTCGTACCGAGCCTGTTCGACGAATGCGACGTCGGTGGTGTCGACGATGCGCAGCAGTAGGTCGAGTTCGGAGAGCCGGACGGACAGTTCCTTGCGGTATTCGAGCACCCAGCTGTAGACGTCGGCGTCGGCTTCGGCGCTGATGTAGCGGCGGGTGAGCAGGTGCTGTAGGGCCCAGCAGGCGCGGTCGGGGAGTTCGGAGACGTCACCGTCGAAGCGCGGCCTGCGCTGAACGGGTGGGCGGGCGGTCTGGTCGACCTGGGGCAGTGAGGAGAAGTCGATGTCGGCTTCAGTGGTCACGTAGCGGCTCCGGCGAGGGTGGTAATCGGTTCGGTGAATGTCAAACGGGGGACGGCAATTTCACGGTCACGGCCGTCGAGTGAGCGGAAGCGGACGGTGGTCGAGTCGATGGTGTCGGGGTTGGGCTGTTTGAGGGCCCAGGACCAGAGCACGATGACGTGGCCGAGGTAGGCGGTGTCGAGCATGGCGACGGCGTCGGGTAGTGAGACGGGGCCGGTGGTGATGGCGTGGTTGAGCATGTCGGACATGGCGGGCGCGTCGACCTGGGTGGTGAGGGCGGCGAAGCTGGTGAGGTCGACCTCGGTGTCGCCAGGTTTGGCGGGTTTGGGGTTGGACAGGTCGCCGATGCGGAAGCCAAGGGCGCCAACAGAACTGATGGCGTGGCGGGCCAGCGGGACATCGATGTCGAGGCGGGAATCGGTGAAGGAGGACTTGAGCAGAGCGCGGGCGGCGCCGATGGCTTCGTTGAGTTGGCGGGCGACGCCGCGGCTCTGCTCCATGGTGCCGAAGGCGGTGAAGCGTTTGACGCGTTGGGCGCAGCGCTGCTGGATGCGTTCGACTTCGTCGATCTGATGGCCGACGAGTTCGAAGAAGCCGGCCATGACCTTGCGCAGGGCGGGGTCGAGGGCGGGCAGGGCTTCGGCGACTGCGGCGACGTCTGCTTCGAACTCGGCGCGCTGGTCAGGGTCGTTGATCATGCGCAGGAAGGCGCGGTGCGAATCGCGTCCCTGGGAGTCCCAGGCGGCCTGGTAGTCGGTGTACATCTGGCGCTGGCGGTCGCGGTACTCGGTGTTGGAGTCGATGGGCTCGTCGAGGGCGGCGGTGGCCTGCTCGATCATGGTGCCGTATTGGCCGATGTCGGTGATGAGGCGTTCCATCTGCAGGGCGATGGCGCGGGCTTCGTCGTAGCAGTCGGTGACGTCGGGTTGAGGGCGCTGGCCGGCGTCGAGTTGGTCGAGTTCTTCGTGGAGGGAGGCGATTTCGGCCTCGATGTGCTTGCGGATGCGGGCGGGGTCGTTGTCGACTTTGACGGCGACTTGCTTCAGGCGCGAGGCGATGCCGGTGATGGAGCCGCCGGTGGCGATGGTGTCTTGGCGGCGCATGCTGCGGAGGAAATCGAGGGCGCGGCGGGCGTCCTGGGTGAGGTAGCAGACGTTCTGGTCGTGGCGTTCGTCGACGATGCGGTGCAGCCAGCCCTGCGCGGCCCAGGACTTGATGAGCGCGAGGCCGGACTGAGGGTCGTCGAGATCCTCGAGGTCGCGTTCGATGCGGACGACGAGCTCGGTCTCGGGGAGGGCGCCGTCGTTGAGGTGGCGTTCCATGAGGGTCGCGTAGAGGCTGAGGTTGGTCGTGGCGAGGAGTCGGATCGCGCGGGAGCCTTGCAGGTCGCGGTTGAGTTCGAGCAGGTCGGAGGCCGACATTCCGGGGTTGTCGTCGTGCACCTGCGTTCCTCGATCTGTAGTTGGTCGGACGCCCCAATCTAGGCGACTGAGGCGACATCTCCGACGGCGGACGGAGTCGTGTCGGCGGCGATTCTGTCGTGTGCGCGTTTGCCGACGTCAGCGGAATGTCCGGACCCCCAACGCATCGCATGGGCCGGGAAGGGAGCTGGTGCCGATGTGAAACAGGAGGTATGTGGGGTGTGTGAGCCGCGATGGATATCGACCCGCTCAATGGCTATACGGGACCGACTCTCATCCGAGCAAGAGCACAACTGTACGACGGCAACGACTGGTGCGGCGCAGCAACCACTACGACGACAGCTCACTAGAGCTGAGTTGGCCGCGTCGTTTGCCGATGCGGCGACTAGTCCGCTTTCGTGGCCGCTTAGTTTGGTGCCGTTTGCGGCCCTCCAGCTGCGCTTATCTTTTCGATGAAATCTTCTGAACCAAAACGCACCGCTGAATCATCACGATTTGCTAGCATCTCCGTCGATGGGTGAACCTGCAAAGATCCTGAACCTTGCCTCGGCGCTCGCTGCGCTCGTGGCGCCGACGCCGGCCGCCCCTCCGATCGCGAACGCGGCTGATCCAGATGGGGCCCAACTCGCCGCCGCGACGAACGAAGAAATTGAGGCGAAGGCCGAGACTGACGTGTCGCACGACGCGGAGCTCATGAGCTTCACCGTGCACCAGTCCAGCGACGGCATGTTGTTCCCGCAGCATCAATCGCATTCGTCGCACGCCTCTCATGTATCGCATGCGTCTTCTTCCATCCCCGGAACTTGGGGCGTGCCGGATGCGCCGAACCTGCCCAACTTGCCGAATCCGGTTTACCCGGCGCCCGCTCCCGTACCTGTACCCGCGCCGGCGCCTGTACCCGCGCTGACGGGGCCGCCTGCGTCTGGCTCCGATCCCGCCGCTCTTGCCTGCGCTCGGGCAGCGAATGGCCTTGGCGTGAATCAAATCGCTGGTGAGTTACAGCAGGTCTATGGATTAGATACTAACGGTGCCGTCAGCATTGCCCAGCAAGCGTTGGCCGCTGTGCTTGCCGGCGGGCACTTCTGCGACGCCTACCTCGGTGGTGGCTGACCGATGAAGTTGCTTTCGTGAGGCGTCTCAATGTCTGACATCGTCGTTGACTTCGGTGCTTCCGTACAGTCGCTCCGAGCGTTGCAGGAGGCCGCGTATCGCTTGATCGGGCAAGCCGCATGCCAGATTGACGAAGCGAATGGGCGTTACGTTTGCCGGCTTTCACCATCGCAGCCGCAGCTTCAAGGCGACGAGTTGCGCACCCATTTCCTGAATCTGGTTACAGACGAGAACCTCCGCGAGACGGTCAGCCGAGAGACTGACCGTCTCCGCGACGTCATTGTCGCTTTGGCGTTCGGGTCTCTGGCCCAAGGGGAGTGAGTCTTTGGCCGGCTTCGCGTCACAGGACGCCTTCTGTCCCGACACGTCTACGCTTCAACTCCTTCCCATCCGCTTTGAACGGCTTGGTGCGGACCGCTTTCTCGTCGGAAACATAGTCGGCGACATGGCGGAGATGACGGCAACTGAACTCGACCGGCTTTGCGCGCTCGATCTCGCGCCTGGTGATGGCCTGTATGAGCGTGCCTTCGAGAAGCTTTTCGTCGGGTCGGTTGAGCAGCGCGCACAGCAGCAGCTCCTCGCGCTTCGTTTGCGTAGCCGCCTGAGTTTCCTACGAGCGGCCACGCCGCTGCACCTGTTCGTCGTCACGCTGCGATGCGAGCACTCGTGTCCGTATTGCCAAGTCTCGCGCCAAAGCAAGGACCGAGTCCGCTACGACATGGACAATGCGACCGCCTCCAAGGCACTGGACATTGCGCTCTCTGCCCCGGCTCCGCTGATCAAGATTGAGTTTCAAGGCGGCGAGCCGCTCCTGAACTTCGAACTCATCCGGTGGATTGTCGTGACGGCAGAGCAGCGCGCGATTCCTCTCGGGAAGCAACTCCAGTTCGTGATCGCGACGAACTTGGCCCTACTCGATGACGAAGTGCTCGACTTCTGCGCTGAGCATGATGTGCTTCTCAGCACATCGTTGGACGGGCCTCGCGACCTTCACAACAAGAACCGACCGCGCCGAGGCCAGAACAGCTATGAACTCGCGGTGGCGGGTATCGCGCGCATCAAAGAGCGTCTCGGGCCAGACCGAGTCGGTGCATTGATGACCACCACCGAGGCAAGTTTGGATCGCGTCGAGGAGATCGTCGACGAATACCTCCGGCAGGGCCTCGACGGGATCTTCTTAAGGCCGTTGTCTCCGTACGGTTTTGCGATCAAGACGAAGCAGTTTCACAAGTATGACGCCCAGGAGTGGCTCCGATTCTGGAAGCGAGGGCTTCGCTACATCCTCAATGTGAACAAGTCCGGTCGGCGCTTTCCTGAGTTCTATTCGGCTCTGATGCTGCGGCGGATGCTGAGCGATGAGCCCATCGGTTATGTCGATCTGAGAAGCCCGGCGGGGATTGGGCTGGGAGCTCTTGTCTATAACTACGACGGAAGTGTGTTTGCCTCCGACGAGGCCCGGATGCTCGCGGAGATGGGGGACCGTAGCTTCGAACTTGGCAACGTAGACGAGCACAGCTATCGGGACCTGGTGTTGTCTGACACCCTGGTATCGGCGGTCGCGGATTCGCTGACGCAAACCGCACCGCAGTGCTCAAGTTGCGCCTTTGAGCCGCACTGCGGCGCCGATCCTGTCTATCACCATGCGACCCAAAAAGACTTGTTAGGGATCAAGCCACTTTCGGAGTTCTGCGCGCGCCAAAAGGGTGTGATCACACATCTATTCGAGCTGTTGGAACATTCCCCCGAGGACGCAGCCATCCTTCGGAGATGGGCGTCGTGAAACCGTTAGTACTGTTAGGGCGTTCGCCAGCGGCCGATCTCGCCGAACTGGGTACAGCGCGGCGGTGCTGGCGGCTTCGGGCTCCAACTGGCTACCCAGCGGGCGATCGCGACGCGGTGTTGATTGCCGACCACAACGATTGGGAGCTGGCGCACGCGCACGGCTACAAGTTCGGTATCGGCCGCGACGGGCGACCTGACGGAATGTCGTTGAGCTACCTACGATTGCCGGAAGCTTTCGCCGAGCTTGGCGAAGGCGATGTGGTGGGCGTCTACCCTCAGTCTGGTCGAGTGCGGGTGCTCTACCGTCGATCATCGAGACACAACTTCTTCCTCGTAACGGAGCGCTGCAACAACTACTGCTTGATGTGCTCGCAACCGCCGAGGAAAGTCGATGACGGTTGGCTGATCGACGAGATCGCGGAGGCTCTTCCGCTGGTCGATCCGGCGACACCCGCGCTGACATTCACCGGCGGCGAGCCGCTCACGGAATGGCGTCGGTTTATCGGATTGCTCGAGCTGGCACGTGATCTGCTGCCGGACACCGCGATACACGTGTTAACTAATGGGCGCGCTTTTTCCTCTCCCGACGTCGCGGACGCGTGGGCGTCGGTTCGCCATCCGAAGCTCTCGGCAGGCATACCGATCTATGCGGCCGTTGATCACATCCACGATTACGTGGTCCAGGCGAAGGGCGCGTTCGACCAGACGGTGCTCGGTGTGCTCCGTCTCAAGGATCGAGGTCAGCGAGTTGAGATTCGTGTCGTGCTCCACGCCGTCACCGCACCGCGCCTACGTGAGACCTGCTCATGGATCGCTCGGAATCTTCCGTTCGTCGATCATGTGGCTCTGATGGGTATGGAAAACACCGGCTTCGCGATCGCCAACAATGAGCTGCTTTGGATTGATCCGCTTGATTATCAAGAGGAATTGAAAGCGGGCGTCGACGTACTCTCGGCGGCTGGGGTCAACGTGTCGATCTACAACCTGCCACTCTGTGTGCTTGACCCCAGCATCCGGCCGTTCGCGGTGCAGTCGATCTCGGATTGGAAGAACGCCTACGTGGAAGAATGCGAGGGCTGCGCGGCCCGCCGCGATTGCGCGGGCTTTTTCTCGACAGGCCGACCGAGGTTCAGTCGCGGGATCTCCGCGATCTAGTTTCACCACTGCATTGGTCGGGCCCAACTAGCCTGAAACCGTGCTGGCCATTCCGACCCTTAAGTTCAGCTACGGCAATTTGCTGCTCGCCCGCCTTCGCGAGCTTGGGTCGGCCAACATCGAGGAACTCCTTGGTGACGATCCAGCGCAACTTTTCAAGTCCGAAGGTCCGTTCGAGAACCCGGAGAGGCGGGCTCGCGATTGTCTTCGGTTCGCCCGGATGCTCGATCTGGTGGTGGAGGCCGCCGAGAGCAGCTGGAAACTCACTGAATCGGGTATCACCTACGCCGAGCAAGTTGATCCCAGCAATCCTTGGATCGTCGATGAGGTACAGGCTGGAGTCCTTCGTGACCGGCTATCTGGTAGCGCTCCGCTGGCTGAGGACGTCCGTATTGCTCTTCAGGTTGTTCGTGATCTGACCGCGGGCTGGTCCAATGACGATCTAGGGCGCGCCCTAGCGAAGCATGCGAAAACCGACCAGTGGCAAGCGGACCGGACATTCGAATCGCAGGGTGCTCGCTACCGAGAACTCCTTACAGAGAGTGGGCTTATCGATAGAACAGGTGAACTGACCGAGCAAGGCGTCACCTTCCTTGGAGGGCAGCCGTCTGTCTGGTGGGTGAATCAAGGCGCCACTTACACGAAGGAGCGCGACGGCGGGTTCCTTTGGGCGCCGATGCTGAATAAGGCGGGCCGCCCGCAACATCACTGGGACACCATGGATGCAGTTCGCGAAGGTGACGTTGTTCTGCATTACAGCAATGGCTCGTTGCGCGCCGCGAGCCGTGTAACCGCAGCTGCGAGACCGGCGCCGAATCCGCTCGACGACCGGGCGTGGGATGAGGCTGGTCGGTTGGTCGAGACGCACTACCAGGAACTGAATGAGCCGGTCGCGCTTGGCGCTATCGACGAGGGTGCCCGAATCAGGCAGGGAGCGCCGTTCACAGTCACCGGATCCGTCCAGCAGGTCTATCTCGTTCGCCTTCACGGAGACTTCGTGAACGAACTCGCCCAGCGCTTCCCTGAGCTCGCTGCGCACCTACCTTCCGTCCCGGCCGCTGCGCGTTCAACCTCGAAATCGCCGGAGGCGCCGATGCCGCCCGAACTGTTTCGTGACTTCGCCGATGCGGTGGAAGCCTCTGGACTCCGCTTCCCAGCAGGTTCGAACCTCGTTCGATCGTTCTTGAGCAGTCTGCTTGCCAAACCCTTCGCGATCCTGACGGGACTCGCCGGTTCGGGTAAGACTCAGCTCGCGATGAGGCTCGGTGAATGGTTCGGCACAGATGAACACGGACGTCATCGTCACGTCGTCGTACCCGTGCGGCCTGACTGGACGGGCCCGGAGTCCATCTTTGGTTACGAGGATGCGTTACGTACGTCCGCGTCTGGGGCGCCGGTGTGGTTTGTTCCGGAAGCATTCGAGTTTGTGCTTCGCGCGGCGAACGACCCCGAACACCCGTACTTGCTGATCCTGGACGAGATGAACTTGGCCCACGTCGAGAGGTATTTCTCGGACTTCCTCTCCGGGGTCGAATCACGACGTCCGGTCTTACCGGATCTGGTCTTCGATCAACCATCCCGCCAGTGGGTCCTACGTGACGTAGAAGCGCAAAGGCTGCCGTTGCCACGGAACCTTTTCGTTGTGGGCACAGTCAACGTGGACGAGACGACCTACATGTTCTCGCCAAAAGTTCTCGACAGGGCCTTCACCTTTGAGTTTCGAGTGACCTCTGATGAGCTCGACGCTGAGCTTCGACGGCCCATTGCCGCGCCGGCGGGCGAGGATCAGCGAGTACGCGCCTTCGCATCGCTGGCGGAGAGCGACGATTGGCAGCGAGAGCATCCTCATCCGGCTCGCGATGAGATTGTGTCGGCACTTCGTGGGGCGCACGCGATTCTGGCTGGCGCCAACCAAGAGTTTGGGCACCGAACGCTTTACGAGATTCTGCGGTTCTGCGCCTTCTTCGCAGCGACGGGAGACACCGACGTCGATACCGCGCTCGACCTCGCGATGATGCAGAAGGTTTTGCCGAAGGTGCACGGGTCGCGACGGCGAGTCGAGCCGGTTCTCAAGGAGCTGGAATCGCTGGCCCAGGGGGCTGGTCCGGATCCGCGGTTTCCTGTCACGTACCAAAAGATCATCCGCATGATCGAGTCCGTTCGCGCGAATCAGTTCGTCAGCTTCGCTGAGTAGCCATGCCCCAAGAACCGATTCAGTTGGCGCTTCGAAATGACGAAGGCCACGTGGTTGGTGACCTGCTGATCGCCAATCTTCCGGGTCGGCAGGACACGACGTTCTCGGCGAGTGGCGATGCGGCGCTGCGTGAAGCTGGGGTGTACCGCTACGAAATATCGGCTGACGCAACGGATGTAGACGTTGAGCCGCGCGAGTTGTTCGATCCCGACGATGCGAGTTGCAAGCGAGGTCGGCTACGTCCCGGTCAAGCCGTCGGGCGTCTCCGGATCCAAGTCATTGATCGCACAACGCGACTAAAAGGGTCGACCGATGTCGACGTTCTGGCCGTCAAGCTGGATCACGAGAATGAGTATCGCCAAATGCTCACGGACATTTCCTCGTTCGCGGCTGAGGCAGTGTTGCAGGGATTCGCACCAAGCATGTTGGATCTTGCGCCAAGCGAGCTGCCTGCCGAACTGCTGTACCTCCGCTTCGCGATGATCGCGGCGTACCTGCAGGATCCGGCGTTCGAGGCCGCGATTGCGCGTGTCACCTCGCAGCCACACCGCACATGGGTGTCTGAGCAACAGATCCGTCCGATTGGATCGCCGTTTCCTGCGGGGGCCGCTTTTCGTCGCGCAGTTTGCGCGCCCGGTCGGCGGGTGCCGTGGGCGGGTGGGCCGGCCACACTCGCATCGTTGCCTGCTGCTCTAACCCGTGACCGCACAGAAGCGAGCGTCGACAACTCGGCTAACCAGCTCGTTAAGTTTGCACTGGAGCGTTGGCGAGCCGTCGCGGTGGAGTTGTCCGATGTGCTATCTCGCGCCTCGCAGAAGGTCGAGGCAGGACCGCTGCGTCGTGGTCAGCAGATCGTTGCTGACGTTGGTGCCCAACTCGACGAATACTTGGCGCACCCGCTCTTCCGAGAGATTACCTCCCTACGGACGATGCCAACGTCGGACCAGGTACTACTCAAGCGCGAGGGCTACCGGGAAATCCTCCGGACGTTCGCGATGACTGAGTCGGGCCCTACCTTGCGCATTGATCGCGAGGAAATGAGCGACGTCTTTGCAGCTTCGCAACGCAACATCGCAACCCTCTATGAATTCTGGTGCTTCCTTGCGGTCGTGGATTCACTCGGGCGTGTGTGCGGGGAAGACCGGACGGCGCGTGCCTTCACCGTCGCGGGTGATGGCACCTCTCTTACCATGCGGTCGGGCGACGCGTCGAAATTGTCGTGGTCGGTCAGACGAGGCGGCCGGCCACTTTGTGTCGAGGTTTTCTTCAATCGAACTTTCGCTGGAAAAGATGACCGACGGGGCTCATGGAGCCGCGCGATGCGACCCGACTGCTCGGTGCGCATCCGACCAGAGGCCAGCACGCCTTCGCGCGTCCTCACGCAAGAGCTCGAGGTATGGCTTCACTTCGATGCGAAGTACCGCGTCGACAATCTCCTTGCACAGCTGACATCAGACCCTGATTCGGATGAGTTGTCCCGGGAATCAACGACTTCGGGCGGTGCTAAGCGCGACGACCTGCTCAAGATGCACGCGTACCGAGACGCGATCGCGCGAACGGCGGGAGCGTACGTGCTTTATCCGGGCTCTGAGATCAAGGACATTCGACGACATCCAGGCTTCAAAGAAGTGTTACCCGGCCTCGGCGCCTTCCCGCTCCGGCCGAGCAGCGATGGCCTGCCTTCGTCATCGCAAGCCCTCGACCAATTCTTGAACGATGTGCTCAAACATGTCGCTAGTCAGGTCACGCGCGACGAGCGGCACCGCTTCTGGACCGCGACCGTCCATCGACCTGGTGAGCCCATCCTGGAGTCGTCGCTGACAACGGACTTCCTGGAAGAACCTCCCGCTGACACGGATGTGCTTCTCGGTTTCGTGCGCAGTGTTGAGCACCGCCGATGGATAGAACGGGTGAGGCAGTACAACATTCGTGCTGGAGATCGAGAGGGCGCCGTCGAGATCGGCGGGCGAGAGCTCGGCGCCAAGCTACTTCTCTTGTACGAGAATCGGAACGGCGCCCTGCACGTGGTCAATGCTGCAAAGCTAGTGCGCTGGCGGCCAGCAACGGCAGCCGACTTGTTGGCGACTGGGTACCCCAACCCCGGCGGTCATATCTACTTCGTGGCCGACGTCGATTTCGTCGAACATCTGCCCCCGTGGGCCGACTCGATAGACGTGCAGCTTCTGGCGAACGTCCGTTACGGGGCGCCGGTTGTCGTGACTTGGTGGGACGTTATCCGTGCAACGTCTTAAGCTTACCGGTGGCGTTGATCGGTCAGAGCCTCTGCGAGAACTGCATGGATACCAAGATCCCGTTCATCGGAGGCAGCGGCGAGTTGATCGACAGACGCATCAAACTTGCGGGGCACAAGAAGAACGACGTCTTCATCAGCAACGCAGTCCACTGTCGTCCGCCGGGGAAGCGCCAGTCTCACACTCAGATACGAAGCGACCTCGACGTCGGCGACCAGTCTCTGCCGCACCGCATCGCGCAGAGCGTCGCGGAATTCTTCGACGATCTCGGCGTCGCATAGCAGCCCGCCGGCACGGTGGCCGGACCGTTTATTCCGTCGCTTGGTTCGGCTCAGGGTCCACTTTCAGCGGCTCGTGCTGGACGACCGCGTCGACGCCGGGCGCGTCGGCATAGCGCGACATGAGTGCGTCGATGTCTCGGACGACCTCCGGTCCCGGTATGCCCCAGCCGCTTTCGTAGCCGTACACCTCCGCTAGCGGTCGATGGCCGCGATCACCGTCGAGGATCTCGACATCGTTCGGTCCGAGCATGGCGGGGTGCCGGACGCCCGCCGCCTCCGAAACCTTCAGCAGGTCGCGTCGCAGCGTCAGAACATAGTTGGCCAGCCGGTGCGACTTCTGCTCCGGATCCAGGCCGCGGGTCAGCCACGCGTTTTGTGTCGTGACGCCGGTCGGGCAGCGGTCGGTGTGGCACTTCTGCGCCTGGATACACCCGATCGCCAGCATGGCCTCGCGTGCGACGTTGAGGAGATCCACGCCCAACGCCAACGCCACGATCGCGTTGGCGGGCAGCCCCAGCTTGGCCGACCCGATCCACGTAACGCGGTCACTCAGACCCGCTTGTGCGAACAGCCCGTAGACCTGAGCGAAGCCGACACGGAACGGAAAGGACACGTGATCCGAGAACACGAGCGGCGCTGCGCCGGTGCCGCCCTCGCCGCCGTCGACCGTGATGAAGTCCACGCCCCGCTGATCGGCCATCTGCTGGGCTAGCTCGTGCCAAAACCCCAGCTCTCCCACCGCGGACTTGATGCCGACCGGAAGGCCGGTCGCGTCAGCGATCCGCTCGACGACATCGAGCATCTCGTCGACGTTGCGGAACGCGGTGTGCCGGGAGGGGCTGGCGACATCTTTGCCCTGCTCGACGCCTCGGATGCGGGCGATCTCCGCGTTCACCTTCGCGCCGGGCAGATGTCCGCCCAGACCGGGCTTGGCGCCTTGGCTCAGCTTGATCTCGATCGCACGCACCGGCCCGGAGGCGACGACATCGACCAGTCGGTCGAGATCGAAGTTTCCGTGCTCGTCGCGGCAGCCGAAGTAACCGGTGCCGATCTGGAACACCAGGTCGCCACCTTGGCGGTGGTGATCCGACAGGCCGCCCTCGCCGGTGTTGTGCCAGAAGTTGGCCAGCTTGGCGCCCTTGTTGATCGCCTGAATCGCTTGTGGGCTAAGGGATCCGAACGACATCGCGGACACGTTGACTATCGACGCCGGCCGGAACGCCTCTCTGCGCCCACGCGGACCGCCGAGCACCTTCGCGCCTGGAACCTCAACGTCGCGTCCGTGGATGGGGGAGGCGGGCACGACGTCGGAGAACGTGGCCTGCTTGATGATTGGATACGCGGCGTTCTCGGTGTCGTTGTCCGTACCGAACGAAAAGTAGTTGTTCTCTTTCTTGGCTGAGGTGTACACCCAGCGCCGCTGATCGCGGCTGAACGGTCGCTCGTCGTCGTTACTGGTGATGATGTACTGGCGCAACTCCGGACCGACCGACTCCAGCAGATACCGGAACCGCGCGATGATCGGAAAATTGCGGCGAAGCGCGTGTTCTTTCTGGACGAGGTCCTGCAAGGCGATTCCGGCCAGGGCGGCCGCGGGCGCCAGCGCTACCAACGTTCGCTTCTTCATGAGGTGCAGCCTGCCAGATCCGGCCCAGCGTCCGGCCGCACGCGGCCTTACCACCGCGCAGTTACATTGGCAGCGATCTGATCGGCGATCTTCACCGCCGAGTCTGCAGGGTTAGCGCTGCACGTATTGATGTCGATGATGATGTTGTTTCTGTGCGCCAGAGCGCGACCGCAACCCCAGCCGGGAGCGGCGGCATTCTGTTGTGTCGCAACGGTACTCAGCGTGTTGTTGGTGTTCGAGATCTGCTCGACGGACCACTGCGACCCGCTCTGTGTGTGGGTGTACTGACGGCACGCGGGCCACTGCTGGGCGGAGGCGTCGAAGAAGGCTCCGGCCTTGTCCACGGTAGGGAACAACACCACTGCCTGCTTCAGATAGTGCGTGAACTTGTCGCCGTCGTTGAGGCTCTGATCGTGCTCGGACCAGTAACCGCTGTCGGCATAAACCGGCGCCTCCGCAGCGCCATCGATGGCGAGGCATTCCTGAGGTGCCATGGTGGCGCTGTTGTCAGACATCGAGGCCTGATCATTCGTCACCGACATTCCGGTCGCCCCCACAGCGACGTTCACCTGCTCCGCGCTGAGCATCAGCTCGGGCAGTTCGCGGTCGACAAGCGGCCGCGGAATCAACGACCGTGTGGGCGTGGTCGACTCGGCATTGCCTATCGTGCTGCCGCAACCGGCGATCAGAACGCAAATGACTGCAGCCGCAAGCACGGCCATGGGCTGGCGCATGTTTCCTCCCCATTCCAGCCTGGCCTACTGATCAGCGTGGCGCGATACTCCCCATACCGCGGCACGTCCTGAAATGGTGCGGTAAGTCCGCCGACACGTCCAAGACGTCGAACGGCGTTTCCCCGTAACGAAAAACCATGTTCTTGGTAACGGTTGGGCACCATCAAGATCCACAAAGTGCGGCACCTGCGCGGCGAAGCCAAGACGCGGATGGAGCTTGCCCGTCCCGGAGACTGGACTCGATCAGGACTGGCCCCAGCGCATATCGGGATATTCCTCGCCTCGGTCGAACGGCGAGTTCCAGTGTTCGGGTTATGCACTGCCTGCGCAGACGGGTTCTTGAACGATTGGACGTAGCCATTGACCGGCGGGCTATAGAGCAATCCGGTCTTTTCCCGCACGGCTTCAGCTAACCTCTTCTACCGCAGGTCGGATAGCTGTGATCGATCAAGATCATTGCTGGACTGCATGGTTGGCGTCACCGTGCTCTTCGGCGAGCACATTTCAGCTAGCTACCGAGCGGGAGCTGTGAAGGACGACAGACAGCGTACGTTGACTGGAGGATCGCGTTTTGGGCTTCTACATCCGCAAAAGCGTCAAGGCTGGTCCGTTCAGGTTCAATCTTAGTAAGTCGGGCATCGGCGTCAGCGCGGGTGTGCCGGGTTTTCGCGTCGGTACCGGCCCGCGGGGCAACTACGTGCACATGGGTCGCAACGGAATCTACTATCGCGCTTCGCTTGGTCCGCACCGTCGACGGACGACGTCGCCACACCTGGGCAGAGCAGTTCAGCACCAAGAGTTCGATTACCGCCCCAGCGACGTCGTTATGCAAGACGTGACCGGCGCCACGGCCATGTCGCTCGAACCGACCGGCCGCGGCGACATCGTTGATCAATTGAACACCGCGGCAACCCGATTCACATGGTGGTGGCCGGTCGCCATCGTTGTCTTCCTGCTCGGTCTCGTGGCCATGCCCTGGGGATTGGCCATCTGGGCTCTCGGTGGTGCAGGGTGCGTTTGGCTGTACCTCAATGATCAGGCTAGGCACACCGTCGTTCTGTTCTACGACGTCCGCGACGGCGCAAACTTCTGGTTCGAATCACTTGTCACCTGTTGGCGGTGGTTAACCGAGTCCCAGGGACTCTGGCGCATCGTCCAATCTGGCGACGTGCTGGGCACTTATAACTTCAAGGTCAATTCCGGTGCGAGCACACTCGTTAACACCGTCCGCGCTGTTGCAGACACTTCGGGCAAGCTCAGACAGTTATCGACGAACATTGCCGTTCCTTCCATCACCGCCGGAACGTCGGCGTTGTATTTCTTGCCCGACCGGCTTCTCATCCGAGATGGCAAGCATTACAGCGATCTTGACTACGAGGCGCTGCGTGTGTTCCACGAGGAGAAGCGCTTCATCGAAACGTCCGCACCGCCACGGGACGCCGTTCAAGTGGATGAAACCTGGCAGTACGTGAACGTCAAAGGCGGTCCAGATCGCCGGTTCAAGGTCAATCCGATACGGCCGGTGATGCTCTACGGTCGGCTGATTCTCGCCTCCGCCAGCGGCCTGTACTGGATCGTTCAGATTTCGCGCTCCGATGCAGCCGCAGGGGTCGCCCAGGTCATCTCAGCAGTACCAAAGATGTCGGCACTTGCAGCGGACGCCGTGTCATCGGATTCAACCTCGAGCGCCTCCGAGCCGGCCAAGGCCTCGATGGTGCGGTGCTTCAAATGCGGGCATAGGCAGCAGGTGTCAATAGAAGCAACCACATTCCACTGCGAGCAATGCGGCATCAAACTGAAACGGGCCGTCAACTGAGCTACCTGATTGTTGGCCCCCTGTTCGGAATCAGCGGAGGCGCGTGAGCGATCCTCGGAACAGCGAGAGTCATCATCGGTGCCATGGGTTGCGCGACGGTCGACGGCGACAGCCACCGACGTCATCCGTTCGTCGATGCCAGCTGATTCTCCACACCCTGTACGTTCGTCAGGCGTCCCGCATCGACTATCACTTCGTAGACTCCAGGCTCGACGAGCCCTGCGCCCACCCGTTCGCCGTCCTCGGGCTCGTCGGAGAGCAAGAGCACTTCGGCGGTTCGTCCCACACTGCGCAACAGTCGGACGGGCACGCCTTCCAAGTCGGCGGTGAAAACTTTCTCGAAAATCTCACACTCAGACATCGGTGCCGGCGCCGACCAAACGCGCGGGTGGATCTGCTCAAATCCTGCTGGGCCGTCTTCGGTGATCGCGGTCAGCAGAACGCTTTCGGGCAAAACGTCGGCGAAGAACTCGCGACCCCGCCAGCGTGCCAGTGTGCCGACCATCGGACTGGGCGGACGCCACCGTTGCGCGCCAATCCACCCGCGGGCGGCTCCTTCATAGCGCGAGAGGCACTTCTGCTCACCGTCGGCACGGATTCGCCAGTACTCAGCGCCGTACGAGTATCGAGTACGTCGCAAGGTCCACACCTGTGCCAGTGAGGCGCCGAGCAAGAATCCGTTGGGGAAGGTAGGCCACGGACGCTCTGCGACAACAGGCACCTCGAGCGTTGCCAATCGGGGTTGTTCGAACCGCACCACGTCTACGAATTGGGGAGCGCCATCAACGCCATGCGCGGCCAACAGGTCTGCTGGAGTCCTTAGGCTAGCTGCTGCCGAGGCTTCTGCGACGTAACCACCGACTTCCTCAGAGCCGGTCTCCACGATGGCTGCGGCGATGGGAGCGGTGAGCAGCTTCTGCAAAACGAGTCGGTCAGACACGGCGAGTTTCCTCGACATGGATGTCATTCAACTCCTCGGGTGCGACAAGGCCGGTCCACCCCATGTACTGGTCGCCGTCCAATCCGATTTCCTGGGCTACGTCAGGAGAACCAATGAACCACACTCTGATTCGGCCATCTGGCAATTGACCTCGCAGAGAAACAGTGTGCCCAGCAAGTTTGCCGGTTACATCGACATCGATGACACCATCGATTGCGGAGTCCGGAACCTTCGCCCAATGCGCGTAGTGGCCTGGGCCAACCCGGGATGATCCACGTTCAGTCGCATCTGGCACCTCGTCATCGGGATCGGCGCGTAAACCAACCCAGCCGTCGCCACTGAAGAGAATCGGAAGTCGCCGACCGTGGTACTCCGCGACCGCGCCACTCACCGGCATCTCAATTATCAGTCCCCTTGTGTAAGGTCCTGCTACGTCATTCGACGGTGGATCGATGCTGACTTTGGTGACGTCAAGGCGCAATTAGCGCTTTGCAAGTTGAGGATCTCCCTATACGGGTACTCCACGATCCGTTCCCGGTTTGTGAACAAGAAGATCATCGTGTTCATGCCTACGGCAAGCCTCTATGAACGAGAGTGCAAGTCGTTGATCTTTGAGAAAGCGTTGGTATTCGTCAGGCGTTATCCAATAATATTCGACGTAATCGATCATTTGGTTAGCGACGGGGATAGATGCGTAATGGCGTCCGGAATCTTGCTCGATTCCAAGCCAGTACCGGTGCTCGCGAGAAATGTACGTGTCTTCGAATCTCATGTTATCTATTCTCCACCTTTATCTGGGTCTGAAAACGTGGTTATGTTCATGTCGTCGCGGGGCACATCTCGGCCATCGATCACAGCTTCCGACACGCCATCGGGAAGAAAGCCGCCCGGTAGCCATTGGCTGGTAGCGCCCGCTTCGTTACCCGATGGAATTCTGAGATTGTAGTCTTGGGGATTTGCGATATCAACACGTATGACCTTGGCGTCGCCAAAATAACCATCTGGAAGGCCGAGTGACTTCTCCAATGCACGAAGATCGCCGCCAGAGGCATTTATTAGAGAATCAACTTCCTGCGTCGGCATAACGAAGGCAGTTCCATCGGTTTGTCCGATTCCGTACATGTCGAAGTTCTTGTTGATCATGAACCGAGTTGCACCATCGTCGAACTTCTCAAGGTGGCGTTCTATGAATTCTTGAGACAAGTACTCCGAAGGATCGGGCCGAGTCCCGTGCTCCATAGCACGAATTTCGTCGCGCTTCTCCTCGCTGAGCCCGTTGTCGTCAGGCGAGGTTCTGTGATCAGGGTCACCGTGAGGGTGGTCGCTCGGGTCCGAGTCCGAGTGATGCTCGTTTTCGTCTGAGTGAGTTGAGTGATCGCCCGGTTCGTGCGGTTGGCCGTCGCCTGCACCGTCCCCCGCTGGACCATGTCCATCACCAGACCCGCCGTGTCCTGGCCCTGACTCCCCGGATCCAGTACCGTGCTCGCTCACACTTCCCGGCGTGTGTTCGCCCGCGCCCACAGCCGATTCTGCGCTTCGGGTTTCCGCGCCGACAGAGGCAAGTTCTTGTGATGGCGCCGCCCCATGCTCTATCGGTTGCGCCGTAGCCAATGGTTCACTCGCGGAAGGGATCCCGGGAGCACTTGGCGGAGCGGGTGCCTCCATATGCGGCGCATTGGGTGCCGTGGCGGCGGGCGCATGAGGCTCAGTCGCAGGCACGCTGGGTGCCTCTGCAGAGTGAGGCGCCGGTTCAGGCGCGCGCGGCGCTTCGGGCACGGCCGGCGCGTCATTGTGCGGCGCCGCCACATGAGGCTCGGCCGGTGCCGTCGCGTGGGGTTCGGGAGCCGCGGGCGGCTCGCCATGCGGAACCTCCGGCGCTCGCGGCGTCGGCTCAACCCGCGGAGTCTCTTGCGGCACAGGGGGTTCGACCGGCGCGCGTCCGCCGGGAACCGACGACCCCGGCGTGGCACCCTCGGGGACTCGCACGCTGTCCAGCTTGCTGCTGATTTCCCCAGCCTTGGTCGTGATGCCTTCGGTCGCCCCGGCCGCCCGGGTAGCGGCCGTCGCCCCGGCATCTCGCGTAGCCGCGCCGGCCGCGCGCGTCTCGGCTCCCGCAGAGTCGGCCGCTACTCGGGTGGCCGCGCCGGCTCCGTCGACTGCGGGCGCGGCCTCGCCGACGCCGGGGATAACGAAGCTGCCGACCTGGGCGGCGTCGTAGCCGAGCGCACGGAACGGATGACCCTTTTCTACGTCTTCCCAATCCACCAGCCCCTTGAGGGTGTTCAGGCTGCCTTGTGGATCGGACATGATCTCACCCGCGAGGTGCACCGGATTGGTCACCGCCTCAGCCGTTTCCGCCAACCCTTTCCAGGTGTCCAGCGCTCCTTGCGGGTCATAGGCGAAACGCGTCGGGTCCAGTTGCTCTACGCCCTGCGCAGTCTGGGCAACGAACTTCAGTCCGCCTTCGGGGAGATCCACCAACGCATTGAAGTCCGACGACAGCACATTACCGACGTCCTGGCCGAACACCGTGATGAACTCTTTTTTCGCCCAGCTTTCAAGCGAATCCGTCGCTGAATCAAGAGCATTGATGCCTTGACTGAAGAGCTGACTCGACGCGTCGGCCTGGCGCTTCATGTTGTTGAGCACGGTCTTGATCTCGTTGGCGACCTGTTTGATCTTGTCCATCGGATTGTGGCCGGTGAATATGCCGCCGATGGTTTCCAGCACGCCGCCTGGGCTGAGTTGGTGTAGCAGATCTCGCACCGCGTCCTGCGTCGCCTGCACGTTGGCTGCGAAAGCGTCGACGTTTGAAGCCAAAGCCTGTGCCTGCGCGGCGATATCGCTCAGTCCGGACCCGACCTTGCCGACCGCCTCCACCATCTTGCCCGACTCGGGAATCTGCTGGCCGCCCAATGCCGTTCCTGTCGCCGACACCGGGCCCGCGGCCGCACCTATGGCCGCCGCGAACCCGCGCCACGCTGCCGCGGCGGCATGCATCTGGGCCGGATCGCCGTCGGGCCAGACGTCGCCGACGAACTGCTCCACCAACGCCCAGCCAAGGGGAGCCGCGACACCGCCGCCCATGGGAGGCGGCATGGTCAGCCCACCAAAACACGGTGGCTCCGTCGGGGCCGGCACGGGTGACTTGCCACCACCCACCGTGGATGCGGCGTTCGCCTTGCCGTAGTTCGACGCCGACATCTGAATACCGAAACCCACTCGGCGGCAAGCGTTTACCGCAGACTCTGCAGCATCAAGCAATGCCTGTCCGGAGTGGGTGTACCCCTGCCCGAACACGATCCCGGCCGAGTCGTGCCCGAACAACGCACCGGCGCCCGACAACGCCGAAGACAGTGTCTGGGTGGCGGTGGCCGCCGCGTCACCCTCGCTGCTGACGGTCGACCCGGTAGCCGCGAGAGCCGACGGATCAACCGCGATCGGCGAGGTCACGCATCAACCCCACATGCGCATATTCGTTTGCACCGCCGAGGAGTAGTTTTCGTGTGCGCCCTCGGCAATCTGGCGCAGCCGTGCCAGCGCCTCCCGCATCTCGTGTGCGCCTTCGTCCCACCGGGCTTGTGCCGCTCGCTCGGCCTCGCCGCTGTCGCCGTACCAGGTGGTCCCCAGCCGGGCCACCGAGTTGGCGGCCTGCGCCAGGTGCGCTTCGAGTTCGGAGTCGAACGCCGTCATGCGGTCAATCGCTGCCAGCAGGGCGGCCGGGTCGACGCTGAACGCGCCCATCACAGCCCCGTTCCGGAGATGTCGGCGGCCGTCGCAGTATCTGTCGAGGAGTAATGGGCGGCTGCCTCCTGCAGCAGCCCGGACATCCGCGACAGACCCTCGACGACCTGCGCCGCTCCCTGATGCCACTCCTGCCAGACACCGGAGTACGACGACGCCGCCGAACCGGTCCAGCCCGAACCCAACAACCCGGACACGTCGCTGTCGAGCGAGCCCAGGCCTGAGCGCAGTCTTTCGGAGAGCGAGTTGAGCTCAGCTGACACCGCAACTAACTCCGATGCGGTTACCTGCAGATCTGACACCGATTGACCCCCGCGAGTGACGTCCAAATGCGTTAGAAACAGAATAACGAAGCTGATCGGGGGCTCTGCGCACAAGAAATTCAGTGTTCACAGCAAATGCACAGGAAAGCGTTTGAGAGTTCCGCCGCGCCATCACAGTGGTCGCTTTGGCGGGCGAAGGCATCCTCACGGAGTTGCATCGACCGCGCGACGGTGGCATCGAAGTGCCTCGGGGCTTAGTTTGTCATTCTTCGCTTCGCGCGTTGACTAAGGCCGTCCGTTACTCCGCGACGAATTGTTCATTGCGGAGGCGCTCAATCGCACTGCTGTCGGTGAGTTAGGCGCGGCCCACGGCTCGCACGGCACGGCTGTCCAACCCACGATTCCCTGTCGGATGACGACCGCGCCGCCTGATTGGAGAGCCACGTGTGTTCTCGCCGCCGAACGTCTGGGGATCGGCCGCTGGCGCGTCAGCTCAGGCACCAGAGCCAATCGTCCGATTAGTCCAGTTTTTGGTGCCGTGGGTGGGCGCGGTACTCCATGGACTGTTTGCGTCGCAACGGCCAATGCTTTCCCGTTTGATAAGCCGCCAAGTAGAGCATTGCAAACACGCCTACGGTGACGATCGCTGCGATGACAAACTGTACGCGGTGACCGCGGGCGATCCCGTAGCCCCAACTCGCGTCTCCGAATCCCATTGCAACGGCAAAAAATACGATGAAGGCTAACCCTATAGCGCCGACCCACCACTCGACTTTTCCAGACGCAAATGCGTATACGTTGCCCGTCGAGATGACCAGCAGCGGTATAAGCAACCACCACATCTTCGTGGCTGAGAGAAGCCCGCTGTATGCATCAGGTGCCGGGTCGTAGCCCTGCTCCGTTACGGCGGTGTCGGGAGTCCGCGCGGATTTCTCGTCGGGGTCAGGTCGGCTGTCCTGCACTGTTAGGGCATGCACCTTGCCGCCGATCTTGATGTACGGCGTGTACGCATACGCGGCGGCGATCATTATGCCCAAGAAGAGCAGACCCATCCCAATTCCTTTGTTGGAATCTGGATAGAAGGCGAGAAACGCCGCGGCCGCCCCGAGGCATGCACAGCTCCAGTAGATGCGCCGTTGCAAGCTACGGCTGTACTTGACGTACTGCTGGGCCAGAGCAACCACTGCGCAGGCGACGAGGAGGACGAAGAATACGTTCGACACGGTGTTACTTGCCCATCATCCAGTTCACGAACTTCTCTCCTCCGATACCGCCACCTACCGCGCCGAGGAAGCCAACCACGAGTGTGCCTTCGGGTCCAACGAACGAGCCCCAAGCCGCACCTGCGAGGAACCCGCCGCCCATCGCTCCCAACGTACGGCCGCCAAACTTCGCGGCTTCTTCGCCGGCGGGAGCGCCATGTAGCACATCGTTGATTGTCAACAGACCGTCCACAACGGTACCGGCCGTACCGAGTTTGGAGCCGAACCCTTTGAGCGCCTCCACATCAGCGTTCGACCACACTGGCGCTGTGCCCCAATGGCTCCCGCCCGGCATCGCACCTGCGTGTGCCTTGGCGCCCTCACCGAGGTTTCCGGCCTGGGATGCAAGACCTGCCACCGCCTCCTTGATGACCTGATCCGGCGATTTACCGTTCTGGATTTCGTTGACTGCCTGCTGAACTCCGTCCGCTGACACGCCCGCCTGTTGCAGCTGCGTCTCGAATCGGTGGAGCACCATCCCGCGGCCGTTGGCTTCCCATTCGTTGAGCAGGTGGGTCGCCTGATCGGGCGTCAATGGCGGCTTGCCGGGGAGGGCGTTCGCCGCCTCCAACCGCTGCTGCATCTGCAGCCTCGCCTGAGCCCGTGTTCGAGCGTCGCCGCCGAGAACGGTGTCGGTTGGCAATGGCCCAGAGAACTGCGACATCCGGTAATCGTTTAGGCGTTCCCCGGCATAGCGCACTTCGTCGACACCGGCGGTTGGATTGTTGATGGTCGCGTAATCGCGTAAGCGTCCGGCGGCGGCCTGCTTCTCTGGCGTCCATGGCCCGGCCGAGTTGACCAGCGATTCGTCAGCTGCGCGCCGCCCGGCTCCATAGTTGTCAGCCTCGGCATGTGCTTGATCGTTCGTCGCTACCTCGCCCGTGCCGTCAGCAGATGCCGTCGCATCAGGTGTGTAGCCTTCGGCGGCCATTTCAAGTCGCGACCCATCAAGTTGCTTCGAATAGCCGTCACGCACTGCCTGCACTTCGTGCAGTGATTGTTTCGTCGCGTCGACTGCGGCCTGTTTTAGCTCGGACCAGTCGACGTCCTGGCCGTTGGCGGCCGCTGTGGCGATCTCGCGGTCGATCTGGTCGTCGATCGCTTGCAGCCTGGCCTCGAGATTGCCGATCGAGATGTCCCCGCTGCGCTGTGCTTCAGCCAGGGACGCCGAAATGTTCTGCAGGTCAACGCCAACCCGGGTCATCTCCTCCTTGTTGAGGTGCAGCGACTCGGTTGCCCTACGAACTTCATCGGAATCGTTGATCGGATGGTCACCGCCGTCCTGGCGGTCCCAGGCCGACTCGAATCGCTCCTTGGCGACGTTGAACTCGTCATTGGTCTCCTGCGCGCATACACCGGCCTCGTAAAAAGCGGTCGCCAGCTCGCTGATTGCACCCGGTGATCCGCTCTGCATCGTCTTGTTCAGCTGCCAGGGATCGCAGCCCGCGGCTCCGATCAGCTCACCAATATCGAGATGCCTTAGCAGGACAGACATTCGAGATCAGGCGAAGTCGCGCCCAGCTGAATCCAGCGCCGAGCCGCTTACCTCATCTTGCTTCATGAAGATGTCGGCAGCGGACGTCGCCTTCTCAGCTAATGAGTCGAACTCGGCGCGATGACTCTGCAGCGTGGTGACGTGGCTATCGTGAGCTCGGCAAAGAGCTCGGTGGAACCCGTGCGCAGCGTCAAAGTCGCCGAAGATGCCTGCCGTCGGCTGCGTCGACGCGAGCCGGTCCGCCCCGCGTTGGGCGATGGCGCCCGCACTCTGGGAAAAATCAGCTCCCATGCGCAGCAAATCGGTATCGACGAACATCAGACCCCCTTGAGTCGTTGCTAACGACTATATCGAGGGTTACTTGGTCTGAGGCGCAGCTATTTGTGCGGAGCACTCAGGAGCCGGTCTTCCCGGTGACCTTACGTTGGGGTCTCTAGGCGTCGACGTTGTTCGATTGATCCGATCGGCGGAATCGCGTCGCCGCTATCTGGCCACGGTGCGGCGCCCCACAGTGCGACTAGTTGTAAGCACGATGCTCGGGAGGCAGGGTGGGCTACATCATGAATTTGGTCGACAATGTGACCGTCCGCCGAGCTGTCGCTGAGTTCGCAGCCCAGCCCGACCAGCGACGCGCGCTCGATGTGCTTCGGTCATGCATGTACGGCGAACTGCTCTTCGACGTCACTGGGTCAGACGAGCCCGAGGACGGCTCATTTCGTCGCGGATCTCGGATCCAGATCAGGGGCGGTGCCGGGCCGGGCGGCGGTCGAGCGCTGTTCGCATTCACGCGACAGGAGGAGATCGCCGGCTTGTATCCGCCTGGCACTCGCACTCAGTCGATGGTCACGCCGGCGACGGGCGCGCTGGGGCTGGCGCTGCAACAAGGCGATGCCTGGCTCTACATCGACCCAGCGGGTCCCACGTGTGCATTGGCTGCCGCACACATCGATTTCGCCCTGCGGAATCCGAACAATGAGCCACTGAAGACAGCGCTTGCCGCGCTGCACGCCGGCCACACGGATAGGCGAGAGGTCCTGCAGGTACTCCTGGCGGAGGGCCCGATGCTGTTGGCCGCGGATGAGACAACCGTCCCGGGAAAGGTGACGATCCGCTCGACGGCCTTGGCCGACGGCTCACCCGCCCTCGTCGGTTTCACCAGCGCCCCGGAGGTCGTCGCTTTCAACGTGTCAGATGCCTTCTTCGCGCTCAATACTCTTGAGGTGCTGGAGAAGGTTCGCGCGGACGGCTACAGCGCACTCGTCATAAACCCTGCCGGGCCGTCAATTGCGTTCTCTGAGGCCGAGCTGGAGATCGGCTCTGGTTCAACCGGTGGAGGAATGTAGCTCAGTAGCAGACTCGATGATGGGTACTCGGATGCGATTGCATTCTGCGCGTTGGCGACTCACGCCCGTGCTGCCGGTTCACCGTAGATTCCAGCCGACGCATCGGCCGATTTCCTCCAGCGCCTCGAGTGATAGTTCGCGATGCAGCTGACTGAATCTGCCCATGATGTCGTTGACGCCTTCGGCCAGAGTCATGTCGCCCCAATCGATCGGCATAGCAACCGCTTCCCGGACTATCTCGACGACCCGATCGGCGACAGTGCTTCCTTCGCTCTCGCCGTAACGGTCGATGAGCTCTTGGCGATCAACCCGTGGTATCGCCGATACCCCAATACTGGCAACGATTGCTTCGTTGAGCCGGTCTGCGTCCATACCGCCCACAATTCCTCGACCCAACTTAACCCTTGGACAACAGTGCGGCATGAGCGGAATCGAAGTGTATGTCGAAGAGCGCCTTCAGCCACGACATCACCACGTCGTCTTCTGCATCGAGTCCAGGCGTCTTCAGGTCATCGTGTACATCGCTAAGCATTAACATGAAGTGCCACTTCTTGGAATCGTTGGTAAGTCCAAATTCATTCGGTGCATCGAGCGGAGCCAGCATGAAGTCGATCCCGCCGTCTCGGGCTGACCAACAGATCTGGAGCTTGCAGTCCTTACTACGGCAGTACACGGCCCATGCGGGACGGTCCCCGTAAAGGATGGGATCCTGCACAGCATCGAGTTTGAACCCGGCCTGTGACAACGTTGGCTCCAGAAAGCGGTCTAAATCAACAGGTTTCATTGCTAGTTGCCTCCCTCGTAGACCCATGAGTTTCCGTACTTCCTATCCGTACGCCGGGCGTTCTCTATGAGAAAATTGGTCTCGAGAGCTGAGAATGATCGCCTCTACCGCCGCTACCTGTACTGCTTCTTCTTGAATAGGCCCACGGAATCTCCTCTGTACCGGGTGTCGTTGGCTCTGGCGGTCTGGTGCGTCATGGCGCAGACGCTCAATCGGGTGCCTCAACTCGACGTCTCGGACTGTGCACAAACCGGTCGCAGAACGCGGTCTCATCCACCCCGGGCTGCTCACCGCGTGACAAGGTAGCGGAGGTGAGCCACGCCGGGGGCGTGCAGCACCCGAACGAGCTCCATCTTGGGTATGCCGGGCTGGAACCCGTCGAACAAACGCTCGCCCGAGCCGAGGATTACCGACGACACTTGCAGGTCGATCTCGTCGACAAGGCCCGCCTTGATCGCCTGGCGGGCGCACGATGCGCCACCGGCGATTGAGATGTCCTTCCCGCCGGCAGCCGCCTTCGCCTGCGCGTAGGCGGATTCGATGCCGTCGGTGATGAAATGGAACGTCGTGCCGCCGTTCATCTCGATCGGGTCGTGGGCGTAATGGGTGAGCACGAAGACAGGGCAGTGATATGGCGGGGTGTCGCCCCACCAGCCTCTCCAATCTGAGTCGGCCCACTCGCCGCGAATCGGCCCGAACATGTTGCGCCCCATGATGGTTGCGCCCATACCGTCCAGCATTTCGGACATCACCTGTCGGTTGACCGGGTGGTCGCTATTGGGGCCGATATGCCAGTCGTGAACCGCAAGCCCGCCTACGCCGAGGGGATTCTGTTCATTCTGGTCGGGCCCGGCGACGAAGCCGTCGGCCGAGATCGACATCGAGAGGTTGGTTCGCGCCATGTCACGTTCCATTCGGTCGGTTCATTCCGGTGCCTATGCCCTCAATAAGACCGCTGCGCCGCCAGAAAGTCATCGCGTTCTCGCCGCTGCGCCGCCGCGGGGTTGTCAGTGCCCGTGAATAGCGTCCGCGATATGAGTGACAAGCGACGAGCACGCAGGGCCAAACAGGCCCGACGTGACGAGCGGCGGGCGAAGAAGCGCGACGGGCAAGGTTCTATCGACACGACACTGCGGGACGCGATACGCAAGTCCCTGGCAGGCGGGCATCCACTCAGCCTGCTCAGCTTGGCCAGCATGGCGATCAAGGTGGGGAAACCCGAACCGCTCACAGCGCTGAAGTCCGGCCGGCGCGATACGAATCTTCTGGATCGGGTCCTTACCGGGTTGATCGGTGTGCGGAGTCGGGAGACGACAGCGTTACTCGCCGTCATCGCCGAACTTCTCGTCGACGATCAAGCGGCGCAGCTCCGATGCCGACGCGAAGTGGCGGAACGCGCCGAGCATCTGCCGCAATGGATCACCGCTCTACCGCGGGCCGACGTCTACCGAGCGGTGCGTCGAACCAATGTGTTCGGTGATGTCGACGAGGTCGTGATTGGTATGCGACTCGATGGCGGGCACGAGCTGACTGTCGCGGTCGCGATCGACCACAACTTGTTGTCGAGCGTCGCCGACGCATGCGTGCTACCGGGCCCGATCGACGAGGCTCTTGCGCGGCTGGCCGAATCCGGTGGCGACACCGAGGTTTTCGAAATGAGGTGCGCCGATGCGCGGGTGTGGATCGAAGATGCCCTCAACATGCCGACACTCGCACCTAAGACCGATGCATGGCCGCTCTACAAGGCGCTGGTTCGGTGGCTGGTAGGTCGGCTACCCGAAGGGGGTGCACACCGGTCACCGACCGGGGACTGGAAGTCGGATAACGAGCTGTGCGACAGGTTCTTCGCAACCAGTTCCGCAGCGCCGTTCACCGACTCCTACCATCGCGAGCTGCTGCTGGAACTCTTCGAGACCGGTACCGGTGACCCATTGCGCTGGAGCGCGGCGCGCGTCGAACAAGCGATCGGCGGCACGCCTTACGTCGAGGACCACATTCCGTTGGAGGTGATGCTGGACGCTCCCGATCTGCTACGCGCATTCATTCCATATGCCCACGCGCAATGCGGGATTCGAGACGAACTGACCTCGCGAACGCTCGCGATCCTCGACGCGCTGAGGTCGAGCTACAAGCGGGAGGTTCTGAGGCAAGCCAAGTACTGGGGCCTCGACGATGCGGTCTAGCGGTCTGGCCGCATGGCCGCCGACCGTACTTGCAAAGTGGCGCCAGCAGCGCCAAAATGGCGCCATGCCCAGTGTGCAGATCAAAGATGTTCCGGAGGACACCCATCGCGTATTGCGGGAGCGCGCTGCGCGTGCGCATCAATCCCTGCAGGAATACCTTCGGAGCCGCCTGATCGCCGAGGCGAATCAGCCGACTTTGGATGAAGTTCTAGGTCGTGTCGCGACCCGAAGCGGTGGCAAGGTGTCGTTTACAGATGCGGTGAGTCACCTTCGGGCAGAACGTGATCGTCGTTGACGCGAGCGTGGTAGCCGTGGCGCTCGGCGACGACGGGGCCGACGGAGCGCACGCCCGGGCCCGTCTGACGGACGAAGCATTGGCCGCCCCGGAACTCGTAGATCTCGAGGCGGTGTCGGTCTGGCGCCGTCACGTCGCGGCGAAGCTGATGACGGCTCGGCGGGCTGCCCTCGCCGTTTCGGACCTCAAGAATCTGCCGCTACAGCGATCGCCGCATCGGCCGCTGCTCGAACGCATCTGGGAGTTGCGCCACGGTGTGACGCCGTACGACGCCGCCTACATCGCACTCGCCGAGGTTCTCGACGTCGTTTTGGTGACGGCTGACGCACGGCTCGCGCGCGCCCCCGGAATCAGATGTGAGATCGAGGCGATAGCCGGGCCTGGTCGCGCGCGGTAACGGCTACCTGGAACCCGTCCTATCCCTCCGCCGCCACCAACGACCCCAGCTTCACGTCGGGGTTGTCCCGTTGGAAGCCCTCCAGCCGCCACGGGGTGGAGAACAGCACGAGCATGACCCCGTCGGTGCGGGTAAGGACTTCCGCTGACACCTGCTTGGCCATGAACTCGGCATCGGCGGGGTCCACGATCCGCGCGACCTGGTACGGCAGCGACTCCAGCGAGATCGGGGCGCTGAGCTCGGTAGCCATCCGGTGCACGGCCACCTCGAACTGCATCGGGCCGACCGCGGCCAGCACCGGCGCCTGGTCGCCGCGGCGGTCCGATCGCAGCACCTGAACAACGCCCTCCTGCTCCAGCTGCTCGATCCCGCGGCGAAACTGCTTGTGCTTACTCGGATCCGTGCCGCGGGCCACTGCGAAATGCTCGGGGGAGAAGCTCGGTATCGGCGGATACTGCACGGGCACATCGCGATACAGCGTGTCCCCCGGGCGCAGCGCGGCGGCGTTCGCCAGCCCGATCACATCACCGGGCCACGCGGTCTCCAGGGTCGCGCGCTGCTGCCCGAACACCGATTGCGCGTACTTGGTGACAAACGGCTTGCCACTCGCGGAGTGGGTCAGGACGTCACCTCGTGAGAACGTCCCCGAGCACACCCGCGCGTACGCGATCCGATCGCGGTGGGCGGAGTCCATACCGGCTTGGACTTTAAAAACAAAAGCGCTGAACGGTGATTCGGCCGCACGCCGTTCCCCGTCGACGTCGATCGCCCCGCTGGGCGCCGGCGCCAGTTCGACGAGCACGTCGAGCAGCTGATTCACCCCGAAGTTCAACGCCGCCGACGTGAACAGGACCGGTGTCGCCGCACCGTCCAGAAACTGCTCACGGTCGTAGTCCGAGCCGTCCACCGACAGCAGCTCGGACTCCTCGACCGCATGCCCCCAGTCGTCGCCGGCGGCAGTATGCGCCTCGGCCGCCGCCATGTGCTCTTCCGGGGCCGCGGTGGCGCCGCCTGCGGTGCGGGTGAACCGGATGAAGTTTCCGGTCCGGCGGTCGAGCACCCCTTTGAAGTCTCCGGCGATGCCAACCGGCCACGTCAGGGGAGTGGGCCGCAGCCCGATCCGTGCATGGATCTCGTCCATCAGTTCCAGTGCATGGCGGCCGGGACGGTCCCACTTGTTGATCACCGTGATGATCGGGATCCGACGGTGCTTGCACACCTGGAACAGCTTCAGTGTCTGCGGCTCAAGGCCTTTCGCGGCGTCGATGAGCATCACCGCGCAGTCGACGGCCGTCAGCACCCGGTAGGTGTCTTCAGAGAAGTCGGCGTGGCCAGGAGTGTCGAGCAAGTTGATGACGCATGTGCGGTACGGGAACTGCAATACCGTCGACGTGATCGAGATGCCCCTGGCCTTCTCCATGTCCATCCAGTCCGACACCGTCGCGCGGCGGCCCGCCTTGCCGTGGACCGCGCCGGCTTCGGTGATGGCCCGGGCGTGCAGCGCCAGCGCCTCGGTCAACGTGGACTTGCCGGCGTCGGGATGGCTGATAACGGCGAACGTCCGACGGCGGCCCGCCTCAGCGGAGATACGGCCAGGTGGCGCAGTGTCGGCGGTCGGCGCAGTGGCCAGGGCATTGTCGGTCATAGCGTCAGCGATGGTATTGGGATCCGACGCCAAACCTGTAATCGAGCGGCGGCGCTGAGCCCGCACGCTGAGGACCGGCACGTGGTCCGGCGAAGCGGGGTTGGGTGATCAGCGGACGCTTTCGCTAGTCCGAGGGCATACTCGCCCCTATGTCCAACGACTCCGGATTGCGCTTTGAGTAGCACGGCTGATTCCACCGCCAACGCAGTGCGCTGGCTGCGACGCAGTTATTGGGCGGGGGCGCTCGTCGATGCAGTCGCCGCAGTCGGGATGGCAGTACCGCGGCTCTACGGGCCGACCCTTCGGTTCAAGCCGGATTTCGATCGGTCCGGACCTGAGTTCAGCTATGCCATGCGTGCTGGTGCCCCGTTGATGGCCGGTTGGACGGTCCTGTTGATGTGGGCGGACCGGCGCCCGCTGGAGCGACGCGGGGTGTTGCCGATCACCGTCGTCCCGGTTGTCGCGGGCCTGATGGCAAATGACGCATCCGCTGTGCGCGCTGGACAGTTGGTTGGGCGTGGGGTGCTACCGGTTCGTGCGCTGCAGCTCGCCCTTGTGGGTCTTTTCGCGTACAGCGCCGCCAAAGCACGAGCAGCGCTAAATGATGAGGGCTCCCGGGCCTGACGGAATGTTAGTACGACCAATACCATTCGGCTAGAACAACGAAAGCTGTCGGTCCGCGCCGAACTTCTGCGGCACCGGCCGCTGGCGCACCTTCACCGGCCACCAGAACCACCGTCCGAGCAACGCGGCGATGGACGGCGTCATGAACGATCGGACAATCAGCGTGTCGAAGATCAGGCCCAGCGCGATCGTCGTTCCGATCTGGCCGAGCACGCGCAGGTCGCTGAAGATGAACGACGCCATGGTGAACGCGAACACCAAGCCCGCCGCGGTCACCACCGATCCGCTGCCCGCTATCGACCGGATGATGCCGGTGTTGATGCCTGCATGGATCTCCTCCTTGAATCGGGACACCAGCAGCAGGTTGTAGTCCGACCCCACGGCCAGCAACAGGATGACGGCCAAAGGCAATATCACCCAATACAACTCGACACCCAACAGGTGCTGCCATACCAACACCGACATGCCGAACGACGCACCCAACGACAACGCCACCGTGCCCACGATCACCAACGCCGCCACCAGGCTGCGCGTGATGAACAACATGATCAGGAATATGAGGCAGAGCGACGCGATGCCCGCGATGATCAGGTCGTAGTGCGCCATGTCCGCGATGTCCTTGTACGTGGACGCCGTACCACCGATGTAAATCTTCGAACCCGCCAACGGTGTGCCCTTGACGGCCTCCTGCGCCGCATGCCTGATCGCCTCGATGTGCGAAATCCCCTCGGGAGTAGCTGGATCCACATCATGCGTGATGATCATCCGCGCAGCCTTACCGTCGGGCGACAGGAACAACTTCAGCCCGCGCTGGAACTCGGGGTTGCTGAACGCCTCCGGCGGTAGGTAGAACGAGTCGTCGGTCTTCGACGCGTCGTACGCCTGGCCAAGCTGGGTGGAGTTCTGCAGCGCCGCCGCGGTCTGGTCGTAAATCCCCGACGTCGTCGCGTAATTCGTCATCGTCAGGTCACGGTTGGTCTGCTGATTGGCGATCTGTGGCGGAATCAACGCCAGCAGCTTGGGCTGCAGCTCATCGAGCTTCGCGATGCTCCCCGAGACGTTCGCCAACTGATCCGTCAACGAGTTGATGCCATCCAAAGCATCGAAGAGTGATCGCAGAGCCCAGCAGATTGGGATGTCGAAACAGTGTGGCTCCCAATAGAAATAGTTGCGCAGCGGCCGGAAGAAGTCGTCGAAGTTGGCGATCTTGTCCCGCAACTGTTGAGCCACGACGACGGTCTGCTGAAACGCCACGGTCTGCTCGTGCGTCACCGCGCTGGACTGTTCCTGCAACGCGTACTGCGACCGCAGGATGTTGATCGAGTCGTTGATGACGCTCACCTGCTTCTGCAGATCGGCGGCGCGGTCCTGCTGATACGGCAGATTATTGATCTGCGCAGCACTGTTCGCACTGATCTGGAACGGGATCGACGTATGGTCCAACGGCGTGCCCAACGGCCGCGTGATCGACTGCACCTGCGCGATGCCGTCGGTGTGGAAGACGGCCTTGGCCACCCGCTCCAACAGGATCATGTCGGTGGGATTGCGTAGATCGTGGTCGGTTTCGATCATCAACAGTTCGGGATTCAGCCGCGCTTTCGAGAAGTGACGCTCCGCCGCGGCATACCCCACATTGGATGGCGCACTGGCCGGCATGTACCGGCTGACGTCGTAGCTCACCTTGTAGCCGGCCAGCGACGCCAGTCCGATGAAAGCGAGCGCCATCGTCGCGATCAGGATCGGCCCCGGCCACCGAACGATCGCCGTCCCGATGCGCCGCCAGCCCCGCTTGGCCGTCTTGCGCTTGGGCTCCAGCAGACCAAACCTGCTGCCCACCACCAGAACTGCAGGCGCCAGCGTCAGCGAGGCGAGCAGTGACACCAGCACACCGATCGCGGCTGGTATGCCCAGGCTCTGGAAGTACGGCAGGCGAGTGAAGGACAGACAAAACACCGCGCCGGCGATGGTCAGCCCCGACCCCAATATCACGTGCGACGTCCCGCGGTACATGTCGTAGAAGGCGGCCTCGCGGTCCATGCCTTCGTTGCGCCGCTCGTGATAGCGGCCGAGCAGGAAGATGATGTAGTCCGTGCCCGCGGCAATGACCAGCAGCGTCAGGATATTCGTCGAATACGTCGACAGTCCGATGAGCCCTACACTCGCCAGGAACGAGACGATCCCGCGGGCCGCCGACATCTCGACGAGCACCGTGACGAGCGCGAGGATCATCGTGACCGGCGAGCGGTAGACGATGAGCAACATCACGGCGATGACCACGACGGTCAACAAGGTGACGAACACTGTGCTCTCGTTGCCGACCTCGAACTGATCGGCGATCTGCGCTGCCGATCCGGCTTCGTACGCGTGGATGCCCGGTGGCGCAGGCGTTTTGGTGATGATGTCGCGCACCGCGTCGACGGATTCCAGCGACAACGCCTCACCCTGGTTGCCGGACAGGAACACCTGAACGTAGGCGGCCTTGCCGTCGGGGCTCTGCGAGCCTGCTGCGGTGAGCGGATCGCCCCAGAAGTCCTGCACGTGCTGGACGTGCTTGGTGTCCTCGTTGAACCGCTTGACGAGCTCGTCGTAGTAGCGGTGTGCGGCATCGCCGAGGGGCTGGTCGCCCTCGATCACCACCATCGCCGCGCTGTCGGAGTCGAATTCGTGGAACACCTTGCCGATGCGCTGAAATGCCTGCAGCGAGGGCGAATCCGGAGAACTCAACGCGACGTTGTGTTCTTCGCCGACCTTCTCGAGTTGTGGCACCAGCGCGTTCGACAAGGCGGCGACGGCCAACCAGAACAACACAATAGGCACGCAGAGCCAACGAATCCACTTGGCGACCCGGTCCGTAAACGTTGGACGTTCGGCGACGTAGTGGCTCATCCGGACTTGTCCAAGCAGTAGGTGTAGGCGTTCAACGTGTTGACCGTTCTCTCGTCCTTGACGACGTCGTCGATCTTGATCCGGCAGCCGATGGAGTCGGTGTCGCCCTGGGCGGAGACGTTGACGAAGACGGCCGGTTGAGTGGTGGTGGTGTCGTAGGCCCACGGCAGCGCCGCGGCGTCGACCCGTTGTGGTTGGGCGTTCACGTCCAGATAGGTGATGGTCGCGACCGTGCCGGGGGCGCCGAACACCTCCAGGACCACGTGCTTCGGGTTGAACGGAACGATCTCATTCGCGGCCCCGCTGGGGGTGGACGTGACGTCCTTGGAGCCGAAGATGCCGTTCAGCCGGTACACCGCGAACCCCGCAAGCGCGATGACGAGCACCGCCACGAGAAGCATCCACCGTCGCAACAGCCGGCTTCCGATCGAAAACCGCGGCATCCGTGACCCTTTCGACGAGCGGTGACTCGTTGACGGACGGTACGACACCTCGTCAGTGGATATCAACCAGGTTGACAGTACGGTACGGGACCGGACCGCACAAGTTCTAACCGTCGGCGCTGAATACTCATTCCCTCCGGACGTTGTGGCGGGTCAGGCTGGGTATGAGCACGTTGTCGACGAGGTCACGCACCGTGCGGCTCGTTGGGGCTCGGCCGGTGAGGACCGAGCGGTAGATGAGGTAGCCCGGCAGCACATCCCATAGGTCCTCGGTGATAGCGGAGGCGTTGATCTCGCCGCGGTCGACGGCCTGCGCAAGGACGTGTGCCATGAGCGCCTTCTTCTGGGCGAGGAATTGCTCCTGCATGATGGCGTCGAGCTCGGGGTTCCGGGAAATCTCGACGAGCACCGCCCGAATGGTGCCGGCGTGAGTGCGGACGTGAGCGCAGATCGACTCGCCGAGTGCCAGCAGATCGCCGCGCAACGTGCCGGTGTCTGGTTCGACCGCGACCTGCCGGGTGCCTTCGATGAACGCCGCCATCACAAGTTCGGCCTTGGTCGGCCACCGTCGGTACAGCGTGGCCTTGCTCGCATGTGCAGTCGTGGCCACCGCGTCGAGGGTCAACCGGTCGTAACCGTGTTCCTGGAGCAGCTCGAGTGTGACCGCGAGCAACTCGGTCTCCCGCGGCGACCATGGGCAATCCGCGTCGGCATCGGAACTCAGGATCACGGGAACCTCCATGGAACCAGTCAAGTTGCGCGAACGCGTATCGGGCAAGTCTGCGCCACGGTCCGCGAACGGGCGACAGATCGCAAGTCCTGCCGGGCGCCGCGCATTCACCCGGAAGTTATCCACAGCCGCGCGGCCGCTCCGACCATCCATGCCCTCACTTGTCTGACGTCCTACCGACACTGGCGCCAATCGACGCGCGAGCCGACACGGCGTCATCGGAAATCGGGGATATATGGGGAACAGGGCGAACTTCGTGATCGTCAAGGACCAGGACTGGCAGCTTTATTACTCGCACTGGGGCGGCTGTCGCATGCGAGAAGGACGAGTGATGCGAGCTGTGCGATCCGTCGATGCTGAATCCGCCTAGCCGTTGCGGCCAGTGGTACCATACAGCAGGTAGAAAGGTACCAATGGCTCTCAACATCAAAGACGACTCGGTCCATGAGGCAGTCAAGCGGATCACTCTGCTCACCGGTGAATCCCAAGCTCAGGCGGTGGCGACGGCGGTGCGAGAGCGGCTGGCCAGGTTGGAAAAGGACGAACTTGCCGGCCGGCTCCTGGCGATCGGCCGAAAGAGCGCGAGCCGCATGAGCGCCGATGTCAAAGCGCTGGATCATGGTGCCCTGCTCTACGACGACCGGGGGCTGCCATCGTGATCGTCGATACGTCGGCCGTGATCGCGATTCTCGCTGCCGAGGATGACGCGGCGATCTACGCTCACGCGATCGCCGACGCAACCGTGCGACGACTGTCGGCCGCGAGCTATCTGGAGTGCGGGATCGTTCTCGATCACCAGCGGGATCCGGTCATCAGCAGAAGCCTGGACGAGCTACTGGCGGAAGCGGAGTTCGTGATCGAGCCGGTGACCGAGCACCACGCCCGGCTGGCTCGTCAGGCCTACGCAGACTTCGGCAGAGGCAGCGGCCATCGTGCTGGACTGAACTTCGGCGACTGTCTCTCGTACGCGCTGGCCCTCGACACGCGCGAGCCGCTGTTATGGAAGGGCGACGATTTCGGGCATACGGGCATTGCGTCCGCACTCGAGCGGTAGGTCTGGCACTGAATCCGTCTGGGGCACTGTACTTTTGTGGCGCGTCAAGTGCTGACGTCCCCGAACGGTAAGTCGATCGGCGAAGGGCTCAAGTCGCGGAGGCCTTCGCCGCCCATTTCAGGAATTCGTCGGCCGTGAAAACCGGTTTCCCGTACTCCCACGCCTTGCGCGCCTTTCCCGACTGGGTGCCCGCCTCTGCGGTCACCAGCACCTCGCAGCGAGTCTTCGTCACAGACTTAACCGGCGTCAAACCGGCCGCCTCTGCCAGGTTCTCCATCTGCCAGCGCTCCACGATCTGTCCCGAACTGTCCTGAGCCGTCCCCGTGAAACAAATCCGAACGCCTGGCGTCAGCACTGAGCTGATATCGTCACGTTCGAAACACGTTGATTGCGCGACGATCTCGACGCCCAGTAAACGTGATGCTTCCCGGAGTCGCTCCGCCACTTCGACGGGCAACTGCACCCGCGAGGCGGCCGTTCGCAATTGATCGGCGACCGACTGCCGCGCCGCTGCATCCCACGACGTATCCAGACCGCCCGATGGTGCGGCACCCAATAACACCGCGCCCACGTCCCGGCTCACCCGCAGAAGCGCCGACAACCCCGGAAGGTGCTCGGCCGTCGGCGTCTGAACTGAATGATCACGGCTGACCAGAAGACCCGAAACCGACTCCGCCGGTTCAGGTTCCTCGAAGGCCGACGATCCATCCTCCGAATCCGACTCGGCGTGCGCAGCCAACGCGGACTGTGCCCGCTCCAGCGCCGTCCGACCCGACACCCGGGCACCTCGCAGCTCTACACCCAGCGGCATCGCCGTCACATACCCGAGCCTTTTCAGCTCGAAGTCGATCAGGCCCAGCGTCGCGTCAACCTCGACGCCGACCGGCGTGCAACCCGCAAGCATCGGCGCGATCACCGCCCACGCCTCCCGCAGCGTCGGCGCCAGCAGGACATCAGACACGTTGATGCCGAATGCTGTTCGGGCATCCGCCAGATCCCGCTGAGGATTGACCAGCGTCGTCACCGCCGTGCCGTCGTCGAACGCCACCGCCAGCTCCACCGGCCGCGGCCGCGACATCCGGCCCTCGTCACCCACCGTCAACATCCCGATGGCGCAGTATCGACGCGCACCGCCGTCGTCGACCGGGCTCCGCAGAAACCGTGCGATGCGACGATCGGTCTTCAGATCCTTAGGCAGCACAGGCCTTTTCAGCACAAGACCCGCCAACGACGTACACCGGCTCAACGCCACATACAGCTGCCCCGTCGAGAACATCCCACCGGACAGATCCACCACGAGCCGCTCCAGTGTCTGACCCTGCGCCTTGTGGATCGTGATCGCCCACGCCAGCTTGAACGGCAGCTGGGTGTACGAGCCGATCACCTCCCGGCTCAGCGAGCCGCCGGACACGACCGGACGGGTTGCCTCCCACGTGTAGGGCGTCACGTCAGCGCTGGAGCCGTCGGCGAACTGCACCTCGACGACGGCGCCATAACGGTCGTAGCCGACGCCGATCAGCCGGCCGATCGTGCCGTTGACCCAGCGATTGCCCTGGTCGTTGTTCAGCATCATCACTTGCGCGCCGACCTTGAACCGCAGCGTCTCCTCGACCGGCGGATCGAATAACGACAAGTCGCCCGACACCCGCGCATGGTGGACCAGTTCATCGCCTGGCAACCGTTCCAACTGCTGACGGTTGCGGGCCGTCACCAGACGGTTCGTCGGCGCCAACGTCATCCAGAACTCGTCATCCGGAGGGGCGAAGTCGGCGTCGGCGCGCGCATTGAGCTGCTCCTGCGCATGGCCCAGCAGCACACCCTCGCGGATCTCGTTGAGAATGGCTGTCATTCGATCGTCTCCGAGTTGACGGAACACAGTCGTCAACGACACCGTCGGAAAGTCGTCTCGGCGGAAGCTGTGTGCGGAGAAGAAGTACGGCGTCTCATACGTCGTCGAGAAATACGCAGTCTCGCCCTCGCTGACGACGGGCGGTAACTGGTACAGGTCACCCACCAACACGATCTGCACACCCCCGAACGGCTCGCCGGGGGAAGGCCCAAATCGCGACAGCGCGGCCGCCACCATGTCGAAGACGTCGGCGCGCACCATCGACGCCTCGTCGATGATCAGCGTCTGCAGCGACGCCAGTGTCTTGGCGAAGCGTCCCGGCCGATACGTGCCACCGCGGACATCGTCCAGCGTCGTCGTGGTGCGGAAGCCGAACAGCCGGTGGATCGTGTAGCCGTCGACGTTGAGCGCTGCGATGCCTGTCGGGGCGACGACGACAACAGCCCGATCCGTCTGGGCCATGAACTCGCGGATCAACGTCGACTTGCCTGTGCCCGCCTTGCCGGTCAGAAACACATGTCTGCCGGCTGAGAGCAGCTCGAGCGCATGGCGAAATTCGTCGGTGAGGACAAGGCCCTCGCTGTATGCCGCCACGGCTGCCCACGTTAGCGCCGGACCGGTGACGAGGTTTGTGAACACAGCGCTACGGGAAAGCGATGTTCATTATTTTGTCCTGTTCGCAAGGAGGCGACCATGGCAGCGCCAACAGAAACCCAGAGCGTGATCCGCAGCATCATTCCCGCACGGATCGACCGGCTGCCGTGGTCGCCGTTCCACACCCGCATGGTCGTCGCGCTGGGCGTGGCCTGGATCCTCGACGGTCTCGAGATCACCGTCGCCAGCTCGGTGGCCGACACGCTCACCCAGCCCGAGACCCTGGGGTTGTCGTCGGCGGCGGTCGGGTTCATCGCCACCGTGTATCTGGCCGGTGAGGTCGTCGGCGCGCTGTTCTTCGGGCGACTGTCGGACAAACTCGGCCGACGCAACCTGTTCATGGTCACGCTTGGCGTCTACCTCATCGGCAGCGGTCTCACCGCATTGACACTGGGCAACGGCGCTGGCTGGATCATCTTCCTCTACATCACCCGGTTCATCGCCGGTATGGGTATCGGCGGCGAATACGCCGCGATCAATTCGGCGATAGACGAGCTGATCCCGGCACGCTTCCGCGGCCGAGTCGACATCGCGGTCAACGGAACCTATTGGGGCGGGGCAATTCTCGGCACCCTCGGCACGTTCGTGTTCCTCAAAGTCATCGACATCAGCCTGGGTTGGCGACTGGCCTTCCTGATCGGCCCGGTGCTCGGTTTGGTGATCCTGCTCGTGCGACGGAACTTGCCGGAGAGCCCGCGATGGCAGGTCATGAACGGCCGCGTGGATGCCGCCGAGCAGTCTATCTCTCACATCGAAAACGAGGTCGAGGCCACTGGCGTCACGCTGCCGCCGGTCGACGAGAGCAAGGCCATCGAGCTGCGGCCGACCGAAAAGATCGGCTATCTGGCATTGACGCGAGTGTTGTTCCGCGACTACCCGAGTCGGTCCATCTTGGGTGCGTCACTCATGATCAGCCAGTCATTCCTCTACAACGCCATCTTCTTCACCTACACGTTGGTGCTTGGCAAGTTCTACGGTGTGGCCTCTGGAACGACGCCGCTGTACCTCATCGCGTTCGCCGTCGGAAACCTCACGGGGCCGTTGACCATTGGGCACTTCTTCGACACGATCGGCCGCAAGAAGATGATCGCCGGGACGTATCTACTGTCCGGTCTTCTGCTCGCCGTGAGCGCGGTCCTGTTCAACGCCGGGATGCTCAACGCAATCACCCAGACGATCGCCTGGTGCGTCATCTTCTACTTCGCATCGGCCGGTGCCAGTGCCGCCTATCTCACGGTGAGCGAGATCTTCCCGCTCGAGGTTCGGGCGAAGGCCATCGCAGTGTTCTTCGCGATCGCGCAGTGCTTCGGTGCGCTGGGTCCCGTTATCTACGGCGCGCTCATCGGCGATGGCTCCCAACCGTTCATGCTGTTCCTCGGCTACCTGCTGGGTGCGGCCGTGATGATGGCCGGCGGCCTGGTCGCCTGGTTCCTCGCGGTCGACGCCGAAGGCAAGTCACTGGAAGACGTCGCCACGCCACTGGCCGCCGCCGGTCTCGAGCGACGCAGGGGTTCCGTGCGTGCGGAGGGCGCCACGCAGCCCTACTCACCCTGACGGCTGGCTGCGTGCGTGAAACATGTTGGCGGAGTTAAGCAACCGCCCGTCAGCCGTTGACTTACGTCTCGTCGGAGAAGTCGGCGCTTAGCCAGCGGTCGGGGCGGACGGTGAACAACACGGTGTCCGACGGTTGGTAGCCCTGGACGAACGCGCGCCCGCCTTCCTCACCGAGGTAGCGGATGGCGATCGCTTCCCGCACATCTATCGGAGCGGGTGTGGTGGTGTCGACGACGGTGCCCTCGACGACGACGTACTGATACGGCGGCTCTTCGCGTTGAGCGACGAGCGTCACCGCACCCGCGCGTTCAATGAGCTTGGCCTTGCGACTTGACGCCGAGGTGTTTATCCGGATGTTGCCGCCGGGGGCGTAGTCGTACCAGATCGGCACACTGGCCGGCGGGCGACCGTCGGAAGCTGCGATGGACAGCACGCCCACGTGTAGAGCGGCGAGAAAATCCTGGCGTTCGGTCTCGGTGAGGCTTCTCATGTGCTCTGAAAGCGCCGATCCGCGAGTTTCATTCCCGCTGCTGGAGACCGGACAGCGTGGCGCTTCAAGAATTCGCCAAGCCATCTGCCGCAAGCTTTCGACACCAGGCCCACCAGGGGCCTCATACCTCAGGTTAGGAGAGCTGGACATGAAACCGATGATGCTGGCCCTGCTGCCGGTCGTTTTGCTCGCAGGCTGTTCTGCCGAGAGGGCGACGCCTGCCGCGCCCGCCACCACCGTGACCGTGACAGCCGCGCCACAAACGTCGGCTGCGCCGGTTACCACTGCCCCCGCGCCGCCCGCCGCGCCCGCGACCGTCACCGTGACCTCTGCGCCAAGCGCGCCCGCGCCTGTGGCCTCGGGCAACTGCTCCGATGACGACTTGACCGTCACCAACGGGCCTTTGCAGTCTGCCGATACCCAACGTCAGGTCACACTTACCTTCACAAACACGTCGTCCCGCTCGTGCACGCTTGTCGGCTATCCCGGCGCAGACCTCGTCACGCCGGTCGGCGGTGTTCTGATCAACGTGCCCCGGCGGCCCGCCAACGCAGCGCACCATCTGACGCTGAACCCCGGTGACGTCGCGACCGCAGACGTCACGGCCGCCGCTATCGACACCGCGACCGGAAATGCGTGCCCGCGCTGGGGCAACCTGGTCGTCACTCCGCCCAACGGGTTCGTCTCGCATCCGATGAGCGTCGACGTACCCATCTGCGACGCAAGCATCAGCTCCGTCACCTGACGGAGCTGGCGGCTTGAATCCTTTGGGCTACAGTGCCGTAACGCGCGAACCGTTCTGGATCGGCTAGCGCGTTGTACAGCACGACGCGCGTGGCGATTCCGTCGTACTTCTCGATCAGCGTGTCCGCCAAGCGGTCCCACGTTGACTCGGTCGCGAACGTCGCGATGTGTTCGTCGGTGATCTGCGCCGCCATCCCCTTGAAGTCGCCCGCTTTCTGCTTCTCGCGGATGCGCGCGGTCGTCCCCTCGAAACCTGCCTCGTCCCAAATGAACGCGTAGTTCGGCGTGCTTCCGTAGAAGCTCATGCTCGCTCGCACCAGCTCACGCTCGTTGTGACGCTCCTCGTCGGTGTCGCCGACGATCGTCATCACCGGCACGATCACCGCGACGTCTTCTGCTGAGCGCCCCGACTTCGCCGCTCCAGCGGCCACATTCGGCACGACGTGCATTGCCAGATAGCCCGGCTCGCCCAGCGGATGCACATGAACGCCGTCGGCCACCTCACCGGCCATCCGCAGCATCCACGGATTCACCGCCGCGATGTCCACCTTTGGATCCGGTGCGTCGATCGGTCCCGCGCTCCACTGCGGGCTGATGAAGTCGATGTCGTAGAACTCCCCGTGATGATCGAGCTTGCCGGTACGGAACGCGGCGAAGCAGGCCTTCACCGCCAACACGTAATCCCGAAGCCGCGGCCCCGGCCGCTCGAACGCCATCCCGTACCGCCTCACGACGTGCGTGCGCACCTGCGTGCCCAGGCCCAGCCGGAACTTCCCGCCGGTAGCCTCCTGCAGCTCCCACGCCGTCGCCGCCGTCACGAACGGACTTCGCGGAAACGCCACGGCGACACCGGTCGACAGCTCAAGACCTGGCGCGGCTTGCGACGCGACCGCCGCGTTCAGATAGGCCGTGCGACCCGTCTCGGTGAAGAGCAGACCCGAGAATCCGGCCGTCTGTGTACGGCGGGCAACATCGCCAATCTTGTTCAACGGCTGCGGAACCGTCATCACGTCAACCTGCACGATCGAACGGTACGCTGAGCGCCTACCGCAAGGGCAAAAGTCACGACCTCGCGATTTGCGTTTTCAAATGGATCCGCCGGGGTAAGGTTTCGCGCTGGATACAGCGTCGACACAAGGGGAGTAAGGATGAACGTCAAGAAACTTGTGGCGCCGATTGGCGTCGCCGTGGTCGCGATCGGCATGGCTACGGCGTTTCCGGCTTCGGCCGCCAACAACATCAAGACATACGGTCAGCCGGAGTCACTCAACGACGCCTACGGCAACCCGATGATCACGTACACGGTTCAGGGACTGAAAAAGAGTTCGGACGCCGTGCCCCACAACGGCCGGCTGTACGAAGCAATGGTGACCAACGACGGTGGCATTCCCATCGCCGCGCTGTTCAACGCCCGCGCCGAGAGCGGGCAGAACTACCGGATCATCGGCGGCGGAATACCCGGCAAGATCTACTTCGACGTCGTTGGGGACACGCCGAACAGCGTCGTCTACAACGACGGCGTCCAGGATCTGCTGGTATGGGTCTCGCCGAAGCCGATCGCCAGTGGCGCCCCGGACGTCGCAGGGGAGACGACCGAGGACATCGGCGGTGCTCCCACCGGCGGCGCGGAAGGGACAGGCGGCAACGAGGCAGCCCCCGAGGTCGTCGCGCCGCCCCCGTTCGAGCTCACCCCAGCAGAGGTGGCTGAGCCCGGATTCAACGCCGGGCATCGCTGATTGATCCGTCCGACGTGAGCCGGGCGCGCGCGGCGAGCGCGTCCGGCCGATGATGGGTGCATGACCCGAGACGAGATCACCCAGCAGATCGTCGCCGCCCGTCTGGCGAAAGCCCTGACGTGGCAACAGCTTGCCGACGCCATCGGCAAGCCCGTCGTCTGGACCACGGCCGCCCTCCTCGGGCAGCACCCCATCCCGCCCGATGCGGCGGGCACGCTCTTGAACATGCTCGGCCTCGACGAGTCGGCCGTGCCTGTGCTCGCCTCCGTGCCCATGCGCGGCGGCCTTCCCACCGCGGTGCCCACCGACCCGACGATCTACCGCTTCTACGAAGTCCTTCAGGTCTACGGCGGCGCCATCAAGGAGCTCATCCACGAGCAGTTCGGCGACGGCATCATGAGCGCCATCAACTTCAGTGTGAACGTCGAGAAGAAGCCGCATCCGGCCGGCGATCGCGTCGTCGTCACCCTCGACGGCAAGTTCCTGCCCTACGACTGGACCGCCGCCGAAGCCTGAACCAGTATCGGTGTCCCTAGCCAAGATTGGTGAACGGACTGATGACGTCGCGCACAAACTGCGCGACGTTCACAGTCGGATCCCCGTCCGGATAGCTCACCGTCGCGAGAAGGTTGCCGCCGGCGTCGACGAAATCTCCATCGGCACGGCCCTGATGCGTCGACGACGTCACCAGGATGATGCCCGACGTGCCCGCCTTCTTCGCGAGCGGCACCGAGAACCGCGCGTTCTGGACTGTGCTATTCGCCTTGTCCTCCACAATGATTCGGTCATCCGGAAAGCCCATGAACTGCAGCATCTTCCGCATCTCCCCGGCCTCGGTGTTGCCGTTCTTCGGGTTGCCGCCCGTCACGATGATCGGCGATTGCGGGAAGAACTGCGCAGCGGCCAGACCCGCCAGCACGCGGGTATGAAGAATCCAGCGCGGGCTGCCGTCGGGATTGAGGCCGTACCCCAGAATGACGATCGCCGGCCGCGAGAAATCCTTGCCCGCCGGCGCGGGCTCGGCATGTGACGCCGGTGCACAGACGCCCAAGGCGGCCAGGAGCGCAAGCGCAAACGCACCGACGGCAGCTCTCCATCGGTGTTGCACGCGGCCTCCACAGCAGCTGGGACAAAAGAGGTTGGTGTTGCCGCTGGTGTAATCGCGCCGACCGTCCCAGGCGTTACCAACGCGTCAATTGGCGGCCGAACACCGCTTTAGATCATGTCGTTGCGAGTCAGCCAGCGCATGATCGGCCAACCGATGAACACCGGCAGCCAACACGTCAGCACCCGATACAGCAGCACCGACGGCACCGCAATCGCCGCCGTCACCCCAAACGCGGCCAGACCACCGATCAGCGCCGCTTCCACCGCGCCCACACCGCCCGGGGTTGGCGCCGCCGACGCCAGCGTCCCTCCGACCATCGTCACCACGGTCACCGTGACGAACGACGTGGTGCCGCCGAACGCCTCGATGCTCGCCCACAACGTCAGCGCCATACCGAGAGTGGTCGCGGCGCAGCCCAATACGATCAGCGCCAGCCGTTTGGGCTCGCGTGTCAGGGCACTCAGATCGCTCAGTACCTCCTTGAGCCGCGGCCGCACCGCCGTCTCCAGCCAACGCCGCAGCCTCGGCACCAAGATGAATGTGCCGACGACTCCAAGCGCCACACCGCCGACCAAGTACAGGATCGTGACGGACGGCACGAAATGCGACAGGTCAGCCGTCGCCCCCGCCGCGGCACTGAAGAAGATCAGCAATGCCAGATGGGTGATCACCTGCACCGTCTGCTGCAACGCCACCGCGGCCGTCGCGCGCACGGCCCCCAGACCGCTCTTCTGCAGAAACCGCACACTCAGCGCGAGCCCCCCGACGCCCGCAGGTGTAGTGGTCGCCGCGAAAGTGTTGGCCACCTGCATGATTGCGAGGTTCCGGTAGCTCGCCAACCCGTCGGCGCACGCCCACAGCGCCATCGCCGCACCCACATACGTCAGCGCCGACACCCCGAGCCCGAGCAGTGCCCACCACCAGTTGGCCGTGCGCAGCTCGTGGAAAAACGTTGGCACCGTGCTGATGAACGGATACGCCACGTAGACCAGCGCCACCAACAACACCAGCTGGATGACCTGCTTGCGGGTGAACCGGGTGATCGTCTCGGCCTCGATCTGGTCCGCACCCGTTTGTCGCTTGACCTCGTCACGCGCAGCCGACATGATCGCGCCCGCGTCGGTGATCGAATCCCGAATACGCTCCGGCACAGCCGCTTTCGTCAGCCTGCCGGACGCCGTCAGAACCGCGTCCTTCCCGAACGCGGCGATCGCGGCCCCCACGGCGGACTTCGCGTCGTACACCGCGGTCGTGGTCACCAGAAGCTGCGCGACGTCGGATTGAAGCTGGGCATCCGTCGCGCCGAACTCGGCATAGCCGAAGCCGCCGAGCAGCACATCGCCCCCGTCGACAGTGATCTTCTTGCTGCGCAAGTCACCGTGGCAGATCTGCTGATCGTGCAACGCCTGCAACAACTTCCACACGTGGTCCACCGGTGTCGCCGCGGCGCACTCACTGATCGGGGTTCCGCGCTCAGGCGTGTGGGCGTACAACATCCAGCCCCGGTCGAGCGCCGCGACGGCCATTGTCGACACATTCGCGAGACCCGCCGCGCCGATGGCGATCGACATCAGCGCACGATGCTCGACAGCGCGGTGCATCGATGCCTGCAGCGGTGCGGTTTCACCACCTCGTAGTCGCCACTTGCGCCAAAGCTGGCGCAGCGCAACGCCACTGCGCTGGTTCGGGCCGTACATCTCGACGATCGCCACAGCGTCCGCCGATGCCGCGCTCAGCACGAGCGGGCCGCGGCCGGCCGGTCGCATTACCGTCAGCGTGCTGACCGCGAAACCGCGCCGCCCCAACGCCCGCACCGCGCCGTCGAGCGGAACCTCCAAGGCCGGCGTCCCCACGATCAACACCACCAACGCGCCGACGAACCAGCCCACCGCCAGACCCAGCAGCGAGCGTGCGGGAATGACCGCGCTGACCACCAGATGTATCGGCACGAATGCGAGGAGCAGCGCCCACCACCACCGCCTCCAGCGAGCAGGCAGCCACGGGCCCGACACCGTGAGGACAGCGGCGAGCATCCCGATCCATCGCGGATCGTCGAGGAATTGCGACAAGACCGTGTTGAGCTTCTCGGACAGGTCGAGGTGCCATCGGGGCGCCGCGATGCCGCTTCCGGTGATCGACAGCGCAAGAATCGCGACGAGCCCCGCGGCGGCGTAAGCGCCGAGCAGCTTCCACTGCCGGGAAACGATCAACCCGATCAAGATCATGAACGGCAGCGCCAAGATCGCGAGGCCGTAGATCAGGTAGACGAGGTTGGACTGTGTAGGCGTCAGCACCCCGACGATCCGGGAGATCGACTTCTCGAGTTCGTTCCACTCGTTGCGGGTGATCAGCGAGCTCGTGACCACGACGGCCAGAAAGACGGTCGCAAGGACCAGCCGCAAGATGTCGTTGGTGCGCCGGGCAAGCGGTTGCAGCAAGCTGCCCGAAACGGTGATATCCCGCCCGTCAACTCGCATTCTGCAACGATCTCTCGGATTGGCTGCGCCGCCGGCAACGGCTCGCCGACAACGTAGCTGTTCTCGCTAACAGCCCGCCGCGACACCCCGCCCTCGTAAAACCCCCTCGACTAGAGGAGGCTGGTCGTATGACGCGCCACATAGAACCTCATCCGCTCGGCTAGATGTGGCGATCCCTGACCAACTCATCGCCGCCGTCGACGGGCGGCGCGGGGCAGAGGCCGCTGACCGGCTCTGCGAGGCCTGCGTGGTGCTCCTCGACATCGACGCCGCCGCCATCTCGATCGTCTTCGACGGCGCCAACAGCGGAACGCTCGGATGCAGCAGCGACCTCGCGCGGATCTACGACGAACTCCAGTTCACCCTCGGCGAGGGCCCGTGCCTGGACTCCGTCGCCCATCACAGCCCCGTCCTCGTAGCCGACCTCGCCGACCCAGAGGACCCCCGCTGGCCGATCTACGGCCCCGCGATGCTCTCCCATCAGATCCGCGGCGTCTTCGCCATGCCCGTCCTCGTCGCCGGTGAGCACATCGGCGCCCTCGACCTCTTCCGCGCCCAGCCAGGCCTCCTCAGGGGCGATCACTTCTCCGCCGCGGTCGTCGCCGCCGAGCTAGCCGGCGTCCCGATGCTCGACCTGCTCGACGCCGACCTGCAATCCGCTGTCAATGACCCGGAGAGCAACGCCTGGGTCGAACTTCACGCGCTGTCTCGCGCCGAGGTAAGCCAGGCCACCGGCATGCTGGTCGCCCAACTCGGCGTCGAACCCGCCGAGGCGCTGGTGCGCCTCCGCGCCCACGCCTACGCCACCGGCCGCACCTCCACCGACGTGGCCCGCGACATCCTCGACCGGCGTCTGCGGCTCGAGGCCGACTACGGAACCCAGGACGGAGTGCGAGATGACCGAGAGCCCTCGTGAAACCCGGGTACTGGACGCGGTCGTCACGCTCGTCGACAGTCTGCTCGACGACTTCGACGTCGTCGACCTGCTCACCGATCTCGCCGAGCGCTGCGCCCAACTGCTCGATGTCGAGTCGGCCGGGCTGCTGCTCGCCGACCCGCTCGGCCAGCTCCGCCTGATCGCAGCCACCTCCGAGGAAACCCGCGAATTGGAGCTCTTCCAACTCCAGGCCGACGAAGGCCCTTGTGTCGACTGCTATTTGGCCGGTCAACCGGTCTCCATTGCCGACCTTCACGCCGAAGCCGACCGTTGGCCGCGCTTCGTTCCGGCCGCGCTCGACGCCGGGTTTGTCTCCGTGCACGCCGTCCCGATGCGCGCCGCCGGCGTCGTCATGGGCGCACTCAACCTCTTCGGCGTCCGGGCCGGTGCACTCAACGGCGCGGATCTTCTCGTCGGCCAAACCTTGGCCCACATCGCCTCCGTCGCGATCCTGCAGGAACACCCGCACACGCCCGCGACCGTGATGCCGCAGCTGCGCTCCGCGCTGACCCGGCGCATCCTCGTCGAACAAGCCAAAGGCTTCCTGCGTGAGAGCCTCGACGTGTCGATCGAGGAGGCCTTCCAACTGCTGAGGGACTACGCGCACGCGCTTGGCGACCACCTGACCGACGTGGCACGGCGACTCATGACCGACCGGCGGGCCCGCCCTGAGCTGCTGGCCGCAATTGCCGAATTCGCTTCGGCCCCACCGGCTTAAGGCCGATGCCGGGCCTGGGCTCGGCGCACCGACTCCTCCACCATCCGTTCGGCAACGAGATGCAGCTTGATGTTCTCGGTCTGGCTGAGCCGGGTGAGCCTGTCGAACGCCACCTCCGCGCTGACGCCCGACCGACTGCGAATGATGCCCACCGCCTGGTCGATCACCGCTCGGCTTTCGAGAGCACGCTGCAGCGCCTTCGTCCGTTCCTGCGCACCCGCGAGCAGCTGAGCGTTGTACACCGACACCGCCGCCGGCCCGGCGAACTGTGAACCCAGTTGCACGGCATGCTCGCCGAACGCGTCGCGGCTGCGGGCGTAGGCGTTAATCGCGCCGATCACCTCACCGCCCACTATCAGCGGCAGCGACAGCGCCGAATGAACGCCCATTCTCGCCACTCTTCCGCCGAAATGTGGCCACCGCTTGTCACTTCCCAGCGAACCGCTGAGGCAGGGCCGCCGCGTCTCCATACACGTGATGCACGGGCCCTCGTTAAGCTCCTCGTACTGGACATTGTCGATGTTATGGACGAAAACCGCTGTGGCGGCGCCTGTCCGGACTCGCGGCGCACCATCGTGCGGCTGGACGAGGGCGACGCCCGCACCGTCGACACCGGGAATGGCATGCACCGCGAATTCCGCCACGTCGCCGAGGAGATCGACCACCCCGCGAGCGCCGGCCACCAGCCCGGCCACGCCCCTCAGCCCGGCGTACAGGTCGATCTCGTCGGCCTCCAGCTGTGTGGGAGACAAGTCGGTCTCCGACTGCGTCGGGCGACCGGGCTGCGCGTCGTAGTCGGTCATCGTGAGCGACAAATCTACTCGCCGCCGGTCGCGAAATGTCCCGGTCGGTCGGTCAGTTCACCAGTGCCAGCGCGTGGGCGCGCCGCAGCTTGCCCGACGGGGTCTTCGGGATCATCCCGGGCTGCAGCACCACCACATTTCGCGGCCGGACATCGACCTCGGCGAACACCTCGTGGGCGACCTGATGCTGGATGCGGCGCACCTCGGCGGGGTCGTCGTGCTCCTTGGATTCCACCGCGACGGCGAACGTCTCCCGTGAGTGCCCGGCGTCCAGGCGCACCGCCACCGCACAGCCAGGCCGCACTCCCTGGACGCGGGATGCGGCGCGCTCGATGTCGGTCGGGTAGATGTTCTTGCCGGCCATGATGATGACGTCCTTGAGCCGGCCGCACACCACCACGTTGCCCTTTTCGGTGAGATAGCCCAGGTCACCGGTGTCATACCAGCCGCGCTCGTCCTGCGCGTTGAGGAATCCCGCGGCGGTGGTGTAGCCCTTGGTCACCGGTTCACCGCGCACCTCGATGACGCCGACACCCCGCGACGGCAGGACGCTGCCGTCCTCGTCGACGATGCGCACTTCCAGCCCTTCGAGCGGTGGGCCGAGCGAGACCAGTCGTCGCGTGTGCCCCTTGCTCGCCGGGACGGCGCGGTGCAGGACGGCCAGCAGGTCGGCGTCGACCTCGTCGATGACCATGCCGCCGCCGCATTCGGAGAACGACACTGCGACTGTCGTCTCGGCCATGCCGTAGGCGGGGATGATCGCCTCGGGCCGCAGCCCGAACGGCTTGCCGGCATCGCACAGATCCTCGACGTCGAGGGGGTCGACCTGCTCGGCGCCCGACAACGCCCACCGCAGCGACGACAGGTCGTACTGGCCGGGGGTGGCCTGCCTGCGCAGCCGCTTGGCGAACAGGTTGTAGGCGAAGTTCGGCGCGGCCGTCATGGTGCCCTTGTATTTGTCAATCAGCTTGGCCCACAACAACGTATCGCGCAGGAAGTCCATCGGAGTGATCTTGACGAGCTCGGCGCCGTAATACATCGGCACAGTCAGATAGCCCGTCATCCCCATGTCGTGGAAGCACGGAAGCCAGCTGACGATCACGTCGGTGTCGACGTCGAAGTCGCAGCCGATGATCATCGCCTCGGCATTTGCGACGAAGTTGCGGTGCGTGATCTGCACGGCCTTCGGGGAACCCGTTGATCCGGATGTCAATTGCATCAACGCAATGTCGCCGTCGGTGGTGTCGACGGGCCGGACAGGTCGGCCCTCCAGCAGGTCGGCGATCGTCAGCACCCGCATGCCCAGCTCGGCGAGCACCGGCGCCGCGGGCATGAACGGATCCGAGACGACCACCGCCGCGGCGTCGATCATGTTGATGACGGCGGTGGTTTCCTCGGCCCAGCGCTGCATATCGGTGCGCGGTGTGGGCTGGTGCAGCATGGTCAAACTGGCGCCACGCATCCAAATGCCTTGCGCGGTCGGGGCAATCTCGACTGGCGCCCCCGCGAGCACCGCGACGGCGTCGCCGTGCCCTACGCCCGACGCGGCCAGTCCTCCTGCCACCCGGCGCGCGCGATCGTGCACCTCGGCCCAGGTATGGCGGACGGGATCTTCCGGCTCACCGGTGACCATGCCCTTGAGACTCCATCGGGCATTTGCATACATCGTCTCGGTAAATTGGCTCACGACAATCCTTTTGGCTGCGGCGCTGTGGCGCCGTGTGTTCGTTGTGCCGATGGCCTGCCGCGCGATCGCGCGCACGAGGCACTGTTGGAGCCGCTGGGGTACGACCGTCGGCCGCCCCTGCTGGGGCCGACGGTGATTACGGAGGAGCGGAACCCTCTCTTGTTCACCCCAAATGATCCGACGCTCCAATCGGAGCGGGGAGCCGAGCGTTTCGGACGCCCTGACTGTACAGACCCAGGCCGGTTCGACCACGGCAGCGCGCCGCAGGTGATCGTTGCTGTTGTCCCTGTAGGCACGAACCCCCCCGGACGCACAACCGTGAATGTCGGCTGACGTCGGGATTCGCACCCGTTCGGCGGGGATGTCAGATCGCCGCCGTGACGTTTCCGTTGGGCTGTGTAACCAACCCGGTTGCACCGTACCGCTTCGGACGGTGCTCATCAGCGATTAGCGCGCGAAAAGTGTGGAGCTGAGGAGCACTTTTTCACGCCGTCAGCAGGTGTTGACGCCTGAAAACGCATGCTTGGGATACGCGTGGCCCCAAATCGCTAGTCCTGCTAATGATTTGAGCTTAGTAGAGCTAGTAAACCGAAATCTCGCCGTGCTGTGAGCGCAGTCACTTATGCGATACATTGTGTCCGTCATCACTGCGAAGGGACGGTCGATGGTCGGCATGAACGAGAACCCGCTGAATCACCGTCAGCCTGCACGGCCGCTGGTCCACCGCTCGGCGGTCAACACTCGCTGGCTGCTCGGAGCCCTGCTCTTCATCATCGCCATCTCGGCCATCGTCGGCGTCGTCGTGGCCGCCAGTTCGGGGCAGACCACCGTGGCCCTCATCATCGCGGTGCTCGCCGGCGCGTTCTTCTCGCGCGTCGCCTGCTAACTGCGCAGCCGCTGCGCCAACCCTGACGCGCGAACGGCCCGCCGCTCGATCGCGGCCCTCAATGCCGCCTCCGACCCCACCACGCGCACTCGGTCCTTTGCGCGCGTCACTGCGGTGTAGAACAGCTCACGCGTCAGCAGCCGCGAGTCCTCGGGCGGCAGCAGCACCGTCACCTCGTCCGCCTGGCTGCCCTGGCTCTTGTGAATTGTCATCGCGTGCATGGTCTCGACGTCGGCCAGCCGGCTCGTCGCGAACCTCAGCGTCTCGCCCGCGCCGCCGATGACGACCCTCAACGCGCCGTCGCGCAGCACTGCCACGCCGGTGTCGCCGTTGTACAGCCCAAGCCCATAGTCGTTGGCCGTCACCAACACCGGCCGGCCCGCATACCACGACGACCAGATCGGCTCGCCCGTCGCTTCCGTGAGCCACCGCTCGACCTGTCGGTTCCAATGCTGCACCCCGAACTGGCCGCGCCGATGTGCACACAACAGCCGGTGCTCGTCGAGTGTCGCCAGCGCTGCGCTCTCGTCACCGAGAACAGCCGCGGTCCTCAGCGCAAGCGCATGTGGCACAAGTACTTTGCGCAACCTCTCGCGCGGATCGTCGGCCTCGATCCATTCGATGTGGTCACCGCCGGCGCGCAGCACCTCGATCGCCCGGTCCGCATCACCCAGTCGGATCGCGGTGGCCAACTCACCGATTGATTCTCCGAACCGGTGCGACGTCCTCAGCGCCGCGACCTTCGCCTCGCCCAGCCCGTCGACGAGGTCCGCCAGCACCGCGCCTGCTTCCACCGACGCCAGCTGATCCGGATCGCCGACCAATACCAGACGTGTCTCTGGCCGCACCGCCTCCAACAGCCTGGCCATCATCGTCAGCGATACCATCGACGTCTCATCCACCACGATCACGTTGTGGGGCAGTCGATTCCCGCGATGGTGCCTGAACCTGGCCGACGTGTCCGGCTTGCTGCCCAGTAGCCGATGCAGTGTCGTGGCGTGCAGGCCGATCAACGCCTCTTGGTCCGACGGATCGAGCTTCGCGACTTCCAGCTGCACCGCCTCCTGCAGCCGTGCCGCAGCCTTACCCGTCGGCGCCGCGAGCGCAATCCGTAAGCGCGTGCCGCTGGCAAGCAACGCCAACAGCCGCGCTACCGTCGTCGTCTTGCCCGTTCCCGGACCGCCGGTCAACACCGTGAGCCCCTGCGACAGCGCTATTTTCGCGGCGGCGCGCTGCTCCTCGAATCCCTTCGGGAACAGCCGCTCGACGTCGGGCGAGACCTGCGCGGGTCTCGCCTTGACCATCGCGAGTATGTCGTCACACACTTGCTGCTCTTCGCGCCAATACCGGTCCAGATACAGCAGATCGCCGTTCAGCCGCAGAATCGGTGGGTCGGCCAGCAGTGGACTCGCTTTCACCGCCGCTGCCAGATCCGCCAACTCGGGCGACGCCAGATCAATGCACACCGAACCACCGCGCAGCGCTCGCACCAGCCACGCGACGGCCAGCGCCACACGTTCGTCGGTTTCCTCACGCAGCGCAGTCAGTCGTTGCGCCACATGCACATCCGCGTAGTCGAACACGCCAGTGTCGTCGACTGCCAGCTCGATGGTCATGCCGCCGCCCTCCCCGCGTCAAGCAGATCCGACAGCTCGGTGATGAGCGACGTGGGTGGCTGCCAGCTGAAAACTCCGGCAGGATGCCCGTCGTGCGACGGAGTGTCTGCCCCGCACATCCCGCGGACAAACAGATACAGCACACCACCCAGATGGCGCGAAGGATCGTAATCGCGTTGCCGCCACCGCAGAAAACGATGCAGTACAACGGAATACAGTAGTGCTTGCAGTGGATAGTCGGAGTGCAGCATCGCCTCGGTCATCCGCGCCAGGTCGTAGTCCGCCGACGTCAACGGCCGGTCGCCGTCGCCCAGCCAGTTCGTCTTGTAATCGACCACCAAATAACGACCGTTGACGCGCAGCACCACGTCGACCGACCCGCTCAGATACCCGCGCAGCGACTGGCTTCCCAGCGCGTCACCCGTCAACCTGTCGGCATAGCTTGCCAGGACGTCGTCGGCCGGGAGGTGCTCGCGCAGCAGCACGCCCACGTCGGCCAGCCGGATATCCGGCGCCGACGCTCGCAGATCACCGCCTGCCAGCGGAAGCTCGAAGTCCAATTCGCGCAGGCGATCCGGCAGCCCGATCTGTCGCAGAGTCACCCCGTCCGCCAACGGCCCCAGCGGGGTGTCGTGCATCGGCACCAGCGCCGCCGCCAACTCGGCAGGCGCGACGTCCACCGGCCACCACACCGAGTGCTCACGGATCTGCGCTTGGAGCTCCGCGGTCAGATCCGCCGCGAACGGGTCCGCCGTCTCCAACACCGCATGCACCAACGTCCCGAACGTGGCGCCCGCGGGCAGGTCCGCCATCGGCGACGGCACACTTCGCCCGGACGCCGGCTGGACGACGGGTATGTCGGCAACCTCGTCGTCCAATTCGACGACTTCGGGTTCGCTGCTGACACCGCTGGCCTCCGCGGCCCGGATCAGGCCCGAGTACGACGTGCGCCGCCAGGTGGTGTCGATCGTGCGGTGGAAGTGCCGGGCGGAGAACTCGACTCGCTCGCGGTCGTCAGGGAACGCCGCCGCCGGCGCCACGACGGACTCCTCGATCACCGGCCCGCCCGCTGCTTCCCATGCCCGCAGCCGCGCCATCGCGTCGTCATCGGAGATCTTCGCGGGCACACAGCGATCGGGCACCGTCGACTCTGTAGGCTGCCGTCCTCGCAGCAGGCGAGACAGGCCCCCGTTGGGCTCGTCGTATGCCGGTGACCACCACGCGACCACTTGCGACTGCGCCCGCGTCATCGCGACATAGGTCAACCGGCTGTCGTCGCTGGCCGCCTCCTTGCGGCCCAGTGCAGCGACAGCGTCGTAATCTGCGCTGTCCTTGCCGCCGACATGCAGGCACCGGACATCGCCGTCGTGGAACAGCACGAGTTCGCGCTCCTGGACGTTGCGGTTGAACGCGAACGGCAGATACACCACCGGATATTGCAGGCCCTTGCTCACCCACACCGTCATGATCTGCACGGCGGCCGCGTCGCTGTCGAGGCGGCGATTGCGTTCCGTTGCGCCACTGCGCTCTTCGCGTTGGGTCCGCAGCCAGTCTCGGAGCGCGGGCAGGTTGTAGTGCTCGCGGTGCGCGGCCTCCTGCAGCATCTGCGTCATATGGGCGAGATCGGTCATGTGCCGCTCGCCGCCCTGCCATGACAGCACGCGGTCGCCCATGCCGCTCAACTGCGCAGCCTCGAAGATTGCGGCCACACCGCGCTCGCGCGCATGACCGGCCCACTCGCGCAGTGTTTCTGCGACTCGGTCGGTCAACTTGTCACCGCCGGCCGCCAACGATTCGGCCGTCTCGCCGAAGAACATCGTCGACGCCGCGGCGCGCACGACGCCTGAGCGGTGCGGCTGATCGAACGCCTCCAACAGTGCGAGCCAGTCCTCGGCGGCCTCCGAGCCGAACACGTCCGAGTCGCCGGTGTACACCGACGGCACACCGGCGTCGGTGAGCGCGCGGTGGCAGGCGCGGGCGTCCTTGTGGCTCTCGACGATCACCGCGATGTCGTGGGCCTGCAGCCTCTCGCCGTCGAACGTGGCCGGGCTGGCGAGTAGCTGTCGGATGTCCGCGGCGAGATCCTTGCCGATGTGCTCGCGCAGGTCGTCGATCGCCAGGTTCTGAATGCCGCTGCGGCCGAACGTTTCCCGCTTGACCACTCGCAGCCGGAAGGGGTCGCTGCGCGGTGCACCGGCGAGGCGGCTGCCTTGGTGGTACGCGTCGACGTCGTGCACGACGATCCTGGGGTCGCCGAGTTCAGCGCCGCGCAACACGGCCTGCAGACGGTCGACGAGCGCTCCGTCGCTGCGCCAGTTCGTGCCGAGGGTCATCTTGTCGCCCGCTGTCTCCGCCGCCTTCAGATACGTGACGATGTCGCCGCCGCGGAACGCGTAGATGGCCTGCTTCGGATCGCCGATCAGGATCACCGTGGAACGCCCGCTGAACGCACGGTCTATCACCTGCCACTGCACCGGGTCGGTGTCCTGGAACTCGTCGACCATCACGATCGGCCACCGCCGATGCATCCGAACCTGCGCGGGGGAGTCGTCGGCCGCGAGCGCGGTGGCCAGCCGAATGAGCAGGTCGTCGTAGCCAAGGATCCCGAGCCGCCGCTTGCGTCTTTCCAATTCGGCCAGAACATCTTTCGCGAACTCGATGCATACCGCGGCCCGCGAGTCCGGTTCGGGGTCCAGCGGCCGCAGCTCTGTCGACGGGTGATTTACGACTTCCCGGGCCAGCCGCAGCGCGTCTCTGTACGTCAGGACGGGATCGTCGCGGTCCTGCCCGAAGTGCGCCAGATACAGGTCGTCGACGATCTCGGTGACCAGTTCGTCGAGGCTCTCGACCAACACGACGCCGGAGTCGCTGTCGCCCGCCACGCCCAGCGATTTCAGCACCAGTTGGCAGAACTGATGCGTGGTCGCGATCGTCGCTGCGTCGAAGCTCGCCAACGCGTCACGCAGGTTGAGCCGTCTTACGGCGCGTTCGTCGTCCGACCCCTTGAGCAGGTGAGCTACCACCTGGTTGTCGCCGACCAGCGTCGGATCGTCGAAAGCCTTGAGCGCATGGACGATCTGGTCGCGGACCCGCTCCCGTAGCTCCTGGCTCGCGGCACGCCCGAACGTGATCAGCAGCATCTGGTCGAGCGTCGCCGCGCCCTCGGCGACATACCGCGTCACCAATCCCGCCAACGCGAACGTCTTGCCGGTTCCGGCGCTGGCCTCCAGCACCGTCGTCGACTTCTCGACGGGCAGCGTGCCCAGCAGGTCGAAACGGTCCATCACACCGGCCTCTCGGCGCGCAGCATCGGCAGCCACACGCGCGCAGCGTAGGTGTCCAAGCCCTTGTCGACGAGATCCGACAGATATGCACCCGGACCCCATGCACGGACATGTGCCGGCGCCTGGTCCTCAGCGGGGTAACGGTCGCTGGACTTCCACCGATATCTCGCCGCCTGCTCGGGGACATCGCCGCAGTGCTTGGCCACCGCCCACGCGTAGGACGTCTTGATGGGCAACGGAATCGGCTCGCGCCGTCCCGCGTCGTAGACCGCCACCAGCTCGCGCAGCACCTCGACCGCATCCACGTCGGGACGGCCCAGCCCTTCCTCCCGTGGCCTGGAGCCCTTCTTCGCGCGGCCGATGCACACCGCGTGCCAGTCCATCGCGGGATCACGAGCGAGCAAGGCCAGCAACGGAATCCACGATTCGAGCAGGTGCTTGCCGTCGAGCTTGGAATACGTCACGGACACCAGTCGGTCGCCGAACACCGGAGATACGGTGCCGGTCAACCGCCGGCCCGCCCCGAGGTCGATGTCGACGTCATAGGCCTGCGCATCCGTGTATCGGTAGTGCAGTGCCGTGGTGGCGAGCAGCGCGGCCTGATCCTTGATCTCGGTGGCCTTGCGCCAACCCAGTTGCCCCGGCGGCAAGGTGCCTCGCCGCCACTCGGCTTGGCGTGCTTCGTCGGGTGTCATTCCGCGCAGCATGTCCTGCAGCATGCGATCGCCCACGGTCCACTCCTCCAGCGCGTTGATGTCGACGGGCATGGCGTCCTCTACCCCGTCGACATCCCATGGCAGCGTGTAGTCCAGCGCGCGGAAGAAACCCTTGACCGGGTCTTTGTAGAACGCGACGAGGTCTTCGAGCACGACGTCGTCGGCCGTCGCAGCCGGCAGGGGGCCGGAGATGAACGGCGGTTGCTCCTTGCGCTTGCTGGCGCTGGCCTTGGCGGCCCGCAGCACAGTCGGATCGAATGTGAACGGGTCGCGCGGGATCAGCTTGCCCGGGATGACGTTACGAATGTCGAAGGGCTGCAACGGGTGTTTGACGACGATGCGGTCCCGCACCTTGTCGGCGGTGGTGATGTCCAGCGTGTCCAGCAGTTCGGCAAGCGGCACCGCGGGTGGACGGTCCTGGCCCGAGTATTCGTTGGCGCCGGTGTAGGTGATGACCAGCTTCTCGGTGGCTGCGCCGATCGCATCGAGCAGCAATTGCCTGTCCTCAGAGCGGATGTCGCGTTCGCCGGTCATCGGGTTGCGCGCGAGTATGTCGTCACCGTCGACGATGCCCAGTCGCGGGAACACACCGTCGTCGAGACCGACGAGGCACACCACCCGATGCGGCACTGAGCGCATCGGCACCATCGTGCACACGGTCAGCGTGCCGGTACGGAAGTTCGCCCGGGTGGGCCGTCCGGCGAGGTGCCGTCCGAGCAGCGCGCGAATGTCGGGTAGCCGCATGATCGTGTGAGCGCGCGGACCGGCCGTCGCGAGCACCTCGGCGAACTCGCGTTGCATCTGGCTGACCTGCCACGCGTCGTTGTCGTCGACTTTGGCCAGCAGGGCGATGCCGTCGTCCAGCGCGGTGAGCCAATCGTCAAGCGGCCGTGCGCCGTTGAGCCTGTCGACTGTCCGCTGTAGCCGGTCGACGTACTCGGCGAGCTTGCCTGCCAGCTCGACGCGGTTGCTGCTGACGTCGTCGAGCGGCAGCGTCGAGCCGATCCATGCGTGCGAGTCGTCGCTGAGCGCGACGCCGGCCAGCACCCGGTCGATGCCGAAACGCCAAGTGTTGTGGACGAAGTCGACGCCGAACGGCTTGCGATGCTCTTGGTCGAATCCCCAGCGGATGTTCGCCTGCCGAACCCAGCGGGTGATGCTTTCGAGGTCGTCGTCGGTGAACCTGAACCGCGCCCGCACGGGTGGCGCCTGCGCGAGGTTGAGCACCTCGCTGGCGGTGACGCGGCTGCCCGCCAGGCTCAGCAGCTGGCTCGCGACACCCAGCAACGGGTTTGTCTGGATCAGCGAGCGGTCGGCGAGCCGGACTCTGAGCCGATGCGCCGGATGCGCACCCTGCACGACGTCACCGAGACCGAAGTCGGCGTTGATCAACGGCGCATAGGTCTCGATGTCCGGGCACATGACCAAGATGTCGCGTGGTTCGAGCGTCGGGTCGTCGGCGAGCAACCCGAGCAGGACCTCGCGCAGCACGTCGATCTGGCGTGCCGGCCCGTGGCAGCTGTGAACCTGCACGGAGCGGTCGTCGTCGCGTAGCCTGCGGCCGTTTCGACGGACGGCGTTGGCGGTGATGTCGGACTGCAGCCAGCCGAGCAGCGTGTCGGGATGCACACGGCCACCGAGGTATTCGTCGGTCTCCGGGTCGGCGGGCAGACTGCGCTGAAGCTCGCGCAGATCGCGGCCGAGGGTGGCGAGCAGCGGGTGTCCGACTTCGCGGTGGCTGGTGTCGTCGCGACGAGGGAGGGGTCCGTGGTGACCGGTGAGCGACGCCCAGAGGTGGTCGCTGGGATGGGGCAGCCACAGGTGAAGGTCGTGATGGGTGGACAGTGCGTGCAGCAGTTCGATTTCGGTGGCCGGCAGTCGGGTGTGCCCGAACAGCGACAGCCGCTCCGGCAGGTCCATCGGTGATTCCTGAAGGCGGCCAAGCGTTTTGGCGTGTCGGATGTGAGGCGGGTCGGCGTCGACTCGATCTAGTAGGGCACGCCAGAGCGGAGGCTGCCAATCCAGGTCGGAATCGATATCGCCGGCGATATCACGTTCCCAGTCGATGAGCAGCTGCGGCCGCTGCCGACCGTAGGACGCGAACAATCCGGCCAGGCGCCGCGCGACGGCGTAGCGGCGGCCCTGTCGCAGTTCTTGTTCATCGCCGGCTTCGAAGTGGCCGAGGTGGGTCGCGAGCGTGCGGCACCAGGGCTCGTCGAGGCTGCAGTCGATCACTTCGAGTAGCGGCCACACCATTGCGTCGGGCGACCACAGGTCGTCGTCGACTGTGTCTGTGATCTCCGCGATCAGCGACCGTGGATTGCGGAACGCGATGCCGGCGCACACGCCGTCCTGCCCGCCACCGCGGCCGAGAATGTGCGAGAGCCGTTGGCTCAACCAACGCTCCACGCCCTTGGCCGGGACGATGACCAGCTCCTCGGCGAACGGATCGGATAGGGGAGTGGACAGCAGTCGGCCGAGGCCGTCGGCGAGTAGATCGGTGCGCTCGGCACGGTGAAGGTGAAGCGCCATCGGTTGTCACGATAGGAGGTTGTTGCTGCCGCGGTACGGCTTCTCCGGCTCAGGGTGATATCCGCATGTGCCCGCCTAGCGGCGACAAAGTCGCCGCTGACGACAATGTCGCCGCTAGCCGGGCAAAGGCACAACCCGGATGATCGTCTTGCCGCGCTTGCGCAGGTTCGGATCGAAGGCGGACACCGCCTCTGCCAGTGGACATACCGTGTCGATGACCGGACGCAGCCGTCCGTCGCGAAGCCGGCGTTCCAGGTCGGAAAGGCGCGAGCGGTCCGGTTCGACGACGAAGAAGATCGCCCGCGCCTTCTCGGGTAGCACCCGCGGCGGTTCGGCGACGGTGACGAGCGCACCGCCGGGACGAACCAGCTGCGCCGAGCGGTCGAGAACGTCGCCGCCGATCACGTCGAACACCACGTCGACGTCGCCGACATCCTCAAGCGCATCGCGCTGCAGGTCCAGAAACGCGTTCGCCCCCAGCCCCAGCACCGTCTCCCTGTGCGCCGTACGGCCAGTGCCGATCACCACGGCTCCCGCCTCGCGCGCCAGCTGCACTGCCAGCGAACCGACGGCACCCGCGGCGCCGTGGATGAGAACCGTCTGCCCGGCCACGAGATGAGCGTGGTCGAACAGCGCCTGCCACGCGGTCAGTCCGGAAATCGGCAGCGAGGCCGCCACAGTGTGGTCGATACCCGCGGACAGCGGCGCGAGGTTGCGGGTCTCGACCGCCACATATTCGGCGAGCGTGCCGTCACGGGCCCAGTCGGTGAGTCCGAAGACACGTTGCCCAACCGTGAGACCTGTTGTGCCGTAGCCAAGCTCAGCGACCACGCCCGACAGTTCATGGCCTGGGATGATCGGTGTCCGGTCGCGTCCCGCTCGGTCCGTCCACGTCGACGGCCAGTCGAGCTCGCCTGGAGTGAATCCGGCCGCGTGCACCTCGACGATCACATCGTTTTCCGCCGCATGCGGATACGGCCTCTCGGCTAGGGCAAGTCCATGGAAACCGGCCGCGCGGTCACTGGCGATGATTGCTTGCACAGGACGCTTCGCCTTCTCTCCTAGTGGGAATGGTCGTGGCCGGCGGGACGCCGAGCCAACTCTCGAGCGCGTGCCGTGATGTCGTCGGCCACCACGGCGACGCTTGGAGCCAAGACGTCCTCGAGAGCGCCGAGCCAGTGGTCGTAGTAGCTCCACTGTGTGCCGTCGGTCGATGTGGCTTGCCACTGCTCGATACGCGCAATCAGCGCTCCTTGGAACTGCGGCCAGCTGAACACCCCGGCCTCACAAAGCGCGACCGCCATGCCGAAAGCACGGCTCTCCCACGGCTCGGCGAACACCAGCTCACCGTTTGAGCGCGGCGGCGCGGCAGGACCGTCGACGTCCAGCGGCGCGCTCACGGTGCTTCGACCTTCGCCACGCCGACCATCGCCTCACGGGTGACCAGTGCCGTGAGCTGTTCTTCTGACAGGTCTTCGGTGCCGGCGGGGCGCTCGGGCAGCACCAGCCAGCGCACCTCACTGCTGGAGTCGTGCACGGTGATCTGCACATCCGCGGCGAGGTCAAGGCCCATCTCGGACAACACTTTTCGCGGCTCTTTGACTATCCGTGCACGATACGACGGGTCTTTGTACCAGCCCGGTGGCAGCCCAAGCAGTTGCCACGGGTAACACGAGCACAACGTGCACACCACCACGTGATGGCTGGTGGGGGTGTTCTCCACGACGTTTACACGCTCCGTCTGTATCCCCAGGAAGCCCAATTCTCCGATCGCGGCGGTGCCGTCGTCGAGAAGCCAGCGGCGATACTCCGGATCGGTCCACGCCTTCGCGACGACCGTGGCCCCGTTGAGCGGTCCGACGTTCGTCTCGTAGGTGGCGATGATCGCGTCCAACATCTTCGGGTCGACGAGACCGCGCTCGGTCAGCAGTTGCTCGAGAGCCTCGGCGCGCAACGACGGGGGAATGCGGCTGGTCGTCATCCGACTGCCTCCAGGTAACTTTCGAACATTTCGATGGTCAGTGCGAACGCTTCAGCGTCGGCACCCCACAGCTCGCCGGACTCGAACCGCACGGTGTAGACGTACTGCGGATCCTCGCCCTGAAAGTGCGCGTTGGTGTCGGGGAACACTGCCGCCGGCTCGACCAGGGTGACGACTCCGGTGTGGCCACGCACGTAGCGCGGCAGCCGGGTGTGTCCGGCGGGCGAGATGTTCTTGGCTCGCACCCGCTGTCCGACGGCGAACGCCGGCGCGGCGTCCACGGTCCGAAAAGACCCCTCGGCCGTCGGTGCGTAGTCACGCTTCTTGCGCTCGGGTATCGCTGGTTCCTCGACATGCTCACCGCGCAAGTTGCGGGCGCGGGCCTCGACCGCCGAGGGCGCCACCACGGTGCCGTCAACGAGCATCAGCTCGGCGCCGTTGAGCCAGCGGCCGTAGTAACCGTCGTCGAGGTAGGCGGTCCGGTCCAGGCGCTCCAGTGCGTGCCGAAACGAGTCAAGGTTGCCGCCGGTCAGCCCGTTCGACGCCAGAGTCAGCGCGAATGCCCGGGCGTTCCACGGCTCGGGGAAAACCTGCTCGTCCACACGGGGAGGGTGTGCGGGACCCCAACCGTCGGTGCCGCCCATGTCGGCGATGCCATCCATAGCGTCGTCCTCTCGCCGCGTTCCTATGACCATGAAAAACGCTGGACGCGGTCAAAAGCGTGCCAACCGGCAAAAAACTTCTCGTGGCCGCCGGGCAGCGGTCAGAACTTCCCTCAGAGGCGCCTCGGCGATCGGCTGCCCCGCTACGCTCGGCTGGGTGAAGGCGGTCGCGTGCACCAACGCCAAACTCGAGGTTGTCGAGCAGCCGAACCCCACACCGGCGAAGGGCCAGCTGCTCATCGACGTCCAGCGATGCGGCATTTGCGGCTCGGACCTGCACGCCCGCCACCACATGGACGAACTCGCGGACGTGATGGACGAGTCCGGATACCACGACTTCATGCGTTCGCATCAGTCCGTCGTCTTCGGCCACGAGTTCTGCGGCGAGGTCCTCGACCACGGGCCCGGCACCCGCAAGGCGCTCCGCGCAGGCACACCCGTCGTCGCCCTGCCGCTGGTGCGGCACGGCAAGGACGTCCACCCGATCGGCCTGTCGACGGCCGCGCCGGGTGCTTACGCCGAACAACTCGTCGTCGAGCAGTCACTGGCGCTGCCCGTGCCCAACGGATTACCGCCCGACAAGGCCGCGCTCACCGAGCCGATGGCCGTCGGATGGCATGCCGTCCAGCGCGGCGAAGTGAATAAGCGTCAGGTCGCCATCGTCATCGGCTGCGGGCCGATCGGCCTCGCGGTCATCCTCATGCTCAAAGCCCACGGGGTGCGCACCGTGATCGCCAGCGACTTCTCCGCCGGCCGCCGCGCCCTCGCCACGAGATGCGGCGCCGACGTCGTCGTCGACCCCGCTCAGGACTCACCCTACAAAGCCGCGTCCGGGCACGGGCACCTCGAAACCGCCCCCGACGCACTGGGTCTCGCCGTCAGAACGGTCGACACTCTGCACAAGCTGCGGCTGCCCTGGTGGCATGTGTGGCGCGCCGCCGAAGCCGTCGGCGCGGCGACTCCGAAGCATCCCGTCATCTTCGAATGCGTCGGCGTGCCCGGCATCATCGACGGAATCATCACCAGCGCGCCGCTGTTCTCCCGCGTCGTCGTGGTGGGCGTCTGCATGGGAGCCGACCAGCTCCGGCCGTCGATGGCCATCAACAAAGAGATCGACCTGCGATTCGTACTCGGTTACACGCCAATGGAATTCCGCGACACACTGCACATGCTCGCCGACGGCAAGGTCGACGTCACACCGCTCGTCACCGGCACCGTCGGCCTCCCCGGCGTCGAGTCTGCATTCGACGCGCTCGGCGACCCCGAGGCACATGCCAAGATCCTGATCGACCCCAAGAGCGACGCTGCGAGCCCGAGGTGACCATGGACGTTTTGCGCACTCCCGACGCACGATTCGACAACCTGACCGGCTATCCGTTCGCCCCGCATTACCTCGACGTCAAGGCCAGCGACACCGACACGGTTCGCATGCACTACGTCGACGAGGGCCCCGCCGACGGCTCGCCGATCGTCCTGCTGCACGGCGAGCCGACGTGGAGTTACCTGTACCGCACCATGATTCCGCCGCTCGTCGACGGCGGCCATCGCGTGCTCGCGCCCGATCTGATCGGCTTCGGCCGCTCCGACAAGCCCACCCGCATCGAGGACTACACGTACCTCCGTCACGTCGAATGGGTCACGGCGTGGTTCGACGGCCTCGACCTTCGCGACGCTACCATCGTCGTCCAGGACTGGGGATCGTTGATCGGGTTGCGCATTGCCGCCGAACAGAGCGAGCGCATCGCCCGCATCGTCGTCGCAAACGGGTTCCTGCCGACCGCCGACCGGCCCACGCCACCGGCGTTTCGCATCTGGCGCGCCTTCGCGCGCTACACACCCGTGTTCTCCTGCGGACGCATCGTCTCCTTCGGCACCGTCACCAAGGTGGGGGCCGACGTGCGTGCCGGATACGATGCGCCCTACCCGGACAAGCGATTTCAAGCGGGCGCCCGCGCCTTCCCGCAACTCGTGCCGACGTCGCCCAACGATCCCGCCGTCCCGGCGAACCGCGCTGCGTGGGAAAAACTCGGCCGATGGGACAAGCCGTTCCTGTGTGTCTTCGGTGCGAGGGATCCCATCCTCGGGCGCGCGGACCGTCCGCTGATCCAGCATGTTCCCGGGGCCGCGGGCCAACCGCATGCGCGCATCAACGGCAGCCACTTCGTGCAGGAGGACTGCGGGCCGGAGTTGGCCGAACGAATCCTGGCGTGGAAGACATCGTGACCGCGTCTCCCCGTCTGGGCCCGAAATTCCAAGAGGCGCTTGCGTATGCGGCCGATCTGCACAACACGCAAACCCGCAAGGCCAGCGACGTTCCCTACGTCGGCCACCTGCTCTCGGTCGCTGGATTGGTGATCGAGGCGGACGGCACCGAGACCGAAGCCATCGCCGCACTGCTGCACGACGCCGCCGAAGATCAAGGCGGCGACGTGACATTGGCCGCGATCGAGGAGCGGTTCGGCGCGACGGTGGCCGCGATCGTCGAAGAGTGCAGCGACACTGTCGTGACACCGAAACCGCCGTGGAAGCAGCGCAAGCAGGCCTACATCGCGCACCTGGACAAGGCGTCCCACAGTGCGATCTTGGTATCGATCGCAGACAAGCTCGACAACGCCAGGGCCATCCTGCGGGACCTGCGCAGGCACGGGCCGACGCTATGGCAGCGGTTCAACACCGACGATCCACACGAGCATCTCTGGTACTACCGCTCGCTGCTCGACGTGTACCGCCGGCGCAGCGACAGCTGGTTGGTCGACGAGCTGGAGCGGGTGATCCGCACACTCGAGGACGAGATCGGACCGCCGATAGCCGCGACGGTGTAACCCGAGAAGCTCAGCCCTGCTGGACGACGTTGTCTCCCGAAGCGTTGATCTCCGGCGAGCCGGAGTGGTAAGTGACCACGTTCTTGAATCCCGAGGCGCCGATCACGTCGGAGGACTCGAGCGTGACTTGATTCTGCATGCCGGACACCGCGATCTTGGTGCAGTGGCCGGTAATGGTCACGGTGTTCGACACACCGCTGACACTGACAGGGCTGTCATTGCAAACCAGTTTCTTGTTCTCGCCCATGCCGGACACGCTCTGCGGACTACCTGGCGCTGGGGTCGTCGGCCCGGCCGGTGCGTTTGGCGACTCGACGCTGGGGATGTTCGGGATACTCGGGAAGCTGGGCATGCTCGGAATGCTGGGGATGCCGTTGGGCACGGCCGATCTGATGCTGAAGAACACGATCGCCCCGACGCCGACCATGATGGCCAACACCACGCCTGCGATCACCAACGGCAACGCGCCAAAACCCGACGACACCGACACTCTGCGCGGCATCGGTGTATACGAGAACGGCGGCGCCGCATAAGGATCCACCGGCGGGGGACCGTAGCCGGTGGGCGGCGGCGTATACATCGGCGTCGTGGTGCCCGATGGCGGCGGTATGTACGTCGGTGGCGGCGGCGGTGTCGTCGGGCCGGCCCCACTCGTGCCGAGTTCGCTCGCCCGGGCGACGTCAGCGAGCGGCTGCTCGAGCTGCCGGATGCGGGCCTCGGGGTCGTCCTGTGGATCCATGCGCAGATGGTCCCATATGACCGTTTGCGAGGACGACCCGTTCCGGGTTTTCCGCGACCCGGCGGGCCACCGCTCGACATCCAGGTCTACGGCATCTGAAGCAACGAGCGGCCCGGTTGCTCGCCAAAGTGTGACCAAAGCCTGACAACGGGCGTGGAGGGCGCCCAGAAGTGGTAATCAGGAAGTGTGGTGGCACCGGGCTTCATCGCCATCGGCAGTGGTCCAGCAGGGTTGAGCGCGGCGGAGACGTTCCGTAGCAAGCACCCCCACATCCCGGTGCGAATTCTGACCTCGGACCCGGCGCTGCCCTATGCCAAGCCGCCGCTGAGCAAGGACTATCTGTGTGGGCGCGACGCCAAGCTCGACCTGCACAGCCCGGGCTGGTTCGTCCGCCACAACGTCGACCTGATCCGCGGCATCACCGTCGACCGCCTCGACCTTGCCAGCCAAGAAGTCGTCACCGCCGGCGGCGGGCGCTACCCGTACTGGCACTTGGTCCTGGCCTGCGGTGCCACCCCCGTCCCGCTCACCATCCCAGGCGCCGAAGCCGCGCTGAGCCTGCGGTCCTTCGCCGACGCTGTGGTCCTCCGCATGGCCGCGGGCAACGCCGACTCCGCGGTGGTCATCGGCGCAGGGCTGATCGGCTGCGAGGCCGCCGCATGCCTGGCCAGTCGCGGCGTGCCCACCACCATGGTCGCCGCCGAACCCGTGCCGCTGCTGCGCCGCTTCGGTGCCGACGTGGGTGATCGTGTCGCAAAGATCTTGTCCGACAACGGTGTTCGCTTCCTCGGCTCGACGACCGTCACGGCCATCGACGACACGACCGTGCACCTCGACACTGGCGGGTCCGTCGACGGCGATGTCGTCGTCTCCGCGACCGGTGTACGCCCCGATCCTCATCTGGCCGCACAAGCAGGACTGGAAACGCAAGACGATCGCATCGTCGTCAACGAGCGCATGCACACGTCTGCGCGCAACGTGTACGCCGCAGGCGACGTCGCGCTGGCGTACAACGTGACCGCCCGGCGGCGCATCCGCGCCGAGCACTGGCGCGACGCCGCACAGCAGGGACTCGTCGCGGGGCTGTCAGCCGCCGGCTACGAAGCCGCCTGGGACAAGGTGCCCGGATTCTCTTGCACCGTAGGCGAATCCACGCTGAAGTATCGCGGCTGGGGCACCGAGTACGAGCACAGCCGGCTCGTCGAGCATCGCAACGGGTTCACGGTTTGGTACGAGGCAGGCGGCGAAGTCGTCGGTGTGCTCAGCCTCAACGCCGACGACGATTATCGCCTCGCCGACGAACTCGTGCGCAGGCACACCCCGATGACGGTTTAGGAATCAGGCGACGCCGCAGGGGAGGGAGCGGCGCGGGTCGCAGACCGTGAGCACTCGTGATACCGCCTTGCTGGGGATCAGCATCCAACTGACTTCTGCGCGCGTGCAGCGCATATCGAGGGTTTGCAGCGCCGAAAAGCCCGCGGTGGCAAAGAAACTCACGTCTGTGAGGTCAAGTATCAGCGTGCGGCAGTTCGCGCCGCGGCGAAACACGTATTCCAGCACTTCCTCGGAATTGGAGGCATCGACATCTCCGTGAACGCTGATGCGTACGACGGAGGTGTTGAGCCATTCGGTGGAGAGTCTGAGCCCATCTTGGCGCGTGGTGGCGAATGGGTCTGTTGTGGTCATAGCGGTCATTGAGGTTGGCTCCAAAGTGACGTCCGGATGAAATAGGGGGTCACGTCCAGGGTGCTGATCAGGGAGTCTTCCTGCACATCTTCGACGTTTCCGGCGGCTGGTAACTCAACCTGTGATCAGCCTACGGTAGTTGGCGCTGGGAGCACCAATCTTGGCGCAGATTCTCACTGAACCGCCAAGCATCGCGTGTCACAACCAGTCTCGCCGCCGAAACATCCAGTAGAGGCCAAGCACCAGCAACACGATCATCGACGTGCTCACGACGAAGCCGCCGACGGTGTTGATGCCCGGATACTCCACGTTCTGGCCATAGAACCCGGTGATCGCCGTCGGCACTGCGATGATCGCCGCCCACCCGGTCAACTTCTTCATCACGATGTTCAGGCGTGCATCCTGCAGCGACAGATTCGTCTCGAAAACCGTTGTCACCATGTCTCGCAACGATTCCGTCCATTCGGACACCCGCAGCACATGGTCGTAGAGGTCGGCGAACAGCGGATCCAGCTGCGGGGCCGTCTTGGCGTCCAGCCTGCGGTGCTGAATCGTGTTGACGACTTCGCGCGTCGGAAGAACCACCCGGCGCAGTTCGACCAGATCCTTGCGCAGCCGGAAGGTGTGCCGCTGCAGACCGCCCCGCGGGCCGCTGTTGGTGAACAGGGCGTCTTCCAGGCCCTCGATACCCTCGTCGAGCGCCTGGACCGCTTCGAAGTGCCCGTCGACCACCACATCGAGTAGCCCGTGCACCAAGGAGCCCACGCCATACTCCTGGCCGCCGAGCTCGTCGAAGCGTCGCGACACCGCATCCATGTCGAAATGCGGCGACAATCGCACGGTGATCAGCCCCCGCGGCAGCACGAATGCGGAGATGCGGTGGATGTCGAGCATCGACTCGGATTCGTCGGCCGGTTCCCTGATGGTCACGCTGTAGACCGTGAAGAACGTATGGGTGCTGTAGACGTTGGCCTTGGTGCGCTCCGCTTCGGCGACGGCATCCTCCACCGCCCACGTATTGAGCCCGAGTTCTTGCGCCAGGTCGGTGAGGATCGCGTGGTTGGGGTCGTAGATGTCGCACCACACGAGCGTGTCGTCTTCTGCGAGGTAGTCCGAGATGGCGGGGAAGTCGAAGTCGTCCTGGGGCTTACCGGCCCGCCACACCCGACCTCGGACGTGCGTCATGCCACCATCATGACAGGGATTGAGGGGTGGCAACTTCTAGTCGGGAGGGCGACCAGTATCCGATTTGCCCAGCTATGGGCGACATTGTCGCCAGTACCGACTTTGTCGCCGCTAGGCGGGCGCAACACATATACCTGTGTGAGCCGGCCCAGACTTCAGCGCAACCCCGTCAACAGAGACCGCACCCCCAGCCGCCATCGCCGCTCGATCGACGGGCCGTCGCCCAGCCACCGCCCGGCTTCCTGCACCGCCAAACCCTGTGCGAGAGCGAGCAATACGTGCGCGATGTCGGTCGGGTCGCCCGACAGTAGACCGGCGTCGATGCACCGCTGAATGCGGCCGACGAACACCTCCCGCACCGACGAACCAGCGGCCAATTCGTCGGGCCCCGGCTCGAAATCGGCGAAGGGACGCGAGAACATCACCTGCGCCAGGCGCGGATACGCGCGGCAGAACAACCGGAACACCGGAACAAGCCGCTCGAGATCGTCGAGCGGAGCGTCGGTCATCCGAACCTTGGCCAGCTCACCGCCGAGCAGCCGGAAGCCCTCGAAGAACATCGCCCGCACCAGGCCGGCCTTGTCGTCGAACAGCTCGTAGACCGCGGGCACAGATGTGCCCGCCCGCTCGGCCACGCGTCGTGTCGTGAACCGCGCGATGCCCTCCTCGGACAGCGTCGCGATCGCCACGTCGAGCAGATGCTCCCGAAGCTCAGGCGTTCGCTGCTTGACTCTCGGCATCAGCCCAGCGTGAATTCCGTTGCAAGCCCGTCGATTCCGGCCTGAATAGCGTTCAATGCGGATTCGCGGGCCTTGAGCTTGCTCGCCAGATGCGCGCCTGCGTGCAGTGTCGCCGCGACTTCGGCCGCCACCTGTTGAGCGTGCGCCAGCACCTGATCGGCCTCGACGATTTCATCGAGCCAACCGCCCGCGATCGCCTCGTCACCGGCGAACGTCGCGGCCAACGACACGCCTCGCTGAAACGCCGCCGGCGTCAGCCGCAGCCGCATGATCTCGATCGCCGAGATCGGAATCGTCATCCCGATCGCGACCTCGATCGCCTGGCATCGTGACTTGGGCTGCCCGATCCGATGGTCGCCGGACAGCAGCAGGAACGAACCCATCGCGATTGCCGGGCCCGTCGCCGCCATGATCACCGGCTTCGGAAACGTCAGGCAGCGCACCGACAGCTCGAAACCGCCTGCCAGCATCCCGAGCGCGGCCTTGGCGTCGCCGGACTGGAACACCGCCAGGTCGAACCCGCCGCTGAACACCCGGCCGTTGCCCGCCAGCACGACCGCCTTGGCGGAGTCCTTCTCGGCACGGTCGAGCGCCTCGTTGATCGCCCCCTGCATCGCAGGGCCGAGCACGTTGACCTTGCCGTCGTCCAGCGTGATGGTCGCGACGGATTCGTTGAGTTCATAGTTCACGGTCATGCGTAGCGATGTTACGTAACGGCGTTACGAAAGCCAAGAGCGGCGCTGACACCGGTGATAAATGGGTATTCCAGCGCAAAACCCGGACGACGTTGTGAGCGCTGATGAACCCCATCGAACGAGCCATCCGCAGCGTCGACTGCTGGCAGCAGCGCCATCCTGTCGTCGCGTTCCCCGTCGCCATAGTGAAGAAGTTCGGCGACGACGAGGCGGGCAATCTCGTCGCGCTGTTGACGTACTACGCGTTTCTGGCCACCTTCCCGCTGCTGCTCGCGTTCACCGCGATCCTTGGCGTGGCGCTGCGCAAGTACCCGGACCTGCATGCCAAAGTGGTCAACTCGGCATTCGCGGAGTTCCCGATCGTCGGCACGCAGATCCATCAGCAGCTGGGCGTCGAGCAGGTCGCCAGCACGGGTGTCGCGCTGACGGCCGGCATCGTGGTCTCGGTACTCGGTGGCCGCGGCTTCGCGCACGCTCTGCAGAACACGTTGAACACGTTGTGGGCGGTGCCGAAGGTGGACCGGCCCGGTTTCCTTCCCCGCTACTTGCGGACCTTCTCCCTGATCGTTCTGCTCGGCCTCATCGTCGTCGTGACCGGCGCTGCCAGCACTGCCGCGGGCGCGGCGACTTCGATCGGATTTGGCGCGCTGGGCGCGCGAATCGTCAGCGTCGTGGTGGGCATGATCCTCGGCTTCGGCTTCTTCCTCATCTTGTTCCGGGTAGCGGCGTCGGGACAGGTGTCGACGCGGTGCATGCTGCTCGGCGCTGCGATCAGCGCGGTGGGCTGGCAGCTCCTGCTCATCATCGCCGGCTTCGTCGTCGCGCATCAGCTGCGCCACGCGCAAGCCGTGGCCGGAGTGTTCGGTGCGGTGCTCGGATTGCTGGCGTGGCTGGCACTGCAGGCGACCGTCATCGTCCACGCGGTCGAGGCGGATGTGGTTCGGGCCAAACACCTTTGGCCGCGCAGCATCCTTGCGCCGCCCCTGACCGAGGCGGACAAGTCTTACTACACCGCAGCGCTGCGCGCCGAAGCGCAACGGCCTGAGCAGAAGGTCGAAATCGCTTACCAGGACGCGAAATCCGGCGATCCGTGTTAGGCGAGGTCTCGGCGATGCCTGCCGTTGATCACGGTGGTGTGCGCTTCCTGGAAGGCGAAGTTGTTGTGATCGGCGGGGGCGTTGTACTGCGCCCGGTAACGATCGCGCAGTTCGTCGGCGGCCGAGCGGACGCGGTTGATCTCGCTGCGTAGGACTTCTTCGCGGGTCTCGCTCGCCGCGTAGTGGAAGTAGGTCAACAGGCTGCGCAGCAGTTCGAGCTTCTGCTTTTCCTGACGGGCGAGGTCGTGCGTGGTCAGCAGCTCGAGACGCTCGACGGGATGTAGCGTCGCCCAGTCCAGAACCGCCGTGGACCGGAATTGTTGCCGGCCGGCCTTGGCGGTGCGGCCGTTGGCGGGCTGGTCGTAGTAGGTGACCGCGCCGTCGAAGCGGGAGGCGATGGCCTCGCCCAGCTCCCGGCGATCCAGCGCCGAATCCCAGACGATGCGCCATTCCTGCGACGGCGCCAGGTACGGGATCTCCGCGGGCAGGTTCAGCGGCGCGATGTCGATATAGCGGTCCTCGTAGGCCGTCTCGTACTTGCCGACGGTGGGCGGGTTGGCGAATTCGAAGCGGATGCCGTAGGCGGGCGTGCGGCCGAAGTTCTTGACGACGAGCTCGATGAGATGCCAGTCGGTCGCGCTGGGCTCCATGAACATGGCCACATTCGGCTGCATCAGCTCGTCGGTCTGCTGCTTGACCCGCTGATACTGGCGCCAGGCGTACAGCAGCGCGGCGACTCCTACCAGGACTGCCAGCCAGGCCGCGAGCGCGGTCCATGCACCGGCAGACATGTCGGCCAGGTCGCGCGCCCGGTCTTCGAACCAGTCCACGCACCGCAGTAAACCATGGGGGGCTCGTACCGACAGCATTCGCCGAGCCATGTCGCCGTGTATTGCTGAGGCAGCGCTGCCTGGTGGGAAAACAGAGACGGAAGTGCCTCTAGAGACTTGGGCCCGATTGCCGCTCGACCTGCTGGGGTTCGCTGCGAGCCGTCAGCGGCTGCCGGGTGGAGTGATGACGCTGCCGACGCTGCCGAGGAACGAATTCGCTACGTCCAGCGGCGCGCCGGTGAGGATCTGCTGCGCAAGGGTCAACACCAGGCCCGCCGCCGGCGCAAGCGTCACGAGTGTGCGCGTCGGACTGCTCAGCGAGTACAGGTCTTTCAGGCTTTCCAGGCGCTCGGTCAACGACCCACCCTGTCGCGCCTTCAGCGCATCCAGGTCGGTGATGACCCCGAGAATCACGAAGAACAATGCGAACTGCGCACCGCGGTAGATCAATTGGTGTCCCAAATCGACATCCATACCCCGGGCGATGGCGACCGGTACGAACGAACTCGCCGTCCACACGCCGGCGAATGCCAGTCCGCGTACCGGGCCGATGTGGCCAGGAAGCCGCAAGAAGGTCAGGCCGAAGATGAAGCCGCCGACCACCCATCGGGCGCTCTCGACAAAGATCGCGACGAAGACGGTCAGGGCGCCGTCGGCCGAAACCAGCTTGCCCGAAAGGTCGCCAAGCGTTGACCACACGAAGATCGCGACCGGCACCGTCGCCAAGATGCCTGCCGTACGCGCCGACGCACGTGCGATGTCGATGATGGTCCCGACGGGCTTGAGGAGATCCTCCTCGGGATCTGCGGTCAACACGTCAGCATCCGTCTTCGTCATTGCCTGCCCGTGGGTGGCAGCAACCAGCGAACCGCCCTGCGGTACAACGCCTCTCGGCGTATCAGGATGCTCGCCCCCATCGTCGGGGTCTGAACCGTTGGCCAGCCAATGTCGAAACACCAGCCACAGGATCAGCCATTGAACGAGCCACAGGGGCAAGTCGATGATGAAGTGCGCCGCTCCTCCCTCCGTCCACGGTGCACACAGGGTGAGCATCAACGACGACGCCACCGCGACGCGTGGGATCTTCGTCTGCGAAGACTTGCGGCCAATGAACAAGTCCATCGCGATAAAGGTCGCGGCGATCAACGGCACCAGCGGCAAGACGGTGAACTTCCATCGCACCACCGACCACGTCAGCCAATAGAGCGCATCGTGCGACAGCGGGTCGATTGGGTAGTTGTCTCCGACCGCCAAGCCCACCGGATAGAACAGCGATCCCATCAACGCGAACGCGCTGATGAGTGCAATCGTGTTCCTGAATTGGAAGTCCGAATCGGATGTGTCGTGGCGCAGGTCGAAGAGGCGGCGCAGGTGAATGAAGAGCAGTACTGCGCTCACACCGAGCAGCCCCATCAGCACCCAAAAACATATGACGACAACGTTGTTGTAGGCAGAAGGTATGACGAGGTCTGCGTCCGATGACGGGTCTCCGATAACCGCGATCCGCCGGGTGTACAGCACCGCCGCGAACACCACGACCGGAACAGCCGCGGCCAACAGCCAGATAAGTGGCTGAACGATCGCCTTCCTGCTCGCAGTCGCAACTGCGATGACGATGACGGTCAATCCGGCAATGTAGAAGATCGATGACGACAAGCCGGAACTCACGGGCTCGTACTCCAGGAACACGCCGCCGAGCAGGATCATGCCCAACAGAATCAGGAAGATCCTGGCTGTCCTCGCAGACCTTCGTATCACCAGACCGGCTGCGACCAAACACAACAGGGCGGAAAGGCCGTACGTCCAATACCGTCCGTCAATCTTGAGCGATCCGATCTGGAAGCCCTCCGATGTTTGATCGGCGAACAGCATGGACGCGCGTGGCTGGTTGTAGAACGTGTCGATGTACCCGGCAAGAGACACCCGCAACGGGACCGCCAGCGGAACGGTGATGTGTGGAATCTTGTCTCCGCTGAACGACCAGGTGTACTTGGCCGCATCATTGTCTTGACTGGCTTGTTCTGGAAAAGGGCTGGGGGCGCGATCTTCAGCCGTGACCTCGCCGTGCTCACCGGCGATCATCCGCGGATCGTTGAACGAATCGGCTTGGACGGTCACGGTGAGCTTGCTCTGCCTGCTACAGAGCAGGCCAAGATCGGTCTGATCGTCCAACACGTCCACCTGTCGGCGGATGTTCGTGTGAACCGCTGCCATCGACCACCCATACAAGCGCGGTGGATCCGGCTGCCGGTTGCGCGCACAGAACGCGACGGCCAGCTGGCCGCTGGGCAAATCCGCGTTGTTGAACAACGGTATGTGCGCGATTACCGGCAGATTCTCGCGGTCGAATAAGTTGTGCGCATCCTTGGCGTAGAGCTGTTTGTCGGGCCGCACCGTATACGAGTATGTGGTGGCAAGTTTGAACCGCGCGTCTAACGAGCCGTTGGCCCAAGACACCCGCTCAATCGACGGGTAGTTGTGCAAGAAGCATCTGCTGAACCCCTCCCCTAGGGAGTTGCTCCCACCGCTGTTGTTCAGATCGGCGATGTTCCAAGACGGTTCGGGTGGCACGACGCCCCTCGCCTTGACGTCCAGGGTCGTTTCGATGCGCGGCATCCCGTCTTTTTCACTGACCGTGACCACGGCGTTGGCTTCGACATCGGAAGCGGTCGGGCACTGGCCATTCACACCGACGGGGGGATCGGATTGGGGAGTGGAGTCCAGCGCAAGTCCAAAGCCGATGATCGCGCCGATGACCGCCATGGCTGCGAACAGCCAGAGGCGAAGACGGCGGAAACACGACAGCATGGTTACCCGGTGATCACTGTCCGGTCAGCGATGACGTCGAGCGCGCTCCTGAAAATCGGAGCCTGCGACGCCAGGGAGTCGCCTGCGAAATGCAGGAGGTACAGCCCATCGGCGGCGGGCATCAACACTGTCCTGGTGGCTACGAATTTGCGTTGGCCTTCGTCGCTCCAGGTGCCCTCGAGCTGGTACGACGGAAACTCGTCGATGCGACTTGTTGCATGACTTGCCGTTTCGGTGAACCCGGGCAGATTGACCAGCTCGCCAGGAAGTAGATCGACGATTTTTTGAGCGACGACGTTGCCGGAGATGCTCACGTAGTACGCGGTGATCGTCGGCCGGTATTGATTTGCCTCGGTGCCGATGTATTCGATGCCGCCGTATGCGTTGTCACGAGTCGCCTTGCCGGCGTCGACCCAACCTTTCGGAAACGGCAGCCGAAGTTGGGGACCGGTCTTGTCCAGTCGCGCAACGATTGTCGTGGCGATTCCGTCTTGGTAGAGGTACGACCACACCGTGGGCGACAGGCCAGGTGGATAGTCGGCGACACGCGGCGGACTTGCCGACAGTTGGGAGATCGTCGAGTAACCAACACCTCCGGGAACCGTCGGCCCTGGTCTCCCCGTAGCGCCGTGGCCGCCGCATGCCGTCAGCGCGAGGCTTGCTCCAGCGATCAACATGCCCAGCTTGGCAACAGCGCCGGCCTTCATGGGTGCAACGGTCCCACCGGTGGCACGGCCACGGCATGAGTAGTGCGGTACTCGAATTCCTGCGTGACTTCTGGTCGGCGGCAGGACCCTCGGCAACGGCGCAGGTACTGCCTATCGAGAAATCACGTAGTCCGCCACTCGTTTCATGGCGCCGCTGCCCGCATAGCGTCAAAGCACCACGTCACACGGGTGTAAGGAAACAGCAGTGGCATACATCGGCTGCACCATCAAGCAGGTACCTCCCGACAAACTTCTCGAATCGGCGTCGACCGCGATCGATGTCAATCCGGCCAACGCGCCCAATACGGCGGCGCTGCCGCGCGAGTTCACACCGGCGCCGGAACACCTCGCCGTCATGACCCAGAAGTACTGGGGACCCGCAGGTGTCCGGCTCACCGTCGGTTTTCTCGACAACCCGTCGGCCGAACTGCGGCGGCGCATCATCTCGCACATGAACGCCTGGGGCGCATGGGCGAACGTCCAATTCACCCCGACCAACACCGATCCGCAGGTGCGTATCGCCCGTACCCGCGACGACGGCTACTGGTCGTACCTCGGTACGGACGTGCTGTCGATCCCGGCCGACGAGCCGACGATGAACCTCGACAGCTTCACCGTGAACACGCCTGAATCCGAGTACCACCGCGTCGTGCGCCACGAGACCGGCCACACACTGGGCTTCCCGCACGAACACCGGCGCAAGGCGATCGTCGACCGCATTGACCGCGAGAAGGCCATCACCGAGTTCATGGCCACTCAGGGCTGGTCGCGGCAGGAGGTCATCGAGCAGGTGCTGACGCCGTTCAAGGTCTCGGCGCTCAAGGCGACCGCGGCCACTGATGAGAACTCGATCATGTGCTACGACCTACCCGCGCACATCATGAAGGACGGCATCGCGGTGGCCGGCGGCAAGGACATCGACAATCTAGACGCCGCATTTGCCGCCAAGCTCTATCCAGGACCGGTATCGCCGTCAGGCGTGTGGCCGGACGGCAAGGTGTACCTGTTCAAGGGCAAGAAGTACCTGCGCTACGACGTCGCGTCGGACAAGACCGATCCCGGCTACCCCGTCGACATCGCGGGGAACTGGAACGGATTCCCGGCCGCCTTCAACCAGGGCGTCGATGCCGGCGTGCTGTGGACCAACGGAAAGGCCTACTTCTTCAAGGGATCTCAGTTCGTCCGCTTTGATCTGGCCGGCGAGCGCGTCGACCCCGGCTATCCCAAGGCAATCTCGGCGAAGTGGCCCGGCCTGTTCACAGACCACATCGACGCGGCAGTGGTCTGGCCCAATGGGAAGGCCTACTTCTTCAACGGCGAGCAATACGCCCGCTACGACATCGCGCACAACAAGGTCGACGCGGGCTTCCCGGCGCCGATCGCAGGGAACTGGCCGGGGATGCCCGACGAGTTCGCTTCGGGCATCGACGAAGCGGTCGTGTGGAACAACGGCAAGGCGTACTTCTTCAAGGGTTCGCAGTACGTGCGGTACGACATCGCCACCGACCGGGTGGACTCGGGGCCCACGCCGATCGCGGCCAGTTGGCCCGGTGTGTGGTCCGACGGCGTCGGCAGATAAGCCGGAGCCGGCAAATGCATGCCAGCGCCCGTGCCGATTTCGCGATGCAGATGTATGGCTGCGACGTACGCTGTTGCCGCGCCGTCCAGCTAACGGGAGGAGCCGGACAATGACTACAACGGCTGTACCGGGCGCCGCTTCCAACACGGCCGCCCGTCCCAATTCAGGTCCCGTGGTGCCATTGCCTCGGCGACGGCGGCTACGCACCTTTGCCTTCGACCCGATGTCGACCCGACTGTCCGGCCGGTTCCTCACGCTGAACATCCCATACGAGCGCGGTCTCCTGCTGGGGCCGCAGGGCGAGCTGCTGCAGGTAGTCGACTTCGATCCCGTCCATAAAAGCTGGTATGTCCCAGTCGATCTCGACGATCCCTACATCCTCGCCCAGGATGGACTGCCGCCATCCGAGGGCGATCCTCGTTCGCACCAACAAATCGTGTACGCCGTAGCGTCGAGCGTGATCGAACGCTTCGAGCGCTACATAGGCCGGCGCTTCCGCTTCAGACAGGACGGCACGGGGAAACTGGGCCTGGTGCCGCACGCCTTCGAAGGGCGTAACGCCTTCTTCGACCCGAAGCGCAAAGCCGTCTTGTTTGGCTACTACCGCGCCGACGCCAATGACCCGGGAGCCAATCTGCCCGGACAGGTCATCTTCACCTGCCTGTCATCAGACATCATCGCGCACGAAGTCACTCATGCGATCGTTCACCGGCTTCGCCCGCATTTCGCTGAAGCAACCAACCGCGACGTGTTCGCGTGGCATGAGGCTTTCGCCGACCTGATCGCCCTTTTCCAGCACTTCGCCTACCGGGAGGTAGTCGAAGAAGCCATCGCCGCTACGTCCGGCAGCCTCGAAAAGGGAAGGGCCCTTTTTGATCTGGCGTCTGAGTTCGGTCAATCCACCGGCCGGGGCGCGGCACTGCGATCGGCCATAGACCCGGACGTGCCTGTCGAGCAACTCCGGACCCCAGATCGTTTCAACAATGCCACCGAACCGCACGAGCGCGGTGCAATCTTCGTCGGCGCTGTGTTCGACGCGTACCTGGACCGCTACAAGGCCGCCGTCGCCGACCTTATTCGCATCGCGACAAACGGCACAGGTGTGCTGCCTGCCGGGGCGCTACATCCCGATCTTGTTTCGCGGGTCACCACCGAAGCCATCCGCACGGCCGACCGTTATCTCGCAATGGTGGTCCGCGCGATCGATTACCTGCCACCCGTCGACGTCACGTTCGGTGACGTGATACGCGCCATTGTGACGTCCGACTGCGCGTTGTATCCAACCGACGGTTCGGGGCTGCGCGGCAATCTCATCGAGGCACTGCGCCGGCGGGGCATCTACCCCGAGCGGGTCGACTCGCTGACCGACAGCGGGCTGGTCTGGCCCGGGCCCAGCGGGAGCCTTGCCGGAAAGGGCTTTCCGCCCAGGCTGCTTGAACAGTTGCTGCTCGATGCAACCATGTCCTTGGACCTCAGAGTCGATATGGAATTTCGACCGTCACCGGAAAACGTGTTGTTCGCCGGGTGTGTGGAATGGGCACACGAACATGCCGTCGCCATCGGTCTGGACCCGAAGGGGACCATCGCCGTCGACGGTGTCAATGTCGCGTATCGACAAGCTGACGACCTCCAGCCTCGGCCAGAAATCGTTATTCAGTACACCCAGCGCCGCCGCGACCTCGAGGAGGTCGAGCAGGCTGACCTTGCGCCGGACGCGAGAACGCCGCTGCGGGCCGGGACCACGCTGATCGCACGCGCAAATGGCGAGATCAAGCACATCATCTCGAAGCCGTTGCCGTTGGTCGAGCCTGGCTCCGACGAGGAAGCGAAGTATGTCGACTTGTTGGGCAAGGACCGGCTAACGAAGCTTCGGAACTATTTCGGTCAGGTTTCTGATACCGACCCGTTAGCCGCCTGGACCGACGAGCCGGCCGTGCATCGGCTCACCTTCGCCAACCTGCACTACAACGTTTAGGCGGTCTTGCAATGACGACGACCACCGGTACCAACACTGGAACACTCGAAATACGCATGTACAACGTCGGTTTCGGCGACGCCTTCCGGATCACGGTGCGCCGGGGCGGACAGACCTGGCGGATGCTGGTGGATTGCGGCGTACATGCACAGGGCGCCGCACGGCCGTTGAAGGACTCGGTGAAGAACATCATCGATGACCTCACGCAGGACTGCGGCGGCAAACCGCATCTCGACGTTGTCGTCGCGACCCATCACCACCGCGACCACATCCGCGGTTTCGCCGAAGACGATTGGGCCGGAGTCGACGTCGACGAAGTGTGGGTTCCATTCGTCGAGGATGAGAACGATGACGATGCCAAGCAGCTTCGGAACGCGCAGACCGCAACCGCGCGCAAGCTCGCGGCGCTGATAGGTGAACGCACAAACAACGTCGCCGCCAACTCCAATGCGAAGAGAATGCTCACGCTGGCAATGGCAATGGCGGACAACTCCCGCGGCAACGCCAAGGCGACCAACCGGCTGCTAGGCCGCGGCATCAGCTTCGCCAAGCCCACCCACGACGTGCGATTCCTTCCCGACACCGATGAGTCGATGAACACCATCCGCATCGACAAGTGCGGAGTGGTGGCGCACATTCTGGGCCCGCCCCGCGATGCGGCGATGCTGAAAAAGATGGACCCGCCGAAGAATGCCGGTTGGCTGACCTTGAACCTCGACGATGTGGTGGCCGCTGCGGACGACGACGATGACGAAGACGACGAAGCCACCGTCACCACAAACGGTAAGAGGCCCAAGGCAACCCAAGAGGACAAGGTTGAGGACGACTCACGGCTCTTCAACAAGGTCTTCGTCCTCACCGACCTGACCCAGGTGCCGCGAGAACTGGACGAGGCCAAACGCAAACTCGCACTGCATTCGTTGTCGAACGACATGGGTCTGATGGCGGCGGCTTCGGTGCTCGAACAGTCGGTCAACAACACCAGCCTGTTCTTCGTGCTGGACATCGGCGGTGTGCGGCTGCTGTTCCCCGGTGATGCGCAGTACGGCGCGTGGGAGTCGGTACGCAACGATCCGAAATCGCTGGATCTCATCAGCGACGTCGACTTCTACAAGATGGGCCACCACGGGTCGCACAACGCGACGCCCATGTCGTTCGTCGAGAAGCAGTGGAAGAAGCCCGGCGACACCATGGTGCCGTGGGGCCTCGTGAAGCTGTGGAAGGACTCGATTCCCTATACCGAGCTGATTACGGCCCTCACCAAGGCGAATCACCGGGTGATCAAGCCGAACAAAGACACCGTCGGTGACAACCCGGCGAGCAAACTCGACGAGACCGAGTGGTGGTCCCAACTGACATTCGAGGTGCCGGAATGACAACGCCCACAACGCCATCAGCGCCGGCAACGCGGAATCTGGTCCTGTGCCTTGACGGCACGAACAACGAGCCGGAGCACGGCGTGACCAACGTTGCCCGGATATTCGACATCGCGCAGAAGAACGATCCGGCCAAGCAGCTTGTCTACTACGACCCCGGGGTCGGCACCATGGGAGCGCGTGGTGCGGTCACCCAACTTGGCCAGGCGTTGACGCGCGTCGCCGGCCTGGCTGCGGGCTTCGGCATCAAGGACGACATCGAGCAGGCCTACACCTGGCTGTCCCGCAACTACCAGGAGAACGACGAAATCTACGTTTTCGGCTTCTCCCGCGGTGCGTACACCGCGCGCGCCTTGACGGGCATGTTGCACACGGTCGGCCTATTGCGACCTGGCACCGAGAACCTTGTGCCCTACGCATTGAAGCTCTATGCGCGGGGCGGACCGCCGGCACCTCCGCCAGGTGTCGAGCCGGATGCGAAAACCAAAGAGGCTCAGAAGAAGTTCTGGGACGTCCGCGACGAGTTCGCGCGCCAATTCGGTAATCCGAAGTTTCCGACGATGTTCGACACGAGCCGCCGCCAGATTCACTTTCTGGGCGTTTGGGACACCGTGAAATCGGTTGGCTGGTTGAACCTCAAAGGGCAGATCCAGATAGCCCGATGGCCGTTTACCGCCAAGATCGACAACGTCGAGACGGCAAGGCACGCCATGTCAATCGACGAACGGCGGCGCCCGTTCGCGGAGTACCGCTTCAATCCGGATGCGGTCGCCAAATCCGATGGCCGCTACCAGGAACTCTGGTTCGCCGGTGTGCACAGTGACGTCGGCGGCCAGTTCCCCGACGACCACCGCCTATCCGACATCGCGTTGTCGTGGATGGTGAAGGAAGCAGAAGCGAAGGGTCTGCTCGTCAGAAAGCAGCGCTATCTCGATCTGCTCGAGTTTCACTGGGACGACGAAGTTCCCCCCGACAATGCGCTGGGCCGGATACACAAGAACGAGAAGGTGTGGTGGCTCGCCGGCGGGTGGCGAAACCGCAAGGTACTACCTACCGACGCTCTTCACCCGAGCGTGCAGTACCGCATCGATCACATTGACGGATATCGCCCCGACCTCAAACGCTAACTGGCGCGAGCAGACGTAAAGTGCTCCAAAATCTCGGCGTGTCGGGGCCTTTTGCGTCTGCTCGCGCAGGAAAAGTCAGCTGTGGCCGCCGCCGCGGATCAACGCGGCGAGCTCCTCGCGGTCGGAGATGTCGAGCTTGATGCACGCACGGTAGAGATGACCCTCGACCGTGCGCACCGATACCGTCAGCCGCTCGGCGATGTCGCGGTTGCTCAGACCCGCGGCGACCAGGTTGGCGATTTCACGCTCACGCACCGTCAGCGGCAGCGGATGGGCAGCCAGATCCAATGCGGGCGTTCGAATTCCGCCGCAGTCCGCCGCGAGCCGGTTAGCCGCTGCAGCCGCTTCCACGCTGCGGCGGCGATCGTCTGCGTCCTCGTATGCAACGGCGGCTTGGGCGGCGGCGTCGGCCGCCGACAACAGCGCGCCAAGCTCCTCGAACTGCTGGGCCGCCGCGGCGATTCCCGCGGCGTCACGGTCCCGCACCGCCTCGGCGTGCGCCGCGATCACAGCCGCCAGCCGGCCGCCGGTTGCCGCGGACACCTCGACAAGCCGGTCCAGGCAGCTCTGGTCGCCGAAGCGCACCGCGTCGTGCAGCGCCAGCATCTCGATGGCATGCTGCCCCGATTCGGCCGCCAGCCGCGCGGCGTCCAAAGCGAATTCGATTGCGGCGCTAACGTTTCCCTCGGCCGCGGCCAGCCACGACTCGGCGATTTTGAGCTGAGGCCCGAACACCGCGACGTGGCGGCCGTAGCGCAGCTTCACCTCGGCCATCATCTTGGCGCCCGGCTCGGTGCGGCCCAGCGCGCAGTAGGACTGCGCCAGCATGAGCCGGGCCGGGAAACTCCACGACGCGGCCGACTCCGCGGTCAACGCCGCGACGGTCTGCTCCATCCGCGGCACGGTGTCGGCGAACAGCCCGCGAGTCACCCCAACGGTGCCGACCAGGACGTTGGCCATGCCCCACGCCAGATACTGGCCGGCCGAGGTGATTCGAATGATGTCGGCGGATCGCTGTGCGGCACTGTCGAAGTCGCCCGCCAGCGCCAGTGCGCGCACCTCTCCGAACGCCGCGAGATAGCGCAGTAGCCCGTCGACCCTGCTCTCCACCTGATGGCCTCGTGACGCCACCGCGGCCACCTCGTCCGCACGGCCCATCAACGCCAGCGCCAGCGCACCGCCGAACGCGGCCCACTCGACGGCGCTCGGAGGCGACTCGGGATCCGACAGCACACGTTCGGACAGCGCCACGGACTCGGAAAGTTGATTCTCGAATGTGCGCGATGCCGACGCCACGCCGTCGATCAGCAGCAGCAGCGGGTTTTGAGTGACCTTCTCACGCAGCAGCGCCAGAACTTCGTCGGCGCTTTCGGCGTCGCCCATCGACCAGTGCAGGTTCGCGATGCGCGCCAGACCCCAGCGCACCAACTCGAGTTCGTCCATCTGATCCGGATCGAACGAACTCAGCGTCTCCTCGGCCTCGGCCGCCTTGCCCTGCCAGAGCAGCGATCGCGCCAGCAGCTCACTGGCGATCAGCCCGCCGCCCCGGTTCACCGCCGCGCGGGCGAGCCGCTCACCGAGCGTGACGTTGGTCAGCGCGATCGCGTCGCGTGCCGCGGACACGAGCAGCTCCAACTCCGGCTGCTGATCGCTGTCAAGTGTCAACTCCGCCAATCGGATTCGGTCCGCCGCGCTGCGTAACGGCCGGTCCTGCAGCGCGCGGACCACCTCGCCACGCAACCGCCGCGCCGCCGCCATGCCCAGCCGCCGGCTGATCACCTCACCGAACAACGGGTGATTGAACCGCACGTCGACGCTGGAGTGGTCCTCGACCACACGGATCAGGCCCCGGTTCTCCGCATCCTCGACGGCATCCGGCCCGACGACGTCGCACAGCGTGTCGAGTTCGAGCGGCTCGCAGAAGGTCAGCAGCCGCAGCGTGTGCAGCACGTTGTCGGGCAACTGCTCCACGCGGGAATCCAACAGCGACGCCAGTTCCGAGGTGACCGCCGTGCGGCCGCGAAGCTGCCACACGCCGCGGACTTGGCGAAGCGTGCCCGCCTCCAGCGCACCCTCGACGAGGTGCCGCACAAACAACGCGTTGCCGCCGGAGGCTTCCCACATCAGGTCGGCCGACAACCCCTCGACGCGGCCGCCAAGCGCCTCCTCGATCAGCGAGACGCACTGATCCCTGGTGAACGGCGTCAGGTGCAGCCGCTGCAGGTATCCGTCCTTCCACAACGATGTGATCGCGTCGGGCACTGTCTCCCCGGAACGCACGGTGGCGACGATGCGCACCGAGCCGTCCAGGACCAGCTGGTGCAGCAGTGTCGCCGACAGCTGATCGAGCAAGTGGGCGTCGTCGACGCCGATCACCGAATGCCCTTCGGCGATAATGGTTTCTCGCGCCGCGGACAGGAACGCCACCGGATCCCGCGACGTCGCGGCACCCACCAGATGTGCGAACACGCCGAGCGGGATGCTGCGCGCTGACTCCGTGCCGGCCACCCATTGCACTCGCGTCGGCAGCGCTTGAGTCACCAGACGCGCCAGTGTCGTCTTGCCGACGCCGGCGTCGCCGATCAGGACGATCCCGCATCCGTCCTTTTGCTCAACCAGCGCATTGTGAATCGTCGCGTATTCGTTGTCACGGCGAACCACAGGCCAGTTTTGGGCCATAACCTGGGACTTTACTACCTCGTGCGGCAGCACAGTGGTCATAACCACAGTCTGCTGCGCGGACGCTCAGCAGTCGTGAGTAGTGCACTACGCAAATTCTCGCGTAGTTGGTGGCAGCGCTACTTAGTTCACGATGCGGCGGCCGCAAGCTCCGCAGGTACCACCCGCGGTGCCGCCGGCTCGGCATGCACCAGCCGCTCGCTGCGGGCAAGCCAATCTCTATCGGCCCAGACGACGTGGGCCGGCAGTCGCCGCCAGTATTCGGGATGCGCCCGCACATAGACGTCGACGCTTGCGTGCACCAGCGCGCTGGGGGGCAACTTGCGGATCGATATCGTGCGCGCGCTCCCCGCAAGCGCGTCGAACTCACTGGGTGCCGGACCCAGATACCGGCTGCCCGGCCTCACCTCGACCCCGGCCCGCATGGCGCCGTCGAGCACCCAGTCCAGAGCGATCTGGGCCAGCGGCTGGCACGCCGCGGGACCGCCGGCGACATCACAATGCGCGCCGCGGAACCATGCTTCCTCCACCCGGTCGGATCCGGCCGCGACCAGGTGCTCCCCGAACGGACCGTAGCCACCGTCGATCGCGACCGCGTGTCGGCCTGCGGCGACGTTGGTCAACGGCTCGGAATCCCGCGGTAAGCCGGGCAGTTTCACCGCGTCCCACAAGCCCAAGTACTGGACGGGCACACCGAAGTCACGCCGCCCCGACAACCGCGCCGCCAGTCGCCTGACCCGCGTCCAGTCCTGCGGGGTGCGTCGCGTGCGAGGCAGTGCATAGGCGCCGAGCACGTAGTCCATCAGCTGGGGGAACAAGCCCACCGTGCCGAGCAGCCGGGTCAGAGACTGCGCGCAATACGCGCCCCGCCCGACGCCGAACATGTAGATGCGGTCTTCTGGCTGCCAGCAGTCGATCAGGAACTCGTAGGCTTCGGTGATCGCTGCCTGTGCGTCACGCAGCACTTGCCGCCGGCCCGGACCGCCGAGCCGCCGAGGGTTCGCTGACGACCTCCCCGGGTGGTACCAGGTGATCTGGTCGTCGGATTCTGCGAGCAAGCCCAGCAGTGCCGCGGCGTTCGTCGCATTCCGTGACCCTGGATGGGCTCGTGCGCTGTCGAAGCACAGCACGATGTTCCTCACGGCAAACCCCCGACGAGAAGTAATTGACGTTGCTGCGGATAGTTTGCCGGGGAAAAGACGCTGTGTCCTGCGTATTGCACTACTCGATTCGAAGTTTCCTACGAATTCTTGAGTCTGCAAGCGGGGTCGCTGCCGGATCGGTCGGTGAAACGCCGCATGCATGTGCGAATTCGTCCGGGGCGAGCCCGTCGGCGGAGTTCATATCGCAGCGGCCAAACGGGGGTGCGCCCTCCGGGAGGCCGCCTCCGTAGCCCTGGCCGTCGGTGTATTGATGGGCCACCTTCCCCGGGTATGGCGGGTTGTGCCCGTAGGCGGCGACCACCAATCGAATGCCCGGCGGCTTGCGTGGCCACAGATTGTTCAGGTCGCCCACGTTGCCGTAGCCGATCACCTTGGACGTCGAGCCGACGAACGCGCCGACGGCTTCGTAGGCGGCGTTGATGTCGGCTGAGCGGTCGCCGCGGATTTGGCCGCCCCACGCCTCGACGTCGAGCATCACCGCCATCTTCGGGTGCGGTGTGCGAACCATGTCCTTGAAGGTGTCGACGGTTTGCTGCCAATTCGGCCGCCAGACAAAGTAAACGATGAAGAACGTCAGGCGCCCGCTGTCGGCGTTGCGCAGGCACCAGTCATAGTTGTTGACCCATCGGCGATCTCGATGCGTGCCGTCGTTGGAACGGATGCACAAAACGGGATAGGGATAACTGTCGTTGACGCCGACCTGCCATTCGGAGACGTCGGCATAAAGCGTGTCTGCCACGCCTCCAGTCTTACGCGAAGCTACGACAGCGGCAGATCGATGCCTGGGCTCACGGCGTCGCCATGCACTTCGAGCGTCTCGGGCACCGTGCCGGGTGGCACGTCGAACGCCAAGCCGACGTCGGCCGAATCGCCCGGGTTCAGTTCTGCCAGACCGCCATTGAGGTAGAACGTCGCCTCGTCGTCAATCGAATACGTGGTGCCGCCGGCCTTGAGCTTCTGCAGCGTGCCGAGGAACGTCGTCGGGGCGTCGCCGGAGTTCAACACCGTCATGTGGACGATGACGAATTCGCCCTGCGCCGTCTTCTCGACCGGAGCATCCTGATACTTCACGCTCGGGGCGGTTTCGACGCTGTTGACGGCGAACGTGATGCCGCTGTCGGTCGCCTGGCCGGAACCCGGTGCCGCCGTGGGTGATTCGGTCTGCGTCTGGGTCTTCGTCTTGGTGGCTGAGGTGGTTGGTGAGGCCGACTTCGACGTCGTGGTGTCACCCGATGCGCCGATCTGGACTTTGTTGTCCTTGTGAATGACGAACGCGTAGATGAGCACGACAACCAGCACAGCCAGCAGGGCCGCGCAGGCGGCACCGAACTTGATGATGAGACCCCGGTTGCCATCCGACCGAGGCTGTTCCGCGGCCGGTGACGGCTCCGGCGCTGCAGTTGCACCGGCGTACACCGGTGCCGTCGTCTCGGCCGAAGGTGGCGTCGACGCCGACGCGGTTGGCTCGGACTCCGCGTCGGGCTCGGGCGCACGATGTGCGCCACCGCTGCCATCGGCGGCACCGGTGTGCACAACGGCCGTGGGCTGCTCGCTAACGGGCGGCTCGGCTGCGGGTGACTCGCTCGGCTCGGGTGCCGCATGAGCGCCGGGGGAGTGGTGCTCGGTCCAGGCCGAACCGTCCCAATAGCGCTGGCCGCCAGAGCCGTCGGGAGCGGGGTACCAGCCGGCGGGCGTGGGCGGTGTCGTCATCGCAGAGGGTCCTCCCCATCACGCGCCGCGCGGGCGCTGGGCAACGGGAGAATAGCGCAGGCACCGGCGGGTCGCGCGACTTTAGCTCGCGCAAACACCGTGTCGCGTCCCGGTCAGCCGCCCATCAGCATGCGCCACTGGTCGAGATTGCTTGCCCGGTAGACGTAATTGGTCTGACGGACGTCGGACAGCGAGGCGCTCGGCTCGGCCGAATACCAGTGTCCGGGAAAGACTGTGGGATCGCCGGGCAACTGCGCCAGCGCCTGCAGACTGCGATACATCGCGTCGGCGTCGCCGCCGGGAAAATCGGTGCGGCCGCAGCCTTCGAGGAACAGCGTGTCGCCGGCCACGAGGCGGCCGTCGAGCAGGAAGCACTGGCTGCCGGGCGTGTGGCCCGGGGTGTGCAGCAGCTCGATGTCGATGTCCCCGACGCTGACCTTGTCTCCGTGCTCGTGTCCGGTCAGCTCGCTGCGCGCGATGCCGGTGACTCGTGAAACCCAGTCCGCCTCAAGGGTATTGACGTGCACAGGCACACTAACCCGCTCCAGCAGCTCGGCCAGGCCCTTCAACTCGAAGCCCATCATCGAACCGCCGACGTGATCGGGGTGGTGGTGGGTGACCAGCACACCCGACAGATGCATGCCGTCGGCCTCGAGCGTGTCGACGAGGTCGTGCGCGGCGTACGCCGGGTCGACGACGACGCAGTCGCCGGTCTGGCGGTCGCCGATGAGGTAGGCGAAGTTGCGCATCTGCGCCGCGATCATGTCGGTCGTCGCGAAGTCGCGACCGGACAGCAACTGCCGAAAGTACAGGCGATCGGTCATCGCTCCACCCTATGAGGCCTTGAGCCGCACCATGCGCGTGGTGCTGCTCTCGTCGAGATCCACCAGGTCACTGTGCGACCGCAGGAAGTCGCTGAACGAGCGGAATCCCAGCGACTTCTCGGAGAACGACGGGTCCATCCGCTTCATCTGCGCCTTGACGGCCGAGTTGTGCAGCCACTCGGCGTCGTCCTTCTCATGGCCGATCCGCATAGCCCGCTCGAGCAGGCTCGTCGCGGTGGTCTGCGGGTCGGGCGTCTCGGGCTCTTCGTCGTTGTCCGCAACCTTCTTGCGCGGCTTCTTCTTCGCAGGCGCGGCAACGGGCACGCCCGGTAGCGCGTCGTAGGTGACGAACTCGTCGCAGGCGGCGGTCAGCGAGCGGCTGATCGACCCCGTGATGCCGATGCCGACGACGTAGCGGCCGAGCCGTTTGCAGCGCTGAGCCAGGGCGATGTAGTCGGAGTCCCCCGCGACGATGACCACGTGGGTCAGGTCGGGCAGGCGGAACATGTCTTCGACCGCATCGACCGCCAGCCGGATATCGGCGCCGTTCTTGGCGTATGCCGCGGCGGGGAAGAGCTGGACGAGATCGACCGCGCGGCCGACCAGTTGGCCCCGATAGTCGGCGTTCACGTCGGCCGACCAGTCCGCGTAGGCCCGCGTCAGCACCAGGGTGCCGAATGAGGACGCGAAGTCGATGATGGCGCCGACGTCGACCGTCGCCTGGGTCAGCCGTCCCGGTTGCTTGTGGAAGCCGGCCGCCTTGTCCTTCTGAAACGAGCTGCGGCCGTGAATCTGGTCGTACCGCGAAATCACGATGTTGTCGAAATCGAGGTAGACCGCCACGCGCGGGGCGCCGGGTTCCGTCATCGTTCCGTCCTATCACCGCGACGGTCCGTAGCGCTCAGGATGGCGGCAGTTACGCTGCAGCAATGGCCAGCAGGTCGCGCGCGGCCCGCGTGCTTGGTCGAATCATGAGAGTGCCGAGTGCGCTGGATCGCGACGGCACGCGCTGGGCGCTTCAGACGCTCGGCCTGAACACCGTGATTGTCCTGGTTCACCGCGGTCGTAGGAGCGGCAAGCTGTATCGGACGCCGGTGGAGGTGATGGTCGATCGTCCCGACCGCGGCGAGATCGTCGTCGCGCCGATGTGGGGCCGGCAGACCGATTGGTATCGCAACGTGGTCGCGGGCGGGCTGGTCGAGGTACACGTCAGAGGCGAACAGTGCCAGGTCGAGTGGAGCGAGCTGGAGGCGGCCGAGCGACGCACTGCGATGGATGCTTTTCGGCACGCTCATCCGATGTACAGCCGCATGATCGTTCGGATGCTTGTTCGCGTCAACGGATTGCAGGGCGATCGCCAGCGGGCGGTACTGCGCGAGATCCCGATGCTGACGCTGCGCGCCGTCCGACCGTAGGACTACGCGCACTGGATTTACGCGCGCTATGGCTGCCGTGTCGGCAATCGTGTCTGGACCTGCCACGACATCGCTTCGCTACTCGATTGAGTCAAACCGACCCACTGCCAGGATGACCAGCGGTTTGGCGCGTCAATCCGCGAGAATGTACCCTCTTTAAGGCCCAAGGCACGGCGTGAGGGCCGTGAAGCGAGTAGGCCCCCTTAGCTCAGTCGGTAGAGCGTTTCCATGGTAAGGAAAAGGTCAACGGTTCGATTCCGTTAGGGGGCTCGATCGACCCCATGGCGGTGTAGCTCAGTCGGTTAGAGCGAACGACTCATAATCGTTAGGTCGCCGGTTCGAGTCCGGCCATCGCTACAAGAACGAACACACATATTTTGGAAAGAGGCAGCTGACGTGGCGTCAAGTACCGACGTACGGCCGAAGATCACTTTGGCGTGCGAGGTGTGCAAGCACCGTAACTACATCACGAAGAAGAACCGCCGCAACGACCCGGACCGGCTCGAGCTGAAGAAGTTCTGCCCGAACTGCGGCAAGCACCAGGCCCACAAAGAGTCGCGGTAAGCACTCGGATACGGGCCGGCGTGCCAAACCGATGACGGTTTGCCCGGCCTGACTAGGTAGGTTCACTAACCGTGGCGTTGTCAGAGAAACACGTCGGGATGCACTATCGGTACCCCGACCACTACGTGGTGGGCCGGGAGAAGCTCCGCGAATACGCGACCGCCGTCAAGAACGACGATCCCGCGTTTTACGACGAAGCGGCCGCCGCGCAGCTCGGCCATGACAAGCTGCCTGCTCCGCTGACGTTCATCTCGATCTTCGGCTATCAGGCCCAGTCGGCGTTCTTCGCCAGCGCCAAGATCGGCGTCTCGGACATGCAGATCGTCCAGGTGGATCAGGTCCTGAAGTTCCACAAGCCGATACACGCCGGCGACAAGCTCTATTGCGACGTCTACGTGGACTCCATTCGGCAGTCCCACGGCACCGACATCATCGTGACCAAGAACATCGTCACCAACGACAAGGGTGACGTCGTGCAGGAGACCTACACGACCCTTGCGGGCCGTTCAGGTGAAGGAGAAGAGGGTTTCAGTGATGACACTGCGTGAGTTCGATTCGGTGAAGGTGGGTGACACTCTTCCGGAGAAGGTCATCACGCTGACCCGCCAGGACTTGGTGAACTACGCCGGTGTGTCCGGTGACCTCAACCCCATCCACTGGGACGATGACATCGCCAAGCAGGTCGGCCTGGACACCGCGATCGCGCACGGCATGCTCACCATGGGCTTGGGCGGCGGCTATGTGACGTCATGGGTCGGCGACCCGGCCGCGGTTACGGAGTACAACGTGCGATTCACCGCAGTGGTCCCGGTGCCCAACGATGGCGTCGGCGCAGAAATCGTGTTCAATGGTCGGGTGAAATCCGTTGAACCCGAATCGAAGTCGGTAACCATCGCACTGTCGGCCACTTCGGGGGGAAAGAAGATCTTCGGGCGCGCCGTAGCGACCGCGAAGTTGGCGTAACCCATGGCTCTTAAAGCAGACATCCGCGGGATGGTCTGGAAGTACCCCGACACGTTCGTCGTGGGTCGCGAACAGATCCGTCAGTACGCACATGCAGTCAAGGCCGACGATCCGGCCACACACGACGAGGCCGCGGCCGCCGAACTGGGTCACGGCGCGCTCATTGCGTCGCCGACATTCATGTCGATCTTCGCGGTGATGATTCAGCGGCATTTCTTCCAGCATGTCGACGTCGGCCTGGAGACCATGCAGATCGTCCAGGTGGATCAGAAGTTCAAGTTCCACCGGCCCATCCAGGATGGCGACGCGCTGACCGGGACGATGCAGATCTTGACGGTCGACGAGCGGTTCGGCGCCGACATCGTCACCACGCGAAACGTGCTCACCGACCCGACTGGAGCGGTGGTGATGGAGTCGTTCACCACGCTGATGGGACACGAGGGCGACAACTCGATTTCGGCCAAGTGGGATCCGGAGACGGGGCAGGTCGTGCGCACCGCGGTCGGCGAGAACGGCCAAGGAACGGATTAGTAACTCAGAGGGAGGGCGCGCTACACTCGGACCTCGGGGTTTTCCCAGTCCAGCGCGCTGTCCGTCGGTTTTTAGATCGACCGAACGGAGAGCGCGCGAATTGTGTAGGCCCCGAACGCGCAGGTTGGCCTGCCAACCTTGAAGGGGCGTAGCTCAACTGGCAGAGCAGCGGTCTCCAAAACCGCAGGTTGCAGGTTCAAGTCCTGTCGCCCCTGCTCAACTGAATACTCGACAAGTGTGGACACTGGAAGGTGACCCACGACAACCAGACGAAAGGCATGCGGTGAGCGACGAGCGCGATAGTGCTGGCTCCGCAGGCGACGGCACCGATACCGACACCGACGACACCCGCGGTCAGACCGCGGTCGTGACCCAGCCCGCCCGCCCGACGGGCAAGCGGACGCGCCGCGGCGCGGTCGACTCGGACAGCGAGGCCGTCGACTTGGCGACTGGCGCCAAGGCCAGCCCCACCAAGAACGGTGCAGGCACGTCGACCAAGACCGCGAAGAAGGCGGCCGACCGACCGTCGCGCAATCCGCTCGCATATGTCTGGAACTACCTGAAGCAGGTCGTCGCCGAGCTGCGGAAGGTGATCTGGCCGAACCGTAAGCAGATGATCAACTACACCGCCGTGGTGCTGGTGTTTTTGGCGTTCATGGTGGCGTTGATCGGTGGGGTCGATCTGGGCCTGGCCAAGCTCGTCACGCTGGTGTTCGGCTGACGAGCGAATGTTTGAGAGAAGAGGACTGAAACCGTGACTAGCTTCGAGGGCGATGCGCCTTCGGCTGACAGCGTCGACCTGATCACCGGAGCCGCTTCGGCGGCGACATCAGTCGACGAGGCCAGCCCCGAAGCCGTGACCGACGACGCCGACGCCGCACCCGCCGAGGTGGCCGAGGAGGCCCCGGCAGCTGAGGGGGCCGCCGACGAGGCTCCGGCTCCGGACGAGGACGAGGACCCAGCCGTCGCGCTGAAGAAAGAGCTGCGGCTGCGGCCGGGCGACTGGTATGTCATCCACTCCTACGCCGGCTACGAGAACAAGGTGAAGGCCAACCTCGAGACCCGCGTGCAGAACCTCGACGTCGGCGATTACATCTTCCAGGTCGAGGTGCCGACCGAAGAGGTCACCGAGATCAAGAACGGCCAGCGCAAGCAGGTCAACCGCAAGGTGTTGCCCGGCTACATCCTGGTGCGCATGGAACTCAACGACGAGTCGTGGGGCGCGGTGCGCAACACCCCGGGTGTCACCGGGTTCGTCGGCGCGACCTCGCGTCCGTCGCCGCTGTCGCTCGACGACGTGGTGAAGTTCCTGCTGCCGCCCGCCGCTGCGAAGAAGACGGGCAAGGCCGCGTCGACCGCCGCCGCCGCCGAGACCGGTGGAATCGAACGGGCCCCGATCGAGGTTGATTTCGAGGTGGGCGAGTCGGTCACCGTCATGGACGGGCCGTTTGCGACGCTGCCGGCCTCGATCAGCGAGGTCAACGCCGAACAACAGAAGCTCAAGGTGCTGGTGTCCATCTTTGGCCGCGAAACACCTGTCGAACTGACCTTCAACCAGGTCGCCAAGATCTAGAAGCGATTTGTGCAGAAACCCGCGCTGAGCGCGGGAAAGTGCACAGAGTCGAGAAACGAGAGAGGAACACCAACACCCATGGCCCCGAAGAAGAAAGTCATCGGGCTGATCAAGCTGCAGATCCAGGCCGGGCAGGCCAACCCCGCCCCGCCGGTGGGCCCCGCGCTCGGCCAGCACGGCGTCAACATCATGGAGTTCTGCAAGGCGTACAACGCCGCGACGGAAAGCCAGCGCGGCAACGTCATCCCCGTGGAGATCACCGTCTACGAGGATCGCAGCTTCACGTTCAACCTGAAGACACCGCCCGCGGCCAAGCTGCTGCTGAAGGCCGCCGGTGTGCCGAAGGGCTCGGGCGAGCCGCACAAGACCAAGGTCGCCAAGGTGACCTGGGATCAGGTGCGCGAGATCGCCGAGACCAAGAAGGAAGACTTGAACGCCAACGACATCGATCAGGCGGCCAAGATCATCGCCGGCACAGCCCGGTCGATGGGGATCACCGTCGAGTAGACGGCTCCCGTGGGAGGGCCAGCTTCGGCCCGCCAACCACAACTCTGATTAGGAGATACGAATGAGCAAGAACAGCAAGGCATATCGCGAGGCCGCCGAGAAGGTGGACCGCACCCGTCTCTACACCCCGCTCGAGGCCGCGAAGCTGGCCAAGGAGACGTCGTCGAAGAAGCAGGACGCCACCGTCGAGGTGGCCATCCGGCTCGGCGTCGACCCGCGTAAGGCCGACCAGATGGTGCGCGGCACCGTCAACCTGCCGCACGGCACCGGCAAGACCGCCCGCGTCGCGGTGTTCGCAGTCGGTGACAAGGCTGAGCAGGCCCAGGCCGCCGGCGCAGACATCGTCGGCAGCGACGACCTGATCGAGAAGATCCAGGGCGGCTTCCTGGATTTCGACGCCGCGATCGCCACCCCGGACCAGATGGCCAAGGTCGGCCGCATCGCACGCGTGCTCGGCCCGCGTGGTCTGATGCCGAACCCGAAGACCGGCACAGTCACTCCGGACGTCGCGAAGGCGGTCGCCGACATCAAGGGCGGCAAGATCAACTTCCGCGTCGACAAGCAGGCCAACCTGCACTTCATCATCGGCAAGGCGTCGTTCGACGAGAAGGCGCTGGCCGAGAATTACGGCGCGGCGCTGGACGAGATCCTGCGGGCCAAGCCGTCGTCGTCGAAGGGCCGCTACCTGAAGAAGGTCGTTGTCTCGACCACCACCGGCCCGGGCATTCCTGTGGATCCCGGCGTCACGCGTAATTTCGCGGAGGCCTAAGCGCCCGGCTGATGGTCCGCGATGTTGTGGGAATCGGTTGAGTCCCCAAGGTTGAGTTGACTGATGCGCTGCCCGAGTTCGGCGCGTGAGTGGATGCCGAGTTTGCGGTAGGCGCGAGCCAGGTTGTGTTCCACGGTTTTTGGACTGATGAACAGTGTGGACGCAACGTCGCGGTTGGTCATGCCCGACGCGGCGAGCTCGGCCACTCGTTGTTCAGAGGGGGTCAGCCCGAAGTCGTGGGTCGGGCTGACGCGGATCCGTGCGAGTTCGGCGCGGGCGCGCTCAGCCCATAGCGGCGTGCCCATCTCTTCGAACGCGTGCAGAGCTTCATTCAGGGCTGCGGCCGCCAGATCCTTGCGGCGTTGCCGACGCAACAATTGTCCGAGCAGCAGCTGGGTACGAGCGCGTTCGAACGGCATCGGGAGCCGCTCGTGCTCGTGCAGCGCTTCGTGTGCCAACTGATCCGCGGCCGCGACATCACCGTGTGCGGCCAGCCACATGCTGCGGCAGCGGGCACCGACAGCCAGCATCCACGGACGGTCGAGCCAGCGCCCGTTGTGCTCCAGCGCGTCGATGAACGGCTCGGCATCATCGAGCCGGCCCACCGCAATCATCGCCTCGACCGCATCGGGCAGGAACGAAGCGGTGATGATCTCTGTCCCTGGGATCGCGTCGAATCTGGATATCAGCGGTTCTAACTTCACGAGCGCCTCGGCGTAATTGCCCTGTGAGACTTCAAGGAAACCCAGGATCGCGCTTGGCTGCTGCGTCAGGCTGGGCGCCGCGCACCGCTGGGCGGCCTCCATCGCGGCTCGCGCGTCGGCGCGGGCTGCGCCGTCAGAACCGGTGTATGCCGCGACCGCTGCGCGGACGGTCTTGGCAATGGCGACCGCGTAGTCACCGCCGAGTTGTTCGGCCCGTTCTATGGTGTCCGCGGCGATCTGGGTGGCTTCGGTAAAGCTCCCGCGCCAGACTTCGATCAACGCACTGTGTAGTGAAACGAATATCATCAGGCTCTCGGCGCCGCGTTCGATGCAGCGGCGCCGGACGTCGGCCATCTGCGTGCGCGCCTCGTCGAGCTGACCCGTCCAGGCCAGAATCAGGGCAGAGGCGCTGCTGGCGCTCGAGGCGCTCGGCACATCGACGTCGAGATCTTCCAGCTCCAGCGCACGCTGGAGGCTGCCTTCGTCGACTCCCTGGCCGCAGATGCAGCTGACCGTCACCCACATCGCGAGCGCCTGACTGGTCAGCGTCGGACAATCGAGTTCTTCTGCGAGCACCACTGCCTGCCGTGTGTGATGCAAGCACTCGTCGTACTCGCCGGTGTTGATCAGAGCATTCGACAGCAGGAGCAGGGTCTGCACCAGCAATGCGTGGTCGTCGGCGGCGTCTGAGAGCGCGGTCCACAAAAGATCGACGGCCTTCTGGAAGCGGCCGTCGGAGACCAGCATTTCGGCCAACAGCTTGAGTGCGGTCGCGCGTCGGGTGCCGGGTGGCAGGTGTTCGATCGTCGGCTCGAGGAGGGCGCGCGCCCTCTTGCTATCGCCGGCCTGGAAGTAATGCTCGGCCGCCGACAACCGGCGCGATGGCGTGTCACCCCCGAGCCGAATCGCGGACTCGATCAGCTCAGCCGCGGCCATCGGGGCTCCGCGAACCCGTGCGGCGGTGGCGGCTTCGTCGAGCGCCTGAAGTGTTGCCGGGTCCGTGCTCGTGGTGGCCAGTGCTAGGTGCCTGGCTTTCAGCTCGGGCAGCGTCTCGACCTTGGCCAAGGCCCGGTGCATTGCACGGCGGCGCGACGGTGTGGCGTCTGCGTAGACGCCCCGAGCCAGCAGGGGGTGAGAAAACCGCACATGATTGCCGTCGATGTCGACGATGTCGTGGCTTTCTGATTCCGCGAGCAGCTCGGCGGTGCGCTCAACGGGATTGCCGGTGGCGCGCGCCAGCAGATCCACCGTCGGGTCGGCAGCGCAGGCGGCGGCCAGCAGCATTTCGCGCGCGTCGTCGTCCAGGCGTCCGATTCGGGCGCGCACCACTTCGGCCAACGTCGCGGGAAGTGGCATGTCGCTGTCCCGCGATTCGCTCGCCATAGTGCGCGCCAACTCCAGTGCAAAGTACGGATTGCCGCCGGAAAGCTCGGCGATGCGCGTCATTGTCGGACGGGAAAACGATCGGCTTAGCTTCGTGTCGAAAAGCAGACGCAGACCGCCAAGGCTCAACGGACGCAACCGAATTCGTTCGATGCCGTCGGGCCTGCGCAGCCGCAGCCACGATGTCGTGGTCTCGGCGGCGCGCTGTGACCGCTCGGTGAGGACCATGCCGACGCGGCCCTTCAGGCGCCGTGCGACGAATGCCACGACCGCCTTGCTCGACGGATCCAGCCACTGAACGTCGTCGATCGCCACCAGCACCGGCGCCGTGCGTGCAAGCCCCTCGACGACGGTCAAAAACGCTGTCGCGACCACCCTTTGATCGGTAGGGAGACCGCCGAGGTCGGTGCGCAGCAGAACGCGGTCCAGTGCAAGGCTCTGCACGTCGGGTAGTTGGTCAAGAACGGTCGGTTCGACATCGGCGAGCAGGTCCGCCGTCGCCGCATACGCGAGCATCGACTCGGTCTGTCCTGTTTGAGCGGATAGCACGTGAAATCCCCGCTCGCGCGCCTGGCTGATCGCGGCCAGCCACAGCGTCGTCTTGCCGATGCCGGCCTCGCCCTCAACCAACAGGCACGACGGCCGAGCGTCGGCAGCCGACAAGAATTCCGCAACCGCCTGCGCCTCGGCAGAGCGGTGTACCCCAACCCCCGACACCGCCTGATTATGGCAGCTAGCAAATCGCATTTCCCGCGAAATCAACGCAGATCAGCGATATGATTTACCGAGGGGTTAATAACTTTGCATGGGGGTGCAGATATGGCAAAGGCGCGTCCCGGACGCAGGTCGAGTAGCCAGATTTTGCGTTTGCAACGGCTCTCTGCTTTCAACCGGAACGAAGCCCTTTGCGACATATTGCTTCTGGCCAGTGCTTTTAGCCCGTCGCACTGGAACGGGTTGCAGAGTGTCGGCGGTGCGAATTCGTCAGTAGCTAAGGCATCGCACGGAGTGCGTCTTTGCAGATCTAGCAAGCCTGCACCACTCCGACACGCCAGCCGACCGCCCAAGCGCAAACAGCACCCGATACTTGGTCGCCGAGCACCAAGGTCCCCATTGATTCTTTGCGGCGGCCAAGAGAGTCGGGTCAGCAAATGATCAATTGCCAACCTGATCACGACACGATCCAGACTGCGCTGTCGCTTGCGACCCGCGCACCGTCGATCAATGACTCACAACCTTGGCTGTGGCGCGTGGGCGCCCAGGGTCTGCATCTTTACGCTGATCCCGACCGAGCCGGACTCGGCGCCGATGCCCATAGCCGGGACGTGCTGCTGAGCTGTGGCGCTGCCCTGCACCATTGTGTCGTCGCCCTTGCGGCGCTCGGATGGCGCGCAAAGGTCCACAGGCTGCCTGATCCCGAGGAACCCGGACACGTCGCCGCGCTGGAGCTGGCCCAGCACCACGCCGGCGCGCTCGATGCCGCACTGGCCTCGGCAATACCGAGGCGACGCAGTGACTGGCGGCCGTACAGCCCGTGGCCGGTCTCTACCGCCGACATGGCACTGATAGGGGCTCGCGCCGCCCGTGCCGGCGTGACGACGCGGCGAGTGGAAACACTGCCGGAGTTGCAACACGTTGTGGCGCAATCAGTCTGGCGGCACACGACGCCTCACGGGCACGCACCGAAGTCCGATTCGACGGCGTCGATGGTGCCTCCACCGATCGCCGAGTCAGAAGGCGACAACGCAGTCGTGTTGGCTCTGGGTACCAAAGACGACACCCCGCTCGCGCGTCTGCACGCCGGAGAAGCGACCAGCCTGGTGCTACTCTCGGCCACCGCGCTGGGACTGGCAAGCTGCCCCGTCGCAGAGCCGCTGGAGACCGCAGAAGCGCGAGATACTCTGCAAGCCAACCTATTTAGCATCGTCGGCTTTCCCCAGATGCTGTTGCGCATCGGGTGGCCCCCCGTTGACGCCGACTCGCTTCCGTCACCTCCGCGTCGGTCACTGACGGATGTCTCTGAGTGGCTGGATCATCAGTCGCTCAACAGTGCCTAGCTTGAGGCTTTCGCGGCTCAGAGGTCGTCGACGATGCGGCCGAGTTCCGCCCGAGTCTTGATGCCGAGCTTGCGGTAGATGCGGCCGAGGTTGGCTTCCACGGTTTTTGGGCTGATGAACAACGCCGCGGCGACGTCGCGGTTGGTCATGCCTGATGCGGCCAGTTGGGCCACTCGCCGCTCGGATGGCGTCAACGCCAACTCATGTCTTGGCCCGACGTTGGTGCGGGCCAGTTCGGCCCGCGCGCGGTCGGCCCACAGCGGGGTGCCCATGCTTCCGAACGCCTGCAACGCTTCGTGCAGTGTCGCAGCGGCGGCCTCCTTTTGGCGTTGGCGCCGTTGGAGCTGGCCGAGCAGCAGCAGTGTGCGGGCGCGTTCGAACGGCATGGGCAGCCGCTCGTGTTGGGTCATGGCGTCGTGGGCCAGCCGATCTGCCGCAGCGACGTCGCCCGTGGCGGCCAGCCACATGCTCCGGCAGCGGGCGCCGATGGCGAGCATCCACGAGCGCCGCAGGAGATTGCCGTTCCGTTCGAGCTCCTCGATGAGCGGCACTGCGTCGTCGTGTCGACCAATCGCGACCATGGCTTCGACAGCGTCGGGGATGAATGTCGCGGTCATGATCTCAATGCCGGGAAGTGAATCAAAGACATCCAGCATCGGCTGCAAGGTCGTCAACGCCTCGGTGTAGTTGCCCAGAGAGACCTCGAGGAATCCCATTGTCATGGTTGGCCATTCGGCCAATCGCGGAACCCCGCGCTCGTGGGCGATGGCCATGGCGGCGTGGGCGTCGGCCCGGGCTTCACGCTCATGACCGATGTAGGCGTTGACCGCCGCACGAACCGTCAGCGCGATGGTGCGCGAACCGCCGCTCTGCTCCGCGCGCTGCATGGTGTCTTCTGCCAGCCGGGCGGCTTCGGCGAAGTTGCCGCGCCACATCTCGATCAGCGTGCAGTAGCCGTTGACGGCCATCATGTCGTTCTCGGCCCCGCGTTCGACGCATCGGTCGCGCAGGGCGGCCATCTGCCTGCTGGCGATGTTCAGCTCACCGGTCCACGCGCAGATCAACGCGTTGATGGCGCTGGCGCTGAAGGGGATTGGGCTATCGGCGTAGGAGTCTTCGAGCTCGACTGCGCGCCGCAGGCTGGCTTCGTCGACCCCCTGCCCATAGAGGAACGATGTGTTGACGAACATGGCGAGCGCGCGGCTGGTCAACGGTGGGTAGCCGAACGCTTCCGCACGTGTCACGGCCTCGCGGGCGTTTCGCACGGACGCGTCGAACAGACCCGCCATGCCTTGGGCGAAGGCCAACGACACCAGCGTCTGGACGTACAGGCCGGGATTCGCTTCGGCGTCGTCGAGTGCGCGCTCCAAGAACGCGGCGGCCTCGACGAACGCGTCGTCATACATGCGGATCCCGGCCAACAGGTTCAAGGCGACTCCGCGCAGCAGCCCCGGCCGTAGCTCGTCGATGGTCGATTCCAACAGCGCGTGGGCCCGTTCGGTGTCGCCGGCCTTGAAGTGGTGTTCGGCTGCGCGGATGCGGCGAGATGGGCTGTCTTGGCCGAGTCCTATTGCCAGCTCGACCAATTCGGCCGCGGCGGCAGGTGCACCGCGGGCGCGGGCTGCGTCAGCCGCGGTGTCGAGCGCCTTCAACGTGTCGGGGTCCGCGCGTGCAGCCGCCAGCGCCATGTGCCTCGCCTTGAGCTCCGGGAGTACGACGACCTCGGCCAGCGCCCGGTGGATGGCCCGACGCCGCGCGGGTCGGGCGTCGGTGTAGACGCTGTGGGCCAGCAACGGATGGGAGAACCGGACGTGATTGCCGTCGATCGCGATGATGCCCTTGCTTTCGGCGCTGTCGAGCAGCTCGACGGCCCCCTCGACGCTGGTGTGCGCTACCTGCGCTAGCAGCTCGACGGTCGGATTGGCCGCGGCGGCGGCCGCCAACAGCACGTCGCCGGTCTGTCCTTCCAGCGTGCCGATGCGAAGACGCATCAAATCGGCCAGCGTCGAGGGCAGCGATGGTTGTGCCCTGCCGGAGCCGATGTGAATGGCGCGGGCCAGTTCGAGGGCGTAAAACGGGTTGCCGCCGGAGATTTCGGCGATTCGCACCATGGTCGAGCGGGCGAACGGCCGACCGAGCCGCGCCGAGATCAGCGCGTGCAGTCCGCCGAGACTGAGCGGGCCGACGCGGATCCGGGCGATGCTGTCGGGCTCGCCCAGCTGCAGCCATGTCACCGCTTCGCCGCGGTTGGGATCGCACCGCTCGGTCATCAACACTCCGACGCGACCGCGGAAGCGTCGGGCCGCGTACGCCAGGACGGATCTGCTGGACGAGTCGAGCCACTGCACATTGTCGATGGCGACCAGCACAGGCTGGTGGGCAGCGAGGTGTTCGACGACGGAAACCAGGGCGGCGGCAGTCACGCGTTGATCGGTGGCAGGACCGCCGTCGCCGGCTCGCAGCAGCACGCGATCGACTGCGAGACGTTGGACATCGGGGAGGCGGCCGAGGATGGCCGGATTCACGTCACCCAGCAGGTCGGCCACCGCCGCGTAGGCCAGCATCGATTCTGCTTCGCCGACACGGGCGAACAGCACCTGGAATCCGCGGTCGCGCGCCTGGTCGGTGGCCGCGAGACAGAGTGTGGTCTTGCCGATGCCGGCTTCGCCCTCGATGACGAGGCCGGAGGTTCGCTCAGCGGCGGATTGCAGGAATGACGCTATCGCCCTGAATTCGGTCGGACGGTCAACTAGCCCGGCATTCACCACATTCCCCGAAAGCTAACGGATCGCAGTGCGATTGGCATCGGATGCTTCAATATTCGATAGTTGGCTCATCCGATGGCCGAGCTCGGCTCGGGAGTGGATGCCGAGTTTGCGGTAGATGCGAGCCAAGTTGGCTTCGACAGTCTTGGGGCTGATGAACAATGTGGCGGCGATGTCGCGGTTGGTCTTGCCGGAGGCGGCGAGTTCGGCGACGCGTTGTTCGGACGGGGTCAGTTGCAGGTGCGGGGTCGGACTGACCTTGGTGCGGGCCAGTTCGTCGCGAACGCGTTTGGCCCACAATGGCGTTCCCAAGTCCTCGAAGGCGCGCAATGCATCCCAGAGGGTAACTGTGGCCGCCTCCTTGAGGCGCTGACGGCGTTGCAGCTGGCCGAGCAGCAGCATTGTGCGGGCGCGTTCGAACGGCATGGGCAACCGGTCGTGCTCGCGCATCGCTCGACGCGCCATGGAGGTGGCCTCTTCTACGTCACCTTGGGCGGCCAACCACATGCTGCGGCAGCGGGCTCCGATCGCGAGCATCCAGGGGCGGTCGAGGCGACGGCCGTTGTACTCGAGTGCTTCGATCATTGGTCCGGCTTCGGAGATGCGCCCCAGGGCGATCATTGCCTCGACGGCATCGGGGATAAAGGCGGCAGTGACAATCTCCGTGCCGGGCAGGGTGTCGAACTGTGCGAGCAGCGGCTGCAAGGTCGTCAGCGCCTCGGCGTAGTTGCCCAACGAAACGTCCAGGAACCCGAGGGTCATGATCGGCGCGTCCGCGAGGCGCGCTGAGCCGCATCGGCGCGCTCCGTCGATTGCGGCGTTAGCGTCGGCGCGAGCTTCCTCCTCGCGACCGGTGTATGAGGCGACGACGGCCCGGGCGGCTTTGGCCATGACCTCCATGTGATCACCACCGAGCTGCGTGGCGCGTTTCATTGCTTCCTCGGCCGCGACTGCGGCTGCGGCGAAATCGGCCCGCCACACGTCGATCAAGATGCTCTGCAGGTCCATGAAGACGATGTGGCTGTTCACTCCGCGCTGGAGGCGGCGGTTCCGCACAGCCGTCATCTGGGCTCGGGCTTCGTCCAGCTGTCCGTCCCAGGCCAGTACCAGCGCGTTGACGGCGCTGGCGCTGAACGGAAGTGCCACGACGAGGTCGAGGTCTTCCATGTCGAGCGCGCGCTTCAGCCTGGGCTCGTCAATGCCTTGCCCGCACACGGCGGCCATGGTCACCCACATCGCGAATACTTGACTGGTCAACGCGGGCACGTCGAGTGCCTCGGCCAGCGTGACTGCTTGCCGCAGGTAGTTCAATGACTCGTCGTGGTCACCGGTATTGACGAGAGCAAAAGACAGCAGGAGCAAACTCTGCACCAGCACCGCGGGTTCGGCTGCAGCGTCGTCTACCGCGCCTCGGAGGAGATCAGCGGCGTGCGCAAAACTGTTGTCGTACATACGCATTTCGGCGAGCAGGTTGACCGCTGCCGCCCGGAGCGGGTCCGCGGGCAGCTGCGTGACCACGGGTTCGATTAGCGCTCGGGCGCGTTCGGGGCTGCCAGCCTCGAAATGGTGTGTGGCGGCACAGATCCGGCGTTGCGGCGTGTCACCGCCGAGCCGGATTGCGAGGTCGACCAGCTCGGCGGCGGCGGCCGGCGCACCGCGGGTACGCGCTGTGTCCGCGGCGGCGTCGAGGGCCTGCAGCGTCGCGGGGTCCGAGCTGACCGTCGCCAGTGCGAGATGGCGGGCCCTCAGTTCGGGTAGCACCTCAATGGCGGCGAGTGCCCGATGTATTCGGCGCCGCCGTGCAGGACTGGCGTCGGTGTAGACGCCTCGCGCCAGCAGCGGGTGGGTAAACCTGATCCGGTTGCCGTGAATGCTGATGACGCCCTTGTCTTCGACCGGTTCGAGTAGCTCGACGGTGCGCGCAGCGGTCGTCCCGGTGGCGCTAGCGAGCAGGTCGACGGTCGGATCGGAAGCGCATGCCGCGGCGAGTAATACGTCCTCGGTTTCACTTTCCAGCTCACCTATCCGCTCGCGCATGAGCTCGGCGAGTGTGCCTGGCAACACTGTCTCGGCGGTCGGTGACTGCATGCTGGCCGCACGTGCGAGCTCGAGCGCGTAGAAGGGGTTGCCATGGGACATCTCTGCGATCCGGACCGTCGTCGGGTGCGGAAGTGAGTGACCCAGTCGGTCGCAGATCAATGTATGTAGTGTGTTAACACTCAACGGCCCCACATGAATTCGCTTAATGTCGGTCTGGGTGGCCAGCTGCAGCCAGGAACCGGTTGCTTCGCTCTGGCCAGGGCCGGACCGTTCAGTCAGCAGCATGCCAACCCGTCGGCCAAGCCGACGCGCGACGAAGTTGACGACACTCCTGCTGGACGCGTCCACCCACTGCACATCGTCGATGGCGACCAGCACGGGCGACTTGGCCGCCAGGCATTCGAGGATGGATAAGACGGCCGTTCCGACGACCCGATGGTCGCTCGGTGGGCTCCCGCGGTCGGCCTGCAGCAGCACGTGATCCAGCGCAATGCGCTGGACTTCGGGCAAGCCTGCCAGGGCCGCAGGGTCGATGTGGCTGATCAGATCGGCAACCACCGTGTAAGCCAACACCGATTCGGCTTGACTGGCGCGAGCCGCCAGGACCCAAAACCCACGCTGTCGCGCCTGCTGGATCGCGGCCGACCACAGGGTGGTCTTGCCGATGCCGGCCTCGCCCTCGATCACGAAGGCAGACGGCTGCTCAGTCGTCGACGTCAAGAAGTCGACGACTAACCCCCACTCGACCGAACGGTCGATGAACCCCCCGCCCATCGGGACAATCGTCGCATCCGGCAAACGCATTTCGCGGCCAAACCTGTGATATCGAAATTATCTTCACCGTCAAATCCCGGCAGCGCGCTCAAGGCTGGGTTCAGCAAGCGGCCGCAGGAAGGCGCGGACGCCCTGGTAACGGCAGGTGAGCCGGTTTGCGGGCGGCCGATAGGCAGGGGGTATGGGGGGCAACCTTAGGGAAACACCCGATTCCTGGGGTACCGCCACCGAGCTAAATTCAATCCGCAACGAAAGATGTGGCATTTCGGGGCGGTCGTGCCGCAACTTTCAGCTGAGCGAGGGGGCAGAGCTTGCGGGGTTGGGCGCCGAGTATGAGAGTGCTGCGGTTGTCGGGGGGCCCCGCAAGCTTCGAGGCGTCGGTATCCGGCGATAGGCGCCAGATTGTGCATTGTTCGCTAGGGAGGGGTTTCTGATGGGCAGCTTGGTCGGGCGCATCCTGGGTGTCATTGGCGCCGCGGCACTTTTGGTCGCAATGTTCGGGTCCGGTGTTGCTTCCGCTAAAGACGGGCTCATAGGGATTTCGTACGACGAGGCTTCATCAGCGATTTCTTCCAAAGGTGGTACCCCCGTCGTCGGTACGGTGACCGGCGATCAGGTCGATGTCGGTGCTTGCCTCGTCACCAATTGGCATAAGTCGATATTCCTCGATGCCAGCGGCAAGAACGACAGGAAAAAAGAATATGTGTTCGACTTGAACTGCAATAACGCACTTGCCGCCCCGGGGAAACCCGGGAACTCGGCGATGAGTCCGGAAGGTGTCAAGGCGAAACATGACCAGGTAACCGCGGCGAAGATCAACAAGAATCCCGCGTGGTGCGACCAGTCCGACACGAACATGACGTATTGCCAGGCAATCTGCAAGCGCACCGGTCTTTGTGAAGTCTGACCAACGGTGTGCGCGTAGCCGCGCGTGAGGTGTGTCCATGCGAATTAGCGTGATCGGAACCGGTTATCTTGGTGCCGTCCACGCTGTATGCATGTCAAATCTGGGACATGAGGTCGTCGGATACGACACCGATACGGCGAAGGTACGGGCGCTATCGCGCGGGGTCTCGCCGTTCTATGAGCCGGAGTTCGAGGAGCTGCTGCAATCCGCGCTCGCGACGGGCCGATTGCGATTCACCGCCAGCGCCGAAGAGGCCGTTCGGGGCGCGAAACTGCATTTCATCTGTGTCGGCACTCCACAGCAGTCGGGGTCTGATGCGGCCGATGTGCGCTTCGTCGACGCTGCCGTGCAGACCGTCGCCGACTTGGCGGATTGCGATGGCCTGATCGTCGGGAAGTCGACCGTGCCTGTCGGGACCGCCCAACGGCTAGCCGACAGGCTGGGCGATCACGGCTCGCGGCTCGAATTGGCTTGGAATCCCGAGTTTCTGCGCGAGGGCAAGGCCGTCCGCGACACGTTGCATCCCGATCGGCTGGTATTCGGGGTGATGTCAGAGCACGCCGAGAAGTCTCTGCTGGAGGTCTACGGGAAGGTCATCGACCACGGCACGCCGTACATCACCACGGATTTAGCGACAGCCGAGATGGTAAAGGTGGCCGCGAATTCCTTTCTAGCCACCAAGATCTCTTTCATCAACGCGATGGCCGAGGTGTGCGAGGTGGCCAACGCCGACGTCGTCACCCTCAGCCAGGCGCTGGGCTACGACGAGCGGATCGGTCGTCGGTTCCTCAACGCCGGCCTCGGGTTTGGCGGCGGATGCCTGCCGAAGGACATCCGCGCGTTCAGCGCTCGGGCGGGCGAGCTGGGGGCGTCTGACGCGCTGACGTTCCTGCGTGAGATCGACAAGATCAACATGCGCCGGCGTGACAAGGTCGTCAATGTCGCCGGTGCCATGCTCGGAGGTGATTTTCTGAGCAAGAACGTCGCGGTGCTGGGTGCGGCGTTCAAACCCGACAGCGATGACGTGCGGGACTCCCCGGCTCTAAACGTTGCCGCCGCCATGCATCTGAAGGGTGCTGCGGTGCGAGTGCACGACCCGAAGGCCATCCCGAACGCGCGCAGACGGTTTCCCACCTTGACGTATTGCCTGAACATCGAAGACGCCTGTCGCAATACCGATTTGATCGTGCTAGCCACTGAATGGGATCAGTACCGCAACATCGATCCACATGCGTTCATGTCCCTCGTGCGCGAGCCGCGGTTACTCGACGCCAGAAATGCGGTCGACCATGATTTTTGGACGCACGCTGGCTGGCAGGTGTACGCGCTGGGAAGGGGCGTACTGAATACCTGAACCGTCATTCGATGACGTCGCTATATGGCGGCCTCGGGATGCTAATCGTCCGCGATCGGGGACGAGCGCCGACAAAGCTCGAGTATCGGCGGCAGGAGTTCGGCAATCTGCGAACCCACCGTGGTAAAGAAATCTGCGCCTTGGCCAATCGGGTCGGGAACGTCTGAAAGCTCGTGCCGTGCCACCTGCGAGCGCTGCGCTGCGAGATCTGCGATATTTCGTGTGTCGCAATCTGATGCGAGTCGGGCGGCTTCGCTCAGTGTGAAAGTTCTGTGGAGTTGGCGCGGGGCAAGTTCCAGGACAGTGTCGCGATGTGCCCTCGTCATAGTCAGGACAAGATCGGCGGCTGAAGCAATCCGCGAGGTGAGCTGTCGCGCGGCGAAGTCGGATACGTCACCACCCAGCTTTTCAAGGACGAGTGCCGCGTCGGGGTGAATCGGATGCGCGGTCACAGCGCGGGTCCCGGCGCTGGATGCTGTGAAGTCCGGGACCCCGATCCGAGCCGAATATGCCGTGGCGAGTCGTTCTGCAATTGGCGACCGACAGATGTTTCCAGTGCAAACAAACAGGACGTGCAGATCAAACTCCTCACTTCTACGGTGAAGCCTGTGGCGCTGGCCAGATGGCGTCAGACGGTAAGTCAACGGTACTGGAACTGATTTCAGCGGCTTTCGTTGATGCTCGTCGCTGTCGGGGAGCATCTCGGCCCGTCAGGTGGCGGATCCGCGCAGCATTTGTCGGCATCGGCGATCGATCTGGGTGTACAAATCGTTGGGGATCTTCGTCACGCGGCTAGTTAACCGCTGATTGCGGCAAGGAAGAAAATCTCCGACCGGCTCAATCCGTGTGAGTTTGTCGGGTCAGCTAATCACGCGTAGATGACGATTGCATCTCAGCCGGCGGTTCACGCATACCAGTCCCCGTGGCGCGGCATCTGTGACTTGCGCCAGAACCCTCCGGGGCGTCCGCGGTGACCGTGTAACCACAGCAACCTCAGTCAAACATCCAGCGAAACCGCTTTCCCGGCGTAAAAAGTCAGATCTACCTGGGGTTCCTAGGGTGGAGGGAATGAAATCATAGGGAAACACCTCATTCCGTCAGGCACCCCGCTGTGAATATGCTGGTCAACGGGTGAGGAGAACGGTAGCGAGTGTTGTGGTTCCGGGGTGTGGTTAGCCCCAACGCTCTCCGCGGGGCGGCGTTGTAACCGTCATTCTCACCGGCAAAGTCGTCACCGACGGCTACAGGGGGTATGGGATGTCGGTATTGAGGCCCGCGCGTACGTGCGAGGGCAACGTGGGTTGGGCATGGGGGCCAGCCGATGTTGTTTCTGTTTAGCGGTTCATCGAGAATATTGCCGACCAACCCCAATGAAATTTCATTGGGCGCGTTGGGTGGCAGGCTATGACTGGAGTCCTCGAGCCGACCACGGCGGCGATCACTCAGAATTCCCCGGCTCGCGATCTCGCAATTAAGAGCAGTGTTCCGGATAACGTCCGGCTCCTGGACAGCCGTCGCGCAGTCGTCGCGCCTATACCCGCGAATGCTCAGACTCGGCCACCGGTTCTTGAAGTCGCCAAAGATTCCCTGCGTCCGGTCGGCGACCGTCAGCGCGTCGACGCGCGTTTCCTCAGCCGCATCCGGGCTTGGATGCTTGTCCCGGCCGTCGACTTCGCGTTGATGCTGGCTCCCCTTGCATGGCGGCCGCCTCAGATCCACGCAATTGTGACGCTTGCCGTCCTTGCAACGCTTCTCCTCAGCGGAGGCGGCGGATACGTCTCGCGTCTACATCTCAGCGTCTTGGACGAGCTTCCCTCCATCCTCACGCGGCTGATGACAGCCGTGGCGTTGGTCGCTGCCGTCGCCCTCTATATGCACCAGAAGACGCAGGTGTTGATCTTCCTCGAAACTGCTTGCCAGGCGGTCGCGCTGGTCATTGTTGGCCGCGTCATCACCACGCGGCTCATTGCAATAGGTCGCCGAACCGGGATTTCACAACATCGAACCGTGCTAATTGGGGGCGGTCCGCTGGCAGCAGAGTTGGCGAGAATCCTTGCCCAGCACACGGAGTACGGCCTCACGCTCAACGGCTTCGTCGATGATGCCGAGGCTTCCCCAGCCGGGGAGTACCTCCCACGTCTTGGTCGCCTTGCTGATCTGGACATGGCTGTACTGACAACCGGTGCAGACAACTTGCTGGTCGCCGACGGAAGTTTCGAGGAACGCGCGCTAATCGATGCAGTGCGTACGGAGGCGTGCCATCACACAGAACTACTCGTCGTTCCGCGGATGCATCACTTCCATACCCAGACCGGGATGGCTGACCACATTGGCTCCATTCCCATCATGCGAATCCGCAATCCCAATCTCCACGGGCCGGCGTGGCTCATCAAGCGCGCGTTCGACATTGCAGTAGCCACAATGTCACTGATCGTCCTGTCGCCCGTGCTGGCTGCAGCTGCGCTGGCGGTGCGGATCGAAGGTGGATCCGGCGTCATCTTCCGCCAAGTCAGGGTGGGACGCGACGGCAAGCACTTCGAGCTGTTGAAGTTCCGTTCGATGCGGCCGGCCAATGAAATTGAGTCGCAGACGAATTGGTGTGTCGCCGCGGACAACCGCGTCGGTCCAGTCGGACGGTTCCTGCGCTGCACCTCAATCGATGAGCTACCTCAGTTGTGGAACATACTTCGAGGCGATATGACGCTGGTGGGGCCGAGACCCGAACGACCGCACTTTGTCGAGCAATTCTCGACCCAGTTCGACAGATATGCCCACCGTCACCGCGTACAGGTCGGACTCACCGGTTTCGCCCAGGTCAGTGGGCTTAGGGGGGACACGTCCATCGCCGACCGCGCCCGACACGACAACTTCTACATAGAAAACTGGTCGCTCTGGCTGGACATAAAGATCATCTTGCGGACATTCCGTGAGGTCTTGTTCTACCGCGAAAGATGAGCTCGGGTGGTGAAGCCGTAGGGCGGGCGTACTGAACCGGGCGAATCTCGATGGGGGGAAGCTGACGGTGGCGGGCGTCATCATCCACGAGTGGATGTCAGCACATGGCGGGTCTGAGAAAGTCTTTGAGGCGATGAGTCATGCCTTCCCTGACGCAGATCTGTATACGCTCTGGCGCGATCCCGGCGCCGTGATGGCCGGCCGCAAGATCACGGAATCCTGGCTGTCGCGCACGCCGTTGCGCCGGTCCAAAGCGCTCGCGTTGCCATTGATGCCCCGGACTTGGCGATCGCTACATGGCGGCCACCGCTACGACTGGATGCTTGTGAGTTCGCACCTGTTCGCCCACCATGCCCGATTCCAGGGTGCGAACCGAGGTATCCCCAAATTCGTGTACGCGCACACGCCGGCTCGGTACATATGGACGCCGGAACTCGATTTCCGCGGTGACAGTCGCGCCGTGCGTGCCGTCTCGGCGTACTACAGATCTATGGATCGGAGACGGGCAACCGAAGCGGTCGCGATCGCTGCCAACAGCGCATGTGTCCAGGACCGCATCCGGCGGTTTTGGGACCGCGAGGCAACGATCATCTATCCACCCGTTCCTGTTGAAGCGATCGCGGCGTCGGCGCGAACGGGCAACGGCCTCAGCGACGCCGATCTGCGCGTAATCGACTGTCTACCAGCAACATTCATCCTAGGAGCCTCACGGTTTGTGTCGTACAAGCAACTCGACAAGGTGATATCCGTCGGTGCCCTCCTGGATATCCCGGTGGTGATCGCCGGCCGAGGCCCTGAGGAACAGCGGCTTCGCGACATTGCAGCTAACGCGTCGGTGCCTGCGACATTCGTCATCTCCCCATCGGATGCGTTGCTCCATGCGCTGTACGCGCGTAGCGCCGCCTACGTGTTCCCGCCAGTCGAGGATTTCGGCATGATGCCGGTGGAGGCGATGGCGGCTGGGGCGCCGGTGGTCGTTAACTCCGTGGGCGGCGCACAGGAGAGCGCTCGAAGGTCAGCGGCTGGCGTGGTTGCGGATTTCGCAGACGTCAGGAGTGTCGCCGACCGTACCGGTGAACTCATAGATGGCGGCATTCGGCCGACGATTGATGACGTAGCGGAGTTCTCAGAAGCGCGGTTCATCGAACGCGTACAGGGCTGGGTCGCGATCGAGTTAGGGTATGAAGCGTGCCGGGCCTGAGCGCGTACAAACTTTCTCCATTAGTCGTGTGTTGCGGACCTCTGACGCCGAATGGCATGGGCCAGAAAGGGGCTGCAGTCGGTGCGGATCGCTGGTCGTAATACCCGCACGATTGCCAAAGCGGTATTCGAGCCACAGCACTATGTCGCAGCCGGCAACATGCTGAGGCTGTACGAGCATCCCTTGGAGATGTATCGCCGGTACTTGACGGGAATGGGGGAGTACCCGTGCAGTGTGCGCGTCTCCACCCCGATTGGTCCGATCGACCTCGAGTTGTATACCCACCACGACGTCCTCACTGTTAACGAGATCTTCTGTCGGGTCGACTATCTCGCCGATGACCGAGACAAGGTTGTCGTGGACTTCGGTTCTAATATTGGAATCTCGGCCGCGTACTTTCTGTCTCGGGGAGCCGATACTTTCACTTATCTGTTCGAGCCGCTTCCCGCCAACATTGAGCGGCTCCGACACAATTTGCGCCCGTTCGAAGCTCGGTACGCCCTTGATGTGGCCGCGGTAGGAACGGAGGAAGGCGAAGTGCAGTTCGGGTGGGAGCCGACAGGACGCTACGGCGGAGTCGGGCAACGAACCGGCAACTACATCAATGTTCAGTGCCGGAGAACGCGTGAGGTACTTGAGGATGTCGTCGGCCGGCACGGCCAGATCAACATCCTGAAGATTGATATCGAGACCATGGAGGAGGCGGTGATCGGCGACATTCCATCGGCGCTTGCACGCCACATCGACAAGGTCTATGTCGAGTACAAGTTTGCCGAAAACCCGCTCGCTGAAACGCATTTGCTACGCCAGCGCGGCTCTATTGCGCAATTCTTCCGCCGCTGATCGAGTCCCACGAGCAACCTTTCCAGGTTCTACGCTCAAATTCTCCAGGTGGCACCGCGACGTGCTGACCCAGCCGGGGTCGGCTTCCGGCTAGTGAAGGTCCGCAGTGAAGCAGTCGTTGATGGAAGACGGGTGTTTTCGCTGGAATGCTCACTGTCCATTTGGTTTTCGTCGCTAACGAGCCCCTGCTGCCGGTCTTGTACCATCGAGTAGAGGTATCCAAAAGCGACGGCGATCAAGATCATGGTCTGTCTGTCGCCGTATAACGCCGTGTTATCCCCCATGCCGTGGATAAATACCCAAGCGATCGCGGAGAGCGCGAACGCGGCATTGCGACGGTCGCGGACTGTGGGCTGCGCAGCGACTACACGAATGCCGAAAGCGATGGCCGCGACAATGAACACAACGGCTAACACAACGGCAACGATGCCCGAGTATGCCCATGTCGCGACAAGGACGTTGTGCGGCGGAAGGTCGGATCGACTGCCAATCTTACCGATCTGCTCAACCCAGCCACCAAAACCCGGGCCTAGAATGGGCGTCTCTTGGAACATCTGTGCTGCGCGCGACCAAAGTCTTTCTCGTGCGCCGTAACTGAAGTCAGAGTTGGCGTAGAAGGTAGGTGCAATGCGCTCCACAACGCTGGTCAACAAGGGGAAGACGAGAGGCAATGAGAGCACGACCGAGAGGGCGATGAGTACGGCTGACCCCTTGCGCATATGCGGTAGGAACATAACTACGAGTGCAGCGCCTGCGCCGATGAAGACAACCGATTTCGACCCTGTGAAGATCGAACCGGCGAAAGACAAGGCCGCAAACGCATAGAGCCAATGGTGCATGGTGCGGCGCGCGGCGACGCAAAGCAGAAGCGCTGCGACACCACCGAAGAGCGATGCGACGTTTCCGTTTACGAAGAATCCCCCGGACTTATGCGGGTCGAGCACATTGTTTGGGAGGTCGGTGTACAGATGCGCAGCCGCAGGTCCCACCGTGATCGCGGCTAACCGAGACCGAAGGAATTGCTCCTCAATCGCTGGGTTGATTTGAAAAGCTATTGACAGCACGGATTGAAGTGCGACCCCGGGAACGCTCCACAGCACAACGGTATCCAGCAGTTCTGATTCATCCCTCGCCACCACAATCATCTCGCGCAGCCACAACAGGAACACCACCCCGAAAAGCACGGTAGTGACTCCGAGACGCAGTCCCGAGGGGAGCGCCCACAGTAATGACACCGCTGTCACCGCGATCAAGAAACCAAGGATCATGACGATCGAGCTACCTGACCGGGACCGTCCGTGGGCTGTCATCCCCGTGAGGCACGTCATCAGCGTCCAGAGCACGGCGAGCGACACAGGCAATCCCGGTAGATACAACTGCGGGATCAGGAGTATTGCTACCCCGATGAGTCGCATACGGTGGGGCATGGCCAGATTGGCGATCAGCATGACCACCGCTATGCCTGCACTTACGAGCACGTCGCTTCCCCCTTCCGGCTGCGACGGCTGTCGACCAAGTCGTCTCTGTCAGCACGGCACTGGCCGCGTAGCCGCCTGCGCAGAAAACGAGTCCACCGGCGGCGACCGGTCCCCGACCCCGAAACAATGTCGATCGCGCCCCGCCTTGTCGCAACAGGCTCATATTAGCTGCCTCGAATGGCGTAGCCTGCCGAATTTGATTGGGCTGAATTACTACGCAATGGTTGCAGTCGAGGAACTGCGGACTAGCGGACCACCGCATGACGATCGGGCATAGCGGTCGCGCGCCGCTGGGGACTTCGCACCGGGCTGACTCCCAATCAGTACCAAGGGCTGAAACTCGAATGAACTTATTCGAAGTTGGCGATCAAGCACGGGGTCCCAACCATGCTTCCCTCGCTGCCTTAGATATCGTGTCGTTCCCGCCTTCTAGCCGGTTGTCTAGCATCAGGCCCCGTTCCCTAGGTCGTATCGGCCACCACGTGGCTGCCGATTCTGACACCTGTCTGGTGAGTACTCCTGACGCAACAGCCGCGTAGTGAAGCCAAAAGTCATCTGCGCGCGGGCATACCCGCATGAAGTCGTCGCCCCGCTCGCGCAGCGCCCTAAGGACTTTGGGTGGGTAGATAACACCTGAAACGCCTGTGGGCAGTAGGTTTGCCGAAGGCACGGTGCTTGTGCAGGGCGGCCACGTTAGGTAGGGGTCGTCACTCATCATGTACGCCCTGTAGGCAGCCACTTCATTGGGCCGGTACGCTGCTACCAAGCGGGCCAGCCAATAACGTGGGTAAAGCACGTCATCGTCGGCCGTCACGAGCGGGCGTTCAAGATTTTCCTGCACTACATAGGGGAAGTACTTCTTGTGGGGCCCATAGTCCACACAGTGTTCTATCGTCAACCCGCGCTTTATCAAACGACGCAAAGAACTCGGTGGATTCATCACGACAGCTTCATCTTCGTGCCACAGCACTATTCTGCGAGGCAGCAGACTTCCGCGGCCGATCGTCTCCAACGTCCTCCACACTCGCCGAGTCCTATAACCATATGTCGTAATAGAAACATCGATATCACAACCTCCGGTAATGGGGCGGTGCGAGCAGAGGTTTTCCACCTTCAGGAGAAGCGTGAAGAGGGCCACTTGCAAGTGCAGGAAGATCTTTGCCCCGATGCGTGTGGGATACCGGCCGTTGTTGCGCAAAAGCGATTGCCTCATCTCGGGTCAGCTATGATGAGCTCGCAATTTTGGCTGTGTCGTCGCCACGTTCACCGCCGCGATCTCTCAGGCATCAGCGTTTTTTCGCACGAACCCATACGGAGCGAAAAGCACCCCGCCAGCTAACGGGGTTATAGTCCGTTCGAGTAATCCGCTTGACGACGTCTTTTGCCAGATTGACCGGCGTCAGGCGTGGATAACGTTGGGCCGTAGATCGCGTGACGTCCATGTCAAGCTTCTCAATGAGAAGATCCAGAGTCTGTCTACCTGCGAATATCAGGTGATCGGGGAACCATAACTCGCCGGGCACCTCATGACGTTCAAGGTCACCAGCGTTACCTGTCTGTATCAGCAGCTCCCCACCTGGCACGAGGAGATCTCTCGCCTTCTGCAGGAATTCAACCGGTTCGGGTAAATGTGAAAAGACGTTCAGGAGTGAAATGTGGGTGAATTGCTCGGTCAGGTCGTTTAGCTCGCGATATGAAACGTCGAATCCGCGCGACCGAGCATACTCAGCTTTATGCTCATTCGGTTCGCTGCCTGCGAGCGTTGAGCCTTTGGCGACGGTCGCTCTCAAAGCGGCGAGAAACTCCCCGTAACCACAACCAATGTCAAGCCAGTGCACTTGCCGGTCGGCGAGGCCCAGGCCGTAAAGCTCACCCAATACCTTTTGATATTGCCGTACGTGGCCCTTGCCGCGTGGCCGTGCCCTCGAACTGATAATCCTTTCACCTTCGTGCGCGCCATATCGTAGTGAGTAGTCTCGACTGCTGAGATCTGGCCAGGGCGACAGGTAAACGAGACCACAATTCGTGCATTTAACGGCTAGGAAGCCGTTTTCTTCGCCCCAGGACGTAGCGTTCGCGCACGCACATATTCGACAGCCCTCCGTGAATGTATTCATGCCGAATTCCTATGAGTAGTAAGAAGGCAATAGCTGGCTGCCCCCTAGACTGCACCTCGCCTGTATTCCACTGCCCCAGACAACCGTAGATTAGCTTAGCGCCGCAGTGTTCATCCTCGTTTCTGGTTGATGGGCGGCATCGCCAGCAGGAGTTAGCACCATTACCGTGGGCCTCGGCCGGAACCACTGTGCGGCTGATGAGACCTCGCGCAGTTTGCCCCTCGTTGCGATCCCGCGCTCATGGCCCACAATGGTTGGGGGTGGGCCTCTTCAGCCGGCAGTTAGCGCATCCGGCGTCCTGCAACCCGAAAATGGAGGAGGATGCAGCAATGAGCGTCGTGCGCAACGCCACCCGCGTGCTACCGCTGGATGTCGCCGTCGCAGGACGGAAACTCAATGCCCTCTTCCGCGTCCTGGATCCGCTCTTCCGCGCGAGCACACGCAATGACGCCATCCCAACTGCGTGGGGGCCCCTGGCATTGGACAGCAACCACCCACCGGAACGGGTGTTGTCCTATCTCTTTTACAACGTGTCGCGTTACTACGAAAGGAGTGAGCTCGGTCGGTACATTGCGCGCGTTGCCGAACCCGGCGCGACGTTCGTCGATATCGGCGCCAACTTAGGCTTCTACGCGTTGGTGGCGCGACGGTATGGCTTCAACACTGTCGTCGTCGAGCCGGAGCCGCGCCACAGTGCCTTCCTGCTGCGCAACGAGCATGTCTTCGGCACAGTGTTGCCCATCGCTTTCTCCGACCGCGCCGGCGCCCTGCCGCTGTATTACGAGCCGCACAACCACTCTGGGTCAACCTCCCTTTTCCCCGCTCCGAGCTATGTACGCAGCGAAGAGGAGGTCCCGGTGCATACCTTCAGCGAGATCGCCGCGCGCGGCGACGTGGGGGATGTGTCAAAGATTCGCCTAATCAAGATCGATGTGGAGGGTTTGGAAGCCGAGGTGGTGGCGGGCATGGTCGACTCGCTGCTCAGCGGCTGGCGACCCCACGTCTGGTGCGAGGTTCGCGGCGATCGTTCGGGACGCAACGGCGGCAGCTATCGCAAGGTGCGCGAAATCCTCAGCGAATTCGGGTATGTCGCTCGTGAGCTCAAGGACGGCCGCAATCTTGCGCTGGACGAGGACGACCTTGCTCAGCGCACGGTGTTCGACCTGCTGTTCACTCCCGACGCCGAGGATTCGCCGACAGGGGCATAGGTCGCCGGCGCGCCAGGAGGCACCGCCAGTGCTATTCCGGACGTCAAAACACGCCGGCAGCGGCGAGTGACTCAGCGATTACAGGGGTGATCTTCTCCGCGTAAGCCCTAGTCATATGTCGTTGGTCCATTTTCGTTAGCGTTGATTCTACGAAGGCCGGGCACAACCCCTCTTCGATGCAAAACCACGGGCGCGAATCGATCCAAATTCCGGTCTCGGATCCGGCCACCATCTGCTCGGTTTTGGCTACGGTGAGCCACTTATCCGTGACTCTGCTGATGCAGTCAGCAGGGACGCTGGAAGCTGTGCTGTAGCACTCGGAAATGTTCTTGTCGTCCGGCGGAGGCGATAGCCAAACCACCTTCTGGGTGCTGCTCCTGAACTGGTCGACAATCTGGCGGCGGAAGTCAGCCCATTGCGGTGGCCCACCGATTTTCGGTATGTCGTTATAAGCGTTTGCGATGATTACCACATCAGGTTTGGCCGCATTGATGGCCTCCACAGTGTGCTCTCGCCTGGCTAGACAGTCATCCATCAATTGCTGGCCAGCGCTGTCATCCATGTAGTTCATCATTAGTCGACATCCCGCCATTGCTTCGAGGCGCAACTGAATCCGGCCATTTGAGTTTAGGGCGATGTCGCGTAGAGGCTGTGCGTACGTCAACGCTATGGAGTCACCAACCAACATGACCCGGATCGGAGCCGATGGCGATCCCCATGTGCACGCTTCGGGGTTCGGCTCCTTGCTGCACTGCTCGATTTCTGGTGCAACCTTGGCGTGGATGACCGCCTCCACCGACTGGTCAAGACTTGGCCACTCCGCGGCCGTCAGCGCCTTCCGGATCTCTTCTTGCAGCGCCGACGCGAGCGGCCCAAGCGTTGGGTGGGGTTGCCCATCTGCGTGCTTGGAAGCAGCGACTTCCGGTGGGAGCGAGACCTGTGCCCGCGGACTGACGGCGTATGCAGTCAACGCCAGTGTCAGCAAGCTAAAGACTGCGAGGCCGGCATTGCGCGTCGACCTCTCAGGTGCCCATTGCCTCTCGCGAAGCCTTCGGAATAGTCGGATCGCTTTGTCGCGGTCGGCGTAGCGCAGGGGGTTCTCGACGAAGTGGTACGACGCTATGGCAAGTCCGAAAGCAATTCCTATGACCGCAATGTAGAAACTGGCGCCGCGCGACCGCATTAAGGAGCCGAGAATGACGATCACCGGCCAGTGCACCAAATACAGCGAATATGAGATGTTGCCGATATAGACGGCGAACCTATTTTGCAGAAAAGCCTGATGGTGGGGTTCTTCCTGAACTCCAGCGGCGATGACCATCGCCGAACCTGCGACCGGCAGAAGTGCCCAGGGGGCAGGGAAGCCAACGGAGTTCTCAGTGATGAGGAGCACGCTGGCGGCGATCACGCCGAGTCCCGCCCACGACAGCCACGGCTTCACCACCACCGGTATCCGGGCTAGCAGCCCGACCGCCGTGGCCAAAAGGGCACCTACTCCGAGCTCCCAAACGCGGGCGAAGGTGTTGAAGTACGCACCGGTGACCGATGTTGTGGTCTGGTACAGCGCCCACCCCAACGAGATGACGATGACGCATGCCATCACTGCAGCAGCAAGCCGCATTCTGTGCGCATGGGTCCACGTCTTGTGGGCGACGACCAAGCCGAGCGCGAAGATCAGTGCGGGCCAGACGAAATAGAACTGTTCCTCGATGGACAGAGACCAGTAGTGCTGGATGGGCGACACGGCGTCACCGGCTGCGAAGTAGTCAGTCGCATGGGCGGCGAACCACCAGTTCGACATGAAGATGAACGCGAACAAAGCATCAACACCGACCTGATGTGCCCGGAACGGCTGGAACACAAGTACAGATGCGACATAGGTGAGGATCAGCACAACCGTGGCCGCCGGGATGATCCGGCGGACCCGATTCCAGTAGAACTTTTTGAACGACACATTTCCGCGGCGCTCCGCCATTCGCATCAGGTTTCCGGTGATGAGGAAACCCGAAATGACGAAGAACACATCGACACCGATAAAACCGCCCTTGGGCCAGCCGCAGAGGTGAAATGCGAACACTGTGAGGACTGCGACCATCCGCAGCCCCTGGATGTCGAGTCGCTGCTGTGCCACCTCGACGCGCCGCCGGTGGCGTCGCGATTGCTGCCGAAGCTGATTCAGAACGGTCGTCATTTTCCCCCCGGGGCGCGATTTTCCCTGCAATGCATCGTATAGACCGGCGGACTCTTGCGGCTCAAATTCGGTTTGCTCGCGAACGCCATCCGAGCCGTAAGGAGCCGTCGCCCTCGGCTCGCGTTGATCGATCGAAAATCATCGAGCACAACGGCGTGCCACACGCACAACCGGTGAGCTTCGTCGAGTGATTGCCACGCCGAAATGTGCATGCTTGCGGTTGCCCGGTAGGCGACACGTCACCGGCGTAAGAGTTCGTCAATAAGAGCCAGCGCCTGCTCGCCGCGCGCCTGCCATGAGTGGCCGCGCGCAAGCTCGCGCCGACGCGCGACGGCTTGCTCCGACCACGTTTCGAGACCCTCTTCGACCGCCGACAAGAACGACTCTCCTGCGGCGAGCACGACATCGTCCGAGGCTGTCCGCTCAAGACTGGGCAATGCCGTCGAAACGACCCGTAGTCCGGCAGCCAAGTATTCGTACACCTTCATCGGAAAAACTCCGGCGGTGTATTCGTTCAGGCGATACGGAATGAGACCCACCATCGAGGACGCCAAGAGATGCGCCAACTCCGAGGGCGCAAGGTTTCCGACATAGTCAATCCCCGGCAACGCGAACAGGTCATCCATCTCCCGTTGGGCAGACGTCCCGTCGACGGATGTCGGGCCGGCCACAACAACTGGTACTCCAGCGGTCGCCAACGACCGCAGCAGGTCGAAATCGACTTTGGACGGCGTCAGGTTGCCGGCGAAAATCGCACGCGGATTGCGCGCCCCGTTGGCTGCCTCATACAGGCCGGTGTCCGCAACGTTCTCCCAGAGCAGGACATCCTCGCGTCCCATACTGCGCAGATGATCACGGACTCCCGAACTGCTCGCAATCACCCGATCGGCCTTGGTGAGCAATGAGGCTTCGCCGGCGAGACACAGCTCGCGGTGGCTCCTGTGCTGCGCGTGCAGAAGGTCGACAGAGTGGTAGACCGTGCGGGCGAACCGGTCCTCGAGCCCATATGTGACCGGTGAAAAGGTCCACAGGACAGCGTCATCTCCTTCCACGGGTAAACGCTTCACGAGCTGCTTGTTCAGGGCTCGAATCGGTGCGACACCATGCAGCGGGATCACGATCGGGTGGACGACCTCGACGCCCCACGTATTCGCGCTCGAAGTCGTGACGGTTCGGCTCGAGCGAAGCCGGCCCACCATACGGCGCAGGTCGGCGGTCCCGAGGGTTGGCTTCCGCAGCCCGAACGATTCGATGTAGGTGACGGGTACGCAACGAGCGAGTTCGCGCGCTAGGTGTTGCTTGTTCGTCCACGCTGCGCTGTGAAAGTCAGCGGTAGAAAGGATTACGACTCGCACGGGCTCATCTTCTCTGCATGTGGATTGGAGTTGTCTATGCACCCACGCGGTCGCGGCGCAACATGTTCAGGTCTAACGCCCTGAACCGGTAGAACTCAGACAGTGGAACCCCGCAGTACTTGTGGAGCAAGTAGATGTTGAGATAACCGGGTAGCACTGTCCCCAAAAACATCGCGAGAGCGGCGCCCAGAGCTCCAAGTATCGGAACCAAGACGAACATCGCGACGACATAGAACGCCGCACTGATCGCCATCCCAAGACTTCGAAGGCCAGGGCGCCCGCGTGCGCTCAGAGCGGCGCCGGCGACAGAACCTGCAATCGCGAGGGCATAAGTTAGGACGAGGACGAAAATTACTGGAACAGCCGGCGAAAACTCGGGCCCAAACAGAATCGGAACCATCCACGGCGACGCAGCAGCAAGAACCCCTCCGACTAGTGCTGTGACCAAAGTGGTTATCCGAGCGGCGCGACCGACGCGCGTGGCGCTCGGCTCACCCGACTCGATCGCGAACATCACTTGACTTACAGCACTATTGAACAACAGCGCCACGCCGCTTACGTTCACCGCTACTACGTAAATACCCAATTCCTCGACGCCAGCGAGAGGCGTCATCATCACCTGGTCTAGTCGCAGTAAGATGATCCCGGCGACCGAGCCCACCCACACACGCCAGGCATACGACGCGACCCGCGGCAGGGACTCGGAAGATTCTGACGGGGTCGTCGACCCACGCAGCGCAGCCCACCACCGAGGGGTGGCCAAGTAAACGACCGCGCCCGCGAACGTCGTCGCCGCAATGGTCAAGACCGCCATCATGGTTGTCAGCGAACCCATTACGAAGAGTCCGCCCACAGCAACGAGTTGGAGCACCGCGCCAAGGGTGCGCTCGGCCATAACGAGCCACCAATCGTGGGCGCCATAGGCCACACCCCGGAGCGCTCCGGTCAATAGCGCTGGCACTAGCGCGGCGGACGCAATAACCATGAGCCCAGCCAAGGTACGACTGCCAGCGCTGAGCGGTTGCGCGAGAATTGCGATTACCACAGTCCCTATCGCGCCTGAAAACGCAAGGGCCACAAGACTCATGCCGAGTTGGCGTCTAAACCGGCCCCCGCCGCCTCGCGCAACGAAGTACGTAAGTGATTCTGGCAAGCCGAGAGTGAGGAGCGCGACCGCGAACATAAGAGGTGCCGTAGCGGCCGCGACCTCGCCCCGGCCCGTCACGCCGAGGCTCTTGGCGAGTAACACCTGCGTCACTAGCATCGCCGCGGGCGGAAGTGAATTTCCGATCGCGGTGATTGCTGTACCCCGTGTTGCTGACATAGTCATCAATGCGCGGGTTGGAGGACGGGTATCTGCATGCGCGGTGGCCGTTGTACTTGCTAAGCCTGCTGGCCTTGTTTGACGGCGACGAGTGTATATCCAAGGGGAAACCGCTCCGCTGTGCGAGCCGACACATATCTGCCAGGGCCAGCCTTCGTTAACCACGCGCCGGCCGACTGGACCAACGCCGCGAGAACCTGGCCCAACAACGGCAATTGCTGGAGAATTTTTGAAGTGATATCGGTCAGTATCTCCGGGACGCCGCCCATAGGCGATATGTCGAGAATCTCAAGCCCTACAGCAGCGCACATCTGGGCCAGGGAAAAGCGCGTGAAGCGATAGAAGTCAAAGGGATCCTCGTGAATTGGGTAGTAGAACGGAACGTTGAGCAGTAGTACGCCGCCGTCTCTCCTGAGAATCCTGCTCACCTCGCTGAGCAGTGCCTGAGGTTCCGCGATGTGCTCGAGCACATCTGAGAGGATCACCGTGTCATAGGACTCATCACCGAACTCAAGAGGCTTGTTGAGATCCGCAACCAGGTCGAGCAGCTGGTTCTCGTGGAAGGAATTTCCCCAGTCGACGAGCGTTGCCTTGTCGACGAAGCCTGCGTAATAGCCCAGCAGTGGGGCCTTTCCGCATCCTAGGTCCAGCAAGTTGCCGTGAGCGTGATCCGGGATCGCGCGGGAGTAAAACGCCGCCAATCGGTCGGCAACCAGGCGAGAGCCAGCGGCAAGCTCGGACGAATTTCTCGATCCACGAAGGGCGCCGGTACGCGGGTGGATGCGGTACTTCGTCTCTTGCCACGCAGTGGGAACTCTCACTCGGCGTCTCCTGATTGCGCCCCCACAAGCGACGACTTCCCCCAAACGCTGTGCGCGCCCGGCTTCGAAACACCGGAAGAGGTGCCTGTCGATTTCAGCTTGCCCACCCAGACTCCTCCCCGAGCCCACGGTCCGGTTGATCCACCGGACATCGCCAAGGACCACCAGATCCGTCGACTCCACTCCCGGTGAGGCCAGCGGAAGCTACTTTGATAGTAGTGAGTCGGTCTGCGAGCGCTAGCGTCAGTAGCTCTGCGAGTTCGAAATTTCGGTGAATCATGACTACGTAAAATGCGCATAGAGAACCATCGAAAGCCGTTGATTCGGTTCGAAGATTCCGAAACCGACAGAAAAACAAACGAATTCAACCCCAGAAAATTCCATGCCTCGAATTTCCATTGCCGTTGTCCAGCAGTCACGAGTAGGTTGTTGGGCAGCCGCGAGACGGCGGCAGCCGTAATCGTTTTGGCTATCTTTCACAGTTACGTTGGCGCGCTGAATCATGACTTCGCTGACCCAGAGACTGGATACGATTCTTTGACCCAAGATGGCCAAATGCGAGCGATACATTGTTCAGCGCGATGACGCTCGGATTATGTACGAACCGCCAACCGCCCGGTGTAGTCAATTCGATTTAGGAGTACGGGAGCGTCCTTAAAATACTCGTCAACGGCTTTGCGTGCGCCGGCCCAGTGTCCGTAGTCGTCGATAATCAGTACGCCGCCCGGAACTAGGCGAGGATAGAGGACCTCCAACTCCATTTTGGTGGATTCATACCAGTCCGTGTCGAGCCGGAGGAGGGCGATCCGCTGGGGCTGCTTATCTGGGTCCGCCAGTGTTTCTTCGACCTTGCCCTGAACGAAGACGACGGAATCGTCCAGAAGGTGTGCGCGACGGAAATTGTCTTTCACCTCCTCCAGCGAGGCGTACGCCCAGTCTGTATGGCTTTCGCGCCGAGTTACCTGATATGTTTCCTGTGCGGGCCGTTCGACATGTGAAACGTCGTCTTCGGTAGGTTCGGACATGCCGGCGAAAGTGTCGTAGAGGTAGAACCGTCGCGCGATCGGGCTGTCGGAGCATAACTCTTTGGCGAGCATCATGCTGCCACCGCGCCAAACACCGCATTCGACGATATCGCCTTCGATTCGGGCTGCGTTGAGATAGCGAGTCGACGAAATAAGCGCCCACTGCCGCTCGATACTGGTAAGCGAAAAGTTACGATACTTTGCGATCAATTCAACGTCGCCGGGAGTGATTTCTGGGATCACAGTTTCAACCGTAGCGAGTCGCCCATGAATCACGCGCTTGAACGAGGTTGCCAGCATACTGCGCAATTTCTTAACGGGAATATCAAAGAATTGATCCGCCAGGGCGGTCCGGTTACGGTTTTCCATCGCTGAGATATTAGCAGAAAGCTTTACGCTGTCGCCGCGGTTCGGCGTGATCGGGGCGACCGTTCGGCGAGGGAATATCTCGCCCCGAACATGCGACGACATTCGTTACCGTCCACGATGCGCCGCGTAGATCACGGGGTCCCGAAAGCCGCAGCTCCAATACTCTTTATCTTCCGCATAACACTGCGGCATCGGGTAGCTTGTGGTCTAAGCGAGGTAGGCAGCGTTTCCATCAAGCTCGTGGCTACTCTGGGGGAAGAGTGTCTGTGCGTACGGCTGAACTGAATGATCCATCTTCGAGCATCGAGCCCTCACGGAGGGTGATGGCGGTCGCGAAGGTCGCCGGTTTCGTTCGAAGTAAGCCGAGCTTGAGGACGGCGATTGGCCTGACTCGCTTCATCTTTCGAACGGCGTCGGGCCCAGTGCTGCATTGTCCCTTATGCGATGAAGACCACCGCTTTCTTCCCATCGGCTCGCCCCCACGATTAAATGCGCTTTGCTCGTCGTGCGGCTCGTTGGAGCGCCACCGCCTCCTGGGTCGGTATTTGAAGCAGCACCCTGAGCTCATACAAGGTAAAGCGATACTGCACTTCGCTCCGGAAATCGCTATCAAGAAACTTGTCTCGCAACTGCGACCCGGCAGGTATGTGACCGCTGATCTTGCGCCAGGACGTGCCGACATCGTGCTATCGATAGAAGACATCACTTTGTCTGAGGAGTTCGACGTCGTCATTGCCAACCATATCTTGGAACACGTGAACGACCGGGTTGCCCTACGAGAGTTGTACAAGGCCTTAAGTCCCGGCGGACTCGCCATCATGATGGTGCCAATAGTGGAGGGCTGGGCGTCGACATACGAGAATAGTGACGTAAAGACAGAGGCCGAACGACTCCGCCACTTTGGGCAAGAGGACCATGTACGGCTTTACGGCCGAGACTTCCGGGATCGAGTTCGGGAGGCCGGCTTCGACTTGCAAGAGTTTACGGCCACGCCTAGCGACTGTCTTGATATGGGCTTGATGCCGGGAGAGACGATATTCCTTGGGTGGAAACGTTAAGCCGTCTGTTGGAGGCTTCCAGCTCATCCAGTTCGTTGATCGAGGACATTTTGGCTATGCGGATCCTGTGTGCTTTTCTTTCTGGCGATGAACATGAAATACGAAGCCAGGCGAGGGTCGCCGAGCGCGTAGAACAAGTAATCGAGAGCGAGCGCCGCTAGAAACACAGGGAAAAAGAAGCGGTAATAGCCACTCGAGAAATAGCTTGCGTACTCTTCTTCTATGTCGAATCCGGCGTCTATCAGACTTTGCTTGAACTCGTCGAAGCTCGCACGATTGTAGAAGGTCTTGAATCCAAGCACACCGACCGCCCCAGGAACGAGATGCGTGAGAAGCCATTGCGATACAGGTTGCGGCAGGATGCGGTTGAAAACGGCGAACGGCGCATTTTTGTTCGCAAATGTGACGATGAGGTGACCGTCTTCACGAAGCGCGCGATTAGCGTTTGTCAAGAAAGAGGCGGTGTCGTGCAAATGTTCAACGACGGCGCGTCCCATTATCAAATCGACGGATTCGTCGGCTACGCCTAGAGTCTCGCAAGCATCGCCACTGAGTTTGTGATCTAGCAGCGAATTCTCCGCCATCTCGGCGATGTCGACGTCGAAGCCGATCAACTGCATTTTCTGGCCCTTGAGCGATGGGCTGAAGGGCCAGTGCTTGCCCGCGCCCACGTCGAGGACACATTCCGGCTCTCGCTGAAGAAGCGCGGTACCCGCCTCGCGATACCTCGCGTAGGCGGCCGTCTTCTTCACGATCGACGGTTCAATACGGTTGCTCAACGCAACGTTCGCGTGCACAAAGCGCCTCAGAAAGTCGCTCAACAGGCCTTGTCGTCGCGCGGACGAACTCGCGGGGCGGTCGCTGGTTGGCGGACCTGAGCCGAAATCTTCAGTTGCGGGGTCCATTCGGATGGCTCACCCGCTTCGTCTGTGGGCTGCGTCGGATGGCTGCCGCGCGCTGTCGTTGCCGTAATAGCCATAGTTGTAGCTATAGGACGCGCTTCCGCGCGTGGGCGTCAGTGTGAAGACCACCCCCATGGGTGGAGCGCCGACGTCGACGAGATGTGCGACCGCCTGCGTGAGTTGTTCGCGTTTGGTTTGGCCATAACGCGCCATGAGCAGGACACCGTCCGAATTGGCTGCCAGAATCGCCGCGTCTGTCACTGCCAACAACGGGGACGAATCCACGATGACATAGTCGAAATTCGACCGCATTTCACTAAGGATTTTTTGGGCTGCCAATGATCCCAGCAGCTCACTCGGGTTCGGCGGAACAGCTCCCGAGGTGAGTGCCGTCACTCTCGGAAATCTCGTCTGTTGTAGCGCCTCTTCGAGGGATGCCTGACCACTAAGAACTGTGCTGAATCCGACCGACCCGACCAAGTCGAGACGTTTATCCAACATGGGACGACGCATATCACCGTCGACCAAGACTACATTGTGATCGGCTTCCGCTAGGGCCAGTGCAATATTTATTGCAGTGGTGGTTTTGCCCTCGTTGGGCATCGAACTGGTTACAACGATCACACGTGGTGGGTTATCGACAGCGAGGAACTGCAGATTCGTCCGAAGTTTGCGAAATGCTTCAGCAATACCTGAATTGTCCTTATCGAAGGATATAGCCGGCGCGCTACGGCGTTCCTTATCGAGCGGAATGCTGCCGACGAGTCCGGCACCGGTGATCTCTTCAAGAGTTTCTCTATCTTTGACCGTGTTGTCCAAACGATCGCGTAATAGTGCAAGACCAATTCCTGCGAGCACGCCAACTGCGAGGCCGAGGGCAATATTGCGAACGGTGTTCGGAATCACCGGATGTACGGGAACTGATGCCCGTTGCTCCACGACAACGCGCGCCTCAGGCGTGCCGCCCCCGGCAGGGGTTTCCAATTCGCGGACCATAACGACGAACTCATCGGATAATGTGTTCGCAATATCACGTGCCCGGACAGGCGACTCATCAAGGACCTGTACATCAATCAAAACCGTATCGGTCTTCGCGGTCGCCTTGACGCGCTTTTCTAGCGCTGCTGCGCTCGTATCAAGACCGAGTTTGTCGATAGTGCGCTGAGCAAGGGTCTCGCCCATAAGTAGTTGGGTGTACGAGATGACGCGTTGCTGGGAATAGAGATTACCCTGGTAAAGCTCAGTCGCCGTCGCACCGGAAGTGGTAGACACGAACAGCCGCGTCGAGGCTTGGTAGAGCGGCGTCGTGAGCAACGAGAGCGTGACGGCTCCCAGCACCGCGAGTATTAGCGCGACGCACACGGTGATCCACCGGGACCGCAGCAGTTTTATGAAGTCTTGAAGATTCAATGCCGCCCCTTAACGCCGAATACCTGCTCCCCATGCTGCGCCACCTGACGCTGCGTTTGCGGAAGTATACCTTTCATAGTTTCCGCACTGCTCCCGAATGGGAATAGCGGCAAACGAGGCGAAACCTCATGCTCCTGCTCCGTTTTCGGGCGTCTGTCGCTTAGCCCGAGCACTCCGGCACCGATACTTTGGAAGTAGCGTTCTCGCGTAACGGCTGAATCGGAACACGCGGTGCACCCGGAGACGTCGGTTCGGAAAGGTGGAAGCTCACTTCGCCGGACTGTCCTGGCGGTATGGCAACTTGCAGTTCGAAGATTGGGTGACCGCGTTCGGTGGCGGGGAAGACCGTCACCCGCTTGCCGTCGGCGAGTGCGCTCACCAATGTCGCACCTGTCGTCGCGAGCAGACGGACTGAGGACACCATGGTGCCGTTTGGCACTGTATTCCCAATCGCTGGAGGTAGACCGTTTGGAGCCGACATGTAACCTGGTAAAGATCGACCATCTTGCAGAGTATTCGTCAACCGTATTGTGACCGTCGACATTCTCTTGTCGCCGTCACAGCCATCGGCCGCATATTCGATTTCCGTCTTGAGATAGTAATCGAGCTTGTTCCCGCCGAGATTGTTGATTACGACCTCCGCGTACGGCGCAGGATCGTCGGGAACTTCATGTGCGAGCGGAGTTTCCTCAAGGAGTTTCTGCTCGGCCGGCGAAGAACTCCAAACTGCGATTCGGCGCTCACTCACCGCCTTACCTAAGGCGTCGAGCAGCTTCCGCGGCGATTCCACCTGCCCTGTTATCTTTTTGACCACTTCTCTGGCGATATCCTGGAGATAATTCTTGCGCGCTATCTGGTCTGTCTCTGCCGGAAAACGAATATAGGCCGTCGACTCCGTTAATTCCACGATGTTGTCTTTGGTCACCACCTCACCATCCGGCATTGTGATGGATCCGACCGCACCGAGAATGTAGCTGAGAGCGACCGGGTCGATGGCGATGACTCCGTCGACGTTCATTCCTGTCTGCTGAGCCCACATAGACTTCCAGATTTGCGCGGCGTATGGAAAGTGCGAGCTTTGATTGCTATTACGGAAATCGGTAAATGGATTGGTGAACTTGTACTGATCGGCGAATTCCGCGCCTAGATCTATAGGGGCGGAAAGCCCTCTTAGCTCGACGTCCGAGCCCAGCGTATCCACGGTTCCGGCACCATTGTCGAATCGTAGTATTCCAAATCCACCCAGCAAGCCGCCGGTGCCGCGAGCTTCTGCATTGGTTTGGAAACCCATAAAGTATGTGCGCGGACCGTCGGCGCCCATCATCGTTGGTGCCAGGCGCGCGGTAAGAGCAGAATTCTCGAGCACTTTCGTGATTTCTAGAGTCTGCCCTTGAAGCTGCGAGCGAGCATGGCGCAGCGCGGAAAGATACTTGGGATCTGAAATCGCCCTGGCTTCAGCGTCAAGCCGGGTGGCATCGGCCGATATCTTGCTGAGCTTGGGTTCCTCTTCGCGGAGCAGTTGCACGTCGACCCGGCCGCCTCGGAGCAACCGGTCGGGAGAGAGTACGACCCCGACATGAGCCGACGGTTGCAGTACGTCGGCCGCCAACCCGAGAACAACGTCGGATATCTGTTGACCGGTCTTGAAGGGGCTACCTAACCACGGCACGACTGCGGCGATGTTCCATGGCAGCGAGTGCGTCGCATCGCGCGCTGATTGCGCATGAGAACGCGCGCTGTCCGCCCGCTGTACGGCGTCCTCGGTATTTCCCTGCAGCAGTGCTTCTTTCGCCTGCTGGGCACTGCGGCGCGCCTGTTCGAGGTCCGACTTCGCTTCAAAGGCTCCCACGGCCAGCCAGCATCCAAACCCTACGACGACCAACAGCAGCAAGATGCCGGCCAGCTTGGCCTCACGCCGGCTTAGAAGCTGACGTAGCCGACTCGAGGGTTTTTCGTCGTCGTCCGCTATTGAAGAATCGCTATCGTCACCGTCTGGCGTACGTCGGAATGGACGTCGCGAAAAATTAGGCACTCAGAGAAGTTTTCCGTATTCGGGCAAGGTCTACACCACGATCGTGCAAACCTGGCGACAGGACTAGCTCAAGACGATGCACCAGCTGACCGGTGGGCGTCGGACGAACTAGCAGCCGAGACCGAGGCCGACGAATCCTGTGCCGTAAGGCGACAAGTGAATAGCAGCTCCCAGGAGGCAAGCTTCGAAATTTAGCCCGAAGAAGTTGGGGAACACGATGCCGAAGAGCGGCTGAAAAGCTGGGTTGGCTGGGCCTAGCCAAACGAAGGAGGTCTGAGGAAGCGCGAGGGCCTTTGATGAGCCACCAACGGGAACGAGGGCGGCACAAGTCGCAACGACCGGGTCGCAGGGTGCGACGGTGGCGCCGCCTAGGGTGGAGCCCACCCCGGCCAGAGGCAAGGGGGCCGCGGGACTCGCATAGGCGACCGCCGCGGGCGTAAGGGTGGCAGCGGCCACGATAGCGGTGGCCGCGGTGGCGATACGAACGCGGGTAGCAACGGCCGAAACAGTAGTCATTTCTCCCCCAAGACTGTGGACGATAGGAAATGAGCATCTCAGACGCATGGTGTCGCGGGAATCGGGTGTTTCCCTATGATTTGCAGGTCTCGCTCCCTAGGGCGCCCGAAACCTGTGTTCACCAGCCTGCTGGGGTACATGGCGACGGCGGGCTATGGCAATCAAGGACTGTCGCAGAACAGGGCGATGACTAGGAAGGTACGCGGCCCATCGCTGTACGCAGCGAACTTTCCACGGCGATGCAAAACGCCGCTGACGGGCCCACCACCCTACGTAGGGTGGTGGGCCCGGGCAGGGTAGTCGCACCGGGGGTTGTCGATTTGCTGAGCGACGACTCGGCCGAGTTCGGCTCTAGGAAAGATGCCAGCGGCGACGACACTCCCGATACCTGACGGCCTACGCCAGCCTGCGCATCTCCAGGCCGATTCCGGCTGCGCACGGTTTTTGCCGACCGTAGGCTATGGCCGACATTTCCAAGCGACGGGAGACGCTGATGAGATCGTCACTGAGGCCGGGGGTTGTTGTCATCGTGGCTGTCGCGCTTGGCATCGGCATTGCCGGCTGCGGATCGGACACCAAGACCGCGCCGTCGACATCGTCAAAGGAGACGACGACCGGATCGAATACCGCGACCAGCCAAGCCGCACCCGACAAGACGATCGCCGACTACATCAAAGAAAACAACATCGCCGAAACCCAAATTCACCGCGGCGATCCCGGCACGCCCACGATCGACTTGCCGGTGCCGGCGGGCTGGCTGGACGCGGGCAGCCGCGCACCGCAAGAGGCCTATGGCGCAATGACTTACGGCGACCCGGCTATGGCGGCCGACCCGCCGACGATCATCGTGTATCTCTCCAAGCTCACCGGAAACGTCGACGCGGCCAAGATCCTCGAGTACGCGCCTGCCGAGATACAGAAGCTCCCCGGATACGAAGGCCCGAAGGTCGGCGGCCCCACGAAGCTGGGGGGGTTCGATGCGACCCAGATCGGCGGCGCCTACAACAAGAAAGGTGTCAAGCGCGCCATCGGTCAGTTGACGGCGGTGATCCCCGGCCAGGACGGCTTGTACGTCTTGCAGCTCAACGCCGAGAGCCTCGGAAAGCAGGATCAGGTGGAAGCGCTTACGGTTGCGACAGGTGCGATCGCTCAGCAGGCGAAGATCACGACCTGATGTGCTGACCAAGCTCGGCCCTCGAACGTATACCGAGTTTGTGATAAACGCGAGAGAGGTTGGCTTCGACGGTCTTTGGGCTGATCGACAGCGCCGCCGCCACGTCGCGGTTGGTCATGCCCGTGGCCACGAGTTCGGCGACGCGTCGCTCGGTCTGGCTGAGAACGGTGCTACGACTCGGGCGGATGCTCGTATGGTCGAGCACGGTCTGTGCACGGTTCGCCCACAGTGGGGTGTCGAGTTCTTCGAATGTGCGCAGCGCCTCCTTCAGGGTAGCGGACGCCATCTCGCTGCGTTGACGACGCTGGAGCTGTCCTAGCAGCAGTTGGGTCCGTGCACGTTCGAACGGCATGGGAAGTCGCTGGTGCTCCTCGAGCGACCGCTCCACCGCCACGTTGGCCGCCTCCGCATCGCCTCGCGCGGCGAGCAGCATGCCCCGGCATCGTCCGGCGACCGCCAGCAGCCAAGGGCGGTCGAGCCTGCGGCCTGCGCCCTCGAGCATGTCGACGAACGGCTCGGCGTCCTGCAGTCGACCCAGCTCGATCATCGCCTCGACCGCATCGGGAACGCATGACGCAGAGATGATTTCGACGGTGCGCGATGATGCTTGGAACGCTGAAAGTAACGGTTGCAGCGCGGTCAGTGCTGCGTTGTAGTTGCCTAGCGACACCTCGAGGAATCCGAGCGCCGTGGCCGGCCACGCCATGGTGAAGTAGGTGCCGCCTTGCGCGATCGCGAGTGCGTCACCAACGTTGTCGCGCGCCTCATCGACCCGGCCTGCGTAGGCCGCTAGCACGGCCCGGCAGGTGTGAGTTATGAACTTCGGGAAGGTGCCGTCCAATGCGAGCGCGCGTTCCGCGACGTCCTCGACAAATATCGCGGCTTCCGCGAAACTACCCCGCCAGATCTCGATCATCACGTTGTTGAAACCGACCAGCAGGAGTTCGCCTTCTTCGCCGCGTTCGATGCATCCCGTCCGCACTTCAAGCATTTCGTTGTGGGCCCAGTCGAGGTCTCCCGAATAGGCGAGCACCAACGCGTTGAGTAGGCGAGGGCGAAAGATCAACGGAATATTGGCTTTACCGTCGTCGAGTTCGAGCGCGTGTCGCAGGCTGTCGGCGTCGACGCCTTTTCCGCTCATAAACCCGATCATGGCTCGTGTGGCTAGCGCTGAGCCCAGTAGGTGTGATTGGTCGAGGTTGGCGGCCTCGGACACCGCGTCTTCGATCGTCGCGAGTGCGGCGTCGATCTGCCCGGTGTTGATCTGAGCGAAGGCAAATGTGATCAACATCTGGACTCGCCACGCGCGATCGACAGGCGCCTCGGCGAGCGCGCGTTCTAACAAGGCTTTCGCCTCGGCGAAGCCTTCTTCGTAGACCCGCATGACAGCGAGCAGACTCAGCGCGTGTGCTCGCAGCGTCGGCGAAATCGGCTGAACGACGATCTCTTCCAGCAATGCCCGCGCGCGCGGCGTGGTGCCTGCGGCGAAGTGATAGTCCGCCAGGCGAATTCGCCGCTCTGGTGTGTCACCGCCGAGCCTGATCGCCAGCTCGACCAGATCGGCGGACGCCGCGGGCGCCCCACGGCTGCGCGCCAATTCCGCTGCCTCGTCGAGGGATTGCAGCGTCGTCCGATCAGCTTCGGTGGCGGCCAGTGCGAGGTGCCGGGCCGTCAGCTCCGGATCGTCGAGTACTTCGGCCAGGCGTCTGTGGGCCTGGCGCCGTTGCGTGGGCGTGGAGGATGAGTAGACCCCGCGCGCCAAGAGTGGGTGTGCGAAACGAAGTCGATTATGTTCGATCTCGACGATGCCGTTGTCCTCGGCGTCGGCAAGTTGCTCGATGACGTCCTGAGGATCGGTATGTGCGGCGAGTGCCAGAACCTCCACAGTGGGCGTTGGTAGGCATGCAGCCGTCAACAAGTGTTCGCGAGTGTCCGCGGGGAGGTTGCTTATCCTCGTGCGTACCAGCTCGGCCAAGTTGCGGGGCATCGGTACGTCGTAGCCGGGCGCTTCGAGATCCATTGCCCGGGCCAACTCGAGGGCGAAGAACGGATTCCCGCCGGAAATCTCATGCATCTTGACTATGGTCGGTCTTGGGAACCGCCGGCCAAGCCGATCGAGAAGCACCGCTTGCAGGCGGCCAAGGCTCAACGGCCCCAACCGGATTCGGCGAACTGCGTCGGGCGCTGGCATCTGCAACGGGGACGTGGTGACGCCGTTGCTCAGCTCGGTGCGAATGGTGCCGAGGATGCCCACGCGTGCCGATAGGCGCCGAGCCGCGAACGAGATCGCATGTGCGCTCGACGGATCGATCCATTGCAGGTCATCAATGGCGACGAGCACCGGAGCCGATTCCGCGAGTGTTTCGACGACTGTCAGCAGCGCCGCCCCTATCGCGCGCTGATCGATCGTGTGGTCGTCGGGTTCCGCTCGTAACAGCACCCTGTCGATTGCAACTCGCTGCGGCCCCGGGAGATCGTCGAACGCTCGGGCGTGCACCCCGGCGAGCAGATCGGCAAGCGACGCGTAGCCGTAGACCGATTCGGCCTGGGCAGGACACGCGGACAACACGTGATATCCACGCTGGACAGCCTGGTCGATGGCCTCGAGCCACAATGTGGTCTTGCCTATCCCCGCTTCCCCCTCGATCAGCAGAGCAACCGGCTCCACGGCCGCCGACGCGAGGAAGTCGGAAATCGCACCGACCTCCTCCGGCCGGGTCATGGAGTTGGCTAGCACGTAGCACATCATTTCAGGGGTTTGCTGTGCTCGCGCGCCAATTGCAACCGAGGGTGGTCAGCAGCACCTGACGCAGTAATTTCTGGCGAACAATGTTCGCTCAAGAAAGAAACCCGTGTGCACCGTCAATTAACAGGGGCGCAAGGTGCAGCGAATCTGATAGCGGTTGAGATGGCCCCGAGCTAACCGCGCGTCACCGCCGATCGTCGGCGCCTCTGCACTATTTTTGGGCGACCATTGTTGAAGCCGCCGAGGGCGGGCCTTGTCGGATCCGCGTGGCGATAAGGTCAGAAAGCCGCTGATGCGGAAGGCCGGCGCGGTCGCAGGTCGATGTGACCACAGCCGCGGATTCGGCATCGAAAACGCCGTAGAGAACCTCGTCGGTCGGGACCGCGAGTGTGACGAGCAACCGGACCCGCCTGCCTTCACTGGTGACTGCACTTGCGGCGGCGTCGAGTTTCACGACAATATCGGCGACCGACTGTTCGGTGAGCTCGGTCAAGTACCACTCGGCAAGGTAGCAAGCCAGCCCAGCGGCGGAGTCCATATAAAGACGGTATCTATGGGTGGCGCTGTCGGAATCGGGTGTTTCCCTACTGCTGGAATGGCTAACCCCAGTGGTACAGACTCTTAACGCGCGGTTGCGGCCCAGGGGACTACCACGTCTGCGACCAGTGCACGGTGGTCCGATCGGGGTAGGTTGAGCGTTTGCATGGACGTGGCCACGCAGCCGTGGGTGAGGACGTGATCGACCGCGAACACAGGCGGTAAGAGGATGTCGGCGGGGTGGGTTCGAGTCAGGCCCGCGCCCGCTTGCTCGGCACCGTCGCGAAAGCCGTTACGCAACAGCCGCCGAAACTCACGGTTGTCCCGTGTCGCGTTGAGGTCCGCGGCCACCATGATCGGCCCTGCAGGATCGGCAGCGATCTCCTGCAAGACAGTTGCGAGACGGTCCAGGTCGGTGCGCCAGCCGTCAATCGGCTCCGGCCACGGTGCAGACATGTGCGTGACGACAACTGTCGCCGGCGAATGCATCCGGGGGAGATGGATGCGCGCGGTGAGCAGGCCCAGCCAAAATCGCTCGTCGAGCGCGACCGAGTCGATGGGATAGCGACTCCAGATGCCGACGCCGGCCGGACCCTCTCGGGCACGCAGCGCGCGATGCGGCAGCAGTTCTCCTAACCCGTGCGCGGACAGCAGCTCGGCCTTCTCGAGCGTAAGCTCTTGCACCCCAAGGATATCGGCGTTCGTCGCCTGGGCGATTCGCACGACGGCCGCCGGATCCGCCCGGCCGTAGCGCAGATTCGCCGAGACCAATCGAACGGAGACGCCAGATTCGACCGGCGCGCGTATGTGTGAACGCGACTGGACGGCGGCGCTGGCGACCGTCACCGCACCCGCGACAGCTACGCCAACCCATGTGCCCGAGATCGCGAACAGAAGCATCGCCAACGGCGCACCGAGCGTTAGGTAGGGCGCGAGGGCTGCGATGGCAACCACCGCAACGATTACTCCCGGCGTATAGCGCGCGGCCAATCCGACGACGGCAACGGCGAGCGCCACAGTGCCGACGATTGTGACGACGCCCATCAACCGGGCTCGCTGCACTCTGCGATGCGCCGCCGCAGAAACTCTTTCGCCGGGCCTGAGCCATTGCTGTCCAACGCTTTTCGGTACCACTGGATCGCCTCGTCGGATCGTCCGGCACGCCGCAGAAGATCAGCGCGGATCGATGCCACCGAATTCAACCGGGACAGACGAGGATCGTCGGACACCTCGTCCAGGGCCGCCAGTCCAGACGCGAAGCCGTCGCGAAATCCGATCGCCAGCGCCCGATTCGCGCGCGCGACTGGTGACTTCGTGATTTCGACAAGGCGATCATAGGCAGCGCATATCGTCGCCCAGTCGGTCTCCTGCCAACTCGGCGCCGTCGCATGTATCGCCGCGATCACCGCCTGGGGGAGATAGGGACCGCTTGCTCCGGCCGCCAGCCGCAGTCGGTCAAGCCCGCGGGTTATTCGGCTGCGGTCCCACTCACTGCGATCCTGCTCGTCGAGCGGTACCAACGCACCGTCGGCGTCCACGCGCGTCCTCCTTCGCGAATCGTGCAGCAGGACGAGCGCCGCTAGCGCGTGCGCATCGCGATCGTCGGGCATCAACGAGCACAGTTCACCTGCCAGCCGAACCCCCTCGTCGCATAGTTCGTCGCGGATCGCGGACGGTCCGGCCGTCGACCAGTAGCCTTCTGTGAATACCGAATAGATACACGCGAGCACGTGGGGGGTTCGCTCGGGCAGCAAGTCCGCGGGCGGGACGCGCATCGGTATGTTCGCGTGCCGAATCTTGTTCTTGGCTCTGGTGATTCGCTGGCCAATCGCGGACTCCGACTGCAGCAGAGCCCGGGCGATCTCGGCAACGGTCAATCCGGAGATCAGTCGCAGCGTCAGAGCCAGCTGTGACGACTTGTCCAGTGCCGGGTGAGCACAGGTGAACATCATCCTCAGTTCGTCGTCGCGCACCGGGTGCGGATCGGCCCGTGCTGTGCGGGCGTTGATGTCGTCGACCACCGCTGCGAGTTCCTTTCCGGGCCTCGCGGATTCACGCCGCAACCGATCGAGCGCGCGGTTACGCGCGACCGTCAGGATCCATGCGCCGGCGTTATCAGGTACGCCGCTGCCCGGCCATGCGCGTAGCGCTTCCGCGAAAGCTTCCTGGACGGCGTCCTCGGCGACGGTGAGGTCACCGGACCATCGCGCAAGAGCGGCGACGGCCGGTCCCCATTCGCGCCGAAAGACGCCGTCCAGGTTGATCATCCAGGTCTAGAGCCCCGAGATGCCCATGAGCTTGCGCAGCTCCACCGTGGTGGCCGGAATCATTGAGGCCAGTTTCACCGCCTCGTCGCGCTCCGCGGGGGACAGCACATAGAAACCGGTGGCGATCTCGGCGCCTTCCGGGTACGGCCCGTCCGTCAACAACACCTGGCCGTCGCGGACGCGCACCGTGGTCCCCGTCGCCGGCTCGTGTAGCGCGGCGCCGGCGACGATGTGATCGCCTGCGGCAGCTGCGAATTCGCCATGACGCGCCGCTTCCGCCTGCCACTCCGGTGTACCCGGGGTATTGGTGGATGCGGGTGGTTCCAGCAGCAGCGCCAGCCACTGGCCGTCAGTGCGCGACCAATCGGGGTCGAATGTGTGGTAGATCGGTCGAACTTCGACCGCGCCGTGCTTGGCGAAGGGGACGTCGCGAGCAAGCGCCAGCGCGTCGTCGAGGTTGTCCGCCTCGAACACGTAGTAGCCACCGGCCACCTCGGCACCCTCCGCGAAGGGGCCATCAGTGACCGTCGGTGCATCCGGACCGCCGGTGATCCGAACTCCGGCCGCCGAAGGGGTCAGCGCGTCGCCCGCCCGGATCGCCGACCCAGCTCTGGCGTGGAAGTCCTGATACGCCGTCATTTCGGCGGCCTGTGCCTCGGGGCTCGGAGGCGAGGTGGGCTCGGGGCCGACCAGCAGCGCAAGGTATTGCATGTTATGACCTTCCGGTTGCGAGCGGAACCCTGTGTCCCACTCTCTACCCGTCCGACGAACGACATCGCGCAAATCCGACACCGACTCAGATGAAAAACGTTCCGCATTTGCCATCGCGGCCGCGAACCGTGTGTGATCGTTTACACATGCGTAAGTCCACGCGGGCAATCTTTCTCGCTTTCCTGACATTCCTGGCCGCGATCGCGATCGGCGTCGCATCGACGCTGACTGCCGCGGTCACGCTGGCCGCCACTGCGCTGATCGTGCCCGGCACCGGCACGCACAACGCAAACAGCATCGTGGGCTACAACACCAACGCCCGTGACCGTTACATTGCGCCCTTCAGCACGTCATGCACCGACGCGAGCTGCACGCTGAATGCAATCGAGTATCCCGCGTCATTTTGGCCGATACCGCTGCCCAATTGGTGCCCGGGATTGACGTGTGACACATGGAATGTGTCGGTGGGCACCGGCGTATCGACGCTCGACCAGACGATCAGGAACACCAACGACACGATCAGTCTGTTCGGCTACTCCCAGGGCGGGGCCGTCGTCTCTGACGAGTTGAGAAATCTGGTCAACGACCCCACTCAGCTTGCAAAGATCTCGGATGTCACGATGATCGGCAACATCCTGAACCCGGATGGTGGGCTCTGGAACCGCCTGGGATTCCTAGGCACCATCCCAATCTTCAACGTGACGTTCGGGCCGCCGATGCTGACCGACTTCCCGGCTCACATCACCAATATCGGATTCCAGTACGACCCCGTGGTGTACGCCCCGCTGTACTGGAGTAACCCGTTTGCGATGCTGAACGCGTTGGCCGCGTTCGAGACCGTCCACGGTTTTTACCTGGCTCCGAACGGCAACGATCCCACCGCGACAATGCCCTACGGATACACGGACGCCGAGTTGGCCGAACAACTCGATCCGACCCTGCATCCCGAGAACTTCCGGTACGACAGCAAGGGCAACACCTACGTCATGATTCCCGCGAAATCGCTCCCACTGTCGGACCTGGTGATGTCCGTCGTGCCCGCGGCCCTGACCCCGGTCGTCAAACCGTTCGTCGACTTGGCCACGCCGGTACTCAAGGTGCTTGCCGACCTCGGATACGACTGGAGCGGCGACCCGGGCACGGTGAGATGGCTGTCTCCGCTGCCGTTCAACCCCTTCCAGAACTGGCTCGCAGTGGGGGCCAACCTGGCGGCGGCAGCCGTTCAGGGCGTCCAGGCGTTCCTCGGAGACCTGGGTGTGGGCACGACGATAGCGCCGGTCGCACCAGCGCCGACCTCGACGCTGACCGTGTCGACATTGGCCGCGAGGTCGGCGCCGGCGGACACGTCGGGCGCATCGGACACTGTGAAGCTGGCCGACACGAATGGGCAAACGTCAAAGGCGACCGAGGTCGCCAAGAAGAGTGACGAGACGTCGATCCAGAAGGGCGACGAGACGGTCGTGAACAAGACCGGCACCGACGCCGTCGAGAAGACCGGCACAAGCTCGACTCAAACAACCGCGACCCAGACGGAGCCGTCGAAGACGGACAACCCGCCGGCGACCAAGCCGGAGGACTCGACCAAACCGGAGGAGAAGAAGGGCACCGAGGGGACCACAAAGGACGACACGACGAAGGACGACGCCAAAAAGGACTCGACCAACGGCTCTGTGTCGCTGAGCTTCTCACCCAAGAAAACCACCGAAGGCCAGACGAGCGGCACCGGTACTGGGCAGACCGACTCGACAGGTACCGCGGCGGCATCGACGGGCACCGACTCCGCGCAAGCCGCAGCCTGAAACAGCTACGTGGCCGCGCCCGGCTTCGAGTACGTGACCAGGTGAACGTCGATGTATTCACCGGCGAACTTCTCCGCGCAGCCGCGTAGGTACTTCATGTAGTTGTTGTAGACCTCTTCGGATTGAATCTGGATTGCCGCCGCCTTGTTGGCTTCGAGCGCGTCTCCCCACAGGTTCAAGGTCTTGACGTAGTGCGAGCGCAACGACATCGGCTCATCGACGGTGAACCCGGCGTTCTCGCCGTGGGTCTTCATCATCTGCGAGGTTGGCAGTCGCGCACCCGGGAAAATGTCCGTGACCATGAATTTGATGAACTTGAGCACCTCGATCGACAGAGGGATCCCACGCGCCCTGAACTCATCCGGGTGGTAGCTGATGTTGCTTTGTATGGTCATCCTGCCGTCGTCGGGCAGGATCGAAAAGCATTTCTGAAAAAAGTCGTCGAAGCGTTCGAAGCCGAAGTGTTCGAACGCCTCGATGGACAGAATGCGGTCGACGGGTTCGTCGAACTCCTCCCAGCCACGCAGCAATATCCTTCGACTCCGATCGGTGTCGACCTGATTGAGCAGATTGACGGAGGCGGCGTGCTGGTTGCTGCTCAACGTCAGGCCCACGACGTTGACGTCGTACCTTTCGACCGCGCGTTTCAGCGCCCCGCCCCAACCGCATCCGATGTCGAGCACCGTCATGCCGGGCTCGAGGTTCAGCCTGTCGAGATGCAGGTCGACCTTCGCGTACTGAGCCTCTTCGAGGCCTAGGTCACTGGGCTCGAAGTAGGCACAGCTGTAGATGCGGCTGGGATCCTGGAACAACCCGAAGAAGTCGTCGGAAAGGTCGTAATGCGCACGGATGTTCTCGAAGTTCTTCCGCATCTTGTGCGAAATGACCATGTCCGACACCGTGAAACCCTCCCTGAGGCGATTGGAAGGTATCCAACCGTAAGTTACCGGGCATGCGCTGGGCGTTTACGCATTTGCCGGTTGGCGTGTCAGGCAGCGGCGCCAGGCTTCAGGTACGTCACCAGGCTGACGTCGATGCTCTCGTCGATGAAGTAGTACTGGCAGCCCTTGAGGTACCGCATGTAGCGGTGGTAGTTCTCCTCGTCGGTGGCTGCGATCGCCGCCTCTTTGTTCGCCTCCAGGCGGTCGGCCCAGATGCCGAGCGTCTTGATGTAGTGGTTGCGCAACGACATGGCCTCGGGCACTACGAAGCCCGCCTTTTCGCCGTGCTCCACCATCATCTGGGTGGTCGGGAGGCGCCCGCCGGGGAAGATCTCGGTGATCATGAACTTGATGAACCGCGCCAGCTCGAAGGTGAGCTTCTTGCCGCGGTCGGCCAGGTCGTACGGGTGGTAGCCGACACTGCTCTGAATCGTCATCCGGCCGTCGTCGGGCAGGATGTCAAAGCAGTTCTTGAAGTAGTCGTCGTAACGCTCGAAGCCGAAGTGCTCGAACGCCTCGATCGACACTATCCGGTCGACCGGACTGTGGAATTGCTCCCAGCCCTCCAGCCGAACGTCGTACGTGCGATCACTCTTGGCGTTCGCGAGCAGCTGGTCGCAGTAGGCCTTCTGGTTCTTCGACAGAGTCAGGCCGATGACATTGACGTCGTACTTCTCCATAGCGCGCTGCAGCGTCAGGCCCCAGCCGCAGCCGATCTCCAGCAGCGTCATGCGCGGCTTGAGGTCGAGCTTGTCGAGGTTCAGATCGACATCGGCGATCTGAGCCTCCGACAGCGTCACGTCGGGTCCGGTGAAGTACGCGCAGCTGTACTTGCGCGTCGGGTCCTGGAACACGCCGAAAAAGTCGTCCGACAGATCGTAGTGGGCCTGGATGTCCTCGAAATGCGGCCGCAGATCCTTGGTGCCGGTGGAGTTGTCAGACATGTTTCCCCTGGTTGGCCTTCGTTGGTCTTCATGACCGTACCCCCGGCACGGTCCATCGACGTGCGAACACGCTTCTCAAGCCGTCACCCTAGCGTTTAGGTGGTCGTCGACTCCAATTCGGCGGCTACTTCACCAGAGTGAACTGGTTGACGTCGATGTAGCCTCGCCGGAACATGTCCGCGCAGCCCGTCAGGTACTTGATGTATCGCTGGTAGACCTCGTCGGATTGCACGGCGATCGCCTCTTCCCGCCGCGCACCTAGGGCCTGGGCCCAGGCGTCCAACGTCCGCGCATAGTGCATTTGCAGCGATTGGATCCGGTCAACTGCGAAGCCGCCGTTGGTTGCCCGCTCCCGTACCGCCTCGATCACCGGTAACTGACCACCGGGGAATATCTCCGTGGCGATGAACCGGGCGAAGCGGGCGGCATCCATCGTCAGCGGTATGCCGCCGTCATTGAGCTCTGCCAGCGTCAACCGGGTGATGGTGTGTAGCAACATGACGCCGTCGTCGGGCAATGCGGTATGCGCCATCTTGAAGAAGTCGTCGTAGCGGTCGAAGCCGAAATGCTCGAAGGCGCCTATCGACACGATGCGGTCGACGGGCTCGTTGAACTGCTCCCAGCCCATGAGCAGCACGCGCGCCGAGCGCGCACTGTTCAGACCGGCGAACGCCTGCTCGACGTGTGCGCATTGGTTTTCGCTCAGCGTCAGCCCGATGACGTTGACGTCGTATTTCTCGACCGCGCGCATCATCGTCGCGCCCCAGCCGCAACCGACGTCGAGCAGCGTCATGCCGGGTTGCAGTCCGAGCTTGCCCAGCGACAGGTCGATCTTGGCGAGCTGAGCCTCTTCCAGCGTCATGTCGTCGCGTTCGAAGTACGCACAGCTGTAGGTCTGTGTGGAGTCGAGGAACAGCCGATAGAAGTCATCAGACAAGTCGTAATGCGACTGCACCTCCTCAAAGCGAGGAGTCAGATCGGCCATGCGCGGGAATGCTACGCCCCGGCACTGAACGCGGGCTGAGCGCGCTACTTCTCCAGCGTGAACTGGTTGACGTCGATGTAGCCGCCGCGAAAGCCCCTGGCGCATCCGGTGAGATAGTGCATGTAGCGGTCGTACACCTCTTGTGACTGCACAGCGATGGCCTCGTCCTTGTGGGCCTCCAACGCCTCGGCCCACATGTCCAGGGTCCGCGCGTAGTGCAGCTGCAACGACTGGCGACGGGTCAGCGTGAAGCCCGCCGGCGCCGCGTGCTCTTCGACCTTCTCGATCGAGGGTAGCCGGCCGCCGGGGAAGATCTCGGTGAGGATGAACTTCACGAACCGCGCGACCTCGAAGGTGAGGGGGATGCCGCGTTCGACCATCTGCGGCAGCGTCAGCGCGGTGATGGTGTGCAGCAGCATGACCCCGTCGTCGGGCAGAACGCCGTGGGCCATCTTGAAGAAGTCGTCGTAGCGGTCGAAGCCGAAATGCTCGAACGCGCCGATCGACACGATCCGGTCAACCGGCGCGTCGAACTGCTCCCAGCCCTGGAGCAGCACGCGCTTGTTGCGAGGACTGTCGGACGCCGCGAAAACCTTCTCCACATGGGCCTTTTGGTTCTCGCTCAGGGTCAGGCCGATGACGTTCACGTCGTATTTCTCGATCGCGCGCATCATCGTCGAACCCCAGCCGCAGCCGACGTCGAGCAGCGTCATGCCTGGCTCGAGCCGCAGCTTGCCCAGCGCGAGGTCGATCTTGGCCAGCTGCGCCTCTTCCAGAGTCATGTCGTCGCGTTCGAAATACGCGCAGCTATAGGTCTGAGTGGGGTCCAGCCACAGCCGGAAAAACTCGTCGGACAGGTCGTAATGGGCCTGGACGTCCGCGAAGTGTGGTTTCAGATTGGCTGTTCGGGCCATGGTATGGGTGCCTTTCTGGCTGTTCAGCAGCTATGCCGGCGTCGCCGGTGACGGCCTGGCAAGCCCTGGTGCACTCGACCGAATGCTACGCGCTCTCTGCCTTAGCTAACGACTCCAAGAACGCGCCGGTCGTCACCCGGCTTCGGCAAAGGTGGTCTTGAGCTCGCCGACGACGTCGTCCCACAACGGTTCGGGAAGTTCGTGTCCCATGCCGTCGAACAGCACCAACCGGGCACTCTTGATGGCCCGGGCGACCGCGCGTCCGCCGAACGGGCGCATCAATTTGTCCGCTTTCCCGTGGATTACGACGGTCGGCACGTCGGTCTGCCGGTTGTAGCGCAGCAAGCTACCGCTGCCCAGAATCGCGGCGAAGTGCCGCGCGATGCCTGCGGGGTAGTAGGCACGGTCGTAGCCCTCGATCGCCTCGGCCCGAATCTGCTCCTCGGGCGCCGGGTAACCGGGACTGCCGATGATCCTGGTCACGCGGATGGCGTTCTCGATGATCGCCTCGCGGGACGAGTCCTTGGGCCGTTGCAGGATGGCCAGCAGATGCTGCGGGCCGGGTGGTGGCAACAACGGTTGGTTGTTGCTGGAGAAGATGACCGCCAACGTCTTGGTCCGATGGCTGTGCCGCGCCGCGAAGACCTGGGAGATCATGCCGCCCATCGACGCGCCGACGATGTGAGCCGTATCGATCCTCAAGTGGTCCAGTAGCGCGGCCGCATCGTCGGCCATGTCCTCCAAGGTGTAGACCGCTGGGCTCTGTAGACCGAGGAACGACCGGGCCATCCGCAACGGCAGCGGGCTGCCGCTGTGCCTGCCGGTGACCTTCGTGGACAGGCCCACATCGCGGTTGTCGAAACGGATGACACGCAGGCCCTGGTTGACGAGCTTCTCGCAGAAACCCTTGCGCCACAACAGGAGTTGCGCACCGAGTCCCATGACGAGCAGGACGGCCGGGTCGTTCGGGTCGCCCATGTCCTCGTAATAAATGTCAATGTCGCCGGATTTCGCGGCGCCGGTACGGACCTGCATCTAGGCTTCGATCTCCTCGGAGTGCTCACGGCTGACCTCGACCATGAAGTTGGCGAAGTATCCGGTCAGCTGCGGGTCGGACATCATCTGCCACTTCGGCGCCAGCAGCTTCATGTAGCGCTCGACGTAGAGGAACTGCTTGCCGATCAGCACCAGCTCGCGCGGCAGCTTGACGTCGTACGCATCGGCCAACGTCGAGAGCTGCCTACCGATCTCGGCGTAGCTCATGTCACCGAGCGACTTCATGGTCAGCGGTGCGGCGAATTTCTCAAGGTCCTTCGCGGCCTGCGCTTCGGGCTTGACGGTGCCGACGGCGCCCATCATCACGACGATCTTGCCCGCCGTGGCGTGGTCCTTCTTTACCAGTAGCGCATATACGAGTTCCCTTAGAAGCCAACGCGTTCGCGGGTCGATGCGGCCCATGATGCCGAAGTCGAAGAAGACGATCTTGCCGTCGGGGTCGACGTAGAGGTTGCCGGCGTGCAGGTCGCCATGGAACAGGCCGTGCCGGAGGCCGCCCTCGAACACGCTGAACAGCAACGCTTTTACGAGTTCGGTGCCATCGAAGCCGGCCTTGCGGATCGCGGCGGCGTCATCGATGCGGATGCCCTGCACCCGCTCCATGGTTAGCACTTTCTCGCTCGTAAGGTCCCAATACACCTGCGGCACCCGGATGTTTTGGCCGAGCGGTGAAGCGTGCATGTGCGAGACCCACGCGTCCATCGACTGGGCCTCGAGACGGAAATCGAGCTCCTCAGCGAGGTTGTCGGCGAAATCTGCCACGACGTCCTGGGCGGACAATCGCCTGCCGAGCTTCGCCAGCTCGACGAGCTGTGCGCCCCGCTTCAGGATCTGCAGATCGGCGGCCACGCGTCGGCGAATGCCCGGCCGCTGGATCTTGACGACGACCTCCTCGCCGGTGTGCAGGGTGGCGAAGTGCACCTGCGCGATCGAGGCCGACGCGAACGGCTCGTCCTCGAAGCTCTTGAACAACTTCGAGGGCTCGTCGCCGAGTTCCTTCTTGAACAGCTTGTGGACTTCGTCGGGGTCGGCGGGCGGAACCGCGTCGAGGAGGCTGCGGAATTCGCGGCTCATCTGTTCGCCGAATGCGCCCGGGCTGGACGCGATGATCTGGCCGAACTTGACGTATGTGGGCCCGAGATCGGAGAAGGCCTTCGGGATCTGCCTCATGATCTTCTGCTGCAACGAACCCTTACCGGCGAGCGTGGAGACGACCCGTGCGCCGGTGCGGGTGACCTGCCAACCCGTCGCGCCTATGCGGGCGGCCTCGACCGGTAACGGCACCCGGTCCAGCTTGGCCACCTCGCGGTGTTTAGTCGTACTCATGGTTGCAGTGTCTCAAATTGCGGGTTGACGAGTAAAAATCATGTGGACGGGGTCACATCTGAGCGACGCCGGACCGGAGGAGCTGAAGGCCTTCGCTGCCAAGAACGGCTGGCCGATCACGCCTATTGGGGGCCAACCACGCACCTGGAATCGGGACTCACAGGAAAGTGACAGGGGCGCCCTGGCATTGAATCGCGGGAACGAGGCGTGCTCTATGTCACAATCCGTGGGGCGCTGCTTCAGTCTGGGGGAGGACACGTGGTTTCTGTGCGGCCAGGATGGCTGGGAGTTCTCGTCGTTGTACTCATAGTGGTGGTCTGCATCGTCGCGGTCACCGCAATCCTGTATCTCGTAGCGCCGCCTATCCGTCGATTCATCCGCAAAGATCAGCCCGTCTGGTGGGTGCGGGACATCTTCATCGCAGTGATGGTTGCCCTCCTCGTGCTATTCGGGCAGATCTCCTTTCTGAATGCACGGCATTCGCGGGATCGGGAAACGCCGCAAAATCCACCTCAAAGTCAACAGGGCCAGGCCGAGCGGATTGAGAACCTGCGATTCGTCCGAGACAAGTCTGCGGCGGCGTACCAGCCTCGCCCCTTCAGGCAGTTCGACCTCAGCGGCATGAATCTCGCGGGTCTCCAGCTCAACGGTGCTAACTTCGCCCAGGCCGACCTCAGCAGGGCGAACCTTACGGGAACTGACCTGTCGTCCAGATTTGCTACTCCCGCTGCGATGTCGTATCTGCAAGGTGTGAATCTTTGCCATGCTGTTCTGGCTGGCACGAACCTGCACTCTGCCTATTTGGTCAATGCGAACCTGACCGGGGTGGACCTCACGTTCACTACGCTTCGAGGCGCGGTTCTCAACGGGAGCGACTTGAGTGGGGCGACGCTGCCGACCGACGTGACCAGTAAAGACAGCCCTCTCGCGGGCATCTTCTACGACAACAACACCGTTTGGCCACAGGGCTTTCAGCCGCCCCCATCGTCCGCCGGTGACCCATTTCGTTTCCTCGGTAATCCGGTACAGAACAAGCTTTTTGGCGACCTGCCACGACCGAAGTGTGATTCCTAGACCCCTGCCGGCTTCCAGCGTTTGATGAAGTCGTTTTCAGGCCATTCCTCGTTGGCCGCCATCAGCTCGTACATCGTTGCGCCGTCGAGGGATTCGCGAATGATGTCGCAATGCCCGGCGTGACGGGTCAGCTCCTCGATGAGATGCAGCGCTACCCAGCGCACCGTCCAATTCTCGACGTCTTGCGGGAACCAGGGCACGTCGTGTGGCACCGGAACCGGAGTGTCCCAATCCGCCTGCTCGAACAGCCGCAGCGCGTCCTCGTTCTGTCTTTTCAGTCCGTCGAGCAGCTGGCCGAGGTTTTCGTCATCACGCATCACGTATTCGTCCTCGTAACTGGCCATCTGCTCTTCGAACGGTCGCTCGTCGCGAGGCGGAAAGTCCGGTGCCGCCTTGACCCGCTCCATCCACGCGCGCTGCACACCGGTCGCGTGCTTGACCAGACCGCCGATCGACAGGGCGCTGACTGACGGCTTGGCGCGAGCCTGTTCGTCCGTCAGGCCGTAGGCCACCGCGAAGAACGCGTTTTGGTTGAACCGCAGGAACTCCAGTAGGGTCTGGCGTTCGCCGTCCGCGGGCGGGGGCAATCCGGGCATCGTCAGTTGCCTTTCTTGTTGGTGGTGTGGGCGTAAAGATCTCTGATACAAGCGATTTCGGCGCCGTGGTGGATGGCCTCCCGATTGATGTGCAGGATCAACTCTGACATCGCATAGTCCGCCCACTGTCCTTCCTTCGGCCCGATTGGTCGCGCCAGCGCCTCGGAGTCAAGACCGCGGACACCCGCGATCCAGGCGGCGTACACCTCGTCGAGCTGCGCTAGCGCAGTTGTCGCGTCGGTAGCGTAATTCCACGACTGGTAATCGGCCGGCGGCCCGCCGAAATGAGAGTGATTGCGCATCGCGAACACGCCGACAATGACATGCGCCAGCCGCCACGCGATCGTCGTGAACGGAGCAGGCTCGGGCGGCGGAAATTCGAAGTCCACCGTTCCGCCGCGATGGACGGTCCAACAGCCCGGCACGGGTTCCCAGAAGTACTCGTCGTCGGTGAGCCCGTCGAGCCGGGGACGCAGCTGCCTCGTCCAGTGGAAATCGAGTTGATCGGCCAATTGTGTCGTGACATCTCTGGTCTCGGTGGTCATGCCACTACCCTGACAGTCCTATAGGACAGTTTCGGTCCTATAACTGCGGCAGGGTGGTGGCATGGCGGAAACGACCAGCCGGGTGCTGCAGCTCCTCGGGTTGCTGCAGTCGCGGCGAGTTTGGACGGGCGAGGAGCTGGCCGACCGGCTCCGGGTGACGACACGCAGCGTGCGGCGCGACGTGGAACGGCTGCGCGACCTCGGTTACCCGGTGCACGCCAGCAAGGGCCACGGCGGCGGCTATCAACTCGGCGCAGGCGCCGCGCTGCCCCCGCTGCTGCTGGACCCCGACGAAGCCGTGGCTATGGCGGTATGCCTTCGACTTGCGGCCGGCGGCAGCGTGGCCGGCGTGGGTGAATCGGCGTTGCGCGCCCTGAGCAAGCTCGACCAGGTGATGCCGGCGCGGCTGCGGTCACAGGTGTCCGCTGTCCACGACGCGACGGTCACTTTGCAGTCCAACCAATCGGATTCACCGGTCGAGCCGGACGTCCTCATGACGCTGGCCCGCGCCTGCCGCGACCACGAACACGTCAGCGCCGGATATGTCGACCGGGCGGGAAGCAGCACGGAACGGCGGCTGGAGCCGTATCAACTGGTCACCACGGGCCGTCGCTGGTACCTGCTCGCGTACGACCGCGACCGTCAGGATTGGCGCAGCCTTCGGCTCGACCGGATGGCCGAAGTGAGGGCGCTGGGGAGTACGTTCACGCCGCGACAGGCGCCAGATGCCGCTGCCTACATCCGCCGGTCGATCAGCGCGTCGCCCTACCGCTACGTCGCCAGGGTGCGATATGCGGCACCTGAACACGTTGTGGCTCAGCATTTTTCACCAGCGTCGGCCAGTATCGAGCCGGACGGCCCCGACGCATGCATCGTCACCGCGGGCGCCGACGATCCCGAGCGGATGGTGTTCTACCTGGCGCTGCCAGACTGCGACTTCGAAGTGCTCGAACCCCCGGAAGTGGTCGCAGCCGTCGCGACCATCGCCGAACGGCTGCGCCGCGCGGTGGGCTAAGCCGTGGTGATGCCGAGGCGGTCGGTGAGGAACAGGAACGCCGCGGCGAAGTCGTTGTCGGCCGTGTCCGTCCGAACCCGATCCCAGTCGACCTGCTCGCGAACCGCACGGACCGCGGGCATCAATGTCGTGAAGTCGCAGTGATGCTCGTTGAACGACGTCAGCTTTTCGGTCACCACATGCGTCGGCGAGAGCACCCGCATCCGGATAGCGAGGACATCGAATTCCTCTGCGGCCGCGATCGTTTCCTCGTCCAATGGTTTTCCGTTGAGTTGATGCAGCACATCGATGACGAAATCCTCGCCCACACACGCTTTGAACAGCCAGTCTTCCGGCGTTCGCTCGATGCGGAACCCCGCCTTTTCCAACGTCAGCGCCGCGGCTTCGGTTTCCGGTTCGGCGACGACGAAATCCACATCGTGCACTGGTTCTGGGCCGCCGTACACCCACAGCGCGTAACTGCCCGCGAGCGCGAAATCAGGCCCGTGTGCCTTGAGTGCGGAGGCCGCGCGCTTGAGCGCGTCACGCAGTTCGTCATTGCGCGGCGGCACGCGTCGTCCGTATGCGTCGGAAAGTGGTCATCGTGGGTATCTAGTACCCATGCGGATGGCCACCTTCAACATCTTGCACGGACGCAGTGTTCACGATGGGGCGGTTCACCTCGACCGGCTCATCCACTCAATCAAGGAGCTGGACGCTGACGTCCTCGCGCTGCAGGAGGTGGACCTCGATCAGGACCGGTCGGGCAAGGCGGACCTGACGGCCGTCGCCGCCGAAGCGATGGGTGCGGTCAGCCATCGGTTCGTTGCGGCCATCTCCGGCACCCCCGGTGCGACGTGGATGGCCGCGACCGGTGACGAGCAACCAGGCACCGCCGCCTACGGCATCGCCCTGTTGTCGAGGTTTCCCGCCAACGCCTGGCAGGTGCTGCGGCTGCCGCGGATTCCGGTGCGCTTTCCGATGTATCTGCCCGGGCCGCGCAAGGTGATGGTCGTGCACGAGGAGCCGCGGGCGGCGATGGCGGCCTGCCTGGAGACCCCGCTCGGGCCGCTCACGGTCGCGAACACCCATCTGTCATTCGTGCCGGGGTGGAACCGCGTGCAGTTGCGACATTTCGTTCGGGATCTTCGCGGGTATCCCGGCCCGCGGGTGCTCATGGGGGACCTGAACATGACGCCGCCGACGCCGAGCCGCTGGACCCGGCTGCGGCCGCTCTGCGAAACGGCGACGTTCCCCGCCGACGAGCCGTGCCACCAGCTCGACCACATTCTGACCGACGACCGCACGCTGCGGGCGCAGACCTGCGCAGCGCCGCGGTTGCCGATCTCGGACCATCGCGCGTTGGTTGTCGACGTTTCCCGGGCCTGACGCCGTAGTGTTTTGGCGTGCACGTCATCTCCGCGGTGTCGACGGAGTTCTTTGTCGGGCCACCGGATGCGCCGCTGCAGCTGGTGCGGGTGAGCTATGCCGGCGCCACGGCGTCGACGGTTATCCGGATCGAAGGCGACGGTCTGGAGGGAGAGGCCGTCGCCGCGCAGGGGGACGGCAGCATCGAGGTTCCGGTGCGCGTGGATCGGCCTACACCGGGACAGCAGCGGACCGCTCGGGCGGACGGCGTGGCTTTCGTGTTCACCGTCGCCGAGCCCGGCTGGACGTTGTACATGATCAGCCACTTCCACTACGACCCTGTCTGGTGGAACACACAGGGCGCCTACACCAGCGTGTGGAGCGAAGACCCGCCGGGCCGCTGTCGGCAGACGCACGGGTTCGACCTGGTGCGGGCACATCTGGAGATGGCGCGGCGTGAGCCCGAGTACAAGTTCGTGCTCGCCGAAGTGGATTACCTCAAGCCGTACTGGGACACGCATCCCGAGGACCGCGACGATCTGCGGCGGTTCATCGCGGGCGGCCGTGTCGAGGTGATGGGCGGGGCGTACAACGAGCCGAACACCAACCTCACCAGTCCCGAAACAACAATACGAAACTTCGTGCACGGCATGGGATTTCAGCGTGGCGTGCTGGGCGCGGACCCGGCCACCGCGTGGCAGCTCGACGTGTTCGGACACGACCCGCAGTTCCCCGGCATGGCGGCCGACGCAGGTCTGACGTCGAGTTCGTGGGCGCGCGGCCCCCATCACCAATGGGGCCCGATGCAGAATCAGGGCGACCCCGAGCGCATGCAGTTCTCGAGCGAGTTCGAGTGGATCGCGCCGTCGGGCCGAGGACTGCTGACCCACTACATGCCCGCCCACTATTCGGCCGGGTGGTGGATGGATTCGTCGGCGACGTTGGCGGAGGCCGAACAGGCCACCTACGAGTTGTTCGCGACGTTGAAGAAGGTCGCGCTGACGCGCAACGTGCTCCTGCCCGTCGGCACCGACTACACGCCGCCGAACAAGTGGGTCACGCAGATTCACCGCGACTGGAACTCGCGATACACGTGGCCGCGGTTCGTATGTGCGCTGCCGCGCGAGTTCTTCGCCGCGGTGCGGGCCGAACTGGACGAGCGTGGCGTCGAGGCCTCGCCGCAGACCCGCGACATGAACCCGATCTACACCGGTAAGGACGTCTCCTACATCGACACCAAGCAGGCCAATCGGGCGGCCGAGGATGCGGTACTCGATGCCGAGCGGTTTGCCGTATTCGCCGGGCTGCTCGCAGGCGCCACCTATCCCCAAGCCGCATTGGTCAAGGCGTGGGTGCAATTGGCGTACGGCGCGCACCACGACGCGATCACCGGGTCGGAATCCGACCAGGTGTACCTCGACCTGTTGACCGGCTGGCGCGACGCGTGGGAACTCGGGCGGACGGCCCGCGACAACGCGCTGGCATTGCTGTCCAGCGCCGTCGACGGTCAGGTCGTGGTGTGGAATACGTTGGCGCACAAACGCAATGATGTCGTCACGTTGCGGCTGGACACACCGATTGGCGCCGGGGTACGGGTATTCGATTGTGATGGCGCCGAGATGCCAACACATGTGGAACACGACGGGCGGTCGATCAGCTGGCTGGCTCATGACGTGCCGTCGCTTGGCTGGCAGTCCTACCGATTCGTTCCCGCAGACTCGGTGTCTGGTTGGGAAGAGTTGGCGGGTAACGAGATCGCCAACGAGCACTACCGTCTGCGCGTCGACCCGCAGCGTGGCGGCGCGGTCAGCTCGCTGATCGAGACCGTCGCGGGTCGCGAGCTGATTGCTGACGGTAGGGTCGGCAACGAGCTGGCGGCCTACGACGAATATCCGGCACATCCGCAGGCCGGAGAGGGGCCCTGGCACCTGCTGCCCAAGGGCCCGGTCGTCTGTTCGTCAACCCAACCCGCGTCGGTGCAGGCATACCGCGGGCCGCTGGGGGAGCGGGTGATCGTCCGCGGCCGCATCGATGATGTGTTGCGCTACAAGCAGATCCTGACGCTATGGCACGGGGTGGCCCGGGTGGACTGCCAGACCACGATCGACGAGTTCACTGGCGAGGACCGGCTGTTGCGGGTGCGCTGGCCGTGCCCGGTGCCGGGCGCGCTTCCTGTCAGTGAGGTCGGCGACGCGGTGATCGGCCGCGGGTTCGGCTTGATGCACGGCGGTGGCGCAGAATCCGCGGTCGACTCCGCAGTCCACCCGTGGACGCTCGACAACCCGGCCTACGGCTGGTTTGGCGCATCCGCGGCCGCGCGGGTACGTGTCGGGGACCAGACCCGAGCCGTATCGGTCGCCGAAGTGGTGTCGCCGGCAGAGTCGCAGTCGGCTGCGCTGGCGCGTGAACTGGTCGTGGCGCTGGTGCGGGCTGGTGTGACGGCGACATGCAGCAGCGCGGACAAGCCGAGGTACGGCGACCTCACTGTCGATTCCAACCTGCCCGATGCGCGGATCACCGTTGGCGGGCCGGACGAAAATTCTTTCACCGCAGCCGTTCTCGCCGAAGCGGACCCGATGTACACCGAAGAGCTCAAGCGCCAGTTGTACACCGCTGGCACTGCTCGCGTGTGGGTGCCGTCCGTCGTGCCGCTGGCCGAGCAATGGGTGCCGGGCGCGGATCTGCGGGGCGTACGCGCATTACCGGTGTTGATCGTCGCGGGCTCCGATCTCCACGCCGCGGTGGCCGCGGTGGTCGAGGATCTCGACGACGCCGAGGTCGTCGTCGAGCAGGAAGCGGCCGCCCCGCTCGGGCCGTTCGAAAACCGCACCGTGGCGGTTCTCAATCGTGGAATGCCCGGCTTCGCAGTCGATTCCGACGGCACACTTCACCTGTCGTTGATGCGGTCGTGCACGGGATGGCCGTCTGGCACCTGGATCGACCCGCCACGCCGCACCGCGCCCGATGGCTCGAACTTCCAGCTGCAACACTGGACGCATACCTTTGACTACGCGCTGGTCTCCGGCGACGGCGACTGGCGCGAGGCCAGTGTGCCGGTGCGCAGCACCGAGTTCTCTCACCCTCTGATGGCGGTCGCTGAGACCACAAGGGCCGCAGGAGGTTTGCCTGCGTGGGGTTCGCTGATTGAAATCGAGCCGGCGGGCAGGGTGCAGCTCGCCACGTTGAAAGCCGCGGGCAATCCGCTGGCCGCAGGTAGTGTGCAGTCCGTCGATCCTAATGACGGCGTCGCTATCCGAATGGTCGAAACATGCGGTACTGCAACAGATGTCGTGGTTCGGTCGGGCCTGCGACGAGTGGCGGAGGCATCGCGTGTCGACCTCCTGGAACAACCGCGGATCCAAGGCTTGGTATCCGACGGGCTGAGCCTGCACGGCTACGAGATCGCCACTGTGCTGACTCGGCTCAACATGCCCAAGGTGCTCGGCGCCGACCACGCTGTGCTGGCGCCAGAAGCAGAGGTGGCGCAACCGTTGTACTCGCGGTACTGGCTGCACAACCGCGGACCAGCACCGCTCGGCGGGCTTCCGGTCGTGGCGCACCTGCACCCGCAGCAGATGGCCGTAGAGCCGAATTCGGAAGTGCCGCTGCGGCTTACCGTTGCCAGCGACTGCAGCGATGCGGTGCTGCACGGCAATGTACGCCTGCTATGTCCGCACGAATGGACCGCCGATCCGACCGACCTCCCGTTCATGCTGCCGCCCGGTGAATACCTGGAAACCGACGTGGCCGTGACAATGCCGCCGGGAACGCAGGCAGGCCTGTATCCCATTCGTGCCGAACTGGCCGTTACGGGCAGCGATGCCGCGTCGATACCGCCCGCATGGCGGCAGACGGTGGAGGACGTCTGCATTGTGTCGGTCGGTTCGCCGTCCGGCAGCGAAATCCTGCGGCTGCTCAGTGGGCCTGAGGACGTCACCGTCGCCGCAGGCGAAACGGCCAGGCTCGCGGTCACCGTCGGCACCGACGCCTGCGCGGACCTTGCCGTCGAGGCGCATCTGATCAGCCCGTGGGGCACTTGGGAATGGTTGGGCCCGGGCGTGCTTGGCCGAGAGCTGCCCGCCCGCGGAACCCTGGAGCTGGGTTTCGACGTCACCCCGCCTGTGTGGGTTGAGCCCGGCGAGTGGTGGGCGTTGATCCGCGTCGGGTGTGCTGGCCGGCTGCTCTATTCACCGGCAGTGAAGGTCGCGGTCCGATGAGCATCGCGGCGATCGTGGACGGCGTGCCGGTGTTGGTCGAAGAAATCGATGCCCGCGAGGAACGGTTGCGCGCAACGAGACTCGCGTCGTCGTTGCCCCGTCACGGTACGAGCGAGGGCCGACAGCTGCGCCGCTGGCTGACTCAGCTGCTGGTGACCGAGCGGGTTGTCGCGGCGGAAGCGACCCGCCTGCCCCTCACCGCCGAGGGTGCACCGACCGAAGTCGAGTTGCTCCCTGACACCGTTGCGCGCCTGGAGATCGGCAGCGTCGCCGCATCGGTATTGGCTATGCCGTTGGCCAGGGCCGTTTATGCGAGTGTGACCGCGTCCGTCGACGTAACCGATGCCGACGTGGACGACTACGTCGCGCGCAATCCGCGGCGCTTCGGTAGCCGTGCGCAGATCGGAGGCCACTTGCGAGGCGCGGCCCAGCGTCGCGCATTTCGCGTGTGGCTCGACGCCCGGTGTGCTGCACTAGTTCAGCTATCCCCGGGATATGAGCATCCTGGAGATCCGCGTCAACCCGACAACACGCACAGGCACTGATGGACGACCTCACGCTGGCGCTCGACATCGGTGGCACCAAGATTGCCGCCGGTCTCGTCGACGCCGAAGGCTCCTTGGCTCATCACGCCAAACTGCCGACCCCCAACGGCGATGCCGAGGCGGTGTGGGCGGTGGTCGACACGCTGATCACCGAAGCATTGGCCGCGGCCGGTGGACATGTCCATGGCGTGGGCATCGCATCCGCCGGCCCGATCGATCTGCACACCGGCACCGTGAGCCCCATCAATATTGTTGAGTGGCAACACTTTCCGATTGTCGATCGAGTATCAACGGCTACCGGTGCGCCTGTGCGGCTGGGCGGTGACGGGTTATGCATGGCGATGGGTGAGCGGTGGCGTGGCGCGGCCCGCGACGCACAGTTCCTGCTCGGCATCGTGGTGTCAACCGGCGTCGGCGGTGGCCTTGTGCTCGACGGCGCACCCTACGACGGGCGCACCGGCAACGCCGGCCATGTCGGCCACGTGATCGTCGACACGGACGGCGGCCTCTGCTCGTGCGGTGGCCGCGGCTGCGTCGAGACGGTCGCCGCTGGGCCCCGAATGGCTCAATGGGCGCGCGACAACGGATGGGATGCCCCGGCCGAGGCGGACGCCAAGGAACTGGCCGACGCTGCCTACTCGGGACACCCGGTGGCGCTGCGGGCGTTCTACCGTGGCGGGACAGCAGTAGCCGCAATGGTCGCGTCCGTGGCCGCGGTGTGCGATCTGGATCTGGTCGTCATCGGCGGCGGGGTAGCCAAAGCCGGCAAGCTGCTGTTCGACCCGCTGAGTCATGGGCTTCAGACCTACGCGCGGCTGGACTTCCTGCGCGACCTGCGCGTGCTGCCGGCCGAACTCGGTAGCGAGGCCGGTCTGATTGGCGCTGCGGCTCTGCTGCGCGACACTCTCTGACGCGCTCGCGGAGGGGTGCGGGAAGCCGCGCGGCTTGCGTTTTGGCTGATCGGCGGGTGGCAAGCTATTCTTGTCCGGTTCCACCGAAGACCGTCGGTCACCGAGAAATCGGTTGAAGGTCCGGGATTACCCGGCGGCCCACGCAGGAGGACGAGGCTAGTAGTTACGCGCCCCGACCTGTCTGCGTCGGGGCGTTCGTCGTTTTCCGCCCCTCTTACCTGGTTGACGGTGGTGCACCCGATACAAACCACGAGGAGGCATGCATGGCCAAGGCTGACAAGGCCACCGCGGTTGCCGACATCGCCGAGCAGTTCACTCAGGCGACGGCGACGCTCGTCACCGAGTACCGCGGACTGACGGTGGCCAACCTCAAGGACTTGCGCCGTTCGCTCGGTGATTCCGCCACCTACACGGTCGCCAAGAACACGCTGGTCAAGCGTGCCGCGGCGGAGGCGGGCATCGAGGGTCTCGACGAGCTGTTCGTCGGCCCCACCGCGATCGCGTTCGTCAAGGGGGAGGCGGTCGACGCCGCCAAGGCGATCAAGACCTTCGCCAAGGACAACAAGGCGTTGGTCATCAAGGGCGGCTACATGGACGGCCGCCCGCTGAGTGTGGCCGAGGTCGAGCAGATCGCCGACCTTGAGTCCCGCGAGGTGCTGCTGGCCAAGCTGGCCGGCGCGATGAAGGCGAACCTGTCCAAGGCCGCCGCCCTGTTCAACGCTCCGGCGTCGCAGGTCGCCCGGCTCGTCGCCGCATTGGAAGAGAAGAAAGCCAACGAAGAGGCAGCGTAGAAGCCTCCGAATAAATCACCACTAGCCCAGAAGAAAGAATCAGGAAGGACCAACCATGGCCAAGCTGTCCACCGACGACCTGCTCGACGCGTTCAAGGAACTGACGCTGCTCGAGCTCTCTGAGTTCGTCAAGAAGTTCGAGGAGACCTTCGAGGTCACCGCCGCCGCTCCGGTCGCCGTCGCGGCCGCTCCCGGTGCCGCCGCGGGCGCGCCCGCCGAGGCCGCCGAGGAGCAGTCGGAGTTCGACGTCATCCTCGAGGGTGCCGGCGACAAGAAGATCGGCGTCATCAAGGTCGTCCGCGAGATCGTCTCCGGCCTGGGCCTCAAGGAGGCCAAGGATCTGGTCGACAGCGCACCCAAGCCGCTGCTCGAGAAGGTCGCCAAGGAGGCTGCCGAGGAGGCCAAGGCGAAGCTCGAGGCCGCAGGCGCGTCGGTCACCGTCAAGTAGGTTCGGCGCCGTCGGCGCAGCCGACAAACAAACGACGTGGGGCGGATCCAGCAAACAGATCCGCCCCACAGTCGTGTCTGCGGGTCATCACAATCTGGCTGCAGACGAGTGTTGCGCTCGTAGGGCGTAAGCTACAGTGACTCAAGCCACAGGCGGGAGGCCTGTGGCGGGGACCAGGCATTGGCGGAAGGATCGCGCGTGGGCATCGGAATCCAAGTTGAGGGACTGACCAAGTCCTTCGGGCCCCAGCGAATTTGGGAAGACGTCACGATGGACATCCCGGAGGGGGAGGTCAGCGTGCTGCTGGGCCCGTCGGGCACCGGCAAGTCGGTGTTCCTGAAGTCCCTGATCGGGCTGCTGCGCCCCGAGCGCGGCAAAATCATCGTCGACGGCACGAACATCATCGAATGCACGGCCAAGGAGCTCTACGAGATCCGCACGCTGTTCGGCGTGATGTTCCAGGACGGCGCCCTGTTCGGCTCGATGAGCCTGTACGACAACACCGCTTTCCCCTTGCGTGAGCACACCAAGAAGAAGGAAAGCGAGATCCGCAACATCGTCATGGAGAAGCTTGAACTCGTCGGCCTGGCCGGTGACGAGACCAAGTTTCCCGGCGAGATCTCCGGCGGTATGCGCAAACGTGCCGGCCTGGCCCGCTCGCTGGTGCTCGACCCGCAGATCATCCTCTGCGACGAGCCCGACTCGGGTCTGGATCCGGTTCGTACCGCCTACCTGAGCCAGTTGCTGATCGACATCAACGCGCAAATCGACTGCACGATCCTCATCGTCACGCACAACATCAACATCGCTCGCACCGTGCCGGACAACATCGGCATGCTGTTCCGCAAGCATCTGGTGATGTTCGGTCCGCGCGAGGTGCTGCTGACCAGCGACGAGCCGGTTGTGCGCCAGTTCCTCAACGGCCGCCGCGTCGGCCCGATCGGTATGTCCGAGGAGAAGGACGAGTCGACGATGGCCGAAGAGCAGGCCATGGTCGATGCCGGTCACCACGACGGTGGTGTCGAAGAGATCGTGGGCGTGCCACCGCAGATCACCGCGACCCCGGGTATGCCGGAGCGTCAGGGCGTTCATCGCAGGCAGGCCCGTGTGCGCGAGATCCTTCACACGCTGCCGCCGGCTGCGCAGGAAGCCATTCGCGACGATCTGGAGGGCACGCACAAGTACGCCGCGGCGACGCTGCCAGACGATGCCGCGACCGCCCGGCACCGTTCCGCCGCCGACGACGACGCGCCGACAGGCCGAATCCCGGTCTCCGAAGAGCGCTAGCCGCAGGCATGCCCGCCGAGCCAAAGGCTCGTCAACAAAGAACGACGTTCTGCCGGATCTGTGAGCCGCTATGCGGCATGATCGCGACCGTCGACGACGGTCGGCTGGTTTCGCTGCGTCCCGATAAGGACCATCCGCTTTCGGCTGGGTTCGCCTGCCAGAAGGGCATCGCGTTCACCGAGGTCGTCAACGACCCCGACCGCGTCACGACCCCGTTGCGCCGAACCGGGCAGGGTTTCGAACCGGTCAGCTGGGACGAGGCGATGACCGGCATAGCCGACCGGCTGGCCGATATCCATCGCCGGCACGGATCCGGTGCCATCGGCTGGTATTACGGCAACCCCGGCGCGTTCAGCTACTCGCACACTCTGAGCCTGACCATGTTCATGGCCGGCTTCGGCCCGCGGTTGCACGTATTCACCGCGGGGTCGCAGGACGTGAACAACCGCTTCGTGGCCAGCCAGCTGCTGTACGGAACGCCACTGGCGCTGCCGATACCCGACGTTCTGCGCACCGAGTTCCTCGTCGTCATCGGCGCGAACCCGATCGTCTCGCACGGCAGCGTGCTCACCGCGCCGCGGATCAAGGACCGCATGCACGACATCGTCAAGCGCGGCGGCCGCGTGCTGGTGATCGATCCACGCAAGACAGAGACCGCAGCGCAGTTCGAATGGTTGGGCATCGTTCCCGACGGCGACGCGTTTCTGCTGCTCTCACTGCTGCACGTCTTGTTCGCCGAGAACCTCGTCGACCGTGCTCGCCTTGCCCGTCAGGCCACCGGCGGTGTGTGGCTCGAACAGCTGGCCCGGCCATTCAGCCCCGAGGCCACGCAGCCGCGCACGGGCATCGACCCGGACACCGTGCGGGCGCTGGCCCGCGACCTGGCGCGCACACCGCGCGCGGCAGTGTACGGGCGCGTCGGCACCAGCACCGGCGAAAACGGCACGCTCACAACATATTTGCTCGACGCCGTAAACCTCGCGGCGGGCAACCTCGACGCGCCCGGCGGCAGCATGTTCGGCCGGTTCGGCTTCCCCGGCGAGCGGTGGGCGATGAAGGTCCTTGGGTCGCTGCTGCGCATGGTCTACAGCCGCAGACGGTCGCGCATCGGCGGCTTCCCCTCGGTGCTGATGTCCGAGCCCGCGGGGGTGATGGCCAAGGAGATCACCACGCCTGGGGCCGGCCAGGTGCGGGCGCTGTTGGTCAGTGCGGGCAACCCGGTGCTGTCCGTACCCAACGGCGACGAACTCGAGGCGGCCCTTCGCGGGCTGGAGCTGATGGTCGGCATCGACCTCTACGTCAATGAGACGTTGGCGCACTGCGACTACGTGCTGCCTGCCGCGACGATGTATGAGCGCGACGACTTTCCCTTGCCGTTCCAGACGTTGCAGCCAACCCCGTTCCGCCAAGCCACCGAGGCCGTCATACCGCCCGTCGGTCAGGCACGCGCCGAGTGGGAGGTCATCGACGAGATCACCCGCCGCCTGTGGCGACGCACGCCGGGATTGACAGCGATCGGTCTGGCGCGAAAAGGGTTGGCGCTCTTTGGTATTCGGCTGAGCCCTCGGCTACTCGTCGACGCGGTGATCCGGCTCGGCGACGGCGGCGACCGGTTCGGCCTGCGACGCGGCGGTCTGACATTCGCTCGGCTGACGCGCGACCACCCACACGGCAAGGTGCTGGACAAGCATCTGCGCGACGGCGTGCTCGCCAAGACTGTCGTCTACCGCGGCGGGCGGATGCGGCTGCGCCACGACGAGATCGCCGCCGAAGTCGAGGCGCTGTCACGCCGCAGCGTGCCCGACGGTTATCCGATGCGGCTGATCGGCATGCGCGAGACCCGCTCGGAGAACTCGTGGATGCACAATTCGCCTCTGCTGATGCGCGGCGATCGCACCCAGCACGCCCGCATGCATGTCGACGACGCGGCCGCGGCGAACGTCGTCGACGGTGAGACGGTGCTGATCGTGTCGCCGCATGGCCAGATCGAGCTACCCGTCGTCGTCACCAAGGACATCGTCGAAGGTGTCGTCGCCGTCCCGCACGGTTGGGGCCACAAGGGCACCGGCGGCTGGCGGGTTGCCAACGGCGCCGGCGGTGCGAACGTCAACCGCCTGATGTCCTCTTCTGCCGACGATCTCGAGAAGCTGGCCGGGATGGCGCGGCTGACCGGTGTGCCTGTCCGGGTCGAACGCGTCACTTCCTGACAGCGGCGTCAATTTCTGTAAACGCCGTCGTCCTATCCGGGACTCGCGGTACCGTGACCGCGGTTTCGGACAGGAGACGGCATGGTCGACCGGTTCTCGGTGTGGTTGGGCGCAGGTGTGGTAGCCGCCGGCATGGCGGCGGCAATGATCTCGGGGACGGCCATCGCATTCGCCGAAACGGGTTCGTCCGATACCGGCGGCGCTTCTTCTTCGGCATCGTCGGCATCGTCGGAATCATCGAAACCCGCTGAAACCAAGGCGGATTCGGAGAAGGACGAGTCGACGAAACCGGCGAACCCCAAGCCGACTGAGTCGAAACCGGCCGACGAATCGACGGCCAAGCCCGATGGCAAAGATCTCGACGAACCAGCTGGCGACTCGTCCAGCGGTTCTAACTCCAAGCCGAAGTCGAACGATCCGCCGACACCCACGCCAAAAAGCCATCTGACCAGTGACTTTCAGCAGTCCGAGGATCGCGTCACCGAGCCCGTTGAGGCAACAACCAAACCCGCGGCCGATCCAAGACCGACCGAGGCTGCCGACGACCATCAGGTCGTCGAAACTGCGGAACCATTGAAGGTGGTCGCCGACAATCCCAAGCCGAAGTCTGCGGCTACGGCAGTACCTTCTGCCGTGGCATTTGCGGCGCCGAAGATGGCCGACGCAGCGGTCACCGCTGAGGCCGCAGCGCCGCCGCAGCCGTCGCTCATCAACGTGATCGGCACGCTGATCTTCACCGTCTTCAACGTGGCCACCCGCCTTTTCGAAGGACCGCCGGTGTTGCCGCCGGGCAGCACCGTGACCGTGCGCAGTTCCACGTTGCAACTCGGCGCATACGAGGTGCCGGCGGATTGGTACTTCCCGACCGATCCGGATCCCGACCGGCTCATCTACCTCCAGCACGGCTTCCTCGCCAGCGGCCGCTTCTACAGCTACACCGCAGCAACCCTTGCCGAGCAGACCCACAGCATTGTCGTCGCACCCACGGTGACGTCGAACTTCTTTGCGGCTGACGGCTTTTGGATCGGCGGTGCCCCGCTGCAGAGTGCCGTCGCCGACTTGTTCGTTGGCAAGCGCGACGCATTGACCGCCAGCGCCATCGCGGCCGGTTATGAAGGCACCACGCTGCCGCAGCGGGTCGTCATCGCGGGCCATAGCGCAGGCGGCGGCCTGGCACTGGCCGTCGCGGGTTACATGGTCGAGAACGGGACGATCGATGACCTGGCAGGCCTTGTGCTGCTCGACGGTGTGGCGATGGGCGACGCGTCGGCACTTATCGACAATGTCCCAGACGACCTGCCCGTGTATCAGATCGCGTCGCCTCCGTACGCGTGGAACATGTTCGGCGCCACCAGCGATGCGCTGGTGAAAGCGCGACCGGGCCAGTTCAACGGCGTAGAGCTCGTCGGCGGGTCGCACATCGACGCGATGCAGGGCGGCAACCCGTTGTTGCAGTTTGCCGCCTACCTGGTTGCCGGCTTCTCGCAGCCGCAGAACATCGAGGCGGTCAAGATCCTGGCCGCCGGCTGGATCAACGACATGTTCGCGGGCACGCATACGGGCATTTACGCCGAGCCCGGTGATTCGATCGCGATCCCGACAGCCGCCGGCGCGGCCACCGCGATCGCGCTTCCGGCATCGGAGGCCTCACTCTCGCCGCTGGATCAGCTGCTGCGGTGGTTGTTCGTCACTGGCTCTCAGTCGTTGTTCAACTTCGGATCGTCGGGCACAGCCGACGCCACGGTCGCGAACAAGGAAACCTCGGCGGCCTGAACTGATCTTGAAGCGGGATCCGTCGGCATCGGCCACAGGTTTAAACGGAAAACTCCACACCAAACACGGCGCTATCTCTTGACGAGACGGCCGCAAGAGGCCAATCTGTTGGGCAGCATGTTTGCACGGGTTAAGGACGCCAGCCAGCGCCCGGTTATCTCTGCATGCGGAGGTTGAGGAATACGCCGTCCTGCGCTATGGTTGGACGTTGCGCTGGCTGCATCCTGCCCACCTCACACCCGCACCTGACACTGTGGTCCTAGCCTGAGCCTTGATTTCGCGCTCAGTGATCTAGTCGCGTGCCGTGCGTTCGGGAGGTCTGGACTTGAGAAAGCCAGCCGAACCGACGCAGATATAGCGACAACAGGTCCGGTGCGAGCCGGCATCCGAATCGTCGCATGAGGTGCTGGAAGGATGCATCTTGGCAGGGTCCCGCCAAAAGTCCGCAGTAGCTACCACTAACAACTCCGTTCCAGGAGCACCAAACCGAATTTCTTTTGCCAAGCTCCGTGAACCGCTCGAGGTTCCGGGGCTGCTTGACGTGCAGACCGACTCGTTCGAATGGCTGATCGGCTCCGAGCGCTGGCGCGAGAACGCCAAGGCCCGCGGTGACGTGACCCCCGTCGGTGGCCTCGAGGAGGTTCTCGCCGAGCTCTCGCCCATCGAGGATTTCTCCGGCTCGATGTCGCTGTCGTTCAGCGATCCGCGCTTCGACGAGGTCAAGGCTCCTGTCGACGAGTGCAAAGACAAGGACATGACCTACGCGGCTCCGCTGTTCGTCACCGCGGAGTTCATCAACAACAACACCGGTGAGATCAAGAGCCAGACGGTCTTCATGGGTGATTTCCCGATGATGACCGAGAAGGGCACCTTCATCATCAACGGCACCGAGCGTGTCGTGGTGTCCCAGCTGGTCCGCTCGCCCGGCGTGTACTTCGACGAGTCCATCGACAAGTCGACCGAGAAGACGCTGCATTCCGTCAAGGTGATCCCTGGCCGCGGCGCGTGGCTGGAGTTCGACGTCGACAAGCGCGACACCGTCGGAGTGCGCATCGACCGCAAGCGCCGTCAGCCGGTCACCGTGCTGCTGAAGGCGCTCGGCTGGACCAACGAGCAGATCGTCGAGCGGTTCGGCTTCAGCGAGATCATGATGAGCACGCTGGAGAAGGACAACACCGCAGGCACCGACGAGGCGCTGCTGGACATCTACCGCAAGCTGCGTCCGGGCGAACCGCCGACCAAGGAGTCCGCGCAGACCCTGCTGGAGAACCTGTTCTTCAAGGAGAAGCGCTACGACCTGGCCCGCGTGGGTCGCTACAAGGTCAATAAGAAGCTCGGCATCACCGCAAAGCCGGCCGAGTCGACGTCGACCACGCTGACCGAAGAGGACGTCGTCGCCACGATCGAGTACCTGGTGCGGCTGCACGAGGGTCAGGCCAGCATGACCGTCCCTGGTGGAGTCGAGGTTCCGGTCGAGGTCGACGACATCGATCACTTCGGTAACCGTCGTCTGCGCACCGTGGGCGAGTTGATCCAGAACCAGATCCGGGTCGGCCTGTCCCGCATGGAGCGCGTCGTTCGCGAGCGCATGACCACCCAGGACGTCGAGGCGATCACGCCGCAGACCCTGATCAACATCCGTCCCGTCGTGGCGGCGATCAAGGAGTTCTTCGGCACGTCGCAGCTGTCGCAGTTCATGGACCAGAACAACCCGCTGTCGGGTCTGACCCACAAGCGCCGCCTGTCGGCGCTGGGCCCGGGTGGTCTGTCCCGTGAGCGCGCCGGCCTCGAGGTCCGCGACGTGCACTCGTCGCACTACGGCCGCATGTGCCCGATCGAGACGCCGGAAGGGCCGAACATCGGTCTGATCGGTTCGCTGTCGGTGTACGCGCGGGTCAACCCGTTCGGCTTCATCGAGACCCCGTACCGCAAGGTCGTCGACGGTGTGGTCAGCGACGAGATCCACTACCTGACCGCCGACGAGGAGGACCGCCACGTCGTGGCGCAGGCCAACTCGCCGATCGACGACAAGGGCCGCTTCGTCGAAGAGCGCGTCCTGGTCCGCAGGAAGGGCGGCGAGGTCGAGTACGTCTCCTCGACCGAGGTCGACTACATGGACGTCTCACCGCGCCAGATGGTGTCGGTCGCGACGGCGATGATCCCGTTCCTCGAGCACGACGACGCCAACCGTGCCCTGATGGGTGCCAACATGCAGCGCCAGGCGGTTCCGCTGGTGCGCAGCGAGGCCCCGCTGGTCGGCACCGGTATGGAGCTGCGCGCCGCGATCGACGCCGGCGACGTCGTCGTGTCTGACAAGGCAGGCGTGGTCGAGGAGGTCTCGGCCGACTACATCACCGTGATGGCCGACGACGGCACCCGGCACACCTACCGGATGCGTAAGTTCGCCCGGTCCAACCACGGCACCTGCGCCAACCAGCGTCCGATCGTCGACGCCGGTGACCGCGTGGAGGCCGGACAGGTGATCGCCGACGGACCGTGCACCCAGAACGGTGAGATGGCCCTGGGCAAGAACCTGCTCGTGGCGATCATGCCGTGGGAAGGCCACAACTACGAAGACGCGATCATCCTCTCCAACCGCCTGGTCGAAGAGGACGTGCTCACCTCGATTCACATCGAGGAGCACGAGATCGACGCCCGCGACACCAAGCTGGGCGCCGAGGAGATCACCCGGGACATCCCGAACGTCTCCGATGAGGTGCTGGCCGACCTCGACGAGCGCGGCATCGTCCGCATCGGCGCCGAGGTCCGCGACGGCGACATCCTGGTCGGCAAGGTCACCCCGAAGGGTGAAACCGAGCTGACTCCCGAGGAGCGGCTGCTGCGAGCGATCTTCGGTGAGAAGGCGCGCGAGGTGCGCGACACGTCGCTGAAGGTGCCGCACGGTGAGTCCGGCAAGGTCATCGGCATCCGCGTGTTCTCTCGCGAGGACGACGACGAGCTGCCTGCCGGTGTCAACGAGTTGGTCCGGGTCTACGTCGCGCAGAAGCGCAAGATCTCCGACGGCGACAAGCTGGCCGGACGCCACGGCAACAAGGGCGTCATCGGCAAGATCCTGCCGGTCGAGGACATGCCCTTCCTGCCTGACGGCACCCCGGTCGACATCATCCTGAACACGCACGGTGTGCCGCGACGGATGAACATCGGCCAGATCCTCGAGACTCACCTCGGCTGGGTGGCCAAGGCGGGCTGGAAGATCAACGGTTCGCCGGACTGGGCGAGCGGATTGCCACAGGAGCTACTTGAGGCGGAGCCGAACACCATCGTCTCGACGCCGGTGTTCGACGGTGCGCGCGAAGAGGAGCTACAGGGTCTGTTGTCCTCGACGCTTCCCAACCGCGACGGCGAGACGCTGGTCAACGACGACGGCAAGGCGATGCTGTTCGACGGCCGCTCGGGAGAGCCTTTCCCGTACCCGGTGACCGTCGGCTACATGTACATCCTCAAGCTGCACCACCTCGTGGACGACAAGATCCACGCCCGCTCCACTGGCCCGTACTCGATGATCACCCAGCAGCCGCTGGGCGGTAAGGCGCAGTTCGGTGGCCAGCGGTTCGGTGAGATGGAGTGCTGGGCCATGCAGGCCTACGGCGCGGCGTACACGCTGCAGGAGCTGTTGACCATCAAGTCCGACGACACGGTCGGTCGCGTCAAGGTGTACGAGGCGATCGTCAAGGGCGAGAACATCCCCGAGCCGGGCATTCCGGAGTCGTTCAAGGTGCTGCTGAAGGAGCTGCAGTCGCTGTGCCTCAACGTCGAGGTGTTGTCTTCTGACGGAGCCGCGATCGAGATGCGTGACGGAGACGACGAGGACCTGGAGCGCGCTGCTGCCAACCTCGGAATCAACCTGTCGCGCAACGAATCTGCCTCTGTCGAAGATCTCGCCTAAGTAATTGGCTACAAATCCCGAAAGGGGAAAGGGAGTTACGTGCTAGACGTCAACTTCTTCGATGAACTCCGCATCGGTCTGGCCACCGCGGACGACATCCGTAACTGGTCCTACGGCGAGGTCAAGAAGCCGGAGACCATCAACTACCGCACGCTCAAGCCCGAGAAGGACGGCCTGTTCTGCGAGAAGATCTTCGGACCGACTCGCGACTGGGAGTGCTACTGCGGCAAGTACAAGCGCGTGCGCTTCAAGGGCATCATCTGTGAGCGCTGCGGCGTCGAGGTGACCCGCGCCAAGGTGCGTCGCGAGCGGATGGGCCACATCGAGCTCGCCGCGCCCGTCACGCACATCTGGTACTTCAAGGGCGTTCCGTCGCGCCTTGGCTACCTGCTCGACCTGGCGCCGAAGGATCTCGAGAAGATCATCTACTTCGCGGCCTACGTCATCACCGCGGTCGATGCGGAGATGCGGCACAACGAGCTGTCGACGCTCGAGGCCGAGATGGCCGTCGAGCGCAAGGCCGTCGAGGATCAGCGCGACGCCGATCTGGAAGCCCGCGCCCAGAAGCTCGAGGCCGACCTCAAGGAGCTCGAAGAGGAAGGTGCCAAGTCCGACGTGCGCCGCAAGGTGCGCGACGGCGGCGAGCGCGAGATGCGTCAGCTCCGCGACCGCGCCCAGCGTGAGCTGGACCGGCTCGAGGAGATCTGGACCACCTTCACCAAGCTCGAGCCCAAGCAGCTCATCGTCGATGAGAACCTGTACCGCGAACTGGTCGACCGCTACGGCGAGTACTTCCAGGGTGCGATGGGCGCGGAGTCGATCAAGAAGCTCATCGAGAACTTCGACATCGACGCCGAGGCTGAGAACCTGCGTGACGTCATCCGAAACGGCAAGGGCCAGAAGAAGCTTCGTGCCCTCAAGCGCCTGAAGGTGGTCGCGGCGTTCCAGCAGTCGAGCAACTCGCCGATGGGCATGGTGCTCGACGCGGTTCCGGTGATCCCGCCGGAGTTGCGCCCGATGGTGCAGCTCGACGGTGGCCGGTTCGCCACGAGTGACCTCAACGACCTGTACCGCCGCGTGATCAACCGCAACAACCGCCTCAAGAGGCTGATCGACCTCGGTGCGCCCGAGATCATCGTCAACAACGAGAAGCGGATGCTGCAGGAGTCGGTGGACGCGCTGTTCGACAACGGCCGTCGCGGCCGCCCGGTCACCGGACCGGGTAACCGTCCGCTGAAGTCGCTTTCCGATCTGCTCAAGGGCAAGCAGGGCCGGTTCCGCCAGAACCTGCTCGGCAAGCGCGTCGACTACTCGGGCCGTTCGGTCATCGTGGTCGGCCCGCAGCTCAAGCTGCACCAGTGCGGTCTGCCGAAGCTGATGGCGCTCGAGCTGTTCAAGCCGTTCGTGATGAAGCGTCTGGTTGACCTGAACCACGCGCAGAACATCAAGAGCGCCAAGCGGATGGTGGAGCGTCAGCGTCCGCAGGTGTGGGACGTGCTCGAAGAGGTCATCGGCGAGCACCCGGTGCTGCTGAACCGCGCACCGACGCTGCACCGCCTCGGTATCCAGGCCTTCGAGCCACAGCTGGTGGAGGGCAAGGCCATTCAGCTGCACCCGCTGGTCTGTGAGGCATTCAACGCCGACTTCGACGGTGACCAGATGGCCGTGCACCTTCCGCTGTCCGCGGAGGCGCAGGCCGAGGCACGCATCCTGATGCTGTCGTCGAACAACATCCTGTCGCCGGCATCGGGCCGCCCGCTGGCCATGCCGCGTCTGGACATGGTGACGGGTCTGTACTTCCTGACCACCATGATCGAGGGCGACACCGGCGAGTACCAGCCGGCCGCCAAGGACAAGGCCGAGTTCGGCGTGTACAGCTCGCCGGCCGAGGCGATCATGGCGATGGACCGCGGCGCGCTTTCGGTGCGGGCCAAGATCCGGGTGCGGTTGACGCAGCTGCGTCCGCCCGCCGATCTCGAGGCCGAACTGTTCGGCGACGAGGGCTGGAAGCCGGGCGACGCCTGGACGGCCGAGACCACGCTGGGCCGGGTGATGTTCAACGAGCTGCTGCCGCTGGGCTATGCCTTCGTCAACGAGCAGATGCACAAGAAGGTGCAGGCTCGCATCGTCAACGATCTGGCCGAGCGCTACCCGATGATCGTGGTCGCTCAGACCGTCGACAAGCTCAAGGACGCCGGCTTCTACTGGGCCACCCGTTCGGGTGTCACGGTGTCGATGGCGGACGTGCTTGTGCCGCCGGAGAAGCAGGAGATCCTCGAGCGCTACGAGGCCGAAGCCGACACGATCGAGAAGAAGTACCAGCGCGGCGCGCTCAACCACGACGAGCGCAACGAGGCACTGGTGAAGATCTGGCAGGACGCCACCGAAGAGGTCGGTAAGGCGCTGCGGGAGCACTACCCGCCCGACAACCCGATCATCACGATCGTCGAGTCGGGTGCGACGGGTAACTTCACCCAGACCCGCACGCTGGCCGGCATGAAGGGCCTGGTGACCAACCCGAAGGGTGAGTTCATCCCGCGTCCGATCAAGTCCTCCTTCCGTGAAGGCCTGACGGTGCTGGAGTACTTCATCAACACGCACGGTGCTCGAAAGGGCCTGGCGGACACCGCTCTTCGCACCGCCGACTCGGGTTACCTGACCCGTCGTCTGGTGGACGTGTCGCAGGACGTGATCGTGCGCGAGCACGACTGCGAAACCGAGCGCGGCATCACGGTGCACCTGGCCGAGCTGCAGGGCGATGCGCTGGTTCGCGACCAGCACGTCGAGACGTCTGCCTACGCGCGGACGCTGGCGCAGGACGCGGTCGACGACAAGGGCAACGTGGTCGTCGAGCGCGGTCACGACCTGGGCGACCCGGCGATCGAGGCACTGCTCGCGGCGGGCATCACCGAGGTGAAGGTCCGCTCCGTGTTGACCTGCACGACCGGCACCGGCGTGTGCGCGATGTGCTACGGCCGCTCGATGGCGACGGGCAAGCTCGTCGACATCGGCGAGGCGGTCGGCATCGTGGCCGCACAGTCTATCGGTGAGCCCGGCACGCAGCTGACCATGCGTACGTTCCACCAGGGTGGCGTCACCGGCGGTGGCGACATCACCGGTGGTCTGCCACGCGTGCAGGAGCTGTTCGAAGCTCGCGTTCCGCGGGACAAGGCGCCTATCGCCGACGTCACCGGACGTGTGCGCCTCGAGGAGGGCGAGCGCTTCTACAAGATCACCATCGTTCCCGACGATGGTGGCGAGGAAGTGGTCTACGACAAGCTCTCCCGTCGTCAGCGCCTGAAGGTGTTCAAGCACGAGGACGGCACCGAGCGGCTGCTCGCCGACGGCGACCACGTCGAGGTCGGACAGCAGCTGATGGAAGGCTCCGCCGATCCGCACGAGGTGCTGCGTGTCCAGGGCCCGCGCGAGGTGCAGATCCACCTCGTCAAGGAGGTCCAGGAGGTCTACCGCGCTCAGGGCGTGTCGATCCACGACAAGCACATCGAGGTCATCGTCCGGCAGATGCTGCGTCGCGTCACGATCATCGATTCGGGTGCGACGGAGTTCCTGCCCGGCTCGCTGACCGAGCGTGGCGAGTTCGAGACCGAGAACCGTCGGGTGGTTGCCGAGGGTGGCGAGCCCGCGGCGGGTCGCCCGGTGCTGATGGGTATCACCAAGGCGTCGCTGGCCACCGATTCGTGGCTGTCGGCGGCGTCGTTCCAGGAGACCACGCGAGTGCTGACCGATGCGGCGATCAACTGCCGCAGCGACAAGCTCAACGGTCTGAAGGAGAACGTGATCATCGGCAAGCTGATCCCGGCAGGTACGGGCATCAGCCGGTACCGCAACATCCAGGTGCAGCCGACCGAAGAGGCCAGGGCCGCCGCGTACACGATCCCGTCGTACGAGGATCAGTACTACAGCCCGGACTTCGGCCAGGCCACCGGAGCCGCGGTGCCGCTGGACGACTACGGCTACAGCGACTACCGCTAGTCAACAACGGAAGAGCCCCCGCTTCGTGCGGGGGCTTTTTCGTTGGCGTTCCTCCCGCCGACGGAACACTCGCCGAGCAGTCGGTGTGCACGCCTAGACTCGTCCCCGTGCTTATTGGTTCGCACGTCCACCAAGACGATCCCCTGGCCGCAGCCGATGCCGACGGCGCCGATGTGGTGCAGTTCTTCCTCGGCAATCCGCAGAGCTGGAAGAAGCCCAAACCGCGCGACGACGCGGAGGTGCTCAAGGCGTCGAGCATGCCGCTGTATGTCCACGCGCCGTATCTGATCAACGTGGCGTCGGCCAACAACCGGGTGCGTATCCCGTCGCGGAAAATCCTGCAGGACACCTGCGATGCGGCGTCGGAGATCAATGCGACCGCCGTGATCGTGCACGGCGGCCACGCCGACGACAACGACATGGAGGCCGGCTTCGAGCGCTGGGTCAAGGCGCTGCAGTACCTCGAGACCGACGTGCAGGTGTATCTCGAGAACACCGCAGGCGGCGATCACGCGATGGCGCGTTACTTCGACACCATCGGCCGGCTGTGGGACCACATCGGAGACAGCGGCATCGGGTTCTGTCTGGACACCTGCCATGCCTGGGCAGCGGGTGAAAAGCTCATCGACGCCGTCGACCGCATCAAGGCACTGACCGGGCGTATCGACCTCGTGCACTGCAACGACTCGCGAGACGCCGCCGGTTCGGGCGCCGATCGGCACGCCAATTTCGGCACCGGCCAGATCGATCCTGACCTGCTCGTCGCGGTCGTGAAAGCCGCCGACGCACCAGTGATCTGCGAGACTGCCGACGAGGGCCGCAAGGACGACATCGCATTCCTTCGCGAACACATGAGCTAGGCGCGCCTGAAGCACGGTTAGGTAACCGAACGGTCACCTAACCTGCGGTAACGCGCTGGTGAACTACGCTGAATTGAGTGTCGGCAGTTGACGACTCGCCAATTGCGTCGGTCCGCATCGAGGATGCGGTCCAGACGCGCGAATACCGACTGACGATCGCGCGTCGAGTTGCGATCGCGATATGGGCCGTCGTGGTTGTGTATCGCACGGCCACAACGGGTTTTGCGTTCAATCGCGAGCTGCTGCTGCTCTACATCTGCAGCGGACTCATCGCGGCGAGCATCGGTCGGGGCCGACGCATGCTCTACGTCGTTCGCGACTGGCTGCCGTTTGCGTTGGTGCTCGTCGCCTACGACCTCAGTAGGGGAGCGGCGACGTTGGTGGGCCGGCCGACGCTGTGGCAGTGGCAAGCCGACACCGATCGTTGGCTGTTCTTCGGGACGGTGCCGACGGTGTGGCTGCAGGAGCATCTGAAGCTGCCCGACCCGCCCTGGTGGGAGGTCGTGATAAGCACGATCTACATGTCGTTTTTCATCCTGCCGTACATCGTCGCCGCGGTGCTGTGGCTGCGCGACCGCGAGGAGTGGAAGTCGTTCATCCGGTTGTTCGTCGGATTGTCCTTTACGGCGCTGATCTTCTACGTATTGCTGCCTGCAGCACCGCCATGGGCGGCGGCCCGATGCACAGCCGTCGAAGTCGCTGGGGGTCCGTCGAACCCCGATTGCATGTCCCGGCTCGGGGGAGGTGTGCCCGACGGCGGGCTGCTGGGCGCAATGCAAACCGCACGCGGCGGCGCCAACGATTGGGTCGAGCGCATCGTCACCCGCGGCTGGGGCAGGCTCAACCTGCAGACCGCCAGCGCGTTGATCGACCAAGTGCAGTCGAGCGTCAACCTGGTCGCGGCGATCCCGTCGCTGCACGCGGGCTTGTCCGCCGCCGTCGCCGCATTCCTGTGGTCTCGGGTTCAACGGCGGTGGCGCCCACTGCTGATTGCGTATGTCCTCGTGATGGCGTTTGGCTTGGTCTACACCGCCGAGCACTACGTCACGGACATCCTTCTCGGCTGGTTGCTCGCCGCGGTCGTCGTGCTGGCGATTGGACGCTTCGAATCGTGGCGAAGGCAAAAGACCGCATGCCTCGCTACCGTGGAGCCGTGACCGCTCGCCTTGCCGCGCTGCTCATCGTGATCCTGTTGGCATCAGGCTGCGCCGCTCCGGGTTCGGCGGCACCGCAAGGCTTTACCGAGGGCGCGTCGCAGCACGCGATGAACTTCGGCGGGTTGGAGCGGTCCTACCGGCTGTACGTTCCATCGGGGCTGGCGACACCAGCGCCGCTTGTCGTCATGCTGCACGGCGGCTTCGGCAGCGCGCAGCAGGCCGAAAGGGCTTACGGCTGGGACCAGTTGGCCGACGGCGCCAAGTTCGTCGTGGCCTATCCCGACGGTGTCGGCCGGGCATGGAACGCGAACGGCGGCTGTTGCGGTCGCGCCGGCCGTGACGGCATCGACGACGTCGGATTCGTCACCGCAGTGGTCGACGCTGTCGCAGGCAACCTCGACATCGATCGCTCGCGCGTATATGCCACCGGTATCAGCAACGGCGGCATGCTGACCTACGCCCTGGCGTGCGACACCGCCACCTTCGCGGCGATCGGACCAGACTCGGCTACCCAGCTCGACAAATGCGCGGCGCCACATCCGACGTCCGTGATGCACATCCACGGCACCGCCGATCCGCGGATCCGGTACGACGGCGGCCGCGGCTCGGGTGTCGCGACACCGAACGGCGGTCCGTCGATGCCCGACCTGAACGCGTTCTGGCGCAACGTCGACCAGTGCCTGCCCCCGACGGCGTCCACTGAAGGCGCGATCACCACCTCGATCGCCGACTGTCCCGATGGCCGCGCCGTCGCGCTGGTGACCGTGGACGGCGGGGGACACGAGTGGCCGTCGTTCGCGACACAGGCGCTGTGGCAGTTCTTCGCCGCCCATCCACGCTGACACAACTATTACGTCTCTTGTGCGGCTGTGGCGAAAATGTAACATGGGGGCATGTCAGACACGCATGCCGTCACCAACCAGGTCCCGCCGCTGGAGGACTACAACCCCGCCAACTCACCGGTTCTGACCGAAGCGCTGATCCGCGAGGGCGGCGAGTGGGGCCTGGACGAGGTCAACGACCTTGGCGCACTCTCCGGCAGCAGACAGGCCCAGCGCTGGGGCGAGCTGGCGGATCGCAACCAGCCGATCCTGCACACCCACGACCGTTACGGGCATCGCGTCGACGAGGTCGAATACGACCCGGCCTACCACGAGCTGATGAAGGTTGCGATCGGCCACGGTCTGCACGCCGCGCCGTGGGCTGACGACCGCCCCGGCTCGCACGTCGTACGCGCCGCCAAGACGTCGGTGTGGACGCCCGAACCCGGTCACATCTGCCCGATTTCGATGACGTATGCCGTCGTGCCCGCACTGCGCCACAACCCGGAACTCGCCGCCGTCTACGAGCCGCTGCTCACCAGCCGCGAGTACGACCCCGAGCTCAAGAAGCCCACCACCAAGGTCGGCATCACCGCGGGCATGTCGATGACCGAGAAGCAGGGCGGCTCCGACGTGCGCGCCGGCACCACGCAAGCCACACCCAACGGATTCGGCAGCTACAGCCTCACCGGCCACAAGTGGTTCACCTCCGCGCCGATGTGCGACATCTTCCTCGTGCTCGCCCAGGCGCCGGGCGGGTTGAGCTGCTTCATGCTTCCGCGCATCCTGCCCGACGGCAGCCGCAACCGGATGTTCCTGCAGCGGCTCAAGGACAAGCTCGGCAACCACGCGAACGCGTCCAGTGAGGTGGAGTACGACGGCGCGATCGCGTGGCTGGTGGGCGAGGAGGGCCGCGGCGTGCCGACCATCATCGAGATGGTCAACCTCACCAGGCTGGACTGCACGCTCGGCAGCGCGACGAGCATGCGCAACGGCCTTGCCCGCGCCATCCACCACGCGCAGCATCGAAAGGCGTTCGGCGCCTACCTGATTGACCAACCGCTCATGCGTAACGTGCTCGCCGATCTCGCCGTGGAAGCCGAAGCCGCGACCGTCGTCGCGATGCGGATGGCCGGTGCGACTGACAGCGCGGTGCGCGGCGACGAACGCGAGACGCTGCTGCGCCGCATCGGCCTGGCGGCAAGTAAATACTGGGTGTGCAAGCGTGCCACCCCGCACGCGGCCGAGGCGATGGAATGTCTGGGCGGCAACGGTTACGTCGAGGAATCGGGCATGGCGCGGCTGTACCGCGAGGCGCCGCTGATGGGCATCTGGGAAGGGTCGGGCAACGTCAGCGCGCTGGACACGTTGCGCGCCATGGCAACTCGGCCCGAGTGCGTGGACGTGCTGTTCGACGAGCTGGCCAAGACGACGGGCTCCGATCCACGCCTGGACGCCCATGTCGACGGTCTCAAGCCGCAACTGGACGACTACGACACCATGCAGTACCGCGCGCGCAAGGTGGCCGAGGACATCAGCCTGGCACTGCAGGGATCGCTGTTGGTTCGGCACGGACATCCCGCCGTCGCCGAAGCATTCCTGGCATCGCGCATGGGCGGACAATGGGGTGGTGCGTTCGGAACCCTGCCTACCGGGCTGGATCTCGCGCCGATCCTCGAGCGGGCTTTGGTCAAGGGATGACGCACGCCATCAGGCCCGTAGACTTCGACAACCTCAAAACGATGACCTACGAGGTCACCGATCGCGTCGCCCGCATCACGTTCAACCGCCCAGACAAGGGCAACGCGATCATCGCCGACACGCCGCTGGAGTTGTCGGCGCTCGTCGAACGGGCCGACCTTGATCCCGCGGTGCACGTCATCCTGGTCTCGGGCCGTGGCGAAGGGTTTTGCGCCGGCTTCGATTTGAGCGCATACGCCGAAGGCTCGCCGTCGGCGGGCGGCGGCAGCCCTTACAAGGACACCGTGCTGTCCGGTAAGACACAGGCGATCAACCATCTGCCCGATCAGCCGTGGGACCCGATGATCGACTATCAGATGATGAGCCGGTTCGTCCGCGGCTTCTCGAGCCTGATGCATGCGGACAAGCCGACGGTCGTCAAGATCCACGGCTACTGCGTCGCCGGTGGCACCGATATCGCGCTGCACGCCGATCAGGTGATCGCTGCCGCGGACGCCAAGATCGGCTACCCGCCCACCCGGGTATGGGGTGTGCCCGCTGCGGGTATGTGGGCACACCGCCTGGGCGATCAGCGCGCGAAACGTCTTCTGCTGACCGGAGATTGCATCACCGGTGCCCAGGCCGCGGAGTGGGGATTGGCCATCGAGGCGCCCGATCCCAAGGACCTCGACGAGCGCACCGAGCGGCTGGTCGAGCGGATCGCCGCGGTGCCGATCAACCAGCTGATCATGGTCAAGCTCGCGATGAACAGCGCGCTCTACCACCAGGGTGTGGCGAACAGCGCGATGGTATCCACGGTCTTCGACGGCATCGCCCGCCACACTCCCGAAGGCCATGCGTTCGTCGCGCAAGCACGTGAACACGGCTTCAGGGAGGCTGTGCGTCAGCGCGACGAGCCGTTCGGCGACCATGGCCGGAAGGCATCCGGGGTCTAGATGCCAACGCTTGCGCGGATGACGGCTCGATCGGTCGTACTGAGTGTACTGCTCGGAGCGCATCCAGCCTGGGCCACTGTGAGCGAACTCATCAGGCTCACAGCCGATTTCGACATCCGCGAGCCGACGGTGCGGGTGGCGCTGACGCGGATGGTCAGCGCCGGCGACCTTGTGCGGTCCGACGACGGCTACCGGCTGTCGGACCGGCTGCTCGCCCGTCAGCGGCGCCAGGACGACGCGATCAATCCGCCGCTGCGCAAGTGGGACGGCACCTGGACCACGCTCGTCATCACCAGCGTGGGAACCGACGCGCGCACCCGGGCCGCATTGCGAACCACGCTGCTGGACAACCGGTTCGGCGAACTACGCGAAGGTGTGTGGTTGCGGCCGGACAACCTCGACATCGAGCTGACTCAGGATGTATTGGTCCGCGGACGGGTGATGCGCACCCGCGATGACGACCCCGCCGACCTCGCCGCCCGGCTGTGGGACCTGCCGGGATGGGCGCGGATCGGCCGCGAACTGCTCGACGAAATAGCCTCTGCCACCGACATTCCCGGCAGATTCGTAGCGGCGGCGGGCATGGTGCGCCACCTCCTCACAGACCCGGTCCTGCCCGGCGAACTGCTGCCAAGCGATTGGCCCGGTGCTGCGTTACGCGAGGCTTATACGAACTTCGCCGCGGAACTGGTCGCGCGGCGAGACAGTGTTGAACTGATGGAGGCAACATGAGCAGTGGTGGTGTGCGGGTCGAGCGCAGCGGCCCGGTGACGACGGTGATCATGGACAGGCCCGCGGCGCGCAACGCGGTCAACGGGCCAGCCGCCGCCGAGCTGTACCAAGCCTTCGACGAGTTCGACAAGGACGACTCGGCGTCGGTGGCCGTCCTCTGGGGCGACAACGGAACATTCTGCGCAGGAGCGGATCTCAAAGCGTTCGGCACGCCCGATGCCAACCCCGTCCACCGAACGGGTCCAGGTCCGATGGGGCCAAGCCGGATGGTGTTGTCCAAACCGGTGATCGCCGCGGTAAGCGGTTACGCCGTCGCCGGTGGTCTCGAACTGGCACTGTGGTGCGATATGCGAGTGGTCGAGGAGGACGCGGTCATGGGCGTCTTCTGCCGCCGCTGGGGTGTCCCGCTGATCGACGGTGGCACTGTGCGGCTGCCGCGGCTCATCGGCCACAGCCGCGCCATGGACCTAATCCTGACCGGCCGAGGCGTCGACGCCAACGAGGCTCTTGCGATGGGCCTTGCCAACCGCGTCGCGCCCAAAGGCCAAGCGCGCCAACACGCGGAGGAACTCGCCGCTGAACTGGCGGCGCTGCCCCAGCAGTGCATGCGGTCGGATCGCCTTTCGATGATGAACCAGTGGGGAATGTCCGAATCCGAAGCGATGGACTTCGAGTTCGCGAGCGTCTCCCGCGTCGCAGCCGAATCGTTAGAGGGCGCAGCACGTTTCGCCGCCGGCGCGGGCCGGCACGGCGCGAGCGCCTAGCCCTTGCTGATCTTGTTACCCGATCCGGTGTCGTTCACCTTCGGGTCGCCGTCCTTATAGGTGACGGTGTTGTTCAGCCCGACGACCGAGATTTCCTTGTCGACCTTCTCGAACGTGACCTTGTTGTCGGCACCGCCGATGTTCACGTTCGCGCAGGTGCCCTTGACGGTCAGCGTGTTGTTCGAGCCGCCGATGTTGACCGATTTCCCGTCCGCGCAATCGATGTCGGCCGTCGTGCCGAACGACCCGTAGTTGATCGTGTTGCCGACCTCGACCTGTGCGCCCGAGGAGCCCGCCGTCGCCGTTGGCGTGTTGGTGTCCTTGCTTTCCGACCCGCAGCCCGCCAGGGCCAGGGCGGCGGTTGCCAGCGCCGCGACGGCATACAAACGCAGGGTCATGCCGCCACCCGATCTATGCGATTCGTCATCCCCAGCTCGCGGCCGCGGTCCCACACAACGGGATCGCCGGTCTTGTAGAACACGGTCTGGTCACTGCCGTACACGATGATGTTGTCGACGACGTTGTCGGCGATGATCACGTTCGACGAACCCTGAACGGTGACGGCCCAGCACGAGCCCAGCGCGTTGATCGTGTTGTGGAATCCGGTGACGAACAGCGTCGAGTCGTTGCAGTCGAGCGTCTGCGAGATGCCCTGACCGCTGATATGTGTGTCACCGTTCGTCGCCTGCGCTCCGGGCACTCCGACGCCGAGCGCGACCGGCAGCACGATGACGCATGCCGCCAGCGACCGGCCCACAGCTTTCGATATCACTGTTCCGTCCCCTTCGCGTGCGATCCGATGGACGAAGCGTACGTGGAGGGGGAAGGTCTCGGACAGTGGTTCGCACGAGTCGCCATTGCTAACAGTGCTGGGTAGCGTGTTGAGCGATGCGTTGGCGTGTCAAAGCGGTTGCTGTCGTAGCGGTCACAGCGGTGGTGACAGTCGCAGGATGTTCTCAGACCGTCAGCGGTACCGCGCGACGGGCTCAGGCCGACGTGCCCGATCCCAACCGCAGCTACGGCTATGTCGATGACCGCTGCGGGCTGCTTCTGGACAGCACGATCCAGCAAGTCATCGGCGCCGACAACGTCGTGCGCCCCTATAGCGGTGCCGTCTGTCAATACGTGCTGGCGCGTGGGTCCGGCCCCGGCGCGGTTGCCCCTCCGGCGATGATCGATGTCACCTTCTCCTGGTTCGAGACGGGCAGCATCGACCGCGAACGAGCGCTGGCCAGTGACCGCGGCGCGAAAATCACCGAGAAAATCGTCGAGCGCCACCAGGCGTTCCTCGCGCGACGAGACACCACCGGCGCGGCCTGCTCGGCCACCGCCGCCGCGGGCACCGGCGTGCTCACCTGGTGGGTGCAATTGCGCGGGCAGCACAGCGGCGACCCGTGCACAGATGCCGAGAAGCTGCTGTCGGCCACGCTGCAGTCGGACATGTGACATGGGCGCCCCGAAGCTGTTGGTGAGGTGTTGCGCCGCGGTCGCGGCCGGTGCCGCCCTGCTGTCCGGCTGCGGGCCGTCCGGTCCGCCAACCCACCCCGCGTCGCCAAACCCGCTGACCAGCGGCTTCCGCAGTGGCGACTGCAACGGGGTCACCGACGCCGACGTGGACAAGGCGGTCGGATCGGCGATGTTCACCAAAGCAGTTGTCAGCGACGCCGGATGCTTCTGGCAGGAGAACACCCTGCTCGGCACGTTCGGCGCCGGCATGGGCATCTCGACGTGGTGGTATCGCGGCAGTGATATGGACACCGAACGGTCGCTCGAGCAGCGGGCCGGCCGCACCCTTACCGAGCTGTCGATCGACGGGAACAAGGGCTTCAAGGCCCACGACGCCAATGCGTGCAGCATCTATGTGGCCAAAGACGGTGACGTGATCACGTGGTCGATTCAGACCATGAATCCCGCCATGCTGCCGGACCTCTGCTCGGTCACCGAGCAACTCGCCCAGCTCAGTCAGGACCGCGTGAACTGATCAATGCGAAACTAGAGGTGTTAGTTTTTCGCTGACCCAATCGCGGGTCCAACGACCGACCCGAAGGGCGAACCGCATGGCAGCTCGGCCGGAGCAGCAGAATTCCGGAGCCGCCCGGGCGACGACAACGAGTTCTGGAGCCGCTCGGGCGACGTCAACCACGACAGGACGACGTCCACCCAGGCTGAGCCGCGACTCCATCGTCAACGCCGCGCTGACGTTCCTCGACCGTGAAGGCTGGGACGCGCTCACGATCAACGCCCTGGCCACGCAGCTGGGCACCAAGGGCCCGTCGCTCTACAACCACGTCCACAGCCTGGAGGACCTGCGCCGCACCGTGCGGATGCGGGTCGTCGGCGACATCATCGACATGCTCAACACCGTCGGCCAGGGCCGCACCCGCGATGACGCGGTGACGGTGATGGCCAGCGCATACCGCAGCTACGCGCACCACCATCCCGGGCGCTATTCCGCCTTCACTCGAATGCCGCTCGGCGGCGACAATCCTGAATTCACCGAGGCCACGCGGGCGGCCGCCGCGCCCGTGATCTCGGTGCTGGCCTCCTACGGGCTGGACGGCGAAGAAGCGTTCTACGCGGCGCTCGAGTTCTGGTCCGCGATGCACGGCTTCGTGCTGCTGGAGATGACGGGCGCGATGAACGGCATCGACACCGACTCGGTGTTCACGGACATGGTGATGCGGCTGGCGTCCGGCATGGAGAGGCGATGAGCGCTTGCGCGAAGAGCGGAGGGCTTGAGCTAGCGCTGACCTGCGAATAGACCGTCCGCGACGGGTTTGGAGCGCTGCGACCGCCCTGGTATTGTGGACGATCGTGCCTGGCAGATAAGGCGCATTGCGGACTGGTCCTCAAGGAAAAGTCAGAATGCATGCCTGCACGCCGGGCCAATTCGCGTGTCCACGAAGCCTAGAGAAATCTCGCGGCGGGCGCATGCGACACACCCGATCGCGGGGTACGTGAACGGGACATAAGTGCAGTACAGAGACTTACAAACAGAGAAGCAACACAGGAAGCCGGTAGATGCCAACCATTCAGCAGCTGGTCCGCAAGGGTCGCCGCGACAAGATCGCCAAGGTCAAGACCGCGGCCCTCAAGGGCAGCCCGCAGCGCCGCGGGGTGTGCACCCGCGTGTACACCACCACCCCGAAGAAGCCGAACTCGGCGCTTCGTAAGGTCGCGCGCGTCAAGCTGACGAGCCAGGTTGAGGTCACCGCCTACATCCCGGGCGAGGGACACAACCTGCAGGAGCACTCGATGGTGCTGGTGCGTGGCGGTCGTGTGAAGGACCTGCCCGGTGTGCGCTACAAGATCATCCGCGGCTCGCTGGACACGCAGGGCGTGAAGAACCGCAAGCAAGCCCGCAGCCGCTACGGCGCGAAGAAGGAGAAGAGCTAATGCCGCGCAAGGGGCCCGCGCCTAAGCGTCCGTTGGTCAACGACCCGGTGTACGGGTCGCAGCTGGTCACCCAGCTGGTCAACAAGGTTCTTCTGCAAGGGAAGAAATCGCTGGCCGAACGCATTGTTTATGGTGCGCTCGAACAGGCTCGGGACAAGACCGGCACCGATCCGGTCGTCACCCTCAAGCGCGCTCTCGACAACGTCAAGCCCGCACTCGAGGTCCGCAGCCGCCGTGTCGGCGGTGCGACCTACCAGGTTCCCGTCGAGGTGCGCGCTGACCGTTCCACCACGCTGGCCCTGCGCTGGCTGGTGAGCTTCTCGCGGCAGCGCCGGGAGAAGACCATGGTCGAGCGCCTGGCGAACGAGATCCTCGACGCCAGCAACGGCCTGGGCGCCTCCGTCAAGCGGCGTGAGGACACCCACAAGATGGCCGAGGCGAACCGCGCCTTCGCGCACTACCGCTGGTGACCTAGTCGCCTGACGGCAGTGCAGCCGCAGGCGCAATGACAACAGCAACATCTGAGCGAAAGAGAAGACTTCTGTGGCACAGAAGGACGTGCTTACCGACCTGAGCAAGGTCCGCAATTTCGGCATCATGGCGCACATCGATGCCGGCAAGACGACGACGACCGAGCGCATCCTCTACTACACCGGTATCAACTACAAGATCGGTGAGGTGCACGACGGTGCCGCCACGATGGACTGGATGGAGCAGGAGCAGGAGCGGGGTATCACCATCACCTCGGCTGCCACCACCACGTTCTGGAAAGACAACCAGCTCAACATCATTGACACTCCCGGGCACGTCGACTTCACCGTCGAGGTGGAGCGAAACCTGCGCGTGCTCGATGGTGCCGTTGCCGTGTTCGACGGCAAGGAGGGCGTCGAGCCGCAGTCCGAGCAGGTCTGGCGCCAAGCCGACAAGTACGACGTCCCGCGCATCTGCTTCGTCAACAAGATGGACAAGATCGGCGCGGACTTCTACTTCTCCGTACGCACCATGGAAGAGCGGCTGGGAGCCAACGCGGTTCCGATCCAGCTGCCGATCGGCGCGGAGGGTGACTTCGAGGGCATCGTCGACCTGGTCGAGATGAACGCCAAGGTGTGGCGCGGCGAGACGAAACTCGGTGAGACCTACGAGACCATCGACATCCCCGCCGACCTGGCCGACAAGGCCGACGAGTATCGCACCAAGCTGCTCGAGGTCGTCGCTGAGACCGACGAGGCGCTGCTGGACAAGTACGTCGGCGGCGAGGAGCTCACGGTCGATGAGATCAAGGGCGCGATCCGCAAGCTGACGATCAACAGCGAGATCTACCCGGTGCTGTGTGGCAGCGCGTTCAAGAACAAGGGCGTGCAGCCGATGCTTGACGCGGTCGTGGACTACCTGCCCTCGCCGCTGGACGTGCCGGCCGCCACCGGACATGCCCCCGGCAAGGAGGACGAGGAGATCGTCCGCCACGCGACCGCCGACGAGCCGTTCGCGGCGCTGGCATTCAAGATCGCGACGCACCCGTTCTTCGGGAAGCTGACCTACATCCGCGTGTACTCGGGCGTGGTCGAATCCGGTTCGCAGGTCATCAACGCCACCAAGGGCAAGAAGGAGCGGCTGGGCAAGCTGTTCCAGATGCACTCCAACAAGGAGAACCCGGTCGACCGGGCCTCAGCGGGGCACATCTACGCGGTGATCGGCCTGAAGGACACCACCACCGGCGACACCCTGTCCGATCCGAACCAGCAGGTCGTGCTGGAGTCGATGACGTTCCCCGATCCGGTGATCGAGGTGGCCATCGAACCCAAGACCAAGAGCGACCAGGAAAAGCTCGGCACCGCCATCCAGAAGCTCGCCGAAGAGGATCCGACCTTCAAGGTCCACCTGGACCAGGAGACCGGCCAGACCGTTATCGGCGGCATGGGCGAGCTGCACCTCGACATCCTCGTCGACCGCATGAAGCGCGAGTTCAAGGTCGAGGCCAACGTCGGCAAGCCGCAGGTGGCCTACAAGGAGACCATCAAGCGCATGGTCGACAAGGTCGAGTACACCCACAAGAAGCAGACGGGTGGCTCCGGCCAGTTCGCGAAGGTGCTCATCTCCATCGAGCCGTTCACCGGCGAGGACGGTGCCACCTACGAGTTCGAGAACAAGGTCACCGGCGGCCGCATCCCGCGCGAGTACATCCCGTCGGTGGATGCCGGTGCGCAGGACGCCATGCAGTACGGCGTGCTGGCCGGCTACCCGCTGGTGAACCTGAAGGTCACCTTGCTCGACGGTGCCTACCACGAGGTTGACTCCTCGGAAATGGCATTCAAGGTCGCCGGCTCCCAGGCGCTGAAAAAGGCTGCGGGACAAGCACAGCCGGTGATCCTGGAGCCGATCATGGCCGTCGAGGTCACTACGCCCGAGGACTACATGGGTGAGGTGATCGGCGATTTGAACTCCCGCCGTGGTCAGATCCAGGCCATGGAGGAGCGGGCGGGCGCACGCGTCGTCAAGGCGCATGTGCCGCTGTCGGAGATGTTCGGCTACGTCGGAGACCTTCGGTCGAAGACCCAGGGCCGGGCGAACTACTCCATGGTGTTCGACTCGTATGCCGAAGTTCCGGCGAACGTGTCGAAGGAAATCATCGCGAAGGCGACGGGTCAGTGAGAATCGAGGCCGTTTGCGGCCGAGGCTCGGAGCTGATCCGGAGCCGAGCCATGAGCGGCGCGAAGGCGACGGGTCAGTAATCTCTGACCCGCTGTCTTGGCGGGACCACACAACTGGAAACATCAACACTGCTTTACAACAAGCACCAACACAGTCCAGGAGGACAACACAGTGGCGAAGGCGAAGTTCGAGCGGACGAAGCCGCACGTCAACATCGGGACCATCGGTCACGTTGACCACGGCAAGACGACGCTGACTGCAGCAATCACCAAGGTTCTGCACGATAAGTATCCCGATTTGAACGAGTCGCGCGCATTCGACCAGATCGACAATGCGCCTGAAGAGCGTCAGCGCGGCATCACGATCAACATCTCCCACGTGGAGTACCAGACCGAGAAGCGTCACTACGCGCACGTCGACGCCCCTGGTCACGCCGACTACATCAAGAACATGATCACCGGTGCCGCCCAGATGGACGGTGCGATTCTGGTGGTCGCCGCGACCGACGGCCCGATGCCGCAGACCCGCGAGCACGTGCTGCTGGCTCGCCAGGTGGGCGTGCCCTACATCCTGGTCGCCCTGAACAAGGCCGACGCCGTGGACGACGAGGAGCTCATCGAGCTCGTCGAGATGGAGGTCCGCGAGCTGCTGGCCGCCCAGGAGTTCGACGAGGACGCCCCGGTCGTGCGCGTCTCGGCGCTGAAGGCGCTCGAGGGTGACGAGAAGTGGGTTGAGTCGATCGTCGAGCTGATGGCTGCCGTCGACGAGTCGATCCCGGACCCTGTCCGCGAGACCGACAAGCCGTTCCTGATGCCCGTCGAGGACGTCTTCACGATCACCGGCCGCGGCACCGTGGTCACCGGTCGTGTGGAGCGCGGCGTGGTCAATGTGAACGAGGAAGTCGAGATCGTCGGCATCCGCCCGGAGACCACCAAGACCACGGTCACCGGCGTCGAGATGTTCCGCAAGCTGCTCGATCAGGGCCAGGCCGGTGACAACGTCGGTCTGCTGCTGCGCGGCATCAAGCGTGAGGACGTCGAGCGCGGCCAGGTCGTCGTGAAGCCCGGCACCACCACGCCGCACACCGAGTTCGAGGGCCAGGTCTACATCCTGTCCAAGGACGAGGGCGGCCGGCACACGCCGTTCTTCAACAACTACCGTCCGCAGTTCTACTTCCGCACCACCGACGTGACCGGTGTGGTGACGCTGCCTGAGGGCACCGAGATGGTTATGCCCGGTGACAACACCGACATCTCGGTCAAGCTGATCCAGCCCGTCGCAATGGACGAGGGCCTGCGCTTCGCGATTCGCGAGGGCGGCCGTACCGTCGGCGCCGGCCGGGTTACGAAGATCATCAAGTAGTTCCGACTGCTGCGAAGCGGCGCTCACCTTCGGGTGGGCGCCGCTTTCGTGTAACACGTGCGACTTCTGAGGCGATGAACATCGCAACGGCCCTGGTCGGGGGCCGAGAAGGGTTGGGGTCTCGTGTTACGACGCCTTGGTGTGCTTGCGAGCGCCGCCGCTGTGGCCGGCGCCGCATTCGTTGGTCTGTCGGCCGGTACTGCATCTGCGGCCGCTGGGTGCCCGGATGTGCACTGGATCGGGGCTGCGGGCTCGGGTGAGCGAACCGGCGCCGAGCTGACGCAGAACGGCGGGATGGGCCGCGTGATCTATCAGTCTCTGCAAGAGCTGTCCGTCCAAATGCAGAATGACGGCCGCACAATGACCGCAGAGGCGGTCGACTACCCCGCGGTGGAAGTGCCAGGGCAAGACGGCGGCGTCGGGCAGTGGCTGGGCTTCATGGGCAGTGTCGACACCGGCACGACGGCGCTGGGTAAGCAGTACGAGGCGTTCGTCCAGCAATGCCCGACCTCCAAGGTCGTGCTGGCGGGCTATTCGCAGGGCGCGATGGTGGTGCACCGTAATCTTGCCTCGCTTGAGGCAAGCCCCAATCTGGCCGCAGTGTTGTTGATCGCGGACGGCGATCGCCGGCCCGAGGACCCCACGCTCAATCTCGGCACCGCCAGTGGCGTTCCCAAACGCGGTAAGGGTGTCGCCCAGGATTGGCCGATCCTCGCCCACGCGCCTGCTCCGCTCTCGCCGGCCCTGGGCGCCCGCACGATCAGCGTCTGCAATCTCAACGATGCCGTCTGCGACTACGACGAGGACGCCGATGACTCCACGGCGGCGTACGCGCGGCGTGTGGCCGTCCACACCAGCTACGCCAGGAGTCCGGGACTCGACTGGACGGCGCCGCTGTCCTTCCTGCTCGGTTCGGCGCCTGCGCCGTCGGCAAGTCAGGTCTCGTTGGCCGCTGGCAACTGATTACGCGAAATCCCTTGCCGCGCAATCATTAACACCACCAGGCCTGCCGGCAGTAGCAGCGCGGCCATCGCTGCGAGCACACTGTTGATGGCGCCAGCCGCCGTCATCCCCGCCTGCCGCAGCATCTCGAGTACGGTTCCCGACACAGCCACGCCGACACCGGCGAGCGCAACCAACGCAGTCAGCGTCACACCGGCGGCTTCGCCCGCCCGCTCCGGCCGCACGACCGCCTGCGTCGCGACCGTGGTGAACGCGTACACCAATCCCAGGGTGAACCCGCACGCGGTGAGCGCCACCAGGTAGACGGCCCACGTGCTCGACGCCGCAAGGGCCGCCAGCGATATCGCCGCGACCACACTCGTCAGACCCATCACCAGCACCGGTGGCCTGCTGGCGGCCAGCCGGCCGGAAAGAACCCCGCCGACCGCGGCGCCGATCGACGGGCCGAGAAACACCAGGCCGGCCGTCAACGGATCCAGGCCGCGTGCCTGCTGCAGATACACCGTAGACAGGAAGATCGCCACGACGTAGGCGATGTTCGCGATCGTGCCCGCCAAGACAAGCACCGCGAACCTGGGGTTCCTGGCGAGTGACAGGTCCACCAGCGGCCAGCGCACCTTCTTTTCAACGACGATAAACGCGGCCAGCGCAACGAGCGATCCGGCGAACGCCGTCAGCGTCCACACCGACACCCAGCCCCATTGAGGCGCACGGTCAAATGTCAACGTGAACAAGCCGATTCCCACCACAATGAGTGCCAGCCCGGTGACGTCGATGCGGCGCGGCACCGTCTCGTCGAAAGATTCGGTGATGCTCCATGCTCCGACCGCCAACGCGGCAAGAGTCAACGGCACATTCAGCCAGAAGATCCACCGCCAACCCACCGTCTCGGTCAACAGCCCGCCGATCAGCGGACCCGCGGCATTGCCCAATCCGGCTATGCCGTAGGCCAACCCGATCGCATGGCTGGCCCGCGCGGCCGTGAAGGCGTTTGTCAGCACACTCACAGAAACCGGAAAGATCAGCGCCGCGCCCACGCCCTGCAACGCTCGGAACGCGATCAGCAAGGTTGCCGTAGGTGCCAGTGCACACAGCGCGGATGCCGCGCCGAACAACGCGATGCCCGCAAGCAGTGCTCGGCGGCGACCGAAGATGTCGCCGATACGGCCCCCGGGCACCATGAACGCGCCAAGCGCGAGCATGTAGACGCTGATCACCCATTGCAGGTCGGTTGCGGTGCTATGCAGATCGGCAGCCATCCGCGGCAACGCGAGATTCATCGCGAAGTAGTCGATTTGCACGCAGAACAGCGCGGTCGCAACGGCTACCAGGATCCACCGCAAACGCACAGGTTCGGCGTCGCGGCTCACCGCCCCGACGATACGGCTCGCGACCGGCGGTTTGGCGCTAATCTGACACGCGACACGGGCAAACGACGGGAGCGTGGCAGAAATGTTGTGGCGTTACATCAAGTCTCAGATCTGGGTACTGGTCTGCGGCGGCCTTGTCGGTCCCATTTTCTTGGTCGTGTACTTCGCGCTCGGCCAGATGAGCCTCATGAAGTGGATGTTCTGGGTAGGTCTGCTGATCACCGCTGCCGATGTCCTGATCGCGCTGGCACTGGCCAGCTTCGGCGCGAAATCGGACGCCAAGACCCAAGCGCTGGAGGCCAACGGTGTACTGGCGCTGGCGCAAGTCGTCGGCATTCAAGAGACGGGCACGCGGATCAACGAGCAGCCACTGGTGAAGCTCGACCTGCAGATCTCCGGTCCGGGGCTCGCGCCTTTCGCATCCCAAGACCGGGTGATCGCATCGATCACCCGGCTGCCGATGATCACCAGCCGCCGGCTCGTCGCCCTCGTCGATCCAACGACCAACGAGTACCAAATCGATTGGGAACGCAGCGCTTTGGTCAGCGGCATGATGCCAGCCAACTTCACCATTGCCGACGACAACAAGACCTACGACCTGACAGGGCAGACCGGGCCGCTGATGGAGATCCTGGCCATCCTCAAGGCAAACGGGATCGGGTTGAACAACATGATCGACCTGCGCTCCAACCCGGCCGCTCGCCAACAGGTGCAGGCCGTGGTTCGGCGCGCGGCAGCGCAACAGGCTCCGGCCGCGCCTGCACCCGCGGCGCCCGGCCCGGTCGTCGCGGCACCTGCTGCTGCGCCGTCGTACACGGCGCCGCCGGAGCCGTCGACCGCCCAACGGCTGCAGGAGCTGGAAACACTGCGCGCTACTGGCGCTATTTCCGAACAGGAATACAACGCCAAGCGTCAGCAGATCCTGTCCGATCTCTAGCCGGATTCGCCAATCGGCGATGCGGCTCATGCGTTGTCGCTTACGCTGTTTGCGACTGCAAGTGAATGCGTCGACGGTCTATGACGGCAACGGAGCAGCCTGAAAAGGTCACCGAAAAGGTCAGTCTTCCAACACTGACCGCGATGGTCGTCGGCTCGATGATCGGTTCTGGGGTCTTTCTGCTGCCGCGCCGCTTCGGCACCGAGACAGGTGTGCTCGGCGCGATCATCGCCTGGACGATCGCCGGAACTGGAATGTTGATGCTGGCCTTCGTTTTTCAGCGTCTGGCGATGCGCAAACCGGATCTGGACGCGGGCATCTTCGCCTACGCCAAGGCAGGGTTCGGCGACTACGTCGGCTTCAATTCGGCCATTGGGTATTGGGCATCGGCATGTGCGGGCAATACCTCGTACTGGGTGCTCATCACCGCAACGATGAGCGCGTTGGTGCCGGGCTTCGGCGCGGGCGACACGGTGCTCGCGGTGGTGGTATCGGCCATCTGCGTTTGGCTGTTCGCCTTGCTCGTTATGCGCGGCGTCAAGGACGCGGCTGTCATCAATTACATTGTCACTATTGCCAAAGTCGTGCCGATCCTGATGTTTATCGTGATCGCGATCGTGGCGTTCAAGGCCGACGTCTTTGCCGACAACTTCTGGGGGGACAAGCACTATTCGTCGTCCTCGGTGCTGGCGCAGGCGAAGGGCACGATGCTGATCACCGTGTTCGTGTTCCTCGGCATCGAGGGCGCGAGCGTGTACTCGCGAATGGCGCGCAAACGTGAGGACGTCGGGCGCGCCACCGTGATCGGGTTCATCAGCGTCCTCAGTGTTTTCGCATTGGTGACGCTCGTGTCGTACGGCGTAATGCCTCAGGGCGAACTGGCGACCGTCAGCCAGCCGTCGATGGCTGCTGTGCTGGAATCCATTGTGGGACATTGGGGGTCGATCCTAATCCGCGTGGGTGTGATCGTGTCGGTGCTCGGGGCGTACCTGGCATGGACACTGATGGCCGCAGAAGTCCTCTACATCCCGGCGACCACCGACGACATGCCGAGATTCCTGGCGCGCACGAATCGTCATGGTGCTCCCAAGCCGGCCCTGATCATGGCCGCCGGGCTCATCACCCTGCTGCTGATCGCGCTGCTGTTCGCCGCGGATGCGCTTGACTTCATGCTCGACCTGACGGCGGCGTTGTCATTGATTCCGTATCTGCTCGCGGCGGCGTACGCACTGAAGCTGACGGCAACGCGCGAGACATACGCCGACCAAGAACCGCGGACGACGGACATGGTCATCGCTGCCGTTGCGACGGCGTACACGGTGTTCCTGATCTATGCGGCGGGAGTCGACAAGCTGCTGCTGTCCTGCATCCTGTACGCCCCTGCCGCCCTGCTTTACGTCAAGGCGCGACGCGAACGTGGATTGCGGGTGTTCAGGGTCGCCGAGGCGGTGCTCTTCGGTGTGATTGTCGTCGGCGCCATCATCGGTGTGGTGTCCTTGGCAACTGGGGCTATCGAAATCTAGCGGCCCGCTTGGTGAGAGGAACTCAGGTGACCAAACCGTCCGCCGCCTACGGCGTTCACTCCGAGGTCGGCAAGCTGCGCAAGGTATTGGTGTGTTCGCCCGGCCTTGCTCACGAGCGGCTCACGCCCAGCAACTGCGACGATCTGTTGTTCGACGACGTGCTGTGGGTGCAGAACGCCCGTCGCGATCACTTCGACTTCATCGACAAGATGCGCGACCGCGACGTCGAGGTGGTTGAGCTGCACGACGTGCTCACCGACACCATGAAGATCCCCGAAGCGAAAGCCTGGCTGCTCGACCGCAAGATCGTTCCGAACGAGGTCGGCCTCGGCCTTGTCGACGACACCCGCAGCTACCTCGATTCATTGCAGCCACGACGCCTCGCCGAGCTGCTGATCGGTGGCATGTCAACCCGCGACCTGCCCAAGGACATGAAGTCGGGCTATCGGGCGCTGGCACGCGAAAGCACCGGCGTCACAGAGTATTTGATGCCGCCGCTGCCCAACACGCTCTACACCCGAGACACCACCTGCTGGGTTTATGGCGGCGTCACTTTGAACCCGCTCTTCTGGCCGGCGCGCCACGACGAGACCCTGCTGATGAAGGCCATCTACGAATTCCACCCCGACTACGTCGGCTCCCGGGTCTGGTGGGGCGATCCCGAAAAGCAATGGGGTCTGGCCACAATCGAGGGCGGTGACGTGTTGGTGCCCGGGCAAGGGGTCGTCATCATCGGCATGAGCGAGCGCACCTCCCGGCAGGCCATCACCCAGGTGGCGGCGACGCTGTTCGCCGAGGGCGGCGCCACCGAGGTGATCGTCGCGGGCATGCCAAAGCTCCGAGCCGCCATGCACTTGGACACCATCTTCACCTTCGCCGATCGCGACGTGGTGACCATCTATCCCGACATCGTCGACGCGATGCAAACTTTCGTGCTGCATCCCAGCGACACCGATCCCGGCGTGGAAGTGGAGGAGGCCGACAAGCCGTTCGTTGAGGTGGTGGCCGCCTCGCTCGGCTTGGGCAAGCTGAGGGTGGTGGAGACCGGCGGCACCGCCTACGACTCCGAGCGCCAGCAGTGGGACAGCGGCAACAACCTCGTTGCCGTCGAACCGGGCGTGGTGTTCGCCTACGACCGCAACACCCACACCAACACTCTGCTGCGCCGGGCTGGCATCGAGGTGATCACCATCGTCGGTGCCGAGCTGGGCCGCGGCCGGGGCGGAGGTCACTGCATGACGTGCCCGCTGATCCGCGACCCCGTGGAGTGAGGGGCGTGAGAGGGCCCGGCCCGGGTCACTAGAACACGTTTCAGTTCGGCTGTTAGCCTGGTCCGCAGCCCCACGAAAGGAGCAGCGGTGACGGCATCTGGCGGATCCCTGGAAGGGCGAGTGGCATTCATCACGGGGGCCGGGCGTGGTCAGGGGCGGGCCCACGCTGTGCGCCTCGCCAGCGAGGGCGCCGACGTCATCGCGGTCGACGTCTGCGGCCCGGTCTCGGAGACCATCACCTATCCGCTGGCGACGCCCGAAGAGCTCGCCGAAACGGTGCGGGCGGTCGAGGCCACCGGCCGCAAGGTGCTGGCGCGCGAGGTGGATGTCCGCGATCTCGCCGCGCTGCAACAGGTCGTCACCGACGGTGTCGAACAATTCGGCCGGCTCGACATCCTCGTCGCGAACGCCGGTGTGCTCAGCTGGGGCCGAATCTGGGAGATGTCGGAAGAGCAGTGGGACACCGTCATCGACGTGAACCTCAACGGCACGTGGCGCACGGTCCGCGCGGTGGTGCCGGCGATGATCGAGGCGGGCAACGGCGGCTCGATCATCATCGTCAGTTCATCGGCCGGCTTGAAGGCGACGCCCGGCAATGCGCACTACGCGGCCTCCAAACACGGTCTCGTCGCGCTGACCAACTCGCTCGCCATAGAAGCCGGCGAATTCGGCATCCGCGTCAACTCCATCCACCCGTACTCCATTGAGACGCCGATGGTGGAGAAGGAGGCGATGATGGCCATCTTCGCCAAGTACCCGAGCTATCTGCACAGCTTCGCTCCGATGCCATACCACCCCGTCAATCACGAGGGGAAGAAGGGCCTGCAGGAATTCATGACGGCCGAAGAGGTTTCCGACGTCGTCGCGTGGCTGGCAGGTGATGGGTCGGCGACGATATCGGGAAGTCAGATCGCCGTCGATCGCGGCACCATGAAGTACTGATCTGACAAACCACCGCCTAGTCAGAGGTTGATGGCAGACGTGTCCTTGATGGTGGCGTTGAACTGCATCGTCCGATACGGCCATCCCGTCGCCGTATTCCATTGCGACACGACCAAATCCACCTTCGTCACCAGGGTCGCAAGCTGCGCGACGACGAATCAGCCCGGCAGCACGAGCACCGGCACCGGGCTATATCGCAGAATCTTGGATCCACGCGAACCCAGGAAAACACGGGCGATTCCGCCGGCCGGCGACGTGCCGATCGCGAGCAGCTCGCCCTCCTGCCAGTCGGCAGCGTCGAGTGCCTCATCCCAGCCGTTGCCGGTGACCACCTGCAGAACCACGTCGTCACCGACTACACCGTCGGACCTCAACTGAGACAGCGTCTGCCGGGCGTGGGACGCCAACTGCTCGAGGATCGAGTCCTCGGCGCGCAGCCCCACCTCCGGTGGATACATCGTGCGGCCACGAACCGCGAACGTGATGACCCGCATAGGAACACCAAGCTGCTGCGCCAGTGCCGCAACGCGTTCCACCACGGGTAGCGTGTCGGGAGTGCCGGGGTAGGCCACTGTGATGCGGCTCAGCCCACCGGCTTTCGACCCGCGGTAGCCACGCGGACTGATGGCCACGGGAACTGGTGAAGAATGGAGTAACCGGTCGGCCGTCGATCCGATCACGACCTGCCCGAGCTTGCCGTCGGCAGCCGATCCCAGCACCAGCACCTCGGGTTCGAGTTCAGCGACGGCTTCCAACAGCCCGCCAGACGCCGACCGGTGAGAAACCTTGTGGTACTTCACATCCAGCCCGTCGGCGAGGGCGCCGACGACCTGCTGCGCTTCTTTGGCCGAGTTGGCCGCCAATTGATCCGCATATTGGGCATACTCGGCGTCGATGCGGCCCAGCGACGGCGTCATCCATGGCCTCGGCACGACGGTGACGACCGTCAACGACGTCTTCAACGTCCTCGCCGCTTCGACCGCCAGATACAAAGATGACCGGCCACCCTTGCTGGCCAGGTAGCCGACGGCAATGGTCACGGTTCGTCCTTCGGCGGGCTGACGAAATGGTGATCCTTCGGTTCTGCGACGAACATGACGTCGTCGTCACCGGGAACCGCGGTCGGGATAAAGCCATCGGCGCCACCGGCATTGAGGGCGCTGTGACGGCGGCCCCAGAACAAGTAGAACAGCAGCACGAGGCCGACACAGCCGCCGAACACCAACCATGTCTGCCAGCGCAGGCCGTACAGCACGGCCGCGCACGCGAGCACGGAGAGGACGGGTGTGACGGGATATCCCGGCACCTTGAAGGGGCGCTCGAGTTCGGGTTCGCGGACTCGCAGGATGATCACGCCGATCGACACCGTGATGAAGGCGACCAGCGTGCCGATCGACACCGCATCCAGCAGCCAGGTCAGCGGAATGAAACCGGCAAGGATCCCGGTAGCCACCGCGACGATGATGGTGTTGCCGACCGGAGTCATGCTGCGCGGGTTGACCTTCGCGAACATCGACGGAAGCAGTCCATCCCGGCCCATCGCGAACAGGATGCGGGTCTGGCCGTACATCACGACCAGAGTTACCGAGAAGATCGAGATCACTGCCCCCGCCGCCAGCAGCGTGCTCGCCCATGTGCCGCCGGTGATCTTCTCCAGGATCACTGACAGCCCCGCTTCGGCCTGTTCGTCCGACCCGAACTCGGCGGCGTCCTGCGTGCCGAGGCCGGCGAAGGCCACAAGGATGTAGAAGCTGGTGACGACGATCAGCGCGGCAATGATCGCGCGGGGCATGGTCTTTTGTGGATCCTTCACCTCGTCACCGGCTGTCGAAACCGCGTCGAGGCCGATGAACGAGAAGAAGATCATGCTCGCCGCAGTGGTGATGCCGGCCAAGCCTTTGTCCCAGAACCCGTGGAAGTGGTCGGCGTTGAAACCGGTGAGCGCGATGACGATGAACATCAGAAGCACACCCAGCTTGATCAACACCATGATGGTGTTCACCGTTGCCGACTCGCTGGCACCGCGGATCAGCAGCAGCATGCACATCCCGATCAGCAAGACGGCGGGTAGGTTGACGATGCCCGGGGTGGCGTCCCACGGGGCCGACGTCAATGACTGCGGGAGTTGCCAGCCAAACAGGTTGTCCAACAACTTGTTCACGTACCCGCTCCACCCGACCGCAACGGCGGAGATGGACACGCCGTACTCCAGAAGCAGACAGGCCGCCACACCCATCGCGACGAATTCACCCATCGTCGTGTAGGCGTACGAATACGTCGATCCCGAGACCGGCACCGAAGACGCCATCTCCGCGTAGCAGATCGCGGAAAGGCCCGCCGCGATCGCCGCAAGCACAAACGACACAAGCACCGCGGGACCCGCCTCGGGCACCGCCGCAGACAGCACGAAGAAGATACCGGTACCGACGGTCGCGCCGACACCGAACAGGGTCAGCTGGAAAGTGCCGATGCTTCTCTTCAGGTGATCGGAGGCACCGTGGGCGACAGGGGCGCCGGCGACAGGCCGACGACGCCACAACTGCTCGGAGAAGCTTGTCGATGGAGCGGTCATGGTGCCTCCTGTGGACCTATAACTGAGTACCGGACAAGTGTGAACCCGTCTCCGCCAAAACTTCGGCGAACTGGCCAATCGCCCAGTCGATCTCCTCGGCGGTGATGACCAGCGGCGGAGCGAAACGCAGTGTGGAGCCCTGCGTGTCCTTGACCAAGACTCCCCGCTCGGCGAGCTTCATGCTGATCTGCTTGCCGGTGGCCAGATCCGGGTCGATGTCCACTCCTGCCCACAAGCCCATGCCACGCACGGCAACTACGCCGTGACCGACCAGGGCGCGCAACCGGCGGTGCAGGTGCTCGCCGAGTTCTGCTGAGCGGGTTTGGAATTCACCGCGCTGCAGCATCGCTACCACCGTGGTGCCGATCGCGGCGGCGAGCGGGTTACCGCCGAAGGTCGAGCCGTGCTCGCCGGGATGCAGCACGCCGAGGACGTCACGGTTGGCCACCACGGCCGATAACGGAACCACACCGCCGCCAAGGGCTTTACCGAGCAGATAGATGTCGGGCACGACGCCCCAGTGCTCACACGCGAACGTGCGCCCGGTGCGCGCCAAGCCGGACTGGATCTCGTCGGCGATCATCAACACGTTGCGCTCGGTGCACAGTGCGCGCATGCGCGGCAGGTAGTCCGCGGGCGGCACGATGATGCCCGCCTCGCCCTGGATGGGCTCGATCAGCACCGCGACGGTGTTGTCGTCGATCGCCGCTGACATGGCTTCGGCATCGCCGAACGGCACGGCACGGAATCCTGGCGTGTACGGACCGAAGCCTCGGCGGGCGGCCTCGTCGTCGGAGAAACTGATGATGGTTGTGGTACGGCCGTGAAAGTTGTTGCGCGCGACGACAATATTGCCCTCGCCAGCCGGTACCCCCTTGACGTCGGTGCCCCACTTGCGGGCCACCTTGATGCCGCTCTCTACCGCTTCGGCGCCGCTGTTCATCGGCAAGACCATGTCCTTGCCGCAGAGCTCGGCCAACGCCTCGCAGAATGGGCCCAGTCGGTCGGAGTGGAACGCCCGGCTGACCAACGTCACGGTGTCGAGCTGCGCGTGCGCCGTCGCGGTGATCTCCGGATTGCGGTGCCCGAAGTTGACCGCCGAGTAGGCGGCCAGGCAGTCGAGATAGCGCCGGCCGTCGACGTCGGTGATCCATGCGCCCTCGCCGCTGGCGGCGACCACCGGCAGCGGCGAGTAGTTGTGCGCGACATAGCGGTCATCGATCGCGATCGCCGCTTCGGTTGTCGTCACGGTGTCAAGAATGGTCACGGATGTACCTCCAGCGTGCAACATTTGACGGATCCACCGCCCTTGAGAAGCTCCGACAGATCCACACCGATCGGCCGGAATCCTGCCGCGTGCAACTGCCCGGCGAATCCGGAAGCAGCGGCGGGCAGTACGACGTTGAGGCCGTCGGATACGGCGTTCAGGCCGAGCACATACGCGTCGGCGCTGCCGACTTCGATGGCGTCGGGGAACAACTCGAGCAATTGCTTGCGCGATGCTTCGCTGAACGCCTGCGGGTAGTAGGCGATCGTGGTGTCGTCGAGCACCGCCAACGCCGTGTCGAGGTGGTAGAAGCGCGGGTCGACCAGTTCCAGGCTGACGACCGGCATCCCAACGGTCTTGGCGATCTCGTCGTGGGCGCGGCGCGCGGTACGGAAGCCATAGCCGCCCAACACGATTGAGCCGACGACGAGTAGATCGCCCTGACCTTCGTTGAGATGACGCGTATATAGCGGCTCGTAGCCGTGGAAGGCCATCCATTCCGCGTACGCGTCGGCCTCGCCTGCGCGCTGCGGATGGGCGAAGCGGGCCACGACGGCGGTGTCGTTGACAATCAGCCCACCGTTGGCGGCGTAGACCATATCGGGAAGGCCGGCGACGGGTTCGACCATCTCGACGGTGTGGCCCAATTCCTTATATGTCTGGCGCAGCGTCTCCCACTGGTTCATCGCGATGTGGGTGTCGACGGTCGTCGACGTGTCCATCCACGGATTGATGGCGTACTCGACGGCGAAGAACGTCGGGGCCGTCATCGCGTAGTGGCGAGGGCGCGCCGTGCGCGTGATCGTCATGATTCAACGATATTTGGTCTCGATTTTGCAATCAATCGCCGTTTGTTGCGTGTCTACCAGTCATCTATTGCGCCAGGCGCTGAAATACGGCAGTTTGTTGCGTGGAGGTGATCATGGAGCGTCTGGACGAGACCGACGAGCGGATCCTTGCCGAACTGGCCGAGGACGCCAGGGCGACGTACGCCGAGATCGGGCAGCGGGTGAACCTGTCGGCGCCGGCCGTCAAGCGGCGGGTCGATCGCATGCTCGACAACGGCGTCATCCGCGGGTTTACCACTGTCGTCGACCGCAATGCCCTTGGCTGGAACACCGAGGCCTACGTGCAGGTGTTCCGCCACGGCACCATCGCGCCTGACGAGCTGCGAAAGGCGTGGATCGACATCCCCGAGGTGGTCAGTGCCGCCACCGTCACGGGCACAGCCGACGCGATGCTGCACGTGCTCGCGCGCGATATGCGGCATCTGGAGGAGGCGCTCGAGCGGATTCGTTCAGCCGCGGAGGTCGAGCGCAGCGAGAGCATCGTGGTGTTGACGAACATCATCGATCGGATGCGGGGCTAAGACGCCAACCGCAGGGTGGCGTACATATCGCCGGGGCCATCGTGTAGAAACCCCACGTGAGCACATCTGGTGGCGTCGTGATCGTCGGAGGCGGGCTGGCGGCCGCACGCACGGCTGAGCAGCTGCGCCGTTCCGAATACTCCGGGCCGGTGACCATCGTCAGCGACGAGGACCATCTGCCATACGACCGGCCTCCGCTCTCCAAGGAGGTGCTGCGCGCCGAAACCGACGACGTAACCCTCAAGCCTGCCGAGTTCTATGAGGAAAACGACATCACGATTCTCCTCGGCAAGGCTGCGCGTTCGGTGGATACCACCGCGCAGACGGTGACGCTGGCCGACGGCAGCTCCATCGCCTACGACGAGTTGGTCATCGCGACGGGGTTGGTGCCCAAGCGGATTCCGTCGTTTCCTGATCTTGCGGGGATTCACGTCCTGCGGTCGTTCGATGAAAGCCTGAAGCTGCGTGGGGAGGCTGGCTCGTCGCGCCATGCTGTGGTTGTCGGTGCCGGGTTCATCGGGTGTGAGGTCGCGGCCAGTCTGCGTGGTCTCGGTGTCGACGTCGTCCTGGTGGAACCGCAACCCGCGCCGCTGGCGTCGGTGCTCGGTGAGCAGATCGGATCGCTCGTCGCGCGGCTGCACCGTGCCGAGGGCGTCGATGTGCGCTGCGGCATCGGGGTCGCCGAGGTCCGCGGATCCGAGCGTGTGGAAAAGATCGTGCTGTCCGACGGCAGCGAGCTCGACGCCGATCTTGTGGTGGTTGGCATCGGGTCACGTCCCGCCACGGGCTGGTTGGACGGCAGCGGCATCGAGGTGGACAACGGCGTCGTCTGCGACGCGGTCGGTCGTGCCAGCGCCCCGCACGTGTGGGCGATCGGCGACGTCGCATCGTGGCGCAACACCGTGGGAGATCAAGTGCGCGTGGAACATTGGAGTAATGTCGCCGACCAGGCGCGCGCCCTGGTTCCGGCGATGCTCGGTCAGGAGCCGCCGGCGGCCGTCACAGTGCCGTACTTCTGGAGTGACCAGTACGACGTGAAGATCCAGTGTCTTGGTGAGCCCGAGGCCACGGACACTGTGCACGTCGTCGAGGACGACGGCCGCAAGTTCCTCGCGTTCTACGAGCGCGACGGTGTGGTGGCCGGTGTCGTCGGCGGGGGCATGCCGGGCAAGGTGATGAAGAGCCGAGCCAAAATTGCTGCGGGTGCACCGATTTCGGACGTCCTCGGCTAGAGTTCGCCGAGATAGAAGCGCGTGCCCTGATCGTCGGTGCACTGCGCCGACTTCCCGTAGGCCTCCTGCGACGGCCCGTCGATGACGGTGCCGCCGGCCTCCCTCACCCGGACAACGGCCGCGTCGATGTCCTCCACCATCCACATCGGCACGGTCACCTGTTGGGCGCTGCCGCCCGCCACACCGGCCATCGGATGCGTCTGCTGCACCTGCCAGCCGTCCTGAATGCGGCCAGGCTCGAACGTCCAGAACAACACGCGACTGTAGAAGGCCCTGAACTCCGCCGAATCCGTCACCTCGTAGGTGATGTACGAAAGCTCGCCCGGCCCAGAGCCATTGAGCTCCGGACGCGCCGTACCGGGTGCCGGCTCGAACACGGCGAACACGGTGCCCGATGGGTCGGTAGCGTCCAGCACGGTCCCGAAGTCGAACTCCTGTGCTTCACCCACGCTGCCGCCGCCGTCCAGTATCGCCTGCCGGGCCCCGTTCAGGTCGGCGACCGCGTAGCAGCAGAGCATTCCCTGCGGACTGGCGACGCTGAAGATCCCGATGCGCTGCGTGGTGTTGGTGACCTGATGGCTTTGCGGGTCGTACGTCCACCCCAGCACGTGGCCGTAGAACGCGGCGGCGCGGTCGGCGTCGGACGTCCACACCGAGACGTAGCCGACATCGCCGTGCTGGATGGGCGTCGCGGCACCGGTGACCGGGCCGGACAGCATCCAGCGATGGCCGAACGGGTCGATGATGGCGGCGCTTCGAGCGCCATAGTTCTCGTACGGTTCCCGCTGCACGTCGGCACCCCGTTCACGGGCGCGTTCCAGGGCGGCATCGGTGTCTGGCACTCGCAGCATCAGGCTGACTGAAACGGACTGCGGTGCAGGAGCTTTCAAACCGATCTCGGGATACTCGTCGGCCAGGTACAGCACGCCGCCTGCCATCGCCAGCTCGGCATGGCCGATGCGGCCGTCGTCCATCTCGATGGGTTCTCCGACGAGCGTCGCGCCGAGAGCGTCGACATACCAGGCGATGGCCTCGCGCGCATTGGCGACGGCAAGGTACGGCAGCGCCGCAGGTCGCGGGGGAGCGGTCGGAGTTGCCACCGCGGCCGGTTCGGTCAGTTCGGCGATGGCGGTGTCGGTACCACTCATTTCCACTCCTTGCGTTCGATTGGGTTGGGCCGCAAATAACTTCGCAGCGGACTCGAGGCGTGCGCGCAGGCGGGCCGCGAACGCCGGATCGGGCTGGACCGGAAGTTCGTCACCACGCAGCACGGTCAGCGGATCCTCGCTGTTGTTCACGATTTCCCTCCCTCCCGCTCCGGGTAGTGAGATCTGAAGGCGCGACGGGCCCGCACGAGCAGCGCCTCGGTGGCGTGCACGGTGCGGCCGATCAGCTCCGCGCACTCGGGCACGGAGCAGTCGTCCATATAGCGCAAGGCCAGCACTGTCCGATGCTGCTCGGGCAGCTTGGCCAAAACGCTCTCGGCGACGATCCGGTCGAGCTCGACGTCCCAGTCGTCCGCTGGGTCGACGGGTTCGGGTAGCTGCGCTACCGGAACGCTGAACCGGTCACGCCTACGGCGGTAGTGATCGGCCAGCTTATGGCGCGCCACCCCGAGCAACCACGGCACCGTGATCGGTGGCGGCGCGTCTTTCCGCGCGGCGTCCATCGCCGCCAGAAAGGTTTCCGACGCCAGGTCTTCGGCGGTTCCGCGGTCACTGCAGCGCCGCACGAAATAGCCGTATACGACCGGCAGCGCGTTGTCGTACAACGCCAGCAGTGCCCGCGGAGCGTCGTTGCCGCTCGGTTCGGCGCTCACACCCTTATCGTCGCCGTTGCGACCCGAACTCCGACGGGTTGGTTGAGAAATTCTTCAGCGGTTCAGCGGTTCAGCGGCTGAGCGCTCAGCGGCGGTACGCGGGTGTCCAGCGCACGTCGGCGATGCGTGACGCCAGTTCTTCGGGGCTGCGCTTGGGCGCCACGCCGTCTGCGACGGCCTGGACGGAGACGGCGTGGGCGATGCGGACGGCGATCTCGGGTATGTCCGACCATGCGGGCAGCAGCGGCTGGGTCGGATCGGCCAACGCGGGCGAGGCGTCACCGAGCGCGGCGGCGGCGGAGCGCAACATCTCGTCGGTGACGCGCGTTGCCTGTGCTGCGGTCACGGCGAGTCCCATCGCGGGGAAGATGTAGGCGTTGTTGCACTGCGAGATCGGTCGTTCGACGCCGTCGCGCTGCAGGGGCGCGAACGGTGAGCCCGTCGCGATCAGCGCGCGCCCGTCGGTCCAGGCGTCCAATTCGGCCGGATGCGCTTCGGCGCGACTGGTCGGGTTGGACAGCGGGAAGATGATCGGTCGCTCGCTCTTGCCCGCGAGTTCTCGGACGATCTCCTCGGTGAAAGCCCCAGCAGCCGTGGACAATCCGAGTAGAACGCCGGCTTCGACATTGTGAACGACGTCGGCCAGGCCGGCGGTGCCGGACAGGCCCCAGTCCGCGACGCGGCCGACCGGCTGGGCGAACTTGCGCTGCCCAGCGGACAAGTCGGTGCGATCGTCAGTCAGTAGGCCCACGACGTCGACGACCCAGATCCGCGAGGATGCCTCCTGCGCGGACAGCCCTTCGGTCACCATCTGGCGGTGGACCATCTCCAGTACGCCGATGCCTGCCGAGCCGGCACCCAACATCACGACCTGCTGTTGTGACAGCGGACGACCGGCGACCGTCGCTGCGCCGTGCAGCGCGCCGAGTGTGACGGCCGCGGTGCCCTGGATGTCGTCGTTGAAGGTGAGCAGCTTGTCGCGGTAGCGCTCGAGGATCGGCAGTGCGTGCGCGGTTGCGAAGTCCTCCCATTGCAGCAGTACGCTCGGCAGTTCTTCGGCCACGGTGTTCACGAAATCGTCTATGAATGCGTAATACTCGTCGTCGCCGATCCGCCGGTGCCGCCAGCCGAGATATTGCGGATCCTCCAGAAGCTCGACGTTGTCGGTGCCGACGTCAAGCACGATCGGCAGGGTGCGCGCAGGGTCGATCCCGCCGATCAGTGTGTACAGCGAGAGCTTCCCGATGGGGATGCCCATGCCGCCGATGCCCTGATCGCCAAGGCCGAGGATGCGCTGGCCGTCCGTCACCACGATCACGTCGACGTCGTGCCGCGGGCGATTGCGCAACACCTCGCGCAGCGAGTCGCGGTCCGGGTAGGAGACGAACAATCCCCGGGGACGCTGATAGATCTCGCTGAACCGTTGGCAGGCCTCGCCGACGGTCGGGGTGTAGACGACCGGCATGGTTTCCGAGATGTGGTCGCTCAGCACCCTGTAGAACAGGGTTTCGTTGCGGTCCTGCAGGTTACGCAAATAGATGTGTTTGTCGATGGCGTCGCGGCGCCGGGAGAACTCACGCCAGCAGTGCTCGGACTGTTGCTCGAGGGTCTTCTCTGCGGTGGGAAGCAGCCCAAGCAAGCCGAATTCGCGGCGTTCCGCGCGAGTGAACGCGGTGCCTTTGGTCCACAGCGCGTCGAACAGCAGGGCTTGCCCGGTCTTCGCGTCCGACATCGGATCCCCTTTCGCGACGGCTCGAAACTATCGCGGCGGCGGGAGACGGTCGGGGCGATTCAGCGATCCAGGGCCCGCAGCCCGTCGCTGACTGTGTCGAATGCGTCGCCCAACGCCTGCGCCAGCGAAACCGATTCGTCGGCCAGCCAGTGCTCGTAAGCCGACAGCGCCGCCCCCAGCATCGTCCACGCCACGGTCTGCGGCACCAAGTCCTCGGGCTTGGTGCCCAACCGCTGCGCCACGAATACGGCGACGACGGCACGCCATCCCGCGTACATCGTCATCGAGTAGGCCTGCAACGCAGCCGTCTCCAGGATGACCCGCATGCGCTGGCGGTGCCGAGCTGTTTCCTGCTCGTCGAAGCTGTTGAACGCCAACAGCGCGGTGCGCAACGCGTCCCGAATTGGCACGTCCGGGTCTACACCGGCAAGCAGGTCGCGCATGTAGTCGAGGTGGGCGTCGAAGTCGCCCCAGGGCAGCGCGTTTTTCGAGGCGTAGTAGCGAAAGAGGGTGCGGCGGGCGATTCCGGCTGCCTCCGCGACGTCGTCAACGCTGACCTCGTCGAAGCCGCGAGCTGCGAAAAGGTCGATTGCGACATTGCTGATGTGGTCCCACGTCGTGGAGCGCCGACGGCCCACGCGATGCGGGGAATCCCGCCTCATAAGGACCCCACCCTTCCATTCTGGCACTGGATGCCATATTCTTGCGATCTCGATCACAATTGTCGAGATACTTGGCTAGGAAAGGAAGACGTTGATGGAGCCGAATCAGCAGGCTGAGACCGAAGCGCTCGTCACCGAGACCCTTGTCGAAGAGGTGTCGATCGACGGGATGTGCGGGGTCTACTGACCCATGACGGCGCCTGTGGCGTTCGACCCGGATCTGCGCTGGCGACTGCACCACCAGGTGGCGGTGCGGCCCGAGCCGTTCGGCGCGCTGCTGTATCACTTCGGAACGCGCAAGCTGTCGTTCCTGAAGAACCGGACGATCGTCGACGTGGTCAACTCGCTGAGTGAGCATCCCGACGCTCGTTCGGCCTGCCGTGCGGCGGGAATCGACGACGCGGCCCAGGCGCCCTATCTGCACGCACTTGGCGTGCTCGCTCAATCGAAGATGGTGGTACCGCAATGACGTCCGTACAACCTGCGCCGCGGCTGGTCGAACAGTTCGAGCGAGGCCTCGACGCGCCGATCTGCCTGACGTGGGAACTGACCTACGCCTGCAACCTGGCATGCGTGCATTGCCTGTCGTCGTCGGGCAAGCGCGATCCGCGTGAGCTGACGACGCAGCAGTGCAAGGACATCATCGACGAGCTCGAGCGCATGCAGGTGTTCTACGTCAACATCGGCGGCGGCGAACCGACTGTGCGTCCGGACTTTTGGGAGCTCGTCGACTACGCCACCGCGCATCATGTCGGTGTGAAGTTCTCCACCAACGGAGTTCGCATCACACCCGAGGTGGCGGCCAAGCTGGCCGCCAGTGACTACGTCGACGTCCAGATCTCACTGGACGGTGCGACGGCTGAAGTCAACGACGCCGTGCGTGGTGCCGGCTCGTTCGCGATGGCTATCCGCGCTCTGGAGAACCTTGCGTCGGCCGGGTTCAAGGACGCCAAGATCTCGGTGGTGGTGACACGTCACAACGTCGACCAGCTCGACGAATTCGCCGCTCTTGCAGCGCGTTACGGCGCCACTCTGCGCATCACCAGGCTGCGGCCCTCCGGCCGCGGCGCCGACGTTTGGGACGAACTGCATCCCACCGCCGAGCAGCAGGTCCAGCTCTACGACTGGTTGGTCGCCAAGGGCGATCGCGTACTGACCGGTGACTCGTTCTTCCATCTGTCCGGGCTTGGTGAACCCGGCGCGCTTGCCGGGCTGAACCTGTGCGGCGCAGGCCGTGTGGTCTGCCTCATCGACCCCGTCGGCGACGTGTACGCCTGCCCGTTCGCCATCCACGACCGCTTCCTCGCCGGAAACGTCGTGTCCGATAGTGGTTTTGACAATGTCTGGAAGAACGCGCCGCTGTTTCGCGAACTACGCGAACCGCAATCTGCCGGCGCGTGCAACAGCTGCGGTCACTACGACAGCTGCCGCGGCGGATGCATGGCCGCCAAGTTCTTCACCGGCCTACCGCTCGACGGGCCGGATCCCGAATGCGTAGAGGGCTACGGCGCACCGGCGCTGGCGAAAGAGCGCGTCAAGCCCAAGTCGAGCGTCGACCATTCCAGAAGCGGGCCCGTGATGCTGAAGCTGAGCACGCCTCCGGCCCGTCTGTGCAACGAAAGCCCGGTGTAGTCATGGCTCGCGACACATGGTTCGAGACGGTGGCGTTCTGTCAGCAGACCGCAAAGAAGCGCCTGCCGAAATCGGTCTACAGCGCATTGGTGGCGGCAAGCGAACGGGGTGTCACGGTCGCCGACAACGTCGACGCGTTCTCAGAGCTCGGCTTCGCACCACACGTCATCGGTGCACTTGAGAAGCGCGACCTCTCGACAACCGTTATGGGGCAAGAGATCTCGCTGCCTGTGGTCATCTCCCCGACGGGCGTACAGGCCGTCCATCCCGACGGTGAGGTGGCCGTCGCCCGCGCGGCTGCCGCGCGTGGCACCGCGATGGGTCTGTCATCGTTCGCGAGCAAGCCGATCGAAGAGGTCATCGCCGCCAACCCGAAGCTGTTCTTCCAGGTGTATTGGCTCGGCGGCCGCGACGCAATCGCGGCCCGTGTGGAACGCGCCAGGGAAGCCGGCGCGGTCGGCCTCATCGTGACCACCGACTGGAGCTTCTCGCACGGCCGTGACTGGGGCAGCCCGAAGATTCCCGAAGAGATGAACCTGCGCACGACCGTGCGCATGCTGCCGGAAGGGTTGACTCGGCCGCGGTGGTTGCTGCAATGGGCCAAGACGATGCGGCCACCGGACCTGCGCGTGCCCAACCAAGCGCCCAAGGGCGAACCTGGGCCGCCGTTCTTCGCGGCCTATGGCGAGTGGATGGCCACGCCGCCACCGACGTGGGAGGACATCGCCTGGCTGCGCGAGCTGTGGGGCGGACCGTTCATGCTGAAGGGTGTAATGAGGGTCGACGACGCGAAACGTGCTGTCGACGCGGGTGTTTCGGCTATTTCGGTCTCCAATCACGGCGGCAATAACCTCGACGGCACGCCCGCGTCGATCCGCGCGTTGCCTGCAATCGCCGACGCGGTCGGTGACGACATCGAGGTTTTGCTCGACGGCGGTATCCGGCGGGGAAGCGATGTCGTCAAGGCGTTGGCGCTCGGAGCGCGGGCGGTGATGATCGGCCGGGCCTATCTGTGGGGGCTGGCGGCCAACGGCCAGGCGGGCGTCGAGAACGTCCTCGACGTCTTGCGTGGGGGCATCGACTCCGCGCTCATGGGCCTCGGTCGCGCGTCGGTCCACGATCTGGTTGCCGGAGACATCGTCGTCCCGCCAGACTTCGCCCGCGCCCTGGGCGTGCCCGCGCAACCTGACGCGTAACCAGCAACCCCGCCGACCGCGAAGTACCTGGTACAGGCGTGGCGGAGGGGGCTAGCGTGGTTCGGTGGTGGGGTCTTGAGAAAAAATCTCGGAAATCAATTGCTGCGCATGCGCCAACAATTGGCGCACGCCAGGTGAATTCGGCCTACCATCGGCGGGTGGCTTTCCCCAGCGAGCTCGGGAACTCAACGTCGAGACAGCTGCACAGCACGTCGCCCGCGTTGATTGTTCCGGTCGGTTCCGTCGAACAACATGGACCCCACCTGCCGCTGGACACCGATACCCGCATCGCCACCGCGGTTGCCCGTGCGATTGCTGATCGACTCACGGACCGTAATGAATCCAATTGGATGCTGGCGCCCGCGATCGGCTACGGCGCGAGCGGCGAGCATGAGGGCTTCGCCGGTACCGTCTCGATCGGGACATCTGCACTGCGGCTGTTGCTGGTGGAGTACGGCAGGTCGGCATCGCAATGGGCATCACGCTTGGTCTTCGTCAATGGGCACGGCGGTAACGTCGAGGCGCTGGCCGCCGCGGTGGCTTTGCTTCGGTACGAGGGACGCGACGTCGGCTGGTGTTCGTGCAGTGCGGAGAACGCCGATGCGCACGCGGGTCACACCGAAACATCTGTATTGCTACATATTTCACCGTCGGATGTTTGGACCGAGGAACGTCAACCCGGCAACAACGCGCCGCTGGCCCAGTTGATGCCACAGATGCGTCGAGGGGGCGTGGCCGCGGTCAGCGAACTCGGCGTACTGGGTGACCCGACCACGGCGACGGCCGACGAGGGCGAGCGGATCTTTGCCGAGATGGTCGTCGCGTGTTTGCGGCGCGTCACCCGCTGGGTACCCGACCGTGACGGGATGCTGACATGACAGGACCGCGGCTGCCCGACGGGTTTGCCGTCCAGGTGGATCGCCGAGTGAAAGTGCTCGGTGAGGGCGCTGCATTGCTCGGCGGGTCACCCACCCGGCTGCTACGGCTGGCTCCCGCCGCGCAGACCATGCTCAACGGCGGACGGCTCGAAGTGCACGACGCCGTCAGCGCGCAGCTCGCACGCACATTGCTCGACGCCACCGTCGCGCATCCACGACCAGCCACTGGACCGTCACACCGCGATGTGACGGTCGTTATTCCGGTGCGCGACAACATTTCTGGCCTGCTACGCCTGGTGGCAGCATTGCGCGGCATGCGGGTCATCGTGGTCGACGACGGCTCCAACACTCCGGTGCAGGAAAGCGACTTCGCGGGGATGCACAGCGACGTCGCTGTGCTGCGGCACGAGCGCAGCAAGGGTCCTGCCGCCGCGCGCAACACCGGGCTGGCCGCATGCGACAGCGACTTCGTGGCATTCCTCGACTCCGATGTGGTGCCTCGGCGCGGTTGGCTGGAGGCGCTGCTCGGTCATTTCTGCGACCCTGCGGTGGCGCTCGTCGCGCCGCGCATCGTGGGACTGGCTCATGCCGACAACGTCGTGGCCCGCTACGAGGCCGTGCGATCCTCGCTCGATCTCGGCCTGCGTGAGGCACCGGTGGTGCCCTACGGGACCGTCTCCTACGTGCCAAGCGCGGCGATCATCTGCCGCCGTGCCGTGCTCACCGAAGTCGGCGGATTCGACGAGACACTCAAGTCTGGCGAAGACGTGGATCTGTGCTGGCGGTTCATCGAGGCCGGCGCCCGGCTACGCTACGAACCGATCGCGCTGGTCGCCCACGACCACCGTACGCAGTTGCGAGATTGGTTGGCGCGCAAGTCTTTCTACGGAGAATCGGCCGCGCCTCTGTCGATCCGCCACCCCGGTAAGACCGCCCCGCTGGTCGTCTCGGGCTGGACGCTCGTGGTCTGGATCCTGTTCGCGATGGGCTCGGGTATCGGCTACCTCGCGTCGATGATCGTGGCCACGCTCACCGGCCGTCGCATCGCCAAGTCGTTGAGCGCCGTCGAGACCGAACCCAAGGATGTGGCCGTGGTGGCCGCGCACGGTTTGTGGTCGGCGGCGCTACAGCTCGCGTCCGCAATCTGTCGCGACTACTGGCCGATCGCTTTTGTTGCGGCCCTGATATCGCGCCGATGCCGCCATGTGGTGCTGGTGGCGGCCATCATCGACGGAGTGGTCGACTGGATCACCCGCAACGGCAACGCCGAAGACGACACCAAACGGGTTGGCCTGCTCACCTATATTCTGCTCAAACGGCTCGACGACATCGCATACGGCGCGGGGCTGTGGACCGGTGTGGTGCGTGAGCGTCACGTGGGTGCGCTGAAACCCCAGATCCGGACCTGAAGCGGCACCTTGCACAGAAGCAGTGACGTGCTGATCGTCGGGGCGGGCAGCGCTGGATCCGTTCTGGCCGAACGGCTTTCCAGCGACTCCCGTTGCCAGGTGACCATCGTCGAGGCAGGTCCTGGCCCCGATGACCCGCAGGTGCGTACGCAGATCAGCAACGCGCTGCGGCTGCCGATCGGTGATGCGAGCTCGGTGGTGCGCCGGTACCCCACCACTCTCACCGACGCCCCACTGCGCCGCGCGCAGATCATGCGAGGCGCAGTGGTGGGGGGATCGGGCGCAGTCAACGGCGGGTACTTCTGTCGCGGACTCCCGTCGGATTTCGACAGCTGGGGAGTGGCGGGCTGGACGTGGAATGATGTCCTTCCGCACTTCCGCGCGATCGAAACGGACCTGGACTTCGACAACCCCCTCCACGGCGCGGGCGGGCCAATCCTCGTGCGTCGAGTTGCTGAATTCGACGGCTGCACAGCGGCTTTCGTCCACGCAGTGACGGATGCCGGCTACGAATGGGTCAACGATCTCAACGGCGCCACACCAGACGAGCCGTTGCCACCTGGAGTGGGAGCGGTGCCGCTCAACATCAACGGAGGGACCAGGGTTGGTCCGGGTGGAGCGTACCTGCAGCCGGCGATGAAACGTGACAATCTGACCTTGCTGACCAACACCCGTGTGCACGGCATCCGGATCGTCTCGGGCCGGGCTCTCGGCGTGGAATGCACCGGACCCGACGGCGACGTCGAGTTGTTAACAGATCGGATTGTCCTGTGCGCCGGGGCCATTGGGTCCGCGCACTTGCTGATGCTTTCCGGCGTCGGTCCTCGTGACGTACTGACCGCCGCGGGCATTCCCGTGACCGTCGAACTGCCGGTCGGTGCTGCGTTCATCGACCACCCGGAGTGGGTGCTGCCGGTGAATTGGTCGGCCACGCACGGATTACCGCCGTTGGAGGCAGTGCTCGCCACCGCCGACGGACTCGAAATCCGGCCCTACACTGCCGGATTCGGTGCGATGATCAGCGGGCGTCGCGACGACCCTGCAGACCGCCCGCACGTCGGTGTGGCGTTGATGCAGCCCAGATCCCGCGGCCGCCTGATACTCGCATCTGCCGACGCCGAGACGTCGCCCGTCATCGAACATCGCTACGATCGCGAGGCCGGCGACGTTGCGAAGCTGCGGGAGGGAGCCGAGTTGGCTCGCGAATTAGCCGGGGTGACAGCGGAAGTCGGGGAAACGTCGTGGTCAACGTCGCAGCATTTGGCCGGCACGGCCCCGATGGGTGGTGACGACGATCCCGCTGCCGTGGTGGACGCACAATGCCGGGTCCGTGGCATCGACGGACTCTGGGTTGTCGACGGATCGGTACTGCCGATGATCACGAGCCGCGGACCACACGCGACGATCGTGATGATCGGGCACCGGGCCGCACAGTTCATTGCTCAGTGAGCGCGACGAGGGCCTGCGCGAGGACCGTCGCCGCGACTACACCGTCGATCACCGGCACGCCCAACTGTCGGCGAAGTGGCGCGGCGAACCGCGCCATTGCCGCGCATCCCAACACGATTGAGCGGCTGCCGTCGACCTCGAGGGCGTGCTCACAGAGCTCGCGGATCGGGTCAACGGTGTTCGGGTCGGCGGCGATCCGTAGCACGGGGATATCGCAGGCGTAGACGCCGAGGCATTGCGCCGGCGTGTACGCCTTGGCGAGCTGCCACGCCCGTGGCACGGTCGTCGACATCGAGGTGACGATGGAGAAGCTTCCCGCGGCCAGAGCGGCGGCATGCATGGCCGCCTGGGCGATCCCGACCACCGGCGCATTGAGCGAGTCGCGAGCCTGCTCCAGTCCGGGATCGCCGAAGCATGCGATGACGTAAGCATCCGGTCGCGCCGCCGAGGGCCGACCGGCTGCGGTTTCGAGTTCGGTTAGTAGCCCTGGCAGGCAACGGCGTTCGTCGTCGTCGTTTTCGATGCTCGGTGGCCCGTGTTTGGGGTTCACCGCCTCCACGATCGTGCCGGGGTGCGCCACTGCAGCCGCGCTGGCGGCGATGGCCTCTGTCATCGAGGCCGTCGTATTCGGGTTGACCAGGAGCAGCCGCACGCGTGCGTCAGGTGCTAACCGGTTGATGCTCCGCGATGTCGGCGGCCGGCGCCGGGCTGGTGCGCATCGCCGCCATGTACAGGACGAACGCAAGCCCGCATCCGATAAACCAGCTGTACTGGGCAGCGGTGGTCATTCCCGGCAGATCGCCGAACAGCACGGGGAACATTGCGACGATCGCGCTGATCACCGTCACCACAATCGCCGTCAGGTTGTAACCGCCCATGTACCAATACGTTCCGGCCTTGGACATGGTGAAGAGGTCGTCGACGACGATGCGTTGCTTCTTCACCAGGTAGTAGTCAGCGATCAGCACTCCGAACAGCGGGCCGATGAATGCGCCGAGAGTCTCCAGGGTGTAGTGGATGACCTCCGGATTGTTGTACAGGTTCCACGGCGTGATGAGTACCGACCCGATGGCGGCGATCATGCCGCCGGCGCGCCAGCTGATCCGCTGCGGATTGACGTTCGAGAAGTCGAACGCCGGCGAGATGAAATTGGCGACGATGTTGATTCCGATGGTCGCAATGGTGAAGGTCAGGGCACCCAGCACGATCGCAAGCGTGTTGTCGATGCGCGCGACCGTTTCGACCGGGTCTGTGATGAGTTCTCCGAATACGGGGACGGTCGCGGCGGCGGTGACGACCACCAGCAATGAGAACATCAGAAAGTTGACCGGCAGGCCGAGGAAGTTTCCTCGCTTGACTGCGGCGAAAGTCTTGCCGTAGCGCGAGAAGTCGCCGAAATTGAGCATCGGGCCCGAGAAGTACGACACCACAAGGGCGATCGCGCCGAGCATGACCACGACGGTGTTGCCCGTCTTCTCGCCGCCGAGGTTGAAGCCGACATGCCAGCCGGACCGGTAGAGCAGATACCCGCAAAGGACGAACATCACGACGTACACGGCTGGGCCGCAGAAGTCGATGAACTTACGGATCGTCTCCATTCCGGTCCAAAACACGCACGCCTGCAATATCCACAGCAGCGCATAGGTACCCCAGCCCAGCAGCGGCAGACCGAGGAAACCGTATTGATCCACATCCGCGTACGGTGCCAGGGCCGGGAACAGCTTGAGTAGCACCACGTCAAGGGCCGCGGAAGCCAGATAGGTCTGGATGCCGTACCAGGCCACGGCGATAAGGCCACGGATGATGGCAGGCAAGTTGGCGCCCAATACGCCGAATGCGCTGCGGCACATCACCGGATACGGCACGCCTGCGGCCTGGCTGGGCTTGGCCACCAGATTGCACAAGATGTTGACGATCACGATGCCGATCAGCAGCGCGATCAGTACCTGCCAGCTCGACAGGCCGAGCGCGAAAAGGCTTCCTGCAGTGACATAGCCGCCGACGCTGTGCACGTCGGACATCCAGAAGGCGAAGATGTTGTACGACGACCAGGTCTGCTTCTCCAGGGGAATCAGGTCGTCATTGGCCAACCGCGGATCGTAAACGGCGGTGAAAGGCTTGGCGGTGGCAGCCGCCGCAACGGCGACGGCCTCTGCACTGTCGGCGGTTTCGGTCATCGCCCGACGCTATTGACCGCCTGTTTCTAAACCGTTGCGGCCGTGAAACGGCAACGCTGCGATGCTCTAGCTTTTCGGCCGCTTTGTCAGCCGCGCCACGATGTCGAACTGCTTGCCGTCGCGGCCCGGCGACCACACGGCGACGAAGGCCGAGGCGACGGCCAGACTGGCGGCCAGCACCAGCAGCGACAAGTCCATCGACCGGATGAAAGCCGACTCTGCGACGTCGGCCAGGTGCGCGCCGTTCGGGCCCATCTGCTCGGCGACTGCAAGGGCGTGGGCGAGGGAGTCAAGTGCCGCGGCGCGAACTTGTTCGGGAAATGCGGCCAGCGCCGGCGCAAGCAGGTTGTGGTACTGCGCGGCGAGCACAGAGCCTGCGACCGCGATACCCACCGCAGCGCCGACTTCCCGCGTGGTGTCGTTGACCGCTGACGCGACACCCTGCTTCTCGGTCGGGACTGCGTTCATGATCGCCGAAGTCGTTGGCGCAACACACAATCCGATGCCCGCGCTGGTGATCAGGAATGGTCCGACCAGGTCGAGGTAGGTAGACCCGGCATCAAGGAAGCGCATGGTGAAAAGGCCGATGGCGATCAGCAGCAATCCGAGTGAAACCGCTGTTCGCAGGCCGATTTTCGGCAGGTAGAGATGCATAGTCGCGCCGAGGGCCATGATCGGCACGGCCAACGGGGTGAGCGCGAACGCCGTCTGGATCGGGCTGTAACCCAGGATCAGCTGCATGTACTGCATTGCAACGAAAAAGAACCCGAAGTTGGCGAAGAACAGGCACGTGATGCCCACGGATCCGGTGGCGAAGTCGGGTCTGCCGAACAACCGGATGTCCAGCAGGGGATGCTTGAGCCGTAGCTCCACGACTGCGAACACGGCCGCCAGCACGATGCCTGCCGACATGCAGCCCCAGACGACCGGGTGCGTCCAGCCGCGGACGGGCGCCTCGATGACGCCGAAGACGAACACTGCGACGGCGCCGCCGATGAGGACGGCTCCCAGCCAGTCCAAAGGTGTTGCGGTGTCGTCTCGCGACGAGCCGATCGTCGCCGTGGCGATGAACAGGCCGAGCCCCGCCCCCGCGAACCCGTAGAAGATGGACTGCCAGGAAAAGAAGTTCAACAGGATCCCGGTACCCATGAAACCGACGATCGCTCCGGAACTTGCCACACCCGCCCAGATACCAACGGCTTTGTTGCGCTCAGACTTTGGGAACGACGCGGTCAACAGTGACAACGTCGCGGGCATGATGAACGCGGCGCCGACACCCGCGACCGCACGCGCGAGGATGATCTGAACCGGACTGTCGAATACGGTCGGCGAAAGCGAGGCGATCGCGAAGATGGCCAGGCCGGCGAGCAACGCGCCGCGGCGGCCGTACCGGTCCCCGATCGCGCCGGCGGGCAGCAACAGGCATGCAAGCACAAGGGTGTAACCATCGACGATCCAGGTCAATTGCGTCTGGTTTGCGGAGGTCGCGACCGCGATGTCGGGAAGCCCCGCGTTGAGCGCGACCATCGACGAGATGACCAACAGCACGTCGAGGGCGGCGACAGTCAACAACCAGATCCGCGCGCGTGGCGACACGTTCTTGACGCTGGCGTCGATATCCTGGGCAGACCGAGCGAGGGTGTCGACCATGGTCGTCGCTCTCCTTTGGTGGAGTATTTTTGAGACTAACAGTCTTGGTCCAAGACCAACAGTCTTGTTCCCGCGCTGGAGGTGATGTAAACGATGACCGCCTTGAGTAGTGACCCGCGGCCCGCCCGTTCGCGGGCTCGTCTACTCGACGCCGCGACAGCGCTGCTGAGAACGGGCGGCCCCAGCGCGGTCACCATTGATGCGGTCACCCGTAGCGCCAACGTAGCGCGGGCCACCCTGTATCGCCATTTCTCGAGCGCCAACGACCTCGTGGCGGCGGCGTTCATGAGTCTGATTCCGCCGGCGCCCATGCCGCCGGAAGACGGTTCGTTACGGGAGAGGCTCACCGCCATCGTGGTGGCGTGGGCTGAGTCGATCGCAGAAGCGCCCACGACCCTGACCGCCATGGCGTGGCTGTCGCTTGGGCCGGACATCACCCATGTGCCGGCTGCGCGTCAGGTCGAGACGGGCAGCCCCGAGGTGCGATCGCTGCGCGAACGCATCGCCGAGCAATACTCCGCGCCGTTCGACGTCATCTTCAACAGTCCGCAGGCTGCCGCCGAACTCAAACCAGTAGACCGGGCAATGGCTTTCGCATTGCTGATCGGCCCGCTGGCCTTCGGCAGGATCAGTACGCTGACGGAGTTCGACTACCGGGCAGTGGCGATCGCCGCGGTCGACGGGTTCCTCAAATGCTTCGCAAAGAGTCCGGAAATCACTTGAACGAGTAGCGAATTGGCAGGTGTTTGAGTCCGCCGACGAACGTGGTCGCCGCAAGTTCGGGCGTCCCGGCCAGTTCGATGGATTCGAGCCGGGGAATGAGTTCGGAGAAGAAGCTGCTGATCTCCATTCTGGCAAGCGCTGCGCCCAGGCAGAAGTGCACGCCGTACCCGAACGCGACATGCTTATTGGGCTCACGGCTCACGTCGAACCGGAACGGGTCGTCGAAGACATCTTCGTCCCGGTTACCGGAAACATAAGCCAGGTATACGGATTCGCCCTCAGCGATCGGAACCCCTCGCACCTCGGTATTCGCAGTCGCTGTGCGCATGAACTCCTTGACCGGGGTCACCCAGCGGATCATCTCCTCGGTCGCGGTCCCCATCAACTCCGGGTTCTCGCGAAGCCGCTGCAACTCGTCCTGATTCTCGATGAGCGCGCGCAACCCTCCGGCGATCGTGGCGCTGGTCGTGTCATGGCCGGCTGTGGCGACGATGACGTAGTACGACATCGTTTCGAGATCGGACAGCGGTTCTCCGTCGATTCGAGCGTTGGCGATCGCCGAAGCCAGGTCTTCGGTCGGGTGTTCCCGGCGTGACGCGGTCAGCGAGGTGAAATAGGTGAAGAAGTCGAGCAGCACCGCATTCTGATCTTCCAACGTCGTGCCGCGCTTGTACTCCTCTTCGTCACCACCGAACAACTCCTGGGTGAGCTTGAGCATCCGGGGAAAGTCCGATTCGGGCAGCCCGAGCAGCGAAAGGATCACGTACAGCGGGTAATTCACCGCGACTTCCTGGACGAAGTCGCATTCGCCGCCAGAGTCGCGCATCTTGTCGACGTACATCTTGGCAAGTTCGTCGACTCGAATCTTCAAATCGCGCATGGCCTTTGGCCTGAACCAGTCCGCACCAATGGCCCGCACGGCCCGATGCTGCGGATCGTCCATATGGATCAGAGTGCGCAAGCCCCCACCCGCCGCGAGCATCTCCTGAGCCATGTCGTCGGCTTCCGCGGTCGCCAGCAGCGGTCGCGGCGCGTTGATCCACAAGTCGTTGTCGCGCTCGACGGCCATGATGTCGGCGTGCTTGGTGATCGCCCAGAACGGTCGGTACGGCGGGTTGTCCACCCACGCCACCGGGTTGTGCGCCCGCAGATGGCTCAGCGCCGCATGCAGCCGGGCGTCGTCGGCGTAGGCCGTCGGATCGGCCAGGACCTTCGCGGCGTCATCCATCGTCGGCGTGCTCATGCGGGCTCCTCACTGCGGGCGGCGGCGGAACTTGACGGGTGTCAAGTTGGCAGTGTATGTGACGGGGACCACTCGAGGGAAGAGAGGGTTGAATCCGGTGCCATTAGGCTCGGAACTCGTGCTGTCCGCATCGGTTCGACGTCTCGGCCGTGGCGTGTCGGCGTTCATCCTGACTGTGGTGGTGGTCGTCGGTTGTGGCCGCGGCGACGGCGCGCCTGCCCACGAAGCCCTTCCGCAGCCGACCGATCCGGCGGTGGTGCAGACCGCAACGGGTGCATTGCGCGGCGTCGTCGCGCCGGATCACCGTTTGTTCGCGGGGGTCCCGTATGCCGCACCACCGGTCGGGCCGTTGCGCTGGCAGCCGCCCGCTCCCGCTGCGTCATGGCAGGGAGTTCGCGACGCCACCCGCTTCGGGCCACGCTGCATGCAGGACCCCAGCGGTGATCTGGAGCTCGGCCGCCAGACCGACGAAGACTGCCTGACGCTGAACGTGTGGACCCCGCCGGCCGGTGGCGACAAGCGGCCGGTGATGGTGTGGATCCACGGCGGCGCCTTCATCAACGGCAGCAGCGGTATCTATGACGCGCGCTGGTTGGCGAATCGGGGAGACATCGTCGTCGTCACCCTCAACTACCGGCTGGGTGCATTGGGGTATCTGGCGCACCCGGCGCTCGGCGCCCCCGGCGACGTCGGAAACTACGGTCTGGCCGACCAGCAGGCCGCGCTGCGCTGGGTGCGCGACAACATCGCAAACTTCGGCGGCGATCCGGACAAGGTGACGGTCGCAGGAGAGTCCGCGGGCGGCATGTCGGTGTGTGACCACCTCGTCGCGCCCGACTCCGCGGCGCTGTTCAGGGCGGCGATCATCCAGAGTGGGCCCTGTCAGGCGCAGGTCGCACTGCCCGTCGCCGAAAAGAACAGTCTGGACTACGCGGCCGAATTGGGTTGTGGCGACCCGCAATCCGCGGCGCAGTGTCTGCGTGGGTTGCCTGCGGACAAGTTGCGCACGCCGGTTTGGTACTACCGCGTCGGCGAGGATTCGCTGTCCGGTCCGGTAACTGGGACCAAGGCGTTGCCGGTCGACCCGATCACCGCGATCGCCGACGGCCATGCGGCGCGGGTGCCTGTGATGATGGGCACGAACGGCGACGAGTTCACGTTGTTCGTGGCGATGCAATATCTCCGGGGACGCGAGTACACGCCCGCCCAGTACCCGCAGTTGTTGGCCGATACCTTCGGTCCCAACGCCGCCGCGGTGGAGACGCACTATCCGTTGACGCGCTACGACAGTGTGCCGCTTGCCTATTCGGCGGCCGTCACCGACGGTGTATTCGCCTGTGTAGCCGACCGGATGGCCGACGCGTTCGCGCGCGACGAGCCGGTATACGCCTATGAGTTCAACGACAGAGGCGCGCCGGCCCCTGATCCGCTGCGTACCGTGGCCTTCCCCGTCGGCGCAAGCCATTCGCTCGAGCTGCGCTATCTGTTCGACGTCGGAGGCGCGCGGCCGCTGGATCCAGCGCAGCGGAAGCTGTCGGAGCAGATGATCGACGACTGGAGCCACTTCGTCGCCAGCGGCGCCCCGCGGGCCAACGGTCAACCGGAGTGGCCGCAGCTCGGCGACGACGCGGCGGCGGGCAAGGTCATGTCGCTGCAACCCGATGGCAGCCACGTCATCACCGACTTCGAGCAAGCGCATCAATGCCCGTTCTGGGCCGGGCTGAGAGGCTAGCGACCGTGCCGACTCCCGATCCTGCGCCGTTCGCCGACGAATGGGTGCGCGCGTGGAATGCCCACGATGTCGAGGCGGTGCTCGACCACTTCAGCGACGACGTCGTGTTCACCTCACCTGTGGCCGCGCGGGTGGTGCCGGAGAGCGGGGGAGTCGTGCGCGGCAAGGCCGCGCTGCGGGATTACTGGACGACCGCGCTGGCCCAGCAGTCTGAACTGCATTTCGAGATCGTCGGGGTCTACCGCGGCGAGTCGACGTTGGTGATCAACTACCGCAACCATCGCGGCCAGTTGGTCAACGAGGTGCTCACGTTCGACGGCGACGGCCTCGTGTGTGAAGGCCACGGCACGTATCTGGAGTAGGTCCGCGAGACTGCAGTTATCGCGAGAAATATCGAGTGAGCCTCGCACTAACTGCAATCTCGCGACGCAAGAGCTAAGCCGGCGTCACCCAACACGTGATGTCGGCGTGCACGACTTCGACGCCGGACTTGTCGATCACGCTGACGGGGATCACCACATCGACGCCCTCGATGATCGACCCGAAATCAGGGACCGGGTCGAGCCGGGCCTTGGCCCGTAGCGAGGTCGTCGCCTTCTCGAGGTACTGGACATTCATCGCCTTGGGGATCCAGCGGTGCGTCGTCGGCACGGTCGCCTCCATCAGCATTCCCATCGCGATCTCGGCGGCGTTGCAGGAGGCGATCGCGTGGACTGTGTGCAAGTGGTTGTAGACGAAGAACCACTTCGGCACCTCGACCTCGGCGAAGCCTGGCTCCATGTGCACAACGTGGGGAACGATCGACGCGAAATACGGCACTCGCGCCATCGCCGCGGCCGAGAACAGCCTGGTGCCGCCGGGCACTGAATCGAGGCGTTTCCACATCCGATATGTGGTGGTCGAAGCTGCCATGCGCGCCTACCTTACTCTGGAGTAAGAACGGTATGGATTTCCCTTGGCCAGGAATTTGGATGACGCCCACATCTAGGGCATACTGTTCGGGTTGCCTTGAGCCGGGTTCGCGCCTGGCCGGGGCATACGACCAGCGCCTGAACGGGCGCATCCGGTCCCCACTCGATCGCGACGTTTTCGCCGCGGCTGAGTGTGCGTAAGGGCGACACGCCCGACCGCGGGGACCGGTGGACCACAGACAGATAAACAGCGGCGGCATACCAGCGCGAGCGAGTGCGCCGGACGGAAGCGGCCCGGATACCGGGCCCAGTAGTAGTGAGGTAGGAGAAGCGTGGCGGGACAGAAGATCCGCATCAGGCTCAAGGCCTACGACCACGAGGCGATTGACGCCTCGGCACGCAAGATCGTGGAGACGGTCACCCGTACCGGCGCCAGCGTGGTTGGCCCTGTGCCGCTGCCGACTGAGAAGAACGTGTACTGCGTCATCCGGTCCCCGCATAAGTACAAGGACTCGCGGGAGCACTTCGAGATGCGTACGCACAAGCGGCTGATCGACATCCTCGACCCGACGCCGAAGACCGTTGACGCCCTGATGCGCATCGATCTGCCGGCCAGTGTCGACGTCAACATCCAGTAGGAGACCCAAGAGAAATGGCACGCAAAGGCATTCTGGGCACCAAGCTGGGCATGACGCAGGTGTTCGACGAGAACAACCGGGTCGTCCCGGTTACCGTCGTCAAGGCCGGCCCGAACGTGGTGACCCGCATCCGCACCCCTGAGCGCGACGGCTACTCGGCCGTGCAGCTTGCGTACGGCGAGATCAGTCCCCGCAAGGTGAACAAGCCGCTGTCGGGGCAGTACGCCGCGGCGAATGTGAACCCACGTCGCCACCTCGCCGAGTTCCGGCTCGACGACGAGGCGGCGGCCTCGGACTACGAGGTCGGCCAGGAGCTGACCGCCGAGATCTTCGCCGACGGTGCTTACGTCGACGTGACCGGCACCAGCAAGGGCAAGGGCTTCGCGGGCACGATGAAGCGCCACGGCTTCCGCGGCCAGGGCGCAAGCCACGGCGCGCAGGCCGTGCACCGTCGTCCCGGTTCCATCGGTGGTTGCGCCACCCCGGGCCGGGTATTCAAGGGCACACGGATGTCGGGCCGCATGGGTAACGACCGCGTGACGACGCAGAACCTGTTGGTGCACAAGGTCGATGCCGAGAACGGCGTGCTGCTGATCAAGGGCGCCATCCCCGGACGCAACGGTGGACTGGTGATGGTCCGCAGCGCAATCAAGCGAGGCGAGAAGTAATGGCTGCCAAGACACTCAAGATCGACGTCCACACGCCGGCTGGAAAGAAGGACGGCTCTGTCGAGCTGCCCGCCGAGTTGTTCGACGTCGAGCCCAACATCGCCCTGATGCACCAGGTGGTGACGGCCCAGCAGGCCGCAGGCCGCCAGGGCACGCACTCGACCAAGACGCGTGGCGAGGTCCGCGGCGGCGGCAAGAAGCCGTACCGCCAGAAGGGCACCGGCCGCGCGCGCCAGGGTTCGACGCGGGCGCCGCAGTTCACCGGCGGTGGCACCGTGCACGGCCCGAAGCCGCGCGACTACAGCCAGCGCACACCCAAGAAGATGATCGCCGCCGCGTTGCGCGGCGCGTTGTCGGACCGGGCGCGCAACGATCGCATCCACGCCGTGACCGAACTCGTGGAGGGGCAGACCCCTTCGACCAAGAGCGCCAAGGCGTTCCTGGCCTCGCTGACCGAGCGCAGGCAGGTGCTGGTGGTGATCGGTCGCAGCGACGAGGCCGGCGCGCTGTCGGTACGCAATCTGCCTGGCGTGCATGTGCTTACGCCCGACCAGCTCAACACCTACGACGTGCTGAAGGCCGACGACGTGGTATTCAGCGTCGAGGCGCTGAACGCCTACATCGAGGCGAACAGCAACACGACTGAGGAGGTTTCGGCCTGATGGCGACCGTCACCGACCCCCGCGACATCATCCTCGCCCCGGTCATCTCGGAGAAGTCCTACGGGCTGATCGAGGACAACGTGTACACGTTCGTCGTGCACCCCGATTCGAACAAGACGCAGATCAAGATCGCGATCGAGAAGATCTTCAAGGTCAAGGTCGATTCGGTGAACACCCTGAACCGGCAGGGCAAGCGCAAGCGCACCCGCGCCGGGTACGGCAAGCGCAAAGACACCAAGCGCGCCATCGTCACGCTGGCCGCGGGCAGCAAGCCCATCGATTTGTTCGGAGCTCCGGCGTAGCCGGCTAGCAGAGAGACCTAGAGAGACATGGGAATTCGCAAGTACAAGCCGACGACCCCCGGTCGTCGCGGTGCCAGCGTCTCCGATTTCGCCGAGATCACTCGCGACCATCCGGAGAAGTCGCTGGTTCGTCCGCTGCACGGCAAGGGCGGACGAAACGCGCACGGCCGAATCACCACCCGCCACAAGGGCGGCGGCCACAAGCGTGCCTACCGCGTGATCGACTTCCGTCGCAACGACAAGGACGGCGTCAACGCCAAGGTCGCGCACATCGAATACGACCCGAACCGCACCGCGAACATCGCACTGCTGCACTACCTCGACGGCGAGAAGCGCTACATCATTGCGCCGCAAGGGCTGTCGCAGGGCGACGTGGTGGAATCCGGCGCGAACGCCGACATCAAGCCTGGCAACAACCTGCCGCTGCGCAACATCCCGGCCGGCACCGTGATCCACGCCGTGGAGCTGCGGCCCGGTGGCGGCGCCAAGCTCGCGCGCTCGGCCGGCTCCAGCATTCAGCTGCTGGGCAAGGAAGGGACCTACGCCTCGCTGCGTATGCCGTCGGGTGAGATCCGCCGCGTCGACGTGCGCTGCCGCGCCACCGTCGGCGAGGTCGGCAACGCCGAGCAGGCCAACATCAACTGGGGTAAGGCCGGCCGTATGCGGTGGAAGGGCAAGCGCCCGACCGTCCGTGGTGTCGTGATGAACCCGGTCGACCACCCGCACGGCGGTGGCGAGGGCAAGACCTCCGGCGGCCGTCACCCGGTCAGCCCGTGGGGTAAGCCCGAGGGCCGTACCCGCAAGTCCCACAAGCCAAGCGACAAGCTCATCGTCCGACGCCGGCGCACCGGCAAGAAGCACCACCGGTAGGAGTTAGCCGATGCCACGCAGCCTGAAGAAGGGTCCGTTCGTCGACGACCATCTGCTCAAGAAGGTCGACGTCCAGAACGAGAAGAACACCAAGCAGGTCATCAAGACCTGGTCTCGTCGATCGACCATCATCCCCGATTTCATCGGACACACGTTCGCGGTGCACGACGGCCGCAAGCATGTCCCGGTGTTCGTCACCGAGGCGATGGTCGGGCACAAGCTCGGCGAGTTCGCCCCCACGCGCACATTCAAGGGTCACATCAAGGATGACCGGAAGGCCAAGCGGCGATGACTGTTACGACTGAATATCCGACTGCGGTCGCGAAGGCACGCTTCGTGCGTGTCTCGGCGACCAAGGCGCGCCGGGTCATCGACCTGGTGCGCGGCAAGAGCGTCGAAGACGCGCTGGACATCCTGCGGTGGGCACCGCAGTCGGCCAGCGAGCCGGTCGCCAAGGTGATCGCCAGCGCCGCGGCCAACGCGCAGAACAACGAGGGCCTCGACCCGTCCACGCTCGTCGTGGCCACCGTCTACGCCGACGAGGGCCCGACGGCCAAGCGCATCCGGCCGCGCGCCCAGGGGCGTGCGTTCCGAATCCGCAAGCGCACCAGCCACATCACGGTGATCGTGGAGAGCCGCCCGTCCAAGGATGAGCGCCGCTCCAAGGGCACCGCCCGTTCGCGCCGCGCGCAGGGCAGTAAGGCCGCCGCAGCCAAGAAGGCGCCGGCGACCAAGGCTTCCGCGGAGACCAAGGCTGCTGAGAAGGCTCCGGCCAAGAAGGCCGCTGCCAAGAAGGCTTCCGGAGCCGCGAAGGCGGCGACATCCGGCACAGCCAAGAAGTCCGCTCAATCAAAGACTGCCGAAGCGTCCAACGCGAAGGAGGGCTCAGAGTAGTGGGCCAGAAAATCAATCCCCACGGCTTCCGGCTCGGTATCACCACCGACTGGAAGTCCCGGTGGTACGCCGACAAGCAGTACAAGGACTACGTCAAGGAAGACGTGGCGATCCGTCGGCTGCTGGCCACCGGTCTCGAGCGCGCCGGCATCGCCGACGTGGAGATCGAACGGACTCGCGACAGAGTTCGTGTTGATATCCACACCGCGCGGCCCGGCATCGTGATCGGACGCCGCGGCACCGAGGCTGACCGCATCCGGGCCGACCTGGAGAAGCTGACCAAGAAGCAGGTGCAGCTGAACATCCTCGAGGTGAAGAACCCCGAGTCCGTGGCTCAGCTGGTCGCACAGGGTGTGGCCGAACAGCTTTCGAACCGCGTGGCGTTCCGCCGCGCGATGCGCAAGGCGATCCAGTCCGCGATGCGCCAGCCCAACGTCAAGGGCATCCGCGTGCAGTGCTCGGGCCGCCTTGGTGGCGCCGAGATGAGCCGCTCGGAGTTCTACCGCGAGGGCCGCGTGCCGTTGCACACGCTGCGTGCCGACATCGACTACGGCCTGTACGAGGCCAAGACAACCTTCGGCCGGATCGGCGTGAAGGTGTGGATCTACAAGGGCGACATCGTCGGCGGCAAGCGCGAAGCCACCGCGACGGTTCCGTCGGGCGCCGAGCGTCCGCGCCGCGAGCGCCCGTCGGGCACCCGCCCGCGTCGTAGCGGCGCGTCGGGTACCACCGCCACGAGCACCGAGGCCGGCCGCGCCGCCACGGGCACCGAAGATGCGCCGGCTGTCGCCGAGGCGACGACCGGTACCGAGGCCGCTGCTGCCGAAGCAACTGCCACGGAAGCTCCATCTTCTGAGGAGAGCTGAATCATGTTGATTCCCCGTAAGGTCAAGCACCGCAAGCAACACCACCCCAGACAGCGTGGTCTCGCCAGCGGCGGCACGTCGGTGAGCTTCGGCGAGTACGGCATCCAGGCTTTGGAGCACGCCTACATCACCAACCGGCAGATCGAGTCCGCTCGTATCGCTATCAACCGGCACATCAAGCGTGGCGGCAAGGTGTGGATCAACATCTTTCCCGACCGTCCGCTGACCAAGAAGCCCGCCGAAACCCGCATGGGTTCCGGTAAGGGCTCGCCGGAGTGGTGGGTGGCCAACGTCAAGCCGGGCCGGGTGCTGTTCGAGCTGAGCTACCCCGATGAGAAAACCGCGCGGGAAGCACTTACCCGCGCGATCCACAAGTTGCCGATCAAGGCACGCATCGTCACCCGAGAGGAGCAGTTCTGATGGCAGTGGGAACCTCGCCAGGCGAACTGCGCGAAATGACCGACGACGAGTTGAAAGACAAGCTGCGCGAGTCCAAGGAAGAGCTGTTCAATCTGCGCTTCCAGATGGCGACCGGTCAGCTCGCCAACAACCGTCGGCTTCGCACGGTGCGTCAGGAAATCGCACGGGTGTACACCATCCTGCGCGAACGTGAGCTGGGTCTGGCTTCCGGACCCGCCGGTGAGGAATCGTGATGGCAGAAAAGACAGCAACCAAGGCGACGCCTGCAAAGAAGGCCGCCTCGGGCGAAAAGGGGCCTAAGCACACCCCACGCACCGAGAAGCCGCGCGGGCGCCGTAAGACGGCGATCGGCTACGTCGTGTCCGACAAGATGCAGAAGACCATCGTGGTCGAGCTCGAGGACCGCGTGAAGCACCCGCTCTACGGCAAGATCATCCGCACCACCAAGAAGGTGAAGGCACACGACGAGAACGGCATTGCCGGTGTCGGCGACCGGGTTTCGCTGATGGAGACCCGCCCGCTGTCGGCCACCAAGCGCTGGCGGCTCGTCGACATCCTCGAGAAGGCCAAGTAGCTAATCGCGTCAAGCGCGACGGAAAGCCCCCGGGATGCCCGGGGGCTTTGTCGTTTGTAACGCAGATTTTCGACTCATCCTGAGCGCAAGGGTGGCGCAGCGCGAATCTGCCTCTGCCCCAGTCGATTTCGCGCGATAAATTGTTTCAGATTCGTTGACTCGTGGCGCCGTTCGCGTCACGGCGAGTCAAACACTTAAGGTGGCCCACCTTCGGGTCTACGTTTCTGCTCTGGCATGCACTCCGCATGCCGAGCTAGGAGCATTGATGACCCTCACCCCAGACGACATCAGGGTGCCCACGCCGCGTGAGATCAAAGTCGGCGCCCAGGATGTGCATCGGTGGATCCAGGACATGGGGTGGAACGTCCCGGGCGGCCGCTCGAAATACCCGACGAAGTATCAGTTCGACGGAGGAACGCGCGAGCAGTTCAAGCTGATCGTCGGCGAGTACTGCCGAATGGAGACCGAGAAGGACGACCGGCAGTACGGCTCCCTACTGGACAGCCTGGCCAGGCTACAGGCTGGAAGTCGCATAGAGCCCCGCTGGGCCGAGGCGATGAAGTTCGTCAGCTCGTTCCTAGAACTCGGTGAGTACGCGTCGATCGGCGGCTCGGCCATGCTCTTGGATGCCGTCGTCTCTCCCGAGCAACGCAACGGCTATCTCGCGCAGGTTGAAGACGAGGTTCGCCACACGAATCAGCTTGGCTACCTTAAGAAGTACTTCGCTTCTCAGTACTACGACCCGGCGGGGTTCACCGGCGCCCGCGGGCATCGCCACGGCAACCCGCTGTTCTGGAACAACCGGCAGCAGGCCTGCGAGACGTTCGTGTCCGGCGATCCCGTGCTGATCTCGTTGAACCTGCAGATGGTGGCGGAGGCGTGCTTCACCAACCCGCTCGTCGTCGCCATGACCGAATGGGCCGCCGCCAACGGCGACGAAGTCACACCGACGGTCTTCCTGTCGATCCAGTCCGACGAGCTGCGCCATATGGCCAACGGCTACCAGACCATCGTCTCGGTCATCGAAAACGACCACAACATGCAGTATTTGCAGACAGACCTGGAAAACGCCTTCTGGATTCAGCACCGCGGATTTTCGTCGATGGTCGGGCGGACGTTCGAGTATGGCGCGGTCAATCGGGCAGAGCCGTGGGCACAAACCTGGAATGACTGGGTGATCGAGGACTGGGGCGGCATATGGATGGGTCGGTTCTCGAAGTTCGGTCTCGAATCACCAAGGAACCTCGCGGATGCCAGCCGCGACGCCTACTGGGCGCACCACGACGCGTTTGCGATCGCCTACGCCCTTTGGCCGTTCATCGGCTACCGCATCGAGCTTCCGAACGACACCGACAAGGAATGGTTCGAGAGGCACTATCCCGGTTGGTACAGCTCGATCGGGCGGGTGTTCGACCGTTGGAAGGAGATCGGTGTCGAGGACCCGGCCAACCGGACGAGTCCGATCGAGCATCTCATCGAGCTTGGCAAGGTCCTCCACATCTGCCGGGTGTGCCAGTCGCCGCTGTTGGATGTGGCCCAACGCAGCAGCCTGGCCGGCGTCTCCACCCGAGTTATCGAATACGGCGGCCGCAAGCATGCCCTGTGCTCGGATTGGTGCGAGCGGATGTACCTGCAGGAGCCGGAGCGCTACACCGGCGAGAATTTCTTGGAGATCTTCGACGGCTGGGAGTTGTCCGAGATCGTCCGGGCCACCGGCGGCGTGCGCAGCGACGGACGGACGCTGGTTTCTCAACCGCATCTGAACAGCGAACGGCTTTGGACGCTCGACGATTTGGCGGCTACCCGGGTTGTCGTGCGTGACCCCCATGTCGCCGGGGTCAGCTTCGAGAAGTTCTGAGGCCGGTTATGACGAACACCTATCGGCGCAGCCTGCTCAACCCCGAGCACGACGTCGAGCGCAAACCTCTCGAAACTGTCCGCACCGCTGTCCATTTCGCCAATCCCTATCGCCGGCGCATCTCCGAATACGAGCAGGTGCTGCTCTATGCCCAGCCGAACCCCGACTGGATCCGCGGAGGAATCGGTGTCGGCGGTTGGTCTACCCGCTTTCCCGGTGGACGCGGAGCGTGGGAGAACTACTTCACCGAAGCCCGCTGCACCGACTGGTTCGCGTTCAGGGATCCCGAGGGCCGTTGGCAGAAGCCGTATGTCGCGGAGAAGGCCGACCAGTGGCGTACCACCGGTCGTCTGTTCTCCACCTTCAACAGCCACGCGCTGCACCGCAGAGCCGACCGTCACTGGGTCGAAACCGTCATCGGCGAGCACCTCGGGGCGATCGTGCTGCATGACTATGGGCTGTTCATGGCGCTCGCCGCTCCGATACGTGACGCGCTTGTGGACACCCTGCGGGTCGCGGTCGTCAACTGGGCGCTCGACTTCCTCGACAGCGCACAGCAGATCCAGGCCGAGAAGGTCTATCTGAGTCAGGCGATTTCGGAATCGATCGCCGAGCTGGAACCGGCCAAACAGCGGTGGCTGCATGACCCCGCCTATGCGGGTGCACGGTCGTTTGTCGAACACCTGTGGCGCGACGGATATGACCACATCGAGGTCATCTTCGCGCTCGGGATGATCTACGAGCCGCTCTTCGGTCGGTTCGTCCGCCAGGAGTACTTCTACCGGCTCGCTCCGCTGCACGGGGACCACCTCACCCCCCAGATCCTGTGGCCCTCGCTTCGATCGGCCGAGGCGGCGAACACCTGGACGAAGGAGTTGTTTGGCCGAATACTCGCTTCTGACACCGAGTTCGGCACTTACAACCGCCAGCTCATGGCCTGGTGGACGCAACGCTGGCTGCCACGGGCGGTTGAAGCGGTAGCCGGAATCTCTGCGCTGTTCGGCTCCGGCGAGCTTGTGCGGAGTGTCCCGATCGAACCGCCCCGGCAGGTGTTCGAAGCGATTGCGGCTGACTGGGTCGCCGACATCGCTTCCGTGTGGGGTTCGGACGTGACGGTCGATCATCTCCTTCACCTCTATGACGGGAAACAACCGTGAGCGGACCGACGTCACATCAGGCCGCCATCGATCGGCGAGTTTCCAAGGTCGACGCCGAGCAGATCCGAGGAAAGCTGTTCAGCGAAGACGGAGTGGTCGAAAGCCGCCGTGTCGTACTGACTCTCACCAAGGCCGACGAGATCGAGGCCACGGTGGAGTGGCTGACCGATCGGTACGCAGACGAGCCGAGCTTCAGCATCGACGACTGCGGAACCTTCTACCGCATCGACTGCGAAGAGGGCTTCGAGATCGACGCCGACGAGATCGCCGAACTCCTCGGCCGCCCCTTCTCCGTCTACGACCTCCTGGTAAATGTCTCGACGACGATCGGCCGGGCCTACGTGAACGGCAACGTGTTCGCCATCACCACCGACCTCATCGGCTGGGAGCGCGAGGTCCCGCGTCAGTGAGTACCGAGCACAAGGTCGCCCTCACCTTCGAGGGGGCCGACCGGATCGACATTGCCTGCCATGATGACGAGGACATCATCACCGCCGCGCTCCGGCAGGGCTATCTGCTGTTGAGCGACTGCAGGGAAGGCAGCTGCTCGACCTGCCGCGGCTTTCTGGTCGACGGTGACTACGGTGAATTGCTTCCTCACAGCCCGCATGCCCTTACCGACTCCGAGGAAGAAGACGGACTGATCCTCGCGTGTCGGCTGCGGCCCTCGAGTGACCTCGAAATCGACTTCGATTACCCCGCCGATCGGGTCGGTCGCTACGAGGAGGGAACGCGGACCGGCCAAATCATTGCGACTGAACGCCTTTCCGACACCGTGGCCCGAATCGTTGTCCGCACCAACACTGCTCAGGACTCCCTCATGTGGGATCCGGGACAGTACGTTCAGGTCACGATGCCGGCGGTGGCAGTCACCCGCGCCTACTCGATGGCCAATGTTGCCGACGGTCGTCGTGAACTCGAGTTCGTTGTCCGACTGTTGCCGGACGGGCGCTTCTCAGGCCACGTAGGCGCCGGATTGTCGACCGGCGAACCAGTTCGACTTCGAGGTCCCCACGGGCAGTTCACGTTTCGCGGCGAACGTCGGCCCGTGTTCTTGGCCGGCGGGACGGGGCTTGCACCTGTCCTCGCCATCCTGCGGTCGTTGGTCGATACCGCCCCCATGACCGAGGCGCGCTTGGTGTTCGGGGTGGCCACCGAAAGCGACCTGTTCTTCCTCGATGAGTTGTCCGCCCTGGGCGAGGCCATGCCCAATCTGGACGTGGTGACCACCGTCGAGCGCCCGACCGCTGGCTGGTCCGGCGCGGTGGGCCAGGTGACCGATCATCTCGACCCTGTCGACCCGACGAGGTCCTACTACCTCTGCGGTCCGCCCGGGATGGTCAGCGCAGCCGATGAGCTTCTGCTTGGTCACGATGTGCCTCGCGACCGAATCCGTGCCGAACGATTTGTCGAGACAGGAGACGAGCATCCATGACACGAACCGCCAAGGCTGCTGTAGGTGCGGCCCCTCGCACCGACTATCCACCGTTCGGGAACCAGACGTCACGCAAGGAATGGAGCGATCGGCTCGCCGGAGTAACCACGCTGAGCACAGCACTGGGCCTGCTGCTCGATTGGCGGCGTGAACACGACCGCGACGCACTCGAAGAGGCCGATGTCCTGTGGATCGAAGCCCGCATCGAGGATCGGGTCGCGGTGCTGCGATTCGCAGAGCTGTCAGGCGAATTCCTCGAAACCACGACGCTTGTCGGTGAGCCGATCGCACACGTCTGCGACACCGTCGTCGCGGAGGCGCGCACAGCCGTCGACGTCGCCGCGCTCGAATCGATTGTGACAGCGTTCCGTCGCCGCTATAAGCCGCCGGTCATGCCCACTGTGCCCTTCCTTCGTACGGAGACCGAGCTGGCCGAGTTGCTCATTCAGCGCCGTTCCAAGGGCTGGTACGACGAGCCGCTTGCCGACCTGCGACGCCGCCGGGCGGCCGTCCTGGTCACCGAAGGAGCCGCACACGACGACGTCATCTAGCCCCAGAAACTGATAGCCCTTACAAGGAGATCCACTCATGCCAAGTCTTGACTTCATTCAACAATCAAGCGGATTGGGTTACGCGCTGCTTTTCGGTCCGGGCATCGTGCTGCTGCTCATTGCCCTGGCCGTCAAAGGCGCCGTCAAAACCACCCACAACTTCGTGATCTCGGGCCGGCTACTCGGCTTCGGATTCGGTGTCGCGTCACTCATCTCGGTGTGGACATGGTCGATGGCCGTCATGCTCTCGTCGGCCCAGGCCTACACCTGGGGCACATCCGGACTCGTTTGGTTCATCGTGCCCAACGGCCTTGCGGTGATCATCATGGTTCCGTTCGGATTAAAAGTCCGCCAGAAGATGCCGGCCGGGTACACGCTGGCAGAGTTCATCCGCGCCCGCTTTCAGACCGGCCTCAGCAGCGCGGCGACACTCATCTTCCTGATCGGCGCCTTGCTCGGCGTCATCATGATCAACCTGGCCGGGTTGGTGCTCGTCATGCACACGATCTTCGGGCTGACCCCCATCAGCATCGTCATCACCGGCATCATCGTCGTCACCGTCTACTCGTATTTCGGCGGCCTGACGACTTCCGCGGTGACAGGCACACTGAACACCCTCCTGCTGGGCGTGGGCTCATCTGTGGTCGTGCTCTACGCCTTGGCCAAGGCCGGCGGAGCGCAGCTGGTGTTCAACGAGGTCCACAAGCTCGAAGACCAACACCTGAACCCCTTCAACCCGGTCACCGCGGCGAGCTTCGGGCTCGCGCTTGCGCTCGGGCTTCTCACCAATGTCATTGCCGACCAGTCGTTCTGGCAGCGGGTGTGGGCGATTCGGCCCAAGGATCTCGGCCGTAGTTTCCTGTGGGCCGGCGTGTGGTTCTATCCGATCCCGCTAGCTCTGGGCCTGCTCGGATTCATCGGCGTCGCCTATCACGTCACGCCTCAGGAGCTGGGATCGCTTGGCGCCGGGGCGATCGGCCCGCACGTCATCGCCAGCCTGGGATTGCCGGTGATCATCGTCGCCCTCTACACCCTCGTCGTGGTCAACGCCTGCTTCGCAGCCATCGACGGCGCGTTGTCGGGGGTCACCTCGCTTGTGGCCGTGGACATCGTCCACCGTTACTGGCCACAGGTATCCGAACGCACCCTGCTCGGAATCACCAAGACCAGCATGATCGTGGCCGCCGCTGTTGCAGGCGGAGTCGTCTTGACCGGTATCGACTACGTGAATCTCGTTACGACGGTTTACTTCTACGGCACCAGCTTGCTTATCCCCGTCACCCTGAGCATCTTCTGGTCGCGCATGACCGGGGCCGGTTACGTAGCGGGCGTCGTCGCCGGCATCGTCGTCGGGGGACCTCTTCGCGAGACGTTGGGGCCGACGTACGGACCGCTGTTCGGGATCATCGCGTTGATCGCGGCGTCGGCGGCGGTGTCCATAGTCGTGAGCCTGCGACAGAACACCCGATTCGACTTCGACAGCTTGGCCGAAGGCAAACCCGCGCTGTTGGAACGGGAAACCACGCGTGCACCGATCGACACAGCACCCGAGCCGGATGCCGTCGTAGACGACGTGCTTGGCGAGCCGGCCGGACAGCAGTAGCAGATAGAACAACAGAAAGGCACTGTCGTGGTCATCTTCTATATCGGCGCAGGCATCGGCTTGGTCCTTGCCGCTGTGTACCTCTTCGTCGGCGCACTCAGCTTCCTGCGGATCCGCCGAGAACTGTTGAGCGGAGGCGATTTAGGGCAGGGGGCCGAGCCAGAAGAGGCGTCTTCCGGAGTCGCCCTGGTTCCCGGCTTCGGCTGGAAGGCGAGCCTCGCCGTGCTGACGTCGTTCGTTGCGTTGATCGTCGCTTCCTACACCGGCGTCTTCTGGTACGTGCTTGCGTTGAGCGGCCTCGGCACCGCGGCCGCCGTGATCGTCGCCTTTGTGCTGGAGCTGCGCAACGATCGAGCACCGGCGTGAGCGCGAAGAAGGTTCACCTGCTGGGCTTCGTCCAGCACGGCGTGATGAACCACGCGTCGACGATGTGGGCACACCCTCGTGACAAGGTCGGCTACCACTGGTCTCGCCCCGAGTATTGGCGCGACCTCGGCCGGATCATGGAACGCGGGCTGTTCGACGCGATGTTCATCGCCGACGAACTGGCGCCGTACACCACCTACAAGGGCAACTCGGATCCGGTCGTGAAGTACGCCGGTCAGTGTCCGGTGCACGAACCCGCCACTCTGGTGCCGATCGTCGGGGCGTTCACCAAACACCTCGGGATCGGCATCACGCTGTCGACATCCTTTGTGCCGCCGTACATGATGGCGCGTCACCTGTCCTCCCTTGATCACCTCACCAACGGTCGCGTCGGCTGGAACATCGTCACGTCGTACTCGAAGAGTGAGTTCCAGGCGATGGGCAAGGAGAACCTCACCCCGCGGGACAAGCGCTACGAGGTGGTCGAGGAGTACATGCAGCTGTGTTACCAGCTGTGGGATTCCTGGGATGACGACGCGATCGTCTACGACCGTGAGAACGGCATCTTCGCCGATCCGTCGAAGGTCCGTGAGATCGATTTCCAGGGACAGTTTTTCCGGTCGAAGGGTCGCCATTTCGTCGCACCGTCGCCACAGAAGCGCCCGGTGCTGTGGCAAGCCGGCTCCTCCGAACAGGGCCGCGAATTCGCCTCAAAACACGCCGAATCCGTGTTCGGCATCTTCCCGACACCGAAGAGCATGCGCGCCTACGCCGACGACATCCGTACCCGCGCCGACAACTTCGGCCGCGATCCGGAATCGGTGAAACTCATCTACGGCCTCCAGACGATCATCGACCGCGACAAGTCCCGTGCCAACGACAAGTACGCGGAGTTCGTCGAGAACGTGCAGATCGAAAGCGCCCTCGGAATCCTGTCAGGCCATACCGGTTTCGACTTCTCCACCCTCGGTCTTGACGACAATGTCGTCGATGCCGATGTGCAAGGTATCCGTGGCCTTTTCGATGCCATCCTCGAAGCCAAGGACGGTGCTCCGGTGACGGTGCGCGAGGCCGCGCAGATCTACGGGGTGTCGATGGGCGCCCCGGTGGCCGTCGGCACGCCGTCCGACGTCGCCGACCAGATGGAGCAATACATCGACGAAGGCGGCTGCAACGGCTTCATGCTTCTCGCCACCGACACGCCTGGGTGCTTCAACGACGTGACCGAACTGCTCGTCCCCGAACTTCAGCGGCGCGGCCGCTACCGCCACCGCTATCCGGGTACGACGCTGCGCGAAAGCCTTCAGGAGTACTGAACGCGGCTGCCTTGGCATATGCATAGGAGTTTGCTAATTGACGGATTCGTTAGCTCGTATACCATCTGTGCATGCGGAGATTTGCCCGAACATCGATTTATGCTGCGTCGATAGCCGCATCTCTGCTGGTACTGGTCGTTTCGGGCCCAATAGGTACGGTAGCCACAGCAGCTCCCGGCGAAGATCCGGTGTCGACCGATCGGACGACACTGAGCCTTGGCGAAATGGGACTGGACAGCAACCTCGCCCTGTACGGGTTGCAGGGAACACAGTCGCTGACGATCCCGGTGTCGCCGGGACTTGCACCATCGACATTGAATGCGCTCGTCGAACTTCCTGTTGGCGTCCGCGGCGGAACGATCGCGGTTTCCCAGGACGACCGCACGTTGTCGCGCATACCGCTGCCCACCGACTTCGATGCGCCGATAGCCATCCCACTTGCCGGCGCCGAGGTGGTCGAGAATGCGATCACGGTCCTCGTGCGCAGTTACCTGGATCCGTTCGACGGCTACTGCCTCTACGACCCGACGGTTCCGCTGCGCCTGGGTGACCCATCGGTGTCCTTTACCGGTGTCGAAACCCCACCGGCGACCGTTGCCGACTTCCTGCCGCCGGTGCTGCGCAAGCTCACGCTGTTCGTTCCGCCGTCGCCGTCGCGGGCGGAATCGGATGCGGCAGTGCGGATGGCAACGGCCGTGGTCGCTCGCTACGGGAAGCAGGCCACCCAAATCGTCGTCGCTCCGCTGGCGGCAGACGCCCCAGTCCCGCCGGTGGATCCGTTCGAACGCCAAATCATCATTCGCGAGGGGCCCAAAGAGGGCGTAGCCCTCCAGGGCCTCGAGGGTGTCCGCCCGCTGCTGGTGACCGGCCAAGCAGCGGCGCTGGCCAACCAATCACGTCTGCTGTCCAGCGATGTGGCCCGGCTGGCACTGTCATCGAAAGCCGTTGTGGGCCCGTTGAAGCACGCACCGCAACTGCCCGCCGACCAGACCACCTTGCGGGCGCTGGGCCAACCTGGCGTCACTGCGATCGCCCTGTCACCGCAGGTTTCGCTGGCGCTGGACCAGACTCGCCTCGGCAGGCCCGCCCACAACGTACGTGTTCACCTGCAGGGTTCGTATACGCCGCCGCCGAGTGGAATTGGCGGGCAGTTGGTGGCCAACGTCGGTGGTCAGACGATCGACAGCTGGCCACTGGACGCGTCCGGCTCGATCGACCGCTGGGTGCAGATTCCGGATAACCTGCTGGTCCGCTACACGAATCTGATTGTGGCGCTAAACATCACGGGAAACACGGGTCGGTGTGGCGAGTTTCAACCGCTCACGCTGACGATCGACGGCGACAGCACGGTTCAAAGTGCGGCCGCGGATCCGCCGCTGCCGTCCGGCTTCCAGTCACTTCCGCAGGCCTTACTTCCACGGGTTTCGGTCGGCATCGGCGGCGACGGCTTCGCCGACACGGTCCGAGCGGTGACCATCATGACTGGCTTGCAGCGGCTGTCCGCCCTACCGATGGACACCGCGGTGATGTCGGTTGACGATGCGGTGAACGCGAAGGAACCCGCGGTCCTGATAGCAGCGGGCAACTGGACCGACGATCGCATCTCGCTGCCCGTGGCCAACTCGGGCGGCGGTGAGCTGCGCCTGACTACGGGCAGCGACTCGGAGACGGTCACGTTGGATCCCGCGATCCAATATGGCTCTCTGCAAACGGTTTTCACCGGCGGTCGTACAGTATTGATCGCCACTTCGACCGATGCGCCCGAGCAACTCGATGCTTTACTTGGCTGGCTCAACAGTGACAGCCGGCGATGGTCGACGTTGTCCGGCGACGCGCTGCTGTCGGTGCCCGGACATGACCCGTTGACCGTCGACGCAAATTCGGCTGCCCCGCAGGCAAATCCGACGCTCAAGAGTGGATGGCCTTCTGCGTGGTGGATCGCCGCAGCGGTCGGCGCGGGTGTGCTTGTGCTCGTCGCGGTTGCGCTGCTGGCTGTGCGCCTGCGTCACCGCGCCCGATCATGACCGCGACGGCCGAGGCTCCGGCTCGGGGAATATCGTCGGTACTCGGCCGGTATTACGGGCTGCACCCGACCTACCGGCTGATCGTCCGGTGGACGGCGATCGCCGCGGTGACCGGTGTGGTGTTTCGCGAAAGCTTCTACAGCATCGGGCTGACTGCGCATCGGGAGGGCATCGGCGGCTATGTCTGGACCGTACCGACCGTTGCCGTCTTGGTCGCGGTCGGCATAACCCGCCGCCACCGCACCGAGTTACCGATTCACGACCGACAGACCGACATCATCGTCGGAACGATGGGCCTCGTGCTGGCACTGCTCATTCAGCTCGTTCTGCTGCAGCGGTATGCCTTGTATTTCCACTTGCTTCGGCTCGACCTGCTGGCTATGTGGCTATTCGTGCTCTGCACCTGCATCGTGATGTTCGGGCTACGCCCAGTCGCGCGATTCGCGTGGGCTTGGGGCATGATGTTCATGGTTTTCGCCTTGCCCTATTACCTGATGGTGATATTCCTGGGCGGGACGAAGTTTTCTGCCGGCGCGGCCAATCTGGTCATCGCGGGGGTCGGAGCCGGTATCGCGACCGGCCGCACGATGCGGCGCGGCTTGATGGGATCGATCGCCGCGTGGATCGTCGGATTCGCTGTGCTGGGGACCATTTCGGTCTTTTTCACCGACGCGCCGATTGTGGTGTACCAAGAGGTTCCTCCCGTTACGGCCGTCATCGTCGTCGGCCTCGTGATGTTCCTCGGCTCGCGTCGGGGCATGCCGAAACGGGTGCTTGACCGCAAGGTCGAACCACTGGCTGTGAAGCAGATTTGGTCTAGCTTGCCGTTGGTGATCGCTATCGCCATCCCGCTCGCGTTCGTCCATCTGCCGAAGGACGTGACCACTGCACCGATCACCAGAAGCGCTCCGGCGCAACTGTCGCCGGGTCAACCCCTCGTCGCACCACCGGGCTGGTCGACAGTGCAACGGCAGAACTACCGCGATATGAAACGGCTGTATGGGGACAAGGCCGTGTTGGTGCGGCAGTGGATGACCGCCCTGAACGCCGATGCTCGGTTCGACAAGCTGGCGCGGGCGCGAACCGTGGTGGTGGACAGCCTGGTCTCGGAGCGTCCGTTCTCCTTCGAGGTGTACCCGGACCGGGTGCTGTACGGTCTGACCTCTGCGCGGATCAGCCAGCCGAGGGACGTCGACCTCGATATGGGCGTCACGGCCCGCATGATCTCGGTGGTGGACGACGACCTGTTGGTGACGTGGAACTCGTTGCAATTCACTTGGGGCGATGGGCAAATCGCGCAACGCGTCACGATCTTCGCCGTCGACAATCACGACCCCGGAGCACCGTTTCCCGAACCGTCCGCCGACATCATGTCGTCGGTGCGGACCTTGATCACGTTGTTGTTCAGGGGCAATGCCGTCCTCAATCAGCGGATACCGTCGTTCAAGGACGCCGACCTTCTGACCGAGTTCGGCCGAGCACTAATAGCTGCACAATTCCGGTCGGCAGGTAAAGCGGCATGAGCATCGAAGTCGAACGTCCTTCCGCAGATACCGTCACAGACCTCGAACGGCAGGAGTACCTGAGGCGCGCGATCGACAGCCTGCGCGAAAACGATCCGGTTCATTCTGCGTCGACGTCGGTGATGGGCTGGCAGCGCTGGGTGTTCTGGTCGCTGCTGCTCGTGTTGATCGGCTGCGCGGCTTGGCGGCCGATGGCCACAGCCGTTGTGCTGGTGGGTATCTGCACGTTCGCGTACGTGTTGACGATGGTCGACCGGGTGACGATCTTCCGTCACGGCCTGGCGTCGCGAGCCATCGTCATCACAGACGAAGAAGCGCGGGCGATCCCGGATGCCGACCTACCCGTCTACACGATTCTGGTTCCGGCCTACAACGAGCCGGAAGTGGTTGGCGACCTCATCGGCGCCATGGCGGCGCTGGAATACCCGATCGACAAGCTGCAAGTGCTCTTGCTTCTCGAAGAAGACGACGACGTGACAATTGCGGCGGCTAAGGGCACCGCCGAATCCGACGCCATCAGCATCGTCCTCGTTCCTCCGGCCGAGCCGCGAACAAAACCCAAGGCGTGCAACTACGGTCTGTACTTCGCCGACGGGGCCATCGTCACCATCTACGACGCGGAGGACCGGCCCGAACCACTGCAACTTCGCCGGGTGGTGGCTGCGTTCCGCGGGCTGCCCGACAACGTCGCGTGCGTGCAGGCGAAGCTCGAGTACCACAACGGACATCAGAACTTGCTGACGGCGTGGTTCACCGCCGAATACCGGCTGTGGTTCGGCTACCTGCTGCCGGGCATGATGCGCACCGCATCGCCAATCCCGTTGGGCGGCACATCGAACCATCTACGCCGCGATGTACTGGACAAGATCGGCTCCTGGGACCCGTTCAACGTCACCGAAGATGCCGATCTGGGCCTGCGCATTGCCGCGAGGGGATACCACACCGCCGTCATCGATTCCAGCACACAGGAAGAGGCCAACAGCGACCCCATCAACTGGATCCGCCAGCGGTCGCGGTGGTACAAGGGGTACCTGCAGACGTGGCTTGTCCAGGTCCGCCGGCCTGTGCAGCTGTACCGGACAATCGGGTGGCGCAACTTCGTCCGATTCAACCTCGTGTTGGCAGGCACGCCGATCATCTCTGTTCTGAACCTGGTCTTCTGGTTGATCACCGTGTTGTGGTTCCTGGGTCAGCCCGCCCTCGTCGAAGCCGTATTTCCTTGGTACATATACTTTCCCGCACTCGCGGCACTGATTGTGGGCAATGCGGCGACGCTGTACATGAACATGATCACGCTTCGGGAGGACGACCGCGCCGACCTGCTGGGCGCTGCGCTGACGGTCCCGGTGTTCTGGGTGATGATGAGTATTGCGGCCGCAAAGGGTTGTTATCAGCTGATCCGCCAGCCGTCCTATTGGGAGAAGACCGTGCACGGGCTGACGGAGCGACCCGATGACAACGTTGAGTCGTAGCCGTTCCGACCGCGCGTTGAAGGTGACGGCCTTCTTCGGGTCGCTCGCGGTGTACCTGGTAGTGGGTTATTGGCTGCAGGTACGTCACGGATTCATCATCGGCGACGCCCTCTCTCGTGTGGCGTCCGCCCAGACCGTGCTGTTCAGCCGCGACCCCCACCTGGCCGCGATCGGCTTCATCTTCACGCCGCTGACCGCGCTGACTCAGATCCCGGCGATCGCGCTGAGCCCGATCTGGCCGGAGATGGCCGAACGCGCGTTCTCCGGGTCGATCATGTCGTCGGTGTTCATGGCCGGTGCTGTGGTGCAAGTACTGATGATGGGCACCGACCGCGGGCTGCCACGGATGTACTCACTGGCGATCACCGCAATGTTCGCGCTCAATCCGATGATCATCTTCTACGGCTCCAACGGGATGAGCGAAGCGCCGTTCATCTTCTTCATGTCATGGGCCGTTCGCAGGCTGATCCTGTGGATGGCCGACGACGACGTCCATCACTTGATCACCGCGGGCGGCATCGCGATGGGGCTGGCCTACCTCACCCGCTACGACGCGGTCGCCTGCATCGCAGCCGCGGGACTCCTGGTCGGGGTGACGACCTACCTACGGGCGAAGCCGGCTCCGCGGATCCGGCGCGCGCTGCTGGACCTGCTGATGGTCAGCGGACCTGGTTTCGCGGCATTCGTCGGCTGGGCGGTGATCAGCTGGCTCATCACCGGAGAAGCGTTCGCGCAGTTCACCTCTCAGTACGGCAACAGCGCAATCCTCGAACAGTCCGGCAGCACTGCACCGACATTCAGCAGCGGCGTGACTTTCGCCGTCATCTGTACAACGCTGCTGGCGCCCACGCTGGTCCCCATCGCGGCATGGGGTCTCGTGCGCCGGTGGGCCAAACCCAACTGGCAAGTGATGCTTGTTCCGCTGGCCATCTACGGTGCGGCGCTGGCCTTTCAGGCCTACAGCTATGCATCCGGATCGACCTTTCCATTCCTGCGCTTCTACATCATCGCGATACCGCTCACGGCCTGCCTGGCGATGCTCGCGGTTCCGGATGGCGAACTCGTCGCTTCCACCCGCCGCGGCAACTACGCTCCGCCCGCGCAGCCTCCGCCGTCCCGCGCGCGCTGGATCGCCTATGCGCCAATCGCGTTGGCCTTCGCGGTGACCCTGCCGGTCACGGCATGGGGGATGGGGCAGCAGAAGTACGCGCCGCAGGAATACGCGCTGGGCGCCGTACTGGCGCCCGACCCGAACAGCGTGAGCGACCGTAAGGCGCTCGAGCGCCGCATCGCCGCCACCTTCTCCACCGAACGTCAGATCGCCCACTACCTCGACAACCTCAACTTGCCGGAAAGCTCCGTCATCACCGACACGGTTTACGGTTTCGCCATCCTCGCCGCGTCGCACCATCCGAAAACATTTGTGGTGCCGTCAGATCCAGACTTCACCGAATTGCTCAACTCCCCGACGGAATCCGGAGTGAAGTATTTGCTCGCCGTGCCGCCGACGGGGCGCGGGACCTCGGACGCGCTGAATCTGCGCTATCCGACTCTGTATGAGACGGGCGCCGACATCGCGACGTTGGAGCTGGAGATACCCAACGACGGCGACAACCAGCCGACCTGGCGGCTGTATCGCGTCAACGAACCGGTCCCAGAGACCTAGGTAGCGCCCGATTTTCGGATCAGCAGGCCGATTCCATCGAGCAGCTGAGAAAGACCGCTGTTGAAATCGGCCTGTGCGTCGTAGTTTTCGTCGTCGAACACACCCGCCTCGAGCGCCGATGACAACGCTGGGAACCGGTCTGCGTCCACTAAGCGGCGCAGCAGTGCCGGATAGTCGTGGGCATCGGTGTCGCCGGCCTCGATATCCAGCGCCGCCGCACCGCGTGCGAAGCGCAACACGGCCATCACGGCCGCCATCTGGTCCTTCTGCGTCAGTCCGGTAGCACTCAGCGCCGCGAGCCCGGCCTCCAGCCACGCCAACTGGCCTGGGTCTGCGGGCGGTCCGGCCGACACCGTCTGCAGAATCCACGGGTGACGATGGTAGACATCCCATAACCCGGCGGCCCAATTCGTAAGCGCCTCACGCCAATCCGTGCGGGCGTCGGGAGCCGGGGGAGGACCGGGGCCGGCGGACACCATGAGCGTCACCAACTCGTCCTTGTTGGCGACATGCCGGTACAGCGACATGGTTCCGCAGCCCAGACTCTCGGCCAGCCGCGCCATCGACAGTGCGCCGAGACCGTCGGCGTCGGCCAACTCGATGGCGGCCGCGACAATGCGCTCGCGGTTCAACCCGCGGCCGCGGCGGGCCGGCGTTGCCTCCCGCCACAGGATCTCCAGCACTCGGGGAAGCGGTTCGTCGGTCGTCATCATGTGCCAGCGTAATCGACGTGCGGACCCGACGCGTATCCCGTACGCTTTGTGCGTATGACATACGCAACTCGGATCTCCCGCTCCACCCGCCTTGCCCTTGCGCTGGCCGTCGTCGTAGTGGCCTTCCTGGCGTTTTCGCTGCCGCCGTACTTCACGGGCGGCACCCGCGTGCCGGCCACATTCGGGTTGCACTACCCGTTGTTGGTGGGTCACGTGATGTTCGCAAGTGTGGCGATGGTGGCCGCTGTCACCCAGATCTGGCCCGGGCTGCGGGCCCGCCACCCCGCGCTGCACCGTCGACTCGGGCGCGTCTATGTATGTGCGGTGCTGCCCGCCGCGTTGTGCGCGATGGTGATCGGCGCAGCGACGCCTTTCGGTCCGTTTCTCGCCGTCAGCAATGTCGTACTCGCGTCGCTGTGGTTATGGTTCACGGTCAACGGATATCTCGCGGGCCGTCGCAGACGGTTCGCCGAGCACCGGCGCCACATGATCCGCAGCGCGACATTTGCGCTGTCAATCATCACCAACCGGATCTGGACTCCCGTATTGGTCGTGGCGTTGCACCCCTTGCAGGACAGCCTCTTTGGCGGTAACCAGGAACACTTCGTGTGGATGGTGGCAGGCATTGGTGGATGGCTGGGCTGGACGATTCCGTTGGGCACTGTCCAGTGGTGGCTGAACCGGCGACACGCACCGGCGCCGTCGTCAATTTCTCAGCTAACCAACACATCACCGGTGTAGTTTCGCAGGCGACTGTCGAAGTAGCGGCGGTCCACTCACTGGGACGAGGCTGGCCATGGCGACGGAATTCAACGGCAAGATCGAATTGGACATTCGGGATTCCGAGCCGGACTGGGGCCCGTATGCCGCGCCGACGGCGCCAGAGGGAGCACCCAACGTCTTGTATCTGGTGTGGGACGACACCGGCATCGCAACGTGGGACTGCTTCGGCGGGCTGGTCGAAATGCCGGCGATGAGCCGCATCGCGGAGCGGGGCGTCCGCCTCTCGCAGTTCCACACCACCGCGCTGTGCTCCCCAACGCGTGCGTCTCTGCTGACGGGACGCCACGCCACAACCGTTGGCATGGCCACCATTGAGGAGTTCACCGACGGCTTTCCCGGCTGCAACGGGCGCATCCCGGACGACACCGCACTGCTGTCGGAGGTACTGGCGGAGAACGGGTACAACACCTACTGCATCGGCAAATGGCACCTGACGCCGCTGGAAGAATCCAATCTTGCTGCCACCAAACGTCATTGGCCGCTGTCGCGAGGTTTCGAGCGGTTCTACGGATTCATGGGCGGCGAGACCGACCAGTGGTACCCCGAACTCGTCTACGACAATCATCCGGTCGCCCCGCCCGGCCTGCCGGAGGAGGGGTATCACCTCTCGAAGGACATCGCGGACAAGACAATCGAATTCATTCGCGACGCAAAGGTGATCGCACCTGACAAGCCGTGGTTCTCCTATGTCTGCCCCGGCGCCGGACATGCACCCCACCACGTCTTCAAAGAGTGGGCCGACCGCTACGCCGGCAAGTTCGACATGGGATACGAGCGCTACCGCGAAATCGTGCTCGAGAGCCAGAAGCGGCTCGGCATCGTCCCGCCGGACACCGAACTGTCACCGATCAATCCCTATATGGACGTCAAGGGACCCAACGGCGAACCGTGGCCGCCGCAGGACACCGTGCGGCCGTGGGAAACGCTCGACGACGACGAGAAGCGACTGTTCTGCCGGATGGCCGAGGTGTTCGCCGGCTTCCTGAGCTATACCGACGACCAAATCGGGCGCATCCTGGACTATTTGGAGGAGTCCGGGCAGTTGGACAACACGATCATCGTCGTGATCTCCGACAACGGCGCCAGCGGCGAGGGCGGCCCCAACGGCTCGGTGAACGAAGTCAAGTTCTTCAACGGCTACATCGACACTGTCGAAGACAGCATGCGTTTCATCGACAACCTCGGAGGGCCGGAGACCTACAACCACTATCCGATCGGCTGGGCGATGGCGTTCAACACGCCGTACAAGCTCTTCAAGCGTTACGCCTCGCATGAAGGGGGTATCGCGGACACGGCAATCATCTCCTGGCCCAAGGGAATTGCCGCGCACGGGGAGGTGCGTGACAACTACATCAATGTCTGCGACATCACACCGACGGTGTATGACCTACTCGACATCACTCCGCCCGCCAGCGTCAAGGGCATACCGCAGAAGCCGCTTGACGGTGTGAGTTTCAAGATGGCCCTTGATAATCCGGACGTGCCGACGGGCAAACAGACGCAGTTCTACGCCATGCTCGGCACCCGTGGCATCTGGCACAAGGGATGGTTCGCCAACACCGTCCACGCCGCGTCGCCGGCCGGCTGGTCACACTTCGACAAGGATCGCTGGGAGCTGTTCCACATCGAGGCCGACCGAAGCCAATGCCGCGATCTGGCCGCCGAGAATCCTGAGAAACTCGAGGAGCTCAAGGAGCTGTGGTTCCGCGAGGCCGACAAGTACAACGGATTGCCTCTTGGCGACCTGAACGTGCTCGAGACCATGACACGGTGGCGGCCCTACCTGACGGGCACGCGCGAGTCGTACTTCTACTACCCAGGCACCGCGGACGTCGGGATGGGCGCTTCGGCTGAGATCCAGGGCCGGTCCTTCGCGGTGATCGCCGAAGTGACGATCGACACCACCGGTGCCGAGGGCGTGTTGTTCAAACACGGTGGCGCGCATGGCGGGCATGTCCTGTTCATCCAGGACGGGCGGCTGCATTACGTCTACAACTTCCTCGGCGAGGAGGAACAGCAGATGTCGTCGTCGGATGCCGTGCCGTTGGGCAGGCACACGTTCGGCGTCGCGTTTGTCCGGACGGGCACCGTCGAGGGCAGCCACACACCGCTTGGCGACGCCGCGCTCTACATCGACGAGAACCAGGTGGCAACCCGCCAGGGAATGAAGATCCATCCCGGGACCTTCGGGCTGGCCGGTGCCACTTTGGCCGTCGGGAAAAACACGGGATCGCCGGTTTCGCGTGCCTACAAGGCGCCGTTCGCGTTCACAGGTGGCACCATCGCTCAGGTGAACGTTGACGTATCGGGCAAGCCCTTCGTGGATTTGGAACGGGAATTCGCGCGCGCCTTCGCGAAGGACTGATGAATCGGTTTGGTTGTGCCGCAATCGCACTCGTCTTCTTGGTAGCGGGGTGCGTCCGCACCAGCGACGGCGTGCCTGTCGCCGGTGACCGTGGCACAACCGCGCCGTCATCGACTCGGTCGGCGACACCTTCGCCGACACAGCGACCCGGCGAGTCTGCGTTCGGCGTCCTGCCCACCACGCGGGCGCCGGTACCACCGAACACCGTCGTCTGCACACAGCCGATCAAGCCCGCAGTGAGGATGACCGCCCAGGTCGACGACCCGCAGGCACCCCGGATAACAGTGGGCGTCCCGGACGGGTGGTCGATGGCGTCGGGCGAGGGCGATGTCGGCGGGAAGCTGCAGGGCCCGGCCGACATGCAGGCGACCATCACGATCGCACTCACCCAGCTCGAACCCGCGGAGGCCTTCACCAAGTACGCGGACAAGCTGATGGAGGAGTCGGCCGTCAGCAGCGTCAGCGTGATGCCCGGAGAACTATGTGGCTTCAGCGGCCAGAAGCTGATGGGCGCATGGTCGGACACCCCGCAGAACGCCGTCGAGTTCGAAGACCGCATCGTCCATATCTGGACCAATAGCGGCAAGGATTATCTAGTCGCCGTACACGTGCAGGCCCCGACGGGCACGCCCGAATTCGATGCCGCCGCGGCGCTGTTGACCGAGGACTTCGAAATCGTCCTACCCTGAACCCATGCTCACCGAGCTCGTCGAGCTGCCGGGCGGGTCGTTTCGGATGGGCTCGACGCAGTTCTATCCGGAAGAGGCGCCGGTGCACACCGCGACCGTGGCCGCATTCGCCGTCGAACGCCATCCGGTGACGAATGCTCAATTCGCCGAGTTCGTCGCCGACACCGGCTACGTCACCGTTGCCGAACAGGAGCTGGATCCGGCGCAATTCCCGGGCGCGGAGCCGCAAGAGCTGGTGCCCGGTGCGCTGGTGTTCCGACCGACCAGCGGACCGGTCGACCTGCGCGACTGGCGGCAGTGGTGGCACTGGGCACCTGGCGCGAGCTGGCGCCGGCCATTCGGCCCGGACAGTGGAATCGACGACCGGCTGGACCACCCGGTCGTGCAGGTGGCCTTTCCCGACGCGGCGGCCTACGCCCGGTGGGCCGGGCGCCGGCTGCCGACCGAGGCCGAGTGGGAGTACGCGGCACGCGGCGGCGCCACCTCGGTGTACTCCTGGGGCGACGACGCCGCGCCCGGTGGCCGGTTGATGGCCAACACCTGGCAGGGCCACTTCCCGTATCGCAACGACGGTGCGCTCGGCTGGGTGGGTACGTCGCCGGTGGGTACTTTTCCTCCCAACGAGTTCGGCCTCGTGGACATGATCGGCAATGTCTGGGAGTGGACGACGACGCAGTTCTCCGCGCACCACCGGGTCGACGGGCCGGTGCAGTCCTGCTGCGGCCCCACGACGGCTGACCCGGCCGTCATTCAGACGCTGAAGGGCGGCTCGCATCTGTGCGCCCCGGAGTACTGCCATCGGTACCGGCCGGCCGCGCGCTCACCGCAGTCGCAGGACAGTGCGACGACCCATATCGGCTTCCGCTGTGTAGCGCAGCGATAGCGATCTCGCCGCGGTACAGGTCCCGGGTACCCGACGCATTCGCCAAGCCGATGATGCCGGCTGTGATCAAGGCGCCCGCAATTCCGAGGGCGGCGAGCACTTCGGGGTCGCGGGGAGCGGGCGCGTCGAAGGCCACGATCCCCAAGACGAAACTGGCGATGGGATTGGTGACGCTCATGGCCGCAACGGCCGGCGACAGCTGTCCGATGGCAAACGCGATCTGTACCAACAACATTCCGCTCAGTGCCGTCACAACCAATGCGTAGACGGGCCAGTCGAAGACAGTGGCCAGCGCGCCACCGTGAAACAGATCCTCGACCGTCAGCTTCAGGTAGACGGCGTTGAGTGCGTGGCACAGGCCGGCGGCGACACCGACGAGCAGGCTGGCCAGCCACGGCGACGTGTGCCGACTCACCTGGCGCAGCACCACGATGAGGCTGACCACGCATACCGTCGCCAACAGCACGCGGTGCCTGTGCGGTTCGCCGTCCAGCGGAGATGCGTTGGTAGTAACCAGCAGCACAAGCGCGGCGCAGACCGTGAGCGCCGATAGCCAGTCACGCCTCGACGGCCACCGGCGTTGTTCTCCTGACGCCAGCGCGAGCACGAACAAGAGCTGCGCCGCCATCAGCGGCTGGACCGCCGCCACCGACCCGACTTTGAGCGCCGCCGCCTGGGTGCCGACACCGCAGAGGTTGGTCAGCCAACCCGTCAGCCACAACCTGCTTCGCGCCAGACGGCCAAACAGTCGCTTGACGCCGGACGCGTCTCGCAGCGATGCGGTGTCACCGCCGACGACTGTGCGCGCTGCCCGCTGCTGCAGGAACGCCGAGAACGCGAATAGGAGCGCGGCCGCCAGACCCAACGCGGTGACGGCGACCATGGTCCGTCATCTTGGTCCGCGGTAATACTCCGCGGTGAACACGCGCGGAATGCCCGGTGTTGGCGGCGTGTCCGCCTTATCCCGAACGCACGGGTTCGCCGAACCGGATCGCGAGCCGTCGAAATGCGCCAGGGGCCAGCGCACGCAAGGTCGGCGCGACCCGCAACCATCTGGGGCTCCACGCCTCGGCATGGTCTTTGGCGATGGCGTCGACGACGGCCTGTGCGACGACGTCGGGCGGGATCGGCTTGGGGCGAGCCCGCTGGTACGGACGTCCGCGGGTCTCGAAGAACCCGGTATCGACCACACCGGGAATGACCGTGGCGATGTGAACGCCCGACCCCGCGGTTTCGGCACGCAGGCTCTCGGCGAACATATCGAGACCGGCCTTGGTCGCCGAGTAGACCGCCTCGCCTGCGACGCCTGTTCGGCCTGCGATCGATGTGACAAAGCAGACCGCGCCGTTGCGCCGCCCGATCATGCCGGGCAGAAGCGCGCGAGTGAGCTCTATCGCGGCCAGCAGGTCGACCTCGATGAGGCGGCGAATGTCGTCGACCTCCATGTCGGTAAACGGCCCCGACCAGCCGACGCCGGCGTTGTTGACAAGGACGTCGACCTGCCCGGACACGCTCAGCGCGTCGGCAGCCAGCCGCTGCCGACCGTCGGGATTTCCCAGCTCCGCGACCAGCATCGTCGCGCCGGCTTCCGCGGCGACCGCGCGGGTGCGCTCGGGATCCCGTCCGTGGACCAGCACTCGCGCGCCTTGAGTCGACAACCGCCTCGCGACGGCAGCGCCGATCCCTGCCGAGGCGCCGGTGACGAGGGCTACTGCACCGTTGAACCGCATGCAACCATGATCGGCGTCGAGTGTGCGCTCCTTGCACGTTTCGGCGGCAGAATGCGTGCTGGTAACCCACGTTCGCCCGCAAAGGGCACGAATTTGGTTCTGAGCTGGTCGTCACCTAGAATTCAACGGTTGCCTTGGGCAGACCTCGGCTGGCTCCTTACGAGTTGGCCCCGCGTGCCCTTCGGTGACAGCAAGACCGCGCATGTCAGGTCGGTATCTGCCATGCACACATTAACCAGGTCGAGGAGTGACTGTGATTCAGCAGGAATCGCGGCTGAAGGTCGCCGATAACACGGGCGCCAAGGAGATCTTGTGCATCCGTGTGCTCGGTGGCTCGTCGCGGCGTTACGCCGGCATCGGCGACATCATCGTGGCGACCGTCAAGGACGCCATCCCCGGTGGCAACGTCAAGCGGGGTGAAGTGGTCAAGGCCGTCGTTGTGCGCACCGTCAAGGAGCGTCGCCGCGCCGACGGCAGCTACATCAAGTTCGACGAGAACGCCGCCGTCATCATCAAGGCCGACAACGATCCCCGCGGAACTCGCATCTTCGGCCCGGTCGGCCGCGAACTGCGTGAGAAGCGCTTCATGAAGATCGTCTCGCTTGCCCCGGAGGTGTTGTAGATGAAGGTTCACAAGGGCGACACCGTGCTCGTCATCTCCGGTAAGGACAAGGGCGCCAAAGGCAAGGTTCTGCAGTCTTATCCGACGCGCAACAAGATCCTCGTCGAGGGCGTGAACCGGATCAAGAAGCACACTCCGATCTCACGTACGGAGCGGGGCGCGCAGTCCGGTGGCATCGTCACGCAGGAGGCGCCGATCCACGTGAGCAACGTGATGCTGCTCGACTCTGACGGCAAGCCGACCCGGGTGGGCTTCCGCGTCGACGACGAGACCGGCAAGAAGGTCCGCGTCGCCAAGACCAATGGCAAGGACATCTGATGACGACTGCAGAGAAGACGCTGCCCCGCCTCAAGCAGCGCTACCGCGAGGAAATCCGCGACGCGCTGCAAAAAGAGTTCGACTACGCCAACGTCATGCAGATCCCCGGCGTGGTGAAGGTCGTCGTGAACATGGGCGTCGGTGACGCCGCCCGCGACGCCAAGCTGATCAACGGCGCCGTCAACGATCTGTCGCTGATCACCGGTCAGAAGCCGGAGATCCGCAGGGCCCGCAAGTCCATTGCACAGTTCAAGCTGCGCGAGGGCATGCCGATCGGTGCGCGCGTGACGCTGCGCGGCGACCGGATGTGGGAGTTCCTTGACCGGCTGATCTCGATCGCACTGCCGCGTATCCGCGACTTCCGCGGCCTGTCGCCCAAGCAGTTCGACGGCACCGGCAATTACACCTTCGGGCTGACCGAGCAATCGGTGTTCCACGAGATCGACGTGGACAGCATTGACCGGCCCCGCGGCATGGACATCACCGTCGTCACTTCGGCGACGACCGACGACGAAGGACGAGCGCTGTTGCGGGCGCTGGGCTTTCCGTTCAAGGAGAACTGAACAGATGGCAAAGAAGGCACTGGTCAACAAGGCCAACAAGAAGCCCAAGTTCAAGGTGCGCGGCTACACCCGTTGCAGTAAGTGCGGTCGCCCGCACGCGGTCTACCGCAAGTTCGGGCTCTGCCGCATCTGTCTACGCGAGATGGCGCACGCCGGCGAATTGCCGGGTGTGCAGAAGTCCAGCTGGTAACCAGCAGAACAGACCAAATATTCGGAACAGGTTGCGGTAGGCCCGAACTGGGAACCGCCGCGAGGAAGGTGAACCGGCTGTCATGACTATGACGGACCCGATCGCAGACTTCTTGACACGTCTGCGCAACGCCAATTCGGCGTACCACGACGAGGTGGAGTTGCCGCACTCGAAGATCAAGGCCAACATCGCCGAGATCCTCAAGAGCGAGGGCTACATCTCCGACTACCACGTCGAGGACGCCCGAGTCGGCAAGAAGCTTGTCGTACAACTGAAGTACGGACCCAGCCGGGAGCGCAGCATTGCGGGCCTGCGCCGGGTGTCCAAGCCCGGTCTGCGGGTGTACGCGAAATCCACCAGCCTTCCGCGGGTTCTGGGTGGCCTTGGTGTGGCGATCATCTCCACCTCCTCGGGCCTGCGAACCGACCGTCAGGCCGCTCGTGAGGGCGTGGGCGGCGAAGTCCTCGCGTACGTGTGGTGAGGGGTAAGTAGACATGTCACGAATTGGAAAGCAGCCGGTCCCGGTTCCGTCCGGGGTCGACGTGACGATCGACGGTCAGAACGTGTCGGTCAAGGGACCCAAGGGCACGCTGTCGCTGGCCGTGGCGGAGCCCATTTCGGTGTCGCGCGGCGACGACGGCGCCATCGTGGTGGCCCGGCCCGACGACGAGCGGCGCAACCGCTCGCTGCACGGGTTGTCGCGCACGCTGGTGGCCAACCTCGTCACCGGTGTCACCGAGGGCTACACCACCAAGATGGAGATCTTCGGCGTCGGTTACCGCGTGGTGCTCAAGGGCAACAGCCTCGAGTTCGCGCTTGGTTACAGCCATCCCGTCGTGGTGCAGGCACCGGAGGGTGTCACGTTCGCGGTGGAAACGCCCACCAAGTTCTCGATCTCCGGCATCGACAAGCAGAAGGTCGGCCAGGTCGCGGCGAACATCCGTCGGCTGCGCCGCCCAGACCCGTACAAGGGCAAGGGCGTTCGCTACGAGGGTGAGCAGATCCGCCGCAAGGTCGGAAAGACAGGTAAGTAACTATGGCTGCTAAGACTGAGGCAGTGACGCGTAAGCCCGTGGGGCAGAACGCGTCCGAGACCAGGCGGGTGTCGCGGCTACGTCGGCACACCCGGCTGCGCAAGAAGATCTCCGGAACCGCTGAGCGGCCTCGTCTGGTCGTCAACCGTTCCTCGCGGCACATCCACGTGCAGCTGGTGAACGACCTGAACGGCACCACGCTGGCCGCCGCCTCCTCGATCGAGGCCGACGTGCGCGCGGTCGAGGGCGACAAGAAGGCCCACAGCGCGCGGGTCGGACAGCTGATCGCCGAGCGCGCCAAGGCCGCCGGCATCGAGGAGGCCGTGTTCGACCGCGGTGGCAACACCTACGGCGGACGGATTGCGGCACTCGCCGACGCAGCGCGCGAAGGCGGGCTGAAGTTCTAATGACGTACAACGGAAGGACTGCATGATGGCCGAGCAGGCAACACATGGTGCCGGGCCGGCGCAATCCGACGGCCGGGGCTCGCGCGGTGACCGCGAAGGCTCACGTGATGGGCGCGGCCGCCGTGACGACCGCGGCGGCCGAGGTGGCCGCGACGGCGGTGAGAAGAGCAACTACATCGAGCGCGTCGTCGCGATCAACCGTGTTTCCAAGGTGGTCAAGGGTGGTCGGCGGTTCAGCTTCACCGCGCTGGTCATCGTCGGCGACGGCAACGGCATGGTCGGGGTCGGCTACGGCAAGGCCAAGGAAGTTCCGGCCGCCATCGCCAAGGGTGTCGAGGAAGCGCGCAAGAACTTCTTCCGGGTTCCGCTGATCGGCGGCACCGTCACCCATCCGGTTCAGGGTGAGGCCGCCGCGGGTGTGGTGATGCTGCGCCCGGCCAGCCCGGGTACCGGTGTGATCGCCGGCGGCGCCGCCCGTGCGGTGCTGGAATGCGCTGGCGTGCACGACATCCTGGCCAAGTCGCTGGGCAGTGACAACGCGATCAACGTGGTGCACGCCACCGTGGCCGCGCTGAAGATGCTGCAGCGTCCCGAAGAGGTGGCGGCCCGACGCGGGCTGCCCATCGAGGACGTCGCACCGCCGAGCATGCTGCGGCACCGGCGGGAGGCCGACGCGCTTGCCGCGGCGGCCGCGCGTGAAGGGTCGGCGTAATCATGGCATCGCAAAAGGCACTGAAGATCACCCAGGTGCGCAGCACCATCGGTGCGCGCTGGAAGCAACGCGAAAGCCTGCGGACGCTGGGACTGCGAAAGATTCGTCAGTCCGTGGTCCGCGAGGACAATGCGCAGACGCGCGGCCTGATCAAGACCGTGCATCACCTCGTCGAAGTTGAAGCGGTGGAGGCGAAATGACTCCGATCAAACTCCATGACCTGAAGCCGGCGCCCGGCTCGAAGACCGCGAAGACCCGTGTGGGTCGCGGCGAGGGTTCCAAGGGCAAGACCGCCGGTCGCGGCACGAAGGGTACGAAGGCCCGCAAGAACGTCCCGGCGACGTTCGAGGGCGGGCAGATGCCGATCCACATGCGGCTTCCCAAGCTCAAGGGCTTCCGCAACCGGTTCCGCACGGAATACGAGGTTGTCAACGTCGGCGACATCAGCAGGCTGTTCCCGAAGGGCGGCGATGTCGGTGTCGACGAGCTGGTGGCCGCCGGTGCGGTGCGCAAGAACACGTTGGTCAAGGTGCTCGGCGACGGCAAGCTGACCGTCAAGGTCAACGTCTCCGCGCACAAGTTCAGCGGCAGTGCGCGTGAAAAGATCACGGCCGCAGGCGGTTCCGCAACCGAGCTCTAAATCGCAAGATGCATTGGGCCCCGCCGTGTGCGGGGCCTTTTGCGTTCCTGCGCGTTACGTCCCCCAGTTGAAGCAGCCGACGCCGGGCACGCAGCCGCCGCCCCCGAAGGGGCCGCCGTGACCGCACACTCCGCTGGCAGTGCAACCGCCGCCGCCGAGGGGGCCGCCGTTTCCACACGTGCCGTCGGTGGTACAGCCGCTGCCGCCGCTGGCATCGCCGCTGCCGCAGGCCCCGTAGGCGCATCCGTCACCGCCGGGGCTCTGTGGTGCAAATTGAGTGATCGAAGTGCCCGTCGCCACGGCGAAGGACTCTGCTGCCGCGAACGGCGCCGCGAAGATCGCCGCCGCCGCCGCACCCGCCATGACCAGCGGAGCGATCAAATTCAGTTTCGCCTTCATGTTTCCGGTTTTACCACCAAGATCGGAAACTTAAAACAGCTAAATTTTCAGCGAAAGCTGTGAGTCAGCTGAGCTGCGGAATCACCTCTGCAGCAAGCCGTTCCATCTGCTCGCGGTCCTCGGCGACGTGCTCTCCGACGGGGTTCAGCAGGACCATTTCGGCCCCGGCGTCGATGACCTCGCGCACTCCACCGACCACATCGGATGGCGTTCCGTACACGGGAACCGCGTCGATACCCGGCATGTCGCCGTAGATCCTATGAAGGCCCGCGAGCACGCGTTCGCGGGCGCGCGCCGCGTCGTCGTCGATCGTCAGGTACACCCGCTTGCCGATAGTGAAACCCGCGGGATCCTTGCCTTGCTTGTCGAGTTCGCGCCGCGCCGTCTTCACGGCCTCGACGAAGCTCGCGGTCGTCGACGAGCCCGCACCGAGGAACGCATCACCGAGCCGCACTGCGCGCGCGATTGCCTTAGGCGCGTTGGCGCCGAACCAGATTGGTGGATGCGGCCGCTGCACGGGCTTGGGCTGCACAGGCAAACCGTCGACGTGGCGGAAGCGGCCGTGAAATGTCACCGTGGGCTCGTCAGACCAGGCCGCCTTCATCAGCTCCAGCCCCTCGGTGAAGCTACTGACAAACGTCGACTTCTCCACGCCGAAGGCCTCGAACTTGCGAAAGCCGCCGCCGGGCGCCACCCCGAGGTCCAGCCTGCCGTGGCTGAGCCGGTCGACGGCGGTGACCGTCGACGCCAGCTGCAGCGGATCATGCAACGACGTAATGAGCACCGCGACACCGAGCCGCAGCGTGGTCGTGCACGCGGCGGCATAGGCCAGCAACTCCATCGGAGCGATCAGCGGTGACGGTCCGATGACCTGTTCGAGGGTCCAGCCGCCTTCGAATCCGAGTTCCTCGGCGCGGGCAAGATAACTCTTGAAGCCCGATTCATCGAAGCCATCGGAGTCGCGTTGGGGGATCGAGATCGAGAACCTCACCAGACCACCGTAAGCGTGATGTGATGGGCCGATGGTCGGCATCGTCGAGCGCTACCTCGACGCGATCGCGTCGCAGGACTGGGACGCGATCGATGAATGCATTGCCGACGACATCGTCCGTGTCGGGCCCTACGGGGATCGCTACGCGGGTCGCGCCGAATATCTCGCCTTCATCGCAGACCTGATGCCGAAACTCAAGGGCTATTCGATGAAGATGCACCGAGTCACGTACGCCACCGATGCGCTGGTGTTCGTCGAGCTCAGCGAGACCGTGGAGGTCGACGGAAAGTCTCTGCGGACCCCTGAAGTGCTGGTCTTCGAGCTCGACGGGGACGGCCGCATTGCGCGCGTCGAGGTCTTCATCCAGACCCCGGCGAGGTAGCACCGTCGCGTCGGTAGGCTCGCATCATGTTCGCCTTCCTGCCCGGTATCCCCGGCCCCGACGACGTCCGCGCGCTGGTCCGACGAGTGGATACCGCCCGGCACCACGGCGTTCCGAACGGGTGTGTGCTCGAACTTGATCTCCAGGTGGTGCCACATGAGACCGGCGGCTTCGACCCGTTCGCGTTCATTTCGAGCGGTGGGCGGCCGCTGGTGCTGCGGGAAGCCGTCGCGGCGATCCATCGCGCCGCGGAGGACCCACGGGTGGCCGGCCTGATCGCGCGCGTCCAAATCCCCGCCGCGGCGGCCGCGCCGGTGCAGGAGCTGCGCGAAGCCCTGGTTGCGTTCAGCGATGCCAAGCCGTCTTTGGCGTGGGCCGAGACCTACCCTGGCACGTTGTCCTATTACCTGGCTTCGGCGTTTCGTGAAGTGTGGATGCAGCCGTCCGGCACGGTCGGACTGGTTGGCTTCGCCACCAACGCGCTGTTTCTGCGCGACGCGCTGGACAAGGCAGGAATCGAAGCGCAGTTCATCGCGCGCGGCGAATACAAATCCGCCGCAAACCTTTTCACGCAGGACCGCTACACCGACCCCCATCGCGAGGCCGACAGCCGGCTGATTGAGAGCCTGCACTCGCAGGTGTGGCAGGCGATCGCCGAGTCACGCCATCTGGAGGCCGCCGACGTCGACGCGCTCGCGGACAAGGCACCTCTGCTGCGCGACGATGCTGTGGCCGGCCGCCTGGTCGACCGCATCGGGTTCCGCGACGAGGCGTATGCCCGCATCGGTGAACTCGTTGGTGCGCCGGGCATTTCACCCGAGACCGGCGACGCGGATTCCGACGATGCGCCGCCGCGGCTGTTCCTGTCGCGCTACGCCCGCGCGAGTGCATCCCGGCCGACCCCGCCGGTTCCCTCTATACCGGGGCGCAAGGCAAAGCCGACGATTGCCGTCGTCACCCTGCACGGCCCGATCGTCAGCGGCCGCGGTGGCCCGCAATTGTCGCCGTTCGGCAATTCGAGCGCGGGTGGCGACACCATTGCCGCGGCGCTGCGTGAAGCCGCGGCGCACGACGACGTGTCGGCGATCGTGTTGCGCGTGGACAGCCCCGGCGGTTCGGTGACCGGTTCGGAAACCATTTGGCGCCAAGTGAATCGCGTGCGCGAAGCGGGTAAGCCGGTCGTCGCCTCGATGGGCGCCGTCGCGGCATCGGGCGGCTACTACGTGTCGATGGGCGCCGACGTCATCGTCGCCAACGCCGGAACCATCACAGGCTCGATCGGCGTGGTGACGGGCAAGCTGGTGGCGCGCGAACTCAAGGACCGCCTGGGCGTCGGATCCGACTCGGTGCGCACCAACGCCAACGCCGACGCGTGGTCCATCAACCAGCCCTTCACCGACGAGCAGCGTCAGCATGTCGAGGCCGAGGCCGACCTGTTCTACACCGACTTCGTCGCACGCGTGGCCGCCGGCCGCAACCTGTCCGTCGAGGCCGTCGACGCGATTGCGCGCGGCCGCGTGTGGACAGGCGCCGATGCGAAGGAGCGCGGCCTGGTCGACGAGCTCGGCGGACTGCGCACGGCGATCAACCGCGCCAAGGTGCTGGCCGGACTCGAGCCCGACGCCGATGTTCGTCTGGTCAGTTACCCGGGCTCGTCGCTGATGGACCTGCTGCGGCCCAAGCCGTCGTCGCAACCTGCTGCGGCGTCCCTACCTGACGCTTTCGGCGCGTTGGTTGGCCGCTCGGTTGCCGGCGTGATCAGCCAGGCCGAGCGGTCGATGACCGGCGTCAACGCCCTCTGGCTCGGCGAATACCGCTTCTAAAGCGTGCCGAATACGCCAGCCTGTTAGGCATGGCCTTTTCGGCGGCGGGCAAACGGGTGCTCATCACGGGCGCCTCGTCCGGGGTGGGCGCCGCGGTGGCGCGTGCGTTGGCCGAGCAGGGCGCGGTCGTCGGGCTGATCGCGCGCAGGCGCGACCGGCTCGCCGCGGTGTTGGCCGAGTGCCAGACGTCTTCGCCGGACTCGCGGATGTGGGTGGCAGACCTCGCTGACAGCGCTGCGGTCGACGCGCTGGGCTTGCAGGCCTGGGACGCGCTCGGCGGCATCGACGTGCTTGTCAACAACGCGGCGATCCCGAAGCGGCGGGCGGCGCCGGCGTTGGAGCCGTCCGAAGTGGAGGCGGTCATGCGGGTGAACTTCTTCGCCCCGATGCGGTTGACGCTAGCCGTCCTACCTCGGATGCTGCAGCGCGGTGCCGGCGTGATCGTCAACGTGTCCAGCGTCGGCGGCAGGCTGGGCATTATTCATGAATCCGCCTACTGTGCAAGTAAATTCGCTCTGTGCGGGTGGAGCGAATCGCTGGCCGTCGACCTGCACGGCACCGGGGTATCGGTGAAGCTGATCGAACCGGGGCCCGTCGACACGGAGATCTGGGACCAGTCCGATAACGACGATCCGATCTACGACGGCCCCAAGTTCAGTCCGGAAGAGGTCGCTGTCGGCATCATCGCGGCACTGGGCGCCGACGGCTTCGAGCACTACGTGCCGGATATGAAGGCGGTGGTCGACCTCAAGAATGCCGACATCGACACCTACATCGCCGGAGCGGCGGGAATGGCCCAGTCATGAGGGCGCTGGTATTCGGCGTGCCGCCGGAGCCGCGGGAAGTGCCGGACGCCCTTTCGCACTCGCCGGTTGGTCTGAGGGATGTGCCGGATCCTGTTCCATTGCACGACGATTGGGTGATCACGCGGCCCCGTCTGACGGGCATCTGCGGCTCGGACTCCAAGCAGATCCTGCTCGACTTCGGCGAAGGCGACACGGACAACGCGATGGCGGCGTTCTGCTCGTTTCCTCAAGTGATGGGCCATGAAGTCGTCGCCGACGTGGTAGCGCTGGGTCCCGCGGCCCGCGGCCTGGAGGTCGGGCAGCGCGTCGTGCTCAACCCGTGGCTGTCGTGTGGTCCGCGCGGGATCGAACCGCCTTGTCCCGCATGCGAAGTCGGGGACTACAGCCTGTGCTGGAGCTTCACCGACGGCGATATCAAACCCGGCATTCACACGGGGGTGTCGGCCGATGTCACGGGCGGCTACGCCGAGCTGATGCCGGCGCATGACAGCATGCTGTTCCCGGTGCCGGATTCGGTGTCCGACGAGGCCGCGGTGTTCGCCGATCCGTTCTCGGTGTCGCTGCACGCGATCACTCGGCATCCGCCGCCTTCATCGGGCCGCGTGCTTGTCTACGGGGCGGGCTCCCTTGGGTTGTGTGCAGTCGCGGTGCTGCGGGCGTTGTATCCGGAGGTAACGGTCGCGGTGGTGGCGCGCTTCGGCGCGCAGGCGGAGTTGGCACGTCGCTTCGGCGCCGATCTGGTGCTGGCGCACGAGCCTCGGCTTGCCGTCATCGAGGAACTCGTCGCGTGGGGCGGTGGCCGGCTGCGCCAGCCGTTGCAGGGGCTGCCGATGGCCTACCCGGGTTCGATCGACGTGGTTTACGACACCGTCGGCAAGCCGGAGACGTTCGAGGTCGGCGTCCGCGTTCTCAAGGCGCGCGGAACGTTGGTGAAGGCGGGTGTGCATGCGCCTGGGCGATGGGAGTGGAGCCCGCTGTACTTCAAGGAGATCAACTGGGTCGGCTCCAATGCGTTTGGTGTCGAAGAGGTTTCGGGAGAGCGCAAGCACGCAATCGCGCACTACCTCGATCTCGTCGTCGATGGTCGAGTGGACCTACGCCCGATGCTTACCCACACGTTCCGGCTCGAGCAGTGGCGCCAGGCGTTCCTGGCGATCGCCAATCAGGGGGAGAGCGGCGCGGTCAAGGTGGCCATCGACTTTCGCTAAGCCGGGCGGCCGCGCCATTGCCGCGGTGACGCGCCGTGGGTGCGGCGGAACAACCTGCTGAAGTATCCGGGATCGGGCATACCGATCCGCCTGGCGACCTCTGCTATTGGCAGCTCGGTGCCTGACAACAATGTGCGCGCTTCGGCCATGCGGCGTTCGATGATCCACTCCTGCACCGTGCGCCCGGTGCGGCGGCGCACGACGGTCGTCAGATGTCCTGGCGTCATGCCAAGTTCGCGCGCCACATCGCGCAGGGACAGCGGTTCGCCGAGGTGACGGTCTATCACGGTGAACACCTCGGCGAGAAGGGGTTCGCCGCTGCGCCGCAGATCGCCCACCACGTCGGTGGCCAGCCGGGCGACGTCGATCAGCAGAAGCGTGAGCTGTGCGAGCGCCGCCTGCCGATAGCCCTCCCGCCGGCCGTCCAACTCGGCCTCGATCGATTCGATCGCCTTGTCCCACACCGGCTGTCGCTCCGCGGGCACCTTCAATTGCAGCAAGCCGCCCGACTGCCCGTGTACGGACGGAAACAGCAGCGGGTGAGCCTGCCATGATGGCCACGGTGACCTCCCGTCGCCATCGAGCGCGGCGGGATCGAAGAACACTCCGACTCCATTGTCTCGGTGGGGCACCTGTGCCGGGTCGACGGCGGCACCGGGCGCAACTACGTAGACCAGCCCAGCTGTGTGCGTGTACCACAGCACAGGGAAGTCGTGGATGTGCACGCCACGTTCGAGGACATCGCCGTCCGCCGCGCGGACCACCGATACCGGGGGTGTGTCGAAATCGGCACGGTACTGGTAAACAGGCACGCCGTCGCGGCGGCGGACGAGGCGAGACGACAAAGCCATATGACCGAAGATAGTCTAACTCTTGCCGACAATCACCCAACACCGTTATGCCGTAGTGGGCGACTATTGAACGTATGACCGAACATCGTCCACATACGGCGACCAACCACGACTACATCCCGGCCTTCGGAAAGGACGCGCTGCTCCCGTTCTACGACCTGCTGACCCGCGTGCTGGGCATGGGCAAGGTGTACAACACCCTGGTCGCACAGGCCGGACTTGCCGACGGGCTGCGTGTCCTGGAAATCGGCTGCGGTACGGGCAACGTCACCATCCGCGCCAAGCGCGCGGCGCCGGGCGCGGATGTGGTCGGCACCGATCCTGACCCGCTGGCACTGGCGCGGGCGCAACGAAAAGCACGTGGAATGCCTGGGATTCGCTTCGAGCGCGCCTATGCGCAAGAGCTGCCCTTCGCGGATGGCGAGTTCGATCGGGCGCTGTCGTCGATGATGCTGCACCATTTGGACGAAGACGTGAAGACGGGCGCGCTGGCGGAGCTCCATCGCGTGCTGCGTCCCGGAGGCAGCCTGCACATCGTCGACATCGGTGGGCACACGACCGCGCACCACGGCTTGGCCGGGCGCTGGATGAAGGACAATCCCCACGCCGCAGGCAACCTCGGCGATGCGATTCCGCGGTTGCTCCGGAAGGCGGGTTTCGACGTCGAGGAGCTCGACACTCAGCGGCATCGCCTGATCGGCCATCTCACCTTCTATCGCGCCACCCGCCCGGTCTGACGACGGAGCCGCCTCGCGCTCATCGACGAGGGCGCCCGCTGGTGTGGAACCGGGAGCGGGTGCCCGCGACGTAGTCCTCCACGGTGATGGGCTTGACTCCCCCGATCACCTCGACGAGGTTGTTTTCCCCGGCGAAGACTCCGTCGCGGTAGTCCTGTGCCACGTTGCTGATGTGCTGCACGAAGTGCGCCGATGCGCCGGCACTGGTCAGGCCGGCAGCGAATGTGGGGATGTCGATCGGCTCATAGCGCACCGGAATGCCCAGGGTCGCTTGGACTTTCGCCGCGATCTCATGCCAGTTGAGTTCTTCGGCGCCGAACAGCTCGTAGACCTGGCGGTCATGCGGATCGGGGTTCTGCAGGATGGCCGCAATGACATGGGCTTGATCGGCGGCGTCGATGGGGGCGTGGCGACCATCGGCGAAGGGCAGCCGGTAGATCCCTTCATCGTTGTCGCGGATCCAGAACATGTTCAGGAAGAACGTGAAGAAGGTGGGTCGCAGATGCGTGGTGACCAGCGCGCTGCGGTCCAACAGCCGCTCGGCGAGCCAATGGTGGCGCGCGGCATTGCTTTTGGCTTCCCGGCGCGCCGAGATCTGCGACATGTTGACGACTGCGTGCACGCCAGCCTCGCTGGCTGCCTGCACGAAGTTCGCGGTGGCCTCCACCAAACCGGGAGCGACGGGGTAGTTGAAATAGGCCGCGGTCACCCCGGCCGTCGCCGCGCTGACCGAGGGAAAGTCCAGCAGGTCGCCCTGCACGACTTCGGCGTCCAGTTCACGTAGCCCGTCCGCGCGGTCGTCGAGGGTGTGCACCAACGCGCGCACGCGGAGACCGCGTTCGCGCAGCAATCTGACGGTGTGTGCGCCGGTGTTGCCGGTGGCGCCTGTGATCAGGAACAACTCCTTGCTGTCGGTCATGGTCGTCGCCTCTCCTGCTTCTGGGGTCTTAAGCTGATGCACCAGACAACCGCGGTAAACCGATCGGTATTCCTAGCAATGTGCGATTTCTAGGGAAATTAGGAATACGCGCACCGATCGGTGTACTTATAGGAGCTATGAACGGTACAGACACCGCGTCGCCTCGCGAGCGAATCCTGGCCGCCACAGAGAACCTGTTTTATCGCGAAGGCATCAACGCCACCGGCGTGGAACGCATCGCCGAGGAAGCACGGGTTTCCAAGCGCACGCTCTACCGCCACTTTCCAAGCAAGAACGACCTCGTGGAGCAGTATCTGCGTCGGATCCACGACACCAATGGCGTCCGCAATGAGCAGGCCCTCGACACCCCGGGTGCGACCGCACGCAAACGGCTATTGGCGATCTTCGATGGCCTGCCCGTCGACCGCTTCCGCGGTTGCCCCTTTCACAACGCGGCCGTCGAGGCTGCAGACGAGATGCCCGGCGTTCACGGCATCGTTCACGAACACAAGCTGCAGTTCATTGCGCGCCTGACCGACGCGGCGGCCGAAGCCGGCGCCGCAGATCCCTACCAGTTGGGTCATCAACTGGCTGTGCTCTTCGAGGGTGCGCTGGCGTTGGCCACCTCGCTCAACGACACCGCGGCCATGATCCACGCACGATCAGCGGCCGAAATCCTCATCGACGCGGCCTGACGACGGGCGCTTGCAACCGCTACATGGGGTTTTGGCGCAGGTAGCCGTACACCGCGGCGAAGTTCTGGTTGACCTCGTCGGGAATGGGCACCGGGCCCCCGAGAGCCCTTGCACCCCAGACGATCTGCGCGGTGCGTTCCACAAGCGCGGTGACATGCAGCGCCTTGTCAGGACGCGGACCCACTGCCACCAACCCGTGGTTGGCGATCAACGCGGCCGCTCGGCCATCAAGAGCCTTCACCGCGTTGGTGCCGACATCAGGAGTGCCGGAGGCCGCGTACTCGGCGCAGCGAATCTCCCCGCCGCAATAGACCGAGAACTCGTCGATGCACGCCGGGATGGGCTGGCGGGCGACGGCGAACATGGTGGCCCACACGGGATGGCTGTGGATGACGCTGCCGATGTCGTCGAACGCCGCATAGCACGACAGGTGCAGCTTCATCTCAGACGACGGCGAGCGGCCGTCCATGGCCTCCAGCACCGCACCATCCGGATCGACCAGCACGAGGTCCTTGAGCGTCATGTCGGCGTAGTCGACCGACGACGGCGTGATGACGAGGTTGCCGTCCTCCCGGCGTGCCGAGATGTTGCCGGCCGTGCCCTCGACCAGGCCACGCCGCAACATGTCCTTGGCCGCCGCCAGCACCGCCGCCTCCGGGTTGTCGACGAACCTCATGTGGCCAGCACCTCCGGGTTGACGATATGTATGGGTGTGCGTCCGGACAGGAGCGCCTCGAGGCCGTCGGCGACGATCTGCGACTGTCGTGCCTCAGTGTTCCACGTCGCCCCGCCGATATGCGGCGTCAGGACGACGTTTGGCATGCTCACCAACGGGTGATCGGTCGGCAGCCATTCGCCGACGAAGTGGTCCAGACCAACGGCGGCCAGCTTGCCCGTCTGTAGCGCTGCGACCAGGGCGTCGGTGTCGTGCAGTTGCGCCCTGGCGGTGTTGAGGAAGACGGCGCCATCGCGCATCGCCGCGAATTGCGGGCTGCCGATCATCCCGACCGTGTCGTCGGTGACAGGCGCGTGCAGCGAGACGATGTCGGCCTCGGCGAGCAGTTCATCGAGGCTGTGGCGCGCTTCGTCGTTGTACGGGTCGTGTGCAATGACGTTGACACCCAGCCCTTCGAGGCGCCACTTCAGCGCGCGGGCAACGGCACCGAGGCCGACGAGCCCGGCAGTTTGCCCGGCGACCTCCCACGCCCTGAAGCGTTGATAGGGGATCGTGCCGTCGCGAAACACCTGTCCCGCGCGCACATCGGCATCGGCGGTCAGCACGTGCCTGGTGGCCGCAAAGAGCAGCGCGATCGCCATCTCGGCGACGGCGTCGGCGTTGCGGCCGGGGGTGTAGAGCACCGGGATGCCCGCATCTGTCGCGCCACGGATGTCGACGTTGTTCGGGTCTCCGCGGGTGGAGGCGATCGCCCGCAGCGCAAGCTCGAACACCGGGCCGCCGACCGAATCACTTTCCACCACAAGCACATCGGCTTTCTCTGCCGATGCCCGCTCGGCCAGCTGCTCGGCGCTGTAGATCCGAAGCGGCGTCTGTTCGATCCACGGGTCGTAGACGACGTCGGCAAGCTCGCGCAACTTGTCGAAACCGGGACCACGCAAGGGAGCCGTCACCAAGGCCCGAAGTCGCGTCACGAGTGACCATGCTGGCGTACGGTGGCGCGCGTGTCAGCCAAAGAGGTCACAATCGGCATCGACATCGGCACGACCGCCGTCAAAGCCGTGGCCGCCGACGAGGACGGCCACGTCTTGGCCAGGACACGAATTCCGCATCAGCTCCGCGTGCCGGCACCAGACCAACTCGAGCACGACGCCGACGAGGCGTGGCGGCGTGGCCCCTTGGCGGCGCTGCGCGAACTCGACCGGCCTGATGCCAAGGCCGTCGCGGTCACGGCGATGGTGCCGTCGCTGACCGCCGTCGACGACGAGGGCGCGCCGCTGACACCCGGCCTGCTCTACGGCGACGGCCGGGGAAGGGGAGCGGCGGGCGCCGACACCACGTTCCTCAGCGGCGAGACCGTCGAGTTTCTGCGCTGGACGGCCCGCGAGGCGCCCGATGCCAAGGGATACTGGCCCGCCGCGGCGGTGGCCAATCACGCGTTGGCGGGTGAAGCGGTCCTCGACACCGCGACCGCGAGCACGACCTATCCCTTGTACGACGGCAACGATTGGAGCGGGGACGTCTGCGCCGACTGCGGCGTCGTGTCCGACGGAATGCCCAGGGTCGAGGAGACCGGCACCGCGGTCGGCAGGCTGCACGGAAGCGATGCCGTGCTGGGCGCCGGTTCCGTCGATGCATTGTGCGAGCAGTTGGTCACCGACGCCAATCGCGACGGCGACGTGGTCGTGCTGTGCGGCACGACGTTGATCGTGTGGGTGACGATTCCCGAGTACCGCGACGTGCCGGGCCTGTGGACGCTGCCGCACACGACCGGGGGGAAGTTCCAGATCGGCGGCCCAAGCAACGCCGGCGGGCTCTTTCTCAATTGGGTCAACACCGTTGCGGCCGAAGGCAACTCGACAGTTGAGCCGGGGAGGGTGCCGGTGTGGTCGCCGTACATCCGCGGCGAGCGCACACCGCACTACGACCCGGATCGCCGGGCGGTGCTCGACGGGTTGAACCTCACCCACGACGGCGCATCCGTTCGGCGGGCCGCGTACGAAGCGTCGGGCTTCGTCATCCGCCAGCTCATCGAGCTGAGCGGGGCGCCCGCGTCGCGCGTCATCGCGACCGGGGGAGGTACCCGTGTCATGCCGTGGATGCAGGCGATCGCCGACGCGACCGTTCTGCCGGTGACGGTTTCGGGTGTGCCGGAGGGTGCGGCGCTGGGGGCCGCGTTCCTCGCCCGCACGGCGCTGGGTCTGGAAACGTCGATCCACGACGCCTCGCGATGGGCGTCAACCGAACGCGTCGTCGACCCCGATCCGGCGTGGGCGGGCCCGATGCAGGAGCGCTACGCGCGGTTCCTCGAGCTGGGCAAGCCTTAGCGTTTCACCGCGCTGACATAGCTCAGGTCGGCGAACATCCCGATGGTTTCCTGCTCAGGGAATTCAAAGCCGTTGGCCGCGTACGACTCCCGCATCGTCCGCGAGGTCACGTCCCAGCCGTGTGCGGTCAGATATTCGATGACGTGGCTACGTTCGCCGTGATAGATGAGGTCTTTCATCTCGATGTCGTGGCCGTATTTCTTGAGCCGGTCGGTGATGCGTTGCGACCGCTCATCGGAGAACATCTTGATGTCCGGGATGTGCTCGGTTGCGACGCGGCTCCCTGGCGCGCTGAGCTCGTTGATCCGGTCGAACAACAAGTCCTGCGCCTCGGGCGGCAGATAGATCAGCAAGCCCTCGGCGATCCACGCGGAGGGTGCAGAGGGGTCGAAACCGTTGTCCAGCAGTGCTTTCGGCCAGTCGTTGCGAAGATCGATCGCAAGAGTGCGCCGGTCGGCGTTGGGCTGCGCGCCGAGGCCGGACAGCGTCTTCGTCTTGAACTCGATGACCTCAGGCTGGTCGATCTCGTACACGGTCGTTCCTGCGGGCCAGTCCAATCGGTAGGCCCGCGCATCAAGACCGGAGGCAAGGATCACGGCCTGACGGATGCCCGCGGCCGCGGCGTCGGTGAACAACTTGTCGAACCAGCGGGTGCGCACGGTCATGCCCTCCGCTGCCCGCCGCAGGTTGAATTCCGGATCCACGTCGTCCAACTCGATCTCGCCGTCGAGCGCCCGGGTGAAGAAGTCCATGCCGACCGCGCGCACCAGCGGCTCGGCGAACGGATCGTCGATCAGACCCTCACGGTTGGCCAGCGCCCTCTGCGCGGCCACCATCGTGGCGGTCGCCCCCACGCTCGAAGCCAGGTCCCAGGTGTCGTTGTCGGTTCGGGCCATCGTGCTCCTTAGTGCAGTGTCGCAGCGATGTATCTGACGTCGGCCATCGCTGCTCCTTGTTCGTCGTCGGGCATCGTTAAACCGTTGGCGGCATACAGGTCTGGCACGCTGTCGGCGGTGACGTGCCAGCCGCCCGCCTCCAGATAGCGGATGAGGTGGCTGCGCTCGCCGTGATACACGAGTTCGTTCATATCGACGTTTACGCCGAGCCGGCGCCATCTTCTGCTTCGTTCCTTCGCCTGCTCGCCGGAGAAGATATCGGTGCTGGGCACGAACTCGGTGGCCAGTCTGCTACCCGGCGCGCTCAGCGACGTGATGTTGTCGAACAGGCGATCCTGCGCATCGGGCGGCAGATACACCAGCAGGCCCTCGGCGATCCACGCGGTCGGTGCTCCGGCGTCGAAACCGTTGGCACGCAGAGCGGCCGGCCAATCCTCGCGCAGGTCGATGCCGACGCTGCGAAGGTCGGCGGTCGGTTTGGCGCCGAGGTTGGTCAGCGTGCTGGTCTTGAACTCGATGACCTGCGGCTGATCCACTTCGAATACGACGGTGCCGGCCGGCCACGGCAAGCGATAAGCACGTGCGTCCAGCCCGGAGGCTAGGATCACCGCCTGGCGTATCCCGGAGTCCGTGGCTGCGGTGAAGAAGTCGTCGAAGTATCGGGTGCGTACTGCCATGCCGTCGGCCATCCGCTTGCGGTCGAACGCGGGATCGGCGTCTGCGAGTTCGGTCTCGCCGCTGAGCATCTTCGTGAAGATATCGGCGCCAACGGCTTTGACGAGCGGCTCGGCGAACGGATCGTTGATCAACGGGTTCGGACCTTGCGACGCCAGCGCCCGAGCCGCGGCTACTCCCGTCGCGGTGATGCCGACGCTGGAGGCCAGGTCCCAGGTGTCTCCCTCAAATCGGGCTGAGCCGGTGCGGTCCATATGATTTCACTTTCGAGTTGCGATGACAGCCAGTGAATTACGCAGCGCCGCAACATCTTCGGTATCGGGAAACTCCCGGCCGTAGCCTGCGAACACCTCGGGGCGGGTGCGGGCGGAGACCTCCCAGCCGTGCGCGGTCAGGTAGTCGACGACGGAATTGCGTTCGCCGGAATAGAAGAGCTTCGACAAGTCGACGTCGAACCCGTGTTCCCGCCATTGGCCGCCCAGCTTCTTCGTCCGTTCCGCGACGGCAGCACCGGAGTCCGGATGGTATTCCGTGGCCAGTTGGCTGCCCGGCGCGCTGAGGGCTGTGATGTTGTCGAACAGCCGGTCTTGCGCGTCGGGCGGCAGATACGGCAGTAACCCTTCGGCGCTCCACGCCGTCGGCTGGGTGTCGTCAAACCCGCTTTCGCGCAACGCGGCAGGCCAGTCTTCGCGCAGGTCGATGCTCACCGCGCGACGTTCTGCGGTCGGTGTTGCACCGATGGACGTCATGGTCGTGGTCTTGAACTCGATGACCTGTGGTTGGTCGATTTCATAGACGGTGGTGCCCGTGGCCCACGGCAAGCGGTACGGCCGCGCATCCAGTCCACTGGCCAAAATCACGGCCTGTCGGATGCCCGCCTTCCCGGCGTCGACGAAGAAGTCGTCGAAGAAGCGTGTGCGGACCGCGATCACGTTGCCCATGAGGCGAGGCCCGTCGCCTTCGAGGGTCGTCAGCGGTATGTCCCCGTCGACCAGCTGGGTGAAGAAGTCGACGCCGACGGCCCGCACCAGATCCGCCGCGAAAGGATCGTCGATCAACGGCTCGGGATCGCGGCTGGCAAGAGCCCGCGCCGCGGCGACCATCGTGGCCGTCGCGCCGACGCTCGACGCCAAGTCCCAGCTGTCGGCGTCGGTCCGGCTCATCGCGGAGTTCCCTTCAGCACCCCGCTGACATAAACGAGCTCGCCGAAATTGCCCTCGTCGTCGACTGCCAGAGGGGGCAGGCCGTTGGCGGCGAACAGTTCGGTGACGGTTTTGCGGCTGAGTTGCCAGCCGTGGTCGGCCAGATAGGAGGCGGCCTCATTGCGATCGCCGAGGTACACCAGGTTGGCGAAGTCCAGATCGAAGCCGTGGTCGCGCCATCGCTCGGAAGCGGACTGCATGCGCTCGATCGCCCTCTCGTGATCGGCCGGGTCGATGTTGGGCACGCTTTCGACGGCCACCCGGCTACCCGGCGCGCTGAGGTCGGTGATGGTGTCCAGCAGCCGGTCCTGCGCATCCGGCGGCAGGTAGCCAAGCAGGCCTTCGGCACTCCACGCCGTGGGCTGATTCGGGTCGAAGCCCTCTTCGATCAGGGCCGACGGCCAGTCGTAGCGCAGATCCATCGCGACGGTGCGGCGCCTCGCGGTCGGTTCGGCGCCCAGTTCGGCCAGCGTCCTGCTCTTGAACTCGATCACGTCGGGCTGATCGATCTCGTAGACGGTGGTCTCGGCGGGCCAGGCCAGCCGGTATGCCCGCGAATCCAGCCCCGACGCCAGGATGACCGCCTGGCGGATGCCGTCGTTCGTCGCGTCGAGGAAGAACTCGTCGAAGAACTTCGTCCGCACGGCCATGTTGTCGGTCATCCGCTGCATGCCGACCGACTCGCTGTCGCTGTCGAGGTCCTCGGGGCGCAGCTCGCCGGTCACAAGGCGGGTGAAGAAGTCGACGCCGACCGCACGCACCAGCGGCTCGGCGAATGGATCGTCGATCAGCGGGTGCTCGGCCTTGGCGGCCATTGCCCTGGCCGCCGCGACCATGGTGGCCGTCGCTCCCACACTCGATGCCAAGTCCCATGTGTCGTTCTCGGTGCGCATTCCCTGACCCCTAATACCAGTAGTACAAGTCATTACTTAGGTGATGTAACGAGCTGCCGCCGACTGTACGCTCCGAATCTGAATGCTGACTCGGCCCTAATCGCTGGAACGGATTCGGGCCTGATCACACTCAACTGTTACTCTCGTAGACTGTTTGACGCATGACTCCGCAGGCTGCGCGCCTGACGGCGGTCCGCGCAGGACTTAACCAAGACGCTGGCGAAACCAGCCCCATTCGCACGCCGCGACCGACAGGTCGGCTGCGCAGGAGGAAGAGTGCTTTCGGCTTTCATCTCATCGCTGCGGACGGTCGACCTGAGGCGAAAGATCCTGTTCACCCTGGGCATCGTCATCCTCTACCGGGTCGGCGCCTCGATCCCGTCGCCGGGTGTCAACTACCCGAACGTGCAGAAGTGCATCGAACAGGTCAGCGGCGGCGCCTCGGCGCAGATCTACTCGCTGATCAACTTGTTCTCCGGCGGTGCGCTGCTGCACTTGTCGGTGTTCGCTCTCGGCGTGATGCCCTACATCACCGCGAGCATCATCGTGCAGCTGCTCGGTGTGGTGATCCCTCGGTTCGAGGAGCTCCGCAAGGAAGGGCAAGCGGGTCAAGCCAAACTCACGCAGTACACCCGCTACCTGGCGGTCGCGCTGAGCATTCTGCAGGCCACCAGCTTCGTCGCGCTGGCGGCCAACGGCGGCCTGCTGCAGGGCTGCGACCTCGACATCATCCAGGGCCAGAGTCAGGGCCTGGACATCTTCAGGCTGGTCGTCATCGTGCTGGTCATGACGGCCGGCGGTGCGCTGGTGATGTGGATGGGCGAGCTGGTCACCGAGCGTGGCGTCGGCAACGGCATGTCGCTGCTGATCTTCGCCAGCATCGCCTCCCGCATCCCGAGCGAGGGCAAGACCATCCTGGACTCCCGCGGTGGCGTCACATTCACCCTGGTGTGTCTGGCCGCGCTGCTGATCATCATCGGCGTGGTGTTCGTCGAGCAGGGCCAGCGCCGCATCCCGGTGCAGTACGCCAAGCGGATGGTCGGCCGGCGCATGTACGGTGGCACGTCGACGTATCTACCGCTCAAGGTCAACCAGGCCGGCGTCATCCCGGTGATCTTCGCGTCGTCGCTGATCTACATCCCGCAGCTGATCACCCAGCTCATCCGAAGCGGTAAGCAGGGCACCGGCACCAACTGGTGGGACCGGTTCGTCGCCAACTATCTGTCGAACCCTGCGGCCCCGGCCTACATCGCCATCTACTTCGCGCTGATCATCTTCTTCACGTACTTCTACGTGTCGATCACCTTCAACCCGGACGAACGAGCCGACGAGATGAAGAAGTTCGGCGGCTTCATCCCCGGCATCCGCCCGGGCAAACCCACCGCGGACTATCTGCGATACGTGCTCAGCCGAATCACCTTGCCGGGCTCCATCTACCTGGGTGTGATCGCCGTGCTGCCGAACCTGTTCCTGCAGATCGGCAACACCGGCGCCGTCCAGAACTTGCCGTTCGGCGGAACTGCGGTTCTGATCATGATTGGTGTCGGGTTGGATACCGTCAAACAGATCGAGAGCCAGCTGATGCAACGCAACTACGAAGGGTTCCTGAAGTGAGAGTCGTTCTACTCGGACCGCCTGGCGCGGGCAAAGGCACGCAGGCGCAAAAGCTGTCCGAGAAGCTCGGCATCCCGCAGATCTCCACCGGCGACCTCTTCCGCAAGAACATCAGCGAAAACACCCCGCTTGGAGCGGAGGCCAAGCGCTACCTCGACGCCGGCGACCTGGTGCCTTCGGAGTTGACCAACAAGCTGGTCGAGGACCGGATCGAGCAGCCCGACGCCGCCGACGGCTTCATCCTGGACGGCTACCCGCGCTCGGTGGAGCAGGCTAGGGCGTTCGACGAGATGCTCAAGAACCACAACACCAAGCTCGACGCCGTGCTGGAGTTTCAGGTCTCCGAGGAGGAGCTGTTCGAGCGGCTGAAGGGGCGTGGCCGCGCCGACGACACCGAAGAGGTCATCCACAACCGGATGCAGGTGTATCGCGACGAGACCGAACCGCTGCTCGAGTACTACAGCCACAACAACCTGCAGGCCGTGGACGCGGTCGGAACCCTCGACGAAGTGTTCGGGCGGGCCCTGCGGGCGCTCGGCAAGTAATCGATGATCGGCCTTCCGGGGCTGCGTAACCGCAAAGTCGTTGCGCAGCGCACCGCCGGTGAACTCGACGCGATGGCGGCCGCTGGGTCGTTGGTCGCTTCGGCACTGCTGGCCGTTCGTCAGGCCGCGGCTCCGGGGGTTTCCACACTGGCCCTCGATGAGATCGCCGAATCGGTGATCCGCGACGGCGGTGGTGTTCCGTCGTTTCTGGGATATCACGGCTATCCGGCCAGCATCTGCTCGTCGGTGAATGATCGTGTGGTGCATGGAATTCCGTCGGCGTCCGAAACATTGGCACCAGGGGATCTGGTGTCGATCGACTGTGGGGCGATCCTCGACGGCTGGCACGGCGATTCGGCGGTCACGTTCGGGGTCGGTGCGCTTATCCCCGTCGACGAAATGTTGTCCCATGCGACCCGGGAATCCATGGAGGCCGGCATCGCCGCCATGATCCCCGGCAACCGGCTCACCGACGTCTCGCACGCGATCGAGACGGGAACGCGCGCCGCGGAAGCGCGCTACGACCGCAAGTTCGGCATCGTCGCCGGTTACGGCGGCCATGGCATCGGCCGTCAGATGCACCTGGATCCGTTCCTGCCCAACGAAGGAGCGCCTGGGCGGGGGCCATATCTGGCCGTCGGCTCGGTGCTGGCCATCGAACCCATGTTGACCCTTGGCACCACGAAGACCGTCGTCCTCGACGACGAATGGACGGTCGTCACCGCCGACGGGTCGCGTGCCGCGCATTGGGAGCACACCGTCGCGGTCACCGAGGACGGTCCACGCATTCTGACGGTTTAGTCCCAACTTCGGGAAAGCTCCAGCGTGTGACATGCGCGCCGCGCATAGTAATGAACCGGAATACCACCAACGTCGTATTTAAGACGGAGGTTGGTTAATGGGCGATCCAGAGGCCGCCATGATGCGGGTGCTTTACGACGAGCATGCCGCCGCTCTGTGGCGCTATGCGCTGCGGCTTACTGGTGACCAAGCGCGTGCGGAGGACGTGGTGCAAGAGACCCTGCTTCGGGCATGGCGCCACCCCGAGGTGACCGACGAAGTCGAGCGGTCCGCCCGGGCGTGGCTGTTCACCGTTGCGCGCAACCTCATCATCGACGAGCGTCGCAGCGCACGGTGGCGCAACGAGTCCGGCACACCCGACCTTGAACAGGTCGCCGACCGCGCCGCACCCGACGAAGTGGACTCGACCTTGGACCGGCTGCTGCTGAGCACCGCTTTGAGCCAGCTCTCCGAGGAGCACCGGGCGGTTGTCCGCCGGGCGTACTACCAGGGCTGGACGACCGCCCAGATCGCCAACGATCTTCAAATCGCCGAGGGAACGGTCAAATCGAGACTTCACTACGCCGTTCGGGCGTTGCGGCTCAATCTGCAGGAAATGGGGGTGACACGATGACACAATTCGGTTTTCCCCTAGGCGGTGATCTGGTGGACGGCGATCGATATCTGACCTGGGACGCGGCATATGTCCTCGGTTCGCTGTCGAGCAATGAACGCCGCGAGTACGAGGCCCACCTGGAGACGTGCAAGCGGTGCCGATCGGCGGTCGCCGAGCTCAGCGGCATCCCGGCGTTGCTTGCCAAGCTGGACCTCGAGGACGTGCGGGCGCTGGACGAGGAACCGGCGGAAACCCCGCCGCTGCGGCCCGAGGTGCTCGACTCGATCCTCGACAAGGTCCGGTGGCGCCGGCGTCGGTCACGCTGGCTGACGTCGGGCGCGGTCGGGCTGGCCGCCGCGCTGCTGGCGGTGGGTATCGTGATCGCAATCCGCCCGGAGGTCGTGGGCCTGGAGACCTACTCCCCGCAGGCCTCCGGCCAGCAGATCGAAATGACCAAGGTCGCCGAGACGCCGATCAACGCCACGATCACCCTGACGGGTTTCGGCTGGGGCACCCGCATCGACATGGCCTGCACCTACGGTGACTGGGGCCAGCGCGACGCCCCGCCGCAGAATCTCGGGATGGTCGTCGTGGGCCGCGACGGCAGCCACAACGAGGTTGCCACGTGGCTCGGAGTGTCAGGAGCTACTGCGCTGCCGAGCGCCAACACCACGATGCAGAAGGACGAAATCGCTGCGGTGCAACTGGTTTCGTCCGACGACGGCAAGGTGTTGCTCGAAAAGCATCTGTGATCCGCGCCACCAGGTGAACTCAACTCCTTTGCGAGTCGTGTCATCTGTGGGGGCTGGGAGGCAGGTGAGCAATGGGCAGCAGGCATCGGGTTGTCGACCATATCGTCGGACACCTCGCGGCGAGCGGTGTCGACTTCATCTTCGGAGTCGACGGAGCCAATATCGAGGATCTGTACGACGCCGCGTACTTCCGCGACGACATCACCGCGGTGCTGGCCAAGCATGAGTTCTCCGCCGCCACCATGGCCGACGGCTTCAGCCGCAGCGGCTGCGGGCTGGGCGTGGTCGCCGCGACATCGGGCGGCGGGTGCCTGAACACCGTTCCCGGTTTGGGTGAAGCGTTCGCCAGCCGGGTTCCAGTACTGGCGCTGATCGGTCAACCACCCACCGGGCTCGACGGCCGCGGCGCGTTCCAGGACACCAGCGGTCACAACGGCGCTTTGGACGCCGAAGCATTGTTCTCCGCGGTCTCGGTGTACTGCCGTCGGGTGTTGCGTCCGGCAGACATCCTATCGGCCCTTCCCGAGGCGATCGCGGCGGCCCGCACGGGCGGGCCCGCAGTTCTGTTGCTGCCCAAGGATATTCAGCAGGCCAGCCTCATAAACGGAGTCGGCGTCAACGGCGGAGCCGCCGGCGTCGAACACGTAGGGGCGCAATTGGGCGATCCCCACGCGATCGCGTCTGCATTGCGAGATGCCGACGGGCCGATCACCATCATCGCCGGCGAGCAGGTGGCTCGCGACGGTGCCCGCGCCGAACTCGAGCAGCTGCGCGCGATGCTGCGCGCGCGGGTCGCGACGGTCCCCGACGCCAAGGACGTCGCGGGAACACGCGGGATGGGGTCGTCGTCGGCGCTGGGCGTAACCGGTGTGATGGGACACCCGGGCGTTTCGGCGGCCGTGGCCGACAGCGCGCTGTGCCTGCTGGTCGGCACCCGGATGTCGGTGACGTCACGCACGGGGCTGGACGACGCGTTGGCCAAGGTGCCGCTGGTGTCGATTGGTTCCGCACCCCCGTACCTGCCGTGCATCCACGTGCACACTCAAGACCTACGGGGCTCGCTGACGATGCTGACTGCGGCGCTGTCCGGGAACGGGCGACCCACCCGCATGCGCGTTCCGGATGCCGTTGCTAGCACCGAGCTTCGACCGCCGCCGTTCGATGGGCCGGGGGTCCGGTACCGCGACGCGATGGCGGTGCTCGATGCTGCGCTGCCCGATGGTGTCGACATCGTCGTGGATGCGGGGAACATCGGCGCCTCGGCGATTCACTATCTACCGGTCCGGCGTGACGGGCGGTTCATCGTCGCGCTCGGCATGGGCGGCATGGGGTACAGCTTCGGAGCCGGCCTCGGGATGGCGTTCGGCCGTCGTCGCAGGACGGTGGTGATCGCCGGCGACGGGTCGTTCTTCATGCACGGCATGGAGATTCACACCGCGCTGCAGTACCGGCTTCCCGTCACATTCCTGTTGTTCGACAACCACGCCCATGCGATGTGTGTCACCCGCGAGCAGCTGTTCTACGACGACCGCTACAGCTACAACCGCTTCGGGCCAAGCCGATTGGGTGCCGGCCTGGCTGCGATGTTCCCCGAACTGCGGTCGGTCGAGGTCGACGAAATCGGCGACCTACGCGGAGCTTTGAAAGCCGCATTGGACACCGATGGACCGTCGGTCATCAGCGTCGAATGCTCAGCCGACGAAATCCCGCCGTTCGCAAACTTTCTCGGTAGTGCTCTTCCCGCCGCCGCGATTCAGCCTCAGTCCACAAAGGAGAACCATTCAGATGTCGTTGCCCGCGCTTGATGACATAACCGCCCACCGCGGCACGGTGGAACCGATGGAGGACCTCATCCGCATCGAGACGTCCCCTCGGGAGAAGGCCACGCCGGTCATCATGGAGATGATGCGGTCGGTATATCCGCATGACCAGGTGTTCGGTGAATTCTGCACCGTCAACGGCTATATCGACTGTCCGCCCGACGAGCTGTTCGACTACATGTCCGACACCCGGTGTCTGGAGGAGTGGACCTATAGCCTTCGCGGATTCACCCCGACCGAGGAACCTGGCCTGTGGCTCGCCTTCGACCGGTTGGGTTCGGAGACAAAGATATTCACCCGCACGGTCGCCAACCGCGAGGCAATGACGGTCGACTACCACTGCGCGTGGGATCAGGGCAAGCACCTCTGGATGATCTACCTGATACGGATCGTCGACGCGCAGGTCGTGCTCGACAAGCCGGGCTCGGTGGTGCTGTGGACCAATTGCCACCATCCGTTCTACGACCACAATCCATACCCGGAAACGGCTCCACCGCAGCGGCCGGTCTGGGTCGGCGATTTCTGGGACATGTTCGGCGCGGGTCACCTGCTCGAACTGAAGAACCTCAAGGCAATCGCCGAATACCGCCACCACAACGGCCTTGCCGTGACGCCGGCCTGGATGAGATGAGGATCCAATGAACAAGCCGAGACATGTCAGTCTTCTTGATCTCTCGACGTATCTGCCGGGGGAGCCGATCGGCGCCGACTACTACGCCCAGTTCGCCGACTCCGACGACCTTCGCGAGAACGTCATGTTCCGGGCTCCGAAATACCGGCATCATGTGGCGCACGACGAAACCGCCATCGACATGGTGGAGCGCGCGACCGCCGGCCTGATCGAACGGCACGGCCGGGACGTCATCGCGAACGTCGACGTGCTGATCACCCATACGCAAATGCCCGACATGCCGTTCTACGGCGGTGGTGGCGGAATGGCGCATAGGCTTGGGATGAAACCGAATTGGGTGCTCGATCTGCACAACGGCGGATGCGCGGCGTTCGTGCTGGGAATGCAGGTGGCTCAGAGCCTGCTGTCGTCTGGCGAGGGCAGCACGGCGCTGATCGCCATCGCGCAGAACGCCGCGGGCCAGGTCTTCGACCAGCCTCACATCAGGCGTAAGGCGCAGGCCTCGGTGCCTGGCGATGGCGCCGCGGTGGGGCTGGTGACGGTGAGCGACGAATCGCCGATTCTCGACATCGTGTGCCGCACCTACGGCGAATACGCCGGCGACATGACCATCGCCATCGATCCGCCCCGAAAATGGTGGCAGCCCGGACCCGGCGAGGGTTACATCGGCTTCACCGAAAGCAAGATCACCAAGGTGCTGGCCCGAGGCAACCGGCAGGTCCCCGAGGCGGCGTACGCCGTCTGCGATCGAATCGGCGTGAAGCCCAAGGATCTTGACCTTCTGGTCACCAACCAGCCAAACCGCGTGTTCCTGCGCAACTGGCGGGAAGCACTCGAACTGCCCGCAGAAAAGCACGTCGACACCTTTGACGAGTGCGGCAACCTGTTCGCCGCGGGCATCCCCGTCAACCTCGATCGCGCCATCTGTAACGGCAAGGTGAAGAAGGGCGACGTGGTGATGATGGCCGCGTTCGCACATGCCGGCGACTTCGCAGGAGCGGCCGCGGTCAAGTGGGGCGGTCGCACCGTATGACCACCCTGAAGAGTGAACTGACCGACGCCGTTGAAGCCCTGCCTTCCGCGTTGAATCCGTTGGCGTTGTCGCTCAACGAGAATCCGTTCCCGCCGCTGCCCGCCGTGCGTTCAGCGCTGATCTCCGCTATCGATGCCGCCAACCGTTATCCGGAGTTCCTGCCGGAGCGGCTGCGGTCCTTGATCGCGAGCCACGTCGGTGTGCGCGACGAGCAGCTGGTCGTCGGGACGGGCGCCACGGGGGTGATCCTGCAAGTGCTGCAGGCCGTGACGAGCCCAGGCGAGACGATGGTGATGACGTCACCGACGTTCGACGGGTATCCGGTCTTCGCGCACATGGCGCGCCTGAAGTCGCTCACGGTGCCACTGAACGTGCACGGCCATCACGACCTCGACGCCATGGCCGACGCGGCCGCTCACGCGCGTGTGGTCGTGCTCTGCCGACCGCACAACCCCACCGGCACCGTCGAGTCTGTGGCCGATTTCGAGTTGTTCCTGCAGCGTGTACCAACCGACACGGTCGTGCTGCTGGACGAGGCGTACGTCGAATTCTTGGCACCCGCGTACCGCATCGACGCGCCCAGCTTGGTCGACCGGTATCCCAATGTCGTTGTGGTGCGCACCTTCTCGAAGGCCTATGGGCTGGCCGGACTGCGTATCGGCTACGGCTTCTGCGCGGCTGAACTGGCCCGCCGATTGTGGGCCATGCAGCCGCCGTTCGGTATCGGCATCACCGGCATGGTGGCGGTGGCCGCCTCCTATGACGCCGAAAGCCAGCTGCGGCAACGGATTCGGATGCTCACATCAGAGCGGCGGTATATGCGGATGCGGCTGCGGGCGATGGGCGTGTACAGCACCGACGGTCATGCCAACTTCGTCTACCTGCCGCCGAGTGTGCGGCCGTGGCCTGACGTGTTCGACGGCAACGGATTGCGGGTGCGCCACTATGCCGACGGCGGTGTGCGGATCAGCATCGGCAGCCGTCAGTCCACCCGTGCCGTGCTGGCTGCGGTCGCAACGGCGTTGCGCTGAGGGGACTAGTAGTTCACCCGGAACCCCGCCGACAAGCCTGATCGTGTTTCCGTCCGGATCGGTGAGCGTCGACAGCCGCACGCCCTTGTTGGCTTCGGCGATCTCACCGGGGTTGAGGCCGCGCTGTCGCAGCGCTGAGATGCTGTGCTCCAGATCGTCGACGGCGAAGTTCAAAAGCCCGGAGCCTGCGCGCTCGTCGTCGGCGAAGACCTGCACCCAACCGCCCGGCAACACCTGCCATTCGACCAGCGTTGGCATCGGGTTGTTGTCGGCGGGACGGCCGAACAACGCCTCATAGAAGCGGTTGCCGTTCTGCAAATCGGTAACCGGCACAACGGCCAGCAGGTGATCGACTTTCATTCTCGTCCTCATAGGTTTGGACTACTCGGCAGCGCCCGACTCATCGCGTGCGGTATGAAAAGGCGTGCCCTCGCAATACGACGAGCATGATCCGATCGCGTTGGCCCGCGCCAACTGGGAGCGCTCGGGCTGGGGTGACGTCGCCGACGGCATGGTCGCGGTGACATCGGTGATGCGAGCGCACCAGATTCTGCTGGCCCGCGTCGAAACCGCGCTGCGGCCGTATGACCTGAGTTTCTCCCGCTATGAACTGTTGCGGCTGTTGGCGTTCAGCCGCACCGGTGCGCTGCCGATCACCAAGGCGTCCGACCGGCTGCAGGTGCATGTCACCAGCGTCACCCACGCGATCCGGCGACTCGAGGCCGACGGGCTCGTCGAGCGCATCCCGCATCCCACCGACGGCCGCACCACGCTGGTGCAGATCACCGACCTCGGCCGCTCGACCGTCGAGGATGCAACGGTGACGCTGAACAACGAGGTTTTCGGCGACATCGGCATCTCCAGCGACCAGTCGCGCGTGTTGGCCGAGTCGATCGAGACGCTGCGCCGCAACGCCGGAGACTTCTAGTCAGCCGGCGCTGAGAGCGTTGATGAGTCGGTCCATGACGGCACCTGCTTCTCGGCGTGCCTTGTCATGGTCTTCGGCCAGCGCCACATAGAACGTCGCCTCGCGCATTGCCCCCAACAACGTCAGCGCGGTCGCGTCGATTGGCTGCGGCGGGATCCGGCCGGTCTCGACGGCGCTGGCGAGCAGCTCGCGAACCAGCCCGGTGTTGTAGCGGTTACCGATCTCGGTCCATCGCGTCCAGCCCAGCACCGCCGGAGCGTCAACGAGGGTGATCCGCTGGACCTCGGGTTCGGAGCAGGCGTCCAGCCAAAACGCCGCGCCCAGTCGCATGATCTCGATTGGGTCTGTTTCGTTTGCGGCCGCGATGGCCTCGCCCATGCGCGCGGCGACTTCGGCCTCGACGCGCTCGAACACGGCGGCGAACAGTTCGGTCTTGTCGGGGAAGTGGTGATACAGCGCGCCGCGAGTCACGCCAGCTGCGCGCACGATCGCCTCCAGTGCGACGTCGGCGAACCCGCGTTCGGCGAACAGCGGCCGGGCGGCCGCGACCAGGGCCTCACGTGTTTCCGCAGCGCGCTCAGCCTGCGTCCGGCGAGTGTCGTCCATGTCGTCCTTGTCTCGCATACATACGGTATGTATCCTCATGCATACTGTATGTATGCGATGCCTATTTTAGTTGGGAGTAACGATGCCCATCATCGATTTGCCTCAGGGGCGCGTTCAGTATCGACTGGCCGGGCCCTCCACCACTGCGGCGCCACCCGTTGTGTTCGTCCACGGGCTGTTGGTCAACAGCGAGTTGTGGACACCAGTGGCCGACGAACTCGCGACCCGCGGTGTGCGCTCGTACGCAATCGACTTGCCGCTGGGCGCACATTCGGAGGCCATGGACGCGGATGCGGATCTGAGCCCACGGGGAGTCGCGCGGCTGATCATCGCGTTTCTGGACGCTCTCGACATGACCGACGTCACCCTGGTCGGCAGCGACACGGGAACTGCGTTGTGCCAGTTCGTGATCGACACCGACGACACCCGGATCGGGCGGTTGGTACTCACAAACGGCGACGCATTCGAGCACTTCCCGCCGCCGTCGTTCGCACCGGTCGCGAAAATCGGCAGCCGTGCTGCCGGCGTTTACGCGCTGATGACGGTCATGCGGCCGACGTCGATCCGGCAACGCATCCAGAACCAAAACGTTTCGAAGCCGATGGATCCAGCGATGACGCGGCGCTGGATCACACCGGCCCTGACCGATCGGGGGGTGCGGCGCGACACCGCGAAGGTCATGCGCGGTCTCGATCCGATTGAACTGGTTGAGGTTTCGAAACGGCTGCGGCGATTCTCCAAGCCGGTCGTGCTGCTGTGGGGTGACGCGGATCAGTTCTTCCCGCTCGACCTCGCTTACCGGTTACGCGACGCGTTCACCGACGCGCGGCTTGTCGAAATTCCCGGCGGACGACTGTTTTTCCCGCTCGACGAACCGCAACGGGTCGCTGACGAGATCCAGTCAGCACTACGAATGGAAGGAAGATCGTGATGTCGACAGCTACTGCAGGGATCAAAGCGGAGGAGTTCTTGCGTTGGGCGGCCGTGGCCTCGGCGGTCGGATTTGGCACACACGCCATTGATCACGTGCGCCGCGGAATGTCAGCCGCGACAACGGTCGTCATGCTCGGCGGAGGTGCGGAGGCGCTGGCCATCGTCGTCACTGTTTTCATGGTGCTGACGCGACAGAGGTGGGCGGCGCAGGCCGCGATCGTCGCCGGATTCGGCACCGCACTGGCATCCACCTACGGCCATCTGTTACCGACATTCCTACCCGGTCTTCAGGACAGCTTCGTCTCACCGCCGCACATTGGTGTGACGTGGTATTCGTGGGTCAGCCTCGCTCTGGCTTTGGCCACCGGAATCCTTTTCGGCTTCGCCGGAATTCGGGCGGTGCGTACCAAATCGCTTGGGTACCAACGCTGAACCCTCGCGCGAGCTGGGGGACAGGAAGTCAGCCTTCTGCGACTTCTCGCGGGGAAGAGGGCAGCGGAATCGTCGCCGTCACGGCCGTTCCCGAGCCGGGGCGCGACCGGATGTTGAGCCGGCCACCGACGATCTCGGCCCGTTCGGCCATCGACAGCAGGCCGTAGCCACCCATCTCGTCACTGCCCAGCGGATGCTCGAATGTGTCGAAACCGATTCCGTCATCGACGATTTCGAGTCGGGCAGTGTCATTGTCCACAGCGAATGTCAGGCGGGCGGTCTTGGCCTGGGCGTGCTTGACGATATTCTGCAAGCATTCCTGCGCGATGCGGTACAGCGCGAGCTCGATGTGATCGGGCAGCCGCCTTTCGGCGAGGTCGACCTCCATGTCGATCGCCGGAATCGAGCGCGCAAGGCTGGCCAGACCGCCGGCAAGACCGAGGTCGTCCAGCACGGGCGGCCGAAGGCCGCTGATCGCGGCGCGCGCTTCCCCGAGCGTCAGATCGACCAATTCGCGTGCCTTGCTGAGTTGTTCGGCCACCATATTCGGGTCGTCGACGGCGCGGCTCGCCGCGTCGAGCCGGTATGACAGCGTGACCAACCGCTGCGAAATCCCGTCGTGAATGTCGCCGGCGAGTCGTCGCCGCTCGATCTCCTGCGCTTCGATCACCTGCTCGACGAAGTTCTCGTGGGCGCGTTCGCGGGCCACCAGTTGTCGGTGCAACCGCGCCTGGTGTAACGCGCCCGCGATCAACCGGCCGATCACCAGGAGCAGTTGGACGTCGCGCTCGGTGAACTCGCGCCGCTCGACGGTATGCACGTTGAGCACGCCGACCAGCCCGCCGGGATCGGTCTCCATCGGCACCGACACCATCGACGTGAAGTCCTTGCCGCGCAACAACTCAAACGGCATGTAGCGCGGATCGGCTTCCTTGTCGTGGGTGATCACCACCGGTTCTCGGTGGCTGGCCACCCACCCGGAAATGCCCTGACCCAGCGGCAGCCGGATTTCGCCGACCGCGGCGTCGAACGGCGGTGTCGCACCCGCAAGCGTCAACGACCGGTCGGTGTCGTCGAGCACGTGGACGAAACACACATCGCTGGCGGTGGCGGCGGTGATCATTCGCGCGGCCGCGGCGGCCAGCGGTTCGACGCCGGGCCCTTTCGACGCGGCCTGGATCAGCTCGCGGAGCAGTGCTAGTTCGCGATCGGCGTCGACGAGGTCGCGCACCGCGTTGGGTGGTCGTGTTCCCGGCCTCATTTGTAGATCCCTTCCCGCAGCGCAGTCGCGACGGCCCCGGTGCGGTCGGTGACGCCGAGCTTGCGGTAGATGGAGCTGAGGTGGCTCTTGACCGTCTCGTCGCCGATCACCAGCTTGGTCGCGATGGCGCGGTTGGACAGGCCGTTGACCACAAACGAGAGAATCTCGCTTTCGCGTTGGGTCAGGCCCTGCCGGGCGCCGGGCCAGAATTCGTCGCGCTGCAGCCGGGCCGCGGTGTCCACGGCCCTGGCCGCCATGCCGGGATCGATCGCCGTTTCACCCTTGCGCACGAACTCGAGCTGGCGCACCAGCTCGTCGCTGCTGATGCTCTTCAACAGGTATCCCGACGCGCCGACGCGCAAGGCCTGAAAGAGGTACTGCTCGTCGTCGTAGACCGACAGCATCACGACCTTGCGGCCGGGGTCGCTCTCGCGCAGCTGCAGGCAGAGATCCAGGCCGCTGGCACCCTGCATACGCACGTCGCACAGCACGATGTCGGGGTCGAGCTCCTCGACGACGCTGAGCGCGCGCTCAGCACCGACGGCCTGGCCGACGACCTGCACCCGGTCGGAGAATGCGGCCAGCATCGCCTTGAGGCCCTCGATGACCATCTCATGGTCATCTACCAGCACGATTCGTACCGGCGCGGCCGTCATCATGGCACCACCTTAGAACTGGGATTTCGCGAGCTAGATGAACTTGGCCTGGCCAATCCCCCAATTGGGGGAGGACCGAGACCTGTGATGTGGGCCACTCTAGCTGGGTGCCTACAACGCAGCAGACAACGTGGCGGGCAGGACGGTTCTGGTGGGACGCCACCACGCCAACGAGAACCGAGGTTTATCCGCTGCGCGCGGTGATCTTCGACCTCGACGCCCTGACCGATATCGAATGCGACGGCCATCGGGTCGCGTTCAACGCGGCATTCGCCGAGCACGGTCTGGACTTCGAGTGGTCAGTCGCGCGCTATCGGCAACTATTGGCTCTCGGTGACGAGCGGCAGCGCGTCCTGGCCGAATTGCGCAAGCGAGGGGTCGCCACCGAGGTTGATGTGCTGGCGGAGTTGCTTGCCGACGAGATCTGCTCGACCAAGGCGATGATGCTGCAGGAGTTGATCGCGGACGCCGATCTGACGCCGCGCCCCGGGCTGGTCGACATCGTCATGGATGCCTTTGCCGCCGGTGTCTGGGTCGCTGTGGTGACCAATGGCGAACGCAGCTGGGCCGAGCCGCTGGTGCGGCAACTCGTCGGCGACGGGCTGGTTGAGACTGTCGTGACCGCCGATGACGTGAAGAAGTCCATGCCGGACCGTGAGGCCTATCAGAACGCGCTGTGGGAGTTGGGAATACCCGCCGAGAACGCGATCGCTGTCACTGGTTCGGCGGCGGGGCTGCGCGCGGCGACCTGCGCGGGCCTGGCCACCATCGTCATCACCGGCGGTGGCACGCCCGATATTCCGGCGGCCGCGGCGGTACGCGAGGACTACGACGGCGTCAATCCGCTGCGCATCGCCGATTGTCAACAGCTGCACGGCCGTTGGTGGGCCGCTCACAAGCGCTCAGCCGCGTAGGCGTTCAGCGTTTGGTGTCGCGCCAGTCGACAAGCTTCTCCACCGTGCTGAGGTCGTACTTTCCCTCCGACGCGCGGACCTCGGTATGGAACAACGTGGCTCCGACGGCCAGGTAGGCGTCCGCCGATTGCGGATCGGTCCATAGCGTCGAGCGCTCGATATCGCTGTCGGCGCGCCCGAATTCGGCGGCCAGTTCGGCGACGCGGGCACTGGCCTCGCGGTAGGAGTCGATGGGCAGGAAGGTGTGCCAGATATTGGCATGGCGTGCGACGGCGGGCAAGGTGCGCTTGGGACCGGATCCACCGATCAGGATCGGGATCTTGCGCAGCGGTGCCGGTTGCAACAGCTCGAACCGGCGCTCGATGCGCAGCAATCCCTCATCGAAGTGGTCCGCCCGCGATTTGACCGTTCCGTATTCGAAACCGTAAGTGGTGTAGTCCTTCTCGTACCAGCCAGCGCCGACGCCGAGGATCGCCCGGCCGCCGCTGATGTGGTCGACGGTGCGCGCCATGTCTGCGAGCAGATCGGGGTTGCGGTAGCCGATACCCGCCACCAGCAGACCGAGTTCGGCGCGGGTGGTGATCTCGCCCCAAGATGCCAGCGCGGTCCAGCCCTCGAAGTTGTTGACATCCGGCTGCACCTCGGCCAGCACCGGCTTCGCGTCGACGATCGACTCGATGAACGGCGCATGGAAGTGGTCATAGCCGAAGATGACGTCTACCCCGATCTCCTCGGCATGCAGGACAGCCTGTCGCCAGGTGGCGTAGTCAGGGGTGTCGGCGGGCTGAATTTGAACGGCAACGCGTACGGGAAAGGTCACTCAGGCGACAAGCAGGGCTCACCGCGATTTATTCCACGCCGCCCGCTGTCAAGTCCAAATACGTTGAGAGCCGGCATCTGTGGATAAATTCGTGACTGGGGATAACTTTCTCGGACGTCGGCCGCGACGGGCATAATCGCACATATGTTCGGCTCGGAGTTCTCGACGGCGGATGACGCGACGGTCGTCGCCGCCATCGAGGAGGGCGCGAGAGCGGAAGCTGCTGCCGGGGCTCGCCGGCTGGCCGCCATCGCTGAACTCGCCCGGCGCCGAGTCGTTGACGATGACGAGCAGGCGAACTGGGCGTTCGACGGTTGGGCTTCAGCGGCAGCCGAGGTGGCAGCGGCGATGACGGTGGGCCATCGCCGGGCCTCGGCGCAGATGCGGATCGCGGTCGCGCTGCGTGACCGACTTCCCCGCGTTGCGGCGCTGTATATGCAGGGCACGCTCAGCTCGCGGGTGGTCTCCGCGATCACTTGGCGCACCCAACTCGTGGAAGACGGCGACGCGCTCGCCCTCATCGACGCCGCCCTTGCGGATAAAGCGAACAAATGGGGTCCGCTCTCGGAGGACCGACTCGATGACGCGATCGACGCGTGGATCTTCCGATACGACCCCGCGGCCGTGCGCCGGTCTGAATCATCCACGCGTACAAGGGACTTCTCGATCGGAGATCTCGATGATCCTGCCGAAACCACCTCGGTGTGGGGTCGGCTATTGGCCGCGGACGCGGCGGTGCTCAAGCGTCGCGTCGCACAGATGGTGCAGGGAGTCTGCGACAACGATCCTCGCCCCATCGGCGAGCGCCGCTCGGACGCGGTGGGCGCCATCGCTGCAGGCAGTTTCCGCCTGGCGTGCCAATGCGGTTCGAAGACCTGCCCGGCGGGGGATGCACCGATTTCCTCGAACGTGGTGATCCGGGTTTTGGCGGAGCAATCAGCGGTCGACGCGGCAGCTGGTTCTGCCGAGCAGCCCCCGGTGACGCCGCCCGCGGCGCTGATCGTCGGAGAGGGCGTCGTGCCGACACCGTTGCTGTCGAAGTTGATCCGCGGCGGTGCCAAGGTCCGTCCGATCACCATGCCCGGCGATGAGCCGGAACCGCACTATCGACCGTCGGCAGAGTTGGCCGAGTTCGTTCGGATGCGGGATCTGTACTGCCGCGCGCCAGGCTGCGACGTGCCGGCCGATCGTTGCGACCTCGACCACACCATCCCGTATCCGATCGGGCCGACCCACGCGTCGAACATCAAGTGTCTGTGTCGAACTAACCATCTGATGAAGACGTTCGGCGGATGGCACGACGTTCAGCTGCCTGATGGCACCGTCATTTGGATCTCGCCCAGCGGCAGGAAATACATCACCAAACCTGGCAGCCGGCTGTTCTTCGAGACATGGGACACCACCACCGCCGACCTTCCGCCCCCCTCGATCGTGGTGCCGAACACCGGCGACCGCGGCCTGATGATGCCAAGACGACGACGTACCCGTGCTGCCGAATACGCCGCGTGGGTCAGGGCCGAACGCGCGCGCAACGAAGCGCCCGCACCGTTCTAGCCGTTGCGGATCATTTCGATGACAGCGCTGAAATCCTTGTCGGCGTGGTCGGCGGCGAACTTCGCGTAGATCTCTGCGGCGTGGCTGCCCAACGGCGCTGACGAGCCGGTCGAGTTGACCGCGTCCATCGCCAGGCCGATGTCCTTGTTCATCAACGCGGTCGCAAAGCCGGGCTTGAAGTCGTTGTTGGCCGGTGACGTCGGAACAGGTCCTGGCACTGGGCAATTCGTGTGGATGGCCCAGCAGTTGCCGGTAGCGCCGGTGATCACGTCGAACAGCGCCTGCGCCGACAGGCCCAGCTTCTCGGCGAGCACGAAGGCTTCGCCTGCCGCGATCTGCTGCACGGCCAGCACCATGTTGTTGCACAGCTTGGCGGCTTGGCCGGTGCCCGATGCGCCGCAGTGAATGATCTTGCCCGCCAACGGCTCCAGCACAGGTCGGGCCCGCTCCACCGCATCGTTCTCACCGCCGACCATGAATGCCAGCGTGCCCGCCGTCGCGCCCTTCACCCCGCCGGACACCGGGGCGTCCAGTTGCGCGAAGCCCCGTTCGGTGGCCTGCGTGTGGATCGCGCGTGCGTCGTCGACCGAGATGGTGGAAGTGTCGATGAACAGCGCGCCCGGCTTGGCGGCGGGCAGCGCTTCGTCGTAAACGGCCTTCACGATGTTGCCGTTGGGAAGCGACGTGATCACGACGTCTGCTTCTTCCGCCGCCTGTGCGACGCTGTCGAAGATCTGCGCGCCCTTGCTGGCAGCGACCTCTTTCGCGGCGGGCACGGGGTCGAAGCCCCGCACAGTGTGGCCCGCGGCGAGAAGGTTGGCCGCCATCGGGCCGCCCATGTGGCCCAACCCCAGGAACGCGATCGTGGTCATCGAGCGGCCTTTCTATGCGGACGCGCGGGCACGGGCGGCTTCTGCCCGTCCGATGACCACGCGCATGATTTCGTTGGTTCCCTCGAGGATGCGATGCACCCGCAAGTCGCGGACGATCTTCTCCAGCCCATACTCGCGCAGATACCCGTAGCCGCCGTGCAGCTGAAGGGCCTGATCGGCGACCTCGAAGCACGCGTCCGTGACGTAGCGCTTGGCCATCGCGCAGAGCTCGACCTTGTCGGGGTGGTTGTCGTCGAGAGCTGTTGCGGCGCGCCACAACAGGATTCGCGACGTCTGCAGTGCAGTAGCCATGTCGGCGAGGGTGAACCGGATGGTGGGCTCGTCGAGCAGTGACCCGCCGAAGGCCTGACGGTCGGCGAGGTAACTTGCCGCCTTGTCATAGGCCGTCTGCGCACCGCCGAGCGAGCAGGCCGCGATGTTGATGCGCCCGCCGTTGAGCCCGTTCATCGCGATCCCGAAGCCGGTGCCTTCGCCGTCGGCGCCACCGAGCATCGCATCGGCAGGCACCCGAACACCCTCGAAGACGACCTGCGCGGTGGGCTGAGCGTTCCAGCCCATCTTCTGCTCGTCGGCGCCGAACGTCAGTCCCGGCGTGTCCTTTTCGACCACGAACGCGGAGATGCCACGCGGGCCCTCGCCGCCGGTGCGGGCCATCACGACATAGACGTCGGATGCTCCCGCACCGGAGATGAATTGCTTGACGCCGTCGATCACATAATCGTCGCCTTGGCGAACGGCCTTGGTGCGCAACGCACCGGCGTCGGATCCGGCGCCGGGCTCGGTCAGGCAGTAGCTGGCGATCGCCTCCATCGAGGCCAGCCGCGGCACCCAGTCCTTGCGTTGTTCGGGACTGCCGAACGTGTCGACCATCCACGCGCACATGTTGTGGATCGACAGGAATGCCGCAATCGTGGGGTCGGCCGTCGCCAGCTGTTCGAAGATGCGGACCGCGTCGAGCCGGCGAAGTCCGCTGCCGCCGACATCCTCGCGACAGTAGATCGCCGCCATCCCGAGCTCGGCAGACTCACGCAACACATCGGTGGGGAAGTGGTGACTTTCGTCCCACTCCAATGCGTATGGCGCCAGGCGCTTTTCGGCGAACGCGGCCGCCGTCTCGGCGATTACGCGTTCGTCGTCGTCCAGACCGAAGTAGTCCATTTACTTCATTGTCGGGATGACGAACTCGGCGCCGTGACTGCCCGCGGGCCACCGCTGCGTCACCGTCTTGACCTTGGTGTAAAAGATGATCGACGACGGACCGTGCTGGTTGAGGTCGCCGAAGCCGGACCTCTTCCAGCCGCCGAACGTGTGGTACGCCACCGGCACGGGAATCGGCACGTTCACGCCGACCATGCCGACCTGGACCCGGGACACGAAGTCGCGTGCGGTGTCGCCGTCGCGAGTGAAAATCGCGACGCCGTTGCCGTATTCGTGCTCGGAGGGCAACCGAAGAGCCTCTTCGTAGTCCTTCGCGCGCACCATGCACAACACCGGGCCGAAGATCTCGTCGGTGTAGATCGACATGTCCGGGGTGACGCGGTCGAACAGCGTCGGTCCGATGAAGTAGCCGCCCTCGAGATTGGCGTCTCCGAATTGCAGGTCGTCGCTGGTGCGTTCGCGACCGTCGACGAGGATCTCCGCTCCCGCGGCCACGCCCTGGTCGATGTAGTCGCGCACCCTGGCCAGCGCCGCACCTGTGACCAGCGGGCCGTAGTCGGCCTTCGGGTCCAGGCTGTGGCCGACCCGCAGGTTGTTGACCCGTTCAATCAGCCTGGCGCGCAAGCGGTCTGCGGTCTGGTCACCGACAGGCACCGCGACGCTGATCGCCATGCATCGCTCGCCGGCGCTGCCGTACCCGGCGCCGATCAGCGCGTCGACGGCCTGGTCGAGGTCGGCGTCGGGCATCACGATCATGTGGTTCTTGGCGCCACCGAAGCACTGTGCCCGCTTGCCGTGCGCCGCGGCGCCGGCGTAGATGTACTGCGCGATGTCGGAGCTGCCGACGAAACCGACGGCCTTGATCTCCGGGTGCTCGAGGATGGCGTCGACGGCGTCCTTGTCGCCGTGCACGACCTGGAACACGCCGGGTGGAAGCCCTGCTTCGAGGAACAGTTCGGCCAGCCGGACGGGCACAGAGGGATCGCGCTCGGACGGCTTGAGGATGAATGCGTTGCCGCACGCCAGCGCGGGCCCGGCCTTCCACAGCGGAATCATCGCGGGGAAGTTGAACGGGGTGATGCCGGCGACCACGCCCAGCGGCTGCCGAAGGGAGTAGACATCGATGCCGGTGCCCGCGCCCTCGGTGTATTCGCCCTTGAGCAGGTGGGGGATCCCGACCGCGAACTCGATCACCTCGATGCCGCGCTGGATGTCGCCCTTGGAGTCCGCGAGGGTCTTGCCGTGTTCCAGCGAGAGCAGCTCGGCCAGCTCCTCGATGTTCTTGTTGACCAGGTCGATGAACTTCATCATCACGCGGGCGCGGCGCTGCGGGTTGAACGCGGCCCACTCCTTCTGCGCCTCGACGGCGCCGGCGACTGCGGCGTCGACGTCGGCCGACGAGGCCATCGGCACTGTGGACTGCACCTCGCCGGTGTTGGGGTTCAACACGTCGGCGGTGCGCTTGGACTGTCCGGCGGTGCGCTGGCCGTCGATGAAATGCGGAATCTGTGTGGTCATGAGTCTGTCCCTCGCCCGAATGGCTGAATACTTGGATATCCTAGTATTGGCGGTGACGGGCATGCAAGGGGGCAGCTCAGCTACCGCTTTGAGACTGCGGTCAGATCGACCTTGGCGAGCGCCACGACAGTGCCAGCAGCGTGAGCGGAAGCAGAATGGCGATCGCGAGCGCCGTGGTCTCGCCGATCGCTTGCGATGGTGTGTAGTGGTCGTGGTGGGTGACGTGGAATAGCAAGTGGGGGATGGCGAATAGCAGGTAGGCCGCCAGCGCCGTGCGGACCATGATGCGATCCATCGTGATCGCGGCGACTGCCGTCACCAGCCCCAGTGCCAGGTTCATTGCGCCGTAGTCGCGCATCAGATGCTCGGAAAATGGTGGGGCCAGGTCCACCCAGGGGACGTGGTCGTAGAAGGCGCGAGGAGCCAGCGTCGCCACCAATCCCACCGCCAGTTCGACGAAGGTCAGGAACCACATGCCGGCGCGGAGCAGACGGTGGTTCATCGCATCTGCTTCTGTCGGCGAAGTCTGAGGGTCGTCACACCCTTATGAACCGAATGGGGCAGGCGGATGTGACAACTGCCGCCCCAGGTACTGAAGTTTGTCGGGATTCGCCACGATCCGCAGCGCCTCGATCCGGTCGTCGACGGTGTCGAAGAACAGCACACCCGCCAGTGTCGGGCCGACGAAGCCGAGCACCGCCGGTTCGCCGTTGACCTCCGCGTCGAGATCTAGCCGTATGTCGACCAGCGGGCGGCCGAATGCGCCCGCGAGGTAACGGGCCACCTTGTCGCGGCCCGTCACCACACGGCGCGCCGCAGCCACTTTGCCCCCGCCGTCGGCTGTGGAGGTGACGTTGTCGGTGAGCAATGTGACCAGTGCGCTGACGTCGCCGCCGCGAGATGCGGTGAGGAATCGTTCGACGACACGGCGCCAGTGCGCGGGATCCGGCAGGAACCGGGCGGCGGGTTCACCCAAGCGCTCCCGGGCCCGGCGGTGCAGTTGCCGGGCGTTGGCTTCCGAGACTTCGAGGATCTCCGCGATGTCGCGGTGGCTGTAGGCGAATGCTTCACGCAATACGAACGCGGCGCGTTCGGTGGGGTTGAGCCGCTCCATCAACGTCAACAGCGCAATCGACACCGACTCGCGCTGCTCGGCAGTTTCCAGCGGGCCGAGTGTGCCGTCGCGGGTGCTCACGGGTTCCGGCAGCCATGGCCCGATGTAGTTCTCGCGGCGGGCACGGGCGGATGTCAGTTCGTTGAGGCACAGGTTGGTGACGATCTTGGTCAGCCACGCGGGCAGCGACCTGATCGCCGATCGGTCCGCCGCGTGCAGACGCAGGTACGCGTCTTGGACTGCGTCTTCAGCCTCGCTCGCCGAGCCCAGCAGTCGGTAGGCGAGCCCGAACAAGTGCGGACGCTGCGCCTCGAACTCCTCGGCGAGGTCGGTCACAGACCCAGACTGCCACGCTCGACGCGTTCACAGCCCGAGTAGTCGGACGGTTTCGGCCCGCATGTCGACCTTGCGAACTTTCCCCGTCACAGTCACAGGGAACTCGTCAACGATGCGGACGTACCGCGGGATCTTGTAGTGCGCGAGCTTGCCGGTGGAGAACGCCCGCACTGTTTCGGCGTCCAGTGGACGACAACCCGGTCGCATCTTGATCCACGCGCAGATCTCCTCGCCGTACTTGTCGTCGGGGACGCCGATCACGTGTACGTCGTCGATGTCGGGGTGGGTGTAGAGGAATTCTTCGATCTCACGCGGGTACACATTCTCGCCACCGCGGATCACCATGTCCTTGATGCGCCCGACGATCATGCAGTACCCGTCGTTTCGCATCACGGCAAGATCTCCGGTGTGCATCCAGCCGTCGTCGTCGATGGCCTCGCGTGACCTCTCGATGTCGTTCCAGTAGCCCAGCATCACCGAGTATCCGCGGGTGCAAAACTCGCCGGGTTCACCACGTTTCACGATCAGGCCGCTGTCCGGGTCGACGATCTTGATCTCGACATGAGGGTGCACGCGTCCGACCGTCGCGGTACGGCTCTGCAAGTCGTCGTCGATCAATGTCTGACACGACACCGGTGAAGTTTCGGTCATGCCGTACGCGATCGCGACCTGCGACATCTGTAGCTCATTGATGCAGCGCTTCATCACCTCCATCGGACAGGTCGCGCCCGCCATGATTCCAGTACGCAGCGACGACAGATCACGGTCGGCGAGGTTGGGTTGCCCCAACATCGCGATGAACATCGTCGGCACGCCGTATACGGCTGTGCAGCGCTCCTTTTCGATGGCCTCCAGTGTCGCGGCGGGATCGAATCCCGGCCCCGGAATGACCATGGTGGCACCGTGGCTGGTGCAGCCGAGGTTGCCCATCACCATGCCGAAGCAATGGTAGAAAGGCACCGGGATGCACAGTCGATCGCCGGCGGCCAGGTTGATGAGTTCGGTGACGAAGAAGCCGTTGTTGAGGATATTGCGGTGTGACAACGTCGCCCCCTTGGGCGAACCTGTTGTGCCCGAGGTGTATTGGATGTTGATGGGGTCGGAGGATCGCAGGGTGTCCATCCGCGAGCGCAGTGCATCGGCGGGGACACAATCGGCGCGATCCCGAAGCCGCTCCCAGTCATCGGTGTCCAAGAAGACAACCTCGGCGAGGTCGGGAACCTCCGACCGCACTTCGTCGACGATGCTGCGATAGTCGGAGCTTTTGAAGCGGTTCGCGCAGACCAGCAGTCGAGTTCCCGAATGGCGCAGCGCATACGCCAGTTCATGGGTCCGGTACGCGGGATTGATCGCCACCAGGATGGCGCCCACTTTGGCCGTCGCGTACTGGAGAATCGTCCACTGTGGGCAGTTCGGTGCCCAGATCCCTACCCGATCCCCTCGCGCAATGCCGCTTGCCATCAATGCGCGTGCCACGCAGTCGATTTCGGCATTGAGATCGGCGTAGGTCCAACGTCGGTTGCCGGCAACGTCGACGAGTGCTTCGACATCGGGGTACGTCGAGGCGGTGCGCTCGAAGTTCGACCCGATCGTCTCTTCGAGGAGCGCAGTGTCGGCGGGTCCCGCGGCGTAGGACTGCAAGGTCATCGTCGTCCCCGGATCTACAGGCTTGCACGGTCGGCGACCAGGGCCCTGTGTCGCGTGCTGTCGCCGAACAGTGCTGCGGTCGTCTGGGCCCGACGGAAGTAGAGGTGCAGATCGTGCTCCCAGGTGAAGGCGATACCACCGTGGACCTGAATGGCCGAACCCGCGCAGAGGACGAAGGTATCGGCGGCCTGCGCCTTCGCCAACGGTCCGCAGATCCTTAGCTCGTCGCGATCTGTGGCACTCATCGCGGCGAACATCACCAGCGCGCGGGTTGCATCGATCTCGATCATCATCTCCGCGCAGCTGTGCTTGACCGCCTGGAACGAGCCGATCGGTCGGTCGAACTGCCGTCGGCTCCTTGCATATTCGACTGCCAGCGCGAGACACGCCTCGGCGCCACCGAGCATCTCCGCGGCTAGCAGTACCCGCGCCACGTCGAGTATCCGCTCGATCTCATCGTGCGAGCCTGCAGTCAGCGCTTCGGCTGGGGCGTGCGTCAGTTGCAGCCTGGCGACGGGACGGGTGCTGTCGAACGAGGGGAGGCGTGTCACCGTGACTCCCGGAGCATCTGCGGCCACGACGTGGAGAGTGACCGCGCCGTCGGCCTCCGCCGGCACGACGAACAGGTCCGCGACATGACCGTGCAGCACAGGTGAGCACTCACCGTCCAGGACGGTGCGACCGTCGTGCTCGGCGGTTCGCACGGTCGCCGGCGAACCGATGTCCGGACCGGCAGCGGCGAATGTTCCGATCCGCTCTCCTGAGAGCAGCCCGGGCAGCAGCCGCGATCGTTGCTCCTCGTCGCCCATGCCCAACACCGCTTCGATCGCGAGCGTTGTGCTCGCCAGCGGAATGGGGACGAGCGCACGGCCGACTTCCTCGAAGACGATGGCCGTCTCGATCAGCGAGGCCCCCGCCCCGCCGTACCGCGCCGGAGCATGCAGCCCTGGCAGATCCAGCTCGCCGCACAATCGTCGCCATAGGCGTTCGTCATGGCCGTCCGCCGAGGCCACCTCGCGCACCCGCGCGGGAGGTTCCTGGTCAGAGAGAAAGCGCCGCAGCGACTTTCGGAAGTCGGACTGTTCGGGGCTGTACTGGAAGTCCATCTCACGTCCGCCCGCTGCAGAGGGCGTTGGGCTCTTTGGGCAGCCCGAGCAGCCGTTCTCCGATCACGTTGCGCTGGATTTGCGAACTGCCCGCGTAGATCGTTGCGGCACGCGCGTACAGCAGCTCGTCCATCCAGCAAGCGGCCGAATTCGGCGTGCCTGCTTCTGGGACCTTGAGCGCCGCACCGTTTCCCCGACCCTGTGGGCCAAGCACCTCGAGTCCAAGGATCTTGACCGCGAGTTCGGTGTAGCGCCGGAAGTACTCGCTCCAGATGACTTTGGTGATCGCGGCGTCGGCGCCGGGCCGCTCGCCGTTCAGCATCGACGTCAGTGCGCGGTAGCCCCGGCACCGCATGATCTGGACCCGGGAAAAGCACCACGCCAGCGCGTCCCGGATGTGCGGGTCGGTGTGCAGTCCACGGTTCCGGGCGAGTTCGCGCAGCCGATCGAGGTCACGGCCGAAGTCGATGGCCGCCGTGGTGACTTGGGAACCGCGCTCGAAACCGAGCAGGGTCATCGCCGTCGACCACCCGTGGCCGATTCCGCCGACCACGTTGACGGCAGGCGTACGGGCATCGGTGAGGAAGACTTCGCTGAACGAGGCATGGCCGGCCGCGTTGACGATCGGCCGTACTTCGACGCCTGGCTGGTCCATTGGCAGCAACAGAAACGACAAGCCCTTGTGTTTCGATGCGGCCGGATCAGTGCGGGCCAGCAGGAAGATCCAGTTCGCGGTCGGCCCCGCCGACGTCCAGATCTTCTGCCCGTTGACCACCCACTCGTCGCCGTCGAGCACGGCTCTTGTTCGCACGGCCGCCAGGTCCGAGCCGGCCTCGGGCTCGGAAAATCCCTGACACCAACGATTTTCGCCGGTGAGGATTCGGGGGAGGAAATGTTTCTTCTGTTCTTCGGAGCCCAGGGTGATCAACGTGTTGCCAAGCAGCTCGATCCCGAGCAGATCGTTCTCCGCCGGATCAGGTGCGCCTGCGCGCGCGAATTCCTCTGCGAGGACGACCTGTTCGATCGCGGTGAGACCTGCGCCGCCGTACTCCCGTGGCCAGGACACGGCCACCAGCCCGTGGCGGGCCAGCGTATGACGCCATCGGCGGGCGAACTCCCTTCGCTCATCCGGTGGCAGCGCTCCGGCCCCGGTCCAGTCGGCCGGGAGGTGCTCGGCCAGAAACGAGCGGATCCGCGTCCGGAACGCCTCGGCTTCGGGCGGGTAATCGACATCCACTGTTGTGTCGGCCCTTCGCCTCAGGGGCGGTCTTTGGCGGCGGGCAGGATCTCGGGCGCCAGGCGCCAGTCGTCGAGGCCGTGCTCGACGGTGCCGTAGGACAACTCCCCGCCGGTGACCTCCGCCCAGTGCGCGTGGTTGAGCTGATGGATCTTGAAGCACGCGTCGAGCGCCGTCGAGAAGCCCATCGCGTCGACCGTCTGGTTCACCGACTCCTTTATCAGCAGCGCGGTGATCGTGGGCAGCTTCGCGATCCGGCGGGCGAACTCGAGGGTGCGATCCGACAATTCGTCATTGGGAAAGACCTTGCTCACCATTCCGAGGGAGTGAGCTTCGTCGGCGTCAAGGGCATCGCCGGTGAACAGCAGCTCCTTTGCCTTACGCGGCCCGAACTCCCACGGATGACCGAAATACTCGACACCGCACATGCCGAGTCGAGTGCCGACGACGTCAGCGAAAACGGTGTCTTTACCCGCGACGATGAGATCGCAGCACCACGCCAGCATCAGCCCTGCCGACAACACCGTCCCGTGTACCTCGGCGATCGTGACCTTGCGAAGGTTGCGCCAACGCCTCGTGTTCTCGAAGAAGTAGTGCCATTCCTGGCGGTTGCGAGACTCCACCCCACCGAACGTTCCTCCATTGCATCGATAGGTGGGGTGCTGATCCGGGCCGGGTGAGCGCTCGCGGACGTCGTCGGAGGAGCCGAGATCGTGTCCTGCGGAGAATGACGGCCCCTCTCCCCGCAGGATCGCCACGCGAACCGCGTCGTCGATTTCGGCGAGTTCGAAGGCCGCCCCCAGCTCGACGAGCATTCCGCGGTTCTGCGCGTTGCGCTGCTTCGGGCGATCGAGCGTGATCACCGCGATACGCCCGTCGTCGATGACGTCGTAACCGACGTACTCGAAATCCTGCACGGGAGGGCTCCCTTCTAGCAGTGGATGTGGCCGCTGCGACCGTCGATGGCGTTGTCCTCGCCCGGATCGCCGGTCATGGCCGCTCCTCACTGCGCCTGGTACGGGCTGACCTCAGGAGGCTACGTGGCCCAGGGGCAAAATGTCCATAGCCGATACGCGGAGCTAGAAACTTCATCCGCGTAAATCGCCAAGAAAACCGCTACTTGCGTTTGATGATGTATCTTGCTAGTACTGTGTTGTACGTCGCAGTCGGCGACACGGGATGTGTCAGGCGCGGATTTGTTCCACAGCTGCGATCGAGTTCGGCCACTACTGAGAGGGTTGACGATGGAGATCGGGATATTTCTGATGCCGGCGCATCCGCCGGAGCGGAGTCTGTACGACGCGACGCAGTGGGATCTCGACATCATCGAACTGGCCGATCAGCTCGGCTACGTGGAGGCGTGGGTCGGAGAACACTTCACCGTGCCGTGGGAGCCGATCTGCGCGCCCGACCTCCTGTTGGCGCAGGCGCTCACCCGCACGAAGTCGATCAAGCTCGCGCCCGGCGCGCACCTGTTGCCCTACCACCACCCGGTCGAGCTGGCCCACCGCGTGGCCTACTTCGATCACCTCGCACAGGGACGCTTCATGCTCGGGGTCGGGGCCAGTGGCATCCCGGGCGACTGGGCGCTGTTCGACGTAGACGGGCGAAACGGCGAGCACCGCGAGATGACCCGCGAAGCACTGGAGATCATGCTGCGCGTCTGGACCGAGGACGAACCCTGGGAACATCGCGGAAAGTACTGGAACGCCAACGGCATTGCGCCGATGTACGACGGCCTGATGCGGCGTCACATCAAGCCCTACCAGGATCCCCACCCCCCGATCGGCGTCACCGGTTTCAGTGCGGGGTCAGAAACGCTGAAGCTCGCCGGGGAGCGGGGTTACCTACCCATGAGCCTCGACCTCAACACCGATTACGTTGCGACGCATTGGGACGCCGTGCTGGAAGGGGCCGAACGCAGCGGACGCACACCCGATCGCCGTGATTGGCGGCTGGTGCGCGAGGTCGTCGTTGCCGAGACGGACGAGCAGGCATTCCGGTATGCGGTCGACGGCATGCTGGGGCGCAACATGCGTGAGTACGTCCTGCCCACCTTCCGCACGATGGGCATGACCAAGTTCTACAAGCACGACCCGGCGGTGCCCGATGCCGACGTCACGCCGGAATACCTCGCCGAGAACACTTTTGTGGTCGGCTCGGTCGACACAGTCGTCGACAAATTGGAGGCCACCTACGACCAAGTCGGTGGATTCGGGCACCTGCTGATTCTGGGCTTCGACTACAGCGACGATCCCGGCCCGTGGAAAGAATCGATGCGGCTACTGGCCACGGAGGTCATGCCCAGGCTCAACGCCCGGATCGCGAAAAAGCCTGCGGCCGCGATCGTCTAGCGGTCGGCTCTGGTGGAAGAGGCAGCTGAAGTGGAGGCTCGTCAGGTCACCGTCCGTTATTCGGATGGGACGCACAAGGAAATGCCGGTGGGCCCGGATCAATCGATCCTCGAGGCCGCAGAAGAACACGGTGTCGCCATCGTCAACGAGTGCCAGAGCGGGATCTGCGGGACTTGTGTGGCCGCCTGTCCAGCCGGCGACTACGAGATGGGCCGCACAGAAGGTCTTTCCGATGTTGAACGCGACGCGCGAAAGATCCTGACGTGCCAGACCTTCCCCACGTCGGATTGCCTGATCGAACTCCAATATCCGGCTGACGACAATGCGGCGCTGCTCATCACCGGACACGGAGTGGTGACCGGGGTGCAGCGGCTGTCGCCGACCACAGCGATTCTGAGCGTGGACGCATCGGGTATGCCCGGCGCCCTGGCGTACAAGGCGGGCCAGTTCGCCCAGCTTCAGGTGCCCGGCACGGCGTCGTGGCGGAACTACTCCTACGCACACCCGGCCGACGGACGCAACGAACTGGAGTTCATCATCCGGCTGCTGCCAGATGGCGTGATGTCGGACTATCTGCGCGAGCGCGCGAAACCAGGCGACCGTATCGCGTTGCGCTGCAGCATGGGCGGCTTCTACCTACGCCCGGTCGTGCGTCCCGTAGTCCTGGTCGCCGGGGGCACCGGGTTGTCGGCAATCCTGGCGATGGCCGAGAGTCTGGACGCCGACAGTGTGCACCCGGTGCGCCTGCTGTACGGGGTGACCGCCGTCGAGGACCTGTGCAAACATGACGACCTCGAGGCACTCAAGCAACGCCTGCCGGGGCTGGAGTTGCAGGTCATCGTCTCGCGTCCGGACGCGAACTGGGACGGGCCGGTCGGGCTCGTCACCGACCTGCTCGACGAGCGGATGCTTGCCGGCGGCGACGCCGACGTCTACCTTTGCGGACCCGGCGCCATGGTCGAGGCCACCCGAACCTGGTTGGACGACAACGGATTCCACCGCGTCGGCCTCTACTACGAGAAGTTCGTCCCAAGTGGCGCGGCAGGTCGGCGTACACCGGCGCGCGTCGACTACTCGGCGCTCGATCTGGCGGACGTACGCCGAAGGGGCCGCGGCACGGCATTGGTCATCGGTGGCAGCATCGCGGGCATCGCCGCGGCCAAGGTGCTCAGCGAGTCGTTCGAGCGCGTCATCGTCCTCGAGAAAGACGGGCCCCATCGTCGCCGTGAAGGCAGGCCGGGCGCGGCGCAGGGCTGGCACCTGCACCACCTGCTCACCGCGGGTCAGATCGAGTTGGAGCGCATCTTTCCCGGGATCGTCGACGACATGGTGCGTGAGGGTGCGTTCAAGGTCGACATGGCGGCGCAGTACCGGATCCGGATAGGTGGTACCTGGAAGAAGCCCGGTACCAGCGACATTCAAATCGTGTGCGCCGGACGCCCACTGCTCGAATGGTGCGTGCGGCGCCGCCTCGACGGCGAACCCCGGATCAGCTTCCGCTACGAGTCCGAGGTGGCCGACCTCGTGTTCGAGGACGGGGCCGACGCCGTCATCGGCGTGGGCGTTCAGCGCGACGGCGATGGAATCGACGTGATACCAGCGGAATTCGTCGTGGACGCCTCCGGCAAGAACACTCGACTGCCGGAGATCCTTGACCGGATCGGCGTCGGCGCGCCCGAAGTCGAGCAGGACATCATCAATTGCTTCTATTCCACAATGCAGCACCGGGTACCACCGGAGCGGCAGTGGCAGGACAAGGTGATGGTGATCTGCTACGCATACCGACCGTACGAGGACACCTACGCCGCGCAGTACTACACCGACAGCTCGCGGACCATACTGTCGACGTCGCTGGTCGCGTACAACTGCTACTCGCCGCCGCGCACCGCCCGCGAATTCCGCGAGTTCGCCGATCTGATGCCGTCGCCGGTGATCGGGGAGAACATCGACGGTCTGGAGCCGGCTTCGCCGATCTACAACTTCCGCTATCCCAACATGCTCAGGCTGCGATACGAGAAGATGCGGAACCTTCCACGGGCGCTGTTGGTGGTCGGCGACGCGTACACCAGTGCCGACCCCGTTTCCGGATTGGGCATGACGCTGGCGCTCAAGGAAGTCCGGCAGATGCAGGAGCTGCTGGCGAAATACGGTGCGGGACACCGAGATCTGCCTCGTCGCTACTACCGGTCGATCTCCCGGATGGCGGATACGGCCTGGTTCGTGATCCGCGAGCAGAACCTGCGCTTTGGTTGGATCAAAGACGTGGACAAGAAGCGGCCGTTCTATTTCCGCGTGCTCACCTGGTACATGGACCGCCTGATCGAACTCGTGCACGACGACCTGGATGCCTATCGCGAATTCCTGGCCGTCGTTCATCTGGTCAAACCACCGTCCGCGCTGATGAGACCGAACGTCGCCGGACGTGTGCTCGGCAAGTGGGCACGGACCAGGTTGTCCGGGCAGAAGACGCTGATCGCGAGGAACTACGAGAACCGCACTGTGCCGTCGGCCGAACCCCCGGGGCGGCCAGAAGCGATCACCGTCGCCGAGGTGGCGGCGAGCCGCACGTCCTAGGACTGGAAGGAACACTGTGATGGCGCTGACTCATCGGAACTTGGACTGCCGGGGCACCCGGATCCATGCGGTGGAGGACGGCGAGGGCCCGTTGGTCGTTCTGCTGCATGGGTTTCCGGAGTCCTGGTACTCCTGGCGACATCAGATTCCGGCGATCGCCGCGGCGGGGTACCGCGTGGTGGCCATCGACCAGCGCGGGTACGGGCGCTCATCGAAGTACCGCGTCCAATCGGCATACCGCATCAAGGAATTGGTCGGCGACGTTCTTGGTGTGATCGACGCCTACGGGCAGGACAAGGCCGTCGTGATCGGTCACGACTGGGGCGCCCCCGTCGCGTGGACCTTCGCATGGCTGCATCCGCAACGGTGTGCGGGTGTGGCAGGAATCAGCGTCCCGTTCTCCGGGCGTGGCGTTATCGCCTTGCCGGGCAGCCCCTTCGGTGAGCGCCGCCCCGACGACTATCACCGGGAGATCGCCGGAGAAGGCAAGGTCTGGTACCAGGACTACTTCTCCGCCCAGGACGGCATCATCGCCGAAATCGAAGAAGACGTGCGCTCCTGGCTGTTGGGCCTGACCTACACCGTCTCGGGTGAGGGGATGATCGCGGCCACCCAGGCGGCCGTGGCGGCGGGCGTCGACCTGGAATCGATGGACCCGATCGACGTGATCCGTGCCGGCCCGCTGTGCATGCCGGAGGGGGCCAGGCTCAAGGACGCGTTCATCTATCCCGACAGGGCGCCCGACTGGTTCACCGACGCCGACGTCGATTTCTACACAGGCGAATTCGAGCGTTCCGGATTCGGCGGGCCCTTGAGCTTCTACCACAACATCGACAACGACTGGCACGATCTTGCCGATCAAGAAGGCAAGCCGCTCACGCCGCCGGCGGTGTTCATCGGTGGCCAGTACGACGTCGGCACCGCCTGGGGAGCCGAGGCAATCGATCGGGCACGCGAGGTCATGCCGAATTACTGCGGCACCCACATGGTGGCCGATGTCGGACATTGGATTCAGCAGGAAGAACCGAAGGAGACGAACCGGCTGTTGCTCGATTTCCTGCACGGGCTTACTTAGTGGATGGGATCGATGTGGTGCCAACGGCATCCGCGTGTGTGGACGAGGCCGAGCTGCGGCGGGTATTCGGCTGCTTCCCGTCCGGAGTGATCGCCGTCTGCGCGATCGTCGACGGTGTGCCGGTCGGGATGGCCGCGAGCTCATTCACCGCGGTCTCGATATCCCCGGCCCTGGTGTCGATCTGCGTCCAGAACACCTCGACGACGTGGCCCAGGCTGCGGGGGCGTCGGCGGCTGGGTGTGAGCGTGTTGGCCGAATGCCACGGCGATGCCTGCGTGAGCTTGTCGCGCAAGGTCGGTGACCGGTTCGCCGGGGTGTCGTGGAGTGAACTGCCAGGCGGGGGAGTGTTGGTTCACGGTGCGAGTGCATGGCTGGACTGCCGAGTGGCCGGGGAGGTCGCCGCGGGCGATCACACCATCGCTCTGCTTGAGATCTGCGCCATGGGCGCCGACCCAGAGACACCGCCACTTGTGTTCCACGGCAGTAGGTTTCGGCAACTGGCCGTGGCGGATGTATCAGAGGAGCTTTCATGAAAACCACCGATGTGCGGGTCCGCCGCGCAATCGCCGCGGTCGCTAAGGGGCGACCTGTCGTCGTCACCGACGATGCGGCGCCGGGCGACGAGGGGTATCTCATTTTCGCCGCCGAGGCCGCGACGCCCAAGCTGCTCGCCTTCACCGTGCGGCACGCCTCCGGTTATGTCCGCGTCGCGTTGCCGGGCACAGAGTGTGAGCGGCTCAACCTGCCGCCCATGTGGCATGGCGATGCCGACCGGTCAGCTACCGCCCACCGCGTGGCGGTCGACTGGTCCGGCACCGGAACCGGTATCTCGGCCACCGACCGTGCCAGGACCATCGCGGCGCTCGCCGCGGCCGGATCGCGAGCAGAAGACTTCCGGCGACCGGGCCATGTGGTCCCGGTGCAGGCGAGTGCGGAAGGGGTGTTGGGTCGGCCTGGGGCCGCGGAGGCGGCGGTCGATCTGGCCCGGTTGGCCGGACGGCGGGTGGCGGGAGTGTTCTGCGAGATCGTCTCGCGCGAGCGACCGGGAGCGATCGCCGATGGCGCCGAATTGGCCGAATTCGCAGACGAATACGGGCTGGCCGCGCTGTCGATCGACGACCTCGTCGCGTATCGGCGGCGCACAGAGCCCCAAGTCGTCCGGCTGGCGGAGACGATCCTGCCCACCACGGCAGGCGCCTCACGAGTCATCGGTTTCCACGACGCGCACGACGGCGGCGAGCATCTGGTCGTGATCGTCGGTGCAGCCGGCCCCGGCGTGCCCATGCCGCTTCACGTCCACGTCGAGTGCCTCACAGGGGATGTGTTCGGCTCGACGGCGTGCCGGTGCGGCCGTGAACTCGACAGCGCGTTGACGACGATGACCGTCCGGGGTAGCGGCATGATTGTCTACTTGCGCCCATCCGGACCGATGCACGCCTGCGGCCTCTTCGGCCGTGGCGACGCGGCGCCGGCATTGTCCGAGACCGTGGGATGGATCCTGCGTGATCTGGGCGTGCACGCCGTCAGCCTTTCCGACGACACGCCGGGCTTCGGCCTTGTGATGTTCGGGGCGATACGCGAACACGGTCTGCACGTCGCGCAACGGGACTCGGCGTTCGCGGTCGCGGGATGAGAAAACCTATGGCACATACACATTCGCGAGGCGACTCATGACGCATGCAGACCTGGCAGGCAAGGCCGCCATCGTGACGGGGGCCGGAGCGGGAATCGGCCTCGCGATAGCACAGCGGCTGGCCGACGAGGGTGCCAACGTGCTCTGCGCCGACATTGACAGCGATGCCGCCAATGCCGCAGCGGCCAAGATCGGCGGCAACGCCATCGGCCACCCGGTCGACGTGAGCGACGAACAACAAGTGATCGGCATGGTCGACGCCTGCGTCGGCGCGTTCGGTGGGGTCGACAAGCTCGTCGCCAATGCGGGCGTCGTTCATTTCGCGTCCATCATCGACACCACCGTCGAGGACTTCGACCGCATCATCAGGATCAACCTGCGTGGCGCGTGGCTGTGCACCAAACATGTGGTGCCGAAGATGATCGAGCGCGGGGGCGGAGCCATCGTCAACATGTCATCGTTGGCGGGCCATGTCGCGGCGGCGGGCACCGTTGCCTACGGGATGTCGAAGGCCGGGATCATCCACCTCAGCCGCGTCACCGCCGCCGAGTTCCGGTCATCCAACGTGCGTTCCAACGCACTGCTACCCGCGTTCGTCGACACACCGATGCAGCAGACCGCGATCACGATGTTCGACGAGGCGCTCGGCGAGGGAGGCGGGCTCACGATGATCGACCGCCTTCAGGGCCGCATGGCGAAACCCGAGGAAATGGCCGCCGTTGCGGCGTTCCTGCTGTCAGACGACGCCTCGATGGTCACCGGAACCACTCAACTCGCCGACGGCGGGACTGTCTGCGCCCTGTGGTGACCGGCTCGTCAGTATCGACAACGCGATGGCCGTCATCTCGTCCGCCACACCCGCGTAACGCGTGAGATGCCATGTCCGCGCGACGTCTTCGATGAAGCTGATCGCCGCGGCGACGAGCAGCCTCGCCTCGGCGACGCTGGTCGCAGGCACCAGCTTGCGGATGAGGTCGATCCACTCGGAGTCCCTGTCCGCTTGGTTTCTCGTGTACGTGTCACAGACCTCGGTGGACGCATGCGACAGCTCGGTGATCGATACGGCGACGAGGTCGGGGTCGTCCAGGCTGATGCGGACGTGGCCGTCGACGAGCCTGCGCAGGCGCTGCTTGTCTGGCGCGTTTTCGCGCAGCGCGCGTATGCATTCGAGGCTGCGCCATTCGTCGAGCCGGCGGACGAGCGCGTCGAGAATCGCCTGTTTGGACGAGAACGAGCGATACAGGCCCGGGCCCGCGATACCCGCTCCCTTCCCGATCTCGCTGGTGCTGACGGCCGGATACCCCTGCGCGCGGAACAACCTCGCCCCAGTGGCGAGCAGTGTCTCGTGTCGGGAGAACAGCGCACCTTCCCGGTTCGGCGCGGCATCGTCGGGCTCCAATTCGCGGACCGCAGGAGTGCGGGCGCCAGCCATGCACGCTTGGTACAGAAGCTCAGCCAGTTCGTCGCCGGGCAACGTCAAGTTGTGCCGACCCAAGCTGGTGAGGGTGCTGGACACCGCCCAGGCCCGTAGCTCCGAGTGGCGGGGGCTCAGGCCCGATATCTCCAGCCGGACACCGTCGTGCATACCCGCGACGATCGCGTTGATGCGCCGGCGCACCTCTGCTCGCTCGACATCGTCGAGGTAGCGGGCCTCGCGCTGCCACAGCACCGTCAGCGACCGAGACGCGACGGCCGCGGCGATCAGGTCCGGTAACTCAACACTCAGCGGCCGAGGTGTGGACGGTGTCTCGGCTTGGGAGAGCAGTCGCGCGCTCTGGTACTGCTCCTGGCCCATTCGGATGGCGGCGGCGAGCAGCGCCTGCTTGTTGTCGTAGTGGCGATACAACGCACGCGCGGTCACGCCGGCCGCCTCGGCGATGTCCTCCAGCTTGACCGAATGAAAGCCGCGATCGATGAACAGGCGGACGGCCTGCTCCAGGATCTGCTGCTTTCTGTCCTTCGGCCGTCGCTTGACGGTTGAGACCGCGGGCTCCACCGCGCGACGCCCCCCTTTCTGCTTGGGCGAACCACCAAATCCTGCCAGACCCGCCCGCGTGGCGGCGGAGTTGCGGGCCACGTCGGTCACGTGAGTGTTCTCGAATGGCTCACAGCTTGAACCCGCTCTGCTGCTCGAAGTCGGCGAGATCGAAATAGTCGGAAAACCGCGTGATTTCGCCATTCTTGACGACGAACACCCCGGTCACCGGGAGCACGACCCTGGTGCCGTCGTTCATGGTGAAGTAGTCGACGCGTTCGGCGAGTACCAGACCCGGCTCGGCCGCCAGCGTGACGATATCGAGCTTGGCTTCCGAGAACGCGTCAAGGAACGCCCGAAAGATGGCGCGAATGCCGGCGATGCCCTCGATCGGCTTGACCGGCACGTTGTGGTAGACGGCGTCATCGGCGAAGGCGCTGCAAATGGTCTCGAGATCGCGGCCTTCCCACGAGCCCAGAAAATCGCGGACGAGCCTCTCGCTGGCCTGCTTGGTGTCGGTCATCAGGTGCCTCCTCGGGCATCAGTGCGTGAGGCGGCCCAGCGCCCACAACCTCCAGTGTGACGTACAGAACAGTACTATCAAGATACATCATCGAGTACAAGACGCAGTTTTCATCGCGGTTTGTATATCTGATGTCAGCTAATAAGCGTATTGACTATGGACATAAGCGACATCGTCCGCGTACCCTCTCGGATGTGGTTGGCCGCAGCATGGTGATCTCCGCGCAAACGGCGACCAAGCCCGTTCGGGCGGTCGGTGGCTTCTTCGCCGTCGCGCTGGACACCTTCGTGCTGATGTTCAAGCCGCCGTTCGCCTGGCGTGAATACCTATCTCAATGCTGGTTCGTCGCGCGGGTGTCGACGTTGCCCGCGGTGTTGATGACGATCCCGTGGGCTGTGATTTCGGGGTTCCTTTTCAATGTCTTGTTGGCCGACATCGGTGCCGCGGATTTTTCCGGCACCGGCGCTGCGATTTTCACGGTGTCTCAGAGCGGCCCGATCGTGACGGTGTTGGTGGTGGCGGGCGCGGGTGCCACGGCGATGTGCGCGGATCTGGGTGCGCGAACCATCCGTGAGGAACTCGATGCGCTGCGGGTGATGGGCATCAACCCGATCCAGGCGCTGGTGGTTCCGCGCGTGCTGGCGGCCACGACGGTGTCGCTGGCGCTGAGCTCGGTGGTGATCATGACGGGCCTTGTCGGCGCGTTCGTCTGCTCGGTGTTTCTCATGGACGTTTCGGCGGGTGCGTGGGTCGCGGGACTGACGACGCTGACTCACCTGGCCGATGTCATCATCTCGCTGATCAAGGCGACGCTGTTCGGGTTGACCGCTGGCTTGATCGCCTGCTATCAGGGCATTTCGGTGGGTGGGGGGCCGGCCGGTGTGGGCAGGGCGGTGAACGAAACCGTGGTGTTCGCCTTCATTGTGTTGTTCTTGACGAACATCATCGTCACCGCCGTCGGCGTCCCGTTCATGGTGTCGTGAGGTGAACTCGTGACGTCAAGTGTTCCGAGCGGGCTTCATCCGCGGTTGCAGCGGATGAGGAATGCCGCGGTGGGCGGGTGGAACCAGATCGGTTCGCAGACACGGTTTTACGCGACGACGTTGGCCGGCATACCCGATGCCGTTCTCAACTACCGCAGCGAGTTGTTGCGCGTGATCGCGCAGATGGGTTTGGGCAGCGGGGCTCTTGCGGTGATCGGCGGAACGGTCGTGATCGTGGGGTTCTTGACGATCACCACCGGTGCGATAGTGGCGGTGCAGGGATACAACCAGTTGGCGTCGGTGGGTGTGGAGGCGCTGACGGGGTTCGCGTCGGCATTCTTCAACACCCGCGAAATCCAGCCGGGGACGGTGATGGTGGCGCTGGCGGCCACCGTTGGTGCCGGTAGCACTGCTCAGCTGGGGGCGATGCGGATCAGTGAGGAGATCGATGCGCTCGAGGCGATCGGCATCCGCAGTGTGAGCTACCTGGCGTCCACGCGGGTGCTGGCCGGGGTGATTGTGGCGGTCCCGTTGTTTTGTGTGGGGCTGATGACGGCGTATTGGGCCGCGCGTATCGGCACCACCGCCATTTATGGCCAGGGGTCGGGTGTCTATGACCACTACTTCTATACGTATCTGAGTCCAACAGACGTGTTGTGGTCGGTAGCCGAAGTGGCCGCGGTTGCCCTGATGATCATGTTGCTGTGCACCTACTACGGTTTCACCGCGCGTGGCGGGCCGGCGGGGGTCGGTGAGGCCGTCGGCCGGGCCGTGCGTGCCTCGATGGTCGTCGCGTCGATTTTGATCGTGATCATGACGCTGGCCATTTATGGCCAGTCCGGCGACTTCCACTTGGCGGGCTAGTGGCATGAAGCGCAGGTCAGGAACACACCGGATCGCCAGCGCCTGGTGGACGCTCATCTTGTTAGCGGCGATCGGCGTGTTCTTGTTCGTGACCGCAGTGTCGTTTGCGGGCACGTTCAGGTCGTATGTGCCCGTGACGCTGGCATCGGATCGCGCGGGGCTGGTGATGGAGACCAACGCCGACGTCATGCTGCGTGGCGTTCGGGTCGGCCGGGTCAGCCAGATCGGCGGCGGAGCGGACAACGCCAGACTGAGGCTTGAGATCGACGCGGACCAGATCCGCTACATCCCGGCCAACGTGGCGGCCCAGATCAGTGCCACCACCGCCTTCGGCACCAAGTTCGTCGAGCTGGTGTATCCGCCGAACCCGAGCCCGCAGCGGCTGGCCGCCGGCGCGGTGCTGTATTCCAAGAACGTCAGCACGGAGATCAACACGGTCTTCGAGAACGTTGTCGAGCTCCTCAAGGTCGTCGATCCGCTCAAGCTGAACGCGGTGCTGACCGCAGTTGCCGACGGCGTCCGCGGACAGGGCGAGCGGATGGGCCAAGCCGCTACAGATCTCAACGAGGTCTTGCGCGCACTTAACGCGCGCGCCGAAACCATTGGCGGGAACTGGCGCTCGCTCAAGAATTTCACCGACACCTATGACGCCGCCGCCAACGACATCGTGGGCATTCTGGACGCCATCAGCACCACCAGCGCTACCGTCACCGGCCACGCGACCGCGCTGGATGGGTTGCTGCTCAACGTCATCGGTGTGTCGAAGGCAGGTACGAACCTGCTTGTCACGAGCAAGGACGATCTCGTCGGGGCGGTCAACACCCTCGAGCCGACGACGAATCTGCTTCTGCAGCACAACCCCGTGTACACGTGCTTTCTGAAGGGCGCCACCTGGTATCTCAACAACGGCGGCTATGCGGCGTGGGGCGGCGATCACCGCACACTTGCGCTCGATGTCGCCTTGTTGCTGGGTAATGATCCCTACGCGTATCCGGACAACCTGCCGATCGTCGCCGCCAAGGGCGGACCCGGAGGAGCGCCGGGGTGCGGGTCGCTGCCGGACGCCACCAAGAACTTCCCGGTGCGCCAGCTGGTCACCAACACCGGTTGGGGGACTGGCCTGGACATCCGGCCCAACCCGGGCATCGGACATCCCTGCTGGGCGGACTACTTCCCGGCGACCCGCGCCGTGCCGAAGCCACCCAGCATTCGCCAGTGCCTGCCGGGTCCGGCGATCGGACCCGTGCCCTACCCCGGGGCGCCGCCGTATGGCGCGCCGCTGAACGGGCCGGAGCCCCCACCGTGATCGTCATCGCCACCGTGACCGTCGACGATCCACACAAGCAGGAGGCAAGCCGTGGCTGACCTCAGGGGCACCATCTGGCGCCTGAGCATCTTCATGGCTGTCTGCCTGTTCGTCGCGTTCCTGACGCTGACGATCTTCGGGCAGTTTCGCTTCGGCGCAGGCAACACCTATTACGCCGAGTTCACCAACGCCTCCAATCTGAGGAAGGGCACGATAGTGCGGATCGCCGGGGTGGAGGTCGGCAAGGTCGCCAACATCTCCATCAACCCCGACGCGACCGTGCGGGTGGAGTTTTTCGCCGACAAGTCAGTCGTTCTTACGCAGGGCAGCCGGGCGGTGATCCGGTACGACAACCTGTTCGGTGACCGCTACCTGGCGCTCGAGGAAGGCGTCGGCAGGCTCGAGACACTCAATCCCGGACAGACCATTCCGCTGACTCAGACCGAACCCGCACTGGATCTGGATGCGGTGATCGGAGGCTTCAAGCCGCTGTTTCGCGCGCTGAACCCGCAGCAGGTCAACGACCTGACCCAGCAGTTGATCGATGCGTTCCAGGGGCAGGGCCCCGCGATCGGGTCCTTTCTGCAGCAGGCCGCGGTGGTGACCAACACCTTGGCCGACCGTGACCTGCTGATCGGGCAGGTCATCGACAACCTCAACGTGATGCTGGGGTCGCTGGGCGGTCAGAGCGACAGGCTGGACAAAGCGGTGACATCGCTTTCTGAGCTGATCGGCAGGCTCGCCGAACGCAGGACCGACATCTCCAACGCGGTGGCCTATACCAACGCGGCCACCGGTTCAGTCGCGGACTTGTTGACACAGGCGCGGGCGCCGTTCCACAAGGTGGTCGAGGAGACCGACCGGGTGGCGGGGATCGCCGTGGCTGACCACGAGTACCTCGACAATCTGCTCAACACGCTGCCGGACAGGTACCGGGCGCTGGTCCGCCAGGGGATGTATGGCGACTACTTCAGTTTTTACCTGTGCGATGTGGTCCTCAAGCTCAACGGAAAGGGAGGCCAGCCGGTGTACGTCAAGGTGGCCGGTCAGAGCTCGGGGCGGTGCGCGCCCAAGTGAAGTCATTCTCCGAGCGCAGCCCGTTGGTTATCGGCGCCGTCGGCGTCGTAACGGTCTCCGTGATGGTGCTGGCCGCGCTGCAGTACCAGAACCTGCCCTTCCTCAACCCGGGCAAGCAATACTCCGCCTATTTCGCCGACGCCGGCGGGTTGAACACCGGCGCCGGCGTCGAGGTCTCCGGCCTTGTGGTGGGCAACGTCTCGGCCATTGAACTCAACGAGACCGGCGTGCTCGTCAAGTTCAAGATCGGCACCGATGTGCGTCTGGGCGACCGCACCGAAGCCGCGATCAAAACCAAGAGCCTGCTGGGCGCCAAGTTCGTCGATGTGACACCGCGTGGCGATGGGCAGCTCGATCGCGCCATTCCGCTCGATCGCACGGTGTCGCCCTACCAGCTGCCCGACGCCCTCGGTGACCTGGCCACCACGATCAGCGGTCTGAACACCGACCAGTTGTCGGACTCGTTGGCCACGTTGGCCCAGACCTTTTCGGCGACCCCGCCGGATCTGAAGGATGCGGTGGCGGGGGTGGCGCGGTTTGCGCAAACACTCGACACTCGCGATGCCCAACTGCGCAGGTTGCTCGACAACGCGGCCCAGGCGACGGGAGTGCTGGCCAAACGCACCGACCAGATCGTCGGCCTGGTCAAAGACACCAATGCGCTACTCGCGCAGCTGCGGACACAAAGCGCGGCCCTTGACCAGATCTGGGCGAACATCTCGGCGGTGTCGCGGCAGCTGCAGGGCTTCATCGCCGAGAACCGTCGGCAGCTGCGGCCGGCGCTGGACAAGCTCAACGGAGTACTGGCGATCGTCGACGGTCGCAAGGAACGCGTGCAGCAGGCCATCAAACTGATCAACACCTATGTCATGTCGCTCGGTGAATCGCTTTCCTCGGGCTCGTTCTTCAAAGCCTATGTGGTCAACCTTTTTCCGGGTCAGTTCGTGCAACCGTTCGTCGACGCGGCGTTTTCGGATCTGGGATTGGATCCGGCCACGCTGCTGCCTTCGGAGCTGACGGACCCGCAGACCGGTCAGCCCGGCACCCCGGCGTTGCCGGTGCCCTACCCGCGGACTGGCCAGGGCGGGGAACCGAGGTTGAATCTGCCCGACGCGATCACCGGTAAACCCGGCGATCCGCGCTATCCCTACCGCGAACCGCTGCCGGCGCCACCGCCCGGCGGGCCGCCGCCGGGGCCGCCCGCGCCGCCGCCGCCCGAGTTGGCTTCCACACCCGAGCCGACTCCATCTCCCGTATACGTGCCGGCACCGGGCGAAGCGCCGCCCGCCCAGCAACCGGGGGCCCGACCATGATGGGGTCGCGGCGGACCGCCCGCTTGGTCGTGGCGACGGCGCTGGTGCTGGTGTTGGGTGCGGGCCTGTTCGTCGCGATACGCCTGCCTGCGCAGATCGCTCGAACGACGGTGGTGGCGTACTTCGAGAACAGCACTGGGGTGTTTCCCGGCGACCACGTGCGCATTCGAGGCGTGCCAGTTGGCAGGGTCGTACAGATCGAACCGCAGCCCGAGCGGGTCAAGATCACCTTCTGGTTCGACAGCAAGTACAAGGTCCCTGCAGATGTCAAGGCCGTGATCCTGTCACCTCAGCTGGTGACCGGCCGGGCAGTCCAGCTCACACCTCCCTATACCGGCGGACCGACGATGGCCGACGGCGCGGTGATCCCCAACGACCGCACCGCGGTGCCTGTCGAATGGGACGACCTGCGCGCCCAACTCGAGCGGCTGACCGAGCTGCTCAAGCCCACCGGGCCCGGCGGCGTGAGCACGCTGGGTGCGCTCATCAACACCACCGCGGACAACCTGCGCGGGCAGGGCGCCACGATCCGCGACACCATCATCAAACTGTCGCAAGCGGTGTCGATCCTCGGTGACCACAGCAATGACATCTTCGCCACGTTCAAGAACCTCTCGACGCTGGTGTCCGCGCTGAGCGACAGTGCCGATCTACTCGAAGCGCTCAACCGCAACCTGGACGCGGTGACCTCGCTGCTGGCCGACGACCCCAACAAGGTCGGTCAGGCGGTCGAGGACCTCAACACCGTCGTTGCAGATGTCAAAGACTTCGCCGCCGACAACACCGAGGCGATCGGCACCGCGTCGGACAAGATGACCTCGATCAGCCGCGTACTGGTTGAAAGCCTCGACGACATCAAGCAGACGCTGCACATCGCCCCGACGGTGATGCAGAACTTCAACAACATCTACGAGCCCGCCAACGGTTCACTGACCGGCGCGCTGGCCATCAACAACTTCGCAAACCCGGTCTCATTTCTTTGTGGCGCAATACAATCCGCCTCCCGCCTGGGTGGCGAGCAATCGGCGAAACTGTGCGCGCAGTATCTGGCGCCCATCGTGAAGAACCGCCAATACAACTTCCCGCCGTTGGGAGAGAACCTCTTCGTCGGCACGCAGGCCCGGCCCAACGAAATCACCTACAGCGAGCCGTGGATGCGGCCCGACCACCTTCCGCCGGCCACTGACCCCGCCGAAGGACTACCCGGCATGATGGTGCCCCCCGGAGGTGGCTCGTGACACGGCGACGCTGGCAGCGCGCGGCGGCCAACCTGATGATGGTGCTGATCTTGGCGGCAATACCCGGCTGCAGCTGGCGCGGGCTGAATTCACTGCCCCTGCCCGGCACGCAGGGTACCGGCTCGGACTCCTTCCTGATCCAGGCACAAATGCCTGACGTCAACAACATCGAGCCGAACTCACGTGTGCGTGTCGCAGACGTAACCGTCGGTCATGTCACCAAGATCGAACGACAAGGCTGGCATGCGTTGCTGACCATGCGCCTAAACAGTGATGTGAACCTGCCCGCCAACGCGACCGCCAAGATCGGCACAACCAGCCTGCTGGGTTCCTTGCATATCGAGCTTGCGCCGCCGACGGACGAACCGCCACAAGGCAAGTTGCACGACGGCTCGCTCATTTCGCTGTCGCACGCCGGCGCCTACCCGAGCACCGAGCAGACACTGGCGGCGCTGTCGATGCTCCTCAACGGGGGTGGACTGGGTCGGGTGCAGGACATCACCGAGGCGTTTTCCACTGCGTTCCGCGGCCGCGAGCAGGACGTGCGGAGCTTGATTACACAGCTGGGCGAATTCACCGCCCACCTCAACGACCAGACCGGCGACATCATCGCGGCGACCGACAGCCTCAACAGGCTGGTCGGGAAATTCGCCACACAGCAACCCGTCCTGGACCGGGCGCTGGCCACGGTCCCCGACGCGCTTGCGGTGCTGAACTCCGAACGGGACAACTTGGCGCAGGCGGCCGATCAGCTCGGAAAGTTCAGCGCGCTGACCGTCGACACGGTCAATCAGACCAGCACCAACCTGGTGAAGGAATTGAACCAAGTCGGACCGGTCTTGGAGTCGCTTGCCAACGCCGGCCCCAGCCTGACGCGATCCCTGAGTCTGCTTGCCACGTTTCCCTTTCCGAACGAAACTTTCGAAAACTTCCAACGTGGTGACTACGCCAATCTGACCGCCATCGTCGACCTCACGCTCAGCCGCATCGACCAAGGAATCTTCACCGGCACCCGGTGGGAGTGCGATCTGACAGAGCTGGAGCTGCAGTGGGGCCGAACCATCGGACAGTTCCCCAGCCCCTGCACGTCTGGCGGCCCGAACGGCCCCGGCAACCCGCTCGTCATCCCTTACCGGTGGGATCAGGGGCCCTAGCATGCACTTGACCCGAAAGGTGAGAATCCAGCTGACCATCTTCACGGTCGTCGCGCTTGTCACTGTTGCGGTGATGGCGCTGCACTTCATCAAACTGCCCGCCATGCTGTTCGACGTCGGCCAGTACACGGTCACGATGGAACTGCCGAAATCCGGTGGGCTGTATGAGTCCGGCAATGTCACCTATCGCGGCACGAATGTCGGCCGGGTGAAATCGGTGCGCCTGACCGATACCGGCGTCGAGGCGGTGCTGTCGCTGACCTCCGACATCGACATCCCCTCAGACCTCAAAGCCGAGGTACACAGCCAATCAGCGGTTGGCGAATCGTATGTCCTGCTGCTACCCCGTAACGGTGCCTCGCCGCCGCTGAAGAACGGCGACCAGATTGCCCTGGCCGACACCTCAGTACCGCCTGACATCAACTCTCTTCTCGCTGCTGCAAACAGCGGTCTACAGGCCATACCCCGCGACAACCTCAAGACCGTGATCGACGAGTCCTACACCGCCGTTGGCGGGCTCGGCCCAGAGCTGTCCCGCGTGATTCAAGGCGCATCCACACTCGCCATCGGCGCTCGCAAGAATCTCGACCCGTTGATCACGCTGATCGACAAAGCCCAACCCGTGCTGGATTCGCAGACGAAAACCTCCGATGCGATTCAGGGGTGGGCATCGCAACTGGCCACGGTGACCGCCGAATTGCAGACCCACGACGAGGCGGTCGCCGGCGTCATAGACAAGGGCGGTCCAGCGGCCGCGCAGGTGCGCCAACTGGTCGAGCGGCTGCAGCCGACCCTGCCGATCCTGTTGGCCAACCTCGTCAGCGTCGGGCAAGTCGCACTCACCTACCAAAACGACATCGAACAGCTGCTGGTGGTGTTCCCTCAAGCCATCGCCGCCGACCAGGCCGGTATTCTCGCCAACCTCAACACCAAACAGGACTACAAAGGCCAATACCTGAGCTTCAACCTGAACCTGAACCTGCCGCCACCCTGCACCACGGGGTTCCTTCCGGCCCAGCAGCAGCGCGTCGCCGCGTTCCAGGACTATCCACAACGGCCGCCGGGTGACCTGTACTGCCGGGTGCCGCAGGATTCGCAGTTCAATGTGCGCGGCGCCCGCAACATCCCGTGTGAAACCGTCCCGGGCAAACGCGCACCCACGGTCGCGATGTGCGAAAGCAACGAAACCTACATACCGCTCAACGACGGCTTCAACTGGAAGGGCGACCCCAACGCCACGCTGTCGGGTCAGCCCATCCCGCAGTTGCCGCCCGCAGGGGTTCCCGCACCGGAGGCGCCACCGATAGCCGCGGCCGAATACGACCCTGCGACAGGTAGTTACACCGGACCCGACGGCCGCCAATACACCCAGACGGATCTGGCGCAGGGCGCGCCGAAGGACAAGACATGGCAGACGATGCTGCTGCCTCCGCCAGGAAATTGAGTAAGCGCTAGCGCCCGCGTAGCTCGTTGACGAACGCTTGGGCCTCGTCCCATGTCGGCAGGAGGCCCTCAGCCTGAACCTCGGCGAGCGTCGGCGCCTCGCGGTCGCGGTCCGACATGATCGGCTCGCCGTCGACGAGCGGCCATGTGATGCCCAGCGCCGGGTCGGTGGCATTGATGGTGTGCTCCCGCGACGGGTCATAGCCGGCGGAGCACAGGTACATCACCGTCGAATCGTCCTCCAGCGCAAGGAAAGCATGGCCGAGCCCTTCGGAGATATACACCGAGCGGCGGGCCCGGTCGTCGAGCTGGACCGCGTCCCACCGTCCGAATGTCGGTGAGCCGACCCGAATGTCGACCACCACATCGAACACCGCACCGTGCAGGCACGTCACGTACTTGGCCTGGCTCGGCGGCAGCTGTGCGAAATGCACGCCCCGCAATACGCCCGCCGCCGACACCGAGCAATTGGCCTGCCGCAGATCGAACCGATGTCCGGCGAAATCGGTGAACGCCGAATCGGTGAACCACTCGTAGAACGCGCCACGCGAATCGGTGTGCAGCGACGGCGTGATCTCCCAAGCACCGGGTACTACGAGCTCGCGAGCCTTCACTGGCCCCGCCCCGCATACGACGCCTCGACCGCTTCTTTCAATGGGCCCCACCATGATTCGTTGTCGCGATACCAGTCGATGGTGGCACGCAAGCCGTCCTCGAAGTCGGTGTGCTTGGGACTCCAGCCCAATTCGTCGCGCAGCGCCGACGGGTCGATCGCATACCGCAGATCATGGCCCGCCCGGTCGACCACGTGATCGAAGTCGTCGGGGTCGCGGCCCATCAGGCGCAGCAGTGTGCGCATCACCGACAGATTGTCCCGTTCGCCCTCGGCCCCAATCAAATACGTGCGCCCGATCTGGCCGTCGGACAGAATTCGCCACACCGCATTGTTGTGGTCCTCGACGTGGATCCAGTCGCGAACGTTTGCACCACTGCCGTAGAGCTTCGGCCGCCGTCCCGTCAGCACGTTGGTGATCTGGCGGGGGATGAACTTCTCGACATGTTGATACGGCCCATAGTTGTTGGAGCAGTTCGAAATCGTCGCCGCCACACCGTAAGACCGCACCCACGCCCGCACCAGCATGTCGGCGGCGGCCTTGGTCGACGAGTACGGGCTCGACGGGTTGTACGGCGTCGACTCGGTGAACCGCTGCGCAGAATCCAGTTCCAGGTCGCCGTACACCTCGTCGGTCGACACGTGATGCAGCCGCACACCGTGCCGGCGCACCGCCTCCAGCACCGTGAACGTGCCGACCACGTTGGTATGCACAAACGGCTGCGGTTCGGCCAGAGCGTTGTCGACGTGGGTTTCCGCGGCGAAATGCACGACGGCGTCGGCCTCGGCCACGAGCTTGGACACCAGTTCGGCGTCGGTGATGTCGCCCTCGACGAGGCGGATGTGGGCGTCGACGGGGGCCAGCGACTCACGGCTGCCCGCATAGGTCAACGCGTCGAGCACCGTCACGTCGTGCTCAGGTACCGCACTGTGCACGAAGTTCGCGCCGATGAATCCCGCGCCACCGGTGACCAGCAACCGCATGGTCAAAGACCCTAGTCGAGGGCCTGCGTCTAAGAGATAGGCGTGCAGACAAACGCCACGGCATCGTTGAGTGCAGCGACACCGGCCGAGCCGATCCGCTGCGCGAGGCGCGATCTCAACTCGGCGAGCGCGGCGGGTTCGAGCGTCAAGCGATTGGAATAGGTGCACACCAAATTCAGGTAATCCTCGGCGGTGTAGTGCAGGTGTTCTACGTAGCGCCGTCGCTCGAACGCGAACCCGAACTCCGACAGCAATGCGGACAGTTCGGCTTCGCGAACATCCGGTCTCACTGACACATCCAGGTAGTCGGCATTGACCTCATCGAGTTCTTCCTGCGTCGGCGCGGTCGGGATGATTCGGTTCGCGATGATCGCGAGGCGCCCGCACGGCCTCAGGATCGTCAACACCTTCTCGATCGCGGACCGGGGCTCAACCCAGTGGAAGGACTGCGCGAAGACCACTAGATCGAACGAACGGCCGGCGGGTTGCCATCCTTCGAAGGTCGCCTGCTCGACGGTGACTCCCTTGCCGGTGGCCACGCGTGCCATCCGCGCGTCGGGCTCTACCGCGACGACGTGCGCTCCGGCTTCCATCAGTTGGACGGACGCGATACCGGTTCCGGCACCGATATCGGCCGTCAGAACTCCGCGCGAAGCGACGAGGCCGTCAATGAGGGGCTGCGGGAAACGCGGACGATAGCGGTCGTACTCATCGGCGATAGCGCCAAAGGACTCGGCCCGACGACGGTCGGTGTGCTCCGGTGGGGACTTCGACATTCCTTCAGCATGCCGTCCACACCGGCGAGCGTCCGAGATGGGCGAGGATGCGGTCCATGTCGCTCGCCTCGCCATTGGTGGCGATCGCGGATGCGAACGGGCTGCCATCGGTGGCACGGAATTCGCCGTCCGGGACCGCGAGGGCCAGCGGCAGCACCGCGGCGATGACCTCGTCGGGCAATTCGAATGGCGCGCCCATGGCGCGGGCGACGTCCCAGCCGTGTACGACGTAGTCGACGAAATGGAACCCGATCGCCATTGCGCCGGGAAACGTTGCGCCAGGCCCGAAATCGGGAAGCGCGAACGTCGCATCCAGTACACCCTCGACCGCAAAGGCGTCGAGCACGTCGGCCGCCGAGGCGGCGTAAACAGTGACGGGGTCGGCCGCGACGGCTTCTGCGACCTTCTTGGGGTCCCAGACGGTGGCATCCGCGCCGAGCCCGCGGGCAGCCGCACCGAACCCGCGATTCTGCACGGTCATGTGCGCGATCAAGTCACCAAGGTTCCAGCCGGCGCACGGCGTTGGCTTGGCCAGATCATCTGGTGTGACGGTGTCGACAGCGTCGACGGACGCCGACACGGCGGCTCGGTGAAGGGGGAGTACATCCAAATTGATATGCATATGTAGATCATAGGCACACGCATATAATTTATCAACGTTTACCATCACGTCATGGCCAAAGGCGCGAAGCGTCCCGACCTGGCGGCGATGCTCGCGCCGCTGATTCGTGAATTGATGGCTGCCGAGATGCCGGTGCTGAACAAGCACGGGTTGTCGATGTGGGGCTACACCGTGCTGCTATCGCTCGACCAGTCGCCGATGCGCACGCAGGCGGCGCTCGCCGAGGCCATCGGCGCGGACAAGACGCGAATCATCCCGGTGCTAGACGAGTTACAAGAGCAGGGCTACATCGAGCGGCGCGCGGATCCCGACGACCGCCGGGTGCGGCTGCTGGAGATCACCGACTCTGGACGTGCAATCAAAGGTGCCGTGCAGGCGGCCATTCAGCGCAACGAGGAGCGTTGGCTGCAAACGTTGCCCGTCGACGACCGCAGAGTGTTTCTGCGCGTGTTGCAGCAACTCACGCAAGAGCGCGGTACGCCTTAGCCTTTCAGGCCGAGCGGTCCTGCCAGCTCCGTCAGCGTCGGCAGCAATTTGTCCCAGCCGCCAAGCACCTGAATGGTCACGTGGTCGGCACCCGACTCGAGGTGTTCGGTGAGCCTCTTGGCGATGTCGTCAGCGCTACCGTGCGCGACGACCGCGTCGATCAGCTTGTCGCTGCCCGGCTTGGCGATGTCGTCGTCGGTGAAACCCAGCCGCTTCCAGTTGTTCAGGTAGTTGCTCAGGTTGAGGTAGAAGTCGACGGTATTGCGGCCGATCGCGCGCGCCTCGTCAACGTCAGTGCTGAGTACGACCTTGTGCTCGGGCGCCAAAAACACCGTATTGCCAACGAGATTGCGGGCCCAGCCGGTGTGCTCCGGCGTCGTGAGATACGGGTGGGCGCCCGCGCTGCGCTGGGCGGAGAGCTTGAGCACCTTCGGTCCGAGTGCGGCGACGACGCGTCGGCTGGTCGGCACCTTCGCCGCGTCGAGCACGTCGAGATATTCGACCAGTACGTCGTATGGCTTGCGGTATTCCTCGGTGTGCTCCGGATGGCCGATGCCGATGCCGAGCAGGAACCGGCCGGGGTACTTGTCTTCGATGCGGTGGTAGGCCTCCGCGACCTGCTCGGCGGGCGCCGTCCAGACGTTCACGATGCCGGTGGCCACCTGAAGCGTCTCGGTGCGCTCGAGAATCGGCTCGACGTAGTTCAGGTCGCCTGCCGGGGATCCACCGATCCACAGCGCGCCGTATCCAAGCTTCTCGATTTCGACCGCCTGCTCGGGCTTGGGCGTCCCGAAGGTCCATACGCCGAATCGGCCAAGGTCGGGCTTGAGTTCAGTCATCGCTGTTCCTTCGGTTAGACGTTCAGTTCAGGCCGAGCGGACCGGCCAGTTCGGCGAGTGCAGGCACCAGCTTCTCGGGCGACGTGAGCACCTGCACCGGCACGTGATCGGCGCCCGCATCCAGATGTTGCTTCAGCCGCGCCGCGATGGCGTCCACGGTGCCGTAGGCGACGACGGCGTCCACGAGACGGTCACTACCCGGTTTTGCGACCTCTTCATCACTGAACCCGAGACGTTTCCAGCTGTTGAGGTAATTCGTCAGGTTGAGGTAAATCTCCAGGGCCTTACGGCCGACCGCGCGGGCCTTCTCCGCATCGGTCGTCAAGACCACCTTGTGTTCGGGTGCGATGAAGGCATCGGGCCCAATCAGCTTGCGCGCCTCGGCGGTGTGCTCGGGCGTCGTCAGGTAGGGATGCGCACCGGCGGAACGCTCCGCGGACAGCTTCAACACCTTCGGGCCCAGCGCGGCCACGACGCGGCGGTTCTTCGGCACTCCGTACTCGTCGAGCTTGTCGAGGTACTCCTTCAACGCGTCGATGGGCTTGCGGTACTCGTGTCCTGCCTCCGGGTGGCCGACGCCGATGCCCAGCAGGAAGCGGCCGGGGTAGGCCTTGTCGATGCGGTGGAACGACTCAGCGACTGGACCGGCCTCGGCGGTCCAGATGTTGACGATGCCAGTGGCCACCTGCAGTGTGGTGGTCTTCTCCAGGATGGGTTCCACCCACTCCAGTTCGGCAGGCGGCGATCCGCCCACCCACACGGCGCCGTAGCCCAGCGCCTCGATGTCTTTGGCTTGTTCGGGAGTGACGCCACGTCCGAAGGATCCGAACCGGCCGAGGTTGGGCTTGTCGTCAGTCATGGTTCGGTCAACCCGCAGCCGGGCCGACGCTATTCCGTCGTCGCCGAAATCTCGGTGGGGGTTGGCGCTTCAGGTGCCGGCGCGACAAGCGGCAGGATCACGATGAACTTCGTGTCGCCCGGCGTGGACTGCACCCGGATGTCACCCTGGTGCTTCTCGACCACGATGCGGCGGGCCAGGTCCAGGCCGAGGCCGGTGCCCTCGCCGAACGGCTTGGTGGTGAAGAACGGCGTGAAGATGCGGTCGATGACGTCTTCGGGGATGCCGGGCCCGTCATCGCCGATCTCGACCCGGATCATCTCGTCGCCTTCGCGCATGGTGCGTATCGTCAAGGTGCCATGACCGTCCATGGCCTGAATCGCGTTGTGGATGATGTTGCTCCACACTTCGTTCAAATCGCCTGGGTAGCAAGCGATTTGGGGGATCGACTTGTCCATTTCCTTGACCAGCTTGATCGGCTTGTCGTTGCCGACCTGATCGCCGAACAATGTTTTGATCGTGCTGTGCAGCAGTTCATGGACGTCGGCCACCTGATACGGGGCCCGATCCATCTGCGAGTACTGCTTGGCGCCGGCGAGCAGCGCGGAGATGCGCTTGCTCGCCTCGGCGATCTGGTTCATCAGGAGCTCGGTCTCGATGGTGTACCGCAGCCACCCGATGGCTCCTTGCAGCGAGGCTGACGCATCGACCTCATCGACCAACGCCGAAACGCGTTCGAGCCAGTCGATGTCGAGGCCGGCGTCGACGAACGTCGGCGCGTAATCCCATGCACCAACGATGTCGTGGTCCTCGAGCCAGTCGCCGATTTGGTCCTCGCGGTCCGATGCCTCCAGCGCGGACAACTCAACGTGCTTGGACTTCGCGACCTGTTCTGCCACCTCGTCCTGAATGCTGACCAGTACTCGAAGCGCCTCGGGGCTGAACTTGCCGTCAGCCAGCATTGCGAGCTTGTGCCGCATCCCTGCGACCTTCTCGCGCAGATCGGAGACGGCGCGCGCACTGGCGGCAGCAGGGTTGTTCAGCTGGTGTGTGAGGCCCGCGGTGATCGTGCCGAGGGCTAGCAACTTCTCGCGCTGGCCGATGATCTGACTCTGCCGGCGGCCGCCGACCATGTGTCCCTCGAGCAGGTGGACGGCCATCGGGAATTGAGTCTTCATGAACTCCGCGAACGCACTCGCATCCAGGACGAAGAAGCGCGACGGCTTGGTAACCCGCACCGAGGCGTTGTACACCTGCACCTCGCCGGGTATGTATGCCGACCAGGCACCGCAGTAGACGCCGCGCTGCGAGGTCTGACTGGTGATGATGTCCACGCCCGCCGAACGCTTGGACATCACCAGTTCACCGTCGAGCAGGACGTAGAAGCAGGTCGCGGGTTCACCCTCGACGACGACCGGCCCCGGCTCGAACGACTGGATATGGCCGTGATCGCACAGCATCTTCAGTTGCTGGTCGCTGAGCGCCTCGAACAGGAACAGCGTGCGCAGTTCGTCAGGCAGGCATTTGTCGCCCATGGTTGCTCTCCTAAGCCTCGGCCAAATACCGGTGCACCAACATCACCGCCATCGACCCTTCGCCGACGGCGGCGGCCACCCGTTTGGCGGACTCAGCGCGCACATCTCCTGCAACAAACACACCGGGCACACTTGTTTCCAAGTGGTGCGGCGGACGGTCGAGCGTCCAGCCGCTGACGTCCTTGAGGTCCGGTCCGGACAGGATGAACCCGTGGTCGTCCTTGGCGAGGATGTCCAGCCATTCGGTGCGGGGCTCGGCGCCGATGAAGCAGCACAGCCGGTCGCACGTCACGGTGTCCTTCTCGCCGCTCTGCCTGTCGAACAGCACGAGGCCGGTGAGGTGGTCGTCCTCGCCGAGAGTGTCGACCACCTCGGTACAGGTCCGGACGCTGATGTTGTCGTTCTTCTCGATCTGCTGGATCAGGTAGTAGGACATCGACGCCTCCAGCGACGGGCCGCGCACCAGCAGCGTCACCGATTTCGCTGTGCGTGACATGAACATCGCCGCCTGCCCGGCCGAGTTGGCGCCGCCGACGATGTACACGTCCTCGCCCTTGCATTCGGACGCATCGGAGACCGAGGCGCCGTAGAACACGCCGCGGCCGACATAGTTGCAGGACGGGTTGTCCGGGTCTTCCCAGCAGCCGGTCACCTGCAACTGGCGGTAGTCGACGCCGGTGGCGAGGATGACGGCCTGCGCGCCGATGCTGCTGCCATCCTCGAATTCGATCGTGCGCGCCGAACCGGCGTCACCGGCGTGAAGCGCGACCGCCTTGCGGGTGGTGATGACTTCTGCGCCGAACCGTTCGGCCTGGCGCCGGGCCGCCGTGGTGAGCTCGGCGCCCGAGATACCGGTCGGAAAGCCAAGGTAATTCTCGATTCTGGAGCTGCGGCCCGCTTGCCCGCCGGTTGCCGTCGCCTCGATCAGCACCGTCTTCAGGCCTTCGGACGCGCCGTACACCGCGGCCGCGAGTCCGGCCGGGCCGCCGCCTATGACCGCCAGTTCGTACATCTCCAAAGAGGGACTCGTCGACAGTCCCAGCATCGCGGCGAGTTCGGCGTTCGTCGGCTCGACGAGCGTCTCGCCCTGTTCGGTGATCACCACCGGAACCTGGAAGCCGTCGACACCCGCCGCGTCCAGCAGCTGCTTGCCTTTCGGCTCGTCGGCCATGAACGAGCGGAACGAATGCTGGTTACGGGCCAAGAACTGACGTACTTCCCAGGACCGCTCGTTCCATCGGTGCCCGATGACCTTCGTGTGGGGAATGGCCCGGTCGCCGGTGGCGTGCCACGCCTCCAGGAGGCCGTCGATGACCGGGTAGAGCTTCTCCTCGGGCGGATCCCACGGCTTGAGCAGGTAATGGTCGAGGTCGACGACGTTGATCGCATCGATCGCCGCGTGTGTATCGGCATACGCGGTCAGCAGCACGCGACGGGCCAACGGGTAGATGTCCATCGCCTCTTCGAGGAACTCGATACCGCTCATCTGCGGCATGCGGTAGTCGGCGACGAACACCGCGACCGTGTCACCGCGGAGCTTCAGTTCGTTGAGGGTTTGAAGTGCGTCGGGTCCGGATTCGGCGCGCACGATTCGGTATCTCTCGCCGTAGTGGCGGCGGAGGTCACGGGCGACGGCGCGGGACACCGCGGGGTCGTCGTCGACGGTCAGTATTACGGGTTTTCGGGGCTGGGGCGTGGGGCCAGTCATCAGTTATAAGTATGCTCCGGCTGTCCAGCGGATATGTCGGCCCCTTGGCGGCCCTGGCCTGGCTGTTCGGCGATTTTGGGGCGGGCCGTCCAGCAGGTAGTATTGACCGACGGTGCGGCACTCGCGCCGGCTCTTGCGTGCTCTCTGTCCTTGGAATTGCTGGAATTTCTGGCTACGGGCTCACGTTTTGTAGTCGGAAGCGTGAGCTGCGCCGACAGGCGCCAACAATCAGAGGACACGGAGGATCTCCGAAAGATAATGGCCAAGAAAGACGGTGCCATCGAGGTCGAGGGCCGCGTGGTCGAGCCCCTGCCCAATGCGATGTTTCGCATTGAGCTGGAGAACGGACACAAGGTTCTTGCCCACATCAGCGGCAAGATGCGGCAGCACTACATCCGCATCCTGCCCGAGGACCGCGTCGTGGTGGAGCTGTCTCCCTACGACCTGTCCCGGGGCCGCATTGTTTACCGGTACAAGTAACTAGACGAGAACAGGATCGAACAAGCCGTGAAGGTGAACCCGAGCGTCAAGCCCATTTGCGATAAGTGCAGGGTGATCCGCCGGCATGGGCGGGTCATGGTGATCTGCTCCGATCCGCGCCACAAGCAGCGCCAAGGTTAAAGGCGTCGCTGCCCACAACTTAATGACGAAATCCCAGTACCACTGAGCGGATACGCCGCTCGTCAACGTCCGGCACGGAGGCCGGACCCCGGCGCAGTCGGGAACGGACTGGGACCAGACCTCCGCGTAAGTAAGGAATGGCACACCCATGGCTCGACTTGTGGGCGTCGACCTCCCGCGCGATAAGCGCATGGAGATCGCGCTGACCTACATCTACGGCATCGGCCGTACCCGCTCCCAGGAGATCCTGGAAGCTACCGGCATCGACCGGAACATGCGCACCAAAGACCTGAGCGACGACCAGGTCACGCAGCTGCGCGACTACATCGAGGGAAACCTCAAGGTGGAAGGTGATCTGCGCCGCGAGGTGCAGGCCGACATCCGCCGCAAGATCGAGATCGGCTGCTACCAGGGCCTGCGGCACCGCCGCGGCCTGCCGGTGCGCGGCCAGCGGACCAAGACCAATGCGCGTACCCGCAAGGGCCCGAAGCGCACCATCGCCGGCAAGAAGAAGGCCAGGTAACCGATGCCACCCGCGAAGAAAGCAGCAGGCGCTCCCAAGAAGGGGCAGAAGACCCGCCGCCGGGAAAAGAAGAACGTCCCGCACGGCGCTGCGCACATCAAGAGCACGTTCAACAACACGATCGTGTCCATCACCGACCCGCAGGGCAACGTCATTGCCTGGGCGTCGTCGGGCCACGTCGGCTTCAAGGGTTCGCGTAAGTCGACCCCGTTCGCCGCGCAGCTGGCCGCCGAGAACGCCGCCCGCAAGGCGCAGGAGCACGGCGTCAAGAAGGTCGATGTGTTCGTCAAGGGCCCGGGCTCGGGCCGTGAAACCGCCATCCGGTCGCTGCAGGCCGCCGGCCTCGAGGTCGGCGCGATCGCCGATGTCACGCCGCAGCCGCACAATGGCTGCCGTCCGCCGAAGCGGCGCCGGGTCTAGGAGGAGTTAGAAACAATGGCTCGTTACACCGGACCCGCGACCCGCAAGTCCCGCCGCCTTGGCGTCGATCTCGTCGGCGGCGACCAGTCGTTCGAGAAGCGTCCCTACCCGCCCGGCCAGCACGGCCGCGCGCGCGTCAAGGACAGCGAATACCGCCAGCAGCTGCAGGAGAAGCAGAAGGCCCGCTTCTCTTACGGCGTGATGGAGAAGCAGTTCCGCCGCTACTACGAAGAGGCCAACCGTCTTCCGGGCAAGACCGGTGACAACCTGCTGCGCATCCTCGAGAGCCGGCTGGACAACGTCATCTACCGCGCCGGTCTGGCCCGCACCCGCCGGATGGCGCGTCAGCTGGTCAGCCACGGCCACTTCACCGTCAACGGCGTGAAGGTCGACATCCCCAGCTACCGCGTCTCGCAGTACGACATCATCGACGTCAAGCCGAAGTCGTTGAACACGTTGCCGTTCGAGGTGGCCCGCGAGACCGCGGGTGACCGCCCGATCCCGGGATGGCTGCAGGTCATCGGCGAACGTCAGCGCATCCTGGTGCATCAGCTGCCTGAACGCGCTCAGATCGACATCCCGCTCAGCGAGCAGCTGATCGTCGAGCTCTACTCGAAGTAAGACTTCCTAGCCGTCCGGATGACGGCTGGGTATGCGGCATCAAATAGCGGGTGCCGTAGAGGAGGAAAGAAACATGCTGATTTCTCAGCGACCCACACTGTCCGAAGAGGTCAAGGCCGAGAATCGCTCCCAGTTCGTCATCGAACCGCTGGAGCCCGGATTCGGTTACACCCTTGGCAATTCGCTTCGGCGCACGCTGCTGTCGTCGATTCCCGGCGCGGCCGTCACCAGCATTCGCATCGACGGTGTGCTGCACGAGTTCACCACCGTGCCCGGCGTCAAGGAAGACGTCACCGACATCATCTTGAACCTCAAGGGTCTGGTCGTGTCGTCCGAGGAGGACGAGCCGGTCACGATGTACCTGCGCAAGCAGGGCCCGGGTGAGGTCACCGCGGGTGACATCGTCCCGCCGGCCGGCGTGACGGTGCACAACCCCGAGATGCACATCGCGACCCTCAACGACAAGGGCAAGCTCGAGGTCGAGCTTGTCGTCGAGCGCGGCCGCGGCTACGTGCCTGCTGTGCAGAACAAGGCGTCGGGTGCCGAAATCGGCCGTATCCCTGTCGATTCCATCTACTCGCCGGTGCTCAAGGTCACCTACAAGGTGGAGGCGACCCGTGTCGAGCAGCGCACCGACTTCGACAAGCTGATCCTCGACGTCGAGACCAAGAGCTCGATCACCGCGCGTGACGCGCTCGCGTCGGCGGGCAAGACGCTGGTCGAATTGTTCGGTCTGGCACGGGAACTCAACGTCGAGGCCGAGGGCATCGAGATCGGGCCGTCGCCGGCCGAGGCAGACCACATCGCCTCGTTCGCGCTGCCGATCGACGACCTGGACCTGACGGTGCGGTCGTACAACTGCCTCAAGCGCGAGGGTGTGCACACGGTGGGCGAGCTGGTTGCCCGCACGGAGTCCGATCTGCTGGACATCCGCAACTTCGGCCAGAAGTCCATCGACGAGGTGAAGATCAAGCTGCACCAGCTGGGTCTGTCGCTCAAGGACAGCCCGGCCACGTTTGATCCGTCCGAGGTTGCCGGCTACGACGTCGCCACCGGCACCTGGAACAGCGACGCCGGCTACGACCTGGACGACACCCAGGACTACGCCGAAACCGAACAGCTCTAACAAGTCCGTCCCGGTCCTACCTGATACGGGGACCGGCCCCACATAGGAGATAGTCGCAATGCCCAAGCCCACCAAGGGCCCTCGCCTCGGCGGGTCGTCCTCGCACCAGAAGGCGATTCTGGCCAACCTGGCCACGTCGTTGTTCGAGCACGGCCGGATCAAGACGACCGAGCCCAAGGCGCGGGCATTGCGGCCCTACGCGGAGAAGCTGATCACCCACGCCAAGAAGGGCACGCTGCACAACCGGCGTGAGGTGCTCAAGAAGATCCGCGACAAGGACGTGGTGCACACCTTGTTCGCCGAGATCGGGCCGTTCTTCGCCGACCGCAACGGCGGCTACACCCGCATCATCAAGGTCGAGAACCGCAAGGGCGACAACGCCCCCATGGCCGTCATCGAGCTGGTGCGGGAGAAGACGGTGACATCGGAGGCCAATAGGGCCCGCCGGGCGGCGTCGTCGAAGAAGGCTGCACCCGCGAAGGCGGAACCGGCCGAGGAGAGCGTCGACGAGGTGAAGGCCGAGGACGCCGCGATCGAAGAGGCCCAGACCGCCGAGGCGGAAGCCGAGGTCGCCGAGGAGAAGGCCGACTCCGACGAGGATGCCGACAAGTCATAGCAGCATGAGCGACAAGCCCGCCATCGATTCCGGTGGCGGGCTTGTTCGTCTTCGGCTCGATATCGCCTACGACGGAACAGAATTCGCCGGCTGGGCGGTACAGACCGGTCAGCGCACCGTCGCCGGGGTGCTCGACGAGGCGTTGTCGACGGTGTTCCGTACGCCGGTGCAGCTGCGCGCTGCGGGCCGAACCGACACCGGCGTGCATGCCACGGGTCAGGTGGCCCACGTCGATGTGCCCGCCGACGCGCTGTCACATGCGTATCCGCGGACGACCCGTGCCGGTGACGGCGAATTCCTCCCGCTCGTGCGGCGGCTCGCGCGGTTCCTCCCGCAAGACGTCCGTGTCCTCGACATCGTGCGTGCCGCACCGGGATTCGATGCTCGGTTCTCGGCGCTACGCCGACACTACGTGTACCGGCTGTCCACGGCGCCGTACGGGGTGGAACCGCAGGAAGCCCGATTCGTGACGGCATGGCCGCGGCCGCTGGATATCGATGCGATGGCCGCGGCGTCGCGAGATCTGGTGGGGCTGCACGACTTCGCCGCTTTTTGCCGGCACCGCGAAGGCGCGACGACCATTCGCGATCTGCAACGGCTGGACTGGGCGCGCAACGGTGACCGCGTCACCGCGTGCGTCACCGCGGACGCGTTCTGCTGGTCGATGGTTCGCTCACTGGTTGGTGCGCTGCTCGCGGTCGGTGAGCACCGACGCGAACCAGGTTGGTGCGCCACGCTTTTGACGGCAACACTGCGATCCAGCGACTTCGCCGCGGCGCCGCCGCAAGGCCTGACTCTCGTCGGCGTGGACTACCCGCCCGACGACCAACTCGAGGCGCGCACCAAGGTGACCCGCGAGCTGCGCGTCGTCGACTAGACCCTGCCCGCGACGAAGTCGGCCGCCTGGTTGGCCATACCCGCCTGGATGTACGCGTTGGCGAGGTGGGCCGGCCAGTTGTCCTGCCACGTGTTCGGGTCGGCGGGATTGCAGATGGGGTCGGCGCCGTGACACAACTCGATGGTTCGTTCGCTGTACAGCGGGTTGAAGTTCGTGATCGGGCCCACCCACGCGGATCCATTGCCGAACAGGGCCACCGCGGCGATGTGGCTGTCGGCGCCGGCCGGCAGCGGCGCCTTGAAACCGAAGAAGTCGAAGGGCACCGCGAGCACGACGTCGGTCACGGCCGCGCCGAGTGAGTAGCCGCCGAGTACCAGCCGGGTATCCGGACAGTTGTTCATCATGTACTGGATGTGGCCGCTCATGTCGTTGGCGCCGATGTCGACCTCGGTGTCGGCGGGATAGCGGACCGCGTAGACGCCGACGTTCTTGTCGACCTTGGACTTGAGTGAGTTGATGAACGCGTTGCCGAGTACACCCACCCCAGCGGGCTCGGTACGGCCGCGGGCGAACACAACCTCCACCGGTGGGCAGTTCGCCGCCGCCGATGAAGGAAGCACATTGCCGGGTAAGGCCGTAGGCGCGATCAGCGCGCCCCCTGCGACTACGACAGCCGCGGCGAGTAGGGCGCTTTGGCGACGCAGGCGGCGAATGACAAGATCACGTTTCACTTAGCCGATACTAACTGAAGCGCGCGACGCGTTCGTTAATTTATTCGCTCGCAGGGGTTAGAGCAGCCCCGCCACGAAGTTGGCCGCCTGGTTCGTCGGCCCACCCGGGTAAGCCCGATGCGCGGGCACGCTCTGGCCGTTCGTCTGGCAGATGGGGTCGTCGGCGTTGCACAAGTCGATCGCCCTGCCACCCCACACCGGACTCACCGTCAGTGGGAGGCCCAGTTTGGCGGACGGATTGCCGAACACCGCGATGGCGGCGACGTGGTCGGGCACGTTGGGGGGAAGTGGGTTGTCGAACCCGACGGCAGGGATCGGCACCGCGCTGATCACGTCGATCACCGCCGCGCCCTGCGAGTACCCGCCCAGCACCAGCCTGGTGTTGGGGCAGTTGTCAACCATGTACTGGATGTGGGCGCTGGCGTCGTTGGCGCCGCCGGCCGCCGCGAGGAAGTCGAAGCTGGCCGGGTAATTCACCGCATACGCCCCGACCGATCTGCCGCCGACCTTGCTGCGCAACGCGTCGACGAACGCGCCGCCCACGTTCCCAAGGCCGGGCGCGTCATTCGTGCCGCGGGCGAAGACCACCTCGATGTCGGGGCAGTCGTCGGCCGATGCGATCCCAATGGAGACGGTTGACACCGTCGATGCGAGAAGGGCAGCTGCTGCTGCCGAGGCGATGACGAAGCGGCGAAATCGTTTCGATGGCACGCCGAATACTAACGCCTAGCCCGGCTAAACTATGCCAGCGACGAAGTTTGCGGCCTGATCTGTCATGCCTGACGTCACGTAATCGCTGTGAGCGAATGGGTTCCGGCCGCGGGAGCAGATCGGATCGCCGTCCTTGCAGAGGTCGATCGCCTTGCCGCCGAAAACGGACGCGGTCACGGGATTCCCGAACTTCGTAGCGGGATTTCCGAACACCGCCACCGCGGCAACATTGGGCACCAAGCTGCTCGCCAGTGGCGGCGCCGACCCGATCTCGCCGACCTTGTCGCCGAGTGGCGGTATGCCGGCGAGCATGTCGACGACTGCGGCTCCCTGCGAATAGCCGCCGAGGACGATCCGTGTGGACGGGCAGGATGCGGCCATCGCCGAGATGCGGTTGGCGGCGTCGGCCGCCCCGTCGGCTGCGGCCAAGAAGTCATAGCTCGCGGGATAGTTGACCGCGTACGTGGTCAGGCTACGGCCGCCGATCTGCGCCCTGAGCGCATCAGCGAAAGCCTGGCCGGGCCGTCCGAGCCCCGGCGCGTCGTTGGTGCCGCGGGCGAAGACAACCTCGACGTCGGGGCACGGATCCGCCACCGCTGACGGCGCCATGGCGAGGGTCGTGGCCGCGCAGACCAGGGTTGCGGTGATGGCGGCCAGCCGCGAAGACATCCGTAGCAAAGTCACGCCGGTCATCTTCACATATCGGACTCAGTTGCGAACAACCGATTGCCCAGATGACACTCCTGCGGGCGGTGCTTCCGCCAGCGTCAATTCGGCCAGCTTCTCGGTGCGATCGCCTTGGCGCGCCAGTGCCAGCCCGGCGAGTACGACGGCTCCGCCAATGGCCTGGGCAGGCGTGATCGCCTCGCCCAGCAGCACCCAGGCCGCCACCACAGCGAACATCACCTCGGACAGGCCGACCAGCGAGGCGAACCGCGGACGTAGCCGGGCGATGCCCATGATGCCGAGCGTGTATGCGATCGCGGTCGGGAAGAGGGCGAGCGCGATGACGGGGACCGTCCACGATGTCGTCCATCCCGCGACGACGGCATCGTTGGCGGTGAACCTCAGCGACATCAGCCCGGTCGCACCGAGCGCGGCCACGGCGGCGGTGCCGACGATCAAACCGCCGGCGGCCAAGGTGATGGAGTTCAGGCCGCCGCCGTCGGCCGCGACTTCGTCGGACATCATGAAGTAGCAGGCGGCGCAGACGGCCGCCGCAAGGGCCCAGCCGACGCCGACGAGGTTGATGTGAGCACCGCTGAACACGTTGAGCACCAACGTGATTCCGGCGATCGCCATCGCCACCCCGGCGAGGGTGAGGTTGCTCGGCCGACGTCGGGTGGTCGCCCACAGCCAGCCGACCACGAGGATGGGCGCGGTGTACTCGAGCAGCAGCGCCACGCCGACCGACAAGTGCGCTACGGCGTTGTAGTAGCACAGTTGCGCGCCGGCGATTGGGATCAGCCCGTAGGCGACGACGGTCTTGCCGTGCTGCAGCGCCTCACGGATCCAGTCCCGCTTGACGACGGTGGCGAAGACGGCCATCGCCAAAGCACCGCCGGCCAGCCGCGCGGTCACGGCCGCCGTCGGACTCCAGCCGGCTTCCATCAGCGACTTGGCGAACGGCCCGGACGATCCGAACGCGAACGCCGAACCGACCGCGAACAGCAGGCCGAGCCGGAAGTGGTTCTGCGTTGTCGCGGCCATGGCGCACCCCCGGCGTGTAATGAGTAAAATGAACTTTGGTAGTGACATTACAGCGGGAAGGGGTCATGAGTCAAATGCTTTTCAGTCATGACACCGAGCTCACTCTGCGGGCGGCAACTGTGCTGATCAACAGCGGTCGGGACGGCGAGGAACTCGGCGATATGGCGGCCCTGGACGCCTACCTGGACGGATTCGGCTGGACGGGCCGGCGCGACCACGACGCGGCCGAGCTGGCGTCGATTCATCGGCTCCGCGAGCGGCTCAGCAAGATCTGGGAGGTCGCCGACGACGAAGTGCGGGCGGTCGGCCAGGTAAACGCGTTGCTGAGCGATACCAAGGCATCGCCATGGCTGACGCGGCATCCAGAACAGCCCGAGTGGCACTTGCACCTGGCGTCGGTACACGACCCGTTGTGGCAGCGGATGGGCGCGGAGATGGCGATGGCGCTGGCCGACATCATCCGCATCGGCGAACTGCGGCGGCTCAAGGTCTGCGCTGCGCCGGACTGCGAGGCCGTTCTGGTTGACCTGTCGCGCAACCGCTCGGGGAAGTTCTGCGACACCGGCAACTGCGGCAATCGTCAGCACGTGGCCGCCTATCGGGAACGCCGGTCGAAACAGCAATAGTCAAGGGCGAATCCAGCGAAGCCTATTGCTGCACGCCCTACATCGGTCTGCCGCAACGTTTTTCCGAAATTCACACCACAGCAGCAGTTGAGTGGTTCTCTTGGGGCATGAGCACGACGACAGTGCCTGCTACCGGCGTGCGGCGAGGTGTGAACCTCGCGCTGGCGACCTGGGTCTCGGCGATCAACTTCTGGGCCTGGAACATGATCGGGCCGCTGTCGACGACGTACGCGGGCGATCTCAAGCTCAGTAGCACCGAGGCTTCGATCTTGGTGGCCACCCCGATCCTGGTCGGATCGCTGGGTCGGATCGTCTCCGGACCGCTCACCGACCGGTTCGGCGGGCGCATCATGCTGATCGCGGTGTCGGTGGCCTCGATCGTGCCCGTGCTAGCGGTCGGCGCGGCCGGCGCGGCTCACTCGTATCCGCTGCTGCTGGTGTTCGGATTCTTCCTCGGCGTGGCCGGCACCATCTTCGCGGTGGGTATCCCGTTCGCCAACAACTGGTACGAGGCCTCTCGGCGCGGGTTCGCGACCGGAGTGTTTGGCATGGGGATGGTGGGCACCGCGCTGTCCGCGTTCTTCACGCCGCGATTAGTGCGCTGGTTCGGATTGTTCACCACCCACGTCATCATCGCGGGGGCACTGCTGGCGACGGCTGTGGTGTGCGTCTTCGTGTTGCGCAATGCGCCCGCATTCACCCCCAACAACGATCCGGTGCTGCCGAAATTGAAGGCCGCCGCGAAATTGCCCGTCACGTGGGAGATGTCGTTCCTTTACGCCGTGGTGTTCGGCGGGTTCGTGGCCTTTGCCAACTACCTACCGACCTACATCAAGACGATCTATGGGTTCTCTCCGGTCGATGCCGGTGCGCGCACAGCCGCCTTCGCATTGGCCGCGGTGCTCGCCCGTCCGGTCGGTGGTGCGCTGTCGGATCGAATCCCACCGAAATACGTTGTGCTGGCATCGTTTGCCGGCACCGCCATGATGGCGTTCATCGCGATCTTTCAGCCGCCGCCAGACGTATGGTCGGCCGCTACCTTCATCACCCTGGCGGTATTCCTCGGGATCGGAACGGGTGGCGTCTTCGCGTGGGTGGCCCGCCGGGCTCCGCAGGCATCGGTCGGCTCTGTCACCGGAATCGTCGCTGCCGCAGGCGGATTGGGCGGGTACTTCCCGCCATTGGTGATGGGCGCCACCTACGATCCGGTGCACAACAACTACACGATCGGATTGGCCCTGCTGGTGGTGACCGCGCTGGTAGCCCTGACGTACACGGCACTGAAACTGCACGCGCACGAACCGGCGGTCAAGCAGGTCGCCACATGACCGCGCGCGCCGGCGGGCTGATCGAGGAACTGCTTGTCCGCAGCGGGCGCTTCTTCACCAGGGGCGAGGTCTCCGGCGACCTGCGTACAGTTGCCCGCCGCGGGGGCAGGCAAGGCGACGTGTTCTACCGCGACCGCTGGAGTCATGACAAGGTCGTGCGCTCCACACACGGCGTGAATTGCACAGGGTCGTGCTCGTGGAAGATCTACGTCAAGGACGGCATCATCACCTGGGAGACCCAGGAGACGGACTACCCCTCGGTCGGACCGGACCGTCCGGAGTATGAACCCCGCGGCTGTCCACGTGGGGCGGCGTTCTCGTGGTACACGTATTCGCCCACGAGGGTCCGTCACCCGTATGCGCGTGGCGTACTCGTCGAGATGTACCGAGAAGCCAAGGCGCGGTTGACCGATCCGGTGCTCGCGTGGGCAGACATCCAGTCCGATCCTGAGCGGCGCCGCCGCTATCAGCAGGCCCGCGGGAAAGGTGGGCTGATCCGCGTCAGCTGGTCAGAGGCGGCCGAGATGATCGCGGCGGCACACGTCCACACGATCGCGAAGTACGGCCCGGACCGCATCGCGGGCTTCTCGCCGATCCCGGCGATGTCGATGGTCAGCCATGCCGCAGGCTCACGATTCGTCGAGCTGATTGGCGGCGTGATGACGTCGTTCTACGACTGGTACGCCGATCTGCCGGTGGCCTCGCCCCAGGTGTTCGGCGACCAGACGGACGTGCCCGAGTCGGGGGACTGGTGGGACGCCTCGTATCTGATGATGTGGGGCTCCAACGTTCCCGTCACACGCACACCCGACGCGCACTGGATGGCCGAGGTGCGGTACCGCGGCACCAAGGTCGTCAGCGTGAGCCCCGACTATGCCGACAACACGAAGTTCGCCGACGAGTGGATGCCGTGCGCGGCGGGCACCGACGGGGCGCTGGCGATGGCCATGGGGCACGTGATCCTGGCGGAATGCTTTGTGCACAACCGTGTTCCGTTCTTCGTCGACTATGTACGCCAGTTCACAGACCTGCCTTTCCTGGTCAAGCTCGAGGAGCGTGACGGCACGCTCGTCCCGGCGAAGAATCTGACGGCCGCCGATCTCGGGCACGATGTCGAGAATGCGGCGTTCAAACCCGTGCTGCTCGACGGGGCGACGGACACCGTGGCTGTGCCGGGCGGCTCGCTCGGATTCCGTTACGGAGACGACGGCGTCGGCAAGTGGAACCTCGATCTCGGTGATCTGGTTCCGGCGCTGACGGCTGCGCCGCGAGGCGGCGAACCCGGTGAGGCCGTGGCGATCTCATTGCCGCGATTCGACACCCTCGACGGGCACGGGGAAACCCTGACCCGCGGGGTGCCTGTGCGGCGGGTGGGTGAGCACCTGGTCTGCACGGTGTTCGATCTGATGCTGGCGCAGTACGGGGTGAGCCGGCCCGGCCTGCCCGGCGACTGGCCCACGGGATACGACGACGCCGATAGTCCGTATACGCCCGCCTGGCAGGAACAGATCACCGGCGTGTCCGCCGCGCAAACCATCCGTGTGGCAAGGGAATTCGCACATAACGCCGAGGAGTCGGGCGGTCGCTCGATGATCATCATGGGTGCGGGCATCTGCCAGTGGTTCCACGGGGACGCGACATACCGCGCGGTGCTCGCGCTGCTGCTGCTCACCGGGTCCATGGGCCGCAACGGTGGCGGCTGGGCGCACTACGTCGGGCAGGAAAAATGCCGACCGGTCACCGGGTGGGCGACGATGGCGATGGCCACGGACTGGTCGCGACCGCCGCGACAGATGGCCGGTACGTCGTACTGGTACGTGCACACCGACCAATGGCGCTATGACGGCTACCGGGCCGATGCGCTGGCCAGTCCGCTGGGGCGCGGCCGGTTCTCGGGTAAGCACACGATGGACGTGCTGGCTTCGGCCGCGGCGATGGGGTGGAGCCCGTTCTTCCCTCAGTTCGACCGCTCCAGCCTCGATGTCGCCGACGAGGCCCGCGCCGCCGGCCAGGAGATCGGAGCCTACGTCGCCGACCAACTCGCGACGGGCGGGCTCAAACTGGCCGTCACCGATCCCGACAATCCGGCGAACTGGCCGCGGGTGCTCAACGTGTGGCGAGCCAACTTACTGGGCTCGTCGAGTAAGGGTAACGAGTACTTCCTGCGTCACTTGCTCGGCACTACCTCGAACCTGCGGGCGGAGCCGACGCCAGAAGACCTGCGGCCCAACGATGTGACGTGGACCGACGAGATTCCGGAGGGCAAGCTCGACCTGCTGATGTCCATCGACTTCCGGATGACGTCGACGACGCTGCTCTCCGACGTGGTGCTGCCGGCCGCCACATGGTACGAAAAGGCCGACCTGTCGAGCACCGACATGCATCCCTACGTTCACGCGTTCTCGCCCGCGATCGATCCACCGTGGGAAACCCGTTCCGACTATGAGGCTTTCGGTGCGATCGCGCGGGCATTCAGCACACTGGCGGCCAAACACCTCGGCAGCCGCACGGACGTCGTCCTGGGGACGCTGCAGCACGACACGCCCGGTGCGATGGCCTATCCCGCCGGTACCCAACATGATTGGCGCAGCGCCGGCGAAACTCCGGTACCGGGCAAGACGATCGGTCCGATAGCGGCGGTCGAACGAGATTATGCTGCGATCGCCGACAAGTGGGCTACCGTCGGCCCGCTCGTCGACACGCTCGGTGTGACCACCAAGGGTGTCACCACCCACCCTGTTGCAGAGATCCAGGAACTCGCCGCCAAGTTCGGGGTGATGGATTCGGGTGTGGCGCAGGGCCGTCCGGCGATCACGTCGGCCGAGCGGATGGCTGATGTGATCCTGGCGCTGTCGGGCACCTCCAACGGCAGGCTTGCCGTGGAAGGTTTTCGCGAACTCGAGAAGCGCACCGGCCGCAAGCTGGCACACCTGGCAGAGGGCAGCGAGGAACGCCGCATCACCTACGCCGACACCCAGGCACGGCCCGTCCCCGTCATCACGAGCCCGGAATGGTCGGGCAGCGAGACGGGCGGGCGTCGATATGCACCGTTCACCGTGAACATCGAGCAGCTCAAGCCGTTCCACACTTTGAGCGGGCGGACGCACTTCTACCTCGACCACGACTGGCTCGAGGAGTTGGGCGAACAACTTCCCACCTACCGTCCGCCGCTGGACATGTCCCGACTGTTCGGCGAACCAGCCCTGGGTACGGACGGCGTCGGACTGACCGTGCGGTATCTGACCCCGCATTCGAAGTGGTCCATTCACTCCGAATACCAGGACAACCTGTTCATGCTGTCGTTGTCGCGCGGCGGCCCCACCATGTGGATGAGCACGGCCGATGCGGCCAAAATCGCTGTCGGAGACAACGATTGGGTGGAGGCCGTCAACCGCAACGGTGTCGTGGTGTGCCGCGCGATCGTGTCGCACCGCATGCCAGAAGGTGTGGTGTTCGTCTATCACGCCCAGGAGCGCACCATCGACGTGCCGCGTACCGAGACCACCGGCAACCGCGGCGGCATTCACAACTCGCTGACCAGACTGCTGATCAAGCCGAGTCACCTCGCCGGTGGCTACGCGCAGACGGCATTCGCCTTCAACTATCTGGGCCCCACCGGCAATCAGCGCGACGAGGTGACTGTGGTTAGGCGCCGCAATCAGGAGGTGACGTACTGATGCGGGTGATGGCGCAGATGGCCATGGTGATGAACCTCGACAAGTGCATCGGGTGTCACACCTGCTCGGTCACGTGTAAGCAGACCTGGACCAATCGCTCGGGCACCGAGTACGTCTGGTTCAACAACGTCGAAACCCGTCCTGGGCAAGGTTATCCGCGCACCTACGAAGACCAGGAACGCTGGCGCGGAGGGTGGGTGCGCGATCGGCGGGGGCGGCTGCGGCTGCGCGACGGCGGGCGGCTGAGCAAGCTGATGCGGATCTTCGCCAATCCGAAGCTGCCCAGCATGGACGACTACTACGAGCCGTGGACCTACGACTACGAAAACCTCACCAGCGCACCGCTGGGCGACCAGATGCCGGTTGCGGCGCCGCGGAGCCTGATCAGCGGTGAGCCGATGAAGATCTCGTGGTCGGCGAACTGGGACGACGACCTCGGCGGCTCACCGGAGATCGTGCCGGGCGACCCGGTGTTGAAGCAGGTGAGCGATCAGATCAAGCTCGAACTCGAGCAGACGTTCATGTTCTACCTGCCGCGCATCTGCGAGCACTGCCTCAACCCCTCGTGTGTGGCGTCGTGCCCGTCGGGCGCGATGTACAAACGCTCCGAGGACGGCATCGTGCTGGTGGACCAGGACCGCTGCCGCGGCTGGCGGATGTGCGTGTCGGGCTGCCCGTACAAGAAGGTGTACTTCAACCACAAGACCGGCAAAGCCGAGAAGTGCACATTGTGCTACCCGCGCATCGAAGTCGGCTTGCCGACAGTGTGTTCCGAAACCTGCGTCGGTCGGCTGCGATACCTGGGCCTGGTGCTCTACGACGTCGATCGTGTGCTCGCGGCGGCAACAGTGGCCAACGACACCGATCTCTACGAGGCGCAGCGGCAGATCCTTCTCGACCCGGCCGATCCACAGGTGATCGCGGGCGCACGCGCCGAAGGCATCCCGGACGAGTGGATCGAGGCGGCCCAACGCTCACCGGTCTACGCGCTGATCAACACGTACCGGGTGGCGCTGCCATTGCACCCCGAATTCCGCACCATGCCGATGGTTTGGTACATCCCGCCACTGTCGCCGGTCGTCGACGCGGTCAGCCGCGACGGCCACGACGGCGAGGATCTCGGCAATCTCTTCGGCGCGCTCGACGCGCTGCGCATTCCGATCGAGTACCTGGCCGGGCTGTTCACCGCCGGCGACACCGGCGTCGTGGCCGACGTGCTGCGCCGGCTGGCGGCCATGCGGTCCTACATGCGCGACATCAACCTCGGGCGCGAGACGCAGCCCCACATCCCCGCCGCTGTCGGGATGACCGAGGAGCAGATGTATCAGATGTATCGCCTGCTGGCACTGGCGAAATACGAAGAGCGCTACGTCATCCCGACCGCATCCGCCGTCGAGGAGGGCTCACTGGATGAGCCGGGTTGTTCCCTGTCGTTCGACGGCGGGCCCGGTATGTACGAATCGGGTCCATTCGGTGAGGCAAGTGGCGGCCCTGTTCCGGTGGCGGTGGAGACGTTCCACGCGCTGAAGCAGCGGCAGAGCACTGAAGGGATGGCCGCCAACGCGAAGCACCCGTCGCGGGTCAACCTGCTGAACTGGGACGGCAGGGGAGTGCCCACCGGAATGTTTCCCGACGGGGGTCGTCGATGAAACTGCGTCAGCACCAATCCCGTTCGCTGCACGACCGGCTGGTGTGGCAATGCGCGTCACTGCTGCTGGCATATCCCGACGGGCGTCACCCCGAGCGGCTGCGCACCGTCGACGAACTGCTCGCCCACCAAAGCGGCCCCGCGGCCGATCTTCTTGCGAGCACGGCGGCAGCATTGCGCGCGCTTGACCCGATGCGCGCCGCCGCCGGCTACGTCGACACCTTCGATCTGCGCGCTCGCTGCACCATGTACCTGACGTACTGGACCGCCGGTGACACCCGCAACCGCGGCAGCCACATGCTGACGTTCGCCCAGGCGTACCGCGAGGCCGGCGTCGAGCCTCCGAAAGGTGAGGCGCCCGACCATCTTCCGGTGGTGCTGGAGTTCGCGGCCACGGTGGATCCCGCGGTGGGACGGCGGTTGCTGGTGGAGCATCGCGTGCCGATAGACGTGCTGCGCGAGGCGCTCACGGAGCACGGGTCGCCCTATGCGGACACCGTTGCAGCGGTGTGCCGGACACTGCCGGCAGCTGACGATCGTGCTGTCAACCGGCTGTCGCGCGGGGGAGCGCCAACCGAATCGGTTGGGCTGCAACCGTTCACATTGACCGTGCCGCCCCGTCGCTCGGCGGGAGGTGAGTGAGGTGTTCGGCGAGATCTTCTGGGACGTGGTGCCGTACGTGACGTTGGCGATCGCGGTGGTGGGCACGTGGTGGCGGTACCGCTATGACAAGTTCGGCTGGACGACGCGCTCGTCGCAGTTGTACGAGTCGCGGCTGTTGCGGATCGCCAGCCCGATGTTCCACTTCGGCATCCTGGTGGTCGTCGCCGGGCATGTCATCGGCCTGCTGATCCCGGAGTCGTGGACCCGTGCGGTGGGCATGAGCGAACACGTCTATCACGTGCAGGCCATTGTGCTTGGGACGATCGCCGGGATCATGACGCTCGCCGGTGCCGCGCTGCTGATCTATCGACGGCGGACCCGCGGGCCGGTGTTCATGGCAACCACCGTCAACGACAAGGTGATGTACTTGGTGCTGGTCGCGGCGATCGCGGCAGGTCTCTACGCCACGGCGCTCGGATCCGGAGTGTTCGGCGAGGCGTACAACTACCGGGAGTCGGTCTCGGTGTGGTTCCGGTCGATCTGGGTGTTGCAGCCGCGGGGCGACCTGATGGCCGAGGCGCCGCTGTACTACCAACTGCACGTGATCATCGGGCTGATGTTGTTCGCGTTGTGGCCGTTCACGCGGCTGGTGCACGCATTCAGCGCGCCGGTCGGTTACCTGTTCCGGCCCTATATCGTGTACCGCAGCCGCGACGTCGCGGCCAAGAATCAATTGGTCGGCTCGGCGCCGCAGCGGCGCGGGTGGTAACTCGGCGTTTAGTTGTACCTTTTGCCGGGAACAAAGCGCTATCCAACGGCGTTGCCGAAACATCGCGCTTAGGAAAAGGACAACAGAGATGGCTACCGACTACGACGCACCCCGCGTCACAGATCCCGACGCCGCGGCCGACGAGTCGCTCGAGGACCTCGCTTCGCGCAGGCGCAGCGAGGCGTCGACCTCGGTGATCGACGTCGACGAGGATGACGCGGCCGAATCATTCGAACTGCCCGGCGCCGACCTGACCGGCGAGGAGCTCAACGTTCGGGTGATCCCCAAGCAGGCAGACGAATTCACCTGCTCGAGCTGCTTTCTTGTGCACCACAAGAATCGGTTGGCGATGCAGAAAGGCAATCAGCAGATCTGCCTGGACTGCGTCTAACTCGGAAGATGCGGTGAGCCGAGGTACGGAAACTCGGTCAGCGTATCGGTGTGCGGGCTCAGACCGGTTGGCGGGCAGTCGCCCTTGGTCAGAAACGCCAGCCGGTAATTGATGACATCGTCGGTGAAGACGCGGCCGTTGGGATACTTGGCGGGCTTTGACGTGTCGAAGTGCAGCATGTCCGGAAGAGTGCCCTCTTCGTCGATCGCGGCCACGGCTTCTTCCTCGCTGTAGCCGCCGGTGTGGCCCATCAGGTGGACGAACATGGCGGTCCACCGCGACTTGTCGTTGACCGGCTCGCTGGCGTTGTACTCCAGTTTGGTGTCGTCGGTGTTGAAGAAGCTGCTGACCGACGGGTGGCCGGCACGGTCCACGTGCTCGAGTTCACCGTTGGTGCGCACGCTGCAGCGGCCCCAGACGCGGATGTCGGGATTGGCGCCCAGCTGGCTGGTCGGAAGCTCGATCGCCGTCGAGAAGACGTTGGCCTCGGTGTTGGAATCGACGCCGGTCCATGGTGATTCGTCACCGAGGTGAAGGTCGGTGAAGTTGCGCTTGCCCGAAGTGTCGAAGAGGTTCTTGATCCCGTCGTAGTCGAAGAAGAACGCGTCGCTGCGTGCACCGGCGAAGAAGGTGATGTCGCCAGCCGTCGCGATGTGCGGCTCGTCGCCGACGAACGACACCGGGACGTCGGAGAAGATCTTGGTTCCGACGGCTTCGGCCTCGCGGGCCTGCTCGCCGGTGGCCATGTACACATCGACGGTCTGCTTGCCGTCGCGAGGTTCGGAGAACACATAACTGAACGCGATGTCGTTCAGCAGATCGCCGTCGTTGTCGACGGCCAGCCGGTAGATCGCATCGGGGTGCAGGGCGTCGGCGTTCGGGTTCGCGTTGAGGATCAGCACTGTCCGGTCGGGGTTGGCCGGTGACTGGAACGCGTATAGGTCGCACAGATCCAGTCGCTGGTCACCGAGGGGAGGTCCGAGAGACAGGCCGGTGAAATGGTTGGACACGCGCAAAACGTACATCGAACGCCAGGCGGTCGCGCTGCGAACCCGAAATTATTGCTTGTGACCTGGCCCTATCCAAAGTCCTTGGGGGGTAAGCGAAGCTTCTCAATTCGATGGCGGTTGAACCAGCGCCGGCGTGGGTTCGTGTCCGTTATGAGGCCGGGGAGGACCAGGGAGGAATGCCGTGGCTAGTCAACGGCGATCCGCACCGGAGCGTGCACGGAATCTCGGATCGCAAGCAATAGCGATTCTCGGGCGCCAGCAGTGGCTGGACCGCCCGAGTTATCGGATCGAGCACGCCCTGACCATCATGTTCGCGGCGAGTGGCAGATATCGCGAGCGCGTCAGCAACGCGTTGCATGGAACCTGGCTCGGTCATCCGTTGCATCCCGCTTTGACGGCCCTGCCCACCGGCGCAGTGGCGACAGCCGTCACGCTGGACGTCGCCAGTGTCCTACCAAGCCACAGTGCGCAACTGCGAGAAGCGTCGAGGCTGGCGCTGGGCGTCGGCGTCATCGGAAGCCTCGGGGCGGCCGCGACGGGCGTGACCGATTGGCAGCACACTCACGAGCAGTCCCGCCGCATCGGAATCGTGCACGGTCTACTCAATGCCGTCGCGACCGGGCTGTACGCGGTGTCGTGGTGGGATCGCCGTCGTGGCCGACACCTGCGCGGCGCGACGTGCAGCGCGGTGGGTTATGGCCTGACTGTGAGCAGCGGGTACCTCGGCGCGGCTCTGGTGTACGGGTCGGGTGTGGGCGTCGACCGTTCAGGTCCGCGATTGGCTGTCGACAGGTGGACGCCCGCATTGCCGTTGGCCGCGTTGAACGGGCAACCGCAACGCGTCGAAATCGACGGTGTCGGCGTGGTGATACACCGCGACGGCGACGATGTGCTCGCCGTCGGCGAGCGCTGCCCACATCTGGGAGCGCCGATGTCGGACGGGTGGGTGGACCGTGGCCGCGTCGTATGCCCTTGGCACGGCTCACGATTCGAATGTCGCACGGGGGATGTCCTCCGGGGCCCGGCAACGGCGTCGCTGCCGAGCTACCCGACGAGAGTTCGTGACGGAATGGTTGAGGTGTGCAGCGATGAACGCCTATGACGTGCTCTTCGAGCATCACCATGTGCTGCGGGGGTTGTGCAAGCAGATCACGGCGATGCCGCCGACTTCTGATGAACGGCAGGACTATCTCGACGCGCTGTTGGTCGAACTCGACATCCACATGCGAATCGAGGACGACCTGTTCTATCCGGCGGTGCAGGCCGCGAGCAAGCTCGTCGCGATCGCGCATGCCGAGCATCGCCAGGTGTTCGATCAGCTGGCCGTCGTCCTGCGAACGCCACGCGATGCCCCTGATTACGAGGACGAATGGCACGCGTTCGTCACCGTGCTGGACGCGCATGCCAACGAGGAGGAACGTGACCTCTGCCCGCCGCCGGTCGAGATGAGTGACGCCGATCTGAATGCGTTGGGCGACAAGATGCGTCAGCGCATCGACGAATTGCGTGAGTCGACGATCGAGAAGCTTCACGTCAGAGGCAGAGCCGCCCTGCTGAGTGCGCTGTAGCCGACGAATCAGCGCGCTCGAACCCCTCCGCCTGCCCTTAGGCTGGTTGGCGGGGGAGGTACCGATGACCAACCGGCTGCACGTCAGCGGGTATCGTTTTCTGGTCCGCCGGATGGAGCACGCGCTGGTGCGCGGTGACGTAAGGATGCTCGACGATCCGCTTCGCGCGCAATCGCTTTCGCTCATCGCCGGATGTGTCTTGACGGCTGTCATCGTCGGGGCGTGTGCAGTATTGGCGTTTCTGAGGCCCCAAGGGGCCCTGGGTAATGCGCCGATCATGATGGTTCGAGAGTCCGGAGCGCTCTACGTGCGCATCGGCGACACCGTGCATCCGGTGCTCAACCTTGCCTCGGCTCGCCTGGTCGCAGGCACGGCGGCCAATCCCGTAGCAGTGGCCCAATCGGCGATCGACGCCGCACGTCGCGGACCGTCGGTTGGAATACCGGGAGCACCTGCCACCATCGCCACACCGCTCGGCGAGGAGGAATCCACGTGGACGGTCTGCGATGATGCGACGAGGACGATCGTCGCAGCCGGAGATGTTTTGCGCGACGGATTGTCTTCGGGGCGAAGCGCTCTGGCTACGCCGCACGCGGAGAGTGCCGCTACGACGTATCTGCTGTACGACGGATGGCGCGCCGAAGTCGATCTGCGAAACCGCGCGGTGGTACGAGCGCTGCGACTGGATGGCGTTGTGCCCCGCCCTGTTTCACGCGCATTGCTGGACGCGATCCCAGAGGCACCGCCGATAGCCGCACCGCATATTCCCGAGGCGGGTTCGGCTGGGCCTCCGCCATTACGCGGATTCGCCGTCGGCTCTGTGGTGCGTGTGGTTCGCACAGATGCGGTGGAGCACTACGTCGTACTCAGCGATGGTGTGCAGCGGGTCGGCGAGGTTGCAGCGGACCTCATCCGGTTCACTGACTCGCAACGCGGTCGCGAGATAGCGACCGTCGCGCCGGACGTCGTCGGGGCGGTTCCGGTCGTTGACCCGCTGCCCGTCGCGACGTTTCCGGAGCGCGGCGGCGTGTCGGCCGAACCTGTGCTGTGTGCGCAGTGGCGCCCTTCCGGAATCACCGCGAATTCGACTGTTCTGATGGGCAATTCGCTTCCTCGTGACGGCATGTCAGTGCCGCTCGCGCAGGCGGACGGGGACGGTCCTAACGTCGATGAGGTGGTCTTTCCGCATGGCCGCAGTGCCTACGTTCGGTCTACCGGAGTCACCGGAGAGGGCGACACGACAGCAGCTCTGTACTACATCAACGACTTGGGCGTGATATTCGGCATTCACGACGGGGATGCGGCGCACCACCTCGGGCTGGCCGGGCCAGCCGTCCGCGCCCCTTGGCCGGTGCTGGCGAGGCTGCCTCGCGGGCCGGAACTGAGCAAGGAGGCGGCATCAATCGCGCGGGACAGCGTCGCGGGACCGTCGTAGCCGTGCGGCGGAGGCTGTCAGGGTGACGATCGTGGCGGTGATCGCAACGCCAATCGCTGCTCCGCGAAGAGCGACCTGGCGGGCGCGGCCATCGGCCGGGGTGACGGCCGGGCCCGAGACGGGTCTGGTTCTGCTTTCGTCGGCGGTGGGCGCACTCGCTGCGGCACCGCTGACTGCGGCCAATGCATCGACAATTCCGTGGCCCACAACGGGATCCCAACCGGCGGGCGGCCGGTGCGCCGTCTGCTCGATTCGCTCCATCACTTGTCGGGCGGTGAGCTCGGGCGACCGCGCGCGGACCAGTGCAGCGATGGCACTCACCACCGGTGCCGCGTAGCTCGTACCCGAGATCGGCCTCGGATCACCGCTCGTGGGTAGCTCGTCGATCAGCCCTTCGCCGTCAGGGTCGAGCGACACGATCCCTTCACCGGGCGCGGCGACGTCGACCCATGGTCCGGCAAGACTGAATCGGGACGGCGTCCCGTCCGGCGCTACCGAGCCGACGGTCAGGACGTAGTCGTCGTACCACGCCGGCGTCACGACGACTTTGACATCGCCCCAGTCAGGCTGACCCGGTCTGGCGGGATCGAGCGGCGGGTTCTGGCCAGAGCACTGACCGGGCCCGCCGACGTTGCCTGCGGCCGTGACCACGACGACGTTCTTGACGTCCACCGCGTAGGCCAGTGCTGCACCCAGCGCGCGATCGTCCAGGTTCGCGTCCGCCGGCAGACATGCCACCGATGACACGTTGATCACCGTCGCGCCCATGTCTGCCGCGGTGCGCACAGCCATAGCCAATGTGTCGACGTCACCGTATCCGGAGCCGGATAGATCGCCGGCCTCCCGAAACATGTTGCTGGACTGACGGATGCCGATGATGGTGCTGTCGGGAGCGATCCCGCTGAACGTCGGTGAGTTGTCGTCGTCTGGTGATGCGCCGATGATCCCTGCGACGACCGTGCCGTGGCCATCGCAGTCATCCGTTCCGTCACCGGTGTGAACGTAGTCGCCGCCGGGGACGAGGTGCGGGAGGAGCCGATGTCGCGATACACCGGTGTCGATGACAGCGACGGTTTGGCCCGCACCGCGGGTGAGCCTCCAGAGGCGCTGTAAATCAAGTCCTTTCAGCTGCCTGGGATTGAGAGGTGCGGTGGCGGGCTGGAAGACAACACAGTGCTCTTGCTGCTCGGTGGGCTGTGGTGGAGAGGGCGGCGCCGGTTTGGGTAACGCCGCGTTGTCGACTGGCGGAGGAGTCACCCCCAGTGCTTCCGGTGCCGTGTACAGCGGGGCGGTGGCGAGAAAAGCCGCGGCGCACAGTCTCGCCACCACTGTCCGGCTCGTCATGTCAGGCTCGCACCACGGATAAGCCCGTAGAGGTCAATAACCCAACAGACCAGTGGCACAAGGGCGGCCAGTGCCAGGTACTCGGTGACGTCGACACCGCGGCGTAGGCCGGGACTGGTCGTGACACCGCCGAATACCCACGCCAGTGCTCCCGCACCCAGCCCCATGGCGATAGCGACGATCCAATTGGCTTGTCCGGGAGCCGACGCTATCGCTGCGGCGAAGCTGCCGGCCAGCGAGATCAGTCCGCCGGCAATTGTCGCGATCCGACGCGTCGTGTCGACATACGTGCGGACCCGCAACAGCAGCATCAGTCCGACGACTGCGGTGAACAGGACACCGCGTGGCCATCCGTCCGCTGCGGCAAGGACGCAGCCGAGCGACGCTGCCGTCGACGAGCCGATGATCATTCCGGTCAGAGTTCGATGAGCGCTCGCCGCGCGGGCCGCGCTGACGACGTGTTCAGCTCCGTCGTCGATCGACGGTGCGAGGCTGCTAGCGGCGATCGTCAGCCTGGCCGCGGTGCAGAGCATTGCCAGCGACACTGTCACGAGCACCGCACCGATTGCGGCCGCTGGCAAACTCCACACGACGCCAATCGCCAAGGCAGCGGATACCAGCGCGCTGAACGCGGCTAGCGCCGTCAACGATGTTGTGCCGCAACAACTGAGCCGTAAGAGCAAGATCGACATGGGGAATCCTGCGACGGCGGCGAGTAAGAAGTTGGCCGCTGACGGGCCCGCTGGCACGGCAAGGAACCCCGACGCGGCGGCGAATACGACGGCAACGACGCTGAGCGCCACGCACGGTAGCGGATCGGGGTAGGCGCGTCGGACGACGATGGCCCCGGCCGCGGCTGCGACGGCAATCACGACGCCGGCGATTAGATGACTGGTCGCATGTGTCGTGACACCCGACCATGCCAACGCGGTCGCACTGATCACCGCTACGCACAGACAGGCGGCTGTCGCGGTCAACCGCATCGCTGGCGCGTTGCCGCCGTCGGCAATGCCTGCGACCACACGGCATGGATCGTCGACCACCCACTCGGGTTCGGGTGCGTCCACTGTCGTCAGGAGCAGTAGCTCGCCGTCGCGGATGTCGTTGTCGTCCAGGGTTGTCCACTCGTCCAGCGCGTGTCCGCCTACGCGGGACAACCGCCATCGCCGAACGTCGACGGGCGGGCCTGCGCCGAGGTGAACAAAGTCGACGATCACGGGCATGAGGAGGCCCACGTGCGTCGTCCTCGGCAATGCCAGGTCTACTGTGCTGTGCTGTCCACCTTCGGCCTGAACCGACAATCGGCACAACGGCTCCGACATCGCACCCCCAGTTGACGCCATGCGATGACACCGTAACCCGCCCAGCGGGTGTACCTGCGCGCCAATTTCGTGGCCTGGGGATGGAACGTGATGGGCCGACTCGACGTCCATTAGTCGATGGAGTTCCCATGTGAGCCACGACTTCCCGCGCCATCGGTATCCGACAACGCGATCACGGTTGACGCGCCGCCCGACATACCGAAGTCGACGCCCGCCAACCCACTGGCACGAATGATGCCGGTGGTCATGATTGTCGCCACTGTGGGGATGACGGCCCTTTACTTCAACTCGGGTGCCACCGTCGCTCGCAGTCCGGTGTTCATGTTCTTTCCCGTGATGATGTTGATTTCGGCGATTGGCTCACTCACGTTCGCCGCACGGGGAAACAATCACACCGCAGAGGTCAACGCAGACCGGCGCGCGTACTTGGGTTACCTCGAGGCGTTGGAGGACACCGTTGCCACCACCGCCACCGACCAACGTCGTTCTCTGCACTGGACTCATCCCCATCCGGACGTGTTGTGGACTTTGGTGGGTGGCAGGCGGATGTGGGAGCGGACCGCAGACGATGACGACTTCTGTGAAGTCCGGGTGGGTCTCGGGGAGCGGCCGTTGTCCACAGCCTTGATTGCGCCAGAACTCCGTCCAGTCGACGAACAAGACCCCGTCACGTCATCGGCGCTGACCAGATTGATGCGCCAGAGTTCGGTCGTCGCCGGCCTGCCGATCACGGTGCACTTGGCGAGATTCTCTGTGGTCACAATCGAAGGTGATGTCTTGCAGGCACGTGCGCTGCTGCGGGCCATGGTCTGTCAATTGACCGTGTTTCATAGTCCCGAACACATCAGGATCGCCGCGATCGTCGGCCGCGAAGCTAAGGCAGAATGGGACTGGCTCAAATGGCTGCCGCATCACCAGCATCCGCAGCTTCGGGACGCGGTCGGGCCGGCGAGGCTGGTGTTCAGCAGCCTCGCCGAGGCATACACGACGTGCGTACCGCCCGATCGGATCGGCTCACCGCATGCCGTCTTCATCCTCGACGGGGTTGCGCCAGCGGGAATGGGCTCCGTCGAGGGTGCGACCGTTGTCCAGGTCGGCACATCCGGTGAGCATGCATCGTCGGGTAAATGCCTGCGACTCCAGGTTGACGGCGATAACCTCCGGCCGGACGGGCTGAGCCGAGACCAGGCTTTGATGTGTGCTCGCCGGCTGGCGCCGTACCGGCCGACCCGCTCTTCCGGCGGCGTGAGCCGTGCAGCTGAGGCGGCCGCCTGGTTCGAGCTGATGGGCCTCGATGGGGCGGGCATCGACCCGTCGAAGTGTTGGAACGACAGAAGCGATCGCGATCGCCTGCGCGTTCCCATCGGCGTATCCGTGGACGGGGATCCAGTCACCTTGGACATCAAGGAGTCCGCACGCAACGGAATGGGGCCGCACGGGTTGTGTGTAGGCGCTACGGGATCCGGCAAGTCAGAATTCCTCAGGACGTTGACGCTCGGAATGATCACCGCGCACTCGCCGGACGTCCTCAACCTCATCCTTGTCGATTTCAAAGGCGGTGCAACGTTTCTCGGATTTGAGAGAGCGCGACATGTGGCCGCCGTCATCACCAACCTGGCCGAGGAGGCGCACCTCGTGGCGCGTATGCACGATGCGCTCTCCGGTGAGATGAACCGGCGGCAGGAACTGCTCAGAGCCGCAGGCAACTACGCCAACGTCGCGGAATACGAACACGCCCGTTCTGCCGGTCGTGACCTTCAAGCGCTGCCGGCGCTGTTCATCATCGTCGACGAGTTCTCCGAGCTGCTCAGTCAGCATCCCGACTTCGCCGAACTGTTCGTCGCGATCGGGCGCGTGGGCCGATCGCTCGGCATGCACTTACTGTTGGCGAGCCAGCGCCTTGACGAGGGCCGGCTGCGTGGCTTGGAAACGCATTTGTCCTACCGGATCTGCTTGAAGACCTTCTCGGCCAGTGAATCCCGCGCAGTCCTGGGTGTCCCTGACGCGCACCATCTGCCCAGCACGCCCGGCGCCGCGTACTTGAAGACTGCATCCGGTGAGTTGTTGCGGTTTCAAACTGCATTTGTGTCAGGTCCGGACGTATCCGACGACGACGTGGTGCCGGAGTCGACGGAGCCTGCTATCGCGCGCGAGTTCACCGCGGCGCCGGTCGGCCCGATTCCCGAGCTAAAGGGGCCGCCGACGGGACGAACCGATGGGCCGAGTCGCACCGTCCTCGACGCCGTGTTGAATCGACTGGCCGACCGCGGGTCTCGAGCGCATCCGGTGTGGCTGCCGCCGCTGCGGGAGTCACCCACCCTGGACTTCCTCATGACGGGCGAGGAACCGAATCTCGCTGTCCCCGTCGGCGTTGTCGACTGTCCCTATGAGCAACGCCGGGAGCGGCTGATGGTCGAATTGTCCGGTGCGGACGGCAATGTGGCGATCGTCGGCGGGCCACGCTCAGGCAAGTCGATGGCGTTGCGCACCTTGGTAATGGCGATGGCCAACACACATCATCCGGCCGCCGTTCAGTTCTACTGCCTCGACTTCGGTGGTGGAGCGCTGACGTCGTTGCGCAGACTGCCTCATGTGGGAGCCGTGGCGGGCCGGCTTGAGGTCGACCTGTGCCGACGCACGGTCGCGGATGTGGAATCGGTGGTGCGTGCCCGCGAGGCGCGGTTCCGTCGCCTGGGAATCGATTCGATCGCAGACTATCGCCGTCGGCGCAGCGCCGGCGACGCTGCGCTCAGCGATGACCCGTACGGTGACGTCTTCTTGGTCATCGACGGGTGGGCGGCCTTTCGTCAGGAGTTTGACAACCTCGAACCGTCGATCATCGCGCTTGCCTCTCAGGGTCTTTCATTTGGAGTGCACGTGGTCGTCACGGCGTCACGATGGGCGGAGATGCGCCCAGCGCTCAAGGATCAGATCGGCACCCGCATCGAGTTGCGGCTGGGCGATCCGGCTGATTCGGAGATGGATCGTAGGCGGGCTCGGCAGCTCAACCAGATGCCGCCGGGCCACGGCATCACCCGTGAGGGTCGGGAAATGGTGATCGCGCTGCCCCGAGTGGATGGACAGCTGACAACGTCGGGACTTGGCGGGGCGATCGACGCTGCAGCAGAACGGCTGAATGTTCGATGGGGCGGACGTCGTGCACGGCCGGTCGAACTGTTGCCGACGCGTATCCACCGGCGGGATGTGGGTGGGGCTGCCGCCGCGAACACGGCAACAGAGATTCTGATCGGGCTTGGCGAGCGCGAGTTGGCGCCGGTGGCCTTGGATTTCGCCGAACAGCCGCATCTTGTCGTGCTTGGTGAAGCCGAGTGCGGCAAGACGTCCGCTCTGCGGATGCTGTGCCGGGAAATCGTCCGAACCAACGACGCGGGCGCTGCGCAAGTAGAGATCATCGATTTCCGCCGCAGTCTGCTCGGCGTCGTCGAATCCGAACACCTGCTTGGCTATTCGATGTCGGCACCAGCATTGGCGTCTCGTCTGCCCACGCTGCTGGATCAGCTGGTCGAGCGCATGCCCGGTCCGAATGTGACGCAACAGCAACTGCGCTGGCGGTCGTGGTGGTCGGGTCCGGAGATCTACGTCGTCATCGATGACTACGATCTGGTCGCCGGTGCGTCCGGTAACCCGCTGATGCCTCTTGTCGATTATCTACCGCACGCCAAAGATCTTGGCTTGCATGTCATCGTGGCGCGACGCTCGGGTGGTGCCGCCAGAGCAATGTTCGACCCCTTTCTCGCGCGGCTGCGCGACCTGGGTGCCATGGGTTTGATGATGAGTGCCAGCCCAGAGGAGGGCATACTGCTCGGTTCCGTACGACCGTGCACGCTCCCGCCGGGACGCGGCACGCTGATCGCACGCGGACATGCGGACCAGCTCATTCAAGTGGCGTGGACGGAACAGTGTTGATCGAGGTCGGACCGGTAACCATTCACGGCCCGAATCACCCTGATCCCGAACATGTTACGGGCGCCATCGAATGCATCGACGACGACATCGGCTGGGTCGGCGACCATCCGGTTGCCACGGCGGAACTCTGGCGCGATGTCATGTACGAGACGGCGGGCAGCGGTGCCGACTCACTTGTACTCGTGTGCCCGACGTGGTGGCCGTCGTCGTGGGTTGACGTCGTGCGCGATGCCGCGCTCACGCTGGGGATGACGGTTGTGACGATGTCCCGCGCCGAGGCGCTGGGTGATAGCGCATCGACTGTCGTGGAGATCGCGGACGAGCTTGTTGTCGTCGCGCGGTGTGGTGAGGAACTGGACGCGGTGCCGCGGGGTGGCGATATTGATGCAGACGCCGCTGCGGTCGCGGACCGGATCCCGCAGTCAAGCGCTGTGTTGGTGGACATCCCCGAGGACGTCGGGGGAGGAGGTCCGCTCGCCGAAGCAATCGCGAATCGGCTGCGCGCCAAAGGTGTTGCGGTCAACATGGCTGATCGTCGTCTCCTGCGACATGCAGCGGAAGTATGGGACACCAGCGAAGACGCAGAATCGGAAAGCCCAGACGCCGGTGTGGCCGGGCATCGCAGTTACCGCGTGGTTGCCGTGCTCACCGGGACAGTGCTGTCCGCGGCGGCTCTATGCGGTGGGTTCGCGGTGAACGGCGTCGCGCGTTCACCGACCGCCGACGATATCCCGATGACGTTGTTGGTCGAGGGCCGTGTCAGTGTCAAGGTTCCTGCGCAGTGGAGGGTGCAGCGCATCACGGCTGGCCCGGGATCGGCACGGGTGCAGGTTGTTTCGCCGTCGGACGCCGACGTCGCCGTGCACATCACGCAGTCAACGCTTGCACCGTCGCAGACGGCGGAGATGATCGTTGAGTCGCTTCGGAAGGCGCTCGGCGAACAGCCCGCAGGCGTATTCGTCGACTTCGACCCAGCCGCCCGGTATGCGGATAAGCCGGCGGCGACATATCGAGAGATACGCCAGGACCGCCACATCAGCTGGACTGTGCTGGTCGACAAGACGCTACGCATCGCGATCGGATGCCAAACTGCGCCAGGTCGCGAACGGCTTGTGCGTGAGGTTTGTGACCGTGCAATTGATTCAGCACATGCGGTCTTCTGAAGCATGCAACGGGCGTGGAACCAAACCTGCGGACCTTGCGTCGAACCTTCATGTCAGCACATCACGGAAGGGGCCTCATGACGACACCGGCGGGTGGATCGCTCAACACCGACTTCGAACTCATGACAGCGGTTTCGGCGAAGACGGACGCACGGAATGAGGAGATCCGCGCGATGCTGCAATCATTCATCGGACGGATGAGCAGCGTGCCGCCATCGGTGTGGGGAGGTGTGGCGGCGGGACGCTTCAGAGACGTCGTCGAACGCTGGAATGCCGAATCGCTGAAGCTGCATGCGGCGTTGCAACGCATTGCGGAGACCATCCGCACGAACGAACACACGTTGCGCGAGGCCGCCGAAACCCATTCACATCAAATCGGCTCCGTCGCCACGAACCTCTAAGGAACCTCGAATGGATCATGTGCTGTCATACAACTTCGACGAGATCGAGTACACGGTGCGACAGGAAATCCACGCGACGTCTGCTCGCTTGAACGCCGCCCTGGACGACCTGCGTGCGCAAATCGCGCCGCTGCAGCAGGTGTGGACACGCGAAGCGGCGGAGGCCTACCGCATCGAGCAGTCGCGTTGGGAACAAGCGGCTGCCGGGCTCAACGAGATCTTGTTCAGCCTCGGCAATGCGGTTCGCGACGGCGCCGACGACGTCGCGGCCACCGACCGCAGCGCCGCCAACGCGTGGGGCTACTGACGCCTCACTCTCAGGACCCTGTGCGGTCCCGTTTGGAGGGGAGCCAACGGGACCGCACAGTTCTGTGTACGGGCGAGCGCGTTAAGGACACTCGCACGCGATGCCGTCGTGGTCGCGATCGCCGCCCTTCCAGTAGCAGGGATCGCTCGAGGGGATGTTGCACACGCCGTCCGCAAAAGCTTCGCTGCAGTTTCGATACGGGCATGCGGCGTTGGCGGCAGGAGCTAAGGCGATCGATGCAGCCGCGGCAACCGATGCCGCGGCGATGGCTAGACGAATCATGAAGACTCCGTTGTGATCTTGAACTGAATCGTGGTTCTGGCAAAGCTATGGCGACAGAGCCAACAAGAAATCGGGATTTTCCCTATGTTCCTTCGCCGACTTCTGCGTCAGGGTCGTGATTCAGCAAAGACAACAGCCATGGTGCAGAAGTCGGCGCACACGCTGGAAGGGCCGAAAGTCCCTGCCCTCCACCGTCGAGATTGAGTTATCGTGGCGGCCACACGGCGCCGGCCTGCGTAACCGAGGCTGCCCGTGAGGAGTGTGATTGCAATGTCGAAGACCACAGGTAGCGGGCTGTGACCCGGCTGTCGTCGTCGACGCTGCGCACCGTCCACGAACTCTTCGTCGCCGGGCAGGTCGACTCGTCATACCTCGACACCGCCCCGCTGCGCCGCGTCGTCGCCGAGAGCTGGCGGCGCAGCCTGGCTACCGGCGTCGACCCCGACCGCGGCGGAGCCCCGACCTCCGTGGCCGTCGAGCAGATGCGCGCCGCGCACCCGCTGGCCCCGGCGCTTCCCGTCATCCGCCGGCTGCTCATCAACGACGCCTCCGACGCCGGTGTCGTCGTCGCGGTGACCGCCGCCGACGGCACACTGCTGTGGGTCGAAGGCGATCGCAAAGCCTGCCGCAAGGCCGAGGCCATGAACTTCGTCCCAGGCGCCGACTGGAGCGAACGCGGCGCAGGCACCAACGCTCCCGGCACCGCGCTCGCGCTCGACGCCGAATTGCAAATCCTTGGCTCCGAACACTTCTCGCGGGTCGTTCAGCCGTGGAGCTGCACCGCGGTGCCCGTGCACGATCCGGCCACCGGCGTGCTCATCGGCGCCATCGACCTCACCGGCGGATCACAGGTCGCCTCGCCGCAAACGCTCGCGCTCGTCCGGGCCACCGCCGTCGCCGTCGAAAACCACCTCGCCCTGCTGCGCCTGACCCGACCCGCTGCCGCCGAATCGACATCACTGGCACGCCTGACCGTGCTCGGCGCCGACCGCCCACGCTGGCACGCCGCCGACGACCCCGGCCAGCCGCAGACGCTGACCGGCCGCCACGCAGACATCCTCGTGCTGCTCAGCCGCCACCCCGAGGGCCTCACCGCCGATCACCTCGCGATGCTGCTCGACGACAAGGAACTCGACGCCGTCACCATCCGCGCCGAGATGTCGCGATTGCGCCGCGTCATCGGAGGCGAGTTCATCGACTCGCGGCCCTACCGGCTGCTCCGCCCAATCGCCAGCGACATGGCCGACGTCTGCAACGCCTTGAAAGCCGCCGATGTCACCACCGCGCTCAACCGATACACCGGAGAGCTGCTGCCGCAATCGGTGTCGCCGGCGATCGCGCGACTGCGCACCGAGCTGAGCGCAACCATGCGCGGTGCGGTGTTGGCGGCGGGAAACCTTGCGCTGCTTGGCCGTTGGCTGGAGCTTCCCGAGAACCGCGACGACCGCGACGGCTGGCGAGTGCTCTACAACCACGCCGCGCCGGGCTCCGCCATGCGCGCGCAGGCCCGCGGGCATCTGGCCGGCCTGGATCTCGACCTGGCCTGACCGCGCGATGCGTTGCACCGTCGTGCAACCGTGCTGCAACCCTCCAAAACCTACCTTCAGTGATGTCCGACACATTTACGTCGCGAAGTAGGAGAAACGCCATGACCGTGTACTCACGACCGGGCGCGGAAGGCGCACTGATGTCCTTCAAGCCCCGGTATCACAATTTCATCGGTGGGGAGTGGGTCGCGCCCGCGGCCGGCCGGTACTTCGAGAACGCCAGCCCGGTCAACGGCCAGCCGTTCACCGAGATACCACGCTCCGACGGGACCGACATCGAGAAGGCGCTCGACGCTGCCCACGCGGCCGCGCCCGCCTGGGGCAAGACCACACCGGCCGAGCGCGCCAACATCCTCAACAAGATCGCCGACCGCATCGAGGAAAACCTCGAATCCATCGCCGTCGCCGAATCGTGGGACAACGGCAAGCCGGTGCGTGAGACGCTCAACGCCGATATCCCGTTGGCCGTGGACCATTTCCGCTACTTCGCCGGTGCGATCCGTGCGCAGGAGGGTTCGCTGTCGCAAATTGACGACGACACGGTGGCCTACCACTTCCACGAGCCGCTCGGCGTGGTCGGGCAGATCATTCCGTGGAACTTCCCGATCCTGATGGCCACGTGGAAGCTCGCTCCGGCGATCGCCGCCGGAAATGCGGTGGTGCTCAAGCCTGCCGAGCAGACGCCGGCGTCGATCCTCTATCTCTTCGAGTTGATCGGCGACCTGCTGCCACCCGGTGTGGTCAACATCGTGAACGGTCTCGGGCTCGAGGCGGGCAAGCCGCTGGCGTCGTCGAACAGGATCGCCAAGATCGCGTTCACCGGCGAGACGACAACGGGTCGGCTGATCATGCAATACGCCAGCCAGAACCTGATTCCCGTCACGCTGGAACTCGGCGGCAAGTCACCGAACATCTTCTTCAGCGATGTCCTTGCCGCGCATGACGATTACCAGGACAAGGCGCTGGAAGGTTTCACGATGTTCGCCCTCAACCAAGGCGAAGTCTGCACCTGCCCATCGCGCAGCCTGATTCAGGCCGACATCTACGACGAGTTCCTCGAGCTGGCCGCCATCCGCACCAAGGCGGTACGGCAGGGCGATCCGTTGGACACCGAGACGATGATCGGCGCCCAGGCATCCGAGGACCAGCTCGAAAAGATCCTGTCGTACATCGACATCGGCAAGAGGGATGGCGCAAGGCTGGTCACCGGCGGGGAACGCGCCGAGCTCGGCGGCGATCTCTCCGGCGGCTATTACGTCACCCCAACGGTTTTCACCGGAAACAACAAGATGCGGATCTTCCAAGAGGAGATCTTCGGGCCCGTTGTTGCGGTCACGTCGTTCTCCGATTACGACGATGCGATCAGGATCGCCAACGACACGCTCTACGGCCTCGGCGCCGGCGTGTGGAGCCGCGACGGCAATGTGGCCTACCGCGCTGGACGTGACATCAAGGCCGGCCGAGTGTGGACGAACTGCTATCACGCGTATCCCGCGCATGCGGCGTTCGGCGGCTACAAGCAATCGGGCATCGGACGTGAGACCCACAAGATGATGCTCGACCACTACCAGCAGACGAAGAACCTGCTCGTGTCGTACAGCAACAAGGCCCAAGGGTTCTTCTGACGAGCGCTTGCGCGTGGGGGTACCTCCCGCGCGAAGCGCAGGGGGAGAAGCAAGTACCCCTGAGCCAGGACCAAAGACCCTTCAAACAAAACACTTTCACGATTGGAATGATGAAATGACCCAAACCCTTGGCGCCCCGTCCGCGTCCAACTCCACCGACACCATGCGTGCAGCCGTCGTCACCGAATTCGGCGCCCCGCTCCAAGTCGAAGAACTCGACCTGCCTACGCCGGGCTACGGCGAGGCACTCGTCAAGCTGGAGACGTCCGGCGTCTGCCACACGGATCTGCATGCCGCACACGGGGATTGGCCCGTCAAGCCGCAGCCTCCGTTCATCCCTGGACATGAGGGCTACGGCACCGTCGTCGCGCTCGGCGAGGGCGTCGACGACCTCAAGGTCGGAGACAAGGTCGGCAACGCGTGGCTGTGGTCGGCGTGCGGAACGTGCGAATACTGCCGCACCGGTTGGGAAACGCTGTGCGAGAGCCAGAAGAACGGCGGCTACAGCGTCAACGGCAGCTTCGGCAGCTACATGCTCGTCAACGCCGCCTACGCGGCGCGCATCCCCGAGGGAGCCGACCCGCTGGAGGTCGCGCCTGTCCTGTGCGCAGGCGTCACCGTGTACAAGGGCCTGAAGGTGACCGACACCAGGCCTGGCCAGTGGGTCGCGATCTCGGGCATCGGCGGGCTCGGCCACATCGCCGTGCAGTACGCCCGCGCGATGGGGCTGCGGGTCGTCGCCATCGACATCGACGACTCCAAGCTCGCACTGGCCACGCGCCTCGGCGCGGAGGTCGCGGTCAACGCCCGCACCTCCGACGTCGTCGAGGAAGTCCAGAAGGCCACCGGCGGTGTGCACGGTGTGCTCGTCACGGCGGTGCATCCGCAGGCGTTCGGCCAGGCGATCGGGTTGGCCCGGCGCGGCGGGACGATCGTGTTCAACGGTCTGCCGCCCGGCGACTTCCCGGCGCCGATCTTCGACATCGTCCTCAAGGGCCTGACGATTCGCGGTTCGATCGTCGGCACCCGCCAGGACATGGCCGAGGCGCTGGACTTCTACGCCCGCGGTTTGATCCACCCCACGGTGGAGAGCGCGAGCCTGGACGACATCAACGAGGTGTTCGGCCGGATGGAACGCGGTCAGATCGACGGTCGAGTCGTCATCGACTACCGCTAGTCCGTCGAAACCACAAAATCCCCCGTCACCGGCGGGGGATTTTGTGTCTGTTTCGGCCTTATTGGCGACGAGTCAGGCGTACGTTCAGCTAATCCAGGGGGATGGGGGAGGCGTGAATAAGTACGCGAAATGGGCGGCGCTTGGTGCATTGGCTACCGTCGTGCCGTCGGTGATGGCTCCTGTTGCAATGGCCGACACCACGCTCGTGTTCTTCGAGCGTGACACGGTGCAACACCAGGTGGACCTGGGCGGCTCAGGACCGGGGCCCGGTGACCAATTCATCTTCGCCGGCGATGTGTTCGACCGTCCCGGTGGCGTATTGCTGGGAACGACCGGTGGCAGCTGCACGACACTTTCCGGCAACAACAAGGCAGGCCAGCAGGCCTGCAACGGTGTGTTCAACCTCGCCGACGGGCAGATCGTCGTGCAGGGCGTGGCCGACACCGCCGCGCTGTTCGTCCGCGGCGACGCGGTTCCGCTGTCCATCGTCGGTGGCACCGGGATGTACCAGAACGCAGGCGGCACTGGCACCATCCAGGTGCCCCCGGAGGTGCCCAACCAGACCGACGCGAACTTCGTCCTCAACCTAGTGACCGGATAACGCATTTTGACCTGCGACGACGCACGCAGGTAAGCTGCGTCGTTGGCGTGCGGTATGCACGGGGCTCGGGTCAACGTCGGTCGCCGAGAACCACCCAGCCGTAAACGCCTGACCGGCACCCGGGAAACCGGGATCCAACCCGAGAAGAGAAGGTAAGCGCTGTGCCCACATACACGCCGAAGGCGGGTGACACCACGCGTTCGTGGTACGTCATCGACGCCACCGACGTGGTGCTCGGCCGGCTCGCCGTCGCGGCTGCAAACCTGCTGCGCGGCAAGCACAAGCCGACATTCACGCCCAATGTCGACGGTGGCGACTTCGTCATCGTCATCAATGCAGACAAGGTCGCCATCAGTGGCGACAAGCTCCAGAACAAGTTCGCTTACCGCCACTCGGGTTATCCCGGCGGTCTGCGGGCGCGTTCGCTCGGTGACGAGATGGACAAGCACGCCGACCGGGTCGTCGAGAAGGCGATCCTCGGCATGATCCCCCACACCAAACTCGGCCATCAGATCCAGAAGAAGTTGAAGGTCTACGTCGGGCCCGAGCATCCGCATGCCGCCCAGAAGCCGGTTCCCTACGAAATCAAGCAGGTGGCCCAGTGACCGAAACCGTGGAAACCACCGAAACTACCGAAACCACCGAAACCGTCGCCGCGACCGAGGCCGAAGCCACGCCGCGTGAGCCGGTCGTCCTCGACCGTCCCATCCAGACCGTCGGCCGCCGCAAGGAGGCCGTGGTTCGCGTGCGCCTGGTGCCTGGCACCGGCAAGTTCCACCTCGACGGCCGCACCCTCGAGGCCTACTTCCCGAACAAAGTGCACCAGCAGCTCATCAAGGCGCCGTTGGTGACCGTCGATCGGCTGGAGAGCTTCGACATCTACGCCCACCTCGACGGCGGAGGTCCGTCCGGCCAGGCCGGCGCTCTGCGTCTGGCCATCGCCCGGGCGCTGATCCTGGTGCAGCCGGAGGACCGGCCGGCGCTGAAGAAGGCCGGCTTCCTGACCCGCGACCCGCGGGCCATCGAGCGCAAGAAGTACGGCCTCAAGAAGGCCCGCAAGGCGCCTCAGTACAGCAAGCGCTGATCGATCGACGACAACCGCCGGGTGTGTGCGACACGCCGGCGGTTTCGTTTATCTGCCTGGGATTTCTTCAATATCGGTTTGAGTTCACCCGCGTTTGTGGAAGCCCACACGGCGGAAGCGCGGGCGCCGCTGGCGTTCGGCAGACCGAATCTGCCGCCGATACGGGTCGATCAGCCAGGCCCGTTGGGGGATCGGACCGCTGCTTTCGAGACTGAAAAGGAGTAATGGATGAGGACCATCGTCAAGAACGCGGCCGCAGGTGCTGTACTGGGCGGATCGCTGCTTGCCGCGGCGGGTCTGGGCCTTGCGCACGCGGCTCCGCCGGCCCAGTCGGTTGTTGGCGACGGCAAGATCAACGTCACCGTGACAGCAGACGGTCAGCAGATCGGCACCCTGCAAGACGTGTCGCTGGCAAGCGCCGAGACGCTGGCGAGCTCCGCCTGCCCGACTGCCGACATCACTGCGCAGGCGCTGCAGGCTCTCGACGCCAACGGGACGCCGGTGCCTGGCACGTGTGCGGGTGTCGAAGGCGGCCTGACGTTCGCGTTCGCTCAGAACGGCCCGGGCAATTCGGAGAACGCACCGGGTCAGACGCAAAGCTCGACCACCGCGACCACGCCGTCGAGTTCGACAAGTGCAGCACCCACCACCACCGCTGCGCGGTAACTCTCTCCGACAGACCTCACCGCCCGTATCCGATTGGGTGCGGGCGGTGAGGCGTCTTCACGGCCAGATATTTTTTCGGATGGCGAGGAAACCTTTCGCCGCCGACACGCGATATAAAGGTAGCGGCCTGAACTGCAGGTTCGATAGCAAATTATTAACGTGCCAGCTAATTAGCTCGTAGTCTCTATTTACGGTAGCGCCGATTTTTTGGGCAATTTTTGGTTTGAACCCCCCCTTGATCGAGGAAGAGACCCTGCGGAAGCAGGGGTGCCTTTCGCGCAGGGCGGGCCACTCCCGCCTCCGGTGCGACGTCAGGAGCTGGTCGGGGGGCCGGATCACTGCTTCCTGACAAAACAGGAGTAATCAATGTCGAATATCAAGAGGTCGTCGGTTATCACCAGACTTCTCACCCTCGTGGTGAGTCTTGTGGTGAGCCTGGGGACGGCCGCGCTTATCTCGGGCATCGGCGCCGCAAACGCCGAGCCACCCGCCGTACAGGGAAAGAAGACCGTCCAGGTGCGGGGAACGGCTCAAGACGGATCGAAATTCAACGGTCAGTTCACGGTCACCAATTTCCGCGAGGCAACTGGTAACAACACGTCAGTCTCACCCGTCGAGGCGGTCGGCAACCTCAGCGGCAAGCTCATCCACCCCGGCCAGGGGGCAGCCGCCGAGAATGTCGCACCGATCGAGACAGCGATGCCCGTGAACACGGCGCAGAGCTCGGCAAGCTGCGAGATTCTCGACCTGGTGCTGGGGCCGCTGGACCTGAATCTGCTTGGCCTTGAGGTCCACCTGGACACCGTGCACTTGAACATCACGGCCGTGCCGGGCCAGGGCAACCTGCTCGGCAACCTGCTGTGTGCGGTCGCCGGTCTCCTGGACCCGAACGGAACCATCAGCGACCTGCTGCAGTTCCTGAACCTGCTGAACCAGCTCCTCGGATTGCTTGGATGAGCTGAGGGAATGTAGGTAGTCACCGTCCCCGACCTCACCGCCCGTGCCCGCTTGGGTGCGGGCGGTGAGCTGTCCATCAGGTCTCGTTTGGGTACCGATTGAGCAGCGGCACGGGTGCTGACGTCGCCGGTTGGCCCTCTGGCCGCCATCTATGAGAGGTTTGTCGGCATGGCTCGCCTGTTCGGCACCGACGGGGTGCGCGGAGTCGCCAACCAGGATCTGACCGCTGAGCTGGCGCTGGCGTTGGGCTCGGCGGCGGCTCGACGGCTGGGCAGCACCGGCCGCACTCCTCGACGCGTTGCCGTCATCGGCCGCGATCCGCGCGCCAGCGGCGAGATGCTCGAGGCCGCGGTGATCGCCGGCGTGACCAGTGAGGGTGTCGACGCCCTGCGGGTAGGCATCTTGCCGACGCCGGCGGTGGCCTACCTGACGAGTGCCTATGACGCCGACTTCGGCGTGATGATCTCGGCGTCGCACAACCCGATGCCCGACAACGGCATCAAGATCTTCGGCCCCGGCGGGCACAAGCTCGACGACGCCACCGAGGACCGCATCGAAGACCTCGTCAACCAAGGACCCGGCGCACGGCCCACCGGCGCAGGCATCGGCCGCGTGATCGATGCCGAAGATGCCCTCGACCGCTATCTGCGCCACGCCGGCAAGGCTGTCACCACGCGGCTCGACGGGCTGACGGTCGTCGTTGACTGTGCGCACGGCGCAGCGTCCACCGCCGCCCCGCGGGCGTACCGCGCCGCCGGCGCGAACGTCATCCCGATCAACGCCGATCCCAATGGCTTGAACATCAACGACCGCTGCGGGTCCACGCACATGGAAGCCCTGCAGTCCGCGGTGGTGTCCTACCGCGCGGACCTCGGGTTGGCCCATGACGGCGACGCCGACCGGTGCCTGGCCGTCGACGCCAGCGGCCGCGTCATCGACGGCGACGCCATCATGGTGGTGCTCGCGCTCGCCATGAGCGAGGCCGGCGAGCTGGCCTCCAACACCTTGGTGACGACGGTGATGAGCAATCTCGGCCTGCACCTGGCGATGCGCTCTGCGGGCATCGAGGTACGCACGACCAGCGTCGGCGATCGCTACGTGCTCGAAGAGCTGCGGGCAGGCGAGTACTCGCTTGGCGGTGAGCAGTCCGGTCACCTCGTGATGCCGGCGCTGGGCACCACCGGCGATGGCATCGTGACAGGGCTTCGGCTGATGTCGCGGATGGCGCAGACGCGGGCGTCGCTGGCGGCCTTGGCCGAGCCGATGCAGACGCTGCCCCAGGTTCTGATCAACGTCGAGGTCGCCGACAAGGCGACCGTTGCCGATGCGCCGTCGGTGCGCTCCGCAGTCGCCGAGGCCGAGGCCGAACTCGGCGACACCGGTCGAATCCTGTTGCGGCCGTCGGGAACCGAGCAAGTCGTACGCGTCATGGTTGAGGCTGCCGACGAGGACACCGCGCGGCAATTGGCCGTGAAGGTCGCGGAATCGGTCAGCGCCGAGCGCTGAAATCCGCGGCGGCCGAGCCGCCCAAAACCCGTTGGAACCGGCGGTGCATCGCCGGCGTCCTAGCTGTACATGGGACAACCTGCCGCCGCGCACGTCGACGTTGCGGCGCTGCTCGGCGTGGCGCACCAGTACGAGGCTTGCGCCGACATCATCGACGGCGTCGTACGCGCCCATCTGAACTTGGAGTTCGACGGCTCGGGTGCGGGACGCATGCACGTCGCTCGTGGTGACGCCCTGCGCGCGGCCGCCGACCGAATCGTGGATCAACTGCGGCAGTGGTCGCGTGCCAGCCGGGAGATCGCGGCCGCATTGCGCGCGTCTGCTGACCGGTACGCAGAAGCCGACGCCCGCGCCGCCCAGCGAGTGGGGTAGCAATGGCCGAAAAGTTCGATGCGGCTTCACGATTGGCCGAAGGCAGACCTGCCGTCGACGACATCCAGAACTACGTGTGGGCCTGTCATCTGCTCGGCTACCAAAACCCGGACCTGACGCTGCACGCCGCACAGGTCCGCGACTGGTACGGCAGCGAGGATGGGCTGGACTTGCGGGCGCTCGACAACGACTGTGCGGCGCTCGACGCGGCGGTGTCGGCAGTGTCGGATGCGCTTGCGCGTCAAGATGATCAGCTCGCGGCGGTGTCGGCGGCATGGCAGGGTCACGGCGCAGACGCGTCACGCTCGTTTCTTCGCGACCACCAGGACTCTTCGGCCGTCGCGGCGACTGCGGTACGTACGGCTGCCGACGCTCTGGCGGAACTGCGGGACAACCTGTGGGGTGTTGTCGACGGCAAGGTCGCGACGACCATGGCCGTCGGTCAGCGTGCACAGGCCGAGTGGTTGGCCGCCGCGCAGACCGTCGCCAGTGGCGCGGGGGACCGCGCGACGGCCAGCGAGCTGATCGACCAGCAAGTAAAGCCATTCGTGGACAACGACATTCGTGCCGATTGGCTGACCGCAATGCGATCGGCGACTGCCGCCGTGATGGACTCATACGACGCCGCGACCACTGAACTGACCACCGTGCGGGATGCGATGTTCGGCGTGCCGGGCGATCTCGGCCCGTCCTGGACGCCGCCGCTTCGTGACGACGACATAGCGACTACTACGCCCGCGGCGGCTCAAATTCCAGCTGCGGGCGCGCCTTCATGGAGCGCCCCGCCATGGTCTGCGCCGGTCGCTGCACCTGCGATGCCTGCGATGCCTGCGATGCCGGCTGCCGTTGACCCGATGCCTGCACCAACACCGCCTCCGGCCGATCCTGCCGGGACGACGCCGGCGATGGCCGCACTGCCGACGATGCCGTCGATGCCGTCGCTCGGCGGATTGCCCGACATCGGCAGTGGCCTATCGGGTCTCGGTCAGCAGCTCGGCGATGTATTCGGCAGTCTGCTGGGAAACGCCGACGACACGCTCGCCAATCCTGCCGGACTCGACGACCCGGGTCTCGACGCCCCACAGCTAGATGACAACAAGAAGGATGACGAGCCGGTCGACGGCACGGATGAGAAGAACGCCGACGACGAAACCGCCGCCGAGGAGCCCGTCGTCGATCCAGCCGTCGACGCCTGTCCGGCTGCTGAACCGCCACCGCCCGTCGAAGAGCCGTCGTCCGTCGAACCGGCACCCACGCCGATACCTCCGCCGCCTGATGCCGTCGCAGCACCAGAGCCGGCACCCGACCCGGTGGCCGATCAGACACCGTGTGAGATTGCGGCCGACGAACTGCCGCAGGTCGGGGAGTAGTGAATTGTCAGGACCGGTAGATCGATCCGAGAATCGCCAAACCCTTGCGGACGGCGCTTTCCGCGATCGCGCCGTATCCGATCACCAGAGCCGGCGGCGCGGCCGACGGCACCGACCAATGCCAGCGCCCTCCCTCGACTAGTAGGCCTCGATCATGGGCGGCTCCGATGAGACCTGATTCGTCGCACCCGCTCGGCAGCTGCAGGTACACATGGAGGCCGGCTGCCACCCCGGTGGGTACCGCATCGGGCAGTGACGCGGCAATCGACGCCAGGGCAGCGTCGCGTCGCCGACGGTAGACCGGTCGCACGCGGCGGAGATGCCGTGCCAATCCGCCCGTTTCGATGAATCGCGCAAGGGCCAGTTGTTCGAGCACGGTGTTTCCCATGTCGTCCAACAGTTTCTGGCGAACCGCGTCTCCGACAAGCCAACTCGGCACCGCCACCCAGCCGAGTCGCAGTGCGGGCGTGAGGGTTTTGCTCGCACATCCGGCATACGCCACCCGTTCCGGCGCCCGCCCCTGCAGAGCGCCGATGGGAGCGCGGTCGTAGCGGAACTCGGCGTCGTAGTCGTCTTCGATGATCAGCGCGTCGTTCTCGTGCGCCCATTGGACGAGCGCCGCACGCCGCGACGAGCTCAGAACCGTACCCGTCGGATACGAGTGCGCGGGTGCGACCAGCACAGCGCCGACGTTGTGCGCCAACAGCTTCGACACGTCAAGGCCGTCCTGGTCGACGGGGATCGGTACGACGCGCAAGCCGGCATTGGTGATGGCCTCGCGGTGAAACCCCCAACATGGATCCTCGACCGCGATTGCGTCGACACCCCGCGATCGCAACGCCCTCGCGACCATGACCACCGCCTGTGTCAATCCCGACGTGATCAGTAACTCGTCGGGCGTCGTCGAAACGCCACGCACGCGGGCGACATAATTGGCGAGGGCGTCGCGCAACTGTTGTGCCCCAAGGGGTCCCGGGTAACCCAGAGATTGATTCGGCACGTGGTTGAGCGCGAATCGATAGTGGCGCAGCCATTCGGCTCGCGGAAACAGCGCAGGGTCCGGCAATCCGCCGACGAGGCGGATATCTACGCCCGGGTCGCGGCGCTGTGATTGCGGGGCCGACGTCGGCCGTGCGATCGGCATGACGCGGGTCCCTGATCCCTGGCGCCCGCTCAGGTAGCCGTCCGCGGCGAGGTTCTCGTAGGCGGCCACCACCACGCTGCGGGCCACGCCGAGATCCCGCGCCAACGTCCGCGACGGCGGAAGCAGCGTGCCCGACGCGAGGCGTCCGTGCTGGATCGCCGAGCGCAGCTGTTGCTGTAGTTGCGCGGTTAGCGCGCGTCGGTCGGATCGATCGAGCGCTACCAGAAGGTCCGTCGGGAACCCAGCATCATCAGGAATGGTCTGTTCAAATGAATCAAGATTGGACCCTGACACACACCAATTATGCGTCCATCCTGGTGGCATGTCCTTGCTCAACATCGCAACCTCCACGACGTCCGCACCGCTTATGACGTCGTGGATGCCTGGCCCCGTCGACCCACGAGACAGCCCGGTGGTGGTCAGCGTGACTGAATTCTCGGCACATCACCGGCGCGACCTTCCCGGTGTGGCGGTCAAAGGGTTGCGCATGCGAATGGGCTGGTATGCCATGACGGGCGCCGTCGGCATGTGGCTGTGGATGCTGCCGGCCGCCGGACGTGGCGGATCGATATCGGTATGGGCCAGCGAGGACGACCTCGAGCGCTTCGTCACGCTGCCTCATCACGTCGAGATCATGCGGCGGTACGGCGCACGCGGCACCGTCCGCTCCGCCACGTGGACGGCCGATCGATTCGATCGCGCCGCTACGCTCGATGAGGCTTGTGCATGGATAGCGGGGAGGTCGTCATGAAGCCGTTGAGGATGTATGCGATCGGTCGATTGCTGTTCGGTGTCGCTGCTCTGGCAGCGCCGGCGCTGTCGGGTCGAACATTGGCCGGGCCAGGAGGCGAGCTGCCAGACGCGCAGGCCTTTCTTCGCGGCATGGGCGGCCGCGAAATCGGGCTCGGGCTCGGGCTTCTCGCCGCGATTCGATCCGGTGGCCCCGTGCGGCCCTGGCTCCTCGCCGGCGTACTTTCGGACGGCGGCGACCTCGCGGGCATCGCGGGTGCTTGGACACACTTGCCGGTGTCCAAAGGCTGGCTTGGGCTCACAACGGCAGGGGCGGCCGCGAGCACAGGTGCAATTCTCTTGGCGGGGGCTCCGCGCCAGACGGTCTGATTTTTGTCGGACCCCTTTTGTCTTGTCTTGAGTCAAGAAGTTGGCAGGTTTTTGCCGTTGAGGTAAGCCTGTTTGGGGGTGTGGTCGTTGAGGGCTTGGTGGGGTCGGATGGTGTTGTAGATGATGCGGAATCGGTGGACTTCCATGTCGAGGGCGTCGCCGTCGCCGATGTAGCCGCGGTAGAGGTGTTCGTATTTGAGGGTGCCGAAGAAGCGTTCGACGACGCCGTTGGTTTGTGGCGATTTCACGCGGGTGCGGACGTGGCGTAGCAGTGGGTCCTGGCCGTCGAAGGCGGTTTGGAAGGTTTTGCCGCGAAAGCAGGGTCCGTTGTCGGAGACCACGGCAATCGGTGCGGGGGCTTGGCCGATGACTGTTTCTTCGGCGTCGACGATGTCCATGACGCCACGATCTGCGCGTAGATCGTCTAGATCGAGCAGGTTTTCGGCGTGGATGACGGCCAGGTGCAGACAATGCAGCGCATCGGCGCCGCGGCCCGTAGGAGTGACGGTGACCGCCAGGCAGTACTTGGTGGCGTAATCGATGACTGCGCAGATGCGCCAGATGCCGCCGTTGGTGGTTTCGAATTCGGAGAAGTCGGTCTGCCAGACTCGGTTGCGTTCGGTGGGCGGGTCGCGGAACACTTTGCGCCGCAGTTTTGCCCACGATTTGCGGTCGGCTCGAAAGCCTTGCGGCAGAAGCAGTCCGCGTCGCCGCAGCGCTCGGGCCACCGAGGAGTTGGTAACGTCGTGGCCGTCAGCGCGCATCAGGGCGGCGATCTTGCGGTGTCCCCAGGCCGGCCAGGTTTCGGCGTATTTGGCGGCCAGCGCCTCGATGCGATCGACCTTGGGCGCCGGCCATGGTCCTTTGGGTGGTGCGCCGTGGCGTAATCGAACCAGATGCCGTCGGTACGTGCGTTCGGGGATGCCGGCCAACACGCAGAACCTCGAAACCGGCAGACCCGCTGCTTCTCTTAGGGCTTCGAGGTCGGTGAAGGGATCTGATCAGCCAGCGCGGCGCCGCGCTGGCTGATCCGTAGCTGCACGGTGGCTTCGGCCAAGGCGAGTTTGAGTTGCTCGTTTTCCATCCGCAGCCGCCGTTGTTCAGGGGTGCCGAGTCTGCCGGGCGGACCGCCCGGCACTTCCTCTAGGCGCTGGGCTCCCGCCTCCAGGAACTGGTGCTTCCACTTCGTGACGGTAACCGTGGTGACCCCGCACCGGCGCGCGGCCTCTGCACACGTCATCTCATGGGCCAGCACGGCCAACACCAGCCGAGTCTTCTCCTCGGCCGGAATCTTCGTCCGTCGCGACCGAACCATCTCCACAACCTTTCAGCTGCGGCCGCAGTTATCCACAACTAGCGACCCTGCCAAAAAGTTTGAGTCAGTGGACTCTTCTAGTATCGAATGTATGTTCGATGCAGCGGTGTTGGCGGCGGTGGATGCGCATGCCGATGAGGTCGCGTTGATCGAGCGTATTGCGTGGTTGGAGCGGGTGAAGTCGGCCGCGGCCGCGGGTCAGGCGCGCGCGGCGGCGGCGTTGGACGACAAGCGGCGGACGGCGGAGGCCGCGGCCGGGGTGCCCACGGCCAACCAAGGCAAGGGTCTGGCGAGCGAGGTGGCGTTGGCGCGGCGGGATTCCCCGAAACGTGGCGGCCAGCATCTGGGGTTGGCCAAAGCACTGGTGCATGAGATGCCGCACACGCTGGCCGCCCTGGAGTGCGGGGCGCTCTCGGAGTGGCGCGCGACGTTGATCGTGCGGGAGTCGGCGTGCCTCAGTGTTGAGGACCGTGCGATCTTGGATGCCGAGCTGTGCGGCGATGTCGGCACGCTCGAGGGCAAGGGCGACGCCCGGATCACCGCGAAGGCTAAAGAGATCGCCTGCCGCCTCGATGTGCAGGCCGTGGTCGACCGGGCGGGCAAGGCGGAGGCGGATCGCACGGTGACCATTCGTCCGGCGCCGGATTGCATGACGTATGTGACCGTGCTGCTGCCGGTGGCCAAGGGGGTGGGGATGTATGCGGCGCTGAAACGGGCGGCCGACACCACCTTTGATGAGCGTTCGCGGGGGCAGGTGATGGCCGACACCGCCTATGAACGGGTGACCGGCAAGCCCGCTGACGAGCCTGCGCCGGTGGCGCTGAATGTGGTGATGTCGGATGCGGCGCTGTGGGGCCAAGACACCGCGCCTGCCGTGCTCGACGGGTATGGGCCGATTCCGGCGTCGCTGGCGCAACGGTTGGTGCGTGATGCGGTCGTTGATGACCGGTCGTTGGCGACGTTGCGGCGGCTGTATCGGCACCCCAGGAGTGGGGCGTTGGTGGCGATGGAGTCACGATCGCGGTTGTTCCCCAAAGGTCTGGCGGCGTTTATCGGCGTGCGGGACCGAACCTGTCGCACCCCGTATTGTGATGCGCCGATTCGGCATCGCGATCACGCCACCCCGCGTAACCGCGGTGGTCCGACCAGTGCGGTCAATGGGTTGGGGGAGTGCGAACGGTGCAACTACACCAAAGAAACACCCGGCTGGCGCGTGAGCACATCCGACGAGAACGATACGCACACAGCCGAATTCGTCACACCGACCGGTGCGCGTTATCGCTCGACAGCACCACCACTGCCCGGCGCTCCACTCATCACGGTCAGCGAAGTAGAGATCCGCATAGGCGTCGAACTCACCGACCTACACGCCGCGTAGCGTCAGATCGTCTGATCGCGGCACGCCAGCGCAGCGCTGACGAATGCGTCGCGGGCCGGGTTCTCGGTCGCGGCGTCCCAGATCAGCGTGACCTGGCTCGGACTGACGTCCTCGATCGGCAGCACCCTCACGTCAGGCCTGCGGTAGTAGGCCGTCGTTGAGCGCGGCAGGATCACGAATCCCTCACGCGCAGCGACGTGTTCGAGTTTCTCTTCCACGGTGTGCGCGGTCTGTCCTGCGCGTCGATGCTCGGGGGTCGCGACCGCATACCACTCCGGCACCGTCGCCGGATCCTGCAACAAGCGCTTGGATGCCAGATCGGCCAACCGCACGGAATCGTTCTCGGCGAGTGGATCACCGGCGGACAAGACGGCGACCCGTGGCTCCTCCAGCAGCGGCGCGGTGCCCAGTCCGTGGTGATCGATCGGCTCGCGCGCGTACACCACGTCGACTTCGCCGCGACGGACCACGTCGACTTGTTCGGCCCAGCCGACTTGCACCACGACGGCACGCCGCGAGGGAGCGTCGGCTTCGAACGCCGCCGCCGCGGCCGTCGCCAACAGGCCGGGCATGACGCCGACGGTTACCGTCACCGTCGGATCGGCGGCACGAGAAAGCCGCTGCTGCAAGGTTTTCGACTCGGCTAGCAGGAAACGGCCGTCCTCGAGTAGTTGCTTGCCCGCGATGGTCAATTCGGTTCCACGCGAGTCGCGTTCGAACAACCGCACGCCGAGTTCGTTTTCGAACGAACGAATCTGGCGCGAGAGCACCGGCTGTGCGATGTGCAGCCGCTCGGCGGCGCGGCCGAAGTTCAGTTCCTCGGCCACCGCGATGAAATAGCGGAGCTTGCGCATGTCGAGGTCGGCCGAGGCCATACCAAGAGGGTATCGCTTGGCGACGAAAAGAGTCTTGGACGCCGGCCACAGCTCGAACCGACAGTGGATGTATGAGCCTGAAGAACGCACGAGTCCTCGTCATCGGCGGCACCTCCGGCATCGGCCTGGGTGTCGCGTCCGCAGCGGCCGAACGGGGCGCCATCCCGATCGTCGTGTCCCGCCGGCAGTCCAGTGTCGAGCGCGCCCTTGCCCAACTGCCCGAAGAAGCCCGCGGCGCCACTGTCGACCTCACCGATCCGTCATCACTGGACCGGCTGGCCGGCGATGTCGGGGACATCGAGCACCTGGTCTTCACGGCGGGTGAGTCGCTGGCACTGGCGCCGCTCGCCGACCTCACTCCGGAAATCGTCAACGGGTATTACCAGACGCGGTTAGTGGGAGCGCTGAGCGCGGTGCGCAAATTCGGCCCACGCATCACCGCCGGCGGCTCCATCACACTCACCAGTGGCACGGCCGCCGAGCAGCCCGGCTTCGGGGCCATGCCCGTCAGCATCTGCGGCGCGATGAATGCGTTGACAAAGGCCCTCGCCGTCGAGCTCGCGCCCATCCGCGTGAACGCCGTCGCGCCCGGCGTCGTCCGTACCCCGTTGTGGGACTCGTTCAGCGATAAGGACCGGCAGACGTTGTTCGACCAAGCGGCCAAACGACTTCCGCTCGGACATGTCGGCGAGGTAGCCGATGTCGCCAGGGCCTACCTGTACTGCATGGAGCAGGAGTGGGGCACCGGCACCGTGCTTACGGTCGACGGCGGGACGCTATTGACCTAGGCCGCTGCCGCCGACGAGGCCGCTGATGCGGCTGGTGCGGTTCCGGTCGGGCGACGGCGATGGGTCCACCGAATTTCCGTTCGCCTGGCGCGATTTCGTGCAGCACGGGATGTGACCCGCCGCTGAACCTGGTGATCGTCGGCTTCACGCCGGCTTTGCGGGTCAGCTGGCGCACATCCGAGACCTGCTCGTCGATCATCAGCGTCACCACCGTGCCGTCGGCCCCGGCACGGGCCGTGCGGCCAGACCGGTGCAGGTACGCCTTGTGCTCGATGGGCGGGTCCGCGTGGACGACGAGGCTCACGTCGTCCACGTGGATACCGCGCGCGGCGATGTCAGTGGCCACCAGAACCACGGCCGTTCCGTCGGAGAAGGCCGCAAGATTGCGGGTACGGGCGTTCTGCGAGAGGTTGCCGTGCAACTCGACTGCGGCGACGCCTCGCGAATTCAACTGGCGGGCAAGGTTCTTGGCGCCGTGTTTGGTGCGTGCGAAGACGATCGTCCGCCCGGGCGATGCGGCGAGGTCGGCCAGCACGTTGATTCGGGCCGCCTTGTCTACGTGCAGCACGTGGTGGTCGATTTCGGCCACAGGCGATTGCGCCGAATCGACGCTGTGCACAACGGGTTCGGTCAGGTAGCGCTTGACCAGCACGTCGACCCCGCCGTCGAGCGTGGCCGAGAACAGCATTCGCTGACCGCTGCGCGGGGTCTTGTCCATCAGCCGCTTGACCGGCGGCAGGAATCCGAGATCCGCCATGTGATCGGCCTCGTCGAGGATGGTGATCTCGATTCCCGACAAGTCGGCGTGGCCGGACCGCACGTGGTCCTCCAGCCGGCCGGGGCAGGCAATGACGATGTCGACACCCTGACGCAGCTTCTGAATCTGTGGGCCGGGGCTGACTCCACCGAAGATGGTGACTGAGCGAAGGTTCGTCGCAGCGGCCAGGGGCGCAAGCGCCGCGTCGATCTGAGCGACGAGTTCGCGGGTGGGGGCGAGGATTAAGGCCCGAGGGCGGCCTGGGGCGCGCTTCGACGGGCTGGTTGTGAGTCTCGTCACCATCGGCAACAAGAACGCATATGTCTTGCCCGATCCGGTGCGGCCACGGCCTAAGACATCGCGCCCGTTCAACGAGTCGGGCAGCGTCGCCGCCTGAATCGGGAATGGGCTTTCGATGCCGTTGGCACTGAGTACGGCGACCACAGCCTGGGGCAGGCCGAGGTCGGAAAAGGTGGGCATGGTTGTCCCACTGGTGATTTGAACAGACAAGGGTTAAAGCTCCGAAAGTTAGAGTGGTCGTCCTGCCCGGCGCGGATGATCCGCGGCGCTCGGTATGACGATCGAGAAGCGGCAAAAGGCAGAACAGACGTTGCCGCTGCAGAACAGTCTACCGGTTCACAGGCGAACGGCTGTAATCGCTATGGCAATAGGTCGCGCAATTCCTCTACATACCGCACAGATTCGCGGCGGTCACCGGAGAGTGGATGCACCAACAGCGTCGTCACGCCGGCTTCGGCATAGGCGGCCAGGCGCTCCTTGACGAACCCGCGCGGGCCGACGAGCGACGTGTGGCGCACCAACTCGTCGGGAACCGCCTCGATGGCTTCGGCCTTCTTGCCGCTCAGATACAGATCCTGAATATGGTTGGCGACCTCGCCGAACCCGTAACGGGTGGCCAGGTCGTGATAGAAGTTGCGGCCACGCGCGCCCATGCCGCCGATGTAGAGCGCCAATTGTGGCTTCGCCCAAGCCAATCGGTCTTCGACGTCGTCGCCGATCGCCAAGTTCGCGCTCACCATGACGTCCAACGGACCCAGCGCCGGATCACGCTTGGCGAATCCCGCCTTCAGCGACTCACCCCACACGTCATCTGCCTTCTCCGGATAGAAGAACACCGGCTGCCAGCCCTCGGCGATCTCGGCGGTCAGCTCGACGTTCTTCGGGCCGAGCGACGCGATCGTGATCGGAATACGTTCGCGGACAGGGTGATTGATAAGCTGCAGCGGCTTGCCCAGACCGGTGCCCGCCTCGGGCGGCAGCGGGATCTTGTAGTACTTGCCGTCGTATTGCACCCGCTCGCGCCGCCACACCTGCCGGCATATCTCGACCACCTCGCGCGTACGGCCCAGCGGTGCGTCGAACGGGACGCCGTGAAACCCCTCCATCACCTGTGGGCCCGACGTGCCGATGCCCAGTCGGAACCGGCCGTCGGACACGTAGTCGAGCCCGGCCGCCGTCATCGCCAGCAGTGAGGGAGTGCGCGTGAAGATCGGCACCACGCCGGAGCCGAGCTCGATTCGCGACGTCCTCGCGGCCAGGAAGCCCAGCTGGCTGATCGCGTCGTACGAATACGCCTCGGCCACCAGCGCGATGTCGACGCCGAGCTTTTCCAGCTCGACGACCTCGTCGACGGCTTCGAGGAAGCCGCCTGCGTAGTTGAGAAAGATGCCGGTGCGCATAGTGTTGATGTATACACCCAACCGGTTGGTTGGCCGTCCTCAGGGCTTCAAAAGAGCGACGACCTTGTTTTCCAGGTCGACCGGATCGTCGGCGAAGGGATCCATCACGGGGGCCTTTGGCAGGTCGACCTCGGGATCGGCGAAATCCCGATATGCCTTATCGCCCGTCAGCGTGTACAGCAGATAACCGGTCATCAGCGCCCTGACAATCTTTTGGGTGCCGCGGTCGGCGCCTGGAAGGCCCACCACCCGGGCCAGCCGCCGTCCTTCGATCAATCCGCCGGCCTTCACCTTGTTCACCGAGCGCAGGGTCGCCGTCTTCCACACCCGCGCCAATTCGACGGCATTGGACCGCAGCGACATCGGATCGCCAGGATCGGCCAGTATCAAGCCAGGAACCTGCAGCGACACCGCCGGTTGTTCGGCCGGTGGCCTGGTCACCGTGGGAAACGCCGCGACGACAGCCTTCGGTTTGGCCGGCATGCCCGCGGCCGCGAACACCGCCGCCGATCCACCGAAACCGTGCCCGACGATGCCCAGCTTCGTCGGGTGCACGCTGATCTTGCCCGTCCCCAAACGCACGCCGGCGATGATGTCGAGCGTCGTGCCCAAGTCGAACGCGAGATTGAGGACCGACGGCGCCACGCTGGTCTCCGTGCCGGGCGCGGCCGCCACGATCCCCCACGACGCCAGGTGCTCGAGCGTGCCGTGATACCGGAATGCTCCTGCAAGCCAATCGTGACCAAAAGCAACCCCGGCTAGGTTCATGCCGGATTCAGGGGTGTACACGACGCCAGGCAATCCGGCGAAGGCCAGGTCACCGCGCAAAACGCGGTGCGGGCCGCGGCGGGTCAACGCGTTGAAGAGCTTCTTCGTGCCGGCCACGATCAGACCGTAGCGCAGCAGGGGTGACCGGGCTCTTGCACTACCCTGAATGGCTATGTGCGGAATCGTCGGCTACGTCGGGCAGCGCCCTGCCTGCGAGATCGTCGTCGACGCGCTTCGCCGCATGGAGTACCGCGGCTACGACTCGTCCGGAGTCGCGCTGCTCGACGGTCGAGGTGGCCTGACGGTGCGCCGTCGCGCGGGTCGGCTGGCCAACCTGGAGGCAGCGATTGCCGAGACGGACGCCGCCGGCTTGGCCGGCAGCACCGGGTTGGGCCACACGCGCTGGGCCACTCACGGCAGGCCCACCGACCGCAACGCGCACCCGCATCGCGACCCCTCCGGCAAGATCGCGGTCGTCCACAACGGGATCATCGAGAACTACGCCGCCCTGAAGCATGAACTCGAGGTCGTCGGGGTGGAGTTCGCCAGCGACACCGACACCGAGGTCGCGGTCCACCTAGTCGCGCGCGAGTACCACCACGGAGACACCGCCGGTGACTTCACCGCGTCCGTGCTGGCGGTGCTGCGCCGCCTGGAAGGCCACTTCACCCTCGTCTTCGCCAACGCCGACGAACCCGGCACGATCGTCGCGGCCCGCCGCTCCACGCCGCTCGTCGTCGGCGTCGGCGACGGCGAGATGTTCATCGGCTCCGACGTCGCGGCGTTTATCGAGCACACCCGCGACGCGATCGAACTCGGTCAGGACCAGGTGGTGGTGATCACCGCCGACGGCTATCGAATCAGCGACTTTTTCGGCAATACCGACGTCGATTTCCGAGAGTTTCACATCGACTGGGATCTGTCCGCCGCCGAAAAGGGCGGCTACGAGTACTTCATGCTCAAGGAGATCGCCGAGCAGCCCGCCGCGGTTTCCGACACCCTGCTCGGTCATTTCGTCGACGGCCGAATCGTGCTCGACGAGCAGCGGCTCTCCGATCAGGAGCTGCGCGAGATCGACAAGGTGTTCGTGGTGGCCTGCGGCACGGCGTATCACTCTGGGCTACTGGCCAAGTACGCGATCGAACACTGGACGCGGTTGCCCGTCGAGGTGGAGCTCGCGAGTGAGTTCCGCTACCGCGACGCGGTGTTGGACCGCCACACGCTCGTCGTGGCCATCTCGCAGTCCGGCGAGACCGCCGACACGCTCGAGGCGGTCCGGCACGCCAAGGAGCAGAAGGCCAAGGTGCTGGCCATCTGCAACACGAACGGTTCGCAGATTCCCCGGGAATGCGACGCGGTGCTCTACACCCGCGCCGGGCCGGAGATCGGCGTCGCGTCGACCAAGACGTTCTTGGCTCAGATCGCCGCGAATTACCTTGTGGGGCTTGCCCTTGCGCAGGCACGCGGCACCAAGTACCCCGACGAGGTCGAGCGCGAATACCGAGATCTGGAAGCGATGCCGGACCTCGTCGCGCGCGTGCTCGACACGGTCGAGCCGGTTTCGGCGCTGGCCCACCACTTCGCGAAGTCGCAGACCGTGCTGTTCATCGGCCGCCACGTCGGATATCCGGTTGCGTTGGAAGGCGCGTTGAAGCTCAAGGAACTGGCGTACATGCACGCCGAAGGATTCGCCGCCGGTGAGCTCAAGCACGGCCCGATCGCGCTGATCGAGGACGACGTGCCGGTGATCGTGGTCATGCCGTCGCCGAAGAACTCGCCGACGCTGCACGCCAAGCTGCTGTCGAACATTCGTGAGATTCAAGCCCGCGGCGCGGTCACCATCGTGATCGCCGAGGAAGGCGACGACACCGTGCGGCCCTACGCCGACCACTTGATCGAAATACCCGCGGTGTCAACGCTTTTCCAGCCGTTGCTGTCGACGATTCCGCTGCAGGTGTTCGCTGCCGGTGTCGCGCAGGCCCGCGGATATGACGTGGACAAGCCGCGCAACCTGGCCAAGTCCGTCACCGTCGAGTAGTGCCGTACCCGGACCAGATCGCCGAACGCGCGGCGGCATTCTGGGAAGAGGCGGGCGCCAGTAAAAATGGGGAGTTCACCCCATAGATCGTGCCGACGACTGGCCGCATTATTGGGATCGGTAGCCGTGCAGGCGGCTTGTGATGAGCCAATGCGGCGCACTGGTCGTCGCGCTGACCGGAGGGACGATGAACAGAACATTTATCGCCGGCGTAGCAGCGGCCGGCTTCATGGCATGCAGCCTGTCTCTGGGGGCGGGTACCGCCCACGCCGACGGACCCCACCGCTGGTGCCCAGGAGATCCCAAGAACATGCCGTACGTGGTGAACAGCATGATCGACTGGGATTGGAGTGTCTGCCACACCTGGTATTCCGCAAACTACGGGTGGGGAAATGTGACGATGAACGGTCAACCCACGTCGATCTGGGATGGCGATAACCCGCCGCCCGAGGCAATCGCGCCTCGGGTGTGCCCGCCCATCGCATTCATGTGTCCGTAACGGCCTCGCTGAACCCGAAACATTTGCCCTGCGAATCGGCCTGTCGCGCATAGGCTTCAGCGTCGCGGTGACACGATGACACCCATGGCTCTGGTCGACATCATCGAGGGCATCGGCACGGTGATCGACGCCATCGGTGTCGCCGTCATCGCAGGCGGCGCGCTGCTCGCGGTCTTCATGACGGTTGGCCGGATTCGTGGTGACGACGGAGGCGCCTACGAGTACTTTCGTCGGCGTCTGGGCCGCGCGATACTTCTCGGTCTCGAATTCCTGGTAGCCGCAGATATCATCCGCACCGTCGCCGTCACGCCGACCGCCGAGAGCGTCGCGGTGCTGGGGGGCATCGTGCTGATCCGAACATTCCTCAGCTTCGCCCTTCAACTCGAAGTCACGGGCGCCTGGCCGTGGCAGCAGCGCGCGGCGGCCTCTGACAAGCCGGCGGCGCGCCCAAACGACTAAACCCGAAACGTCGCTGTCAACGAGGTCGGCGTGGAATCCTGACAACGATGCGGCACTACTACACCGCCGATGAGATCCGCGAAGCCGAAGCGCCGCTGCTCGCGAGCCTTCCCGAAGGCGGACTGATGCGCCGGGCGGCGTTCGGATTGGCCACCGCGATCGCTCGCGAACTCGACACCCTGACCGGTGGCATCGCAGGACGCAAGGTCTGCGCCGTCGTCGGCTCCGGCGACAACGGTGGCGACGCGCTGTGGGCGGCCACCTTCCTGCGTCGCCGCGGTGCGGTTGCGGCAGCTGTTCTGCTCAATCCCGAACACACACACAAGGCAGCGTTGGCCGCGTTCATCCGCGCGGGCGGCAGGGTCGTGCAAACCGTCCCGGCGGCAACCGATCTGGTCATCGACGGCGTCGTCGGCATCTCCGGCTCCGGTCCACTCCGGCCCAATGCGGCCGAGGTGTTCGCCGCGGTCGACGACGCCCAGATCCCCGTCGTGGCCGTCGACATCCCCAGCGGCATCGACGTGCAGACCGGCGCCGCCGACGGCCCACACGTACACGCCGCGCTGACCGTGACCTTCGGCGGCCTCAAACCCGTTCACGCCCTTGGGGATTGCGGTCGAGTCGAGCTGATCGACATCGGCCTGGACCTGCCACACACCGACCTGATCGGATTCGATGCCGGCGACGTCGCCGCGCGCTGGCCGAAGCCCGGGCCCAAAGACGACAAGTACACCCAGGGCGTCACCGGCGTTCTGGCCGGTTCCGCGACATATCCCGGAGCGGCCGTCCTGTGCACCGGCGCGGCGGTGGCCGCCACGTCCGGCATGGTTCGCTACGCGGGAACCGCGGCGCAGCAAGTGCTTTCGCATTGGCCCGAAGTCATCGCCGCGCAGAGCCCGCAATCGTCGGGCCGCGTACAGGCGTGGGCGGTCGGTCCGGGCATCGGCACCGACGAGGCCGGTGCGGCGGCGCTGTGGTTCGCGCTCGAGACCGACCTGCCGGTCATCGTCGACGCCGATGCATTGACGATCCTGGCCGCTCACCCCGACCTCGTCGCGAACCGCAAGGCGCCCACCGTGCTGACGCCGCATGCGGGGGAGTTCAAGCGTCTCGCCGGCTCGCCGCACGGTGACGATCGTGTCGCGGCCACGCGCAAGCTCGCCGACCACCTCGGCGTCACCGTGCTGCTCAAGGGCAACATCACCGTCATCGCCGAACCCGACGGGCCCGTATACCTCAATCCCGCCGGCCAATCCTGGGCCGCCACCGCCGGATCCGGAGACGTCCTGTCCGGCATCATCGGCGCGCTACTGGCCGCGGGTCTGCCCGCCGGTGAAGCCGCCGCGGCGGCCGCCTTCGTGCACGCGCGCGCCGCGAACCTCTCGGCCGCCGATCCCGGGCCTAAGCCCGCGCCGACGTCAGCGTCGCGCATCCTCGCTCACGTTCGTGCTTCCATCGCCTCCCTATAGAAAGGCCTTTCCATGCCCCCCAAGCTCACTCACACGTCGAGCATCAACCCGGCCTACACCGGCCGGCTGGCGATGGCGCCCGTTCCGTCGCTGCGCATGCCCGACGAGGCGATGGATCCCGATGCGGCGTACCGGTTCATCCATGACGAATTGATGCTCGACGGCAGCAGCCGGCTGAATCTGGCGACGTTCGTCACCACGTGGATGGATCCGCAGGCCGAGGTCCTGATGGCCGAGACGTTCGACAAGAACATGATCGACAAGGACGAGTACCCGGCCACCGCCGCGATCGAGCAGCGCTGTGTGTGCATGGTTGCCGACCTGTTCCACGCCGAGGACCTTCGCGACGACGACCCCTCCAGCGCCACTGGCGTGTCGACGATCGGCTCGAGCGAAGCCGTCATGCTCGCGGGGCTTGCGCTCAAGTGGCGCTGGCGCGACAAGGTCGGTAAAGACTGGAAGGGCCGCACGCCAAATCTGGTGATGGGCTCGAATGTGCAGGTGGTGTGGGAGAAGTTCTGCCGCTACTTCGACGTCGAACCGCGGTACCTGCCGATGGAGAAGGGCCGCTACGTCATCACTCCCGAGCAGGTGCTGGACAACATCGACGAGGACACCATCGGCGTCGTAGCGATACTCGGCACGACGTTCACCGGTGAACTCGAGCCGATCGGCGAGATCTGCGCCGCGCTGGACAAACTGGCCGCCGGCGGCGGACTGGACATTCCCGTGCACGTCGACGCGGCCAGCGGCGGCTTCGTCGTGCCGTTCCTGCACCCCGACCTCGTGTGGGATTTCCGGCTGCCCAGGGTGGTATCGATCAACGTCAGCGGCCACAAGTACGGCCTGACGTATCCGGGCATCGGCTTTGTGGTGTGGCGCAGCAAGGAGCATCTGCCCGACGATCTGGTGTTCCGGGTCAACTATCTCGGCGGCGACATGCCGACGTTCACGCTGAACTTCTCCCGGCCGGGCAACCAGGTGGTGGGCCAGTACTACAACTTCCTGCGCCTGGGCCGCGAAGGTTATGCGCAGGTGATGGGGTGTCTGTCGACGACGGCGCGTTGGCTCGGTGATCAGCTGCGCGAAAGCGAGCATTTCGAGGTGATCTCTGACGGCTCGGCCATCCCCGTGGTGAGTTACCGGTTGGCGGGTGATTTCGGCTACACCGAGTTCGATGTCTCGCACGCGCTGCGTTCGTACGGCTGGCAGGTGCCCGCCTACACGATGCCGGACAACGCCACAGACGTCGCGGTGCTGCGCATCGTCGTGCGCGAAGGCTTCTCCGCCGACCTGGCGAGAGCCCTGCGCGACGACACGATCACGGCGCTCAGCCACCTCGACGAGCTCAAGCCGCGCGGCCACTTCGACCAGCTGCAGCCGTTCGCCCACTAGACGGCCCACCGCCGTCTCGGCCGGTTCTGGGACAATCGACAAGACCATGCAAACGACCGAGCTTTCGCTGACGCCCACCGCGGCCGCCGAGGCGGTGGTGGACCTCGACGCCATCGCCCACAACGTGCGGCTACTGCGTGAGCTTGCCGGATCCGCGCAGGTGATGGCCGTCGTCAAGGCCGACGGCTACGGCCACGGCGCGATACCTGTCGCCAGGGCCGCGCTGGCCGCCGGGGCGGCCGAACTCGGCGTGGCCACCATCGACGAGGCGCTCGCGCTGCGCCGCGACGGCATCCGCAGTCCCGTGCTGGCGTGGCTGCACCCCCCTGGTACCGACTTCGCGCCCGCCCTGACCGACGACATCGAGCTGGCGGTGTCCTCGGTGCGTCAGCTCGCGGACGTGCTCGACGCGGCCGAGCGGACCGGCCGCACCGCGACCGTCACCGTCAAGGTCGACACCGGGCTCAACCGCAACGGGGTCGGCGTCGCCGAGTATCCGCAGGTGCTCGCCCTGCTGCGCCGTGCGCACGCCGACGGTGCGGTCCGGCTGCGCGGCATCATGTCGCACCTCGTGCACGGCGACGACCCGGACAACCCCTTCAACGACCTGCAGTCTCAACGCCTGACCGACATGGTCGCCCACGCGCGCGATCAAGGTGTGCAGTTCGAGGTGGCGCATTTGTCCAACTCACCGGCGGCGATGACGCGGCCGGACCTGGCCTTCGACATGGTTCGTCCAGGGATCGCGGTCTACGGGCAGACTCCCATCCCTGAGCGTGGTGACATGGGGCTGCGGCCCGCGATGACGTTGAAATGCCCTGTGGTGCTTGTTCGTTCGGTACGCGCCGGTGACGGTGTGTCCTACGGCCACACCTGGATCGCCGAGCGCGACACCACGCTGGCCTTGTTGCCGATCGGATACGCCGACGGCGTGTTCCGCACGTTGAGCGGCCGCATCGACGTGCTGATCAACGGGCGGCTGCGCCGTAGCGTGGGCCGGATCTGCATGGACCAGTTCGTCGTCGACCTCGGCCCCGGGCACGCAGACGTCGCCGAGGGTGACGAGGCCATCTTGTTCGGGCCTGGCACCCAGGGCGAATCCACCGCGCAGGATTGGGCCGAATTGCTCGACACCATCAACTACGAAGTCGTCACCAGCCCCCGCGGCCGGGTCAGCAGAACGTATCGTGGGACGGCAGCGACGGGTCAAAGTCGTTGAGCGATAACAAGATCAGGCAACCGCGCAGCCGGAAGTCCAACGCGCGGTGGCTGGCAGGGGCGGCCGGGCTGACCGCTGTCGGCACGGCGGCCGGTGTCTCGGCAGCCCGGTCCATGCGCAGGCGCGTCACCAACGACGACCCCTATGCGGATGAGGACTTCTATCTCCTCGACGCCGACCGCGGCTACGTGGTGACGACGCCCGACGGCGTGGACCTCGCTGTGCGTGAGGTCGGACCCGAGGACGCGCGGCTCACCGTCGTCTTCGCGCACGGCTTCTGTCTTCGTATGGGCGCCTTCCACTTTCAGCGGGCACGGCTGGCCGAACAGTGGGGGCCGCAAGTGCGGATGGTGTTCTACGACCAACGCGGTCACGGGCAGTCGGGTGAGGCTTCGCCTGACTCGTACACCGTCCCGCAGCTGGGCCAGGACCTCGAAACCGTGCTCGCCGTGATGGCACCCCGCGGCCCGGTGGTGTTGGTCGGGCATTCGATGGGCGGAATGACGGTGCTGTCGCACGCGCGGCAATTCCCCCACCGGTATCCCACCCGCATCGTCGGCGCGGCGATCATCGCCTCTGCCGCTGAAGGAGTTTCGCGGTCTCCGCTCGGCGAGATCCTGAAGAACCCGGCGCTGGAAGCCGTTCGCTTCGCGGTCCGCTATGCCCCCAAGACCGTGCACCGCACCCGCGGCGCCGCGAAGTCGGTGATCGGGCCGATCCTGCGGGCGGCGTCCTACGGCGACGAGAAGATCAGCCCGAGCGTCGTGGCGTTCTCCGAAAAGATGATGCACGACACGCCGATCGCCACGCTGGTGGAATTCCTGCACGCGCTCGAGGTGCACGACGAGACGGCGGCATTGCCCACGCTGGCGAAGGTTCCCACCCTGATCGCGTGCGGTGACCGCGACCTGCTCACCCCGATGGAGTACTCGCAGCACATGGCCGCGGCCTTGCCGAAGTCGGAGCTGGTGATCGTCGGTGGCGCAGGGCATCTGGTGCAGCTGGAAGCCCCTGAGGTCATCGACGACGCGTTGGTGCGGTTGGTCGAGCGGGCTACACCGTCCAAGCTGGTTGCGCTGACCCGCCGCGTGCGCGAACGAGTACGCAACTATGGATGAACATCACTCCGGCACTGCCGAATTGCCGACCGCGCAGGACACCATTGCGCTTGGCGCGCGACTGGGCAAAGACTTGCGCGCCGGCGACGTCGTCGTGCTGTCCGGGCCGCTCGGTGCCGGAAAAACGGTGTTGGCCAAGGGAATCGCCGAAGCGATGGATGTCGAAGGTCCGGTGATCTCGCCGACCTTCGTGCTGGCGAGGGTGCACCGGGCCCGCCGCGCCGATGCTCCGGCGATGATCCACGTCGACTTGTACCGGCTGCTTGACCACGGCTCTGTCGACCTGCTCGCCGAACTCGACTCGCTGGACCTCGACACCGATCTCGACGACGCCGTCGTCGTCGTGGAGTGGGGCGAAGGCCTGGCGGAACGGCTCTCCGAAAGCCACCTCGACGTCCGGCTCGAACGCGGACACGACACCGACGTACGCACCGCCATGTGGCAGTGGAGCCGGCCATGCTGATCCTGGCCATCGACACCGCAACCCCTGCGGTCACGGCGGGGGTGGTTCGACGTGACGGCGACGCGGTCGATGTGCTCGCCGAACACGTCACCGTCGACGCCAGGGCGCACGCCGAACAGCTCACTCCCAACGCGGTGGCCGCCCTGGCCGACGCTGGTGTATCCGCCGATGACCTGGATGCGGTCGTGGTCGGTTGCGGCCCAGGCCCTTTCACAGGTCTGCGCGTCGGCATGGCCAGCGCTGCCGCCTACGGCCACGCGCTCGGCATTCCCGTGCACGGTGTCTGCAGCCTCGACGCGATAGGCATCGATACGGCGGCAGAAGCACTGGTGGTCACGGACGCGCGTCGCCGCGAGGTGTATTGGGCGCGTTACCGCGACGGTGTCCGCGTCGACGGGCCCGCCGTGAACTCACCCGCGGATGTGCCGGGCGCAACGAAGGTGTTGCAGCGGCCGCCGGCCTATCCGACGGCTGCCGGTCTCGTACGGGTCGTGCCCGACTGGACAGCCGAGCCAGCTCCGTTGGTGCCCCTGTATCTGCGGCGACCAGACGCCAAGCCGCAAGTGGTGGCCCGATGACCGTCGTCTATGGTCACCTCACGCGCGACGATGCCGCACGATGCGCGGAGCTGGAAAAGCAGTTGTTCGACGGCGACGATCCTTGGCCCGCAAGGGCTTTCATCGCCGAACTGGAAGCCAAGCACAACCACTACGTTGCGGCGCGCGACGACGACAAACTCATCGGGTACGGCGGCATTGCCCGGCTGGGCCGGCGCCGTCCGTTCGAATACGAAATCCACACCATCGGAGTCGACCCCGCCTACCAAGGTCAGGGCATCGGCAGGCAGCTGCTCATGGGCCTGCTCGAATATGCCAAGGGCGGAACCATTTTCCTCGAGGTTCGCACCGACAACGAGCCGGCCATCAACCTGTACGAGAGCGTGGGCTTTGTCCGGATGGGACTGCGCCGCAGGTATTACCGGGCCAGCGGCGCAGACGCCTACACCATGAGACGGGATCCGGTATGACGATCGTCCTCGCCATCGAAAGCTCCTGCGATGAAACCGGTGTCGGCATCGCGCGCCTCGACGACGACGGCGCGGTGACCTTGCTGGCCGACGAGGTCGCCTCCAGCGTCGACGAGCACGCCCGCTTCGGCGGTGTGGTTCCCGAGATCGCGTCGCGCGCACACCTCGAGGCGTTGGGCCCGACGATGCGACGGGCGCTGGAGGCCGCGCAGATTGACAAACCCGACATCGTCGCCGCGACCATCGGCCCGGGCCTTGCGGGTGCATTGCTGGTGGGAGTGGCTGCGGCCAAAGCCTATTCGGCCGCGTGGCAGGTGCCGTTCTACGCCGTCAACCATCTGGGCGGTCATCTGGCCGCCGATGTCTACGACCATGGCCCGCTTCCCGAGAGCGTGGGGTTGCTGGTGTCGGGCGGGCACACCAACCTGTTGCATGTGCGCTCGCTCGGCGAGCCGATCGTCGAACTCGGCAGCACCGTTGACGACGCCGCGGGCGAGGCCTACGACAAGGTCGCGCGGCTGCTTGGCCTCGGCTACCCCGGCGGCAAGGTGCTCGACGACCTGGCCCGCGAGGGCGATCGCGATGCAATCGTGTTCCCGCGCGGCATGACTGGGCCGCGCGACGACCCGTACGCGTTCAGCTTCTCGGGGCTGAAGACCGCCGTCGCCAGATACATAGAGAGCCATCCCGACGCGCCGCAGGCCGACGTCGCGGCGGGCTTCCAGGAAGCCGTCGCCGACGTGCTCACGCGCAAGGCGGTGCGCGCCGCCACCGACCTGAACGTCGACACGCTGCTGATCGCCGGTGGGGTGGCGGCGAATTCGCGGCTGCGTGAACTGGCCGAGGAACGCTGTCAGGCCAACGGCCTGACCCTGCGCATCCCGCGGCCGCGGCTGTGCACCGACAATGGCGCGATGATCGCGTCGTTCGCCGCACATCTGATCGCCGCGGGCGCTGCGCCGTCACCGCTGGATGCGGCGAGCGACCCGGGCCTGCCAATCGTGAAGGGACAGGTTTCATGACCGTCGAGGACCGGTTGGCCGTCACCGAGCTGCTGTACCGCTACGCCGAGCTGATCGACGCCGGGGATTTCGACGGAGTCGGGCAGCTGCTGGCCCGCGCCACGTTCGCAGGCACCCGTTCGCCGTCGACATCCGGCGCCGAGGCGATCGCCAAACTGTTCGCGATGACCACGCGCCGCTACCCGGAGACGGGCAATACCCCGCGCACCCGGCACCTCGTGCTCAACCCGATCGTCGACGTCACCGACCGGACGGCCACCGCCCGGTCGACCTTCTGCGTCGTGCAGAACACCGAGACCGTGCCGCTGCAGCCCATCGTGGTCGGCCGCTACTTCGACACCTTCAGCTGCGATGATGCCGGCTGGTACTTCACTGAACGGCAGGTCGACGTCGAGATGATCGGCGACATCTCCGCTCACCTGATGTTCAATCCGAGCGACTTCGACCGTTAGTCACGGGGTGACCTTGAGTGCTAGCACTCTCATGTATAGAGTGCTAGGTGGCAGGCGCCCAGCTCCTGTGCCGGCACCCGCGACGACGGCGCGAGGGCACGGACGCATGCCGAAACCTGTAACTCCCGCATCCGGGGATCCGCCCCGGATCGACACCCGAACTAAGTGGAGGGCTCCATCGTGGCGAGCGTGAACATCAAGCCACTCGAGGACAAGATCCTCGTACAGGCCAACGAGGCCGAGACCACGACCGCGTCCGGTCTGGTTATTCCCGACACCGCCAAGGAGAAGCCGCAAGAAGGCACCGTCGTCGCAGTCGGCCCCGGCCGCTGGGATGAGGACGGCGAGAAGCGGATTCCGCTGGACGTGTCGGAGGGCGATGTCGTCATCTACAGCAAGTACGGCGGCACCGAGATCAAGTACAACGGCGAGGAGTACCTGATCCTGTCGGCCCGCGACGTGCTGGCTGTCGTCAACAAGTAAGCACACGTATTCCGCCCCGGAGATCCCCGTAACCGCGGGCGATGTCCGGGGCGGCATGCGTATGAGCGAAAGACAACTATGAGCAAGCTGATTGAGTTCGACGAAACTGCGCGCCGCGCAATGGAAGCCGGCGTCGACAAGCTCGCCGACGCGGTACGCGTGACGCTCGGACCGCGCGGTCGGCACGTCGTGCTGGCCAAGGCATTCGGCGGTCCGACGGTGACCAACGACGGCGTCACCATCGCCCGCGAGATCGACCTGGAAGACCCGTTCGAAAACCTCGGTGCCCAGCTGGTGAAGTCGGTGGCCACCAAGACCAACGACGTCGCAGGCGACGGCACCACCACCGCGACCGTGCTGGCGCAGGCGCTCGTCAAGGCCGGTCTGCGCAACGTCGCGGCCGGCGCCAACCCGATCGCGCTGGGCTCGGGCATCTCCAAGGCCGCCGATGCCGTGTCGGAGGCGCTGCTTGCGTCCGCCACGCCGGTCAAGGACAAGAAGGGCATCGCACAGGTCGCCACCGTCTCCTCGCGTGATGAACAGATCGGCGAGCTGGTCGGCGAGGCGATGACCAAGGTGGGTCACGACGGCGTCGTCACCGTCGAGGAGTCGTCGACGCTGAACACCGAGCTGGAGATCACCGAGGGTGTCGGCTTCGACAAGGGCTACATCTCGGCGTACTTCATCACCGACTTCGACGCGCAGGAAGCGGTGCTCGAGGACGCCCTGGTGCTGCTGCACCGCGAGAAGATCAGCTCGTTGCCTGACCTTCTGCCGCTGCTCGAGAAGGTCGCCGAGGCGGGTAAGCCGCTGCTGATCGTCGCCGAAGACGTTGAGGGCGAGGCGCTTTCGACGTTGGTGGTCAACGCGATCCGCAAGACGCTCAAGGCCGTCGCGGTCAAGGCGCCGTTCTTCGGCGACCGCCGCAAGGCATTCCTCGACGACCTCGCCGTCGTCACCGGCGGTCAGGTCGTCAACCCCGACGTGGGCTTGGTGCTGCGCGAGGTCGGCATCGATGTGCTGGGCACCGCCCGGCGCGTCGTCGTCGACAAGGACAGCACGGTCATCGTCGACGGCGGCGGCACCAAGGAGGCCATCGACGCGCGCACCGCTCAGCTGAAGGGCGAGATCGAGAACACCGACTCCGACTGGGACCGCGAGAAGCTCGAGGAGCGGCTGGCCAAGCTGTCGGGCGGCGTCGCGGTCATCAAGGTCGGCGCAGCCACCGAGACGGCGCTCAAGGAGCGCAAGGAAAGCGTCGAGGACGCTGTCGCGGCGGCCAAGGCGGCGGTCGAGGAAGGCATCATCGCAGGCGGTGGCTCTGCCCTGGTCCGCGCTCGCAAGGTGCTGGCCAAGCTGCGCGGCGAGCTGACCGGCGACGAGGCGCTGGGTGTCGGGGTGTTCGAGTCCGCACTGCCGGCACCGTTGTACTGGATCGCCACCAACGCCGGGCTGGACGGGTCGGTCGTGGTGAACAAGGTCGCCGAGCTTCCTGACGGGCACGGCTTCAACGCCGCCACGCTGTCGTACGGCGATCTGGCCGCCGACGGCGTCGTCGATCCCGTCAAGGTGACCCGCTCGGCGGTGCTCAATGCGGCGTCGGTGGCCCGGATGATCCTCACCACCGAAACCGCGGTTGTGGAGAAGCCGGCCGAGGAAGACGACGCCGGCCACGGCCACGGGCATCACGGCCACGCGCACTAGAAGTTGAAAACAAGAAGCACCCCCGGCTTTTGGTCGGGGGTGCTTCTGTTTTGGGGCGGCGAGCCGCGAGTGGAACTTCAGGACATGTCTGCGCGGTCGTCAACCTCGCGATTGTGCTTGTATCGCACCACCTCGGACGGGAAAAGGAGCGCGGCCACCCAGAAGACGAGCTCGATACCCGCGAAATGCGACGACGCGCGAAGCGACAAGCCAAAGAGAACCGCACCGATGGCGACCACCACGGTCGCGGCGAAAACGGCCCAGAACGGAACAAAATTGAGTCGCCGCCAGGTCCACGGGAACCCAATGCGATGCTCCGGGTCGCGCTTTGACGCGTGCCAGGTGAGAACAGTCATCGAGCCAGAGGCGAGAACCGCACTCACCGTGAAGGCGATGAGCCACATGTCTACCTCGGGCTCAAGTCCCGCGGTTCACCCGCAGGGCATCCTGGCTAGTCATTCTTAAGAGCAGCCTTCCCCGCTGAGGACCCCACCGATGGCGGCGAGAGCGCCGCCTGAGCACTGCGGCAGGTCGCCGTAACCGAACGCAGGTTGCACTGGCGTATACGCAGGTTCAGGGGCTGGCGTATTAATCCCGGCAGCGGGGGAACAGTAATAACTGCCCTCCAAGGATCCGTAACAGGGGTCATCCGCGTGCGCGGTTCCTGCACCGGCGAACAGCAGGCCGGGTGCCACCGCGGCGCCTGCTGCCACCCCCAATGCCGCAATGAGCCGCTTTGTCTTGGTGTCGTGGGTGGTGTTCATGATCGTGTTTTCTCCTATCTGGTCGCACCCGAATGGGTGCGCCCACAGGTATGGACAGCAACCGGCCGCAGTGGGGACACTTTTTCGTGAAATTCGTGCACCACGGTCTGGGCCGGGTCACGAGCTCTGCGTGGCTTCGTCAAGCCGCACTACACGAACACGAAGCAGTCGACTACTCGGTTCACAGAGGATCTCGCGTGCACGCCCGGCCGACGGCATACGCTGCCAATGAAATCGGGCAGCTAGAGGACGAGGAAGTATGCCCCTAACGCGTCTGCGTCACGCAGCGGCCGGGCTTGTAGCAGCTGTGGCCGGGATCGTGTTCGCATCACCGGCCGGTGCAGCTCCGATGGATCCGATCCCGGGGAATGGTTTCTTTCTGGTCGGCCCCGACATTGCGCTGGGCCTTTATCACTCGGACGGGTCGGCGTCGACCTTCGGGGTGTGGATAAACGATGTGCCGACACAGGACTCGATGTGCGTGTGGTTTACGTACAGCACGCCTGATGCGAACAAGGACCATGTGGTCGCGACGAATATGTCTATCGGTCCGATGTACGCGAATATCAATCCGACGGTGAAGGCCTTCGAGTCGCAGAACTGTCAACCCTGGAGCCGGGTCACGTGACCCGGCTCGACGGCTAGGCGGGCATCCCCTTCAGTTCACCCTCGGGCGCCAAGTATCACTTGAGAACCCGCCAAGGCACCTTCTCCACTCTTTGGGTTACAGGCCACCACGGCCCGACCGACCCCGGAGAGGACCAATCATGAAGATCAAGATGATCGCGGCGTTTTCGATTGCGACCGCCGCAGCGTTGCCCCTTGCGGCCATCGCGAACGCCTGCGGCGGAGGCGGCGACTTCCCAACCGCCTACGAGTTTCTAACGCCGTCGGGCAACATCGCCTGCACGATGTACGGCGATGGGTCAGGCGCGAATTGCGAAGTCCGGGAACACACTTGGGTGGTACCGGCATCGACACACGGCCCGTACGGCAGGGCGTGCGACTTCAGCTTCGGAGGTCTGGAGGTCTACGTGAGTCAGGCCAAGCCAGCGAACCTCGGTTGCTACGAGGGGGTCAGCAAGTTCGACGGGCCCGACATGGAGACGCTCGACTATGGCCAGAGCTACTCGCGCGGCGCCATGACGTGCGACAGCGAGTTGTCCGGTGTGACCTGCACCGACACCGCCACCGGGCACTTCTTCCGCGTCTCACGCGAGAATTACGAGTTGGCGTGAACCGGAAAAGGCCCCATCCCGTGATCGTCGGGGTGGGGCCTTTTCGACGCTGGCGACTCAGGCGGTGCGGCGGATGCCTCGCTTGAGCAAGAGCTCGCGCTCGGACTCACTCAGGCCGCCCCAGATGCCGTAGGGCTCGCCGACGGCCAGCGCATGAGTGCGGCACTGGGTGATGACGGGGCAGCGACGGCACATCTCCTTGGCGCGCAACTCACGCTGGGCGCGAGCGCGGCCGCGCTCGCCGTCGGGATGGAAAAACATCGACGAGTCGACGCCCCGGCAAAGACCGGACATCTGCCAGTCCCAGATGTCGGCGTTGGGGCCGGGTAGTTGCTGCGGCTGTGGCATTGGAAAACCCCTCTCTACACACTCTTTTCGCGCACGCGCGAGTGCGTGAGTCGTGGAACCGATCCGAGCACATGTCGCCGATGACTACTCGTGCACACAAGGTAGGGGGGCTCTAGAAATTCCGTCAATAGCCCGCACATGTGCTCAACCACATAACCGCAGGCCCAGAATTTACATCACGTTCATCGTTGCGCCTCCCGCGCAAAGAGATGGGTGGTAACGAAACGCGCGCCGACCGATCACGACTTGTGTTTTCGCTGATCGCATCGAGCTGTGTCGCGCGCATCTTTTGCAGCGCTCAGTAGGCCGTTGACATCGAAGTAACACGGCCACCACAAAGTGTTAACGAGAACGGATTTTGGCCGGGGTCGCAATTGCGGGTCCGCCGGTATCGGTATTTGCGCGACGAATTGATAGCGTCGCGAGCCGATGAGCACAGTGCTGTCCAATGCCGCGTTCGGAGACGATCCGCAACGCTGGCCGCTTCCCCCGGCCACGACGCCGCACGCACTGTGGTTGCGCGCCGTCGTCGCCGGCGGCCAAGGCCGCTACGGCAGCGCCCTCACCGACTTGGGCAGCCTGCTCCGGCTGCAGCGCGGCGGTTCGGTGGTGTCGCTGGCACACAGCACTCGTGCGTCGTTTCTTCGTCAACTCGGGTGGCACGGCCACGCCCGCACTTGGGACGGGCGGGCGTTGGCGTGCGCCGGATCAGACGTCGAGGCGTCGGCGGACGCGTTCGTCGGTCTGGCCGCAGACGCGCTCGGAGTGGGCCGGTTCGCGGCGTCGGCGCGGGCGCTCGACCGCGCGCGGGAGCTCGTGACGGAATCCGCGCCTGCGCGCCTACCGGTGCGGTTGGCGTGGGTGTCTTCCGAGTTGGCGATGGCGCGCGGCGACGGGGAGACGGCCGTCGAGCAGGCCCGGCGAGCCGTCGACCTGGCCGCCAGCCTTGGCTCGGTGCGTCACGCCGTGAAATCCGACGTTGTGCTGGCCGCCGCATTGTGCAGCGCAGGCGACGTCGACCGGTCCAGACAGGTCGCCGACGACGCGCTGTCGGCATCGGAACGCCACGGAATGATTCCGTTGCGCTGGGCGTTGGCCTGCCTGCTGACCGACATCGGCAGCGCCACGCACTCGGCCGGTGACGTCGTCGCGATCCGGGACGAGTCCGCCGACACAGTACGGTCACGGGGCGGCGTGTGGGCGCTGCGGTGAGCCGGTTCACCCCATCCTGAAAGTTATTGTTTAGCTGAGCCACCCCTACCGGAATATGTCCGGTTCGTAACGCTGGAGAGATCGCCCACGATGACAATTTCGGGAGAACGTCTCGATGCTGTCGTTGCTGAGGCTGTGGCGGGCAACCGGGACGCGCTCCGGGAGGTGCTGGAGACCATCCGTCCCATCGTTGTTCGGTACTGCCGGGCAAGGGTTGGGGCGACCGAGCGAAGCGGTCTTTCAGCAGATGATGTCGCACAGGAGGTGTGCTTGGCCGCCATCACGGCGCTGCCGCGCTACAAGGATCAGGGACGACCGTTCCTGGCCTTCGTGTACGGCATCGCTGCACACAAGGTTGCTGACGCGCACCGCGCTGCCGGCAGGAACCGCGCTGACCCGACGGACGTCGTCCCGGAGCGGTTTTCGGTCGAGGCCGGTCCCGAGCAAATGGCCCTCGACTCCGAATCGTCGGCGCGGATGAACAAGCTGCTGGCGGTCCTGCCGGAAAAGCAGCGAGAAATTCTGATCCTGCGCGTCGTCGTCGGCATGAGCGCCGAAGAGACCGCCGAAGCGGTCGGCAGCACGCCTGGCGCCGTCCGGGTCGCACAGCATCGCGCACTTGCGCGGCTGAAGGCCGAAATCATTGCGACGGGGCACGACTATGCCTGACTTCGGACGCTGGACTTCCAACGGGGGCGATCCGTCGCTCAACGAGATCAACCGCACGGATCGGTTCCTCGACTCGTTGGCCTACAAGGAACCGGTGTATTCAACGGATCCCGGCGAGGCCGAGCTCGCGCAGCTGTTCGCCGGGTGGCGCGACGAGTTGCGCGATCCGCCGTTGATGGCGCCGGTGACACCTCGGGACGCGGCGATCACGTTGCGGCGCGCCGTCGAGTCGCGCAAGCGCACCCGCACGTCGATGGCCGTGGTGGGTTCCCTTGCCGCAGCGGTGTTGTGCCTCGGCGGCTTCGGCGCAGTCGTGGGCAGTGCGGGGCCCGGCGATGCGCTGTACGGCTTGCGCACCGCGCTGTTCGGCGAGCAACAGACCACCCGTACCGACGCCGTTGCTCTTGCCTCGCAGCAGCTGGCCGAGGTGCAGCAGCTGATCGACACGGGCCAGTGGGACGCGGCGCAAGACAAGCTGCAGACCCTCACCACAACCGTCGCGACGGTCAATGACGTTGAGCAGAAACAAGATTTGGTGGACAAGTGGCAGCAGCTGACCGTCAAGGTCGACGCCAAGGATGCGAATGCGACGCTGCCGCCGGGGGTGCCGCCTCCGGTGATGCCCGAGCCGGCGGTCGTCGAGCCGGGATCGTCGACGTCGACGAGTGCGACGAGTTCGTCTCCCTCGTCGGAAACCTCGACGAGCACGTCGCCGTCGTCTGACACCAGCACGTCGACCACGACGAGCCCCAGCACGTCGGTCGTCGAGCCGCCGCCCGTCACCACGACGCTGCCGGTGACGACGACCACGCCGCCGCCGGTGACAACGACCACGCCGCCGCCGGTGACCACGACGACGCCGCCGGTGACCACGACAACGACGGTCGCGACCACCACGCATGTGGTCACCACGACCACGACCGCACCGCCGGGTCCGGTGGCAGGTGGCAGTCCCGAGGTGGTCGCCCCGCCGACGGCAGTTGTGGAGGCACCCAAGTCGCAGTCGCAAGCGGTCGAGGCCCCGAAGACGCCAGCACCCCAGAGCCCCGTCATCGAAGCGCCTGCGACGGAGACCGTGCCGGTCACCACGACGACGTTGGTTATCGCACCGCCCAAAGCGGGCGCGCGGGGCGAATGACGGCTAAGCCGTCAGCGATATCCGTCGGACTCGGACGTCGCCTCGTTGAGTGAGGCGTCCGCGTAGCCCCGGCAGTAATCCCAGGTCACGTACGCGTCGGGTTCCGGATCATAGGCCGGCTCGTGTGGCCGCACCGTGCCATCGACCAGCAGCTGCAACAGGTTGGCGCGCAGCATGTCCCAGTCGTGGTAGTGGTCCTGTTGGCATTCGTCGCAGCAAACCACGAGGCCGCGAATCCCCTTGTGCGCCAACAGCGCCTCGTATACCGCCAGATCGGCGAGATCCGCCTCGACCGCCGTCCGCTCCTGCGGGTCCAGCGGCTGGCCCGGCTCGAGGGCGTCAAGCGCCGCCGATGGGTCGCACGGATCGTCGGCGAACGGATCGGGCGGCAAACCTGGTGGCAGGTGATCTCGCACGACTCCACATTACGCAGCCGCACGGGGATCGCGCCAGCCGTCGAGCCGGTCCCCACCTGGGTATCCGCAACGCAGTGCTGCAGCCAAAGCAGCGAGGTCAATGCCGATAAGATAGGTATCTAGCTCTGCCGATGGAAGGCCCCGCCCATGTCGATCGCTGAAAGCAGCATCCCCATCGCCGTTCCGGTGCCCACCGGCGGCGATGATCCGACCAAGGTCGCGATGCTCGGGCTCACCTTCGACGACGTGTTGCTGCTGCCCGCCGCCTCCGATGTGGTGCCCGCCACAGCCGACACCTCGAGCCAGCTCACTTCCAAGATCCGGCTGAAGGTGCCGTTGGTCAGCTCGGCGATGGACACCGTGACCGAGTCGCGGATGGCCATCGCGATGGCGCGCGCCGGCGGGATGGGCGTGCTGCACCGCAACCTTCCCGTCGCTGAACAGGCCGGCCAGGTCGAGACCGTCAAGCGCTCCGAAGCGGGCATGGTGACCGACCCGGTGACGTGCTCGCCGGACAACACCCTGGCCGAGGTCGACGCCATGTGCGCGCGGTTCCGGATTTCCGGGCTGCCCGTCGTCGACGACACCGGCTCGCTCGTCGGCATCATCACCAACCGCGACATGCGTTTTGAGGTCGATCAGGGCAAGCCGGTCTCCGAGGTGATGACCAAGGCACCGCTTATCACTGCGCAAGAGGGTGTTTCGGCCGAAGCGGCGTTAGGCCTGTTGCGCCGCCACAAGATTGAAAAGCTGCCGATCGTCGACGGCCACGGCAAGCTGACCGGGCTCATCACCGTCAAGGACTTCGTCAAGACCGAACAGTTCCCGCTAGCCACCAAAGACAGCGACGGTCGGCTGCTGGTCGGCGCCGCCGTCGGCGTGGGCGACGACGCGTGGACGCGGGCGATGACGCTGGTGGACGCGGGCGTCGACGTGGTGATCGTGGACACCGCGCACGCACACAACCGACTGGTGCTGGACATGGTGCACCGGCTCAAGACCGTGGTGGGCGACCGCGTCGAGGTGATCGGTGGCAATGTGGCCACCCGGGCCGCGGCGTCCGCGCTGGTGCAGGCCGGCGCCGACGCGGTCAAGGTCGGTGTCGGGCCCGGCTCGATCTGCACGACGCGCGTGGTCGCGGGCGTCGGCGCGCCGCAGATCACGGCGATCCTGGAGGCCGTCGCGGCCTGCGCGCCGCACGGCGTGCCCGTGATTGCCGACGGCGGATTGCAGTACTCCGGGGACATCGCCAAGGCCCTGGCCGCCGGGGCGTCGACGGCCATGCTGGGTTCACTGCTGGCAGGCACCGCCGAGGCGCCCGGTGAGCTGATCTTCGTCAACGGCAAGCAGTTCAAGAGCTACCGCGGCATGGGTTCGCTGGGTGCGATGCAGGGCCGGTCAGGCGCCAAGAGTTACTCCAAAGACCGCTATTTCCAAGACGATGCATTGAGCGAGGACAAGTTGGTGCCGGAGGGCATCGAGGGACGCGTGCCGTTCCGCGGTCCGCTCTCGACCGTCATCCACCAGCTCACCGGCGGGCTGCGCGCGGCCATGGGCTACACCGGCGCGGCCACCATCGAGCAGCTGCAGCAGGCGCAGTTCGTTCAGATCACCGCAGCGGGTCTGAAGGAGAGCCATCCGCACGACATACAGATGACCGTCGAGGCGCCGAACTACTACACCCGCTAGGGGTTCTGCATGCGAGACATGGTTGAAATCGGCATGGGCAGAACCGCCCGTCGCACTTACGAACTCGACGACATCAACATCGTGCCGTCGCGGCGCACCCGATCCAGCCAGGACGTGTCGACGGCCTGGCAGATCGACGCCTACCGGTTCGAGATCCCCGTCGTGTCGCATCCGACCGACGCCTTGGTATCGCCGGAGTTCGCGATCGAGCTGGGCCGCATCGGCGGGCTGGGGGTGCTCAACGGCGAAGGCCTGATCGGCCGCCACGCCGACGTCGAGGAGAAAATCGCGCAAGTCGTCGAGGCCGCGGAGAAGGAGCCCGAACCTGCCGCGGCGATCCGGCTGCTCCAGCAGCTGCACTCCGCGCCGCTGGACCCCGACCTACTCGGTGCCGCGGTGGCGCGTATCCGCGACGCGGGGGTGACCACGGCGGTGCGGGTCAGCCCGCAGAATGCACAGGCGCTGACGCCGTCGCTGGTCGCGGCCGGCATCGACTTGCTGGTCATTCAGGGCACCATCATCTCCGCCGAACGCGTCGCGCAGGACGGCGAGCCGCTGAACCTCAAGACGTTCATCTCCGAGCTCGACGTGCCGGTGGTGGCCGGCGGCGTGCTCGACCACCGCACCGCATTGCATTTGATGCGCACCGGCGCGGCCGGCGTGATCGTCGGCTACGGCTCCACATCCGGCGTCACCACCAGCGACGAGGTGCTTGGCATCAGCGTGCCGATGGCCACGGCGATCGCCGACGCGGCAGCGGCCCGGCGTGAATACCTCGACGAAACGGGCGGACGCTACGTGCACGTGCTGGCCGACGGCGACATGCACACCTCCGGCGACCTGGCCAAAGCCATTGCCTGCGGAGCCGACGCGGTGGTGCTCGGCACGCCGCTGGCGACCGCCGCCGAGGCCCTGGGCGACGGCTGGTTCTGGCCCGCCGCCGCGGCGCACCCGTCTCTGCCGCGCGGCGCATTGCTGCAGATCGCCCTCGGTGAGCGGCCGTCGTTGCGCCAAGTGCTCATGGGCCCGTCCGATGACCCGTTCGGCTCTCTCAACCTCGTCGGTGGCCTGCGCCGGTCGATGGCCAAGGCCGGCTATTGCGACCTGAAGGAATTCCAGAAAGTCGGCCTGACGGTCGGCAGCTGAGTTCCTCGGCGAGCAGACGCGAAGTGCACCTTTTCCTCGGCGTGTCGGGGACCTTTGGGTCTGTTCGCGGTGAGAACTGCTTTACAAATTAGGCCCCCCTGTCTAGAAGTTGCCTAGCGGTGAGTTCATACTGGTCGGATGAAACCTGACTATGACGTCTTGATCATCGGTTCGGGGTTCGGGGGGAGTGTCACCGCGCTGCGGCTCACGGAGAAGGGCTATCGCGTCGGGGTGCTCGAGGCGGGCCGGCGATTCAATGACGAAGACTTCGCCAAGACCTCGTGGAATCTGCGCAAGTTCTTGTGGGCGCCGAAGCTCGGGATGTACGGCATTCAGCGGATCCACCTGCTGCGCAACGTGATGATCCTCGCCGGCGCAGGCGTCGGCGGCGGGTCGCTCAACTACGCCAACACTTTGTATGTGCCGCCGGAGCCGTTCTTCGCCGACGGGCAGTGGTCGCACATCACCGACTGGCGCGCCGAGTTGATGCCCCATTACGACCAGGCGCAGCGGATGCTCGGTGTGGTCAAGAACCCGACGTTCACTGATGCCGACCGCATCGTCAAAGAGGTCGCCGACGAGATCGGCGTCGGTGACACGTTCGTGCCAACGCCCGTCGGGGTGTTCTTCGGTCCCGACGGCACCAAGGCCCCTGGCAAGACGGTGCCCGACCCGTATTTCGGGGGAGCGGGTCCCACGCGCACCGGCTGCATAGAATGCGGCTCCTGCATGACGGGCTGCCGTTACGGCGCCAAGAACACATTGGTCAAGAACTATCTCGGGTTGGCGGAAAAGGCTGGGGCAGAAGTCATTCCGATGACCACCGTCACTGGCTTCGAGCAGCGGCCCGACGGACTGTGGAAGGTGCGCACCACGAGGACCGGCTTGCTGCCCCGCAAGCGGCGCACCTACACCGCCTCACACGTCGTGCTGGCCGCCGGCACGTGGGGCACCCAGAAGCTGCTGTTCAAGATGCGCGACAAGGGCAAGCTGCCGAAGCTGTCCGACAAACTGGGCGTGCTGACCCGCACCAACTCGGAGTCGATCGTCGGCGCAGGACGCTTCGAAGTCTCGCCGGATCTGGACCTCACCCACGGCGTGGCGATCACGTCGTCGATCCACCCCACGCCGGATACACATATCGAACCGGTGCGCTACGGCAAGGGCTCAAATGCCATGGGCCTCTTGCAGACGCTGATGACCGACGGCGACGGGCCGGAGGGCAGCGATGTGCCTCGCTGGAAGCAGTTCTTCCGCAACGCCGCCGAAAGCCCGCGAAGCACACTGCGGATGCTCAACGTCAGGCAGTGGAGTGAGCGCACGGTGATCGCGTTGGTGATGCAGCATCTGGACAACTCGATCACGACCTTCACGGAGCGCACCAAACTCGGGTTCCGCCGGATGACCAGCAAGCAAGGTCATGGCCAGCCGAACCCGACGTGGATCCCGGTCGGCAACGAAGTCACTCGCCGCATCGCCGAGAAGATCGACGGCGTGGCAGGCGGAACCTGGGGTGAACTGTTCAACATCCCGCTCACCGCGCACTTCCTCGGCGGCGCGGCGATCGGTGACAGCCCGCAGACCGGTGTCATCGACCCATACCAGCGGGTGTACGGCTATCCGACGCTCGCCGTGATGGACGGTGCGGCGGTTTCAGCGAATCTCGGTGTCAACCCGTCGCTTTCGATCACCGCTCAGGCCGAGCGTGCGGCATCGTTGTGGCCCAACAAGGGGCAAGACGATCTGCGGCCGGCCCAGGGCGAGCCGTACAAGCGGCTGGCGCCTATCATGCCCGACAATCCCGTTGTGCCCGCTGATGCGCCTGCGGCGCTGCGGCGGCTGCCGATCGAGCCGGTCAGTTCGGCGGGTTAGAACGCCGCGGCCGCGGGTACCTACTAGTGCCATAACTGGCCGAGCAGGAGGTCGACCTATGCGGACCACTTTCCACCAGCAGTTGTCCGCGTTGTGCTCGCAGACAAGCGAAATGTGTGGCCTGGCAGCAGACGCGATGGAACATGCGACCCACGCCTTGCTGGAGGTCGACCTCTCCTTGGCCGAACAGGTCATCGCCGACCAGGAGCACATCGCCGTGATGAACCGGCGGGCCGAGGAGAACGCACTCAAACTGCTGGCATTGCAGCAGCCTGTTGCGACCGATTTGCGGATGATCGTTGGCTCCCTGCACATCGGCGCGGACATCGAGCGGATGGGCGCGCTCGCCGTGCACGTCGCCAGCATCACGCGGCTGCGACACCCCGACTGCGCGTTGCCGGGTGAGGTGCGCGCCAGCTTCACCGAAATGGGTGACATGGCAGTCCAATTGGCCAGGACCGCACAAGAAGTGTTGCTGACGCGCGATCCGCACAAGGCCGCCCGGCTGCGCGATCACGACGACGCAGTCGACGCCGAGCACCGGCACCTGTTCACCCTGCTGATCGATCACAAGTGGCAGGACGGTGTCTGCTCCGCAGTCGACGTCGCGCTGCTGGGACGCTTCTACGAACGGTTCGCCGACCACGCCGTGGAGATCGGACGTCGGGTGGTGTTCGAGGCGACCGGGGGCCTACCGCTGAACAAGCAGATGGCCTAGCTGCACTAGAGCAAAATCTCGGCGGCGATCATCGACGCCGAGATCGCTGCCGGGAAGCCGCCGTAGAACGCGCAGTGCGTGATGAGCGCAGAAATCTCATCGACCGTCAGGCCATTCTCGATGCCGCGGCGCAGATGTGCCGGGAACTCCTCCGGCCGGTAGAGCACGGTCAGCGCGGCCAGCGTCGCGATGCTGCGATCGCGTGGGCTCAGCCGTTCATCGGTCCATACGTCCGAGTACAGCGGGTTGTTGATCAGGTCTGTCAGCTCGGGTGTGAAGCGACGGGCGGCCTCGCGCGGCGAATCCGGGTAGTTGGTCATGGCTTATCCCTATCAGGACCGGGTTCGTCGGAATCGCTCCGAACAAAACATTGAGTACTTTATGGTTTGCGCGTGCAGACCTACAACGTCGCAGTCTGGGCGACCGGCGGAGTCGGGCGGTTCGCGATCCGCACGATCGTCGACCGGCCGAACCTGAAACTCGTGGGTGCATGGGTGCACTCGGCGCACAAGGACGGTGAGGACGTCGGCACGCTCGCCGGTATCGGGCCGGTCGGTGTGAACGCCAGCCGCCACGCGTCGGTGATTCTCGACGGTGACGCCGACTGCGTGATGTATGCGGCCCCTGCGGGTTCTCGCCCCAGGGAAGCGCTCGATGACCTCTGCCGAATATTGGCCGCTGGCAAGAACATCGTCACCACGTCCTTGCCGGGACTGGTGTACGAGAAGGGGTCACTTTCCGAGCGCTACCTCGACGCGATTCGCCAAGCCGCGCAAGCCGGTTCGAGTTCGATCTTTTCGTCGGGCATCGAACCCGGATTCGGTTGTGACCTGTTCCCGATCGCGTTGATGACGATGTCGCACAAGGTGTACTCCGTACGCGGCATCGAGATCACCGACTACTCGCGATACCCCGTCGAGTTCGACATGCGCGAACTGTTCGGCTTCGGCCAGCCTCTCGACTACCAAGGCGGTTTGAAGAGCCCGGGCGTTCTGAGGTGGGGTTGGGGCGCCGCGGTCACCATGGTCGCCGACGCGCTCGGCGTACAGCTCGACGAGATTCGCGAGGAATGTGACTTCCTGCCAACGCCGCGGCGGCTCGAAACCGCGTGCGGCGTCATCGAAGCCGGCACTGTTGGGGCGACCTACGCGCGGTGCATCGGTGTCGTCGACGGTGTCGACGTGATCACCATCGAGCATGTCGATCGGATGGCCGACGACCTCGCTCCCGACTGGCCGAAGAGCCGGACCGGGGGCATCGACGGCACGTGGCGCGTCATCATCGACGGCGAACCCAGCTTCGACGCCGAATTCGAAGTCGGCCATCGACCCGACGAGGATTCCAGTGAGCAGGGCCTGCTGGCCACCGGGATGCGCGCTGTGAACGCGATTCCATGGGTATGTGCAGCCGAGCCGGGGATCGTCGATGTGCTGCATCTGCCGCTGACCTCACCGCTGGGTGCGCTTCACCCACATCGCGACGGAATTCCGGCGTTCTGACATGGGCACACTCGATGGCAAGGTCGCGATTGTCACCGGCACCAGCCGCGGAGTCGGGGTGGGTATCGCGCATGAGCTGCTGCGTGCCGGCGCCACCGTCATCGGTTGCTCCCGCTCGAAGCTGGATGCGATACCGGGCATCGAACCGGAATGGGCGCAGCGAGCGTCGCAAATGGTTTGCGATCAAGGCGATTACCGCGCCATCGACGAGTTGGTGTCCGACGTGGCTGCGACGCATGGCCGCATCGACATCCTGGTGAACAACGCGGGCGGTACGGTGCCGACACCTCATGTCGAACACGTGCCTGCGCTGGTGCAGCAGATCCAGGGTGCACCTCGTAGCGATGACGACTTCGAACGGACCGTCCTGTTCCACTCGTTTGCGATCCAGATGAACCTGATCAGCCCGCTGTGGTTCGCCATTCGCGTCTGTCGCCAGATGCGCGACCAAGACGGCACCGGGGCGATCGTCAACATCTCCAGCGGCGCTGGGCATCCCGCCGGTTCGCCGACGCTGGTGTCCTACGGCGCCGCGAAGGCCGGGCTGAACCACATGACCCGATCGCTGGCGGAAGAGTGGGGGCCGCAAATCCGCGTCAACGCCTTGGCTCTCGGCCCGACCATGACCGACAACTTCCGCAGCTTCGTCCTGCCCCGCGACGATCCCGACGGCGCCGAGTATTTCCGCAACGTTCCGCTGCGCCGCGCGGGCGAACCCGCCGAAGTGGGCCGTGTCTGTGTGTTCTTATGCAGTGGCGCAGCCGATTTCATCAATGGAACCACGATCGAGATCGACGGCGGAATGCTGCCCGGGGTGCTGTACGACGCCGGGCTGAAAACCATCACCGATCTGCTCTGAAGGACACCGCATGCGACGAGTCATCCAGTTCTCGACGGGCAACGTGGGCCGCCACGCATTGCGGACGATCATTGAGCGGCCCGACCTCGAGCTGGTTGGCTTGCACGCCAACGGCGCCGACAAGATCGGCCGCGACGCCGCGGAATTGTGTGGCCTGGAAGCCAGGACCGGCGTGGTGGCCACCAACGACGTCGACGCCCTGCTCGCGCTGGACGCCGACTGTGTGGTCTACACCTCGCAGGCGGAGATGCGGCCTGCTGCCGCGATCGAGGAGATTTCACGGTTCTTGGCGGCGGGCACCAATGTCGTTGGCACATCGATGGTCTGGCTCGTCGCGCCGCAGCACGCCGACGACTGGCTTCGCGCGCCGCTGGAAAGCGCATGCAAGGCGGGCGACACGTCGCTCTATATCAACGGCATCGACCCGGGTTTCTCGGGCGACACCCTGGTCTACACCGCGTTGAGTCTGACCGCTCGCGCCACCGCGATCACCGTGCAGGAGATCTTCGACTACGGCAGCTACGACGACGCCGAATTCACCGGCGTCAGCATGGGATTCGGAACCACACCGGACCACACCCCGATCATGTTCCAGCCGGGTGTGCTGGCGTCGCTGTGGGGTGGCCAGGTCCGCAGCCTCGCCGACGAACTCGGCGTCGAGCTCGACGAGGTTCGCGAGCGTCACGAAACCTGGGTGACGCCCGACCCGATCGAGTGCGCGATGATGACCGTGCCGCCGGGCCATGTAGCGGCTGTGCGGTTCGCGGTCGAAGGGCGGCGCGACGGGGAGCCTGTCATCACGATGGAACACGTCAACCGGCTGACGGATGCGGCCGCGCCTGACTGGGCCTACCCGCCCGATGGACGCCCCGGCGTGCACCGGGTCACCGTCACAGGGGACCCCGGCGTCCAGATCAACACGCACGTCGGATTGGACGGGGTGGACCACAACCAAGGCGGGGTAATCGCCACCGCAGCCCGCGCCGTCAACGCGATCGATCCGGTATGCAGCGCGGCCAGCGGACTTCTTGCGGCCAAGGATCTGCCTGCCGGGCACATCCGCGGAGTGATGTGGTGAGTCAGGTGCGGGCGGAGCGCACGCGGGCCCTGGTAATCGACGAGACCATCCGTTGCATCCTCGACGAGGGCTTCGCCGCCGCGAGCGCCAAACACATCACTGAACGAGCCGGCGTGACCTGGGGCGTGGTGCAATACCACTTCGGAGACCGTGACGGCCTGCTGATGGCCGTCGTCGACAAGGGTTTCGCCGAGCTGCTGGACACCCTGCGCGGCTTGCCGATTGACGCTGAAAATGCCCGCGACCGAACGGAATTCATCGTGACAGCCGCGTGGGAGGCGTTCTCCAGTCCGACCTCCATGGCAGCGCTGGAGATCCTCATCGCCACCCGGGCCATGCGTGACGAGGGCGCCAGCCAGCACCTCGCCGAGTTGGGCAAGGCATTCGGCAAGCTCGGCAAGCACATCGGTGAAGGCCTTGATGCCCGGCACGCCGCGGCGATCGGCAATCTGATCTGGGCCACCCTGCGCGGGCTGATCGTGGCCCAGTTGGTGGTCCCCGAGCCGCTGGACACCCGTCGCGAGCGTCGCGCACTCGTCGACATGATCAGCCGATACGTCGTCGGCGCGGCGACATTGGATCGATAGCGCCGCACGCAGCAAACTCGTGCCTTATATTGAGCGGGCTTAGCGCCGGAGCTCGCTAACCTGCAGCGCCGAAACGGTTCTAGACAAAGGACTCTCAATATGACGTACCAGCCACCGCCATCCCCGCCTCCGCAACCGCCGTACGGACCGCCGCCGTACGGCGCGCCGCAGGGCGGTGTCCCGGCCCAACAGCCGGACAGCAATCTGGTGTGGGGCATCCTGTGCGCGGTGCTGTGCTGTCTGCCGCTGGGCGTCGTGTCGATCGTCTACTCGAGCAAGGTGTCCGGGTTGTGGGCACAAGGCCGCTACGCCGAGGCGCAGGCCGCGGCCGACACCGCCAAGAAGTGGGCCATTTGGGGTGCTGTCGCCGGAGTCGTCGTCGGCGTCATCTACGCCATCATCGCCGTCGCGGCCGGCGGCTTTTCCTACATGTCCTACTCATGATGAACGCGCGCTCGCTTGCCGCCCCGGTCGGCGTCGCCGCCGCGGCGGCGGGCGGGTGCGTATGTGTGTGGCTGGCCAACCCGACCGTGCCGGGCGGCATCCTTCCCGTATGCCCGACCAAGGCACTGCTGGGCATCGACTGCCCAGGCTGCGGCAGCCTGCGGATGATCTACTCCCTGCTGCATCTCGACTTCACGGCTGCCGTGCGCTACAACGCGGTGGGAATGGTGGCGGTGCTTCTGCTGGTGTGGGCGTTCGCCGCATGGACCTACGGCCGTGTCGCGGGCCGGCAGGTGCTCAGCTGGCAGCACCTGCGCTGGTCCGCGCCGACGGCGCTGGCCGTGACGCTGGCGTGGTTTGTGGTGCGTAACTTGGGTTTTGGGCCCTTCTCCGCGCTGTACGTCTAGAAGTCGCGTGGGTTGGGCCGTTCAACAGAACGGGGAATCAGGCCCAGTGTGCGGACGTGTGCCGCGATTGTGCCCAAATTGGTGACCCACACATCGTCATGTGAGCACACGTACTCGATCAAACCGTCCAGCGCGTGGGCCCGCGACGGACGCCCCGATAGGAACGGGTGGTTGGTCAACACGAAGCAACCGTTGGCGGCGCGCATCGCGTCGAACTCCAGCCGCCACATCTCGATGGTCTTGACCGGACTTTCGATCAGCCCGGAGCCGGAGAAGTCCGGCACATAGCAGTACTGTTCCCAATCGTCGAGGGCCCATTGGATCGGGATCTCGACGAGGGGGCCGCCCGAGCCGACGTCGAGCTCGTAAGGGTGGTCGGTGTCCATCAGACTGCTGTCGTACAAAAAGCCCCTGTCGCGCAGCAGCTTTGGTGAGTGCCAATTCAGTTCCCACATCGGTGCGCGATAGCCGCTGGGCCGCACACCAGCGACGGCGTCCAAGGCATCCAGGCCGCGGTCGAGTATGGCTGCCTCTTGGTCTTCCGTGAGCCCGAACATCGGTTCGTGCAGGTAGCCGTGGTGCGCGATCTCGTGTCCGCCGTCGACGATCGCCTTGATGACGTCCGGGTATCGCACGGCGGTGTAGCCGGGGACGAAGAAGGTTGACGTGACACCATGTCTAGCAAGGATTTTCAGCAAGCGTGGCACGCCGGTAAGTGGCCCGTAGGCCTGATGGCTGATCGCTGACATCCGGCTGGCGTGCTTGGTGGACACGCCGAGCATCGCGGACTCGGCGTCGACATCGAAAGTGAACGACGCGGCGGAGCGCGCTCCGTGCGGCCACGAGACGGGGGCTGCCGGGACACTCATCGGCTGGCCTTGCCTGCCAGCAAGGAGACGAATTCGTACGCCAGATACGCTGCGGCGATCCCGGTGATTTCCGCGTGATCGTAGGCAGGCGCGACCTCGACGATGTCCGCCCCAACCAGGTTGAGTCCCTCGAAACCGCGTACCAGTCCCAGTAGTTCGCGGCTCGACAGGCCGCCGATCTCGGGTGTGCCGGTGGCAGGAGCGTGGGCTGGGTCAAGGACGTCGATGTCGATCGAGACGTAGAGCGGATGGTCGCCGATGGTCGAGCGCAGCTGTTCAACCACGTCGGCGACCGCGCGGGACTCGAAGGCCGAACAATGCACGATGGTAAAACCCAGTTCGGCATCGTCATCGAGGTCGTCGGGCGTGTACAACGCGCCACGAATGCCGACATGCGCACTGTGGCCCGCGATGAAGAGGCCCTCCTCGGCTGCGCGCCTAAACGGCGTCCCGTGGGTCAACGGCGCGTCGAAATACGTGTCCCAGGTGTCGAGGTGTGCGTCGAAATGCACCAGTGCTACCGGCCCGTACTGGCGGTGATGCGCTCGCAGCAGCGGGTAGGCGATGGTGTGATCGCCGCCGAGGCTGACAAGCTTGACGCCGCTTTCGATCAGCACCGACGCTTGCTCCTCGATCTGGCGCACGGCAGCGGCGATGTCAAATGGGGTGCACGCGATGTCACCCGCGTCTACGACCTGCTGACTGGCGAATGGGGAAACGTCCAAGGCGGGGTTGTACGGCCGCAGCACGCGTGAGCACTGCCGGATGTGGGCAGGTCCGAATCGCGCTCCCGGCCGGTAGCTGACCCCGGTGTCGAACGGAATCCCGACCACCGCGACGTCGCAGCCGTCGACGTCTTCGATGCGGGGCAGCCGCGCGAACGTCGTCAGCCCGGCATACCGTGGCACGACACGGCCGTCGACCGGCCCGACCGGGTCGCTCATGCCCGGCATCGCGTCGAGCCGCCGTTGATCTGGATCGTCTGTCCGACGAATGCACCGAGGTCCTTACGGACCAATAGTGCTACGGCTGAAGCAATTTCGTCGGCTCTGCCGATTCGGCCGATTGGTATGCCGCGGCTGTATTCCTCATGCATCTCGGCCAAGCTCACTTTCGCATTGTCGGCGTCCACCTGTAGTTGCGGGGTGTCGATCACCCCCGGTGCGACGGCGTTGACTGTGATGTTCTCGGGCGCCAGCTCGCGGCCAAGCGTCTTCGTGAGCGCGATGAGTCCCGCTTTGGACGCCGAATACGCGCTGGCCTCCGGCCACCCGATCACTCCCCATTCGGACGCGATGATGACGATATGTCCGCTGCCGGCCCGGCGCATCCCGGGTAGCACCGCCTGGATCAGATAAAACGTGGCCGCGAGGTTCGTGTCGATGATCTTCCACCAGTCCTCCTCGTCGTGGTCGAGGAAGGGCGCCATGGTCATGTAGGCGGCGTTGCACACCAAGATGTCTACGGGCCCGCGCGTAGTCTCGATGTCATCGACGAGCCGGGAGACCACATCGGGATCCGAAATGTCTCCGGCCGCAGGGAATCCCGCGGTTTCGGCGACGACAGCACCCATCCGCTCGTCGGATGAGCGCCCATTGACCGCGACGATGGCGCCTTCGCGCGCCAGCTTTCGCGCGATCGCCGCACCGATCCCCTGGGTGGCGCCCGTGACCAGCGCGATGCGTCCTCGCTGTACCGGCATCGATCAGATCACCACCCCGCCGTTGGGCGAGAGGACTTCACCGACACAGAAGTTGGCATCGTCGTCGCACAGGAACCTGACGACTTCGGCAACCTCATCGGGACGGGTGAGTCGCCCGTTGGGGATTGTTGCCAGGTATTCCGGTGCACGCCAGGGCGAGTCGGCGGTGAGCAGAGGAGTGTCGGCGGGGCCCGGCGCGATCGCATTGACGCGCACACCGCAGCCGGCGACCTCGACCGCGAGGCTGCGGACCAGCCCGATGATCGCGCCCTTGGCCGCCGCGTAGTGAGCGTCGCCGTCACCGCCACCAACTGCCAGTTCCGACGTGATCGCGATGATCGAGCCGGTGCCCCGCTCGAGCATCGATGGCAGCACGCTGCGGACCAAGTTGCGCAGCCCACCGAGGTGCACCCGCAGCATGCGATGCAACTGCTGTCGCGTGATCTCCGACATCGGCACCATTTGGTAATGGCCGGCCGCGGACACCACGACGTCAACGGGACCGATGGCGGCGGTCACTCGCGCGACGGTTTCGGCGACCGCGGCCGGGTCTGCGACGTCGACGACGTAGGGGGCCTCAGCGCTGATATCAAGTCCCGCAACGGTGTACCCGTCTTTCGTCAGCGACGTGGCGACGGCGGCGCCGATTCCGGAGGCCGATCCGGTGACGATTGCGGTACGGGTCACGAAGCGTCTGCGCCCAGCCGTTGTGCGATCGGGTCCTCGATGCGATGGCGCACCGTGAGGTAGATGATCAGACCGACAACCGCCAGCGCAACGGTCGTGATGATGCTGGCCCAGTTGATGTACCAGGGCTGTTCGGGTTGTGTGCGCGGCCAGGCCACGTTGACGGTTTCGAAGATGATCCACAGCGACGCCAGGTACGTCACCGGCGCACCCCACCGGCCCAGGTTGAACGGCCCGGGCCGCCACTTGCCTGTCAGTCGTGCAATAGCCGCGCCGATCACAGGAACGCCGAACGCGATGTAAAACCCGATGATGTTGAAGTTGACCAGCACGCTATAGAACTTCGAACCGGCCATCAGGACGAACACGACCGCGACGATGGCGGTCAGCGCGATGGCGTAAACGGGCAGCCGCTCCGGACCCGCCAGACCGCCGAGCAGCTTCGAACCGGGAAGACTGCGATCGCGCGCCGCTCCCCAGATGCATCGCGATACCGCGGCCTGCACAGCGAGAAAGCTTGAAACAAAACCAATTACGAACATCGCCAGCAGCGGCTTGGTGACTCCAGTCCCGAGATGCGCGGCGAGGGTGTCAGACACAACGTCACCGGATTGGGCCGCGACGACCGAAGGTAGGTCGGGGATGGACAGAATGAGCGCCGCGCTGGAGAACATCACGACCAGTCCCACGAGGAGCAGTGCCAGGATGATCGCTTTGGGCACGTTACGTTCGGGCTCGTCGACCTCTTCTGCGACCGACCCGGCGGCCTCGAAGCCGAGGAATGACCAGCCGACGTAGGCAATCGCGAGCAACATCGGTCCTGAGACCCACGCGTCCGCGTCCGGTATCCCGGCGCTGGAGAACAGCGCGGAAAATGGATTCTCCCGATAGAACAACAGGAGCACCGCCCCAAGGCCGACCGAGCCGACGACTTCGCACGTGATGCTAATGGCCACAACGATCTTCAGGAATCTGCGACCGACCATATTGATCAGCGTGCCCAGCGCGATGATGCAGATGGCGACGCTGGCGATCTGCCAGCGATTGGGTTCGCCGACACCGAAGATCTGCAGCAGGAACCCGCTTGCGGCGTACGACAGCGTGCCGAGGGCCAGGGTGAGGCCCCACATGTATGCCCATGCGGCGGCCCAGCCCCAGGTTGTGCTGCGGACATGGCGTGACCACTGGTAGACGCTCCCGGCGTACGGCCAGCGTGATGCCAACTCGCCGAAGACCGCCGCGACGAGCAGCTGACCGACGAGCACGATCGGGAAGGCCCAGAAGAACTTTGGCCCCGCGGCGAACAACCCCAGGGTGAAGATCGCGTAGACCGCGGCGATCGGCGATACATCGGCGAACGCCAGTGACAGCGCTGACCGGAAGCTGAAGCCGCGCATCAGCCGGGGCGGTTGGTGCTCGGGGAATGCCTGCATTTCCAGCGGCTGGGCCATCGTCGCCTCCCATGGTTTATGGCACTGAGGCGTCACTGTGGGCCCGCCACTGCGAGAACTGAAGTAGCTGTTCGTATAGATAAACCATAAAGATTTAGATGATCGTCTAGCATCGACGATCGAAGCGACACGTCGTCGACGCGGATCGACTTCATACACGAGCCCTGAGCAGGCGCTTTTCGTGAAACGACCCGCCACGACAGACACGCAACCGCACATTTCGGTTACGTGAAACTTCTCGAGAATGTGATGACAGCGATGGCTTACCGGGTTGCCGATCTGGTCGACACCCCGCATCTACGCGTAGAGGTACGTGCTGGTGCGGCCGGCTTGGACCGGCCGGTCGCGTGGGCGCAGACATCCGACCTCGAGGAGCCATGGTCGTATATGGCAGGTGGAGAGCTGCTGATGAAAAACGGCCAGACACTGCCTGAATCGACCCGCGGGCAGACAGCATTGATCAGAGGCCTCGCCGAGAGAGGTATGTGCGGCCTGGTGATCGGACTCGATGCGGCAACGCCCGAACTTACCACTGCCGCAAAGGCTTTGGCTGACGAGCTGCGCTTCCCGGTAATGGTGGTGCCCTATTCGATCGGCTTCGGAGCGATAGGGCGAGCCGTGGCGGACGCCGACGTAAACAGCGGCAGGGTCGTCGCAACCGAGCGTGTATACAACGTCATCCGGAAGTCGGTCAGCGACTCCTCCCGCTCGAATGTGTTGGGCCAGCTTGGACGGGACCTGTCCTGTCGCCTGGCGGTGCTCGATGCGACGACAGGGGAGGTGGCGCTGGACGGTTCCAAACCGGTGCCAGCCGACTTGCGCCGGGCGATCGTCGATGAAATCGCGGGCCGGCGCGGTGCGGTTCCCGGCGTCTTGCATGTGAACGTCGACCGCGGTAGGGCACTGGTCGTGGAAGTTCCTGACGAGGAACCCACGGTCCTCGTCACCTACGACTTCCGCGGTCCTGCAATCGATCTCGTTTATCTACAGCATCTGGCGTCGGCCGCAGCCGTCCTGCTGGCGCAACAGAACGTCCGACTCGAGCACGAACGACGCATCGGCGGAGAGGTGATGGCGCAACTGTGTGACGGCAGGCTGACCACTCGCGAGGCCGACCGGGAACTCGCTGAGCGGGGGCTAAGGCCGCAAGATTGCTCGATCGTGGCGGCCGGCGGTGTCTTGCCCGCCGGAGAGCGGGAACTGCACCTCAAGCTCGGCCGGCGCGCCGTGCCGCACCTGTTGCTTCGCCGTGGTGACCTGCTGTACGCGCTGATGCCGATCACCGATAAGTCGTTGGCGGCGTTGCGCCAGCGGCTAGGAGGCCAGGCGACAGTAGGTATCAGCGATCCACTGGCTCGTCCCGGTCGCGCCCCGACGGCGGTGCGGGAGGCGACATGGGCGGCGCGGGTCGCGCGGACAGCCCCCGAGCGCATCGCCCGCTTCCACAACGCAACGATGTTCTCGGCGCTGCGCGACACGGAGGAGGCCCAAGTAGTCGTCGACCGTGTGCTGGGTCCCTTGATCGCCTACGACGCGCGCCATTCCGTCGAGATGATCAAGACGCTGGACGTCTATCTGCAGTGCGACAGATCGTGGGTCCAGACGGCGGCGGCGCTGAACGTGCACCGCCAGACCGTCGTGTACCGGATCCAGCGCATCGAACAAATTACTGGGCGCGCCATCGCGGAAACCGCCACGATCGCGGAGTTCTGGTTAGCCTTGCGCGCAAGAGACTTGCTGGCACTGCCGCGCCAGTAGGGCGAGTCGCCCGCCTCTAGACTGGGCCGGTGGAATCAGCATCGCCCCGCCCTGTGTTGGTGGTCGACTTCGGCGCGCAGTATGCGCAGCTGATCGCGCGGCGGGTCCGCGAAGCCAGGGTGTATTCGGAGGTCATCCCCCACACCGCCAGTGTCGAGGAGATCAAGGACAAGGATCCGCAGGCCATCGTGTTGTCGGGCGGACCGGCCAGTGTTTACGAGGACGGCGCGCCGCAGCTGAATCCGGGGGTGTTCGATCTCGGGGTGCCGGTGTTCGGCATCTGCTACGGATTCCAGGCGATGGCCCAGACACTCGGCGGGACGGTCGCGAGGACCGGAACCAGCGAGTACGGCCGCACGGAGTTGAATGTCTCTGGGGGACAGCTACATTCAGATCTTCCCGCCACCCAGCCGGTGTGGATGAGCCACGGCGATGCTGTCACGGCCGCGCCAGAGGGATTCGAGGTGGTGGCCACCAGCGCCGGAGCGCCGGTGGCGGCGTTCGAGAACCGGGCGCGCCTGCTTGCGGGTGTGCAGTATCACCCCGAGGTGTTGCATTCGCCGCACGGACAGCAGGTGCTGAGCCGTTTCCTGCACGAGTTCGCCGGGATCGGTGCGACGTGGACTCCCGCGAATATCGCCGACTCCCTGGTCGAACAGGTGCGAACCCAGATCGGCGACGGCAGGGCTATCTGCGGTCTGTCCGGCGGGGTGGACTCCGCGGTGGCGGCGGCGCTGGTGCAGCGTGCCATCGGTGACCGGTTGACCTGTGTGTTCGTCGACCACGGCCTGTTGCGCGACGGCGAGCGGGCGCAGGTGCAGCGCGATTTCGTGGCCGCTACCGGCGCCAATCTGGTCACCGTCGATGTCGCGGACCGCTTCCTTGACGCGCTGGCCGGTGTGACCAATCCCGAAGGCAAGCGCAAGATCATCGGACGCGAGTTCATCAGGGCGTTCGAGGGTGCGGTGCGAGACATCGTGGGAGACAGCGGGTCCGATGTCGAGTTCCTGGTCCAGGGCACGCTGTATCCCGACGTGGTCGAGTCTGGTGGGGGCACTGGCACCGCAAACATCAAGAGCCACCACAACGTCGGCGGCCTGCCCGGCGATCTGAAGTTCAAACTCGTCGAGCCGCTGCGGCTGTTGTTCAAGGACGAGGTGCGGGCGGTGGGCCGCGAGCTCGGCCTGCCCGAGGAAATCGTTGCGCGCCAACCATTCCCGGGTCCCGGGCTGGGTATCCGCATTGTCGGTGAGGTCACCGCCGCGCGGCTGGATACGTTGCGGCGGGCCGACGCGATCGCTCGCGAAGAGCTGACGGCGGCCGGGCTGGACAACCAGATATGGCAGTGCCCAGTGGTGCTGCTTGCCGACATCCGTTCGGTCGGGGTGCAGGGCGACGGCCGTACCTACGGCCACCCGATCGTGCTGCGGCCGGTGTCCAGCGAGGACGCCATGACCGCCGACTGGACTCGGGTGCCCTACGAAGTGCTCGAACGCATCTCCACCCGCATCACCAACGAGGTTCCCGAGGTCAACCGGGTCGTGCTGGACGTCACCAGCAAGCCGCCCGGCACCATCGAATGGGAGTGATTTCTTCTCGCTGAGCAGACGCAAACTGCCCCCTTTTTGCGGCGTGTCGGGGACCTTTTGCGTTCCCCTACCTGCGGTGTGGGCCCAGCTCGCGCAATCAAAGTCCGCTTGACGGTGTCGGTGGCCCGGTGTTTACTCGATGTATCGAACATACTTTCGAATATAGAGTGATTCGCGTGATGCAGGAGGTGCTGCTGTGACGGCAGCTATGACCCTCGATCAGCGCCGGCTTAACCGCGCTGAGCAGGTAGAACACCTGCGTCGCAAGATTGCGGCGGTATCGAGCAAGGTGGGCGGCGGGCGTCGCGGCCCCGAGCCGTCAGTCGATGTGTTGCCGGACTCGGAATCTTTGCTGCCGCTCCCCGAATCCCTGGCCGAACTCTCCCCCTGCCCTTCGGGCGGGCGGTACCCCCAGCCAACGTCGTTGCCCCGCGGGACGGTCGCAGTGGTGTCGGGCGCCCGCTCACTGTCGCTGAGCATGGTCGCGGCGGTGACGGCGGAAGGCGGGCACGCCGCGATCGTCGGCCAGCCCGACGTCGGCCTGCTGGCGGCGGTCGAGATGGGAGCGGATCTGAGCAGGATCGCGGTCATCCCCGAACCAGGAACCGATCCGGTCGAGGTGGCCGCGGTGCTGATGGACGGGATGGATCTGGTAGTGCTCGGCCTCGGCGGTCGGTCGGTACCGGTCACCCGCGCGCGGGCCGTGGTGGCGCGCGCCCGGCAGAAAGGCTGCACACTCTTGGTCACCGGCGGCGATTGGCAGGGGGCGGCCACCCGGCTGGAGGCCAGGGTCTGCGGCTACGAGATCGCGGGTCCCGGCCGTCCCGGTGTTGGCCGCATCAGCAAGGTGCGGCTGGCCATGCGGGGCAGGGGACGGTCGTTCGGGACCGTGCGTGCGGTAGGCGGATGAGGTGGCTTCCGGGTCTGCCTCCCGGGTGCTGGCCATCTGGTGCATGGACTGGCCCGCGGTCGCCGCCGCGGTCGCGGCAGGCCTAGCCCCCACGGTGCCTGTCGCGGTCACACTGGCCAACCGGGTCATTGCGTGCTCCGCGTCGGCTCGCGCTGCGGGGGTGCGCCGTGGGCTGCGCCGCCGGGAAGCGCAGGCGCGATGCCCGGAACTACACGTCGTCACCGCCGATCCCGCGCGCGACGCCCGCCACTTCGAAGGGGTGACGGCCGCGGTGGACGACCTCGTTCCGCGGGCAGAGGTGCTGCGGCCCGGTCTGCTGGTGTTGCCGGTGCGCGGAGCGGCCCGCTACTTCAGGTCCGAAGAGGCCGCCGCCGAACGGCTGGTCGACGCGGTGGCCGCGGCCGGGGCCGAATGCCAGGTCGGCATCGCCGACCAGTTGCCCACCGCCGTGTTCGCCGCACGGGCAGGACGGATCGTCGAACCCGGCAAGGATGCGACGTTCTTGTCCGCGCTGTCGATCCGGCAACTGGCCACCGAACCGAGCCTGGCCGCGCCTGGGCGCGAGGACCTGGCAGACCTGTTGTGGCGCATGGGAATCCGCAACATCGGGCAGTTCGCGGCACTATCTCGCAGCGATGTGGCTTCGCGGTTCGGTGCCGACGCGGTGGCCGCGCACCGATTCGCCCGCGGTGAACCCACCCGCGGTCCGTCGGGACGTGAGCCCGCGGCCGAGCTCGACGCCGTGATGAACTGCGATCCGCCGATCGAGCGGGTGGATGCCGCCGCATTCGCGGGACGGTCGCTCGCCAGCACCCTGCACCGCAGTCTCGAGGCGTCCGGCGTGGGTTGCACCCGGCTGGCCATCCATGCCGTCACCGCCAACGGCGAAGAGCTGGAACGGGTTTGGCGATGCGCCGAGCCGCTGACCGAGGACGCCACCGCCGACCGGGTGCGGTGGCAGCTGGACGGCTGGCTCAACAAGCGTAATCCGGGGGACCGGCCGACCGCGCCGGTGACGGTGATACGGCTGCGCCCGGTGGAGGTGGTTTCGGCCGAGGCCCTGCAACTGCCGCTGTGGGGTGGTGTCGGTGAAGAAGATCGGCTGCGGGCACGGCGGGCACTGGTGCGGGTGCAAGGCTTGCTCGGACCCGAGGCGGTGCAGATGCCGGTGCTCAGCGGCGGTCGCGGGCCTGCCGAACGCATCACCTTCACACCCCTTGGCGACGAACTCGTGCCACGTGCCGATCCGGGCCAGCCGTGGCCGGGGCAGCTCCCCGAGCCGTCGCCGACGGTGCTGCTCGACGACCCGGTCGAGCTGCTCGATGCCGACGGCAACCCGGTGCGGGTGAGTAGTCGCGGGCTGTTCACCGCCCACCCGTCACGACTGTCCGCGCCAGGACGGGAAGGCCTGCTGTCGTGGTGGGCCGGGCCCTGGCCCGTCGACGAACGGTGGTGGGACCCCGAACAAGCCAAGGCGGGACGCACCGCAAGGGCGCAGGTACTGCTGGGCGGCAATCCTGCACAGGCACTGCTGCTGTGTTACCGGCAGCGGCGGTGGTACGTCGAAGGGATCTACGAATAGTTTAGTTGTGCACAATTGAATTGTGCGCTACTGTAGCCGCATGGCCGCAATGAGCCTCGACCGTCAACTCTGCTTCGCCCTGTACTCCGCGTCACGGGCTATGACGGCGGCCTACCGGCCGATCCTGGCCGAGCTGAACCTCACATACCCGCAGTACTTGGTGCTGCTGGTGCTGTGGGAAGAGGGACGCGTCACCGTCGGCAGGCTGGGGGAGCGGCTGCAACTGGACTCCGGAACGCTCTCGCCGCTGCTGAAGCGCTTGGAAGCCAACGGGTTTGTCCGACGCGAACGTTCGCCCGACGACGAGCGCCTGGTCGACGTCACCCTCACACCCGCGGGCCGTCGGCTCGAACGCAAGGCCCAGTGCATTCCCGAACAGCTCTTCAGCTCGACCGGGGTGAACGAACGAGAAGCCGCGGACCTGCGCGATGCGGTCCGTCAACTCACCGATGCGCTCATCGCATCACAACGAAAGGAATCCGCGTGAAATCGCTCTACACCGCCGAAGCCCTCGCTACCGGAGAAGGCCGCGACGGCCACGGCCGCACGTCCGACGGCAAGCTCGATCTCGACCTCGCAATCCCGAAGGAAATGGGTGGCAGCGGCAACGGCACCAACCCCGAGCAGCTGTTCGCTATCGGCTATGCCGCCTGCTTCCACTCCGCGCTGCGGCTGGTCGGCCGTCAAGAAAAGGCCGATGTCTCGGATTCAGCTGTCGGAGCGCGGGTTTCACTCGGCCAGCTCGACAACGGCGGCTTCGGTCTTGCCGTCGAGTTGGAGGTCACACTGCCCAACCTCGACCACGACGCCGCACAGCAGCTCACCGAGAAGGCTCACCAGGTGTGTCCGTACTCGAACGCCACCCGCGGCAACATCGACGTCAAGCTCGTCGTCACCGACGACTGAACGTCAGCCCAGCCGCTTCGCGAACGGGCCCACCCGGCCGATGAACCGGTCGAAGAACGCGCCGGGGTCGACCTCAACCCCGATGAGCGCGTTGGCTTCTCGGCCCCAGTGCCCGCTCCAGTCGGCGACCGTCATGCCGCGGGTCAGGGTGCCGGTCAGTTCCACGTCGATCGCGGCGGGCCTGCACCGCACCAGATCCGGATCCAGTGCCACGGCCGCTGCCAGGGGATCGTGCAGGTGTGCCAGATAGCCTTCGCCCTGGTCGAAGTGGAACTCGAAGTAGAACCGCATCGCGTCCTCGAGCACCCGGATCAGCGGGTTCGATGCCGCTGACCGGGTGCCGCGGTCGTCGAGCACGCTCATTGGCGCCGAGGACGACTCGGCCGCGGCCGCAAGCCTGCTCAGGATGGCCGGCGTCATCGCGATGTTCTCGGTGAGGTTGAGGCCCAACACGATCGGAATGTGCTTCGGTGGTTCCAGTCCCCACGCCGCGCCCCATACGGCGAACACCTCCGCCGCGGCCTCGGGGTCGACGCTGATGTTCCATTCGGCCACCGGCGTGGTGTTGCCGCGGTAGTCGAAGGCGCCGCCCATGATCACCAGCCGCCGTAGCAGTTTCGGCAGCATCGGTTCGCGCCGCAGAGCCAGCGCCAGGTTGGTCAGCGGCCCGGTCGCCACGGCGATCAGCTCGCCGGGATAGGCGTGCGCCGCGCGTACCCACGCCTCGGCGGCGTCGTGGGCGGTCAGCTCCCACTCGCTCGCCGGCAGCTGGGCGTAACCCAAACCCTCGGGGCCGTGCGTGTCCTCGGCGGTGCGCAACGGCGCGCTGACCGGCTGTTCGGACCCCTTCGACACCGGCACGCCCGTGATTTGACACAACTCCATCAGGGCGAGATTGTTCTGGCAAACCTGTTGCACCGGAACGTTTCCCGCGGTTGACGCGATGCCGACGACATCGACATCGTCACTGGCGAACAGGTACACCAGCGCCATCGCATCGTCGACGCCGGTATCGACGTCGACGAACACCGGCAGCGGAGTGGTCACCCCGTCACGATAAGGCGCGTCAATTACCAGTGCACACCGGGCACCAGTCGCACAGCGCGCTTGACCGGGCGGGTAACCGGCCGCAGGGCCTTGAGTGTCTTCGCAGCGCGTGCCGGGCGTTTCGGCCGCCGAGACGGCGTGTGCTCGACGCGAGGCTCCTCACCGCGCGCGGCCGCGGAGTCCGGATAGCCCAGGTAGAGCTGATGCAGGATGCGCCGCGACAGCTTGGGTGTCATGTAGTTGCCGAAATCGGCGAGCGTGCCGACCGGCGTATCGATCCGCGCCGGCTTCTCCACCAAACCGCGCACCACCATCGCCGCGGCGTGCTCGGGGCTGATCGGCGGAATCGGATTGAGCCGTCGCGACGGCACGATCATCGGTGTCTTCACCAGTGGCATGTGAATGTTGGTGAACGTGATGTGGTCCGACAGTGTCTCCGTCGACACCACGTCGGCGAACGCATCCAGCGCCGCCTTGCTCGGCAGATACGCGCTGTACTTCGGGCCGTTGGCCTGCACGCCGGCACTCGACACGTTCACCACGTGACCGAACCGTCGCTCGCGCCAGTGCGGCAGCAGCGCGAGCACCATCCGCACCGCGCCGAAATAGTTGACCGCCATCACCCGCTCATAGTCGTGCAGCCGGTCGGTGGAGTTGACCACCGAGCGGCGGATCGACCGCCCGGCATTGTTGACCAGATAGTCGACGTGACCGAAGCGGCCCAGGATGTCTTTGACCGTGTGCTCGACCGACGTGGAATCGGTGACGTCACACGTGAATGCGTACGCATTCCCGCCCGCAGAACGGATCTCGGCGATCAGGTCATCAAGTGCTTCGGCGTTGCGCGCCAACGCGAACACGGTCGCTCCGCGTTCGGCGACCGCGATCGCCGACGCCCGTCCGATACCGCTGGACGCACCGGTGATGATCACATGCTTGCCGACGAGCGGTCCGTCTGGGTCATCGCGGCGGGCCCGATCAGGGTCCAGATGCTCGGCCCAGTAGTGCCACAATTTCGGTGCGTACGAAGGGAATTCAGGGACCGTGATCCCGGTACCGCGCAGCGATTCCGCCGTGTTGTCGGATGTGAACGTCGGCATTAGGTCGACGACGTCGAGGATCTCCGCCGGTATGCCGAGCTGTGTTGCCGCCATATTCCGCCACACCTTCGCCCGCCCCGTCGCCTTCAGCACCGGCGCGGCGACTGAACCCGGCAGCGAACCGCGTAGTGGCGGTAATCCCGCCGCGTCGGCCACGCCACGGTAAATGCCACGCAGCCCAACGGGTTTCGATGCAACCAGGTGAAAGGTCTGGCCGTCGCGCTCCTCGGCATGCATCAACGCCACAAGAGCATCGACAACGTAGTCGACAGGAACGATGTTGGTGCGTCCGGTGTCTGGCAGCACCATTGGCGTGAAGCCTGGCAGCATCGCCAGCTTCGCCAGGAGCGGGAAGAAGTAGTACGGGCCGTCGACCTTGTCCATTTCGCCGGTGCGCGAATCGCCGACGACGACCGCCGGCCGGTACACCCGATACCGCAGCCCCGGCGTAGACCGGACCAGCAGCTCGGCCTCGAACTTCGTCTGGTGATAGGGCGTCGGCAGATCCTGCGCGACGTCGAAGTCGTCCTCGGTGAACTCGCCGCGGTAGGTGCCCGCGACGGCGATGGACGACACGTGGTGCAGGGTCGCGTCGAGGCGGCGCGCAAGATCGATGACTGCGCGAGTGCCCTCCACATTGGCGGCGCGCTGCGCGGCCTCGGCCGCGGTGAGGTCGTAGATCGCCGCGCAATGTACGACGTGGTCAACGGCGCCCAACTCGGCGAGGTCGTCGTCGGTGAGGCCAAGGCCCGCGGCGGTCAGGTCGCCGACCAGCGGTTTGGCCCGCGGGCCCCAGTCCAGAGCGAGGCGCTCAAACCGTGCCAGCGATTCGCGTCTGACCAGCACCCACACCTCGGCGTCCTCGCCACGGGCCAAGATCTGCGACACCACTCGGCGGCCAATAAACCCGGTACCGCCGGTAACGACATAGCGCATGCGAGCCATGGTCACCCCTGACGGGACAAAGGTCAACTGGGCCCACCGGGTGAGTGGGAGAAACTTCCACTCACCGGGGGAGGACGCGGTCGGCGGGCGGCCGATATCGTCCGACTATGCCGATCGACGCAGGCGCCATAGGCGCGAAAACAAAACCACAACTGTTCGAATGGACCGACCGCGACACCCTGCTCTACGCGCTCGGCGTCGGTTGCGGTGCCGCGGACCTGGCCTTCACAACCGAGAACAGCCACGACATCAAGCAACAAGTGCTGCCCACCTATGCGGTCATCGCCTGCCTGCCCTTCGCGGCTGCGGGCAAGATCGGCTCGTTCAACTTCGCGATGCTGCTGCACGGATCCCAGGAGATCCGGCTGTTCAAGCCGCTGCCGGCGGCGGGCAAGCTCAGCGTGGTCGCCGAGGTCGCCGACATCCAGGACAAGGGCGAGGGCAAGAACGCGATCGTGATGTTGAAGGCGACGGGCACCGACCCGGATACGTCGGAAGTCGTCACAGAGACGCTGATGACCGCGGTTATCCGCGGCGAGGGCGGTTTCGGCGGCCAGCCCGGACAGCGTCCGGTCGCCCCGGAGATTCCAGACCGCGAGCCCGACGCCCAAGTGGCGCTGCCGACTCGCGAAGACCAGGCGCTCATCTACCGGCTCTCCGGCGACCGCAATCCGTTGCACAGCGACCCGTGGTTCGCGCGCGAAATGGCCGGATTCCCAAAGCCAATCCTGCACGGGCTGTGCACATATGGGGTCGCCGGCCGCGCCTTAGTCGGCGAGCTCGGTGGCGGCGACGCGACGAAGGTGAGCGCGATCGCGGCGCGGTTCACCTCGCCGGTGTTTCCCGGTGAGACGCTGACGACGTCCATCTGGCGCACGGAGTCTGGGCGGGCAGTGTTCCGCACCGAGGCCTCCAACCCCGACGGATCGAATGCCCGGCTGGTTCTCGAGGACGGCGCAGCCGAATACCACACCTGACAATTGCTTGAACCGCCCATAATCGCCGTCCCGTATTGACAGGATGTCTGGGGGCGGGGTGTCAGAACGGCGGTGGTTCCTAAATGAAATTGGTCGTCGGTTACCTGGCAACCGGGGGCGGCGCGGACGCCATGGCGCTCGCCGTGCGGCTTGCCCGCACGCTCGGAGCCGCTGTCGAAGCCTGCATGGTCCTGCCGCCCGATCGGCCGCTTCTCGCAGCTGCCACCGGCTACGACGAGCTCCTGACCGAACAGGCAGAGAAATGGCTTGCCGAAGCGCTCGCAACGGTCCCCGATGGGATTGACGCGCACGGCCACGTGAGTTTCGACGACTCTTTCGCCGACGGGCTGATCCGGGAGGTCGCCCGCCTCGAGGCCGACATCATGGTGGTGGGTGGCTCGGGTGGCGGCTTGGCCGGCAGCTATTCCTTGGGTTCTGTCGTCAACGAGCTGTTGCACTCTTCTCCGGTTCCGGTAGTCGTGGCGCCGCGCGGTACGAGGGATTCGTCGGTGGATCGGGTTCGCGAGGTGACGTGTGCGATCGGCCGGCGGCAAGGCGCGGATCTCTTGCTAGACACCGCGGTCCGATTCAGCAAGGCGGCGGGCACACCGCTGCGACTGGTTTCGCTGGTGGCGCTGGACCCGACGTTCGGAAGTCTGCGCGGCGACGAAGAGGCCGTTCGTGAGCGCGCGATGGCTCACGCCCGCCAAGCGTTGGAAACCGCGAAAGCTGGACTGCCGGAAGGCTCTTCGATCACCTCCACCATTGTCGACGGTTCCACCGTTGAGGATGCGGTCAACAAGCTCGAGTGGCACGACGGGGATCTGATCATGGTGGGGTCCAGCCGGCTGAGCGCGCCCAAACGCCTGTTCCTCGGATCGACGGCCGCAAAGATGCTGCGGGTGCTCGAAGTGCCGATGATGGTCGTGCCGAGGGATCAACTCGGCGTAGAGGATTTGCCTTGATCCACAGAAGCCAAGTGATGTCGCGAGCGTGTTTGCTGCGGCTGGTAACCTTCGGCTGTGCGCCGGCGCATGTTTCTGACGAAAGCACTTGACCGGCCGATGCGCGAAATTTTCACGGTTCCGGGTGATAGTCGATGACCACAACACGGGTTTGGCTGGCTCGCCCAGACCACTACTACTGGTTTACTGCGTTACTCGCCGCGCGCGGTTTGAGGGCGACGACGTCCCGCATCGTGGCGGGGATCATCTTCGGCCTCGGCGCAATTCCGGTGATCCTGATCGGCAGCGATGTCGGTCCACAGACACGGCTTGAACGAATCCTGGCAATCGGTGTGGCGACCTGTTGCGTCGTCATGGCGCTGAGCTGGTTGCGTCATCAGTGGCCGACGAGGTTCCAGTCGCTGCTGTGTGTGGTCGCCGGAACGATATGTATCGCTGTGGCAGCGCTCATCGTCGCCAGTCCGATCTGTGGGGTTCTCGGCACGACGACGTTTGCTGTACTCGGCGCCTATGTGGTGTGCTTTCACACCACGCGGCTACTGGCCTTCACGTGGACGGTTGCCGGAATCACGTTGGGCGTGCTGTTTTTTCGGTTGGCCCAAAGCGACATAGCCCTGGCGGTGACCAGCATCGCCGTGGCGTCGATGGTCAACGTCTTCGTCGTTTACGCCTGCCGGGCGGCTATTCGGTTGATTCGTCCGGACATCCACCATGGTGACATCGAGCAACTCACAGGGCTATTGCACCGTGACGGCTTTTACCAGAAAACCGCAACGCTGTTGGCTTCCCGCAACCGCCTCGACGACCGCTACCTCGTCGTCATCGCCGTCAACATCGACAGCTTTTCGCTCCTGCTCGGAATCGCAGGCGCACGCGGTGGCAATCAGGCCCGCGTCGCGGTCAGCGAGGCCCTGCGCGAGACCGTGCGCCACGACGCAGTGCTGGCACATGTCGCCGACGACGACTTCCTGATCGCCGACAGCTTCTTGACGGCCGAACCGACGGCGCTCGTCGAGCGCGTTCGCGGTTCTATCGCCACCACGCCGCCGCATCTGACGGCCAGCATCGGCGTCGTCAGCACGCTTCTTGGTCCGTTGACCGACTACCCGCCGTACGACGTCATCGACACCCTCGTCGGCATCGCCAACAACGCGATGGACGAGGCCCGCAGGGCCGGGGGTAACCAAGTCCGGTATGTCGTGCGGCCCACGCTCGCGATGGGGCACGACGAGGACAGTTCGGTCTAGCTCCGGGGTTTCTCTTCGAACATGCGTTCGATACACTTGTAAGGTGGGCTGGCATAACGGGCCGCCGAGCTGGACGGAAATGGAGCGGGTGCTCAACGGCAAGCCGCGCCGTGCCGGGTGGCCTATTGACGAGCAAGCGGGCGACGGCGGTGACAGCCCGGCCTGGTCGCGCAAGCGCGGGGAGTATCAGCCGGTCGAGATCGACAGGCCTATGTCGTCGGTCCCGTACGCCGAACTGCACGCGCATTCTGCATACAGCTTTCTCGACGGCGCCAGCACACCAGAGGAACTGGTCGAAGAGGCCGCCCGGCTCGATCTGCGCGCCATCGCGCTGACCGATCACGACGGCCTGTACGGCGTGGTGCGCTTCGCCGAGGCCGCCAAGGAATTGGATGTGGCCACGGTGTTCGGCGCGGAGTTGTCGCTCGGCGGCGGTGACCGGACAGAAGTGCCCGACCCGCCGGGACCGCATCTGCTGGTGCTGGCTCGCGGGCCGGAAGGATATCGGCGGCTGTCACGTGAGCTCGCCAAGGCGCATCTGGCGGGTGGCGAGAAAGGCGTGCTCCGCTACGACTACGACGCACTCACCGAGGCGGCAGGCGGGCATTGGCATATCCTGACTGGTTGCCGCAAAGGTCATGTGCGCCATGCCCTTTCGTCGGGCGGTTCCGAAGCCGCAGGAAAGGCGCTTGCGGATCTGATCGACCGCTTCGGCCGCGACCGGGTCAGCATCGAGCTGAGCCACCACGGTCATCCGCTCGACGATGAGCGCAATGCCGCACTGGTCGAGCTGGCACCGAAGTTCGGTGTCGGTATCGTCGCCACCACCGCAGCCCACTTCGCCGAACCGTCACGCGGGCGACTGGCCATGGCGATGGGGGCGATCCGGGCCCGCAATTCGATGGACGAGGCGGCCGGTTTCCTTGCGCCGCTTGGCGGCTCACATCTGCGGTCGGGGGAGGAGATGGCGCGGCTGTTCGCGCACTGCCCAGAGGTGGTGACGGCCGCGGCCGATCTCGGCGAGCAGTGCGCGTTCGGCCTGGCATTGATCGCCCCTCAGTTGCCGCCGTTCGACGTCCCCGACGGGCACACCGAGGACAGCTGGCTGCGACATCTGGTGATGCAGGGCGCTCGCGGCCGGTATGGCCCGCCGGAACGGGCGCCACGTGCCTATGCACAAATCGAGCACGAGCTGAAAGTTATTGAGGCGCTGAAGTTCCCAGGCTATTTCCTGGTGGTGCACGACATCACGCGGTTCTGCAAACAGAACAACATCCTGGCCCAGGGCAGGGGATCGGCGGCGAACTCGGCGGTCTGCTACGCCCTCGGCGTGACCAACGTCGACCCGATCGCCAACGAGCTGCTGTTCGAACGCTTCCTGTCTCCGGCGCGCGACGGTCCACCGGACATCGACATCGACATCGAATCGGACCTGCGGGAGAAGGCCATCCAGTACGTATACGACCGGTATGGCCGCGACTACGCCGCGCAGGTCGCCAACGTCATCACCTATCGCGGTCGCAGCGCGGTCCGCGACATGGCCCGCGCGCTGGGATTCTCGCAAGGTCAGCAAGACGCGTGGAGCAAGCAGATCAGCAGGTGGAACGGACTCGACGATTCACCCGACATCGAGGACATCCCCGAACCGGTGATCGAGCTGGCCACGCAGATCCACAACCTGCCCCGCCATATGGGCATCCACTCCGGCGGCATGGTGATCTGCGACCGGCCGATCGCCGATGTGTGCCCGGTGGAATGGGCGCGTATGGAGAACCGCAGCGTCTTGCAATGGGACAAAGACGACTGTGCGGCAATCGGTTTGGTGAAGTTCGACATGCTCGGCCTTGGTATGCTCTCGGCCCTGCACTACGTCATCGACCTGGTCGCCGAGCACAAGGGCATCGAGGTGGACCTGGCCAAGTTGGACCTGTCCGAACCGGCCGTGTACGAGATGCTGCAGCGCGCCGATTCCGTCGGAGTCTTCCAAGTGGAGTCACGGGCACAGATGGCCACGCTGCCGCGGCTGAAGCCGCGCGTGTTCTACGACCTGGTGGTCGAGGTCGCTCTGATCCGTCCCGGGCCGATCCAGGGCGGGTCGGTGCATCCCTACATCAAGCGGCGCAACGGCATCGAACCGATCACCTACGACCATCCGTCGATGGAGTCCGCGCTGCGGAAGACATTGGGGGTGCCGCTGTTTCAGGAACAGCTCATGCAGCTCGCGGTCGACTGCGCGGGCTTCTCCGCCGCCGAGGCAGATCAGTTGCGGAGGGCGATGGGATCCAAGCGGTCTACAGAGCGGATGCGCCGGCTGCGCGGCAGGTTCTACGACGGCATGCGCGAGCGGCACGGCATCACCGGCGAGGTGGCCGACCGGATCTACGAGAAACTGGAAGCGTTCGCGAACTTCGGTTTCCCGGAAAGCCACTCGTTGTCCTTCGCGTCGCTGGTGTTCTACTCGTCGTGGTTCAAGCTGCACCACCCGGCCGCGTTCTGCGCCGCGTTGCTGCGGGCACAGCCGATGGGCTTCTACTCACCGCAGTCGCTGGTGGCCGACGCGCGCAGGCACGGGGTGACGGTGCACGGACCTGACGTCAATGCCAGCCTGGCCCACGCGACACTGGAGAACGAGGGCCTCGAGGTGCGGATGGGGCTTGGCAGCGTTCGCCACATCGGCGACGAGCTTGCCGAGCGGATGGTCGAGGAGCGAAACGCCAACGGGCCGTTCACATCTCTGCTTGACCTAACCGGACGGCTGCAGTTGTCCGTACCTCAGACCGAGGCGCTGGCCACCGCGGGAGCACTGGGTTGTTTCGGGATCACCCGCCGCGAGGGGTTATGGGCCGCGGGCGCTGCGGCCACCCAGCGTCCGGATCGGCTGCCGGGGGTCGGGTCGTCGTCACACATCCCGTCGTTACCCGGTATGACCGAACTGGAACTGGCCGCCGCCGACGTGTGGGCAACCGGTATCTCACCGGACAGCTATCCCACCCAGTTCCTGCGCGAGGACCTGGATGCGCTTGGCGTCGTGCCAGCGGCCCAATTGTTGGACGTTCCCGACGGGACCAGGGTGCTGGTGGCCGGGGCGGTGACGCATCGCCAGCGGCCCGCGACGGCCCAGGGAGTGACGTTCATCAACCTCGAGGACGAGACAGGGATGGTCAATGTCCTTTGTTCGCCTGGGATTTGGGCACGGCATCGCCGGTTGGCGCAGACGGCGCCTGCGCTGCTGATACGAGGTCAGGTGCAGAACGCAAGTGGTGCGGTGACCGTGGTAGCCGACCGCCTGGCGAAGCTCGCCATGGCGGTCGGCTCCCGCAGCCGCGACTTTCGCTAACTCGCCCCTCTCGAGTCCGACTCGCCCGAACCCGACGTTGCCGTCGAGCCCGTCGTGCCGCCGGTCGTGTCGCCGTTCGATGTGGAGGTCGCTGACCCCTCAGTGCCGCCGGTGGCGGCCTTCGTCGGGCGGACTACCACCTCTGTCCGCGTGGGTTCGCGCGACTCCGTGCTTGTGGCAGCCCCTGTAGTGGAACCCGTATCCGTTTGTGCCGACGGTGGTGTCTTGGTTGCTTCCGCGTCCGTCTTCACCGTGGTGTCCGACTTGGTGGTGCCGTCGGTGGACGACTTCGCGTCGGCGGTGGACGACTTCGTGCCTTCGGTCGTCGACTTTTCTGTGTCGGAGGCCTTGGCATCCGCTGTCGCAGGCGTGGACTCCTCGGTCTTGGCCGTCGTCGCCGATATCGTGGAAGCTTCCGCCGCGGCCGTCGTCGTAGCAGTCGAAACATCTTCTGCTGCAACGTCTGCCGTAGCGGTGGCCTCCGCGGCGTCGGGCTTCGCCGCGTCAGACCCCGATGTATCCGAGGCTGTGGTCGTATCTTCCTTCACCGCCTTGGCGGCCATGGTGGTTCCTTCGGCGACCTGGGCCTGCATCGTTGCGGGCACCGAGGACGCGGCTGCACCGCCCGGGTTGAAGATGTTGGCTATTGCCTGGGCGATGGAGTTGACAAACGAGTTCCAGGAATTGACGAAGCCCTGGAAGGCCGTTCGTACTTGGTCGAAGAACGCCTGCAGCGCCTGGGATAGCTGGGTGCCGAGATCCGGCGGAGTCGCGGGGCCCCCGGGGTCGGTCGGTGTCTGGTGGGCCGCGATGAAGTCCTTGATGACTTGAGCGGCCAGCTTCGCGGTCCAGTCGTAGTTGAACAGGCCGAAAGATCCGTCCTCGGTCTGGGTGCCGTCGATGCGGTCGCGAGTGGTGTAGATGAACGACGGGCCCGTGTAGTCGAGCTTTGACCACGCGTTCAGGAAGTCCTTGATGAACGCAGACTGCTGTTCCTGCGTGACGGCATTCGGACCGGCGGTGGGCAGCCCGTACTCGCTGGCCCAGATCCGCAAGGCCGCGTCCCCGTTATCGATCATCAGCTGCCGGATGGCGATCAGCTGCTGCAGTGGCGAGTCGGCATTCCACGGCTTCCACCACGTGTAATCGCCCTCCGAGAACTTCGTCGTGTACTGGTACGGGTGGATCGACAGCGCGTCGAAGAAACCCTTCGCGCCGTTCGCGTACATCGTCTCGACGAAGTCACGTGCATCCATCGTGACGCCGCCGAAGTTGACGACCGTGCCGAGCACGCCGGCAACGACCAGCGCGTCACTGTTGGCGGCCTTGATCGCCGTGTAGACCTGTTTCAGAACCTCCGTGTATGACACGGGATCGATTGCTGGAGACCAGGATTGGATGTAGTTCGGCTCATTCCACACTTCGTAGGCCGAGATGTCGCCCCCGAAATGTGCGGCGACTTCTGCTGCGAAGGCGGCGAACTTCTGCGGGTCGGGCGCTGCGCCGTAGCAGCCGAGGCAGCCATTGCCATCCTGTGCGCCCCAGTACGGCGTGGAGTTCAGCACGCCAAGCACGGCCATGTTGCGCTCGACCGCCTGATTGACGATGAAGTCGACCTTGGACCAGTCGCGGTACCCGGAGAAGAGACCGAACAAGGCATTGGGGTCGTACGGCTGTACCCCGCCCCACGGAACCAGCACCCGAACCGTGTCGACGCCAAGCGACTGCATTTCGTCGAATGTCTTGATGATGTCGGCGTCAGACATGCCATATAGATCGGAATCGGCGATGCCGACCGTTGTCGACGATTCCTCGATTGCTACGACGGGCATGAAGTCCAGCTCGATCGGTTTGGGTTTGGGGTTGAGCAAATAGGCCATCGCAGCACACATAGCCGCCAGCGGCATTGCGGCTATTACCGCCGCGATCGCATATCGCTGGAGCCGACGAGTTGTTTGACGCCTCATATCGCTCCCCCTGAGTCCCCGATCAGTGAATCTTTGACTGTGGAACAACAAATTAACCGACATGACAGTTAATTACGAGCCGAATGTTGATATTGAACTTTCGTCGGTTTCTGGTGACCTCTGGGTCAGCCTTCGCGTGGTTCTCCGGGTCGGGTTGCGCGGTGAAATACGTGACCCGAATGGGCAGGTTTGGCAACTGTCTTAGCGGCGCAGATGGCCGAAGTATATAAATTGGCTAAGAGGACAGGCAATCGGCGTCGGTACTGCTCACAACCATAATATGGCGTAGTTTATCGGTAACTCCAATGGGCTAAAGTAGTTGAAAACGATATGAAAATGCGAAGTTAGCAACATTTGAGAACGCTCGTCTAGTCGAATTGCATGGTGGTTGTTTCGGGCTTGAGCATTTGCTCTAGCTGACCGGTACCGTCGTATTCTGATCTTGATTGGATCGGTATTGGCGGCCGGCGAAGGGGGTCGGGCAAGCCGCGACCGTCGGCCGCGTCCGATATTCGGCGGCGTATGGGCCCACCCGGACTGGTCGCTCAAACCCACACAAACGGACACAAACCGCGACGGCTCCCCGGCGTGTGCTGGCCTGGCACCTTGTGACTTCCGAAAGCAAAACGCTCTGGGCCCCTCGTAAAGCCGCCCCGGCGATATATTCCATTTCGCTGTGGACGGCTCGAGGTCGATCCCTCGGTTGGAGTCGTCCAGACCTTGTCGGATCGACTGCCGTGAGACCGAATGTAATCTCGGCGAAATGACAGCCGAAGAGACACTGAACTTGTCCGTCGACGAACTGCTGACCACGACCCGCTCGGTTCGCAAGCGACTGGACTTCGAAAGGCCGGTGTCCCGTGAGGTGTTGATGGAGTGCCTCGAACTCGCGCTGCAGGCGCCCACTGGGTCCAACGCTCAGGGATGGCAGTGGGTATTCGTCGAAGACGCTGCCAAGAAGAAGGCGCTCGCGGACATCTACCGAGCCAACGCGACGCCCTATCTCGACCTTCCCAAGCCCGAGCGGGGCGACATCCGTGATGAGCAGATCGGCGCGGTGATGAGTTCGGCCAAGTACCTCAACGAGCACATGCAAGACGCGCCGGTGTTGATGATCCCGTGTCTGGAGGGCCGGCCAGACGGCGCACCGTCAGGTATGTCGGCCTCGTACTGGGGATCGCTATTGCCCGCTGTGTGGAGCTTCATGCTCGCGTTGCGGTCACGCGGGCTGGGATCGGCGTGGACGACGCTTCACCTGATCGGCGACGGTGAAAAGCAGGCGGCGGAGCTACTGGGGATCCCGTTCGACCAGTACGCGCAGGGCGGGCTGTTCCCGATCGCCTACACCAAAGGAACGGACTTTCGTCCAGCCAAACGGCTGCCCGCCGAGCAGCTGACGCACTGGGACACCTGGTAGACCGTCACACCGCGCCGCTGAACCCGTGTTGCCGCCACGCCTCGTAGACTGCCACCGCCGCGGCGTTGGACAGGTTCAGTGACCGTCGGCCCGGCAGCATCGGGATGCGCACCTGCGCCGTGATGTGAGGGTCGGCCAGCGTTTCGTCATGCAGCCCGGTCGGCTCAGGGCCGAACATCAAGACATCGCCGGGGCGGTAGCTGATGTCGGCGAACGACGATGTCGCGTGCGCGGTGAACGCATAGACCCGTTCGGGTGACAGCGCGTCCCACGCGGACCCGAGGTCGGGGTGCACGGTGACCGATGCCAGGTCGTGATAGTCAAGGCCGGCTCGGCGCAACTTGGGTTCGGACAGGTCGAATCCGAGCGGCTCGACAAGATGCAATTCGCACCCCGTGGCGGCGACCATCCGGATCGCGTTGCCGGTGTTGGGCGCGATCCGCGGCGAGTAGAACATCAGCCGAAACATTCGACGATGATGTCAGTCGTGAATGCGGCCGAGCCATCAACCATTTGCTCGTATGGCACAAAAGAGCTTGCCGCAGCGGTTATGAACTCTGTCTGTTCAGTAAGAATTGTGGAAACGACCGGGTGTGACTGGCATACTCGACCAATTGCCAGGCGTAGAACGCCCGCCCGCAGGAGGGCGAAATCAGCAGGAAGCCTTATGAACAACGCTGGACTACTGAAATGCGGACAGGCGGCCGATAGCACCGGCGGGCGCCGATGACCGCGTTCTCGCAGCTGAAGCAGGCTGACGGCACGCTCGTCGATTTCGAACCCAAGACGCAGCCGCCGGCTAAGCGGCCCTCACGTTGGGCGCTCTCAAATTGGTCGGTGCGCTGGAAAGTGTTCGCGATCGTTTTGGTGCCGCTGGTGTTGGCCGGAACGTTCGGCGGATTACGCATCTACTCGTCCGCGACCGCCGCGTCGGATTTGCGGCGCGCCGCCGATCGCGCGGAAATGGTGCCGGCCATCGAGGGCTATATGGCCTCGCTCGAGGGCGCAATGCTGGCAAGTTCGACAGGCGGCGACACCCAGTCCGCGCTGACCAAATTCGACTCGAGCAGGCAGGAACTGCAGCGCCGGCTCGCCGACACCGACGTCGCACCCGATGTGAGCAAGGGCGTCAACGCGATGATCGCCGGCGGCCAGGGCCTGATCGACAAGGTCACATCGAACAGCATCGGACTGCGCGACCGCGTGCAGGCGTACACGCCGATCCTGCTCACCGCCGAAGACGCCATCAACGGCTCCGTTCGAGTCGACGACGAACGCATCCGCGCCGAAACGCTCGGCCTGAGCCGCGCCGTCGGCGCCCGCGGGCAGATGATGATTCAGCAGCTGCTCGTGAACCTCGGCGGCGAGCTGCCCGACCCCGAGCTGCGCCTGTCGATGACGACGGTGGCAGGTACCGAACCGTCGACGCTGTTCGGCATGAGCCAGGTGCTCGGGGTCGGGTCACCTGAGGCCCAGAAGCTGCAGCAAGAGTTCGTCAAGCGGATGGCAATCATGTCCGATCCGGCGGCGCTGCTGGTCAACAACCCGGATCTGAATGCGTCGATCCAGGTCACCAACCAAATTGCGGGCAAGATCATCGCCGACACCACGAACGCGGTGACCAGCGCGGTCGAAGACAAGGCATCGGCGCAGCGCACCGCCGCGATCCGGGACTCCGCGATCGTCATCGGCTCGATGCTGCTGGCCTTGCTGCTCGTCATCCTGGTGGCCCGAACGCTGGTCCGTCCGTTGCGCAAACTGCGCGACAGCGCGCTGCAGGTGGCCCACGACGACCTTGCTCGCGAGCTCGAACGCGTCCGCGCAGGCGGCGAGCCCGGGTCGGTGCAGCCCATCCCGGTACACACCTCCGAAGAGGTCGGCCAGGTCGCGCACGCCGTCGACGAGCTGCACGAGCAGGCGGTCCTGCTGGCCGCCGAGCAGTCCCGTCTGCAGCTGCAGGTGAGCGACATGTTCGAGACGCTGTCGCGGCGCAGCCGCTCGCTGGTCGACCAGCAGCTGTCGCTGATCGACCGCCTCGAGCGCAACGAAGAGGATCCCGACCGGCTGGAGAGCCTCTTCCGCCTCGACCACCTCGCCGCCCGCATGCGCCGCAACGGCGCCAACCTCCTCGTGCTCGCGGGCGCCAAGGTGCCGCGCGAACAGGCTGAGCCCGTGCCCGTTTCGGCGATCATCAACGCCGCGGCGTCTGAGGTCGAGGACTACACCCGCGTGGTCACCGCGACGGTCCCCGATAGCGAGATCCTCGGAGCCGTCGCGGGCGACCTGGTCCACCTGCTGGCCGAGCTGCTCGACAATGCGCTGCGCTATTCGCCGCCGATCTCGCAAGTGCGGGTGTCGGCGGTACACACCGGCAACGGCGGCCTCGTCATCGAGGTGAGCGACATCGGGATCGGCATGACCGATTCGGATCTGCGCGTCGCCAACACCCGTCTGCAGTCCGGTGGTGAAGTGAACCCGTACACCGCACGGCACATGGGCCTGTTCGTAGTCGGACGGCTCGCCAGGCAGCACGGGCTAGTGGTGCGGTTGCGCAGCACCATTGCGGGCGAACCGAATTCGGGCACAACGGCTGGCGTGTATGTGCCGTCCGAACTGCTCATGCGCGGCGGTGTGCCCGATCAGTTCGGCGGCCCGGAATATGCCACACCTGCCGACGCGCACGCCGGGATCGCCACGGCGCTGGCGCTCGACGAGGATCACGAGGACTATCCCGACTACTCCGATGAGCCGATAGGGCAGGAGTACAGCAACGGCCACGGTGATCTGCCCATCTCGCTGTTGCCGCAACGTAATCCGGGCGCCAGCGGGATCTCCGACATCCCGGCATCACTTGCGGTGCCCGAGGAACCCGAAGCCGAACAGTGGCCTTCGCAGGAGTACTGGCCGGCCGACTCCATGCCGGCGCAAACGGTTGAGCCAACCCCGTGGGAAGAGCCACAGCGTTCGGCCGCTCCGACAGACACGTCCGCCTTCTTCGCGTCCCGCCAGGCCGCCAGCAACGGCGTGCCAACCCCGCCGCCGGCGCCAGAGCCGGAGCACGAGCCCCCGCGCCAGGTGGAGCAACCCGAAGAGCAACTGGTGCGCGAGGAACCCGTCCACCAAGCGGCGCCCGAACCGTCCTCGACTGCGGGAGCGGACGACGCCATCTATCAGAAGATGCTCTCGGAGTGGCTGGTGGACCCCACCGAGCTGGCCAACAGCGAGGATCTCAACTGGGAGTCGGTGTGGGATCACGGCTGGTCGGCGGCCGCGGCCGCGGAGGACGCGCCCGTCCGCGAACACACCGAGGAGGGGCTGCCGATGCGCGATCCGGGTGCCAGGCTGGTGCCCGGTGCGGCGGATTCTGCTGGTCTCGACAGCCCGTCGAACGGTGGTCAGCATCGCAACGGGGGCGCGCACAGGAACGACAAGGATGACGACGAGGTAGCATCGGCGGCTGAGTTCGATGCCGGCCCGCAAGCGACGTCGCTGCGGGATCCGGACGCCGTCCGCGCAAGCATCAGCAACCATTTCGGTGGTGTGCACGCAGGCCGATCACAGGCCCAAGAAGTAAGAGGAACAGATAACGAATGAGCTATCCGCCAAGTTCGACGCAGCGTGAGTCGCTCGACTGGCTGGTCTCCAAGTTCGCCCGCGAAGTCGCCGGCGTGTCCCACGCGGTGCTGGTGTCGGCCGACGGCCTGCTGATGGCAGCCAGCGAGCACATGCCGATCGAACGCGCCGACCAGCTCGCCGCGGTGGCTTCGGGGCTCGCAAGCCTGTCGACTGGGGCAGCGCAGCTGTTTGACGGCGGATATGTGCTCCAGTCGGTCGTCGAGATGGAGAACGGCTACCTGCTACTGATGCGCGTCGGTGACGGTTCCAATCTGGCGACACTGGCCACCCGCAACTGCGACATCGGCCAAATCGGTTATGAGATGGCGATTTTGGTGGAGCGCGTAGGCGCGATGGTCCAGTCGTCACGGCGCCGCGCCGCGCAGCACTCGTGAGCGGCCTATGGATGACTGGGAGCGGGAAGCGGAGGCGGAACCGAGCCTGGTCCGTCCCTACACGCTGACGTCCGGACGTACCAGTTCCCGCATCGATCTCCCGCTTGAAGCTGCGGTCGGGACCCTTGAGTCCACCAAACCGGCACGCTGGCCCGGTAACGACGTCCGCGGCCAGATCCTGGTCCTGTGCGCCGCGAGTCCATCGGTCGCCGAGATCGCGTCTCGTCTATCCTTGCCGCTCGGCGTGGCGCGGGTACTGGTCGGCGATCTGGTGACGCAGGGTTATCTGCGGGTGCACGCCACCCTTGGCGATTCGACAACGACCGACGAACGACGCGAACTGATAGGAAGGACGCTGCGTGGCCTTAGGGCGCTCTGAGAGACACCTCGCGACCAACGCCGCCGCGAGGCGGGAGGCCGCGTCGACGAAGATCGTCATCTCGGGCGGGTTCGGCGCAGGCAAGACGACGTTTGTGGGTGCGGTCTCCGAAATCATGCCGCTGAGAACCGAGGCGTTGGTCACCAACGCGTCGGCGGGCGTCGACGGTCTCGAGGCCACCCCGGCGAAGAACACCACCACCGTTGCGATGGACTTCGGCCGGATAACACTCGATGAAGAGCTGGTGCTGTATCTGTTCGGCACGCCGGGGCAGCGGCGGTTCTGGTTCATGTGGGACGACCTGGTGCGCGGCGCCATCGGGGCGGTCATCCTGGTGGATGTCCGCCGGCTGCAGGACAGCTTCGCCGCGGTCGACTTCTTCGAGGCGCGCAAACTCCCGTTTATCATCGCGATCAACGAATTCGACGGAGCGCCAAGACATCCCGCACACGCGGTGCGTAAGGCGCTGGCGCTGCGCGATAACATCCCGGTGATCACCGTCGACGCCCGCGACCGGCACTCGACAAGGGCTGCGCTGATCGCCGTCACCGAGTACGCGCTGGACATCCTTTCGCTGCACGGCTGATCCGTGAGCGACGACGAAACAGCCTGGGTCGAGCGAGAATTCGAAGGTCACGACTTTCGCGACGACGATCTGAGCCGACTGAAGACCGAGCGGGCGATCTTCACCGAATGCGACTTCAGTGGCGTCGACTTGTCCGAATCCGAGCACATCGGATCCGCGTTTCGCAACTGCACTTTCCGGCGGACGAACCTGTTGCACAGCACCTTTCGGCACTGCAGCTTTCTCGGCTCGGTCTTCACCGAATGCCGCATGCGGCCACTGAGGCTGGTTGAAGTGGACTTCACGCTGGCCGTCCTCGCCGGCGCCGACTTGCGTGGCGTTGACCTGTCCGACTGCCGCCTGCGGGAAGCCAGCCTGGTGCAGGCCGATCTCCGTAAGGCGGTGCTGCGGCGCGCAGACTTGACCGGCGCGCGAACCCAAGGCGCCCGCCTCGACGAGGCCGACCTACGGGGTGCGCGGGTGGATCCGACGCTGTGGACCACCGCGGCGCTGCGCGGCGCCAGGATCGACATCGATCAGGCGCTGGCCTACGCCGTCGCGCACGGCCTCGACATCCACGGGGAATAAGCGCCGCCGATAGGAGTTGACGCTGGCATGCGAGCAGTCATCTACGACCCGCAAGCGCGTGCTGCCCTGCGGTTGGCCGAGGTCGACGAGCCTGTCCCCACCGAGTCCGAAGCCCTTGTCGAGGTGCGAGCGACGGCGCTGAACTTTGGCGAGGTGCACTTCATCGATCGCATGCGCAAGCCAGGCGAGGTACCCGGGTGGGACGCGGCCGGCGTCGTCGTGCAGGCCGCGGCCGACGGGTCCGGCCCGCCGAAGGGCAGCCGGGTTGTCGGTTTTGACGGTGCAGGAGGATGGGCCGAGCGGCGGGCCGTGCCGACGGAAAACCTTGCGGTGTTACCGGATTCGGTTGAGTTCGGGCAGGCTGCGGCGTTGCCCGTCGCCGGGGTGACAGCACTGCAGGCGTTGCGCGCACTCGGCCCGGTGGTCGGCCGTCGAGTGCTCATCACCGGTGCATCGGGCGGGGTGGGCCGGTTCGCCGTCCAGTTGGCCGCAAGGGCCGGCGCCCATGTGGTCGCCGCGGTCGGATCCGCGGCCCGCGGCGCCGGGCTTACCGAGTTGGGCGCGGCGGAGGTCGTGGTGGGCCTGGCCGACGTCACCCAGCCCGTGTTCGGTGTGCTTGACAACGTCGGCGGGCAGCTGCTCGCCGACGCGTTCAGCCTCCTGGAGGAAGGCGGCTCTGCGCAATCCATTGGGATGGCGTCAAACCAGCCCACGACCATCGACTTCGAGGCCGAGCGGCAGAACCCGGCGCGTAGACGGTTGGAACCGTTTACCGTTCGTGCGCCCTTCGGAACGGACCTGAATTACCTGCTGAAACTGCTCGGGGCCGGCGAGCTGGATCCGCAGATCGGTCTGCGGGCGTCGTGGGAGGACGTTTCGGAAGCCGCCGAGGCACTGCTTGGCCGCCGAGTCGCCGGCAAGGCGGTATTGGACGTGAGCTGATGGTCAAAGAAGGCTTCCACGACGGCGAACTCGCCGTCCAGCGCCGCGCGGGTGTGCTTGCCCAGACGGCACGCCTTGGCGCGGCCATGCTGGCGACGCCCGACCTCGACGGCGGCATCGGCCGGTTCCTGGCCGACCGCGACTTCGCCGTCATCACCGCGCGAGATACCGGCGGTCGACTATGGACCTCTCCGCTTTTCGCGCCCGCCGGCTTCCTCGAAGCGAGTGGTCGAACGCTGACGGTGCACACCACACCCGACCGCGACGACCCCCTCCGCGGCCTTGCCGAAGGGCAGGCAGTGGGCTTGCTCGCCATCGAATTCGCCACAAGGCGCCGGGTCCGCGTGAACGGCATTTTGACGGGCGCCGGTACCGACCGGCTGCAGATCTCTGTCGATCAAGCATTCGGCAACTGCCCCAAGTACATTCAGCAACGCCACCTCGAGCACATCGACCGCGCACCGCTGGGCGCGGACGTCGAGCGGACGAAGCGCCTCGGCCCCGCAGAGACTGCACTGATCACCGCTGCCGACACGTTCTTCCTGGGCACAATCCACCCGAGCCGCGGCGCGGACGCCTCGCATCGCGGCGGTCCGCCTGGCTTTGTGCGCGTCGAGGGCGACCAGCTGTGGTGGCCGGACTATCCCGGCAACAACATGTTCAACAGCTTCGGCAACCTCGCGGTCGATCCCAGCGCGGCCTTGCTGTTCATCGACTTCGACACCGGAGCGACTCTTCACATCTCAGGCACCGCGGCGGTCGATTGGACAACCCCAAACGTCCGCGGTGACGACGGCGGCGTCGGGCGCCGGGTGAGATTCACCGTCGACTCAGTCGTCTCGAGGCCAGGATCGCGCGTCCAGAGCGGTCCAGCCCAACCATCTCCGCACAACCCGCGGCTCACCTGAGATTCCGTCTCACTCAACAAGACGAATCCTGCGTGCACCGGCCCCGCCAAGGGAAGGATGGGGCAATGGCTGCTACCTGGGACACGATCGATCGCTACGTCGTCATCTCGACGGACACCCACGCCGGGGCCGATCTGTACGACTACAAGCCGTACCTGCCGACCCGACTGCACGACGAATTCGACGCGTGGGCCAAGACCTATGTCAGCCCGTTCGACGACCTGGTCGTCGCCACCGCTCAGCGCAACTGGGACCACGAGATGCGGATGTCGGAGATGGACGCCGACGGGGTGGCCGCCGAAGTGCTGCTCCCCAACACGATTCCGCCGTTCTTCCCGACCACACCCAACATCACGATCAGCCTGCCGCGCACTCGCGACGAGTTCGAAAAGCGTTGGGCCGGTGTGCAGGCCCACAACCGCTGGCAGGTCGACTTCTGTTCGCTGGCCCCTGCGCGGCGGAGAGGGTTGATTCAGGTCTTCCCGAACGACATCGACCTGGCCCTGGAGGAGATCCGCTGGGGTGCGCAGCAGGACTGCTTCGGCGGCGTGCTGGTGCCACCGGTCTCACCTGGCGATCCGAGCGTCGCGCCGCTGTTTCATACCCGCTACGAGCCGCTCTGGTCGCTGTGCACCGAGCTGGACCTCACCGTCGTTCAGCACGCCGGCGCAGGAAGCCCGATGATGCCGATGGATCAGCCCGCCTCCAACGCGGTCTTGATCACCGAGATGGCGATGTGGGCCCAGCGCACCGTGTCCCATCTGATCCTTGCCGGGGTTTTCGAACGCCACCCGACGCTGCGATTCGTCCCGACGGAACAGGGCACCATGTGGCTGCAGTTCCAGATGATGACGCTCGACGCGATGGTGCCCAGCATGAAAACCGAAGCGGGCAACCGGACTTACGGGATGTTCGGCGGCTCGTCGATCGACGAGCTGACCATGGCGCCGAGCGACTATGCGAAGCGCAATTGCTATCTGGCTTCCGAACTCATGCCATTCGAGTCGTCGATGATCGACTACATGGGCGCGGACCACATCATGTGGGGCAGCGACTATCCGCACGAGGAAGGCTTTGCGCCCCACTCCAAGCTGGCCATCAGATGGGCGCTGCACGACCAGACCGAGGACGCCTGCCGCAAGATCCTCGCCGGCAACGCCGGGCGTCTGTACCGGTTCGACCTGGAGGCACTGGCGCCCGTCGCCGCTGAGATCGGTCCGACGGTCGCCGAGGTGCGTACTCCGTTAAGGGACACCGGCTATCAGGCCCCCGCGGCGTTCGGTTACCGGCCTTTCGAGGGTGGGCTGGCGCTCAAACGGCTTGCCCCGGCACGCAACTAGCCGCCGATGTAGGCCGCCAGGTGCTCGCCGGTCAGGGTGGACCGGTCAGCGACGAGTTCGGCTGGGGTGCCCTCGAAGACGATACGGCCGCCGTCGTGCCCGGCCCCGGGCCCGAGGTCGATGATCCAGTCGGCGTGCGCCATGACCGCCTGGTGGTGCTCGATCACGACGACCGACTTGCCGGCGTCGACGAGCCGATCGAGCAGGGCGAGCAGCTGCTCGACGTCGGCGAGATGCAGACCGGTGGTTGGCTCGTCCAGGACGAAGACGCCGCCGTCGACGCCGATATTCGTCGCGAGCTTGAGCCGCTGCCGCTCGCCGCCCGACAATGTCGTAAGCGGCTGGCCCAGGCTGACGTAGCCAAGCCCGACGTCGGCGAGATGAGTCAGGATCTTGTGTGCGGCAGGCACTTTCGCGTCGTCAGAGCCGAAGAACTCCAGGGCGTCGGTCACCGGCATCTCCAGCACCTCGCTGATGTCGCGGCCCGCGAACTTGTAATCCAGCACCGACGCGTCGAACCGTTTACCCTCGCATTCCTCACAGGTGGTCGCGACGCCGGCCATCATCGCGAGGTCGGTGTAGACAACCCCGGCGCCGTTGCAGTTGGGGCAGGCGCCTTCGGAGTTGGCGGAGAACAGCGCCGGCTTGACGCCGTTGGCCTTCGCGAACGCCTTGCGGATCGGGTCGAGTAGCCCGGTGTACGTCGCCGGGTTGCTGCGCCTTGAGCCACGGATCGGCGTCTGATCCACCGACACCACGCCGTCACGCCCGGCCACCGAGTCACTGATCAGCGAGCTCTTGCCCGAGCCCGCCACCCCGGTCAGCACGACCATCACGCCGAGCGGGATGTCGACGTCCACGTTCTGCAGGTTGTGCGTCGACGCGCCGCGAATCTCCAACGCGCCGTTGGGTTTCCGTACGGATTCCTTTAGTCCGGCCCGGTCGTCGAGGTGGCGGCCGGTGATGGTGCCGCTGCCCCGCAAGCCCTTGACGGTGCCCTCGAAACACACCTCGCCGCCTGCCGTACCGGCGCCGGGCCCGAGGTCGACGACGTGGTCGGCGATCTCGATCGTCTCCGGCTCGTGCTCCACGACGAGTACGGTGTTGCCCTTGTCCCGCAGGCGCAGCAGCAGGTCGTTCATCCGCTGGATGTCATGGGGGTGCAGGCCGGTGGTGGGCTCGTCGAAGACGTAGGTGACATCGGTGAGCGACGACCCTAGTTGCCGAATCATCTTGGTACGCTGCGCCTCACCGCCCGAGAGCGTGCCCGACGGCCGGTCGAGGCTCAGATAGCCGAGCCCGATCTCGACGAACGAGTCGAGCGTGTGCTGCAACGCGCCGAGCAGCGGCGCGACGGACGGTTCGTCCAGCTCTTTGATCCACTCGGCCAGGTCGCTTATCTGCATCGCGCAGGCGTCGGCGATGTTGATGCCCTTGATCTTTGACGACCTGGCCAGCTCGGACAGCCGCGTGCCGTCGCATTCGGGACACGTGGTGAACGTGATCGCCCGCTCCACGAACGTCCGGATGTGCGGCTGCATCGCGTCGACGTCCTTGGACAGCATCGACTTCTGGATCGTCGGGATCAGCCCCGCATACGTCAGGTTGACACCGTCGACCTTGATCTTGGTCGGCTCCTTGTAGAGCAGATCATTCAGTTCCTTCTTGGTGTACTTGCGGATTGGCTTGTCCGGGTCGAAGAAGCCGCAGCCGCGGAAGATGCGCCCGTACCAACCGTCCATGCTGTAGCCGGGGATGGTCAAAGCGCCCTCGTTCAGCGACTTGCTGTCGTCGTACAGCGCGGTCAGGTCGAAGTCGCTGACCGAACCCCGGCCCTCGCACCGGGGACACATGCCGCCGGTGATCGAGAAGCTGCGCCGCTCCTTGACCGTCTTGCCGCCCCGCTCGAATGTCACGGCCCCACCGCCGCTGATCGAGGCGACGTTGAACGAAAACGCCTGGGGCGAACCGATATACGGCTTGCCGAGGCGGCTGAACAGGATGCGCAGCATCGCCCCGGTGTCGGTGGCGGTGCCGACCGTCGAGCGGGGATCGGCACCCATCCGTTCCTGGTTGACGATGATCGCGGTCGTCAGCCCTTCGAGCACGTCGACGTCGGGTCGCGCCAGCGTCGGCATGAAGCCCTGCACGAACGCGCTGTACGTCTCGTTGATCAGCCGCTGCGACTCCGCGGCGATCGTGTCGAATACCAAAGAGCTTTTGCCCGAACCCGATACGCCGGTGAACACAGTCAGCCGGCGCTTCGGGATCTCGATGCTGACGTCGCGGAGGTTGTTCTCGCGCGCGCCGTGCACGCGGATCAGATCGTGACTGTCAGCAGCGTGCAGAGCAGGCGATTTGGTCGTCTTGCCCATGTGTCAGTGCAACTCCTGGATGCGGATCATGTTGCCGGCCGGATCGCGAAGAGCGCAGTCGCGAACCCCGTAGGGCTGCTCGGTCGGCTCCTGGACGACCTCGCCGTCGCCGGCCTGTACTCGCTCGAATGTGCCGTCGAGATCCTTGGTGGCCAGATTGACTTGAGCGTAGGTGCCCTTGGCCATCATCTCGTGGATCAGTCGGCGCTCGTCGTCGGTGAGTCCGGGCGTGGCGTCCGGCGGGTAGAGGACGATGTTCGTGTCGGGTTGGTTCGGCGGGCCGACCGTGATCCAGCGCATCTTGCCGCCTCCGACGTCGAGGCGGACCTCGAAGCCGAGGGTGTCGCGGTAGAACGCGAGGGAAACTTCTGGATCTTCGTGGGGGAGCATGCTCGAGTGAATGGTGATGTCCATGGCCCTCACGCTAAATGCAGCTTGACGGCTGGCGCTTCTCGATTCCTGATCGGTCTGGTGACTTGCTTCTCCAGGCATGCCGGAATGCCCGGAGTCTGACCCGCCGTCTGTTCTCGGTAGGCGCTGGGCGGCATCCCGACCAGCTCGTTGAAGCGCGTGCTGAACGTGCCCAGCGACGAGAAGCCCACCGCGAAACACACCTCGGTGACGGACATGTCGCCGCCGCGCAGCAGAGCCATCGCGCGTTCGATGCGCCGTGTCATGAGATACGAGTACGGGGATTCGCCGTAGGCGAGTTTGAACTGACGCGACAGGTGCCCGGCCGACATATGCGCGTCGCGGGCAAGCTTGTCGACGTCCAGCGGCTGCGCGTACTCGCGGTCGATACGGTCTTTGACGCGGCGCAGCCGCACCAGGTCGCGCAGGCGCTCCTCGTCGGAGGGTCTGGCAGTCACCGGGTCATCCGCCCTTGAGCCGGATCTTCCAGCGCACGAAGCTCAGATATCCGACGCAGATCGCGCCGAGCATGGCCATGTTGAACCACCACGCACCCGGGGTGTGCCGCCAATGCGAATCCTGCGGAGTCAGCGGACCGGGGACGAGTCTGAGCAGGTCGATCGTCGACGCGGTAGTGGCGAATCCCCACCGCGCCGGCGTGAACCACGACAACTGGTCGAGCACTACGCGGCCGGTCACCGGGATCATGCCGCCCTGGAACACCAGCTGCGACATGATCGCGATCACCAGCAGCGGCATGATCTGTTCGTTCGACTTGGCCAGCGCCGAGAGTGCCAGGCCGGTCATCGCCGCTGCCACACAGCAGGCCGCGACGTCGACGTACAGCTCCAAAGTCCGAGGAGGTATCACCGCACCGCTTGTCACGGCCCCAGGGCCCCACTTCTTGCCCCACACGTTGATGCCGACGACGATCGCCGACTGCAGCAACGCGAACCCGGCGAAGACGAAGACCTTGGCCAAGATGTACGCAGTTGTGGACAGCCCGACCGCTTGCTCACGCAGGAAGATCGCTCGCTCACCGATGAGGGCGCGGATCGTCAACGCGGTGCCCATGAAGATGGCACCCACGTTGAGCAGAACCAGGATCTGGCCCGGCTCGTTCGGCGCCTCGCCACCCTGTATCGCGGGAACGGGGACGCCGAACCCGACGTCGCCGGGCACTGACAGCGACAGCACACCCATGATGAATGGCAGGAACGCCAGGAAGACGAAGTAACCGCGATCGGACACGATCAGCCGCATCTGGCGACGAGAGATCGTCGAGAATTGTTTTCGCAGGCTGGTTTTCGTGGGCGCGCCGAGGTCCGTCGGTTGTTGCGCCGCCGGCTGCGGGGGCGGAGGGCCGTGCTGGGCGATGAACCGCTGGTTGGCCGCGTCGGGGTCGCTGGCGACGGTGCTGAAGATGTCGGCCCAGTTGGTGGTGCCCATCGACGGGCCGATTTGGTCGGGCGGACCATAGAACGCCGTCTTGCCGCCGGGGGCCAGCAGCAGAACCTGATCGCACACGTCGAGGTAGGTCAGTGAGTGCGTGACCACCAGCACCACGCGGCCGGCGTCGGCAAGCTGGCGCAGCATCGTCATCACCTGGCGGTCCAGCGCAGGGTCCAGACCAGAGGTCGGCTCGTCGAGGATCAGCAGCGACGGGCCGGTCAGCAGCTCCAGCGCCACCGAGGCGCGCTTGCGCTGGCCGCCCGAGAGCTTGTCAACGCGGGTGTCCAGGTGCTTGGTCATCTCGAGTTCCTCGAGCACCTGCATCACGACTTGCTCCCGGTCGGCCTTGTTCGTATCGGGTGGCAGCCTGAGTTCTGCCGCGTACATCAGCGCCTGCCGAACCGTCAGCTGTCCGTGCACGACGTCGTCCTGCGGCACCATCCCGATCCGGGAGCGCAGCGAGGCGTACTCGGCGTGGACGTCGTGTCCTTCGAACGACACCGTGCCCGTCGTCGGGTGGGTGTAGCCAGCCACCAGCCGGGCGAACGTCGACTTGCCAGCACCCGACGGCCCGATAACCGCGGTCAGCATGCCGGGGCGCGCGGCGACCGAGATGTTGTCCAGCAGCGTCTTGTTGCCCTCGATCGTCCACGTCACGCCGTGGACTTCGAGCCCGCCGGTGCGGGTCGCGGCCTCGGTTTCGGTGCGACGCACCAGCGTTCCGCCGGAAAACACGAGGTCGACGTTGCCGATCGTGACGGTGTCGCCGTCGCGCAGCACCGCCGACTCAATGCGCGCACCGTTGACGAATGTGCCGTTGATGCTTCGGTTGTCGATGATCTCGGTGCCGACGGCAGCCGGTACCAACGTCGCGTGGTGACGCGACGCGAGCACGTCGGGGATGACGATGTCGTTGTCGGTGGCCCGACCGATCTTGATCGACCCCGGCGGCGCCTTCGGAGGGCTCCCGGGCCGCAGGATCTTGAGCATGCTCGTCGCGAGGTTGCCCTCACTCGTGCGCGGAGCGGCGGTCGGACCCATCGCGGTGACCGACTCCAGCGACGGCGACGAGATCGGCACCGCCGGGGCCGACACCACCGAGGCCGGCGCCGCGGTACTCGGTGCATGCGCAGCCGGGGCGCTCGGATATCCGGACTGGGGACCCGAGGGATATCTCGGTTGCGAGGTGGACGGATGGCCCGACTGCGGGCCGGACGGATACATCGGCTGCGGGTGCGACGTCGCAGGCTGCGGGATCTGTGGCCGCGATGTGTGCGGCGGCGGCGGTGTCTGGGTGGGCCACGACGCAGGTCGCGCGGCCACCGGCACCGACGTGGTCTGCGGCGGCGTGCCCGCCGATCCCTGGTGGCGGCCCACCTCGAACGTGAGGCGCGGGCCGTCGGGATTGCCGATGTTGATCTGCTGGCCGTCGTGAATGTCGACGGCGGGCACGCGGCGGCCGTTGACGAACATCCCGTTGAGGCTGCCGTTGTCGATCGCTACCCAGCGGCCCTGGTCGAATCGCACCACCAGGTGCGCACGAGAAATCAGCGGGTGGGCAATGCGGACGTCGGCGCGCAGGTCTCGGCCAATGACGACATCGTTGCCGGGTGCGAAGGTCCGCGTAGAGCCGTCGTACCGAACGGTCAGCGCGGCTGGTGCTGGTCGGCTCATCGGCACCAACTCTATCCGCAACGCCGCCGCATGCGGACGCAGTGCAGTGGGCGCGTCAGGACGCGGCCGGCAGGCGCCAACGCGCAGTGTCGGTGATCTGTTGCAGCGCCGCCACCCGGTCACCGCGAATCGTGATGATGTGGGCGAACGCCGCGTCGACCGAAGAGGACCCGTCGCGGGCCGCGTTGTGCGGTGAACTGCGGATCCGCACCGAAGCGCGATGTGTCGCGGGCGCCCGGTTCACCGTGCAGTGGTGCCATGAGCACCCACGTGACGCACAGGTGCTGCTGGTCGGCGCTGACGCGCTGGGGCTGGCGCAGTGGCCGCAGGAGTTGGTGGTCCGCAGGAGACGTTTGCACCGCAAATTACGCAGGACCTTGTCTGGCTTGCAGGCGGACCCCGACCGTGTGAACGCCGCCCTGATCGACATCCCCTATGCGGTCGTGCGTCGCCACTTGCTGTCCGGTGCCTCCATCCCCGCGAGCACCGATGCGATTGTCGAAGATTGCGCGCGGGCGCTCATCCCGCATAGTTAATTCGTGTGCCGTGATTCGGCGAGTCGGGTTGTGCGTCGGTATGCAGCGTGATCTGCTATGTAGTGGTCACCATGAACGAGATGACGCGCAGGCCGGGCAAACCCGGTCGCTTGACGCTTGCGACAATTTTGGGCGGTGTCGCGGCGAGCACATTTTCGGGCGTGATCGGTTTGCTCCCGTCCGCCGGTGCGCAGCCAGAATCGTTCTCAATCGACGATCGCGGATTCATCAACACGGCGGCGCGCTGCGAAAAGCCGAAGTTCGCCGTTGCCATCGGCCGTACTGATCAATCGCTGGTGGCGATCTGCGTCGACGGGCGCGGGCATTACGAGTATCACGGCATGCGGCTGAAGGACCGATCGGTGCTGACGGTTCCGGCCAAGCCCACGGCCGATGGCAAGTTCATCATCGAGAACGCGGGCTTCACCTATACGTTCTCGCCGAAGGAACTTGCAATTGCCCAGGGGCCGCGCGTGATCCGCACAGAAGCGATGGTCGCCTACGTCGAGCCGCGAATGGCGTCAGAGGCGCCTTAGCCCGGCGAGCCGGTCACCACGCAGTGGGTGTGGCTGTAGATCGTGGCCATGCACTGGTTGCAGTGCGTGCACTTGGAGAAAACCGAATGCGCGTCGCCGTCGGCCTGAATCCGGTTGATCAAGTCGGGCTCGGCCAGTAGTGCCCGTCCCATCGCGACGAAGTCGAAGCCTTCGGCCATCGCGAGGTCCATGGTTTCGCGGTTGGTGATGCCGCCGAGCAGGATCAGCGGCATCTTCAATTCGGCGCGGAACAGTTTGGCGTCGCGCAGGAGATAGGCCTCGCGGTAGGGATATTCGCGGAAGAACTTCTTGCCGGTCATCCGGATGCCCCACCGCAGCGGCGGTTTGAACGCTTCCGCGAATTGTTTGACGGGCGCATCGCCGCGGAACAGGTACATAGGGTTGACCAAGGAACTGCCCGCGGTGAGCTCGATGGCGTCAAGGCCGCCGTCCTCTTCGAGCCATTTGGCGGTCTGCACTGACTCGTCGGTGGAGATGCCAGCGCGCACGCCGTCGGACATGTTCAGTTTGGCCGTCACCGCGATCTGGTCTTTCACCGCGCGCCGAACCGCCATGACCATGCCGCGTGCCACCTTGGCGCGGTTCTCGAGCGACCCGCCGAACTCGTCGTCGCGTCGGTTGATCAGCGGGCTGAGAAACGAGCTTGCGAAATAGTTATGGCCCAAATGGATTTCGACCGCGTCGAAGCCGGCGTCAATCGCATACCGAGCCGCGGCGGCGTGCGCGTCGATGACGTCCTTGATGTCGTCTTTGGTGGCCTTCTTCGCGAAGCGCATGGAGAGCGGGTTGAAGAACCGCACCGGCGCGTACGCCGTCGCCTTCGTCGAGCGGGCATTGGCCACGGGCCCGGCATGACCGATTTGCGCGCTGATCGCGGCGCCCTCTGCGTGGATGGCCGCCGTGAGTTTCTGCAGCCCGGGGATGGCCTCGGGACGCCACCAGATCACGTTGCCCTCGGTGCGCCCACCTTTCGTCACCGCCAGGTACGCGACGGTCGTCATCCCGACGCCGCCGGCGGCGGGCAGCCGGTGATAGGTGATCAGGTCGTCGGTGACGAGCGCGTTTGGCGTCGACGCCTCGAATGTCGCGGCCTTGATAATGCGGTTGCGCAGCGTCACCGGGCCGAGTTTGGCCGGGGTGAACACATTGGGCTGAGTGTTCATAGCAGGGGAGCCTGCCACAATGGTCGCCGTGGGTGCGATCACACTGGACGGCAAGGCCACGCGCGACGAGATTTTCGTCGATCTCACCGAACGGGTCGCGGCGCTTACCGCCGCTGGACGGACGCCCGGTCTGGGCACCGTGCTCGTCGGCGACGACCCTGGCTCACACGCTTACGTGCGAGGCAAGCACGCAGACTGCGCGAAGGTCGGCATCAATTCGATCCGCCGCGACCTGCCTGCCGACATCAGCCAGGCCAAGCTCGACGAGACGATCGACGAGTTGAACGCCAACCCCGAGTGCACGGGGTACATCGTGCAGCTGCCGCTGCCTAAGCACCTCAACGAGAACGCGGCGCTGGAGCGCGTCGACCCAGGCAAGGACGCCGACGGTCTGCATCCGACGAACCTCGGCCGGTTGGTACTCAACGAACCCGCGCCGCTGCCGTGCACGCCCCGCGGGATCGTGCACCTGCTGCGCCGCTACGAGGTCGAGATCGCAGGCGCGCATGTCGTGGTCATCGGCCGCGGTGTCACGGTCGGTCGCCCGCTGGGCCTGTTGCTCACCCGGCGATCCGAGAACGCGACAGTGACGTTGTGCCACACCGCAACTCGGCATCTGCCGCAGTTGACGCGCGAGGCCGACATCATCATCGCAGCCGCGGGTGTGCCGCACATGGTGACCGCGGAGATGGTGCGTCCCGGCGCGGCCGTCGTCGATGTCGGTGTCAGTCGTGACGACGCGGGCAAGCTGGTCGGCGACGTGCATCCCGACGTCTGGGACGTCGCGGGCCATGTGTCGCCAAACCCGGGCGGGGTCGGTCCGTTGACTCGGGCGTTCCTGCTGACCAACGTCGTTGAGCGGGCAGAAGTCTTGCAGTGACCGTTCGCGAGTTCGCCCGCAAGGTGTTCGGTGGGCAGTGGCCGATACTCGTGGTCGGACTGATTTTCATCGCCGCGTTCGGCCTGGTGGTCGCTGGCTACTGGCGTCGAGGCGCCTTGGTGCTCGCGATCGGTGTGGGTGTGGCCGCGGCCTTTCGGCTCGCGCTGCCCGAGGACCGCGCGGGGCTGCTGGCGGTGCGAAGCAGGATGCTCGACTTCGTCACGACTGCGACGGTCAGCGCGGCCATGCTCTATGTCGCCTGGACGATCGACCCGCTGGGCACCAGCTAGCTTTCGCGCTGGGTGCGCCGTTGCATTCCTCGTCTACACCTGGCCGAATTACCGTTGTTGAGATACCTGGTGAATCAAGTGAGCCACGACCCTTGGACTGCCGAATCTGACTCCCGAAAGCTAGGCGATCGCGCGCCAGATGGTCTCCATGCTGGCTGTCTGAGTGTCCGCGATTGTCTGAATCGTTGCTCGCAAATCGTGCATCATGCCTTCGAATTGCTGCATGAATTCCAGCTGGCCCTCGGGAGACTTCGTGAACGCTTCTTGACGTGCGCGCTCCATTTCCGCTGCGGCTTCTTCCGATGCCGCGATCATGTCCGATTGCGAGCTCGTGAGCCCCGAGAGTGCGGACCCTATCGACGACCACTTTGTCGAATCGGCCAACTTGGTAATCGTGCTGATCTGCTCCGACTGCTTCGCAATGAGTTCCTCATTGGTCGTCTTGCTTTTTAAGACGAGCGTGCTCATGTCTTCGCGCACCTTTTCGGCCGTTCCGGTCCGGAGGGCGGCGAGGGCCGCGGCTTCTTCAGCGGCCACTGTCTTCTGCCATTCCAGCGTCTCAGCGGCTAAGTTTCGCGACGCGACCAGTGCAGCCTTTTCGGTCGCCAAGTCGGCATCGACTAATTCCTGTTGCGCGCCGGCTCCGCCGTCCTGCGCACGTTCCGATATTGCGGCAGCCTCTTTCGTGGCGAGTGCATCGCTTTCCAGCTGCGCCACCTTTGCGGCTTCGCCTGACGTCTCGGCTTCGGTTTCCTGCCACGCGCGTTCCTCGGACTCCGCGTCCGCCTTCGCGTCGGGCTCGGACCCGACCTTCGAGTCAGGCTCGGACCCGACCTTGGAATCGGGTGCATCGGCGGGTCCGGCGTTCGCTGCTGTAGCTGCGTCTGATCCTGCATTGTCGGTAGGAGCGTTGTCCTGTTGGGGGCCGGGCGCCGCTGACGAATCCGAATCGGTGGGTTCGGCAAACGCGATTGCTGGTGTCAACGCGATCGCAACGCCGACGCTCGCGCCGACGGCGGCCATAAAGATGCTTTGTAATTCGTATTTCATGTGCCATGGCCCCTTCGCCAGACGAGCGGTTCGTCGTCTGCCACGGCAAACTCACACTGACAGTAGCTAGTAATTGGCGACCGCGACAGTAAATCGGTGATTGGTGCGGTTCGTGCCTGCCGCACCTTGATAACTTTGCCTGACGGGCAATCTTGCCCGGCGTGCAAGATTTGGTTACCGTGGTCTGCGTGAGCGAAACACTGGGACTTCGGGAGCGCAAGAAGCTCGGCACCCGTTGGGCGCTGAGCGACGCCGCCCTGGAACTCGCGTTGGAACGAGGGCTCGAGAACGTCACTCGCGAAGACATCGCCAACAGGGCCGGCGTATCGCTGCGGACGTTCAACAACTACTTCACGGGCAAGTACGAGGCGGTGGCCTTCCGGCAGGTCGATCGAACGCGACAGAGCCTCGCGGCGTTCCGTGAGCGACCCGCCGACGAGCCGTTGTGGTCGGCGATCACGGAGGCGATGCTTGCGCCGCTGGAAGCCGAGGGCGCCGCGGACATGCGGCCGACCCCGGAAGAGCTGGCCGTGATCCGGGAACTCCTATCCGCTCGTGATCTGCGTGCCGCGCTCACAAGGGACGTGCTCGCCGACTGGGTCGACGCGATCGCGGAACGCACCGGGACCGATCCGGCGCGCGATATGTACCCACGATTGGTAACTGCCGTCGTCAGGGCAGTTGGTGAGACGGCGATGGAGGCCTACGCCAATGCCGATCCGCCCGTGGCCTATACCGAACTCCTTCGTCGTGGCCTCGCCGACGTCGCTGCCGGACTACCCGAACCAGGAGCACACTGATGCCCGAATCCGTCGTCATTTCAGGAGCAGGCCCGAACGGGCTGATGCTCGCGTGCGAACTCGCACTTGCTGGTGTCAGGCCCATCGTGCTGGAGCGTCTGCCCGCACCCAGCGATGAGCCGAAGGCCAACGGCCTTGTCGGGCAGGTGATTCGGCTACTCGACATGCGTGGCCTGTACCAGCGGCTCAGTGGTTCAGACGATTCGCCACACCCCGTGTACGAGTGGATCTTCAGTGGTATGTCCGTGCCGTTGTTCGGCGTCCCCGACAATCCGATATACGCACTGATGATCCCGCAGCCTCGGCTCGTCCAACTGCTCGACGCGCATGCCCGCGAGCTCGGCGTAGAAGTACGGTGGGGACACGAGCTGATCGGGGTCGAATCTTGTTCGGACAGTGCGAAAGTCAGCGTCTCGACGGCCGATGAGACGTACACGCTCGAAGCGACTTACCTTGTGGGCGCCGACGGTGGACGCAGCACTGTGCGAAAGTTGGCAGGCATCGAATTTCCTGGCCACACGTCGAACACCGTCGCCCGCATCGCGCACGTCCGCGTCCCTGACGAAATGCTCACCGCCAACGGCGCTCTCGACGTGCCCGGCGTGGGGACACTGCCGTTCGGCCATAACCGACTCGACCGCGGTGGGCTCATCTATGCGCCGTTCGAACGTGATCGCCAGATGGTCGGCACCATCGAGTACGACCAGTACGCGGACGAATCCGAGCCCATGTCCCTCGATGAGCTACGCGACAGCGCCCGTCGGGTGCTCGGTGTCGATCTACCCATCGAGCCGCCCATCGGTGACGGACCGCATGCCTTGCGCCGCATCGCCGGCCAGAACACTCGTCAGGCAGACCGATACCGCGCCGGAAACATCTTCCTGCTCGGTGATTCCGCGCATGTGCATTCCGCGATGGGTGGACCCGGTCTGAACCTGGGTCTGCAGGACGCGATGAACCTCGGCTGGAAACTGGCTGCCGCGGTCAACGGCTGGGCGCCCGCCGATCTGCTCGACACCTATCACAGCGAGCGGTATCCCGTTGGCGAGCGGGTGATGATGCAGTCGATGTCTCAGACCGCCCTTTTCGGCCCTGGACCCGAGATCGCAGCGCTGCGTGACCTTTTCAAGGAGCTATTGCAGCTGCCGAGCGTCGCGGAACACATGGCACATCTGCTCGCCGGCTCCGACGTCCGCTACGACGTGGGCGATGAGCATCCACTTGCGGGACGGCTTGTGCCCGACTTGACCCTCGACGACGGGCGACGTGTCGCCGCGCTGTTACACGCCGGGCGTCCACTGGTGCTGGACTTCGTAGGCGGTAAGCCGGCTGCGGCCGCACAGGATTGGGCAGACCGCGTGGACACGGTGGTGAGTTCGATCGACGATTATCCAGTGCGCGCCATGCTGATTCGGCCCGACGGCTACGTCGCCTGGGCGGCGAACACTTTCGAGGACGACGACGAAGGCCGGCTACGCGTGGCGCTGGCCCGCTGGTTCGGGCCTGCGGCGTAGCGCCCGGCGGACCACGCCGGGATGCCGGGCGAGCTTGGGTCCGAGCAGCAGGGTGAACAGTATGGTCGCCAGCAAGGGCCGCAGATGAGGCCGAATACGGCTGATCCGCCCGGCGTCGTCGAGTCCGAGCACCATCGCATCCGTGATCGTCACGCCGGCGATCCGCGCATCGCTCACCGCGACCCGCGTGGACCCGTCGCCGATCACCTCGCGCCAGACCAAGCCAGTCAGCCCGCCGTAGACCGCGCCGAGCAGCACCCGCAGGTCTTCGCGACCGCGGAACACCATCCGCCCAGACAGCGGCGAAACCAGCTCGGCATCGGCCGCCAGCGCGCCGACGATTCCCTCGATGTCGTTGCGCCGGGTCGCATCGCAGAACCGGGCCACCGCGTCCTTCGTTTCCATCAGAGCCATGAAACCCACCGTAAACAGCTAAGTTGCAAAAAGCAATGGACTATCATGGCGGCATGCCGAAGCAGTCGTTTGCGGACATCTCGTGTTCGATCGCACGCGCTGTCGACGTGGTGGGCCAGCGGTGGACGCCGCTGATCCTGCGCGACCTGTTCGCCGGGATGACCCGGTTCGAGGACATCCGGCGCGACCTCGGTATCGCGTCCAACGTGCTCGCCGCGCGCCTGGAGGATCTGGAGCGCCACGACATCGTCGAACGTCGTCGATACCAGTCAATGCCGGTGCGACATGAATACGTGCTCACCGAAAAGGGTCGTGACCTTTATCCAGTCATCGCCACGCTGCTGGCGTGGGGTGACAAGTGGCTGGCCGACTCCGATGGCCCGCCCGCGCTGACCCGCCACGCCGACTGCGGACACGTCACAACCGCGAAGACCGTCTGCGCCGAATGCGGTGGAGAACTCAACGCCGCCAACGCAATTCCCGCCGCGGGACCCGGTGCCAAGCCAGGTCCGGGCACCGCGCTCATCGGCAACTACATCAGCTCAGCGTCGCGCGGACGCACACCGTGACATAGGGCAGCGCCAGCCCGTTGGTGTTGGCCAAGGCCGGGTGGGTGGCCAACAGTTCACGGACACGGTCGAGCGTGCGCGTGCGCACCTTCTCCGGCGAGGTGATGCAGTAACTGCGAGACGCGACGAGGTCGATAAGCGCCTGCGGTGTCAGGTAATTCGTCCACTCGACCTTGTGATGCTCGACATCGGCGAACACGTCGGGAAGCGTTGTGTCCTCGTTGAACTGCGCGTCCTCGTGGCCGATGATGCGGCCCAAGTCCTTGACCCAGCCGAGCCGCTCGTCGCGAGCGTTCCACACGAGGCCCAGCCCCCCGCCCGGGCGTAGTACCCGCGCGACCTCCTTGACGGCGAGCTCGGTGTCGAACCAGTGCCAGGCCTGCGCGACGAGTACGGCGTCGACGCTGTCGTCGGGCAGCGGTATCTCTTCGGCAGTGCCCAGCAGTGCAGGCGTGTCGGGCAGTGAATTGCTCAGCAGCTCGAGCATTTCCGGGATCGGGTCGACCGCGACGACATCGAGTCCGCGTTCGACGAGCCGGGTGGTCAGCTTGCCGGTGCCCGCCCCTAGATCGAGGACGTCGCGGGCGCCGGAAGGCAGCAGCCAATCGATCGCCTCTGGTGGATAGGAGGGCCGGCCCCGCTCGTATGCCGCGGCTTCCGCGCCGAAGGACAGTGAGCGTTGCCTCGATCGGGTCACCGTGCGGCCAACTCCAACGTCTCGCGGATCAATTTCCCGACCGCCTCGGTCTCCAGCAGAAATCCGTCGTGACCGTAGATCGAGTCGATCAGGTTCAACCCCGTACAACCTGGCAACAGCTCGGCTAATTCCTGCTGCAGCCGAAGCGGGTACAGCCGGTCGGAGGTGATGCCGCCGACGACCACCGGCACGGGACAGTTGCGCAGGGCGGCTTCCACGCCGCCGCGGCCCCGGCCCACGTCGTGGCTGGACAGCGCCTCCGTCAGCGCGACATACGTGCCTGCGTCGAAACGCGCCAGCAGCTTGCGGCCTTGATACTCGAGGTAGCTCTGCACGGCATATCGGCCACCCGTCAAAGGGTTTTCGTCGCCCTGCGGGTCGTTGCCGAACCGGCTGTCCAGCTCAGCCTCACCCCGATACGTCAAGTGCGCGAAGCGCCTGGCGATCTCCATGCCCAGATCGGGCGAGCGGCCGGTGCCGTAATAGTCGCCGTTGCACCAGTTCGGATCGGACTTGATCGCGGCGACCTGTGTGCTCTGGGTGCCGATCTGGTCGGCGGTCGCGCGCGCCCCGACGGCCAGCACCAACGCCGAGCGCACCTTGTCCGGATGGCTGACGACCCACTCCAACGCGCGAGCGCCGCCCATCGAGCCGCCCACCACCGCGGCGACCTCAGTGATGCCCAGCGCCGCAAGCGCCGCGACGTCGGCCTCGACCTGGTCGCGCACGGACGTCAACGGAAACCTTGAGCCCCAAGGCTTTCCGTCGGGGGCGATCGAACTGGGACCCGTCGACCCGCGAAAGCCGCCCAGCACGTTGGTGGCAATCGCACACCACCGGTCGGTATCGATCGGGGCACCGGGTCCGGCTACGCCTTCCCACCAGCCTTCTGTCTCGTCGCCTGGACCCGTCGGCCCGGTGACGTGCGAGTCGCCTGTCAGCGCATGCAGCACCACCACCACGTTGTCGCGGTTCGGCGACAGCTCGCCCCATCGCTGTACCGCGATCGTGACGTCGTCGATGACGGCGCCGTTCTCCAAAGTGATTGAGCCGATGTCGACAAGCCCGACTTCACCCTCGGCCGGCAGCGTCGCGGTAGACACGTCGAAGACCGTCATGACGCCGCCCGGAACGGTTTAGCCGCCGCGAATCCCTGCTCGAGGTCGGCGATGATGTCGTCGATTCCCTCGATGCCGACCGCGAGCCGCACCAACCCGGGCGTGACTCCTGTGGCCAACTGTTCCTCGGGCGTGAGCTGGGCGTGCGTCGTCGACGCCGGATGAATGACCAGCGACCGCACGTCTCCGATGTTGGCCACATGGCTGTGCAGCGTCAGAGCGTTGACGAACGCCTTGCCTGCGTCGACCCCACCGGCCAGCTCGAAGGCCAGCACCGCGCCGGTTCCCTTCGGCGCCAGCTTCTTTCCGAGCTCGTACCACGGCGAAGTGGGCAGCCCGGCATAGTTCACCGAGATCACGTCCTCGTGCCCGGCCAGATACTCGGCCACCTTCTGCGCATTCTCCACATGTCGCTCAACGCGCAGGCTCAGCGTCTCCAATCCCTGCGCGATCAGGAACGCGTTGAACGGCGCGGCGGCCGAACCGAGATCGCGCAGCAACTGCACCCGTGCCTTGAGAGCGAACGCCGGCGGGCCCAGCTCGGCGAAGATCACGCCGTGGTAGCTCGGGTCGGGGGTGGTGAAGCCGGGGAACTTGCCGTTGGTCCAGTCGAATGTGCCGCCGTCGACGATCACACCGGCGATCGCCGAGCCGTGCCCGCCGAGGTACTTCGTCGCCGAATGCACGACGATGTCCGCGCCGTGGCTAAGTGGCTGGATCAGGTACGGGGTGGCGACGGTGTTGTCGACGATCAACGGCACACCGGCGTCGTGCGCGACCGCCGCGACGTTGGGGATGTCGAGGATGTCGTTCTGCGGGTTGGAGATGGTCTCGGCGAAGAACGCCTTGGTGTTCGGCCGCACCGCAGCGCGCCAGGAGTCGAGGTCGTCCGGGTTCTCCACGAAGCTGACTTCGATGCCGAGCTTGGGCAGCGTGTAGTGGAACAGGTTGTACGTGCCGCCGTAGAGCCGCGGGCTGGACACGATGTGGTCCCCCGCGTTGGCGAGGTTGAGGAGGGCGAAGGTTTCCGCGGCCTGGCCGGAGGCGAGGAACAACGCCGCGACGCCGCCCTCCAGCGCGGCGATGCGCTGTTCGACGACGTCCTGCGTCGGGTTCATGATCCGCGTGTAGATGTTGCCCGTTTCGGCAAGGCCGAACAGCGCGGCGGCGTGGTCGGTGTCGCGGAACGTGTAGCTGGTGGTCTGGTAGATCGGCAACGCGCGGGCATTGGTCGCGGCGTCGGGCGTCTGACCGGCGTGGATCTGCTTGGTTTCGAACGACCAGTGCGCGGTCGGATCTTCTGGCGTGCTCATGCGAAACGGACCTCCGTCTGTCTTCTCTGGGGGCCCGTCTCAACGGACCCGCGCTTGCCGGTAGCCGGGTTGGGGCTACTCAACCTGGTCATCACCCGGGGCACCCCACCGCGGTTGGAGGGTTGCCGGCCAGCAAGCCGGGGCTAAACGCTGGCACTCATGACCGAAGAGAAGAGTATCGCATGCCGCTGACTGGGTGCCACCGGCGCGTTTGTTCTCAGTCGGTCACGGTTCTGCAGCGAAGAAGCTACTGGTCAGTAGCCAAAGCTGGCCCTTCGCGCCCGCAGCACTGCTTGTAGTCTGGCGCCGTTGAATGCGACCGAATCTGACGTGGGAGAACAGCCATGAGCGCCGAGCAGCCGACCATCATCTACACGCTGACCGACGAAGCGCCGCTGCTTGCGACCTACGCGTTCCTTCCGATCATCCGGACCTTCACCGAGCCCGCGGGGATCAACGTCGAAAGCAGTGACATCTCGGTCGCGGCGCGCATCCTGTCCGAGTTCTCCGACCGCTTGACCGACGAGCAGAAGGTGCCCGACAACCTGGCCCGACTGGGTGAGCTCACGCAGGACCCGGAGACCAACATCATCAAGCTGCCCAACATCAGCGCCTCGGTGCCCCAATTGCTGGCCGCCATCAAGGAGTTGAAGGCCAAGGGCTACGACATCCCTGACTACCCAGGAGATCCGAAGTCCGACGAGGACAAGAAGATCAAGGAGCGCTACGCCAAGGTTCTCGGTAGCGCGGTCAATCCTGTTCTGCGGCAAGGCAATTCGGACCGTCGCGCGCCAAAGGCCGTCAAAGAGTACGCGCGCAAACACCCGCACAGCATGAGCAAGTGGTCGCAGGCCTCCCGCACCCATGTGGCCACCATGAGGGGCGGCGACTTCTACCACGGCGAGAAGTCGATGACGCTCGACAAGGCGCGCAACGTCAAGATGGTGCTCGAAACCAAGCGCGGCGAGACCATCGTGCTCAAGCCCGAGGTCAAGCTCGACGAGGGCGACATCATCGACAGCATGTTCATGAGCAAGAAGGCGCTGTGCGACTTCTACGAAGAACAGATCCAGGACGCGTACGAGACCGGCGTGATGTTCTCCCTGCACGTCAAGGCGACGATGATGAAGGTGTCACACCCCATCGTGTTCGGCCACGCGGTGAAGGTCTTCTACAAGGACGCGTTCGCCAAGCACCAGGAGCTGTTCGACGAACTGGGCGTCAACGTCAACAACGGGATGTCCGACCTGTACGACAAGATCGAGTCGCTGCCGGCGTCGCTGCGCGAAGAGATCATCCAGGACATCCACGCCGTCCACGAACACCGGCCAGAACTGGCCATGGTCGATTCGGCCAGGGGCATCACGAACTTCCACTCACCCAGCGATGTGATCGTCGACGCGTCGATGCCCGCCATGATCCGGCTGGGCGGCAAGATGTACGGCGCCGACGGCCGGACCAAGGACACCAAGGCGGTGAACCCCGAGTCCACGTTCTCCCGCATCTATCAGGAGATGATCAACTGGTGTAAGACCAACGGCCAGTTCGACCCGACGACCATGGGCACCGTGCCGAACGTCGGTCTGATGGCCCAGCAGGCCGAGGAGTACGGCTCGCACGACAAGACGTTCGAGATTCCCGAAGACGGCGCCGCCAACATCGTCGACATCGACACCGGCGAGGTGCTGCTGACGCAGAACGTCGAAACCGGTGACATCTGGCGCATGCCGGTCGTCAAGGACGCACCGATCCGGGACTGGGTGAAACTGGCCGTGACCCGCGCGCGTGCGTCGGGCATGACGGTGGTGTTCTGGCTAGATACCGAACGTCCGCACGAGGCCGAGCTGCGCAACAAGGTGAAGGCCTACTTGAAGGACCACGACACCGAGGGCCTGCACATCCAGATCATGCCGCAGGTGTGGGCCATGCGGTACACGCTGGAGCGCGTCGTCCGCGGACAGGACACCATCGCCGCGACCGGCAACATCCTGCGCGACTACCTGACCGACCTGTTCCCGATCCTGGAGCTGGGCACCAGCGCCAAGATGCTGTCCATCGTTCCGCTGATGGCTGGCGGCGGAATGTACGAGACGGGGGCGGGCGGTTCGGCGCCCAAGCACGTCCACCAGCTGGTGGAGGAGAATCACCTGCGCTGGGATTCGCTCGGTGAATACCTAGCGCTGGGCGCCTGTTTCGAAGATCTGGGCCGCAAGACCGACAACGAGCGGGCCACGCTTCTTGGGAAGACGCTCGACTCCGCGATCGGAAAGCTGTTGGAGAACAACAAGAGCCCGTCGCGCAAGACCGGCGAGCTCGACAACCGGGGCAGCCAGTTCTACCTCGCCATGTACTGGGCGCAAGAACTCGCGGAGCAGACCGACGACAAAGAACTGGCCGATCACTTCGCCTCGCTGGCGAAGACGTTGGCGGAGAACGAGGACACCATCCTCTCCGAACTCGCTGAGGTGCAAGGCAATTCGGTAGATATCGGCGGCTACTACTACCCGGACCGGGAGAAGACCACGTCGGTGATGCGGCCGAGCAAGACGCTCAACGCGTTGTTGGAAGGCGCGCAGGGCTGACGGTCGGCTCGATCGCCGACAACCTCGAGAAGGCGCTGGCGGACTAGCCGATTGCCGTTTTCGGCGGCGGAGTCGCGTAGCGGTCGGTGAATTCGACGATCAAGTCCGCAACCCGCTGCGGCGCTTCGAACATCGGGATGTGCCCCACGCCGTCGAGGTGGGTGATCTCGGTGGTAGCCGGCAGATGCGTCGTGAAGTGCCGGGTGAACCGCGGATGCGGCAGAACGTGGTCCTTCTCGCAGATGACGAGGTGGGTCGGCGCACTGCCCTCGGCGAGCTCCAGCAGACCCGGCAGCAGCAGCGACTTGACCAACAGCTGGTAGTAGGCCGGGCAGTGAGTGACGTCGTCGATGATGTCCAGCCAATCCTCATCGCTCAGGCGGTCGGCGCTCGCGCTGATCGGCACGTAGGCGAGCTGGCGCACATACGGCAGTTTCAGTGCACGCGGACCGAGCGCCTTGGCGGTGAGCCAAACGGGCAAGCCGGCCAGGAACTTGAACACGATCTCGAACTTGGCGGGCGTGAAGTGACGCCACCCGCCAGCGGGCGCGATACCCGTCAGCGTGCGGGCCCTGCCGCGTCTTTCAAGTTCGAAGGCGACCCAGCCGCCGAGCGAGTTGCCGACGATGTGCGCTGTGCCCCAGCCCAGCGCGTCGAGCCGGCGTTCGACATCGTCGGCCAGCGAAGCCGAATCCAGGAAGAACGGCCCTTTGGTGCCGCCGTTGTGCCCGGGCAAAGTCGGTGCGAAGACCTCATACCGGCCGGTCTCAGCAATCAGCGGCGCGACCGTTTTCCACACCGTCTGGGACATCATGAACGGGTGCAGCAAAAGGATTGGCTCGCCGGAACCCAGGTGAATCGGTGCACGCTCGGTCATGGGCCCGACACTAAAGGTGATACCGCTGGTACCGCAAGCCCGTCCGTTAGGGTCTGGCGACGTGATCGTCAGCACAATCAACGTCAACGGCATTGGCGCGGCGATCAAGCAGCGCTCTGACCAGAACCTCGGGCTGCTGCCGTGGCTGGCCGATACGCGGGCCGACGTGGTGTGTCTGCAGGAGGTCCGCGCCGACGACGACCAACTGGCCTCGGCTTTGGCGCCCGCGTTGGCCGACGGCTGGCATCTGGCGTCCGCAGGTGGAGATCTCAAGGGCCGCAACGGGGTTGCCGTGCTCAGCCGCCACCCGATCGAGGCGAAGCGCGATCTGGGCGTCGATGAGTTTGCGCTTCACGGCCGCTACTTGGAGGTGGATATCGCCGGGCTGACGGTGGCCAGCGTCTACATCCAGACCGGTGAAGCGGGGACCGATCGTCAGCTCGAGAAGGAACGCTTCATGGCCGCGCTCGCGCACCGGATGTCGACGCTGACCGATCGCGACGCCGTCGTCTGCGGCGACTGGAACATCGCGCACACCGAGAACGACATCAAGAATTGGAAGGGCAACGTCAAGAAGTCGGGTTTCTTGCCGAGTGAGCGTCAGTGGCTCACCGAGCTGTTGGCCTCAGGCTGGGTCGACGTGCTCCGGGTATTGCATCCCGATGTCGCAGGCCCGTACTCCTGGTGGTCGTGGCGGGGGAGGGCCTTCGACAACGACGCCGGTTGGCGTATCGACTATCAGTTGGCGACACACGGATTGGCTGCGCGGGCGGTGGCCGCACGGGTCGAACGCGCCGCGGCGTACGCGTTGCGGTGGTCGGATCACTCGCCGGTGACCGTCGAATACACGGGCTAGGTGGTCGGGCAGCCCTCGCGGGTGAGGTGTAGACGGTGTTGCCCGCGGCCGAACCCGCCCGGCTTGACGATCTTTGTGCAGAAACCCGCGCTCAACGCGGTCAATTGCACAAAAGCTGGTGTGAAAAGATCGGTGCATCATGAGCACTTCCACCAAGCGCGTCGTCTTCTCCGGCGTGCAGCCCACGTCTGACTCCCTGCATCTCGGCAACGCGTTGGGGGCCATCAGCCAGTGGGTGGGCCTGCAGGACGAGTTCGACGCGTTCTTCTGCGTCGTCGACCTGCACGCGATCACGATCCCGCAGGATCCCGAGCAGCTGAAGCGGCGCACGCTGGTCACCGCGGCGCAGTACCTGGCGCTGGGCATCGACCCGTCGCGATGCACGATCTTTGTGCAGAGCCACGTGCCGGCCCACGCCGAACTCGCTTGGGTGCTGGGCTGTTTCACCGGGTTCGGCCAAGCATCGAGGATGACTCAGTTCAAGGACAAGTCGCAGAAGGAAGGCACCGAAGCCACCACCGTCGGGCTGTTCACCTATCCGGTCCTGATGGCCGCCGACGTGTTGCTCTACGACACCGACGTGGTGCCGGTCGGTGAGGACCAGCGCCAACACCTGGAGCTGGCGCGCGACGTCGCGCAGCGGTTCAACTCGCGCTTCCCGGACACGTTCGTCGTGCCCGACGTGCTGATCCAGAAGGCCACCGCGAAGATTTACGACCTGCAGGATCCGACGTCGAAGATGAGCAAGTCCGCCGCCACCGAAGCGGGGCTGATCAGCCTGCTCGACGACCCGAAGGTGTCGGCCAAGAAGATCCGCTCGGCCGTCACGGACAGCGAGCGCGATGTGCGCTACGACCCCGCGGAAAAACCGGGGGTGTCCAATCTGCTGACCATCCAGTCGGCGGTGACCGGCACCGATATCGACAAGCTCGTCGAGGGCTATGCAGGTCGCGGATACGGCGACCTGAAGGCCGACACCGCTGAGGCCGTGGTCGAATTCGTCACCCCGCTCAAGGCGCGTGTCGACGAACTGCTCGCCGATCGGACCGAACTCGAGTCGGTGCTCGCGGCCGGCGCGGAGCGCGCAAAGGACGTGTCTGCAAAGACATTGCAGCGGGTATATGACCGGTTAGGGTTCTTGCAGCCACGCGGATAACGCCTTCGGGAGGCTGGTCATGTCGGAGCCGGCCAAACCGGGCATTCTCGACCGGCTGCGCGCGCGGTACGGCTGGTTCGACCACGTGATGCGTGCGCAGGGGCGGTATCAAGACAGTAAGGGCGACTTCTACGCCGCAGGTATCACCTACTTCACCGTGTTCGCGTTGTTCCCCTTGCTGATGGTGGCATTCGCCGTCGGCGGCTTCGTGCTCGCCAGCCAGCCCGACCTGCTCGCCGAAATCGAGGACAAGATCAAGTCGACGGTGTCCGGCGATTTCGCCCAGCAGCTTGTGGACCTGATGGAGTCGGCGATCAAGTCGCGCACCTCGGTGGGAATCATCGGCCTGGCCACCGCCGCCTGGGCCGGGCTCGGTTGGATGGCGAACCTGCGTGAGGCGCTCACCCAGATGTGGGGCCTGATGCGACACGAGCCGCCCGGTTTCCTCCGAACCAAGCTGTCCGATCTGGTCGCCATCGTGGGCTTCTTCGTCGCGATCGTAGTCACGATCGCGCTTACCGTGCTTGGCAGTTCGGACCTGATGAAGCACCTACTGGAATGGCTTGGTCTACAAGATGTTCCGGGAGTTGGCGCGGTCCTGCGTGTGGTGTCGCTGCTCGTGTCGGTGTTTGTTTCGTGGATGTTGTTCACGTGGGTGATCGCGCGGCTGCCCCGGGAGACCGTGACTTTCCGCAGCGCGATGAGGGCGGGCTTGTTGGCGGCGGTCGGTTTCGAGGTCTTCAAACAGGTGGGGTCGATATATCTGCAGGCGGTGGTTCATGGCCCAGCCGGTGCGACGTTCGGGCCGGTGCTGGGCTTGATGGTGTTCGCGTATATCACCGCGCGGCTGATCCTGTTCGCGACGGCTTGGGCGGCGACGTCGGCCGAAAACCTCGTGGAGGAGCCCGTTGAGCCGCCGTCGCCGGCGCAGATCACGGTGCGAGTTCAGGAGCGCGAGGGCATGGGTGCGCGGGGAGCGTTGGCCGCCGCTGCGATGGGAGCGGTTGGGGCGCTTGGCGTTTCGCGGCTACGGCGGCACTAGGGCCTGGGTAGCGAAGGTTAGTATCCGCAACTGCGGATGGAATCCGCATCTTGCGCCGCATATGCGGCATTGCGCTACTATTCCGCCGTGCCGATGATCCGGGTCCGCGAAGCAGCCGACCTCTTGGGTGTCAGCGACGACACTGTGCGGCGATGGATCGATGACGGCAGCCTTCCCGTCAGCCAAGACACGTCAGGGCGCAAAGTGATCGACGGCGCCGCGCTCGCCAAGTTCGCACGGGCCAACGCGGCGACCGCGCCAAAGGATCCTCTTAGCGTCGCGAGCTCTGCGCGGAATCGCTTCGCCGGACTCGTCACCAATGTCGTGACTGACAAGGTCATGGCACAGGTCGAAATGCAATGCGGGCCCTTCACGGTGGTGTCGTTGCTGAGCGCAGAAGCTGTGCGCGAATTGCATCTCGAACCGGGCAGCATCGCCGTCGCCGTCGTCAAGGCGACCACGGTCATCGTGGAAACTCCAGGAGGTCAGTCGTGAAACGTGCTCTCGTCGTCCTGCTGCTGGTACTGACGGCCGGCTGCGGCTCGACGAGCGAATCACTCCCGGCGGGCGGCGGAAAGATCATCGTTTTCGCGGCCGCCTCGCTGAAGGAGGCGTTCACCGGCATCGGGAAACAGTTCCAGGCCGCCAATCCCGGTGCATCGGTGGAGTTCTCGTTCGCAGGGTCCTCGGATCTGGTCACGCAACTGACCCAAGGCGCGCAGGCGGATGTCTTCGCTTCCGCCGACACCAAGAACATGGACAAGGCAGCGCAGGCCGGACTGCTGGCGGCTGACCCCGTCAACTTCGCGTCGAACACCCTCAACATCGTTGTCGCGCCGGGAAACCCCAAGAAGATCACGGCATTTCGAGATCTGACGAAGCCGGGCACCACCGTCGTCGTCTGCGCGCCGCAGGTTCCTTGTGGTTCGGCGACGCAAAAGGTCGAGAAGTCCACAGGTGTCGACCTGGCGCCGGTGAGCGAGGAGTCCTCGGTGAGCGATGTCCTCAACAAGGTCACGTCCGGTCAAGCCGACGCGGGCGTCGTCTACGTCACCGACGCGATCGCAGCGGGCGACAAGGCCACCGCCGTCCCGTTTCCCGAAGCTGCCGGTGCGGTGAACACCTATCCGATCGCCGCGCTCAAACAGTCCCAACACCCCGAACTGGCAAGGAAATTCATCGACCTTGTCACCAGCACAGCGGGGCAGGAGACCCTGAGCGCAGCGGGTTTCGCCAAGCCCTGACTAGCGCGCGGGGCGGCGGTTCAGCGACCGCGCGCCCATGATGAGCCCGAACACAATCACCGAGCCGACGATGCCGACGCCGATGCGCACCGGCATGGCGTCGATATCCGGTAGCGGTGTGGACGCGGCACTCACAGCAGAGTCGCTGGCAGCGTCCGGCTTTCGCGCCATCAGCGATGGATCGGGTTCGATCAGCGTGCCCACTTTGGTGCCCGGCGCGGTCGCGAACCCGTAGTCCAGCAGGTGCGCCGCCTGCTCCCAGGGCGCGATCGGCTGGCGGGTGCCGTGCATAAGCACCGCAACCAGCCGGCGGCCGTCGTGGTTGGCGGCGCCCACGAAGGTTTGGCCCGCGTCGTCGGTGTAACCGGTCTTGCCGCCGAGCGCGCCGGGGTAGTTGTAGAGCAGCTGGTTGTCGTTCTCCACCGGATAGCCGGCGTCGCCGCGGCCCGGGAAGTCGAAGCTGCGGGTGGCGACGATGTCGCTGAAAATCGGGTTCTGCCAGGCGTACCGGTAGAACAGACCGATGTCGTAGGCCGACGTGCTCATGCCAGGCCCGTCGAGGCCCGATGGCGTGGCGGCCCGGGTGTCGCGGCCGCCGAGCTTGCCTGCGAGGTCGTTGATCTTCTGCAGTGCGGCGTCCATCCCGCCGAGCTGGGCGGCCAGCGCATGGGCGGCGTCGTTACCGGAATGCATCAGCAGGCCGTGCAGCAGGTCGTTGATCGAGTAGAAGCCCTGGGGCCCGACGCCGACCTTGGTGCCTTCGGCGTTCGCGTCGTCTTGCGTGCCGGCCACAACCTTGTGGATGGGCAGTTCCTTGATGGCCTGCATCGCGATCAGCACCTTGATGATGCTGGCGGGCCGGTGCCTGCCGTGCGGATCCTTGGCGGCGATGATGTCGCCGCTGTCGAGGTCGGCGACCAGCCATGCATCGGCGGACACGTCGTCCGGCAGCGGGGGAGTGCCAGCCGCGGTGATCACACCGCAGCCGGACAGCGCGTCACCGCCGAGCGGCTTGGCGGGCACTGGCAGCGGGCCCGGCGGATCGCCGGCCTCCGGCACCTCCGACGAGTCGACGGCCGGTGGTGTGGATTCGCGGTACGGGCAGGTGGCCCCCTCCGGCGCAGCATTCGGTTCGGCGCTTGCCACTGCCGGGGCCAATGCCAGGAACAGGCCTGCTGCCAGCGCTGCAGCGCGATAGAACGTCGGTCGCGAGGTAGCCATCGGGATAGCAGCGTAGGGGAGAAACCACGGGACATCGGGGAGCCGCGCTGTGACTGGTGGGGACGAAGTTACAAAAGTGAGACCGTCGTGTAGGCGACGGCCGGAAAGCCGATCGTCGCCATCCACAGCTTGCCGTCGGCTTCGACCAGTCCGGTGACCATCCCGAACGACGGGTGCTCGGTGCGCAGGCCGGCCACCGCCTCGCCGCTGTCGGGATCGAACGCGACGGCCCAGACCTCGGGCTTGATCTGGGGCTGCAGCCGGTCCGGGAGCTTCCACAGCAGCTTGCGCAACACGGGCGCGCGTGGCGCCAGCCAGTCGGCCGCGGCGTTGACCGGCGATACGAGCGCAACCCAGATGCGCCCGTCGGCGCCGGTGGAGATGTTGTCGGGATGCCCGGGCAGGTTGACCGCCAGCGGTGTGACGGTTCCGGCCTGCGGACCGGTGAGCCAGTACTTCGACAGTCGTCGTCCCAGTGTCTCGGCGAACACCAATGCTGACCCGTCGGCCGTCTGTGTGACGCCGTTGGCGAAGTACAGTCCCGGCACCACGGTGAGCACGGTGCCGTCGGGGTCGCGACGGAACAGGCTGCCACGCGCCCGCGCCTCTAGCACTGCTCCTTTGAAATATGCGTAGGTGAATGCGCTTGTTGACTCGGTGAAATAGATTGTGCCGTCGGGTGTTTCGGTGACATTCGAGCAGAACTGCAAGCGCCTGCCGTCGACCTCGTCGACCAGCGTCTCGAACGCACCGCTGCTTGTGTCCATGGCGAGCAGACCGCCAGGGCTTGTGCAGACGAGCAGCCGCCCATCGCGCGCGACGGCAAGGCCGAGTGGGCGGCCGCTGGTGCGGCCCACCACCGCGGTCTCGCCGCCGTCAGGGGAGACCCGCACGATACGCCCGTCGATCAGGCCGGCCCAGAGGTAGCCGTCGGCATCGACGACGACGTCTTCTGGTGCGTCACCCGGCATCGGGACAACGGTCAGCTCAGCGGGACCGAAATCCGGCAGCGGATCGATGGGCGGCGGTTGCCAGCGGACAGGATCGACGGGTGGCTTCGTCGTTGAGGTCACGCGCCCGACGCTACGCCGAAGGCTCAGTGCCAGGCATCACCACGGGTCTGCAAGTGATCCCACGCTCGCGTCAGCACGCTGCGCAGAATCTGCTCGATCTCGTCGAACTCCGCCTGGCCGCTGATGAGTGGCGGCGCCAGCTGGACCACCGAGTCGCCGCGGTCGTCGGCCCGGCAGTACAGGCCCGCCTCGAACAGCTCCGTCGATAGGAAGCTGCGCAGCAGCCACTCGCTGAGCTCGTCGTCGAGGACCTGCTTGGTCGCTTTGTCCTTGACCAGCTCGATGCCGTAGAAGTACCCCTCGCCGCGCACGTCGCCGACGATCGGCAGATCGAGCAGCTTTTCCAGAGTGGCGCGGAATGCCGGCGCGTTCTGCTTGACCCGGTCGTTGAGGCCCTCGCGCTCGAAGATATCGAGGTTGGCCAGCGCCACCGCAGCCGAAACGGGATGCCCGCCAAAGGTATAGCCGTGCGTGAACGTCGTCTTGCCGTCGTTGAACGGCTCGAACAACCGGTCGGAGGCGATCATCGCGCCGATCGGCGAGTAGCCCGACGTCATGCCCTTGGCGCAGGTGATGATGTCGGGCACATAGCCGAAGTCGTCACAGGCGAACATCGAACCGATGCGGCCGAACGCGCAGATCACCTCATCGGACACCAGCAGCACGTCGTACTCGTCGCAGATCTCCCGGACACGTTCGAAATACCCTGGGGGAGGCGGGAAACAGCCGCCGGCGTTCTGAACCGGCTCCAGGAACACCGCGGCGACGGAGTCCGGTCCCTCGAACTCGATCGCCTCGGCGATGCGGTTGGCCGCCCACTGACCGAACTCCTTCTCGTCCTTGTCGTACGGCGCCGGAGCCCGGTAGAAGTTGGTGTTGGGCACCCGGAAACCGCCAGGGGTGATCGGTTCGAACGGTGCCTTGAACGTCGGCAGACCGGTAATGGCCAGCGCGCCGTGCGGGGTGCCGTGGTATGCGATCGCACGCGAAATCGCCTTGTATTTCCCGGGTTTGCCGGTCACTTTGAAGTACTGCTTGGCCAGCTTCCATGCGGACTCGACGGCCTCGCCGCCGCCGGTGGTGAAAAACACCCGGTTGAGGTCGCCCGGCGCGTAGTGGGCGAGTCGTTCAGCGAGCTCGATGGCCGGCGGAGTGGCATAGGACCACAGCGGGAAGAACGACAGCTTCTCGGCTTGCTTGGCTGCGGCCTCGGCCAGCTCCGCGCGACCGTGTCCGGCCTGGACCACGAACAGGCCCGATAGCCCGTCGAGGTAGCTCTTGCCCTTGTCGTCCCAGATCCGCACGCCTTCGCCGCGAGTAATGATCGGCGGGGTGATATCGGCGCCGTGGCGGGCGAAGTGTCCCCACAGGTGCCGGTTCGCCTTTGCGCCCAGTCCGGTCGAAATCTCTTGAGTGGTATCAGTCGTAGTCATCTCGTACCCCAATTGTATTGCTGCTTAACAAGTTTCAGATAGACGAGCGTTTCGGTTGATATCACCCCAGGAAGTGCGCGGATCTGCGTGTTGAGTAGGTCAAGGAGGTCGTCGTCGTCCTCGCAGACGACTTCGACGATGGCGTCGAACGAGCCGGCTGTAAGCACCACGTAGTCGACGGCCTCGATGGCGGCCAACTTCTCGGCCACGCGAGTGGTGTCGCCGGTACAGCGGATGCCGATCATCGCCTGGCGCGCGAAACCCAGCTGCATCGGGTCGGTGACCGCGACGATCTGCATGACGCCGGCGTCGACCATACGCTGGACACGTTGACGCACGGCGGCCTCGGACAACCCGACCGCCTTGCCGATGCCCGCATACGACCGACGGCCGTCCTGCTGCAGCTTCTCGATGATCTGCTTCGACAACTCGTCGAGCTGGAACGCCGCGCCCGGCCGCGAAGTGTTTACGCGGAGCGAGATGGGCGCCATGCCGTGCGAAGCACCCGTATTAGCCATGCCTGTGATTGTGCACGGAATCCGTCGTAGCAAGCAACCATAGCGATGAAATCACGCGTTTGAGGGGGTGCCCGCTGCGGGAATGCGTAGCCGCGTCCGTTCGGGTCGGCTAGCGTTGGGCCATGACTGTGACCGTGTCTACCAGCGTGGCAGGCAGCTGGATCGACGGCGCCCCGGTCCTGACCGGCGGCGGCCTGCATCGGGTCATCAACCCGGCGACCGGCGACGCCGTCACCGACTACGCGCTGGCTGCGCCGACCGATGTCGATTTGGCCGTCGCATCCGCCCGCGCCGCGCTCACGGGATGGGCGACGGCGACGCCGGCGGAGCGGTCGGCGGTGCTGTTCAAGCTCGCCCAGCTGGCAGGAGAGCACGCCGACGACCTGGTGGCCGAGGAGGTCAGCCAGACCGGCAAGCCGGTGCGGCTGGCCGCGGAGTTCGACGTCCCCGGCAGCGTCGACAACATCGACTTCTTCGCGGGCGCAGCCCGCCACCTCGAGGGCAAGGCCACCGCGGAGTACTCCGGCGATCACACGTCGAGCATCCGGCGCGAGGCGATCGGCGTCGTCGGCACCATCACGCCGTGGAACTACCCGTTGCAGATGGCGGTGTGGAAAGTGTTGCCCGCGTTGGCCGCCGGCTGCACCGTGGTGATCAAACCGTGCGAGCTGACGCCGCTGACCACGCTGACGCTGGCCCGTCTCGCGAGTGAGGCCGGGCTGCCCGACGGTGTGTTCAACGTGGTGACGGGTCTGGGCGCCGACGTGGGCACCGCGCTGGCCGGGCACCGGGACGTGGATCTGGTGACGTTCACAGGGTCGACGGCAGTGGGCCGCAAGGTCATGGCCGCCGCGGCCGACCACGGCCACCGCGTGCAACTCGAACTCGGCGGCAAGGCGCCGTTCGTGGTGTTCGACGACGCCGACCTGGACGCCGCCATTCAGGGTGCGGCCGCAGGTGCGCTGATCAACACCGGCCAGGACTGCACGGCCGCGACGCGAGCGATCGTGGCGCGAGAGCTGTACGACGACTTCGTCGCCGGCGTCGGCGAGCTGTTCGGGAAAGTGGTGGTTGGCCTGCCGGACGACCCGGATACCGACCTGGGCCCCCTGATCACCATGGCGCACCGCGAGAAAGTGGCGGGCATGGTCGCGCGTGCGCCGGGGCAGGGCGGCCGCATCGTCACCGGCGGCAGCGCCCCGGATCTACCGGGTTCGTTTTACCGGCCGACGGTCATCGCCGATGTCGACGAGCAGTCCGAGGTGTACCGCGACGAAATCTTCGGCCCGGTGCTGACGGTGCGCCCGTTCACCGACGACGACGACGCGCTACGGCAGGCCAACGACACCGACTACGGTCTGGCGGCATCGGCGTGGACCCGCGACGTGTATCGCGCGCAGCGGGCGTCACGCGAGATCAAGGCGGGCTGTGTGTGGATCAACGACCACATCCCGATCATCAGCGAGATGCCGCACGGCGGCGTCGGCGCTTCCGGCTTCGGTAAGGACATGAGCGACTACTCGCTCGAGGAGTACCTCACGATCAAGCACGTGATGAGCGACATCACCGGCGTCGCCGAAAAAGGCTGGCACCGAACGGTTTTCACCAAGCGCTAATTCTTCGTGAACTCCTCGCCGGTCTGCGGGTCGACGGCCTTCTCGCCATGCGGCAGGTTGGATAGGTCGGGGGAGATGACCGTCGGCATGTCACCGGAGTCAGGCAGCCCGAAGCGCGGCGTCGCTGCGGTGGCCGGTTCGAGCAGCAGGTCGCTGCGGCGCGGCAGGGTGATGCCCTTGAAGAATTCGGGGGACATCATCCGCCAGATCACCATCAAGATGAGGCCGAGAACCAGTGCGCCGATGCCGACGACGGCGACTGCGCCAAACCCGAAGATCGTGACGTTGTTGCCATCGTCATCGGTCAGCCAGTCGGCCTTCGCGTACTGCAGCAGGCCGTAGATGAACACGACCAGCAGCACCACCCCACCCAGCAGGGGGACGACGCCGCGCATGACGAAATCGCGCACATTGCCGGTGAGGGTCTTGCGGTAGAACCACACGCAGGCAAAACCGGTGAGGCCGTAGTAGAACGCGATCATCAAACCGACGGAGCCGATCAGAGCCGTCAGAAGGTTCGTGCTGATGACGGTGAACAGCACGTAGAACACCGCCGAGACCACGCCCATCACGATCGTGGACGTCGTCGGGGTCAGGTACCTGCGGTGAATCTTGGCGAAGGACTCCGGCAGCGCCTTGTAAACCCCCATCGACAGCGTCGTGCGCGCGGTGGGCAGGATCGTGGTCTGCGTCGACGCCGAGGCCGATGTCAGGATCGACGCGGACAGCAGCAGCATCCCGATGTGGCCAAGGACGCTGTCGCCGAACAGATCCGGCCCTATCGCGGCGAACACGTCCGCGGAGTTGTCCGGGTTGCCCAGGCCGATGCCGTCGGTGCCGACGCCGGCGAAGGCGACCGCAGCGACGCTCACCAACGCGTACGTGGCCAGCAGCAGGAAGGTCGAGATCACCGCGGCGCGCCCGGGTGTGCGCCCCGGGTCGTCGGACTCCTCGTTGCACGCCACCGCGGTGTCCCAGCCCCAGTAGATGAAGATGGTGGTGAGCACCGCGGGTGCGATGACGGTGCCGAAGTCCAGCCCGCCGGGCCAGAACCAGGACAGCTGTGGGAACAGCGAGTAGTCCTCCGCGTGGTGCGTGTACACCTTGTAAAGCGCCACGATCGACAAGATGATCAGCACGACGATCTCGATGGAGAGCAGCGCGTATTGGATTCGCGCAGACACTTCGATGCCGCGGTAGCAGATGTAGGTCATCACGGCGATCCAGACGACGCCGGCCACGGTCGCCCAGAACGTGTTGTCGGCCAGGTCGGCGGCCGAATGCCAACCGAGGTCGCCCACGAAGGTGAACGAGTAAGCCCCGGCGATCTGCGCGAGGTTCGCCATCACGATGACGTCGGCGGCGATGATGCCCCAGCCGCCCAGCCAGCCGATGATCGGACCGAATGCCCGCGACGCCCACGTGAACGTGGTGCCGCAGTCGGGTTCCGCCTTGTTCAATTCCTGGTAGGCGACGGCTATCAGGTACATCGGGATGAAGGAGATCAGGACGATCGCAGGCGCCTTCACGCCAGACAGCAGCGCACCGCCGCTGGCGATGATCAGGCCTAGCGTCGCGGCGAGGCTGTAGGCCGGTGCCGTGGATGCCATGCCGACGACCACGCTGGACAGCAGCCCGAGCGCGCCGCCCTTGAGGCCCTTACTCTCGACCGTCGACCCCGAGGGTTCGCCGGTCGGCTCGAGCGTGAGCTCTCCTTTACTCATGCCATCTCCCTTGTGCGAGGCTTCTCCAGCTTTTGAGACAATACGGTTTCAGTCGCTGATCTGCGCTGTAACCACGGAATTATCTGCCGAACACCGGCTATGCGGCGAAATCAGTCGATGGAGCCGGCGAACTAAGCTGATTTCATGACTGCGAGCACGCGCGTCGACGAGTTCGAGCAGCTACGGCCCCATCTGCTGGCCGTTGCGTATCGGCTCACGGGCACCGTCGCCGATGCCGAAGACGTGGTTCAGGATGCGTGGATCCGCTGGGACGGCAGCGATGCCGATGCGATCAGCGATCTGCGGGCGTGGCTGACGACGGTCGTGAGCCGGCTGAGCCTGGACCGGCTGCGCTCGGCGGCGCACCGGCGCGAAGCCTATTTCGGCGAGTGGCTGCCCGAACCGGTGGTGACGGGTTTCGACGGCAACGATCCACTCGCCGCGGTGGTGGCCGCCGACGACGCCAGGTTCGCGGCGATGGTCGTGCTGGAGCGGCTGACTCCTGACCAGCGGGTGGCGTTCGTCCTGCACGACGGTTTTGCGGTGCCGTTCGGCGAGATCGCGTCGGTGCTCGGGATCAGCGACGCGGCCGCGCGGCAGCTGGCCTCCCGTGCGCGGCGGGCGGTTGCGTCGGCGCCGGCACCGGTCGCGGACGACTCGCACAACGAAGTCGCGGGCACGCTGATGGCAGCCCTTGCCGCCGGTGACATGGAAGGCGTTGTGCGCCTTCTGCATCCAGAGGTCACGTTCACCGGTGACTCGAACCGCCGGGCCCCGACCGCCGCCCGCGTCATCCACGGGCCCGACAAGGTCGCGCGCTTCCTGTTCGGCTTGGCCCGCCGCTACGGGCCGAACTGGCTGGCGGGTGCCCAGCTGGCGTTGATCAACGGCCAGCTGGGCAGCTACACCGAAGGCGCCCCGCCTCGCGACGGCTACCCGGAGCTGATGCCAAGGGTCACCGCGATGACCGTGCGCGACGGAAAGGTCTGCGCCATATGGGATATCGCGAACCCGGACAAGTTCACCGGCTCGCCGCTTGCTCCTCGGTCTGCCACGGAACCCGGCACGCGTCACCGGAACTGAAGCCCTGCTCGGTGATTCCGAGCGCCGAATACATGCGCGCCCGCATGTTCTCCACTCCGACCTGATACGTCAGCTCGATCACCCCGTCGTCGCCGAACCGGTTGCGTAGGTCGGCCACCTGCTCGTCGGTCACCGTATGCGGGTCGGTGGTCATCGCATTGGCGTAGGCGATCGCGGCGCGTTCGTCGTCGGTGAAAAGCGGCGAGGTCGCATAGCTGTCGATGTCCTTGAGCCGGTCCACATCCAGGCCGTCGAGCCGCTGCAGCATCGAACCGAAGTCGACGCACCACGAGCAGCCGATGGTGCGGGCCGTCCAGAACACCGCGAGCTCGCGGACGTTCTTCGGCAGCTTCTTCGACCCGGACTCCAGCAGCGTCTCATGTACGGCATTGGCGACCAGCAGCCTTGGGTGATGCGCGGCGACCGCAAACGGCTCGGGCACCTCGCCGAAGCGGCGTTTCGCCACACGGTAGAAGATCTTCGTCAGCAGCGAGGCCTGCTTCGGGGGCACCGGATCGATACGCGTCTTTTGTGTCATATCGGTTAGACGAGACAGCCCGCCGAAGTGTGACATGCCCTTGCCGAGCAGACGCAAAAGGCCGCGACACGCCGCTTGGGTTCTGGGGGTGAATGCAACAGCCATCTAGTTGGAGGTTGTTGTGTACCTGAAGGCCTACCGGTCGGTCGTGCGTCAGTTTTGGGATCACATTCGCGACGGCCTGTCTGCCGGCGAGGCGGGAGTCGCTGTCGGCGTGTCGGTTCACGCCGGCCAGAATTGGTTTGCCCAGGCTGGCGGGGTGAGACCAAAATTCACTGATACCGGGCCGCGTAAGTGGTCCCCGCTGTGCCTAGATGAACGCATTGAGATCCACGTCGGCGTCAAGACTGGAGAGTCCATCCGCTCGATCGCCCGCCGACTCGGCCGTCCGGCGTCGACCATCATGCGCGAGATCAACCGAAATGCGTTCTGCTACGGGCGCTATCGCGCCCGCTATCGGTTCGGCGCCGACTGGCACGGTGGTTGGGACCCCACCCCGCGCTACAGCGCGACCGCAGCCCAGGCCCACGCCGAGATGCGAGGGCGCCGACCCAAACCCGGCAAGCTTGCGGTCCACGAACGGTTGCATGATGAGGTGCAGAATCGGCTCGAAGACAAATACAGCCCCGAGCAGATCTCCCGGCGACTGCGGTTGGACTTTCCTGACGATGTGGAGATGCGGGTGTCCCACGAAACCATCTATCAATCGATCTACGTGCAAGGACGCGGCAGTTTACGTCGCGAGCTGCACCAATGCCTACGCACTGGGCGTGCGGTGCGCCGACCCCAACGCCGAGCCGATGCCCGCCGCACCCGCATCCGCGACATGGTCAACATCAGCGAGCGCCCCGCTGAGGTCGAAGACCGCGCGGTGCCCGGACATTGGGAGGGCGATCTGATCCTGGGCGCACAGGGTAAATCCGCGATCGGCACCCTGGTGGAACGGTCCACCCGGTTCGTGATGTTGCTGCACCTGCCCGACGACCACGGTGCGCTGGCCGTGCAAGAAGCGATCGTGGCGAAAATGGCGCAGCTGCCGTCGATCCTGCGTAAGACCTTGACCTGGGATCAGGGCATCGAGATGGCCAACCACGCCGCCATCGCCCAAGCCACCGAACTCGACATCTACTTTTGCGATCCACACTCGCCCTGGCAGCGCGGCAGCAACGAAAACACCAATGGGCTGCTGCGCCAATACTTTGCCAAAGGCACTGACCTATCAGTGTTTCCCGCCGATTACCTCGATTACGTCGCCGCCCAACTCAACACCCGACCGCGTGAAACACTGGGCTGGAAGAAACCCGCCGAAGTCCTCGACGAACTACTCTCAAACCCGCCCAAACCACCCGCTGTTGCAATCACCGGCTGAAACCGCCCCGACGAAAAGGACCACTTTGCGTCTGCTCGCGCAGAGATCAGCGGGCGAACATCAACGCGCGCTTGACTTCCTGGATGGCCTGCGTCACCTGGATGCCGCGCGGGCATGACTCCGTGCAGTTGAACGTCGTACGGCAGCGCCAGACGCCGTCGACGTCGTTGAGGATGTCGAGCCGCTCGGCGGCGCCCTCGTCGCGGCTGTCGAAGATGAACCGGTGCGCGTTGACGATCGCGGCCGGCCCGAAGTACGAGCCCTCGCTCCAGTACACCGGGCAGCTCGTCGTGCAGCACGCGCACAGGATGCACTTCGTCGTGTCGTCGTAGCGCATCCGGTCGGTCTGGCTCTGAATCCGTTCGCGCGTAGGAGGATTGCCACTGGTGATCAAGTACGGCTTGATCGCGCGGTACGCGTCGAAGAAGGGCTCCATGTCGACGATCAGGTCCTTCTCGACGGGCAGACCGCGGATCGGCTCGATGGTGATGGTGAGCTGCTTGCCGGGCTTCTTCGGCAGCAGATCACGCATCAGCACCTTGCAGGCCAGCCGGTTGACGCCGTTGATGCGCATCGCATCCGAACCGCACACACCGTGCGCGCAGGACCGCCGGAACGTCAAAGTGCCGTCCAGATACCACTTCACGTAGTGCAACAGGTTCAGCAGCCGGTCGCTGGGCAGGCAGGGCACGCGGAAGCTCTGCCAGCCCGCGGCGTCGGGGTTCTCCGGGTTGAAGCGGGCGATCTTCAGCGTCACCATCACCGAGCCCTCGGGCACCGGGGGAGTGGTGGCGTCGTTCTTCTCGACTGCGGGGGCGCTCATCAGTACTTCCGTTCCATCGGCTCATAGCGCGTCTGCACCACCGGCTTGTAGTCCAGCCGGATATCGGACAGCAGCTCGGTGCCCTCCTTGTAGGCCATGGTGTGGCGCATGTAGTTGGTGTCGTCGCGGTTGGGGTAGTCCTCGCGGGCATGGCCGCCGCGGGACTCCTTGCGGTTCAACGCACCGACGACGGTGACCTCCGCCAGCTCGAGCAGGAATCCCAGCTCGATCGCCTCGAGCAGATCGCTGTTGTAGCGTTTACCCTTGTCGTGCACCGTGATTCGGGCATACCGCTCTTTCAAGGCGTGGATGTCCGTCAACGCCTGCTTCAACGTTTCCTCGGTGCGGAACACCGCGGCGTTGTTGTCCATCGACTGCTGCAGCGCGCCCCGGATGTCGGCGACGCGCTCGTTGCCCTGTTCGGACAGGATGTCACCGACCCAGCCGGTGACCATCTCCGCCGGCTTATCCGGCAGGTCGACGAAGTCATGGCCCAGTGCGTAATTCGCCGCGGCGATGCCGGCGCGACGGCCGAACACGTTGATGTCGAGCAGCGAGTTGGTGCCCAGCCGGTTGGCGCCATGCACCGAAACGCACGCGCATTCGCCGGCCGCGTACAGCCCCGGGACGATCGTCGTGTTGTCCCGCAACACCTGACCGTTCACGGTCGTCGGGATGCCGCCCATCACGTAGTGGCATGTCGGATAGACCGGCACCAGCTCCGTGACCGGGTCGACACCGAGATACGTGCGGGCGAACTCGGTGATGTCGGGCAGCTTCGCTTCCAGGACGTCCTCACCGAGGTGGCGCACGTCGATGTAGACGTAGTCCTTGTTCGGTCCGGCGCCACGGCCCTCGAGCACCTCGAGCACCATGGAGCGGGCGACGATGTCGCGCGGCGCCAGGTCGACGATCGTCGGCGCGTAGCGCTCCATGAAGCGTTCGCCCTCGCCGTTGAGCAGCCGGCCGCCCTCGCCGCGGACCGCCTCGGAGATCAGGATGCCCAGCCCGGCAAGGCCCGTCGGGTGGAACTGGTGAAACTCCATGTCCTCCAACGGAAGTCCCTTACGGAACACAATGCCAAGGCCGTCGCCGGTCAGGGTGTGCGCGTTGGACGTGGTCTTGTACATCCGGCCAGAGCCGCCGGTGGCGAACACGATCGCCTTGGCGTGGAACACGTGGATGTCGCCGGTGGCGAACTCGTAGGCGACGACGCCGGTCGCCACCGGTCCGGCCTGCGTCTCGGTCATCGCGATGTCGAGCGCATAGAACTCGTTGAAGAACTCGACGTCGTGTTTGACGCAGTTCTGATACAGCGTCTGCAGGATCATGTGGCCGGTGCGGTCGGCGGCGTAGCAGGCCCGGCGCACAGGCGCCTTGCCGTGGTCGCGGGTGTGGCCGCCGAACCGGCGCTGGTCGATGCGGCCCTCGGGGGTCCGGTTGAACGGCATCCCCATCTTCTCGAGGTCGAGCACCGCGTCGATGGCTTCCTTGCACATGATCTCGACCGCGTCCTGGTCGGCGAGGTAGTCGCCGCCCTTGACGGTGTCGAACGTGTGCCACTCCCAGTTGTCCTCTTCGACGTTGGCCAGTGCCGCGCACATACCGCCCTGGGCTGCGCCGGTGTGGCTGCGCGTCGGATACAGCTTGGTCAGCACGGCGGTGCGTGCCCGCGGACCGGCCTCGACCGCCGCGCGCATCCCCGCGCCGCCGGCCCCGACGATGACGACGTCGTAGCGATGTTCAACAAGCATCTCGGATACCTCTTATGCGATGTTCGCGTCGAAGGTCAGCAGCACGTAGGTGCCCAGCACCAGAGTGAACGCCATGGACAGTGCCAGCAGCGCGTTCAGCCAGAACTTCGTCGAGTCTTTGCGCGTGTAGTCGGCGATGATCGTGCGTATGCCGTTGCCGCCGTGCAGCTGCGCCAGCCACAGCAGCAGCAGGTCCCAGGTCTGCCAGAACGGCGAGGCCCAGCGTTGCGCGACGTAGTTGAAGTCGATGCGGTACACGCCGTCGTCCCACATCAGCATCACGAACAGGTGGCCAAGCGCGAGGAAAACCAGCACGATTCCGGAGAACCGCATGAACAGCCAGGCGTACTTCTCGAAGTTGGGCATGCCACCCTTGCGCCGCGGCGCGCGCGGGTTGTCCAGCCCGGGCGGGCGGTCGTAGCTGCGCTGCAGCACGGGGGCGGGGCCGCCGCGGTCGCTGATGTGGTCGTAAGGGTTTTCGGTCATAGGAATCGCTCCGCCATGTGCATGCCGAGCACGCCCAGCGACGGGATCAGGACCGCAAGCGTGACGCCGACCACGATCCACAACATCAGGCGCTGGTACTTGGCGCCGTGCTGCCAGAAGTCGATCAGGATGACCCGGATGCCGTTGAGGGCGTGGTAGACGACGGCGACCACGAGGCCCATCTCCATCAGCCCGACGATCGGGGTCTTGTACGTCTCGATGACCTCGTTGTAGGCCTGCGGGCTGACCCGCACCAGCGCGGTGTCGAGAACGTGCACGAACAGAAAGAAGAAGATCGTCGCACCCGTGATGCGGTGCAGTACCCAGGACCACATGCCGGGATCACCGCGATAGAGGGTGCGCCTGCGCGACGGTTGAGATCGCGGTGCCGGCACCGCCGGACTCGCGGGTGTCGCTGTACTCATCGGGCCTCCAACGCCTTCGGTGGACGCTTGGGCCGGCCTACCACCCAGCCCAAACCTCGGGGCGACTCTAAACCCAGTTTGCCTGGTTAACGAACTACCGTTTAGCCGTTGGCGGCCCAAAATTCGCGAAAGTTAGGGTGACCTATCTAGTTGGTCGGGCCACGGGACGGGGGCTTCGGAATGCATTCAGAGTTGTTGCGATGGGATTGACGTGAAGACGGATATCGATTGGAAAATGTTGCGCCACAAGGCAACTGAAGCGTCTACGCATGCGTATGCGCCGTATTCGGGATTTTCCGTCGGGGCGGCCGCGCTGGTCGACGATCACCGAATGGTGGCCGGCTGCAATGTGGAGAATGTCTCATATGGCCTAGGTCTCTGTGCCGAGTGCGCTGTGGTCTGCGCCCTGCATTCCGGCGGCGGCGGCAGGCTGATCGCGCTGTCGTGCGTGGACGCGACGGGTGAGGTGTTGATGCCATGTGGACGGTGCAGGCAGGTGCTCATGGAGCACGGCGGGCCCGAGATGCTGATCGACCATCCGATGGGACCGCGACCGCTTGGCGAACTGCTGCCCGATGCCTTCGGGCCTCACGACATGGCCTCGTCGCAGCGGCAGCACGAAGAGGAAGTGCCGTGACACAGTTCACAATTGACGCCCGTGCAGCGTTTGGGGCGGCCCAGCCCGGGTAATTCCGTTGCCGTCACGCATTTGCTTTAAGGAGGCGGCAATGCAGAGTCGCGCAAAGGCGTTGGGACACGCGATCCACCCGATGCTGATCCCGTTCCCGCTGGGGCTTCTGGCCACCGCGGTGGTATTCGACATCGTCTACCTTTTCACCGACCGACCCGGGTTCGCCGTCGCGGCGGCCTACATGATCGGCGCCGGAGTCATCGGCGGACTGCTCGCCGCGCCGTTCGGCTGGATCGACTGGTTCAAGATCCCTGCGGGCACCCGGGCCAAGAGCATCGGGCTGTTGCACGGCCTCGGCAACATCGTCGTCGTCGTGTTGTTCGCAGTCAGCTGGCTGCTTCGTGTGAACGCGGGCTGGGAGCCGACCACATGGGCGTTGGTGTGCAGCTTCGTCGCGGTGGTGCTGGCCGTCGCGACGGCGTGGATGGGCGGCGAACTGGTCGAGCGTCTCGGGGTCGGTGTCGACGAGGGCGCAGGCGTCGACGCGCCCAGCTCGCTGAGCCACAAGCACGTGGCCGCGTAGCGGCATTCGCGCGTCACCGCCGTCGGTAAGGTAACGGCGGTGACGCGGCTCGCCTTTGATGCCCCGACGGTCATCCGGACCAAGCGCGACGGCGGTGAGTTGTCGGATGAGGCGATCGACTGGGTGATCGACGCTTACACCCACGGCAAGGTCGCGCACGAGCAGATGTCGGCGCTGCTGATGGCGATCTTCCTGCGCGGCATGACCGGCCGCGAGATCACGCGGTGGACCGCGGCCATGGTGGACTCCGGCGAAAGGCTGGATTTCACGGATCTGCGACGCGACGGCAAGCCATTGGCGTTGGTGGACAAGCACTCCACCGGTGGGGTCGGCGACAAAATCACCATTCCCTTGGTGCCCGTCGTAATGGCTTGTGGGGGCGCGGTTCCCCAAGCGGCCGGGCGCGGCCTCGGCCATACCGGCGGAACGCTCGACAAGCTGGAATCCATCCCGGGTTTCACCGCAGAGATCTCCAAAGACCAAATCCGGCAACAACTTTGCGACCTCGGTGCGGCGATCTTCGCCGCCGGTGAGCTGGCACCCGCCGACCGCAAGATCTACGCCCTGCGCGACGTCACCGCTACCACCGAATCGCTGCCGCTGATCGCCAGCTCGGTGATGAGCAAGAAGATCGCCGAGGGCACGCGGGCGCTGGTGCTCGACACCAAGGTCGGGTCGGGCGCCTTCCTTCCCACCGAAGCCGAGGCACGCGAGCTCGCCAGCACGATGGTCGAGCTGGGCAACGCGGCGGGATTGGTGACGCGCGCGCTGCTGACCGACATGGAGACCCCGCTGGGCCGCGCGGTCGGCAACGCCGTCGAGGTGGCCGAATCGCTGGAGGTACTGGCCGGCGGCGGCCCGGCCGACGTCGTCGACCTGACGCTGGCGCTGGCCACCGAGATGCTCGACGCCGCCGGGCTCGACAGGGTCGCTCCCGCCGAGACGCTCAGGGATGGCTCGGCGATGGATCGGTTCCGGGAGCTGGTGGCCGCGCAGGGCGGCGACCTGTCCCGACCGCTGCCGGTCGGTGCGCATTCCGAGACCATCTCGGCACCTCGCAATGGCACGATGGGCGGTATCGACGCGATGGCGGTGGGACTGACGGTGTGGCGGCTCGGGGCGGGCCGCTCCCTCCCCGGTGAGCGAGTGCAGGCAGGTGCTGGACTGCGCATCCATCGCCGTCCCGGCGAGCCAGTCGCGGCAGGCGAACCGCTGTTCACGCTCTATACCGACACCCCGGAGCGGTTCGAGGCGGCCATGGCCGAACTCGACGGTGGCTTTAGCGTCGGCGACCATGCACCCGAACAGCGCCCGTTGATCATCGATCGGATCACCGCATGACGACGCCGTTGACGCTCGACTCGATCGGACACGCGCCCAAGGCGCTGCTGCACGACCACCTCGACGGCGGGCTGCGTCCGGCCACGGTGCTGGAGCTGGCCGGCCAGAACGGCTACGACGAGCTGCCCGCGACCGAGGTTGATGAACTCGCGACCTGGTTCCGCACCGCGGCGCACAGCGGATCGCTGGTGCGCTACCTCGAGCCGTTCGCTCACACGGTCGGGGTGATGCAGACGCCGGAAGCGCTGCACCGGGTGGCCTACGAATGCGTCGAGGACCTCGCCGCCGACCACGTGGTCTACGCCGAAATCCGGTTTGCCCCAGAGCTTCACATCGACGGCGGCTTGTCACTCGACGCGGTCGTCGACGCCGTGCTGTCCGGCTTCGCCGACGGCGAGAAGGCCGCCAGCGCCGAGGGCCGGATGATCACCGTGCGTTGCCTCGTCACCGCAATGCGCCACGCCGCGCGCTCGCGAGAGATCGCCGAGTTGGCGATCCGGTTCCGTGACAAGGGCGTGGTGGGTTTCGACATCGCCGGCGCCGAAGCGGGTTACCCGCCAACCCGCCACCTTGACGCATTCGAGTACATGCGAGGTAACAACGCCCGCTTCACAATTCACGCGGGCGAAGCGTTTGGTTTGCCCTCCATTCACGAGGCCATCGCGTTCTGCGGCGCCGACCGGCTCGGCCACGGCGTGCGGATCGTCGATGACATCACCGTGGCCCCCGACGGCACCGCGAAACTGGGCCGGCTCGCATCGCTGTTGCGCGACAAGCGAATTCCGTTCGAGATGTGCCCGAGCAGCAACGTGCAGACCGGCGCGGTCGGCAGCATCGCCGAGCATCCGTTCGATCGGCTGGCGCGGCTGCGTTTCCGCGTGACCGTCAATACGGACAACCGGTTGATGAGTGACACCACGATGAGCCAGGAGATGCTGCGGCTGGTGGAGGCGTTCGGCTACGGCTGGAGTGACCTGGAGCGCTTCACCATCAACGCGATGAAATCGGCGTTCATCCCGTTCGACGAGCGGCTGGCGATCATCGACGAAGTAATCAAGCCGCGCTTCGCCGTGCTGATCGGCTAACTAGCCAAATTAGCCAACCTCCGGGACGGGTGCGGCGTAACGTCATACGGCGCATCACTCGTCGAGGGGAGAATTCGATGCGCAAATTCACGATGACAGTTGCCGGGGTGGCGATGCTGTTCGGTTCGTTGATCACCGCGCAGCCCGCACAGGCCGCACAGCCGTCGCACGACACGGTCGTCTACACACAGCCGGCAATGCCGAAGGTGAAGGCGTTCGACTGCCAGGGCGGGACGGGCAACATGGGCTGCGGCCCGGGCTGGTTCTGGCGTGACGGCTGGCGTGGCTGGGGGTGCTACCCGTGCTAGATGTGTCCGCTGTCCGTGGCCTGATCGTGACGGCCGCGGCGCTGACCGGTTTGACCATCGCCGGGATGGGCTCTGCCGCAGCACAACCGGATTACAGCACTCTGCCGGTGGATCCCAACGCAGTCACCGACTCGAACGCTTACATCGCCGAGGCGCCCAGGCTGAATCCGAACGGCAAGCCGGGCATCGAAGCGGTGTATTCACACCGTGACGGCAGTCGCAAGGTCACCGACACGATTTGGGTGCTGGACAGTCCTCAGGCGGCGTCGGCCGCGATGGACCAGACAAGGGGAGCGTTGTCCGGCGAGGTCGTTGGCACGCCACAGGTCGCGCCAGTGGGCACCGGTGGTTCGATCGTCAGCGGGAATTCTCCGGACGGGACGAAATCCGTTACGGTCCTGACGTTCACCGAAGGTGACGCGTTCACAGCGATCGAGTTCGACGGTCCCGCCAACGACCCGGTGCCGGTAGACCTCGTCACCGACTACGGACAGAAGCAGGCGGCCGTCATTCGGGACGCGCTGAGCGCATAGAGGTTTAGCCGCGGAGCACCTCGGTGAGCCGGCGTGCGAAAGCATCTGGCGCACCGAGGAATCCGCCGTGGTCTCCGGGGAACTCCACCGGGGTGGTGCCGAGCAGCTCGGCCAGCGCCGTTGATGTCCGATGAGTGACAAGCCGACCGGAATCCACGCCGAGGCCGACAAGAACCCGTGAGGAGCTGGTCTTCAACGCCGCGATGTCGGGCATGTACCGCGTCGTCGGCCGCAACTCATGGTCGAAGAACCGCGCGGCTTCGGCGCGGTCGTTGTCGGACGGTTCCGGCGGCGCCTCCACCGGCGCACCGTCGGGTGCGGAGATGTCGAACCCCGCGTTGACCATGAACTTGTACCAGGCGGCCTGCAGACCGGCCGTGTGAAACGTGTCGACGATGTCGTCGGTGTTCGCCCGCTGCTGCGCGGCGTCGGGCAGTAGCTCGAGTAGCGGCGGCTCGTGAGCGACGAGTGTGCGCACTCGGCCTGGATGCCGGGACACCAGCGCCAGCCCCGTCACCGCCCCGCCGCTGGACCCGAACACGTCGGCCGCCTCGGCACCGAGATCGTCCAGGATCGCGGCGATATCGTCGGCGCGCGACTCTGCGGTGGCGTCTTCGTTGGGGTCGTCGATCGTGCTGTTGGCATGTCCGCGTGGGTCATAGGTGACGACGGTGTAATCGCCGGCCAGTGCGTCGGCCAGTGAGGCGAATTCGGCCGCGGCCATCGGCGAGCCGATGACGAGCAGCAGCGGCCCTGCCCCTCGGGTCTCGTAGTGCAGACGGGCGCCGGGAACGGTGACTGAGCGGACGGTGGGGCTGATATGCATGGTCATACCCGTGCAGACCGTCGCCACGCGGGAAATTCATCGTGAAGTCGTATCGTGACCGCCATGATCAACGGCGCTCATGTCATCGTCTACAGCAGCGACGCCGAGGCGGACCGCGCGTTCTTCCGCGACGTCCTGGAGTATCCCAACGTCGACGTCGGCGGCGGCTGGCTGATCTTCAAGCTCCCGCCCGCCGAGCTGGCCGTCCACCCGGCCGACGGCGCCGGTTCGCATGAGCTGTACCTGATGTGCGACGACGTCAACGTCACGATCGAAACATTGACCGCCAAGGGTGTTACGTGCGGACCGGTCAGCGAGGAACGCTGGGGTCTGTTGACCAGCATCCGGCTTCCCGGCGGCGGCGAACTCGGCCTGTACGAACCGCGGCATCCGCGGGCCACCGAGCTGTAGCGCTACTCCTCGCGCAGCCTCGACTCGACGAACGCCTCCAGCGCCTCCCACTGTTCAACCGCCTTGGCGTACGGAGGGTTCGGCCGAAGCACCGTGTCCGGATCCAGTGCGTGGGCGACGAAACGTCCCAACGGCTGGTCGGCGTCCAGCGTCTCCTCGACGGTGGTGTCCTCGGCGTAATCGCCGACGTCCCTGAGGAATTCGACGGCCAGTTCGAGCTGGTCGCGGTCGACGGAATCGGGGCCGTCGGCAAGGTCGTCGGCGATGCCGGTCAGCACGTAGATGTTGTCGTCGGTGACGTCAATCTGCAGCGAACCGTCGGTGGCCGCGGTGCGGATGTCGTCGTAGGTCGCCAGATCCGACAAGTCGTGGTCGTGTTCGTCGGCCAGATAGCGCGCCAGCGACCGCTCCGAGCCGAACACGCTTATTCTTCCGTTGCGGCCCAAGAAGATCGGCTCGTCGTCCAGGTAGCAGCGCAGCGTGTAGTACGTACCGGCGCCGGTCATGATCCGGACCGGGTCGATGCCGACCTTGACCCAGAAATCGTCGTCGCTGCCCAGCACCAGGCCTTCGGCGTGGTCTTCGAGGGCGTCGGTCTCCTCGACGTCGTCCTCGGTTTCCTCGGCCTCGGTGTCGACGGTTTCCTCTTCGACCTCTTCGGGCTCTTCGGGCTCGGGGGCCGGCTCGGCCAGTTCTGCTGCCGCCTTCTCCGATGCGGCCGCGTCGACGTCGGGGGTGCTGACGATGGTGTCGATCGCGTCGACGACGTTGTCCCAGCCGCGCCCGATCACCGCTTCGATTTCCGCCCAGCGCTTGCGGCCGCTGCGGCCGCCGAACGCGTCGATGCCGCCGCCCAGCGTGGACAGCACCGGGTTGCCGTTGAAGAACTTGCTGACCGCAGGCAGCTCGCACACCGATCCGATCGACGACACGATGGCCAGCGTGCGGTGCAGCTCGTTGACCGCCTCCTCGTTGAGCTTCTCGGCGACCAGCTCCGGTACACCGACGAGGTCGTACTGCCGCTCTTCCGCGGGGTCCAGCCGGTGCGCGTTCGCCTCGGTCAAGGCCTGCCACGCCGGGTGGTCGCTCAGGTCGTTGTCGGTGTTGGTCCTGACGAACGCCGCCAGGTCGGCAGCCGACTCGAACGCATAGAGGTCCTCGTCCTTGCCGAGGAAGGCCTCCCACTCGTCGCCCTCGTCGCGCCAGCGTGGAGCCCACAACGTGTAGAGGTCACCCTTGGTCAGCCCAAGCCGGATCGGCACGATGTCAGCAGCCATGCGCGACAGCCTAACCATCGGGATCGTCGCTTCGCGGTGATGGTCACCCGGCCAGGGAGATGACGGCCAGCGCGGCCACACATGCAAGCACGACGGCGGTGGTCAGACCGTAGACGACCAGCCCTGCGATGCTCATCGTGAAGCGGCCCATCAGGTCGCGGTCGCGCCCGATGCCGATCATCGCGAAGAGCAACGGCACGAGCAGAACGGCGTTCAGGACCTGGGTGGCCACCAGGATCGTCACCAGCGGAGCCCCCGGGATCAGCACCACCAAGGCGCCGAGCCCGGTGACGACTCCGAATGCCAGGTAAAAAGTCTTGGCCTCGCTGTACGGGTCATCCAGCGCCGCTTCGACGCCTGCATATTCACAGACCGAATAGGCCGTTGAAAGCGGCAGTATGGACGCGGCAAGCAGCGCGGCGCCGATCAGTCCGACGGCGAACAGCGTCGCCGCGGCTTCCCCGGCGAGCGGTTGCAGCGCCACCGCGGCATCCGCCGCGTCGGTGATGGAACGGCCGTCTCGGTGCAGTGTCGCTGCGCAGGCCACCACCACGAAAAATCCGATGACGCCGGTGAGTACGGCGCCGGTCACCACGTCGATGCGCTCCAAGGACAGGTCTTCTGTGCGCAGCTTCTTGTCGACCGCGTACGACTGGATGAACGACAGACCCCACGGTGCCAGCGTGGTGCCCACGGTCGCCGTGATGATGGCGATTGCCTCGCCGTTGGCAGGCATCGTCGGCACCAGGAGTCCACGCATCGCGGCGTCCCATTGGGGGTGGGCCAGGAAGCCCGACGCGATGTAGGCGAGGAACACCGTCGACAGCGCCAGCAGGAAATGCTCGACGCGATGGAAGCTCCCGCGTAGCACGAGCAGAGAAACGATCACCGCCGCCGCAGGCACACTGATGTAGCGGGTGACTCCGAAGACCTCGAAACCCGCTGCGATACCGGCGAATTCGGCGCACGTCGTACCGATGTTGGCGACGACCAGCGCAGCCAGCACCGCGCCGCCCACTCGGACCCCGTAGCGCTGGCGCACCAGGCCGATCAGGCCCTGTCCGGTGACCACCCCCATGCGGGCGGCCAGGCTGTGGAAGAGCACCAGCGCGACGGTGGACAGCAGTAGCACCCACAGCAGCTGGTATCCATAATCGGCACCGAGCAGCGAATACGTGGTGATGCCGGCGGGGTCGTCGTCCGAGAGCCCGGCGAGCAGGCCGGGGCCCAGCACCGCCAGCAGTGCACCGACGCCTAATGCCTTGCGTCTCCTCACGCGCCGGCTCGGCGTTGCAGAGTATGACGGCGACGGGGCCATACGTGAAAGCGCAGAAGCCGTCGACCTCTCAACACTGGAGGACGCGCGAGACGACTCTGCCAATGCCTCGCGTGTTCGACGGGCATGGCGGCGACAACCTTGGCCGCATCGGCGTCGGGCATTGCCCGCAGCACCCGCTCACCGACGAGCGGGTGGCTGGCGCGGACCACCTCGGCGGCGATCCCAGGGCCCTTTGCGGCAAGCACCTCGGTGGCGGACTCGATGTCGAGCCGACTGACGAGCATCGCCAGGCCCCGCGCGTCAAGCAGGTGCACTGCCGAACGCGGCGTTGCCAGCTGCACGGCATGGCCGCGGTCCGATGTCAGGTGCAGATCCGTCCACGCGACGGCATCGCCGCGGGCACGCGCGGCCAGCCGGCCCAGACCAAGCCGCCGCAGAACGGCGCCGAAGCCGACCTCCACGCCGACGACTTCGAGGCGGCCCTCGCCACTACGGGCGAGCACCACGTCGGCGACCCGCGCGAGCCGCTGACCCGCGATGTCGACGATCTGCGTGTCGAGAACGTCTCGCACTAGCAGGAGTTCGTCCTCGTCGAGGGCGTCGGCGATTGAGGTGATCACGAAATGGGGCCCTGCGGAGGCCAGCTGGATGTCTGGGTGCTGGAAGGATCCGACCTGCGACCACGGCACCAGCAGGTCGTGTGCGCCGCTGCGGCGCACCAGCATCCGATCGACCAAGGTCGGACCGTTCTGCTCGCCCAGGCTCACAGTCAGATCCGCGAGACGGCCGATCACTCGGCCGTCCGGCCCGCGGACGTCCTGGCCGAGCACCCGACTCATCAACAGCACATCATGAGCATGCCCCACGCGGCAGTGATTCCTGCAGCCAAGTGCGAATTATTCTAGAGCGGTGGGTGTTTCGACCACATCTGTCGATAATGCGTGCACGGGTGCGGGGCGAAGGGCGACGAGCGCCACACCTAAGACAAAGATCAGCGCGGTCAACACCGGCAACCGGCCGTTCGGCGCAAACCCCACCGAGGCCAACACCTTCAGTGCATAGGCCGACATGAGCGCGCCCACCAGCATCGCGGGCTCGGCCCAGCGCCTGCCGAAAGAAATGTGGATCGTGCGAAGTGGCGCAGCGAAAAACGCTTTGCCCCAAGCCAACAACGATATCTCCACCGCGGTGACCGCCGAAAGGACCGCCACCCACTCCAGCCGTGCGAGCCACCAGGCTGTGGTGCCCAGGTCGGGCTGGGGTAGGAGTCCGGCGGGATAGGCGACGAGGGCGACGATCACGACCGGGATCATGTGCCACAGATACAGTGCCATCACGTTGGTGTTCGCCACCGACAAGACCCGTTGGAGGCGAGCAGGTCGCAGCAGGCGATTGACCAACGGCGCGGCTGCCATCGCGATACCCGCCTGCGCGAGGCCGAAGGCGAGCATGGCCAGCGTGGGGGGCAGGTCGTTGTCCACCATTTGGCCGGGAACACCGATCATGCTGACCGGGTACGGTCCGAGTTCGAGCAACAGGGCCAGTACGATCGCCGATCCAACCGCCAGCAGCAGCGACCGTTTACCGCTGAATAAGCCAGCGCGCCAAGCAATTCCGATTTGGTACAGCGCAGCCCAGCAGAAGAGGTAGTTCAGCGAGTCCACGTAGGGTACGCCTGCGCCGATCGAGAGCGCATCGACGACCGCGACCCCGACAGCCAGCGCCGCGGGCACGGCCAGACCAAAGCGGCGGTGCGCGGCAAGCGCGAGCGGTGTCAGTGACACCAGCACCAGATACACCGCGAGGAACCACAAGTGCATGGCCACGGCCCAGCCCGCGTAGTCCAGGGTCGATGCGGCCACGCCCACGAACGGCAGGACGCCGACCACTACCGCAACCACTGCCACGTACGCCGTCGTCGGACCGAGAACCCGGGCCAATCGACGACGGAGCCAGTCCTCGCGCGACTCGTCGCGGTCACGGCGGTCCGGCCACGACACCGCACTCGCGTATCCCGCGGCCAGAAAGAACACGGGCACCGCCTGGAAAGGCCAGGTGAGCCACTGCGTCCACGGCATATCGACCAACGGGTTTTCTCGGCCGAAGGCTCCGTCGTCGTATGTCACACATGCGGCCAGCCAGTGACCGAACACGATCACGACCACACCCGACACGCGGTAGAAGTCCACCGCAAGGTTGCGAATCGGCCGCCGCACGATTCCCATTATCCGGCTACGCGGTTGGCCGCCAGAATCCCTGAAAATTCTGGCCGGCGTTGGCGGTGCGTATCGGCGAGAGTTGCACCGGATCTCCCGCCTCGATCATGGTGCCGTTACCGACGATCATCGCGACGTGACCGTCCCACACGGCGAGGTCGCCCGGCAGTAGTGATCCGGGCTCGACGGCGGCGCCGATGTCCTGCTCCTGCGCAAGCCGTGGAATGTTCAGTCCCGCTTCGTGATACGCCCACTGGGTGAGTCCACTGCAATCCAGGCCGACGCCTGGCGTCGTACCGCCCCATTGGTACGGCACGCCAAGCTGAGTCATGGCATGCCGCACGGCACTGGCCGCCACCGCGTTTGGCGCCATCGCGGTGCTGCCGTCGGGCAACCGGACGGCGACGCCGTCGCCGAACGTGGCCGCATCGGGTAATGGCATGGCGGCCTCGTGTGGTGACGAGCCGGCGAGATCGGCGAGCCCGGATCCCAACGCGCCGCCCGCACCGGACAGACCGCTCAGCGGAGCGCCCATGCCCGATCCCATCGAGGGCATCGAAGGCGGAACGAAGCCGGCCGGCGACGTCGGCGTGGGGCCGGTTGGTGCCGCCTGCGCCGTCAGGGCCGCCGAATGTCCATCGAGCTCCCCGCGCAGCTCGTCGACCACGGCGATGGCTTCGGCCAGCGCTCGTTGCGCCTCGGCCTGCAGCTCCTCGGCGACACCCGGGGAGTCAAGGTGCGGTTCGAGTGCGGCCGCCCTGGCCTCGAAGTCCTCGACGATGGCGTGCAACCGCTCGTTGGCGCGCGCGACGGCGGCTGCCGCTGCGCCTGCCGTCGCGCCGAGCTTGTCGGCCCTGGTGGCGATGGCGTCGATGGCGGCGACCGTCGCCGCCGAGAACCCGGCCGCGCCGTCGGCCCCTGCACCTGACCACCAACCGCCGGTCTGGTGCCAGGCTCGGCCGGCGGCCGCCGACACGTCGGCGAGCGCATCACGCACCCCGCCCAGCACGCTCGCCGGGTCGGCAGCCGGATCGCCGGACCATCCAGGGCCGACCAACGACTGCACCTCACGGATCGGCGTGGCCAATGCCGCCACCAGTGCGCTTGGCATGGCTAGATCACCGGCAAAGCCGCGCCCACGCGGTGGTCGGCGGCTTCGTACGCCGCCGCCGATGAATGCGCCGTCGCGCCGCCCGCCGAAACCCTGTCAGCGAGCACCGAAACCGCGCGCGACTCACGAGCGACAGCTTCGGCCAATGCGGCCACGAAAGGAGCGGCAACGGGGCCCATCACGGTCGCGATGGCCGCTGTTGGCAGTGTTGACAACGTCGACGCGATCGCGGACAGGTCGGCGGCGTGAGCGGAAATGGCGGCGCCGAAGGCGCGCACAGCGTCGGTATCGGCGAACATGCGGTTAGGACGTCCTCGGCCGGCCACCGGTTCCCTTAAGGTCAGCGCATGGATGTGCGCGTCATCGACCACCCGCTGGCCGCCGCGCGGCTGACCAAGCTGCGCGACGAGACAACAGACAACGCGGTGTTCCGGGCGGCACTTCGTGACCTCACATTGATGCTCGTGTACGAGGCCACCCGCGACCTGGCCACCGAAACGATTCCCGTTCGCACTCCGCTGGCCGACACCACCGGCGTCCGGCTGGCCAATCCGCCGTTGCTCGTTCCGGTGCTTCGCGCAGGGCTTGGCATGGTCGATCAGGCGCACGCGCTGATCCCCGAAGCACGCGTCGGCTTCGTCGGCGTTGCCCGTGATGAGGAAACCCACCAGCCGACACCATATTTGGAGTCACTACCCGACGATCTGAGTACACAGCCGGTGATCGTGCTCGATCCCATGCTGGCCACGGGCGGCTCGATGGCCCACACCATCAAGCTGCTGCACTGCCGCAATGCGGTTGACATCACTGCGATTTGCGTGGTCGTGGCGCCCGAAGGCATCGCGGCGATAGAAAGGGTGGCACCCGACTTGCGGCTGTTCACCGCGACCATAGACGAACGCCTCAACGACATCGCCTATATCGTTCCGGGACTGGGCGACGCCGGCGATCGCCAGTTCGGTCCGCGCTAGAACCGCTGCGCCACGCCTACCAGTTCGTCCTGGATTGCGCGAGCCTTGGCCCGCGTGGCAGTCAGGTCGCCGGTGTTGGCGCAGCGAACTTCGATGTAGGACTTGACTTTCGGCTCGGTGCCTGACGGCCGCACCACCATTCTGACCCAATTGTGGTCGTCGCCGCCGAAGAAGATCAGTGCATCGGTGCGGCCCTGGCCGTGTTCGCGCATGAGATCGGTGACCGTCACGTCGAAGCCACCGAGCCGGTCGGGCGGCGACTGGCGCAGCCGGGACATCACGGCCTGGGCCTCCGGGGCGTCGGTGACCGGATGCGAGACAGCGGCCGTGGTGTGCACACCGTGGCGGCGGGCGAGCTCGTCGAGCGCGTCGAGCACCGTGCGGCCCCGATCACGCAGCGCGGCAACCAGATCGCACGCCAGCACGGCCGCGCTGATGCCGTCCTTGTCGCGGACCGCGGCGGGGTCGACGCAGTGGCCGATCGCCTCCTCGTAGGCGTAGACGAGCGTGCTGCCGGGCAGGTCGACGTCGGCGCGCGACAGCCACTTGAAACCTGTGAGTGTCTCGACGTGGCGGGCGCCGTGATCCTTGGCGATCGCGGCCAGCAGGCGTGAGGACACCACCGTGCTGGCGACCACGGTGCGTTCGGTGACGGGGCCCGGCTCGATCTGGGAAAGAATGTAATCGCCTAGTAGCCAACCAGTTTCGTCGCCGGAGAGCATGCGCCACCCGTTAGGCGTCGGGACCCCGACGGCACACCGGTCGGCATCGGGATCGAGCGCGATGGCGATCTCGGCGTCGACGTCGGCAGCCAAGGCCAGCACGGCGTCGGTGGCGCCCGGTTCCTCCGGGTTCGGGAACGGCACGGTAGGGAAGTCCGGGTCGGGCGCGAACTGATTCTCGACGACGTGAATGTCGGAGAACCCGGCCCGCACGAGTGCGTCCATCACGAATTCGCCGCCGACTCCATGCAGAGGTGTGAGCGCCACCCGCACCGCTCCGTGCGAGTGGCGGATCTGTGCCGCGCGCTCGATGTAGTGCTGAACCGCGTCGACACCTGCGGGCTTGACCGGCCGCCGGGGTATCTCATCGGCGAAGGGCGCCTCGGCGATGGCGTCCTCGATTTCGCGGTCGACGGGCGGCACGATCGCGAACCCACCCTCGAAGTAGACCTTGTAGCCGTTGTCGGAGGGCGGGTTGTGCGATGCGGTGATCTGGATGCCGGCCGCGGCGCGGTTATGCCGCACGGCGAACGCCAGCACCGGTGTCGGCACGGCGGCGAACATCAACGTGACCACAAACCCCTCGGCGGCAAGCACTTCGGCGGCGGCCAGGGCGAACTCCTCGGATCGGTGCCGGCCGTCGCGTCCGACCACCACTGGCTTTCCGGCCAGGCCATGGTCCTTGAGCACCTTGGCGATCGCCCACGTGGTGCGAAGGACAACCGCGAGATTCATGCCGTTTGGTCCGCCGCGCAGTGGTCCTCGCAGCCCGGCCGTGCCGAAGGTCAGCGATTGTGCGAACCGCTCGGTGAGCTCGTCGTCGGTGCACGCCGCCAATTCGGCTGCGGTCTCGGGATCGGGGTCGTGAGAAATCCACTCCTGCGCGGCGGTCGAGGTCCGCGACTGAGTCATGGCGCTAGTGTGCCCGCTTTGGCGTCTGCGTAAGCCAGCTTGCGGAGCACCGGGGCCACGAGCATCAGCAGGTCGAACTCCAGCTGCGAAAGGTTGTCGCGCATCGTCGTATGCAGCCACGCGTCACGCTCGGCGCGATCCGCCTCCAGCAGCGCCGTGCCCGCATCGGTGATCTCGATGAGCTGACGACGCCGGTCCGTCTCGTCGGGCCTGCGCTCGATCAGGCCGCGGCCGACCAGTTCGTTGATGCTGTCGGTCAGCGACTGAACCCGAACATGCAGGCGGACCCCGAGCTCGGCCGGCGTGGTCACGCCCGTACGGCTCACCTCGCCGAGCAACTCCAGCTGGCTCAGGGTCAGGCCGTGGTCGGGCCGGTGCCTGCGCATCTGCCTGGTCACGGCCATCATCGATTCCCGCAGCTCAGTGGCGGACGACGCAGCGGTGGACATAACCAAGTTATACCTTGGTAATCTAGCGCTGTCACGCCTAGGAACGCGTGTTGCATGCAAGAAATGGCAAGGGCATACTTGTAATTAATGGTGATTCGACGACTGCTCCGCTGGGCCTTGCTGATAGCGCTGACGGCCGCGGTCACCGTCCCGCTCACCCGCGTCGGCGTGCCTTCGGCGGCACTGTTCGCAGCGCTGGTCGTCGGCATCGTGCTGGCCCTCGGCTCGTTGGCGCCCGACCGGATACCCCGCAGGGCGGGTGTCGCCGCGCAGGGAGTCCTCGGCGTCTACATCGGCACGATGGTCCATCAGGACGCGGTCGGCGCACTGGGCTCCGATTGGCCGATCGTGCTCGCCGTCGCCGTCGCGACTCTTGCGCTCAGCGTCGCTGCGGGGGCGGTGCTCGGGTTGCACCGCGACGTCACTCCACTTACCGGGTCGCTGGCATTGGTCGCCGGTGGTGCATCGGGTCTTGTCGCGATCGCCCGGGAACTCGGCGGCGACGACCGCGTGGTCTCGGTCGTGCAGTACCTGCGGGTCGGATTGGTCACCGCGTCGATGCCGGTGGTCGTCACGTTGGTCTACCACGCGGACAAGTCACACGGCTCCAGTCCGATCACTCAAACCGGTGCTGCCCCTTGGTATCTCAGTGTCAGCATGCTGATCGTGCTCGTCATTGCCGGGGCCACGCTCGGGCGTTTGGTTCGATTGCCGGGCGCGGGCCTGCTCGGGCCGTTGGCGTTGACGGTGGTGCTGCAGCTGACCGGTCTGTCCTTCGGGCTCGCCGTCCCGGCGGTGCTGGTGCAGATCGGCTACGCGCTGATCGGCTGGCAAGCGGGTGTGGCGTTCACGCGCGAGTCGTTGCGCGCGGTCGGACGCATGCTGCCCGCGGCGGTGGGCCTGATCGTCGTGCTCGGAGTCGCGACAGCCGGCCTCGGTGTGCTGCTGGCGCATGTCGCCGGGCTCACCCCGCTGGAGGGCTACCTCGCGACCAGCCCCGGCGGCGTCTACGCCGTGCTGGCGACCGCCGTCGAAACCGGCTCCAACGTGACGTTCGTCATCGCCGCCCAGGTGGTGCGGATCCTGCTGATGCTGTTCGCGGCGCCACTGTTGGCGCGCGGCGTGGTCAGGCTCGGCGAGAGGTTCGGCCGTCAGACGCGCGCGATCACGGCCGACAGCAGAGAACCCATTCGCGTCGCGGACTGACGCCCTGCCTCCAGCACCTCGTCATGGCTGAGTGGATGGCCGCTCATCCCGGCCGCCAGATTGGTCACCAGTGACACCGCGAGCACGTTGGCGCCCGCGGCGCGCGCGGCGATGGTCTCGTGCGCGGTCGACATGCCGACCAGGTCCGCGCCGAGCGTGCGCAGCATCCGGATTTCGGCCGGCGTCTCGTAGTGCGGGCCGGGCAGCGCGGCGTATACGCCTTCGGCCAGCGACGGATCGATCTCGTGGGCGATGGCCCGCAGCCGCGGCGAGTAGGCGTCGGTCAAGTCCACGAATTGCGCCCCGACCAGCGGCGATCGGGCGGTGAGGTTCAGGTGGTCGTTGATCAATACCGGCTGGCCGACGCTGTAGTCCTCGCGAAGCCCGCCTGCCGCGTTCGTCAGCACCATCGTGTGCACACCCGCCGCGCACGCCGCGCGTACCGGGTGCACGACGTGGCGCAGGTCGTGTCCCTCGTAGGCGTGGATCCTGCCGACGAGCACCAGCACATGGTGATCGCCGATCCGCAGCGACAGCACCTGGCCGCCGTGTCCGGCCGCGGTCGGCGGGGTGAAGCCGGGCAGCTCGGCCATCGGAATCACGGCCACCGGATCACCGAGCGCGGCGACGGCGGGGGCCCAGCCGGAGCCGAGGACAACGGCGACGTCGTGCTTGCCGACGCCCGTGCGGTCACCGATGGCTACCGCCGCTAGTTGTGCCACCGCCCCCGGGCTCGTCATCCAGGCGAGCTTAACTGTCGGGCAGCGGCCCAGTGTGCAGTGAGATACTGCTGAGATGCCCACCGCCACCGCGTCGAGTTGCGTCGAAGACGCCGTCAATCGACGCCGCGGCGACCTGGTGGAGCTGTCGCACTCGATCCACGCAGAGCCGGAACTCGCATTCGCCGAACACCGCAGCTGCGCAAAGACGCAGGCACTCGTCGCCGAGTACGGCTTCGAAATCACCGCGGCCCCCGGCGGGTTGGACACCGCCTTTAGGGCCGACTACGGCAGCGGCCCACTGGTTGTCGGCATCTGCGCGGAGTACGACGCGCTGCCCGACATCGGACATGCCTGCGGGCACAACATCATCGCCGCGTCCGCGGTAGGCACCGCGCTCGCGCTGGCCGAAGTCGCCGACGAGCTCGGCTTGACGGTCGCGCTGATCGGCACACCCGCAGAAGAGGCCGGCGGCGGAAAAGCGTTGCTGCTCAAGGCCGGAACGTTCGACGATATCGCCGCCACCGTGATGCTGCACCCCGGCCCCCTTGACATCGCGGCCGCGAGGTCGCTGGCGCTGTCCGAGGTGACCGTTCGCTACACCGGTCGCGAATCGCATGCTGCCGTCGCGCCCTATTTGGGTGTCAACGCCGCCGACGCGGTCACCGTCGCGCAAGTGGCCATCGGGCTGCTGCGCCAGCACCTGGTGCCCGGGCAGATGATGCACGGCATCGTCACCGACGGCGGCCAGGCCACCAACGTCATCCCCGGCCGGGCCGAACTGCGCTACACGATGCGCGCCGTCAACTCCGAATCACTGCACGAACTCGAGGACAAGATGGCCGGCTGCTTTGCGGCTGGATCGGTGGCCACCGGCTGCACGCACACGGTGACCGAGACCGCGCCCGCATACGCCGAGCTGGCGCCCGATGCGTGGCTGGCGTCCGTGTTTCGCGCAGAGATGCTGCGCCTTGGCCGCCAGCCAGTGGCCGAGGACGTCGAGGCCACGCTGCCGCTGGGCAGCACCGATATGGGCAACGTCACGCAGGTCATGCCGGGTATTCACCCGATCGTCGGCATCGAGGCGGGCGGTGCGTCCATCCACCAGCCGGCGTTCACTGTTGCCGCGGCGGGCCCCAGCGCGGACAAGGCCGTCGTCGAGGGCGCGATCATGCTGGCGCGCACGGTCGTGCGCCTAGCCGAGACGGCGACCGAGCGGGACCGCGTGCTCGGGCTGCAGGCAAGGCGGGCGTCATGAGTCTCGCCGACGCCACCGAGCTGTGGCTGGACGCCCACTACGACGATCTGATCGCGTGGCGCCGCCACCTGCACAAGCATCCCGAGCTTGGCCGCCAAGAGTTCGCCACCACCCAGTTCGTCGCGTCACGCCTGGCCGACGCCGGGCTGAATCCGAAGGTTTTGCCCGGCGGAACGGGGCTGACGTGCGACTTCGGGCCCGAGCACGGGGCCAAGATCGCGCTGCGCGCCGATATGGATGCACTGCCGATGGCCGAGCGGACCGGTGCGCCGTACGCCTCGGTGGTGCCCAACGTCACGCATGCCTGCGGCCACGACGCGCACACCGCGATCCTGCTGGGCGCGGCGCTGGCGCTGGCGTCGGTCCCCGAACTGCCGGTCGGTGTGCGGCTGATCTTCCAAGCCGCCGAGGAGCTGATGCCCGGCGGCGCGATCGACGCGATCGCGGCGGGCGCGCTGACCGGAGTGTCACGCATCTTCGCGCTGCACTGCGATCCGCGGCTGGCGGTCGGCAAGGTCGCGGTGCGGCCGGGCCCGATCACGTCGGCGGCCGATCAGCTCGAGGTCACGCTGCAGTCGCACGGCGGACACACGTCGCGTCCGCACCTGACCGGCGATCTGGTCTACGGGCTTGGCACGCTGATCACAGGTGTGCCCGGTGTGCTGTCGCGGCGTATCGACCCGCGCAACGGCACTGTGATGGTGTGGGGTGCGGTCAACGCCGGTGTCGCCGCCAACGCCATTCCGCAGACTGGCACACTTGCAGGCACCATCCGCACGGCCAGCCGCGATACCTGGGATTCACTGGAAGGTATTGTGCGCGAGATCGTTTCGTCGCTGTTGGCTCCGCTGGACATCGAGCACAGCCTGCAGTATCGCCGCGGCGTGCCGCCGGTGGTCAACGAGGAGATCTCGACGCGCATCCTCACCCACGCGATCGAGGCGATCGGCTCCGACGTGCTCTGCGACACGCGCCAGTCCGGCGGCGGCGAGGACTTCTCCTGGTATCTCGAGGAAGTCCCCGGCGCGATGGCACGTTTGGGCGTGTGGACGGGCCGCGGCCCGCAATTGGATTTGCATCAGCCGACGTTCGACCTCGACGAGCGGTCACTGGCCGTGGGGATTCGCGTGCTGGTCAACATCGTCGACCAAGCCGCAGCGTTCTAGGTGGTGCCGGGGCCGATATTGCGCGCCGGGCGGGTTCGCAGATCGTGCACGTATTCCGCTGGGGCACCGGCGATTTCGGCCGCATCGGCCATGACGCCGAGATAGCGCGCCGACGGTAGTCCGCCTTCCCACGCGTCGACCACGTACAGCCACGCCAGCGCCGGATCGATCGTCGTATCGGACGACGTGCGCTCGACGCGGCAGCGGATCTTCTTGTGAATGCCCAGCTCTGAGCCTTCCCAGCGGTCGAGGTTCTCCTCGTCTTCCTTGGTCATGTCGTAGAGCACGACGAACACCTTCGACTCCGGGTCTTGAACCACAGTGGCCAATGCGCCGTCCCAGCCGATGTCCTCGCCGCCGAATGTCAAGCGCCAGCCGTGCAGCCAGCCGGTTCCCGCCATCGGCGAATGCGGAGCACGCTCGAGCATCTGTTCCGGATGCATGTTCGATCCGTAGGCGGCGTACAGCGTCACGGGGAAAGCCTAAGGGTTCGCGTACTAGCTGGGCGATCAACGGTCGGCTTGGCTAGGTTAGGGCGGTGGCAACCCGCATCGTGATCGTCGGCGGCGGGCCCGCCGGTTATGAGGCCGCACTCGTCGCCGCCGCTCGCGGTCCCGAAATCGCCGAGGTCACCGTCGTCGATAGCGACGGTATCGGCGGCGCCTGTGTGCTGTGGGACTGCGTGCCGTCCAAGACGTTCATCGCCTCGACGGGTGTGCGCACCGAGCTGCGCCGTGCCCCAGATCTGGGCTATGCGCTGGAGTTCGAGGACGCCAAGATCGAGCTTCCGAAGATCAACCAGCGCGTCAAGACACTGGCGGCCGCACAGTCCGCCGATATCGCCGAGCGGTTGCGCAGCGAGGGCGTGACGCTGATCGCCGGACGCGGGGAGTTGGTCGACGACGTGCCGGGCATGGCCGCGCACACGGTCAAGGTCACCGCTCACGACGGTACGGTCAGCAAGCTCAAGGCCGACGTCGTGCTGATCGCCACCGGCGCGAGCCCGCGCGTGCTGCCGGGCGCCGAGCCCGACGGCGAGCGGATCCTGAACTGGCGACAGCTCTACGATCTCGACAAGCTGCCGGACCATCTGATCGTCGTCGGATCCGGTGTCACGGGCGCCGAATTCGTCAACGCCTACACCGAACTGGGCGTGACGGTCACCGTCGTCGCGAGCCGCGACCAGATCCTGCCGCATGAGGATTCCGACGCCGCCGCCGTGCTGGAGGACGCGTTCGCCGAACGCGGCGTGACGCTTGTCAAGAACGCCAGAGCCGAGTCCGTGACCCGCACCGGCTCCGGTGTGCTCGTGACGATGACCGACGGCCGCACGGTCGAGGGCAGCCACGCGCTGATCACCGTCGGGTCGGTGCCGAACACCAGCGGCCTTGGCCTCGACCGCGTCGGCATCGAGCTCGGACCGGGCAATTACCTGACCGTCGACCGCGTCTCGCGCACGACGGTGCCCGGCATCTATGCGGCCGGTGACTGCACGGGTTTGATGCTGCTGGCCTCGGTCGCGGCCATGCAGGGCCGAATCGCGATGTACCACGCGCTCGGCGAGGGCCTCAGCCCGATCCGGCTGCGCACGGTCGCCGCGGCGGTGTTCACGCGGCCCGAGATCGCCGCGGTCGGGGTGCCGCAGGCCAAGATCGACGACGGCTCTGTCCCGGCCCGCACGATCATGCTGCCGCTGAACACCAATGCCAGAGCGAAGATGTCAAGCCTGCGCCTCGGTTTCGTGAAGATCTTCTGCCGGCCCGCCACCGGCGTGGTGATCGGCGGTGTCGTGGTCGCGCCGATTGCTTCCGAGCTGATCCTGCCGATCGCATTGGCCGTGCAGAACGGCAACGACGTCGGGGACCTGGCGCAGACGTTCTCGGTCTATCCGTCGCTGTCCGGCTCGATTACCGAGGCGGCGCGGCGGCTGATGGCGCACGACGATCTGGACTGATCCCAGTAGCCTTGGAACAGTGACCGAACCGATCGCAGGCAACGGGCCCACACTGCTGGGCCCTGAGCAGCGGCGACAGGCCTGGGAGCGGCTCGGCAGCGAGCAGTTCGACGTCGTGGTCATCGGTGGCGGCGTGGTCGGTGCCGGTGCTGCACTGGACGCGGCGACCCGTGGGCTGCGGGTGGCGCTCGTCGAGGCCCGCGACTTCGCCTCCGGCACGTCGAGCCGCAGCAGCAAGATGTTCCACGGCGGCCTGCGCTACCTCGAGCAGCTGGAGTTCGGGTTGGTTCGCGAGGCGCTGCACGAGCGCGAGCTGTCGCTGACCACGCTGGCGCCACATCTGGTCAAGCCCTTGCCGTTTCTGTTCCCGCTGACCAAGCGGTGGTGGGAACGGCCGTATGTGGCTGCGGGCATCTTCCTCTACGACCAGCTCGGCGGAGCGAAATCCGTTCCGGCGCAAAAGCATTTCTTCAAGGCAGGCGCGCTACGACTCGCGCCTGGTCTCAAGCGCAGCTCACTGATCGGCGGCATCCGCTACTACGACACCGTCGTCGACGACGCCCGGCACACCATGACGGTGGCGCGCACCGCCGCGCACTACGGCGCTGTGGTGCGGTCGTCCACGCAGGTCGTATCGCTGCTGCGCGAAGGCGACCGCGTTGTAGGCGTCGAGGCGCGCGATTCGGAGGACGGCCAGATCACCGAGGTCCGCGGCCACGTGGTTGTCAACGCCACCGGCGTGTGGACAGACGAAATCCAGGCGCTGTCCAAACAGCGCGGCCGGTTCCGCGTGCGTGCGTCCAAGGGTGTGCACATCGTCGTGCCGCGCGACCGCATCGTCAGCGAGGTCGCGATCATCTTGCGCACCGAGAAATCCGTGCTCTTCGTCATTCCGTGGGGCACCCACTGGATCATCGGCACCACCGACACCGACTGGAACCTCGACCTCGCGCACCCGGCGGCCACCAAGGCCGACATCGACTACATCCTCGGACACGTCAACACCGTGTTGGCCACGCCCTTGACGCATGACGACATCGACGGGGTGTACGCCGGCCTGCGCCCCCTGCTGGCCGGGGAGAGCGAAGAGACATCCAAGCTGTCGCGTGAACACGCCGTCGCGGTGCCGGCGCCCGGTCTGGTCGCGATCGCCGGCGGCAAGTACACCACCTACCGGGTGATGGGCGCGGACGCGATCGACGCCGCCGCCGAATACATCCCCGCCCGGGTCGCGCCGTCGATCACCGAAAAGGTCCCGCTGATGGGCGCCGACGGCTACTTCGCGCTGATCAACCAGACCGAACATGTCGGCCTGCATTACAACCTGCACCCGTATCGCGTGCGTCACCTGCTCGACAGGTACGGCGCGATGATCGGCGAGGTGTTGCAGATGGCCGAGGGGCGGCCGGACCTACTTACGCCGATCACCGAGGCGCCGGTGTATCTGAAGGTCGAGGCGTGGTATGCGGTGGCCGCCGAGGGGGCGCTGCACCTGGAGGACATCATGGCGCGGCGGATGCGGATCTCCATCGAATACCCGCACCGCGGCGTGGACTGTGCGCGCGAGGTCGCCGAAGTCGTTGCGCCCGTTCTGGGTTGGAGCGCAGAGGACATCGACCGTGAGGTCGCGACGTATTGCGCGCGTGTCGACGCCGAGGTGCGGTCCCAGCAGCAACCCGACGACGAGTCCGCCGATGCATTGCGGGCAGCCGCGCCGGAGGCGCGCGCCGAGATCCTCGAACCGGTGCCGCTTTCGTGAGGCCGGCGCCGCTACCCGTGCGCGACGGCCTCGGCCCTGCGCGGGTGCGGATGCGCGGCGGCCTCGTGGTCGACGAGTTCCTGAATCGGTGGGGTCCCGACGCCGCCGCGAAAGTCCGCGCAGGAGAAGTGATTCTGGGCGATGGTGGGGTGGTCACCGAGGCCACCGTGTTGTCGGCCGGCGCACATGTGTACTTGTATCGCGAACTGCCCGAAGAGGTTCCGGTGCCATTCGACATTCCGGTCCTGCACCGCGACGACGACCTCGTCGTGGTCGACAAACCGCACTTCCTTGCGACGATGCCGCGCGGCAAGCACGTCGCACAGACCGCGTTGGTGCGGTTGCGCCGCGACCTCGGGCTGCCGGAGCTGTCACCCGCGCATCGGCTGGACCGGCTGACCGCGGGCGTGCTCGTGTTCACCACGCGCAGAGAAGTTCGGGGCGCATACCAGACGCTGTTCGCCCGCGGCGAGGTCCGCAAGACGTATCTGGCCAGGGCGGCGGTCAATCCGGACGTCGAGCTGCCGACGGTGTTGCGCAGCCGAATCATCAAGCGCAGGGGTCACTTACAAGCCGTCGAGGAACCCGGCGAGCCGAACGCCGAGACGCTGATCGAACACGTCAACGACGGCCTCTATCGCCTGCGCCCGCGGACCGGCCGTACACACCAGCTGCGCGTACACATGACCTCGCTCGGGCTACCGATCGTCGGGGATACGTTGTACCCCAACGTGATTGATGTACCCGCCGATGACTTCTCGCGGCCGCTGCAGTTGTTGGCGCACAGCATCGAATTCGCCGACCCGGTGAGCGGGCGCCCACGCCGCTTCGTCAGCACGCGCACCCTATGACCGCATCCGTCGCTGCGCTATGGCGCTACTCCGTCAAATCCATGGCGGGCGAACAGGTGTCGGAGCTTGTCCTCGGACCCGGCTCGGTGGTCGGTGACCGCGCCTACGGCTTCGTCGAGGCCGACACCGGTCGACTCGTCAGCGCCAAGCGGTACGCGGCATTGCTCGAATGCTGCGCCCGCTCAACGACAAACGGCGTCGAAGTCACGTTCCCCGACGGATCCGTCATCAGTGACTCAGACGAGTTGTCACAGCGGGCGAGCGCGCTGCTGGGCCGAGACGTCCGCTTCGTGCGATACACCGACAACGAGGCGCAATCGGTTCTCGCTGCGGCCGCGCCCGAGACCCTGGCGGACTTCGCTCCGGTGCACCTGCTCGCCGTGAGCGCGCTTCACCAGGTAGCGGCCGAGCACCCGGATGGCGTATGGGATGCACGACGGTTCCGCCCCAACGTGCTGATCGACGACGCCGGCGAGGGCGACGGGACAGAGGGCTGGCTGGGATGCGACGTCCACCTCGGCGCGCAAGTGGTCGTACACGCGGTCATCGCGACACCGCGGTGCGTGATGACGACGCATGCCCAAGGCGAGCTTCCCCGTGATCGGGCAATCCTTCGCACGCTGGCTAGGTCGAGGCGTCGGGACGCCGGACCGTTCGGCGAGTCGGCCGCCATCGGTTCTTACGCCGACGTGGTGACTCCGGGCGTCGTGCGTCGCGGAGACCGGGTGCGCGTCGAACGCGTCGAGCCGCGCCGCGGTGTACTCGCCGCCGCGCTGCAGGCCCTCAACGACGGTCGGGCGAATCCGCCCCCGCGGCAATCACGGCGCGATTCCGATCCGCCACCGTCGGAAGGTCCATCTTGACCACCCGCCGGTCATAACTCAGAAACCCGTTGACCTCGTTCTCGACGTCCGTTGTCTGCGTGTAGATCGCGCCCGACAGGTTCGCCCCCCGGATGAAATCCTCGAGATCCTGACTGACCTTGACGTAGCGCTCGGTCAGCCGCGCCTGGTTGTCGGACATCTCGTAGGCCTCTGGTCGTCCGGGCCACCGGTTGTCGTCGAGGACCAGCCCCAGGCCGCCGTACTCGCCGTCGACCGTCACCCGCGGGTCGAGCGGGTCGGGCAGCACCGGACGGCCGGGGCCGACATAGGTGTGATCGTCCCAGATGTCTCCCGCATGGCTGTCGGGGCGCGATTTGCAGCAGTTGGCCCCGCTGTTCGCGTCCACGAGGCGCGTGGGGTCGGCCGCTTTCACCGCGTTGGTGATCCTGGCGGTGTCGTATTCGGCCCAGCCCTCGTTGAAGGGCACCCAGCCGACGATCGACGTGACGCTGCGCAGCTGATCGATCATCTCGAACAGCTCGCGCTCGAAATTCGCCTTCGCCTCAGGAGGTGGATCCGGGAGTGGGCCGGTCGGGACGTCGAGCGATACGTACAGCGACGGCATGTCCTGCCACACCATCAGCCCGAGCTTGTCCGCCCAGTAGTACCAGCGCGCCGGCTCCACCTTGCCGTGCTTGCGGACGAAGTTCATCCCCAACTTCTTGATCTGCTCGAGATCGAACTTCAGTGCATCGTCGGTGGGAGCGGTGTAGAGCCCGTCGGGCCAGTACCCCTGGTCCAACGGGCCGTGCAGGAAGGTGATCTTGCCGTTCAACGCGATCCGCGGCCTGCCTTTCGAGTCCCTGACCGTGCCGATCGTGCGTAACCCGGCATAGCTGGAAACCTCGTCGACAACCTGCCCCGTCGGGCTCAACAGCCCGACCTTGAGGTCGTACAGATACGGGTCGTCGGGAGTCCACAGGTGCCCGTTCGATATCGGCAGACGAATCGCCTGACCCGCCTTGCCTGTTGCGATCGACACCACGCCGCGGCCCGGTGCCGACACGATCACCACGGCCCGCTCGTTCTTCGTCCCGGAAACCCGTGGCGTGACAGCAAGACTCGTCAAGTCTGAAATGATGTCGAGCTTGTCGATGTGTGCCGCACGCACCGGCTCCATCCACACCGTCTGCCAGATGCCGGACGCGCCTGTGTAGAAGAGCCCGCCCGGGCCGTTGCGCTGCTTGCCGACGGGGAATGGGTTGGCCTCGTTGCGGTCCTCGACCCGCACGGTTATCTCTTGCGAGCCCGGCCACCGCAGCGCCTCAGTGATGTCGGCGCTGAACTCGGTGTAGCCGCCTTCGTGGTGGGCGACTTGCCGGTTGTTCACCCACACGGTGGCGATCTGGTCGACCGCGCCGAAGTGCAGCAGCACCCGCTGCCCACGCCACAGGTCTGGCAATTTGAAGGTCTTGTGGTACCACATCTGGTCGTCGTGGCGCTGGATACCGGACAACGCCGACTCCGGCGGATACGGAACGAGGATGTGCTCGCGGTATGCGTCCGCCGGGGGAGGCGCGGCCAAGGCGGTCTGGGCAGACCGCCCCGCGTAATCCCACACACCGTTGAGGTTCAGCCAACGGCTCCGTGTCATCTGCGGGCGCGGATATTCCGGCAGCGCGTTGCTCGGATCCACGAGATGAGTCCACGGCGTCGACAAGAGCGGCGTCTTCGGCTGCCAGCTCACGACCGCGTTGGCCGGTGGGTCAACCATCATGCTGATAGCCAACAACGCGAATCCCACTGCCGCGAAGCGAGCAGCCACCGTTAATACCCCCAAGGTTGAAACACGGACAAGACCGACGGGCGGCGCGTGCCCCAACCTGACCCCCGCGCACCGTTTTGCGTGCAGCAAACGCACCCACCCAGTCAGCGACGAAGAAAACCAGAGGTTCCTGACGGATTTCGCCGAAGCAGATCGGGAGGATGCGGTTGCCGAGGCAAATGTAGCCTAGAGCGGAACAAGATCGCTACAGATAACTAAAATGCAATTCTGACAACAACTTTCGTAGTACATGCGATAGCGGACATGATCATACCGCAATGCCAAAACCCGAGCGAAAACCGCAGGTCGCAATCGAACGCGCAGCGGGCAGCTTGACGCCTCAAGCGTGCGATCCTTCCGCAAGGAGCAAAACATCTGCGCCGACGTACGGATGCACGCGTTCAGCCACGGCAATGCGCACCCCCCTGCGACAATCGTGTTGTGAAGATCTGGTCGTTGGCATGCGCAAGCCTGATAGTCGGCGCGGGATTGACAGTGATGGGGACGCCGGCAGCCACCGCCACCGTGTGCGGCTCCGTTGGCGGAGCACGTGTCGATGTCAGCGGATGCGCCGACCCGTTCAACGAACTGAACGACGCGCTGTATGCACCTCCGCCTCCGCCGCCGGCACCCAACGTCACCGTCTGCGTCAACGCCGGCCGACGGATAAGCGTCAGCGGCTGCGTCTAGCGGCGTTGTGTACCTGATCACCGGCGCAGGCGGAGGATCCGGAGGCGTCAGCCGCCAAGTCGTCGAGCTGCTTGTCGATGCCGGCGAGCCGGTGCGGGCGATGGTGCGCCGCGACGACGAGCGTGCGGACCAATTGCGCGCACTGGGTGCAGAAGTCGTGGTGGGCGACCTGACTCGGGCCAACGACATCATCGACGCGATGGCAGGCGCCAACCGCATGTTCTTCAACATGAGCGTCTCGCCCGACTATCTGCGAGCCACGGCAGAGGTGTGCGCGGTCGCGCTCGAGCGCGGCGCGCTCGACGTGATCGTCAACATGTCGCAGATGACGGTGTCGCAGATGACCCTGACGAGCACGCAGGAATCCCGTCAGCACCGGCTGCACTGGCTGGCCGAGCATGTGCTGAATTGGTCGGATCTGCCGGTAATCCACGTCAGGCCAACGGTTTTTCTGGACAATCCGTTGTTCACGATCCTGGGGGCACTCGGCGTGCGTTCACGCGGGGTGCTGGCGCTGCCTTTCGGTGCAGGTCGGACATCGCCGATCGCCTCCGCCGATGTGGCCCGGGTGGTGGCCGCGTTGTTGCGCGATCCCGACAACCGTCTCGGCCACGTGTACGAACTGACCGGTCCTGCTGTGCTCGACATCGACGGGCTCGCCGAGCAGTACACCCGCGCGTTGGGTCGGCCGATAACCGGTGAGGACGTACCGGCCGACGACCTGGCGCACGTGCTCGCGAACGCCGGCCTGCCTGAGCACGTCCAACAGCACATCGTGACGATGGCGCGGTTGCATCGCGAGGATCGCTACAACCGAGCCACCGACGACGTCGAGCGGATCATCGGACGGCCCGCTCAAACTGTCGAGCAGTACGTGGCGTCCAATCCCGATCTGTTCTACTGACGGGCGTGAATCGCGAAGCCTTCGAGCGACTTTTCGACATGACGGGCCGCACCGTCATCGTGACGGGCGGAACCAGGGGCATCGGGCTGGCACTGGCGGAGGGCTTCGTACTCGCCGGCGCGCGCGTCGTCGTGGCCAGCCGCAAACCCGACGCATGCGAGCAGACCGCCGATCATCTGCGTGACCTCGGCGGTGAGGCGATCGGTGTGCCGACGCATCTGGGTGACGTCGATGCCCTCGGCACGCTCGTGCAGCGCACGGTCGACGAGTTCGGCGGCGTCGACGTCGTGGTGAACAACGCGGCCAACGCGCTGGCACAACCGTTGGGGGAGATGACCGTCGACGCGTGGACCAAGTCGTTCGAGGTCAACCTTCGCGGCCCGGTCTTCCTGGTGCAGCACGCGCTGCCTCATCTGAAGGCGAGTTCGCGTGCCGCGGTGTTGAACATGATCTCGACAGGCGCGTTCCAGTTCGCGCCGGTGGTGTCGATGTACGCAGCGGGCAAGGCCGCGTTGTTGTCGTTCACCCGGTCGATGGCTGCGGGCTTCGCGCCATTCGGCATCCGGGTCAACGCGATTGCGCCGGGACCCGTCGACACCGACATGATGCGGAACAACCCGCATGAGGTGGTCGACTACATGGCCGGCTCGACACTGATGAAGCGGCTCGGATCGCCGGACGAGATCGTCGGTGCCGCACTGCTGTTGACGTCTGATGCCGGCAGCTACATCACCGGGCAGGTCGTCATCCCTGACGGCGGCGGAACGCCTCGGTAGCCTCGCGGATGTCGCCGCTGGTCGACGCCAGGATCTGACTGCGGTTCTCCACGTGCAGCGCAGCCTCCAGGCTCGGTGCTTCCAAGTTCGCCCACAGCACCTGCTTGGTGGACTCCAGGCCGAATTTGCCGTAACCACACAATGTGTCGGCGATCTCCAGCGCGTCGTCGACTACCGATGACGACAGCCGCGAGACGATGCCGAGCCGCAGCGCCTCGTCGGCATCCACCACTCGGGCCGTCAGGATCAGGTCGAACGCGGGCCCGCCGCCGATGATGCGCGGCAGCGTGTAGCTGACGCCGATATCGCAGCCGCCGAGGCCGAGCTTGATGAACTGCGTGCAGAACCGGGCTGATTCGGAGGCGATGCGGATGTCGCACGCCAGCGCGATGCCGAACCCACCGCCGTACGCCGCCCCGTTGACCGCCGCGATCACCGGCTGCCGAAGCCGCTGTATGCGCGTGGTGAGGTCGGCGATGCGCTCCTGCCAGCGCATGCCCGACCGCGGGAACTCGAGTCCGCGGCCGGCTTCCGGCGGGTTCGGGTCGGTCAGATCGAGCCCCGAGCAGAAGCCCCGCCCCGCACCCGTGAGTACGACGACGCGGCACTCGTTGTTCGCGCCGATCTCGTCGAACGTGCCGTGCAGCTGTTCGACGAGTTCGTGATTGAGCGCGTTGAGCTTCTCCGGACGGTTCAGCGTGACGACGGCGACGTCGGGACGCGGGTAGGTCAGTTCGAGGTGCGGCATGGCCACACGCTAAACCTGGCTGCGCCACCCGCTGACGCCGACGGCGATCATCCGCAGCTGCTTGATCGCGGTGCGTTTGATTTCGTCGATTGCGGCAGGATCGTTGGCGTCCTCGATGGCCTCGGCGATCACGATCATCGAGTTCACGAACAGGCTGGCCAGGATGTTGAGATCCTCGCCGCTCCAGGTGTTGAGGCCGGGGAAGCGCGCAAGGTCGATCGCCAACTCCGAGGTGATCAGCCGGATCTCGGTGCGGATCGCATATCGCAACACCGTCACCCCGGTGGACCGCTCACGGCCGATGAACCGCCAATGCTCGCGGCGCTCGTTGACCCCGTCGATGAGGATGTCCACTGAGGACTCGATCACCCGGTTCGGGTCGAACTTGCCGGCCCGTGCGCCGCGCAACATGTCGCGCAAGCTGCGGAACGATTCGTCGATGAGGACCAGGCCGAGCGCCTCCATCGACTCGAAGTGCCGATAGAAGGCGGCGGGCACGATGCCCGCCTCACGAGTGACCTCGCGCAGGCTCAGTGCGGAGAAGCTGCGGTCTTCGAGCAGCCGCAGCGCCGCGGCGACGATGGCCTGGCGGGTGGCCTCCTTGCGCTGCTCACGGGACAGCGTTTCGCGGGAAGACTCACGCGATCGCGACTTCCCCGAGCGGCTCGACCGACCCACTCGTGAACTAGGAGTACGACTGTTCACTGTGTGAAACCTACCACAACCTGCTCGAATCAATTGACGCGCTGCTGCAAGACCCCTCACAGTGTACATATGTTCACCGAAACTTTGACGAGGCGAGTGCTTCGGTCACCGCTGGTCGACCTGCTCACCGGGCCGCACGGCGTCGACCGCTACACCGAGCTCGTCGCCCCCACCTGGACGCAGGCTGACCCCCGCGCGAAAGTGATCGCGGTGCGGCGCCAGACACCGCGCAGCGTCACCCTCACACTCGAGGCGAATCAGGCGTTCACCGGCTTTCGCGCCGGCCAAAACATCAACCTCACGGTCGAGATCGACGGCCGTCGCCGCACCCGGCCCTATTCGCCCGCCAGCGCCGAGGGCGCCCGCTATATCGAACTGACGATCGGCCGCCACGACGGTGGGCTGGTGTCCACCTACCTGTACAAGCACGCCCGCCCCGGCATGGTGGTTGGCCTCGACTCGGTCGGCGGGGAGTTCGTGCTTCCCGCGCACCGGCCCCGCCGAATCCTGTTCGTGTCCGGCGGCAGCGGCATCACGCCGGTGATGTCGATGCTGCGCACCATTCGTGCCGAGGGATCCGACCGCGAGGTGGCTTTCATCCACTACGCGCGCAACGCGCAGGAGGCCTGCTACCGCGAGGAGCTCGACGCGATGCACGGCGTCCGGGTATTGCACGGTTACACGCGCTCGGCCGAAGGCGCTGATCTGGAAGGTCACTTCGGTGAGGAGCACCTGGCCGCCGCGATGCCCGAACCGGACGCGGTGTTCGTGTGCGGGCCGCCGGCGTTGGTGGCCGCGGTACGCGAACACTGCGCGAATGTCAGCTCCGAGAGCTTCGTCCCGCCTGTTTTCGACGCTCAAGCGTCGGGCGGCCGAGTGTCGTTCACAGGTAGCGCCGTCGAAATCGATGACGACGGCCGGCCCCTGCTCGAGCAGGCCGAGGCCGCGGGCCTGACGCCCGAAAGCGGATGCCGAATGGGCATCTGCCACAGCTGCACCCGCCGCAAGACCCGCGGCGCGGTGAAGAACCTCGTCACTGGAGCGGTGTCGAGCGCCGAGGAGGAAGACGTGCAGATCTGTGTGTCCGTCCCCGTCGGCGACGTCGACATTGCTCTCTAAATGAAAGGAGAAGTCATGACCGTCTCTACTACTCCTGCCCCGAAGATGATCCAGAAGACCGTCGCGGGAGAGACCATCACCATGACCCCGGAGCAGGCCGAGGCATTCGGCCGCGAGCTCGATGCACTGAAGGAACGCGTAATCGCCGACCTCGGCGATCGCGACGCCACGTACATCCGTCGAATGATCAAGGCGCAGCGGACCTTAGAGGTCGGCGGACGTGCGCTGCTCTTCGGCAGCATCTTCCCGCCCTTCTGGCTTGCAGGCACCGCGATGCTGGGCCTGTCGAAGATCATCGACAACATGGAGATCGGCCACAACGTCATGCACGGCCAGTACGACTGGATGGGCGACCCGGCCATCTCCAGCCGAGGCTTCGAGTGGGACACCGCATGCCCCGCCGATCAATGGCGGCACTCGCACAACTACATGCACCACACGTACACGAACATCGTCGGGATGGACCGCGACGTCGGATACGGCATCCTGCGAATGAGCGAAGATCAACGCTGGCGGCCGTACTTCCTCGGCAACCCCGTGTACGCGTTCCTTCTGATGGTGCTGTTCCAATACGGCGTCGCGCTACACGAGATGGAGACCGAGCGCATCCGCGCCGGCGAGATCACCTTGGCCGACAAGCGTGAGATCCTCGAGGGCATCTGGCGCAAGACGAAGCGACAGGCGCTCAAAGACTATGTGGCCTTCCCGCTGCTGGCAGGCCCGTTCGCGCCGCTGGTGCTCGCGGGAAACGTCACAGCCAACCTGATCCGCAACGTGTGGTCGTTCATGATCATCTTCTGCGGACACTTCCCCGACGACGTTCAGGAGTTCTCCATCGAGGAGACCAAGGCCGAGACACGCGGAATGTGGTACTTCCGACAAGTCCTCGGATCGGCAAACCTGACCGGTGGCAAGCTCTTTCACATCCTGAGCGGCAACCTGTCCTTCCAGATCGAACACCATCTGTTCCCCGACATTCCGGCGCATCGCCACGCCGAGATCTCTGAACAGGTGCGCAAGATCTGCCACCGCTACGGCGTCCCGTACAACAGCGGTCCGCTGCCCAAGCAGTTCGCCACCGTGGTGCGCAAGATCGTCAAGCTGGCGCTGCCGTCACGTCTGACAGACCGGGCACCAGAACGAGATACGGTCCCCGCCGCTGTCTGATTCGATGCGGGTGCCGCAGCGGCGGCAGGGCCGCCCGGCGCGGCCGTAGACCCACAGTTCACGGTCGCGCCTGGTATCACCGGTCGTGGTGCGGTTCCAGCGAGAACGGTTGAGCCACAACATGTCCCGTGCCCGCTGAACCATGCGGAGCGGATCCTTGACGTTGCCGACCGGCGTGGTCGGTAAATGCCCGGTGACAAAACACAGTTCGTTGCAGTACACGTTGCCGACGCCGGCCATCACTCGCTGATCGAGCAGAGCCTCGGCTAGCGGACGGTCCGGATTGGCGATCAGATTCGCCACCGCAGTCCGGGGATCCCAGTCGTCGCCGAGGAGGTCGGGTCCGAGATGGGCGACGGCCTCTTCGTCGCGGTCGCGTTCAAGAACCTCCAGCACACCGAGGTCGATGCCCGCGGCCTGAACGTCACCGGCTTCCAGGATGATCCGGATGCGGTGACCGGCGCGGCTCGGTTTGTCGACCGGGTTGATCTTCCAGCTGCCGTCCATCTTCAGATGGGAATGGATGCTGGCCGGGCCGACGCGGATGAACAGATGCTTGCCCCGGCTGATGACCTCGTCGACGACGTGTCCGGTCAAGTCGACGGTGGCGTAGCGAGGAACGCGAACGTCACATCGGGTCAGGGCTTTTCCGGCCAGGGCGTCGCGCAGAATGGCGGCGGTGTGCCAGACGGTGTCGCCCTCGGGCATGCGCTACCCGATCATCTTCAGCGAAAGTTCCCACAGCCGTTCGGCATTGGCCGGATCGAGCGCATATGGGGCGACACCGCCCTCGCCGGGTTTCCCGCGCCGTTCGACTGGCAGGGCCTCGTTGCAGTTCTCGAAGTAGCGCCCGCCGACGCCGTCCAGCAGCGGGGAAGCGGCAAGCAGCACCGACGTCGCCGCGCCCTGCTCGACGGTCTTGAAGTCCGAACCGGCCGCGCGGAAAGCGTCGAGCGCCTGCGCGGCGTAGTGCTTTGGTAGGTGGCGCTGTAGTGGGGTGGCAATGCCGCCCGGCATGAGTGCGTTGGCCACGATGCCGTCGGGTGCCCACCGGCGGGTGGCATCGACCGCGAACAGCACGTTGGCGGTCTTGGACTGCCCGTACGCGCCGAACGGGTCGTAGTCGCGAAAGTTGTAGTCGATGTCGTCGAACACCACGGGCGACCGCAGGTGCCCGCCGGAGCTCACGGACACGATGCGGGCCGGTGCGGCCGCGGCCAGCGCATCGTGGAGGCCGACCGCGAGCGCGAAATGTCCGAGATGGTTGGTGGCGAACTGCATTTCGTGCCCACTCGCCGACAATGTCAGCTCCTGGATCGCCATCACGCCGGCATTGTTGACCAGGATGTCCAGCGGCCCGGTCCAGGCGCTGACGAAGGCGGCGACGCTTGACAGATCGGACAGCTCCAGCGCGGCGACACTGACGGCGTCGTTGCCTGTGCCCGCGCGGATATCGGCGGCCACCCGCTCACCGGCTTCGGTGTTGCGCACCGCGAGCGTGACCGCCGCGCCCGCGCTTGCCAGCGCCCGTGCCGTCTCGACTCCGATACCCGAGGACGCGCCCGTCACTACGGCACGCTTACCCGACAGGTCGACGCCGTCGATGACCTCGGCGGCCGTCGATGTGAATCCGAACGGTGTAGCGATGCGGGATGCAGTCATGATCACCGCAATCGTAGGCCGCGGGGCGTGCGTGCGAACCCGGCGCCGACCAGCGCCTCCTGCACCGCGGCGCGTTGGCCCTCCGCGCCCGGTTCGAGCACTGACACGCCGTTGACCTTTTCCACCAGGAACGACTGGACGCGCCCGCTTCCGACCAAGTCGGCGATCGCGGCCGCGGCGGCGACGTGTGCGTCGGCGTCGTCGGTGAAGCTGAGCAGCGTGCGTCCACCACGCTCGATGAACCAGGCCAGTTCACCGTCGACCAGGGCTACCAACGCGCCCGCTTTACGGCCAGGCCCTTGCGCCGGCCACGGCAGCGCCGCGCCGTACGGATTGGCGGGATCGGCCGCCGCTATTACCACTGCGTGATACTCGCGGCGCTCCGGATCGACGCCGTCGAGGTACGACCGCAGCCGATCCACCGTCGACGCCACCGCGAACTGCGCGCCGCCCAACGACTCGACGAAATAGCCGCGCTGGCATCGGCCCGCATCCTCGAACGCGGTGAGCACCTTGTACAGCATCGCGAAACCGCCCGGCACTTCCTCGGCTGCGACTGCGCCCTTGGTCAGTACGCCGTAGCGGTTCAGCAGCAGCTCGGCCTGGAAGTGCGCGCGCACAGTGGACTCGGGTTCGGGTGTCGGCAATGCGGACCAACGGCCCGCGACCGACGGGTCGGCGGTGCGAGCCTGCGCGTGCGCGACGGAATAGCGGCTCAGCAGCGGCGGCCGCTGGCGTTGCCGGTGCGCCGGGCTGCCGCGGCGTCCCGTCGCTCTGCGGCTGCCCATGAGCAGCGCCCGAACCGGTGCGAATGTGTCACCGGTGATCCAGCCGGCCCAAACCAGTTCCCACAGAGCCTGTTTCACTTCTTCTGTCGGATTGTCGGCGAGTTGCCGGAAGAAATATGCGCCGCCGCGACCGAGTGTCTCCATGATCGCTCGGTGGGCATCCGTGAACTCGATCTCGGTCGGCGCGGCCAGTGACAGCGACGCCGACTCTGCGGGATGGAACGCGATCCAGCCGTCGCCTCCACCGATCTGCCCGACTCCGGACCAGGTGATCTCGCCGGAGGCCAGCAGCTCGTCGAGCATGGCGGGCTGGTAGTCGCGGACGCGTTGCCCGAACACGAGCGGCTCGACCGCCGACGCCGGTATCGGCACCCCGGCCAGTTGATCGATCACGGCCGCGAGCCCGTCGACGCCCGAACTGTGCGTCGACCCCACCTGTTGCCACGCCGGCAGGAAGCGGGCGTATGCGGCGGTGCTGACCGGTTCTACCTGCGCCCGCAGCGCGGCCAGCGACCGACGCCGCAGGATCTTCAAAACGTCGGCGTCACACCACTGCTCGCCCTCTACGTTGCTGGTGAACTCGCCGCGCACCAGCCGTCCGTCGATGGCCAGCCTGCCCAGCACATCGGCGGTCACCCGCAGGCCCAGACCGAAGCGCGCCGCTGCGTCGTGCGTGGTGAAGGGGCCGTGGGTGCGCGCGTAGCGGCCGAGCAGCTCGCCGAGCGGATCGTCGACCGATTCGGTGAACGCCACCGGCACCCCAACCGGCACCGCCACTCCGACACCGTCGCGCAGCAGCCCGATGTCTTCGACGGCGACCCACCACGTTTGGCCGGCGAACGAGACGGTCAGCGCGCGCTTGGCAGCCCTCAGCCCGTCCAGCCAGCCACCCACGTCGGTGGTGGTACATCGATCGGCGATCTCGTGTTCGGTCAGCGGGCCGAGGATCCGCATCAGGTCGGCGATGCCCTCGGCGTCGCGTGCCCTGCGATCCTCGCTGAGGTGCTGCAGCTGCCGGATGGTCGTTTCGATGACCTGCGGATCGAGCAGCTCGCGCAGTTCGACCCGGCCCAGTAGCTCGGCGAGCAGCACGCTGTCCAATGACAGTGCCGCGGCGCGACGTTCGGCCAGTGGACTGTCGCCCTCGTACATGAACGCGCCGACGTAGCCGAACAGCAGCGACGCGGCGAACGGTGACGGGGTGGCGGTCTCGACCTCGACCAGGCGCAGCCGCCGCTGCGCGACCCGGTGCATCAACTCGGTCAGCGCCGGAACGTCGTAGACGTCTTGCAGGCATTCGCGGACGGCTTCCAGCACGATCGGGAAGTCGGGATACTTGCGCGCGACGTCGAGCAGTTGCGCCGCGCGCTGCCGCTGATGCCACAGCGGCGAACGCTTGCCGGGATGGCGGCGCGGCAAAAGCAATGCGCGGGCGGCACATTCGCGGAACCGTGATGCGAACAACGCCGACCCGCCCACCTCGGCGGTGACGATGGGTTCGATCTCGTCGGCGTCGAACACGAACAGGTCCGCGCCAGGGGCGGCGTCTTCGGTGTCGGGCAGGCGCACGATGATGCCGTCGTCCGACGCGGTCGGCTTCTCATCGATGCCGTAGCGCTCCCGCAGCCGTCGCGACACTGCCAACGCCAGCGGCCCGTGCACCCGAAGGCCGTAGGGGGAGTGCAGGATCACCCGCCAGTCGCCGAGCTCGTCGCGGAACCGTTCCACCATCAACGTCGCGTCGGTCGGTACCGCGCCGGTGGCCTGCCGCTGGTCGTCGAGCAGCCGCCACAGGTTGTCCGACGCGTATTCGTCGAAACCCATTGCGCGGCAACGCTGCGCGAACTCGTCGCTGCCTAGCCGCGCCAGTTCTCCGGTGAACGCGCCGACGGCCGCACCCAACTCGGCGGGCCTGCCGACGCTGTCACCGCGCCAGAACGGCAACCGCGCCGGTTGTCCGGGCGCCGGAATCACGAGCACCCGGTCGTGCGTGATCTCGGTGATCCGCCAACTCGTCGCGCCGAGGGAAATCACGTCGCCGGGCCGCGATTCGTAGACCATCTCCTCGTCGAGTTCGCCCACCCGCGAGGGTTTCTCGGAGTCGGTCGCCAGGTAGACCGTGAAAAGGCCGCGGTCGGGGATGGCGCCGCCCGACGTCACGGCCAGCCGCTGCGCACCAGGACGCGCCGTCAATGTGCCCGCGTCGCGGTCGTACACCAGTCGCGGCCGCAGCTCGGCGAATTCGGTCGACGGGTACTTGCCGCTCAACAGGTCCAGTGTCGCCTCGAATGCGCTGCGCGGCAACGTCGCGAACGGGGCGCTGCGCCGCACCGCGTCGAACCACCGATCGGCGTCCAGCGGTTCCAAGGCGCACGCCGCGACGGTGTGCTGGGCGAGCACGTCGAGCGGGTTCGTGGGCACCCGCATGGTCTCGATCTCGCCGGACAGCATGCGCCGCACCGTGACCGCGCAGCCGATCAGATCCGTTCGGTGCTTGGGAAACAGCACGCCCTGCGAGATCTCGCCGACCTGATGGCCGGCACGGCCGATCCGCTGCAGTCCGCTCGCGACCGACGGCGGCGCCTCGACCTGGATCACCAGATCGACGGCGCCCATGTCGATGCCCAGCTCCAGGCTCGACGTGGCGACGACGGCCTTCAGCCGACCCGTCTTAAGGTCGTCCTCGACCTGCGCCCGCTGCTCCTTGCTGACCGAGCCGTGATGCGCGCGGGCCAGCAGCGTCGGCGCACCCGACGCCTGGCCGCTGCCCATGAGCTGGGCGGGCGCGCCGCCGCCGACCTTCGGATTCGGACCGTCGAGAAGCTCGACGCCGGAGCGTTCGGCGTGAATCTCATTGAGCCGCGACGTAAGTCGTTCCGCCAGCCGCCGGGAGTTGGCGAACACGATCGAGCTGTTGTGCGCCTCGATCAGGTCGACGATGCGCTCCTCGACGTCGGGCCAGATCGTGTTGTTCTCGAGGTTGGCCATGTCGGGCACCGGCACCTGCACGGACAGGTCGAAGGTTTTGGCCGCGGGTGGCGCGACGATCGTCGTGCGGGCCTGACCCGACAGGAACCGCGCCACCTCCTCCGGCGGTCGCACGGTCGCCGACAGGCCGATCCGCTGCGCGGGCTTGGCGAGCAGCTGGTCGAGCCGTTCCAGCGACAGCGCCAGATGCGCACCGCGCTTGGTGGCGGCGACGGCATGCACCTCGTCGACGATGACCGTCTGCACCTCGGCGAGCGTCTCGCGGGCCGCCGACGTCAGCATCAAGAACAACGACTCCGGTGTGGTGATGAGGATGTCCGGCGGTTTGGTGATCAGCTCACGGCGCCGCGCAGGCGGGGTGTCCCCGGAGCGCACACCGACGCTGATGTCGGGTGCGGGCACGCCGCGCCTTTCAGCGATGCGGCCGATACCGGTCAACGGTGTACGCAGGTTGCGTTCGACGTCAACGGCCAGCGCCTTGAGCGGCGATACGTACAGCACGCGCGTACCGGCCGCCGCGGGACGCGGCTCTGACGAGGCGAGCCGGTCGATGGCCCACAGGAACGCGGCCAGCGTCTTACCGGACCCGGTCGGGGCGATGACCAGGGTGTTGTCGCCGTCGGCGATCGCCGACCAGGCCTCGGCCTGCGCCGCCGTCGGTGCCGAGAAGGTGCCGCTGAACCACTCGCGGGTCAGCGCGCTGAAACGCCCTAGCGTCATCTAGCCATCGTGCACGCGGGCACCGACAAATATCAGCGATGCTCTGGTGCGACCGCTTCGCCGAGAGCGGACGGTATCCCCGGCACCCGCCCGATCGCGTCGAGCAGGGCATGTGCGCAGGCGTCGGCCACCTGTGCGCCATCGATGGACGGGTCCATCAGCCGCTGCCGGCACATCTCGAAGGTGAAGGCCAGCCAGCCGTAGATAGTGATTCGCAGGTCGCGCTCGACCTTGGAGTCCATGCCCTCGCCGACGGCGGCGTTGATGCGGCTGATGATCCGGTTGGCCTGCCGGTCGTTGTCGATGTCTTCGATGCCGCGCAGGACGGGGTCGGATCGGCCCATGCCCACATATGCAGCCCATGCGCCGTGGGGATGCTCTTCGTCGTATCGCAGGTAGGCCAGCACGCCCGCGCGCAGCTGGCCGAACAGGCTGGCGTCCGGGTCCGGCGGGGCGTTGGTGGCCTCGAAGAGCCGCTCACCCTCCGCCCGCACGACGGCCGCGAAGAACGCTCGCTTGTCGGGGAAGTAGTGGTACATCAACGCACGCGAGACGCCGGCCCGCTCCGCGATCTCGTCGATGCGGACGTCGTCGTAGGGCCGCTGGCCGAACACCTCCGCGCCCAACGCGAGCAGTTCGTTGCGTCGGTCGTCGGGCGACAGCCGCCGTCTGGACTCAGCCATAACCACCATCCTACTTGACACATGTACAACAGCGGCGGAGGCTGGGCCCATGACCGTGTTGGATGACCGGCGAACCTATCCCAAACTTCCTCATCCGCGGCGGCGGATACCCCTTTTCGGCGACGTGTTCTCCTACGACGCCGACGCGCCGTCGCAGTCCGCGCTGCAGATCGCGGAGCAACTGGGTCCCATCTTCGAACTGCGGGCCGTCGGTGTGCGCTATGTCGTCGCGGCCGGCGCCGAGGTCGTCATGGACCTCAACGACGAGACCCGGTTCTGCAAGCACGTGGGCCCGGAGATCGAGGCGCTGCGGATCCTCGGCGGCGACGGCCTGTTCACGGCGTACAACGACGAACCCAATTGGCAGAAGGCGCACGACCTGCTGATGCCGGCGTTCAGCCAGGCCGCGATGCGCCGGTATCACGCGGTGATGCTCGACGTGGCCGCGGAGCTGACCGCGCGCTGGGACGAGCACGGGCGCGCTGCCCGCACGGTCGACGTGTCGGCCGACACCACTCGCGTGACTTTGGAGACGATCGCCCGCTGTGCGGCGGGGTATTCGTTCGGCAGTTTCCGGACGGACACCGTTCCCGCTTTCGTCGAGCACATGGTCGCGGGGCTCAAAGGCGCCGACCGGGCCGGCGTGCTGCGCGCCAGCTGGCTGCCGAAGTTCCTGGCGCGGCGCGAGGAGCGCAAGGTCCGCCGTGAAGCGGCATACATGCATGCGGTCGCCGACGAAATCGTTGCCAAGCGCCGCGAGGAAGGGCTCGGTCATCACGACGACCTGCTGGAGATCATGCTCGCCTCGGACCTCGGCACGGCCAATATCCGGTATCAACTGATCAACTTCCTCGTCGCCGGTCACGAAACCACTTCGGGGGCATTGTCTTTCGCGCTGTACTACCTGTCCCGCCATCCCGAGGTGCTCGCAAAGGCCCGCGCCGAAGTCGACCTTGTGTGGGGGTCACACGAGCGCCCGGACTTCGAGATGGTCGCCAAGCTGCGATACGTGCGACGAGTGCTCGACGAGGCGCTGCGGCTGCAACCCACCGTGCCGGGCTACTACCGGGCCGCTCGCGAGGACACCGTGCTGGCCGGCGTACATCCGATGCGCAAGGGCGACTGGGCGCTGGCGCTGACCCCCATGCTGCATCGTGATCCGCGATGGGGAGCCAACCCCGACCAGTTCGATCCGGACCGGTTCGAGCCAGAGCGGGTCAAAGCCCGGCCGGCGGGTCTGTACAAGCCGTTCGGCACCGGCCCCAGATCGTGCATCGGGCGCCAATTCGCGTTGCATGAGGCCGTTCTCGTCCTCGGCGTGCTGATCCGCCGCTACGACCTGATTGCCGATCCGGCCTACCAGCTGCAGATCCAGGAACGACTGACCATGATGCCCAAGGGGTTTCGCCTCGGTGTGTCGCGACGTGCTTAGCCGAAGTGCACGCCCTGCGCGAGCGGCAACTCCGAGGAGTAGTTGACGGTGTTGGTGGCCCTGCGCATGTAGGCCTTCCACGCGTCGGAGCCTGATTCGCGACCGCCGCCCGTCTGCTTTTCACCGCCGAACGCGCCGCCGATCTCCGCGCCCGATGTGCCGATGTTGACGTTGGCGATGCCGCAGTCCGAGCCGTCGGCCGCCATGAACCGTTCCGCTTCGCGAACGTCGAGCGTGAATATCGATGACGAAAGACCCTGGGGCACAGCATTGTTCAATGCGATAGCCTCGCCGAGGTCATCGTAGGTCAGCACATAGAGGATCGGCGCGAACGTCTCCGTGTGCACCACCTGCGTCTGGGCGGGCATCCGAACCACCGCAGGCGCCACGTAGTACGCGCTCTCGTCGCCAACGTCATGGCGTTCACCGCCGAACACCTCGCCGCCGTCGGCTCGGGCCTGCTCGAGCGCCCTGACCATGTCGCGGTACGCGGTCTCGTGAATGAGTGGACCGACCAGTGTCCCGTCTTCTGCCGGATCGCCGACGGGCAACTGCCGGTAGGCGTTCGCGACTCGGTCCACCACCTCGTCGGCGATCGACGAGTGCACGATCAACCGCCGCAACGTCGTGCACCGCTGCCCAGCAGTGCCCGCCGCGGAGAACACGATGCCGCGCACCGCCAGATCGAGATCGGCCGACGGGGTCACGATCGCCGCGTTGTTGCCGCCCAATTCGAGCAACACCTTGCCGAACCGCTGCGCCACCCGCGGGCCGACCTGCTGACCCATCCGCACAGACCCCGTCGCGCTCAGGAGCGCCACCCGCGGGTCGTCGACCAGGCGCTCGCCGACCTCGCGACCGCCCTGGATCAGCCGGCTCACCCCGCGCGGTGCGCCAACATCAGCACAAGCCCGCTCGATCAGCGCCTGACACGCCAGCGCGGTCAGCGGTGTGAGCTCCGACGGCTTCCACACCACGGTGTCACCGCACACCAGCGCGATCGCGGTATTCCACGACCACACCGCCACAGGGAAATTGAACGCGGTGATCACGCCGACGACACCCAACGGATGCCAGGTCTCCATCAGCCGATGGCCCGGCCGCTCCGACGCAATGGTCTTGCCGTACAGCTGTCGCGACAGGCCTACGGCGAACTCGCAGATATCGATCATCTCCTGCACCTCGCCGAGGGCCTCTGAGGTGATCTTGCCCGCCTCGATCGTGACGAGCGCGCCGAGATCTTCCTTGTGCTCGACGAGCAACTCGCCGAGCCGGCGGACCAGCGCCCCACGCTCGGGGGCAGGTGTTGTCTGCCACGTCGTAAACGCCTGCGCGGCTTCGGCTATCGCGGTGCCGGCCTGCTCACCGGAGGTTTCCGGGATGGTGAAGAGCACCTCGCCGGTGATCGGCGTGCTGGCGTGCAGGCCATGTTCGCCGGGCTCGCCGAGTTTGACGCGCGAGCCTACGGCGTTCAGTGCGTCGCGGACGCGGGTGCGTAGCTCCTCGGCTGTCGGGAGGACAGATGTCTGCGTGGTGGTCATGATGATGCGACTTTCTCGTAGAGGTCATAGGGATCGTGAATGTGGTGGCCGATCCGGCCGGCCAGCCACTCGATGCTGTAGTCAGAAGTGTCCGCCTCATCGGCGGCCTCTGCGTCGGTGTCGAGATTGGACCGGAAAATTCCCGCCGCCGATGCGGGCAGGAAGTCCTCGTAGGCAACGGGTTTCGCCGGGTCGCCGCGGTGGTAATAGGCCAGCCCCGAGGCGGCCATCTCCTCGTCGGTAGCGGGGAAGTAGTCGCCCCACACCGCCGCCGGGTCCGGTGTGGCCATCGCGGCGTCGAAGCGTTGGCGGCCGGTTGCGGTAAGTGCGACGCCGCGCGACTCGACCTCGCCGAAGCGCACGCGCAGTGTGCCGTCGGAAACCGTACCGTCTGCGTTGCGCAGTCGCCGCGGCTCGGCCAGCGCGCGAAATGACGTCTGCCTCAACAGCACATCGGGTCCGTGCCACCGCGGCGGGCCCTGGATCGCATCGATCATCGTGATGCCGCGCGCGGTCATTCGCCGGTACAACTCGTCGATGTCGAGGACCCGCGGAGTCAGGTGGTTGATGTGCGTCGTGGTCACGCCGGCGATATCGGCCGCGACCGCCGAGACTTTGGCCAGTTCTTCGTACCAGCTGCGGTCGATCGGTTCGCGCGACAATGCGAACGCGGCAGCCGCCGCCGCGACGAACCGGTCGGCGCGTCCAGGTTCCGCACCTTGATCCGCGGTGATGCGACGCGCCTCGGCGATGAGCTCAGGGTCGAACAGCCGGCGCTCGGCAATGAACCGTTCGACGCGCGACCGCAATTCACGCGAGAAGAAGCGCGCGTCCGCGGTGGCCAGCATCGAGGTGAACACCCGGAACGGATTGCGGGCCAGTTCATCCGTGTCGATCGGCCGGAACGCCGTCGACACCACGGGTACCGGCGACGCCGCGTCGCGCAGGTCGTAGAACCCGACGGGATACATGCCGAACGCGGCGAATAAGTCGGCGACGTCGGCGAGTTCGCGTGCGCTGCCGACGCGGATCGCGCCATGGCGTTCGACGGTCACCCGCTCGGATGCGCCCAGCTCGCGGTTCACTTCCGCACTGACTTCCACCAGTGTGGTGTAGGCCGGGACTTCGGCGCCGTACATGCGTGACAGCGCGGCGGCGAATTTCGCGCGCAGCTGCCAGGTTTGGACACGTCGACTCATGGGCGGCATCGTCTCCGGTACAGTGCCGCCATGGCCGAGGGCGAGACGCTCGACGACATCGATCGCATCCTGGCGCGCGAACTGGTCGCCGACGGGCGGGCGACGCTGGCCCATCTTGCCACCATCGCTGGGCTGTCGGTGTCGGCCGTGCAGTCGCGGGTGCGGCGGCTGGAGGCACGCGGTGTGATCACCGGGTATACCGCCCGGATCGATCCCGAAGCAGCCGGGCTCATGCTGTCCGCGTTCGTCGCCATCACCCCTCTCGATCCCTCTCAACCCGATGATGCACCTGCCCGGCTCGAGCACATCGAAGCCATCGAATCTTGCTATTCGGTGGCCGGCGAGGAGAGCTACATCCTGTTGGTCCGTGTGGAGTCGGCGCGGGCGCTCGAAGACTTGTTGCAGCGGATCCGGACGACGGCGAACGTCCGCACCCGCAGCACGGTCATCTTACAAACATTTTACACAGGACGCGACTACATCCCGTAATTGTTACGGCGTGAGTGGCGTTTGACCGTAAATAGTTTGTTAAAATGGACGCATGACCGCTGTCTTGGCACGTGAGCACATTGCCCCCGACGACGTCCGCGACGTCTTGGCGCGCAGCATCCTGGCTGACGGGCTGGACTTCGTCCTCGACATCGAGCGCTCGTCCGGCTCTTATCTGGTCGACGCCCGCACCGGCCAGCGCTACCTCGATATGTTCACGTTCTTCGCCTCGTCGGCGCTGGGCATGAACCATCCGGCGCTGGCCGACGATTCCGAGTTCCGTGCGGAGCTGGCCGCGGCCGCGGTGAACAAGCCGAGCAACTCCGATGTGTACAGCGTGCCGATGGCCCGCTTCGTCGACACGTTCGCGCGCGTGCTGGGCGACCCGGCGCTGCCGCACCTGTTCTTCGTCGACGGGGGAGCGCTCGCCGTCGAGAACGCGCTGAAGGTCGCGTTCGACTGGAAGAGCCGGCACAACGAGGCGCGCGGCATCGATCCGGCGCTCGGCACGCGTGTGCTGCATCTGCGCGGCGCGTTCCACGGCCGCAGCGGATATACGTTGTCTCTGACCAACACCGACCCGAACAAGGTCGCGCGATTCCCGAAGTTCGACTGGCCCCGCATCGACGCGCCGTATGTGAGACCGGGCGCGGATATGGATGCGCTGGAGGCGGAGTCGCTTCGACAGGCGCGCGCCGCGTTCGAGGCTCATCCGCACGACATCGCGTGCTTCATCGCCGAGCCGATCCAGGGGGAGGGCGGCGACCGTCACTTCCGCCCTTCGTTTTTCGCGGCGATGCGGGAGTTGTGCGACGAGTTCGACGCGCTACTGATCTTCGACGAGGTGCAGACCGGCTGTGGGTTGACCGGAACCCCTTGGGCCTACCAGCAATTCGATGTCACGCCCGACGTCGTCGCGTTCGGCAAGAAGACGCAGGTATGTGGCATCATGGCCGGGCGGCGGGTCGACGAGGTGCCCGACAACGTGTTCGCGGTGAGCTCCCGGATCAACTCCACATGGGGCGGCAACCTGGTCGACATGGTGCGGTCACGACGCATCCTCGAGGTCATCGAAGCGGACGGGCTGATGGTTCATGCCGCTGAGGCGGGGCGGTATCTCGTGGACCGGCTCGACGGTCTTGCAACGGAGTTTCCTGATGTGGTGCTCGACGTCCGTGGCCGCGGCCTGATGTGTGCGTTCAGCCTGCCGTCGACGGAGCAGCGGGACGAGTTGATTCGGCGGTTGTGGGATCACCGGGTGATCATGCTCGGCAGCGGTTCTCATAGCGTGCGGTTCCGGCCGGCGTTGACGGTGACGCGTGAGGAGATCGACGCCGCGGTCGCGGCCGTGCGCGACGCGCTCAGCTGACTTCGGTGGGCGCCGTGAGGCGCCGGATGGTCGACCGCAGCCGCGGCAGTTCGGCCCGGCCGACGAGTTCGCATTGGTGCAACTCGGCGAGTTTGCGTGCGGCCGGGGTGAATTCGTGGTTGGTCACCACCATGGTCTTCGCGCAGTCCTGCATCGGGGCACCCGCAACGACCTCTTGGACTGCGCTCGCGCCGACGGGGCGTGACTGTCGTTTGCATTGAATGGCAAGACGATTCGGTCGTTTACCGACGATGATATCGACGCCCCAGTCGCCGGTCAGCGACGTCATGATCACGGGCACGCTGCATGATCGGGCGATCCGCGCGACGTGGTCCTCGAACTCCAAGCCCGACATCTCGGAGTTTGGGTCGCTCGCCGTGCTGAGGCCTGCGATGGTGCCGCGCAGGAAGTGGGGTGCGGCCGCGAGGAGGGCGGGTGCGACGGCGCCGGCGACCAGGCTCCACATCGGAGTGGCGCCTGCGATGTACGCGGCGATCCCTGCTCCAATGCCCATGGCGAGGTACATCTTCAGCGTCACGGCGGAATCGTAAATGCGGGCACCGACGCCTGTGGATAACCGGTTTGCCGTGTCGGTGGCCCGTGGCATGATCGAATGTATGTTCGATGGCGTGTCGGATGGTGACCTCATCGATGTGATGGGTGAGGCGACCCGGGACGAGTCGACGGCGATCGCGCAGAGGTTGGCAGCGGTGGCGGAGTTGTTTGTGCGGCGCTCGGGCGAGTTGGCCGATGCTCAGTGGTGTTGTGCTGATGGGTGTGATGCGGTGGCCGCGGAGGTTTCGGCGGTGCAGAACATCAGTCATGCCCGCGCGGTGGGTCAGGTGCAGTTTGCGTGCGCGTTGTGGCATCGGCTGCCGACGGTGGCCCGAGTGTTTTGTTCTGGGGTGATCGATTTTCGGATGGTGTCGACGATCGTCAGCCGCACCGAAAACGTTGCGGCGTCGGTGTGGCCCGAGCTCGATGAGGCGATCGCCCGTCATTGCACCAAGTGGATGAAGCTGTCGGGCCCGAAGTTGCGCGACCGGGTGGATCAGTGGGTGGCCAAGTTTGATCCGGCTGGGGTGCGGGTGCCGCCGACGGTCAACGACAACCGCTATGTCGACATCGACCCGGCGAGCCCCGGTGTCGCGTCGCTCTCGGGCTATCTGAACGCCGCCGACGGCGCAGCACTGGATCAGCGTCTGGACGCGTTGGCGGCCACGGTGTGCGCCAACGATCCACGCACCAAAGAGCAGCGCCGCGCCGATGCGGCCGGGGCGCTGGGGCGCGGGGAGGGCACCCTGGCGTGCCGATGCGGATCAGAGGACTGCCCGGCAGCAGCACAGCGCGCCGCGGCGGCTACCGCGGTGATTCATGTGCTGGCCGAACACGCCACCGTCGAGGGGACTAGTGACCATCCGGGATATCTGCCCGGGTTTGGGATTCTGCCCGCCGAATCGGTGCGCGACCTGGCCACGACAGCGACGCTCAAGCCGTTGGTGATGCCGAGTGCGACACCTGATCCGGGGTATCGGCCCTCGGCGGTGACGCGCGAGTTCGTCAAGTGGCGGGATTTGACGTGTTGCTGGCCGGGCTGTGACAGGCCGGTGGCTCACTGCGATGTCGACCACACGGTGCCCTATCCGGCCGGTCTCACCCATGCCTCCGATCTCAAGCATTACTGCCGTATTCATCATCTGATCAAGACGTTCCACCCAGGCTGGAGCGAGCAGCAGTTACCCGACGGGACGATCGTGTTGACGGCGCCGACCGGGCACGTCTACACCAGCCAACCGCACGGTGCGGCCATGTTTCCCGCCCTGGCGGCACCCATCGCGGCATTGGCGGCATCCAGGGTCGAGGAACCCAGCCCGTGGCGCGACGTGATGATGCCGCGGCGCAAACAAACCCGCGACCAGAACCGCCGCGACCGCATCAACGCCGAACGCCGGCAACGCACCGAACTCATCGCCGAAGAAGAACGCCAACGACAAGCCTGGCTCGCCGCCAACTACGAACCACCACCCTTCTGAAGCGCCCTCCACACCCGGGCCGGAGTCATCGGCAGCTGATGAAGCCGCGCGCCGCAGGCGCGGGCGATGGCGTTGGCCAGCGCGGGAGCGACTGGGTTGTACGGAGATTCGCTCATCGACTTCGCGCCGAGCGGGCCGAGCTCGTCGTACGTGTCGGCGAAGTACACCTCCGTCACCGGCACGTCGGCCAGCTGTGGGATGTGGTAGTTGCGCAGCGTCTGGGTGAGCACCGTGCCGTCGGGGCCGATGTGCATCTCCTCGTAAAGAGCCGATCCGATGCCTTGTGCCACACCGCCTTCTACTTGGCCGCGACACTGCTCGGGGTTCATCACGACGCCGGCGTCGGCGGCCTGCACAGATTGAAGGATCTGCACCTGGCCGGTGTCGGTGTTGACCGCCACACGGAACGCCTGCACGTTGAACGCCACCGATCGCGGCGTGCCGTCGTGACGGCCATGCCCGATCAGCGGCCCAGGCAGGTCGGCGAAGTCGACGAACCGGTCACCGCATTGAACGCCGTGAGTCGTCACGACGCAGGCCCGCGCGGGCACACTGCTCAGCTCTGCCGCGGCGGCGACAATGACCGCGCGCAGTTCGCGGCACGCGGCAAGCACCGCGCGGCCCGCCACCACCGTGCCCGCCGAGCCGAATGCGCCCGTGTCGTAACCGACGGCGTCCGTGTCGGATTGACTGAGAAGCACGCGATCCGAGGTGGTGTTCAACTCCGTCGCCGCCAGCTGCGTGTGGACTGTCGTCGTGCCGTTGCCGAACTCCGCGGTGCCCACCGACAGCGCATACATGCCGTCGGGCGTCAACGATATCGACGCGTCCGCGACGTGGCCGCGCGGCGGAATCGTCGCGATCATCGCGACCGCCATCCCCTCGCCGACGCGCCAGCCCTGCGGCGCAGTCACCCCGTTGCCGCGTACCATCGCGGCCTGCGCCAGATCGAGACATTGGTCGAGCCCGTAGCTGCCGAACGTCAGATCGTCCTCGCAGACATGCCAATCCACAAACGAATCGCCGGGGACCACGACGTTGCGTCGCCGTAGCTCGAACGGGTCCAATGCGAGTCGCTGCGCCAGCTCGTCGAGCGCCGACTCGATCGCGAATATCACCTGTCCGAGCCCGTAACCGCGAAACGCGCCCGACGGAACGTTGTTGGTATATACCGCCTGCGCGTCGACCCGCTTGTTGACGCAGCGGTACACCGACATGGACTCTGCGCAACCGTGAAACATCACGCCCGCGCTGTGATTTCCATATGCGCCCGCATCCGAGAGCACGTCGATGGCCAGCGCCGTGAGCACACCGTCTGCCGCGGCAGCCACGGTCACGTCCACCCGGAACGGATGCCTGCACGGTGCCTTCGTGAACTGGTCGGAGCGGGTGAACTCATATCGGACCGGCCGGCCCAGACGCAGCACGGCCAGTGCCACCAGATCCTCGGTGAGCATCTCCTGCTTCGCGCCGAACCCGCCGCCCACCCGCTTGGTGAACACATGCACCTGCGAGCGGTCCAGCCCGAACACATGGCACAACTCATCGCGCACCAGAAACGGCACCTGCGAGCTCGTCCGAATCACCAAGCGGGCACGCTCATCTCGCCAACCCGTGCAGCCGTGTGTCTCAAGGTGCACATGCTGAACCCGCTGCGTGGTCCACCGTCCCCGCACCACGGCACCGCCCGCATCCTCGGCCGCCGCGAGCACGGCCTCGACAGAGCCCACCTCGCCGTGCAGTTCTGCGACGACATTGCTGTCATGGATCAGCGGCGCGTCCGGCCTAAGTGCCATCTCGGGGTCGAACACCGCGGGCAGCTCGGAATACTCCACAACGATTGCGCGGCAGGCTGTTTCAGCGATAGCGAGGCTGTCGGCGACGACGGCCGCCACTCGCTGGCCGACAAAGCGAACCGTGTCGTCAAGCACATACGTGTCGTCCGGATCATCGCCGCGGTTCTCGTGGCGGGCCCACGAGAACGCGACGTCGGGGTTGTCGCGATAGGTCAGCACGAGGTGCACACCCGGAATCGCTTCCGCCGCCGCGGTATCGATCGACATGATCCGCGCATGCGCCAACGGACTCGATAGCACCGCCAGATGCAGTAGCCCAACGGGCTCGTCGTCCATCGTGTACTGCTCGGTGCCCGTGACCACCGCGACGCCGGCAGGCGCACCGACAGATCGGCCTGCGCCCGAGGGCTTTTCGATGTTCACCTCGCCATCCAGCGCATCGGTGATCGCCCGGTAACCCGTACATCGGCACAGGTTGCCCTTGAGTTGCTGCGGAAGGTCGGCCAGTTGCTCGGCCGTCAGCGTCGACGCCGTGGTCACCATCCCGGCCGTGCAGAAGCCGCACTGGAACCCGCCGGCCTCGACGAACCGCCGTTGCATCGGATGCAGATCCTCAGGGCCGCCCAGCCCCGCGACCGTCGTGACGCTGCGCCCGGCGGCGCGAAACGCGGGGAACACGCAGGAGTGCACCGCCGCACCGTCCACCAACACAGTGCAGGCCCCGCAGTCGCCTGCGTCGCAGCCCTTCTTGACCTCGAAATGTCCATGCTCGCGTAGGAATGTGCGCAGGCACTGCCCTGGCCGAGGCGCGTCGTGCAGGGCGTTGCCGTTCACGGTGGTGCTCATGCCAGCTCCGTGTGGACCTGGCCGGCCAGTAGAAACGTCATCGCCCGTCGCCAATCCGGATCACCATGCGCGTCGCGAGTCCACGCGTCTTCGGGAATCGTCGCCACCGCAGCCCCCACCGCGTCGGTATCCGGCATCGACGGGAACTCGAACACATAGGGCCGCACCGTGGCGGCGGTCACGGACAGCGCGAACCGTCCACCGTCGCCCGGGGCATCGCGCCTGCCGATCACCACCACCGCCGACCGGCCCAGCCGTGACGGAGCCAATTTGCGAAATGCCGTGCGGCCACGCAATGCCGCGGCGGGCAGTCGCACCGAGCGCAGCACGTCGCCGACAGCCAGCGCGTTGGTGGCCATGCCGGTGACGAATTGTGTGGCCGGCATTTGGTATTCGCTGCCGTCGCCGCGCCACACCGTCACGCGCCCGTCCAACGCCGAAGCCAGTGAAATCATCGAACCCGCCGGGAACGACAGACAGAAGTTGCCGCCGACGGTCGCGCTGCCCATGATCTTGAAGGATGCCAGCAGCGCCCTGGCGCACTGATTCAGAAGCGGTGCGGCAACCCAGGCGCTCGGCAGGGCCGCCGCCAGACGCGAAACCTCGGTCACGGTGCAGGTGGCCGCCAGTTCGATTCCGTTGTCGTCCAACACGACCGGCGGCCAGCCCATTGCGGTGATATCCACCAGCCGACGAATATGCGGCTGCGGCTCGGAGAACAACCACGTGCCGCCCGCCAGCACGGCGTCGCCCGGGCCCAGCGGCCACAGCTCGTCGCGGCGCCTCGGCGCGCTGACGCTCTCGACCGTGTTGAGGTCCACCAATTGACGGTAATCAATCGTTGTCCAGAATACGAAGCAGGCAAACGAGAACGGTGCCGCTCTCAGTTCGAAGCGATAATCTGCAACTGATGACTGATGAGGTGGCCGACGTCGAGGGGCAAACACCCGTCGACCATGCGCTCGCGGGCGGCCAGCCCGAGCGCGTCGGTTGGTTCCGGTTCTATTTCGCCGACGAACGCTGGGAGTGGTCGCCTCAGGTCGAGCGGATGCACGGCTATGAACCCGGCACGGTGCATCCCAGCACCGATCTGGTGCTGTCGCACAAGCATCCCGATGACTACGGTCAGGTGGCCGCCACGATCGAGGAGATCCGCCGGACCTCGGGCGCTTTTTCGACCCGCCACCGAATCCTCGACACACACGGCGAGGTTCACCACGTCGTGGTGGTCGGCGATCAGCTCTTCGACAACACCGGAACCGTGATCGGCACCCACGGCTTTTACGTCGACGTGTCACCGTCGGTGCAAGACGTCCGCGACGAAATGGTCAGCGAGGCGGTTGCCGAGATCGCCGAGGCTCGGGGTGGCATCGAGCAGGCCAAGGGCATGCTGATGCTGCTCTACCGGATCAGCGCAGACTCGGCATTTGAGCTGCTCAAGTGGCGCTCGCAGGAGACCAATACCAAGCTGCGCACCCTGGCCGAGCAAATCGTCAAGGACTTCCTCGAACTGCAGTACGACGAAGTTCTGCCCGCCCGTATCGTCTACGACCGGCTGTTGCTGACCGCCCATCTGCGCGCCAGAACCTGACGTTTACTTGGGCATCAACCAGGGAATTCTCCCCGACGTCGGCAATAGGGGGCATTTGAGTACGTGTCCGCGTATCACAATCCCAACGATTTGAAACAAGACGACGCCAACGTCCGCGCCGCCGTGCGGTTCGGCCTGGTAGTGGGCATATTGGGCGTCGCGTTCCTCGTCGTGGCCGCCGTCTGGGTGAGCACCTGCGACGGCGCGACGGCGGACACCGTCGCTTGCGGCCCTCCGCAACGCGCATTGCTGTCCCTCGGTGCACCGCTCATCCTGCTGATCGGCGGGCTTCGGGCGTTCGTCCGCACCTACCAGACATGGCGCAAGCACGAAACGTGGTGGGCGTGGCAGGGCGCGGGCTGGTTTCTGCTCACGCTGATGCTGCTCGTACTGACGATGAGCATGCCGGTGATCGCCGGGCCCGCGGTGTTCGGCGGCTGAGTAGGCATGCCGAGAGAGGAGTACCGATGAAAGGCCCTAAGGATCCAGTCGACCATGCGAGGACGACGCGGCCGTACGCCGGCGAGTCGATGAAGGACAACAAAATCATGCCGGGGCTGATCGTGATCGGCGTCGCCCTGGTGCTTTTCGTGAGCTGCCTCGCGGCGTTCGCCACAAGTCACCGTGACGTCGGTCTGACGTTGGCATTGCTGTCCGGCGCCGGATTCATCATCGGGGCGGCGTGGCTGCTCGTCGAGCACCTCCGGGTCCGCCGGATCGAAGAGCGTTGGTACGCAGAGCATCCCGACGCCCTGCGCCAACGCCCAAGTAGTTAAAGGTCAAACGACAAGCAAAACGCCCCAACCGATCGGTTGGGGCGTTTTGACTTACGAGCTCTAACGCTGCTCTGCCTCTTGACGCTTCTCGGCAGCCTTGGCGCCACCGCGAGCCGATTCGGCCTCGGCTTCCTTCTTGGCGACGTCCTTCTGGGCGTCGGCCTTGTCCTGCTGGGCCTTGCCCTCGCGGGTCAGGTCGTCACGGCCTGTGACGGTGCCGACCGCTTCCTTGGCCTTGCCTTTGACGTCTTCGACGACGCCCTTGATGCCTTCTTCGGGGCCACTGTTCTTCTCGGTCATGCTTACCTTTCCGCTACTTACTGGATCGGTCGTTGCCCACTTCTTGAGCGTGGGAGCCCTTTCGGGCCGCACAAAGGGAATCTCCCCTCGCAATCAAAGGGTTCCCAGCCCGGCTCGGAGCTAAACGCGTCGCTCAATCGTCCGACGGCAGCACCGCAGAGTATCGGGTATAGCCGGAACGCAGCTTGACCTGCTCGGATCCAATCCGTGCCACGTCGTCCCAGGCCGCAAGGAAAGTGCCCCGATGTCGCCACCGCTCAACTGCGGCCAACATCACAGGCTCGGTGGCGGCGGAGCGTTCGTATCCCAGGAATGACGACCTCGTACGCGGACTGACCACCAGTCCCAGCACGCGCGGGGTTGGCGGATTCTGTTCAGGATCACCGGCAATCGCGAGCCGGACGTCGACCACAGTCCCGACCGGATGTGAGCCCGCGTCGATGACCTGCAGGCCGAGAAGCCTACTCAGCTGCATGCCGGCCTCCAGGGATGTGATTGACGATTCGGTCGCGCAGCCAATGCTCGACCCACTCCATGTCGAAAGTCATGTCGGTCGGCTTGAGCTCGACGGTCACAGCGACGCAGGCGACCAAGTTCCACGGGATCTCCTGGAGATGGGATCGCGGAGGTACACCGCCGAAGATCCGCGTGGCCAGTACCTGACCCGACAGCAGCGCGGTCACTTGCGGCGCCTCTGTGCCCGAACCGATATCGCGATCGACCTCGACATCGGCCAGCTCGAGGTCGTCGACGATGCCGACCGGATCGCCGTGGTGGTCGAGCAGCTGACGGTCCAGCAGATGAAGCCGGGCGTCGAGCAGGTGGCCGCGGTGGGGCAAGACGGGCAGCTCGCTCATTGGCCGGCTCCCGTGACGATCATCAGCGGTATGGCCGCCAGCGAGGCAGCCAGAATGATGACCAGGTACACCGAGGCTGCCATGTTGACCACCTTTCCGTTGGTCTGGTCACCCATGTACTGAGAGTCGTTGGCCACGATCAGGATTGGCAGATAGGTCAGCGGAAGCGCGATCGCCGAGAAGACCACCGAGTACTCGGTGACCAGGATCGGGTCGACACCGGTGAACAGCACGGCGGCGCCGACGACGATGGTGACGAACATCACCACGTGGAAGCGGGCGGCCTCGGCGGGCCTGCGGAACTTACCCCACGGCCACCCGAGGAACTGGGCGAGGATGTATCCGCCCGCTAACGCGGTTTCCAGCGCCGCTCCGAACGTCGCCGCGACGATGCCGACAATGACGAAGGCGAGTGCAAGCTTTCCGCCGGCGGCCACGACGGGCATCACCGTCTGCGACAGCGAGGTCACCTCGATCTGATTGGGAAGCAGCGCGATCGCCCCGCAAGCCGCGATGGCGACCGACAAAAGCCCGCCGAGCGGGAAACCGACTATGACATTCAGGCGAGCCGTGCCCAAATCCTTGCTAGTCCAATGCTCTTCGACAGCGCCGGAGGAGAAGAAGAAGACTTCGTACGGTGTCATCGCGGCGCCGAACAACGCAATGGCGAAATACCAGTAGGTGGCCGCGGATTCCATCTCGGGAATCACCGGCGCGGTCGCCTGGTGGGCGAGGTCGCCCCAATTCGGGTGCAGCGCAAAAACGCTGACGACAAAGACGATCAGGCAGAGACCGAGCAACCCGGCGACGTTCTCCATGATCGAGAACTTCACCCGCCAGATCACCACCCAAACGGCGAACGCGGCGACGGGAATCCACATCATCCGGCCCACATCGGTGGCTAGCTGTAACGCCAATGCGACACCGCCGATTTCGGCGGTCAGCGTCATCAGGTTGATGAACAGCGAGGCGGACAGATTGGCGGCCGCCATCCGCGGGCCGAGCCGCTCGCGGATGATCTCGAAGGTCGCCCTTCCGCTGACGGCAGCCACCCGGCCGGCCATGTTGGCGTACAGGCATATTCCGACTACGCCGACGATGACCACCCATACCAGTGCCAGACCGAAGCGAGAACCGACGACGGCGTTGGTGACCAGATCGCCGATGTCGACGAATCCGCCGATCGCGGTGAGGATTCCGAGCGCTATCGAGAAGATCTTGCCCATCAGCGGTATCCGCTCTCCAGGGCATCCGCCGACGCGATCAGATCAGCGCGGGCCTTCTGGACCGTCGGATCGGAAGTGACGTGGCGAACCGTCTCCGCCGCAGCGTTGAGCTGCCCGATGATTGAGGTCATCGACTCGGTCAGCATGCGTTGCCGGCCGATGTCGACCGAGTCGTCCGCCCTCAGGTCGGCAATTCCCTTGTAAGCCTTGAGGACTTCGTCGCGCGCGTCGGACAGCTGGACACTGGTCAGCTGTGACGTGGAGCGGTGGCCGATCCACATGTCCAGCGCCATGGCACCGGTGCGGGCGGCCGTCGTGGTTTCCTCCATCGACTGTGCCAGCTGGCCGGGCATACCGTCTCGATTCGACGGGCAACGGGTCAATAGCAATCCGAGCCCGACGAGGAACAGCGCGATCAGCAGCATCGCCCGAACGCGCCGCACACGCTCGCCCTGATATGCCATAGCTGCTCCCGTCAGTCGGGCAGCGTCTCGTCCGGGTCGAGCTCGACAACCTCGAGCTGCTCCTGCCAGTCGGCGGGGGTGGCCTCCAGCGGCACTGCGTCGGGCGGCTCGGCCGACGCCTCTTCATCAAGCACTGGCTCGACGGGGGTTCGCTGTTGCTCGACGGCATCGGCGACGGGCACGTCGTCGGGAAGGTCTTCGCTGTCTTGCATGCCGGTCGGATAACCCGGGCCGCTGACCCCGAAACCCAAATTGACTCCCCGCGTTATCCCGAATGCGAATGCGCTACGTCCACATCGCGAAAACTCGAAAGCCCGAACGTTTTGCGCCCATAAGCCCAGGGTATGGCGTACCCGTGTCGGTTTCGCTTCCGTTGAAGATTGCCATCGTCGCCGACGTCGGCAGTAGCTTTGGCGTGTCGGGTGGCGCGGACACCGGCGCTCTGAACGTGCACCTCGCCCAGTTGTCAGAGGCGCTAGTCCGCGCGGGGCATCGGGTGACTGTCTACACCCGCCGCGACGACCCGCACCTGCCCGATCGTGTCGAAATGGCGCAGGGGTACACAGTGATGCACGTGTCCGCCGGGCCGGCCGAGCATCTGCCCGAGACTGAGCTGTTGGCGTACATGGGTGCATTTGCGCAGTTCCTCCACACGCAGTGGAGCGCCGACCCGCCCGATCTCGCACACTCGCACTCGTGGACATCCGGGATCGCCACACAGTTGGCGGCCCGACAGCTCGATCTGCCTGCCGTGCAGACGTTTAACGCCCTGGGTTGCGTCCTTCGCCGCCGCGGCGATGACATCAGCCCGCCCCAACGCCTACACCTCGAGGCGATGCTGGCCCGCGGCGCGACGTGGGTCGCCGCCACCTGCACAGACGAGGTGTTCGAACTGGCGCGGATGGGGCGGCCGCGGGCCCGCACCTCAGTCGTGCCCTGCGGAGTGAACCTGGACCTGTTCACCTCCGACGGCCCCAAGGCTCCGCGCGGAACGCGCCATCGCATCGTGAGCATCGGAAGGTTGGTGCCGCGCACGGGGTTCGATGTCGTGGTGCGAGCGCTGCCTCTGATGCCGGTTACCGAACTCGTGATTGTCGCCGGCCCGGACAAACTGTCGCTGGACGCCGATCCCGAGGCATGCAGACTGCTGGAACTGGCGACAACGCTGGGTGTAGCTGACCGGGTGCAGCTGAACGGACCGGTGAATCGCGAAGCAATACCGGCGATCCTTCGGTCGGCAGACGTGGTCGCGTGCACCCCGTCGTACGAAGGTCGTGCCATCGTGGCGCTAGAGGCGATGGCGTGTGGGGTTCCGGTCGTGGCCACGGCGGTGGGTGGACTGGTCGACACCGTCGTACACGACGTGACCGGCCTGTTGGTTCCGCCAAACCGTCCCGACAGGTTGGCAGACGCCATCAACCGTCTGATGCGTGACGACTTCCTTCGGCAATGCCTCGGCGCGGCAGGACGGGATCGCGCCAGGGCGCGCTACTCGTGGGACCAAATCGCGGCCGACACGGCGCGCATATACACCCGACTGGCAATGCGTACTGACGACGTCACGCGCGGTGCGGCCGTGAAATCCCTTGCGACCCAGCTGATCTGATCTCTCGGGTGCTAACTCTTGGCGACTTTGCGGATTAGCTTGGCCGTGCTTCGTTCCAGGATCAGCTGCCGCTCGTCGGGCGCTTTGGTGCGCGCGGCCCGTCGTGCGGCCGCGGCGATGGTCATGCCGGCCTCGTAGCCGTCGACCACCCTGGGGTCGACGTACGACGAGCGCGCAACGGCGGGAGTGTTGCCGAGTTCCTCTGCGACCTCTTTCATCACCGCCGACTCCACCCGTTTTATCACCGTCTTGTTGACAGGAGGGTCTGCGTCGACGAACGCCGCGGCCGCCAGCACCGTGCCGTGCCAGGTCCGCAGGTCCTTGACGGAATACTCTTGTCCGACCAGCTCCTTGAACCGCGCGTTGAGATCCTCGGCGTGAACGTCGGCCCAACCGGAACCGTTGCGGCACACAAGGAATCGTTCGGTACGGTTGCGTCGCTGAAGCAGCGCTCGGACCGACCGGACCACCTCGGGGTCCTCGATCAACAGCGTGCGGCGCACCCCGCTCTTGGCGGGGTAGTCGAACTCGACGGCGTCCTTCTGCAGCGCGACGTGATCGCACAACAACGTCGCGATGCCGTAGGAGTTGTTCTCCTCGGCGTACTGCTCGCCGCCGGCGCGAAAGTAGCCGAGGTCAAGGAGGTGAAGGGCCAGCGCGAGGACCCGATCACGTTCGAGCCCTCGGCGGCGAAGGTCGGCAGCGATGCGCCGTCGCATCTCGGGCAGCGCCGAGGACATCGCCAGCACGCGATCGAACTTCTCCTCGTTGCGCTCCTCCTGCCATCTCTGGTGGTACAGATACTGGCGCCGGCCGGCGACGTCGGTGCCGACGGCTTGGATGTGACCATTGGGATAGGGGCAGATCCACACGCTGCGCCAAGCCGGCGGAATCACCAGATCGCGGATGCGCTGCAGGGTCGCCGCATCGGTCACCGGCGAGCCATCTGGATGGTGGTAGGAGAACCCGCGACCGCGACGCACGCGGCGAATGCCGGGACCGCGGACGACGCTACGCCGAAGTCGCATGTTTGGCGCCTGGCCACCGCGGGGTAATGCACGTGGACGATGGGCAAGAGTAGATCAGCAGCCGGGACGTCATTTCTATCGTCATCGCCGGAATCACTGCATCATGGGCGCCAGGATGAGGAACGCTCCGGCGTATATCGCGACCGCTATCAGAAGCACTACAGCCAGCACGAGGCCGACCGTGATCAATATGCGGCGCAGCGACCGGGTTTCGGGATCTTCGACCCCGTTTCGCGGCTGAATGTCCTCCATGACGAGGGATTACCCGGCGGGACTCGTTGCCACACGTCGTCGCTCACCGCTTATCGGAGCACCGGTGGTTAGCTGGGGGTCGGCCTGGGGTAATCTCGCACAGAACTTTCCTGGAGGTCACATGGCCGACGTCACTAATAGAAATAACGGGCAGCTGCGCAGTGCCCGGTCGGTCGAATTCCGAGTTGCCGCAAGGCTGGAAAACCTTGCCGTGGTGCGCACGCTGGTTGGCGCGGTCGGCACGTACGAGGACCTCGACTTCGACGCTGTTGCGGACCTGCGGCTCGCTGTGGATGAGGCGTGTACGCGACTGATCCGATCGGCCGTGGAGGACTCGACCCTGCTGCTTGTGGTCGACCCGAGGGAGGACGCGGTGGTCATCGACGCGTCCACGACGTGCAAGAGCCCGGACATTCTCGCGCCCGGCAGCTTCAGCTGGCACGTGTTGAGCTCCCTGACCGATGAGGTGCGGACGTTCTCCGACGGGCAGGTCCCCGAGGAGGGCCGGGTATTCGGGATTTCGATGACGACAAGGCGAGCGAGTTCGCTGCGGTGACTCCGTCGTCATCCCAGGGTTCGTCATCACGACAGAACTCTGAATACGCGGATGTCGCAGAGATGTTCCGCGAGCTCAAGGATCTGTCCGAAGATTCCGGGCAGTTTCAGCGGCAGCGTGACCGCATCGTCGAGCGGTGCCTGCCGCTGGCCGATCACATCGCCCGCAGATTCGACGGGCGTGGCGAGCCGCGCGACGACCTGGTTCAGGTGGCACGGGTCGGGCTGGTGAACGCGGTGATCCGGTTCGACGTCGACGCCGGATCGGATTTCGTGTCGTTCGCCGTGCCGACCATCATGGGCGAGGTCCGTCGGCATTTCCGCGACAACAGCTGGTCGGTCAAAGTGCCGCGCCGACTCAAGGAGCTGCATCTGCGGCTCGGTGCCGCGACGGCCGATCTCTCTCAACGGCTGGGGCGCGCACCCACCGCGTCCGAGCTCGCGGCAGAGCTCGACATGGACCGCGACGAAGTAATCGAGGGCCTGGTCGCCGGCAGTTCCTACAACACGCTGTCAATCGACAGCGGTGGCAGCGGCACGGACGACGCGCCCGCGATCGCCGACACCCTGGGCGACATGGACCTTGGTCTCGACCAGATCGAGAACCGGGAAGCGTTGCGGCCCTTACTCGCTGCGCTACCCGAGCGCGAGCGCACCGTATTGCTGCTGCGGTTCTTCGAGTCGCTGACGCAGACTCAGATCGCCGAGCGTGTCGGCATCTCGCAGATGCATGTTTCGCGCCTGCTGGCGAAGTCGCTAGCGCGTCTTCGCGACCAGCTGCAGTAGCCGAGGCGGCTCACCCTGGACGGCTGACAGGGCGACGTCGACGCTGCGGGAGATCGGCAGGGCCGAATCCGGGTCGCAGATGCGAAGCAGTCGGGTAACCGCCGAGCTGGGCACCAGGGCCCATTGGATCTTCTCCCCGGCGCAGCGCACGTTGACCGTGTGCAGCGCGGAAAAACCCGACGTGCCGAAGAAGTCGACTCCCGTCAGGTCCAGCACCAGCCGCTCGATGTGCGGAGCATGACGCAACGCGTAGTCGACAAATTCCTGGGCGTTTGCTGCGTCCAGTTCGCCGTGCGCGGTGATCACCGCCATAGAGGGTTGCAGCCACCGGGTCGCGAAATGGGCGGTGCGGCAGGCGGCGCGTTCGTTGAGAGCTTCCGGCGAAGCCGGTTGAGCGTGAGTAACCGTAGACATTGTGACTCCATCAGTCGGAATGCGTGATTTCGTACTGTGGTTCACGTCAAGTTGATGGCCCTGCGTCCTCAAAGCCTTCGCCACAGGGCGGGAGTTCCGCGCCCTGCACGTCGATGACGTTTCCAGCTGGCTGTGAACTCAACCTGATCAGAACCCTACGCTCCCTGATGGCCTTCGGCAATTGATCTAGACGGATTCTGTCGGAAAAACCTCAGGTCAGCCAGCCGCGCTGACTTTTCCACGCGGGTCCAGCATCGGGCGCATCGTCCCGGGTCACGACGGCCTGGATCAACCCGTACGGCCGGTCGTCGGCGTGGAACACCTCGTTGTGGTTGTCCACGCCGAACCGCGACAGGTCGTAGCGGAAATGGTGTTTGTTCGGCGCCGACAGTCGCACTTCCGCGATTGCCGGGTAGTGCTCCAGGACGGCCTTGCCCATTTCGTACAGCGTTTGCTGAAGTGCCAGCGAGTGGACTAACGCGAACTGCGTCACCAGGTGGCCCCTGACTCCCGCGTATATGTCGTCCCAGTCGGCTTCCGTGCGACAGAACCGCCACTGGGCGACCAGTGACGTGGCCATCACCCGATCGTGGGTGGGTTCGAGCACGGTGTAACGGTCCGTCAGAAACCCTGCGAACTCCGACCCGGTGGATTTGAGGATGACCAGATCTTTGAGCCCGCCGACCACCCACTCGCCGCCGTCCCGGTCGACAGTGACCGCCGCAGTACGCACTTCCTCACCCTTGCGGGTCCACGTGTGGTCATGCTCGACACCATCGATGACGACTCGCTCCCAAGCGAATTCCTCGATTTCGATGCGGGCGGCCCGAACCGGTTCGACATCGCGGACGAAGTGGCGGGCCAGCTCGAGGCCGTACTCCTCGATCGAGGCCAGTCCCTTCTCTTTGGCGTAGGCGTACGCGGTCTGCTTCTGACTGTCGGTCGGCAGCACATTTGTCTGATCGCCGGTGAGATACGCGGCGCTGAAATCGCCTCGCAGGCAAGTGGATACATTGATGTCGCGAATCTCATGCCTGGGAGAGTCGCGGTAGATCCGCACCACCCGGTTCTCGGCCTTGCCGTACTGGGTATCTCCGAGAATGATCTCCGACACGTTCAGCTCCCTCGATAGGTCGAATAGGCGTATGGCGACAGCAGCACCGGGACGTGATATTTGCCCGCGCTGTCGGAGATTTCGAACGCGACGACTATCTCCGGATAGAAGCCGGTGACCCCCTGGACGGCGAAATACGCTGCGGTGTCGAAGCGTAATCGATGGACACCGGACAACTGGCCGCTGTAGAGCTCGCTGACCCTGCCGTCGCCGTCGGTGCTCGCTTCGGCCAACACGGTGCCGTCGGCACCGGTCAAAGCGACGGGCACACCGGCGGCGGGAAGGCCGGTGACCGCATCGAGAACGTGTGTGCTGATCTGCGCCATGGCGCCCTCCTGTGACAGCAGCCGCTGCAGGCGAAGCCGATTGATCTTCATCAGCTCGGTGCGCATGACGCGGCGCTCGGTTTCGGGGTCGTTGTTCAGCCTGTCGGTCAAGGTCGCCAGTAGTTCCCCGGCCGAGCGGCCGCTCGCGCACACCAGGTAGACATAGCCGAACTTGTCTTCGTACGCCCGGTTTTTATCCGCCAACTCCGAACGGAGGTGCTCGTTGGCACCCCGCACTCCCGCCTGCTCGCGTGCGGACGACGGATTGCCTGCGGGCGCGCCGATGCGAGGATGGCCTGCGAGCGCCGCATCGATCTCGCGCTCGGTTAGTTGTGCCAACACACTGTCGGCGTGCGCGAGCAGGTCGTCGGCGTTGCGGAACGGACCGCCGGCAAGCACCTGCTGCGCCCACATCCGCGACGAGCACACATCGAGCAGTCGGTCGAGGCCGAGCATCGTCTCAGAATCGGCCAGGTTCAGACTGTTTGCATGGCGAATGCGACTTCCGCTGCCGGTGTGCTCCTTGCCGCTGGAGCGGGGCGCCGCTACGGCATGCCGAAAGTGCTTGCCGACCAAGGCCGGTGGCTGAAGGCCGGCGTCGTAGCGCTGGCGGACGGGGGCTGCGGCGATGTGGTGGTGGTGCTGGGGGCCGCGGTCGTCGACGTGCCACCGCCCGCCCGGGTGGTGGTGGCGGCGGACTGGGCGGACGGACTGAGCGCGTCGTTGAGCGCTGGATTGCGCGCTGTCGACGCCGACTACGCCGTGCTGCACACCGTCGACGCGCCCGATGTGGGTGCCGATGTGGTGCGCCGAGTGCTGGACGCGGCGCGCTGTTCGCCGTCGGGCCTGGCCCGCGCCCGCTACGGCGACCGGCCCGGCCATCCCGTCGTCATCGCCAGCAGGCACTGGCCACAGCTGCTCGCCGGGCTCGGAGGTGACCAGGGGGCAAGCCCGTTTCTGCGCGGCCGAACCGACGTCGCCGTCGTCGACTGCGCCGACCTGGCATCCGGTGCCGACATCGACACGCAATGACTACGTGAGTGTGTCCGCGAATCGCCGCACGGCGTCGCCGGCGGCCTGCGCGGCCGCGTCGTGGCCGGGGCACGCCCGCAGGCGAATCTGCCCCGAGGCCGGATACAGAGTCACCTCCGCCAGCATCTCGCCGGTCGTCGGTTCGCAGATCGCCCATGTGTAGGAGCGGTCCGACAACCACAGTGCGTTGCAGCGCGTGACGTAGTCCGGCTCGGTTTCCCCGAGCGCGGCGAGCGCGGGACGGTCGTCGATCAGCTCGTCCTGCCGGGGCGCGCGCAGATACCACGCACCGGCGTTGATCTCGATGGGCTCCAGAAGGGATCCAGGCCTTGCCTACTTGATCTCGGCGAGCACCGTGCCCTGAGTGATGGCTGCGCCCGCCTCGACGGCAAGGCCGGTGATCGTGCCGTCCTTGTGGGCGGTGACGGGGTTCTCCATCTTCATCGCCTCCAGGACGACGACGAGATCGCCCGCGGACACCTCCTGGCCCTCCTCGACGGCGACCTTCACGACGGTGCCCTGCATCGGGGCTGTTACGGCGTCACCAGACGCGGTGGCACCGGCGTGCGCGCCACGCTTGCGCGGCTTGGGCTTCTTGCGCACGACATTGCCGCCGCCCGCGGGGGCGCCGCCGTTGCCGATGGCGAGGTCGCCGGGCAGCGACACCTCGAGGCGGCGGCCGCCGACCTCGACGACGACGGTCTGCCGCGGGATGGTGTCTTCTTCCTCGATCGGGTCACCGCCGGTGAACGGCTCGACGGTGTTGTCCCACTCGGTCTCGATCCACCGGGTGTGCACCGTGAAGCCTTCGCCGTCACCGATGAACGCCGGGTCGGACACGATCGCGCGGTGGAACGGGATGACGGTGGCCAGGCCCTCGACCTTGAACTCGTCGAGCGCGCGGCGCGAGCGGGCGATCGCCTCGTCACGTGTGGCGCCGTAAACGATCAGCTTGGCCAGCATCGAATCGAATTGGCCGCCGATCACCGAACCGGTCTCAACGCCGGAGTCCAGGCGCACACCGGGACCGCTGGGCGGATGGAACAGCGACACCGGGCCGGGGGCGGGTAGGAAGCCACGGCCGGCGTCCTCGCCGTTGATGCGGAACTCGATCGCGTGGCCGCGTGGCTCGGGATCCTCTGTGATGTCGAGCTTTTCGCCGTTGGCGATCTTGAACTGCTGCAACACCAGGTCGATGCCCGCGGTCTCTTCGGTGACGGGGTGCTCGACCTGCAGACGGGTGTTCACCTCGAGGAACGAGATCAGCCCGTCCTGGCCGACCAGGTACTCGACGGTGCCGGCGCCGTAGTAGTGCGCCTCCTTGCAGATGCGCTTGGCAGATTCGTGGATCTCCTTGCGCTGCGCGTCGGTAAGAAAGGGAGCCGGCGCTTCTTCCACCAGCTTCTGGTAGCGGCGCTGCAGTGAGCAGTCGCGGGTGCCGGCGACCACCACGTTGCCGTGCTGGTCGGCGATCACCTGCGCCTCGACGTGGCGCGGTTTGTCCAGGTACCGCTCGACGAAGCACTCGCCGCGGCCGAACGCCGCGGTCGCCTCGCGCACCGCCGAGTCGAACAGCTCGGGAATCTCCTCCATGTTGCGGGCGACCTTCATGCCGCGGCCGCCGCCGCCGAACGCCGCCTTGATCGCGATCGGCAGGCCGTACTCCTCGGCGAACGCGACGACCTCGTCGGCGTTCTTGACCGGGTCCGGGGTGCCCGGCACCAGCGGCGCCTGCGCGCGCGCAGCGATGTGGCGCGCGGTCACCTTGTCGCCCAGATCGCGGATCGACTGCGGGCTTGGCCCGATCCAGATGAGCCCGGCGTCGATGACGGCCTGCGCGAAATCGGCGTTCTCCGAAAGGAATCCGTAGCCAGGGTGGATCGCGTTGGCACCGGACTTGTCCGCCGCATCGAGCAGCTTGCCGAAGTCGAGGTAGGACTCGGCCGAGGTCTGGCCGCCGAGCGCGAATGCCTCGTCGGCGAGCTTCACGTGTGGCGCATCGGCGTCGGGTTCGGCATACACCGCCACGCTGGACAGCCCGGCATCCTTGGCCGCCCGGATCACCCGGACAGCGATCTCCCCACGGTTGGCGACGAGCACCTTGGAGATCTTTGAGCTGGCGTGACTAGCCACTGCGCACCCTTTCGGCATGTTCTCTAAGAAACGTCTTTAAGAATGTATCCCCGGCAGTTTAAGGGGCGCACATCTGAGCACGTCGAGCGGTGGTCTCCTACCGACGAGTAGGTTTCTACTCGCCGCGCAGCCGCCGCTTGATCCGCCCCAACATCGCCGACATTCCCCTCAACCGCAGCGGGCTGATCAGTGCCGCCAGGCCAAGCTCGGTGTAGAAATCGTCGGGCACCGCAAGGATGTCGGCGGCGGGCTGCCCGTCGAGCCCCGCAGCGAGGATCGACGCGAACCCGCGCGTCGTCGGCGCCTCGGCCGGCGCGGAAAAGTACAGCCGCACCTTGTCGCGGTCGGCAGCGTCGACATGGAGGAACAGCGGCGATTGGCATTCAGGCACCGGTTCCATCGCGGCCTCTTCGAGCTCGGCCGGCAGCGGAGGCAGCTCGTTGGCGAACTCCAGCAGCAGCTGCAGCTTGTCCTGCCCCTGTACGTCGCCGAAGTCCGAAACCACCTCGGCGAGGGCGGCCGGCATCGATGTCATGGCGCTTCGCCAGGCTCTTCCCCGACGGCGACGGGCACCCGGACCGCATTGCCCCATTCGGTCCACGAGCCGTCGTAGTTGCGCACCCCTGGCTTGCCCAGTAGATGCGTCAGCACAAACCAGGTGTGGCTGGACCGCTCACCAATGCGGCAGTACACGACTGTCTTGTCGTCAGGCGTGAGGAAGCCGTACAGCTCGTCGAGCTCGGCGCGGCTGCGGAAGCGGCCGTTGTCCTGGGCCGCCTTGGCCCATGGGATGGACCGTGCAGTGGGGATGTGGCCGCCGCGCAGTGCGCCTTCTTCGGGATAGTCGGGCATGTGGGTGCGTTCGCCGGTGTACTCCTGCGGCGAGCGCACGTCGATCAGCGGCTGCTCGCCGAGGATCTCGAGCACGTCGTCCTTGAACGCGCGGATCGGCGCGTCATCGCGGTCGACGACCGGGTAGCCCGTGCTCTGCTTGCTTGGCACGTCGAGGGTGGTCTCGCGGCCGTCGGAGATCCAGAGGTCGCGTCCACCGTCGAGCAGCCGCACGTCGGGGTGGCCGAACAACGTGAACACCCACAGCGCGTAGGCCGCCCACCAATTGCTCTTGTCGCCGTAGATGACGACGGTGTCGTCGCGCGAGATGCCCTTGCGGTTCATCAGCTCGGCGAACTGCTCGCCGTTGATGTAGTCGCGCACGTGCGGGTCGTTGAGGTCGGTGTGCCAGTCGATCTTCACGGCGCCTGGAATGTGGCCGGTGTCGTAGAGCAGCACGTCCTCGTCGGACTCGACAATGGCCAGCCCAGGCCGGCCCAGATTGGCTGACAGCCAGTCGGCGGTTACCAGGCGTTCAGGGTGGGCATAAGACTGCAGGGCGGTATTCGGATCGGCAGGCAGCGGCACACCTTCAGCCTACCCAGGCGGCGCGCCGAACAGCACACACCCAATGCCCGAATTGGATTGCGGCAAAGTATCGTGAACACTCGTCGTCGCAACATCTTCGCGCTAGGAACATGAGGAATGATGGCTGAGCCAGCAAAGTACGATGTCGGAATAGTCGGACTCGGTTATGTGGGGCTCACGTTGGCTACCGTGCTGGCCGAAGCCGGCAACACCGTCATCGGGGTGGAGAAGCGACCCGATCTGGTTGAGATGACCAATCAGGGCATCCCGCACTTCACCGAAACCGGTCTGCCCGACGCGCTGGCCGGCGTGACGAAGTCCAAAAAACTGGTGGCGGCCGAGCGATTCGACGACAGCTTCACTTGCGACACATACATAATCACCGTCGGCACGCCGTTGTCGCCCGACGGCGTGGCCCGCGTCGACATGATCGAAGCGGCGGCCCGCGACATCGCCGAGAACATGCGCGACGGTGCGTTGGTGATCCTTCGCTCCACCGTGAAGGTAGGCACCACGCGCGACGTGGTGGCCCGGGTACTGGCCGCCAGCGGAAAGAAGTTCGACATCGCGATGTGCCCCGAACGCACGCTGGAAGGCAAGGCGCTGCAGGAATTGCGCGAATTACCGCAAATTGTGGGAGCCGACAGTATTGAGGTCGGGGATCGCGCCGCAGCGATATTCCGCAGGCTCACCATCTCGATAGTTCAGGTGGCCGATATCGAGACCGCCGAGATCATCAAACTGGTCAGCAACACGTTCCGCGACGTGCAGTTCGCGTTCGCCAACGAGGTCGCGCGAGTGTGCGACGCGTTCGGGGTGAGCGCGCACGAGGTGATCTCGGCCGGCAAGTTGGGCTACAACCGCACCAACATCCCGCTGCCGGGTCTGGTCGGTGGGCCGTGTCTGGAAAAGGACCCGCACATCCTGATGGAAAGTGCGCGCACGCGTGGCATCGAGATGGAGATCACCTCGGCGGGCCGGCTCGTCAACGAGCGCCAGCCCGAGGAGACGGTCCGGTTCATCACCAGTGAGATCGACCGTCGCGACCTGGCGGCGTCGGGGCCGCTGAAGATCAACGTTCTCGGCATGGCGTTCAAGGGTCTGCCGGAGACCAGCGATCTGCGTGGATCGATGTCGATCAAGGTGCTCGACGCGTTGAAGAAGGCGCACCCCAACGCCGAGATCGGGGTGTACGACCCGGTCACATCGCCGGAGGTGCTGGCGGCCGAGTTTCCAGACGAGAAGGTGTTCACCCGGTTCGGCGACGCGGTCAGCGGAGCCCACGTGGTGGTGATCGCCAACAACCACCCGTCGCTTGGCCAGATTTCGCCGCGCACCATCAACGAATTCATCAGCCCCAACGGGTTCGTGTTCGACTACTGGAACCACTTCAGCCACCTACCGACGTCCGAGCTGGGGGATTCGTATTTCGCCGTCGGTCGCAGCGGATGGGCGCCCGTCGATGCCTAAGCGCGTAGTAGTCACCGGCGGTGGCGGTTTCATCGGCGCGTACCTGGTCAAGCGGCTGGTCGCCGACGGTTGGAATGTCGCCGTGGTCGACTCCCTGGTCCGCGGAGACGCCAGCCGGTTCGCCGAAGTCGCTTCTGACGTAGAGCTTTTCACGTGCGATGTTCGCGACCAGGATGCATTGGAGAAGGCGTTCGACGGCGCCGAGGTGGTGATGCACCTGGCGGCGATCAACGGCACCGAAAACTTCTACAAGAGACCGGAACTCGTGCTCGATGTGGGACTGCGAGGCGCGCTGGCGGTGGTGAACGCGGGCCGGGCCGTCGGGGTCCCGGATCTGGTTGTGGCCTCGACGGCCGAGGTGTACCAGACGCCGTCGGTGATACCGACGCCGGAGACGATTCCGCTGATGTTGCCCGACAGCCTCAATCCCCGCTATTCCTACGGGGGTTCGAAGATCGTCAGCGAGCTGATCGCGTTCAATTACGGCCAGGACCACTACAGGCAGGTGCAGGTTTTCCGGCCGCACAACGTCTTTGGGCCCAACATGGGTTGGAAACACGTTGAGCCGCAGTTCATCATGCGAGCGCTGGCGGCTCAGGCCGCGGGCGATAGCGCATTCCCGATTCAGGGCGACGGCACCGAGACGCGTTCGTTCTGCTACGTCGACGACATCGTCGAAGGCATCCTGACGATGTACGAAAAGGGTGGGCACCGCGAGATCTACCACATCGGCAGCGACGAGGAGATCAGCATTCGTGACCTCGCCGCCCGCATCGGCAAGATCGTCGGCATCGATCTGGACATCCGTCCTGGCGAGCTTGCGGCCGGTGGCACGAAGCGCCGTTGCCCCGACATCTCCAAGATGCGCGGGCTGGGATGGTCGCCGGCGGTGGGCCTGGAGGAGGGGCTGGAGCGCACCGTCGCGTGGTATCGCGAACACCGCGACGACGTCCCCGCCAACGAGTTGATGTAGCGGCGCGCACCGCCGTCGAAGAGCTTGCGTGAGCGTTGCTGCTGGACTAGCTTTGCCAAGCAAGCTGGCTGGTGAACACGTCATAAGTTCTGCTAGTTAAATTTGCGGGGGGCAAAGGGGGCGGTATGACGACTACACGTCGATCTGCTCCGTCTACCGGCGTCGTCGGGGCGACCCCAGGCCGCTTTCGCATTCGAGGTCTGGATGGTGCGCGTGGCTTGGCCGCACTGGGAGTCCTCATTGCACACGTCGCCGATTACTACCCAGCCGAATCAACTCTGTCGGCGCGCATAACGGCGCTCGTCGGTGTCAGCCTCATCTTCTTCTTTGTCCTCAGTGGCTTCTTGCTGTTCCTGCCGTATGTTCGGGCATTGACCGAAACTGCATCCCCGACGATGCCGAGCACGAAATATTTTGCGGCCCAACGCTTTGCCAGGGTTGTCCCGGCATACATCGTCATCCTGCTGATCACCAATTACGTGCTGCAGACCGCATACGTCCACAATCCGATGCTGTACCCATTCGGCAGCGGCGGCGGCACAGGCATGATCACGGACCCGGGGCAACTGGTCGCAAACCTGACGCTCACCCAGACGTATATTCCCCAGTATTTTCAAACCGGGCTGAATCCGTCTTGGTCGTTGAGCATGGAGTACGCCTTCTACGCATCTCTTCCACTGCTGTGTGCCGTCATCTTCGCGGTACGTAAGCGGTTTTCGGTGCGGCCGTACAAGCTCGCCGTTTTTGCGGTTATTTCACTGCTCGTAATGGGATTCGTGGGCAAGCTGCTGGCTCCCGTGCTCATCTCCGACTACGACACGATCAACCCTTGGCTCACCAACTGGGGCCCCAACTGGGGGGCGGTTTACCTGCGAAGTTTCCCAGTCAACGCCGATAATTACGCCTTCGGGATGCTGGCGGCGGTCGTCATTGTCGCGATGGAACGCCGAGAGCTCACCGAACGCGTAAGCCGACACGTCCGCTTATACAGTGCTCTGGCGACAATTCCGGTCGCCGTCTTGTTCGTACTATCGCTGTCTCTGCATCGACAGTTCGAAACCAGCGCGTTGGCGCTGTTCGGAGCGTTGTTGATCCTGGTCGTGGTCGCCCCGTCGGCACGTGGGCGAGATTCGATGTTGGCAAACTGGTTTGATGTTCGTCCGGTGAGGTTCCTGGGCCGGGTGTCACTATCGCTATGTCTTTGGCATTTTCCGATCATGCTTTTACTCGGTCGCTGGGGTCTGATGCGAATGGGTTCTGTGTCGGCGACCGTGGAAAATATATTGTTGGTATTTTCAATCGCACTTTTAGTGTCGACGGTATCCTTCTATTGCGTCGAGCGGCCCGCGATGAACGCCGCAAAGCGTTTGAGGAATCGATGGCGATGAGGCACCGGCGCTGAGCTAGCCTCATCACCCATCGTTATGACGTTGCTGTAATCGGTCATGGGACTTTGCGCAGCGCATCGATAATGGCACCTGAATCATTCGCGGACTTCCGCCTTCAACCGGGCAATCGGCGGCGTGCTCGCTACGGCAGCCTGGACGGGTGCGCGACGACGGCGGTCGGCAGTCGGCAGTCTGACGTATGTTGTCAAGTCTTCGCTGGTCTCAGAATGAAGCCGACGACAAAGCGGAGGGTCGTTGTGGGCGCCGGTGTCGCCGCCGCGTCGGCGCCGCCACGCGATATCGACCCATTTTGAACACGGCGTTCGTGAAATCGCGTCTGGCACAATTCGTTTTTTGGATATTGGTGCCCTCCGCCAGAGGCAGCTGCGGTGCGGCAGCGCACTCGAACGTACAGACGACGACGCCGGTGATGTGGCCTTTCGCGCTACTCATATCGCTTTGGCAAATTTCGCTGAGACGCACCAACTAGGGAATGAGGCGACGTTGCGGTCGGGCTCGGAAGCGGCAACGTGGGTCCGCGACACGCGACATGGACGTTGGGTTTGCCAGCCGCCCGAAATAGGTTCAAAATTCCCCCGACAAGTGCATTGCGCAGTTGCCACGAATGATGCGACTATGTTGCTGTGCCGGTCAGCGGCATTTGAGTGATAGGCCGACGAACCAAATATGTCGGGGGGAAGTGGACTTTGCCATGAGCAAACATGCCAAGCAGAAGAGCCAGGGTCTGAAAATCAAGGCGGTTGCGGCCGCCGGTGTGCTGGCTGCGGCTAGCACGGCCGTCTGCGTCTTGCAGTCGGCGCAGACGCCAACTAGACCGGCGAATCCGGTGTCAATGTCGCAGCCGGGCGCCTATGCGACACCCAATACGCTGCTCGCGGCCGCGATCGGCGACCTGCCAGTTGCGGCCGACCCCGCAGCCGGCCTGGTCGTGTCCGGAGGCACCAGCGCTCCTGGCGGTAGCGGGCCTGCGACGCCTGGCCAAAACGCTTCGTTTACACCATTTCTCATAGGTCCAGCCAGTCCCTCGTCCGGCGGGACGACCATCCTGCGCACCGCAGTCGTACAGCCAACCCTGGCGATCCCCGGCGACAACAAGGTCCTTCCCTTCATCGGGTCCGGCCAGAGTGATTCGAAGAATGCAGCGCTGGCCCCGACGGCCGCGCCTGCGGGGCCGGACTTTGGTGCAATGTTCCGGTTCTTCGTCGGCGACGGCACTGCGCCGGGCGAGAACGCAGGCATTCTCTGGGGAAACGGCGCTGACGGTGGCCCCGGTCAAGCCGGCGGCAATGGCGGTCTTTTCTTTGGCAACGGCGGCGCGGGCGGTGACGGCCTTGCAGGACAGGCGGGCGGCAACGGTGGCAACGCGGGCCTTTGGGGTAATGGCGGCGCCGGCGGCAAGGGCGGCGACGGAATCGTCGGAACCGACGGCACGGCACAGGGCGCTGCCGGCGGTAACGGCGGCAGCAGCATGTGGATCGGCAACGGCGGGGCCGGGGGAGCGGGCGGTAATGCTGTTGCGCCTGGCGACGCGGTAGGCGGCGCGGGCGGCAAGGGCGGCGACGGCGGCAAGCTCCTCGGCGACGCGGGGACCGGCGGTGCCGGCGGCACGGCGACGAGCGCAGAGGGCAATGCCACTGGCGGTGCCGGCGGGCAAGGCGGATTGATCGGCGTTGAGGGCAATACCGCTCAAGGCGGCGCAGGCGGCGATGCCCAGGCCGTCAATGGCAACGCCGCGGGCGGTGCCGGCGGTGATGGCGGGAACAGCGTGTGGGACGGCTTCACCGGTAATGGCGGCGCCGGCGGAAACGCGACCACCGTCACGGGTGACGCCACCGGCGGCAACGGGGGCAACGGCGGCAACACTGGCTGGGATGGCTTCGGTGGCGACGGCGGCAACGGAGGCACCGCCACAACCACGACCGGCAATGCGACCGCTGGTAACGGCGGCAATGGCGGCGCGGGCGGCTGGAGCGCGATAAGCGGCGACGGCGGTACTGGCGGTAAGGCCACCACAGGCACTGGCACCGCGACGGGCGGCAACGGCGGTAGGGGCGGCGACTCGCTGCCGCTGAGCTTCAATGCGCCGGGCGGTAACGGCGGCAATGGTGGCGACGCAACCGCCACTACCGGACCCGGTCATGGCGGCGACGGCGGTCGCGGAGGCATCGGCCAGCTCGGCGGCCCGAACGGCACCGACGGCACCGGTGGCACCGGAACCGGAGGCGCCGGCAGCAGCAACGGCAGTAACGGAGGTTCGGGCGGCAGCGGCTAGACCGGATTGGCCTGCCACAGTTGAGAAATCGACAGACCCGCGTGCTGCAGTAACAGTCGGGTCAGCGGCAGGCCGATGCCGATAACCGATGACGGATCACCATCGACTCCGTCGATGAACCAGCCGCCGAGGCCGTCGAGAGTGAATCCGCCGGCCACGGTCAGCGGTTCCCCGTGCTCGACGTACGCGTCCAGGTCGGCCGGCGATGGGACGCCGAAATGCACGGTGGTACAGGTGACGTCGGCCGCGCGGTAGGTGATCACGTTGTCGCGCAAGCGAATTACGCAGTGGCCGGTGTAGAGCTGTCCGGATTTGCCTGCAATCTGCCGCCAGCCCTCCAGGGCCGCGTCTGCGGATGACGGCTTGCCCACTAGCTCGCCGTCGCGGAACAGCATCGAATCACAGCCAATCACAACGCAATCCGCGGCGACGCCTGGATCCAGCGAATGCGCGACGACATCGGCCTTGGCCGCGGCCAGCGCGGTAGTCACATCCCCAGGGGTCGCCTCAGGATCCAGCCGCGCGACGACGGCGTCCTCGTCGACTCCAGAGACGACGACAAGCGGCTCGATTCCGGCCTGGCGCAATACCTTGCGGCGGCCCGGCGAGGCCGACGCGAGCACCACCCGGGTCATTTCCGCATGTGCGTCCGTTCCAGCAGCGTCACACGCTGCCAGCTGAACGTCGTGTAGCGAAGCCGGTCCACGGGGTGGCCCCACAGATTCTGCTCGGCCTCGCGTGGCTCCTCGGGAGTGCCGGACGCCGCCGCGAGAACTGCGAGAAGCGCCGCGAGCTCGTCTTCGGTCGGGTGGCCCTTGACGACGTTGATGTGTGGCTCGTGCGCGTGCGGATCGGCGGCCGCAACCTCGATTTCGTCGCTCATAGTGGAATGTTCCCGTGCTTCTTCGGCGGCACCTGCGCGATCTTGCGTTCCAGCAGTCGCAGCGCCGTGGCCACGTAACCGCGGGTATGCGACGGCGGGATGACCGCGTCGACGTACCCGCGCTCGGCCGCGATGTACGGGTTCACCAACGTGTCCTCGTAGTCCTGCTGCAACTGCAAGCGAAGCGCATCAACATCTTGGCCGTCCTCGGCCGCCTTCTTGAGCTCAGCGCGGTACACGAACCCGACCGCGCCCGAGGCGCCCATCACGGCGATCTGGGCCGTCGGCCACGCCACGACCACGTCGGCGCCCATGTCCTTGGACCCCATCACGCAGTACGCGCCGCCGTAGGACTTGCGGGTGATCACGGTGACCTTGGCGACGGTCGCCTCACCGTAGGCGTAGAGCAGCTTGGCGCCGCGGCGGATGATGCCGTTGTACTCCTGGTCGGTGCCCGGCAGGAAGCCGGGAACGTCGACCAGCAGCACGATCGGAATGTTGAAGCAGTCGCAGGTGCGGATGAACCTGGCGGCCTTCTCCGAGGCGTTGATGTCCAGGCAGCCCGCGAACTGCGTCGGCTGATTGGCGACGATGCCGACCGGACGTCCCTCGACGCGGCCGAAGCCGACGAGGATGTTGGTGGCGTAGCCGGACTGCACCTCGAGGAACTCGTCGTCGTCGAGGATGCGGGTGATCACCTCGTGCATGTCGTATGGCTGGTTCGGCGAATCGGGGATCAGCGTGTCGAGGTCGATGTCCTCGTCGGTCAGGTTCTCCTCGATCGCGCCGGGGTGCGGCGGCGCCGGATACCGCGGCGGGTCGCTGAAGTTGTTGGCGGGCAGGTAGCTCAGCAGCTCGCGGACGTAGTCGAACGCGTCCTGCTCGCCGGAGGCGACGTAGTGCGCCGTGCCCGACTTCGCCATGTGGGTGTGCGCGCCGCCGAGCTCCTCCATCGTGACGTCCTCGCCGGTGACGGTCTTGATCACGTCGGGGCCGGTGATGAACATCTGGCTGGTCTGGTCGACCATGATCACGAAGTCGGTGAGTGCGGGGGAGTAGACGTGGCCGCCGGCCGCAGCACCCATGATGAGCGAGATCTGCGGGATCACCCCCGACGCCTTGATGTTGTTGTGGAAGATCTTGCTGTACAGGCCGAGCGAGACGACGCCCTCCTGGATTCGCGCGCCTGCGCCGTCGTTGATGCCGATCAGCGGACGACCGGTCTTGAGCGCCAGGTCCTGCACCTTGACGATCTTCTCGCCGTAGACCTCGCCGAGGCTGCCGCCGAACACGGTGGCGTCCTGAGAGAAGATGCACACCTCGCGGCCGTCGATGGTGCCGTAGCCGGTCACCACGCCGTCGCCGAGCGGACGCTTGTCGGCCAGGCCGAAGTTCGTGCTGCGATGCCGCGCCAGCGCGTCCAGTTCGACGAACGAGTCCTCGTCCAGCAGCGCCAGGATCCGCTCGCGGGCGGTCAGCTTGCCCTTGGCGTGGACCTTCTCGACCGCTGCCTCACCGACGGGATGCTTAGTCTCCTCGGCCCGCTTGCGCAGATCGGCGAGCTTGCCCGCGGTGGTGTGGATATCGACCTCATGTTCGGAAGCAGGCTCGGTAACGCTCGTCATGGTGGTCGATCTTATCGACTCCTTAGAGTGTTCTCTCAGGCAGGCTTGCGCAGCACCACCACAGCGAAGCTCGTCAGCTGCGGCACCGGGTGCTTGAGGAGGAAGTTGCTCTTCGCGCGCTCGGCGGCGTCCAGCGGCTTGATGTAGTGGTAGTAGTGATGCCCGAACGTGGCGTGGTACTCCTCGACCTGGAATCCGATGCGCTCGAATCGCCGCTTCGCGCGGCGGGTCGGGCCGTTGGTCCAGCGGTAGTACGCCGGGAACTTCTCCAGATTCTCCGAGTTGATCCGCCCTGGCTGAACCTTGTCGAGGAGCTTGCGGGCGAGCTCTTCGGGAATGAGCTTGTTCACCATGAACGGGAAGGTGAACATCGTCGGGAAGTAGTGCACCGACAAGCCGCCCGGCCGCAGCAGTTTGAAGCAGTTCTCATGAAAGACACGGGGATTCGGCAAGTGTTCGCACAACATCTTGGAGAACACGAGGTCGTAGGAGCCCAGGCCGTCGTTGATCGGCTGGCACAGGTCGGCCACGCGGGTCTCGACATCGCCCGAGGCTTTCGACAGTTCGTTGGCCGAGATGTCGACGACGATGCGGTGCTCGGCGAAGCCCCACTTCTCGAGATCGCCGACGAACGGATTGGCGCCGCCACCGAGTTCGGCGACCGTCTTGACGTTGTTGCGCCGCGCCAGATCCAGAACCTGATCTTCGTAGCCCTGCCAGAGCGACGTCATGTCCTTGTAGTTAACCCGGCCCCTGGTCGTGGTCACTGAACCGACGGTGTCGTTCGCCATCTGCCCACTTTCATAGGTTGTTTGCCGGGACGTCACACTATACATCGACAAGACCGCCGCACGCTGGTCGGTCGCAGGGCGACCCGAGTCACATCGAAGGAAGCGCGGACGCCGAAAAACCAGGTGTCTGAGAGCGCGGCCAGGCGGGCTCGCGACGAATATTCATTTGCTACTCGCGAAGCGTCATTGTCGTGTTCAAACAGAAACCGGCCAGCTAAATGGTTATTAAGCCGTCATCTACGCGCACGTCAATCATGGTGCAGGCGCGTACCGCGGGCGTCCGAGCCGCGGCAGTGCCGCATTCCCAACCGGACTGGTGCACGCTCCGCGCAACCGTTCGCCGACGTCGCACAAGGACGCCCGGCCTGCGGCGGCGCCGGTGGGCAAACCGCAAGGCGTGCGTAACCGAAGTTCTCCGGTAGCTTGTGACCGAGACAAGTTTGCGGTTCTATATATGGCTGCGGGTGTGAAAAGCCATCCCGTCATATGTCCGCAAATCGACCAGCGAAGCCTTTCAAGGGGATTATCAACGTGCACGCGAAGCGCAAATATGACGGCGTTGACGGGCCTCGAGTTGCGATCGCGCACGACTACCTCACCCAGCTCGGCGGTGCGGAAAAGATCGTGCTGTCGATGAAGAAGGCTTTTCCCGACGCTCCGATCTACACCATGCTCTACGACCCGGCCACCACCTATCCGGAGTTTGCCGAGTGCGACGTCCGGACACCGTGGGCCAACAAGATCGGCCTTTTGCGCAAATACCATCGCGCGGGCCTGCCGTTGTTTCCGTTGATCGCGCGCTCGGTGTTCATCGATGCGGACATCGTGCTGACCAGCACCAGCGGCTGGGCGCATGGGTTCCGCACCAACGGCCGCAAGCTGATCTACTGCTATTCGCCTGCGCGCTGGCTGTATCTGTCCGACAAGTACCTCGGTGAAGAAGCCGGGCTCGTCAAGCGGCTCGGGCTCAAGCTGACGGGGCGGTACCTCAAGGCCTGGGATCGCCGCCAGGCGCTGGCCGCCGACAAGTACCTGGCCATCTCGACGTTGATCAAGGGCCGGATCGCCGACACATACGGCATCGACTCGGAGGTCATGTTCGCGCCGGTCGCGATGTCGCAGTCCTTTGACACCGAACCGATTCCGGAGTTGCAGAGCTGGTTTCCCACAGATGCGGACGCCGACGGCGGCTTCTACCTGGTCGTGTCACGGCTGCTGCCCTACAAGAACGTCGACGTCATCGTCCGCGCATTCGCCGGCACCGGCCGACGGCTGGTCGTCGTCGGCAAGGGGCCAGACGCCGAGCGGCTGCGCGCCATGAAGACGCCGAACGTGATGATGCTGTCGGATCTGACCGACGGCCAGATGGCCTGGCTGTACAAGAACTGCCGCGCGCTGCTGGCGGCCAGCTACGAGGACTACGGGCTGACCCCGATCGAGGCCGGTGTGTGGGGGCGTCCGAGCGTGGCGCTGCGCTTCGGCGGGTTCCTCGACACGATCGACGAGGGCGTCACGGGTATGTACTTCGACGAGCCAGACCCACGCGCGATCGCGGAGGCGCTTGACCGCTTCGAGGCCATGTCGTTCGACGCGGACAAGATTCGGCGGCACGTCGAGCAGTTCACCGAGGAAGTCTTCACCGAACGGCTGCACGCTGCCGTCGACCAGATGGCGGCCGCCGATGGCTGATGGGCCCGGCGGCGTTGCGCTGCAGCCTCTTTCGCCGTATGGCATCACCGATTGGCAGGCTCACGTGCACAGCGATTCGGCACTGCACCGGCCCGCGGATCGAGCCGTCATGGTGGGCGACGCGGGCAAAGCCGCCGCGATCCTCGACTGGCGGCCCACCACACGCTTCCCCGACATCGTGGGGGCTATGGTTGTTTCGGATCTACGACAGGAGCAAAGTCCGTGAGTGTCGAACCCCAGACAGCGGATCCCGAAGACGTCGCCCGTAAACGTGCCGCCGCCCCGGGCTTGAAAATGCCACCGGAACCGGAGTGGGTGCTCGGTCCGGATGGGCGTGTGATCGATTTCAAGATGCAGGGCATGGGGGTTGCGCGCAAGGCGCGCAATCGCCTTGGCGAATTGATCTTCAACATGTTCATCACCCACATCCCGTCGCACACCATCCGCCAGGGGTACCTGCGGTTGATGGGCGCCACGATCGGCAAGCATTCGGCGATCATGCGGGGCACGACGATTCTGGACATCGAGTTCCTCACCGTCGGCAACGGCACCACGGTCGGCTCCCGCTGTCTGCTGGACTCCCGTGCGGGGCTGTGGATCGGCGACAACGTCATCATCGCCGCCGATGTGCACATCCTCGGCGGTGGACATGACATCAATCATCCGGATTTCCTGCCGGTGCCGATCCCGACGGTGATCGAGGACTACGTGTGGATCGCCAGCCGCGCGATGGTGTTGCCATCGCTGATTCGCCGCGGTGCGGTCGTCGGGGCGCAGGCCTTGGTGATCAAGGACGTTGGCGAGTGTGAAGTGGTCGGGGGTAATCCGGCCAAGGTGATCTCCAAACGCAATCCCGACGCCCTCCGCTACACCGGCCGCTTCCGTCCGCTGTTCTGGTGATGACGACAACGCTCTCCGACTATCGCCTGGTGTTCGTCGGCCCCGCCCTGGGGCAGACGGCCGTAGGCGATTACGCCGAAAATCTGATCGCCGCACTGCGGCCCCACGTTGGCGAGCTCATCGAGCATCGCACCCTGGCGCCCGGTGGTGACAGTGCCCGCGACCTGTGGCGGCATCGCCAGGCCGTCAAGGAACTGGTCGAAAAGGGACCGCCGGGACGGGTGTTGGTGCACGCCGAACTCGCCGCGGGCGGGCTGGTTCCGTTCTGGTCCACGGTCGGCCTGCGCGGGGTGCCCGTCACCGCCACCGTGCACGACCCGCCGCAGGGCATCTGGTGGCCGGCCCGTACGAAGTTCGTGGCCAAGCACCGGTTGATCATGCACGGGTTGCACTATCCGCTGCGCCCGGTCTCGCGAGCGCTCGAAGGCGCCGTCAGCGGGCACCGAATGATCTTCGCGCTCAGTAAGATTGGCCGTCATTCGATCGACATGACCTATCCGAACACCACCACGGTGTACGTGCCGTATCTGGTCTGTGACCGCCCGGCGATCAAGCCCGCGGAAGCCCGGCCCAAGGCCATCGGCTTCTTCGGACACGTCTACCGCGGCAAGGGTTTCGATCAGATCGCCCGCATCCGCCGCGAACTTCCCGACGACATCCTCATCCGCTGTGCAGGCCGAGGCACCGAGTCGCTGCCGCGTGCGGAGGGCGTCGATATCGTCGGGCCTGTCGACGGACCGGATGAGGACGCGTTCTTCGAGTCGGTGCGGGCCATCGTGATCCCGTACGGCAAGCGGCACTTCTATGCCGAGACCTATCCGGCGTCGTCGGTGGCCGCGCACGCGTTGGCTTACCGCACCCCGATCGTGTGTACCGGCTACGGTTCTCTCGCCGAATTCGGCGAGGAAACCGGGGCGGTCGTCGTGCCGATGAACGACGGCGACGACGTCCGCGCAATCCCGCCGGGATTTTCGGAGGCGATCGCCTCGCTGGTCAACGACGAAGAGCGGTTGGCCAAGCTCGGCGCGAATGCCGACCGCACCCGGCAAGAGCGCTCGGCACCTCGAGCGGCGGCCGCCTATGCGGCGGCCTGGTCGGAGATGCTGGCGCGGGGATCCGAACAATCATGATCGGCCGGGCCGACTCGGCGAGGTTATGGTTGTGCCGGGGGATACGACAGGAGCAAAGTTCGTGAGTGTAGAACCCCAGACCGCGGATCCCGAGGACGTCGCCCGTAAACGTGCCGCCGCGCCGAGCTTGAAGATGCCACCGCCGCCCGAATGGGTGCTCGGGCCCGACGGCCGGGTTGTGGATTTCAAGATGCAGGGCATGGGTTTTGCGCGTAAGGCGCGCAATCGCCTCGGCGAGTTGATCTACAACACGTTCATCACCCATATCCCGTCGCACACCATCCGTCAGGGGTTTCTGCGGTTGATGGGCGCCACGATCGGCAAGCACTCCGCAATCATGCGGGGGACGACGATTCTGGATATCGAGTTCCTCACGATCGGCAACGGCACCACGGTCGGCTTGCGTTGTCTGCTGGACTCCCGCGCGGGGCTGTGGATCGGCGACAACGTGACGCTGGCGAGCGATGTGCACATCCTCGGCGGTGGACATGACATCAACCACCCGGATTTCCTGCCGGTGCCGATCCCGACCGTCATCGAGGACTACGTGTGGATCGCCAGCCGGGCAATGGTGCTGCCGTCGTTGATCCGCCGCGGCGCCGTCGTCGCCGCACAGGCGTTGGTGGTCAAGGACGTTGGCGAATGCGAGGTGGTCGGGGGGAATCCGGCCAAGGTGATCTCCAAGCGCAATCCCGACGCCCTGCGATACAGCGCGAAATACCGGCCGCTGTTCTACTGATGTCCCCGGAGCTGAACCAGTACCGCTTGGTCTTTGTCGGACCGGCGGAGGGCCGCACAGCGGTGGGGGACTACAGCGCCGACTTCATCAAGGCCATCCGGCCATACGTCGGTGAGGTCGTCGAGGTGCGCACCGGCGGCCCCCTCGCGGACTCGGTGGCCGACATTCGGCGCTATCGCCGGATGGTCGCCGACGCCGTGGCCGAGCGGCCGGGCCGGGTTCTGGTACACGCAGAGCTGGCCGCCGGTGAGACAGCGGCGTTCTGGGCGATCGCCGGCCTGCGAGGCGTCCCGGTTACCGCGACGCATCACGATCCGCCGCAAGGAGTTTGGTGGCCGGCGGGCATCAGGGGGCTCGCCAAGAGCCGGCTGATATTCCACGGCATCCACTATCCATTGCGTCCGGTGTCCGCCGCCGTCGAGGGCGCGGTCAACGGTCGTCGAATGTTGTTCGCGCTCACCCAAACCGGACGGCTCTCCATCGAACGCCGCTATCCGCGATCGCACGCCGTCTATGTGCCACACATCGTCCGCGAACGGCCGGCGATCAAGCCGGTCCAGGATCGTCCGAAGGCGGTCGGATTCTTCGGCCACGTCTATCGCGGCAAGGGCTTCGAGCTGGTGTCTCGCATCCGCGAGCAGCTACCCGACGACATCGCGATCCGGGTGGCGGGGCGAGGGACCGAATCACTGCCGCGCGTGGACGGCATCGAGCTTGTCGGCAGGGTCGATGGACCCGAAGAGGACGCGTTCTTCGAGTCCATCCAGGCGGTGATGGTCCCGTACGGCAAGCGGCACTGGTACGACGAGACATATCCTGCCTCGGGCGTGGTGGCGCACGCCACCGCTTATCGCACGCCGGTGATCTGTACGGACTATGGATCGCTTGCCGAACTCGACGACAAGGCCGGAGCGATCGTGGTTCCAACCAACCCGGCCAAACCACAGGCGATCGCACGGGATTTGACGGTGGCGGCTGCCTCGCTGCTCAACGATCGGGCCCGGCTGACCGAACTCGGTGAGTACTCCGAAAAGACCCGGCAAGCCCGCTCGGGTGCACGCATCGCCGAGGCGTTCGCCGCGGCGTGGTCTGAACTGTTGGCACGGCACGGTGTCTGAGGTCTCCGCGCCGGAAGCGGCGCCGCGCAACATCGCGAAGACGCTTCTGGCCCTGGTGTGGATCTACGGCGGGCGTGGGCTCGGCCTGCTGTGGACGCTGGTGATGATTCACCAGTTGGGTGTCGACGATTACGGTCAGTACGGCATGGCCGTCGCGCTGAACGCGATTGTGGGCCCGTCGCTTGACAATTCGTTCTCCGTGCGCGCCATCCGCGAGTCCGAGGAGCGGTTCGTGCGGGAGCGGGTCACCCGTTTCCTTGTCGCCCTCACATTGATCGTCCTCGGAATCAGCCTGGTCGGCGAGATCTACTTCGTCGGGTTCGGCCTGATCGTCGCGGGCGGCGAGATCGCGCTCAACGTCGTCAAGAGCCGATCGGCCCGTGACGGCCATCCCGACCGGGTGTATCGAATGGATACCGCCAGGCAGTTCACCGGCGTCGGGATGGGAACGGCCTATCTGTATCTGGTGCCCGGGGCGACGCTGCTCGGCGCGAGCCTGGCGTATTGCACGCCCTACGCGGTGGTCATCGTCTTGGCCGCGTTCGCCGCGGGCAGGCATCGGCCCGGGCTGCCCGGACCGCTGCGCCTGATGGCCGCGCTCACCGGAGAAATGCTGGGCACCGCCGCGTATCTCCAGGGCGACGTGCTGCTACTCGGCGCCCTGACCAACAGCACGACAGTCGGCTACTACACCTTGACGTGGGTGGCGGCGGCCGCGGTGGCGGCGGCGGGTCAGTCCTTCGGCATGACCTATCACGAGCCGTTGCGCGCGGCCAACGGCGACCTGTCGGCGGGTCCGCCGCTGCGAAACACGTTGGGCATCGCCGCGATCGGCGGCACACTGATCTTCCTGATCGGCGTCGGCTTGCTGGTCTCGCCCGCGCCCACCGAACTGGCTATTGCGATGATGGTGATGTCCGGCTTCGCCGCGCTGCGCATCGTCGTATCGGTGTTCCAGGTCATCCTCTACACACAGCGCCGTGACGTCATGCGGTTGACGGCCGCTATCTGTCTGGTGCCGTTCAAGCTGGGGCTGCTCGCGCTGCTGTCCTTCTTGGGTGCCATCGGTGCGGCCATCTCTTCGACAGTCACCGACGCCGTGCTGCTGCTCATCTTCACCTATGCGCTGTATTGGCAGAGGAAGAAATGACCAAAGCCAGTTTTCTGCTCTCCAAGGATCCCGTCTACGAGCACACCGGCGACATCGCGCTCGCGCGGATGCTGATGCAGCTGGCCGCCGATTCCTTCGAGGTGTCCGCGGTGTGCCTGTCACGCGAATCCGGCACGACGACAGCAGATCTCGTGACTGGTGGGCTGCCATTGCGCCGAGTCCGCAAATCAGAGATCCAGCCGCGCAAACTGCTGACGAAATCCCTGCGGACCCGGCGCAGTCTGGTGCACGTCCGGTTCGACACCGACGACTTGGTCGAAGCCATCGAGGCGTCCGTCGCCGACGTGTTCGTCGCCGAACACAGCTACATGGCCGAATCCTTTCTGCGCAGTGTGCATTTCGGTGCCCGCAAGCTCGTCGTCAACACCAACGTGACCGAATCACTGGTATGGCGAGCGACCAGGGGAATGCTCGGCCGCGTCGAGGAACCGCGGCTGCTGCGCGACGAACTGCGGGTGGCACTCGCAGCGGACGCGGTCGGGACGTATGACGCCGAAGAAGCGGAGTTCTACCGGGCCAGGGGAGTCAGGGGCGTGCGCTTCCTCGACATCACCATGCCACCCGGCGATCAGGTCGACGTTTCGGCGACGCCTCGGCGGCTGGTCTTCATGGGCACCCGCGACTGGCCGCCTAATCAGGAAGCGTTCCTGCATGCCCTGAAGATGTGGCCGGCGATCGCGGCGGGTATCCCCGACGCCGAACTATGCGTAATCGGTGCGAAAAAGCCGGGGGCGGCCGACCCCGACTATCCCGACGGGGTTCGTGATCTCGGGTTCGTCGACGACCTGCACGCGTTTCTTGGCAGCTGCCGGGCGATGATCGCCCCGATCAAGACGGGCGGGGGAGTGCGCGTCAAACTGCTCGACGCGATCAGGATCGGGTTGCCGGTGGTGGCCACTACCCCGGCGATCGGATCACTAGGGCCGATCTTCGGTCTCACTGCGGTCGACGACGACGCCGCGTTCATCGCCGAATGCCGCCGCTTGTTGACCGACCGCGACGCCGCGGTCAAGGCAGGCGACCGGCTGTTCGATATCAACAGGGACCGCTGGCAGCAGCGCCTTCCTCACCGGGCGGTAGAGGCGCTGCTGCGCGCGGAGGATGTGGCCGCCGACGCTACGTGAGGGTGACCTTGAAGCCGGTCCACGGCATCCAGGTGATGTTGCCGTGCTGGAAGTTCACGCGGGAACCGCCGTTGGCGTAGATCTCGTCGCTGGTCGCCAAGCCGAGCTGCGGCACCCACGCCTGGGCGAAGCCGAAGCTGGCCCAGTGCACACCCGTGGCCTGTGACCACCACACTCTAAAACCGTTGGTGCCGTTGAAATCCTGCCATCCGTTGGCGAAGGAAGCATTGGGCGTGGCGTTGCGGGCCACCGCGAAGTCAGCGACGGGCTTGGGCGAGGAGAAGATCCCGTTGGGCGTCTCGAAGAGGGTGTTCACCGTCCGTATCTGGGCCCACATCGTGGGTGTGGCTTTGAACACTGGGCTCAGCACACTGCCGTGAACCGGGTCGGTGATCTTAGAAAATCGTTGAAACTCAGGCGATTTGGGTACGCCAGCAGCGATCGCCGCCTTCAGGTCCTGTTGAGCTGGCTTCGGTGTCCAGTTGGACTGGAACACACCGAAGGTGTCGTCTACGGTAGTGCTCGCGGTGTTGCGGTCACGCGTGGTGTAAAACATCAACGGGCCGGTGTAGGGCATCTCCTGCCACTTGGTGTACATGTCCTTGAGGAACGCGGACTGGGTGGCGGGATCGCTGATCGATGTCGGCTGGCCGTATTCGGTGTTCCAGATCTTCTTCGCGGAGTCGCCGTTGGAGATCATCGCCTGCCGCATCTGGATGAGTTGGTTCACAGGCGAATTCGCCTGCGGAACGCCGTCGGAGAATTTCAAGTAGTAGTGGTACGGATGAAACGACAAGGCGTCGAAGTAATTCTTGGCGCCCGCCGTGTACATCTGGTTCACGAACTTCACCGGGTCCATGGCGAAATTGCCCCAGTCGATGACCGCGCCGAGCACGCCCGCGATGACGGTCACCGCCGAATCGACGGCCTTGATCTTCGGGTAAGCGGCCTTGAGAAGGTCGGTGTAACCGGCGGGGTCGGGCTGCGGCGAGTAGAAGTAGGCCGAATTGGGCTCGTTCCAGATCTCGTATGCCGAGACTTTGCCCTTGTAACGGGTCGCCACCTTGGCGGCGAAATCCCCATACGCCGCGGGTGAGGCCGGTCTGCCGCTGATCGGTTGAGCACCTGCCGCGACTGCCCATCCCGGTGTGGAGTTGATGAATCCGATCACGGATATGCCCTTGGCCGCTGCCGCATTGATGGTCTTGTCGACCGTCGACCAGTTCAGCTGACCTTGAATCGGTTCCACACCGGCCCACGGAATCATCAGGCGGACCGTCTTTACATTCGTCGAGCCCATGATTTGCAATGTGTGGTCAACATCGGCCGGTGTCATACCGTAAATGTCGGAGTCGGCAAACCCAATTGTGGTGGGCAACGGATTGATGTTGGCGCTCTCAGCGACGATAACGCGCCGTGGCGAATCCGGGGGAAGCACCACTGCGACGGCAAGGGCGCAAACGACTCCCGTGAAAATCGCGGCGACAATTGTGCTGACCCGACGAAGCCGGCGGCTCCTGCCTGAGCGCACGGGTTACCTCCAGTTTTCTACAGAGGAAGCGCCATTACGACGCGAGTGTGCCCTCAGTTTGCCGTAGCCAGCACCTTTTCTTGGGCATGAGTTGTGGTGTGTCGCAACGAATCCGTGGATTGCCGAGGAATCGTTTACGCAAATGTCAATTTATGGAACGCCCACCCTGACGCCCACATGCGGCGCTGAAACGGCATCTGCCTGAGTTGATTGTCTCTGAAGCGCGTCCCGGCGTTCACGGTCGATATAGACAAGAAACGCCAGCAAGATCGAATACAGGAGCACGATCTGCGCAATATCCGCGGTTCCATGGTCGAGTTGCATTCCGCCAAAACAGAATGCGATGAACACGCCGCCATACAGCGCCCAGGGCAACGAGCGCGAAATCAACGCACGGTAAGAGATAATGCAGCCGACGATCATAACGGCGAGAAATGCCAGGCCGGTGATGATTCCCCCGCGATAGACGGTGATCAACGGCGCGTTCGACACCAGGTTCAGCGTGTACGAGTACGAGGGATCGAGGAATTCGCGTCGGCCCCAGCCGTGCCCGAACACCCAGCTCCCCGACATCTGACCGGGGAAGTTGTGCAAGGCATCGAGTCGGGACGTGGAGCCGGCGTCATCGCTTCGGAACGACGACAGGATTCGTCGGCGCACAGGTGAGATCAGGAAACACAAAGCGGCGATGAGTGCCAGGCTGGCGATCGTCGCGATGCGGTCGCGCGACCGCATCGTGTGGAAAATCAACACCAGGACGATCCCAACAACCAAAGTCCCAATGCTCTGCCGGCTGAGGGTCAGCGCCAAAGCGGCGGTGATCAGCGTCGTGAGGACCACCCGGCGCCAGCCTGCGAACAGCAGGATGCCGAGTATCAGCGCGACCATCAAGTTGAGTCCGGCGCCGTTCGGCTCCACCCAGGTGCCGCCCAAGCGCTGTGTTCGCGATGCCCCCGCGTTTGTATATGCGTAAAAACCCACCGTGTATTGCTCGAGGTATCCGAATGCGCGTAGAAAGCGGAAAGACGTGTGGTTTGGATCGAATGCGATGAGATAGAAGCCGAAGATCCCGTTGAGCGCTGCGCCGCATACGAATATGCGCCCAAAAGTTGCCAGATGCTGCTGCGAAAGCTGAAGCAACGGAAATATCATCGACATTGCAATAACCCACCGAATGAAGATCGAGACATCGGCGAGTGAGTGGTAGGTCGCGACAACGGATAGCCCGGACGTGATGATCAATGCCAAAACGGCCAGCTCGAGCGGATGTGGAGAGCGAGCCAAACGGGGGTGAAGGAGGGATGCGAGTAGGCACCCGAAAGCCAACGGTAGATAAAGCGGCAAGTGGGCACCCGGAAAGCGGCCATATTGAAGTAGGGCCATCACGGCGGCCAAGGCCCAGAACAGCCACAGCGGATGTCGTACACCCACATATGCAGCCACAATTAAGGCCACAAGGCCGACAACACCCAGCAGCGACAGCTTCCCGAAGGACATTGCCAGCCAGACCGTTGCAGCTATCACAGCAACGATCGCGGCGGATACCATATGATTGCGGAGCTGATCCCAGCGGGTGTTCACGAAGACCATGCTCTCAGCTCGACCAGCTAAGCTCAATCCCGGCTGGCCGGACCGCACTTAAAAGGTGGCCGCTGGGGTCGCGAACGCTAACCTGACAACCGTTAAGACGCCCAATTTTGAGGGGACGACGTTGGAGATCAAGGAATACCTGCGCATTTTCGCCAGGTACTGGTGGGTGATCGTGATCCTGACAGCTGTTGGCGCCGCCATCGGCTGGGGGACCTGGCAGTTCACCGACCGCGAGTATCAGTCCACGGCCACCCTGTTCGTCGCTACCCAGAACGGGACGACGGTCACCGAGGCGTACCAGAACAACCTGTTCTCCCAAGAGCGTGTGGTCTCCTACGCCGGCCTGGCCACCAGCGAACAGGTCGCTGCGCGAGCGGTCGACCAGCTGAAGGCGCCGATTTCTTCGGAGGAACTGCGTTCCAAGATCTCCGCCGCACCCGTTCCGCAAACCGTGTTGCTGAATGTCAGTGTCACCGACCCCGATCCGACGCAGGCCCAGACGTACGCCAACGCCGTCGCCGATCAGCTCGTCGGGCTGGTCAGTGAACTCGAAACGTCGCGGCGTGGCGGCACCCCGGCGGCCGGCGCGGTCGTCGTCGACGAGGCCGCGTTCCCCACGTCGCCGCTCGGCCTTGGCATGCTGCTGCGCATCGGCCTCGGTGCGGCAGGCGGCCTCGTTCTCGGGATCGTCATAGCGATACTGGTCGGCATCTTCGACAAGCGCGTGCGCGGCCGGGAACCGGTCGAGAACGCGAGCGGTTCCTTGGTGATCGGCGCACTGCCGCTCGACCCCTCCCGCGAAAAGGTTGACGTCGCCGACCTGGCGTCTGACGACTTGTATGCAGAGCGGCTCAGGGAGCTGCGGACCAATTTGCGCTTCGTGGTGCCGGCAAACGGCGATGACGCGCCACGGGTGATTGCTGTGACGAGTCCGCGTCGGCAGGAGGGCCGGACCACGACGGCCATCGACCTGGCCGCGGCTCTGGCTGAATCGGGTCGCTCGGTCGTCCTCGTCGACGGCGACCTACGAAATCCGCAGCTGGCCGATCGGCTGCCCCTCAACGGCCCGATGCGAGACGGCGCCGGTTCCCGCGGGTTGAGCACCGTGCTGGTGGGGGAGAACAGCGTTGTCGAGTCGGTCATCTCCGACGTCTCGGTCGGCCACCACACGATCGCATTTCTTCCGGCAGGGCCGTCCTCTACGCGTCCCGGCGAGCTGTGGGCGAGCCAACGGGCGGAGAAGCTGTTGGACGAACTCGCCAATGGATACGACTACGTCGTGATCGACACGCCGCCGCTGGATGTCTACAACGACGCCGCGGTCGTCGGGGCATTGTCTGACGGCGCGCTTCTACTGGCGAGGATCCGCAAGACCACCACGTCGGCCCTGCGCCGCGCCGTGCAGGCGCTGCAGACCGCCAACGTCGCCGTCATCGGCACCGTCGTCACGTTCGAACCAGGCGGCCAACGCCGGCTGCGTCGCGACCGAAAGGAAGGGGCGAGCGCGTCGGGTGGTGATCGGTCGGCGCGCGCCGCCGGCTCGACGGCCGGCAACTCGGCCGACGGCGATGCCGATACGACGACGATCAGCCAGAACGGCCTGGTCGGCTCCGCGGGCTCGCCACGGCCGGCGCGCAGGCACGGGGCCGGCTGATCGTGCGGAGGCGGGCCGTCGCGGCGCTCCTCGCGGTGATGGCGGTGCTGGCGGGCTGCTCTGACGACGGACCGGCGCCGTCGCTTACCTACAACCGGCCACCGCGCGACGAACTCACGCCCGGGTTCGTCGGCGCGCCCACGCTGCCGCCGCCTGACATGACCAACGACGGACCGGGCTCTTTGGTGAGCGTCGAGCCCTACACCGACGCCAACATCGAGGACGCGAATTCCGCAGCGGTCAAGGTGGTGTACCGGTCAACGTCCGGTGTCGACGGCGCGCCAACCGAGGTGTCCGGCATCGTGGCGGTGCCGCCCGGCATGCCCCCCAAGGGCGGCTGGCCGATCCTGTCTTTCGCGCATTCGCTGACGGGCGTGATGCCCAAGTGCGCACCCTCGATGGCCGATGGACTGTGGGGTTACTCGCAGACCGTGGCCACGCTGCTGGGCCGCGGCTTCGTGGTGGCGCTACCCGACTATCAGGGTCTGGGCACTCCCGGCACCGACCCGCATTCGATTGTCGACTCAGCGGCGTTGGGCAACAACGTGATTGACGCCGCGCGGGCGGCGCGACGGGTACTGCCGTCGGCGAGCACGCGGTGGGCGGCGTTCGGCATCGGCGAAGGCGGCCTGGCGGCGTGGTCTGCCGCCGAACGGGCCGGAATCTACGGCGGCGGAATGGATCTCGTCGGATCGGTAGCCATCGCCCCCTACGCCGATATGTCCCCGATGGTCGACACCGCCACAAGCGGACAATTCGCAGGGTCCCAGCAGATGCAGATGTACATCCAGGTTCTGCAGAGTCTGGAAAACTTCGACCCCCGCTTCGACCTGGACGCACAGCGATCGGCTGCGGCCCGCCAGCGGTGGGACCTCCTAACTGATTGCGCGCCAAAGGATCCCCAGCAAGCACAGCAGGCACTGACTCAACTCAAACCCGAAGACTTACGGCCGCAAAGCCCCGCCGCGGCGGCGGACGCACGGCAGCGTCTGGCGGCTGCGGCGTTGCCGGCCCGCTATCCCACGCCGGGATCGGCGCCAGTATTGGTCGTCTTCGGAACGGCGGACACCTCGACGCCCGCGCTTGGCGTCCAGCAGGCCCTCGCGAGCGCTTGCGCGAAAGGCGATCGCATCGAGGTCAACAAACGCGCCGGGGACACCGAAGTGACAAACGATCAGATCATCCAGAGTGCGATCGCATGGATGGTCGCCCGCTTCGACGGGCAGCGCCTCGGCAACGTCTGCGTGGGTGCCACGTGAAACCGCCCGCCGGCGCTCCGCGAATCCGGGACTATCTGACCATCCTGCGGGACGGCTGGGTGGTCATCTTGTGCGCGACGCTGGTCTCGGCGGGCGTGGGATTCTTGCAGTGGCGCATCGTCTCACCGGTGTACGTGTCGACCGCCAAGTTCTTCGTGGTGACGCCCGGCAGCGCCACCACGCTCGACGCGTACTACGGGGTGCTGACCGCAGAGCCGAGGGCGGCCACCTTTCAACAACTGGCGCGCAGCTCGCAGGTCACGTCCCGGGCGATCGAGCAGCTGGGGCTTCCCGAAACGTCCGAGGAGCTGGCTGGGCACATCATCGTGCCGCCCACGAATTCGGCGATATTCGACGTCGTCGTCACCGGTGCCGATGCCCAGCGCACACAGGAAGTTGCCAGCGCTGTCGCGGCGAACATGGTTTCGCTGTCGCATGAAATGGCCGCCGTGGATACCGTGCACACCGAGTTAGTGCTGGTAGACGACGCTAGCCCTGCTCAGCGGCAGGGTTCGATGTGGAAGAACATCTTGACCGCGACGCTGCTCGGATTCGCGCTGAGTATTGTGCTGATAAGCGCTCGAGGGTTGCTGGAGGATAGACTCCTCGGCAGGGGGCAGGTCGACCGCGTTGTAGGCGAGGCGACTGCGGAAAGGAACAGATGATCCGGCCCCCTTCAGCAGTGTCTGCCGCCTGCGTCGTGTTGGCGGCCTGTCTCGGCATCGTCGGATGTAGCGATGCGAAGCCCGCAGCGCCTGAGCCTGCGGCGATGTCGGGCATCGACCTGAAACCGGACACCTCGGGCAATGGGGAAGTACCCGGCGCACTTGCATCGGCGAGCACGCTGCCGACGATCGACCGCCGGCTGAAATCCGTGACGTCGTTGGCCGCGCACATTCAGTACACGTCGACGTCGGGCATCACCAACAACCGCACGCAAGTCACCGGGACGGTCTTCGTGCCGAAGGGTAAAGCGCCCGACACCGGATGGCCCGTTGTCGTGTACGCGCACCCCACGACCGGCATCACCTCCGACTGCGCCCCGTCGCTGTCGCCGAATCTTCTTGGCGCATCGGAACCGATCGCGGCGCTGATCAAGGCCGGCTACATCATCGTGGTGCCGGATTACCAAGGCCTTGGCCTCGATACGGAGCGCCATCCCTATTTGGACTCCACCACCGTCGGCTACAACGTCATCGACTCGGTGCGTGCGGCGCGCCGCCTTGTCCCCGAGGCGTCCGACCGCTGGCTTGCGGTCGGGATTTCCCAAGGCGGCCAAGCCGCTTGGGCGGCCAACGAATTGGCAGGCAGCTATGACGCCGGCGGGCTGAAGCTGCTCGGCACCGTGAGCCTGTCACCGGCCACGAACATCAGCGGCTTCGCCGATGCCGCCGCATCCGGCACGTTGACCAAGGAACAACAGGCGGCGCTGCCGTTGATCCTGTCGGCGCTGGCCCAGGAGCATCCGGACTTCAACCTCGACGACTATCGGCGCGGAGTCGTCGAACAACGATGGAATTCGCTGACCTCATGCGAGGGGCCGGCCATCGCCGACCGGACCAAGGTGATCGACGAGATTTCCCCCGACGATTTGCGCCCCGCCAGCCCGCAGGCCGTCGACACACTGCGCGCCGATCTTCAGAAGCGCGGTCTGCCGCAGCGGCCCACGACCGCACCGATGCTCGTGATCTACGGCGGTATGGACACCCTGACGCCGGGCAACTGGACGGACGAGGCGCTCGCAGCGGCCTGCGGTATGGGTGACGTGATCGATATCCAGTTCCAGCCTGACAAGGGGCACAGCGACATCGACGTGACGTATTCGTTCGGCTGGATCAACGATCGGTTCGCCGGGGTTCCAGCGGCCAACAGTTGCGAATCATTCACCGCCGCACGGCAGTCGGTCGAGCAGCCCGTCGCTCCCGCGGGCGAATCTGACTACAGCGAGAGCTACACCCAAGACGAAACTGGAGGAGGCGAATGACGGCCGAGTTCACCGCGATACCGCCGTCGATTCCGCCGGTACCGCCAACGTCTGCGCTCACCCGTGCGAAGACACGGATCATCGGCCTCGACGGAGCGCGTGGGTTGTCGTGCGTCGGTGTGGCGATCATGCATGTCACCGGGCACTACTCGCCGCACACCTCCGCGACGTGGAAGACGAACCTCGTCGGCCTTTCGCTGATTTTCTTCTACGTGCTCAGCGGTTTTCTACTGTTCTTGCCCTACGTCCGCAAGCTCACCGAGGACCGCGGTACCGCCATGCCGAGCACCGCGAACTTCGCGATGCATCGCGTCGCGCGGATCCTGCCCGGATATCTGGCGATCTTTTTGATCTGCAACTTCGTGTTCCAGATCGTCTATGTCCAGAATCCGTCGATGCAGCCGTTGGGCACCGAGGACGGCACCGGGATGATCACCGATCCGTGGCAGTTGTTCGCCAATCTGACGCTGGTGCAGTCCTACATCCCGGAGTACTTCCAGACCGGGCTGAACCCGTCGTGGTCGTTGACTCTGGAATACGCCTTCTATGTTTCCGTGCCGCTGCTCGGGATGTTGTTGTTCGCACTGCGGAAGCGGACGTCGACTCGGCCGCTGCGACTGGCCCTGGTCGCGCCCGTCTTCTTGATCGTGATGGCGTTCACCGGGCGCTCGCTCGTGCCGATGCTGGTGCATCGGTCCGGGATCACCGACCGGGTGTTGCTCGACTGGGGGCCCAATTGGGTTGCGGTGTTCACCAAGACGTTCCTGACCAACGCGGACACTTTCGCGATGGGAATGCTCGCGGCGGTCGTATTCGTCGCGATGGAGCAGTTCTCGATGTCGGAGCGGCTGAGCCGTCGGGTGCGGTTGTACAGCGCGCTTGCGATCATCCCGGCGACCGGCGCGTTCCTGTGGTTACTCGCCACCGCCAGCCCGTTCGCAACCAGCGGCATCGCCGCGGTGTGCGGCTTGATGATCCTTGTCATCATCGCGCCGCTGGCCAGGGGTGAAGACTCGCCCATCGCCCGTCATCTCGACAGCGCACCACTGCGGTTCGTGGGTAAGGTTTCGTTGTCGGCGTATCTTTGGCACTTCCCGTTGATGCTGTTGCTGGGTCGCTGGGGTTTGATGGCCGGCGATTCTGTCCCCGGAATGCTTAGGAACGTCGTCGTGGTACTCACCGTGACATTTGTGGTCTCGGCCGTGACCTTCTATCTCGTCGAGCAGCCGGCCATGAATTGGGCGAAGCGGTATCGAGCTAGGTGGTCGTGATGCGCCGAGCGGTGCTGTGGATCAGCGCCGCCGCCGCGGTCGTGCTGGTCCTCGCGTCATTGCCGTTGGTGTGGAAGCTGGGCGTGCGCTTACTCGAGACCACCCGGCACGGCGCGCAGGGCGACCCCGTCCCGATCCAGACGGCCGACCTGTCCGGTTCCGGGCCGGGCACATTGGTGAGCGCGATGACGATGCCGTCGTTCACGCGCACCGGTGACGGCAAGCTCGTGCAGGCCGCCCGCGTCGTGTACCGGTCCACGTCCGGTGACACCGGGTTGGAAACCGTCGTGTCGGGATCGGTGTTCACGCCGCTCGGGGAGCCACCCGACGGCGGCTGGCCGGTCGTCGCCCTCGGCCACGGAACGACGGGGATCAACGAGCCCTGCGCGCCGTCAGGGTCCGACTCGCTGCTCGGATTCTCCACTGCGGTAGCGGGATTCGCGAAGATGGGATATGCGGTCGCGCTCGCCGACTATCAAGGGCTTGGGTCATCCGGCGTACATCCGTACACCGACGCCAAGACGGCGGGCCTGAACATGATCGATTCGGTGCGGGCCCTGCGCCATACCTTCAAGAACGTGTCGAACCGGTGGGCTGCCGTCGGTGGATCGCAGGGCGGCGGTGCGTCGTGGGCGGCCGACGAACAGGCCGCCACCTACGCGCCGGAGCTCGATCTCGTTGGCGCGCTGGCATATTCGCCCGCGGTCGACATATCAGGGATGGTCGACAAGTCGATGGCTCGCACTTTGACCGACGACCAGGAAGCGGCGTTTCAGGCGATCATCGAGTCGCTGGCGCGTTTACACAAAGACTTGAACCGGGACGACTACCGCCGTGGCGCCGCCGCCAAGTATTGGGAGGTGCTGTCGGCCTGTGCGGGTCCCAAGGTCGGCGACCGTAAGGCGGCCATCGACGCCGTGCAGCCGGGAGATCTTGGGCCGGTCACACCAGAGGCAGCGAACCGGCTTCGCAACCTGCTCAAGGCGTGGGCCCTTCCGCAGCAACGACTTTCGGCGCCGCTGTCAGTGGCCTATGGCGGTCAGGACACGTATATCGACGCTGCGTGGACCACCGCAGCGATCGCCCGCGCGTGTGCGCTTGGCGGAACGGTGGTGTGGCAGCTGCAGCCGGACAAGGGGCACGGCGATGTCGATATCGCATCCCAATTCGCTTGGATGGCAGATCGATTCGCGGGAAAGCCGGTGACCAATGGGTGCCCGTAGGAACCCTGACGGGGATTACGCGCTGTGGATGCGGCTGCTAGTGCAGGCCAAATGCGTGGTGAAGCGCAGAATCGCCAAGCCCGGCATACCAGTGCAACGGCCCGAACAGCCCTACTTGATCGTGCCGATCCTCGGGCAGTCGAACGCCTACGGCATGGGTGTCGGCCTGGACCCGGCGGGACTGGATCGACAGCACCCGCTCGTGCATCAGTGGGCGATGTCCGGGCCGTCGAAGGGCACCGCGGTCGCCGGCGTCGATCCGCTGTTTCACGAGGTGCCGGGCAAGGGTGTCGGCTTCGGCGTGACGTTCGCCAAGCAGCTGGCCGACGAGACCGGGCGCGCGGTGCTGCTGATCCCGGGCGCGCGAGGCGACACCGCTTTCTCGCCGAAGAACGGATACACCTGGGACGTAGACGATACGACCACAAGGACGAATCTGTACCGCCGAGCGATATCGGCGACCGACGCGGCCATCTCCCAGTACCCGGGCAGCACCGTCGCCGTCGTCCTCTGGCATCAGGGTGAATCGGATGTGCCGCTGATGGCGGCGTCGGTTTATCAGAGAAAGCTCGACCGGCTGATCGACGACGTCCGGGTCCGCTACGGCCACGATCTCCCCTTTCTCCTCGGGCAGATGGTGCCCGAGGAGATGGCGGAATCCCACAAGGACTATTCGGCGATCGACGCCGTACACGTCGATACTCCGAACCGCCGCCCGCGCACCGCGTTTATTGACGGTCCCGTCGGGTACATCAACGGTGGCGAGGACCGCCACTACAACGCAGCGGGGCAGCGTGAGCTGGGCCGCAGAATGTGGAGTGCGTACCGCGAGATGTGCGCCGATCACCTGGCGGGTTATGCGTCGGCTTGATCTTGATCGCGTCGTCGTGGAGGCGATTGCCGCGGTGATCGTGATCGTGCTCGTCGACGTTGGCCTCGCCGGGATCATGTTGTTCAACAACGCGAAGGAGGACGAGTTGCAGCACGCCGACGCGATCGTCGTCCTCGCCGGGGAACACGACGGTCGCGAGGATTACGCGATGCAACTTGCCCGCGAGGGCTGGGCACCGACTGTCGTGTTCTCCAATCCGTACCTGTCGGGCGACGACGTCATGGATCGGGTCTGTCGTCCGACTGCCGACATCGAGGTGATCTGCGGGAAACCCCCGTCGGTGACCACGCGCGGGGAGGCCCAGATGGTGCGGCGGCTGGCCGAGCAGCGATCGTGGAAGAAGATCATCGTCCTCACCTGGCGCTATCACATCCCGCGCGCGCGGCTGGTTTTCCGGCAATGCTTTTCCGATCAGCGCGGTACGACAGTATTGCGCGCGATGCCCCGCCAGTATCCGTACTCGTTCCTGCAATGGGAGTTCATGTACTTCTACCAATTTGCCGGCTTCGCGAAGGCCGTTCTGCAGGGCACTTGTCCCTGACCTGGCAGTTTGAAGAATGGGTGGCGTAAGCGGGCAAACAATGCGATAGTGTATCGACAGTCGGGGGTCAGCGATTATTCGGTAGCTGCCAGCAAATAGGAGGTAGTGCGAACCGTGTCGGTGGCAGAAGAGGTTTTTGCACCCGCCAAACCCCGCCTTTCCGCGGTCCGAACCGCTACCGCGACGGTGTGGCAGCGACGGTATAAATGGATCCTCGTCGCCTCCGATGTGGTGGTCGTCACACTTGCTCTCGCGATTGCCCAGGTAGTCCGCCTCGGCAAGCCTGACCAGGCGCCGGAAGCGGCCTGGGCTTATTACTCGGTGTTTTCCTACTACTCGGTGCTCTCGGTCTATGTGGCCGCCATTTGGCTCGGCCTGCTCGCCGCCTATCGCACGCGGTCTCCCCGAATCGTCGGTGCCGGAGTCGAGGAATACCGCCGCGTGTTTTCTGCCACGCTGGCAACCGTCGGCGTAATCGCCGTCGTGCTGATGATCTTCCGGCCGGAATACGCTCGTGGCTATCTCGCTGTGGCCCTTCCCGCCGGATTGTTGGGTTTGCTCCTTAGCCGTAGCCTGTGCCGGCGGATTCTGGCCCGGCAGCGCCGTCGCGGGAAATGCGTGATGTCGGTGCTGGCAGTGGGTGATCCGCGTGCGGTGCGCAGCCTGGTGCAATCACTACAGCGCGGCTGGTCGTACGGCTACTCGGTGGTGGGCGTTTGCCTCACCGGTCGTAGTGACGGCGGCACGTTGGAGGTCCCCGGCGTCGGCACGCTGCCAGTGCTCGGCGACGAGGGCAAGGTGCACGACGCGATCCTGAAGACCAATGCCGACACCGTCGCGCTGACCACGACTGACCACCTCGGCCCCGAGGGCGTACGCGAATTGTCGTGGGACCTCGACAAACTGGGCGTCGACCTGGTCGTGTCACCTGGTGTCGTCGATGTCGCCGGGCCTCGCCTGACCATGCGTCCGGTCGCCGGCCTGCCACTGATTCACGTCGAGAAGCCGCAGTACAGCGGCACCAAGAAGCTGCAGAAGCGCGCCTTCGACATCTTCGTGTCGTTCACGGTGCTGCTCGGCGCGTTGCCGGTGATGCTGGCCGCTGCCATCGCCATCAAGCTGACCAGCAGGGGCCCGGTGTTCTACCGCTCGGAGCGGATCGGTCTGGACGGCACGCCATTCCAGATGATCAAGTTCCGCACCATGGTCGACGGTGCCGACAAGCAGATCGACAGCCTGGTCCACATCAACGAGAGCGTGGGCGGTGTGCTGTTCAAGATCCGGGAGGATCCGCGGGTCACTCCTGTGGGCCGGATCTTGCGTCGTTACAGCATCGACGAGCTGCCGCAGTTCATCAATGTGTTGCGCCGCGACATGAGCGTCGTCGGCCCGCGTCCGCCGCTGCGCCGAGAGGTCGACACGTACAACGACCAGGTCCGCCGACGGTTGCTGGTGCTGCCCGGTATCACCGGCCTCTGGCAGGTCAGCGGCAGGTCCGACCTGTCCTGGGAAGACTCGGTTCGCCTCGATCTTTCGTACGTGGAGAACTGGTCGATCACCAACGACCTTCTTATTGCGGCCAAGACAATTCGTATTGTGGCTGCCGGCTCCGGCGCGTACTGAGTAAGCGTCAAGCGTCCGAGACCTGCATACGCGTCGTTTGTCGGCCACGCCGGTTAGCCGTCAAACGTGCTGGCAACCACATCATCGCCGCTGGTAAGCGGCCCGCTCAGAGCGTTGATTGAACGTCACTGTCGCCCGCCGGGAAAGCTCGTCGTCGCGGTATCGGCTGCCATCGCGCAAAGCATCCTCGCCAGCCTTCGCCGCGGGCGCGGAATCAATATCAATATCCATTTTGCGAATACATTTGAAAGGCGGCAAAGTCATCCAGCAACGTCGAAACGCTCGGATTGATCGCCGGCCGAGACGCGTTCAAGATCGCCGCCCGCAAAATAATTTACTGTGCCGTAAACAAGATCGGATCGACGAACCCGAGGGGTCGGCGCGGCTGCGGCGCCACGTGCGGGTGTTCGCCGAACACTGCATACATCGGCCGGGCACGCCGTTGCGTTACCTGACACGACACGCTCCGAGGCTGACCGACTGTAACAGCCGCGCGCGGAGACGTCGCACTAGATTGAGCGCCAGACCGAGGGCAAAGGAAGCATGTTGAAACGAGCGCTGTTGCCGACGTTCCTGGTCCTGGTAGTAGTCGCCGCCGTGATCGGGGCGGCGGTATGGCTGCAACCCATCGCCGCGACCCTGGGCCTGAAATTGATCAACCAGTTCCCGTCGTCGGGCGGCCCGCCGGTGCCCATTGAATCTGCCGATATGAGCGGATCGGGGCCCGGGACGCTGGTGACCGCGACGACCATGCCGGGCGTGACGCGGACGTTCGAGGGCCGCAATTTGATGGCCGCCCGGGTCGTGTACCGGTCAACCGAGGGCGACACAGGCGAACCGACCGTGGTGTCGGGCTCGGTGTTCGTGCCCAAGGGCGGCGCCCCGCGGGGTGGCTGGCGGGTCGTGACGTTCGGGCACGCCACGCTCGGTATCGAGGGTCCCTGCGCGCCGTCGTTGTCGCCCGATCTGCTGGGCTTCCTGCGCTACGTCAAGGTGCTGACCGATCTGGGTTACGCCGTCGCGCTCGCTGACTTTCAGGGCCTGGGAACCAAGGGTGTGCATCCGTACTCGGATTCCCGCACGGCCGGACTGAACATGATCGACGCCGTGCGCGCGCTCAAGCGCACGTTCCCCGACGTCTCCGATACCTATGCCGCCTTCGGTGATTCTCAGGGCGGCAGCGCGGCGTGGGCGGCCGACGAGCAGGCCAACGACTACGCACCCGAGTTGCACATCGTCGGCGGGCTCGCCGCATCCCCGGCAGCCGATATATCCGGCCTGGTCGACAAGGCCCAGCAGGGCACACTGACCAGTGAACAGCGCGCGGTCATGCAATCGGTCATCGAGTCGCTGGCGCGGTTGCATCCCGACATCGACCGCAACGACTTCCGCCGCGGTGGCGCCGCCCACTATTGGAATGTGTTGTCCGACTGCAGCCCTGGTGCGGCCTACCGACGCGCGAATGCGGTCGGTCAGCTGGGCCCGCGCGACTTCACGCCGCGCACGCCCGAGGCCGGCGATCGACTGCGCGAGCTGCTGCAACAGTGGGCTCTGCCGCAGAAACCGCTCTCGGCGCCCCTGTACGTCTGGTACGGCGGCGCCGACCCGTACATCGACGCAGAGTGGACAAAGGCCGCGATCGCACGGGCCTGCGGGTTGGGCGGAGTCGTCACCGTCGGGTTCGACCCGGCAGGCGGCCACAACCCGCCCGACGCGCTGGCGTTGATCAAATGGATGACGGATCGCTTCGACGGAAAACCCGCCAAGAATGACTGCTGACGATCCCCGGCGGGCACTCGACGCGTCGGCGCTGCGCGCGGATGTGACGGCGGCATCGTCGCTGTGGCGCCAGCTCGACGTGGTGACCGAAACCGGCTCGACCAACGCCGACTTGATCGCCAGGGCGGCCGCAGGCGAGGACGTCGCCGGTGCGGTGCTGATCGCCGAATATCAGAGCGCGGGCCGGGGACGGCAGGGCCGCAGCTGGTCGGCCGTGCCTGGCGCGCAGATCACGATGTCGGTCGGCGTGGATGCGGGCGGGGTCGCCACCGAGAGGTGGGGATGGCTGACGCTGGCCACCGGTGTCGCCATCGTCGACGCGGTCCGGGCGCTCACCGGCGTCGAGGCAGGGCTGAAATGGCCCAACGACGTGTTGGCAGGTGGCGGGAAGCTGGCAGGCATCCTGGCAGAGGTCGCAGCGGCACAGGGGTCCATCGTGGTCGGGCTCGGGCTGAACGTCTCGTTGCGCAGCGACGAGATTCCGGCGCTACAGGCCACGTCTTTGTCCGCACTCGGCGTCGCTTCGCCGGATCGCCACCAGCTCATCGTTGAGCTGCTGCGGCGGCTTCAGCAGCGAATCGTCGAGTGGAAAGACGCCGACGCAAAACTGGCCGACGACTACCGTGACCGCTGCTTGACGATAGGTGCGCGCGTGCGGGCGATCCTGCCCGACGGCCGCGAGGTCGTCGGGATGGCTAAATTCGTCGACGATCAGGGCCGGATCGGAATTGAAAGCAATGGCCATATGACGGCGGTTTCAGCCGGAGATGTGATCCATCTGAGGGGAATCTAGCAATCGTCAATAGCGTCAATTCTCGAGCCGATTACTTGCGTTCGGAAGGGTAGGATTACCGGCGGTGCGCAAGGCTGAGACGATACAGTTCAGCGAATCATTCGTTCATTCAGATCACGGTCGTCTGGGGAGGGCACGGCATATGGATCATGTCGCCGAAGGTCACTACTACAGCAGTCAGATCGGGAGCAAGAACAAGGTCATCGCCTGGAGTCACCAGTCCAGGTTCGACAAGGCTCTCGAGCTGATCGGTGACGGCACCGACAAGCTGCTCGACTACGGCTGCGGCGACGGCACCTTCCTGGCGATGGCCAGCGATCGGGTGGCCGAAGGCCACGGCGTCGACGTCGATGCCGACCAGATAAAAGGCTGCCGCGAGCGCTTCGGGGAGATCGAGAACCTGAAGTTCTACACCAACGATGAGCTTGCCGACCCCGCGCACGACGGCTCCTACGATGTCGTCACCTGCATGGAAACGCTCGAGCATTGCACCGACGAGGTTGTCGAGATCGTGTTGGCCGACGTGGCCCGGCTGTGCGCGCCGAACGGGCGCGTCATCATCAGCGTGCCGATAGAAATCGGCCCGTCCTTCATGGTGAAGCAGGCGGTGCGCGCCATCGCCCGCCGTCAGGGAGCCAGCAGTTACCAGCTTCACGAGACCTATCCCGTCGGGCAGGCCATGAAGATGCTGTTCGCCCGCCGCCGCACGTCGATCGAACGCCCGCTCTACGGTGAGCCGCCGTTGACCGGCCATTCCCACTACGGGTTCAATTGGCGCCGCCTGCGTGGACGGGTCTCGCAGCACCTCGTGGTTGAGCGGACGCTGTTCACGCCGCTGGGCTTCCTGGGCGGCTGGGTGAGCAGCCAGGCCTATTTCGTGTGCCGCCCCAAGGGCTGAGTCACAGCAATGGGCTATCCGGACAACGTCCTCGCCGGTGACGAGCAGGTGGTGCTGCACAGCCATCCGCACTGGAAGCGGCTGATCGGCCCGGTGCTGGTTCTGGTGGCGATCACCGCCGTCGCGGCTTTCGGCGCCGGATATGTCAACCAGACCAACTGGGACTCCACCGCCCGCAAGGTCGTGATGATCGTCATCGGGGTGATCTGGCTGGTGATCGTCGGCTGGCTGACGTTGTGGCCGTTCCTCAATTGGTGGACAACGCATTTCGTGATCACCGACCGCCGCGTGATGTTCCGCCACGGCCTGCTGACCCGATCGGGCATCGACATTCCGCTAGCGCGTATCAACAGCGTCGAGTTCCGGCACGGTCTGTTCGATCGTATGTTGCGCACGGGCACGCTGATCATCGAATCTGCGTCGCAGGATCCCCTGGAGTTCCACGACATTCCGCGAGTGGAACATGTCCACTCGCTGCTGTATCACGAAGTCTTCGACACCCTGGGCTCGGAAGAATCGCCGAGCTGACCGAGCCGCCGGGCGCGCCGGCCGGGCCGACGGAACGGCGTGACGGAGCCGGATTCATGCGTGAGTTCGACATGGTCTTCCATCGCCTCTGCGATGCCGCCGGCGGTCAGCGATTCGATCGCCTTGTCGGGGGCGCGGCCGAACTCGTCGGGGAAGACCCAACGGCGGAAGGCCCAGAACCGGAAGCCCATCTGCAGCAGGTTGCCGATGACGTAGGCCGAGATGAAGTCGGCGATGTTCTCCACCGTCAGCGACACTTCCGGGACGCGCAGGTGCAGCACGTAACTGGAGAACCACAGCGGGGCCATCGACAGCAGCACGCCGACACCGCTGAACACGAAGAACAGCAGCGCCTCGTGGTGACGCTCGCGACCGCCACGATCGCGGAAGCTCCATTCGCGATTGAGGATGTAAGAGGCGATCACCGCGACGATGCCGGCGATGATCTTCGCCGTCACCGGCTTGGGCTCGAGCACCGTCAGCTTGAGCGTGTAGAACACCGCGGAGTCGATGATGAATGTGGTCGCGCCGACGATCGCGAATTTGATCAGCTCGTGATGCCGCTCCGCGAAGGGCCGGATCGGGCCGGGCAGCCGAGCGATCGTGGCGTCGGTGAAGGACACAACAGCGCAGTGTACGGAAATTGGCGACGAGACGCGTACCCGTGCAGGTCACGGCGGATAAAACGGCCGGTTACGGCCATGACAACATATGCCTGTGCCACGTGATCCGAGCGCGCCGCCCGTCGTGACCATGATCGGCGGCGGTCAACTGGCCAGGATGACCCATCAGGCCGCCATCGCGCTGGGTCAGACGCTGCGCGTGCTGGCAGTCAGCCCCGAGGATCCTGCCGCGCAGGTCACCCCGGACGTGGTGATCGGCAGGCACGACGACCTCGACGCCCTGCGCAAGGCCGCCACAGGGGCGGACGCGCTGACGTTCGACCACGAACACGTGCCGACCGAACTGCTGGAAAAGCTCGTCGCCGACGGCGTCAACGTCGCCCCTGGGCCCTCGGCGCTGATCCACGCCCAGGACAAGCTCGTGATGCGGCGGCGGCTGGAGGCACTCGGCGCGCCCGTACCGCGGTTCTCCGAGGTCACCGACGTGGCCGACGTGGACGCGTTCGCTGCCCGAGTCGACGCGCCGCTGGTGGTCAAGACGGTGCGCGGCGGCTACGACGGCCGAGGCGTGACACTGGCTCGCGATATCGCAGAAGCCCGCGAGGCCGCGGAAGCCTATCTGGGCGGCGGTGCGGCGGTACTCGTCGAGGAGAAGGTGGCCATGCGGCGCGAGTTGGCCGCGCTCGTCGCACGTTCTCCGTTCGGTCAGGGCGCGGCATGGCCGGTGGTGCAGACCGTGCAGCGCGACGGCATTTGCGTCGAAGTCATCGCTCCTGCGCCCGGGCTGAATTCCGAAACAAGCAGCGCCGCAGGGCAACTCGCGCTTCGGCTGGCCAATGAACTAGGAGTGGTCGGGCTGCTGGCCGTCGAACTTTTCGAGACCGTTGACGGCGTATTGGTGGTCAACGAGTTGGCGATGCGGCCGCACAACTCCGGACACTGGAGCATGGACGGCGCAAGAACCAGTCAGTTCGAACAGCATCTGCGCGCAGTGCTCGACTATCCGCTTGGCGACACGGCACCGATCGTGCCGGTCACGGTGATGGCCAATGTGCTTGGCGCGCAAAATGTTCCGACGATGAGCATGGACGAACGGCTGCATCACCTATTCGCCCGGCTGCCCGAAGCCAGGGTTCATCTGTATGGCAAAGGCGAGCGTCCGGGCCGAAAGATCGGGCACGTCAACATTCTCGGCGCGCCGGACGGCTCGGTCGACGACGACGCGTACGTCGCAGATGTGCGGGAACGCGCCACCCGGGCCGCACACTGGTTATCGCACGCCGAGTGGACAGACGGATGGAGTGGACATGCCTAGTGCGCGGGTCGGCGTGATCATGGGCAGCGACAGCGACTGGTCTGTGATGGAAGAGGCCGCGCACGCGCTGGCCGAGTTCGACGTGCCGTTCGAAGTCGGTGTGGTCTCGGCGCATCGCACCCCGGCGCGCATGCTCGAGTACGCGCAGACGGCGGCGGGCCGCGGTATCGAGGTGATCATCGCCGGTGCAGGCGGCGCCGCACATCTACCGGGCATGGTGGCTTCCGCGACGCCGCTGCCGGTGATCGGGGTGCCGGTGCCGCTGGCCAAACTCGACGGGCTGGACTCGCTGCTGTCGATCGTCCAGATGCCCGCAGGCGTGCCGGTTGCCACGGTGTCCATCGGCGGCGCCCGCAACGCGGGACTGCTGGCGGTCCGAATCCTCGGCGCATCCGATGCTTCGCTGCGGACACGGATCGAAAAGTTTCAGGCCGACTTGTCCGACATGGTGTTGCAAAAGGACGCGGCGCTGCGTGACCGGCTGCTCGGACGATAGGCTGCCACCCGATGGAGCGAAATTTCGTCCGGTACCGGGCAATTGGCCAGCGGCTTGTCACCGGCTTCCTCGAACCCGAGATCCTGATGACGCTCGAGGTGCTGAATTCGGCACAACGCGCCAAGCAGATCTCGGGCGCGGTCGCCGAGATCGGTGTGCACCACGGAAAACTTTTCATCGGGCTGCGCCTGCTGCAGCGCCCCGGTGAAAAGTCCGTGGCCATCGACATCTTCGACGATCAGGAACTCAACATCGACGGCTCAGGGCACGGCAGCCTCGAGAAGTTCGTCAACAACGTCAAGCTGTGGTCGACGATGGACGATGTCGTGCTGCATCAAGGCGATTCGACGAAACTCGAACCGGCCAAACTGCGCGAACTCGCCGGCGGCGATATCCGTTTCTTCTCGGTTGACGGCGGCCATACCGCGGAAATCGTCTATTCCGATATGAATCTGGCCGAGGCCACGCTGGCCGACGGCGGCATCGTCATCGCCGACGACGTGTTCAACCAGCAGTGGCCCGGCGTCGCGACCGGAACATTGCGATATATGGAAGACGGCGGCGGACTCGCGCCGTTCCTGATCGGCTTCAACAAGGTGTTCTTCGCCCAGCCCGACTATTGCGCGTTCTACCGCGGCGAGGTCGAGTCGGTCGTCGAGGGCAAGCTGCGGCTCGGCACCGGCTCGTCGGTCTTCGCCGGCCACGATGTCGGGTTGGTGGTGCCGCAGACGGCGGTCGATATCCTGCGTCGCAGCCAGACCATCCGGTCGGTTTATCACCGCACGTACCGCGAAATGGTGAGGGGTCTTCAGCTCGTGGCGGGCAGGGGTGGATCCGGCCGCTGAGCGCCTTGACGGTAAAGTTACCGGCAAGTAGCAAGGAGTTTTCATGGCCATCGGTAACCCGTCGTTTGACGCCTTCCAGCTCTCCGAGGAGCACCGCGAGCTGCGGTCGGTCCTGCGTGATCTGTGCGAAAAGGAGATCGCCCCGTACGCCGCGGACGTCGATGAGAAGGCGCGCTACACCGATGAGGCTCTAGCAGCTCTGACCTCATCCGGTTTCGCCGCGATCCACATCCCGGAGGAGTACGGCGGCGAAGGCGGCGACTCGATCGCCGCGTGCATCGTCATCGAAGAGGTGGCGCGGGTGTGCGCGTCGTCGTCGCTGATCCCGATCTGCAACAAGCTCGGCACCATGGGCCTGCTGATGCGTGGGTCCGAGGAGCTCAAGAAGCAGGTGTTGCCGTCGATCGCGGCAGGCGAGGCGGTGGCGTCGTACGCGCTCAGCGAGCGTGAGGCGGGCAGCGACGCGGCTTCGATGCGGACCCGGGCGCGTCAAGAGGGTGACGAGTGGGTCCTCAACGGCTCCAAGTGCTGGATCTCCAATGGCGGTCACTCCACGTGGTACACGGTGATGGCGGTGACCGATCCGGACAAGGGCGCCAACGGCATCTCGGCGTTCGTCGTGCACAAGGACGATCCGGGATTCGCGGTGGGCGCCAAGGAACGCAAGCTGGGCATCAAGGGATCGCCGACCACGGAGCTCTACTTCGAGGACTGCCGGATCCCTGGCGACCGGATCATCGGCGAGCCCGGCACGGGTTTCAAGACCGCGCTGGCCACGCTGGATCACACCCGGCCGACGATCGGTGCGCAGGCGGTGGGCATCGCCCAGGGCGCGCTGGACGCGGCATTGGGATACGTCAAGGAGCGCAAGCAGTTTGGCAAGCCGATCGGCGACTTCCAGGCCGTGCAGTTCATGCTGGCCGACATGGCGATGAAGCTCGAGGCCGCCCGGCTGATGGTCTACACGGCCGCGGCGCGCGCCGAACGCGGCGAGCCCGACCTCGGGTTCATTTCGTCTGCGTCGAAGTGCTTTGCCTCCGACGTCGCGATGGAGGTCACCACCGACGCAGTGCAGCTGTTCGGCGGCTATGGCTACACGGTTGACTTTCCGGTCGAGCGCTTCATGCGCGATGCCAAGATCACCCAGATCTACGAGGGCACCAATCAGATCCAGCGCGTCGTGATGTCGCGCGCGCTACTGAAGTAGACGGCACCTGCTGTTGTGGCAATGCTGAGGTGTACCCGGGCTATCCCGGTGACCAGCTATGGGACGGGAGATATCACGCGTGCGTGTCGTGGTGGCAAATTTTACGGGTGCGAAAGCTGAAGATTTGCTGTAGCGTCTGACTCGCCATTCAAGTCTGAATGCAACCTGGTGCGGGGGCCGAAGGACGTATTCCGATGCCGGCGAAAACCGCCTTGCCCGCAACCGTGGTTCACCCCCGCGGCATGCCCAGCCGGATGACTCCGGTTGACGCGATGTGGTACTGGTTCGCGACGAAGTTCCGCACCGATCAGTTCCTGGTCTACGCGTTCGCCGGGACCGCCGATATCGACGCCGCGGTCGCCGAAATCCTCGACCGCGCCGACGCGTCGCTCGATCTGAAGTTGCGCATCGCACCCCGGCGCTGGGACCTCACCTTTCCGCGTTGGCGCATCGGCGACGTCGAATCCGATCAGGTTGTCGTGCACAGTCTCCCGGAGCCGACGTGGCCGGCGTTCCTGCAGGCGCTTTCGCCGCTCATCGACGATCAGCTGGACCCGCGCTCGGCGGCCTGGCGGCTACACGTCTATCCCGGACTGTCGCAGGTTCCCGCCACGCCGGGGGAGGCGACAGTCGTCGTGCTGCAGGTCGCGCATCCGCTTGGCGACGGGATGCGCTCGTCGGCGCTGGCCGGCTATCTGTTCGGACGGAACAAGCCATTGCCGGAAACGAGATGGCGCCGCACCGGTGGGCTCGCGGCTCGAATGATCGAACGCACCGCACAGCAGCGCCGGTTAGCACGCGACGTCGAGGCCGGCCGGATTCAGCCGAAGAGCGGCCTCGTGCCCGCGCTGAGCACCAACAACATTCCCACCGGTACCCGTCTGCTGCGCACTCTGGCCATGTCGGAATCGAAGATCGCGGCCCCTACGGTCACGATCGGCGTGCTCGCCGCGATATCGGAGGCGCTGTCGGGTTACCTGACTGCACGCGGCGAGGATGCCTCGCGGCTGGCCGCCGAGGTGCTGATGGCCAAGCCAGGCATGCGCTACTCCTACAACCATTTCGACGCGGTCGGCGTCGGCCTGCATTCCGCTGCCACTTCGCGAGGTGAACGAATCCGATTGATAGCGGGGGAGTTACAAGCCTGCAGGACGTATCGCGAGCATCCCGCAGTGGTCGCCGGCGAGCGTGTCTTCGAGGCGGTCCCCGGCCCGCTGCGCCGCTGGGGCGTCAAGCGACTCAACCCCAACGCCAGGCCCGAAATGGTGCGCGGCAACACCGGCGTTTCCAGCGTGCACCGCGGACCGGCCGACCTCCAATTCGGCGGCTGCCCAGTAACTTTGACGTGTGGCTACCCGGCGCTGTCGTCGGTGCTGGGGCTGACGCACGGTGTGCACGGTATCGGTGACACGATCGCAATCAGCGTGAACACCACCTCGTCGATCATCGGCGACTTCGATGAATACATGGACCGGCTGGCCGTCGCTTTGCGCTGACGGGATCGCCTCGGCGGTCAGCCGATCAGCGACGCAGCCGGCGATACACGGCCCGCGCGGTTTCGCTGCGGCGGGCCACATCCGCCGGCCGCTTCGGCACCGGCACCAGCACGCCGACATCATGGCCTGCGAACACCGACGCGTAAACCGCGGTCATGAATCGGTGCCCGTACGCGAAGTCGAGCGCGTGCCGGTAGCGGTCGGCATGGCTGCGGTGAGCGAAGAGAACCTTGTTGAAACCGATGTAGAACGGCACCAGCGCACCGCCCTGCTCGAGATAGTGCACCGTGCCGACGGCTACGCCGGGCCACTGTTGGTTGAACACGTCGTCGGCGATCACCACGCCACCGTCGGCAAGGGACTCTTCGGCCAACCGCATATCGCTCAACACGATCTCTTCGGTGTGGCCGCCGTCCACGGAAAACAGCCGCACCTCTTTCAGTTCGGGAATGTCGCCGGGCTTGATCTTCGCCGAGTCGCCGCCGTGGATCACCAGGCCGTCCCTGCTGGACCACCGATCGACGTTTTGCAGAAACCGGCCGAGGTCACCTTCACCGGACCTGTCGATGTTGGCCGCCTGATTTTCGAAAAGGTCGATGGCGATCGCCGCCTCGCCGGGCCGCTGGAGCAACTTCATCGCGATGAACAATTGCCCGTGATGGACCCCTATCTCAGCGATCGGCCCACCGATACCCGCCTGACGCTGGGCGGCGTCGACCTCTTGCAGCAGGCCGATCGCCGTTGACTCCGTGTAGCCGGCTACCCGACGGTGTCCGAACAGCCGATACGCAGAAAACCCCCTCGAAGTCCCCACCACGGCGCTCAGTTTACGTGTCGCGGCTTGCCGTTCGAAAAAGCCACGCCAGTTGCTGGACCCTGCCGTGGCCCGGTCATCCCCGGGTGACCTTCTCCATCTGCCGGCGACGGTCCATCACCGAAGCATCCGGATTCGCCACCTGTACCAGCGAAGCCCCTGCCGCGAAAACCGCCAGGAGACCATCGGTCAGCTCATCGGCGGTGTCCCAGTGCGCCGTTGACAGCACGCGGTCACCAGCGGTGAAACCCTGTGCGGCGGCGGAAGATTGGGCACCGGCGATGACATCGGTAACCGACCGGCCGTCGAGCGCAAGGCCGGGATGGCGTTCGGGCGTGATCTGGTCGCCGTGCACACGCACCGAGGTGGCGTAATCGGTCACGCCGATCGGAAGATCGGCAACCGGCTTGCCGAACGGATCCAGCGACAGCGCCGCGATCTCGCCCGCGCCGACTGCGGCGTCGGCATCGGACAGCCGGTCGGCTGTGCACAGCGCGATGTCCGCGTCACCGTCCAAGGCGACTTCCGCTCCGATCCACCAGATTCCGAACAGCACCGCTGCGGTCTGCCAATGCGCGGGCAGAAGCACCGCGACTCTCGACGCCGGCCCAGCGCCCAGTTCGTCGCGCAACATGTTGCCGGTCTTGGCCGCCCAGTTGGCGAGCGTCACGGTGGACAGCTCGATACGTTCACCGGTCGCGTCGTCGTAATAGGTGATCCGCGGCCCTGCCGGGTCAGCGGCGATCAGCGGATCCAGCAGCGCCGACGTGACAGTAGTCAGTTGACGCACTCCGGGTCGTTCGAGCCGGCTGTCAGGATCGGCGAAGGGGCAGGGGTCGATTCCGTCGAATCGCCCGAGCCTGCGGCGACTTGATCGGCGGTGGCCACCGTCGGGCTGTTGCCGTCGAGGCCTGCGCCTGGTCCGGTGTAGTCGGCGGTCAGTATGACGCGCACCGAGCCGGGTGCGATCGATGGGTTCTGGACGACTGGAAGGCCACCGAGTTCTTTGGAAACCGATTGCGCGCCAAGATCATCGGCCTTAGCGGCCTGCACCTGGCTGCCCGTGACGTGGCCGCTGTCGTTATTGCCGGTGCTGCCCGGCGTGAATCCCTTGTTGGTCAATACCGTTGACACGGCGGCGGCCAGCCCGTTGACGTCGGAGTCGTTGACGACATCGACGGTGGTCTTGCTCGGCGAGTAAGCCAGTTGTTCGGTCTTACCCTCGTCCTGATCGTGCAGCAGGCTGGACACCCACTCCTTGACCGCAGAAGGATCGACCCGAACCACGCTCTGCATCCCGTCGTCGCTCCACCCGGCCTCTTCGACGATGGGAATGGTGGCGAATGCGACGCTGCCTGCGGCGAGCTTCTGCAGCTGCTTGACGAAATCCATGATGTCCCAGCCCTCGGACAGCACGACCGACCGTTGGACGGCGTCTTCCAGGCGATTGAGGGTGGACGGGCTGGACAGCGTCTTGCTGGAGATCACGTCGTGCGCCAGCGACGCCATCACCGCCTGCTGGCGCGTCACCCGGTCCAGGTCGCCGCGCGGCAGGTCGTGGCGCTGGCGGACGAAGCTCAAAGCCTGTGGGCCGTCCAGCTTCTGCCAGCCAGCAGGAAAGTCCGCACCCGAAAGGGGTTCGTAGACAGCCTCTTTCAGGCACACGTTGACCCCGCCCAGCGCGTCGGTGATCAACGCGAAGCCAAGCAGGCCGATTTCGGCGTAGTGGTCGACGGTGACACCGGTGAGGTTGGCGACGGTCTTGATCAACGCTTCTCGGCCGGCTTCGGTTGCTTCGGGCTCGGCCTTCGCCGGGTCCATACCCTTTTGTTCGACGAGCTCCGTCTTCTTGTCGAAATAGGCCGAGCCGTAGACGCCGTTGATCTTCATCTTGTTCCCGCCCGGAGTCGCGACGTAGGAGTCGCGGGGGATGGAGATCGCGGTGGCCGACTTCCCGTTGTTCGGGATGCGCACCAAGATGATCGTGTCGGTGTTGGTCGACTCGTCGTCGCCGGCCCGCAGCGTCGCCAGCTCCTCAGCCGAAAGAGGGTTGCCGTGTGCGTCGGTGCGGCTGTCCAGGCCGACCAGCAGGATGTCGATCGCGCCGTCCGCGCCGCCCTCGCCGAGCGCGACGGAGGAAAAGTGGTTGATTCCGGATTCGAACGACCGGATCTTGCCCCACGCGACGCCGGTGCCCACCACGATCGCCAGGGCCACGCACACGGCGATGACACGGAGCGTGCGAGCGGGCATCAGCCCAGGCTACTTGCGAGACGGCCTCAGGCGGGGTAGCGCTTCTCGGCGTGCCAGACTCGTGATCATGTCGGGCCGAATCGTTATCTCCGGCGCGGGCGGCCTAGTCGGGCGTGTCTTGGCAGATCAGGCACGCAGGCAGGGCCGCGACGTGCTCGCATTGACGTCGTCGCAGTGGGATATCACCGATGCGGCCGCCGCCGAACGTTTCATCGCCGCCGGCGACGTCGTGATCAACTGCGCGGCCTACACGAAGGTCGACGACGCGGAGAAGGACGAGGCCAAGGCGCGAGCCGTGAACGCGACGGGGCCGGAGAACGTCGCGCACGCCTGCGCCCGCGCCGGTGCGGACCTGATCCACATCTCCACCGACTACGTGTTTTCCGGTACGAAGCGCCGGCCCTATGAGATCGACGACGAGACGGGCCCGCTGAGTGTCTACGGCCGCACCAAGCTGGCAGGCGAATTCGCGGTGCTGGCGGCGATGCCCGAGGCCCACATCGTGCGCACGGCGTGGATCTACGAGGGCGGCACCGGCACGGACTTCGCCGCGGTCATGCGCAGGCTGGCCGCCGGCGATTCAACGGTGGACGTGGTAGCCGACCAGGTCGGCTCGCCCACCTATGTCGGCGACCTCGTCGGTGCGCTGCTACAGGTCGCCGACGGCGCGATTCGCGAACCGGTGCTGCACGCGGCGAACGAGGGTGAGGCCAGCCGCTTCGAACAGGCGCGCGCGGTGTTCGAGGCGGTCGGCGCGGATCCGGAACGCGTGCGGCCCGTGGGCACCGAAAGCCACCCTCGTCCGGCGCCGCGGCCACCCTATTCGGCTCTGTCCGGCAGGCTTTCCGCGAAGGCCGGGCTGACACCGTTGCGGCCGTGGCGGGATGCGCTGGTGGCGGCGATCACTTCAGGTGGCCCGCTAACCTCTAGCGCGTGAGCGACGAACTGGTTTCCGTCACGTGAGTGACGATTCGGCAGGGGTCACGTGAGTGACGAATTAGTAGTGGTGACGGTTACGTACTCACCGGGACCGCACCTCGACCGGTTCTTGGCCTCGCTGTCGCATGCCACTGATCGGCCGGTGACGGTGATCATGGCTGACAACGGTTCCACCGACGGCGCCCCCGAAGAGGCGCTCGACCGCTATCCCAACGTCCGGCTGCTGCGCACCGGAGGCAACCTCGGCTACGGGACGGCGGTGAACCGCGCCGTCGACGAATACCTCAAAGACTCGGGATACTCGGAGTTTTTTGTCGTGGCCAACCCGGACGTGCAGTGGGGGCCGCGCAGCATCGACATCCTGATGGAGGCCGCCGCGCGCTGGCCGCGTGCCGGTGCGCTGGGGCCGTTGATCCGTGACCCCGACGGTTCGGTGTACCCGTCGGCACGGCACCTGCCGAGTTTGATCCGCGGCGGGATGCACGCCGTGGTCGGTCCGTTCTGGAAGTCCAACCCGTGGACCGCGGAATACCGCCAGGAGCGACTGGAGCCCAGCGAACGTCCCGTCGGCTGGCTGTCGGGCTCGTGCCTGTTGCTGCGGCGCACCGCGTTCGATGAGGTGGCGGGCTTCGACGAGCGCTATTTCATGTACATGGAGGACGTCGACCTGGGAGATCGTCTCGGCAAGGCGGGCTGGCAGAACGTGTACGTGCCGTCGGCGGAGATTTTGCACGACAAGGGCCACGCCACCGGCCGCGATCCGGCCCGCAACTTGGCGGCCCACCATACGAGCACCTACACTTTCCTGTCAGATCGGCATCCAAGTCGGTGGCAGGCTCCGTTGAGGTGGACGATAAGGGCAGCACTGGCAGCGCGCGCGAGCTTGGTGGTCCGCAATTCTCGGCGAAGGCAGGCGAAAGGACGGCCCTGATGGTCAACCCGGCAGAGGTGGACGCCGTCGTCCTGGTTGGTGGGTTGGGCACGCGGCTGCGACCGCTGACGCTCTCGGCGCCCAAGCCGATGCTGCCGACCGCCGGACTCCCGTTCCTGACCCACCTGCTGTCGCGCATCGCCGACGCCGGCATCGAACACGTGGTGCTGGGCACGTCGTACAAGGCCAGCGTCTTCGAATCGGAGTTCGGTGACGGCTCCAAAATGGGCCTGCAGATCGACTATGTGGTCGAGGACGAGCCGCTGGGCACCGGCGGCGGTATCGCCAACGTGGCGAACAGGCTGCGCTATGACACCGCGCTGGTGTTCAACGGCGACGTCCTTTCAGGCGCCGATCTGGGTGCGCTGATGCAGACCCATGACAGCAATGACGCCGACGTCACGCTGCATCTGGTGCGTGTCGGTGATCCACGTGCGTTCGGCTGCGTGCCGACGGACTCCGAGGGTGTGGTCACCGCGTTCCTGGAGAAGACGCAGGATCCGCCGACCGATCAGGTGAACGCCGGCTGCTACGTGTTCAAGCGGTCGGTCATCGACCAGATTCCGAAGGGCAGGCCGCTGTCGGTCGAGCGCGAGGTGTTCCCGCAGCTGCTGGCCGACGGCCTGAAGGTGTGCGGCTACGTCGACGCCACCTATTGGCGTGACATGGGCACGCCGGACGACTTCGTCCGCGGCTCGGCCGACCTGGTTCGCGGTATCGCGCCGTCGCCTGCCCTCGGCGGGCAGCGCGGCGAAAAGCTTGTGCACGACGGCGCGGCCGTCTCGCCCGGCGCGTTGCTGATCGGCGGAACGGTCGTTGGCCGCGGCGCCGAAATCGGCGCGGGCGCACGGCTTGACGGTGCGGTGATCTTCGACGGCGTGCGCATCGGCGCGGGCGCGGTGATCGAACGCTCGATCATCGGCTTCGGTGCACGTATCGGTCCGCGCGCGTTGGTCCGAGACGGTGTGATCGGCGACGGCGCCGACATCGGTGCGCGCTGCGAGTTGCTGCGCGGCGCGCGGGTGTGGCCGGGAGTCACGATTCCCGACGGCGGCATCCGCTATTCGACCGACGTCTGAGCGGCGCTCGCTAGTTGCGTCAGGCCGAAGTCGCACTCCTCGGGAAGCGCGTGTAGCGGCCACCACCGCAGGTCCAAAGACTCCTCGCTGACCGCGATTTCGGCGTCGGCCGGTGCGTGTACGACGAACTGCATGTCGAGATGGCGGGTCGGCACGCCGAGCGAGCAGGTGACAGGATGCACATGCAGCGCGGCCAGCTCCGGGTCGATGGTCAAGCCGTCGATGCCGGATTCCTCAGTGGCTTCCCGCAGCGCAGCGGAAACGATGTCGGGATCGGTTGCCTCGCAATGGCCGCCGAGTTGCAGCCACCGGCCGAACCGCGGGTGCAACGTCAGCAGTGCGTGCGTGCCGGTGTGGTCGAGCACCAACGCCGAGGCCGTGACATGGCCGGGCACACACTCGCGCAGGCACCCGTCCGGGCGGGCGGCAAGAAACGCGAGCACGGCGTGTCGCAGCGTGTCCTGCGCGGGATCCGGTGCCTCCCAACCGGTCAAGATCTCGACGGCCGAGGCATGAAGGCTCACTTGCGCACCAGCAGATCGTCGGTCGGGACCGGATCGCGGGGCCCGGATGCCTGTGTGCCCTCTTCGGGGTAGCCGATTGCTATGGCGCCCAACGGCTCCCATTCGGGCGGCAATACCAGCTCGTCGCGAACCAGGTCAGGGGCGAAGATCGTCGAGCCGATCCAGCAGCTGCCGACACCGCGCACGGCCAGGGCCACCAGCAGCGCCTGCACGGCGGCGCCCACCGCAACGGTGAACATCGTGTGCTCGGCCGCGGTCCGGGCCGGATCGGGATAGCTATGGGCGCCGTCGGGAACCATGAACGGGATCACCAGTTCCGGTGCGTCGTAGAGGATCTGACCGCGGCTGACGCGACGCTCGACTGCGTCGGCCGGTTTTCCGTCGCCGGCCAGGTCGGAGCTCCACTTGTCTTTCATCCGATCCAGCAGCCGCTGACGCGTGGCCGTGTCCTGTATCCAGACGAACCGCACCGGCCGGGTGTGGTGGGGTGCGGGTGCGGTGAGTGCTTCGGCCACGGCGGACTCGATGAGTTCGGCCGCGACGGGATCCTCGGAAAATCGGCGCACCGACCGCCTCAGCAGCTGGGCCTGACTGCGCCCCAACGCGATGGCTTCTTCGGTGCCCAGCCAGAACAGGTCATCCTCGCCGGGCCGCAAAAGGGTGCGTGCGTTGGACCCGTTGTCCGACAACGTCAACCCGCGAACCACCGCGACCGGAATGTCGGTCAGCTTGCCTTTGACCAGGTCGGCCGCCGCCGCGATCTCGTCGGCGACGGCGATCTCGGTGACGATCAGCTCGTTTCCGTGGCGATCGTGGGCCCCTGCGTATCCGTGCAGCACCGTCAGGCCTGCGGCGCCGATCGCGAAATCGGTCTGCCCGTTGCGCCACGCCCGGCCCATCGTGTCGGTGACGACCACGCCGACGGTGACGCCGAGCCGTTCCCGTACCCCTGCCCGCAGCGTCGCCGCGCTGGCGTCGGGGTCTTCGGGGAGCAGCGCCAATTCCGTTGCGCCGATGTTGGAGCCGTCGACACCGGCGGCGGCCTGCACAAGGCCGAGCGCGTTCTCGGTGATCAAGGTCCGGCCCTTGCGTGCCAGGACCCGCACGGCTTCGGCGTCGATCAGCTTGCGCCGCAACGCGTCCCGTTCTTCGGGGTCGGACGGCGCGGCGACGATGCGGCCCTCGCACTTGGACACCACCTTGCTGGTGACCACCACGACGTCGTCGTCCTGCAACCACGGTGCCGCCTCGACGATCGCCGCGGCCAGGTCGTCGCCAGGGCGGAACTCGGGCAGCCCGGCCACGGGAAGCAGTTCGACCGCAGCGGCCGAACCGTGCTCGGTCACGGCTTCACCCCCGCGAGATCCAGCCCCGCACGGACCATTTCGGCCGTCGCCGCCGGATCGGTCATCAGCAGCGGCACCGACCGGACCTCGATGCCCTCGATCTCGGCGTGGTCGCCCTCGTGGATCAGCCATCCGTCGAGAATGCCGACGCCGGAACGTGGACCGTAATAGCCGCCGACCGCTTCGGAAGTGCTCGCCACGCCGATGACCGACAGGCATTCGTCGGCCATGCCGCGCAACGGCTTTCCGCCAATGATGGGGGAGTAGCCGATCACGTGTGCCTTCGTCGAGCGCAGCGCGCCCCGGATACCGGGGATGGCCAATATCGCGCCGATGCTCACCACTGGGTTGGACGGCGCGAGCAGCACCGCGTCGGCCTCTGCTATCGCCTCTGCGACGCCGGGGCCGACGGTGGCCTTGTCGGCGCCGACGAACGCAAAGCTGTGCGTTTGGACCTTCGCGCGGTAGCGCACCCACCATTCCTGAAAGTGGATCGCGCGTTTCTCACCGTCGCTGGGATCGGTGATGACGACATGGGTTTCGCTGCGGTCGTCACTGGCAGGCAGCAGCTGCGCGCCGGGTGCCCAGCGCTGGCACAGGGCCTCGGTGACTTGCGAGAGCGGATAGCCCGCGCGCAGCATCTGGCTGCGCACTAGATGGGTGGCCAGATCGCGGTCGCCGAGACCGAACCAGTCCGGCTGCACACCGTAGGCGGCGAGCTCTTCTTTGGCGTGCCAGGTTTCGTCGCGGTGCCCCCAGCCGCGTTCCGGGTCGATGCCGCCGCCGAGGGTGTACATGCAGGTATCCAGGTCCGGGCAGATCCGCACGCCGTACATCCACGCGTCGTCGCCGATGTTCACCACGGCGGTGAGTTCGTTATCGGATTGGGACCCGCCAAATTGGCCCAAGCCCAGCAGGTGCTGCACGCCCAGCAGGAAGCGCGCGCCCCCTACACCGCCGACCAGAACCGTGACCTTCACATCGACCGACACTAGGCCGTCGCGCCGGAACCGGTGGCGGCGCGGGGGTGTGAGAGACACGCCACGCCGCGACGCGCCGAATTCCGATCACGGAATGGTATGAATTTCTGTTCTAGCGCTTGACCGCGGCAGCTAACACGTGTGTAATCACACCAGTGTCATTTCGCGGTTGGCCGGCCGGTTCCGGTGTCGCAGACCGAGATTCGATCACTTGTTCGAATTGAGATGGCCGCACATAACAATAGTGGGGCTTAATTTAACGATCTACGAGACCAGGTGAGGAGGCGGAACATGGCTTTTGAGCAGGTCGATTTCGGTCACCACGACCGATTTGACAACCGGATTCTCGGCTCAGTAGGCGACACCCGTCACACCATTACCGGACCGACACCAATTGGGACACCGGGACGGCCCCAATTGAGTTTGGTGCCAGAGCAACCCGAGAGATATGAAGTTGCCCCGGCAACTACCGAAGATGAACTTTGGCAAGAGCGCGGTTTGTGCGCGCAAACGGACCCCGAGGCGTTTTTCCCCGAGAAGGGCGGCTCGACCCGCGAGGCCAAGCGAATCTGCATGGGGTGCGAGGTGCGCGACAAGTGCCTCGACTACGCACTGGCCCATGACGAGCGCTTCGGCATCTGGGGCGGGCTCTCGGAGCGCGAACGCCGTCGCCTCAAGCGCGGCATCGTCTAGGCATACGTTTTATTCGTCATCGATCGTCGGGTCGATGACAGACGGTTCGACGCCCAAATAGGTGGCGACCTGAGCCACCAACACCTCATGCAGCAGCTCCGCCAGCTCGACGGTGTCCTTCGCCCGTCGCTCAATCGGCTTGCGGAACAAGACGATTCGCGCCCGAGTCGAGTTACCGCGGACATCGACCCCGGCTGGGATAAGCCGCGCCAGTGCGATCGGACCGTCCGCGAGTACCTCCGGCGGCCACGACACCGCGTCCGGATCCTTCGGTGAGATACGGGGTATCTCGTCCACGGCGACGTCCAGCGCCGACACCCTGTCGGCCCAGCGCCGTTCGATGGGTTCGTAGGCCTCCAGCACCGCCATGTCGAAGCGCTCGGCCCGGCTCCGCCAGCCCGGCACCGACGGCGGAAGGAGCGGCCCGCGCATTTCCCGGCCGCGACGCGATCGCCGCAGATTCTGCTCGGCCACGAGATGAAGAGTAACGGTTGGAGATCGTCGCCTCCGCGGCTGCGCGTGTCCGGCGGCCCACGGCGATTCCGCACGATAGCCTCTCGCTGTGAACGTTCCCCGTCGCTGCTGCCGGCCCGGGTGCCCCCACTATGCGGTCGCGACGCTGACCTTCGTCTACTCCGATTCGACGGCCGTCGTCGGTCCCCTTGCCACGGTGTCCGAGCCGCATTCGTGGGATCTGTGCGTGGCGCACGCCGGCCGCATCACCGCGCCGCGGGGCTGGGAGCTGGTTCGCCACGCGGGGCCGCTGCCCTCTCATCCCGACGAAGACGATCTCGTCGCGCTCGCCGATGCCGTGCGTGAAGGACGCGACGGCCCAGGTCCGATGAACGGCGTGGCGGCAGGGTTTTCCGATCCCGTCACCGGTGTGCACGGCGGTGCCCTGATGGCGCCGGCCGCCCGCAAACCCGAGTCGAACGGACGCCGGCGGGGCCACCTGCGGGTGTTGCCAGACCCCAGTGACTAAACCCCGAACCGGCTTAAGGCCCTAGGCCCGAGTAGTCGGCGTGCGCCGACGGCGCGACGGTTAGGCTGGCGCCAACGGTCCCTTTTGCAAGGAGTTCTATGTCACGGCCCGCCGCCGATGTTCACCGCGTCATCAAGGCGTATGACGTCCGCGGGTTGGTCGGCCAGGAACTCGATGAGCAATTCGTCGCCGACGTCGGGGGTGCGTTCGCGCGCATGGTCCGTGGCGATGCTTCGCAAGTGGTGATCGGCCACGACATGCGGGCCAGTTCACCGTCGTTGTCGGCGGCATTCGCCGATGGCGTTGTGGCCCAGGGTCTCGACGTGGTTCGGATCGGGCTGGCCTCAACGGATCAGCTGTATTTCGCGTCGGGTCTGCTGGACTGCCCCGGCGCGATGTTCACCGCGAGCCACAACCCGGCCGCCTACAACGGAATCAAGCTGTGCCGTGCCGGCGCCAAACCCGTTGGCAAGGACACCGGGCTGACCGCCATCAGTGAGGACGTCATCGCGGGCGTGCCCGCCTACGACGGACCCCGCGGCAGTATCTCCGACCGCGACGTGCTGGCCGACTACGGCGAGTTCCTGCGGTCACTGGTCGACGTCACCGAACTGCGCCCGCTCCGGGTCGCCGTCGACGCCGGCAACGGCATGGCGGGGCACACCACACCAGCGGTGTTGGCGCCGGTCGCCGGAATCACGCTGCTGCCCCTGTACTTCGAGCTCGACGGGACCTTCCCCAATCACGAGGCCAACCCGCTGGACGCGGCCAACCTCGTCGACCTTCAGGCCTACGTTCTCGAGACGGGTGCCGACATCGGGCTTGCCTTCGACGGGGATGCGGACCGGTGTTTTGTGGTCGACGAAAAGGGGCATCCGATTTCTCCGTCAGCGGTGACCGCGCTGGTCGCCGCGCGGGAACTGGGCAGAGAGATCGGCGCAACGGTGATCCACAACTTGATCACCTCGCGAGCGGTGCCTGAACTGGTCGCAGAGCGAGGCGGCACGCCGGTCCGTTCGCGGGTGGGGCATTCCTACATCAAGGCGCTGATGGCCGACACCGGAGCGATCTTCGGTGGTGAGCACTCGGCGCACTACTACTTCCGCGACTTCTGGGGCGCCGACTCCGGGATGCTGGCCGCGCTGCACGTACTCGCCGCGCTCGGCGAACAGGAGCGGCCGCTGTCGGACATCATGGCCGACTACCAGCGTTACGAAGCATCCGGCGAGATCAACTTCACGGTCACCGACGCCGAGGCGTGCGTGGACGACGTCTTGAAATCGTTCGGCACGCGGATCCACTCCATCGATCACCTCGACGGTGTGACCGTCGACCTCGGCGACGGCAGCTGGTTCAACGTGCGGATGTCCAACACCGAGCCGTTGCTGCGGCTCAACGTGGAGGCTCGCACGGCTGAAGAAGTTGACGAGATAGTCGGTCAGGTCGCATCCCAGATCGCCGCTCGCAGTGAGGCGGCCACGTGAATGCCACGCACGACGTTCTCGACTTAGACGATGTCGAAGGCCTGATGGCCGCAGACCAGGACGGTTTGCTGCGCGCGGCGTCGATGGCAGGTGCACAGGTGCGCGCCACCGCGGCACAGGTCGACGAGGGTGATCTCGACGCGCTGAAGTCCGACGAGCCACCGAGAACGGTGATCTGGGTGGCAGGCCGGGGCAACGCCGAGACCGCGGGGTCCATGCTCGCCGCGGCGCTCGGCGGTTCGGTGGCCGCGCCGATCGTCGTCGCATCCGAAGCGCCGCCGTGGATCGGCGCGCTGGACGTACTCGTCGTCGCCGGCGACGATCCCGGAGATCCGGCTCTGGTGGCGGCCGCCGCGACGGGTGTGCGCCGCGGGGCGCGTGTGGTCATCGTCGCGCCGTACGAAGGCCCGCTGCGCGACGCGACCGCCGGCCGGTCCGTCTCCCTCGCGCCGCGGGTATGGGTGCCCGACGACTACGGGCTGAGCCGGTATCTGGCGGCCGGCCTTGCCACCCTGGGTGCCGTGGATCCGGGGATGCGCGTGGACCTGGCCGCGCTGGCCGATGAACTCGACGCCGAGGCGTTTCGCAACAGCGCCCGCCACGAGCTATTCACCAACCCCGCCAAGACGCTGGCTGAACGCATGACAGGCCGCGACGTCGTGCTGGCTGCCGACAACGCTGCCACCCTCGCGCTGGCCCGCCACGGTGCGTCGGTGCTGCTGCGGGTGGCCCACCAGGCGGTGGCCGCGGTCGGACTTTCCGACGCCCTTGTGGCGCTGCGGGGCGGCATGGCCGGCGGATCGGGAGCCGATGCGCAGACTTCGGTATTCCATGACGAGCAGATCGACGGCCCGCTGCCCCGGCGGGTGCGGACTTTCGTGCTGACCACCGACGCCGAGCGCCAAGTCGTGCTCTCCCGAGTCGCCGGGCTCGACGACGTCGACGTGATCACCGCCGAGGATGTGCCGGAGGCATCCGAAACCCCCTCGGCCGCGGTGACATCCGCTGCCGGCCGTCCGGAACGACAACTGGCTATGCTCGCCGTCAGATTGGAAATGACCGCCACCTACCTGCGACTGGTTCGAGGTTAACGAGTGCACCTGCTACGCGGAGCGGTGCGAACCTATGCATGGGGTTCGCGGACCGCGATTGCCGATTTCACTGGACGGCCTTCTCCCACGGCGCATCCCGAGGCCGAGCTGTGGTTCGGTGCGCATCCAGGGGATCCGGCCTGGCTGGAGACCGACGAGGGTGAGGTGTCGCTGCTCGATACGCTGCGCGACGACCCGGAGGGTCAACTCGGCGCGGCCGTGCGCGGGCGATTCGGCGACACGCTGCCGTTCCTGCTGAAGGTATTGGCCGCCGATGAGCCGCTGTCGCTGCAGGCGCATCCGAGCGCGGAACAGGCGGTCGAGGGTTTCGCTCGTGAGGAGAAACTCGGGATTGGTGTCTTGGCACCGACGCGTAACTATCGCGACCGAAGCCACAAGCCCGAATTACTGGTCGCCCTAAGCCAATTCGAGGCATTGGCCGGTTTCCGGCCCGCGGCCAGCAGCGTCGAGTTGATGCGGGCGCTTGCGGTCAGCGATCTCGACCCGTTCGTCAACCTGCTGTCCGGACAGTCCGACGCCGACGGACTGCGGGCGCTGTTCACCACGTGGATCACGGCGCCGCAGCCCGACCTCGACGTGCTGGTGCCCGCCGTGATCGAGGGCGCGATCCAGTATCTGCGTTCGGGGAAGAAGAAATTCACGGCTGAGGCCAAGACGGTGCTGGAGCTCGGCGAGCGGTATCCGGGTGACGCCGGTGTGTTGGCCTCGCTGCTGCTGAACCGCATCAGCCTCAAGCCTGGCGAAGGCATCTATCTGCCAGCGGGCAACTTGCACGCGTACTTGCACGGGGTGGGCGTCGAAGTGATGGCCAACTCCGACAACGTGTTACGCGGCGGATTGACCCCCAAGCACGTCGATGTGCCGGAGCTGTTGCGAGTCCTTGACTTTCACCCCGCGACCGACGTGGTGATCCGTCCGGAAATCAGCAGGGAGGGGTCGGAACTCGTCTACAACACACCGGCCCCGGAGTTCGCGGTGTCGGTGCTGTGCGTCGACGGTGAGGCGCTCGGCCACGAGATCGACGCGCCGACGCGCCACGACGGACCCCAAATCCTGCTCTGCACAGAGGGTTCGACGGTGGTGCACGCGAAAACCACTGCGGTGACGCTGGAACGCGGAATGGCGGCATGGGTCGCTGCCGACGACGGCCCGATCCGGCTGGTCGCGCAGGATCCGACGAAGTTGTTCCGGGCTACCGTCGGCATCTAGTGATCGCGGCGGCCGAACGGCAGCACGTGCATGATCGCGACGACGACGGTTCCGACGACCAATCCGATCAACGCTGATGCCGCGGTGTTGACCAGCCAGGCCAGCAGCGCGCCGACGCCCTGGACGGCGTGATGGACGAAGTCTTCGGCGTGGTGCACGAGGCCGTACGGTGCATGCCAGCCGACCGTGTCTGTGCCGACGAGCAGTATGTGGCCGCCGACCCACAGCATCGCCACGGTGCCGATGGCCGACAGTGCCGCCAGCAGTTTGGGCATGCCGGCGACTAGGCCGCGGCCGACCCGCTGCGCGAATCGGGAGGTGCGTTGTGTGAGGCTCAGGCCGATGTCGTCCATCTTCACGATGGCTCCGACCACGCCGTATACCGCGATGGTGATGACCACGGCAACGATCGACAAAATGATGAGCCGCGGCCAGAACGACTGGTCGGCGACCTCGTTGAGGGCGATGACCATGATTTCCGCGGACAGGATGAAGTCGGTGCGGATCGCTCCCGCCGCCATCTGCTTCTCGGCGTCCTCGCCGATCGTCGCTGTGGGTGCGGCGTGGTCGGCGTGACCGAAAATTCGGCCCCAAACCTTCTCGGCGCCCTCGTAGCAGAGATAGGTGGCACCGAGCATCAGGATCGGCGTCAGCATCCACGGCGCGAACTGGCTGAGCAGCAACGCGGCGGGAAGGATGAACAGCAGCTTGTTGCGCAGCGACCCGATCGCGATCCGCTTGATGATCGGCAGCTCGCGTTCGGCGGCGATGCCGTGCACGTACTGCGGCGTCACCGCCGTGTCGTCGACGACGACTCCGGCCGCTTTGGCGGTCGCGCGTCCGGTGGCTGCGCCGATGTCGTCGACCGATGCGGCCGCAAGCCGGGCCAGCGCGGCAATGTCGTCGAGGAGTCCGAACAGACCGGCGCTCATCGCGTCGTCCCCATGGCACCGAAGGCTACCTGCAGGACGTCCGGTCGCGCATGAAGTGGATCAGGACATCCTCGGCCAGGCCGTATTGCATCGCGTCCACCCACAAGCGGTGGCGGACTGGCCCTTTCGCGCGCGCCCTCTGCCCGCCGGGGATCGCGGCATAGCCGCCGACGTCGGCTCTGGCCAATCGGTCCAGGACTTCGATGACCGCGTCGGGTTCGAGATCGGCAATCTGTGTCCACGTGTCGGCCCACACGCCGTTGTCCGTACCACCGGGCGCGAACCAGTATGCGATGTCGCGCGCCGCGACGTCTTCGATGGACCACATGGACGAGCTCATGGCAGCCTCCGCTCCCTGGCCAACATTATCTCGCGGCGAAATTGAGTTGGGGGTCCCTGGAAGACTGTGAATGTGACGGATCTCGACCTCAGAAACAAGGCGGGTGGGTGGCTGCGCACCGTCGCCGGTCCCCAGGACCGGCCGCGACCACGGGCCTCGCAGCGCGACAACGTCGTGATGACCGTGCTGTCGGGCTGGCTACTCGCCGGGTTGACGCTGGATGCGTGGGCGCACTCGAACCTCACCGACCTCGAAACGTTCTTCACCCCGTGGCACGCCGTCTTCTACAGCGGGTTCACCGCAACCGCGGCATGGGTGTGCGTGATGGTCCTGCGAAACGTCCGGCAGGGCCGTTCCGGCATCGCGGCGATTCCGATCGGCTACGGGTGGACTGTGATAGCCCTGGCGGTGTTCGGGTTGTCTGGCATCGCGGACGGTGTCTGGCACACGTTGTGGGGTATCGAAACGACGATCAATATCCTCTTCAGCCCGAGCCATCTTGGCCTCGGCGCTTCGATGGTGATCATCGTGACGTCACCGTTGCGCGCCATGTGGTCGGATCCCGATATCCCCGCCGCACCGACCTTGCGGCAGTTCTGGCCTGCAGCGCTGAGCATCGGGATGGCCGTCGCGCAGGTGCTTTTGTTTCTGGGCTACGGTGACGCGCTGAAGTATCGAGCCGAATGGATCGTGGATGGGTTCTCGGCGTCCCAGCAGTCCGCGGCCGTGCTGGCATCCCGGCTGATCATCTCCAACATCGTGCTGCTCGCCCCGGTTCTGTTCCTGGCGCGGCGTTGGCGGCTGCCGTTCTGGACGACGACTCTGGTGTGGCTGCCCGCCATTGCGCTTGCCGGTGCGGAGACAGAGGCACGTAACTCGAGCATATTGCTGACATTCGCGTTCACCGCGGTGCTCGTCGACCTGCTCGCGCGGTGGCTTAGGCCGGCCGCCGGCCGGCGCGGCGCGTTTTGGTTGTTCGGCGCGAGTGCCGCATTCGTCACGTGGGCCCTCTACCTCGCGGTTGCGTCCATCACCGTCGGCCGCACGCCCTCGGTGATCGAAATGTGGACGGGGGCACCGATTGTCGCAGGCTTGGCCGGCTGGCTGCTCGCCGTGCTGATGCTGCCGGACGCGCGCCAAGCCGTTTCGGATCCATCACAGCCGCGCAGCGGCACCGGCTTTCGCTGACTGGCCAGCGGCCTTTTTCTCGGCCAGCCACAGCCGCATGTTGTGGCGGATGGTGCGGCCAACCAGGCGGGCCGACGGGACCATGTACAGACTGTCGAGCAGGCTGAAGCGGCGCAGAAACCATTCTGCGAGAACGGGATCCGTCTCGGCCGCACCGAGAAATTGATCGAACAGGTGGCCGACGGGCCGGTACCACCACGGCATCGGGCCGCTGGCCCGGTGCAGCACGAGGTCGCCGATCGCGTTCATCGTCCACACCGGATATGTCGTCTTGGCAGTCGCGCGGTTGAACTCCGCGATCACGTCGCCGCTCTGCAGTGCCCGCTGTAGATGCCCGGCTTGTAGCGACGTCATCGTCATGCCCTGGCCGAAGGTCGGGTTGAAGCTCGCGACGGCGTCGCCGAACGGCAGGATGCCGGCGGGGAAGCGATCGAGTTTGTCGTAGCGGCGCCAGCGGCTGGTCGGGTATTTGTGGAACGCCACATCGCCGATGGGTTCGCCCTGCCGGATCGCGGCGGCAACATGGGCGGGAAGGATCTCATCGGCCAGCGCGCACATGCCTGCGAAGTCGTGCGGCGGCTCCACCTTGGCGACACCAAACGTCGTCAGTCCCCAGGTGCCGTCTTCGTAATAGAGCATGCCGAGTCCGAGCGGTTGCTCACGGCAGGCGCCGGCGACGATCACCTTCTCGGCGATCAAGCCTTCGGGTATGCGCAGTTGGTGCGTGGCGTAGCCGATTCCGACGTCGATGGTCTCTTCGTACGGTCGCTCAAAACCCCACTGCGCCAACCACACTGGAAGGCGCGTGCCGCGGCCCGCCGCATCGACGACGAGGTCGGTCGCGACGTCCTCACCGGTCTCGAGCAGAACACCCGTCACTGACTGCTTGCTGGGGTCGTAGCGGGGTTCGGCGACGGCGGTATGCACGATGTCGACGTTGTCGAGCGCAGCGACGCGGCGGCGGATCTGCCACTCCAGGTGCGGCCTGCTGGGCACATACGCGGTGAACTCGTCCTGCAACCGGTGATGGGTGCCCAAGACGTGGCCGGCGGCACCGAAGTGGATGCAGTCGGGGCGATTCTCCAGAATCGGCACACCGGCTTCCACCATGTCGTCGAGCAGACCCGGGAAGTGGCTTTCGAACTCCTGAGCGCCGCGCGCCATCAGCAGGTGCACGTGCCTGCCCTGTGGGACCGCGGACCGGTTCGCCGGACGGTCAGGCAGGTCGTCGCGCTCGAAGACCGTCACCCGGTCGTAGAAATCTGACAACACCCGTGCCGCGCACAAGCCCCCGAGGCTGGCCCCGATGACGACGGCGTGGTTTCCGCTCCGCCCCATGGGGGGACAGTACTAGGTACGTTCCCGCGGAGGGGAGGACCTTGAATGGCCAGCAGGTGGCGGACCAAGTCGGTGGAGCAGTCGATCGCCGACACCGACGAGCCCGAGACCCGACTGCGTAAAGATCTGAACTGGTGGGATCTCACCGTGTTCGGGGTGTCGGTGGTGATCGGGGCGGGCATCTTCACCATCACGGCCTCGACGGCCGGCAACATCACCGGGCCCGCCATCTCCATCTCGTTCGTCATCGCGGCGGTCGCCTGCGGTCTGGCCGCGCTCTGCTACGCGGAGTTCGCGTCGACGGTTCCGGTGGCCGGCAGCGCTTACACCTTTTCGTATGCGTCCTTCGGGGAGTTCATCGCCTGGGTCATCGGGTGGGACCTGATTCTGGAGTTCGCGGTTGCGGCGGCGGTGGTCGCCAAGGGCTGGTCCAGTTACCTCGGTGAAGTCTTCGGATTCGGCGGCGGCACAGCGAATTTCGGCGGCCTTCAATTGGATTGGGGGGCGCTGCTGATCATCGCGTTCGTCACCGCGATCCTGGCGTGGGGCACCAAGCTCTCGGCCGAGGTCAGCCTGGCCATCACGGTGGTCAAGGTGTCTGTGGTGCTGCTGGTGATCGTCGTCGGGGCGTTCTATATCAAGACGGCGAACTACTCACCGTTCGTCCCGCCCGCCGAAGCCGGCGAAGGCGGAAAGGGCGCCGAGCAATCAGTTTTCTCCTTGTTGACGGGTGGCGAAGGCAGCCACTACGGCTGGTACGGGGTGCTGGCGGGTGCGTCGATCGTGTTCTTCGCGTTCATCGGCTTCGACATCGTCGCGACCACGGCCGAGGAGACCAAGAATCCGCAGCGCGACGTGTCCCGCGGCATCCTCGCCTCGCTGGCCATCGTCACGGTGCTCTACGTCGCGGTCTCCGTAGTGCTGTCCGGCATGGTGCGCTATACCGAGCTGCGCAAGGCCGGGGACGACGCCAACCTCGCAACGGCGTTCTCCGTCAACGGCATTGACTGGGCCGCCAAGGTGATCTCGATCGGGGCGCTGGCCGGGCTGACGACTGTGGTGATCGTGCTGGTGCTGGGGCAGACCCGGGTGTTGTTCGCGATGTGCCGAGACGGGTTGCTGCCCCGTCCGCTGGCCAAGACGGGGAAGCACGGCACGCCGGTACGGATCACGGTTCTGGTCGGTGTGCTGGTGGCGATCACCGCGTCGGTGTTCCCGATGGACAAGCTGGAGGAGATGGTGAACATCGGCACGCTGTTCGCCTTCGTCCTGGTTTCTGCGGGTGTCATCGTGCTGCGACGCACCCGGCCCGACTTGGAGCGCGGCTTCAGGGCGCCGGGGGTACCGCTGTTGCCGATCGCGGCGATCGTGGCGTGCGTGTGGCTGATGCTCAACCTCACAGCACTGACGTGGATCAGATTCGTCGTCTGGATGGCCGTCGGCGTGGTCGTTTACTTCGCGTACGGCCGCCGGCATTCGGTGCTGGGCGGCAGGGAAGCAGCCGAGGCCGTCCCTTCGGCGTGATTTCGCCTAGCCGCGTTGGCTGGGGAATACGGCCTTGAGCCCCTTCCGGAGTGTGTCGAGGTCGACGTCGTCGAGGATTGCCCGTCGAAGAATTACCCCGTGCAGGGTCGACAGCAGGACGTCCGCGACCGCGTCTGCTGGAGCGCTCCGGTCGATATCGCCTCTTTCTTGATAGGCGACGACGAGCTCGGTGAACACCTCACGAACGCCCTGAAATATCGGGACGACCTTGGCGCTCAGCGTTGGCGAGCGCAGCGACTCGGCCCACACCTGCACAAGCAGCTTGGCGGATTCGCGTTGCGCGTCCATCGGTGCCCGGTGTGAGAACACCGCGGTCAATGCTGCATCCAACGGTGGCAGCTCTTGCTCACGCATCTGCTCGAAGGAGGCCGCGACTTCGGCGAGCGCCTGCTGTGAGATCGCCACGATCAGGTCTTCCTTGGAAGGGAAGTAGTTGTAAACCGCGCCGGCCGACAACTGCGCGGCGCTGAGGACATCGGTCATCGAAGTGGCCTGAAAGCCGTCATGCAGAAAACAGCGCCGCGCCGCGTCAAGGATTTGCTGACGTCGGGCGGACCGGCGTTCGGGAGTCAACCTGGGCACCTTCGCATAATAAAACGAACGATCCTTCTTGTTGTTGAGGACCCAGCGGGCTAGATTACAAAAAGAAGGAACGTTCGATTTAGGAGGTCATGATCATGGGCGTGATGGTTGTCAAGCAGCGCGTCGTCGACGTAGACCGCTGGGCGAAGTGGTTCTGGGAACCCGAACTCGACGCGGCGCGACGCGCTCATGGGCTGGTCGTCACGGGGACGTACCAAGCGGTCGACGAGCCGCACACCGTCGTCGTCGTGATGGACATGGACACCGCGGAATCCGCGAGGGCATATGAAGCTTCGGCGACGCTGGCCGACGCCCGCGAACGGTGCGGTGCGGTGGGATTTCCTGACGGAGTCTGGATAGCGCCGACGCCGATCGAGAATCCGTACCGCTAGGCCGCCGCAGGGATCGGTTTACAAAATAACCTTTGGTGTCTAGACAGACGACAAAATCACTCGTATAGTCAACCTGAGAACGTGATGGCACTCACTCAGGAGGCTTGCAGTGACAACGCAACTGTCCGACGCCGACATCGCCCAGTGGCGCGATCGCAAGCGGCATCTGTGGCTGATGGGACTGATCGCCCCGACGGCGCTGTTCGTGATGCTGCCGCTGGTGTGGGCGTTCAATCAGTGGGGATGGCATGTGGCGGCGCAGGTGCCGTTCTGGATCGGGCCGATCCTGTTGTACGTGCTGCTGCCTGCGCTGGACTTGCGCTTCGGGCCCGATGGCCAGAACCCGCCCGACGAGGTGATGGAGCGGCTGGAGAACGACAAGTACTACCGCTACTGCACCTATATCTACATCCCGTTCCAGTACGCCAGCGTGATCCTGGGCGCATACCTGTTCACCGCATCCGATCTGAGCTGGCTCGGCTTCGACGGCGGCCTGGGCTGGCCGGCCAAGATCGGGCTGGCGCTGTCGGTCGGTGTGCTCGGCGGCGTCGGTATCAACACCGCGCACGAAATGGGGCACAAGAAGGACGAACTCGAACGGTGGCTGTCGAAAGTCACGCTGGCGCAGACGTTTTACGGCCACTTCTACATCGAGCACAACCGCGGCCACCACGTGCGGGTGGCCACCCCGGAGGATCCGGCGTCGGCGCGCTTCGGCGAGACCTTCTGGGAGTTCCTGCTACGCAGCGTGTGGGGGAGCCTGCGCTCGGCGTGGAACCTCGAGGCGCAGCGGTTGCGTCGCCAGAACAAGAGCCCGTGGCACTGGTCCAACGACGTGCTCAACGCGTGGGCGATGTCGGTGGTGTTCTTCGGCATCCTGATCGCGGTCTTCGGTGTGGCACTTGTGCCGTACATCGTGATCTCCGCGGTGTTCGGCTTCACGCTGCTGGAGACGGTGAACTATCTCGAGCACTATGGGCTGCTGCGGCAGAAGCTCGACAGCGGTCGCTACGAACGGTGCGCGCCGGTACACAGCTGGAACTCCGACCACATCGTGACCAACCTGTTCCTCTATCACCTGCAACGGCACAGCGATCACCACGCCAACCCGACGCGGCGCTACCAGACGCTGCGCAGTATGGAAGGCGCGCCGAATCTGCCAAGCGGCTACGCGTCGATGATCGCGCTGACGTACTTCCCTCCGCTGTGGCGCAAGGTGATGGACCACCGGGTTCTTGACCACTACGACGGTGACATCACCCGCGTCAACGTGCATCCGCGCGTGCGCGACAAGATGTTGGCCCGCTACGGGGTGGCCGCATGACCGCCTTCCGCTGCCCCGGTTGTGACTACGTCTACGACGAAGCGAAAGGTGCTGCGCGGGAAGGGTTTCCACCGGGCACCTCCTGGGAGGACATCCCCGACGACTGGTGCTGCCCCGACTGTGCGGTGCGCGAAAAAGTCGACTTCGAAGAGATGGGAGTGAAGCAGTGACCGACTTCAAGCTGTTCGTCTGCGTGCAGTGCGGTTTCGAGTACGACGAGGCCAAGGGCTGGCCCGAGGACGGCATCGCGCCAGGCACTCGGTGGGACGACATCCCCGACGACTGGAGCTGCCCGGACTGCGGCGCGGCGAAGTCCGATTTCGAGATGGTGGAGGTCGCACGGTCGTGACCGCTACGGTTGCGCGTGTGAATAGCCCGCGCGACCCGCGAACCGCGCAGCGCATCCCGTACGCCGAGGCGTCGCGGGTGTTGCTGCGCGATTCGATTTTGGACGGCATGCGCGAGTTGCTACTCACCCGTGACTGGTCGTCGATCACGCTGTCGGACGTCGCGAAGGCCGCGGGCATCAGTCGCCAGACCATCTACAACGAATTCGGCTCGCGCCAGGGCCTCGCGCAGGGTTACGCGCTTCGGTTGGCCGACGGCCTCGTCGACCAGATCGAGGACGCGATCAACGGCAATGTCGGCGACGTGTATGCGGCGTTCCTGCAGGGGTTCCGTGACTTCTTCACCGAGTCGGCCGCCGATCCGCTGGTGATGTCGCTGCTCACCGGGACCACCAAGCCCGATCTGCTGCAGCTGATCACCACCGACAGCGCACCGATAATCATGCGGTGTTCGGCGCGTTTGACCGAGTCGTTCATGAATAGCTGGGTACGCGCCAGCGAGGAGGATGCGGGCGTGCTGGCCCGTGCCATCGTCAGGCTCGCGATGAGCTATGTTTCGATGCCGCCGGAGGCCGACCACGACGTCGCGCGGGACCTCGCTAGACTCATGACGCCGTTTGCCGAACGCTACGGTGTGATCGAGCAGAATTAGCGGCAACGCAGCCGGGCTGCGTAATCTGTAACAAAGCTAAGTAAATGCGACGCGCCCACGAGAAGGAATGCATATGACGACCACTGAGCAGCGGCTGACCGCCGATGTTCGCAACGGCATCGACTTCAAGGTGGCCGATCTGTCCCTTGCCGAATTCGGCCGCAAGGAGATCCGGCTGGCCGAACACGAGATGCCGGGGCTGATGGCGCTTCGCCGCGAATATGCGGACGTGCTACCGCTCAAGGGCGCCCGGGTCTCCGGCTCGCTGCACATGACGATCCAGACCGCGGTGCTGATCGAGACGCTCGTCTCGCTGGGCGCGGAGGTGCGCTGGGCGTCATGCAACATCTTCTCCACCCAGGACCACGCGGCCGCCGCCGTCGTCGTCGGGCCGCACGGCACCATCGAGGAGCCCAAGGGCGTGCCGGTGTTCGCGTGGAAGGGCGAGACGCTCGAGGAGTACTGGTGGGCCGCCGAGCAGATGCTGACGTGGCCTGGCGAGCCGGCGAACATGATCCTCGACGATGGCGGCGACGCCACCATGCTGGTGCTGCGTGGCGCGGAGTTCGAGAAGGCCGGCGTGGTGCCGCCCGGTGAGGACGACGACCCCGCCGAATGGAAGGTCTTCCTGAACCTGCTGCGCGAGCGGTTCGAGACCGACAAGACCAAGTGGACGACGATCGCCGAGTCGGTCAAGGGCGTCACCGAGGAAACCACGACCGGTGTGCTGCGGCTGTACCAGTTCGCCGCGGCGGGCACCCTGGCGTTCCCGGCGATCAACGTCAACGACTCGGTCACCAAGTCCAAGTTCGACAACAAGTACGGCACACGGCACTCGCTGATCGACGGCATCAACCGCGGCACCGACGTGCTGATCGGTGGCAAGAACGTGCTCATTTGCGGCTACGGAGACGTCGGCAAGGGCTGCGCGGAGTCGCTCAAGGGGCAGGGCGCACGCGTGACCGTCACCGAGATCGACCCGATCAACGCGCTGCAGGCGCTGATGGAGGGCTTCGACGTCAAGACCGTCGAGGAGGCCATCGGCGACGCCGACATCGTCATCACCGCGACGGGCAACAAGGACATCATCACGCTCGAGCACATGCGCGCGATGAAGGACAAGGCGATCCTGGGCAACATCGGCCACTTCGACGATGAGATTCAGATCGCCGCGCTGGAGCGTTCGGGCGCCAGGCGGATCAACATCAAGCCGCAGGTGGACGAGTGGGTGTTCTCCGATGACGGCAAGTCGATCATCGTGCTGTCCGAGGGCCGGTTGCTGAACCTGGGCAACGCAACCGGGCATCCGTCCTTCGTGATGAGCAACAGCTTCTCGAACCAGGTGATCGCTCAGATCGAGCTGTGGACGAAGAACAACGAGTACGACAACGAGGTCTACCGGCTGCCCAAGAAGCTCGACGAGAAGGTGGCCCGCATCCACGTCGAGGCGCTCGGCGGCCAGCTCACCAAGCTGACCAAGGAGCAGGCCGAGTACATCAACGTCGACGTCGACGGCCCGTACAAGCCCGAGCACTACCGCTACTGATTCTCTGCCGAGAAGACGCAAAAGGCCCCTGGCACACGGCGTGTCGGGGGCTTTTGCGTCTGTTCACGCGCCGAGTTCTAAGGACTCGGCGGCGCGCCGCAGCGGTCCTTGATGTCGACGAGCGGTTGGCGGATACCCGCCATGTCCGCCTGCTCGTCAGGGTGAGAAGCCATGTAGACCTTCACCTTCGCGACGACCTGCTGGCGGGACAGACCTTTGAGGCTCGTCATGTAGTCGTTCAGGTCCGGATGGGTGAACAGGTACGCCGATGTCGATGCATCGACGCCTGCCCGTACGCCTTCGAGATCGGCGGCGCTGCAGTTGGGCGGATTCGCGGCGGGATCCTGTTCGGCATGAGCCAGTGGGGCACCGATGAACACAGCACCGACGACCGCGCCGCCGCACACCGTGGTGACAAGCCGGGACAACGTCATGGTGGACAGTCTGCGGCCGGGCCGTCGTACGTGCGCCCCCTGCCAAGGTGTTCCACAGAAGACTCCGTGCGGGTTCACAGGGGCTACGCTCGCCGCGTGCTCATCGTCATCGAAGGAGTCGACGGCGCCGGCAAGCGGACGCTGACCAATGGTCTGCGCGCCGCGTTCGAAGCCGCGCACAAGTCCGTCGCCACCCTCGCCTTCCCGCGCTACGGGCATTCGGTGGAAGCCGACCTCGCCGCCGAGGCGCTGCACGGCGCGCATGGCGACCTGTCGGAGTCGGTGTACGCCATGGCGGTCCTGTTCGCCTTGGACCGGGCTGGCGCGCGGGAGGAGATCGGCCACCTCAACTCCGCGTATGACGTGGTGATCCTCGACCGCTATGTCGCCTCGAACGCCGCCTACAGCGCGGCGCGGCTGCACCAGGGCGCAGACGGCGACGTCGTCGAGTGGGTGCGCGAACTCGAATACGAGCGCATCAAGCTACCCAAACCGGATTGGCAGGTGCTGCTCGACGTGCCGGCCGAGCTCGCCGCGGAACGCGCGGAGCACCGCGCTGCCACCGAAGCCGACCGGGCCAAGGACTCCTATGAGCGCGACGACGGCCTTCAGCGACGCACCAAAGAGGTCTACGCCGGACTGGCGGACGCGGGGTGGTGCGGGCGCTGGCGTGTCTGCGGGTCCGCCGTCGACCCCGAGGCGCTGGCAGGGGAGCTGGGTCAATAGCCGACTCGCGGGTGTGCTACCGGCGTTTTGTCGCATTTTGGTGACACCATGGACTCCATGAGGCAAAGGATTCTGGTCGTCGATGACGACCCTTCGCTCGCCGAGATGCTGACCATCGTGCTGCGCGGGGAAGGTTTCGACACCGCGGTCATCGGCGACGGCACGCAGGCGCTCACCGCGGTCCGCGAGCTGCGGCCCGATCTGGTGTTGCTTGACCTGATGCTGCCCGGCATGAACGGCATCGACGTGTGTCGCGTGCTGCGCGCCGACTCCGGTGTGCCCATCGTGATGCTGACGGCCAAGACCGACACGGTCGACGTCGTGCTCGGCCTGGAGTCGGGTGCCGACGACTACGTGATGAAACCCTTCAAGCCCAAAGAACTGGTGGCGCGAGTTCGAGCTAGGTTGCGTCGCAATGAAGACGAGCCCGCGGAGATGCTGTCGATCGCCGATGTCGACATCGACGTACCCGCCCACAAGGTCACCCGGCAGGGCGAGCAGATTTCCCTGACACCGCTGGAGTTCGACCTGTTGGTGGCGTTGGCGCGCAAACCACGGCAGGTGTTTACTCGTGATGTGCTGCTCGAACAGGTGTGGGGATACCGGCACCCCGCCGACACCCGTTTGGTGAACGTGCATGTCCAACGTTTGCGGGCGAAGGTTGAGAAAGACCCGGAGAACCCGCAGGTGGTGCTTACCGTTCGAGGAGTGGGATACAAGGCCGGACCCCCGTGATCTGGAGCTCGAGGAGACGCATTCATCGGCGTTCGGCACCACTACTACGCGGATTGGGTGCGTTAAGTCGAGCGATGGGTCTTGCCTGGCGGCGCTCGCTACAGCTGCGGGTGGTGACGCTGACGCTTGGGCTCTCGCTTGCCGTCATCTTGGTGCTCGGCTTCGTGCTGACCAGCCAGATCACCGACCGGATCCTCGAAGTCAAGGTTCGCGCGGCCACCGAAGAGGTCGACCGCGCCCGCAACACCGTGTCCGGCATCGTCGGCGGTGAGGAAACCCGATCGCTCGACAGCAGCCTGCAATTGGCCCGCAACACCCTGATCGACCGTAAGGCCGACTCCGGCGCAGGGCTCGCGGGCGCGTTCGACGCGGTGTTGGTCGTCCCGGGCGACGGGCCGCGCGCCGCGACCGCGGCGGGCCCTGTGCAGCAGGTGCCCAAGGCGTTGCGCGACTTCGTCAAGGCAGGCCAGGTCAGTTACCAATACGCCACCGTGCACACCGATGGTTTCTCCGGGCCGGCGCTGATCATCGGCAGTCCGACGTCGTCGCCGGTGACGAATCTCGAGCTGTACCTGATCTTTCCGTTGAACAACGAGGAATCCACCATCGCGCTGGTGCGCGGCACCATGGCCACCGGCGGTGTGGTGCTGCTGGGTCTGCTCGCGGCGATCGCGCTGTTGGTGGCCCGCCAAATCGTGCTGCCCGTGCGGTCGGCCTCGCGGATCGCCGAGCGGTTCGCCGAAGGACACCTGTCCGAACGGATGCCGGTGCGCGGTGAGGACGACATGGCGCGGCTGGCGGTGTCGTTCAACGACATGGCCGAAAGCCTGCAGCGTCAGATCACCCAGCTGGAGGAGTTCGGCAACCTGCAGCGCCGGTTCACCTCCGACGTCAGCCACGAACTACGCACGCCGCTGACCACCGTGCGGATGGCCGCCGACTTGATCTACGACCACAGCGACGATCTCGACCCGGCGCTGCGACGGTCGACCGAGCTGATGGTCAGCGAGCTCGACCGGTTCGAGACGCTGCTCAACGATCTGCTGGAAATTTCGCGCCACGACGCCGGCGTCGCCGAGCTCTCGGTGGAGTCGGTCGATCTGCGGTCGACGGTGCAGAGCGCGCTGGACAACGTCGGGCACCTCGCGGGCGATGCCAGCGTGGAGCTGATCGTCGACATGCCAGTTGAGGGGGTCATCGCCGAGGTCGATCCGCGGCGGGTGGAACGCATTCTGCGCAACCTGATCGCCAACGCGATCGACCACGCCGAGCACAAACCTGTGCGAATCCGGATGGCCGCCGACGAAGACACCGTCGCAGTAACCGTCCGCGACTACGGTGTCGGGTTGCGTCCCGGCGAGGAGAAGCTGGTGTTCTCCCGGTTCTGGCGTTCGGACCCGTCGCGGGTGCGGCGCTCCGGCGGCACCGGGCTCGGGTTGGCGATCAGCATCGAAGACGCGCGGCTGCACCAGGGCCGGCTGGAGGCGTGGGGCGAACCCGGCAAGGGGGCCTGCTTCCGGCTGACGCTTCCTTTGGTGCGCGGGCACAAGGTGACGACGAGCCCCCTTCCCCTCAAACCCACCGGGCAACCCGTTGGGCGCGAACGCCCTCCGCGCCGTCCGGCCCGCGAACGCGAACCGGCCGAGGAGACCGTGTGAAACGGCTTCTGGTGGCCCTCTGGCTGCTGGTGTTCGCTCTCGCGGGGTGTGCCGGCGTGCCCAGCTCGTCGGCGCCACAGGCGATCGGCACCGTCGACCGGCCCGCGCCGCCGAGTCTGCCGAAACCGACCCCGGGCATGGATCCCGACGTGCTGCTGCGCGAATTCCTCAAGGCCACAGCCGATCCCGCCAATCGGCACCTGGCCGCACGGCAGTTCCTCACCGAATCCGCTTCGCGCGGTTGGGATGACGCCGGTAGCGCCTTGCTGATCGACAACGTGGTGTTCGTCGAAACCCGCGGGCCCGACCGGGTGTCGGTCAACATGCGCGCGGACATCCTCGGGTCGCTGTCGGATATGGGCGTGTTCGAGACGGGGGAGGGTGCGCTGCCCGACCCCGGGCCGATCGATTTGGTGAAGACGCCCGGAGGCTGGCGCATCGACCGGCTGCCCAACGGGGTTTTCCTTGACTGGCAACAGTTTCAGTCGACCTACAAACGCAACACGCTGTACTTCGCCGATCCGACGGGCAAGACGGTAGTCCCGGATCCGCGCTACGTCGCGGTGTCCGATCTGGATCAGTTGGCCACCGAATTGGTCAGCAAGCTGATCATCGGTCCGCGTCCGGAGATGGCCAACACCGTGCGCAACCTGCTCGGGCCGCCGTTGAAGCTGCGGGGTCCGGTCACGCGCGCCGATGGCGGCAAGACCGGCGTTGGCCGCGGCTACGGTGGCGCCCGCATCGACTTGGAGAACCTGGCAACGACAGATCCCCACAGCCGGCAATTGCTTGCAGCACAGATCATTTGGACGCTGTCGCGAGCGGGCCTCAACGGGCCGTACGTGATCAACGCCGACGGCGCCGCGCTGGACGACCGATTCGCCGACGGCTGGGAAACCTCGGACGTCGCCGCCACGGACCCCGGCGCCTTCGAGGGTGCCGCGGCCGGCTTACACGCGCTGGTGGGCGGCTCGCTGGTGTCGCTGGACGGTCAGCGGGCGCCCCGCGTCGCCGGATCGTTCGGTCAGACGCCCAACCAGACCGCGGCCACGGTGTCGCGCAGCGGCCAGGAGGTCGCGTCGATCGTGACGCTGCGGCCCGGCGCGCCGGATATGGCGTCGTCGCTGTGGGTCGGCCCGCTCGGCGGCAATGCCACGCAGGCGATGGAAGGCCGCACCTTGTCGCGGCCGAGCTGGTCGCTCGACGACGCGATCTGGGTGGTTGTCGACGGCATCAATGTCGTGCGGGCGATCCAGGACGCGTCGGGCCAGCCGGCCCGTATCCCCGTCGACTCGGCGGCGGTCTCGATGCGGTTCCCGGGAGTGATCGCAGAACTGCAACTCTCACGGGACGGCACGCGTGCGGCGATGGTGATCGAGGGACGCGTGATCCTGGCCAATGTCGAGCAGACCCCCGGCGGCGGCTATGTGTTGACCTACCCGCGACGTCTCGGCTTCGGCCTTGGCAATACGGCGGTGTCGTTGTCCTGGCGTACCGGCGACGACATCGTCGTCAGCCGGATGGACCCGCAGCACCCGGTGTCGTATGTGAACCTCGACGGCGTCAACTCCGACGGGCCGAGCCGCAATCTGCTGATGCCGGTGACGACGGTCGCGGCGAACCCGTCGACGGTGTACGTCGCCGACCAGCGCGGCGTGCTGCAGCTGTCGGGTTCGGCGGCGGAGAACGATCCGGCGTGGGCCGAGGTGCGGGCGTTGATGGTCGCCGGCGCGGTGCCCGTATTGCCCGGGTGAGGAAACCCGTCGGTGAACGCGTACTGAACCAACTCCCGGCATCGCCCGTTGTGCAGACAAACATCGCCTGACGGTGTTTGCTCAACAGCCAGGAGGGGATTATGAAGATCCGCGGTCCGTACGTCACTCTTGCCGCCGTCGCGGCGCTCGGAGCCGGCATCTTGCTCGTGAACATCTCCAAGGAGCCGGAGAAGCCGCCGCCGGAATATTCCACCGCGCAGTCGACCACGACCGCGCCGGCCACTGCGGCACCTGCGCCGCCCGCGCCGAGTACGCCGCCCCCGTCCGCGTTTCCAGCCAAGGCCGACTATGTCGGCAAGATTCCGACGGCCAACGGCACGATCACGTTAGAGATCGCCGTCGACGGTGAGAAGGCGATCGCCTACGCGTGCGACGGCAACACGATCGAATCGTGGCTGCGGGGCAACGCGACGAACGGCGCGGTCAGCCTTGCAAGCAAGGACAAGTCGGGCCGGCTCGATGGGCGGCTGCAGGGCAGCGCGGTCGTCGGGACGTTGTGGCTCGGCGAAAAGCAATGGAACTTCAGCGCTTCGGCGGCGCAGCCGCCGGCCGGGCTGTATGTCTACGACCAAGCCGGCGTTCGCAGCAGCTGGATCATCGACCAGAACGGCGGTGTGACCGGCGTGCAACGGCAACCCGACGGCACCACCACACCGGCGCCTGGGTTGTCCCTTGACCGCACCTCGGTGATCGACGGCCGCACGGTCGTCGCGAATCGCGTGGAGGGGGATAGCGATGTCTGACACTGACGCGCCGACGACGGCAACGCCGACGAGGTCCTCGAGTGGCGTGGCCGTACTGGTCGCTGTCCTGGTCGGCGCACTCGTGGCGGTCGGGCTCGGCGTGTTCGGCAAAGTACATGAGCCACAATACTTTTCCATCAACATCGCGGGGTTCTCCAGTGGACTCGCGGCGAAGTCCTGGCTCGCGACACTGGCCATCGTGCTGGCGCTGTTCCAGCTCGCATCGGCGTTCGCGATGTACCGGCTGATCCCCGGCGGAAAGGCACCGTCGTGGATCGGCACCGCGCACGTGTGGTCGGGGCGGCTTGCCGTGCTCGTCAGTGTGCCCGTCGCAGTGCACTGCCTGTACGCGCTCGGCTTCGAGTCGTACGACAACCGGGTGTTGTTCCACTCGCTGTTCGGCTGCTTCTTCTACGGCGCGTTCGTGACAAAGATGGTGCTGTTGACGCGCAAAGGTCTTCGGGGATGGGTGATTCCGGTCGTCGGGGGCTTGGTTTTCTTCGGGCTGGTGTATATCTGGCTGACCTCGGCGCTGTGGTTCTTCCAGACCAACGGAATTACGTTTTAGAGGAAGGGATTTCGATGGGCATTCAGGATCTGCGCATTCCCCGCCAGAAGGTGCTGCTGGGCGCTGGGCTGGGTTTGGTCGCCACCGTGGTCGCGGCGTGTTCGACGTACGGCAAGAAGCCCGAGGCGACGGGCGAATCGAGTACGGCATCCGCTACCGCGCCGGCGACAGGCGGACCGGCGGCGCCAGCTGCCAACGTCATCGCCAAGACGTCCGAGGTGCCTGTCGGATCGGGAGTGATCGTCGGCGAAACTGTCGTGACGCAGCCGTCGGCAGGCGTCTTCAAGGGCTTCTCCGCGATCTGCACGCATGCGGGCTGCACGGTCAACAAGGTGGCCGACGGGACGATCGACTGCCCGTGCCACGGCAGCCAGTACAACCTCGACGGCACGGTCGCCAAGGGCCCTGCGCAAAAGCCGCTCGCGGCCAAGAACGTCACCGTCCAAGGCGATTCGATCGTCTTGGGCTGACCGCGTAACGAAGGGATTCACATGACGGGCGCACGGGAGCACGTCCAGCAGAAACTTGCCGAGCGTATCGGGCGGATCGTCGGCGACCATCGCGAAATCGACGGCGGTTCCGGCATCGCCTGCAGTTGTGGTGCGCACGGCTTTTCCGACCACTCTCGCCACGTAGCCGACGAGATCGTCAGCCAGTTGGGCCTCATGCCGGACGTGGTCGACGAGGCCAAGAAGCGAATACGTTATGTGAGTGGTGTACTCGACTGGGAACTGACCAAACTCGAAGGCGCACAGTACTAGCGGACACCACCGGTGCTCAGCGCCGCGTCTTCTGGGTGTACACCCGCAGGGCCCGGTAGCGGGCGGTGAACGTCGCATGAGTGTGATGGCCGTCGACCTCGCCGTCCAGTGCGACGGAGACGGGTCGGTCGACGGCACTGAAGCTGAACTCGGGCACCTGATGCTCGTGATAGAGGCGGCTGCGTGGCAGGCGTCCCAAGACCAGGGCCGTCATGATGCGCAGACGGCTCAGCGGCCGGCCGACCTCCAGGATGCGCACATCGATCAGCCCACTGTCCATCCTGTTGCGCTGCACCGGCGCAAAACCCGACGGCACGTACGTCGAGTTGCCGAGAAACAGCAGCGATGTCTGCATCGTCATGTTGTCGTAACGGATGCGGACCGGCTGGTCCCGGCGCAAGGTACGAAGCATCGCATAGGCCGCGGCTGCCGGCTTGCCGACCTTGTGCTCGATGCGTTCTCGCCGCCGCACGAATTCTGGATACGCGCCGACGCTTGCCGTGTTGACGACGGCCTTGTCGCCGTTGAAGTAGACGAGGTCGACGTCTGAGACAGAGCCCATTTTGATCGCCCGAACGGTCTTGGCCACCCGGTCGCAGCCGATGTCCTTGGCGAAGTGGTTGAAGGTGCCGGCGGGGAAGACGGCGAGGGCGCGGCCGGCCTGTACCGCCACGCCCGCTGCGCACGCCACGGTTCCGTCGCCGCCGGCGATGCCGAGCACGTCGGCTCGCTCAGCGGCCGCCCGCAGGACGTTCTCGACGTCGTCATTCCGGCTCAATTCGACGATCTCGGCCCGCGGCAGCGCCCGGCGTACCTCGTCGAGGACGCGGGCGCCCGTCCCGCTGCCCGACGCGGGATTGACGACCAGGACCACGCCCTCGCCGTCGGGGCGGGGTTCCGTGTCGAGGTGCAGCGGTTCTGCGGCTGGAAGGTGGTGCTCCACGACCGGTGGGACCAACCGCCCACCCGCCACACCGATCGCCGCGCCGATGCCGAAGCCCGCCAAGACATCGCCGGGGTAGTGGGCGCCCGTCGCCACTCGGGACAATCCGACCAGGCCGGCAAGGAGCGCCATGACCAGCCCGAGCATCGGGCTTTCCAGACCGACGCCGACTGCGAACGCCGCAGCGCTTGCCGAGTGACCGGATGGCATCGAATGCGACACCGGATATCGGTGCAGGCGCCGCAAGAACGGGACGCGCGCGTATACGGGACGCTTGCGCCGCCATACGCGCTTAGCCACCTGATTGGTGACGAGGCTTGTCACCGCGAGGGTGCCCACCCCCCGGCCCGCGGCGTGCCGACTGGACCGGTCACCCCACTTCGCCATGGCCGCAGCGATCGCGAGCCACAGCTTGGAGTGATCCGCGGCGCGCGAGAGCGCCGGCATTGTCTTGTCAAGCAGCGGACTTGGCGAATCGGCAATCGCCTCGAATACCTCGGCGTCGAGCGCGCCCAGCCCTTGGGCGATCTGTCGGACCCCCTTCGACGCATGCGCCTGTGTCATTGAATCGTCAAGACCTGCAGCCATATTCGCCCCCAACAATGCCCGAGTATCCGCCATGATTTCGGCATCTGGACTCGGCCAGTAGAGTCCTAGGTCATCATGTGTCGCGGGCAATCTTATTGCTATCGAAATTATCGAATTCGTTTATGGTGACCGGCGACCCGTGAATAAGTGACGAGTCCTCAATTGTGAGGATTTTCCAGACTTGTACTCGAAATTATTTGGCGCCCTATGTATTTCGCGTAGTGGTTCTCTTGCGGTCGTGACTTTATGCCCTATGACAAACCGCCGCATCGGCGAAGAGTTGGGGTGTCCGCAAAGTCTCTAAAAGGAGGGGCGAAACAATGAAATTATCTGATTCTCTGCTGGATCTGGCTGATCGCGTGAAAAAGGTTGAGGACTCGGCCGCGGCGGTGGTGGCAAGCAACGAAGCTGCGCTGCAAGCCCGTCGCCGCGAACTCGAGGCAGCTATCGAACGAGAAGCCACCGAGTTCGACAAGGCCACGACCGAGGCGGTCGGCGCAGTGCGCAGCTGGTGGTCGGACATCAGGGGTTCGATCGACAAGCAGATCGCCGAAATGCGATCCGACTTCGAGAAGTGGCAAACCGAAGTCAAGGAAAAGAACGCCGAGCGCGACGCCGAGGCGGCCGAGGACGATGCCGTCGCGGCGGTCAACCTCGCGGGTTATTGCCTGGATGCCGCCGAATGGGCGGTCGTACGCGCCGAACTGGCTCGTGGCGAGGCCGAACAACTAGCTGGAAAGAGCTGATCCGCATGACTACCAACCAACGTCCGACGCTGTTTCACCACCTATGGAAATCAATGCTGGGCATGGGCGTGGTCTCGCTCCTTCTTGGCATTGTGATTCTCGTGTGGCCCGGAATATCGATCAGCGTCGCGGGCGCCCTATTCGGCGCCTACCTGTTGTTGTCGGGTATCGCCCAAGTGATATTCGCGTTCAGCCTCGATGTGTCCGGTGGCGAACGGCTATTGCTATTCGTCAGCGGGGGGCTGTCACTTGTGCTGGGCGTCTTGGCATTCCGCCACCTCGGGCAGGGCTACGCGATCCTCTTGCTGGCCATCTGGGTCGGCGTCGGCTTCATGTTCCAGGGGGTCGCCGAGACCGCGTTGGCGATCAGCTACCCGGCGTTGCCTGGCCGGGGCTGGCACATATTCCTGGGGATCACCAGCGTCATCGCCGGCCTGGTGGTGTTGGCGTGGCCGTTCGATTCCATCGTCGTGCTCGCCGTCGTGGCTGGGGCATGGCTGGTGGCCCTCGGAGTATTCCAGATCGCCTGGTCGCTTCAGGCCCGCAAGGGCGTCAGCGACTTGGAGAAAGGGGTTGGCCGGCGGGCCCCGCTGGCCACGGCGTGACGCCGAGTCACGTCGGCTGTCACACCCCACAGCGACACTGCCAATGTGCTCGACCTTGTCCTGCCACTGGAGTGCGGCGGATGCGGCGCGCCGTCGACCCGATGGTGTGAGGCCTGCGCCAAAGAGCTGTCGGTCAAACCCGACGAGCCGCGCCTCGTCACCCCACGCATCGATCCCGGCGTACCGGTGCTGTCGCTCGGCCGGTACGCCGGGGCCCGCCGCGACGCCATCGTTGCCGTCAAGGAGCACGGCCGCGCCGACCTGATCGCACCGCTCGCTACAGCCGTGAGTGCAGGACTTGAGCGGTTGCTCACGTGGGGCCTGCTCGACACGCCGCTGACCCTCGTGCCGGCACCGACCCGCCGATCTGCCGCGCGGCGGCGCGGCGGCGACCCTGTCACCCGCATCGCCCTGGCCGCCGCCGCCGAAGGCGTCACGGTCACCAAGGCGCTGGGGGTGAAGACGTTCACCCGCGACTCCGTCGGCCTGTCCGGCGCGGAGCGTCAGCGCAACATCACGGGCCGGGTCAGGCTCACCAGGCCCGTAACCGGCGACGTCCTGCTCGTCGACGACATCGTCACCACGGGTGCCACTGCCAGCGAATCAGTCAAAGTCCTCGGTGCCGCGGGTGCTCGCGTGGTCGCGGTGCTTGCGATCGCAAACGCGTGACGGTTTAGGCAATTTCTGTCAGATCAACCCAATGTGAAGAACTCAAAACGGGTCCGCGAATTTACTGGCACGACTGGGTGAACACGGACTACCGTCGGCACCAACCACCCGTGAATCACTCACGGCGGCGCTCAGCCAGAAGCGCCGGCATCGCCACAAGCGGTAGGAGGTGAGTAGTCGACACCTTGCACCGGCGGGCGGTGCGACATGTGCGACATGCAGGCCCGCCGGCGCGTATCCACCACACAGCCGGGCACGCCCAAGCGTGCGACTCCGCGAGAGAAACGAGTTGCCAAGCATGTCAAGCCAATCCGTGGACACAGACCGCACGATGGTGGTCGAGGACGAGACGCCCGAACCCGCGCCGAACGCAGAGGTCGTCGTCAAGGGCCGCAACGTCGAGATTCCCGACCACTTCCGCATCTACGTCTCAGAAAAACTGTCACGCCTGGAACGATTCGACCGCACCATCTACCTCTTCGACGTCGAACTGGACCACGAACGCAACCGGCGTCAACGGAAGAACTGTCAGCACGTAGAGATCACCGCGCGTGGTCGCGGCCCGGTGGTGCGCGGCGAGGCCTGCGCGGACAGCTTCTACGCCGCCCTGGAGTCGGCGGTGTGCAAACTCGAGAGCCGGCTGCGGCGCCACAAGGACCGGCGCAAGATCCACTACGGCGATAAGACGCCCGTCTCGCTCGCCGAGGCCACAGCTATCGCCCCCGAGGCATTCGAGCCGCCGCAGGCGCGGGCCGACGACAGCCAGGTGAACGGCGTTGCGGTCGACGAGCATGAGCCTGGCCGCGTCGTGCGCACCAAGGAGCATCCGGCCACGCCGATGACCGTCGACGACGCGCTTTCGCAGATGGAGCTCGTCGGCCACGACTTCTTCCTGTTCCACGACAAGGAGACCGACAAGCCCTGCGTGGTGTATCGCCGCCATGCGTACGACTACGGATTGATTCGCCTGGCCTGACGCCGTTGGGCCGGGGGTACCGGTAAGTCACCTAACATGGGATGGAGCTCAAGAATCCAACCCATAGGGGAAAAGCGTGCTGTCGAAGTTGCTCCGTCTCGGTGAAGGCCGCATGGTCAAGCGCCTCAAGGGGGTGGCTGACTATGTCAACACCCTGTCCGACGACGTCGAGAAGCTCTCCGACGCCGAGCTGCGGGCCAAGACCGAGGAGTTCAAGAAGCGGGTCGAGGACGGCGCCGACCTCGACGACTTGTTGCCCGAAGCGTTCGCCGTCGCCCGCGAGGCGGCCTGGCGGGTGCTCGACCAGCGGCACTTCGACGTCCAGGTGATGGGCGGGGCGGCGCTGCACTTCGGCAACGTCGCGGAGATGAAGACCGGTGAGGGTAAGACGCTGACGGCGGTGCTGCCCGCCTACCTCAACGCGTTGAGCGGCAAGGGTGTGCACGTCGTCACGGTCAACGACTACCTGGCCAAGCGCGACGCCGAATGGATGGGCCGCGTGCACCGCTTCCTCGGCCTCGACGTCGGCGTCATCCTGGCGCAGATGACGCCGGACCAGCGGCGGGCGGCGTATGCCGCCGACATCACCTACGGCACCAACAACGAATTCGGGTTCGACTACCTGCGCGACAACATGGCGCATTCCCTCGACGACTTGGTCCAGCGCGGCCACAACTTCGGCATCGTCGACGAGGTCGACTCCATCCTCATCGACGAGGCCCGCACGCCGCTGATCATCTCCGGCCCTGCTGATGGCGCGTCGAACTGGTACACCGAGTTCGCCCGCCTGGCCCCGCTGATGGAAAAGGACACCCACTACGAGGTCGACCTGCGCAAGCGCCAGGTCGGCGTGCACGAGCTCGGCGTCGAGTTCGTCGAGGACCAGCTCGGCATCGACAACCTCTACGAGGCCGCCAACTCACCGCTGGTCAGCTACCTCAACAACGCGCTGAAGGCCAAGGAGCTGTTCCAGCGCGACAAGGACTACATCGTCCGCGACGGTGAGGTGCTGATCGTCGACGAGTTCACGGGCCGCGTGCTGATCGGCCGCCGCTACAACGAGGGCATGCACCAGGCCATCGAGGCGAAGGAGCACGTCGAGATCAAGGCCGAGAACCAGACGCTGGCCACGATCACGCTGCAGAACTACTTCCGGCTCTACGACAAGCTGTCCGGCATGACGGGCACCGCCCAGACCGAGGCGGCCGAGCTGCACGAGATCTACGGCCTTGGTGTGGTCAGCATCCCGACCAACAAGCCGATGGTCCGCGCCGATCAATCCGACCTCATCTACAAGACCGAAGAGGCCAAGTACATCGCGGTGGTCGACGACGTCAGCGAGCGCTACGAGAAGGGCCAGCCGGTGCTGATCGGCACCACCAGCGTGGAGCGCTCCGAGTACCTGTCGCGCCAGTTCACCAAGCGCCGCATCCCGCACAACGTGCTGAACGCGAAGTACCACGAGCAGGAGGCGGGCATCATCGCCGAGGCCGGACGCCTCGGCGCGATCACGGTCGCCACCAACATGGCCGGCCGCGGTACCGACATCGTGCTCGGCGGCAACGTCGACTTCCTCGCGGACAAGCGGCTGCGCGACCAGGGCCTCGACCCGGTCGAGACGCCCGACGAGTACGAGGCCGCCTGGCACAAGGTGGTTCCGCAGGTCAAGGCCGAGGCGGCGGAGGAGGCCGACGACGTCATCGCGGCGGGCGGCCTGTACGTGCTGGGCACCGAACGCCATGAGTCGCGGCGCATCGACAACCAGCTGCGCGGCCGCTCGGGCCGCCAGGGCGACCCCGGCGAGTCGCGGTTCTACCTGTCTCTCGGTGACGAGCTGATGCGCCGGTTCAACGGCGCGACGCTGGAAGCGATGCTCAATCGGCTCAATCTGCCCGACGACGTGCCGATCGAGGCGAAGATGGTCAGCCGCGCGATCAAGAGCGCGCAGACCCAGGTCGAGCAGCAGAACTTCGAGGCCCGCAAGTACGTCCTCAAGTACGACGAGGTGATGAACCAGCAGCGCAAGGTCATCTACGCCGAGCGCCGCCGCATTCTGGAGGGCGAAGACCTTGCCGAGCAGGCGCACCGGATGCTTGTCGACGTCGTCACCGCATACGTCGATGGCGCCACCGCCGAAGGCTATTCGGAGGACTGGGATTTCAACGCGCTATGGACAGCGCTCAAGCAGCTGTACCCGGTCGGCATCGACTACCACGACCTGATCGACACCGACGCCATCGGTGAGCCCGGCGAGCTGACCCGCCAGGAGCTGCTCGACGCATTGATCGCCGACGCCGAGCGGGCATACGCCGACCGTGAGAAGCAGCTCGAGGAGATCGCCGGCGAGGGCGCGATGCGTCAGCTCGAGCGCAACGTGCTGCTCAATGTCCTCGACCGCAAGTGGCGCGAGCATCTGTACGAGATGGACTACCTCAAGGAGGGCATCGGTCTTCGGCAGATGGCGCAGCGCGACCCGGTCGTCGAATACCAGCGCGAGGGCTACGACATGTTCGTCGGCATGCTCGAAGGGCTGAAGGAAGAGTCGGTGGCGTTCCTGTTCAACGTCACGGTCGAGGCGGCACCGGCGCCCGCGGTCGCACCCGTCGCCGCCCCGCCCGGTCTGGCCCAGTTCGCCGCCGACGCCGCGGCCGCCGCCCAGGCGCAGGAGGGTGGCGTCGCGACCAAGGAGCGCCCGGCTCAGCCAGCACCGGCCTTGCGCGCCAAGGGAATTGACGATGAGGCGCCACCGCTCACCTACACCGGCCCGTCGGAGGACGGGTCTGCCCAGGTGCAGCGGTCCAGTGGCGCGCCCAAGCACGCTGCGCCGAGCGGCGGCGGCACCCGCCGTGAGCGCCGCGAGGCCGCGCGTCGGGCGGCCAAGGCCACAAAGCGGCGCTAGCTCACGGCTCCAGGAGCGCCGCGATTCGCTGCAGCGTGGCGCGCATGCCGTCCTCGGCCTGCTTGGGACCGGAATTCATCTTGAGTAGTAGCCGTTGCCGGTCCTGGGACAAGTCCCATGTCTCGCGCACCAGGGTGCCACCGTCTTGCGGTTCGAGTTCGTAACGCCAGATGCGCCCGCCGACAAGCCCGCCCGCGATGGTGGTCTTCCACGCGATGCGGCGATCGGGCTCGTATTCGATGACGGTGTTGGTGGTGCGGTAGGGGAGGAACAAGGATTCTGGCCGGCCGCGCATCGACATGCCGAACTTCGAGCCCAGTTCCAACGGCTGGGAATTTTGCGCCGAGTGGTCGAGCGTCCCGGATCCGTCGAACGCCGGATGCTTTCCGGCATCGGCGATCAACGCGAAGATCTCGGCGGCCGGGGCATTGATGACGCGTTCCACGCTGAGGGTGTTTCCTTGCACGGGGATGACGCTAACCGCCTCAGCCGATCTGCAGGCCGACTATGCGCCAGCGTTCGTTGATCAGGTCGACGCGGGCGGCGATGGCGCGCAGACGTTGTCCGCGGGTGTAGGTCGCGAACACCTCTGCGGCTTCGTCGTTGACCATGCGCAACCGGACGCGCCGAAGTGTGGCCGCCGCAGTGTGCGGCGTTCGCGCCAGTGCGATGACCGTGTCGATGAGTATGGGCGTCACCAGAGGCCGCAGTTGCGCGATGGGCCGTCTGCGATCGACGACCTCGAGCACCCGCCGCAGCGCCGCGTCGGCGAAGACCAGCGCTTCATGCGATGGGGTCGGCTCGCGCACCGGATGCGCCGCCACCGACCGAATGGGCCGTGGGGTCCTACGGTGCAGCGCGGCCGGGGAGGGCGGCGGGCATGCCGTGACGCCAACGGGCGCCGGTTCGTAGTCGACGACCGGCCTGGTGAAGGACGTCGGTTCGGGCGAAACAGGGGATGCGGTCATTGGAGCTCTCCAGCGGTCGGCGCGGACGGAAACGGCATCTGCTGGAGAGTCACAGACCTTTTCATGATCGCACGTTCGCCAGACACCGCATGCACCCGTGATGCGGGTATATCGAACCGGCCGATAATCTCTGCGGGGGGTTCATTGAAAGCGACAAAAAATCAGGGGAGGGTGGCGCCGCGATGGTGACCAGGTTGTCGGCATCGGACGCGGCGTTCTATCACCTGGAAAACAGCTCGACCCCGATGTACGTCGGTTCGCTGTCGATCTTGCGCAAACCCCGCAACGGGCTGAGCTACGAAACGCTGCTGGCCACCGTCGAACAACGACTGCCGCAGATTCCGCGCTACCGCCAGAAGGTGCGCGAGGTGGCGCTCGGGCTGGCCAGGCCGGTGTGGGTCGACGACCCTGACTTCGACATCACCTACCACATCCGGCGCTCTGCGCTGCCGTCGCCGGGAAGCGATGCGCAGTTGCACGAACTGATCGCACGGCTTGGTTCCCGGCCGCTGGACAAGTCGCGGCCGCTGTGGGAGATGTACCTGATCGAGGGGCTTGGCCGGAACCGCATCGCGATCTACACCAAATCGCATCAGGCCTTGGTGAACGGGATGACGGCGCTGGAGATCGGACACGTCATCGCCGACCGCACCCAGAAGCCGCCGGAGTTCGGCGAGGACATCTGGATCCCGGCTCGTGAACCCAGCGACCGTCGACTCCTGCTTGGGGCCGTCGGTGAATGGATCACCCGTCCCGCCGATCAGATGGCAGCTGTGCGCACGGCGGTGACCGAAGTGGCCACCAACGCCGGGCAGCTGGCCGATGTCGGGCGGCGGTTCGTCGACGTGGCGCGCACGGTGGCCCGCGGTACCGCGCCGAACAGCCCGTTGAACAAGACCGTCTCACGCAACCGGCGATTTACCGTCGCCAGCCACCGGCTGGACGACTACCGCATGGTGCGGGCTCGGTACGACTGCGACGTCAACGACGTTGTGCTGGCGGTGGTCGCGGGCGCGCTGCGCAACTGGCTGCTCTCGCGCGGTGAGCCGGTCACATCCTCGACGACCGTTCGCGCGATGGCGCCGATGTCGGTTTATCCCGACGCCGACCTCGACACGACCGGACCGGGCCAGGCGATCAGCGAGGTATCACCGTTCCTCGTCGACCTTCCCGTCGGCGAAGGAAACGCGGTGGTGCGGCTCTCGCAGATCGCACACACCACCGAATCGCATCCGACCGCGGCCAGCCTTGTCGACGCGCGCACCATCGTCACGCTGTCGGGGTTCGCGCCACCGACGTTGCACGCCATGGGAATTCGGGTCGCGACGAGTTTCTCGGCGCGGCAGTTCAACCTGCTGATCACCAACGTGCCCGGTGCGCAGAAACAGATGTACGTCGCGGGCACCAAGCTGCTGGAGACATATGCGGTGCCGCCGCTGCTGAGCAATCAGGTCCTCGCGATCGGTGTCACGTCCTACAACGGCATGCTCTACTTCGGCATCAACGCCGACCGCGACGCGATGAGCGACGTCGACGTGCTGCCGTCGCTGCTGGCCGAATCGGTCGACGAACTACTGGAGGCCGCGCAGTAGATCGCGTCTGGGCGATCGGCTTACGGCTAGTGTCGCCTCGTGCGCGTCTACGTTCCGGCGACCCTCGCCATGTTGCAGCAACTCGTCGCCGACCGATCGATACGCGCCCTCAGCGGCACCGCGTTCGCCGTCACGCCGATGCTGCGAGAGTCCTACGCGGAAGGCAACGACGACGAGCTCGCCGAGGTGGCGCTGCGCGACGCGGCGCTGGCCTCGCTGCGGCTGCTCGCCGGTGAAGGCACCTCAGGCCTGCCGCCGCGGCGCGCCGTGGTGGTCGCCGAGGTCGAGGATGCGACGGCCCGTCCGGATCTCGACGACGCGGTGGTGCGGCTCGCGGGGCCGATCGCCTACGACGACGTGATCGCCGTCTATGTGGACAACGCCGACGCCGAGACCGCCGTGGTGCAGGCGATAGAGGCCGTCGACGCCGCGGACCTTGGCGATGAGGATGCGGAATTCATCGTCGGCGACGCTCAGGACCACGATCTGGCGTGGTATGCGCCGCAAGAGCTGCCCTTCTTGCTGGAGTTGCTCTGACGACTGGATACGGGAGCGTAAGTTACGGTACCGTAGGTTCCATGGCCAAGAACACCATCAAGGTCTCGGCCAACGTCGCCGATACCGTGCGCCCGAAGGTGGCCGGGGCGAAACAACGGCCTGGTTGGCACGCGCTACGCGCGATCGCCGGGCGCATCACGACGCCACTACTGCCCGACGACTACCTCAAGCTCGCCAACCCGCTGTGGTCGGCGCGCGAACTGCGCGGCCGGGTCGTCGAGGTGCGCCGCGAAACCGTCGACTCCGCGACCCTGGTGATCAAGCCCGGCTGGGGTTTCACGTTCAACTACCAGCCCGGCCAGTACATCGGCATCGGCCTGCAGGTCGACGGACGCTGGCGCTGGCGGTCGTACTCGTTGACGTCCAGTCCGTTGAGGGGCTCGCGCACCATCACCATCACGGTCAAGGCCATGCCCGAGGGGTTCCTGTCGACGCACCTGGTTGGCGGCGTGGCACCTGGCACGATCGTCAGGCTGGCCGCGCCGCAGGGCAACTTCGTGATGCCAGATCCGGCGCCGGCCTCCGTGCTGTTTCTCACGGGTGGCTCCGGCATCACGCCGGTGATGTCGATGCTGCGCACGCTGGCCCGTCGCGACCAAATCACCGATATCGTCCATTTGCATTCGGCCCCAACGGAATCCGACGTTATGTTCGGTGCGGAGCTGGCCGAGCTGGAGCGTGCGCACGAGGGTTACCGGCTGCGGAAGCGGGCGACCCGCACAGACGGGCGGCTTGATCTGGCCAGGCTCGACGACGAACTGCCCGACTGGCGGGAACGCGAGACGTGGGCCTGCGGCCCCGAGGGCATGCTTAACGCCGCGGAGCGGGTGTGGTCGGCGGCGGGAATCGGTGAGCGCCTGCATCTGGAGCGGTTCGCGGTGTCCAAGGCGGCTGTACACGGCCAAGGCGGCACCGTCGAATTCGCCCGCAGCGGCAAGAAGCTGACGGTGGACGCCGCGACGCCGTTGATGGACGCCGGCGAGCAGGTCGGCATCCGGATGCCGTTCGGGTGCCGGATGGGCATCTGTCAGTCGTGTGTGGTCGGCCTCCTCGAGGGGCACGTCCGTGACTTGCGGACCGGCGCCGAAAAGGAGCCGGGCAGCCGCGTGCAGACGTGCATTTCGGCCGCATCTGGCGATTGTGTGCTGGACGTTTAAGCTTTACTGACTGGTAACCTACGGAAGCGTAGGTTACGGTAGCGTAGAAGAAGAGAGGGGAGGCTGACCATGGCTATTACGGACGTTCCGGCGTTTACACATCTGACCGACGCCGACATCGAAAATCTGGCTTACGAGCTGGACGCAATCCGACAGGACATCGAAGACTCCCGCGGGGAGCGCGACGCGCGCTATATCCGTCGCACCATTGCCGCCCAGCGCGCCCTGGAGGTGGCGGGCCGCCTGATGCTGGCCGCCAGCTCGCGGCGCTCGGCATGGTGGGCCGGCACGGTGACCCTGGGTGTCTCCAAGATCATCGAGAACATGGAGATCGGCCACAACGTCATGCACGGCCAGTGGGATTGGATGAACGATCCCGAGATTCACTCCTCGACGTGGGAGTGGGACATGAGCGGGGCGTCCAAGCACTGGCGGTTCACCCACAACTTCATGCACCACAAGTACACCAACATCCTCGGCATGGATGACGATGTGGGCTACGGCGTCCTGCGCGTTACCCGCGACACGAAGTGGAAGCCGTTCAACCTGTTGAACCTGTTCTTCAACACCCTGCTCTCGACCCTATTCGAGTGGGGCGTGGGTCTTCAGCACTTGGAGCTCGGCAAGATCTTCAAGGGCCGCGACGACCGCAACGCGACGCTGGTCCGGGTGCGTGAGTTCGGAGTGAAGGCCGGGCATCAGGTCATCAAGGACTACGTCGCATGGCCGGCGGTGACCTCACTGTCGCCCGGCGCGACCTACAAGTCGACGCTGAAGGCCAACGCGGTGGCCAACATCATTCGCAACGTGTGGGCCAACGCGGTGATCTTCTGCGGCCACTTCCCTGACGGCGCAGAGAAATTCACCAAGACCGACATGGTTGGCGAAACCAAGGGCGAGTGGTACCTGCGGCAGATGCTGGGCAGCGCGAACTTCGAGAACGGTCCAGCGCTTCGCTTCATGAGTGGCAACCTGTGCCACCAGATCGAGCATCACCTGTACCCGGATCTACCGAGCAACCGGCTCTACGAAATCTCGTTGCGGGTGCGTGAGGTGTGCGACAAGTACGACCTGCCGTACACGACGGGCTCGTTCCTGATGCAGTACGGCAAGACGTGGCGGACCATCGCCAAACTGTCGCTGCCGGACAGGTACCTACGCGACACCGCCGACGATGCACCCGAAACCCGCAGCGAGCGGATGTTCGCCGAGCTCGAGCCGGCCCAGCGCCGCGGGCTCAAGTCGTCCATCGCCGCAGTGCGGGCACGCCGCCGCGAGAAGCGCACGCACAAGCGGTTGGCGGACGCAGCCTGACGTCGAACGTGAAGCTATGTGCGACATTTCAGAGAGATGTCGCACACTAGCTCACGTTCGGTGGGCGAACAGATACGCGTGCGGTGTCGATTCGAAGCCGTCGTCGTTTGGTTCACGCACCAAACCCGCGTACGGGTTCAGGCCTGCTTCGTCCAATAGCACCGCGACGGCATCGGGCTGGCGCCGGTAGAAGGTCAACGACACCTCCTCGCCGAACGCCTGCTTGAACTCGCGGGGCTGCTCGCCCACCTGGAATGCCACCAAAAGCCATCCGCCGGGACGCAGCACGCGATGGAATTCCGAAAAGACATGCGGCAGTTGCTCATCGGGTATGTGAATCACCGAATACCATGCACACACCCCATCGAAGTGGCCGTCGTCGAAGTCGAGCTCCGTCATCGACCCGACCTGGAAGCGCAGCCCCGGGTTGAGGCGTCGTGCCTCGGCGATCATGTTGGGGGACAAGTCGATACCGACGACCTTCGGACCGAAGTCTGCCAGCATGCGCGACGTCGCACCTGTACCGCAGCCGACGTCGGCGATGACGCCGTCGCGGTCGACCAACTCGGCGAACCCGGTCAGCACCGCGCGGTCGAGCGGCTTGTCGTGCAGGTGGTTGTGGAACCGTTCGGCATACACCGATGCGGTGCGGTCGTAGCCGTCGCGCGTACGTTCCAGGAAGGCCGGTTCGGTCACGCACGCACTCTACGGGCGCTCACCGGCCGCGACGGTGCAGGCACGCGGGCCGAAGTTAGGTCCCGATGTTGTCGAAACGGTCGGGATGGGGACCTGTGCGGCCGGCCTCACCTCTGTCCAGCGCGGACAGTGCGTCGATATCGGCGTCACCTAGCTCAAAGTCGAAGAGCGCGAAGTTCTCTCTGATTCGACGCGGTGTGACCGACTTGGGGAAGACGATGTCGCCACGCTGGATGTGCCAGCGCAACACCACCTGGGCCGGTGATCTGCCCACCGCGTCTGCGATGCGGGCCACCACCGGATCGTCCAGCGCCTTTCCCCGCGCGATCGGCGCCCATGCCTCGGTGGCGATGCCGTGTTCCATGCCGTAGGCCCGCACCGCGTTGTTGGCGAAGTATGGGTGCGCCTCGATCTGATTCACCGCCGGCGTGGTGTGCGTCTCGCGAGCCAGCCGCTGCAGATGCCCGATCTCGAAGTTCGACACCCCGATGCTGCGGGCCCGCCCGTCACTGTTGAACTCCTCGAGCGTGCGCCACGTCGAGACGAAATCCCCGTCGTAGCGCGTCGGCAGCGGCCAGTGGATCAGGAACAAGTCGACATCGTCGGAGCCCAGCGCGATAAGCGTGTTGTCGAAGGCGCGGCGGGCATCGTCGGGCTTGTGGAAGCCGTTGTCGAGCTTGCTCGTGATGAAGACGTCCGAGCGGTCGATGCCCGCGTCGCGAACGGCCTGCCCAACTGCCTGTTCGTTTCCGTACATCTGAGCGGTGTCGATGTGCCGGTAGCCGACGTCCAGCGCCGCCTTGACCGCATCGACCGTCCGGTCGGGATCGATCTTGTAGACGCCGAACCCGAGCGCAGGGATGGACGCGCCGTCGTTGAGCTGTAGCGCCGGTACGTGGCTCACGGACGCGAGCCTAGTTCCCCCGATCGGGGGACAGCTGATTCATCCGGTCGACTGTCCGATCGCCGGACATACAACGCGGCTCGATCCCGGCATTCTTAAGTCATCGCCGGAGAACACCGGCGCAGAAGCCGAAAAGCTAACTCACACAGGAGGACTCAAGAAATGAACACCAACACCACCCGCAAGTTCGCCCGCTACTTCGCCCTGCCGCTCGTCTCGGCCGGAATCATCGGCGGCGCAGCGCTTGGCTTGGCCGGCATGGCCAACGCGGCGACGATGGCCGATCCCCACTCGGGCAATATGGCCACGCCGAGCGTGAAGGCCCAGCCCGCGCCCGAGGCGCAGCCGGGCTGGCACGGCCACCACGGCGTCTGGCACATCCAGAACCTGGACCCCGGATACCACCGCTGATCAGCGGACTGAAGAGGCCCTCCCCGAAATGGGGAGGGCTTCGTCGTCAGTAGCGTGCCTCCGACAGCGCCGCCAGTAGTCGCCGTGCCGCCGCCACGCGGCCCGCGGCAGGCCCGGTCAGCGTGTCCAGTGCGCACTCCGGGTCTGCGGGCGGACCCATGTGCCCGCAGCCGCGCGGGCAGTCCTTGATCGCCTCGGCCAAATCGGAGAACGCCTGCATCACGTCGTCGGGCTCTATGTGGGCCAGGCCGAACGAGCGGATACCCGGCGTGTCGACCACCCACCCGCCGAAGCTCAGCGGCAGCGCGACCGACTGCGTCGACGTATGCCGTCCCCGGCCGATATCGGTCACCTCGCCGATCGCCCTGTCAGCATCCGGCACAAGGCGATTCACCAACGTCGACTTGCCGACCCCGGAATGCCCCAGCAGCACCGTGACCTTGTCCGTCAGCAGAGGCGCTACGGCGTCGAGCGGGTCGTCACGGCCCGCGATCGTGATCGTGAGATCCAGGTCTGCGAATTGCGCCGCAAACGGTTCTGGCGGGGCCAGGTCCGTCTTGGTCAAACATAGAATCGGTTCGAGCCCGCCGGCGTACGCGGCGATCAGCGTCCGTTCGACCAAACCCGTGCGCGGCGGGGGATCGGCGAGAGCGACGACGATCAGCAGCTGATCGGCATTGGCGACGACGATGCGTTCGGTGGGATCGGTGTCATCGGCAGTGCGCCGCAACACCGTTCGCCGTTCACCGCGGCGCACGATGCGTGCAAGCGTGTCGGGCCGACCCGACATGTCCCCGACGATGTCGACGTCGTCGCCGACGACGATCGGGGTGCGGCCCAGTTCCCTGGCCCGCATGGCCGTGACGACACGGTCGGGGTCGCGGCCGAGCGCGCATCCCCACCGGCCGCGGTCGACGGTCACGACCATGGCTTCTTGCGCGTCGGCGTGTTCGGGGCGGGTCTTCGTTCGCGGCCGCGAGCCCCGGCCGGGGCGGACCCGGACATCGGACTCGTCGTACTCGCGAGGGCTCAATCGATCGTCTGGCCTTCGAGCATGTCGGCCCACAGCTGCGGGAACTCCGGCAGCGTCTTGGCCGTGGTGCCGATGTCTTCGACCTCGACGCCCGGTACTCGCAGCCCGACGATCGCGCCGGCCGTCGCCATCCGATGGTCGGCATACGACCGCCACACGCCGCCGTGCAACGGCCGCGCGGTGATGACGAGCCCGTCGGGCGTCTGATCGCATTGGCCGCCAAGGCCGTTGATCTCGGCGCTCAGCGCCGCCAAGCGGTCGGTTTCGTGTCCGCGTAGATGCGCGACTCCGCTGAGCTGGGACACCGAACCGTCGGATGCCAACGCCGCCAATGCCGCGACAGCGGGCGTCAGCTCGCCGACGTCGTGCAGATCGACCTCGAAGCCACCGAAGGTCGCGGTGCCCTGCACCTCCAGGTACGAACTGCCATGGTGCACAACCGAACCGAGCTTCTCGAGGATGCCGAAGATGTCTCCGGCGGGCTGAATGCTCACCTGTGGCCAGCCGGTGATCCGGACGATGCCGCCGCTGACGACCGCTGCCGCCAGAAATGGCACGGCGTTGGACAGGTCGGGCTCAATGTCCCAGTGCCGCGCCGCAATCGGGCCGGGGGAGACCCGCCATCTGTTGGCCTCGCTGTCGTCGACGTCCACGCCCGCGTCGCGCAGCATCGACACCGTCATCGCGATGTGCGGCGCCGACGGCAGCGACTCGCCGGTGTGTACGATCGTCAGCCCATCGCTGAACGCGGCCCCAGACAACAGCAGGCCCGACACGAACTGGGACGACGCCGACGCATCGATGTGCACCGTTCCGCCAGCGACGGAGCCGCCGCCACGCACCGCGAACGGCAGCCCGTCACCGTCGATGTCCACGCCGAGACCGCGCAATGCATCGAGCAGCGGCGCGATGGGTCGGACACGGGCCTGTTCGTCGCCGTCGAAGGTGACGGTCTCGGTACCGAGCGCCGCCGCCGGTGGGACGAACCGCAGCACGGTTCCCGCGAGCCCACAGTCGATGCGGGCGCCGGCTTGTGGGGAGATGGCGCCGCTGATGGTCAACTCGCTGCCCGCGCCGTCGACGCCGACGCCCAACGTCTGCAGTGCTCCGATCATCAAATCGGTGTCGCGGCTGCGCAGCGCCCCGCTGATCGTCGACGTGCCTTGAGGAGTAGCCAATGCAGCAAGCACCAGCGCTCGGTTGGTTTGGGACTTCGAGCCGGGCACTGTCACGGTGGCATGCACGGGGATCTGCGTGGACGGTGCATGCCAGTTGCTCACGATCTCTATCCTGCCCTGTCCGATTGGCGTGCCACCATGGGATATATGTGTGGGCGATTCGCGGTGACCACCGATCCGGCTCTGTTGGCGGAGAAGATCCAGGCGATCGACGAAAGCACAGCCGCTGCCAAGGACGCGAACACCGGGCCGAACTACAACGTCGCGCCGACCACCACGATCAGCACCGTTGTCAAGCGCCACACCGAACCCGAGGACGAGTCGACGCGGCGAGTCAGGTCGATGCGATGGGGGCTGGTGCCGCCGTGGGCGAAGACCGCCGACGACGGTGGGCCCGACACCAAGAAGGGGCCGCTGCTGATCAATGCCCGCGCGGACAAGGTGACGAGCTCGCCCGCATTCCGCAGTTCTGCGAAGAGCAAGCGGTGTCTGGTGCCGATGGACGGCTGGTACGAGTGGCGGCCCAACGGCGAACTGGCGTCGGGCAAGAAGGCGCCCAAGACGCCGTTCTACATGTACGGCGCCGACGGCGAGCCGTTGTTCATGGCGGGATTGTGGTCGACGTGGCGGCCCCGCGAAAAGGCCGGAGCGCCGTCCTCAGAATCGCCGTTGCTGAGCTGCACGATCATCACGACCGACGCGGCGGGTCCGCTGGCCGAGATCCACGACCGGATGCCGCTGACGATCAGCAAGGCCGACTGGGACCGCTGGCTCGACCCCGACGCGCCCATCGACGAAGGACTGCTCCGTGGCCACGGCGACCTCGACCGCATCGAGATTCGCGAGGTGTCGCGACTGGTCAATAGCATCCGCAACAACGGCCCTGAGCTGATCGAGCCGGCCAAACCCGAGCCGACGCTGTTGTAGAGCGTGAGCACGCAATTCAGGCCCGGGCGGCGCGAATCGCCATTAACATAATGGCATGCTCAGCGGACTCAGAAGCGTCTTGAGCTTTGAAATGACGATCGCCGAGTGGATCGGTACGGCCGCCATGCTCGCAGCGCCTTACCTGGTCATCGGGTTGTTTTGGTCGCTCGCCCACAACTGGGACATCGGCGCCATCGTGTGGTGGCCGGTGTTGTTGGTTTCGACGGTGTGCACGGCGTGACGCTCGCCGAGGGCCGCATCGCCATTCGCCGTCGCACCGCTCGATGGGATCCGGAGGCCGACGTCACCGCGGCTGAGGCCATGGACTTCTGGGCCTTCGCGGCCGGCGCGGCCAATGTGGTCATGCAGTTGTCGTGGCCGCAGGTGGGCTACGGCGTCGTCGAGAGCAAGGTCGATTCCGGCAATCTGCTCAAGCATCCGTGGAAACGGGCACGGACGACGTTTCAATACCTGGCTGTGGCGGTCCTCGGACGCGCCGAGGACCGCGCCGCGTTCAGGGAAGCCGTCAACGGCTCCCATCGCCACGTCAAGTCCACTGCCGACAGCCCCGTGCGTTACAACGCATTCGACAAAGAACTCCAGATGTGGGTTGCGGCATGCCTTTTCGTCGGGCTGGAGGACACGTACCAGCTGCTGCGCGGCGAGATGACCCCCGATCAGTCCGAGCAGTTCTACCGATCGGCGTGGTCGTTGGGCACCACGCTGCAAGTCACCGAGGACCAATGGCCGCCCACCCGCGCCGGTTTCGACGACTACTGGGCCCAGGCGTGTCAGCGCGTCACTATCAGCGACGAGGTCCGTCGCTATCTGAATGATCTGCTGGATCTTCGGATGGTCAACCCGGTCCTCGCGTTGCCGTTCCGGCCGCTGCTGAGATTCCTCACCGTCGGCTTTCTGGCTCCGGTGTTTCGCGACGCAATGGGCTTGTGCTGGAACGAATTCCGCCAGCGCCAGTTCGAACGACTGTTCCTGCTGGTCGCTTTCGTCAACCGGTTCCTGCCGGTCTTCATCCGCCAGGGAAGCAGCTACATTCTGCTGGCCGACGTGCGCCGTCGCGTTCGCACTCAGCGAGCGCTGGTGTGACAGCGATGCTCCGCCGATGGTTGAGCCGCCGGGTAAGCGTCGAGGCGATGATCGAGTTGGCGATGTGGTTGTCGATCCCCTACATCCTCGTCGGGCTGGTGTTCGCGTTCTTTCAAGTCGAACAAGTGCAGCTGATCGAGACGCAGTTGCAGACTCGTCTACCCGCGGGGTCGGAGCTGGTTGCGTTTCTCGTGACGGCGCTGTTATGGCCGGCCACACTCGTCGGCGTAGATGTCTGTGTGGCCTAGCCTCACGGCCCTTGATAGCCGGGCGGATTGGGCGTATCGACCCACAGGTCGACGCCGAGCTCGGAGCCTGGAACGCAGTCGTAGACGGACAGGTCCGAGACACCCGACTCCAGCAGCACGTCCTCGCAGAGCAGGCTCTTGCCGGTGTATTCGCGGGCAGGCTTGTTCAGGATGGCGTAGGCCGCGTCGGCATACACCTCGGGTTTGCGCGCACGCCCCATCGCCTCGTCGCCGCCGAGCAGGTTCTGTACCGCTGCGGTGGCCACCAGCGTGCGCGGCCACAGCGTGTTGGACGCGACGCCGTCCTCGCGCAGCTCCTCGGCTATCGCCAAGGCGCACAACGTCATTCCAAACTTCGCCATCATGTATGCAGTCGGCTTGAGCCACTTGGACTCCAACCGAATCGGTGGCGACAGCGTCAAGATGTGCGGGTTGTCCCGGCCGATCATGTGGGGGATGCACGCCTGCGACACCGTGTAGGTTCCGCGCACCTGGATGCCGTTCATCAGATCGAAGCGCTTGAGCGGAACCTCTTTGATCGAGCCGAGATTGATCGCCGATGCGTTGTTCACACAGATGTCGATGCCGCCGAACTGCTCGACCGTCTGGGCCACCGCCGATGCGACCGATTGCTCGTCGCGGATGTCGCCGACGATCGGGAGCGCCTGGCCGCCGGCCTCCTCGAGCTCCTTGGCCGCGGTGTACACCGTGCCAGGAAGCTTGGGATGCGGCTCCGCGGTCTTGGCGATCAGTGCGATGTTGGCGCCGTCGGCGGCCGCACGCTTGGCGATCGCCAGCCCGATACCTCGGCTCGCGCCGGAGATGAACATGGTCTTCTGAGAAAGCGACATGGGGTCACCCTATGCCGCCCGACTACAGCGGCGAGTGTGGACTTTTGTCACGCCTTCGTGCCGTCGAGCGTGACGGTAACCCACGTTCGGCGAATGTTCAGGCGCGGATGTCGGCGGTGACCGCGTTGGTCAGCCTGATCAGGTCCTGAGGGTGCACCGCGACGTCCCAGCCGCGCTTGCCGGCGCTGCACAGCACGCGGTCCCAGTGCAGCGCCGAAGCGTCGACGACCGTGGGCAGCGGCTTGCGCTGTCCGAACGGCGAAATGCCGCCGATGACGTAGCCGGTCGAGCGTTCCGCGGCGGCCCGGTCGGCCATCGCCGCCTTGGGCGCGCCGAGCGCCGCAGCGGCCGCCTTCAGCGACAGCTTCGATGGCACGGGGATGACGGCGACGGCCAGACCCTTCGGCAGGGCGACGACGAGCGTCTTGAACACCTGCTGTGGATCGACGCCCTCGACCTGCGCCAGCTCTTCGACGGCCTCGTCGCCGTACGACTCGGCACGGGGGTCGTGCTTGTACTGCAGCACTTCGTGCGGAACCTCGGCAGCCAACAGGGCTGCGATCGCAGGGGTTGCTGCACGCGCCACCGGCACAGACTAATGCGGGAACAACAGCCCCCATCTGTGCTGTTGTTCGATGCAGTCGGCCCGCGAAAGGGGCCTTGTCGGTTACAACCTCTAGGATCGAAGGAAGGGGTCTTTGGTGCCTGCCATTTGCCTGGACCGTCCGGTGGACATATCGGGTCTGTTTGGAGGCGCCGCTACAGAAGGGACGGTGTTCCCCACGATGACCGACAGCGACGGGTCGGCGCCTGATACGGCGCCAGAGACGTCGGCTCCCGACAGGGCGACCGAGAGCGACGCCGAGCTGACGGCGCGCTTCGAGCGCGACGCGATTCCACTGCTCGACCAACTCTACGGCGGCGCGCTGCGCATGACGCGCAATCCAGCCGACGCCGAGGACTTGCTGCAGGAAACCATGGTGAAGGCCTACGCCGGCTTCCGCTCGTTCCGCGAGGGAACCAATCTCAAGGCCTGGCTGTACCGGATCCTGACGAACACCTACATCAACAGCTACCGCAAGAAGCAGCGGCAGCCGTCGGAGTATCCGACCGAGGAGATCACCGACTGGCAGCTGGCCGCCAACGCCGAGCACTCCTCGACCGGCTTGCGCTCGGCGGAGGTCGAGGCGCTCGAGTCGCTTCCGGACAGCGAGATCAAGGAAGCCCTGCAAGCACTGCCAGAGGATTTCCGGATGGCGGTGTACTACGCCGACGTAGAAGGCTTCCCCTACAAGGAGATCGCCGAGATCATGGATACGCCGATTGGGACGGTCATGTCCCGGTTGCACCGGGGCCGACGCCAGTTGCGCACGCTGTTGGCCGATGTCGCTCGCGACCGCGGGTTCCTTCGCGGTGAACAGCTCGACACGCCCGAGGAGGTGTCCTCATGAGTGATGACGAGCGCTGGGTCCCACCCGTTGGACCCGTCGACCCAGAGCATCCCGAGTGTGCCGCGGTGATCGCGGAGGTGTGGACGCTGCTCGACGGTGAATGCACGGCTGAGACGCGCGACAAGCTCAAGCATCACCTCGAGGAATGCCCGGCCTGCCTGCGCCACTACGGCGTCGAGGAGCGGGTCAAGAATCTGATCGCCAAGAAGTGCAGCGGTGACAAGGCGCCTGATCGGCTGCGCGAGCGGCTGCGGATCGAGATCAGCCGCACCACCATCATCCGTCGCGGTTAGCGCACCGACTTCGAACCGGCGTTTGGCCGCTTTCCGTGGTTGGCCTTTGAGTGTTTGCGGTCGCGCTTCTTGCGGCCACGCTTGGCCATGATGATTCCTCCGTGTTGTTGTACTTGCGTCCATTGTCGCATGGCCCGGCGACAGCACCGGCCACGCGTCGTTGTGGTTCGATAGAGCCGCATGCAGCAGCAGGAAGGGGTGAAGATGGCCGAGGATGTTCGCGCCGAGATCGTCGCCAGTGTGCTCGAGGTCGTGGTCAACGAGGGCGATCAGATCGGCGAGGGCGACACCCTGGTGCTGCTGGAGTCCATGAAGATGGAGATCCCGGTGCTCGCCGAGGTGGCGGGGACTGTCAGCAAGGTGAGCGTGTCCGTTGGCGACGTCATCCAAGCCGGCGATCTCATCGCAGTGATCTCCTGACGGCCCCTCTTGAGGCCCACTCGAAAGTAGTGCCCGATGTCCACCCTCGGTGATCTGCTCGCCGAGCACACCGTCCTGCCGGGCAACGCCGTCGACCATCTGCACGCTGTGGTGGGTGAATGGCAGCTGCTGGCCGACCTGTCGTTCGCGGACTTTCTGATGTGGGTACGCCGCGACGACGGCGTGCTGGTGTGCGTGGCGCAGGTTCGGCCGAACACCGCGCCCACGGTTTTGTTGGCCGACGCCGTCGGCACGGTCGCCGAACCCGGCGAGATGCCGCTGGTGACCGAGGCGTTCAAGTCGGGCACGATTGGCAGGCAAAGCCCAGCGGGACAACAGGATTCACAGGGCCTCAACGTGGAGGCTGTTCCTGTGCGATACAACAACGAAGCCGTGGCCGTGCTGACGCACCAGACAGCGCTGGCCGCCAGGAAGGCAAGCCCGCTGGAAAGCGCCTACCTCGACTGCGCAGGCGACCTGTTGCTGATGCTGTCCGAAGGCACCTTTCCCAACGTCGGTGACCTCGCGATGTCACGCTCGAGCCCGCGCGTCGGCGACGGCTTCATCCGTCTCGACGAGTCCGGTGGCGTCGTGTTCGCCAGTCCCAACGCCATTTCGGCCTATCACCGGATGGGGCTGCCGTCGGAGCTGGAGGGTCACAACCTGGTTGCCGTGACCCGCCCGCTGATCTCGGATCCGTTCGAGGCTCAGGAACTGGCCAACCACGTTCGCGATTCACTGGCCGGCGGATCGAGCATGCGCATGGAGGTCGACGCCGGCGGCGCGGCCGTGCTGCTGCGCACCCTGCCATTGGTGGTGCACGGCAAGGCCGTTGGCGCCGCGGTGCTGATCCGTGACGTCACCGAGGTCAAACGCCGAGACCGTGCGCTGCTATCCAAGGATGCGACCATCCGCGAGATCCACCACCGGGTCAAGAACAACCTGCAGACCGTCGCGGCGCTGCTGCGCCTTCAGGCCCGGCGCACCAACAACGCCGAGGGCCGCGAAGCGTTGATCGAATCGGTGCGACGGGTGTCGTCCATCGCCCTGGTGCACGACGCGCTGTCGATGTCGGTGGACGAGGAGGTCAACCTCGACGAGGTGGTGGACCGGATCCTGCCGATCATGAATGACGTTGCGACAGTGGACACTCCGATCCGGATCAACCGCGTCGGCGAGCTCGGGGTGCTGGACGCCGATCGCGCCACCGCTTTGATCATGGTGATCACCGAGTTGGTGCAGAACGCCATCGAGCACGCCTTCGACACCAAGACTTCGCAAGGCTGCGTGACCATTCGTGCCGAGCGATCCGCACGCTGGCTCGACGTCGTCGTGCACGACGATGGCCGCGGACTGCCCGACGGCTTCAGCCTGGAAAAATCCGACCGGCTCGGGCTTCAGATCGTGCGCACACTCGTGTCGGCCGAACTCGACGGCTCCCTGGGCATGCACGATGTGCCAACCGGCGGCACCGACGTGGTGCTGCGAGTGCCGATCGGACGTAAGGCGCGCCTGCCGCAGTAGTCGCACGTGTGACCTATTGCACAAATTCACTTCGGTGACGCAATTCATACAAATTGCATTTGCACAGAGTTACGGCCCCGGCAAAATTTGCCGGGGCCGTAGCCAAATTCTCTAACGCTGGGTTGCGGTCAGACTCCGCTGCGAGCCTTGGTGCGGGCGTTGCGACGCTTGAGCGCGCGGCGCTCGTCCTCGCTCATTCCACCCCACACGCCGGCATCCTGGCCAGAATCCAAAGCCCAGGTGAGGCACTCCGTGGTCACCGGGCAGCGGTTACAGACAAGCTTCGCGTCAGCGATCTGTGCGAGCGCCGGGCCGCTGTTCCCCACGGGGAAGAACAGCTCCGGATCCTCGTCACGACAGACCGCCTTGTGGCGCCAATCCATAGATCTAATCTCCTCACTATGTGCGCAGCAGGGCGCACGAGCTTTTCTTCGGCTGTTAACGCGTGCATGCAAAATGTTTCTGCACTGTTGCTTCCGATGCTTTCACAGGCTGAACAGATGTCAATACTCGCGAGTTAACAAGTGGGTAATCTCACTAACGAGGGTCGTTAGCAGAACCCTTACTCGTTTGTACTACACTCAACCCACCTGCGCCCTGAATTGCTGCTGTGAATGCCATCACTGCACGTCGGGCGCATTTTTTGGCGGCGGTGCCACCACGCCGAGAGCATCGGGGACCGCGGTGAACGTCATCGCCTTGCGCGTACCGAGGAAGTCGCCGTCGATCTGACAGGCCACCGGCGTGTCGCTCGTCACCCGCAACCACGGCAGATCGTCCTCTCGGATCAGATGCTTGGCTCTGATATCGCGTTTCTTTGACAACATCCTTCGCACCAGCCCCAGGTTGGACCACACGTTCATGCTGGTCGTCGCGAACACGCCCAGGCCCGTTTCGAACGTCGTCGTCGGATTCGTCCACACCGGACGGGCATTGGCGTACGTCCACGGGCTCGAGTTCGACACGAACGCGAAGTGCACGCCAGGCACCGGGTCGCGGTCCGGCATCTCCAGCGTCAGCGCCGGCTCTTTGCGGGCGCTGGCCAGCACTTCCCGGATCGCGACGCGGATGTAGCGCGACGCGGTGACCTTGCGGCCCTTGTCACGCTGCGCCTCGACGGCCGCCACCACTTCGCCGTCCACTCCCATTCCCGCGGTGAACACGCACCAGCGTTCGCCGCAGTCCATCAGGCCGATGCGCCGCCACGCCTTGCGGCGGCGGTAGTCGCCGAGCAGGTCGACGAGCTGGTTGGTCGCCTCGATCGGGTCAGGGCTGATGCCAAGGGCGCGGGCGAACACGTTGGCTGAGCCACCGGGGACCACCCCGACGGCGGGCGCTGCCGCGCTTGGGCCGCCCTCATGGAGGATTCCGTTGACCACCTCGTTCACCGTGCCGTCGCCGCCGTGCACGATCACCACGTCGATGCCGTCGCGGACGGCGTCGCGGGCGATCTCGATGGCGTGACCGCGATGGTCGGTGTGCGCGACGGTGAGCTTGACCCGGCTCTCCAGAGCATGGGCGAGCAGATCGCGCCCGGCCGGAGTGGTCGACGTCGCATTCGGGTTCACGATCAGCACGGCGCGCACGAGGGTTGAGCCTAAGGTGTGTCGGTTGACGGGCGCAGGCGGTGTCGGAGGAGTCTGAGTCGTAGCGCCGTCGGCGCCCGGCGCGGTGAGTTCAGGTCATATGACATCCAATCGTGATCACGCCGACCGACTCATCGGTCGCATCACGGTTGGCCGATTCTGTCGGTGGGCTGTGGAATGGTCACGAGTGATGTCGCGGCACACCACGTTTCGCTTCTGCCTCGATCCCACGGTCGAGCAGTGCGAGGTGCTGGCCCGGCACGCCGGGGCGTCGCGGTTCGCGTTCAACCAGTGCTTACGCATGGTGAAAGTCGCGCTGAGCCAACGCATGATCGATCCGGGCACGGAGGCGCCGTGGACGGCTTTCGATCTGATCAACACATTCAATGCGTGGAAGAAAACGGAGGACGCCGGCCGGATCATCGCCGTCGACATGACGGGAGAAGCCGAGATCGTGGTGACTGGCCTGCCATGGCGGCACGAGCTGTGTCAGCAGGTGTTCGAGGAAGCCGCGGTTGATGTGGGCAAAGGGCTCAAAGCGTGGTCGGATTCGCGCTCTGGCAAGCGCAATGGCAAGCGTGTGGGCTTTCCCCGGTTCAAAAAGAAAACCGGTGCTCTCCGGTCGTTTCGGCTACGCAACAAACACCGCAAGGGCCGCCCGCCGGCGATCCGTGTCGGCGAGAACAACCGGCACCGCTCGATCACACTGCCCGGCATCGGCCAGATCGCAGTGCATGACGACACCCGGCGGTTGCGGCGGATGCTTGCCAAGGACCGCGCAAAGATCCTCTTTGCGACCGTCAGCCACCACGGCGGCCGCTGGTGGGCGTCCCTGAACGTCGAGGCTGCCGAACTGCACACCGCCCACCAACACCCCTTTCACGGGCCGGGAGACGACGGCTGGGTCGGCCTCGACCGCGGCTTGTCGGCGTTCGTGGTGGCCGCCCGCGCGGACGGAACTGAGGTTGCCCGCGTCACCGATGCGCCCAAAGCACTGGCCGCCGGAATGAATCGGCAACGGCGGCTGGCGAAATCGTTGTCGCGCAAGCAGAAAGGATCGGCCAACCGCCGTGACGCCGCCGCCAGGCTGGGGCGTCACCACTATCACGTCGCCAACGTGCGTCGGCATTTCCTGCACCAAGTCTCGGGCGCGCTAGTCAAGACCCACGACCGGCTCGTCATCGAAAATCTGAACGTGTCCGGAATGCTGACCAACCGTCGCCTCGCCAAAGCAATCTCGGATGCGGGCTGGGGCGAGTTCGCCCGAATGCTGGCCTACAAACAGGCTTGGCGTGGCGGCCAGCTCATCGTGGCCGACCGATGGTTTCCCTCTAGCCGGCTCTGCCCGGTTTGCGGGGCGACCCACCGCGATCTGACACTCGCGGATCGGGTCTTCATCTGTGGGTGCGGACATTCGGCCGACCGCGACGCCAACGCCGCGAGCAACCTCGCGCACTGGGGCCAACAGCATCACCTCGATCCCCGGACCCCCAAGCACGGAGGCCGGGCCACCAACGCCCGTCGACGGGACGGCACTGACCAGCACCCTTCGTGTGCCGGTGAAACCGATCCGAATGACGCGGGAACCGACGTTCACACCGCACCGGCGGCCTGAACCGACGATCGCCCGAGAAGGGCGGTGCCGAGCACTCACCCGAATTGTTCGACACGCTTCAACGACCTTTACGCTCGTGGTCGTGAGCGTTCCCTCGCCGGCAACCGTGCGTCAGGCCGCTGTTCTCGTGGCGCTCGAAGGCGCCGCGGGTTTGGTGGCGGCGGTGGTGTACGTGGTGAGCGGCCTTGCCGGCCGCGACGAGCCGGGGCTGAACAAGTTCGGCACGGCCGCGTGGTTCGCGATCATCAGCGCCGGCGTGCTCGCGGCGGCATGGGCGCTGTGGACGGGCCGGCGGTGGGGTCGCGGCATCGCGGTGTTCGCGCAGCTGCTGCTGTTACCGGTGAGCTGGTACATCGCGGTCGGGTCGCATCAGTGGCTCTACGGGATCCCGGTCGCGGCCGTCGCGCTGATCACGGTGGGGCTGCTGTTCAGCCCGTCTGCGTTGCAGTGGCTGGGGGCTCAGGATTCTCGGGATTCGGCTAATGCGGACAACTCGGGGCCGGACACCCGGTAGGTGATCCACTCGGTCTGCGGGCGCCCGCCGACCGCGTCATAGAGCGCAATCGCGTTGACATTCCAGTCCAGCACGGCCCACGACAGCCGGGTGTATCCGCCTTCGACACATTCGCGGGCCAGCGTGGCCAGCATCTTGCGGGCCAGGCCGCGGCGGCGGAACTGCGGGCGGACGTAGAGGTCCTCCAGGTAGATTCCCGCGACGCCGTCCCACGTCGAGAAGTTGCGGAACCACAGCGCACCCGCGGCGGCCGCGCCGTCGACTTCGGCGATGTGCCCGTGCACCGTCGGATGATCGCCGAAAAGCGCTTCGCGCAACTGGCTTTCGGTCACCGTGCAGTCATCGCTGGCATGCTCGAACTCCGCCAGCTCGTGGATCATCGCGGTCAGTTCGGCTTCGTCGCCGGGCTTGGCGATGCGGATGACTTCACTCATGCCTCGACTCCCGGCTCGACTCCCAGTGCCGACAGGATCGTATTGAATTTCGTTGTGGTTTCCGCGACTTCATCGTCCGGATCGGACTCGGCGACGATGCCGCCGCCGGAACGCGCGTCTGCGGTACGGCGGTCGGCAGACAACTGCGCACACCGGATCGACACCACCCAGCGCCCGTCGCCGCGCTGATCGCACCAGCCGACGGCCCCGGCGTAGAAGCCGCGGTCGCCTTCCAACTCGTTGATCAGCTCGGCGGCGGCCGCCGCCGGCACGCCGCCCACCGCAGGCGTTGGATGCAGCGCGATTGCCAAATCCAGTGCAGTAGTGGATCTTTCACGAAGTCGCCCACTGATCGGCGTGTAGAGATGCCATACCGCCGCGGTTCTGGATAGCTGTGGTTCGGGGGCGATCTGCAGCTCGGTGCACAGCGGGTCGAGCGCGTCACGCATCGCGTCGACCACCAGTTGGTGCTCGTGGCGGTTCTTGGCCGACTCGGCCAAGGCGGCGCCACTGGCCTCGTCGGCCTCGGGGTCCGGCATCCGGGGTGCCGATCCGGCGAACGGCCGGCAGGTCACCTGATCGCCGCGGCGGGCCACCAGAAGTTCCGGGCTGGCGCCGACGAGTGCGCAACCGGAGTAACCGCCGCCCGCCGCCGTCAGGTCGACAAGGTAGGCGTTGGCCGCAGAGTCGTTGGCGATCAACCGGTATAGGACGGTACCGGCGTCCAGCGGGCCGTCGGAAACCAAGCGCAACGCCCTGGCCAGCACCACCTTGTGCAGGCCGCTCGCCGGGTCCTGCAGCCGTCGCAGTGCGGCGTCGATGCGTGCGCGATGTTCGGCGGGATCGGGCATCATCTGCGCAACACGCACCGGCGGCAGGTGGCGCAACGGCCACTCCGGCAGCGTCTCGAGAAACTGCACGGACTGCGGGCGGATCAAGGCTGCCGGTTTGCTCATGTCGAAAGGCAAGGCGCCCATGACAATTGGGGTGCTGTGGGAGGCGAGCGCGGCGCGTGCGTCGGCGAGGCGTGGAAACGCGGTGTGCACGCCGTCGGCCACCACGACGCCGTTGCGTCCAGCGAGTACGAAGACCGGTTCGCGAGTCACCGTGGTTTACACGGATCCTGGTGGCCGGTCAGCCCCTGCGCGATGATCTGCCGGACTGCATGCTCGAAGCCGAGCACCGCAATCGACGCGGGCGCCATCGCGAATCGGATTCCGTTGGGCACCGGCAACTCGACCCAGCGGGCGATGACCGAGCGGGAAAAGTGGGCGTGACCGACGAAGACCACGTCGCGCGACACCATATGCCTCAGCGCCAACTCGACGGCGCCGTCAGCGCGCTCGGTGACCGTCGCGACGCTTTCGCCACCCTCGGCGCCGTGCGTCCAGATCAACCAGTCCGGCACGGTCTGACGGATCTCAGGAGTCGTCAGGCCCTCGTAATTGCCGTAGTCCCACTCCTGCAGGATCGGTGAGACCTCGTCGACGGCAAGGCCTGCCAGCTCGGCGGTCTGCAGCGCGCGTCGCATCGGACTGCTGATCACCAGCGGGTCGTCGAGTTCCAACTGGGCGAGCGCCTCGGCGGCCAGTTTGGCCCGCTCGCGGCCCAGGTCGGTGAGCTCGAGATCGGTGTGGCTGGTATGCCGGCCCGATCGAGACCATTCCGTCTCTCCGTGCCGGAGAAGTAGCAGCCGATGCTGCAAGACACCCACGCCGACCGATTCTGCCGCACGTCCCGTCCGGGCGTGGGTACACGTGCCAGGATGAACACTGTGACGCGCGTATTAGCTGTCGCCAATCAAAAGGGTGGGGTCGCCAAAACGACGACGGTGGCGTCGTTGGGTGCGGCGATGGAGGAAAAAGGCAAACGGGTACTGCTCGTCGATCTGGATCCCCAAGGCTGTTTGACGTTTTCGCTGGGGCAGGATCCTGACAAGTTGCCCGTGTCGATCCACGAGGTGCTGCTCGGCGACGTGGAGCCGGACGCCGCCCTGGTCGACACGTCGGAGGGGATGGCGCTGCTGCCTGCCAACATCGACCTGGCCGGGGCCGAGGCGATGCTGCTGATGCGGGCGGGCCGTGAATACGCGCTCAAACGCGCGCTCGCCAAGATCGGCGGCGAGTACGACGTGGTGATCATCGACTGCCCGCCGTCGCTGGGCGTGCTCACCCTCAACGGGCTGACCGCCGCCGACGACGTGATCGTGCCACTGCAGTGCGAGACGTTGGCGCACCGCGGTGTCGGACAGTTCCTGCGCACGATCACCGACGTCCAACAGATCACCAACAGCGACCTGACGCTGCTGGGTGCGCTGCCGACGCTGTACGACTCCCGCACCACCCACAGCCGCGACGTGCTGCTCGACGTGGCCGACCGCTACAACCTGCCGGTGCTCGCCCCGCCGATCCCGCGCACCGTGCGCTTCGCCGAAGCCAGCGCGTCAGGCGCTTCGGTGCTGGCGAGCCGCAAGAACAAGGGCGCGGTGGCGTACCGCGAACTGGCCAGCGCCCTGCTCAAGCACTGGAAGAACGGCAAGGCGCTGGCGACGTTCACGCCGGAGATCTAACACGCTTTGTAGGCGTCGGGATCATGCGTCGGTACCACCGTCACGCGGTCCTTGACGGCGTGCAGCCGGTGGAGGGTCAAGAACGCCTCCGTGCGGTCTTCGTCCGCGAGTCCTCCTGGATAGCTCGATTTCTGGCGGATGTCTTCGATTTGATACGTGTGCCATGCGGCGTCGCCTGCGAGCAGGGCGTAACCGGCCGAGGTGTGCAGCAAGACGCCGACACTACCTGGGGTGTGGCCGGCGAGATCGACGAGGACGACCGACCCGTCGCCGAAGAGGTCGTGGCTGCGCTTGAAGGTCAATACCGGGGGACCGTCGAGCTCGTAGTCGACGGTCGTGCGGCCTTGTAGTGATTCGCGGACCCCACCGACAGGTGCGACGGATCCCGTTGCGACCCAATCATGTTCGGTTCGATGCAAATACACCGGCAGTCCCGGCAGATCGAGAAGTCCGCACACGTGGTCCCAGTGCGCGTGCGTCGGCAACGCGAAATCGATGTCGGCGGCGACGTGTCCCCGCTCCGCGAGCGCCGACACCGTCGGGACGACGTCGGCTGCCGGCCGCACCGCCGCCCTCAAAAAGGCAGGAAGTTGCGCGACGGCACGCGCTCCCACATCGACGCAGACACCCGGATCCACGATGAAACTCGCCGTGGGATGTGTCACCAGGAAGGACGCGAGTGAGTTCTCGATCCTTCGTGGCCGCCTTCGACCCTCCACGATCAATGCCGTTGGGACAGAACGCGATACCTGCCGCAACGGGTAGACGGACACCGTCGCCGTCGATTTCGGTAGTCCGGCGTCATCCAATGATGCAAGGAAACGTCTGTCCGGTCGGCGTGGCCGGACAAGGCCCGCGCCGAGACCGATGAGGGCGCCGCAGCAGGCGGCGAGGGTTGGAGATCGCACGTCACTAGACATGTGTGGCAGGCTAAAACTTCAGGTCGACCTGAAGTAAAGGGGAGAACGTGACCCAGAATGGGCATCGGATCGGTGACGCGGCGGCCACGCTCGCGGTCGCTCCACACGTCCTGCGCCACTGGGAGGATGTCGGGTTGCTGAGGCCCAAGCGGCTCTCGTCGGGGCACCGGGCCTACGACGACCAGACGATCGGCCAGGCCCGAATGATCCAAATCTGCCAGCGGGCAGGCCTATCGCTCGCCGAGATCAAAGAGCTCGCGGCCCGCGACCGGCGCGACAGGGTGGCGCTCATCGAGATCAGACGCGCGCAGATCGCCCAGCAGGTGTCCAATCTTCGGCTTGCTGACAAGTTCCTTGCGCACATCGCCCACTGCGAGCACCCCGTGATCTCCGAATGCCCTGAGTGCTCGGCGATCACCGGCGGTAAGCGGTATCGGCGCAAACAGGTCTAGCCCAGGGCCACCAGTTCGTCGCCACGCTGCTCGAGCAGCTGCGAACCCGCCACCGCCGGGACCACCGCGGCCGGGCCGGGCGGCCGGTGCAGCACGATGTGTTGTTGACCGGCGCCGCTGGCCGGGTCGAACACGTCGTATCCGTCGGTGACGGGGACCAGTAACCGCCCTGCCATCATCGTCGCGGGCCCGAGCGGGATGTTGGCGCCCGACGGGCTGACGGTGTAGCGGTAGCGAAGTCCGTTGGCGGCGAACACCATTACGGAATCACCGGTCCACCACGTGATCATGTCGCCTGCCCGTGACATCGTCGCGTTCGGTGACACCGGCTTCGGTAGGAGTGTGCTGGAGATCGTCGCGCCGGTCTCGTCGACGATGTTCACCGTCGGCTTCGGAGTGGGCACGTATACCGCCGTCGTCGTTTCGGATACCGCCACTACGCGGGCGCCGGAGTCATCGGCGATGCCGGGCTGCGGCACGAATTTCACGTCGGGGGTGTCCTCTTCGCTGGCCGGCCGCAACAGCGTCAGGCGCAGGTCGGCCTGGTTCGGGCACGCCTCCAGCACCGAGACCGCGGCAGAGCTGGCCGCCGACGAAACCAGCCGGCAGAGCGGCGAAGCGGGCGTGCCGGGCTTGATCCTCGCGTCCAGCGCGCCGTAGGAGAGCATGCGGACCATGTCGGAGCGCCACATCTCGAGCCGGCTGTCACCGGCCGACAACACCGTGGTGCCATCGGATGAAAGCGTCACTTCGGAATCGGCGTATGCGGTTCTGCTCGCGCCACGCTCGCCGGTCTTGGCGTCGATGGTGCTGACTTGCCCGCAGCCGCGGACATCGGGATACACCGCGACCGCATACGTGTACACCCAGGTGACACCGCACAGGTCGAGGTCGCGGGCGTAGCTCCACAGCGGATTGCCGGTCGCCGGGTCACGGCCGGTGACCTCGCGGCCGTCGCCGGTGACAATCGCACCGCCGATCACCAGCGGCATCGTCGTTTTCGGACTATGCGCGGTCCACAGCTGCCGCAGCGAGGCGGGGACCGCCTTGGCGGGCGTCAGGTTGGGCACGGGCGTCGCGGCAGGCCGGCTGATCGTCGCCCGCGCGTCGCTGGTCCACCAGATGACTGCGGCGACGACGGCGACCACCACCGCGATCACCACGGCCGCCACCACGTCGGTCCGGGTGCGGCGTTCGGGTTTGACCATCCGTCGGGCGGGACCTAGCCGGTGGTAGCCGCCGCGGCCTTACGCGGGCGACGGCGACGACGGCGTGGGCCGGAACGCGACGCCTCGGCGCCGTCGGCGGTCTCGCCGTCCTCGGCGGGCGCACTCTGCTCGGTCGCTTCGGGATGCCCCGCGGCTGCCTCGCCGCCGCGGGTGCGCCTGCGGTTGCGGGTGCGGTTGCGCGCGGGCCGTTCGGCGGACTTCTCCGCCGGCGCGCGCTTGGCCTGTGTCTTGCGCGGGTCGCCGACGGTGCCCTTGGCGTCGGTCGGGATGTCCAGTTCTTCGTAGATGTGCGGCGAGCTGGAGTACGTCTCGGCGGGATCGGGACAATTCAGCCCCAGCGCCTTGTCGATCATTTCCCAGCGGGCCAGCTCGTCCCAGTCGACCAGCGTGACCGCGATGCCGGTCTTGCCTGCGCGGCCGGTGCGGCCGATGCGGTGCACGTAGGCCTGCTCGTCCTCGGGGATCTGGTAGTTGATGACGTGGGTGATGTCGTCGATGTCGATGCCTCGGGCGGCCACATCGGTAGCGACCAGAACGTCGACGTCGCCGGTGCGGAAAGCCTTGAGCGCCTTCTCGCGGGCGCCCTGGCCGAGGTCGCCGTGCACGGCGCCGACCTTGAAGCCGCGCTCGGCCAGCTCGTCGGAGACCTTCTGCGCGGTGCGCTTGGTGCGGGTGAAGATCATCGTCGCGCCGCGGCCGCGCGCCTGAAGCACCCGGCTGACCAGTTCCACCTTGTCCAGCGCGTGGGCACGGTAGGCGAACTGCTCGGTGGTGTCGTGGGTGGCCGCCGAATGCGGCGCCTCCGCCCGGATGTGGGTGGGCTGGTTCATGAACGTCCGGGCCAGCGTGATGATCGGGTCCGGCATGGTGGCCGAGAACAGCATCGCCTGCCGTTCCGCGGGGATCTGGCGCAGGATGCGCTCGATGTCCGGCAGGAAGCCGAGGTCGAGCATTTCGTCGGCCTCATCGAGCACCAGCATCGACAGCCCGCCGAGCTGCAGGTGTCCCTGCTGGGCGAGGTCGAGCAGTCGGCCGGGCGTGCCGACGACGACGTCGACACCTTTTTGCAGCGCGTCGATCTGCGGCTCGTAGGGCCGGCCACCGTAGATCGATGTGACGGTCAGTTTGCGGTTGCCGGCCTTCAGGTACTTGGCCGCCGACGCCAGGTCGCCCGACACCTGCAGGCACAGCTCGCGAGTGGGGACCACGACCAGCGCCCTGGGGATGCCCGACAGCTCCCGCTCGGGGTCGCTGGTGATGCGCTGCAACAGCGGTACCCCGAAGGCAAGGGTCTTGCCCATGCCGGTGCGGGCCTGGCCGATCAGATCGTCGCCGGCCAGCGCCATCGGCATGGTCAGCTCTTGAATAGCAAAGGGATGTTCCTTGCCGTCTTCGGCGAGCGCGCGCACTATTTCGTCGCGTACTCCGAGTTCAGCAAATGTTGGATTGAGGTGCGTCATACGGGTAGACGAAGCCTTTCGATTGTCATTCCTCATGGCGTCCACGCGCGCACGAGTTAGACAAAGCTGCGTTCCGAGGCCCTGCGCTGAGGTAGGCGAGCCATCTGCGTGCACGCACATTTCTTAGGTGGTGAAGAGCACCGCCTATGCCCATGATAGCTGGCGCCCTTTGCCCGGCGGTCGACGCGCCGCTTGACGTCTAGAGTTGGCCACATGAATTCGACGCAGCCCGCGGCCTCCCCCGAGCAGACCACCTTGGGCGTGTCGACCGACCATCCCGGGGTCAATGAGCTGTTCGCGCTGCTGGCCTACGGCGAGGTCGCGGCGTTCTACCGGCTGACCGACGAGGCGCGGATGGCGCCGAACCTGCGCGGCCGGATCAACATGGCGAGCATGGCCGCTGCGGAGATGAGTCACTACGAGGTCCTCCGAGATGCGTTGGAGCGCAGGGGAGTTGACGTCGTGCCCGCGATGACGAAATACGCCTCGGTGCTGGAGAACTACCACCGGCTGACCACACCGAGCACCTGGTTGGAAGCGCTGGTGAAGACATACATCGGCGACGCGCTGGCGGCCGACTTCTACCTCGAGATCGCCGACGCGATGCCCGACCAGGTGGCCGACGTGGTCCGCGCGGTGCTGTCGGAGACCGCACATTCACAGTTCGTCGTCGCCGAGGTGCAGGCGGCCGTGACGGCCAGCGACAAGCAGCGCCACCGGTTGGCGCTGTGGTCGCGGCGGCTCCTGGGCGAGGCCATCACCCAGGCCCAATACGTGCTGGCCGATCACGACGAACTCGTCGACCTTGTGGTGTTCAGCGGTGAGGGCCTCACCCAGATGACCGAGTTCTTCGATCGGCTGCAGCGCACCCACAGCAGCCGCATGCACGAACTCGGCTTGGCCTGATCCGACGGTCGGTTCTGGCCGCTCGCTCCGCTCCTCGGCGCCTGGCGGCGCCTGCGATGCTCACTCGGTCTGGCCTGACCTACCTCGTGCAGGTCGCGATCATCGAGTTGTTGCTCTGTGCGGCGAGCGTCGCACCCGAACCGTCGGTGATGCTGCAGTTGAGCTGACCCCCGACGCTGGTCGCGGTGACCGAGCTGAGCGTGACGCCAGGGTCAAGGACGACGGTCCTGCTCCACGGCAGCGCGACGTTCACGTCGGTCTGAAGCGCCCCCTGCGCATCGGTGTAGATGACCGTGATGAAGTCGACCAGCTGCCGGTTACCGGTCACCTGGTAGGTCACCGTGGTCGGCGCGGGAGCAGCCTGTGTCGGTGCGGCGCTGGGCGGGGCGCTTGCCGAGGGCGTCAGCGTGGTCACGGTTTCGGGCGGCAGCGGCGCGGCGGGTGGGGGCGCAGCCGCGGGTGTCGTCGCGGGCGCCGACGTGGTGGCCGCGGGCTGTGCGGTCGTCGTCGGCGCGACGGTGGTCGAGACGGAGCCGCTGTCGCCGCCGCCGAGGATCACCACGGCGCAGATCACCGCGACGAGCAGAATCGCGCCTGCCACGCCGGCGATCCAGATCCAGCGTCGGTCGATCGGCTCGTCGTCGTACGCGTCGTAATCCTCGTAGTCCTCGAGCGCCGGATACTCGGCGTCCAGCTCCTCGTCCCGAGGGCTCTGGATCCGTTCGGTCGGCGTCAGCGAATACGGCGAATGTGCGGTGTATGGCCTGTTCATCCAGCTATCCCACTCGTTTCATCTAGTGCCGCGCCCGATGCTATCGAGGCATGTGTGACAGATGAGGTTGACGCGCTGGCTATTGGGTCACGGTCCGGACTCAGTTGGGTCGACGTTTCTCAACCGGGTCGTTTCGCTCATCGCGTAGTGGCCGGACAAGCGTCGAGTGCAACCCGTCCACTAGCCTTCATGTCGAGAGATACACGAACGGAAAGGGTTCAGCGTGGAGGTCAAGATCGGTGTCACGGACAGCCCTCGCGAGCTGATGTTCAACAGCGCGCAGACACCGAGCGAGGTGGAGAAGTTGGTCACCGACGCGCTGAGTAAGGACGCGGGTGTGTTGAGCCTGACCGACGAGAAGGGCCGACGTTTTCTGGTGCAGACCAACAGGATTGCCTACGTCGAGATCGGCGCCGCCGACGTGCGTCGCGTCGGATTCGGCGTCGGTGCAGTCGGCTCTGAGGCCGTTAAGAGCGGGTAAGCGGGACGTGCGACAAGCCGCCCCAGATGAATTGGACCGTGCCCTCTACGGCGTCGTCTTTGGAGATCGGCCGGTCGTTGTTCAACCAGTACCGCGCTGAGTCGACGCTGATGCTGACCAGCCCGACCGCGATCATCCGCGCCCGGTGCGGTTCCAGCCCGGAGTCGTGGCTGATCAGATCGAACACGGCGTCGGTGCACGCCTCGGTGGCGACCTTGACCTGCGCGGAGACCTGGGGCTCCGTCACGTAGTCGTTTTCGAAGATGAGCCGGTAGCCCTGGCCGTCGTGCTCGATGAAATCGAAGAACGCGTGCACCGCGGCGCGCACGCGCTGCCGGTTGTCGGTCGTGGTGCGCAACGCCTGGCGCACGCCGGACACCAGATTGTCGACATGGCGGGCGAGCACGGCGAGGTACAGCTCGAGTTTCGACGTGAAGTGTTGGTAGAGAACGGGTTTGCTCACGCCGGCTCGATCGGCGATCTCGTCCATGCCTGCAGCGTGATAGCCGCGGTCGACGAAAACCTCGCTGGCAGCGGCGAGTAACTGCCCGCGGCGCTCATCGCGGGGCAACCTGTTCCCACGTCGACCCGCACCGGAGCCGACGCCGCTTACCGTGCCGCCGTTAGCCGGTTGCGCGCCCCTACGAGCGGCGGTATTGGCGAGATCGCTCATTACGTCCTTTGTCTGCTTCGTTTCGCAACGACACTACTACCGTTGCTGCGGCGCGCGCGTATCCACGCGGTCGCGACGTGGGGTGGCGCGCCGAAATCCCAAGAGCTTCGGACTGTGCCATCCTGTTGCGGTGACCTTTGACTCGGGGCGTCACGGGGGCAGTCGCGTGCCCGTGCTGCGCAACGAGTGGCGAGAGCCGTTGCGCGCTCAGCGCGACCCCCTCGCAGGCGATTCCGGTCGACCCAGGTCCAACCGAGACGAGCATCGCCGGTGGCGCAAGCAGACCTGGCTGGGCCGCTTCCTGTCCACCTACGGCTGGCGTGCCTACGCGATACCCGTCCTCGTCGCGCTGACCGCGGTTGTCGTGTACCAGACCATCACCGGCACCAGCGTTTCGGCGCCCAAGGAGGCGCAGGGGCCGGTCCAGGGGCCGCCGACAATCGGCGTCGCGAGCACACAGATCATCGGCGCACCGCCCAAGGGGCTGACTCAGTTCGACGCCAACTTGCCGACGGGGATCCTGCCCGCAGGCGGACCGTTCACCGAGGCGGCCGCGAAGACGTGGCACATCGTTCCTGGGACGACGCCGAAGATCGGCGAAGGCACCGCCAAGATGTTCACCTACACCGTCGAAATCGAGGACGGCGTCGACACCACGACGTTCGGCGGCGACGACGGCTTCGCCCGGATGGTCAGTGAAACGCTCGCGAATCCCAAGAGCTGGACCCACAATCCGCAGTTCGCGTTCACCCGTATCGACAGCGGGCAGCCCGACTTCCGGGTGTCACTCAGTTCGCCGATGACCGTGCGCGAGGGCTGCGGCTACGACATCCAGCTCGAGGCGTCCTGCTACAACCCCGCCTACATCGACAATCAGCCACGGGTTCTCATCAACGAGGCGCGCTGGGTGCGCGGCGCCGTGCCGTTTCAGGGCGACGTCGGAAGCTACCGGCAGTACTTGGTCAACCACGAGGTCGGCCACGCGATCGGCTATCAGCGCCACGAGCCGTGCGGCGTCAACGGCGAACTGGCCCCGGTGATGATGCAGCAGACCTTCTCGACCAACAACGACGACGCGGCCCGGTTCGACCCGGAGTCCGTCAAACCCGACGGCAAGACCTGCCGGTTCAATCCCTGGCCGTACCCGATCGCTTAGTCGTCGGCGCGGGAAGCAGCGGGGTCTCGTTGCTGTTGACTCCGGTACCTGCTGTGATGGATATGAACGTCAATCAAGGAGCATTCGGTGTCAACCTCGTTGCCGCCGCTGGTAGAGCCGGCGGCAGAACTCACGCGTGAAGAGGTCGCACGCTACAGCCGCCACCTGATCATCCCGGACCTCGGTGTCGACGGCCAGAAACGATTGAAGAATGCGCGCGTGCTGGTGATCGGGGCCGGCGGCCTCGGCTCGCCGACGCTGCTGTACCTGGCCGCCGCCGGGGTGGGCACCATCGGGATCGTCGAGTTCGACGTGGTCGACGAGTCCAACCTGCAGCGCCAGATCATCCACGGCCAATCCGACATCGGGCGGTCCAAGGCCGAGAGCGCGCGCGACTCGATCCGCGAGATCAACCCGCTGGTCGAGGTGCGGCTGCACGAGCTGCGGCTGGAACCCGAGAACGCCGTCGACCTGTTCGAGCAGTACGACCTGATCCTCGACGGCACCGACAACTTCGCGACCCGTTACCTGGTCAACGACGCCGCGGTGCTGGCCGGTAAGCCCTACGTCTGGGGTTCGATCTACCGCTTCGAAGGCCAGGTGTCGGTGTTCTGGGAGGACGCACCCGACGGCCTTGGCCTGAACTACCGCGACCTGTATCCCGAGCCGCCGCCACCGGGCATGGTGCCGTCCTGCGCAGAGGGCGGCGTGCTCGGCATCCTGTGCGCGTCGATCGCATCGGTGATGGGTACCGAGGCCATCAAGCTGATCACGGGCATCGGCGAGCCGCTGCTCGGCCGGTTGATGGTCTACGACGCGCTGGACATGACGTACCGGACGATCAAAATCCGCAAGGATCCGTCGACGCCGAAGATCACCGAACTCATCGACTACGAGGAGTTCTGCGGCGTGGTGTCCGAAGCCGCCGCCGAGGCGGCCGCCGACTCCACGATCACCCCGCGGGAGCTGAAGGAATTGCTGGACTCCGGCAAGCCGCTGGCGCTGATCGACGTGCGCGAGCCCGTCGAGTGGGACATCAACCGCATCGAGGGCGCCGAGCTGATCCCCAAGGGCGCGTTCGAGTCCGGCGAGGCGCTGGCCAAGTTGCAGATCGACCGCACACCGGTGTTCTACTGCAAGACGGGGGTGCGTTCGGCCGAGGTGCTCGCGATCGTCAAGAAGGCCGGCTTCTCCGACGCACTGCACGTGCAGGGCGGAATCGTCGCGTGGGGCAGGCAACTCGAGCCCGACATGGTGATGTACTAACGCCGAGTTAGCCGTAACTCGGCTTAGGCTGAGGTGGTGACTGTCGAACGGCCGCCGGATCATGTGCTGGCGGCGTTCGGTTTGTCTGGTGTGCGGCCGGTTCCGCTCGGATCGAGCTGGGAGGGCGGCTGGCGCTGCGGCGAAGTCGTGCTGTCGATGGTGGCAGACCATGCCCGCGCCGCATGGTCGGCGAAAGTGCGCGAGACGTTGTTCGTCGACGGTGTGCGGCTGGCCAGGCCGGTGCGCTCGACCGACGGACGATATGTGGTCGCGGGCTGGCGGGCCGACACGTATGTCGCGGGAACACCAGAACCGCGCCATGACGAAGTGGTGTCGGCGGCCGTGCGATTGCACGAGGCGACGGCCAAACTCGAGCGGCCGCGCTTTCTGACGCAGCCGCCGGTCGCGCCGTGGTCCGACGTGGACGTGTTCATCGCCGCCGACCGGGCCGCATGGGAGGAGCGTCCGCTGCACTCGCTGCCGCCGGGCGCGCGGGTGTCACCGGGTTCGGCGGATGGGCAGCGTTCGATCGAGCTGATCAATCAGCTCGCTGCGCTGCGACGGCCGACGAAGAGTCCCAGCCAACTGGTGCACGGCGATCTCTACGGCACAGTGCTTTTCGCGGGCACCGCGGCGCCGGGGATCACCGATATCACCCCGTATTGGCGGCCGGCGGCGTGGGCGGCCGCGGTGGTGGTGGTCGACGCGCTGTCATGGGGCGAGGCCGACGACGGTCTGATCGAACGGTGGAGCCCGTTGCCGGAGTGGCCGCAGATGTTGTTGCGCGCGTTGATGTTCAGGCTCGCAGTGCATGCGCTGCATCCGCGCTCGACGGCCGCGGCGTTCCCCGGTTTGGCGCGCACCGCGGCTTTGGTGCGGCTGGTGCTTTAGCAGCGCGAGCAGACGCAAAAGTCCCCGACACGCCGCGAAAAAGGGCCACTTTGTGTCTGTTCGCGCTCAGAACTCGTGGCGCACTTCGCGTAACGGCACTCGGCCGTCGCTCGCGAGCACCCCTTCGGCGCGCAACAGCTCCAGCTGCCGCGTCGTCAGGTGTGGCGCTGGCCGGCCCGATGCCCTGATCACTCGATGCCACGGCAGATCCGACGAGTCTGTGCGCATGATCCAGCCGACGATCCGCGGGCTGGAAAGCCCTGCGGCGTCGGCGATGTCGCCGTACGTCGACACCCGTCCCGCTGGAATCGACGCGACCAGCGCGCGCACCGTCTCCACCTGCTCATCGGTGACCGCCGGCACGCTATGACCCCGAAAGCATCTTGCGGATCACCGCCGCCGTCTCGGCCGGCCGCGCCTGCGGCACCATGTGGTCGCAGTCCCACTCGAGCAGCGTGAAGTCGCCGCGGTCGCCCAGGCCTGCGAGCACCTCATCGGTGACATACGGGGGATCCGTCTTCGTCGCCAGTACCAATGCGACCGGTATCTCTTTGGGCGGCAATGTGATTGGCCGCGCCAACTCGCTCCAGTACGACATCATCGCCGGGATGCTGATCCGCCACCCTGAACGTCCATTGGGCAGGTCGATCAGATGCTCGTCGAGTTCGCGGTCCAGCTCGTCCGGATCCACCTCACCCCAGGAGCCGTTGACCTTTTCGAGGCGGGCTTCCTCGCGATCGGTGTAGTCGGGAGAGGCGGACATGTCGTCGGCGATGTCGGCCATCCAGCCGCCGTCCAAGCCCACCGCCGGATCGAGCAGCACCAGCGCCCCGACCAGATCCGGCCGTTCAGCCGCCAGCTTGAGCGCTACCGCGCCGCCGAACGAATGCCCGACCACCACGACGGGCCCGTCGAGCAGGCCGGCCAGCGCGGCGACGTTCGAGTCCAGGGTCCACGGCGCCGCCCACGACGACCGGCCATGTCCGATGAGGTCGGGTGCGGTGATCGCGATCTCGGGCAGATGCCGCGTCGCCAACGTCTCCCACCGCCGACCGTGCCCGGTCAACCCGTGAATGGCCAGGACCTGCGGTGGGCCTGCAGGTCCATAGCGGTGCACATGCAAGAGGTCGGTCACGCCGTCGATGCTAGGGCCCGATCAGGCAGGATGGCGGCATGGACAGGCTGTTGCGCTGGCTGCCGATGCGGGTGCTCTCATTGCGCACGATCGTCGTCGTCGCCGCGCTGGGGGTGGTGGCCGTCGTCATCACCCTGGGCACCTGGGTCTGGATCGGCGTCACCAACGACCAGTACAGCCAGCTGGACCGCCAACTCGACTCGCTGAGCAGACTCGGTGACATCAACACGCTGCTGAGCAGCGCACAGAACGCCAGTCCCAATCAGCCCATGCCGGAGGGCAGCCTGGTACGCACCGCGCGCATCAGCGGTGCGACGGTTTCAGTTCCCAGCGACATCGTGTTGCCTCATTTCGACAACGGCTATGCCAACACCACCATCAACGGTGTGGAGTACCGGGTGCGCACGTTCTCGGCGGGAAGGGCGTCAATCGCGCTGGGTGCCCCGGTGGCCGAAGCGCAGCGCCGCGTCGACGCGTTGCACATGCGGGTGCTGTTGATCTGCGGCAGTGCCCTTGTGACGACGGTCCTGGTCGGCTGGGTGATGTGGTACATCATGATCAACCCGTTCCGGGTGCTGGCCCAGCAGGCCCGCGCCATCAACGCCCAGTCCAAGCCGGACGAGGTGCATGTGCGCGGGGTGCGTGAGGCCGTCGAGATCGCGGACTCCGTCGAGGGCATGCTCGACCGCATCGGCACCGAACAACAACGCACGAGGGCGGCGCTGGAATCGGCCCGCGATTTCGCCGCCGTCGCATCGCATGAACTGCGCACGCCGCTGACGGCCATGCGCACCAACCTCGAAGTGCTGTCGACCCTTGACCCACCAGCCGAACAACGCAAAGAAGTCATCGAGGACGTCATGCGCACCCAGGGGAGAATTGAGGCGACGCTGACGGCGCTGGAGCGGCTCGCGCAGGGCCAGCTGACCACGGTCGACGACTTCGTACCGGTCGACATCACCGAGCTGCTGGACCGCGCCGCCCACGACGCTATGCGCACCTATCCCAACCTGAAGGTGACGCTCATGCCGTCGCCGACCGTGCTGATGCTGGGCATGCCGGCCGGCCTGCGGCTGGTGATCGACAATGCCGTCGCCAACGCGATCAAACACGGCGGTGCCACCGAAATCATGCTCAGCGCGGTCAGTTCCAGCCACGGTGTGGAGATCGCGGTCGACGACAACGGCAGCGGTGTGCCCGAGGGGGAACGCGCCGAGGTGTTCGAGCGGTTCTCGCGTGGGTCGACGGCGGCACGTTCGGGGTCCGGGCTGGGGCTCGCGCTGGTCGCTCAGCAGGCCGAGTTGCACAGCGGCACAGCGTCTCTGGATGCCAGCCCGTTGGGTGGCGCGCGGCTGCTGCTGCGCCTGCCGCCGCCGCAACCACGCTCCGCCGACTCGTTGTTCTAGACGCCCGCTCCCACCTGGCCGAACGTGACTTGTCGGACTCTCGTGGTGTCATGCCCACATGTCCGCACCGCACACCGATTTCAGCCCGGCCACTCTTACCGACCCGGGCATGCGAGGCGTCGTGCGGGTTCTCGGCGGTGCGGGCACCGGCAAGAGCACACTGCTGATCCAGACCGCCGCCGCGCATATCTCCGCGGGCGCCGATCCGGAATCGGTTCTGCTGCTGACGGGTTCGGCGCGGCTGGGTAGTGAGGCGCGCGCCGCGATCACGTCCGCGTTGCTCGGCTGCGGCACTCGCGCTGTGGTCAGAGAACCGTTGGTTCGTACCGTGCACTCGTATGCGTTCGCGGTGCTGCGGCTCGCGGCGCAGCGCAACGGCGATCCGCCGCCGCGGCTGATCACCGGCGCCGAACAGGACGGCATCATCCGCGAACTGCTCGCCGGCGACCTGGAGGACGGCGACGCTTCCCCGGTGCGCTGGCCGCAACAGCTGCGTCCGGCGCTGAGCACCGTCGGGTTCGCGACCGAGCTGCGCGACCTGCTGGCCCGCTGCACCGAGCGCGGTGTGGATCCCCTTGCGCTGCAACGGATCGGACGGACGACGGGCCGTCAGGAGTGGGTGGCCGCCGGGCGGTTCGCGCAGGCCTATGAACAGATCATGCTGCTGCGCTCCGCGGTCGGCATGGCGGCTCCGCAGGCCACCGTCCCGGCCCTGGGCGCCGCGGAACTCGTCGGGGCCGCGCTGGAAGCGTTCGCCACCGACCCCGACCTGCTGGCCGCTGAACGCGCGCGCATCAAGCTGCTGCTTGTCGACGACGCGCAGCACCTCGACCCGCAGGCGGCCCGGCTGGTGCGGGTGCTGTCGGCCGGTGCGGAGCTCGCCGTGATCGCCGGTGATCCCAACCAGGCCGTGTTCGGCTACCGCGGAGCGGACCCGTCGCTGCTGCGCGGCGACGAGCCTGCACTCGTTCTGGGTCAGTCGCATCGCTGCGCACCGGCCATCGCCGACGCCATCACCGGCATCGCACGCAGGCTGCCCGGTGCCGACCCGGCCCGCGAGCTGGCCTGCGTCGACGACCGGGCGGGCTCGCTGGCCGTGCGGATCGCCGCGTCGTCGCACGCCGAATCGGCGCTGATCGCCGATGCGCTGCGCCGCGCACACCTCGTCGACGGGCTGCCGTGGTCGCAGATGGCGGTCATCGTGCGCTCGGTGCCGCGGCTGGGTTCCTCGTTAGCGCGCACACTGGCCGCGGCGGGCGTGCAGATCGACTCACCCCAACCCGACGCACCGCTGGCCGAGCAGCCCGCAGTGCGGGCGCTGCTGACCGTGCTCGACGCCACCGCGCACGGACTCGACAGCGATCGCGCCGTGTCGCTGCTCACCGGTCCCATCGGCCGCGTCGATCCGGTGTCACTGCGACAGCTGCGGCGCGCATTGCGCCGGGCCGACGGTGCCCAGCCGCCACGTGAGTTCGGCGCCCTGTTGGTCGAGGCGCTCCTGCGGGGCAGCGACGGGTTGCCCGTGAACCTGGCGAGCCCGCTGCGCCGCGTGAGCGCAGTGCTGTCGGCCGCGCGACGCAGCGCGGCCGACGGTCAAGACCCCCGCTACACGCTCTGGCAGGCGTGGCATCGTTCCGGCCTGCAGCGGCGCTGGCTGGCGGCCAGCGAACGCGGCGGCCCTGCGGGCGCGCAGGCCGATCGCGATCTGGACGCGGTGACCGCCCTTTTCGACGTGACGGAGCAGTACGTGTCCCGCACTGCGGGCGCGTCGCTGCCCGGCCTCATCGACCACATCGGCGGGCTCGGGCTACCGCCCGCACCGCGGGAGCAACGCCCGCAGTCCGACGCGGTCGCGGTGCTCAGCGCCCACGCGGCGCTTGGCAGGCAGTGGGAGTTCGTCGTCATCGCGGGTCTGCAGGAAGGGTTGTGGCCCAACACGATTCCGCGTGGCGGCGTGCTGGGCACCCAGCAGCTCGTCGACGTGATCGACGGCGTCGACACCACCGGCGTTTCGAGCAGGGCGCCGTTGTTGGCCGAGGAACGCCGGCTGCTCATCGCTGCGATGGGACGGGCCCGCAGCCGGCTGCTGGTCACCGCGGTCGACAGCGACAACGGCGACGATTCGATGCTGCCGTCGCCGTTCTGCTACGAACTGTCCGCGTTGGCTACCGATCGCGACGCTGAACCGCCAGCGCCGATTCAGGCGCCCCGAGTGCTCGCACCCCCGGCCGTCGTCGGCCGGCTGCGGGCGGTGGTGTGCGCCGCGCCGGACGCCGTCGATGACGCCACCCGTGCTTGTGCGGCAGCGCAATTGGCGCGCCTGGCCGAGGCTGGCGTGCCGGGCGCCGACCCGGCTCACTGGTACGGGATGACGGCGCTGTCCACCAACGAACCGCTGTGGTGCGGCGACGACCACGTCGTCACGCTGTCCCCGTCGACGCTGCAGACATTGGCCGATTGCCCGCTTCGCTGGCTGCTCGAACGTCATGGCGGGCGCGACGGACGCGACGTACGGTCCGTCATCGGCTCGCTGCTGCACGCGCTGGTTTCCGAGCCGGGCAAGACAGAGAGCCAGATGGTGAACGAACTCGAAAAGCTCTGGAGTGAGCTGCCGTTCGACTCGCGCTGGTACTCGGACAACGAGCTGGAACGGCATCGGGCGATGTTGTCGACGTTCGCGCAGTGGCGTGCGCAGACGCGCCAATACCTCACCGAGGTCGGCACCGAGATCGACGTCGACGGCGTGATCGGGGAGGACGACGCGCCGAAGGTTCGCGTGCGCGGCCGCCTCGACCGCCTCGAACGTGACGGCGCAGGGCGACTGGTGGTGGTCGATCTCAAGACCGGGAAGTCGCCGGTGACAAAGGACGACGCGCAACGGCACGCGCAGCTGGCGATGTATCAGCTCGCGATCGCCGAAGGTCTTGTGCCGCATGGTGAAACTCCGGGCGGTGGCCGACTGGTCTACCTCGGAAAGACCGCGTCGGGTGGCGCCGTCGAACGTGAGCAGGACGCGTTGACACCCGATGCCCGCACGGAGTGGCAGCAGGTCGTGCAGCAGGCCGCGGCCGCGACGCAGGGCCCGCAGTTCCTCGCGCGAGTCAACGACGGCTGCACGCATTGCCCCGTGCGGATGATGTGCCCCGCCCAGTCGGTCAGCGGTGGGCGGTCATGATCCCGCGTTACAGTCCCGCCGAATTAGCCTCGGCACTGGGCTTTTTCGCGCCCACCGACGAACAGGCCGCGGTGATCGCGGCACCCCCGGGACCTCTGGTCGTCATCGCAGGCGCGGGCGCGGGCAAGACGGAGACGATGGCGGCGCGTGTGGTCTGGCTGGTCGCCAACGACTATGCCCGGCCGGGCGAGGTGCTCGGGCTGACGTTCACCCGCAAGGCGGCCGGGCAGCTGCTGCGCCGGGTCCGCACCCGGCTGGCCCGCCTCGCCGGTGCGGGCCTGGTTCCGCAGGCCGGCGACGCAGCCGACGACCCGGCGACCGTGAGCACGTACCACGCCTTCGCCGGGAATCTGTTGCGCGAGCACGGCCTGCTGCTTCCCGTCGAGCCCAGCGCCCGGCTGCTGTCCGAAACAGAACTGTGGCAGTTGGCGTTTCGCGTCGTCTGCGAACATCCGGACCACTTGGACACCGACAAGACACCTGCGGCCGTGACCGCCATGGTGCTGCGGCTGGCCGGCCAGCTGGCCGAACATCTCGTCGACACCGGGCAGCTGCGCGACACCCACGTCGAACTGGAACGGCTGGTGCACACGCTGCCGGCAGGACCGTATCAGCGCGACCGCGGGCCGAGCCAGTGGTTGCTGCGGATGCTGGCCACGCAGACCGAACGCACGCAACTCGTCCCGCTGATCGACGCGCTGCATGCACGCATGCGGGCCGAGAAGGTGATGGATTTCGGGATGCAGATGGCCTCCGCGGCACGGCTGGCGGCATCGTTCCCCCAAGTCGGCGAGCAGCTGCGGCAGCGGTACCGGGTGGTGCTGCTCGACGAGTATCAGGACACCGGCCACGCGCAGCGCGTCGCCCTGTCGTCGCTGTTCGGAGGTGGAGTCGACGACGATCTGGCCCTGACCGCCGTGGGCGACCCGATTCAGTCGATCTACGGCTGGCGTGGCGCGTCCGCGACCAACCTGCCCAGGTTCACCACCGACTTTCCCCGCTCGGACGGGTCACCGGCGCCGACACTCGAGCTGCGCACGAGCTGGCGCAATCCGCCGCGTGCGCTGTACCTCGCCAACGCGGTCTCCGCGGAGGCCAGGCGTCGCTCCGTTGCAGTGCGCGCGCTGCGGCCACGGCCCGACGCCGAGCCGGGCACCATCCGATGCGCACTCCTGTCCGACGTCGCGGCCGAACGGGATTGGGTGGCAGACCATTTGGCGCAGCTTTACCACGGCTCGTGTGACGCAGGCGAAGCCCCGCCGACCTCCGCGGTGCTCGTGCGTCGCAACGCCGATGCCGCACCGATGGCCGATGCCCTCACTGCACGCGGCGTGCCGGTGGAAGTGGTGGGCCTCGCAGGTCTGCTCGCGGTGCCTGAGGTCGCCGATGTGGTCGCGACGCTGCGCCTGGTGGCGGACCCCACCGCGGGTGCGGCCGCGATGCGTGTGCTCACCGGCCCGCGGTGGCGGCTCGGGGGCCGCGACATCTCCGCGCTGTGGCGCCGCGCCGTCGACCTCGTCACCATGGTGACGCCGGCCGGCTCGGCGACCGAACGGATCGTCGCGTCGGCCGCGCCCGACGCGGACGCGCCGTGTCTGGCCGACGCGATCTGCGATCCGGGTCCCGCTGCGGCGTACTCTGCGACGGGCTACGAGCGGATCGTGGCGCTCGGCCGCGAGTTGACCGCGCTGCGCGGCCATCTCGGCCACCTGCTGCCGGACCTCGTCGCGGAGGTGCGCCGCGTCCTCGGTGTCGACACCGAAGTCCGTGCGGCGCAGCCGGTGTCGGCTGGCTGGACAGGCGCCGAGCATCTCGACGCGTTCAGCGACGTGGTCGCCGGCTTCGCCGCCCACCCCGGCGCGACAGTCACAGGTCTTCTGGCGTTCCTCGACGCCGCCGAACAGGTGGAGAACGGGTTGGCACCCCCAGACGTCGCGGTCGCGACCGATCGGGTGCAGATCCTCACCGTGCACGCCGCCAAAGGCCTGGAGTGGCAGGTGGTGGCGGTGCCGCACCTGAGCGGACGGATCTTCCCGTCGACGACGTCGACGCGGACATGGCTCACCGATGCAGGCGATCTGCCGCCTCTTCTGCGCGGTGACCGCGCGACCGAATCGGAGCACGGGGTGCCGGTCCTTGATACATCCGATGTCAACGACCGAAAGCGATTGTCGCACAAGATCAATGACCACAAGCGCAGTCTGGAGCAGCGTCGCATCGACGAGGAACGCCGGCTGCTGTATGTGGCGATCACCCGCGCCGAGAACACGCTGCTGCTGTCCGGTCATCACTGGGGCGCCGCCGAATCCAAGCCCCGCGGCCCGTCGGACTTCCTCTGCGAACTCAAAGACATCATCGACCAGTCCGCCGCCGCGGGCGATCCGTGCGGGGTCGTCGACCACTGGGCGCCACCTCCAGCCGACGGTGAGCCGAACCCTTTGCGCGACAAAACGATCGAAGCGGTCTGGCCCGCCGATCCCGCAGGCTCCCAGCGCGGCGATATCGAGCGCGGTGCGCAACTCGTCGGGCAGGCCGCGTCGGGCGAGCTGGCTACCGACACCGTCGACGTCGACGGGTGGGCCGCCGACGTGGACGCTCTGCTGGCCGAACGTGAACGCGGCGCAGACAAACCCGTGCCGCCGCTGCCGGCGCAGGTCTCCGTCAGCACGCTGGTAGAGCTGGGCCGTGACCCAGAGGCTGTCGCGCAGCGGCTGAGCCGTCGACTGCCCACGCGGCCGGACCCACATGCCTTGCTGGGCACGGCGTTTCACGACTGGGTGCAGCGGTTCTTCCACGCCGAGCGGCTGTTCGACCTCGACGACCTGCCTGGCGCGGTCGACCACGACACGGGCAGCGCCGAACAACTCGCCGAATTGCAGGCCGCGTTCGCGCTCTCATCGTGGGCGGCCCGCACGCCCGTCGACGTGGAGGTCCCCTTCGACATGGTGATCGGCGGCCGGGTCGTGCGCGGCCGCATCGACGCCATCTTCGCCGACGACGGCGGCGGCACCACAGTCGTGGACTGGAAAACCGGCGAACCGCCCGACACCCCGGAAGCCCAGCGCCACGCGGCTATTCAGCTGGCGGTGTACCGGCTCGCGTGGGCGGCGCTGCAGGGCTGTCCCGTCGAATCGGTACGCGCCGCATTCCACTACGTGCGCAGCGGCCGCACGGTCACCCCCGACTCGTTACCCGGCGCCGACGAACTCGCGGCATTGCTCGACGCGGCCTAGGAGTTGCGAAAAACCTTGAGCGCCTCGGCGATCATCGGGATCTGCAGGGGAAGGCGCGCCAGCGCGCCGATGCGCATCGGCAACGGCTTATCCCGCCACAGCCGGACCATGTTGACATTGGCGGGAAAGACCGAAATGAACACGGCGATCGCGGCCAGCGCACCAAATCGGCGGGTGCGCGGCGCCAGCAACAGAGCGCCCGTCGCGACCTCCGCCACGCCCGAGGCGTACGTGTAGAACCGGGCGCTGCCCGGCAGCTCGGCGGGCACGATCGCGTCGAACGGCTTCGGCATCAGGAAGTGTGTGGTGCCGACGCCAAGGAGAAGCGCCGCGAGACGGTAGGCCGGGGCTAGGTTGGCAAGCTGCTGCAGTTCAGGCGGGGGCGAGGTCATGCTTTGATTGTGGCGTGCGCCCAGTCCGATCGGTGACCGGTTCTCGTGGCCAAAGGTAGATTGCGTCGCCGCCTCGACGCGGTCGAGGAGAACCTCACCTCGCGGCCCGACGCTGCGCTCGTCGAGATCCTTCGCATCCCCGAACCGTTCATCAGCCCTGGTCAGCGCATCTTCCGGCGCGTCATCTACGCGACGCTGGCGCTGTTCGCGGCGGTCCTTATCGTGTATCTGGACCGCGGCGGCTACCGCGACGTGCAGGACAACCCACTGTCGTTCCTGGACTGCCTGTACTACGCGACGGTGTCCCTATCGACCACCGGATACGGCGACATCACCCCGTTCACCCCTGAGGCGCGGTTGATCAACGTTCTGGTGATCACGCCGCTGCGCATCGCGTTCCTGATCGTGTTGATCGGCACCACGGTGGAAACGCTGACGACGCAGTCGCGCCAGGCATTGAAGATCCAGCGATGGAGGAACAGAGTGCGCAACCACACCGTCGTCATCGGATACGGCACCAAGGGCAGGTCCGCCGTCGCCGCGATGGTCGGCGACGAGGTCGCGCCCGCCGACATCGTCGTCGTCGACGAGAACGCCACGTCGCTGGAGCGGGCGAAAAGCGCCGGACTGGTCACCGTGCACGGCGACGCCACCAAGTCGGAAGTGCTGCGGCTCGCTAGCGCCCAACACGCGAAGTCGATCATCGTCGCCACCGACGACGATGCCAGCGCGGTACTCGTCACGCTGACTGCACGAGAGCTCGCCCCCAACGCCAAGATCATCGCCGCGGCCCGCGAAGCCGAAAACCAGCACCTGCTACGCCAATCCGGTGCCGACTCGACGGTGGTGTCGTCGGAGACCGCGGGCCGGCTGCTGGGCATAGCCACCCAGACTCCGAGCGTTGTCGAGATGATGGAAGACCTTCTGACACCCGACGCCGGCTTCGCGATCGCCGAGCGGGAGGTCACCCCGAAGGAGACCGGCGGCTCGCCGCGGCACCTGACGGACCTCGTGCTCGGCGTCGTACGCGACGGTCACCTGCTGCGGGTCGACGAGCCCGCCGTCGACGCCCTCGAGGAGGGGGACCGGCTGCTGTACATCCGCAGTGCGGACGCCGAGAGATGACGCTCGGCTTTCAGCTTCGCAAGGTCCCGCTGCTGTCCCGTGTCGGTGCCGACCGCGCCGACACGGTGCGTACCGACATCGATGCGGCCGTCGCCGGTTGGCCGGATGCGCTGCTGCTGCGCGTCGACCGCCGCAATCAGGTCCTGATCTCCGGCGGCCAGGTCGTCCTCGGTGCGGCCGCCAAGCTCGCCGACAAACCGCCGGAGAACGCCGTGTTCCTCGGCCGGCTGGCCGACGGCCGTCACGTGTGGGCGATCCGCGCCGCACTCGAAGGCCCTGAAGACGCCCACGCCGAAACCGAGGTGCTCGATCTGCGACGCGCAGGGCACATCTTCGACGACGTCAGCGCGCAGCTCGTAGCGACGGCCACCGCGCTGCTGAATTGGCATGACAGCGCACGGTTTAGCGCGATCGACGGCGCGCCGACCAAGTCGGTCAAAGGCGGCTGGGCGCGCGTCAACGCGGCGAACGGCCATGAAGAGTTTCCGCGTATCGACCCTGCCGTGATCTGCCTGGTTCACGACGGCCACGACCGCGCGGTGCTGGCCCGTCAGACCGTGTGGCCCGAGCGGTTGTTCTCGCTGCTGGCCGGGTTCGTCGAGGCCGGCGAGTCCTTCGAATCGTGTGTGGTCCGCGAGATCGCCGAGGAAATCGGGCTGACGGTGACCGACGTGACATATCTCGGCAGCCAGCCGTGGCCGTTTCCGCGGTCGCTGATGGTCGGCTTCCACGCCATCGGGGACCCGGAGCAGGAATTCTCGTTCAACGACGGCGAAATCGCGGAGGCGGCCTGGTTCACCCGCGCCGAGGTTCGCGACGCCCTGGACCACGGCGACTGGAGCAGCGATTCGCCGTCGCGACTGCTGCTGCCGGGATCGATATCCATCGCCCGGGAAATCATCGAATCCTGGGCCGCGCTGGATTAACTTTTCCTGCGCGAGCAGACGTAAAAGTCCCCGACACGCCGAGGTTTTGGGGCGTTTTGCGTCTGTTCGCCAGAAGCTAGCTTGCGAGCTTCGCCTTGACTTCCTTCGCACTCGGGTTGGTCAGCGTCGACCCGTCGGCGAACTTCAGCGTCGGCACGGTCTGGTTGCCGCGGTTGACCGACGCCACGAATTGCGCCGCGGCGGGATCGGCCTCGATGTCGACCTCGGCGAACTCGATGCCTTCTGCCTTCAGCACCTTCTTCAGGCGAAAGCAGTAGCCACACCACGAGGTGGTGTACATGGTCACAGCGCTCATAAGCCGTTCAACGTATCGGATCCCTCCAACATGCCCGGCGCGCGCCCCGGTTTTGTCGGCCGTCGCTGACATGATGGAGCGCATGTCGGTCGAGGCGCCCTCCAGCGCGCGTGAACTGATCACGGCTGACCTCGACGACGAGCAGCGCGAGGCCGTGCTTGCCGCCCGCGGTCCGGTGTGTGTGCTGGCCGGCGCGGGGACGGGTAAGACCCGAACCATCACGCGCCGCATCGCCAACCTCGTCGCGGCCGGACATGTCGCACCGAGCCAGGTTCTCGCGGTGACGTTCACGCAGCGCGCGGCGGGGGAGATGCGCGTCCGGTTGCGTGCGCTCGACGACGGTGTCGGCACCGGCTCGGTGCAGGCGATGACGTTTCACGCCGCCGCGCGTCGGCAGCTCGCGTACTTCTGGCCGCGGGTCGTCGGCGACACCGGATGGCAGCTGCTCGACACCAAGTTCTCGGTTGTCGCCCAGGCCGCGAACCGCGCCGGCATGTCGACGAGCACCGACGACGTCCGTGACCTCGCCGGCGAAATCGAGTGGGCCAAGGCGTCTTTGATCAGCCCCGAGGCGTATGCCGCGGCGGTCGCGCAGGTTGGCCGTGACATCCCGTTCGACGCGGCAAAGATCGCGACGGTCTACGCCGGGTACGAGACGCTCAAGGCGCGCAACGACGGCATGGCGCTGCTCGACTTCGACGATCTGCTGCTGCACACCGCCGCGGCGATCGAGAACGACGAGGCGGTGGCTCAGGAGTTCCGCGATCGGTATCGCTGCTTTGTCGTCGACGAGTACCAGGACGTCACGCCGCTGCAGCAGCGGGTGCTCGACGCGTGGCTGGGCGGCCGTGACGACCTCACGGTCGTCGGCGACGCCAACCAGACCATCTACTCGTTCACCGGCGCGACGCCGCGCTACCTGCTCGACTTCTCGCGGCGCTTCCCCGACGCGGCGGTCGTACGCCTGGAACGCGACTACCGGTCCACGCCGCAAGTGGTGTCTCTGGCCAACCGCGTCATCGCCGCCGCCCGCGGCCGGATGGCCGGAAGCAAGCTGCACCTGATCGGCCAGCGCGACGCCGGCCCGGCGCCGTCGTTCACCGAACACCCCGACGAGGTTGTCGAGGCCACCGCGGTCGCCAAGAGCATCAAGAACCTCATCGAATCGGGCACGGCGCCTGCGGAGATCGCGGTCCTGTATCGCATCAACGCTCAGTCGGAGGTCTACGAGGAAGCGCTCACCGAGGCCGGCATCCCGTTCCAGGTGCGCGGCGGCGAAGGCTTCTTCAGCCGCCAGGAGATTCGGCAGTCGCTGCTGGCGCTGCAACGCGCGGCCGAACGTGACGTCGAAGGGGAACTCCCGGAGGTCGTGCGCGCGGTGCTCGAGCCGCTGGGTCTGACGGCCGAACCACCCGCCGGCACCAGGGCGCGGGAACGCTGGGAGGCGTTGACGGCGCTGGCCGAACTGGTCGACGAGGAAGTGTCGCTCCGCCCGTCGCTGGACCTACGCGCGTTGATCGCCGAACTGCGCCAGCGCGCCGACGCGCGACACCCACCGACAGTGCAGGGCGTCACGCTGGCGTCGCTGCACGCCGCGAAGGGTCTGGAATGGGACGCGGTCTTCCTCGTCGGGCTGGCCGACGGCACGCTGCCGATCTCACACGCGCTGGCGCACGGACCGGACAGTGAACCGGTCGAAGAGGAACGTCGGCTGCTCTACGTCGGAATCACAAGGGCGCGAACACATTTGGCGCTCAGTTGGGCGCTGGCTCGAACGCCTGGCGGACGGCAGGGTCGACGGCCTTCGCGGTTCCTCAACGGCATCGCGCCGCAGTCGCCGAGCGACGCCACCCCGAACCGGCCCCGACGCCAGCGCGGTGCCACACCGCGGTGCCGCGTCTGCAACGGCACGCTGACCACGCCGCCGGCGATCATGCTGCGGCGCTGTGAGTCCTGTCCGTCGGACATCGACGAGGAACTACTTGGCGAGCTCAAGGAATGGCGGCTGCGGACGTCCAAGGAGATGAACGTGCCGGCGTATGTGGTGTTCACCGACAACACCTTGATCGCGATCGCGGAGACGCTGCCGACCGACGAGACGGCGCTGGTCGCGATCCCAGGTATCGGCGCGCGCAAGCTCGAGCAATACGGGCCCGACGTGCTCGCGATGGTCAAAAGCCGAGCAACGTAACCACCGAATTTGTTTGCGTCCACAAATAGCGTCTGACCTGGACAGATTCTGCGAAAACACTCCCCTGTTCCTGGATTCCAGCGCACACTTCTCCCATCACTGAGGAGAGCGCGGGAATCGGTTGCCTGCGGGGGAGGCATTGAAGGCGGCCGCGTCGCGAATATCAGGGGGAAGTGCCATGGCAAGGACCATTCACGTTCGACGTGCATTGTTGAGCACCGGTACCGCACTTGCGGCTACTGCTGTCGCGTTCGGAGGTGCGGCGACGGCGCCCGTCGCAGTCGCTGAGCCGAACAACGGCGGCGGAACATGGGACATCGAGAGGTATGAAGACTGCTTGAAGAAATACAACCCGGGCCAGGGCGGCAGTCTCGAAGACATCGACTCTCGGCTCAAGTGGTGTTGTGAGGACTCCGGCGGTGTATGGAAAGGCGACGGCGGTTGTGTGGCGCCGTCCGGGAATTCAGTGGGCACCCGGCAGATCCCGTCCGGTATCGAAACAGCTCCAGTCGTGACACAGGCTCCGCCGCTCCCGATCAAGCCGCAGATACCCGGCGACATGCCAGCGGTGACCCTCGCGCCGGCCTGTCCGCCGGACAGCAGCGACCCAAGCTGCCAAACCTCGTAAAGATCGCGCCAAAGGCGCTGGTCAGAAAATCGCTTGTCGGCGCTGCCTGTTAGGCTCTAGCCTCAAGATCACGTAATTGCGTGACTAGTCAACGAAAGGAGGGGGCCGAGATCATGGCGAACATCAACGCGTTCACCGGCGTAGGCGTTGCCGGCATGTCGCGGACCCTCCACGTCGCCGAGGCCGCCGCCGCCGCGGCGCATCCCGCGTTTATGGCGCACGCCGGCTGGGCCGCTGCCATTCCGACGCAGCGCAAGCGCCGCACCGCCGCCGCGACTGGCAAGTCCGTGGATTGGGGCAACACTTAGGTAGAGCCTCGATCTAGCCGAAAGGCCACGGACCCGCAGTCAAGGATCCGTGGCCTTTATTTTTTCGGACACCGAAAACCTGGTCGCAGATCCATCCAAGACAGATGGCCGACAAAAACAACGACCAGGAAGCAGAGGACTGACATGTCGACCCGGACATGCCGTGAGAGAACGATGCTGTCGGTGCCGTGTCATGTCGGCGACCCCGACTTGTGGTTCGCCGAAAACCCGCGCGACCTCGAACGCGCCAAGGCGTTGTGCATGGATTGCCCGATCCGGCGCGAGTGCCTTGCCGCGGCTCTGGAACGCCAGGAGCCGTGGGGTGTTTGGGGCGGCGAGATCATCGAGCGCGGAATGATCATCGCGCGCAAGCGTCCGCGTGGACGGCCACGCAAGAACGAGGAAAGCCCGGCGGCCGCGTAGCTGCCGGGTTTTCCCTACGCCGCTTCTTCGGCGAAGCCCGGAATCAGTTCTGTGGCAAGCCTTCTGGCGGGTATGTGAGCGTCGAGCTGGCAGGCGATCGCGACGTTTGAGGCGATCACTCGCAGCGGAATAGCCAGCTTGGCGGGAATGTCCATCTGCCGAGCCGCCCTGATCTGGCCTGCGGCACGGTCGGGCTTCATGTTCACGGCGGTGATCCGTTGCAGCCACTTCCGTGTGTAGTGGAACACCTCGACCTCGAGCGGCTCGACGTACTGCTTCATCATCTCGTCCATCTCGCGCTTTGACACCTGCTCGCCCTTCTGGACGAACCCGATCTTCTGCATGGTCGCCAGCAGGTTGTCGTAGTCGTCGTTGAGTGCATAGCGCGTCGACAGGCCGATTTCGATGGGAATCCCGCCGGGCAGAGGCGCCACCGCCCCGAAATCGATGACGCCCATCTTGTCGCCGGGCAGCAGCATGAAGTTCCCGGGATGCGCGTCACCGTGCATCATCTCGAGCCGCCGTGGCGCGTCGTAGGTCAGCTCGAAAAGCCTGGCGCCCATCAGGTCTCGCTGTTCCTGAGTGCCCTCGCGGATGATCACCGACATCGGGATGCCTTCGATCCATTCCTGGATCACGACTTTCGGCGCGCTGGCCACGATGTGCGGGACGACGAAATGCGGATGTCCCTCATAGGCTTTGGCGAACGCGCGTTGATTATCGGCCTCCAGCCGATAGTCGAGTTCCATCTCGGTGCGTTCGATCAGCTCATCGACAACGCCCTGTACATCGGCGCCGGGGGAGAGCTGCTTGAGCACGCTGACCATCCGTTGCATGGTCTTCAGGTCCGCGCGCAGCGCCTCGTCGGCGCCGGGGTACTGGATCTTGACGGCGACCTCGCGGCCGTCGTGCCACACGGCCTTGTGCACCTGCCCGATGCTGGCCGACGCCACCGGCGTGTCGTCGAAGGACTCGAACCGCTCCCGCCACTTGGTGCCCAGCTGCGCGTCCAGCACTCGGTGCACCTTCGCCGCGGACAGCGGCGGCGCCTCACGTTGCAGCTTGGTCAGCGCCTCGCGGTACGGCTTGCCGTACTGCTCGGGAATCGCCGCCTCCATGACCGACAGCGCCTGGCCGACCTTCATCGCGCCGCCCTTGAGCTCGCCGAGCACGGTGAACAACTGCTGGGCCGCCTTGTCCATCAACTCGGCGTTGACTTCGTCCTTCGACTTGCCGGTCAGCCGTTTACCGAAGCCCAGCGCGGCCCGGCCGGCCATGCCGACGGGCAAGCTCGCCAGCTTGGCGTTGCGAGCGGCCCGGCCCCGCTTGATGTCAGTCACCAGACCATCATCCATGACGAATCTGAGCCGACCCCCACGACTTGGCAACAAACGTTTTCACAGTGAGCACTGGAAGCAGTGGGGGTGGCGTGACCATCGGCGCGACACGATCGCGCCCGCGTTGACGTCGAATTCCAGCGTGGTGTCTAACGTCGGGGGCGGTTCTGCCGACTCGTCGACGCCAAGGCCGTCGCGCACGGCATGGATGACCCGGTCGACCTGGGTGAGCGCAAGCGCCGCGGTCGCGAGCACGGTGGCGCGATCGGCGCTGCCGACGGTCCCGCGCAGCTGCGCCGCGACCGCTGGCCATGCCGCGTCGCGGTCGCTGCGATGCAGATCCGCGCAATCCAGGCAACTCGTCACGCCGGGGATCACCATCGGCCCAACCAGACCGGCGCCGTCTCGCACCCGCACCGGCAGGTGCGGTACGCGGGCGGCGTGCAGCTCGCGGACCACACGCGGATCGGCGACCAGAAAATCAGACAGCACAACCAAATCCGTCGTTTCGGGCGGCGCCGCTTTCGCCAGACTGCTGTGAGTCAATCGTGCGCCCGAACAGCGCAGCGCACTGGTGAGCAGATCAGACAGCGGGCCACGTCCATGGATACGGATCGACGCGGATCGGGTGCGCCGGCGGTCAACCGATGTCACGACTCCGGCATCGACGAGTGAGGCGACGAGCTCGCTGGTGTCGATGCCGAAGCGCGAGTTCAGCTGCGCCAGGGTCGCGCCCGATTGCATGGTCCTCAGCAGCTCCGCGAGCGCCGCGGCGGTCAAACTGCACGGCGGGCGCACCAGCACCGCGCGCCGCGGATCCCAGCCCACCTGCACGGCGCCGTCGGGGCGCGACAACACCGGCATGGCCGGATTGAGCGCATAGCGCCTCATGGACCGACTCTCCCACGGACAGCGGGGATCCCCGCTCAGTTATCCACAGGGCTCACTCGTCGGGGTCGTCGTCGCCCTTTTTCGAGCCCTTTTCCAGGTCGGCCAGCGCCTCGTCGATGCCGCTGGTGTCGCCGCCGATCATCCGGTCGATGAAACTTGCGGGTTCGTCGAGATCCTCGGCACTGGGCAGCAGATCGGGGTGCTGCCAGACCGCGTCGCGTGCGTCGGCGCCGACGGCCTCCGTGACCCGCTCCCACAGCGCCGCGGCCTCACGCAGTTTGCGCGGCCGCAGCTCTAGTCCGACCAGCGTCGCGAAGGTCTGCTCGGCGGGCCCGCCGGTCGCGCGCCGCCGGCGAAGTGTTTCCGAAAGCGCCGACGTGCCGGGAATCCGGTCGCCGAGCGCGTCCGAGACGACCGTCTGCACCCAGCCCTCGATCAACGCGAGCAGCGTCTCGAGTCGTTCCAGCGCGGCCGTCTGCTCGGGCGTGGCCTTCGGCTCGAAGATGCCCTGATTGAGCAGCTGCTCCATCTGCGACGGGTCGGTCAGCGATGCGGGATTGAATCCCTGGGCGATCTCCTCGATTCCGCTCATGTCGATCTTCATGCCCTTGGCGAAGGCCTCGACGGTATTGAGCAGCTGGCTGGCCAGCCACGGCACATGGCTGAACAGACGATGATGCGCGGCCTCGCGCGCGGCAAGGAACGTCAGGATCTCGCTGCGCGGCAGCTCAAGTCCTTCTGAGAGCGACTCGACCGCCTCGGGCATCAGCGCGGCGACGCCCTTCGGGCCCAGCGGCAGCCCAATGTCGGTGGAGGTCAACACTTCTCGTGACAGCTTGCCCAGCGCCTGACCGAGCTGAGAGCCGAAAGCCATACCGCCCATCTGCGACATCATCGCCAGCAGCGGGCCTGCCATGCTCTTGGCCTCCTCGGGCAGCGCCGACGCCCACACCGTCGAAATCTGCTCGGCCACCGGGTCGCACAACCGCTTCCACGTGTCGAGCGTGTTGTCGATCCAGTCGGTGGGTGTCCACGCCACGGCTTTGGTGGTGCCGGCCGGCAAGGCCGTGACGCCGTCCAGCCACGTCTCGGCCAGGTGCACGGCGTCGGCGATCGCGGCGCTGGTCTTCTCGGGAATCGGCGCGACGAAGCCGATCTGGTTCGACGCGAGCTGCCGGGCCAGGTCGTAGTTGACGGGGCCGGACTGCTTGCCACCGGTCATCACGTTGCCGGCGCCGCTGAACATCTCGCCGAGCTTGGTAAAGATCTGCCCGAGATCGGACATGTCGAATTCGGACCCGCCGCCGAGACCGAACGGGTCTGAACCCGAACCCGAATCGGGATCCTTCTTGCGCTTGTCACGCTCGGGGTCGTCCCCGGCGTTGAAGCCGAAAGGCAGGTCAGCCATGCCCTCAACCGTACTCACCAGCGGCCCAGCGTGCGGGACCGCGGGTCACGCTTTAAGTGAACCTGGCTCGCCTGGAGCCAATGACATACAGCGTGAACCTTTACTGTGGTCGCCGTGAACAGGCGGATTATGACGCTGCTCGTCGCGCTGGTGCCGATCATGGCCTTTGGCGCGCTGATGGTGGTGGTGACGGTGCCCTACGTGTCGCTCGGACCGGGCCCGACTTTCGACACCCTGGGCGAGATCGACGGCAAGAAGGTCGTCGACATCGACAGCCCGGACGTCCACCCCACATCGGGGCATCTGAACATGACGACGGTGTCGCAGCGCGACGACCTGAAGCTGGCCCAGGCGCTGATGTTGTGGATGTCGGGCCGTGAGCAGCTGGTTCCGCGTGATCTGGTCTATCCGCCGGACAAGTCGAAGGACGAGATCGACCAGGCCAACAACACCGACTTCAAACGCTCGGAGGACAGCGCCGAATACGCCGCGCTCGGATACCTCAAGTACCCATCGGCCGTCACCGTCGACAAGGTCAACGATCCTGGCCCGTCCGCGGGCAAGCTGCAGGCCGGCGACGCCATCGACGGGGTGAACGGCAAGCCGGTCGCCAACCTGGACCAGTTCCAGGAGCTGATGAAGAACACCAAGCCCGGCGACACCGTGGTGCTCGACTATCGCCGCAAGAACGCCCCGGCCGGAGTTGCGACGATCACGCTGGGCCGCAATCCCGAGCGCGAGAGCGGATACCTCGGCATCGCGGTGCTCGACGCTCCGTGGGCGCCGTTCACGATCGACTTCAACCTGGCCAACATCGGCGGACCGTCCGCCGGGCTGATGTTCTCCCTCGCGGTCGTCGACAAGCTGACCACCGGCGACCTGAACGACGGCAAGTTCGTCGCCGGCACCGGAACCATCGACAGCGACGGCAAGGTCGGCTCGATCGGCGGCATCACGCACAAGATGCTCGCCGCCAAGGAAGCCGGTGCCACGGTGTTCCTGGTTCCCGCCGACAACTGCGACGAGGCCAAATCGGCGCACGAGGACGGCCTGGAGCTGGTCAAGGTGGATACCCTGAGTCAGGCGGTCGACGGGTTACATGCGCTTTCCGCTGGTGGCGAACCTCCCCGTTGCTGAGGAATTGCCGCGAAAGCGGTGCGTAGAGTTGTGGCACGTCATCCGACGACATTCCACAGCCAAGACTGGAGTTGACGAGTGGGTATGCGGCCCGCGGCGAGAATGCCGAAGCTGACGCGGCGTAGCCGGATCCTGATCGTGGTCGCCCTGGCCGTCGTGGTGCTGCTGCTGGCGGGCCCGCGGTTCATCGACGCCTACGTGGACTGGCTGTGGTTCGGCGAGCTCGGCTACCGCAATGTGTTCACGACCGTGCTGGTGACACGGATCATCCTGTTCCTGGTGGTGTGGGCGCTGATCGGCTCGATTGTCTTCGCCGCGCTGGCGTTGGCCTATCGCACCCGCCCGGTGTTCGTGCCGACAAACGGTCCCAACGATCCGGTGGCCCGTTATCGCACCGCGGTCATGGCCCGGCTGCGGCTGGTGGGCATCGGTGTCCCCGCGATCGTCGGCTTCTTGGCCGGCGCCGTAGCGCAGAGCTATTGGGTGCGCGTGCAGCTGTTCCTTCACGGCGGCAGCTTCGGAATCGCCGACCCGCAGTTCGGCAAGGACCTCGGCTTCTACGCGTTCGACCTGCCGTTCTACAAGCTGGTCTTGAGCTACCTGTTCGTCGCGACGTTCCTGGCGTTTATCGCAAACCTGCTGGGCCACTACCTGTTCGGCGGAATCCGCCTGTCTGGGCGCACTGGGGCGCTGAGCCGCTCGGCTCGCATTCAACTGATCACGCTGGTCGGCATCTTGATGCTGCTGAAGGCGCTGGCGTATTGGTTGGACCGCTACGAGCTGCTGAGCCACACTCGCGGCGGCAAGCCGTTCACCGGCGCAGGCTACACCGACATCAACGCCGTGCTGCCCGCCAAGCTGATCCTGATGACGATCGCGGTGATCTGCGCGGCCGCGGTGTTCTCCGCGATTGTGTTGCGCGACTTGCGGATCCCGGCTATCGGCGTGGCGCTGCTGCTGTTGTCGTCGCTGATCGTCGGGTGGGGCTGGCCGACGGTTGTCGAGCAGATCAGCGTCAAACCCAATGCGGCGCAAAAGGAAAGCGAATACATCAGTCGCAGCATCACCGCCACTAGGCAGGCCTACGGGTTGACTGAGCAGACGGTGACGTACCGCGATTACAGCGGAAACACCCAAGCCAGCCCACAGCAGGTGGCCGCCGATCGGGCGACGACGTCGAACATCCGGTTGCTCGACCCGACGATCGTCAGCCCAGCCTTCACGCAGTTCCAGCAGGGCAAGAACTTCTACTACTTCCCCGACCAGCTGTCGATCGACCGCTACAACGGGCCCGACGGCAACCTGCGCGACTATGTGGTCGCGGCCCGCGAGCTCAACCCAGACCGGCTGATCGACAACCAGCGCGACTGGATCAACCGGCACACCGTCTACACCCACGGCAACGGTTTCATCGCCTCGCCCGCCAACACGGTGCGCGGTATTGCGAACGACCCCAACCAGAATGGCGGATATCCGGAATTCCTGGCCAGTGTGGTCGGCGCGAATGGCAGTGTGATCTCGCCTGGGCCGGCGCCGCTGGATCAGCCGAGGATCTACTACGGTCCGGTCATCGCGAACACCGCGGCGGATTACGCGATCGTCGGCAAGACCGGCGCCGACCGCGAATACGACTACGAAACCAACACGGAGACCAAGAACTACACCTACAGCGGCACCGGGGGAGTGCCGGTTGGGAACTGGTTGGCCCGTACCGTGTTCGCCGCGAAGTTCGCCGAGCGAAACTTCTTGTTCTCCAATGTGATTGGTTCCAACAGCAAGATCTTGTTCAACCGCGATCCCGCGCAGCGTGTGCAGGCCGTGGCGCCGTGGCTGACCACCGACACCAGCATGTACCCGGCGATCGTCAACAAGCGGATGGTGTGGATCGTCGACGGCTACACCACGCTGGACAACTACCCGTATTCGGAGCTGACGTCGTTGTCGACCGCGACGGCCGACTCGAACGAGGTGGCGTTCAACCGGCTGGCGCCGGACAAGCAGGTGTCCTACATCCGTAACTCGGTGAAGGCGACCGTCGATGCATACGACGGCACCGTGACGCTGTATGCGCAGGACGAGAAGGATCCGGTGCTGCAGGCGTGGATGAAGGTGTTCCCCGGCACCGTGAAGCCGAAGAGCGACATCTCGCCGGAGTTGCAGGAACACTTGCGGTATCCCGAGGACTTGTTCAAGGTGCAGCGGCAGCTGCTGGCCAAGTACCACGTGAACGATCCGGTGACGTTCTTCTCGACGTCGGACTTCTGGGATGTCCCGCTGGACCCGAACCCGACGGCGAGCAGCTATCAGCCTCCGTATTACATCGTCGCGAAAGACCTTGCGGCCAATGACAGTTCGTCGTCGTTCCAGCTGACGAGCGCGATGAACCGGTTCAAGCGTGACTTCCTGGCCGCGTACATCAGCGCGAGTTCGGATCCGGCGACGTACGGCAAGATCACGGTGTTGACGATCCCGGGTCAGGTCAACGGTCCGAAGTTGGCGAACAACGCGATCACGACGGATACCGCGGTGTCGCAGGACCTCGGTGTCATCGGCCGTGACAACCAGAACCGGATCCGGTGGGGCAACCTGCTGACGCTGCCCGTGGCGCAGGGCGGACTGTTGTATGTGGAACCGGTGTATGCGTCGCCGGGCGCGAGTGACGCGGCGTCGTCGTATCCACGGTTGATCCGCGTGGCGATGATGTACAACGACCGAGTCGGCTACGGGCCGACGGTGAGCGACGCGCTGGACAAGCTGTTCGGCAAGGGTGCAGGCGCGACGGCGACGGGTCCGGCACCGACGGACGTGCCCGCCGGGCAACCGCCGGCCGCGCCACCGCCGACGGATGGTGGACCGCCCGCCGCTGTACCGCCGCCAACGCCGGGTCAAGCTCCGGAGGTTCCGACGCCGATAGCGGCCGTCCCGCCGGGTGGTGGTGGCTTGCAGTTGTCGGCGGCCAAAGCCGCTGCGCTGCAAGACGTCAACGCTGCGCTGGACGCGGTCAAGCAGGCTCAGCAGAGCGGTAACTTCGCGGAGTACGGCCAGGCGCTGCAGCGGCTCGACGATGCGATGAGCAAGTACCAATCCGCCAAGTAACTGTTTTGCGCGGCGGGCAGCAGGCGATTTGGATGTGGACCTATCCCTTCGGTAACCTGGGGTTTACCCGACGCGGGGTGGAGCAGCTCGGTAGCTCGCTGGGCTCATAACCCAGAGGTCGCAGGTTCGAATCCTGTCCCCGCTACTAAATGGAACGGCCCTCAGAGAATCTCTCTGAGGGCCGTTTTCGTGCCCGTTGGGAACACGTTTGGGAACATTCGCAACGCTAACGATTTCTTCGAGCTTTGTGAAGGACACACGCGCACACCTACGTGTCCGTGCTATCGGCGACGAAGCGCCCCGCGGCGGCGAGAATTGCCGTGTCACGTAGGGGCGAATCGCTCGGGTCCTTCGTGCCACGCCACACATCGGTTCCGTCGGCGAATAGGACGAACTCGTCCGGATCGCGAGCCTCGACGCGATAATTCACGAACGTCCCGTCCTGACCGTCCATCGAAACAGCGATCCTCCGTTCTATGGATCCACCATCATGAGTCACCTGAACTGGCCCGCCGCTATAACTCCTTCTGAGATGACGTTCTTGCGCAAAACTGCTCACAACCCCGTGCACCAAGCTGAGGATTCGCTCCAAGCCTTCGCGCCGGCGCGCAATCGCCACACGCTCCTCAGCGCAAGATGCCGAACGCTGCATCCCGACACATTGAAAAGTGCCGCGGCGGAGAGGCTTACGGCAGCGATAATTTTTGCTATCGAAATTACAGTGAACATACTGACTCCCATACCTGCGGTGCGACGACTGCATACATAGGCAAAGGGTATGCCCTCACCAGCACGTACACAGCGCCTTGCAAACGTTCGTTTCCACGCGATCAGGCGGGCGTCCGCCGCGTCGCCGTCATTTGTGACCGCGCTCGGTCTCGCCCGCACAACCAGGGGTTTCATCGACGCCCAGGCCCCAGCGGTGGCGACGGTTGCGCGGCCCCTCGCAGCCCTGAGCCCCTAATCGGCCCGTTCTGGCCAAAAAGACCCCGCACGGCTGCCGCGGGCCTACAATCGCCGTGTTCAGCAGCATTGTTGGCAAATCAGAGTTGGTTTGCGATGGTTAGACGGACTAGGGTGCATCGGTCATATGCGCCCAGACACACCGCCCGAGCGGCGCCGAGCATTGCCACAAGCGGCCGGGAGACCGGCAGCGAGGTCGAAGCCGCGCTCGGCCCGGGTTGGGCATCGCCGGTAACTACGCCGCTGGCGCCGCCGTCGGCGCCATCACTGAGGCAGCTCGCGGGGTGGTGTCGCGCCTGGCTACGCGACCATCCAGTCACCGCATTGGCCACTGTCCTCGTTGGTGGCGCGTTCAGCTACGCCTGGAATGTGTGGCTGATCGCCGCGCTGTATCGGGGCCCTCACCGCGTTCCCGTTGGGTCCGCGGCCACCGGTTCACGCAACTTCATCTACGGCGGGTTGTTCTGGGCGTTGTGCGGCATGCTGATCTTCGGCCTAGCCAGCTACTGGCATGCCGTGGGCACACGGCGGTTTTTCACTGAACTGCAAGGGCTCCCGCTCGCGCTGGGCGGCTTGATTCACCGCGATCACGCGGCACGGGTGCACCTGTTGTGGGGCGCCGCGCTCGCCATGCTCCTAGCGGTAGCCTTATCACCGGCTGTCGGGCTGGTTGTCGCCATCGGACTGCTGACCATCGCCCCGGGCTTCATCGGCAGCATCGTGTCGGCTTTCCTGGCCCGGGCGTGGTCGCGCCTAACGGCACGATTCTCCCCGACCCGGCGAGCCAAGATAGCCGGAGCGACCGGAGTAACCGTAGGAACGATCGGTTCGGCGGGCGCATTGGTGGCGGCTTTCCTAATCCCCAGCACCGCCATCAAATTGATCGTGGTCGCCGTCCTCGCGGTCCTCGCGCTGACTCTTAGCCGCATCGGGCCGCCATCGACGGGCGCATTGCTGGTGGCGCTCGGACCCCTGCTTTTCCTGGCCTGGGTGAGCACCGCATCACAAGCGTTTGCAGATACCGGCGCATCACCGGACTGCCCGTGCACCGCCGGGCTGAGCTGCATGGCCGACCCGGCCACGCTGATCAACTCCCTAGTGGGCGCGGTTTCCGGAGGCCTCGGTGCACTCGCCGGCGCCTTGGCGGGCGCTGCGGCCGCCGCGGCGGACGCCTCGGGCGGCGTCGGCGTGAGTGCGCCGGCAGCGACCGCCGCACAGAGCCCCTCGGGAGGTGGCGTCTCCGACCCGCCCCCGGGACCCACACCCGCAGGCCCTGCGACGGGCGCACCGCCAACAGGCCCTGGCACCGGAGCACCGCCGGGTGACGCCCCGTCAGCGACCCAATCAGCCGACGATGCGGACAAGGCCGCCCGGCGAGCGGACTTAGAGCGCCAACACAAGCTGGACGAGGCGGCGGCCCAATCGCTCAACCAGGCATCGACCGGCTGGGGCTACCTCTACAACGCCGCCTGGTTTGTGTCCAAGGGCGCCGATACCGCTGTCAATGTCCTAAGCAACTTCACTGGCCCGGCCGGGCGGGCCGTCAACTATGCGTACGGCGCGGTCAAGGACACTGCGGGTGGCATCGCGGAGGGTCAGTCGGCTTCCCAGATCGGGTGGCACGTTGTTGCCGACACCTCGCTTACCTTCATGTACAACCAAATCCCTTGCAATGTCCCCACCTACGGCGTCGGTCCAAAGGCCCCAGTGTCGAGCCTGATCTCGGCGGCCCAACAGGCAGAGCACCCACTCGCCGAGCAGGCCGCCAAGGCTGGCCTTCAATATTCAGCGCCCCGGGTGGGGGTAGCCGTGGGTGTCGCGAAAGGAATGGGAAACGAGCTCACAGGCGAAGCCGAGAGCCATGTAATCGATCAGGGATACGAGTAATCAACGGCGGCGAGGGATAAGGCCATGAACCAACCCGGATTAGCGGCAGAGCCCGTCCTCATCGACCTCGACGAGGAGTCGTTCAGGGCGCTGGGCGCCCGGCTGGACGGCTGGCATGGTCCGCTCTCCCCATGGAACGACGTAGAGGTCACCGTCACTGGAACGCAGCGCGCCGAACTGCGCGAGCTGGGCGTCACCGACGACAACCGGATGCCCGCGAACCTACGGTCGGCACTGGCCGCGATCGCGAGCGCAACCGGGAAGACAGCGGTCACTGTCGTCGTGGGCGGAATGCTTGTGCAGACAATCGTTTTCGTGTCGAACGGCCACGGAGTCGCCCTCTCGGCGGCATCCATGGACAAGATGCTCCGACTCGAGGACCCAGCCCGCAGCGACGAGTTGGTCGACTTCGTCGCCGGGGTTGTCGGGCGCAGCCGGTTACGCGGACTGGAAGTGAGCCTCGACCTGTCTATCCAGGACGCCTTCGTGCTCGCAGCGTTGATCGACCTGCACCGGCGCCACACGTTCGGCCAGCTGGCGATGGGCGAGACCCCATCCGTCCCGTCGCTGAGTCTCCAAGCCGTTAGGAACGTGCTGGCCAACCCACCCACGGGTGGGTTCTGGTTCGTGGATGCCATCGCGCGCGCCTGTGATACCGAGCCAACCACCGCGGCTGCCCGTCTCGATGGCTCGATCGAGCAGCTAGCGCGCCGCAACCTGATCGCCGTCACGGGAGCCGCCGCCCAACCTGTCGGAATGACTGAGTCCCTGGCCGAGCACTTCCTGCGCATCAACACGGTGGTCGAGCTCCAAAATGTCAGCCTCGATGACCATAGCCGCCCCCAACACCTCGGTTTCACCTGCCTGCAAGCAGGAGTCAGCGACCTCATGACCATCGAATGGACCCAAAGTGGCATTCATGCGGAGACCGTCAGCGCCGACGCACTGATCGGCTACATCGACCGTCTCGTGCGCCAACCCGACTACATCAGGCGCCCCGCCACAGCGCCTGAGCCGCACGGCGAGTCAACGCCCCCGTCGGCTCAGCGTCTCGGCGAGCGCGACAACACGACACCACTGGTGGCACCGCTGCTCGCGACTCTGCGAGAGCACCAATGATCGGCGAATTTGACACCACCCTCGGCACGGGCAACCGGGTGCTGCGAGCCGTCACAACCCCGGTGGCACTCGTCTTGTTAGCGGCTCTCGTCGTGGGTTCTGGATCTCTGGCCTGGCAGCGCTACCACCGGCCGTGCGTGCCCGCCTCCGCGGCATCGTCGTGTGTCGGCATCTCGCCCGAGTCGGCGAGCGGTCCCTTGATCAACCCGCAGCCCAACGCACAACCGCCGGCGGTCGTGGAAGCGCCGCCTCAGGACCAGCCGCGTCAACCGCTGGCCCCGAATGGCCAACCGCCGATACCGCCGGGCCTCAGCGGCGATAACGGCGGCGTCCCGGCTCAGCTGCTGCCCGGGCCGGCAGATCAGCCCGCCGAACAGAACCCGGCCGGCGCCAACCCCATCCCGCCACCCGTGGCGCCTCCGCCGGTGAACCCGGCCCCACCGGAAGGCGTGCTGCCGGTGATCGTCGCGCCCCCGCTGCCGGTCCCGCAAGGCCAAGCGCCTGTGCCGCAAGGCCAAGGGCCTGTCCCGCAAGGCCAAGGGCCCGTCGCGCAAGGCCAAGCGCCCGTCGCGCAGGGCCCACCGCCAGCCCAGCCAGGTCAACCCGTTTCGGTTTGGGGCGGCCCGGGGTGTCTATTCAAAGCGCGCGACGACCCAACCTGTTGGACCATGCAGAAATATGGGCCTGACGGCCGCCTCACGCCGGTAAACACCCCGGTTGTAATCCCGCCGGAATACAGGAACCCGGCGCCAGCACAGGGCGCGCCGGTCCTGCAGGGGCAACCGCCGGCAGAGGGCATCAACTGTCCGCCGAACGCTCCTTGTGGTTCCAGCGGCGGCTCCCCGCAAGTCAGCGAGCCGCTTCCAGGCGCGCCGCCGGTTAGCGGGCCGTCGCCGGTCGGTTCGTCGCAGGTGGGTTCGCCGGCGCAGGTGAGTTCGTCGCAGGAGAGTTCGCCGGTGCAGGTGAGTTCGTCGCAGGTGAGTTCGCCGGCGCAGGTGAGTTCGTCGCAGGTCAGTTCGCCGGCGCAGGTGAGTTCCTCGCAAGTCAGCGGGGTCGCCCCGCTTGCACCTGTGGAAAGCGGCGGCTCAACCACGACCGAGCCCGGGCTGACGTGTTATGGCCCCGGTGCGGTCAACTGCCACTAGCGAACGCACAGCATGGAAGAGATTGACCTTCCGCTCCGCCATTACAGGGATTTCTCGACGAGATACACAGCGCCGAGCCTGGCGTGGGTATTGCCCACGTGTTCCGTTGCCCACTAACCCCGTGAGGCGCATACTTGACGTGTATTCGAAGTTCGATGGGGAAGAGGCAGCACATGACCGCTGATCCGGCGTTCGAGCCGGTGACCGAGGTCACGGCGGATGATCGGGGGCGCATCGCATTCGGGCGTATCGGTGTGCACCGCAACGATCGCTTCCTGGTGTCGCGCCGGGCTTCTGGTGAGTTGTTGTTGACCCCGATGGCGTCCATCCCTCAGCGCGAATTGCTGGTGTGGGAGAACGAGTCTGTCCGACACTCACTGCTGCGTGGGCTCGCTGATGCCGCGGCGGGAAGGGTGTCGCGCCGTGACGACTACTTGGACGGCGACGACGACGGAGAATGAGCGCTCCGCCGTTCACTTTGCTCTACACCGATGAAGCGCAAGCCGTCATGAACGATCTTCAAACTCGCCCCCGTGATGTGAAGACGAAGAAGGTCAAGAAAGCGCTGCGCCTGCTGAGGGATATCGGTCCATCGCATCCTGGCCTTGAATCGCACAAGTACCACTCGCTGACGGGTCCCAACGGTGAGGATGTGTGGGAGTCCTATGTAGAGAACCGCACGCCCTCTGCCTGGCGCATTTGGTGGGTGTACGGGCCCGACGCTGACACGCTGACCATCACCACGATCGGCCCTCATCCGTAGCTGAGATTGCCTCGCAATTCCCCTTCAAAATGTGTCCAACCGCCTGGGGCCGAAACCACCGTTGTGCCACGAGTGTGCCAAGACATACACATACAGCCCGACAGTCACCGGACCCTACGGACACGAGTGACCGCCTGACCTGTGTCTTCGATCGCGCGCTGACACCGCGTGAAACGAGATATACAGCCGGGCAGGGATTTACACACCAGCGGTCGGCGGTTCGATACAGTCCGCGCGCCCCAGAGGTCGCAAGTTCGAATCCTGTCCCCGCTACTAAATGGAACGGCCCTCGGAGAACACTCCGAGGGCCGTTTTCATGCCTCCGCCGTTGGATGCAGTGAACCCCGGACCGTCGGATGTGGGGACCGCGCCCTGCCAGGCCAGCCGGGGCGGTTTCAGTCGTTCGCATCGGGGTATTCAAGGTAGTTACCTGCCTAACGGTCCAACGCTGGGCGGTGAGCCATGAACAACAAGTCAAACGCGCTGCGCGACCGCACCGGAAAGTGCAGACCGCGGGACAAGGAGTTCACGATGAGCACGATGAGATTGAAGAAACTCGCGGCCGGTGCCGCACTGGTCGCGCTGGGCTTCGGCACTCTGGGCGGCGCGGGCTTTGCCCAAGCCAAACCACATGATCCAGGTCCATGCATACCCGGAGTTGACTGTTGGGTTCCGGGAGTTGATCCGCCTGGACATAATCCGTTCGGCCCGCCTGGACAGGTCATGCAAGGAAACGTCCCTGGTGCGGATCTTGCGGCTCCCGAACTAGTCGGCGTCCCGCCGGGGCACTGGGGAGAACCGTGGCTCTATGGGCTGCCTGCGACTTGGCGTCCGTGGGATCGTGACGACATTCCCTTCCAGCCAGTTGTATGGAACCCCGATCTTGTGACCTGGGGCATCTGGTGGGCTGATCAATTCATCCCGTTCACGTCATAGTCAGCAAAACGAGACGGCCGCGCGCATCCTGGTGTGACCACCGGCAGTTCAAACGATCTGTAAACCCTCGGGAATTCTGTTCGGGTCACGCCAGAAGGCGTCGCCGACGAAACGCTGAAACAGGTCGGGCGGCAACAACGTCGCGCGGGGCTCGGCGTTGACCGAGCCGCCCACGGTGTGCAGCCCCGGCGTACCGGCTCGGTGGTCGAATTCGCTGACGTCGTAGTCGATGTGGTCGAAGTCGTGCTCGAATACCGGCTCGCCGAGAAACGCGTAAATGGTGTGCATTGTCTTGGCCGGGTCGGTGGTCAGGGTTTCGTACTGCACCAACAGCAGTCGATCCCGTTGCGCGCCATAACACGCCTGCTTGAGCGCATCGTAGGGAGCGCCGACCAGGCCATCCTGGCTCGCGATGCCGTTGGCGCGGGTGTAGACGTTGCCACCGGCGCTGTAGTTGAAGATCGAGGATGGGCTGAAGACGTTGCGCTGGATCAGCCGTTCGATGCTGTCGATCACCCACGGCAATTCGCGCACGCACGCAATCACTTTCGCATCGGGGAACAGCTGCGCAATCGCGGGCATCCACGCACACCACCCTCGGTTCGTGTCGAAGATGACCTCGGCACCGCACTCGGCATAGAAGTTGTCGAACAACCCACGCAAAATGCGCCGGCGCTTGGCGTCGTCGATGAACACCGAATACTCGTTGCGCGCGCTCATCTGATCCAGCAAGGCGCCAAACAGGCCAGCCAGCGGACCCGACATCCCGGCCTCAAAGCGCGGGTTTTGCCGCAGCAACGCCGCTAACAGCGTCGAGCCCGAGCGCGGCAGACCCGAGATGAAATGGATGGATGGCATGTGCGCCCCTTCGGCCTAAAGTCCGCGCTGCCTGCGGATATCGCGCTGTGATGTTCGCACATTGTGCTGTGGAACCAACGCAAGATGACGATCGCCACGAGGGAGAGGAGGTCGGACGGCACGGCGGGCTTGACGAGCGTGGTGACCGACATACCCCAGCTCCGCTGAGCTCATCACAGGCCGTTCGCGCCGTCGTCGCCGCGGCTACCTTGCGTCCCGGGGGGTGTGCCTGTGCCGCCGGGGGCTCCGGGGGCGCCGGAGCCGGCCTGTCCGGGGGTACCGGTGAAGCCAGTCGCGCCGGTGCCGCCGTCGGTTTGACCGAAGATATTGGTGGTTTGCATTCCCCGTCCGCCAGCTCCGCCGGCGCCGCGGTTGCCGCCGTTGCCGCCGTTTCCGCCGTCGCCGCCGTTGCCGCCGATTGCGCCGTCGCCGCCGGTGCCACCTGGGCCACCGAAGGTGCCGCCGTTGCCGCCACCGCCGCCGTCACCGCCGCGGCCGCCCCAGGCAGCTGAGCCGTAAGTGAGACCGAAGGCGGCGCCGCCCGCACCACCTTGGCCACCGACCCCACCAGTTCCGGCGACACCGCCCACACCACCGTTCCCGCCGCGCCCAGAAATGGAGTCGCCGCCGGCGCCGCCCGCGCCGCCGAAGCCGCCCGCCGCGCCCTTACCGCCCTTCCCGCCGTAGCCGGTGCCGCCACCGCTGCTGTACTGAGTGCCGCCGTTGCCCCCGGTCCCGCCAGCACCTCCGCCGGCGCCGGCACCGCCGGCACCGCCGGCACCGCCATCGCCTGATTGCGCCGCGCCGCCTGCCCCGCCGGCACCGCCGCGCCCGCCGGTCCCGCCGTCACCCGCCTGGAAGCTGCCGGAGCTGTCGAAGTCGCTGAAGCCGCCGAACCCACTGCCTCCACCGGCCCCGCCGACCCCAGCGGTCCCGCCGGCTCCGCCGGCTCCGCCGTTCCCCGATCCCTTTGCTACGCCGCCTGCGCCGCCGGTGGCCCCATCCCCGCCTTCGCCGCCCCGGGAGCCGTACCCGCCTCGACCGGCACTGGAGCTGTAATTATTGATGTCCTGGCCGCCTCTGCCGCCGGTTCCCCCGACACCGCCGGCCCCGGAGGCTCCGGCGGCCCCGCCGGCCCCGCCGTTGCCTGATCCGTAGGCCGCGCCGCCTGCTCCGCCGCCGCCGCCTGCTCCGCCGTCGCCGCCATAGCCACCGCGGCCGCCGTCCCCGCCATGCGTATAGATGTAGCCATTGGCCAGGCTGAAGTTGAAGCTGTTCTGACCGCCGATTCCGCCGGTCCCGCCGGCGCCACCGATTCCGCCGACCCCGCCGGCACCCCCTGCGCCGCCGTTGCCTGAACCCATGGCTGCGCCACCTGCTCCGCCTGCGCCGCCTACGCCGGCGGAAGCGCCCCCGCCGCCATGGCCGCCGTCTTGGCCGCTAAGGAACAAGTCGCTAGGCGTCTTGCCGTTGCCGCCTCTGCCGCCGTCGCCGCCGTCGCCGCCGTTGCCGCCGACCCCGCCCTGGCCGCCGTTACCCGAGATCGAGCCGCCCTTGCCGCCGGCCCCGCCGGCGCCGCCGTTCGTGCCGCTCACGCCGTTCGCGCCATTACCGCCAGCGCCGTCGGTCCCTTGCCCGCCGGCGGTACCGTCGTGGCCGTTGCCGCCCGCCCCGCCGTTGCCGCCGTTGCCGACTGATCCGCCGTTGCCGCCGGCCCCGCCGTTGGTGCCGGCAACACCCGCTAAGGAGGAGTTAGCGCCACGGCCGCCATTGCCGCCGTTGCCGCCGCTGGTGACCGCGGTTCCATCGGCGCCGTGTCCGCCGGTGTGGCCGCTGTCGGGGTTTCCGCCGGTGCCGGCCGCTCCGCCGGTGCCGCCGGTCCCGGCTGCGCCCGGGTTTCCGCCATTGCCGCCGGCACCGCCCACGTAGAACGCGTTGGGGGCGTTGATGCCGTTGCCGCCGTTGCCTGGAATACCACCTCTGCCGCCGGAGCCTCCAGCGCCGCCGTCGCCGTTATCGCCGGCGTGCCCGGTCCCGCCGGCCGTTCCGCCGCCGTTGCCGCCGGCTCCACCGTTGCCGCCAGCCCCACCGTTACCGCCGTCGCCGCCGGCGCCGCCCTTACCTGTGCCGAGGACGACCCCCACGTTGGGAACGAAGATCGCAGCGAAGGTGCCTTCGGCCCCGTCGGCGCCCGCGGCGCCGTTCCCACCGGTGCCGCCTTTACCGCCGACGCCGCCGGCGCCGCCGTTGCCGGAGATCGAGCCGCCCAAGCCGCCGGCGCCGCCCTTACCGCCGTTGCCGCCCGCGGTGCCGTTTCCGGCAATGAAGACCAGCTGTCCGTTCTGATCCAGCATTGGGAAGGGGCTTCCGTTGGAACCGGCCGCGCCGTTGCCGCCCTTGCCGCCGGCACCGCCGTTGCCGGTTGAACCGCCATTGCCACCGTCCCCTCCGTCACCGCCCGTGGCGCCGGCTGTGGTGGGGCTGAACCCGTCACCGCCCTTGCCACCGTTGCCGCCGCTGGGGATCGTGCCGTCGACGCCTGCGGTGCCTGCACTGCCGCCGGTGCCGCCAGTGCCGGCCGCTCCGCGGGTACCGCCGGTGCCGATCGTGCCGGCATTTCCGCCGTTGCCGCCCTTGCCGCCGTTGCGATCGGTGGCGTCACCGGCCGCGCCGGCACCGCCGTCGCCGGGGGTGCCGGCATTACCGCCGGCTCCGCCATTGCCGCCGTCGCCGTTGCGGCCGACGTGGCCGGTCCCGCCGGCCGTGCCACCGGCATTGCCTCCGGCGCCGCCGCTGCCGCCGGCCGCGCCGTTGCCGCTGTTGGTGCCGTCGGCGCCATCGCCGGTGCCTGGGTTGGCGAGCGTGCCGAAGGTGCCGTTGGCGCCGTCGACGCCGTTGCCGCCGGACCCGCCGCGGCCCCCGGTCCCGCCGGTCCCGCCGGCGCCGCCGTCGCCGGAGATCGAGCCGCCTAGGCCGCCCGCGCCACCCTTGCCGCCGTTACCGCCGGCCGTGCCGTTGCCGGCGGGCTCGAAGATGGTGCCAAAGGGAAAAATGAGTACAGAGCTGTCGTTGCCGTTGGTGCCGTCCACGCCGTTGCCGCCGGCGCCGCCGTCACCCCCCTTGCCAACCGATCCGCCGGCCCCGCCGGCGCCACCGTCACCGCCGCTGGCCCCGGCGGCGGTGGGGGTGAACCCGGCACCGCCCTTACCGCCGTCGCCGCCGCTGAGAACCGCGGCGCCGTTAGCGCCTGCGGTGCCTGCGCTGCCACCGATACCGCCGGTGCCGGCCGCCCCACGGGCCCCGCCGACCCCGGCCACGCCGGCGTTGCCGCCGTTGCCGCCCTTGCCGCCGTCGGGGTGGGTGGCGTCACCGGCCACGCCGTCGGTTCCGTCGCCGGGGGTGCCGGCGTTGCCGCCGGCTCCGCCGTTACCGCCGACGCCGTTGACGCCGGCGTGGCCGGTCAACAGCGAGCCGGCCCCGCCGGACCCGCCGTGTCCGCCGGCGCCGCCGGCACCGCCGTTGCCGCCGCTTCCGCCCGCACTGCCATCAGCCCCGGCCAGGGTGACGATCTGGCCGGCCACGCCGTTACCGCCTGCGGCTCCTTTGCCGCCGGCACCACCGGCGCCACCGGCACCGCCGCTGTTGAACAGCGACAACCCGGCGGCGTGCCCGCCCGCACCGCCAGCCCCACCAGCGCCACCGGCGCCACCGTTGGTGCCCGACTCGCCCGGATTGACACCATTGGAACTGGGCGTGCCGTCCGTGCCGTCCGTGCCGTCCGCGCCGGCCCCACCGGTCCCGCCGGCCCCGCCATCACCGAATTCCGACTCCAGGCCGGCGTTGCCCCCTGCTCCGCCAGCGCCGCCAGCACCGTTGTTGACCCCGGCCACTCCGGCCGCGCCGGCCCCGCCGGCTCCGCCGTTGCCGAGGAAGAATCCGCCATTACCGCCATGACCGCCGGCGCCGTTGTTGATACCGATGACGCCGGTCGCGCCGGCTCCGCCATTACCGTCCAACCCGGCGTTACCGCCGGCGCCGCCGTTGAATCCGTTGCCGCCGTTGCCGATCAAACCCGCTCGTCCACCGTTGCACGCCGTTGCGCCGGTGCAGGTGGTCGCGTCGTAGCTGAATCCGTTGCCGATCAACAGCCCGGCATCGGGATGACTCGCGGTGCCATTGGAGATGAAGATCCGGATGAAGTCGCCGATCGGATCCGGGGCCACCGCGGGGCTCGCGGCCGGTAGCGGCGCCGACACCGCCGGCGTCAAAGCCCGGGCCGACGTCACGGTCAGGCTCGTGGAGGCCGGATCGGCGCCCGACGTCGCCTGGCTGACCTTAGGTTTGGCCGCCGTAACACCGACCTCGCGGCGCGCAAACGCCAACGCCGCCCACATCACCGGCGCCCCGACCGGATCACCCGCATCCCCGGCGGACGACTGCGGCGCAGGCCCCAGCCCCAACCACGACAACAACCCGGTGATGACACCGGTCAATGGCGGCGCCGCGGGCGCCGGCGGCAAGACCGCGACCGTCGGCTCCGACACCTTGGCGGTAGTCGACACCGACCGCTGCGCGATTAACGGCCCCACATCCGAAGCGGCGCTTGAGGGGACCGCCGCCAGCACCGACGCATGCGCCGTATCGGGTGTCGAGCTGCCTGCCGACGGCCCGCTGCTGCCGCGGACGTCGGCGTCAGCCACGCCGGCCGGGCCGGAGGCGGCCCCGACATTGGAGGCAGCACCGTCATGGTGTTTGGCCCGCGTGCCCGACGTCACGGCCGGATCCGCGCCGCCAGACGCTGCTGACGGTGAGCTGGTGGTCTGCGAGCCGCCGGCTACGCCGGTCGACCCCGACACCGAGGTATTGGCACCACCGGATGCCGACACGCTCGACTCCGGTGAACCCCCCGACGCTGTCGTACCGCCCGACGCCGCCGAACCACCCGACGGTGCCGAACCGCCCGACGGGGTCGAACCCCCCGACGTCGGCGCCGCCGAATCGGCGGTGTTCGGGGTGCTCGAATCAGCCCCACCCGCGGTGCCGTCGGCACTGCTGGTCGACTCCGGACTGGCCCACGCCATCGACGGAGTGTTCGTCACCGCCATCCCGATACCCAGCGCCACCGCCAACGCCCCGACGCGGCCGATATACAAGGCATGGTTGGTCATGTCGCGCTCCCTCATACTTGACAAAGGCATCGATCTCCGCCGATCAAGCTGCAGGTTATTGGGCAAATTGACGCGCGGATTGTGCGAAATATCGAATCGAGCGAATCGTCTTCAAAGTCAGGAAGGCACGGAGTCGAACCCAAGTAGTCGGGTGCCGCCAGTTCACGGAATCCAGGTAGTCGGCTACCCGGTGCGGTAGCCGGCGCGTGTGTAACCGTCGACACCCCAAGGCAATCGATGCAGAGGGGGGATCGCGATGGCCGCACCTGACAGTCCGAAGGTCTGGCGTTCGTCGTAGCCATATGAGTGCAGAATGCGAGTACGAGGCGGCGCTGCGCAGCCTGCCGGAATCCCATTCATTGGCTCTGCGCCTGGCCGATGCGGGCGTCGCCGACGAGGTGATCTGCACGTACCTCGACATCGAACCGGAATGCCTGTCGACTTTTCTCGATTTGGCCAGGAGAAAACTGGACACAGCGTTGGAAAAGCGTAGCCCGGCGAATTAACTGTCTGGATAGAATTTGCTGCGTGCTGGAGCGGTGGCCGCTGACAGGCCGTGCGGAGGAGCTTCGCGTCATCCGTGAAGCGCTCGCGGGCGACGAGCGTAGGGGAATCGTCCTCGCTGGGCTGTCGGGCGTCGGTAAGACCCGGCTGGCGCGCGCGGCGGCCGATGTTGTCGCGCAGGCGGGATGGGTGGTGCGCCGCGTCGCCGGAACGGCCACCGGACGCCACGTCCCGCTAGGCGCGTTCGCCCGGTGGGCCGATGACAGCGACACGTCGCCGTTGGCACTGGCCCGCAAGGTGCTGGTCGAATTGGCAGCGGGCAGTGGAGGCGCTCCGTTGTTGGTTGTCGTCGACGATGCGCATCTTCTTGACGACTTGTCCGCTCTGGTCGTGCACCAACTGGTGCTGCAGGACATGGCCAGCGTGATTGTGACGATCCGCACCGGTGAGCCCGCGGCCGATGCGGTGACGTCGCTCTGGAAGGACGGCCTGCTGCGGCGCATGGAGTTGCAACCGTTGTCGCGCAACGAATCTGACCACCTGTTGACGACCGTCCTCGACGGGCCGCTGGCCGTCGGCTGCGCGCAGCGCATGTGGAGATTGAGCCGCGGCAATGTGCTTTTCCTGCAGCACCTCGTCCACCATGAACGGGAGACGGGCAGATTGGCCAGGGTGGACGGCGAATGGCGTTGGAAGGGGACGTATTCGGCGTCACCGTCGCTGGTCGAACTCGTCGAGCAGGAGATCGGTGCGGTGCCCGACGAAGTGCGCGACGTCGTCGACCTCGTCGCCATCGCCGAGCCCATCGGCCGCGAGCTCTTGATGACGCTGGCCGATCCACAGGCGATCGAGGCGGCCGAACAACGTGAACTCGTCAACGTGGCTTCCACCGGCGACGCGGTCTGTGTCGGCCATCCCTTATATAGCGAGATCCGTTTGAGCCGTTGCGGTCCGATGCGGCTGCGTCGGCTGCGCGGACAGGTCGCGACCGCGATGGCGAAAGCTGACGTCGGCGACCCGCTTCGGCTCGGACTGCTGTGGCTGGAGTCGGATCTGCCGCCCGATGCGACAGTGCTGTCGCGGGCCGCGAGAGTGGCCGCGGCGCGGCTCGATCTTCGCCTCGCCGAGCGCCTGTGCCGGGAGGCTATCGCCGCGCAGCCAACCCCAGAGGCGAAACTTCTTCTGACGCACATCCTCTTCCTTCAAGAAAAGGCAGAGGCAGCCCAGGAAATCCTCGACACCCTCGACTCGGACGAGTTGGCGGTGCCCGGCTTCCTCAATGGCGTGATCCTGCGCGCGGCAGTGCTGATGTGGCCACTTCAGAAAGCCGACGAAGCGGTGACTTTCATCGAAGCGGCGATGACACCCGGCGATGAGGACCGCAACCACTCGCTGCGAACGTTCCGCGCCATCGGACACGTGATGGCAGCCGAACCGGCCGCGGCGATCCATGCGATGGCCGCGGTCGACTACGACCGATTGGACGATGTCGGTCGGGTGGTAGGCCACACCGTCGAGACCATCGCACTCGGCGACTTAGGTCTTGCCCAGGAGGCCACGCGTAGTGCTTCGGCCGGGTACAGGGTGCAGGCCGAATCGCCGCACGATGCGATTCACGGCACCGGCTTGGCAGAATTCCACGCATACGGTCTGCTGGCAGCGGGTTATGTGGACGAAGCGGTCACGGTCGCAAAACGTGAGTTTCAGCGGTGCGCAGATTTCCCCGGCATGTCGCAGTGGATGGCCTTGGCGGCGCTGGGGATAACCTCGATCGGTAGTGGCGATCTTACCGCCACATTGCGGTACTTGCGTTCGGCGAGTGAGGGTTTCGGCGATTCGGGTGACAGCGGTGGTGTGTTCTACCGGATCAGGATTCCGCAGATTGAGGCCCTTGCCCGGTCCGGGGACGTCGGCGCGGCCGTTGCTGCATCGACCGCGATCAGCCGACACCCGACATGGACATATCTCGAACCCACCTACCTGGTGGCCACTGCCTGGGTGAGCGCGGTACAGGGCCGTGTGTCCGAAGCACGCGATATGTGTTCTCGTGCAGCCGAATTCGCGCGTACCCACGGCCAGCTGGCACGAGAGGTGTTGTGCCTGCAGACGGCGGTTCAGTTCGGCGACACTGATGGCGCCGGCCGACTTGCTGAATTGGCCACGCAAGTGGAGGGACCTCGGGCGCCGATGTCGGCGCGCTATGCGTGCGCCCTGGCCGCCGCCGACGCCGCCGGTCTGGATGCAGTGTCGCGTGAGTTCGAGGCAATGGGTGACGTATTGGTCGCCGCCGATGCCGCTGCCCAGGCGGCCACCCTGCACCGTCGCGACGGGAATCGGGGAAGTGCGCTTACCTCAAGTGGCCGGGCGCAGTTGCTCGCCAAGCAATGCGGGGGAGCGGTCAGCCCTGCACTCTCCGCGGCCAAACTGCCGCTGCCGTTTACGCGACGCGAGCACGAGATCACCCGCCTGCTGTCGCGCGGGCTATCCAACAAAGAGATCGCCGAGGCATTGTCGCTGTCGGTGCGCACGGTCGAAGGTCACGTCTACCAGGCCAGCACGAAGGTCGGAATCTCGTCGCGCTCTGAATTGTCCGCGCTGGTAAGGCAATTCGACGAAGTCGATGCTCCGACATAGATACTGGTCGGACTGTTGGGATCCCTGCTCCGCGATGTTGCCTACTCGCCTTGCGCGCGCCGAACAACGCCCTTCCAGAAATTGGGGTAGGGGTAGCGAGTGTCAAGTTGGTCCCCGGACAAGACCAACGCCCATGCGAGCAACACTGCCGCTGCGGCCGGGGCGGCAGGAATAGCAACCGGACCCAGTGGAATGGGCACACTCCACAAATGTCCCACTCCGGGCGACAGAACCTTAATCGGCGTCAACCATCGTTTGTTTGACTTCTCCAGCTTGCTGAGCCGATCGCCACGTTTCCTGCGCTCTTGAACCTTCAGCGGCTTTCCCGGAGGGTCAAACGCCGCTTCGCCGCGCTGTATGACATCACCAGTGTCGTATACCCACACTAATGCGTCGGCAAGGAGGTCCGTTCCGGTAGTAGCTGCACCCTTGGCCAGTAGCCGATCGAGCGCCTCGAAACGCTGCTTGCCGAGGACCTTTTTCAGCAACTGAGTCGCCTTTCCAAGAGCCCACCGTGACCACTTGGAGATACCCCGCGGCAATTGTTTCGTCACTTCCTCAACCGCCCAGGAGGCTGGCTCGTCCAACAGATCCCGTACGAGCTTCCCGGCTTCAGTGCCCGTTGGGAGCGGGATCCAGTCCATGAGGGGCACCGCAGCCAATCCAACAAGCACACTGTTAATCGATTCGGCCGCCTGACGTCGAATGACGCGGATCGCATGCCCGACGGCGTCACCATACAGTTGCCCAGCGGGTTCCGGGGCTGGGTCGTCATCGGTGCCGACCCGAATCAAGCTCATCAGGCTGGTGGCTTCAGTTCCCGGGGACCCGAACGCGGCCTCCTCGAGCACCGCACGACCCTCCGTCGGCCAAGCAGGAATGTTGGCGAGTTTGAGGTTCTCGTCCTGTGCATCAAGTGCCTGGACGAGGGCCATCTCAGTTGAAAAGCTCAGTTGCAGCTGTGAAAGCGCAGTTCGCGCCAGCTGGATCTCCGATGCCTCCTCCGGCCGTTCACGCAATGTGGCATCGAGCGCCGCTTCGAAAGCCGCACTTACCTTGGCCCAGTTTTGATTCGCCGCCTCAATATTTCGGCGCGCTTCACCGACAGTCAACCCGCTATCTGGCTCATCAGTGCGTCTGTCGTAACGCGCGTCCCTTACCGCGTTGATCACACCTCGAAGCGCGTCGCCGACGTCGACAACATGGGGTTCTAACTCTTGCGGAAGCGGCACTGGACAAGCTAATCAGGACCCGATCATCGCGGAGGGGAAAATACGCGGGCTGGACATCACAATTTGTGGCCGTGCCCGCAACCTATGAGTCTTGCCTGCGTTTAATCCCTCGCACGTCGTACATGGGTTTCACCTGGATCGGGCGCAACTTGTTCGACCAGAACCGTTCCAGGACTACGAAATGAAACGACCGTCGGAGACAATGCTCCGACGGTCGTTTCGCATGACGGGGGTCCCAATTGACGACGCCGCTGATGCGCTTGGCCGACAGGACGGCCACACGCCTGTTGCGGCTACCCCCGCCGACTACCGACTACACCGTGCGCCACGACATCCGGGTGCCGATGCGCGACGGTGTCCAGCTTCTCGCCGACCACTACGCCCCGACGACATCGAAACCCGCCGGAACGATCCTCATCCGCGGGCCCTACGGCCGCCGCGGGATGTCCGCCCTCCTCACCGGCCGCATCTATGCCGCACGCGGCTACCACGTCCTAATGCAAAGCGCCCGTGGCACTTTCGGCTCCGGCGGTGAGTTCAATCCCGGTCGCCATGAGATCGACGACGGCGCCGACACCGTCGCCTGGCTACGCGAACAACCGTGGTTCGCCAGTCGATTCGCCACACTGGGCGCCTCCTACCTCGGCTTCACCCAATGGGCGCTCCTTCACGATCCACCACCGGAGCTGAAAGCCGCCGTCATCATGGTCGGCCCTCATGACCTCAGCGAAGCCGTATGGGGGACAGGTTCCTTCGCGCTCAACGACTTCCTCGGCTGGAGTGACACCGTCGCCCATCAGGAGGATGGCGGCTGGCGGACGCTTGTGAGCATGGCCACCGCACGGTGGCGCGTCGGCCCGGCCATGCACGATCTGCCTCTCGGCGACGCCGGGCGCGCCCTTCTCGGCGAGCAAGCCCAGTGGTACCAGGATTGGGTCGCCAATCCCGATCAGTCCGCCGAGTACTGGCTGCCCGTTCGACTCCACCGCGCACTCGAAAACGCGACCGTGCCCATCCTTCTCATCACCGGTTGGCAAGACGTGTTCCTCAACCAAACACTCGACCAGTACCGCCAGCTGCAACAGCGCGGTGTCGACGTCGCCCTCACCGTCGGCCCCTGGACGCACGGCCAAGTCGGGCTCAACGCCGCCGGCCAGACCACACGCGAATCCCTTGATTGGCTTGACCACCAACTCGCCGGCCAGCCGTCCACCAGATCAACGCCTGTTCGCATCTTTGTCACCGGGGCAGGGAAGTGGTGCGAATTCGACGCTTGGCCACCGCCAGCAGAAGAGAAAACCCTTTACCTGCAACCGAATTCGAAGCTCGGCGACCGGCCTCCGCCCACAGCCCAACCGTCCCAGTTCGTCTACGACCCCGCCGACCCGACGCCGACCATCGGCGGCCGCCTGCTATCGCTCTCAGCCGGATATCGCAACGACACAAAACTCGCCCAACGCCATGACGTCCTTGCCTTCACCGGAGCACCGCTCGCCCACGACCTCGACGTGATCGGCTATCCGCGCGTCGAACTCGCCCACACCACCGACATTCCCCACGCCGACGTCTTCGTCAGGCTCAGCGAGGTCGACGGCAAAGGCCGTTCCCGCAATGTCAGCGACGGCTACGTTCGGCTCGGCCAAGACCGCACAGAGCGGCTGCACATCGAGCTCGACGGAATCGCCCACCGCTTCCGTGCTGGCCACCGAATTCGCCTGCTCGTCGCGGGCGGCTCGCATCCGCGGTTCTCTAGAAATCTCGGAACCGACGATCCGCCGCATACCGGTCATCAGATGGTCCGGTCGACGCACACCATCGCCCACGGCAGCGGGGGTGTTTCGAGCGTTCTACTGCCTATTCACGAATAAATTAACCCGCCATCAAGACGCCGACTCCGCCGACGCCACCGGCGCCCCAGAAGGTAGTGGTCACAAGACGGGAACCTCTGAACCGGTCGGCGAACAGAACATCACGCGCCCTTCCATCCGCGCCGTCCCAGCGGCGGACACGCCTGCCGTGGACAAATCGGGCGCAACGGACCATGACAGCCCGACCGCCTCTGATACGACTGCGGCGCACGCCGACGACAACGCATCCGCCAATCAGTGACAAGATGACGCGCGTGGGCGAGCGCGTCAGGTTTCCGAGTTCCAGCGGACCTGCCTTGGCGGGCATCATCGATCTCCCCGAAGGGGAAACGCGCGGCTGGGGCGTCTTCGCCCACGGCTTCACCCTCGGCAAGGACAGCCCCGCCGCGAGCCGGATCTGCAAACAGCTCGCCAGCGAGGGCATCGGCATACTGCGCTTCGACAACCTCGGCCTTGGCGACTCCGAAGGCGACTGGGGCGACGGCTCGTTCTCCCACAAGGTCGCCGACACCGTCCGCGCCGTCGAATACATGAACAACGAAGGCCGCGAAGTACACCTACTCGTCGGCCACTCCTTCGGCGGCTCGGCCGTCATCGCCGCCGCCCACGAATGCCCGACGGTCGCCGCGGTCGCCAGCATCGGCGCGCCCTACGAACCCGCCCACGTCGAGCACACCTACGACGCGCTGTGCGAACGCATCGAGCAAGAGGGCGAGGCGCCGTTCCGCATCGGCGGCAAGGCGCTGACGCTCAAGCGTCACTTCATCGAAGACGTCCGCAACGCCGACCTTCATGAACGAATCCGTACACTCAAACGCGCGCTGCTCGTCATGCATTCGCCTACCGACAACACCGTCGGTATCGCCAACGCCAGCGAAATCTTCCGCGCCGCAAGGCATCCCCGCAGCTTCGTCTCGCTGGAGGGCGCCGACCATCTGCTCACCGAGAAGAACCAAGCCGCCCGCGCGGCCCGCATCATCAGCGCATCGCCCCACTCACGGTGACTACCGCAGCTTGACGACGACCTTGCCCTTGGCCGTCCGGTCCTCCAGCGACGCGATCGCGTCCCCAGCCCGGTCGAGCGGATAGACCACAGGCACCGGCGCAGAGACGCGACCCGACGCCAGCAGCGGCTCGAGCTCTGCCCACTGCTCGAGCAGATACCCCGGATGCGACAACGCCCACGCGCCCCAGCCGACGCCCACCGCGTCGACGTTGTTCAGCAGCAGCCGGTTCACCTTGATCGTCGGGATCTCCCCGCCGGTGAACCCGATCACCAGCAGCCGCCCACCCGGCGCCAGCGACCGCAGCGAGTCCGTGAACCGGTCTCCGCCCACCGGATCGACGACGATGTCCACGCCCCGGCCTTCAGTCAGCTCCTTGACCGCGTCCTTGAAGCCCTCGGCCAGCACGACGTCCGTGGCACCGGCGGCCTTGGCCACCTCACCCTTCTCAGGCGTGCTCACCACCGCAATAACCCGCGACGCACCCCACGCCGGCGCCAGCCGCAGCGTCGACGTGCCGATCCCACCCGCCGCGCCGTGCACGAGCACGGTCTCGCCGGGCGCCAGTCGGCCCCGCGTCCGCAACGCGTGATGCATCGTGAGGTCATTGAACAGCAGCCCGGCGCCGGCCTCGAACGACACCGAGTCCGGCAGCTTGAACACCCGATCCGGTTGCAGCGCAACGACTTCGGCCATCGCCCCGCACAGCATCGTCAGCCCGCAGACGCGATCACCCGCGGCAACGTGCGCCCCAACCGGAGCGCTGCGCACCACACCCGCCAGCTCGCCGCCCGGGCTGTACGGCATCTCCGGCTTGTGCTGGTAGAGGCCACGCGACTGCAGCGCATCAGGAAACGCCACGCCCGCCGCGTATACGTCGATCAAAACCGCGCCGTCGGCAGACGGTTCGTCAATCTCAACAAGCTCCGCGGCGTGCGGACCGTCCAGCCGAGCTATCTGTATCGCGCGCATCGCACCATTTAACCCGCCGCCGTTTGTGCAACGGCAGGCGGTTAACCGCCGATAAACTGGGGTATTAGCGGCATAGTTGCCGCAGCCGATAGGAGCGCGCATGGCACGTGGTCAGGGGACCGGTCCAAGGTCCAGACGCTTCGCCGCGGCCGAGGTGATGCCACAGGGTCGGGTCGTTTCCGTTCGCTCCAGAGACGGCATCCGCCTGCACACCGAGGTCTTCGGGCCCGAAGACGGCTACCCGATCGTTCTTGCACACGGCATCACCTGCGCGCTCCGGGTGTGGGCACACCAGATCGCAGACCTCGCGAAGGATTACCGGGTCATCGCGTTCGATCATCGCGGCCACGGCCGCAGCGCCGTGCCTGTGCGGCGCCATGCCTACAGCCTCGACCACCTCGCAGCAGACCTCGACTCCGTCCTGGAAGCGACGCTCAAGCCCGGCGAAAGAGCGGTCATCGCCGGCCACTCGATGGGCGGCATCGCGATCACGTCGTGGGCCGAGCGCCATCCCGAGCGCGTGCCCGAGCGCGCCGACGCCGTCGCGCTGATCAACACCACCACCGGCGACCTGCTGCGCCATGTGCAGTTACTGCCCATGCCGGGGCCGCTGGCCGACGTCCGCGTCCTGGCTGCGGGCACCTTCTTGAAGACGTTCGGCGCGGCGCCGCTGCTGCGCGCCGTGGACCGGCCGAGCCGACGCTTCGTGTCCTTGATCGCCGTCGGCCACGACGCTGACCCGTCGGTGGTGGACTTCATTCACGAGTTGTTCACGTCGACACCGCCCGCAGGCCGCGGTGGCTGGGCGCGCACCCTCGTCGACGCGCTCGGGCCCGAGCACATCGGCCTGGACAATCTCACCGTGCCGACCCTGGTGATCGGCAGCGAGAAGGATCGGCTGCTGCCGATGGTGTCCTCGCGGCGTATCGCGAAGATGGCGCCCAACCTCGCGCAATTCGTCGAGCTGTCCGGCGGTCACTGCGCGATCGTCGAGCGCCCCGACGAGGTCAACAAGCACCTGCGCCTACTCATCGAGACCGTCAACCAGGCGCAGTCGGCCTAAGACAGCGCCCGATGCACCTCGTCGGCGGCACGCTTGCCCGACCGCACCGCGCCGTCGAGGAAACCGGTCCACTCGTCGGCGGTTTCGGTGCCCGCCCAGAAGATACGGTCGACGGGCTTGCGAAGCCACGGGCCGTACGTCGTCCACGACCCAGGCGGCACTGCGGCCGTCGGGCCACCCGGCGCGAATTCCTCTGTGCCCCAACAATGGTCGATGTAGTCGATCGGATGCGAGGCGGCCTCGCCGAACAGTGTCGCGAACCCCGCTAGTGCGCGCTCGCGGCGCTGCTCGGGCGGCAACGGATCGAATGATCGCGCGTCGGTGAAACCCAACAGAATGCCCGGCCCGTCGTCGCTCGGACTGACGTCGAACGTGATGAACACCGGGCCCTCGTCGGACAGCGCCTCGCCCGAGCAGCCGCCCGCCCGCCAGAACGGCTTCTCGTACGCGGCATAGGCCTTGCTCAAGCTGCCCTGCGGCCAATGTTGCGCGAGCTTGCCGTATTCGGGCGGCAGATCGGGAACGAACGCGATGCCGCTTCTGTGCTCAGGAGGAATTGCCACGACGACCGCCTTGGCGGCCACCGTGCCTTTGTCGGAGCCGACGGTGAGGGTGCCGTCGGAATGCCGTTCGATGCTGTGCACGACCGTGCTGAGCACGACCCGCGGACCGAGTTCCTCGGCCATCCGCAGCGCGATCTGCTGGGTGCCGCCGGGGAAGCGGTCCTGCTGCGCGCCGCCCTCGACGTCGAGCATGCGGCCGATCCCCCCGGCGGCCTTCACGTAGCGCACCGCGTGCAGCATCGAGACCTCGTCGGGCTCACAGCCCCAGGTCACGCGGGCCATGATCGCCATCAGGTCGCGGGTCGACGCGCTCGCGTGCACGTACCGCAGCCAGTCTTCGAGGGTCTTGGAGTCCAGGATGTCGGCGATCGGCGACGTCCACGGCTCGTCGATCGGAACCCGCCGGCAGACGCGTTCGAATCGCCACTGGATGCGGGAGACGTCGAGCAGTTCGATGATCGACAGACGGGGGATCGTGCTGCGGTACGAGCGGACCCGGCCACGCCAGCGGATCAGGTTCTTGCCGCGGTTATGGGTGGGGATGGTCTGGCAGCCCAGTTCTTTCGCGAGCGCGATGACGGCGTCCTGGGTGGGGCCGACGAAGGTGCCGCCGAGGTCGATCGGTGTGCCGGCGATCGTCGTCGTCGACGACCTGCCCCCGACGCGATCGCGGCCTTCGAGAACAACGACGTCGTGCCCGAGCCGCACCAGGTCGCGAGCTGCCGACAACCCCGCGAATCCAGCACCCACGACAACGACGTCGGCATTGGCTGGGATGGTCATGCAACCAGGCTCTCACGTTGCATTGGCACAGATCGTCGACGCACGTAATCGCTGCGCCCTATCGTGGTACCCAGGCGGACCAAGGGAGGTTCTTTGTGAGTGTTGAGCAGGCCGAATACTCCGATGTGCTGATCATCGGCGCGGGAATCTCCGGGATCGGCGCCGCCTACCGCATTCATGAGAAGAACCCCAACCTGACGTACACGGTGTTGGAGCGGCGTGCCCGCATCGGCGGCACGTGGGATCTGTTCCGGTATCCGGGCATCCGGTCCGACAGCGACATCTTCACGCTGAGCTTTCCGTTCGAGCCGTGGAGGCGGCAGGAGAATGTGGCCGACGGCGGCGACATCCGCGATTACCTGACCGAGACCGCCCGTAAGCATGGAATCGACAAGCACATCCGGTTCAACACCCAGGTGCGCTCGGCGGATTGGGATTCGACGACCGACACGTGGACGGTCGAAACGGAACAGGACGGCGCGTCCAAGACCTACCGGGGCCGGTTCGTGTTCTTCGGCACCGGCTACTACAACTACGACGAGCCCTATCGGCCGGAGTTTCCGGGCATCGAGCAGTTCTCCGGTGAGGTGGTGCACCCGCAGTTCTGGCCCGAGTCGCTGGACTACAGCGGCAAGCGTGTGGTGGTGATCGGCAGCGGCGCGACCGCGGTCAGCATGATCCCGTCCCTCACTGAGAAGGCCGGGCACGTCACGATGCTGCAGCGCTCGCCGACGTACATGCTGTCGATGCCGCGGATCCACCCGGTGGTGCAGGCGATCCGAAAAGTGCTGCCGCTCAAGGCCGCCAACCATGCTGTCCGGCTGTACAACACGTTCTTCACCGTGATGACCTACGTGGTCGCACGCAAGGCCCCGAAGTTCAGCAGATGGCTGATTCGGTCGATGGCGAAAAAGAGTCTCCCGGAAGACTATCCGGTCGACGTGCACTTCAAGCCGCGGTATGACCCGTGGGATCAGCGGTTGTGCCTGATCCTCGACAACGACCTCTACACCGCCGTCGGCGAAGGCCGCGCCGACGTCGTCACCGACCACATCGACCACTTCGACGCCACCGGGATCGCGCTGCGTTCGGGCCAGCACGTCGACGCCGACATCATCATCACCGCCACCGGCCTACAGCTTCAGGCCCTCGGCGGTGTCGAGATCAGCATTGACGGCGCAGAGATCAAGCCGCAGGACAGGTTCGTCTACAAAGAGCACATGCTCGAGGACGTGCCGAACATGGCGTGGTGCGTCGGCTACATCAACGCGTCGTGGACATTGCGGGCAGACCTCACCGCCCGCGCGGTCGCAAAACTCCTGGCCTACATGGACTCTCACGGTTACACGCACGCCTACCCGCACCTCGGGGACAAGCCGATGCCGGAGAAGCCGGCGTGGAACATCAACGCCGGCTATGTCCAGCGCGCCGCCCACGTGCTGCCGAAGTCGGGCACGCACCGGCCGTGGAACGTGCGGCACAACTATGTGTTGGACGCGATCGACCACCGATTCGACCGCATCGAGGAGTCGATGGTGTTCGGCCGTGCGAAGGCGGGAGCGGCGAAGTCCGCGTAGGAGGTTGACGATGTCCGAGTTCAGCGACGTGCTGATCATCGGCGCCGGAATATCGGGCATCGGCGCTGCGTACCGCATTCGCGAGAAGAACCCGCATCTTTCGTACACGATCCTGGAGCGACGTGCTCAACTGGGCGGGACGTGGGATCTGTTCCGCTATCCCGGGATCCGTTCGGACAGCGATATTTTCACGCTGTGCTTCCCGTGGGAACCGTGGACGCGCCCGGAGATGATCGCCGACGGCGAACACATCTGGCAGTATCTGGCCGACACGGCCCACAAGTACGGTATCGACGAACACATTCGGTTCAACACCTACGTCCGCTCAGCGGATTGGGATTCGGGCACCGACACGTGGACCGTGCAGACCGAGCAGGACGGTGTGCCCAAGACCTACCGGGGCAGGTTCCTGTTCTTCGGCACCGGGTACTACAGCTACGACGAGCCTTATGACCCAATGTTTCCCGGCATCGAGGATTTCACGGGCGACGTGGTGCATCCGCAGCACTGGCCCGAAGACTTCGACTACACCGGCAAGAGACTTGTCGTGATCGGCAGCGGCGCGACCGCGGTCAGCATGATCCCGTCGCTGACCGATAAGGCTGCACACGTGACCATGCTGCAGCGCACACCGTCGTACATGCTTTCGGCGGCCAAGGTGGAGCCGACGGCCAACCTGACGCGAAAGCTGTTGCCCCTGCCCGTGGCGCACTGGATTGTGCGGTGGCGTAACGCGTTCGTCGGATCGCTGATATGGGCGGTCGCCCGCAAGGCGCCAGAGTTCAGCAAGCGGCTGCTGCGCCGGATGGCCGAACGCAACCTGCCCGCGGGATACGACATCGAAACGCATTTCACGCCGCCGTATAACCCGTGGGATCAGCGACTGTGCATCATCGTCGGGGCCGATCTGTACAAGGCGATCAGCGACGGCGAAGTCGAGGTGGTCACCGACCACATCGACCACATGGACGCCACCGGCATCATGCTGAAGTCCGGCAGGCACCTCGACGCGGACGTGATCATCACCGCGACGGGCCTACAACTGCAGGGGCTGGGCGGTGTCGAGATCAGCATCGACGGCGAAAAGATCTCTCCGCACGACCGGTTCATCTACCGACGGCATCTGCTCGAGGACGTTCCCAACGCCGCGTGGTGCATCGGCTATACGAATGCATCGTGGACGCTGGGAGCGGATTTGACTGCTCGCTCGGTGGCAAAGCTGTTGGCGTACATGGACTCCCACGGCTATACGCATGCGTATCCGCATCTCGGCAAGCGCCGCATGGGTGAGCAGCCGGCTTTTAATCTCTCAGCGGGTTATGTCCTGCGCTCGCCGAACGCGCTGCCGAAGTCGGGCACCCGAAGGCCATGGGCGCTGACCCACAATTTCATGCGCGACGTGATCGGCCGGCCGTTTGAGGCCATCGACGATTCGATGGTGTTCGGCCGTGCGCCCGCCACGTCCGCAACGCCGTTGCGAGCAGTCGCGACGCCAATAGCCCGGACGTCGTCTTGAACCCGTCGGCGGGGCCGCTTCGGATCACGACTTCAAAGGCGGCAAAAACCTGTTACCAAAGCGGTAGCGTCATTGGTTGCTGGCAGGGATGGGAGGCGAGACAACCATGAAGCGTTGCATCGTCGGAGGATTGGCCGTCCTGCTGATGGCCGCAGGGCTGATGGCCTCAGAGCTGATGGCCGCAGCGCCGCAGGCCAGCGCCGGCTGCCTCTACGGAGGTCCCTATATCAGCAAGTGCGATGGCCCGGTCCAGCCCGACGGCACCTGGCAACGGTGCGTGGCAGTTCCCCAAGTGGTACCTCGCGGCGCCAGTTCCTACCTCATACCGGTCAAGAACTGCGATTTGATGGGTCCTGATCAATTCCCCGCGGACTTCGCCCTCGCCGACCCGCCGACGCACATCGACTGAGCCGCGCCAGTCTCGTCAGGGAGCGACAGTCAGCCAGTCCGTGAACCCCGATGGGTCGTGGCGGCCGAGTGCGCCGTGCTCGAACAGCCCCCACCCCTCCGCGGACTTGCCGCCGTCGTGGCAGACCGCGCGGCCGACGTGGTCAATGACGCCGAAGCCTGCCCGGCCGATGATCTCAGGAGAGGTCATGTCATACGTGAGGCGTTCGGTGAAGTTGTCGCCCTTCCACATTCCATGCAACCAGTCCGAGTCACCGCCGTACCCGCCGCCGACGTGAATCGGCACCGGCAGCTTGGATTCCACGTCAAAGCGCACAGGGCTGCCGTCGAATGCGGTCGCGTCGATCGTCGCGCCGGTCGGGATCCGCGTACCGGACCGGTAGTGAATCTTCACCCGTGGCCAGCCGAGCTGCTCGACGCGCCCGTCCTTCCAGATCCGTGTGCAGTCGTTCAGTGACCGGAAACCGCGGGGATCTTCCTGGATGATCAGCACGATCCCGAAGTCGTCGAACGCCATCGGCACGTAGAGCCACCACATTCCTTCGAACGGCGGATCGTCGGGACGGCCGGCGGGTTCAGCCTCGCCGACCGGCCGGATGCCCCACGAGCGGTCGCGGCTGCCGATCCAGCGACCCGGATCGACGGCAATCTCCTCGCCGTCGATCGACAACCACCCGCTCCATGCGCCCAGCTGGGCAAAACGCTGGGCATCCAACGTGATCCGGTTGCCGCGCCGCATGATGTGCGGCTGCTCCTGGACGACGTCGAACAGCCCGTCCCACGTGAGATCGGCTGCGATTCCCTCGGTTTCGTCGAGCACGATGCGCAGTTTGTGCAACGGCTCGACGACCTCGACGCGGTAATTGCCGACATGCTGGTTGAGGCGGTCCTGGTCGATCGCCCCGCTGAGATGCACCGCCGTCTGCACGTCGCCACGCCTGGCCAACAGATACGCGTCTTTCACACCGAGGTTCGGGTAGTACCCGATGCCCGAGATCACGAAGATGTCGCCGGTGCGGTCGTGCGCGTTGAAGTAGGAGCGGTCGTAGAAATTGCGATCGCTCGAACCCGGCCACGCGATCGGCTGCGGAACCTGGTGTACCGGATACTCATCCATGGGGCCGAGCATCACGCTTCTCCTTCGCCGATGAGCCGCTTGAGCAATGAGCCGTGATAGAACAGCGACTCGACGTCATCTGGCTTCTCGATCTCACCGAAGCGGATCCGCCGCGCACTGGTCCGCATGAACACGCACGCCCAAATCACGGCCGAATACACGTAGAACCAGTGCAGTTCGCCCAGCTCGACTCCGGTCAACTTGGCGTACGTCGCGCGGACATCGGATTCCCGCATGAAGTCCGGCAACCCCGGCAATCCGGCAAGGCCAGCCAGCTCCTGAAAAACCATGTGCGCGAAGATCATCCATGCGACGTCCATCTCGCGCGGGCCGAGCGTCGCCATCTCCCAGTCCAACACCGCGACCGGCTTGAAGCCGGAGTACAGCACATTTCCGACGCGGGAATCACCCCACACCAGCACCGGATCGGTGGCGGCGACGTCGGTGGGCCAGTTCGATTCAAGCCAATCCAGCGCGCGTTCCAGCAGCTCCGACGGGCCGATATCGGGGACGGCGAACCGGTACCAGGACTGCAGCCAGTCCAGGTTGCGGCGCAACGCATTTGTCGCCGGAGCCTCGGCCAGGAAACCGAAAGTCGTCAAGGGCTCAGGTATCGAATGCAGTTTGGCGATGACCTCGACGGTGGCATCCTGCAACTCGCGCTGACGCTCGGCGGGGGAGTCGGCGAACCAGTTGTTGCCGAACGTGTAGGGCATCACGTCGGGCGGCACCCGGCCGTCCACGTAGTCCATCAGGAAGAACGGCGTGCCCAGCACCGAACCCGTCGTCTCGAGCCACCGCACCCGCGGCACTGGAATGTCGGTCTTCTCGGCCACCAGGCGGATCACGTCGAACTGGTGATCCATGCGGTACGACGAGAACACCGGCACGTCCTGCTTCGTGGGCGCGACTCGGGCCACCCATTTCTCCTCGTGCCGCCGGCCATCCTCGTCCCACCGGCCGGTCAAGATGATCGTCTCCGAGGACATGCCGTTCGCGTCCACGCCACTCTCCACGGTGATCGCGGGCGCCACACCGCCGGGTAGCAGTGTCGACAGCCACTGGGACATCACACTGGGCAATGTGCTGACATCACGACTGGAATGCTGCAGTCGGCTGACATCCTCGACAGCCGGTTCAGTACCCATGGGGACTCTTCTTTCAGGAATAATTACGATACGGTGGGTAGCGATATGAAAGCAGACCTGTCACCGGTTGACAAGACCCCAGCTGCCGGGCGGCCACGGGACCCGCGTATCGACGCTGCCATAATGCGCGCGACGGAGGATCTGCTTGTCGAAATTGGTTATTCGAACCTGACGATGGCCGCGGTCGCCGAACGGGCAGGCACCACCAAGACGGCGCTCTACCGCCGGTGGTCCAGCAAGGCCGAGCTGGTGCATGAGGCCGCTTTTCCTGCCGCGCCCACCGCTATCGAGACGCCGCCCGGTGACATCGCCGCCGACGTCCGCGCGATGATGGCCGCGGCCCGCGACGTGTTCACCAGTCCTGTTGTGCGCGCGGCGCTGCCGGGTTTGATCGCCGATATGGCGGCCGACGCCGAACTCAACGCGAGGGTCATGGCGCGCTTCAGCAACCTGTTCGCGGCTGTGCAGACAAGGTTGGCCGACGCGGTCAGGCGCGGCCAAGTCCACCCGGACGTCAACCCGGACAGGCTTCTCGAGATCATCGGCGGTGCGACGCTACTGCGGTTGTTGCTGCAACCCGACGAGCCCCTCGGAGAGGACTGGGTGGACCAGACGACTGCCATCTTGGTCCACGGTGTGATGGCATAGGGGTCGATGCTCGAAGCGTTTCCGACCGATTGGCGCACCGCGCTGCTGCTTGTTCCGCATCCGGACGATCCCGAATACGGCTGCGCCGCGGCGGTGGCCAAGTGGACTGCCCAGGGAAAGACCGTCTACTACGCGCTGGCTTGTCGCGGGGAGGCGGGCATCGCGGGGATGCCACTCGAGGAGGCGGGACCGCTGCGGGAGGCGGAACAACTGCGGTCGGCGGCCATCGTCGGCGTCGAGAACGTGCAGTTCTGGGATTTTCCCGACAGCGACATCCGCAACACCCCCGAGCTGCGCGACAAGATCGCCGAGACGATCACCGCGCTGGCTCCTGACGTCGTGCTCACGATCTACAGCGGTCCGGAATGGGCACCGGGGGCACCTAACCAGCGTGATCACATCGAGTTCTCTAAGGCCGTTGCCGCGGCGTATGACTCGCTCACCGACCCGCCGCGCTGGCTGTTCGAAAACGGCCCCGAGGTCACTCATGCCGAAGTCATCGACGACGTCCACTTCGACCTCGCGGTCGCATCGCTTGCCGCGCACGAGGTTTACCTGTCGGTGCTCGACCCCGACACCCCGGTAATCGAGCAGGCGCACAAACAGGTCGACATGACGACCACGCCCCGGCCCGAATACGGCGGGAAACGCACCGTGGAATTCATCCTGCGGCGGTATCGCTCATGACGATCGTCGCAACGCGGATCGGCAAGGTGCGGGGCACCCTGCAGGACGGTGTGCACGCCTTCCGCGGAATCCCATATGCGCAACCGCCGGTCGGCCCGCTGCGCTTCGCTGCACCGGTGCCGCATGAACCGTGGGACGGCGTGCTCGACGCGAACGAGTTCGGTCCCCCGCCGCCTCAGCCGCTGCGTCTCACCTCGTCGGTTGAGTGGTTGAGCGTGAACGTGTGGACTCCCGATGTGGCCGCATCGGGTCTGCCGGTGATGGTGTGGCTGTACGGCGGCAGGTTCACCACCGGCGCCTCAGACGAATCCGATTGCGACGGAGCGCGTTTGGCCGCAGGCGGTGTAGTGGTAGTCAGCCTGAACTACCGCGTGGCCGGTGAAGGGTTCATGCTGATCGACGGCGCCGTGCCTAACCGCGGGCTGCTGGACCAGGTGGCGGCGCTCCAGTGGGTGCGTGACAATATCGCCGGCTTTGGCGGCGACCCGGACAACGTGACCGTGTTCGGCGAGTCGGCGGGTGCCGCATCCGTCGCGATGTTGATGGTCATGCCGACAGCCGCTGGACTGTTCCACCGTGGCATCGCCGAAAGCGTCCCCAACTTCCTGTTTGGCTCCGATCTCGCCGCCGATGTGGCCTCCGTCGTCGCGGGCAAGCTCGGCCTGCGGGCGACTGCCAGTGACCTCGCAGGCGTCGATCCTCAGACGTTGGCCGATGCCACCGCGGGCATCGACTACCAGGATCGCTGGGGCTACGCCCTTGCCGTGCGCAGGTCGCAGTTCGGGCCGGTGATCGACGGAGAAATATTGCCGGACAGTCCTTTCCACGCCCTCGCGGCGGGCGCAGGCCGCGGCGTGGACCTGTTGATCGGGCACAACCGCGACGAGTACCGCTTCGTCGTCCACGAGAACGGCGGCACCGTGACCGCGGAGCAGGCCGAACAGGCGCTCAGATCGTTACCGCCGGTACCCGATGGTGGACGGACTTATCGCACGGCATACCCGGGAGCTGGCCACGCCGAGCTCTACGAACGGGTGTGCTCCGATTTCGTCTACCGGATGCCGACGCTGCACATCGCACAGGCGCACACCGCCGGCGGTGGGACCACGTATCTCTACGAATTCTGTTACGACGCTTCACCGATCGGGGCGGCACACACCACCGAGATTCCGATGGTGTTCGGCACACTGGATTCGCCCATCGGCTCAGCGCTGTATCGGTCGGCGTCGGACGCCGGAGCGGTGTCGCGTGAAATGAGCGCGGCCTGGCGGGCGTTCGCCGCCACCGGCGATCCCGGCTGGCCCGCCTACGAGCGCGTGGAGCAGCTCACCCGAGTCTTCGACGTCAGCTCGACGACAACGCGCTACCCCGAGCAAGCCTCGCAACGCATTTGGGCGGACTACCCGTTCGACCCGTTCGGAGTGAATGCGACGCGCTGACCCAGCCAGAGGCCCCCGTTCACCTCGACGGTTTGACCGGTGACCCACCGGCTGTCGTCGGAAGCGAAGAACGCGACGACGTCGGCGATGTCGGCCGAGGCGCCGACACGGTCGAGCGCGGTGATGCCCGCGATGCCCGACACCGCGTCTTCCGACTCGTGCAGCCACGAATTCATCTCAGTGTCGGTGACTCCGGGGGAGACGTTGTTGACGGTAATTCCTCGCTCACCAACGATATTGGCGAGCGATCGGCCGAGCACGTTGAGCGCGCCCTTGGTCATCGAATACACGATCTGCGGCGTCGCGAACCACGTGACGCCGGAAGTGATGTTGATGATGCGGCCGCCGTCGCGCAGCAGCGGCAACGCGCGCTGGGTGATGAAGAACGGCGCCCGCACATTGATGGCGAACTCCCGCTCGAACTGTTCTGGCGTGGCATCGATCGTCGCCTCATAGGTGGCGATGGCGGCGTTGTTCACCAGGATGTCCAGCGGACGCCCGTCGAGTCCCTGTTCCAGTGCTGCGAAGAGCGTGTCGACATCACCCTCGACGCCGAGCTCGGCGCGAACGGCGAATGCCTGTCCGCCCGCCGCCTTGATCGCCGCGACGGTGTCGGCGGCCGCGGCTTCGTTGCTTCCGTAGTGCACCGCGACCTCCGCGCCGTCAGCGGCGAGTCGTTGGGCGATGGCGCGGCCGATTCCCCGCGATGCTCCGGTTACCAGTGCGGTCTTGCCCGATAGAGAAGTCATGTGTCCCGCAACGGCGCGCCGCGCCCTGCTATTCCGGATGGTCGATCTGCGCCTTGTTCCGCTCGGATACCGCGCGGAACTGGTCGCCAAGGCCCTCGAAGTTCCGATGCTGGGCGAAGGCGATCTTCTCCTCGGCGGCCAGCCCGGGGTCAACCACCGCGGCCGCGCCTGCCGTATAGATCTCTTTGAGTCCCAGCATGGTGGGGCCTGGCACTTCGGCGATCTGGCCGGCCAGCTCGAGTGCACGGTTGAGCAACTGCTCATGGGCGACGACCTCGGTCGCCAGGCCGATCCGCTCGGCGCGCGCTGCATCGACCACCTCGCCTGTCATCGACAGCCGCCGGGCCATCGCCGCGCCGACGAGTTGGGGGAGTCGCGCGGTCATGCCGCCGCCGGGCAGGATGCCGACGCGCGCATGCGTATCGGCGAACACCGCACGCTCGGACGCCACGAGGAAATCGCAGCCCAGCGCCATCTCCAGGCCGCCGGTGAAGCATGCGCCGTTGATCGCGCCGACGATCGGCGTGCGCATCTTCGCGACCGCGACGATGCAGCTCTGCGACCGGAACTCCTCGAAGTACGCCAGCCCGTCGCGCTGTGCCTCTTTGAGGTCCACGCCCGCGCAGAACGCCGGATCCGCCCCGGTGAGCACCACCGCGCGTACGGATTCGTCGGCGTCGGCTTCGGTCAGTGCCGTGTACGTTGCCCGGATCAGGTCGCGGCTCAACGCATTTCGGGCCTCAGGCCGGTTCAGCGTCAGTAGCCTGACCGCACCGTGGTCGGCGATCAGGACCAGCGGCTGGCTCACGGCAAGAAGTGGTTGGCCGTGTTCGCCAGGTCGAGCAGAGGCTGCGGCAGCGCACCGAGGGCGAACGTGACGGCCGCGGTGATCGTGACGACCGCTGTACTCAACGCGCTTGGCGCCACCACTGCGGGCGCATCGTCGGGTGGCTCGGTGAAGAACATCAACACGATCACCCGCACGTAGAAGTACGCGGCCACGGCGCTCGCGATGACGCCGATGACGACAAGCGGAATGGCACCGCCCTCGCCGGCGGCCTTGAACACCGCGAACTTGCTGACAAAGCCGCTCGTCAACGGGATACCGGCGAAGGCGAGCAGGAACAACGAAAACACAATGCCGACAACGGGATACCGCCGGCCAAGACCAGCCCACCGGGCAAGTGCGGTGTCCTCTTCGCCGTCGGGGCTTCGCACCAGTCCCACCACCGCGAACGCGCCGACGGTGCTGAACCCGTAGGCGAACAGATAGAACAGCGTCGACGACACGCCCGCCTCGTTCTGCGCAATGACGCCGGTGAGGATGAATCCGGTGTGCGCGACGGCCGAATACGCCAGCATCCGCTTGACGTCGTTCTGGGTCACGGCCGTGACGGTGCCGATCACCATCGTCAGGATCGCGATCGCCCACATCACCGGGCGCCAGTCGGCGTGCAGACCGGGCACCGCGATGTAGAAGATGCGCAGCATCGCGCCGAACGCGGCGATCTTGGTGGCGGCGGCCATGAACGCGGTGATCGGCGTGGGTGCACCTTGGTAGACGTCCGGAATCCACGAGTGGAAGGGCACCGCGCCGACTTTGAACAACACGCCAACGAGGAGCAGCGCGGTGCCGATCAGCGCCAGCGACGTCTTGCCCGATCCGGCCGCCACCGCCTCCGCGATGCCACCGAGGTTCAGTGTGCCGGCGTATCCGTACAGCATCGCAACGCCGTAAAGGAAGAATGCCGACGAAAACGCGCCAAGCAGAAAGTATTTCACCGAGGCTTCCTGCGATAGCAGGCGCCGCCGACGGGCCAGCCCGCACAGCAGGTACAGCGGCAGTGACAGCACCTCGAGCGAAATGAACATGGTCAGCAGATCATCGGAGGCCGGGAACAGCAGCATGCCGCCAATGGCGAACATCGTCAGCGGGAAGACCTCGGTCTGCATGAGACCGGCCTTGGTGGCCAGTTTCTCGACGACGCTGCCTGCGACGGCGGACGCCTGCGGTGTGAAAGCGTCCAGCCCCCCGACGCTTTCGCCGTCCGCTGTTGCCGGGATGCGCCGTTCGGCGATGAGCAGGATGCCCAGCATGCCGACCAGCAGGATCGTGGCCTGAAGGAACAACGTCGGCGCGTCGATGGCGACGGCGCCGAGCACCGCGGTGCGGCCGGGACTGCCGTGCAGGTCCCTGGCGAGCACGACGACCGCTACGAACGCCGCGACCAGCCCGCCGAGGCTCAGCACCAACTGAGCGGCGTAGCGCTGCTGACGCGGCAGGAACGCTTCGAGCAGCACCCCGACGACCGCCACGCCGAGGACGATCAGCATGGGGGAGAGCAGGCCGTATTCGACGCTGGGGGTAGGCAGGTTCATCGCGTCGGCCCTTCCGCGATCTTCGGTGCCGGGTCAGGCTGATTGATGGTGGTCAAGGTGTGGCTGACCGCCGGATTGATCACATCCAGCGCGGGTTTGGGATACACCCCGAGCACCAGCAGCAGCGCGATAAGCGGTGCCACGACGGCGATTTCGCGTGGCAGCAGGTCACGCAGGCGATCGTTGCCGTCCTTCACCGGCCCGGTCATCATCCGCTGGTACATCCACAGGATGTAGACCGCGGACAGCACCAGTGCCGTCGACGCGAACACCGCGAAGACGGGATAACGCAGGAATGTTCCGATCAAGACCAGGAATTCGCTGATGAACGGCGCAAGTCCGGGTAGCGACAACGTCGCAAGGCCCGCGACCAGGAACGTGCCGGCCAGTACAGGCGCCACTTTCTGCACACCGCCGTAGGCGTCGATCAGGCGAGTGCCCCTGCGCGACACCAGGAATCCGGCGATCAGGAACAGCGCCGCGGTCGAAATGCCGTGGTTGACCATGTAGAGCGTCGACCCGGATTGGCCCTGGCTGGTCATCACGAAGATGCCGAGGATGATGAACCCGAAGTGGGATATCGACGTGTAAGCGATCAGTCGCATCACGTCGACCTGGCCGATCGCGAGGATCGCGCCGTAGACGATGCCGATGACCGCCAGCGTGATGATCAGCGGCCTGAAATACATTGAGGCGTCGGGGAACAGCTGCAGGCAGTAGCGCAGCATGCCGAATGTGCCGACCTTGTCCATCACGGCCATCATCAGCACGGCGCTGGCCGGGGTCGCCTCGACCGCGGCGTCGGGTAGCCACCGGTGGAACGGCCACAGCGGCGCCTTGACCGCGAACGCGAACATGAACCCGCCGAACAACAGATTCATGATCGCTGGGCTCAGCACGAAGTGACCGGTCGATACCGCGGTGACGATCTCGCGGAAGTCGAAGGTGCCCGCCGCGAACGCGTCGCTCTGGGCGGTCACCACGTACAGGCCGATCACGGCCGCGAGCATGATCAGGCCGCCAAAAAGGTTGTACAGCAGGAACTTCACCGCGGCCTTCGAGCGGTTTTCGCCGCCGAACCCGCCGATCAGGAAGTACATCGGGATGAGCATGGCCTCGAAGAACACGTAGAACAGCAGCACGTCCAGCGAGACGAGCGACATCAGCACCATGCCCTCGACCGCCAGCGTTAGCGCGAAGTATGTGTGCACCGACCGTCCCGCCCAGGCGATCTTGTCGCTGGCGTCGTTCCAGCCCGCGATGATAAGAATTGGCACCAGCACGGCCGTCAGCACCACGATGGCGAGCGCGATGCCGTCGACGCCGAGAATGTAGCCGGTGCCGAACGACGGTATCCATCTGTGGGATTCGACGAACTGGTACTGGTCGCCTCCCGGCTTGAATCCGACCGCGACAACCAGTGTCACCGCGAGGACGGCGATCGAGATCAGCAGCGCCAGCCATTTGGCCACAGTGCGTTGGGATGCGGGCAGCACCATGACGAGCGCGGCGCCGGCCATCGGGATCGCCCACAGGATGGTGAGCCACGGGATGTTGTTCATGACCACAGGTTCACCGCCAGGATCGCGGCGACCACGAGGGCCGCTCCGCCCAACATGGAAAGCGCATACGAGCGGGCGAAACCGGTTTGCAATTGCCGGAATCCGTCCGAGATGCGGCCGACGAGTGCGGCCAGCCCGTTCGCCGCGCCGTCCACCGCGTCGTCGTCGATCTCGACGAGACCCGTGGTGAGCAGCTGCCCGGGACGCATGAACACGCGCTCGTTGAATGCGTCGCCGTAGAGATCCCGGCGCGCGGCAACGGTGAGCGCAGACCCGGCGGGCACTTCTGCGGGGACCGCGCGCACGCCGTACATGCGGTAGGCGAGCGCGATGCCAAGGGCGACCACGACGAGGATCACGGTGGTGGCGACCCACACCGGCGTCGCGTGTGCGACTTCGTGCGCGCCGACGACCGGTTCGAGCCAGTGCTGCAGAGTGCCGCCGATCGCGAAGAACCCGCCGGAGGCCACCGACCCGACGGCAAGCAGGATCATCGGCCACGTCATGACCGCGGGTGACTCATGGGGATGAACGTCGTCGGCCCAACGCTTTTCGCCGAAGAACGTCATCAGCATCACCCGGGTCATGTAGAACGCGGTGATTCCTGCGCCGATGATCGCCGCGCCGCCGAGGATCGGGCCCTTGAGCCCGCCGGCGCCAAGGGCGGCCTCGATGATGCCGTCTTTGGAGAAGAACCCGGCCAGCGGTGGCACACCGATGATCGCCAGGTAGCCCAGCCCGAATGTCGCGAACGTGATCGGTATGGCTTTGCGCAGGCCGCCGTAGCGGCGCATGTTCACCTCGTCGCCCATGGCGTGCATGACCGACCCGGCGCCAAGGAACAGGCCTGCCTTGAAGAAGCCGTGAGTGAGCAGGTGCATGATCGCGAACGCGTATCCGGCCGGGCCCAGCCCGGCGGCCAACACCATGTAGCCGATCTGGCTCATGGTCGACGCGGCGAGGGCTTTCTTGATGTCGTCTTTGGCGCAGCCGACGATCGCGCCGAACAGCAGGGTCACCACGCCGACGATGACGACGCCCAGCTGTGCGGTCGGTGCGAGATTGAACACGGGGCCCGAGCGCACGATCAGGTACACACCCGCGGTGACCATGGTGGCGGCGTGGATCAAGGCCGAGACAGGGGTGGGGCCTTCCATGGCGTCGCCGAGCCACGACTGCAGCGGCACCTGCGCCGACTTGCCGCACGCGGCCAGCAGTAGCAGCAGCCCGATCGCGGTCAGTGTGCCCTCACCGAGTCGCGGTGCGGCGGCAAACACACCGGCGAACGAGATCGAGCCGATGTAGGCGAACATCACCATCAGCGCGATCGCCAGGCCCATGTCGCCGACGCGGTTGACCACGAACGCCTTCTTGGCGGCCGTGGCCGCCGACGGCTTGTGCGCCCAGAACCCGATCAGCAGGTAAGACGCCAGACCCACGCCTTCCCACCCGACGTAGAGGCCGAGGTAGTTGTCGGCCAGCACCAACAACAGCATCGCCGCGAGGAACAGGTTCAGGTAGGCAAAGAACTTGCGCCGCTCGGGATCGTCGGCCATGTAGCCGATCGAATAGATGTGGATGAGTGAGCCGACGCCGGTGATCAGCAGCACGAAGCACATCGACAATGCATCCAGCTGCAGGCCGAAGTCCACGTGCAAACCGGCGACCGGTACCCACGAGAACAGCGCCTGATGCACGATGCGGTCTTCGGCATGGCGGCCGAGCATGTCGACGAACAGCACGACACCGGCGGTGAACGACGCCAGCGCCGCCAGGCAGCCCAGCAGGTGACCCCAGCTGTTGGTTCGTCTGCCCGCGAGCAGGAGGATGGCAGCGCCCGCCAGCGGCAGGGCGACCACCAGCCACACCAGAGTTGTCATGGCAGCCTTAGTTTTTCAGCAGACTGGCTTCGTCGACCGAAGCCGAATGGCGGGTGCGGAACACGGTCATGATGATCGCCAGGCCGACCACCACCTCACACGCGGCGACCACCATGGTGAAGAACGCCACCACTTGACCGTCAAGATGACCGTGCATGCGGGAGAACGCGACGAACGCGAGGTTCGCCGCGTTGAGCATCAGCTCGACGCACATGAACATGACGATGGCGTTGCGACGCAACAACACTCCGGCCGCGCCGATCGTGAACAACAACGCCGACAGGTAGAGATAGTTGTCGGGATTCATGAGTCCCCTCTGCCATTCGTTTCGAGGACGGGCCGCTTCTGCAGGATCGCGCTGACCGACAGCTCGGAGCCACTGCCGTCGGGCAGCCGGGCAGGCACGTCGACGGCGTTGTGCCGTGCGTACACACCGGGATTCGGCATCGTTGTCGCGTGGCCGCCGGGCCGGAACCGTTCCTCGGCGAGCTCACGCTGGGTCTTGCGCCGTTCGAAGCGTTCGCGGTGGGCCAGCACCATCGCACCAAGGGCGGCGGTGATGAGCAGCGCCCCGGTGAGCTCGAACGCCCACAGGTACTTGGTGAAGATCAGCGCTGCCAGCCCCTGGACATTTCCTCCGGCGTTGGCCTGCGCCAGGCCGGTGAACCCGGCCACCGACACGTTCCCGATCCCCGCGATGAGCAGGACCCCGAAACCCAGACCGATTACAATCGCCGCGACGCGTTGTCCGCGAATGGTTTCCACCAGTGACTCGGACAGGTCGACACCGATCAGCATCACCACGAACAGGAACAGCATCATCACCGCGCCGGTGTAGACCACCACCTGCACGACGCCGAGGAACAACGCGTCCTGTGCGATGTAGAGCACCGCCAGCGAGATCATCGTGCTGGCCAGGAACATGGCCGAGTACACCGCCTTTGGTGCGGCCACGACCCCGATCCCGCCGACCACCGCAACCACCGCGAGCACCCAGAACAGCACGGCCTCTGTTGTCGAGGTATGCCCGGCGGTGTCGGCGGCCACCGCCGCGAGGTAGTCGACGGTCACCGCACATCCTCGGTAATCGGCTTGATCTTTCCGAGGTAGTAGTCGTCATCTGTGCTGCCCGGCGCCATCGGATGTGGCGGCGCAAGCATGCCGGGTTGCATCGGTGCGAGCAGCTTGTCCTTGCCCCAGATGAGGTCGGCGCGGTTGTCGTCGGCCATCTCGTATTCGTTGGTCATCGTCAACGCGCGGGTGGGGCAGGCCTCGATGCACAACCCGCAGCCGATGCACCGCAGATAGTTGATCTGGTAGACGCGGCCGTAGCGTTCGCCGGGCGAATACCGTTCCTCGGCAGAGTTATCCGCGCCCTCGACGTAGATGGCATCGGCCGGGCAGGCCCACGCACACAATTCGCAGCCGATGCATTTCTCCAGCCCGTCGGGATACCGGTTGAGCTGATGGCGGCCGTGATAGCGCTTTGCGACCGGCCCCGGCTTCTCCGGATACTCCTCGGTGATCTGCTTTTTGAACATCGTGCCGAACGTGACGCGGAATCCTTTGATCGCGTCGAGGAATTTAGGCATCGGCTCGCTCCTTTGTGGCTGATGTCGGCTGGCTCGGGAGCGCCGGCACCGGGAAGGTGCCCTCGAGAGCTTGGCGCGGGACCTTCTCAATCGTCCTGGCCCGCATCACCCGCCACAGCGCGAACAGCAGGAGTAGCGCCACCACGATCCCGGCGGTGATCAACCCGGTGGTGGCCGCGTCGTACCCCTGGAGGCGCATGCTGTGCGTGATCGCGACGATCATGATCCAGGCCAGCGACACCGGGATCAGGATCTTCCAGCCCAGCGCCATGAACTGGTCGTAACGCAACCGGGGCAGTGTGGCGCGCAGCCACATGAAGAAGAACAGGAATGCCCACACCTTGGCGATGAACCACAGCAGCGGCCACCAGCCGGTGTTGGCGCCGTCCCACATGTTGATCGGCCATGGTGCGTGCCAGCCGCCGAGAAACAGCGTGGAGGCCAGTGCCGAGACGGTGGTCATGTTGATGTACTCGGCGAGCATGAACATCGCGAATTTCAGCGACGAGTACTCGGTGTGGAATCCGCCGACGAGTTCGCCCTCGGCCTCGGGCAGATCGAAAGGCGCGCGGTTGGTTTCGCCGACCATCGCCGTCACGTACACCAGGAACGACGGCAGCAGCAGGAAGACGTACCACCTGCCCTCCTGGGCGGCGACGATGCCCGACGTCGACATGGTGCCCGAGTAGATGAACACCGCGGCGAACGACAGCGCCATCGCGATCTCGTAGGAGATCACCTGTGCGCTCGAACGCAGCCCGCCCAGCAGGGGATAGGTGGACCCCGACGCCCAGCCGGCCAGCACGATGCCGTACACACCGATCGACGTGACGGCGAGGATGTAGAGCACCGCGACGGGCATATCGGTCAGCTGCAACGCGGTGCGGTGCCCGAACACCGACACCTCACCGCCCATCGGGATGACGGCGAACGCCAGGAACGCCGGAATGACCGAAATGACCGGAGCCACAAGGTAGACGAACTTGTCGACCCCGGCGGGAATGATGGCTTCCTTGAGCGCAAGCTTGATGCCGTCGGCAAGCGACTGCAGCAGGCCCCACGGACCGACCCGGTTGGGACCGGGGCGCATCTGCATCCACCCGAGGATCTTGCGCTCGAGCAGGATCGCCACGAGCACCGTCAGCACCAGGAACACGAAGATGCCGAGCGCCTTGGCCAGGATCAGCCACCACGGGTCGTGGCCGAACAGTGTGGGATCGGGGTACGTCACTGCTCTGCCCGCCCGATCGACACGACGGCGCCGACGGTCACGCCGAGTTGTTGGTGCACTCCGGCGCCGACGGCATTCAGCGGCATCCAGACGACGCGGTCCGGCATCTCGGTGACCGCGAGCGGCAAAGTGATCGCACCGCGGTCGCTGCGGACCGTGACCAAATCGCCGTCCACTACGCCGATTTCGCCGGCCGTGACGGCCGACAGCCGCACGATCGGTGGGCGGGCGGTTCCCGCGAGATAGGGTTCGCCGTCCTGCAGCCGGCCCGCGTCGAGCAGCATCCGCCAGCTCGCAAGCACCGCGGTACCCGCGACGGGCGGTGTCTGCCGTTCGGCCGACACCTGCGGGGCGTCGGGGCGAGTTCCGGCCCATAGCCCGAGGCGGGCCATTTCCTCGCCTGCGGCCAACGCGTTGGGCAAGGCGAGGTCGACGCCGATCTCGTCGGCAAGGAAGTTCAGCACTCGTAGGTCGGGGTATGCGTTGGATTGCAGCGACGGTTCGAACGGCCGAATCCGCCCTTCCCAGTTGACGAATGAACCCGCCTTCTCCACCACCGGCGCCACCGGGAACACCACGTCGGCGAGGGCGGTCACAGCGCTCTCGCGCAATTCCAGACTGACCACGAACGGCGCCGCGTCGACGGCCTTCAGGGCGGCGTCGGGGTCGGGCAGGTCGGCGAGCTCGACGCCGCCGATCAGCAACGCGCCGAGTTCACCCGCGCGTGCGGCCGCCAAAATCGCTGTGGCGTCGCGGCCTTCGGCGGTGGGCAGCTCGTTGACGTTCCAGGCCGCGGCGGTCTGCTCGCGGGCCGATGCGTCGGTGATGGGGCGCCCGCCCGGCAACAGGCCAGGCAGGGCACCGGCTTCCAGGGCGCCGCGTTCGCCCGCACGACGCGGCACCCACGCCAACCGGGCACCGGTCGCGGCGGCCAGCCTGCTAGCCGCCGAGAACGCTCCTGGGGATGTTGCGAGCCGCTCGCCAACCAAAATGACCGCACCGGGCAACTGCAGCTGTGCATCGTCGGCGAGATTGTCCAGCGCGGCGGCCTCGCCGCCGGGCGCGCATTCGATGTGCCTGCCCTTCATCTTCGTGAGCCCGCGCGTGGCGAATGGGGCGATCGACATCACCTGCAGCGCGTTCTTGCGTGCCGCCTTGCGCAGCCGCAGGAACACGATCGGCGATTCCTCTTCGGGCTCGAAGCCTGCGAGCAGAACCGCGGGGGCGCTCTCCAGATCTGCATATGTGACCGACATCGGCTGGCCCCCGATATGCGCGGTGAGGAATGCAGCCTCCTCGTCGCTGTGCGGCCGCGCGCGGAAATCGATGTCGTTGGTCTCCAACACGATCCGCGCGAACTTCGAGTATGCGTAGGCGTCCTCGACGGTGGCCCTGCCGCCGACGAGAACGCCGGCGCTGCCGGCCGCGGCCGCCAGCCTGGCGCCCGCGACGTTGAGGGCTTCCGACCACGATGCGGGCCGCAGCTTACCGTCCTCGTCGCGGATGAGCGGGGTGGTGATGCGGTCACCGACCGTCGTATAGGTGAACGCCCAGCGGCCCTTGTCGCAGTTCCATTCCTCGTTGACCTGTGGATCGTCACCAGCCAAGCGGCGCATGACTTTTCCGCGCCGGTGGTCGGTGCGTTGAGCGCATCCCGACGCGCAGTGCTCACACACGCTGGGGCTGGACACCAGGTCGAACGGCCGGGCGCGGAACCGGTAGGCGGTGCCGGTGAGCGCGCCGACAGGGCAGATCTGCACTGTGTTGCCGGAGAAGTAGGACTGGAACGGCTCGCCAGGGGCGATGCCAACCTGTTGCAGCGCACCACGTTCCAGCAGCTCGATGAACGGGTCGCCTGCGATCTGCTGGGAGAACCGGGTGCACCGTGCACACAGCACACAGCGTTCCCGGTCAAGCAGTACCTGCGACGAGATGTTGATCGGCTTCGGGAATGTCCGCTTGACGTCCTCGAACCGCGTCTCGGGCCTGCCGTTGGACATCGCCTGGTTCTGCAGCGGGCATTCTCCGCCCTTGTCGCAGATCGGGCAGTCCAGCGGGTGGTTGATCAGCAGCAGTTCCATCACGCCCTGCTGCGCCTTGTCCGCGGATTCCGACGTGTACTGCGTGCGCACCACCATGTCCGGCGTGACGGTGGTCGTACACGAGGCGAGCGGCTTGCGTTGCCCCTCCACCTCGACGAGGCATTGCCTGCAGGCGCCGACCGGATCCAGCAACGGGTGGTCGCAGAACCGTGGGATCTGGACACCGATCAGCTCCGCGGCACGAATCACCAAGGTGCCCTTGGGCACACTGACCTCCACATCGTCGATGGTCAGGTTGACCATCTCGACAGGGGTGGAAGCGCCGGTGGCCCCAGAATTGACGGTCTGCGTCATCTAGACACCCACTCCGTTCTCGGGCGAGCAGACGCAAGGTGTCCCTTTTTCACGGCGTGTCGGGGACTTTTGCGTCTGCTCGCGGAAGAAGACCGTCATCTAGACACCCACTCCTTCCGTGGCCATCAGTGTGGAGGCGTGCGGATCGAACGGGCAGCCGCCGTCGAGATGCGCCAGGTATTCGTCTTTGAAGAACTTGATCGACGACAGGATCGGGCTTGCGGCGCCATCACCCAACGCGCAGAACGACTTTCCGAAGATGTTGTCGGAGATGTCGAGCAGCTTCTGGATGTCGTCCTCGGTGCCCTCGCCGGTCTCGAGGCGTTCGTAGATCTGGGCCAGCCAGTACGTGCCTTCGCGGCATGGAGTGCACTTACCGCATGATTCGTGCTCGTAGAACTGAGTCCAGCGACGCACCGCGCGTACCACGCAGGTGGTCTCGTCGAAGATCTGCAGTGCCTTGGTGCCGAGCATCGACCCCACACCGGCCATGCCCTCGTAATCCAGTGGCACGTCGAGGTGTTCGTCTGTCAGCAGCGGGGTCGACGAGCCACCCGGCGTCCAGAACTTCAGCTCGTGTCCAGCGCGCACCCCGCCCGCATACTCCAACAGTTCGCGCAGCGTGATCCCGAGTGGCGCCTCGTACTGCCCTGGCGTGGTGACATGTCCGGACAACGAATACAGCGTGAACCCGGGCGATTTCTCCGTGCCCATCGACCGGAACCAGTCCACACCGTTGACCACGATCGGCGGCACGCTCGCAATGGATTCCACGTTGTTGACCACGGTCGGGCAGGCGTAGAGACCGGCCACCGCGGGAAACGGTGGCCGCAGCCTGGGTTGGCCGCGACGCCCCTCCAGCGAGTCCAGCAGCGCCGTCTCCTCGCCGCAGATGTAGGCGCCCGCGCCTGCGTGCACGATCAACTCCAGATCGAAACCGCTGCCACGGATGTCGTTGCCGAGGTATCCGGCGTCGTAGGCTTCGGCGACCGCGGCCTGCAGCCGGCGCAGCACCGGTACGACCTCGCCCCGGACGTAGATGAACGCGTGGTGCGCCCGGATCGCGTACGCGGCGATGATCGCGCCTTCGACAAGGAAGTGCGGCGTCGTCAGCATCAGCGGAATGTCTTTACACGTACCCGGTTCGGATTCGTCGGCGTTGATCACCAGGTAGTGCGGCTTCGCACCCGGCCCCGTGTCGTCCTGCGGGATGAACGACCACTTCGTCCCGGTCGGGAAGCCGGCTCCGCCGCGGCCCCGCAGGCCCGAATCCTTTACCAGCGCAATGACATCGTCGGGGGCCATGCCCAACGCGCGCTCGAGACCCTTGTATCCGTCGTGACGGCGATACGTGTCCAGCGACCACGGCTCGGGTTCGTCCCAGAACCGGCTCAATACGGGCGTCAGCTGAGTCATTCTTTGGAATCCGTTGCACTCGGGTCGGTTTCGGTTGTCGACGACTTTGGCGGCACCGTCGCCGACGGAGCGGGCGCCGGCTCGTCCTTCGTCTCTTCCGCCGCCGCCTTTGTGTCGTCGGGTGCGGCGTGCGACGTCGGCTCGGCAGGCGCGTCCGGCGCTGTCATGCCCAGCTCCTGGGCCACCCGCAGCCCGGCGAGTGTCGCCGCACCGACGTCGGTTCCGGACTCTCGTGAGTCCGGCAGTCCTGCAAGGGTTCTGGCCGTCTCTCGGAACGTGCAGAGCGGGGCGCCGCGGGTCGGCGCAGGAAGATCGCCAGCGCGCAGCCCGTCGACGAGGTCGCGAGCCGACGACGGTGTCTGGTTGTCGAAGAACTCCCAATTGACCATCACCACTGGTGCGTAATCGCACGCGGCGTTGCACTCGACGTGTTCCAGGGTCACCTTGCCGTCGTCGGTGGTCTGCCCGGCGTGGATACCCAAATGGTCTTGCAGCGCATCGAGAATGGCGTCGCCGCCCATGATCGCGCACAGGGTGTTCGTGCACACGCCGACGAGGTACTCGCCGGTCGGTGTGCGGCGGTACATCGAGTAGAACGTGGCCACCGCCGTGACTTCGGCGTGGGTCAGGTCGAGCTGGGCGGCGCAGAATGCGATGCCCGCCGGCGTGAGACAGCCGTCCTCAGCCTGGACCAGATGCAGAAGCGGCAACAACGCCGAGCGTGCGCTCGGATAGCGGTCGATGATCGTCTGTGCCTCGCCCTGAAGCCGTTCCACAACATCGGCCGGGTACGACGCCGGCCCGTGGATTGGCGGGCCGGGTTCGTCGGGCCGCTGCCCGAGTTCGAGAAACACGCTCATCGCTGCCCTCGCCTCTTCGCGCAAGCGCTCATCGCTGCCCTCGCCTCTTCGCGCAAGCGCTCATCGCTGCCCTCGCCTCTTCGCGCAAGCGCTCATCGGTCCACCCCGCCCATCACCGGATCGATCGACGCCACCGCGGCGATCGCGTCGGCGACCATGCCGCCTTCGCACATCGCCGCCACGGCTTGAAGGTTGGTGAAGGAGGGGTCGCGGTAGTGCACGCGGTATGGCCGGGTGCCACCGTCGGACACCATGTGCACGCCGAGCTCGCCGCGTGGCGATTCGACCGCGACGTACACCTGACCGGCAGGCACCCGGATGCCCTCGGTGACGATCTTGAAGTGGTGGATCAGTCCCTCCATCGAATGGCCCATGATCTTGGCGATGTGTTCGGGTGAGTTGCCAAGCCCGTCGGGTCCCACCTTCAGATCGGCGGGCCAGGCCAGCTTCTTGTCGGTGATCATCACCGGACCCGGCTTCAACCGGTCTACGCATTGGCGGACGATCTTGATCGACTCCCGCATCTCCTTGACCCGGATGATGTATCGGCCGTAGGAGTCGCAGCGGTTGTCGGTGATGACGTCGAAATCGTATGTCTCGTAGCCGCAATAGGGTTGCGCCTTACGCAGGTCGTGCGGCAGCCCCGTGGAGCGCAGCACCGGCCCGGTGATGCCCAGGGCCATGCAACCGGCAAGGTCGAGATACCCGACGTCGACCGTGCGGGCTTTCCAGATGTAGTTCTCGTTGAGCAGATCCTCGAGGTCCTGTAATCGCTTGGGCAGCAACTCGAGTAGGGCGTGGATCTGCGGAACAGCCTCGTCGGGCAGGTCGGCCGCCAGGCCGCCGGGACGGATGTAGGCGTGGTTCATCCGCAGGCCGGTGATCGTCTCGAACACCGACAGGATCTGCTCACGTTCACGGAATCCGTAGAACATGGCCGACATCGCGCCCAGTTCCATTCCGCCCGTTGCCAATGCGACCAGGTGTGACGAAATCCGGTTGAGTTCCATCATCATCACGCGGATGACGCTGGCGCGCTCGGGAATGTCGTCGGTGATGCCGAGCAACTTTTCGACGCCCAGGCAGTACGCGGTTTCGTTGAAAAACGGTGACAGGTAATCCATTCGGGTCACGAAGGTGACGCCTTGGATCCAGTTTCGGTACTCGAGATTCTTCTCGATGCCGGTGTGCAGGTATCCGATGCCGCAGCGGGCCGAGATGATGGTCTCGCCCTCGATCTCCAGGATCAGCCGCAGCACGCCGTGGGTGGACGGATGCTGCGGCCCCATGTTGACGACGATCCGCTCGCCGACGTGTTCCTGGGCCGCGGCGACCACTTGATCCCAGTCCTCACCGCCGACCACGACCACTGTTTCGGCACCGCCCGACTCGGGCGGGGTCGTGGATGTACTCATCAGTTGTAGGCCCTCCGCTCATTGGGCGGCGGGATCTCGGCACCGTGGTACTCCACGGGTATGCCACCCAACGGATAGTCCTTGCGTTGCGGATGCCCTTCCCAGTCATCGGGCATTTCGATGCGGGTGAGGGCGGGATGTCCGTCGAACACGATGCCGAAGAAGTCGTAGGTCTCGCGCTCGTGCCAGTCGGTGGTGGGGTAGACGCCGAACAGCGACGGGATGTGCGGATCAGCATCGGGCGCCGCGACTTCCACCCGGATCCGACGGTTGTGGGTGATCGACATCAGGGGATAGACGGCGTGCAACTCGCGGCCGGACTCGTCCGGGTAATGCACGCCCGAGACGCCGAGGCACAACTCGAACCGCAGCGCCGGGTCATCGCGCAGGGCCTGGGCCACCGTCGGCAGCTGACTGCGCTCCACCTCCAGCGTCAGCTCGTCTCGGTAGACGACCACGCGCTCGATGGAAGCGTCGAACGCCTCCTGGCCGATGGCCGCGGTCAAGGCGTCGACGACCTCGTCAAAATAGCCGCCGTAGGGTCGCGGCGAGCTGCCCGGCAGCGCGACCGGACGAACCAGCCGGCCGTAGCCCGAGGTGTCGCCACTGTCGCGGACGCCGAACATTCCGCGGCGCACACCGATGACCTCGCGATCGCCGTTCGAATTCGAGGGTCCGGTCACCGCAGCAAACCCTTGAGTTCGATGGTCGGAGTGATCGACAGCGCCGCCTGTTCGGCTTCGCGGATCGCTTCTTCGCGGTTGACACCCAGCGGCATCTCTTGAATCTTCTCGTGCAGCTTGATGATTGCGTGCAGCAGCATCTCCGGCCGCGGCGGGCAACCGGGCAGATAGATGTCGACCGGCACCACGTGGTCGACGCCCTGCACGACCGCGTAGTTATTGAACATGCCGCCCGAGGAGGCGCACACGCCCATCGCCAGCACCCACTTGGGTTCGGCCATCTGGTCGTAGATCTGCCGCAACACCGGCGCCATCTTCTGGCTGACGCGACCGGCGACGATCATCAGGTCGGCCTGGCGAGGGGTCGCGGAGAACCGCTCCATGCCGAACCGGGCGATGTCGAACCGCGGGCCCGCGGTGGACATCATCTCGATGGCACAGCAGGCCAGGCCGAACGTCGCAGGCCAAAGCGAACCTTTGCGGACGTAGCCGGCCACCTTCTCGACGGTGGACAGCAGGATTCCGCCAGGTAGCCGTTCTTCTAGTCCCAATTCAGGCCTCCTCGGCGCCATACATAGGCGTAGGCCACGAACACCACCACCATGAAAAGAAGCATCTCCACCAGGGCGAACATGCCCAGGCTGTCGAACGCCACGGCCCACGGGTAAAGGAACACGATCTCGATGTCGAACACGATGAACAACATCGCGGTCAGGTAGTACTTGATCGGAAACCGCTGGCCCGCGGCGTGTGCGGAGGCCAGCTGCGGCACCGGCTCGATGCCGCATTCGTAGGCTTCCATCTTCGAGTGGTTGTACCGGCGCGGTCCGGTCAGCAGTGCGATGCCGACCGAGCCGACGGCAAACGCGGCCGCGATCGCGCCGAGTACCAGAATTGGCGTGTACAAATTCATGCCGAACAAGCGCTCCCTCGTGGGCTGTCGATGTGAGCTTACCCACACCCTAGCGAGCTTTATGACGGGTGCCACGCATTTTGGTTAGAGTCGCTATTAGCTGCGGGCGGTCATGTTGGCGTGCCTCGAAAACGCAAGGGCTACATGGCGATTGGTGCCTCGGCTACTGCACGGGGGCGCGCAGCAGCGATACCACGGCGTCGCCCAAACGGATCGGGTCGATCGGGTGCGGAACCGCGGCTTCGGCGCGTGACCAGTTCGCCAGCCATCTGTCGTCGGCGCGTCCGGTCAGCACCAGGATGGGCGGGCAGTCGGCAATCTCGTCCTTGAGCTGTTTGGCGATCCCCATGCCGCCGGCCGGTGTCGCTTCCCCATCCAGGATGACCAGATCGAAGCCGCCCTCATCCATCTGCCTGATCACCATCGGCGGCGTGGCGACCTCGAGGTAGGTCAGCTCGGGAAGCTCGGGATGCACTCGCTTGCCCAGCGCCAGCTGTACCTGCTCACGGGTCCGTGGGTTGTCGCTGTAGACAAGGATGCGCAGCTGCTTCGACGGCTGGGTCATGCGCCAGATGCTATCCGTGCCGGAACACGACGTCGCCGGAAATGGTCGCCTTGTCCACGATCATCCCCAGCATGTTGCCGTCGACGCCGAAGTCCTTGCGGTTGACGGCGGCCTGCGTGCTCAGCCGCACCGCGCCGTCGTCGAGCACCGTGACCTTCACCCGCAGCGGCAATGGGGCAGTGGTGGCCTTGACGGTGAGTTGGGCTCGTAGGTCCACGGTGTCGCCGTTGATCGCGTCTGCGCCGGTGACTACGACACTGATGTCGGGAAACTTCGCTGCTTCGAAGAAGTCCGCGGAGCGAAGATGGTTGTCGCGCTTGCGGATCTTGGTGTCCAGCGATGCCGCTTTGATGTCGATGCGCCCGAAAACCGTTTGAGTATCCGTGATTTGGCCGTCGCCGCTGAACTCTGTGAAACGGCCCTTCACCGGTGCCAGGCCCCACATCGACTTGGTCTTGAACTCGATTGTCGAACGCTGCGGATCGACGTTCCAGACGCCGACCGACGCGGGGTTGCCGAGAATTTCTTGCGTCGCTGTCATGTCACCTCTCCAGAAGTGGGGCGATCTCTGCGGGGTCGAAGTATTCGTCGATGCGGCTGATGAGACCGTTGGCCCCCAACTTGATAACGATGCAGACCCGCATCGCGATCGATCCCCCATTGCGGCCGTTGGCGTGCAGGATGTGCTGCTGGACGAATCCGCCGTCGAACAGCTGCCGGTCCAGGATCTCATAGCGGCGGTCTGTCGTCGTGTTGACGAACCAGGTGATGACGCGCATGGCGCGTTCCTTGTCGCGCTCCCGGTCGGCGACCTTCCAGACGACGATGTCGTCGTTCCACATCTCGTGGAGGAGGGCGATATCGCTGTTCTCGATCGCGCCGAACAGCCGATCGGCGACGTCGACGATGGCATCGGCATCAGTGATGGACATCCGTTGTCCTCCCTTGACCTCAAGTTTGGTTGAGGTAGAACACTGCTTCCTATGGATTCAACACCTACCCTCTCCCGGTTTGACGAGGCCTACAAGTCCCGCAGCGCCCCGTGGGTGATCGGCGAACCGCAACCCGCGATCGTCGAGCTACAACGGGCCGGCGGGATACACAGCAAGGTGCTCGACGTCGGCTGCGGGACCGGCGAACACACGATCCTTCTCACCCGTCTGGGTTACGACGTGCTCGGTGTCGACCTGTCGCCGCATGCGATCGAACAAGCGCGGGCGAACGCCGCTGCCAAGGGCGTCGATGCGCGTTTCGAGGTGGCCGACGCGATGAACCTCGGCGACGAGCCCATCTACACCACCGTCGTCGACAGCGCGTTGTTCCACATCTTCGACGACGCCGACCGTCCGAGGTACGTGCGCAGCCTGCATGCCGTAACCCGGCCGGGCGGTCTGTTGCACGTGCTGGCTTTGTCTGACGCCGGCCGCGGCTTCGGGCCGCAGGTCAGCGAGGCGGTCATCCGCGGCGCGTTCGGTGAGGGCTGGGAGCTGGAGGCTCTGGACACCACGACATACCGCGGGGTGGTCGGGGAAGCGCATGCCGAAGCGCTCGGACTGCCGGTCGGCACACGCGTCGACGAGCCCGCCTGGCTGGCCCGAGCCCGCCGGATGTGACGTCACGCCTGGTCGTATCCGGGGTGCGCGATCGCCAGCCGGTGACGGACCAGCGTGCGCAGGGTGGGCAGGACGTCGGCGGCCCGGTCGTCGAGATCGCCGTCGCGGATGGCTGCGGCCAGTTGGTCTTCGTCGGTGAAGCCGAGCGCGGCCAGCGCATCGGTGACCTCGGCGTGGGAGGCCGTCAGTTCGCGCTCGACGATGCGCAACACGTTGGCGGCGACACGGGCGTGGAAGTTGACCTGGGCGTCCGGCGCGGTGGCGGCGCGCGCGTCGTTGTCGAGGAAATCAGCGACGGCGGCGACGAGTTCGGCCGCGGTGGGCCGTCCGTAGATATTCATCGCGGTCCGCCTCCCTCAAGCAGATCCAGCACGTCCCATTCTGTTTCCGCGACGCGCCGACCGATCGCGGCCAGTTCCACCGACGGCGTCTGCCCTGACAGGTGCCGTTCGGCCTGGAACCGGCAGATGACGCCCCAGCGCAGGGTGGCCAGCGTCAACCACCACCGGAACGCGTCGCGGTCGACGGTCGTGCCGGCAGCCGCTTCGTAGGCGGACAGAAAGCTCTCCACGCTGCCGAGGCCGCCGGCGCCGAGGTGTTCGGGGGCGCCGAAACGCCAGGCCCGGATACAGAACCAGGCCAGGTCCTCGTATATCTCTCCGAGGTGCACCAGCTCCCAGTCCAGCACCGCGGCCAATCCCGAATCGTCGACGATCAGGTTGCCCATCCGAAAGTCGCCGTGCACCAATCGCTGCGGCGACGGTTGCGGCCGGTGCCCGTCCAGCCACCGAAACGCCCACTCGAATGTGGCTGTGGTGTCGCCCATTTCGTCGAGACGTTGCCGCCACTCCGCGAGTTGGTCGACATCTGACAGTTCGACGCCGGACGGGTCGGCGCGGTGGATCGCCGCGAGCGCCTGCGCGCACTGCTGCAGCAAGCGATCGCGGCCGGTGTCGTCGAGGCTGCGCTGAATCCGCCGTACGATCGTCTCACCGTCGATCGCCTCGCAGATCAGATACGGATTGCCCAGCGCCGCAGGCGAATTGTCGGCGGCAACAATGCGGGGGACCGGCGCCCCTGCGGCCGCAGCCCGCTGCTGAACGATGGCCTCGAGCTCCATGCCGGCGTGGACCTCGTCGGGTGGGCCGGTGCGCAGGATCAGCGGCCGCCTTTCGTCGGTCACCGCGTCGAAGGCCCACGTGGTGCGGCTCGCGCCGCCCGTCAGCGGGCGCAGATTCTCGACGACGACATCGCCACCGAGCACCTTGGCCAGGGCGGCTGCCAGATCGTCGGTGCTCAATGCTTGCCGAATCCGAACAGCCGCTGCGCCACCCGCCGTATCTGAATCTCCTCGGCGCCTTCGGTGATCCGGTATCGGCGGTGGTGGCGGTAGATGTGTTCGAACGGCTCGTGGCGGCTGTACCCGACGCCGCCGAACACCTGCATGGCGCGGTCGGCGGCCTCGCACACCAGCCGGTTGGCGCGGTAGTTGGCCATCGACACCTTGTCGGAGACCTCCATGTGGTGCTCGTGGTCGAGGTGCCAGGCCGCGTAATAGACCAGCAGCCGCACCATCTGCGCCTCGGTCTGCAGCTCCACCAGCGGCCACTGCACCGCCTGGTTGACCGACAGCGGCTTGCCGAACACGTTGCGCTCGTTGGCGTAGCCGACCGCACGGTCGATGCAGTACTGCGCGGCGCCCAAGCTACTCGCGGCCTGCCGAATCCTGTTCTCGTGCAGGAACGTCTGGCCGACCTCCAGGCCGCGGTCCACCTCGCCGAGCACCGCGTCGGCAGGCACACGGACGTCTTTGAGCTCGACCTCGCCGTGGTCGGTGGGCATGTTGAACGTCCACCAGTAGTACGGCACCGTGAAACCGGTTGTGTCGGTGGGCACCAGAAACGCGGTGATCCCGCGGGCCCGGCCGGGCTCGCCCGACGTGCGGGCGAAGATCAGGTCGTGGGTGGCCCGGTGCACGCCGGTGTTGAAGCGCTTGGCGCCGTTGATGACCCACTCGTCGCCGTCGGGTTCGGCGCGGGTCTCCAGCCACGTCGCATCGGATCCGTGACCCGGCTCCGTCAGCCCGAACGCCATCGAGCGCTCACCGGTGATCAGCGCCTCGCACCACTGGGCCTGCTGCTCGTCGGTGCCGAACCGCTCCATCATGATGACCTGCGGGAAGTTCCCGACGATCGAGGACTCGTCCTGCAGGTCGTTGTGCAGCCCAAGACCCTTGTGCGCCAAGTGCTCCCGGATGACCGCCATATCGAGGTTGGTGCCGTCGCGGCCACCGAACCGCGCAGGCAACCCGTAGCGCAGCCATCCGGCTTTATCGGCGCGCTTGCGCATCTCGCCGAGCAGGTCCTCCCACTCGCGTCGCGGAATGCCACCGTTGTCCCAGTCGGTGCGGGCGTTCTCGCGACGCTGGTCGAAGTACTGCATGTGCTCGCGTTCAAGCGGCTTGATTTCGGCCTCGATGAAGGCGTCCATCTCCTCGAGCAGTCCGGGAAGGTGGTCGGGGAGAGCGAAATCCACGGTGATCTCCTTTGATCAAAAGCCGTACAGCGTCTTTTTCCAGATTCTCGACAGTGTGGCGATGGCATCTGCGTCGCTGATCTCGAGCCCGAGGCCCGACGTGCCGACGAACACGGTGGTGAAGTTCTCGAACAGCAGGGCGATGGCCGCGGCGGTGTGCTGCGGGTCGAGTTCGTCGCCGTAGCCCTGCTCCTGCGCGCGGCGTACCGAGGCCGCGACGATGTCCATGCCGAAGCGCCGAAACTCGTTCTGCACCGCGGCGAATCGCGGTTGGGTGGCGGCGAGTTGCGCCATGGCGATCATGATGCCGATGTTCTGTTTGAAGATGTTCCAGTAGCCGGTCACCACGGCCGTGAAGTACGCGTCGTCATCCGGTGAACTCGGCAACCCGATACTCGACCCCGACGGTGCAACTGTCTCGTGCAGGAACGACTCGGCCAGCGCGGCCAGGAGGTCCTCCTTGTCGGCGAAGTAGCGGTAGAACACAGCGGGCGACTTGCCGGCGGCCGACGTGATATCCGCGAGCGTTGTGCCGTGAAACCCGCGTTCGGCGAACAGCTTCCGCGCCGCCTGCTCGATCGCATGGCGGGTCTGGCGGCCCTTGGGAGTGAGCGTCTCGACGGCCACAGCTCACAGCCCGAGCAGCCGGTCGCCTGCGCGCAGCAATGAGCTCGGAAGGCCGTGACCGACGACGCGTTGCGCCACTTCGGCGGCGGCGATAGCGGCCTGCAGGTCGACGTCCACGTGGATTCCGCTGTCGCGCAACAGGTACACGAGGTCCTCGGTGGCGATGTTGCCGCTGGCGCCCGGCGCGAACGGGCAGCCACCCAGCCCGCCCACCGACGCATCCAGCCGCGTGACACCGGCCATGACTGCGGCGTACGCGCTGGCCAGTCCCGAGCCGCGGGTGTTGTGGAAGTGCGCGCCGAGCGGGGTGTCGCCGATCAGCGGACGAATCTTCGCGATCAAATCGGTGACCCGTCGCGGCGTGGTGGTGCCGATCGTGTCGGCGATCGCGAGCCGGTCGACGTCCGCGGCGGTTGCGGCGGTGACGACGTCGATGACCCGCTGGTGTGGTGTCGGCCCGTCGAACGGGCAGTCCCATGCCGTGGCGACGATGACCTCCACGGACGCGTCGCTGTCGTGGGCGATGGCGACGATCTCCGGGATCTGCGCGGTCGCCTCGGCCGTCGAGCGGCCGACGTTGGCGCGGCTGTGCCCGTCGGCGGCCGATACCACGTATTCGATCGACTGCAGCCCTGCGGCGATGGCGCGTTTCGCGCCGTTGGGGCTGGCGACCAGCGCGGAGAACTCGATACCGGGGAAGTTGTGCAGCTCGGCGGCGAGTTCGGCGGCATCGGCCAGCGCAGGCACCTTCGACGGGGAAACGAAGGCCGTGGCCTCCATCTCCCGCACCCCCGTGGCGGCCACAGCGGCGAGCAATTCGAGCTTGGCGGACAACGGGATTGGGTCCTCGATTTGCAACCCGTCGCGCAGCGACACGTCGCGAATGTCCACATGTGTCGGCAATTCGGTCATAGCACGCCCTCCGCCCGCAGTGCTTCGAGTTCGGCCTCGCTTCGGCCGAGCAGCCCGCGGTAGATCTCGTCGTTGTGCTGTCCCGGTCGCGCCGGGCCCGCGTTGCGGATGCTTCCCGGCGTCTCCGACAGCACGGGCACCACGCCGGGGCCCTTGACGTTGCGCTCGATGCGTTCGTCCCAGTGATCGGCGATCATCCCGCGCGACTGCAACTGCGGATCCTCGACCACTTCGGCGACGGTGTTGATCGGTCCGGAGATGACCCCCGCGGCCGACAGCGTTGCGATGATGTCGGCGGGCTGGCGCTCGGCCGCCCATGCACCGATGATCTTGTCGAGCTCGTCCTGATTGCGGCCGCGGGCAACATGATTGGCGAACCGGTCGTCGGTCGCCAGCTCTGGCTGATCCATCGCCGCGCACAACCGGCGGAACACCGTGTCCTGGTTGGCCGCGATCACCACCCAGCTGCCGTCGGCGCTGCGATAGATGTTGGACGGCGCGATGCGCTCCAGCCGCGTGCCCGACGGCCCGCGCACCACGCCGCCGACGTCGTAGTCGGGGATCGTGGATTCCTGGATGGCCAAACAGGATTCGGTCAGCGCGGCGTCGACAACCTGACCTTCACCGGACACCGTGCGTCGATACAGCGCCGCCAGCGCGCCCTGCGCGGCGAACATTCCGGCCAGGCTGTCACCCAGTGACAGCGCCAGCCGCGGTGGCGGCCCACCGGGAAAGCCGTTCATGTACCGCAGCCCACTGGCCGCCTCGGCAACCGACGCATACCCCGCCTTGTGCGCCTCGGGTCCGGTCTGGCCGTAGCCGGAAACGCGGACCAAGATGATGCCGCGGTTGCGTTCACGCAGCACCTCGTAGCCGAGGTTCCACTTCTCCAGCGTGCCGGGCCGAAAGTTCTCCACGATCACGTCGGAGCGCTCGACCAGGTCGAGGAACAGTGCCCGGCCCGCCTCCTCGCGCAGGTTCAGCGTGATCGCCTTCTTGTTGCGCGCATGCACCGTCCAGAAGAAGTGATGGCCGTCGAGCTCTGCCTGGCCCCACGTCCGCAACGGATCCGGCGCCCCCGGCGGCTCGATCTTGATGACTTCGGCGCCCATATCACCAAGCAGCCGCCCCGCGAAGGGTCCGGAGATCAGCGTGCCGACCTCCAGAACGCGAATGCCGTCGAGTGCACCGGTGGTCATTGCGCGAAACCGTGCCGCGTCAGCCAATCGGTCACGATGCCGACCGCCTCGCGCAACGTCTGACGTTGGTCGGGGCCCGAGTAATAGTGGTTGGCGCCGGGAATCTCGTACATCTCCTTATCAGCATGCCCGATGGCCTCGAACAGCCGGCGAGTGTGGCTGGGCGTGCAGGCGTCGTCGGCCAGGTTGCCGATCACCAGCGCGGGCACCGCGATATCGGGTCCGCACTGGACGGCGTCGCCGTTGGCGTCGTCGTAGCTCCACTGCGACAGCCAGCTGCGCAGCGTGCAAAAGCGGGCGAGCCCGACCGGACTCATGTTCACCACTTGAGGATCGCCCAGGTAGCAGGTTCCTGGGGTGCGTTCGTTCGGATCGACTGTCGGATCCAGCCAGCGGGGGTCGGCCATCGTGCCGTGCACGACGAAGGCGAACTCCTCAACATCGGCGCCAGGGCGTCCGCTTGACTTGAGCTCGGCGAGTTTCTCCTTGACCCACTTCGTGATTCGACGATTGCGCGCGATCTGCGCCTCCCGATAGCGCTGCAGGAACTCGGCCGTGTACGGCGGCTGGTTGGGGTTGTCCGGGTTGTACAAGTCCAGTTCGGGATCGCGCTTGGACGGGTCGGCCTCGTCGAGGATCGAGGCGTCCATCCACTCGGTCATCGTGCCGTGGCGGCTGACGTGGGCGGCCAGCAGCATGATGCCGTCGGCGGGGATCAGGCCCAGCTTGGTCAGGTCGGGGCCGTCGCCTGACGGGCTGGCGGTCACCGTCGGATGCTGTGCCTGCTGCTGGTAGAACGCCGACAGCGAGCCGCCGCCGCTCCAGCCCGCGAGCACGACCTGCTCGTAGCCCAGCCGGTTCTTGGCGTCCTTGATGCACTCGCCGAGGTCCTGGACCACCTTCTCCATCAGCAGCGCCGAATCGGTGCCGCGGAATCGGCTGTTGCAGTAGATGACGTGATGGCCCGCGCGGGCCAGCGCGTTGATCATCGGCAGGTATGCGCCGCCGCCGATCGGATGCATGAATACCAGCACGGTGTCTGATGTCTTGGCCTTCGGCTTGAGCAGGTAGCTCTCCAGCACGACCAATTCGGCCACCCCGCCATAGACATCGCGGGCGCTCGAATCATTCTGGTAGGCAACCAGATATGGGATTCGGTCGTATTCGTACTTGATGGCCGTGGTCATCAGTGCTGGCCCAGGTCATTGGCCAAGACTTCGGCCGACGGGGTCAATCGCTTGCGCGTGTCGACGGCGATCACCTGCCAGTCGACGCGGGAATAGTCGTCGAACTTCCGCCGCGCCCGTTCACGCGCCTTCTCCGGCGCGCCATGGTGAACACCTTGCGGCGCATGGGATATCAGGCCTGGCGGCATGTTGATGCCGTAGAGCGAGCCGCCGTGGAAGAACGCGATCTCGTCGTAGTCGACGTTGCGGTGGTACCACGGTGTGCGTTCGGTGCCGGGCACGCTTTCGGCGGGCTTGGGCAGGAAGTTCATCACGTAGACGCCGGTGGCCTGCATGAACAGGTGCACGGTCGGGGGCAGGTGCACGCTGTCGGAGGTCACCACGTTGTAGTCGGCGATGTTGAACGTGAACGCGAAGTTGTCGCCGCGCCAACCTTCCACGTCGATCGGATTGTGTTGGTAGTAAAGCGATGTCGGGCCGCCCTCATGGACGAGCCGGACCTCGTACTCGTCGCGGCCGTCGTCGTCGATCGGGGCCGGCTCCGGGATCGTCGCCTGCGAAGGGTCGAACGGGAAGTGGCGGCCGAGTGCGCCGGGCGGCGGCACCCGGAACTCGTCGGTGGCCTCGACCATTAGCAGCGTCGACTCCTTATCCGGGACTTGCCGCCACGTGCAGGCCTTCGGCAGATAGACCCAGTCGCCGGCGCGGTATCGCAGCGGGCCGAATTCCGTTTCGAGTAGGCCCATTCCGTCGTGCACGAAGCAGAGCAGGTCGCCGTCGACGTGGCGTGTGTAGTACGGCATCTCCTCGCGACGCCGACTCAGGTAGACGCGGCAGTCGGCGTTGTGGAACATCAGCAGCGGCGCGCCGGCGGCGTCGGTCGCATCGCTGGGTTTCAGCTCGCTGGACAACACGTCGATCGGGCGCAGAGGACCAGAGGTGCGGAAGGAGGTGGGGTCGTGGCGGCGATACATGTTCGCCGTCCGTCCGGTGAATCCGCCGCGGCTGAGTTCGTCGTCCTTGAGGCCGTCCAAATCAGCGTGCAGACGCTTGGGAGTGCGGCCTTTTCGCAGGTGGACGAACGATTCCATAGCGGCTCCATCGACGGCAATGGCGAAACAGAAGTAAAAGTGAGGTTAGTTTTACTTCTAGGGCGACGTCAATCCGTGAGGTCGACCCGAATCGTGAGCAGGTTCGTGCCGAACGTGCGCACGCCGAAGCTGTTGAACTGCGGCAGTGAACGAAGCCGCTCGTGCGGGTCGTCGTCGGGGACCAGATGGGCGACGCCGTTATGCCAGCGTCCGCGCAGGCGGACGCGGACGTTCGGGTTCGCCTTGATGTTCCTCACATACTGCGACTTGTCGCCGAACTCGGACACGAACCAGAACTGGTCGCCGACGCGGCTGCCGCCCAGCGGAGTGCGCTTGGGTTCACCGGACTTGCGGCCCGTCGTCTCCAGCAGTGTCTGGGTGGGCAGCCGGCGCATCAGCGGGTTTGCGAAATATCGTTGAATGGTATTGGTAATGCGGTCGCGCAGGTCGTCGGCCATCTTGGGCTCCTCTCACACCATTGCGGTCCGTGACACCTTCATCCCCAGTGTGAGCGCTGCGGCGAGTTCACGGGTGGTGTCGTAGTCGAACACCACGTGACCACTTGTCACGTCGACGACGCGCTTGATCCGCTGCGACGCTGCCGTACTTTTTAGTACGGAATGCTGAGGCGTCAGCGGTTCAGCATGATGTCCAGGAACCGCTCGCGGCGTTCCACCGCGTCCGCGTTCGGTTGTCGTCCTGCCAGGTGTAAGAGCCCGATGCCCGCCGCGAAGGTGGCGTTGGCGCGCAGGTCGGCGTCGTCGGCGTCGAATCCGTCGTCCAGAAACGCCTGCCGCACGGCGCTCAGTACCCGCTGATCGGCCGCCCGCACGCTGGCGGCCGCCGCGTCATCGGTGCGGGCCCACTCCCGCATCGCCCGTTCCAGGGTCCAGTGACTGGGGCTGACCAGCGACGTCATCATCTGCGAGAGACGTTCGCGCGGTGGCAGGCTGGCAAGCTCGCCGAAATGGCGGCGGTCATCGTCGCGCAATTCGCCCCAGGCCTGCACGAGCGCGGAGCGGTATCCCGCGATGTCGGTGAAGTGCCAGTAGAAACTGCCCTTGGTCACTCCCAGACGGCGGCACAGCCGGTCGATCTTGAGCGCCTTGATGCCCTCTTCGGCGAGGATCGCGAAGCCGGCCTGAATCCAGTCATCGACCGACAACCTGCTAGTTGTGGTGGCCCGGGCCCTCGCCATGAGCGGCAGCCTACGGCTAGTAAGCCTCAATAACTAACGCTGACGTAAAGGTCTTCGTCACATTACGAATGTGACAGCTCAGGCCGGTCGGGGTTCCTCCGGTACTGGTCACATGTTTTACTGCACACGCACACAACTGAAATTTTCTCGGTCTGCTCTTCCGCCGTACCGGGCTCAGTAGAGCGGGCGCGACAGCGCAGTGAAGCCAGTGCTGCGGTGCCGAATGGCGATCTCAAGATCGTCGGGGGAAGCGAGTTACACGGTAACCGGAAGATGGATGGAATTGCTCTTATGAGGTTCGTTGACAAGATTCGTGGCCATTGGGCGCGCCGGTTCGCGGTGGCAGCCATTGCGGCGGCCCTGCTACCGGGCGTGGTCGGTCTAGTCGGAGGGTCCGCCACCGCTGGCGCCTTCTCGCGGCCAGGCCTACCGGTCGAGTACCTGATGGTGCCGTCACCGTCGATGGGCCGAGACATCAAGGTCCAGTTCCAGAAGGGCACCGGCTCCCACGCGGTGTACCTGCTCGACGGACTGCGCGCCCAGGACGACTACAACGGCTGGGACATCAACACCCAGGCGTTCGAGTGGTTCCTGGACACCCCGCTGTCGATCATCATGCCGGTGGGCGGGCAGTCCAGCTTCTATTCCGACTGGTATTCGCCCGCGTGCGGCAAGAGCGGCTGCCAGACCTACAAATGGGAGACCTTCCTGACCAGCGAGCTGCCGCAGTGGCTGGCGTCCAACAGAGGCGTGTCCACCCAGGGCAACGCCGCGGTCGGGCTCTCGATGGCGGGCAACTCCGCGATGATCCTGGCCGTCTATCACCCCGACCAGTACATCTATGCCGGATCGCTGTCTGCGTTCCTGAACCCGTCTGAAGGCCAATGGCCGTTCCTGATCAACATGGCGATGGGCGACGCAGGCGGGTACAAGGCGAACGACATGTGGGGCCCGACCGAGGACCCGAACAGCGCCTGGAAGCGCAACGACCCGATGATCCAGATCCCGGCGTTGGTGGCGAACAACACCCGCCTGTGGGTGTACTGCGGCAACGGCACACCCAACGAGCTGGGTGGCGGCGACCTTCCCGCCACGTTCCTCGAGGGCCTGACGATCCGGACCAACGAGACGTTCCGCGACAATTACATCGCCGCTGGCGGCCACAACGCCGTGTTCAACTTCCCGGCCAACGGCACCCACAACTGGGCCTACTGGGGTCAGCAGCTTCAGCAGATGAAGCCTGATCTGATCTCGTACCTCGGCTAATCCGCCGAGCAGACGCAAAGGTCCCCGACACGCCGAGTGTTCGGGGACTTTTGCGTCTGGTGGAATAGCGGATATGGGCTCAGTCAATGCGTTGGTCGCACACCAGGACGCGGAAGGTTCGATAACGCTCGCACACGAGGTTGTCGACGAGACATTTCTGCCCGAGGGCGACGTGCAGATCGCCGTCGAGTACTCCGGCATCAACTACAAGGATGCATTGGCCGTCACCCCCAAGGGCGGTGTGGCGCGGTCGTATCCGTTGATCCCCGGCATCGACGTCGCGGGCACCGTGATCGCCAGCGACGCGGCCGACTTCGCGATCGGAGACCGGGTCGTCGCGCACGGATACGACATCGGCACCGGCCGCCACGGGGGCTATGCCGACACCGCCCGCTATCCGGCGGACTATCTGGTCAAGCTCGACGAGTTGACGACTGCTGAGGCCGCCGCGATCGGCACGGCCGGTTTCACAGCGGCCATGAGTGTCAACGCAATTCGTGCGCACGGCGTCAAGCCGGCCGACGGGCCCGTCCTCGTCACCGGCGCAACCGGCGGAGTCGGCAGCGTCAGTGTGGACTTGTTGGCCGGCCTGGGGTACGAGGTCGTCGCGTCGACCGGCAAGTCCGAGGCACACGATTGGCTGATGAAGCTCGGCGCGTACCGGGCGATCGGTCGAGTGCCCGAAGAGGGGGAGAAGGTACGCCCGCTGGGCAAGTCCGCGTGGGCTGCGGTCGTCGACTGCGTCGGCGGGACTCCACTGGCTTACGCGTTGAGCACATTGAATTATGGTGGGGTAGCGGCCATTTCGGGGCTTGCGGGATCGGCCGATCTGCCGACGACGGTAATGCCCTTCATCCTGCGCGGTGTCACGCTCGCGGGCATCGACTCGGTCCTGTTGCCCATCGGGGATCGCCGTGACGTGTGGAGTCAGCTCGCAGGGGAGCTGAAGCCGCGCCACCTCGACGACATCACCCATGACATCTCGGTGCTGGAAGTGCCGGATGCACTGCACACGATCAAAGGCGGCGGTGTCACCGGCCGCACCCGCGTTGTGGTGCGCGACGGCTTCTAAGCGCGAGCAGACGCAAAATGTCCCAAAACGTCGGCGTGTCGGGGGCTTTTGCGTCTGCTCGCCCAGGCCTACTTCAGCTCGGACGATGACAGGCCCAGCAGCCGGCGGGCGACCACCAGCTGCTGGATCTGTTGCGTGCCCTCGAAGATGTCGAGGATCTTGGAATCGCGTGCCCACTTCTCGAGCAGAGTCTGCTCGGAATACCCGACAGTGCCCGCCAATTCGACGGCCTTGAGCGTGATGTCGCTGGCCACCCGGCCTGCCTTGGCCTTGCCCATCGACGCTTCCTTTGAGTTGGGAATGTCATTGTCGGCCTGCCACGCCGAGCGCACCATCAACAGATACGCGGCCTCCCAGTCGGCCTCCATCCGCAAGAACTCCGCTGCGGGAGCGCTCTGCGCGTGGGCGGGCTTGTCGTAGGAGATCTCCACACCCGCGGCGGTGAGGGTCTTGCGCAGCTCCTCCAGCGCGGCGCGGGCGATGCCGACGGCCATCGCCGCGACGACCGGGCGAGTGTTGTCGAACGTCTCCATGACCCCGGCAAAACCCTTGTCCACGTGGATTTCCGGGCTGCCGAGCAGATTGTCTTTGGGGATGCGGACGTTGTCGAACCGGATCACCGCCGTGTCGGAGGCCTTGATGCCCAGCTTGTCTTCGAGGCGCTCGACGGTCACACCGGGATACTCTCGCGGCACGACGAACGACTTGATGGCTGCGCGGCCCAACGACTTGTCGAGCGTCGCCCACACCACGATGTGCGTGGCGCGCGATCCCGCGGTGACGAAGATCTTCTCGCCGTTGATCACATACTCGTCGCCGTCCAGCTTGGCCGTCGTCGACACCGCCGCAGAGTCGGAGCCGAAGCCCGGCTCGGTGATCGCCATCGCCGCCCAGACTCCGGAGCCGAGCTGCTTCAGCTGCTCGTCGGTCGCGACGCCGGAAATGGCGGCGTTCCCGAGGCCCTGACGCGGCACGGAAAGCATCAATGCGACGTCGCCCCAACTGATCTCCATCACATTGAGCACCGCCGACATGTTGCCGCCGTTGTGGTTGGCGTCTTTGGGTTCGTCACCGTCACGGAAGGCTTCGGCGCCTGCGAACGAGATGGTCTTGGCCGCCGAGATCCCTTCGAAGAGTGTGGCCAACGTCTCGAGCTCGACCGGATAGTCGTGCTCGCGCAGGTCGTACTTGCGCGAGATCGGCCGCAGCATCTCGGCGGCGCCCTGGTGCGCCTTCTCGATCACCGCTTGCAGTTTGCGGGGAAGTTCCAGATTGATTGCCATTGTTCGTCTTCCGATCTTCAGTTAGATGACGACGACACCCTCGGCGACGCCGATGGCCCGAAGGTCGCGGTACCAGCGTTCGACCGGGTGTTCCTTGGTGTAGCCGTGGCCGCCCAGCAGCTGTACGCCGTCCAGACCGATCTGCATGCCCTTGTCGGTACCCAGCCGCTTGGCCAGCGCGGCCTCGCGGGCGAATGGCAGGCCCTGGTCTGCGCGTGCCGCGCCACGCCATGTGATCAGCCGCAGCCCGTCGAATTCGATGGCGATGTTGGCGCACATGAACGCCACCGCCTGGCGGTGGGCGATCGGCTCGCCGAACGCGTGGCGCTCCTTGACGTAGGGCACCACGTAGTCGAGCACGGCGTGGGCGGTGCCGACGGCCAGCGCCGCCCAGCCGAGCCGGGACAGCGCCACGGCCTCCGAATAGTCCGCATCGGAGGCGCCGTCCTCGCCGAGCCGTGCGGTCAAAGGCAGGGTCACGCGGTCGAGTTCGACCTGGCCGAGCGCCGCGGCGCGAATACCCATGCTCGGGTCCGGCGTGACGGTCAGGCCCTTGGCCGAGGATTCGACGATGAACAACGCCGGCTTACCGTTGAGTTGTGCTGCCACGATGAATAATTCAGCGTTTGTGGCGGCGGGCACCAACGACTTGACGCCGTCGAGTCGGTAGCCGCTGGGTGTGCGCACGGCTGTCGTCTTCAGTGCGGTCGGGTCGAACAGTGGATGCGGTTCGGCGATCGCCACACACGCCTGCGGCACGTTCTCCCCGGCGAACTCCTTGAGATAGGTGGCCTGCTGGCCGGCGCTGCCCCAGTGCGTCAGCGCCGATGCGACGCCTGCGGGTGCAAGTATCGGCAGCGCCAGGCCCATGTCGCCGTAGGCCAGGGCTTCTGCCACAAGCACATTCGTCACTGCGGCCCGACGGTCGGCGATGCCTTCGAAATCCTCGGGCACATTGATGGCCGTGATGCCGAGTTCGGATGCCTTCGAGACAAGCTCTTTTGGATAGGCGGCAGCCGCATCGGCGTCGTGGGCGGCGGGCCGCATGACCTCTTCGGCGAATTCGCCGACCGTCTCGACGATCATCTTCTGCTCGTCGTCGGGAGTCAGGTCGAAGTAGTCGGCCCCACTGCGCTTCAGGCGGGTCGGCCCGGTCTTGGAACCAGACACCTTCTTGAACTGTCGGGTCGTGGCGCCCGCAACGCTGAAGACTTGCTTCACGCCGTAGCGCAGCCCGCGATTGAGCGGGTCGCGAAGGTTGTGCTTGTCCAGGAACTCCTGGCCGACGAGTGGTGTCAACAGCGCCAGGCCGATGTCGGTCGGGGTTCGCTTGTGCCTTTGCAACCCGACGGCGCTCTCGGCGCGATTGGGTCGCGGTTTGGATCCGTTCTTGGACGGCAGGGTGTTGGTCATCTCGGCTGCCTCGCTTGGTGGTGGGAAGTCCGCGCGTACCGAACTGACTCCAGAGTAAGGTATCGGAACTGACTCTTGAGTAAGGTCGTTGCGTTTGTAAGGCAGTTCACATCCGGGTCCTGGTCGTAGGTCGATTAGCTGGCGGCAACTCGATGCCGCGTCGATTTTGGTCGCACCCGATGTGCGGCAGGCAAATTCCATCATGACGGATCCGGCAATCGGTGTTTGCAGACCCCATCCGTGGCCTAATCTGCCGGAATGGATCTTCCGCGAGGTTCGAGGCAGGTTTCGCGGATGATGCGTGCTCACGCGAACTGGCTGGTGCACGCACGGTTGGAGGACTACCTCGTCGCGGCGGGTGCTGTCACGTCCTCACTGCCCCTGATCGGCCGGTATCTCGAACCTGTCGGTGGGATGGCCGCCCTGAGCGTGTGGGGCGCCCGCTATCTGCCGGACTTCATGTCGTCGGCGAAACACCGCCTAGGCCCGGGCGCAGCCAGCACACGCGCCGAAGCGCCCGGATTGGCCAGCCTGATGGCGGCCGGCCTGTGCGACATCGTGGCCGCCGAGGCGTTGGCCGAACCCTGGTCAATCTCCGATGCAGGTACGCCATGGCGCAATGCCGGCCGACTCCGGCGGTCCGTGTTCCGCGCGTCCGTCCCATACGGCGACGAACCGGGTCAGTTGCTCGACGTCTGGCGGCGCGAAGACCTCGTGGGGCCGGCCCCAGTGCTGGTGTTCCTGCCCGGCGGCGCGTGGGTTTTCGGCAGCCGGGCGCTGCAAGGCCACGAGTTGATGGCATATCTCGCGGAGTTGGGTTGGGTGTGCTTGTCGGTGCAGTACCGAACAAGCCCCCGTTACCGCTGGCCGCGCCAGATCATCGATGTGAAGGCGGCCATCGCATGGGCGCGCGCGAACGCGGACCAGTACGGCGGTAACCGCAACTTCGTCGCCGTTGCCGGGTGCTCGGCCGGCGGACACATGGCCAGCCTCGCGGGCCTCACCCCAGGCGAAGAGCAATGGCAGTCCGAGCTCGAGCCGTCGGCGGACACCTCGGTCGACGCGGTCGTGAGCATATACGGCCGCTATGACTGGGAGGGCCGCTCGACACCCGAACGGGAACGGTTCATGGACTTCCTCGAACGAGTGGTGGTCAAACGTCGCCAATCCCGTAAACCCGCACTGTTCCGCGACGCGTCGCCGGTAGCCCGTGTGCACGCGGAAGCGCCGCCGTTCCTGGTCATACACGGCGCGCGTGATGTGATCATCCCGGTCGGTGAAGCACGCCAATTCGTCGAGCGGCTGCGCGACACGTCGAACAAGCCGGTCGGCTACGTTGAGTTGCCCGGTGCCGGGCATGGTTTCGATCTCACCGACGGGATCCTGACCAGCGCAGCGGTCCGCGCAATCGGACTGTTCCTCAACCACATTCATCAGACCGGCCCGCACGCGCCAGTAGACGCGGCCGGATAGCAATGGATAGCAACGGGCTGAAACGCTAGTCGGCTGCTGCCAGCAGGTCGTCGAACGCAGCCTGCATACAGTCGGCATAGTTCGCGGGGTCGGGCAGAGCATCGCGGTCGGCGGTGACCCCCATGGACACGGTTCCGTTGTAGCTCGCGATGACATGGAAGAGGTTCATCCCCGCGATCAACGGACCCAGGCCGGTGACTCGAACGAGGCGTGCGCCTGCGAAGTAGATGGGCACCGTCGGGCCCGGCACGTTGCTCACCGTGGTGTTGGCGATGGTGGGCCCCGAAAACGGCATCGCCGACGCCGCTTTCACCGTGAGGCCGAGCAGCGTGGTGGGAACCAGTCCCACGAGTTCCATGAGGCGGGTTCTGCTCGACGAATCCGAGTTCTCTCGAAAGTCGGCAGACTCGGCGACGATCGATGTGAGCCGTTCGTGTGGGTCCGCCGAATTCGTTTCCAGCGACTGCAACCTGCCGAACAACCGGTTGCCGCCACTGCCTTGGTCACTGGCGTCTCGGATCGACGCGGGACAGGCGGCCACGAGTGATTCGTCGGGCAACTCACCGTGGCCTTCGAGGTATCGACGCAAAGCCCCACCGACGTATGCCACCGCCACGTCGTTGATCGTCGCCTTCGGCACGCTCGCCTTGATCCGCTGAAAGTCGGCGAGGTCGTGGAAGCGGGCTTCGAAAACTCGATGCGGAGAGGCCGAAGCATTGAACCGTGTCGTCGGAGCGAAGATCGAACCTGAGCCTCCCCCCAACGTGGAGGCGATACCCCCGGCCAATTTGCCCGGCAGCCCTGCTAATTGGCCGACTGCCCTCAGCGCGCTGGGAATCACCACGCTGCTTGCGCGAATCGGATAGAGCGCACCATTGATCGCAGTTCGCGACACCAGATTCACCGTCGACGGCAATGCACTTGGCTCCCAAGGCGTTTCGGGCGGGTTGGGGCGAGGACCGTCGGGCGCGAGGTCGTGCATTGCGGCCATCAGCTCGACGCTTTCCATCCCGTCGACCACGGAATGGTGCAACTTGAGGCCGATGGCGAATGCTCCCCGCGGAACCCCCGGCACCGAATTCAGTCCCTCGATGATCGTCATCTCCCACGGCGGACGGCGCAGGTCGATCTGACGAGCATGGATGCGCGCGATCTGGATGCACAGTTGACGCCAGTCTCCCGGCTGCGGCAACGCGATGTGACGGACGTGGTATTCAAGATCGAAATCGGGGTCGTCCACCCAATACGGCATATGCAAACCGCCGGGCAGATCCGTCAGCCGCCGCCGGAAGGTCGGCGCGAGATGCAAACGGGCGCCGATCTCTTCGAGGATGCCCTTGTAGGTGACCTTTCCACCGGGAGCAGTTGACGGGTCGTAGATCAGCAGCATCTGAATCTGCATCGGCGTTTCCGGCCGCTCGGCGCGCAGCATCATGTCGTCTGTCCAACTCAGCTGCTGCACGCACACCCCATTCGCCGCCACCCCTACTGTCAGGCTAGACGCGTTGCATGTCGGCCACGTCCAGAATCGGGGGCGGTCTCGCGGCGAGCTGACTGTCGGCCCAATGGAAGAGCCCGGCGCTCTGGTCAAGCCCGACGAAAGTGGTTCAGAACGGCTTCCTGCAGCAGGCCGTTGGTCGCGACGACGCTGCCTCCGTGGGGTCCTGCCGTGCCGTCCAGACTGGTGAATGCTCCGCCGGCTTCGCGCACGAGGATGTCCAAAGCCGCCAAGTCCCACAGCGACACTTCGGGTTCGGCGGCGATGTCCACGGCGCCCTCGGCCAGTAGGCAATAGGAGAAGAAGTCGCCGTAGCCGCGCACGCGCCAGACCGCATCGGTCAGGTCGATGAACCGGTCGCGACGGCCCAGCTTCGCCCATCCGGAAAGGCTGGAGAACGACAGGCTCGCCGACTCGATCTCCGCGACCGACGACACCGCCACCCGTCGCGGTGCGCCACCCGCAACCGCCGCGAACGCGCCCTCGCCAGCGGCGGCCCACCAGCGCCGCTGCAACGCGGGCGCGCTCACCACGCCGACGACGGGGACTCCGTCGTGCAGCAGCGCGATCAGCGTCGCCCACACCGGCACGCCGCGGACGAAATTCTTGGTGCCGTCGATCGGGTCGATCGCCCACTGTCGGCCGCTGAAAACCGCTGTGCCACCGAACTCTTCGCCGAGCACCGGATCGTCGGGCCGCTCTTGCGAGAGCGTTTCGCGGAGTGCGTTCTCCACCGAACGGTCGGCATCGGTCACCGGCGTCAGGTCGGGTTTGGTGTCGACATGCAGATCCAGCGCGCCGAATCGGTCCACTGTTAGCGCGTCGGCCTGATCGGCCAGCCGCAGCGCGAGCGCCATGTCATCGCGGACCCGACTCATGGCAGCAGTCCTACCATGTCGGTGTGGTTGAACTCGCAATAGCGGTGGCGTTGATCGGGGCTCTCGTGCTTCTGGCGCGACCCTGGATCATGCGACGGCGTGGCGTCAGCAGCGACTGGGTGCAGGGCACGCTGCTGGTCACCGGGGTGAGCCCCAGGCCGGACGCCACCGGTGAACAGCTCGTCACGATCACCGGGGTGATCAACGGGCCGACGGTCAACGAGCATGTGGTCTATCAGAGTCTGGCCGTCGACGTCGACCACTGGCCGACGATGGGGCAGCTGTTCCCCGTCGCGTACTCGCCGAAGAACCCGGACAACTGGAACTTTGTGCCGCAGACGTCGCCGTAGCTCAGCCGTGTGCGATCCGGAGCAGTTCGGCGACGCTCGTCACCTTGACCCGCGGTCGGCCGTGAGGTTCTCCCGCTGAGCGTTCGTAGTCGTCGATCATCTTCCAGTGGTCGTCGGTGATCAGCTTGGGCTGGCGCTCCACCAGCCACTCGACCAATTCCTCCGAATAGTCCTCGCCGACGTCCGACAACGAAGCGTCACGCAGGTCCGAGATCAGCGTGTCGACGGTCTCCTGCGAGTCACTCTTGTTGCTGCCGATCACGCCGGTGGGTCCGCGTTTGATCCAGCCGACGACGTACTCGTTGCGGCTGCCCTCGATGCGGCCGTCGGTGTGCGGGATCGTGCCGCTGCGCTCGTCGAACGGCAGGCCCGGCGTGGGCACACCGCGATAGCCGACCGCGCGCACCACCAACTGCGCAGGCACCTCTTCGCGCTCGCCGGTGTCCTTGGCCACGATGCGATCGTTGTCTTTGACCAACTCGTTGCGGCCCAACACGATCGACTCGACGCGATCGTCGCCCTTGAGCTCAATCGGCGACGTCCGGAAACGGAACACGATGCGGCGCTTGGCCCCACCCGACTCGCGCTCGGCGTATCCGCGCAACACTTTGATGTTGTTACGCACGGTCTTACTGGCGGCCTCGAGATCGGCGTCGGAGATGTCAGCGAGATCGGCGGGGTCGACGACGACGTCCACATCCCCCAAACCCTCGAGGTGGCCGAGCTCGCGCAACTCGAGCGTGGTGAACGGCGCCTGAAGGGGGCCGCGGCGGCCGACGATCAATACCTCTTCGACCCCGCGGTCGTGCAGGGACTTCAGCGCGTGGTCGGCGATGTCGGTGGTGGCCAGCACATCGGGGTCGGTGACGAGAATTCGCGCCACATCGAGCGCGACGTTGCCGTTGCCGACGACGACAGCACGACCGCTCGAGATATCCGGTGCCATCTCCTCGAAATGCGGGTGCGCGTTGTACCAGCCGACGAAGTCCACGGCGGCGACGCTTCCGGGCAGGTCTTCGCCCGGAATGCCCAGCGAGCGGTCCGACTGCGCACCGACGGCGTAGATCACCGCGTCGTAGCGCTCGGCCAGCTCAGCGGCCTGCACATGGTCGCCGACCACGATATTGCCGAAGAACCGGAACCGGGGATCGGTCGCTGTCTTCTCGAACTGGGCGCTGATCGACTTGATCTTCGGATGGTCCGGCGCCACACCCGAGCGCACCAGGCCCCATGGCGTGGGCAGCATCTCCAGCATGTCCACGCGTACGTCGGCGTCGTCGGTCGTGTCGGCAAATTTCAGCAGCGATGCCGCGGCGAAGTACCCCGAGGGGCCTGAACCAACGATCGCCACGTGGTATGGGCGCATACCTAACCTTCATTGGGGGCTGGTTACCAAACCCGATGCTAAACGTGCACCCTGCCTGGCTGCCGCCGGTCAGCAAGAACTGGTGCTGATCTGGCTGCAGGTACCCTGAACTCCCGTGGATCCTGACCGTCAAGCCGATATCGCTGCCCTCGACTCCACCCTGACCACGGTGGAGCGTGTGCTCGATGTCGAGGGGCTGCGCGGTCGCATCGAAAAGCTCGAACACGAGGCCTCCGACCCGCATCTATGGGACGACCAGACCCGCGCCCAGAAGGTCACCAGTGAGCTGTCCCATGCCCAGGGTGAGCTTCGGCGGGTCGAGGAACTCCGTCAGCGCCTCGACGACCTGCCGGTGATGTACCAGCTGGCCGCAGAAGAGGGAGGCGCTGACGACGTCGCCGACGCCGATACCGAACTGAAGAAGCTGCGCGAGGACATCGAGGCGATGGAAGTGCGCACGCTGCTGTCCGGCGAATACGACGAACGCGAGGCGCTGGTCAACATCCGCTCCGGCGCGGGTGGGGTGGACGCCGCCGACTGGGCCGAGATGCTGATGCGGATGTACATCCGCTGGGCCGAAAAGCACAACTATGGCGTCGAGGTGTTCGACACGTCCTACGCCGAAGAAGCCGGCATCAAGAGCGCGACGTTCGCGGTGCACGCGCCGTTCGCGTACGGGACGTTGTCGGTGGAGCAGGGCACGCACCGGCTGGTGCGAATCAGCCCGTTCGACAACCAGGGACGGCGTCAGACGTCCTTCGCGGAAGTGGAAGTGTTACCCGTCACAGAGACCACCGACCACATCGACATTCCGGAAAGCGATGTGCGCGTTGACGTGTACCGATCGAGTGGTCCCGGCGGTCAGTCGGTCAACACCACCGACTCTGCCGTTCGACTCACGCACATCCCAACCGGTATCGTCGTGACTTGCCAGAACGAAAAGTCGCAGCTGCAGAACAAGGTGTCAGCGATGCGAGTGCTTCAGGCAAAGTTATTGGAACGCAAGCGTTTAGAAGAACGTGCTGAGCTGGATGCGTTGAAGGGTGACGGCGGCAGCTCGTGGGGCAACCAAATGCGGTCCTACGTGTTGCATCCGTACCAGATGGTGAAGGACCTGCGCACCGACTACGAGGTCGGCAATCCGGCGGCAGTACTTGACGGAGACATCGACGGGTTCCTGGAAGCGGGAATCCGGTGGCGCAACAGGCGAGATGACGAATAGCACACTGCTTGCAACATCGATTGCCGAACGCTGGGAAGGTTTTTGGACCGGCACCATCGGCGACTGGCTCCTCGTCAGGGGCGTGCCGATCGCGCTGTACCTGATCGGCGGGTTACTGGCCGCCCGGTTCATCAATTGGGGCGCTCGACGAATCGTCCGGCGCATCGACGCCGAATATCAGGAAAGCGATCAGCTGGTGCGCACGGAGAGTGCGAAGCACCGCCAGGCCGTCGCTTCGGTGATCTCGTGGGTGACGGTCGCGCTGTTGTTCGTCATCGTGATCGTGCAGGTCACCTCGATCCTCGCCATCCCGGTCGGATCCCTCGTCGCGCCCGCCGCGGTGCTTGGCGCCGCGCTCGGTTTCGGTGCACAGCGCCTGGTGCAGGACCTGCTCTCCGGATTCTTCATCATCACCGAGAAGCAGTACGGATTCGGTGACCTGGTATCCCTGACGGTCGCAGGCATCAACGCGCCCGCGGAAGGCACCGTGGAGGACGTCACTCTTCGCGTCACGAAGCTGCGCTCCACCGAGGGTGAGATGTTCACCATCCCCAACGGGCAGATCGTCAAGACGGTGAACCTGTCTAAGGACTGGGCGCGCGCCGTCATCGACATCCCGGTTCCGACCTCGGCCGACCTCAACCTGGTCAACGACGTGCTGCACGACGTGACCGAGAAGGCCCTGGAGGATCCTGGCCTGCACGCACTGCTGCTGGACGCTCCGCAGCTGATGGGTGTGGAAAGCATCGAACTCGACACGGTGAACCTGCGGATGGTCGCGCGCACGCTGCCAGGCAAACAATTCGAGGTGGGGCGGCGGATACGCGTGCTGGTCGTTCGCGCGCTGCGCCGTGCAGGTGTGGCTTCGCCAACGGACGGCAACACACCGATGGTGGAAGCCATCGTGCACCCAGCCACCGCCGGGGGTGCTGAGGAGGAAACCCAAGGCCCGACGGAGCAGCACAAGTGACGGGCTGGTTGAAGGCCAAGTTCGGCCGGATGCGGGTTTCGACGCTGGTGCTCATCGTCGCGTTCCTCGCGCTGTTCTGGGTGTACCACAACTTCGAACCCAAGCCGCCTGCCACGGAGGCGCCGTCAACCGCGGTGGTGCCGCCCGGCTTCGTTCCCGACCCGAACTACACCTGGGTGCCGCGGACCAAGGTGCGCACGCCTGAGCCGACGTACACCACGACCACCACCACGCCGACCACGACCAGCCCCACGGAGACCACCAGCCCGACGGAGACCACCAGCCCGACGTCCCCGACGGAGACCACTCCATCGACAACTGTGGTCCCGGGGCCGCTGGGGCCGACGACCTACACCCTGACGCCGACGCCCACGCCGACGACGGCGTTGGGGCCCATCCCGACGACGACCGTGCCGCCGAGATAGCCTGACCGGCCCGACCTGCTCCGACCGCTACACTGGCGCTCCGTGATGATCACCCTCGACCACGTGTCAAAGCAGTACAAGTCGTCGGCTCGGCCGGCGCTCGACAACGTGTCACTCAAGATCGACAAGGGTGAGTTCGTGTTCCTGATCGGCCCATCCGGGTCCGGTAAGTCGACGTTCATGCGGCTGCTGCTGGCCGAGGACACACCCACCTCCGGCGACATCCGGGTGTCGAAGTTCCACGTCAACAAGCTGCCGGGCCGCCACGTGCCGAGCCTGCGCCAGGTGATGGGTTGCGTGTTCCAGGACTTCCGGCTGCTGCAGCAGAAGACCGTGTTCGAGAACGTCGCCTTCGCGCTGGAGGTCATCGGCAAGAAGCCCGACGTGATCAACCGGGTGGTGCCCGACGTTCTCGAAATGGTCGGCTTGTCGGGCAAGGCCAACCGGTTGCCGGCCGAACTGTCAGGCGGCGAGCAGCAGCGCGTCGCGATCGCCCGCGCATTCGTCAACCGTCCTTTGGTGCTGCTGGCCGATGAGCCCACGGGCAACCTCGACCCGGAGACCAGCAAGGACATCATGGATCTGCTCGAGCGGATCAACCGCACCGGGACGACGGTGCTGATGGCCACACATGACCACCACATCGTTGACTCGATGCGCCAGCGCGTCGTCGAACTGGAGCTCGGAAGGCTCGTCAGAGACGAACAGCGCGGCGTCTACGGAATGGACCGCTAAGTGCGCTTCGGCTTCCTCGTAAATGAAGTTCTGACCGGGCTTCGTCGCAATGTCACCATGACCATCGCGATGATCCTGACGACCGCCATCTCCATCGGGCTGTTCGGCGGCGGCCTGCTGGTGGTGCGGCTGGCCGACCAGTCGCGCAAGATCTATCTCGACCGGGTGGAGAGCCAGGTCTTTCTGACCAACGACGTCTCGGCCAACGACCCGACCTGCGACGCGGACCCCTGCAAGGGGCTGCGCGCGCAGATCGAAAAGCGTGACGACGTGAAGTCCGTCCGCTTTCTCAACCGCGACGATGCCTACAACGACGCGATCAAGAAGTTCCCGCAGTACAAGGACGTCGCCGGCAAGGACGCGTTCCCGGCGTCGTTCATCGTCAAGCTCGATAACCCAGAGCAGCACAAGGACTTCGACGAGGCGATGGTCGGCCAGCCCGGCGTACTGAATGTGCTCAACCAGAAAGATCTGATCGACCGGCTCTTCGCGGTGCTCGACGGAATCAGTACCGCCGCGTTCGCGGTGGCGTTGGTGCAGGCAATAGGTGCAGTCCTGTTGATAGCCAACATGGTTCAAGTCGCGGCCTATACGCGACGAACCGAGATCGGCATCATGCGGCTCGTCGGTGCCAGCCGCTGGTATACGCAGCTGCCCTTCTTGGTGGAGGCGATGACGGCCGCGCTCGCCGGTGTCCTCATCGCGATCGTCGGGCTGATCGTCGTGCGGGCCGCGTTCCTGGACAATGCGCTCGAACAGTTCTATCGGGCCAACCTGATTGCCAAGGTCGACTACGCCGACGTTCTGTACTTCAGCGCGCCGTTCATGCTGTTCTTGGGTCTGGCGATGTCCGGGATCACCGCGTACGTCACACTGCGGCTCTACATCCGAAGATAACCGTGGCCAAAAAAGCGGACCCTACGAGGAACAGCAACAACAAGATTGTCGCGACGAATCGCAAAGCGCGACATAACTATTCGATCATCGACACCTTCGAGGCCGGGATTCAGCTGGTCGGCACCGAGGTGAAGAGCCTGCGCGAGGGCCAAGCGTCGCTGGCGGACGCGTTCGCGACCATCGACGACGGTGAGATCTGGCTGCGCAATCTGCACATCCCGGAGTATCACCACGGCAGCTGGACCAACCATCCGCCGCGGCGCAACCGAAAACTGTTGTTGCACCGCAAAGAGATTGACAACCTGGTCGGAAAGGTGCGCGACGGCAACCTGACGCTGGTGCCGCTGTCGTTGTACTTCACTGAGGGCAAGGTGAAAGTCGAGCTTGCCCTGGCCCGTGGTAAGCAGGCGCACGACAAGCGTCAAGACATGGCCCGTCGCGACGCGCAGCGGGAGGTGACCCGAGAGCTGGGCCGGCGCATGAAGGGCATGACCTGATCGGCGTCGCGCTAGCGCTCGCTTCCGCGCTCGGTTACGGCATCAGCGATTTCGTCGGCGGGCTCGCGTCGCGGAGGGTGGCGGCGCTGCGGGTCGTGCTGGTGTCCTATCCGATCGCCATGGTGTTGCTCGCTGTGATCGCCGCGATCGTCGGCGGCCACGTCACCGGGGCCGCCGTTTTCTGGGGCGCGTTATGCGGTGTCTCGCAAGCCTTCGGCGTGTGGTGGTTCTACGCCGCGCTGGGCGCAGGGCCGATCTCGGTGGTGTCGCCGCTGACCGCGATCCTCGTCGCGGGCATCCCCGTCGGTGTCGGTGTGGTGCTGGGGGAGCGGCCGGGGTTCATCGCCGCGATCGGCGTGGTGCTGGCACTGGTCGCGGTGGTGCTGGTGAGTCGCGAGGCGACCGACGAGGACGTCGCGCCGCACAGGTTCACCGCCCGCGTGGCCTGGTTGACGGTCGGCTCCGGCGTCGCGTTCGGGCTGAACTTCGTGCTGATTCATCAGGCGCCGGTGGAGGCCAAGCTGTGGCCGCTGGTCTTCGCGCGGGTCTCGGCCAGCGTGCTGGTGTTGTTCATCGCCGCGGTGAGCTCCAACCTGCGGCCGCCGACCGGCATACCCCTGCGGCTGGCGGTGCTGGCCGCGGTGCTCGACACCGGCGCCAACATCGCGATGCTGCTGGCATTGCAGGCGTCGTTACTGTCGTTGGCCGGGGTGCTGATGTCGCTGTACCCCGCGGCGACGGTGTTGCTGGCCATTGTCGTGCTGCGCGAAAGAGTTACCCGCTGGCAAACAGTCGGCATGGTTGCCGCGCTCATGTCGGTGGGCATGATCGCCGCAGGGTAGCTTGCTAGTTCGTCCCGTAAAATGAGGCGTCGTTGGCAAACAGGAGGGCCGATGAGCGACGATCCGGTGGTCGAGGCGGTCTCAGCTGCTGTCGAGCGCAGTCCCGACGTCATCGAGCTCAGGCTCCACCTGGCCGATCTCCTGGTCGAGCGAGGCCGCTACGCCGAAGCGCTCGGGCATTGCAGCGCAGCGCTGACCCTCGATCCCGCGAATGCGGCCGCGTTGGCGCTGATGCAGCGGTGCAGCGCCGCCCTAGCCGGTGCACAGAACACAGCGCCGACGGACGACGAGCAGCCCGCCCAGTCCGCAGCGGGTTTCGATTGGTCCGCCGCTGAGAGAGAACTTGCCGACATCATCCGGCCGGCCTTCGTCGAGGAGCCGGCGGATGCCGTTACCGATGACGACTTCGACGTGGTGCAACGCAGCGATGTGCGGTTGGCCGACATCGCCGGAATGGCCGACGTCAAACGTCAGCTCGAACTTTCACTGCTGGGCCCGATTCGCAATCCGGAGTTGATGAAGGCCTACAAGGTGTCTGCGCGTGGCGGCTTGCTGCTCTACGGACCGCCTGGCTGCGGTAAGACGTTCATGGCCAAGGCCGTTTCCGGCGAGCTCGGCGCAAACTTCTACCAGGTCGGCATCGCCGATGTGGTGAGCCGCTGGTTCGGGGATAGCGAGCGCGCTATCCGCGCCGTCTTCGACAATGCGCGCCGCAATGCGCCGTGCGTGCTGTTCTTCGACGAGGTAGATGCGTTGGGTCACAGGCGATCCGCGCTGAGCGGCGTTTCGGCGATGCGGACGGTGGTCAACACACTGCTCGAAGAGTTCGACTCGTCGACGGCGAGCAACGAAGGTGTTTACGTCCTCGGCGCCACCAACGCTCCGTGGGATGTCGATGCGGCGCTGCGCAGGCCCGGCCGGTTCGACCGGATGATCTTCGTCGGCCTGCCCGATCCGGAGGCGCGGGCGGCGATCGTTCGCTTTCATCTCCAGGATCGGCCGGTGTCGGGTGTCAACCCCAAGTCGATCGCTGACCGGACCGACGGCTGGTCCGGTGCCGACCTCGCGCATGTCTGCGACACCGCAACGCAATTGGCGATGGCTGATTCGATACGGTCGGGCCAGGTGCGCCCTGTCACGATGGCGGACGTCGACGCGGCGCTTGCGCAGATCCGGCCGAGTACGGGTCCGTGGTTCGACACTGCCCGCAACGTCGTGGAGTTCGGGAACACCGACGGTACGTACGACGAGCTCGCAAAGTACATGCGTCGCAGAAAGATCCGATGACGGTCGAAGATAGCGTCCTAGCGGCAATCCATACCGCGCGGCACTATATCGACACCCGCAACTACGAGCGCGCACGGGAGATACTGCGTACCGCGCTGGCTGAGAACCCCGATGACCCAGGCCTGCTGACGGAATACGCGCGTGCTGAAATCTGCTTGCAGCATTTCGAATCCGCGGCGCAGGTCGCGTACGCGGCGCTTGGTCGCGCGCCGCAGGATGCGCTCGCCATGCGGATGTATGCGTCCGCGCTCAACGGCCTCGGCCGCTGGTATGAGGCGTGGTGGATGGCATGGCGCACCGCAACGACACACCCCGACGACTATCTTGCGCACTACGACCTCGCCAGAATCCTCGCGGGAGCAGGCCAACTGCAGTACGCGTTGACCGCGGCGAACGAGTCGATTCGCCTGCAGCCCAATGATGCTGACACGTTCGTCCTGCGTGGCTCGATCCTCAAGAAGTTGGGCAGAATCGGCGAGTCCAATGCCGACTATCAACAGGCCTTACGTATTGCGCCTGAACACGCGAGTGCCGTGAACAACCTTGCCGTCAATCGTCTTGCGGCTGGCAAGTTTTCGTCCGCGCTGCGGGGGTTCCTCGGCGCGGCTCGACTCGACCCGTCCCTTGGTCAACTCGCCCGCGACAACGTAGGCGTCGTCGTGCTGAGGGTGCTGCGGCAGTCGTCGATCGTGGTCGTCGCTCTTGCGTTTTTCGTGGTCGTGATGCTGGCGGTGCACGATGACGGCTCGCCGACGATCGTGCCGCGGGTGTTGATCGGGCTATGCACGACCGCCCTGGTGGTGATCCTGGTGTGGATTCTGCGCACGCTGCCGCGTCGCACGTTGGCGTCGGTGATGCGCAAGGGAGGAATGCTGAGCCTTCGGATGGCGCTACTGGTCGTCGGGATCGTTGTCGGTGTCACCGCAACGGTGTTCGGGCCAAATCCGGTGTTCACGGCGGTCGGCTTCTTGTTCTTGCTCTTCTCGGTAATCGTTGTGTTCGCCGGCCGCCTGGCCGGTGGGTAGATGGGCATTTCGCGGACGCTCGGCCGCCGCGGGCGCTACGTTCGGCCGGGTGAGCAGCCCTTCGCGCCCCGTGACCAACCTCGACAAGTCCGACGTGATCAACGGCCTGTCGGCCGTGTGGAACGAGATCGATCAGCTGGTCGCCGGCCTTACCGAATCGCAGTGGCAGGCGGGGAGTCCGCTGCCGGGGTGGTCGGTTCGTGATGTCGTAGCGCACGTGATCGGCACGGAGTGCATGCTGCAAGGCATCGCGATCCCGGACGCCGACGTCGACGTGTCGGTGTTCAACCACGTCCGCAATGACGTCGGCATGCTGAACGAGCGTTGGGTTCGCAACCTGCGCGGCGTCAGCCCCGGCGAGCTGCTTGAGAAGTTCAGAGCCACGGTCGCCCAGCGGCGTGCTGCGTTGGCCGACATGTCGGATGACGCGTGGAACGAGGTGACCGTCACGCCGGTGGGGCCCGACACCTTCGGCCGATTCATGCGAGTGCGGGTCTTCGACTGCTGGATGCATGAGCTGGACATCCGCGACGCGCTGCATCGCCCGGCCACCGATGCGGAACTGGCAGGCCCGGCGTCGCGGCTGGCGCTCGACGAGATGGCAGCCAGCATGGGGTTCGTCGTGGGCAAGCTGGGTGGGGCGCCCGACGGATCGCGGGTCAGTATCGAGCTGACGGGCCCGTTGCGGCGGACGATCAACGTGGAGGTGCAGGGTCGGGGTCGGGTCGTCGAGGAGTTCGGCGGCCGGGAGCCGACGTCGACGATCACACTCGATGGTCTGCTGTTCACCCGCCTGGCAGGCGGCCGGACCACGCCGGCGCAGCACCCCGACGCCCTGGTCTATGGCGGCGACGAGGCCGTCGGCCGGCGGGTCGTCGAACACCTCAATTACGTCATGTGACCTGCGCCAACACGCCGCTTTGGGAAGAAATCATTGCAGTGCTCTGTTGTCACTGGCGTACCATGAAATGTCCTGCCGAAAGTCGGCGGGGATGCGAGGGGCTGAACGGTTTCGACTTCGCGCATCGAATCAAGGGAAGCGTGCCGGTGCAGGCAAGAGACCACCGTAAGCGTCGTTGCAACCAATTAAGCGCCGATTCAAATCAGCGCGACTACGCCCTCGCTGCCTAAGCGACGGCTGGTCTGTCAGACCGGGAACGCCCTCGGCCCGGATCCTGGCATCAGCTAGAGGGATCCACCGATGAGTTCGGTCGCGGGACTCATCGGAACACCAACAGCGACTGGGATCGTCATCCTGACTTGTTCGCGTGATCAGGAGATCCGAGTAGAGGCATAGCGAACTGCGCACGGAGAAGCCTCGAGGGAATGCCGTAGGACCCGGGTTCGATTCCCGGCAGCTCCACTAAAGAGGGCCGCTGACGATCAGCGGCCCTCTTGGCGTTTACGCCCAAGCATCGGCTGCTCACACAAAGTCTGAGCCTCCGTCCACGTTCACTGTTGCGCCAGTGACGTAGCCGTTCCTTCGGGACGCTAGGTAGGCCGTGATCGAGGCGACCTCCTCGGGGAGCCCGGCCCGGCCGAGATCGCACGGCTGGTGGAAGTTCTTGTCGATCCATGCCATCACATCGTGCGGGTTCGACGCATCGAGGCCATCGGCAGCGAGGATGTCTTTCAGGTTCTCGGTGAAACTGGCTGTCACGATCGTGCCCGGGCAAACGCAATTCGCCAGTATTCCGTCCTTGGCAAGGCTTTTCGACAAGTTCTTGGTGATGCTGGACAGCGCCGCCTTCGACGCGGTGTAGGCGACGATGCGTGGATTCTGTCGCTGGATGGAATGCGCGGACAATGTCACGATGCGAGCCCACGCCGCGGCACGGAGCATCGGCAAAGCGGCGCGAATAGAGCGCACCGCCGACATGGTGCCAAGTGCAAACGCAGCATCCCATTCCGCGTCGTCCAGCTGCTCGAAGTACCCGTCGCCTGGTCCGATGGTGTGTACCAGGCTGTTGAGTTGACCCCAGCGATCGGCGACGGCGGCAAAGGCGTCAACGATGGACGCAGGGTCGGCCATGTCAACGCTGATTCCGACGGTGTCGGGAGCACCTGCGGCCCTTAGCTTTTCGACTGCGGCATCGAGTGCCGCTCTGCCGCGGGCCATGACGGCCACGCGGGCGCCCTCCGCTGCCAAGGTTTCGGCGATGGCCAGGCCCATGCCTTTGCTGCCGCCGGTGACGACGGCCGTCGATCCCGCCAAGCCCAAGTCCATCGTGTCGCCTCCTGATCAGGGTGTTCGGTTTGGAACGATTCGATTGATCTCCTCCGCCGTTACGCCCAAGCCACGCAGACAGAATCGGAGTATGTGTTCTCGGACTTGTTCGCGCTCGCGGTCGCTTGCTGCCCATTGTCGTTCGGTGCTGGCCCACACCACGCCCTGAATCGACTGCGCACCACTTGTGGGATCGACATCGCGGAACGCACCCTCCCGCAGTCCGCGCTGAATCTGGTCGATGAGTGGCTCCAGCATCTCGGCATACGCCGGCTGAATCAGTTCCGGGGCTGCGAATCTCTGCGATTGCGCCTCCAACGACAAGCGGCGCAGATCGGACTTGATGTGGTCGCTGAACGCGAGGTCGAGTCGACCGTCGATCCAGGCGGCAACAGCCTCAACCGGAGTGTTCGTTGCGGCCATTTTTCTTCTCAGCCTGCGCTTTTCAGCTTTTGCCGCTTCGAGAAAGACCGAGGACACCAGTTGATCCTTCGACTCGAAATGGCGATAGAACGCGCGAGTGCTCAGTGCGGCGCGCTGGAGGACCGCGGCGATGCTCAGCCGCTCGACGCCATGCTCGCGAAGGGACTCGGTTGCTGCGGCCAAGATCGCACGGCGCGTATCGGGATCGGGGGCAAGCTTGCTTCGCCGCCGCTTGAGGGGAGCACTCATGAGGTCGCGTCATATGTGTTGAGGTAATCCGTAAATCGCTCGCGGACTCCCTCTGGGGTGAGACCGAAATCGGCCAACTCGTAGGCGTGCGCGCCGCGGGTGCCGGGCTTGTGCCCGGCGGCCCACTGCTCGACCGCGCGCGCAGCCGCGTCGGTGAACGCCAATCCCAAGGACTCGTAGCTTGCGCGCAGGGTGTCTAGCGGGTTGGACTGCAGGTCCGCGAATGCGACATCGGAAAACCGCTCGTCGCCAACGCGTCGGCGGAAGGCCATCGCTCGACGAACGGCCTCGGCCCAGCTGTCGAGCTGCTCCGCACCGAGTTCTTCCGGCTCGTGACGATCGCTGCTCCAGCTACGAACGTATTGGATGAGGCTGCACACCGAACCCATCACCTTCGCTGGATCACGATGGCTCCACATGAATTTCGCGTTGGGATAGGCCTCGACGAGCGCATCGAGCGCAAACATGTGGACAGGTGTCTTGAGGTGCCAGAGGGTCGGCGGACAATGCCACTGCAGAAGTTTGAGCACCCGACGGTGAAATGTGTATGTCTCCCGCATGTCGCAATCCATTAGCCAGGCCAGGTAGCTCGGTACGCGCACGGCACCATCGAAATGGAAAGTGCGAAAGCTCATTCCCATCAGGTCTTGGCATTCCGTCGCGGCCGTCGCTTCCGAGTTGTAGAGCGTCCGCATGAGCGGGAACATCTGATTCAACATCTCCAGGCCGGCTTCGGCTTGAGCGATGCGGGGATCGCTGTGTTGAGTTGCGGCCTCCGGCGGCGGCGTCGGGGCCTGTGATTCCCACATCCGCAGCGATCGGAACTGCGGGTCGGCCGCAACTAATTGGCTCAGAGCCGTGGTGCCCGTCCGCGGCAACCCGATCACGAAGACGGGCCCGCCCACCACCTCATCGTCGATCTCGGGGTGCCGCGCATAGGTCTCCTCCACCCTGAGGCGCTGGATGAGGGCATTGCTGATCGTGGCGTGCTGGATGACCTCGCCCATCTCGGAGAGTTCGGCTTCGGTGTTCAGCGCGTCGACGGTGCGCTCGAGACCCTCTCGGTAATAGGACGATCCGAAGTCGTCGAACCCTGTCGCTGCGCGGGCTCCGTCTTCGAGTTCGTCGGCCGAGAACGTCATCTCGCGAACCTCGTGTGCACGGCGCGTCGACGGCGTTCGAGGACGGATGCCCGCTCATCGGCGGTCAGCCTCTTGGTGTCGGCAGGCAAGACAGATGCGATGTCTTCGAATGACACCACTCGGGCGCGGGGTGTCGGCGCAGTCGCAGTGCGCACGCAGCGAAGGATCATTGCGCCGTTGCTGTGTCCGGCGGTGTCGAGCCAGTTCGCAACTCCGGGATCGCGCTCGGACAACACGACGCGCACCAGACCATCGGAGTCCGTGGTGATTTGGTGTGCATTCAAACTGGATTGATGGCGGCCGTAGTGGATGGTTTCCCACCACGGGTTGCCGAGCGAATAGCTCCAATAGACGCCTTCGGGTGGCTCGACTTCGAGAATGAGCACCTCGTCGGGGCCCAGCTCCCAGCGTCCGATGACGGGTTTGTTCTCCGCGGCTGCGCCCATCGCGGTGCGGTCGATCGGGGGGAGGAACCCGTTGGCAGGCGGGGCAGCTCCGAACTGGAGGAAGAACTCGAGATTGTCGTGGACAAAATCGCCAAGTGCGACGAGCTGACGCGACACGAGTATCTCGGGACTGGTCGTGACTCTGTCGAGTTCGGCTGCGTCGCCGAGTCTTTCGATTCGCAGGCGGGACTGCACCTCGGTGTCCCAGTCGTAGAAGAAGTGTCGAACCGTCAGAGTGGGATGATCGCCGCCGATTTTCATCCAATTTCCATCGCGTTCGTCCCTCGACAAGATCACCTCGAAGTTACCGTCGCCGTCCACCTCGAGTTCGTCAACCAATTCGTTTGCGGTGGAGACGATTCCGTCCATCGTCTGCAACCCGACATATCGGGCGGTGCCACGGTTGCCGAACAGCCGGTAGCTTTCGCCCCCACGTAGCGATGCCCGCGTGTAGATACAGTCCGGGCACTCCATACCCCAGGTGATGATGTCGTCGGTGCTAGCGCGCTGGACAGACAGAATCGGATCAGGATCGAACCGCAATGCCTCGTCGACACCGGCGGCCAGCAGTACCAGCAGATGACGCATTCCCGACGCCACATCAACCCCGTTCCGGGCTGCGGGATCGGACTGCACTATCTGCGCGGTTCGTTCGAGCTTGCCGAGTAGATACGCCCACGCCGCAGACAACCCCATGTCGGAACCGGTGTTGCCGCCCAATGACGCGTCTTCGATCGATTGCGGTAACCAGGCCAAAGGCTTCTGCTCCATGCTCAGGTTTCCTCCGCCTCGACAGTGTTGAGAGGTGCTTATCTGAAAATAACATTTTCATTTAAGGCGGTTAACTATTGCAGTGCCGCCGCGGGGTGTCAACGCTCGATCACGAGAGCCTGTCGACTGTTGACACCGTCGAGAAGCAGTGCACGTGCTCGACCTCGGATGACATGCTGACCCGATGACATCCAACGACGTATACGAACGGCTGGGCGTGCTCGAGCAGCTCGTCCGGCACCTCTATGAGAAGACGGGCGTGCCCATCCCCGAATTGCAGACGCTCGCCCGGTCCCAGGTGTCGGCTCATGTTCAGCAGTTGCTGGCCTCAGGCAACAAGATCGGCGCCATCAAGGCTTACCGGGACGAGGCCAACGTCGACCTGCCCACCGCGACCCGGTTCATCGAGTCGCTTTGAGATTTTGTGCTCGTCGTAGTTAGTTGCGTATTTCATTGGAGCAATGATCGAAATCTGTGGATGAGCCTCGGAGGTCGGTGATCGTATACATGAACCTTGTCGTCACCTGCTGCTGAACTCAGGCTGAAAGCATCTGGTGCTTGTGACGTCGAGGTCGAGGGTCTAGCTGTTCGCGGCAATCCGCCGTGATGCCCCGGCTGGGTTGCCCGGGCCTGAGATCGAGCGCAAGACCGGGTGGTCTGGCACGGTGCACCAGGCGTTGGTGTCGGCCTCGCTGCGTTGGGCGGAAGGTCTACCCGTCGCGGGCTCAAGGCCCTAGCGGCTCGAGGTCATAAGGATGGTGGTGTCGGTCCGGCATCCTGAAGAGGTGACGTTCCTACAGCTCACCACCATCATCGTCGAGGACTACGACGCGGCCATCACCTTCTTCGTCGAAGCACTCGACTTCGAACTCGTCGAGGACTCGCCGGCCCGGACCAACGACGGACGACCGAAGCGCTGGGTGGTGGTCCGTCCAAGGCGCGCCCAAACCGGCCTCCTACTTGCTCGGGCCGACAATGAGCAGCAACACGCTGCCGTGGGCAACCAACTCGCCGGCCGCGTCGGCTTCTTCCTCCAGGTCGACGACTTCGACGCTGCCCACATACGCATGAGGGCGGCAGGAGTCGAGTTCCTCACCAAGCCGCGCACCGAACCCTATGGCCGGGTCGCGGTATTCCGCGACATCGCCGGCAACAAATGGGATCTACTGGCGCTCAACGAGAATCCACCGGCCTGATCGCACCCGCGCGCAAACAGATCATTGGGACCAGGCAATCATCGCGTCCACATGACAATCAACGAGCAAACGCCGTCAGAGCTCGCGTTCATAGCCATCCGAAGCACCCGATCCACGGGTATTGACAATTTCTTTATTTCATGGCCGATTCGACCGCATTTAGGAGCGCGCTTCAGCTACTCAAATCCGTTTGTAGCGTTCTCTTTGTGGCAATGCACACGCCCCGCGCAACACTGAGATAGGCCCGGAGCGTGACCAGCGATCGCATCTGCTGCTAGGGACCGAACAGCAATGGTTTAGGTGGACACGGATTGTCATATTGGCAAACACGTCATGTCCGAACTAGCTATATCCCCGCGAGTTTCCATAAATTGACTTATGCGACATTTGATGCAGATAGCATCGGGTGCGCAGTTCGTACGGGACGGCCTGGTGTCGATGGCTAACCCCGTTTGGAGAGGGAGTCAATCGTGGGAATGTGCGGTCGAACCGGAATCGCGGGTGCTGCGGTGCTGTCGTTGGCGTTGTTGGCCGTCGGCTGCGGGCACGACACTGCGTCGCAGTCGTCTTCGAAAGCCTCCCCGACCTCAGCCCAGACGCCATCGGCGCAGCCCGACGTCAACCGCAACGGGACCCCGGATGCCGCCCCCTCAGATCAGGACTGGCCGGGCAAGATGACCGTCACTTACGAGGACGCCACGTCACCCGATGCGGTGAGGGGCCGCGACCTCATTCAGAAAGACCACCTGTTGGAGGACCTCGCCGACAGCATCGACCAGACCCTCAAACTGCCCTACGACGTCCCGTTGATCGGCAAGCAGTGTGACGAGGCCAATGCCTATTGGAGCCCGGACGACAAGACCGTGACGATCTGTTACGAGGACGCGGCCGACGCTCTGGACATCTACACCAAGGCAGGCGACGCGGACCCGGCCGCATCGGCGATCAACGCGGAGATCGCCACCTTCTACCACGAGACCGGACACATGGTGATCGACCTGTACGACCTACCCACCACCGGTCGCGAGGAAGACGTCGCCGACCAGCTTTCCGCATACCTCCTGCTGACCCCCGGCCCCGACGGCAAGATCGATCCCCAAAATGTGCAGGCCGTCAAGGATTTCGCCCGCGAGTTTCAGGCATACAGCGACCAAAAGGGCGGCGAGATCGATGAAGGGCAGCTCGCCGACGTTCACTCTCTGGACAAGACCCGTATGTACAACCTCGAATGCTGGGTCTACGGCGCCGACCCGACCGGAAACGCCGACCTGGTCAAGGACGGCGCGCTGCCCCAAGACCGCGCCGACGGCTGCCAGGACGAATACAACAAGCTCAGCAGCTCATGGGATACGCTGCTCGGCCCCTATGTGAAATAGGCGATCGCGGGCCACCAAGCCGTCAGTCCGGCTGATTCTTTGGTGCCAGAATGAATTCGCGACTGCCGATCTGTTCTGGCTGTCAGCACGCTGTCAGACACAACGGAAGACTCATCATGAGAATCGTCGTAATCGGTGGTACGGGCCTGATCGGCTCAGAGTTGGTGCACACGTTGTCCGAAAGTGGTCACGACGCAATCGCCGCAGCGCCCTCGACCGGCGTGAACACCCTGACGGGTGAGGGTCTGTCCGAGGTGCTCGCGGGCGCCGCGGTGGTCGTCGACGTGTCGAACTCGCCGACGCTCGACGACTCGGCGATGGAGTTCTTCCGCACGGCAACCACGAACCTGCTCGCTGCCGAGAAAAATGCCGGGGTGGGCCACCACGTCGCCCTCTCCGTGGTGGGCACCGATCAGTTGGCCCCCCAGAGCGGGTACTTCCAAGCGAAACTATTGCAGGAGAAGCTCATCGGCGACGGACCTGTTCCGTACACAATCGTCCACGCGACCCAGTTCTTCGAGTTCGTCAAGACCCTCGCCGACTCTGCGACGGTCGGCGACACGGTGCGCATGCCGCCTGCCTATTTTCAGCCGATGGCCGCGGCCGACGTCGCGGAAGGGCTCGCTATCGCCGCGGTCAACAACCCCGTCAACGGGATCACCGAAATCGGTGGGCCACAGGCGTTTCTACTTCCCGACCTCATCCGGACCGCGCTGACCGCTCGCGGAGATACCCGCGAGGTCGTCGCTGATCCCGAGGCGCAGTACTGGGGTATCGACATCGAAGAGCGCACCCTCGTCCCTGGTGACGGTGCGACTCTGTTCGAGACACGGTTCGAGGACTGGATTCTCGAAACCGGCGCCAAGGCCTAGCTGAATCGACCTTCCACCACTTCACCGACTGCAACAGATCAAGGCCGACCCGTCGCGACCTGGCTGCGGCCCGCGAGTGTGGTTAGGGTTCCAGCATGACCGACGCCCCCAACATCACCGGCATCCACCACTTCTCCGTGACGGTGCGCGATATCGAAGCGAGCGTGGCCTGGTATCAGCGGGTGTTCCGCGCGGACCGAGTGCCGATCGAATTCCCGCACTACGAACGCGAGGACACTGGTTACGGTGTGCTGCTGGTCGAGCCCCGCTCAGGTCTGGCCATCGGGCTGCACGCAAATACCGGCAATACCGGCGAACAATTCGACGAAGCCCGAACGGGATTGGACCACGTCGGCTTCAATGTGGCCACCCGTGAAGAGCTCGAAGCGTGGACGGCCTGGCTCGACGAACTTGGCGTCGAGCACTCCGGCATCAGAACAGGGGATCAACCCTTCGGGTTCGCCACCGTGGTGTTCCGCGACCCCGACAACATCCAACTCGAACTCTTCACGGTGCTCTGACGCCTAGGCTGCACTCCATGGCCATCGACCGCGCCGCGCTCGTCGCCGGCGGCATCCGACTCGCGTCGGGCATTTCGTTTCTCATCGATCCCGTTCGCGCGAACCGGATTTGGGGCGATCAGGAGGACCAAGGCCCGACGGCGCGATTGTTGTTGCGGTCGATGGGCTATCGCGACGCGCTGATCGGCGGCCTGCTCGCGGCGGCAGCGTTGCGTGGCCGGGACACCCGCGGCTGGTTCCTTGCGTCCGGCGGTGCGGACGCAGCCGACCTGCTCGGCGGGATCAGCGTCCACGACGAGATGAAGCGCTCACAACAGGTGATCGGCCTCGGCGGCGCGGTTATCGGAATCGGCGTCGGGCTGTGGGGCGCAACGCGGCGAACCCGCAAGACACCGCGAGCTGAGGCCTAGACCGACGTCGCCAGCGCCTTGTGGTCCTCGTCGGCGAACGCGTCCTCCAATTGAAGCGGCGAGCAGTCGACGTCGATCTCCCCGACGGGCCTGCCGCGCGCGCTACTGATCGTCCCGAGTCGGCGCATGCCCTTTTCGGCGGCGTAGTGCTGGAACTCGTCCTTCGAGAAACCGAAGGGGACGTCGTCGCCGTAGATGGCGAAAACCTCGTCGGTGTTGCGCAGTGCCAGTGGGATCAACTCGTTCATCCGCGTTTCGAACACCGTCCAGTTGGCATCGTCGGCCGCCACGTGGCGCCGACATGTGAACGTGCCCCACGCCATGTGACGCCGCTCGTCGTCACTGATCCGCTGAACGAGTTCCTGCATGCCGGGCAGAATGCCGCGCTCCGCGCAGATCTTGTGCCAGGCAAAGTATCCGGTCAGCGCCATCATGCCTTCGATCACGTGGTTGTACGTGGCGGACGCCCGGACCTGCGCCGCCGGCGAGGGATCCGATGCCAGCGCCCAAAGCGATTCGGGAAGCTCTTCGTAGAACATCTCCTGGTATGCCGGAAGCTCTTCGATGTAGCCGTGCAGGTCCTCGGTGATCCCGACCGCGTCGAGCCACAGACGAAACACCTGCGTGTGCTTGGCCTCCTCGAATGCGAACTGCGTCAGATACATTTCGTCGCCGAGGCGCCCTTCTGCGTGCATCGCGCTCATGAAGGGCTGGATGTCCTGGGTCACCGCTTCCTCGCCCGCGATGAACTGTGCGCACAGGCGGGTCGCCGAGTCGCGTTCGCGGTCGGTCAGCGACTCCCAGTCGGCCCGATCACGGGAAAAATCGATGTCGGCCGGATCCCAGAACTTCGCGTTGCCCCCCGCGAACAACCTCAACGGCAGGCTGTCCCAATTGAGCCCGCCGGCGCCTAGCGAGCCGAGTCGTGTTCGTGTCATGTCGATCGACCTCCCTGTTTTGACCGTAGAGCAGATCGCAGTCGGGCAACGGTTTTTTGGGATCGGTAGCCACCGGCATTGCATGTACTTGCCGCCATGACGGCGCCAAGGAGGCGCGCATGACGAAAGGAAAACAGCAGTGAACATCGTGCCGACCCGCATCCAGGAACAGGTCAACCGCGTCGACCGCACACGGAGCCTCGTGTTCGGGATCTCCGCCGGTATCACCGCGCTCTGGTGCATCTACCGAATCTTCTGGCTGATCTACACGGCGGCGGCATTCTCCAGCGTCGGCTGGTCGCCGGTGTCGCTGGTCTTCCCGTTCGTGTTGTGGGGCGCGATCGGTGTCGTCGCGGCACTCGTTGCCATCGCGTTCTTGACCCGCTACGCCAAGCAACCCTGAATCTGACGGCCCGGTGGTTCCGCGTCGGACACGCGGAGCCACCGGTTGCCGGACGTCTACAAGATCTCGTTGATGTCGTTCTTCAGGGCTTCGGCATCGGTGCCGAACACCGCTTGGACGCTGTTACCCACTTCAACCACACCCGCAGCTCCCAGACTCTTCAGGCGAGCCTGATCGACCTTGCCCTTGTCGGCGACCTCCACTCGCAGGCGCGTGATGCATGCGTCGACGTTCACGAGATTCCCCCGGCCGCCGAACGCCCCGATGACCTGCTCGGCCTTGCTGTCGGTCGCGACCGGGGCCGGTGCAGTGAGTGTGGTGCCGGAGCCACCCGCCGCGACGGACGTGGCGGCGTCGGCACCCTCGCCGAGGTTCGCTTGCTCCTCGGCCTCGAACTCGTTTTCCGGCTCACGTCCCGGAGTTCTCAGATTCCACTTGGTGATCGCGAACCGGAACAACACGTAGTAGACGACAAAGAACACCGCACCCATCGCCAGCAGTAGCGGGATGTTCTTGGCGGCAGGGGCCGTGCCGTACAGGAGCAGGTCGGCCAGCCCCGCGGAGAACGAGAAGCCCAGGTGGATATCGAGCAGGTAGGCGATGGCCAGGGACAGCCCGGTGAGCACCGCATGGATGAGATACAGGGGGAACGCCACGAACATGAACGCGAACTCCAGCGGCTCGGTCACACCGGTGAGAAACGCAGTCAGAGCCGCCGCGGACAGAATGCCGACAGCGACCTTGCGCTGCTTCTTGTTCGCCACGTGGATCATGGCCAACGCGGCGGCGGGCAGCCCGAACATCAGAATCGGGTAGAACCCGGACGTGAGATGGCCGCCCGTCGGATCTCCAGCAGCGAAGCGGGTGAGTTCACCGGTCACCGTTTTGCCGTCGGGCGTCTGATAGTCGCCGTAGAGGAACCAGACGTACGAGTTCGGAATGTGGTGCAGGCCCAGCGGAATCAGCATGCGGTTGGCGAACCCGTACACGAATGCGCCAAGGGCGCCCGAACCGCCGATGAACCTGCCGAGGCCAGTGAGCCCCGCATTGAAGATCGGATAGAAGTAGCTCATCGCGAACGCGATGAACAAGCTCGCGATCGACACCACGATCGGCACGAAGCGCCTGCCCCCGAAGAATCCGAGGTACGACGGTAATTGGATGGTGTGGTAGCGGTCGAACAGCCACGCAGTGAGCAGACCGACCACGATGCCCGCGAACACGCTGTAGTTGATCTGCGCCTGGTCGCCGGACTTGTCGACCTGGCCGGCCAGGACAATCGGCGACATGGTCTTGAATACCGCTTGCACCACCAGGTAGCCCACGACGGCGGCCAGCGCGGTGGAACCGTCCGCCTTCTTCGCGAACCCGATGGCGACGCCGACGGCGAACAGCAGCGGGAGATTGGTGAACAGCGCATCGCCGGCAGCGCTCATCGCCTTGAAGAACGGCCCGATGACCGGGGCATGGATTCTGCCAAGCAGATCGTCTTGGCCCAGTCGGAGCAGAATCCCGGCTGCGGGCAGCACCGCGATCGGCAGCATGAGGCTCTTGCCGAGCCGCTGCAACTGGGCAAAGCCGGGAATGCGCATGCCCGACTTAGTCTGCGTGCCTTGGGGTTTCGCCGTGTCGCTCATGTCGTTGGCCTCCTGTCGCGCAAACGTTGTCGCCGCCGAAGCTCAGCGGAAGCCTAGACGAGAACCGCCGAACTTGAGGCCGTCTTACCGGCACGCTCGTATTGTTGGTGCGTGAGCACGACGCAGGTCCTCGCCCCGGTCGGCGGGCGTGCGGTTCCGCTTCGCGACGTCCCTGACCCCGTGTTCTCGCAGGGCATGGTGGGCTATGGCGCCGCCGTCGACCCTCCGCGTGGCGTCATCGAGGCCGTCGCGCCGGTCAGCGGCAAGATCTTGAAGCTGCTACCGCACGCCTACATCGTGATGACCGCGGACAACGTGGGCGTCCTGGTCCATCTGGGGCTGGATACCGTCGCGCTGAAAGGCGAAGGCTTCACGGCGCACGTCAGCCAGGGCGACGACGTCACCGCGGGCCAGGTCGTCATCACTTACGACGTTCCGTCGGTCGAGGCCAAGGGGCTCAACCCCATTGTCCCCGTAGTCGTCATGGACGAACGCGAACCAGGCAATGTCGTCCCGTCCGAGGCCGTCTTCGAGGGCGCGGATGTCGCTTCGGGGACAAGCCTTTTCACGGCGAACAAGTAGATGGAAGTCGTCATCCTGGCCGACGCCAAGGAGATTGCCGGTGTCGCTGCCGACGCAATCGGCGCGCTGCTCGATCGCAAACCGGATTCCGTTCTGGGCCTTGCCACCGGATCGTCGCCACTGGCGATCTACGACGAACTCGTGGCACGCTGCGATGCCGGACTGATCTCCTTCGGGCAGGCGCGGGGCTTCACCCTCGACGAGTATGTGGGCCTGCCCGCTGACCATCCCGAGCGGTACCGAAACGTCATCGACAGGGTCTTCGTCTCCCGGGTCGACTTCGCCCCAGGCGCGGTACACGGGCCCGACGGCCTTGCCGCCGACATCCCCGCCGCATGCGCGGCATACGAGAGCGCGATCCGCGAAGCCGGAGGTGTCGATCTGCAGATCCTGGGCATCGGCACCGACGGGCATATCGCATTCAACGAACCGGGGTCGTCGCTGGCGTCCCGTACCCGCATCAAAACCTTGACCAGGCAGACGCGGATCGACAACGCCCGCTTCTTCGGCGGTGACGTCGACTCGGTTCCGACGCACTGCCTGACCCAGGGCCTGGGCACCATCATGGAAGCCCGGCACGTAATCCTCGTCGCTGCCGGTGGTCGCAAGGCCGAAGCCGTGCACCATCTCGTCGAAGGACCGGTCAGCGCCATGTGGCCGGCGACCATCCTGCAGCACCACCCGCACGTGACCACGCTCTTGGATGATGCTGCCGCCCATCGGCTTCAGCTCGCCGGCTACTACCGCGAAACGTACCGCGCGAAACCGCACTGGCAGGGCATCTAAGTGTTACTGACCGCCGACACCCTGCTCACCGGACGAGAACTGTTGCGGCCCGCGTGGATTGAGATTTCCCAGGGCACTGTGACAGCCGTTGGCGCGGGCCCCGCGCCGCGGCCACCGGATCGGGACCTCGGCGCGGTGACGGTGGTGCCCGGCTTCGTCGACACACATGTGCATGGCGGGGGAGGGGGCAGTTTCTCCGCTGCGTCGCGCGCGGATACATCGACCGCCGTGGCACTGCACCGCGAGCACGGCACCACCACACTCGTCGCCTCTCTCGTGACCGCCGGCCAAGACGAGTTGCTCGGTCAGGTAAGACAATTAGCCGACGACGTTCGTGCGGGCTTGATCGCCGGGATCCATTTGGAGGGTCCCTGGATTTCCGCCAAGCGGTGCGGCGCCCACGACCCGTCACTGATGCGCGACCCGGACGCCGCCGAGATCGACCGCGTGCTGGATGCGGGTGAAGGCGCGATTCGCATGGTGACTCTCGCGCCGGAACGGGAAGGTGCATTGACGGCGGTCGGCCAGATCGTCGGTGCGGGCGTGGTGGCCGCCGTCGGTCACACCGAGGCGACCTATGACCAGACGCGATCGGCGATCGCAGCGGGCGCGACGGTGGGCACGCACCTGTTCAACGCGATGCGCCCCATCGACCGTCGCGAGCCCGGTCCTGTCATCGCACTGCTCGAAGATCCAAGGGTGACAGTGGAAATGATCGCCGACGGTGTGCATGTCGATCCCGCCCTGTATCGACACGTCTGCCGGAGCGCGGGATCCGACCGGGTGTCGGTAGTGACGGATGCGATTGCCGCGGCCGGTATGAGTGACGGCGACTATCGCCTCGGGACCGTGGCGGTGGAAGTCACCGACGGGGTGGCCCGCGTCGCGGGAACGCAAACCATCGCGGGCAGCACCGCGACCATGGACCGTCAGTTCAGATTCGCCGTCGAGCACAGCGGACTCGCACCCGATGCGGCGATGATGGCTGCGGTGCGCCAGACGTCGATCAATCCGGCCCGGGCGTTGGGCCTGCCCTGCGCCGGCCTCGCGAGCGGGGCCGCCGCTGGCTTGGTGGTGTTGGACTCCGAGCTCGGGGTGATCGGTGTGATGCGGCAAGGAGTGTGGGTGGTCGAGCCGGAAGGTCGCTAAAGGGCGTCGGCAGAACGGACTATGAGCCGCCCAGACCTACGGTTCAACGCGAAGTGGCGGAGGCCTAGCTGCTCGAGCCACCGGACGACGAAGCGGCCGCTGCCGCGGCTGCCTTGCCCTCCGGGCTGGCCGCGGAATTGCCGGCCTGAGTCGTAGATGCAACTCCGGCGTCGCAGTTGAGGGACACCAGGACCTCGTTGACCGCCGAGCCGCTGCTGTTGGGTGGTGGCTGAACCGTACGTTGCTGCGTGCGGGTGACCAGACAATTGGGCCAAAGATTCTGGTCGCCGACGGTGGTCGACACGACTGGCGTGAAGCCCGCACCGCTGATCGCGGTTTGCGCATCGCTGTACTTCTGACCAGTCACGTCCGGAGGAGACGTGGTGGCGCCTGCCACACCGCTTCCGATCAGGGGCATCGCCAAGAATGCCGCGGCGACGCCGACTATCGGTCGCACCCCGACATGCGCGGCCAGGGTTCGCATCACGAGCCCGCCTTCACGACAGGGCTCGCTACGCTTGTTGCCTCGACTGATGCCGGGGTCGTCCATGTCGCCGTTGCGCCCATGTTCATATTCGCCACGTTGGGCTGCGTGTAGGTCGTGTTGGTTGGTGCATCCCCGGACCCCGCCAGGGTGGCCGAGGAGCCGTCGCGATCGTAGGCGGTTGCCAAGACCCCGAGCGCAACGAATGCCCCCACTCCTGAGATTGCGGCGGCAAGTTTGAGAGTGCGCCCCTCATCGAGCGTGCGGTGAATGTGCATGGCGGGATCGTTGCGCCAGGACCATAAGACTTACTTGATTCAATCTGTGAGATCCCTGATCACCCATCAAACGCCCAAGATTTAACATTCACGCCACAATTGGCTGCATAGCCGTAACATGCCGAAGCGCCGAATCTGCATGGAAATCGTGACTTTTCAACGAGATTGCGATCTACGCGCAGCCTCGCTGTGGTGATTAGGTCTGCAGCTCGTTTCGCAGCACCTTTCCGGCGGGGTTGCGTGGAATCTCGCTGACGATCTCGATGTCACGTGGTTGCTCGTAGCGTGACACCTTGTGTTTCAAGTAATCCCGAAGTTCGGTCGCGTCGAGGGTAGCTGCCGGTCGGGGAACGACGAATGCCGCGAGTCGTTCGCCGTAGTCCTCGTCGGGCACTCCGATCACCGCGTTGTCGGCGACGTCGGGATGTTCGGCGAGAGCGTTCTCCACGGCGCGCGGGTAAACGTTCTCGCCGCCGGAGACGATCATGTCGTCTTCGCGGCCGACGATGTACAGCCGTCCTGCCTCATCGAAATAACCCATGTCGCCGGTGCTCATCATGTCCGCGACACCGTGCTTGGTCTCTCCGCCGGTGTACGCGTCGAAGGTCAGCTCGCCGCCGACGTAGACCTGCCCGGTGACACGCGGCCCAACGGGTTTGCCGTGTTCGTCGAGAATCCGAACCGGGCAGCCGGCGACCGGCCTGCCGACGGTTTCGGGGGCTTCGCGCAGATCGGATGGTGTTGCAAGGGAACCGATGCCGACTTCCGATGAGCCGTAGGCGTTGTAGATCACATCGCCGTATGCGTCCATGAATCGTCGGGCCAGGCTGGGATCGAGACGCGCGCCGCTCGATATCACGACGCGTAGCGACGGCAACGGGTTTCGCGCCCGGATGTCGTCGGGCAGATCGAGTATGCGTGCGAGCATGACTGGCACCGCGGTGAACCCGTCGGCGCCGTGTTCAGAGGCCTGGATGAGCGTGGCTTCGGCGTCAAAGCGGCGCCGGGTCAGCGCCGTGCCACCGAGGGTCAAGGTCAGGATCAGCATTCCGAACCCCAACCCGTGAAACATCGGTACTGCCACCGCGATTCGGGAGCCCACGCGCAGCCCGGTGCGGTCGAGAATCGATGCCCCGGTGCCGAGCGCGGGAGCGATGTCTGGCTTGCGGGGCACACCCTTGGGTCGTCCGGTGGTGCCGGAGGTGAGAAGCACGATGCGGCCGGCCGCAGCGACCTTGGGTCGCCGCTCTGCGGGGCCCTCGTCGGCCGCGGCGGGGTCGACGACGGTGACGGACTGGTCGGCGGCCCTAGCGCGATCGGTGAATTCGTCGTCGCAGATCACCGTTCGGACCCGGTGAGTATTGAGGGCGGCCGCGAGCGCGTCGGTGTGAAAGTCGGTGTTGAGCAACACCACATCGGCACCGACCAACGCTGCGCCGAATACCGCTGCCACGAAACCGCGCCCGTTGCGGCACAAGATGCCGACCGCCTGCCCCCGTGCAACGCCCTGGCGGCCGAGCACGCCGGCGAGGGCTTCGGTTCGTGACAGCAACTCGCGGTAGGTGATCGAGCCGTCGTCGTCGACCATCGCCACGCGGTCTGGCCAGCGCGCGGCCCCGACCGCCAGCAGAGTGAACGGATTCGTGCGGCCGCGGGCCGCTTCGCGAAGTACGCCGAACAAGGCGTGAGGCCCCATGGGCGCAAGCAGCCTGGAGCGCAGAACCGCCCGACCGGCCGTGGTGACCACACTCGGAGTAATCACTGCTCGGCCTCCTGAGCGTTATCCGAATCGGCGGTGCGCCGATACCACAGCTGAGCGGCTCGGTCGATCGGACCGCGCAACAGCGCCGAGGTGACTTCGGCAGGCCAGGCCCACCACGGCGCGATCGTCGCAGGCCGTTCGATGATCGCTTTCGCGACGATGTCCGCCGCCTGATCTGGCGAGAGCCCTGGCACTCTGCGCAGGCTTGGTGTGGGCTCGACCATGCGCGTGCGGATCAACCCCATGTAGACGGAGGTGACCTCGATGCCGTCGTTATGCAGCTCCGGCGCGACGCTGCGCAGCCACGTGTCGAACGCACCCTTGGACGCCTGGTAGGCGCCCCATCGCGGACCAGGGGGAACGCGTACGCCGATGCTCGAGATGTTCACGATGTGTCCGCGGCCGCGCTCACGCATCGCGGGAATCAGGCCAAGTAGCAAGCGAATTGGTCCCAGATAGTTGACGTCGATCGTGCGGACGAAGTCGTGTGGTCGTTCGTATTGCTGGTGTAGTGGCCGCCGGATCGACTTGCCTGCGTTGTTGACGATGATGTCGAGCGGGCCGTGGTCCTTGTCGATGCGCTGCACGAGGTCGTCGACCGCCGCCTCGTCGCTCAGATCGGCGGCGTAGGCGACCGCCCGGCCGCCGCCTTCGGTTAGCGCCGCTGCGAGTTCGTCGAGCTTGTCGGCCGAGCGCGCGACGAGCAAGGTGGTGGCACCGGCGGCCGAAAGCTTGTGCGCTGTTGCCTCGCCGAGGCCGTACGACGCGCCGGTCACGAGGACGGTCTTGCCGTTCACCCCCTCGCGTAGGCGGTCGGGATCCGACAGTCGCGGGGGATTGACGAGCAGGTCGATCGCCTTGCCTGCGATGTTCATGTGACGTGTTTACCCGCCGGAACGCGCCGCTATTACGTGTGCGTGACTAATCATGTACCGTTTGGTACATGATTACTGACAGTGACGTCGGGATCGACGCCCCGGCGGCCGTGGTGTGGGACGTCTTCAGCGATGTCGAGCGGTGGCCCGAATGGACCGCCTCGGTCACCCGGTTGGTCGCGCTGGACGGCCCGGGGATCGCGGTCGGCAAGCGGTTCGAGATCAAACAGCCGCGCATGCCGAAACTGATTTGGGAGGTCACAGAGGTGACGCCGGGCATGTCGTGGACCTGGGTGCAGCGGTCGCCCGGTGGTGTGACCCTTGCCCGCCACGAGCTCGTCGCAGAACCGGCAGGCCGCACACTGGTTCGTCAGCAGATCGACCAGCGCGGTCCCGTCGGCGCATTGGTTGGCCTGTTGATGCGCCGGATGACGAAGCGCTATCTGGAACTCGAAGCCGCCGGCCTGAAAGCGCGAAGCGAGCAGCGTCACCTCAATGGCTCGACCTCCTGACCTCGAGCGGCGTCAGCAGTTGCTCGACGCGGTGGTCGAAGAGGTCGCCGTCAACGGCATCGGTGACCGCTCCCTGCGCGATGTCGCCGCCGCGGTCGGCACCAGCCATCGCATGCTGCTGCATCACTTCGGCACCCGCAACGAGCTCCTCGTTGCGATCGTCGAGGAGGTCGAGCGCCGACAGATGGCCCTACTGCGCGAACTGCCATCCGAGCCGACGGCGGCGATCGCCGCGATGTGGTCTGACCTCCGCCGCGACGAGCTGCGGCCGTTCGAGCGCCTCTTCTTCGAGTGCTACGCCCGCGGGGTCCAGGGCGAGCAGCCGTTCGCACGGATGCATCCGGGCGCGGTCGACACATGGCTCACCGATGCGGCCGCGACGGGCCGGGCGGTCGATCCAGCGTTGATCCGCCTGGGGTTGGCAGTGATGCGCGGCCTGCTGTTTGACCTGGTAGCCACCGGCGACGGCGACGGAGTGGACGCGGCTGCCCAGGCGTTCGTCGATCTCATTCAGCGGGCCGACGTTTAGCCCTTCTGCTCCAACGGGTAGCTCAAGGTGCTCGGGGGGTCTGTCCTGACCAGCACGCAGGCCTTTGTCGCCTGTGTGCCGATCGAAGGAGTACAGATGAAGCTGAAACGAACCGCCGCAAAGATCACGCTGGCCGGTGCCATGAGCATCGCCGCCGCGGGGTTCGGCGCCGGGTTGGCACATGCCGATCCGCCATTCCCGCAACCGCCGCCTTGGCCGATTCCGGTATCGGACGACGGGCCGGGCGTCAACGTGGGCGGACCGGGTAACCCGTACCCGCCGGGGCATGGCTACCTGCCGCCTCCGGGACACGTCGATAACGTCGTCGTACCGGTGTGGGCTCCGCCGCAGCCTCCGCCGCCGTTCTGGGCGCCGTGGCTTCCGGTTGAATGGAACGCGGAGCTCAACGCGTGGGGCGTGTGGTGGAACGGTGGGTTCCAGACGCTCTAGCGCCTCCACAGGACGGTCGCCCTGCCAATACGGCAGGGCGACCGTTCTGTGTTCAGCCTCGGACCAGCCGCTCGCGCACCGCAGCCGCGGTGTCCATCGCGAGCACCTCGTCTGCCAGCCTCCTGGCAGCGCGGCTGTCGGCGGCGCGCACGGCTTCCTTGGTGCCGGGGATGGCCGGGGGAGTGACGGACAGCGCGTCGACGCCCATCCCGATCAGCAGACCCGCGGCGCGCTCATCGGCGGCGAATTCACCGCACACCGAGACCGAGGCATGGCCTGCCGCGCCCTGACACGTCGCGCGCACCAGTTGCAGCATGCCGGGGTCGAAGGCGTCCCCGATCGCGGCGACGGCGTCGTTGTTGCGGTCGGCGGCGAGCGCGTACTGAGTCAGGTCGTTGGTGCCGATGGAGAAGAAGTCGACATGGCGGGCGAAGGCGGCGGCCTTGAGCGCGGCGGCCGGCACCTCGACCATCATGCCCACCTGTAAACCGGCCGGGCGGTTTCGGCCGGCGCGGCCGATCGCTTCATCCAAAAGCCCCCGCGCCGTGAACAATTCGTCGACTGTGGTGACCATCGGGAACATCACACTGACCGGCGTGTGTTGCGCCACCCGCACCATGGCCAACAGCTGGTCGGCCAGCAGCGCCGGATGCGCCAGCGACAGCCGGATGCCACGGACCCCGAGGTAAGGATTCATCTCCGCCGGAGTCGGCAGGAACTCCAACGGCTTGTCACCGCCGACGTCCAAGGTGCGCAGCGTAATCCTGCGTCCGTCAAGCGATTCGGCGATCTTGCGATAGACGGCGAACTGCTCCTCGACGTCCGGGGCATCCTGGCGTCCCAAGAACAAGAACTCGGTTCGCACAAGGCCCGCGAAATCCGCGCCGTGCGCGGCCGCGGCGCGCGCGTCGTCGACCGACCCGATGTTGGCGCCGACCGGAATCGTGACACCGTCGCGTGTGACGGCGGGCTCGGCGGCGCGCGCTTCTGCGTGACGCTGCCGCTGGGCGAGCTCGGCGACGCGAGCGTGAAACTGCTCGCGGACATCTTCGGGCGGGTCGATCACGTACTCACCGCGGCTGCCGTCGACGGCGACGATGGTGCCGTCGGGAATCGACAGCACCGCGGGGCCGGCGCCGACGACAGCGGGAATTCCCTTCGCCCGCAACAGAATGACGTTGTGGGCGTGCGGACTGCCGAACGCGAGTAGGACCGCGGCCACCCGGGTCGGGTCAAGTTCGGCAACCTCGGCCGGGGTCAGGTCGGCCGCGACCAGCACACCTGTCGGACCCGTCGAACTCTCACCGGCGCCAAGCATTGCCCGCAACACCTGATCACCCACCGCGGTGACGTCGTCCGCCCTCGCCTGCAGGTACGGATCCGGCACGGCAGTGAATTCGTCGGCCAACCGAGACACCGCCGCCGCCCAGGCCGATACCGCCGATTGCCCGCCGTCGATGCGGCTTCGTACGTCATCGAGCAGCGCGGCGTCGTCGAGCAACAGCTGATGCGCATCGAAGATCGACGCCTCGGATTCGCCGACATCGCGCGCGGTGCGCGTGCGCAACTGGCCGATCGTGCACCGGACCGCCGCTATCGCCTTGCCGAGACGACGCCATTCCACCGTCGGCTCCTGCGCCGGGATATCCGGAATCGTGATGGCGCCCAACCGCGTCGAGCGCGCGGGTCCGATGCCCAACCCGGGGCTGGCACCGACCGGCGCCTGCCCGGACGGTTGAACCGCGGGAGCGGCTTCCGTCAGAGACTCGTCGAAGTTGCGCGCGGCCAGCGAAAGGATGTGGTCAAGGGCCTCGGCCGCCTGGCTTCCCGACACCCGGATCTCTACCTCGTCGCCGGCCCGAACACCCAATGTGGCGATCTTCGAAAGGCTCGCTGCGTCAACCCATTCCGATTCGGTGCGCAGGTTGCGCAGCCGGGCGTGGGCGTCGCGGCGGCGAACCTCCTGGACCAGCCGTGCGGCAGGCCGGGCATGCAAACCGTGGGGGTTGGCGACGACGAAGGTTGCCGCCAGTTCATCGACGTCCGCCGGCACTTCGGCCGCGGGCACGACAGGCGCCGTCCCGAGGTGACCGATCTTGCCCGCGAGCGCACCCGCGGCTTCCGACGCGACCTCGGCGCTGGAAGCGCCACCCGCCGCGGCGACGGCCGCCACCACCAGTCCTTCGACGAGGGGAGCAGGACACAACACCACCCGCCCGCGGACATCGTCGTCGAGCAGTTCCAGTGCCAGCTCGGCCGAGAGCACCGCACTGCCGAGGTCCATCAGCACCACAACTCCCGAGCCCTGATCCGCTGCTGTGATCGCGTCGACGATCTGCGCGGCGTCGGTTCCGAAAGTGGTCTCGTCAAGGCCTGCGGCGACGGCGATGCGAATCTGCTTGCCGTGCAGCATTTCCTGGGCCAACGCGACCGCGGCGCGTGCCAGCGCCCGGCTGTGCGAGACGACGACGAGTCCTACGGTCACTCGCATCACCCGCTGGTGGCGACGGCGGTGGCTGCGGCCGCGATCAACATCGCAGACGACGCCGCGCCCGGGTCGAGATGGCCGACGCTTCGCTGCCCGAGGTAGCTGGCGCGACCCTTGCGGGCGACCATCGATTCCGTTGCATCTCTGCCGCTTTCGGCCGCGATGGCCGCTTCGGTGAGCCCCGCATCGAGACCGGAGCCGGACGCGAGCACCGCGTCAACCGCATCCAAGGCGGGTGCCAGCGCATCGAACATGGTTTTGTCGCCGGCCTCGGCACGGCCGCGCTGGACGACACCCTCGACGCCGGCGCGCAGCGCCTTGGCGAAATCCCCCGCGTCCACGCTCTCGGCGGAGCCAAGGGCGGGCGCCATCCGCAGGAAGAACGTTCCGTAGAGGGGGCCGCTGGCGCCGCCGACGGACTTCACCAGCGTCATGCCCACCAACTTGCACAACTCGGACATGTCGGCGGGGTTGCCTTCGTTGAGCGCCGCGACGACCGCCCTCATGCCGCGGTCCATGTTGATGCCGTGGTCGGCGTCGCCGATGGCCGCGTCGAGATCGGTTAGATACTGGGCTTTTTCGCCGATCACCCGCGCGAATTCACGGATCCATGCGGTGAGCTGTGCCAGGTCCATTCAGCATCCTCTCCGCAGTGCCGCTGTGTTGACCGGATGGTCCCAGAGCCCAAGCAACTCATCGTCCGCGCGCATCAGCGTGACCGAGCAACCAGCCATGTCCAGGCTGGTGATGTAAGGGCCGACGAGCGACCGGGCGATCCCGACGCCGGCCTTGTCGAGGATGGCGGCGAATTCGGAGTACATAACGTACAACTCGATCAGCGGAGTGGCGCCCATGCTGTTCACGAACAGGACGACGCCGTCGCCGCCAGTGAAGTCGAGATCGGTCAGCACCGGCTCGAGCATCAACTCGGCAACCTCCCTGGCGGACTGCATGGGCAGCCGCTGCCGGCCGGGTTCGCCGTGAATGCCGATTCCCACTTCGATCTCGGTCTCGGACAGCTCGAATGTCGGATGGCCGACGGCGGGCACGGTGCACGACGTCAGCGCGACGCCCATGCTGCGCGACGCCGCGTTGACCCGCCGCGCGACGTCGGCGACGTCCGACAGGCCGCGGCCCTGATCCGCAGCGGCACCGGCGATCTTCTCTACCAATACGGTTGCGCCGACGCCGCGCCGGCCGGCGGTGAACGTACTGTCCTGGACGGCGACATCGTCGTCGACGACGACGGATTCGACGGTGATGCCTTCGGCCTCGGCCAGTTCGGCGGCCATCTCGAAATTCATCACGTCGCCGGTGTAGTTCTTCACAATGTGCAACACCCCCGCGCCGCCGTCGACGTTCTTGGTTGCCTCCAGCATCTGGTCGGGCACGGGTGAGGTGAAAACCTCACCGGCACAAGCGGCGTCGAGCATGCCTCGCCCGACAAAGCCGCCGTGCAGGGGTTCGTGGCCCGAGCCGCCGCCCGAGATCAGCCCGACCTTGCCAGGCACCGGTGCGTCGCCGCGGTACACGATCCGGTTGGTGTGGTCGATGCGCAGTTCGGGATGCGCGATGGCCATACCGCGCAGCGCCTCGGCGATGACGTCGGCGGGATCGTTGATGAGCTTCTTCATCGGATGGCTCCTTACGCAGCGGTGGTCTCGGCGCTCGGGACGGCGATATCGGCGGCAGGTATGGCGTCGGCGCGGGTGCGTGAGATCGCGACATAGGCGAATGCGGCAGAGGCCTTGCGGTGTATCACACCGAACACGGTGAACACGAGAATGAACGTACCCACGAACTCGGCGAAAAAGGCCTGTTTCGACGCCTCGGGCGAAGCGACCGGGGCAATCAGCCTGGTGGTGCCATCGACGTGCCGGTATGGCCGCCGCGCCGAACGTGAGGTTATGTGCGACATTTTCGCCATTCTTCGTACACAGCTTCACATTCGGCTCCTAGACGGGCGCTCCGGCGGCGCGCAGCGCGGTGCGGGTGCGCTCGACGATGGTGGCCTGGCGGTAGCGCAGCATGTCGGAGCTGACGCGGACGATGCGCCACCCGAGCGCTTCCGCTTCGGCCTGCCAGTCGATATCGCGGTTGCGTACGTCAGGGTCAGTCCAATGTTGGATGCCGTCGTATTCGACGCCGACCCGCCAGTCGTCCCAACCCATATCGATGCGGTGCACGAATCCGCCGAAGTCGTCGAACACCTCGATTTGCGTGCGATGCGGCCGCAAACCGGCCGACGTCAGAACAAGCCGCGTGCGTGTTTCCTGCGGCGACTCCGCGCCTGCATCGGCCAAGCTCAACGCCTCGCGTAATTGCACCGTGCCCCGCGCACCGCGGTGGCGGTCGGCGATCGACACTATGTCGGTTGGTTTGACGTGCGTGGCCTGCATGAGCGCATCGATCCGGATGACGGCAGTCGTCAGGCCACGCCTGCGGCCGAGGTCGAAGGCCGTTCGCGCCGCTGTCGTGACGGGAACGCCCCTGACGAAACAGCTTTCGTCATCCCACAGCTCGTCGCTGTGCAGGATGATTCCTTTCGTCTTGTGTCGACTCGGCTGATTGAGTTCAGCTGGTCGTTTCGCGTCGATCCACCGCGTACCGAGCAGTGCGGCCGCGGACAGCCCTGCTACCGTCGCGCGCCGTCCCGACCACAGCCACGCGGCGACCGCTTTGTCGGCAGCGGCCAATTCTTGCCCTTTCGGGACGTACACGTTGCGAAACACCGCGTCGTAGCGCGTCCTCAGCTGATACCTGTTGACGGCGCCGCGTGCCAACGCCTCGGTTCCCAGGAACGGCCAGTCGAGTGCCACGTCGATACGACGACGCTTCGCTCGCCGAGGTTCCGCCGGCCAACGTGAGGCTATGTACGAAGTTCCGCTGATTCTTGGTACATAGGTTCACGTTGGACGAACTAGTGTTTGCGCCGGTCGCGGATGAATGCAAGCAGGCGCGGATCGTCGGAGGTGAACCTGTCGACTTCTTCGCCGCCGTCGCAGCGCAGTAGCCCGATCGTCACGCTGGACTCTGTCCGGGAGATCACCTCCCACACGGCACCGGCGTCTTCCCACCGCTGCAATTCCTCGACCCGATCGACGTGCATGCTCCTACGATTCCACCCCATGGGCGGCCGCAAACGCATCAAGGTCGCGCGCGTCTACGACGATCCCGGGCCCGACGACGAATATCGGGTGCTCGTCGACCGGCTATGGCCGCGCGGCTTCCGCAAGGGAGATCCGCGGGTGGGCCAATGGATACCGAAGGTCGCACCGTCCACCGAGTTACGCAAGTGGTACTCCCACCAGACCGAGCGGTTCGATGAGTTCGCGGCCCGTTACACCGACGAACTCGAAACCGACGACGGCGCTGCGGCGTTGGCCGAGTTACGCGACCTGATGCGCCGTGGCACGGTCACGCTCGTGACCGCCGCGCGCGATCTGGATGCCAGCCACGTAGCGGTGCTGGCCAAGCTGCTGTCGTAGGCTGCTGGCCGTGGATGCAGCCCCGGCCGTCGCGACTGCCGCAGTCTTCGTGTGGTTGGGCATGGTACTGGCGATTTCCTTCATCGAAGCCCCGCTGAAATTTCGCGCACCCGGTGTCACGTTGCAGCTCGGACTTGGCATCGGCCGCTTGGTCTTCCGCGCGCTCAACACGGTCGAGGCCGTGCTGGCCGTCGTCGTCATGAGTTGTTTCGCCGTCGAAATGCCGGCGAACGGCATCACCGCCGCGGCAGGTGTCGCCGTCCTTGCCCTAGTGGCCCAGGTGGTGCTGGTGCGGCCACGGCTGTCTCGGCGCTCTGATGCCGTGCTCGCCGGCGGCGAGGGGCCGCGGTCACATGCGCACTGGGCATACGTCGGCCTGGAAACGGTCAAGGTGATCGCGCTGCTCATCACGGGTGTACTGCTGCTGGCCGCGTGAGACGATCGCCCGATGCGGCTGGGATTGCACGCCCTTGGCATCGGCGCCGGCGCCAGCCGCGCGGTCATTGACGCCGTCGCGGCCGGGGCCCAGCGGTGTGGTTTCGCGACGCTGTGGTGTGGCGAACACGTCGTGATGGTCGACCGGTCGGCCTCGCGCTACCCATATTCCGACGACGGGCAGATCGCCGTGCCGCCAAGCGTCGACTGGATCGACCCGCTGATCGGGCTCAGTTTCGCCGCCGCGGCCACGTCGACGATCGGACTCGCGACCGGCGTGCTACTGCTGCCCGAGCACAACCCCGTGCTGATCGCCAAGCAGGCGGCGACTCTGGACACGCTGTCCGGTGGACGCTTCACGCTCGGTGTCGGTGTCGGATGGTCGCGCGAAGAGTTCGACGCGCTCGGTGTGCCGTTCGAGCGACGCACCGCGCGCACGGCCGAGTATGTCGCCGCGATGCGGACGCTGTGGCGGGACGACGTGGCGTCGTTCGACGGCGAGTTCGTCAGGTTCGACTCGGTGCGAGTGAACCCTAAACCTCTTGCCCGCCAAGGTATTCCGATCGTGGTGGGCGGCAACAGCGACGCGGCTTTGCGCAGGGTGGCGGCTTGGGGCGACGGCTGGTACGGCTTCAACCTGGCCGACGTACAGCAGGTGGCCGAACGGATCGCGTATCTGGACCGGCAGTGCGACGAACGCGGCCGCGACCGGCGTGACCTGCAGATCTGCGTGGCGTTGCGCGATCTGCATATCCGCGACGTCGAGCCGCTCGCCGAGCTCGGCGTCGACGAGCTGGTCGTCGTGGACAGCCCGCCGGCGGACGCGCGCGTCGCGGTCGACTGGGTGTCGGCGTTGGCCGATCACTGGATGTCGAGGCTGCGCTAGCTGACCAGTTCACGCACCCGAAGCGCGCAAGCCGTAGGTGACTTCTGACCGTCAGTAGTCGTAGCGGGCGAGCGTGGTGCTTCCCACCAGCGTTCCGTCGTCGATCGACACGGTCGCGGGCACCAACTCACTGGTGATCAGTCCGTGCTCGCCGGTCAGTTCGTCGATGACGTCGAAGCTGGACTGAATTCGCTCAGGTGTTTCGACGACGATTGTGGTCACCGGGACGCTTCGCGACATCTGAATCAGCTTGTCGCCGTGGGGTTTATGGTCTCCGTGGAAGCCCCATATGCCTCGCAGCACGGTTGCGCCGGTGGCCGTTTGTGAGTCGAACAGGCGCCGGGCGATGGCACGGTGGATGGGCACGCCGTCGTGGAGCGTGGCCTCCGACGTGTAGACCATCAGCTTCTGCCACAGCTCACGGCCTTGCCCGTCGACTGCCGGTAGGGCAGCCGGGCGAGTCAGAACCTTGCCGGCGCGCTTGCACAGTTGCACGCGTTCGACCGTCATCAAGGCCGAAGGGAGTTGCGATTGGAGCTCGGGAATCGCAGCGTCCACCGTCGAGGCCGCACCGACAGCGATGATCATCACCGGGACGTCGACGTTGCGGCTGAAAAACCGGGCCCGCCGGCGCTGGCCCAACTTGGTGCCGTCGACACCGAGAAAGACTGAGGCACCGGCAAATCCATGACGATGCAGCAGATCGCACGCAACGCGATAGGCCGGCTTTCCCGACACCCGATCCTGGCGTCCGATGTAGATGGTGAGTTTTGCCGTTTCCGGCGTCGGCGCCGTCGGAGTGGAGCGACCGACGAGCAGGGCCCGCTCGAGCGTGACGAACCCGCGTGTCGTCTTGGCCACGATTTCGTCGGCCAGTGCGCTGATCTTGTCTGCGGTGTCGACCGCCGCGATCGCGATCGGCGCGTCCTCGGACAGGCTCAAGGACTCGTCGCTGCGGAACTCGTGGTGCGGGCCGAAGCTGGCTATACCGCGCAGCACGATGCTGGTCGCGACGGCCTCGCGCGCATAGCTGTCGAGCAGAGCGTCGGCGAGAAATCGGTCCCCGCTGCGCAGGCGCTCGGCGAAGTACGTGGTGAGCTTCAGGTAGTCGGTCACACCCGGACTCCGATCCACAGGCCCAGCCACGCTGCCGTCAGGCCGAGCACGACGCTGACCACGATGTTGGCCAACGCAGGGGAGACTTGACGCTCCTCGCCGAGGCGTTGGGTTTCGAGCATCCACGTCGAGAACGTGGTGTAGGACCCGACGAAACCCGTGCCGACGAGCAGGGCCAGATGCGGGCTGAGCGCAAGTCCGGCCAGGAATCCGAGAAGCAGCGCGCCGCTGAGGTTGACCGCCAGCGTGCCGTACGCGAAGGCCGCCGGGATGCGCGCCGACACCGCGCGGTCGACGAGGAAGCGCAGTACGGCCCCGACACCGCCGATGACAAAGACGCCTGCCCAGACTGCGACGGTCACCGGCGCACCCCGACGCGCCGCACCAGCGCGGTGGCGACGTAGACGGCGACCAGGCCGGCGGCGATGCTGGCGACGGTATATCCGAGAGCCAGGATGTAGTGGTTGTGCTCGATCATCTTGATCGTCTCCACCTGCATCGTGGAAAAGGTTGTCAGGCCGCCACACAGTCCAGTCCCGAGAAGCGGTCGCCGGTAGCTCGATACCGGCAAACGCTCGAGCAGGCGGGTGACGAAGTAGCCCAACAGGAATGCGCCCACGATGTTGGCGGTGAACGTCGGCCACGGCCAGCGTCCGGGGTCGGGTGCGGCGAACGTCTCCAGCGCTGCCCGGGCAACGGTGCCAAGCGCACCGCCGACGAAGACGGCGGCCAGCTCGCGGACGTCGAAACTGAACATGAGCCAAAGTATCGCCGTCCAGCCGCCGGACCGGCGTACGACGCGTTTCGGTGAGGAGCAGAATCGAATCCATGGCGGCGAATCCACGTGCCGGGCAGCCGGCGCAACCCGAAGACCTCATCGACGTGGCCCAGGTGGTGACGGCCTACTACACCGTGGAACCCGACCCGGAAAACGTCGACCAGCAGGTGGTGTTCGGAACGTCGGGCCACCGCGGGTCCAGCCTCGACGCCGCGTTCAACGAAGCGCATATCCTGGCCACCACGCAGGCCATCGTCGAGTACCGCGCCGGGCAGGGCACCACAGGCCCGCTGTTCATCGGCCGCGACACCCACGCGCTGTCGGAGCCGGCATGGGCGTCGGCGCTGGAGGTGTTGGCCGCCAACGACGTTGTGGCGATGATCGATTCGGCCGATCGCTACACGCCGACTCCCGCCGTCAGCCACGCGATCCTCACGTTCAACCGAGGCCGCGACGGTGACTTGGCCGATGGCATCGTGGTCACGCCGTCGCACAACCCGCCGCGCGACGGCGGCTTCAAGTACAACCCGCCCAACGGTGGACCCGCCGACACCGACGCCACCGGTGCGATCGCCAAACGCGCCAACGAGATCCTGCGCGACGGGCTCAAGGCGGTGAAGCGTGCGCCGCTGGCCCGGGCGATGCAGACCGCGCAGCGGCACGACTATATGGACGCCTATGTCGCCGACCTGCCCAATGTGGTGGATGTGCACGCGATCCGCGCCGAAGGCATCCGCATCGGCGCCGACCCGCTGGGCGGGGCCAGCGTCGACTATTGGGGAGCGATCGGCGAACGGCATGGGCTCGAGCTGACCGTGGTCAACCCGCTCGTCGACGCGACATGGCGGTTCATGACCCTCGACACCGACGGCAAGATCAGGATGGACTGCAGCTCGCCCAATGCGATGGCTGGGCTTCTTCGGGCGATGAAGGCCAACCCCGACGAGTATCAGATCGCCACCGGTAACGACGCAGACTCCGACCGGCACGGCATCGTCACGCCCGACGGCGGCCTACTCAATCCGAACCACTACCTCGCCGTCGCGATCGATTATCTCTACAGCCACCGGCCCGACTGGCCAGGTTCGACGGCGGTCGGCAAGACCGCGGTCAGCTCGTCGATCATCGACAGGGTGGTCGCCGGGCTGGGCCGCAAACTGCTCGAGGTGCCGGTGGGCTTCAAGTGGTTCGTCGACGGATTGCTCAGCGGCACAATCGGTTTCGGTGGGGAAGAGAGTGCGGGCGCATCGTTCCTGCGCCGGGACGGGTCTGTCTGGACGACGGATAAGGACGGCATCATTCTGGCGCTGCTGGCGTCGGAGATCCTTGCCGTGACGGGGCAGACGCCGTCGCAGCGGTATGACGCCCTTGCCGAAAAGTACGGTGCGCCAACGTATGCCCGCATCGACGCGCCGGCCGACCGCGAGCAGAAGGCGCGTCTGGCCAAGCTTTCTCCGGAGCAGGTGACCGCGACGGAGCTGGCCGGTGAGGAGATCACCGCGAAGCTGACGACGGCGCCGGGTAACGGCGCGGCTCTGGGCGGTTTGAAGGTGACGACGGAAAACGCGTGGTTCGCCGCGCGGCCGTCGGGCACCGAGGACGTCTACAAGATCTACGCCGAATCTTTCCGCGGCCCAGAGCATCTCGCGGAAGTGCAGGAGGCGGCCCGCGAAGTGGTGAACAAGGTCATCGCGTGAGCTCGACTGCGGAGGGCGACTGTCCGACAACCGAAAAGCAGCGCCTTCCCCGTGAAGTCTGGGTACTGATCGCGGCGAACGTCGTGGTGGCGCTGGGTTACGGCGTGGTGGCCCCGGTTCTTCCGCAGTATGCACGGCACTTCGGGGTCAGTATCAGCGCGGCGACGTTCGTGATCTCGGCGTTCGCGCTCATGCGACTGGTTGCGGCCCCGCCGGCCGGCCTGCTCGTTCAGCGGTCGGGGGAGCGGCGCGTCTACATCACCGGTCTGCTGATCGTGGCGTTGTCCACCGCAGCGTGCGCGTTCGCCGAAACGTATTGGCAACTATTGCTGTTCCGTTCACTCGGCGGACTGGGGTCAGCGATGTTCACGGTGTCGTCGCTCGGCCTGATGATCCGGATTTCGCCGCCGGACGCGCGCGGCCGCGTCGCGGGCCTGTTCTCGTCGGGCTTCCTGGTCGGCTCGGTCGCCGGTCCGGTGCTGGGCAGCCTGACCGTGGGCCTCGGTTTGGCGGCACCGTTCGTGATCTATGGTGCGGCACTTCTTGTTGCCGCAGCCGTGGTGTTCGTCAACCTGCGGCACTCGGCCGTGGCGGCACCGGAGTCGAACAGCGAGCCCCCTGTGTCGGTGCGGGTGGTGCTTCGTCATCCGGCATACCGCGCCGCGCTGTTCTCCAATTTCGCAACAGGTTGGGCGGCGTTCGGATTGCGGATCGCGCTCGTACCGCTGTTCGTCGTCGACGTCCTTGGCCGCGGGCCGGGGTTCGCGGGCATCGCGCTTGCCACGTTCGCCGTCGGAAACATCTCGGCCGTCATCCCCAGTGGTTACCTCTCGGACCGGGTCGGGCGCCGAAAACTGCTCATCGTGGGCCTCACGGTGTCGGCGGCCTCGACGGTCCTGGTCGGTTATACGTCGTCGCTGCCCGTGTTCCTCGCGGCGGCGTACGTGACAGGTGCGGCCACAGGCATTTTCGTCTCGCCGCAGCAGGCCGCAGTCGCCGACATCGTCGGGAACAAGGCGCGTGGTGGGACGGCGGTGGCGACGTTCCAGATGATGGCCGACCTGGGTTCGATCGTCGGATCGGTGGTGGTGGGCCAGGTGGCCGAGCACACCTCGTTCGGCTGGGCATTCGTCGTCAGCGGCATGATTCTGATGATCGCGGCGGTGGGATGGACGGTGGCGCCGGAAACCCGAGGGCGGCCGCCCGCCGAACACACTCCGGCAAGGGCGTTGGGCCCGGAGGCGGGCGGAGAAGTGCCCTGAGCAGCTGTTTTGAACGCTTCCCGCAGGTGGTGTAACTTCGATGGGCACGACTCACGGGGCTATGGCGCAGCTGGTAGCGCACCACACTGGCAGTGTGGGGGTCAGGGGTTCGAGTCCCCTTAGCTCCACCATATAGGCGCAGGTCAGAGGCGGTTTATAAAGTTACGTCGGGAACCACGTAACACTTCACGTAACATCAGGGGTTGTGGCAAGCATCCACGCCCAGAAGAACCGCGCCGGGAACACGTACCGCGTGCTGTGGCGTCAAGATGGCCGTCAACGCTCGCTGACGTTCGAAAACCTCCCTGCCGCAGAGCGTTTCAAGACGCTGTTGGACGACCATGGTCCTGATGAGGCGCTACGCATCATCGAACTCGATGAGATCGGCCGCCACGTCCCGACGGTCACCGAGTGGCTGCACACCCACATCGACAACCTGACCGGTGTCCAGCCAGCCACCCTCGCGCGCTACCGCACCTACGTGACCCGCGATATCGACCCGGTCTTCGGCTCCGTGCCAGTCTCGGCGGTCACCGAGACGACCATCGCAAAGTGGGTAAAGCAGCTTGGTGGCGGCGGGAAGACCATCGCGAACAAGCACGGCTTCGTTTCGGGGGCGTTCAACGCTGCTGTGCGCGCCGGGGTGGTTGCGTCCAATCCTTGCCAGGGCCGGCGGCTGCCGCATACCCGCGTCGAGGAGACGGTGTTCCTGACGCCTGACGAGTTCCGGCTGCTGCGTGATCACATCGAGCGCGACCGCTGGAAGAATCTAGCCACCTGGTTGGTGACTACCGGCATGCGCTTCTCGGAGGCGACTGCGCTGAGCGCCGCCGACATCGACATCAAGGCGAAGACGTGCCGAATCAATAAGGCCTGGAAGTACTCCGGTGATTACCGGCCTGAAATCGGGCCGCCCAAGACGAAGAAATCGATCCGCACCATCAGCCTGCCGCCAGCGGCGCTGGAGGTCGTCGACCTCAAGTCGCAAGGCTTCCTGTTCACTAATGGAGCCGGCAATCCGGTTCGTGCACAGGAGTTCTTCAACGGCGGCTGGAAGCCGGGACGTGAGAGTGCGATGAAGGCTGGCTTGACGAAGTCGCCTCGTGTGCACGACCTCCGCCACACGTGTGCATCATGGATGATCCAGGCTGGTGTGCCGCTGCCCGTCATCCAACAGCACCTCGGGCATGAGTCCATCCAGACGACCATCGGGGTCTACGGGCATCTCGACCGACGAAGCGCCCAAGCCGCCGCCGACGCCATCGGGTCGGCGCTCGGCTAACAGGATCGCTCAGATTGCTTTCCAAGCGACCGTCACCGTCTGCCAGTCGTCGCCCTAACGGCACGAATAACGCGGTTATCCATAGGGTCTCGCAGGATGGCGATCGGTGCTCCTCATGTCGAAAGCCGATGGCCGCGTGCGCATGCTGCGCGGCACTTCCGGCCAGTACCCGACGTACGACATGACGTCGATCGGGCGCACCCGGACGCGCGCACGACGACTAGCAAACCTGCCGCACCGCTCATGCTTTCAGGAAACGGAACCGTTTCATGGCCGCTCTCCTTGCCGAGAACGATTCGTCGTTTGCTTGTTATACGGTAACGCCATGCGCGACGTCGGCGGCCTCATCCACACCACCGCCGGCACCTGGATCACCCGGCCACCCGTGCGTTGCCCGAGCAGCCGCGGCCTCGGCGGCGGCCCGGTCCTCGTCGGCTGCGAGGCCCGCACCGGCTACGGCGGCGGCGAGCACATCACCTGGTCTTGTCGAACATGCGCTGACACGGTGTGCGGACCGCTTAAGGCAAGCCACTGCACGGCTTCGGATAGACCACCACCGGTGCGCATCTCCAACCGACTCGCTGGAAGCAACTGACCGGTGGCACGGGAAGAAGTCGAGCTTCAGCTGTCTGGTGCTCTTTTCGGCGGAGATCCGCGCGGGTTCATCGCGTTCCTGGGATTGCATGGCCGTGCGCTGGGCGACAACCGTTGGGCCGTATGGCCAAGCAACGACAAGGCTTTCGTAAGTCACTACGGCCTGGCGGACGACACCGAGTTCATGAACCGGTTCGATCACTTGAAGCGGATGCCGATGACGGCAGATCATCTGGCCGACCCCGAAACTGTCGCGCGGTTTGCCGAACTCGACTCGCAACTTGCCGAGCGAGTGGCTGGCGGATCCGATATCGCCGCCGTCTTTCATAGTATTCAGGCGAATATCATGAAATGCGCCACCCACGAGCAAGTAATGGCTGTCGTCGAGCAGGCATGCGCAACCCTCGCGACAACCCCCTACGCCGCAACAGTCGAGCTCTTGTTCTCGAACTTGTCGGCACATCTGGTAATCGCGACCGACCTACTTATCCACCGAGTTAGGTTGCCCGCGATAATGTTTCGATTCGACCAGGATCCCGACGCCATGGACACGATCACCGGTATCGGAGAAGAGGCCGGCTATTTCGCATCTTCGTCGAACTGGTTTCAGGATGTCATCGGTGCGTCCCATTACTTTGGTCCGCTACTCGGGTGCCTATCCCCAGGCTTCTGGTGTGTCCCCGCAGGGCGGCCGCCCGCGGCAATTTTATTCAGCCTGGGCACAGGGATCGCCGGGTACCGCCATTCACCGATGGAGCCGATGCAACTGCTGCCTAGTCAGAGCCGCGACGAACCCGTGCCCGACAAACATCTGCTGCCCATTTCTTGCCGGGTCGCAATCACCTGGTGGACAAACAGACTTAATCAGATGTTCGGATACCTCTGTGATCCAACGGTTTTCAGCAACAAGCATGGAATTTATGACCCGTACGAGCACCAACACTGGCTACTAACGTTCGGCCAAATTTTCGGCCTGACTACGGCGCTGCAGACATCCAGCCGAAACCACGCGACGCAGCGGACGCTGATGAATACGCTGCTCGATTCCTACGCGGACCGAATCATGGACCGGCGCTTTGAGCAATTATGTCGGTACAACGTCGCCAAGGAGGCGGCTGACAGAGTGCGCGCCAAGATGCCCGACGTCGTCGCAGCCCTTCTGATGCCTCTTGCCGACCGGGCCGTCGACAGCCTCCGCCGTGTACAGGACGGATTCTTCTTCCGTAAGCAGCGCGGCGACGATAACGTCCTCATCCGGATTCCGGGCGATCCAAATCCAGTTCATCGGGAACCGGAGCTTGCAGCCGCCCTGCTACTGAAGATCTATCGGAACGCGACCCATGGATTCGGGGGCGGGCGGCTGCCCGAAAGCGAAAAAGATCAGGTCGCCGAGAAGCTTTTGGCCCACCACACTGGTGAACTACCCGACGATCTGGTTTTCCTGCCGTATCTGTACCTACTCGATACCTTGTGTAATCCCGAGAAGATCCGCCAGACGATCATCAAGCATGCTCGGATCCGCGGCTGACGCGGGGGCAGGCCCAGCCTTTTGTGGAGCGGCATCACGCTGAGCGCGGTCCGCGACTCTGTACCGCCACGCGGAGCGCGCTGTCGTTCTATCGGCTTCCGTGCCACCGTGGCACGATCGAAAACGGAATTCTCGCCCGCACCACGAGCGAAAGGACACAGGTGTTCTACCTGATCAAGCCCGACACCACCGTTCTGTGGAACGACCTCCCCGAATCCGTTATCGACCAACTCGCCAAAGACAATCCCGACACCACGATCGACCTCCGCCGCCTCACCTGGCACCCGTCAGAACGGTGGTTCGACGCCGGCCTACTCAACACCGCGCTGCGCTACGGCATCGCAGTCGCCGACGGCCTAGTCGTCGGAGGCCAAGCACTAGTGCCGCTCGACTACTTCCGGAGCATGGAGGCCATCCTCAACAAAGAGATTGAGCGCGACTCGACCAACGTGCCCCATGCCGACCTAATGGAAGCCGTTATGCCCGGCTGGAAGCAGAACACCCGAGACCTCGACGCACGCGTCCTCGAATCCCAGCGACGAACCGTCGAACGCGCTCAGCGAGAAATGCTGAAGGCCTTCGAGAAACCAATCGACACTGCGCTGGCCGAGCACTGGCAAAAGCTTGGTGGCTCGTTGCCACCTCAGCCGCCCGGATAGGTTCCCGCAGACACGCCTTGATAGAACTCCCTACAGCTTGCCTGCAGATCGTTGGCCTGTTACGCGGTGCACGCGCAAGCTCCGCGCCGGTATCGCTGTTGGCGTGCGCCCTGCGCACGCCCGACGGGCGACGCACCGCGCTGCCGGATCAGCTGTCGCTTCGCCGGTGTGCGCTAGTTTTTCAGCTACGGACCCAGCTCGATGAGCTCGACAACGTGAACCCCGACGACTTCACCCCGTGGCCCCACCGGACGGGCCGCACCGACACGCATTGGATGCGGCAGTTCGTCACTGTTCCTCTTTACGCTGAGTAGGTGGCAAAGTCCGATTGGCCAAAGTCGTTTGTCATTCCGTCTGTAGCAATATCGGTCATTGCGGCGGGATTCCTGATATGGCATGTGGTCGATCCCGCGGCACGAGTCGATGGCTGGACGGTCACGCTGCTTGTCGTTACGTTCCTGCCGTGGTTGGGAACCATATTCGAAAGCCTCGGATTCCCCGGTGGTGCAACCGTCAAGTGGCAAAAAGTACAAGCCGAGCAAGAACAACAAGCAGATGACATACAAGCTTTGCAGTTCCTGCTCGCCCGATTCCTCACTAAACCCGAACGCGACGTCTTGCAACGGCTCGCGAGAGGCGAATCGATACCGATCGCCCATGAAGGTCTAGGCGGCCCGACGATTCAATACGTCGACTCGCTGAGGCGAATGGGCTTGGTTGCCGTGAAGCCCGAACTTCTGGAATCTTTCAGACAGAAGGAAGCGGAGGGGCACACCTCCATGGACGTATCTAACGTCGGGGAGACCTTCGATATCACCGAGAGCGGTCGGCGATACCTCGAACTCCTTGCCAAATTGCCCGACGACAACGCGGAAATCTTCCCCGATGGTTCGGGACTTCGTACCGGCCCCTCGACACCGCCGCTCTAACGGACGAGCTACTGACGGCTGCGGGAGCATAACCCCGTGTTCGCCATGGACCGATCGCACGGTGCGGGCGCTGAGCGCCGTGTGCTGTCGAGTGTGGGGCGATCAGCCCAGCCCGTCGGCCGTGCCTCGAGAATCGGGATTGCTCAAGCGCCGTGCTGCCGGAGTCGACGGCCGTAGCGACTGTGCCTGGACAGTCCGGATGGCGACGGTGGATCGGCCGGCCGTGCGTCTATGCACATCGACTCAATTGCTGCTTCGATCTGAGCCTCCGTCATCGCCCATCTGCCCGCGCGCTTCATGCCGGCGAAGGTTCGATCGCGAAGCTTTGAGCGGAGGTAGGACTCGGAGAATCCGAGGATGCGGGCTGCCTCGGCGAGGTCATAGATGATCGGAATCATCGTGTACTCCTCCCGCAGTCTTCATTGCTTGCGCCGAATGAGGGACGGGTGCGACCTGCTCGGAGTCGCGTCGCAGTGGCCCGACAAGCGTCGGACCACGTCGGTCCTTCAACCGCGCGGCTTCCCACTCGACGACGTCGCTGACCCGATATCGGACGTGCCGGCCCATCCGGGCGTATCGCGGGCCAGTTCCCTTCGACGCCCACCGGGCGAGCGTCTTGGCAGGCAGTCCCAAGCGATCGGCAAGTTCGCGTCGGCTCAGCCACCGCTCATTGATGTTGTTGCTCATCGTGTTTCGACCCTTCCCGCGTGGGGATGTACGCGGCATTACATGAGCGTAAGCCTGCCTAGGTGGTGCTATAGGTACTAATTTTTCGACGGTCGCTGCGATGGTGTGACCGGTGAAATCGCTTCACGTCCGTCATTTCACCGACCCTCATCACATCCCTCAATCGTTCTCAAATTCAATACATCCGCCCTCGACAGTCCTCATATATGCTCAATACAAACCAAACACATTGCGGCCCTGTCATTTCCGGCATTACCCGACCCAAATTTCTGCACGGCACATTGGCACAAGGGTGCAATACTGGTTTCGGGACCGCTGACGCGCTCCCGAAACAGGCTTCCTCTCAACTCGTTTCGTGGGCGAAGGTGACGGCGGTGTTGACGATTTCGCGACTCAAGCGCTTCGGCATCGGCTACTACAACGACACCGCCGACCAAGCCAAACAAGCCGCGATGGACCGGCAGCGGGCCAATGGTGGTCTGGGGGAGTACTACTCCGAAGGCGACACCCGCACACCCACCTGGCTGATCGTCGGCGACACTGAGAGCATCGCTGACACAACGGGACTCAGCGGCGGCGCGCTGGATGGTGGTGAGGTCGACACCGAAACCGCGCGGATCTGGCTCGATGAGGGCCGCGCCCCGTCAGGCGCCCACGGGCGAGTATTCACCCAGGGCAGCGTGCACGGTTTCGATCTGACCTTCGCCGCGCCGAAGAGTGTGTCGCTGCTGCGCGCGCTCACCGATGACCTCGGCGAGAAAATTATGGTGACCGCACACCGTCGAGCAGTCGAGGCCGCGATGGCGTATCTGCATCGGCATGCCGGCTACACCCGGGTGCACAACCCGGTCACCGGGATGAAGGATCTGCAGCGCCTGCCCGGTCTGGTGGCGATCGCGTATCAGCACGAGACCTCACGGTGCGGGGACCCACACTTACACACTCACGTGATCGTGCCTAACCGCCAACCCCGCGCCGACGGGCAATTGGTGTCGCTGGATTCGAAGTCGGTGTATCACGAGGCCAAGGCCGCCGGCATGATCTATCAGGCCACCCTGCGCCGGGACCTGCACGCCGAACGCGGCTTCGAATTCGCGCCCATCGACCCGCACACCGGGATGGCCGACATCGCCGGCGTCACAGACGAATCCATCCGGGCGTGGTCGCAGCGCTCCACCCGGCTGCGCGAATGGGCCCGCGACAACCTCGTGCTGGTCGACGGCGAACCCAGCGCGGCGCAGTTGGCCGCCGCGCAGAAGGCCACCCGGCCCGCCAAACCAGAATCCCTGGCGTGGGCACAGCTCAAGGAGCACTGGCGCGCCGATGCGCGCGGCCTGGTCCTGGATCGCGACGCGCACTACCGCGCGCGTACTGAACGCCGCGCCCGCGCCGCGCAATTGAGCGCGCACACCGCGGCGGCGGCCGCGCACATCGACAAGGCCGCGTTCACCCGCGCCGACCTGGTCGAGCTGCTCGCCGCGCAACTCCCGATCGATCTCCCTGGTGAGCCGTATGAACTGGTCGAGCGCGCCGTCGACGCGGTGAGCGTGCCGGTGAGTGCGCCGCGCGCCGCGCACGAACGCGAAGGCCACGAACGCTTCACCCTGGCCGCGATCATCGCCGAAGAGGAGCGCATCCTGGACATGGTCGACGCGCGCGACAACCGCGCACTCTTGGATGTGCGCGCCGACGACTGCGCGGGCTTGTCGGCGGGCCAAGCGCGCGCGGTGCGCGCGATCGCGGCCTCACCGTTCCTGGTGCAACCGTTGCAGGCCCCGGCGGGCGCAGGCAAAACCCACTCCCTGACCGCGCTGCGCGCCGCCGCGCATCGGGCGCGCAAACAGGTGCTCGTGCTCGCGCCGACCGGCAAGGCCGTCGATGAAGCCCTCAACGGCGGCGCCGGCGACCGCGGCCTGACCGTCGCCAAAGCGCTGCACCTCATCGCCGAGGACCACCTGCGGCTCGACCGCACGCTGGTGGTCGTGGATGAGGCCTCCATGCTCGGCACCCCCGACCTCGGCACCCTCCTGGCGGCTGCCACCCAAGCGGGGGCCAAGGTGGTGCTCGTCGGCGACGCCCACCAACTCGCCCCGGTCAAAGCCCGCGGCGGCATGTTCGAACACCTCTGCACCGACCTGCCCTGGAGTCAACACCTCACCGAAGTCTGGCGCATGACAGACCCCCACGAACGCGACGCCTCCCTCGCGCTACGTTCCGCGCACGGCCACCGGCTGCGTACCGCGGTCAAGTGGTATCGCAGCCATGGCCGCCTGCACACCGGAGATCCGATCGCGATGGCCGCCGACGCCCTCAACGCCTACCTCACCGACCGCGCCAATAACAAAGACGCGCTGTTGGTGTGTGACACCTGGGAAATGGCCGACGCACTCAACCGCCGCCTACACGACACCCTCACCCAAGGTCACAGCGTGACAGCCGCACGCGACCAACCCATCCGGGTGGGAGACCTCATTATGAGCCGCGCCAACGACCCCACCATCGCGCTGCACCCCGGCCCCAACAACACGGCGCACTCACTGGATCAGGTGCGTAACGGCAACCGGTGGCGCGTCGCGGGCATCGACACCGCCACCAATCGGCTTGCCGCCGAACGGTTGTCCGACGGCGCCCGCGCCGTCTTCGCAGCGGACTATCTCACCGAGCACATCACGCTGGGTTACGCCACCACCGTGCACGCCGCCCAAGGCGTCACCACCGACACCTGCCACGCCATCCTCGGCGAAGGCGCCTCCCGGGCCATGGCCTACGTCGCCATGACCCGCGGACGCCACACCAACCACACCTACCTCTACCAAAAACTCAACCACGAAGCCGACCACCAGCACGCCACACCCGCCGCCGCGCCAGACATCCACCGGCTACGCAGGGGTGACAAATACTGTGCCGCAGGGACTTTTCGCAGCATTCTGGCCAACGACGACCGACCCACCGCCATGCATGCACAAGCCGAACACACGCCCACCGAGCTACTCCCAGACATGGTCTCAGAGACGCTTCAGCGCAACCAGCACCGCCGCCGGGCACGTCAAACAGTCTGGAAAGAACACCACAAGGCGGTCGAGGCTTGGCGCGAGAGCTACGCGCGAGTCGCGGCGGCGAGTACGCGTGAAGCCGGTCGATACCTCGACACAGGAGGACTGGAGCTGTGATGGTGACGCCTCTTGCGAACCCATAGCCAGGCCAGTGCGTGATGACGATGCGCCGTCGCGCCGTCGCCAACGAAGTCGGTTGTGGCTGGCCCGCTGGGTGGCCCATTGAGGCAGGTCTGGCGAGCCCGCTAGATCACGAGCAGCGTTACGCGAGACGTACGTGCCGTGTCGACGCCGACTGTCCCCGCTCATTCGTAGGATTACGACCAACCCATACAGGGCGGACCTAGACATCGCGGCAGTTCTGATGAACCGTATCGGAGTAAGCATGGCATTTCGCGACTTCAACGTCGAAAATCGCAAAGGCTTGCGCCAAGCTCGCGCAGACGATTTCCCGAACCTAGCAGTGATTGCCGGGCCGAATGGATCCGGCAAGTCGACGTTGCTTTATGAGCTGTACTCACGTCGGACCGAATTGGCGGAGCCAGGTACGAAGGTTGCCTACCTTGGGCCTCACCGCGTCTGGAGACGGACAACGACTGCGATGTGGTCTATGGGGGAGATCCGGCCATCGTTCAACGAGTACCTCCGCGAATCTGCAATTCCGCATTGGCGGCGTGGTCAGCCAGCCGGATTTCACGCTGTACAACCTGGGGTGCAACGAGAGCCGACCGGCCCAGACGATGCCTTCAGTTTTGTTAAATCGTCCATGGTCAGGACTGATTTTCGTCTGCAAAATCTGCTGCGCGAGGTCTGGGAGGCGGAAGGGCATCGCATTGAAGAGGGCCGAGTGCCAGACATTTTCAAGCCCCTGCGAGATGCATTCAGGGCGCTTCTACCGCATCTGGACTTCACCTCTATCGACTCGAGAGATGACGACGACATTAAGGTTCACTTCCGTCGGGTCGACGGTCAATACGACGACCAGGTTGAATTCGATGACCTGAGCTCAGGAGAAAAGTCGGCTATTGGCTTAATCCTGCCTACCGTCGAAGGGCAGATAGCTCGGCTACTCGGAGACGAGGCCGAGTCCAATGAGCCACTTCCGACGACGATAATCGACGAGCCTGAGCAACATCTACATCCATCCCTGCAGGTATTACTACTTGACTATCTCGAAAGGCTGGCAGAGACAGGCCAAGCGCAATTTATCCTCAGCACTCATTCGCCTACCATCGTTGACTCCATTACAGATGGTCTATACCTCCTCGCACCCAGATCCCAGGTGCCCGATGGCAATCAGTTGTTGTCACTGGGTTCGACAGCGTCTCGGCTGGACGCGATGCGTGCCCTTACAGGGGCGACGCACCTAATCACACGCTGTCGACCCATAATCTACTTAGAAGGCGAGCGTCCGGCGGAGAAGCCTATTTCCGACCAACGCCTGGTAGAGATATTCATCCCAGAGGCGACAGGTTGGGTATTAGTCTCGGCATCCGGTCAGCGGGAAGTGGTCGCAGCCGCACAGAAACTCCGTGAAGCCGTCACCGATCCTATTCCGGCGCTATCGGTGTTTGCGATTGTCGACTCGGATCAACACCAGGCAAGCGATCCCGACTGGGTTGTTCAGTGGCCGGTATGCATGATCGAGAATCTGCTTCTAGATCCAGAAGCGATATGGGCTGTATTGCAGCCCCTGAGGGAGTCCACCGATTTAAAATCGGCAGATGAGGTACGCGACGCGCTACTTAACATCGCGTCAGAGCTGAAAGAAGATGAGGTTCGGCTCCGACTTCCGGCGTTACAAAAGGGTATAAGTATACGCGTTAGACCGGCGAATCGCGACGATCTACATGGTGCAATTGAACGTGCTAGGGCAGAATTCACAACTCGAATAGACACTGTTAGGGACGAGGTGACAGCAGCCGCCTGGGACGAAGCGGCATCAAAGGTAGAGGAAATTATAAATGACGGGCGCCAGCTGGATGCATTTCGAGGAAAGCCGATATTCGACAAGTTTTTTGACGAGCATGCGAATAGGTCTGGCCTGACGAAGAAAGCTTTTGCATACGCGGTTGCCGGTCATGCCGCCGGGCGATCACGCTCTGCCGGGCTCGTAGCGAGTGCTGTTAAACGTATCTCTACGTATATACCCGCTGAACTTCCGGCGCTTGCGATCGTTCTCTCTAATAGTCACAACAGCGAACAAACGACAAAAGCGGTTCAGAAGATTCAGGCTGCCCGCGCAGCTTGGGAGCAAGGTACGGATCTGCCAACCACATTGGAAGAGCTCAGAAGTATCGGCGCTTCACTGGCCCAAGCGGCCGACTCGGTCGGTGCATCAGAGTTGGGCGACAAGATAAGGCGGGCCACCGCACAGATTGCCGTCCGAAGTGCGAGGCAAGCTGATCCAACATAGAACGTGCCCGGTGCCTCCAACAAGTCGCAGTCACGTCATCGCTGCCTTCATCCATGTGGCGCGTGGTTGAATAGCGCGTTGTCGCAGCGAGGGGTTTAGGTCCGCAATTTCCCGGGCGCATCCGCGACGGCTGCGAGCACATCGGCTGCAAGTGCGGCAACGGAGGCGGCCACCACGTCGGGTTCTCCGATCCCTTCCTCTGCGCGACCTGCCATGATGGATCCGAGGGCATCGGGTCCATCCGCAAATAGAGCGGGCAGCCAATCCAGAGCACGCTCCGTCACCGTCTTGGAAACCGGGTCGAGCAGTAGGCGTTGAAAGCTTAAGCCAAGCGCCGCCATGTCGGTCGTTGCCACGAGCAATCGGTAGATGTCGTGAGCGTCCTTATCGTTTAGGCGGTCGGGCTGGTCACGCCGTTCGTGGATTTTGTGGACTTTCGCAATCAGGAGAGCGGCTGGCCCGGCAACTCGGGCTTCGAAAGTCCTTGTGTCGTTAGGGTCGAGCGCAGATATCGTGCGGAGCTCATTGTCGACCACGGCGGCTTCCAAGCCGACAGTCCGCCTTGTTGCTTGGTTGGAGTGAGGTGGGATTCGGGCGCCGCGATGAGACCTACCGCCTTGCGACAAGGCATCAGGAACCATCAAGTCAACCGGGATGCCTGCGGGGTTCACCCATGCACCAGGCTGGCCGTTCACATTGGGATAGAAACCTGCTCGTTTCATCGCGTTCTCAAGCAATGGTTCGTCTGGGAGTTCCCGCGGGTCCACTGCCAGATCGCTGTCCTTCGTTGCCTCGGCTATCGCAACATCCGCGTGGCCACTGTGCAGATAGATGGCTTGCGCGCCGACCACGACGATCGAATCGTGTTGTTCGGTCAGGGCTTCGAGGGCGTCCAGCAGAGCTGAACGGGCTTTGATAAGTAGATCATCCACGGCGCCACTCGCTTTCGTGGCGCTCCATCCATGAGATGAGTTCCTCTCCCTCGGAAGGGTTTCGGCCTGGACCCGTGAGTAGGTCTACTGCCGCCTGTTCAATCGCGACAATGACTGCACCATCGCGATTGGTGCTGGAACCGCTGAACACGACGTCGTACGTCGGTTCGGCAAGAATCACGTTCGCTCCCTTTTCTGCAGGCCGTAAGCCCCATTCCTTCGCCGCACGTGCCGCATCGTCGACGTAGACCATCGCCGCGCGGGCGGGAGCGTACGGCGCCCATTGTGCAGCCGCGATGGTGCCGGTTATCGCGTACTGCGAGTACGGGGAGTTAGCGACCTTGGTCTGCAGCGCATCTAGACCGCGAGGCTCGATGTAGCTTGATGTTCGGTTGTTGCGAAAGAAGCTATAGTCGCGACTCCATCGGCGTAGGAGCTTTGGCCAGTCCTCCAGGACATAGTCTGTCCCTGTTTTCTGCACCAACCCCTCCTCTTGAAGGAACTCCAACACCCGGTATGTTGCGCCGGTAGATGCTCCGGAGGTGCTGACGAGCTCGCGGGCCGACCATGGACCGCGTCCTGCGATGAGCGCCCGCACTACACGAGCGGCTGGTTCACCCGCTAATGACCCGCGTGGCCGACCCCGACTTCGCCAGGGATCCTTGTCGGCGCCTCGATCACGAACGTATAGGGCGGGTCGCGACGACTGGACCAGGATGTTGCCAGTGGCGTCGATGTATGACACGTCGTCTTCCGACAGTCGCTCGCGGATCGGGGGAGCGAGGTATCGCGACATGACCATGGTATTGGTATTCATGAGTTCGCGATCTGCGGCCCACCGCAGCTGCTCAGAGACCCGGGGAATGTCGCGGCCGACGAGCAGCCGCTTCACTTCCACGAGGAAACGAGCCTGCTCGCCTGAAGGTGCGGTAAGCGCGAGTATCGCGTCGATCGCAGCGTCCGCCGGCGAACGCTGAACATCAACGCGCCAGTCACCAGGCAGGCGGCCGCGCAGCAGCTCCATGCACTCAGTCAGGATTTCTGCTTCCGAGTTCGGCGGGGTGGTTGGTTCAGTCACGGGTCTCCTGTTCGGAAAATATACATGTTCCGATGGCTGCGGAACAAGATATTTATCCGAACAATGAAGTTCTTCGCTGCTCAGCTCGACATGACCTGGGGGTTTCCCCAGTACTGTTCGTTGTATTCCTATGTTCCGTTGCCAGCGGAATAGCTCTTTTAACCGAACAATCCCTGAGGCGAGCAGGCAACTGCGGAGCGCGGCGCCAGAACGTCATCAGCCAGAGCGTCACAGTGATTTGCACGTTGCACGAATCCACACTCTGACTCTCGAGACGAGATTGTCAGATTTGTGAACGGATTTGTGAACGAAACGCTCCGAAACGACCCGAGATCAGGTCGATCAAGGCGTAACCGCCGAAACTCATGACTGCGCCTGAACTGCGGCTTTGAGATGCGGCGACTGCAGAGCAACGCCGACCCAGTAGCTCGTTACCCGGAGGTCCCAGGCTTGGGCCAGCACTGTTACGTCACGTAACACGATCAAGCATATCCGCAGGACAGCGACCGCCCGCGTAACAACGCTGAAGAACAATCACTGCACTTCAGGCAACCTTTTTGCAGCAAAGCGCCGGGGTTCGAGTCCCCTTAGCTCCACTCCGATTGGCGCAGGTCAGAGTGTTAAAAGTTCGGCCATAAGACCTGAACTACCGAAAGCACGACTAAATGTAAAAGCACAGACCACGCGTGCGTCGTCGCAGAGTCGTTTGACGCGCTGGTCGATACCGATCAAAAGAACGGCCCGGTCATCGGACTGAAGGTCAACCCGCAAAACGGTGAACCGTTCATCATGCCGATGGATCCGAATACGGCTAAAGGCTTGGCGCTCTACATCGGTGCGGCCCTACTGTATGTCGCACCCGAGCGATCTCGCGTCCTAAGCAGACTGCCGCAAGGGCACGGGATTGAGCGGCTCGTGTCGCCTCACCGAAGCACGCGCGGTGCTTAACGGACCGCACAGCGGGCCGCTTCGGAGTAGAACAAGAAGAATGGGAAGGCAGGCAGCGATCGTGCTCTACGTGGTCACCCTCGTCGCCGTCGTGGTAGGCGTGGACGTCTTATTCTTCAGGCACCACTTCACGGAGCGACTGATGGTGAACGTCGGAATCGTTCTGGTATTCGCGGCGCTTTACCTGCGGTTCCTGAAACATCGGGTCTGAGCGCCACATCGAGGCCGCCAACGACGCGGTATCGGCTGCGTGTTGGTTCGTGCGGCAATGCACCGCTGGCGCGTGGAATTGGACCACCAGCGTTGGACCAAGCCGGGTTGGCGTTGCGCGCGGCGGGCGAACGAACGACCCGCTGCCAGTGCCCTACGTCCTGTCCATTCCCTGGAAGACGTCTTCGAATGCACTGATTTGCAGTACTAATTTACTGATTTGCAGTACTAATTTATTGACCTCCACCTAGATTTGGTGTCGCCCGAAGCGAGAATCTTCGGCGGGTTGATCCGCGCGGCGCTGCGCGTGTCGTTTCGACCTTCGTTGAGAGGGCGTGCCGCCATCCCGCATCACAGCTGTCTTTCACTTGGAGACCTGAACATTGACGACTGGCCGAGGTGGGTACACAAAGAATCTGCGGCGCCGACTTCGACGCGCACGTCGCGAGCTTCGCATGCGTCGAGAGGTCGCTCACCCCGCGATTACATATTTCTCGATCGCGGTGCTGATCCTGTTCGTGGGGTGCATGGCTACTTATGCATTGCTTTACCGCTGAGCACGATGCGCTAGTCACGCCTGCAAGTAGCTAACGTCGCCATTTGCGCGCATGTCGATCAGCGGCGCGCTTGTCTCAAAAGTCGTCTATTTCGAGCCAGCGTTCAGTTCTGTTCGAACCTGGTCGATTTGGTCGTAGGCATAGTTCGCCATGGCGGCCGTGGTCATCGTCTCGCCCTTACGGGCGAGCGATTCGTAGGTCGCCTCGCCGAGGGCATCGCGGAGGTGGGTGATCGTGGCGCTGAAGTCGGGAAGCGCCGCGGTAAGGGGACTGAACGCGGAACCGGCGATGGTGGCCGCTGGCTCATGGCGTCCAAGGCGGTAGAAGAGGCTGGCGAGCTCAGCTTGGGCGACACGCATGTTGGCGGTGTTGCCCGCGTCGTGGTACCTGCGGATCGCCAGTCTGATGTAATCCAACGCGGCCAGCGGGTCACCGCAGGTGGCCTCGAGACGGGCCAGACCGACCGCGAGTTGGGTCTCGTTGAAACGGTTACCGCTGTCCCGAGCGATTTCCAGACCTCGCCGAAGGACGTCGAGCGCGCCGCGTGGATCGGCGTCGCGGAACGCGAGACCGTGGACGAATCGTGCAAACGAGATCGCGTACGGGTTGCGGGTGGCCTCGGCGGCGGCGACAAGGCCGTTCGCGGCGGCCATTGTCTCCTCTGCAGACCCGGAGACCGTCAATCCGAGTACGAGGCATGTCCTGGTAAGGGTGTGTGTGTCGATACCCCGCGCCAGCTGGGCGCGGCACCACTCGACCCACCGTTGTGGCTGACCGATGAATAGATACGCCGAACCAAGCCAGCCCTCGGTCCCGTACGGTACCGCGCCGCTGCCGCTGCCTATCACCGCCTGACCGGCGTCGCTGTAACGGACAGCCTCCTCGATCCGTCCCGGCATCCAGCACTGCGACGCCATCACGTACAGGGCGGCCAGCCGGGGATGATCGACCGCCCGCGCTGGCTCGATGAGTTCTTCGGCCCACGCTATCGGCTCGTAGCTTTCGACCGCGCTGCCGAGGAACATCACGTAGGTGGCGATGGCGGCGGCGGCGTCGAGGTCGCCGTTGTCGGCGGCCCACCGAAATGCCTTGCGCAAGTTGGCCAGCTCGACGATGAACCATTCATAGGCCTCCCGCTGCCGCGGGCTGTCCCAGAGGGCCAGGATGTCGGATTCCCGTCCGGCGAAGTAACGGGCATGCGCAGTATGTGCCTCGGCGGCTGCACAGCGGGCGACGAGTTGCTCCTCGGCGAACTGGCGAATCGTCTCCAGCATCGAGTATCGGGTCCGGCCCGAAGACCGGTCAGCCACGAGCAGCGACTTTCGCACCAGCGTGTCCAGCAGATCTAAGGTGACGAAGTCATCGTCGGATCCAACCACCGCACAAGCGCTTTGTACGTCGAAACCGCCGGCGAACACCGAACACCGCTCCAGCAGAGTCTTTTCCGCGTCGGCGAGATGATCGTAGGACCATGCCACAGCGTGGCGCAGTGTCTGGTGGTGTGCCTGGCCGCGCCGGGACCCGACCAGCAGTCGGAACCGCTGATCGAGACGATCACACACCTCGCTTGCGGTCATCGACGCCATCCTCGAGGCAGCCAACTCGATCGCCAACGGGATACCGTCGAGCCGCTGACAGATCTCGATCACCGCCTCATCGTTCTCGGGCAGTGAAAAGCGCGGGGCCACGCTGCGGGCGCGTTCGACGAACAGAGCGACTGCGGCGGAGTCGATTCCGGCGTCCACATCCAGCGAGGGCACCGGCCAGAGTTGTTCGTCGGCGAGTCCCAATCCTTCGCGACTCGTGGCCAAAATCGTCACCGTCGCCGGCTGCGCCAGGATGGCCTCGACCAGATCGGCGGCGGCGTCGCGCACATGCTCGCAGTTGTCGATCACCAACAGCCGGACTCTGCCCTCCAATGCGGCCGCCACGCTGTCGCTCATGCTCATGCCCGGTTGTTGGGTGATGCCCAGCACCGCGGCCACCGCGTCGGGAACGGCGGATGGGTCAGTGACCGCTGCTAGTTCGAAAAGCCAGATACCGTCGGGGAATTCATCGGCCAGTTGCGTCGCGACTTCCATCGCGAGGCGCGTTTTGCCAACGCCGCCTACCCCGGTCAGCGTCACCAAGCGGTGCGACATCGCCGCAGTCTTGATCGCGTCGACGTCGGACTCGCGCCCGATCAAGCTGGTGGTCGCCGGACGCAGGTTTCCCGGAGTCGTATCGAGCGCCCGCAGCGGCGGAAACTCCACGCGAAGTCCCGCTGACCGTACTTGAAACACGCCAACCGGTACCGGTACATCCCGCAGTCGTCGCGGCCCCAGATCGAGAAGGTCCACCCCGCTCAGCAGTCCGGCTGTCGAATCGGCAACCAGTATCTGACCACCGTGCCCAGCGGCCATCACGCGGGCGGCGCGGTTGAGCACCGTGCCGAAATAATCACCATCTCGAAGCTCAGCCTCACCGGTCGCCAACCCCATACGCACTGGCAACTCAAGAGCTAGCTGGGCCTCAACAGCCGCGTCGACAGCGGACCGCGGGGACGCGAACGCAGCGACCACACCATCACCTGTGCGACTGAATAAGAAGCCATCGTGCATTTCGATCGCAGTTTGAAGCACCTGGTCGTGTTTAGACAGGGCCGCCCGCATCGCTTCGGCATCGGTTTCCCACCGACGAGTCGATCCCTCGATGTCGGTGAACAGAAACGTCACAACCCCCGAAGGTGGGTCCCCCGCGGACACCCGCACAGGATGTCACACAAAGCCCTGTTCAACGCTGCAATCGCGACTGACATTCGAGACTCTCGTAACCCTGGCGTGCGCAGCACGCCGGCGGGAGCGGGTTGGCTCGCATGTCCCTGGTATCCGAACTCCTCGTCCCCGGCAAGCGCTCGTCAGATGGCGAATTATGGCGCCAGGCGATTTATTTGCGCATTTACGCGAATCCGCCCGCGTATCGGCGAATACTCAGGACATTCACTAGGCCCCACCTATTTGCCAACGAAAGAAATGTCCGTAATTCCGGGGGGAATTTCAGGGGCGTGGATTGGGGAGGAAAACATCATGACTGGAAACACCTTGGGACGGCGAGCTTGGCTCGCCGCGGCCGCCGTGCTCCTTGCGATCGGAGCCGGGGTGTTCGGCCTCGCTGCGCCGGCCAATGCCGCCGACCAGTACGTCGTCGTCGCAGTCGGGCTCGCGAACGACAACCCGCCCGTGGTGTCCATCGGAGGCATGTCGGTCGGAACCGACGCGCAACAGACAGGCGTCAACGCGCTATCCAACTGTCAGAACAACGGCGGTAATCACTGCGTCCTCGAGGCCAGCGCCAAGAATGCTTGCGCCGCGGCTGCGGCCAACGATTACGGCGAATTTGCAGGCGCGACCGACGCGAATCTGTCTGCTGCCCAAAGCGCCGCGACGAGCAAGTTGCAGAACCAACAGGGCGCGCATGTCGTGGTGTCGGGCTGCACCAACCCGCAGCAACCTCCGAGCCAGCCTCCGGCCCCCAAGCTAGGACCGACGGTCTCTTGGGATGTGATCGTGGGCGGACTGGAGGCTCACATCACGGACCGCAGCGGAGTGTCGTCGCAGTGCACGTACGCGACGGACAACTACAACCGCAGCTTCGCGCTGCCGGCCAACTCGACCTATGACCTCAGGATCGTCCCGGCGGTTCCCCAATTCCGGAATTGGACGGTGACCATCACCTGCGACAACGGCACCAGCACTACTGCCACGCATTACTTCTGAGCACGCCGGAGAGCTGTCTGCTCACCTGCGGCCGGCGGTGAGCAGACAGCCACGGCGTTATTACCGGTCGCCGCGATTGCAGATCGGGTTCGCGGGCTTGGTCGGCCATGTGCAGACATCGACGTAGGTAGTGGCGTTGTATCCGCCGCCGTCGAAAACGCCGTAGGCGTCGCCGTTGGTTCCGGAGTAGGTGGCGCCGCCGCCTCCTCCGCCGCCTGACGTAACGACCGTCGTCACCTGCCAGCCCTTGCCTTCGAGTGCGGTCTTGTATGCGCTCATCACATCGGTCGGCGATCCATTGACCTGGAAGTACATATGGATGCCGTTGTCCGCAATGTTGTCAGGACCTTTGGTCTGCTGACTGTTCGGCGGTGCGGGTATCAGCGACTGCAGGTCCGCGCCGCCCGGCGCCGCCGTTGCCGTGGTCGCCGGTGCGCTGGAGGTAGTTGCAGCTGCCGTGCTGCTGGACGTCGCGCTTGTCGCGGCTTCGGTCGTTGTCTTGGTCCCGGAATCTGAAGAACCGCTGCAAGCCGAGGCAACTAGACCGATCGTCATCGCTACAGCTCCCAAGACGGAGGTATTTCGCATCATGGTCATTGCCTTTCGTCAAGCGGACCGTACCAACGTGTACGGAGCTGTCTTGGCAAAACACCTGAAATCGTTGCGCGGCGAGCTTGGCAGGAGGTGGCCGCGCGTTGGCCACGAATTCTACTGTGCGCCACTATAACTCGTGAAGATTCCGCGAGCCTAAACAAAGACACCTGCGCTAATCGCCTGTGCGCGTGAATGTTTCGTCGAAACCAAAGTTTACTGCGCAGGCCCCCGTCTGTACCCATGTGCCGTGTCCGGTCAGCACCGGAATCGGATTTTGGGGCGGTTGAGGCAGAGGAAACTGTGCATTGGCATTCAAATGCGAGTTTTCGCCGTTCGGACACGGACCGTCGCTCTCGTTCTTCCAGTCCCAATTCCCAATACCGAATACGAGGGGTAGGTCACCTGACGACAACGAGAAATAGCTCATGCACCGATCGCCGCTGCGCAGGCAATAGGTAGTGACAGAGGATTCTCCCAGCGCTTGTGGGCTCCCGCCCGCGAAGGTGCGCGTGATGCTGTAGCGGCCATGCAAGGCTTCGGCCGGCGACACCACCCGCGGCGGTAGCACGGCCGGGTCGGCGACACCTTTGAAGTCGGCGTTGAAGTCGACGTCGCCGGTGCGGGTGAAATTGACCGTTCGCTTTTCTTGGCACTGCTCGGCGGTGAGCCGAACCAGTTCGCCGGCAAGGCTTCCGTCGGGACGTGGTTGCAGCGTGAAGGCTTGCCAGGTCTGGCTGGTCGCGTCCTTGCACGGGCTCGGGACGAGGGCCACCGCGACCCAGCTTGCACCGACCTGGTCGAAAACCAACGTCGACGCGAACGACGCATCGCCATTGAATTTTGAGGCCGTTGCTACGCAGCCAACGGGGCGGCACACCGAGCGGACTCCATATGTGCCTGTCATGAGCGTCGAACTCGGATTCCCAGCACCGTCGAGTGTGGTGGCGCGGCCGAAGTCGGCCTGGTAGATACCGGTGAATGGGCCCGTGTTCGGTGGGGGGCCGACAGCGGAGGTGCTGGACGGCGCGCTGGCGGGGTTGTCGTGTTGTGTGAATTTCACGACCGCGAAGACGCCACCGGCGACTAACACCGCGACGGCCACGAGCGCGCCAATCACGACAGCGGGGCGCCGTCGCTTACCGACCGGCGGCGCCGGAGGACCTCCGAAGTGCGGAGGCGCCGTCGATGGTGTGTAGCTCGCGGTCCGCGCGGCCGGTTGCGTTGGTTGAGTGGCGTCGAGCCGGTCGGTGGGTGTGGTGAGGGCTTGTCGGGCGGCGGTGGCCATGGCGATGGTGGTGGGGTAGCGGTCGGTGGGTTGTTTGGCTAGGCCGGTGGTGATGACGTGGTCGAGGGTGGTGGGGATGGTGGGGCGTTCTTCGGACGGGTGTGGGGGTGGGGTGACCATGTGTCCGACGGCGATTTGTTCGAGGGTGTCGCCGGGGTAGGGCGGGTGGCCGGTCAGGCATTGGTAGAGCACGCAGGCCAGGGCGTAGATGTCGGAGGCGGGTTTGGTTTCGCCGGTGGAAAAGCGTTCGGGGGCCATGTAGGCCCAGGTGCCGATGGTGGTGTTGGCCGAGGTGAGTGCGGTGTCGCCTGCGCTGCGGGCGATGCCGAAGTCGATGAGGTAGGCGAAGTCGTTATCGGTGAGCAAGATGTTGGAGGGTTTGACGTCGCGGTGTACGAGGCCGTGTTGGTGGGCGTTGTGTAGGGCGGCGGCGATTTGTTCGATGATCGCCACTGCGCGTGTGGGTTCCAGTGGTCCGGTGTCGAGCAGGGTTTGTAGGTCGGTGCCGGTGATCAGGCGCATGGTGACGTAGAGGCGGCCGTCGATTTCGCCGACGTCGTAGATGGGGACGACGTGGGGGTTGTCCAGGCGTGCGGCGGCGCGGGCTTCGCGGCGGAAGCGTTTTTCGAAGTCGGGGTCTTGGGCGTAGTGCGGGAGCAGCATTTTTAGTGCGACCACGCGGTCGATTTCGGTGTCGTGGGCGCGCCACACTTCGCCCATCCCGCCGCGGCCCAACAACTCGATGAGCTGGTAGCGGCCAAAAGCCATGCCCTCCACCGACTCACGATAACGGCCAATCGCCACGTCTGTGGGCGTTGTCGCAGGTTGAGCAGGATGGCCGGTGGGGCCCGGCGCTAATTGCCGGTGCGCGTGAATGTTTCGTCGAATTCGATGGTGATTGCGCACGGCTGGGTTTGTTCCTGGACTCCGTGCCCAGTGAGCAGTGTGATGGGATTCTGCATCGGTTTGGGCAGCGGATATTGCGCGCTCTTCTTTACCCGCATCGGGTCGCCACCTACCGGACACTTGGCGGCGAAATCAGTGATCAAATTCCAGTGGCCGTCGGCGAATACGAGTGGTTCCACGAGGCCCGACTGTTCGTGGAAGTAGCTCATACACCGGTCGCCGGTGCGCAGGCAGTCGGTTGTGACGACGAAGTCCGACGGCTGTTGTTTCTGTCCGTCCGTGAAGGTCCGCTCCTGGTGGTAGCGGCCATGCAATGCTTCGGCGGGCGACACCACCCGTGGCGCAAGGTTCGCCGGGTCGGGGAGGCTGTCGATGTCGACGTCACCGGTGCGGACGAACGTCACGGTGTGCTTGGCCTCGCACGAATTGCTGGCCGTTGAAGTCCAATCGCCGGCAAGGCGGCCATCGGGTTGTGGTTGCAGCTTGAACACCTGCCATGTTTCAGCACTCGCGTCGTCTCGGCACTGCTCTGACGCGAGTGTTACCGCCAACCAGGTCCCGCCGACTTCGTCGAATTCCACGGCCTGTGCGAACACCGCATCGCCGCTCAGTCGTGACCCGGTCGCCACGCACCCCGTGGGGCGGCACACCGAGCGGAACCCATACGTGGCCGTTGACGGCTTGGCGCCCGGATCCGCGGCTCCGTTAAGGGTGCTGATCGGGCCGAAGTCGGCCCTGTACATCCCGGTTAGGGGCCCGGTGTTAGGCGCGGGCGCAGCCGTGGCGGTGACAGACCGCGTGGCCGTGGCGGGGTTGTTGTCGTGTTGTGTGAATTTGACGACGGCCAAGACGCCGGCGGCGACCAACACCGCGACGGCCGCCAGCACGCCAATGAGGACGATGGGGCGTCGCTGTTTGGCGACCACAGGTGCCGGCGTGCTTTGGTGCCGTGGTCGGGTCTGGTCTGGGTCTGTGTGCGCCAGTGTGGCTGGGTAGTTGTGACTGACCGGTGTGGTGAGGGCTTGTCGGGCGGCGGTGGCCATGGCGATGGTGGTGGGGTAGCGGTCGGTGGGTTGTTTGGCTAGGCCGGTGGTGATGACGTGGTCGAGGGTGGTGGGGATGGTGGGGTGTTCTTCGGACGGGTGTGGGGGTGGGGTGACCATGTGTCCGACGGCGATTTGTTCGAGGGTGTCGCCGGGGTAGGGCGGGTGGCCGGTCAGGCATTGGTAGAGCACGCAGGCCAGGGCGTAGATGTCGGAGGCGGGTTTGGTTTCGCCGGTGGAAAAGCGTTCGGGGGCCATGTAGGCCCAGGTGCCGATGGTGGTGTTGGCCGAGGTGAGTGCGGTGTCGCCTGCGCTGCGGGCGATGCCGAAGTCGATGAGGTAGGCGAAGTCGTTATCGGTGAGCAAGATGTTGGAGGGTTTGACGTCGCGGTGTACGAGGCCGTGTTGGTGGGCGTTGTGTAGGGCGGCGGCGATTTGTTCGATGATCGCCACTGCGCGTGTGGGTTCCAGTGGTCCGGTGTCGAGCAGGGTTTGTAGGTCGGTGCCGGTGATCAGGCGCATGGTGACGTAGAGGCGGCCGTCGATTTCGCCGACGTCGTAGATGGGGACGACGTGGGGGTTGTCCAGGCGTGCGGCGGCGCGGGCTTCGCGGCGGAAGCGTTTTTCGAAGTCGGGGTCTTGGGCGTAGTGCGGGAGCAGCATTTTTAGTGCGACCACGCGGTCGATTTCGGTGTCGTGGGCGCGCCACACTTCGCCCATCCCGCCGCGGCCCAACAACTCGATGAGCTGGTAGCGGCCAAAAGCCATGCCCTCCACCGACTCACGATAAGCCTGTCAGCCACCACGCTCATGGGCAAACACAACATGACGGCCGAGTTTTCCGAGGACGCGTGCCCGACATCCGTTTTCGGGTGCCAGACGTGTCGGCACGGCTATCGTGTCCTGAAACGCAATCTGCCGGGAGGCCGAGCCACCTTGATGCTCGTCGACTACTACCTGCGGATCGTTCATTTCGATCGACGGATGCCGCTGAACATCGACCTCGGTCCACTGCACATTCACCTCTACGCCCGAGCCGTGTTCTTCATGTGGATCACGCTCGCGATTCTGGTGATCGGCGGTATCGCGGTGCTGATATCGCGCAAGCGGGAGCTGATCGAAAAGTGGATCACCTGGCTGCTCATCGCGCCGGTGGTGGGGATACCCGTCTGGATAGGCCGGGGCCCCACGGCCTTCTTGGCCGCGGTGCTGGCCGTGGTCGCGGTGATGGAGTACGTCCGCTTGGTGAAGTTGAGCAAGGTCGACACGGGCGTGTTACTCGGACTGGCCGTCCTGTACCCACTGGCGGCATGGCTGCGCCCATCGCTGTTGGGACTCGCACCGATCGTGGTGTTGGCTTGCTCTCTGCCCTCAGTGCTCAGCGGGGACGTCGAACATGGCGGCAGGCGTACCGCTTTCACCGCTTTCGGTTCGGTGTGGATCTGTTGGTCCTTGGCGCATCTGGTGATGCTGTGGCCCGATACCTTCCTGGTGGCCTTCGCGGCCTCGGCCGCCGACGTCGCCGCCTGGTGTGGTGGAAAGGGGTTGCGGCGCTTCCGATGGGCCCGTAAACCCTTGTCCCCCTTGAGTCCAAACAAGACGGTGGGCGGAATGGTCGGCGCGTTCATCGGAGCGTTTCTCGTACTCACCTTGTTAGGCACGATCTCGATCGGTCTGCTCATCGCGGTCGCGTTCGGCGGCCTGCTCGGCGATCTGCTCGAGTCGATGGTGAAGCGGCAGGCACAAGTCAAGGATGCGGGCACGTGGCTTCCGGGCTTCGGAGGTCTGCTCGACAGGATCGACTCGCTATTGCTCGTGCTCCCGTTGGCGTATCTGCTCGCATGACTGTCCCGCTGAGTTTCGTTCTAGTGCAAACCATCTCGGTGATCGACAGTGAGTGACCACATTACGGAGCAGGAGCACCGATCACGTGTCTGGTCGGTGATCGCCGGTGTGATCGCCGGCCCTTACGGCCTGCCGCTGGCGTTCCTATGGGGTTACGCCGAGGCGCTGAGTTGGTTCATCGTCGCGGAGATGGCGCTGCTCCTGTTCGCCGCCGCCGTTCCGCGCCGCGTGATGCCATGTGCTGCAGCCGTGATCGGGGGCTCGGTGCTCGGTGTGCTGACCAACGCATGGCTGGCATCCCGCGGCGTATTACTGCCGGCACCCCTGACTACGCCGCGGATGGCGGCGACGGCCTTCGACCAGTTCGCCGCCGGGCCGAGCGCCATCATGCATCAGGCATTGTCGGGTATCCCCGTCAAGGTGTACGCGCGCGCAGCCGGCGAGCACCACATCGACCTGTGGCAACTGGCCGGCTGGACGCTGCTGGAACGTGGACTGCGAATCTCGGGGGTCGGCCTGGCGGTCTGGGTTATGTCAAAGGTGTTGCACCCCTTGCTGCGACGGCTCTACGGGGTGTACATGATCGTTGTGGGCATCCTCTTCACGGCCGGACTCTCGGCGGTAATCGCGGCGTGGTCATAGCGCGGATCGATAGGTTGTCCAGATGAGTCGGCCGCAGCCGCCCACGATTACCGTTTACGCCGGTGGCTGGCACCGCACGTTCGGGCCGGGCGGTGACGTCGTGATCGGCCGCGATGTCCATGCCGACATACGACTGCCGCAGCCCGTCGTCTCGCGTGCTCATGTGGTGTTGCGCTACGTCGACCATCACTGGGTCGCGATCGACAACTCGAGTACGAACGGAATGTTCGTCGATCGCGGACGGGTGTCGTCTGTGGACATACGCGATGGACAGGCCATTCACGTCGGCGATCCCAACGGTCCGCGGGTGACGTTCGAACTCGGCCATGACGGCGAATCGGCGGACTTCCCGCCCGATGACCGGACGACGACGCCGAAGTCACGCGACACCGACGGCGAGACCGAGGCATTCGACATCATCACTACCGTGTTGCGTGTCTTGCGGCCGGGTGTACCCGCAACGGCACCACCGGGATCGACCTCCATCGGCCGCGAACTCGACAACGACATCGTCATCGGGGACATGCTTGCCTCGCGCCACCACGCCCGCTTGGTGCCGACGGAGCAGGGCGTGCAGATACAAGACCTCAGCAGCAATGGCACGTTCGTCAATGGCCAGCGTGTCAAGGATGCGTACTTGCATGAGAACGACGTCGTCACGATCGCCAATGTCGACATGGTCTTCACCGACGGCACGCTGGTTCGTACCGCGGAACCCGCAGCCACCACCGGCGGCCTCGACGTGCGCGACGTCAGCTTGACGATCAAGGGCAATCACACGCTGCTGGACCATGTTTCGTTCTCCGCCGCCCCAGCCACGCTGACGGCGGTGATCGGACCATCGGGCGCGGGCAAGTCCAGCCTGTTGAACGTGATCGTGGACGGAACGCGGCCGGGAAGCGGAACGGTGTCGTTCGACGGGCACGACATTCACGCCGAGTACGCGTCGTTGCGCAACCGGATCGGCATGGTGCCGCAGGACGATGTCGTGCATCGGCAGCTCACGCTGAGCCAAGCGTTGGGTTACGCCGCAGAGTTGCGCATGTCGACGGACACCTCCAAGGAAGAACGGCAGTGGATCGTCCGGCAGGTGCTCGAGGAACTCGAGATGACGCCTCATGCGCAGACACGAATCGACAACTTGTCGGGTGGGCAGCGCAAGCGTGCGTCGATCGCGTTGGAATTGTTGACCAGTCCGTCGCTGCTGGTCCTCGACGAGCCCACCACCGGGCTGGACCCCGCCCTGGACCAGCTGGTGATGAAGATGCTTCGCCAGCTTGCCGACGCCGGCCGCACCATCGTGGTGGTCACGCATTCGTTGGCATACCTGGACGTCTGCGATCAGGTGCTGTTGCTGGCCCCCGGTGGCAAGACCGCATTCTGCGGAGCGCCCGGTGAGCTCGGGCCGGCGATGGGCACCACCGACTGGGCCGACATCTTCACCGACATCGGTGCCGATCCCGACGCGGCCCACAGGCGATACCTCGAGCGCGTCGAACGCCCGCCCGAGCCTGCCGCCCCGGCCGCGCGCGAACAACCGGCGGCCTTGGGTAAACCCGTGCGCGCCAGCCTCTTTCGTCAATTCTCGACGGTCGCTCGGCGCCAAGTGCGGCTGATTCGCGCCGACCGTGGTTACTTCGTGTTCTTGGTCTTGCTGCCATTCCTTCTCGGCCTGCTGCCGCTCGCGGTCGCCGGCCACACCGGATTCGGCAAGGCGGCGTTGGACAGCGCCTCGCCAAACGAACCAAAGCAGATCGTGGTCCTGCTGAACCTAGGTGCGATCTTCATGGGGACCGCACTGACGATTCGAGAATTGGTCGGCGAGCGCGTCATCTTCCACCGCGAGCAAGCGGCCGGGCTGTCGGCGTCGGCGTATCTGGCTGCCAAGGTCGCCGTATTCGGAATGGCCGCCGTTATTCAGTCGGCAATCCTGGTTCTGATCGTCACGGCGCCCAAGGTCGGAAAGGGTGCACCACTTTCAGCGGTATTGCTGGGCAGCCCGAGGTTAGAGCTGTTCGTCGATATCGCGGCAACGTGTGTGGCCGCAGCGATTCTCGGCCTTTTGGTATCGGCGCTGGCGCAAAACGGCAATCAGGTCCTGCCGCTGATGGTCGTGACGGTCATGACGCAGCTGGTGCTCGCTGGCGGCTTCATTCCGGTGACGGACCGGCCGTTGGACCCGGTGTCGTGGCTCCTGCCCGCGCGCTGGGGGTTGGCCGCCACTGCCTCGACAACGGACCTGACGAATACCGTCGCGGTGATCGCGCACGATTCCCATTGGAAGCACACTGCGTCGGCGTGGACGTTCGACATCGTCATGCTCGGCGTGCTCTCGGTCTGCTATATCGCCTTCGTGCGGTGGAAGATTCGGCTCAAGACCACGATCCGATAGCGGTGCTCACGCAGCCAGCGCGTACCGGTTGACGACTTCTGGCTGCAGGCCCTCCCGCAGTGCCAGCACCTGCGCCCGCAGTTCCGCCGTCGAGGCAATACTCGGATCGATGGGTTCGCCGATTCGGACCTGCATGGGGGCCGGAGACCAGTTTCCGCCCTTCGGCAGCACGTCGGCGGTGCCCGTCAGCGCGACCGGCACGATCGGCACGCCGCATTCACGCGCCAATCGCACTGCCCCGGAACGGAATTCGCCGATGGTCCCGTCGGTCGAGCGGGTTCCCTCGGGATAGAGCACCACGGTACGTCCGGCCTTGAGCGCCGGCCCGGCCGCAGCCAGCAGCGCCTCGAACGATCCACCACCGGACCGCCGCACCGGCAGCACGCCTGCAATTGTGGTGGCGATGAACCGGCGGATGGGCACGTCGAACCAGTAGTCGGCAGCCGCACCGAACACTGGCTTGGCCTTGGGCGGTAGTGCGGCCAGCAGGACCGCGGTGTCGGCATGAGAGGAGTGGTTGGCGACGACGATGCAGCCGCCGGCGGTGCGCCACTTCCCGGTCACAGTGAGGCCGCCGGAGATCTTGGCGACGAGTCGCCACATCCAGTGCCGCAGCACATACGAGATCGCGTTCATGCCGCCACCGCCGTCAAGATCGGGCGGGTCGGGAGGTCGATCGGGTCGACGAGCTCTTGCTCCCGCTTCTCCGCCAGCTCGCGGCGCGCGGCCCGCAGCCGCAGCACAGTGGTGAGGATCGAACCGTTCACCAGCTGCGTCAAGACGACCGGCATGATCACCGGAAAAGCCGTGGCCAACACCACGAACAGGCAACGCTCTGTCTTGCCCAGCGGGCCGCCATTGCGCCGTGTCGCCCCGGCCGCGGCAGCGGCCAGGGATGCGAACGTGGGCAGCGTCGCGGCGAGCGCGGCCGCCAGCACCTGAATCACCGGCCAGGACAGCCAGTGGAAACCGGGGCCATGCTGGCGCGCGGCGAAAACCGCCAGGCCGGCGAAAGTCAGCAGATCGGAGGTGCGGTCGCCGATTTCGTTGACCACGAATCCCCACGGCCGGCTCACTCCGCGGGCGCGGGCCACCGCGCCGTCAAGATTGGCGCCGGCCAGCCGCAGCGCGAGAAACAGTGCCGCCAGCGGCCACCATCCCAGCGCGACGGTCACGCCGGCCGCGCCTGCTGCCACCACGCCGGCGGCGGTGAAAACATCCGGTGACACGTTGCGTGCCACAGCGGCATTGAGAATCGGCGTAAGCCTTCTGGTGTACCAGGGCTTCAGTGCATACAGGCCGATCATGTGCTCATTCCCTTCGTCGTAGTTCGGCCTGTCGGGCCGGTCACGAAAAGATTGCGATCCGGCCCTTGGGGGATTCTTGGGGGATTCTTGTGGGGCGGTATGCGGGCACCTGACCACACCCGCGATAGCACAGAAACCCCAGCTCGAGGCACATTGCAGGTCGTTCACACGCTCGCCGCTGCGTAGATCGGCAAATCTGGTGGCCCTCGCGTCATCGGTTACCTGTCGAGGGGAAATGGCGCCAGTTCGTGGGGTAGCCCCGATAATGTGGTCGTCGACCCTCCGGTTGACGACCGATTCAGGCGCAGACAGGTTCCCGTCATGTATCGCCTCAGCTCGCTCGCCGGTGCGAACAATCTTCTTCCCGGTAGGCAGCGAGTCCGGTTGTTACGGATCTTTCTGGGCGCTACCACGTTTCTCTATCTCTACGGGGTTGTATTCACGCTGTTTCCGGTGCGCACCGACATCGCCTATGGCAACCCGACCGGAGGGATCATCGCCATCGTTCTCGGCACGTTGGCGCTGGCGTACCTAGCCGTGAAGCCGGATCGCGTCATGTTGGCCACTGTGATTGCGATTGTGGCCACCCCCATCGTGATGGCGTTTCACGTGACGATGATCGCTGAGTACGTCTGCTTGATCGGCCCGATGTTCCTGGCGATGTACCTGCGGGCATTCCACCCACCCCGCCAAGCATGGGTGATGATCGCCTGTCTCATCGCTGCTTGCGTTATCGCCGTCGCCGTCGCGCCGTTGCCGTACTTGCGGTTCATTACCTTTCTCATCATCGTCGTGGCGATCGTCGGAGCCGCTGAGTCGTTCGGGCTCCTAATGCGTGCGATGTTGACCGCGGCATGCACGGACCCCTTGACTGGCCTGCTCAATCGGGCGGGCTGGGAGATTGCGACGGCCGATCTGCTTGCCCGGTCCCGGGGGGCCGCGGAACCCGTCACTGTTGTCGCCCTCGACATCGACGGCCTCAAGAACCTCAACGACACATACGGGCATCAAGCCGGGGACCGTCGAATCACGGAGTACGCACACCATTGGGGACAAGCCGTTCCTCGCGGCGCTGTCTTGGCCCGGTTAGGAGGCGACGAGTTCGCCGCCTGCATCGCCGGGGAAAGACCCGAGGTGGTCGAAGAGTTCCTCCGCAGCATTCAGTCGAATACGCCCAGGGTCAGCGTGGGCACCGCCACGCAGAACCCGCTGAACGCCAGCGTCGCGGAACTGTATGCACAAGCCGATGCAGCGCTGTATCAGAACCGGCGGCGACTTCTCCGTGATGACTTCGGCGGCGGCGCGAACGCGTAATCGACCTACAAATGAGCGGTCCCGGCCGTCGGGGGGTAACGGCCGGGACCTGGGCCTCCTTGAAGAGGCAAAATTGACAATACCGTAACTTAGCTATCTTCGCTATACCTTCTGACCTGGGAGTATTTCCCTGGTCGGAGCGCGCAAATGCGAGACTAGACGGTTCGCTATTTTTTCACGGCCGGTGGTGGCGCGGCCAAAATTTGAATCCCGACGACACTTCGGCCCCAACATACGCCAACATTCCGAAAGGTACGTTACTATTTGACAGCCATGCAAATTGCTTGTCTCAGAGATGGATTCATCTATGGGCAGATTGAGCGGGAACAACGGGGGCAATAGGTTTCGCGCTGCGACTATCAGCGCAATCTTCGCAACTGTCGCGACAGTTGCTGCCTGCGGCGTAGCCGCCGAAGCGGGACGCAGCGATGGTCAACCCGCGAACACGTTGAACTTGTTGGCGTTCAACGCCACCGAGCCCGGTTGGAGCAGCGTCCTCCCGGCGTTCGCCGCGACCCCGGAGGGCGCCGGGTTCACCGTTGCGGCCTCCTTTGGTGCGTCTGGCGATCAGGCGAAGGTGGTGTTGGACGGCCAACCGGCTGACGTGGTCAACTTCGCCGACGAGCCGAGCGTCACCCAGCTGGTGACCGCCCACAAGGTCGCTCCTGACTGGAATGCCGGCCCCGATAGGGGCAACCCCTTCGGTTCAGTCATCACTTTGGTTGTCCGCCAAGGCAATCCGCGAGGGATTCACGACTGGCATGATCTGCTCCAGCCGGGCATCGAGGTGATCTGTCCCAATCCAACGCGGGTCGGCTCCGGAAAATGGGCCTTGCTCGCCGGATACGCCGCGATGAGTGCCGGCAACAAGGATCCGCAAGCAGGCATGGACTACGTCCGCAGCTTGGTGCTCGAACACGTCAAGCTCGGCCCGACAACCCTCCGCGAGGCCACCGACGCCTTCAACAGCGGCAGTGGCGATGTGTTGATTACCCCTGAGGCCAATGCCATCAATCTCGAACGGCAAGGCAAACCGGTCGAGCACGTCACGCCGCCCCAGACGCTGAGGACCGACTATCTCGTCGCGGCGGTGAGCGGCAGCGCGCACCCGGATGTCGCAACGCGATTGGTGAACTTCCTCTATACGGCCGAGGCGCAGCGACTGTGGGCAAGAGCCGGCTTTCGGCCCGTCCAGCCCGAGGTGGCAGCGGAATTCGCCGCCGACTTCCCAACGCCGCCAGCCCTGTGGACCATCGGCGACCTAGGGGGCTGGAAACAAGTCGACCTCCGGTTCTTCGACCGCAAGAACGGCACGATCACACGCGTCTTCGATCAGGCGACGCAGTAATCAAGCACGTTTCATAGTCGCCAACCACGCCGGTGCACCGTTGTCGTGGTAACGCGTGTGAACCTTCTCCGATTCGATCGCGACGATGTTCCATCCACTGCGCGGGTTGAACGCCGACCTCAGCTCTTCCTCGCTGACGGGGTGCGGACCGGTATCGGGACCGTTGTCACTGAAACACAACGCGTACAGGGTTGCATCGCGCTCGGTCACCGACGCCAGACTCGCTACGTATTCCGGTCGTTCGTCGCCGTCGAACGTGTGGAACAGGCCGCAATCCAGCACCGAGTCGAATGTGCGTCCGAGACGCTTCAGCTCAAATGCGTCAGCCGTGTCGAAGTCGACGTCGATCCCACGGTCGGCGGCCTTCTCTCGGGCGATGGCGAGCGCCGTCTCAGCCACGTCAACGCCGAGCACCGACAATCCCAGGGAGGCGAGGTGCAAAGCGTTCTCTCCGGCTCCGCAGCCCGCATCGAGCACCGCACCGGTGAATCCGCCCTTCGACGCCAAACTCACGACTGCCGGCTGCGGCCCGTCGATGTCCCATGGCGCGCGACCGTCGCGGTACGACGCATCCCATGGCAATCCCGTCATGCGTTCGTGGCTGGTCGGCCGGCGCTCACGGAGAGGATTCGACATCAGCGCGGCGCCACCGTCGTCGGCTCCGAGGCGATATCGGGAGCCTGTTCCGTAGGTAGACGGGTCGCAAGGACGCAGCCGGCCAGGATGAGAACCAAAGCGGCGACGTTCCAGGCCGTCAACGGTTCGTTCAGCACGATCACCCCGGCCGTCAACGCCACTGCCGGGTTGATGTAGGTGAACACGAGCGCGCGTGCGGCACCGATTTCACGGATGAGCGCGAAGAACACGATGAACGCCAACGCAGTGCAGATCACGGCTAACCCGCCCAGCGCCAAAAGCACACGGGTGGAAGGCATTTCGTTGGGCCACGTCGCGGCCGCAGGCGCCGAATACACGAGCGCCCCGAAGCCAAGGCACACCGCAGTCATCGGCAGTGTCGGCACATCGGCGAGATACCGCGCGGCGATCAGTGGCGCGATCGCGTAACAGATCGCCACCAGAAGCACTTCGACGATCGGCCATGTGCTTCCGCCGATGTTCGGGCCTGCGAGCACGGCCACGCCGGAGATTCCTACGGCCAGGCCAAGGATCCGTTTGATACCCAGCCGCTCGCCGCCGGTTAGGCGGTCAAGGAGCGCGGCGACGATGGGCGCCGCCGCGATCAGCAGACCGGTCATGGAACTGGTCAGGTGGCGCTCGGCGTCCGAGAGCAGCCACCAGGCGGCGATGATCTCGAAGAACGCAAAGCCCAGTAGCGCCCTCCAATGGTTACGGACGATCGTTAACGTCTGGCGGGAGAACGCGAGCGGCAACAGCACTGCCGCGCCGACCGCGGTCCGCGCGAGGACCAGCACCGGCACCGACACACCCTCGACCGCGACCTTGATCATGAGGTAGGGGATACCCCAGATGATGCTCATCGCGAGGAACAGGATCCATCCACGTGAGCTCACATCCATACCCTACAAACGTGGACAACCGAAATTCCCGTGTGGCGGACGCGGTCGCTGCTGCCGGCATCGAGCCGAAGCTCAAGATCCTCGATGCCGACGCCAAGACCGCGGTCGCCGCCGCCGAACAACTCGGCTGCGAGGTCGGCGCGATCGCCAACAGTCTGGTGTTCGACTGCGATGGCGAGCCGTTACTGGTGATGTCCAGCGGTGCGCATCGCGTGGACACCGATGTCCTGTCCCGTGTGCTCGGCGCCGCGGCGATCAGCAAGGCAAGCCCGCGTTTCGTCCGCGACGCCACCGGTCAAGTGATCGGCGGAGTCGCGCCAACCGGTCACCCGAGCCGGTTGCGCACGGTCGTCGACGAGACGCTCGCGCAGTATCCGCTCGTCTGGACCGCGGCCGGCACACCGGATTCGGTAATGCCGCTGACCTACGAGGAACTGCTTGTCGTCACCGACGGTGTGGCGATGGCGGTTCGCTAGCGCCGAGATTCGTCAGGACTCCGCATCGGACGATCCGCGGTCGCGAGATTGCAGTTGTTGCGAGAAAGTGCGAGTGGAGTGCGCAATAAGTGCAATCTCGCGAAATCCAGGGGCCGACCCGCCGTCCATGAGTCCTTCTGCGCGCTGCGCTAGGTCCGGGTCAGCGACGCGTAGCGCGCAACGTGGAAATCCGTCGACCCGAACTCGTACTGAAGAGCGGTGAGCCGCTTGAAGTAATGGCCGATCGCCAGTTCCTCGGTCATGCCCATCCCGCCGTGCAGCTGCACCGCCTGCTGGCCGACGAACCGCGCGGCGCGACCGACCGTCGCCTTCGCGGCGGATACCGCCCTGGCGCGCACGTCCGGGGCGGCATCGAGGTTGAGCACCGCCAGGTACACCGCCGCTACCGCCTGCTCGACCTCCATGTACATGTCGACCATCCGATGCTGCAAAACCTGGAAGCTGCCGATCGGCTGGCCGAATTGCTGACGCTGTTTGCAATATTCGACCGTGTCCGCCAACACTTTTCGCATCGCGCCCACCGCCTCCGAACAAACCGCCACGGCACCTTCGTCGCGCGCTTCGGCCAGAGACGGCCACGCCTGCCCCTCCTCGCCGAGCAGCACGCCACGCACACCATCGAATACAAGGTCGCCGGCGCGGCGGTCGTCGACGGTCCTGTAGTGGTGCGCCTCGATCGCCGACCAGTCGGCGTCGACCAGAAACAGTGAGAGCCCGCCACTCGTACGCGCTGTGACCAGAAGATGCGTTGCCAGCGGCGCATTCATGACCACGATCTTCGACCCGCGCAACACCCAGCTTTCACCGTCGCGTTCGGCCACGGTCGACACGTCGTGCCAGTGCTCGCCCGAGTCGGCTTCAGCCGCTGCCAATGTCACAACCGCTGTTCCCTCGGTGATCTTCGACAGCAATGCCGTTTCGCCGGCTCGCCGCAGCAGGCCGCCAGCCACGACGACGGTATCCACATACGGTTCGATCACCAGTGCATGCCCCAGCGCTTCCGCGATTATCATCACTTCGGTTGCGCCGCCGCCAATTCCGCCCACTTCTTCGGGCAGTGCAGCGCCCAAGATCCCGAGTTCCTCGGCGAACCCTCGCCAGATATCGGGTTGCCAACCAGCCCCCGTCTTTGCAGCGGCGCGGCTCTTCTCCAGGTCGTAGCGTGTCGACAGAAACTTGTTCAGCCCGTCGCGCAGCAGTTCCTGTTCCTTGCTCAGATTGAAATCCATCTACAGCCCCAATGCCGCCTTCGCGAGAATGTTCCGCTGAATCTCGTTGCTGCCGGCATAGATTGAGCCGGCTCGATCGTTGAAATAGCGCAACGGTGCGACGGCCTGCCACGGCTCGCCGCTGACATACCCGTCCGCGGGCGGTTCGAACTCCGACACCGGGCCACCGGGGCGTGTCGCGTGCGGTTGATACACCCGTCCACGTGGGCCTGCCGCTTCCATCGCCAATTCCGTTAGCGCTTGGCTCAATTCGGTGGCCAACACCTTGAGCATTGACGACGCCGCGCCCGGATGACCGCCCTCGGCGACGGTGGCAAGGACGCGGTATTCGAGAATCTCCAGCACCTCCGTGCGGATACGGGCGTCGGCGAGCTTGCGTGCAAACGCCGGATCGTCAAGCAGTCGACCGCCGCCGGGTGCCGGCTGGTCTGCTGCCGCCGCTGCGATCTCTTCGGCCATCACCTGCAGTGCCGGTGATGCCGCGCCTCCGCCGCGCTCGAATTCCAGGAGGTATTTCGCGACGGTCCAGCCGTCGTCGATCTCGCCGAGCACGTTCGACTTCGGCACCCGCACCTCGTCGAAGAAGACCTGGTTCTGGATTTCCTCACCGGACGTCATTACCAGCGGCCGGATCTGGATGCCGGGTGTTGTCATGTCGATCAGCACGAACGTGATGCCCTGTTGCTTCTTCTGGGTGCGTGACGTGCGCACGAGGCCGAACATCCAGTTCGCCTCGCGGGCGTGCGTTGTCCAGATCTTGCTTCCGGTGCACACCAGGTCGTCGCCATCGTCGACCGCCGCCATCGACAGCGCCGCCAGATCCGAGCCTGCTTCGGGTTCGGAGTAGCCCTGGCAGAAGAACACCTCGCCGGTGAGGATCCGTGGCAGGAAGTACGCCTTCTGGGCCTCCGTGCCGAACGCGATGATCGCGTGGGCGACCATCCGGATTCCCATCGGTGACAACGACGGGGCACCGGCCAGCTGCGACTCGCGGCTGAAGATGTAGTGCTGTGTCAGGCTCCAATCGCAGCCGCCGTACTGCACCGGCCACGCCGGCGCCGCCCATCCGCGTTCGTGCAGTATCCGCTGCCACTCGACGCTCGCGTCGTGGTCGGCATAGACGCTCGTCATCAGGCGGCCGGCCTGCCGCAGCTCCGGTGTCAGCTTCGCTTCGAAAAACGCCCGCACCTCATCGCGAAACGCCAAGTCTGCCGGCGACCACGCCAGGTCCATCGCTAATCCCTCCGTCTGCGGAGCACGCTGCAGACAGAGTAAACCTAGTTAGTTAAGTGGGCGGCGGCAGGTCTCAGCTGCCGGATGACGCCCCGCCGCGCAGCGGCATAATCGGGAGCGTGGAGCGGCGACGGGACGGCCAAGACGGAAAATCCCCAATGGACCTGCTCGCAGACCTGCCCGCACTCGTGGTGCTAGAACGCCTTCCCGTCCCCGTGCTGGCCATCGCCGAAGACGGCACGATCCTGTTCGCCAACACTGCGTTCGCCGAAATGGTCGGCCGCACACCAGAGGCGGTCAAGGCGCTCCAGTTCGGGGAGATCTTCCACACCATGCCCACCGACGAGTCCGCGGTGTCCGCTGTGCGGGCGCACGCCGACCTGATCGTGGAGTTGGTACACGAGGACAGTTCGATCGTCCGCGCCAGGATGAGCAAGTCCGCTTTGTTGCGAGGCGATGATCCGGTGGCCCTGGCGACATTCCTGGATCTGACCGAACAGTTATGGGTCGACGAAGTCTGATGCCGGCGGCAGGGTCGAGTGTCGCAGTGACTCGCGCGCCAAGAATTCACGGAAGTAGGGCAACGATTCGGCACGGACGATGGCCGGCAGCAGGACCGTCCACGTGCGAGCGACCCGTTCGAGGACGTCGGCTCCAGAGGCTGTCGCGTTCGACAACAGTTCAGCCCCCAACATCGACGCGACGATCGTTTCACCGACGGCGTGTGGATCGAGATCAGCGCGAAGGTCGCCCTCGGCGATGGCCTGTGCTGTGCACGCCGTCATCTCGGCCACCCAGCCGGCGTAGGTGCGGGCGGCGGCATCGTTGAATTCACCAAACGCCCGCAAGAGGTGTGTTCCGCTGCGGGCGACCTTGTCGGTACTGAGCAGGTCGGCGACGACGAATACGCCATGAATGATGCTTTCGAGCGTCGGTGCGGGTGATTGGGCGATGCCCTGGAAGGCGTTCCACAAATTGGCGCTGCCTTCTTCGATGATCGCGGTTGCGAGTGCTTCCTTCGAATCGAAGTGGTAGTAAAGCGCACCCTTGGTCATCTCGGCGCGCTCGATGATGTCGCCCAATCCGGCAGCAGGGTAACCGATCTCGTTGAACAGCTCGACCGCAGACGTGATGATCTTTCTGCGGGTGGCCTCGGATCGGGCCTGGCGCACCATCGTCCGATTACCTCCGGAAGTTCCGTCGGGCCTACCGGGTGGTGACGGCCTGGACCGGGATCATAATTGATTTAGTCAAAGGGGTCGTGACTTCTTGATCGCAATCGCAGTGCGTCGCTTGATGAACTGTGTCACATAGGCGATCCGGTCCGGTTTGGTGATTCCGGGCAAGACCATCGCCCATACCTTCTGGAGGTCGCGCAGAAACCGCTCGGGCTCGGCGGGGTTTGTTGTCTGTCGCAGGCCCAGATACATCGACACCAGCAGTTTGGCGACGGACTCGGGCTCCTCGACGATGTCACCCTCTTCGACGGCCTTGCGGGTGATCTCGGTGAACATCGCAACCCATCGCTCGAGGACGTCCGTTCGCAGGCTGTCGGTTCGTCCAATGGATTCCAGCAGATTCAGGCCCGCACGGGCCGACTCGTCGCCGATGTCATCGATCGCGATGAGGAACGAGATGTCGATCAGGGTCTCGAGGCCGGAGAGCTTGTGGGCCAGCAGTTCGTCGACTGCCGCACGCCCCAGCTCGGCGCGGTACTCGATGATTGCCGACGCCAGAGCGTGCTTCGACCGAAAATGGAAGTACATCGCGCCCTTGGTGACGTCCGCATCGGCCAGGATGTCGTCGAGGCTGACCAAGTTGTACGACTTGCGCGCGAACTGACGCGACGCCGCGCGAAGAATCTGTAGCCGCGTGGCGTCCGCTCGTCTGTCGAGGTGTTCGGTCACAGCACGGCCTCGAAGTCTGGACAGTAGCGCCTGCCGGCGGATAAACGCGGAATCCCGAAATTAATCAATTACCGATTCTTTCACCCGTCGGCCGCGGATGGCAGGCGCAAACTACGGGCACCCGATCGGCGAGCGGCAAACATCTCAACTCCCGTCCTCGATGGAATGAGGGACCGCTAGGAGCAAAGCGGCGAGAAATACCTTAAGTCATCTGCCACGGAGCGTAACAGCGAAATAGTATGTAAACTCGTCGATATGATGACTTCCGGTTCGGTGCGGGCTGGATGGGCCGCATTTCCTTTTTATGGGGTCAGCTATGCCGCGTTCCGACCGGGTATGCAATCGTCAACTAATTGCGAATGGTATTTTCAGGCCGTTGCCATAGCTCGCACTGGCAAACCCCTTCGAAACCCAGCGCGGGCTGTGGCAACGGAGACGTGCTCGTCATCGCTCCGGTCGGCGTCGGCACTGCCGTCAACAGCAATATCAGGGTAGTTAACGAGTGAATTGGGACGACGAAGTCGATGTGGTCTGTACCGGCTCCGGCCTTGCCGGTCTCGCCAGCGCCATCTCTGCGGTCGACATGGATGGCGAGGTGTTCGTCGCGAGCCCGCACGGCGACGACGACTTCATCTCGAGTCGAATCGCGGTGCGCTCGCGGGTAGACCGCTTGATCCCGTGGCTCGATATCGACGTGCAGGATGCGGAGACCAACGAGTACTTCGCGGCGTTGTCGTCGGATCTCGGTCCGCTGAGACGATCCATGTCCGATGTCGAGGTTCCGATCAGGGCGGTGGACGATCTGACACCGGTCGACCCTCGTCGCGCCATCCCTCCGTTTGTTGGTGCCCGGCTGCGGGATTGGACCGCACGGTGCCTTGCCTCGCCGTCCGGGTATCTGTACACCCGCGCCTCTGAGTGGCAGTCGACCCCGTTTTGCACCCAGGAGGGTGACACGATCGAAGTCGCCGAAATCGGTTGCATGACGCCGGACCCCGATGACGTCGGGGGCTCGGTATTCGATTGGCTGGTCGCGCAGGCCCGTGATCGGTGGATCGAGTCGCACCAGAACTGCTCGCTCGAGCGCATCGTGTTCGAGGAGGGCGATGTGGTCGGCGCAGTGTTCATCACACCTGAGGGGCCACTGGCAATTCGAGCCCGGCACGGGGTCCAGGTCGTTTCCGACGGCCTGCAGAACGAAGCGCCAGCGCGCCAGCAGCTGGCGGTGGGCGAGGGTCCGCTGCGGGTATGCCTGGTCGGCCGGACGGGCAGCCGGTTCGGCCGCCTCGAGTTGCTCACCCCTGAACCACTTGCGCACGGTGCCTCGACTTGCCGGCCCGTGACCCGCGCGCTGCACACCAACCTGCATGACGGCCGGGCTCAGCTACAGACGTGGCGCTGAGGAAAACTCGACGGGGACCCGCCTCTGGGCAGTAGCGCTTCCATCACAACACCCGCGAGATCGCCGGGGTTGGAACCCAATCCGCGCACGAACCCCTTGTCGATCTTCAGGGGAAGCCTCACGGAGATCGTCGTCGTGGGCATACAAGAACAGCGGTCATCACCATCGATGGCACGGAACTCACACGGGGCTCGCTTGCGGTGTGGCAACTTCGTAAAGTTCATCCAATTGCTGGTTCAACGCCATGATCTCCACAACGGTCTTTGAAGCCTGCTTTGGCTCAGCGGAATTCGCGTACGTGTGGCGGTCCCACCACATGACCTTTGTGCGGTAACGGTCATCCGGATACGCAGTCGCAGGGATCCGCGACGCCACCACACCGCCCGAGGCGACCCAACGTGCGATCACATGCGATGCCGCCGTGGCCACCGCGAATTGCGTGCCCAAGACTGCCGTGGAATGGAGTGGCAGACGGGCGAGGATATTGGTCAGCGAGTGTTTGCGCTCGACGTCATCGGCGACCCACGCCGATTTCATTTCGATGACTCCGAAAGGCAATCGGTCGGTGATCATCCTGCGTACCCGCAACAGGCCCGGTTGCCCGGCCCATTCGATGACGGCATGCGATTCATCTGCACAGTTCAGTGGCCCCTTGGCCCGAAGGCCGCCCACGACTCGCCCGGAGGTGTCGACGATCGCCCAGAAAAGGCTCGTATCCTCGCCGTCTCGGATGGCGGCGATATCGAGCACACGTTCCACGCCGTGCCTGCGGTAACTGCGATCGGCGCCGCGCAGAAACTCATGCCACAGATCGCGGTTGACCAAGGGCTGTGACATCACAACCGTGCATTCGGCCTCCGGTTCCCAGAAGCTGGCGTTTCCAGCAAGGCGGAGATCGGAGGAGATTGTGGCGTCCAGGTGAGGAGCGGTCATGGGTGTCCCATCTTTCGGGCAGCCGGCGAACCGATCTGTCACGGCGACTGCCGGGTATCCGCATCCGGCCGGTATGCGAATACGCAACGATCAGTATCTCGTCACAGGTCACTCAGTTTCTAGCTAGCAGCGCGATCTTGTCTCGAAAACAGTTATTGGCGCACGAATGATGCATTGGGTATGACTTCTCCAAATGCGTTACGGCAACCGTGTGAGCGCGAGTAATTACTGGTTAACGCCGCTATTTTATCTGATCGGCGAACTTGGCGCTACTGTCGCAAATTGCCTGGCGCCGGTGTACAGATTTTGGGCTTTGTTTCGCTATCGCTTCGATGAGTTTCCATAATTCGGTTGGGCGTCGACCTTGACACCGTGGGCTCACCGGTGTGGATGGCCGCGTGGTTAAGTCGGATTGCCCGCCCGAGGTGTCCGACGGGGTGGTTTTGGCGCTCATGTGCGATGCAGGCGGGCATCTGCCCGGGTCACGTCACAAGTAGCGATTTGCCGCCCGGCATGACCAGCGAGTGACACCCTGAAGCGGGTGGAGGAGGAATTTCCCGGGGCGGGAATGCGGGGATTGCGAACCAAAGATATTGGCCGGCTGTTGCTGCGTTGCGCGGACCGACCCGGACTGGTCGCCGCAGTCAGCGGTTTTCTCGCGGCCGCGGGCGCAAACATCGTCTCGTTGGATCAGCACTCGACGGAGCAGTCCGGCGGCACCTTCATGCAGCGCACCATCTTCCACCTACCGGGGCTGACCGCGGCCCGCGACGACCTCGAGCGCGATTTCTCCGCTCGGGTGGCCTCCCAGTTCGATATGGACTTTCGGCTGACCGAGGCCTCCAAACCCAAGCGCGTCGCGATCATGGCCTCCAAGGAGGACCACTGCCTGCTCGATCTTTTGTGGCGCAATCGACGCGGTGAGCTGGACATGTCGGTGGTCATGGTGATCTCAAACCATCCTGACCTCGCAGATCAGGTCCGCGCGTTCAGCGTGCCGTTCCTTCATGTGCCGGCGACCAAGGACATCAGGGCCGAAGCAGAACAGCGCCAGCTCGACTTGCTGCGAGGAAACGTCGACCTGGTGGTGCTCGCCCGCTATATGCAGATCCTCACCCCGCGATTTCTGGCAGAGCTGGGGTGTCCGTTGATCAACATCCATCACTCGTTCCTGCCCGCCTTCATCGGCGCGGCGCCGTACCGGCGGGCCAAGGAGCGCGGTGTGAAGCTTGTCGGTGCGACGGCCCACTACGTGACCGAGGATCTCGACGAGGGGCCGATCATCGAACAGGATGTCGTGCGCGTCGATCACCGCCACAGCGTGGACGACCTCGCGCGGCTGGGCGCCGACGTCGAACGCCTTGTTCTCTCCCGAGCGGTGCTGTGGCACTGTGAGGACCGCATCATCCGATTCGGGAACCAGACGATCGTGTTCTAGGGCGGTTAAGGAGAGACGTGGTGAAGAAGTTCAACGGGCTGGATGAGTTCGTCGCAGCGCAAGGCAGCCAGCTCGGCCCCACCGACTGGTTAGAGGTCACGCAGGACCGCGTCAACCTGTTCGCCGACGCCACCGACGACCATCAGTGGATTCACGTCGATCAGGAACGCGCGGCCAACGGGCCGTTCGGTGGAACGATCGCGCACGGCCTGTTGACGCTGTCGCTACTGCCGCACTTCACGCACCAGCTCTACACCGTCGACAACATCGCGATGGCGATCAACTACGGCTACAACAAAGTCCGGTTCATCACCCCGGTGCGGGTGGGCGCCAAGATCCGGGCACGCGCCGAGATCGCCAAGGTCGATCAGCTTGACGGCGCGGTACAGGCGGCCGTGACGGTCACGGTCGAGATCGAGGGTTCGGACAAGCCCGCCGCCGTGGCGGAGTCGATCGTCCGCTTCATCGGCTGAGACTTCTCTGCGCGAGCAGACGCAAAGTGCGCCATTTCATCGGGGTGTCGGGACATTGTGCGTCTGCTCGTCAGTACTGCGTCATGCCCTGATCGACCGAAATCGCCGCAGCCGTAACGTTTTTCGATTCCTCGCTGGCGAGCCAGCACACCGTGTCGGCGATGTCTTCCGGCTCGGCCGCCCAGGTCGGAAGGAACGGCGTGATCATTTGCGCCAGCTGCGGATAGGTCTCGATCGCCCGGCCAAGCGAACCGATCATGTCGCCACTGCCCATCAGCGTGTTGACCGCTCCGGGGTGCACGCTGTTGACGCGGATCGAATGCCTGCCGAGCTCGGCGGCGAACGCCCGCGCCATGCCGGTGACCGCGTGCTTGCTCGCGGTGTAGTGGACCATGAACGGCTGCATCTTGATCCCGGCGGCGGAGCTGATCAGAATGATCGACCCGCCGCGGCCGCCGTCGATGATCTTCTGTGCGCCCGCCATCACCGTGTTCCAGGTGCCGGTCACGTTGATGTCCATGACATCCCGGAAGTCCTCCGGGGTGATGGCGTCCCAGGTCTGGGGAGCAGACACGCCCGCGTTGGCGACGATGATGTCGAGCCGCCCCAGTACGGCGACGCCGTCGTCCACCGCCTTGTTCAGGGCCTCGCCATCGCGGACGTCGACGACGGAGGTGAGGATCTTCTGTCCGGTGGCCTCGACCAGGTTCACGGTCTCGGCGAGGTCGTCAGGTGTCGCGGAATCGTATGGAACGCAAGGCGGTAACTTGCCCGCGATGTCGATCGCGATGATGTCGGCGCCCTCCGTGGCCATCCGCACGGCATGTGCACGGCCCTGGCCCCGCGCCGCACCGGTGATGAAAGCGACCTTGCCTGTGAGGCGTCCGCTCATTTCTGCGCCGCCTTAACAAGATTCGATCCGATGATGAGTCGCTGGATCTCGCTGGTGCCCTCGTAGAGTCGCAGGAGCCGGACATCTCGGTAGATCCGCTCGACAGGCACTTCGCGCATATATCCGCTGCCACCGTGGATCTGCACCGCGAGATCGGCCACCTTGCCGACCATTTCGGTGCAGTACAGCTTGGCGGCCGACGGCGCGATCCTGCGGTCCTCGCCGCTGACCCACAACCGGGCGGCATCGCGCACCAGCGCGCGTCCTGCGAGTACACCGGTCTGCTGATCGGCGAGCATCGCCTGCACCAGTTGGAAATTCCCGATCGGGGTGCCGCCCTGTGTCGCGGTGGCGGCGTATGCGACGGATTCGTCCAGTGCACGCTGGGCGGTGCCGACGGCCAGCGCGGCGATGTGGACGCGGCCGCGCGCCAACGAGATCATCGCCGCCCGGTATCCGATGTCCTCGTTACCCCCGATCAAGGCCGAGTCGGGAACGCGAACGTCGTCGAAGGTGACGTCGGAGGTCCAGGCGCCTTCCTGGCCCATTTTCGCGTCCTTGACGCCGACCGCGACGCCCGCCGTGTCGGCAGGCACGAGGAAAACCGCGATGCCCGAGCCGTTCTCATCGGCGGCACGAGTGCGCGCGAAGACGATGAACAGATCGGCGACCGGGGCGTTGGTGATGAATCGCTTCTGCCCGTTGATGATCCAATCGCCGGCGTCACGAACGGCTTTCGTGCGCAACCCCGACGGGTTCGATCCCGCGCCAGGCTCGGTCAGCGCGAACGAGGCGACCACGTCGCCGGTCGCCATGGGCTCGAGCCAACGCGCCTTCTGCTCGTCGGTGCCGAACCCGACCAGCACCTGTCCGGCTATGCCGTTGTTGGTCCCGAACATCGACCGCAGTGCCAGGGACGTGTAGCCAAGCTCCATCGCCAACTCGACGTCTTGAACGAGGTTCAGGCCGAGGCCACCCCACTGCTGGGGGATCGCGTAGCCGAACAGGCCCATCTTCTTCGTCTGCTCGCGCAGGTCGTCGGGTACTCGATCTTCGGCCAAGATTTCCTGCTCGCGGGGAACGACAGCAGTGCGGACGAACTGACGAGTCTGGCCGAGGATCTCTTGGAAGTCTTCGTCGCTGACTTCGGTGGTCATCGCGTTCCTCTTCGATGAGTCGGGTCGCATGGCTCGAGAAATCATATATGAAATATGATGTTGGACCGACGGGGCCCTTACCCGGCTCCGACCAGCGAAGAGGGGTGATCAGGTGTCGTTGTTGTCCGGTCAAACCGCGGTCGTCACCGGCGGTGCACAGGGGCTGGGGTTCGCGATCGCGGAGCGGTTCATCGCCGAGGGCGCGCGGGTGGTGCTGGGCGATCTGGACCTCGGCGCGACCGAAGCCGCGGCCAAGCAGCTGGGCGGACAGGATGTCGCCTTGGCAGTGCGGTGCGATGTGACCAAGGCCGACGAGGTCGAGGCCTTGGTCGGGGCGGCGGTGGAGCGGTTCGGCGGCCTGGACATCATGGTGAACAACGCCGGCATCACGCGCGACGCGACGATGCGGAAGATGACCGAGGAGCAGTTCGACCAGGTCATCGCCGTGCACCTGAAGGGCACATGGAACGGCACGAAGGCGGCCGCGGCGATCATGCGTGAGAACAAGCGCGGCGCGATCGTGAACATGTCGTCGATCTCGGGCAAGGTGGGCCTCGTTGGCCAGACGAACTATTCGGCGGCCAAGGCCGGCATCGTCGGCTTGACGAAGGCCGCCGCCAAGGAACTCGCGCACCTCGGCGTGCGGGTCAATGCGATCCAACCCGGATTGATCAGATCAGCAATGACTGAAGCTATGCCCCAACATATTTGGGACCAGAAGCTGGCCGAGGTACCGATGGGCCGGGCGGGCGAGCCCGCCGAGGTGGCCAAGGTCGCGTTGTTCCTTGCCAGCGATTTGTCGTCGTACATGACCGGCACCGTCCTCGAGGTCACCGGCGGGAGGCACATCTGATGCGTGAAGCCGTTATCTGCGAACCGGTTCGCACGCCGATCGGCCGCTACGGCGGAATGTTCAAATCCCTGACTGCCGTAGACCTAGGCGTCGCGGCACTCAAGGGGTTGCTCGAGCGCACCGGAATCGACCCTGCCGCAGTGCAAGACGTGATCCTGGGTCACTGCTATCCCAGTAGCGAGGCGCCTGCGATCGGACGCGTGGTGGCACTGGACGCCGGGTTGCCGGTGACGGTGCCCGGCATGCAGGTCGACCGCCGCTGCGGCTCGGGCCTGCAGGCGGTTATCCAGGCATGCCTGCAGGTTGCCAACGGGGACAACGACATTGTCATCGCGGGCGGTGCGGAGAGCATGAGCAATGTCGCCTTCTACTCCACGGACATGCGCTGGGGCGGTGCCCGCAGCGGGGTGAAGGTGCACGACGGACTCGCCCGTGGCCGGACCACCGCAGGGGGCCGTCACTATCCCGTACCCGGGGGGATGCTGGAGACGGCGGAGAACCTTCGCCGTCAGTATGGAATCTCGCGGTTGGAGCAGGACGAACTCGCCGTCACGTCGCATCAACGCGCCGTCGCCGCGCAGAAGGACGGCATCCTCGCCGAGGAGATCATCCCGGTCGCAGTACGCACCCGTCAGGGCGAAGAGCTCATCGACACCGACGAGCACCCACGGGCCGACACATCGGTCGAGACGTTGAGCAAGCTGAAACCCGTTCTCCTTGCCGATGATCCAGAGGCGACGGTCACCGCCGGAAATTCCAGCGGGCAGAACGATGCCGCGTCGATGTGCGTCGTGACCACGCAGGACAAGGCAAACGAACTCGGCCTGACCCCGCTGGTCCGGCTGGTCTCGTGGGGGTCGGCCGGCGTGGCACCCAACGTCATGGGCATCGGCCCGGTGCCGGCGACGGAGGTGGCGCTTCGGAAAGCGGGGTTGACGCTGTCGGATATCGACTTGATCGAACTGAACGAAGCGTTCGCCGCACAGGCTCTGGCGGTCATGCGGGAATGGGATTTCACCGCTTCCGATCTCGAACGATCGAACGTGCACGGTTCGGGGATCTCGCTCGGCCACCCGGTCGGCGCAACGGGTGGACGGATGCTCGCCACGCTGGCACGCGAACTGAACCGCCGAGGCGCGCGCTACGGACTGGAAACCATGTGCATCGGGGGCGGGCAGGGCCTTGCCGCCGTTTTCGAAAGGATCGGCGCATGACCAAACTGGCCCAAACGCTGGGGCTCACCGAGTTTCAAACCGAAATCGTTGCCACGGTACGCCAATTCGTCGACAAAGAAGTCATCCCGAACGCGCAGGAACTCGAGCACGGTGACACCTACCCTCAGGCCATCGTCGACGCGATGAAAGACATGGGCCTTTTCGGGCTGATGATCCCGGAATCTTATGGCGGCCTGGGGGAGTCGCTGCTGACGTACGCGTTGTGTGTCGAGGAGCTCGCGCGGGGATGGATGAGCGTATCCGGGGTGCTGAACACCCACTTCATCGTCGCCTACATGCTGCGTCAGCACGGTACCGACGCACAGAAGCAGAACTACCTGCCGCGGATGGCGACCGGCGAGACGCGCGGCGCGTTCTCGATGTCAGAACCCGAGCTAGGCTCCGACGTCGCGGCTATCCGCACTCGGGCCAAGCGCAACGCCGACGGGACGTACACCATCGACGGTCAGAAGATGTGGCTGACCAACGGTGGAAGTTCGACGTTGGTGGCGGTGTTGGTGCGCACCGACGAGGGCGCCGACAAGCCGCACCGCAATCTCACCGCATTCCTGGTCGAAAAGCCGGTCGGCTTCGGCGAAGTCGTGCCGGGGCTGACCATTCCGGGCAAGATCGACAAGCTCGGATACAAGGGCATCGACACCACAGAGCTGATATTCGACGGCTATGTCGCCCGCGCCGAGGACATCCTGGGTGAAGTGCCCGGGCAGGGCTTCTTCCAGATGATGGACGGTATCGAGGTCGGACGAGTCAACGTGTCGGCCAGGGCATGCGGCGTGGGTATCCGCGCGTTCGAACTGGCCGTCCGTTACGCCCAGCAGCGTCAGACCTTCGGCAAGCCGATCGCCGAACATCAGGCGATCGCTTTCCAATTAGCCGAAATGGCAACCAAAGTCGAGGCCGCGCACCTGATGATGGTCAACGCGGCCCGGCTGAAAGATTCCGGCGAACGCAACGACGTCGCGGCCGGAATGGCCAAATACCTGGCGAGTGAGTTCTGTTCGGAGGTGACCCAGCAGAGCTTCCGGATTCACGGCGGGTACGGCTACTCGAAGGAATACGAGATCGAGCGGCTGATGCGCGACGCGCCGTTCCTGCTCATCGGCGAGGGCACCAGCGAGATCCAGAAGAACATCATCAGCAAGCGCCTGCTCGCCGACTACCGGATCTGACCATGACCGCACCCGATTTCGCGTTCCGGCCGCAGCTGGCCGATGACGTCGCCCGGTACGTCCGGAAGCGGATCTTCGACGGCACCTACACCGCTGGGCAGTACATCCGCCTGGACCAGTTGGCGGCCGACCTCGGAGTGAGTGTCACACCGGTTCGGGAGGCACTGTTCGTACTGAGCGCAGAAGGACTGCTCTCGCAGCAGCCGCGGCGCGGCTTCGTGGTCGTTCCAGTGACCGGCCGCGACCTCACGGACGTGTCGAATGTGCAGGCCCACATCGGTGGTGAACTCGCGGCGCGGGCGGCGGCGAACATCAGCCAGGAGCAGTTGCGGGAGCTCGAGAAGATCCAAACCGAACTGGAAGACGCGTACGCGAGCGACGACGACGAGCGCGCGGTGCGGCTCAATCACGAGTTTCACAGGGCGATCAATGTCGCCGCCGACTCACCCAAGCTCGCTCAGCTGATGTCGCAGATCACCCGCTACGCACCGGAATCGGTGTTTCCGACGATTGAAGGCTGGCCGGAGAAGTCGATGAAACACCATCGACGGCTGCTGGCCGCACTGGAGCAACACGACGAAAACCTGGCCCGCACAGAGATGGCCGAACATCTTGCAGCAGGCGCGGCGCCGCTCATCAAACACCTCACGAAACGCGGCGTGGTCAGCTAGGTGCGAGGCCTTTACGTCTGCTCACGCAACATCATGCGCAGTGAACGCACGTCGACCTTGCCGGTCGTGCCACGCGGAATGTCCTCGTCGGAATCGACACGAAGCCACACCGTCGGAACTTTAAACGAGCTCAGTCGTTTTCGGGCGGTCGCGCGGAGCTCGTCGACCGAGGCGTCGGATATCACGACGGCGCCGACAGCGCCGGAGACCTCGGTGACGAACGCGTTCTCCACACCGTCGATGGCCCGCAGCGCCTGCTCCACCTCGCTGGGATAGACGGTCGCGCCGCTGACTTTGAACATGTCGTCGGAGCGGCCGTGGTAGAACAGGAACCCGTCGGCGTCAAGGCGGCCGAGGTCTCCGGTGGGGTAGTAGCCGTCGGGGGTGAAAAGGTCTTCGCGGCCGCGCCGGCATATGCCCCGCAGCGTGTGCGGGCCTCGGATTTGGATCATGCCGATGGTGCCGGCCGGGACGGGTTGGCCGGTGTCGGCGTCGACGATCCGCACGTCCATGCCGTCGAACGGCTTGCCGCAGCTGCCCCACGCAGAGCGCGGCATATCGGTGTCGGCGGGATAGCCGCAGTAGGGCCCGAACGATTCGGTCATCCCGAACAACTTCGCCCGCGCGCCAGGCGCTGCACGCCGCTCGGGTGGCAGCAGCGCCTCCAGACTCCCGGGCTGCAGCGCGGACAAATCCGCTCCGACAGAGGCGGATTGGCGTGCCAGCGCCTCGGCTTGGTCGGGCCAGCCGCGAAACAGCGTGACCCGCTCACGTTCCAGTAGGCGCAGTGTCGTCTCCGGGCGGGGGATCTCCTCGGTGATGAGGGTCGCGCCGGCCAGCAGCGCGGACAGCACGCCGCTGCCGAAGCCGCCGACCCAGAAGAACGGCATCGGCAGGTACAGCCGCGTGTCGGCGTCGATGCAACGCGCGGCGAGGCCGGAACGCACCGCAGCCACAGCATTGCCATGAGAGTGGATCACTCCCTTGGGCGCTCCGCTGCTGCCCGACGTGAACATGATGACCAACGTGTCGCTCGGCGTGACAGCCGCCGTGATGGCGTCGATGTTGCGCCCGCCGGTTGTCAACTGATCGGGTGTCCAAAGCGTCTGCAGCGCAGGAAGTTCCGGGGTATCCACCACGCCGGCCAGATCATCAAGATAGCGATGGCCGCGGAACTCCTCGACCGCGATCAAGATCTGGACGGAGGCAACCCGCAACTGGGATATCAGCTCCGGAGGTTGCAGCAGGGTGCTCATCGGGACCAGCACAGCCCCGATGCGCGTCAGCGCCACCGCGATCTGCACCCACTGCACGCGGTTGGGCATGATCAGCCCGACACGGGTGCCCTTGCCGACGCCGGCGTCGACGAACGCGGCGGCGATCGCGCGGGTAGTTTCGTCGAGCTCGGCGTAGCTGATCCGCGACTCGGTATCGATGACCATTGGCTTGTCGCCGTGCTGTTCCGCGCGGACCCTGACCAACTCGTCGATGGTGTCAGACATCGAACATCGTCTGCAGCGCGGCGAGATCGACCTTGCCGCTGGACAGCACCGGAATCTCGGAACGCGGCACGGCGGCAAACCGTTTCGGGATCTTGTAGGAGGACAGCTCGGCCGCCAGGTGCTCGCGTACCGCGGCTTCGTCGAACGCGGCGCCGTCCTCCAACGCGACGACCGCGGCGACCAGCTGTCCGCGCTCGGGATCGGGCAGCCCGAGTACATGCGCGACGGCTCCGTCGGTCACCTTGGCGATCGCCCGCTCGACTTCGGCGGGCGTGACGTTGGCGCCGGCCGTCTTGATCATCGCTCCGCGTCGGCCGATGAAGTAGACGAAACCGTCGTCGTCTGTTCGAACGAGATCGCCGGTGTGGAACCAGCCGTCGTCATCGAAGCATTCTTCGCGGCTGCGTTTGTAGTACCGCTGCATCACATACGGTCCGCGGATCCACAGCTCACTGTCGACGATCTTGGTTTCGAAGCCAGGACAGGGCCTCCCGAACGAGCCGCGCCGGTGTTCGGGCTGGTCGGATTCGTCCTCGCTGATCGTGATGACACTGCCTGCTTCGGTCATGCCGAGCATGGTGTGCCGCAACTCGGGATCGGCCGGCCGGACCTCAGGCGCCATGATCGGGAAGAGGTTGCCGCGCCGCATCGATGACAGATCGCGTTCGGCCAGACTGGGGTGACCCGCAAGGTGGGCGATGCCCGCGACGAAACCGTTGGTCATCGTGGGCTTTTCGGCTTCCAGCAGATCCAGCGTCTCGCCTGCATCAGTTGCGTTGGAGCACACCAGAGTCGCGCCGGCCAGCAGGGTCGCCAGCACCGCGAACGCGATTCCACCGATCCAGAAGAACGGCGAGTTGCAGAACAGCTTGTCGTCTGCGGTCAACCCCCGAATCTCATTGAGCACCCGCTGGTGCGCAAGCAACGAGAAGTGCGTATGCACCACGCCCTTCGGCGCGCTCGTGGAGCCCGACGTGTAGACAATGGCCAGCGGATCCGACTCGTCGACGTCGTGCTCCACGGCCTCGAGCCGCCATGACTCGGTCCTGTCTTCGGGTTCGGCGTCGATCAAGACGTGCCGAAGTAGTGGGGCCTCGATGTCGGCGAGCCGCTCGCGGTAGTCGTGCGCGCGGAAGGAGGCAGCGGAAAGCAGGATTTCGGTATCGCTATCGACAAGTTGGGTCGTGATCTCGGGGGCGGTGGCGAAGGTGGAAAACGGTATGACGACTCCGCCGATGCGCGCTGCGGCCAGCATCCCGACTATCCAGGCTGCGCTATTGGGGTAGAGCAGCCCGATGTGGGTCCCCTTACCCGCGCCGAGGGCGACCATAGCGCGGGCCAGCTGCGCCGAACGGCGTTCGGCTTCGGCGTAACTGAGGCGTTCGGCGTCACACACCAGCAGTGTGTGCTCACCCCGATCCCGCGCTTGGTCACGCAGCACGGCGCCGACGGTGCTACTAGGCATGTTCGACGGCATTGGCGAAATGTCGCCGGACCGCAGTCAGATCCGGCTTACCGGAAGGCGTTCTGGGAATGCGGTCGACGATCGCGATGTCGGTGGGAATCTCGTAGCGCGCCAGCCGGGTTCGCAGATACTCCACCAGCGCCGTCGCATCGACGGCGTCCCGGAGCTCCACCATCGCGACCGGAGTCTCGCCGAGGCGGTCGTCGGGTCTGCCCACGACGGCGGCGCCGAGCACGGCCGGATGGCTTTCCAGCGCCGTTCGTACGTCGTCGGGCATCACCTTGAACCCGCCTCGGATGATCGCCTGATCGGCGCGTCCGAGGATCCAGAGGAATCCGTCGGCATCGATGCGCGCCATATCGGTGGTGCGCATCCAATTGCTGGACGGCCCCAGCTGACCGGGCTTGACCTCCAGCAGGCCGGCTTGGTCAGCGCCGAGCGGTGTGCCCTCGTCGTCGACGACCCGCAGCTGCGCGCCAAGGCTGGCCCGGCCGACGCTGCCACGCTTGGCGGTCCAGTACTTCTGGTAGTCGGCCAGTGTCCAACCTGCGACCCCGCCACCGAATTCCGTTGCCGCATAGGAGGTTAGGACGGGTATGCCGAACTTGGCGGTGAAGGCGTCGGCATCGTCGGCCGACAAGGGCGCGGTGCCCGATGTGACGGCACGGATACTCGCCAGGTCCTCGCGACGAAGATCGGAATGCAACACCGTGCGCAGCGCCGCAGGCACCAGCGATACGGCGCGAGGCCGATGCCTGCGCACGGCGTCGGCCCACTGGTTCAGCTCGAAACGCTCCAACAACGCGAACGGCCTTGCCTCACAGACACACTGCAGCACCCGGAACACTCCACCGATGTGCACCAGTGGCGCGTTGACGATCGCCACACCGCGCCGCAGCTCCGTTGGCGTCGCCGGCCCGTCCGGATCGGGCCCGATCACACTGCGGGCGAGCATGTCGTAGGTGAGGTCGATGCGCTTGGGCGGACCGGTGGTTCCGCTTGTGAGCATGCGCACCGCGACGCCCGGTCGACCTGCGCTGGGCGCGGGCACCTGCGGTGCGGCGTCCAGACCCGAGATCGGTATCGACGTCGGGCCGGCGGGCACCATGGATGCCAGGTCGTCGGGTTCCCCGATGACTACCCGCAGGTCCAGCGCGGCGATGTCCGCGCGCGTACGGTCGTCGCCGCGTGAGGGATTGATGGTGACGACGGTGCCGCCGCCCAACAGCATACCGAGAAGCGCCGCTACATGAGCGGGTCGGTTGCGCAGCAGCATCCCTACCTCGGCCTCGCCGACCGCAGCGATCCGATTCGCCATGGACGCGACCTGCTCCCACGTCGACCACTGGCCTTCGTACTCGACGGCTGCAGCGTCCGGCTGCAGCGCGAGGACGTCGGCGATGCGCCTGCTCAGCGCATGGTCTGCCATCACCGAATCCTCGGTTTCGCCGATGCACCATTGCCCTGGGCCGCCAATTCGGCCTGCCCGAGCGGATTTCCGAGCCGCGTGTAGATCAGGTTCTGCTCCAACGCCGCGCGGTACGGTTTCTCCAGCGATTCCCAGATCGCCTTGACCGTGCCCTGTGTCGCCGACGGCGGTTTGGCGGCGATGCCCGTCGCGATTTCGTGTGCGCGCGCCCACAGCCGATCCGCGGACACCACCTCGGACACCAGGCCGATCCGCAACGCGGTATCCGCGCTGACGCGTTCGTCGTTGCCCATCAACGCAATCCGCAATGTTTCCCCGAGACCGACGCGGCGCATCAACCCGATCGGCTCCAGTGCACAGACCAGGCCGGCGCTGACATGCGAGTCGAAGAACGTCGCCTCTTCTGAGCAGATCACGACGTCGGATTCGTTGACGAAGTAGAACGCGCCCGCGGTACACATGCCCTGAACGGCGCACACCACCGGTTTCCACATCTTCTGCCACTTCGGGCTGAGCGCTTCCCCCGGATCCTCGTGGTTCCACACGTTATCCGGTTGCCCGTAGGGCGTCTTGATATCGAGACCGGCGCTGAACGCGCGCTCACCCGCCGCGCGCAGCACCACGGCGTGCACCGATTCGTCGAGCTTGACCAGGCGCCACACCTCGACCATCTCCTCACACATGGTCCGGTTGAACGCGTTCAGTGAATCCGGCCGGTTCAGCGTGATGGTGGCGACGTGGTCGGTCTCGTTCACGTCGAGCAGGATGGTCTCGAAGCTCATCGGCATCGCCAGTTCGGGGCGCGCTTTTCCATGAATGCCTTCGGTCCTTCGAGTGCATCCTCGGTGCGGATGACGCGCTCGCGGAACGTCTCGGCAAGGATCTCGGCATCATGCAGGGGCAGGTCCAGTGTCTTGTGGATGGCCAGCCGCGTACCGCGCACGGCCAGCGGCGCATTCGAGTTCACGATGTCGGCGATCTCGTGCGCTCGCTCGAGCAGCTTGTCGTGCTCGACGACCTCGCTGATCATGCCGAGTTCGTAGGCGCGCTGCGCGCTCATCCGTTCGTGCTTGCCCATCAGGGCCATGCGCAGCGCGATGTTGCGGGGCAACACCCGAGCCAGCCGGACCATCTCGCGGCCGGCCACCAGGCCGATGCTGACGTGCGGATCGAAGAACGTCGCCTTGTCCGAGGCGATGGCGATGTCGCCGGTGGTGATCCAGTCCAGCCCTGCGCCACAGCACAATCCGTTGACGGCGGTCAGTACGGGCTTGGCCATCCTGCGGAACGGGGGTGTGCCCTCCTGCGGGGCCTCCCATTGGTCGTAGGTGGACAGGTAGGGCCGCTCGTAGATCACCCGGCCGTCTTCGGGAATCTCCCCGACGTCCGCGCCGGTGCAGAAGGCGCGGCCGGTGCCGGTGACGATGAGAGTCCAGATGTTGTCGTCGTTTTCGGCCTCGTCGTACGCGGCGCGCAACTCGCTGATCATGGCAGGGCTGAGCGCGTTGAGTGCGTCGGGCCGGTTCAACGTGATCGTGGCCTTGTGCCCGTCGACCTCGTACTTGATGTACGTCATTTAGTCACCTTCCACCGAACTCCGGTGTGCGCTTCTCGCGGAACGCCGCAAGACCTTCCTTGAAATCTGTTGTCCGGCATGAGAGTTCTACGTTGAACAGTTCCTGCGTCATGGCCTGATCGAGCGTTGCGTGCTGACCGTAGTTGAGTGCCTGCTTGGCGAGTCCGATCGCGACCGTCGGGCCGGACGCAAGTCGCGTCAGCAGTTTCTCTGCGACATCGTCGACATCCGTCGCGGCGACGCTTCGATGTATCAGGCCCCAGTCCGCCGCGTCGCTTCCGCTCACCTTCTCGCCCAGCAGCAGCATCTCCTTGGCCCGCGCCAGGCCAACGAGCCGGGGGAGCAGCCACGTCGAACCGGAATCCGGGGAAAAGCCGCGGCCGATGAATGGTTCCCAGAACACCGCATCGTCGGCGGCCACGGTGAAGTCCGCGGCGAGGGCCAGATTGCAGCCGAGACCGACGGCCCAGCCGCGCACGCTGCAGACCACGGGCAACTGGATGCCATGCACGAGCTCGATCACCCGATTGGCGGTGTGGGGAATGCGTCTGACCAAGTCGCCGGTGCGGAGCCGTTGGCCGGCGTTGTTGGTGGCCACCCAGTCCGCGCCCGCGCAGAAATCGCCTCCTGCGCCACGGATGTGGATGGCGCGAAGCGAATCGTCGGTCGCGGCATCGGTCAGCAGATCGACCAGCGCATCGATCATCGAATGGCTCAACGAGTTGCGTCTCGTCTGGCGGTCGAGCGTGAGCCGAAGAACATCGCCGTCCCGCGATGCCGCCACCGCGCCCTCGGCCTCGACGTCAGTCACCGTTGAATCCGCCAATCCTCAGCTATATGGTTAGCCATACAGTATTGCTATCCTGTATAAGTTAGCAAGGAAAGCGCGTCAACGGAACACGGAAGAGGGCCCATGGCGGACGGCACCCCGCAATACGGCGAGCAGCCACTGGCGCAGACCGTCGCCGCCGCTGGCGCGCTGCGGCGCCTGACCGGGCTGCTCCTGTCGTTGGAGCACGAGCATCCGGCCGTGGATGCCATGCTCACGCAATTCGCCGACTGGGAGCGGGAGTTGGCGGCCGCCGTTCCGCCTGACCCGACGCCCAGGATCGGCGAGGGCGGCGAGGAGAAGCGCGTATATCTGAACCACGCGTTCGACCCCGGCGCGTACAACCCGTCTTTCCCCGAGTACACGTTCGACTATTTCGACGACGAGACCGCTTCCGGCCGCGTCAACTTCCCGGTGGTGTACGAGGGCCCGCCGGGATTGGTCAACGGCGGCTTTTTGGCTGTCTTCTTCGACTGCATCACTCAGCACCAGAGCTGCGCCGCGCAACGGACGGGCAAGACGCGCTCGCTCACCGTGACATTCCGCAGGCCCACGCCCATTCTGACCGAGCTCGCATTCGACATCGTGCGCTCCGAGTCGGACGGACGGGTGACTTCGACGGCGCGACTTCTGCTGGACGACGAGGTGCTCTGCATCGGCGAGTTCAAAACCGTCGCCTCGTCGCCGGACAAACTGACGGGGTTCCGATTCGGCGAGCGGCGGGTCAAGAACTGATGGTGGCGCAACGCATTCGCCAACCCCGGGTGGCCGAGATCGTCGCGTCCCGGCTCCGCGACGACATCCTCGCCGGCCGGCTCAAAGAAGGTGACGTGCTGCCGACCCAGGAGAGCCTGTTTTCGGAATTCGGCGTCAGCCCGCCCGCCGTGCGCGAGGCGATCCACATCCTGGAGACGGACGGGCTGATCTCGGTGCGCCGCGGGAACATGGGCGGAGCGGTGGTCCACCTGCCCTCCGCGGAGCGCACCGCGCACATGATCAGCATGGTGTTGCAGACACGCGCTGCGACGCCGGCCGATGTCAGTGGCGCGCTGATGCACCTGGAGCCGATCTGCGCAGGCATGTGTGCCGCGCGCGAGGACCGGATGACGGAGGTCATTCCCTATCTCGAGGCCGAGATCGCCACGCAGACCGAGCAATTCGACGACCTGTCGCGATATGTGCCCAACGCCCGGCGGTTCCACGAGGCGGTGGTTTCACGATGCGGCAATGAGCCGATGATCTTGCTGATCGGCTCGCTCGAGCTGATCTGGTCGGCGCATGAATCATCGGTGTGGAGCGACGAGGGAGACCCGATGTCACGCAAGACCATGCGCGCCGCTCTACGTGATCATCAGCGGTTGCTCGACGCCATTCGAGACGGTGACTCTGCGCGCGCAGTGAGGCTGGCTCAGGACCATCTCGCTGCTGCGCGGCGCAACACTCTGGCCGTCGGTAAGGACAAAACCATTGAGGCCAAACTGATTTCGAATACTAACCACCAGGAGTCCGTGAGATGACAGCGCCAGACGATCGCGTCCTATTCGACGTGGATCAAGACAAGCGGATCGCGACCATCACGTTGAACAACCCGGCGCAGCGCAATTCCTACGACGCAGCCATGCGTGACGCGATCGCGCGCCATCTGGATCGCGTGGCCGAGGACGACGACATCACCGTCGTGCTGCTGCGCGGCGTGGAAGGCGTGTTCAGCACCGGTGCTGACATGAACAACGCCTACGGCTGGTACGGCGGCCGCGATAAGCCGGAGGCGAAGAGTCGTCCCAGCCAGCGGCGGCGTCTGACAGTGGATCGCAAATCGTTCGGCTTCTACCACAATTTGATGGGCTTTCCGAAGGTCACGGTGGGGGAGATCGGCGGATACGCGCTCGGCGGTGGCTTCGAGATGGCGCTGATGATGGATATCTCGGTGATCGCGCGCGACACCAAGATCGGCATGCCCGCCACGCGATTCCTCGGGCCCGCGCTGGGCAGCCTGCACATGTTCTTTCACCGGCTCGGACCCGTGCTGGCGCGGCGGCTGCTGCTGACCGGCGACATCATCGAGGCGGGTGCGATCGAGCACCTGGGCGTCTTCACCGACACCTGTGACGCCGCATCGGTACCCGCGAGGGCCCAATACTGGGCCGAGAAGGCCGCGAAGATGCCGGCCGACGGCGTCGTCATCGCCAAGGAGGCGTTCCGACTCGTCGAGCAGAGCCAGGTGTATCAGGGCGAGGAAGTCGCCAGCTATCTGTTTCACGCCTACGGCACGAACCTGCAGTTCTCGCCCGGCGAGTTCAACTTCGTCAAGACGAGGGCGCAGCACGGAACAAAGGAAGCGTTCCGGCTGCGTGACGAGCACTTCCATGTCCCCGAGCCGACGTGATCGCCGTCACCTATTTGTGGCGATACAGTATCTGCTACTTTTGTAAAGTCGAAACATCGAAAATCGAGGTCTAGCTATGCCCACACCCGTCATCGTCGGCGCCACCCGGACAGCCATCGGTCGTTCGTTCAAGGGAACGTTGGTCAATACCCCTCCGGAGGTGCTGATCACCACGGTGCTGCCAGAGGTTGTCCGCCGGTCGGGCGTGGATCCCTCCGCGATCGACGATATCATCTTCGCCGAATCGCATTACGGCGGAGGCGATCTCGCTCGTTATGCCGCCGCTGCGACGGGCTTGGAGCACGTCCCGGGTCAGGCGGTCAACCGGCACTGCGCGGGCAGCCTCACCGCGATCGGCAACGCCGCCGCCCAGATCGGCTCCGGCATGGAGCGGGCGCTCATCGCGGGTGGCGTGCAGTCGCTGTCGATGACTCCGCTGATGAGCCAGCGGATCCCCGGACCCGAGCTGAAGTTCGAGGAGCGGTGGATGCCGCCGACGCATCCGGAGACGCCGGATGCCCCCTGCAAGGACATGTCGATCACTGTCGGCTGGAACACCGCGCAGGCCGTCGGCATCACCCGCGAGGAGATGGACGCCTGGGCGGCGCGGTCGCATCAGCGCGCCATCGCGGCAATCGACGCGGGCAAGTTCGTCGACGAGATCGTGCCGCTCAAGGTGGAGCAGTTCGACGGTTCGGTGATCGACTTCAGCGTCGACGAGCATCCGCGTCGCGACACCACCGTTGAAAAGCTGGCCGGGCTGAAGCCGTTGCATCCCGAGATCGAAGGGTTCTCCATCACCGCGGGCAACAGCAGCGGCACCAACGACGCCGCGGCCGCGGTGGCTCTCGTCGATTACGCCTACGCAGACGCCGAGAAGCTGACGAAGATGGCGACCGTGCGCGCCTGGGCCTCGGCCGGTGTGGCTCCGCGCGATTGCGGGCTTGGCGCCGTGAAGGTCATCGGCAAGGTGCTCCATCGTGCCGGGCTGAAGGCGTCGGATGTGGCGCTGTGGGAGATCAACGAGGCGTTCGCATCGGTGCCGATCGCGGCGTGCCGCGAGTACGGGATCGACGAAGAACTGGTCAACTTCTCCGGAAGTGGTTGCAGCTTGGGCCATCCCATCGCCGCATCGGGTGCGCGGATGGTCACGACGCTCGTCTACGAGCTGCAGCGGCGCGGCGGCGGCATCGGTGTCGCGGCGATGTGCGCGGGCGGTGGCCAGGGCGGCGCGGTCGTCATCGAGGTCTAGTTCTGTCGGCGGGCCGCGGCCTCAGGTCATATACCGCGAGGCGGGCCATTTCGACACATACCCGACGAGCCGTTGCATCTGCTCGCGCGGGAAAGTCAGCGCGCGGCGGCCTTGCTCCGCGGACGTGACGCGGTCGACTTGGTCGCCTTTCGCACAGACTTCGCGGGCTTGCCGCCGCCCTCGATGAGCCGGTTCGCGTGGTCGAGGATGCATTCGAGGCCGAACTCGAAATTGTTCTCGTCGGCCGCGCCGATGTGATGCCCCTTTTCCGTCACCTGCGCCAGTAGCGGGGTGGATTCGGGATCGATCGTCCACGTTTCTTCGATATCGCTTGGACCGCCGTCGTCGGTGCGGTTCTTGTCCCGAAGTCGCTGCAGCACCACCGATCCGCGCACATGAACCGACACCGCCGAGTAGGTGTCGAAAGCGTCTTCAGGCGAAAGGCCGGCCTCCACGAGGCTTTCGATCGCCCTTTCCACTTCCTGCACGCCGAGCTTGGCCGCCCGCGGGCTGAGCGCTGACCGAATGAGAATCAGGTCGCACAGAATCGGGTTGCCCATGAACGTCTTTCGCATCGTGCGCGCATGGTTGCGTAACGTCTCGCGCCAATCCTTGGCCTCGACGTAGGGAGTGGCGAACACGTACTGCCGCAGCGCGCGATCCGTCATCGCGTTGAGCAGATCGTCCTTCTTGCGGAAGTACCAATAGATGCTCGTGACTCCGACGCCGAGGTGCTTGCCGAGCAGGGGCATGCTCAAGTTGTCGATGCCCACTTCCTCTGCAAGCTCGAAGGCACCCTTGATGATGTCGTCGGGATTGATGGACCCGCGCTCGCGTCGCTGACGCTTCTCAGCGGTTGCTTGCTTGGCCACGACAGGGCACCTCCATCAACGTTGGGTGACTCGAATTTACCGGCAGCCACCGTCTGAACTGCGTCTTCGCATGCGTGTCGCTGCCGGGTCGTTACCGTCAACCTTACCGGGAGCCATCCCGTCGATGGCCCCTCCCGCGTTTCATTCTTTTACTGTAAGACCTATAGTAAGCTTTTCTAGCGAAATTGTGTGAACCGTGAAGGGCTAAGGGTGTCGGACGAAATACTTACCGAGCGCCGCGGGCGCGTGCTTGTCATCACGATCAATCGACCGGACGCGCGAAATGCGGTGAACCTGGCTGTCAGCCAAGGCCTTGCCGATGCGGTTGACGAGCTGGACGACAGCGCCGACCTGTCGGCGGCGGTCATCACCGGTGCGGGCGGCAACTTCTGCGCCGGCATGGACCTGAAGGCCTTCGCGGCGGGCGAGGTCGTCGCCATCCCAGGCCGGGGCATCGGATTCACAGAACGGCCACCCAAGAAGCCGCTCATCTCCGCCGTCGAAGGCTATGCGTTGGCAGGCGGCACCGAGGTCGTGCTCGCTACCGATCTCGTCGTAGCCTCGCGCACCGCGAAATTCGGCATCCCGGAAGTCAAGCGCGGCCTCGTCGCCGCGGGCGGCGGCCTGCTGCGGCTGCAGAAACGAATCCCGTTCCAGAAGGCACTCGAACTTGCGCTGACCGGTGACAGCTTCACCGCCGAAGAGGGCGCCGCATGGGGTTTCGTCAACAAGGTGACCGAACCCGGTGAAGCACTGGCTGGCGCCATCGAGCTCGCCGAGCGCATCACCGCCAACGGACCGCTGGCGGTGGCGACCACCAAGGAGATCCTCGTCAAGTCTGCGGACTGGAGCGAAGAGGAGATGTGGAAGAAGCAGCTCGAGCTCATCATCCCGATCTTCACGTCCAACGACGCCAAGGAAGGCGCCATCGCCTTTGCGGAAAAGCGCACGCCGAACTGGACGGGCACGTAGAGCAGGCAGCGCAATGGATCTCGGGCTGAAGGACGCGACCGCCGTCGTGGTCGGCGGCGGCCGGGGAATGGGCTTTGCCGCTGCGAAATGCCTTGCGGACGACGGCGCGCGAGTGGCCCTCGTCGGCCGCACGAAAGATGTCGTCGAGCGGGCAGCCAAGGACCTAACCGACCGCGGAAGTCCCGACGCCGTCGGCCTGGTGGCCGACACCACCGACGCCGAGCAGGTGCAGCGGGTGTTCGACGAGCTGGGCCGGCGCTGGGACGGCGAGCTCAATGCGCTCATCAATGCGGTCGGGCCGGGCAGCATCGGCACGTTCGAGGACCTCACCGACGACCAGTGGCGGGCGGCCTTCGACGACGGCGTGATGGGCATGGTGCACTGTGTGCGATCGGCCCTGCCGCTGCTGCGAAAGGCGCAGTGGGCGCGAATCGTCAACTTCTCGGCCCACTCGACCCAGCGGCAGACGGTCATCCTGCCCGCCTATACGGCCGCCAAAGCGGCGCTGACAAGCATCTCCAAGAACTTGTCACTCCTGTTGGCCAAGGACGAAATCATGGTCAACGTCGTCTCTCCCGGCAGCATCGCGTCGGAGGCGCTCGTCGGCTGGGCCGCATCCGTCGGCGTCGACGGCACCAATCCCTACGCGCTGATGGCCGCTATCGACAAACATTTCGGGCACCCCGCGCACCTGCCCCGCGCCGGCCTGCCCGACGAAATCGGGCCCGTCGTCGCATTTCTCGCGTCGCGGCGCAACTCGTACATGACCGGCGCCAACATCAACGTCGACGGCGGTAGTGATTTCACCTAGGGAGTGAATTATGGCGACTGCCATCCAAGCTCGCGGTTGGGCGCATGCAAACCTGCGCGGAATCGGCAACAGCCTCTATACACCGTTTTGCGGTGTCGACGGCGACGACATCGACTGGGACGCATACCGGACGCTGGTGCGCTACTGCGTCGGCGAGCTTCGTCATCCGATGCTGTGGTGCACCAGCGGCATCGCGGAGTTCTGGTCACTGACGATCGATGAGCGAAAGCGCCTGCTGGAGGTGGCGATTGAGGAGGGGCGTGCCGCCAATCCCGATGTCGTCGTGCAGGCCTGCACGGCGGCGATGTCGGCCAAGGATTGTCTTGAGCTGACGACGCACGCGCAGCAAGCCGGCGCCGACATCGTCTACATCCAGACGCCGATGATGGAGGCCCACGGCGGAGCCGGAGTTCTGCGCTTTTTCCAATACATCGCCGATCGCACCGACATCGCGCTGGGCATGTTCAATTCGCCGTCGTCAGGCTATGTGTTGACGCCCGCCGAAAGTGCGCGCATCTACGACGAAATCCCTGCGGTCTGCGCCACCAAAGAGGGCGCGTTCAGGCCCGCGAGTAGCCGGATGCTGCATGAGCTCGCGCCCGAGCTGGTGATCTGGGAGTGCGACACGACCGTCTACCGGGCAGGCTGGCTGCGAGCCGGCGTCGTCGGGCCAGCGCAATTGGGCACTGCCGGCTACCTGTACGAAACCCCGCAGCGGCCAATACTTTCCGAGTACTGGGAGCTGGCGTGGAACGACAAGCTCATCGATGCGATGGACTACGCGGAGAAGTCCGGCATGGACCAGTTCGGCGTCGACATGCGCTCGTGGTTCACCTGCTATCCGGGACGGCCCGACTACTTCACCCACTGGGGTGGCGCCTTCAAATATGCGGCCTCTCTGCTTGGCCTGCCCATCGGGGACTATCCCCACTCGCGGCCCCCGCAAGCGGAGCTGCCTGACGAGGGACGAGCGCAGATCCGAACCGCCTATGAGCGCTTCGGATTGATCGCCGAACAGGGCGCGTGACCCGTTGCGGAAGGCACTACCGATAGGTGTACAGTATGGGAATTCATCGAGCTCGAAGCCGCTCCCGAGGAGGTCCGCTGGGTGAGCGTCCCTGATCGCGTCGCGGAACCCGCGGTGACGTCGGACCCGGTGCTGTACGAGGTCCTCGACAGTGGTGTCGCGGTGCTGACCCTCAACCGGCCGGAGCGCATGAACGGCTGGGGCGGTGGTCTTGCCGGCATGTTCTACCAACGTCTCGACGACGCCGATGCCGACCCCGACGTGCGGGCCATCGTGGTGACTGGCAGAGGGCGTGCGTTCTGCGCCGGAGCGGACATGGGCGACCTGACCACGATCACGAACGCCAGCGTCGATGCCGCAGGTGAAACCGATGTCAGCAAGCTCGTCGGCGCTCGGCATCCGCATGTCGTGATGACAATGCGCAAGCCCGTCATTGCCGCGATCAACGGCGCGTGTGCGGGTATGGGGCTGACGATGGCGTTGGTCTGCGACGTCCGGTTCGCCGCCGAGGGGGCCAAGTTCACGACGTCATTCGCGCGGCGCGGGTTGATCGCCGAGTACGGCATCTCGTGGATCCTCCCGCACGTCGTCGGCCGGGGCATCGCGCTGGACCTGCTGTTGTCCGGCCGGGTCTTCTACGCCGACGAGGCGGTCACACTCGGGCTCGTCAACGAAGTCGTACCGCCCGACGAGCTGCTGACGCGCGCCATCGCCTACGCGGAGGACATTGCCAAAAACTGCGCCCCCAGTTCTCTCGCGGTGATCAAGCAGCAGGTGTACGCAGACACCATGCGCGATGTATTCGAGGCCAGCGAGGTCGCCGAGAAGCTCATGCACGAGTCGATGGGCCGGCCCGACTTCATCGAGGGCATCACGAGCTTCTTCGAGAAGCGTCCGCCTAACTTCCCGCCATTGAGCGATCCCGGAAAGGACTCCTAATGACACTGGACTACAAGGCGATTGACGTCGACAACCACTACTACGAGACGATCGATTCCTGCACCAGGCACCTTCCCAAGGAGTTCAAGCGTCGCGGTGTGCAGATGCTCGCCGACGGCAAGCGCACGCTGGCCGTCATGGGTGAGGTGGTCAACCACTTCATCCCGAACCCCACCTTCGACCCGATCATCGAACCGGGCTGCCTCGATCTGCTCTTCCGCGGCGAGATCCCCGAAGGCGTCGACCCGGCCTCGCTGATGAAGGTCGACCGCATGGCCAATCATCCCGAGTACCAGAACCGCGATGCGCGGGTGAAGGTGCTCGACCGTCAGAACCTCGAGACGGTGTTCATGCTGCCGACGTTCGCCTGCGGTGTCGAGGAAGCGCTGAAGCACGACATCGAGGCGACGATGGCAACGGTGCACGCCTTCAACCTCTGGCTCGACGAGGACTGGGGTTTCGATCGGCCGGACGGGCGGATCATCGCCGCACCGATCGTCTCGCTGGCCGACCCCGACAAGGCCGTCGAGGAAGTCGAATTCGTGCTGGAGCGCGGGGCCAAGATGGTGCTGGTGCGCCCTGCGCCCGTGCCAGGAGTCGTCAAGCCGCGGTCGTTGGGCGATCCTCTGCACGATCCGGTGTGGGCGCGGCTGGCCGAGGCCGGTGTGCCGGTGGGCTTCCACCTGTCCGACAGCGGTTATCTGGCGATCGCGGCGCTGTGGGGCGGCAAGGGAACATTCGAGGGGTTCGGCAAGAAGGACCCGCTCGACCAGATCCTGCTGGACGACAGGGCGATCCACGACACGATGGCCTCGATGATCGTGCACCAGGTGTTCACCCGCCATCCGAAGTTGAAGGTCGCCAGCATCGAGAACGGCTCCTACTTCGTGTACCGGTTGATCAAGCGACTGAAGAAGGCTGCTAACACCGCGCCGTACCACTTCAAGGAGGACCCGGTCGAGCAGCTGCGCAACAACGTCTGGATCGCGCCGTACTACGAGGACGACGTGAAGCTGCTCGCCGAGACCATCGGCGTCGACAAGATCCTGTTCGGTTCGGACTGGCCGCACGGCGAAGGCCTCGCCGACCCGATGGCCTTCACCGCAGACATTCCCCAGTTCCCCGAGTTCAGCGCGGAGGACACCCGGAAAGTGATGCGGGACAACGCTTTAGACCTGCTAGGCGTCAAGGTGTCGGCCTGATATGCCGAGCAGACGCAAACTGTCCGTTTTTTCGGCGTGTCGGGGGAACTTTGCGTCTTCTCGCGGAGGAAACCCGTGAGCGAATGGACGATCGGCGCCGTTCTGGACGCGATTGCCGAGGCCGTTCCAGACCGGCCGATGACGGTCTGCGGCGAGCGCCGGAGCACCTTCGCGGAGTCCGCGGACCGCACCCGGCGATTGGCCAACTTCCTTGCCGGCCAGGGGTTCGGCGCACATCGCGAACGCGCCCAGCTGGAGAACTGGGAATGCGGGCAAGATCGCGTGGCGCTCATCATGCACAACGATCTGTATCCCGACATGGTGATCGGCTGCCTGAAGGCGCGAACCGTTCCCGCGAACGTGAACTACAACTACACGCCCCGCGAAGTCGCCGAACTGCTCGACTACCTCAAGCCGCGGGCCATCATCTACCACCGGTCCTTCGGCACGAAGTTCGCCGATGTGTTGTCCTCCGGAACGGCCGAACTGTTGATCTCGGTCGACGACGGCAGCGACGCTGAGGAACTGCCGACAGCGGTGAAGTTGGAAGATGCTCTGGCGCAAGGGGATACGGACCAAGACATCGAGCCGTCTCCCGACGATGTGATGATGGTCTGTACCGGCGGAACGACCGGACGGCCAAAGGGCGTCATGTGGCGCCAGAGCGACACCTACGTCGTGTCGATGAACGGCACCGACCACGAATCTGCCGACGCGATACGCGAGACGGTGCGCCACGGCGGGCAGCCGTGGTTTGCCGTCTCGCCGCTGATGCACGCGGCGGGCATGTGGACCGCCTTTGCGGCCATTCTCAACGGGCTGACGGTCGTCCTCTACGACAGCACCAAGTTCGACCCACCCGCCGTGTTGGAGACCGCGCAGCATCACAAGGTGGGCATGATGACGATGGTGGGCGACGCCTATGCCGCACCGCTCGTCGACGAGTTGCGGCGCGGCTCCTACGACCTGACATCGTTGTTCGCGATCGGCACCGGGGGAGCGGCGACGAACCCCAAACACCAAAGTGCACTGCTCGAATTGCTGCCCCAGATCACGTTGATCAATGGATACGGGTCGTCAGAAACCGGGAACGTGGGCTTCGGTCGAAGTCAGCGCGGGGATCAGAAGGACACCTTCGCGCTGCGCGAAGGCGCGTTGGTGGTCTCCGAGGATTACAGCCGCTTCCTGCAACCCGGCGAGCCGGAGATCGGCTATGTCGCCCGCGCAGGCCGCATTCCGCTTGGCTACTTTGACGATCCGGTAGCCACCGGCAAGACCTTCCCCATCGTCGAGGGACAACGTGTGGTGATTTCCGGGGACCGGGGGTCGCTGGCGTCCGACGGCACGATGCGGTTGTTCGGTCGCGATTCTCTTGTCGTCAACACCGGCGGCGAAAAGGTTTTCGTCGAGGAAGTCGAAGAAGTTCTGCGTGTGCACCCGGCGGTCGTCGACGCGTTGGTGGTCGGGCGGCCAAGCGAACGTTGGGGCCAGGAAGTCGTCGCCCTGGTCGCGGTGCGCGACGATGCCGACGCCGGCCACGAGGCGCTCCATGCGCATTGCACGTCGCGATTGGCACGATTCAAGGCGCCCAAGGAGTTCATCGTCGTCGACGAAGTCCGCAGGTTGGGGAACGGTAAGCCGGACTATCGGTGGGCGAAAGCCGTTGCGACACAGAAGGCTACGGTGCGACAGGTATGACGCATAGAGCGATTGACGGCTTGGTCAACGTGCATTTCGGCGAGACCGAGAAGCAGCCCACGTGGATGCTGAAGGTGCGTGACGACTACTTCAAGGGCCCGGAGTCGATGTTTGCGCCGGTGGACATCGCGGAGCTGCTCGACGAGATGGACGAGCAGGGCGTCGCCAAGGCCATCCTGATGGACAACGTCACCAAGCCGTCGGTGACCGCACGCAAATTCGTCGAAGCAAAGCCAGATCGGTTCGCACTCGCGATGGGTGGTGTGAACCTGCTGCGGCCGATGCCGTCGCTGCGCGAACTCTCTGCGGTCGTCAGCGACCTGCCGGTGGCGTATGCCGTTGTCGGTCCCAGCTTTTGGGGGGACGGTCAATATCCGCCCAGCGACGCGGTCTACTACCCGCTGTACACCAAGTGCGCCGAGCTCGAGTTGCCGCTGTGCATCAACACCGGCATTCCCGGGCCGCCGATCCCCGGTGAGGTCCAGAATCCCATTCACCTCGACCGCGTCTGTGTGCGGTTCCCCGAGCTGAAGCTCTGCATGATCCACGGCGCCGATCCGTGGTGGGACGTCGCCATCCGGCTGATGATCAAATACCAGAACCTGCATCTGATGACGTCGGCCTGGTCGCCCAAGCGGCTACCCGAAAGCCTTCTGCATTACATGCGCACTCGCGGATCCGACAAGGTGATCTACGCGTCGGATTGGCCGGTGCTCAAGATGCGTCGTGTCGTACCCGAGGCACTTGCGTTGGATCTGCCCGCCGACGTACTCGACAACTACCTCTACAACAATGCACACGAATTCTTCTTCGGGGGGACAAAGGAGCACTGATGGATCGTTACGAACTCCGCAGACTCGACTACAGCCTCACCGACGACCATGAGGCTCTGCAGACTGCCTACAAAGACTTCTTCCAAACCCACTGTTCGATCGAGACCGTTCGGGCCGCGGAGCCGTCGGGCTTCGACAAGAGTCTGTGGGAGCGGCTGTGCGCCATGGGGGCGACGACGATGGCGCTGCCCGAATCGGTTGGCGGGGACGGGGCGACGCTTGTCGACCTGACACTGGTCGCCGAGGAGATCGGCCGCTCTCTCGCACCGGTTCCGTGGATCGACCACGTGTGCACAGCGCGTCTGCTGGCCCGGTTGGATGCGCTCGACGCCGATGTGGTGAACGGTAGGCAGCTGGCGGGGTTCGACGCGCAGCACGACAACCTGTCCGGCAGCCGTCTGATCCCGACGGGCTCGATTGCCGACCAGATCGTGGTGCGCGACGGCGAGGACGTTGTGCGTCTGGCGTTTGCGACGCGTCCGGCCAAGGTCGACAACATCGGCAAGCTGCCGATGGCCTGGGTCGACCCTGCGTCGGCCGACAGCCGCACGGTACTGGCAAGCGGTACTGCGGCGCTCGCGGAATATCAACGCGCGCTGGATGAATGGCGTGTCCTCATGGCGTCGGCACTCGTAGGCCTTGTCGAGGAAACGATGACCATCGCCGCCGAATTCGCCAAGTCCCGTTACACGTTGGGCGTGCCGATCTCGACGCTGCAGGGCATCTCGCATCCGCTGGCCAATATCGCGATCACCGTGCAGGGCGGCCGCAATCTCGCTCGACGCGCGGCATGGTTCCTCGACAACGAACCCGATGAGCGCCGGGAGCTGGCGCCCTCGGCATTCGTATTCATGGCCGAAGAGGCCTCGAAGGCCGCCACGATGTGTGTGCATGTTCAGGGCGGTTTGGGTGTCTCCTCGGAGGCGGCCGCCTCCGCGTACCTGGTGCGCGCCCGCGGGTGGGCGTTGGCCGGCGGTGACCCCGGCGCTAGCGCCAAGTACATCGCGGAGATCGTCGCGGCCCGCGAAAGCGAAGGACGGAACTAGCCAATGGACTTCTCACGAGTCGAGCTTGCCGACGACGACCAAGCATTCCTCGAGGAGGCACGCCGCTTCCTTCGCGAAGTGGTGACAGAGGACGTCCTCCGGCGTGACCGGGAGACCGGCGACAACTTCGACGAGGGTGTGCACTTGGCGCTGGGCGCAGCCGGTTACCTCGAAAAGGAGTGGAAGCCAGCGGCCGACGGCGGTTTCAGCCGGGTAAGGCGGCGCATCTGGGAGCTGGAGAAGCGACGGGCTCACGTGCCATGGGTCACGTGGGGTACGACATCGATGGTGGCGCGGTCGGTCGCGCGATTCGGCTCGGCTGAATTGCAAGACGAGGTGCTACCACGGGTATTCAGCGGTCATGTCCGGCTGTGTCTGGGCTATACCGAACCTGAAGGCGGCTCGGACATCGCGACGTGCAAGACCCGCGCGGTGCGCGACGGAGACGCGTGGGTGATCAACGGCTCGAAGATGTTCACCACCGGCGCACACAACTGCCAGTACGTCTTCCTGCTCACCAACACTGATCCGGACGCGCCAAAGCACAAGAGCCTGACCATGTTTCTGGTCCCGCTGGACTCGCCGGGCATCGAAATCCAGGGCGTCCGTACGGTCGACGGCGACCGCACGAACATCGTCTACTACAGCGACGTCCGCGTCGACGACAAGTACCGCCTCGGCGACGTGAACAACGGCTGGACCGTGCTGCGGGAGCCGCTCAACGTCGAACATGGGGCGGTCGAGGCCGCGGTCGACGGGCTACAGGATATGTCGATCATGATGCACCAGGCGGGGTTCATGGCGACCGCCGTTGACAAGGTCGCCGCCAAAGTGATGCAGCGGGATCCCAACGGGCGTCGCCTGATCGACGACGGTTCTGTCGCATATCGCTTGGGCCGCAGCGCAGCTCGCATGGAGGCGTCGTTGAGCGCGCCGAGCATATTCGGTCGCGTGGCGCTCGCACAGACGATGCGCGACATCTCGCCGGATCTGATGGACATCCTGGGCACTTCGTCCGCGCTGCCGATCGGTACCGATGGCGCCGCCGACGACGGTGCGTCGGAATACGTGTACCGATTCGCGCCGCTCGTCGGCATTTACGGCGGCACGCTGGAAGTCTTCCGCAACATGATCGCGCAATACGTGTTGGGGCTCGGAAAGCCGGCGTATGCACCGCCGGCGGCGAAAGCCTCCTAGCGCGAGCGTGCGTGTCTGCGGGCGACACGCCGCGTCAAGCCGTCGCCAGCTGTGCGCTCAGACGTGCTCGTGGATGTCCAGCCCATAGGGCAGGCCGCGTTGGCGTACCCATGCGTCGTGCTCCTTGCCCAGCGGTGTGACCGGCTCAGCGGTCCCGTCGGTCGCGTCCGTGATCGAACGGGCGTGCAGTGTGGCGCCAAGCTCGGTGCAAACGGCAAGAATGCTCAACGTGATTCGGGGCATGAAGACGAAATCGTCGGGTAGCAATATGCGGTGCACAGCATGCTGGGGCGAGCGCACATCCAGCAGGGTACGGATAGCCCGGCGGGTGGTGTCGCGGGTGAAGGTGACCGGCTGGTCCGCCAGCGTCTCGTGGAGCAAGTCCTCCCACCAGTCGTATGCCTCCTCCACGCTGAGGGTGCAATCGTTTGTCAGCAAGCCCATCTCCGTCATCAGACGGTGTACATCCTGTTTACGTCTGTCGATGACCGCGCGAGAGAGCAACACGAATCTGCGGCGTTGCAACTCGGGAAGTACTTTCACGCAGCCGAAGTCGACGACTCCAACGCTGCCGTCCAAGCCGAAACGGTAGTTGCCGAAATGGGGGTCGGCATGCAGCAAGTTCGCGTGCCGATATGAACCGAAGAGGAAGACCGCAATCGTCTCTGCCCACAGATTCTTCAGATGTTGGTCGACCCCTTGAGCTTCCGACCAATCGATTCCGTTCAGATATGTCATCGTCAGCACTCGATCGCCGGACGCCGCCGAAATGACCTGTGGCACATGGATGAACGGGTGGTCGCGGTAGAGCCGGCGAAAAGCGCTGATATTGGCCGCCTCGTGCCGGTAATCGAGCTCCTCGCGGATACGTTTGCCGATCTCGCGTGTCGCCTCCAACAGGTTGGAGGGAATCGACATTCCCATCGAGGCGGCGGCCAATCGGAGGAATGTCGCAAGCAATTCCGTATTGGCCAAGTCAGCGTCGATGGCCTCGGCCGCACCTGGGTACTGGATTTTGACCGCTACCGGGCGCCCGTCGCGCAACACCGCGCGATGGACTTGACCGATGGATGCCGCGGCCATCGGTTCATCGCTGAACTCGGCGAACACCTCACCAACGGGTCGACCCAAATCGGCCTGCAGGACTTGACGGGCCACGGATGGATCCATGGGTGGGGTGTCAGTGTGCAGCCGCGTCAATGCCTTCTGATAGGGCGACAACTGGCCGTTGCCAATGCAGCCGGTGTCGACCATCGAAAGGAGCTGCCCGGCCTTCATCAGGACACCCTTGGAGTGGCCAAGCAGGTCCGCGTAACGCTCGGCGGTGTGGCGGTGAAAGCGTGCGACGGCGTCGGCGTCACCGGCCTTCTCCTGCAGGCCGGCCACCACCCGGCCCGCCGCAGCCCCCGCGGTCAGGCCGGCCAACGGCAGCGTACGCCGGAACCGCCCCTGCGGAACCGCATCGTCCGGGGCTGCCATCGCGGATCTCCTGGTCGCGCTCGCTCCACACTGCGGCTAAAGTCTGGCCTGACCGATGATAAGTGGCTACTTAGGAGTGGTCAATGTTGCAAGCGCCGACGCGCGAACGGCTGATTACCGAGGCTATGCGGCTGTTCGGTGAGCAGGGGTACCGCGGCACCAGCGTCGCGCAAATCGAGGCCGCCGCCGGGCTCGCACCTGGGTCGGGTGCTCTCTACCATCACTTCAAATCCAAGGAAGAACTCTTGGAAGCCGGTATCGACCGTCAGTTGGACCGACGCCGTGCCATGCGCGACATCCGCACTTTGTTCGCCGGCCTCGGCGATCTACGAAGCGAACTCACAATGCTGGGCCGCTACATACTCAGCGTGCTCGACGACGAAACCGAGCTACTCCAGATCGCCTCTAGAGCACCCGTGGAGCTCTCGACGCGGCTCAACACCGCCTACGCCGCCTTATTCGATGGGCTGTATGCCGAGTTGGCCGACTGGGTGCGAGGCTGGGTCCCCGACGTCAGCACCGAAGACGCCGCAGCGATCGGTTTCGTTGGGGTCAACGCGCTGTTGGGCAAACGAGCCACTCGCACCTTCCTGCATCCGGCGAAACCCGATATTTCTGACGAGGCGTACATCGCCGAGTGGACATCAATGCTCACCCATCGCATCAACGCGTTACGCGAGGGCCGCTAGCGCCGAACGCTTGGCCTGCCGCGATGGGGTCAGACCGCTCAAGCATCACGTCCGACCGGCGGTGCCGGGCATCGTCCTGCGCTTGACCAGTGTCTTCCGATTCGATCCTGCAAAGCTCATGGCATTGACGGCACCAAAGTGAACACTTAATATTTCCAAGTGAACGAAGTTTGCAATGGGAAGTTGTTGGGAATACCGATCGAGGAAAGTGCTTGAACATGAGCAGCGCGCGGCGGGGAGCAATCCACCGGCGTTCCGCGTCAGCAAAACGGTGCCTCCGTCGGTAATGGAACAGCTGTTACGGCGCACGGCGCAGAAAGGGTTCGGCGAATTGCCGCCAACGACCAGCGACGGGGGGACCACGGCGGTTGTCGTGGTCGACGGTCAAGATGTCGTCCACGCCGGCATCGAGTCTTGGGTCACCGGCAGCCATCCGCGTATGAAAATCGTCGGGCATTTCACCAGTCCCGCGGATTTCATGGCGGTGCACCCCGTGAAGGACCCAGCGGTGGATGTAGTGCTGTTTGCTCTCTCCTATGAGGGCCGTGGGCCCGATTTTGATGCGCTACACCGGATCTGCGAGGTCGGCTACCGCGTCGTCGTCTATTCCTATCTGGTCGACGATCACATCATCTTGGCTAGTTTGGAGGCCGGCGCCGTCAGCTATGTCGCCAAACACGAGTCCGGACACGACTTGGCCGAGGCCGTTTACGCCGCGCACACCGATACCCCTTATGTCGCACCGAGAATGGCCAAAGCGCTAGTGAACGACAAACGGGCGGGCAGGCCTCAGCTCAGCAATCGGGAACAGCAGGTACTCATCGCCTGGTTTCAGACGGAGAACAAGAACGCGGTCGCCAAGAAGCTCTTCATCGAACCCTCCACGGTGGCTACCCATCTGCAGCGGGTAAGGGCGAAGTATGCATCTGTCGGTCGCCCGGCTCCGACCAAGGCAGCCTTGGTTGCGAGGGCGATCCAAGATGGCATCCTCAGCGTCGACGACCTGTGACGGCCTCGTCCGCTTGCTGAATTCCGGACGGGTTCGGCGAACTCGGCCGCATGGCCAAACGGTTGACTGACCACGAGGAACCGGTGGGCGGCTCCACATGATGTTCCGTCGGGGAACAAACGCGAAAAGCACTGCCGCTAACCATATTCCGACGACTGCCTGAAGGTTCGTCCACGGCGGTTTGCGCATCACGTACAACGCCAGCTCGGGTAGGGTTACCGCTGCGGAAACGGATTGGCTCGTAGGCCCTGATCCGACGAGCGCTTGCGCATTGATGGTTTCGGTGCTGTAGCCGTCGAACGTTCACTTGTCCGTATCGCCGTCGGCCAGCGGACGTTGTCCCCAAACGCTGTCGGGTGCACGCGCGCCACCAACGGAGCCGATGGACGCCGCATCGGCGTCGGCGCTAGCGGTGTCCGTCAAACAAATGACTTTGCTGGAGCGGCGTGTCCTCCAACCGAATGAATGTCAGCGCAATGCGTGACCCACTCGGCTGGAACTCTGTTACTTAGCTATGAAGGCGGCTGCGGTTAGTCCTTAGGCGCCCATGCCCGGCCCGCACGTGGTCGGCTCACTGGTACGAAGGGAGCGGAAAACATGAAGAGAATCATCGCCGCGTCGGCGTTGGCATTGAGTGGCTTGGCCACCCTCGCGGTGGGTGTCGCCCATGCCGATGCAGTTCAGGTTGAGGGCGCATACGCAACGCTGGCCGCCTGCCAGACAGACGGACCCCAGGTGGAGATCGCACACGATGACGCCGCCTTCACCCACTGGGATTGCCGCCAGGACAACGATGGCCTCTGGTACGTCTGGCTGAGCAACTGACAAGGGTTGCGCGGCGGTGAGCGAGCCTATTGGTGCTCTTCCAGGCAAGAGCCCCGAGCGAAAGCGCGCAGCGGTACTGGATTCCGCGAAGCGTGTGTCCATGGTCGGGGCCGTCGCGTTTACGGTTGGGCTCGGAACGCTGGCCGCCACCGGCGGCGGCGTCGGTGTCGCCGTGGCCTCGCCGGATGATTCGACCCAGTCGTCATCGAGTTCATCGTCGAATGCAGCCACACATTCGGATCCCAGCGCCGGTTCGAGCGCTCCCAATGTCGGCCCGCACGAGGGCGTGTCGGTAGACGCGCCGTCAACGTCGGCCCAGCACACCCCGGTCTCATCGGCCCCGGCGGGCGACACCGCGGCTACGAAGTCGCCCCCAGACACTGCCTCACATACGGGGACAACTCAGGATCGCACAACCGAAGACGTGGTCCCCGTTGCCAACTCGGCGTCGGTGCCCAGCAGCGACTCGGCCCCGCCGGCGGGCGCAGCACTGCCGGAGTCGCAAGCCACACCTGGCACCGCGACCACCTCAACTGACTCCCCGCCTAGTGGCGGAAGCGGCTCGTCGACGGCGGTAGTCCCGTCTGCGGGATCCGGGCATGGTGCCGAATCAACAGTCGCGGTCGCCCAAGCACCGCAGGTTTCAGGGTCGGCTTCTGCGCTCGCGGTTCCTTCAACAGTCAGCGATCAGTTGAGCGTTTCGCTCACCGACACCGCACAGGCTGTTCCAGCCTCAGACGTCGAGAAATGGCGTACATCATCGACGCCGCCACCGGACTCAGCGGTGTCCACCGCGGTCGCCACGGCGACGCCCGCCGAAGATCTTGCCGTCCCTTCCTCGACCACGCTCACGCCAGTCGGCGTGGTCCGCAGCTTCATCGACTTGATCAGCACCTGGCTGTCCTCGTTGCCCGCCAACCCGATCACCGACTTGCTGCAGGGCGCCTGGTTATTCCTGCGCCGTACCGTTTTCGACGAGGCCCCGACGCTGAATCCGGTGCAAGCGACCGGGCAGTCGAGCGGGCCCATTACCGGCGATATCGGTGCGGTCGACCCTGAAGGCGACCCGATCAAATACCGCGTCGTCCAAGCCCCGCTGCACGGCAGCGTCACGATCAGCCCCAACGGGAGTTACAGCTACACCCCGGCGTCTGACTTTCATGGCACGGACATCTTCACTGTCGCCGCCACCGACACCGGAAGCCACCTGAACCTCCTCGATCCCGGCCGCCAAGCCAGCACTGAGGCGAACGTCTGGGTACAGCAGGGGCCCGCGACGGACCAGCTGCGTTTCAAATTCAACTATGGGACCGGTGCACAGTACTGGAGCCCGGAGGCCAAAACTGCCCTGGAATGGGCAGCCGGCGCGCTGTCGACTTACTTCGTCGTCACATCCCCGGTCACGATCGATTACACCGTTACCGGCGGCTATGCGCCGTACCGGAATACCGGTAACAATCCGGACGGAACACCGAATTGGGAGTCTGTATGCAACGGTGGATTCTGTTCTTCGACACTGGCGTCGGCCTCAAGCCCATCGGTCGATACTGACACCCCCGGTTTCTTCCAAACGGTCGTCCAGAAGAAGATCATTTCCGGCGTTGACGCAAACGGCTCGCAAGCCGATGGCTCAATCAAGTTCAACTTCGGCAAGAACTGGGCTTATGGGAGCTCGGTGGGAAGCAACCAGTTCGACTTCGAGTCCACGGCGATGCATGAGCTGCTGCACACGTTCGGATTCACGGACGATTTCTCCGCGCCAGGAAAGAACACCGACACGAACTGGAAGTTCTACGACCAGTTCATCACCGATTCCACCGGCGCAAAGGTCATCAATGGCAGCACCTTTGAATGGAACACCGCCTACGACCCCAACCTGACCGGAGGCAATGGCGGCCTGTACTTCGCAGGAGCCAACGCGGTCGCTGCCTACGGTGGCCCTGTCCCGCTTTACACGCCGAAGCCCTACACCTCCGCCAGTTCGGTGGCGCACCTGGACGACAACACTTTCAACAACACCGACCCGAATTCCGAAAACGCGAAGAAAATGATGAACGCCAAAGACGGTGAAGGACTAGGCGTCAGGGTCGTCAGCGCGGTCGAAAGCGGCATCCTCACCGACCTTGGCTACACGATGGTCTTGGGCGGGGGAGGAGCGTCGGATACCGGCATGTACGGCGACCCCGTCAAGAACGCCCAGTACTGGGAAGCGCAATCACACGGCAATAACTGCGTGCTGATGTCGACAGCCATGGTGATCGGCCAACTCACCGGCAAGATGCCGACCGAAAACGAGATCATCACCGAGGCGATGAACACCGACAGCGTCGTCAACGAAGGCAAGAAGATGTACTTGGGTCCCACCAGTCCAACCGGGGTCGACATCAAGGATGCTGTGAAACTGCTTGAAAACCATGGCATCACGGCCACCACCACAGAGTTGGAAAAAACCGAAGGAGCCAAGGCACTGAAAAACCTTACGGCGGCTCTGTCCCAAGGAAAGTCGGTCATGGTGGGGGTTCACGGTGCGACCATCTGGAACGCCGTTGAAAACGAGCCACCGACCGAAGGCACGCTGCAAGCCGACCACCAGGTGGTAGTTATCGCCGTGGATTTGAAGAACCGCTTCGTGTACCTCAACGACAGCGGCTTCGCGGAGCAGGGCAAGAACATGAAGGTTCCGCTGGACGCATTCATGAAGGGCTGGCAGGCCGATGACTTCGAGCTGACCGCCGCCGCATTGAAGGCGCAGGAGGACTCCATGCCCACAGCGCCTTCGGTCGCAGCGTAAGGAGGCGGCTCTCTCGTCGCCTACGCAGTCGCCAGAGCCGGGGGCTTGACCGCGGCCGGGTCCGGGTTGGCGATCGGCAAACCGATGAAGCGGCGGGCGTTGTCACCCATGAAGTCGTACGTGCGTCGTTCGTCCATGCCCTCGGCGTACTTCCAGAAACCCTTCGGCTCGGCCAACCCCTCGGGGTGCGGGTAGTCCGAACCGAACAGCACGCGATCCCAGCCGACGGTGTTCACGACGTCGGATACGCAGCCTTCCCAGAACGGGCTGACCCAGATGTTGCGCCGGAACACGTCGTGGGGGTGTTCGGGGAAGTTCTGCGGCATCTTCTTGTACAGGTCGTCGAAATCGTTGAACAACGGGAAGATCCACGAGCTGCCGTTCTCGACGCTGGCGATACGCAGCTTGGGGAAGCGGGTGAGTGTGCCGTGGCAGATCAGGCTCGTAATCATGTCGGCAATCTCGCGGTGACCCAGCACCATCCACCGAAATGCGCTTTGGGCCATGAAGTTCTGTGTGTGCGGCGGCTCCCACTTGGCGACGTAGTCGTCGAGCGGCGGGTAGCTGGCGTGCAGGACGATCGGCAGGCCGGCGGACTCGACATCGCGCCAGAACGGGTCGAACTCGGGGAGCGCCGGGGATCGCCAACCGTGGATGCCATTGACGGGCCCCGGTTTGATCAGCGCAGCCCTGACGCCATTGTCCAAGAGGTATTCGAGTTCTCGCTGTGCACCCTCGACCTCGGAGAGGTTGATGATCGGCGTGGAGAACACGCGGTCTTGGTAGTTGTAGGTCCAGTGCTCGAACATCCATTGGTTGAGGGCATGGATGATCGCCAGTGTCAGCTCGGGGTCGTCGGCGGTGGCGTGCTCGATGAGACTGGCCAGTGTCGGGTAGTTCAGTGCCTCGACGACGCCCTGGCGGTCGAGTTCTTTGACCCGGTCGACGGGATTGCGCGTTGCGGCAGGCGCTTCGATGGCTGGGCCCTGCATTTCACGCAGGGAGAGACCTTCGGTGTTCTCCCCGGCGAAGAACTTTTCGTGCGCACCCGGTGCGGCGACGCGCTCGAACGTCGGGTTGGGGATGAAATCGTTGACCCTGTTGTTGATCACGATGCGCGTCTGCCGGCCGATTTGTGCGAACTGCACTGCGCGCGAGTATTTCTCGGGCAGGTACTTTGTCAGCGAGTCAGGCGTCTCATACATGTGCTGATCGGCGTCGAAAATCGGCGCGCCGGTGAATTGGTCCGTCACAGCGTCACCACGGTCGCGGCCGCGGTGCCTGGGGCGCCGTAGAGCTGTGCGAACCCGACGCGTGGCTCACCGGGCACCTGCCTGTCGCCGGCTTCGCCTCTCAGTTGCTTCACCAGTTCGTGGACTTGGCGCAGACCGGAGGCGCCGATCGGCTCGCCATTGGCGATCAACCCGCCGTCGGTGTTGATCGGTAGGGAACCGGTGATCTCGGTCGCGCCGTCTGCGAGCAGCTTCTCCTGTTCGCCGTCGGCACAGAAGCCGCACTCGGCCATGTGGATGATCTCCGCGCCGGCGTCGGTGTCCTGCAGCTGGATGACGTCGACGTCCTCCGGTGCCACACCGGCCTTTTCGAACGCCGACTTCGCGGCATACACCGTCGGTGCCACGTCCTCGTCTACAGGCGCGAACGTCGTGTTCACCTCGTAGGCGCCATAGCGGCGGGTCCGCACCTCGACGGCACGCAGGTACACCGGCTTGGAGGTGTAGCGGTGGGCGATGTCGGCGCGGCACATGACGACCGCGGCCGCACCCTCGTCGGGAGCGCAGAACATGTACTGCGTCAGCGGATAGTTCAGCATCGTCGAGTTGAGGATCTGATCCTCGGGGATAGGCTTGCGCCGGAACGCATTCGGGTTCAGTGCGCCGTTGCGGAAGTTCTTGGCCGCGACCTTGGCCAGCGTCTCTTGTGAGATGCCGTGGTCGTGCAGATAACGATTGGCCTTCATTCCGAAGAATTGGGTGGTCAGGTATTGGCCGTTCTCCGCGTACCACGACGGCATGCCGACCAGGGCCGGGTCCTCGGTGAAGGCGCCGCGGGGATGCTTGTCCAGCCCGACAGCGATACCGATGTCGTAGTCGCCCAGCCGGATTCCGTCGGCGCACGCCTTGGCCGCACTGGCCGCCGTCGCGCAGGCGTTGAACACGTTGGTGAACGGGATGCCGGTCAACCCGACCATGCCGACGATTGCATCGGGGTTGGCCACCGTCCAGCTGCCTCCGGTCGCGAACTGGATGTCCTTCCACTGCACGCCGGCGTCGGCGACTGCCGCGAAAATCGCGTCCACGCCCATCTCCATCGCGGACTTGCCCTCGAACCGTCCGAACGGGTGTATCCCGACGCCGATGATGGCCACGTCATTCATTGGCGGATCCTCTCTAGACCGGTTTGAACGCGAACGTGACGATCTCGTCGCCGTCGTCGTCGGTGGTTAACGGCACCATGGTCAGCTCTACGTCCATACCGAACTGCAGCTTCGCCGGATCGTTCTCGGTGAGTCGGCCCTCGACACGAATGACGTCACCAAGCTGCACAAGGCCGACGCCGAACGGAACGAAGTCCTTTCCCGTGGGGCCCTTGTATGGAGGTCCTGGCGGGAAACCCTGCGTCGTCCACGCGACGAGGGTGCCGCGCCGCGGCAGCAGCACCTCCGACATCTCGCCGACGCTGCACCTCGGACAGCGCTGCTGGACGGGAAACGCCGTCGCACCACACGCACCGCACGTGCTCCCGATGAGCTGAGGGTTGTCATCGGGCCATGTCGAAATGTCGGGCGCGAGCGCCTTCTGCATGCGCGATCCTCCGTAATCGGCCAGAATGGTACACCAACTGTAACTCTTACAGTATCTTGGTCAGCGTGGCGCCGGGTATCGAGCACAAGCCGACCTTCTGCCGGATCTGTGAGCCCCTGTGCGGCATGCTCGCGACCCCGCAGATGTGGAGGCGCTGGCCGGCATGTGATGGCTGACGGGCATACCCGTGGAAGTCGCACGCGTTTAGCAGTCAACCGCTCGCGCCAGGGGGTCAGGCGATGGCGCCGGACTCCTTCAGCGCCTCGATGCGGTCCCAGTCGAGGCCGACCTCCATCAGCACGAGCTCGGTGTGCTCGGACGCCTGCGGGGCGCGCGTGGTCTCGAGTGGCTCGTGGTTGAACTGAACGGGTCCGCGGACAACCTTGAACGGCTTTCCGCCATCGCCCGCCTCGACCTCGACGATCATGTCGTTGGCGATGGCCTGGTCGTCGGTGGTGAGGTCGATGAAGCTCTGGAACGGCGCCCATTGGCCTTTCATCGTCTTGAGGTGCTCGCGCCAGTACTCGAAGGGCTTGCTGCGGATCGACTCTCGAATGAGTTCGGCTGCCGCCGCGGCATTCTCGATGAGGGGAAGCACATCGGAGAACCGTGGGTCGTCAGCCAACTCCGGAAGACCCAGATGCTCGAACGCATCGCGGATATAGCCGGTCGGGCTGACGATGCACAGGTTGATCGTGCCGCCGTCCGACGTTAGGTAGTTGGCCATGAACGGGTTCACACTCGGACCCGTCGCGTCCGGCATCGACGTCCGCATCGTCTCGCCCGTCTCCATGCCCTGGGTGACGCTCGCACCCCCGGCCCACCACGCTGTGCTCAACAGTGAGACGTCGAGCTCGACGGCCTCGCCGGTTCGCTGGCGATGAAACAGGGCCGCCGAGATGCCGCCGGCGATGTTCATGCCGCCGATCGAGTCTCCGAACGCCGGAATGCCTTGCGACAGTGCGCCGCCCAGCTCCTCGGGCGTCAACGCGTGGCCGACGCCGCTGCGCGTCCAGAATGCGGTGCCGTCGAAACCGCCGGTATCTCGTTCGGGACCCTTGTCCCCGTAGGCGCTCCCGCGGGCATAGATGATGTTCGGGTTCACTGCGCGGATGTGTTCGATGTCGAACTTGTTCTTCTGGCGCTGCGCGGGCATGTAGTTGGTCAGGAAGACGTCGGCGGTCTTGGCGATCTCGTAGAGAACTTCCTGCCCGCCCGGTGTCGACACGTCAATGCCGACACTGCGCTTGCCGCGGTTGGGGTGCTCGATCAGCGGGTGCCGGTCGGGATTGAGCTGAAATCCGCCCATGTTGACGAAGCCGCGCTGCGTGTCCCCGCGCACCGGGTGCTCCACCTTGATGACGTCCGCGCCCCAGTCGGCGAGGATCGCCCCGGCCGCAGGAACGAACGTGAATTGCGCAACCTCGAGGACGCGTACGCCCTCCATCACCTTGACCAACTGAGACCTCTCCCGCCTGTTGAAATATCCTACTGTAATGTTTACAGTTGATCGTCCCGCAGTGTCCGATTCTACGAGGTAGCAAGGTGAGCTCCACCGTGAATCGAGTAGAACGGACCGAGACCAGCGTCGACGTAGGCAGGCGGGCAGCCAAACGCGCCGAACCGCGAATGCTTATCGACGGGCAGCTGGTGGAGGCGACATCCGGCGCCCGGTTCGACAACGTCAGCCCTGCGACCGGTCTGGTGCTGGGCGACACCGCCGCCGCCGACCCGCCGGACATGGAACGGGCAATCGCCGCCGCGCGTCGCGCCTTCGACGAATCCGACTGGTCGACCAACCGTGCTCTGCGCAAGCGCTGCCTCGAACAGCTGCAGTCGGCGATCGAATCCGAACAGGACGACCTGCGTGAAGAACTGATCGCCGAGGTCGGCTGCCCCATGATGACGACCCAATCCGCGCAACTCGATTGGCCGTTGGCGGACGCGTTGCGTTACCCATCCCGGCTGATCGACGACTTCGAATGGGAGCGCACGCTCGACGGCGGCGCCTTGTTCGGCGATCGCAATGTACGCACGGTAGTCAAGGAGCCCGTCGGCGTCGTCGCGGCGATCACGCCGTCCAATTTCCCGATCGAGGTGATCCTCAACAAGCTCGGCCCGGCACTGGCGACGGGAAACACCGTGGTGCTCAAACCCGACCCGAACACGCCTTGGAACGCCACGAGACTCGGCCGGCTGATCGCCGAGCACACGGACATCCCTGCCGGTGTGGTCAACGTCGTTCCGACACCGTCCAACGAGGTCGCCGGAATCCTGGGCACGGATCCCCGCGTCGACATGATTTCGTTCACCGGGTCCACAGCCGTCGGAAAGCTGTTGATGCGGCAGGGCGCCGACACGATGAAGCGGATGTTCCTCGAGCTGGGCGGCAAATCGGTGTCGATCGTGCTCGATGACGCGAACCCCGCCCGGATCGTCATGACGGCGGTCGGAGTGTGCGTGCACGCCGGGCAGGCCTGCGCAGCGACCACACGGCTGTTGGTGCACCGGTCGTTGTTCGATGAGGCCGTCGCGAACGTGACCGCGGCTTATCAAGCGGTCCCCGTCGGTGATCCCATCCAGCCGGAAACGCTTGTCGGACCGGTGATCAGCGCCGCCCAGAAGGGCCGCGTGCTGGACGCGATCGACCAGGCCCGCCGCGACGGCGCGACGATCACCACCGGCGGGGGACCGGTCGAGAACGTGGCCGAGCACCTGGCCGGCGGCCACTTCGTGCAGCCGACCGTGGTCGTCGGCGTCGACAACAGCGCCGCGATCGCGCAGCAAGAGGTGTTCGGCCCGGTGCTGATCATGCTCCCGTTCGATGACGACGACGAAGCCGTGCGTATCGCCAACGACAGCGCGTACGGGTTGTCCGGCGCGGTGATGTCGGCGTCGACGGAACGCGGCATGAACATTGCGCGCCGCATCCGTACGGGTTCGTTTGGAGTCAACGGCGGAATGTTCTACGGTGCCGACGCACCGTTCGGCGGCTACAAGAACAGCGGTGTCGGGCGCCAATGCGGCATCGAGGGTTTTCAGCAGTATCTCGAAACCAAGACCATCGGGTGCCGGATGCCCCGACAGAAAGAGGGCTAATGGGGAAGCTAGACAACAAAGTTGCGGTGGTGTCGGGTGCGGCCCGCGGTCAGGGGAGATCGCATGTGGTGAATCTTGCCGCCGAGGGTGCCAGCATTATTGCGCTGGACATCTGCGCCGACCTGGAGGGCAACACCTATCCGCTGGCGAGGCCGGAGGACCTCGACGAGACTGCTCGGCTCGCGGAGAAGGAAGGCGTGCGGGTGCACACGGCCATCGTGGACGTGCGTGAGCGTGGCGCGGTGTGGAAGGCGATCGAAGACGGCGTCAACGAGCTGGGTTGCCTGGACATCGTCGTGGCCAACGCCGGCATCTGTCCGATGGGCAAGGGCCAGACCATTCAGTCGTGGTCGGACACCATCGACACCGATCTGGTCGGTGTTTTCAACGTGATTCAGGCGAGCCTGCCGCACGTGAACGACGGCGCGTCGATCATCGCGACCGGTTCGTTGGCCGCGCAACTAGGCAGCTCGACGACCCAGGGCCCCGGCGGCTCTGCCTACAGCTTCGCCAAGCAGATCGTCGCCCACTACGTCAACGATCTGTCGATCCAGTTGGCCAAGCGCATGATTCGCGTCAACGCGCTGCATCCGACGAATGTGAACACCGACATGCTGCACAACGAAGGCTTGTATCAGGTGTTCCGGCCGGACTTGACGTCGCCGACGCGCGAAGAGGCCGAGGCAGCTTTCCCAGCGATGCAGGCTATGCCGATCCCTTACATCGAGCCGCAGGACGTGTCGAACGCCGTGGTGTTCTTGGCCAGCGACGAGTCACGATTCATCACCGGTACGCAGCTGCGGGTGGACGCAGGCGGATTCGTCAAAGCAAAGCCGTTCAAGGGTTGAGTCCCGCGGCGCCGAACGTGAAGTTATGCGCGAAATTTTGTTGATTTGTCGACAACAAGCTCACGTTCGGCTGAATAGAAGCGGCATGCTCAAGTTGTCGATCGAGACCTCCGTCGCGACATCGAAGGCGCCACTGAGGATTGCATCGACGGATATCGACCCGCGTTCGCGGCGCCTGCGTCGCTGCGGCATCGGACTACCCGACGGGGTCGAACGTCACCGGAATTGCCGTCGGTGACCGGAACGGCTGGCCCCAAATGTGTGGATTGTCGTCGGTGACGAGCTTGATGTTCGTCAACCGGGTCAACAAGCATTCGACGGCAACACGGGTTTCCATCCGCGCAAGGTGAAGGCCCATGCACGTATGCTCGCCGGCGGCGAAAGAGATGTGCGGCAGCCGTTTCCGGAAGATATCGAACTGCTCCGAACGCTCCCACCGCTTCTCGTCATGGTTGGCCGAACCGATGCACACGTCGATCACCGCGCCCTTGGGAATGCTCACGCCCTCGACCTCGACGTCCTCCATGGCGTACCGGTGCACCGTGGTCAACGGCGTCTCGAACCGCAGGCCCTCCTCGATGGCCGCCGGTATGAGGTCATGATCGGCGTGTACCGCCTGGAACTGTTCGGGATGGGTGAGCAACAAATACAGCAGGTTTCCCGACGAGCGGTACGTGGTTTCCAGACCGGCGGGCAGCAACAGCCGCAGGAACGAAAAGATGGCTTCGTCGCTGAGCTTTTCGCCGTCGATCTCCGCCGTCACCAAATCGCCGATGATGTCCTCGGTCGGCTTCGACCGCCGCTTGTCGATCTGGTCGAGGAAGTAGTCCTTCAAAGCCGCGGACGCCTCGAAGGCGCGCTTGTACTTGACGGTGTAGCTGATCAATTCGACTGCGCGCTTGCGGAACCATGGCAGGTCCTCTTCGGGCAGGCCCAACAGTTTCGAGATGACACGGGTCGGAAACTCGAATGTGAAGTCGCGCACCAGATCGGCCTCGCCGTTGCCGATGAACTCGTCGATCAGCGAGTTGACGACGGGACGGACGATTTCGGGTTCCCATCGCAGCAATGACTTCGACTTGAACGCCGCGGACACGAGATTGCGGTGTTCCCAATGCTTTTTGCCTTCCATTGCGAGAATGGTCGGCCCGATGAACAGTCCGATGGTGCTGTCATAGATGTGGGAGTTGAACACCTTGCCGTCGCGGAACACCCGGTTGACGGCGTCGAAAGACACCGCGGCGTAGAGGTGCTCAGGAATCATCGATTCGGGTGTCTTGGACCAATCCATGACGCTGCCCTTGAAGACACCAGACTCTTTGCGCTTCTGCGCAAAGAGCGGGTAGGGGTCACGAAGGAGGTCGAAGCTTTCGTCGACCGTGACGTCCTGCACGGGGCTTTCCACCGCTGATCTCCCGCATCGTCGAATGGACAGGCATCCTGCTATAGGTACTGTAAATATTACAGTATAGGAATACGATCCGGTATCTACAGCTCAATCGGTGTTCCGGCCGTCATCGAGCAGATGAAGCCGCCGTCGACGTGAATGTCCTGCCCGGTGATCCAGCGGGCCTGCGGCGAACCGAGGAATTCGATGACCGGGACGACATCGTCGACGGTCGCGTGCCGGCCGACCGTGGATCGGCACATGTCGAGAACGTCTTTGCCCATGGTCTGCTCGAAGTCGGACAGAATCGGGGTCTCCACGGGGCCCGGGCTCACGGTGTTGATGCGCACCCCGTACTTCGTCCACGCCGGGCCGGCGAGACGCCTGCTGTACAGGATCACCGCCTGCTTGGACGTGGTGTAGACCGGATAGTTCGGGTCCTGCGCCGCCTGCCATTGCTCGACGGCGTCGGCGTCGGTGAGCTCGAGCAGGCCGGAAAGGATGTCGATGCGCTGGTCCCAGCCAAGCGCGGCCGTCGACGCTACGGCGACGACCGAACCGCCCTGGCGCAGCAGCGGCAGCATGCCTTCGGTCATCAGTCGCATGCCGAGGTAGTTCACCTTCAGCACGTCGGCTGCGGGCGCCGTGCCAGGGATGCCCGCGACGTGTGCCAGCATGTCCCAGCCAGGACCGATCTGATCCACCAATGCGTTGATACTGGCCGCATCTCGCAGGTCGCACTGTGCGTATTCCGATGCGGGCGTCTCGTGCGCGCGCACGTCGACCGCCAACACGTGGTCACCGCGGCTATGGAAGTGCGCGGCGACGGCCGCGCCGATGCCCGATCCCGCGCCGACCACCACAATCCTGCGTCGTCCGCCACTCATGGACACCCGTTCCTTCCCGCCACGTTGTGCTGCCGGCGTATCATCGAATGGCCGACTGTAAGGACGACAGTAAACAATTCTGGTCCGCCAGACAATGAGCACGGGACGGTCGATGAGCACAACGCACGAGCGGGTCGAGAGCACGGTCGACGGTCAGCGGGACGCCATGCGCGCGGCTCTCGAGCGCCAACGGCACGCGTTTGTCGCCGATGGTCCACCCAGTGTGGCCGCGCGGCGCAACCGGATCGACCGACTGGTCGCGCTCGTGTTGGACAACGCCGACGAATTCGTCGAGGCCATGGCCGCTGACTACGGCACGCGTCCGAAAACCGGCATGCTGTTCACCGAGATCCTGGGCATGATTTCGGTGATCGAGCACACCAGATCGCATGTGCCGCAGTGGATGCGGGCCACCAAACTCATGCGCGCCGCGCGGCTGTTCGGCCTGAGGGCCGAGGTCCAGCCGTCACCGTTGGGCGTCGTCGGGATCATCGGCCCGTGGAACTTCCCACTCAATCTCGTCGTGCTGCCCGCCTCGGCGGCTTTCGCAGCGGGCAATCGGGTGATGATCAAGATGTCGGAGGTCACCCCGAACACCGCGGAGCTGCTGAAGTCCACCGCGCCGAAGTACTTCGACTCGACCGAACTCGACGTCATCACCGGCGGACCCGATGTCGCGGCCGCATTCTCCGCGCTGCCCTTCGACCACTTGTTCTTCACCGGTTCACCGTCGGTCGGCGCACTGGTGCAACAGGCCGCCGCGCAGAACCTCGTGCCGGTGACGCTGGAATTGGGCGGAAAGAATCCCGTCGTCGTCTCGCGCGACGCGGATCTCGAGCGGTCGGCGGCCCGAGTCGCTCAGGCACGCATGATCAACGGCGGACAGGTATGCATCTGTCCCGACTACGTTTTCGTGCCCGACGACCGAGTCGACGCGTTCGTCGATGCGGCTCGGAATACGTGGCGGGCGATGTTCCCGTCAATCCTCGACAACGACGACTACTGCTCCTCGGTCAACCACGCCAACTTCGACAGGGTCGTGGGTTTGGTCGACGATGCCGCGGCCAAGGGGGCCCGCGTCGAGGCCGTCACTCCGGCCGGGGAGTCGCTGCCCGATCGCGGCGCCCGAAAGATCGCGCCCACCATCGTGCGCGGCGTCGACGAACGAATGAGAATCGCCGACGAGGAGATCTTCGGCCCCGTCCTGGTGGTCAGGCCGTACTCACAATTGTCGGACGCCGTCGACTTCATCAACGGCCGACCCGCGCCGCTCGTGGCGTACTGGTACGGCCCCGACAACGACGAGTTCCGGCAGTTCGTCAGCAATACGCGTAGCGGGGGAGTGGCGCGCAATGACTTTGGCGCCCAGATGATTCCGTCGGCCGCTCCATTCGGAGGCGTCGGCCGCAGCGGCATGGGTGCTTACCACGGCAAGGCCGGATTCGACGCGTTCAGTCATTACCGGACCGTGGTCGGCACGGATCTACCCTTTTCCATCACCGGTCGGGCGGCCCCGCCGTTCAGCGGTTCGATGAAAGCCGGCGTCGATGTTGCGCTACGGATGGCGCGCAGCCGCACGCGACGCCGGCTCAAGCGCCGCCGCTGATGGCCTGTTCGCGCGCCCACCGATAGTCGGCCTTACCCGCGGGGCTGCGCTCGATGACCGGCCTGAACACAATCGCCTTCGGAATCTTGTAGCGGGCGATGGAGCCCGCGGCGTGGTCGATCAATTCCTGCGCCTCGACGATCGCGCCGTCGACGAGCGCGACGATCGCTACGACTTCCTGGCCCCACCGTTCACTCGGCCGGCCCGAGACCACCACGTCGGCGACCGCGGGATGCGACGCGATCGCTGTCTCGACCTCCTCGGCGAAGATCTTCTCACCGCCGGAGTTGATGGTCACCGAGTCGCGGCCAAGCAGTTCGATTGAACCGTCGGCGAGGTGGCGTGCGCGATCACCGGGGACTGAGTAGCGCACGCCGTCGATGACCGGGAAGGTCGCCGCGGTTTTGGCCGCGTCTCCCTTGTAGCCCAAGGGCACATAGCCCCGCTGCGCGAGCCAACCGATTCCGTCGTGACCCGGTTCGAGGATTGTGCTGAGATCCTCGCTCGCCACAAACGTGTCCGGGCCGGCGTTGAACGTTCCGGTCGACACCGCGCCCGGCGCCGACATATGAGTCATCTGCGCACCGGTCTCCGAAGAGCCGACGCCGTCGACGACGATCAAGCCGGGCTTGACGTCGATGAGCCGCTGTTTGGCGGTCGGGGTCAGCAGCGCCCCGCCGTTGGCCACCACTGCCAGCGACGAGAGGTCGGCCGTGCCGCGTTCGATGGCTTCTGCGAGTGGTCGCGCCATCGCGTCACCGACGACGGTCACGGCCATCACGTTCTCGCGCTCGATCGTGCGGACCACTTCGTCGGCGTCGAATCGGTCGGTGACCGTGGAGAACACCACCGTCTGACCGGTCGTCATCGCCGTCATGACCGCCCACTGCGCAGCCCCGTGCATCAGCGGGGGCAGGATCATGAGCCGCGATTCCGGTGCCTCCACAACCCGTTTGGCGATGTCCTCGTAGGAGTTGGCCAGCTCGCCGGTGTAGAGGCTGCGGCCGCCGAACGACGTCATGAAGATGTCGTGCTGACGCCACAGCACACCTTTCGGCATGCCCGTCGTGCCGCCGGTGTACAGCACATACAGATCGTCGGGTGACGGCTCCTCCGGCGGCAGCACGGCAACGCCCGACCGGACGATCGATTCGTAGTCCACAGCGCCGTGGACCAGATCGTTGCCCGATCCGTCCGCGATCTGGATCAGCACGCGAAGGTGTGGCAGCTGGGGCAGCACGTCGGCGACCCGCGGCGCGAACGTCGCGTGGTAGATCAGCGCGGTGGCACCCGAGTCGGCGAGCAGATAGTGCAGTTCGTTCTTGACGTAGCGATAGTTGACGTTGAACGGCGCTACCCGGGCCCGCCAGGAGCCCAGCATCGCTTCGACGTACTCGGGTCCGTTGTGGGCATAGATGCCCAGCAGGTCCTGGCCGACTTCGTGACCGCCGAGCACCGAACGCTCGGTCTTGGCGCCCAATCCTCGGGAATGCAGGTATGCCGCGAGACGGTTGGCGCGCTCGACGGTCTGCGCGTATGTGTAGCGGCGGTTGCCCTGGACGATGAATTCTCGATCGCCGATCGCGGCGGTGACGATATCGGCGGCGGCCGGGACGGTGAATTGTGTTGCGGAGTCGGACGCCGCGGACGTCACGAGCGAATCAGACATCGTGCCTCTCAGGGCTGGTGCGGGAGCAGCTTGATCATCAGACCATTGGCCTCGGATAGTACGTTGCCGTCCGAGTCGGTCATCGTCGCCCTGACAAACGCCTTTCGTCCGTCGACGGACTCTATCCACGCCCGCGCCGCCAACGGCTCATCGGTGGGCGTGACCTGACGGTAGTCCACATGCAGATAAGCGGTCCTGCTGTCGGGACGACCCGCCGCGGAAACGACCATGCCGAAGTGCCAGTCGTAAAACAGCGGAATCACCCCGCCGTGGACTGCGCCGTTTCCGCCGACGTGGAAGCGGCTGAAGTGGCCCTGCATCGTGACCTCGTCGGATCCCGACTCCAGGATCCGCCACGGCGGCACCAGGGGATGACCAAGCCCGGGCAGGTGACGGGCACGCCCGGCCGGCGCCACGCCCGCCGGTGCCTTGTGCTCCTCCAGACGCGCGCAGACGCCCTCGATGACCTCGGCCGTGTCGTCCCACAGCGCGGCGTCGGGGTTCGTCGACACCACGATGTCCTGCAGCCGCCGCACAGCGGCCATGCATCGAGCCATCTCCGGTGGTGCCTCGACGGGGTCGACCCTTGCGAATTCGCGAATTTCGTTGTCGGTGTCGGTCACTTCCACGCCTTGATGAGTTCGTCGGTTGTCGTGATCGTCGCCAACAACGACAGCGTGTTGTCGATGATCGAAGTGGCGTACTCGGTGGGGATGCCGGCAACCGCGTCCCGCGGAACCACCACGCGGTACGCCATGTTGACGGCGTCCATGACGAGGTTGGTGATCGCCACGTTGACCGACACGCCGACAGCGACGATGGTCGAGACGCCGAGGTTGCGCAGGGTGGCGTCGAGGTCGGTGCCACCCATCGGCCCGATGCCGTGTGACCGGCGAAGCACGACATCGGTTGGCGCAGGGCCGAGTTCGGGCAGGAGCTCCGCGCCCTCAGTGCCCGGCTCGATGGCGACGTTTGAACCGATGGCGAAGATCTTTGCGTTGTGGTTGCCGCCGAGGCCGTCGGCTCGCCGTTGCACGAGGCAGTGCACGACCTTGACACCGGCATCGCGCGCCGCGGGCAACAATCGCTCGATGTTGGGCACGGCTTCACGGCGCGCCTCCTCGGCCAGCACCGCGAGCCCGGCGTTGGGCCCGACGACCGCGCCCTGACACTCCTGTGTGACGATCGCGGTGTGTGCTGGCGCCGCGAGGTCGGCGAGGTTCATTTTCATACCGATGCAGGAACTTCGTAGAACTGCGTAGCCCATTTCCTCAGCGCCATATAGGGTTTCGCATCGATCTTCGCCAGCGGCGGATTCTCGACGTACTCCTGGTAGCGCCAGATGTCCAAGTCTTCCCATACGGTGCGCAGGAACTGCTTCTCGACGTGTTCGCGCACCTTGTCGGGTGGCACGGCGGAGGTCTCCCCGTCGATCTTGGGCCACCAAATCGAGTAGAACATCGTCGAAAGCCCGTCCTCTACAGGGGTCACGGCGAAGATCAGCCGGTGATTCGACGATCCCTCGAACACGCTGATCGCACCCCCGAGACCGAACATGTGGCTGTGGATGTGCAGCGCCATCTTGTCCGGGTCGTCGCTGCGCGCATCCGGCCAGCCCGTGAGGAACTGCCATTGTTGGTCGACGATCCGCCACTCCAGGTTCACCGGCGTCACCGTGGCTCCGTGCACATAGTGAAAGTGAGAGCTGTCGGGGCCGTTCTCCGCCACGATCTGCGGGTGCACCGGTTCGTTCTCGGTCCTGCGTGAAAACTCCGGGTACGGACGGTAATACGCCGATGGGTCAGTCTCGAACTGCGGAAACGATGTGAAGATGTCCGGCATCTCCCACTGGGGCTCTTTGCCCTGGGGTTGATGCCAGACGAATACGCAGCCGTGCTGCTCCATGACCGGGAACACCCGAAGCTTGAGCGCCTTGTTGGGCCTGTCCGGCTGGTACGGGATATAGCGGTTGGTCCCGTCGGGTCCCCACCGCCACCCGTGGAACGGGCACTCGACACAGTCGCCGACCACTTTGCCCCCATGGCCGATATGGGCGCCGAGATGTCGGCAGTGGCCTGACAGCACATGTAGATCGCCCGAGTCGTCGCGGTAGGCGACGAGGTCCTCACCGAAGTACCGAAGGGGACGGACATCGCCCTGTGGAAACTCGGCCGACCAGCCGACCATGAACCAGCCGGTGACCTTCCAGGTAAACGGGACTTTCACGCCAGCCGCCTCTTGAGTCGATGGATACTAAATCGATTACAGTATAGATTTCCGCAAAGGGCAAGATCGAGAAGCGCGGACGGTGGTGACCAGGGCCGTCGAGTAGATGCGCCGCAGTACGTCTGTCGCGAAACAGGCTGTCGGTCAGCAAATTTGAACACGACCACTGATCCGCCCTTGATTTTCCGTAAACCTACGGTAGCGTAGGTTACGCAGCCGTAGGTAAGAGACTAGAAGCCCCGGGAGAGTCTCGATGACGACCACCCAACAGGCACTACTCATAGAGCTGGAACCGGTGGTGGAGGAGAACCTCAACCGCCACCTCGCGAAGGCGAAGCCCTGGAATCCCCATGACTACGTTCCCTGGAGCCGTGGGCGCGACTTCGCTTTCTTGGGCGGTCAGGACTGGACTCCAGCGGATTCCCAGCTCGACGAGGTTTCCAAAGCCGCCATGATCGTGAACCTTCTGACCGAGGACAACCTGCCGTCCTACCACCGCGAAATCGCGACGCGTTTCGGGCGTGATGGCGCCTGGGGCCAGTGGGTCGGTCAGTGGACGGCCGAGGAGGGGCGTCACGCCATCGCGATCCGCGACTATCTTCTCGTTACCCGCGGCGTCGATCCCGAAGCTCTTGAGCGCGGTCGCATGCTGCATATGGCGGCCGGCTACGACTCGGGCGACAAATCGCCGATAGAGGCCTTGGCGTACGTGTCCTTTCAGGAACTGGCGACGCGGATCAGCCACCGCAACACCGGCCGGGCATCTGGATGTCCTATCGCGGAACAACTCCTGACGCGAATTGCGACCGATGAGAACCTGCACATGGTCTTCTACCGGAACCTGGTGGACGCTGCGCTTGACATTGCGCCGAACGCGACAATGCAGGCGATCGCGCGCGAAGTGATCAACTTCCAGATGCCGGGTAGCACGATGCCGGGGTTCGCGGAGAATGCTATTGCGATCGCCAAGGCCGGCATCTACGACCTGCGTTCGCATTTGGACGATGTCGTGCGTCCGGTGTTGCGATTCTGGGGAGTTTTCGAGCGCGAGGATTTCGACGGTGAAGGAGTTCGCGCGCGAGACGAACTGGCGGCATTTCTCGATCTGGTGGAGGAAAAGGCCTCCTACTACGACCAGCGTCGCGAAGAACGACTGGTTACCTCGGCACGGTAGAGCAAGGTAGATTTCGCGATCGCTCCCGGCCTGGCCCTGATACTGTAATCGTTACAGTATCAGGTTCTAGCCGAAGAACGTGAGGTGCCGACTTGTGACCATGCCTACTCGCTTCGACGCGATCGTGATTGGCGCCGGATTCTCCGGCCTCTACGCGCTGCACCGGCTTCGCGAACTCGGCGTCCGGACGCGCGTGCTGGAGATGGCCGAAAACGTCGGCGGGACATGGCTGTTCAACCGGTATCCCGGTGCGCGGTGCGACATCGAGAGCATCGAGTACTCCTACAGTTTCTCCGACGAGATCCAGCAGGAGTGGGTGTGGACCGAGACGATGCCGACCCAGCCCGAGATCGAGGCCTACCTCAACTTCGTCGCCGACCGGCTCGACCTGCGCCGCGACATCTCGTTCAACACCGAGGTCGTCGCGATGACCTTCGACGAGGACGCAGGCGAATGGCTGGTCGAGACCTGGGCCGGGGAGACGTTCGTCGCTCCGTTCGTGGTTGCGGCGGCCGGAATTCTTTCGGTGCCCCTCGAACCTCAAATACCGGGAATGGATTCGTTTGCGGGGCCGTCCCTCTACACGAGCTGCTGGCCGAAGGAGGATGTTGAGCTCACCGGCAAGCGGGTAGGGGTCATCGGCACCGGTTCGACAGGCGTGCAACTGATTCCGGTCGTGGCGCGGCAAGCCGCACATTTGACGGTGTTTCAGCGCTCGCCGGCCTATACGCTGCCGTGGCAGGTGCGGCCGTTCGAACCGGGCGAGCTCGACCAGATGAAGTCAAGGTACGACGAGATCCGTGCGGCGCAGCGCCAGCACCCGGTCGGCGCGGCGCGGCTCAGCGCCTTCTCCGTGTTGCTTGAGATGCTCGCCAAGCCGCCTCTAAAGACGGCCACGCGCGAGGAGCAGTTGCGGGCCATCGACGAGAACGGCGTCATCGGGGCGCTTAGCTGGGGTGACATCTTCTTCGATATCGAGGCCAACCAAATGGCGGCTCAGCTCTACGGCGAGGCCGTGGCCCGCGTCGTCGAGGATCCGGAAACCGCGGCGTCCCTGGTGCCAAGTCATCCATTCGGCTGTAAGCGCCCAATCATCGACCAGGGCTACTACGAGACGTTCAACCGCCACAACGTGACCCTGGTCGACCTGCGCAAGGGGCCGATTCGCGAGGTGACCGCCACCGGCATCAATACCGAGCAGGGGTTGTACGAGCTCGACGTGATCATCTATGCCACCGGTTTCGACGCGATGACGGGCGCGCTGACGCGCATGGACATACGCGGGCGCAACGGCATGTCACTGCGTGAGTTCTGGGCGTCGGAGGGTCCGTACTCGTACCTCGGCCTGGCCGTCGCGGGATTTCCTAACCTATTCATCGTCCAGGCACCCGGAAGCCCTTCGGCGGCAACCAATTTCGTCGCCGCCCTCGAGCAGCACGTGGAATGGATCGGCGACTGCATCGCGTATCTGCGCGCCCATGACTACCAAACAATCGAAGCGCTGCCCGACGCCCAGCGCGAGTGGATCGAACACACGACGTCCTTGGTGGCGCCGACCGTACTCGTCCACCCGACCTGCAATTCCTGGTACAACGGGGGAAATGTTCCCGGCAAGAAACGGATGTACATGGGCTACACGGCGGGGATTCCGGAATACCGTCGGCGGTGTGACGAGATTGCGGCGGCCGGATATACGGGCTTCAAGCTCGCGTAGCCGATGAAGACGACGGAGCGTGCTTGGCGGATCGGCAGCGATGTCTTGGGCGTGCTGCCGCGGGCGCATGCGGCGCTGCGGTCGGAGGGGTGGAATCCGCTGTCGCCGAGTGGCCTTCGCCTTTTCGGTGAGGTTCTGATGGACGAGGCGGCGCTGACGGGTATGACGTTGACGGCACCGCCGCCGAAGTTGGAGCGTCAGGAGCAGGCGTGCGCGGCCGCGGCCGAGGAATTGTCAGAGCTGGGAGTCGGCGCCCATGCTGAGCCGGAGCCATTGCGCGTGAAGGCGATACGACGCCAGCGGTTCGGACACTTGATGTACGAGCGGCTGACGTTCGATCACGACCCCCTGCTGCCGCGGTCATTGACCGTCGAAGGCCTCGGGGGGCCTGCAACCGCAGCGGTACACCTGTGCCGACAGGGCGATGACCGGCGACCGTGGCTGGTATGGGTGCACGGTGCAGGTCAGGGACAGCCGATGGATCTGTTGTTTTCGCGCGTCCGGCGCATTCAGAGCGAGCTCGGTTTGAACATCGCGCTGCCGGTGCAGCCGGGCCACGGTGTCCGTCGCAAGGCGTGGCCGGCCTATCCGAACATGGACCCGCTGGCCAACGTGGCAGGGATGATGCGCGCCGTTTCGGAGGTCAGAGCGGTCGTGCGCTGGCTGCAGCCGCAGTCCACAGCGATAGCGATATCCGGTGTGTCCATGGGTAGTCCGGTCGCGGCCCTGGTGTCGCATCTCGAGACGGTGGACGCCGTGGCGGTGTATACGCCGATTTTCGGGCTCAACGCGATGATCGCGCAGCACCTTGGCCGGTGGGGTCCGTCGGTCCGGGATGTCAGTGACGTACTGCGGTCCGCGACCGTGGCGCGGTTGGCGTCGCCGGTCGATCTGCTGGCTGCCGAGCCAACGCCGCCACCCGAACGTCGCCTCATTATTGGCGCCTGGCACGACCGGATGGCGTTGCGCGAGCCTGCTCTTGCGCTACATGAGCGGTGGGGCGGCGAGCTGTTCTGGCACGACGGAAGCCATGCGGGGCACCTGTTTTCCCGACGGGTGCAGGCCGTGTCGGAGCGCTTCCTCACCGGCGTTTCCGAGCAGGCTTCGAGCCGTAGTCGCGAATGAGCCGTGCCCTCATGCAATCGAGTTCGACCTTGAGATCATGCTCTTCGGATATGACAACCCATTGATATGCGATACCGAACACGGCCGACGTGATGTCCCTGACTGCAGGTTCGATATCGACGTCCGGACGGACCGACCCGTCGTCGATGCCGTTGCGAAGACCTACCTCGACTTTGACGGCGCCGCCTTGAAGCTGACTCCGAACCCGCTCGCGCAACGGGGACGTCGTTTTAACAGCTTCGAAGGTGGCGACGAACATGGCACGGAGGAGTTCGGGATCCTCGGCGTAAATCTCCTCGATCCGATCGAAGTGGGCGAGCACCTGCTGCATACCGCTGGTCTTGGGATCGGGGTCGGGGTTGAGCCGCTTCACGTATTCCCTGAGGAACTCCTCGAGGATGGCGTCCTTGCTGCCGTATCTCGCATGCACCATGGCCCGGCTGTATCCCGCACGCCGACCAATCTCCGCGGCGGTCGTTGCTTCCCAGCCCTTTTCGACGATGAGTTCCGCTGCGGCGTGAAGCAGACGCCGGTTGGAGGTCTCGACGCGTTCGGGCTGCGTCAACCCTCGGGCTGGAGAAGGCACCCTTGAATATTAGACGCTCGACAATTAACTTAGTTGTTCTGCGTCAAATTTCTTTGGAGAGGGTCGATGGTGACTTCGGGGATGGCGGCCGTGCCGTCGACAATCGACGACCTCAACGCCGAATGGATGACTGCCGCCCTGCGTTGCGACGACGGGGTTTCCGACACTGCCACCGTCACCGGGATCGCTGTCGAGCAGATTGCGCTCGACAGCGGGTTCTCATCGCGGCTGTATCGAGCGCATCTGGCTGGCGACGGAGTGCCGAGCAGCGTGATCGTCAAGCTTCCAGCTGAGTCAGAGGCCGGGCAAGCCATGGTGATGATGGGCGGCTACGCACGCGAGGTGGCGTTCTATCAACGTGTCGCGGGCCATGCGCCGATCGGAACTCCGCATGCGTACGTCGGTCGGATGGCCGAGAACAATGCGGATTTCGTGTTGGTGCTGGAGGATTTGCGCGATTGGGACAACGCTGATCATCTCGCGGGTCTATCGCTGGACCGCGCTCGCTCGTGTATGGCGCAGTTGGCGGGCCTTCATGCGTGGTCAATGTACCCGGCGAATACCGATGTCTTAGAGGCGTTTCCGAGTCTCGACACACCGGTGACGCGCGACCTGCTGCCCGCCGCGTTCGCTCCGGCCTGGAGCGTGTACTGCGACAAGACGAGCGCGGCCATCCCGCCCTACGTCGCACGCTTTGCCGAACGGTTCGCAGAGCTCGCCCCGACTGCTATCCAAGCGCTGAGCGAGCGTTCGATGTTGGTGCACGGTGACATCCGGGCCGACAACATGTTCTTTTCGGGCGACCAACTGAAGCTGGTCGATTTCCAGCTTGCGGCCAAGGGCGGCGGCGCCAACGACATCGGTTATCTCGTCAGCCAGGGTCTGCCCACCGAGGTGCGTCGTGGAAGAGACGAAGCGATGGTTCGCGAGTACCTCGAGCGGCTCGGCGAGCATGGCGTCAACGACTACAGCTTCGACGAGGCTTGGCGAGACTATCGTTTTGCGGTTGCATACTGGCTGGTGCTACCGGCCATGCCTCTGCTCAGTTGGGATGCTCTGCCCGAGCGATCGCGCCAACTGTGTATGCGGCTCGTCGAGCGAGCGGTGGCCACCATCGATGACATCGAGGCTGTGGAGGTATTCGGATGACTCGTACCGCCCGTGAGGTGGTGGAGCTGTACAACTACGTGGTCTGGAACGAACGCAATTTCGAGCTGGCCGAGGAGTTGATCGGAGACACCGTGATCCGCCACGACGTGGAAGAGGTGACGACCTTGACCCACGCACAGGCGGTCCAGCGGGTCAAGGACAACTGGGCGATGTTCGACAAGTTGCACTTCGACCTTCCCATCGTCGTGGCTGGTGACGACGGGAAAAATGTCGCGATCGTCTACCAGATGACCGGGACGACGGCCGGGGGTGACGAAGTCCCCATCGCCAGCATCGAGGTGTTTCATGTCGTCGACGGCAAGATCGTCGAAGTGTGGAACTGCGGCTACAAATCGGGGTACTGGAAGTGACTGAATTGCCGGCTCAGCCGGCTGCGAGCGATCACGTGCTCGACGAACTTGGCTACTACCTGCTCGCGGGGGCGGGCGGCGAAGGACCGGCGACGCTGATGGATGAGGCACGCCGCGGCGAGCAGTTGGGCTTCGGCACCGCATTCATCTCTGAACGCTGGAATGTCAAGGAAGCCTCCTCACTCGTCGGCGCCGCGTGTGCGGTCACCAGCCGTATGCAGATAGCAACTGCTGCAACGAATCACAACACCAGGCACCCGCTGATCACCGGATCGTGGGCCACGACGATGCATCGGCTCTCCGGTGGCCGGTTCACCCTCGGTATCGGCAGGGGAGTGGCGGCGATGTACGCGGCGTTCGGCATTCCGGCAGTGACGACCGCCGAGATGGAGGACTTCGCAAACGTCATGCGTCGGCTCTGGCACGGCGAGGTGATCTTCAACCACGACGGGCCGATCGGCAAGTACCAGGTTCTCTTCCTCGACCCCGACTTCAAGGAGGACATCCGATTGGCGCTCGTTGCGTTCGGGCCCAACACCCTCGCGTTGGGTGGCCGCGCCTTCGACGACGTCATCCTTCATACCTATTTCACGCCCGAGACCCTGCAGCGCAGCGTCAAGACCGTCAAGGACGCCGCCGAGAAGGCGGGGCGTGATCCCGACAGTGTGCGCGTGTGGTCGTGTTTCGCGACGGTCGGTGACCACCTGCCCGAGGAGCTGCGGCTGAAAAAGACCGTTGCCCGTCTGGCGACTTATCTACAGGGCTACGGCGACCTGATGGTCAAGACCAACAATTGGGATCCCGCGGTGCTGCAACGATTTCGGGAAGACTCGGTCGTCACTTCCATACCGGGCGGCATCGATCACAAGGCCACGCCGGAACAGATCGAACACATCGCGACGCTGATCCCCAAGGAGTGGTTGGAGCCCTCGGCCACCGGCTCGGCGCAACAGTGTGTCGACCGTATCCGCAAAGAGTTCGACTACGGGGCTGACGCTCTGATCATGCACGGTGCCACCCCCGACGAACTGGAGCCGATCGTCACCGCGTATCGCGCGAGCGAATAGTGACGCGATTTCGCGTCGGCCTGATGGACTCGATCCTGGCCGGGCGCCCTTCGGTCGATACCTACACCCGGGCGAGTTACCGTGCTGCCGTTGCCAATCGCGTGGATTCCTACTGGGTGCCCGACCACATCAACGGGCAGACGCCTCGACCGTTGTGGGATCCGAAGTACACCGCAGCGGCCCGACTGCTTCGGTCGCCCGACGCGGCGATGGAGGCGTGGACGCTGCTCGGAAGCCTCGCTGCGCGACGGCGATTCAACCGTGTGCGGCTCGGCATCGGTGTGACAGACACTGGTAAGCGCCATCCGGCCGTCACCGCTCAGGCCGCCGCGACACTTCACCTGATGACCCGTGGGCGAGCGATATTGGGCATCGGCCCCGGCGAGCGCGTCGGCAACGAGCCTTACGGAGTCGACTGGTCACAGCCGGTCGCACGGTTCGAGGAGGCGCTGGCGACCATCCGCGCGCTGTGGGAATCCAAAGGTCAACTCGTCAACCGTGATTCGCCGTTCTTTCCGTTGCGCGACGCCATTTTCGATCTGCCGCCCTACAAGGGCAGGTGGCCCGAGATCTGGATCGCTGCGCACGGCCCGCGCATGCTGCGGGCGACGGGACGTTATGGCGACGCCTGGTTTCCTGGCTTTGCACACCGCCCTCAGGATTACGCGCAGCGGTTGGACATCGTCCGATCGGCGGCGTCCGACGCCGGGCGCGATCCGATGTCCATCACGCCGGCGATGTGGATGCCCGTCATTGCCGGTTCCCGGGCAGCCGTCGATGAAGCCCTCAACTCCACCGTCGTGAAGAACTGGGCGCTCAACGGACCCGCAGACTTCTACTCCCACCATGGCGTAGAACACCCGATGGGCACAGGGTATGCCGGCATGCAAGACCACGTTGCTTTCACGATGGACGAGCAGACGATCCGCGAAAAGGCATCGCAGGTCCCGCTTTCGGTGGTCAAGGGTATGGTCCTCAACGGAACCGTCGACGACGTGCTGGCGCAGGCAGCCGTGTGGCGCGATCACGGCGTGCGCTACCTCGTCGTCGTCAACTTCGGGCCCATGGTGCCAAGGCTGCGGACCGGCCTTGCGACGTTGATGCCATTCAACAAGGTGGTGCGCGGCCTCAAGCGGCTGTGACTATCCTGCGCGAGCAGACGCAACTTGTCCCAACACGCCGAGAAATTGGAGCAGTTTGCGTCTGCTCGCGTAGAGAACCTAGGGCGTGATGACGGTGCGGCTCACCGGTTCAGCGGCTGCCTGGCGACTGTGGAGGCCGCGCTCGAGCGCATGCAACAACGCGTTGCGCGTCTCCTCGGGATGGATGAGGTCATCGAAGCCGAGGTGACTTGCCGATCGAAATGACGCTTCCACCTCCATCTTTCGCAACTTGTCCTCGACGTCTTCGGCTGCGTGCGAGGCGCGGCTCAGCGCCGCGGCGCTCATCGCGCCCATCGTCGCGCCGGGGAACGCGAACGTGGCGCTCTGGTTGTCGAAACCCAGCAGCGACATGACCATCGAGCCGAATCCGTAAGCCTTGCGCAGCGTCACGTGCAGCTTCAGAGTGGTGGCCGCGGTCTGCGCGGCGAACATCCGCGCTCCGCTGCGCAGCACACCCGTCTTCTCCGACCGGCTGCCCGGCAGCATGCCCGGATTGTCGGCCAGGAAAATGATCGGTAGGTGGAACGAGTCGGCGACCGTGATGAAATGTGCGGCCTTGTCCGCGGCATCGGCGTCGATGGAGCCCGCCAGCACCTTCGGCTGATTGGCGACGACGGCCACCGGATGGCCGCCCAGATGGGCCAGCGCGCAGATCATCGCTTGGCCGAATTTCGGCTGGACCTCGAACCAATCCGGCCGGTCGAACACCACGTCGAGCACCGCGCGCATGTCGTAAACGCGACGGTTGCCTCGCGGGACGATTTCCAGCAGCTCCGGCGTCGATCGCGGCGCGGAGGCCTCATCCGGAGGCAGCGACCTCGGATACGACCACGCGCTTGCGGGAAAGTACGACAGATACCGGCGGATGTCGTCGAGCAGAGCTTCGTCGTCCTCGGCCAGGTTGTGGATCACTCCGCTGGCCAGTGCGACGCTCGGCCCGCCGAGATCCTCCTTTGAAATGTCTTCTCCTGTGGACTCTTTCACGACGGGCGGCCCCGCGGTGAAGATCGCGCCCTGCCGGCTCATGATGGTCCAGTCGCACACCGGGGCGACCAGAGCGCCGTGGCCGGCCGACGGGCCCAGCAGCCCCCCGACCATCGGAACCTTGCCCGAGCACTGCGCTTGGGCGAGCAGATCGGTTGGGGTGCGGCCGTAATGCTCACCGCTGGGGCGGAAGCCGGCACCTTCGAGAAGCATCACCAGTGGAACCCGGTCGCGCAGCGCCAACTCGGCCAGCCGGTAGCGCTTGGCGTTACCGCCGGGACCGATGCTGCCGGCCAAGGTGGTGAAATCCTCGGCGCCCACCATTACCGGTGAACCGTCGATCAGGCCCGAGCCCGCGATGATTCCGTCAGCCGCGATATCGCCGCCGACCAGCGTGCCGAACTCGCGGAAGCTGCCCTTGTCGAGGAGGTGTTCGATCCGGGCGCGGGCGTCGAGCTTGCCCTTGCCGTGGTGTTTCGCGAGCCGCTCCGCCCCGCCCATCGCATGCGCGTGCCGACGCCGACGATCAAGTTCGTCGAGCGTGTCTTCCCAGTCCTCGGCTTTGGTCATGCGCATTTCCTATCGTCAAGAGGCGATCGTCGCACTGGTGTGTTCACGTTGACCATACTGAATTGCTTACTGTAGCGTCCTCTCCTATGGTCAGCGACGACGGCCGCCTGAAGGTCGACGCGGCCCTGGCCAGCGGACTCACCGACGTCGCACAGGCGGCTACCACTCTGGAGCGACGGGGTTACGACTGCTGCTGGACGGCCGAGATCAACCACGACCCCTTCCTGCCACTGGTCCTGGCCGCCGAGCACACCACAACCATCGAACTCGGCACCAGCATTGCAGTGGCGTTCGCGCGGAATCCGATGACCGTCGCCAATATCGGCTGGGATCTGCAGACGTACTCGGGTGGCCGTTTCATGCTCGGGCTCGGCTCACAGGTGCAGGCCCATATCGAAAAGCGATTCAGCATGCCGTGGAGCCAGCCGGTGCGTCGCATGCGCGAATTCGTCATCGCCCTGCGCGAGATCTGGTCATGCTGGCAAGACGGGACACGGCTTCGCTTCGAGGGCGACTTCTACACCCACAAGCTCATGACGCCGATGTTCACGCCTGAGCCGCAACCGCACGGTCTTCCCAAGGTCTTCGTCGCCGCCGTCGGTGAGGCGATGACCGAGATGTGCGGCGAGGTCGCCGACGGCATGCTGGCCCACGCCTTCACCACGAAGCGCTATTTCGAAGAGGTCACGACGCCGGCGTTGACGCGCGGCTTGGACAGGTCGGGTCGCAAGCGACACGAATTCCAACTGTCCGCTCCCATCTTCGTGGTCACTGGAAGCCAAGCCGAGCTGGCGACCGGCGCCGCCGCAACCCGTAAGCAGATCGCGTTCTACGGCTCAACGCCCGCGTACCGCAGGGTTCTCGAGCTGCACGGCTGGGGAGACCTGCACACCGAACTGCACCGGCTGAGCCTGGCAGGGGAGTGGGACACCATGGGGTCGTTGATCGACGACGAGATCCTCAACGCGTTCGCCGTCGTCGCTACGCTCGACGAGGTGGCGGCCAAGATCCGTGAACGCTGCGACGGAGTGATCGATCGCGTGCTGGTCCGCTTCCCGGCCTCGGTTACCGATGACACCGTCGCGTCGCTTCTTGAAGACCTGCGCCGAACACCAGATGCATCAGTGAGGAGCCGCCGATGAGCACGCCGATTATGGACGAGGCCGCAAAGGTTTTCGCGACCCCGAAGGCGTACACCGACGAGTCGAAACTGCATGCGGCACTGGCCCATCTGCGCGCCAATGCGCCGGTGTCGTGGGTGGACGTGCCGTCCTATCGGCCGTTCTGGGCGATCACCAAGCACGCCGACATCATGGACATCGAGCGGGCGAACACACTGTTTACCAACTCACCGCGACCGGTCCTGATAACCGCAGAGGGCGACGAGCAGCAGGCAGCTGTCGGGGTCCGCACGCTGATTCACATGGACGACCCCGAACATCGCGTGGTGCGAGCCATCGGTGCGGACTGGTTCCGGCCGAAGGCCATGCGTGCGTTGAAGGTTCGCGTCGACGAACTCGCGAAGATCTATGTCGACAAGATGATGGCGATCGGTCCCGAGTGCGATTTCGTCCAGCAAGTCGCGGTCAACTACCCGCTGTACGTGATCATGTCGCTACTCGGCGTGCCGGAATCCGACTTTGCGTTGATGCTCAAGCTCACCCAGGAGCTGTTCGGCAGCGACGACGACGAATTCAAACGTGGAGCCGACATGCAAGAGCAGATGTCGGCCCTTTTGGAGATGTTCCAATACTTCACCGCGTTGACCGCAGCGCGCCGCGAAAACCCCACTGAAGACCTCGCGTCGGCGATCGCAAACGCGCGGATCGACGGCGAGCCGTTGGACGACATCCAGACTGTGTCCTATTACGCGATCATCGCGGCTGCGGGCCACGACACCACGAGCGCAACCATTTCCGGCGGCATGCATTCCCTGATCGAGCATCCGGATCAGCAGCAGAAGCTACGCGCCGACCTCGGGCTGATGCCGTTGGCCACCGAAGAGATGATCCGCTGGGTCACGCCAGTCAAGGAGTTCATGCGCACGGCGCAGGAAGACACCACGATTCGCGGCGTGCCGATCGCGGCGGGGCAATCCGTGCTGCTGTCCTATGTGTCGGGTAACCGTGACGAGGAGGTATTCGACGACCCGTTCCGGTTCGACGTCGCACGAGACCCGAACAAGCACATCGCTTTTGGCTACGGCGTGCACTTCTGCTTGGGCGCGGCGCTGGCTCGGATGGAGGTCAACAGCTTCTTTTCCGAGCTGCTGCCACGGTTGCAGTCGGTTGAGCTCGCCGGGCAGCCCGAACACGTCGCGACGACCTTTGTCGGCGGTCTCAAGCACCTGCCGATCCGCTACTCGCTCAGGTGATTTGACGGCGAACGGCCGCCTCTGTACATCGGAGGCGGCCGTCCTTCCGTCAGGTCATACGGGCAGCGGGATCCAGATTCCGAAGAACCAGAAGCCCCATTGGTTGTAACCGGGGTCCCAGACTGGCTGCTCATTGAAGCCCCAGTAGTTGACGGGCGGCGGCGGCGGTCCCCATGCCGACGGCAGCGGTCCGTCCCATGCGGGCGGCGGCGGTGCGCCCCAACCCCACGGCGGCGCTCCGTCGCCCCACGGGGCACCGTGGAACCGGCCGCGCCAGTCGTTGTCGCCCGGATTCCACTGCGGCCGCCAATCGTGGTTGTCGGGTCCGCGGAAGTCGTTGGGCGGTGGGCCGCCGGGGCCGCCTTGCGGCGGTTCGCCTGGTCCCCGGAAGTCGCCCTGCGGAGGACCTTCGGGTCCGCGCTGCGCCGGAGGTCCGCCCGGACCGCCGGGGCCACATTGCTCCTGTGGGGTCGGGCCGCACGGAGGCGCAGCGTTGGCGATGCCTGACGCCACACCGATGCCGCTCACGCCGAGAGCGCAGCCGATCGCCGCTGCGGCGACCACTTGTTTGAGTTTCATAACCACGCCTTTCAGCGTCGATCGACGCCCCGACCCACTGGCGAGGTTAGGAAGGCGGATTAAGAGTCAGCTATGTAGCCGGTAGCAATGCGCTGTACGCCGTCCTTGCCGCTAATTGACAACGCAGTCAACAAAATTCAACGTGGCGCGTTGGACCTGTCCAGTTGCGCCTGCAGCGTATTCGCCCCGAGAGTCGAATCCTTCTCGTGGTGGGACAGCGCTCTGATGGAGACGTCGTGGCCTTCGGCGGCTTTGCGCAGGGCGCCGACGGTGGCCTGTTCGCGGGTGATGTGGGTGAACGGGTCCCAGTGATACCAGCGCATCGCGTTTTCGAAGGTCATCTTGTTGACCTCGTCATCGGGCACGTCGTTGTCGGTCAGCACCTCGTGCAGCTGCTCGGGCGCGCCCGGCCACATCGAATCGGAGTGCGGGTAGTCGGCTTCCCAGCAGATGTTGTCGACCCCGATATCGCGACGCAGCTTCACGCCGACATGATCGGAGATGAAGCAGGTCAAGAAGTGCTCGCGGAACACCTCTGAGGGCTTCTTATCGCCGAAGTCCTGACCGGTCCACGTCGAATGCATCTCATACGTGCGATCGGCACGCTCCAGGAAGTAGGGGATCCAGCCGGTGCCGCCCTCACTCAGGGCGATCTTGAGGTCGGGGTATTTCTTGATCGGCTTCGACCACAACAGATCCGCCGCCGCTTGCACGATGTTCATCGGCTGCAAGGTGATCATCACGTCCATCGGGGCATCCGGTGCGGTGATCGCCAAGCGGCCCGAGGAGCCGATGTGCACGTTCATCACGGTGTCGGTGTCCACCAGGGCTTCCCACAACGGCGTCCAGTACTCGTCGTGGAACGACGGATACCCCATGGCGGCGGGGTTCTCGGTGAACGTCAGGGCGTGCACGCCGCGTTCGGCGTTGCGCCGCACTTCCTTCCCGCATGCCTCGGCGTCCCAGATCACCGGCAGGCACATCGGGATGAACCGCGCCGGATACGCGCTGCACCACTCCTCGACATGCCAGTCGTTGTAGGCCTGCAACAGCGCCAGCGAAAACTCAGGGTCCTCGGTGGCGAACAGCCGGCCCGCGAACCCCGGAAACGACGGGAAGCAGATCGAACCCAGGATGCCGCCGGCGTTCATGTCCTTGACCCGCTCATCGACCTGCCAGCAGCCCGGCCGGATCTCATCGAGACCCTGCGGCTCGAGGCCGTACTCCTCCTTGGGCCGGCCCGCCACCGCATTCAACGCCACATTCGGGATCACCACATCGCGGAACTGCCAGGTATCCGACCCGTCCGGGTTATGCACCAGCCGCGGCGCCTCATCCAGGTACTTCTTCGGCAGGTGGTTCTTGAACATGTCCGGCGGCTCGACAACGTGATCATCAACGCTGATCAAAATCATGTCGTCCTTGTTCACGAGGACGCTCCCTTCAATGATGGCCTTACCGTATGGACAACAGTTTAGCGCGCGGACCTGGGTCTGTACGCAGACGAGGCTCGCTCGACAACCTACGGCGACGCGCCTTACGGAGACGCGAAATCAACGTTTTGCAGGAAAAGTGCGAGTGGGACGCTGCAAAACGTTCATCTCGCCTAGCCGACTAGCAACACCGCGGATTCGGGTTCGACTCGGTGGCGTCGTGCCGCATCCGCCAGTATTCCCGTTCGGACAGGACTGGCTCGCCGGGATGCGTGCGCCGGCGATGGTCGAGATAGCGGCGGTAGTGGTTATCGCCCATCAATGTGCTCCAGTACCAACCGATTTGGCTTGCGATTTCGGCAGCGCGTCCCATTGCTTTTGCACCTCCCGTTCTGTCTTGGTGGGGATTAGGCCCGATGGCGCGAAGATGCGTGACGGCGCCGGCTCGTCTTCGGTGAGCGGTGTGCCGACGCCACGAAGTGACTTGACCGCGACGACGACTCCGGCGACGAACACGATGACGACCAGTGACGCGAACACGATTGACAACGTGCCCTGAATAAAGGTGTTGCGGACGATCTTGTCGACATCAGCGGGGGTCTTCGCCGTGAGGCACAGCTTGCCCGCCGCCTGCGCGGCCCCGCAGATGCTGTGCTGTTTCCAATAACCCAGTTTCGGGTCAGCGGAGAAGATCTTCTGCCACGACGCAGTCAGCGTGACGGTGAGATCCCACAACAGCGGGATGCCTGGTATCCAAGCCCATTTCAGCAAGCCTCTCTTGATGACAACTACAGTGACGACGGTCAGTGCGATCGCTGCCAGTAGTTGGTTGGCGATGCCGAACAGCGGGAACAGCGTGTTGATACCGCCGAGCGGATCCGTGACGCCCATCAGCAGGATGCTGCCCCACGCCGCGACCACGATGAGGCTGCAGATCCACGCGCCGACCCGCCAGCTGGGATCGCGGAGCTTGCGCAGCGGCCCACCGAGATTGCCCAGGGCGTCGGACAACATGAACCGCGCCACGCGGGTGCCTGCGTCGACCGTGGTGAGGATGAACACCGCCTCGAACACGATCGCGAAGTGATACCAGTACGGCCTCAACGAGTGACCCCCGAAAACGTTGAGCACCTGCGACATCCCGATTGCGAGCGTGGGGGCGCCACCCGTGCGCGAGACGATCGACTTTTCGCCGACTTCACGCGCCCATCCATCGATATCTGTCCCCGTGACCGAAGGCCCGGGCAAACCAAGCCCGTTGACGTATTCCGCCGCGCTCTTCGCAGTGCCGCCAGTCTGGGCCGCCGGCGCATTGATCGCGAAGTACATGTGCTGGTTGAGGACCGCGGCGATGATCAGCGCGGTGATCGCGACAAACGACTCAGTGAGCATGCCGCCGTAACCGATCAGCCGCATCTGGCTTTCCTTTTCCAGAAGCTTTGGTGTGGTGCCCGACGAGATGAGCGAATGGAATCCCGACAGCGCCCCGCATGCGATGGTGATGAACAGGAACGGGAACAGCGAGCCCGCGAACACCGGCCCGTTGCCCTTGATAGCGAAGTCGGAGACCGCGGGTGCTTGCATGACTGGCCGGGCGAGCAGGATGCCGACGGCCAGCAGCACGATGGTGCCCACCTTCATGAAGGTGGACAGGTAGTCGCGTGGCGCGAGCAGCAGCCAGATCGGCAGCACCGACGCGGCCAAGCCGTAGATAACGATGCACCATGTCAATGTGACCGGCGCCATGCCGAACCAGGCTGCGCCCCATGATGTCTCGGCTACCTTGCTGCCCGACGCGACGGCAAGCAACAGCAGAACGACGCCTATGAGCGACACTTCCGAAACTCGGCCCGGTCGCAGGAAGCGCAGATAGAAGCCCATGAACAAGGCGATGGGGATCGTCATGGCTATTGAGAACACGCCCCAGGGGCTCTGCGCCAACGCCTGCACCACCACCAGCGCAAGGACCGCGAGCAAGATGACCATGATGACGAGCACGCCGATGATCGCGGCCGCACCGCCGATGGCCCCCAGTTCGTCACGGGCCATTTGACCCAGTGACCGCCCGCGCCGGCGGATGGAGATCGACAGCACAAGGAAGTCCTGGACACATCCGGACAACACCGCGCCGACGATGATCCAGATCGTCCCCGGCAGATAACCCATCTGAATGGCGAGGACCGGGCCTACCAGCGGGCCTGCGCCGGCGATCGCAGCGAAGTGGTGACCGAACAGCACCCGGCGGTCGGTGGGCATGTAGTCCGTGGCGTTCTCGTAAAGCTCAGCGGGCGTGGCATTGTCGTCCCGCGGGCGGACGATCTTCATCTCGATCAGCCGGGCGTAGAAGCGGAACGCAATCACATAGGTGCAGATCGCGGCGAAGACGAACCAGACCGCGTTGACCGACTCACCGCGGGCGAACGCGATGATCGCCCACGCCACCGCTCCGACCATCGCGATGATTCCGAAGATGACCTTGTGCTTCGTGGTGATGGGTGATCGGTCGATGATCGCAACCGGGGGCAGGTCTTTGTCGGTGCGGATGCGGGTGACGTCACCGTCGTGCTCTTCGATGCGGTCCGATGGTGCCGCGGTGGGTGTAGCCACGGTCCCTCCCTTGTCGGCTTGACTGTGTGGAATGCTGGCCGGTCCTTCCACCACGCAGAACGATTATGAAGAGAATTCCCGCCCCTTGCCTGGTTTTAACCGCTGTGACCTGCAAATCCATCTCCGCGTACGACCCTCAGACCGGCGCGGGCGCTGGCATGATGTCCCTTCGGCAAACCTAGGCAGGGAGATGCAAGAGGATGAGCACCGGCACGGCGGACACCGATCTGGTCGACGGGATCCCGCGTCGACGCATCGTGGTCGCTTCGATGGTGGGCACCACCATCGAGTTCTACGACTTCTACATCTACGCCACAGCGGCCGTCTCGGTGTTTCCGCACTTGTTCTTCCCCAAGGGCAATCCGACGACGGCGCTGCTGGCATCGCTCGCTACCTTCGGTCTCGCCTTCGTAGCCCGTCCGGTCGGCTCCGTCCTTTTCGGCCATTTCGGAGACCGCGTCGGCCGCAAGACCACTCTGGTTGCCTCCCTGCTGGTGATGGGCATCGCGACGTTCGCGATTGGGCTGTTGCCGACCTACCCGCAGGTGGGCCTTTTGGCGCCTGCACTGCTGGCGATCATGCGGTTCTCTCAGGGACTGGCTCTGGGCGGTGAATGGAGCGGAGCAGCGCTGCTGGCGACCGAGACTGCCAAACCGGGCAAGCGAGGCTGGGCTGCGATGTGGCCGCAACTCGGAGCCCCGTTGGGTTTCTTTCTGGCCAACGGGCTCTTCCTGGTATTGATCCTTTGGCTCGGACACAGCAACGTAAAGCCCGACCTCGACGGGCCGTTCTTGACATGGGGCTGGCGGATACCGTTCCTGCTGAGCGCGGTGATGGTAGCGATCGGCCTGTATGTACGGTTACGTCTCGCCGAGACGCCGGTGTTCACTCGCGCAATAGCGCGCGGCGAAAAGGTGAAAGCGCCTCTGGCCGAAGTGTTTCGAACCAGTTGGCGTCAGTTGATCGTCGGCGCCTTCGTGATGCTCGCGACGTACACGCTGTTCTACATCTTGACGACGTGGGTGCTGAGCTTCGGCACCGGCAAGCGACCACCTGACGGCAAGGGCCTCGGGTTCGCCTATGTCGACTTTCTGCAGATTCAGCTGATCGCCGTGGTGTTCTTCGCGGCGGCCCTTCCGCTGTCGGGTCTGCTCGCCGATCGCTTCGGTCGACGCCCCACGCTGCTGGTCGTCACTGCGGGCATCATGGGCTATTGCGCGTTGTTCGGCCCGGTTCTCGGTTCTGGCTCCACCTCACCTGGCATGATGCTGCTCTTCTTGGTGATCGGAATGACATTGATGGGCTTCACCTTTGGACCGATGAGCGCGGTCTTGCCAGAGCTGTTTCCGACGAATGTGCGCTACACCGGATCTGGAATCTCCTATAACGTCGCGAGCATTCTGGGCGCGGCGGTGGCGCCGTTCATCGCCACCTGGCTGACGACGCAGTATGGCGTGGGCTGGGTCGGACTGTACCTCTTCGTGGCGGCGACCCTGAGCTTCATTGCGCTGCTGGCCATGCGCGAAACGAAGGACACCTCGTTGGACACCGCCGACACTCGCACGCTGGTGCCATAGACACCAGGACCTTAATCACTAACGGCGGCACAGTTATTCGCCGCGTTGGTAGAAGGCGCGCACGGTGTCGATGGTGTCCGCCTCAGCCGGGTTCTTGTCGTCGCGGTAGCGCAGTACGCGGGCGAATCGCAGCGCCATGCCACCGGGGTAACGCGACGAACTCTGAACGCCGTCGAACGCGATCTCGACGACCTGCTCGGGTTTGAGTTTGACCACGTAGACGTCGGTCGGCCCGTCCGCGAGTTCGGTGAATCTGGTGGTCTGCCACTCGAGCATCGCGTCGGTCATGCCTTTGAACGTCTTTCCGAGCATGACGAATCCACCTGTTGCGGGGTCCCGCGCGCCAAGATGGATGTTGGATAGCTTGCCGGTGCGCCGGCCCGACCCCCACTCGACGGCGAGTACCACGAGATCGAGCGTGTGCACGGGCTTGACCTTGAGCCAGCCCGCGCCGCGACGGCCCGCCTCGTACGGCGCGGTGAGCGACTTCGCCATCACCCCTTCGTGTCCGGCGTCGAGGGTGACGTCGAGGAACCGTTGCGCGGCGTCGGCGTCGTCGGTGATCAGTCGATCCACACGGTGGACTTTCGGGACGATGGCGTCCAGGGCGGCGATCCGCTCGCTGGCCGGCCGGTCCAGTAGGTCTTCGCCGTCGAGATGCAGCAGGTCGAACACGAACACCGACAGCGGCTGCGATTCGCGCGCAGCCGCAAGGTTGACGCTGCGCCCGAATCGTGACGCCGTGACCTGGAAGCGGTGCGGGCGACCATCGGGCCGCAGCGCGATCGCTTCGGCGTCGGCTATGAGATCTGTGGCGGGCAGCGCCAGCGTGGCCTCAACCACTTCCGGCAAGCGTGCGGTGACATCGTCGAGGCTGCGGGTGTAGATGGACACGCTGTCACCCGCGCGGTGGATCTGCACCCGAGCGCCGTCCAGCTTGGCTTCGAAAACCGCTGTGCCGCCGAGACGTTCGAGCGCCTCAGCCGTGCCCGTCGCGGTTTGCGCGAGCATCGGACCGACCGGCTGGCCGACCTTCAGCGTGAACTGTTCGAGCGCCGCCTCGCCTCCTGTCAACGCCGCAGCCGCGACGGCAGGCAGGTCGCCGCCGAGCATCGCCGCACGGCGAACCGAGGGGGCCGGGATGTTCGCCGCCTTGGCCACCGCGTCCGCCATCACTCCGACAAGCGCGCCCTGCCGCAGCTCGCCGCCGAGCAGCCGGCGCAGGAAGGTCTGCTCGTTGTCCGTGGCAGCAGCGAAGAGCCCGCCGACCAGTTCGGCCCGTCGAGCCTGCGACCCCTTGCCCGAAACGCGGCCGATGTCGTTGAACGCGGCGTCGACGCCGAGCACGGTCAGCGACGGCTCGGCAGCCGCAGGTGGCAGCGATCGGAGCGCCGCCCAGCCGACGCCGATCTGCCGTTGCGGCAGTTCACCAGAGAGCCACGACACCACGACGGCCACCAACCGCGGGTCGGCTTCTGTGCCGGCCCGACGCAGCAGCTCGGCGATGCGGGCGATCTTGGCAAGCCGCGCGGAGGTGGCGCCGACCTCCGCCGACGCGGCGGCGACCTCTACGAGCTGCACGGGTTCAGCCTTGCACGGCGCTCAGACATCTCCGAGTAGGTCGGTGAGCACGACCGCCTAGGCACGGACGGTGGTGCACTCACGTACCTGGCTGCAAATCTCTTCGCATTGCGATACCGACCGTGCCCCGTCCTCGGCCTATCACTCGAAAGCCCTTGCGTTGGTACAAGTGCGCCGCGGGGTTTCGTTCGTGCACATTCAAGCTGATCGCGTTGTACTTCCCCGTGCAGAGCATGACCAACTCGTCCAGCAGCGTGCCACCGACACCCCTTCCGCGCATCTCAGGTGCGACGGCGACGGCGACTTCGGGCAAGGAAGCGCCGTCGATGTCGACCAGAAGCGGCGGGTCATGGTGAAACGTCCAGACGGCCCCAATACTGACGCCCGTTGCATCTGCGGCGACCACTGCGATGTCGCCGCTCCCCGGTAGGAGGCTTTGAGTGTCCTCGGAGTCCGCGTCGGGGAGGAGCCAATCCTCGATGACGCAGGCATGGCGGGCCATCTCGACGATGAATGCTGCATCTTCGGCGGTCGCGGAGTGTAGCTGTATGTTTGCATCTCCGAGTAGATCGGTGAGCACGGCCGCCTCGGCTCGCACCGCGCTGGCGCGCTCAGTGTGGCCGTGCGCAGTGAAATCGTCTGCTGCGGTCAATCTTTCGTCAATCTCGGCTCGCAGCAGCGCGCGAATCTCGGCGTCGGAGAGTTCCCGTCGTGCGACCTCGGCCGCGCCCAGCCCGACGACGGCCCCCGCGACCGTGCCGCTTGCCGACGCGTCGACGCCGGCTCTGTCGGGAGTTTCGGCATTGTCGATTGCACTCAGCGTCGACCGCAATGCCGAAACGCGCACGGCGTCGCGGTCCTTGCGCGCGGCCAACAACGCCTCGCGCAATCTGGTCCGCCATACCTGTGCTGCTGTCATGGGACGTCAAGGTACTCGACGTGATAGGTGACAGCGCAAGTCATTTCACGGCGAACGAGACGGTGTGCCAGCCCGTCGCTCCGTCGGGAACCGGGTCGGCCCGATCTGACGTTTGAACTGCTCCGGTGTTGTCGGTGGCCCGCACGGTGATGGTATGCGGCCCTGGCTGAGTCGCCTGCCAATCGAAACTCCACAACCGCCAGGTGTCGTTGGAATAGCTCGCGCCGAGGGTGGCCGGCTCCCACTTGCCCTCGTCGATCCGTACCTCGACCGCACGCACACCGCGGTTCTGCGCCCACGCGACCCCACCGAACGTGACCAGTCCACGAGCGATGTCCTGGCCGCTGCGCGGCACGTCGATGCGGGACTCCGTCTTGATCGGTCCGCGCGGCGACCAGCCCAGCCGCGTCCAGTACGCCTCGGCCCGGTCGAACCGCGTCAGCTCCAAGTCGACGACCCATTTGGTGGCCGACACGTATCCATAGAGCCCCGGAACCACCAGCCTTGCGGGGTAGCCATGCTGGGTGGGCAGCGGCTCACCGTTCATCCCGATGGCCAAGAGCGCGTCTCGGCCGTCGGTGAGGGCGTCGACCGGTGTGCCGGCGGTGAATCCGTCGATCGACATCGACAGCACCATGTCGGCGTCGGGATGAACACCGGCTTCGGCCAGTAGGTCGCGCACCCGGTAACCCGTCCATGCGGCGTTCGAAATAAGATCGCCGCCAACGGGATTCGACACGCACGTCAGCGTCACCAGCTTCTCGACGACGTCGAATTTCTGCAAGTCCTCGAAGCGGTAGGTGATCTCGCGGTCCACCATGCCGTGAATCTTCAGCTGCCAGTCCGACCGGCTCAGCTGCGGCACGCTCAGCGCCGTGTCGATGCGGTAGAAATCGGCATTGTTGGTGATAAACGACGGCAGCGCAACACCTTTCGGCTGCACCGCCGGGGGCACCGGCGGGGCAGCGACCTTGACGCGCGGCAATGCGAACGAGTCTCGATCGCCGGACACCGACGACAGCAGCCGGGACAGCACGACGCCGCCTACTCCACTGGCCACGCCGGCGGCCAGAAACCCCAATGTCACCAACGAAAGCCGTCGACCACGATCGGGGGAGTCCGGGGCGTCCGTGCTATCGGGCTCGTCGACCCAGCGGCCCGAGGTAAGCAGCCGCAGCACCGCGACACCGCAGGCTGTGCCCACCACCGTCGGCACAATGTCCGCCCACGACGCACCGGACCGCGACAACACCGCCGCGCAACCGGCGACGCCCGCGGCGATGATCGCCGCGCTGCCGACCGGGACACGACGCGTCTCCCATCGGGCGGTCACCGCGGCGATCAGCGCGATCACACCGAGCACGAGGATCGACAACGCGAGCTTGTCGGCCGTGCCGAAGGTCTGAATCGCCCATTCTTTGACCGGCCCGGGTGTCAGGTCGATGACCGCCGAGCCGACCGCCGTACGGGCGTCGGCCTGCGGACCGAACGCGACGGCGACCAGTTGGGTGACGCCGAGTGCGACGGCGGCCGCGGCTATACCTGCCAGCATCCGCGACTCACGTGCTGTCATGACGCAACGCTACCCATCCGCCCCACCCGAAAGGCTTACCGAAAGATGACATGAGCTAAGTTGCTTTACAGTCGGACGACTTTTTGGAAAGGGAGCTCTAGATGGAGATCGAGGGCAAGAAGGCCGTCATCGTCGGTGGAGCGTCGGGATTCGGCCGCGCGACCGCCGAGGCGCTGGCCAAGCGTGGCGCCAGCGTGGCGGTGCTGGATCGGCCGCAGTCGAAGGGCAAAGAGGTGGCCGATTCGATCGGCGGCACGTTCCACGAGGTGGACGTCACCGACTTCGAGGGCACCGAGAAGGTGTTGCAGCAGGCGATCGAGGCCCTCGGGGGACTGCACATCATCGTCACGACCGCCGGCGGCGGCATCGGTGAGCGCACCGTCAAGAAGGACGGTCCGCACAGCCTGGACTCCTTCCGGAAGACCGTCGATCTCAACCTCATCGGCACCTTCAACATCAGCCGGCTCGCCGCCTGGCAGATGAGCCAGCAGGACCTCGTCGACGACGAGCAGGAGGAGCGCGGCGTCATCATCAACACCGCGTCGATCGCCGCGTTCGAGGGCCAGATCGGGCAGGTGGCCTACACGGCCTCGAAGGCTGCGATCGCAGGTATGTGCCTGACGATGGCACGCGACCTGGGCAGCCTGGGCATCCGCGCGCTGGCGATCGCGCCGAGCCTGTTCGCCACCGGGCTGACCGAGGGCATCCCCGACGAGTTCGCCAAGGCGCTCACCAAGGACGCGGCGTTCCCCAAGCGCCTCGGCAAGCCGGAAGAGTACGCCAAGCTCGTGCTGGCGATCGTCGAGAACCCGATGCTCAACGGCCAGTGCCTGCGGCTCGACGCGGGTCAGCGCTTCGCACCCAAGTAGGTCACCCGGCGCTACGCTGCCGGAGTGGCAACGGTCGCCGATCACGTCATCTCTGCGTTACGGATCAGCGGTGTGCGCCGCGTCTACGGCCTGCCGGGTGACAGCCTCAACGGGTTCACCGACGCGATAAGGCGTTCGGGCGAAATCTCTTGGGAGCACGTCCGTCACGAGGAGACCGCGGGATTCGCGGCGGCCGCCGACGCGGCGCTGACCGGACAGTTGGCGGTGTGCGCGGGCAGTTGCGGCCCGGGCAACCTGCATCTGATCAACGGTCTTTTCGACGCGCATCGCAGCCGGGTGCCGGTGCTGGCGATCGCCGCGCACATCCCGCGCACGGAGATCGGTTCGGAGTACTTCCAGGAGACCCACCCGCAGGATCTGTTCCGGGAGTGCAGCGTCTATTGCGAACTGATCAGCACGCCGGAGATGGCGCCGCGGATCCTCGAAATGGCGATGCGCGCCGCCGTCGAGGAGAACGGCGTGGCGGTCGTCGTCGTCCCCGGCGAGATCTTTCTGCAGAAAGCCGACGCGTCGGCATGGCAGGCGCGCCCGGTCGTCAAGGCTCGGTCGGTCGTTCGGCCCGACGACGAGTCGCTGCGCCGGGCGGCCGAAATCCTCAATGCCGCAGAGGCCGTCACGATTCTGGGCGGTGCGGGCGTGGCGGGCGCACACGACGAATTGATCCAACTGGCAGGCACGCTCAACGCGCCGATCGTTCATGCCTTGCGCGGCAAGGAATTCATCGAATACGACAACCCGTTCGACGTCGGCATGACCGGTCTGCTCGGCTTCGCGTCGGGATACAAGGCCATCAAAGAAGCCGATGCGCTGCTGATGCTGGGCACCGACTTTCCGTATCAGCAGTTTTATCCCGACAATGCCAAGGTCATTCAAGTCGACATCCGCGGGCGAAACCTGGGCCGCCGCACCCCGATCGACCTCGGATTGGTCGGTTCGGTCAAGGACACCCTGGCCGCATTGGCACCGATGCTGTCTCAGAAGAGCGGCCGCCAACATCTGGACCGGTCGCTGCGCCACTATCGCAAGACTCGTAAGTCGCTCGACGAGCTGGCCGTCAACGATCGTGACCGCACGCCTATCCGGCCGGAATACGTTGCCGGACTTGCCAACCAGCTGGCCGCAGACGACGCGGTCTTCACCGTTGACGTCGGTTCGCCGGTGGTGTGGGCGGCGCGGTACCTGACGATGAACGGCTGGCGACGGCTCATCGGCTCGTTCAACCACGGCACGATGGCGTGCGCGGTGCCGCTCGCGATCGGCGCGCAGACGGCATTCCGTGACCGACAGGTCGTCGCACTGGCCGGTGACGGCGGCTTGACGATGTTGTTCGGTGAGCTGATCACGCTCACCCAGAACCGGCTGCCCGTCAAGGTGATCGTGTTCAACAACTCGTCGCTGAACTTCGTCGAGCTGGAGATGAAGGCCGCGGGCATCGTCAACTTCGGCACCGATCTCGTCAATCCGGACTTCGCCGCCGTCGCCCAGGCGATGGGGATTTTCGGCCGGCGCGTCGAGCAACCGGCCGACTTGCAGCAGGCGCTCGCCGATGCCTTCGCGTTCGACGGCCCCGCCCTCGTCGACGTCGTCACCGCGCGCCAGGAGCTGTCGATACCGCCGGCGATCACCGTCGAACAGGCCAAAGGTTTCTCCCTGTACGCGATCCGGACGATCCTCGCGGGTCGCGGCGACGAGCTTCTCGACCTGATCACGACGAATGTGGCGCGGCGAATCCTCGACTGATCTTGATACTTCAGCACTTTCCAAGCCAATTCCAATCCGCGCCGCTAATGTTTGCCCATGCGCATCAAGGTGTGGTCAGTCGTTGGTGTCGTTTTGCTCCTGGCGGCCTGCGGCGGCCCGAAGCCGCAAGCAGCGCACAAGCCGAACACCCCCGACACCAGCAATATCGAGATCCACGGGGACGCCTCGAAGGACGTCAACAAGTTGGCGATCCAGGCCATTGCCGACCTGCAGGACTATTGGGGTAAAGAGTTCCCGAAGCTCTACGGCAAGGACTACGAACCGGTCAAGGGCGGCTTCTTTGCCGTCATCCCGTCCTCGGGTGATCTGCCGCCGTGCGCATCCGCTGCAGACGAAATCTCTGGCAACGCCTTCTACTGCTCGACCAAAGACGTCGTCGCGTGGGACGCCGAGGGCCTGCTGCCCGAACTGAAGGACAAGTACGGCGATTTCGTCATCCCCGTCGTGCTGGCTCACGAGTGGGGCCATGCCGTGCAGGGCAGGTCCGATTTCACCGCGAGGACGGTGACCAAGGAGTTGCAGGCGGACTGCTTCGCCGGCGCCTGGTCGAAACACGCCAAGGAGGACGGCGTGTTCAAGGTGACCGCAGCCGACCTGGACACCGCCCTGGCCGGCATCCTCGATCTGCGTGACACGCCTGGCACGTCGAACATCGATCCGAATGCGCACGGCAGCGGGTTCGACCGCGTCAGCGCCTTCCAGGACGGGTTCGACAGCGGACCAGAGAAATGCAAGGACTACCGCGACGACGAGCCGATGGTGCTCGAGCTGCCGTTCAACGACGCCGAGGATGAGGCCCGCGGCGGCGACGCCCCCTATGACTCGATCGTCAACGGTGTGCCGTATGACCTGGAGGACTACTGGACGCACGTCTATCCGGAGGTGGCCAATGGTAAGCCGTGGCCGCCGGTGCACGGGCTTGAGCCGTTCGATCCGAAACATCCGCCGAAGTGTGGCGACCAGTCAGCCGAGGGCTACGTTCTGTTCTATTGCGTGCCAGACGATTACGTCGGCTGGGACAACGTCGACGGGATGCCGCAGGTCTACAAGCAGGGTGGCGACTACGCGGTCGCGACGCTGCTGGCGACGCAGTACGGGTTGGCCGCGCTGACCCGGCTTGGCGACGAGTCGGACGAGAAGACGTCGACGCTGCGCGGCGACTGCCTGGCCGGGGCGTACACGGCCAGCGTCATCCTCTACAACCGTCCCGACACCAGCACGTACCACATTTCACCGGGTGACCTCGACGAGGGCATCAAGGCGCTGCTGGTGTTCCGCGGCGAGGGCGACGTCGAGCGCCAAGGCGCCGGATGGGCACGTGTGAAAGCATTCCGCGAGGGCGTGATCAACGGCGCGGAGCCGTGCCTCAAATACAAGGACGGCTGAACGGCTTTCACGCCGGCCGCGGTACGGCGGCCGATGAGCTCTGACCGATCCACGACGGGATGGCACGACGCACGTCGGCAGGCCCCGACACTGCGACGCTGCCGTCGAGCAGTGCATGCGACCAGCCGACGTCCCCGCGCCAGATCCGGATGAGCGTGCGCAGGCTGGTTTCGACCGTGCCCGCGACCTCATAACCGGGGTCAACGTCGCAGATGTCGGCCTCGCCGTCGGCGACCACGAGCCACCACCGAGACGCTTTCGATGCGACGCCGTCGAGATGGAAGGCCAGCGTGGTGCGCGAGCGCGGCCACATCTCGATCGGAATGGTCCGTCGCAGGTCCCACATCAGCAGGTGCGGATCGAGGTCTTCTTCACCGAGTTCACCGATCCAGCGCACACCCCATGCGCCGAGCGCATCGACGACAGTCGCGAGTTCCTTACCGCACTCTGTGAGTGAATACGTTGCGCGGCCGTCGATCTCGGCGCGGTCGACCACGCCGGCGCGGGCCAGCGACTTGAGCCGTTTGGACAGCAGAGCCGGCGACATCTTCGGCACCCCGCGGCGAAGGTCGTTGAAATACCTGCTGCCCAGCAGCAGCTCGCGCACCACGAGCAGGGTCCACCGCTCGTCGAGCAGTTCCATCGCCTTGGCGACGGGGCAGAACTGGCCGTATCCGGACATCGTCTCCTACCTCCACGCTGCGTAAGACCAGTACAGATATAGAACCAGCGCTAGTACAGATCTGTTACTGGATCTGCACGATCGGAGTCGAGACGATAGCTCTACCTGGAACGAAGGAGATATCGATGAACGCCGTCACCGCCGACCGGGAACTGGAGGCCAAACACCGCGCGCTGTGGGCGCTCGGCGACTACAGCACCATCGCCGATGAGGTGGTCGCCCCGCTGGGCCCGGTGTTGGTGGCCGCGGCCGCTATCGCACCGGGTGAGAAGGTGCTCGACGTCGCGGCGGGTACCGGCAATGCGGCGTTTCCCGCCGCTGAGGCCGGCGCCACCGTCATCGCCAGCGATTTGTGCCCCGAGCTCCTGGAGCATGGCCGACGCCTGGGCGCCGCGCGTGACGTCGACATCGACTGGCGCGAGGCCAATGCCGAGGCGCTGCCGTTCGGCGACAACGAATTCGACGTCGTGATGTCGTGCATCGGGGTGATGTTCGCGCCCCACCACCAGCAGTCGGCCGACGAACTGATCAGGGTCTGCAAGCCCGGCGGTCGGATCGGATTGATCAGCTGGACGCCGGAGGGATTCATCGGGCAGTTGTTCGCGACCATGAAGCCGTATGCGCCCGCGCCGCCGCCGGGGGTGTCCCCGCCGCCGCTGTGGGGCAGTGAAGACCATGTGCGCGCGCTGATGGGTGAGCGCGTCGCGGACGTGGCCACCGAGCGACGGGTGCTCGCTGTCGACCGCTTCGCCGACGGCGCCGCGTTCCGCGACTACTTCAAGGCCAACTACGGGCCGACGATTTCGGCGTACCGCGCGATCGGCGGGGATCCGGATCGCGTCGCCTCACTCGATGCCGATATCGCGAGGTTGGGTGACGCCTTCCTGCGCGGCTCGCCGACGATGGATTGGGAATACCTCGTGTGGACTGCCCGCAAGGGCTGACACTATGTCGGCATGTCCGACGACGCGCCGACGCTGAGTCCTGACGACCAGACCGCGCTGCAACGCTGGGTGCGCAAGGAAGGTCTGGGTTCGACGGTCAGCGATGTCGAGCCGCTTACGGGCGGCACGCAGAACATCGTGGTGCGGTTGCGCGTCGACGGGCGCGCGATGGTGCTGCGTCGGCCGCCCGTTCATCCTCGGCCGACGAGCGACAAGACGATGCTTCGCGAGATCGCGGTGCTGCGCACGCTTGCGGGCACGCCGGTGCCGCATCCCGGCTTCATCGCCGGCTGCGAGGACCTCGATGTGCTCGGCGTGGTGTTCTATTTGATGGAGGAAGTCGACGGCTTCAACCCGGGCACCGAGATGGATGAGGCGTATGTGCGCGACGCCGGGATGCGGCATGCGGTCGGGCTGTCGTACGCAGGCAGCCTCGCCCAGCTCGGCAACGTCGCGTGGGAAGGCAGCCCGCTCGCGGCGATCAAGCGGCCGGGATCGTTTCTGGAGCGCCAGGTTCCGCAGTTCTTGCGGCTACTCGAAAGCTATCGGCACGACGAGTACGACCCAGAATCGCTGCGCGTCGCCGAGTTGGCCGAGTGGCTGGACATCAACCGGCCGCCGGACGGGCCACCCGGAATCATCCACGGTGACCCCCATCTCAACAACGTGTTGCTGCGTCGCGATCGGCCCGAGTTGGCGGCCTTCATCGACTGGGAGATGTCGACGGTGGGCGATCCGCTGCTCGACCTCGGCTGGATGCTGATCTGCTGGCCGATGGAAACAAATGCGATCACCGCCGGGTCGGAACTGGCCGCACTGGGCGGGCTCGCGACGCGTCGCGAGCTTCTCGATGCGTATCTGGCGGCCGGGGGACGCGAAACGTCAACGCTGGATTGGTATGTCGCGATGGCGTGCTTCAAGCTCGGCATCGTGATCGAGGGCACGTGGTCGCGGTATCTGGCTGGTATGGCAAGCCGGGATGCCGGTGAGCGACTACATCTCAACGCGCAGAATCTCATCGACCTCGGCACGCGAGTTGCCAAGGGCGACAATCCGTTCGACTTGAGCTAGCGGTATGTGTCGACACCGAGCTTGATCGCGAGCGCCAGCCCGGCTACACCGATCACCACTCGCAAGGGTCCTGCAGGCGCATGTCGAACCACCACGGGGCCAAGCCGCGATCCGAGAAGGCAGCCGAGTCCGAGCGTCAGCACGGCGGGCCACTGGACCGGCGCGAAGACCGAGAAGATCAGCGCGGCAACGCCGTTCGCGATGCCGAGGATCACGTTCTTGCCCGCGTTGGCATGAGCCAGCGTCGCACCGCCGGCGCGCAGCAACAGTGCGAGCAGGAGCACGCCTGCCGCTGCGCCGAAATAGCCACCGTAGACACAGATCGCGAAGATCGCCGCGGCTTCGAATAGCACTGTGACGGTGTGGCGTTGATGGCTGGCGATAGTTGCGTGCTGATTACCGCCGCGTGGCAGCAGGATCGCCAGTGATGCCAGCCCCAGCAAAATCGGGACGACCCTCTCGAAACCCTCTGCGGGCGTGCATAACAGCAGCACCGCGCCCGCCGCGCCGCCGACCGCCGCCGCCGGGACGATTCGCTTGATCCATGCGCCCTGGCCCGCGAGTTCGGGTCGCGATCCCAGGACCGATCCGATGCCGTTGAACACCAGTGCGACGGTGTTGGTGACGTTGGCGGTCACCGGTGGCAGGCCGACGAGCAACAGCGCCGGATACGTCGCAACGGATGCCAGACCGGCGATGCTGCCCGTGAGTCCGCCGGCGATACCCGCTACGAAGAGAACGGCCGCGTCCGCCAAGGTCGTCGGCCACACCCGGCCAACGGTACGCGGTCGCAAAAACTGTTTGCACGGCGTGCGGAACCTCGTCTAGCATCGCGAACGTGCCGAGGCGACTCGTAGTAGCAACCCGCAGCGGGGTCTGATCCTGACCGACCCCTCGCTGTGGGTCGTTGCTTCGTCGGTCACTCCCTCGAGTTTGAGAAGACCGGCACATGAGAAACACATCCGCTACCAGCGCATCGCCGCTGTCGTTTGCGGCCAGCATCGGCGCACCGATGCCACGCGGTTTGCGCGAGGAGGCCGACGCGATGTCCTTTGAACAATTTCTCGCCGAATACGGATCCAGCTCGGGACCGCTGCGCCTGGGGCAATGGGAGTGCATCGATGCCCAGCGGCCCGCCACCCGGCTGGGCCCGCAAGCCCGTAACTATCAGGCCACGTTGGCCGTCGGCGACAGCATCAGCACCTCGACCGCCGCCGCATCCGGACCCGTCGCGGCGTTGACCGAGATGCTTTATGACCGCGGTATCGCGGTCGAGATGACGGCGTTTCACCAGCTTCCAGCGGGCGAGCACACCGCGACGTTCATTCGCGCTTCCGACGGTTCGCGGTCCGAATGGGCGATGGGCCTTTCGGACGATGCCACGCAGTCGGCGCTGCGCGCGGTCATCGCCTGTGCAAATCGCCTGCTGACCGCCTAAAGGCCCGACGACTAGCGCAGCGGCCGCAGGATGATCGGCATGCCGTCGATGGGGACCGGCATGCCGCCGTAGTCGTAGCGCGGCTTGTAGTCGGGTCGCACCAGCTCGAGCCGGTACTTGCGAAGCAGCCGATGCATGACGGTCTTGATCTCGAGCTGCCCGAAGACCATGCCGATGCATTTGTGCGCCCCGCCGCCGAAGGGTGCGAAGGCGTAGCGATGTTTCTTGTGCTCGCTGCGGGGTTCGGCGAAGCGGTCCGGGTCGAACTTCTCGGGGTCAGTCCACAATTCGGGCAGGCGATGGTTGAGCGACGGCCACGTCACGACGTCGGTACCGGCTGGGATGTAGTAGCCGAGCAGGTCGATGTCGCGCACCGCACGCCGGAAATTCATCGGCAGCGGGGTGACCATCCGCAGCGACTCGTTGATCACCAGGTCGTAGGTTTCCAGCTTCTCCAGCGCCTCGATGTCCAGCGGTCCGTCCCCGATGCGGGCGGACTCGTCGCGGCAGCGGTCCTGCCATTCCGGGTTGGCCGCCAGGTGATACGCCATGGTGGTCATCGTCGATGTCGACGTGTCGTGGGCGGCCATCATCAGGAAGATCATGTGCGCGACGATGTCGGCGTCGGTGAACCGCCGGCCGTCTTCGTCCTCGGCTTGGCACAGCACGCTCAGCATGTGCGTGGCGTCCGAACCCCGCGTCTCGGCGACACTCTCGGCGAAATACCTCTCCAGCGTCTTGCGTGCCTCGATGCCGCGCCACCACGTCAGCGGCCGCACCGGCTTGCGCACGATCGCGTTGCCCGCGCGCGTGGTCGTGGTGAATGCCTGGTTGATGGTGGTGACCAGCTCGGGGTCGGTGCCAGGTTCATGCCCCATGAACACCACCGACGCGATATCGAGGGTGAGTTCCTTGACCGCCGGATGGAACAGGAACCTCGAATCGTTGGCCACCCAGTCGTTGGCGACCACCTTCGTCGCGACGGAGTCGATGTGCCCGACGTAGCCCGACAGCCGCGAGCGGGTGAAGGCTTCCTGCATGATCCTGCGGTGGAACATGTGCTCGTCGAAGTCGAGCAGCATCAGGCCGCGGTCGAAGAACGGCCCGATGACCGGATCCCAGGCGCGCTGGGAGAACTCTTTGTTGCGGTTCGAGAAGACGGCCTGCGTCGCGTCGGGACCCAGCGCCAGCACCGACGAAAGCGCGGGTGTCTGCTGGTAATGGATGGGGCCGTACTTGCGGTAGACCTTCAACGCGAAGTCCGGTCCGCCGCGGAAGAACTCGATCATGTGGCCGATGATCGGTAACCCCGTGTCACCCATCACCGGCTTGAGGCCACTGCCCGCGGGCGGTTCAGCCAGCACGAACTGGTCCCATTCGTGGTTGAGCAGCCGCTTCTCCACGACTCCCATGCCCGGGATCGTGTTGGGCGTCGGGGTGAACCGTCGCTTCGCCTGGTCGAGCAGGTATTCCGGGGTGCTGATCGTCACCATACGTATGCTCCTGAGCAAAAGACTGTGGCCGTTGTCACTCCTGTGCCCATCCTGGATGGCAGACTTGACGCATGTCAAGTTTTGTTCCGGCGCGCCGTAATGCCAAGGTCTAGAGCCATGACCGCCGAATCCGCGCCCACCGAGATCCGCCGAAGCCGCGGCGACCGGCAACGCGACGCCATCGTCACCGCGGTCCGTGAGTTGCTGCAGGAGCGATCGTTCGCCGACCTGTCCGTCAGCACCATCAGCGAGCGCGCCGGTGTCGCCCGCTCTGGCTTCTACTTCTACTTCGATTCCAAGTACGCGGTGCTCGCGGTGATCCTGGCCGACGCGAGCGAGCTACTCGACGAACTGACCCATCACTTCGCTCCACGCGAGCCCGGCGAGACGCCCGTCGCGTTCGCGAAGCGGATGGTCGGCAGTGCGGCCGCGGTGTACGCCAACGACGATCCGGTGTTGTCCGCGTGCGCGGTCGCTCGCAACACCGATGCGCAGATCCGCGAGATGATGGACGACTTCTACGACAGCGTGATCGACAAGCTCATCGCGCTCCTGCAACAAGATCCCGACGCGCGTCCGATTTCCGACGATTTGCCGGCGTTGGTGCGGACATTGGCGGCCACGACGACGATGACGTTGACACACGACAGCACCTTCGTCGGACGGGGCGAGGATCCCAAGCGTGCCGTCGACATTGTCGAGCGGTTGTGGCTGAGCGCGTTCTGGGGTGGGCAGGCGCAGTGAGCGGCTTCACCGGCAAGCGTTGTTTTCTCACAGGGGCCGCCAGCGGTATCGGCCGCGCGACGGCGCTGAAGCTGGCCGCCGAAGGCGCCGAGCTGTACCTGACAGACCGAGACGCAGAGGGGTTGGAGAAGACCGTCGCCGACGCCCGTGCGCTGGGTGCGGAGGTGGCCGAGCATCGCGTACTGGATATCTCGGACTACGACGAGGTCGCGAACTTCGCGGCTGACATTCACACTCGACATCCCGCGATGGATGTGGTGATGAACATCGCGGGCGTGTCCGCGTGGGGGACGGTCGACCAACTCACGCACCAACATTGGAAGTCGATGGTCGACATCAACCTGATGGGGCCGATTCACGTCATCGAGACGTTCGTGCCGCCGATGATGGCCGCCGGGCGCGGAGGCCATCTGGTCAACGTGTCCTCTGCCGCCGGGATCGTTGCGCTTCCGTGGCACGCGGCCTACAGCGCAAGCAAGTACGGCCTGCGCGGACTGTCTGAGGTGCTGCGGTTCGACTTGGCCCGGCATCGCATCGGCGTGTCGGTGGTGGTTCCGGGCGCGGTGAAAACGCCTCTGGTGGAGACGGTGCACATTGCCGGCGTCGACCGCGAACATCCGAAAGTGAGCGAGTGGGTGGACCGATTCGCAAACCATGCGGTGTCCGCCGAGCACGTCGCTGACAAAATTCTTGCCGGCGTCGAGAAGAACCGATACCTGATCTATACGTCACCCGACATCCGCGCGTTGTATTACTTCAAGCGGGTGATGTGGTGGCCGTACAGCATGGCGATGCAACGGGTCAACGTGTTCTTCACCCGCGCGCTGCGGCCGGCGCGACGCGCTTAGCGCTTACCCCAATCCCATGGCGGTGCGGTCAGCATCCCCAACCCCTTGATCCGTGTTTCTCCGAGGTCTTTGTACAACTCGATCTCGATGGCGACGTCGTCCTCGGCATCGGTGACTGGCACAGTGTTCAAGAATTCCAGCATCGCCCTCGAGTGCGTGACAACGACGACCTGCGTCTGAGTCGCGGCCGCTTCGATCAGTGACACCAACGGCCGCACCAGGTTTGGGTGTAGTGAGGTCTCCGGCTCGTTGAGCACCATGAGAGAAGGCGGCCGGGGGGACGTCAAGGCGGCGGCCCACAGCAGGAATCGCAGTGTGCCGTCGGACAGTTCGGCGGCGCGAAGGGGCCGCAACATACCGCGCTGTTGCAGTTGAAGATCGAAGAGGCCGCCATGCACTGCCACCGACACCGTCGCACCGTCGAACGCGTCGGCGACTGCGAGCTGAAGGTCGTCCAAACCCGCCTCGATGATCGTCTGCACGGCGGCCGCCAGATCGCCACCGTCGTCGGAGAGCACCGGGGTGCGGGTGCCGACGTGGGGTTGCCGTGACGGCGCGGCCGCGTCGACCCGAAAGCCGTCGTAGAAGCGCCAGCTGCGGAGCCGTTCGCGGACGGCAGCGAGTTCGGGATGCGCGCCCGGGTGGGCGTATTCGGCGAGCACACTGCGGTACGCCGGCAGCGATCGTGTGATTTCGTCGAAGCCGCGCCCTGACTCCGCGCTGGATTCTGCGTAGGTGGCGGTGCGTCGCACCAGCGTCGAGTTCGGCCGCATCACCCGACCCGCGAACACTGCCTCGCGTTTGATCTCCGGATCCAGTGCGAACAACGATTTGTGCCCGGCCATCTGCGGCAGCCCGAGGTCGACTAGATAGCCGAAATCGTCTGAGGCGAAGCCAAGTTCGAGCGAGACAGGTCCCGTTCGTGTGGTGCCCTCGACCCGTCCGGTTCTGCGGGCGCCGCGGAGTTGTTCTGGGCCGGCCCACAGTGCCGAGTCCAGGCCGCCGTCGCGTGCGAGCGAGCCGATCACCTCGCCGCGTCCACAGTCGGCGAGCAGTCTCAATGCGCGGTAGAGCGACGACTTGCCGGTGCCGTTGGCACCTGTGATGACGGTGAGCCGGGCGAGTGGCAGGACCACCTCGCGCAGCGAGCGGTAACCGCGTACGGCGACTGTGTGCAGCACTCAGTAACCGCCTGCCGGGGGTTGGAGTTCGAGCCGCACCCCGAGCAGCCGGATCGGCCGGTCGAGTTCGAACAGATGCAGCAGTTCCAGCGCAGTCTGCGTGATGGGGTCCGCATCAACACTCGGCGACGGCAGCTTGCGGATCTTCGTCCGGGTGTAGAACGTGTTGGTGCGCACGGTGACCGCCACCCGCGTCACGACGCGACCTTGGGCCACAATCTCTTTGAGCGTTTGCTGCGCCAGCTCGACGACGGCGGAGTCGATTTCGGCGCGGTCGGTCAGGTCAGTCGCGAACGTGATGACGTGGCTGCGCGAACGGGGTACCCACGGTTCGGCACTGACGTTCGTGTCGCCGCCGCCCTTGGCGAGCAGCAGAATCCACAGCCCCGTCGTCGGGCCGAACGTCGACGTCAGCAATGTGGCATCGGTCGCGGCGAGATCGGCGACCGTGGTAATTCCCATGCCGGCAAGCTTTTTCGCAGTCTTCGGGCCGACTCCCCATAGAGCGTCGACTTCGCGATCGCCCATCACCGCCATCCAGTTCTCGTCGGTGAGCTGATAGATGCCGGCCGGTTTGCCGAACCCGGTGGCAACCTTGGCGCGCTGTTTGTTGTCGCTGATACCGACCGAACACGACAACTCGGTCTGGCCGATGACTTCGCGGATCTGCTGGGCGAGCTGGACAGGATCGTCGACGTCGGTGCCGACGTAGGCCTCGTCCCATCCCCACACCTCGACGGGATGGCCGAGGTCGCGCAGCAGGTTCATCACCTCTTCGGACGCGGCGTCGTAGGCGTCGGTATCCAGCGGCAGGAAGGTCGCATCGGGGCACTTGCGGGCCGCCGTGCGCAACGGCATTCCAGCATGCACCCCGAATTTGCGTGCCGGGTACGACGCGCACGTGACGACCTTGCGTGGCTCATTCGGATCGCCATTGCCGCCGACGATGATCGGCAGGCCGGCAAGTTCGGGCCGTCGGCGAACTTCGACGGCCGCCTGGAACTGGTCGAGGTCGACGTGCAGGACCCACCTGGGCGTCATGTGCCGCAAAGCTTGCGCGCCACGCTCTCCCACGCGTCGCCGACTTGTTCGAGGGTCTGCCCGCGTTCCAGGTGGAGCTCCACATAGTCGGCGTCGAGGAGCGCGTGCAGGGCGAACGCCTGGGCGTCGAGGTCGCCGGTAGTGCCGGCGTCTTCCAGCAAAATGCGAATGTGGCGGTGGTGCAGCATCATCGGCTCGTTGAACCGCATGAGCGGGTCACGGTTGGACTCGGAGAGCAGCGCGTGGTGGGCGTGTACGAACTGCAGCCGGTCGCGACCGTAAGCCAGTAGCCGATCCAATGGAGGCGCGCCCGGTCCCACCGGCGGCGGGCCGAACATGAAGGCCTGTTGTTGGGCTTTCTCATCTTCGTCGAGGAGCACGATCATCAGGCCGGCCCGGCTGCCGAAGCGGCGAAACAGTGTGCCCTTGCCGACGCCTGCGGCCGCGGCGATGTCATCGGTCGTGACCGCCTCGGCGCCACGTTCGGCGATCAGCCGACGTGCAGCGTCGAGCAGTAGCGTGCGGTTACGGGCGGCGTCGCCCCGCTCCTGAGGCGGTTGATCGGTGACCGGCAACTCGCGCAGCGGGGGAGAAGCGGCCATATCTGCAGTTTAATTCAACCGGAATGAATCGGACCTCGGTCCGGTTGTGGTGTGTCAGGATCTTCAAGACGACCGAAGGGAAATGTGACGACGATGCCGGACATCAACGTGCTGGTGCTGCTCGGAAGCCTGCGCGCCGCCTCGATCAACCGTCAGTTGGCTGAGCTTGCGGTGGAGTCGGCGCCAGATGGCGTGCGCCTTCAACTGTTCGACCGCCTCGGCGAAGTGCCGTTCTACAACGAGGACATCGACAACGAGAATGCGCCGGAGCCGGTGAGGGCGCTGCGCGAGGCGGCCGCAGAAGCCGATGCGACCCTGGTCGTGACCCCGGAGTACAACGGCAGCATCCCCGGCGTCCTCAAGAACGCGATCGACTGGCTGTCCCGTCCCTTCGGCGACAGTGCATTGAAGGCCAAGCCGCTGGCCGTTGTCGGCGCCGCGCACGGCCGGTACGGCGGTGTGTGGGCGCATGACGAAACCCGCAAATCGTTCGGCATCGCCGGGCCGCGCGTGGTCGAGGATCTCAAGCTGTCGGTGCAGACGACGGCGTTCGATGGCAAGCACCCGCGCGAGAACGCCGAGGTCGCCGAAACGCTGCGCGGCATCGTGGGCAAGCTCGCCGCCGAAGTCTCCTAGCGCCTAACTCAAAAGCCGCCGGCAGGGTCCATCGTGACCCGTCGGCGGCTTTGCTGTTGCGTCACCGTGACAATTCGCGGCGCGGTAGATGTCGGTGCCCGGGTGTAGATGTAGGGGTACACCGCGACACGCGCTAAATGTGACGTGCGACACGCCGAGCGTTTTCGCCGCCGCGGGCTTACGACCAGGGAATTTCAAAAATGTTATTCAGAACATGTGGTATCCCTTCGCGATGTCGGACACTAGGTGTAGTGTTTCGAACACCGACAGACCCCCGCGGTACTTGTACCTTCCAGGGTCGGCCGGAGCTCACAAGTCCGGCGGAGTCGGTTTCCAGCCCCCCGGGATCGTGGCGCCGGACGCCTGGAATTTTGAGGGCTTGAGGGCCGCTGAATCTCAGCGGAATGCAGTACCCGAGCAGTTGCCAGTCCCAGTTCGCAGAGGAGCCGTACCGCAGATGACCGTCACCGTGTACACCAAGCCCGCATGCGTGCAGTGCAACGCCACCTACAAGGCGCTGGACAAGCAGGGCATCGCCTACGAGAAGGTCGATATCAGCCTCGACAGCGAGGCCCGTGATTACGTGATGGCGCTCGGGTACCTGCAGGCGCCCGTCGTGGTGGCCGGCAACGACCACTGGTCGGGATTCCGGCCCGATCGCATCAAGTCGCTTAGCGGAGCGGTCGCGGTCACGGCGTAGGGGTATCCGAACGGGCAGGGAGGAGGAAGACGATGAGCAATCTCGTGTATTTCTCCAGCGTGTCGGAAAACACCCACCGCTTCGTCGAGAAGCTGGGTCTGCCCGCCATTCGGATCCCGCTGCACGGGCGTATCGAGGTCGATGAGCCGTTCGTGCTGGTGTTGCCCACCTACGGCGGTGGGCGGGCGACACCGAATATCAATGACGGTGGCTATGTCCCCAAACAGGTCATCGCGTTCCTCAACAATGAACACAACCGGTCGTTGATCCGCGGCGTCATCGCCGCGGGCAACAACAACTTCGGTGCCGAGTTCGCCTATGCGGGCGAGGTCATCGCCCGAAAGTGCGACGTTCCGTACCTGTATCGCTTTGAACTAATGGGAACCCCGGACGACGTCGAGGCCGTCCGCGCGGGTTTGAAAGATTTCTGGAAGGACCAGACGTGCCACCAACCGTCACAGCTGCAGAGCCTGTAACCACCGGCGCGCACGCGCTGCCCGGGGAGACGGATTACCACGCGCTCAACGCGATGCTGAATCTGTACGACGCCGACGGCAAGATTCAGTTCGAGAAGGACCGCGAAGCGGCACACCAGTACTTCCGTGAGCACGTCAACCAGAACACAGTCTTCTTCCACAATTACGACGAGAAGCTCGACTATCTGATCAAAGAGAACTACTACGAGCGCGAGGTGCTCGATCAGTACAGCCGCAACTTCGTCAAGAGCCTGATCGACCGCGCGTATGCCAAGAAGTTCCGCTTCCCGACGTTCCTGGGCGCGTTCAAGTACTACACGTCCTACACGCTGAAAACCTTTGACGGCAAGCGGTATCTCGAGCGCTTCGAAGACCGCGTCGTCATGGTGTCGCTGACGCTGGCCGCCGGGGACACGGCGCTGGCGGAGAAGCTGGTCGACGAGATCATCGACGGCCGGTTCCAGCCGGCCACGCCGACGTTCCTGAACTCGGGCAAGAAGCAGCGAGGTGAGCCCGTCAGTTGCTTCCTGCTGCGCATCGAGGACAACATGGAGTCGATCGGCCGGTCGATCAACTCGGCGCTGCAGCTGTCCAAGCGCGGCGGCGGGGTTGCCTTGCTGCTGAGCAACATTCGTGAGCACGGCGCGCCGATCAAGAACATCGAGAACCAGAGCTCCGGCGTCATCCCGATCATGAAGCTGCTGGAGGATTCGTTCTCCTACGCCAACCAGCTCGGTGCACGCCAGGGTGCGGGTGCGGTGTACCTGCACGCCCACCACCCCGACATCTACCGCTTCCTGGATACCAAGCGGGAGAACGCCGACGAGAAGATCCGCATCAAGACACTGAGCCTCGGTGTGGTGATCCCGGACATCACGTTCGAGCTGGCCAAGAAGAACGAGGACATGTACCTGTTCTCGCCGTACGACGTCGAACGCGTCTACGGCCAGCCGTTCGCCGACATCTCGGTCACCGAGAAGTACTACGAGATGGTCGACGACGCGCGGATCCGCAAGACGAAGATCAAGGCGCGCGAGTTCTTCCAGACGCTGGCCGAGCTGCAGTTCGAGTCGGGCTACCCGTACATCATGTACGAGGACACGGTGAACCGGGCCAACCCGATCGAGGGCAAGATCACCCATTCGAACCTGTGCTCGGAGATCTTGCAGGTGTCGACGCCGTCGGTGTTCAACGACGACCTGTCGTACGCCAAAGTGGGCAAGGACATTTCGTGCAACCTGGGGTCGCTCAACATCGCCAAGGCGATGGATTCGCCGGACTTTGCGCAGACGATCGAGGTGGCGATCCGGGCGCTGACGGCGGTGTCGGATCAGACGCACATCTACTCGGTGCCGTCGATCGAACAGGGCAACAACGATTCGCACGCGATCGGCCTGGGGCAGATGAACCTGCACGGCTACCTGGCGCGCGAGCGGGTCTTCTACGGTTCCGAAGAGGGCGTCGACTTCACGAACATCTACTTCTACTGCGTGCTGTACCACGCGCTGCGGGCATCGAATCGCATTGCCGTCGAGCGGGGTACGGCGTTCAAGGGCTTCGAGAAGTCGAAGTACGCGAGCGGCGAATTCTTCGACAAGTACATCGAGCAGGTGTGGGAGCCCAAGACCGATCGCGTCAAGGAGTTGTTCGCCGACGCCGGCATTCGCATTCCGACGCAAGAGGATTGGACGCGACTCAAGGAGTCGGTGCAAGCGCACGGTATCTATAACCAGAATTTGCAGGCGGTCCCGCCGACGGGGTCGATCTCCTACATCAACCACTCGACGAGCTCGATCCACCCGATCGCGTCGAAGGTCGAGATCCGCAAGGAAGGCAAGATCGGACGGGTCTATTACCCGGCGCCGTACATGACCAACGAGAACCTGGAGTATTTCCAGGACGCGTACGAGATCGGCTACGAGAAGGTCATCGACACGTACGCGGCGGCGACGCAGCACGTTGATCAGGGTCTGAGCTTGACGCTGTTCTTCAAGGACACCGCGACGACGCGGGATGTCAACAAGGCACAGATCTACGCGTGGCGCAAGGGAATCAAGACGCTGTACTACATCCGGCTACGCCAAATGGCGCTTGAGGGAACCGAAGTCGAGGGCTGCGTGTCCTGCATGCTGTAGAGCGGCGCCTTCGCCGAGTGTGGACTCGATACACGCGGATGCGGGAGTGACCGTGTCGTATGTCCACACTCGGCTGCGCCAGTCGCGCTATCCCATCGCGTAGACGGGAAGGCGGTCCACCCGCGTCAGCACGGGGTGCTTCGGCGGAACGTCGGGGCCGGGGTTGGCCTCCTCTAGCTTCGCCTCGTCGTCTATCCAGCATTCGCCGGTCCGTTCGTCGTAGTCGCCTCCGTAGAAGACGCAGCAGACGCCGATGTCGTCGGGATGGCTAGCGGCGCATTCCCAGAAGTCGTCTCCTGCGGCGCTGACAGGTGCCGCGTTCGCATGGGCGGCGAGACCGATGGCCAGGCCGGCCGTCATCGTGGCCGCGGCGAGAAGTCGTTTGGTGTTCATGGCTCTAAGCGTCGCTTCACGTCGCGATCACCAAAACGGGGTGCGGGCCGGTGCCTGGCGCGCGCACTTCAGGGGTGTGGCTGCGCGCTCAGATAGGGGATTAGGGGTTCGCGAGCGTTCGCTTGGTGTACGCAAACCTCGAGAAGAGGTGCAAACAACCGCGCGCTCGGCGACCTACCTAACGGTGTGCTGCGGGCCTTGTGCCTTCTTGTACAACGCCTTGAGCATCGCATCGCGGAAGCGCGCGTTGTCGATCAGCTTGATGCCCGCGTTGGCAATCCGCGGCTGTCCCAGCAGTTTGTGGAAGTAGCGGCCGCGCCGATACTCCCTGCCCCACGCCGCTTCCATGCGCTGCGCGTAGTTGGTGAAGTCGTCGGGCCCGCCATTGGTCAGCGCGGCGATCGCACACTCACCCGCCGCGAGCCCCGACTCGAGCGCCTTGGAGATACCCGCGCCCGACGCCGGCTTGCCCGCGCCAAGTGAGTCACCCGTGAACAGCACACCGGGCCGCCACGGCGGCCATGCCGTGAAGCCCATCGGCAGCCGCCACGCCCGCACGCTCTTGTTCTTCTTGAGTTCTTCGATCGGCGGCAGCTCCCATTCGGGCGGCAGCGTGCGAAGGAACTCGCCGAGGAACTGGGTGGCGTTGATCGACTGCCAGTTCTTGTAGCTGTTGACGTAGCCGAGACCGATGTTGAATCGGCCGCTGCCCATCGGGAACACCCAGCCGTAGCCCGGCAGCTGGTCGCCCTGGAATTCGAGCTTCAAATAGATGTCGAGGCTGTCGGAGTCGGGGCGGTTGGCGTGCATCTCCGAGCGGATCGCAATCGCCGAGTAGCCGTTGTACTCCGAATCGATCTTCAATGCCCGCTTGATGGGGGAGTAGGCGCCATCCGCGGCGATGACCGCGTCGCCGTACACCTTCTCGCCGCTCTTGAGTGTCACGCCGACGACGCGGTCGTTCTCGACGATGGGCCCGGTGACCTCTGCCGACTGCCGAACCTCTGCGCCCGCCGATTCGGCGTGCTTGAGCAGCAGGGTGTCGAGCTCGGTGCGGCTGACGGTGTGGCCGTGGTCGGGCATGCCGGGACGCTTCGGGAACGACAGCTCCCACTGGCTCGGGCTGAACACCGTGACGCGGTTGACGCGGTGAAACTTCGAGACCTCGTCGGCCAGGCCCATCTTCTGCAGATAGCTGACCGCCCTCGCGGTGAGGCCGTCGCCGCACGGTTTGTCGCGCGGGAACTCGGCCTTGTCGAGGACCACGACCTTTGCACCGGTCTGCGCGGCCTGCCACGCGGCGGCCGAGCCGGAAGGCCCGCCACCCGCAATGACCAGGTCGTATCGCTGCGTCATAACTCTCGTCTCGTTGATTGGCTGTCGGTGCGATATTACCCAAGCTGGCCGAACCCATCTCGTCGGCCAAGTGCCTGGCCAGAGCCGTGAAGGGACATGTTGCGGCACGGTCTGGGCAGGTCAGCGCGGTTCGGGCGGTACAGTATTCGGGTGCGACGAGTGCCGAGGTCACGCCCCAGCGGCGAGCCGGGCGTGAAGGTGGACGCCCGCAGCGAACGCTGGCGCGAACATCGCAAGAAGGTGCGTTCGGAAATAGTCGACGCCGCCTTCCGCGCGATTGACAGGCTCGGGCCTAATGTCAGCGTCCGCGAGATCGCCGAAGAAGCGGGCACGGCCAAACCCAAGATCTACCGTCACTTCGCCGATAAGTCCGACATGTTCGCCGAGATCGGGCAGCGGATGCGGGACATGTTGTGGGCGGCGATCATCCCGTCGATCAATATCGACACGGACTCTGCGCGCGAAATCGTCGGCCGCGGCGTCGAGCACTACGTCGAACTCGTTGATCAACACCCGAACGTTGTCCGATTCCTTCTCCAGGGCCGGTTCGCCGACCAGTCTGCGGCCGCGATGACGACAGTCAACAAAGGCAGTGAAATCACCCTCGCCGTCGCGGACATGATCAGCGGCGAACTCAAGGACTTGGCACCGGACCCGGCTGCGTTTGAGTTGGCGGCATTCGCCATCTTCGGGACCGCGGCGTCTGCCACGGACTGGTGGCTCGGCGCCGACGACGACAGCCCTCGCCGTATGGCTGCCGATCAGTTCATCGCGCACATGACGACGATCATGGTGGGCGCCATCAACGGCACCGCCGAGCTCCTCGGCATCAAGATCGATGCCGATCAGCCAATTCACACGGCCGTCCGTCGTCAGCAACCGGTCGCTTGACCAAAACTGCTGCCGGTTCCGGCCGCACGCCGCGCCCTCCCCAGTGACGTCGTCGCCAGATTGTCCAGCCATGCGGGATAAATGGGGCTTTCCCATATTCGTCGATGCCATGCCGCGCCCGCGCTGCGCGTAGAACGTGAGGAAATCGGCTGCATCATCAGTGCAGGCGCGGCGCGTCGACGCTAGGGGTGGTCGTGGGGATCCAATCCGAATGGCAGCCCGCGTCGGCGTACCCAGGCGAGATGCTGCTTGCCCAGCGGCGTGATCGGCGCAGCGACGCCGTCCATGTCATCCAGGATCGACCTGGCCTGCACGGTGGCCCCGAACCTGGCGCATATTGTGTTGGTGTTCAGGTTGATCCGGGACATGAAAGCCATATCGTCCGGCAGCGACATCCGGCGGACGGGGTGATCGGGTGCAAAAGGAATCAGGGCGCGAATCGCACGTTTTGACGTATCCCGCGTATACGTCACAGGCTGAGGCGCGAGCCACTCAAAGAGGACCTCGGCCCACCATTCGTATACCTCGTCGCTGGTGAGGCTGGAATCGCGCGTTAGGAAATCAGCTTCGACCATCAGGTTGCGCAGGTCGTGCTTGCGCCCATCGAGTACGACGCGAACCAATTCGGTGAGGGTCCGACGGAGCCGCTCTGGCACAACCTTGACGCAGCCGAAGTCAAGGAAGCCGACCTGTCCGTCGGACCGGAATCGATAATTGCCGGGATGCGGATCGGCGTGGAATAGGTTCGCGTGGCGGCTGGAACCCGTACTAAAGCGCAAGATCACCTCGGCCCATGTGTCCTTGAGCTCCTGGTCGGCATGTTGGGCTGCGGCCCAGTCCATTCCGTCGAGATAGGTCATGGTCAGAACCCGGTCGCTGGATGCTTGATGGATGACTTCCGGTATCCGGATAAACGGGTGGGAGCGATAGAGTTCGCCGAACACGGTGATGTTGGCCGCCTCATGGCGGTAGTCGACCTCCTCGGAGATGCGAGCGGCGATTTCGCGTGCCCCCCGCCTGAGATCGGTCTGCATCGCGATACCAGACGCCGAGGAGACGAGCCGAAGGAATGTCGCGAGCAGCTCGCTGTTCGCAAGATCGTCACGGATCGCTTCTGCTACACCTGGATACTGAATCTTGACCGCGACCTGACGGCCGTCGCGAAGGGTCGCACGGTGCACCTGCCCGATGGAGGCAGCCGCGATCGGTTCGTCGGTGAAATCTGCAAAAACCTTGTCGGCCGGCCGGCCAAGCTCGGCACGCAGCACTTCGTGAGCCAGGGCCGGATCCATCGGCGGCGCATCGGCCTGCAGCTGCCCCAGCTCGGCCTGGTAGGCCCACAGTTCCCCGCTACCAATCCAGCTCGCGTCCACCACCGAAAGAATCTGGCCGGCCTTCATCAGTACGCCCTTGGACTGGCCGAGCAACTCCGAGTACCGTTCCGCGGTTCGCTCGTGGAAGCGTGCGACGGCACCGGTGTCGCCGGCCTTTGCCCGTAACGCTGCTAGCATCCGCCCGCCGGCCACCCGCGCGGTGAAACCGGCCAACGGCAGGGTGCGCCGGATCCGCCCCCGTGGCACCGCCGACTTGTCATTCGTTGACATCGCGACCTCCGGCGGGCGCGCTAAGAACACGCGTGAAGATCGTACCGCCGCTACGCGCCGGTAATTTGCCGAACAAGAATCCGTTCTCGGCTAACTCTGCGGGGCGCAGCGCCAACAGGGGTGATACTAGGCGGCATGTCCTTGACGTTGCCCCCGTTACACGTGCCGACCGTGTACACCATCGACGAGGTCATCGAAGGGATCGAATCGGTCGTCGAGTGGTCGATCGAGGCGGCGAGCCCGGTCGGTTACTTCGCGGCGCTCTACAAAGGGTCAACCTTGGCGATTCGCGATGCCATCGGGCATGGATTGTTTGACGACGAAACGCGAATGGTGCGGTTGGATGTGGAATTCGCCCGTCGTTACTTCGACGCTGTGAACCGCCGCTTCGACGGCCGTAACCAGAAACCGACGCAGGTCTGGCAGGTCGCCTTCGACGCGAACGGTAACGATGAGCTGATCATTTTGCAGCACCTGCTCATCGCGATGAGCGCGCACATGCATTTCGACCTCGGAATCGCTGCCGTGACGACCGCCGCTGACTCGTTGGAGCCGCTGCAGAGCGACTTCAACGCCGTCAACGCCATCCTCGCGACTCAGCTGGACGGTGTACTTAGCGCCATCGAGCAGGTCTCACCAGCCAGCGCCCAGCACCGCAGCCAATTGATGGCCAACGGGATCGGTTTCATCCCCGAAGCACTCGCGCAGGCTCGAGATCTCGCATGGACATTTGCACGGCAGCTTGCAAACGAACCAGAGTCGAACTGCCCGAACGTAATTCATGATCACGATACAATCTTTTCCTGGTGGGCCAGCCGTTACTTGAAACCACCTCAACAAATATCAGAAATGTTCGCGGCGATCGCAAAGGAAGAAAGCCGCGACATCGCACACAACATACGTGTGCTCGACCCGACATCGGCATAACCTCATTTTTGGCCAGCGCTCCGAGCGGCCCAGCTTCCGTCCCGATGGGTCGAAGTACTGTGCATGGTGGCGCGCGGGGCGTCGAACAGGGACATCGCCGCGGCGTTGGTTATTTCGGAGAAAACCGCCCGCAACCACGTCGGATGGACATACGCCAAGATCGGCGTCGAACCGCATCGGTGCCAGCATGTACGTGCTGAAGCACGGCCTGGTCGACCCCGCTTAGTCCGCTGTGCGAGATGTACCCTGGAGGCTGAAGTACCCGGTACCGGCGTTCCCAGGAAAGGACCGATTCATGACCGTTGTCGAGCAGCCGGCGGAGAACCGGACCCAGGAGCCTGTGCACACCCGCGCCCTGATCATCGGGACGGGCTTCTCCGGTCTAGGGATGGGCATCGCGCTGCAACAGCAAGGCGTCGACTTCCTGATCCTGGAGAAGGCCGGCGACATCGGCGGCACGTGGCGTGACAACAGCTACCCGGGTTGCGCCTGCGACATTCCGTCGCATCTGTACTCGTTTTCCTTTGAGCCCAAGGCGGATTGGAAGCATCTGTTCTCGTTGCAGGACGAGATCTGGGACTACCTTCAGGGCGTCACCGACAAATACGGCCTGCGGCGTTACATCGTCTTCGACTCGCTGGTCGAGCGCGCCCATTGGGACGATGCCGAATTCCGCTGGCACGTCTTCACCGCCGACGGCCGCGAATACGTGGCGCAGTTCCTGATCTCCGGCGCCGGCGCATTGCACATCCCGTCGATTCCCGAATTCCCCGGGCGCGACGAATTCACTGGCGCCGCTTTCCATTCCGCGCAGTGGGACCACAGCGTGGACCTGGCCGGCAAGCGGGTCGCGGTCATCGGCACCGGAGCCAGTGCGATCCAGATCGTGCCCGAGATCGTCGACACCGTCGCCGAGCTACAGCTCTACCAGCGCACCCCGCCGTGGGTGGTCCCGCGCACCAACGAGGAACTTCCGTCCGCGCTGCGCAGCGCGTTGGAGAACGTGCCCGGTCTGCGGCTGGGGCTGCGCTACGGCATCTACTGGGCGCAGGAGGTGCTGGCCTACGGGATGACCAAGCGGCCAGCGATACTGAAAGTTGTTGAGCTGCTTGGCAAGTACAACATCCGGCGGTCGATCAAGGACCGTGAGCTACGCCGCAAGCTCACCCCGACATACCGCGCCGGCTGTAAGCGAATCCTGAACTCCAGCACGTACTACGCCGCGGTCGCCGACCCGAGGACGACGCTCATCACCGATCGGATCGAGCGGATCACCCGCGACGGCATCGTCACCGCCGACGGGGTCGAACGCAAAGCCGACGTGATCGTCTACGCCACCGGCTTCCACGTCACCGACTCCTACACGTATGTCCAGATCAAGGGCCTGCACGGTGAGGACCTCGTCGACCGCTGGAACCGTGAGGGCCTGCAAGCGCATCGAGGGATCGCGATCGCCGAGGTGCCGAACCTGTTTTTCCTGCTCGGCCCGAACACCGGCCTCGGCCACAACTCCGTCGTTTTCATGATCGAGTCGCAGATCCGCTACGTCGCCGACGCGATCGCCACGGCTGACAAATACGGAGCCCAGGCGCTCGCGCCTACCCGCGCCGCACAGGACGCGTTCAACGCCGAACTGCAGGCCAAACTCGCCGGCTCGGTGTGGAACTCCGGTGGTTGCCAGAGCTGGTACCTCGACGAGCACGGCAACAATCGGGTGCTGTGGGGCGGCTACACCTGGGAGTACTGGCAGGCGACCCGCAAGATCAAGCCGGCCGAGTACAAATTCCTCGGTGTCGGGCGCGACACGCCAACACAAGGTCTTGCGGTTCCGAGCGTTGTCGGCCCCCAGGGGTAGTGTCAAAGCACACAATTCCGACGTGGTGAAGTGGGGTTCTGGTGTCCGAAGGAATGAAGCTGATTGACCGTGTCTCGGCGATCAACTGGAACCGCTTGCAGGACGAAAAAGACGCCGAGGTGTGGGACCGGCTGACCGGTAATTTCTGGTTGCCGGAGAAGGTGCCGGTGTCCAACGACATTCCGTCCTGGGGCACGCTCACGGCCCACGAGAAGCAGATGACGATGCGGGTCTTCACCGGTCTGACGCTGCTCGACACCATCCAGGGCACGGTCGGCGCCGTCAGCCTGATTCCCGACGCGCTCACCCCGCACGAAGAGGCGGTGTACACCAACATCGCGTTCATGGAGTCTGTGCACGCCCGCAGCTACAGCAACATCTTCTCGACGCTCTGCTCGACGGCCGAGATCGACGACGCGTTCCGCTGGTCGGAGGAAAACCCCAACCTGCAGCGCAAGGCCGAGATCGTCATGCAGTACTACAAGGGCGATGAGCCGCTCAAGCGCAAGGTCGCCTCGACCCTGCTCGAGAGCTTCCTGTTCTACTCCGGCTTCTATCTGCCGATGTACTGGTCTTCGCGCGCCAAGCTCACCAACACCGCCGACATGATCCGGCTGATCATCCGCGACGAGGCGGTGCACGGGTACTACATCGGCTACAAGTACCAGAAGGGTCTGGCGCTCGAAGACGAAGCCAGAAGGCAAGAGCTCAAGGACTACACCTACGAGCTGCTCTTCGAGCTCTACGACAACGAGGTGGAATACACGCAGGATCTCTACGACGAGGTCGGGCTGACCGAGGACGTCAAGAAGTTCCTGCGCTACAACGCGAACAAGGCCTTGATGAACCTCGGTTACGAGGCGCTGTTCCCGCGCGACGAGACCGACGTGAATCCCGCGATCCTGTCCGCACTTTCACCCAACGCCGACGAGAACCACGACTTCTTCTCGGGCTCGGGCTCGTCGTACGTGATCGGCAAAGCCGTCAACACCGAAGACGAGGACTGGGACTTCTAGACGTACCGGCCAAATCGCCGACCCCGGCGCGCTGCTCCGTTCGGAGTCTCAGTCCAGGTCGGCGAGGGCCTTGCGCGCGGCTTCTAGTTCGGCTTCGAGTGCGGCGACCTTGGCGGCCTGCTGAAAGCGCGCCGCTTCGATCACCTCATCGATAGGGGTGGAGAGGTCCTCGTGCAGTTCCTTGGCCGCGCGGGAGACGGCGGCGGCCGCGACCGCGAGGTTACGGGCCAGGTATGTCGTGCCCTGCTTGAGCTCGGCGCGCCATTCGCCGTCGGCGGTACCGGTGACAGTGAGGGTCAACTCGAGAGTCTTGGTCTTCTTGCCGGGCGCCTTCTTGGCCGGAGCCTTCTTGGGTTTCTCCTCGGCAGGAGCGGCGGGCACGGTGCTCTCGATAGAACGAACCAAGTTGTGGGGTGTGTCGGAGTCGGTGGACGGCGCTTCTGCTGTCAGAGTGTCTAGTGTCATCGTTGCGGCGATCTCCTTCTGAACATTGCCCGCTGAGAGCGAGCCGGCACTGTGAGTCCATTAGAACATACGTTCGACCTTCGATGTCAACTTGCCAGCTGATGTCGGCATGAAGATGAGAAACGCCGACTGACGTTCTGTGCCAGCGAGGAAGCCCTATCTGATTGGGCCCGTTGGGTTTTCGTCCGCTGAACCGCCGGCGCCTACGCTGACCGGAGTCTCGTCGGCATGCCGTGCCGGAGCCGGCCACGGCGACGGCACAGGCCTGTTCCGCACCCGTTGAGGCCACCAGAACCACCGGCCCATCATGGCCGCGATCGACGGTGTCATGAATGACCGGATCACCAGCGTGTCGAAGAGCAGGCCGAGCCCGATCGTCGTGCCCACCTGCCCGGCCACCACCAGGTCGCTGACCACCATCGTCATCATGGTGAACGCGAACACCAAGCCGGCAGACGTCACCACCGCACCGGTACCCGCCATCGACCGAATGATCCCGGTGTTGATTCCGGCGTGGATTTCCTCTTTGAACCGAGACACCAACAACAGGTTGTAATCGGAGCCGACCGCCAACAGGATGATCACCGACATCGCCAGCACGAGCCAGTGCAACGGCTTACCGAGGACGTGTTCCCAGATGAGCACGGATAGCCCGAACGACGTACCCAGTGACAACAGCACTGTCCCGACGATGACCGCTGCGGCCATCACCGCGCGAGTGAGCAACAGCATGATGATGAAAATCAAGCAGAGCGAGGCTATTCCGGCGATCAGCAGGTCCCAGTTCGCGCCCTCCTGCATGTCCTTGTAGGTCGACGCGGTACCCGCCAGGTAGATCTTCGAGCCTTCCAGCGGCGTGCCCTTGATGGCCTCGAACGCGGCAGTCTTGATCTGGGGGATCAGTGCGATGCCTTCAGGGGTCGCGGGATCGGCCTCGTGGGAGATGATGAACCGCACGGACTTTCCGTCCGGCGACACGAACATCTTCAGGCCCCGTTTGAAGTCCGCGTTGTCGAAGACTTCCGGCGGCAGATAGAACGAGTCGTCGTTCTTCGACGTATCGAAGGCCTCGCCCATCGCCGTCGAGTTCTCCTGCATGGCCTTCGTCTGGTCCTGCTGGCTCTTCTGGCTCTGATACATCGTCAGCGTGATGTGCTGCATGCTCCGCATCGTCTCGATCTGTGACGGCATAATCGCGACCAGCTGTGGCAGCAGCGTGTCCAGGCGCTCCAAGTCGGGCAGCAAGTTCTGGATGTCGTCGGTCAGCGTGTCGATGCCGTCGAGCGTGTCGAACACGGAGCGGATAGACCAGCAGATGGGGATGTCGAAGCAGTGCGGTTCCCAGTAGAAGTAGTTACGCAGCGGACGGAAGAAATCGTCGAAATCGGCGATGTGGTCCCGTAATTCCTGGATGTCGACGGTCATGCCCTTGATCTTGGCGACCATACTGTGCGTGGTCGCCGCCATCTGGACGGTGACGTTCTGCATCTTCTCCAGGGCGTCGATGGAGGTCTGCATGTCATTGGCCTGCGTCAGCATGTTGGCCATGACCCTGTCCATATAGTCCTGATTCATCTGCTGGGTGGTGCCCTGCGCACCGATCAGGAAGGGAATCGAGGTGTGCTCGATCGGAACCCCTCGCGGCCGGGTGATCGCCTGCACCCTTCCAACCCCCGGAGTGTGGGCGATGGCCCTGGCGATTCTCTCGATCACCAGCATGTCCGCCGGGTTGCGGACATCCTGGTTGGTCTCGACCATCAGCAACTCCGGGTTCATCCGGGCCTGCGGGAAATGCCGGTCTGCGGCCGCGTAGCCGACGTTGGCGGGAATATCCGGCGGAAGATAATTGCGGTCGAAGTAGCCGGGCTTGTATGACGGCAGCGCCAACAGTCCGACCAGCGCGAGAGCAACGGATGCGGCGAGGATCGGTGCGGGCCAACGCACTACGGCGGTGCCGACGCGCCGCCAGGTGCGCGTGTCCGTCTTGCGCTTCGGGTCGAACAGACCGAACCGGCTGCAGATCGTCAGCAGGGCGGGCGCCATCGTCAGCGCGGCGACGGTTGCGACGAGCATGCCGATCGCCAGCGGAATACCCAACGACTCAAAGTACGGCAGCCTTGTGAAGTGCAGGCAGAACGTCGCACCCGCGATGGTCAAACCCGAACCCAGAATGACGTGGGCGGTGCCGTGATACATGGTGTAGAAGGCGGTTTCGCGATCCTCGCCGTTGTTGCGCGCTTCGTGATAGCGCCCGAGCAAGAAGATCGCATAGTCAGTACTTGCTGCGATCGCCAGCGTGGTGAGCAGATTGACCGCGAACGTCGACAACCCGATCAAGTTGTAATAGCCAAGGGCGGCAACGATTCCCCGCGCCGCCGATAGTTCGATGAACATCATCACCAGGACGAGTAACACGGTGACGATGGACCGGTAGACGAGCAACAGCATGATGAAGATCACGCCCATGGTGATCGCGGTGATCAGCTTGACGCTCTTGTCGCCGGCGTGGTGCTGGTCGTTCGACAGCGGCGTAGGGCCGGTGACGTAAGCCTTGACTCCCGGTGGCGGGGTCGACTTGTCGATGATCTCTCGCACGGCTTGCACTGATTCGTTCGCCAGGCTTTCGCCCTGGTTGCCCGCCAGGTAGACCTGGACGTTGGCGGCCTTGCCGTCGGCGCTTTGGGCTCCCGAGGCGGTCAGCGGGTCACCCCAGAAGTCCTGGACGTGCTGGACGTGTTTTGTGTCCGCCTCGAGCTTGTCGATCAGCCCGTCGTAGTACTTGTGCGCGGCGTCGCCGAGCGGCTGGTCACCCTCGAGGACGATCATCGCCGAGCTGTTGGAGTTGAACTCCTGGAAATCGTGGCCGATGCGCTGCATCGCCTGCATCGACGGTGCGTCCTTCGGGGCAAACGAGACCGCGTGCGCCTCACCGACCACTTCCAGCTGCGGGACGATGATGTTGACGAGCACCACGAGCGCGATCCAGCCCAAGAAGATCGGCACGCAGAAGAGCCGGATGAAGCGCGGGATCATCGGGTGCGCACCGACGTGTGTGTTGCTCATGCCGACGTCACCGGTCCCGGCTGCGCGCGCTGCGACGACGGCAGTTCGAAGCGTGCGAGGCAGCGGTCGATGAACGCCGCGGCCTCGTCGTGGCCGCGAGTGATGCCCAGTGCCTGTTCGTGGCGGACGACGCGGGTCAGGCTGCCCATGATCATCGAGATGACGACCGGAGGGAACTCCGCGATGTCGATGCCACGGGCCTTCAGGGCCAGGGTCAGCGCACCCTCTTCCAAGTCGCGGAAACGCATTGCGTACGAGACGATTTCGCTGCGGATCGCCTTGCGATGATTGGCCATCGCGAGGAACTCGGTAAACAATTGCGCGTTTTGTGCGCTGTTGAGCTGCCACAACGCATGCAGCGGTTCCGCCGCGGCGAGCGCCTGACGCTGGCGTTGCAGGTTGCTCTCGGCCTTGTCGCGCAGCACGGCCACAAACAGGTCTTCCATGCTCGGGAAGTAGTAGTGCACCAGGGCCGGCTTGACGCCGGCTTCTGCCGCCACCCGTCGCGACGTCGCCGCCGCGTACCCCTCATCGAGCATGATTTGGGCAGTTGCCTCGATCAGGGCTTCCCGCGTCGCCTCCCGGCCGACCCTGGACCGCTCGTCAGCTACCGTGCTGGACATGCAGGCACACTAACTGTTGAGCGACTGCCCAACAAGCGTTCTTGATCGATACGTCGCCGTGGGCCGGGGTACCTAGGCCTTCCCGTTGCGTTCGCGGTGCTTGCACCCGGGCCAGCAGCAAGGACGGCGCATGCCCTCCTCCAGTTCTTCCTGGGTCCGGCGGATGCGGCGCTCCCGGGTCTTCTCTTGTTTGGCGTCCTCGACCCAGCAGATGAACTCGTTACGAGCCAACGGCGTGATGTCTTTCCAGGCAGCGAGTGCCGTGTCGTTCCCGATCAGCGCCGTGCGCAGGTCCGCAGGAAGTTTGTGCACCACCCCGCCGGGGACTCGCTGGCTGCTCACGGGGTCAGAGTAACCCGAGGCCGGCCGCTCACACCGTCGCGACGATCAGGTGTTCGGCACCAGGCGGGCGCAGGCCGTCGGTGCGCCGGGCGAAGTAACGAGCAGTGAGATCGTCCGGGCTGACGTGCTGCACCGAGGAGAAGCCCGCGGTGAGGCACATGTCAGAAATCTCGTCGGGTGCGTAGTGACTGATAAACGGTGTGCCCGAGTTCGCCGCCGCAGCTTCTACCGATTCCTGCATCGGCCGCTCGGCGGAGTCGACCAGGCCGAGCGGCAGCATGAACGTCATGGCGAACACCGAACCCGGGGCCCACGCAGCAACCTGCCGCAGGGTCGCTTCCGTGGCTTCCTTGGTCAGGTACATGCTGACGCCCGCCGACGAGACCACCGCCGGGCGATCGGCGTCGAAGCCGTTGGCCCTCAACGCATCCGGAAAAGCTTCGCCGCGTTCGAAGTCGACGGGGACAAACTGCAGATTATCGCCGGGCGGGTAGCCGATCTCGGTGAGCCTGCGCCGTTTCCATTCCTGGGTGCCGGGCTGGTCCACTTCGAAGATCCGCACCGCGACTTCAGGATGACGCTGAGCGAAGGTGTCCAGCCCGGCGCCGAGAATGACGTACTGGCTCACGCTGGAGGCGGCGCGCTCGACAACGAGATCGTCCAAATAGCGGGCGCGCGCCACGATCGAGGCGCGAAACGCGCGGGTGCCGTCGGGATCCATGTCGCCGCGCGACCGCCAGTCCGGATCGGGATCGGCAAGCTGCACGCCGATGGTGTCGTCGAGCACGTGTGGTGGGGCATCGAGTTCGACGTGCAGGGCGCGCCACAGCGCCACCCGCACCGCCGTGCTGTCCGGTGTTGCGGTCGCCGGGTTCATTGCCCGGTCTTTCGGGGCGCCTCCAGCTTCCATTCGCGGCCGTCGGGATCGCGAACGGTCATAAGCCGTGTGCCCCAATGGGTGTCCTCCCACGGGCTGACGATCTCGACCGACGCGTCGAGTTCGAACGCATCGGCGTCGGCCACCCCCAGCACGATGTGCCGCCGGGTCGGGTCGGTCTTGGGTACTTCGGCGATGAACAAGTAGGGGCCATCGCCGCGGCGAAGCTGGCCGGAATTGTGGTCGGTCGCGAACTCGATCTCGTAGCCCAGTCCCTGAAAGAACTTGGCCGACTTGCCCCAGTTGTGGGTCTCTAGGAATACCGCCTCGATGCCCTCGGTCGCCATATTCAGCTCTCCTTCGTCGATTGCTTGCCGTTGGCGTCGAGGTAGGCCTGCAGCGCATCGGCCACCAGCGCAGACAGGGATGACTCTGTCTCGATCGCATGGTGTTTGACCCGCCTGATCAAGCCCACCGGCAGGTACACGTTGAACTGCTTGACGTCCTCGTCGCCCACAACCGCGATGCTAGCATGCTAGTAACCTAGCGCAAGGGCGCCCCGGTACCCGACATGTTGGGGACGGGCCCAACGAAATGAGGTAGTCCGCTACTCAAGCCGGCCCGCGCTGACGCTGCGTACGTTCGCTTCACCACGTCAGACCGAATAAGGAGGGGAAGTCGGAATGACCACCGGTGCACAACCCATAAGCCAGGCGTCGACAATTCCGACCGCGAAGGTCGCGGCAGGCGGCGCAGCTGGCGCCGTCACAGTGGTGCTGGTCTACGTCCTCGGGCTGTTCCATCTTCCGGTGACGCCCGAGCTGGGATCTGCGGTCACAGTGATCTTTTCGTTCGTGACCAGCTATCTGATAAAGGATCAGGCCGGGGCTAATACCCGGTCCACCGACACCAAGGCAAGCTGACCAGACGCAAAGGGCCCCGAACACGCGGCGTGTCGGAGCCCTTTGCGTCTGCTCGCGCTATCACGTCTCCGCGCGCTCGTGCGAATCCTCCATGACCGTGCGCCCGATCTCGGCGTAGGCGTCCGGCTTGGCGAACCGCATCCACAACGCGTAGCCCAAGCCAACGAGGAACACCGCGAGGATGACGTAGGGGCCCGCCTTGAACACCAACGAGTTGGCGGCATAGCCCGCCGCGAACGCGCGGTTGTCCCACAGCGTCCAGACCACGTACAGCATCGCGATGCCGCCGAGCAGCGGAGCGATCAACGTGGTGATCACGTTGCCCGGGTGCGTCTTGCGCGCCCAGAAGTACGAGATCACCGCGGCCGAGCAGATCGCCTGCACCAACAGGATTGCCGCCGTGCCGATCAGGGCCAGTAGCCCGTACATGTTGACGTAAGGCACCAGCGCGGGCGTATCGACGGGCGTGCCGTTGGAATCGGGCACCTGCACCGTCGTGAAGAAAAAGAACAACACCACCAGCACGAGCGTGATCACGCTCTGAATCGCCGAGGCGATGTGCGGCGAGCCGTGCTTGAGGTGCGTGGCACCGACCGTGGAACGCATTGTCTCCGAAGGCACTTCCCTGCCAAGGGCGTAAAGGTAGCGCGATGCGGCGTTGTGGAACGCCATCGCGCAGGCGAACGACCCGATAACCAGCAGGATTTTGTAGACGTCGAGCAGAAGTCCGCCGAGATTGGACTTCACCAACCCGAAGAACAGGTCCAGCGGCGAGGCACTGATCGACGCCTCGACCGACGCCTTGGCTCCGTTGCCTGCCAGCACCATCGCCGAGATGAACGTGTAAAACAGGCCAAGACCGACAACCGCGATCAGTGTGGCCCGGGGAATGATCTTCTTCGGGTTGCGCGACTCCTCGCCGTACACCGCCGTCGTCTCGAACCCGACCCAGGACCAGAACGCGAAGAACAAACCGATCGCCATCGAGCCCGCCGCGGCCGCCGTACCGAATGCGCCTGCGGGCAGGCTCTCGAACGCGTGGTTGAGCAGCACGGTCTTGTCGAGCATCAAGCCGTCGGGACCGCCACCCTTGACGATGACCGAAAAGGCAAGCACCAGAAGGATGATCACTTCGGACACCAGAGTGAAACCAAGGATCGCCGCGGTGAGGCTGATGTCGAAATGGCACAACACGCCGATGATCACGACGGCGCCTACCGCGAATGTCAGCCACGGAATGTCAACCCCCGCAATGGTGTTCACCGCGTCGTTGGCGAAGTAAGCGCAACCGCCGATCAGCGAACCCTCGAAGATCACATAGGCGAACGTCGCGAGCAGGCCGCTTGCCATGCCCCAGATCTGCCCGAGCCCGTGGGAGATGAAGCCGTAGAACGCGCCCGTCGTGGTGATGTGCTTGGCCATCGCCACGTAGCCCAACGCGAACAAGGTCAGCGCGATCGTCGCGAACAGGAAGCCCGCCGGAGCGCCGAGCCCGTTGCCGAACCCGACCGCGATCGGCACGTTGCCGGTCATCGCGGTGATCGGCGCTGCGTTGGCGACGGCCATGAAGATGACCGCAACGATGCCGATCGCGCCCTTCTTCAGGCCTGCCGACGGCGCGGCGGTGGACTCAACGGCTGCGGATTCAGTTGTCACCGCGGGCCTCCTGGTTCGGATAAGAGTGTCTGAGTGGCCCGCGACACTGCAGTCCGCAGTGAGCCTCGCACCCGTAGGCCGACTCGACAACCGGAGGACACCTGGCTGTAACAAACGGCTGCGAAGCGTCCCGCGGGCGCCAGGAATGGCGATGAACGCGCGATGAATGACCGACGAACTGTGTAGCCCGCTCTGGCGCGGCCACTGCACAGCAACGACACTTGCTGCGTGACCACCACGTCGCTTCTGAGCTCGATCCTGAATTGGCTGCGCGCGGGCTACCCCGAAGGTGTGCCCGGCCCCGACCGCGTGCCCCTGTTGGCGTTGCTCCGCAGCACTCCGCTGACCGAAGACCAGATCAAAGAGGTGGTGCGCAACATCACCGCCGACGGCTCGACGGCCCTTGTCGACGGTGAGATCCACGAGGACGAGATCGAGGCGTTCATCTCCGACGTCACGCACCATGACGCCGGCGCCGAGAACGTCAAGCGGGTTGCCGCCAAGCTGGCCGCGGCCGGGTGGCCGCTGGCCGGCGTGGACGACTCGACGGTTTAGCCGCGCAGCGACGAGGTGTCGATGACGAACCGATACCTCACGTCGCTGGCCAGTACCCGCTCGTATGCCTCGTTAATGTAGTCGGGTTCGATGACTTCGATCTCGGGGAGCACGTCGTGCTCGGCGCAGAAGTCCAGCATCTCCTGCGTTTCGGCGATGCCGCCGATCAACGAGCCCGAGATGCTGCGCCGTCCCATGATCAAGGATCCCGCGGGCACGCTCATCGGATGCTCGGGCATGCCCAGTTCGACCAGGGTGCCGTCGATGTTGAGCAACTCCAGATAGGCCCCCAGGTCGAGATTGGCCGAGACCGTGTTGAGGATCAGATCGAATGAGCCGGCAAGCTTGGTGAAGGTTTCCGGGTCGGCGGTGGCGTAGTACTCATTCGCACCGAGGCGAAGCCCGTCTTCCATCTTCTTCAGCGACTGGCTCAGCACTGTCACGTCGGCGCCCATCGCGACGGCCAGCTTCACGGCCAGGTGCCCGAGGCCGCCGAGGCCGATGACCGCGACCCGCTTACCGGGTCCGGCGTTCCAATGATGCAGCGGTGAATAGGTGGTGATGCCTGCGCAGAGCAGCGGTGCCGCGGCGTCCAGCGGCATGCTGTCGGGAATGCGCAGCACGTAGTTTTCGTCGACGACGATCGCGCCGCTGTAGCCGCCTTGTGTCGGCTGGCCGTCGCGGCCAACTCCGTTGTAGGTGCCGACCATGCCGGGATTCGTGCAGTACTGCTCCTCTCCGGCCCGGCACTGCGCGCACTCGCGACAGGAGTCGACGAAGCAGCCGACGCCGACGCGGTCGCCGACCTTGTACTTGGTGACCTGCGGGCCGACCGCGGTCACGATGCCCGCGATTTCGTGGCCCGGCACCATCGGGTACTGGACCTGACCCCACTCGCCCTTGACGGTGTGGATGTCGGAGTGGCAGATGCCGGCGAAGTGAATATCGAAGGCCACGTCGTGCGGCCCGACCTCGCGGCGGGTGATGGTGGTTTTGGAAAGCGGTTCGGTCGCCGACGGTGCGGCGTAAGCGGTAACAGTGCTCATGGCAGCCTTCTAAATCGTGTGATGGCTATGCGGAATCTGCCGCGACACTGCGGCCCACGCGAACACAACGGCCGATGCGGCGGCCGTCATTCCCGGTTCGAGCTGTGAGTTAGACCCTAAAGGCCGGGCGCGCGGTATGCCCCGTTGAACGTCAGGCGCTCGTATCGGCCCACCCCGGCCCGGGTGTACGGGTCGCGGGCGACGATGTCGTCGGCGTCCTCGCCGCTCATGTCGGTGGTGATCAGCATGCCGCCGGAGTTGTCCTCCTGGCGGCCGGCAAGCAGTAAGCGGCCGGCGTCGATCTCGGCTTTGAGGAATTCCAGATGCGCGGGACGGGTCTGCTCGACGACGTCGGGCGGCTGCAGGTACGTCGACTTCAGCACGTGGAACACGACTGTCACCCTAGTTGATCACGGACAGCGCCCATCAATATCTGTCACATGACAGACACACGCGACCCGCGTTGTTAACGAGGTGCGCGTGATCGGTTACACGAGGGCAACCAGCGCGAGCCCGAAATCAAGAAAACTGTCACTCGATAGAAATCAACCCTATATGACGGTGCCGCGAAGCAGGGAGCCCTGTGACCAGCGATGTGAAGTCCACGACCGCGACCACCGCGGGCGCCAAGGCGCATGCCCGCGCGCAGCACGGACGCGCTGCCGATCTGATGCGTCACGTTCCGGCATCCTCCAGTCCCACCGCGCCAGACGACGTGCCCGCTGAGCAACTCGTATGGTCGGAAACCGTTGCGCCAGGCGGATATACGACCGCCGTGCTGGCCCGCGGAACTCGCATCCGGCTCACCGACCCCGACGGTGATGCGTGCGCACACCTGCTGCTGCATCGTGCCGACGGGCCTCACGAGCGTCTGAATGTCGCTGACACGGTGAAGGTTCCGTGGCAGGCCTACATCGGCGCAGGGCATCCGCTGCTGAGCGGCTTCGGTCGTGTGCTTGCGACCGTGGTCGCTGACACGTCGGCTGCACATGACGCGCTCGCGGGTACCACTACCCGGGCGGGCAACGAGGCGAAGTACGGCGCGGCGGCGCCGGAATCGCCGTCGCCTGCCGGCAGGGAACTGTTCCTGCTCGGTGCGCTCAAACACGGTCTCGGACAACGTGATCTTGCACCTTCGGTGTCGTTCTTCAAAGGTGTGCGCGTTTCACCCGACGGATCCCTGCAATGGGAGGGATCGGCGGGCCCGGGTTTGACGGTCGACCTCCTGCTGCACGTCGATGCGATCGTCCTGCTCGCGAACACCTCACACCCGTTGGACCCCAGACCGGAGTTCACGTGCTCCCCGCTTCGAGTGCATGCCTGGCCTGCCGCACCCGACCTCGATGCACTGACCGCCGGAGAACTGATCGGGCCGCTGGGTCCCGAACATCGCCAGGCAGTTGCCAATACCGATGCCGACCTCGCCGCCCGAGGAGTCCTGTGACCGTGCCCGCGCTCGTTCCTGGCGCCGTTGTGCTCGACCAGACCGTCGCGGCGCGCGCCCCATGGTCCGCGATTGTCGCCAAGGGCGATGTCCTCACCATCGTCGACCTCGCAGGCAATCAGGCCGTCGACTGTCTGCTCTACGCCGCGGCCGACACCTCGGTGAGGTACTCCGCCCCGGAGACCATTGCGCGACAAGGCCGTATCGCGCTCACCACGGGATCGGTGCTTCGCGCAGACACCGGGCAGGCCTTGATGACGGTCGTCGACGACGAGGTGGGCGTGCACGACACACTCGGGGGCGCATGCTCGAAAGAGTCGAACACCCTGCGCTACGGGCAGCACACCCGCGCGCAACACGGATGCATGGAGAACTTCCTCATCGAGGGTGCCCGATATGGACTCGGCGCGCGAGATCTGGCCAGCAACATCAACTGGTTCATGAACGTGCCCGTCGACCCGGACGGCGCATTGGGCATCGTCGACGGTCTGTCAGCACCGGGCAAGCGGATCGCACTGCGCGCCGACATCGACACATTGGTCCTGGTGTCCAACTGCCCGCAGATCAACAACCCCTGCAACGCTTTTAACCCGACGCCGGTCCGCATGATCGTCACCCGCCCGGGTGATGCGGGATGACCGATACCGTTCTCGTCGCCAACCGCGGCGAGATCGCCGTTCGCTTGGTGCGCGCCGCCCGGCTCCTGGGTCTGCGCACCGTTGCCGTGTTCTCCGACGCCGACCGGGGTGCACCGCATGTGCGGCTCGCCGACGAGGCCGTGCGCCTCGGCCCCGCCGCGCCAGGTGAAAGCTACCTGCGGGCAGACGCGATCATCGACGCGGCGACGGCGACGGGTGCGCACCTCATTCATCCCGGATACGGATTCCTCTCGGAGGACGCCGATTTCGCCGAATACGTCGAGCGTGCGGGTCTGACGTTCGTCGGCCCGACGCCGAATCAGCTGCGTGTGTTCGGCACCAAACACACCGCCCGTGCCGCGGCGGTGGCTGCCGACGTACCGGTGTTTCCCGGTTCCGAGCTGCTCGACAGCGCGGCCGAGGCGGTCGCCGCGGCCAATGCGATCGGGTATCCCGTGATGCTGAAGGCGACGGGCGGGGGTGGTGGGATCGGCATGCAGGTCTGCCGCGACGCCGGCGAGCTGCGGGTGGCCTTCGATCGGGTGACGCGGCTGGCCGAGCGCAGCTTCGGGTCGGCGGGCGTTTTCGTGGAGCGGTTCGTCGAGCATGCCCGCCACGTCGAGGTCCAGATCTTCGGTGACGGGACGGGCCGCGTCGTATCCCTCGGTGACCGCGACTGCTCGCTGCAACGCCGCAACCAGAAGGTCATCGAGGAGGCGCCCGCGCCGAACCTGCCCGACGACCTTCGGACGCAACTGCATTCGTCGTCGCGAGCATTGGCGGCATCGGTTTCCTACCGCTCGGCGGGGACCGTGGAGTTCATCTACGATCCAAGCCGACGGGAGGCCTCCTTCCTGGAGGTCAACGCGCGTCTGCAGGTCGAGCATCCGGTGACCGAGGCGGTCACGGGTATTGACTTGGCCGGCTGGATGTTTCGGCTTGCGCGTGGCGAGCGCGACATGCTGGCCCCGTATCTGACGTCCAACGAGGTGCCGGTTCGTGGCCATGCGGTCGAGGCACGCGTCTACGCAGAGGATCCATCGCGCGACTACCGACCGAGCACGGGAACGTTGACCGCCGTGGCATTCCCTGACGACGAACGCGTTCGCGTTGACACCTGGGTAGAGCTGGGCACCGAGGTCTCGGCGTCTTATGACCCGCTGCTAGCCAAGGTGATCGCCGCGGGTGAGCACCGCGACGAGGCATTCGATCGGCTCGGCCACGCGCTGGACGCGACCGTCCTGCACGGCATCGAGGTCAACGTCGGCATGCTGCGCGCCGCCGTCGAGCGTTCCGATGTGCGGGCGGCGACGCACAGCACCTCGACGCTCGCGAGTGTCGTCGACCCGAGACCGCGGATCACCGTCGAGCGGGCAGGTCTGCTGACCACCGTTCAGGATCTGCCCGGTCGGGTCGGGCTTTGGGATGTCGGCGTTCCGCCCAGTGGACCGATGGACGATCTGTCGTTTCGGCTCGGCAATCGGGCGTTGGGCAACCCGCACGGCGCGCCGGGACTCGAGTGCACCGCGTCGGGGCCCGCGCTGCGCATGACCCACCCGACAACGGTCTGCGTTACCGGCGCTGAATGCCTTGTCACAGTGGATGGTTCACCCGTGCCGATGTGGGAGCCCGTCGAAGTCCCGGCGGGCTCTGTGCTCGACGTTGGCGCCGCCGAGACGACCGGCCTGCGAACGTATGTGCTCGTCGAGGGCGGATTCGACGTACCTGCATATCTCGGCAGCGCTTCGACATTCACGCTGGGCCGCTTCGGAGGCCACGGCGGCCGCCAGTTGGTCGTCGGTGACGTGCTGCGTGCAACGCCACCGACCGGCGGCGAAAAGCGACCGGAACCGGTGCCCGCGGAACTACGCCCGACGATGCCATCGGACTGGGAGCTGGCGGTCACCGAAGGTCCGCACGGCGCACCGGAGTTCTTCACCCGCGCCGATATCGAAACGCTTTCGCACGCCAGTTACCGCGTGCATTTCAATTCGGCCCGCACCGGCGTCCGGCTCGACGGCCCGCGACCGGAATGGGCCCGGCCCGACGGGGGAGACGCGGGGCTGCACCCGTCGAACATCCACGACACTGCGTATGCCGTTGGGGCGCTCGACTTCACCGGTGACACCCCGATCCTGCTCGGGCCCGACGGGCCGAGCCTCGGCGGGTTCGTGTGCCCGGTGACGGTCGTCGCCGCCGAGCGGTGGAAGCTCGGTCAGCTGCGGCCGGGTGACACGGTGCGGTTTGTGCCGATCCGCGTGTCCGACGCGCAGTCGCCCAGCGACGTCGGAATCGCCCGGCGCGCCGCGTCTTCCGTGCCGCGAACCGGCGGCGACGGGGACGACGGGGTGCTGGCGCGGCGATCGGCTGACGGCCGCCTTGCGGTCACGTATCGCCGCAACGGCGACGACAACGTGCTTGTCGAGTACGGCGACATGGTGCTCGACCTGGCGCTGCGGGCACGCGTCCATGCGCTGCACCGCCGGCTTGCCGCCGAACGCGTCAACGGAATCCTCGACCTGACACCGGGTATTCGCTCACTCCAGATACACGTGGACCCCGACCGGCTGCCGATCGACCGGCTGCTCGGCCTGCTGTTCGAACTGGAGGACGAGCTACCCGCGTCATCCGACCTCGTGGTGCCCAGCCGGTCGGTCCGGCTGCCGCTGTCCTGGGACGACCCGGCGACCCGAGAGGCCATCGCCCGCTACATGTCCGGTGTCCGCGACGACGCACCGTGGTGCCCGTCGAACATCGAATTCATCCGCCGCATCAACGGTTTGGTGGCTCAGAACGATGTGATGGACATCGTGTTCTCCGCCGAGTACCTGACCCTTGGCCTCGGCGACGTGTATCTCGGCGCGCCGGTCGCCACGCCGCTCGATCCGAGGCACCGTCTGGTGACGACGAAGTACAACCCCGCCCGCACGTGGACCGCCGAGAACTCCGTCGGTATCGGCGGCGCGTATCTGTGCATCTACGGAATGGAGGGCCCGGGCGGTTACCAGTTCGTCGGGCGCACGACGCAGGTGTGGAGCCGCTACCGGCACACGGCGCCGTTCGAGCCGGGCAGTCCGTGGCTGTTGCGATTCTTCGACCGCATCTCGTGGTATCCGGTGTCGGCCGACGAATTGCTCGAGCTGCGAGCCGATCTCGCCGCCGGACGCGGCGCGGTTGACATCACCGAGGGCACCTTTTCGCTGGCCGAGCACGAACGCTTCCTGGCGGACAATGCCGCATCGATCGCGGACTTCCGCGCCCGGCAGGGCGCGGCATTCGCCGCAGAGCGCGCCGCATGGGCGGCAGCAGGCGAATTCGACCGCGCCGAGCGGGCCCAGTCGAGGGTCACGGCGGTGACCGCCGACCTCGTCCTCGACGAGGGTGCGCAACGCGTGGACGCGCCGTTCGCGTCGAGTGTGTGGAAGGTCGACGTCGAGGTCGGCGAGCGCGTGGTGGCCGGGCAGTCGTTGTTGGCGCTGGAGGCGATGAAGATGGAGACCGTGGTGACAGCTCCGACCGATGGCATCGTCACGCACGTGCTCGTCGAGGCGGGCCATCAGGTGGACACGGGCGCGCCTCTGGTGGTCGTCGGACCCGACGGCGGTGGGCAGGACGCGGAGGGTATTCCGGCATGACGGCGGTCGAGCGAGTGCGGGCGGCATACGCCGCGATCGACGCCGTCGAGCGTCCCGAGATCTGGATCTTCCTGCGTCCCTTGGCCGATGCGCTCAGCGATGCCGCGGGCGTCGACGCCGCAGTCGAAGCGGGCGCCGAGTTGCCGCTGGCCGGGCTGACCGCGGCGGTCAAGAACAATGTCGACGTCGCGGGTGTGCCCACCACCGCGGCGTGCCCGGCGTACGCATCGACTCCCGCAGCAGCGGATGCGCCCGTCGTGGCGCGCTTGCGTGCGGCGGGCGCCGTCGTCATCGGCGCCACGAACCTCGATCAGTTCGCGACCGGCCTCGTCGGTGCCCGCAGCCCGTACGGCGCCGTGCGCGACGCGAGGCGGCCCGACCGCATCTCCGGTGGTTCGAGCGCGGGTTCCGCAGTGGCGGTGGCGCTCGGCCTGGTGGACATCGCCGTCGGCACCGACACCGCCGGATCAGGTCGGGTACCCGCGGCCCTGCAGGGCATCGTCGGGATCAAACCGACACTCGGTGTGGTGCCCACCGACGGCGTCGTTCCCGCATGCCGCTCCTATGACTGTGTGACGGTGTTCGCCCGCGATCTCGACACCGCCGACGCGGCGATCGGGGTGATGGCCGGCGGCGGCCGGCCATTTCCGAACGATGCTCCGCTCGCCGCGCCCGAGCAGCCCGTGGTCGCGGTGCCCCGCGAGCTGCCGGCCCTTTCCGATGAGTGGCAGGCCGCCTTCCGCAGCGCATGTGACCGCCTCACGAATCACGGTGTGGCGCTGAGGGAAATCGACCTCGAACCGTTCCTCGATGCAGCGCGGCTACTGTACGACGGCGCGCTGGTGGCCGAACGACACGAAGCGGTAGGCGCTTTCGTCGATGCGCATCGAGATGACGTCGATCCGACTGTGGGAGCGATCATCTCTGCGGCGGGGGCGGTGAACGCGACCGCTCTGTTGCGCGATCGGGTACGACTCGCCGAGCTCACCGCAACGGCACTCGCCGAACTCGGCGACTGCGACGCGCTTCTCATTCCGACGACCACCGAGCACCCGACGATCGCGGACGTGGCACGCGAACCGATCGCCGTGAATTCCCGGCTGGGCACCTACACCAACTTCTGCAACCTCATGGACCTCTGCGCGGTCGCCGTGCCGTCGGGTACCGCCGGTGACGACCAGTTCGGGGTATCGGTCCTCGCGCGATCCGGTGCCGACGCGGTCGCGTTCGACATCGCGCGACTCGTCATGCAGCCACCGGCCTCGGTGGCGCTGCCCGGCACCACCGACGCGCAATCCCCGGAATTGCCATGGCCGGCACGCGCAGGCCATTCGGTCACACCGCTGCTCGTCGTGGGTGCGCACCTGCGCGGTCAGCCACTGGCCTGGCAGCTGACCGACCGCGGCGCACGCTGGCTGGGGCCGGTGCACACGGCGCCGCTGTACCGGCTTGCCCGACTGAACACCACGCCACCAAAGCCCGGCCTGGTACGCGTCGGTCCTGACGAGGGTACGGCGATCGGTGGCGAGCTGTGGCTGCTCAGCACCGCGATGCTGGGTGATCTGTTGGCGTCGCTTCCGGCTCCGATGGCCCTGGGTCGCGTCACGCTCTCGGACGGCAGCGAAGTCGTGGGGTTCGGATGTGCACTGGACGCATGGCGTGACGGCGAGGACATCTCCGACTACGGCGATTGGCCGACCTATCTGGAATCCACTGCGGCGTCGGCACATTCGGATATTGCGCGCGTGTAACGGTCGACCTCGTCGCGGCTGCGCTCGCGCACCGGTGGGATTGCGTTGTCGGGGATACCCAGCACGCGCAGGCAGGCGTCGGCCACGTGGACGGGCAGCGCGGAACGCTCAGGGCCGGGCGGCACCGACCACATGTTCACCAGCGACTCGACCAGGCGGAAGGGGAAGTCGGCCGCGGCCTCGTGGACACCGGTCTGGTCGATGACGGCTCGGCTCAGCGCCAGGTAGTGCAGTCGCAGCCGCTCGCGGTCCGACCAGAACGGTTCCAACCCGGCGTCACGTAGTTCGGGCAGTAGATACAGCGCGCCCAAATTCCAACGCCCGCTGAGCAATTGGTCACCGTCAAAGTTTGCCAGCGCATGGAGGTGTTCGGCTGCCGTCAACGCGGGTTCGGCACCGAGCAGACTGGGGATGAACGACAGCGTGGGGGCCACCGTCTGGCTCAGCAGGGCGCAAAGGATGTCGTCTTTGGTCTTGAAGTAGTGGTACAGCGACGCCTGACGGATACCCACCGAGTCTGCGATGCTCCTCGTCGACGTCCCGGTATAGCCCATCGTGGTAAACAATTCACCTGCGGCGTCGAGGATTTCGTCACGCGCAGTGCTTCCAGGACGCCGCTGAACGTGCAGACGTGGGCGTCCGGCCCTGGCGAGCGACATGCTCTCATCGTGGACCATCCAGGCCGTCCAGCGGTAGCCCTGGCTTTTCTGTCACACGATAGAAACGCGCGATACGCATCGGTTACCTATGCCGTCGATTAGTTACGCCAGCGACACCCACCGGGCTCCTACCCCGTGAAAACTGTCAACTGACAGGCCAGCGAGCACACCGTCGTGCTGCGGCATCGCGATAACGGACTTCGGGAGTGCTCGGATGGTCACTGCGGCTTCTGCAGTCGATGCACCCACGGTGCACGCCGCGGTGCCGCCAACACCGGAGTACGTCGCGACCGTCGGCGACCTTCGAGTCACATTTCGCCGCAATGGGTCTGATGTCGCCGCGTTACGCGGCGTATCGCTCGCGATCGCTCCCGGTGAGATCCTCGGACTGGTCGGCGAATCCGGCTCCGGTAAGAGTGTCCTCGGGTTCACGCTGCTGGGACTGCTGCCAAAGCACGCAAAGATCGATGGCACCGTCCGCGTCGCCGGAGCCGACATGGTCAACGGTGAGCCCAAGGCATTGCGCAAGGTTCGCCGGCTCGACCTGGGTGCGGTCTTCCAGGACCCGATGACCTCGCTGAACCCGACCATGCGGATCGGCCAGCAGGTCACCGAGGCCGCGGGAAGCACCGACGAGGCGCTGCGCCTGCTCACCGCCGTTGGCATCCCCGATCCCAAGCGGCGGATGCGCGCGTTTCCGCACGAACTATCCGGCGGCCTGCGACAACGCGTGATGATCGCGATGGCGGTCGCCGGCAACCCGGAACTGATCATCGCCGACGAACCGACGACGGCGCTTGACGTCACGGTGCAGGCCCAGGTGCTGCGCTTGTTGCGGCGTCTGCGTGACGAGATCGGCTGCAGCATCGTGCTGATCACCCATGACCTCGGCGTCGCCGCCCAGATCTCGGACCGCATCGCCGTGCTGTACGCAGGCCGCATCGCCGAGATCGGTCCCACCGCGGACGTACTCGGCATGCCCGCACACCCGTACACCCACGGATTGCTCCGCTCCCGGCTGACCCTGGACACGGCGCGCGACCGCAAGCTCGCAGCGCTTGCCGGTTCGGTGCCCAGTCCCACTGCGCCGCTGCCGGGGTGCGCCTTCGTACCGCGCTGTGCGCTCGCCATCGACGACTGCGCCAAGACTCCGCCGGATCCCATCGCCGTCGCACCGGGCCGCGTCAGCGCGTGCATCCGCCCCCTCGACGACGTCGCCGGCGAGCTCGGAATCGCGTCGACCAACACCGCAGAACCCTTCGCGGCCGCGGACCCCGACGACGAGGAACAACCGCCGTCGGTGGTGTGCAAGAACGTGACGAAGACGTTCACGGTCGCGCGGCGCTGGCTGGACCGGTCCTCGGACAACCACGGCAAATTGCAGGCACTGCGCGGAGTTTCGCTGCAAGTCGGGCACGGCGAGTCGGTGGCATTGGTCGGGGAGAGTGGATCGGGCAAGTCGACGCTGTTGCGCATCATCGCGGGTCTGGAGAAGCCCTCGACCGGGTCCGTCGACCTTGCCGACAATCCCGGCCCGCAGATGGTGTTCCAGGATGCGGGCGCCTCACTGACGCCGTGGCTGTCGGTCGGTGAGCTCATCGACGAACGGCTGCGCGGGAATTCGATGTCACGTGCGCAGCGCCGCGCCGCGGTGGTCGAGGTGCTCGAACGCGTCGGGTTGCCCGCCGAGGTCGCGAAGTCGCGCGCAGGTCAGCTGTCCGGCGGTCAACGGCAGCGTGTCTCGTTGGCCCGCGCCACGGTCGTGCCGCCGTCAGTGCTGCTGTGCGACGAGCCGACGAGTGCCTTGGACGTATCGCTGGCTGCGTCGGTGCTGAACCTCATCGGCGATCTGCGCCGCAGCCTGGACATGTCGGTCGTCTTCGTGACCCATGACCTGTCCGTAGCCCGTGTGATCGCCGACAGGATCGCTGTCATGTACTTGGGCCGCATCGTCGAGATCGGTCCCGCCGAGCGCGTAATCGGTGAACCCGCCCATCCGTACACCCAGGCGCTCGTCGACTCAATCCCTGACCTCGGCCGCGAATCCGGTGTGCTGGCAGGCGAACCGGCGAGTCCGCTGTCACCTCCGAGTGGCTGTGCATTCCACCCGCGCTGCCCGATCTCGATCGATACGTGTAGCGGCGCCGAACTCGACGTCCGTCTCGAGGGTTCGCCCGGCAACCCACACCAAGTGGCATGCATCGAAAGACGAGCGGTCTGATGGCCATCGCAATACCCACCGCCCCCCTTGTCCGCGGACGCGAACGGCGACTCCTCGCGCTGCCGGGATCCAGCTCGACGATCGTGACCTGGATCGGTGTCTCGCTGGCGATCGTGGTAACCCTGATCGCGATCGCCGTGCCGCTTCTGGCGCCGCACGACCCACTGATACCGGTCGGGATGCCGCTGCAAGCGCCGGGCAAGAGCGGCTTCCTGCTCGGCTCCGACAGCATCGGCCGCGACATCTTTTCCCGCGTGCTCTACGGCGCTCGCGCAAGCTGGTTCGCCGCACTCGTCGTGGTCGCGATCGGCCTGCTCATCGGAGGGTTGGTCGGGCTCATCGCCGGCGCAACTGGCGGGTGGGTCGACTCGGTGTTGATGCGCATCACGGACGGGTTCCTGTCGCTGCCCGCACCCGTCTTGGCCATCGCAGTGGTCGCGGCGCTGGGCCCCGGCTTCGTCCACACGTTGATCGCGGTGTCGATCGTGTGGTGGCCGTTCTACGCGCGGCTGGTGCGCGGCGAGGTCGCACGGCTCGCCGCACGGCCACACATCGAAGCCGCAAAACTCGCTGGGGTGGGCCGGATTCGGTTGGCATGGCGTCATCTGCTGCCCGGCGCGGTACCCAACGCGTTGGTCGCCGCCAGCCTCGACATCGGCACGCTGATCCTCACCCTGGCGGCGCTGTCGTTCCTCGGTCTCGGCCAATCGGCGCCCGCCCCTGAGCTGGGCGCCGACACCGCACGCAACTTGACGTACTTCCTTCAGCAGTGGTGGGTCCCGGTGATGCCCGGTCTCGCCGTGCTCGTCCTTGCCTTGGTCGCCAACATCGCAGGCGATTGCCTGCGCAGCCTGATGAAGACGAGCTAGGTGCCGAGCATGCGAAACTTCATCCTGTCCCGGCTGGCCGCCACGGTGGCCATCCTCATCGCACTGATCGCGGTGATGTTTGTGCTGCAGCACATTTCGCCGATGGATCCCGTGAAGGCGCAGCTTGGCGCAAACGCATCCGCGGAGGCGGTTGCGGCACGACGGCACACGCTGGGCCTGGATCAGCCGATGATCAACCAGTTCTGGAATTACCTCGTCGCGGCCGTTCACGGCGACCTGGGTAGCTCCTTCCGCACGCGGCACCCGGTGAGCAGCGACTTGGGCGACTTCTTCCCGGCGACACTCGAGCTGGCGATGTATGGGCTGGGCTTGGCGCTGATCCTGGCCGGCCTGCTGGCATTCGGCACCACACTGAAATGGCGGGGCGCGAGTGTGCTGCGGGCCATCCTGTTCACGGGCGCGGCCGCACCGATGTTCTTGCTCGGCATTCTGGGGCTGATCGTCTTCTACCAAAAGCTCGGGTGGGTACCGGCGAACGGCCGCATCAGTGTGCCGAATCCGCCGACCGGGCCCACCGGAATGCTGACCGTCGACGGGCTGCTTGCCGGCCGGTTCGACGTCGTCGCCAACGCAATGCACCACCTGATCCTCCCGGCGGTGGTGATCGCTCTCGGCCCCGCGGTCGCGATCGGACGGGTCCTGCGGTCCAGCCTGTTGACCGACGCCGACAGCGATTACGCCAGAACAGCACGGGCCAAAGGTCTTTCGGAGGGCCGGATCATGGCCGGCCATGTGCTGCGCAACTCGGTGGGCGGCGCGCTGTCGATGACGGGGCTGCAGGTGGGCCTGATGTTCTCGGGCGTTCTGGTCGTCGAGCAGGTGTTCGGCTGGCCCGGTATCGGTCAGTACATCGCACAGAGCATCCCGGTCGCCGACTTTCCCGCCATCGCCGGCGTCACGCTGATGTTGGGCGTCCTCTATGTCGTCATCAACACCGCAGTCGACCTATTACAGGCGGCGGCAGACCCACGAATCGCAGTCACAGGAGGTTAGGTGCCAACACAGCCACTCATCGTCGGAAATCCTGTGCTGGTCGTCGTCGACATCCAGCAAGGCGGCGCAATGCCGGTGTCGGAGGTGGGAATTCCGCATATGGCCGGCCATGCCGAACGCGTCGAGCGCGCCGAAAAGCTTGTCGCCGCCGCCCGCTCGGCCGGTGTACCCGTCGTGTTCTTTCAAGAGGTACACCGGCCCAGCGGGGTGGACTTCGGTCGTGAACTGGACGGCACCGAAGGCGTGCACTGTGTCGAAGGCCAGCCCGGCACGGACCTTGAGCCGTCGCTGCGGCCGCGGCCCGACGAGTTTCACATCGTCAAGCGGCGCTACTCCGGTTTCATCGGAACGGATTTCGAGATCGTGCTGCGGGGACTGCGCGCGTCGACGCTGATTCTGATCGGCGGCCTGACCGACGTCTGCGTGCATTACACGTTCGCCGATGCCCATCAGCGCGACTACTACGTTCGAGTCGTCACCGACTGCGTCGGGGGTTCCTCGCAATACCTTCACGATGCTGCCCTCGCCGCGATGGAGTACCTCCAGACCGGCGCGATGCGCACCACCGAGGAGATCCTCGCCGCCTTCCAAACGCTAGAACAACCACTTCTCGAAGGAGCAGCACGATGAGCAAGCGCCTACTGACTTTCGCCGCCGCGGGCGCCGTCGCGATGCTGACCCTGTCAGCCTGCGGCGGTTCGAATTCCGGTGGTGGCACACCCAATGCGGCGCCGACCGACAAAGTGCTGCACCTGTCGTTCCTGCAGGATCCAGGCCAGCCGCCGGACCCCGACGTGTACTACGCGGGGCAGGGCCTGCTGCTGACCACCAACCTGTACGAGGGGCTGCTGCAGTTCAAGGGCGGCGAGGGCAAGGCCGAGTTGGAACCACTACTCGCCACCGAATACACCGCGTCGCCCGACAACAAGGTGTTCACGCTCAAGCTGCGTGAGGGAGTCAAGTTCCATGACGGCACGCCGTTCAAGTCCGATGCGGTCAAGGCGTCGTTCGACCGCAGGCTAGCCGTCAACGGTGGGCCCGCGTACATGGTCAAGGACATCGAATCGATCACCACCCAAGGCGATTACGGCGTCACGATCACGCTGAAGAATCCCAACTCGGAGTTCCTCGACTACCTCGCGTCACCGTACGGCCCGCGCATGCTGAGCCCGACCGGCCTGCAGACGAACGGGGGCACGGACTTCGCGCAGAACTACCTCACCACGCACGACCTCGGCACCGGTCCGTACACGCTGACCGATGCGCAGGTCGGCTCGCACTACGGGATGGCGTCGTTCCCTGACTACTGGGGCCCGAAGCCGTATTTCGAGAAGGTCGAGATGCCCGTCATCACCGACACCTCGGCGCAGCAGTTGCAGTTCAACAACGGTCAGCTCGCGGCGATCTTGCATGACCTGCCCTCGTCGGCGGTCGAGCAGTACCTGAACAACTCGAAGTACTCGCACTACTCGCTGCCGACGATGATGTCGAACTTCATGTATCTCAACCCGAACAAGGGCGTGATGAAGGACCAGGCCACTCGCACCGCGGTGATCGATGCCATCGACGTCGACCAGGTCGTCAAGCAGACGTTCTTCGGCCGCGGCAAGGTCGGCGCTCAGATGTATCCGCCGTACGTGCTGGCCGCCGAATATGGGAAACAGAATCTGACGCATGATCCCGCGGCGCTGACCAAGATCGCCGCCGGGTTGCCCGCCGATCAGAAGATGATCACCATCGGGTACGACACCAGCAACCCCGATATGCAGCTGGTCAGCAACATCGTGCAGACTCAGCTCGCGGCGGCTGGACTCACCGCGAAGGTGCAGGGATACCCGACCTCGGAGATCTACGGCTGGATCGGCACCGACATGCAGGCGGCACCGGAGATCCTCGCCAACACGGTGTGGCCGGACGCTCCGTCGCCGTACACCTGGGGCCACATCTCGTGGGACAAGGACGGCGGAATCAATTACCTGGGTTGCTCGGATCCGCGTGTATCCGCGGCGCTGGCGCAGGGACTGCCCAACGGTGCGCCGCAACCGTATTCGGACGCCGGCGCGGCTGCCGAACAGACGGGATGCTGGTTGAACGTCGCCGACATCGACGACTTCGTGGTCGCCCAGCCGTGGCTGAAGGGCGTCGAGCAGGCGCACGCGGTGTCCAACCCGAACTCGCTCCGGATCGCCGCGCTGTCGGTGGGCTGACTCCATGGGAAAGGTGCGCCGGATCGTCTTGTTGACGCTCGGCTGGGAGGAGCTGCCGAAGGCCATATCGGTCTACGGCACTCCTCCCGAGGAGCGGTTGCGTGAACCGGTGCCAGGGGTCCTGCTACAGACCGACGGCGGTTGGGTGCTTCTGGACACCGGGTTCAACACCGCGCTGATCCGGGATCCCGCGCTGTACCGACGGTTCTATCCGACCGTCGAGTACATCCCGGTGCTGCCCGGCCCTGGTGAGCCGATCGAGCAGTCGCTGCTCGACGTCGGCATCGACATCGACGACATCCACGCGGTCGCGGTGAGCCACCTGCATCACGACCACGCCGGCGGGCTCAAGCTGTTCGCAGGCAAGGTGCCGGTGCATGCGCAGCGGCGGGAGGTCGAGTACGGCCTGTCGAATCACCCTGAGCCGGAACGGCATGCGATCGCCAGGATCGACTTCGACGATCCGCGGATCGATTGGCAGCTGGCTGACGGTGAGGCCGAGATTGCGCCAGGCATCAGCGTGGTGCCGACATATGGCCACACACCCGGGCATCAGAGTTTCGTGGTCGAACTCGACGAGTCGGTGGGTGGTGACGGCTTCGTGTTTGCTTTCGACGCCGCGGACCTGACGGAGAACATCGAGCAGGAGCTGGCGATCGGCGGGTTCATCGACGTCGCGCCGGAGGAGACCATCGAGCCGATCCGCCGGCTGAAGAAGTTGGCCAGAGACAAGGGTTATCAGCTGATTCCGGGCCACGATCCGCATGTGTGGCCGGAGATGACCCGGCACTTCCACGAGCGGTTCGGATGACCGATGTGGTGCTCCGCGCCGAGCGGACGCTGATCGACGGCGCGCTGCGGGCGGCCGCCGTCGCGATCGTCGACGGCCGAATCGCAGACATCGGCACGTTCGACGCGGACTACGCGGCCGCCGAGGCGCTGGTGCCGTCGAATGCCGTTCTGCTTCCCGGTTTCGTCGACACACACGTGCACATCAACGAACCCGGCACCGACTGGGAAGGCTTCGCGACGGCCACCGCTGCAGCGGCAGCCGGCGGCATCACGACATTGGTCGACATGCCGCTGGATTCCGATCCCGTCACCACGAGCGTCGCGGCGCTCCACGTCAAACAAGCCGCCGCCCAAGACAACTGTCAGGTCGACGTCGGCTACTGGGCGGGCGTGGTGCCCGACAACCTGCACGACCTCGCACCGTTGGCGACGGCCGGTGTGCGCGGCTTCAAGTGCTTCCTCACCGACTCCGGCAACCCGAATTTTCCCCGCCTGACGTCCGGTCAGTTCCGGCAGGCGATGGAACACATCGCAGAGCTCGATTCGGTTCTGCTGGTCCACGCCGAGAGCCACGCCGTCATCGATGGCAGCCCGCGGCCGTGCGGGCGCGACTACTCGTCGTTTCTGAACTCGCGGCCCGACGCGGCCGAGGAGGATGCCGTCGCGTTGGTGTTGGACACCGCTGCGGCCACCGGCGGCCGCGCGCACATCGTGCACGTTTCCAGCGGGCGAGTGCTCGCACAGTTGGCCGAGGCCAAGCGGGACGGGGTGGCGGTCACCGCGGAAACCTGTCCGCATTACCTGACGTTCGCTGCGGAGAACATCCCCGACGGCGGCACCGAATTCGCGGCATGCCCACCGATCCGCGGCTCGGCCAACCGAAATCTCCTGTGGGACAGCCTGGTAGACGGCACGCTGGACATGGTCGTATCGGACCACTCGCCGTGCGCACCCGAATACAAGGGCGACGGTGACTTCGGGCGGGCCTTCGGCGGGGTGAGCTCGTTGCAGCTCGGTCCGCGCGCCGTCTGGACACAGGCCGCGCGGCGCGGCGTGGAGGTGGCCGACCTGAGCCGGTGGATGTCCGAGAGACCCGCCGTGCTGGCTGGGCTCGCCGACAGGGGGCGGATCGCCGTTGGCCTGCGGGCGGACTTCTGCGTGTTCGATCCGGACGCAGAAGAGGTGATCGACGCCGGCGCACTTCGGCACCGGCATGCGGTCAGCCCGTATCACGGTATGGCGCTGCGCGGTTCGGTGCTGCAGACGTGGTCGGCAGGGCGGCTGGTGTTCGACGAGGTGCCGGCATGAAGATTCTGGTGATCAACCCGAACATCTCCGCGTCGATGACCGCAGAGATCGCATCGGCCGCGCGTGCCGCGGCGGCCGCGGGAACAGAGATCGAATGTGTGGAGCCGTATTTCGGAGTCACGGCGATCGACTCGGCGGCTGAAAGCTATCTGTCGGCGGTGGGGGTGATGGACGCGGTTGGCCGCCGTCTCGATGAAGGCCGATTCGATCACGACGCGGTCGTGCTGGCCGGTTTCGGCGAGCACGGAAAAGACGCCCTGCAGGAGATGCTGACGGTACCGGTGTTCGATATCGCCGAGTCCGCTGCACATATCGCACATCTGATCGGCCGGCGGTTCTCGGTCGTCACCACGCTGGCCCGCTCGATCGCGCCGATCGAAGACCGGCTGATGCTGGCCGGGCTCGACGCCCACTGCGTCTCGGTGCGCGCGTGCGGCCTCGGCACTGCCGAGGTGGACGCCGACCCGGCCGCTGCGGTGGCCGCCATCGTCGACGAGGCGGTCCGCGCAGTCAGCGAGGACGGCGCCGACGTCATCTGCCTCGGATGCGCGGGAATGGCTTCAGTGACGGCGGCGATCACCGAAAAAGCCGGTGTCCCTGCGGTCGACGGTGTGGCCGCGGCGGTGGGATTGGCGCAGGCTGTCGTCGGACTAGGGCTGTCGACCAGCAAGGCGGGCGTGTACGCGCCGGGTCCAGACAACCCGCGCAGCCACTGGCCGATATCGAAAGCGTTGGGGTTGCAATCATGAAGCGCCGGATCAATGGCGCAGTCGACCTCGCGTCACGCGCGCTCGGCGGCAGCGTCGTCGCCGCCAGTGACGAGTCGTTCGGATTCAAGGAAAGCCTCATCGACCCGTCGGAGCCCGCATTCGTGCCGGGCACGTACGACCTGCGGGGCGAGGTCGTCGACGGCTGGGAGACGCGACGGCACGCCTGGCCGGACGGCGACTGGGTGATCGTGCGGCTGGGAGTCACCGGACAGCTGCACGAGGTCGACGTCGATACCCGTTTCTTCTCGGGCAACCATCCAACCGGCTGCAGCATCGACGCGTGCTTGCTCGACCCGGGCCGTGACCCAACCGCGCCGGACGTGATATGGGTGCCGCTGATCGAATCGACTGTGCTGAAACCGGATTCGCACAATCTGCTTGCTGTCGACAACCCGCAACGCTGGAGCCATCTGCGGTTGCGGCTGGAATCCGACGGGGGAGTGGCCAGGCTGCGGGCATTCGGCGAAGTGATCCCCGATCCGGCGCTGTGGTCCGACGTCACCGTCGAGGTGTCCGGTGTCGAGTGCGGTGGCCGGGTCGAGTGGTGCAGCGACAGTTTCTATTCGCATGCCAGCGTGCTGATCGCTCCGAACCGGCCCGTCAACATGGGCGACGGCTGGGAGACGCGCAGGCGCCGCGATATCGGGCCCGACACCCATGACGCAGTGATGATCTCGTTCGCGGTGCCCGCCGACCTGCGTCGCATCGAAATCGACACGACCTGTTTCGTTTTCAACGCCACACCGGAGGTGGCCGTGCTCGGCACACGTGCCCGGCCCGACAGCGAACACGGTTGGGCGCTGATGCCGTTCGACGAAACTGTGCTGCCCCGAACACGATTGGCCGCCGACTGCAGGCAGGTGTTCGTCGTCGACGCCCGCGGCATCACCGCCTTGCGTGTGGAGGCGTACCCCGACGGCGGGATCGCCAGGGTGCGCGCAGTCGGAACGCCGACCGGCGAGGGCTTGGCCCTGCTGCGACAGCGGTGGGAGGAGTCGGCATGACGGCGGTGCTGGCATCCGACTGCGTCGGGCTGTGGCGGCGGACGCTGCTGATCGAGGCTGACGGCTCACGTGACACCGGAACCGACGTCACCTGGTTGCAGGGCATCACCGCGTATGTCGACTCGCGAGGTTTCGCCGGCACGCTGAGCCAGAACGGCGACGTCTTCGAATGGCATCGCGCCGTCGAGCTGGAACCGCCAGGGCCGCATCCCGATGCGGGGTCGATGCGGTGGCACGACGGCATCCTCGTGGAGACGGGGGTATACGCCGACTACGTCGAGCATTGGTGTCGTGACAGCGCCGCCGCGACGCCGTGTGGCGCGCTGTTCCTGGCCGCACCCGACGGCGAAACCGGTCTTCTGATGCGCGTCGGCACCCTGTTCGGCTGGGCGGGCGGCGGCGACGTCGTGATCGACGCGGTCGACGGACCGCGATGGAACGCGCTGGTGATCAGCGGCGAGTATGTCTGGGCCAATGGTGTCCGCTGGACGGTCGAACGAAGCGAAGGGAACGTGAATCCATGAGTGGCGCAACGTCATTCACCTCGGTGCCGATCGTTGACGTTAGCGGGCTGCGCTCGCCGGATCGGGCCGACCGCGAGCGGGTGGCCGCCGATATCGGCAGAGCCGCACGCGATGTCGGATTCTTCTACATCAGCGGCACGGGAGTCGACGAGTCGCTGTTCGACCGGATGCTGGCCGCCACCAAAGAGTTCTTCGCGCTGCCCGTCGAAGAGAAGATGCGCAGCTACATCGGTCTGTCGCGCTGCCACCGCGGGTACGTGCCCGTCGGAGAAGAGGGGGTGGAGACCGGCACTCCGGACTTCAAGGAGGCGTTCGACACCGCACTGGACCTACCCGCCGACGATCCCGACTACCTCGCGGGCAACCCGATGCTCGGCCCGAACACGTGGCCGGACCTGCCAGGCTTCGCCGAGGCCGTCACCGCCTATTACGAAGCCGTTCTCGAGGAGGGGAATCGGCTGCTGTGGGCATTCGCGGTCGCGCTCGGCGAGGACCCCGACGTGTTCTCCCGGCACGCCACCAAGACCCCGAGCCAGTTGAGGCTTGTGCACTACCCCTACAACCCGCAGGCTCAGGACGGCCAGGGCATCGGCGCACATACCGACTACGAGTGCTTCACGCTGCTCAAGCCGACGGCACCGGGGTTGGAGGTGCTCAACGGGTCGGGTGAGTGGATCGACGTGCCACCGGTGGAGGGCACATACGTGGTGAACATCGGCGACATGCTGGAGCTGTGGACCAACGGCGCGTTCGTCGCGACCAGTCACCGGGTGCGCAAAGTTGCTGAAGAGCGTTACTCGTTTCCGCTGTTCTTCAACGTCGACTACCACACCGAGGTCAAGCCGCTGCCGCAGTTCGCCACCGCCGGCGCGATTGCCCGTCCGACGCTGCGCGCGGGCGAGCACCTGTTCGCCCAGACGGCCCAGACGTTCGCGTACCTGCGCAATCGGATCGACAGCGGAGAACTCGTGCTACCCGACGGATCGTTGGCCCCCAACCAATTCGGTCAGCAGGCGCTGCAAGCACCTAGTTGATCGGGGCGTTGACCCACTTCAGGTCGGCCAGTATGCCGCGCGCGGCGACGATGCCCTCACCGGTCTGCCAGACCTCGTTGTTGACGGCGAACACGCGGTTGTCACGGTTGGCCGACAACTTCTTCCACGCGTTGCTTTCCAGCACCGTCGGGGCGCGGTCCTTGGCCGCCGGCGATGCGAACGAGATGTAGACGATGTCGCCGTCGGCGGCGGAGAGGTCGGGGGAGTTCTCCAGATCCGTGTCGGTGATGCCGATCTCGATATACGGCTTGTCGGTAAACCGTTGTGCCGCAGGCCGATCCGCGCCGACCGCGCCCAACACGCTACCGGGGAAGGTGTCGGTGCCGTAGACCCGCATGGTGGTGTCGGTGAACTGCACGACCGAGGCCTGGAAATGGGTGGCGTCGTCGTCGGCACCGGTCTTGTCGGCGTCCTTCTCGAACCCGTCGATCAGCCCGTTGGCGGCGTCGAGGCGTCCGGTCGCCGCGCCCACGGTGCGCAGGTTGTCCTGCCACGCCGCGCCGGGCGGGCCGGTGAACACCGTCGGCGCAATAGCGGTCAGTTCGGGGTACGCCTCCGGTGTCAGCGCCTGCGAGCCGAGGATCAGGTCCGGCGCGGCGGCCTTGATCGCCGCGATGTCAGGCGCGCTGCGGGTGCCGACGCCAGGCACGTTGTGCACGACGGTGCCGAGATACGACGGCTGGTTGGTCGACCCGTCGGGTAGCGCCGCTCCGACGATCCGTGACTGCAGGCCCAGTGCACACAACGCGTCGAGCTGATCACCGGACAGCACCACTATGCGCTGCGGGTCGGCGTGCACGGTGGTGGTTCCCGCGGCATGGCGGACCTCGCGGTCGGGAGGACCCGGGTCGAGGGCCGCCGGATCAGGTGCGCACGATTCGTCGGGTCGGCGCTGGTTGCCGAGGACGCCCGCGGTGGCGATTTTAGTGGTGCTGGTGACGACGGACCGTTGCCCGGCGGGGCTCTCTGGGTTCTTGCCAGATGATCCGCAGCCGCTGATGACCGTTATCGAAACCGCGGTGACGACAGCGGCCACGCCCGTTATCAGACCTACGCGCGGTCGGCTGATCAGCACGTCGCCGACGGTAACATCCGGGCTGCTGGCGGCCACTCAACCAGCGAGCCCGACTAATTACGACGGTTTGTAGGACCACCCCGACCTCGGGTCGTGGCAGACGATAGGATTCAGCGGTGAAGTCTGCGGGGATGTCCCGACCGGATGTTTGGAGGACCTGTTGGTAGCCGAAGCGCCCCCAATCGGAGAACTCGAGGCTCGCCGTCCGTTCCCGGCCCGGCTCGGTCCAAAGGGCAACCTGGTCTACAAGCTCATCACGACCACCGATCACAAGATGATCGGCATCATGTACTGCGTCGCCTGCTTCATCTTCTTCTTCATCGGCGGGCTGATGGCGCTGTTCATGCGCACCGAGCTGGCCCTGCCCGGCCTGCAGTTCCTGTCCAACGAGCAGTTCAACCAGCTGTTCACCATGCACGGCACGGTGATGCTGCTGTTCTACGCGACCCCGATCGTGTTTGGGTTCGCCAACCTGGTGCTGCCGCTGCAGATCGGCGCACCCGACGTGGCGTTCCCGCGGCTGAACGCGTTCTCGTTCTGGCTGTTCCTGTTCGGCGCGATGATCGCTCTTGGCGGTTTCATCACCCCGGGTGGCGCCGCCGACTTCGGCTGGACCGCCTACACGCCGCTGACCGATGCGATTCACTCGCCGGGTGCGGGCGGCAACCTGTGGATCATGGGCCTGGGCGTCGGTGGTCTCGGCACCATCCTTGGCGCTGTCAACATGATCACCACGGTGGTGTGTATGCGAGCTCCTGGCATGACGATGTTCCGCATGCCGATCTTCACCTGGAACATCCTGGTGACGTCGATCCTGGTGCTGCTGGCCTTCCCACTGCTGACCGCCGCGCTGTTCGGGCTGGCGGCCGACCGCCTGCTGGGCGCTCACATCTATGACCCCGCGAACGGCGGCGTGCTGCTGTGGCAGCACCTGTTCTGGTTCTTCGGGCACCCCGAGGTGTACATCATCGCGCTGCCGTTCTTCGGCATCGTGAGTGAGATATTCCCGGTGTTCTCGCGCAAGCCGATCTTCGGCTACACCACCCTGATCTACGCGACGCTGTCGATCGCGGCCCTGTCGGTCGCCGTGTGGGCTCACCACATGTACGCCACTGGGGCAGTGCTGCTGCCGTTCTTCTCGTTCATGACATTCCTGATCGCGGTGCCGACCGGTATCAAGTTCTTCAACTGGATCGGCACAATGTGGAAGGGCCAGTTGACGTTCGAGACGCCGATGCTGTTCTCGATCGGCTTCCTGGTCACGTTCCTCCTCGGCGGCCTTTCGGGTGTGCTGTTGGCCAGCCCGCCGATCGACTTCCACGTCACCGACTCGTATTTCGTGGTGGCGCACTTCCACTACGTGTTGTTCGGCACGATCGTGTTCGCCACCTACGCCGGCATCTACTTCTGGTTCCCGAAGATGACCGGTCGCCTGCTCGACGAGCGGCTGGGCAAGCTGCACTTCTGGCTGACGTTCATCGGCTTCCACACCACGTTCCTGGTGCAGCACTGGCTGGGTGACGAGGGCATGCCGCGCCGCTACGCCGACTACCTGCCGACCGACGGGTTCACCACGCTGAACATCGTGTCGACCATCGGCGCGTTCACCCTTGGCATTTCGACGATCCCGTTCGTCTGGAACGTCTTCAAGAGTTGGCGCTACGGCGAGCCGGTGATGGTCGACGACCCCTGGGGCTACGGCAACTCGCTGGAGTGGGCCACCAGCTGCCCGCCGCCGCGGCACAACTTCACCGAGCTTCCCCGAATCCGTTCGGAGCGGCCGGCTTTCGAGCTGCACTACCCGCACATGGTGGATCGGATGCGTGCGGAGGCGCACGTTGGACGCGCTCACGGGCCGGAGGACGGCGACGTGACCCGGCTGGACAACGAGAACGTCCGCACCTGACCGTAGGTGTGCGGGGGTGAGTACATCGAAGGTGTCGGTGCTGATCACCGTCACCGGCCGCGATCAGCCAGGCGTCACGTCGGCGCTGTTCGAGGTGCTGTCGCGGCACAAGGTTGATCTCCTCAACGTCGAACAGGTGGTCATTCGCGGCCGGTTGACGCTGGGCGTGCTCGTGGCTGGGCCATCCGAGATCGCCGGCGGGGCCGAATTGCGCGACGAGGTCGAGGCCGCCATCCACGGGGTCGGCCTGGACGTCACGATCGAACGCAGCGACGACCTGCCCGTCATGCAGGAACCGTCGACGCACACCATCGTCGTGTTGGGCCGCCCGATCACCGCAGAGTCGTTCGGCGTCGTCGCCAGGAAACTGGCCGTGCTCGACGTCAACATCGACTTCATTCGCGGCGTCTCCGACTACCCAGTGACGGGTTTGGAGCTGCGGGTATCAGTGCCCCGAAACGGCGTCTACGGAGAGCTGCAGGTCGCGCTGGCACGGGTCGCGGTCGAGGAGGGCGTCGACATCGCGCTCGAGGATTACAGCCTGTCGCGAAGGGCCAAGCGGCTCATCGTGTTCGACGTCGATTCGACTCTGATCCAGGGTGAGGTCATCGAAATGCTGGCCGCCAGGGCAGGCGCCGAGGCGGCCGTCGCGGAAGTCACCGAGGCGGCGATGCGCGGCGAGCTGGACTTCGCCGAATCACTGCACCGCAGGGTGGCGACGCTGGCGGGTCTGCCCGCCTCTGTGCTCGAGGACGTCGGCGAGCAGATCGAGCTGACGGCGGGGGCACGCACGACGCTTCGGACGTTGCGACGCTTGGGTTATCACTGCGGCATCGTCTCCGGTGGTTTCCGGCAGGTGATCGACCCACTCGCGCACGAGCTGGAGATGGACTTCGTCGCCGCCAACGAACTGGAGATCGTCGACGGAAAGCTGACCGGCCGGGTGATCGGCCCCGTCATCGACCGGCCCGGAAAGGCCAAGGCGCTCAGAGACTTTGCGCAGCAAGCCGGTGTGCCCATGGAGCAGACCGTGGCCGTCGGCGACGGTGCCAACGACATCGACATGCTCGCCGCCGCGGGGCTGGGGGTGGCGTTCAACGCCAAGCCGGCGTTGCGTGAGGTCGCCGACGCATCGCTGAGCCATCCGTATCTGGACACCGTGCTGTTCCTCCTCGGCATCACCCGCGGCGAGATCGAGGCGGCCGACGCGCTGGACGGCGTGGTCCGTCGCGTCGACATCCCCGACGACTAGCTAGACGACTCGAAGCTCACGGCTGCGGAAGTACAGCACCGCGGCGGCGACGACGACCTCGACCACCGCGAAAGCGGTGGCCAAGCTCATCACCGTCGAATGAGGCGTTCCCGCAGCAGCCATGCCCGCGCCGCCGTGGTGGTGATGCCCGGCTGATCCAGGGGAATGGATGGCAATCATCGCGATATTCATCAAGGCGACCAGGACCCAAGCCCGCGACGAGCCGCGAGCCCACAGATCACGTGCACAGAACAGACACGCCGCGAGCATCACCACGGTCAGCGCAGTCGCAGTGGCGCTCGTCGCCTCCATGAGCGAAAAGCCATGCAGCACAGCTGAACACGCTGCGATAATCGCACACGCTCGGCGGCCGAAGACCGCGGCGCGACCGATCATGTGGTGTCGCCGTCCGGCTTCGTGCGCAGCAGGGCCTGCGCGGCGGCGGCACGCCTCTTCCATTCCTCGGACGACGACGTGGGATCTTCGTATTCGTCGTGCCAGTTCCACCATTCGTACGGCGCCGACTGAGGATAGCCGTCCGGTGAATCCTCCCACTGCTCTTGGCGCCCAAGAGCGGTGATATCGAGGTAGCTCCACGTGCTACCCAAGGCTTCGTCGCCGCGGTTGTTGATGAAGTACGTGCGGAAGACGTCTTCGCCGTCCCGGATGAACGCGTTGGTTCCATGCCACTGGTCAACGCCGAAGTCGACGTCGAAGTCGTCGGTGATGGTGTACCACGGCATCCGCCAGCCCATCCGAGCCTTCACCCGCTCGATGTCGGCTTGCGGTGCGCGCGAAACCAATACGAGCGTGGTGTCGCGGGCGTTGAGGTGCGCGACGTGGCCGATGTTGTCTGCGACCATGGAGCAGCCGCGGCAGGCGTGTTCGGGCCACCCGTGCACGCCAGGTTCGAAGAATGCACGGTAGACGACCAGTTGACGACGGCCGTCGAACAGGTCGAGCAGGCTGGCGCCGCCCTCCGGCCCGTCGAACCGGTACTGCTTGTCCACGCGCAGCCACGGCATCCGTCGGCGCGACGCCGCGAGCGCATCACGGGCCCGGGTGACCTCTTTTTCTCGGCTCAGCAGCTGCTGGCGCGCAGCTTCCCAGTCCTGCGCCGACACGATGGGGGGTGTGTTCATAGCGATTCATGCCTTTCGGTTCTCGTGTATTCCAACTGTTGGTATTGACGCCGGCCGATCCACGAACTGGGCGGTGACGGCCTACGCGTGCGATCGAATGGATTCGAACTGCCGAAGATGTAGGCGCTGCGACACTGAGAAACTGGGCGCGCAATCTGCGCCCAGTTCTCGCCGTGGTTGACGTCGATACTTGAAAGTCGACAAGAGGAGCGAGATACGTGACGCGAGGGCGAAGTGGTCGCAGGTGATGGCATCCGACTTGATCACCAGGGCACGGGCCGGGGACGGCGACGCGTTCCGAGAGCTGACCGAGCCGTACCGTCCAGAACTACTGGTGCACTGCTACCGGATGCTCGGGTCGTTCCAGGACGCCGAGGACGCCCTGCAGGACACCTTGTTGTCGGCCTGGCAGGCGCTCGAGCGATTCGAGGGTCGAGCCTCGATCCGCACGTGGCTCTACCGCATCGCCACCAACAGGTGCCTCGACGTGCTTCGCTCGACCAAGCGGCGCCCGGCCAAGGAGTGGGACATCTCGACGATTGAGCCGCCCGAGCCTACCCGGCTGGGCGAAATCACTTGGCTCGAGCCATATCCCGACGCACGCCTGGAAGGCGCGGTCAACGTGCCGCTCGGCCCCGAGGCACGCTACGAGCAGACCGAGGCCATTTCCCTGGCCTTCGTGACCGCGTTGCAAGTCCTGCCCGCCCGCCAGCGTGCGGTCCTCATCTTGCGCGAGGTACTCGGGTACCACGCGAACGAGGTGGCCGAAATCCTCGACTCGAGCGTCGAATCGGTCAACAGCGCGCTCAAACGCGCCCGCGCCGCACTGCAGCGGCGCCTGCCGGGGGCCGGCGAGGACGAACCACCTCCCGCTCCCGAGTCACCCGCCGAGCAGGCGCTGGTGGCAAAGTTCGTGCGCGCGTATGAATCTGGCGATGTCGAGGAGCTGGTCGCCCTGCTTACCGCCGACGTCACCGTGTCCATGCCGCCGGTTCCGCTCGAATACCAGGGCCGCGACGTTGTCGCCCGCTTCTACGCAAGCGTCTTCGGCATGGGCAGGAGGTATCACCTCGTGCCGACACGCTCGAATGGTCAGCCGGCGTTCGGCGCGTACCTCAGCACTGCCAGCGGCCTGCGCCACGGGGCGGGCCTACTCGTGCTCACCGTCGTCGGCGACCGGATCTGCGCCCTGACACGGTTCGACAATGACGTGCTTCCATCGTTCGGGCTGCCGCGCTCGCTTCCAGGCTGAAGATCTTCGCCTTATTTCGACGCTTCCTGCGCCTCAACGAACTCGGCGAGCTTTGCCAGTGCCATCCGCGTGCCCATTTCGTTGTCGGCGGCCGGCACTCTGTCGGGCACGCCGTCGTGCACGATGAGGACATCGGTACCGCCATCGGCATCGGTGAGCGTGGTCGTCATCGTCATCGTCCCGCGCAGCGCGGGGTCGGCGGTCTCGAACTCCGACACTTCGACCACCTGCTCGTCCGGCACAAGCAGCGCGAAGTGGCCGTGGTAGGTGTCGGTTTGCGATGCCGACTTGCCGGCCCGGTCCGGCGCATCGTATGTGAGCGAGATCCGGAATCTACCGCCTTCGCGGGCATCGAACTCGTGCACGTGAGCGCTCATGCCTGCGGGGACACGCCATGTCGCGATCGCGTCCGCATCCAGCAGCGCTCGATAGATCGCCGAGCGCGGCGCGTTCACGTGCCGCGAAACCTTGGTCGAATACACGCGTCCACTTTCGCAGATACGCGTTGTCAAACAACCATCGCGTGACGTTCGGGCGTCGCCGTACCGGTGACTGATCGCCACGCGCGGGCCAGCAATTCGATTGCCTCGCTGAGCTGTTCCTCGGGCAGCGTGTACGGGATTCTGACGAACCGCTCCAGCGTTCCGTCGACTCCAAAGCGTGGGCCCGGAGGAATTTCCAGGCCTAGCCGCGACGCCGCGGCCGACAACGCCGAACTCATCGGAGCGGGCATGCGCACCCACAGCGACATGCCGCCGCTGCCAGGGGCGGCATGCCAGTCCGGCAGATGATCCTGCAACAGGGACAACAGCAGCGCGCGGCGGGCGCGCAATATCTCACGGCGCTCAGGCAGCAGGTTGTCCGCTTGCGCGAGAAGCGTTGCGGCTGCGAGCTGTTCGACGATCGCTGTGCCCATGTCCACGGCGGGACGAAGACCCGCGATCGTCGCCAGAGCGTTGCGTTCGGCGCGTATCCAGCCGATGCGCAGGCCGCCCCAGAACGATTTGGACATCGATCCGATGGTCAGCACAAGCTCGCGGCGTGTGGACATCGAGGCCGCAAGTGGCGGCGGGACGGGCTCGTCGAGCCACACCTCTGTCATGGTCTCGTCGACGATGGTATGGGTTCGGGTTTCGGAAATGATCTGCGCCAACTGCTTTCGCGCCGCTGCCGGCATCGTCAATCCGGTCGGATTGTGATTGTCCGGTACGAAGTAGGCCAAGGTGGGGGACAGTTGCCGTATCGCGGCGTGCACCGCGGAAAGTTCCCAGCCGTCGTCAGCGAGCGCGACGGGAACGGGCCGCGCGCCCATGGTGGTGATGGCGGAGATGGCGCCGTGATACGTGGGCTGTTCGACCAGCACGCGGTCGCCGGCCGCGGTGTAGGTGTTCAGGATCAGGCTGATCGCTTGCTGCGCGCCGCTGGTGACCATGATCTGGTCGGGATCGGTGGGAAGTCCTCGCGCACAGTATCTTTCGGCGATCGCTTCGCGCAGTGGCGCGACACCGCGCAGGTCATGGCCCGTCTGGTGCAGATACGGCGGCATTTGCCGCGTGGCTTCGACGAAGGCTTCCTGAACCGCGCCGGCCGGAGCGGCCAGCGCAGCAACCGCCAGATTGACAGACGGCGAGGTGTACAGCGGGGGAGCAGCGACGGGCGCTTCGGGCAATGACGTCGTGCTGCGTGCGCCGCGGCGGGCGTTGAGATACCCGTCGTCGCGCAGTTGCGCATACGCGGCGGTCACCGTCGTACGGGACACCCGCAGCGTGTCGGCCAGCGCCCGCTCGCTGGGCAGTCGAGCGCCGACGGGGAGGCGCCCGTCGACGATCAGCATCCGGATGCCGTCGGCTAGTCCCTGGTACGCCGGACCACTGCGACTGGACGTGCGCCAGTTGCCGAGTTCACGGGCCAGCAGGTCCACATCGAGCGCGCGAGCAGCCATATCGACGGTCATATCCATGCCAGTATGCGACAACTGGCTATTGATAAGCAAGCCAGTCGTCGCAACTATCGGGTCATGAACACGAACTGGATATCTCGACTGGTCCGGCTATGGGCCAGACTCCTTGCCCCGGTGGAAGCCCTGCCCGCCGAATTCGTCGACCGCGACGCCGAACGCGTGCGCCGCGAATTGGACTTGATTCGGATTCGCTTCCCACACCATGCGTAGAGCCGCACTACAAGGTGCGGCCCTGCTGATCGGCCTGTCCGGATACGGCTTCTCGATGGCGGTGATGGTGCGCGCCGGCCTGGGCCTCGATCCGTGGGACGTCTTCCATCAAGGTCTGACGATGCACACGCCGATGACCATCGGCGTCGCCTCTGCGGTGGTCGGTGTGGCGGTGCTGCTGGCCTGGATTCCGCTGAGGAACCGGCCGGGCGTCGGGACGGTCGCCAATGTCATCGTCATCGCTGTCACCGTCGACGCCGCGCTCTGGATGCTGCCGGCACCGACCTCACTTGGCGTGCGCATCGCGATGATGGTCGGCGCCGTGGTGTTCAACGCGTTCAGCACGGTCCTCTACGTCGGTGCGGGCCTTGGCCCCGGCCCGCGCGACGGCCTGATGACGGGGCTCGTCGTCCGCACCGGCTGGTCGGTGCGCGTGGTCCGCACGTCGATAGAGGCCACTGTGCTGGCCGTCGGCTGGCTGCTCGGCGGGACCGTCGGCGTCGGCACCGTCCTCTATGCGTTCGGCATCGGCCCGCTGGTACAGCTGTTCCTGCGCATCACACCCAACAGGGTGCTGGCGGTCAGCGGATGGTCGTCGGTGGCCGAGGCCAGCGATTTGGGCGCGCGAACCGGCGCGAGGCGCGTGGGGGCGCGCCGAAATCGCGTCACTACGATGGTCGAGTGCCAGTCGCCGGAGAAGACGCAGCCGACCCCGACCTGCTGATCGACTTCGCCAAGGTCACATTGCGACGTGGTCGCCAGCTTCTGGTCGGGCCGATCACCTGGTCGGTAGAACTCGACGAACGCTGGGTCGTCATCGGGCCGAACGGGGCGGGCAAGACGTCGCTACTGCGCATCGCCGCGGCCATGGAGCATCCGACGTCGGGTACGGCCTATGTCCTTGGCGAGCGGCTGGGACGCGTCGACATGTCCGAACTGCGCGCGAGGGTCGGGCTGAGCAGCTCCGCGCTATCGCAGCGGGTTCCCGACGGCGAGGTGGTGCGCGACCTGGTCGTGTCCGCCGGCTACTCGGTCATGGGCCGCTGGCGCGAGACGTACGAGGACGTCGACTACAACCAGGCCATCGACATGCTGGAAAGTGTCGGTGCCGAGCATCTCGCCGAGCGCACCTACGGCACCTTGTCCGAAGGCGAACGCAAGCGGGTGCTGATCGCGCGGTCGATGATGACCGACCCGGAGCTGCTCCTGCTCGACGAGCCTGCGGCGGGATTGGACCTCGGCGGTCGCGAGGAGCTCCTGGCGCAGCTGGAGGACCTGGCCGCCGACCCGGACTCACCCGCGCTGGTCCTGGTCACCCACCATGTCGAGGAGATCCCGCGGGGTTTCAGCCATTGCCTGATCCTTTCGGAAGGCAAGGCCGTCGACTCCGGCCTGCTTGCCGATGTGCTGACGGCTGAGAATCTGTCCAAGGCGTTCGGTCAGTCGATCGCGCTGGAAGTCGTCGACGGTCGCTACTTCGCCCGTCGCACACGCACTCGGGCTGCGCACAGGAGGCGAGCATGACCGACCCCTTGATCCCGCGGCCGGCGGCGACCGTGATGCTGATCCGCGACACCGCCGACGGCATCAAGATCTTCCTGATGCGGCGTCACTCGGAAATGGACTTCGTCGCCGGAGTGATGGTGTTCCCCGGAGGCGGCGTCGACGACCGCGACCGCAACGCCGACATCGCCTGGTTCGGCCCCGACCCGTCGTGGTGGGCCGAAAGATTCGGCGTCGAGCCGGATTTGGCCGAGGCGCTGGTATGTGCCGCTGCACGCGAGACTTTCGAGGAATCGGGTGTACTGTTCGCCGGGCCCGCAGATGACCCCGACGGCATCGTCGGCGACGCGTCGGTCTACCACGAGTACCGGCGGGCGCTCGAGGATCGATCGCTGTCGTTCGGTGAATTCCTGCGCAGTGAAAATCTGGTGCTGCGCGCAGATCTGCTGCGGCCGTGGGCGAACTGGGTGACTCCGAAGGAGGAGCGCACCCGGCGTTATGACACCTATTTCTTTGTGGGGGCGCTGCCGGAAGGTCAGCGTGCCGACGGCGAGAACACCGAGACCGACCGCGCCGACTGGATCACGCCCGAGGCGGCACTCGACGATTTCGCTGCCGGGCGATCGTTCCTGCTGCCGCCGACGTGGACGCAACTGGATTCGCTCGCCGGCAGGACTGTGCCCGAGGTGCTTGCCGTCGAACGTCAGATCGTCGCGGTTGAGCCGCACATCGCCGAGACGAACGGCAATTGGGAGATCGAGTTCTTCAACAGCGACCGGTACAACGCCGCCCGCAATCATCGGGCGCCGCAGGGCTACGTCGACAAAGGATGAACGAGTTCGTCTCCGTCCATGTCAGCGACGAACAGCCGGGCATCGCGACGATGCTGTTGTCCCGCCCCCCGACGAATGCGCTGGCGCGCCAGGTCTACCGCGAGATCGTTTCCGCGGCAGCTGATCTCGGTGAACGCGACGACATCTTCGCGGTGGTCGTGTTCGGAGGCCACGAGATCTTCTCCGGCGGAGATGACATTCCGGAGTTGCGTACGCTCAACGCCGAAGAAGCCGAGGTGGCCGCGCGGGTGTGTCGCGAGGCCGTCGACGCGCTGGCCGCCATCCCGAAGCCGACGGTCGCGGCCATCACGGGCTATGCGCTGGGAAGCGGGCTGACCTTGGCGCTGGCCGCTGACTGGCGAGTCAGTGGCGACAACGTGAAGTTCGGCGCGACGGAGATCCTGGCCGGGCTCGTACCGCAAGGAGGCACCGGGCGGCTGGTCCGGGCGGTCGGCGACAGCAAGGCCAAAGACCTGGTGTTCAGCGGGCGTTTCATCGACGCCAAGGAGGCGTTGGCGCTGGGCCTGATCGACGAGATGGTGGCCCCGGACGGCGTATATGACGCCGCGGTGGCCTGGGCGCGGCGTTTCGTCGACTATCTGCCCCAGGTATTGGCTGCCGCCAAAGCGACCTTTACCGGCTATTAGGCTGCCCTGTTATGACGAGTACGGACCCAGCTCCCAACCCGCACGCCACCGCGGAGCAAGTCGAGGCGGCCCGCCACGACTCCAAGCTCGCCCAGGTGCTGTACCACGACTGGGAGGCAGAGTCCTACGACGACAAGTGGTCGATCTCCTACGACAAGCGCTGCGTCGACTACGCGCGCGATTTGTTCGACGCGACCGTGCCCCCCGAAGAGCTTCGGGAACTGCCGTACGACCGGGCGCTCGAGCTGGGCTGCGGAAGCGGTTTCTTCCTGCTCAATCTGATCCAGGCAGGGGTGGCTCGGCGCGGCTCGGTGACCGACCTGTCGCCCGGCATGGTGAAGGTGGCCACCCGCAACGGGGAGAATCTGGGCCTCGAGATCGACGGACGGGTCGCCGACGCCGAGGGCATTCCGTACGACGACAACACCTTCGACCTCGTCGTCGGGCATGCCGTGCTTCATCACATTCCCGACGTCGAGTTATCGCTGCGCGAGGTGGTGCGGGTGCTCAAGCCTGGCGGCCGGTTCGTGTTCGCCGGCGAGCCGACAAGTGTCGGCAACGGCTATGCGCGCACGTTGTCGACGTTGACGTGGCGGGTCACCACCAACGTGACCAAGCTGCCCGGGCTCGGCGACTGGCGGCGTCCGCAGGCCGAGCTCGACGAGTCGTCGCGTGCGGCGGCGCTGGAGGCCGTCGTGGACCTGCACACGTTCGATCCCGCGGATCTGGAGCGTATGGCCACCAATGCCGGCGCCGTCGACGTATCTACCGCCACCACCGAATTCACCGCGGCCATGCTGGGCTGGCCGCTGCGCACCATCGAGGCAGCCATGCCCCCGGGCCGATTGGGTTGGGGCTGGGCCAAATTCGCGTTCACCAGCTGGACGACGCTGAGCTGGGTCGACGACAACCTCTGGCGGCGCGTCGTGCCCAAGGGCTGGTACTACAACGTCATGGTGACCGGGGTCAAGCCGTCGTAGATTTCACCCTCGACGACGTTGCCTATCTGCGTTCCGACGCGGGCGCGCAGGCGCTGCGTGAGGTTGCTGCATATCGGCTGACCGACACCTCGCTTGTCAGCGACATCGCCTCTGTGCGAACAGTTTTCGGTGACCGCGCCGCCGTGTTGGTGGAGACGACGCTGTTACGGCGCAAGGCCGCCGCTAAATTCGCGGACCCCACGGCTTGGCTGTTCACCGACGAGGCGCTACAGCAGGCCACCGCCCAGCCAGTGGCCGAACACCGTGCGCAGCGGTTGGCGGGTTCAGTGGTGCACGACGTGACATGTTCGATCGGCACCGAGCTTGCGGCACTGCGGAGTTCGGCCGCCTATGTGCTGGGTAGCGACATCGACGCCGTCCGTTTGGCGATGGCCCGCGGCAATGTTGCCGACGTGGACCTGTGCCGCGCGGACGCCCTGCGGCCCGTCACACGCGACGCAGTCGTCCTCGTCGACCCGGCACGGCGCAGCGGCGGTCGACGCCGCTTCGACCCGCGGGCCTACACGCCGGCGCTCGATGCGTTGCTCGATGTGTACCGCGGCCGCGATCTCGTCGTAAAGTGCGCTCCCGGAATCGATTTCGGTGAACTGAACCGCCTGGGATTCAGCGGGGAAATCGAGGTGACGTCGTTGGCGGGTAGCGTACGCGAGGCGTGCCTGTGGTCGGCGAGCCTCGCGGGCGAAGGAGTGAGCCGGCGGGCCACATTGCTGGACACCGGCGATCAGATCACCGACGCCGAACCCGACGACTGCGCGGTCGCGCCAGCAGGCCGGTGGATCATCGACCCCGACGGCGCGGTGGTGCGCGCTGGGCTGGTCCGCCACTACGCCGCCCGGCATGACCTGTGGCAGCTCGACCCAGATATCGCCTACCTGTCCGGCGATCACCTCCCCGACGGCGTTCGCGGGTTCGAGGTACTCGAGCAACTGAGTTACAGCGAACGTCGACTGCGCCAGGTGCTTTCGAGTCGCGACGTCGGCGCCGCCGAGATCCTGGTCCGCGGCGTCGACGTCAACCCGGATGAGTTGCGAGCCCGTTTGCGGCTACGCGGATCGCAACCGATCTCGATCGTGATCACCCGCATCGGGTCCGGGGCCGCAAGCCGGGCAACGGCATTCATTTGTCGTCCGTCCCGCTGAAGCGCCACGTACCCTGTCAGTAATGCGCCGGTGCCGAAGCCGGTGCCGGCTCTCGAGGACGTCCGACGATGCGCATTCTCAGGGTGGCCGCGATGCTCGCGGCCGGTGTATTGGCCTGCTCGGCCGCGGTGTCGCCCGCTGCGGCACAGTCGGCATGCGCAGACCTGGGCGGCGCCGTCGGGCCCGACGGAATCTGCAGCGTCCACGCCGCAAATCCGACGTACACGCTGGACATGAGCTTTCCCAACGACTATCCGGACCAGGCAGGGCTGACCGGCTATCTCACGCAGGCCCGCGACGGATTCATCAACGTCGCGCAAATGCCGGGCTCGTGGAACCTGCCCTACCAACTGGACGCCAAGGGAACCGGGTATCGCTCGGGTTCACCGACCGGCGGGACGCAGAGCGTGGTGTTCGAGATGTACCAAAACGTCGGAGGCGTCCATCCGCAGACGTTCTACCAGGCGTTCAACTGGGACCTCGCCAAACGCGCTCCGATCACGTTCGGCACGTTGTTCAAGCCCGGCACCAAGCCGCTCGACGTCATCTTTCCCGAGGTCAACAAGTACCTGCAGAAGCAGCAGGGCATGATCGATCCGATACCGCCGCGAGACGGCCTCGACCCGGCGAACTACCAGAACTTCGCCCTGACGGACGACTCGGTGATCTTCTTCTTCGGCCAGGGCGAGATGTTCGCCGAGGCCGCGGGCGCCACGCAGGCCCCGGTGCCGCGGGCCGTGCTCGCGCCGCTGCTGGCCTAGCGGTTACGCCGGCGCGAAGCCGTACACCTGGCCGTCGCTGGTGGCGGTGACGACGCGGCGGTCGTGGCCGACCGACACGCCGACCGGCCATCCCGTCGCGTCGGGCAACGGATAACTGTTCACCGCGTGACCGTCGGCGGGATTGAACACCTGCAACGCCTGGCCCCTGTCGCCGTCCTTGACGATCGTGTAGCCGATGTCGCCGGCCAGGCTCGACGTCGACAGGGGGATGGCGTCGTCGCGGGTCCAGACCACGTCGCCTTTGTCACCGGTATCGCGGACCCCGACGAGCTTGGCGCCCGGGCCGCCGCCCGCGACGATCATGCCGTTGGGCGCCACCGACGGCGGCGTTTGGGCGAGATAGTTCAGTGGGACAGACCATTTGGGTTTGCCGTCGGCGGTGTTGATCGCCCATAGGCGCTGGTCGTGACCGTTGACGTAGGCCGTTTTCCCGTCGGACGACAGCACGGGGCTGGCCAGCGGTCCACCGCCGACCGCGTCGCTGGTCCATTCCTGCGTGAGAAGCGGTGTTTGGCCGGGACGGTAGCGCAGCCCGACGAGGATGGGCGCCGCCGCGTTCGGTTCCCACAGGCCGAGCACCACGATTCCGGTCGCAGACGAGAATGCCGGTGCCGCCGCGACCGGGCAGCCGGCACGGACCGGCTGGCAGTCGCCAAGGCCGCGGGTGGAATCGGTCGGGTTGACGCCGCTGACCAGATCGAGCGGAGAGCCGACGACGACGCCTTTGTGGGCGTCGAACACGAGCACCTGACCGAGATGTGTCACCACCAGCAGCTGTCCAGGCGCGAGAACCCTTGGCGTGGTGGGCATTCCGATCACTGGCTGGCGCCACCGGATCCACTGTGTTGGCGGGAACGACAGCATGGCACCTGGCTGGCCGACGTAGACATTGTCGAACCCATCGAAAAGGGGACTGGACAGTCCGCCACCCTGCACCAGCCGGGTGCACCACCGTTGGCGCGCGTGGTTGTCGGTTTCCCACACCATCAGCGAGCAGCCGCCGGGGGTTTGCGCGTTGACGGCAAGATAGCTGCCGGAGCCGAGCGACACCTGGGCGGCCAATTCGCCCTTCACCGACCGCCGCCAGTCCAGGCGCAACGTCTGCGCGCCGGCGACGGGCGAGGAACTGCTGTTGGCGGCGTCGCCGTACTGCGCGGCCCAGCCCGACGCCGCATGCGCTTCGACCCAGGTATCGGTGTTCCCGCATCCGGCCAGCACACCCGTGAGCAGCCCTGTTGCCGCCATCACGACCAATCGCCGGAACACTGCACCCTTTCCAGATCTTCCCGGCCATGTCTTCCACGGCCCACGTGAGGGTAACCGCTCGACATACCGGGGCTCGCGTAGGCTTTCCGGCCATGACGACCATGTGGGGTGCGCCGTTGCACAAGCGCTGGCGTGGTTCGCGGTTGCGCGACCCGCGACAAGCAAAGTTCCTCACCCTGGCGTCGCTGAAGTGGGTGATCGCCAATCGCGCCTATACACCGTGGTACCTCGTGCGCTACTGGCGGCTGCTGAAGTTCAAGCTCGCCAACCCGCACATCATCACGCGCGGCATGGTGTTTCTCGGCAAAGGCGTGGAGATCCAGGCCACCCCCGAGCTGTCCACGATGGAGATCGGTCGCTGGGTCCACATCGGCGACAAGAACACGATCCGCTGCCACGAGGGCTCGCTGCGGTTCGGCGACAAGGTGGTTCTCGGCCGCGACAACGTCATCAACACCTACCTCGACATCGAGTTGGGTGACTCGGTCCTGATGGCGGACTGGGTCTACCTGTGCGACTTCGATCACCGCATGGACGACATCAACATGCCGATCAAGGATCAGGGCATCGTCAAGGGGCCAGTGCGGATCGGACCCGATACGTGGATCGCCACCAAGGTCACGATCCTGCGCAACACCACCGTCGGCCGTGGGTGCGTTCTGGGATCGCACGCGGTGGTGAAGGGCGACATCCCGGACTTTTCGATCGCGGTCGGCGCGCCTGCGAAGGTTGTGAAGAACCGCCAGCTGGCGTGGGAGACGTCGGCCGCTCAACGCGCCGAACTGGCCGCGGCGCTGGCTGATATCGAGCGCAAAAAGGCATCGCACTAATCCCCGCTGCCAAGGGACCTGAACCGCGCCGGGCTGCGGCTCGTAGTACTGCACGAGCACGCAGAACTTCCGAAGGGAACGACCTTGGCGTATCCGAATTCGTCCGGCTGGCCGCCACCGGGGGCGCCGCCAGCGACGTATGTCTTGGTGCCGGCGACCAACGGAATGGCGATCGCAGCCTTGATCCTCGTGTTTGTGTTCTTCCCGCTCGGAATCGTCTTCGGCCACGTGGCGCGCGGACAGATCAAGCGGACTGGAGAAGGCGGGCAGGGGCTGGCGACCGCCGCCCTCATCATCGGCTATCTGCAAGTCGCCGCGATCGTCGGTGTCGTGGGCACGGCCGCTGTCCTCGTTGCGCTCGGCGCTCAGTAGGCGTCGCTAGTCCGTCCACTCGATGCCGAACGCATCGGCCAACGCTGTGCGTCCGTCGTCGGTGACCGTCAGTGCCCGTCCGCGTGGTACTCGTTTCACCCAGCCTGCGGACAGGAACCGATCGAAGACCGCACGGCCAAGTCCGCCGGACAGATGGTGGCGTTGCTCGGTCCAGTCCACGCAGTAGCGCACGAGTGGCCTTCTGCCCGTGGGTATTTCGACACCAACTTCGGTAAGGAATTCGCGGCCGTGGTCAGTCAGCTCGTAGGGGACGTCGTTACCCGGGCTGCTCAACGCGTCATGCGCGTCGCGGGCCGCGTCGTAGCGGCCGTCGCCGCCGACCAACGCGTCCCGATCCAGCAGGCTGCCCATGATCCGGACACCGAGCCGGCCCGCGACGTGGTCGTAGCAGGTTCGGGCCGAGCGCAGTCGCGCCGCACGAGTGCCTTCCCGCAGTGAACGCACCTGCCGCAACGGCGCAAGGCGGCCCAACTGCTCGAGCAGCTCGCCGACCTCGGGACCGGCGAGCCGGTAATAGCGATGGCGGCCATGGGATTCCACAGCCAACAGCCCTGCGTCGGTCAACTTGCCGAGGTGGCTGCTCGCGGTCGGCCTGCTGACGCCGGCCTCGTCGGCCAGGACGCTTGCCGGTAGTGCCCGCCCGTCGTCGAGTGCGAGGAGCACCTTGCACCGAGCGGGGTCGGCGAGCAGCGACGCCAGCGCGGCGATGTCGACGTCGCCACCCGTGGGCAGTAATGCCGCGTCACGCATGACAGACCTCCTCCTCTGCGGGTGCCGGGGCCTCGGCTCTCGCCCACGTGAAGGCGGCCAGGGCGCCGATCAACTGAACCGTTCCGCCGATCACCATCGCGACACGCACTCCGGTGACACCGCCGATCACGCCGAATGCACTGCCCAGCACCGCGACTCCGACAGTGATACCCACTAGGCGGGCAAGATTCACCACACCGGACGCCAGGCCCGCGCGTTGCAGGGGCACCGACGACATCGCCAGCCCGACGGCCGGTCCGGTGTTGAGCGCGAGGCCGGCGCCGGCCAGCACGAACGAAAGCTCGAGCAGCCACACGTCGGCCTGCGGCCCGGCCGCCGCGTACAACGCCATGCCTGCCGCCATCAGGACCAGTCCGGCGGTCATCGGCGGGCGTGGGCCAGTCCGGTGGGCGAGGGCGTTGACAGCCGGGATCAGCACCAGATACGTCAACGGCATGGGCAGGAACCACAGCGCGGTTGCTAGCGCACTGGCGCCGCGTTGTTGTTGGAACGCAAAGCTATTCACCAAGAGAAGGCCGTAGATGCCGAAGGTCATCGTGAACGTCGCGACGAGTGCCGCTACAAGTTGCCGGCTACGGAACAGGTCCAGCGGCAACATCGGATGTGTGCCGCGCCGCTGACACCACGCGAACGCGGCGAGGGCGCAGACAGCGGCGGCCGCCAGGAACACCACCCAGATCGGCGCGAGAGTCCGGCCCTCGACCAGCGCGATGGTGAGCGCGCCGAGGCCGATCATCGCGAGCGTCTGGCCGGGTATGTCTATGCGGGCGGCGTCGGGGTCGCGGGATTCGGGCAGGTAGCGATACGTCATCAGCAGAGCGACGACGCCGACGGGCGCGTTCAGCCAGAAGATGTAACGCCAGCCGAGGCTATCGGTGAGCACGCCGCCGAGGATCGGGCCGATCGCGGTGCTCATCGCGGCGGCCATCGCCCACGCCGCGGTGGCCCTGCCGCGCTCGATCGGGTTCGGGAACGCCGCCGCGGTGATCGCCAGGCCCTGGGGAAGCATCAACGCGGCGCCGACGCCCTGGACCGCCCTCGCGGCGAGCAGCATCGGCAGCGAGGTAGCGGCCGCGCAGACCAGCGACGCGGCGACGAATGTCAGCAGGCCGATGCGCAACAGCGTGCGCCTGCCGAATCGATCGCCGAGCGATCCGGACGTCAGCAGCATGGCGGCGAATGTGATGTTGTAGGCATCAATCGTCCACTGCGCGCCGGAGATCCCACCGCCGAGGTCGTTGCGAATTGCCGGTAAGGCGAGGTTGATCGCATTCGCGTCGATCAGGCCGACGAAAAGTCCGAGGTAGGCCGCGATCAGGGTCAACGTCGTATCGAGGGTGAACCGTTTCGTGTCCATATTCCCGACGGTAGGTCCGAAACGATTCGACACCGATCGAACTATTGCGCCGGGTATGCGAACGTACCCCCGCGCTTCGCCGTGTCCAAAGTATTAGGTGCGTAAAGGCGCGCACCGGAACGGAATGTGATCATGATGCACAAGATCCTCGCGGCAAGCGCTCTGGCCGGCATCATCGTCACCGGCGCGGCAGCGGCGCCGGCATACGCCGGAGGCGGAAACCCCAGCGGCACTGGACCGCCAAGCCAGTCCTGCGAGGACTCAGTAGCCGCGGGAGGCACCACCCCGGGCCGCACCGCTTCGTCACCAGGGGCCCCATTCAACGAAGGCGTCGGCACCGGCGGACTGAACTACAGCGAGAAGTCTCAGTACGACGTGGCCTGCGTCAAAGGCCCGCAAGCGCCTCCGAGTGTGACGGCGACGTCGGCAACGGATTCGACAACCACGGATCCGATGGCACCGGCAATCACCGGACCACAAACGAACAAGCATGGGCACGCGCCACACGGTGGTTAGACAACGACTTCCGTTGTGACGGTCAGCGGTCTGGCAGGGCCTGCTCGACGATGATGCGCCGCCGGTGCGGTTCGCGTTCCCGGCGCTTGGCGGCCAGGTACACCTGCGCGGTTTCGTCGGCGACGGTGTGCCAGTCGAAATCCGATGTGAGACGTTCACGGGCCGCAATCGCCCTCTGCTGGGCCGCATCCGGGTCATCGAGCACTGTCCGGACAGCCGCGGCCAGCCCCGCGACGTCGCGAGGCGCATAGGACATACCGGTCTGCCCGTTGATGACGGCTTCGCCGAGGCCGCCGACGTTTGAGGTGACCAGCGGTATGCCTGTCGCTGCGGCCTCCAGCGCGACGATGCCGAACGGTTCGTAATGGCTGGGCAGCACCGCGGCGTCTGCGGTGTGCAGCAGCCGGACGAGCGCTTCGTGGTCGAGATGGCCGACGAACGTTACGGCCTTGAGCACCTTGTGTTTTCGGGCCTGCTCCACGAGCCAGTGTTGTTGGGTGCCTGTGCCGGCGATGGTCAGCGTGGTGCCGGGGTGGCTCCGCCTGATGCGGGGCAGCGCCGCGATCGCGTCGTGAATGCCCTTTTCGTATTCGAGGCGACCGAGGTACAGCAGCTGCGCCGGGCCACTTCGGGGCTTACGCGGTGCGAAAGGCCATAGTGCGGCGTCGATTCCGTTGCGAATGACCCGAGTCTCGACCAAGCCCGGGCCGAACAGCTCGGTGATCTCGTCGCTCATCGAGGCCGAACACGTGATGAGCGAATCGGATTCGTGCACAAGCCACGACTCGACGGCATGGACCTGGCGGCTGATCGGGCCCGACACCCAGCCCGAATGCCGCCCCGCCTCGGTGGCGTGGATGGTGGAAACCAGTGGCACGTCGAAATATTCGGCCAGCGCGATGGCGGGGTGGGCGACCAGCCAGTCGTGGGCATGCACGACATCCGGACGCCATGGACGGCTACGTCGGCTCTTGATGGAGAGCCCGGCACGGACCATCGAATGGCCCATCGCCAGCGTCCAGGCCATCATGTCGGAGCCGAAGTCGAATTCGTGTGGGTCCTGTGCGGCGGCGACTACCCGTACGCCCTCGGCGATTTCATCGCTCGACGGGTGCGTGCTGGGGTCGGTGCCGGTGGGTCGACGGCTGAGGACGACGACCTCATGACCCGCCGCCGCCAGCGCCGTCGCGAGGTTGTACACGTGCCGGCCGAGCCCACCGACGACGACCGGCGGGTACTCCCACGACACCATGAGGACTTTCATCGCGGCAGTCGTCTCGCATCGAGCGCGCCGAACAAGCCGTCGGCGCGGTTCCAGCCGTCGGCCAATCGCTGCGCGTGGTCGCGACGGCCCGACGCCATTGCGTCAGCGATCTCGCGGGTGGCGTGCGCGTGCAGGTGTGCGCGATAACGCGCGTAGTCGGCGGCGGAGTCCTTGCTGACCATGAACGGCCAGTCGCTGGACACCGTCAGCAGCGTCTCGCGAAGGATCTGGTCGGCGACGAAATTCCGGGCCGGCGGCCTGTCCGTCTCGCCAAGGGCCTTGTCGACCGTGGTCAACGCGGTGTCGACCACTTCGGTGTTCAGGTGGACGAGATCGGACACCTTTTCGCCGGCCCACACCTGCCAATCCTTGCCGGAACCCCAAGAGCTGGGCGGTAATTGGACAGCCGGGCCGACGAAACCGTCCGCGACTGCGTCCGACAGCGTGCCGACACGCACGCCCGCTTCCGGCAGCGCGCGCAATACCCGCTCCAGCCACACCGGCCCCTCGTACCACCAGTGCCCGAACAGTTCGGTGTCGAACGCGGCCACGACGTGGGCGGGCCTACCGATCCGTTCGGATTCACCGATGAGTCGCTGCCGCACCACGTCAACGAAATCGGCGACGTGGACGTCGACCGCCCGGTCGGCCCGCTCAGGGTCATAGGGCGCCTTGGCGTCCGACGGCACATTGCGGCCGGTGACGCGGGCCGGCTTCAGCCCGGTGACGTGGTCGTAGGTGTGGAAGTCGCGGTAGGCGGCGTGACCGGGGTAGCCCGACTTCGGTGACCACACCCGGTAACTCACCTGCAGATCCCTGCCGAACGCGACGACGTCAGACGAGGCGACAGGCCTCCCTAAAGCGGTGTCGCCGTGCAGTGAGGGACCGTCAACCATGAAGTGTCCGACACCCGCTGCGGCATAGTCGATTTCCATGCCCGGCGCGTACGCACACTCCGGCGCCCAGATGCCTGCCGGTGTGTGCGCGAATCGCTGCTTCGCGTCGGCCAAACCCTCCCGCAGCGCGAACTCCCGCAATCTCGGATTCAGCAGCGGCTGGAACGGATGCGCCAGCGGACCGCCGAGCAACTCGATCGTGCCCACGTCGATCAGTTCACGAAGTAGCGGGCTGCCGCCGTGCGCCCACAGCGTGGAGAACTCGTCGAGCGCTCTTTCCGCTTCCGCTCGTTCACGAATCCCGAACTCGCGCAACGGCTCGCTCAGCGTCGTCGCCTCCAACGCGCGCAACTGCCAGTTGGCCAACCAGTGATGCATGCCCGTCAGGCAGTACGGGTCGTCGAGCTGTGCGGTGACAACCGGTGTCATGCCGAGCGTCAACAAATGATGACGGCCCTCGTCGGACAGTTTCCGCAACACCCGCATCAACGGCAGATAGGACGCCGACCATGACTGATAGAGCCATTCCTCGCCGACCGGCCAGCGACCGTGATGGGCCAACCAGGGCAGGTGGGTGTGCAGAACGAGCGTGAACAGGCCTGGCGTCGGCTCCGAATTAGTCACGGCCGCACCGCAATTGCGACCAGGTCCAGGCTCTCATCGATGTCGCGTTGGGTCGCGTCGAGAAGATCGAAGTCATCGGTGGTCACGGACGCCACGTCGGCGAGCAGGTCGGCGGGCCACGGTGCATCCGCCAGGGCCCGGGTGATCTGGGCGTCGATGATCGAGCCACCGTGCCGCTCGTCGAGCTCGGCCAGCCGCGAACCGTGGAAAACGCCGTAGACGCCTTCGATCCCGAAACCCTGCGACGTCAGAAGCTCGGTGAGCTCGACGGCGTTGAGCTCACGCGTGTGAAACGGGTTGATCGGGGTGTCGCGGCCGGGGGAGAAGGTGATCCGATTGGGGGTGGACATCAACAACACACCGCCGGGTCGCAGCACGCGGAGGCACTCGCCCACGAATTGGCCTTGATCCCACAGGTGTTCGATCACCTGGAAGTTGACCACCACGTCGACAGACCCGCCGGGCAGCGGCAGCTCGGCGAGGTTGCCGTGCAGCATCTCCACCCTCGGGTAGCGGGCCCGGACGTGAGCCACCGCGGATTCGTCGTAGTCCAAGCCGATCACGCGGCGGGCTACCCCGGCGATCAGGTCAGCCCCGTAGCCCTCGCCGCAGCCCGCCTCGAGCACATCGCGCCCCGCACAGCGGTCGGCCAGCCGTTCATAGACGACCTCGTGGCGGCGGAACCAGTAGTTCTCCTCCGCGAGCCCGGGAATCGTGCGCTCCCCGGTGAGGGGTAGTGCGTCGTCCCCAAGCGGATCGTTGGTAACGAATGAGGCGCTCATTGCAAGGCAGGCTAACGCGGATCGGCCCGATGGCGAACGGTTCAGGTGCTACGGGCTGCTAGAACACAAACTTCGACCAGCTATGGTGATCCTGCGAACCACCACAAGTTACCCGCGAGTAACATGGTGGTACTTGCTTGAAACGTGGTATTGCAGGCCGGCTGCCGGCCTCTCCGAGGAGGACGAACTCAAGTCATGACGAACATCGTGGTCCTGATCAAACAGGTCCCAGACACGTGGTCGGAGCGAAAGCTGACCGATGGCGATTTCACTCTCGACCGTGAGGCCGCCGACGCCGTGCTCGACGAGATCAACGAGCGCGCCGTCGAAGAGGCACTCCTGATCAAGGAGAAGGAAGCCGCCAACGGCGCGGAAAGCACTGTGACAGTGCTCACAGCCGGCCCCGAGCGTGCGACCGAGGCCATCCGCAAGGCGCTGTCGATGGGCGCCGACAAGGCGGTGCACCTGCTCGACGACGGCATGCACGGCTCGGACATGGTCCAGACGGGCTGGGCGCTGGCCCGCGCGCTGGGCACCATCGAGGGCACCGAACTCGTCATCGCGGGTAACGAGGCCACCGACGGCGTCGGCGGCGCGGTACCGGCGATCATCGCGGAGTACCTGGGCCTGCCCCAGCTGACCCACCTGCGGAAGGTATCCGTCGAGGGCGGCAAGGTCACCGGTGAGCGCGAGACCGACGACGGTGTCTTCACCGTCGAGGCGCCGCTGCCAGCGGTCGTCAGCGTCAACGAGAAGATCAACGAGCCCCGCTTCCCATCTTTCAAAGGCATCATGGCCGCGAAGAAGAAGGAAGTGACGACGCTGACGCTGGCCGAGATCGGTGTCGAGGCCGACGAGGTCGGCGTCGCGAACGCCGGCTCGAAGGTGCTGTCCTCGACGCCGAAGCCGCCGAAGACGGCCGGCGAGAAGGTCACAGACGAGGGCGATGGCGGCACCAAGATCGCCGAGTACCTGGTTGCTCAAAAGTTGATCTAGCAGATCATTCCGACTGAACCCAAGCTTGTAAGACACCGAAAGACATAGAAGACACATGGCTGAAGTACTTGTGCTCGTTGAGCACTCCGAAGGCGCGCTGAAGAAAATCACCGCCGAACTGATCACCGCCGCCCGCAAGCTGGGCGAGCCCTCCGCTGTCGTGGTGGGCAAGCCGGGCACGGCAGCGTCGCTGACCGACGGGCTGAAAGAGGCCGGCGCCGCCAAGATCTACGTCGCCGAGTCCGACGACGCGGAGAACTATCTGATCACCCCGTATGTGGACGTGCTGGCCTCGCTGGTTGAGTCGGCCACGCCCGCGGGCGTGCTGCTGGCCGCCAGCGCCGACGGCAAGGAGATCGCGGGTCGGCTCGCGGCGCGCATCGGCTCCGGCCTGCTCACCGACGTGGTCGAGGTCAAGGAGGGTGCCAAGGGCATCCACTCCATCTTCGGTGGCGCGTTCACCGTCGAAGCCGAGGCCACGGGCGACACCCCGGTCATCACCGTGCGCCCGGGTGCCGTCGAGGCCGAGCCCGCCGCAGGCGCAGGCGAGGTCGTCAACGTCGAGGTTCCGGCGCAGGCCGAGAATGCGACGAAGATCACCAAGCGTGAGCCCGCCGTGGCAGGCGATCGTCCGGAACTGACCGAGGCCACCGTCGTCGTCTCCGGCGGCCGCGGCGTCGGCAGCGCCGAAAACTTCAGCGTGGTCGAGGAATTGGCCGACTCGCTGGGTGCGGCCGTCGGTGCGTCGCGTGCCGCGGTCGACTCCGGCTACTACCCGGGCCAGTTCCAGGTGGGCCAGACGGGCAAGACCGTGTCGCCGCAGCTCTACATCGCGCTGGGCATCTCCGGGGCGATCCAGCACCGGGCGGGCATGCAGACGTCCAAGACGATCATCGCGGTGAACAAGGACGAAGAGGCGCCGATCTTCGAGATCGCCGACCTCGGCATCGTCGGTGACCTGTTCAAGGTGACTCCGCAGCTGACCGAGGCGGTCAAGGCCCGCAAGGGTTAATTTCTCGCGCAAACGCCCCCAGTCCTAGAGACCGGGGGCGTTTGGTTTTTCGCGAGCGCACAGCCTTGTACGGTTTCGGGCCCAAAAGTCGTACAAGGGTGAGCGCTCGACGTCTTCTCGCCACGTGAAGGTGGCGCAGGAGACCTGTGGGTGCTGTCGTGTGCATGCGCGATCGGCTATCCGGACCCCGCCTTCGCCAGCTGGACGCCTCAATTCGTCACCTATCGCTCACGGACACGTCACCGCCGCGATGCCATCCCGAGATGCGGCTGGGCGACCGTGCAGCCATGAGCACTGCTTCTGTACTCATCGCCGCCGATCCGCCGACGTCATCAACGGATACACCCCGCTACACCCTGCTGCTGTCCACCGACCCCGCGCTCATCGATGCCGCTCAGCGCCTTCGCCACGATGTGTTCACCTCCGAGCCGGGATTCGCGTTGGCCGGTGCGGCCGACGGCAGGGACGTCGACCGTTTCGACGAGCACTGCGATCACCTCCTCGTCCGTGAGGACAACTCCGGCGAAATCGTCGGCTGCTACCGCATGTTGCCTCCGCCGGGCGCCATCGCCGCCGGAGGTCTTTACACCGCAACGGAATTCGATGTTCGTGGGCTCGACCCACTGCGGCCGTCGCTGGTCGAGATGGGCCGCGCCGTCGTGCACGAGGATCACCGCAACGGCGGCGTCGTGCTGCTGATGTGGGCGGGCATCCTGGCCTACCTCGACCGCTGCGGCTACGACTACGTCGCCGGCTGCATATCGGTACCCGTCGAAGGCCCGGCCGGGCAGGCGCCCGGCAGCCAGATTCGCGGCGTCCGCGACTTCGTGCGCCGCCGCCACGCCGCCCCCGAGCGGTACACAGTTCGGCCGTACCGGCCGGTGACGATCGACGGGCGAGGCCTCGACCACATCGAACCGCCGGGCCGCATCGGCGTCCCGCCGCTGATGCGGGGCTATCTGCGGCTTGGCGCGCAAGTGTGTGGAGAACCGGCCCACGACCCCGACTTCGGGGTCGGTGACTTCCCGGCCCTGCTCGACAAGCGCCGGGCCGACATCCGCTACCTGCGCAGGCTGCGGTCGGTGGGGGCGGCCGCCGCGATGGCCGACGGGATCTCATCATGACGGTCGAGCACTCCTGGCTGCCGCGGGCGTCGTGCGACGCGAGCTCATGCGCGCCGGGGCCGCCGCAGCGGGCAAGCCCGTGATCGTGGCGCTGCGCGTCGCAATACGGGCCACATTCGCGGCGCTGCTGCTGTCAGCTGTGCCGCTGCTGGCCGTCCCGACACCAGGGCGCTCGCACATCCAGCGCGGCTACTGCCGGCTGATGCTGCGTGCGCTCGGTGTGCGAATCACGGTGTCCGGCGGGCCTATTCGCAACCTGCGCGGTGTCCTGGTGGTCAGCGGACACGTGTCATGGGTGGACATCTTCGCAATCGGTGCCGTCATGCCGGGCAGGTTCGTCGCCCGCGCCGATCTCGTCGAGTGGATTGGTTTGGGAATGGTGGCCCGGCTGATGAAGGTCATCCCGATCGACCGGGCCAGTCTCCGCCGGCTGCCCGACGTGGTGAGCGCGGTCGCCGAACGGCTGCGTGCGGGCCAGACCGTGGTCGCCTTCCCGGAGGGCACGACGTGGTGCGGGCTGGCGTACGGGCCGTTCCGGCCCGCGATGTTCCAGGCCGCGGTCGACGCCGCCAGGCCGGTGCAGCCATTGCGGCTGACCTACCACCACCGCGACGGCAGCCCCTCAACGATCCCCGCCTACATCGGCGACGACACGCTGTTCGCGTCGATCAGCCGACTGGTCACGGCGCGGCGCACGATCGTGCACGTGCGGGTCGAATCGCTGCAATTACCGGGGGATGACCGACGTGACCTCGCGGCACGCTGCGAGGCCGCGGTCCGCGGTGACACATCGCGGCGTGCGCACGGTCACGCACTCGTGGCCTGACCTCGAGATCAGGGCGGTCCGGGCCCGGCGGTTATCCTGGACAGGTCATGAGCACCTCCGATTCGGTGTACCTCGATCACGCCGCCACGACCCCGATGCACCCTGCTGCCATCCAGGCGATGACGGCCGTGCTGGCGACCGTCGGCAACGCCTCGTCGCTGCACGGCACGGGCCGAGTCGCACGCCGCCGGATGGAGGAGGCCCGCGAGACGCTGGCCCATCTGCTGGGCGCACGGCCGTCGGAAGTGATCTTCACCGCCGGCGGCACCGAGAGCGACAACCTCGCGGTCAAGGGCATCTACTGGGCCAGGCGCGACGCTGAACCACGTCGCCGTCGAATCGTCACCACGCCTGTCGAGCACCACGCGGTGCTCGATGCTGTCCAGTGGCTTGCCGACCACGAAGGCGCCGAGGTGACCTGGCTGCCGGTGGGGGAGGACGGCGCGGTCGCACCGGCGGCGCTGCGAGAAGCATTGCAGGACCACGACGATGTCGCATTGGTTTCGATCATGTGGGCCAACAACGAGGTCGGCACCATCATGCCGATCCACGAATTGGCCGCTATCGCAGCGGAATTCGAGGTTCCGATGCACAGCGACGCGATTCAGGCGATCGGCCAGATACCGGTCGACTTCGCCGCGAGCGGACTCTCCGCCATGAGCGTCGCTGCGCACAAGTTCGGCGGCCCGACAGGTGTTGGTGCGCTGGTGCTGCGTCGCGACGCCGCCTGTGTGCCGTTGCTGCACGGCGGTGGACAGGAACGCGATGTCCGTTCGGGCACACCCGACGTCGCGGGCGCGGTCGCGATGGCGGCGGCGGCCCGAGTGGCCGTGGAAGGCTTGGAAACCACGAGCGCCCGGGTGCAGGCGTTGCGCGACAAGCTGGTCGACGGCGTGCTGTCCACCATCGACGACGCATACCTCAATGGCGCCACCGGCGCCGGGCGGTTGCCCGGCAACGCGCACTTCACGTTCCGCGGCTGCGAGGGTGACTCGCTGTTGATGTTGTTGGATGCCAAAGGGATCGAGTGCTCGACGGGCTCGGCGTGCACCGCCGGCGTGGCTCAGCCGTCACACGTCCTGATCGCAATGGGTGCCGATCCGGCCAGTGCCCGCGGCTCGCTGCGGCTCTCGCTGGGCCACACCAGCACCGACGCCGACGTCGAGGCGGCATTGGCGGTCCTGCCTGCCGCTGTCGACCGGGCACGCCAGGCCGCGCTCGCTAGTGCAGGAGCGGCCGAACAGTGAGGGTGCTCGTCGCGATGAGCGGCGGTGTCGACTCGTCGGTCGCCGCCGCCAGAATGGTCGACGCAGGCCACGACGTCGTCGGTGTGCACCTGGCGTTGTCGTCGGCGCCCGGCACGCTGCGCACCGGCTCGCGGGGGTGCTGCTCGAAAGAAGACGCCGGTGATGCCCGTCGGGTGGCCGATGTGCTGGACATCCCCTTCTACGTATGGGATTTCGCCGATCGCTTCAAAGAGGACGTGATCGACGATTTCGTCGCGTCCTACGAACGCGGCGAGACGCCGAACCCCTGCGTGCGGTGCAACGAACGAATCAAGTTCTCGGCGTTGGCGGCTCGCGCGCTGGCGCTCGGATTCGACGCCGTCGCGACCGGTCACTACGCGAGGCTTTCCGATGGCCGGCTGCGCCGCGCCGTCGACCGTGACAAGGACCAGTCCTACGTGCTGGGCGTCTTGACCGCCGAACAGCTGCGCCACGCGGTGTTCCCGATCGGCGATACGCCCAAGCCGCAGATCCGCGAGGAAGCGGCCCGTCGTGGCCTGGCCGTCGCCGAAAAGCCCGACAGCCACGACATCTGCTTCATTCCCTCGGGTGATACCCGTGCATTCCTCGGTGCCCGCATCGGCGTGAGGCGCGGCGCGGTCGTCGACGCCGGCGGCACGGTGATCGCCGAACACGAAGGCGTGCACGGCTTTACGATCGGACAGCGCAAGGGGCTCGGCATCGCCGGCCCGGGCCCCGACGGACGACCGCGATATGTGACGGGTATCGACGCCGACACCGCAACGGTTCACGTCGGTGACGCGGCCGATCTGGACGTGCGGAAGCTCGCCGGCGATAAGCCGGTGTTCACCTCGGGTGTTGCGCCGGCGGGTCCGGTGGAGTGCTCCGTGCAGGTGCGCGCGCACGGCGGCATCGCCGACGGTGTCGCCGAACTGCGCGACGGACGCCTGGTGGTCGAGCTGCGTGCACCGCTGCGCGGCGTGGCGCCGGGCCAGACGATGGTGCTATACCGCCCGGATCCCGACGGCGACGAGGTCATCGCCAGCGCGACGATCCGGCGCTAGTCGGGCACCTTGGCCAGGATGTTCGTCATCACGATGTCGGGCACCGAACCGGGGAACTGGCACGACGTCACTTCGACGAGCACGACGTTCTTCACCCGGTAATCCCGCCCGCATCCGTTGTCCGCCCGCGTCTGCAACGAATCGGCCGTCGCCGTCCACTCACCGACGAACATCGGCCCGAATGTCGTCGACGCGCAGCCGTCCACCAAATGGACGAGATCGCTGAACGCGCCTTGGGCCGTTGCCGAATCGCGATACCCGGCAACGCCCTCGGAGATCTGCGCGCCGCGGGGTGGATCCTGAAACGTGGTCTTGTGGAATTCTTCGACCTGAGCTCCGAATGTGCGGGTCTCCTCGAAGAACCATTGGCATTGCGGTGGAGTGGTTTTCGCGAGCTGGTCGATGTCGACGGGCACCTTCGCATCCATGCTCGGGATGATGGTGAGGTCGTCGCCGGCGCCGGTGATCGCGCGCATCTGCGACTGATCGAGCATCACCGTCTCCACGTCTATCGGGGACAGGGAGTCGTCATCGATACCGGGAGCGGACCGCGTCGCGTGGCCGCTGACGGTGTGCGTGCAACCCGCCACAATGACCGCCGCGCACCAGGCCCAGAACGGCCCAGCCGCTGTGCGCATGACGTCGTCCCCTTCCCGGCCCGAGCGTAGCCCGATCGAATACTGTTCAACGAGTGAATGTTTTCGCCGCAGCGACGGGCATCGGGTCGTGGCCTGGATCGTCGCCGCGCGAAGCCGCGGAGATCGTCGTCGGCGAACTGCACAGGCTCACGCATCTGGTGGAACTGCCGGACCGTGGCGTCGGCGCTGACTTGATCGGACGAGCCGGTGCGCTGCTGGTCGACATCGGAATCGACACCGTGCCGCGCGGCTACCGCATTGCCTCCGGCCGCAGCGCGGTCGTTCGCCGGGCGGCCAGTCTGCTCGACGAGGACATCGACGCACTCGAAGAAGCGTGGGAGAAGGCGGGCCTGCGTGGCGGAACGCGCACGGTCAAGGTGCAAGCGCCAGGACCGATCACGCTGGCCGCCCAGCTCGAGCTGCCCGGCGGTCACCGGGCCATCACGGACGCCGGCGCACTGCGGGATCTCGCGGCTTCGCTGGCCGAAGGTGTGGCCGTCCATCGCGCGCACCTGGCGCGTCGGCTGGACACTTCGGTGGTGGTGCAGTTCGACGAGCCGTCCCTACCGGCTGCGCTCGAAGGCCGGCTGGCCGGGGTGACGAGCCTGACGCCGGTGCACCCGGTCGACGAGTCCGTGGCCACCGCGCTGCTCGACGATTGCGTCGCGGCCGCGGGCGCCGACGTGGCTCTGCATAGCTGCGCTGCCGGACTGCCGTGGAAGATGTTGCAGCGCAGCACTGTTCACGCGGTGTCGGTCGACGTTTCGACGTTGACGGCCGCTGATCTCGACGGGGTGGGGGAGTTCGTCGACTCCGGCCGCACCGTGATGCTGGGCGTCGTGTCGTCGACGGCGCCTGCCGGTCGGCCGTCGGCTGAAGAGATCGCCAAGGCGGCGGTCGCCATCACCGACCGACTCGGATTTCCCCGCTCGGTACTGCGTGAGCGGATCGGTGTCACGCCCGCATGCGGATTGGCAGGTGCGACGGCCGAGTGGGCGCGGGCTGCCATCGAGTTGGCCCAGAAGGCGGCCGACGCGTTCGGCGACGACCCGGACGCGATCTAATCCCATAAGCGCAACCAAAAGGTTGCGCGTTGCGCCGACGACGTATACGGTAAAACGCAACTAGGAGGTTGCATATGGATACGGATCGGATCGAAAAGGAAGTACTGCTTCGGGCGTCGCTGGAGCGGGTCTGGCGGGCGATCAGCGATGCCGAGGAGTTCGGCCGCTGGTTCGGCGTGCGCTTCGACGGGCCGTTCGTCGCGGGTGCGTCGGTCACCGGCGTGATGACGCCGACAACCGTCGACGACGAGGTGGCCAAAATGCAGGAACCGCATGCGGGCAAGTCGAGTGCCTGGCAGATCGTCGCGGTGGAGCCGCAGCGCCGGCTGGCGTTCAGGTGGCACCCATTCGCCGTCGAACCCGACACCGACTACTCGCAAGAGCCGACCACGCTGGTCGAGTTCACCCTCGACGAGACCGCCGACGGCGTTCTGCTGCGCATCGTCGAGTCGGGGTTCGATGCGATCCCTGCCGACCGCCGGGCATCGGCGTTCGAGAACAACAGCAAGGGCTGGGCCAAGCAAACCGAATTGGTTCGGAAATATCTCGCACTCAGCGAGAAGGTGTGAGCGTATCCGTCGCCAACGCGCCGTTATTTGACGCACTCGGCGACCCCAATCGCCTGCGCATCGTCACACGGTTGTGCGACGGCGGTCCATGCTCGACGTCGCAAATCACGCACGCGGTTCCGGTGAGCCGCCAAGCCGCGACGAAACATCTTCTGCTGCTGGAGGCGGTCGGGCTGGTGAGCAGTCAGCGCAATGGCAGGGAACGCATCTGGCGGATGCAGCCCGAGCCGCTGGCGGAGGCGAGCCAATACCTCACCGCGTTGTCGCACCGGTGGGACCGGGCTATCGAAAGGTTGCGCGCGTTCGTAGAAGACGAGAATTAGGTAATTTTCGCTAACGATTTTTTCGCGTTCGTAAAAGAGACTGGGTTTTCGCAGTGACCCCGTGCAACAATGCTGTGAAAACGATCTTGTGCTCGTCTTTGCTATTCGCGAAAGAGGAAACTGTGGGCCCGTCGAACCTGCGCCTGGCGGCGGGTGTCGGAGTTGTCGCGGCTGTCGTGATGGTGGGCGGACCCACCGCGTCGGTGGCCATCGCCGATCCCGGCGGGTCGCATTCGAATCGCTCCGATCACCGCGGCGGAGGAGACGACCGTGGCGGGTGGAAGCACGGCGGCGACGACCGTGACGGCGACCGTGGCGACCGTGGTGGCAGCTACGGAGATAATCGCGACGGCGGCTTCGGCGGTGACCGCGATGGCGGCGACCGTGACTACAACGGTGGCGGCGACCGAAGGGCCGATCGCAACCGGTGGGGTGACGGCAGCCAGTGGGATGGCGGCGACGGTCAGAAGTCGACATCGGGCAGTGATAGCAACCAACGCAGCACGAGCACCAGTACCAGCCGTAGCAGCACCTCGTCGCTGGCACCGCAGACAAATACTGGTTCGCAAGCCTCGGATAACTCGGCGCCCGCGCCGCAGACCCCAGCCGACGGCCCCGGCTCAGACACCGTCTCGGGCGCCGACGTCTCGGGCCCGCCGACCGCCACGGCGGTAGAGCCGCCGCGAGTGGTTGTCGGCAACGGCCGCTCGCCGGGAATTCAGACGCACGCCCCGGAGCCAACGCGGCCGTATTTCATTCTGCCCGAGATCGCGCCAGCACCGCCTCCGCCGCCTCCGATAGAAATTCCGCCGGCCCCCAGCGATCGCGTCCACCCGCAGCGCCTCGTCCCGCAGCTGGCCATCGCCCCCTCGCTCGACTGGACTGATCCACTGTGGGGCTTGGCCGGATTGATCGTCATCCCTGCCGCCGGCGCTGTTCTCGGTTACCGGCAAGCCAAGGCCACACGCGACGCCGAGGTGCTAACCCGAACGTAGATCCTTGCGCAGGATCTTCCCTGAGGCCGACTTCGGAATCGCCTCGATAAACTCGACCTGCCGCACCTTCTTGTACGGCGCGACCTGCCCGGCGACAAAGTCGATCACCTCGTCCTCGGTCAGCTCGGCGCCAGATTGCTTGACGACGAACGCCTTCGGCACCTCTTCGCCTTCGGAGTCGTTGACGCCGACCACCGCGGCGTCGGCGATCGATGGGTGGCTCAGCAGCAGCGCCTCGAGCTCGGCCGGCGGGACCTGGTAGCCCTTGTACTTGATCAGCTCCTTGAGCCGGTCGACGATGTAGACGCAGCCGCACGCGTCGACCTGCGCCAAATCCCCTGTGTGCAGCCAACCTTCGTCATCGACGGTATCCCGGGTGGCCTCTTCGTTGTTCAGGTATCCGGCCATCACGTTGGGCCCCTTGAACCACAGCTCACCGGTCTCGCTGAGACCCTTTGCGGGCGGGTCGATTTCGGCGCCGGTCTCGGGATCGATGAGTTTGGACGCGGCGTTGGACACCGTCCATCCGACCGAGCTCAGCGGCGCGACCATCCCCATGTTCCGCACGCCGCCGTCGAACGGCGTGATGTGGCTGACCGGGCTCAGCTCGCTCATCCCGTAGCCCTGCACGACGCGACAGCCGAGCCGTTTTGCGACCGCGTGACCGAGGTCGGCGTCCAACGGGGCTGCGCCCGACATCACGGTGTTCAGTGATGACAGGTCGTACTCGTCGATCAGCGGGTGCTTGGCGAGCGCGACGGCGACGGGCGGCGCGATGAACGCGATGGTGCACTTGTGGTTTTGGATGTTGCCGAGGAACTCGCCCAGGTCGAAGCTCGGCATGATCACCAGCTTGGCGCGCGCATGCAGCGCGGCGTTGAGCAGAACGGTCATTCCGTAGATATGAAAAAACGGCAGCACCGCGAGGATCACGTCGTTTTCGACGATCCCGTGCAGCGGCCGGATCTGCGCGACGTTCGCGACCAGATTGCGGTGCGTCAGCATCACACCCTTCGGGTTGCCCGTGGTGCCGGAGCTGTACGGGAGCACCGCCAAATGCGACGACGGGGCGAAGTTCACTTGCGGCGCAGGCGATCCCGCCGCGAGCAGGTCGGCCGCATTGGGATGACGGCCGGCATCCTGCCCCTCGCCGTCGAGCACCACGAGGTCGGCATCGGCGAGGCCGGCAGCCGCAGCGGCTTCTTCGGCGTGGGCCAGCAGCGGCGTCACGGTGATCAGCATCCTGGCCTGGGAATCGCGGAGCTGCTTTTCGATGTCTTTGGCAGTGAACAGCGCATTGATCGTCGTCGCCGTCGCGCCGGAACGCAGGATGCCGTGGAAGGCGACCGCGAACGCCGAACTGTTGGGGGCCAACAGTGCGACCACGTCGCCGACACCGATGCCGCGGCCGGCCAGCGCACCGGCGAACGTGTCGACGCGGCCGATCATCTCGCGATAGCTGGTCTGCCGACCCGACTTGGTATCGATCAGTGCGACCCGGCCGAGGTCGACATCGTCAATCCCGTCGAACAGATAGTCGTACACGCTGGTCGAGGGGATCTCGACCTCGGGGAAGGGGCTCGAAAAACTCATCGCGTCTCCGATCGAATCATGGTCCGCCGCTGACTGGTCAAACTTCGTCGAGCTCCTTGATGAGTTTCTTCGGCGCGATCAACCGGAACGACGCGTCGACGAGTTCGCGCACCTCGTCCCAGTCGACCTTCTTGCTTGCCGCGAAGTCCAGGCCCATCCAGCCGAACGGGCCCATGTACGCCGGGAAGAAGAATCGGCTGTCTTGTTCGAGGGCCTTTCGGTCGCTCTCGTCGACCTTGACCAGGATCGAATACGGGTACTGGAGGTACTCGCCCTTGACGTCCGTCTTGGCGCTGCCGCCGTACATCACGAACATCTTCGGCGCGCAGAACACGGGCCTGCCCCACGAGATCTTCTCGAACGCCTTCGGGAAGCCCAGCGCGATCCCCCGCACCTCCGCGAGCCCGAGGTCGTCGTCGCGGAACATGATCGGGTGCGGCATGTCGCCAGCGTAACGGCTGTGTCGGGCGGCTCGGATAGCCTGCGAGGGTGAGCCCGAAGAAGCCGGAAACCGTACTGGCCGAGCAGGCCGACGAAGCCCCCGACGCCGACCTGCGCCGCCGCTGGCAAGAGCTCGCCGATGAGGTGCGCGAGCACCAGTTCCGCTACTACGTCCGCGACGCACCGATCATCTCCGACGCCGAATTCGACAAGCTGCTACGCGAACTGGAAGCGCTCGAAGACGCCCATCCCGAGCTGCGCACGCCCGATTCGCCGACCCAACTTGTCGGCGGCGCGGGGTTTGCCACCGACTTCACGTCGGCCGAGCACCTCGAGCGGATGCTGAGCCTGGATAACGTGTTCGCGCCGGACGAGCTGGCCGCCTGGGCCGCGCGCACCCGCGGTGAGATCGGCGACGACGCGCACTACCTGTGCGAGCTCAAGATCGACGGAGTCGCGCTCGCACTCGTCTACCGCGAAGGGCGGCTTGTCCGCGCGGCCACCCGCGGCGACGGCCGCACCGGCGAGGACGTCACGCTAAACGCCCGCACCATCAGCGACGTGCCCGAAAAGCTCACGGAATCCAAGGAATTCCCGACCCCGCGGGTCCTCGAGGTCCGCGGCGAAGTGTTCTTCCGGGTCGCCGACTTCGAAGACCTCAATGCCGGTCTCGTCGCCGAAGGCAAGCCGCCGTTCGCCAACCCCCGCAACAGCGCCGCCGGCTCACTCCGGCAGAAGAACCCCGCGGTCACCGCGCGCCGCAAGCTGCGCATGATCTGCCACGGTCTCGGCCACGCTGAAGGTTTCAGCCCAAAGACCCTGCACGACGCCTACCGGGCGTTGAAGGCGTGGGGGCTGCCGGTTTCCGAGCACACGTCGCGCGTCAAAGGCATCGAGGGAGTCACCGAGCACATCGCTTACTGGGGCGAGCACCGCCACGACGTCGAACACGAAATCGACGGTGTGGTGGTCAAAGTCGACGAGATCGCGCTGCAACGCCGGCTTGGCTCGACGTCGCGCGCGCCACGCTGGGCCGTCGCCTACAAGTACCCTCCCGAGGAGGCCACGACCAAGCTCCTCGATATCCGCGTGAACGTCGGGCGGACCGGCCGGGTCACTCCGTTCGCATACATGGAGCCGGTGAAGGTCGCCGGGTCGACCGTCGGGCTGGCCACCCTGCACAACGCGTCGGAAGTCAAGCGCAAGGGCGTGCTGATCGGCGACACCGTGGTGATCCGCAAGGCCGGCGACGTGATCCCTGAAGTGCTTGGCCCCGTCGTCGACCTGCGCGACGGCACCGAACGCGAATTCGAAATGCCCACAACGTGTCCCGAATGCGGTACCAAACTCGCACCGGCCAAGGAGGGCGACGCCGACATCCGCTGCCCGAATTCGCGATCGTGCCCAGCGCAGTTGCGGGAGCGGGTTTTTCATCTCGCCGGCCGGGGTGCGTTCGACATCGAGGGGCTGGGATACGAGGCCGCGATCGCGCTGCTGACATCAGGCGTGATCACCGACGAGGGCGACCTGTTCACCATCGTCAGCGACGACTTGCTGCGCACCGATCTGTTCAAAACCAAGGACGGCAATCTCTCCGCCAACGGTGCGCGGCTGCTGATCAACCTGCACGAGGCCAAGACTCGGCCGCTGTGGCGGGTGCTCGTCGCGCTGTCCATCCGCCATGTCGGGCCGACGGCGGCGCGCGCGCTGGCCACTGAATTCGGCAGCCTTGACGCGATCATCTCCGCGTCGGAGGAACAGCTGGCGGCCGTTGAGGGCGTCGGCCCGACGATCGCGGCCGCAGTCAAGGAATGGTTCGCCGTCGACTGGCACATGGCGATCGTGGACAAGTGGCGCGCTGCCGGGGTGCGGATGGAGGACGAACGCGATACCAGCATCCCCCGCACGCTCGATGGGCTGTCGATCGTCGTCACCGGGTCGCTGACCGGGTTTTCCCGCGACGACGCCAAGGAAGCCATCGTCGCCCGCGGGGGCAAGGCGGCCAGTTCGGTGTCGAAGAAGACGGCCTATGTGGTGGCCGGCGATTCGCCGGGCTCGAAGTACGACAAAGCCGTCGAACTCGGTGTACCGATCCTCGACGAGGACGGATTCCGCAGGCTGCTGGACAACGGTCCCGACGGCGTCTGAGCCGAGTTTGTGGTCGACATCGACCGGGAACCCGGCTTGTCGACGAGGACGAGGGAGTTGTGATGTCGATCTGCGATACCTGCGGAAACCACTACGACAAGGCTTTCACCGTCACCTGGCCCGACGGGCGCAGCGCGACGTTCGACAGCGTCGAGTGCGCTGCGGTTCAACTGGCACCGGAGTGTGCGCATTGCGGTTGCCGGATTCTGGGTCACGGCGTCGAAACGCCGGACGGCATCTTCTGCTGTGCCCACTGCGCGCGTAAGGACACCAATGCCGACGTCAACGACCGCTATCCCGTGCCCGCGGGAGGCTGAACCACCTCAGCCTCAGCGCAATATCGTGGCGACGATCCCGGCCAGATAGCCCAGCCGAGCGACCTCAGACGGCCGAAACTCCGGGCCTCCCGCGCGGCCAAGCACCATCGCGGTGTCGTGGGCGCCCAGCGGCGCCGCCGCGAGTGTGCTGTCCATGTCGCGCCACACCTGCGGCACCCAATCCGCCCGTGCGTCAAGGGCTTCGGCGTGATCGAGCGGAAGCCACGGCACCCGTTCCATATGTGTTTCCGGCGCTCCGTGACTGCCGACGATGCGCTGCAGCCCCGAGTCGTTCTGCCGCACCACCGTGCACCATCCGACGCGCAGCACTCGTGGCGCTTCGTCGGCCAGCACCTGCAACCGCTTCTCTTTCCCGTCGGCCGCGGCGACATGGTCGATGAGTTCCAGCTCGCGATGCGCCTCGAGAAGCCCGGTATGCGGCCGGATGGCGTCGACGTAGACACCCCTGAGGTTTTCGGCGGCCGTGATCAGCATGTCGGGCATGGCGCCCGCCGGAAGCTCGACCACGAGGTCGTCGATCGCGTACCCCGACGCGCGTTCCACCACGTCGAGGGACAAGATGTCAGCGCCCACCGACCCGAGCGCGACGGCCAGTGAGCCGAGGCTGCCCGGTCGATCCTCGAGTTCGACCCGTAGTAGATACGTAGGCACGCGCAACACTGTTGCACAGCGCCTGCGGGTCAGCATTCCGGGCGATGTCCGCCGGTGACTAGGCTCGGGAGTCGTGTCACAGATCTCCCGAGATGAGGTTGCCCATCTGGCGCGCCTGGCCCGCCTCGCTTTGAGCGAGGACGAGTTGGACAGTTTCGCCGGCCAACTCGACGCCATCCTGAGCCATGTCAGCCAGATCCAGGCCGTCGACGTCACCGGCGTCGACCCGACCGGCAACCCGCTCAAGGACGTCAACGTGTTCCGCTCCGACGAGGTCGAGCCGTGCCTGACCCAGGACCAAGCGCTCTCGCAAGCGCCCAAGGCGGTCGACGGCCGATTCGCCGTCCCGCGGATTCTGGGAGAAGCGGAATGACCCGAAGGCGAGCGCGAGTGAGGATCGCAGCGAAGCGAGGACCGGAGCGAGCGGGAGCCGAGGCATGAGGGAAGACCTGATTCGGTTGGATGCGGCCACGCTAGGCGAAAAGATCGCTGCGAAGGAGATCTCGTCGACAGAGGCCACACAGGCGTGCCTGGATCGGATCGCCGAGACCGACGACAAGTACCACGCATTCCTGCATGTGGCCGAGGAGCAGGCGCTGGCGCAGGCGGCGCGGATCGACACGGCCGTGGCCGCCGATGAGGCGCTGCCGTCGCCGCTGGCCGGTGTGCCGCTGGCGTTGAAAGACGTGTTCACCACCACCGACATGCCGACCACCTGCGGATCGAAGATCCTCGAGGGCTGGACGTCGCCGTACGACGCGACAGTGACTGCGCGACTGCGCGCGGCTGGCATCCCGATCCTGGGCAAGACGAACATGGACGAGTTCGCGATGGGGTCATCCACCGAGAACTCGGCCTATGGCCCGACCCGCAACCCGTGGGACGTCGACCGCGTGCCAGGCGGTTCGGGTGGCGGCAGTGCTGCGGCGCTGGCCGCGTTCCAGGCGCCGCTGGCCATCGGGACCGACACGGGCGGATCCATCCGCCAGCCCGCCGCCTTGACGGCCACCGTCGGGGTGAAGCCCACCTACGGCACCGTGTCCCGGTACGGCCTCGTCGCATGCGCGTCGTCGTTGGACCAGGGCGGACCCTGTGCGCGTACGGTGCTCGACACCGCGCTGCTGCACCAGGTGATCGCCGGCCACGACCCGAAGGACTCGACATCTGTCGACGCCCCGGTGCCCGACGTCGTCGCCGCCGCGCGGCAGGGCGCGTCTGGTGATCTGAACGGTGTGCGGATCGGCGTGGTCAAGCAGTTGCGTGGCGACGGCTATCAGGACGGTGTGTTGGCCTCGTTCAACGCAGCCGTCGAGGTATTGACCAAGCTGGGCGCCGAAGTCAGCGAGGTCGACTGCCCGCATTTCGACTACTCGCTGCCGGCGTACTACCTGATCCTGCCGTCGGAGGTGTCGTCGAACCTGGCGCGCTTCGACGCGATGCGCTACGGCCTGCGGGTCGGTGACGACGGCACGCACAGCGCCGAAGAGGTGATGGCATTGACGCGGGCGGCCGGCTTCGGTCCAGAAGTCAAGCGCCGCATCATGATTGGCACATACGCGCTTTCGGCGGGGTACTACGACGCCTACTACAACCAGGCGCAGAAGGTGCGCACGCTGATCGCCCGTGACCTTGACGAGGCCTACAAGAAGGTCGATGTGCTGATCTCACCGGCCACCCCGACGACGGCATTCCCGCTGGGGGAGAAGGTCGACGACCCGCTGGCGATGTACCTGTTCGACCTGTGCACGCTGCCGCTGAACCTTGCCGGCCATTGTGGGATGTCGGTGCCGTCGGGCTTGTCGCCCGACGACAACCTGCCGGTCGGCCTGCAGATCATGGCGCCCGCGCTGGCCGACGACCGGCTCTATCGGGTCGGGGCCGCATATGAAGCTGCGCGAGGTCCGCTGCCAACGGCGCTGTAACAGGGGAGGATGGGGGCATGCGCATCGGAACACTGACCGGTGGGGGCGACTGTCCAGGGCTGAACGCGGTGATCCGGGCGATCGTTCGGACTTGCGACGTGCGATACGGGTCTTCGGTCGTTGGCTTCCAGGACGGCTGGCGCGGGCTGCTGGAGAACCGGCGGATCCAGCTGCACAACGATGACCGCAACGACCGGCTGCTGGCCAAGGGCGGCACGATGCTGGGTACCGCGCGGGTGCACCCGGAGAAGCTGCGCGCCGGGCTCGACCAGATCAAGCAGACGCTGGACGACAACGGCATCGACGTGCTGATCCCGATCGGCGGCGAAGGCACGCTGACCGCCGCGCACTGGCTGTCAGAAGAGAATGTTCCCGTGGTTGGGGTGCCCAAGACCATCGACAACGACATCGATTGCACGGACGTGACATTCGGGCACGACACCGCACTGATGGTCGCCAGTGAGGCGATCGATCGGTTGCACAGCACCGCCGAATCGCATCAGCGGGTGATGCTGGTCGAGGTGATGGGCCGCCACGCCGGATGGATCGCGTTGAACGCCGGCCTGGCATCCGGTGCCCACATGACGCTGATCCCCGAGCAGCCGTTCGACGTCGAAGAGGTGTGCCGGCTGATCAAGCAGCGCTTCGTGCGCGGCGATTCACACTTCATCTGTGTGGTGGCCGAAGGCGCGAAACCCGCCGAGGGCACGATGCAGCTGCGGCAGGGCGGCATCGACGAGTTCGGGCACGAGCGCTTCACCGGCGTCGCGCAACAACTCGGAATCGAGGTCGAGAAGCGCATCAACAAGGAAGTGCGGGTGACCGTGCTCGGGCATGTGCAGCGCGGCGGCACGCCGACGCCGTTCGACCGTGTGCTCGCCACCCGGTTCGGCGTCAATGCCGCCGACGCCGCCCACGCCGGCGAGTACGGAATGATGGTCTCGCTGCGGGGCCAGGACATCGGCCGCGTCGCGCTGGCCGACGCGGTCCGCCAGCTGAAGCTGGTGCCGCAGAGCCGATACGACGACGCCGCTGAGTTCTTCGGCTAACTTCCATTCCGCGAGCAGACGCAAAATCACCCGACACGCCGCGGATTTCGAGCATTTTGCGTCTGCTCACCCGACGGATAGCGCCAGAGCGGCGACGTTCAGCGCCAAGAACCCGATCGCCAGCCCGAACTGCACGCTGTAGTCGTTCGCGCGGATGTGGGTATAGACCGCGCAGACGAAGAACAGCACCAGACCGATGGCGGCCGAGACACCGAAAGGGCGGAACATCAAACCTGCCGCGAGCCCCAGTGCGCCAAGGGTTTTCAGTGTGCCGATTGGGAAGGTGAGCCACGATACGGGTACACCGGCCTTCGCCATCCCCGGCATGATCGGCTGGAAGTGAAGCAATGCCGCGATCCCCGAGAAGCCGTTCGCGGCAATGGCGATGAGTGTCACGGTGAGGTAGGCGGTCGTCATCATGCGCTCTTGAACGCTTCGCGCCGGATCATCTGCCACATCGTCGGGGTGTCCGCCGTCGTGGAGATCGTCACGGTTTCACGCAGGCCCGAACGCCCGGCCAGGCTCAGCAAGTAGTCGGCCAGATCAGTGCGCGATGTATATGCGCCGACCGGATCCACCTCTCCCGCAATGTATTCGGTGACATACGGCAGGTCGAACAGACCTGACGGGCGCACGATCGTCCAATCCAGACCGCTGTCGCGGACGATAGTTTCCATCCGCCGGACGTCGTCGTAGACCGTCTTGCCGAGCGTCTTTGTCATGACCGGTTCGATCACCCGCAGTGCAAACGGCGCCCCAGTCCGGCCCGGATAGTGATACGCCGCGGTCGAGCTGACTACGACGAGCCGACGCACCCCCGTCTGTCGCATGGCGGCAACGATGTTGGCCGTGCCGACCGAATACGTGTCGACGGGCTCGCGGGTAAAGGACACACCGAGCGTGGACACCACCGCATCGGCCCCGGCGACGATATCGACCAGCGCCGCGGCGTCGTGAACGTCGGCACCCGCGACTGTCAGCGCCGGGTCCGCGATGGGGAAGTCCTCAGGCCGGCGCGTGACCGCCACAGCGGTGTGGCCCGCGTCGAGCGCTTGCCGGGTGATCAGGCGTCCTGTCTGACCGTTGGCCCCAAAAACGACGAGTCGCATCATTACCTCCAAGATAGTCACTGTTAGTGATCATCACTCTACGTGACAATCACTAACAGTGCTAACCTGACGATGTGAGCGAGCGCGCCGACGGCATCGCCGAACTTGACCAGCGGATTCCGTTTCTCTTATCGCAACTCGGCTCGTACGTCGCCGACGATGCGAAGCGGCGGCTGGCGCCGTTGGGCGTGCATCCGCGGGTCAACGCCATTCTGTTTGCACTCGCCGCCAATGACGGCCAATCCCAGCGCCAGTTGTCGGCACGGCTGGGCCTGCACCGCAACGTCATGGTGAACCTTATCGACACCCTTGAGCAGCAGGGCCTGGTACAGCGGCGGCCACACCCGGACGACCGTCGCGCGTTCGCGGTCACGCTCACCGACAAGGCGCATGACTTGCTGCCTGCGCTGGAAGAACAGTCCGACGCGCTGGAGGACGACGTGACCGCCGCACTGTCGCCCGAGGAACGGGCGGACCTGTTGGGGATGCTGCAGCGTGTGGCCGCGGCGCTTGGTCTCAGCCCGGGCGTGCACCCCAAACTCGGCGAGCCGCCCACACTAAACTCGCCCACATGACCGCCACCTCCGCCGCCGAACTCATCGACTACGACGACGTCGTGGCACGCTACGAACCCGTAATGGGGCTCGAGGTACACGTCGAGTTGTCCACCGCGACGAAGATGTTCTGCGGCTGTGCCAACAAATTCGGCGCCGAGCCGAACTCTCAGGTGTGCCCGGTATGCCTCGGGCTGCCCGGGTCGCTGCCGGTGCTCAACCAGGAGGCGGTGGAGTCGGCCATTCGCATCGGCCTGGCGCTGAATTGCGAGATCGTGCCGTGGTGCCGGTTCGCCAGGAAGAACTACTTCTATCCGGACATGCCGAAGAACTACCAGATCTCGCAGTACGACGAGCCGATCGCGATCAACGGCTACCTGGAGGTACCCCTCGACGACGGCACCACTTGGCGGGTGGACATCGAGCGTGCCCATATGGAGGAAGACACCGGCAAGCTGACCCACCTTGGCAGTGAGACCGGGCGCATCGAAGGAGCGACGACGTCGCTGATCGACTACAACCGTTCGGGTGTGCCGCTGATCGAGATCGTCACCAAACCGATCGAGGGCGCCGGGTCTCGGGCGCCGGAGATCGCCCGCGCGTATGTGACCGCGCTGCGAGATCTCTTGCGGGCGTTGGGAGTTTCCGATGTGCGCATGGATCAGGGCTCGATGCGCTGCGACGCCAACGTCTCTCTCAAGCCGACCGGCCAGAAGGAGTTCGGCACCCGCACCGAAACCAAGAACGTCAACTCGCTGAAGAGTGTCGAGGTCGCGGTTCGGTACGAGATGCGCCGTCAGGCAGCGGTTCTCGATGCCGGTGGCCGGGTGCACCAGGAAACCCGGCATTTTCACGAGGATGGCTATACCTCGCCGGGCCGCAGCAAGGAAACCGCGCAGGATTACCGGTACTTCCCCGAACCGGATCTGGAGCCGGTGGCACCGGACGCCGAACTCATCGAGAAACTGCGCACGACGATGCCCGAACTGCCGTGGTTGCGGCGCAAGCGTATTCAGCAAGATTGGGGCATTTCCGACGAGGTGATGCGCGATCTCGTCAACGCCGGAGCAATTGAACTGGTCGCTGCCACCGTCGAGCACGGCGCCTCAAGTGAGCAGGCTCGCGCATGGTGGGGAAACTTCTTGGTGCAGAAGGCCAATGAAGCAGGCGTTGAGTTGGACGCATTGCCGATCACCCCGGCGCAGGTGGCCGCGGTGGCCAAGCTCGTCGATGACGGCAAGCTGTCAAACAAGTTGGCGCGCCAGGTCGTCGAAGGCGTGCTCGCGGGTGAGGGTGAACCCGACCAGGTGATGAAGGCCCGTGGGCTGGAAGTCGTTCGCGACGATTCTGCGCTTCAGACCGCGGTCGACGAGGCGCTGGCGGCCAACCCCGACATCGCCGAGAAGATCCGCGGCGGCAAGGTGCAGGCCGCGGGTGCGATCGTCGGCGCGGTGATGAAGGCCACCAAGGGCCAGGCCGACGCGGCGCGCGTGCGCGAACTGGTGCTGGCCGCCTGCAGTTAGCGGCTGACGGTCACCCGTGTGCTCCGGGGGAGCCGTTAGTGCCGTTGTGGCTCGCCGGATCACTTCCCGATCCACCGCCACCCTGACCCGCTGCGCCTCCTCCGGCGCCGAGGCCACCCGTACCGCCGTTGCCGCCGATCCCGGTGCCGGTAGCAGCTTGTCCGCTGCCGCCCGTGCCTCCGGCGCCGCCGCTCTGACCCGGCCCGCCGTTGCCGCCATTGCCCCCGTTGCCGCCGGTGGCGGTTGCGGTTCCTGCGGTGTGGCCGTTGCCGCCGTTGCCGCCCATCCCGCCGGTGCCGGTGATCTGGCCACCGTTGGTGCCGTCACCACCGTTTCCGCCAACGGCATTGCCCTTGCTGCTGTCGGCCGCGCCTCCCGTGCCGCCGTTGCCGCCGTTGCCGACTACGCCGGCCTGCCCGCCGGTGCCACCACGGCCACCCCTCGCGGTGCCCGTGGCCGTGGTGGCAGTTCCGCCCTGGCCGCCGGTGCCGCCATTGCCGAACATGCCGGCGTTGCCGCCTGTTCCGCCAACTCCGCCAACGCTGCCGCCCGTATCAGCTGCCTGGCCCGTACCTCCGTTGCCGCCGTTGCCGCCGTCGCCAAGCAGGCGGCCGCCATTGCCGCCTGTTCCGCCGTCGCGGCCGAACGCGGCGACTCCTCCTGAGGTGCTGATATCGCCGCCGTTACCGCCGTCACCGCCGTGGCCCACAAGTCCTGCGTTGCCGCCATTTCCGCCGCGCAGACCGGTGAGGGCGTCGCCGCCCCTGCCGCCGTTGCCGAACAACCCGCCGTTGCCACCGTTGCCTGCGTTCTGGCCGGGGAGGCCGTCGCCGCCTCTGCCGCCGTTGCCGAACAACAGTCCGCCGTTGCCGCCGTTCTGGCCCGGCAGGCCGTCACCACCGTTGCCGATCAGCAGGCCGCCATTCTCGCCCGGCCCGCCGTTGCGGATGAATATGCCGACAACGGCGCCGATCAGGTCGAGAGGGTTGGGGCCGGCCGCCGCAGGAGCGGCATTTTCCGCGCCCGATGAAATCGTCGGCGCGGCAACCTTATTGGTGCCTGAGCCGATGTGCCCGACGGCACCGCCGCTCGTGTGCACCGGCCGGAATGGTGTCGGCTCCGATACGGCCTGCGCGCCGCGTGACGGCAACTGGGTGGAGCTATCCACGCTATCCGAAGCGGCCGAGGTGACATCAGATCCCGAGATCATGGCGGTCCCGCGCACCGAGGCGTCACCGTCCGGGTTAGGCCCGGATTGAGCGGCCGCTATCAAGCTGTTCGGCGTCATCTTCGCTGTCAGTGACGCCGGCCCGGACATGTTCTGCACCAACGGAATCGGGGTGTGCAGAGCCGACGGCGTCGTCAGCGCGACAGGCGTCTGCCCTGCGAGGCTCACGCCAGTAGATGCCAACGCGCCTGCGGCCATGGTGGCTGCGATCAGAGTCTTGGGTGAATTGCGCGTCACAGAGGGCCCTTTCGGAACAAGCAGCGTCGTTGCTGAAAGCACCGGTGAAACGCACTGCAGCGCAAAGTAGCTGGGCTCGTCACACCGAGACTCACTCACGCACACGAGGCCCGAGGTGGGTTGGTTCAACTCCGCGGCACGGTGTTGCGGTGGCTTCCTTATCCGCCTACTAGCTGGCCACGCAGACGGAAGACACCACGGGTTGCGGGATCGTCGCAGGCACGTGCCGGGGAGCCAGCCCCGACGCTCCCTCTTTCAGCCATGGCGAGCGCGGATGCATAGGCCCTGCGGGTGTGACGCATTTCACAACCAACCCGGATGGCGTTGGGCCCTGCCCACATTGGCGCGACCACGGCCGCCTGCAGCTAGCCCACTATGTGTTGTCCGCGTTGCTCCGCGGGAAGCCGCCGCCCTGCGGGAACAGCGGGAAGACGACGTCGTCGAGCTTTTCGGCGTCGCCGGATGTCTTGTTGACCGTGGCGCCCCAGACGTTGCCGTCGGGCGACAACTGCAGCGCCCACGCGTGACCGTGCTGGTCCTGGCGTATCACCTCGGGTTCGCCGGTGACCGCGCCGGTGTCCGGTGCCAGCCGGACCGCGACGGTTTGTTTCGTGTTGACGAGGTTGACCAGCACCGTGCCGTCCAATGCCGCACAACCCGCTACGCCGGGACGATCGGGCCACGTCCACACCGTCGACACCTTGGAGTCTTTGGTGATCCGCTGCAACCGGTCGGCGGTCGGCGTGCGATCGGTGACGTAGAGCGAGTGGTCGGATGGGTCGATGCACATTGCGCCGCCGGCACCCATGCCCGAGAGCGCGGTGGTCTGCGGGGCTTGATCGATCGTCGTCGGCTGCTCGATGCGCAGCACCTTGCCCGCCAGCGAACCCGGGTCGGCGGCCATGGCGGGATTGCCTGCGTCGCCGGTCTGCACGAGCAGAGTGGTCGGGCTGGTGAAGATCAACGACCCCATGTTGCCGGTGGCGCCCTTCGGTATGCCGGTCAGGATCGGCTTGGGGACGTCGCCGTCGGCGATGCGGATGACCCGGTTGTCGGTGGGCGTGCTGACGTAGGCGTACATCAGCCGGTCCTGGGAGTAGGTGGGCGACATCGTGATGTCCATCAGGCCGCCGTCGCCGCTGGGGTCGACCGGGATAACCATCTTGACCTTGGGTTCGGCGCTGACCGACACCTCCTTGATCGCGCCGGTGGTGCGCTCGGCGACCAACGCCGACTGGCTGTCGGGCAGCATGATCAGCCCGCTGGTGCTCTCGAGGCAGCCTTGCATCACACCGGGAGCAGGACAGACCTTCGGGAACGGCTTGGGCGGCAGCGGGGGCGGGGGTGGAGGCGTCGACGTCTGTCCCGGCGCAAGCTCGGGTTCGGTGGTGAACGGCTGCGACTGAGCCTGGTCGAAACGCGCGCAGCCGGACCCCACGAGCAACGCCGCACACAACAGGACAAACACACCCCGCATGCGCCGGCGCTGTCTCATGCGAGCCAGGTTACGGATTATTTGGCCCTGCGCGCCACGCGCACCTCACCGAAGACACTTGACAAAGCCCGCGAATAGAGTGCCGAAAGAGCCGCGCCAATGCTCGATTAGCAGGTGACTAGCACTTACGCTGGCAGTCGTGACCAGTCATCCTGACCCACGCGCCTGGCAGCGGCCTGACGATGTGGCTGGGCGGCCCGCGTCGGCCAGCCTGGTCGATCCCGAAGACGATCTTCCCTCCTCCCACTACGCGGGTGACTTCGAAACCACCGCGATTCCGCGATACGACTCGACGAAGTCCGCGGCCGATCAGCCCTTTGGTCTGATCGGCGAGCCCGAGCCATTGCCGTACGTCCAGCCCGGCGGCAGGCACTCGATGGGAACGTTCTCCGCCGAACCGGCGGAGATCGAGCCGGAGCCCGGCGACGAAAGCGCGCTCGCGGCGGGCCGTCGCGGAACCCAAGACCTCGGCCTACTGCTGCTTCGCGTCGCCGTCGGCGCGCTGCTCATCGGGCATGGCCTGCAGAAGGCATTCGGCTGGTGGAACGGACCCGGCTTCGACGGTTTCGAGAAATCGTTGACGGATATGGGGTTCCAGCACGGCGACATCCTCACTTATGTGGCGACGGGCGGTCAGATCGCCGCCGGACTGCTACTGGTGCTTGGCCTGTTCACGCCGGTGGCGGCCGCTGGTGCGCTTGCGTATCTCGTCAACGGCCTGCTGGCCGAAGCGATGGTCGCGCATGAAAACGCGAGGCTGTCGGCATTCCTGACCGACGGTCACGAGTACAAGGTCGTCGTGATCTGCACCGTCGCGGCGATCATCCTCGTCGGCCCTGGCCGCTACGGGCTCGACGCCGGCCGCGGCTGGGCCCGGCGGCCGTTCGTCGGCTCGTTTGCGGCGCTGTTGCTGGGTGTCGGCGCGGGAATCGGGATCTGGGTGCTGCTCAACGGCGGCAATCCGCTGGCCTGATCGGCTAGTTATAGGGGTTGGGCACCCGACCGCCGCTCGCCTCGGTCAGCAACGGCAACGTCGCAAATGTCACCGCGGGAAGCCGCAGCGCGCTTCCGTCTTTGCGTTGAGCCAACGCCCACGATCCCTTGTCGAAACGCAACCCGTCGACGTCATCCCATCGCACGGTTTCACTTCCCAGCAGGGTGCGCGCGGTCACTGTGTCCCGATCGGCCACGGTGCGATATCGGATGATCAACGCCGACAAGATAACCGGAATGATGAGGAATAGCGCGACCCACGCAGGTCCGGAGAACACCAGCGCGAGCAGACCGAGCGCGAAGAATCCGACCGCGAAATGCGCCATCGGCGAGATCCGGATGACGACGGGAGCGGTGGATGGGGAACTCACATCGCCATCTTCGCATCGCGCAGTCTGAGGCCCCTGCGGTGCCGCGAATTTGACCTGTGACCAGTGCGGAGGCTACCGTCGACTGTTATGCAGACCGCTGGAGTGCTCGTAGTAATTGGGAAGCGCGTTGATGCCGCGCTTGCCTGCTGCCGGGCATAGCAACCAGCGTCAACGCGCGACCCTCGTACAGCGGCCCAGCTGACGGGGGTTTTTTCTTGCCCCAACACCGATTTGAGATCCTAGAGAAGACCAGGAACGGATAGAGGACACCGTGAGCGCACCCACCACGCGGCCACCGGAACAGTCGGCGACCCCGCGAAACGGCGCAAAGACAGACCCCGCGCAGCCGAAAAGAATTGCGCCGCAACAACTCACCGGCGCGCAGGCGGTAATCCGGTCGCTGGAGGAACTCGACGTCGACGTGATCTTCGGCATCCCCGGCGGTGCCGTGTTGCCGGTCTACGACCCGCTTTTCGACTCGCAGAAGCTGCGGCACGTGCTGGTCCGCCACGAGCAGGGCGCAGGTCATGCCGCCAGCGGCTACGCGCACGCCACCGGAAAGGTCGGCGTGTGCATGGCCACGTCGGGTCCCGGTGCGACGAACCTGGTCACCCCGCTCGCGGATGCGCATCTGGACTCGATCCCGGTGGTGGCCATCACGGGTCAGGTCGGACGCGCGCTGATCGGCACCGACGCCTTCCAGGAAGCCGACATCTCCGGCATCACCATGCCGATCACCAAGCACAACTTCCTGGTGCGCGACGGCAACGACATCGCCAGGGTGATCGCCGAGGCATTCCACATCGCCTCTTCGGGCAGGCCGGGTCCGGTGCTCGTCGACATCCCGAAGGACATCCTGCAGGGCCAGTGCACGTTCGCCTGGCCGCCGCGGTTCGAACTGCCCGGCTACAAGCCGAACACCAAGCCGCACAACCGTCAGGTCCGCGAGGCCGCCAAGCTCATCGCGTCGGCCCGCAAGCCGGTGCTCTACGTCGGCGGCGGGGTGATCCGCGGCGAGGCCACCGAGCAGCTGCTGGACCTGGCCGAACTGACGGGCATCCCCGTCGTGACCACGCTGATGGCCCGCGGCGCGTTCCCGGACAGCCATCCGCAGCACATGGGCATGCCCGGCATGCACGGCACGGTCGCAGCGGTGGCCGCATTGCAGAAGAGCGATCTGCTGATCGCGCTGGGCACCCGCTTCGACGACCGGGTGACCGGCAAGCTCGACTCGTTCGCGCCCGACGCGAAAGTCATCCACGCCGACATCGACCCTGCCGAGATCGGCAAGAACCGGCATGCCGACGTGCCGATCGTCGGCGACGTGAAGGCCGTCATCACCGAACTGATCGAGGCGCTACGACGCGACGGCACCATCGGCTCGATAAAGATCGACAACTGGTGGGAGTACTTGCGTGGAGTGCAGTCGACGTACCCGTTGAGCTACGGGCCGCAGAGCGACGGCAGCCTGTCGCCGGAATACGTCATCGAAACGCTGGGCAAGATGGCCGGACCCGACGCCGTGTACGTCGCCGGGGTGGGACAGCACCAGATGTGGGCCGCCCAGTTCATCAAGTACGAGAACCCGAAAACGTGGCTGAACTCCGGTGGCCTCGGGACCATGGGCTACGCGGTGCCCGCGGCGATGGGCGCCAAGTTCGGCCGGCCCGACGCCGAGGTGTGGGCCATCGACGGCGACGGCTGCTTCCAGATGACCAACCAGGAACTGGCCACCTGCGCGGTCGAGGGTGCGCCGATCAAGGTGGCCATCATCAACAACGGCAACCTGGGCATGGTGCGTCAGTGGCAGACGCTGTTCTACGAAGAGCGCTACAGCCAAACGGATCTGGCCACGCATTCGCATCGCATCCCTGATTTCGTGAAGCTTGCCGAGGCGCTCGGCTGTGTCGGATTGCGTTGCGAGCGTGCCGAAGACGTCGAGGATGTCATCAATCAGGCGCGCGCGATCAACGACCGCCCGGTGGTGATCGACTTCATCGTCGGCGCCGACGCGCAGGTGTGGCCGATGGTCGCCGCAGGCACCAGCAATGACGAGATCCAGGCCGCGCGCGGTATCCGGCCGCTGTTCGACGATCCCGAAGAAGGGCACGCCTGATGACGGTTTCCACGCACACGCTGAGTGTGCTCGTCGAGGACAAACCCGGCGTGCTCGCCCGGGTGGCATCGCTGTTCTCGCGGCGCGGGTTCAATATCCAGTCGCTGGCTGTTGGTGCGACCGAGCAGAAGGACATGTCGCGGATGACGATCGTCGTCAGCGTCGAGGACTCCCCGCTCGAGCAGATCACCAAGCAGCTCAACAAGCTGGTCAACGTGATCAAGATCGTCGAGCAGGACGAGGACAACTCGGTTGCCCGCGAGCTCGCGCTGATCAAGGTTCGCGCCGACGCCACCACGCGCAGTCAGGTGATCGAGGCGGTGAACCTGTTCCGCGCCAAGGTCGTTGACGTGTCGACGGAGTCACTGACCGTCGAGGCCACCGGCACCCCCGAGAAACTCGAAGCGCTGCTGCGGGTGCTGGAGCCGTATGGAATCCGCGAGCTCGTTCAGTCCGGAGTGGTGTCGTTGTCCCGCGGTCCACGCGGTATCGGCACCGTCAAGTAAGACCCAAACCCAGTAGAAGAGAAGGAAATACTCGAAGTGTCTTCAACAAGCCCAGAGATGTTCTACGACGACGACGCGGACCTGTCGATCATCCAGGGACGCAAGGTCGGCGTCATCGGCTATGGCAGCCAGGGCCATGCGCATTCGCTTTCCCTGCGCGACTCCGGTGTACAGGTGAAGGTCGGCCTCAAGGAGGGCTCGAAGTCCCGCGACAAGGTCTCCGAGCAGGGGCTCGAGGTGGACACGCCCGCCGAGGTCGCCAAGTGGGCCGACGTCATCATGCTGCTGGCGCCCGACACCGCGCAGGCCGACATCTTCCGCAACGACATCGAGCCGAATCTCGAAGACGGCAATGCGTTGTTCTTCGGCCACGGCCTCAACATTCACTTCGATCTGATCAAGCCGCCTGCCAACGTCACCGTCGGCATGGTCGCGCCGAAGGGCCCCGGCCATCTGGTGCGCCGCCAGTTCGTCGACGGCAAGGGCGTGCCCTGCCTGATCGCCGTCGACCAGGACCCGAAGGGTGAGGGCCAGGCGCTCGCGCTGTCCTACGCCAAGGGCATCGGCGGCACCCGCGCCGGCGTCATCAAGACCACGTTCAAGGACGAGACCGAGACCGACCTGTTCGGTGAGCAGGCCGTGTTGTGCGGCGGCACAGAGGAACTCGTCAAGACCGGTTTCGACGTCATGGTCGAGGCGGGCTATGCACCGGAGCTGGCGTACTTCGAGGTGCTGCACGAGCTCAAGCTGATCGTCGACCTGATGTACGAGGGCGGCATCGCGCGGATGAACTACTCGGTGTCCGACACCGCGGAGTTCGGCGGCTACCTGTCCGGCCCGCGGGTCATCGACGCCGACACCAAGAAGCGGATGCAGCAGATCCTGTCCGAGATCCAGGACGGCACCTTCGTCAAGCGGCTCGTCGCCAACGTCGAAGGCGGCAACAAGGAGCTCGAGCGGCTGCGCAAGGAGAACGCCGAGCACCCGATCGAGGTCACCGGCAAGAAGCTGCGCGAACTGATGAGCTGGGTCGACCGCCCGCTGACCGACACCGCCTAGCGGTTTCCGTGCGACTTGTGCACGTTTGGTAGCGCTGAGCGCAACAAGACGTGCACAAATCGCTTCTAGGGCCGGCGCTCGTGCCCACGACAGCCGTGGGTGCGACGCCGTTCCTTCATCTCGGCTTCGAACACGTGGCGAACGCCTCGCTGCAGTTCGTCGCGTACCCGTCGTTCGTGCTCACGAAAGACTGACCAGTAGTTGTCGTCGAATTCCTCGACGATTTGAAATGTCCAACGCCCGTAAAGGACGTTGCGGCCGACGACTTCGGTCTCCAGCCGGTCGGCGACGGCGTGGTGTCCCGCGTCGCGCAGCTTGTCGCATGCCTGGCCAAGCAGGAGGTCGGCATGTCCCATCAGTTGATGAAATGAGTAGAGCTGGCCACGCCCGCGCTCGACACACTCCAACGCCTCCGAAACGGCACCGACCGCCTCGACCGTCGCGTCGTCTACCCCGTCGGGGCGTATGCGCTTTTCGGCTTCGGTCCCCGCCATGGTGGTGGCATACCCATTTCACGGCCATCTGCATCGTTTGCGCATTGATAGCTCCGGGCATCCATCTTGGCCCTATCCTGTCCAGGTTGGAGGGCCAGTGAACCAGACACGGGGACGCAAGAGCATTCGCGAAGACGACGCGCAGTCGCCGCGCTACACGGTTGGGGTGGTCGCGCAACGACTCGGCGTGCCGACCGCGACATTGCGCAGCTGGAACCAGCGCTACGGGATCGGCCCGTCTCAACACAACTCGGGGAAGCATCGGCTGTACAGCGAATCCGACATTGCGGTAGTCGAGCAGATGCACCGTCTGATCAGCGAAGGCGTCAACCCGGGTAGCGCTGCACGCGCCGCTCTCGACTCCGTCGTGCCGTCGCGGGCCGACACGGCGTCGCTGCTGACTGCGGCGTTCGACCTCGACGTGGTCGCCGCGAGTCGGCTCCTGGACCGGCATCTGCGCCACTTCGGCGTGCCGGACACATGGGACGAGCTGATCCGGCCGGCATTCGCGGCCATCGAGGCCAGGCAGGCCGAGGGCGAGGGATGCATTGACGTCGAACACGCCCTGTCGTGGACGGTGTCGCGGGCGCTGCAACGGCTGCAGATAACTTCATCAGATGGGACGGCTTCAATCATCTTGGCGTGCACCGAAGATGAAACCCACAGTCTGGCGCTCGAAGCGTTGCGGGCCGCGTTGGGCGAACGTGGACGCAGCGTCTTGATGCTGGGTGCCGACGTTCCATCGACGGCACTTGTCGACGCGATTGCGCGTCACGAAGGCAATGTGACCGTGATGCTGTGGGCCCACACTCGCGCCACCGCTGACGTTGCGACGGCGAAAGCGGCGCTGGCCGCTCACGCCGCTGTCCTCGTCGGGGGACCGGGATGGGAGTCGGTGCGTATCCCCAAGGCCGTGACCCGTGTCGAGAGCCTGCAAGACGCACTGCAGCGTCTATAGAAGCGTTCGACGCATTAATGCATCGTTTCTGCATCGATCAGGTATAAAGGAGTGGTGCCTGGATTAGCGCTCGCCACTGGTGAGGAACTGGTCGTGCTCGTCGACGACGACGGCCGGGAGATCGGATGTGCGATCAAGGCGTCGGTACACCACGCGGATACGCCGTTGCATCTCGGCTTCTCGTGCTACCTCTTCGACGTTGAGGGACGCGTACTGCTGACGCGTCGCGCGCTGACGAAGTCGACCTGGCCCGGCGTGTGGTCCAACTCCTACTGCGGCCACCCAGCGCCGGGTGAGGATCTAGTCGACGCCCTGCACCGCCGTGCGCAGCAGGAGTTGGGTGTCGCGGTGAGCTCGGTCGAGTGCGTCCTGCCGACATTCCGTTACCGGGCCGTCGCCGCCGACGGGACGGTTGAGAACGAGATCTGTCCGGTGTTTTGTGCGACCACCAGCGGAGCGGTCCGGCCTGTGCCCGACGAGGTCATGGACCACACCTGGGTCTCGTGGGAGGACTTGCGGGCGGCCGCCGAGCTGTCATGGGCGATCAGCCCGTGGGCCGCCGACCAGATCCGACTGCTCGACGCGTCTGCTTACATGGCCGGTCGATACGCCGGTACCGGCTGACTGCCCTACTTTCTTCTCAACCCATCGCTCTACTCGGCTTTGTTCAACGCGCCGGGTTTGTGAACGGCGTCATCCACGATGTCGCAGATGAAATATCCGCTCTGCGTACTCGAGGTCATCACGCCACAGCCGCGTCGCCGCCCGCCGCATAAAGGGTGCGATCAACGGTGCAGCATGCAGGGCGTGGACGAAGCGTGGCCTGTCGGAGTGGGCGACAACGGCTTCGAGCACAGCGGTACGGGGCAATCCGTCGCGGCCCGGGCCCAGGGGAGTGGCATGAGTTTCCACGACACTGCCCGACCCTTCGCCGTCGACGATGCGCATCACGATCGTGCGTGGCTCCGGACTGGTGAACTCGGCCACCACGGGGATGCCGAGCCTGCCGATCCGAAATGTGACCGCGACCAGGAATCGATCGAATTCCTCGGCGACGTCGTTGTCCACGGGCGGAGAGCTGAGCACCTCCAGACGCGTGAAGGAGTAAGGATGAAACCAGGATCCGTGCCACGGGTCCATCCGGTTGGCGATGATGTCGCGCGGCTCGCACGTCCCGACCAGCCTTGTTACGGCGTGCAATTGGGGGCCCTCGGGCCGGGTTGCCAGGACCGGTCGCTCGGACGGTGTCTCGCCACCGACCTGGTCGAGCCGTACCCACGCGAGCACGCCGTCGTCGTGGGCGGGGTATGGGCGCCAACCGAACTCATCGCCACCGCAGAGCCGCAGTCCATGCCAGGGGCATACGAGTACGCCGCCGTCGACCTTTCCGGTGGACAGATCGGCGCCCAAGTGTGGGCAGGCGGCCGGGCCGACGCGTAGTGAGCCGTCTGCGCCGCGCCAGGCGACGAGTTCCATGCCGGCGACGTCAATGCCCAGCGGCCGCTTACCGATGCTGTCGCTGGCCGCGAACGCGTACCAGTTGCCGCTCGGGCGTCGCTGCGATCGGTCCAACGCGCAGCGGATGACAGCAGGTGCCGCGTCACGATAGGTCGGTTGCTGTCCCGCCCAACGACCGCGCGGAAGTACTTGGAACGGAAATGTTTTCGACAACGACGATGGCAGGCCGGTGAACTTTTTCATCGCTGGACCTGCATTCCTCGGGCGGCGAGGCGGCGCAGGATTTTCGAGCGGCCCTGCGTAGGCACGGTGTGTAGGTCGTGACCCATCACACCGAAATGCTCGAGCAGTCTGTTCGCCGCAGCCCACCCTGTGGTCGCGGCTCGCTCCATGAGTGCGACGGGCAGGTCGATGCGGATGCCGTCGCCGGCAAGCATCAAGCGGTCGTGCGGTGTTTCCACGCGTGGCCGGTTGGCGAAATCACCGGGCGCGAAGCGTGGACAATCGTTGTGGCACAACACCTGTTCCCCCACGATGTTCGCTGTTTTTGTTTCGGGATACAGCTCGTACATGCGAGCCAGCAGCCGGTCCCGCAAATCGTCGCCGGGATCGGTCACCGCGTAGGCGTGCAGCTCGACCACGGAACCGCCGGTGCGGCGCGACCATTCGTTCGCCTGCCGTTCGTATCGTTCGAGCACGCTCACATTGTCCAACGGCGGGTGCCCGCCGACGCCCAAGAACGACGCTCGCCCGCTGTCCACCGGAAGATCCAGCCAGAGCCGGTGCACGACGAACGGCGGTGCGGTGCCCAGCGCGGCGACGCTGTTCCGCCAATGCTGGTCACCGAGACCCGGCGAGCCGTCGACGATGCGTTGCAGGCCGGCCACATCGGTGGCCAGCACGACACCGTCGGCTTCGAGATTCGGCCCGGTTTCACATCGCACTGTGAAGCGGGATCCGGCGTCCACGGCCTGAACCGAGACGCCGGTATGAAAGCGGACACCTCGGGTCTCGAGATATTCGCGCAGCGGATCCCACAGCGCTGCTTCGAAATTGGCGTTGGCCACATCAAAGACGAGGCCCTCGCTGGAACCGAGGAAGTAGATGTGGAACATCGTTGCAAGCTCAGCCGCCGAGAGGTCGGTCGACTCGGCGAAGAAGCTCCGAGAGAACACTTCGAACGCCAGATGCCTGGCGGCTTCGGGAAAGTTGATCTCACGCAGAAAAGTTTCGGCATCGAGGTGGTCGAGGCGGTGGTAGATGTCCGGAACAGACACCGCCGCCAGTGGTGCGGCCGCACGGGCGTTGAGCCTGGCGAGATCGCTTAGCCGGAATGTGGGGCTGCGCAACGCAAAAGCCAAAGCATTCATCGGTGGGGTCTGCGGTATGCCCCGGAACGTGTCGCGGCGACCCTGCGCATCGACGAGCGGGTAATCCTCGACCGGGGTGAGCATCCGAAGCAGTGGATCGATGCGGCGCAACAGGCTTCGCAGGTTGTAGTACTGACGGAAGAAGGCGTGAAAGCCGCGGTTCATCGCGACCGGTGTGCCGTCGGGCAACGACTCGGTCCAACCGCCGACGCGTCCACCCAGGTACTGCTGTCGCTCGACGACGTCGACCGTGACGCCACGTTCGGCCAGCCCGGTCGCGGCGGCAAGGCCGGCGATGCCCGCACCGACGACGACGACATGCGGCGTGCGAGGAAGTGCCGCCGCGGTGGGAATGCCCGGTGGCGCTGGATGGGTCGCTCTTTTGCGGTCGGTCATCGTGGCGCCTCACCGAGGAATGTGTGGACGATATTGCGCTGCCAGCCCGGCATGGTTTCGCTTCGTACGCCCGTGAATCCGTTGGCCCGCAGCCGTTCCTGGAAGTCCGCGGCCCCGTCGAACCGGTTCACGCTGCGCCGAAGGTATGTGTAGAGCGTCGAGTCACCGCTTCGCAGGCGGCCGCTCGGAATGATGATCGTGGCGCACACGGTGTTCCACACCGCGGTGGCGAGCCGAGAGTCGCGCACCGAGTATTCGTGTACGGCCAGGGTCGCACCCGGTCGCAACAACCTTCGGAACGCACGCAACTGTGCGTCCGGGTCAGCGAGATTGCGCACTAGATACGCGGCCAGGATGCCGTCGAAAGGTCCGCTGACTCCTGCGTCGGCGAGATCCTCGATGCGGCTGTGCACGAATCGCACCGACGGTGGCCATCGCTTGGCGGCCGCCTGGGCCAACATGCCTGCCGACGCGTCCACAGCAATGATTTCGGCTTCCGGCGCGACGGCGAGCAGCGCCGCGGTGGAAGCGCCGGTGCCGCAACCCGCGTCGAGCAACCGTAAGCCGCCGCCTTTACCGGCCAACCGCATCCGATGCGCGGAAAGCCGCAGGTGCGTGTGGTACCCGGGATTGGCGCCGACGAGTTTGTCGTATGCGGGCGCGCCGGCGTCGAATGCGTCCGGAACGTCACTGGAGGTCAGCTTCACGACGTGTTCTTTCGGCTGTTGCGCTGCCGTTGACGCTCCCACAAGAGCAGTGCAGCGGTCACCATGGCCCACCCGAATAGGAAGTCTTCGACGGGAATGTCGAATGGAAACCGCAGTCCGCTGGTGTGGCGCTCGTTGTAGATCACGATCGGCGCGCTGAGTTTGGTCAGCCAACCGTCGACTGGAATCTGGAAGGCGAGCACTATGCCCATCGAGATCCAGTAGGACGCACGCCGGAAAAGGCCGGTGCGCAGGACGCCAAACTCCAACAGGCACACCGCAATCACCGCTACTGCGGCAGGCACGGTGTAGCCGAGGCCGGTCATGTGCGGTGGGCCGTTCTGTTCTTCCGCCGCGCCCAAGCCAGGATCGTGTCGACGGCGTTGTAGGTCAACAACCCGCACAGCGGTATTACGACGAAGAACAACAGCTCTTCGATTGGCAGCGACCCCAAGAGCTCGATGCCCGTGACATACCGAGGGTTGTACGCCCAGACGTCGGCGACGATGGCTGCCACGTCCCACACCGCGAACACCACTGCCACTGGAAACAAGGCAGCGGCCGTACGCCAAACTTGCCGGTAGACACCGGATCCGAAGATCTCGAGCGGAGCGGTGACCGCCAGGCATGCGGCCAGGACGAGCACGTACTGCCAGCGGTCCACGATTATGCCGCGCCGTTTCGCAGTCGGGCACACCATGCCTTGACCAGGCCGGCGGCGGCGACTTGGGCGCGACGGCCGTTACCGACCGTGGCGCGCTGGCTGAAGATGGCGAAGTCGATGTCTTCGATGCAGTCCAGGATGCCCGAATACAAGGTCAGCGCGGTCGCGACGCACGGTCGCGACCGCGGGTGCAGCAGCTTGATGCCGTCCCGCGCATACTCGTAGACGCGTCGGGTGACGGCGTGCTGTTCGATGAGTGCATGGCGCACCCGCGCATCGGTACGTCGCCGCGAGTGGCACCACATCAGGAGATCGCGGTCGACGCGGTATGCGGCCAGTTCGTCTGCGGGCAGGTAGATTCGACCGCGTTGCAGGTCTTCATCGACATCGCGCAGAAAATTGGTCAGCTGGAACGCTTTTCCGAGGGCGGCGGCATAAGGAGCAGCTTCTTCTTGGGGGACGACGGTGCCCAGCACGGGAAGCAACTGTAATCCGATCACCTCGGCCGATCCGTGCATATAGCGGTCCAGTGCCGCCCGGTCGGGATAGTCGGTGATGGTGAGGTCCATCCGCATTGCGGCGAGAAAGTCGTCGAAGAGCTCCCACGCGATGCCGTACTTGCGGGCACAGTGCACCACTGCCGCCAAACAGGGGTCATCGTCGTGAATCTCGCCCTGTGTCAGACGAGTGAACAACTGGGTGGCGAGTTGCTGAAGACGATCTGCGCGTTCGGTTGAACTGAGGCGCGGATCGAAGTCGTCGAGGATGTCGTCGGCCCGCCGTGCGAAGCCGTAGAGGGCGTGCACCGCCGGTCGCTGATCGGGAGCGAGCAACCGGGTCGCAAGAAAAAACGTTCGCCCGTGCGCTGCGTTGATCGTGCGGCAGCGACGATACGCGTCTCGCAGTGCCGGATCGCGGACGCCAGCAGCGTCAAGTTCAGAACTGATCATGCCTTCACCACCCGTGATTTACTGCAGCGCACCGAAGTTCCGGTAATCCGGTCGGCAGCCAGACGCCCGGACAGCAGCGCGGTAGGCACACCGACGCCTGGAACCGTCGAGGATCCCGCCAACACCACATTGTCGATACCGCGGACGATGTTGGACGGCCGGAACGGCCCGGTCTGACCGAACGTGTGCGCCAATGCGAACGGGGTACCGGCGGCCATTCCCTGACGCGCCCAGCCGGCGGGGTCGACGACATGAAGTACTTCGGCATCCACACCCAGCTGGGGGAGTCGGCGGGAGACGGTATCGATGATTTGGTCGGTGTAGCCGGCCCCATTCACGGCCCAATCAACCTTGCCGACAGCGGTATTCGGCGCCGGAGCCAGGACGTAGAGGAGGTCGCGCCCGGCTGGCGCCAGCGAAGGGTCGCCCGCGGTCGGGCGGGTGACCAACAACGAGGGGTCGCTCATCAGCTGACCGTCGTCGATGATGTCGCGGAACGTCTGTTGCCACGCATGGCCGAAAAGAATTGTGTGGTGGCCAATGTCATTGTCAACGGAGCGGTCAACGGCGCGACAGCCGAGATGCGCTACCACCGCCGATGGCGCCGGTCGCAGCCGGACGAGTCGGTGCGGCGTGCGGCCAAGCAGCCGGTAGGTGTCGGGCAATTCGGTGGTCAGGACCACTGCATCGGCAGGAAACCGCTCGCCGGTGTCGGTGTGCACCGCAGTGACCCGTTCACTGTCGCGCTCGAGCGCAGAAACCGTTGATTCGTAACGAAATTCGACGCCAGCGTCGGCTGCTGCCGCAGCAAGCGCATCCGGCAGTGACCGCATCCCGCCGCGCGGGAAGTACACGCCGGCGACCGTGTCCATGTACGCGATCACGGCGTACACCGCCAACGCCCGTTGCGGCGGGACGCCGGCGTACAGGGCTTGAAAAGTGAACACCCGAAGTAAGCGCTCATCGGTGATGAACCTGCGCACCATCCGGTCCCAGCGGCGGAAGCCGCCGATTGCTGCAAGCCTGGCCAGCTGCGGCGTCAGCAGCGACAGCGGCGAGTCGAAGTTCGCCGCGATGAAACCGTCGAACTCGATCTGATACAGCCGCGTCAGCCAGTTCCGCAGCTCGAGGTAGCGGTCTGCTTCTCGCGTGCCGGCGAAGCGCGCGACTTCGGCGGCCATGGCATCGCGGTCACTGTGCACGTTCAGCCCGGTGCCATCGGCGAAGGACGCATAGTACGCGGGGTCGACGGCGGTCAATTCCATTCGGTCGGAAATGGTTTCGCCCACGGCGGCGAACGCGTCGTCGATGATGTCTGGCATCGTCAACACGGTTGGGCCGGTGTCGAGGCGATATCCGTCGATGTCCATTCGGCCGACCCGACCGCCGGGGTGTCGGCCCCGTTCCACCACGGTGACCGCACGCCCGCGGCCGCACAGCTGCAGCGCCGCGGAGAGCCCGGCAAGTCCGGCGCCGACCACCACCACACGTTCGGCATTGCCCCCGACGGTGCGCATCAGTGATTCGCCCCCGTCATCATGCGGCCCGCTCCGTGCACGCCGCGGCCATATCGGTCAGTGCTTTCCGTACGACGGCGTCCAAGTGGCCGCTGTCGATCCACGTCAACGCCCGCACCATCCGCGACTCGATGAGCTCTTCGATCCAGTCCACCGCGCCGGTTGCGGCGATCAGCGCGCGCCAGCGACGGACATCGCCCTCGTCGAGATCCCGTGAGGCCATGAGTTCGGAAAGCTCACGGCGCAGCGCAGGGTCGGCGAGGTGGTGAGCGGCGACCACGACGCTGGTCGCCTTGTGCTCGGAAAGATCGCTGCCAACGGGTTTACCGGTGACCGACGGCGACCCGAAGATGCCGAGCAGGTCGTCCCGTAGCTGGAATGCCTCACCGAGCGCCTCGCCGTACCCCCCGAGCATCGTGAGCAGACGAGGGCTGCATCCCGCCAGGGACGCACCGATCTCCAGCGGGCGGAGCACGGTGTAATTGCCGGACTTGCGCCGCGACACGTCCAGCACCCGCTCAAGACTGGGAAACGCGCTCGCATCGTTGACCAGGTCCGCGAACTGACCGACCGCCAGCTCGGTGCGCATCGCGTCGTAGGAAGGCCACGTCCGCGACAGGGCGGCGGAATCGAGTCCGCTTTCCCGCATCATTTGTTCCGCCCACACCAGGCATAGGTCGGCGAGCAGGACGGCCGCCGATTCACCGAACCGTTCGGCCGACCCCGACAGCGAATGTTCTCGGTGCCATTGCGCGAAGATCACATGAGCCGAGGGCCGGCCGCGACGCATCGCCGAGCGATCCATCACGTCGTCCTGAAGCAGGGCGAATGCATGCAACAACTCGAAACTGGCGGCGGCTCGAAGCGCCGCATCGTCGTCATCGGCCCCGCACAGCCAGCCCAGGTACGCGAACGTCGAGCGCATCCGCTTGCCGCCCGCGAGGAAGGTCAGAAGCACCTCGGCGGCGATGTCGACGCCCGCCCGGCCGAGGTCCTCGGCGCATCGCGTGCTCACGAAGTCGGCAACGGCGGCGGACACGGCGTTGGAAAGGCCAGAACGCCACATGTCGAATTGGCCGTTGAGCTGGCCTTTCGGTGGAATCGAGCGTGGCGGGTGGGCCAATACGGAAACGTGCGCGCGTGTGTCGATGCCGGTCAAATCCGCGCCCCTTTCCGACGTCAAGTGCCTTGTCGCTTACCCCCGACCGGGCCGTGCCAATCGGAATTCGATGCATTCGTCCGTACTTAGTTCTACTGCATTATGCATCGATTGTGCATCGATTGGTAACGCGGTGTGCGCATGCACCATGGCGGGCTCTGCGGCCGTCAGGTGTCGAGATCGATTTACGGGGAGAGCGAGGGCAGCTTCTTGATGCCGAACTCGCGGCGCAGCACGGTGCGCGCGGCGTAGTAACCGGACATTCCGTGCACGCCGCCGCCCGGCGGAGTCGCGGATGAACACAGGTACGCCTTGGGAATCGGCGTGCTCCACGGGTTGAGCCGTGGGGTCGGCCCGGCGAGAGCGTGAAACAGCGTATTGCCGCCCACACCGATGTCACCGCCGACGATGTTGGCGTTGTGGTCGGCCAACCGCGCGGCCGGTACCGATCGGACCGCGACCACGATGTCGCGGAATCCGGGAGCGAACTGCTCGAAAATCTTCGTGACGGTTTCGGTTTGGTCGACGGGCGAACCGGACGGCACGTGCGCATACGTCCACAGCGGGCGGCGGCCGTCCGAGTCGACGCGGCTCGGGTCGGCCAGGTGGGGCAGCGCGGCCAGAATCATCGGCCACTCGGCATGCCGGCCTGCGGCGGCCTCTCGCTCGGCGTGCGCCATCTGTTCACGGGTGCCGCCCATGTGCAAGGTCGGCGCATTGGCAGGCCGCGGATCCTTCCAGGGAATCTCGCCGGACAACACGAAGTCGACTTTCGCGACGCCGGGCCCGAAGCGATAGCGCTGCAGCGCCTTTGCGTATTGCGTTGGCAGCCGGTCACCGTAGATCGACAGGAGCGCGGTGGGAGCGGTGTCGTAAAGCACCACACCCGATGGAGGCTCGGTGATCTCCTCGCCGGCCGTCACCGTGCCGCCGTGTGCCTCGAGATCCGCGATCAGGGCGTCGGGAATGGCCTGGCTGCCACCGACGGGGATCGGCCAGCCGACGGTGTGCGCCAGCGTCGCCAACATCAGCCCGGCGCCGGTGGTCACGAACGAGGGCATCTTCGAAATAGCGTGTGCCGCAACGCCAGTGAACAGTGCGCGGGCATCGGCACCGGATAGGGTGCCCCACAGAGGGGTGCCCTGCTCGAGCATCCGTTGCGCGATGCGAAGTGCCGCAATGGGATCCGTGGGAATCGACCGCTTGTCGCCCAGCAGCAGCTTGAGCACCGCGTCGTCGCGCTCGGTCAGCGGGCCAAGCAGACGCCGCCACGAGTCGCCGTCGGTGAGCTCGGCGCACGTCCGGTCCAGATCGTGGTAGCCGACCGCGGTGGCCTGGCCGGGCAGCGGGTTGGCATAGGACACCTCTGGCACCTTCAGCGTGACGCCACGCGCCGGCAGATCAAACTCGGCGAGAAACGGCGACGCCAACGCCAGCGGATGCACGGCCGAACAGATGTCGTGCGCCACGCCAGGAAATTCCGGATCGGCGAGGGTGCGTGCACCGCCGCCCAGAGTCGGCTGCGCCTCGAACACCTGCACCGAAAGACCAGCCCGTGCGCAGATGACGGCTGCCGCCAAGCCGTTGGGTCCACTACCGACGACGGTGACGTCCACTGCCCAATTAGAGCCCACTACTCTGTGTGGACGTGAGTCTTCCCGTTGTATTGATCGCCGACAAACTGGCTGAATCGACCGTCGCCGCGCTCGGTGACCAGGTAGAAGTCCGCTGGGTGGACGGCCCCGACCGCGAGAAGCTGTTGGCCGCCGTGCCCGAGGCCGACGCGCTGCTGGTGCGGTCGGCGACCACCGTCGACGCTGAGGTGCTCGCCGCAGCACCCAAGCTCAAGATTGTCGCTCGCGCCGGCGTCGGCCTGGACAACGTCGACGTCGACGCCGCCACTGCCCGCGGCGTCCTGGTCGTCAACGCCCCGACGTCGAACATCCACAGCGCCGCCGAGCACGCGCTGGCGCTGCTGCTGTCCGCCGCCCGCGAGATTCCCGCGGCCGACGCGTCGCTGCGCGAACGCACATGGAAGCGGTCGAAGTTCTCCGGGACCGAGATCTACGGCAAGACCGTCGGCGTCGTCGGCCTTGGCCGTATCGGCCAGCTGGTGGCGCAGCGACTTGCCGCATTCGGCACACACGTCGTCGCGTACGACCCCTATGTGTCGGCGGCGCGCGCCGCACAGCTCGGCATCGAGCTGCTGACTCTCGACGAGTTGCTGTCGCGTGCCGACTTCATTTCCGTGCACCTGCCGAAGACTCCGGAGACCGCGGGACTGATCGGCAAGGAGGCACTGGCCAAGACCAAGCCGGGCGTGATCATCGTGAATGCCGCCCGCGGAGGATTGGTCGACGAGGAGGCGCTGGCCGAAGCCGTCAGGTCCGGGCACGTTCGGGCGGCCGGCATCGACGTCTTCGCCAAGGAGCCGACCACCGACAGCCCGCTGTTCGACCTGCCTCAGGTCGTCGTCACACCGCACCTGGGCGCCTCTACCGGCGAGGCGCAGGACCGCGCCGGCACCGACGTCGCCGAGAGCGTGAAGCTGGCGCTGGCAGGCGAATTCGTGCCCGACGCCGTCAACGTCGGCGGTGGTGTCGTCGGTGAGGAGGTCGCGCCGTGGCTGGATCTCGTGCGCAAGCTCGGTCTTCTCATCGGCGTGCTGTCCAGCGAGCTACCGGTCTCCGTCTCCGTGCAGGTTCGCGGCGAGCTTGCTTCCGAAGACGTTGAGGTGCTTCGTCTTTCAGCGCTACGCGGGTTGTTCTCCGCGGTGATCGAGGATCCGGTCACATTCGTCAACGCGCCGGCGTTGGCCGCCGAGCGCGGGGTGCAGGCGGATATCAGCACTGCAACCGAAAGCCCCAACCACCGCAGCATGGTCGATGTCCGCGCGGTCTACGCGGACGGTTCGGTCACCAACGTCGCGGGCTCACTCACCGGTCCTGCGCTGGTCGAGAAGATCGTTCAAATCAACGGCCGCAACTTCGATCTGCGCGCCGAGGGCGTGAACCTGGTCATCAACTACATCGACCAGCCCGGCACGTTGGGCAAGATCGGCACACTGCTCGGCGCCGCCGACATCAACATCCACGCTGCGCAACTGAGCGAGGACGCCGAAGGGCCGGGCGCGACGATCCTGCTGCGCATCGACCGCGACGTTCCCGGTGACGTACGCGCCGCGATCGCCGAGGCCGTCGGCGCCAAACTGCTGGAAGTGGTGGACCTGACGTGAAATTGGCGATCATTGCCGGCGACGGCATCGGCCCCGAGGTCGTCGGGGAGGCCGTCAAAGTGCTGGACGCAGTGGTGCCCGGCGTCGAAAAAACCAGCTATGACCTGGGTGCGCGGCGCTATCACGCGACCGGCGAGGTGCTGCCCGATTCGGTGATCGATGAGCTCAAGGCGCACGACGCGATCCTGCTCGGCGCGATCGGCGATCCCTCGGTGCCCAGCGGTGTGCTGGAACGTGGTCTGCTGCTGCGCATCCGGTTCGCACTCGACCACCACGTCAACCTGCGCCCATCCCGGCTGTACCCCGGGGTCACCAGTCCTCTGGCGGGCAACCCCGACATCGACTTCGTGGTTGTCCGTGAGGGAACCGAGGGCCCGTACACGGGCACCGGCGGAGCGATCCGGGTGGGCACGCCCCACGAGATCGCCACTGAGGTCAGCGTAAACACGGCGTTCGGCGTGCAGCGCGTGGTGCACGACGCGTTTCGCCGGGCACAGCACCGCCGCAAGCATCTGACGCTGGTGCACAAGAACAACGTATTGACCTTCGCCGGCGCGCTGTGGTGGCGCGCGGTGCAGGAGATCGCCACCGAATACCCTGACGTCGAAATCGCGTACCAGCATGTGGACGCGGCGACGATTCACCTCGTCACGGATCCGGGCCGGTTCGACGTGATCGTCACCGACAACCTGTTCGGCGACATCATCACCGATCTCGCGGCGGCCGTGTGCGGTGGCATCGGCCTTGCCGCGAGCGGCAATATCGACGCGACGCGCACCAATCCGTCGATGTTCGAACCGGTACACGGCAGCGCGCCGGACATCGCGGGGCAGGGCATCGCCGATCCCACCGCGGCGATCATGTCGGTCGCGCTGCTGTTGGCCCATATCGGCGACGACGATGCCGCGGCACGCGTCGACAAGGCCGTCGAGCAACACCTGGCCACCCGTGGTGACGAAAAGATGTCCACCTCACAGGTCGGCGACCGGATCGCGGCAAGCCTGTAGGCCGCTCGGTGGCGACACTTCGTCGGCAGTGTTGGCTGTTCGCAATCGGGTCGCTGTTTTTCGCGATCGCCACCATGCCCGGGTCGTCGGCAATTGCGGGTGCCGGGCTGGCCAACCTGTTGTGTTTCATCGGATCCTGGTTCTTTACCACCGCAGGATGGATGCAATTGGCGTTGTCCGGCCCCGCGCTGCGGATCGGATGGCTCTCGGCGGCCGCACAATTCGCGGGGACGATCCTGTTCAACATCAGCACGGGCGCCGCACTGTGGGCGCATGCGGTCAAGCCGGAGCGGCGCCTGGTGTGGGCGCCGGACGCGACGGGATCCCTGGCGTTTCTTGTGAGCGGGGTCCTCGGCATCGTTGCGGTGACGGCCGCCGTCGGGATGTTCGAGCTGAAATCCCGTGACTGGCAGGCTGAGTGGATCAACCTGGTCGGTTGCGTCGCGTTCGGGGTGTCCGCACTCGGCGCGTTTGTGACGAAGACAGGCGTGACCGAGGACGCCTTGCTCGCGAATCTCGGCACATTCATCGGTGCGTTGTGCTTCATGGCGGCCGCGTTGCTGGTGCTGCCGCGACAGCCGAGTGCCTAACGGCGTTCGTGCACCGATTCCACCGTGTACAGGTGCGGATCGAAACTGACGGCTAATGCGGCGGCCTGCGCCATGTGCGGCTGTGTCACCGGGTTGGCCAGCATCGACTGGTAGTCCTCCGCGCTGTCCCACTGCGCGTAATTCACCACGCGCGTGCGATCGGTGCTGAGGTGGATGTTCGCCGACCTGAAGCCCGGCTGGTGCCGCATGACCTCGTCGGTCGCGGCATCCAGTAGCGCAGCCAACTCGGCCGCTCGGTCCGGTTCGACCGTGAAGACGTTTATCAGCGTGGCGTAGTCGGCATGCTGCTTGATAACGGTCATCTTTACCTCCTTGTCAGGTTCCTGACACCAACGATAGCATTGATGTAAGGTTCCTGTCATGGAGCGATCCGAGACCGAAGAAGCCGTGGGCTATTTGGTCAAGCGGGTGCAGCAATCTCTTCGGCGTCGATGTGACGCGGCGTTGCGCCCGACCGGCTTGTCAATGGCCCAATACGCCGTCCTTCGCGCCCTCGCTGACCATCCCGATGCCTCGGCGTCCGAATTGTCGCGGCTGTGTTTTGTCACCCGGCAATCGCTGCAGGACTTGCTGTCCGCGCTGCGGTCTGCGGGGTTCGTCAGAGACGCAAACCGGCCACCGCAGGGTCGTGCCCGTTCGCTTGAGTTGACGTCGGCAGGCAAGAAACGGCTCGCCGCGGCCCATGCGTCGGTGACAGGTGTGGAGTCGGCGATGACCGACGGACTGTCGCCCGCAGCGCGGCGTCAACTCGCCGCATCTCTGACCCGGTGCGCCGAGAACCTCGAGACCGGGCTCTAAGACTCCGTCTCGACGGGGACGACCGGCATGGCAACGAGCGGAAACAGTGCACACACCGCGAAGGCCGCGGGATAGCCGGCGATCCCGATGAATGCGCCGAACAGCGGTGCGGAGACGGCTGCGGCCAGGTGTTGGCTGGTGTTCTGCGTTCCCAGCGCGCGTCCGCTCCAGAACGGACCAGCGATCTCAGCGATCGCGGTGAACGCTAAGCCGTTGTCCGACACCGTGATCACCGATGCGATCACCATCACCGCGACGCTGATGGGGGAGCCCAACACATCGGTGAGTGCCAGCAGCCCCATCGCAACGGCGGCGGCCAGCGCGATCGACCGGATGGGTCGCAACCGCGAGCCGATGACATCGGACCAGCGCCCGGCGGCGATGCGGCCGACCGCGCCGATCACCTGGGCGATCGTGACCATCGCGCCCGCCGCCGCGGCCGACCACCCGCGGTCGATCATCAGCCATACCAACGCGAACGTCCACAACATGGCCTGCGGAACCACCAGAAGCACGGATACGGCGTGGATGCGCCACAGCAGTGCCGATCCGCGGTACGGGTTGGCCAGCTGTACCTCGGGAGCATCGGAGCGCGGCGGGCGAGGGGGGTCGAGCACACCCAGCGCGCAGATGACCGCCGATACCGCGCAGAGAACACCGGGGAACAACAGCGCCACCGCAACCCCGTGACTTTCGGCCAAGCGCGGAATAACCAAGGCGCCCAGGCCAACTCCGAGCGGCGTCGCGGTCTGACGGATACCCATCACCAGGCCACGCTGGTCGGGCGGGAACCAACCGACCACCAGCCGTCCGCTGGCCGAGTTGCTGCTTGCCGCGGCGATCCCGCCGAGCAACAGGAATGCCCCGATCGCGAACAGGGAGGTCACCGAAGCCGCTGCGAACGCCGCCGCGGCTATCAGGGCGGATCCCAGTGCCAGGACGAACCGCTCACCCACGCGGTCCACCACGTAACCCCACGCGATGAGGGCGATCACCAAACCGAAGCTCGGCATCGCTGACATCAGGCCGGCCTGGGCCAGGCCCAGCCCGCGCTGGGTGTGCAGTGTTGGAATGAGAAACGCCGCGCCATTGATGAACACGTTTGCGCATGTCGTCGTCGCGAGCGCGATCACCAACATCGACCAGCGTCGCGCGGTGCTGATCGATTCGACGGACACGCGGTCATCGTCGCACGGACGTCTCATCATGCTGAACTAGATTCTCATATCCTGAGATAGGAGCGGCTCGCGCCGCCACGGCCCCGGCCACTAGGGTGAGATCATGCGCCTTGGCCGAATCGCGAGCCCCGATGGGGTTGCCTTCGTCAGCATCGAAGGACCTTCCGATGATCCAACCGAGGCGATTGCACGGGAAATCGCCGAACATCCATTCGGCACGCCCAACTTCACGGGCAGGCAGTGGCCGCTGGCGGACGTGCGGCTGTTGGCGCCGATCTTGGCCACCAAGGTGGTCTGCATCGGCAAGAACTACGCCGCGCACGTCGAGGAGATGGGCGGCGGATCCTTTCCCGATCCGGTGATATTCATGAAACCCAACACCGCGATCATCGGGCCCAACGTGCCGATCCAGATGCCTGCCGATGCCAATCCGGTCCATTTCGAGGGCGAGCTTGCGGCCGTGATCGGCCGGCCCTGCAAGGACGTTCCAGCGAGCAGAGCGTCGGAGAACATCCTCGGCTACACGATCGGCAATGACGTCACCGCGCGCGATCAGCAGAAGAAAGACGGCCAGTGGACGCGAGCCAAGGGCTACGACACCTTCTGCCCGATCGGCCCGTGGATCGTCACCGATCTCGATCCGTCTGATCTCGACATCCGCACCGAGGTCAACGGGGAGATCAAACAGCACAGCCGGACGTCGCTGATGATTCACGACATCGGCGCAATCGTCGAGTGGATCTCGGGGGTGATGACGCTGCTGCCCGGCGATCTGATCTTGACCGGCACACCCGAGGGCGTCGGCCCCATCGAACACGGTGACACCGTGAGCATCACCGTCGAGGGAATCGGTACGTTGAGCAATCCTGTTGTCCGCAAAGGAAAGTCATGACGACCGTACGTGTCCGATTCTGTCCGTCGCCAACGGGGACACCGCATGTCGGCTTGATCCGGACCGCGTTGTTCAACTGGGCCTACGCCCGCCACACCGGCGGGACATTCGTGTTCCGCATCGAGGACACCGACTCAGCCCGCGACTCAGAGGAGAGCTACCTGGCCCTGCTCGACGCGCTGCGCTGGCTGGGGCTCGACTGGGATGAGGGCCCGGAAGTCGGTGGGCCCTACGGCCCTTACCGTCAATCGCAACGGCTCGACACCTACCGGGACGTGATCGCCCGCCTGCTCGAGAGCGGCGAGGCTTACGAATCGTTTTCCACGCCCGAGGAAGTCGAGGCCCGGCATCTGGCCGCAGGCCGAAACCCGAAGCTGGGCTACGACAATTTCGATCGGCACCTGACCGACGAGCAGCGTGCCGGGTACCGTGCCGAGGGCAGACGCGCCGTCGTGCGACTGAAAATGCCCGACGAGGACATCAGCTGGCGTGACCTGGTGCGCGGTGAAACCACCTTCCCGGCAGGGACCGTGCCGGACTTCGCCCTGACGCGCGGCAACGGAGAACCGTTGTACACCTTGGTCAATCCGGTCGACGACGCGCTGATGAAGATCACCCACGTGTTGCGGGGCGAAGACCTGCTGCCGTCGACGTCGCGCCAGATCGCGCTGTACCAAGCGCTGATCCGCCTCGGAGTGGCCGAGCGCGTACCGGAGTTCGCTCACCTGCCAAGCGTTCTCGGCGACGGCAACAAGAAACTGTCCAAACGTGACCCGCAGTCCAACCTGTTCCTGCATCGCGAGCGCGGCTTCATCCCCGAAGGCCTGCTGAACTACCTGGCGCTACTCGGCTGGGGCATCGCCGAGGATCGCGACGTGTTCAGTCTCGACGAGATGGTGGCCGCATTCGACGTTGTCGACGTCAACTCCAATCCGGCGCGCTTCGACCAGAAGAAGGCCGATGCGCTCAATGCCGAACACATCCGGCTGCTCGGCGAGGACGAATTCACCCATCGGCTGCGCGAGTATTTCGCCGCGCACGGATACGACACCGGCCTGGACTACACACAATTCGCCGAGGCGGCACGACTGGTGCAGACGCGCATCGTCGTCCTCGGCGACGCCTGGGACCTGCTGAAGTTCCTCAACGACAGCGAGTTCGTCCTCGACGAGAAGTCCGCCGCCAAGGAGCTGCGCGCTGACGCCGCCCCGGTCATCGACGCCGCACTCACCGCGCTGGAAGATGTCGGGGAGTGGACGACGACGAAGATCGAAATAGCCCTCAAGGTTGCGTTGTTGGAGAACTTGGCGCTCAAGCCGCGCAAGGCGTTCGGTCCGATCCGGGTGGCGGCCACCGGCGCGTCGATCAGCCCGCCTCTGTTCGAGTCACTGGAGCTGTTGGGCCGTGACCGCAGCATGGCGCGGCTGCGGGCCGGACGAGACTATGCGGCAGCCGCGGCGGCCGAGGCGTGAAAAGGCGCGTTTAAATATTTGGTAGTCTGCACGTCGGCCCGATACAACAGGCGGCGGAGGTATCCGACCGCTTGAGAGGGTCAGAAAAGGTCTATGACCAGCGGTTATAGGCAGCCAATGGGGTATGGTGTAATTGGCAACACAGCTGATTCTGGTTCAGCCATTCTAGGTTCGAGTCCTGGTACCCCAGCTCTTGCAGCCGATTAGGCCGGCTTTATTGCGTGCGTTATGCTGACAACTCGGTTCTGGCCCCGTCGTCTAGCGGCCTAGGACGCCGCCCTCTCACGGCGGTAGCGTGGGTTCGAATCCCATCGGGGCTACAAACGTGATGTCGCAGGACATCCGCATAGCTGTGAACCTGTTTTGGTTCACAGCTTTTTTCTTTGACGCGTGGCAGTCTCGCTGAATGGCCATACCGGTCGCGGATGCCACTCTTCTGCTAGTCGAGGACGACCGTGCCCTGAGTGCGATGCTTGCCGACCTCTTCACCGAGCAGGGCTACCGTGTCGACGCCGCGTATGACGCACAGCAAGCGTTGCATCGGGGACTCGTCGGTGCGTATGACGCTCTGATAGTGGACCGCGGCTTGCCCGTCATGGACGGCTCTGAATTGATCGCGTTGCTCCGGTCTCGTGGCGTCACCACACCGGCGCTGATCCTGACGGCGCGCGGCTCTGTCGCCGATCGTGTCGAGGGACTCGACGCCGGCGCCCAGGACTACTTGGTCAAACCGTTCGAGGTGCCCGAACTTCTCGCAAGGGTTCGGGCGCTGCTGCGACGAACGGATAGCGCCACAACAACCGTGTCCGCCGGAGGGTTGCGGCTGGACATGGTGACTCGACGAGTCACCGGCGCCACTCCGGCTGGAGAGGTGGAACTATCCGAACGTGAAGCCACGCTCCTGGCGACGCTGATGAGGGCGCCACGCAGGGTGTTCACGCGCGGACAGCTGCTCGATTCGGTATTCGACGGGGCGGAGACCCCCGGCGCGGTGGACTCCTACGTGCACTACCTGCGGCGAAAACTCGGCAAGCAGGTGGTGCGCACCGTGCATCGGACCGGCTACCGGTTCGGTCTCGAGTGAAGACCAGACGCGGCCGCGTCCACCGCCGCGAGCCATCGGCCCCGCCGAGCGACCTGACAGTGGTCAAACGGGCTGGGCGAATCGCGGCGATCCAGGCGTCACTCGCATTGGCCGCCGTACTGCTCGTGGTCGGCGCGGTGGTGTTCGCCGTCGACGTCCGCGTGCAGGATCGCCAAATCAATACCCAGCTGGAGACTGTCGCCGCGACTGCCGACGATGTCAATGATCCGCCGCCGGGTATGGAGTTGGTCCTGCGCGAGAACAACGGCACGGTATCGACGAGTGACGGGGGCCAACCGGGGGTCCCTTTGCTTTCCGGTCCAACGGGTTTCGCCGACGTCAACGCCGGTGGAGAGGAGCTGCGTGCTCTGGTGGTCGACCGTGCGGAGGGAAGGGTGGTGGCGCTGCTCGATCTTCGGCCCTACCGCGCGGGACGCAATCGGTTACTGATGGCTCTTGGATTAGCCGAACTGGCCGGTATTTTGGCTTCGATCGCCGTGGTGGTCCTCTTCACCCGGCGTTCTGTGCGACCGCTGGCTCAAGCGCTGGCACTGCAACGCCGGTTCGTCGCTGACGCGTCCCACGAACTGCGGGCGCCGCTGACAATCTTGCACACACGGGCCCAACTGCTGGCTCATCATGCAGGCCGCGGCGACACCGATGAGTTGCACCGCGACGCTGAGGCGTTGGTGGCCGACACACGGGTGCTCGGCGACATCGTCGACGATCTGCTCGCATCGGCCTCGATGACATCGAACACCGCGTCGCCAGATCGCGTCGACGTGGCATCGCTCGCCGCAACGGTGCGTGACAGCATGACGCCCTACGCCGAATCATTGGGCGTTTCAATACATTGCGAGTGCGACGAGGCTGACGGCTCAGCGTTCGAAGTCCTTGGCTCCACGGCCGCGTTGCGCCGGGCGCTGACCGCGCTTGTCGATAACGCGCTGGCGCATGAGCATCACGGCGGCACAATCACATTGCGGGTCTGCCTCGACGGCCGGACGGTGAATGTCATCGTCACTGACGACGGAACGGGCATTGATCCCGAGACGATGTCCACCCTGTTCGACCGCTTCTCGCACGGCGTCGACCACACCGGCCGGCCCGACCGCGCGCCGCACGGAATCGGGTTGGCACTCGTCCGTGAAATCGCTCACGCGCACGGTGGCGAGATCACGGTCGCGTCGGCGCTGGGTCAGGGGGCGACGTTTACCCTGGCGCTGCCCGCGGCCGGGCCCGCAGGACGTTGAAAGGGATTGTCAGAGCCTGCGCGTCAATGCATCGGCAGCCGCCAACAGATCAGCAGCCCAGCGGGCGCCTGGCCGCCGGCCCATGCGATCGATCGGTCCTGACACCGACACGGCGGCGATCACCGTCCCGCGTGCGTCGCGAACCGGCGCCGAAACGCTGGCCACTCCTGGTTCGCGCTCGGCGGCGCTTTGTGCCCATCCACGTTTACGCACCTCGGCCAGTGCGCGGTCGGTGAACTTCGCCGCAGGCAGCACCGCTTGTTGTGTCGCAGCGTCGGCGTAAGCGAGCAGCACCTTGGCGCCCGAGCCGGCCGTCATCGGCAGACGCGCGCCCACCGGCACGGTGTCGCGAAGTCCCGCAGGTGGTTCCAGCGCGGCGATGCAGATTCGCCACGTACCTTCGCGGCGGTACAGCTGCACGCTCTCGCCCGTGATCTCCCGCAGTCGCGGTAGTACAACCGCGCCGGCGGCCAGCAGCGGATCGTTGACCTGCCCGGCCAATTCGGTCAGCGCTGGGCCGAGCCGCCAGCGGCCGTCGCCGTTGCGGGTCAGCAGTCGATGGACTTCCAGGCCCGCGGCCAGCCGATGCGCGGTGGCGCGGGGCAGACCGGTGCGCTCGCAGAGTTCGGCCAGCCCGCATGGCGAGTCGGCAACCGCGTGGAGCACACCCACCGCTTTGTCGAGCACGCCTATACCGCTATCCTGTCTCACAAGGAGATACTAGCGTCCCAGATTGTGAGATAGTCAAGTATGACCACGCCACGCACCATGGCCGAGAAAGTGTGGGCCGACCACGTCGTTGTCCACGGCGGTTCCACCGAGCCCGATCTGATCTACATCGATCTGCATCTCGTGCACGAGGTCACCAGTCCGCAGGCTTTCGATGGGTTGCGTCTAGCCGGGCGCACGGTTCGGCGACCCGATCTCACGATCGCCACCGAGGATCACAACGTGCCGACGATCGACATCGACAAGCCGATCGCCGATCCGATCTCGCGCACTCAAGTCGAGACGCTTCGCCGCAACTGCGAAGAGTTCGGCATCCGGCTGCACCCGATGGGCGACGCCGAGCAGGGCATCGTGCACATCATCGGTCCGCAGCTCGGTTTGACTCAACCCGGCATGACGGTCGTGTGCGGCGACAGTCACACCTCGACGCACGGCGCGTTCGGCGCGATCGCGATGGGCATCGGTACGTCGGAAGTCGAGCACGTGCTCGCGACGCAGACGCTGCCGCTGCGCCCGTTCAAGACGATGGCGGTCAATGTCGACGGTCAGCTGCCACCGGGCGTGAGTGCGAAAGACATCATCCTCACGGTGATCGCGAAGATCGGCACCGGCGGGGGACAGGGACACGTCATCGAATACCGCGGCAGCGCCATCGAATCGCTGTCGATGGAAGGCCGGATGACGATCTGCAACATGAGCATCGAGGCCGGAGCGCGCGCCGGCATGGTGGCGCCCGACGAAACTACGTTCGAATTCCTGCGGGGTCGACCGCACGCACCGCAGGGCGCGCAATGGGACGAGGCGGTCGCGGCATGGCGCCGGCTGCGCACAGACGAAGGAGCAGAGTTCGACACCGAGGTGTACATCGACGCGTCGACGCTGAGCCCGTTCGTCACGTGGGGCACCAATCCGGGGCAAGGTGTTGCGCTGTCGGATTCGGTGCCCGACCCGGAACTGATGTTCGACGACGCCGAACGTCAGGCGGCCGAAAAAGCGTTGGCGTACATGGATCTTCGGCCAGGAACAGCGATGCGAGACATTCCCGTCGACACCGTGTTCGTCGGCTCGTGCACCAACGGCAGGATCGAGGATCTGCGGGTGGTCGCCGACGTGCTGCGCGGGCGCAAGGTTGCCGACGGTGTGCGGGTGCTGATCGTGCCCGGCTCGATGCGGGTGCGTGCACAGGCCGAATCCGAAGGCCTCGGTGAGGTCTTCGTCGCAGCGGGCGCGGAGTGGCGGCAGGCCGGCTGCTCGATGTGTCTGGGCATGAATCCCGACCAGTTGTCGCCGGGCCAACGCTGCGCGTCGACGTCCAATCGCAACTTCGAGGGCCGCCAGGGCAAGGGTGGCCGCACGCATTTGGTGTCGCCGGCGGTCGCCGCGGCCACCGCTGTGCGCGGCACGTTGTCATCTCCGGCTGACCTGACTGACTAAGAGGAGCTCGTCATGGAAGCATTTCGCACTCACACCGGCATCGGCGTGCCGCTGCGGCGGTCGAATGTCGACACCGACCAAATCATTCCTGCGGTCTACTTGAAGCGGGTCACCCGAACAGGTTTCGAGGACGGATTGTTCGCGGCGTGGCGCAATGACCCGTCATTCATTCTCAATCAGCCGCCATTCGACAAAGGTTCGGTATTGGTCGCCGGCCCCGATTTCGGCACCGGTTCATCGCGCGAGCATGCCGTGTGGGCACTGATGGACTTCGGCTTCAGGGTCGTTATCTCGTCCCGTTTCGCCGACATTTTTCGCGGCAATGCCGGCAAGGCGGGACTCTTGGCGGCCGAAGTCGCGCAAGATGATGTGGAACTGCTCTGGAAGCTCATCGAGCAGCATCCCGGCATGGAAATCACTGTGAATCTTCAAGATCGGAATATCGTCGCGGGAACGGTCATGGTGCCGTTCAACATTGACGATTACACCGCATGGCGGCTGCTCGAAGGACTCGACGATATAGGCCTTACGCTGCGAAAACTCGATGAGATCGAGTCCTATGAAGCGAGCCGGCCGGACTGGAAACCGCGCACACTGCCGGCCTGACTAAAGGTCGCGGCAAGCCGAAATTGCCGCCGTTGCACCCCGTTCTTGGCACCCCCGACTGGAGACCAAGGGGGGCAAGAAAGTTCGCTAGATTCGCACGAAATTGCGCGTGGCTCTTGGAAATCAGTGGGCAATGGGTTTACCGTGTCCTCTAGTCGGTCCAAAGAGGACCACTGGTTTCGGAGGTTTTGCATGAACAAAGCGGAGCTCATCGACGTACTCACGGAGAAATTGGGCTCGGATCGTCGGCAAGCGACTGCAGCGGTGGAGAACGTCGTCGACACCATCGTGCGTGCGGTTCACAAGGGTGACAGCGTCACCATTACAGGTTTCGGCGTTTTCGAGCAGCGCCGTCGTGCAGCCCGTGTCGCGCGTAATCCGCGCACCGGCGAGACGGTGAAAGTTAAGCCCACCTCCGTGCCGGCGTTTCGGCCCGGCGCTCAATTCAAAGCGGTTGTCTCTGGGGCACAGCGCCTCCCGGCGGAAGGACCAGCAGTGAAACGTGGCGTGACGGCGGGAACCGCCCGCAAGGCCGTGAAGCGCGCGGCTGTCAAGAAGGCCGTGAAGCGCACGGCTGCCAAGAAGGCCGTGAAGAAGGCGGCCGTCAAGAAGGCCGTGAAGAAGGCGGCCGTCAAGAAGGCTGTGAAGCGTAGTGCTGCCAAGAAGGCTGTGAAGCGCAGTGCTGCCAAGAAGGCTGTGAAGCGCACGGCTGCCAAGAAGGCCGTGAAGAAGGCGGCCGTCAAGAAGGCTGTCGCCAAGAAGACTGCTCGTAAGGCCCCGGCCCGCAAGGCTCCGGCCAAGCGCGGTCGCCGCTAATTCGGCATCGGACACGCCGTGGGTCAATGCGACCCGCGGCGTGTCTGTGCGTCGTGAGATCTTCTAGGCCGCTTCGGGCTCCACGACCGAGGCTGGGCGTTGCGTCGGAATCACCAAGCTTGGTCTCGGCGGCCATGGCGCGCCGCACGTTTCGCAATAAGTCTCGAAGACTTTAAATTCATCCCAGTCATGCACGACGTGCCTGACGAAATACGCGTCGGCTCTACTTCTTGACGGCCAGCGGGCTGCCGATGTGGTCTGCGGCAATCAACCGCCCGTCGGACAACGACATCACCCAGGTGCTGCCCTTGCGGTTGCGCGACTTGTCAGGTCGCACGCCGTCGCGCTCGCACCACCACGCGATCAGGTCGGGAATCACTCTCCCCTGAGTGCAGATCACGGGTGTGCCGCCGGCGGCGGCGATTTCGAGCACCCGATTGCGGGCGGCCTTGCGGTTGTCCGAATACGCTTCCTCGGTCAGCGTCGGCTCGTCATCGATGGTCACGCCCAGTTCCTCGGCAAGTGGTTCGAGTGTCTGACGGCAGCGCACCCGGTCGGCGGCGTACAGCTTTTGCGCGCCGAACGCCAGCAAGACACCGACGAGCGACTCGGCCTGTGCGCGGCCGTGCTTGTCCAGCGGACGCTTTCGGTCGTCGCCCTTGTAACGCGATTTGCTGCCGGCCGTACCATGCCGCACAATCAACACGGTCTGGGTATCGGCAGGTTGTTTAGCGAAGCGGCGCAACACTTTTCGATCGTGTGGGTAGACCAGTTGTTTCATCGCGTCGGCGACGGGCAGCCATTTGATCTCGTCCACTTCGGCGTTCGGTGAGAACTCACCGTCGACTTGGCGGGCGACCCAGTACCGCACTTTTTTCCTGCCCTGCGGGATCGGGTAGCTGACCGCGGCGAGTCGTCGGGCGAGGTGCGACGTGTACCCGGTCTCTTCGTGAACTTCGCGCACAGCGGCCACCGGTTCGGTCTCGCCGGGGTCGACCTTGCCCTTCGGTAGTGACCAATCGTCGTAGCGCGGACGGTGGATGATCGCCACTTCAGGCGTGGCGGAGTCACCGTTGGGCCGCCACAGGACCGCGCCGGCTGCGAGAATCGCCTTGCTCACCGGGACTGCGACCGGCGAAAGCTCCTTCGGCACCTCAACTCCCGCAGGTGGTCGGGGCCCATCGACGGGCCACACCGCGCATGGACATCGTCGTGTCTATGGTGACGTTCCTCCTCGGGGCTCGTTCGTCACCCCGCATCGTCATCGTCATCGTCACGGATGGCGGTGGCGTTCCATCAATGACACTTGATGATCGCGCACGGTCTGATCGGCGTGCGGCAACGCCGTCCAGTGACCGTCGGCGCCCAATTCCCAGCAGCGGGTCGCGGGATCCATCGCCGACTCGAAAACGTCGTTCAGTTGCGCGGTCAGCCTCTGATCCTTCACTTGTGCCATGACTTCGACCCGTCGGTCGAGATTACGATGCATCATGTCGGCACTGCCGATCCAGAACTCGTCGATGGCGTTGAAATGAATAATTCGCGAGTGCTCGAGGAACCGGCCGAGAATCGAACGCACCACGATGTTCTCGGAGAAACCGGAAGCGCCGGGCTTGAGTGCGCAGATGCCGCGCACCACCACCTCGACGCGAACCCCGGCTTGTGAAGCCCGGTACAGCGCGTCGATCACCTGCTCGTCGACCAATGCGTTCGCCTTCAGGCGGATCCGGCCTTCGCCGCCGTCACGGGTCGCGTCGATCTCGCGCTCGATGCGCTCGATGATGCCCCTGCGCACGCCGTACGGCGCCACGAGGAGGTTCCGGTAGGACTCCTTGCGGGAGTAGCCCGTCAGCGAGTTGAACAGGTCGGTGAGGTCGGCCCCGATGTCGGGGGCGGCCGTCAGCAGACCGACATCCTCATAGAGGCGCGCGGTTTTCGGGTTGTAGTTGCCGGTGCCGATGTGGCAGTAGCGCCGGATCATCGAGCCCTCGCGGCGTACCACCAAACACGTCTTGCAGTGCGTCTTGAGCCCGATCAGGCCGTAGACCACGTGAACGCCGGCCTGCTCCAACGCACGAGCCCATTTGATGTTGGCCTGTTCGTCGAAGCGTGCCTTGATCTCCACGAGCGCGACGACCTGCTTGCCGGCCTCGGCAGCATCGATGAGTGCATTGACGATCGGCGAGTCACCGGACGTGCGGTAGAGCGTCTGCTTGATCGCCAGCACGTTGGGATCGGCGGCGGCCTGCTCGATGAACCGTTGCACGGTCGTGGAGAACGAATCGTAGGGATGGTGGACGAGGACATCGCCGTCGCGCAGCGTGGAGAAGATGCTCTTAGGTGTTTCCCGTTCGCCGAACGCAGGCGGCGTCGCGGGCACGAACGGCGGATCCTTCAGGGCCGGGCGGTCGACGCCGTAGATCTGCCACAACGATGAGAGATCGAGCAGCCCTGGCACTTCGATGACATCGCCGGGGGCGACGTCGAGTTCACGCAACAGCAACTCGAGCATGCTGTCGGTCATGTCGTCGGAGACTTCCAGCCGCACCGGGGACCCGAAGCGTCGCCGCGCCAATTCCCGTTCGAGCGCCTGCAGCAGATCTTCGTCGCGGTCCTCTTCGACCTCGAAGTCGGCGTTGCGGGTGATCCGGAACGCGTGATGCTCGACGATTTCCAGGCCGGGGAACAGCACCGGCAAGAACGCCGCGATCAGCTCCTCCATCGGCAGGAACCGCACGACGTCCGAACTGCTCTCGCGGCGTGCGAGTTCGACGAAGCGGTCGACGTTGTCGGGCACCTTGATTCGGGCGAAATGCTGGCCGCCGTCGTCGGGATGCTTGACGGTGATCGCCAGGTTCAGGCTCAACCCGCTCACGAACGGGAACGGATGTGCGGGGTCGACGGCAAGGGGCGTCAACACCGGGAACACCTGCTCGTGGAAATAGGTCGACAGCCGCGAGCGTTCGGCGTCGTCCAGTTCGCCCCACGTGACGATGATGATGCCTTCGTCGGCCAGCGCCGGACGCACCGAATCGAGGAACACGTGTGCATGCCGGCTGGCGACCTGTTGCGTGCGCTCGTTGATCCGGCGCAACTGCTCGCGTGGTGACAGGCCATCGGCCGAACGCACCGACAGTCCCATTTCGTCACGGCGCTTGAGCCCGGCGACGCGCACCATATAGAACTCGTCGAGATTCGACGCGAAGATGGCCAAGAACTTGGCGCGTTCCAGCAGCGGCAGGGAGGTATCGGCGGCCAGCGCGAGCACGCGCGCATTGAAGTCGAGCCAGCTCAGCTCGCGGTTGAGGTAGCGATCTTCTGGCAGGGCGTTGTCGACGGCGGGTGACGTCGCAGCGGGCGGCGCCTCGGGCGCCGAGTCGGTGGAGTCGGGTGTCGGCGGCCGAACGGCTGTTACGTCCGACTCTTTTTCGTCTGGTCGGATTTGAGCTTCGGCTTCGGTCACCTCTCTGATGATTCCTCATATACCGGCTGTCCTGCTACCAAGACCGGGTAACCCGACGTCATCTGTTCATCTCGAATGGCCGATGGCCTGCGAAGTCGCGGCGCCGACGCCGAGCCGCCGCGCCACCAGCAAGTCATCGGGGGTGTCGATGTCACAGCGCAGCCCCGGCCACGCGCCGGTCAATTCGATCGCGCCGGAGTGGCGATGGCGCTGGGCCGAATCAGGGCCGAAATGCGGGTCGAGTGCGACGCCGAACGCAAACAGGGCCGATGTTCCGGTGCCATGCCGATCACCGACGAAGCTACGTTGGTATCCGCGGGCGGCACCGATCGCCTCCGACAGCTCCCGCGGTTGCAGTGCAGGTAGATCACCCTGCAGCGCAACGATATTCGGTGTCTCCTCGCGTATTGCCGCTTCCGCTGCAGCGATGGCGTTGTTGAGCGGGTTGCGATGGCCATCGGGCGTCGGGTCGACCAGCACGCGGGCACCCAGCTGGCGGGCGGCGTCGGCCGCGACGTCGTCGGGCGTGACCACCGTGACTGCATGCAATGCGGGAACGGCCGTCGCGGCGGTGATGGTGTCGATCAGCATGGCCAGCACCACACTTTCGCGGGTGGCGGCCGAGAAGACCGGCGCCAGCCTCGTCTTGGCCGCGGCGAGCCGTTTCACGGCGATCACCAGCCCCACATCGGCGGCTGCTGAGCCCGATGTCGCCGACTGCGCGGCCGCTGAGCCCGATGTCGCCGACTTCGCGGCTCCGGTGGTCTTCGTGCCGCTCATAAGCGCCATCCTGCCAGCTCTCGCCGCAGGGCTAAGGTGAAGCCGTGGTGGAGGCGGCGGTCATGGGGGCCGGTGCGTGGGGGACGGCACTGGCCAAGGTCCTGGCAGACGTGGGCAACAACGTGACGCTGTGGGCCCGCCGCCCGGAGCTGGCCGACGAGATCAACGACACACATCGCAACAGCCAATACCTCGATGCGGAGTTGCCCAAGTCGATCCGGGCGACCAGCGATGCGGGCGAGGCGCTCGATGGCGCCTGCACTGTTCTGCTCGCCGTGCCGTCGCAGACGATGCGCGCCAACCTCGAGCGGTGGACGGGTCTGATCGGTGACGATGCGACGCTGGTGAGCCTGGCCAAGGGCATCGAGCTGGAGACGCTGCTGCGAATGAGCCAGGTGATCGTCCAAGTGACCGGGGCCGACCCGTCGCGGGTGGCGGTCGTCACCGGACCGAACCTGGCGAGTGAGATCGTCGAGGAACAGCCCGCAGCCACCGTCGTCGCATGCACCGACTCCGGCCGGGCGGTGACCTTGCAGCGCGCACTGGCGTGTGGTTACTTCCGTCCCTACACCAACGCCGACGTGATCGGCGCCGAAGTCGGCGGTGCATGCAAGAACGTGATCGCGTTGGCCTGCGGCATGGCGGCGGGAGTTGGACTGGGGGAGAACACCGCTGCGGCGATCATCACCCGCGGCCTGGCCGAGATCATGCGACTCGGAATTGCGCTGGGCGCCAAGCCCGCAACGCTGTCGGGGCTGGCGGGTGTCGGTGATCTGGTGGCCACGTGCACATCACCGCACTCGAGGAACCGGTCGTTCGGCGAACGGCTCGGCAGGGGTGGCACGATGGATTCGGCATTGCGCGCAGCGGGTGGCCACATCGCCGAAGGTGTGTCCTCATGCGAGTCAGTGCTGGCGCTGGCGTCAAGCTACGACGTCGAAATGCCGCTCACCGATGCCGTACACCGGGTCTGCCACAAGGGTTTGTCGGTCGACGAGGCCGTCGCACTGCTACTCGGGCGCAGCACGAAATCGGAGTAGGAATGGACGGCCGGTACGGCGATTCCACGCGCAGCGTTAAAGCTGCTGGCTCGGAGGCCATTCCGGGTCGACCCGTGTCGCCGCCACCCGTGCCGGCTTCGACGTATCATCTCTCACCCGACGAATCGGAACCACTGGACAGCTACGGCCGCAGCTCGAATCCGACGTGGCGGCAGTTGGAATCGGCGCTGGCCGAACTCGAAGGCGCGGCAAAGGCGTTGACGTTCGGATCGGGTATGGCCGCGATCACGTCGGTGCTGCGGGTGCTCGCCAAACCCGGCACGAAGCTCGTCGTGCCCGCTGACGGTTACTACCAAGTCCGCCGATATGCCGCGGAATACCTTGCCCCGCAAGGAGTCACAGTCGTCGAGGCGACCACTGCCGACATCTGCGCCGCTTCCTCCGACGCCGATGTGGTGCTCGCCGAAACTCCCACCAATCCCGGGCTCGACGTGGTCGACCTGCACCGACTGGCGATGACCTGTCGCGGCCGCGGCGCCGCCCTCGTGGTGGACAACACCACCGCGACGCCGCTTGGCCAGCAGCCGTTGTCCCTTGGTGCCGACCTGGTGGTGGCCAGCGCCACCAAGGCGCTGTCCGGCCACAGCGATCTGGTCGCCGGATACGTCGCGGGCAGTCACGAGGAATTGATGGCGGCGGTGGAGCGGGATCGCCTACTCGCCGGGCCCGTCCTGGGTGCTTTCGAGGCATGGCTGGTGCTGCGCAGTCTGGGCAGTGCCGGTCTGCGATTCGAGCGGCAGTGCCACAACGCGCAGTCGGTGGCCGTGATGCTGCGCGCCCATCCCGCGGTGCGGTCGGTGCGCTACCCGGGGCTGCCCGACGACCCGTCACATCCCGTCGCCACATTGCAGATGAAGCGGTTCGGCGGACTGGTCGCGGTGGAACTGAACGACGCCGCCGCGGTGCACGCACTCGTCGAGCGCAGCGCCCTGCTCATCGCGTCGACCAGCTTTGGGGGCATCCACACCTCCGTCGACCGGCGTGCCCGGTGGGGCGATCCGGTAAGCGACGGGTTCGCCCGTATCTCACTGGGTATCGAGGACACGGACGACCTGATTGCCGATATCGAGCAGGCCCTGGACTAAAACGCCAGGTCGCCGCCGTGCGTCGTGCGGCTTTCCGTCAGAGCGGTAGCCTCTCTAGGTTGTGACTGACCGCCAGGCCGGCTCCGCCGGTCGCGTCCGCGTCGCCGTCGTGTACGGCGGACGCAGCTCCGAGCACGCGATTTCGTGTGTTTCCGCAGGAAGCATTTTGCGCAATCTGGATCCGGAGCGCTTCGAGGTCGTTGCCGTCGGCATCACCCCCGGCGGGTCGTGGGTGTTGACCGATGCCCAGCCAGACACCTTGGCCATCACCGACGGCCGATTGCCGGAAGTCAGTGGTGCATCCGGCACCGAGCTGGCCTTGCCCGCCGACCCGCATCGCGGCGGCGAGCTGCTGTCGCTCGGCGACCCGGCGGGTGAGGTGCTGGCCGCTGTCGACGTGGTGTTCCCGGTGTTGCACGGACCGTACGGCGAGGACGGCACCATTCAGGGACTCCTCGAAATGGCAGGAGTGCCTTACGTCGGCGCGGGCGTGCTGGCCAGCGCCGCAGGCATGGACAAGGAGTTCACCAAGAAGCTGCTCGTCGCGGCGGGCCTGCCGATCGGCGACCACGTCGTGCTGCGGCCCCGCGATGAGACGGTGGAACTCGAGGATCGCGAGCGGCTCGGGCTTCCGGTGTTCGTCAAGCCCGCACGCGGCGGGTCGTCGATCGGCGTCAGCCGCGTGACGGCGTGGGATCAACTGCCCGCCGCGATCGAGCTGGCGCGCCGACACGACCCCAAGGTCATCGTCGAAGCGGCGGTGCTCGGACGTGAATTGGAATGCGGCGTATTGGAATTCCCCGACGGTCGGGTCGAGGCGAGCACCGTCGGCGAGATCCGCGTGGCAGGGGTGCGGGGCCACGAAGAAGACGCGTTCTACGACTTCCAGACCAAGTACCTCGAAGACGCCGCGGAGCTCGACGTGCCCGCGAAGATCGACGACGACACCGCAGATGCGGTGCGCCAGCTGGCGATCCGCGCGTTTCGGGCCATCGACTGCCAGGGCCTAGCGCGCGTCGACTTCTTCCTGACCGAGAACGGACCGGTTGTCAACGAGATCAACACCATGCCGGGATTCACCACCATCTCGATGTATCCCCGGATGTGGGCGGCCAGCGGCGTGGACTACTCGACGTTGTTGTCCACCATGGTCGAGACTGCACTCAATCGCGGTACCGGCCTGCGCTAGGGCCTGGGCGCCGCGTTTCGGGCTGACTGTCCAAAGTGCCCGCCTCGCAGCGACTCTGGAGCGACAAACCCGCCCACCGCGATGCTTGTCGCTGAGTTGTCGCTCCCAGGCGGGCAAGAATCACTCACGATTAGCGCGCCGGTGCGGGGTCAATCGGCTTGGCCGGCAATGACTTTGCGATGACGTCAGAGATCTCCTGAATCGGCGTGGGTCCGGATCCCTCGGGTAGCGTCAGCGCGACGTACACCGGCCGGTCGACGGCGAACCAGGTGCTGCGGCCCTGATCCGCAAGCTCGAACCACTGCACGGCATCGACGACTTGCAGCGGGGATCCGACGACGAATTCGGCGGGCCGGTCCAGGCCGCAACGCAGAACGACGGGCTCACCGTCGGCTTTCCAGGCGGCGGCCCCTGCCGGTGCCGGGTCGGCAGCCGGGGCGCGTCGGTAATCACCGAGCCGATCCGGCAGTGCACCCAGCAGAGCGCGGCATTCGGCACTCTCCGCTTTGGGGGCGGGCACCGACGCGATGGCGACCGGCTGCTGGTCGGGCTTGGACTGCCGCAGCGCGGCGACAACGAGGATCCCGATGATCGCCCCTGCGGCAACTAGCAGAGCAGCGATGAGCAGTGCCCGCGGCGGCCCGTCGCGAGTCTCGGCATCCACGCCCAAACTCTAAGGCCGCACCCCATTGGCGATCGGGCAGGTCAGGGTGCGGGTGATGCCGGTGACCTGCTGCACGCTCGGGACGACGTCGGCCTGCAGCGCGTCAAGGTTGTCTGCGCCGATGCGGACGACCACGTCGTACGGGCCGGTCACATACTCCGACGACAACACGCCGGGCAGGGCGGCGAGCTGTTTGGCGACGACCTCGGCGCGGCCCACCTCCGTCTGGATCAGCATGAAAGCCTCGACCACCCGTAATCCCCTCCATCTGGCTGCATAGACTCCACGCCGCAGGGACCAAACGTACCGCAGGTCCCGGCGGCGTTCAGGCCACGAAAGGGGCGGCATGGCAACCGACGAGCCCGCCGACACGCTGGCGGGACTGGGTGAGTTCGCCGTCATCGACCGGCTGGTGGCCGGCCGCGACCAGCCGGCGACCGTGGCGCTTGGCCCCGGCGACGACGCCGCCGTGGTTCGAACCGGTGACGGCAAGACTGTGGTGTCGACGGACATGCTGGTCGCCGACCATCACTTTCGCCTTGACTGGTCGACGCCACACGATGTCGGCCGCAAGGCCATCGCGCAGAACGCCGCCGATATCGAGGCGATGGGAGCGCGGGCGACGGCATTCGTCGTCGCGTTCGGCGCGCCGGGCGACACGCCGACGGCGCAAGCGCTCGAGCTGGCCGACGGCATGTGGCACGAGGCGCGCCTGCTCGGTGCCGGGATCGTGGGCGGCGATCTGGTCAGCGCGCCGCAGTGGGTGATTTCGGTGACCGTGCTCGGCGAATTGGACGGCCGTGAACCGGTGCGCCGCAGCGGCGCCAGAGCCGGCGACACCGTCGCGGTCATCGGGGATCTAGGCCGCTCGGCTGCCGGATATACGTTGTGGGACAAGGGTATTAGCGACTTCGACGATTTGCGTCGTCGGCACCTCGTCCCCGAGCCGCCGTACGGGCAAGGCCGGGTGGCGGCCGACGGCGGTGCGAGCGCGATGACAGATGTGTCCGATGGGTTGCTCGCGGACCTCGGCCACATCGCCGAGGCGTCCGGCGTGGGTGTGGATCTGTCCACGGCCGGCCTGGCCCCTGATCGCGACGCCCTTGCCGGCGCGGCAGCCGCCGCAGGAGTGGATCCCTGGGCGTGGGTGCTCGGCGGTGGTGAAGACCATGCGCTGGTCGCGGCGTTCCCCGGCTCGCCGCCCGACGGTTGGCGCATGATCGGTCGCGTAATCGAAGGGCCGCCGCGAGTCCTTGTCGACGGCGACACGTGGCGGGGGGATCCAGGTTGGCAGTCCTTCTAACGATAGGTTGATGGTTCGTGACAGCACGCCCCTTACACGAACTCGTCGAAGACGGGTGGGCTCGCGCGTTGCAGCCTGTCGAGCCTCAAGTCGCCCAGCTGGGCGAGTTTCTGCGGACAGAGCTCGCGGCGGGTCACCGATACCTGCCTGCCGGTCCGAATGTTTTGCGCGCCTTCACCTTTCCATTTGAACGGGTCCGCGTACTGATCGTCGGCCAGGACCCATACCCGACACCGGGGCATGCCGTGGGCCTGAGCTTCTCGGTGGCTCCCGACGTGCGGCCGTTGCCCCGCAGCCTGGACAACATCTTCACCGAGTACTGCAAGGACCTGGATTTTCCGCCGCCAACGACCGGCGACCTCACGCCGTGGGCCGAAAAGGGCGTGATGCTGCTCAACAGGGTGCTCACCGTGCGGCCCGGCAATCCGGCGTCTCATCGGGGCAAGGGCTGGGAAGCGGTAACAGAATGCGCGATCCGCGCGTTGGTGGCCCGTGAGCAGCCGTTGGTCGCGGTGTTGTGGGGCCGCGACGCCTCGACGCTGAAGCCGTGGCTGGAGGGAGGCGACTGCGTAGCGATCGAATCGCCGCATCCCTCGCCGCTGTCGGCGTCTCGCGGCTTCTTCGGTTCGCGGCCGTTCAGCCGTGCCAATGAACTGTTGGAGAAGATGGGCGCCGACCCGATCGACTGGCGCCTGCCCTAGCCTTCCCGAATCGAGCTGGGCCTACCGCAGGTAGGCAGTTAGAAGCCGCCCCAGAGTCGCCGCTGGGCGTGTGAACGTACCGGCGTTGCGCACCGTACTCAAGGTGGGTGCGCGATTGCGCACCGGAAGGGGCCTGATCCACATGCGCCATTTATTAGTAGCAAGCTTGCTCGCTGTTGTTGCCGCGGGAATCGTGGTCTATACCGTGCCGAGCGAGGGTGGGCCGTCATTCTCGGACTCGACAATGACGACGACGCCGACGACATCCACCACGACCAACGCCCCGTCACCTCCCCATATGGGGTACTGACGGATTGTCGGCGGCCCACGACTGTAATACGTCCGACCGCAAAATGATTAGCATCGACTCCGACACGAGTTGAAAGTGCGCGTCAATTCGCTGGCTTTCAGTGAGTTCCAAGCATTTTCACAGAAATCAGATCCTCAACTGTTGCTGACATCAAACTGAGCGAACTCCACAGGCTTTCTGTCAGAATGAGTTTTGCACGATTCAACTACCGAATCGATGCGTCGCCTCAGCGGGGGATTGGACCGACGTGGCAGGTGAGGTTGTTATCGACGACCACACCATGGTCGGCCGTGCCCTGGCGCTCATCGAGGCAGTCGCTGCACACGGCCCGCCTATCGCGCTGGCCGAATTGGCAAGCGTCACGCGAATTCCCAAGCCGACTGCTCATCGCATCGCTAACCAGCTTGTGGCGCGCGAACTGCTCAAGCGCTCCGGTCGCGGGTATGCGCTCGGGCCGGCGCTGAGCCGTCTTGGTGAAACCGCGTCATTGCAAAGGGATTTCGAGCGCTATATACCCGTTCTCGAAGAGTTGCACGCCGCTTACGGTGGTGTCGCGTGGTTGACGGCCGGACACGAGTTGGACAAGGTGCAACCCGTTGTGATGGTGTGCGACAAAGGATTTGCGACCAAGGCGCGGCCCATCTGGCCTGAGCCAGGCACTCAGGCGATGTTGATGAACACCGCCGGGGGTCATCTGGCGTTGGCGTATCGGCCCGACCTGTTCGAACGCGTCGCCCGCCGCGGGATGGCGCCTGCGACACCCAACTCCATGCGTCACCTCAACGAATTGTCAGCCACCCTGCATCGGGTGCGCCGGGACGGTTACGACATGGAATCCGAACAGAGCACCCCTGGCTGGAGTTGCGCTGCGGCGGTGCTGCCCAGCGACACCGACAAACTCGCCGTCATCGGCGTCACGCTGGACGTCGGTCGGGCGAATTCCCGTGAGTTGCTGCGCGCGTTGCTTCGCGCGTTCGACGCCATTGCCGCAGACCGCGGGCCGCTGCGCCGATAGCGGTCCGACCGCCGTTTCATTCACTGAAACGAGGGAAAGACGCTGACACCAGGTGCCCCGTAGTGTTTGCCCATTCAGAGCCTGGCGTGCGCGGATCAGCAGCTGCAAGAAGTTCGAAGGTAGCTCCATGCACGCCTGCATGCTCGCGGGAGAAAGGGGCACAACCATGGCCATGGCAACTCAGCGGACAATGATCACCGCCGCACTCGCTACGGGTGTGCTCGTCGCAGCGGGGGCTGCGGCTTCACAAGGACGCACCGAGCCGATGCCAGCGCCGGCGCCGCAGCCGCGTGCCGTCACAATCGGCGATCCGGTGTTGGCTACTGCCGTCACCCCGAACAGACTCTTCGCGGCGACGCTGTCGCAATTCGGCGTAACCGCTGCGGGCGGACCGGTCGATGCAGACACAGCTGCGCCCGTCGTCGGCGACGCCGCACTTCCGTCGCGCGGAAGCGGAAGCGGTGCAATCGTTTCCAATCCGAGCCTGTTCTTCGCGCCGGCTGGGCTCTCGACACCTGTCACGACGTCGTTCGCGAAACCGTCGACCTTCGCGCCGGACCTGACTCCGCTGGTGCCCCTCGGGGGATCGACGGCGTTTCTCGGGCTCTTCGGACCAGGCGGGCTGCTGATCGGTGACGGCGTACTGCCGGGCCAGAACGGCGGCATTCTCATCGGCAACGGTGCCGACGGAGGGCCCGGTCAGGACGGCGGCAACGGTGGCTTCTTCTTCGGTAACGGCGGCAAGGGAGGCGACGGAGCGCCCGGTCAGGTCGGCGGCAATGGCGGGCATGCGGGTCTCATCGGCGACGGCGGAGCCGGTGGCCGTGGTGGCGATGATCAGGAGACCACTGCGGACGCGAGCGGGCGCAGGGGCGGCGAGGGCGGTGCGGGTGGCCTGCTCTTCGGTAACGGCGGCGCCGGCGGTGACGGCGGCCAAGGTGTGAGCGTCGACGGTATCGGCCGTGGCGGCGCGGGGGGCCAGGGGGGCGAGGCCGGACCGTTGGGTGGCGTGGGCGGTATCGGCGGCTCCGGCGGGCTGGGCGGCAGCACGAACGGCGAGGCGCAGGGCGGGAGCGGCGGTGACGGTGGCGACGGGCAGCTTGGAAGCGGAGGCGTCGGTGGGACGGGAGGCGAGGGCCTGAGTAAGAGCGGCAACGCTTTTGGCGGCCACGGCGGCGCGGGAGGCAGTGCGACGATCTCCGGCGACGGCGGTGAGGGAGGCCGTGGTGGGATAGGGATCAGCACGTCGGGCCAGGGTTTGGGTGGCAGCGGCGGTGACGGCGGCAGTGGTCAGGGCAGCGGAAACGGCGGCGCAGGTGGCGATGGCGTCTCCGGCAACAGCACGACCGGCAATGCGTTCGGCGGCGGCGGCGGCTTGGGCGGCACTGGTGGTGCCCAGGGAAGCGGCGGCAGCGGCGGCGATGGCGGCGCAGCGGGCAGCGGATCCGGGGCAGCGGTGGCAGGCAAGGGCGGCACGGGCGGCGCGAGTGGCGCCGGCAAGACGGGCGGCTCAGGTGGTGATGGCGGTGGCGCCTTTGACACCTCGGGCAGCGCTTTCGGCGGCGACGGCGGCACCGGCGGACACGGCGGTAAGGGCGCTCCCGGAGGCCCGGGAGGACTCGGCGGACCCGCTACGAGCACAACGGGAAGCGAAACCCCGGGCACCAACGGCAGCCCCGGCGCCGACGGCTAATCCAGGGAGTCCACGCCGCGCGCAGTCATGTCGCCGGTAGTTACCCGGCGACTGCACAGATAAACGCGGTCAGCCCCGCGAGACCTTGCCGGCCTTGATGCAGGACGTGCAGACGTTGATGCGCTTCTTGTTTCCGCCGGGACGGGTCACGGCGCGCACGGTCTGGATGTTGGGGTTCCACCGACGGCTGGTCCGGCGATGGGAGTGTGACACCGACTTGCCGAAGCCGGGGCCCTTCCCGCAGATATCGCACACGGCAGCCATATGTAGAACTCCTCGGATCAGTACTTGGGGGTCTGGGTTCGTTTCACCGCATTCCGGCGACGGGTCGACCCGACAACCTGACCAGGATACCGGCCGCGCAGGGGATCGCCAAAATGCGGGTCCACAAGGGCGGACGTTGTGACCAGCGATGTCTGGGGCACTGGATAGGCTGGCGCCCACGGCGCCTTGAGGCTTGGAGGTGGGGATGTCGGCTCGGCGGCTCGATGCCTCCGGCTTGCGGGACTGGGCTCACGCTGCTGTCGGCGATCTCATTTCGCACACCGACGAGATAAACCGGCTCAATGTGTTCCCGGTCGCCGACGCCGACACCGGTACAAACATGCTGTTCACCATGCGTTCGGCGTGGGCGCACGCCGACGCGAAATCCGACAGCGACGACGTGGTGGAGGTAGCCGCCGCCCTCGCCACCGGTGCGTTGCACGGAGCCAGGGGCAACTCCGGCGTCATCCTGTCGCAGATCTTGCGCGGGCTTGCTGACGTCGCCGCAGCCGCGGCAGCTGACCGCGACGGGGCATTGGCCGACATCGACGGCGCCATCTTCGGCGCTGCCCTGCGCCATGCCGTCGGTCTGGTCGTCACGTCGATGGGCGAGAACGTGCCGGGGACCATTGTCTCGGTGCTGCAGGATGCGGCCGGCGCGGCCGAACACGCCGCCTCCGACGGTGCCGCACTCGCCGACGTGGTGGTCTCGGCGGCCGATGCCGCGGCCGTCGCCCTCGACAAGACCACCGATCAGCTCGACGTGCTCGCCGACGCCGGCGTGGTGGACGCCGGAGGCCGGGGCCTGCTGGTACTGCTGGACGCGATGGGTGCAACGCTCACCGGCCGGGCGCCGCGCCGTGGTGAGTATCAGCCGTCGCCGCCGCAGGTAGAGGTTTCGCAGAGCACGTCGGCGGTGCCGAAGTTCGAGGTGATGTACCTGCTGAGCGATTGCGACGCGGACGGTGTCGAAAAGCTCCGCGAGCGGCTTGACCATCTCGGTGAATCGGTGGCGATCGCCGCCTCTGACGGCGGAGCAGGCCACTACTCGGTGCATGTGCACGCCGACGACGCCGGGGGCGCCGTCGAAGCGGCCTTGGCGGTTGGCACGCCGAGCCGTATCCAGATCACCTCGCTGACCGGTTCGGCGGGGTCCCGCCCGGCGGGTGGCTGGGGCCGCGAACGGGCTGTGCTCGCAGTGGTCGACGGCGACGGCGCAGAAGAACTGTTCGCCGGCGAGGGCGCTCACGTGCTGCGGCCCGACGGCGACGCGCCGGTGAGTGCCAAGCAACTACTGCACGCACTGGTCAACGCGGGCGCCGGTCAGATCATGGTGTTGCCCAACGGGTATGTCGCAGCAGAAGAACTCGTCGCCGCGTGTACCGCTGCGATCGGGTGGGGCATCGACGTGGTGCCGGTACCCGTCGCGTCGATGGTGCAAGGGCTGGCGGCGCTCGCGGTTCACGATGCAAACCGGCAGGCCGTCGACGACGGCTACACCATGGCGCGCGCCGCAGCGGCCGCCCGCCACGGCTCGGTGCGAGTCGCGACGGAAGAGGCGCTGACATGGGCGGGCACCTGTAAACCCGGTGACGGATTAGGCATCTCGGGCGACGAGGTACTGATCGTCGGCGAGAACGTCACCGCCGCCGCGGCCGGCCTGATCGAACTCTTCCTTGCCTCGGGCGGTGAGCTGGTGACCGTGCTCATGGGTGCGGGTGTCGACAGCGGCGTCGGAGAAGCGTTGCAGGAGTATGTCCATCGCGAGCACTTGGGCGCCGAGCTGGTGACGTACCACACCGACCATCGCGGCGACGCGCTGTTGATCGGGGTCGAGTAGCCGTGGCCGTGTTAACCGACCGGCTTGATTACGTCATCGGCAAGAAGGCGGCGGGCCCGCTCGAAGAACACTTCGGTATCCGCACCGTCAACGATCTGCTGCGCCACTACCCGCGCAAGTACAGCGACGGGATGACGGTGCTCGGTGAGGGCGAGGAGGTCGAAGAAGGCGAACACGTCACATTCGTCGATGTCATCTCGAAGGCAGAAGTCAAGTGGACGAACAGGCCGCCAAAGCGTGAGTACCTTGTTGTGACGCTCCGTGATCGGCGGCCCAAGGTGACGGCCACCTTCTTCAACGCGAAGTATCTCAAGAAGGGACTGGTCCCGGATACCCGCCTGATGCTGTCCGGGGAGGTCGGATACTTCAAGGGCACAATGCAATTGACCCATCCGGCGTTCCTCGTGCTCGAGTCGCCGAGTGGCAGGCAATTCGGCACCAAATCGCTGAAGACCATCGCTGCGGCATCGGATGCGACCGGTGATGAGCTGCTGTCCGTCTTCGAACGGGACTTCTTCCCGATCTATCCGGCCAACAAGAAAGTGCAGAGCTGGGACATCTACGCGTGTGTGCGTCAGGTACTCGACGTGCTCGATCCCATCGATGATCCGCTGCCGGAATCTTTTCTGCGCCAACACAATTTGATGTCGGAAGACGAAGCGCTGCGAGCGATTCATCTCGCTGAGAACGCCGTCGAACGTGACCGCGCCCGCGGCCGGCTGACGTTTGACGAGGCGATCGGGCTGCAGTGGGCATTGGTGAGTCGGCGGTACAGCGAACTGAGTGAATCCGGACCGGTCGCACAGCCCGAAAACGACGGCCTCTTGCGCGCGATGCGCGATCAGTTGCCGTTCGAATTGACCGACGGCCAAAAGGAAGTGCTCGAGGTAATCTCGGCCGAACTCGCCGCCGCCCGCCCGATGAACCGCATGCTGCAGGGTGAGGTCGGCTCCGGCAAGACCATCGTGTCGGTGCTGGCGATGCTGCAGATGGTCGATGCCGGATACCAATGCGCGCTGCTGGCGCCGACGGAAGTTCTTGCCGCCCAACATGCCCGGTCCATTCGCGACGTGCTCGGCCCGCTGGCAATGGCCGGTCAGCTCGGAGGAGCCGAAAAGGCGACGCGCATAGCGCTGCTCACCGGATCGATGTCTGCGCAACAGAAGCGGGAAGTCCGCGACGAGGTCGCCTCAGGAGAAGCGGGCATCGTCATCGGCACACACGCGCTGTTGCAGGAGGCCGTTGAGTTCCACAAACTCGGCATGGTCGTCGTCGACGAACAACACCGATTCGGGGTGGAGCAACGAGATCAGTTGCGCGCCAAGGCGCCCGAAGGGCTGACACCGCACCTACTGGTGATGACGGCGACGCCCATTCCGCGCACGGTCGCACTGACCGTCTATGGCGACCTCGAAACGTCGACGCTGCGCGAACTGCCCCGCGGTCGCCAGCCCATCGCCACCAACGCAGTCTTCGTCAAGGAAAAGCCGGCATGGCTCCAGCGGGCATGGCAGCGCATCGTCGAAGAAGTCGGTGCAGGCCGCCAGGCGTACGTCGTGGCATCGCGCATCGATGAGACCGACAAACCTGCCAAGAAAGAGCAGGGGCCGCCGCCCACAACGGTGGTGAATCTGTTCGAACAGCTGCGTCGCGGTCCGCTTTCCGGGCTGCGTCTGGGCTTGATGCACGGCCGGCTACCCAGCGACGAGAAGGATGCCGCGATGGCGGCGTTCCGTGAAAGCCAGATCGATGTGCTGGTGTGCACGACAGTCATTGAAGTCGGTGTCGATGTTCCCAACGCGACGGTGATGGTCGTCGTCGACGCCGACCGGTTCGGCATCAGCCAGCTGCACCAGCTTCGGGGACGCATCGGCCGCGGCCAGCATCCCAGCCTGTGCCTGCTTGCCACCCAGCTGCCAGAGGGATCCAAGGCGGGGCAGCGGCTCAAGGCCGTCGCCGGCACGCTGGACGGCTTCAAACTCGCCGACCTCGACCTCGAGGAGCGCAAAGAGGGAGATGTATTGGGGCTCAGCCAGTCCGGCCGGCCCATCACGCTCCGGTTCCTGTCGCTGTCGCAGCATCTAGAGATCATCCTGGCCGCCCGTCAGTTCTGCGAAGCGCTCTACGAGAAAGACCCTGCCCATTCCGGAATGGCTGTTCTGGCAGCGCAGTTCACCGACACAGATCGCGTCGAGTACCTGGACAAGGCGTGAACCGCAACCGGCTCCTCTGGCTGATCATCGGCGCGGTGCTGGCCGTGGTGGTGGCGGTTCAGGTCACCGCCTCATCGGGGGATCAAGCGGCGCGGTTCGTCGCCCAGGCCGATATCCCCACTGTTGCACCGGGAGTCGACGTGCTGGCGGGTATCCCCGAAGTCCCGGTGCGCATCCGGGGCCACGACTATCACCGTGACGCCTTCGGTGAGACGTGGACCGACGACAATCCCGCGCCTGGCGGGCACAACGGCTGCGACACCCGCAACGACATTCTCGACCGCGACCTGATCGAGAAGACCTACGTGTCAATCAAGCGGTGTCCCAATGCCGTTGCCACCGGCACACTGCACGACCCGTACACGAACGCGACGGTGGCGTTCGTCCGCGGCAACCAGGTCGGGGCGTCGGTGCAGATCGACCACATCGTGCCGTTGGCTCTCGCATGGGATCTTGGCGCCCGATATTGGACCGACGACTTGCGGCTGCGGTTCGCCAACGATCCCGCGAACCTGCTCGCGGTCGCGGGTCAGGCCAATCAGGACAAGGGTGATCAGGAACCGGCGACGTGGATGCCGCCCAACACGGCATTCCGATGTCAGTACGCGATGCAATTCATCGCGGTGCTCCGCGGCTATGCGCTGCCGATCGACGCGCCGTCGGCTACAGCGCTGCGCGACGCGGCCGCGACCTGCCCGACCGCTTAAGTGCCCTCGTAGTTGTCCGGATCCGGCCGGAAGCGGGTGCCGTCGTCCAGGCCGTTGAGCGTGTCCATCTCCTCGGCGGACAGCTCAAAGTCGAACACGTCGAGGTTCGATTTGATCCGCTCCGGCGACGACGACCGCGGGATGACCACGTTGCCGAGCTGGATGCTCCAGCGGATCAACGCCTGTGCCGGCGTCTTGCCGTGCGCCTGCGCGACGGCGGCGATCGTCGGGTTGTCGAGCAGCTTGCCGACGCCGAGCGGGCCGTATGCCTCGGTGACAACGTCGTACTGGGCGTTGACCGCGCGCAGCTCAGCCTGGTTGAGCAGCGGATGCAATTCGATCTGATTGACCGCGGGCGTGAAAAACGACAGTTCGATGACGTTCGCCAGATGCTCGGCATGAAAGTTGGCCACGCCGATCGACCGGGCACGCCCCGCCTCCTTTTCTTTCATCAGCCCGCCCCAGCTGTCGACGTACGCGCCGCGCTCACCGGCCGGCCAATGAATGAGGTAGAGGTCGACGTAGTCCATGCCGAGCCGCTCCAAGCTCGCCTTGCAGGCGTCCTGTGACGCTTGGAAGCCCTGGTCGTGGGTGGCCAGCTTGGTGGTGACGAACAACTCCTCGCGGGGCACGCCAGCCGAGGCGATCGCCCGGCCGACCGCTTCCTCATTGCCGTAGGCGGCGGCGGTGTCGATCAGTCGGTACCCCGCTTCCAGGGCCGCCGATACGGCCTGCTCGGTCTCGGAGTCCGACAACTCGCCGACGCCGAGGCCGATCACCGGCATCGTGTGGCCATCGTTGAGAGTGACGGTGGGAATCGAAGCCGCGGACGTCATGTCACCTACCCTGTGAAATTGAATGTTCGTGGATCGGGACCCAGTCGCGTTCCGTCGCCAAGGGCCGAGATGGACGCCATGTCCTTCTCGCTCAGCTCGAAATCGAACACGTCGAAGTTACTCACAATTCGCTCGGGGGTCACCGACTTCGGGATGACTATATTGCCGAGCTGGATATGCCACCTAATCAGTACCTGTGCAGCGGTTTTTCCGTGTGCCTCCGCGACGGCGGTCACCGACGGGTTCGTCAGCAATGATCCCTGGCCCAGCGGGCTCCACGCCTCGGTGGCGATGCCCAACTGAGCGTGGGTTTCCCGCAATTCCTGCTGCTGCAGGAGCGGGTGCAACTCGATTTGGTTGACGGCAGGCACAATTCCCGTGGCGTCCACCAGGATTCGCAAGTGTTCGGGTTCGAAATTGCTGACGCCGATCGAGCGGATTCGTCCCTGATCGCGTAGGTGCGCAAACGCCTTGAACGTCTCGACGAACAAGTTCTTCGCCGGCATCGGCCAATGAATGAGGTACAGGTCGAGGTATTCGTCCGACCCAGAGAAGCCGAGGCGATCCATGCTCGCGTCGAACGCCGCCAGCGTGCTGTCGTAACCCTGGTCGGCGTTCCACAACTTGGTCGTGACGAATACGTCTCCGCGCGGCAGACCGGATGCCGCTGCGTTCTTGATGGCCTTACCCACCTCGCGCTCATTGAAGTACCCTGCGGCCGTGTCTATGTGCCGGTAGCCGGCGTCCAGCGCGGTCGCCACCGCACGCTCGGTGTCTTCCGGCGGCGTCTGCCAAACGCCGAGTCCGACCTGAGGCATCGAATTACCGTCATTAAGCGTGACCAAGGGAGCTGCCATGACTCAGAGTCTGCCAGGCCAGGCACCACCGGTCGGCCCGCCCGCGCCAGGGGCCGACCCGGCGCCACGCGGTGAGAGCCGCGGCAAAGACGCCATCGTCAACGCCGCGGCGGGCATCACGATGCGGGCGCTGCCGCGGATACCGGACGTCCTCAAGCGGGCGCTGCTCTTGGGCAGGTCCGTCACCGTCGACGGCAACACCCTCGACACCACACTGCAGCTGATGCTCGCCGCCCAGCACGCCTCTGGACTCGGCGGGCTGGTCTCCAGCGACGACGTTGCAGCGTCGCGATCACAGCTGCGAATCGTGTCCGCCAGCTTCAAACAGGACATCGCCGTCGATCGCGTGACAAATCTATCGATCCCCGGCCCCGCCGGCCCCATCCGGGCACGCCACTACAGGCCCGGTGCAAGCGCGGCTCCGATGCTGGTCTTCTATCACGGTGGCGGCCAGGTCGTCGGCGACCTCGACACCCACGACGACGTGTGCCGAAAGTTCTGCCGTGAAGGCGGTGTCCATGTGCTGTCGGTGGACTACCGGCTGGCACCCGAGCACAAAGCACCAGCCGGATCAGAAGACGCGTTCGCGGCTTACCAGTGGGCACTCGAGCACGCGAGAGAGCTGGGGGCCGACCCGGACCGGGTCGCGGTCGGCGGCGACAGCGCAGGCGGCAACCTCGCTGCACTTGTGTCCCAGCGCGCCCGCAACGAGGCGATCCGGCTGCCTGTGCTGCAGCTGCTGCTGTATCCGGTGACCAACTACCTTCATGACACGCGGTCGCAGACGTTGTTCGCAGACGGCTACTTCCTCACCAAACGCGATATGAACTGGTTCACGAACCACTACCTCGGCGGCGCCGACGTCGACGCATCCGATCCACGGGTGTCGCCGCTGCTCGCCGACGACTTTTCGAAACTGCCGCCCGCGATGGTGCTCACCGCCGGATTCGACCCGCTGCGCGACGAAGGCAACCAGTACGCGCAGGCCATGCGGGACGCGGGTGTCGCGGTCGACCACCGCGAATACGGCTCGCTGATCCACGGCTTCGCCAACTTGTTCCCGCTCGGCGGTGGCAGCGCCACGGCCGTGCAAGAGATCATTTCGGCGATGCGGGCACACCTCGCCCGCGCCTGAGAAGTCGTAGAAACGCCGCCGGTACGCTTAACGCCGTGGCCACCAAACCCAAACGACAACCCAGCTACGACCTCAAGGCAGCCGACCGCAAGCGCAATCTGATAATCCGGATCGGGCTGACGCTGATCGTGGTCATCTTCGCCGTCGGACTGGTGTTCTACATCATGTCGAACAAGAAGCCGCAGTCAGGCGAGATCAAGTCCATCCACGTCGCCTCGAGCAACGTCATCAAGAAGGAAGGCAGCTCCGACCCGAAGGTCGTGCTGTCGATGTACGAGGACTTCCTCTGCCCGCACTGCGGTGACTTCGAGAAGAACTTCGGCCCGACGGTGAGCAAGCTCATCGACAGCGGAGTGGTGGCCGCCGACTACTACATGGTCGCCATCCTGGATCGCCAGGGCGATGGCTATTCGTCTCGCGCTGCCAATGCGGCGTACTGCGTGGCCGACGAGAACATCGACGCGTTCCGGCGCTTCCATGCCGCGCTCTACGCTCAGCAGCCGAGTGAGACCGGAGGTTCCTTCCCGGACAACACACGGCTGATTGAAGTTGCTCGTCAGGCCGGTGTAGCCGGCAAGGTGCCCGACTGCATCAACAGCGGCCGCTACACCAAAATGGTCCAGGGCCTCGCGCAAGCGACGGGGATCCAGGCGACGCCGACGATCAAGATCAACGGCCAGGATTACCAATACAGCACGCCCGACGCGCTGGTCGCCAAGATCAAAGAGATCGTCGGCGACGTGCCGGGCCTGCAGGCCGCACCGCCTGCGCCGAACCCGACGCCGGCGGCGCTTCCGCCGGTAGCCGAACCGGCACCAGCGCCTGCGCCGGCAATGCCGACACCGACTCCGACGCGATGACGGTGACCGCGCCCAGCGACGTCCATCCGGCCGAACCGGTGGATGAGTCGGCGGGTGCGCCGATTCGTCGGGCGAGCGCGGTATGGATCCTGATCGCCGGGGTGGCGGGCCTTGCGGCGGCGCTGACGCTGACGATCGAGAAGATCGAGCTCCTGATCAACCCGGCCTACGTGCCGTCCTGCAGCATCAACCCGGTGCTGTCGTGCGGCTCGGTGATGATCACCCCGCAGGCATCCGTCTTCGGATTTCCCAACCCGCTGATCGGCATCGTCGCGTTCAGCGTCGTCGTGGTGACGGGAGTGCTCGCGGTGGCGAATGTCCGGCTGCCGCGGTGGTACTGGGCCGGCCTGGCCACGGGCACGCTGCTGGGCGTTGCCTTCATCCATTGGCTGATCTTCCAGAGCCTGTACCGGATCGGCGCGCTGTGCCCGTACTGCATGGTGGTCTGGGCGGTGACGATTCCGTTGCTGGTCGTGGTCACCTCCATCGCGGTGCAGCCGGCCGCCGGAAATGCCGTCGTGCGTGTGCTCTACACGTGGCGGTGGTCGCTGGTGGCGCTGTGGTTCACGGCCGTGATTCTGCTGATCCTCGTGCGGTTCTGGGACTACTGGTCCACGCTCATCTAGACGCCAAGAATTCGGCGGGCGTTGGGGCGGGAGTTAAGGTAGCGCGTGATTTCCAAGGTGCTGGTGGCCAATCGCGGGGAGATCGCGATTCGCGCGTTCCGCGCTGCGTACGAGATGGGGATTGCCACCGTCGCGGTCTATCCGTATGAGGATCGCAACTCTCTGCACCGGTTGAAGGCCGACGAGTCGTATCAGATCGGTGAACAGGGTCACCCGGTGCGGGCGTACCTGTCGGTCGACGAGATCATCCGCGTCGCACAGCACGCAGGCGCCGACGCGGTCTATCCGGGTTACGGCTTCCTGTCGGAGAATCCCGAGCTGGCCGCCGCGTGCGCCGCGGCGGGCATCACGTTCGTCGGGCCGAGCGCCGAAGTGCTGGAGCTGACCGGCAACAAGTCACGGGCGATCGAGGCCGCGCGCGCTGCGGGTCTGCCGGTATTGCGGTCGTCTGCGCCGTCGGCGTCAGTCGACGAGTTGGTCGCCGCCGCAGGCGACATGGAATTCCCGGTGTTCGTCAAGGCGGTCTCCGGCGGCGGCGGCCGCGGCATGCGCCGGGTCACCGACCCCGCCGCGCTGCCCGAGGCGATCGAGGCGGCCAGCCGTGAGGCCGAGTCGGCGTTCGGCGACCCGACGGTGTACCTCGAGCAGGCGGTGCTCAACCCGCGCCACATCGAGGTGCAGATCCTGGCCGACAACCGCGGCAACGTCATGCACCTGTTCGAACGCGACTGCAGCGTGCAGCGTCGCCATCAGAAGGTCATCGAGCTGGCCCCGGCGCCCAACCTGCCCGAGGAACTGCGCCAGCGGATCTGTGCGGACGCGGTGGCGTTCGCGCGGCAGATCAACTACGCGTGCGCGGGCACTGTCGAATTCCTGCTCGACGAGCGCGGCCATCACGTGTTCATCGAGATGAACCCTCGAATTCAGGTGGAGCACACCGTCACCGAGGAGATCACCGATGTCGACCTAGTGGCGAGCCAGTTGCGGATCGCGTCGGGGGAGACGCTGGCCGATCTCGGGCTGAGCCAGGACATGTTGACGGTGCGTGGAGCTGCTATGCAGTGCCGAATCACCACCGAGGATCCCGCCAACGGCTTCCGCCCCGACACCGGCCGCATCACCGGCTACCGTTCACCCGGCGGCGCAGGCATCCGGCTTGACGGTGGCACCAATCTGGGTGCGGAGATCGGTGCCCATTTCGACTCGATGCTGGTCAAACTGACCTGCCGCGGGCGCGATTTCCATGCGGCAGTCGCGCGGGCCAATCGAGCGCTTGCCGAGTTCCGGATTCGCGGCGTATCAACGAACATCCCGTTCTTGCAGGCGGTGGTGGACGACCCAGACTTCCGGGCGGGCCGGGTGAACACCTCGTTCATCGACGAGCGCCCGCACCTGCTGACCGCTCGCACGCCCGCGGACCGCGGCACCAAGATCCTCAACTACCTCGCCGAGGTCACGGTCAACAAGCCGCACGGGGACCGGCCGTCGACGGTGTATCCGCACGAGAAGCTTCCGGCGATCGACCTCGACGCGATGCCGGCGCGCGGATCGAAACACCTGCTGACCGAGATCGGGCCGGAAGGGTTCGCCCGCTGGCTGCGTGAGAACAAGTCCGTCGGCGTCACCGATACGACGTTCCGCGATGCGCACCAGTCGCTGCTGGCGACCCGGCTGCGCACCACCGGGCTGCTGATGGTCGCGCCCTACATCGCCCGCATGACCCCGCAGTTGCTTTCCATCGAGTGCTGGGGCGGAGCGACTTACGATGTGGCGCTTCGGTTCTTGAAAGAAGATCCGTGGGAGCGGCTGGCTGCGCTTCGCGAGGCGGTGCCCAACATCTGTCTGCAGATGCTGTTGCGCGGTCGAAACACCGTGGGCTACACGCCGTATCCGGAATCGGTGACACACGCGTTCGTGCAGGAAGCCACCGCCACGGGCATCGATATCTATCGCATCTTCGACGCGCTGAACAATGTCGAGTCGATGCGGCCCGCGATCGACGCCGTGCGCGAAACCGGCACGGCGGTGGCCGAAGTCGCGATGAGCTACACCGGAGATCTGTCCGATCCAGGCGAAAACCTGTATACGCTCGACTATTACCTCAAGCTCGCCGAGCAGATCGTCGACGCCGGCGCGCATGTGCTGGCCATCAAGGACATGGCCGGTCTACTGCGGCCGCAGGCGGCCCATCAGTTGATCAGCGCGCTGCGCAGCCGGTTCGACCTGCCGGTACATGTGCACACACACGACACCCCGGGCGGACAGCTGGCGACGTATTTGGCGGCCTGGCAGGCCGGGGCCAATGCCGTCGACGGGGCCGCGGCGCCACTGGCCGGCACCACCAGCCAGCCCGCACTGTCCTCGATCGTGGCCGCGGCAGCGCACACCGAATACGACACCGGACTTTCCCTGTCCGCGGTGTGCGACCTCGAGCCGTACTGGGAGGCGCTGCGAAAGGTCTACGCGCCGTTCGAATCTGGGCTGCCGGCCCCGACCGGTCGGGTGTACACCCACGAGATCCCCGGTGGGCAGTTGTCGAATCTGCGGCAGCAGGCGATCGCCCTGGGGTTCGGTGACCGCTTCGAGGAGATCGAGGCGAACTACGCCGCCGCGGATCGCGTGCTTGGCCGGCTGGTGAAGGTCACACCGTCGTCGAAGGTGGTCGGCGACCTCGCGTTGGCGCTGTTAGGTGCTGGTGTGAGCGCCGACGAATTCGCCGCGGACCCAGCACGTTTCGACATCCCGGATTCGGTGATCGGGTTCCTTCGCGGTGAGCTCGGTGACCCGCCGGGTGGCTGGCCGGAACCGTTGCGCAGCAAGGCGCTTGCAGGCCGCCCACCGGCCAAGCCCCAGGCCGAGCTCAGCAGTGAGGATGAGGCGGTGCTCGCATTGTCGGGACCCAAGCGTCAGGCCGCACTGAATCGGTTGCTGTTCCCCGGGCCGACAAAGGAATTCGAGGCTCATCGCGAACTGTACGGCGACACCTCGAGTTTGAGCGCCAACCAATTCTTCTATGGCCTGCGGCACGGCGAAGAGCACCGCGTGCGTCTCGAGCGTGGAGTCGAGCTGCTGATCGGTCTGGAGGCGATCTCCGATCCCGACGAACGCGGCATGCGCACGGTGATGTGCATCATCAACGGCCAGCTTCGCCCTGTGGTCGTGCGTGACCGCAGCATTGCCAGCGAGGTACCGGCGGCCGAGAAGGCCGATCGGTCGAACCCCGATCACGTCGCTGCGCCGTTCGCCGGCGTCGTCACCGTCAGTATCGAGGTCGGCGACCAGGTCGACGCCGGGCAGACCATCGCCACCATCGAAGCGATGAAGATGGAGGCCGCGATCACCGCACCGAAGGCGGGCAAGGTCAGCCGCGTTGCGGTATCGACCACCGCACAGGTCGAAGGTGGCGACCTGCTGGCGGTGGTCAGCTGAGCCGGATCGTCGCCGGCACGCTCGGTGGCCGGCGAATTGCCGTGCCGCGCAGCGGAACCCGTCCGACCACCGACAGAGTGCGCGAATCGCTGTTCAACGTGCTGGATGCGCGCATCGACCTGACCGATCTGTCGGTGCTTGACCTGTACGCGGGATCCGGCGCATTGGGCCTCGAGGCGCTGTCGCGCGGCGCGGCGTCGGCGATGTTTGTCGAATCCGATGCCAGGGCGGTATCCGTCATCGCTGAAAACGTCGCCGCTCTCGGGGTGCACGGGGCGACGGTGCGACGCGGCGCGGTCGCCGCGGTGCTGGCCGCCGGCACGAATAAACCAGTCGATCTGGTGCTGGCCGACCCGCCCTACGAAGTGACAGCGGCCGAAATCGAAGGCGTGCTCGCTGCATTGGGCAATGGGGGATGGGTGGCAGCCGGGACGGTCGTCGTCGTCGAGCGTGGCGTGTCAGGGCCGTCGCTGACGTGGCCGCAGGGTTGGCAGCCGTGGCCGACGCGACGCTACGGCGACACCCGGCTTGAGATCGCCGAAGTGCTGCGGGATCAACCCGATTCACCCAGCCAGCCGTCGAACCGTCGGTCGTAGTCGCGCGCCACGCGCAAGCTGCGGCCGGTTCCCCGCGTCAACCACCCGAGGTCAACGAATCGACGCGTAAGCACCGCGGGCAGGACGCCTGCCAGATGCGGCCGACGCTGCGTCCAGTCCACGCAGATCCGGGCGAACACCCGCCGCGTCGCGCTCAGTTCTCGCGGATCAATTCCCAAGTCCTCCAATAGGCGACATCCCCGCGGCGTGAGCCGGTGATCCCGGTCGTCGACCATCTGCAACGCCTCAACGGCCAGCAGACGGTCGCGTAGTTCGACTCCTCGCCGGCCGGCGAGGTGGTCGTAACAGGTCCTGGCCTCGGTAAGAGTCTTGGCCGCACGGTCGGTTCGTAGTGATCGCACCGGCGTAGCCGGCGCCAGCTGCGCCAAAGCCTCGACGACGGCCGCAACCCGTGGGCCGGCCAACTCGTGGTAGCGGTGCCTGCCCTGTGCGCGCACCGAAACCAGGTCGCCCTCGACCAATTGGCGCAAATGAGCGGTGGCGGTGGCTGGATGCACTCCCGCGCGGCGGGCAAGCTCACCGGCCGGCAGCGCCTGGCCCTCGGCGAGCGCGGCGAGGATGGCGATGCGGGTGGGGTCGCCGATCAAGGATGCGATGGGCGCGAGATCACGGTCGAGAACGCGCTCCGTGTCCGGCTGTTCGGCCATGCCGCCAGCATTCCACAATCACACTTAGGTCCAGACCAAAGCATTGCGGGCCTACCGTCGGCCCCATGGCTGAACCGACCACCGAACAGATCGAACACATCTTTGCCGCATGGGACGTCGCATTGGGGGCCAAGAACATCGACGCCGCAATAGCGCTCTATCAGCCCGACGCGACATTGGAGAGTCCATTGGTCTGCCATCTGCTCGGCACCGAGCAGGGGGTAGTGCGCGGCCGAGAAGACCTGCGGCACTTCGTGTCCAAGGTCTTCGCCCACCAGCCCGCCAAGCGCCGCCGCTACCGTGCCGGATTCTTGGCAGACGGTTCCCGCGTCATCTGGGAGTATCCGCGGGAGGCGCCCGACGGCGACCAGATGGACATCGTCGAGGTGATGGAGATCCGTGACGGGCTGATCGCTCACCACCGCGTCTACTGGGGCTGGGTCGGCGTGGCAATGCTCATGAACGGGGAGCATTCGACGTAGGCGGTCCGCGTCGAGACCGTTCCGCAGTGGGGCTCCCTGCTAGCGTCGTCACCCATGAGCGGCGCGGTATGCCCGGGATCCTTTGACCCGGTGACCCTGGGCCATATCGACGTTTTCGAACGTGCCTCCGCCCAGTTCGACGAGGTCGTGATCGCCGTGCTCGTCAACCCGAACAAGAAGGGCATGTTCAGCCTCGACGAGCGCATCGCGATGATCGAGGAATCCACGACGCATCTGCCGAACCTGCGCGTCGAGTCCGGTGAAGGCCTCGTCGTCAACTTCGCGAAATCGCGCGGGCTGACCGCGATCGTCAAGGGTCTGCGTACGGGCACCGACTTCGAATACGAGTTGCAGATGGCGCAGATGAACAGACACATCGCCGGGGTGGACACGTTCTTCGTTGCGACCACGCCGCGGTACTCGTTTGTGTCGTCGTCGCTGGCCAAGGAGGTCGCGACGCTGGGCGGTGACGTGTCGGAACTGCTGCCGCAAGCCGTCAACGTGCGCCTGCAGGCCAAGCTCAAGGGTTAACCAGGGTCGTTCTCGGGTAGGCCGGGGGTAGCGCACAGCCCTTTCGCGCCCCAGCCAAGCCCAATGAATGACGGAGGTATCCCCATGGTCGAAACGTTTGTTCAGTCGACCGATGACGTCGTGAAGTTCCTTAAAGACCAGCACAATTTGATCAAGGACATGTTCGAAGAGGTTCTGAGCGCGTCGGAACCGAAGGCACGCGAGAAGGCGTTCGTCGAGCTTCGCCAGTTGCTGGCGGTGCACGAGACCGCCGAGGAGATGGTGGTCCACCCACGCGCGCGCCACGAGGTGGCCGGCGGCGACGAGATCGTCGACGCCCGCTTGAAGGAAGAGCATGCCGCCAAGGAGCACCTCTCGGAGCTCGAGAGCATGGACGTCTCGTCCAAGGAATTCATCACCGAGCTCACCAAGTTCCGCGATGCGGTGATCGACCACGCCGAACACGAGGAAAACGAGGAGTTCAACAAGCTCCAGCGCAAGCTGGACTCCGACGACCTCGGACGGATGGCCAAGGCCGTGCAGGCTGCTCAGGCGATTGCGCCGACCCGTCCGCACGCGGGGGTGGAGTCTGCCAAGGCCAACTTCGCGGTGGGACCTTTTGTGTCCATGCTCGACCGGGCGCGGGACCTTATCGGCGCAGCTATGCGGTAGCGCGCTTCGCTCGAAACTGCGGGGAGATCGCGATCCGGCCAGGATCTGCGATCTCCCTGGGCCCACGCGAAGCCGGGGACAGTCTCGACGGGACCGTCTGTCCGGGTGTTGACATAATGTGCGCGGCGATAATGTCCAGCCGTGCCTGACGTGACCGCAAAGGCGACACACCGGCGTCGGAACCGAGTCACAGACGTAACACCAGGCACACTGGTAACTGTCAACTACGCCTGGAGGGTGTTGCCGTGTACCGAGTCTTTGAAGCGCTCGACGAGTTGGGCGCCATTGTGGAAGAAGCCCGCGGCGTGCCGATGACGGCCGGCTGCGTGGTGCCCCGCGGCGATGTCCTCGAGCTGATCGACGACATCAAGGACGCCATCCCTGGTGAGCTCGACGATGCCCAGGACGTCCTCGATGCGCGTGACGGGATGCTGCGCGAAGCCAAGCAGCACTCCGACCAGATGGTGTCGACGGCCACCACGGAGGCCGACTCGCTGATCAACCACTCGCGCGCCGAAGCCGACAGGCTGCTCGCCGATGCGAAGGCGCAGGCCGACCGGATGGTCGCGGAGGCGCGTCAGCACAGTGAACGCATGGTCGCCGAGGCCCGTGAAGAGGCCAACCGCCTCGCCGCGACGGCCAAGCGCGAGTACGAGGCCAGCGCCGGACGCGCCAAGACCGAGGCCGACCGGCTGATCGAAAACGGCAACCTCGCCTACGAGAAGGCCGTGCAGGAAGGCATCAAGGAACAGCAGCGGCTGGTGTCGCAGACCGAGATCGTCCAGACCGCGACGGCCGAAGCCACCCGGCTGATCGACTCGGCGCACGCCGAGGCCGACCGCCTGCGCGGCGAATGCGACATTTACGTCGACAGCAAGCTGGCCGACTTCGAGGAGTTCCTCAACGGGACGCTTCGCTCGGTGGGCCGCGGCCGCCATCAGCTGCGCACCGCGGCGGGCACGCACGACTACGCGGCGCGCTAGTCGTCCGCTGTTCTCATCGCCGTAAGATCGACATTTATGGCGACGCATGCGAACGGGACGGCGCGCCGCGCCTCACGATCGCCTCTTGTGATCAACATTTCCCGGCTTGGTCGGCGGCCCGGCTCCATGCTGACCTTTCACGAGACGGTGCCCGCTCCGACGCGCATCGGCCTTGACTTGATCGCGATCGAAGAAGGCGCGCCGCTCGAGCTCGATCTGCGGATCGAGTCGGTCTCGGAGGGGGCGCTGGTCACCGGTACCGTCTCGGCCCCGACAGCGGGGGAGTGCGCCCGCTGCCTGACACCGATCACCGGTGATGTGGAGATCGAACTGACCGAGCTGTTCGCCTATCCCGACAGTGCGACCGACGAAACCACCGACGCGGACGAGCTGGGGCGCGTGATTGACGACACGGTCGACCTGCAGCAGCCGATCATCGACGCGGTCGGCATGGCCTTGCCGTTCGCGCCGCTGTGCGGGCCGGACTGTGCCGGGCTGTGCCCCCAGTGCGGCGTGCCGCTGGCCACCGCCGAGCCCGGACATGGGCACGAGCAGATCGACCCGCGCTGGGCCAAGCTCGCCGGCATGGTCGATCGGGACGATACGTGACGGCTGATCGCGCGCCCTTGCTCGAAGCGCTGGGCGTCGACCTGCCCGACGAGCTGCTGACCATCGCACTGACCCACCGCAGTTACTCCTATGAAAACGGCGGGCTGCCCACCAACGAGCGGCTGGAATTCCTCGGCGACGCTGTGCTCGGGCTGACCATCACCGAAGAGCTTTACCACCGGCATCCCGATCGCTCCGAGGGCGACCTGGCCAAGCTGCGGGCCAGCATCGTCAACACCCACGCGCTCGCCGATGTGGGGCGTCATCTGTCCGATCGCGGTCTTGGCGCCTACCTTCTGCTGGGCAAGGGCGAGGAGAATTCCGGCGGGGCGGATAAGTCGAGCATCCTGGCCGACGGTGTCGAATCCCTGCTGGGCGCAATCTATTTGCAGCATGGGATCGGTATTGCCCGCGAGGTGATCATGAGGCTGTTCCGGTCGCTGTTGGATACCGCGCCGACGCTGGGCGCCGGGTTGGACTGGAAGAGCAGCCTTCAGGAGCTGACCGCGTCCAGGGGCATGGGCTCGCCGACGTATGTCGTGACCTCGACCGGTCCCGACCACGACAAGGAATTCACCGCGACGGTCCTCGTCACCGACGTCGAGTACGGCAAGGGCGTCGGCCGTACGAAGAAGGAGGCCGAACTCAAGGCCGCCTCCGCGGCGTGGAACGCGCTCGCCCCCGCTTCCGGTGTAGATGCCTGAACTTCCCGAAGTCGAAGTCGTTCGGCGGGGCTTGGCGGCTCACGTCGTGGACAAGACCATTGCCGCGGTGCGGGTGCACCACCCGCGTGCGGTGCGCAGGCATGAGGCGGGTCCGGCCGATCTGACCGCGCGCCTGTTGGGCGCGCACATCACCGGCACCGGCCGCCGCGGGAAGTACCTCTGGCTGACGCTGGACGACGGGTCGGCGCTCGTTGTTCATCTCGGGATGAGCGGCCAGATGCTGCTCGGGCCCCTGCCGCGCGAGGATCATCTGCGCATTGCCGCGCTGCTCGACGACGGCACGGCGCTCAGTTTCGTCGACCAACGAACGTTCGGCGGCTGGATGATCGCCGACACGGTCACCGTCGACGGGACCGAGGTGCCAGTGCCCGTCGCGCACCTGGCGCGCGACCCATTGGATCCGCACTTCAATCGCGACGGTGTCGTTACGGTGTTGCGGCGCAAGCATTCTGAGATCAAGCGTCAGCTGCTGGACCAGACCGTGGTGTCGGGCATCGGCAATATCTACGCCGACGAGGCGTTGTGGCGCGCGAAGATCAACGGCGCGCGGCTCGCGTCGTCGCTGACCCGCGCGAAACTGGGTGAGCTGCTCGACGCCGCCGCGCAGGTGATGACCGAAGCTCTTGGGCAGGGCGGAACGTCGTTCGACTCGCTGTATGTGAACGTCAACGGCGAATCGGGCTACTTCGAGCGGTCGTTGGACGCGTACGGCCGCGAGGGTGAGCCGTGCCGCCGCTGCGGCGCCGTGATGCGGCGGGAGAAGTTCATGAACCGCTCGTCGTACTACTGCCCGAAATGCCAACCCCGCCCACGCGTCCGGCGGGAATAAACTGCCGCGAACGTGCGTGTCTGCAGGCGACACGCCGTGCAAATACAGCATTTTGCGCACGCTCGCGAAGGAAGGGAAGCCATGACCGAACTGTGGGTTGAGCGCACGGGTGTGCGCCGCTACACCGGCCGCAGCACGCGCGGCGCCGAGGTGCTCGTCGGCAACGAAGACGTCGAGGGCGTCTTCACCCCTGGCGAGCTGATGAAGATCGCGCTGGCGGCCTGCAGCGGCATGGCCAGCGACGCGCCGCTGCAACGCCGTCTCGGCGACGACTACAAGGCGACGATCAAGGTGTCGGGGTCCGCCGACCGCGAGCAGGAGCGCTACCCGCTGCTCGAAGAGCGCATGGAGCTTGATCTGTCCGGGCTGTCCGAGGACGAGGTGGCGCGGGTGCTGACGGTTGTCGAGCGGGCCATCGATCAGGTGTGCACCGTCGGCCGCACCCTGAAATCTGGGACCAAAGTGACGTTTGAGGTCAGTGATGCAGGAGTTAGCTGAGACGAGGCTCACTGCTTGGGTGCACGGCTACGTCCAGGGCGTCGGATTCCGCTGGTGGACACGCTCGCGCGCACTGGAACTCGGCCTCACCGGATTCGCCTCCAACAGGCCGGATGGCCGTGTTCAGGTGGTCGCGCAAGGGCCCCGCGATGCCTGCCAGCGATTGCTTGACCTGCTGGAAAGCGGCAACACTCCCGGGCACGTCGACAAAGTGGTCGCAGACTGGTCAGAACCGGGCGACTCGCTCGAAGGGTTCACCGAACGTTAGCCTGCGCGACGGTAGTGTGGCACGTCGTGCACCTCAAGAGTCTGACGCTGAAGGGCTTCAAGTCCTTTGCCGCACCGACGACTCTGCGCTTCGAACCGGGCATCACGTGCGTCGTCGGTCCCAATGGTTCGGGTAAGTCGAATGTCGTCGACGCGCTCACCTGGGTGATGGGTGAACACAGCGCCAAGACCCTGCGCGGCGGCAAGATGGAGGACGTCATCTTCGCCGGGACGTCGTCGCGCGCCCCGCTCGGCCGCGCCGAGGTAACCGTCACGATCGACAACTCGGACAACGCGCTGCCGATTGAGTACTCCGAGGTGTCGATCACCCGCCGGATGTTCCGCGACGGCGGCAGCGAATACGAAATCAACGGCACCAGTTGCCGTTTGATGGATGTGCAGGAACTGCTGAGCGACTCCGGCATCGGCCGCGAGATGCATGTCATCGTCGGCCAGGGCAAGCTCAACGAGATCCTCGAATCGCGCCCGGAGGATCGCCGCGCATTCATCGAAGAAGCCGCCGGTGTGCTCAAGCACCGCAAGCGCAAGGAAAAGGCGGTCCGCAAGCTCGACGCGATGTCGGCAAATCTGGCCCGGCTGACCGACCTGACGACCGAGCTTCGCCGACAGCTCAAACCTCTTGGCCGCCAAGCCGAGATGGCCCGTCGCGCCCAGACCATCCAGGCCGACCTGCGCGACGCCCGGCTGCGGCTGGCCGCCGACGACTTGGTCACGCGGCGAGCGGAATTCGAGAACACCAACCAGGCCGAGACGACGCTTCGCCGCGAACACGACGAGCTGACCACCCGACTCGAAGCCAGATCCGTCGAGCTCGAAGCCCACGAGTCCGCCGTCAACAGCCTCAGCGAGCGCACAGACCAGGCCCAGCAGACCTGGTTCCGGCTCTCGGCGCTGGCCGAGCGCGTCAGCGCGACGGTGCGCATCGCCAGCGAGCGCGCACAACACCTCGACACCGAGCCCGAAACGTCCAGCGGCCCTGACCCCGATGCGCTCGACGCCCAGGCCGAGGAGGTCGCCGCTCGGGAACGCCAGCTCCTCGACGAGCTGGCCGAATCCCGCAGCCGGCTCGAAGCGGCCCGCACCGAACTCACCGAGCGTGAGCGCCTCGCGGCCGAGGCCGAACGCGCCCACATGGCCGCCGCCCGTGCCGAGGCCGACCGCCGCGAAGGTCTGGCCCGGCTGTCCGGACAGGTCGACACCATGCGCACGCGTGTCGAGTCGATCGACGAGACCGTGGCGCGCATGTCGGTCGGCATCGAGGACGCTGCGGCCAAAGCCCAGCAGATGCAGGCCGAGTTCGAGACCATCCAGGGCCGCGTCGGTGAACTCGACGCCGGCGAGGTCGGCCTCGACGAGCACCACGACCGCACGGTGTCCGCGCTGCGACTGGCTGACGAGCGCGTCGCCGAACTGCAGGCGGCCGAGCGCGGCGCCGAACGTCAGGTCGCGTCGTTGCGTGCACGTATCGAGGCGCTCTCCGTCGGATTGGACCGTAAGGACGGCGCGGCGTGGCTGCAGCGAAACCACGGTGGCGCAGGGCTTTTCGGCTCACTTGCCAACTTGATCAAGGTGCAGCCCGGCTACGAGGCAGCAGTAGCGGCCGTCCTGGGCGCCGCCGCAGACGCCGTCGCCGCCGAGAACTTCAGCGCGGCCCGATCAGCGGTCGCGGCGTTGAAGGAGTCCGACGGCGGCCGCGCGGCGATCGTGCTCGGCGACTGGCCGAATCACGTGGAGCCTTCGGCGGGACCGCTGCCCGATGGCGCGGTCTGGGCGGTGCATCGGGTGGAAGCGCCGACGCGGCTGCAGGGCGCAATCACCGCCATGCTGTCCGGCGTCGCGGTGGTCCGCGACCTGTCTGCCGCGCTGGATCTGGTTGCGGCCCGCCCGCAACTGCGAGCCGTCACGAACGACGGTGACCTCGTCGGCGCCGGTTGGGTCAGCGGCGGATCCGATCGCAAGCCGAGCACGCTGGAGATCACCTCGGAGGTCGAGAAGGCGCGCGCCGAGCTGGCCGAGGCCGAGAAGCAGACACGTGAGCTGTCGGCGGCGTTGGCCGGCGCGCTCGAGGAGCAGGCCGCCCGCCAGGACGCCGCGGAGCAGGCGTTGGCCGCGCTCAACGAGTCCGACGCCGCGATCTCGGCGATCTACGAGCAGCTGGGCCGGCTCGGCCAGGACGCCCGTGCCGCCGACGACGAATGGCAGCGGCTGATCCAGCAGCGCAACGAACTCGAGACCGGTCGCAACCAGACCGTCGAGGAACTCGCGCAACTCGAGCAGCGGCTGCACAACGCGCAGCAGGAGCCGACCTTCGAAGCCGAACCCGTCGACCGTCAGGAGTCGATGGCCGCCGCGGAGGTTGCGCGCTCGGCCGAGGTCGAGGCGCGGCTTTCCGTACGCACCGCCGAAGAGCGGGCGAATGCCGTTCGTGGACGGGCAGATTCGCTGCGACGGGCTGCGGCCGCCGAACGCGAAGCTCGCCTGCGTGCGCAACGTGCACGCGAGGCTCGTGAGCACGCCGCAGCTGTTGCCGCCGCGGTAGCGGAGTCGGGCCGCCTTGTCGCACAGCGGCTCAGCGCCGCGGTGGCCGTGGCGTCGCGAGCCCGAGACGCGGTGGCCGCCGAGCGCCAGCACCGCGCTGCGGCATTGGCGAAAACGCGCGAAGAAGTCAACGAACTGGGCGCCAAGATCAACGCGCTCACCGATTCGTTGCACCGTGACGAGGTCGCCAAAGCCCAAGCGGCACTGCGCATCGAGCAGCTCGAGGAGCATGTCCTCGAGCAGTTCGGAATGGCCGCCGCAGACCTGGTCGCCGAATACGGTCCTGACGTACCCCTGCCGCCGTCAGAGTTGGAGATGGCCGAATACGAACAGGCCCGCGAGCGCGGCGAGCAGGTCACCGCCCCTGCGCCCATGCCGTTCGACCGGCCCACGCAGGAACGCCGCGCCAAAAAAGCCGAGCGCGAGCTCAACGAGCTGGGCCGCGTCAACCCGCTGGCTCTCGAGGAGTTCGCCGCGCTGGAGGAGCGTTACAACTTCCTGTCCACTCAGCTCGAGGACGTCAAGGCGGCGCGCAAGGACCTGCTCGACGTCATCGCCGACGTCGACGATCGCATCCTGCAGGTGTTCGCCGAGGCGTATGCCGACGTGGAACGCGAGTTCCGCGAAGTGTTTTCGGCGCTCTTCCCCGGCGGAGAGGGCAGGCTGCTACTCACCGATCCCGACGACATGCTCACCACAGGCATCGAGGTCGAGGCGCGCCCGCCGGGCAAGAAGATCAAGCGGCTCTCTCTGCTGTCCGGTGGTGAGAAGTCGTTGACCGCGGTCGCGATGCTGGTGGCGATCTTCCGCGCCAGGCCGTCGCCGTTCTACGTGATGGACGAGGTCGAAGCCGCGCTCGACGACGTGAACCTGCGCCGGCTGCTGGGGCTGTTCGAACAGCTGCGCAGCCAGTCGCAGCTCATCGTCATCACGCACCAGAAGCCGACGATGGAGGTCGCCGACGCTTTGTATGGCGTGACGATGCGCGACGACGGCATCACCGCGGTGATCAGCCAGCGCATGCGGGGCCAGGAACTCGTCGCCGCCACCAACTAACTTGCGACTTGTGCGTGTTTTCCCGCGCTGAGCGCGGGTTTTCGCACACAGATCATATTTCGGTCACGCCGCGGCGGCGCAACGCCGCCAGATTCGCTGCGCCGCAGCCGTGTAGACAGATCAGCAACTCGTCGATGAACCGCTGCAGCCAATCTTCAACGGCGGCAGGCGATTCGATCGCCGGCGCCAGCAGCGGCCGTGCGACCGCGACCGCGTCGGCGCCCATCGCGAGCGCCTTGGCGGCGTCCATACCGGTGCGGATGCCGCCGGACGCGACGATCTGCACGTCCGGCAGCGTATGCCGGACCTGGAGCACGGCTTCGGCCGTCGGGATGCCCCACTCCGCCAGCGCCGGGTAGCGGATCTCGCCGTAGCGGACGAACTGCTCGACGCGCGCCCACGACGTGCCGCCGGCGCCCGCGACGTCGACCGCAGCGATCGGGCAGTCCACCAATTCGGCCGCGGCGGCAGCGCCGATTCCGTGGCCGACCTCCTTGAGCATCACCGGATAGTCGATCGAGCCGGCGATGTCCCGCAGTCGCGATATCGAGCCGGAGAAGTCGGTGTCGCCCTCGTGCTGCATGGCCTCCTGCAACGGATTCGTATGCACCGCAAGCGCATTCGCTCCTACGCGGTCCAGTGCCTTGACAAGTTCGGGTACCACCACTTCGTTGAGCTGAGCCAATCCGATGTTGCCGATCAGCAGCACGTCGGGCGCAACGTCGCGGACCGCGAACGAGGTCGAGGCCGACTCGTTGTCGAGCATGATGCGCTGCGAACCGAGCATCATGCCCACGCCGAGTTGCTGCGCGGCCGCGGCCAGGTTGCGGTTGATGGTGCCGGACAGCTCGGCGCCCCCGGTCATCGAGCCGATCAGAACCGGTGCGCGCAACCGCGAGCCAAGAAGCGACGTCGACAGGTCGACGCTGCCGAGATCTGTCTGGGTCAGCGCGTTGTACGGCAGCCGATAGCGCTCGAGCCCGGTGGTGACTGTCTGATAGTCGACCGGGTCGGTCAGGCACACGTCGATGTGGCGCCGTTTGCGCGTTTCCATGCCACCGGGGTCGAGCGTCACCGGCTATGCCCCCTGCGACAATGGCGTCGTGTCGGAAGCTCTGTGGATCGCAATCGCGGTCATCGCCGTTCTGGTCGTGGTTGCGCTGGTCGTCGGGCTGGTGCGATACCGGCGTCGACGAATCAACCTGTCGTCTGCAGACACTGCCACTCCCGTCGACCGGTCCGGCGGCTATACGGCGTCATCAGGGATCACGTTTACCCGGTCAGCGCCCGTTGAACCGGTCGAACGCATCGATACCAGCGGGCTCCCCGCCGTCGGCGATGATGCCACCATCCCGCGCGACGCACCGAAACGGCCCATCGCCGACGTGCAGCTCCCGGAAGCACCCGTCGAAGCACCCCCCGAACCAGCCGTCGAGGAGACAGCACCCGACATCGGCGCCATCGCGCCTCCAGAGGGCAGGCTGGACCGCCTTCGGGGTCGGCTGGCCAAGTCGCAGAACAGCCTGGGCCGCAGCATGCTGGGCCTGCTCGGCGGCGGTGACCTCGACGAGGACTCGTGGGAGGCCGTCGAAGACACCCTGCTGATCGCGGACCTGGGGCCCGTCGTGACCGAGTCCGTCGTCAGCTCGCTGCGCTCACGGCTGGCCAGCAGCGCCGTGCGCACAGAAACTGATGCCCGCGCGGTACTGCGAGAGGTCTTGATCGAGGCGCTGCACCCCGACTTGGACCGCTCCATCAAGGCGCTGCCGCACGACGACAAGCCGTCGGTGCTGCTCGTGGTCGGTGTGAACGGCACCGGCAAGACCACGACGGTCGGCAAGCTGGCCCGTGTGCTGGTCGCCGACGGCCGCAGAGTCGTGCTCGGCGCCGCCGACACCTTCCGCGCCGCCGCTGCCCATCAGCTGGAGTCCTGGGCCTCACGCGTCGGCGCGCAGGTCGTCGCCGGGGCCGAGGGTGCTGACCCTGCCTCCGTGGCATTCGACGCGGTCGACAAGGGAATCGAATCCGGCGCCGACGTCGTCGTTATCGACACCGCCGGCCGGCTGCACACCAAGACCGGTCTGATGGACGAACTGGGCAAGGTCAAACGAGTGGTCAGCCGGCGCGCCGAAGTCGACGAGGTGCTGCTGGTGCTCGACGCGACGATCGGGCAGAACGGCCTACCGCAGGCCCGAGTGTTTGCCGAGGTCGTCGACATCACCGGCGTCGTGCTGACCAAACTCGACGGCACGGCAAAGGGCGGGATCGTGTTCCGGGTGCAGCAGGAGTTGGGTGTCCCGGTGAAGCTCGTCGGTCTTGGCGAAGGCCCCGACGATCTCGCCCCATTTGAGCCCGCGGCGTTCGTCGATGCGCTGCTCGGGTAACAAAGGCTCGTCAAGAAACACGTGATGTAACACCGTCGAAACGTCGTCGGCGTATCCGTTCACACGAGCGAAACACCGCAGCGTCTTAGACGAAACAACCACTCAGCATTGTCTTGCAACAGGTCAACGGTCGTAAAAAGCTGCGGCCGTGGCACGTTGAAGGAGGAAACTGCGAGTGGATGGCTTTCCAATAATGGGCATCCCCGACACCGGGGATACGGCATGGATGCTGGCAAGCTCCGCGCTTGTCTTGCTGATGACGCCAGGCCTGGCGTTCTTCTATGGCGGCATGGTTCGCGCCAAGGGCGTGCTCAACATGCTGATGATGAGCATCAGCGCCATGGGTGTCGTGACGGTGTTGTGGGTGCTGTACGGCTACTCGCTGTCCTTCGGCAACGACAAGTTCGACTTCATCGGCGATCCGACGCAGTACTGGGGACTGAAGGGACTGATCTCCGGCAATGCGAAGGCCGCAGTTGCTGCGGATCCGGCCACCGGGACTGCCGCGGCCGACGCGGTCAACATTCCGCTGGCGGGCACGATTCCGCAGCTTGTGTTCGTGATGTTCCAGCTGATGTTCGCGATCATCACGGTTGCCCTTGTCTCGGGTGCGGTCGCCGACCGGTTGAAGTTCGGCTCCTGGTTGGTTTTCGCGGGCCTGTGGGCGACATTCGTCTACTTCCCGGTCGCACACTGGGTGTTTGCGTTCGACAACTTCACCGGCGAGCACGGCGGCTGGATCGCGAACAAGCTCAAGGCAATCGACTTCGCGGGTGGTACTGCGGTCCATATCAACTCGGGCGCCGCAGGCCTGGCGTTGGCACTCGTACTCGGTAGGCGCAAGGGCTGGCCGGGGACTCCGATGCGGCCACACAACCTGCCGTTCGTGATGCTGGGTGCCGGGCTGCTGTGGTTCGGCTGGTACGGGTTCAACGCCGGTTCGGCGCTCAGTTCCGGTGGCATTGCGGCGTCGACGTTCGTGACCACCACCGTGGCCACCGGTACCGCGATGCTCGCCTGGCTCCTTGTCGAGCGAATCCGTGACGGAAAGGCCACCTCGCTGGGTGCTGCCTCAGGCATCGTGGCGGGCCTTGTCGCGATCACGCCGTCCTGTTCGTCGGTGAACGTCCTCGGCGCGCTGGTGGTCGGTTTCCTTGGCGGCGCGCTTTGCGCGCTGGCGACGGGGTTGAAGTTCAAGTTCGGCTACGACGACGCCCTCGACGTGGTTGGGGTGCACATGATCGGTGGTCTCACAGGCACGTTGCTGATCGGTTTCCTGGCGACGCCCGAGGCGCCCGCTGCCGTGAAGGGATTGTTCTACGGCGGTGGAACCGATCAACTGTGGCGCCAGGCAGTCGGTGCGTTCGCGGTTCTCGCATACTCGTTCATCGTTACGACTATCTTGGCGTTGATCCTGAAGTTCACCATTGGTCTACGTCTCGGTGAAGAGGATGAGGTCAGCGGCATTGACGAGGCCGAACACGCCGAGACTGGTTACGATTTCGTGCCAGTTGGGGGTAGCTCGGTGCTTGCCCGTCACGGCGCGGAGGAATGAGGAAGATGAAACTGATTACTGCAATCGTCAAGCCGTTCACGCTCGAAGACGTCAAAACCGGCCTCGAGCAGACGGGTATTCTCGGAATGACCGTCAGCGAGGTCCAGGGCTACGGCCGCCAGAAGGGTCACACCGAGGTGTACCGAGGCGCTGAGTATTCCGTCGACTTCGTGCCGAAGGTGCGGGTAGAGGTTGTGGTCGATGACTCCGCCGTGGACAAGGTGGTCGATGTCATCGTCCAGGCCGCTCGTACCGGGAAGATCGGCGACGGCAAGGTGTGGGTCAGCCCCGTCGACACCGTGGTCCGGGTTCGCACCGGAGAGCGGGGGGCCGACGCCCTTTGAGCCGCATCTGAAATGAGACGTCGTCTCCCGGCGTGCACCGTGAGCGTTAATAGGTAAAGGCCGGGTGAGGACTCGAAATGACAGAGCAGACACCAGATCCCGCCGCCGGCGCCTCCCGATGGGAGGCTCCGGCGGCGGGCTCGTCTCGCCCGGCGACTGATCTGGCCGCCGCGTCCGAACAGCTGCTGGCGGGCGGCACCAAGCAACTGGACTCGGCCGCCCTACGTGACGCCCTGTTGGACTTGCACGAGTTCTGGCTCACCACAAAGGCCGCCGAGATCGGCATCACGCCCACGAGTGGCTTCGCGATCGTGGCCACCGGCGGCCTCGGCCGCGGCGAGCTGCTTCCGTACTCGGACCTCGACCTGACCCTGTTGCACGACAACATGCCGCACGACGTCGTCAGCCAGGTCGCCGAGCTGCTGTGGTACCCGCTGTGGGACGCCAACATTCGTATCGACCACAGCGTTCGCACCGTCCCGGAGGCGCTGGAGGTCGCGGGCGACGACATCTCGGCGGGCCTCGCGATGCTCGAGGCGCGCCACATCGCCGGCGATTCCGACTTGTCGACGCTGTTGATCGGCGGTGCCCGCCGGCAGTGGCGCACCGGAATCGCTTCGCGTTTCGACGAACTCGTCGAGCACACGCAGGCGCGCTGGGAACGGAGCGGCCAGATCGCCCATCGCGCCGAACCGGACCTCAAATGCGGTCGGGGCGGTCTGCGTGACGTCCAACTGCTCAACGCGCTGGCGATCGCTCAGCTGGCCGATGTGTACCCCAGTCGATCGCTGGCCTCGCCGACAGGCACGCTCGGCGAGGCACATCTCGCACTGCTCAACGTCCGCACCGAACTGCACCGCGTCTCCGGACGCGGCCGGGAAACACTGCTCGCACAACACGCCGACGAGATCGGCGCGGCGCTTCGCATCGGTGACCGATTCGACTTGGCGCGCATGCTTTCCGACGCCGCCCGCACGGTCAGCTACTACGTCGACGCCGGGTTGCGCACCGCCGCCAACGCCCTACCTCGCCGCGGGTTCGCAGCATTCAAACGTCCCGTCCGGCGGCCCCTCGACGAAGGTGTCATCGAATTCGCCGGCGAGGTGATCCTGGCACGCGACGCCCGCCCGGAACGCGACCCCGGGCTGATCCTGCGCGTGGCCGCCGCCTCCGCTACGACGGGCCTGCCGATTGCGGCCTCCACACTGGCCCGGCTCACCGAGACCGCGCCGGAGTTGCGCACGCCGTGGCCGCGCCAGGCACTCAAGGACCTCCTAGTGATGCTGGCCGCGGGCCCGAACGCGGTGGCCACCATCGAGGCGCTGGACCGAACCGGGTTGTGGGGCAGGCTGTTTCCGGAGTGGGGTGCAGTACGCGACCTACCGCCACGTGACGTCGTACACATCTGGACCGTCGACCGGCATCTTGTCGAAACCGTCTCGCGGGCAAGCGCATTCACCACTCGGGTGTCGCGTCCGGACCTTCTGGTGCTCGGCGCGCTGTGCCACGACATCGGCAAGGGCCGTGGCGGCGACCACAGCGTCATCGGGGCCGAACTGGCCACCCAGATCGGAACCCGGCTGGGGTTGTGGCCGTCCGATGTGGAAATCCTGTCGAAGATCGTGCGCCACCATCTGCTGTTGCCGCACACGGCAACTCGTCGCGACCTCCAAGATGCGAAGACCATCTCGATGGTGGTCGACGCCATCGAGGGCGACCCGGTGCTGCTGGAACTGCTGCAGGTGCTTGCCGAGGCGGACTCGCTGGCCACCGGCCCTGGCGTGTGGGGTGACTGGAAGGCGTCGCTGATCGGCGACCTCGTCCGCCGTTGCCGTCTGGTGATGGCCGGCGAGCCGCTGCCCACGCCCGATCCCATTGATCCGCGGTATCTCTCGCTGGCCGCCGACGTCGGTGTGCACGTCGAAATGACACCGGGCGACAGCCCGCACATCTACAACATCACGATGATCGCGCCGGATCGCCGTGGCCTGCTGTCCAAAGCGGCCGGTGTGCTGGCGCTCAACTCGCTGCGCGTGCACTCTGCGTCCGTCAACGGTCACGAAGGCTCGGCGATCAACACCTTCGTCGTGTCACCGCATTTCGGTTCGCCGCCGGCCGCCGAGCTACTGCGTCAGCAGTTCATCCTCGCCCTCGACGGAGAACTCGACGTGCTGGCGTCGCTGGAAAAGCGGGATCGCGACGCCGCCCAGCACGGCACCACCCGCGCCGGCGAGGTGCCGAACGCGGTGCCGATCAACCACGCGACCGCGCCGCCACGGATCCTGTGGACCGACGGACCCGCACCGGGGGAGCTGGTGGTGCAGATACGCGCCACCGATCGGGCCGGTCTGCTGGCGCGGCTGACGGCGGTGTTCGAACGCGACGGCGTGGACATCGCATGGGCGAGGGTGACGACGCTTGGCTCGTCGGTCGTCGACCTGTTCAGCATCGTGATCCCGACGTTGGCGGCGGGGGACGGCTCGGTGCGCGACGAGCTCGAGCACGACCTCTACGGGGTCCTGCCTGCTCCCGCGCCTGCGAAGCCGGTTTCCGAAGCCAGTTAAGCTGGCCAACGTGTTTGAATCGCTGTCCGACCGGTTGACCGGTGCCCTGCAGGGGCTGCGCGGCAAGGGCCGGCTGACCGACGCCGATATCGACGCGACCACCCGCGAGATCCGGCTGGCGCTGCTCGAAGCCGACGTTTCGCTGCCCGTGGTGCGCGACTTCGTCGCCCGCATCAAGGAGCGCGCAAAGGGCGCCGAGGTTTCTGGTGCGCTCAACCCGGCCCAGCAGGTCGTCAAGATCGTCAACGAGGAACTGATCGGGATCCTCGGCGGCCAGACCCGCCAATTGGCGTTCGCGAAGACCCCGCCCACCGTGATCATGCTCGCCGGCCTGCAAGGATCCGGTAAGACGACGCTGGCCGGCAAGTTGGCGAAATGGCTTCGCGACCAAGGACATACGCCGTTGCTGGTGGCATGCGACCTGCAGCGGCCCGGAGCCGTCAACCAGCTGCAGATCGTGGGTGAACGTGCGGGCGTGCAGGTGTTCGCACCGCACCCGGGCGTATCGACCGAAGGATCCGAGCAGGCAGGCCCGGGTGACCCCGTCGCGGTCGCCGCCGACGGCCTCGCCGAGGCCAAGGCCAAGCACTACGACGTGGTCGTCGTCGACACCGCGGGCCGACTGGGCATCGACGACGAGCTGATGAGCCAGGCCGCCGCGATCCGTCAGGCCGTCGACCCCGACGAAGTCATCTTCGTCCTCGACGCCATGATCGGTCAGGACGCCGTGACCACCGCCGAGGCGTTCCGCGAGGGCGTGGGCTTCACCGGCGTGGTGCTGACCAAGCTCGACGGCGACGCCCGTGGTGGCGCTGCGCTGTCGGTGCGTGAGGTCACCGGCGTGCCGATCTTGTTCGCGTCCACCGGCGAGAAGCTCGAGGACTTCGACGTCTTCCACCCCGACAGGATGGCCAGCCGGATCCTCGGCATGGGCGACGTGCTCAGCCTCATCGAGCAGGCCGAACAGCATTTCGACGCCGAGCAGGCCGAGGCCGCCGCGGCCAAGATCGGCAGCGGCGAGCTCACACTCGAGGACTTCCTCGAGCAGATGCTGGCGATTCGCAAGATGGGTCCGATCGGCAACCTGCTCGGCATGCTGCCGGGCGCCGGTCAGATGAAAGACGCGCTGGCCGCCGTCGACGACAAGCAGCTCGACCGGGTGCAGGCGATCATCCGCGGCATGACGCCCGAAGAGCGGGCCGACCCGAAGATCATCAACGGCTCACGCCGGCTTCGCATCGCCAACGGTTCGGGCGTGACGGTGGGCGAGGTGAATCAACTCGTTGACCGGTTCTTCGAGGCCCGCAAGATGATGTCGTCGATGGCGGGCCAGATGGGAATGCCGTTCGGGCGTAAGAACTCCCGTAAGGCCGCAAAAGGCAAGGGCAAGAAGGGCAAAAAGAGCGGCCGCGGTCCGACGCCGCCGAAGGCGCGCAACCCGCTGGGCGCCGGTATGCCGGCCGGTTTCCCCGACCTGTCCAACATGCCCAAGGGCCTCGACGAGCTGCCGCCGGGCCTGGCCGACATCGACCTGTCGAAGCTGAAGTTCCCGAAGAACTAGTGCGCCTTCACGTTCGCGGCCGCGGCTTGCCTGATGGCGAGCCGGTCCAGTGGTGGATTGTCGACGACGGCACGCTCAGCGCGGAGCCGGTGGCCGATGCCGAGACGGTCTTCGACGGCGGCTGGATCATTCCGGGGCTGGTCGACGCGCACTGCCATGTCGGGCTCGGTGAACACGGCCCCATCGAGCTCGACGAATGCATCGAACAAGCCAAGACCGAACGTGACACCGGCGCGCTGTTGCTCCGCGACGCCGGCTCGCCCGTCGATACCCGCAGCCTCGACGACCACGACTATCTGCCGAAGATCATCCGGGCGGGCAGGCATCTGGCCCGGCCCAAGCGCTACCAGCGTGGCTTCGCAATCGAATTGGACGACGAAACGCAGCTGCCCGACGTGGTCGCCGAGCAGGCGCGGTGGGGCGACGGTTGGGTCAAACTGGTCGGCGACTGGATCGACCGCGACACCGGCGATCTCGCGCCGCTGTGGTCCGACGATGTCCTCAAAGCGGCGATCGACGCGGCCCACGCCAATAGCGCCAGGGTCACGGCGCACGTGTTCAGCGAGGACGCCCTGCCCGGCCTGATCAACGCGGGCATCGACTGCATCGAGCACGGCACCGGCCTCACTGACGACACCATCGAGCTGATGGTCGAACACGGCACCGCGCTGGTGCCGACGCTGATCAACATTGAGAACTTCCCGGGAATCGCCGCCGCCGCCGAGAAGTATCCGAAGTACGCCAGCCACATGCGCGACCTTCATGAGCGCTGCTATCCGCGGATCGCCGCCGCCCGTGACGCCGGCGTGCCGATCTACGCGGGCACCGATGCGGGCAGCATGGTCGCGCACGGCCGCATCGCAGATGAGATCGAGTCGCTGAAAACCATTGGCATGACCCCAACCGAGGCGTTGGGAGCAGCGTGCTGGGATGCGCGAAAGTGGCTGGGCCGGCCAAGCCTGGAACACGGCGCGGCCGCAGATCTGGTGTGCTACCGCGAAGATCCGCGCTCTGGCGTCGCGGTGCTCAACAAACCGGACGTGGTGATCTTGCGCGGCCGCGTCTTCTAACGCGAGCTGGGCCCACGCGCGAGCAGACGCAAACGGCTCCAAAATGCCGGCGTGTCGGGGACTTTTGCGTCTGTTCGCGCATTTAAGTCCTAGCGGTACTGGCTGAAGCCCCAGTCGAACAGTCCGATCGCCTGGCCATACATGTCACCGGTGCCGTACATCTGAACGACCACCAATCGGTGACCGTTCCTCTGGGCCGCGCCGACGAACGTCTTGCGCGCGAGGTCGGTGTAGCCGGTCTTGCCGCCCAGTGTGCCCGGATAGCGGTCGAACAACTCGTTGTTCTGGTTGTCGATTTGCTTGTAGCCGTTGCCATCCGGGAACAGCGCCGAGGACTGATGCACAATGCGGGCGAACATCGCATATCTGAGCGCCGCGCGGAAGATCACCGCCAAATCGTTTGGCGTGGTGACAGATTCCATTCCGGGCCCGTCGAGACCCGACGGCGTCGCGGCCCGGGTGTTGCGTGCACCGAGCTGGTAGGCCTTGGCGTTCATCTTCGCGACCGCGACCGAGGAGCCGCCGAGCATGTCGGCCAGCGTGTTGGCGGCGTCGTTGCCTGACACCAGCAACAGGCCGTCGAGCAGCTGGCGTGCGGTATACACCTGACCGGGTTTGATTCCGACGCAAGAGCATTCGACGTCGGCATTGGCCGGTCGCGCGACGATAGCAGAATTCAAATTGAGTCCATCCATCGCGACGATCGCCAGCAATACCTTGATCGTGCTGGCGGGCGCGTGTGGCTCTTGTGGGTTGCGGGACGCGAGGATTCGACCAGTGTCGAGGTCAGCCAGTAGCCACGCCGGGGCCGGACCGTCGGGCAGCGCGACCGCGCCGGTCGGCTCGACGCCGGGCTCGGCCGTCGTGGGCGCTGCGACCGCAGTGGCCACGCACATCGTGATGCTCAACGCGGCCAACAATTTTCGCACGGATGCTGAGCGTACTGAGTACGCCCGCCGACGAGGTCTCGAACGCGTTGCGATTCAGCAACTTAGAGCGAGCCGACGCTCGCCTGCTGGTTCTGGGCGAAGCCCCAATCGAAAAGGCCGGCGGCCTGATCCCAGTATGTCGGCCCGCCTTCGTGAATCAGCCCGAACATCATGGCGATCACCAAGCGGCGGCCACCGCGTTCGGCCGCGGCGACGAACGTTTTCTTGGCCGCGTCGGTGAACCCCGTCTTGCCGCCGAGCGTGCCGGGATAGCGATGCAGCAGCTCGTTTTCGTTCACCAGCGGCTTGTCGCCGGCGTCGGTCGGGAACATCGCGACCGGCTGTGCGGTGATCTGGGCGAACGTCGGGTTGGCCATCGCGGCGCGGAAGATGGTGGCGAGGTCGTGCGGGGTGGTCAGGCCTGAGCCGCCGGGACCGTCTAGTCCGGACGGCGTGGCGGCGTGTGTGTGCACCGCGCCGAGCGAGGCGGCCTTCGCGTTCATCTTGGCGACGGCGGCGTCGTAGCCGCCGATCATGTCGGCCAGGGCGTTGGCGGCGTCGTTGCCCGACGCCAGCAATACCGCGTCGAGTAGTTGGCGCGCCGTGTAGGTCCGGCCCGGTTTGATGCCGGCGCAATTGCATTCGACGCGGGTGTCGGCGTCGGTGCCGACGACTGTTGTGTCCTGGCTGGGCAACTCGTCGATCGCGGTGAGCGCCAGCAGGGTCTTGATCGTGCTGGCAGGCGGGTGCGGCACATCCATATCGCGGCCCGCCAGGACCTGGCCGGTATCCATGTCGGCGACGATCCACGCCGGCGCGGGGCCGTCGGGGACGGGCACACTGCCGACCGGCTGGATGTCGGGCTCGGCCGACGCCACCGGCGCGATCGACAACAGAGTCAAAGCAGCCGCGACAACGGCGATGAACCTCCCCATGGGACGTGCAGCCTAATCCGGCGCCCGATCGTGTTCAATCGATGCATGTTGAGCCTGGAGGAGATATCGGATCGCTTGGAGATCCAACAGCTGCTGATCGACTACTCGACGGCCATCGACAAGCGACGATTCGACGACCTCGACAACGTGTTCACCGCCGACGCTTACATCGACTACCGCGCGATGGGGGGTATCGACGGCCGATTTCCCGAGGTGAAGGCGTGGCTGGCGCAGGTGCTGCCGAACTTTCCGGCCTATGCCCACATGCTCGGCAACTTCGACGTCCGCATCGAAGGTGACACCGCATCGTCGCGGACCATCTGCTTCAACCCGATGGTTCTCGGCGGTGACAAGAATCAGATCTTGTACTGCGGGCTGTGGTACGAGGACGAGTTCATCCGTACGGCCGAGGGGTGGCGGATGAGCCGCCGCGTCGAGACGAAGTGCTTCGACAAGGTGGTGTAGTGCCGCACCCTAGCGTCGAGATGGACGTCATCGCCGTTGGTTACACGTGCAGGGCGTCGTCAACGACCGTGGTGTCAATCTCGACGACAGCACGACGAACAGTGGGTCGCTAAGTTGGCCGCGTCCCGATGAGCAGGTAGCGCGGTATCGGCTTGTCGTCGATTCGGCGCCGCTCCACCTGCAGGCCCGAATTCTCTAGCGCCGCAGCAATTTCGTCGACGGGTCGAATGGTGAACCCGTGCTTGGTGAACGGCAGCCGCGCCATGACCTCCGGATCGCCGATGCCGATCACCGCGCGTCCGGCCGGCCGCAGCACGCGCGCGAGTTCGGCGCAGGCCGCATCGAGTTCGGAGATGAAGTACACGGTGTTGACGGTGATGAGCGCGTCAACGGAGCCGTCCTCCAATGGCAGCGCAGTCAGCGAGCCGCGGGACAGGTGCAGCCGCGCGTCACCGCCAAACTTCGACTTGGCTCGACGCAGCATGTCGTCGGCAATCTCGATGCCGTGTACGACGCCGTCATCGCCGATGCGGTCCAACAGGAGCTGCAATCCAATGCCACCGCCGAACCCGATGTCCGCGGCGGCGCCGCCGCGCGGAATCTCCGCTGCCTCGACCGCGGCTGCGATCGCCTTCTCGTTTCCCCGGTTCAGCGCCCGCGCGACGAACGGACTCAACAATCCGTGAGGGCGCCCCAATTGCCCGGCCACCGTGGACAACATCCGCTCGCGTAAGAACGTCATGTATCAAGCATGCCGGTCACAGCCGGCGCCCGATGCTCCCGATCGCCTTCTTGATCCGATCCGAGACGTAAACCGAGATGAACGCGTTGAAGATGTCCTCCCGCAACCGGGTCAGCTTGGAGCCCGTGATGCGCCACTGCCCGTCGATTTTCTCGTAGGTCTCGTGGTAGTGGCCGTAACCGCGCAGGTTCACCCCTGGTGCCAGCCGGACGACGTCTTCGAGTGCCCATATGCCGCGCGCGGTGGTCGCCGACGTCAGCTCGATCTCGGGCGCATGGACCTGATGCGCCGTGGCGCGGTTCCCAAGGCTCTTGTGGGTGAAGGCGACGAACTCGTCGGCCCCGTGGATCACCTTGCCGCCCGCCTGCGACGTGTCGCTGAGGAAATCGTCGGTGAAGATGGCCCGCCATGCTGTCCAGTCCTTGGTGTCCAGGTACCGGCAGTAGCGGGCTTTGAGCTGTTTGATTGACTCGATCTCCAGCAGGGCGGCGGCGTCATCCATACCGTGAGCGTGACACTTTGGTGCGAAGTTGTAAACCGACCCGCAGTGGATTATCAGTGGTAGCGCCTGTTCTGGCACAATGGGCGGCTGTCTGCCACGCGACTCCGGCTGCGTGGCGGTCACACACGTAAGGCAAAACCGGATCCGGGCACTTCCGCCCGCATCGCCGAATTGCAGCGTGGCAATCACAGGAGATCGTTTCATCATGGCTGTCAAGATCAAGCTCACCCGGCTTGGCAAGATCCGCAATCCCCAGTACCGCATCGCCGTCGCCGACGCGCGCACCCGCCGCGACGGCCGCTCCATCGAGGTCATCGGCCGGTACCACCCGAAGGAAGAGCCGAGCCTCATCGAGATCAACTCGGAACGGGCCCAGTACTGGCTGTCCGTCGGCGCGCAGCCGACCGAGCCGGTCCTGCAGCTGCTGAAGATCACCGGCGACTGGCAGAAGTTCAAGGGTCTGCCCGGCGCGGAGGGCACTTTGAAGGTCAAGGAGCCCAAGCCGAGCAAGCTGGATCTGTTCAACGCCGCGCTGGCCGAGGCCGAGGGCGGCCCGAGCACCGAGGCTGCCCAGCCCAAGAAGAAGAAGGCACCTGCCAAAAAGGCTGCCGAGAAGGCAGAGACTGAGGCGCCCGCCGAGGCCGAAGCTGCCGCTGAAGCTGAGGCACCCGCCGACGCGACCACCTCGCCCGAGTCGTCCGAGAGCTGAGCGCGGCCATGAGCTCTGTCGTCGTCGACGCCGTCGAGCATCTGGTCCGCGGGATCGTCGACAACCCCGACGATGTCCGGGTCGACATGGTGACCAGCCGACGCGGCCGCACTGTGGAGGTGCACGTCCATCCCGATGACCTCGGCAAGGTCATCGGGCGCGGCGGTCGCACAGCGACCGCGCTGCGCACGCTGGTGGCCGGCATCGGTGGCCGCGGCATCCGCGTCGACGTGGTGGACACCGACCAATAGCGGTCCTGTGGACCTCGTAGTCGGGCGGGTCGTCAAGGCGCACGGCGTCACCGGCGAACTCGTCGTCGACGTCCGCACCGATGACCCCGACAGCCGATTCGCACCCGGCAACACGCTGCGCGGCAGGCCCAAGACCGGTGCCGAGCGTCGGTATGCCGTGGAGTCGGTCCGTGACCACGGCGGACGGTTGCTCGTCAGGCTGGAAGGTGTGGCGGATCGTAATGCGGCAGAGGCGCTGAAGGGCGTTCTGTTCATCGTCGACTCTGAGGACTTGCCGCCCATCGCGGATCCCGACGAGTTCTACGACCACCAACTGGAGGGCTTGCGGGTGCGCACCGTCGCGGGCGCGCCGGTCGGGACTGTCGCAGAGGTGTTGCACACCGCCGCGGGCGAACTCCTGTCGGTGCGCACCGAGCAGGGTGACGTGTTGGTGCCGTTCGTCAGCGCCATCGTCACTTCGGTGTCGCTTGCCGATCAGACCATCGAAATCGACCCGCCCGAGGGTCTGCTGGAGTTATAGGGATGCGCAGCCGTGCTCATTGATGTGGTGACGATCTTCCCCGGCTACCTTGATCCTTTGCGAGAATCGTTGCCCGGTAAGGCGATTGACGCGGGGATCATCCAGCTTTCCGTCCACGACCTTCGGCGATGGACCCGCGACGTGCATCGGTCGGTCGACGACACTCCTTACGGCGGCGGTCCCGGAATGGTGATGAAGGCCCCGGTGTGGGGCGAGGCTCTGGACGAGATCTGTTCGGAAGAAAGCCTTCTCGTGATTCCGACGCCGGCAGGCAGGCTCTTCACTCAAGCCGATGCGCAACGCTGGAGCACCGAACGGCACCTGGTGTTCGCGTGCGGCCGATACGAGGGCATCGATCAGCGCGTCGTTGACGATGCGGCCCGCCGGATGCGAGTCGAAGAGGTCTCGATCGGCGATTATGTGCTGCCGGGTGGGGAGTCGGCGGCGCTGGTCATGATCGAAGCCGTCGTTCGCCTACTGCCCGACGTACTCGGCAATCCCGTGTCGCACCAAGATGATTCGCATTCGAACGGTCTGCTCGAAGGTCCGAGCTATACCCGCCCGGCCAGTTGGCGCGGACTCGATGTGCCCGAGGTGCTGCTGTCGGGTGACCACGCCAAGATCGCTGCATGGCGTCATGAGCAGGCGCTGCAACGCACCCAAGAGCGCCGCCCCGACCTGCTCGACTAGATCCGGCCGCCCGGGAACATCGTCTTGACGACCTGGGTGATGGTGTCGCGCGCGGTGGCATCGTCGGTCGGCTGCATCGAGCCGATCGCTATCACAAAGCGGCGGTCCGACCCGACGACTCCCGTCGACATGTGCATCCAATTGCCGCCGTTCCAGCAGCACATCCAGCCTTGCTTGACCGCGACCTGCTCGGCGTAAAGGCCATCGGGAATGCCGAATCGCTGCGGGTATCCGTCGATGCCGTTCGGCGTCGACTGCGCGAGATTCGACAGGATGATGCTGGCCCGTTCGGGTGGCAGGCCGCCGCTTCCGTCCAGCAGCATGTCGTAATAGCGAACCAGGTCCGCCGGGGTGCTCATGGTGTTCCACCAATGGCCGTCATAGGGCGCCGTCGTCGACGTCAGCCCGTATCGCGCGGCGACCCGGGTGACGATGGCGCTTCCGCCGCCCCGGTTCCAGAAGTCCTCGGCCGCGCCGTCATCGGAGGACCGCAACATTACGTCGAGCGCTGCGCGGTCGGCAGGGGAGAGCTGCGTCTGACCCTTCGACTCCTGCAGAAGCAGGTCGTCGGCGATGAACAGCTTTGCCACCGAGGCGATCGGAAGCGCGTCGTTGCCGTTCGAGAAGGTCTGCCCGGTGTTGCGGTCCAAAACCACCGCTGAGATGTCGGCTCCGGCCTTGGTGGCGTCGGCCATCGCCTGCTGCGCCCGCACGTTGAAGCCGTCGAAGCTGGCGGCGGGTTCGTCGGGCGGAGCCTCCGGCAGCGGGGCCATGGTGCCCATCGGGGCGATGACGGTGAGCTGTGGTCCGGCGGGCTCGGGCGGGGTGCCGTACACCTTGGCTTCGCAACCAGCGACAACGGGCACCGCAGTGACGATGGCCACGGTTGCCATGACCAGCCGCGACGGCCGCGCTCGCATGACCCTCCTCAGTGTTTCCGACGCCGAAAGTCAGGGTTTGCCACGCTGCCCCTGCCGGTGCCTAAAGCGTAACGGTTGGCTGCGCTGACCGCGTGCTTAGCGCTTCTAGCGTTTCGCGGGTCGCTTGGAGACGGCGATTTCACTGGATTTCAGAGATTGAGGACGATCTGGCACAATTGAGCAGTTGTCCGCGTGGGATTTCAACCACCGCCCACTGCGAGACGCCCCAGATACGCCCAAGAGATCGGCTCGGCGACGCGCGTCACAGCGCGACATGCAAGCTCGCAGCCGCCAACAGCAAGGAAGTGTCACCGATGAACACGCTGGACTTCGTCGATCAGACGTCGCTACGCGACGACATCCCGGACTTCAGCCCCGGCGACACCGTGAACGTGCACGTGAAGGTCATCGAGGGTTCCAAGGAACGCATCCAGGTCTTCAAGGGTGTCGTTCTTCGCCGCCAGGGCGGTGGCATTCGTGAGACGTTCACCGTGCGCAAGGAAAGCTACGGCGTGGGTGTCGAGCGCACCTTCCCCGTGCACTCGCCCAACATCGACCACATCGACGTCGTCACCCGTGGCGACGTGCGCCGCGCGAAGCTGTACTACCTGCGCGAGCTGCGGGGCAAGAAGGCGAAGATCAAGGAAAAGCGCTGACGCAGCGGTCGGCGTTCCCCTTGATTGGAGCCTGATCCGTGGAACCCGAGCGGCGCGGCGGAAAACATCGCGCCGATTACTCTGATGCGGTGACCGGATCTACGGACCCCGACGACTCGGCAGGCGAACAGACACTGGATCCCGCGGAAACGCCGGTCGAAGACGCAAAGACCGAGGAGCCGAAGAAGCGCGGTGCGCTGCGCGAAGGCGCGATCCTGATCACCATCGCGGTGGTTCTGTACTACGTCATGCTGACGTTCGTCGCCCGGCCGTATCTGATTCCGTCCGAATCGATGGAGCCGACGCTGCACGGCTGCAACGGCTGCGTCGGCGACCGGATCATGGTCGACAAGCTGACGTATCGGTTCTCCTCGCCACAGCCGGGGGATGTCGTCGTCTTCAAGGGCCCGCCGAACTGGAACATCGGCTACAAGTCGATCAGGTCGAAGAACACCGTGGTGCGCTGGGTGCAAAACGTGCTTTCGTTCGTGGGTTTCGTACCGCCCGACGAAAACGACCTGGTCAAACGCGTAATCGCGGTCGGCGGGCAGACCGTCGAGTGCCGCGCGAACACCGGTTTGACCGTCGACGGTAAGCCGCTCAACGAGCCGTTCCTGGATCCGAACACGATGATGGCCGATCCCAAGGTCTACCCGTGTCTGGGAAATGAGTTCGGACCCGTCAAGGTGCCCGAGGGCCGGCTGTGGGTGATGGGCGACAACCGGACCCACTCGGCCGATTCACGCGCGCACTGCGGTAATACACCTGCCGACGCTCAGCGCGGACTGTTGTGCACGGGTGACCCGATGGCCGGAACGATCCCGATAGACAATGTCATTGGAAAGGCACGGTTCATCGCCTGGCCGCCGTCGCGATGGGGTGGAGTGGGCAGCGTGAACCCGCAGACCCAATAGGAGTTGCTCTTGCCGGCGACATGGCCTCCGCGAACTGTGATCCGGAAGTCTTCAGGCCTGCGAACTTTGGAGTCCGCGCTGTATCGCGGCGGCCTGGGGCCGGTCGCGGGCGTCGACGAGGTCGGCCGCGGCGCCTGCGCGGGACCACTCGTGGTGGCGGCGTGCGTGCTGGGGCCGAATCGGTTGGAGAGTCTGGCCGCGCTCGACGACTCGAAGAAGCTGGGTGAGAAGGAACGCGAGCGGCTGTTTCCGCTTATTCGTCGGTACGCGCTGGCCTACCACGTGGTGTTCATCCCGTCCGTCGAGGTGGATCGTCGGGGCGTGCACGTCGCGAACATCGAGGGCATGCGCCGGGCGGTGGCCGGTCTGCCGGTGCGGCCGGGTTATGTGCTGTCTGACGGGTTCCGGGTGCCGGGTCTGCCGATGCCGTCGCTGCCGGTGGTCGGTGGAGACGCGGCCGCGGCATGCATTGCTGCGGCTAGCGTGCTGGCCAAGGTGAGCCGCGACCGGCTGATGGTCAAGATGGAAGCAGAGCATCCGGGGTACGGGTTCGCCGAGCACAAGGGGTACAGCACCCCGGCCCACAGCGCGGCGCTGGCCGAGCTCGGACCCTGCAGCCAGCACCGATACTCGTTCATCAACGTGCGGCGGCTTGTGACGGTCGAGGGCGAACTTGTGCCGGAAGACGCTCTGGAGTGGGAGCCCGAGCAGCAGAGCCAACTCGGGTAGGGGAGAATGACAGCAGATCTATATGAAGGACAGCTGAGCCGATGAGTGCCGAAGATCTCGAGAAATATGAAACCGAGATGGAGCTCTCGCTCTACCGCGAATACAAGGACATCGTCGGGCAGTTCAGCTATGTCGTGGAGACTGAGCGGCGGTTCTACCTGGCCAACAGTGTGGAGCTGGTACCGCGCAACTCCGAAGGTGAGGTCTACTTCGAACTGCGCCTCGCTGACGCCTGGGTGTGGGACATGTACCGTCCCGCCCGCTTCGTCAAGCAGGTGCGGGTGATCACCTTCAAGGACGTCAACATCGAAGAGGTCGAAAAGCCCGAGCTGCGCCTGCCCGAGTAGTCACTCCGACCGGCTGAACGCGCCCCGCGGGATCGTCAGCGGCAGGTCGACCGAGCTGAGCAGACCCGGTTCCGCCTCGACGACATAGGGGATTGCGTTGACGACACGCATTGCCGTGGCGACCATGGCGCCGGCCCCCGAGGTCATGCCCTCGATGCCCGCCTTTTTGCGATCGCGAATCGTCGCCGCCATCGTGCAGTCGATGTCCGGTTGGCCGGTGATCACCACGCGGTAGCCGAGAGCGCCTGGCAGCGTCGGCCATTCAGGTGCGACATCCGGCGCCAGCCGCGTCACGTGTTCGATGACAATGGCCTCGCGACCGTCGACCACACCGATGGCCTGCATCCGCAGTGCGCCGCAGGTGCCGGCCTCGACGGTGCCCATCGCGACCTCCAGCGTCCGGTTCGTCACTGCGCGGTCGAATGTCTCGCGAATTTCTTGCACCTCGACGCCGAGCGCGTCGGCGACCATTCGTATCTGCCCTTGCCACTCGCCGGCGATTGCGCCGGGGAAGCTGATCCATGGCTGGTAGTCGAGGGGACGGCCGAATCCCATTGCGTCGCTCATGATGTCGGGAACGCCGTAGTCGTCGTAGAGACCGATCTCGTATGCGTGGATCTTCTCGATCTGTGAGGACTGCGTTGTGAGGACGAGGGGCAGGTAGTCCGCGGCGAAGCCTGGTTCGATGCCCGACGCGTACAACGAGACGTGGCCTTCCTTGGCAGCGACCGCCAGTTGATCCCGCCATTCGTCCGGCTCGTACGCATGCGGGTTCACCAACCGCGTGGTGCTCGTCGTCACCACGTTTATCCCGGCGCCGAGCAGCTTGACGTAGTCGGGGATCGCGAGCGCATCGCGTTCGGGACCACTCGCCGCGTACACCACACAGTCGGGTTTGAGCGCAATGAGCGCATCGGCGTCGGTGGTCGCCGCCAGACCGATCGGTTCGCCGTTGGCGAGCTCGCCGGCATCCTTGCCGTTCTTCTCGGGCGAGTGCACCCACACCCCAACGAGTTCGAGGTTGGGACGTTGATGGATGGCGCGTATCGCGATGGACCCGATGCCTCCGGTCGACCACACCACGACGCGATACTTGCCCTCATGCATCTGTTTCTCCTCAACCGCTGACCGGCGGAACCCGATGCACAGTTTAGAATAGCAATCACTATTAAACCAGAACAAACTTTAGGTTATAGTCGGTCGGCGTGACCACCCGGGCACTACCTCGAACGAGCCGTGATGGCTGCCGAGCGCGCATGACCGTCGACGGTGAGGAGTCCACGTGACGCGTCCGCTGCGAACGGTGGTTTGGTCGACGGGTGGCGTCGGATCCATTGCCGTCGACGCGATTGCGCGCCGGCCGGACCTCGACCTCGTCGGTGTCTGGGTGCATTCCGCCGAGAAGGTCGGCAAGGATGCGGGTCAATTGGCTGGGCGCGAGCCAATCGGTGTCGCCGCCACCAACGATGCCCATTCGCTCATCGCGCTCAAGCCCGACTGCGTCGTGTACGCCGCAAGCGGACCCGATCGCGACGCCGGTGCCGTTCCCGACTACCTCCGACTGCTCGAGGCGGGAATCAATGTCGTGTCGACGAGCTCCACCAGCCTGGTCTATCCGCCCGCGTATTACTCGCCAGAGTGGCGCGATCAACTCGAGGCCGCAGCGAAGGGCGGCAACGTGTCGTTCTATGCGTCAGGGATCTTCCCGGGGTTCGGATCCGATCAACTGGCGCTTCTGCTTTCGACTCAATCCAAGACGATTGGGTGCCTCAAAGTGACCGAGGTGGCGTTGAACGACCACTATCCGGTCGCCGACGTGATGATGAACGGGATGGGATTCGGCCACCCGCTCGACTTCGAACCGATGCTCAAGACCCCCGGCTTCATCGAAATGGCTTGGAAGGCACCGATCTACCTGATGGCGGCAGGCCTCGGAGTCGAGGTGTCCGAGGTCCGCGGATCGCTCGACAGGCGCACGACAGACAGAGATATCGAGGTCGCGTTCGGAACCATCCCGGCGGGTACGTGTGGTGCGGTGTGCACACGCGCCGCCGGTGTCGTCAACGGCCGCGAAGCCATTGTGATCGAACACATCATCCGGATGGCCCGCGATGTCGCGCCCGATTGGCTGTCGTCGGAATTCGACGCCACCTACCGGGTCGACATCGAGGGCGATCCCGAAATCCATTGCGCGATGAACCTTGGTGAGGCCGAGGGACACGGCGCGGGTCGCGCGGCGATGGCCGCAACCGCGATGCGGGTCGTCAACGCGATTCCCTACGTTGTCGATGCCCCTGCTGGACTGCTCAGCTCGCTCGATATGCCGAACACGTTGCCCCGTCACGCATTCGATTGAGCTGGGAGGCCACGATGTATGTAATCAGATTCGACATGCGCGCGCCGGCGTTCGGCGCCGCGACGACCGATCTCTACGCGGCAGCGATCGAAATGAGCAGTTGGGCCGAACAGCACGGCTGCCTGGCTGCAGTGCTCTGCGAGCACCACGGATCCGAAGACGGTTATCTTCCTTCGCCGCTGATTCTCGCCTCGGCGATAGCGGCCCGCACCGAGCGGCTGATGCTCAGCCTGGTGGTGATTCTGCCGTTCTACGACGCGGTTCGACTCGCCGAAGACGTTGCCGTGCTTGACATCATCAGCAAGGGGCGGGCGTCGTACATTTTCGGCGTCGGATACCGCAACGAGGAATTCGAGCACTTCGGACTCGATCGCGCGGTGCGCGGCAAGCTCGCCGACGAGAAGCTGGCGCTGCTGCGCGCGTTGTTGTCCGGCGAGCCCGTCGTCCACAAGGGACGGCGGATCAACGCAACGCCGCCACCCCACACGCCGGGCGGACCGTCGTTGATGTGGGGCGGCGCCAGCCTGGCCGCGGCTCGTCGAGCGGGCAGAAACGGTCTTGGCATGCTGGCGAACGGTAGCGTGCCCGGCATGCAGGAGGCCTACGAGGCCGCTTGTCGCGAGCACGGGCACACGCCGGGCCCGGTGCTGGTTCCCGAGCGCGAAACGCCGTCGGTCACCTTCGTCGCCGACGACGTCGACGCCGCATGGGACGAACTAGGCGAATACCTTCTCCACGATGCTCGCGGCTATGCGAAGTGGAATCCGAACAACGATGTGTCCGCAGGCATCTCCGCCGCCCGTGACGTCACCGAACTGCGGGATAAGTTCAAGTCGCACAGGATCATCCAGACTGCGGAGGCGATCGACTTCGTGCGCAGTGGTGGAATGCTCAACCTGTCGCCGCTGTGTGGCGGTCTGCCACCAGACATAGCGTGGCCGTATTTGAAACTCGTCGGCGAAGTCGTGCTGCCCGAGGCGGCCGGGTCCTCGACGGCCGATGGCCTCACCGTTGCATTCAACGATCTGATCAATACCAAGGGGGCATGAGCATGGCCGGTGCCAGTGCAGTCGATTTGTACTACGACCCTTTCGATTTCGCGATTGACGACAACCCGTACCCGACGTGGAAACGGATGCGCGACGAGGCGCCGCTCTACCACAACGAGAAGTTCAACTTCTTCGCGCTGAGTCGCTATGAGGACGTCTCGCGCGAGCTGCCGAACTACCAGACCTATCGGTCGGGGCGTGGAACCACCATGGACGTGATCATGAGTGGCATCGAGGTCCCGCCCGGCGTCATTCTGTTCGAGGATCCTCCGCTGCACGACCTGCACAGGCGGGTTCTCTCAAAGGTTTTCACGCCTCGGCGGATGGAGGAGATCGAGCCGCTGACGCGGCAGTACTGCGTGAGAACGCTCGATCCGTTGATCGGGTCGGGCGGATTCGATTTCATCGCCGATCTCGGCGCCCAGATTCCAATGCGCACGATCGGCTACCTGCTCGGCATTCCCGAGCAGGATCAGCAGAACATTCGGGACAAGACCGACCGAGCCCTCGGCTTGAAAGATGGAACCTTCAAGGCCGTTTCGGCGGATATGTTCGAGAACAGCTATCAACTGTTCGCCGATTACATCGACTGGCGCGCCGACCATCCGTCTGACGACCTGATGACGCAACTGCTGAATGCGGAGATCGAAGAGGACGGGGTGTCTCGGCCGCTGACGCGCACCGAGGTGCTCACCTACACCAGCATGATCGCAGGCGCCGGGAACGAGACAACCACGCGGCTGATCGGTTTCATCGGCCAGTTGCTCAGCGAACACCCCGACCAACGGCGTCAACTGGTCGAGGACTTCTCGCTGATTCCTCGGGCGATCGAAGAGGTGCTGCGTTATGAGGCGCCCTCGCCCGTGCAGGCGCGTTACGTCGCCCACGACACCGAATGCCATGGCGAAAAAATTCCCGAAGGCTCGGTCATGTTGTTGCTCAACGGTTCTGCCAACCGCGACGAGCGGCACTTCCCCGACGGGGAGCGCTTCGACATCCACCGAACGGGTGGGCATCTGTCGTTCGGGCAGGGCCTGCACTTCTGTCTCGGATCGGCACTGGCACGGATGCAGGCCCGGGTGGCGCTAGAGGAGATCCTCAAGCGCTGGCCCTCATGGCAGGTCGATTACGACAATGCGGCGATGGCACACACGTCGAGCGTACGGGGATGGGGAAAGCTCCCCGTCACGGTCGAGTAGCCCTACTTCTCGCGGTTGATCACGCCGCGCAACATGGTGTCGCGGACGTGGATGAGCGACGCGCGTGTCCCGACGTCGCGAATGATGTTCTCGGGGAACCAGCCCACACCGATGACACATCGCGCGAGCATCTCATTCGACGGGCTGTCGATCTTGATTTCGCCGGACCGAATGCCCTCCGCGAGTAGCGCTTTCATCTGCCGCACCCGCTTGGTGAACAACCAGCCGGGGTTCGGGGTGTCGGGAGGGGACTGGCGCATCCATGCGAGCTGAATGCGGAACTCATCGCCGAAGCGGTCGAGCACGTTGGTGTTGACCCAAGACAGCGCATCGAGCTTCTCGACCGGCGACGCATCGGAGCGCAAGACGTTCGTCCATCCCAGCGCGACCTTTTCGCCGAACGACTGCATGATCGAGGCCAGGAGTTCGTCCTTCGAGCCGATCAACCGGTACACCGTGCCGGTGCCGAGTCCGGCCGCAGCAGCGATGTCTCTGATGGTGGTGACTTCGTAGCCCTTACGGCCGAATTCCGTTCTCGCCACCGCACGAACGTAGGCACCTTTGTCGTTGGCCTCGGCGTCACTATCGTCGGTCCACGACTTCACCACATCGTCGGCAGCGATGAACGCCGCGGATCGATCGAGTTCGGCATCGGTCGGCGGCACCGCGGCAAGTCCCTCCAGCAGGATCCGGCACAGCAGGGTGGCCACCTTGTCGGCGCCCGCGCCGTGGCGCATCACGTCGAGGCCCACCTGCAACATCGTCTGCACGATCCGATCCGCGAGAACCGGCAGGTCGACATCGCGCCGAAGGTAGCCGCTCCATCGCGCGGCACGCAGGGTCTGCACCATTGCTTCGAGGATCGCCGTCGGCCGCTGCTGGGCGAGTGCCGCGAGTTCCGGATTCGACGTCGGCGCCTCATAGAACGTCATCTGCAGTGCCGCACCGTGTGTGAACGCGCATTGCGCGATCGCCGAGCCCAGATCGACGATGCGATCAAACGCGGACAGCGACGCGGGATCGTCCAATCGGCTCTGCGCGTGCTCGGCGATGCGATCCAGATCGTCGTGATAGCGCCGCAGCAGTTCGACGAGGATCGCTTCCTTGGATTCGAAATGGTGATAGAGGCTGCCGGGGAGAATGCCGGCGGCATCGGCGATCTCCTGCAACGAGGTGCGCAGACCCGACGTCGCGATCAGCAGGGCAGCCGTCTGCAGGATCTCGGTGCGCCTGGTGCCGTCGTCATATGCGTGGCCGGCATGTCTCGGCGTCACCTGAGAACGCCCCACGACACCTGCACGGCTCCTGACTCCCGACCTGGCTTCTGCTAGCCCGCCGAACTGACCCAACGTTTGGTTAACGCTACCAGAGGTGCGTTCTCTCGCAGGGTCCTCCGCCGCGCCGAAGGCGCCGGTAGAAGGGCCGCGCGGAGCTCTCGTCACGCGGTGACGCCGAGCCTCTCGGTGACGGCGAAGACTTCCTCGTAGATCGAGCCGGGAACGGAAAACGGTTCCGTCGCCGCGATATCCGTGAGGTGGGCCGCGATGTCATCGGCCGTGGGACTGCTGCCGGGTTCGGCCAGCCACCCCTCGCCAAGGCCGATGAAAACCCGCGCGAAGCGGCCCGCGCACGCCGAGAAGTTCTGGTGGCTGAACTCGCAGGCCCGACTCGCCAGGAACACGACGATCGGCGCGACGAGTTCGGGCCGGATCGCTTTGAAGAACCCGCTCTCCTCAAGGACTTTCGGGTCGCCGAGCGTTTCGGTGACCATCCGTGAGATGCCGAACGGCAGCACCGTGTTGGCCAGGATTCCATGCTCGGCGCCCTCGAGTGCGATGACATTCGTCAGCCCGACGAGGCCGGCCTTCGCCGCCGCATAATGCGCTTCCAGGTGCTGGCCGAACATCCCTGCCGAGGAGGCGATGAACACGAAGCGGCCATAGCCCTGCGCCTTCATCACCCGGTACGCGGGCTGCGCGAGATAGAAGCCGCCGTCGAGGTGCACGCGCAGCATGCGTCGCCAGTCATCCGGCGTGAGCTCTTCGAACGGGGTGCTGGTGAAGATCCCCGCATTGCTCACGACCGCGTCCACGCGACCGAAGCTGTCGACGGCCGTTTGGATGATCGCTTCACCGCCCTCGGGGCTGTCGACCGAATCGTGCGATGCCACCGCTACGCCACCCGCCGCGGTGATCTCTTCGACCACCTGGTCCGCGACGGACGCGTCGGCGCCCTGGCCGCTCATGGCTCCGCCGAGGTCGTTGACCACCACCGAGGCTCCGCGCCTTGCCAATTCGGCGGCGTACACGCGGCCGAGCCCCCGCCCGGCGCCCGTGACGACAGCGACCTGGCCGGTGAAGTCGATCATGTCCCCTCCGCTGATTGACTGTCGTGGGGCCGGACTCTACGTTGGAACAGATATTTGGTCAATGAGCGAGGTGACGGTGCAGGGCGACACGGCGGGCGATGGCGGTGACGGTCCGCAGCGGCTTGCCCTGCTGGCGTCGGCCCTCGCCGGTCGCACGGTGGCGGTGGCGCCCGGCGCCCCGGGGGAGCCGGCGTGGACCGACGGCATCACGGTGTTCATCGACGCCGAAGCCAGCCCGGCCCGGCAGATCGAGTCGGTGACGGTGCAGGCATCGCTGATGGCGAGTGGGAGTCTGGCGCCGGACGTGATGCGCCAACTGGTGCGACGGCCTGCGTTGGCGCGGCGTTACCTCACGGTCGAGGGGCAGCGCGCGTTGTCGGCGAACGACGACCTGCTGCCGTATCCGGTTCGGCGGCTGATCGATCTGGACGTGGCGTCCCGCGCGAATTCGCCCTCCGACTCGCTGAAGGTGGCCGCGCGACGCGATATCGCGGATCCACCGGCGAGTTTCGGAGAGATCCGGGCGCGCAGTCTGGTCTCGGCGCATGCGGCGGCCGCACGTGCGGAATCGCAGGGTGTCCACTCTCCCCGGCGCGACGCGAAGAAGGAACTCGCCGAACTGGAGGCGGACGCGGCCGATGCCGAGGACGTGGAGGATCCATTCTCGAGTCCGGTCGGTGGCGGCGGGGCAATCGGAAAACTGTTGCAACGCCTGTTACGCAGGGTGCGTCAGCTCGGTGGCGGCGGGCCACCGGGAGCCGACACTCCGACACATCGATCACCCGACGGCATTCGGGGCGCGGGCGCGGTCACGTCAATGTCGGTCGGGGTTTCCGAGGTCGACGACGTCGATGACAGCAACGGCAGGAAGTACCCGGAATGGGATGTGAATCGCAGGCGCTACCGGCATGACTGGTGCACGGTCCACGAGTCCGAACCGCCCCGCAAACCGGGACATTCATTTGAGCGACCCGATGTGCACGCGCTGCGGAGACCTCTGACCAGGCTCGGGATCGGGCTCGATCGCTCTCATCGCCAGACGCAGGGTGACGACATCGACGTCGACGCGGCGGTCGAGGCGCGGGTAGAGATGTTCGCAGGGTCACCGCCTAGTGAGGCCGTCTACCTGGATAGCCTTCGGCGCCGTCGCGATCTCGCGGTATTGGTTCTGCTCGATATCTCTGGATCATCTTCTGAGGCAGGAACTTTCGGGAAAACCGTGCACGAGCAGCAGCGGGCTGCCGCCGCAGCGCTGACCGTCGCGCTTCACGATCTCGGTGACCGCGTCGCGCTGTACGCCTATCAGTCGCAGGGTCGGTCCGCAGTGCACATGTTTCCCGTGAAGCGCTTCGACGAAAATCTCGACGCCGCAGTGATGCAGCGTCTGGGCAGCCTGACGCCAGGCGCGTATTCGCGGCTGGGTGCTGCTATCCGGCACGGCACGGCGGTCATCTCCGAGAAGGCGGGCACGTCTCGCCGGCTGCTCGTCGTGCTGTCCGACGGGCTCGCCTACGACCACGGATACGAACGTGTCTACGGAGCTGCTGACGCACGACGGGCGCTCGGTGAGGCCCGCAGGCAGGGCATCGGTTGCTTGTGCTTGACCATCGGCGCGGGCACCGATACGGGAGAGCTCGGCAGGGTCTTCGGAAGCGCGGCGCACGCGTCGATACCCAAGCCCAGGCAGCTGGCTGACGTCATTGGACCGCTCTTCCGCGCCGCGTTGCGCACCGCAGACCTGCGTCGCAAGGTGTCCTAGGACACGGGCCTTGAACCAAACATCTGTTCCGCGCTAGGGTGCTCGAAAGCGATGCCGAGAGAGGAAACGATGCCGGTGAAGCCGCCGCGCCCGTACTACGTGCCAGTGGCCAACGAGGAACAGGTGTTCAAGGCCGCTTACCGGCAGGGGCTGGCAGTCGTCCTGAAAGGGCCGACCGGGTGCGGTAAGACGCGGTTCGTCGAGGCGATGGCACACGATCTGGACCGGCCGCTCATCACGGTCTCCTGCCACGACGATCTGACCACCGCGGACCTCGTCGGCCGGTTCCTGTTGCACGGCGGCGACACCGAGTGGGTCGACGGTCCCTTGACTCGGGCGGTGCGCGACGGCGCCATCTGCTACCTCGACGAGGTGGTGGAGGCGCGGCAAGACACCACGGTGGTTCTGCACCCTTTGTCGGATCACCGGCGCCAGCTGCCCATCGAACGGCTGGGGGAGACCCTGGACGCTGCCCCCGGCTTCTGTCTGGTGGTGTCGTATAACCCCGGCTATCAGAGCATTCTGAAAGACCTCAAGGACTCGACACGTCAGCGGATGGTTGCCATCGACTTCGGTTTCCCCACACCGGATGTCGAGGAGAAGATTCTGGTCCACGAAGCGGGCATCGGACACGAACGCGCCGCCGAACTCGTTCGGCTGGGCCAGGCGATCCGTCGATTGGAGACAGGCGGATTGCGTGAGGTGGCGTCGACGCGCGTGCTGATCGCTGCCGGCCAATTGATCGCCGAGGGGCTGACTCCCCGCGACGCCGCCCGCGCAGCCATCGCCGGACCCCTCACCGATGACTCGACGGTGACACGCGGTCTTGTCGAAATGATCGATGTCTATTTGGCCGACCAATCACCCACTGACTGACGCATCGCACACCCACGGAGGTCGAATGTCCTACGAGAGCACCGCCGAACCGATCAAGGTCGGCTATCTGATGGACTTCACTCTGCCGCCCGGGTTCCCCGACGAGCTGTTCGCCTCGTTCACGCAATGCTTCGACCTCGTCTTCGAAGAAGCGGTCGCACAAGGCCTGATTGACCGGCCCGTACAGATGATCTACCGCGAGGTGGAAGGCCTACCCAAAGGCTCGGTCAAGGCAGTGATCGACGCCTTCGGTGAACTGGTCGACGAGGGCTGCCTGGTGGTGTTCGGCCCCCACATCACAGACAACTGCGTACCGACGCGCGAGGCGATCGAGGAGCGCTTCAAGGTGCCGGCGATCAGCGTCACGGGTACCGACGACTGGCTGGGTGAGTGGACGTTCGCGTTCCCCCAGGGGTCGATGACAGATGAACCCATCTTCATTGCGGATCTTGTCGCCAAGCGCGGCCTGACCGAAATCGGCGTCTTGGTCGAGCAGAACCTGATAGGCGAGAGTTACGTGAAGAACCTGCGAAGTGCGTGCGCTCGCAAAGGCATTCGCATCGTGGCAGAGGCGGCGATCGCCCAGACCGCGCAGGACATCAACGAGGCCGTGCGCACACTGCATGACGCTAAGGCCGAGGCGATCGTGCACCTCGGGTTCGGTTTCGGGATCGTCTTCATCAATCCGGCACTCGAGGCGGTGGATTGGGATCCGCCGCGTTTCACCACCACGGCATTTCAGAATGCCTGGGTCAACCCGATCATGTGGAAGGCGTTCGAGGGCTGGGTCGGCGTTGATCAGTACGACGAGGGCAACCCGATCGGCCAGGACTTCCTGGACCGCTACGCGAAGAAGTACAACGGCAGCCGGCCCGAATACTGCGTGTCTGTAGTCAATCGCGACGTCGCTGCCACGCTGGTCCGCGCGTTTTCCGACTCGCACCCGTTGAGTCCTCGCGGTGTCAAGGAAGCGCTTGAACGCGTGAAGATGATGCCCGCTGCATCCGGCGCGCCGGGAACCCGTGTGTCGCTTGGTAAATGGACTCGGCGGGCATGGATGGGTTCGGGCTATCTGGTCGCCCGCACGCTGGATGCCGACGGCGTCAACTCACATCTGGTCGACCGGTTCGGAGAGGGATGAAATGACCACGGAATCGAAACCGCTTGAAACCGAGTCGGAATCATCGGGCGGCCCAAGCAAAGGCCCGAACTGGTGGCGGGTGATCTCCCTCTTTGCGTGGCTCGGCTTCCTTGGCCTGTTCGCCGCCGTTGCGCGGACGGACGTCGACCCGCGCGTGGCCAACCCGAACGTCGAGGGGCGGCCCCGTCCCGTCGGGTTCCTGACTGGATTCGATCACTGGCAAGTCATTCCGCAGGTCGGCGCCTTGATCATGGTCGTGGTACTGACCATCGTGTTTATCCGTGGCTGGCGGAAGAACCCCGGCAGCCCGGTGTTGATGATGGTCCTGGTTACGACACTGATCGTGTGGCAGGACCCGATCATGAACTGGTCGCCGTACGCGGTGTACAACCCGGCGTTGTTGCACTGGCCAGAGAACTGGTACCTGATCATGATGTCGCCGACCGTCGAACCTTGGATCGTGTTCGGGTACGTGACGTTCTACTTCGGCCCGTACTTCCCGGCGATCTGGATACTCCGCAAGCTGCAGGCCAGGCGTGGCCCGGAAGCGTTCGTCACCCGGCACCCGCTGATCAGCCTGGGTGCACTGGTGTTGGTGATCGGTTTCATCTTCGACGCGATTCTGGAGATCAGCCTGGTGCGTACGGGGCTGTACATCTACTCGCAGTCGATCCCATTCGGAACATTGTTCCCCGGCAGCACCTTCCAGTTCCCGCTGATCTGGGAGTCGTTGTCGGTGACCTTCGTGATGATCCCTGCCGCGATCCTCGTCTACCGCGACGACACGGGGAAGTCGGTGGCGGAGAAGCTTGCCGCGAAGGCCAAGCTGTTTCCGACAAAGCCGGTGCTCGGCACGTTCCTGGTGATGTTCGCGATCATCAACGTGTCCTACTTCGCCTACGGCGGCTGGTTCTGGGCTATCAAGGCCAGCGGATTGGCCACGTCGGTAGCCTGCCCATGGCCCTATCCCGAAGCCAAAGTCTTTGACCCGCAAGGCTATTACGAGGAGAACGGCGCCGAGGGGCCGTACTCGGTAGGCAAGTGGGCCACCTGGCAATACAACCTTCCTGACGGTCGACCCGACGTCGAGTTGGGCAGCAAGAGCATGCGCTGTGCGCCGGAAAGCCAGAATGGCTGAACCACGTAGCGTTGTCATCACCGGTGCCTCACGAGGACTGGGATTCGCCTCGGCGTGCCATCTGTACAAACAAGGTTGGCGTGTCGTCGCCGCGATGCGATCAGTCGATGCGGGGATGGAACGGCTACGTGAAGCAACCGGAGCGCGCGATGATGACCCGCGCCTGATCGGCGTTCAGCTGGACCTCACCGATGCGGCTTCTGTCACCGCTGCCGCCAAGGCAATCAAGGAGGCGGTGGGCGCTCCTTACGGATTGGTGCACAACGCCGGCATCTATGCGGCAGGCATGGTCGAGGAGGTCCCGCTCAGCCTGTGGGAACAGATGTTCGCCACCACCATCTTCGGCCCGGTGGCCCTCACGCAGGCATTGCTACCGTCCATACGGGCCGCGGGCAGTGGCCGGATCGTGCTCGTGTCAAGCGCGGCCGGTGTACGTGGAATGCCAGAGGCGGCAGCGTATTCCGCGGCGAAGGGAGCGCTCGAACGCTGGGGTGAGGCAATGGCGGGCGAGGTGGCCCCGTTCGGTATCGGCGTCACGATGTTAGTCACCGGAACGTACGACACCGAAATCATTACCGATGCGGGAATGACAGACACTCGGCAACTCGACGGCCCGTACGCACGCCAACACACCAATATGTACAACCGAGGGCGAGCGATGATCGCACGCGCCGCGAAGTCGCCGGAGAAATTCGCACTCGGACTCGCCAGGGCCCTCGACGACTCGGCGCCATTTGTTAAACGGCCGGTGGGGGCTGACGCGCGGATGTTGGTGATGGCCAATCGGCTTCTGCCCGCTGCCGGATTACACCACATGACGCGGCTGCTGATGGGCATTCCCCGGTTCGGCGCCCTGCGCGGTAGCCCCGACGTCCCCCTTCACGAGAGCGAGAACCATGGCTGACGTTCGGTTCGAAACCAAGATGATGATCGACGGCAGGCTCGTCGACGGTGAGGCTGGCACGTTCACCAACATCAACCCCGCTACCGAGGAGACGCTGGGTGAGGTAGCCGACGCGTCGAAAGAGGACATGCACCGGGCCATCGACGCCGCACGGCGCGCCTTCGATGAAACGGACTGGTCCACCAATCACGCTCTGCGGCAAGGGTGTCTGCTGCAACTGCAGGACGCGATCGAGGCCGAGAAGGAGGAGCTTCGCGAGGAACTGATCCTCGAAGTGGGGTGTCCACGCGCGGTCACCTACGGCGCGCAACTGGACGCGCCGCTGGCCGATGGCCTGCGCTATCCGGCCAAGTTGATCGACGAATACCCTTGGGAGACATCGCTCGGTGACACGGTGGTCTCCCTCACCGGTGTGAATACCACCCGTACGGTTTGGCGCGAACCCGTCGGTGTGGTCGGCGCGATCGTGCCGTGGAACTTCCCGTTCGAGGTGTCGATCCAGAAGATCGGCCAGGCGCTCGCGACGGGTAACACCATGGTGCTCAAGCCGGCGCCGAACACGCCCTACAACGCCACGCGTCTGGGCCGGCTCATCGCCGAAAAGACCGATATCCCGCCGGGCGTCATAAACGTCGTCGCCGCATCGGACCACTTCGTCGGCGAGGAACTCACACTGTCGCCGAAGGTGGACCTGATCTCCTTCACCGGTTCGACGGTCGTCGGCAAGCGAATCATGGAAAAGGGCGCCGCGACGATGAAGCGTCTCTTCCTCGAGCTCGGCGGCAAGTCGGCGACGATCGTTTTGGAGGACGCCGATTTCGCGTTGGGCTGCATGATGGGTATCGCGCCTTGCATGCATGCGGGCCAGGGCTGCGCAATGCCGACGCGGCTGTTGCTTCCGCGATCGCGTTACGACGAAGGCATCGAGATACTCAAGGGCATCTACGACGGCGTCGCGCCGGGGGACCCGCAGGACGCGGCCACCCTGTGCGGTCCCGTCATTTCCGATAGGCAGCGCAGCCGGATCAGAGGCTACATCGAGAAAGGCGTCGAGGAGGGCGCTCGATTGGTAGTCGGCGGGCCTGAGGCACCTGAGGGGTTGGAGAAGGGATTCTTCGTCAAGCCAACACTTTTCGCCGATGTCGATAACTCGATGACCATCGCCCAGGAAGAGATCTTCGGTCCGGTGCTCGTGGTGATTCCGTTCGACGACGAAGACGACGCCGTGCGTATCGCCAACGACAGCCCATACGGGTTGGCGGGCAACGTCATGGCCGGCACGGTGGAGCACGCGCTCGCGGTGGCCAAGCGGTTGCGTGCCGGGTTCATCGGCCTCAACGGCACGGCCGGCTACGGCGCCGACACACCGTTCGGCGGCTACAAGGCCAGCGGAATCGGCCGCCAGAACGGCGTCGCCGGTTTCGACCAGTACACCGAAGTGAAATCCGTGGCCTACCCAGCCATTTGATAGGAGCAGCATGTCTGATCTGTTCGACGACCTCGAGGATTTCGGGGCGTTCGATGACGTCGTCTCGGGCAATGTCCGCGACCCGTATCCGGAGTTGGCCAAGCAGCGCCAGGAGACACCGATCCAGCGGATCGACATGTCCGCGATGCCCGGCGAGGAGGGCAAGCCGGTCTTCATCGTGTACCGCCACGAGGACATCCAGACGATGTTGCGCGACAACGAAACTTACTCGTCCAATGTCGTGATCCAGATCTTCGGTGACGTGCTTGGCCACGGGGTGATGCTGGGCATGGACGAACCCGTACACGGCAGGCTGCGGTCGCTGGTGACAAAAGCGTTCACGCAGAAGGCACTGGCGCGTTGGGAAGACGAGATCGTCGGCCGCATCGGCAACGAACTCATCGACCAGTTCGCTGCTGACGGCAAGACGGACTTGGTCAAGACGTTCACCTTCCCCTATCCGACCCGCATCATCGCCGCGCTGCTCGGCCTCCCAGAAGAGGACTTCCCGCAGTTCCAGCGGTGGTCGATCTCGATGCTGAGCTTCACCGTCAACCCGGAACGCGGTAAGGCGGCATCGCAGGCGCTGGTGGAATATTTCAAGCCCATCCTGGCGGCACGTCGGGAGGAGCCGCGCGAGGATCTGATCAGTGCGCTCGCGGCGGCCGAGATCGACGGGCACAAGCTCGACGACGAGGACATCTATTCGTTCATCCGGTTGCTGCTGCCTGCCGGGGTGGAGACGACGTACCGGTCGCTGGGCAACTTGTTATTCGGGCTGTTGACCAACCCGGATCAACTCGAGGCGGTCCGCACTGACCGGTCGCTCATCCCGCAGGCGATCGAAGAGGCGGTGCGGTGGGATGCGCCGCTGTTGAACATCACTCGGGTCGCCACTCATGACACCGAGTTGGCCGGGGTGCCGATTCCGCAGGGCTCGTCGGTGATGCCGATGCTCGGCGCCGCCAACCGACAGGAGGACAGGTATCCGGACCCGGACCGGTTCGACATCTTCCGGCAGGCCAAGGTTCCCATCAGTTGGGGACACGGGGTTCACGTGTGTCTCGGCATGCATTTGGCACGACTCGAGATGCGCACTGCGGTCAACCTACTGCTGGACCGGCTGCCCAACCTGCGGCTCGATCCCGACGGCGACGACCCGCACATCCGTGGCATGGTGTTTCGCTCGCCGACGTCGCTACCTGTGCTCTTCGACCCACCGAACGGGAGTGAATCTTGACCGATTTCGAATCAGTCGACTTCTTCACCGACGAATCCCTCGTCCCCAACCCGTACCCGTATTTCGACCACCTGCGGTCGAAATGCCCAGTGGTGCACGCGACTCCGTTCAACGTGCTGGCCGTCACCGGCTACGACGAGGCGCTGGCGGTCTACAAGGACCCGGCGTTCTCGTCGTGTGTCTCCGTCGCAGGCCCGTTCTCCGGGCTGCCCTTCGGGCCCGACGGGTACGACGACGTCTCGGACCTGATCGAGCAGCACCGGGCCGCAGTCCCGATGGCCGAACACATCACCTCGCAGGATCCGCCGCTGCACACCCGCACTCGGGGTCTGATGAACAAGTTGATCACGCCCAAGCGGCTCAAGGAGAACGAAGAGTTCATGTGGCGGCTGGCCGACCAGCAGCTCGACACGTTCATCGATCGGGGGAAGTGCGAGTTCCTTGCGGATTACGCAAAACCGTTCTCATTGCTCGTGATCGCTGACCTGCTTGGCGTGCCAGCCGAGGATCACGACGAGTTCAAGGCGGCGTTCGCGCTCGAAACCGTCGGCGAACTGGGCAAGGAGGCGCCAACTTCGCACAATCCGCTGCAATGGCTCAACGACAAGTTCTACGCCTACATCGAGGACCGCAGGCGCACGCCGCGCGAGGACGTGTTGACGGCGTTGGCGCAGGCCAAGTACGAAGACGGATCAACGCCGGACATCGAAGACGTGATGAACCTGTCGACGTTCTTGTTCGCCGCCGGCACCGAGACGACGACCAAGCTTGTCAGCTCGGCGGCACGGATCATCGGAGAGAATCCGGAATTCGAGAAGGGCCTGCGCGAGGACCGCGGCAACATTCCCGCGTTCCTCGAAGAGACATTGCGGATGGAGAGCCCGGTCAAATCCCATTTCCGGATGGCCAGGACCACGACCACCGTCGGCGATGTCACGGTGCCCGCGGGCACCACGGTGATGGTGCTGCCGGGTGCCTGCAACCGTGACGAGCGAAAGTTCGTCGATCCCAACACCTTCAGCCCCGACCGGCCGAACGTGCGCGAGCAGATCGCCTTCATCCGCGGTGTGCACTCCTGCCCGGGCGCACCGCTGGCGCGGGCGGAGGGCCGCATCTCCTTGAACAGGATTCTCGACCGGATGACCGACATCACGGTCTCCGAAGAACATCACGGCCCCGCCGACGACCGTCGCTACACCTATGAGCCGACGTTCATCATGCGTGGGCTGAGCGAATTACACCTGGAGTTCACACCGGTTGGCTGAACCGGCGCATCGAGAAGGAGCACAAGAATGGCTGGACGGCTCGAGGGCAAGGTCGCATTCATCACGGGCGCTGCGCGCGGGCAGGGTCGCGCGCATGCGATTGCGATGGCCAAGGAAGGTGCCGACATCATCGCCGTCGACATCTGCCGCGACATCCCCTCCAACCCGTACCCACTGGCGACTCCAGATGACCTGTCGGAGACCGAGCGCTCGGTCAAGGAGATCGGCCGCCGGGTGGTGGCGAAGATCGCCGATGTGCGTGAGCGCCATGAACTTCGCGAGGCCGTCGAGGCGGGACTGGCCGACCTCGGCAAGATCGACATCGTCCTGGCCAATGCCGGCATCCTGCCGATGGCGATGGGTCGACCGCACGACGCGATGTCGTTCGTTGACGCCAGCGATGTCGACCTGCTCGGCGTGATGAACACCGTCGCGGTCACGATCCCGCACCTGCCGAATGGGGCGTCGGTCATCATCACCGGTTCGACCGCAGGAATGATTCGCGGCACCACTGATAATCCGAACATGGGTCCCGGTGGCAGGGGCTACGGCTGGAGCAAGCGTGTACTGATCGAGTACGTCGAAGAGATGTCGATGGCACTGGCGGATCGCATGATTCGGGTCAACGCCATCCATCCGACCAACTGCAACACGCACCTGCTGCAGAACGACGGCATGTACAGCATGTTCCGCCCGGATCTCACCCAACAGGGTAAGCAGGCCACCCGCGAAGACGCCGAGCCGTTGTTCACGCTGTTCCAGGCGATGCCGATCCCGTACATCGAGCCGGAGGACATGGCCAACCTCGGAGTGTTTCTGGCCAGCGATGAGAGCCGCTACATCACCGGACAACAGATCCGTGTGGATGCCGGCTCACTTCTCAAGTGGCCGAACGGGCCTGGGGGATAGGGACACTCAGTCTTTGCGATGCAGGAATCCGTGCAGGATCGCCTGCACAAGCTCGTCGACGATGGCCTCGCGTGACGGCGGTTTGGCTCCGAAGAACGTCGAACGCATCGCCACCATGCCGACGATCATTGCCACCGTCGAGTGCGCAGGCAGATCCGGTTGGTCGGAGTGCATCCCGCGAATTTGCATGCCCTCAGCGCTGATCCGGCTGAGTACGGTGAGTGCGCGCCGGATGTCGGCGATGCCTGCACTTTCGATCTCGTCCTCGCTTAGGCCGTCCGATGCAACCAGCGTCAGCAGAAGGCCGCGATGTTCGACGAGGACGTCGTACAGCTGCCCGACGAAATGCCGGGACAACTCTTCTTCGTCGGTTTTCTCGGGGTCGACGGCTTGCCACGTCGTGCGGAAGTCGTCGACGAAGTTGGTGAACGGCAGCACCAAAGCTTCCTTGAACAAGCCGGCCTTGGATCCGAAATGGCGGAACAGGAGGTATTCGCTGACCCCTGCGGCCTCGGCGATCTCGCGCGTGGTGGTGCTGCGGTAATCGCGGCGGGCGAACAGATCGCGAGCGGCATCGAGCAGAAGCCTCCGCGGTTCGCCGCGAGGCCGACGGCTCGTCGGCGCCTGCTTCTCGGGGGAACTTCGCTGGGGCACGGTCTCCAACTCCTCTAACCGCGCTCAGCGGCTGACGGCACTCACGATAGCCCGGCATTGACCCGACCCCTAGAATAGTGTGCACTATTAATTGTGGGACAACTCATCATGCTCGGCACACTGTTCGGGCTGATCGCACTGATCTTCGGACTGGTCATCTATTTCGACCCCGAGGCGCGCCGCAACGCGAGTGACGAGGATGCCCGTTGAACACAGAGTTGACGCCGCTGCTGACGGCGGCCAACGCCTTCGGCTGGCTCAGCGGCATCGTGTTCACCGTCGCCGGGATCTACCTGAGCGTCCGACGGGGCCGCCTGCACCCGCTGCTTCTCTTGTGCATTTCGGCGATTTCTTTCTCATGGATTGAAGCGCCGTACGACTGGGCGATGTATGCGCAATTTCCACCGGCGCTTCCACGCATGCCTTCCTGGTGGCCGTTGAACATGACGTGGGGCGGATTGCCGTCATCGGTGCCTCTGGGTTACATCGGTTACTTCTGCATTCCTGCCGTAGTCGGCGCCGCGCTCGGCCGACGGCTCAGCGCACGGTTCAACTGGCGCAGGCCGATCACCCTGTTGATCGTCGGCCTCGTCGTTGGCTTCTGCTGGGCGCTGCTGTTCAACGGGGGCCTCGGCGCCCGGCTCGGAGTCTTCTACTACGCGTATGTGATTCCGGGTCTGGGACTCTTCGAGGGGACCTTGCACCAGTATCCGATCTATGACGCCGTCGCGATGGGCATCCAGATGATGGTCTTCACGTACCTTCTGGGCCGGACGGATTCGCAAGGCCGGAACGTCATCGAGATGTGGTCGGACAGATTGTCGAAGTCGCGCCTGCAGTCGGCAGTGCTATCCGTCGTCGCGGTCGTCGTCATCGGAAACGTGCTCTACGGCGCGGTTTTCGCGCCACATCTGGTGACGAAACAGATGGGATATGTGACCTCAGGTCCTGACGTGCAGCTGTTCCCGGGGGTGTCGAACCAACCCCGCTAGCGAATGACTCTGCGTGGTGGGCGTACTTGTGCGAGTGGCCAAAGCCGCCATCGCAGAGTCAAGTCGGGATTGGCTACGCAGTGACGGCAGCGGCGATCGCGGCCGCTGAGCGGTCGACGTCCTCGTCGGTGGTCGCCCAGTTGGAGATCGACACCCGTAGCACGTGTTCACCGTTCCACGTGGTCCCGCCGAGCCAGCATGTTCCGTCACGCTGGATCGCGGCGACGGCGGCACGGTTGGCGTCGTCACCGCCGGGCAAGCGCACCAGCACCTGGTTGAGCACGACGTCGTTCAGCACCTCTGCGCCGGGAATATCGTTCAGCTGCTTGGCCATTCGGCGCGCCTGGGCACAATTGCGTTCGATCATTTCCGCGACACCCGTGCGGCCCAGCGAGCGGATCGCCGCGTAGACGGGGACAGCGCGGGCACGTCGCGAACTTTCCGGCACATAGTTGGTGTTGTCGCGCTGGCCGGGGTCGGCCACAAGGTAGGGACCGGCCAAGCTCATGGCCGCCAGGTGCGCATCCGGGTCGGCGACGATCGCCATCGCGCTGTCGTACGGCACATTGAGCCACTTGTGAGCGTCCACGGCCCAGGAATCTGCCCGCTCTACACCGGCGGCCAGGTGCTTGAGGGACGGTGCGGCGGCGGCCCACAGCCCGAATGCCCCGTCGACGTGCAACCAGGCGCCGTGCTCGCCGCACGCGTCGGCGATCGGCGCGAAAGCATCGAACGCGCCCGTCGCCACGTTACCGGCCTGTGCGCAGACGATCGTCGGTAGATCGTTGGCGGCCAACGCCTTTGAGAGCGCACCGGGGTCCATCCGGCCTTGGCCGTCGGCCGGTATGCGCACCGCGGTATCTGCACCCAGGCCCAGCAGACGCAGCGCGGTGTAGACAGTGGCGTGGGCCTGTTCGCCGCACAGAATGCGAACCCCGGGTGCGCCAATCAGCCCGTCGCGCTCCACATCCCAGCCCACGCGCGAAAGGACAGCGTGGCGCGCCGCGGCAAGACACGTCGTGTTCGCGCCCTGCCCACCGGTGACGAAGCCGACGCTCGCCGTGGCCGGCAATCCAAGCAACTCGAGTGTCCATGCCGACGCGATCTCCTCGATCGCCGCCGCGGCAGGTGAGAGGGAGTGAAAGGCCGCGCACTGGTCCCAGGCCGACACCAGCCAATCGGCGGCGAGAGCGGCGGGCAGCGCGCCGCCGATGACAAAGCCGAAGTGGCGTGGACCCGCGGTCGCGACGAGACCCGGCTCGGCACCGGCCGCCAACGCATCGATCACCGCGACGGCGTCCTCGCCGTGCTCGGGCAGCGGCCCGCCGAGCACGTTGCGGATGGCTGCGGCGTCGGTGCGGGCGGCCACCGGGCGCTCGTCGAGCGTCGCGAGATATGCCTCGGCATGCTCGGCGGCGGCGCGGAGGCCGGACGTGCGGTCAGGCATTGGCCAGGTGTTGACCGAAGAACGAGAAGACGCGCGACCACGCATCCTCGGCCGCGGCTGCGTTGTAGCCGAAGCCGGTGATGCGAAGCAGCGGTTGGCCTGGAAGCTGGTTGGCGAAGCTGTGGCCGGCGTCGGGATAGACCTTGATGTCGGTGGTGATGGCCGTGTCCTCGACCACTTTGCGCAGCCGAGCCGGTGCGCCGATTCCGAGCGGGTCGCGGCGCCCGAAGCTGGCGACGATCGGACACGCCCCGTCCAGTGTCGCGCTCAGGTTCCGTGGTAGCGGGGTGCTGTAGAAGGGTGCAGATGCGCCAAATCCTTTGGGGGACATGACTAATGCGAACCGGCCACCCATGCAGAAGCCCGCGATACCGACGGCTCCGGTGCATTGCGGCATCTCGCGCAGGTGATCGCGCGCGGCGATGATGTCGTCGAGCGCGCGGCCGCGCTGTGTCAGCAACTCGCGAAAGACCCGCGTGATGCAACGTGCACGGCCACCGCGTGAATACAGATTCGGCGTGATCGCCAGGTATCCGGCTGCGGCGACACGACGTGAGATCGACTCGTTGTCGGGGCCATAGCCGATCGCGTCATGAACCACCACCACGCCTGGCCAAGGTCCCTGACCTTCGGGCGTGCCCAGTAGCGCTTCGATGGGTCCGTCAGGAGTGTTGATCTCGATGGTCGTCACGCAATAGAACCTAGTCGGGTCTACTTCTTGGCATGCTGCACCGCGCGCATATTCGCCCGTTACATTCGGGAACGGCGGCCGGGGCCGCCGGCGGCTCGCCGACATCGTTCTCGCCCACCGTCTTTGCGAAGAACACGCGCTTGTACCCGTCCTGCACCGCGCGGGCCGTTTCGGTGTACCCATGTCGCGGATAGAAGCTGAGGTTCTCGGTCATCGCTTCGTTTGTGTACAACCGGACCTCGGTCAGCCCGAGCTCGACCGCATCGGATTCGGCGCGCTCCAGCAGCAGCCGTCCATACCCCTTTCCCTGGGCGTGGGGTGCGACAGCGACCGTCTCGAGGAGTAAATGGTCCGGGTGGCATTCCGTCACGAGCGCGCCGACGATCGCGTCGTCGCGTACGAGCACCCACACCCGGGAATGTTCGAGTGCGGCGGCGTAGTCAGCGGTCATAGGTGCGGGAGGCCGGCCGATGCGTTCGATGTACTTCGTGTAGGCGTCTGCGATCAACTGCCGAATTCCGGGCAGGTCCGCCGCGGTGGCTCGCCGGATTGACGTCCCACTCATGCGGGCCAGCCTAGGCTGGACCCCGTGCGCTCAACACCGAAGTGCTGGCTCACCGACATGGACGGCGTCCTCGTCCGCGAAGAACACGCCTTGCCAGGGGCGGCCGAGTTTCTGCAGCGGCTGGTCGAGCTCGAGCGACCGTTCCTCGTGCTGACGAACAATTCGATCTTCACACCGCGGGATCTGTCCGCGCGGCTGCTGCGCTCCGGCCTGAGTGTGCCGGAGAGCTCGATCTGGACGTCGGCCCTGGCCACGGCGGCATTCCTGGCCGACCAGCTCCCTGGCGGGTCGGCATACGTCATCGGCGAGGCCGGGCTCACCACCGCGCTGCACGAGGTCGGATACACGCTGACCGACGTGGAACCGGACTTCGTCGTGCTCGGCGAGACGCGGACATATTCGTTCACCGCGATCACCAAAGCCATCCGGCTCATCATCGGCGGTGCGCGATTCATCGCGACCAACCCCGACGTCACCGGCCCGTCCGCGGAAGGACCGCTGCCTGCCACCGGCTCGGTGGCCGCCATGATCACCAAGGCCACCGGCCGCGAGCCGTACTTCGTCGGCAAGCCGAATCCGATGATGTTCCGCAGCGCGCTGAACCGGATCGAGGCCCACTCGGAGAGCACCATGATGGTGGGCGACCGCATGGACACCGACGTCGTCGCCGGCATCGAGGCAGGTCTGGACACTGTGCTGGTGCTGACCGGATCGACGACGGTCGCTGACATCGAGCGGTATCCATTCCGTCCTAGTCGCGTGCTCGACTCCATCGCCGACTGCATCGAACTCGTCTGACCGCCGTTGACCTGGCGCCGGAAGTGATCCAGAGGTGAGCAGGTTGGCCGAACCGATCGACGAGCACTTCATCACGACCGTCTCCGCGATGAGCACGTCGGCGGGGGAGCGTTCGCGCGACGATGTCGTGCGCGACGGTTCATCGCTGACCGTAGGGCAGTGCTTGGCGCTGTTCGACGCTCAGCTCGGCAGCCGTCACCTCGATCTCGCGGCGCGCTGGTTGCGGTCGCAGGGCAAGGGCTACTACACCATCGGCTCGTCCGGGCATGAAGGCAACGCCGCGGTCGCCGCGGCGCTTCGTCCCACCGATCCCGCCTTGCTGCACTATCGCTCCGGCGGCTTCTTCTTGGCCCGCGCCGCTCAGGTCGGTGGCCGAGACCCGCTGCGCGACATGCTGCTTGGCCTGGTGGCCGCCGCCGAAGAACCGATCGCCGGTGGGCGGCACAAGGTGTTCGGCCGCCACGACCTCAACATCATTCCGCAGACATCGACCATCGCGTCGCACCTTCCGCGTGCGCTCGGCGTCGCCTTTTCCATTGCGCGCGCGAAGAAGTTGGGTGTGGCGTGCCCGTGGCCCGACGACGCGATCACGGTGTGCAGCTTCGGCGACGCATCGGTGAACCACTCAACCGCGGTGGGTGCCATCAACGCGGCGCTGCACTCGGCGTATCAGGGTGTGCCGATGCCGTTGTTGTTCGTCTGCGAGGACAACGGCATCGGCATCAGCGTCAAGACGCCACGGGGATGGATCGAGCACACCTACGGAAACCGCGACGGGCTGCGGTATTTCGACGCCGACGGCTGCGATCTGCCCGCGACGTTCGACACCGCTGCGGCCGCGGCATCCTGGGTACGTGTGCACCGGCGCCCGGCGTTTCTGCATCTGCGTATGGTCCGGCTGATGGGTCATGCCGGGTCCGACTACGAACCGGCGTACCGGCGCCCCGACGAGATCGCGGCCGACTACGACCGGGATCCGGTGCTGCACACCGCCGAACTCTTGGCATCCGAGGGTGTGCTGACGCCGAAGGAGGTGCTTGATCGCTATGAGGCCAAGCGCACCAACGTCATTGACCTAGCGGCTCAGGTCGGCGATCTACCACAACTCGATGATGCGCCGACGGTGATGAAGCCCCTGCAGGACGCCCTCGAGGAAGCGGTTGCCGCCTACCCGGCGTCCCTGGCCGCAGCGGTGAGGGCAGGCGAGCCGTATGCCCCTTTGACGGTTGCGCTTGCGATAAACCGTGCGCTGCACGACATCCTGGACCGTTATCCGGAGGTAGTGATCTTCGGCGAGGATGTCGCCCGCAAGGGCGGCGTGTACGGCGTCACTCGTGGACTTCTCGGCAAGACGAGTTCGGCACGGGTATTCGACACGCTGCTCGACGAGCAATCGATCCTGGGCCTCGCGCTCGGCGCCGGAGTGTCTGGGCTTCTGCCGATTCCGGAGATCCAGTATCTGGCGTACTTCCACAACGCCGCGGACCAGATTCGCGGTGAAGGGGCGACGCTGCAGTTCTTTTCCAACCGGCAATACCGCAATCCGATGGTGGTTCGGGTAGCCGGCTACGGATATCAGAAGGGCTTCGGCGGGCACTTTCACAACGACGACTCCATCGCCGCGATCCGTGACATCCCCGGCGTCGTGATCGCATCACCGGCGCGCCCCGACGATGCGGCGGCGATGCTGCATACGTGTATCGCCGCCGCGAAGGTGGCGGGCATCGTGTGCATCTTCCTCGAACCCATCGCGCTCTACCACACCCGCGATCTGCATGACGACGGCGACGACGGCTGGCTGGCGGCTTACCCGAGTGCGGGAGTCCCGATCGGCCGCGCGCGCACCTACGGCGACGGGATGGATCTGACGATGCTCACGTTCGCCAACGGGCTACGGATGAGCCTGCGGGTGGCCCGCAGGCTGGCGTCACTTGGCATCGATGTCCGGGTTGTCGACCTGAGGTGGCTGGCGCCGCTGCCGGTGCAGGACCTGCTTCGCGAGGCCAGCGCCACCGGGCGGGTGCTGATCGTCGACGAGACCCGGGCGACCGGAGGAGTGGGCGAAGGCGTACTCGCGGAGCTGCTGGCGCACGGCTATACCGGCATGGTGGAACGCGTGGCCAGCAAGGACAGCTTTATCCCGCTGGGCGATGCGGCTTTGCAGGTATTGCTGTCCGAGGACACCATCGAGGCCGCGGCGATCAAACTCGCCGGTGCGGGCGCTTGATAGCTTGAGCCGATGAGTGTCGATCCCGTGCGGCCGCTGGCTGGGGTGCGCATCGTCGAGATCTCCAGCTTCGTCGCGGTGCCGCTGGCGGGGATGACGCTGGGCCAGCTCGGGGCCGAGGTGATTCGGGTGGACCCGGTCGGCGGCGCCGCCGACTACCACCGCTGGCCGGTCACCGGCGACGGCGACAGCATCTACTGGGCCGGTCTCAACAAGGGCAAGCGCTCCGTGGCCGTCGATATGCGCTCGGCCGACGGCCAGGAACTTGCGCAGCGGCTGATCGCCGACAGCGGCGTTCTGTTGACGAATGTCGTGGGACGGCAATGGCATTCGTATGAAACGCTGACCGCAATGCGACCGGACTTGATCCAAGTCGAGGTGTCCGGCCGGGCCGACGGCGGTACCGGCGTCGACTACACGGTCAACGCGGGCATCGGATTTCCGATGGTGACCGGGCCGGCGGAGCTGGCCACTCCCGTCAATCATGTGCTGCCGGCATGGGACGTCGCGTGTGGAATCTATGCGGCGCTGGCCGTCGTGACCGCGTTGCGGCACCGCGACGCGACGGGCCAGGGCCAGCTGGTCGGCATACCGCTGGAGAACGTGGCGCTGGCGACCGCGGGGAATCTCAGCTTCTTCACCGAGGTCATGGTCAACGGCACGGCCCGCGAGCGCATCGGTAACTCCGTCTACGGGCAGTACGGCCAGGACTTCATCAGCAGCGACGGGGCGTCGTTCATGGTCGTCGCGCTGACAGCTCGACATTTCCGCGATCTGGCCGAGTTGACAGGGACAACGAAAGCTGTTGCCGCGCTGGCCGAGACGCTCGGCGCCGACTTCACCGACGAGGGCGATCGGTACCGGCACCGTGACGCGTTGACCGGCTTGTTCGCCGAGTGGTTTTCGAGCCACACCGCCGAGGAGGTCACCGCCGCACTGTCGGCGAGCTCGGTGTTGTGGGACCGCTACCGCACCTTCGCGGACGTGGTCGCCGAGGACCGGTTGTCCGGCAACCCGATGTTCAGCACGCTGAACCAGCCGCGGATCGGCTCCTACCTCGCACCCGGTTTGCCGATGTCGATCGACGGGGCCTATCCGCGCGCGGTCGCCGCACCGGCGCTTGGTGACGACACCTCGGCGGTGCTCACCGAATGGCTCGGATTGGGTGCAGATGAAATCGGCCGGCTCACCGAATCCGGCACCGTCGCATGAGCGCGCTGCTCGAGCTGCTGGATCTCAAGGCGGGCGTGGACGCGGACAGTTGGATCGGGCCCGCCAGCGGTCCAGCCGGAAAGCGTTCTTACGGTGGGCAATTCGTCGCGCAAAGTCTGACCGCCGCTTGGCACACCGTTGACGCCGACCGGCTGCCAACCAACATGCACCTACAGTTCCTGCGCGGCGGTGAAGCAGGGGATCCCGTCGACTACCGCGTAACGCGAGTGTTCGACGGCCGGACGACGGCCGCACGGCGCGTCGACTCCTTTCAGGACGGGCGTCTGCTGACCACGGCGACGGTGTCATTCGCAGTCGAGTTGCCCGGCCCTGAGCATGGCCACCGGCCAGACATGCCCGGCGATCCGGAGGCGCTGCCGCAGACCGGGCCGGCGGGACCTGCGCCGTCGATGCCTCTGGATGAACTGGACATCAGGATCGCCGACGACCGCTCCGGCGGAGAGTTCGTACGGCGATTGTGGTGGCGCGCAACGGCTTCTCTGCCCGACGATCCGGTGGTGCACACGTTGGTCGCGGTGTACGTCAGCGATGTCTACATGATCGATCCGGCGCTACAGGTGCACGGGCATTCGATGAAGGCCCGCACCCATCGCAGCGGCACCACGGACTCGTCGATCTGGTTTCATCGACGCGTCCGCGCCGACGAATGGAACCTGCTGGAGTGCCGCTCACCGGCCGCCGCGCGGGGACGCGGCGTCGTGACCGCGAGCCTGATCCGCGCCGACGGTCACATCGCTGCCACCATGGCGCAAGAAGGGCTTATCGCCGAGCGGTAGCGGCCGCACCCTCTTGTAGCGCTTGCGCAGCGACGTCACCACGTGCGTCAGCGCGACGCCGACCACCACGGAGGCGATGACGCCGAGCAGCGGGTGGCCGTCGAACAGGGGATATACCTGGTAATGGGTGAGGTAGATGTACAGCGACGCCTCGGCTACGACGCCCGCGACGACGGTGGTCGCCGGTGGGCAGCGCAATGCCGGCAGCCAGATCAACAACGCAAAGCCCGCGAGCACCAAGGCTTCTCGGTGGGTGTTGCCGAAATAACCATGCAGGCCGACGACGAGCACGAGCGTCACCGCTGCCCGCTGTAGTGGTGTGGACGCCTTGGCCGCGGCCCAGCCGGCCGCGAAGAACCAGAACGCCAGTACCGTGAACCACGCGTCGCGGCCCAGGTGTAGACCGAGAATGTCGTAACGCAATGCCAGTCCCGCGGCCAAGAATATCGACGCGACGGCGAATGGTCGTTGCCGCTCCAGGCGATCCATCGCAGGCAACCAGCACAGCGCGGCCAGCGCGACCAGAATCCACACCAAGACCTCGACGAACCACAGCCGGCCTGCCGTCATGCTGTCGTGCGGACCGAGGAACTTATTGGCCAACAACAGGTTTGTCGGTCGATAGTCGTCGGTGAATATCAATGCGATCGCGACCCAGATGACCGACGGCCCCGCAATCCACGCAAGCGTGTTGCGCAGATGCCGTACCCGGTCAGTGCGCGGCACCGGTGTCAAACAGAACCTTCCGAAGTTGTAGCCGGCGACGCCCAACAGAACATGGGCGCCGCCCCACAACTCGAAGAGCCCCGCATGTGAACCGACGATCAGCACGATCGCGACCGCACGCAACGCGACGCTGGTTTCCAGCGTCGCTCCCCACGGCCACCACCGACGCGCCGGCGTGGGCGTGCGTTCCAACTCGCTCAATGGCAATCGCTGCCAGTCCGCGGGAAGGCGACCCAGCGCCCGCTCCAGCCGGACCGACATCGTGACGTAGGACAGCGAATTGCCACCCAGGTCGACGAAGCTGGCATCGGGATCGATGGTGTCCGCGTCGATTTGCAGAACCTCGGCGAACAACTCGCGCAACGCTGTGGGCTGCGGGGCAGCGGACTCTCGGGCGAGCTCGCGCACCGTCTGGTAGTCGGGCTTGCCCGACGGCAGCAAGGGAAGGTCGGTGACCGCGACAGCGCTGACGGAGCCGGCGGGCACACCTGCTGCGGCCGCAGCGACGCGCTGGACGTCGTGAGGATCGTGGCAACGCTCGGCGGCCACTATGAGGCGCTCCTCGTCGTCGGTACAGAACGCCGTCACGCCGTGTTCCCGCAGCGTGGTCTCGATGCGGTGCAGGTCGATCCGCAGCCCGTACATCTTGGCGAAACGGCTTGTGCGGCCGATGACTTCGTAGAGGCCATCGGCGCCGCGCCGCGCCACGTCGCCGGTGTGCAGGGCGTCGACGGTCTTGCCGAGAGCCAGATCCGCCGGCGCGTGGGCATAGCCCATCATGACGTTGGGGCCGCGGTAAACCAGTTCACCGGTGTCCGTGCCCGGCCATCCGTCGAGCGGCTCCAGCGTGAACGATCCACCGGGAATGGGCCGACCGATCGAACTGGGATGCGACGACGCCAGGTGCGGTGGGAGATAGGCCATCCGCGCGGTCGCCTCTGTCGCGCCGTACATCACGAACAAGTCCCACCCGCGTCGGCGGCCGATCTCGGCGAATCTCCGAACCCGGGCAGACGGCATCCGGCCACCGGCCTGGGTGACGTAGCGCAGATGCGGCAGATCCATTGCGTCGAAGTCCGTCCGCTCGAGCAATTCGAACGTATACGGCACACCCGCGAACGTGGTGCCGCGATGCCGGCGGAACAGCTCCCAGAATTCGCCGTCGACCACGGAATGATCCGTGAGGATCAGGCCAGCGCCGCGCAGCAGATGACTGTGGACGACGGACAGGCCGTAGCAGTAGGACATCGGCAACGTTGTTGCCACCCTGTCGGTTTCGTCGATGCCGAGGTAGTCCGCGATCGCGGCGGCGTTGGCGATGAGGTTGGTGTGCGACAGGCGAACCATTTTGGGGGACCCGGTGCTGCCCGACGTCGACATCAGCAACGCCAGATCGTCATGTAAGCGGTGGCGAGCATGCTGGCGGTGGTGAATTCCGTCGCTGTCGATGACGATGTTGGGCTCAAAGGTCCGCGTGATCGTCGCGTGGTCGCGGCCCGCCGGAACGGGAATTACGACGTGGTTGGCCGCCAGCGCGGCCAGATAGTGCACCAACGCGGCGAGATCGTTGCGGGCTTCCACCATCACCAGGCAGCGGCGCCCGGCGATATTTCGGGTCGTGTCGGAGACCAACTCGGCGAGCTCGGAATACGACAGTTGCCGCGTCTCGGTCAGCACCGCCGTGCGTCCGCCGTGGGCACGCAGATGCTCGATGAGTGCGCTCATGTGAGCACGACGCCGCTGCCCACCACCTCGATTCGCACCTTGGCGTCAATGGGTGGCGGATTGAGGCTGTGCTGGCGCACGGTCAGCGGCGCGGCGTCTCCGGCCGGGTCGATCGTCAACAGCACATCGTGACCGAGAAACTCGGTGCCGAGTACCGTTCCGACGCCGTCGAGTTGCTCGCTGTCGGAAACCACTGTGGCGACAAGCTGTTCGGGCCGCAGCAGGAGCGTCGCGGGGCCGTCGGGCGCAGGCCCCTGTACGGGGATGCGACCGAGGGCACACTCGGCAATTCCGGATTCGACGGTGCAGGGCATACAGATGCTGTCACCGAGGAACTCTGCGGTGAAGCGGTCAGTGGGCTGACGGTAGACGTGTTGCGGGGTGCCGACCTGGGTGAAACGTCCGTCGCGCATGACCGCGACCTGGTCGGCGATCGATAGCGCTTCTTCTTGGTCGTGTGTCACCAACAGCGTTGTCACACCCGCATCGGTCAGCAGCCCGGCCACCGCCTTGCGGGTTGATGCGCGCAACCCGGTGTCGAGTGCGTTGAACGGTTCGTCGAGCAGCATCAGCACTGGCTGGCGGGCAAGAGCTCGGGCGAGTGCGACGCGCTGCTGCTGTCCTCCGGAGAGTTGATGTGGGCGACGCGATGCGAAAGACGTGTCCAGCGAGACGGTTTCGAGTAACTCGTCCACGCGGGCCCGCGCCTGCGCGCCACGCACAATGCCACGCAGGCCGTAGGCGATGTTCTGCCCGACAGTCAGGTGCGGGAACAGCGCGCCGTCCTGAGCGACATAGCCGACACTGCGACGGTGCGGCGCCACAGAGCTTGACGGGCTGGCGACTTGGCGGCCGGCGATGGTGATCGTTCCGGCGTCGGGTGTTTCGAATCCGGCGACGAGCCGCAGCAGTGTGGTCTTGCCGCAGCCCGACGACCCGACGACCGCAGTGGTGCTGCCGGACTCCAACGCGAGATCGATGTCGTGCAGCACGGTGTTGTCGCCGAAGGACTTGGCAAGTCCGCGAACATCGAGAATCGTGCGAGTCACAGCGCGGCCACCTTCGTCGACTGCCGGAACAGCACAAGTGTCACCGGTATGGCGAGAACAACAAGGGCCAGCGCGTACGGCGCGGCGGCCGCATAGTCCAGCTCACTGGAAAACGACCAGAACCGCATCGACAATGTTCGGGTCCCGGTAGGGGCCAGCAACAGCGTGGCGGTCAATTCCGTTGCCACCGCGACGAATACCAGAGACGCCCCGGCGGCCGCGGCGGGTGCGGTGAGCCGCAACGTCACTCGGAAGAACGTTACCGACGGCGAGCTACCGAGCGACCGGGACGCCTCTTCGAGGCTGATCGGAACCTGAGCAAGGCCCGCCCGGACGTTGACGAGCGCGCGGGGCATGAACAACAACACGTACGCGAAGACGATCAGCGCGACGCTTTGGTAAAGCGGGCGCACGACGTGGATGGTGACGGTGACGAGCGCGAGCGCGGTGACGATGCCCGGCAGCGAGCTGGTGACGTAGTTGGCGCCTTCGACGACACGAGCCAGCAGCCCGTGCGACCGCACGGCGACCCACGCGACGGGAAACGACAGCACGGTCGTCAACACCGCGGCCGCCGTTGCCAAGCCGATGGTTTGCGCAAGAGCGGTACCGATGTCGTCCAGCACCCACACCTGGGCGCCGCCGATCCACAACCAGCGCAGGATGGTCCACACCGGCACACCGAGCGCAAGGACCGCCAGCAAGGCCAGAGCCAGCTGCCCAGGTATCATGTTGTGGCCCAGGCGGATTGGTGTTGCTGCCCTAGGCGCGCCGGAGCCGATGCGGGCGAATCGGCCACGTCCGCGGGCAAGCGCTTCGGCCGCAAGCAACACCAAGCACAGCAAGACCAGCACACCGGCGAGCATGCTGCCCGCCGTGCCGTTGAACGTGACCTGAAACTGTTGGAAGATCGCGACGGTGAAGGTGTCGAATCGCAGCATCGCGAAGGCGCCGAACTCCGCGAGCAGGTGAATGCCGATCAGAAGCCCACCGCCGAGTACCGCCAGCCGCAACTGCGGCAGCACCACCCGGAAGAACACACCGGCCGAGTGCGACCCCAGCGCGCGGGCCGACTCCTCGACAGCGGGATCGAGTCGCCGCAGCGTCGCGGCCACGGGTAGATACATGAACGGAAAGTAGGACAGCGTCGACACCAGCACGCCGGCCCATAGGCCGTGCATGGACGGTACGACACCGACCCAGGCATAACTGTTGACGAAGGCCGGTATGGCAAGGGGAGCGACGAACAGCGGACGCCATAATGCCCGTCCGGGCAGGTCGGTGCGCTCGACGAGCCACGCGACGCCGACGCCGAGCACCACGCACAGCGGCACCGTGACGACCACGAGCGCCACGGTGTTGAACAGCAACTCGGCCACTCTGGGTCGGACGACGAGCTCGTAGGCCTGGGCCCAGCCGATGGACACCGCCGCCCACGCGACATAACCAAGAGGGATGAGGGTGGCGGCCACCAGGATCGCGACGGTTCCAGCGACCAGCGGGCCGGGTCGAGAAGCGTTGTCAGACCGCGAGACCGGCGCTGTCGGGCGCGAAACAGGGGGAGCGACCACCTATAACAAACCAGCCTTCGTCATCAGATCGGACACCTTCTGGGCGTCCAGCGTCGAAGGGTCGACTGCGGGCGCCTGCAAATCGGTCAACGGGACCAGCGCAGGGTTCGCGGGGACCCCGCTGCCGACCGGGTACTCGAACGAGTCGCCCTTCTCCAGCACCTCCTGGCCGGCCTTGCCGGTGATGAAACGGATGAACTGCTGCGCCTGTTGCAGCTTCTTGCTCGACTTGAGCACACCGCCGCCGGACAGGCTGACGAACGCGCCCGGATCCTGGCCGCGGAAGTAGTGCAGCGCCGTATTTCCGCTCATCTCTTTGGTTTTCGCCTGATCGCGGAACCAGTAGTAGTGGTAGATGACGCCGCCGTCGACCTCGCCGGCATTGACTGCCTTGAGGGTGGCGATGTTGTCGTTGTAGAGCTTGGCGTTGGCCTTCATCCCGGCGAGCCACTGCGCGGTGGCGGCTTCGCCTTTGAGCTGCAGGAGTGCGGCCACGATGGCTTGGAAGTCGGCCTTCGTCGGAGGTGCACCCCACCGCCCCTTCCACGCGGGTTGCTGTAGGTCAAGCAGCGACTTCGGCAACTGGTCGGGCTGCAGCTTGGCCTTGTTGTAGACGAACACGGTGGTGCGCGCGGCAACGCCGGTCCACTTGCCGCTGGCCGGACGGTATTGCGACGGAACCTGATTCAGCGTGTCGCCGTCCAGATCGGCGAACAGCCCTGCCTTTTCGACGGCGGCCATGGCGGGGGAGTTCTCGGTAAGGAAGACATCGGCCGGCGACGCCGCCCCCTCGGCCACCAGTTGGTTGCCGAGTTCGGTATCGCCGCCCTGGCGGTAGGAGACCTTGATGCCCGTTTCCTTGGTGAAGGCGTCGATCCATTCCTTGGTCAGCGACTCGTGCTGCGCGTTGTAGATCAGCAGTTCGTCGTTACCGCCCGAGCTCGAGCATGCCGTTGCGCCCACCACGATGGCGAGGACGGACACAACTGCGGCGATCGGGCTCCAACGTCGTCGCATCCAGTCGAGTCCTTCCCTATTTCGCGTCTTTAGCTGAGCGTTACCTAAGCGAACTTACCCGTCTAGGGTCCTTGGTCGGTTGCCCCCCGTAATGTCGGTCGCCCTCGGCTGCCGTGGCCCGGTGGGCGCACCTGGGGACGCGCTCGCAACCGCGTCTAGACCGCATAGCGCGCCTCAGCCGGAGAAACTTGTGGTCAAGGAGTTCACCTAGTCCTGACCGTCGGTGTCAGTTGGTAGCTGACGGCCACTCATGACGAAGTTCTTACCGGATTGTTCAGCTCGGATTGATCTTGAACTCCTGCGGGTACGTTTGCCCTCAGGTCAGGGGTTGAGTAACTCATTGGCTACAACATCTGAGGACAACCGAAATGAAAATGTCAGCAACTGCCGTGCGCCGCGGCTTCGTCGGCGCGTTTGCCACTTGCGCGGCCGGGGGTCTCGCCGCCACGACGATCGCGATTCCGACTGCCGCCGCGGCGCCACCCCGATGCAGCGCCAGTTCCTTCTCCACCACGGCCAGTGGCGTGCTGGCCGCGGCCGGTGGTTACCTCGACGCACACCCCGGCGCCAACGACGTACTGACCAACGCGGGGATGCAGGGCTCCGGCGCAGAAGGCTCAGTTCGTGACTACTTCGTCGGCCACCCGCAGGAGTTCCAGGATCTGAAGGGCATCGCACAGCCGCTGATCGACATGCAGCACAACTGCGGTGCGACGATCCAGCCGATGCAGATCGCGGCGCTCTACCAGGCGTTGTCCGGCAACATGACGTAGCGCCTACATGCGGCCGTAGCGGCTGCGCACGAAGCTGTACGCACCGAACGCCGCGAGTCCAACCGCGGCCGCGATGAGGAGGAACTTCCCGAACGGGGCGTGTCCGAGCGTCTTGACCGCCGCGTCGAGACCGGTCGCCTTCGACGGGTCTGCCTGCAGCGCCGCGAGGATGACCAAAACACCCGTACCGGCGAGCACCACACCCTTGGCGACGTAGCCGCTGATGCCGACCGCCGTGACACCCGTTCCGCCCGAGACACGCAGATCCTTGAAGAACTTCTTGGACGCGCCCTTGTACACGTGATAGCCGCCAACGGCGATGAGCCCCAAACCCGACAAGATCAGCACGGCCTTGCCCCAGCCGGACTCCATCATCTGCGCGGACAGGCCGGCGTTCTGCTGACTGCTCTGCTGTCCACTGCCCATCGCGAAGCGCGCAGCGGAGAACGCGATCGCGAAGTTCACGATGGCCAGCCCGAGGGATTTGGCACGCTTCCAGGCCGGCGTGTCGTCGTTGTGCTGTCCTGAACCCTCGCCGGGTTTCGAGCCGACGACGGCTTCTGCTACCCGCCAAAGGCCAAGTGCCAGTAGGCCGATCGCCGCAACCCAGAGGAGCAATTGTCCGCCGGTCTGATGCGCCAGTGTCGCGAGTGCCCCCGACTGGTCGGCCTCTTTGGCGGACCCGAACGCAATTTGGAGAATGATGTACGCGACGAGAAGGTGCAGTATCCCGCTGACGGCGAAACCGGCACGGGCGGTGTATTCGAACGCGTCGTTGTCGGTCGCCCTATCGGCGAAACCCTCCACCGGTTTGTCGACCATGACGACCTCCTGCTCCTTGGCTTGGCTCCGTATGCCCGTTTTTGACGGCCGCGACACCAAATGCGGTCGTTGTGGATGGAATGGCGACTGGGGATAACCGTCGACACGGTTCGACCGGTTGTCGGTGCCGGCTCGCACCGTTGCGCCATGACGACATTGAGCCGTGCCGAGATCGGCGCGCTAGGCGAGCAGCTCGCGGTTGAGCATTTGCGATCGCTTCGACTGCGTGTGCTGGACCGCAACTGGCGGTGCCGGTACGGAGAGCTAGACGTGATCGCCGCCGACGACGCGGCACGGGTCGTGGTGTTCGTTGAAGTCAAGACCCGCACAAGCGATCAGTTCGGCGGTGTTGCACAGGCAGTGACGCCGGACAAGGTGCGCCGGTTACGCCGGCTTGCCGGACTGTGGTTGGCCGCGCAGAACGGCAGTTGGACGGGTGTGCGCATCGATGTCATCGGGGTGCGCATCGGCAGGCGGCGCACTCCTGAGATCACGCATCTTCAAGGAGTGGGCTGATGGCGCTGGGCAGAGCGTTCTCGGTGGCCGTGCGCGGCCTCGACGGCGAGATCGTGGAAATCGAAGCCGACATCACCTCCGGCCTGCCCGGTGTGCACCTGGTCGGTTTACCGGACGCTGCCTTACAGGAGTCGCGCGACCGCGTCCGCGCGGCGATCACCAACTGCGGCCAGAGCTGGCCTATGGCGCGCCTGACGCTCGCGCTGTCACCGGCCACGCTGCCGAAGATGGGAAGCGTATACGACGTGGCCCTCGCCGCAGCGGTGTTGTCCGCCAATCGCAAGATGACATGGGAGCGCCTCGAAAAAACCGTGCTGCTGGGCGAATTGGCGCTCGACGGGCGTGTGCGTCCGGTCAAGGGTGTGCTGCCGGCGGTCTTGGCCGCCAAGCGAGAGGGATGGCCTGCGGTGGTTGTTCCGGTCGACAACCTCGCCGAGGCCTGCCTGGTCGATCGCATCGACGTATGGGGTGCACGGACGTTGGGACAGTTGCGCGCCTGGCTTGCAGGCAAGGCGCAACTCGACGGCCGGATCGACGCGCCGTCGTCGGCACCAGAGCCGGTCGTCGACCTGGCCGACGTCGTGGGTCAGTCCCACGCCCGATACGCAGTCGAGGTAGCCGCGGCCGGAGCCCATCATCTGATGCTGACCGGACCGCCGGGAGTGGGCAAAACAATGTTGGCGCAACGGCTTCCAGGGTTGTTGCCACCACTGTCGGACAGTGAATCGCTCGAGGTGACGGCCATCCATTCCGTGGCAGGGCTGCTGGTGGGCGACACCCCGCTGATCACGCGGCCGCCGTTTGTAGCGCCGCACCCCACGTCTAGCGTGGCCGCACTGGTTGGTGGCGGGTCAGGGCTGGCGCGCCCCGGCGCGGTCAGCCGTGCGCACCGCGGTGTGCTTTTCCTCGACGAGTGCGCCGAAATAGGCGTGAGCGCTCTTGAAGCCCTGCGAACACCGTTGGAAGAGGGCGAAATTCGGCTCGCCCGCCGGGATGGCGTTGCGCGGTACCCGGCGCGGTTCCAGCTTGTGCTTGCGGCCAACCCGTGTCCGTGTGCACCGTCCGATCCCAAGGATTGCATCTGTGCGTCGATGGCCAAGAGGCGATACCTCGGCAAGTTGTCCGGTCCACTGATGGATCGGGTGGACCTGCGGGTGGAAATGCACTCGGTGCGGGCCGGCGCGTTCGCCACCGAAGAAGGCGAGTCCACGGCCCGCGTTCGCGACCGCGTGGCCGCGGCGCGGGCAGTCGCGCAGGATCGTTGGCGCCCGCATGGAATACGGACCAACGCCGAAGTCAGCGGTGCCCTGCTGCGTCGAAAGTTCAGGTTGGCAAAGGCGGCGATGGAACCGTTGCGAACCGCTCTTGATCGCGGGACGCTCAGCATTCGAGGCGTCGACCGTAGCTTGCGGGTCGCATGGACATTGGCCGATCTCAATGGGAAAACGACGCCCGGTGTCGACGAAGTTGCGGCGGCACTGAGCTTCCGTCAGGCCGGAGGCGTGGTATGAGCGACGACATTCTGCGCGCCTTGGCCTACCTCTCACGCGTCGCCGAACCGCCGTGCCCGCCGCTGTCGACGTTGGTCGCGACAGTGGGGCCGGTGGACGCCGCTGAGCTGGTTCGGCGAGGCGACGTCGAGGAGAAGCTGAGACGCGCCGTCGAAGCTCGACGTGAAATCGACTGTGCTGCAAACGATGTCGAGATTCTGAAGCGGCTGGGCGGACGTTTGGTCACCGCTTCAGATCCCGAGTGGCCGCTGCTGGCTTTCACCGGATTCGGCGGTGTGGGTTCACGGCTGCAAGCTCAGGCGTATCCACCGATGGTGTTGTGGGCGGTCGGGCCGGCGCAATTGGACGAGGTCGCCGAGCGGGCCGCCGCTATCGTCGGCACCCGCGCCGCAACGGCATACGGCGAACATGTCGCCGCCGACATGGCGGCAGGGTTAGCACTGCGCGATGTCGCCGTGGTGTCCGGCGGTGCCTACGGTATCGACGGGGCGGCGCACCGAGGCGCCCTGGCCAGCGACGGCTTCACCGTCGCGGTGCTCGCGGCGGGTATCGACGTTTCCTATCCGGCCGGCCATGCCTCACTGTTTCGCCGGATCAGCGAGCAGGGCCTGCTCGTCACCGAGTACCCGCCGGGTGTGCGGCCGTCGCGGCACCGGTTCCTTACCCGAAACCGGCTGGTGGCCGCCATGGCAGGCGCCACCGTCGTCGTGGAGGCCGGTGCGCGCAGCGGCGCCGCGAACACGGCGGCGTGGGCTCGCGGTATGGGTCGCGGGGTCTGCGCCGTGCCGGGACCGGTCACCTCTTCGGCGTCGGTCGGCTGCCACACGCTGTTGCGGGCCGGCGCTGACCTCGTCACACGGGCAGAGGACATCGTCGAACTCGTCGGGCACGCAGGCGAATTCGCCCCAGACGAGCAGCGTCCATCGTCGGCGCTCGATGGCCTGAGCGAATCCGAGCAGCGCGTGTACGACGCGCTTCCAGCCCGTGGTGCACGCACGGCCGACGAGATCGCGGTGGCGTCGGGTTTGCCACCGACACAGGTGCTGGGGCCGCTGTCCATGCTCGAGGTTTGCGGCCTGGTGCTTCGTCAGGACGGGAGGTGGAAGTTGGCGCTCCGGTAAGTTAGCCCGTGTGCGTAACGCGGTGAGCAGGGCTGTCGGCCGAATGGTCGCGGTCGTCGTGCTCATCACGGCGATGTCGGTCACCGGCGTCCGGACAGCGCACGCTGAGGTGGTCGTGGCGCCGTCGGACGGCTACGGCTTCAGCGTCGGCGCACCCATGACATGGATGAGTGATGTCGATGCCGACCGCGAACTCGACGCTGCCGCAAGGACAGGAGCGACGTGGCTTCGCGTCCTCATCGACTGGCACCTCGTCGAGCCGATGCCGGGCGCGTTCAACTGGGGCTATGTCGATCACTGGATCAACGGCGCGCTGAACCGGGGTCTGAAGGTACTGGGCCTGATCGCCTACACGCCCGACTGGGCGAGGGCGCCGGGTTCGTACTTCAGCGCCCCGCCGGTGGATCCGGCCCTGTATGCGAGTTTCGCCGCCAAGGTCGTCGAGCGTTACGGCGAACGCGTGTCGGACTGGGAGATCTGGAACGAGCCGAACCTTCCGCTGTTTTTCGGCTTCGCCGACAAGCGTCCCGAGCGATACACGCAGCTGTTGAAAGCGGCCTATCCGGCAATCAAGGCCGTCCAGCCGAACAGCACTGTCGTTGCCGGCGGGTTGAGCCCGGCCTTCGAGCAAGACGCCCCGCCGATCTTCGTCAACGCCATGTACGCCAACGGCGCCAAAGGCTATTTCGATGCGATGGCCATGCACCCCTACGTGTTTCCCAGCGGCTTGGCCGTGGATCCGCAACGGGGATGGTCCGACGTCGAAGTCGTCCGGCAGATCATGGTGGACCAGGGCGACGGTGCGAAGAAGATCTGGATGACCGAATTGGGCGCCCCGACGAGCGATCCGTCGGCTGAAGGTGTCAGCCAGCAGGAACAGACCCGCCAGATCACCGACGTGCTGTGGAAGGCGGCGCAGACCGGCTACAGCGGACCGGCGTTCATCTTCTCCATCCGCGACGTCAACTCGGCGCTGCGTGGCAACAGGGACGACAACTTCGGTGCCCTTGTGACATCGGACTGGCAGCAAAAGGTAGCGGCCAGCGTGCTGGCCAGGTAGTCCACCACCAGTTCGTTTCCGCTCGTATCCTCGATGCGGTTGACCAACAACCCATTCTTGGAGGCGAAGTGGCAGGACGTCCGGTGCACACGTTCGAGGTGGTGCGCAAAGAGGAACTCACGCCGCATCTCATTCGCGTCGTCCTGGGCGGCAAGGGTTTCGACACATTCACGCCCAACGACTTCACCGACTCCTACGTCAAACTGGTCTTCGTCAACGACGGCATCGACGTCGGTGCGCTGCCGCAACCCCTGACACTGGATAGTTTCAAGGAATTGCCCGCGGACGACCAGCCCGTTGTGCGCACCTACACCGTCCGCCGCGTCGACCTGGATCGCCGCGAGATCTGGATCGACTTCGTCGTGCATGGAGAGCACGGCGTCGCCGGACCATGGGCGACCGCGGCCACCCCTGGCCAGCCCGCCTACCTGACGAGCCCCAACGGGGCCTACGCCCCTGACCCGGCCGCGGACTGGCACTTGTTCGCCGGAGACGAAGCCGCCGTACCCGCGATCTCTGTGGCGTTAGAAGCATTGCCGGACAACGCGATCGGCAAAGTGTTCATCGAGGTGGCCGGACCCGAGGATGAGGTCGCGCTGAGCGCACCGCCCGGCGTCGAGGTGGCGTGGATCTACCGCGGCGGGCGCGCCGACCTGGTCCCCGAGGACAAGGCCGGTGACCACGCTCCGTTGATTGCAGCGGTCAAGGAGGCCACCTGGCTGCCCGGTCAGGTGCAGGTCTTCATCCACGGCGAGGCCCAGACCGTCATGCACAACCTGCGGCCATACATCCGCAAGGAGCGTGGCGTCGACGCGAAGTGGGCCTCCTCGATTTCCGGCTACTGGCGACGAGGGCGCACCGAAGAGACATTCCGGCAGTGGAAGCGTGAACTCGCCGAAGCGGAAGCCGACGCCGCGGTCTGACTGGCAAGCTAGCCGCGTGGCGTTTGGTGACTACCAACTCGAGATCTACCTTCAGGGGCTGTCCGGCATCGTGCCGTCGCTGCCGATGGCCTATGCGGACTGGGAGGCCAAGGCAGAGGCGGCGATGCCGCCCTCGATCTGGTCGTATGTCGCCGGGGGCGCGGGCGACGAACGCACCCAGCGGGTCAACCGGACCGCGTTCGACAGTTGGGGACTGATGCCGCGGATGTTCGTCGGCGCCAGGGAACGCGACCTGTCGGTGGACATCTTCGGCTTGGCACTGCCGTCGCCGGTGTTCATGGCGCCGATCGGTGTCATCGGCCTGTGCGACCACAGCGGGCACGGCGATCTGGCCACCGCACGTGCCGCCGCACGCACCGGTGTGCCGATGGTCATCTCGACGCTGACCGAAGACCCGATGGAAGACATCGCGGCCGAATTCGGTGATACCCCAGGCTTTTTCCAGCTCTACACACCGACCGACCGTGATCTTGCCGCCAGCCTGGTACACCGCGCGGAGGCGGCGGGCTACAAGGGCATCATCGTCACACTGGACACCTGGGTGCCCGGCTGGAGACCGCGCGACCTCGCGACGTCGAACTTCCCGCAGCTGCGGGGGCGCTGCCTGGCGAACTACACCAGCGATCCGGTGTTCCGCGCGAGCCTCGACCAGCCACCCGAACAGAACCCGCAAGGCGCGGTACTGCGCTGGGTGTCGATCTTCGGCAATCCGCTGACGTGGGACGACCTTCCCTGGCTGCGCTCGCTGACCGACCTGCCGCTGATCGTCAAGGGCATCTGCCATCCCGACGACGCTCGTCGCGCCAAGGACGGCGGCGTGGACGGCATCTACTGCTCCAACCACGGTGGCCGCCAAGCGAACGGCGGCATTCCTGCGATCGACTGTCTGCCCGCAGTCGTCGAAGCCGCCGACGGGCTGCCCGTGCTGTTTGATTCCGGCATCCGCAGCGGCGCCGACATCGTCAAGGCACTTGCCCTTGGCGCCACCGCGGTCGGCATCGGCAGGCCCTACGCGTACGGACTGGCGATCGGCGGCGAGGACGGTGTCGTGCACGTGCTGCGCTCCCTGTTGGCCGAAACCGACCTGATCATGGCCGTCGACGGCTATCCGACGCTCAAGGACCTCACACCGGAGGCGTTGCGGCGCGTCACGTAGAGGGCAGCCCCGCGATCTGCGACGGTAGGGCAGTGGACGCCATTCTCGAGGAGTTCGACGAGTATCTCGCGCTGGAGCGTGACCGCTCCGAGCACACTCGCCGCGCATATCTCGGCGACTTGCGCTCGCTGTTCGACTTCCTTGCCGACCGCGTACCCGACGCGACGCCGACGAACCTGACCCTGCCGATTCTGCGGTCGTGGCTCGCGTCCCAGGCGGCGACAGGCGCGGCGCGTACGACGCTGGCCCGTCGCACGTCGGCAGTCAAGACGTTCACCGCGTGGGCGGCGCGGCGCGGGTTATTGACAAGCGACCCCGCCACACGGCTGCAAGTGCCCAAGGCGCATCGCACGTTGCCCGCCGTGCTGCGTCAGGACCAGGCGCTCGACGCGATGTCTGCTGCGAAATCCGGTGCACAGCAGGGGGATCCCATGGCCTTGCGCGACCGGTTGATCGTAGAGCTGTTGTACGCCACCGGAATTCGCGTCAGCGAGCTATGCGGCCTGGACATCGACGACATCGACACATCGCGGCGGCTGTTGCGCGTGCTCGGCAAGGGCAACAAGCAGCGCACCGTGCCCTTCGGCGAGCCGGCGCAGGCAGCACTGACGGCGTGGCTGTCGGACGGTCGACCGGCGCTGGCGACCGCGGATTCTGGGCCCGCACTGCTGTTAGGCGCACGGGGCGGTCGGCTTGATCCGCGTCAGGCTCGCACCGTGGTGCACCAGACCATCGCCGCTGTCGACGGCGCTCCCGACATCGGCCCACACGGCCTGCGGCACAGCGCGGCAACCCATCTGCTCGAAGGCGGTGCCGACTTGCGCGTCGTTCAAGAACTACTCGGCCACTCCACGCTGGCCACCACGCAGCTCTACACCCACGTCACGGTCGCACGGTTACGCGCCGTCCACGACCAAGCTCACCCGCGCGCTTGAGTACCACTAGCGAAGCAGCGCAATGACTTTCGCGATATCCGACATGGCGGATTCGCGCCCGACCCATTCATCGAACACCGTCCAATAGCTCACCCCGAACCGCTGCTGGCGTTCGACGAGCGTATCGGCCATCTGCTCATGGGAGCCGAGTAGGACGAACGGCGAATCCAGCACGAACTCGGGCGAGACGCCCCCGAACGCCGCCGCCAGTTCGGCGGCCGATGCGTGTCGGTCGTCGGTGTGCACGACGAACTGGATCAGCGCGTTGAGCTCGACGGCCTCGAACCGATCTCCCGCGGCGTCACGCACCACACCAATCCGGTCTTCGAGGCCGATGGCGTCGAAGTGAGTGAGTTCAACCTTGGTCGCGTCGCGGTTGTGGCTGAAGCCGGCAAGGCCGGCGATGTCGGCGACGCGGCCGGCTAGCCCCAGCACCCGGTTTCCGTTGCCGCCAATAAGCAGTGGCACATCGACGCCCGGGTCTGCGACCAGAGCGGCGGCCTCTGCCCGCACGCAATAGTGCGCCCCGTCGACGTCGACGGCGTGCCCCGACAGCAGCGGCCGGATCACGTCGACAGATTCGACGAGCCGATCGACCCGTGTCTTACCGGAGTCGAACTTGAGCCCCGCGGCGTCGTATTCGGCTTTCATGTGCCCGGCGCCGAGACCCAGTTCGAAGCGGCCGCCCGACACCGCGGCGACGGTTGCGGCCTCGCGCGCAGTGTCGACGGGGTGGCGAAAGTCGTTGTTGAGCACCAGCGTGCCGACATGCAGCTGATCGGTCGCCAACGCTGCGGCCGCCGCACCCGCGAAGGGTGACAGCGATGCGACAAGGTGATCGGGAATCGTCAGCACGTCGAAACCCGCGTCCTGTACGGCCATTGCGAAGGCGCCGAACTCCGTTCCGCGCGGCAACGCGGTGTGCAGGCCGAAACGCAGCGGACGAGAGCGATGAGCGTCGGTGGTCATGGATCCGACGGTAGGCCCGTCACCCGTGCAGCGGCTTGAGCCGGACCGGCGTGCTCACGAGCAGACCGAGTGGGTCGACGTAGTCGGCGCGCGCGGCCGGACCCCACATCGCGCCCCAATGCAGACACGCGGCGGCCGGGCAGCCGTCATGGCCTGACTCGAGCTCGCCGACGACGGCCCCTGCGGCGACGACCTGACCGACGCGAACCGACGGCTGCACCGGCTCGTAACTGGTCCGCAGTCCGCCGGGGTGGGCGATCGACACCAGCGGACGGCCCGCCAACTCTCCGGCGAACACGACTGTTCCGGTCGCGGCCGCGTACACCGGCTGGCCGGGCGTCCCGGCCAGATCGACGCCGCGATGGCCGCGGTTCCAGTTCGGTGACGGCGCATCGAACCCCCGCGTCACCGCAGGTCGTGGCCGCAGCGGCCAGTCCAGCCGGCCATCGTCGGCCCGCGCCAGCGGCGCGCACACCACTGCAATCGCCACCACCGCCGCAAGTCGCCGCATACGTCCAGCTCACCGCGTCGTAGACCATCGGCGCCACACTCGAACGTCAACCTGTGGATGGCCAGGTCAGTGTGGAAAAAGCACCCCTTCCCAGCGTGTAAACTGCTAACCGCAGCTCGCTTGCGCGGGCTGACTTCGCGTGTCTGCACATGACCACCCAATCGGCGGTCGCACCCGGATGCCGTCGGTCCCGTCCCGGACGGGTCTGGCATCCCGCAGGCACCAGGGCTCGGCGTCACCCGGCGCTGCGCGTCAACCGACAACAAAAGAGGCATATACCCATGGCCGTAGTGACCATGAAACAGCTGCTTGACAGCGGCACCCACTTCGGGCACCAGACCCGTCGATGGAATCCCAAGATGAAGCGGTTCATCTTCACCGACCGCAACGGCATCTACATCATCGATCTGCAGCAGACGCTGACCTACATCGACAAGGCGTACGAGTTCGTCAAAGAGACTGTCGCCCACGGCGGCAGCATCATGTTCGTCGGCACCAAGAAGCAGGCCCAGGAATCCATCGCCGAGGAGGCGACCCGCGTCGGCATGCCCTACGTGAACCAGCGCTGGCTGGGCGGCATGCTCACCAACTTCTCCACCGTGCACAAGCGGCTGCAGCGCCTCAAGGAGCTGGAAGCCATGGAGCAGACCGGTGGCTTCGAGGGTCGCACCAAGAAGGAAATCCTGATGCTGACCCGCGAGAAGAACAAGCTCGAGCGCAGCCTCGGCGGTATTCGCGACATGCAGAAGGTGCCCAGCGCCGTGTGGGTCGTCGACACCAACAAGGAGCACATCGCCGTCGGCGAGGCCCGCAAGCTGGGCATCCCGGTCATCGCGATCCTCGACACCAACTGCGATCCCGATCTCGTCGACTACCCGATTCCGGGCAACGACGACGCGATCCGCTCGGCCGCGCTGCTCACCAAGGTGATCGCGTCCGCAGTGGCCGAGGGCCTGCAGGCCCGTGCCGGCGTTGGCCGCGACGGCGACAAGGCCGAGGCCGAGGGCGCGGAGCCGCTCGCAGAATGGGAGCAGGAGCTGCTGGCCAGCGCCACGGCCACGGCGGCCACGGAGGCGCCTGCGGCCGAGACCCAAACCGAACCCAAAACCACGGAAGGCTGAGATGGCGAACTACACCGCTGCCGACGTCAAGCGACTCCGGGAGCTGACCGGTGCCGGCATGCTCGACAGCAAGAACGCGCTGGTTGAGGCCGACGGTGACTTCGACAAAGCCGTCGAGCTGCTGCGCATCAAGGGCGCGAAGGATGTCGGCAAGCGCGCCGAGCGGGCCACGGCCGAAGGCCTGGTCGCCGCCAAGGACGGCGCGCTGATCGAGCTGAACTCCGAGACCGACTTCGTCGCGAAGAACGCGGAGTTCCAGTCGGTGGCAGACCAGATCGTCGCGGCGGCTGCCGAGGCGAAGGCAGCCGACGTCGACGCCCTCAAGGCCGCCAAGGTCGGCGACACCACCGTCGAGCAGGTCATCGCCGACCTTTCCGCCAAGATCGGCGAGAAGCTCGAACTGCGTCGGATCGCCTACTTCGACGGCACTGTCGAGACCTACCTGCACAAGCGGGCCGCGGATCTGCCGCCGGCCGTCGGTGTGCTGGTGGAGTACACGGGCGGCAACGCTGAGGCCGCGCACGCGGTCGCCCTGCAGATCGCCGCGCTCAAGGCCAAGTACCTCACCCGTGAGGATGTCCCGGAGGATGTCGTCGCCAACGAGCGCCGCATCGCCGAGGAGACCGCCCGCAACGAGGGCAAGCCCGAGCAGGCGCTGACCAAGATCGTCGAAGGTCGTGTGACCGGCTTCTACAAGGACGTCGTGCTGCTGGACCAGCCGTCGGTGTCCGACAACAAGAAGACCGTGAAGGCCCTGCTCGACGAGGCGGGCGTGACGGTGACGCGGTTCGTCCGGTTCGAGGTCGGCCAGGCCTAACAGGCGCGCGCCGTGCCAGCGCCGAGATTGCATACAGGGCTGTGACCGAAGTCCGCGACCCTCAGTGCAATCTCGGCAATAGGACGCGTTGGCGGCAGTCGGGTCCGTTGAGGCGGTACGAGTTGGTACCGTCTGGACATGACGCAAATTCACGCCTTCGGCGACGACGCCCTCGGCGAACTTGATGCGGTAGGTCTCGTCGACGCCCTGCGCGATGGGCGGGTGTCGGCCGCCGAGCTTGTCGAGGCCGCCATCGCCCGCGCCGAGGCGGTCAACCCGACGCTGAACGGCCTCGCCCACGAGGCATTCGATCGCGCGCGGGAACGTGCGCGCGGGGCAATCCGGTATGGCGGCTACTTCGACGGCGTCCCGTCGTTCATCAAGGACAACGTCGCCGTAGGTGACATGCCGACGATGAACGGCACCGACGCCTGGGACCCTCGGCCCGCGCCGATCGACGGCGACTTCGCGCGCTCCTACCTCGCGACGGGTCTCGTCCCGCTGGGCAAGACGCGACTGTCCGAGTTCGGTTTCAGCGCGTCGGCCGAGCACCCGCGGCTGGGCGCGGTCCGCAACCCGTGGAATCCCGACCACACCGCTGGAGCGTCGTCATCGGGTTCGGGGGCGTTCGTCGCGGCGGGCGTGGTTCCTATTGCGCATGCGAACGACGGCGGTGGATCGATCCGAATCCCCGCCTCCTGCAACGGATTAGTCGGGCTCAAGCCGTCGCGTGGTCGCCTGCCGCTCGACAAGGAGATGCGGCAGATGCCTCTGCGGATCGTCGCCAACGGCGTCGTCACGAGGTCGGTGCGCGATACAGCGGCGTTCTATCGGGAGATGGAGCGGGTGTCGCGCAACCCGAAGCTTCCCCCGATCGGCGACGTCACCCATCCCGCCAAGCAGCGCCTGCAGATCGCGGTGTGTACGCAGTCGATCGCGCGCGAGGCCAGCCCCGAGGTGCGGGAGCTGACGCTGAAGACAGCCACGCTGCTCGAAGAACTCGGTCATAAGGTCACGCAGATCGACAACCCGGTGCCACAGCAGTTCATGGACGACTTCCTTTTGTACTGGTCGTTTTTGGCGTTCGCGTTGGTGCGCGGTGGACGCCGCTCGTTCGGGGCGAGCTTCGATCGCACGCGGCTGGACAACCTGACGTTGGGTCTGGAGCGCTTCGCCGGCCGCAATCTCCACAAGCTGCCTCTGGCGATTGCGCGGCTGTCCCGTGTTCGGCGCATCACCTCCCGCCTCACCGCAACCTACGACGTGGTGTTGATGCCGACGCTGGCCGACCCGCCTCCGCGCATCGGCCATCTCGACCCCACCGCCGAGTACGAACAGATCATCGACCGGCTCATCGATTGGGTGGCGTTCACGCCGCTGCAGAACGCGACCGGTGAGCCTGCGATCTCTTTGCCGCTTGCGGAATCCGCATCGGGCATCCCCGTCGGGATGATGTTCGCCGCACCTATGGGTCACGAGGCGAGGCTGCTGGAATTGGCCTACGAACTCGAAGAGGCCCGCCCCTGGCAGCGCATTCACTCATGACGCGCGATTACGTCTACGACCAAGGCTTCGCCGAGGAGCGGACGCGACTGTCAGCGATGGAGGCGCTGTGGGATCCGGGCAGTCAAGCGCTGCTGGATGAGCTTGGCATCGGTCGCGGCTGGAAATGTCTTGAGATCGGCGCCGGCGGCGGTTCCCTCGTGCAATGGATGGCCGGCCGCGGCGCCTCGGTGCTGGCCGTCGACATCGACACCCGATTCGTCGAATCGCTTGCTTCCGACGCCATCGAGGTCCGGCGCATGGACATCCGCACCGATGAGTTGCCTGCGTCCGAATTCGATTTAGTCCATGCGCGTTTGGTGTTCGAACACCTCGTTGATCGCACACAGATCCTCGCCCGGCTGGCGACCACGTTGCGTCCAGGCGGCTGGATGGTGATCGAAGACTACGACTGGACCTGTTTCGGCTTCGAGGACCAGGATCCGTCGATCGACAACGTCGCCGAAGTGGTCATGCGCTTCATGGAGCAAGCCGGATTCGAACGCGACTACGGCCGTCGCGTGGTGAGCGACCTCGAAGCCGCGGGCCTGACCGATGTGCGCGGTGAGGGCCGCGCGCGGATCATCGACTCGACGTCGCCCGGCTTCGAATTCTTTCGATTGTCGTTCGAGAGTCTGCGCGGTGCGCTCGTCGACGCAGGCATGCTTTCGGCCGAGGAGGCCGACGCGACCTCGGCCCGCTTCGGCGAAAGCCTGCGTGTCTACACGCCGATCATGATGGCGGGAATCGGCCGACGGGCCTGAGTAGACAACGAAATCCGTTGCGGCCGCGACACAGCGCCGTAACGGCAGAGCCTCTGAGTTAACGCCGCGGACATTCCGCGCAGCCGTAGGTGAAACTTTTCGGCCCGACCATCCCTGTTTGTGGAGACAACTGCGCCCACATCCGTTCGGTCACCGGAGATCGCCACCGCGCCCGGCAACACCTTCCTGTGCCTCGTGCGGTTCGCGGTGGCCAACATCCGCCGGCGCCCGGAGCGGTTCGTGCTTTCCGTGCTCGGCATCGCGCTGGCGATCGCCTGCGTGACCGTTGTGCGCACGATCTCAGCGAGTTTCGCCATCACGGGTGCGGATTCGGTGACCGATGTGCTGGGGGGCGCGCAGCTTTGGGTGGTGCCCGCCGCGGGCGTTCATTACGACGCAGGAGCTCAGGCACTGGTCGCCGACGGTCCCGCACCGGCCATCACGATCCCCGCGGGCTGGACCGCAACGCAAACCGTCTCCGGTGTCACCCAGGTCAACGGCAGCGATGTATCGCTGCGCGGTAGCGACGAAATCCCCAGTGGCCAAGCCGCTTTAGGGTCCGACGCCGCTACGCGGCTCAAGCTGCAGGCCGGTGATCGAGTTGTCGTCGGTGGACAGAGTCTCGTCGTCGCCGTCACGGGCAACGGACAGTCGATCACGGTGGCCACGTCGTTCGCGCGATCGATCGTCGGCGACAACGGTTGGTGGACGGTCGTCGCACCGCCCGGAGACGAGAAACGACGCGACCTCGCTCAGATCTTCGGCGGCTCGGTCGGACTCGAGTCGACGTCGGATCCGTCGGTGAAACCGGATCCGCACGGCGACGGGCTGACCTATGACACGGTCGGCGGCTCGGGTCCGCTGACATTCGAGCAGAAGTTCTCTGCGCTGTTCTCCGGCAAGGTGACCAGTTCGACGCTTGGGCTCATCTCGACCATCGGGCTGGGGCTGGGCTTCGTCATCGCGGTGTCGTCCTTCTTGGCGGCTGTGCAGGAACGGCGACGCGAATTCGGCATCATGTCCAGCATCGGGCTGGCCGACGAAGTGCTCTACTTCTTCCTCGTCGAGTCGGGGATCGTCTTCATCGCCGCGTATCTAGTCGGCGTGATCGGCGCGGGCGCCGCCGTGGCGATGGTGATTCCCGAGATCGCCACGCCCACAGCGTGGTTGCAGGCCGCAGGCATGGTCGCGGCATTCCTGCCGGCGATGGCCATTGTCGGCGCCCTGATTCCGGTGCACCGGCTGTTGCAACAACGACCGGTCGACCTGCTGGGGGAGCACTGATGATGCGCAAAGGGTTGTCCTACGGCTGGCTCGCCGCGCGGCGCCGGATCCGCGAAATGGTGCTGCCCGTCGTCACCACAGCCACCGGTGCGTTCCTCGTCGTGATCGTCTTCGGGCTGTCCGATGGAATTCGCGAACAATCCGCCTCACTGGGACACGCCGACGAGATCGGGCGCGCTGTCGTGTTGATCGCGGTGACCGTTCTTCTGGTCGGTGTGGTCGAGGTCGCGGTGGCGACCACGCGGACCGTTGCCCATCGCACGCGTGAGCTTGGTGTGCTGGGTGCCAACGGCATACCCCGCAGACCTGTGGTGGCCGCGCTGCTCGTCGAGCCGGTGATCGCGGCGGTGCTGGGCGCGCTGGTGGGTGCATTGCTGGCTGCGCTGACCGGCATCATCTTGGCCGCAGCTGGTTTGGCGGCCACCGGAGTGTCCGCCGGGGGAATGATCCTCGGCGCTGCGATCGCCATCGGCGTCAGCATCGTCGCCGCGCTGGCGACCAGCATCGTGCCCACGTTCAATGCCGCGTCGCGGCCCCCCATCCGTTCCCTGACCGCCGGAGGTTGACGATGACGGCACTCGACGAAACAGCTGACACCACAACCGAGCTCGCCGACGGGCCCGCGCCTGTTATCGAGATCTCAGATGTCTGGAAGCTGCACAAGCTCGGCGAGGAGGTGGTTCGCGCGTTGGTGGCTGCCGAACTGCAAGTGATGCCGGGCGAGTTCGTCTGTCTGATGGGGCCGAGCGGCAGCGGAAAGTCGACGCTGCTGAACATCATCGGCGGCTTGGATCGGCCGACGAAGGGCACGGTCAAAGTGGCCGGACGTGACACGGCGACCCTGACCGAAAGCCAGTTCGCGGCGCTGCGGCACGACACCGTCGGCTTCATCTTCCAGAGTTACAACCTGATTCCGTTCCTTTCGGCGGTCGAGAATGTCGAGCTGCCATTGATGTTCGAGCCGTACGACCGAAAGTCGCTGCGCAAGAGGGCGACCGAGCTTCTCGAGCTGGTAGGCCTCGGCCATCGTATTCACCACCAGCCGACGAAGATGTCGGGTGGCGAACAGCAGCGCACCGCGATTGCGCGCTCGCTGATCAGCAGCCCGACGCTCGTTCTCGCCGACGAGCCGACGGCCAACCTGGACCACCGCACGGGGGAAACGGTGGTGCGCATGTTGCGCGACCTGTGTTCCACGCTGGGCGTCACCGTCGTCGCCAGCACTCATGACCCCACGGTGGCCGACGAAGCGACCCGTGTTGTCCGCATGAAAGACGGACAAATAGTCAACTGACCCAACGCTTTTGGGAGAGACTCATATGACTCAAGAACTCGAAGCGGCCTCGCCGTCGGCGCCAGCGCGCGACAAGCTGCTGACCACTGAGCTGGTCCCCGAGCAAGTACTGCCGAAGGTGATGACCACCTTCGGTCTCACGGCTACCTATGTCTTCATCATCTGCTGGATCACCGGCTCGTCGATCATGGCCGCGGGAGGCTGGACGGCCATCCCGATGTGGGTCCTCGGCATTCTCACGTTCCTGGTGCCGGCAGGCATGGCGGTCGCGGAACTGGGCAACCTGTGGCCCGGTGAGGGCGGCGTGTACATCTGGGCGACTCGCACGATGGGCGAAACGTGGGGGTTCATCGGAGGTTATCTGTCGTGGATACCGGTGGTGCTGAACTCCGCGTCATCGCCGGCGATCATCCTGCAGTTCCTGCTGCTGGCGTTCCACGCAGAACTCGGCTTGACGCTGACGATCATCCTGCAACTGGTGCTCCTCTGGGCCGTCATCGGTTTGGCCCTGGCGAAACTTGCGGCAAACCAGCGCATCATGAATGGCGTCTTCGTCGTCTACTGGGCCCTGACCGCTGTCATCTTCATCTCGGGCGTGGTTTACGCGTTCAGCCACGGTTCGGCCCAGCCGTTCGACGCGCACGCCGCACTGGTGCCCGACTTCGCCGGTGCCGGTTTCCTGTATGGCACCGTCCTGCTCTACCTCGTCGGTGTCGAGACGCCGTACAACATGGGTGCCGAGTTCCTGTCGGTGCGCAAGAGCGGACCGAAGATGGTGGTGTGGGGGTCGATCGCGTTGGTGTTGATCTACCTGCTGACCACGCTGGGAACCGTGATGGTGCTGCCGGCCGATGAGATCAACCCGGTCACCGGCGTCATCGGCATGCTGGGCACCGCCGCTCCCACGGGCGTGATGGAAGTCTGCGCCGTCGTGCTGGCCATCATCGTGTTCGTCGCGTTGATGTCCTACCAGGTCACGTACTCGCGCCTGATCTTCGTGTCCGGTCTGGAGCGTCACCTGCCGCGGATCTTCACCCATCTGAACCCGCGCACGCGTAACCCGGTGACGGCGGTGCTGATCCAGGGCGTGCTGTCGTCGCTGATCCTGGTCGGCTTGTACTCGCAGAGCAGCATGGCCAACGTCACGGTGTTTCTGCAGGGCGGCCTGTCCATCGCGTGGCTCATCTCCGGGTTCTTCTTCCTGTTCCCGGTTGTCCTCGCGCGAAAGAAGTACGCCGACCGCTATGCCAACGAGAAGTTCTGGCGCATACCCGGCGGCATGGTCGGCGTGTGGATCACAGTCACCGTCGGCACGTTGGGCACCATCGGCGGCATCTACTACTCGTTCGCGAAGTCGTGGATCAAGGACGTACCAGACGGCACATGGATGGTGTGGACCGGCAGCATCGCGGTGGGCATGTTCCTGCTCGGCGTGGTCGTCTACATCTTCGGCCGCCGGGCCGCGCACAAGACCTCCGCGGAAGACGCACTGGCACATCTCGCCGTACTCGAGCTGAAGGACGAAGCCAAATGACAATGGAAAGCACCGTGCCGAGCACGGATGCCAAAGGCGATGCGACCCGGTATCCGCTCGACCCGCTGACCGGCGCCGAGATCGAAACGGCGGCGGCTGTCATCACGGATTCTGAGTACTCAACTCCCACATTGCGATTCGTCATGATCCAGCTGGCTGAGCCCGACAAGACGCCGGAGTTGACGTTCGAGGGCGCGGTCGACGTGCCGCGGCGGGCGTTCGTCACGATGTACGACGGTGCCGCCAAGCTGATCTACGAGGCGATCGTCGACATCGGTGCCAGGATCATCGACTCGTGGCAGTCGATTCCCGGCCGCTTCCCCTCCTACCTCGTCGAGCACATGACCGGAGTCGAGGAAGCCGTCAGGGCCGACCCGCGGTGGCAGGAGGCGATGCGCAAGCGTGGCGTCACCGACTTCGACCTCGCGATGATCGACCCTTGGCCCGCAGGCTATTACGGCCCGCAGGACCACTACGACAACTCGCCGCTGATCTGCCGGCCGTTGACGTTCATGCGGGCCGCGCCGTCCGAGCACGGCTATGCGCGCCCGGTCGAGGGGCTGATCGTTACATTCGACCTCGACGCGATGAAGGTCATCGACATCGAGGACTACGGGGTGGTGCCGCTGCCTCCAACCGCGGGCAACTACGCCGAGCAGTTCATGTTCGATGAGAACAACCGGCCGGCGTTCTCCAAGTTCCGTGACGACGTCAAGCCCATCGAGATCACCCAGCCCGACGGTCCGAGCTTCACCGTCGACGGGTGGAAGGTGCAATGGCAGAAGTGGTCGATGCGGGTGGGCTTCAACCCGCGTGAGGGCATCGTCCTGCACGAGATCACCTACACGGACCGGGGTGAGGTTCGGCCGATCGTCTACCGGGCGTCGTTGTCGGAAATGGTTGTGCCCTATGGAGATACAGCGCCCACACATTGGAACAAGAACGTCTTCGACATGGGCGAAGTCGACATGGGGTTCTCGGCCAACCCGTTGACGCTGGGCTGCGATTGTCTTGGCGAGATCTTCTACTTCGACGGCACGGTCAACGACTCGTCCGGTAATGCGGTCACCATCCCGAACGCCATCTGCATGCACGAGGAGGACTACGGAATCTCGTGGAAGCACACCGACTTTCGCACCGGCGAGGTCGAGGTGCGGCGTGCGCGCCGGTTGGTGATCTCGATGATCTGCACCGTCGGCAACTACGAGTACGGGTTCTTCTGGTACTTCTACAACGACGCCTCGATGGAAGTTGAGGTCAAGCTCTCGGGCGTGCTCACCACCGGCGCTGTGCTCGACGGTGAGGAGCCGCGGTGGGGCAAGATGGTGGCGCCCAACATCTACGGCCCAAACCATCAGCACTTCTTCAACTTCCGGCTCGACATGAGCGTCGACGGCGCCGGTAACAGCGTCTACGAGGTCGACTCGATACCCGAGCCCGACCCGGAGCTCAACCCACATCACAACGCCTGGATCACCCAGGACACGCTCGTCGCGTCCGAGGCCGACGGGGCCCGCGACTGGGACTGGTCGAAAGGCAGGTACTGGAAGATCACCAACCCGTCCAAGAAGAACGAGTTGGGCAGCCCGGTCGCCTACAAGCTGACACCACGCGACATGGTGCCGGTGATGGTGCAGGAGGGTTCGTATATCTACGACCGCGCGCGCTTCGTCCAGCACAACCTGTGGGTGACCAAGTACGACCCGGATGAGAAGTTCGCGGCGGGCGACTACATGTACCAGTCACCCGACATGCAGGGGCTGCCGCAGTTCATCGCCGACGATGCGCCGTTGGAGAACACCGACGTCGTGCTGTGGTACACACTGGGCGCCCACCACGTCGTGCGGCCGGAGGACTGGCCGGTGATGCCGTGCGCCTATACGGGGTTCCACCTCAAGCCGATCGGCTTCTTCGACGGCAACCCGGCGCTGGACGTCCCGCCCTCACCGCCGGCGGCCTGCCACCACCACTAATCTGCGCGAACAGACGCAAAAGTCCCTAAAACGTCGGCGTGTCGGGTGCGTTTGCGTCTGCCGGCGACAAGCACTAGATCGGGTCAGTGCCGAGCGTCGCGAGAGTTCGCTTGAATTCGTGACGTTCCTTGTCGGTCAGATTCGCCATCAGCCGGCGCTCTGCTGCGCGCACCCCCGCATCGGTGCGCTTCAGCAGTTCCTCTCCTTCGCGGGTGAGCTGGGCCGGCAGCGATCGGCCGGATGACACGCTTGGCGGTCGCGTGACCAGCCCGCGATCCTCCAGACCGCGCAGCACCATGTTCATCGCCTGCGGTGACACGTTCAGCGCACGCGCGAGGTCGGCGTTGGACTGGCCGGGGAATTTCGAGAGGACCCGCATGCAGAGGTATTCGGGGAACGCCACTTCCAACGGGTCGAGGACCGTCGCGGTCACATCGGTCTTCAGCGCCCACATCGCCCGGCTCAACAGATAGCCGAGCGGCTGGTCCTCAAACGACTCACTCATATCAAGCATATTGACACATATCAAGCAGATTGATATACCGGAGGCATGACAATGCCACAGGATCTCTTCGAAAACGCATACAAGGGCGAGGCCCAGGAGCTGGGACTAGGAACCAAGCCGCCGTGGAGCATCGGCGAACCGCAGCCTGAGCTCGCGGCGCTGATCGAGCAGGGCAAGTTCCACGGCGACGTGCTCGACGTCGGCTGTGGCGAGGCGGCGATCTCGCTGTATCTCGCGGAGCGTGGTGTCACCACGGTCGGACTCGACCTGTCTCCGACAGCCATCGAGCTGGCCAAGGCCGAAGCGGCCAAGCGCGGGTTGACCAACGCCACCTTCGAGGTCGCCGACATCAGTGCGTTCACCGGATACGACGGCCGGTTCGGCACCATCGTCGACTCGACGTTGTTCCACTCCATCCCCGTGGAGGCGCGAGAGGGATACCAGCAGTCGATTGTGCGCGCGGCCGCACCGGGCGCTTCGTACTTCGCGCTGGTGTTCGACCGCGCCGGCCTGCCCGACGGACCCGCCAACCCCGTCACCGAGGACGAGCTTCGCGACGTGGTCTCCAAGTACTGGGTTATCGACGAGATCAGGCCTGCCCGCATCCACGCCAGCCTCCCGGACAACATCGACGGCTTGCCGACGCCGTTCGGCGACGTGCGCGATGAGCCCAACGGTCGCAAGTCGGTCCCGGCCTGGCTGCTGAGCGCACACCTACCCGAGAGCTAATCCGCCACGCGGCCCACCCCATGGCGGCTATGCGGCCGCTATGGGGCAGGATTAGGGGCGATCTTTCGCGAGGACCCCGAAGGAGTCGGATGGCGGAACCGACCACCACCAACGGTGCCGACGCATCACCCATCAGGCCGATGTACTCCCGTGTGCTGCTGAAGCTCGGCGGCGAGATGTTCGGCGGTGGGCAGGTGGGCCTTGATCCCGATGTAGTGCACCTGGTTGCTCGGCAGATCGCCGAAGTGGTCCGCAGCGGTGTCCAAGTTGCCGTCGTCATCGGCGGCGGCAACTTCTTCCGTGGCGCACAGCTGCAGCAGCGCGGCATGGAGCGCACCCGCAGCGACTACATGGGCATGCTCGGAACCGTGATGAACAGCCTTGCGCTGCAAGACTTCCTGGAAAAAGAGGGCATCGCGACGCGCGTGCAGACCGCGATCACGATGGGTCAGGTTGCCGAACCGTACATTCCGCTGCGCGCCCGCAGGCACCTCGAGAAGGGCCGTGTGGTGATCTTCGGCGCCGGTATGGGGTTGCCGTACTTTTCGACGGACACCACGGCTGCGCAGCGTGCACTCGAGATCGGCGCCGAGGTGGTGCTGATGGCCAAGGGTGTCGACGGCGTCTTCACCGCGGACCCGCGGCTCCATCCCGACGCCGAACTCCTGACCGCGATCAGCCACCGAGAAGTCATCGACCGGGGCCTCAAGGTCGCCGACGCCACCGCGTTCAGCCTGTGCATGGACAACGGCATGCCGATCCTGGTGTTCAACCTGCTCATCGACGGCAATATCGCGCGGGCGGTCGCAGGTGAGAAGATCGGAACACTGGTCACCACCTGACGGGCGGGCTGCGCACGCGAGGAGCAGGACAGGAGAAGCACAGTGATCGACGAAACCCTCTTCGATGCCGAAGAGAAGATGGAGAAGGCGGTGTCGGTGGCGCGCGACGACCTGTCGTCGATCCGCACCGGCCGGGCCAATCCCGGGATGTTCGCGCGCGTCCACGTTGACTACTACGGTTCGGCCACCCCGATCACACAGCTGTCCAGCATCAACGTTCCCGAGGCGCGCCTCGTGGTCATCAAGCCGTACGAGGCGAACCAGCTGCGCAACATCGAGGACGCGATCCGCAACTCCGATCTGGGGGTCAACCCCACCAACGACGGCAACGTCATCCGTGTGGCGATCCCGCAGCTGACCGAGGAGCGTCGTCGCGACCTCGTGAAGCAAGCCAAGGCCAAGGGCGAAGATGCGAGAGTCACGGTGCGCAACATCCGCCGGAAGGCGATGGAGGAACTGCACCGCATCAAGAAAGACGGCGAAGCCGGCGAGGACGACGTGGCGCGCGCCGAGAAGGACCTCGACAAGACCACGCATCAATACACGGCCCAGATCGACGAGCTGGTCAAACACAAAGAAGGCGAGCTGCTGGAGGTCTAGTGACCGATCAGCGAGCGACTCCTGTGGCAGACACCGACGCCGGCCCGACAGAGCCGCCCAAGAAAGCATCCCGCGCGGGCCGCAATCTGCCGGCCGCGATCGCGGTGGGCGTGCTGTTGGGCGCGATGGCCATTGGGGTTTTGCTCTTTGCGCCGATCGGATGGCTGCCGGTGCTGTCCGTTTTCATTCCAATGGCTACTCACGAGGTCGTGCGGCGGCTGCGCGAGGCGGGCTACGAGCTTCCGGTGATTCCGTTGTTGATCGGCTGCCTGGCCATGATCTGGCTGACGTGGCCCTACGGCCCCGCGGGCCTCATGGGCGCCTACGGCGGAACGATCGTGGTGTGCATGGTGTGGCGCCTGGTCGGCCAGGGTCTCGGCGAGCAGCCCGTGAATTATCTGCGCGACATCTCGGCCACGGTGCTGCTGGCGACGTGGGTGCCGCTGTTCGCCAGCTTCAGTGCGCTGTTGATCTTCCAGGACCGGGGCGGCGCCCGGGTGTTCACCGTGATCGCCACCGTCGTCTTCGCCGATATCGGCGGCTACGTCGCCGGTGTGTTGTTCGGCAAGCATCTGATGGTGCCGGCCATCAGCCCGAAGAAGTCGTGGGAGGGGCTGGGCGGCTCGCTCCTGTTCGGCGTCGCAGCGGCCGTCTTGTCGGTGGCGTTCTTGATGGACAAACCGGCCTGGGTCGGTGTGCCGCTCGGGCTGATGCTGGTGATCACCGGCGTCCTCGGCGATCTGGTCGAGTCGCAGGTCAAGCGCGACCTCGGGATCAAGGACATGGGCACGCTGCTACCGGGTCACGGGGGCATCATGGACCGGATCGACGCGATGCTCCCGTCGGCCGTCGCCGGCTGGATCGTCCTGACGCTGCTTGCGTAACGCGCTGGCGTTCAGCCAACACGCCGCCGCGCCGACCACGAGTCCTATAGCGATCCCGATGTCGGGCCGCTGACCCAGCATGAGCCACGACAACACACCCGCGACCGCGGGGATGACGGCGAACAGCATCGCGACCGCGGCTGCGCCGTAGTTGTTGATCGCGCGCACGTAGAGCGTCATGCACAAGGTGGCGTTGAACAGCACCACGGCCGCGACGGCACCCGCCGCCTTCCACGGATCCGTCACCGTGAACGGCATGACCGTGGCCAACACCGCCACCGGCAGCAGGGACACGGCGTTCTGCAGCGCCGCGGTGGCCCGGAAGTCCACGCCGGAGCAGAAGCGCTGCTGGTAGACCCCGCCCGCGGCGATGCTGATCAGCGCGACGAGCAGGAGCAGCACGACGGTGTCGACGCCGCCGATCGCGAACAGCCGTCCAGCGCACGCAGCCAGTACCGCGAGGACGCCGAGGACCAACGCGCCGACGCGCGTCCAGGTCAGGCTCTCGCCAAGGAACGTCGTAGCCAGCAGGGCGGTGACCACGGGATTCATGGAGATGACCACCGCGCCCAGCACCGCGGGCGCCCCGTGCATCAACGCCAGATACAGGCAGATGAACTGCAACGCCTGAGCGAGCAAGCCGCTGACCAAGACATGCGCCAGGGTGCGGCCAGTGGGCCACGTCACACGGGAGATCAACGCCCAGCCGGACAGGATCGCACCGGCAAGCCCGAACCGAAATACCAGCACGGCCATCGGGGACATCGCTGAAACAGCAAGCGCCCCAATGGGATAACCCAACGCGTAGAAGAACGTCAGATTCGACGCGGTGCGCAGCGGCATGGTCGGCAGGGCCATGGCTTTCATAGTTGCGACCAACGCCGGCCGCCGCCAATCAATTTCCGCCAACCGTGGATGGGATACTGACAAGAGCCCATGCCCACGTCTTTGCCTTTAGTCTTCGATGCTCCGCGACGCGCGATGCCGCCGCGGCATCTTGCTGACCTCGACGAAGCCGGGCGCACGGCGGCCGTCGCGGACTTGGGATTGCCCGCATTTCGCGGTAAGCAACTGGCCAATCAGTACTACGGGCGGTTGATCGCCGATCCGCGTCAGATGACCGACTTACCCGCCGCGGTGCGCGAACAGGTTGCCGACGCATTGTTCCCGCGCCTGCTCGATGCTGTGCGCGAGATCGAGTGCGACGCCGGTGAGACGCGAAAGATGCTGTGGCGTGCGGTTGACGGCACGACATTCGAGTCGGTGCTGATGCGCTATCCGCAGCGCAACACGGTTTGCATTTCGTCTCAGGCGGGCTGTGGGATGGCGTGCCCGTTCTGCGCGACGGGCCAAGGCGGCCTGAGGCGGAATCTGTCGACGGCGGAGATCCTCGAGCAGGTGCGTGCCGCGTCCGTTGAACTGCGCGACCGCGATCACGGCAGGCTGTCCAACATCGTGTTCATGGGCATGGGGGAGCCACTGGCCAACTACAACCGGGTGTTGGAGGCGGTGCGTCGCATCATCGCAGCGCCGCCGCAGGGGTTCGGCATTTCGGCGCGGTCGGTGACGGTGTCGACGGTGGGGTTGGCGCCGGCCATCCGGAAGTTGGCCGACGAGCGGCTCGGTGTGACGCTGGCGTTGTCGCTGCACGCGCCCGACGATGAACTGCGCGACACGTTGGTGCCCGTGAACAACCGGTGGAAGGTCGGCGAAGCGCTTGATGCGGCACGGTATTACGCGGACGTGACGGGGCGGCGGGTGTCGATCGAGTACGCGTTGATTCGCGACATCAACGACCAACCCTGGCGCGCCGATCTTTTGGGTAAGCGACTACACGGTGCGCTGGGACCGCTGGTGCACGTCAACGTGATTCCGCTGAATCCGACGCCGGGCAGTGAATGGGACGCCAGCCCGAAGGCCGCCGAACGCGAATTCGTCAAGCGGGTACGCGAGCGTGGAGTGTCATGCACGGTGCGCGACACTCGTGGTCGCGAAATCGCCGCGGCCTGTGGGCAATTGGCGGCCGAGGGCTGACGGGGTGTCCCCCGGGGGGACATATTTGAAATAGCCCGCGTAGCGAGCGACATCTGAACCGACTCTTTTCGGGTGTGGCGCGTTGTCAATCACTACGCGGGCAAGATCCGAGGATTGTCTCGGGGGACGCCTGCGCAAGTTGCATACCAGAATTGCCCGCGTAGCGAGCGACAAGCGGACTTACAGCCGAGAACCCCCTAGGTACAACGGTTTCGCCGCGGCCCGCATGGCCATCACGCGGGTGTAAATCCGGTACTCCGTGGCGCGCGGTACATATCCCGGACCATAGAGTCCGCGCGCTAGCCGGCGAACCCTGCCGCGACGCCTCTCCCAGCGCAGGGCATCGGAAACCTGTTTCGATGCCCGGCCTTCGATATGAAAGCCCTGCCACTGCATTGCCTCGACAAGCTCGCTGACAGTGGTAGGGCCGTGCTGCAGCAGATACATGGTGAGCGCGTAGCGAAGCTCTAAGCCCTGCAGTTTCATACGTCGAACCGTGGCATGCACATCCGACATCCCCGACGTTGTCGCTCGCTACGCGGGCAAAATCACATATGTGGTTCCGGAGCGCCGACAGGCGAGTTGACGAACCACACGTTTTCCTCGCGCAGATGCCTGCTGCGCCAACCATCGGCAGTGCGCACCAACTCGTGGTGGTAGTAGCCGCCGCATGAGCTCATCTCCGGCATCCCCGGCAGTTGCATCGGGTTGTAAAACATCGCCCTCACCCGGGCAGTGTCGCCGTCGATCTCGCTTTCGATGTTGGTGATGTAGTGCATCGTCCACGGAATCGCGCCGAAGCCCTGACTCAGCCAGTCGGCCACCTCGTTGAGCGACCCTGCGATCGCCCCCGCCGACGAGTAGTCGATGTAGGCGTCGTCGGTGAACACCGACCGATACAGCTCCCAGTCCTTGGTGTCGACGGCCCTGGCGTATCTGTACAGCAGGGCGGCGATTTGGAGCTCGTCCATCAATCCGGCATGCCGATCGTCTTGGCCTCGAGGTACTCCTTGTATCCCTCTTCGCCGTTGCGGTAGCCCAGGCCGCTCTGCTTGGTGCCGCCGAATGGGCTCGTGATCCCGAAGTGGCTCTTGCCGTTGATCGTGACGTTGCCTGTGCGCATCCGCTTCGCGACCTCGAACGCGCGTTCCACGTCACCGCCGCTCACCTCGCCGGACAATCCGTAGATCGTGTTGTTGGCGATTGCGACGGCCTCGTCGTCGGTGTCATACGGCGTGACGGTCAGAACGGGACCGAAGATCTCCTCCTGCGCCACCTGCGAGTCGGGATCGACGTCGGCCAACAGCGTCGGCTGCACGTAGTAACCGACCGGCAGGTTTTCGGGGATGCCGCCACCGGTGACCAGACGCGCGCCAGAGTCGATGCCGCTGCGGATCAGGCCAAGCACCTTCTGTCGCTGTGTCTCGCTGATCTGCGGGCCTTGCATATTGCCAGGCGTCCACGGGTCGCCGACGGGGAACGACTCCATCGCACCCTTGAGGATGGCCAGCCCTTCGTCATATCGGCTGCGCGGCAACAGGATACGGCTCGGCAGGATGCAGCTCTGCCCGGACATGACGCATGCCATCATCGCCGCCATCGCCAATGCCGAGTTGAAATCGGCGTCGTCGAGCACGATGTGGGCCGACTTGCCGCCCAACTCCAGCAGCGTCTTCTTCACCGTCGGCGCGCCGGCAGCGAGTATCGCGCGGCCCGTCGCTGTCGAGCCGGTGAACGTGATCATGTCCACCCGCGGGTCCGCCGACAGCGCCGCGCCGACCTCGTTGGCGTTGGAGACCACCACGTTGAACACGCCTGCGGGGATATCGGTCTCCTCGGCGACGATGCGGCCCAGCTCGCTGCCCGACCACGGAGTGAGCTGTGCGGGTTTGAGTACCACGGTGTTGCCGGCCATCAACGCGGGCACCGTCTCGGCGATGTTCAGGTAGAACGGCACGTTCCACGGCGTGATCGCGCCGACCACACCGACGGGCTCGTAGTGGATCTTGCGCCGCGCCGGGCCCAGCGGCGTCTCATGCAGTCCGGTGTCGACCAGGTAGTCGAACGCCCGGCCGTGGTCTGCCCAGTGCTTGACTTCGGCAATCGGGCTCTCGATCTGGCTGCCGCACACGCTGACAGGGCAGCCGACCTCGGTGATCAAGACGCGGCGCAACCGCTCCTTGCTGTTCTCCAGCGCCTGGTGCAGCTGCGTCAAACAGTGATAGCGGAACTCCACATCACGCGACCACTCACCGGCGTCGAACGCCCGACGCGCCGCGCCGACCGCGCGCGACATGTCCTCGACCGTGCCATCGGTGGCCTGCCCGGCCACCTGCTCGCTGGCCGGATGCACGACGTCGAATGTCGCGCCGCTGCGGGTGTTCTGCAATTCGCCGTCGATGAGCATCCGCTCGTCACCTGCCAGCACGCCCGTTTCAGTCTGCACTCCCGTCATGGGAGACAGCTTTACAAATTGTGGCCGAAATGTCAGCCGTTCGGCTTGATCCCCGCGGCATGCCGAAGCTGAGCGAGGAACTGGTCATCGTCGTCACTGCGGACGATGTAGTGCGACACCGCAACGCGAATCGCGGTCGCCGCCTTGACGGCTCCGCCTGCGCCCGGCATGAGTTTCTGAAGCCGCGTACGCATGGTGGGAATGATCTTGCTCAGTTGGGCGATGACGACCTCGGGCTCGATGTCGACCAGCCGCACACCCGAGTACGAGTGCTGGTACGAGACGATGAATTGCAGCGCGGCATCCAACTTTTCGGTCCCGCGCAAGCCTGCCGTGGCCCGGCTGATGCCGGTGTCGAACATCTCGCGCTCGTAGACGCCGAAGGCGTCGAGCAATTCACCTTTGGAGGCGAACCAGCGGTACAGCGTGGGACGGGACACGCCCGCCTGCAGCGCTACCTCGGAAAGGCTGAGCTTCGTTTGACCACTATTGCCGAGCACCTCTGCGGTTGCGGCGAGGATCCGGTGCCTCGTCGACGTGTCTTCGACGACCTCGGAATCGCGTAGTGCTTCGTTCACCTAGTGGACCTCAATCGCTGTCGTTGGTGATGATCGTAGAACGTCGGTCACAATGACTTCTCGAGAAGCGCGACCGTGTCGAGGTCATCCAGCGCCGCGACGGCCCGCCTGAGTCCTTCCAAGGCGATGCCCTCGGCCTGCATCCCGCCCAACCCTGCGGTGATGAGCGCGGCCACGTAGGCATACAGGGCGCCCTGCCGGTAGCGGTCCCACAAGTCGCCGGAATCCAGCGCCGGGCCGCCGGCGGCGGCCAGTGCGTGGCAGTAGTGGACGAGCAGATCGCGTTCGCTGGCACGGCGGTCCGACGTGGTCATGCTGGTGACCAGGGTGTAGGCCAGCTCCCTGCTGGGATGGCCGCGGCGCACGGCCTGCCAGTCAAGAAGCCCGGCTTCGCCGTTGCGGAAGTACAGGTTTCCGGGATGCGCGTCACCGTGCATGACCGTGTGCGGCCCGGTGTCGATGAGTTGCGCGACGGCGCGGTAGTTCTCGTCGATGAAACGGCCTTTCTCGACCGCGATGTCGGTGCGCTCGGCGATTCGGCGTGCCGACATCTTCAACAGCGATCCGGTGAGCAACGAAGTGCTGTCGGCCGACGCGGTGTACAGCCAGCCGGGCACGCGGTCCCAGAACGTCGCGTGCAGCCGCGCGAGCAGCCCGACGATGAGGCTCGCCTTGTCGGCGTCGAGCGGATGCAGGGTGTCGGGAAACTCGCACGCGTCGGCTGCGAGATCCTCGAGCGCCAGAACGAAGCGGCCCGTCAACGGATCGAACGCCGACCCGTACGACGTGGGCACTCCGGTCAGTTGCGCCGCCAACTCGCGGTAAAAGCGGGTTTCCGTTTCGGCGAGCTGGCCAAGTTCTCCCATCGCGCGGGTGGCCGCGGTTTCGCCTGGCATCTTCACGAACACCGACTCCGGAACCCCGTCGCCGGTCAGGGCCAGCCGCGCTCGCGACGATGTTCCCGCATCGCCGCCGATGACTGACACCGACGTGACGGTGCGTCCCATGATCTGCGAGAGCGCCGTCGCGTCAAGATCCTCGACGGTGCGCGGCAGCGATCGAAGGCGACCGACCAGCGCATCGGTGGCGATACGTTGTACTCCGCGGCCAAGATGCGATGCCAAGCCGACGATCGGGGCAACTCGATTCATCTCGCCATGTTTACAAGGCGACGGTGAATTGTAAAGCCGCTGCGGGAAGGGATGACAATGGCTGGACCGTTGGAGGGCGTCAAGGTCGTCGAACTGGGCGTCTGGGTAGCCGGTCCCGCGGCGGGCGGGATTCTCGCTGACTGGGGCGCCGACGTCATCAAGATCGAGCCGCCGACGGGTGATCCGGCGCGCATGTTCGGCCGGATGCTCGGCATCGACGACGTCAGCCCGCCGTTCGAAATGGACAACCGCGGAAAGCGCAGCGTCGTTCTCGACGTGACGACCGACGACGGACGCACGAAGACGATCGAATTGCTCAGCGGCGCTGATGTTTTCCTCACGAACGTCCGGCCGGCCGCGTTGCGCCGTATCGGGCTGGATTTCGATGCGGTGGCCGCAGGCAATCCTCGTCTGGTGTACGGGTTGATCACCGGATACGGCGAAGGCGGACCCGACGCGGACCGCGCGGCCTACGACGTCGCCGCGTTCTGGGCTCGATCCGGCCTGGCGCACTTGCTGACCCGCCCAGGTGACTCACCACCCTTCCAGCGCGGCGGCATGGGTGACCACACGGCGGGCATGACGCTCGCGGCGGCGGTGTGCGCGGCACTGGTTGCGCGTGACCGAACCGGCGCGGGGCAGTTGGTGACGACGTCGCTGTATCGGCAGGGTGCCTACACGATCAGCTTCGACCTCAACACGTTCCTGATGACCGGCCACGAGATCGCGATCGGGCAGCGCGAAACGATGGGAAACCCGTGCATGAACAACTATGTAGCGGGCGACGGGCGGCGGTTCTGGGTCGTCGGCCTGCAGGGTGATCGGCACTGGCCCGCGCTGTGCCGTGCGGTCGGGCGATCCGAATGGCTCACCGATCAGCGGTTCGCCACCGGGCGGTCCCGCGCAGCCAACGCAACGGAACTGATTGCCGACCTCGACGAGATCTTCGCGACCAAGCCGCTCGACGAATGGGCGAAAATCTTTGCGCAAGAACCGGATTTCTTCTGGTCGCCGATCAATTCGATCGAGGACGTCGTCGCAGACGAACAGTTCCACGCCGCGGGGGGAGTGGTCTATGTCCCCGATGGCGACGGCGGTGTGCCGATGGTGGCGACACCGGCAGACTTTCACGGCACACCGTGGGAACCACGTTCTGCCGCGCCGCGGCTCGGCGAGCACACTGAAGAGATCGTCGCCGAACTCAGGGCGCGAAATGTTTGACGCGTGCCGCGTACCGAAGCTGCGCGAGGAAGTCGTCGTCATCGTCGCTGCGCACCAGGTAGTGCGAGACCGCCACGCGGACAGCCGTCGCCACCGCCAGCGCTGGATCCGGGCCCGCCGCGAGGCGTTCGAGGCGTTCTCGCATGAGTGGGATGACCCGCGACAGGCGCTTGATGACCTGCGCAGGCTCGATGTCTAGCATGCGTAAACCTGGATAGGAGTGCTGGTACTCGACGATCACACGCAGCGCCGCATCGAGCCTCTCGCACGCCGGCAGTCCAGCTGTCGCTTCTGTCACGGCGCGCTCGTAGTACTGCCGCTCCCAGATGACGAAGCCGTCGAGCAGCTCCCTCTTGTCGGCGAAATAGCGGTAGAGCGTCGGCCGCGACACCCCCGCCTGCGTGGCCACCTCGGACAGGCTGAGCTTGGACATGCCGTTGCGACCGAGAACCTCGGCAGTCGCGGCCAGGATCCGCTGACGGGACGAGTTGTCGTCCGTGTCTGCGGGCAACGGTTCCTGCACGATGACTAGCTTTACAAATTTTCTTCCAACTGTCACGCTGATTCGGTGACTGTCGCTAGCCCGCAGGTCCGTGAGTACAGCCCTTACGACCTTTCGACGCGCACCTTCTGGAGCCAGTCCTTCGAGGTCCGCGACGAAACCTTCTCGAAACTGCGATCCGGCGAAGGCCTCAGCTGGCATCACCCGTTGCCCTCGATGTTCGACCTCGTGGAGCCCGGGTTTTGGGCGGTGACGCGGCGGGCCGACATCGCCCACGTGAGCCAGCATCCCGAGTTGTTCACGTCGACTCAGGGCGTCGCGCTGGATCCGATGCCTGGCGAGGTCCAGAAGATCGCGACGTTCTTCCTTGCGATGGATCCACCCGAGCACACCGTGTATCGCCGGCTGATCAGTTCGGCGTTCACGCCACGCAACGTCCGTCGCATCGAAGAGCAGATCCAGAAGAACGCCGTCGCGGTCGTCGACGACCTCGTCGGTGCGGGTGACATCGACTTCGTCACGGCGTGTTCGGGACGGCTGCCGATGATGACGATCTCCGAAATGCTCGGTGTGGCACCGTCGGAACGCGAAGCGGTCGCAAAGGCCGCCGAGAAGCTGTTCTCGATGAGCGATGACGAGTACAGCTCACTGGAAGAGCGGGCGCAGAACACGATCAACGAGATGATGTTGTTGGTCAACACCGGCATCGAGCTCGCGAAGTTCCGGCGCAGTCATCCCGCTGACGACCTGATGACCAGCATTGTCGACGCGGAAGTCGACGGTCACCGGCTGACCGATGAGGAGATCGGTGCCTTTCTGATCCTGCTCGCTTCTGCCGGGAACGACACCACGAAACAGACGACGTCGCATGCGATGTTGGCGCTCGTGAACTATCCGGCGCAACGCGACTGGCTGATGGAGGACTTCGAAAACCGGATCGGTTTGGCGATCGAGGAGTTCATCCGGTGGTCGACACCGGTGTTGCAGTTCGCGCGCTTCGCCACCGAGGACACCGAGATCGCGGGCCAGCAGATCAAGGCCGGTGACAAGCTAGGGCTGTTCTACTGCTCGGCGAACCGAGACGAGAGCGTCTTCGACGAGCCCCATGCGTTCAACCTGCAACGCTCGCCGAACCCGCACATGGGCTTCGGCGGCGGCGGTCCACATTTCTGCCTAGGAAATCAGCTCGCGAAAGCTGAGCTGCGAAACCTGTTCAGGGAATTACTGACTCGGATGAAGCGCGTCGAGTTCGGCGAGCCGGACTTGTTGCTGAGCAACTTCGTCCACGGAATCAAACACCTTCCGGCGTACGTCCAATAGGAGTGACCATGCGGGTCGAAGTCGACCTCGACAAGTGCACAGGGCACGGGATCTGCGAATCGATCGCCGAGGACGTCTTCGAAGTGCAGGACGACGGCACCGTGATGATCCATGACAACGAACGGCCGGAGTCCGACCGCGAGCGGATGCAACAGGCTGTGACGCAGTGTCCCGCAGCGGCCTTGTATCTGCGCGAGCAGACGTAAAAGTCGCCGACACGCCGAGAAATTGGAGACCTTTGCGTCTGCTCGCGCTAGCTTGGCGTGCGTCGGCGCACCAGCACTGACTGCTGGATGCCGCCGACGGCGCCGTTCTCGTCGAACAGCGTGCCGATGGTCGTCCCGATACCGTCTGGGCCGTAATTGGTTTCGGCGCGGATGCCGATCCACTCGCCATCGGGCACCCGATGGATGTGTACGACGAGATCGGTGTTGAGGAACGTGAACCTGCGGATGTCCAATTTCGTGCCGATGCCGTTGGCGTCGTCGGCCACCGCGAACAGCCGCTCAAGAGGCGTCATCTTCTCGCCGCTCACCAGATCGACTTCCGGCCTGATCCACGATTCGCCAGGGCCTTCACTCAACGGCTTGGTCAGCCATCGCCAATCCAGGCTGTGCACGTAATTGCGGTCCCAATCCTTTTTCATGTCACGGCTTTTCGCCTCAACCAGGGGCCGCAGAGGCGGCGCAGTGGCGTGAACCAACTCGGTGGTATCGAGCGTCTGCAACCGCCATCCGCTCGCCCTGGCCACCGGCCGGGGCGAGCCGTCCGGGCCCGGCGCGAGCATCTCGGCGCTGACCAACTCGATCTGTTTGCCGGGGCGTTCGCGTTTCGTCCGCACCCAGAGGTCTCCCTCGGCGGGGACGGGACCCAACAAGTCGACCATCACGCGGCTGAGTCGGGTGTCGTCGCGCTGTTCGCAGCGTTCCAATCCGCGGACCAGCAAGGCAGATACCGGCGCGGCGTGCTGAATCGCCGCGGACCATGTGCTGCGTACCAGGTCCGTGGCCCTGAACTTCTCGCCTACCGTGTCGGACGCGTCGACGAGTTCGTAGTAGCTGTCGCTCATGGCAGGCCCGCCCCCGGCACGTCGACGGTCACCGCGTCGAGACGCGACAACTTCGTGCCGACCAGCCGTTGCGGATACGCGTCGGTGCTGGACAGCAGGAACAGCGTGCGCCGCTCGGGACCGCCTAACGTGCAGGCGATTGCGGTGCGGTCACCCATGTCGATGCGGTCGGTGACCACGCCGCCGGAGATGATGCGCTCGAACTGATTCGCGAGCGTCATCGATGCCCACACCCCGCCCTCGGCGTCGAGCGTGATTCCGTCCGGTGGGCCGTCCAGACCGTCGGCGAAGAGCCGGCGATCCGATAACGACCCGTCCGGACCAACGGTGTACGTCGTCAGGCGCCGGCCGGTCGACTCGGCCACGATCAGCGTCGTGCCGTCGGGCGTGATAACCATGCCGTTGGGGAAATCCAAATCGCGCGCAACGACGGTCGCCGTGTCGTCGGGATCCACCCGCACGATGACGCCTCCCTCGAAGGCTTGTGATCCGACGTAGGCACGGCCGGCGCCGTCGACCACCATGTCGCCGAGGTTGGCCGCTGCGATGTCGGAGAGATCCGCGACGGTCGTGACGACGTCGCCGTCGTAGCGCAGCACCTTCCGGTCCTCTGTCGAGGCGATCAGCAGCGAACCGTCGGGGCGAAAGCCCAGACCCGACGGAGCATGGCCGGGCAATGGCAGCGTGGTCATGTCACCGTGCAGGTTTACCGTGTGCACCGCCTCGCCGAGCATGTCGGAAAACCACAGCAGTCCCTCGAACCAGCGTGGACCTTCCCCGAAGCAGAAACCTTTGGCCAGTGGCGTCAGCGTCGCACCTTTACAAAACACGCCATAAGTGTCACGCTCGCTAGGTGCCACTGTCAACTACCTGCGGCTCGTCATGAACATGAAGCGCTACCACGGCCACACGCTGTTGTATCTGCACGAGACGATTGACCTGGGGTCGGGCCGTAGTGATCGCTTTACGGAAGTGTTCAGTGACGTCTACCACCCGATGATGGAAGACCTCGGCGCTCGACTGTTCGCGATCTGGGAGAGCACGCCGTACAACGGACATTGGCCTGCGGTGACGATCGTCTGGGAGATCGATGCGTTCGCCGACTACGCCCGCATCGGCAAGGCGCAGTCGCGGGGCGGCAGCCATGAGGAATCGGCGGCGAAGTGGTCGACGTTCCTGTCCGAGATCGGAGCATCCGGTGAGGGCCGGATCATGTACGCCGGCGCGAGCAACAGGACTCTTGCGCAGCTGAAGGAGGCGAACTTCGGAGCGGGACTGGTCATTCAGGAGATCATGCAGACCAAGCCGGGACGCCAGGACGACTACATCCGCGAGCTCGAACGTCTTTATGTGCCGTGGTCCGAACGGACCGGCAAGCGGTGGCTCGGCTCGTTCATCACGACGTTCCGCTTCAACGAGGTCATCCACTACTGGGCTTTGGACGGCGATTGGGATTGCTTCGCCAATCACTACCCGTCGTGGAAAGACAGCCCGCCCGCGGAGATCGCCACCTGGATGAGCGTCGCGCCCGCCTTGCGCGATGGTTGGGAGGACTCCATCCTGCAGGCCCTACCGCCTTCACCGCTGCAATGAACACCCCTGTGATGCGGGATTTTTCGTACGACCCGTTCGACCCGACGGTGATGGCAAACCCGCTGCCGTATTACCGGGTGCTGCGCGACGAGCACCCGCTGTACTACATCGACGCGTGGGACACCTACGCGCTGTCGCGGTTCTCTGACATCTGGCAGGTGCTGGAGATCAATGACGGGACGTTCGTCGCATCAGAGGGGACACTGCCCGCCGCAACGGTTTTGGCGTCACACAACGACGGACCGGTACCGGATCCGCCTCTGCATCCAATGCCGTTTCACGCCAACTTCGATGCCCCGATTTACGACAGCGTGCGCCGATGCACATCCAGCCAATTCCGGCCGAAGTCCGTCGCGCAGTTGGCGCAGCGAATCCGCGCTCTTGCAAACAAGCGACTCGACGAGTTGTTGCCGCGAGAAACGTTCGACCTGACCCAGGAATACGGTGGCATCGTGGCCGCCTCGGTGGTGTGCGAACTCGTCGGGCTGCCCGTCGATTTGGCGCCGGACGTGCTGGCCACCGTCAACGCCGGCAGCCTCGCGCAACCGGGCAGTGGGGTCGAGGTGGCCAACGCCCGCCCCGGCTATCTGGAATACCTGGCCCCGATCGTGCAACGACGCCGCACCGACGGCGCCGACGGTGAGCTGCCGATCGTCGACAACCTCATCGCATATCGGCTGCCAGACGGTTCCGCCTTCAGTGATATGGAAGCCGCCGTCCAGATGCTCGGGGTCTTCATCGGCGGAACCGAAACCGTGCCGAAGATCGTCGCGCATGGCCTGTGGGAATTGAGCCGACGACCCGACCAAATGGCCGCGGTGCGTGCAGATCTCGACACCAATGTGCCCGTCGCCCGCGAGGAGATGATCCGCTACTGCGCACCCGCGCAATGGTTCGCCCGCACCGTTCGCAAGCCGTTCACCATCTACGACACCACCATCAAGCCGGGTCAGCGGATCATCACGCTGCTCGGGTCGGCCAACCGCGACGAACGCGAGTACCCCGATCCAGAGGAATTCATCTGGAACCGCCCGATCGAACGACTGCTGGCATTCGGTAGGGGACAACACTTCTGCCTCGGTGTGCACCTCGCTCGTCTCGAGATCACCATCATGGTTACGGAATGGCTCAAACGCGTGCCCGACTGGCACATCGTCAGCGAGGCCGCATCGCGGCCGCCATCGAGTTTCCAGTGGGGCTGGAACAACATTCCGGTGGAGGTCTGACCATGTGGTCGTATCGCCTCGTCGCGCCGTACACCTTTGAACGAACTGACATCACTGCGCCATCGCCGGAATCACTTGGCGACGGGCAGGTTCTGTTGCGCTTCCTCGGGGCGGGCATCTGCGGAAGCGACCTTCCCGGCTTCCGCGGTGCGCAGGGGCGGCTGCCGGGCGACACGGGTATCTGCGCCGCAGAGATGCACGGTTTTCCCATCCACGAGGTCGTCGGCGAAGTGCTGGCCAGCCGGCATCCGGCCCATCGAAAGGGCGATCGTGTGGTCGGTTGGGCGTCGGGCTTCGACGGGCTGATGGAACGTGTGGTCGCCGACGGCAACGGATTAGCACCGTACGACCCCACACTCAGCCCACAAGTCGCGGTCGGACTGCAGCCGCTGGCATGCGTGCTGTACGCCGTCGAGCAGTTGCCGGACCTCCGAGGGCGCCGCGTCGCCATCATCGGGCAGGGCTCGATCGGCTTGCTGTTCTCGTATGTGGCCAAGGCGGTGGGTGCCGAACACGTCACTGGCGTCGACCCAATCGACCGTGAGGAGGTCGGCAAGCTGTTCGGTGTCGACACTGTCGTCCGCGCGACGAGCGACCGATGGGTGAGTCACCTGAAACCGGATGACCGGTCCGACATCGTGATTGAAGCCGTCGGCCATCAGGTGGCCACACTCAGCCACGCCATCGAGGCGGCCGCGTTCGGCGGCACCGTCTTCTACTTCGGCGTCGCCGACGACGACAGCTATCCGATCAGCATGCGAACCATGCTGCGCAACAACCTGACCCTGAAATCGGGGGTGACACTGGACCGGCGACGGGTGCTGGAAGCCGCTGGTCGGTTCGCGCGTCAACATCCGGAATTGCTGACGAACTACCTCACCCACACCTTCAGCGTCGACGAGGTACAGGCGGCATTCGAACTGGCCTGCAGGCCCACGCCGGAACGCATCAAGATTGCGATCGTCGAACGATGACTCCGAGCAGACTGCAGGAAGCCCTCGCTGCGAAGGAACGTGTGTGGGGCGGATGGATCGTGGGCCCGACCATCATCGGTCCGGAGGAGTTCGCCCAAGCGGGTTATGACTACGTCGGATTCGACGTGCAGCACGGTTATCTCGACGACGCCTACGTCGCGCTGTTGCTGCGCCGGCTCGAACACGTTCCCATCGCCACCGCGGTGCGGCTGCCCACCGCTGACCCCGCCCCGATCGGCCGGGTGCTCGATGCGGGCGCCGACGCGGTGATCATCGCGATGGTCGAATCGTCCGATCAGGCCGCGGCCGCGGTCGCCGCCACCCGGTATGCCCCGGCAGGGGTACGCAGCTTCGGGCCGCTGCGCGCCAGCCTGGGCCACGACCCCGCGGCGCTGGAGGCACGCGCCAGTGTGTTCGCGATGGTCGAAACGGCTCAAGGCATCTCGGCGGTCGACGAGATCTGTGCCGTCCCCGGCCTGACGGGTGTGTACGTCGGGCCTGCGGATCTGGCGATCTCGATGGGACACACCGTTGCCGAAGCCTGGACCCACCCTGCTGTCCGCGACGCGATGGCGCGCGTCCACAAGTCCGCATCGGCCGCCGGCCTGGTGGCTGGGATACACGCCAGTAGCGGAACCCGCGGCAAAGCCATGGCGGAAGCGGGTTTTCAGATGATCACCCTGGCCTCGGAATCGCAGGCGCTGCGGCGAGGAGCAACTGATCATCTCAATGAAGCGACGGGGCGGTCGGCACCATGACAGCGAATCGGGTGGCGCTGGTGACCGGTGCCGCGCGCGGACAGGGCGCGGCGATAGTGAAGCGACTGCACAAAGACGGGTTCCGCGTCGCCGCGTGCGATCTGCTGGCCGACGAGTTGACCGCGTCCGTCGAATCTGTTGGCGGCGATGCGGCGATCGCGATTCCACTTGATGTGACATCCGAGGATCAATGGCAGGCCGCGATCGCGGCAGTGATCGACCGGTTCGGCTCACTGACCACCTTGGTCAACAACGCCGGCGTCCTGCATCGGGCCTCACTCGCCGACGAGACCGCGGCGGGCTTCGAAAACAGCTGGCGCGTCAACTGTCTGGGCCCTTTCCTGGGGATCCGCGCCGCCCTGCCACATCTGCGTGACGCCGACGGCGCAGCCATCGTCAACACATGTAGCACCGGAGCTATTCGGCCCTTCCCGAACCACGCCGCATACGGCTCGTCCAAATGGGCGCTGCGGGGACTCACTCAGGTCGTCGCCGCCGAACTAGCCCCGTCGGGGATCAGGGTGAACGCGGTGTTCCCCGGACCGGTCGAGACGCCCATGCTCGACGAGGCGACGCAGGTGCGGCTTGGCGAGCGCGCCGTCCTTGGCCGGCTGGGCAAGCCTATGGAGATCGCCGACGCGGTGGCGTTCCTGGTGTCCGAGCAGGCGTCGTTCATCACCGGTTCAGAGCTTGTCGTGGATGGAGGGCAATGCCTGCAAATCGGGTGAAGGGCGGCAGGCCGACGGTAGGTATCATCGGTGCGGGCCCAGGTGGTCTTGCGCTGGGAATCTTCCTGCGGCAGGCGGGCTTTGACGACTTCACGATATTCGACCGTGAAGACGGTGTGGGTGGCACATGGCGCATCAATACCTATCCCGGTCTAGCCTGCGACGTGAAATCGCACCTGTACTCGTACTCGTTCGACTTGAACCCGAACTGGTCGCGGCTATGGTCGGCTCAGCCGGAGATCCTCGAGTACTTCGAACAATGTGCTCAGCGTTACGAACTCGGTCCGCACCTGAAACTGCACACCGAAATCGTCTCGGCGCAGTGGGATTCCGACTCCAAGACCTGGCGGCTGACAACCGCGGCGGGGGAGCAGTACACGTTCGATGTCGTTGTTTCGGCCGTCGGCCTGTTCACCCAGCCGGTGCTTCCCGACCTCGTCGAGGAAGAGACGTTCACCGGGACGCTGATGCACACGGCGCGCTGGGATCACTCCGTCGACTTGCGCGACGCCAGGGTCGCGGTGCTGGGCACGGGATCGACCGCGTCACAGCTGATTCCAGAGGTCGCGAAGGAGGCCAAGAAGGTCTACTCCGTGCAGCGCTCACCGACGTGGATCCTCCCGAAGCCGGACCGGCCCTACACCGACAGGGAGAAGTGGCTTTTCGCCAACGTTCCGCTCGCCAAGAAGATCTATCGAACGAGGCTGTGGCTGCGCAGCGAGTCGAATATCTCGGTGATCGAGAACGGTAGCGACAAGACGCAGGAGTTCAAGGGCATCGCCCTGCGGATGCTCGAGTCGACGGTGGACGACGACGAGTTACGCCGCAAGTTGACACCGGATCACCCGTTGGGTTGCAAGCGTCTGGTTTTCGCCACCGACTATCTGCAGACGCTGACGCAACCGCATGTCGAGGTGGTGTCAAGCCCGGCCCGCGCGCTTCGATCCCGGTCACTGGTCACCGAGGACGGCGCCGAACTCGATGTCGACGTTGTGCTGTGTGCTACCGGATATGCGGCGGCGGACTATCTGGGCCAGATCGACGTCGTCGGCGAGGGTGGCACATCGCTGCGCGAGACGTGGCGCGATGGCGCGCACGCGTACCTCGGGATGGCCGTGCCGGGCTTTCCGAACTTCTTCATGCTGTACGGCCCCAACACCAACGTCGGTTCCAACAGCGTCATCTTCATGCTGGAAGCGCAGGCCCGGTACATCGTGCGGGCGTTGAGGTACATGCGGCGCAGGCGCAAGGACTATGTGGCTGTCCGGCCGTCGACGATGGCGGACTTCATCGCCAAGATCGACGAGTGGATGGAAGGCACGGTGTGGCTCACCCGGTGCAGCAACTACTTTCGCGCCCCGAATGGCAGGGTCGTCACCCAGTGGCCCCGCAGCGCGCGGGCATTCTGGACGATGACCCGCCGCTTCAGGCCCGCGGACTACACCTTCGATCCGCCCTCCGGGACCGATGCCGTCGAAGCCCGATCACAGTCGGCGGCGAGTAGGTAAGCGCTGATGTTCGTGGATCGTCTGGACCCGGCTCTGCGAGATTTCGCGTCGGCCCGGACTGACTTGTCGGCTAGCGTGCTGTGGGTCGTCCGTGATTCGTTGAACCAGCGCCGCGCGGCGACGGCCCGCGGTGTCAACACCGTCGGCGTCGAAATCGAGAACCGCCAGGCGGGGCCGATTCCGGTGCGTATCTACCGCGGCGGACCTTCACCCTCACCGGCGGTGATCTATTGCCACTCAGGGGCTTTCGTCCTGGGCAATCTGGACACCGACCACCGCCAGTGTGTGGAGTTCGCGAGGCGGGGCGGCTGTACGGTCATCTCCGTCGACTACAGGTTGGCGCCCGAGTATCCGTTCCCGGCGGCCCTCGACGACGCGATGACCGTGTTGCAGTGGGCGGTCGACAACCGCGCGGAGTTGGGCATCGATTCGGAGCGCCTTGCGGTCGCGGGAAGCAGCGCTGGCGCGTCGCTGGCGGCTCTGCTCGCTCAACGGGCCGCAGAGGGTTCGGCGCCGCCCGTCGTGTTCCAGTTGCTGCATCAACCGGTGCTCGACGATCGCCCGACGCCGTCCAAAGAGGAGTTCGACACGACGCCCGGCTTCGACGGCCCGGCGGTCACGCAGATGTGGCAGCACTACCTCGGCGGGGAGCCGGTACCCGCTGAGGCCGTTCCGGCGCGTGCAGCCGAGTTATCGGGTATTGCAAGCACTTTGATCACATGCTCGGAACTGGATCCGTTGCGCGACGAAGCCGTGGATTACGCACTGCGGCTCATGTGGGCGGGGGTGGCCACCGAGCTGCACGTGTTCCCCGGCACCTGCCACGGCTTCGACTCGCTGGCCCCCGAGTGGGAGACAAGCCAACAGCTGTTCGAGCTCCAGGGCGCGGCGCTGCGCAGGGCACTGCATCAGCGTCAACTGGAGCCCACGCGAATGTAACGCCTCTGCGGCTCATGCCGCCAGTTCCCGCGCGATCGCCGCGTGGTAAGCGTCGATGTTGGCCGGATTGACTGTGCGGAAGAAGCCGTCGGGCATCGGGGCGTGCTTGTAGGCCTCAATTGTCATTGTCCGGGCGAACAGCGTGATGCCTTCGCCCGGCTGCGTGAAGTGGTATTGCACGGTGATCCGGCCTTCCATGCCGCCATTGCCGTCGCGATCGTGGCCAAGGCGTCCGACCGAGTTGAAGACCCAAAGCTTGGGGCGCATCGCAATGGCCAGGTGCCATGTGAATATCCGCTTAGCGTCCGGGCCCGATTCGGTCCAGGTGTCGCCGACCTTCAACGGCAACGTGCCGTGGAGGCCGCCGACCTCGGTGCTGTGTGGATAGGTTTTCGTCCAATTGGCTGGATTCGTGACGAAGTCGTAGACCACCTCGGGTGAGTGGCTGAACGCAGTCTCTGAACTGGTGGTGACGATGCCCAAGGTGGTGCCTTTCTCTGCTGCCTATGACCCTCACTTTACAGATGAGAGTAAAAGTGTCACGGTGTTGACGTGGACTTCTCGCGCGTCGAACTGTCGGATGCCGACCTGGCCTTTCAAGACGAACTTCGGGCCTTCCTGAGCACGATCGTGACCGATGAGGTCATTCGCCGCGACCGCGAGACCGGAGAGAACTTCGACGAGGGCGTGCACTTGGCGCTGGGCGCCGAGGGATATCTCGCCGCCGACTTCAAGGCGGAATCCGAAGGCGGATTCAGCGCGGTTCGCCGGCGCATCTGGGAGCTGGAGATCGGACGCGCGCACACCCCGTGGTTCCACTGGGGCACAACGGCCATGGTGGCGGACACGGTCGGTCAGTTCGGTTCTGCGCAACTCAAGGACGAGGTGTTGCCGCGCGTGCTGTCGGGTCACTACCGACTCTGCCTGGGCTACACCGAACCGGAGGGCGGCTCGGATGTCGCGACGTGCAAGACCCGTGCGGTACGCGATGGCGACGGCTGGATCATCAACGGCTCCAAGATGTTCACCTCCAACGCGCACAACGCCCAGTACGTCTTCCTGCTCACCAACACTGATCCGGATGCGCCGAAACACCAGAGCCTGACCATGTTTCTGGTGCCGATGGACACCCCCGGTATCGAGGTCCAGCCCATCCGCACGATCGACGGTGACCGCACGAACATCACCTTCTACAGCGACGTTCGCGTCGACGACAGATACCGGGTGGGTGAGGTCAACGGCGGCTGGACGGTATTGCGCGAGGCGCTCAATGCCGAACACGGCACGGTCGAGCGTGACGCGGCCGGCCTTCAGAAGCTCGCGACGATGACCGAACATGTCTTGCTGCTGGCAGAGGCTGTCGACAGGATTGCCGCACTGGCACCTACGCTCGACGACTCGGCGAAATACCGCCTAGGACGCAGCATTGCGAAGATGGAAGCGGCGATGAGCAGTCCCGAGATGTTCGGGCGGGTCGCAATTGCGCAAACCATGCGGGACGTCTCACCGGATCTCATGGACATCCTCGGCGCGGCTTCAAGCATGCCCGCAGAGGGTTCGGCCGAGTACATCTTCCGGTTGGCCGGTCCCACCGGGATCTACGGCGGGACACTGGAAGTGTTCCGCAACATGATCGCCCAGCATGTCCTCGGCCTCGGCCGCCCGAGCTATTCGCCCGTCAAGCAGAACTCTTAGAGTCGCGAGATCACCTGCGTGGCGAGTAGCTCGAGAGTGTCGTCTGAGCCACGGTCATGGGTGAACAGCACGATCTGACCGAAACCGAGCTCCTGCAATTCGTGCAGGCGATCGACGATTACCGATGGCGTGCCTATCAAGCCACCCTCGTGTAACCCGAAAGCCGGTAAACCGAACCGTTTCTCGGCGAGGGCGCGGACGTTCGGCAACGCGGCGTCGTCGGGCGCGAGCGCCATGACGGCCTCGATCGACAGCACGATTGTGTCCGGATCTCTGCCGATGTCCTCACAGATGGATCGCAGCATCGCGGTCTTGTGCTCGAGTTCACCCAGCGCGTACGTCGGCACGTTCCACACATCGGCATAGCGTGCTACCAACGGCAGCGTGTACTTCTCGCCGACCCCGCCCACGATGATCGGTGGCCGCGGCTGTTGGACGGGTCCCGGCTTGATCGGCATGTCGCGCACGGTGTAGTGCTCGCCGGTGAAGTCGATCCGCTCGTCGGCGAACGCCTGACGCAGGATCTCCAAGGTCTCGCCGAGCCGGGCAGAGCGTTCTGCGAACGTTCCCCAGTCCAGGCCGACCCGCGTGTGCTCGTCTTCGATGGAGCCGCTGCCGATGCCGAGCTGCAGCCGGCCACGCGAAATCTGATCGAGCGTGGTCGCCATCTTGGCCAGCACCACCGGGTGACGAAACTGGTTGCACAGCACCATATGTCCGACCTGAATGCGCTCGGTCTGACTGAGCAGCGCGGTGGCTGCCGTCCACGCCTCCAAGGACGGATAGTCGGGTACTCCGGGGCCGTACAGGTGGTCGTAGAGCCAGAGCGAATCGATTCCGAGTTCTTCGCAGCGGCGAGCGCGATGCAGGAGCTCGGGGTAGGTGAAGCCCATCTGAGGCAGGTAGACGCCGATCTCGGGCTTGGTCATGGCCTCAGTTCCAATCTTCCGTGAGTGATGGTCGTCGTACCGTTGGCGACGGCCTCGAATGCAAACGAATTGTCATCGATGCCAAAGGCATTCACCGTCAGCTCGCCATCCAACGGTGTGGGTGATGCGAACCGGACCGCTACCCGCGCAACCCGGTCGGGGTCGTCGACATCGAGCAGGCCCAGAAGCTGGTGGGTGCAGATGGCCATCGTGCAAAGGCCGTGGGCGAACACGAAGTCGAATCCGGACGCGCGCGCGACATCGATGTCGAAGTGGTGCGCCGCCCAGTCGCCGGACACCTCGGCGTAGCGATGGGCAAGCCGACCGTCGAGGTGCTGACTCGTCGAGCCGATCGTGTTGGCTCGCGCTTCGTCGGGGAAACGATGCTCTGCAGGCATCGATCCGAAGTCGGCGACGCCGTCCAGTCCGAGCAGAATCATCGTCCACCACTGCTCGACGGCGATCCGGCCTTCGGCATCGACCTGTTCGAGATGAACCACGAGGTGGGTACCTGCCCGAGAGGTCCGCACCGCCGAGATCTGCGACCACGTCTCGAGTGGCTCATTGGGGACCAGTGGGCGGTGCAGCAGGATGTCGTGTTCGCCATGCACGCCGCCACGGGCGCGCTGCCAGGCCGCCGCCGGCAGATCCAGCCGGGCCGCCTCCTGCGCATCGAACACGAGGATCACCGGATACACGGCCGGCACGGCGGTGCCGTCCCGCACGGCGGGCGTCTGATCGCCGGTCGCGGCGGCATAAGCAGCGATGACATCCGGGTCGAGTCGACCCGGAAACGGGCCGTGCTTGACGGGTGTCACCGCCAATTCGCCCATGCCCGCTGACCTCTTCTGATGCGCGACCCCTGTACTTTTCGTGGTTCGCATGGTAACGACATTCTCACAAATTGAGAAGATTGTTCTGGAGCGGAGCACCCGATGAAGTTCACGTTCACGCATCCGATGCACAGCCACCCGTACAACCCGGAGCTGGTGACCGGATCGGGCATCGCGACGGCCGCCGCTGCCGCGGAAGCCGCAGGCTTTCATGGATTCGGGTTAACCGATCATCCGGCGCCCACGCAGCGGTGGCTGGAGTCGGGTGGCCACGATGCGCTCGACCCGTTCGTGGTACTCGGGTTCGCCGCGGCCCGGACGACGACGCTGCGCCTGATACCGAACATCGTGGTGCTGCCGTATCGAAACCCGTTCGTGGTGGCCAAGTCTGGCGCCACGCTCGATCTGATTTCCGACGGGAGGTTCACCCTCGGGGTAGGTGTGGGCTACCTCAAGCGAGAATTCGCCGCACTGGGTGTGGACTTCGACGAACGGGGAAAGTTGTTCGACGAAGCGCTGGAGGTGATCCGTGGGATCTGGACTACCGATGACTTCTCTTATGAGGGAAGGCATTTCACCGCAAACGGCATCACGGCCCATCCGCGTCCGGTCAGCCGCCCTTATCCGCCGATCTGGATCGGCGGAAACACCGCTGCCGCGCGCCGGCGAGTAACCATGCACGGTGACGGGTGGTGCCCGTTTCCCGCTCCTGCAGTTCTGGCCCAAACCGCGCGCACCGCGGAGATGGGCTCGGACACTCTGGGGGAGGGCATCGACGATCTGCACCGCCGATTGGAGACGGCGGGACGCGATCCGTCAACCATCGACATCAGCTTCACCAATGCCGAAGGTGGTAGCCCGGGAGACGAAGCGTTCAACGCCGACGCCTACCTTGATGGCGTGGAAAAGCTTGCGGCGATGGGGGTTACCTGGTTGCAGGTGGGGCTGCCGGGCGACAGCCTGGCGCACGTGCTGGAAACAATTGAACGCTTCGGCAAGTCCGTCATCCAGGCGCGCTGAGCGCAGGTTAGGAGACCGGCTCGCGGTCTGCCGTGAGGTCCAGGGCGATGTCCACCAGCATGTCTTCCTGGCCGCCGACCATGCGGCGTCGCCCGGCTTCCTCGAGCAGTGTGCGTGCATCGATGTCATAGCGCGCGGCGGCCGCTTCGGCGTGGCGCAGGAAGCTGGAGTACACCCCGGCGTAGCCCAGCGTGAGCGTTTCGCGGTCGACACGCACGGGCCGGTCTTGCAATGGGCGGACGAGGTCGTCGGCGGCGTCTTCGAGGGCGTGCAGGTCGCATCCGTGATTCCAGCCGAGCTTGCTGGCAGCGGCGATGAATACCTCAAGGGGCGCATTGCCCGCCCCAGCGCCCATGCCGGTCAGCGACGCGTCGACACGGTTGGCACCGGATTCGACCGCGGCGATGGAGTTGGCGACGCCCAGCGACAGATTGTGGTGGGCATGTATGCCGATTTCCGTTGTGGGGGAGAGGGTTTGCCGCAACGCGTCCACGCGGTCGGCCACGTCGCGCATGATCATGGCGCCGCCGGAGTCGACGACGTAGACGCAGGTGGCGCCGTAGCCTTCCATGAGCTTGGCCTGCTGCGCCAGCGCATCAGGCGGCGTCATATGGCTCATCATCAGGAAGCCGACGGTGTCCATGCCGAGTTCGCGCGCGGCGGCGATGTGCTGGGCCGAGATGTCGGCTTCGGTGCAGTGGGTGGCGACGCGCACGACGGTCGCGCCGGCGGCGTGCGCGTCTTTGAGGTTGTGCACGCTGCCGATACCGGGCAGCAGAAGCGTGGCGACCTTGGCTCGCTGCACCACGCCTGCCACCGCTTCGATCCACTCCAGATCGGTATGCGCGCCGAAGCCATAGATGCAGCTCGATCCTGCCAGTCCGTCGCCATGGGCGACCTCGATGGAGTCCACCCCGGCTTCGTCGAGCGCCTTGGCGATTGTTACTGCCTGTTCGATGCTGTACTGGTGACGCACGGCGTGCATGCCGTCACGCAGAGTGACGTCGCTGACGTAGATCATGTTGCAGCTCCAGCGGTTTCGGTGGAATAGAGCGCGATGCGTTCGGCGGTCGCCTTGGCCGCCGAAGTCATGATGTCCAGATTGCCCGCGTAGGCCGGCAAATAGTGCGCGGCGCCGGTGACTTCGAGTAGAACGGTCACCCGCGTGCCGCTGAACTTGCCGGTCTCCGGGATGTACAGCGGGCGTTCGGCGCTGAACGTTTCGAACTGGACGCGTTGTTTGAGGCGGTAGCCGGGCACATAGATGTTGACCTTCTCGACCATGGCGAGCACGTCGTTCTCGATGGCGTGGTGATTGGCATCCCCGTCGACGAGGCAATAGACGGTGTTGCGCATCAGAACGGGCGGGTCTGCTGGGTTGATGATCATCACCGCCTTGCCGCGCTGGGCTCCGCCCACGACTTGTAATGCGGTGGCGGTGGTTTCGGTGAACTCGTCGATGTTGGCACGAGTACCGGGTCCGGCGGATCGTGCCGAAATGGACGACACGATTTCGGCGTAGGACACGATGCCCGACTGCGCCACCGCCGCGACGATCGGTACGGTGGCTTGTCCGCCGCAGGTGACCATGTTCAGGTTCGGTGCGTCGAGGTGCTCCTCGAGATTGACCACCGGCACGCAGAACGGCCCGATCGACGCAGGCGTCAGGTCGAGCATACGCACACCGGTGTCGCGCAGCTTGGCCCAATTCGCTTGGTGCGCATTGGCAGATGTCGCGTCGAAGACGAGCTTGATGTCGCCGAAGTTCGACATGGCCAACAGCCCGTCCACCCCGTCGGCTGTCGTCGCTACGCCCATACGGGAAGCGCGGGCAAGGCCGTCGGAAGCCGGGTCGATGCCCACCATGGCGCCGACGGATAGGGGGCCATCGCTGCGCAGGATCTTGATCATCAGATCTGTGCCGATGTTGCCCGAGCCGATGATGGCCACCGGCCACTTCTGTTGTGAGGTCATGGGCTTTCCTTCTCGGCAATCATCCGTATCGCGGTGTCATACAAAGCGCGGGCGTGCATTTCGAACAGTGCGACGAGATCGACCGAGTCGCCGCCGATCTCCTTGGCGATGAACAGGCCGTCAGCACCGGCCAACGCATAGGTGGCCAGCTGATGCATCTGGGCATCGGTGAGCTCTGGGGTGATTTCGCGCATGACGTCGGTGAGTTGGCCGTACGCCTCCGCGCGGGCCTGAAGAAACATCGTCCGCGCGCGGGGTTCCTCTGGGCGACGCTCCAGCGCCAGCATCAGGCCCAGCCGGATGAAGTCCGGAGAATCGAGCAGCGCCTTGGCGATCTGCGTCGCCATCCCCTTCATGCGGTCCGGCGCGTCGCCCTCTTCTGGGAATTCCCATGCGGCCAGCCAGTGGGCGAAGCTGCGTTCGATGACCGCGGCGATCAGGTCGTCCTTGTCCTTGAAGTGCCAGTAGATCGAACTCGCAGGCAGCCCGCACTTCTTGCTGACCAGGGCAATGCTCGTGCCTTCGTAGCCGCGCTCCGCGGCGATTTCGGTGGCGGCATCGAGGATGCGTTCGCGCGACAACTCGCCGTCGGCGCGCTTGCGGCGTACGGGCTTTTCCTTGTCTGCCATCTCGCCTCCTGGATTTCGGGTCTTGACTCCGTAGTGATCACTACAGTACCGTAGCGATCGCTACAGAACAACCCCTCGACGATGAGAGCGCAACATGAGCACTACACAAGTTGAGTCGCTGCCCCCGACGGCGGCTACCTATGACGTGGCGGTTATCGGCTATGGACCGACCGGCGCCACTGCCGCCAACCTGTTGGGCCAGCTCGGTCTTAAGGTGCTCGTGATCGAGCGCGATCCCGACGTGTACGGCCGGGCCAGGGCGATATCCACGGACGAAGAAGTCATGCGGGTGTGGCAATCCGTGGGCCTGGCGGACCGCCTTCAGCAAGACATGCTGCCCGACCGTCCGCTGAATTTCGTCGACGCCGACGGTGTGCCCTTCATCGATCTGAAGCTCACGTCGCGCGGGACCGGGCATCCACCGCAGCAGTTCCTCTACCAGCCCGCCGTGGACCACGTCCTGCGCGATGGCGTGGCCCGATTCCCGAACGTCGACGTGGTGCTCGAGCATGAATGCCTGCGCGTGCTGAACAAGAGTGACGAGGTCGAGCTCATGGTGGCCGACTTGCGCACCGACACCTTCAAGCGGTTCCGCGCGTCCTATGTGATCGCCGCCGAAGGCGGCTCGTCGCCGACCCGCGGCCAGTTGGGTGTCGGCTATGAGGGCCGTACCTACACCGAGCGGTGGGTTGTCATCGACACCAAGGTGCTGAAGGAGTGGGACGCCCACGACCGGCTCCGGTTCCACTGCAATCCGGCCCGTCCCACGGTCGACTGCCCAACCCCCCTCGGTCACCACCGATGGGAGTACCCCGCGCGTGCGGACGAAGACGAGCAGAAACTCTTGCGCGAGGAGGAGATCTGGAAGGTCCTCGGCGACCAGGGGGTCACGCCGGAGCACGTCAAGATCCTGCGTGCGGTGATCTACAGCCACCACGTGCGGGTCGCCGAGCGATGGCGAGTGGGCAGGGTCTTCCTGGCCGGCGACGCCGCACACGCCATGCCGCCGTGGATCGGTCAAGGCATGTGCGCCGGCGTTCGCGACGTGGCGAACCTCTGCTGGAAGCTCGCGGCGGTGCTGAGGGAAGAGGCGCCGGAGTCGTTGCTCGACTCGTATCAGGCCGAACGCAAGCCACACGTCACGGAGGTCACCCGCCGGGCATGTTTCGTCGGCCGGATCATCACCGAGCGCAACCGAGTCATCGCTGCCGTGCGCAATCACGTCTTTCGTACGGTGCTGCGAATCCCCGGGGCGGTGGCCGGTCTCGCAAAGGTGGCGTGGATTCCTGACGCCCGATACAAGGATGGGTTCTTCGCGGCTGGCAGTCACCCCGCAGTCGGCTGGCAGATCCCGCAACCGTGGGTGAAGAACGATCGGGGCGCCACCGTTCGTCTCGACGACGCCCTCAGCGGCCAGTGGGCCGTACTGCACACCGGGGCACCGCCGGCAGGCACGCAAGCCTGGACGCAGTTGGGCGCCTCGACACTCCACATCACCGAGCCCACCCTCGTCGGCTGGCTGGGACGCAGGAAGGCCGCCGCCGTCGTCGTTCGCCCCGATGGATTCGTCTACGCCGCAAGCGAATCCGGGCAGCCGTTGCCCGGACCTTCGTTTATCGCGCCCATCAGAACTGGAGTACCCGCGTGACCACCGCCAATCTGACCGAACACACCGTCACCGTCAACGGGAAACCCGTCTTCGCCGCTGAAACTGGCAGCGGCCCAGCCGTAGTGATGCTGCACGGCGGCGGCCCCGGCGCATCGGGTGTGTCCAACTTCTCACGCAATATCGATGTGCTCGCACAGCACTTTCGGGTCATCGTGCCCGATATGCCGGGGTACGGCCGATCGGTCAAGGGGGTCGATCAAGCCGACCCATTCGGCTATCTGGGCGACATGATCCGCGGTCTGCTCGACGAACTGGGCATCGATACCGCCCACTTGATCGGCAACTCGTACGGCGGGGCCGCTGCGCTGCGCCTCGCCCTCGACACTCCGTACCGCGTCGGCAAGCTGGTACTGATGGGGCCCGGCGGCATCGGGACGACGCGGGGCGTGCCGACCGCCGGCCTGAAAAGCCTGTTGTCCTACTACGGTGGCGACGGACCAAGCCGCGAGAAGCTCGAAAACTTCATTCGCACATACCTTGTCTACGACGGTGCCTCGGTACCCGACGAGCTGATCGACCTGCGCTATCAGGCCTCGATCGACCCGGACGTGGTGGCCAATCCGCCGCTACGGCGCCCATCGGGTCCCCGTGCGCTGTGGCGCATGGACCTCACTCGCGACAGCCGACTCAAGACGCTGAAGACGCCGACACTGGTCCTGTGGGGACGCGACGACAAGGTCAATCGCCCGGCCGGCGGACCGATGCTGCTCAACACGATGCCCAACGCCGAGCTGGTGATGACCTCGCATACCGGCCACTGGATGCAATGGGAACGCGCCGAGTTGTTCAATCAGCTCGTCACCGAATTCCTCAGCACCGAATCGAAACTCGCTCATGCGTGACATCTTCGGCAACGTCCACCTCGGCTACATCGTCATCGAGACCGACAAGTTCGCCGACTGGCGACGCTTCGGCCGCGATGCCATCGGCATGCATGTCGACGAGACGCTCTCCGACGTCATGCGATTCCGCCTGGACGACAACGAATGCCGATTCCTGCTGCAGCGGGGACCGGCCGAGGACGCCATCGCACTCGGCTGGCAAGTCGACGATCACAACACCTTTGACGAAATCCTCGCCCGCGTCACGGGCCACGCCGTACCGGTCATCGAGGGAAGCGCGGAAGAAGCAGCGCTGCGGGGCGTCGAGCGCCTCGTGCGGTTCCCCGGGCCTAACGGGCTCGCACAAGAGATCTTCACCCGAGCCTGCATCGCCGATTCTCCGCTGGACATGCGGGTCGGTGGCGGCTTCGTCACGGGGGAATCCGGCATGGGGCACGTAGCGATCACGACGAAGAAGCCGCATCAGATGCACGGCTACTACAACACGGTGTTCGACGCGCGCCTGAGTGACTACATCGACGAAACCATCAGCGGCGTCAAGTTCAAGATCCGGTTTCTGCGTGTCAACGAGCGTCACCACTCCGTGGCCATCGCGGCGGTGAACCGGCTGCCTGTCAACCCCATTCGAACCCGCATCCAGCACCTGAACATTCAGGTCGCCGATCTCGACGACATAGCCGCCTCCTATCGCCGGGTCAAGGACCTCGGCTTCGGCATGGCACTTGGCGTCGGTCAGCACACCAACGACAAAGAGCTGTCCTACTACGCGATAACGCCGTCCGGGTTTGAATGGGAAGTCGGCTGGAACCCGATTGTCGTCGACGAAAAGACGTGGGAGCCCACGACGCATCAAGGCATCAGCATCTGGGGCCACACCCCGGAAGGCCAGACCATCGTCGACAAGCTCGCAATGTTCAAGTGCGGCGCCCAGTCGCTGGTCCACCGCGAAGACAGCGTTCCCGCGTTGGCCGGCGCCGGCATACCCTGACAACTGAGGATCGCCCATGTCGCGTATCGACACGCATCATCACATCATCCCGCCGGACTACCGAAAGGCGTTGCGCCGAGCCGGCATCGATGAAGCCGGCGGACGTGCCTTGCCCGACTGGAGCCGGGAGGGATCGCTGCAGACGATGGCCGAACTCAACGTCGGCACCGCGATCCTCTCGGTGTCCACCCCCGCGACAACGTTCCTGCCGGATGCCGTCGATGCGTCGGCCCTGGCACGCGACCTCAACGACTTCACCGCCGATATAGTCGCCTCACAGCCCGACAGGCTCGGCTTTTTCGCAACCGTCCCGATGCCGCACATCGACGAATCAGTGGCGGAAGTGGTGCGCGCCCTCGACGACCTCGACGCCGACGGCATTGTGCTGCTGGCCAATAACGCGGGCATCTACCTCGGCCAGGACGGGCAAGAAGCCCTCTGGGGCGCTCTCGACGTTCGTTCAGCGGTGGTGTTCGTCCATCCGGCCGATCTGCCCGGCCCGGCGGTGCCCGGCGTGGCACCGTTCGCCGCCGACTTCCTCCTCGATACCACCCGCGCCGCATATCTGCTCGTGCGCAACGGCATTCGCCGTAGATATCCGAACATCAAATTCATTCTCAGCCACGCCGGCGGCTTCGTACCCTATGCAGCACACCGGATGGCCCTCGCGATCATGGGCGACACAGGGCGCAGCCCGGCCGACAGCCTTGACGACTTCTCCAGCTTCTACTTCGACACGGCGCTGTCGTCGAGCGCCGCCGCGCTGCCGACCCTGCTCGCATTCGCCAAGCCGGGCCACATCACCTTCGGCTCAGACTGGCCGTTCGCACCCACCGCGGCAGGACAGTACTTCGCCGCGGGACTCGAGACCTTTCCGAACATCGATGCCGATGCTCGTGCGGCGATCGACAGAACCAACGCGCTTGCGCTGTTCCCGCGTCTCGGCACGGCGCGGCCACCGGTACCGGTGCGTGGGCGTGACCGAGCCAAGGCCGCGCTCCGGCGACAGGCGTTGCGGTTGATGGTCAAAGCCGTCAACGCGAAGACAAACTAATCAGAGTCTGACACAGCTGGTTGAGATCCCGGCCGGCACGCATCGTCGTTCGGTCCGGCCGGATGACGGCTGCGGTCGCGCGTCCACCTCGCAGCCAGCGGGCCAACTCGGTGCCGGGTTCGGCGACGTGGACGACTGCGCCACGCTGTTCGATGAGGCCGCGCTGGAATGCGTCGGGTTCTGTGGTTGTGACGAGCGCGAAGCCGGTCCCGAGGACCGCGTCGAGTCGCTCACCGCCTGCCACAACCGGATTCGGGCATAACTGGCCCGCCAGCTGGCGAGGCGCGCGGGTCTTGACCACAAGCGCCGATCTGTGTAGGCCCGGTGTTCTGCCGTCGATGATCTTGTCTCGCAGGCCGGGAAGCAAGCGCATTCGCGGGACGATGATTCCACGGAGAAGATCGCCCACCTTACCGCCCGCGGTCATGGCCCAGCCGATACCCAGGGCAAGCCGAATCATGTAATACGCGTGCGGTTTTCGCTCTTGCTCGTACGTGTCGAGGACGCTGGTCGGCAGACATCCCGTGAGCACGCCTGCCAGTTTCCACGCCAGGTTCATCGCATCACGCAGGCCAGCGCACATGCCCTGACCGATGAACGGCGGCGTCAGGTGCGCGGCATCGCCGAGCAGAAAGACGTTGCCGCGCCGCCATTGTTCGGCGATCTTGGCCCGGAAGGTGTACTCCGCCACGCGGATCAACTGAAGCTCGTCGTCCGAAACATCCGATACCCATGGTGCGATCAACCGGCGCAGCGTAAGAAGGTCGCCAAAATCTTCCGCCGCTTCTCCCGGCAGCAACCGAAACTCCCACCGGTACCTGGTGTCGCCAATGCGCATATACGTGCCGGCGCGGACGGGGTCACATACTTGGTGCACGCCCTCCCACTGGGCCAGGTCGGTGGTGGTCGCGATATCGACGACCAACCAGCGCTGGTCGAACTTCAGGTCACGCATCGTCACGCCGATGTTCGACCGCACAACACTGTTGGCGCCGTCGCAGCCGAGCACGTAGTTCGCCTCGATGACGTGCGTCGTGCCGTCGGTCCGATCCTCGAACGTCACCCGTAGGCGTCCCTGGCTGTCCTCTGTGATGTCGCTGACCTCGACGTCGCCGCGAAGCTCTGCGCACGGATGGCGCTTGAGGTTGGCCCGCAGTAACGCTTCCAACTCGGGTTGGTCAAACATATTGGCCTGGGGGAACCCGTGGATGCTTCGCGCGGTGTGTCGGCGGAATTCTGCGAGCACACCCTTCCTGTTGTCGACCAATCGCAATCCTTGCGCCGGCCGCGAGATCGACGCGAACTCCTCTGCGACGCCGAGACGCGCGACGATGCGACAGGTCTCGTCGTCCATGTGCACTGCCCGCGGCTGCGGATACACGTTCGTCCAGCGATCGAGCACCACGCACCGAATTCCGTACTGCGCCAGCAATGTCGCCGCGGTGACGCCCGTCGGTCCGGCGCCAACGATCACGACGGGGACGGTGGTCATGCGTATCTGACCACAGTGCGTTGAGTGCCAAGGTCGATCACGCCGTCGTCGGTGGCGACGCTCAGCTCGACGATATCGCCGTCCTGCAGGTACTTCGGGTTGTCGGCCTGCCGCTTGAAGAACGTTTTCCACTTCACCGACGGTGGAAGCAAGGCCGCGATGATCTGGAGCGGTTTCGCTGGGGCGCTGAGCGCGGTGCCAACAGGAGTACCGGTGAGGATCAGGTCGCCGGCGTCCAAGCGCTGGAACCGCGTCAACGCCTGCAGCGCCTGCAGCGGCATGTAGATCATGTCGCCGTCGACGACCATGTCCTGGCGCAGGTCATTGCCGACGCTCAACCGCAGGCGCAGATCGCCGAATCGTTTTAGTTCGTCCGCATCCAGCAGTACCAACGCCGGACCGACCGGTGTGAAGGTCGGATACGACTTGGCCTCGTAGAACTGAGTCTGCGGCAGCTGGATATCGCGGGCCGACACGTCGTTCGTCACCACCAGGCCCGCGATGTAGTCGGACATGTTGGATTCCGAAATGATTGTGCCGACCGGAATTTCGCGGGCGATGACCAGGCCGATCTCTACCTCGTAGTCCAGAAACTTCACGTGCTCTGGCTTGATGATGTCATCGAACGGTCCGCTGATCGATCCGGACGTCTTGCGGAAGAAGGTCAGCGGGATCGATTTCGGGTCCATGCCGGCGTCCTTGACGTGCGACGCGAAATTGGTCATCTGCGCCACGACCCGGCAGGGCGCCGTCACGGGGGAGACGAGCTCGAGAGTGTCGACCGGCACGGTGTCTGTGTTGTGCGCGGCCGCGTCGATCGCGGCTCGATCGGCGAGCAGTTCTCCGGTGGTGGCGGCGGCCGTCGTGATCCGCGCTGCGCCGGTGGGGGTTTGGACCCACCACGCGTCGACTGTGCGAAGGATGGAGATCGTCATGAGTTGGCTACTTTCATCAGGCCGCGAAGGCGGGTGAGGGTGAATTCGTTGTCATCCCGCAGGGCACTGAGGACCGAACGTGCTTCGTGCGGTATCGCTCTCGGGCTGATGCCGAGGAAATCCTTGGTGGCAGGTGGACCCCACTGGGCCAGGCCCGACGCCGTGAACGGCGCCCAACCGGGCTCGAGCGTGTTGTCGAACAGGTCGCCGTCGGCGAAGTGCTCGACCAGAAAGCCATCGGGATCGCGCCAGTAGTCGAAGATCTGGCTGCCCTGGATGTGGCGACCGATTCCCCATGAGCGGAAATAGCCGCGCTCCCTTAGGTATTCGCCTCCAGCGGCCAATGCATCGAGGTCACATACCTGGTACGCCGAGTGCACGTAGCGGTTGGCAGGTCCGAGTGCGAGTGCCAGCGTGTGGTGATCGGCGGGGGCGGATCCACGGTCGCACCGGATGAAGCTCATCACCGGTCCGCGGGCACGCTGGCCGGGGTAGTAGAGGAAGTCGCTGACGATCATCCCGAGGTTGTCGAGGTACCAGTTCAGCGCTTCGAGGTACTTGGTGGTCTGCAAGACGACGTGTCCGAGCCGCTGCACCTTGGCGGGTATGCGGGGTGGGCGCTGCGTCGCGTTTGTGCGCGGCAGTTCGTGACCGAAGTTGAAGACGTGAGGCTGCTGGCTGCCCAGCTCCGGAAGGTCATGCATGCCTGCGACCACTCGGACGGGCGTGCCACCCGGATCGGCGAGATCCACGGCGATGCCGCCGACGGATTCCGGGAGTGCGCGTGTCCGTGCCCCCATGGTTTCCGCGAGTCGTATGACGTCCGATTCGTCGTGGGCCCTGAACGTGGCGCCGAGGAACTGTGAACGGGCGCCCCGCCGCAGGATCACGCATGGTGCGCCCGCGTCGGTGCCGCGCAGCTGAACTTCGTCGGGCGAACGCAGGGCGGTTTGGAAACCGAACGCTCCGGCGAACGCCTCGGCACGGGTCAGGTCCGGCTTCGCGAACTCCAGCCATGCAATGTCGGCGACCTTGATGAGGGGGTTGCGCGCGCGGCCGGGATGCTCATTCCTGTGGCCGCCCTGCTCGCTGTGCAGGCCTTTATGGCTGTCTGTCTTGGCTCCGGTGGTCTGGATCATGACCCGCTCCTCTCGTACATGACGAAATCGTCACATACGATGCTATGATCAGTCAACTATTCTGACGAATTCCTCAGAATTGACATTGAACTGCTAAAGTACGTGGACCGAGTGAGGAGCGGAGAGAGATGTCGAGCCAGTCGCAGGCGCCTGTGAGCCGCTCAGAGCGGCGCAAACAGCGGACTCGGGCTGCCCTCATCAAGGCCGCCCAAACGTTCATCGCGGCAGGCAAGGTCAACGTCCCGGTGCTGGAGATCACCCAGGCCGCCGACGTCGGCATGGGTTCGTTCTACAACCACTTCGAGAGCAAAGAGCAGCTGTTCGAGGCAGCCGTTACCGAGGTGCTCGATGCCCACGGTGCCCTGCTCGATGAGTTCACAGCGTCGATCGACGACCCGGCTGAAACCTTCGCGACCAGTTTCCGACTGACCGGGCGGCTCTTTCGCCGGCGGCCACAGGAAAGCGAGATCCTGCTCGCCAACGGCAGGGCACTGCTGAACTCAGACCGCGGGCTGGCACCGCGCGCGCGTCGCGACATCGCGGCCGCCGTCGCCGCCGGCCGGTTCACGTTGGAAGATACCGAGCTTGCGCTGGCCGTGGCGGGTGGCGCATTGCTGGGGCTGGGAAATCTGCTGCGGACCGAGCCCGATCGCGACGATGCGCGTGCCGCAGATGCGGTCACCGAAAACGTGCTGCGCATTTTTGGCGTGAGTTCCGACGACGCGCACGCCCTATGTTCGTCTCCGTTACCCGATCTTTCGGAGCTGCGGCAATCCGATTCGGTTGCCTGACAACGACTGATCGGATCTCGCTCGCCTACGTGACTTTCAAGGAGTCACGCCAGCAATGCCCGCGCCATGACGACGCGCTGAATCTGATTGGTGCCCTCGTAGATCTGGGTGATCTTTGCGTCGCGCATCATGCGTTCGACCGGGAAGTCGACTGTGTAGCCGGCGCCGCCGAACAGCTGCACCGCGTCGGTGGTGACCTCCATCGCGACGTCGGAGGCAAAGCACTTCGCGGCCGACGAGACAAAGCTCAACGCCGGCTCGCCACGCTCGGCGCGGGCGGCTGCGGTGTACACCATCAGGCGCGCAGCCTCCACCTTCATCGCCATGTCGGCGAGCATGAACTGCACGCCCTGGAAGTCGCTCACCGGCCTGCGGAACTGCTTGCGTTCCTTGGTGTATGCGATCGCCGCGTCCAACGCGCCCTGCGCGATGCCGACGGCCTGCGCGCCGATCGTCGGTCGAGTGTGGTCGAGGCTGGCGAGCGCGGTTTTGAACCCGCTGCCGGGCTCGCCGATGATGCGGTCGCCGGGAATGCGGCAGTTGTCGAAATACAGTTCGGTGGTCGGCGAGCCCTTGATGCCGAGCTTGCGCTCCTTGGAGCCGACCGTGAAGCCCTCGTCGTCGCTGTGCACGACGAACGCCGAGATTCCGTTGGCGCCTTTCTCCGGATCGGTCACCGCCATCACGGTGTACCAGGTTGACTTGCCGCCGTTGGTAATCCAGCACTTGGAACCGTTGAGCACCCAGTCGTCGCCGTCGGCCCGGGCCCGGGTGCGCATCGACGCGGGATCGCTGCCGGCTTCGCGTTCGGACAAGGCGTAGGAGGCCATCGCGTCGCCCGACGCCAGCGTCGGCAGCACTTGCTTCTTCAATTCGTCTGAACCACTGAGGATCAGCCCGATCGTGCCGAGCTTGTTGACGCCGGGGATCAGCGAGGAGGACGCGCACACCCGAGCGACCTCCTCGACAACAATGCAGCACGCAACCGAATCGGCACCCTGGCCGCCGTATTCCTCGGGAACGTGCACCGCCGAGAACCCGGTGTCATTGAGAACCTTGAGCGCTTCCTCGGGAAACCGCGAGTTCTCGTCGACGTCAGCGGCGTACGGAGCAATCTCCTTCTCACACAGATCGCGGAGCACGGCGCGCAGTTCATTGTGCTCGTCGGACAGCTTGAAGAGGTCGAACGATGGATCACCGAAGCGTTGCATGCGTCGCAGAGTAGGTGTGCACCGGCCCGTTGCCATCGTCCGTGCAATACGAAAACGGCGGGAATGGTTGTGGCCCGACGACGAAGCCGCGCACGGGTCGAGTGGGCAAACTCTCTTCCCAATCTGCCTGGCGGAGAGGAAGAGCGAGGAAATGTCATACATCTCGACCATCGTCACGTTCCTGCTGGTGTTGTCGCCACTGTTCATCCCGATCGGGGTCAGCGTTGTACACGCCTTGCGCACGGCCACCTCGACGCCTTCAATTGGCCGTCGAATTCGATTGACCGTCTTCAGGATTAGGCCTCGCGCCGGAATCCTTCGATGACCCGTGCCTGCCCGGCCGCGTCGGTGATGAGTTCGACATGCCCACCGTCGTGAATGTGCAGCGCCGAATTCGGCAAGAGCCGGTTCATGATCTTGGCATTGACCAGCGGGATGATCGGATCGTCGCTACCGGCGACGATCAAGGTGGGCTGCCGTACGAGCGGGAGCATGAACAGGCTGGTCCAGCCTGCACCGGCCAAGAGCTGGTGCATATACCCGACGCGTGAGCCTGCCGTCAGCTGGCGGTCGAATACGCGCTTGATCATCATCGGGTCGCTGCGGGCCGACCCGCCGTAGATCTCAGGCGCGATCTTTGCGGCATAGCGATGGTCCAGGAATCGCCGGACCGTCAACATCTTCGCCAGCACTGACGGCTTGCCAGGAATCATCAGCGAACCGGTACCGGTGGATACCAGAATGAGCTTTCGACACCCGCGCGGATTCTGAAAGGCGAACTGCTGGGCCAGTCCTCCGCCCCACGACAGTCCCAAGACGTCGACCTGCGATATACCGGCTCGGCGATCGATCACCCCGACCTTCTTCAGGAGCATTCCGAGCGCTGCTGCCAAGTATGGGAATCGGTACGGAAACGGGGAATCCGGCGAGGCGCCGGAGCCCGGCACGTCGAACCGCACGACGGTGGTGTCCGGATCCAATTGGGCGACAAATGGATCGAGAACTTCGAGGCTTGCCCCGATGCCGTTGCAGAGCACCAACGGGATTCCGGTGCCCCACCGGATGTCGACCCGCATCTGCTGGCCGAGTACCGCGACAAGGTTCTCATCGTTCACGCTTGCGCCCCCGGGGGAACACGATGACATCGGCGATGTCCTCCGTGCGCGTCGGCGGCGGATCGGTTGAAACCCGTTGCAGGCGCGACTTCGCGGCGCCGAAGACATCGGCGCTTGCCGATGCTGCGCAGCCGACGCAGCCGAAGCTGAATTCCAAGGCCCGACAAAGTCGGATCGGCAACACCGCAAGGCGGTCAACGTACATGAACGTAGCTGCCCGGCGCGGGACCCAGCGCCGCCAGGCCGGCACCGCCGAGCACCGTGGGCGCCGGCTTCTGTTCGCCGCCGCGCTGCGCCAGCCAGCCCGAGAAGTCGGGCCACCAGGAATCGCTGTGCGTTTCCGCCGACGCCGCCCAACGCATTGGGTCGCGCTCGTCGACGTTTCCCGCGCGGTACGACGCCTTCGGATTACCAGGGGGATTGACCAGCGCGGCGATGTGTCCGCTCGATGACAGGACGAACCGCAGGTCTTTGCTTCCGAGCATTCTCGCGCTGCGATAGCAGGCCTGCCAGGGCGATATGTGGTCGGCGACCCCGGCGACGACGTAGGTTTCCGCCGTCACCGTGCCAAGGTCCACCGGGGTGCCGAGCATGCGCACCGCGCCGGGTTCGACCAACGCGTTGTGCTGTCCCATCATCAACATGTCGCGGTGCAGGGCGGCGGGCATGCGCGTGGTGTCGGAATTCCAGAACAGCACGTCGAACGGAGCCGGTGACCGACCCTGCAGATAGTTGTTGACCCAGTACCGCCATACCAGATCAGTGGGACGCAGCCAGGCGAACACCTCGGCCAACGAGCGGCCGTCGAGGTAGCCCTTGCGCGCCGAGACCGCAATCGCGAGTTTGGCGGCCGTTTCGTCGACGGCAGCGGCGAAGCCCTCCCGGCCCTGATCCAGGACCGTCACCATCAACGTCAGGCTGGCGATGCGCTCAGCCTCACCCGTCGTACTGAGATGTGCGGCGGTCATGGCCGCCAAGATTCCGCCCGAGCACGACGCCTGAACATGAGTGCTCTGTGACCCAGTCACCTTCTCGATAGCGTCCAACGCGTCGAGGATCGCGCCACCATATTCGTCGAATCCCCAAGACCGCTGCGCCGCAGTCGGATTGCGCCACGAGATGGCGAACACCTGGTGACCCTGGCCAAGGAGGTATTCCACCATGCTCCGACCCGGGGCGATGTCCAAGATGTAGAACTTGTTGATCACCGGCGGCACCATCAGCAGCGGCACGGACCACACCTTCTCGGTTTGCGGTGTGTACTGGATGAGTTCGAACACCTCGTTGCGGTACACGACCGCTCCGGGCGTGACGGCGAGATCCCCTCCGACCGTGAATGCGTCGGGTTCCACCATCGACGGAATCCGGGGCGGTGCAGCCATGTCGCGCAGAAAGCGTCGTACCCCTCGAACGACGCTCAGACCACCGGTGTCGATGATCGCCTTCCAGCCCAGCGGGCTGATCAACGGGTTGTTGCTCGGTGCCAGCCCCTCCATGACGACGTCGAGCACGAACCGGATTCGTTCAGCTTCGCGGCCATCGAGTCCGGCGTCGGCGAACAGGTTGTCCGCGAGCTCCGCAGCGGTCAAGTACGCCTGCATCGATCGCTTCATCAACGGGTTGTTCTGCCATGCTGGATCGCTGAATCGCTTGTCGGGCTTGGCCGGAGCGCGCTCCGACGTGCCCGTAGCGATCGAAGCGAGCTCGCGCCCGAACGACCCGACCCGTTCGGCGACGGTGCCTGGGCGGCGCGCCAGGTTCAACCCGAACTTGCCCCACGACGGGTCTGACATCATCCCGCGTGCAGCGCCGAGCGCCGAACCGGTCAGTAGTAAATCATTTGGTGTGGCTATTTCGGCCGGGTGCTGAACGTCTGAACTTGGCATCGACTATCGCCTTCGGTTGCTTTGGATTTCGCGTTGTCGGCGTCGGTGCCGTGCCGCAAGGCTGAGGCTATGGGTACATGGCGGCATCGCCATCGTCCGCGTGGGACCAATACCCGCGGGTAGGTTGTGCCGCGGCGATAACTGGCCGCCGTGGTCGCTATCCGGGGCGCTGCTGGGTTACCGCGCTGCCGTACCAGTGGCACAGCAGCAGCGCCAGTTCCACGTCCAGTCGGTCGGTGCCGATGGCGCGACCACGCCGGGCCACGGCCCGACCGACCCGGTATTTGACCGTGTTCGAATGCAGGTTGAGCCGCTCAGCGGCGAGCTTGTAGCTGCCCTCGCTGGACAGGAACACGAGCCATGTGTCTCGCAGCCGGGCGTCGTTCTCATTGTCGACGGCCAGATCGCCGAGCACTTCGGCCACCCACTCCCGGGCCTGGGTGATGTCACCGCCGAGCATGGCGGCCACCAAGACACCGGGATCGTCCGCGGCAATCACAGTCGGCTTGTGCGGTTCGCGCGCCGCCCCCACCGCCCGCGCGGCTACCGCCCTGCGATGGGACCGTCGAAATCCGCCGACACCCGCGGCCATCGAGCCGATTCCCACGCTGGGCGCGTCCGCATGGGTGATTGCGAACCGGCGGGCTTTGTCGACTGCTTCGGGTGCGGCGGCGCGGAAGGGCAGCCATCCCCAGCAGCACACGGCGTTGGCGGCCACGAACAATGGGCTCGCCGCCGCCCCCGCGGCCTCGCCCATATCTCGCAGGAAGCGTTGCAGCCGGGGCAGTTCGTTGCCGTCGCTGCGGTCATCGGGATACCACGCCACGACCGCGAGATGATGCCAGCGCAGCGGATAGCGAACCGTCGTCGACGCGGCGTCGACATCAACTGGTGTCTTGGCGGCCAGAATCTCGCGCACACGCAGCGCGCGAAGGCTGTTCTGATTCTCCAGCCAGCGTTCGCGCTCCTCTTCGTACACTTCGACGACTTGCTGTGACATCCAATCGATGTACGCGAACATGGTCGCCGACATCTTCTCGAGCACGGCCACCTTGACCGCCGGCTCCATGTCGGTGGCCTGGACTTCGGCGAATACGAGTTCGTTCATGCGCCGCTGGCCGACCCGGTAGCCACGTACCAACCCGTGCACCGGGACTCCATGCTGGGCCAGCCGCCGGGCGTATTCCATCGCCGCGGTCGGCGCCTCGACGCGCTGCACGGCAATCCCATAGCGCATCGCGTGGAGCACAGTGTCGACATTGCCTCCGATGCTGGCCCCCAACAGCTCGATGCTCGGCGCGTCCAGGGCAAGCTCAGGGATCTCCTCTTGCAGTAGATGTTGAATGGCGGCGGTCAATTCGCCCAGTCGTTGGTGGAGTCCGGCAGCGATCTGGCGGACACAGCGGTCGACATCGGTATCTGTACCGCTCGTCACACCACGACGGTAGATCTTCCCGAACCGCATGTGGGCCAAATGAACACTCGGAGTTGTCTCCGGCAGACAACCCAGGCCCGGCATTTGAGCGGCCCGGGCCATGCCGATTCGTCCGCTGCATTCCTAGTGTTGCCGGTCACCGAGGTAGCCCGTTCTGGAAGGAATTACATGGATTTGCCGGTCTTGCCGGATCAGCGCGCGACGGACGATCCGCTGGGCCACGCGGTCGCCGATGACATCAGCGACCTGAACAACGCGGAGTTTCTCGACGCGGTCAAGCGCGCCGCCGAGACGCTTCGCGCCCGGGGCGTGTCGGCAGGGGATGTGGTGGCGATCAAGCTGCCCAACACGGTCGAGTTCGTGGTGTCGCTGTTCGCAGCGTGGCGGTTGGGTGCCGCGGTCACTCCGGTCAACCCCGCGCTGTCCCCGCAAGAGGTCCGCTATCAACTTGCCGACGCCGGTGCCAAGGTGCTCATCGCCGACGAGTTGCACCAATGCGAGCCGGCTCAGGCCGACGCCAGCCGGGGCAACGATGCCTCGCTGGCGTTGCTGATCTACACCAGCGGAACCACCGGCCGCCCCAAGGGGGTCATGCTCGACCACGCGAACCTGAACGCCATGTGCAGCAGCGTCATTGAGGGCTTCGGGCTGACTCACGATGACCACAGCCTTCTGATATTGCCGCTGTTTCACGTCAACGGCATCGTCGTCGGGACGCTGTCGCCGTTGCTGGCCGGTGGCCGGGCGACGGTGGCCGGGCGCTTCGACCCGAAGACGTTCTTTGCCGCCCTCGAGAAGAGCCGTGCTACCTATTTCTCGGCCGTACCAACGATTTACACGATGTTGTGCGGGCTGGCCGACGACGCGCGGCCTGACACGTCATCGGTGCGGTTCGCGGTCTGCGGGGCAGCGCCCGCGAGCGTCGAGTTGCTCCAACGTTTCGAATCGCGCTACGACATCCCGATCATCGAGGGCTATGGGCTCTCGGAGGGGACGTGCGCCAGTGCCGTCAACCCGTTGGACGGTCCACGCAAGCCGGGGACAGTGGGCTTGCCGCTGCCCGGGCAGGCGATCCGAATCGTCGACCAGGCCGGCCGCCCTGTCCCCGACGGTGAGTCCGGCGAGGTTGTCATCAAGGGCGCCAACGTAATGCGTGGCTATCTGAACCGGCCGGAGGAGACCGCCAAGACCATCGTCGACGGCTGGCTGCACACCGGCGACATCGGGCGCATCGACGAGGACGGCTACCTGGTTCTGGTCGATCGCGCCAAGGACATGATCATTCGCGGGGGCGAGAACATCTACCCGCGCGAGATCGAGGCCGTCGTCCATCAACTCCCGCAGATAGCCGAGGCCGCAGTCGTCGGACGACCGAACCCGACCTACGGCGAGGAGCCCGTCCTGTTCGTCTCCACACGCCCCAACACGTCCGTCACCCCAGAGGCGATTCGCGATCACATCGCCGGACAGCTCGCGAAATTCAAATGGCCAGTGGACATCACAGTCCTTGACGAAATGCCCAGGAACGCCATCGGCAAGGTCGACAAGCCCGCTCTGCGCCGCGGCCTGATTGCCGCACATTGAGGGAATCGTCGGCGCGAGGAACTCTAGAACGCAGCCTCGGGCAGCTGCATGATCTCGTCGTCGAGGTGCTCGATGATACCGCGCAATCCGCTGAGATTCGGCAGCATGTTGGCGGCGAAGAATGTGGCGGTCGCGATCTTGCCTTGGTAGAACGCCTCATCACCCTTCGAACCGGCCAGCGCTTCTTGAGCCACATTGGCCTGCACGAGCAGCCGCCATCCGATGATCAGATCCCCCACTCCGAGCAGGAACCTGACCGAGGCGAGCCCGACTTTGTAGATCTCCGTGGGTTGTTCGGGCGCCGCCATCAGGTAACCCGTCAACGTCGCCGTCATCGCCTGGACGTGTTCCAGCGCGGTGCGCAGCTGCCCGGCCTGGGTCTTCAGCGCATCGTCGCACGTGTCTATGGTGTGGGTGATCTGCGCCGCGACGTGTGCCAGCGCCTCGCCGCGGTCGCGAATGATCTTGCGGAAGAACAGGTCCAGCGCCTGGATCGCGGTGGTTCCCTCGTACAGCGAGTCGATCTTGGCATCGCGGATGTACTGCTCGATCGGGTAGTCCTGCAGGAATCCCGAACCACCGAACGTCTGCAGCGACTCGGTCAGGATTTCGTAGGCGCGTTCGGAAGCGACACCCTTGACGATCGGCAACAGTAGATCGTCGACGCGGTGCGCCATCGACGGATCGGCGCCCGAAGTCCGTTGAGCGACATCGTCGTTCTGGTGTGCGGCGGCATACATGTACAGCGCCCGCAGGCCTTCTGCATAGGCCTTCTGTGTCATCAGGCTTCGTCGCACATCTGGGTGGTTGATGATCGTGACTCGCGGTGCCGACTTGTCGGTCATCTGCGTCATGTCGGCACCCTGCACGCGTTCCTTGGCGAATGCCAACGCATTCAGGTAGCCCGTGGACAGCGTGCCCGCCGCCTTGACGCCGATCGTCATCCGCGCATTCTCGATGACGGTGAACATCTGCGCGATGCCGTTGTGGACGTCGCCCACCAGATACCCGACGGCGGGCATGCCGTGTGCGCCGAACGTCAATTCGCATGTGGGGGAGGACTTCAGGCCCATCTTGTGTTCCAGCCCGGTGGCGAAAACCCCGTTGCGCGGGCCGAGTTCAAGCGTGTCCGGGTCGAACAGATACTTCGGCACATAGAACAGGCTCAGACCCTTGGTGCCCGGTCCAGCCCCTTCGGGGCGGGCCAGCACCAGATGGAAGATGTTCTCGGCGGTATCGCCGACATCGCCTCCGGAGATGAACCGCTTCACGCCCTCGATGTGCCACGTTCCATCCGGCTGAGCGATGGCCTTGGCGCGGCCCGCACCGACATCGGAGCCGGCGTCCGGCTCGGTCAACACCATGGTGGCGGCCCAACCACGCTCAAGGGACATTGCCGCCCAACGCTTTTGCTGATCGTTGCCTTCGATGTAGAGCGCGTTGGCCATTGCCGGGCCGAGGGCGTACCAGAAGGCGGCCGACGGATTGGCGCACAGCAGCATTTCGTGGATCGCCCACGTCAGCGCCGCGGGCGCCGGGACACCGCCGATCTCCTCGGCGATGCCCATTCGCCACCATTCCGCGTCCTTGACCGCCTGCACCGACTTCGCCAGTTCACCGGGCACGCTGATGGTGTGATGTTCCGCGTCGAAAACGGGCGGATGGCGGTCGGCCGACGCGAACGATTCGGCCACCGGACCCTCTGCCAGCCGGGCTACCTCGTCGAGCATCGTGCGGACGGTGTCGGCATCGAGGTCGCCATAGCCTCCCGACGCGAGAACGTCTCCGATATTCAGCACCTCGAACAAATTGAATTCGATGTCACGGACGTTGGCGATGTAGTGGCCCAATGGTTTTCCCTCCGCGCTAGCAACTACCAGCAGTGTGGCTGAGCAGGGAAAACGTACGCAACCGTAACCTACGGTGACGCAACCGTAGGAAGCGAGGTCGCGCAGAACAAAGTGACGTGCGTCATACCTGGCAGCCGCATTCGGCCGAGCCCGGCGATTCCGGCAGCTCCGCGACGACGTCAGCGCGAGTTGCGTCGAAGCTGAAGTACCCCTTGATGGGAAGGCACTCGGGTGGCGGATCGTCGTAGGACCACGCCACGTCGTCGACCACCGTGTCCCCGATGACCGCCGACCAGTATGTCGCGTACCCCTTGTAGTTGCAGTACGTCGACGTGTCCGTGCGCCGCAACAGATCGGTCCGCACGAATGACGGATGCACATAGAGGCGGGGCTCGAGTGCGGTCTCGAAAACGATCACGGTGTCGACGGTGTCCACGAGTGTCGTGCCCGCGACGGAGACGCGAAGTCCACGCTTCGTCGGGCGGCAGTCGACGCGGTGATACGGGTTCGGCGGGTAGTGGACGAGCTTGCGGCCCTCCTCGAGCCACGCGTCGACGGCGTCCCACGGCACGCGCACGAATCCCGGAGCCTCCGGCACCGGCTCGCTGGGAAGGTCGGCGACCTCACCGGCGGGAAACGCATAGCTCAACGGGCTATCGCGGCGATGCACCAGCAGTGCATGCTCGGTGTCGATGACCGTAGCGCCGTTGCGGACGGCCTGAATTCGTCGAGGGTGTGGCTCGACGAAAACCGCTTCGTCGGGCAACGGCGGCGTGAACCATCCGAACGGGTCCTTGCTGAGCGGGCCATGTCCGGCGACAAGACTCATTGCGGGCCTCCGATCGCGGTGGTTCCCTTCAAGCTTTACAAGCTTCGCGCGAAGTGTCACCACTCCGTGCGAAATCGAACCTTTACAGATCCTCGTAGAAATGTCACGCTCTAGGTGCCGCTTCAGTTGACATCATGGATAGGACACCCATGGCAACGCGATCCTTCACCGCCGATGACCAGCGAGCCGGGGGTGTCGGTGCAGTTGACCGGCCGCCGTCCGGTCTTGCCCGCGTCCATCGGTATCAACTCAATGTCATCGCCTCGAGCATGGCCGATGTCGTGCAGTCGGCCGGCGGTTGGCTGTTCGACCGTTCGAGGGCCGGCTGGGACGTGAATGTTTTGGTCGCCCAGCACGACGACCCGCGAGCGTTGGCGATCCTCGGCGCCACGGCGTCGGACCTCGGCGCCGAGTTTTCAGCCACGCTTCGCACGGCGGCGCTCGGCGGGGCGCTGGCCGTTGGTGCGGACGTGCTCGTTTCCGATGTTCGTATTCGCGATGAGGTGCTCAAACTTCTCAAGCGTGGCCTGACCGAAGTCACCGTCTGGGGCGACGCATGGCCCGCTGAACTGGGCCGTCAGGTCAACCCCGTGCCACACAGGATCAGTGCCGCCGCGCGGGCGTTCAAGTCCCATGCCCTTGCCGCGGCAGTGGGTTCGAATGGCTCAGTCGGTCGAACCGAGACGCTCTTCCGTGTCGGAACGGGAGCATTTCGCCCGCTGTACTCGGTCTGAGTGGGCGGACCTACCTGATCCACCCGCGGCGACGCAGCCACCAGTCACGCGCGACCGCGATCACGATGAGCACGGCGAACGCGATAAGAAACCAGTCCTCGATGTGGCCGACATGGTTGCCGTGCATCATCAACAGCAGGAAGGCCGCCGACAGCAGCCCGCCGATGTGGATCAGCCGATGGTTCTCCTGGGACCAGCCCCATGCCGCGGATGGCACATCTTCGACGTCGACGCCGGTGTGTCGTTCCACCTCGGTGTTGGCCACGGGTGCTCCTCACGGTCGGGCTGAGTACTCGGCAACATTCTGGCACAGGTCTACTACGCGCCGGCGTAGACCTGTTTCAGCTGATCTTTCCGTATCGGCGCAACGCCTCCGCGCGCTCGACGGCGTGGTCGACGATGGGCTCGGGATAGCCGTCGCGGTCGACCTCCGGCACCCAGCGGCGAACGTAGGCACCGTCAGGGTCGAACTTGCGGCCCTGCGCCGCCGGGTTGAACACCCGGAAGTACGGTGCGGCGTCGGTGCCACAACCCGCGGCCCACTGCCAGCCGTGCTGATTGTTGGCCATGTCGCCGTCGACCAGCTGCTCGAGGAACCACCGCGCGCCCCACTGCCACGGCAGGTGGAGGTCTTTGACGAGAAACGAGGCCGCGACCATGCGCACCCGGTTGTGCATCCAGCCGGTCTCGGCGAGCTGCCGCATGCCCGCGTCGACGATGGGAAATCCTGTGCGTCCGGCTTTCCATGCTTCGAACAATCGCTTGGCGTCGTCGTCCTCGTCGACCTCGATCCTGTCGAACGACTTGTTCCAGTTCCACCACGCGCTGTCCGGCCATGCGTGCAGCACGGCGGCGTAAAAGTCGCGAAAAGCAAGCTCCCGCAAGTACGCCTGCGCGCCGCTGTCGCCGCGGCTCAGATCGACGGCCATGGTTCGTGGGTGAATGGTGCCGAATTTCAGGTGCGCCGACATCCGGCTGGTGGTGTCCAGGTCGGGGCGGTCACGCTCGTCTGCGTAACGGTCGAGGCCGTTGTCCACAAACCGCTTCCATTGGCGGCCGGCCGCTGTCTCGCCTGCCGGCATCTCGAGCGCTACCCCTGCGTCAGGGATGTCCACACCACCCTTTACGTCGGCCGGGTCGATCCAGCGCGCCGAGTCCGCGTCCGACTCGGCGGGCGCCCGCCAGCCGTGCCGGCGCCAGGCGTCGTAAAACGGGGTGAACACCTTGTACGGTGTGCCGTCGCCCTTCACCACCCGACCCGGCGACACCAGATACGGAGATCCCGACTCCTCGAACGGGATTTCACCCAGCGCGTCGCGGACGGCCGCGTCGCGCCGTGTGCCGAAAGGCGAGTAGTCGGCCGACACATGCACCGACGTCGCGCCGATCTCCTTGGCCAGCGCGGGAATTCGCGCTTCCGGACGGCCGCGCGTCACCAGCAGGCGGCAATCGAGGCGGTCGCGAAGATCGCGCAAGGCGTCGCAAAGATATTGAGAGCGGCGAGGTCCGGAGGACGCCTTCAGCCGCGGGTCCAGCACGTAGCAAGCCAGCACCTCGCCGTCGGTCGCCGCGGCGTCCAGCAGCGGTGGCAGGTCGCGCAGCCGCAGATCACGCCGAAACCACAGCAGTGCGGGCATGCCATTGATGCTGCCCGAAATTCGAGATAAGGAAACACGATGCAGTTCTGGTCGGGCACAGCGTTCATGAACACCTCCGAGGCCATCGCGGTCGCGCGGATGCTCGACGAGGCGGGCTACGACGGCATCGTGACGTCCGACCACATGGTCTACCCGCGGGAGCTGTCGTCGCCTTATCCGGATTCACCGACCGGTAAGCCGATGTGGGCACCCGAGACGGCGTGGCCCGACTCCTGGGTGCTGACTGGCGCGATGGCATCGGTGACGACGCGGCTGCGATTCTCCAACGCCGTGTACGTCGCTCCGGCCCGACCGCTCGTAGAGGTGGCCAAGCAGGTCGCGACCGCGTCGGTGATCTCCGGGGGCCGGGTGTCGCTGGCGGTCGGCGTCGGATGGATGCGCGAGGAATACCAGTTGATGGGCCAGAACTTCGACACCCGGGGCAAACGGCTCAACGAGATGGTCCCGGCGCTGCGCGAATTGTGGCGCGGCGGCTGGGTGTCGTGGAGCGGTCAGTACTACCAGGTGCCCGAGCTGATGATCGAACCTCATCCCGAAGCGCCGGTTCCGATCCTGTGTGGCGGCGAATCCGACGCTGCGCTGCGGCGTGCCGCGAGGCTGTGCAACGGGTGGGTCGGATACGCGTACGCGTGGGACGACGCGGTCCGCTACGCGCAGAAGCTCAAGGATCTACTCCGCGAGTACGGACGCGAGAACGAGCCGTTCGAGATCCTGCTTGCGCTCCTCGAGCCGCCGACACCCGATCTGTACAAGCGCGCCGAGGACGTCGGCATCACGGCGGTGATGGGCAGTCCGTGGGCGGGAATGGACGGCATGGGGTCAGGCGATGTCGATCGCTTCCGCGGACCCATCGAGCGATTCGCAGAAACGATCATCGCCAAGGTGCGCTGACGACGATCCCTGCCACAATTCCTCCATGACGCTCTGGCCTGCCGACGACTACCCGCGGGACATGGTCGGCTACGGGCCAAACCCTCCCCATCCGCAGTGGCCCGGCGGGGCGAACATCGCCGTGCAATTCGTGCTGAACTACGAAGAGGGCGCGGAAAGCAATGTGCTGCACGGTGATCCGGCTTCGGAAACCTTCCTCTCGGAAATCATTGGGGCGCAAGCCTTTCCAAATCGGCACATGAGCATGGAATCGCTCTACGAATACGGGTCGCGGGCGGGGTTGTGGCGGGTGCTGCGGGTATTCGACCGCCGCGGGCTGCCGCTGACGATCTTCGGGGTGGCGATGGCGCTGGCGCGCAATCCGCTCGCGGTTGCGGCGTTCAAGGCGCGCGGCGACGAGATCGCCTGTCACGGATTGCGCTGGGTGAGTTACCAACTCGTCGAGCCCGACGTCGAGCGGCGCCACATCGCCGAGGCGGTGCGGCTGATGACCGAGCTGACCGGCGAGGCGCCGCTGGGCTGGTACACGGGCCGCGATTCGCCGCAGACCCGGCGGCTGGTCGTCGAACACAGCGGTTTTCTCTACGATTCCGATTCGTACGCCGACGACCTGCCTTACTGGACGGTGGTCGAGGGGACGAACCACCTGGTGGTGCCGTATACGTTGGACACCAACGACATGCGCTTCGCCACCGCAGGCGGATTTCCCAGCGGTGACGAGTTCTTCACGCATCTGCGCGATGCTTTCGACGTGCTCTATGCCGAGGGCGCGGCGGGCGCTCCGAAGATGCTGTCGATCGGCCTGCACTGCCGGCTGGTGGGCAGGCCCGCGCGCACGGCCGCGCTGGAGCGCTTCCTCGACCATGTCCAGTCACACGAGCGGGTCTGGGTCGCCCGCCGCGTCGACATCGCAAGGCACTGGATCGAGCACTTTCCGCCGGGCTAGACGGATATCGTTGGCTCTGTGTCTGATTCGATGGACGATGCCGTCAGGGAACTGGTCGAGTGCTTGTACGGGGCGCTGGACAGACGGGACTGGTCCACCGTCGAGGCGTTGGTGTCGCCCCGCCTGGTAGTGGAGGTCGGCAGCTCGGCACCGGCTGACTGGGAGCAGTGGCGGGCGAACCTGGACGAGTTCTACCGCGGCTTTCCAGACGGGCGCCACGTCATCGAGGAAGTCCTCGTCGACGGTTCGCACGGCGTCACGCGATGCCGGTTCGTCGGCACCCACACCGGGGAGTTCCAAGGCGTGGCGCCCAGCGGCGCCAAGGTCTCCGTCGGGGTGATCCATATCGACCGTTTCCAGGGCGACATGCTCGTCGCACACCGCGGTCAGATCGACATGCACGGGCTATTCGAGCAGCTTGGAGGCCCTGCGGACGACTCTGCGTCAAAATAACGCTTGCTCTGACGTCAAAGTGATGTCACCATGACGTCATGGACTTGCAGCCGTACGTCGACGCGGTACGCCATGAACTCGGCGTCGCCGCCGCCGCTGGCGGTCCGGACGCCGAAGCTCTTGCCGACCGGCTGACCGCCCCACTGGAGTCGTCGATCCGGCTGGCACTGCTCGAAGCGCTCTCAGAGGCGGCCGAGCAGATCACCCGCGAGCTCGCGCCAGGCTCGGTGGAGGTGCGGCTGCGCGGCCGCGACCCCGAGTTCACTGTCAGCGCGGGTGTCGCCGAGCTGCCAGACGAGCCGTCGGTCGCAACCGGCGATCAGGAGGACGACGGCGGAACGTGGCGGGTGACGCTGCGTCTTCCGGAGAATCTGCGGCCGCGAGTGGATGCCGCTGCGCGCGGTGACGGCCTGTCGGTGAACGCGTGGCTCGTGCGCGCGGTGACCGCGGCGCTCGGCGTCAGTCATTCGCGTCGCCCGCGTGGCGATTCCGGCAAGCACTTCAGCGGCTGGGTCCGCTGACCGACCACGAAAGAGGAGATACCATGCCCAATTTTGATACCCCGCAACCCATTTCGGCCGTCATCGAGATAGCCGCGGGTTCGGTCCGGCTCGTCGCCACTGATCGATCCGACACTGTCGTGGAGGTCCGCCCCCGCGACGAGTCCCGGCCGCATGATGTCAGGGCCGCCGAGCAGGTTCGCGTCGACTTCGACAACGGCACGCTGATGGTGACAAGCAAGCGCGGGTTCTCGTTTCCGCGCAGGGGAGCGGTCATCGTCGACGTCGCACTCCCGTCCGGCTCACGGCTTCATACCTCGGCGGCGTCGGCCGACGTCACCGCCGACGGTGTATACGCCGATTGCAAGTTCGCGTCTGCCAGCGGTGACTTGACCGTCGGCACCATCAGCGGAAACCTCAAGGCGGACACTGCATCTGGTGGAATCAATGTGCAGTCGATCAAGGGCTCTGCATCGGTGTCGACGGCATCGGGGGACACCTCATTCGGCGAGTTCACCGGCGATGTGAAGTTCCGCGCGGCCAGCGGCTCGCTGATGGTCAGGCGGTTGCTGGGACACCTCAACGCGCAGACCGCTTCCGGCGATGTCACCGTTGCCACGGCGGTCAACGGCGGCGTTTCGGTTCAGACCGCAAGCGGCGAGGTCGTTGTTGGTATCGCGGAAGGCACTGCGGCGCAACTGGATTTGAGAACAGGATCCGGGTCGGTCCGCAACTCGTTGCAGCCGTCGGATGGTCCTGCCGAGGGCGACGAAACGCTCGTCGTGCACGCGCGGACCGGGTCCGGCGACGTGGTGGTGCAGCGAGCGACCGGTCCCGTGGCGGCCTAACCGTCGAACCGAAACACGGTGAGCTTGCCCGCCAGGGCCGCGAATTCGTCGGGGGTGCCGTCGTGTACCAGCCCCGCCCGCTTGGCGAAGCCGACACCGACCGGCACCTTCTCCGCGAAGCTGCGCAGCACGGGGCCCGCGTCGGCAGGGCTGAGTTCGACGATTCGTATGGGCCGCGACTTGCGTCCACGGGAAAGTGTTCCGGCACCCGCCGCGCGGGCGTTGGACGCCCAGTCGGCGCCTGGATATCCCGCCACGACATACAGGCCGCCGTCGTGCTCGAACGGCGTCATCGGTGTACTGCGCGGCTTTCCGGTTTTCCTGCCGGGCACCGTCAGGACCATCGCAGGCCCGGTCGGGATGCCCAGCCTCTGGACGGCCATCATGAACTTGTTCATCGGCTTGAGGTATCGCGGCGGCCGAAATTCAGACATGTGTTGACTTCCTTACTGTTTGGCGAAGACGTCGCGATGGGCGGCGACCCCGTCGGCGAAGCTTTCGGCGGGACGGCCTAGGATTTTCTCGACGTCGTGCGTCACGCGGGCGGGCTTGTCGACTGTCGCCTCCAGAAACGCGATGTATGCGTCGGCGAACTGGGCTCCGAAGCCAAGACCGATGAAGCGCTGCCGCACGAAGTCGGCCGGAACTTCCTGATAGCGCAATTGGCGCCCGAGGACCCCGCCGATCACCTCTACCAGTTCCGTGTTCGTGTAGGCCTGCGGTCCGGTCAGCGGAACCTTTCTGCCCAGCAGGTCATCGGTCAGCAGCGCGTTGGCCGCCACCGCGGAGATGTCCCGGTCGACAATTGGTGCGGTCGACGCCGTTGGGTACGGGCCGCTGACTACATCGCCGGCCTGAATCTGGGGCGCCCACATGCCAAAGAAGTTGGTAATGAACACCGTTGGGCGCAGGCTCACCCACTCCAAACCGGAATCGACGGCCAGTTGCTCGACTTCCTTGTTGCGGTCGCCGCGAAATCGCGATGGTTGACGAGAGAAGTCATCGTCGGCATTGATCGCCGACAGTGCGACGAGGCGGCGCACACCTTCGCGACGCGCCAGTTCGACGACCGGGGCGAGTTCCTCGCCCAGCGCGCGTGAGTTGAGGAAGATCGCGTCGGCTCCGCGCACACCGTCTGCGGCGGAGGTGACGACATCCACCGCTGCGGGAAAGACTGCGGTGTCCGGGCTGCGGGTGACGGCGCGTACCTGCGCGCCGGCATTGACGAGTTCGGTGACGAGTGGGCGTCCGACGTTGCCGGTGGCGCCCGTGACAAGAATTGCGTTCATGAAGCCAAGGACGGGGCCGCCACCGGAAAAGTTACAAGCCGCGGTGTGTAACTTTCCGCACCGCCGATTCGTCATTACTGCATGAGCGATTCACCGTCGGTCGACGTCGCCTGGCGCAGCCACCGCGCCTACGTGGTGAACCTCGCCTACCAGATGCTCGGCGACGTCGGGGAGGCCGAGGACGTCGCGCAGGAGGCGTTTCTGCGCCTGTCGCGCGCGGACCTTTCGGAGATCGACGACGTCCGGGCCTGGCTGACTGTGGTGGCGGGGCGCCTGTGCCTCGACCAATTGCGATCAGCCCGCGCGCGCCTCGAACGTCCTGATGAATCCGAAACCCTCGACGCGAGCCCGTCGACGGAGATCGATCCGGCCGACCGCGTCACGCTCGACGACGAGGTACGCAACGCGCTACTGGAGGTGCTGCAGCGACTGAGTCCAGGCGAGCGGGTCGCGTTCGTCTTGCATGACGTCTTCCAGATGCCGTTCGACGAGATCGCCGAGACGGTGGGCAGGCCCGTCGGCACCTGCCGCCAACTTGCGCGGCGGGCTCGGGCGAAGTTCGCCGATGCGTCGCCGCGGCTTACCGACATCAACGATGTCGAACATCACGCGGTGACCGAGAAGTTCCTCACGGCATGCGAAAACGGCGACCTGCAGGCGCTGACCGCGGTGCTGGATCCGTCGGTGTGGGGCGTGGCGACCTTCGTCAGCGGGGCGGAACCGCAAATCAACCATGGGCGGGATGCCGTGGCGCCCAATCTCCTTCGCTTCTTGGGCCATGGTCTCACCTTGGTCACCGGACCGGCAGGCGAGGTGCTCGGCTTCGCTGACCGCAGGCTGGCCGTGGTGCTCACGCTGACTGTGCGTGACAGCCTCATCGTGAAGATCGAGGCGACGGTCGATCCGTCGGCGGCGAGCAGGGCCTGATTACTGCCAGTACTCGTTCATGGGTTGCGCGAACTTGTCGTTGTTGGTCAGTGGTGGAAGCCCAAGGGACAGTTCGATTGTGCGCAGCAGGCTGTAGTGGTTGTTGTGGTCCTTGGCGACGAAATGCCCGCTGCGCATCCCGCCAGCCACGGCGCCCGGCGACGGGATGACGACCGTGACGATGTGATTGCCCTGGTTGCCATTGCCCAGCGACAGGTTGTTGTAGTCCTCGTCGAATGTCACGACGACGGCGCTCTTCTGCGTAAGGTCTTGCCACGTCGGCGAATTCAAGATGACGGGCAGCGTGTCCTGCAGCCACTTGTCGCCCGCCGCGACGTTGTACTGATGTCCGCCGAGGAACGGTGGTAAGAGCTGGCTGACAGCCCACTGGATGATGCCGTCGAGGGTGTCGGTGGGCCCCTCCATGTTGGTGTGGTCGCCGGCGGCGAACCACACGAAGTTCGGGGCCTTGGTCGGCACGTCGAGATCCTGTCCCATTTGGGAGAGGTCGAACAGGTGTGCCGCCACACGCGAGGGATCGTTGTAGATGTCGCTGAAGGCGAGGAACGGCAGCCGGTCGGTCGGGGTGCTGTAGCCGCCGCCGCCCTCCATGTAGCCCGCCCACGTCTTCTTGGCCGCCTCGATGGTGTCGGCGAGGTTGGGCTCGTCGAAGCAGTTGGAGGGGCAGTTGAAGTTCGTCCCGAAGTCACTTCCGCCGAGGATCGGGTAGTAGTTCGGGTCGCTGGGGTGGGTGAGCGCGAAGTAGTTCGATCCGAGGCCGTAGGTGTCGATCAGGCTGTTGATGTATGGCGCGTTGGGGCTGCCGACGATGTCGGTGTAGCCCTTGTTCTCCAGGTAGACCATGAACACGTGATCGAGCGGGCCGACCTTCGGCTCGGGTGGCGTTGGTGGCGGCGGGGCGGGCAGGGCAGCGCCGACGGTGAAGGACAGGTCGTCGGCGTAGGCGTTGTTGTAGTTGCCGGGGAACGGGTTGCAGTCCGTGAATGTCACGACCACGCGCGCGCTGCGGGTGCCCACCGGGATGGTCCCTGAGGTCTCGCGTTCGAACAGCACCGTCTGAAGCCAACGATCGAGCACGGTGACCGGCGTGAGATGGCCGGTGCCGAGGACCGACTGGTCGGCACCCAGGAAGTCGACACTGACCGATGCCGCAGACGGGTCGATGACGAAGCCGCCAAGTGCTCCGCTCAGCGTGTACGGCACTGCGCCGGCGTCGATGTCGGACGCCGCGGCGCTGAGACTCACGGTCTGGGTCAGCGAGGAAGTCGCCACGTTTCCGCCGCCGAAGAACTGTGCGCCGCTGCCGACGGGAGCGCAGACCGAGCTCGGAAATCCTAGAAACCCCGGCAGCGTCGGCCCTGGCGTGCCGAGCGGCCACGGCAGTCGGCGCGGCGTGCCGTATTGGATCACGGTCGGCGTACCGGTGACCGTCCATCCCGGCACCGTCACCGAGCTATACCCCGACAAGGACGGGTCACCGAGCTCGGCGCCAGGGTTGACCAGCAGATTCGGGCTCTGCACGAGGCTCGTCGTCACCGCGGCGGGCGCCATATTGACGAACGCCTGCTCGAACTCGCGGCGCACCCAGGCCAGCAAGGTCCACAGTGTCGGCGCCTCGGGCGGCGTCAGCGGTCCGGTGCCGGCCTGCGGGTTGAGGCCGATCGCGGACAGCAGCCCGGAGACGAGGTTGACGATGAGGTTGCCGCCAGCGGCGGGGGCGCTCACCGTGGACGGCGCGGTTGGGGTCAGGACGGTTGAGGTCAGCGTGGGAGATGCGGTCGTGGTGGCGATGCGTGCGGCGGCGAGCGGCACTACGGAAACCGCCGACGCGGTTGTGTTCGCGGAGCTCGCCGAAAGCTTCGACGCGGCGACGCTGCTTGTCGGCGATGCGGTCGCCGGTGATGCGATCAGCGCAGAGGAGCTGGTGCCAGACGGCCGGGTTTCCGTCGTTCGTTCCGATGAGTCTGACGTCGGTTTCTTCGTCGCGGGCGTGGAGTCCGTCGTCGTGGTGCTACCGGTTGAAGTACTGGTCGTGCCGGTGCTGGTCACGGAGGTGTTGGCACCGCCGGACGCCTGCACGACCCCGGCCTGTGGGTCGGTCGCTGAGCCGGACTGAGTCGAGGAATCCGTTGATGTCTGGGTGGACGTCGATGTCGTTGACGCGGTGCTCGTGGTGTCGGTGCTCGACGACGACGATGCCGAAGATGCCGGATCGCTCGACGACGAAGTGTTCGAGGTATCCGACGACGACGTACCTGTCGTATCGGCCAGCGCAATCGCCGGGGTGTTGGCAATCGCCGCGCCCAACCCCAGCGTGACCGCCAAGGCGCCGACCCGGCCGATATATCTGGCGTAGCCCATCATGACTCCTTGCGGGATGGGGAATTCAGGCCAGCAAATTTACGCCGCCGACGATCAGCAGATGTGGGAATGGTCGAATAGGTCAGCCGTAGGTGAACGAAAACGCTTGCAGTCCTTGGCTTAACCGAACCTCCACCAGCCCGCGGCGGATATCGTCGTCGGCGACGATCTGCCGCAGTGTCGGCGGACCGTTGACCTGTATGTTCTTCGTCTTGCTGTCGCGGACGACAGTCAGCGTGCCCGTCCCTCCGACCACCAGGTAGACATTGCGGGCGCGATAGTTCAGTTCGATGCTGGACCCCGGACTGGCCGAGGTCGCGCCCTGATAGTCGAGTGTCCATGGCCCTTTGAGGGCGAACGCGTCATCGGTCAGGCGTCGCGGGTAGTCGAACGTCGAGTCACCCTGGTCGTATTGACCGCCGCCGCCGTAGTTGACCACCTTGCCCACGCCCAGATAGGTCTCCGGGGTCAGGTCGGGCGGGGGAGTCGTGTCGACGGATTCGGTCGGCTTCGGCAGTGTGACGCCTGGACGAGCGTCGGAAAGCAGTTGGCGGATAAGGCTTTCGGTCGTCGCGTAGTCGCCCTCGCCGAATTTGATATGCCGGACGGTGCCGTTGGCGTCGATGAGGTACTTGGCGGGCCAGTACCGGTTGCGGTAATTGGTCCACGTCGAATAGTTGGGATCCAGTGCGACCGGGTAGGTGATGCCGAGATCCTTCGCGCCGCTGGCGACGTTGGCGGGGACTCGCTCGAACGCGTACTCCGGTGTGTGCACGCCGATCACCTCCAAGCCGGCGTCTTTGTATGCCCGATACCAGTCGACGATGTGGGGGATGGCCCGTTGGCAGTTGATGCATGAGTAGGCCCAGAAGTCGACCAGAACGACCTTGCCCCTGAGTGTTTCGAGGTTGACGGCCGAACCGTTCGGGGTGTTCAGCCATCCGGTGATGCCCGTGATGTCCGGCGCTGTGCCGCAGCTTTGGAGCTGCGAAGCCCCGTTGGTGCAGTTCGCGAGTTCTTTGTTCTGGTCGTTGACCAGGCCACCGAGGTTGAGCTTTTCGCGGATCTGCTCGTCGCCGCCGACGGTCTCCTGCAGCTTGCCGGTATAGTCAGGAATGGCACGCTGAAGCGCGGCCGGCAGATTGAACACGAGTGCGACGGCAAGAAGTATCGTCACAATGCCTGCAACGACGCGGATTTCGCGTTGGCGGCGACGGAAGGCGGTGACGCGTTCGGCGATGCGGCGGCCGGCGAGTGCGAAGAACAGCAACGGCAATGCCGCTCCGACCGCGAACGACAGGGTGAGTGCGATCGTGTTGAGACCGATGGTGCCGGTGGCGCCCGCGATCACGATGGCCGCCAAGACCGGTCCCGCGCAAGGCACATACAGCACACCGAGTGCGAGGCCCAGTCCGAAGCCGCTGTTGCCCGAACCGAATTGCTTCTGGGGAAGCCGGGCGAACGGTTTCTCGAGCAGCGCTTCGAACTTCGGGAACATCAGGCCGAGGCCGATCGCCACAAGCGCCAACAGTGCGACCCAGCGGATCGCATCCTGTGGCAGGTGCAGCAGCGACAGAAGTGCCGAACCAGCAAGCGTCACAACGGAAAAGCTCAGCACCAGTCCGGTGATGACGCGGTATGGCCGCAACGTCTGTGACAGCGATCGCTTCGTCTGGACTGCGCCGTCGTCGCGGGTGCTTTGCGTCCCAGAGAAGAAGATCACCGGCAGCACCGGAAGAATGCACGGCGAGATACCGGTGATCAGGCCGCCGAGAAAGCCGATCAATACGAGTGTGAACATGTTCGCTCTTTCATGGCGCGAGCAGACGCGGAATCGCGTAAATCCCGGGTGGGTCAGGCGATTCCGCGTCTGCTCGCGGTAGAAGATGACCTAGTTGGCCGGTGGCATCAGAACCGTATCGATCAGGTACACCGTGGCGTTGGCGGTACGAACCCCGCCGCAGACCACGTTGGCGTTGTTGACCTTGAGGGCGTTGCCCGTGCCGGTCACCGTCACCTCACCGCCCTGCACCGTCTTGTGCATACCGGTCACCTGCGCCGGGCTGGCCTGTCCTGGCACGACGTGGTAGGTCAGGATGCTGGTCAACAGGTTCGAGTCCGTCTTCAGCTTGTCGATGGTCGCGGGATCGATCTTGGCGAATGCCGCATCGGTCGGTGCGAACACCGTGAACTCGCTGCCGTTGAGGGTGTCGACCAGGTTCACATTCGGGTTGAGCTTGCCCGACACGGCCGCGGTCAGCGTCGTTAGCAGCGGGTTGTTCGAGGCTGCGACTGCTACCGGATCTTGCGCCATGCCGGTCACCGACGCCGGTCCTGTCGGGTTCTGCGCGGCATAGTCGGCGCACCCCGGGCCGACGAGGTTGGTAGCGGTGTCCATGGGTTGGTCCATGGGTGCCGGCGCGGCCGTGCTGGCGGCGACGGAGGAACTGGTGCTCGCGGGCGAGGCCGAAGTCGAGGCGTCGCTCGAGCACGCCGACAGCCCCAGGACCGTGATCGCGGCCAGACCCGCTACCGAGAATGCTTGCCGATGAAAAACTTTCATGACGCTGTTGCTCCCTTGTCGTGACGGGTCATCTGCCCGCCCTCTGCACTGACACCCGGTATTCGGCGGCAGGCCCGTCACGGATGGACTCGGATCGCCGACGTCACATTTGCGTCACTTTTTCCGCGTGGGCCGCGGCGCGGCACAATGGGGCGGTGAGCAGAACCCGAGTCCTGATACTCGGCAGCACCGGCTCGATCGGCACCCAGGCGCTGGAGGTCATCGCCGCCAACCCCGACCGCTTCGAGGTCGTCGGGCTGGCGGCGGGCGGCGGAAATCCGGATCTGCTGGCCCGCCAGCGTGCCGAAACCGGTGTGACGAACATCGCCGTCGCTGACGACGCCGCCGCGTCGCAGGTTGGCGATGTGACGTACACCGGCCAGGACGCCGTCACCCGGCTGGTCGAAAACACCGAGGCCGACGTCGTGCTCAACGCTCTCGTAGGCGCGCTCGGCCTCAAGCCGACGCTGGCCGCACTCGCCACGGGTGCGCGGCTCGCGCTGGCGAACAAGGAATCGCTGGTGGCCGGCGGCCCGCTGGTGCTCAAGGCGGCCAAACCGGGGCAGATCGTGCCCGTCGACTCCGAGCACTCCGCGATGGCGCAATGCCTGCGCGGCGGGACCCCCGACGAGGTGGACAAGATCGTGCTGACCGCGTCGGGAGGACCGTTCCGCGGGTGGACCGCCGAACAGCTCGAGCACGTCACCCCCGAGCAGGCGGGGGCACATCCGACCTGGTCGATGGGCCCGATGAACACGCTGAACTCGGCGTCGCTGGTCAACAAGGGCCTGGAGCTGATCGAAACGCACCTGCTGTTCGGCATTCCCTTCGACCGCATCGAGGTGGTCGTCCATCCGCAGTCGATCGTGCACTCGATGGTGACGTTCACCGACGGCTCGACCCTGGCTCAGGCCAGCCCGCCGGACATGAAGCTGCCGATCGCCCTGGCGCTTGGCTGGCCGGCCAGGGTGCCGAAAGCGGCCTTGGCATGCGATTTCTCCGCGGCGTCGACCTGGGAGTTCGAGCCGCTTGACGCCGACGTGTTTCCGGCCGTCGAGCTCGCACGCGAGGCCGGAACGAAGGGCGGCTGCCTGACGGCCGTCTACAACGCGGCCAACGAAGAAGCCGCGGAAGCATTCCTCGCCGGCCGCATCCCGTTCCCCGGCATCGTGCGCACGATCGCCGACGTCCTGCGCGGTGCCGACCAGTGGGCTGCCGAACCCGCTACCGTGGATGACGTACTCGACGCGCAACGCTGGGCCCGCGACCGGGCAAAGGGCGCAGTATCCCGGGAGGTCGTCACCACCAAATGATGTGGGTTATTGGCATCGTGCTCTTCGCCCTCTGCATCCTGCTGTCGGTGGCGCTGCACGAATGCGGGCACATGTGGGCGGCGCGGGCGACCGGAATGAAGGTGCGCCGGTATTTCGTCGGCTTCGGGCCGACGCTGTGGTCCACCCGCAGGCCCAACGAACTCGGCTACACCGAATACGGCGTCAAGGCGGTGCCCCTGGGCGGATTCTGCGATATCGCCGGTATGACCTCGATCGAGGAACTGGCGCCCGACGAACATGAGCGCGCCATGTTCCGGCAGAAGACGTGGAAGCGGGCCGCCGTGCTGGCCGCCGGGCCTGCGATGAACTTCGTCATCGGCCTTGTCCTCATCTACGCCATCGCCGTGATCTGGGGTCTGCCCAACCTGCATCCGCCGACAACGGCAATCGTCGGCGAAACCACTTGTGTCGCACCGGAAATCGCGAAGGGGCAACGGGGCGACTGCACCGGCCCCGGGCCGGCCGCCCTTGCCGGCATCAAGCCCGGCGACACGGTGCTGAAGGTCGGCGACACCTCGGTGGCCAACTTCGACGAAATGGCCGCCGCGGTGCGCAAGGTCAACGGCCCGACGACGCTGACCGTGCAGCGCGACGGCAAGGAGTTCACCACCGTCGTCGACGTCGCACGGACGTCGAAGTGGCTCAAGGACAGCGACGCTGCTCCGACGAACGTCGGCGCGATCGGCGTCGCTCCCGCGCAATTCGGGCCGACGCAATACAACCCGCTGTCGGCGGTGCCCGCGACGTTCGCGTTCACCGGAGATCTGGCCGTCGAACTCGGCAAGTCGCTGGTGAAGATTCCGACCAAGGTCGGCGCGCTGGTGCATTCCATCGGCGGTGGTGAACGCGATCCGGAGACGCCCATCAGCGTGGTCGGCGCCAGCATCATCGGCGGTGACACGGCCGAACACGGCCTGTGGATCGCGTTCTGGTTCTTCCTGGCCCAGTTGAACTTCGTGCTCGGCGCGATCAACCTCGTTCCGCTGCTGCCGTTCGACGGCGGCCACATCGCGATTGCGGTGTTCGAGAAGATCCGCAATATGATTCGGTCGGCGCGCGGCAAGGTCGCCGCTGCGCCGGTGAACTATCTCAAGCTCATGCCCGCTACCTACGTAATCTTGGTAGTGGTGGTCGGCTACATGGCGCTGACCGTAACCGCTGACCTGGTCAACCCGATCAGGTTGTTCCAGTAGGAGACTTTATGTCCGTCGGTTTAGGCATGCCGGCACCGCCCGTACCGACATTGGCTCCCCGGCGCAAGACCCGCCAGCTGATGGTCGGCAACGTCGGCATCGGCAGCGACCATCCCATCGCGGTGCAGTCGATGACGACGACCAAGACCCATGACGTGAACGCCACGCTGCAGCAGATCGCCGAGCTCACGGCGACGGGCTGCGACATTGTCCGTGTCGCATGTCCGCGGCAGGAAGACGCCGACGCATTGCGGGAGATCGCCCAGCACAGCCAGATCCCGGTCATCGCCGATATTCACTTCCAGCCGAAGTACATCTTCGCCGCGATCGACGCCGGCTGCGCCGCGGTACGCGTAAACCCCGGCAACATCAAGGAATTCGATGGCCGGGTCGCCGAAGTCGCCAAGGCGGCAGGCGCCGCAGGCATCCCGATCCGCATCGGCGTCAACGCCGGCTCGCTCGACAAGCGGTTCATGGAAAAGCACGGCAAGGCCACGCCTGAGGCGCTCGTCGAGTCCGCGCTGTGGGAGGCGTCGCTGTTCGAGGAGCACGGCTTCGGCGACATCAAGATCAGCGTCAAGCACAACGATCCGGTGATCATGGTCGCCGCCTATGAGCAACTGGCTGCCCAGTGCGACTACCCGCTGCATCTCGGCGTCACCGAGGCCGGACCGGCGTTCCAGGGCACCATCAAATCCGCGGTCGCGTTCGGCGCGCTGCTGTCGCGGGGGATCGGCGACACCATCCGGGTCTCGCTGTCGGCTCCGCCGGCAGAAGAGGTCAAGGTCGGCAACCAGATCCTGGAGTCGCTGAACCTGCGCCCGCGTGGGCTCGAGATCGTGTCGTGCCCGTCGTGCGGTCGCGCCCAGGTGGACGTGTACACACTGGCCAACGCGGTCAGTGCCGGCTTGGACGGGCTCGATGTTCCGCTGCGGGTCGCGGTGATGGGTTGTGTGGTCAACGGTCCCGGTGAGGCGCGTGAGGCAGACCTCGGCGTGGCGTCCGGCAACGGCAAGGGGCAGATCTTCGTCAAGGGCGAGGTGATCAAGACCGTGCCCGAGGCGATGATCGTCGAGACCCTGATCGAAGAGGCGATGCGACTCGCCGAACAGCATGGGACAGACGGAAGCGGTTCGCCCGTTGTGACCGTAAGCTAGGCATGACCCTGTGAGGGGGGTCACCTACCGCACCGGGATCGGTTAGAAAGAGTCATCATGTCGGCTCCGCCGCTATTTCGCCTCGTCGATGAGCGACGCGTGTCGGTGGTGCGAGACGCCTCGGCGGTGCGCAGGGTGCTCGACGACGATCCCGTCGGTTCATGCATGGTCGCGTCGCGCGTCGCCGAACACGGCATCGAGCCGTCAGCGATCGGCGGCGAGCTGTGGACACGGCGGCGCGCAAGCGAATCGCTGTGCTTCGCCGGAGCCAATCTGATCCCGCTGCGCGGTGAGGCCGGCGACATGCACGCCTTCGCGGACAAGGCGATGAGCACGGCACGTCGCTGCTCGTCGCTGGTCGGCCGCGCCGAGTACGTGCTGCCGATGTGGCAGCGCCTCGAGCATGCCTGGGGGCCGGCGCGCGACGTGCGCGAGCACCAGCCGCTGATGGCGTTGAGCACCGCTCCGCAATGTGGGACCGATCCGGCTGTGCGCCCGGTCCGTGTCGACGAACTCGACGCCTATCTTGTGGCCGCCATCGACATGTTCATCGGCGAGGTCGGCATCGACCCGCGCATCGGCGACGGCGGCCGTGGGTATCGGCGCCGGGTCGCCGGGCTGATCGCCGCCGGCCGGGCGTGGGCCCGCTTCGAACGCGGCCAGGTCGTCTTCAAGGCCGAGGTCGGATCGCAGTCGCCGGCCGTCGGCCAAATCCAGGGCGTATGGGTCCATCCCGATTGCCGCGGCCACGGCCTTGGCACGGCGGGGACCGCCACGCTGGCGTCGGCGGTCATCCGCAGCGGCCGCGTTGCCAGCCTCTACGTCAACGACTTCAACACCGTCGCCCGCGCGACGTATGCGCGCATCGGCTTCACTCAGGTCGGCACTTTCGCCACAGTCCTGCTTGACTGACGGCTTATCGCGACGCCGCTCGATAGTCTTCATGTCATGACCGAACACGACGGGAAACTCGCTCGCCGCGAGATCGCCGACACCCTGATCCGCGCGCTGGAGCGACGGCACGAATTGCTTGACGTCGTCGTGGAATCCGAGGACTACGACTCCGCGATCGAAGCGATCTCGACCATGCTCGACACGTCGCACGCCGCGGCCGAAGCGGTGCTGCGGCTGTCGTTCGACCGGCTCACGAAGGTGGCCCGGCGCAGAATCGCCGCCGAGCTGGAGGACCTCAACAACCAACTCAGCTTCACGATGGGCGAGCAGTCGTCGAGCCTGGGCGACACCTTGGTGCTGCGTCCGTTCTCGCCGGACTCGGATCGCGATATCTTCGCCGTCCGCACCGAGGACGTGGGTGCGGCGGGCGACGGCTCTGGTGCACCGGCGGGTGAACTCGACGACGAGATTCGCGGCGCGGTGTCGCGACTGGATGCCGAAGAGGCGGCATGGCTGGTGGCGCTCGTCGGGCCTGAGAAGGTCGGCATGGTGTTCGGTGAACTGGCCGGCGGTGAGGTCAACGTGCGGATCTGGATTCACCCCGCGCACCGCAAACACGGCTACGGCACCGCAGCCCTGCGCAAGTCGCGTTCGGAGATGGCCGCGTACTTCCCGGCCGTCCCGTTGGTGGTGCGCGCACCCGCCGCGGGGGCTTAACGCCGATTTCTGCGTGAGGGCTGCGCTTTCGCGCGCGACGCACAACCATGGCGTGGACATCGGAGCGCCTCCCCGATATTCATGTCTCGAGTTCGTAACATCTGCCTCAATGGCAACTTCAGCATCACGTGTGGCAGGTCTGCTGGCAGTCGCAATGGTGGCCGCGACGCTGAACGCATGCACTCCGAAACCGGCAGGGCCCGAACCCACCGCCGAGCAATTCTTCGCCGCGCTGGCGACCGGTGACACAGCTGCCGCGGCCGAGCTCAGCGATCGACCCGCCGATGCCCGCGCGGCGCTGAACGAGGCGTGGGCCGGTCTGCAGGCGGTCCGGTTGGACGCGCAGATCCTCGGGTCGCGCTACGCCGAGGACACCGGCAGCGTCACCTACCGCTATACCTGGCATCTGCCGAAAAACCGGACCTGGACTTACGACGGACAGCTCAACATGATCCGCGACGAGGGCCGTTGGGAGGTGCGCTGGAGCGCCACCGGATTGCATCCGCGCCTCGGTGAGCACCAGACCTTCGCGTTGCGCGCCGACCCGCCGCGCCGTGCCTCGGTCAACGAACGCGGTGGGACCGACATATTGGTGCCCGGCAATCTGTACCACTACTCACTGGACGCCCACGCAGCCGGCGGGGCGCTGATGCCGACCGCGCGGGCGGTCGCCGACGCACTGCGACCCTTCGACAACATGATGGATGCGCAGCGGCTTGCCGAACAGGCCAGCTCGTCGAAGGAGCCGCTGAGCCTGATCACGCTGCGCCAGTCCGACCACGACCGAGTGGCCGCAGCCGTCGGCGCCCTGCCCGGTGTGGTGGTCACACCGCAGGCCGAATTGCTGCCCACCGACGACTCATTCGCACCGGGCATCGTGAATCAGGTCAAGACTGCGGTGGTCGACGAACTCGACGGCCAGGCCGGTTGGCGGGTGGTGAGCGTCAATCAGAACGGTGTAGACGTCGACGTGCTCAACGAAGTGGCGGGCGCGCCTGCGCCGTCGGTCACGATCAGCCTCGACCGGGCCGTGCAGAACGCGGCGCAGAACGCCGTCAACGCCGTCGGCGGCAAGAAGGCGATGATCGTCGTGATCAAGCCGTCGTCCGGCGAGATCCTCGCCGTCGCGCAGAATCCGGTCGCCGACAGCGAGGGCCCGATCGCCACCACCGGCCTGTACCCGCCGGGGTCGACGTTCAAGATCATCACCGCAGGCGCGGCACTCGATCGCGATATGGCCACTCCCAACACGCTGTTGGGCTGCCCAGGGCACATGGACATCGGCCAGCGCACGGTCCCGAACTACGGCGGATTCGACCTCGGCACAGTGCCGATGTCACGCGCATTCGCCAGTTCGTGCAACACGACTTTCGCCGAGTTGGCCAGCAGGATGCCGCCTCGGGGGCTGACAACGGCCGCCGCGCAGTACGGCATCGGGCCGGACTACCAGATCGAAGGCATCAACACGGTTTCGGGATCAGTGCCGCCGACGGTGAATCTGGCCGAGCGCACCGAAGACGGTTTCGGGCAGGGCAAGGTGCTGGTCAGCCCCTTCGGCATGGCGCTGGCGGCGGCGACCGTCGCCGCCGGGAAAACGCCTGTGCCACAACTGATTGAGGGCCGGCAGACGGGTGTCACCGGTGACCACACCCCGATCACGCCGAAGATGCTCGACGGACTGCGGCCGATGATGCGTCTGGTGGTCACCAACGGCACGGCGAAAGATCTGCAGGGGGCGGGCGAGGTGCTCGGCAAGACGGGTGAAGCCGAATTCGCGGGCGGCTCGCACTCGTGGTTCGCCGGATACCGCGGCGACATGGCATTCGCGGCGCTCATCGTCGGCGGTGGCAGCTCGGAGTACGCGGTGCGCATGCTCAAGGGCATGCTCGATCAACTGCCACCGGACTACTCGGCCTGAGTAGCCTGTCCGCAGAGGGCTATGACGGACATCAACCACGAATCTGCGGCGATGCGCATCTCCGACGCCGACCGCAACGGAACGCTGCGCCGGCTGCACAACGCCGTCGCGCTGGGGCTGATCGACATCGACGAGTTCGAGGAACGCTCAGCGCTGGTCTCGCAGGCCCGACTGCACTCCGATCTCGACGCGCTCGTCGGCGACTTGCCAGGCCCTGGCGCGATCGTCACCTCGGCGGCCGACCGAGTGGAGCTGCGCGGCGTGCTGGGCTCGCTCAAGCGTCACGGCGAGTGGATCGTGCCCACCCGGCTGGCTCTGCACCGGCGGATGGGATCGGTCGACCTCGACTTGACGCGGGCGCGGTTCGCAGGACCGATCGTCGTCATCGAACTGGATCTGAAATTCGGCGGCCTGGATCTGCGGCTGCCCGACGGCGCCAGCGCGTCGATCGACGACGTGGAAGTCAATGTCGGCAGCGCGCACGACCATCGCAAAGATGCACCCGCAGAAGGCAGGCCACACGTCATCCTCACCGGCAAGGTGGTGTGCGGTTCGGTGGACATCCGCGGCCCGCGACGGGCGTGGCGCTTCGGCCGTCCTACTTGAGCGGCTCGTCCGGCACGCCGTAACGCTCCTGGTACGCCCTCACCTGCTCGCGCACCAGGCCGGCGTCGAGCCCCGTATCCGCCCAGGTGTATCGGCTGCCACCACCGTCACCAGGATGGGCCGCCAAGAATTCCCGCATGTTCTGCTCGGCGACCGGGTCCAGCTCGCGGTCGAGTTCGGCATACAACGCCCTAATGGTCGCGAAGGGGTCGCGGATGAAGTCGGCGAACTGCACGTCGACCACCCTCTGCGCCAACGAGTCTCGCAACTTCATGCCGCGATCCAAGCCGACGACGATCTCCTCACATGACTGCGCCGCGCACTCGGTGATCGAGCTTTCGTCGGACGCCAGGTGACGTAAGTGGTTGGTGAGTGCGCTGATCGACGAGATCACGTTGAGCGGATCGCGGTGCGTCTGCACGATCAGCGCATCGGGGTACTCGGCGACCAGCGCGTCGAGCTGCCACAGATGCGCCGGCGACTTCAGCAGCCACTGACCCGGGACACCAGATTGTAAGTGCTGCAAGAAGATTCGGTGATAGTGGTAGGCCGGATGATGGTCCGCCTCGTACAGTAACCACTGGTAGTAGCTGGGCAGCCGGTACTGCACCGAGAAGATCATGCTGCAGAACTGGCCTGCGGTGATGCGCACACACTCCTGACCGACCAGCGCCCCCATCGGATGCCACGTCAATAGGCCGGGCACGATCTGCTCGGACATCTCGATGCCAGCCTGGGTTTCGGCGATCCGCGGATCGGAGTCGTACGTCTGCGGGGTTGGCAGCGGGAACGGGTTGTCGACTTCCCATGTCAACGGCGGCCGAAGCGCCGGATCCTGCGCGAGTAGGTCGAACAGGATCGTCGTGCCGGTACGAGGCTGGCCCACGATGAAGATCGGCCGGGTTACCGGCTGGGCCGCGACGCCGGGATTCTCCTTGCGCCACTTGACGATCTGCAGGCGACTCGTCAGTGGACGGATGATGTCGAGCACGGCGATCTCGACGCCGAGGTCGTTGAGCCTGGCCTCGGACACCAGGCCTTCGCACAGCCGCGCCAACCCGTCGCGCCAGGTGTCGTCGTCGCCGAAATCATCACTTCCGGCGAGCTCGCACGCCTCCTCGATGAGGCGGTCAGGGACAAAACGCCCGGCGGTCATGATGTCGAGCCGCCGCGACAGACGGTGGTGCGAACGTCCGGCGCGTCAGGGTTGTCGAGCCATCGCAGCACGACGAAGCCGCGCCGCCGGCCGCCGGTGTCCAGCCAATGGCCGTGCCCGAAGTCTTTGGCGCCGATCGCGATTCGGGCTATGCCGTCGGCGTCCGCGACCAACCCCTTGTTGGTGACGGAGCTGTGCCGGTGCCGCGGCTCGAGGCATTCATGCCAGATGTTCTCCAGAGTGACATTCCAGTACCGCGTGTCCGGCGGGGTGAACTCCAGCACCAGCGACTCGTCGGGGTCCAGTCCAAACGTGCCGATCATGTACAAGTTGTCGGGTGTCGTGTCGGCGCTGCCGAGTTCGGCCGCCGCCGCGGTCAGCAGCGTGTTGGGCGCAGTCAACAGCTCGGGCTTGATGGTGCGGTGCAACGTGGTCAGCTTGACGATGGTCCACGCCATCGCCGTGAATTGTTCGGCGGCCTCGCTGTCCGTGATCGGGCTCAGCGGATCGGCGTCGACGCATTCGATGGTCATGGTTGCGGGTTCTTCGGTATGTGGGTCGCCGATGTACTCCCGCACCACAATCGACGCGGCATCGGCGGGGATCGGGATCCACTGCGCCGAGCCGAGGATGTCGGCCGAGGGTTCGGCCGCCGAAAGCACCAACGAAAACGACCCAGACGTCACCTTCAGATCCGTGTCGCCGAGGTGGCCCGCCATCCGTCGCGGACTCAGCCCTGCGCCTGCGAGGATCTGGAAGCCGAGATATGCCGTGCTGCCACGTGTTCCGGTGACCCGATAGGTTCGGTCGCCGCGGATCATCGCCAGCAGGTACCGGCCATCGGGGTTCGGCCCGCCGACCATGCGGGTGTCCGAGCACATATCGAAGAAGTGGGGACGCTGCGCGTCGGCCTGGACGGACAGCTCGGAACACAAACCGGTCACCTTGGCAATGACGCGCAGGCCCTCGAGCAGTTCCCGCTCGTCGATGGCGTCGTCGATAACGGTCTGGGTGACGTCAGCCAGCACCTGCTGTACGAATCGCCAGGTTTCGAGCGTTTTCGGCGCCCAATCGTTGCCAATGTTCTCCATGGTGAGACATAGTCTCACCATGGACGTCGTCTCAGAGCGGAATTCGCGGGAAAGCCTCACCGCGCGCAAGCAGAAGGCCACCCGCGCAAGGATCGCCGCGGCAGCGGCCCAAACCGTTGCCGAGAACGGCCTGGCCACGGCCACCGTCGAGCAGATCGCGGCCGCGGCCGAGATCGGCCGTGCGACCTTCTTTCGGTACTTCAGCTCCAAGGAGGACGCCGTCGCCGAGGGGATGACGACGCATTGGCTGGACCTGATCACCGCCGCTATCGCCCGGCAGCCGGAACACCTGTCCGCCGCAGACTCCGTGATCGCGGCGTTCGGTGACCTGGGCGACGGCTTCGAGGCGATCAGCGACCGGGTGCGCGAGCTTGCCACCCTGACGCGGTCCTCGCCTGTGTTCAGCGCCTGGACGCTGCAGATTTACCTGCGGTATGAGGCCGCGATCGCCGATCTGGTCGCGCCGCGACTCGGTAACCACGGGCCCGAGGACCCGCGGCCACGACTCATCGGTGCGCTCGCGATGGCGGCGATTCGCATCGCCTTGGACGACTGGCTGGCCCATGGCGGTTCACTCCCGGAACGTGTGCGCACGGCGGTGTCGTCCGTGCGCGTCGAGTGATCAGCGCCGGAACAGCTGCGAACCGATACGGACCAGCCTGTCCCACCCAGCCGGGCGGGCGACCAGCTTGCCGATCAGGGGAGTGGAGTCGAAGAACGAAACCCGTTCGGCGATAAGGCCATTGGTGAAGGTAAAGCGGTCGACGGCGTCCCACGCGATCGGCTTGCCGCCATACGTTCCGCTCAGCGTGAATTCAATGAACACCTCATGCGTGCCATGGCCGACACGGTGCACGTCCGCGTGCAGATCGGGCACCAGCGCGAAAAGCCGCTGAAACGATTCCCGGCACGCCTGCTTACCGCGAAGCGTGCCCATCATCGGCTGGATCAGCACGATGTCGTCGCTCCACAGCGCCTCATGCTTGGCCAGGTCGGGCGTGCGCCACGTCTCGGCGAACCGTGCGGCGAACTCGGTGGCGAACTGCTCGTCAACCTCGTCGATGGTCATGGGACCCGAATGTAGCCGCGACGTGGAGTGCTGCCGTCCCTTCAAGGCGTATGCAGTGTCCGACGCGTCCTAATCTGTGGGTTGGTGGTCCGTCACGGCGGACTGGATCGCGGCGATGACCTGCGTGCGGGCACGGCAGCACCGTTCTCCAGTCATGACAGACTCGTTCTCCAGTTAGTCTTGGCGTCATGCCTGTTCGCACCGCCCTTCGCCCCGGTGTGGTGTCACCGACCCTCCCCGTACCCAAGTCGATCGCCCGCCCCGAATACGTGGGCAAGGCGACCGCGCGCGAGGGCCATGAGCCATGGGTGCAGACGCCCGAAGTGATCGAGAAGATGCGCGTCGCCGGCAGGATTGCCGCCGGCGCGCTGGCCGAGGCCGGCAAGGCCGTCGCTCCCGGTGTGACCACCGACGAACTCGACCGCATCGCCCACGAGTACATGGTCGACCACGGCGCTTACCCGTCGACGCTGGGATACAGGGGCTACCCGAAGTCGTGCTGCACGTCGCTGAACGAAATCATCTGCCACGGCATCCCGGACTCCACGGTGATCGAGGACGGCGACATCGTCAACATCGACGTCACCGCCTACATCGACGGCGTGCATGGCGACACCAACGCCACCTTCCTGGCCGGCGACGTATCCGAAGAGCACCGGCTGCTCGTCGAGCGCACCCATGAGGCGACCATGCGCGCCATCAAGGCCGTGAAGCCCGGGCGCGCGTTGTCGATCGTCGGCCGCGTCATCGAGTCGTATGCAAACCGCTTCGGCTACAACGTCGTTCGCGATTTCACCGGCCACGGCATCGGTACCACGTTCCACAACGGATTGGTGGTGCTGCACTACGACCAGCCCGCAGTGGAAACCGTGCTGGAACCGGGTATGACGTTCACGATCGAGCCGATGATCAACCTCGGTGCACTGGACTACGAGATCTGGGACGACGGCTGGACCGTCGCCACCAAGGACAAGAAGTGGACCGCGCAGTTCGAGCACACGCTGGTGGTCACCGACGACGGCGCCGAGATCCTGACTCAGCTGTGAGACTTCCATCGCGAGCAGACGCAAAAGGCCCCGACACGCCGAGAAAAAGGGGCACTTTGCGTCTGCTCGCCACAGAAAAGTGACCACCGCCGGCGCGCTGCTGGTTGCCGGCACCACGTCGGACGCCGGGAAGTCGATGGCCGTCGCCGGCCTGTGCCGGCTGTTGTCACGCAAGGGCATTCGCGTCGCGCCGTTCAAGGCGCAGAACATGTCCAACAACTCGGCCGTCACCGTCGAGGGCGGTGAGATCGGCCGGGCGCAGGCCATGCAGGCCCGCGCTGCGGGGCTGGCGCCCAGTGTCCGGTTCAACCCGATACTGCTCAAACCCGGCAGCGACCGCACCTCGCAACTGGTTCTCAAGGGTCAGGTCGTCGATACCGTGACCGCGACGGACTACTTCACACACCGTGACAGGCTCGCCGGGGTCGTCGCCGACGAACTATCCCGACTGCGAAGCGAATTCGATGCCGTCATCTGCGAAGGTGCGGGATCGCCCGCCGAGATCAACCTGCGCGCAACCGATCTGGCTAACATGGGCTTGGCCCGCGCAGCCGACCTGCCCGTGGTCCTCGTCGGCGATATCGACCGCGGCGGCCTGTTGGCCCATTTCTTCGGTACCGTCGCGGTGCTCGAACCCGACGACCAACGGCTCATCGCAGGGTTCATCGTCAACAAGTTCCGCGGCGACCCCTCGCTGTTGCAGCCGGGACTCGACCAGCTCCACCAGCTGACCGGCAGACCCACCTACGGCGTCGTTCCCTACACCGACGGCCTGTGGCTGGACACCGAAGACTCCGTATCCGTGCTGGCGCACCGCGTCGTCGGCGAGCCGCAGCCAGCGCGGGGCCCGGAGTCGTTGCGGGTAGCGGCGATCCGGTTGCCGCGGATTTCCAACTCCACCGACATCGAGGCGCTGGCGTGCGAGCCCGGCGTGATGGTGCGCTGGGTCGTCGACCCGTCCGAACTCGCCGACAGCGACGTCGTCGTCTTGCCCGGCAGCAAGGCCACGGTCGCGGATCTGGCATGGCTACGCGAGCGCGGGCTGGCCGAGGCGATCGTCGCGCACGCCGCCCGACACAAACCGGTGCTCGGCATCTGCGGCGGTTTCCAGATGCTGTGCCGTCACATCGACGATGCGGTGGAGTCGAAAGCCGGCGGCGTCGAGGCGCTCGGCCTACTCGATGCGGACATCACATTCGCCAAGGACAAGACGCTGCGGCATCACGATGGGGAACTGCACGGCTACGAGATTCACCACGGCCGGGTGACACGCCACAATGCAGACGACTGGCTGGGCGTCGGCATTCGCAGCGGTCATGTCTACGGCACGCACTGGCACGGACTCCTCGACAACGACGCTGTGCGTCGACCGTGGCTCGTCGAAGCGGCGGCCGCCTCAGGGCGACGGGGTTTCGTGGTGGCGGACGATGTCGACGTGGCGGCCCGGCGCGATGCACAGTTGGATGTGATGGCCGATCTGCTGACCGCGCACACCGACGTCGACGCCATCCTCGCGCTATTGGAGGACGGCCCGCCCCAGCGGCCGACCATCGTCACGAAGCTGCAGGGCTGACGATACGAGGAGGGGGCCACGATGACCGCGCAACCACAGCTCTTGCCTCCCAACGTCATACGGCACTGGTACGCGGGCGGGCCCGCACTGGCGGCCTGGCGCGGTCTGCCACCCGTCGGTGACCGCTCGCCAGAAGAGTGGGTGGGCGCAACGGTGGCACGCTTCGGCGAACCGGACCTCGGGCCCGCCAAACTTGCCGACGGAACGCTGCTGCGCGACGCAGTTCGCGCCGACCCGGACGGCTGGGTCGGCCGCGACGACGCAGACCCGGGCGACACCGGTGTGCTCGTCAAGCTCTTGGACGCCGGCCAGCGCCTTCCCGTGCACGTTCACCCCACCCGTGAATACGCCTGGAATCACCTGGGCTGCGCCTACGGAAAGACGGAGGCGTGGTACGTCCTGGAAGCCGACGAGGACGCCGCGGTGTGGGTCGGGTGGCGCGAGGAGGTCAGCCAGAGCCGTCTCACGGATTTGGTGGAGGCCCAGGACGCCGAGGCGATGCTGGCTCTCATGCACCGGGTCCCGGTGCGGCCGGGTGACGGTGTGCTGGTGCCAGGCGGCACCCCGCACGCGATCGGAGCCGGCATCCTGCTCGTCGAGGCACAGGAGCCCACCGACCAGTCAATCCTGTTGGAGCGCAACAACACTACGGCCTCCGACGAAGAGGTCTTCCTCGGCCTGACCCGCGACGTGGCGCTGTCGGTCGTCGAGACCACGGCACGAACGGATATTTCTACGCTCATGCGGCATACCGGCGCTGATGTCGCCGGCCTCATTGGGGTGCTGCCACAGGAGGCGACGGACTTCTTCCGGATGGAATTGCTGACACCCGGTGTCGACGTGCCCGCTGGGTTCGCGGTCGCCGTGGTGCTGTCAGGGGCCGGGGCGCTCACTGCGATGCACGGCGCCTCGGTCGACGTGAAACGCGGCCAGACGCTTGTCGTCCCAGCCGCCTCCGGGCGTTGGCGCGTCGACGGCGACGTGCGACTACTCGTCTGCAGGCCGGGCACCACGTGGCCGCCAAACGTAGAAGCCTTCGGTCGGTAGCCTGGCGATCATGGCGAGGTGGCATCCGCGCGCGGCTGCGCTGACTGTCCTGCTTGCCGCGCTCACCGGTTGCGGGCACGCGGTGGTGGGCACCGCGACCTGGCCGGGCGCCCGCCTGGACAAAGCGGTATTGACCGCAACCGATTTCCCGCCCGGCGTGCAGTACGACCGCATCATCCGTTCACCGGGTCAGCCCGACGGCGCGGGCGGTCCGCCGGCGATGCTGTCGGCGCCTGAGGGCTGCTCGGACGGACTCACTCGCGCGATTGCCGACACAGCCGAGCGTGGTCCCGGCAGCGCCGCCGAGTACGTGGTCGCGTACGACGGCGCGCGCATCGTGATGACGGTGATGACGTCGCGTCTGGACCTGCCACGGCTGGCCGCTGTCGCGCAGCGGTGTGCACAGTTTCAGACGTACTTCGATCCGTCGTCGCCCGGCATCCCGATGACCACCACCAGGCTGCAAACGCCGCGTGCCGAGGCGTTGGTGTACCAGCAGACAATGCGCCTGGGTAACGCGGACAGCAGCGCGTACTTCTCGTTCGAGAATGTGGGGACGATGGCGGTGTTCGGAGTCGCGTTTCCTACAGCGAATCCCACGATTACCGTCAAAGCTTCGCTGCCGCAGACGTTTCTGGACATCGCGTCGCGACAAGCCGACCGCGCGCAACAGTCTTGAGTTGCGCGCCATGTACACCGCGAAAATGGGCCCCCGGGTGGGCCATTTCGCTGTAGGTTGACCAAATGCCTTCCACCATGGTCACCGTCGACGGCTTTGGAGTGCCGGTCGACGTGGCGGGCCCCGACAAGGGTTCCGTCGTGGTGGTGCTCGGCGCGGCGCACCACGCGCCGTCGGCGTACGACGCGGTATGTCAGCGGCTGCACACGGCGTCGCTGCGGACCATCGTGATCGGACCCGACCCGCGGCTGACCGCCAAGTCCGTCGTCGGGATCCTCGACGCACTCGACGTGCGGTGGGCGCTTCTGGTCGGCGACCGCGTCGGCGGTGAACTGGCGTGGGAGCTCGCCGCCACCCGGCTGGACAGGTTCATCGGCCTGGTGGTGATCGACCGCGGCCATCCGTGCGTTGCCGACCTCACCGGCGTGATCCGCGACGAGCACTGCCCGCCGGTGGAGATGAACACCACCGCGCTGGTCAGCACGCCCGCCGCCCGGGCGGTCGCCAAGGCCAGCCAACGCTACGTGTACGGCGACTTCAGGCTGGTCGACCTGCTGGGACGCCGCAACGCCGCCGACTCCACCGCGCAGCTGGCCGCCGAAATCGTGCTGCGCACCAGCAGCTGGTAGCGCTACTGCGGGTGCTCCTCGGGTATCCACGCCTGGGGCAACGCCGGACTGCCGGGAAAAAGGAAGTCGACGAACGCCTTGGCGGTGGGCTGCGGCTCATGATTGGCCAGCCCCGGTCGTTCGTTGGCCTCGATGAACACGTAATCGGGTCCGGTGACGTCGGGAACCAGCAGGTCGATCCCGGTCACCGGGATGCCGATGGCTTCGGCGGCCGCCACCGCCACCTCGCATAGATGCGCGTTGACCTCTGCGGTGACGTCGTGGATGGTGCCGCCCTGATGCAGATTGGCTGTGCGGCGAACCCGCAGACGATGCCCCTCGGGTAATACGTCGTCGAACGACCATCCGGCTTCGGCGACGGTCGCCTCGGTGACCTCGTCGATCGGTATGCGGGACTCACCGCCCGTCGCGGCCGCCCGTCGACGGCTCTGGGCCTCGATCAGCTCGCGCACCGTGTGATGTCCGGTGCCGATCACTTCGGCGGGTTTGCGCAGCGCGGCGGCGACGACCTTGCCGTCGATCACCACCAGCCGCAGGTCATCGCCTGCCGCACGCTGCTCGATCAGCACCTCGGGGTGCTGCTCGCGGGCGCGTGCCAGCGCGGCTTTCAACTCCTCGGGGCCGTCGACGCCGACCGTGATGCCCTTGCCCTGCTCGCCGCGGGTGGGCTTGACCACCACGTCACCCACCTCGTGGAGGAACGCGTGGTCGGCCTCGTCGAAGGTGGCCAGTCGCCCCTTGGCGACCACGATGCCGGCCTCCGACACGATGCGGCGGGTCAGCCTCTTGTCGTCGCAACGACTCATCGCCACCGCGGATGTGTACTCCGACAACGACTCTCGCGTCACGACGCTGCGTCCGCCGTGCGACAGACGCATCTCGCCGGCTTCGGCGTCGAGCACCTCCACCCAGATCCCGCGGCGCATCGCCTCGTCGGCGATGATGCGCGCATACGGGTTGAGGTCGTCGACCGTCTCCGGGGGGTGGGTGAACAGCGGTTCGTTGATCGCGTTCTTGCGTTTGACGGCCATGACCGGCACGCGATGAAATCCCAGTTTTTCGTACAGCGCGATCGCGGCGGCGTTGTCGTGCGCGACGGACAAGTCCATGTAGGCCCTGCCGCGATCGCGGTAGATGTCGGCGAGCGCGCGAGTCAACGCGGCGCCGACGCCGGGCAGGCTCGTGGTCGGGTCGACCGCAAGCGTCCACAGGCTCGAACCGTCTTCGGGGTCGGAGAACAACCGCTTGTGGTCCACGCCGGTGACGGTGCCGACGATTGAGCCGTCGTCGTCACGGACCGCGACCAGGTAGTCGACCGGTTCACGGTTTAGGTGGTTGTCCCACAGCACGTCGACGGGCCCGGGCACCATCCCGCAGCGCACGTAGACGCGGTTCATCGCATCCGCATCGGCGGGGCTTTCCAGTGTGCGGACGGTGAATCCGGTCGGCGGATCGGTGGGCTCGTCGTGGTCGGTGAACCGCAGCCGATACGTGTGGCTGGGGTCGATGAAGAGTTCGGCTGGGGCCTTGGCAACCAGCACCTGAGGTTCGCGCGCGTACATGCAGATGTCGCGCCGGCCGGGTCCCTCGTGCCGCAGCACCTCGGCCAATTTTTCAGGGTCGGCGAAGGTCTGGCCGAATATCAATCTGCCCCAGCCCATTTCGAGCACCACATCGTCGGACATGGCCTCCACGAGGTGAGCAGGCGACGCGTCGTGCAGACCGAGCGTGATGGCCTCGGTGTGGTCCTCGTGGGGTTCGAGCGTGGTCACGCAGCCGCTCCGGTGATGCCGTGGCGCTGCAGCCACAGCTCCAACAGCGCGATCTGCCAGAGCTCGTTCCCGCGCAGTGGGGTAAGCCTGCCATTCGGGTCGGCCAGCAGCCGGTCGACGGCTTCAGGACGGAACAGCCCGCGTTCCTTGGCGGCCGGTGCGTACAGCGCGTCGCGAACCATGTCGAGGTAGGGCCCTTCGAGATGGGTGAGCGCGGGCACCGGGAAGTAGCCCTTGGGGCGGTCGATGACGTCGGCGGGGATCACCCGGCGCGCGGCCTGTTTGAGCACACCCTTGCCCTGGTGCGCGGTCTTGAGCTCGGGCGGACAGGTGGCGGCCAGCTCGACGAGCTCGTGGTCGAGGAACGGCACCCGGCCCTCGAGGCCCCACGCCATCGTCATGTTGTCGACCCGCTTGACGGGGTCGTCCACCAGCATCACGGTGGTGTCGAGCCGCAGCGCCCGGTCGACGCCGGTTTCGGCGCCGGCACGGGCGAAGTGCTCGGACACGAACCGTTCGCTCGGATCATCGCCGGTCGCAAAATGTGGTGTCACCAGCGCTGCATACCCGGATTGCTCCCGGTCGAAGAATGCCTTGCGGTAGCTGGCCACCGAGCCCTCCACCGAGGCGGTGTCCGGGTGGCCCATCGGGGGATACCAGTGGTATCCGGCGAAGACCTCGTCGGCGCCTTGACCCGACTGCACGACCTTGACGTGCTTGGCCACCTCCTGCGACAGCAGATAGAAGGCGACGCAGTCGTGGCTGACCATCGGCTCGCTCATCGCGGCGATGGCGCCGTCGAGCGCCGGCAGCATCCGCTCGGTGCCGATGCGTATCTGGTGATGGTCGGTGCCGAAGCGGTTGGCGATGATGTCCGAGTACCTGAACTCATCGCCCTCGACGCCGCCGACGGACTCGAAGCCGATCGAGAAGGTGGCCAATCCGTGCTGACCGGCTTCGGCGAGCAGCCCGACGATCAGGCTGGAGTCGACGCCACCCGACAGCAGGCAACCTACCGGTACGTCCGCCACCAGGCGACGTTCCACGGCCGTGCGAAGAGACGCGAGAACGGCATCCTCCCAATCCTTTTCGGACCAGTCGGCGCGGTCATTGCGGCGGGTGAAGTCTGGTTCCCAGTACGTCGTGGTGGTGCGGCGTCCGTCGGGCTCGATCGCGACGAGCGAGGCGGGCGGCACCTTCGTCACGCCGCGCAGGATGGTCCGTGGCGGCGGGACGACGGAGTGGAACGTCAGGTAGTGGTGCAGCGCGACGGGGTCGATGCGCGTGTCGACCTCGCCACCTGCCAGCAGTGCCGGTAGCGACGACGCGAACCGGATGCGCTTCGAATCCTCGGTCAGGTAAAGCGGTTTGATGCCGAGCCGGTCGCGGCCGAGGAGCACGCGGCCGCTGTCGCGCTCGACAATCGCGAACGCGAACATGCCGAACAGGCGGTCGACGAACCGGTCACCCCAGCGGTGGTACGCCTTGAGCAGGACCTCGGTGTCGCTGTGGGAGAAGAACCGGTAGCCGAGCTCGGACAGTTCGCGCCGCAGCTGTTTGTAGTTGTAAATGCAACCGTTCCAGCAGATCGCCAGGCCAAGCTCGGAGTCGACCATCGGCTGAGCGCCCGCCTCGGACAGGTCGATGATCTTCAGTCGGCGGTGTCCGAGAGCGACCCGGCCCTGGGACCACACCCCCGCCGAGTCGGGACCCCGGGGTGTCATCGCCTCGGCCATGGCCGCGACTGCCGTTATGTCGGGTGTCTGGCCGTCGAGCCGCACCTCCCCGGTGGCTCCGCACACCCATTCGACCCTACCGGCCCGCGACGGCGCAGGGGGAGTCGCGCCTTAGGAGACGCCCTCCAACTCGTGACCCGTCTCGTCGATCTGCCTGATCGGGCCGGTGAACCACTTCTTCACCGACGCGTGCCAGTAGATCCACAGCAAGACCAGCACACCTCCGACAAGCAACGGCGTGTAGTTGACGAACTTCCACTCAAAGCTCGCATCCCACGGCATGCCACCCATCGACGTCGGGAACATGGCGACCAGTGAGGTGATGAGGATCTCGATGATCGCCACGGGTGCCATCCACTTGTAATGACCCTTCAGGTTCCAGTTGCCCTGCTCGAACGAGTCGCCCGCCTTCCAGCGGTAGTAGATCGGCACGGCGAAGCACAGGTACAGGCCGACGACGCCGATCGACACGACCGCGAAGAACGCGACCGGGACCGGAGCGCCGTTGATGTCGACCTCGACCAGTGCGGGCAGGGTGATGATCGCCGCGATCACCGCCGTCACGATCACCCCGTTGGCGGGCACCCTCTTCGAGCTCACCTTCGACCACAGCTGATGGCCGGGCACCGCGCGGTCCCGGCTGAACGCGAACAGCATGCGTGATGCGCTCGTCTGACAAGCCGTGGTGCAGAAGAACTGTCCCGCGGTGGAGATGAACAGCACGGTGGCGACCCACTTGGCGCTCATCGCCTCGTTGAAGATCGTCACCACGGCGCCGCCGCCCGCCGACACGTCGTCGGAGTTCTGCACGGCGAACAGGAACGTCAGGAGCAGGACCCAGCCGCCGATCGCCGAGTAGAAGATCGACTGCCAAATGCCTCTGGCGGCCGCGTTCGCCGCGCTCTTCGTCTCCTCCGAGAGGTGCGCCGACGCGTCGTACCCGGTGATTGTGTACTGCGTCAGGATTGCGGAGATCGGCAGCACGAACAGCAGGAAGCCGAATCCGGACGACGAACCGCCGAACATCCCGCTGTTGTTGATGGTCTTGGCGAACACGTCGGAAAAGCTTGCATGCTGCTCAGGAATCAGCCACAGGATCAGGATCACCGCGGCCGCGCCGGCGACATGCCACCACACCGAGATGTTGTTGATGATGGCCAGCAGGTGCGACGAGAAGATGTTGATGAGCGCCGAGATCGCCAAGATGACGACGAACATCACGAACGTTCTCGTCAGGCTGTAGCCGTTAAGCCACGTCTCACTGAACGTGCCCAGCGTCAGGTCCAGGAACGTCGCGCAGCCGTACGCGACCGATGCCAGGATGGCGATTAGCCCGATCAGGTTCAGCCAGCCGGTGTAGTAGCCGGCCTTCGGGCCGCCGAGTTTGCTTGCCCACCAATAGATTCCGCCCGAGGTCGGGAAGGCTGACACCAGCTCGGACATACACAGGCCAATGATCAGGATGAACACCGACACGATCGGCCAGCCCCACGCGATCGCAGCCGGCCCCCCGTTGTTCCAGCCGAGTCCGAAGGAGGTGAAGCAGCCCGCGAGGATCGAGATGATCGAAAACGAGATCGCGAAGTTCGAGAAGCCCGACCAGGACCGCTGGAGCTCTTGCACGTAGCCCAGCCGGGCGAGGTGCTTCTCGTCCTCGTTGTGAAGTTCGTGGTCCTCGAGTTGTTCGTGGCCCTCTGGCATGGCGGCTCTCCTTCGTGGGCTGTCAACGCTGTGTGGACGAGCGGTGGCTGCATAGGGACAATAGATCGCTATTGGTCTGGTGTCCTACCTTTGAACGTGACAGTTTTGTCAAATATCTGGGTGAACGCCTGGCTGGCAAACTTCAATGGTTGACTGCTCGTCATCTGCCACTTGTAAAGGAAGGTCTGGTGTGTCGCAAATGAGCCCACCAACTGGCATGTTGTCGCAGGCCGACCTCGAAGGGCTGGTGGCCGCCGGCGACATCGACACCGTGATCGTCGCGTTCTGCGACATGCAGGGCCGGCTGACCGGCAAGCGGGTGTCGGCGCGGTTGTTCGTCGAGGACGTCGCCGCGCACGGCGCCGAGTGTTGCAACTACCTGCTGGCCGTCGACGTCGACATGAACACGGTCGACGGGTATGCCATCTCGAGTTGGGAGACCGGTTACGGCGACATGGTCATGACACCCGATTTCTCCACGCTGCGGCTCATCCCGTGGTTGCCCGGCACCGCGATGGTGATGGCCGATCTGTCGTGGACCGACGGCAACCCGGTGACCCAGGCCCCGCGCAGCATCCTCAACCGTCAGATCGATCGTCTCGCCGAGCGCGGCCTGGTGCCCTATGTCGGCACCGAGCTGGAGTTCATGGTGTTCGACACCGGATTTCGGGAAGCTTGGGCGGCCGGGTACCGCGGGCTGGCGGCCGCCACCGACTACAACGTCGACTACGCGATGCACGCGTCGACCCGGATGGAGCCGCTGCTGCGCGACATTCGGCTCGGGATGGACGGCGCGGGCATGTACTGCGAAGGCGTGAAGGGCGAGTGCAATCTCGGCCAACAGGAGATCGCGTTCCGGTACGACCACGCGCGCGTCACCTGCGACAACCACACCATCTACAAGAACGGCGCCAAGGAGATCGCCGACCAGCACGGCAAGAGCCTCACGTTCATGGCGAAATTCGATGAGCGCGAAGGCAATAGCTGTCACATTCACATCTCGTTGCGCGGCGACGACGGTGCCGCGGTGTTCGCCGATGCCGAGGACGAGCTCGGCATGTCGCCGATGTTCCGTAGCTTCATCGCGGGCCAACTCGCCACCCTGCGCGAGCTGACGCTGCTCTATGCGCCGAACATCAACTCCTACAAGCGCTTTGTCGAGGGAAGCTTCGCGCCAACGGCGATCGCATGGGGTATGGACAATCGCACGTGCGCACTGCGAGTGGTCGGCCATGGGCATGGCATGCGGATGGAATGCCGCGCGCCCGGCGGAGACGTCAACCAGTACCTCGCCGTGTCGGCACTGATCGCCGGTGGTCTGTATGGCATCGAACGTGAGCTGGAGTTGCCGGAAGCGTTGGAGGGCAACGCCTATACCAGTGGAGCCGAACGGCTGCCGACCACGCTCGGCGAGGCGGCGGCGCTGTTCGGTAAGTCCGAGGTGGCGCGTGAGGCGTTCGGCGACGACGTCGTCGAGCACTATCTGAACAACGCGCGGGTGGAGCTGGCCGCGTTCAACTCTGCGGTGACGGATTGGGAAAGGGTGCGTGGCTTTGAGCGGCTCTAGTTCTATGGCGAGCAGACGCAAAGGTGCCCAAATCTCCGGCGTGTCGGGGTCTTTTGCGTCTGCTCGCCGACCGGTACTCGGCCTCACCACGTATCTGCAGCAGGCGCAGACCGGGGTCTGGGACGTGCGCGCGAGCTTCCTGCCGGCCATCTATATCGAGGGCGTCAACCTCGCCGGAGGAATAGCGTCGCTGCTGCCGCCCCAACCCGTCGACGACGACATCGCCTCTCGAGTGCTTGACGGCCTGGACGGCCTGATCATCACCGGTGGGCGCGATGTCGACCCGGGATCGTATGGACAGCAACCGCACCCGGCGACCGACGAAGCCATCGCGGACAACCGTCAGCGGGATGCTTTCGAGTTCGCGTTGGTCAACGGCGCGATCCACCGCGGCATGCCGGTACTCGGGATCTGCCGCGGCGCCCAGGTGATCAATGTGGCCCTCGGGGGCACACTGCACCAGCACCTGCCGGACGTGATCGGCCACACCCATCACCAGCAGGGCAACGCGGTGTTCGCCACGTCCGCGGTGCGTACCGTGCCCGGCACGAGGCTGGCAGCGTTGATCGGCGAATCGTCGGACGCCCAGTGCTATCACCACCAGGCCATCGACCGCCTCGGAGAGGGCCTTATCATCAGCGCCTCAGATTCGGATGGCGTGATCGAGGCCGTCGAAATCCCCGGGGAGCACTTCGTTTTGGCGGTGCAGTGGCACCCCGAGGAACGGCTGGACGATCTGCGGCTATTCGCTGCCGTGGTGGAGGCGGCGGCCGCCTATGCGAAAGAAAGGGTAGACGCTTGACCACCAGTGACGTCATCAACCCCGCCACCGAGGAAGTGCTGCGCACTGTCGAGCACACCGACGAGGCGGGTGTCGACGACGCCGTAGCCCGCGCCAAAGTCGCGCAGCGGGACTGGGCGCGACTGGCACCGGCCGAGCAGGCGGCCGCGCTGCGCGCCTTCGCCGCGGCAGTGGATGCCCACGTCGACGAGTTGGCGCAACTGGAGGTCGCCAACTCCGGACACCCGATCGGCAACGCGACATGGGAGGCCGGACACGTCCGCGATGTGCTGCAGTACTACGCCGCGACCCCAGAACGCTTGTCGGGCAAGCAGATTCCGGTAGCGGGTGGACTGGACGTCACGTTCAACGAGCCGCTCGGTGTTGTCGGTGTGATCACCCCGTGGAACTTCCCGATGACGATCGCTGCGTGGGGATTCGCGCCGGCGCTTGCCGCTGGAAACGCCGTGCTGGTCAAACCCGCGGAGTGGACACCGCTGACCACCATCCGGCTGGGTGAGCTCGCGGTCGAGGCCGGGCTTCCCGCCGACCTCTTTCAAGTGCTGCCCGGCAAGGGTTCGGTGGTGGGGGAGCGGTTCGTCACCCATCCCGATGTCCGCAAGATCGTGTTCACCGGCTCGACAGAAATCGGCACGCGGGTGATGGCGGGTGCCGCTGAGCAGGTCAAGCGGGTCACTCTCGAATTGGGCGGCAAGAGCGCCAACATCGTGTTCGACGACTGCGACCTGGAGAAGGCCGCCGCGACCGCACCGTACGGAGTGTTCGACAACGCCGGCCAGGACTGCTGCGCCCGTAGCCGAATCCTGGTGCAGCGCAGCGTTTACGACCGGTTCATGGAATTGCTGGAACCCGCCGTCAAGGGTGTCGTCGTCGGTGATCCCCGCTCCACGGACACCGAAATGGGTCCGTTGGTGTCGAAGACGCACTGGAACACCGTCGCGTCGTATGTGCCTGACGACGCACCGGTCGCATTCCGCGGTGATGCGCCGTCCGGTCCGGGCTACTGGTTCCCGCCGACGGTGCTGACCCCGCGGCGCGACGACCGCACCGTGACCGAAGAGATCTTCGGGCCGGTGGTCACGGTACTGCCGTTCGACGACGAAGCCGACGCCATCGCCCTCGCCAACGACACGCCGTATGGCCTATCCGGATCCATCTGGACGGACAATCTGTCGCGGGCACTGCGCGTTTCACGTGCCGTGGAATCCGGCAACCTCTCGGTGAATTCGCACTCATCGGTGCGGTACAACACACCGTTCGGCGGTTTCAAACAGTCGGGACTCGGCCGTGAGCTGGGCCCCGACGCACCGCTGTCCTTCACAGAAACCAAGAACGTCTTTTTCGCGATCGGAGAAGCCTGATGGATTTGACGCAACGACTGGCCGGCAAGGTCGCGGTGATCACCGGCGGCGCCGGAGGAATCGGACTGGCCACCGGACGGCGCATGCACGCCGAGGGCGCGACGATCGTCGTCGGCGACATCGATCCGACGGCTGGCAAGGCCGCCGCCGACGAACTGGACGGATTGTTTGTGCCCGTTGATGTTTCAGACGAGGCGGCCGTTGACAACCTTTTCGACACTGCGGCTGATACGTACGGGTCGGTGGACATCGCGTTCAACAACGCCGGTATCTCCCCGCCCGACGACGACGTGATCGAAACGACCGAACTGCCGGCGTGGCAGAAGGTGCAAGACATCAACCTCAAATCGGTGTACCTGTCATGCCGGGCCGCGCTGCGGCACATGGTGCCTGCCAAGAAGGGCTCGATCATCAACACCGCCTCGTTCGTGGCGGTGATGGGATCGGCGACGTCGCAGATCTCCTACACTGCCTCCAAGGGCGGCGTGCTGGCCATGTCGCGGGAGCTTGGAATTCAATACGCGCGCAGCGGGATTCGGGTCAACGCGCTGTGTCCCGGGCCGGTGAACACGCCACTGCTGCAGGAGCTGTTCGCCAAGGATCCCGAGCGAGCGGCGCGGCGGCTGGTGCACGTCCCGATGGGCCGATTCGCCGAACCGGAGGAACTGGCAGCGGCGGTGGCGTTCTTGGCGAGCGACGACGCGTCGTTCATCACCGGCTCGACCTTCCTGGTCGACGGCGGCATCAGCGGCCATTACGTGACCCCGATGTAGACCATGTCTGCCGACCCGGACGTCCCACTGGCTAGCGACGCACTGCTGCGCCCAGTGCGGCCCGGGAACGCGTTCGAAGACACTGTCGAGCGGCTGCTGCAGACTATCCGGCTCGGTGTTCTGCAGCCCGGCGAATCCCTTCCGCCCGAAAGGGAACTCGCCGCCCGGCTCGGCGTCAGCCGTGACACCGTGCGGGAGGCGATCAAGTCGCTGGCCGACGCCGGATATCTGGTGTCACGGCGTGGCCGCTACGGCGGCACGTTCCTTGCCGACGAACTACCGCGGCATACCGGTGACAGCGCCGGTGTGACCCGTGCGGATATCGACGACGCGTTGCGGTTGCGCGAGATCTTGGAGGTGGGCGCTGCCCGAATGGCGGCGAACCGCACGCTGACCGCTGCGGAGCGAGAAATGCTGTGGTCGCGCCTGACGGACGTTCGCGGCGCGCAACCGGACGACTACCGGCGGCTGGATTCGAGACTGCACCTTGCGATCGCGGAGGCGGCGGGATCGCCGTCGCTGGTGCCGTTGGTGGCCGAGAACCGGATGCGACTCAACGCGCTGCTGGACCAGATTCCGTTGCTGCCGCGCAACATCGCCCACTCCGATGAGCAGCACGAGGCGATCGTCTTGGCAATCCTGGCCGGCGACGGTGAGGGCGCCGCGACGGCGATGCAGGCGCACGTCGCTGGATCGTCAGCGCTGCTGCACGGTTTCCTGGACTGAACGACGGCGCCTGCCGATCCTGAACGCCACCCGGGAAGGCAGACCAAGGCGCAGAATCGAGTGATGAAGCCATCCGGTGTACACCATGTCGCCATCTGCGTCGCCGACGCGCAGAAGGGTCTCGAGTTCTATCGAGACGTTCTCGGCATGACGCAGCTGCCGCGCCCGGATCTCGGCCGAGGGTACTGGCTCAACGCCGGCGGCCAGCAGGTGCATCTGATGGAGTCCGACACCCCGCCGCCCGCAGCGAACCACTTCGCAATCCAAGTCGACGACATTGACGCCGCCGTGACCGACCTGCTGGAGCAGGGTGTCGAGGTGCACCGGGCTCCGCTCATCGCAGGCGCCGGACACCAGGCCTTCCTGCACGATCCGTTCGGCAACTTGCTGGAGCTGAACCAGCCCGAATAGCCAAGGAGTCGGCGGCCGGCTGTTGGGTAGGGCCACCTGTTCCATCGGGGCGACGGATGCTGCTCGTGGTCACACCGTCTGGTTCGGTCGAGGGATTAGCCTTGTTGGGTGGCGGAACCCGGTGACCAGGCGGTAGTGCGACGCGCGTCGTCGGCGCTCGCCGACGTCGACACCACCGGATGGGCGCGACGCTTCGACCTGTTGTCCGATCCGCACCGTCTGGAAATCCTGCTCAGCCTGCATCGTGCGCCCGGAATCTGCGTCGGCGATCTCGCGGCCGCGCTTGGGCGGTCGGAAAACGCCGTCTCTCAGGCACTTCGCGTGCTTCGGCAGCAGGGGTGGGTGAGTTCGACAAGGGTTGGCCGGGCGGTCAGCTACCGGCTTGAAGACGAGATCGTGCACGACCTGCTGCACTGGATCGGTGCGCGGCACGGCTGATGGGCGCGCCTCGCATATTGACAATGGATGATCCGCTGCTCGCGGACCTTCCGAACCTGGGTGGCGCCTCAGATCTGCCGGCGCATATGCGTATCGCCGGGTGGCTGGAGCGGCTCATCACCTCCCGCACCCTGCGTCCGGGTGACAAACTGCCGTCCGAGATCGAGATCGCCAATGCGCTGGGCGTCAGCCGGATGACGTTGCGCCAAGCCCTGAGCTCCATCGAGGCCAAAGGCCTGATCGACCGCCGGCGGGGGCGTTTCGGAGGCAACTTCGTCGCGGCGCCGCGCTTCGAATTCGACCATGCCAGCCTGCCGGGCTTTACCGAGCAGATGCGCAGAATCCACGTGGAGGCCGGTGCCGAGGTTCTGCGCGCCACCACTCACCGCCCCGCTGCCGACGTTCGCGACGCGCTCGGGCTAAAGCGGGCCGACCAGGTACACGAGATCCTGCGCGCCCGTTCCGCCAACGGTGAACCGATCGTCCTCGAGGAGGCATACCTGCCTGCCGCGATCTTTCCCGGGTTGCGGACGGCGGATCTGACCGGCTCGTTGTACGCGCTCATGCGCGAGTACGACGCGTCACCCTATTCCGCCGACGAAGAGATCGAGGCCACCGTCGCGACCGAAGAGCAAGCCGGCATTCTCCGAGTGGAGGCGGGCAGTCCATTGCTGCTGATCACGCGGACGTCCTACACCGAAAACGGGGTGGCGGTGGAATTCTCGCGTGACTATCACCGCTCGGACCGCGCGCGGATCCGCATCACGTCGCGGGCCGACGGTCCTGCGCCCGCGCGCGACGCCAGCCGGTAAGCGCATCGGAAAGCAGTTCGGCCGACAACTCGGGCACGACGGTCGGGGCGATGGCTCTGAGCTGCGCGCTGGATTCGGGGCCGCCGACAGCGATGCAGTGCATGCCGGCCCGCAGCGCGGCGCCTACTCCGGGCACTGAGTCTTCGAAGACCAGCACGTCACCGGGTTGGCGGTTGAGCAGCCGGGCCGCTTCGAGGAAACCCTCAGGATGCGGCTTCCCGTTCACGACGTCCTCCTCAGCGACCACGATGCCGACCAGCGCGCCGACCGGGCTGGACTCCAACACGGCCATGACGTCGTCGCGCTGGGCGCCGGTGACGATCGCAACGGGAATCTCGTTGTCTGCCAAGAGCTTAACCAAGCCCAAAGTCGCGCCGGCGATCGGCGACCTGTCGGCTACGCGCTGTTTGTACACACCCTGACGAAAGCGCAGCAGTTCGGTGACCTCGTGTTGGGTTCCCTGCCCGTGCAGGGTCACGGCATGCTCGATGATCTCGCGGTCGCTGCGGCCGAGCAGATCCTTGCGGTAATCCTCGAAAGTCATGTTCCATGCGAGGTGAACGCGGAAGAGCTCGCTGAAGATGTCGAACAGGATGTGCTCGTCATCGGAGAGGGTGCCGTTGAAGTCGAATATGACGGCCGGCTGATGGCTGCGTAACCATGTGTCGATCACATCGCGTGCGCGCATCGCAATAGTCTAGACCTTTAGTGGCCGCCGGTTTAGAGTGAACTCGATGCCGTTTCCGCTTACCGACGCCCAGCTCGACGCACTGCTGGAGGAGATTCCGGCCGTAGCGGGCCGGCCGCGGCAACTGGAGGAACTATCCGGCGGCCTGACCAATCGAAATGTCAAGGTCACCACGCCCGACGGTGTCTACGTTGCCCGCTGCACCGACACCAGCCGCAACTTCCTTGGCATTGATCGCGACGTTGAGTGCTACAACACCAAAGCCGCCGAACAGGCAGGCGTCGGTGCGCCCGTGATCGACTATCGACCAGATCTTGGCATCCTTCTGCTCGGCTACCTCAACGGAAAGACGCTGTGCAACGACGATTTTCAGCGGCCAGAAGTGGTCGCGAAGGTGGCTGCGGGCTGCCGGGCGTTGCATTCAGGGCCGCGCTTTCGCGGCCGATTCGACATGTTCGAACGCCAGCCCGCATACCTGAAGACGGCCACTGACAACAGCTTCAAGATCCCGCACGACTACCTCGACTACGCGGACACATTCTCCCGGATCGAGAAGGCGCTCACCCAAACCGACCGGACCACCGTGCCGTGCAACAACGATCTGCTGGCCGAGAATTTCATCGAAGACGGCGAACGGGTGTGGATCATCGATTACGAATACTCCGGCAACAACGATCCCTGCTTCGAGCTCGGCAACATCTGGAGTGAATGCGGTCTGACCACCGAGCAACTCGAAGAACTCGTGACGAGCTACTACGGACGAGCCCAGCGCCACAAGACCGCAAGGGCACACCTTCAGGGCATCGTCGCCAAGTACGGGTGGACATTGTGGGGTTGCATCCAAAGCGCCTCCAGCCCGCTGGATTTCGACTTCTGGGGCTGGGCGATGGAACGCTACGAGGCCGCGATCGCCGAATTCAAAGGCCCGCACTTCGCTCAGCTGCTCGACGATATTCACGCCACTGACTGACGTAAGGAACCAATGGCCACGAAATCGCTTCCCGACCGCGCCCGCGTCGTCATCATCGGCGGCGGCGTCATCGGCACCAGCGTCGCCTACCACCTGACCAAGTTCGGCTTCACCGACGTCGTAGTGCTCGAACAGGGCCAGTTGTCCTGCGGCACAACGTGGCACGCTGCCGGACTGGTCGGCCAACTGCGGGCGTCGGAGAGTGCGACGCGGCTGGTGCAGTACTCGACGCAGCTATACGCAGAACTAGAACGCGAGACCGGCCTGTCCGCGGGCTACAAGCAATGCGGGGGAGTGACGGTCGCGCGGACCGAGGACCGCATGATCCAGCTGCGCCGTACGGCCGCCAACGCTGCGGCTTTCAACATGGAATGCGCGCTACTGACACCCGAACAGGCGCTCGAGCATTACCCGGTGATGCGTGTCGACGATCTGGTCGGCGCCATCTGGCTGCCCGGCGACGGCAAGGCCAACCCGACCGATCTGACGTTCGCGCTTGCCAAGGGTGCGCGGATCCGCGGTGCGCAGATCATCGAAAAGGTTCGGGTGCTCGGCGTTTCCGCGGTCGCAGGCCGGGTTGCCGGCGTGCGAACCGATGCCGGAGACATCGAAGCCGAATTCGTCGTCAACTGCGCCGGGCAGTGGGCGAAACACGTGGGGGCGATGGCGGGTGTCAACGTCCCGCTGCACTCGGCCGAACACTTCTACGTCGTCAGCGACGCGATCGACGGTGTGCATCCCGATCTTCCCATCCTGCGCGACCCGGACGGCTACACGTACTTCAAAGAAGAGGTCGGCGGGCTGGTGATCGGGGGGTTCGAGCCGGAAGCCAAGCCGTGGGTGGCACCGGACAAGATTCCCTATCCGTTCGAATTCCAGCTGCTAGAAGAGGATTGGGAACACTTCGAAATCCTGATGAACAACGCGCTACTCCGCATTCCGGCGCTCGAGGCGACCGGCATCAAGAAGTTCTATAACGGACCGGAGAGCTTCACACCCGACAATCAATTCATCCTCGGCGAGGCGCCCGAACTCGTGAACTTCTTCGTCGGCGCGGGTTTCAACTCGGTCGGCATCGCCACGGCTGGCGGCGCAGGCCGTGCACTGGCGGAGTGGATCGTCAACGGCGCGCCGACCACGGACCTGACTTCAGTGGACATCCGCCGCTTCGCGCCGTTCAACGGTAACAACCGCTGGCTGCACGACCGCGTTGCCGAGGTGCTCGGGCTGCACTACGAAATACCGTGGCCCAATCGGGAAATGGAGTCTGCAAGACCGTTTCGGCGCTCCCCGGTGCATCACTTGATACAAGCCGCCGGAGCGAACTTCGGCAGCAAGATGGGTTGGGAGCGCGCCAACTTCTTCGCTCCCGAAGGCGTGCAGCCGACGATCCAATACACGTGGGGCAAGCCGAACTGGCTCGAATGGTCGGCGGCCGAACAGGCCACCACCCGGAACAACGTCACCGTGTTCGACCAGACGTCGTTTTCCAAGTACCTCATGGTCGGTCCGGATGCCGAGGCCGCGCTGCAGTGGCTGTGCAGCGCGGACGTCGGCGTCGGCGTCGGCAAGTCGGTGTACACCGGGATGCTCAACGAGCGCGGCACCTACGAGTCCGATGTGACCGTAACCCGCACGGGCCCAGAGGAATTCCTCATCGTCAGTAGCGCGGCCACCACCGAACGCGACAAGGACCACATCCGAAAGAACCTGCCCTCCGGTGCGCACGCCACGCTCGTCGACGTGACATCCGCCTACGCGGTGTTCGGTGTGATGGGTCCGAAGTCACGAGACCTGCTCACTGCTTTGACGTCGGCAGACCTCTCCGACGCGGCGTTTCCCTTCGCCACAAGCCAGCAGATTTCGCTTGGTTATGCGACAGTGCGCGCCACACGAATCACCTACGTCGGCGAACTGGGCTGGGAACTCTACGTTCCCGCCGAGTTCGCGGTCGGCGTCTACGAGGATCTGATGGCGGCCGGAGCTCAATTCGGAATGCGCCGCGGCGGCTACTACGCGATCGAGTCGCTGCGGCTGGAGAAAGGCTACCGGGCGTTCGGGCGGGAATTGACCCCGAGCGAGAACCCCGTCGAAGCCGGTCTGCTGTTCGCATGCAAGCTGAAGACCGACATAGCGTTCCTCGGCCGCGAAGCCGTCGAGAAGGCCAAGGCAGAAGGACCGCGCCGCAAGCTTGTCGGCTTCAAGGTCGACACCCCGGACGCCATGCTGTGGGGCGGCGAGCTGATTCTTCGCGACGGCGCCGTTGCCGGGCAGGTGACGTCGGCCGCGTGGGGCGAGACGATCGGGTCGTGCGTCGGCCTTGCGTACGTGAGGGCTTCCGACGGCGCGGTGATCAACGCCGACTGGGTCAACGCCGGCAACTACGAGGTCAATGTCGGCGGCCAGCTGTATCCGATCTCGGTGTCGTTGAAGCCGCTGTACGACCCGGCGAACGCGAGAATCCGCCCGTAGCACGCCGCGGGACACACCTGAACATCTGTCCACCTAGACAGATAAGACCGTCGGCCATAGGGTCGGGTTATGACTGTCGTCGAGCAGCCCGAAGGAACGGTAACCAAAAAGCTCGACAGGACTGAGTGGACGGCAATCGCCGCGATGGGCGGAATCGTCCTGGCGCTCCACATATTCGGCTGGGGAGTGCTGGTGTTCGGGGTCGCGCCGCAGCACATCACGCTCGGATCGGCAGGCGTCTTCGGCGTCGGACTGGGCGTCACCGCTTACCTGCTCGGCGTGCGGCACGCGTTCGACGCCGACCACATCGCGGTGATCGACAACACCACCCGCAAGCTGGTCGGGGAGGGCACGCGTTCGCTGTCCGCCGGCTTCTGGTTCTCGCTCGGTCATTCCAGCGTCGTGTTCGGGCTGGCGTTCCTGCTGGCGATCGGCGTGCGCGCGATCGTCGGACCGGTGCAGGACCAGGGCTCGCCGCTGTTGCAGACGCTCGGACTGGTGGGCTCTCTGGTCGCGGGTACCTTCCTCATCCTCATCGGGCTGTCGAACCTGTTCGCGGCGGTGGGCATCGCCAAGGTTTTCCGCCGGATGCGCACCGGCGAGTTCGATGAGGCGGAGCTCGAACGGCAACTCGAGAACCGCGGCTTTTTGGCGCGGCTCTTCGCCAGGCTCATGCGCAGGGTGAGCAAGCCCTGGCATCTCTACCCCGTCGGCCTGCTGATGGGGCTTGGCTTCGATACCGCCACGCAGGTGGCACTGTTGGTGCTGGCCGCGGGGACGGCGGCGTTCACGCTGCCCTGGTACGCCATCCTGGTGTTGCCCGTGCTGTTCGCCGCCGGGATGAGTCTGTTCGACGCGGCCGACGGCATCCTGATGTCGAAGGCATACGGCTGGGCGTTCCTCAAGCCTGTCCGCAAGGTGTACTACAACCTGACCGTCACGGTGTTGTCGGTGGTCGTCGCGCTGGTCATCGGCGTGATCGTGCTGGCAGGGCTGCTGGCCGACCGCCTCGGCGTCGAGTCGGGACCGCTGGCCGCGATCGGATCGGCGAACCTGCAGTTCGTCGGGTTCATGATCGTCGGGCTGTTCATCGCCGCCTGGTTGATCGCCATGGCGGTGTGGCGCCTCGGGCAGGTCGAGAAGCGCTGGGCGCCAGAAGGTTAATGCCTGCGCGACGGCGGCCACGGCGGCTCGCCGCACAGCGCCAGCAACGCGTTCTCGACCACCTCGGGTAGCGCGGGATGAATCCAGTACTGACCGCGGGCCATATCCTGGGCGGGCAGATCGAAACTCATCGCCTGGATGAGCGGCTGAATCAGCGACGAGGCCTGATGGCCCATGATGTGCGCGCCCAGGATCAGCCCGGTGTCGTCGTCGACGACGATCTTCGCGATGCCCGTGGTGTCCTCCATCGCCCACCCGTATGCGACGTCGCTGAAATCCTGAACCTTGACCTTGACGTTGAAACCCTGTGAGCGGGCCTGGTTTTCGGTGAGCCCGACGCTGGCGATCTGCGGCTCGGTGAACACCGCCGACGGTACGTACCGGTGGTTGGACGGCATCAGCGCGTCCGTGTCGTCCCAATCCTGGAGCAGGTTGTGCTTCACCACACGTGCCTCATGGTTGGCGACGTGTTTGAGCTGATAGTCCGACGACACGTCGCCGAGCGCGAAAATGCCCCGCGCAGAGGTGCGTTGGTATTGGTCGACGACGACCTGACCATGTGCGGTCACCTTGACGCCGGCCTGTTCGGCATCGAGCAGATCGCCGTTGGGAACCCGGCCGGTGGCGACGAGAAGCGCATCGCCGCGCAATATCGAACCGTCGTCGCAACGTATCTCGACGCCGCCGCCAACTTCGCGTGCGTCGACCACCTCGTGGTGGCTGCGGATCTCCCACTTTTTTCCCGCGACGTCGGTGAACCGCATCGTGATGTCGTCGTCGTGTCCGCGCAACAGCGTGCTGCCCCGGATCAGCAGCGTGACACGGCTACCCAGCGACGAAAAGATATGGGCGAACTCGCATGCCACGAATCCGCCGCCGACGATGATGAGGTGCTCGGGCACGTCGGCGATACGCATGATGGTGTCACTGGTGTGATAGGGCACGCCGCATTCGGTGATCGCGTCGGGAACCACAGCCCGCGAACCGGCCGCGATCACCACCTGATCAGCGGTGAGTTCGTCCCCGTCATCGGTGCGCAACCGGTATCGGCCGTCGTCCAGTGTCGGCCGGAAACGGGTGTGACTGGCGAACACCTCCACGTTGGGGGAAGAGCGTCGATAGTTCTCGCCGCCGAGCGCAAGCGGGTCGATCCGGCCGAAAACCCGTGAGACGATGTCGCCCCACCGCACGCCGTCGATGTGGGCGTCGACCCCGTATCGCGCTGAATCGCGGACACTTTGGGCGACTTCGGCGGCGTAGACGAACATCTTGGTCGGGATGCAGCCCACGTTCAGACATGTCCCGCCGAACACGCCCTGCTCACATATCGCCACGCGCTTGTCGACGTAACGCTCGTCGAGGATCGTGTTGCCCGAACCGGTACCGATGATCGCAATGTCGAAGTGCGCCATACTCTAACCCCGTTCGGATCGCGTTGCCGTGCCTGATGTTTCGGCCAGATACCAGTCAAGCCAATGGTCCAGTTCGCGGTAGGCGGCTTGGCGGGATTCAGCTACGGACAAGAAGACGTCATGCTTGGCGTCGGCGATCGGCACGACAGTGGTGCGATGGCCGATGCACCCCGCCCAGCGGGCGATCTGCTTGACGTCGAGGACCGCGTCGCCCCGCTGGATGACGTCGGGGTCGTTGACTTCCCGCACACTACGGTCCGAGCGCAGGATGAGATTCGGCACGCCGACGTCCAGCCCGCGGTGCAGCTTGACCTGAGCACGGCGGACGGCATGCAGCCAGCCGAACGTGACCGGGAACCCGCCGATCGGCTTCCAAGCCAGGTTGTAGTCGAACTCGCCGCCGTACTCCTTGTGCAAGGTGGCGCCGTATCCGCCCTCAGCGGGCGGCCGCAGAACCCGTTTCTTCCGGACGCGCGATATCGCGCCGATGGCCGCGCGGGTAGGGGCTGCGCGCAGGATCGCCGGTCCCTGCAGATCGAGCCACGGGCTGTTGAGCACCAATCCCGTGATGCGGCGTTTCGCGGTCTCGCCGCGGCGGCGCAGACGGTCGAGCCAGAGCGGGACGATCAGACCGCCGGTGGAGTGCCCGTAGATCAGCACGCTCGACGCACACTCGGCCGCGATGACGTCCAGCGCCCGCTCGAGCTCGGAGTCGTAGCGGGCGAGGTCGGTGGTGAAGTGCGGCGTCTGGCCTTCCCGCCATGAGCGCCCGCATTTGTGTTGGTCGAGTGCGTAGAACGCGAAGCCGCGGCCGGCGAAGTGGTCGGCGAGTTCGGTGTTGAAGAAGTAGTCGGTGAAGCCGTGCACGAGGAGGACGGCGTGGGTCGCCGACGGGTCGGGCTCGCCCCGCCGCACCAGGGTCGCGACGAGACCACCTTCTCCGTCGGGATCCGGTCCGAGGTCGAACGTCTGCTGCCAGTAACCAGGCAGCACATCGGGCTCCCATGCAGGCACGACAGCTACCTTAATCGCGGTTTGCGTCCGGCCTGGACCCGCGGACGTAGACCACGGCGGATAACCTGAACGGCGATAAGCCGTGACAGCGGACCGCGACCGCGAAGGATCAACGATTCGGTGTCTGACCCGAAGGCCGAAAAAGTAGACGTCGTGCTGGTCGGCGCGGGCATCATGAGCGCCACCCTTGGCGCGCTGCTGCGGCTGCTCGAGCCGGATTGGTCGATCACACTGGTCGAGCGCCTCGACGGCGCTGCCGCCGAGAGCAGCGATCCGTGGAACAACGCCGGCACCGGGCATTCGGCGCTATGCGAACTGAACTACACACCGGAGCGGCCCGACGGTTCGATCGACATAGGCAAAGCGGTCCTCGTCAACGAGCAGTTCCAGGTGACACGGCAGTTCTGGGCGTATGCGGTGGACAACGGCGTGCTGCCGGACGTGCGCGGCTTCCTCAACCCGGTCCCGCACGTCAGCTTCGTTCACGGCGCCGCCAACGTCGATTACTTGCGGCGCCGCCACGAGGCGCTGGTGGGGAATCCGCTGTTTGCGACATCGGAGCTCATCGACGACAAGGACGAGTTCGCCCGACGGCTTCCGCTGATGGCCGAAAAGCGCGACTATTCCGAGCCCGTCGCCCTGAACTGGACCCAGGACGGCACCGACGTCGACTTCGGCGCGCTGTCGTGTCAGCTTTTCAGCTACACCGCGCAGCGGGGGATGACCACGCTGTTCGGCCACGAGGTGCGCGACCTCGACAAGGAATCCGACGGCAGCTGGACGCTGAAGGTCCTCAATCGGCGCACCGGTGCGAGCCGCAAGCTCAACGCGAAGTTCGTCTTCGTCGGCGCGGGAGGCGGCGCGCTGCCGCTGCTGCAGAAGGCGGGGATCCGAGAGGCCAAGGGGATCGGCGGGTTTCCGGTCAGCGGACAATTCCTTCGCACCGACAGCGCGGAGCTGACTCGCCGGCACAACGCCAAGGTCTACGGTGCCCCGCCGCTGGGTGCCCCGCCGCTGGGCATGCCGCACTTGGACATCCGTGTCATCAACGGCAAGCTATGGTTGCTCTTCGGCCCGTTCGCCGGCTGGTCGCCGAAATTCCTGAAGCAAGGCAAAATCACCGATCTGCCGCTGTCGGTCAAACCGGACAACCTGCTGTCGGTGCTCGGAGCAGGGCTGAGCCAGACCGGTCTGGTCAAATACCTGATCACCCAGCTGCTGTTGTCCCATGCCGACCGGGTAGACGCGCTTCGGGAATTCGTCCCCAGCGCAGTCGATTCCGATTGGGAACTCGACGTGGCCGGGCAGCGGGTGCAGGTGATCCGCCGCGCCAAGGGCAAGGGCGGGGTGCTCGAGTTCGGCACTGCCGTGCTGTCGGCCTCCGACGGCAGCATCGCCGGACTGCTCGGGGCTTCGCCGGGCGCGTCGACTGCCGTTCCCGCCATGCTCGACGTGATCGAGCGGTGCTTCTCGGATCGTCATAGGTCCTGGCTGCCGAAGCTCAAGGAGATGGTGCCTTCGCTGGGCACATCGCTGTCCGACGAGCCGGAGTTGTTCGAGGAGGTGTGGTCGTGGGGTACCAGGGTGCTCAAGCTGGACGAGCCCGCAAACGGGCTGCCCCCGGCCGGAACTTCGATCGGGACCAACCCCGCGATAGCGGCGACGGTGTGATGGTGGCTGCCGAATGACGGTCGCGCTACGCCGCAGCTGGGCCCAGGATCTGGACGCCAGGACGCTCTACGAACTGCTCAAGCTGAGGGTGGAGGTGTTCGTCGTCGAGCAGGCCACTCCGTATCCCGAACTGGACGGCCGTGACCTGCTCGCCGAAACCCGCCACTTCTGGCTCGAAGGACCCGACGGCGAGGTCATCTCCACGCTTCGGCTGATGGAGGAACATCCCGGCGGGCAGAAGGGGTTTCGCATCGGGCGGGTCTGCACCAAGAAGGCCGCACGCGGCCACGGCCACACGACTCGGCTCCTGCAGGCCGCGCTTGCCGAAGTCGGCGACTACCCGTGCCGTATCAACTCCCAGACCTATCTCGAGGACATGTACCGCCAACACGGATTCGTCCGCGACGGTGAGGAATTCCTCGACGACGGCATCCCGCATGTGCCGATGCTGAAGGCGGGCATCCGCAACGAAACCGAGCAGCAGTGACGCCCATCTACCCGTTCAGCGCCATCGTCGGACACGACCGGCTTCGGCTGGCGCTGTTGTTGTGTGCGGTCCGACCCGACATCGGTGGCGTGCTGATCCGCGGCGAGAAGGGCACCGCGAAGTCCACGGCGGTACGCGGTCTGGCGCAGGTGCTGGCCCGGATTCCGGATGGCGGCGGCGGTCAACTGGTCGAGCTGCCGATCGGCGCCACGGAGGACCGGGTGGTCGGGTCGTTGGATCTGCAGAAGGTGTTGCGCGACGGCGAGCACGCGTTCTCACCGGGCTTGATGGCGCGCGCTCACGGCGGGGTGCTGTACGTGGACGAGGTCAACCTGCTGCACGACCACCTCGTCGACGTGCTGCTGGACGCCGCGGCGATGGGCCGGGTGCACGTCGAACGCGACGGCGTCTCGCACAGCCACGAGGCCCGATTCGTGCTGATCGGCACGATGAATCCAGAAGAAGGCGAGCTGCGGCCGCAGCTGCTGGACCGGTTCGGACTCACGATCGACGTGCGCGCGTCTCGTGACGTCGACGTCCGCGCTGACGTGATCCGTCAGCGAATGGCCTTCGAATCCGATCCGGTCGCGTTCGTCGCCCGCTACGCCGACGCGGACGCCGAGCTGGCCCGTCGAATAGCGGCGGCACGGGCGTCGATCAGTTCGGTCACGTTGCCCGACAGTGAATTACGACGTATCGCGGCGCTCTGTGCGGCCTTCGACGTCGACGGGATGCGGGCCGACCTGGTGGTCGCGCGCACGGCCGTCGCGCACGCCGCCTGGCGTGGCGATGACGAGGTGAGTGAAGAGGACATCCGGGTGGCCGCCGAACTCGGGCTGCCTCACCGGCGTCGCCGCGACCCGTTCGACGACCCAGGACTGGACCCTGAGCGGCTCGACGAAGCGATGGCGCAAGCGGGCGAATCGGCGACCGAGCCCGAGCCGGATCCCGACCCGCCCGGCGGAGGGGAGTCGGCTCCGGCATCTGAAAACTCTGTGTCGCAATCCAATTCGAGTTCGACTACACGACCAAGCGCCGCGCCGTCGGCAGTGTTTCGCACCAGGGCTCTGGTGGTGCCGGGTGTGGGGGAGGGCGCGCCGGGACGGCGGTCTCGTGCACGCAACCGCACTGGCAAGGTGGTATCGGCGACCGAGGACATGCAGACCGGCCACGGCCTGCACCTATTCGGGACGCTGCTGGCGGCCGCGGGGCGCCAGCGCGCGCCGGGGCGTCCACGCCCGCAGCCGGAAGATGTCCGCGGTGCGATTCGCGAAGGCCGCGAAGGCAATTTGGTGATCTTCGTGGTGGACGCGTCGGGCTCGATGGCCGCACGCGACCGGATGGCGGCGGTGAGCGGCGCGACGATGTCGCTGCTACGCGACGCCTACGAGCGACGCGACAAGGTGGCCGTCATCACGTTCCGGCAGCAGGACGCCAAGCTGCTCCTGCCGCCGACGACGTCGGTCCACATCGCGAGCCGCCGGCTCGCCCGCTTCGACACCGGCGGCAAAACCCCATTGGCGCAAGGCCTTCTGGCCGCCCGCGACGTCGTGGTGCGCGAAAAGGCCCGTGATCGTCCTCGCCGCACTCTGGTCGTGGTCCTGACCGACGGACGGGCGACTGGCGGACCCGATCCGCTTGGCCGCACGCGGCTTGCCGCCGCACGGCTGGTTGCCGAAGGTGCGGCCGCCGTCGTGGTGGACTGCGAAACCTCGCATGTGCGACTGGGTTTGGCCGAACAACTCGCCGGCCAGCTCGGCGCGCCGTCGGTGCGGCTGGCGCAGCTGCGCGCCGACAGTCTCGCCGACGTCGTACGCAGCGCCGCATAGGAGGGATTCGATGCCACAGGGCCAGCCGCTCACCGTCCCCGACGACGGGCTCACCACTCGCGCGCGTCGAAACGCTCCACTGCTGGCGGTGCATACCGGCGCTGGAAAGGGCAAGTCGACAGCCGCATTCGGCATGGCACTTCGGGCGTGGAATCAGGGGTTCAGTGTTGCCGTCTTCCAGTTCGTGAAGAGCGCGAAGTGGAAAGTGGGCGAGGAGGCGGCATTCCACGAACTGGGCCGGCTGCACGATGAGCACGGCGTCGGCGGGCCGGTGGAGTGGCACAAGATGGGTGCGGGCTGGTCGTGGTCGCGCAAGCACGGAACCGATGAAGACCACGCGGCGGCCGCCGCCGAGGGCTGGGCTGAGGTCACCCGACGGCTTGCCGAACAGCGCCACGACTTCTATGTGCTCGATGAGTTCACCTACCCGCTGAAGTGGGGCTGGGTGGATGTCGACGAGGTGATCGCGACGCTGGCGTCGCGGCCCGGCACGCAGCATGTCGTCATCACCGGACGCGACGCTCCGCAGCCGTTGCTCGACGCCGCCGACCTCGTGACCGAGATGACGAAGGTCAAGCACCCGATGGACGTCGGCCGCAAGGGCCAGAAGGGCATCGAGTGGTGACTTCCAGCGCGAGCTGGGCCCACGCGCCAGCTGGGGAACGCAAAAGCCCCCGACACGCCGCTATTTTGGGGCACTTTGCGTCTGCTCGCGAAAAGAGGGGGTGAGGTGAGCGTCCCGGCCATTGTCGTTGCCGCGCCCGCATCGGGCAGCGGAAAGACCACCGTGGCAACGGGTTTGATGGGTGCGCTGCGGCGAGCAGGCCGCGCGGTGGCGCCGTTCAAGGTCGGACCGGACTTCATCGACCCCGGTTACCACGCGCTCGCCGCGCGCAGGCCCGGCCGAAACCTCGACCCGGTACTGGTTGGCGACCAGCTGGTCGGGCCGCTGTACCGGCACGGCAGCGCGGGTGCCGACATCGCCGTCGTCGAGGGTGTGATGGGCCTGTTCGACGGGCGCATCGAGGCGAACACGACGGGTGTCGCGCACGGTTCGACCGCTCAGGTCGCCGCGCTGCTCGGTGCGCCTGTCATCCTCGTCGTCGACGCCCGCGGTCAGAGCCACAGCATCGCCGCGCTGCTGCACGGCTTTTCGACATTCGACAGGTCGGTGCGGCTCGCCGGAGTGATCCTCAACCGTGTCGGCTCACCGCGCCACGAAGACGTGTTGCGGCAGTCGTGCGAGCATGCGGGGGTTCCGGTCTTCGGCGCGATTCCGCGATCCGACGAATTAAGCGTTCCGTCGCGGCATCTCGGCTTGATCACGGCCGTGGAACACGGGAAGCAGGCGGCTGTGGCCGTCGAGGCGATGACCGCCCTCATCGGCCGCCACGTCGACCTCGTCGGACTGGCCGCGGTCGCGTCCAGCCATATGACGGACGCGGCGTGGGATCCTGCCGTGGCCGCACCCGTAGGCCCCAGAGTGACCGTCGCGCTCGCGGCGGGCAAGGCATTCAGTTTCGGCTACACCGAACACGGCGAAATGCTGCGCGCGGCGGGCGCCGACGTCGTCGAATTCGACCCGTTGACCGACTCGTTGCCGCAGGACACCCGTGCTCTGGTGCTACCGGGCGGATTCCCTGAACAGTTCACCACCGAATTGTCTGCTAATGACGTTGTGCGCCAGCAGGTTCGCGAATTGGCCGCCGCCGGTGCGCCGGTGCACGCGGAATGCGCGGGATTGACCTATCTGGTGGACGAGCTCGACGGACACCCGATGTGCGGCGCGCTGTCGGGCTCCGCCCGATTCACCGAGCGGCTCACACTGGGGTACCGCGAGGCCGTCGCGGTGGCCGACTCGACGCTGCACCAGATCGGCGACCGGGTCATGGGCCACGAATTCCACCGCACCGCAGTCTCGTTCAGCGACGGTTATCCGCCCGCGTGGGTGTACCGCGGACCCGATGTCGACACAGTCAGGGACGGTGCCGTGCACGACGGCGTACACGCGTCGTATCTTCACACCCACCCGGCCGCGAACCCGCAAGCGATCACCCGCTTCGTGGCCGCAGCCGCAACATCTAAGCTCGCCGGGTGAGTTCCGAGAACGCCTATCTGGTCGGCCTGCGCCTGGCCGGCAAGAAGGTCGTCGTCGTCGGTGGCGGCACCGTGGCCCAGCGCCGCCTGCCGCTGCTGATCGCCAACGGAGCCGATGTGCACGTCATCACGCGGTCCGCGACACCGGCCGTAGAAGGAATGACCGGAATCACCTTGACACTCAGGGAGTTCCAGGAGGGTGATCTCGACGGCGCGTGGTATGCCATCGCGGCCACCGACGATCCGGACGTCAACGCCGCCGTTGTTGCCGAAGCCGAGCGCAGGCAGATCTTCTGCGTGCGCGCAGACATCGCCCGTGAAGGGACCGCCGTCACACCCGCGTCGTTCGAATACGAGGGGCTGTCCGTCGGCGTGCTCGCCGGAGGAGACCATCGGCGGTCGGCAGCAATCCGGTCGGCGATCCACGAGGCCTTGCAACAGGGGCTGATCACCGCAGAGGCCCCCGGTGTCCTTCACGGCGGGGTAGCGCTGGTCGGCGGAGGCCCCGGCGACCCTGAGCTGATCACTGTGCGCGGCAGGCGGCTGCTGGCACACGCCGACGTCGTCGTCGCCGACCGGCTGGCGCCGCCGGAACTTCTCGCCGAGCTGCCGCCCCAGGTCGAGGTCATCGACGCCGCGAAGATCCCGTACGGCCGGGCCATGGCTCAGGACGCGATCAACGAGGTCCTCATCGACCGCGCCAAGCAGGGCAAGTTCGTCGTGCGGCTCAAGGGCGGCGATCCGTTCGTGTTCGCGCGCGGTTACGAAGAGGTGATCGCGTGCGCCGACGCCGGAATTCCCGTCACAGTTGTGCCGGGTGTGACGAGTGCCATAGCAGTTCCTGCATTGGCCGGCGTTCCGGTCACACATCGGGCCATCACGCACGAGTTCGTGGTGGTCAGCGGCCATGTTGCGCCTGAGCACCCCGAATCGTTAGTCAATTGGAATGCGCTGGCCGCGATGTCGGGAACGATCGTGTTGCTGATGGCCGTCGAGCGCATCGAGCTGTTCACCAAAGTCTTGCTGGAAGGCGGTCGACCTGCGGATACACCGGTTCTGGTGGTTCAGCACGGCACCACGACCGCCCAGCGGACATTGCGCGCAACGCTTTCCGACGCGCCGGAACGCATTCGAGAAGAGGGTGTCCGACCTCCCGCGATCATCGTGATCGGGGCCGTTGCGGCTTTCGGCGGTTAAAGGATTCTTAAGATTACTGTAAGGTAACCCGCTATGACGGCTCTCAATGACGCAGAGCGCGCAGCGATGCATCGTGACGCCGAGGGCGGGGCAAACCGAGCGCTACCCGTGCAGGTCGAACACCCCGCACTGGAGCGAACTGGCAGGTCCCCGGCTTGGCTGCCGTCGCGGCGCTTCTTTGCCGCGGTCATCGCCATCGGCGGTATGCAGCTGCTCGCCACCATGGACAGCACCGTCGCGATCGTTGCGCTTCCTAAGATTCAGGACGAGCTGAGCCTTTCCGACGCGGGGCGCAGCTGGGTGATCACCGCCTACGTTCTGACGTTCGGCGGGCTGATGCTGCTGGGTGGGCGTCTCGGCGACACCATCGGCCGCAAGCGCACCTTCATCGTCGGTGTCGCGCTGTTCACCATTGCTTCGATCCTGTGCGGCATCGCGTGGGACGAGACCACGTTGGTCACCGCCCGGCTCCTGCAGGGCGTGGGCTCCGCGATCGCGTCGCCGACGGGTCTGGCGCTGATCGCGACGACGTTCCCCAAGGGCCCGGCGCGAAACGCCGCGACGGCCGTGTTCGCCGCGATGACCGGCATCGGCTCGGTGATGGGCCTGGTGGTTGGCGGCGCGCTGACCGAGGTCTCATGGCGGTGGGCGTTCCTGGTGAACGTGCCGATCGGCATTCTGATGATTTACCTCGCGCGCACGACGCTGCGGGAAACCCACCGCGAGCGGCTGAAGCTGGACGCCACGGGCGCCATCCTGGCCACCCTCGGCTGCACCGCCGCGGTGTTCGGCTTCTCCATGGGACCCGAGCAGGGCTGGCTCTCACCGATCACGATCGGTTCAGGCATCGCCGCCGCGATATTCCTGTTCGCGTTCCTGTTCGTCGAGCGCACCGCCGAGAACCCCGTCATGCCGTTCGACCTGTTCAAGGATCGCAACCGGGTCGCCACATTTGCGGCCGTATTCCTGGCCGGCGGCGTGATGTTCACGCTGACCGTGCTGATCGGCCTCTATGTGCAGGACATCATGGGCTACAGCGCGTTACGCGCCGGGATCGGCTTCATCCCGTTCGTCATCGCGCTCGGCATCGGGCTCGGGCTGTCCTCGCATCTGGTGTCGCTGTTCCCGCCGCGTGTGCTGGTCATCGCCGGCGGTGTGCTGGTGCTCGCCGCGATGATCTACGGCTCGACGCTCAACGGCGGCATCCCGTACTTCCCGAACCTGGTCATCCCGATCACCGTCGGCGGCTTCGGTATCGGCATGATCGTCGTGCCGCTGACCGTGTCGGCGATCGCCGGTGTCGGCTTCGACCAGATCGGTCCGGTGTCGGCGATCGCGTTGATGCTGCAGAACCTCGGCGGGCCCGTCGTGCTGGCCGTGATTCAGGCCGTCATCACGTCGCGCACGCTGTACCTGGGTGGCACGACCGGCCCGGTCAAGAACATGGACAGCGCGCAGTTGCACGCTCTCGACCAGGGCTACACGTACGGCCTGCTGTGGGTGGCCGCGGTCGCGGTGATCGTCGGCGGCGCCGCGTTGTTCATCGGATACACGTCGTCGCAGGTGGCTCACGCGCAGGAAGTCAAGGACGCGATCGACGCCGGAGAGCTCTAGCTCGACATTGGCGTTAGCTCGCTGGCCGCTCGGTAGGCTGGCGAGCCATGGCTGCGGTGCGAGGTTCGGGGGGGTCGATGGACCGCACTGCCGAGCCGTTGTCGTCGTCGGTGCTGGGCATCGCGATCATCGCGATCACCGGCATGCAGCTGATGTCGACACTCGACGGCACCATCGTCATCGTCGCGCTGCCGCGCATGCAGGCCGATCTGGATCTGTCGGACGTCACCAAGAGCTGGGTCATCACCGCCTACGTGCTGACCTTCGGTGGCCTGCTGCTGCTTGGCGGCCGCGTTGGTGATGCCATTGGCCACAAGCGCGCGTTCCTGTCCGGTGTCGGCGTGTTCACGATCGCGTCGTTGGTGTGCGGCCTGGCCACCGACGGCGTCACGCTGATCGTCGCTCGCGCGGTGCAGGGCACCGGGGCGGCGGTCGCCGCACCGACCGGCCTCGCTCTGATCGCGACCACGTATGCCGTCGGGCATGCCCGCAACCGGGCGATGGCGGTGTCGGCGGCCATGCAGGGCGTCGGCTCCGTGCTCGGGTTGGTGCTGGGCGGCGCGCTGACGGTGATCTCGTGGCGGCTGGCGTTCCTGATCAACGTGCCGATCGGCATCGTCATCATCACGATTGCGGTGTATCGGATCGGCGAGACGCACCACGAGCGGTTGAAGCTCGACATCACCGGCGCGCTGCTGGCCACCCTTGGCTGTGCCGCTGCGGTGCTGGTGTTCACCCAGGGCCCGCCGCGAGCCTGGGTGGACCCGTGGGTGATCGGCGCCGGCATCGCCGCGGTGGTGTTCTTCGTCGCATTCCTCATCGTCGAGCGCACGGCCGAGAACCCGCTGGTGCCGTTTTCGGTGTTCGACAACCGCAACCGGGTGATGACGTTCATCTCGCTGTTCTTGGCAGGCGGGGTGCTGCTGACGGTCACCGTGATGATCGGACTGCTGGTGCAGGACGTGCTCGGCTACTCGGCATTGCGTGCAGGCGTCAGCTTCATCCCGTTCGCGATTGCGTTCGGGCTCGGAAGTCTGTTGGCCGCCCGGCTTGCACCGCATGTGGCGCCGCGATGGTTGATGATCGGCGCCGGTGTGCTGGTTTTGGCGGCCATGCTGTACGGCTCGACGCTGGACCGCAACATCCCGTACTTTCCTGATCTGTTCATGCCAATCGTGGTGGGCGGCTTCGGCATTGGCGTGGTCGCGGTGATCCTGCCGCTGTGTGCGGTGGCGGAGGTCGGTCCACGTGAAATCGGCCCGGTGTCGGCAATCACGCTGATGGTGCAGAACCTCGGCGGGCCCGTCGTGCTAGTCGTCATCCAGGCCGTTCAGACATCGCGCACGCTGTATCTGGGCGGTACCACCGGACCGGTCAAAGACATGACGCCCACCCAGCTGGACGCGTTGGGACACGGCTACACGTACTCGCTGCTGTGGGTCGCCGGTATCGCGGTGATCGTCGGGATCACCGCGTTTTGGATCGGCTTCTCCGCCCGACAGATCGCCGCAGCGCAGCACACCCGTGAGGCGGTCGAGGCCGGCGAGCTGTAGATGAACAAGCACGAGGCGCCCGAAGCGCCGGAAACGCTGCAGGACCGATTCCGGGATGCGATCGCGCCGCGAACCCTTCTGCTCGGTGTGGGCGTGCTGCTGCTGCAGTTCGGGTTCATCCTGTCCTACATCGGCGCCTTCCACGCCCCTGCGCCACACCGCATCCCGGTTACCGTCGTCGCCCCGCCGCAGATCGCCCGGAAGGTCGTGGACGACCTCAACGCGGTCGCGGGCCAACCGGTGACGGCCGAAACCTCGACCGACGAGAACGCCGCCCGCGACGAGGTACGCACGGGCGAGAAGTCGGCGGCATACGTCGTGAATCCGTCGGGCACCCAGGACACGCTTGCGGTCGCATCCGGGGGTGGGACGGCAGTGGTCACCGCGGTCGAGGAACTCGCCACCAAGGCGGCTCAGAAGCAACAGCGCACAGTGAGGTTCGACGACATTGTTCCGTTGCAGCCCGGCGATGCGCGCGGGTTGAGCGGCTTCTATCTCGTCGTCGGATGGGCGGTCGGCGGCTATCTGTTCGCAGCCATGCTGGGGGTCGCGAAAGGCTCACGGCCATCGACGTTTCCGCGGGCGCTGTGGCGGCTCGGCGCCACGGTGCCCTACGCGTTGGTGTCCGGTTTGGGCGGCGCGGTCATCGCCGAACCCGTGCTGCACGCGTTGGGAGGCCACTTCTGGCCGGTCGCGGCGGTCGGCGTGTTGGTGTCGCTTGCCGCCGCGACGGTGACGATTGCGTTGCAGACCTTGTTCGGCGTGATCGGCATCGGGTTGACGGTCATCATCTTCGTGATCCTCGGCAACCCGTCGGCCGGCGGCGCGTATCAGTCGCAACTGTTGCCGCCGTTCTGGCGGGCGATCGGAAACTATCTCCCGACGGGCGCAGGCACCGACGCGATCCGGCGCATCGTGTACTTCGACGGCCATGGCGTCACACATTCGATCGTGGTGCTGGCGGCCTGGGTGACCGGCGGCCTGCTGTTGACACTCGCGGCGTCGGCGATCATGCATCGGGGCAGGGCGCCGGCGGGTGACGGCATTGGATGACGACGCGCGGCCGACGCGTCAGCAGATCTCCGATGCGGTCGATCCGGCGGGCTGGCGGCTCGTTCTTGGGGCCATCTACACCGAAGTCGCAGCGGCCTCACTGATGGAGGCCGCCGATGCGGCGTCGGCGGCCGTTTCAGCGGTCGGCACAGACGGGCATGGACACTTGACCGTCGACATCCGCGCAGATCGGGCTGTGCTGCGGCTGCAATCAGACGTTGGCGTGGTGACGGGCCACGACGTCCGGCTCGCGCACGAAGTGTCGGGTGCGCTGGCGGCGCGCGGTATGCGGCCGCGCCCTGGCGCAGTACAGGCCTTGGAGATTGCGATCGACGCGCTCGACATCGGCGCCGTGCGGCCGTTCTGGAAGGCGGTCACCGGATACGTCGACGAGCCCGGCTCGGAGCTCGCGTCGGCGCTCGTGGATCCGGTCGGTCGAGGCCCGGTGATCTGGTTTCAGCAGATGGACGCCCCACGGCCGCAACGCAACCGCATCCACCTCGACGTCGATGTGCCGCACGAGGCGGCGAGCGGCCGGATCGATGCGGCGATCGCGGCTGGCGGGCGCTTGCTGTCCGACGCCGCGGCGCCGGCGTTTTGGGTGCTGGCCGATCCTGAAGGCAATGAAGCCTGCATCTGTACCTGGCAGGGCCGCGACTGAGGCCACGCCTTAAGGTTGTCGCCTGTGATCACCCGCATGTCCGAGCTGTTTCTGCGCACGCTGCGCGACGACCCGGCCGACGCGGAGGTGCCCAGCCACAAACTGCTGATCCGCGCCGGCTACATCCGCCCGATCGGGCCCGGCCTCTACAGCTGGCTGCCGCTGGGGCTGCGGGTGCTGCGCAAGATCGAACGTGTTGTCCGCGATGAGATGAATGCCATTGGCGGGCAAGAGATTCTGTTCCCGGCGCTGCTGCCGCGCGCCCCGTACGAGACGACGAACCGCTGGACCGAATACGGCGACGGCGTGTTCCGACTGCAGGATCGCCGCCGCAACGACTACCTGCTGGGGCCGACGCACGAAGAGCTGTTCGCGCTAACGGTCAAGGGGGAGTACAGCTCCTACAAGGATTTCCCGGTGCTGCTGTACCAAATCCAGACCAAGTACCGCGACGAGGCAAGGCCGCGGGCGGGCATCCTGCGTGGTCGCGAGTTCATCATGAAGGACTCGTATTCGTTCGACGTCGACGACGACGGGCTCAGGACGCAGTACCTGGCTCATCGCGACGCCTACCAGCGGATCTTTTCCACGCTGGGGGTCCGCTACGTGATCGTCTCGGCGGTGTCCGGGGCGATGGGCGGCAGCGCGTCAGAGGAATTCCTTGCCGAAAGCGAGATCGGTGAGGACACCTTCGTGCGCTGCCTGGAGTCGGGCTATGCGGCCAACGTCGAGGCCGTCGCGACCGCGATACCCGAGCCGCTGCCGACGGAGGGCCGGCCCGAGCCCAAGGTGTACGACACTCCGGGCACGCCGACGATTGCGACCCTGGTCGAATGGGCCAACAACACGCTGGACCGCGAGGTCACCGCTGCCGACACGTTGAAGAACGTCGTGCTCAAGGTGCGCCAGCCCGGCGGCGACTGGGACCTGCTCGCCGTCGGTGTGCCCGGTGACCGTGAGGTCGACGAGAAACGGCTCGCCGCGGCTTTGGATCCCGCCGAGTATGCCCTGCTCGACGACGCGGACTTCGCCAAGCACGGGTTCCTGGCGAAGGGCTATATCGGCCCGAAAGCCTTGCTGGCCAACGGTGTTCGCTATCTGGTCGATCCGCGAGTGGTCGACGGCACGGCGTGGATCACCGGCGCCGACGAGCCGGGCAAGCACGTGGTTGGCCTGGTTGCCGGTCGCGACTTCGTCGCCGACGGGACGATCGAGGCGGCCGAAGTGCGCGACGGCGATCCGTCGCCCGACGGGGCGGGCCCGCTGGTCTCGGCCCGCGGCATCGAGGTGGGCCACATCTTCCAGCTCGGCCGCAAGTACACCGACGCGTTCGAGGTCGACGTGCTCGGCGAGAACGGCAAGCCGGTCCGGCTGACGATGGGCTCCTACGGCATCGGGGTGTCGCGGCTTGTCGCGGTGATCGCCGAACAGCATCACGACGAGCTGGGATTGCGATGGCCGTCGTCGGTGTCGCCCTTCGACGCCCACATCGTGATCGCCAACAAGGACAGCGCGGCCCGCGAAGGCGCCGTCGAGTTGGCGGACGCGTTGGACCGGCGCGGAGTCGAGATCCTGCTCGACGACCGGCAGGCCTCACCCGGCGTGAAGTTCAAGGACGCGGAGCTGCTCGGCGTGCCGTGGATCGTCGTGGTGGGTCGCGGCTGGGCCGACGGGATCGTCGAGCTACGCAATCGGTTCACCGGCGAGACGCGTGAAATCTCCGTTGACAACGCGGCGGCAGAAATCGCTAACGTCCTCGACAGTTAGGCCGCATCAACCGCAGCACGCTCGTCGGCAGAATTTGTGGATGTGTAATCCGAATGGCCGACGCTGCGACGTGGCAATTCAAAATTTCAGCTTTGTCCTTCAAACAGATGACTTCTCGGGATTCCAGCAAATTGATGATCTCGCAAATATATGGTCTCGGCATAGGGCGTGGTCTTTGTCGGCAGTACATCGGCTGCGTACGCGCGGCTAGTCGGGGACTGGGTCATGGGATATTCGAAGTTTGTCGGTCGTGTTGGTGGCCTTGCCGTAGCGCTGGGCGTGGGTGTGTGGTTGGCGAATAGTCCCGCCGTCGCGTGGGCGGATGACACCGCCGCGGATTCTGTGTCATCGACCTCTACGTCTTCTTCATCGACCACTTCGCCGGGGTCGACGGGGGTTGATACGACGACATCGGCTGGCGCGAAACAGGAATCCGACTCGGAGCCGGCGGCCGCTTCGGCGCCGACAGCATCGTCGGTGTCCGCGGTCTCGGGTGACGGGGTCGCAGAGACGTCGTCGATCGTAAGTGGTCACGATGGGCCTGCGGTGGTGGTGCGCGCGTCGGGCGGTGCGCATACCTCTGGTCAGGACGACTCGGTTCATGTGCGGACGGGTTCGGACGAGGCTCACACGTCCAGTGGTGCGGCGGATTCGGTTGCCGCAAACAAGAAGTCGAATGCGGAGTCATCGGCTCACGCGCAGCTTTCCGCGGCGGCGGTGACCGCCCCCGTCGACAGTCAGCCGCATGCGGCGGCCACTTTCGCCACCACCGCCCCCCAAGTCTTGTCGGCGTCCGTACCGATCGACCCGGACGAAGCGAGTCAGCAGTGGGTTTCCAAGACCATCGCCGATTTCATGTCCGGGGCGCAGAACTGGATCTCCAGTCTGCCGGTCGGCCCGGATGTCAAAGAGTTGCTCGATGGGGTGTTGTACTTCGTGCGCCGCACCTTCCTCAACCAGGATCCCTCGGTCGCCCCGGTCCAAATCAGCGGCCAGATAAGCGGCCCGGTCAAGGGCAGCGTGGGCGCCGTCGACGTCGAAGGCGATCCGATCGTCTACCGAGTGACCAAAGCCCCACAGTCGGGAAGCGTGGAGGTCAATAGTGACGGCACCTACACCTACACCCCGGGAGCCGGCTTCAACGGCGTCGACAACTTCACCGTCACCGCCGACGACCCCGGGTTACATGTCAACCTGCTCGACCTGTTCGACCCTGGCACCCGAGCCAAAACACTGGTCAACCAGGGCGCCATAAAATTCCAGTTCATCTATAACACCGGGGCGGACCTGTGGACCGCCGACGCCCGCAATTCCATGCAGGCCGCGGCGAATCAACTCGCTGCGTACTTCATGGTCACCTCCCCGGTAACCCTGACCTACAACCTCGTCGGGAAGGCCAACGAGGGTTTCGCGGCGGCCTCGAGCCCGTTCATCGCTGACACGCCGGGTTATCACCGCACGGTCGTTCAAAACAAGCTCCTGACCGGTGCTGACTCCAACGGCACAGCAGCCGACGGCGAGATCGACATCAACTTCGGGAAACCCTGGGCTTTTGGGGTCGATGTGGGAAGCGAACAGTACGACTTCACAGCAACGGTCATGCACGAACTGCTGCATACGTTCAACTTCAATTCCAGCGTGGACAAGGCCGGTGAAAACGGCGGCGGGAACTGGTCCGTGTTCGACAGCTTCATCGTGACCTCCAACGGCTCGAAGCCGATCGGAGTCGACGGAGATGCCTTTGAGTGGAACACCGCTTACGATCCCAATCTCACCGGCGGCAACGGCGGTCTGTACTTCGGTGGAGCCAATGCGGTCGCCGCCTATAACAACAAGCTCGTTCCACTCTTCACACCCAACCCGTGGGACGCCGGCAGCTCGGTGACGCACCTGGACGACTCGACGTTTACGGGCTCGAATCAGAAAATGATGAACGCCTACACACCCACCGGGCTGGGCATCCGGGTCCTGAGCCCGATCGAAGTCGGCATCATGAAAGACCTCGGCTACACCGTGATGGTGCCCCAACCCCAAACGCCAAGCTACGCATTCGCGTTGGTCGGTGTTATCTTCCTTCGCCGCAGGAAGTCATCGCGGGTTCAGATGGACGCGAGCGCGAAGAATTTCGAGTGACTCGCCCGGTCGACTACAGCGGTGGCGCTATTCGGATCCGCCCGGGAACGCGACAGTGATCGGTGAGATCCCGAGCACCCGACTCCATCGCGCCGCGGCGACCGCGCACTGCGTCAACGCCGTGACCGCGAACGTCCGGTCCTGCTCGTCGGTGGCCTGCTCGATGACTGCGCGCCATGCGACGGCGGCGTCCTCTTCCATCCGCACCGCGAGATTGGCGGCGTCGGTCGGGTTGTCGACTTCGATCGGCAGCTGATAGCCCGCGGCGGGCAGCGGCGCATCGACCGACCGGGATTCAAGCATCGCGATCGCTGCCTCACGACGTTCGCGGTGCTCGGCCAGTTCGGAAGAAACCAAGTCGTTCACGTCGGGTGCCGAATGCGCGGACACCAGACCGTAGCCGTAGATGGTCGCGTGCTCGGTCGCGATCGCGTCGAACAGGGCACCGTTCGCACCATCGTGCGGCCGCGACGGGCTGGTGGGCTCGGCCGCACGCGAAGACGTCGTCGTCGTGGTGGTCGGTGTTGGCTGCGGAGAGGTCATTGGGGGGCTCCCGGCGGCACCAGTGCGACGGTGTACGCCGTCGTGCAGGAGGCCGCGATCGAGCCCAGCAGCCCGGCGCGATAGCCGCTTTGTTTACCCGCCAATTGCGCCGCGGTGTCCGCAGACTCATGCAGTGCGCCGATCACGTCCTGCACGGTGGGCGGCTTCACAGGTTGCGCCGTCGTGATGGTCGGTGTCGCCGTCGGTGCGTTCTTGCCGACCATGCGCACCAGCTCGTCCGACAGCGCCTGGGCATGTTTGGACCGTTCGGATGAGATCGCCGTCAAAGCCTGTGCGATGGGCGGCGGCGCGCCCGGCGCGGCGTCGGCGGCCAATTGACTGTCGTTACGCGCGCGGTCGAGCTGCGCGGTCAGTTCGTCGATCTCCGGCGGAGGCGGCGACGACCTGCACGCGGAGGCGGTGCTGCCCAACAGCGCCAGCGCCGCCGCCCCGAAGAGCACGCGACGTCTGCTGACGGTCGGCAGAGGGCTCGGCACGAGCAATATCTTGCCATCGCGCTCGCCGCCCGCCGCCGCGCGTTTGCGGCTTGGCACGGCGGCCCTGGCGTATCGTGGATAGTCGGTTCCAAGTTGCGCCGCGGGGAATCGTGTCCGGACAACTCAAGATGAGGAGCTCGCCGTGACGGAGCGGTCTGCGGGATTACCGTCGCCCAAACAGGTGATCGAGCTACTCGACGGCGAGTTCGCGCGCGCAGGGTACGAAATCGAGGACGTGGTGATCGACACGGCCGCGCGCCCGCCCCGGATCACCGTGGTCGCCGACGGCGACGAAGGTCTGGACCTGGATTCGATCGCCGAGCTGTCGCGGTCGGCGTCCGAGGTGCTTGACCGCATCGACACCGCCCCCTACGTTCTCGAAGTCACATCGCGAGGTGTCGACCGGCCGCTGACCAGCGAGAAGCACTACCGGCGCGCCCGCGGCCGCAAGGTCGAACTCACGTTGTCCGACGGCTCTCAACTGATCGGCCGCCTTGGTGAAACCCGTGACGGCACAGTGCGACTGGTGGTGCCTGAAGGCGGACGGTCGAACTTCACGGTGCGTGAACTGCCGGTCGACGGCATCACCAAAGCCGTTGTCCAGGTTGAGTTTTCGCCTCCGAATCAGCGTGAGCTGGAGCTCGCCGGCCAATCCGGGAAGGAGGCTTCAGCGTGAACATCGACATGGCTGCGTTGCATGCCATCGAGGCAGACAAGGGCATCTCGGTCGACGTCGTCGTCGAGACCATCAAGTCCGCATTGCTTACCGCCTACCGCCATACCGAGGGCCACGAGGCCGACGCCCGCATCGAGATCGACCGCAAGACCGGTGTCGTCAAGGTGATGGCGCGCCAGACCGATGAGGACGGCAACGTCATCCACGAATGGGATGACACCCCAGAGGGTTTCGGTCGCATCGCGGCGACAACGGCGCGGCAGGTCATCCTGCAGCGGCTGCGCGACGCCGAGAACGAGAAGAATTACGGTGAGTTCTCCGCACGTGAGGGCGATATCGCGGCCGGTGTCATTCAACGTGACGCCCGCGCGAACGCCCGCGGCCTGGTCGTCGTCCGAATGGGAAGCGAGACCAAAGGATCCGAGGGCGTCATTCCCGCCGCAGAGCAGGTTCCCGGCGAGCGTTACGAGCACGGCGACCGGCTGCGCTGCTACGTCGTCGGCGTTACCCGTGGCGCGCGCGAGCCGCTGATCACGCTGTCGCGCACCCATCCCAACCTCGTCCGCAAGTTGTTCTCGTTGGAGGTGCCCGAAATCGCCGACGGGTCCGTCGAGATCGTCGCGGTCGCCCGGGAGGCGGGCCATCGCTCGAAGATCGCGGTGACGTCGCGAGTGCCCGGCCTCAACGCCAAGGGTGCCTGCATCGGCCCGATGGGACAGCGGGTGCGCAACGTGATGAGCGAACTGTCCGGCGAGAAGATCGACATCATCGACTACGACCCGGACCCGGCGAAGTTCGTCGCGAACGCATTGTCACCGGCCAAGGTGGTTTCGGTCAGCGTCATCGATGAGGCGGGCCGCGCCGCGCGCGTGGTCGTCCCGGATTTTCAGCTCTCGCTCGCGATCGGCAAGGAAGGACAGAACGCGCGGCTGGCGGCCAGGCTCACCGGCTGGCGGATCGACATACGCAGCGATGCGGCCCCAGCAGCCGATTCCCATCGGGACCCTGGAGCAGCACACGGGGCGGTGCACGACCGCTAACCAGCGTTGCCGTTTCAGTTCGCAAGGACACAGACGGTAGACTCAGCTGTGATCCAGCGCGAGACTTCGGCTCGGATGCAAGGAAGCGCCATCGCCCCCTCGGGTGGACCGGTGCGGACATGCGTCGGCTGCCGGAAGCGAGAGCTGGCCGTCGAACTGCTTCGAGTTGTCGCCGTCGACGGGAATGGCACCAGTGCCGTGACCGTTGACCCAGCGAGAAAGCTGCCGGGGCGGGGTGCCTGGCTGCATCCCAACCAGGCGTGTCTTGACGCAGCAATTCGACGGCGAGCGTTCGCACGAGCGTTGCGGATCACCGGTTCACCGGACATAACCGCGGTGTTGGCGCACTTCGAGCAATCGGAGCACCCGAGCACCTCGGCCAAGAGAACAGGTAGCGAAGAACATGAGCACACCGTGAAGTCCCGATGACCATGCGTCATAGCTAACCCGAGGCGCAGCGCCTACCACCGCTGACGCCTCTAGAGATGGAGATGTAGTGGCAGGTAAGGCCCGCGTACACGAGTTGGCCAAGGAACTCGGTGTCACCAGTAAGGAAGTCCTCGCCCGGCTGAGCGAACAGGGCGAATTCGTCAAATCTGCGTCCTCGACCGTCGAGGCACCCGTCGCGCGACGGCTGCGCGAATCCTTCGGCGGAGGCAAGGCCGCCGCTGAGAAGGTCAAGGCCGAGGGCAATGGCTCGCCGGCCAAGGCTGCGGCGACCAAGGCCGCCCCCGAGAAGGCGCCGGCTCCGAAGCCGGCAGCTCCGGTGGAAACGCCCGCCGCGCCGCCCGCGGCAGCGGCCGCGCCCCCTGAAGCAGCACCCCCGGCGGCGCCAGCGCCGACCCGCCCCGGTCCCACACCCGGCCCGCGACCGGGTCCGGTGCCCGGAGCGCCAAAACCCGCAGCACGCACTCCGCGCGTCGGGAATAACCCGTTCTCCTCGGCGCAGCCGGTTGACCGGCCCATTCCGCGTCCGCAGGCCCCCCGTCCGGGTGCGCCGCGGCCCGGCATGTCTCCGGGCAATATGCCGCCGCGTCCCGCCGGGCCTCGTCCCGGCCCCGGCGGCCGTGGTCCCGGCGGGCCTCGCCCCGGACCAGGTGGCGCCCGTCCCGGCCCAGGCGGCCGGGGTCCCGGAGCAGGTGCAGGGACCGGTGGTCGTCCCGGCGGTGGTGGCGGCGGCGGTAACTACCGCGGCGGCGGCGCCGGTGGCCCCGGCGGCGGTGGTGGAGGCGCACCCGCAGGTGGTGGCTTCCGCGGTCGCCCAGGTGGCGGCGGTCGTCCCGGCCAGCGCGGTGGAGCCGCCGGTGCGTTCGGCCGTCCGGGCGGTGCGCCCAAGCGCGGCCGCAAGTCGAAGCGCGCGAAACGCGCCGAATACGAGAACATGCAGGCGCCGGTCGTCGGCGGCGTGCGGTTGCCGCACGGCAACGGCGAGACGATCCGGTTGGCCCGCGGCGCGTCGCTATCCGACTTCGCGGAGAAGATCGACGCCAACCCGGCCTCGCTGGTGCAGGCGCTGTTCAACCTCGGCGAAATGGTCACCGCGACGCAGTCCGTCGGTGACGAGACGCTCGAGCTGCTTGGCAGCGAGATGAACTATGTCGTGCAGGTCGTGTCCCCGGAGGACGAGGACCGCGAGCTGCTCGAGTCCTTCGACCTCACCTACGGCGAGGACGAGGGCGGCGAGGAAGACCTCGAGACCCGTCCGCCGGTGGTGACCGTCATGGGTCACGTCGACCACGGCAAGACCCGACTGCTGGACACCATCCGTCAGGCCAACGTCCGCGAGGAAGAGGCCGGCGGCATCACCCAGCACATCGGCGCCTACCAGGTCGAGGTCGACGTCGACGGCACGCCGCGGCCGATCACCTTCATCGACACCCCGGGCCACGAGGCGTTCACCGCCATGCGCGCCCGCGGTGCGAAGGCCACCGACATCGCGATCCTTGTCGTCGCCGCCGATGACGGCGTCATGCCGCAGACGGTGGAGGCGGTCAACCACGCGCAGGCGGCCGACGTGCCGATCGTGGTGGCGGTCAACAAGATCGACAAGGAAGGTGCCGATCCGCAGAAGATCCGCGGGCAGCTCACCGAATACGGTTTGGTGCCAGAGGAATTCGGTGGCGACACGATGTTCGTCGACATCTCGGCCAAGCAGGGCACCAACATCGACGCCCTGCTCGAAGCGGTCGTTCTCACGGCCGACGCCTCGCTCGACCTGCGGGCCAACCCCGACATGGAGGCCCAGGGTGTGGCGATCGAGGCGCACCTCGACCGCGGCCGTGGTCCGGTGGCGACTGTGCTGATTCAGCGCGGCACGCTGCACGTCGGCGACTCGGTGGTGGCAGGCGATGCCTATGGTCGCGTCCGCCGCATGGTCGACGAGCACGGCGAGGACGTCGAGGCGGCACTGCCGTCACGGCCTGTGCAGGTCATCGGCTTCACGTCGGTGCCAGGCGCTGGTGACAACTTCCTCGTCGTCGACGAGGACCGCATCGCTCGCCAGATCGCCGACCGGCGCAGCGCCCGCAAGCGCAACGCGCTGGCCGCACGCACCCGCAAGCGGATCAGCCTGGAGGACCTGGATTCGGCGCTGAAGGAAACCAGCCAGCTGAACCTGATCCTCAAGGGCGACAACGCCGGAACGGTCGAGGCGCTGGAGGAAGCCCTACTCGGCATCCAGGTCGACGACGAGGTGGAGCTGCGCGTCATCGACCGCGGCGTCGGTGGTGTCACCGAGACCAACGTCAACCTGGCGTCGGCCTCGGACGCGATCATCATCGGGTTCAACGTCCGCGCCGAGGGCAAGGCCACCGAACTGGCGAACCGTGAAGGTGTGGAGATCCGCTACTACTCGGTGATCTACCAGGCCATCGACGAGATCGAGAGTGCGCTCAAGGGCATGCTCAAGCCGGTCTACGAGGAACGCGAACTCGGCCGCGCCGAGATCCGTGCCATCTTCCGGTCGTCGAAGGTCGGCAATATCGCCGGCTGCCTCGTCCAGTCGGGCATCATTCGCCGTAACTCCAAGGCGCGCCTGCTGCGTGACAACGTCGTCGTCTCGGAGAACCTCACCGTGTCGTCGCTGCGTCGCGAAAAGGACGATGTCACCGAGGTTCGAGACGGCTACGAATGCGGTCTGACGCTGACCTACTCCGACATCAAGGAAGGCGATGTCATCGAGACCTACGAGTTGGTCGAGAAAGAGCGGACCTAATGGCTGATCCTGCGCGCGCACGCAGGTTGGCCAAGCGCATCGGCACCATCGTCGCCTCGGCGATCGAGTTCGAGATCAAGGATCCGCCGCTGGCCCTCGTGACCGTTACCGACACAAAGGTGACGGGCGACTTGCACGACGCCACCATCTATTACACGGTGCGCGGCGAGACGTTGCAGGACGAGCCGGACTACGCCGCGGCCGCCGCTGCGCTCGAACGCGCCAAGGGCACGTTGCGGTCCAAAGTGGGCGCCGCAACAGGTGTGCGGTTTACGCCAACCCTGGCGTTCGTCCTGGACACGGTGCCGGACACCGCGCACCGGATGGAGGAACTGCTCGCCCGGGCTCGAGCCGCAGATGAGGATTTGGCGAGAGTTCGGCAGGGTGCCAAGCACGCGGGCGACGCGGACCCGTACCGTATCGGTGGGGAGGAAACCGGCAGGGAACCCCACGACGCTGAGGACACCGGTGACCGCGATCGACAAGACGACTGACGTCCCAGTAGCGGGCGATCGAGTCGACGCCCGCACCGCCGCGGACCTGCTCTCTGCGGCGGACACCGTGAGCGTCGTCTGCCATGTCTATCCCGACGCCGACACCATCGGAGCCGGGCTGGCCCTGGCGCTGGTGCTGGATCAGGTCGGTAAGTATGTCGAGGTCAGTTTTGCGGCCCCGGCCGATCTCCCGGAATCCCTGCAGTCACTTCCCGGTGGACATCTGCTCGTCGCCCCGAACGCGATGCGCCGCGACGCGGACTTGGTCGTCACCGTCGATATCCCCAGCGTGAACCGGCTGGGTGCGCTGAGTGAATTGGCCGGTCCGACCCGTGAGGTGTTGGTGATCGACCATCACGCGTCGAACCAGCTCTTCGGCACCGCAAACTACGTGGATCCGTCGGCGGACTCCACCACCATGCTGGTTGCCGAGCTTCTCGACGTGTGGGGAAAGCCGATCGACAAGGATGTAGCCCACTGCTTGTACGCGGGGCTGACCACCGACACCGGATCCTTCCGCTGGGCGAGCGCACGTGCGCACCGGCTGGCCGCCCGGCTGGTGGAATTGGGTGTGGACAATGCGTCGATCAGCCGTACCTTGCTTGACACGCATCCGTTCGCGTGGCTGCCGATGCTGTCGCGGGTGCTGGCTTCGGCGCAGCTGCTTCCGGACGCCGCGAACGGTCTTGGATTGGTGTATGCCGTTGTGGGCCACCAGGAATGGGCCAACGCGCGACCGGAGGAAGTCGAAAGCATCGTCGACATCGTGCGCACCACCGAGCAGGCCGAGGTGGCGGCGGTGTTCAAGGAGATCGAGCCGCGACATTGGTCGGTGTCGATGCGCGCCAAGTCTTACGACCTCGCCGGCGTCGCCAGCGCCTTCGGCGGGGGTGGCCACCCGCACGCCGCCGGATATTCGGCCACCGGGACGGTCGACGACGTCGTGCAGGCTCTCTGTATAGCCCTTGGCTGAGCCCGACGGCGATCTGCCCGTCGCGCCCGCGACCGGCCGTCGCATCGCCGGGTTGGCGCTCCCCGCTCTCGGGGTGCTCGCGGCCGAACCCATCTATCTGCTTTTCGACATCGCGGTTGTCGGCCGGCTGGGGGCGCTGAGCCTCGCAGGCCTGGCCATCGGCGGCCTCATCCTGAGCACGCTCAGCTCGCAGATGACGTTCCTGTCCTACGGAACCACCGCGCGCTCGGCGCGTTTCTTCGGCGCAGGGGATCGCGCGGCGGCGGTCGGCGAAGGAGTTCAGGCCAGCTGGTTGGCGCTGGGCCTGGGAACGCTGATCATCGTCGCGGTTCAGGTCGCCGCCGTGCCGGTGGTGTCCGCGCTTGCCGCAGGAGGGGAAATCGCTGACGCGGCGATGCCGTGGGTGCGGATCGCGATTCTCGGTGTGCCTGCGATTCTGATCTCGGCGGCGGGCAACGGGTGGATGCGTGGCGTGCAGGACACCGCACGGCCGTTGCGCTACGTCGTCGCCGGATTCGCGGTGTCCGCGGTGTTGTGTCCGCTGCTCGTATACGGCTGGCTCGGTATGCCTCGGCTGGAGCTTGCCGGATCCGCCGTCGCCAACCTTGTCGGCCAGTGGGTGGCTGGGGTGTTGTTCCTGCGCGCGCTGCTGGTCGAGCGGGTGCCGCTGCGCATCCAGCCGGCAGTGCTACGCGCGCAGGTCGTCATGGGACGCGATTTGGTGTTGCGGACAATGGCATTTCAAGCGTGCTTCGTCTCGGCAGGGGCCGTCGCGGCACGCTTCGGCGCCGCTGCTGTGGCTGCACACCAGGTGGTGCTGCAACTGTGGAATTTCCTTGCGCTGGTATTGGATTCGCTGGCGATCGCCGCGCAGTCGCTCGTCGGTGCGGCGCTGGGTGCCGGAGAACTTGCGCACGCCAAGTCGGTGGCCTGGCGGGTGACGATCTTCTCGACGGTGGCTTCCGCGGTACTGGCAGGGGTTTTCGCGGTCGGCGCGTCGGTGTTTCCCAGCGTGTTCACCGACGACCGCTCGGTGCTCGACGCGATCGCAGTGCCGTGGTGGTTTATGGTCGCCCAATTGCCTGTCGCGGGAATCGTTTTCGCGCTCGACGGAGTGTTGCTCGGTGCCGGCGACGCGAAGTTCATGCGCAACGCGACGCTGATCAGCGCGCTGGTCGGCTTCCTGCCGCTGATTTGGCTGTCGTTGGTGTTCGGCTGGGGGCTGCTCGGGATCTGGTCAGGGCTGTCGACGTTCATGGTGCTGCGCCTGGCGTTCGTCGGCTGGCGCGCCTTCTCGGGTCGATGGCTGGTGCCGGGCACCGGCTAGGCCTTTCGCGTAATCGCCGCCCAACCGAACTCGTTGGTCTTGACGTCAATATCGCCAAATCCTGCAGCCGACAACCGCTCGGGCAGCGTCGCTGGGTCGACGGGGTTGTAGGTATCGCCGTCGTGGTGGGCCTCGAGCTCGTCGCTGGCCAGGCTGTCGCTCGCCACCAGCGGGGCGCCGGGCCGCAGTACCCGCGCGACTTCGGCGAACAGACGGTCCTGCAATTCGGCCGTTGGCACGTGATGCAGCATCGTGAAGCACGCCGCGCCCGAGAAGCTGTTGTCGGCGTAGGAAAGTGACGTGGCGTCGCCGTGCACGATCTGCACTGTCGGCACATCCGCGAAGCGGTCCGTCAACATCGCCGCAAGTTCGTCGTCGATCTCAACCGACGTGAGCCGCGGTACCAACTGGCTCAGCACATCAGTGGTCGCGCCATAACCGGGTCCGACCTCGAGCACGTTGTCGCCGAGATCGGTCTTGCCAAGAGCCCACGGCAGGATGACCTCTCGTATCGCCTGCCGCCATTCGTCGCTGCCGCATGCCTCGTGCGCTTTGTTCACCGCACCTGCTCCCGCCCCCGCTGCAACACCGCGTCGCGGTTGGCGGCGATGTCATCACCTGTCGCCGAGTTCATCCACTGCTTCGCCGACATCGCCTCGATCCACAGCCCGGCGTTGGTCTGCGCCTCGTCGATGCGGTGATACGACGCCAGCAGCGCCCGCACCGCGTTCTGGTTGTTTCCGACGATAGAGACAGCGACCCGGCGGGCCGCTGTCATCAACTCGTCATGCGGCACCACCTCGGTGACCAGTCCGGCCCGCAGCGCGTCGGTGGCCGACAGGTAGTCACCGGTCAGGCTCATCCGGCGAGCCAGCCCGACACCGACCTTTTGTGGCAGGCGAACCGACAGGCCCCAGGTGGGCAGCAGGCCGACGCGGGCGTGGGTATCGGCGAAGCGGGCGTTCTCGGAGGCGATCAGGATGTCGCAGTACAGCGCGAACTCCAGTCCGCCGGTCACGGCCGCGCCGTTGATGGCGCCGATCACCGGCTTGGTCATCGGCGGCCACTGCGGCGAGATGTCGGGCAGCGCCGACGAGTCGCCAAGTTCCTTGAGGTCCAACCCGGCGCAGAACACCGGATCGGTGCCGGTCAGGATGACGACGTCGACGTCATCGTCGGCCTCGGCGTCGCGCAGAGCGGCGAAAAACTGGCGGCGCAGCTCGGTCGACAAGGCGTTGCGGGACTGCGGCCGGTTCAGTGTCAGGGTCCGAACGCGGTTGTCTGTGTCGATGAGCAGGATGTCGTCAGTCATGGGATGAACCTATCGTGGGCGGTATGTGCCGAAACATCACCGAGCTGCGCGGCCTGGAGCCAGCGGCGACCGACGAGGAGATCGAGGCCGCCGCCCGCCAGTACATCCGAAAGGTCAGCGGCATCACCCGGCCGACGGCCGCCAACGCCGAAGCCTTCGAGATTGCGGTCGCCGAGGTCACCGCCACCACCACGCGGCTGCTCGCAGGACTGCCGCCGCGGCGACAGCCGCCCAAGACCGTTCCGCCGTTGCGCCGCCCGGAGGTGCGGGCGCGACTCGCCGCCAGATGACGACCACGCTGACGCAGCCCGCACTCAAGGAGTGGAGCGCCGCCGTCCACGCGATGCTCGACGGTCGCCAGACCGTGCTGCTTCGAAAGGGCGGCATTCACGAAAAGCGGTTCGCCGTCACGGCATCGCGCTTTCTGGTGTTTCCGACGGTCGCGCACAGTCACAGTGAGCGTGTGCGCCCGGAACACCGCGACCTGCTCGACCCGGCGGCGGCCGACAGCACCGAAGACACCCTGGTGTTACGTGCGGGCGCCAAAGTCATTGCCGCCGTTGAGGTCAACCGGCCCGACGCGATCGACGACATCGCGGACCTGCACATCTGGACGGCGGACTCCGTCCGCGAGGACCGGCTGGACTTTCGCCCCAAGCACCGGCTCACTGTCCTCGTGGTGCAGGCCAGTCCGCTGGTCGAACCCGTGAGGTTGGAGCGCTCGCCCGAATATGCAGGCTGCACCAGCTGGGTGCAACTACCGGTCGACCCGCAATGGGGCGGCCCCGTGCACGATGACGCCACTTTGCGACAGATAGCCGAGCGGGTCCTCGCGTCAGTCGGTTGACGGCGGTTGAGGTCCCGCGGGTAGCACGAGTCGCGAGGCGCCGTCGGCGAGATTCACAGCGTGCGTGGCTGATTGCAGCCGTCGGCCGGTGATCATCGGTTCACCGGTGCCGAGGTTGCGCGCGAACCGCGGATGTGACCCGCCCGCGACGAGCACCCTGATGCGCGACCCGGCACGGAACCGGTGCGCGACCGCGTCGAGTTCGATGGTCACCGTCCCGGAAGATGGTGCGGCACAGACATACCCGTCGCTGACGTTATGCGAGCGACCCTTGGCGTTCACCTCGCTGATGCGGACGAACAGGTCGTTGTGCGGGTTGTCGCATGTGTGCGACAGCTCCAGGACCGGGGTGCCGACGACGTAAAGATCTTGCGAGAGAATGTCTCCGGTGAAGGTCAGTACATCGGGTCGCTGGGCCAACCGGGTGTCGTTGCGGTAGCCGCCTTCCGGGGACAGCAGCCGACCGCCGATGGTCGGCGTCGGGTCGGCGGGGTTGTAGGTGAACGTCGACGGCGACGCCGTATCGGGAGGCACTGTGCTGCCGAGACGTCCGCCGGGCTGCAGATAGCGGACCTGCTCGGGCATCGCAGGTGGCCAGTCCGGCAGGTCGAGCCAGCCTTCTCCGTCGATGTGGACACGAACCGGGCTGCGTCGCGCTGAGCGGCCGCCTGCCAAATGTGTGTCGAGCCAGTCCAGTGATTCGCGGATGAGAGTCGGCACGCCTCTCGTCATCAGATGGGTGTGCGTCCAAGACCCGATCGTCATCGCGACAGGCACCCCGCGGTCGTGTAGCTGCCGGTACTGCGCAAGCGTCTGCTCTAAGAACAGGTCTTGCCAACCGCCGACCAACAGCACCGGGATCTCCGTGCGTTCCAGCGCTTGGTGCAGCTGCAGCCGGGCCCAGAACGGGTCGTCGTGGTCGGGGTGCTCGAGCCAGGATTCGTACCAGGGTGCGCCGGTGCCCAGCAGCGCACGGCCTGCCTCACCCAGGGGCAGCGCACTGGTCGCCCGCGCGAGTGCCCGCCGCGCCCTCAGTTGGCGGACGACGGCGCGGATCCTGCGTGGGCCTTCCTGGTTGGCGACCATGTCGCTCCAGCCGAGGAAGTCGTTGAGCCCGAACGATCCGCTGCCCCAGCGTGGGGCGCTGAGGTCGTGCGGGCCGACGGTGATGATCGCCGCCTTCATCTCCGGCGGCGGGTCGGTCAGCAGCGCCCATTGGGTGAAGCCGAGATAGGACAGCCCGATGGTGGCGAACGACCCGGTGAACCAGGGCTGGTCGCGAAGCCACTCCGCGGTGTCGGCGCCGTCGGCGATTTCATGGATCATCGGCGAGAACTCACCGCCGGAGCCGAACGTCCCGCGGACGCTTTGGAAGACGACGTGGTAGCCGCGCGACGCGTAGACGCGGGCGAACAGCGCCGCGAACGGGAATCTGCGCCCGTACGGCCCGCGCACCAGCAGCGTGCCCGCCGGTGTCGAGGTCTGCGGTTCGTAGTGATCCGCGATCAACTCGACGCCGTCGCGCATCGGAACACGCAGACCGCCGTGAAAGGTCACGTCAGTGGTGCGCGGCGGCAGCCGCAGCAGGCTGCTGATGGCACGTCCGGTGAACTGCTTGATCGCAGAGGGTGACTGGGCGTGGGTGGAGGTTACTGCGGTCACCTAACAAAGGCTACGCAGGCGACGAAAGGCTCTCGCGCTAATACACGTAGTACGGGCTGAGCTCGCGCGCCCGCTGCAGGTTGGTTTGCAGGCAGTCGACGTCGTCGGCTGCGTAAATCGGTGAGTAGAACAACGTCTGCTGGATGACGCCGTAGCTGGTCTTGAAGGCGATCCCGCAGGTGATCCACCAGCGGTCGTTCCAGTCCGTGGGCTTCATGATCCAGTACTGCGCGGCGCGGTGCCCGTTGATGTCGAGCTCGACCGCGTCCGGAGGCAGCGTCTCCTCATAGGTGCGCCAGACGAATGGTTCGACCCCGACTTGATAGTTACCGGCGTCGTAATGGCAACGCAGGCCTTCCTCGTGCGCGGGCGGGGTGGCAGCCAGGCCGATCCGCTTGATCACGTCGATCGGAATGTCCTCGCACGGATCGAATGGACGCGGGTCGACGGTGTCGACCACGGGCCACTTGATCGTCGTGGACACGTTGGTCATGGGCATCGCGGTCGAGCGCAGCTGGAGCGGGCCGCCCGTATTGGGGCTGGGTGCGCTGGTCTGCCAGACCACGATCACCGCCGAGACCAGCGCGCACAGCGCGGACAGCAGGCGAAGCTTGGCGACCATGACACCCCCTGCCAGTGTTGGCGGCTCAGCCGCCGATCGTTGTCCGACCCTGCGGGGGAGTGTAGCGGTCCGCTGTCAGCAGTCGAAGCGGAAACAGGAACATGTTCTAGTTGCCGGGACGGGTCATGATCGCCGCACAAGTAGGCTGGTCGGTTGTGACACGTGATGGCCGGCGACCCACTCTCTGGGCGATCAGCGACCTGCACACGGGTCACACCGGCAACAAGCCGGTGACCGAATCGCTGCACCCGTCCTCGCCCGACGACTGGCTGATCGTCGCGGGCGACGTCGCCGAACGCACCGACGAGATCCACTGGTCGCTGGATCTGCTGCGCAAACGGTTCGCCAAAGTCATCTGGGTACCCGGCAACCACGAACTGTGGACCACGAACCGCGATCCGATGCAGATCTTCGGCAAGGCCCGCTACGACTATCTCGTCAACATGTGTGACGAGATGGGCATCGTCACTCCCGAACATCCCTTTCCGGTGTGGACCGAGGAGGGCGGCCCCGCCACGATCGTGCCGATGTTCCTGCTTTACGACTACACGTTCCTGCCGCCGGGCACGGCCACCAAGGCTGAAGGGTTGGCCATCGCACGCGAGCGCAATGTCGTCGGGACAGACGAGTTTCTGCTGTCATCTGAGCCGTACGCCACTCGAGACGCCTGGTGCCGCGATCGGGTGGCCTACACCCGTAAGCGGCTCGAAGACCTCGACTGGATGACGCCTACGGTGCTGGTGAATCACTTCCCCCTGGTCCGCGAACCATGTGACGCGATGTTTTATCCGGAGTTCTCGCTGTGGTGCGGCACCACCGCGACCGCCGACTGGCACACTCGTTACAACGCCATCTGCTCGGTTTATGGCCATCTACATATCCCGCGCACGACGTGGTACGACGGCGTGCGATTTGAAGAGGTCTCGGTCGGTTATCCGCGAGAATGGCGGCGCCGCAAGCCTTATCGATGGCTGCGCCAAGTGTTGCCCGACCCGAAATATGCTCCGGGTTACCTCAACGAGTTCGGCGGTCACTTCGAGATCACCCAAGAGATGCGGGACAACGCCGAGAAGATGCAGCAGCGAATCAAGGAGAGGCAGTCTCGATGACGGTCGTCGCGACGCTGCTCTCAGAGGTGCTACCCGGCTCGGTGCAAGCCCTGGCGGCTGCCGAAATGTACACCGACCCACCCGAATTGACTCCGCTGCCCGAAGAGGAGCCACTGATCGCCAAGTCGGTGGCCAAACGACGCAACGAGTTCGTCACGGTCCGTTATTGCGCTCGCCAAGCCCTTGGAGAACTGGGCGTGCCGCCGGTGCCGATTCTCAAGGGGGAGAAGGGCGAACCGTGTTGGCCTGACGGCGTAGTCGGCAGCCTCACGCATTGCGAGGGCTATCGCGGCGCTGCCGTCGGCCGACACGGCGAGGTGCGCTCGGTCGGTATCGACGCCGAACCGCACGACGTGCTGCCGAAAGGCGTGCTGGACGCGATCAGCCTGCCCGAGGAACGGACGGCACTGCAGGCGATGCCGCCGGGTCTGCACTGGGACCGGATCCTGTTCTGCGCCAAGGAAGCAACGTACAAGGCATGGTTTCCGCTGACGCGGCGGTGGCTGGGATTCGAGGACGCCAACATCGCGTTCGACGTCGACGGCACCGGGACCACCGGCGGTTTCACGTCACGGATTCTGATCGACCCCTCGGCAGTGTCGGGGCCACCGCTGGAAACCTTGTCCGGACGGTGGTCGGTGCGCGACGGGCTGGCACTGACAGCGATCGTCTTATGACCGACGCTGGCCTTGTCGTGGTCGACAAGCCGGCGGGCATCACCAGCCACGACGTGGTGGGCCGCTGCCGGAGGATCTTCGGCACCCGCAAGGTCGGGCACGCAGGAACTCTCGACCCGATGGCCACCGGTGTGCTGGTCGTCGGCATCGAGCGGGCCACAAAGATCCTGGGTCTGCTCACCGCGACCGACAAGTCGTATGCCGCGACCATCCGGCTGGGGCAGACAACGTCAACCGAGGACGCGGAAGGGGAGGTGCTGCAGACTGTTTCGGCCGATGCAGTCACCGACACCCAGATAGAGGCAGCCGTCGGCGCGCTGCGCGGAGACATCGAGCAGATTCCGTCGGCGGTCAGCGCGGTCAAGGTCGGTGGCAAGCGGGCGTACAAGTTGGCACGCGAAGGGCAAACCGTCGAACTCGCAGCGCGCAGAATTCGGGTCGACCGATTCGAGGTGCTGGCCGTGCGACGACATGACGGCCTGGTGGATGTCGACGTCGAGGTGGACTGCTCGAGCGGGACGTATATCCGCGCGCTGGCGCGAGATGTCGGCGCTGCCTTGGGCGTCGGCGGGCATCTCACCTCGCTGCGGCGCACCCGCGTCGGCCGGTTCGGCCTCGACGAGGCCCACACACTCGACGATCTCGCTGAACAGCCACGCCTGAGCTATAGCCTCGACGACGCCTGCCTGCAATCGTTTCCGCGCCGCGACTTGACCGCAGAGGAGGCAGAGGACACCCGGCACGGGCGGAGCCTGAAACCGGCTGGGATCGAAGGGGTTTACGCGGCGACCACCGCGGACGGTCAGGTCATCGCGTTGTTGAAAGACGACGTGGACCGTACGAAATCCGTCGTGGTCCTGCGTCCCGCTACCCTCTAGATTTCGGCACGCCGCTGTGGGATGGCAGCGCATACTGGCGTCATCCGCGAGCGTCAGGAGCCAACGATGCCATCGGCCTACAAACTTCTTCAGATCGCACTCGTTGTAATCGGTCTGGTCTCTTTGCTGCTGTATCCCCTTGCACTGGTGTGGCCGTCGGGCTGGGCGTGGCATTCCGGCCCACCGCATCATTCGATGTACTTCATGATGATCGTCGGCCTGTACGCGACGCTTGGCGTGTTTCTGTTGAACGCCGCACGACACCCGGAGGACAACCTGAGCTTGATCTGGTTCATGGTGTGGTCAAGCGTCGTGCATGCCGCGATCATGGCGGTGCAATCGTTCACCGGACACCAAATGGGCCATCTCTTGGGAGATGTCGCAGCGCTACTGGTGGCGGCAATCGTCCTGTCGGTGCTCGTGCTCTCGGCCGACCTGAAGCAACCCCATCGGATGGAGCCGGCCGGTCAAACCTAGCCGACCACCCAAATAGCTTCTGCCGCAGGGCTTCCCAGGTCGACCGTGGAATCTCTTCCGTCGGACTGTTCGATCGCCACGGAAATCATGCCGGCGAAGTCGCGACGCGCGAGCACCCGCAGCCGCGAGTCCAGGCTGATGCCGACGCTGTCGAAGTACCGGAGCATTTCAGGGTCCGCATCGGATATGCGCGCCACCGTTCCGGCGTCGCCGTCGCGGCACACCGACAATTGCCGCGCCGGCGGTGTGGGCACCTGGCCGTCGGCCGCGGGGATCGGGTCTCCGTGCGGATCACGAGTCGGATGTCCCAGCTTGGCGTCGATGCGGTCGAGCATCCGGTCCGACACCGCATGCTCCAGGATCTCGGCCTCGTCGTGCACCTCGTCCCAGCTGTAGCCCAGCTCGTTGACAAGGAACGTCTCCATCAACCGGTGCCGGCGCACCATCGCCAGCGCCGCCCTCCGGCCGGCGTCGGTCAGCGTCACCGCGCCGTACTTCTCGTGGTCGACCAGCCCCTGGTCGGCCAGTTTGCGAATGGACTCCGAGGCGGTGCTCGCCGACACCCCGATGCGCTCGGCCAGCATCTTGGTGCTGACCTTTTCCAGCGACCATTCCTGAGCGGTCCAGATGACCTTCAAATAGTCCTGGGCAACCGTGCTCAGGTCGCGAGGATCACCGTCAGGACTCACAGTGGGAAAGTTTAGGCAATCTTCACCTGATCTGGTGATCCAGCGAAGCCAGGCACACCGCTGCGCCGTAGGCTTGCGGCTGTGCAGCGCTGGCGGGGGCAGGACGAGATCCCGACGGACTGGGGCCGATGTGTCGTCACCATCGGCGTATTCGACGGTGTCCATCGCGGCCACCAGGAACTGATCAACCACGCGGTCAAGGCCGGCCGGTCCCGCGGTGTGCCGACCGTGTTGATGACGTTCGACCCGCACCCGATGGAAGTCGTGTTCCCCGGCAGCCATCCCGCGCAGCTGACCACGCTGACGCGTCGCGCCGAACTGGTCGAGGAAATGGGCATCGACGTGTTCCTGGTGATGCCGTTCACCTCCGACTTCATGAAGCTCACTCCCGAGCGCTACATCCACGAGCTGCTCGTGGAACGCCTGCACGTAGTCGAGGTCGTCGTGGGGGAGAACTTCACGTTCGGCAAGAAGGCCCAGGGCAATGTCGACCTGCTGCGCAAGGCAGGCGAACGGTTCGGTTTCGCGGTCGAAGGCATGTCACTGGTGGCCGAGCATCACCAGGACGAGACCGTGACGTTCTCGTCGACCTACATCCGTGCCTGTGTGGATGCCGGCGATATGGTCGCGGCCACCGAAGCGCTCGGCCGGCCCCACCGCGTCGAGGGCGTGGTGGTCCGCGGCGACGGCCGCGGCAAGGTGCTGGGCTTTCCCACTGCCAACGTTGCGCCGCCGATGTATTCGGCGATCCCCGCCGACGGTGTCTACGCGGCGTGGTTCACGGTGTTAGGTCACGGCCCGATGATGGGCACCGTCGTCCCCGGCGAGCGGTATCAGGCCGCGGTGTCCGTGGGTACCAACCCGACGTTTTCCGGGCGTACACGCACTGTCGAGGCGTTCGTGCTGGACACCACCGCCGACCTGTACGGCCAGCATGTGGCTGTGGACTTCGTCGCCCGCATCCGCGGCCAGGAGAAGTTCGAACGGATCGAGGACCTGGTGGCCACCATGGGCACCGACACCGAACATGCCCGCGCGATTCTGTCCGCGCGCTGACCATGAGATAAACTGCCTGGCGACGACGACGTGTGCTGCAGTTCGCGGCGGCCGCGTCGCCCTTCTTTGTTGAGGGGACTGCATTTGTCGCGGACCGATGGATATGGAGTTATTTCGTGGCGCTCACCGCCGAACAGAAGAAAGACATTCTCGGCCAGTACGGCCTGCACGACACCGACACCGGGTCGCCGGAAGCCCAGGTCGCGCTGCTTACCAAGCGGATCGCGGACCTGACCGAGCACCTGAAGATGCACAAGCACGATCACCACTCGCGGCGCGGCCTGCTGCTGCTCGTCGGCCGTCGCCGTCGTCTGCTCAAGTACGTCGCGCAGGTCGACGTCGAGCGCTACCGGTCGCTGATCGAGCGGCTCGGCCTGCGTCGCTGACGCCCGAGCCCTTATTCGGTCGCGCACCTGCTGCGCTGTAACATAGGTGTGTTCGCCAGCCGTTTGGTGCGAACACAAGGGTGCGGTTCGCGCAGTTCCGCGCGCACCGTTCCCGCACGTCACGTCAGGACCCGCCTGATCGCGCGGTCTTCGGTAGTGGTTGCCGGGTTCGACACCCGACAGCTTCGATCGATGGCCGTAGCCGCATCTAGGCCGGTGGTTCAGACGCTGTGACGACGCGAAACAGCTGAACAGTGAACCCAGAGAGGCCATACGGACGTCCATGTCTGTAGTTGAAATTGAAGACGGCGTGTACGAATCCACCGCCGTGATCGACAACGGGAGCTTCGGCACCCGCACCATCCGCTTCGAAGCCGGCCGGCTCGCACAGCAGGCCGCCGGTTCTGCCGTCGCCTATCTCGACGACGAAACCATGCTGCTGTCGGCGACCACCGCCAGCAAGAGCCCCAAAGACCATTTCGACTTCTTCCCCCTGACCATCGACGTTGAAGAGCGGATGTACGCCGCGGGGCGCATCCCGGGATCGTTCTTCCGCCGGGAGGGGCGCCCGTCCACCGACGCGATCCTGACCTGCCGCCTGACCGACCGGCCGCTGCGTCCGTCATTCGTCTCGGGCCTGCGCAACGAGATCCAGGTCGTGGTCACCGTGCTCAGCCTGGATCCCAATGATCTGTACGACGTGGTGGCCATCAACGCCGCCTCGGCGTCGACCCAGCTTGCCGGTCTGCCGTTTTCCGGGCCGATCGGTGCGGTGCGCGTCGCGCTGATCGACGGCACCTGGGTGGCGTTCCCGACCGTCGAGCAGCTCGAGCGCGCGGTGTTCGACATGGTCGTCGCCGGCCGGGTGCTCGAAGACAACGACGTAGCGATCATGATGGTCGAGGCCGAAGCGACCGATAAGGTCATCGAGCTGATCGCCGGTGGTGCGCAGGCGCCGACGGAAGCCGTTGTGGCCGAAGGCCTCGAGGCCGCCAAGCCGTTCATCGCTACGCTGTGCGCCGCCCAGCAGGAGCTGGCCGATCGCGCGGCCAAGCCCACGGGTGACTATCCCGTCTTCCCCGAGTACAACGACGACGTGTACTACGCGGTGGCCTCAGTGGCCACCGACGAACTGTCCAAGGCGCTGACCATCGCGGGCAAGACCGAGCGCAACGACCGCACCGATGAGATCAAGGTCGAGGTCCTCGAACGGCTGTCCGAGCAGTTCGCAGGCCGCGAGAAGGAGATCGGCGCAGCGTTCCGGTCGCTGACCAAAAAGCTTGTGCGCCAGCGCATCCTGACCGACCACTTCCGTATCGACGGCCGCGGCATCACAGATATCCGCGCATTGTCCGCCGAGGTGGCGGTGGTGCCCCGGGCGCACGGCAGCGCACTGTTCGAGCGCGGTGAGACCCAGATCCTGGGTATCACGACGCTGGACATGATCAAGATGGCCCAGCAGATCGACTCGCTGGGACCGGAGACCACCAAGCGCTACATGCACCACTACAACTTCCCGCCGTATTCGACCGGTGAAACCGGCCGTGTCGGCTCGCCGAAGCGCCGCGAAATCGGCCACGGCGCGCTCGCCGAGCGGGCTCTTGTCCCGGTGCTGCCGAGCATCGAGGAGTTCCCGTACGCCATCCGGCAGGTGTCGGAGGCGCTGGGCTCCAACGGATCCACCTCGATGGGTTCGGTGTGTGCATCGACCCTGGCGTTGCTCAACGCCGGTGTGCCGCTGAAGGCACCGGTGGCAGGCATCGCGATGGGCCTGGTGTCCGACGACATCGAGACCGAGGGTGGCGGCACCGAGCGTCGTTTCGTCGCGCTGACCGACATCCTCGGCGCCGAGGATGCCTTCGGCGACATGGACTTCAAGGTCGCCGGCACCAAGGACTTCGTCACCGCGTTGCAGCTGGACACCAAGCTCGACGGCATTCCGTCGCAGGTGCTGGCGGGTGCGCTGGCGCAGGCCAAGGACGCGCGGCTGACCATCCTCGAGGTGATGGCCGAGGCCATCGACCGCCCGGATGAGATGAGCCCCTACGCGCCGCGGATCACCACGATCAAGGTGCCTGTGGACAAGATCGGCGAGGTCATCGGGCCCAAGGGCAAGATGATCAACTCGATCACCGAGGAGACCGGCGCGCAGATCTCCATCGAGGACGACGGCACCGTGTTCGTCGGTGCCTCCAATGGCGAGGCCGCGCAGGCCGCGATCGACAAGATCAACGCAATCGCCAACCCGCAGCTGCCCAAGATCGGCGAGCGGTTCCTCGGAACCGTCGTCAAGACAACCGATTTCGGCGCGTTCGTGTCGCTGCTACCCGGTCGCGACGGACTGGTGCACATTTCCAAGCTCGGCCGGGGCAAGCGCATTGCCAAGGTCGAAGACGTGGTCAACGTCGGCGACAAGCTGCGTGTGGAGATCGCCGACATCGACAACCGCGGGAAGATCTCGCTGATCCTTGTCTCCGAAGAGGACACAGCAGACGCTGCCTCCGAACCCTCTGGCGCCGCACCTGTCGATGCCGCAACAGCCAGCAGCTAGGGCGTTGCGGCGCGGCCGGCGCAACGACCAAGCCGCCAGCGCGCTGCGCCGCACCGTCCTGCCCGGCGGCCTTCGGGTGGTCACCGAGCACATCCCGTCGGTGCATTCGGCGTCGGTCGGCGTGTGGGTCGGGGTGGGTTCGCGCGACGAAGGACCCAGTGTGGCCGGTGCCGCGCACTTCCTCGAACACCTGCTGTTCAAGTCGACCCCGACGCGCACCGCGGTCGACATCGCTCAGGCCGTCGACGCGGTCGGCGGCGAGTTGAACGCGTTCACCAGCCGCGAGCAGACCTGCTATTACGCACACGTGCTCGACACCGATCTGGAGTTGGCGGTCGACCTGGTCGCCGATGTGGTGCTGCGCGGGCGCTGTGCCGTCGACGACGTCGAGATCGAACGCGACGTCGTACTCGAAGAGATCGCGATGCGCGACGACGATCCCGAGGACACGATTGGCGACGTCTTCCTTTCGGCGTTGTTCGGTGCCCATCCGCTGGGCCGTCCGGTCATCGGCAGCGTCGACTCGATTTCGGCGATGACGCGCGCGCAATTGCATTCCTTCCACACCCGCCGCTACACCCCTGAGCGGATGGTCTTGGCGGTGGCAGGCAACGTCGACCACGACGAGGTGGTTGCTCTGGCACGCGAGCACTTCGGTGACCATTTGGTCCGTGGCCACAGCCCGGTGGCTCCGCGTAAGGGCACAGGGAGGATGGCGGGTCAGCCGCGCTTGCATATGGTCTCCCGAGATGGGGAACAGACACACCTGTCGCTGGGTGTGCGGACTCCCGGGCGCCATTGGGACCGCCGATGGGCATTGTCGGTCCTCAACTCCGCGTTGGGCGGCGGGCTCAGTTCGCGCCTCTTCCAAGAGATCCGGGAGACGCGAGGGCTGGCGTACTCGGTCTACTCGACGGTCGACACGTTCTCCGACAGCGGAGCGCTGTCGGTCTACGCCGCGTGCCTTCCGGAACGGTTCGACGAGGTGGTCCGCGTGACGACCGATGTGCTCGAGAGCGTGGCCCGCGACGGCATCACCGAAGCGGAATGCCGCATCGCCAAGGGATCTCTTCGTGGAGGGCTGGTGCTCGGACTCGAGGACTCCAGCTCTCGGATGAACCGCATGGGACGCAGCGAGCTGAATTTCGGCGAGCACCGCACCATTGAGGACACGTTGTCCAAGATCGACGAGGTGACCCTCGACGAAGTGAACGCGGTGGCGCGACAGCTGCTGACCCGGCCGTTGGGTGCCGCGGTGCTCGGACCCGCGCGGCCGAAACGGTCGTTGCCGCACCCCCTTCGATCGATCGCGGGCTGATCGCAGCCCGGGCCGCACGGGGGCCTGTCCGAACTGTGGGGACTTTTGACATAGGGAAACGCCCGATTCGTCGGCGCACCGTCTTGTCATACGTTTGCTCCACAAACTTGCACAGGGGAGGGCGAGCACGTGGGGATTACCAGATGAAGCGACAGTTGGCGGACGCCACCGCGGGTCGTCACGGAACAAACCTGTGGAGCCATTCCCGCAGCGGAACAAGCAGCGCAGCTTTGTTGAATGGACACGAGCAGACGTATTCGGTGGCGGTCATCGACGGCAATGACGCGATCCACGCAGCGGTGGAGCTGTGGTGCTCACAAGCTGAGCCCAGGATCCGATTCACCGGCAACTTCTATTCGGTAGACCAGTTTCTCGAGGAGCATCCCCTCGCCGCCACGTCGGACATCTGCGCGGTGGTCCTTGAGCTCGAGGTGCAGCGCAACCACGTCGACTTCGGAGCGCTTGACCGCATCGTCGCCCGGCGGCACCGCGTGATTGTTTACTCGCACATGGCATCTGAGGAAGTCATCCTCACCTCGCTGGACCGTGGCGCAGTCACCTATTTGGCGAAGTCGGAGCGCAAGGACCATCTGATCGACGCAATCCGCGCAGCCGGAACGGACCGCCCATACGTGGGACCGCGTATGGCCGGAGCAATGCTCAACGACAGCACGGTCGGTCGCCCGAATCTTGCCCCGCGCGAGAAGGAAGTCCTGATTGCGTGGTTTCGCACCGAAAGCAAGGAACTCGTCGCGCGTCAGTTGCAGATCGCACCCACGACGGTGCGCACCCACTTGCAGCGGGTGCGCGCGAAGTACGCGGCTGCGGGACGTCCGGCCACAACCAAGGCGGCGCTGGTTGCCCGCGCGATCCAGGACGGCATAGTCAACGTCGACGAGATGTAAGGGACGCGCTGCACCTTTGCTAGTTGGTCGAGCGGACAAACCGCGGTAGCGCCAGCGCGTGAAATTGGGTCCTCAGCATGGCTGGGGACTGCAGACTTGACTAGAACGTGTGTACACGTGGTCCGACCTGAGCGCCGTCTCCGTTGTGGAGGCCGCCCGGCAACCCCTCGAGGCCGGGCGGCAACGCCCTGTACGTCATTCCCACCGCGTGCGGTGCAACTGACTTCGGCCGGATAGGTCCGATCTTCCTCCTTGCCCCTAGTTTCCTTGTACGAGTTCTGATTGCTGTGCTTCGACCGTATGACAGAAATCCGGGTTTGAACCGAGTAGAGCACTAGTCGACTTTCGGTGGGTCAAATTGACCAATCCGGCATGTAGCAAATAACGAACCGCCTTGTGCCAGATCCACGGTGGGTGCCGACGGGTCGAACGAACGGATGACACTGCTGTGGATTCGTGGCCATGCAGATCGGGAAATCGGATCCGATATCTGGTTGATCACCAACCATGGATGCAGGCACGCACGCGTTTGCCCAAGAATCCCGTACCTTGCCCTCCACCGCGGGCCGGTGGTCAGGCGAGAGCCGGAACGTCAGGCCAGAACGGCAGCGGGTTCGGTGTAGGGCAACCCGAGGTCGGACGCAACCTGCTCCGACAGGAGCGCGCCTTCGTGTGTGGACAGGCCCTTCGCCAGGGCTGGATCGGCCTTGCACGCCGCCTGCCATCCCTTGTCGGCCAGCTTGAGCACGTACGGCATGGTGGCGTTCGTCAGCGCGAAGGTCGACGTCCGCGGGACCGCGCCTGGCATGTTGGCGACGCAGTAGAACAGGGTGTCGTGCACGGCGAAGGTCGGGTCGTCGTGCGTGGTCGGCCGTGAATCCTCGAAGCAGCCGCCCTGGTCGATCGCGATGTCGACGAGGACCGCGCCCGTTTTCATATGCGCGACAGTCGAATTGGTGACCAGCTTCGGCGCTTTCGCACCGGGCACCAGCACCGCGCCGATCACGAGGTCGGCTTGTTTGACGGCCTCCTCCAGCTCGAGCCTCGAGGAGTAGCGGGTCTCGATGGCGCCGCCGTACTCAGCGTCGATCTTGCGCAGAATGTTGACGTTGAGGTCGAACACGGTGACGTGTGCGCCCATACCCCAGGCGACCGCGGCGGCGTTGTCGCCTGCCATTCCGCCGCCGATCACCACGACCTTGGCCGGAGCGACGCCGGGGACGCCGCCCATCAGCACGCCGCGACCGCCCTGGGTGCGCATCAGGTGGTAAGCGCCGACCTGGGCCGACAGCCTTCCTGCGACTTCACTCATCGGGGCCAAGAGAGGCAGCGCGCCGTCGGCGGTCTGCACGGTTTCGTAGGCGATTGAGGTGGTGCCAGACGCGAGCAGCGCATCGGTGCACGGCTTGGACGCTGCGAGGTGGAGGTAGGTGAACAGGGTCTGGCCCTTGCGCAGGCGGGCGTACTCGGCCTCGATGGGTTCCTTGACCTTGAGGAGCAGATCGGCCTCGGCCCACACTTCATCGGCGCCGCTGATCAGCTGGGCGCCTGCCCGCTTGAAGTCGGCATCGGAGATCGCCGATCCCTCGCCCGCGCCGGCCTGGATGATCACTTCGTGGCCACGATGGACCAGTTCGGCCACACCAGCCGGGGTGATGGCGACGCGATACTCGTTGTTCTTGATCTCGGTCGGGATGCCGACGCGCATGACCTCTCCTTAGTCGGTTGTTACTCAGAATTGTGAAGAATGATCGAATAAGTGGCAACTATGTCGTTGATTCTTCATTAGCATGGACCGATGCGAGAAGGATCAACGAAACAGCAGTCGTCTACGGTCCGGTCGTCGAAGGATGTTCGGCCCGTCGAGATCGACGATGTCGATCGGCGCATCCTGACCGCGCTGCACGCCGATGCCCGGATGTCGAACAATGCGCTGGCCGAACTGGTCGGCGTCGCCCCGTCGACCTGTCACGGCCGTGTTCGGAGGCTGCAGGAAGTGGGTGTGATTCGCGGCTTCTATGCCGATATCGATCCGGCGGCGATCGGTTTGAACCTGCAGGCGATGATCTCGGTGAGCTTGCAGTCCAACGCGCGCGGCAAGATCCGCAACTTCATTCAGCACATCCGGCGCAGGCCACAAGTGATGGACGTGTATTTCCTCGCCGGAGCCGACGACTTCATCCTGCATGTCGCCGCCCGTGACACCGATGACCTGCGGGCGTTCGTGGTCGAGAACCTCAACGCGGACGCCGACGTGGCCGGGACGCAGACGTCATTGATCTTCGAGCACCTTCGGGGTGCCTCTCCACTCTGAACTATCCCATCCGGATCGACGTGTGTAACGAATGCAAGGCATCGGCACACATCTGTCAGGTATGCGCCATCAGCTTCTTCGAAAGGAAGAACAATGAAGTCCTTCACCATCCCTGTCGTCGCCGGAGCAATCGCCGTTGCGGCCCTGGGCTTCGCCGGTGCCGCGAATGCGGCGCCATCGGGCGCTGTCACCGCCGCGCAGACCGTCACCCAGCTTCAGTCGGAAGGGTTCGACGTCATCGTGAACAAGGTCGGCACCGCGCCGCTCGACAAGTGCGTCGTCAACGCCGTGCGCCAGGGTCAGACCTTCTCCCGCATGGACTCTGGCGCCCCCGGCGCGATGAACGACATCGTCACCACCGTCACGGCCAAGACCGTATTCGTTGATGTGGCGTGCTGACCTAAGCGCTATGGACCTTCGTCTTCTTCTGGGAGTAGGTATTTCTCGGGGTGGTGGTAGTTGTTGACCCGGGTTTGGCCGGTGTCTAGGTGGGGTGGTGGGATCCATTCGGTGCGGCCGTCGGTGCGTTTTCGGGTGGTCCAGCCGCTGTGTTCGATGAGGCGGTTGTCGCCTGCGCAGGCCAGGGTCGTGGTGTTGATGTTGGTGTGGCCGTTGGCCGCAGTCCAGCCCTCGACGTGGTGGACTTGGCACCAGTAGCCCGGTGCGGTGCAGCCGGGTCGGGTGCAGCCGCGCTCCAGGGCGTGCAGCACGATGCGCTGGCCAGGGGTGGCGAAGCGTTTCGCGCGCCCGCAGTAGAGCTGTTGCCGATCGTGGTTGTCGTACACCACCAGGTAGTGATGCGACTGGGACGCCAGCCGGATCACGTCACGCATGGGCAGCAGGGTGCCCCCGGCGGTGACACCACATCCGGCCGCGGCTTCGAGGTCTTGCAGGGTGGTGGTGACGATGATGGTGGCCGGCAGGCCGTTGAGATCACCGAGTTTGCCTGAGGCCAGCACCGCACGGCCCATCGCTTTGAGGGCGTCGTGGCGGCGCTGACCCGGCGTACGCACATCGCGTCGGACGAGCTCCTGGGAGGGCTCGCCGTCGATGCAGGGGTGTTCGTCGTCGGGGTTGCACATCCCGGGCGCACCCAGTTTGGCCATGATCGGCTCGAGGGTGGCGGCGCATTCGGCATCCAGGAGCCCGTGCACTTCGGTCAGCCCGTCGAGGCCTTGTTTACCGATCGTGAAGAAACGCCGCCGGGCCCGTTCGGCCTCATCGGGTGGGTCACCGTCCTGGTTGAGCAGTAAGGCCAACCGGTCGGCGGCCTGACCGAACTGCTCGGGCCCCACCCCGGCGGCGATATCGGCCAGGTGGGCTTCGGCGGCCTGTCGCGTCGGGTCGTCGATCCGGTTGGGCAGCGTGTGAAAGAACTTCTCGATCTTGGCAAGGTGTTCGGCCCCGATGTCCCCGCGCGCCTGAGCGGCCGCCACAGTCGGCAACACTGGTGCCAGCGGCTCACCGGTCATCGCGGTGCGCGGCCCCAACAGCTCGGCACGGTTGATGCGCTGCTTGGCGTCCTTGATGCTGATGCGCAACGCGGTGGCCAACAGGTCGGCGAGGTTTTTGCCGCCCAACGCTTTCGGATCGGCCTCGGCCGCGAGCCGGGCGATGAGCTGATGCTCGCCAGCGGCATGGCGGCGCGAGAGCACTTCGCGGCGGTTCAACAGCGTCAACAATTCGGTATGACTCAAACGGTCGACCGACAACCCGAGCACCTTCTGGAACGCAGCATCGAGTTCGTCGTAGGCCGCCAACACGGCGTCGCGATCCGAACCCATACATCGAACACTAGTGCGAACCACCGACAAGATCCGGAGTTATCCACAGGCGAAACCAAAGTGACACAAGTGATCTGCAGTGACCAGTGTGGCAACCTCTAAGCGCGGAAACGCGGCCGACTAGGCTGCCAGCATGCGAGTTGGAGTGCTGGGCGCCAAGGGCAAGGTCGGCGCCACCATGGTGCAGGCCGTGGAGTCCGCCGAAGACCTGACATTGACCGCAGGCGTCGACGCCGGCGACTCGCTCAGTCAGTTCTCCGACAGTCAGACCGAGGTGGTCATCGACTTCACCCATCCCGATGTGGTCATGGACAACCTGAAGTTCTTGATCGACAACGGAATCCACGCCGTGGTGGGCACAACCGGATTCACCGATGAACGCCTGAACCAGGTGAAGACGTGGCTGGCAGACAAGCCCGACGTCGCCGTGCTCATTGCTCCGAACTTCGCCATCGGCGCCGTGCTGTGCATGCAGTTTGCGAAGCAGGCCGCGCGCTACTTCGAATCGGTTGAGGTCATCGAACTTCATCACCCGCATAAGGCAGACGCGCCGTCCGGCACCGCCACGCGAACCGCCAGGCTCATCGCCGAGGCACGAAAAGGCTTGCCGCCCAACCCCGATGCCACGAGCACCGGACTCGAAGGTGCCCGCGGCGCGGACGTCGACGGAATTCCAGTGCACTCCGTTCGCCTCGCCGGGCTCGTCGCGCATCAGGAGGTGCTCTTCGGCACCCAGGGCGAGACGCTGACAATCCGGCACGACAGCCTGGACCGAACCTCGTTCGTGCCCGGCGTGCTGCTCGCGGTTCGCAAAGTCCACGAACGGCCGGGCCTCACCGTGGGCATCGAACCTCTGCTCGACCTGACATGACGGAAGGCGCACGCGCCCTGCGCATCCAGCTGCTCATCGGCTTCATGTGCGTCGCGTTGGTCGTCTACTTCCTGATGCTCGGCCGCATCGCGATGGCGTTCATCACCTCCGGTCGGCCGGCGGCGATCGGCCTCGGTCTGGCCCTGATGATCCTTCCGCTGATCGGGATCTGGGTGATGGTGAGCACGCTGCGGGCCGGCCTCGCTCATCAGCGTCTTGCGCGAATCGTCAAAGACGAGGGCTTGGAACTCGATGTCAGCTCGCTGCCAAGAATGCCGTCGGGACGGATCCAGCGGGATGCCGCCGATGCGCTGTTCGAATCCGTGCGCGACGAACTCGAAAACGACCCGGACAACTGGCGGCGCTGGTATCGCCTGGCCCGCGCGTATGACTACGCCGGTGACCGCACCCGCGCGCGAGAGGCGATGAAGAAGGCCGTCGAGATGCAGGAGCGCCAGTGAGCAAGACACTTCTCGTCGTCCACCACACCCCGTCGCCGGCCACGCGCGAGATTCTCGAGGCCGTGCTCGCGGGCACGAAAGATCCCGACATCGAAGGCGTCGACGTAGAGGTCCGACCCGCGCTCGCCGCCACCGTGCCCGACATGCTCAACGCGGACGGGTATCTGTTCGGCACCACCGCCAATCTCGGCTATATGTCTGGCGCACTCAAGCACTTCTTCGACGTCGTCTACTACCCGAGCCTCGACCATGTTGCGGGCAGGCCGTATGGACTTTGGGTGCATGGCAATAACGACACCGTGGGCGCCGTCAATGCGGTAGACAAGGTGGCCACCGGGCTCGCGCTGAACAAGGCGGCCGACGTGCTCGAAGTCGTCGGCGCCATCGACGCAGGCGTCCGCGAGCGGGCGTATGAGCTCGGTGGCACGCTGGCCGCTGTGCTGATGGGGTAGAGGGAGGACGTAGCCATGGCCGGTATCGCTGAAATCGCTTTGGGCGCAGCGCCGATCGCCGGCGGTGCGCTGCTCGGCGTTGTCGCGGGCAACCTCAGGGGGCCGGATGTCCGCGGGATGATCGTCAAGGATTTCGACCTGATGGAACGCATCCCGCCCGAGCAGGTTGAACGTCGGGAAAGGTTGCAGCAGGCCATCGACCAGCGCATCGACGATCTGATCGCCGCCTCCGAGAAGAGCCGTGAGCTGCGGGAAGCCGCGTTGTCGTACCGGGGAAACTGGCGCGACATCGTGGTCTTCCTCTGCGCGGTGCTGTTCACGATCGTGTGGTGGAATGTCAGCCACAGCCGGTCCAACTGGCTCGTGATGTTCATCGTGATGATCATCGTGTCGGTCGCTGCCGGCATCTACGCGGGTCTGGGGGTGCTCAGGGCGTTCAGCACCTTCCTGCACCGACGCGATCGCGAAACCTAAGCCACGACCTCAACGATTGGCTCGCTGACTCCGAACGCCAACTCCAACAAGCGTTTTCCCTCCGCAAGAATGTCGTCGGTCGCCTCGAGTCCGATGTATGGCCGCACCCGCATGCTCGTCGACTCGCCCTTGCCGTCGAGTTCCCACGTGCCCGCGACGAAACCGTCGACCAGCAGCGTCCCGGGGAAGACCCCGTTCTTGCCCGAGAACAGCAACTTGCGGTGCTCGTCGCTGATCACGCGAGTCCGGTCGGCATGCGAAAGCAGAATGTTGTCGAACGGCGCGACCGGCCGGGCGAGCACCGGCGCCTCAGGGTCGGGCCGCGGTGCGTCGGGCAGATCGTAAAGCGTCTGTCCCCGTTCGCTTTTGAAGCGCTGCAATCGGCGGGTGAGTCGATCGAACACCTCGCTCAGCCGGTTGAGTCCGCTCCAGGTCTGCGCGTCGGCCACGGTCGCCGGGCCAAACGCGCCCAGATACCGCAGCACCAACTTGTCGATCGTCAGCGGCTTTCGCCGGTGCCGGCCGAGCCACGCCCTCGCCGTGGTCAGCCGGACCTGCCCGCTGCGCTGCCACAGCGCCCGCGGTGGAACCTGCACCAATGGAACCGTGTTGCGAGCGGCAGTGGCCAGCGTGGCCGGCGGACAGTCCGGCCACCGCTCGGCCAGCCGCGTACCGAGCTCACCCGGTGTCAGCGACTCGGCATCGAGGATCGCCGAAGCCTCGTCGGCGACAGCTGCAAGGTCGACTCCGGCCAGAGCATCGCGGTACGTCGTGTTCATCTGCAGCGAGCGCTCCAGCATGGGCTGCACCAGCGGCCGCAGTCGATGGCAGTCCGCCGCCGTCACCAGGTGAATCGTGCCGCGCATCAGCACGATGCGAACGGCCTTGCGGTCGGTAAGCAAGCCCGACAGCTCATCGCCTGTGAACCCGTCGAGGCGGCTCCACAACCCGTAGTACGGCGCGAACGGCGCCTGCGCCTGCATACCCACGAGATGCTCGATCGCCTCGAGCGCCGTCATACCTGAGCGCTGCGACAGCAGCTGGCGGGCGAGCGTCGCCCGGTTCAGTGCCCGCAGCGACAGCGTCAATTCGGCAGCGCGGTCTCGAACAGCTCCTGCATCGCAATCCAGTGCCGCTCGGCGGCTTCCTCGTCGTACGGCGGATTGTCCGGCACCGCGTAGCCGTGGCCGGCCGAATAGATCTCGATCGTGTGCGTGACGCCAGCCGCCGTCAGCGCCTTGTCGAGCGTGTCTGCCTGCTCGGGTGTGAACGACCCGTCGTTCTCGGCGCCGCCGACATAGACCGTGGCCTTGATCCGGTCGGCCAGCAGATGCGGGCTCGTCGGGTCGTCGGTGACGACGCCGCCGGCGTGGAAGGCGCCGACGGCAGCCACTCGCTCGGGGAGCTTCCCGGCGACGATCATCGATGTCCGGCCGCCCATGCAGTAGCCGCAGACCCCGAACGCGTCGCCCTTGACCTCCGGGCGCCCGGCCAGAAAGTCGAAATAAGCGGCGGCGTCGGTGGCGATCATGTCCGGGGTCACGCTTCCGACCATGCCCATCAGCCGCTGACGCTGCTCCGGGTCGCCGAACACGGTCTCCATCGTGAACGGCTCCCAGTCGCCGTGCCGGTAGTACACGTCGGGCAGCAGCACCGCATGCCCGAATCCGGCCAGCCGGGCCGCCATGTCCTGGAACGTCGGGCGGACGCCGCCCGCGTCGGGATACATGACCACGCCGGTCCATGGACCGCTTCCATTGGGGGTGTGCAGGGTGACGGGGCAGGTGCCGTCTGGTGTGGTGACGGTCGCGGAGATAGTCGGCATGGCTACCGTTCTACTCCCGGCTCGCGAAGTAAGCTGACCGGCGTGCCGATTGCCACGCCCTACGAGGATCTGTTGCGTCTGGTGCTCGACCGTGGCACACCCAAGTCGGACCGCACCGGCACCGGCACCCGCAGCCTGTTCGGCCACCAGATGCGCTACGACCTGACGGCGGGTTTCCCGCTGATCACCACAAAGAAGGTGCACACCAAGTCGGTGATCTACGAGCTGCTGTGGTTCCTGCGCGGCGACTCGAACGTGCGCTGGCTGCAGGAGCGCGGCGTCACAATCTGGAACGAATGGGCCTCTGAGACAGGCGATTTGGGACCGGTTTACGGTGTGCAATGGCGGTCGTGGCCGACGCCGTCGGGTGAACACATCGACCAGATCAGCGCCGCGCTCGAGCTGCTCAAGACCGACCCGGACTCGCGGCGCAACATCGTCTCGGCGTGGAACGTCGGCGAAATTCCGCAGATGGCGCTGCCACCCTGCCACGCCTTCTTCCAGTTCTACGTCGCCGACGGGCGGCTGTCCTGTCAGCTCTACCAGCGCAGCGCCGACCTGTTCCTCGGGGTGCCGTTCAACATCGCCAGCTATGCGCTGCTGACGCACATGATGGCCGCCCAGGCCGGGCTGCAGGTCGGCGAATTCGTCTGGACCGGCGGCGACTGCCACATCTACGACAACCACGTCGAGCAGGTCACCGAGCAGCTGTCACGCGACCCGCGGCCATACCCGGAACTCGTTCTGGCGCCACGTGATTCGATCTTCGACTACACCTACGACGACATCGCGATCGTCAACTACGACCCGCACCCCGCCATCAAGGCACCCGTCGCCGTATGAGCCTGGGGCTGATCTGGGCCCAGTCCACCTCTGGCGTCATCGGCCGCGACGGCGGCATACCCTGGCGGCTGCCCGAGGACCAGGCGCGGTTCAAGGAACTCACCCTCGGCCACACCGTCGTCATGGGCCGACTGACCTGGGAATCGCTGCCGACGAAGGTGCGCCCGCTGCCGGGACGCAAAAATGTCGTAGTCACCCGGCAAGCTGACTACATGGCCGACCGTGCAGATGTGGTGACGACGATCCAAGACGCGCTCACCGACGACGAAACCTGGGTGATAGGCGGTGAGCAGATCTACGCGCTCGCGCTGCCGCTGGCGAACCGTTGCGAGGTCACCGAGGTCGAGATCGACCTCCCGCGCCAGGACGCCGACGCGATGGCGCCCGTGCTGGACCAGAGCTGGATCGGCAACGCAGGGGAGTGGCTCACCAGTAGCTCGGGCCTGCGCTACCGGTATCACAGCTACGTTCGCCCGTGACCGTCCTCACCGCCGCCCAGGCACGCCGCATCGCTGTCGCCGCGCAGGGCTTCGCGGACCCCAAACCGAGCGGTTCGGTCACCCGCGCGCATCTGCGCCGGCTCATCTCAAGAATCCAAGTGCTGCAACTGGATTCGGTGTCGGTAGCGGTGCGCGCCCACTACGCGCCGGTGTTCAGCCGGCTTGGACCGTATGACCGCGACGTGCTCGACCGGGCGGCATGGAGCCACTCGGCCCGCTCGCCGCGTCTGCTGGTCGAATACTGGGCGCACGAGGCCGCGCTGATGGCCGTCGAGGACTGGCCGCTGCTGCGCTGGCGGATGCGCGAGTACACCCACGGCCGGTGGGGCACCCACATCGTCAAGAAGCAGCCAAAGCTGGCCGACGACATCGTCGCCGCGGTCAAAGAACTCGGACCCTCGACGGCCGGACAGATCGAGGCTCATCTTGGCGCCGAACAACGCGGCAGGAAAGGCCCGTGGTGGGACCGCAGCGACACGAAATGGGTGACTGAGGCGCTGTTCGCGTCCGGCGTGCTGACGACGGCAACCCGCGTCGGCTTCGCCCGGCACTACGACCTGACGGAGAACGTGCTGCCGCCCGAGGTGGTGGCGCGAGAAGTCGACGACGACGAGGCGATCCGCGAACTCACCTTGCGCGCAGCGACGGCGTTGGGTGTGGGGACAGAGGCCGACATCCGCGACTATTTTCGGCTCAAGCCTCAACAGTCCAAGCCGGCGATCGCCAAATTGGAGGCCGACGGTGAGCTCGAACGCGTCGAGGTCGACGGCTGGAACGCGCCGGCCTATCTGCGAGCAGGCCAGACCGTTCCTCGACGCGACCGCGGCACCGCGCTGCTGTGCCCGTTCGACCCGTTGATCTTCTTCCGGCCACGAGTGGAGCGGCTCTTCCAATTCCGTTACCGCATAGAGATATACGTGCCTGCACCCAAGCGCGAGTACGGCTACTACGTATGGCCGTTCCTGCTCGATGGGCGGCTCGTCGGCCGTGTCGATCTCAAGGCTGAACGCACCCGCGACGCGCTGCATGTGGTCGGTGCATTCGCCGAACCCGGTCAGGACAAGTCGCGGGTGGCCAACGCGCTTGCCGGTGAGCTGACGACGATGGCGGCGTGGCTCGGCCTCGCCGATGTCACGGTCGGGGAGCGGGGCGATCTGACACGGCAGCTGTCGCGGTCGCTGGGCTGACGCCCTCACCCGGTACCGCGGGCTCATCGCCCATCTCCGGTACTCCTCGGCCGCGAACCAGGTTGACGATGAACACCACCGCCCCGACGGCCAGCCACACGATGCCGCCGATCTTGGCGAGCGAGTCCGCGTTGAACAGGACGTAGCCGATGATCACAAACCCCAGCGTCGGTACGACCAGGTGCAGGAGATAGTTCTTCGACTTCTTGCGTCCGATGTAGTACCAGACGACCGACACGTGAAGCAGGCAGAAGCCAAACAGCGCACCGAAATTCACCAATGATGAGATCAGCGCGATCTGACCCACGAAGAACAGCACCAACACCAGGCTGATCGCGCTGACCGTCAGCAGCGCCGCCATCGGCACCTCGCGGCTGCTGATCTTCGACAAGAAGCCCGGCAGCTGTCGGTCGCGGCTCATCGAGTACAGCAGCCGGCTCGTCGCCGCCTGGGCTGCCATCGCGTTGGCGAAGCCGACCGCAAGAACGTTGACGACGAAGAACGCGTTCATCCACCCCGTGCTCGACGCGGCTTCGACCAGTTTGAAGAACGCGTTGCCCGCCTCGTCATCGCTGAACGACTCACGGCCGCCGGCCAGCAGGCTCGCGAGCCACGTCTGCACTATGAACAGGAACGCCACGATGAACAGCGAGACGACCATTGCGCGGCCCGCAGGATTCTTCTTGCCGGTCGATTCTTCGGCAAGAGTCGAAATCCCGTCGAAACCAAGGAAACTCAGCACCGCGATCGACAGCGCCGCAGCGATGAGCGGTGCGCTGACGACGTCTGAGTTCCAGATGGGCGTTGTGCTCCAGCCGACGTTGGGCAGGCTCTGGCCATTGATGGCGCGCACCGCGATGATCACGAAGATCACCACGAAGACCAACTCGATCGCCAAGAACACCCGGTTGGCCACCTTCAGCGAATCGACGCCGAGCAGGTTGATCACCGTGTTGACGACGACGAACAGGATCGCCCACATCCAGCGCGGCGTGCCGGGGAACAGCCCGATCATGGACTCGGCGGCGAACACGTACAGCAGAGTCGGTATCAGCAGGTAATCCAGCAGGATGGCCCAGCCCGCGAAAAAGCCTGCGCCCGGGTGGATTCCGCGACCGACGTAGGAGAAGACCGAGCCCGCCAGCGGGAACGACTTGGCCATCTGCGCGTACGCCATCGCGGTGAACACCATGGCCACCAGGCCGATCAGGTACACCAGCGGCACCATGCCAGAAGCGCTGTTGTAAACAGTGCCGAAGATGGTCCACGGCGCGATCGGAACCATGAACACCAGCCCGTAGATCACGAGGTCGATGGTTGCGACCGAACGATGGAGTTCCTGCTTGTAACCGAACGATTCGAGGGTGCGCTGGTCGTCCATGGGATGTCCTGTCGGATAGTGGGATTGGTCAGATCCGGGCGTCGTGCTTGAAGAGGAATTCGGCGACGACGGCGCGAAACTCTTCAGGCTTCTCCAGGTGTGAGCAGTGGCTGCTGTCGGGAAAGACGTGGGTTTGCACGTCGGGAATGTGCTCGACATACGGCTGCCAGGTGGCGGGGGTGGCCTCGTCGAATTCGCCGGCGATGACCAGCGTGGGTGCGGTGACTAGGTGCAGCCGGTCGATGATGCTCCACTCCCGCAATGTGCCGAGCACGTGAAATTCGTTGGGGCCGTTCATGGTGTGGTACACCGTCGGCTCGGCCTCCATCTGCTCCACCGTGTCGACGAAGTCCTGCGGAGTCGGCACGACGCGGCACACATGGCGCCGATAGAACTCCTCCGTCGCGGCCAGATACTCGGGGTCGGTGACGGTGCCTGCCTCCTCGTGGCGGGTGAGCGCGGCCTGCGTATCGGGTGGCAATTGGCCACGCAGTTCGTCGGCCGCCGCCATCCACAGCGCCATCGACGCCGGGGAGTTGCAGATCTCCAGCGACGCGAGTCCCGGCGGCTGCCGGACCGCGATCTCGGCGCCGAGCATGCCGCCCCACGACTGGCCGAGCACGTGGTACTCGTCGATGCCGAGCGCCTCGCGCACCGTGTGGAACTCCTCGACGAACAATCCGGGCGTCCAGAAGTCTGCGGGCGCGTCGGGTAGATGGGTGCTGTTGCCGCATCCGATCTGGTCGTAATGGACAACGGTGCGCCCGGTTTCGTCGGCGAGCGCGGCGATGTTGCGCACGTAGTTGTGCGCCATTCCTGGGCCGCCGTGCAGGACGAACAGCGGCAGGGCGCCCTGCCGCGCATCATTTGGCGTGGTGATCTGCACCCAGGTTTGGTGCTCGCGGAACGGCACCAGCCGGGTCGTGCGTGTCATGACGGTCAGCATGGACCCGTAAAGGTCTCATGGCAAGACCATTGACAGGGATTTAACCTTGAGTTGACGACGAGGGGATTGCGCCCATGGCCCACAACGGGGCACCGGCCACGCCGGGGCTGCTCCATCAGCAACTCGATACGCCTTCGCGGGTGGACGAGATCACCGACCGTTTGATCACCGCGATCGCGATCGGCGAATACCTGCCGGGGGCGCGACTGCCCGTGGAACGCGAACTGGCCACGTCGCTGGGCGCTGGACGCATGACCGTGCGGGCGGCGTTGGCGCGGCTCGTCGAGCGGGGCCTGCTCGAAACGCGACGGGGTCGCGGCGGCGGATCGTATGTGGTCGATCAATGGCCGGAGTCGTCCACCGACGCGGTGGGACGCACGCTGCGCATGCGACTCGGCGAGCTGCAGGACCGCTGCGACGCGCTCTGTCGACTCCAGGGCACCGTCTGCCGAGCCGCGGCGGAGTCGCGATCCGAACACGACGTGGCGGCACTGTGGTCGAAATTCGAGGCGTACCGAACCGCCGAGAGCGGCTTGGGCGCGCAGCAGGCCGACAGCCGGTTCCACTTGGCGATCATGGACGCCGCCCACAACGACGTCCTCAAGCAGGTGCTGCTCGACCTCAAGGCGACGGTGAGCATCGGCGCCCCCGCGCACCTGTGGGGTGAACCGTCGAACATGCGCACCATGGAACTGCGAGCTCTGCACGAACACGAAGAGCTGGTGCGCGCGATCGCCGACGGCCGCGGCGACGACGCCGACGCGCTGGCGCGCACGCATGGCGCGATCGACTTCGAGTTGATCACCACCGCGATGCGCCGCGCGGGCGTGCTTGTCGACTGATCGGGCTCGGCCGTCGGGCGACGGTGAAACACTGAACACGCGGGGGTTTCATCGATCGATCAAGGGGGCTGACATGGCGATCGGGGTCATCTGGCATCCGCCAGTCGACAAGGAGTCATACGAGGCGATTCGAGACAAGGTCTGGCAGGGCGCGCAGGACAAGGGGATGACGTTCCACGCCTCGGGCGAGGCCGACGGGGGCTGGCGCATCATCGAACTCTGGGACTCGCGTGAGGGACTCGAGCAGTTCATCCGCGAGGACTTGGCGCGTGCGTTCGAGCAGGGAGGTGGAGTCGAAGGCGCCCCGCCGCAACCCGATTCAGTTTTCGAGATCTATTACCAGGGGCCCTAGCCGGCCCCCAGCGCGTCGAACGCCTCGTCGATGAGTGCGACGGGGTCCGCGTCGTCGTCGCCCTCGGCCCACGCCGTCAGCGCCACGCCGATGGCGCCGAGCGCGGCGGCGGCCTGAACCATCGCGGCGAGATCCGGCGCGGGGAGACCCGCCCGGCGGGCCAGCGCGCGCGCGAACAGGTCGCGAGTTGTGTCCTGCGCAAGCACATTTCGCGATCGCAGCGTGGGATGGCTCAACACCAGCCGGGTGCGCACGAGCAGTGCGTCGCGGTCGGTCCCGAGGATCTGCTGCAGGCCGGTCCTGAGTGCGGTGTGAAGCGCGGTCAGCGGTGGTTCGTGCGGCGGCCGCGCCGCCACCAACTGCTCGAGTATCGGGTCGTATTCGTCGTATTCGACGACCTCCTCCTTGCGTGGGAAATACCGGAAGAAGGTCATGTGAGACACGCCGGCGGCCGCAGCGATCTCCTCCACAGTCGTTGCGTCGTAGCCCTTTTCGACGAAGAGGCGCAGTGCGTGGTCTTGGATGGCCTGCTTCGTCGCCGCCTTCTTGCGGGCGCGCCAGTCGTCGGTCATGGCGTCAGCGCCGGAGTGCGGTCGCCAAGCGCTCCGTCGAGCCACCGCCGCAGTGCCACCTCATCCGTGCCGCGCCAGGCCAAATGGCCGTCCGGTCGCACCAGCAGCGCGTCGCCGTCACCGCGCAGTGCAACGACGTCGCCAAGCCGCTCGCGCGCGACGTCGGCGAGTGACTCCGACCCGATCAAGGCCCACCCCGGACCCAGCACGTCATACAGCCGCACATCGGTTCCGTCGACGCGCGTGCACGTCCGATCCGCCACGCGATCACCGACGCGCATGCCACGCCCCGGATGCCAGCCCCTCGCGCCAAGCGGTCCGCGCCGATAGGAGACCTGCAGTTGCGAAGACTTCTCGGCGATCAAGCGTTGCAGCCATTCGCGATTGATCAATGGGACCACCAACCGGTCACGCAGCAGCCGGGCCACCCAGCCGCCGCTCACCACGATCTCCGTCACCCCACTCGTCGTCGCCACGACATTCTTCGCGATCGGGCGTCGTTCTGCCTCATAGGTATTCAGCAGGGACTCGTCGGCACGGCCACCAATCACCAGGGCGAGCTTCCACGCCAAGTTCTCGGCGTCGCCCATCCCGGTGTTCATGCCCTGACCGCCGAAGGGGCTGTGGATATGGGCGGCGTCCCCGGCGAGCAGCACGCGTCCGCGTCGATGGGTGTCGGCCAAGCGGCGCTGGATACGGAACGTGGAAGTCCATTCGATCGAACGAACCGTTCCGCCGGCTTCGGCAGCCAGCCGGGCGCCGAGGTACTCGACGATGTCGTCGCGCGTCGGATCATCGCCGAAACCCGGCGGCGCCGGCGCCATCAGCCGCCAGAGGTCGTCACCGGGAAGCGGAAACGCGGCGAGCATCTTGGATCCGCGCAGCCACGCCGCGGTGGCATCACGCGGCCGGTCGAGCGCGGCGTGGACATCGGCAAGCAGGAAGCGCTCGATGAGGGGGACTCCGGGGAATCCAATGCCAACGCTCTTGCGGACAATGCTGTGCGCGCCGTCGGCGCCGACGACCCACCTGGCGCGGATCGCGGTGCCGTCGTCGAGACGGACCGTTACCGCGTCGGAGCGTGCGTCGAGCCCGTTGACGCGGCATCCCCACTCGACAGTTCCGCCAAGGCCCGCCAGCCGGTCGCGAAGCGCGCCTTCGATGTCGGCCTGCGATATCAACAAAGCCCCCGGCCCGTGCAGCCGGTGCATGGCTTTTCCGACGGGCAGGGTGGCCAGCTCATTGCCCTCGACGGTCACGGTGACACGGTTGATCGGCAGGCCGCGGTCGGGGAGAGTGCCCAGCGCGCCGATCCGGTCGAGCACTTCGACGCCACGGGGTTGCAGCCCGAGCGCCCGCGAGGTGACGGCCGGACCGGCGGCGCCGTCGAGCACCCGCACTCCGAGGCCGGCCGACTGCAGGGCACAGGCCAGAGTCAGTCCAGTTGGTCCAGCTCCCACGATGATGACGTCTGCATCCACCGCTGCCTCCTTAAGTGTTAGTAACTAACATGTTAGTCTCTAACACTTAGGGAGGCAAGCCGCGGGCTAAGGTTGCGCCGTGGCCGAGACGGCGCCATTGCGCGTACAACTGATCGCCAAGACCGAGTTCCTGGCACCGCCGGACGTGCCGTGGAGTACCGACGCCGACGGCGGCCCGGCGCTGGTGGAGTTCGCCGGGCGAGCGTGCTATCAGAGCTGGTCCAAGCCCAACCCCAAGACCGCCACGAATGCCGGATACCTGCGACACATCATCGACGTCGGCCATTTCTCGGTGCTCGAGCACGCATCGGTGTCCTTCTACATCACGGGCATCTCACGGTCGTGCACGCATGAGCTCATCCGTCATCGTCATTTCTCGTATTCGCAGCTGTCCCAGCGATTTGTCCCCGAGCACGAATCGCAGGTCGTCGTGCCGCCGGGCATGGAGGACGACGCCGACCTGCTGGCAATTTTCAAGGCCGCCGCCGATGCCAGTCGTGCGACGTACACCGATCTTCTGGCCCGCCTCGAGGCCAAGTTCGCCGATCAGCCCAACGCGGTGCTGCGGCGCAAGCAGGCGCGCCAGGCCGCCCGCTCAGTTCTGCCCAATGCCACCGAGACACGCATCGTCGTGACGGGGAACTACCGGGCGTGGCGGCATTTCATCGCGATGCGCGCCAGTGAACACGCCGACGTCGAGATTCGCCGGCTTGCGATCGAATGTCTGCGTCAGCTCATCGATGTGGCGCCGCAGGTGTTCTCTGACTTCGAGATCACCGAGCTGGCCGACGGTAGTGAGGTGGCGACCAGCCCGCTGGCCACGGAGGCGTGAGGTGGAGCTGGCCAGATCCAGCCAAAAAAGCGTGAGGTCGAACAGGTAATCTTGGTGCCCGTGAGCACCAGCGGATTCGACGTGACCGCCCGTTTGGGCACCGTGCTGACCGCGATGGTGACGCCGTTCAAGCCCGACGGTTCGCTGGACACCGAGACGGCGGCCCGGCTGGCCACCCATCTCATCGACGGCGGGTGCGACGGCCTGGTGCTGTTCGGTACGACGGGGGAATCGCCGACGACCACCGACGACGAGAAGATCGCGCTGCTGCGTGCGGTGCTGGAGGCGGTGGGTGACCGCGCGCGGATCGTCGCGGGAGCAGGCACGTACGACACCGCGCACAGCGTGCATCTCGCGAAGGCCTGCGCGGCCGAGGGCGCACACGGGCTGCTTGTCGTGACGCCCTATTACTCCCGCCCGCCGCAGGCCGGATTGCTGGCGCACTTCACCGCAGTGGCTGACGCCACGGAGCTGCCGGTCGTCCTCTACGACATCCCGCCGAGGTCGGTCGTGGCAATCGAGTGGGACACCATCCGTAAGCTCGCCGAGCATCCGAACGTTGTCGCCGTCAAGGACGCCAAGGGGGACCTGCACGGCGGCGGACAGATCATCGCCGAAACCGGGCTGGCCTACTACTCGGGCGACGACGCGCTGAACTTGCCGTGGCTCGCAATGGGCGCTGTCGGCTTTGTCAGCGTTTGGGGACATCTGGCCGCCGGGCAGCTGCGAGACATGTTGTCGGCGTTCACATCCGGTGATATCGCCACCGCACGGAAGATCAACGTCACGCTGGGGCCGTTGAGCGACGCCCAATCCCGGCTCGGCGGCGTGACGTTGGCCAAGGCAGGACTGCGCCTACAGGGCTTCGAGGTCGGTGATCCTCGACTGCCGCAGATACCGGCCACCCCGGAGCAGATCGAGGCGCTGGCCGCAGATATGCGCGCCGCGGCGGTGCTCCGGTAGTGAATTCCGAACTCAAACCACCGGGACCACTGGCCCCAGGAGGTTTGCGGGTCACCGCGTTGGGCGGCATCAGCGAAATCGGCCGCAATATGACGGTTTTCGAGCATCTCGGCCGGCTGTTGATCGTTGACTGCGGCGTGTTGTTCCCTGGGCACGATGAGCCGGGCGTCGACCTCATCCTGCCCGACCTGCGCCACATCGAAGACCGCCTCGACGACGTCGAGGCGCTGGTCCTGACCCACGCGCACGAGGACCACATCGGCGCTATCCCATTCCTGCTGAAGCTGCGGCCGGACATACCCGTGGTCGGGTCGAAGTTCACGCTCGCGCTGGTCGCCGAGAAGTGCCGCGAGCATCGCCTCAAGCCGGCGTTCACCGAAGTGGCGCAGGGACAACGCAGCACCCACGGTGTATTCGAGTGCCAGTACTTCCACGTCAACCACTCGATTCCCGGCTGCCTGGCGATCGCGATTCACACCGGCGCAGGCACCGTGCTGCACACCGGCGACATCAAACTCGACCAGCTGCCGCTCGACGACCAGCCCACCGATCTGCCGGGCATGTCGCGCTTGGGTGACGCCGGAGTCGATTTGTTCCTCTGCGACTCAACGAATTCCGAGATCCCTGGCGTGGGACCGTCGGAGAGCGAGATCGGGCCCAACATGCACCGGCTGATCCGCAGCGCCGAAGGCCGGGTCATCGTGGCCTGCTTCGCCTCCAATGTTGCTCGCGTGCAACAGATCATCGACGCGTCGGTGGCGCTCGGCCGCAAGGTGTCGTTCGTGGGCCGGTCGATGGTGCGAAACATGGGAATCGCCAAGGAACTCGGCTACCTCAACGTCGCCGACGACGATGTGATCGACATCGGCGCCGCGGAGATGATGGCGCCGGAGCGCGTCACGCTGATCACCACCGGGACGCAGGGCGAGCCGATGGCCGCGTTGTCGCGAATGTCGCGTGGTGAGCATCGCAGCATCACGCTGACACCGGGCGATCTCATCATCATGTCCTCGTCGCAGATCCCTGGCAACGAGGAAGCTATCTTCGGTGTGCTCGATGCGTTGGCCAAGATCGGCGTTCGCGTCGTCACCAATGCCCAAGTGCGGATACATGTTTCGGGGCATGCTTACGCGGGCGAGTTGCTGTTCCTCTACAACGCGGTGCGGCCGCGCAATGTGATGCCGGTACACGGCACATGGCGGATGCTGCGCGCTAACGCGGCGCTGGCGGGTCGAACTGGCGTGTCGGAGGAGAACATCGTCTTGGCCGAGAACGGCGTCAGCGTCGACCTTGTGGCGGGCACGGCGAGCATCGCAGGCGCAGTGCCGGTGGGCAAGATGTTCGTCGACGGTTTGATCACCGGCGACGTCGGCGACCCCACCTTGGGCGAGCGGCTCATCCTTTCTTCGGGTTTCATCGCGGTGACGGTCGTCGTGGGCCGCGGCACCGGGCGGCCCGCCGGGCCGGCGCATCTGCATTCTCGAGGCTTCTCGGAAGACCCGAAGGCTCTGGAGCCGGCTGCGCGTAAGGTCGAGGCGGAGCTGGAATTCCTTGTCTCCGAGAATGTTACGGATCCGACGCGGATCGCCCAGGCGGTGCGGCGCACGATCGGTAAATGGGTGGGGGAGACCTACCGCCGCCAACCGATGATCGTGCCGACGGTCATCGAGATCTAGTCAGGCAACCACCATCGGATAGGCCACCACACACCGGTTTTCGACCGCGTGGCCCCAGGCGTCCTGGCACGCCGCCGCTTTCAGTATCCGGCGCGAACCCGACCAGCCGCATGAGCACATTGCGTAGGAATGTCCGATGCCGACACGGTGGACGATGACGAGCCCCGGCTCGATGACCGACTGACCGTCGGCAGGGGACGCGACTTCGTCGGGGTAGCTGGTGCACATGGGCATGTCCTATGTCGGGTGTGATGATGTTGCCTGCCATCATGTGAGGCACGGCCCAACCGCGGAAACGGGATCTGCGCCCTTTGCTGCGCGGCGGGTCTGGGGGAAACCGCAACCGTTGCCGTTAGGGGATTAGGGGAAGTTCTCGCCTACTTTTCCGCGTAGGCCGTCCACTCCAGCTCAGACGCGGTCAGCTCGCGGCCCGCGGGCGCTATGTAGTTGCGCGTGTAGTAGTCGGGGCCCGCCTGTTCGACCAGGCGCCAGCCGTATTCGCCGACGAACGCGGCGACGTCATCGGGGTCCAGACCGAACTTCCACACCTGCTGCCGTTGCCTGAAACGCTTGTACAGCACCTTCGCGCCGTACATGTTCAGCCCGTCGATGAAGTCGCGGCGCACGTAGGTGAACACGAGCCGACTGCCCGGCGGCGTGCCCGTCAATGCGCCGAGTGTGGCGCGAACCGCGTCCTCGTTGAGGTACTGCGTGACGCCCTCCCAGATGAACAACGTGCGGGCGTCGATGCGGTAGCCGTGACCGGTCAGTGCGCCGATCAGATCGTCGCGTTCAAAGTCCAACGGCACCAGGTGAACCGACGCGGGCACGGAGCCGACTGCTCGCTGCACGGCTTCCTTCTTGCGCGCGATGTTGACCGTCAGGTCCACTTCGAAGACCGGAATATCGGAGCGACGCGCGAGGCGATATGCCCTGGTGTCCATGCCCGCACCGAGGATGACGACGGCATCGATGTCCGGGAGGGCCTCGTGCAGCTTGTCGTCGATGTAGCGCTTGCGGCATGCAATGAGCGACCACGAACCGGGAACGGCCCGCTCGCCGGCCGATATCGCCAGGCGGCGCAGCAGCGGCCACCGCATCGCGCGCACCACCGCCCGCTGGCCTGCGGGCAGGACCGACATCGCGAGGTCGTCATCGACCAGGCGGTGTGCAGGCGGCTCGTACTGCTCGATGGCGGCCTGGACCATCGGGCCGAAGGCGGTCTGCGCAGCGGGGTTTCGCGCCATCAGCGCTTGTTGACGTATCCGGCGTCAACCGGAAGCGTCACGCCGGTGATATAGCGCGCCTCGTCGGACACCAGCCAGGCGACCGCTGCGGCGATGTCCTCCGCCTCGAGAACCTGAACCGGCATCGCGTTACCCATGTCCGGCGGCCGTTCCGAACTGGCGATCACATTGGCGAGCCACTGACGGGTATGGTCGTTGTCGATCATCGGCGTGTTGACACCGCTGGGGTGAATCGAATTGACGCGAATACTATGCGGTGCAAGGTGATTCGCGTAGGCCCGCATCAACCCGACGACTCCATGCTTTGCCGCCGTGTAGCCCAGCGATCCCGGGTCGCCGCCTCCGATGCCGACAAGACCCGCCGCCGAGCTGATCAGGACTATCGATCCACCGTCACCCTGCTCGATCAGGCGCGGCATCGCGACCTCGACCGTGTTGTGCACACCCGTGAGGTTGACGGATATGACGTCCCGCCATCCCTCGGCGCCCGATTCCATCGGCGCGATACCTGCATTCGCGACGACGATGTCGAGCCTGCCGAACTCGTCGAGCCCCGCCTGCAACGCGGTGGACAGCGACGCCTGATCGCGAACATCGGCCTCGCGGGCCACAATTCGCGCGCCGGTGTCTTCGACAAGCTTGACCGTTGCGGCCAGATCGTCGGGGGTGGCCATCGGATACGGCACCGATGCGATCTGGTCACAGATGTCGACCGCGATGATGTTCGCGCCGTCGGAGGCCAGCCGAACCGCCTCCGCGCGGCCCTGACCGCGGGCGGCGCCGGTGATGAACGCGACTTTGCCTGCGAGCGAGGCCATTAGGGACGCAGCTGGCCCTTGGCCGGGTCGCCGGCGACGACGGGTTGCAGCATCTTGATGTCCGGTGCGCCGTCGAGAAGCTCACCGACCGTTCCGAAAAGGGTCGCGACGGCCGGAGCGGTGCTGTGCTTCTGGAGGGCGTCCGCGTCGGCCCACTGTTCGACGAAGACGAACGTGCCGTCAGCCTCGTGGAGAGAGTAGAGATCACAACCGGGTTCGGAGTGCACCGCCTCGATGGCCTGCTTACACGCGTCCCTGACCGCGTCGACCGATTCGGGCTTGGCTTTCATGGTGGCGACGACAGTGACGGGCATGGGACTCCTCGCTGAGTACGTGCTGGACGGTTGCCTAGCCTACCTAGAAGGTTTCCGTATCGGTCGGCCCGCGTCGACCCGTCATTTCGGCACCATAGAAACCCGCCCGGCGCCCAATTGAGACATTTCTGTGACCCGTGTGGCAGATGGTGAATATGGGGCTTATGCGACTAGGCTTACAACCATGCCTAGTAAGACCGCCGCGCGCTCTGGCGCCCGTTCGACCAGGTCAAAGGCCGGCTCGAAAGGCGGATCCCGCTCGCCGCGCTCCTCGGCGGCCCGCCGGAAGCCCGCACGCAGCGCTCATCCGTCGCCGATCTCGTCGGCGGGAGCGTCGGTCGGACGGGGAGTTCGCGCGGGCTGGCTGATGGTGGCCAGAGGTGCCGGGTCCACGGCCCGCTCCGTTGGCCGCGCGCGTGACATCGAGCCGGGCCACCGCCGCGACGGCATCGCGTTGGCCCTTCTGGGTCTCGCCGTCGTTGTCGCCGCCAGTTCCTGGTTCGACGCCGCCCGGCCCGTCGGCCAGTGGATCGACGGCTTCCTGCGGGTGATCATCGGCTCGGCGGTGGTGCTGGTGCCGCTCGCGCTCGCCGCGATCGGCGTGGTGCTGATGCGCACCGAACCGGACCCGGAAGCACGGCCGCGGCTCATCCTCGGCGCGGCGATGATCGCGCTGCCGACGCTCGGCCTCTGGCATCTGTGGGCTGGGTCGCCGACGGATCCGGCCGCGCGGCAGCACGCCGCCGGATTTCTCGGGTTCGCGATCGGCGGTCCGCTGTCGGATGGCCTGACGGCGTGGATCGCGGCGCCGCTGTTGTTCATGGGCGCGTTGTTCGGGCTGCTGCTGGTGACCGGTACGACGATCCGCGAGGTGCCGTCGACGCTGCAGAGGATGTTCTCCGCGCGGGCATTCCGCGGTGAGCTGTACGACGAGGACTACTACGAAGAGGACGAGCAGCCGTACGCCGGAGAAGCAGAGGACTTTTCCGACGGTTACTACGACGACCCGTCGGCCTACAGCGAGGACGAGCCGCAGGCGTGGCCGACCGGAACGCCGATGCAGAACTATCCGATCGACGACGAGGCGCCCACCGTCCCCGAACCGATCGCCAAGACGCGAAAGAAGAAGCCCCCCAAGAAGCAGCAGACGCTGTCGCTGGACCGGGTCGTCGACGGACCGTACACGCTGCCGCCGCTGGATCTGCTGATCGCGGGCGACCCGCCGAAGCGGCGCAGCCCAGCCAACGACCGCATGGTCGAGGCCATCACCGAGGTGCTCGAGCAGTTCAAGGTGAACGCCGCTGTCACCGGCTGCACCCGCGGCCCGACCGTCACGCGCTACGAGGTCGAGCTGGGCCCCGGCGTCAAGGTCGAGAAAATCACTGCGCTGCAACGCAATATCGCCTACGCGGTAGCCACTGAGAGTGTGCGCATGCTGGCGCCGATCCCCGGCAAGTCGGCGGTGGGTATCGAGGTTCCCAACGTCGACCGCGAAATGGTGCGGCTGGCCGATGTGCTGACCGATCCGGACACCCGCGGTGATCACCATCCGTTGGTGATCGGCCTTGGCAAGGACATTGAGGGCGAATACATTTCGGCCAACCTGGCGAAGATGCCCCACCTGTTGGTGGCGGGCTCGACAGGCTCGGGTAAGTCCAGCTTCGTCAACTCGATGCTGGTGTCGCTTCTCGCGCGCGCCACGCCCGAGGAGGTCAGGATGATCCTGATCGACCCGAAGATGGTGGAACTCACGCCCTACGAAGGCATTCCGCACCTGATCACGCCGATCATCACGCAGCCCAAGAAGGCGGCGGCCGCGCTGGCGTGGCTCGTCGAGGAGATGGAGCAGCGCTACCAGGACATGCAGGCGTCGCGCGTCCGTCACATCGACGACTTCAACAAGAAGGTGCGCTCGGGCGAGATCACCGCGCCGCTGGGCAGTCAACGCGAGTACCGCCCCTACCCGTATGTGGTGGCGATCGTCGACGAGCTGGCCGACCTGATGATGACGGCCCCGCGCGACGTCGAGGATGCAATCGTGCGCATCACCCAGAAGGCGCGTGCGGCCGGCATCCATCTGGTGCTGGCCACCCAGCGACCGTCGGTGGATGTCGTCACCGGTCTGATCAAGACCAACGTGCCGTCGCGGCTGGCGTTCGCGACCTCATCGCTCACCGACAGCCGCGTCATCCTCGACCAGCAGGGCGCCGAGAAGCTGATCGGTATGGGCGACGGGTTGTTCCTGCCGATGGGCGCCAACAAGCCCATCCGCCTGCAGGGCGCGTATATCACCGACGACGAGATCCACGCCGTGGTGCAGGCCTGTAAGGATCAGGCCGAACCGGAGTACAACGAAGGCGTCACCAAGGCCAAGACGACCAGCGAGCGCACCGACGTAGATCCCGATATCGGCGACGACATGGACGTCTTCCTGCAGGCCGTCGAGCTGGTGGTGTCCAGCCAGTTCGGGTCGACGTCGATGCTGCAGCGCAAGCTGCGAGTCGGCTTCGCCAAGGCGGGCCGGTTGATGGACCTGATGGAGACGCGCGGCATCGTCGGGCCCAGCGAGGGTTCCAAGGCACGCGAGGTGTTGGTCAAGCCGGACGAGTTGGCTGGCACCCTGGCGCTGATCCGTGGCGGCTCGGACGCCAACGGCTCAGACACCGACGTCGATTAGATCCCGACGCCGACGCCGCCTTCGATGCCGACCTTCACCGGTGGTGGCGGCGGAAGCAGCGGCGGCTGGACTCCGACGCATTGATCGTCGATCACCGCGGTGCAGACTCCTGGGCCTGTACAGCCGGCGATGACGATCGGCCCGTCACCGCATTGCGGTGGGTCCGCTTGCGCCGGAGCAGACGCGATCGTCGCGGCAGCTGCAGAAGCCGCGACGGCGTAGGCCACGATGCGACGCACGTCTCCACAGTACGGCCTACAGCGTCAACAACATTCGGGTATTGCCGAGGATGTTCGGCTTGACGTAGGACAGGTCGAGGAACTCCGCGACACCGGTGTCGTAGGAGCGGCACATCTCCTCGTAAACCTCGGCGGTGACGGGCGTGCCTTCGATCTCCTTGAAGCCGTGGCGGGAAAAGAATTCGACCTCGAAGGTGAGCACGAATATCCGCTCCAAATGAAGCTCTTTGGCGACATCAAGCAACCGGTCGACGATCGCATGCCCGACACCTTGGCCGCGCACCTTCGGATGCACCGCGACCGTGCGCACCTCACCGAGGTCTGCCCACAACACGTGCAGTGCACCGCAGCCGATCAGTTCACCGTCGAGTTCGGCGACCCAGAACTCCTGGACCGCCTCGTAGAGCGTCACCAGGTTCTTCTCCAGCAGGATCTTGCCGGAGTAAACGTCGACGAGCGCCTTGATGGCCGCCACGTCGGACGTCCGGGCACGCCGGACGATGAGCCGCTCGTTCACACGTGCGAGGGTATCGGCTCGAGCAACCGATATCCTGTTGCGGTGTCGGGCCAACCTCATATCGATCCGGTGGTTCCGCGCGCCCGGGTGGCGAATCTCGCAAACATGCTCACCGGCGTGCGAATGGCGTTGGTGCCCGTCTTTCTCGTTTTGTTGTTCGTCGGTGATGGACATGAAACGCCTTGGCGGATAGCGGCATTCGTGGTGTTCGCGATCGCGGTCATCACCGACCGATTCGACGGTGCGCTGGCCCGCAGCTACGGCATGGTGACCGAATTCGGCAAGCTGGCCGACCCGATAGCCGATAAGGCTCTCATCGGAGCGGCGTTGATCGGGCTGTCGATGCTGGGTGATCTGCCGTGGTGGGTGACCGTGGTGATCATGGTTCGCGAGATCGGCGTCACAGTGTTGCGTTTCGCGGTGCTGCGGCGCGGCGTCATTCCGGCCAGCCGCGGGGGCAAGCTCAAGACCCTCGTGCAGGCCGTGGCGATCGGGCTGTTCGTGCTGCCCCTGTCCGGACCGTGGCTGTCTGCGGCGTGGGTGGTGATGTGGGCGGCCATCGTGCTGACGCTGATCACCGGCGTGGACTACGTCGTCTCGGCGATCAGGGATTCGCGTGGACGACCCCCTGGTCACTGAGGACGCCCGTGCGCTTGTCGCAGAGCTGACGGTGCGCGGCCAGAGCGTGGCCACCGCCGAATCGTTGACCGCCGGGCTGCTGGCCGCCACCCTCGCCGGCGTGCCCGGCGCCAGCGTGGTGCTGCGCGGCGGCCTTGTCACCTACATCGAGGAGACCAAGATCTCGTTGGCCGGGGTCGCGCCGCAGCTGCTCGACGCCGTCGGCCCCGTCGCCGCGCCCACCGCGCACGCGCTTGCCGTCGGCGCGAGGCAGCGCTGCGCAGCCACCTGGGGTGTCGGTCTGACGGGTGTGGCAGGCCCGGAGCCGCATGGCGGTCATCGGGTGGGGACGGTGTTCCTCGGGCTCGCAGGCCCTGTCGACTCCGAGGTCGTCGAGCTGGCCCTCACCGGATCACGCTGGGATATCCGGGTCGGGGCCGTGCGTGAGGCGGTTGCGCGGTTGCGGTCGCTCGTCGGGCGAGGGTGATCTGCGCCATCCGGGAACCACGCGGCGATTCGCAGCGTTGCCCTAGTAATTGAGCCCATTTTCAGGGAGGAGAGCACGATGACGGCATTGCTGCGCGAGGTGATCGGCGACGTGCTGCGTCGTGCCCGCACCGAGCAGGGGCGCACCCTGCGCGAGGTGTCCGACTCCGCCAGGGTCAGCCTGGGCTACCTGTCAGAGGTGGAACGTGGCCGCAAGGAGGCGTCGAGCGAACTGCTCAGCGCCATCTGCGGTGCCCTGGACATCCCGCTGTCGCGGGTTCTCTCCGACGCCGGCGAGGAGCTGGCCCGCGTCGAGCACGCCGCGCTCACCCGCGTCAGTGCGGCCAACATCGACGCCACGACGAAGGTGGTCATCCCTCAGGTCGTGTCGATGGCAGTGGCCTGAGGCGAGCTTGCAAATCCCCGCACAGGCTGTGGTGATCTGTGCGGAACCGATAAGTTGGCACTGAGCACACACAACGACAAAAGGCGGAAGTGATCACCAATGGCCAATCCGTTCGTCAAGGCGTGGAAGTACCTGATGGCGCTGTTCAGCTCCAAGGTCGACGAATACGCCGATCCGAAGGTGCAGATTCAGCAGGCCATCGAGGAGGCTCAGCGTCAGCACCAGGCGTTGACGCAGCAGGCGGCCCAGGTGATCGGCAACCAGCGGCAACTGGAGATGCGGCTGAACCGCCAGCTGGCCGACATCGAGAAGCTCCAGGTCAACGTCCGTCAGGCGCTCACGTTGGCCGACCAGGCCACCTCCGCCGGTGACGCCGCCAAAGCCACCGAGTACAACAACGCCGCCGAGGCGTTCGCCGCGCAGCTGGTGACCGCCGAGCAAAGCGTCGAAGATCTCAAGAGCCTGCATGACCAGGCGCTGCAGGCGGCCGCTCAGGCCAAGAAGGCCGTCGAGCAGAATGCGATGGTCTTACAGCAGAAGTTCGCCGAGCGCACGAAGCTGCTGTCCCAGCTCGAGCAGGCCAAGATGCAGGAGCAGGTGAGTGCCTCGCTGCGGTCGATGAGCGAGATCGCCGCGCCGGGTACCACTCCGAGCCTCGACGAGGTCCGCGAGAAGATCGAACGCCGCTACGCCAACGCGATGGGTTCCGCCGAACTCGCGCAGAACTCGGTGCAGGGCCGGATGCTCGAGGTGCAGCAGGCCAGCGTGCAGATGGCGGGCCATTCGCGGCTGGAGCAGATCCGCGCCTCGATGCGCGGTGAGCAACTCCCCGCCGGTGGTACGGCGGCCACCGCGCCGGCCACGCCGGCGACCAATCAGCAAGCGACTCCGGAAAATCCGCTGTCGCAATAACTTTCGCAGGTATGGCAATGAATCACGCGAGTCGACCCGAGGCTTGGCGGTCGTTGGTGCAGCGCGGGGTTGACACCGCCGCCGAATGGTCGGATGCGTTGGCCGAAAAGCTCAACGCCGCCGCCGACCCGCGTGCCAAACTCCTGCGCAAGCGGCGCTGGGCGCTGCAGCTCGCGGTGTTCTTGACGGTGTCCAGCGTGTTCTGGGTGCTGGTGACGGCCTTGCTGGCGTCGTGGAGCACGCCGGTGTGGGCGTTGTTCATTCCGGCGCCGATTGCGGTCGGTGCGGCGTTCCTCGCAACACTGGCGTTCCTGCGATACCGATGGCTGCGCCGAGAGCCGTTGCCGCCGCAGCGATCCCGGCGCCTGCCTCCGTGGGGTTCGGCGGCTCGCCAGCCGATGGCCGAGTTGGCTGCATCGGAGCGAGCGCTGTTCTCGCTGCTGGGTGTGCTGGAACGCGGACGACTGTTGCCCGCCGATGAACTTCGGGAGTTGACCGCCGCGGCCAATCAAACCACTTCGACCATGGCTGCGACGGCCAATGAGGTGGCGTCGATGGAGCGGGCGATGCGTTCAGCGCCGCAGTCGCGAGCCCACCTGGCGCCCACGATCAACACGTTCACCGCGCAACTGCACAACGGCGCCCGCCAGTACAACGAAATGGTCACCGCCGCAGCGCAATTGGTGTCCGCCGCGAATACCGGGCCGATGTCGAGCTCTCCGATGTCACAGCAGCGCTACCGCGACGAGTTGGTATACGCGACCGATCGGCTGATGGGGTGGGCCCAGGCGTTCGACGAGCTGGGCCACCTGCGCGGCGCCTAGATGTCGTGTGAGCTGGATGGCCCGGATCGCGGGCCGTACTTCGCGATGTACGCCTCGTGAATGTGGGCGTTCTTCTGCCGGGACAGCTCGTCGGCCAGGGCCGGGTCTAGGCCGTGCTGACGGAGCCGGTGACGGCGGTACACCTTGTTCAGTGCGTGCGAGAAGAGCACGAACGGGATGAAGATCGGCAGGGTCGTGCTCAGGTGGAGATAGAGCGACATCGGGATGAACCAGAACGGCGACAGAACGATGAGGGCTGGAATCGCGGCGCGCACCATCGTCCGAATGGTGGCTCCCTTGCCGGCCAGGTCGTTTCGCACCCAGTCGCGCATCGAGTCGGGTAGCCGCTTCCCGTAGCAGTAGCCGATGTACTGCAGCAGGTTCGGCTTGGTGCGTGTGGTGTCGGCGGTCACTAGAGCGTCGGTCTCAATGAGGGGAACACCGTCGCGGCGATGGCGCGCAGAGTTGCCTTGGTGAAGTCGAACATGTCGAAGTAGTCCCGCCACAGCGTGATTCGGCCGGCATGCACCTCGAATATCCCGCACACCCAGAACTGCATGCGCAGCGGCCCGAAGACCAGCACGTCGGTGCGTTCGGTCAGCACGGCGTTACCGTCAGCGGCGATGCGATGAATCTTCACCTCGAAACCCATTCGACCCTGGCCGCGGCGAAACAGTTTCATGATCCGTTCACGGCCGCGGATGGTCGGCCAGCCGACGTTCTGCCACACGATGTTGTCCGCCAGCGCGGAATCGGCCGTGGCGAAGTCCTCATCCTGCAGGGCGTACAGGAAGGTCTCGACGGTACGGGCGTTGTCGACGTCCGAGCTGACTCGGGAAGCCTGGTCGGTCATGGCTGCCAGCGTAGTGTGCGGCCCCTGTGGCAGGGTAGGCCCGTGCGGGTCGCCGTGGTTGCCGGACCGGATCCCGGGCATGCGTTTCCGGCCATTGCGCTGTGCCAACGGTTTCTCGCTGCAGGTGACGCTCCGACGCTGCTGACCGGTGCCGAATGGCTGGACACGGCGCGGCGTACCGGGGTCGATGCGATCGAGCTCGACGGCCTGGATCCCACCGAGTCGGACGACGACACCGACGCTGGCGCCAAGATTCATCAACGCGCGGCGCGGATGGCCGTATTGAACGTGCCGCGGCTGCGTAAGCTGGCACCCGACCTGGTGGTGTCGGACGTGATCACGGCCTGCGGAGGCCTGGCCGCGGAGTTGATGGGCGTGCCGTGGGTCGAGCTGAACCCGCACCCGCTGTATCGGCCGTCGAAGGGACTACCGCCGGTGGGCAGCGGGCTGGCCCCGGGAACTGGCCTTGGCGGCCGGCTGCGTGACGCGGTGATGCGCGCGCTGACCGCACGCTCCTGGCGTGAAGGGCTGCGCCAGCGCTCGGCGGTCCGGGTCGAAATCGGTTTACCCGCCGAAGATCCCGGCCCGCTGCGGCGGTTGATCGCCACCCTGCCTGCGTTGGAGGTGCCGCGCCCGGACTGGCCGCCGGAGGCGGTGGTCGTGGGGCCGCTGCACTTCGAGCCGACGTCGTCGGTGCTCGACATCCCGGCAGGAGCCGGGCCGGTGGTGGTCGTTGCGCCGTCGACGGCGACAACCGGTGCGCGCGGGCTGACGGAGTTGGCGCTGGAGGTGTTGACGCCGGGGGAGGTGCTGCCCGAGGGTGCCCGGCTGGTGGTGTCGCGCCTCGCCGGACCTGACTTGAGCGTGCCGCCATGGGCGGTGGTCGGACTGGGCCGTCAGGACGAACTGCTGTCGCGTGCCGATCTGGTGATCTGCGGCGGCGGGCACGGCATGGTGTCCAAGACGCTGCTCGCAGGCGTGCCGCTGGTCGCCGTTCCGGGCGGTGGTGATCAGTGGGAGATCGCCAATCGCGTTGTCCGCCAAGGCAGTGCGCAGCTGGTGCGGCCGCTGACGGCCGAGGCGCTGGCCGCCGCGGTCACCGAAGTGTTGTCGTCACCGCGATACCGGGAGGCGGCCCGCCGAGCCGGCGCATCGGTGGCCGAGGTGGCCGATCCGGTACAGGTGTGCCACGAAGCGGTGGAGTCCCCGGGGTAGGTTGGCTTCAGTGCGAATGACGGAATTCCGCGAACTCGTCGACGGGCAGTTCGGCCCGGTACGTGGCGCGTCCATGCTCGTCGACCACGCCCTCAGCCAGTTCGGCGGGCGCACCGCGGCCCAGGCCATCGAGGACGGCGTGGACCCGCGCGATGTGTGGCGGGCGCTGTGCGCGGACTTCGATGTGCCGCGCGACCAATGGTGACGTCTGTGAAAGGGCGATGATGACGATTCCCGACCACGACCCGATCTCGATCGCGAACTTCTCCCATGTGTGCATCGGGGTTTCCGACATCGAAGCCGCGCTGGGTTTCTACACCCGCGTGCTCGGCATGGACGTCGTGTTCGACGTGGAGCTCGAAGGGGCCGGTCTCGACGCGGTCACTGGGCGCAGCGGCGAGAAGGGGCGGATGATCGGCGGTTTGATCGGCGGGGCGATGGTGGAGCTACTCGCGCTCGGCGATGTTCCTCCAACCCCGAAGGGGCCTCACATCGGCTACACGAACATATCGTTGCGCGTCGAAGACCTCGACGGAACATACGAGAAACTAACGACTTTCGGTGACGTCCGCTGCGACCCGCCCGTGGACATCGGCGGCGTGCGGATGATGTTTCTCTACGATCCGTACGGTACGCCGATCGAGCTGGTCGAGCTTCCCGGCGGTGCGACGACCACCGATCAACTCTGGCGACCGTCTTAACGCTGTCCCAACAGCTGCGCGGTTTCGCGGTGCAGCCTGCCGAAGTTGTAATAGGCCGCGCACGCGCCTTCGGGTGAGACCATGCATGTGCCGATGGGTGTTTCGGGTGTGCACGCGGTGCCGAACACCTTGCACTCCCACGGTTTGATCACGCCCTTGAGCACCTCGCCGCACTGACACGCCTTGGGGTCGGCAACGCGAACGCCGGGCATGTCGAACGTGCGCTCCGCGTCGAACTCGGCGTAATCCGAGTGCACCTTCAGAGCGCTTTGCGAGATGAAACCCAGCCCGCGCCATTCGAAGTGGGGCCGCAACTCGAAGGTCTCGGCCATCAGTTTCAGCGCCTGCGTGTTGCCCTCTGGGCGCACCACGCGGCTGTACTGGTTCTCCACCTCGCAGCGCCCCTCGCGGATCTGCTGCAGCAGCATGTGCACGGACGCGAGGATGTCGAGAGGCTCGAATCCCGCTACCACCATGGGCTTTCCGTACACCTCGGGGACGAACCGGTACGGCCGCAGGCCGACGACCGTCGACACGTGGCCGGGGCCAAGGAAGCCGTTGAGCCGCAAATCGGGTGACTCCAGGATGGCCTTGATCGGGGGCACGATCGTGACGTGGTTGCAGAACACGCTGAAGTTCGTGACGCCGAGGTTGCGGGCACGGACCAGCGTCACCGCCGTCGATGGCGCGGTGGTCTCGAAACCGACGGCGAAGAACACCACATGGCGGTCCGGGTTGTCGAGGGCGACCTTCAGCGCGTCGAGCGGGGAGTAGACGAACCGCACGTCGGCCCCGCGGGCCTTGGCCTCGATCAGGTTTCCCTTCGAACCGGGCACGCGCATCATGTCGCCGAAGGTCGTGAAGATCACACCCGGCTGCTCGGCGAGCCACATCGCGTCGTCCACCCGGCCCATCGGGATGACACACACCGGGCATCCCGGCCCGTGTACCAGTTCGACCGATTCGGGCAGCAGATGCTCGATGCCGTGGCGGTAAATGGTGTGCGTGTGGCCGCCGCAGACCTCCATGAACTTGAACTCGCCGCCACGGGCCAGCTCGGTGATGGATTTCACCAGTGCACGTGCGGCCGCCGGGTCGCGGAATTCGTCGACGAACTTCATTTCCGATCTCCCTCAGGCGATTTCGGTTTCGTTGAAGGCTTCGATCTCCTGCTGGTAGTTCTCGCCCATCTTCTGCACCTGATCCAGCGTGATCGCCGCTTCGCGCTCGTCGATCTTGGCCATCGCGAAGCCGACGTGCACGAGCACCCAGTCACCCACCTGCAGGTTGTCGTCGGCGAGCAACCGCACGCTGATGGTTCGGCGAACGCCGTTGACGTCGACCTTGGCCAGATGCTGTTCGGCGTCGACGATGTCGACCACCTGGCCGGGTATCCCTAGACACATCGGCGTTCTCCTCTTCAGCAGATTCGCGGCAGCGGGTCGCCGACGAGCATGTCGACAATGCGGCTGCCGCCGAAAGATGTTCGCAGCGCGACGATTCCCGGTGGTTCCGGCACGATTTCGCCGACGACGGTGGCGTTGACGCCTTGCGGGTGTTCACGCAACGCCGATACGGCTGCTTCAGCTTCATCGGGCGCGACGATCGCGACGAACTTGCCCTCGTTCGCGACGTACAACGGGTCGATGCCCAGCATGTCGCAGGCGCCAAGCACCTGCGGTTCGACCGGAAGGCTGGCTTCATCGAGAATCAGCGCAAACGGCAAGTCCTTGACCAGCTCGTTGCACACGGTGCCGACGCCGCCACGCGTCGCATCCCGCATCCACCGTGTCGACGGCGCCGCGTCCAGCAGCAGCTCGACAAGCCCGTTGACCGGTGCCGTGTCGGAAGCGATGTCGGCGTCGATCGCGAGGTCGCCGCGCGCCAGCATCACCGCCATGCCGTGCTCGCCGATCGTGCCGGACAACACCACCTTGTCTCCAGGCTGGACGAGATCGCGGGAGAGCCTGCGGCCCTCGGGAATCACACCGATGCCCGTCGTCGTGATGTACATACCGTCGGCCGCGCCTTTGCCGACGACCTTGGTATCGCCGGTGACGATCTGAACGCCGGCGCTGGCGGCGGATTCGCTCATGTCCGCGACGATTTCGCGCAATTCCGCGATCGGGAACCCTTCCTCGATGACGAAGCCCGCCGACAACCAGAGCGGCCGGGCACCCGACACCGCGAGATCGTTGACGGTGCCGTGCACCGCGACCTGGCCGATGGAACCGCCCGGAAAGCGCAGTGGCTGAACGACATACGAGTCAGTGGAGAAAGCCAGTCGTTCCCCCGATGGAGTCAGCAGCGTCGCCGCGTCACCCAGTTGTTCGAGTTCGTCGTTGCGGAACGCCTCCAGGAAAACCGCGTCGACGAGGGCCGCTGACGACTTGCCTCCCGCACCGTGGGCGAGCGTGACCACATCGTCGAGCAGCCGGGGCCTGCGCTGGCGGAACTTGTCGATCCGTTCCAGCACGCGGTCTTCGCGGTCGGCGGTCGTGCTCATGTGGATGCACCCGTCAGTGGGCGGGCCATGTGTTCCTGCGTGACGGACCAGAGTCGGTAACCGAGCATTGCGTGGCTCTCCTGGATACGGTGAATGCTCTGCGAGTGCACGGTGAAGCAGAAGTCGAAATCGTCGGCGGCCGCCATCCTTCCTCCGTCGTGCCCGGAGAACCCGATCGTCAGCAGGCCGCGTTGCTTGGCCTCGGTGATCGCGGTCGTCAGGTCCTCCGAGTTGCCCGACGTCGACAGCGCTATCGCGACGTCGCGGTCGCGCGCATGGGCGATGATCTGACGCTTGAAGATCAGGTCGAACCCCACGTCGTTACCGAGCGCCGTCACCACCGCCTCGTCGGCGGCCAGCGACCACGCCGCCACCGGCCTGCCCCGCGCTGGACGGCTGAACAACGATGCCAGTGTGGCGGCGTCCGTGGAACTGCCGCCATTGCCCAGGGTGTAGAGACGGCCGCCACGCAGGAAACGCTCGGCCATGGCGGTTCCCGCCGCGGTCAACCCGGCAGCGTATTCGTCGAGTGATTCTCGTTGCAGCCGTGCACTTTCGGTGGCCTTGCCCCGCGCAGAGGCCGCGAGGTCGTCGAGCAGGCTGGAGGCGTCCGTCTCCTCCGACTCGATGAACGGGTAGAGAAAACTCGTAGCTTCGGGCTCTCGGGCCGAGAAGTCGGCTGTCATCGGGGCGCCTCCTCCAGTCGAGTGATCGCCGCGCCCGCGTGCACGAGCACAAGATCGTTGACGCGCACCGGAATGCTCGGGTCGAGCAGGCTGGTGTCCACCCATTCTTCGCCCTTGGCAGTGCGTACGAGAGTCTGCCCGGCCACGTCGCCGGGCTCCAGCACGACCTCACCGAGCCGGCCCTCGTCGCCGCAGGTGATGCACGACTCGTCGGTGCACTCCTGCTCGCCGGGCTTCAGCAGACCGGGGTGCTCGAAGCAGACGTGGGTCAGCTCCCACAGCAGGTGATACATCAGCACGAACCGGCCGGTGGCGGGCACCATCGGGTCGTCCGAGTCGATCCACAGCACGTGGTTGGCCGCACCGGCAGGCGGTCGCGGGCCCGAGCCGATCCACAGCGTCACCGCGCCCCACGCCGGAGCGCGGCGCATGGCGTCGACGACGGCGGGTTGGTCGGCCGACGCGACGGCCAACAGCAGGTCGCCGGGACTGCTGGCAACGCGGGCCTGTGCCACCGGATCGGGTTCGACCAGCGCGACCGACGGCAGCGCACGCTTGCCCACGATCACCGGGTGGACGAATTCGACCGCCACGTGGTGGGCGTGCGGCTCCCATTGCGGCGAAATCACCCACAGCGTCGCGCCATTGTGGAACCTGCGGGCGAGATCGAGTGCCGCCGCGGCCAAATCGGCGGACAGCCCCTCGTCGACGAAGGGCCCACTGGGTGGCGGTGCGACGGCCGTCATAGCCCCCAGTCTCCTCCAGTGGGGCGGCGAATCAAGCGTTTTGACGGACTGGTGAACTCCGGTTGAACGCGAGTCTCCGCGCCCCGGCGGCACGGTCGTCGAGAGCGAATTGCCAACGTGGTTATTGTTTGTGCTCCCCACCGGTGTGGGCACCTTGACCCTCACCCTGATCGCCTTCGGGTTTGGCGCTTGTCTGGCGACCTTCGTACGGTGGTACCGCGGGCTTGGTGTCCGTCGGCGGATGCTCGGTCTTGTCGCCGCCGGTGTCACCCTGTTTGCCCTGCTCGTCGTGCGCGGGGACCGTCTCGTCGCCCCGATAGGTTTCAGACGGCCGGTCGGCGGGACCGCCCGCCGGTTGATCCGAGCCGGTGTCCCGCGAACCGGGCTCACCGCGTTGGGATTGTGCTTCTTCGGTTCTGTGTTCACTGGGTCCGGTCATGACCTCCTCCTCATGGTGGGTGAATTGTTGTGGGCTGGTTTCCTTGTCGCTTCCTTGTCGCGTTGACCAAGTCGAGAGTCGTCTGTGTGGCGGTGGCCAGTGCGGTCACTCCGGAGTCGGTGAGCGTGTCGCAGATGCGGTGCCAGTGCGCCGACACCACCTGGCCGGGTCGCGGCGCACTGATCGGCGACGCTCCATCGTGGCGCCACTCCACCCGTTCCGCCGTAGGGTCTGCCAGCGCTATCGTCTCTGCGTCGGCGACCAGCGGCTGGGACAGGATTACCGCGGTATCCCCATCGACGGATTCGACAGTGCCCCAACGTATTCTGCAGTTCTGCATGACTTGGAGCGCAGTTGCGGCATCCCGGGTCAGAAACCGTACCCACGGATACACGACGAACACGTGAAAGCTGTGGTGGGCGAGGACGCCCGCAGGGTCTGTCAGGTCACTCAATAGGCCGGTGACCTGACCCGCGAAGGCATCGCGAAGCCTGTCGAGAAGTGACGCAGGGTCTATTCGATCCAGCAACGCCCCGCCGACCCAGTAGTTCTCGACGACATCGGCATCAAGGGGGTCATCGGCGCCGGCTGCCTCGGCGATCGCCGTCAAGTAGGGCCATGTTCCGTCGAACTCTCGTGCGTGTGCGGCGATGTCCGTCGCGGTCGCGAGCGCAGGCCCGCAGTATCCCAGCTCGTTGGGCGGCAACGCGTAGCGGGCGAACAACGAATGTCCACGCGGAATTCGTTGCGCTGGTGGGGCGCTCATGAGTGTCTGTTTATCCGGCATTGCCCACCAACAACTGTCCAAGGGCGATGCCGCCGTCGTTCGGCGGCACCAACCGATGAGTGATGACCTCGAAACCTTTGCCACGCAAGCTGTCCCGTGCTGACCGCAACAAGAGGGCATTCTGGAACACACCGCCCGACAAGGCGACGGTATGGATCCCATCGTTCTCGGCCTCGGCAAGGTCGACGATCAAGTCGGCAACCGCGCGATGGAATCGCGCACCGATGACCGCTGCAGGCACATGCGCGCGCAAGTCCGCCACGATTGACGTGAGGATTGCAGCGGGGTCGATCTGGGCGGCCGGCTGTGAGCGGTCGACGTCAAAGGCGTATGTGGTGGCGCCCGCCTCGGCATGGCGCGCAATCCCTTCGAATTCGATCGCGGCCTGCGCCTCGTAGGCAACCACCTGCCGGACGCCGACCAGTGCGGAGACAGCGTCGAACAACCGGCCCATGCTGGACGTCGGGACGCAGCCGAGACCGGTCTCGAGCTGACGCATCAGGACGCGACGTTCGTCATCGGGACAGGCTTGTACGGGCGCCAGGTCGTCGTCCCACGGCAGACCTGCCGCCCACAAGTGCGCCAGAGCCATCCTGTAGGGCCTCAACACACTGATGTCGCCTCCGGCCAGCGGCACGTACTTCAGGTGGGCCACTCGCCGGTAGTCCTTGTAGTCGGCGACGAGCACCTCGCCGCCCCATACGGCTCCGTCGGAGCCATAACCGGTTCCGTCGAAGGCGAATCCGAGGATGCGCTGCGACCCGTCGAGGCCGTGTTCGGCCATCACCGCTGCGATGTGAGCGTGGTGATGTTGCACGGTGCGGACCGGCCGGCCCGCGGCGTTGCGGTGTGCCCACCCACTGGAGCGGTAGAGCGGATGTTCGTCGGCCACAAGGAGTTCGGGGTTGACCCCGGTGAGCGCTTGCAGGTGCCGCTGCGCGGATTCGAAGGCGGACAAAGTAGTCAAGTCGTCCATGTCGCCGATGTGCTGACTCAGCCAGGCGTACCGTCCGTCGGCGATCGCCATGGTGTTCTTCAGATCCGCCCCGACGGCCAGCGTGGGTGGGACTGCCATCGGCAACGCGACGGGCAGCGGCGCATAGCCCCGTGAGCGCCGGATCGGCAGCTCGACACCGTCGACGACGCGGACCACGGAGTCGTCGCACGGAACGAGGATCGCCCTGTCGTGCATCAGCCAGCCGTCGGCCAGGTGTGCCAGCCGGTCGAGCGCATCATCATCGTCAAAACAGATCGGCTCGCCGGAAAGATTGCCGGAGGTCATCACCAAGACTGACGGGCCCGGCTCGTCGCCAGGCAGGCCGAACAGCACTGTGTGCAACGGCGTGTACGCCAGCATCACGCCGAGGTCGGGGTTGTGGGGCGCGACCGAATCGGCCACCGGGGCGCCGGGCAGCCGCGGCATGAGCACGATCGGGCGTTGCGGTCCGGAAAGCGAGCGCGCCGACGCACCGTCGACGTCGGTGATGCTACGCGCCGTGGCCAGATCGGGGACCATCACGGCGAACGGCTTGTCGCCGCGGCGTTTTCGGCTGCGCAGTACGGCGACGGCAGAGTCGTTGCCTGCGTCGCACGCGAGGTGGTATCCACCGATGCCCTTGACGGCCAGGACGCCTCCGTGACTGAGCAGTCGGCGGGCGTCCGTGAGCGCAGATTCGCCGTCGGTGATGCCTCCGCGACCGTCGCGGTAGCGCAGAGTCGGCCCGCAGTTGGGGCAGCAGACGGGCTGAGCATGGAAACGCCGGTCTCCGGGATCGGTGTACTCGCAGGCACATTCGGCGCACATGGCGAAGCCGGCCATCGTGGTGGACGCGCGGTCGTAGGGCAGGGACGCGATGATCGTGAAGCGAGGACCGCAGTTGGTGCAGTTGACGAACGCGTGCCGGTAGCGCCGGTTCGCGGGATCGCGTTGTTCCGCGGCGCAATCGTCGCACATCGCGACGTCGGGGGAGGCCAGCGTGCGCCCGCCATCTGTGCGTGAAGTGTCGCCGATGGCGAAGCCTGTGCCGCCGTTGACCGGGATCTGCTGGATGTCAATGGATTCGATGACCGCAAGAGGCGGCGGTCGGTCGCGAAGCCGAGCCAGGAATTCATCGACGTCGCGGGCGTCGCCCTCGACCTCCATGATGGCTCCGGAGCTGTCGTTGCGCACTGAGCCGGTCAGCCCCAGCGACGACGCCGTTGTGTAGACAAACGGCCGGAAGCCCACGCCCTGGACCACGCCCTGCACGCACACGCGGACCCTGCGCCGTGCGGTCATGGCGATGCCTCGACGTCTCTACCGCGTCCCATCAGCTCCAGGCCTGCCATCGCGGCGTCCGCGCCTGCCTTGTCGGTCTTCTCCACGACGAAACCCATGTGGATGATCACCCAGTCACCGGGTGCGAAGGATTCTTCGGGAAGCATCCCCACGTTGACCTTGCGGTCCTCGCCCGCGACGTCGACGAGCGCGAGCTGGCCACCATAGCCATCCAGCATCCGGACGACCTGCCCCGGGATCCCTAGACACATCGCTCAGCCCTCTTTCACCGGTTCCAGCAGTCGCTCGACGACATTCTCGATGGATTGCAGGGCGTGCGGTACGGCGGCCGCGACGCGATCTGACAGGCCGATTCCTTCCTCGACACTGTCGACTTCGCAGCCGATCACCACGGTGTACGGAGGACTGCCGCCCAGCGCGTTGAGCGCCGCGAAGACGGCTCCGGGATCCATGGCGTGAGCATCCAGCCCTGTCGTCGCGGTCAAAGTTTGGTGGTCGGCCTCGAACACGTGCAGTGTGCCGGGTTCGCCGCGGTTCGGCAGGGCGTCGATCAGCACAAGCGCCTGCCAACCGTCGAGCAAGTCATAAGCCAGGTGCATCCCGCGAATTCCATAGTCGGTCAGCCGGACGCGCGGGCTGGCCAGACTTGCCGGCGCATGGCGGATCACCTCGGGGCCGAAGCCGTCGTCACCGAGGAAGATGTTGCCGATTCCGGCGACCAGGATGTCGGACGTGGTTTGCACCTCGCTGCTACATGCGGCGCATCTTCAGGTAGCGCCGGGCGTCCGGCAACGAGCGCACCCCCAACACGACCCCACCGACGACGATGATCCCTACGGCCACCACGGCGATCCAGCCCACTACTTCCATCTCGAACTCCTTTCCTCAAGCGGTTCAATCTCATCCGGTGCGAAGTACAGATAGCGGCCGTACCAGTCGTGCAAGTCGGCCGCCGGGTCGTCGTCCAGCACCACACCGATGTGCTGCTCACCGTCGACATCCTCGTGCACGGAGGTGACCCGAGCGACTTTGTCGGCGAAGAACAGATCCTGCGCATCGGCCCTGCGCGACGGCCGCAACCGGACTCGGCTGCCGCGGGTGATGCGCACTCCGTTAACCAGAACAGCGTCGATCTCCGGACGAACGGCGGTGTCCGCCAAAGGATCCCACCAGTCGACGCCATCGGGAATCTCCGGTATCAAACCGGCGTCCGTGGTGGTCGCGCGTGGACTGCGCAACACGCCGTGCAGGTTCAGCATCGCCTCTGGCGACATCGAGTCACAACGGTCGATGATCTGCGCGGCAAGCGGATCGGTGGCGCGGGCTTGGGCCTTCTCCTCATCGGTCATCGTCATCACGCGCAGGGTGAGGATCTCGTCGATCTCCGTGGAGTCGTACAGCGCGCCTTCGCTCTGCTCGGCAATCTCGGGATGGTCGTAGAGGATGATCGGTGAGACGAGTATCAGGTCGCGCTCGTTTGGCGCGCCAGCGAGCACCGGGAAGCAGCGGTGCTGACGGCATGTCGCCACCGCGTCAGCGGCCGAGTCGGGCGGTTCGAGCAATGAAACGAACTGTCCATCGGAGGTTTCGACGAGCAGATGTGTGCCGATCATCGATGCAGCGATCGCCTGGTCCTTGTCGGCGGCTGGTGCCGCGATGTTGCGCACGTCGAACGTCAACCGGACCAACTCACCCGCTGGTTCAGCAGCGATCGCGAGTTGTCCGTGCAGTGCTCGCCGGCTGCGGACGAGCCTGCCGGTTTCGACGGGTTCGATATCCGTGCCCGCGGGGATCGAAATCTCAAGCACACGAGGGAGGCTCGCCAGCCCGATCGGCCCGAACGGCACTTCGCACGCGACGGCCTCGTCCCACGTGAGCCACGCGCGTGGGCCTGCGACGAGTTCGTCGACGGATTCGAATCCACCACCGGGGAGTGTGCGTTGCGCGCTGCGGTGCTGCAGTTGCAGGAAACGCACCACGCCTGAAATTGTTGTGGGACCGAGTGGTTGCACCAGTACCTGCGCCGACAACGTGTCGTTTTCGCCGATGCCGGCGTCCTCGGCGCCCGGTGGTCCCAAAACCCCGAACTGCCAGCGCGACTGGTTCTTCCCCGATGTCGCCCGATAGGGATACAGCAGATACCCCTCGTACAACACCGCATCGGCGACGGCGCGGGCCCGGTCCCAATCCGCGGTCATCGGAGGTCACTGCTCGTGCTGGCGGGAAGCAGTGAGGTGATCGCGTCGTCAAACGACAGCAGCCCCCTCGATGAACGGTAGGTCGCGAGCGCCTCGATGGTGTCGCGGCTCAGGCGCAGCCAGCCGGTGTTGGGGTAGTGCTGGGCGATCAGGTCACGCCACACCGAGACCGGCAAGTCGTAGCGGTCCTCGCGGTCCCACGGCACCTGCTGCACCGCAAAACCTTTCGTGCCCTGGATGAAAACCGTTCCGCTGAACAGGAACTGCAGCGGTATCGACCCGTCCCGCAGGGCGTGCAGATACTTGGCCGAAGCGACCTCGAAGTCGTACGTGCACTCCAGCGGAAGGTTGACCTGCGTGGCGCCGCTGAAGCCGGGAACCATGACGGTGGCGTGCTGCCACAGAAACGTGTGCTGCGTGCTGGCCCAGCGTTCGCGTGGGCCGAACAAGTCGATCAGGCCCTCGGCCTCGGCGTCGGAGTATGGCCTGCGCAGCGGCTCAATGCGGATCTGACAACGCAGTGCGATGGCGTGGACCGGCTCGTCACCATCGGCCGCGATACCGACCCTGGCGGTCAGAATCGGTGTCACCGCGTACGGTTCGGGCGCGACATCGAGTACCGCGAAGGTCACCTCTGTCATGCGCGATCCGCCTGCACTACTCGCTCGCCAGTCATCGGGTGACCACCCTGCTTCTGCCGTCGATCGTCTCAAAGAACTCGTCCATGAACGTGCGTACGTCCTGGCCGCCGTCGAAGCCCCGCCACAGCAGCCGCAGCCTGCCGACGAACTCATAACACGCGTCGATCGGCAGCAGATGACATCGGGGCGGCTCCGTGTCGTCTTCGGGCACCCGAACCAGCAGCGCCTCGGTGTCATCGGCCACCATGTCCACGCGCGGGTCGGCCGAGCGGATGTCGTTCCAGGCCGCCATGTCCAACTCTGATTCGGTGGCGCCCGCCGGCCCTGGATAGAAGGCGACCATGCGGCCAAGCGTCGAATTGCGGAAGAAGAACGCCAAACCGACCGGAATCTGCAACGCCTCCCAGCGGCGACGGTCCAGGCCGAAGTCTTCGAATGCGAGGTAGCGATCGGGCACTGCCCGGTACCGCAGTTCTGCGTGGCGGTCGGTGAACAGAAGGTAGCAGCCCCGGCAGACGCACATCAGTTGTCTGCCTTCGACGTTGACTACGTGTTGGTGTTCGGAGCCGATGTCCTCCGAACACATCTCGCATCTCTCCCCGGGCCGGGGCGCCTGACGGTTGGCCCGGATTCGTGCGAGCACGTCGTAGGCGTTTGTCGTCATGATGCGACCGCCTCGACGACTGCCATCGAGAGCACGCCATCGCGCACGAGCAGCGGGATGGGGTCCAGGTGACCAGAACCGTCGAGGCCTGCGCCGGCGCGGATGACGTCAAAACCGGCATCGCAACGCGGACAGCGCAACACCGCGCCTTCGAGCTGAGCTCCGGCCAGCGAGGCCGTGCAGTTGCCGCATCGGTCGCCGTAGGCGAAGAGGTTCTCGCCGACGCGGCAGGCCAGCACCGGCGCGCCTGCGACCAGAAATCCGCCGACTTCGCCGTCTTGCAGTGCGGCCACTTCCGGGATGGGATGCCATGAAGAGGGGCGATGACCGTTGGCGTGCACCCGGTCGAGCAATGACTGTGCCGGAATCACGCCTGACGCCGAATCCGTCTCGGCCGCAACCACTTCGATGGAGGAGATCTCCGGCGCGGCGGCCCGGACGGCATCCTCGACCGCCAGTTCGAGCGTCACAGCCGACGAGGGACAGCTCTTGCAGCTTCCCGAGAACTGTAGCCGGACGACGTCGCCGTCGACTCCGAGCAGCGACACGTCGCCTCCGTGTGAACCGAGGTACGGCCGTACGGTTTTCAGCGCGTCGTGAATGCGTCTCTCGACGCTGTGCGGGTGCAGGCCGTGCACCAACAGCAGGCTGGCCACCAGATTGTCGCGGGTGAACTCCTCGGCCAGTTCGGGATTCGCGGCGACGGCCACGTGCATCATCCGCTCGAGTCCGGCGCCGTATAGGTCGGTTACTTCACGGACCAACTGTTCGGCGCGTTCACGCGCAGCGGCGCCACCGGCGGCGCTGGCGTCGAGCAGTGTCTGTATCCGATCACCCGCCGAGCGCCACTGCGCGTCACCCTGGGTACCCTCGTCCGGGCTTGGCGATCCAGGCGGGCCCATTCCCTATTCCCCGGTCGCGGATTGGGTGGGGGAGTGCAACAGATCCAAGGTCTTTCCCTTGCCCAGATACATGTGTACGCCGCACGGCAGGCATGGGTCGAAACTGCGCACGGTGCGCATGATGTCGATGCCCTTGAAGTGCTCCCTGTCGTTCTCCTCGAAGATCGGCTGGCCCTGAACCGCATCCTCATACGGTCCCGGTGTCCCGTAGCTATCCCGTGGATTGGCATTCCACGGTGTCGGGGGATACGGGTGGTAGTTGGCGATCTTGCCGTCGCGAATCACCATGTGATGGCTGAGCACACCTCGTACCGCTTCGGTGAATCCGCAGCCGATGCCCTCGTCGGGCACCTCGAACTTCTCCCACGTGCGGGTGTTGCCGGCACGGATTTCGGTCAGCGCCTTCTCGGCGAAATGCAGCGCGCAGGCCGCGGCGTAGGCCTGGAAGTACGTGCGGGCGCGGTTGCGCTCGATCGTATTGCTGCCGTATTTCGGGACGTGCCACTCGAATGAAACCGGACCCTTCAGGGCGGTCTTCGGGAAATTGATCTGCACGCTGGTACCCGTCGACTTCACGTATCCGATGTCGACCAGTTTGGCCAGCGCGGTGGACCACAACCTCGCCAGCGGGCCTCCGCCGGTGTCCAGCGCAAGATGATCCTTACCGTCGAACCACCGCGGCGACATCACCCAGCTGTAGTTCTCGTCGAAGTCGCGCTTCTGCGGCTTGGGATTGGTGTGCTGATTCCACGGATGGCGCCGGTCGACCGGGTTGCCGAGCGGATCGGTCTTGACGAACATCTCCTGATCGGTCCAGTCGTCGTAATAGCTGTGACCCAACAGGATTCGAATCCCCAGGTTGATGTCCACCAGGGACGTCGTGACGAGCTTGCCGTCGACGACCACGCCCGGGGTGACGAACATCTTGCGGCCCCAGTTCTCCATGTCCTTGTAGGCGAAGTTGCAATGCTCCGGGTCCTGGAACGAACCCCAGCAGCCCAGCAGCGTGCGACGCAACCCGACCTGGTCGTAGCCGGGCAGCGCTTCGTAGAAGAAGTCGAACAGGTCGTCGTGCATCGGCACCGTCGACTTCATGAACTCGACGTAGCGCATCAGCCGGGTCATGTAGTCGGTCATCAGCTGAACCGTTGCGGTGGTGCCGATTCCGCCCGGATACAGCGTGGACGGATGCACGTGCCTGCCTTCCATGAGGCAGAACATCTCTCGCGTCCACCGACTGACCTGAAGGGCCTCGCGATAGAAGTCGCCGGTGAACGGGTTGAGCGCCCGCATGATGTCGGCGATCGTGCGGTAACCGTGCATATCGGCATGCGGCGCCTGGGTGTTCTCGGCCTTGGCGAGCACACTGGGATTGGTCTCGGCCACCATCTTCTCGCAGTAGTCCACCCCAACCAGGTTCTCCTGGAAGATGTTGTGGTCGAACATGTATTCCGCGGCCTCGCCGAGGTTGATCAGCCATTCGCCGAGGTGTGGTGGACGCACCCCGTAGGCCATGTTTTGCGTGTACACCGAGCACGTGCAGTGGTTGTCACCGCAGATACCGCAGATACGGCTGGTGATGAAATGGGCATCCCGAGGATCCTTGCCCTTCATGAACAGCGAGTAGCCGCGGAAGATCGAGGACGTGCTGTGGCATTCGACCACCTCGCGGTTGTCGAAGTCGATCTTCGTGTAGATGCCCAGGCTGCCGACGATGCGCGTGATCGGATCCCACGCCATCTCCACCAGTTGGCCAGGATCGCGCTTCACGTGTGACGGTTCGGGGATGGTCGTTGTCATCGAACTTCTCTCTCTGGTTGATCTGCTGCGCCACAAGACGATCCGAGGTTTGACAACTCGATCGCCGCGCGCGCCGAAGCGTGCTCGCTACCAGGTGCGCGTTGCGCCGGTCTCGAGTTTGGTGCCCGGATGCCGCCAGCGCGGCTCCTTGTCGACAGTGCGGCCGGTGACGTGCCGGAGGCCACGGATGACCGACCCGTAAAGACCCGACATGGTTGAAGAAACATGCGCACCGGGTGGTTCATCCATGAACGGCATGAACTTGTCGGGGAAGCCGGGCATCGTGCAGCCGATGCAGATGCCGCCGACGTTCGGGCACCCACCAATGCCGTTGATCCAACCGCGCTTGGGCACATTGCATTTCACGACCGGACCCCAGCAGCCGAGCTTCACAATGCATTTCGGCGACCCGTACTCGTCCGCGAAGTCGCCCTGCTCGTAGTAGCCGGCCCGGTCACACCCCTCGTGTACCGTCTGACCGAACAGCCACTGTGGTCGTAGCGCGTCGTCGAGCGGAATCATCGGCGCCTGCTCGGTCGCCATGTAGAGCAGATAGGTCAGCGTCTCGGCCATGTTGTCCGGATGGGCCGGGCAGCCGGGAACACAGACGATCGGGATACCTGCCTTGCTCTTCCAGTCCCACCCGAGGTAATCGGGCACTCCCATCGCTCCGGTCGGGTTGCCGGCCATGGCGTGGATGCCGCCGTACGTGGCGCACGTGCCCACCGCAACGATGGCGGTGGCCTTGGGCGCCAATCGATCCAGCCATTCGCTTGTCGTCATGGGCTGACCGGTCGCGGGGTTGTTACCGAACCCGCACCAGTAGCCCTCGTCCTTGATCTGCTCGTTCGGAATGGACCCCTCGACGACAAGGACGAACGGGTCGATCTCTCCGCGCTCGGCCTTGAAGAACCATTCCAGGAAGTCGTCTGCGCCGCCGTTGGGACCGCATTCGAAATCGATCAGGGGCCAGTGGACGGCGATCTTGGGCAGACCGGGAAGCGCGCCAAGGGCGATCTCCTCGATGCTGGGTTGGGTGGCGGCAGTCAGCGCCACAGAATCACCGTCACAACTCAAACCCGCGTTGATCCACAGAACGTGAATCAGCGCCTCTTCCGCTTTGACTGCTGCCTCGCTTGGCATGCGTCACAGCTTTCTGGGGCCGGGGCTGGCGACCCCTGTTCAGAGGTTTCGACGTTTGCGCCAACTTCTCCAGCGCTAACTTTTTGGTCTACTCCCGACCGAATGTCTTGTCAACGGATCGTTGTGACATGGTGCGCGTTTGCGCGAACTTCGATCCACTCGTACCACGCAGCGATACCATCGCCGGTCGTAGCTGATATCGGCAAGATTTCCGCGGTGGGGTTGATAGACCGGGCGGACGTGCGGAAGCTTTCAAGATCAAACTCAACGTAGGGCAGTAGGTCGATCTTGTTCAGGACGATGAGCCCGGCCGCGGCAAACATGTGTGGGTACTTGAGCGGTTTGTCTGCGCCCTCGGTCACGGAGATGACGACGAGTTTGCTGTCTTCACCCAGATCGAACAGCGCGGGGCACACCAGGTTGCCGACGTTCTCGATGAACAACAGCGATCCCGGGGCCGGGTCCAGCGTTGCGAGCGCCCGCCGCACCATCTCGGCGTCGAGATGGCAGCCGGCCCCCGTGTTGACCTGAACGGCTCTGGCCCCCGCCGCGCGGATGCGTTCGGCGTCGAGCAGCGTCTCCTGATCGCCTTCGATGACGTTGATGTCGTGGCTCGGGGTCAGCTCGCGGATCGTCCTCTCGAGCAGCGTCGTCTTACCGGCTCCGGGCGAGCTGGTGATATTGAGCGCAAGGACATTCCGCTGCGCCAGCCATGCGCGGTTCTGCTCGGCGATGAGGTCGTTCTTCGCCAGAACCTTCTGCTCCAGCGAGATGGTTTCGGTGTGGACGTGACCGTGATCGTGATCGTGCGGATGGTGGTGATCGTGGCGGTGCTCGCCGGCCACGGTGATCACCGCTGAATCGTCGCCGCAGCCACACGTCGCGCACATGGTCAGCTCACTTCCATCGAGAGGATTTTCAGGTCACGCCCGGCGAGCACTTCGACGTCAGCACTTCCACAGGGGCACAACAAGATCAGGTCGTCCAATTCGAAGTTGTTGGCACACGTGCGGCAGCGGGCAGCGCCGGGTTGCACATCCAGATCGAGTCGGGCGCCGTCGGCCACGGTGCCTTCGGTGGCGAGTTCGAAGCAGAACTGCATCGAGTCGGGCACCACCGCGCACAGTGCGCCGATTTCGAGTTTGACGCTGTGCACGCGACGACCGGCGGCATGCTCACACACCGCGTCGACGACGCTCTGCGTTATCGCCATCTCGTGCATGTCTGCCCCGTTCTGGGCGGTTAGCCTCACGATAGGACCGACACTGTCGAAGCGTCCAGCATTCGAATCATGCGGCCACTCCGGTGACCACCCGCCGAAGGAAGTCGACCTGATCGGTCTTGACCGCCGGATCGGTGTAGATGTCGAAATGCCCGTAGGGATAGTGGCGGAGTTCGCCGTGTGGGGCGCGGTTGGCGGCCTTGATCGTCGACCCCGGCGGTGTCGTGGTGTCGTTGTCGCAAACGCAGACCAGGAGCGGCATGGCCAGTTGCGCTGTCTTGAGTCCGGGCCGGTAGAGCGGGAACCGCAGCATCAGGCGGGCGGCGAATTCATTGCGCCACAACGACTCCGGCGGAACCAAGGCCTCGAATCCGGATTTGGCGCCCGGTGTCGTCATCGCCGCCAGTGTGCCTGGTTCCCCCACGGCTGGCGCAAGCCGCGGCGGACGGCCCCGCCAGCCGCACCACTGATCCCAGACGGCGGCGACGCCGAGGCGGACAATGTTCTTCAGCGGGACGTGCATGAGAGTCGGGATCGCATCGGTGAACGGCGCCTGGGAGATGACCGCGGCGATGCGTGGATCGTCCGCCGCGACGGCAAGGACGTGACCGCCACTGAACGACGAGCCCCACAGCACGATCCGGTCGGGGTCGATTCCGTCGAGCTGGCGGGTCCACGCGATGACCGCGTGGTAGTCGTCGTGCTGGCGGCCGATGTCGAGCAGCTGACGCGGCTGTCCCGTCGACGCGCCGAAGTACCGGTAGTCGAACAGCACGACGGCGAAGCCGGCATCGCGGAACGCCTCCGCGTAGGCCGGCAGTCCGTCGTCACGGGTCGCGGAAAAGCCGTGGGCCATGACGACGCAGGGCACGTCTTCCCGGGTCGACTCGGGCCGGTAGAGGTAGGCGGCGAGCTGCTCGCCATGGGATGGGATGCGAACATCTTCTCGCGCATGCATGGTGCCGAAGCTACGCCTGTGACCTGCCTTCTTGCCGGGATCGTCCAATCATTTCCGGTCAGCTTGCACTTGCCCGGCGTGTCTCCTTGAGTCGAACACGTGTTCGTCTACTGTGGGCGTTGTTCGAACGTCGCCCACGCCAGCTGTCAGACCCCCTGGCTAGCGTCACGGCCAACTGATCGAAAACCGATCACCGAACACGCACAAGGACGGAGACCACCCATGGTGCAGGCACCTGATCGCGAGAAGGCCCTCGAGCTGGCGCTCGCGCAGATCGACAAGAACTTCGGTAAAGGCTCGGTGATGCGGCTCGGCGAAGAGGTGCGCCAGCCGATATCTGTCATCCCGACCGGCTCGATTGCGCTGGATGTGGCCCTCGGCATCGGCGGTCTGCCGCGCGGCCGGGTGGTCGAGATCTACGGCCCGGAGTCGTCGGGTAAGACCACCGTCGCGCTGCACGCGGTCGCCAATGCCCAGGCGGCCGGCGGGATCGCGGCGTTCATCGACGCCGAGCATGCGCTGGACCCGGAGTACGCCAAGAATCTCGGCGTGGATACCGACTCGCTGCTGGTGTCCCAGCCGGACACCGGTGAGCAGGCGTTGGAGATCGCCGACATGCTGGTTCGCTCCGGCGCGATCGACATCCTGGTCATCGACTCGGTTGCCGCGCTGGTGCCACGCGCGGAGATCGAAGGCGAGATGGGCGACAGCCACGTCGGACTTCAGGCCCGGCTGATGAGCCAGGCGCTGCGGAAAATGACTGGCGCGCTGAACAATGCGGGCACCACCGCGATCTTCATCAATCAGCTCCGCGAGAAGATCGGTGTCATGTTCGGCTCACCCGAGACGACAACGGGCGGAAAGGCTTTGAAGTTCTACGCCTCGGTTCGGTTGGACGTCAGGCGGATTGAAACCCTCAAGGACGGCACCGACGCGGTCGGCAACCGCACCCGATGCAAGGTGGTGAAGAACAAGGTGTCGCCGCCGTTCAAGCAAGCCGAGTTCGACATCCTGTACGGCAAGGGCATCAGCAGGGAAGGCTCGTTGATCGACATGGGTGTCGAGCAGGGCTTCATCCGCAAGTCCGGTTCCTGGTTCACCTACGAGGGCGAGCAGCTCGGCCAGGGCAAGGAGAACGCCCGCACCTTCCTGATCGAAAACGTCGACGTGGCCAACGAGATCGAGAAGAAGATCAAGGAAAAGCTCGGCATTGGCGCGGTGATCACCGATGACCTCACCAACGATGGCGTCCTGCCCGCCCCCGTCGACTTCTGAGGCATCCCGCGAGGAGCAGGCGCGGGCATTGTGTCTGCGCCTGCTCACCGCGAGGGCACGCACCAGGTCGGAGCTCGAAGGGCAGCTGGCCAAGCGGGGATACCCCGACGAGGTCAGCCAGCGAGTGCTCGACCGGCTGGCGCAGGTCGGTCTGGTCAACGACGAGGATTTCGCCGAGCAGTGGGTCCGCTCCCGTCGGGTCAACGCCGGAAAAGGCAAGCGCGCCTTGGCTGCTGAGCTGCGGAACAAGGGCGTGGACAACGACGTGATCACCGCCGCGCTGGCCGACATCGATGCCGGAGCGGAGCGGGAGCGGGCTGAGCAGCTGGTCCGCGACAAGCTGCGCCGCGAGAAGCTCGGCGACGACGACACCAAGGTCGCGCGCAGGCTCGTCGGAATGCTGGCCCGCCGCGGCTACAGCCAGTCGATGGCGCTCGACGTGGTCACCAGCGAGCTGGCGGGCGAGCGGGAACGGCGGCGGGTCTAGCGGTCTGAGTCGTCCTGCTTGCTCGAGGTCGGCTCGTCCTTACGGTCACTGCCGTCATGAGTCGCGTCGTGCTTGAGCGGCGGCTTCTGCGCGGCAGTTTGGTGGACGTCGGTCGTCGCGTCGACAGCGGTGGTGCGGTCGGTTCCCCCGGGTTCTGCCGCCGCCTTCTTGACCTCGCCCTGGGCGCTCACCGTTGCCGGTTTCACCAGATCCTCCACGGCCGCAGGCTCTTTCGGCTCTTTCGGGGCTGCGCTCTCAGCTACGGTGGCCACGGGTGCGGCTTCTGTCGAATGACCACCGTTTCGCGCGTCATCACTTGATGACGCCGCCGCGGCGGTGGTTCGCAAGGTCGGGGCGTCAACAGTATCGCCGGGTATCTGGCTCGATCGGGTTGCGTTGGTGGACAACGCCGGTGCCGGCACGGTCGGCTCCGTGACGGGCTGAGCAGTCATGCCCCCGAAGAATGCACCGATCGCGGTAGGTATGGCCATGACGAACGAGACGACGTTGCGCAGGATGTTGGCGACAAAGCCAATCTGAAAGTTCACGTACTGCACGGCAAATCTCACCAACTCGCGGCCGGCGTCAAGTTCGACCTGCGCGAAGTCCACGAGTGCCCGTCCGAGTGCGTCGGGTATCGAAGTGCCTTGTCCGATGTTCTGCAGCAGGGTGCCGGGGATCGCAAACTCGCGCGCGAACAGCGCTGCGCCCGTCGCAAGGAAGTCCCCGACAAATGCGATGTGGAAGTTGATCTGTTGAGTGAGCGGGTCCTGAGGTGGCAACGGTGCGAGCGCCGTTGGTGCCATCAACGGCTGCGTCACCGCCGTCAGCGCGACGGCCGGCTGAGAAGGCCGCGATAGGGAGCTGCTCGGCACTGGCGGTGTTCGAACAAAGCCGCTCAGCGCGATCATTGCGACGATGGCGACAATCGAAACGGCGCGAACCACTCTCTGGGCACGAACCAGATGATCGCTGGGTTCAATCGGCGCCGGTGGTCAAATAGTGCCGCCGGCGCCGGCGCCGAACGTGCCCTGTGTGACGGGCTGGATATGCATGGGCTCCGGACCCCTGCGGGAGCGGCGCATGCGGCCCTCCAACCAAGTCGCGAACCAGGACAGCGTGAAGTTGACGCTGATCATCAACACTGCGATGACGATCAGCGCGGGGATGTAGTTGCCGTACGCCGAGCCGACCTGAGTTCCTTGGCGCACCATCTCGAGGAAGGTGATCTGGTAGCCGATCGCGGTGTCCTTGAGGACCACCACCATCTGGGAGATCAGCACCGGCAACATCGACGTGACGGCCTGCGGCAGAAGGATCGACCGCATGGTCTGACCCCAGCGCAGGCCCAGTGCGGACGCGGCCTCCGACTGTCCGCGGGGCAGCGCGTTGATGCCGGCGCGGACGATCTCGGCGATGACTGCGCCGTTGTACAGCGTCAGGCCCGTGATGACGCCCGCCAACGCCAGATGCTTCGAGGGGAACACGTCGTAGGTCGCGTATAGGAAGTACGCGAAGATCATCATGATCAGCACCGGCACCGCGCGGAAAAACTCGACGATCACCGCGGACGACCACCGGATGGCGGGGTGCGTGGACAGCCGTCCCACACCGAGCAGGAATCCCAGCACAAGCGCCAGCACGATCGACACCGCGGCGGCGGTGAGTGTGCCCTGCACACCGGGCAGGATGTAGGTCTTCCACAGGTTGGCCGTCAGGAACGGTTGCCACTTCGCGGCGGTCAGCTGACCCTTCGAATTCAGCTGGGAGTACACCACCCAGATCACGAGCGCGACCACCACCGCCGTGACGACGTTGAACACCCGGTTCCGTGCCCGCGCGCGCGGTCCCGGTGCGTCGAAGAGAACCGAACCCGCCATCTACCGTGCCACCGCCAGTCGCTTACCCAGCCAGCCGAAGAACAGGCCCATCGGCAGCGTCAAGATGACGAATCCGACCATGAAGATCGCGCCGATGTAAATCAGCGCGGCCTCGTTCTCGATCATCGTCTTCATCAACAGCGCCGCTTCCGCCACGCCGATCGCCGAGGCGATGGTGGTGTTCTTCGTCAATGCGATCAACACCGAGCCGAGCGGGCTGATCACGGCGCGAAATGCCTGCGGCAGCAGCACGATTCGCAGATTCTGCGCGAACGTCAGGCCCAGCGACCGTGCCGCCTCCGCCTGACCAAGCGGCACCGTGTTCACACCCGACCGCACCGTCTCACACACGAACGCCGCCGTGTAGACGGTGAACCCGAGTACCGCCAGCCGGAAGTTGCTGTCCTCGATCGACGTCAGCGACTTCGAATCCACCAGCGTGATCCCGAGTGTCTGGGACAAGCCGAACGAACAGAACAGGATGATCAGTGTCAGCGGCGTGTTGCGCACCGTGTTGACATACGACGTGCCGATCCAGTTGAGCATCGGGATCGGCGCGAGCCGCATCGCGGCCAGCAGCGTGCCCAAGATCAGCGCTCCGACAGCCGAGTAAGCCGTCAGCTGGATGGTCGTCCAGAACGCCTCGAAGATCTGGTCTTGGTACTTGGTGAAGATCTCCACGTGGGCGCGGCTCGGCTACTTGTCGACGGGTGGTGGCGTCGGTGCGGGCAGGCCCGCCGGGCCGAGGTTCTTGTCCCAGGCCGCCTTCCACGCGCCTTCGGCCTCCATCTTGGTGATAGCGTCGTTGATCTTGGTCCGCAGGTCGGTGTCGCCCTTCTTCAGGCCGATGCCGTAACGCTCCTCTGAGAACGTCCCGCCGACGACCTTGAATGCGCCGGGGCTTTGCGCCGCGTAGCCGGCCAGGATCACCTGGTCGGTGGTGACCGCGTCGATCGCGCCGTTCTTCAGCGCCTCCACGCACGCCGAGTAGGTGTCGTACTGCTGTAGCTGCACCCCGGGGTACTTGTCCTTGATGCGCTGCGCCGGCGTCGAACCCGAAACCGAGCACAGTTTCTTGTTGTTCTGCAAGGACTCCGGTCCGGTGATGTCAGTGTTGTCCGAGCGCACCAGCAGGCTCTGACCGGTCAGCAGATAGGGGCCTGCAAAGTCGACCTTCTGCTTGCGGGCGTCGGTGATCGAGTATGTGGCGGCGATGAACTTCACCTGGTCGTTCTGGATCAGCGTCTCGCGCTGCCCGGAAGGCGATTCCTTCCACTCGATCTTGTCCTCGCCGTACCCGAGTTGCTTGGCAACGTACTTGGCGACGTCGACGTCGAAGCCGCTCATCGTGCCGTCGGGGTTCTTCAACCCGAGGCCCGGCTGATCGAACTTCGTTCCGATGACGATCTTGTCGCCTCCGCCACCACCACCGCCACACGCGGTCGCCGAGAAGGGCAATGCGATGGCGAGTGCAATGGCAGCTGCGACACGCACTTTGAGGGACGGCATGTTCGGTTCCTTTCGCCTGGCTTCAATGCTTCAGTGCTTGAGAATCTTGCTGAGAAAGTCTTTGGCGCGATCGGTTTTCGGGTTGCTGAAGAATTCGGCCGGCTCGGCGGACTCGATGATTGCCCCGCCGTCCATGAAGACGACGCGGTTGGCGGCGCCGCGGGCGAAACCCATCTCGTGGGTGACAACCACCATGGTCATCCCCTCCTTGGCCAACGACGTCATCACGTTGAGGACTTCGTTGATCATCTCGGGATCCAGCGCGCTGGTGGGCTCGTCGAACAGCATGACCTTCGGGTTCATCGCCAGTGACCGCGCGATCGCCACGCGCTGCTGCTGGCCTCCGGACAGTTGCGCCGGATACTTGTCCGCCTGGTTGGCGATGCCAACCCGCTCCAGTAGTGCCATCGCCTTTTCGCGGGCCTCGGCCTTGGACTTCTTGCGCACCTTCATCGGCGCAAGCGTGACGTTTTGCAGAATCGTCTTGTGCGCGAAGAGGTTGAAGGACTGGAACACCATGCCTACATCGGACCGCAGCTGCGCCAGCTTCTTTCCTTCGGCGGGCAGCACCTCACCGTCGATCGCGATCGTGCCCGAGTCGATCGGTTCGAGGCGATTGATGGTGCGGCACAACGTCGACTTGCCCGATCCGGACGGCCCCAGCACGACGATCACCTCGCCGCGATCGACCTCAAGGTTGATGTCCTTGAGCACATGCAGGGCACCGAAGTGCTTGTTGACCGCCTTCATCGAGACCATCGGCACGCCTGTAAGAGTCGAACCCGCATCCCTTACATCCGCCCCGGTGGTCTCCATGGGTGCAGACCTTACCCAGGGAACGCTCAGCTTGCCTGGATCTTGTCAATCCGCTCAGATCACCGCGGCGGCCCCTCCGTACCATGGTGCCGTGACTTCAATGGTGACGCAGCAGGCGAACGGAACCAGCTCCGTTCGCCAGCAGCCGCGCACCTATCAGGTCCGCACCTACGGCTGCCAGATGAATGTGCATGACTCCGAACGGCTGGCCGGGTTGCTGGAAGCCGCCGGATACGAACGGGCAGCCGACGGAACCGATGCCGACGTCGTCGTGTTCAACACCTGCGCGGTCCGGGAGAACGCCGACAACAAGTTGTACGGCAATCTCAGCCACCTCGCCCCGCGCAAGCAGTCCGACCCAGGGATGCAGATCGCCGTTGGTGGCTGCCTGGCGCAAAAGGATCGCGAGGCAGTGCTCAAGAAGGCGCCGTGGGTCGACGTCGTATTCGGGACACACAACATCGGTTCGTTGCCGACGCTGCTCGACCGCGCCCGCCACAACCAGGCCGCTGCGGTCGAAATCGTCGAGGCGCTGCAGGAATTCCCGTCCGCACTGCCCGCGGCGCGTGAATCCGCTTATGCCGCATGGGTTTCGATTTCCGTCGGCTGTAACAACACCTGCACGTTCTGCATCGTTCCCGCGCTGCGCGGCAAGGAGGTCGACCGCAGGCCAGGTGATGTTCTGGCCGAGGTGGCCTCGCTCGTCGACCAGGGGGTCCTCGAGGTCACCCTGCTGGGCCAGAACGTCAACGCATACGGGGTGTCGTTTGCCACGGACGAGCGCTTGCGCGAGGACCCGACGACATGGGCGGATCAGCCGCGCGACCGGGGCGCCTTCGCCAAGCTGCTGCGCGCGTGCGGGCGCATCGACGGCCTCGAGCGCGTGCGGTTCACCTCGCCCCATCCGGCCGAGTTCACCGACGACGTCATCGAGGCGATGGCCGAAACCCCGAACGTCTGCCCGTCATTGCACATGCCGCTGCAGTCGGGCTCCGACCGCATCCTGCGCGCGATGCGCCGCTCATACCGCGCGGAGAAGTACCTCGGCATCATCGACCGTGTGCGCAAAGCCATCCCGCACGCCGCGATTACCACCGATCTCATCGTCGGCTTCCCCGGGGAGACCGAAGACGACTTCCAGGCGACATTGGACGTAGTGGCACAGGCGCGGTTCGCCAGCGCGTTCACGTTCCAATACTCCAGACGTCCCGGCACCCCGGCCGCCGAGTTGGACGAACAGATACCGAAAGCCGTTGTGGCCGAACGCTATCAGCGACTGATCGACCTTCAGGAACGCATTTCGCTTGAGGAGAACGCCGCGCAGATCGGGCGCACCGTCGAGCTGCTGGTGGCCACGGGCGAAGGCCGCAAGGACGCGGCCACCGCCCGCATGTCCGGACGGGCACGCGACGGCCGGCTGGTGCACTTCAACCCGGCAGGGCGTGACATCCGGCCCGGCGACATCGTCACCACCACGGTCACCGGGGCCGCGCCGCACCACCTGATCGCCGACGGCGAATTGCACACTCACCGGCGCACCAGAGCAGGCGACGCGCATGCGACAGGCCAGAAGCCACGCACTGGCATCGGTCTGGGCATGCCGGGCGTCGGCGTGCCGGCCGCGCAACCGATCTCTACCGGATGTGACCGGTGAGCGCCGGAAACAACGGCAACGGAGACTTCGAAGAGTTCAAGGGCGACATCGAGGCCGCCGAACGTCGCATCGCGCGTGAAATCGACCCGGGCGCACGGGCTTTGGTGATCGCCGTCTGTGTTTTCGTGCTGCTGCTGACGTTCATCCTGCCGCACACCGGCGCTGCCAGAGGCTGGGACGTGCTCGTCGGCGACGACACCGCCATCGACAACGGCATCGCGTTGCCGTCGCGCGTGTTCACCTGGCTGGTCCTCGTGTTCGGCGTCGGGTTCTCGATGGTCGCGCTGCTGACGCGGCGCTGGGCCATGGCATGGATCGCACTGGCCGGGTCGACGGTGGCATCTTTTGTCGGATTGCTGGCGGTGTGGTCGCGGCAGACCGCGCCAGAACATCACCCCGGGCCGGGAATCGGGCTGATCATCGCCTGGCTGGCGGTGATCGTGCTGACCATCAACTGGGCCCGTGCGGTATGGGCCCGCACAGCACTGCAGCTCGCCGCCGAGGAGGAGCGCCGCCGGGTGATCGCCGAGCGCCAGAAGAAGGGCCTTTTGGACAGCATCGAGGACGACGACGAGCAGGGGCCCGAAAAGGGTTAGCGCTTGCCCAGCGCGTCGGCCGCCGCTTCGGCCCACTGGCGCCACTGTTCGGCGTTCGCCCGTGCTTCCTCGGCATCCTTTGTCCGCCCCGCGGCCTCGGCCTTTTCCGCCTGGCGCTCGAATTGCTCTGCGCGAGCGCGGAATTGGTCGGCTCGAGCCTGCGCCTCGGGATCGACACCGCCGGACGGCGCGTCGCGGACCTTCTTCTCCACCGCCCGCAGCCGCCGCTCCAAATCCGCCGCACGCTCGCGCGGGACCTTGCCGATCGCGTCCCAGCGCTCGCCGATCCCGCGCAACGCGGCCCGCGCCGCCTCCAGGTCGGAGGTATCGAGCCTTTCCGCCTCGGCGAGCAAGGCCTCCTTCGCGTCGGCGTTCGCGCGGAACTCGGCGTCACGTTCGGCGGTGGCCGCGTTGCGGGCGCCGAAGAACTTGTCCTGTGCCGCCTTGAACCGCTGCCACAACACGTCGTCGACGTCCTTGGCGGCGCGGCCAGCCGCCTTCCACTGCGTCAGCAGGTCACGGAAGGCCGCGCCGGTGGCTCCCCAGTCGGTCGAGTCGGCCAGCTCCTCGGCGCGTTCGCACAGCGTCTCCTTGGCTTGCCTGGCGCCGGCGCGCTCGCGGTCGAGTTCGGCGAAGTGCGAACCGCGACGCCTATTGAAGGTCTCGCGGGCCGCCGAATACCGCTTCCACAGCGCGTCGTCGGTCTTGCGGTCGAGCCCACTGATCGTTCGCCATTCGTCGAGGATCTCCCGCAGCCGATCGCCCGCCACCTTCCACTGCGTCGAATTCGTGGCGAGCTCTTCGGCCTCGGCCGCCAGAGCTTCCTTGCGCGTGGTCTGGGCCGCTCGATACTCCTCGCGTTTGGCCTTCTCCGCCTGAGCGGCCTCATCGGCGTGTTCGACGATCGCTGTCAGTCTGGCGGCGAGCGCGTCGACATCACCCAGTACGTGTGCCTCGGGCAGGGTTTCCGCCAACGCTGCTGCCGCCGACTTGATCTTGCGGGCATCGCCGGTGCCCGACTCCAGGCGCGTCTCCATCAGGGCGACCTCGGTGTGCAGGTCGTCGAAGCGCCGCCCGAAGTGCTCGAACGCGGCTTCGGTGTCGCCGGCCTGCCAGTTTCCGATGACGCGCTCGCCGGAACCGGTGATCAGCCACACGGTGCCGTCGGGATCGACGCGGCCGTAGCGGTGTGGGTCGCTCGAGGGCGGCGCGGCAATGGTCGGTGTGGGAGGACCGGGATGGGGGACGGGGCGCGGCGGGCCGGGCCGGGGAGCGGGTTTGGGGGTGGGGCGTCCACCCGGTTCGCTGGTCGTCATATCCGTTCCTCGTAACCCTCCGCGCGGGAATCCGCGCACCTGCCGCGCGACGCGGCGCCTGATAGCTCGACCGCTATTCAAACAGGTCGCAGCGCCTTGCGCCCACGCCTTCGGCGATGCATTGCCTAGGCTCTTGCCAACAGCGACGGGAGGCTGCCGATGGACAAGGCGGATATCGCCGCCCTATTCGCCGTCGGCGCCGCCTTCTTCATCGCGATCGGCGACGTCATGCACCAGCGGTCGGCCCACGAGGTCACCGACGAACCGGTCAGTCACGTCGCCCTGTTCATGCGGCTGCTGCGCGACCGCCAGTGGTGGCTTGGCAGCCTGGTCTCGGCCGCCGGATTCGCGCTGCAGGCGGCGGCGCTGGGGTTTGGTTCGGTGCTGTTGGTGCAGGCGCTGCTGGTCACGTCGTTGCTGTTCGCGCTGCCGATCAACGCGCGCATGACCCATCACCGGGTGACCCGGTGGGAATGGACGTGGGCCGCGCTGCTGGCGGCGTCCGTCGCGGTGATCGTCACCGTCGGCAACCCGACCGCCGGCCACAGCCGGGCGTCGCTGGAGACATGGGCGGCGGTGATCGCGGTGCTGGGACCCGCGATGGTGCTCTGCATCATCGGCGCGCGGATCTGGTCAGGACCCGTCAGTGCCGTTCTGCTGGCGATCGTGTCTGGCTCGCTGTGGGGTCTGTTCGCGGTGCTGACCAAAGGCGTCGTGGACCGGCTCGACGACGGGATCTGGGAGCTGCTCCGCACCCCCGAGCTGTACGCCTGGGTGCTGGTGGCGATCGCGGGCACGGCGTGGCAGCAGTCGTCGTTCCGTGCGGGATCGCTGACCGCGTCGCTGCCGACGATGACGGTGACCGAGCCAGTGGTCGGTTCGGTGTTGGGCATCGTCGTGCTCGGTGAGGCGTTGCGGCCCGGCGACGCGGGCTGGTTCACCCTGATCATCGCCGTGGCGGTGATGGTGGTTGCGACGGCCGCGCTGGCCCGCGGCGAGGCCGCGACCGCCAAGCAACCGGCGTGAGCCACTAGTTTGGTGGCGTGCTGAGCGCCATCGCGATCGTCCCGTCGGCACCGGTCATCGTGTCCGAGCTGGCCTCCGGCGCGGCCGCCGAGCTGGCCGACCTTCACGATGCGGTGCTCGCAGCGGCGGCGTCGCTGCCGGATCGTTGGGTGGCCGTCGGCGTCGGGCGAAACGACGCGGTGCTGGGTCCGGAGCGGGTCGGGACTTTCGGTGGCTATGGCGTTGACGTGCACGTCGCCTTGTCGCCCGGTGCGGGTGATGCGCCGGACGAGTTGCCGCTTTGCGCCCTGATCGCCGGCTGGATCCGCGGACGATCGAAACCCGAAGCGCGCGTAGAGGTTCGGGTATACGCAGGGGACCACGACGTCGACACTGCGCTGGCCCACGGACGACGGTTGCGAGCCGAGATCGACGAGGCGGCCGACCCCGTCGGCGTGCTCATCGTGGCCGACGGCGCCAACACGCTGACCCCGCCGGCGCCCGGCGGATATGACCCGGACTCCATACCGGTGCAAGCCGCGCTCGACGACGCACTGGCCGCAGGTGATGCCGCGGCGCTGACCCGGCTGCCGGACACGGTCGTTGGGCGGGTGGCTTATCAAGTACTGGCAGGGCTCGCAGAAGCGGGACCGCGGGAGGCCAAGGAGCTCTACCGCGGCGCGCCTTACGGCGTCGGTTACTTCGCCGGCGTCTGGCGGCCATGACGCGGCCCATCGCGGTCATCGGGCCGACCGGCACCGGAAAGTCGGCGCTGGCTCTGGCGGTGGCCGAGCGGGTCGGCGGAGAGATCGTGAACGCCGACGCGATGCAGCTCTATCGCGGCATGGACATCGGTACCGCCAAGCTGTCTGTGGCCGAGCGCCGCGGCATCCCGCATCACCAGCTCGACGTGCTCGAGGTGACCGAGACCGCGTCCGTCGCCCGCTATCAGCAGGCCGCCGCCGCCGACATCGAGGCCATCGCCGCACGCGGGGCGGTGCCGGTCGTGGTCGGCGGGTCAATGCTCTACATCCAGTCGCTGCTCGACGAATGGTCGTTCCCCGCCACCGACCCGCAGGTGCGGGCGAAATACGAACAACGACTCGCAGCCGTCGGCGTCGGCGAGCTGCACCGCGAACTGGCGCGTGTAGACGCCGACGCGGCATCGTCGATCCTGCCCACCGACGGCCGCCGCATCGTGCGCGCGCTCGAGGTGGTCGAGCTGACCGGACGTCCGTTCGCTGCTTCGGCCCCGCAAATCGGCAAGCCCCGGTGGGACACCGCGATCATCGGATTGGATTGGGAGACAGCCGATCTCGACGAGCGGCTGGCGCAACGCACCGACAAGATGTTCGCAGACGGGCTCGTCGACGAGGTGAAGACGCTATTGGGCAGAGGCCTGCGCGACGGTGTGACGGCGTCGCGGGCGCTGGGCTACGCGCAGGTGATCGCGGACCTCGACGACGGCGGGGACGGCACGGCCGCTCGCGAGCCGACGTTCTACGGCACGCGCCGCTACGTGCGCAGGCAGCGGTCGTGGTTCCGCCGCGATCACCGCGTCACCTGGCTCGACGGCGCGGCGTCCGACAACGTCGAGCACACGCTGCGGGTATGGCGACACGTATCCTGAACAGGTGATGTTCGCCAAGGGCCACGGAACGCAGAACGACTTCGTGCTGCTGCCCGACCCTGATGCCGCTCTGGCGTTGACACCGGACGCGGTGGCGGCGTTGTGCGACCGGCGCCGCGGGTTGGGCGCCGACGGCGTGCTCCGTGTGACGACGGCGGCCACCGCGATGACGGCGGGCGTGCTCGACAGGCTGCCCGAGGGGGTTGCGCCCGGCGACTGGTACATGGACTACCGCAACGCCGACGGGTCGGTTGCGCAGATGTGCGGCAACGGCGTTCGCGTGTTCGCCCACTACCTGAGGGCCAGCGGATTGGAGAGCCGCGACGAGTTCGTCGTCGGCTCGCTGGCGGGGCCGCGGCCCGTCGTGCTGCATAGCTGGGACGCCACCACGGCCGACGTCACCGTGGAGATGGGCAAGACCAATCAGCTCGGCACGGGTGAGGCAATCGTCGGTGGCCGGCCGTTCGCGGGCCTGGCGATCGACGTGGGCAACCCGCATCTGGCCTGCGTGGACCCCGATCTGACCGCCGACGAATTGGCGGCTCTGGACGTCGCGTCGCCGGTGACGTTCGACCGCACGCAGTTTCCCGAAGGTGTGAATGTCGAGGTGCTGACGGCGCCGGTGGATGACGCGGTGTCGATGCGGGTACATGAACGGGGTGTTGGCGAAACCCGATCCTGCGGCACAGGAACCGTTGCCGCCGCGGTCGCGGCGCTGGCGTTCGCCGGCACGACGACAGGCACGCTGGACGTGCGCATCCCTGGAGGAGAGGTCACAGTCACCATCACCGACGCGACCAGTTATCTGCGTGGGCCGTCGGTTCTGGTGGCGCACGGCGAGCTATCCGAGGAATGGTGGCGTGCTGCGCAGCGTTAATTCGGGTGCACGAGCCGCTGTAGCCGTGCAAATCTGTAATCGCTTATGACTCATCCCGATTTTCCCGTCAACGACACGCCCAGCGCGGGCGAGCTCGCCCTCGAAGACCGCACGGCGCTTCGCCGCGTGGCCGGTTTGTCGACCGAACTCGCCGACGTCTCGGAGGTCGAGTACCGCCAGCTGCGACTGGAGCGCGTGGTGCTGGTGGGCGTATGGACCGAAGGCAGCGCCCGCGACGCGGAGGCCAGCATGGCCGAACTCGCCGCGCTCGCCGAAACGGCAGGCTCCGAAGTGCTCGAGGGGCTGATTCAGCGCCGCGACAAGCCCGACACGTCGACGTACATCGGCTCGGGTAAAGCTCAGGAGCTTCGGGAGATCGTGCTGGCCACCGGCGCCGACACGGTGATCTGCGACGGCGAACTCAGCCCCGCGCAGCTGACGGCGTTGGAGAAGGCGGTCAAGGTCAAAGTCGTCGACCGCACCGCGCTGATCCTCGACATCTTCGCCCAGCACGCCACCAGCAGGGAAGGCAAGGCGCAGGTCGCGCTGGCGCAGATGGAATACATGCTTCCCCGGCTGCGCGGCTGGGGTGAGTCGATGTCGCGGCAGGCCGGCGGACGCGCGGGCGGCAGCGGTGGCGGTGTGGGTCTGCGCGGCCCGGGCGAGACCAAGATCGAGACCGACCGGCGCCGTATCCGCGAGCGAATGTCCAAGCTGCGCCGCGATATTCGCGCGATGAAGCAGGTCCGCGACACGCAACGCAGCCGACGCCTGGCCAGCGACGTGCCGTCGATCGCGATCGTCGGCTACACCAACGCCGGCAAGTCCAGCCTGCTCAATGCGCTGACGGGGGCGGGTGTCCTCGTGGAGAACGCGTTGTTCGCGACCCTCGAACCCACCACGCGCCGTGGGGAATTCGACGACGGCAGGCCCTTCGTGATGACCGACACCGTCGGGTTCGTCCGCCATCTGCCGACCCAGCTCGTCGAGGCGTTTCGCTCCACGCTCGAAGAGGTGGTGGATGCCGACTTGCTCGTGCACGTGGTCGACGGCTCAGACGTCAACCCGCTGGCGCAGATCAACGCGGTCCGGCAGGTGATCAACGACGTGATCGCCGAACACGACGGCAGGCACCCGCCGGAGTTGTTGGTCGTCAACAAGATCGACGCCGCAGGCGATCTGGCACTGGCGCAGCTGCGCCGGGCCCTGCCCGACGCCGTCTTCGTCTCAGCGCACACCGGAGACGGACTCGACCGGTTGCAGCACCGGATGGCGGAGCTGATCACGCCCACCGACACCACGGTCGACGTGACGATCCCGTACGACCGCGGCGATCTCGTCAACCGGGTACACGCCGACGGTCGCGTCGACGCCACCGAACACACTGCGGACGGCACCAGGATCAAGGCGAGGGTGCCGATTCCATTGGCGGCCAGCCTTCGCGAGTTCGCGACGTTCTAGTCAGTCGACGTTGTAGACGTCGGCAGCCGCAGCAGCCATCACCTGTTGAGCGAGTTGCGCTTTCAGCTCGTCGAGCCGCCGTTCTTGGTGTTCCGTGCGGTTCTCCGCACGGGCGAGGTCGACGAACTCGTCGGTGACGAAGCCGTCGCGCAGCGACAGCGTCGCGGTGCGGTCTGCGATGCCGACGACGAACACGAAGTCCTCCCGCAGCCGGCCGAGGTCGGGTCGGACCAGTGAACGGTCGACGGTATAGCGGCCGTCTGAGACTGCACCCGTCACCGCCTCGAAGCCGTCACGCGCGCCAGGACCGCGGAATGCGGTGCGCACGCTGACGGACCGGCGCTGCGGCGGCACAGTGGGGGAGAGCACACCGAATGCGCGCTGCATGACCTTGAACGCCATCGCGACGCCGCCGGGCGAATTGCCGGCGTGGAACCGCAACATGTCGTCGAACGTGAACGTGAGTGTCTGCCCACGCTCTTGGACCGTCAACGACTCCGTCACGACTCGACGATCACCGGCGGCTCGTGCGCCCGTACCGGCGGCAGGGTGCCGGTGAATTTCTCCACCTGGACGAGGACGTGCGCACCAGTGCAGCCGTGCGCCAGCGACGACGTGCCCACGTCGTCGGTCAGCACGTTCGGGTTCCCATGCACGCACATCGCATCTGGATCGGCGGGGTCGGCCGGATCGAACCACGCACCTGTCGCCAGCTGCACGACATCGCGCCGCAGACGATCATCGATCACCACGCCGGCCAGGCATGCGCCACGGTCGTTGAACACCCGCACCACGTCGCCGTCGGCCACGCCACGGCACTCCGCATCGTCCGGATGCATCCGGATCGGCTCGCGCCCTTGCACTTTCGAAGCCTGGCTGGCAGCCCCACCGTCGAGTTGGCCATGAAGCCGCGAGGCCGGCTGGTTGGCCAGCAGGTGCAACGGATAGCGCTGCGCGCGCTCACCCCGCAGCCATTCCGACGGCTCATACCACTTCGGGTGGCCTGCGCAATCGCCGTAACCGAAGCCGTCGATGTCGTCAGAGAAGATCTCGATGCGCCCGCTCGGCGTCGTCAGCCGATGAGTTTGCGGATCGGCTCGAAAGTCCGCCAGCAGCGTGAGTCCATGCTCGACGGGCAGCCGCAGCTTGCCCCGCCGCCAGAACTCGTCGAATGTGGGCACCGCGAAATCCAGACCGGCAGCCCACTTTTCGTATAGGTGGGCCAGCCACTGCCGCGCGCTGCGGCCCTCCGTGAACTGATCGCGAAAGCCGAGCGTGTCGGCCAGCGCCGCGAATGTCGTGTAGTCGTCGCGGGATTGGGCGTAGGGCTCCGTGAGCTTGGGCATGGCCATAAGCATGGGATCGTTGCGGGATCCCGAGTAGTCGTCGCGCTCGAACGAGGTGGTCGATGGCACCACGATGTCGGCGTGTTTGGCCATTGCGGTCCAGTACGGGTCGTGCACGACGATCGTGTCCACGCGGCCGAGCGCCCGGCGTAAGCGGGGAATGTTCTGGTGGTGGTGAAAGGGGTTGCCCCCCGCCCAGTACACCAGCTTGATGTCGGGGTAGGTCAGCCGCCGGCCGTTGTAGTCGAATTCCTCGCCCGGGTGCAGCAGCATGTCGCTGACAGCCGCGACAGGGATGAACGTCTTGACCGGGTTGGGTCCCTGCGGGAGCTTTGGCAACCGGAATCGCAGCGGAGCGAGCCCAGGCTCGTTCATCGAGCCGTAGCCGTGCCCGAAACCGCCTCCGGGAAGGCCTATCTGGCCCAGCATGGCCGCCAGCGTGATTCCCATCCACGGGGCCTGCTCGCCGTGCCGGATCCGCTGCAGCGACCAGCTGACCGTCACGATCGTGCGGTTGTCCGCCATCCGCCGTGCCAGCGCGACGAGGTCCTCGGCGGGTAGCCCGCAGATCTCCGCCGCCCATTGCGGCGACTTGGGCACACCGTCGTCAACCCCGAGAAGGTAGCCCTCGAAGCGCTCGTACCCGGTGCAGTAGGTGCTCAGGAACTCTCGGTCCGCCAGCGATTCGGTGGCCAGCACGTGCGCGAGCGCCAGCATGATCGCCACGTCGGTGCCGGGTATCGCCGCGTGCCACTCGCAGTCGCCCTCCACGTCGTCGCGCAGAGGCGAGAACGAGACGATGCGGCCGCCGCGTTCGCGGAACCGGCGCAGCGAGTCGCGTGCCGGATGTGCCGTCGTTCCACCGTGATTGATGGCGGTGTTCTTCAACGCCAGTCCGCCGAAGCAGACGAGCAGATCGGTGTGTTCGACGATGACGTCCCACTCGGTGGACCGTTTGAACAGGTCGTCGTGCGTGCCGACGACTCGCGGCATGATCACGCCGGTGGCGCCAAGGCTGTAAGAGTGACGCGAAAACGTATATCCGCCAAGCATTTTGAGGAATCTGTGCACCTGGCTCTGCGCGTGGTGAAATCGGCCCGCGCTGGCCCAGCCGTATGAGCCGCCGTAGATGGCTTCATTGCCGTGAGTGTCGATGACGCGCCGCAGCTCGGCCGCCAGCAGCTCAGTGAGGTCGTCCCACGAGACGGCAACGAACTCGTCGGAACCGCGCCGCGTCGTCGGCCCGGGCCCGTCGTCCAACCAGCCGCGCCGGACCGCCGGGGTGGCGATGCGCGAGCGGTGCCGAATGGAACCGGGCAGGTTGCCAAGCAGCGGCGACGGATCGGCATCGCCGTCCAACGGTGTGACGGAGGCGATGTCGCCGGCTTCGATGCCCGCGGTGAACGCACCCCAATGCGTGAGGCTTGTGGGGGCGGCCATGGGCCAGAGTCTATGGCGGGGCAGGTGCGTCTTGCGTGCCGTGCGCACCGTGTCAGAGCTGCGCGTCGAAAACGCCCCGTCGGGTGCGGCCGCTGGATAGCGTCGTGTCAGTGCTGTCGGCGCGGCGCAGGCGCTGAGCGCGGCGGCGAGTATCGGGTAAGGGCAATGCGATGCGCACGCTTGAAGGCGTCTTGGCCGGCCATCCATTTTTCGCCGACTTGGATCCGCGTTATCTCCAAATGGCGGTGGGGTGTGCGGCGAACATGCGTTTCGACGCCGGCGATCTTGTCGTCAGAGAAGGCGAAGATGCGAGCAACTTCTATCTCATCCGAGAGGGGCAAGTCACCCTCGAAGTCTTTGCACCCGGCCGTGGCGCCATGACGATCGAGACTTTGGAAACCGGCGACGTCTTGGGTTGGTCGTGGTTGATACCGCCGTATCGCTGGCGATTCGACGCGCGCGCGACGAAGCCGACGCGCGCCATCGTGTTCGATGGCGGATGCCTGCGCGGCAAATGCGAGGAGGACCACGAACTCGGATACGAGATGTTGAAGCGCGTCGCTGCGGTCCTGGGTCACCGTCTCGACGGCCTCAGGTATCGACTCCTGGACCTTTACCGGGTCGACACTCCGACGGCCTGACCGCCGCCCAACCATCCGGTTGGATGGGGTAGGTTCGCGGTAACAGCCCGTACCAGTCACCGGAGGTCAGCCATGGGCGGCGTCGTCCACTACGAGCGCACGTTGTTCGAGCCCGAACACGACCTGTTCCGCGCGTCCTACCGCGCGTTCCTGGACCGGCATGTCGCGCCGTATCACGAGCAGTGGGAGGCCGACAAGATCGTCGACCGCGGCGTGTGGCTCGAAGCGGGTAAGCAGGGCTTTCTCGGGATGGCAGTGCCCGAGGAGTACGGCGGCGGCGGCAACCCTGACTTCCGCTACAACGTCATCATCACCGAGGAGACCACCGCGGGCCGTTACAGCGGCATCGGGTTCGGGCTGCACAACGACGTGGTCGCCCCGTATCTGCTGCGGCTGGCCAACGAGGACCAGAAGCGGCGGTGGCTGCCGCAGTTCTGCACCGGTGAACTCATCACCGCGATCGCCATGACCGAGCCGGGTACGGGAAGTGACTTGCAGGGCATCAAGACCCGCGCGGTCAAGGACGGCGATCACTACGTCCTCAACGGCGCGAAAACCTTCATCACCAACGGCATCAACGCCGACCTGGTGATCGTGGTGGCCTGCACAGACCCCGACAAGGGCGCGATGGGCTTCTCGCTTCTCGTCGTCGAGAGGGGCATGGAGGGCTTTGAGCGCGGCCGAAAACTCGACAAGATCGGCCTCGATGCCCAGGACACGGCCGAGCTGTCGTTCACCGATGTGAAGGTGCCCGCAGAAAACCTGCTCGGCGAGGAGGGCATGGGCTTCGTCTACCTGATGCAGAACCTGCCGCAGGAGCGCATCAGCATCGCGGTGATGGCCGCGACCGCGATGGAAGCCGTCCTTGAGGACACACTGCAATATGCCAAGGAACGCAAGGCATTTGGACGCCCGATCGGCAGCCAGCAGAACAGCCGGTTTCTGCTCGCCGAGCTGGCGACCGAGGCGACGGTGGTGCGGATCATGGTCGACGAATTTCTGCGGCTACACCTCGACGAGAAGCTGACTGCCGAGCAGGCCGCGATGGCCAAGTGGTATTCCACCGAAAAACAGGTGTATCTCATCGATCGCTGTCTGCAATTGCACGGTGGCTACGGATATATGCGTGAATATCCGGTTGCCCGCGCTTATCTCGATTCACGTGTCCAGACAATTTATGGCGGAACGACCGAAATCATGAAGGAGATCATCGGCCGCAGCATGGGCGTCTGAGCCCGGACAGGTATTTTCTCTCCAAGATCGGCGATGCTCCTTGGTATTCGTCGTCTGCTGACGCAAAGTTGACGGGCGCGATACTTTTCAAGGAATTTTTTGCGCTGATTGCGGGGAGGATAAATGAGCGGGCGTAGCACGGTGCTCGTGCGGGCGGCCATCGGTCTGCTCGCAGTCGGAGTGGCCGTCCTGCTGGCACCGGTCGCGGCGGCAACTCCGGAAAGTGACGCCAACGACGCGATCAACGCCGCATATGACGGAGGCGGTGGCCCCACCGGTGCGCTCGGCCCCAAGGACGGTGACGTCTATCCGGTCGGAGAAGGCTTCGGCCAGAACTTCGCAGGCGGCAAGATCTTCTTCACCCCCGCCACGGGCGCCCACATCATGACCGGCGCGATCCTGGAGAAGTACGAGTCGCTGGGCGGACCGGGCGACAGCGACCTCGGATTTCCGACCATCGACGAAGGCCCGGGCCGCGCACAGGACAGCCGGAACACCACGTTCAGCGCGGCCGATAAACCGGTGATTTTCTGGACCCCTGGCACTGGAGCGCGGGTGGTGCGCGGAGCCATCAACGCCGCCTGGGACAAACTCGGAGGCTCGGCCGGGCAGCTGGGCGTGCCCGCCGAGGACGAGATGTACCGCGGCGCCGTCGTCTCGCAGAAGTTCACCGGCGGCGAGATCTCTTATGACACCAAGGCCAAGACATTCACGACTGATCCCCCTGAGCTGGCAGGTGAGCTGGCCGGCCTGACCATCCCCGAAGACCCGACCTCGGCCATCAACGCCGCGCGGCGCGCCGCAGGCGGGGCGCTGGGACCGCTGGGCGCCGCGCAGGGCGCCCCATATCCGATCGGCAAGGACGGCCTCGGCCAGAACTTCGCAGGCGGAAAGATCTTCTATAGCCCCGCTACCGGAGCGAACGTCGTCACCGGTCAGGTGCTCGCCAAGTACGAAAGCGTCGGTGGCCCGCAGGGCGACCTGGGCTTCCCGACCTCCAACGAGGTCGACGGTGGGCTCCCGACCGAAAGCCGGATGACCAGTTTCGCCGCCGAGGACCAGCCGGTCATCTTCTGGACACCCGACTACGGCGCGGTCATCGTGCGCGGCGCCATGAATGCCGCCTGGCAGAAACTGGACGGCGCCGCCGGCCCGCTTGGCGCGCCGATCGCCGACCAGACCGAGAGCGGCGATGTCCTCACGCAGCGGTTCAGCGGCGGAGTGGTCTCGTGGGACCGGTCGAAGAACGCGTTCAGCACCGAGCCGGCCAATCTGGCGTCCCGGCTCGCCGGTCTCAAGGTGCCGGGGCAGGACGTACCCAAGGAACCGACCGCCCCTGCGGGGTCAAACACCAAGCAGCACAAGTGGTTTGCGCCGAACTGGTGGTGGCTGCTTGCGCTCATCCCGATACTGGTGTCGGTCGGGCTCGTCGCGTTCGCGGCGGTGCGCAACCGCCGCCGCGGCCGTGACGACAACCGGCTGGAAGGTGACGACGCCGGCCCCGGCGTCGCGCCCTACGAACCAGTGACCGGCGGCGCGGGGCAGCAACCGGCCGAAGACGAGCGGGCCGCCGCGCTGTTCGGTGATCGCTACGCGCAGGAGGGACTTGGCTCGTTGCCGTCCTCAGCAGCAAGCCACGACTATCCGCCGGCGCCGATGAGCCTGTGGGGATCACCTGAGCACACCGACCACCCTGATCACCCCGATCACACCGACCATGCCGACGACGCGGTCACGGCGCAGGAACCTGCGGTGAGCCAGGAGTCCGCCGTGACGCCGGAACCCGTTGCGGCGCAGACGGTGGAGGACGACCCCGACAAGGTCGACACGACGCCGACCCGCGTCGAGCACGACCCTCTCACCGATACCGGCCGTCACGCGCGAATCGTGATCGAAGAACCGGCGCCCGAGGACATTCCATTCCGTCTGCCGCTGGAGGATTCCGACCAGGCGCCGGAGGGTTTCCCGATCAAGGCGGACACCAAGTCGGGGTTGTACTGGGCGCCCGGAAGCGCGCTCTACGACGACGCGCGTGCCGAAATCTGGTTCGTCAACGAGGAATTCGCCCGCACAAACGGCTTCGTCAGGGCGAATTGACGGCTAGATCTTGCGGATAACCGTGACGACCTTGCCGAGCACGGCGGCGTCGTTGCCGGGAATCGGGTCGAACGCGGGGTTGTGCGGCATCAGCCATACCTGACCACGCGTTCGCTTGAACGTCTTCACGGTGGCTTCGCCGTCGATCATCGCCGCGACGATGTCGCCGTTGTCGGCGACGTTCTGCTGACGAACGACGACCCAGTCGCCGTCGCAGATGGCCGCGTCGACCATCGAGTCGCCGACCACCTTGAGCAGAAACAGTGAGCCCTCGCCTACCAGCTCACGTGGCAGCGGGAAGACGTCCTCCACGGCTTCCTCGGCAAGAATCGGGCCGCCGGCGGCGATGCGGCCGAGCACCGGCACGAACGTCGGTTCCGGCAGGGCATCCGACCCCGCCACATCGGTCGCGACGATCGGCGTCACGCTGTCGTCGACGCCGCGCACATCAACGGCCCGCGGCCGGTTGGGATCGCGCCGCAGGTAGCCCTTGCGCTCGAGTGTCCGTAACTGATGAGCCACCGACGACGTCGACGTCAGCCCGACGGCGTCGCCGATTTCCCGGATGCTGGGCGGATAGCCGCGAGAAGTCACCGACGCGCGGATGACCTCCAGAATGGTGCGCTGACGCTCGGTCAGTCCTTCGGTGGGTGTTCTGCGCCCAGTACCGACGGTGCCGTCCCCGCTGTCGCTGCTGTCGTCGCTCATGGCGCCGAATGTAGTCCGCCCACCGAAGATAATCAAACATGTGTTCGAGGCGTGTCGCCTTCGCGGGTCAGCCCCCGATCGGCCGCCGAAATTTGTCGGTGGGTCGCTCTATCGTTTGCAACAGTTCGATCACACGTTCTATAAATCGAACATGTGATCGAGTATGTTCGAACACAAGAGCGAAAAACATCGGAGCGGAAGGCAGGCACATGACGATCCTCGACACCCGAGAATTTGAAGCGACGCCGGTGGTCAGGCCGGGATTCCGGCAGGCAGGCACCGGCCGGCGGCCCAAGTCCCAGCGTCCGGGTGGGGCACCGATGCGCTACCGCGGTAGCGGCGTTCTGGTGTCGCGGGCGTCGCACCGCCGCAGGCCCATCACCCCGGCGACGACGGTGGGGCTGGCGCTGATCGCGGCGGCGATCACCGTGTGGCTGGGTCTGGTGGCTCAATTCGGTGAAATGGCGGCCGGCACCACCGCGGTGCCGGATCGACTGGCCGTGGTTCAGGTCCAGATGGGGGAGACGCTGCAGCAGGTCGCCCATCGAGTGGCTCCTGAGGCTCCCGTGGGCCAGGTGGTAGAGCGCATCCGCGAGCTCAACCAACTCGATTCCGTGGCGCTGGACGCCGGTCAGACCCTGATCGCACCGATCGGCTGACGGCGGCCCGTGAGCAGTGAAAGACGCTGCCGCCCAATGTCTCTGGCCGTCAGGGCCGCTGTCTGCCGGCCAAACTCCCCGGTGCTGGGCTACTCGGGGGCTGCGCAGGTACGCTCAGAGACGTTCGAGGTAGTTGTCTGTCCGCGTGGCGAAGGAGCGGTGATGCACTGTCCGTTCTGCCGCCATCCCGACTCTCGCGTGGTCGATTCCCGCGAAACCGACGAGGGCCAGGCCATTCGGCGTCGCCGCTCCTGTCCGGAATGCGGCCGCCGGTTCACCACCGTCGAGACGGCGGTACTCGCCGTCGTCAAGCGCAGTGGCGTCACGGAGCCGTTCAGCCGGGAAAAGGTGATCCGCGGTGTGCGGCGGGCATGCCAGGGCCGTCAGGTCGACGACGACGCCCTGAACCTGTTAGCCCAGCAGGTGGAGGACGCCGTTCGGGCGACGGGCTCACCCGAAGTGCCCAGCCACGAAGTCGGGTTGGCCATTCTGGGGCCGTTGCGTGAGCTCGACGAGGTGGCTTACCTGCGGTTTGCCTCGGTGTACCGCTCGTTCGAATCCGCCGAAGACTTCGAACGAGAGATCGAGGCACTGCGCGCGGCCCGCGACGTCGCGGCACAGGGCTGACCGACCGCCCTCAGATCTGTTTGATGCCGTCGCTGACCACGCGACCGGCGATGCGGACCCAACCTTCCGGGCTCCATTGCGTGTAGATCACCGAGCCTTTGCCCTGCACGATCGTCAGGTCGCGGCTGAGGTAGTCGGTGATCCGCACCGCGGCCGCGCCGGTCGCCTCATCCTCGGGCACACCCAGGCTCGCGGCGAACATCCGCGCGCGCAGCACGCCCTGCTCGCGGTCGGTCCATGTCCACACGAAGTTCTGCACGTCGTCGGGGTAGTCGTCCGGGTCTGCGGCGAACAGCTCATCGGTTGAGGCCACGTCGTAGATTGCGAACTCCGGCGCCCACTCCGAGCGCGCGCTCACTGCGGTCACATCGTCGTCGTAAGCGACCTGCACGATGCCGGCCGGGACCTGCAGCGTGTGGATGGGTGTGCCTCGGTCGCGCAGCCACCACGATGCGCCCACGGTCGGATGTCCGGCGAACGGCAGCTCGATGGCCGGGGTATAGATCCGCGCGTGTGCGCTGCTCGCTCCCTGTTGCGGCACATCGATGAATATCGTTTCGCTGTAACCCAATTGGGTGGCGATGCGCTGGCGGTCGCCGGGCTCGACGGTACTGGCGTCGACGACGCCGAGAGGGTTTCCGAAGTTGCCGTCAGGGTCGGTGAAAACGCGCAACACTGTCACGTCGATGGCCATGGGCCGATGCTACGTGGTGACGCGAAGCCCTGATCAGGTGGCGCTGCGCTCGTCGGCGCCCATCGCGTCGAGTACGGCGACGCGGGTGTCGACGGGCCCGGAAATGGTGCCTTCGCCGATACCGTCGCGCAGCAGACTGCGAAGGTATTCCTGGTCATAGACGGCGGGCTCGGTGGAATCGATGAACCGCTCGACGACTTCGACAAAGCGGTCCGGATCGTCGTGGAACGGAAAATGTCCGGAGTTCTCGAAGATCTCCAGCTGTGAACCGGGCATGGCGGCGTGCGCCATCTCGGCGTGGCTGACGGGAATCACCGAATCCCGTGTGCCCCAAATCAACTGAACTGGAACGGATTGCGTCAAATAACATCGATCCAGCATCGTGACGACCTGGCCGCGCCAATCCACCACCGCGCGCAAGGTGCGGGCGAACGCCGACGACGCGGTGGGCTCCGGTAGGTCGGCGAGGATCCGCAGCACGTCGGGCAGGTCGCGGCCCAGCCCCGTCGACCCGAACATCGCCCCGGCGACGCGGCCGAAGGCTTGCAGCGCAGGCAGAAGCAGCGGCAGCCGCAGCAGCGCGAGCGCCTCGCTGCCCAGCGGAAGCGAAGCGAATCGCAACGCGACGTTGACGTCCTTGGTCACGCCGCCGGCGCCCACCAAAATCAGCCGATCCACCAATTGCGGGAACTGGTAGGCGAATTGCATGGCCACTCCGCCGCCGAGCGAATGCCCGATGACGGTGACGTTGTCGATGTCGAGCACACTCAACAGATCACGCATGCCGTTGGCGTAGGCGGCGACCGAGTAGTCGGCGCGCGGCTTGTCGGATTTGCCGTGGCCCAACAGATCGGGGGCGATGACGGTGAACCGCTGCGCGAGCTTGCTTTGCACCGTGCTCCAGGTGGTGGAGTTGTCGCCGATGCCGTGGATCAACAGGATCGCCGGCCCGGAGCCGGCCACTCGGAACGCACGCCGGTATCCGTGGATGGTGCGGAACTGCAACGTCGGTGTGAGTTCACGCACGGAGCGCAGGTTGGGCTTTCGCTCGCTCATTGCGCCCGCTGCGTTGTCGCGGTCATTTATCGCCAACTTCGTTGTCGGGCCGGTGAGGGCTACTTGTCGTCCTCTTTGAACTTGTCACCGTCCTGTTGGGCGAGGAATCGTTCGAACTCGGCGCCGAGTTCATCGCCACTGGGCAGGTCTTCGTCGCGCGCCAGCAGCGATCGATTCTCCTGAGCGGCAACGAAGGCATCGTACTGTCGCTCCAGCGCCTCCACCACTTGAGCGACTTCGCTGCTCGCCGTGACCTGTTCGTTGATCTTGTCGTTCACCTCGACGCCGGCCTCCACGAGCGCGGCCAGCGGAATCTGCAGCGAGCCGCTCTTGGCGACCTGCGCCAACAACGCCTCTGCGGCGGCCGGATAGTCGGTTTGTGCCAGATAGTGCGGCACATGCACGGTGTACCCGACGACCTCGTGGCCATGCTGGGCCATCCGGAACTCCAGCAGGTTCGACACGCTCCCTGGCACCTGCACTTCGCCTACCCATGGCGTGTGGTCGGCGATCAGCTCCTTGTCGTTGGCATGCGCGGTCATCGTGATCGGGCGCGTGTGCGGTACCGCCATCGGGATGGTGCCCAAACCGATGACCCGCCGGACGCCGAGCCGCTCGGCCAGCAGGCGTACAGCGGTGATGAACCGCTCCCAGCGCAGGTCGGGTTCCATGCCGGCAAGGAGCAGAAACGGTGTTCCCACGGTGTCGTGCAGGGCGTAGAGGTTGAGCTCTGGCTCCTCGTAGTGGGTGAAGTGGTCGGTCTTGAACGTCATCAGCGGGCGCCGCGACCGGTAGTCGAGGAGTTCGTCAATCGCGAACGATGCGACCAGCTCGGTGTCCAACGTGTTCTTGAGGTGCTGGGCGGCCAGCCGAATCGCGTGCCCGGCGTCGGAGAAGCCCTCAAGGGCGTGGATCAACACCGGTCCACGGCCGTCGTCCGATGACAATTGCGGCGCGGGAAACTCCAGCTCGTACATCCCGGTCTGTTCGGGGTGGTAGTGCTGCTCTGGGCTACCTGGGTTATCAGCCATTTCGCCTTGCCTCCTCGCCTCGATGCCGCGCCCAACCGGGCGCGCCACCGAGACCACTAGTGTCGCGCATTTCGCGGCGGACGCCATTGCGGCCCCACCTACCTGTGCCAACGCGACACCGAGACTGCCGCATTCCAGCTGGGGTGCCCGTTCTGGGCGGCATTCAACGTCTCGGTCGCGATGTTTGCCACATGCCGTGTGCGCCCGGTTCGGGCAAGATCGTCAGATGCGCATATCCGCGGTCGCCAAGACGGCACTGGCGGCCGGGCTGCTCATCGCACTGGCGCCGTCCTGCGCGCGGCCCGCTCCGGCAGCGCCGCCAACCGCGGCCAGCCCGGCGCGTTCGGCCACTGCACCGACCGCGACGGGGATGCCGCCCGACCGACGGGTCGGCGCGGTGTTCCTCGGCGGCGGCGATCTGCATACCTGCTCCGGCGCTGTGCTGGACTCGGCCGGCGGTGACCTGATCCTCACCGCCGCACACTGCGTGGCGGAGGGTCTCGACACGAACTTCGTCGCTGGTTTGCTCAACGACGCACCGGCGCAGGACGTCTGGCACATGGACGCGGTCTACCTGGACCCTCGCTGGGTGGCGAACCAGGACCCGCTGGCCGACTTCGCGATCGCTCGGGTGAGCCGCGATGCGGGCGGGACGATCCAGGCGCAGGCGGGCGGGGGCCTGACACTGGGTCCGGCCCCGAAGCCGGGCACCGTCGTCACCGTCACCGGTTATGCACTGGGCGAGGGCGGCGGCCCGATCGGCTGTCAGGGGGCTACCGCACCGGCCGCCACGGGCTTTCCGTCCTTTCCGTGCGCGGCGCTGGTCGACGGCCTGTCTGGCGCGCCCTGGATCATCGGCTCGACCGTCGTCGGTCTGATCGGGGGCCTTGACGGCGGCGGCTGCGACGAAAACGTCTCGTATTCACCGCCTTTCGACGACGCGATCAGGCAGCTGCTGGCACGCGCCGAGGCGGGTGGCCCGGCGGATGTGGCGCCGACGGCGTTCGGCGACGACTGCAGTTAGTCGGACGACAGGCCTAGGTGCGGAACTGGTTGAGCGCCCGCAGCTTGTTCATCACGTCCAGCGCCGCGACCTTGTAAGCCTCCGAGAATGTCGGGTAGTTGAAGACCGCGTCGACGAGATACTCGATCGTGCCGCCGCAGCCCATCACCGCCTGGCCGATGTGGACCAGTTCAGTCGCACTGGTTCCGAAGATGTGAACACCGAGCACCTTCAGGTCGTCGGTGGACACCAGTAGCTTGAGCATTCCGTACGAGTCACCCGCGATCTGGCCGCGCGCCAGCTCGCGATACCGCGACACCCCGACCTCGTAGGGAATCGAGTCCTTGGTGAGTTCCACTTCGGTGGCACCGACGTAGGACACCTCGGGAATCGAGTAGATGCCGATGGGTTGGATCTCGGTGATGCCGTTGGTCGGCTCACCGAACGCGTGGTAGGCGGCCAGCCGGCCCTGCTCCATCGACGTCGCGGCCAGTGCGGGGAAGCCGATCACGTCGCCGACGGCGTAGATGTGGTCGACCTTGGTCTGGAACTGGTCGTCGACGAAGATCCTGCCGCGGTTGTCGGTCTCGAGGCCGGCGTTGGTCAGGTCGAGGTGATCGGTCTGGCCCTGCCGCCCGGCCGAGTACATGACCGTCTCGGCGGGTATCTGCTTGCCGCTGGCCAGGGTGGTGACCGTGCCCGCGGCGCCGACATCGACTGCCGTCACCTCTTCTCCGAACCGGAACGTGACTGCCAGGTCGCGAAGGTGGAACTTGAGCGCCTCCACGATCTCCGGATCGCAGAAATCGAGCATGGTGTCGCGCTTCTCGACAACCGTGACCTTGGTGCCCAGCGCGGCGAACATCGAGGCGTATTCGATGCCGATCACGCCGGCCCCGACGACCACCATCGACGCCGGCAGCGATTTCAGGTCCAGGATGCCGTCGGAGTCGAGCACCCTGTCCTCGTCGAACTCGACACCTGGCGGGCGGGCAGGCTTGGTGCCGGTGGCGATCACGATGTACTGGCCGCTCACGGTGGTGCGTTCGCCGCGGGTGGGTTCCTCGACCAGCACGGTGTGCGCGTCGACGAACCGGCCGTGGCCCTGGATGAGGTCAATCCTGTTGCGCATCAACTGCGATCGGACCACGTCCTGTTCCTTGCCGATCACGTGCGAGGTGCGCGCCAGCAGGTCGGCGGGGGTGATCTTCTCCTTGACGCGGTAGCTCGCGCCGTACAGCTCACGCTGGCTCATGCCGGTGAGGTAGACCACCGCCTCACGCAGCGTCTTGGACGGGATGGTGCCGGTATTCACGCAAACACCGCCAAGCATCCGCCCGCGCTCGACGACCGCGACCGACTTGCCGAGCTTTGCCGCTGCGATCGCGGCCTTTTGCCCGCCCGGACCGGAACCGATGACGACCAGGTCGTACTCCAGCATGGAACCCATGGCAAAAGGTCTACGCCGGTTGGCGCAATCTTGCATGCCGACCACGTCAATAGGCCGTGAACAATTGTTCCGCGGTGCGCCTGCCCGACCCGCCGGTGCGCCGGTGAGACGATGATTGGCGATGGTCGGGACGCTGTCGTGGTCGCTGCGTGTCTGCACGCTTGCCGTCGCGGTGGTATTGGTCGGGGGCTGCACTCGCGTCCTCGCCGGAACCGCGCACCCGGTGACGCCTTTCGCCGATCCGACGCCGGTTCCGGTGGGGGACTTGTTGATCGAACCCGATCGCTTCCCGGCGGGATATCCCGCCGCCGTACTCGACGGCTCCGCGGTGTACCGGGTGCTTCAAGACGTCGACGGTGTCCCCGCGGGGTCGGTCGTGACGCCGCCGGAGTGCGCGCCGCCGCCGCTCGCAGCGCAACAGACCGCTGCGGTGCAGGGCATCGACAGCGAGAACGCCAGCAGCCTCATCGTCACCGTGACGCGGCCGGCCGCACCGCTGCGTGCGCGTGCCGAGCAACTGACCGCATGCCCGTCGTTCACCGCCGTCCGCGGCGAGGACATCTCGACGGTCACATCGACGATGCTGCCCGCTCCGCCGCTCGACGCCGACGACACCTACGCCGTCGACCAGACCGCGAAGGCGGATTCGACCGGCTCGATGTGCAGAACGTTGACGCTGGCCGCGCAGATCGGCGACATCCGGGTCAGCGCGACGTGGCTGCATGAGGAGACTGCGGAGGCCACTCCCGATGTCGCCCCAGATACCCACGCCCTGGACATCTTGTTCACCGATGCGGTGCTCAAGGTCAGGCGCGGCGGACCCTAGCCCATCCCCAGTCGCGAATTCATCCCCAGACGGCCCGGTGTGACCGTCGCACCGCCTCCGGACGACGGTGCGGGTTGCGATGTTGGCAGCCATGACGACATCGCAACCATCCGACTTTCACCTCAACCGGCCCGGTGTACTGATCGCGGCCCTGCCCGCCGTTCTCGGCTTCGTGCCAGAGAAATCGCTCGTGCTCGTCACCGTGGACCGAGGCGAGATGGGATGCGTTATGCGCGTTGATCTTTCGGACCAACTCCTGGAGTCGCTGGATCACATCGCCGACGTCGCGGCAGCGGCGAGACCGGATTCGGCGATCGCGGTGGTGGTCGACGAGGAAGGCGCGGGCTGCCGGATGTGCAACGACGAATATCGCGAACTGGCGGCCGGGCTGCAGCATGCGCTGGCCGCTCGGGGTATCGAGCTGTACGCCGCGCACGTCGTGGACCGAGTGGCCGCGGGTGGACGTTGGCGCTGCGCCGACGGCTGCGGCAGCGCCGGCGCCGTCGAGGATCCCTCGGCGTCGCCGTTGGCGATGGCCGCGGTCCTCGACGGGCGCAGGCTCTATGCACGTCGTGCCGAGCTCCAAGAAGTGATCGAGGTCGCCGACCCCGAACGCGCCGCGGCGCTGGCGGATGCCATCGACGGGTACGCGCAGACACACGCGGAGCGTGACGACGCCGCCGCACGCGAAGACGTCAAGGACGCGATGTCGGCAGCCAGGCGGGTGGCGAACGGCGCAAAGCTGCGACAGGCCAAGGTCATCCGACTGGCATGCGCGCTGGTCGATCCGCTTGTGCGGGACACCCTCTACGCCCTGGCCGTCGGCCAGGACGCCGCGCCGGCCGAATCGCTGTGGGCGATGCTGTCGCGCACGCTGCCGCAGCCGTGGCGCGTCGAAGCGCTTGTGCTGCTGGCGTTTTCGGCCTACGCGCGCGGGGATGGCCCGCTGGCCGGGGTGTCGCTGGAGGCTGCTCTGCGTTGCGATCCCACCCACAAGATGGCCGGCATGCTCGACACCGCTCTGCAATCGGGCATGCGGCCCGAACAAATCCGCGAACTGGCGCTCACCGGATACCGGTTGGCCGAGCGGCTCGGGGTGCGCCTACCGCCACGGCGCGTCTTCGGCCAGCGGGCCGGCTAGACCTTCTCGACCTTTACGGCGTGCGCCATGTGGTGGGGCAGCTCGACCTGCTCGTGGCCGGGGATCACGATCATCACCCCGCCGTGGTCGTTGGCTTCGACGGTCACCCGGGCGTTGGGCACCACGCCGGCGTCCTTGAGCCGCGCGATCAGATCGGCGTCGCCCTGGACGTGTTCGGTTAGCTGTCGCACCACGACGGCCACCGGCATACCCGACGGCACTTCCGTCAGCCGGACCAGGCTGCGATCTTCGCTGCCGACCAGGTCGACGCCCAGCTCGGACAGGCCGGGAATGGGGTTGCCGAACGGGGAGGTGGTCGGGTTGTTGAGCACCTGCACCAGCCGGCGCTCGACGTCCTCGCTCATCACGTGTTCCCAGCGGCAGGCTTCGGCGTGGACTTCCTCCCACGGCAACCCGATCACGTCGACCAGCAGCCGCTCGGCGAGCCGGTGCTTGCGCATCACGGACACGGCAAGGGCACGGCCCTTGTCGGTCAACTCCAGGTGCCGGTCACCGGCGACGTGCAGCAGCCCGTCGCGCTCCATCCTCGACACGGTCTGGCTGACGGTGGGCCCACTCTGCTCGAGACGCTCGGCGATGCGCGCCCGCAGCGGCACCACGCCCTCTTCTTCGAGGTCGTAGATGGTCCGCAGGTACATCTCGGTGGTATCGACAAGATCGTTCATTAGGCAACCCTCCGTCACGCCAGAGTCTACCGGTCAAGCTGGGAAAACTGGGCTCCAACGTCGCCCGCACGGCTGCGGCCGGGCGTGCAATAGAGAATGCCCGCCGGTGACCCGACGGGCATTCTTCGTGCGAAAGCTAGCTGGCGTAAGACCGTAGCCGGTCGGCGCGTTCGCCGTTGCGCAGCTTGGCCATCACCTCACGCTCGATCTGGCGGACCCGCTCACGGGACAACCCGAACAGCTTTCCGATCTGATCGAGCGTGCGGGGCTGGCCGTCGTCGAGTCCGAACCGCAGCCGGATGACCTGCTGTTCGCGCTCGTCCAGCGTGGCCAGCACGTGGCGGATATCGGTGTGCAGCAACTCGGAGATGACCGCGTTCTCGGCTGACATCGCCTCGGCGTCTTCGATGAAGTCACCCAGCGGGGCTTCCTCGTCGCTGCCGACCGGCATGTCCAGGCTCACCGGGTCGCGGCTGTGCTCGAGCAGATCGGCGATCTTCTCGGCCGGGATCCCCGACTCGGCCGCCAATTCCTCGTCGGTCGCTTCACGGCCGAGGTTCTGATGCATCTCGCGCTTGATCCGGGCCAGCTTGTTGACCTGCTCAACCAGGTGGACGGGTAGGCGAATGGTGCGGCTCTGGTCGGCCATGCCGCGCGTGATCGCCTGCCGGATCCACCAGGTGGCATAGGTCGAGAACTTGAATCCCTTGGAGTAGTCGAACTTCTCCATCGCGCGGATCAGGCCCAGATTGCCCTCCTGGATCAGGTCCAGCAACGGCATGCCACGGCCGGTGTAGCGCTTCGCCAGCGACACGACCAGGCGCAGGTTCGCCTCCAGCAGATGGCGCCGCGCCGCTTCACCGTCACGCGCGACGGCGGCAAGATCACGTTTGCGGTTCTCGCCCAAGCGCTTCCGCGTGTCGAGCAGATGTTGCGCGTAAAGGCCTGCCTCAATGCGCTTTGCGAGTTCGACCTCATCGGCGGCATTGAGCAAGGCCGTTTTGCCAATGCCATTCAAGTACACACGCACGAGGTCAGCGGCTGGACTTTGGGCGTCCAAGTCGTGGTCGATGCGTGCGGTGGTGGCATTTGCCATGACGGCCTCCTGATCGGGTCGAACTGTCATGAGCTACAACGCCCACGGTCCGCTAAGAGTTCCCACCAGTTAGCCGGTTCACACCTTCTGATCTGCGGTTATTCGACCGTGACCTGAGAATGTGCTGAGAATAGAGACAGAAGTTCCTCAGCTGGGAACATCGCCGCGCGGATCGCCCGCATCGGGTTGCGAAGACAGGGGCGCGCGGCCTTCCAAGGCGGGCCGCTCGGCCGTCGGGAACAGCGGGATCCGCCGGGCGTCGTAGCGCCGCGGCTCCTCCGCGCGCCGGGGCGGGCGGTCGTTGGCGATCAGCACCGCCATCCACGGCAACGGCACCGACACCACGATGATCGCCAGAGAGATGAGCCCGTTGTGCCAGATGCCGTACGCGACCGCAGCGAGGATCAGTGCCGGGATGCGCCAGAACATCAGCGTCAGATACTTGCGTACGCGTTCGCGGTGCTGCTCCTCGTAGGGCGCTGCGGCACGAGTGATCAGGACGGGCTGGCCGTCGTCGTCGAAACTCAGCTCTTGGCCGTGTTTCATGCCTCCACTGTTCCACACTCGGCGTGCGCTGTACGGGCCGGATTCATTACGGGCAAAATGGTCACATGCGAACCCAGACGATCGAGCGCACCGACACCGACGAACGCGTCGACGACGGGACCGACAGCGACACCCCGAAGTTCTTCCACTACGTCAAGAAGGACAAGATCGCCGAGAGCGCGGTCATGGGTACGCACGTCGTCGCGCTGTGCGGCGAGGTGTTTCCGGTGACGAAGGCCGCCAAGCCGGGATCGCCGGTGTGCCCCGAGTGCAAGCGCATCTTCGAGAAGCTCAAGACGTAGCGGCGTCGCCATCCGCCACGGTGGCTGCTGCGGGCGCAGGAGGCGCCACCGCCGTCCCGTCGCCGTTGCCGTTGCCGTTGAGCGACTCCGCCTTCTCTTCCAGCCACCAGCGCAGCCGGCGTGCATGGGTGGCGGGCGCCGGCCATTCCTCCTGGATCGAGGCGTTGAGCTCGGCGCCGATCATGATCGCGAACCCGAGGAAGAACGCGAACAAGAGGAAGGCGATCGGCGTCGCGAGCGCGCCGTAGGTGTAGCCAGTGCTGGTGATCCACGTCAGGTAGATCCGAAGTCCGAGTGTGGCGACCAGGAACACGACCGTCGCCAGCACCGAGCCGATCAGCAGCCGGTGCGACGGCAGCGGCTTGGGCAGCGACACCCGGTAGAGGATGTTCATCCCGACCACCAGAGCAATGAACAAGCCGGGGTAGTACCCGAAGGCCAGCGCGTTGTCCCAGCTGTCCGGGAGGAACTGGGCGATCTTGCGCGGCCCCAGCGCGACGAAGGGGGCGGCGGCTATCGCGAAGACCAGCATCGCCACGTACAAGCCCAGCGCATAGAACCGCTGACGCACGGGGTGGCGCAGCGGCGTCTGGTCGTGCGCTTCGGTGATCGAGTCCACGAACGCTGAGATCGCCGAGGAGCCGGCCCACAGCGAGATCACGAATCCCAGCGAGACCACCTCGCCGCGAGCGCCCTTGACGATGTCGCGCACGGTGGGCTCGATGATCTCGTTGACCACGTTCCGGGAGAAGAAACGGGCGGCGGTGCTGATGAATTGGTTCTCGATCATCGGCAACGTGTCCGGTCCGAACAGCGGAGCGATATAGGCCAAGCTGCCCAGCATGCCCAGAAGCAGAGGCGGCAACGAAAGCGCACACCAGAACGCTGCCTGAGCCGATTCGGAAAAGATCGAATCGTCCCAGCTTTTCGACAATGTGCGCCGAACGATATGCCAAATGTGATGCTTCGATGGCTTGATAGGCGCCGGCTGGTCAGTCATGACCAGTCCAGCATTACTGATTCGGTGCTACGGCTCTAGGGGGCTGGCTTCGAGAACCGCGGCGAGCTCGACCAACTTTGCTTCATGCTCGTTGGCGTGATGCTGGCAGAACAGCAATTCGGCACCGGACGGAAGCTTCGCGCGTACACGTGCAGCGGCCCCACAACGATCGCAGCGATCAGCCTTGGTCAGTTGGGGACTGGTGAGCGTTGCGTTCATGGCCACCTCCGTGAATGCGTCGGGTACATCTACTGTCTCAGACGTTTTCGGTTCCAGCCTTGTTCCCCGGGGGTTTACGGGTGTGTCGTGTCTCACGGTTACGTCGAGTTGCGAGCGGTGCAGGCTGACGATATGTCCGATTCGCCGAGCATTCTGGTCCACATTTGCAGTGCCGATGACTGGCGGCGGGCGCAGGCCCTCGGTGAGCATCGGCCCGATTCGCTGAACGCGAACGGGTTCGTTCACCTGTCGACGCCTGAGCAGGTGCATTTGCCGGCCAACCGGCTCTATGCCGGACGAACCGATCTTGTGCTGCTGCACATCGACCCCGCACGCCTGTCCTCCCCGGTCCGCTGGGAGCCCGGTGTGGCCACCGACCCAGATGCGATGGTGTTCCCGCATCTGTACGGAGAATTGCCAGGTACGGCTGTGATAAACGTCACGCCGTATTTGCCAGACGCAGGCGGGCGCTTCGGGCCGCTTGCGCGCTAGACCTCGCGGTAGGCGTCGACTTCGATCTCGACGAGCAGATCGGGCGAGATGAGCGACGACACCTCGACCATGGTTGACACCGGCAGAGTCTCACCGAAGACCTCGGCGTGCACCGCGCCGACTTCCCTCCACTTCGAGATGTCGGTGACGTACATGCGGGTCCGCACCACGTCGGTCAGGGACGCGCCGACCTTTTGCAACGCAATGTCGATGCGCCGCAGCGCTTCCCGTGTCTGCTCGGCGGCGCTCTCGCCCGACCCCGTGGTTCCAGCCACCACGATGTGCGAACCTGCGCGCACCGCCCGTGAGTAGCCGACCGCCGACTCGTACTCGGAGCCGGACGACACTCTGCGGCGCTGGGTCACCACTACAAGTTAAGACTTCGTCGTCGTCGCTGCGACAGGTTTACAGTCGCGGCGAAGATCGACAACCTAGACTCACCGATCGTGGGCATTCTGTTTGGTCTGGCGCCGTGGATCGTCTATTGGGTTCTAGTCGGTAACGTCCCGTTCACCACCGCAGTATTGGTCGCACTGGCGATCGCGGTGGTGTCGTTTGTGGTCGGGCGTGTCAGAGGGGTGCCGGGGCGCACCATCGAAATCGGTGCTGTCGCAACGTTTTTAGTGCTCACTGTTCTTACGTTCACGCTGGACCAGTCGTTCATGGAGCGGTGGATGCAGCCGCTGAGCAATGCGGGGATCTTCCTGGTTGCCCTGACCGGCGTGCTCATCGGCAAGCCGTTCGTACGAGAGTTCGCCGAAGTCGGCCAGCCGAAAGAAGTGGTCGAGAGCGACCTGTTCGCCAAGATCACCACGCTGTTGACGTGGATCTGGGTCGCCGCGTTCGCCGGCATGACCGTGTCGTCGGCGATCCCGCCGATCGTGCAGGGCGACGCCACGATTCTTGACACGAAGACCCCGCTGTCGTTCGTCTGCTACTGGGTCATCCCGTTCTCGCTGTTGGGTCTGGCGGCGCTCGCGTCGCGGATCCTGCCCGAGAAGATGGTTCCCGCGCCTGAGGACATCGTCCGTAAGACCACGTTCGTGGCGTTCGCCGAAGCGGAGATCGATCAGCTGATCTATCTCGCCACCGAACACGCCAACCGCGAAGTCGGCCCCGGCAAGGAGGCATACGACATCAGGATTGGCAGCAAGGGTGTTCCGCTCGTCGGAGACGAGACGCGGGAGTCGTGGCCCTCGACGTACAAGGTGCGTGAGCGCAAGCGCTAGACGGGTGTCGCCTCGACGATCGACACCGGGGTTGGGGTCCGGACGACGCGCTCGAGCCGAAATCCGGCCTGGCCCAACAGATTGGTCCACTCCGAACGGGTGCGTTCCTTGCCGCCGACGGCAATGAGCATCTCCAGGTCGAGCACCATGCCGAAGTCGGACGAAGCCCGTTCGGGCAGAACGCTTTCCAGCAATAGCAGCTTGCCGCCGGGCTCGATCGCACTACGGACATTGCGAAGTACGCGCACTGCGTCGTCATCGGGCCAGTCGTGGAGGATGTTCTTCATCAAATACGCGTCGCCGCCGTCGGGCACCGAGTCGAAGAAGGAGCCGTCGACGACTTTGCAGCGGTCCGCCACGCCGGCCTGCTCGAGCACAGGTCCGGCTCCATCCACCACCGAACGCAAATCGAAGAGCACACCGCTGGCGCCGGGTGTCTTCGCGAGAATCATGGACAGCAACCGGCCGTGGCCGCCGCCGACGTCGATGATCGTCTTGAAACCGGAGAAGTCGTATGCGGCGAGCACGCCGAAGATCGAAAACTCGCTTCCCGCGGTCATCGCGTTGTTGAACGCCGCCGCCAGGTCCGCGTCGGTTTCGACGTACTCGAAGAACGGCATGCCGCGGAGCTTGTCGACCGAGGGCTTGCCGGTCTGCACGGAGTAGAGCAGGTGGCCCCAGTCCTCCCAGCGCAGTGGATGACCAAGGAACAGCGCCATATCGCGCATCGAACCCGGGGTTCCCGTCCGCAACGCGGTGCCGGTCGCCGTGAGCTTGAACGTGTTGTCGCTGCGGTGGCTCAGCACTCCCTTGGACGCCAGCGCGCGCATGACGCGGTAGACCGCGCCAGGGTCCGCACCGACCCGGCGTGCGATCTCGTCGGCGCTCTGCGGGCCGTCGGCCAGCTGGTCAGGGATGCCGAGCTTGACCGCCACGTAGATGGCCTGAGCGGTCCAGCCGCCCGTGATCAGCTCCAGCACATTGATGCCACCGGGCGCCAGCAAGCGGTGTAACCGTGACAGCCCTGCGCGGACCGTGTCGATCGTCTGGACCAGCGCTAACGGCGGGATCCGTGGTGGTTTCTCGGGCACGGCGCAAGAGGCTACCGCACTTGCGCGAATTCCACCTATGACACGGCGCGTTTAGTCGAGATAGTCGCGCAGCACCTGAGAACGGCTGGGGTGACGCAACTTTGACATCGTCTTCGACTCGATCTGCCGGATGCGTTCACGGGTGACGCCGTACACCTGGCCGATCTCGTCGAGGGTGCGCGGCTGCCCGTCGGTGAGGCCGAACCGCAACCGCACCACGCCGGCCTCGCGCTCCGACAACGTCTCAAGCACCGACTGCAGTTGATCCTGCAGCAACGTGAACGACACCGCGTCGACGGCGACCACGGCCTCGGAATCCTCGATGAAGTCGCCGAGCTGGGAATCGCCTTCGTCGCCGATCGTCTGATCCAGCGAGATCGGTTCACGCGCGTACTGCTGGATCTCCAGCACCTTCTCCGGCGTGATGTCCATTTCCTTGGCCAGCTCTTCAGGCGTGGGCTCGCGGCCCAGGTCCTGCAGCAGCTCGCGCTGGATGCGGCCGAGCTTGTTGATCACCTCGACCATGTGCACCGGGATGCGGATCGTGCGCGCCTGGTCGGCCATCGCGCGGGTGATCGCCTGCCGGATCCACCACGTCGCGTAGGTGGAGAATTTGTAACCCTTGGTGTAGTCGAACTTTTCGACCGCGCGGATCAGACCGAGGTTGCCTTCCTGGATCAGGTCGAGGAACGCCATCCCACGGCCCGTATACCGCTTGGCCAGAGACACCACTAGACGCAGATTCGCTTCCAGCAGATGGTTTTTCGCGCGCTCACCATCGCGGCAGATCCACATCATGTCGCGCCGTTGGGCGGCAGGCAGCTTCTCGCCCTTCTCGGCGAGCTCGGTCATCAGCTGGGTGGCATACAGGCCGGCCTCGATGCGCTTGGCGAGTTCGACCTCTTCCTCGGCGTTGAGGAGCGCGACCTTGCCGATCTGCTTGAGGTAGGCACGCACCGAGTCGGCCGACGCGGTGAGCTCGGCGTCCTTGCGGGCTTGGCGCAGCGCCTCGGATTCCTCTTCGTCCCAGACGAAATCGCCGGATGCCTTGTCCTTCTCGGTGGGCTCTGCGATCTCGTCGTCCTCGGCGGCGGGCGCGTCTTCAGCGACCGCAACAGCGGGCTCGGCGTCAGCCTCGTCGTCGGCGGCAGGCTCTTCGACCGCGTCGTCGTCGGCGACCTCGAGGTCGTCCAGGTCGAGGTCGGCCTCTTCTACCTCGATGTCGTCGCCGGGCTCGGCGTCGAGGTCGTCGCTGGTCTCGAGTTCGTCGGTGGCGAGGACTTCGTCGACGACCTCTGCTTCGGGGCCGGTGGCCTTCTTCGCACGACCGCGGGTCGCGGGCGCTTCAGCCTTCTTCGCGCCGCGCGCTGGCTGCGATTTGGCCGCGGTGGCCTTGGATGCGGTGGCCTTCGCAGGCTTGCCCGCCGCTGCCTTGGTGGCCCGCTTCGCGGGGGCCGATCCATTGGCTGACTTTGCCGCCGGGGCCTTCTTGGCGGGAGTCTTGGTAGCGGTGCGCTTCACCGGCTCATCGGTTGCCGGGCGTGCCTTTGTCGCTGCCACGTACACCCTTTCGGTCTTGCAAAATCCCATGGGCACGGTCGTGCACCATCGAAAAGCGTCGGCTATGTCGAATATTGGCGGTTGATCTCGCCGCTATCCGGGATGCGGCCGCCGACGACCATTGTAACGACAGTGTGAGGTAGCACCCTGGCGAGCGGCAAATTCGACGTTCCGGGCGGCGAGCCGCGGACCGGGCAAAGCTCGGTTACTTGGCAGTAGCCGTCACGTCGACGTCGGCGGCCATCGCCGCTCCGACGATTCCGGCCGTGTTCTGCAACGCGGCCGCGACCACCGGTGTGCGGTTTTTCAACAGCGGCACCCATTTGTCGGCCTTACGGCTGATGCCGCCGCCCGCGATGAAAAGGTCGGGCCAGATGGCGTTCTCGATCGCCACCAGCACCCTGGTCACCTCTTCGGTCCAGCGCTCGTAACTCCAGCCCTTCTTTTCCTTGATCGACGACGCGGCCCTGTGCTCGGCCTCCTTGCCGCCGACCTCAAGGTGGCCGAACTCGGTATTGGGTAGCAGCACCCCGTTATGGATGACCGCCGAGCCGATTCCCGTGCCAAACGTCAGCAGGACGATCACGCCGCTGTTGTCCTTGCCCGCGCCGAACTTCTCCTCGGCCAACCCGGCCGCATCGGCATCGTTGAGCACGGTCACCGCCTGGCCGCCGAGCGCCGACGAGATCACATCGCGGGCATTGACGCCGAGCCAGCCTTTGTCGACGTTGGCCGCCGTATGCACGATCCCGTCGGTCACCACGCCCGGGTAGGTGACGCCGAGTTTGTCGGTCCACCCGAATTCCTTGACGACGGCGGCGATGGTCTTCGCGACGGCCTCAGGGGTGGCCGGTTGCGGGGTGGCCAGCTTGAAGCGCTCACCGATCAGTTGCCCGGTGTCGAGGTCGACGATGCCGCCCTTGACGCCGCTTCCGCCGACATCGATGCCGAAGCCGCGGTGCGGGCTGCCGTTGGTGCTTGGCTCGGCGGCGGGTGAATCGGTGGCGGTCATGAGCGCTCCTCTAAGAGGCCGGCAAGTGCGACGCTGCCCACACATTAGTAGCTCGGGAAATCTGATGTGTGACTGTCGCTCAACCGGTTAACGACTGGGCTCCCGCGTGCAACGGGACTGTGTTGCGATAGGCCCGTGACCCAAAACGACACCGATCTCGTCGAGTTGCGCTCACTCGCCGAGGGGCTGGCGACCGAGGCCGCCGCGTTCGTCCGGCGGCGCCGCGCCGAGGTTTTCGGCGACGCCGCCACGGCCGGGCCACAGGTGCGTGCCAAGAGCACGCCGACCGACCCGGTCACCGTCGTCGACACCGAGACCGAGCGGCTGCTGCGCGAGCGGCTGGCCGAACTGCGTCCCGGGGAACACGTCCTCGGTGAGGAGGAAGGCGGATCGGCAGCCGGGCGCGACGGCCTGACCTGGGTGCTTGATCCCATCGACGGCACGGTCAACTTCGTCTACGGCATCGAGACGTATGCGGTATCGGTGGGCGTGCAGCGCGACGGCGCGTCGGTGGCCGGGGCCGTCGCCAACGTCGCCACGGACGCGCTGTACTCCGCGGCGCTCGGCCACGGCGCGCAGCTGCGCCGGGGCGGCGTGACGACGCCGCTGCAGTCCAGCAGGGCCACCGACCTGTCAATGTCGTTGGTGGGAACCGGATTTTCCTATGCCCCCGAGCAGCGGGTCCGGCAGGCCGAGATTCTGACCCTGCTGCTGCCCACCGTGCGCGACGTGCGCCGGATGGGCTCGTGCGCTTTGGATCTGTGCATGGTCGCGGCGGGCCAACTCGACGCCTATTACGAGGACGGCGTGCACGTGTGGGACTGGGCCGCCGGTGCGCTGATCGCCACGGAAGCGGGCGCATCGGTCCAGCTGCCCCCGGCCGCCGGGGGAGCGGGTTTCGTGATGGCGGCGGGCGCAGGCATCGCCGATGCTCTGCACGACGCACTGCGCCGCTACGGCGCGCTGTAGCAGCGAATGCCGTTGCCCTGCAACGGATTGCGGTTTAGCAGGCGCCGGTGTGAATTTTCGACAGCAGGCCGGAATCGGCGGCCTGTGTCGCGTCGGGGCGAAGGCTCGCCAGCACCGCATCGATGTCGTCGCTGTGGCTCAGCTGCGTGAACTCTGTGCCGATGGCCAGGTCAACGCTGTCGTCGGTGCGCTGATCTTGGAACAGTTCCGTGCACGGCGCGACCAGCCAGACGGCGGCGGCGGCCGCCCGTCCGGCGGGCCCGAATCGGATCTGGCCCTGGCACTCCAGACGGCCGTTGGCGTAGAGGGGGTCGTTGGCGGCACCCGGTTCGGAGAAGCCGAGATCGCGGAGTTCACCGGCCACCTCGCCGGCCTGGCCGCCCTGGCCGCTGGCGTTGAGCACGCGGATCTTCGTGTCGGCCAGCTTTGCGGGCGTGACCTCGACCATGTCGGTCCGCGACACCTGCTCGCCCAGCTGCGGCGCGGGGGCGTTCGGATCGGCCGGCGCCGGCGGCGCATTGCAGATCGCGGCCTCGCGCACATCGGCGGGCTGGTTCAGCGCCATGATCCAGACCAACATCGTCACGACAGCCAGTGCCGCCATCAGCAGGATTCCTGGCAGGTAGTTTCGCCGGCGAAACGGGCGACCGTGTTTGTCGAACGCGGTACCTTCTGTGATTTGCGCGACCACGCCTGCACTCTAAGCCCAGCGCCGATGGAGCCTGCGTCCAGCGCGAACTACAGTGTGATGCAAATCACAGTGGAACGCGTGTCAATACGGGCACGAATCGTTTGGGGAATGCGTTCGACGCTGGTACAAAGCTCTGCTGCAAGGTTTGACGGAGGGGACAAGAGGATGGCTACCGATTACGACGCCCCGCGGCGCACTGAAACCGACGATGTTTCCGAGGATTCGCTCGAGGAACTGAAGGCGCGGCGTAACGAGGCTCAGTCGGCCGTCGTCGACGTCGACGAATCCGAGTCCGCCGAATCCTTCGAACTGCCCGGCGCCGATCTGTCCGGCGAAGAGCTGTCCGTGCGTGTCATCCCGAAGCAGGCCGACGAGTTCACATGCTCGAGCTGCTTCCTGGTGCATCACCGCAGCCGGCTGGCCAGCGAGAAGAACGGCGTGATGATCTGTACGGACTGCGCGGCCTAACCGCGCAACGCGGCCAGCACCCGATCCGGGTGGCGGCAGCTGATCAGCCAGTACGGCGTGGGATCGTCGGGATCGTTGAGGACAAGAAGGACCATGGGGCCGACCCATGCCCGGTGCACGACGTAGGCCGCCGGGTCGAGCTGACGGCCAAGGGCGGCCGATTTCGCCGACCGAGGCACCGCGGCCAATCGCGAGATGACGCTGGCGGGAAGGTGCGCCGCCCCGACCCGCAGCTCGGTCTCGTCCGCACCGGCCGTCACGCTCACCTCTGTCTTGCCGAACCACAGCAGCACGACGGCGGCGACGGGAAGCAGTACGGCGAACGGCAGCCAGTTCGGCAGCGCCTGCACGCCTTGGTTCACCTCGAGCGCGATCAACGCGGCCAGGCCAAGGCCGGGTGGCCACCACCACCACGGCACCGACAACCGTTCGCGGTAGCGCACGGTTTGCGACGTGGCGCGCGTGTCGGACACGCGGCCAAGAGTAATCTCTGACGTCGTGTCCACTTCTCTGGCGGTCGTGCGCCTTGATCGCGATTTGCCGATGCCCAGCCGTGCTCATGACGGCGATGCGGGCGTCGACCTCTTCAGCGCGCTCGACGTCGAGCTGGCACCCGGCCAACGGCAGTTGGTGCCGACCGGTGTCGCCGTCGCCATCCCGCACGGCATGGTCGGGCTGGTGCACCCGCGCTCGGGTTTGGCTGCGCGCGTGGGACTTTCGATCGTCAACAGCCCGGGCACCATCGACGCGGGCTACCGCGGCGAGATCAAGGTCTCGCTGATCAACCTCGACCCCGAGACGCCGATCGTCGTGCATCGCGGCGACCGGATCGCCCAGCTGCTCGTGCAGCGGGTCGAGCTGCCTGAACTGGTCGAAGTGACGTCGTTCGACGAGGCCGGCCTGGCGGACACTACCCGTGGCGACGGTGGCCACGGTTCCTCTGGCGGACATGCGAGTTTGTGATGGCATTCGGAAAGCGCAAAGACAGCGATGACGTGGGCGGCCCAGCCGACCTGACGGGCAACCCTGCCGACGAGGAGCTCGAAGGCCCTTTCGACATCGACGATTTCGACGACCCGTCGGCGGCGGCGCTGGGCAGGCTGGATCTCGGCTCGGTCCTGATCCCAATGCCCGAGGCCGGGCAGGTGCAGGTCGAACTCACCCAGCAAGGTGTACCCAGCGCGGTGTGGGTGGTGACGCCCAACGGCCGGTTCACCGTGGCCGCGTACGCAGCACCGAAGTCGACCAGCCTGTGGCGGGAGGTCGCCACCGAACTGGCCGAGTCGCTGCGCAAGGACGTACCGAACGTCAGCATCGATGACGGCCCGTGGGGCCGTGAGGTCGTCGGCGTCGCGGCTGAGGGTTCCGGTGTGGTGCGCTTCATCGGCGTCGACGGCTACCGCTGGATGATCCGCTGCGTCATCAACGGTCCGCAGGAAAACATGGAAGCGCTGGCTCACGAGGCCCGAAACGCGTTGGCCGACACGGTCATCCGTCGCGGCGACACGCCGCTTCCGGTTCGCACGCCGCTGTCCATCCAGCTGCCCGAACCGATGGCCGCGCAATTGCAGGCCGCCGCCGAGCAGGCCGCACAGCAGGCGCAGCAGGCTCAGCAGACAGGCGAACAGCCGCAACCGCCGGAGCCCGCCGCACGCCGCAGCGCGCAGGGATCTGCAATGCAGCAGCTGCGCACGATCACCGGGGGCTAAGACGCGTCGGCCAGCGCGGCCACGCATGCCGCACCGAGCACCGCGGGGTCGGCGCCCATCTCGTCGAGTGTGACCGTTCGCAGCGCCGCCCTCGGCGCTGCGGCCACCCATTCGATGCCGACCTCAACGGGATGCACCGGATCGTCGGTCGCGGCCGCAACGCCCATCGGGACGGTCAGGCCCTCCAACTCGCCGCACGTCGGCGCGACGAACTTGGCGGCCTCGTCCATGGCATCGGGCAACGACGGCCATTGACCGACCCACGACCGGGTCAGCTCGTCGGCCAGCCATCGCGGGCTCGACGACCGCATCTGAGCGGTCACCGACGCCAGACCGTCGCGTCGTAGCGTCTCCGCGGAGTGCCGCGCCGCCATCGCCGCGGGCGCCGTCTCGGGCGGGCCCGTCCACGCGGGCAAGGCGGCCAGCACCGCCACGGCGTGGCCGGCGTTGGCGAGCGCCCACGACACCGCCACCGCCGCACCGATCGACACCCCGCCGACGGCTATGGGTTCGGCGCGAGCCGCGTTGTCGAGTGCGTCGCGGTAGCCGTCGATCAGCCGGTCGGGATCCGGCGCAGGCGTGACGACCACCGCGCCGAGGTCGTGCAGCGCACCGGAAAATGCCCGGTAGACGTAGTCGTCGTCGGATCCCGTTCCGGGCAGCAGCACCGTCGTCACACCGCGCAGATTGACCGCCATCACACGATCCTGCACTGCATCCGAACTCGTCGGCGTGGCGACCCGCACCCTGCGTGGCGGATCGGAACCAACAGGTCTACGGTGGCGTTGGATTGGGTAGATCCATGGTGGATCTGCGAAAGTCAGGAGAGGCCATGGCTACGGCCGAAGGGTATCTGCGCCGGCTCACCCGCCGGCTGACGGAGGACCCGGAGCAACTCGACGTAGAAGAGCTCACCGACGAAGCCGCCAGCACCGGCGCCCAAAAGGCGATCGACTGTCGACGCGGCCAGGAAGTGACAATGGTCGGCACCCTCCGCAGCGTCGAGGCGAATGCCAAAGGCTGCGCCGGAGGTGTCAAAGCTGAATTGTTCGACGGCACCGACACCGTGATGCTCGTGTGGCTCGGCCAGCGCCGCATCCCTGGCATCGAGTCGGGTCGCACCCTGAGGGTGCACGGCCGCGTCGGCAAGCTGGAAAACGGCACCAAAGCGATCTACAACCCGCACTACGAGATTCAGAAGTGAGTGACCCCGGACCTGAACCGGGGAAGCACACAAAAGCCCATGCCGTCCTCGATCAGATGGGCGGCATCAGCGGGCTGATCTACTCTTCACTGCCCGTCGTGGTGTTCGTTCCCGTGTCCACCGCGTTCGGCCTGTTGCCCGCAATCTGCGCGGCGCTCGGCGTCGCGGCACTGATCCTGGTGTGGCGGTTGGCCCGCCACGAATCCGTCCAGCCCGCGATCTCGGGGTTCTTCGGCGTCGGGATCAGCGCGCTGATCGCCTACATCGTCGGCGAATCCAAGGGCTATTTCCTGCTCGGCATCTGGATGTCGCTGTTCTGGGCGGTGGTGTTCACGGCGTCCGTGGTCATCCGCCGTCCCGTCGTCGGCTACGTCTGGGCTTGGGTGAACTCCCACGGCCGGGCCTGGCGCCAGGTGCGCCGCGCGGTGCTGGCATTCGACATCGCGACCGTCGTCTGGGTGCTGGTATTCGCGTCTCGTTTCGCGGTCCAGCAGCACCTCTACGACGCCGACCAAACGGGCTGGCTGGGCGTGGCGCGCATCGCGATGGGCTGGCCGCTGACCGCGGTGGCCGCGCTGGTGACCTACCTGGCGATCAGGGCCGCGCAACGGGCCGTGCATGCGAATGCCGCCGCGGAGGAAGCGCACCGCCCCGCCGAGGAACACGGAGACGTCGCCCAACCCGATGCCCATTAAGACCGATACCGACCGGCCGCTGATCGCGGTCGCAGTGCTCGCCTCGTTCGTGGCGTTTCTCGACGGATCGGTGGTCAACCTCGCCTTGCCGGCGATCGGCAGGGAATTCGGCGGCGGCCTGGCGTTGCAGCAGTGGGTGGTCGACGGCTACCTGCTCACGCTCGGCGCGCTGATCCTCGTCGCGGGAGCGATTTCCGATCAGTTCGGCCGGCTTTCGGTGCTCCGCATGGGCATCGTCGTGTTCACCGTGGCTTCGCTGTTGTGCGCGCTCGCTACCAGTGGGTGGGTACTCGTCGCCGCGCGGTGTCTGCAGGGCCTCGGCGCGGCGTTTCTGGTGCCGAGCTCGCTGGCGATGATCAACTCGAGGTTCTCGGGCGCCAAGCAGTCCCGGGCGATCGGCACGTGGACGGCGTGGACCGGTATGGCGTTCGTGGTCGGGCCGCTGCTGGGCGGTGTCCTGGTCGACGCGGTGGGGTGGCGGTGGATCTTCGCGGTCAACATCGTGCCGCTGGCCGTCACGCTGTACCTGACGACCAGGCTGTCCGCTGACGAGTTCGCGGGCGATGGGTCGGCCCGCATCGACGTCGTCGGTGCGGTGCTGAACGCCGTCGGCCTCAGCGGCGCGGTGTACGCCCTCATCGAAGGGCAACGGCTCGGCTACTCGAACTCCGTCGTGGTCGTCAGCCTGGTGATCGGGGTGGCATGCCTGATCGCGTTCCCGTGGTGGGAGCGGCGCACCCCGCACCCGATGATGCCGTTGCACATCTTCGCGTCCCGCAATTTCGCGGTGGGCAACCTCGCCACGGTGTTCCTCTATGCGGCCGTGTCGCTGGGCACACTGATCGTCGCGCTGTTCCTGCAGGAGAGCGCGGGGCTGTCGGCGACCCAGGCGGGGCTGGCCACCCTGCCTGTGCCCGCGCTGTCGTTCTTCCTGGCCCGACGGTTCGGCACGCTGGCCGGTGCGCACGGGCCGCGGCTGTACATGGCCGTGGGACCGCTGATCGCCGCGAGCGGATATGCGTTGATGACGATGGCGCGCGAACCGTTCAACTTCTGGACGCAGATGCTGCCGGGGCTTGTGGTGTTCGGGCTTGGGCTCTCGGTCACGGTGTCGCCGTTGACGGCGGCGATTCTGGCCGCGGTCGACCCAGCCCAGAGTGGCATCGGCTCGGCGATCAACAACGCCGTCTCCCGTATCTCCGGGTTGATCGCAATCGCGTTCACCGGCGTAATCCTCGGTGGTGCAATGGATTTCGCGGGCTTCCGGCAGGGCGTGTTGGTGACGGCAGCCCTGTTCGCGGTCGCCGGGGTGATCTCGGCCGTCGGGATCCGCAACGCGCAGTGCGACTTCGACCGCGTGTCGTCCGACACGGCGGCGCGCTGCTACGACCGTGCGACCCCTCCGCCTGCTTACGCGCGGCGCTGATTCAGGGTTGGGGAGGCAGCAGCAGGTCGCGCAGTTGGTCCTCGGCCTCGGGGACGACCACGAACAGCAGCTCGTCGCCACCTTCGAGCGGCTCGTCTCTCTCGGGCACGATCACTCGGGACCCGCGCAGGATCGTCACAAGCGTCGCGTCGCGCGGCAGCTCGAGGCGTTTGACGGGTTTTCCGCCCCACGGCGTGTCTTCGGGCAGCGTCATCTCGACGAGATTGGCCTGGCCCGTGCGGAACTCCATGAGCCGCACCAGATCACCGATGGCGACCGCTTCTTCCACGAGCGACGCCAGCATGCGAGGAGTCGACACTGCGACGTCCACGCCCCAGTTCTCGTCGAACAGCCACTCGTTGCGTGGATCGTTGACGCGGGCCACCACGCGCGGAACCGCGAATTCGGTCTTGGCCAGCAGGCTCACGACCACGTTCACTTTGTCGTCGCCGGTCGCGGCGATCACCACGTCGAACTCCTCGAGTTTCACCGATTCGAGCAGGCTCAGCTCGCAGGCGTCGCCAAGGCGCCAGTGGGCGGCGGGTATGGCGTCGACGTCGATGTGGTCGGGATTGCGCTCCAGCAGCGTGACCTGATGCGTTTCGACGAGCTCGCGGGCGATGGATCGGCCGACGGCGCCGGCCCCTGCGATGGCGACTTTCATGCGGTTCCCGAGTTGTTGGTCGGCGCCTTCACGACGCCTCGATGTCCTCGCTGGGCGGCAGTGCCGCAATGGCCAGTGCTTCGGCGATGTGCCCGGCGATCGCGGCCATGTACACCTGATCGCCTGCCTGGATGACCGTTTTCGGGTCGGGCAGCAGACCGGCACCGAACCGGATGATGAACGCCACCCGGCCGCCGGTTCCCGTTTCCAGATCGGTGATGCGGTGGCCGACCCATTCCTCGTGCAGCGCCAGTTCGGTCACCCCGACGTTGCCCGTCGGGTCACGCCATTTGGTGGTCTCGGTCTCCCGCGTGAGCACGTTGAGCAGCCGGTCGGTCGTCCACGGCACGGTCGCCACCGTCGGGATGCCCAGCCGCTCATACACGGCCGCGCGTTTGGCGTCGTAGATGCGGGCCACGACGCGCTCCACGCCGAACGTCTCGCGGGCCACTCGGGCCGAGATGATGTTGGAGTTGTCGCCCGACGACACCGCCGCGAACGCGCCGGCTTCCTCGATGCCCGAGCGCAGCAGCACGTCACGGTCGAAACCCATGCCGAGGACCCGCTCACCCGGAAATTCGGGGGACAGCCTGTGGAAAGCGGTGCTGTCACGATCGATGACGGCCACGTCGTGACCGATTCGGGCCAGGCTGTCCGACAGAGATGCGCCCACGCGGCCGCATCCCATCACCACTACACGCACCTGACGGTCCTTTCCGGCCATGCCTGGGAGAAAGCAGTCTCTCGACTCCGCGCACTCGGAACGCTACAGCCAATCGCCGCTGGGCTTACTCTTGGCTCTCGTGTCCAAGCTTTCGACCGTCGCACGACGGCTCGTCATCGGCCGGCCGTTCCGCAGCGACAAGTTGGCGCACACGCTGCTGCCCAAGCGGATCGCCCTGCCAGTGTTCGCCTCCGACGCGCTCTCGTCGGTGGCGTACGCGCCGGAGGAAATCTTTCTGGTGTTGTCGGTCGCGGGACTGACGGCTTACTCGATGGCGCCGTGGATCGGGCTGGCCGTCTCGGTGGTGATGCTGGTCGTGATCGCCAGCTACCGGCAGAACGTGCACGCCTACCCGTCTGGCGGAGGCGACTACGAGGTGGTCACCACGAACCTGGGCCATACGGCCGGGCTGACGGTGGCCAGCGCGCTGCTTGTGGACTATGTGCTCACCGTCGCGGTTTCGATGTCGTCGGCGATGTCCAACATCGGGTCCGCGGTGCCGTTGATCGGTGAGCACAAGGTGTTTTTCGCCGTCACCGCGATCCTGATTCTCGCGTCGATGAACCTGCGCGGTATCCGGGAATCGGGTACCGCGTTCGCAATACCGACGTACGCGTTCATGATCGGCATGTACGTGATGCTCGGCTGGGGGCTCTTTCAGGTCTACGTGCTGGGCACACCCCTTCGCGCGGAGTCGGCAGGCTTCACGCTTCGTTCGGAGCACGGCGATGTGCTCGGCTTTGCGATGGTGTTCCTGATCGCGCGGGCCTTCTCATCCGGTAGCGCGGCATTGACCGGTGTCGAGGCGATCAGTAACGGGGTTCCTGCGTTCCGGAAACCCAAGTCGCGCAACGCGGCAACGACGTTGGCGTTGCTGGGAGGCGTCGCGATCTCACTGTTCATGGGCATGATCATGTTGGCGAGGGCGACCGGCGCGCAGGTCGCCGAGCGGCCACACGAGCAGCTGATCGGCGCACCACCCGACTACGACCAGAAAACGTTGATCGCACAGCTTGCCGACGCGGTATTTCACAACTTTCCGGTCGGGCTGTTCCTGATCACTGGGGTTACCGCGCTCATCCTCGTGCTGGCCGCCAACACCGCCTTCAACGGCTTTCCCGTGCTGGGATCGATTCTGGCTCAGGACCGTTTCCTGCCGCGCCAGCTCCATACGCGCGGTGACCGGCTGGCGTTCTCCAACGGCATCCTGTTTCTGGCCTTCGCGGCGATCGCGTTCGTGGTCGCGTTCCGTGCCGAGGTGACCTCACTGATCCAGCTCTACATCGTTGGCGTGTTCGTGTCCTTCACGCTCAGCCAGATCGGCATGGTGAGGCACTGGACACGGCTGCTACGCACCGAAACCGATCCGTCGGCACGGCGCCAGATGATGCGGTCGCGGGTGATCAACACCGTGGGCTTCGTCTGCACCGGCACCGTGCTGATCATCGTGATCCTCACCAAATTCCTTGCCGGGGCATGGATCGCGATCCTGGCGATGAGCGGGCTGTTCGTGATCATGAAGTTGATTCACAAGCACTACGACACGGTTGCGCGTGAGCTCGAGGAGCAGGCCGCGGAAGAACGTGACATGGTGCTGCCGAGCCGCAATCACGCCATCGTGCTGGTGTCCAAGATGCATCTGCCGACGATGCGCGCGCTGGCCTACGCCAAGGCCACCCGGCCCGACACGCTCGAAGCGATCACCGTCAGCGTCGACGACGCCGAGACCCGCGAGCTCGTGCACAAATGGGAGGACAGCGATATCACCGTCCCGCTCAAGGTGATTGCCTCGCCGTACCGCGAGATCACTCGTCCGGTGCTCGACTACGTCAAGCGTGTCAGCAAGGAGTCCCCGCGCACGGTTGTCACCGTGTTCATTCCCGAATACGTGGTCGGCCACTGGTGGGAACAGGTGCTGCACAACCAGAGCGCGCTGCGCCTGAAGGGCCGGCTGCTGTTCGAGCCGAACGTGATGGTGACATCTGTTCCGTGGCAATTGAATTCGTCTGAACGCCTGAAGACATTGCAACCGCACGCGGCGCCGGGCGATATCCGTCGAGGTTTCATGGATTGAGCGAACAGGTCGTCGACCCGCAGGCGTTGCCTGCGGAACTGGTCCTCACCGTCGGTGCACCCGCCAACGGTGGCAGCTGCGTCGCGCGCCACGAAGGCCGGGTCGTGTTCGTGCGGTACGCATTGCCGGGGGAGACGGTCAGGGTGCGGGTCGTCGGTGATCACGGATCCTATTGGCACGCCGACGTTATCGAGGTGATCGAACCGTCTACCGACCGCATCGACTCCCTGTGTCCGATCGCCGGTGTCGACGGCGCGGGCTGCTGTGATTTGGCGTTCGCCGAACCCGACGCCGCCAGGCGCATCAAGGGGGCGGTCGTCGCCAACCAGTTGGCGCGGCTGGGCGGCTATCGCTGGCGCGAGGAAGACGACGCGGCGGCCGAACCGGTGGGGTCCGTCGGCGCGACCGGTTGGCGGACACGGGTGAGGCTGGACACCTCCGACGACGGCCGCGTCGGATTTCACCGCTACCACAGCGCGGAACTGGTGACGGACCTGGACTGCGCGCAACTGCCGGCGGGCGTGCTCGACGGGTTGCAGGACTGGGTGTGGCCGGCTGGCGCGCAGGTGCACGTGGCCGTGGACGACGAAGGCGACCGGCATGTCGTGCAAGCCGGTCCGCGGACAGGGCGCAAGACGGCAACACACGTCATCGAAGGTGAATACGAGGCGGTGCAGCGGGTCGCGGATCGGGTCTGGCGAGTGCCGGTGACCGCGTTCTGGCAGGCGCACCGCGAAGCGCCACACATGTACAGCGAGCTGGTGCAGCAGCTGGCTCACTTGGACGCGGGAATGACGGCATGGGACTTATACGGTGGCGCAGGTGTTTTCGCGGCCGCCCTGGCGCGTGCCGTCGGCGACACGGGCCACGTCGTCACCGTCGACACGTCGAGAGGGGCCTCCCGGTCGGCACGGGAGGCGCTGGCCGACCTCGGCTGCGTCTCGGTGGTCACGGACTCGGTGCGACGCGCGTTGGCTGCTCAGCGGCGGCGGGCCGACGTCGCGGTGCTGGACCCGCCGCGGTCGGGCGCGGGCCGCGAGGTGATCGACCTGCTCGCCGCCGCCGAGGTGCCCAGGGTGATCCACATCGGTTGCGAAGCGGCGTCGTTCGCCCGCGATGTCGGGCTGTACATCGGCCACGGGTACGCGGTGGAAGACGTGCGGGTGTTCGATTCGTTTCCGCTGACGCACCACGTGGAGTGCGTGGCGGTGCTGACTCGCTGAGTCGTTTGCCATTGCAATTGGTGGGTACCCGCCCGGCATGGCTAACGACGCATCCAACGCCAAGCAGGAACAACTCGACGGTTCGCGTATCAGCCGAGAAACCGGATACCTGACCACCCAGCAGGGTGTGCGAGTCGACCACACCGACGACGCGCTGAAGGTCGGGGAGCGCGGCCCGACCCTGCTGGAAGACTTCCACGCCAGGGAGAAGATCACTCACTTCGACCACGAGCGCATCCCCGAACGGGTGGTGCATGCCCGCGGCGCGGGCGCATACGGCTATTTCGAGCCGTATGACGATTCGCTGGCCGAGTACACGGTCGCGAAGTTCCTGACCACACCGGGTGTGCAGACGCCGGTGTTCGTACGGTTCTCCACCGTCGGCGGCTCGCGGGGATCCGCGGACACCGTGCGCGACGTGCGCGGGTTCGCCACCAAGTTCTATACGGAGCAGGGCAACTACGATCTGGTCGGGAACAACTTTCCGGTCTTCTTCATCCAGGACGGCATCAAATTCCCCGACTTCGTGCACGCCGTCAAACCGGAGCCGCACAACGAGATTCCGCAGGCGTCCTCCGCACACGACACACTGTGGGACTTCGTGTCACTGCAGCCAGAAACCCTGCACACGATCATGTGGCTGATGTCGGACCGCGCGTTGCCGCGCAGTTACCGGATGATGGAAGGCTTCGGCGTGCACACCTTCCGGCTCGTCAACTCGCGTGGCGAGGGCACGTTCGTGAAGTTCCACTGGAAGCCGAAACTCGGTGTGCATTCGCTTGTTTGGGACGAATGCCAGAAGATCGCGGGGAAGGACCCCGACTTCAACCGTCGCGACCTGTGGGACACCATCGACGCCGGCGACTATCCGGAGTTCGAGCTGGGCGTGCAACTCGTGCCGGAAAGTGACGAGTTCAATTTCCCCTTCGACCTACTCGATGCCACGAAACTCATTCCGGAGGAGCAAGTTCCGGTCCGGCCCGTCGGCAAGATGGTGCTCAACCGCAATCCCGACAACTTCTTCGCCGAAACCGAACAGGTCGCCTTTCACACGGCCAATGTGGTGCCCGGCATCGACTTCACCAATGACCCGCTGCTGCAGTTCCGCAATTTCTCCTACCTCGACACGCAGTTGATCAGGCTGGGCGGACCCAATTTCGCTCAGCTGCCCGTGAACCGGCCGCTGGCCGATGTGCGCAACAATCAGCAGGACGGCTACGGACAGCACGCCATTCCGCAAGGCCGGTCGAGCTACTTCAAGAACACGATCGGTGGCGGTTGCCCCGCGCTGGCGGACGAAGACGTGTTCCGGCACTACACAGAGAAGGTCGACGGCCACAAGATCCGTCAGCGCGCCAAGAGTTTCCAGGACCACCACAGTCAGGCCCGGATGTTCTGGAAGAGCATGTCGCCGGTCGAGGCCAAGCACATCGTCGCGGCGTTCGCATTCGAGCTGGGCAAGGTCGAAGTGCCCGAGATCCGCGCGAGGGTCGTCGAACAGCTGAACCTCGTCGACCACGACCTCGCCGCGCAGGTGGCCGGAAAGCTGGGGTTGCCCGAGCCCGCAGAGGAAGCGGTCGACGACAAGATGCCCGCGTCGCCGGCGCTGTCGCAGCTCAACACCGCCACGGACAGCATCGCCACGCGCAAGATCGCGGTGCTGGCTGCCGACGGGGTCGACGTGAAAGGCGTCGAACGATTCAAGCGGGCGATGGAGGAGCGCGGCGCGATCGTAGAGGTCCTTGCCCCGGTCGCCGGCGGAAAGCTGGCCGGAGGGTCGGGCGGCGAACTCGCTGTGGACCGGGCACTGACCACGATGGCATCGGTGTTGTACGACGCCGTCGTCGTGCCGTGCGGACCGGAGTCCGTCGAGACGCTTGCGAAGGACGGGTATGCGGTGCACTTCGTCATCGAGGCCTATAAACACCTCAAAGCGGTCGGCGCGTTCGGCTCGGGCGTCGATCTGCTCCGCGATAGCGCGGTATCCGAGCAATTCGCCGACGATACCGATGTCGTGGTTTCCAACGGTGTGGTCTCCACAACCGCTGCGGCAGACGACCTCACCGACGAGTTCGCGCAAGCATTTGCGTCGGCGCTCGCCCAGCATCGGGCTTGGGAACGAGAGACCGATCCCGTTCCGGCCTAACCGTTGCGACTAGCGCGTGCCCCAGTTGTACTGCTGCTTAACCGTTTTGAGGTAGACGAGAGTTTCGGCCTGATACACGTCGGGCAGCGTCCGGATCCGCGTGTTGAGTATGTCCAGCAGATGCGAGTCATCCTCACACACCACCTCGACGACGAGGTCGAACCTGCCGGCCGTCAGCACCACGTAGTTGATGGCCTCGATTGCGGCCAGCTTCTCGGCGGTTGCGGCGCTGTTGCCCGAGCAGCAGATTCCGATCATCGCTTCGCGGCCGAAGCCGAGCTCCCTGGGATCGGTGACCGCCACGATTTGCATGACCCCGGCTTCGAGCAGGCGGTTCACGCGTTGTCGGACGGCTGCCTCCGAGAGGCCGACGGCCTCAGCGATTCCGGAATACGACCGGCGACCATCTCGCTGGAGGGCGTCAATGATCGCCTTGGAAACGTGATCCAATGGCGGCCTTGTAGCCGAGACGCCAGTGTCAGACATGGCTTCGATTGTGCACGTCAGGTGGTGGCTGTGTGGGAGTATCCACGTTGCTGGGCGTGTCAGTGTCTGGCGAAATACCGTTGTAGGCGCCGGTGCCGGTGGCCGAACAAAGCTAGCAGCGCGGCGGCCAGGACCGGGGTGGCTAGACGCAGCGGCGCTCGCAGCTCGAACGTGATCCGATCGCGTACCACTGTTTTGCCGTCGTCGTGCGGGGTCACACTGCGTTCATGGCGCCACCGCCGCATGCTCATCATCGTGGACTGTTCGTCGAAACCGCGCCCCGGCTGTAGTTCGGCGATGCACAGCCGGTCGTAGTCGAACGGAAGGACGCCGAACAGCCGCATCCAGCATCGGCCGACCGGGGTGCCGACCGGCACATCGTCGACGGTCAGCGACTCAGCGCCGCGTGGCATCGACATGGTCATCCACGGCCGCAGTTCGTCGTTGATGCCCTCCGGTGTGACGACTCGGGCCCACACCTGTTCGACGGGCGCATCGACGACGCTCTGGCGCTCGAAGATCACCGGCTGCCTCGCCATGGCGCTTCACGCTATCGGAGCGAACGGGCTAGCGGGTTCCTACGTTGTCGACGCCGCCTCTCTAGCCGAACACGAAATAGCGCAGCCACAGATATGGCGCGGACACCGCGACGGTCAACGCCGTCACCACGACTCCCTTGCGGGTGAACTGCCAGAACCCGATGGGATAGCCTTCGCGTCCGGCGATGCCGACCATCACTACGTTTGCGCTTGCGCCGACGGCGGTCATGTTTCCGCCGAAGCCGGCTCCGATCGCCAGCGCCCACCACATCGCCTGCACGTGGGTGGGGTTGGGGATCGTCGTCGCGAGATCTGCAACCACCGGCGTCATTGTCGCGACGTATGGGATGTTGTCGATCAGACCCGAAAGTACTGCCGAGACAACGAGTATCAACATCGTCGCCAGCAGTGCGTCGCCTCCGGTGACGTCACCGGCCAGGCGTGCCAGGTCGGCGATCACGCCGGTCTTCACCAGTGATCCGACGAGGATGAACAAGCCGGCGAAGAACAACAATGTCTCCCATTCGACGCTGGCCAGGTAGTGCACGCTTTCGAGGCCCGAAATCGTGATCAAAACGCCGGCGCCGATCAGCGCCACGATGGACGGCTCGACGTGGATCGCCGAACTGGCGACCAGCGCGGCGAGCACGCCCGCCAACACGACACCGGATTTGATCAGCAGCCTGGGATCGCGGATCGCCTCCCGTTCGTTCAGCGACATCACCTCGGCCACCCGATCTTCGTGCACACCGAACGTCCCGCGGAACAGCAGCGGCAGCAATGCCACGAAAGCGATCATCGCGATGATCGCCATTGGTGCCAGATGGATCAGAAAGTCGTTGAACGACAAGTTCGCTCGGCTTCCGATGATGATGTTCGGGGGATCGCCGATCAGTGTCGACACGCCGCCGATATTGGACGCAAGCACTTCGGCGATCAGAAGGGGGATCGGGTTGATGTCGAGGCGATCACACACCAGCAGGGTCACCGGCGCGATGAGCAGCACGATGGTCACGTTCGGCAGGATCGCCGACGCTGTCGCTGTGATGAGGACGAGCAGGAGCATCACCCGCAGCGGTGAACCACCGGCACGCTTGGCCGCCCAGATGGCTGCGTATTCGAAGCCGCCCGTCTGCCGAAGGACGCCGACGATGACCATCGTGCCGAGCAGCAGAAAGATGACGTCCCAGTCGATTCCGGTATCGCGCGAGTAGAACACGTCGTGTGAGCTGACGATCCCGAGCGCCAGCACCAGCGCGGCGCCCCCGAGCGCGACCTTCACCTTGTGGATGCGTTCGGTCGCAATCAGTGCGTAGGCGACGATGAAAACACTTAGCGCGACGATCGCCACCGAAGTCCCCGACTATCGGTGATCAGTGGGACAGGGCCACCTCGAGTATTCGCGTCGCGGTGATCACGCCCACGAGTCCCTCGCTGCCCATCACGACAACCAACGGCGAGCGGTTGCGCGCCATGACGGCCGCCACCTCGACGATCGTGTCGTCCGAATTGACCATGGCCATATCCGGCGGCGGCTTGGGCAGCACCGCCGCGACCGTCTTGCCGCCCAGTTTGTCGGCGACGCGGTCGGCCATCGACTCGCTCAGCACGCCTGCGAGTGACGGATCCTCCTGGACGTATGCAGGGACGAGCAGGCGCACGACCTGCGAAGCGGGCATTATCGTGACGGGCGTCCCCGCGCTGTCCGTCACGACCAGCCCGGGCAGCCGGCGGGTGGCCAGCAGCCGGACCGCGTCGAGCGCATTGGAGTCCAGCGCTACGACTGGAAACTCCTCGGCGATCTGTTCGGCTCGCACACATCAACGCTACGACGTCGAGTTCTGATTGCAGCGCCAATTGATAACTCCCGCGGTCGTGCGACTGCCGACCAGACTTCCCGGCGCTCCACGAGTAAAGATGCCGTAAAGGCGCTGCGCCGGCAACCGAATTCGAATAACTAGACTTTCGGCAATGCCTACCCCTGTCCGACTGCTGACGCGTGGCTCGTGGTCGGAAACGAAACGCTTCTCCGAGATCCTGCGCAGGGAAACCGTCGGCGGCATGCTGCTGCTCGCAGGCTCAGCCGCTGCTCTCGTGTGGGCGAATTCGCCGTGGGCGCATGGCTATCGGGCACTGTCGGAGTTCGCCATCGGACCCGAACTGCTGCATCTACATCTGCCTGGGTCGGTGTGGGCCGCCGACGGGCTGCTGGCGATCTTCTTCTTCGTCGTCGGGTTGGAGCTCAAGCGCGAGTTCGTCGCCGGCGACCTGCGCGACCCACGCCGTGCCGCCCTGCCGATCGCCGCCGCCGTCGGGGGAATGGTCGTGCCCGCCGCGATCTTCATCGGTATCAACCTGCTCAGCGGGCATCCCGAAAACCTCGCCGGCTGGGCGGTTCCGATCGCCACCGACATCGCGTTCGCGCTCGCGGTCCTCGCGGTGCTGTCGACCCATCTGCCCACCGCTCTGAGGACGTTCTTGTTGACGCTGGCGGTCGTCGACGATCTGCTGGCCATCACCGTCATCGCGATCTTCTACACCGACGACCTGTCGCTCGCGCCGATGGCGCTCGCCCTGATCCCGATCGGTCTGTTCGGGCTGGCCGTGCAACGTGGGATCCGCCACTGGTGGCTGCTGGTGCCGCTCGCAGTCGCGGCCTGGGCACTGGTGCATGCGAGCGGCGTGCACGCGACGGTCGCGGGTGTGGTCCTTGGCTTCACGGTCCCGGTGCTCGGTCGGCACGGGCAGCCCACCGCGGAACGGTTCGAGCACACGATGCGGCCTGTGTCGGCTGGGTTCGCGGTGCCGGTTTTCGCCTTCTTCGCCGCGGGCGTGACCGTCGACGGCTGGGCGGGGCTCGGCGATTCGTTGCTGCACCCGATCACCGACGGTGTCATCGCCGGGCTGGTGATCGGCAAACCCCTCGGCGTGTTCCTGACGGCGTTCCTGCTCGCCAGGTTCACACACGCCACACTCGACGACGACCTGGCGTGGCGCGACGTGCTCGGCGTGTCGCTGTTGGCGGGCATCGGCTTCACCGTGTCGTTATTGATCGGTGAGTTGGCCTTCGGTTACGAAACTGTGACGGGGGACGACGTCAAGATCGGCGTGCTCGTCGGCAGCGTTATCGCAGGTGTGCTGGCCTCGATTCTGTTGTTGAGCCGCAATGCGGTCTACCGCCGCATATACATGGCGGAATCGGCTGATGCGGATCACGACGGTGTGCCCGACATCTACCAAGCACAACAGGACTGAGCAAGGCCGCCTGCGTACACTGGCGGAATGCTTGAACAGATCCGCGGTCCCGCCGATCTGCAGCACCTGACCCAGCCGCAACTGACCGGTCTGGCGCAAGAAATCCGGGAATTCCTGATTCACAAGGTCGCTGCAACAGGTGGACACCTTGGCCCCAATCTGGGTGTCGTGGAGCTCACACTGGCACTGCACCGCGTGTTCGACTCGCCGCACGATCCGATCATCTTCGACACCGGCCATCAGTCCTACGTGCACAAGATGCTGACCGGCCGATCGCTGGATTTTGACACGCTGCGCAAGAAGAACGGGCTGTCGGGTTATCCGTCGCGCGACGAGAGCGAGCACGACTGGGTCGAGTCCAGCCATGCCAGCTCGGCGCTGTCGTACGCCGACGGGCTGGCCAAGGCATTCGAGCTGTCCGGGCACCGCAACCGCCACGTCGTGGCCGTCGTCGGCGACGGCGCGCTGACCGGCGGCATGTGCTGGGAGGCGCTGAACAACATCGCCGCGGCGCGCCGGCCGGTCATCATCGTCGTCAACGACAACGGCCGCAGCTATGCGCCCACGATCGGCGGGTTCGCCGAACACCTGGCAGGACTGCGGCTGCAGCCCGGCTACGAGAAGGTGCTCGACGAAGGCCGCAGGGTGGTCCGCGGAGTGCCGCTCATCGGCGAGCTCTGCTACCAGTGCATGCACTCCATCAAGGCGGGCATCAAGGACGCCCTGTCACCGCAGGTGATGTTCACCGACCTCGGCCTGAAATATGTCGGCCCGATCGACGGCCACGACGAGCACGCAGTGGAGAGCGCGCTCCGTCACGCGAGGGGCTTCAACGCCCCGGTGATCGTGCATGTGGTGACCCGCAAGGGCATGGGCTATCCGCCCGCCGAGAACGACGAAGCCGACCAGATGCACTCCTGCGGCGTGATCGACCCCGAGACCGGGCTGGCCACATCGGTGCCCGGCCCCGGCTGGACGTCGGCGTTCTCCGAGGCGCTGATCCGGTTCGCCGCCAAGCGCCGCGACATCGTGGCGATCACGGCCGCGATGCCCGGCCCGACGGGGCTGAGCGCCTTCCGCCAGCGGTTCCCCGATCGATTCTTCGACGTCGGCATCGCCGAGCAGCATGCGATGACGTCGGCAGCCGGGCTGGCGATGGGCGGCATGCACCCCGTCGTCGCCATCTACTCGACGTTCCTGAACCGGGCGTTCGACCAGGTGATGATGGACGTCGCGCTGCACAAGCTGCCCGTGACGATGGTGCTCGACCGGTCGGGTGTCACCGGCCCCGACGGCGCAAGCCACAACGGCATGTGGGATCTGTCGATGCTGGGCATCGTGCCCGGCATGCGGGTCGCCGCGCCGCGCGACGGTGCGCGGCTGCGCGAGGAACTCGGCGAAGCGCTCGACGTCAACGACGGTCCCACCGCCATTCGCTTCCCGAAAGGCGATGTGGGCGAAGACGTTCCGGCCCTGGAGCGACGCGGGGGAGTCGACGTGCTCGCGGTCCCGGCCGACGGCCTGTCCGACGACGTGCTCCTGGTGGCCGTCGGACCTTTCGCGTCGATGGCGCTGGCGGTCGCCGAGCGGCTGCGCAACCAGGGCATCGGCGTCACCGTGGTCGACCCGCGATGGGTGTTGCCGGTGCCAGACGGGATCGGCGAGTTGGCGCGGGCGCACAAGCTCGTCGTCACGGTTGAGGACAACGGCGTGGCAGGCGGTGTCGGATCGGCGGTGTCGGCGGCGCTGCGGCGCGCCGAAATCGACGTGCCGTGCCGCGATGTCGGGTTGCCACAGGAATTCTTCGCGCAGGCCTCGCGCGGCGAGGTGCTCTCCGACGTCGGCCTGACCGACCGCAACATCGCCCGCCAGATCACTGGCTGGGTCGCCGCGCAGGGCGCACCCGTCGCCGAGCGCGAAGTCAGCGAGCATCTCGACTGATGACCGACGTCCGCATCGGCCCTCCCGTGCCGATTCTGCGGATCTTCGACACGGACCGTGCCCTGGACTTCTACTGCGGCTACCTGGGCTTTCACAACGACTGGGAGCATCGCTTCGAACCCGATTTCCCGGTCTACATCCAGGTCAGCCGGTCGGAGGCGGTGCTGCATCTGTCAGAGCACTACGGCGACGGCAGTCCCAACACCGCGGTGTGGATTCCGGTCAGCGATATCGAGGCGCTGCACCGCGAACTCATCGACCAGCAGCACGGGTATTCACGGCCGGGCATCGAATATGACGCGCCGGGCGGTCCGACCGTCGACGTCATCGACCCGTTCGGCAACATGCTGCGGTTCTGCCAGCGCTCCGGCTAACCCGCGCGAGCAGACGCAAAAGGACCCAAAACCGCGGCGTGTCGGGGACTTTTACGTCTGCTCGGCGGTAGAAAGGGCCTCCGCTAGCACCGGGACGACGAGCTCGCGCTGCCACAGCCGCACCTGCGCGTCGCGCAGGAATTCCTCGACGGCCGCGGCGATGTCCTCGACCGGCTGCCAGTCCCACATGAGCCGCCGGACCACCTCTGGCGAGACGATGTTCTCGGCTGGCACCGAAACCCGTTGCGACAGTTCGGCTAACGCTGCCCGGGCCGCATCGAGCCGTACCGCCGCTTCCGGTTTACGCCGGGCCCACCGCGATGCGGGCGGCGGGCCGTTCGACGGCTCCTGCGCCTGCGGCGGGTCTGCCGTTCGCGCCCGGGCCAGCGCGTCCAGCCACACCTGCGCGCTGCGGCGCTGACGATTCCCGCCGAACACGGGCAGCGCGGTCAGCTTCTCGACGGTGTCGGGATTGACCGTCGCCGCGTTGATGATCGCGGAGTCGGGCAGGATGCGGCCGGGCGCGATGTCGCGGCGGCGGGCGATCTGATCGCGCGTCTGCCACAGCTCCCGCACCGCCGCAAGCGCCTGCGGGTTGCGCACCTTGTGGATACCCGACGTGCGACGCCATCGATCCCGCCGCGTCGGCGTCGCCTCGTAAGTTCGTAGATACTCGAATTCCTGTGCGGCCCAATCGGTTTTGCCCTGCTCCTCGAGCACCGCGGCGATCGCGTGGCGCAAATCGAGCAGCACCTCCACATCCAACGCCGCATAGTTCAGCCAGTCGTGGGGCAGTGGGCGCTTCGACCAGTCCGCCGCGCCGTGTCCCTTCGTCAGCTGCAGGCCCAGCAGCCGCTGCACCATCGCGGCCAGGTTCACCCTGTCGTAGCCGGCCAGCCGGCCCGCCAACTCTGTGTCGTACAGCTTCGTCGGCTTCATACCGATCTCGGCCAGACACGGCAGGTCCTGATCGGCTGCGTGCAGCACCCACTCGTCGGTGGTCAGCACCTCCGCCACGGGCGCAAGCGTCGTCACCGGGTCACGGCCGTGGTTCACCGGGTCGATGAGCACCGTGCCCGCGCCGGCGCGGCGAATCTGCACCAAATACGCGCGGCTCGAGTACCGAAAACCGGACGCGCGTTCCGCGTCCACTGCGAACGGGCCGGTCCCTGACGCCAAAAGCTCTGCGGCCCTGGCGATTTCGCCGGTGCTGATGGCCAGTTCAGGGACGCCGTCGCGGGGCGCCAGCAGGGGGGTGGCTTCTGGCTCTTGAGACTCGTCGCCGTTGGAGTCCGCGCTGAAGCCAGCCTCCACCGACTCGGCCATCGTCAGGCGCGCGTCCGGGAGCTCAGATCGGTGACCCCGGTGGGGGGCAGGCCTGCGGCGTGCTCGAGCACCTCGCAGAAGGCCTGCACATGCGGGCCCAAATCCAGACTCGTGGCCGTCCAGGACGCCCTCAACTCGAGCTGGTGAGCCCGCGGCGGGCCCGAGATGTCGCCGTAGCGGACCGACGTCGTCGCGGTGACGGTGCCGCCCAGCGCGGTGACGTGCTCGGCACGCGACTCCAACGCCTCGACGAGCCAACTCCACGCCACCTCCGGCAGCAGCGGGTCGACCGCCTCACTGGAGTCGAGATCGGCCTGAATGTAGGCGACCAGCCGCATCGTGCCGTCCCACGCCTCGGCGCCCTCGGGATCGTGCAGCAGGATCAGCCGGCCGAACGCGTCGCCCTCCGACCGCTCCGGGACGATGGCCGTTTCGGCGTGCCGAACCTCGGCGCCGAGTGCGTAGCTATACGGCGCCAGCCGCTGCGGCGGGCGGATCGGACCCAGCTCGATTTCCGGTCGCACGGTGGTGGCATTCATCGCCGCCACCGCTTCACGGAACTGAGCCGGTTCGGCGGTGGTCATGCCGATTGACGCTAGACCATTTGGCCTGGCCTGTGCGCAGGCGCGCCGATTTTCCGGCCCGACGGGTATAGCGGGAATGAGACGATGTGATCATGGCCGAACGGGTGGCGGATGCGATCTCCGAAATTGCCCGGCCCAACCGCGACGAACAGCCAGAAAAACCGCAGATCCAGGCCGATCCTGCACACCGGCGTCCCAGGCTGCTGCGAAACATCCCACCTGTGGTGGTCGCATTTCTGGTCCTCGCGGTCGCCGTGGCGGCCGGATGGGCGACATTCTGGGTGCTCGGCCGACCCGTCATCGCCGACCGGCCTGGGCTGAAATTTGCGGGTTCTGTGCCGCTGCGCGTGGTGGCTGCCATCGTGGTGGCAGCCGTCGCCGGCGGCCTGGTCGCGTGGATGTTCAGGCCCGCCCAAACGCTAGGGCGCGGTTTTCGTAGCACACTCACCGCCTCGCGGCGGCACACTGCCCGCATTCCGTTGTTCCTATCCGTGGTGGCAGCTGCCGTGCTCGGTGTCGGCCTGGCCGTGCTGGCGACGTGGGCCGTCAGCGGCGACCTCTTCAAGCATCCGGCGGAGCCGAACGCGCTTGACGTGGTCAGGGCCGCAACGCCAGCCATTGCGGGTGCGGTCATCGCGGTCGCACTCGTGTTGGTGTTCCGGCGCCAAAAGGACTCGGAGAGAGCACGTTTCGCGCAGCGGTTCGGCGCCGCGTCGGCCCAGCTCGGCGATTCGGACGTGGCTGTGCGCATCGGCGGGGTGTACGGGATGGCGGCCGTTGCGGATGAAAGCACCACGTTTGCCCACCGCCAGCAGTGCATCGACGTGCTGTGCGGCTACCTTCGGCTGCCGTACGACCCGGACTTCGGCAGCAGCCATCTCAGTGAATTCGTCTCGACCACCACATGGTCGGCGACCCCGCCGGCCACCAATATCGAGGAGCAGCGCCGTCAGGCGATACGCCAGAACGACCGCGAAGTCCGCAAGACGATCGTCCGGGCAATCGCGCGTCACCTGCGGCGCGGCGCCGACACCAGCTGGTCTGCAAACGACTTCGACTTCACCGGCGTGCTGTTCGAGGACGCCGCCTTCGACGGGGCCCGTTTCGGCGGCCGGCATGTTTCCTTCGGCGGCGCGACGTTCACCGACCAGAACACCTCGTTCGACGACGCCATATTCACCGCCGAGACGGTCTTGTTCGACGGTGCGAAATTCGAATCCGCGGTGACCACATTCGACGGCGCCACATTCGCGGCCCGCTACACGTCGTTCGACGAAGCCGCGTTCGGCGGCAAGAGCGTGTCCTTCGACGACGTCCGATTCGCGGGCGAGTATGTCTCGTTTCGCGGTGCCGCCTTCGCAAGCGAAAAGTCCACGTTCTCGTCCGCGAAGTTCAAATGCCTGCGCGCATCGTTCGTTTCGCCCGCCGACTGGCGCAACGTCGAATTCGACTGGGACAACGCCCCGGCGGGCAGTCCACAAGGCGTTCCGCGGTGCATCACGCCGCGGCCGTGGCCGCCCAACCTGGTGACCGCCGAGGCGTAGGAGCCCGACTCGGCGGTCATGGCAGCATTAGAGCCGATGAACACCCGTCGTGAGCTGCCCGAGTCGCCGTACCTTGCCGCGGCAGGCGGCCGCAAACCCAATCGCGTGCCGGTGTGGTTCATGCGGCAGGCCGGGCGCTCGCTGCCCGAGTACCGGGCGCTGCGGGCCAAGAACACCATGATGCAGGCATGCTTCGATGCCGAGTTGATCACCGAGATCACGCTGCAGCCGGTGCGCAGGCACGGCGTGGATGCCGCCATCTTGTTCTCCGACATCGTGGTGCCGCTGCGCGCGTCGGGCATCAAGCTCGACATCGTGCCCGACGTCGGCCCCGTCATCGACCATCCGGTGCGCACCACCGCCGACGTGAAGGCGATGAAACCTCTTGAGCAGCAACAGGTTGCGCCGGTCGCCGAGGCCGTCAGGTCGCTCGTGTCCGAACTGGGGAACGTTCCGCTCATCGGGTTCGCGGGTGCTCCGTTCACGCTGGCGTCCTACCTCGTCGAGGGCGGCCCGAGCCGCCACCACGAGCGCACCAAGGCGATGATGCTCGGCGAGCCCGACACCTGGCACGCGCTGATGACGACGCTGACCGACGTCACGATCGCGTTCCTGCAGACGCAGGTGGCGGCCGGTGTGGATGCGATCCAGGTTTTCGATTCATGGGCAGGGACACTGTCGCTGGCCGACTACCGCACGTCCGTGCTGCCGCACAGCGCACGGGTGTTCCAGACGCTGTCCGGCGAGGGCGTCCCGATGACCCATTTCGGTGTGGGTACCGCCGAACTTCTTGGCGCGATGTCGCAGGCCGGCGCGACCGTCGTGGGCGTGGACTGGCGGACGTCGCTGACCGACGCCGCTGCGCGCGTGGAGCCTGGCACCGCGCTGCAGGGCAACCTCGACCCCGTGGTGTTGCTCGCGGGCTGGCCGGTGGTCGAACGCGCGGTCCGCGGTGTCGTGGAGGACGGCCGTCGCGCGGTTGACGCCGGAGCGGTCGGTCATGTGTTCAACCTCGGCCATGGGGTGCTGCCCAGCACCGATCCCGGTGTCATCACCGACGTCGTCGCACTGGTGCACAGCCTGTGAGTGCAACGTATTGCGTTGTCGGCGGCGGCATTTCGGGCCTAGTCGCCGCGTACCGGTTACGCGTCGCTGCGGGCCCGGACGCGTCGATCACGGTGTTCGACCCCGCGGATCGGCTGGGCGGAGTGTTGCGCACCGAGCGGGTGGGCGGGCAGCCGTTGGACGTCGGCGCGGAGGCGTTCGTCGCGCGGCGGCCGGAGGTGCCCGCGCTGCTGGCCGAACTGGGCCTTGCCGGCAAGCAGATCGGCACCACCGGCGCGCGGCCGCTGATCTACAGCCAAAGCCGGTTTCACCCGCTGCCGAAGGACACCGTGCAGGGCATCCCGGCGAACCCGTCGGCGCTGGCCGGATTGGTCGACGACGCGACGATCGCGCAGATGGTCGACGAACGAACCCGCCCGCTGCGATGGCGCCCAGGAGCCGACCCCACGGTCGCGGAACTGGTCGGGGACCGGTTTGGTCAGCAGGTCGTGACACGTTCGGTCGACCCGCTGCTCACGGGCGTATACGCCGGATCGTCAGCGTCCATCGGCGTGCGCTCTGCCGCCCCGACGCTGGCCATGGCGCTGGACCGCGGTGCGCCCAGCCTGACCGACGCCGTGCGCGAGGCGCTGCCACCGCCGATCACCGGCTCCGTCTTCGGCGCGGTCGACGGCGGATACGCGGTTCTGGTCAACGAGCTCATCCGGCGCGCCGACATCCGGTGGGCCCAGGTGGCCGTCCAGCGGGTCGACCGCGCCGCGCGTGGCTGGGAGCTGATCGACGACGAGGGCGGCCGCTGGCGTGCCGACGCCGTCGTGCTGGCCGTCCCCGCACCCGCATTGCCAAGGCTCGTCGACGGCGTCGCGCCGAGGACCGCGGCCGCTGCGCGGCGCATCGCGGTGGCATCGGCTGCCGTCGTGGCGCTGGCATTACCCGGCGGCACACCGCTGCCAGACCAGTCCGGCGTACTGGTGGCCCACGGAGAACGGTTGCGCGCCAAAGCGATTACGCTGTCGTCCCGCAAATGGGGGCGGCGCGGCAACGCCGAGCTGGTGCGGCTGTCGTTCGGGCGATTCGGTGACGACTTGGCGCGCAGCGCTGGCGACGAGGACCTGTTGGCGTGGTCGGCGCAGGACCTCGCGACGCTGTTCGGCGTGGCGGTCGAACCGGTCGATTGCCATGTGGCGCGGTGGATCGACGCCATGCCGCAATACGGGCCCGGGCACGGTGACCTGGTTGCCGAGCTGCGGGCCGGTCTGCCGCCGACGCTGGCGGTCGCCGGCGGTTATCTGGACGGCATCGGGGTGCCCGCTTGTGTAGCCGCGGCGGCACGGGCGGCAGCGGCGGTGGTGGTGTCCGGCGTGGCACGATGGTGATATGTCCAAGCTCGATTACGACGCCATCAACGCCACTATTCGGTACCTGATGTTCTCGGTGTTCGCTGTGCGGCCGGGAGCGCTTGGCGACGAGCGAGCCGCCAGGGAAAAGGTGGCCGACGAGACCGCGACCTTCCTCAAACAACAGGAAGACAGCGGCGTCGTCGTGCGCGGGCTATACGACGTCGCGGGACTGCGGGCCGACGCGGACTTCATGATGTGGACGCACGCCGAGACAGTCGAGGCGTTGCAGGCCACGTATTCGGACTTCCGCCGCACGACGACGCTGGGCCGCGCGACGACTCCGGTGTGGAGCAATGTGGCGCTGCATCGTCCGGCCGAATTCAACAAGAGCCACATCCCGGCGTTTCTGGCCGGCGAGGAGCCCGGCGCCTACATCTGTGTGTATCCGTTCGTCCGGTCGCTGGACTGGTACCTGCTGCCCGACGACGAGCGGCGGCGAATGCTCGCCGAGCACGGGATGGCCGCCCGCGGTTACAAGGACGTGCGAGCCAACACCGTGCCGGCTTTCGCGCTCGGCGACTACGAGTGGATCCTGGCGTTCGAGTCGCCAGAATTGCACCGGATCGTCGACCTGATGCGCGACTTGCGTGCTACCGACGCCCGCCGGCACGTCCGCGAGGAGACGCCGTTCTTTACCGGCCCGCGCGTCGGCGTGGAGGAGCTCGTCGCAAAGCTGCCGTAGGCGTTTGCTACTGCGTCGGTCAACACGGCCGCGGATATGTTTGACTGCGCAATCGGCGACGAGATTGTTGCTAGCCTCTGACCGGTGCCGAAGTTCTCGTTGGCGATGGGTCTCGCCACGACTGCAGCCGTCGCGTGGTCCGCGTGGCTCGTCGGCGGCTGGGGCGGCCAATGGACTGTCCAGACCGCGGACTCCGTTGGCATGGTCGCCGTTACGGTGTTCTCGGCCGTATGCGCGGGATTGGCCGCGCGGTCGGAAAGTGGGCGCCGGCGCCGCGCGTGGATCTGGCTCACCGTAGGGCTCGCGGGTTACGCCGTCGGCGCGGCAATCTCGGCTTCCTACCACGTGTTTGCCGGGATGGAACACAGGCCTTTTCCGTCCGCGGCGGACGTTCCCTTTCTCGTCTTCAAGATCACAGCCTGCGTGGCGCTGGTGCTGTTTCCCGGCGGATTCTCGGGTCACTCTCGGATCCGCATCCTGTTCGACGGCCTGATCGTCGCCATTGCTCTGTTCGAAGTGGCTTGGGTTGCAGTGCTGCACGATGTCTACGAGTCGCAAGCAGGTGGCCGGTCCGCGCTGTGGGTGTCGGTGGCATATCTCGTAACCGGCATCTGCATCATCACCGTGGCGCTACTTGTGTTGGCTCGCGCCCGAACGGACCAACGCGCGACGTTGATACTGCTGACCGCAGGAATCATCGTAAATGCGTTGACGGGCGGTGCATTTGTCTATCTGACGGCCCACAGCCTCTTCGACAGAGGCGTTTTCGTTGACATCGGCCGAGCCGCGGCGTTGTTGGCCTTCGGAATAGCCGCCTTGATCAGCCGAGGGGCAGCACCGACCGGGGTGCAAACCCGGACGGTCCCGGCACAGGTGTCGGTGTGGTTGCCCTACCTACCGGTCGTGTTGGCGACGGCGGCGTGCACAAGCGCCATCCTCCGCAGGCCGGGATTCGCTCCCATCATCGTGTCGTCGGTCTTGCTGATATCGGTTGTGCTGGCGCGGCAGTTCATCGCCGTTTCGGAAAACCGGCGGCTATTGGCGATGACGGCCGATCAGGCTTTACGCGATCCGCTTACCGGCCTTGCGAACCGCGCGCTGTTCCGCGACCGTTTGACGCACGCGATGCAATTGCATCAGCGGGACAAGCAGTCGGTGGCGGTGCTGTCCATGGATCTCGACGATTTCAAACTGGTCAACGACAGCCTTGGGCATCCCGCTGGAGACTCGCTGCTGGTGCAGGCGGCGGAGCGGATTCTCGGTTGTGTGCGGACGGGTGACACCGTCGCGCGGTTGGGCGGCGACGAGTTCGCCGTCTTGATGGAGGGCCCGGCCGACCATTCGCGCCGGGTCGCGCAGCGGGTGGTGCAGGCCTTCGACGAACCGTTCTTCATCGACGGGCACGACATTTTGGTGCGGCCCAGCATCGGACTCGCTGTGGTGCCCTCCGACGACCGCGACGTGTCGGCTGACGGGCTGATGAAACAGGCTGACGTCGCGATGTATTCGGCGAAACGCTCGCGGGCCAGCGGGGTGCACAGCTTCAGCCCGGACATGTATCTCGTCGATCCGAACGAAATCGATGTGGCCAGGCGGACGTACGGTAACGGCGCGGCGACGGCGGTGCGGCTGCTGGGCCAGCTGCGCCACGCCATTGACAACGGTGGCTTGAGCTTGGTTTACCAACCGAAGTTCGATCTGCGCGACGAGCGAATCGTCGGCGTCGAAGCACTGGTTCGGTGGCCACATCCGGAACGAGGTCTTCTGAGCCCCGACCACTTCCTGCCCCTGGTTCGTGAGCACGGCCTGATGCGCTCCGTCACCGAATTCGTGCTAGCCCGGGCCGTTGATGATGCGGCCCAATGGAATTCGCGAGCTGTAGGTGTGCCGATCGCTGTCAACGTCTTCGCCCCGTCGCTGGGCGATCTCGACTTGCCGAAGCAGATCCTGAGTGCGCTCGGCCGCCGCAACTTGAGCACGGATGCGCTGACGCTGGAGATGACCGAAGACGTGCTGGCCGACAACATGGACAGGACCCGACGGGTGCTTGAACGGTTGCGGCATCACGGAATTCGGGTCGCGATCGACGATTTCGGCAGTGGCTACTCGGCATTGAGCTATCTGCACGACCTGCCCATAGACGAAGTCAAGCTCGATCGCCAGTTCATCGCGCCGGTTCTCGTCGACTGGCGTGCCGCCGCGATCGTCCACGCGGTCATCGATCTTGCGCATGTCTTGGGCGTGATGACCGTCGCCGAGGGCGTTGAGGATGCGGTGACGATCGCGAGGTTGCGTGAGTACGGCTGCGACGTCGCGCAGGGGTACTACTACAGTCCGCCGATCACCGCTGACGAGATGTTCGAGATGCTGTCGTCGGCTACGAGGGCACCAGCCGCAGCGAGATTGAGTTGATGCAGTACCGCTGATCAGTCGGCGTCGGGTAGCCCTCACCCTCGAAGACGTGTCCGAGGTGGCTGTGGCAGTTGGCGCACAGCACCTCGACGCGGTGCATGCCCAGCGAGTCGTCGGTCCGCAGGATCACCGCGTCCGAGTCGGCCGGATCGAAGAACGACGGCCAGCCGCAATGGGATTCGAACTTCTCGCTGCTACGGAACAGCTCGGCGCCGCAGGCGCGACATTCGTAGACACCTTCCGTCTTGGTGTCGGTGTATTCGCCGGTGAACGGCCGCTCGGTGCCGGCCTGGCGCAGTACCGCGAACTCCTCGGGGGTCAGCTTCTTGCGCCACTCGTCGTCGGTGAGTTGCAGCTTGGGGGCTGGAGTCGTCATACGTCCACGCTAGCGTCGCGCCGCCGTCCTGCCCAGTCCATCGGCAGTGCTCACGCCGGAGCGACGTCCTTTTGCTCCGCGTCTTTCATCCACAACGGGTCGATGCCATCGTCGAGCCGTCCGTCGGCCTTGGCATCCAGGTAGCGGAAATAGAGCACGCAGAACACGACCACGAGCATCAGGCACCAGCCGTAGGTGAACTTCATGTACTCCAGGAAGCGGCCCGTCGTCGGCCAGTGTCCGAGCAGCCACCGGTCCGCACTCATGAACCCGTAGATCGCCAGCCACGCCGGCCAATTGCGGATCACCGAGTTGCGAAGCACCACCGTCATCAAGAACGGGAACAACATCATCGAGTAGTAGCCCTGGCCCAGCGACAGCACCAGATACGACGCGATCAACAGCACGCCGGACGATGTCGCCATCCAGAACAACGGGTCGCGGGTACGGTAATAGCGGTACAACAACCACAGGCTGGCGATCGCCAACGCCGCAAAGGCAATGCGCAGCAACAGAATCAACCACATCGGCAGGCCGTAGTAGACGCCGTTGCCCTGAATCGAACTGTTGAAGTAGTCGCGGATCGTGAAGATGTACGGCAGCGTGCCGGTGACGAAGTTCATCGGATCCTTCACCCGGAACCTCGCCACGGGGCTGAGTACTGCCACCAGATTGAACACCAGCGGTACGGCGAATGCCGTAACCAAAGCTCGCCACTGCCGATTCAGCAGCGGCAGTAGCAGCAGTGGCCCCAGTAGCGGCTTGACCACCAGCGAGAGCCCGATCGCGACCCCGGCCCACCACTGGTGGCTGACCTTGCCGTCGAGCAGCCAGCGGAAGAACAACACCTCCAGCAGCAGGATGCAGCCGTTGATGTTGCCGAAAACCAGTGTGTTGATGACGCTTTCGGTGGAGAACATCGCGACGAGCAGAGCGGGCAAAGCCACCGAACTGAAGCCGTAGTTGAACAGTCGCACCAGCAGGTAGGCGGCGATCACGATCGCAATCGTGTTGAACGTGATGAACCAATACCTCGACGCGTCGACGGGCAGGTACCCGAACGGCGCCATCAGCAGCGTGCCGCCGGGCGGGTACAGATAGTGCGGGTCTACGTGGTCGAAGTGCTCGTTGTAGATGTCCCAGCCCATTTTCAAATTGATGACGGCGCGGTACACGGGCCCGTAGTCATCGGTGATGTAGCCGTTGGTGGCCAAGACATAGCTGCGATGAATGATGAACAAAATCGCCAACGGCCACAGAATCGACCGCAGCACCATTGCCAAGCTAGGAGGCGCTGTGCGGGGTGCGAACAAGTTGAGCAGGCCGGTACGAATGGAGTCTGGTGCCGCCACCAGCGCACCGTACACCGAGCGCGCGAGGCGCTGGCGTCAGGCCGGGCAGTACGTGTCGGTGGCAGGCACGTTGCCGCTGTCCAGGTAGCCGATGATCGGCGGCAGCGCGCAAGCGGAGTAGATGCTGGCGCCGTGCCCGATGCCCTGCCACATCACCCGCTTACTTGAGGTGCCCGCGTTGATCACCGTCGCGGCGACGGCGGCGACGCCCTCGTTGCCGACGATCGGATCGTTCTGCACACCCAGCAGCAGGACGGGGATCTTCAGGTTCTTGGGGTCCTGCGGCGCCGATCCGCTCGGCCAGCTCAGGCATTTGACCAGACTGAGCGCGCCGACGGCGCCGAACTGCGGGTAGAGCTTGTCCCACGCGACCACCAGCTCGCGGACCCGGTCCGGAGTCGGCCGGTTCAGTGAATCGCTGCAGCCGTTGACGAATTGGCCGTCGGTCTGGCGCAGGTTCTCCGCGGCGGTGATCAGGTTGGTCATCTCGTTGGCATTGCCGGATCTGGCCGCGGCGACGGCGGTGGCGAGGTCGTTGCGGTCACCGCGCGGGTAGGCCAGCGTGGTGGCGATCGCGTCGGCGACCGCTGCGACCGAAGCGCCGGCCGGGCCGCGGCCGTCTCGCGCGGCGGCCAGCAGCGAGTCGATCGCCGCCTTCGGGTCGGGCGCCAGCGGGCAGTTGGCGGCCGCGCACTGTGCGGCCCAGGCGTCCAGCGACGTCTGCTCACCCTTGACGCGCTGCTCCATCGCTGCCTCGGCGGCGATGCCCAGCGGCAGCGGCGAGTCGAGCATCAGCCGCGCCACCTTGTTGGGGTGCGATCCGGCGTAGGCCAGCGCGATCTGCGCGCCGTTGCCGATGCCCAGCAGCGCCAAGGTCGGCACGTCCCAGGTGCTGCGCAGCCGTTCGATGTCCTCGGCCGCATGCGCGTTGTCGTACGCCGAGTCGCCGGGTGCGATGGTGTCGGTGCAGCTGGTCGTGGCCGTCTGCGCGATTGCGCCCAAGTTGGCGACGGGGTCGTCGCCGGACTGGAACTGCGCCTGGTCGAGCATCCGCTGGCGGTCATAGAGGTCGCGGCAGTCCAGCGCGCCCGACATGCCTGTGCCGCGTCGGTCGACCGCCACGATCGGGTGGGTCTTGAGCACGTCGGCGCCCGCGCGGGAGAGCCACACCGGCAGCTGTGTCGACGACGGCAGGTCCGATCCCGTGGTCATCACGAGCGGCCCGGCGTCCTCCGGGGTCTGCGGTCCCTTGGCGCGCACCACGCCGATGCTCACGGTTCCGGTCGCACCGCTGATGGGGTCGAGGTCGGCGTCGTAGCTGGCACAGTCGAGCTTGACGCCGGGGAGCGGCTGGACGGCCGCGTCGCTGAACACTCGCGATGTGCAATCGCGCCAGGACAGGTCTTGCTTCGGCGCCTCGATCGGCGGCGGGCCGGACGGCGCCTTGGTGGTCTGCGGCTGTCCCTGTGGGCCGGCGCCCGAGTCGGTGGCGTAGCGCGGGTTGGCGGCCAGGCCTGGCGTGCAGGCAGTGGCGAGCGCCAATACAGTTGCCAGGCTCAGGGCCTTTGCGAGCTGACGACGCCGACGCATGCCGACCACGGTACCGATTGTTTTCTACCCGGCTTTGACGTAGCGGCTGTACAGGTAGCCGTCGTCGTCGGTCAGCAAGTGGGTGCGCCGCATCGTGGTGTGCACGTTGCCCATTCCCGTCACGATGCGTTTGGAGCCGCCGCCGACCAGGATCGGCGCGATGGTCAGGCACAGCTCGTCGAGAAGGCCGTCTTCGATCAGCGTGCCGAGGAACAACGGGCCGCCCTCGGTGAGCACACGGTAAAGACCGCGGTCGGCCAGGATTTTCAGGACGGTCGCGGAGTCGACGGAGTCGGGTTCCGAAGCCGACGCGTCGATGACCTCGGCCACAGAGCCGAGCCGTCGGCGCGCGTCGTCTTGGAACCGGCTGGTGGTCAGGATCAGCGGCGGTACCTCGGTGCGGGTGAACAGCAGGGCATTCGGATCGATGTTTCCCGACCGGGTGATGACGGCGATCGGCGGCACCTCGGCCTGTCCGCGGCGCTGGCGGGCCTGGCGAGCAGAGACGGGAAGCTGGGCGCCGGAGTAGTTCTCGATGCGCACGGTGGAGGCGCCGACCAGGATGACGTCGGCGGCATGGCGCATCAACGAGAACACGGCGCGGTCGCCCGCCCCGGCCAGCCCGCCGGCCTTCCCGTCATCGGTGGCCCCGCCGTCGAGGCTGGTGATCATGTTGCCGCGCACCCAGCAGGACTGCAGGTCGTCGGGGTAGGCGTAGAAGTCGGTCAGCCGGGCGTCATCGACGTCGTCGACCGGTCCTAGCAGTGTGAGCTCGATCCCGGCACCGTCCTGGGGCATACGCAGAATTCCAGCACGCCACTATGGTGCAGCCATGCACGGGTCCGGCGGTGTGGCGCATCTGGTCGATCGGCATCCCAGCGTCACGCCCGAGCGACTCATCGCCCAGCTGATACCGCCGCCGACATTTTCCGACGTCAGCTTCGACACATACAGGCCGGATCCGGCCGAGCCGTCGCAGGCGGCGGCCGTGCAGTCGTGCCGGCAGTTCTGCGAGCAGGCCGTGGCGCGGCGGGCCGGGAAGAAGAAGGTGTTCGGCAGGCGTGCGGTGTTGCCGGGCGTGGGGCTGTACCTCGACGGGGGGTTCGGTGTCGGCAAGACGCACTTGCTGGCGTCGTCGTACTACTCGGTTTGTGCGGCCGGTGCCGCGCCCGCGGCCTTCGCGACATTCGGCGAGCTGACGCAATTGGCCGGGGTCTTCGGCTTCGTCGAATGCATCGAACTGCTCGCCGACTACGTGGTCGTGTGCATCGACGAGTTCGAGCTCGACGACCCCGGCAACACCACGCTGATTTCCCGGCTGTTGTCGCAATTGGTGGAGCGTGGGGTGTCGGTGGCGGCGACGTCGAACACGCTTCCGGAGCAGCTGGGGGAGGGCCGCTTCGCGGCGCAGGATTTTCTGCGTGAAATCCACACGCTCGCTTCGATTTTCACCACCGTGCGCATCGAGGGTCCTGACTATCGGCATCGCGATCTGCCGCCGGCGCCGGTACCGCCCAGCGATGAGGAGGTCGCCGCTCGCGCCGCCGAGGTGCCGGGTGCAACGCTCGACGACTTCGACGCGCTGTGTCGTCATCTGGCGACGATGCATCCGTCGCGCTATCTGACGTTGATCGAGGGCGTGACGGCGGTGTTCATCACCGGCGTGCGTCCGATCGACGACCAGAACGTCGCGCTGCGGCTCGTGTCGTTGACCGACCGGCTTTATGACGCCGGCATCCCGGTAGTGGCCTCGGGCGCGAAGCTGGACACCATCTTTTCCGACGAGATGCTGGCCGGCGGCTTCCGAAAGAAGTACCTGCGTGCAACGTCGCGCCTGCTGGCTTTGACCGCGGCGGGTCAGCGCTAAATCGCCGGCGAGCGTGCAGCCTTGTACACAAAATGGGGCGCCGCGCGTACCAGACTGCGCGCTCGGCGCCCCGCCTCAAAGCGGGCGCACCATCACGTAGTCGTTCTCGATGCCTGCGCCGAGCCGAAAAGTCTTGGTGCCGTTGATGGTAAAGCCGTGTTTGGCGTAAAAGCGTTGCGCCCGTTCGTTTCGCTGGTTGACGCCCAGCCAGACGCACTTGGCATCCATCTCGGTGGCGCGCTGCAGCGCGGCGGTCATCAGCGCGGCGGAGACGCCGGCGCCGTGACTGTCGGGCAGCACGTACATCTTCGACAGCTCGACGGCCGGGCGCAGCGTGACCGCGTGTTGAACGTCGTCGTCGTCGGGAACCCCGCGAATCAGCATGAGGTAGCCCACGATTCGTGCGTGTTCGCGCGCCGCCAGCACCACGCGGTCGGCGTCGGCCATATATTCGCGGAAGCGCGACTCCGACAGGTTCTCGTCGATGAACGCGGCGATGTTCTCCCGCGTCACCGACGGGGGACAGGCGAGCGGAAAGGTGCGTGCGGCGACGTCAGCGAGTTCGGGCAGATCCGCCTCGACGGCCGTGGTGACGTCAACGGTCACGGCTTTACGGTAGCGGTGCTCCCGGCTGCCAGATGTTCCACTGGGCCAGGTGCTCTCCGGACTTCGGGTCCAGCAGCACGACGTTCGTCACGAGGGCGCGATAGACCTGCCAGTAGACGGCGCCGTTGACCGTCGCCCCCGGCGGGGCGTTCACCAGCGCGTTCTGCAGTGCGTCGGGTGCGTCGGTGTTCTTGGGTGCGTACGCGTCGGCGTACGGCGTCACTCCGTTGAACGAAAACGCCAGGGCCATCGCATACGGGGTCGGTGCCTGGATGGTGTGGATGGTGATCAGGGCTTTCCACGGACCGCCTTCGTTGATCCACCGCGGTGAGCCGGTCGGGTGATAGCCCGGCGGGGGATCGGTGGGAATGACGTCGTGCACCGTGACGTCGGCGACGATCCCCTTGTACTCGACGCGCAGCGTCTCACCCAGATTGCCGATCGGGGAGCCCTCGGCCGATGCGGGCGGGGCGATGAAGCCCGCGACGGCCGCGAGCACGGCGATGAGCAACACAAAGCAGCGGCGCATCACCGAATGATGGCACAAACTGAAACGTGTTACAGCGGGTTGGCCGTCAGGGCGTCCCTGGACCGAACCCGCCGACCTTCTCGATCCGGACGCGGGTCAGCAGTCCTTCGGGGGCGTTCGGCGGCGGGAAATGCTCGTCGCTGCCCAGCATCGCCTTGGCCAGCTTCTTGAGCAGCGCGGGGGCGCCGCCCTCCTCGATGCGGGCGGTACCGGTGATGGTCAGGTAGGGCGTCTGCTGGAGCGGGTGCCTGGTGGACAGGATGGTGACTGCCACGCGGGGGTCACGGCGGATGTTGCGGGTCTTCTGGTATTCGGCGAGATGTGCGGCGACGAGCTCGTCGCCGTCGGGGGTGGACTCCAACGCCATCCACACAACGGTCGCCTGAGGGCTGCCGTCGGGGTTGATGGTGACCAGCGTTGCGTCGGTACCTTCACCAATGAGTTCACGCGCCGCGTCGTTGAGTTTCATGTCCTTGTTCTACCGCCGCGGCCGCGGATTCATTCCCGTATCAGGCCGCCTCGAGATCCAGCAGCGTCGACTTGGCCAGCGGGCCGCCGACGTATTGACCCGTCGAGCCGTCCGAGCGCACGACCCGATGACAGGGGATCACCACCGGCAGCGGATTGTGGGCGCAGGCCGTTCCGACCGCCCGCACGGCTTTCGGGTTGCCGATCGCGGCGGCCACGGTCGCATAGCTCTCACGTCGTCCGTAGCCGATGGCGCGCAGGTGCTCGATGACGCTGCGGCGGAAGCCCTCGGCGAGCCGCAGGTCGACGGGGACCTCAAAGATGGTGCGGCGCTTGGCGAAATACTCGTCGATCTGGCGAGCCACGTCGTCGAGCCGGGCGGGTGCGCGCAGGATTCGTGGACTCACGGCATCGGCGATGTGGGCCAGCACGGCGTCGTGGCCTTCGATCTCGTAGGCCACCCGGACCAGGCCGACGGTGCTGGCAGCGAGCAGCAGCGAGCCGACGGGAGTGTCGAGCGTGCGATAGGCGACGTCGAGAATGCCGTCAGTGTCGGCATCGCGCTCCAGCCGTTGGTGCAGCCGGGCCAGTGCGCCGTCGTCGGCGTCGAGTTCGTCAAAGAGATTGGTAGTCATGCTGTTTCGTCCTCACGGTAGTGCTTGCGGAGAGTCTTGAGTCCGTCGGCGGCGGCGCGACGCGCGGCGTCGGGGGAGTTGTCGAGCAGCTCGGCGATTTCGGCGAACGGCAGGCCGGCGATGTAGTGATAGGCCAGCGCCTGACGTTGTTTGGTGGGCAGCCGCTGCAGCGCGGACCAGAGGTCGGGGTCGCGGGCGGCGGGGTCGGCATGGGCGGCGGGGCGCTCGGGCAGCGTGTCGGTGGGTATCGGCCGGCGTGAGGTGGCGCGGCCGACGTCGATGGCGCGGCGGTGCGCGATCGTGACGAGCCAGGCCTCGACGTTGGCGTCGGCGGGTAGGTCGGGATAGGCGCGCAAGGCGGACAAAAACGTCTCCGACCAGGCGTCGTCCGCGTCGACGGGCCCGACGACGGCTCGGCAGACTCGCAGCACGGTCGCGCCGTGCTGGGCCACCACCTCTTCGAACGGGCGCACCTTCACATTCTGAAGACGCCGCGGCCGCTGTGGATGTGAGATCAGGCTTTGTAGGACTCGAGCGCGGCGACCAGCTCGCGCTCGAAGCGCTCCTTGTCGACGCCGAGCCGGTGCAGCGTGCCGTCGTCGTCCTCGGCTTCGTACAACGCAAGCAGGATGTGCTCGGTGCCGACGTAGTTGTGGCCCAGCCGCAGTGCCTGGCGGAACGTCAACTCCAGCACCTTCTTGGCTTGACCGTTGAACGGGATCAACACCGGCATCTCGTCGACGCGCGCCGGCAGGGTCACTGCCTTGGTGACGGCATCAGCGTCGATGCCTTGCGCGGCAAGCAGTTTGGCGGCGAGACCGCCGGGATCGGTGAACAAGCCGAGCAGCAGGTGGGCCGGCTGGATTTCGTTGTTGCCGGCGGCGTGGGCCTTGTTCTGTGCTTCGACGACGACGTTGCGTGCGCGTGGGGTGAAGCGGGCGAAGCCGGCCTGCGGGTCGAACGCGGCATCGGGCTTGGGCACGAACCGCTTCTGCGCGGCCTGTTTGGTGACACCCATGCACTTGCCGATCTCGGTCCACGACGCCCCGGACTTGCGGGCCTGGTCGACGAAATGTCCGATCAGGTGGTCGGCGATGTCCCCGAGGGCGTCGGCCGCGATCACCGCGTCGGTCAACTGGTCCAGCGGTTCGTCGTGCACCTTCTTGATGGCGCTGATCAGGTCATCGAGACGAACGGGATTGGTGATCTTGGCGGACTCGGTCATGCCGTCAACTCTAGGTTGACGACTTTGGTTCGTCAACCTTTGGTTGACGCTAGCCGCGGGGGTATCCGCGCCGCACGGTGCGGTCGAGGATGCCCAGGGTCGCGCGCAGCGCGCTTTCGGGCACGACCGGGAAGATGTTGGCCTCACGCCACTGCGGGTCGATGTCGGACCAGTCGTAGAACGAGGTGACCAGGGTGCCCTCGGCCGCCGATTCGAGCCGGTAGCCGTAGATGTGGCCGATCTGCGGACGGATCCGGCCGAGGATCGTCCAGGCGATCAGCCGGTCCTTCTCGAATTCGCGGATGGTGACCGTGACGTCGTATTTGCCCATTGGGTAGTCGCCCAGTGCCTCGCGGTCCATGTGCACGACGAAGCTGTCGTCGACGGCCCGTACTGGATCTCCCTCGGCGTCCTGGAGCATGCCGGAGGCGTCAATCGCGACGTGGCCTTGGGGATCGCAGAGAACCGCGAAGATGTCGGCCGCGGGCGCGGCGATGGTGCGCTGGACTTCGATGCGTTCGGGCATGGCCAAAATCGTGTCAGGCGAAAAGTGTGCCGGAGCCGGTTTCGGATTTTGCCGGCGGGGTATATCGCTGGCTAATGCTGAAGCTCGTCGAAGCGACCACCGCGCAACCGAAGTTGTTGCGCGAGGCAATCGGCTTCATACACGACAACGCCCACCGCGACATCGGGCTGACCGACATCGCGTCGGCGCTCAACGTCACGCCGCGCTCGGTCCAGTACGCGTTTCGTCGCCACCTCAACACGACGCCGCTGGAGTACTTGCGACGCGTGCGCCTCGCCCACGCTCACCGCGACCTGCAGGCGGCTGACCCCGCCCACGACACCGTGATGGATATCGCGGGCAAGTGGGGGTTCAGCCACGCCGGGCGGTTCAGCGTCATCTACCGGGAGACGTTCGGCAATCCGCCCAGTAAGACTCTGCGCGGGGCGTAGGGCGCGGGGTTATCCCTGGAAGAAGCCGTCGCGGGTGAAGAAGCCGGGCTGCCAGCCCTGCTCGCCGAGGCAGAGCAGGGGACGGCCGTCAGGTGATTGGGCCGCCGATTGAGGCTTCGGGCAGGGCGCGCCGATGTCCTGCACGCCGTACAACTCGTAGGTCGTGACCCAGAACCCGGTAGTCACCGGTGGCCACTGGTTCTCGATCCACCGGCACTGCAGGGCTTCACCGCCGGGGCCGCGCCCGAACGTGAAGAAGTCCATGTTGTCGCAGGGCCCGGCGAGGTGGGCGTCGTAATTCATGCCCGGAACGTCGGTGTCGTAGTGCCCAGGCCGGTCGAAATACAGGTTGCCGTCGTCGGCGACGGCAGTGGGCGCCATGCAGATGGCAACTCCCGCTATCGCAGCGCTGGCAAAGATTTCGCGAATCATGTCCCACCCCTAGGTCGTGATACCCGGTTGGCCTATGGAAGCGAAGCCTAACGGGTGTCGTCTCGTCGTGGTGGTCACCGGACGAAAACGTCCAGCGGGATATCAACCCGTTCATGTCGGCCCTCGATGCGAAAGCTGTAGACATGCCGGCCGCCGGCGGGCTCGATCGGCAGCGCTATCTGCGTCGCGACGATGAACTTCATCGGGGTGGAGAGGTCGAAGTTCATTCCGTGAGCCGGTGTCCACACCTGTCCGGTCGGCCCAGCCGCATCGATGCGTAGGCCGAACTGCTGGCCGATGTCGTCGGGCTGGGTATCGCACAGCACGACGCAGTTGCAGCGGATGCCGACGGATCCTTTAGCGACTGTGGTGCTCGTCCAGAAGCCACCCTCGACGTTGAGCATGTCACTGACGATTTCGGCTTTATTGGCGAGGAACGCTCCGGTTAGTCGCATTCATCGAAAGCTACCGGCATATTGCAGCGAGGTTCTGCAGAACCGCCAGCGAAAGCGTGTGGGAGTCAGTCGTGCTCGGCGCTTCCGGCGTGGGCCGTCCGGTGTTTCGGCGTTGCGTGCTTACGGCCATAGCTGTCGTCGTTCATCGCGATGCTGATGATGATGAGTGATGCGATGACGACGAGCAGTACCAAGCGCATAGCCATATCGGGGCTCATGAGTAGCGTCCTTCCGCCAGGTTGAGGCGGGCTATGGAACCCTGCGGTGCTCTCATTGCTGCCTCCAAGCATTTGTTGACACCGAGGTTATGAATTTGCCGGGCGCTTGCTCGGGAGGCGTTGGGCACCGGGCTTAGGGCCGAAAGTCCCAAAACGTACGGCGGCGGGGAGGTCTGGCGAACTCAAGAGGGGGCAGGCGCAGTGATCGACCCAGGGTCGTTGCTTGGTCAACTACGAGAACTGTGGTGCGCGATACTGGGATTGAACCAGTGACCTCTTCCGTGTCAGGGAAGCGCTCTCCCGCTGAGCTAATCGCGCCGGGGGTTCCAACTGGAGGTGGAGACGGGAATCGAACCCGTGTGCACGGCTTTGCAGGCCGTTGCCTCACCACTCGGCCACTCCACCGCTGGGGTTGATGCCACTGCACCTTCGAGCGGATGACGGGATTCGAACCCGCGACCCTCACCTTGGCAAGGTGATGCGCTACCAACTGCGCTACATCCGCGCGCCACGAACGACACGTCGCCCGTCGCGAAGGACGACGATAGTCCACCAAAGTGTAGCCGCACAAATCTCGACGACGGCCGCTCTCGGCGACGTCAGAACAGGCGATACGCCTCCCGCGAAATCGCGAACCCGTGGCCCGTCTTCGTATCCCGGCACGTGATGCCAGACTCGGCGCTCTCGCACCGCAGCACCCCAGCCGTGATCGAATCGCCGTACGGCAGCACCTCATCTGCGCCGAACGCCGTATCGCCGGCGCAGACGAATTCAGCGTGCTCACCCGGAGCGAGCGAGATCCCTTGCCCGTAGTCGAACTCGCAGTCTGCGGGCCTGGGCGGCGGCGACCAGTCGCGGTCAATGATGTCGCAACGCGCCCATTCCGCGTCGATCATGCAGCTGACATTGCCTGACGGCGCGACGAAGCCCGTCAGCTCAAACACCTCACGGTCGGCTGCGCTGGGGCCGGTCATCGTGTCCGGCCGCGCCTTCGTCGTCCTCGGCTGGTTGGAAACCGGTATGGGACTTGAGGACTGGGCGACCGTCTCGCCAGCGCCGCAACCGGCGGCAAGGGCCATAACGGCAATCGCCGCAAGCACACGTTCGAGATGGTGAGCCACCGCGCGACCATAACCGCGCAACGTGGGGCCGGCCCACGGAAATTGCGAAGTTCCGACTGGTCATCGGGCCGGTCGCCGCGGAACAGATTCGGGTCAACTGGCCTGTGCGTGCTAGCCTTCTACGTCGTTCGACCCGTTGGGTCGAGCTCCCCGGTCTCGTAGCTCAGGGGGAGAGCGTCCGCCTCACACGCGGAAGGTCACTGGTTCGATCCCAGTCGGGACCACAACACAAAGCCGCAGGTAGATGCCCCAATTTTCAGGCCAGAATCGCATTCGCTGACACCATTTGAGTCGGTCTATAGGGCCAAAATAGGGCCAAACTTTTCAGAGCCCGTCGGCCCGCTGGTCGTCCAGTGCGTCCAAGGCGGAAGCCACATCGTCGAGTTCGTCGTCGCAGAGATCGGCGTAGATGTGCGCGGTCACCGTGATCGAGGCGTGGCCCATCGTCTTCTGTGGCAGCCGCAGGTCGGCGCCCGCCCGGCGTGCCAAGGACGCGTAGGTGTGTCGAAGATCGTGCACCCGCAATGTCGGGGGGCCGATCTCGACGATGGCTTGGCGCCACTTGACCGACCGCTTCCAGTTCTCCAGCCCGAGCCGAGAGCCCAGCGGTGAAGTGATCGCCGGCTCGCCCGGCCGACGTCCCGCGAGCCGGGTCCTGAGGATGGGAATGACGCGTTCGGGGATGGGGATCGAGCGGCGGCCTGCGGACGATTTGGGGTTGCCCTCGACGAGCTTGCCGCCCACTTGGGTGATCGACCTGCGCACGCGGATCCGGCGGGCTTTGAGGTCGACGTCCTCCACATTGAGGCCAGTCAGTTCACCGAATCGCATGCCGGTATAGGCGAGCAGGGTGACGACATCGCCTTGGCCGCCACAAACGAGGGTGAGCGAGGCGACTTCGGCGGTGGTCAGGTACGTGGTGTGCGGTCGGGCGCAGCGGTGGAAACTTTGTGCGAGCGGCGGGATTTCGGCCGAGAAGCTGACCTTCGTCGGCGGCGTGGTCGAGGCACATCTTCAACACCGAATGGTTCCACCGGAGTGTTCGCAGGCTGAGCCCGGATTGGGCCATCTCGTTGACCCATTTCTGAATCGACTGGTGGTCGATCTTGCCGACCGACCAGCCGCCGAATCGCGGTTCGATTCGCAGCCGCCATTCGACGTCAAAACGAGGACCAAGGTTGGTTTCGCGGCGATTGATAGCCATCGGCATTCTCCGTCAACAACTCTGTGCGACAGAGTGTTTCATGGCGCACCGACAAGAAATCGGGTCGCGATGTTAGCGAGCGTATGGGCCAAACCTGGGCTCACACACGCGTGGATGCCAGCCATGACTTGACATCCTTTAGAGCCCACCGACGATGTCGCCCGCTGAGTCGAAGATGATGCGGCCCAGGAGCATCGATCCCGAGCTCGCGCTTGGCTGCCCAGTCGTGGAGGGTCGAAACCGGCACGCCGGTGATCTCGCGAACCTGTTGTGCGGTAAGCATTTCCCTTCCATCGTCAGTCAAGCTCATATTGCACTCCTGTCCAGACCGCCAGCCGCTGGTCGTATATACGCCATCTTCAGCTCAACACGCCGCCCATGCGACAGCCACTGAAAACTTCTTCTGCCGCAATGTGCTAGCTCACGCTGTTCAGCCGCCCGCTTTGCACGCTCGTTCCCCTGCCGCTTTCAGCAGGATCTTGCCGCCCCGGAGGAGATGTTGCACCGCGTCCTGGATGTGCTCCAAGGGGTATACACCCGCCACGGGGACCAACAGGGAGCCGTCTGCCACCAGCGGTGCCGCCTCGCGAATGACGGGCACCACCTTGTCGCGGTAGTCGAAGTCGCCGACAAAGAATCCGCGAACGGAGGCGTGCTTGCCGACCAGTGTCGCGGTGTCGACCCACATGGGTTCGTCCCTGGCCCAGGAGTAGCTGACCAACTGACCGCCGTCGGAGAGCAATTCGAGCAGCCGCCCCACCCCCGGACCACCGACGGCGTCCACTGCCAGCGCGACTCGCGCGTCGCCGATCGATGCGCGAACGTCGCGGACCGCATCGGGGTCGTCAACGTGGACCACGTCGGCCCCGGCTGCTGTGAGCTCGGCGAACGTTGAGTCGTCACGGGCCAGGTTGATCGTTTTCAGTCCACGGAGTTTGGCTAGCGCAATCAATGACCGTCCCACACCGGAGTTCGCGGCGTTTTGAACCACGTAGTCACCCGGCTGCAGGGCGGTGCATTCACTGAGCATCAACCCTGCTGTCGGTGGGTTGCTGCCCAGCATCGCGTACTGCTCGAGATCGCCGTCGGCGGGGAGTGCGAACAGGCCGTCCGCGGGGATGACGAGCCGCTCACGCCACGCACCGGCGTACAGGGGCAGCACGACCAGATCGCCGACCTGCAGTCCATCGACCTCGGCGCCGGTGGCAAGCACGCGCGCGACTCCTTCTGCGCCTGGTATGTGGGGCAGGGGTGGTCGTGCCAGCATGCCGCTGACAACCAGTAGGTCGTGTTTGTTCAGCGGTGAAAACTCAACGCTCACAAGCACTTCGTGTGGGCCCGGTGGCGGCGGCTCCTCGATGTCGACGACGCGTAGCACCTGCGCGGGGTCGCCGAACTGTTCCATCTGGATGGCGCGCATATCAATTCCTCTCGATTCGAAGGTCAGGCCGCTGTGGAGGAAGCGGTTATCGCCGAATTTCGGTGTCGCTGCGCGTCTCGATGGCCGTGACGCTATGGACGAACGCCTTCCGTAAGACGCCCCTGCCGATGGTGCCAAGGACGGCCGCCAGGACGCGTCCTTTGAGGTTTTTGCCCTCGCGGACGATGACGACGTCCACATTTGTGGTGCCGTCGGGATGCGGGCTGAGGGTGTAGACGTAGCCCGACGCGCCTCCCCAGGTGTTGGAGTCGGTGGTCGTCAGCGTGACGTGGTTGGGATCGGACCAGTCGTAGTGCAGGCGTTCCCAGATACCTCCCGAGCCTTCGGTGACATCGGCCGTCCGGACGCCCTTGTGGTGCACGATGAGGTCGTTATCAGCGCTGTTCGGAAAGAGCTCGGAACGGCCTGGTCCGAAATCGGTGAGCCCGGCGATGAATTGCTCCGGTGTGGAGCGGGTCGATTGGTGGAAGTGAATCGTGGACATCGTGTCCTCCTTGGCTGATGGAGTTTGATCTTTCGTCCCCGAGAAGCGCATCGGCGCCAACGCGAATTCCTGTTTGAACCTCGGCGGGCAACCCCTATCGATCCTGGTACCGCGAGGGACAGGCTTAAGATCGGGCAATGTCGGCGACGGCCGGCGCGCTGGGTGACTTTCTGCGTGCGCGTCGAGAACAAATCCGCCCCGAGGATGTCGGGTTGAACTCGGGACCCCGCAGGCGCGTCCCCGGATTGCGGCGCGAGGAGTTGGCGATGCTCGCGGGTATTAGCGTCGACTACTACCTTCGGCTCGAGCAAGGTCGTGACGAGCACCCGTCGTCGCAAGTGCTCGAGGCACTGGCCCGCGCACTGCGACTCGATGTCACGGCTACAGAGCATCTTCACGGGCTTGCTGGCTTGCGGGCGACGCATCACCGACGGACTGTTGCAGATGTGGCGGCCGACGGTCTGGATCAGCTGATCAACCAGATATCACTTCCGACGATCGTCGCGAATCGGTATCAGGATGTCTTGGCGGCGAACGCAATTGCCCGCGCTTTGTCACCAGGCTTTGCCCCCGGCGAGAACTTCTTGAGGTGGCGGTTACTCGCACCGGCTGCGCGCGACTTCTTCGTCGACTGGGACGAGGCAACCGAAGTCGCGGTCAGTGGGCTACGCGAATCGGCGGCCGGCGATCTGGATGATCCTCGCCTACGCGCCTTGATCGACGAACTCTTGGCAGTCAGCGACCGATTCCGCGAACTATGGGCACGCGCAGACGTCGGATATCGCACGGGCATCCTCCACATGCGACATCCGATCGTGGGGGACCTTTACCTTCGCCGCACGAGGCTGAGCATCCCGGACTCCGACATCCAGGTGTTCATCTACCATCCCGAGCCGGGCAGTGATTCCGAGAAGGCGATCAAGGCGCTCGCAGTGTCATAAATTAGCCAGGTATCGGTTACGGGTCGAACGTCAGCAGCGGCTTGCCCACATGTTCGGGTGCCTCGGCCAAATAGACGGCCTCACTGAAGTCTTCGAGAGGGATCGGCTGACCATCTGGCACGCGCAGCGCGCCGCTCTCGGCGAGCTGAAGTGTCCGCTGGATCGTTGCGGCCATCCGATCCCTCGGTGTCTCGGTGAACCAGCGCAACAGCCAGAACCCCCGAACGGTCTTGGTGTCGTAGATCAGTGAGCGTGCAAAGACGGGGATGGTCAGTTTGTCGGGGTCGGTTTGGCGGTGTGTGGACAGCGCACCGTAGGCGATTAGCTCGCCGTGCGGTGCCAGCGCACGCGACACGTCGGCGCCCACCTGGCCGCTGACGCAGTCGATCGCCTTGTACACGCCGTCGTGGCCGGCTATGTCGGCCACTCGTTCGCGCAGGTCCTCATCCTCGGTGCAGATCACCGCGGTGACGCCCAGTGCGAGGATGTCCTCCACAGCGGAGCGACGGCGCACGACGTTGAGGGTCTTGAAGCCCCGGTGGGCGCCGAGTTGGATGACCAATTGGCCCACTGTCGTACCGGCAGCCGTCTGCAACAGCCATTCGCCCGGCCGAACATCGAGCACGCGGGTATTTACCGTATTTGTCCCCGCGTCAATTGAGCCACGCAGGTGTTGCTACCGATCCCAACATCGGTGCGCCGCCGGCTGGGAGTCGCAGCCGACGCGCGAGACGCTCCGGCGCACCCTGCCGATGCCCGCCGACGTCATGCTCGCGCTGCGGGCGCTGAGCGCGCGACAAAAGCGCGGACGGGTGGCGTTCGCAGCGCCTCAGCACTCGTTCGATCTCGCGTACTCGCTTGCCCCTGTCGTGAAGGGGTGAGACCGGTACACCAGTGATCTTGCGAACCTGTTGTGCGGTAAGCATTCCCTTCCATTGTCGCCCGAGCTCATCGTGCACTCCTCTCCATGCCCCCAGCCACCGGTGGTCTCAGCGCAAGAAGTTCCCAAGAAACTTCCAAGCCGCCTGTTGTGCCATTTGTTGTGAGGCGATGACGACGCATCACCGCCAGCCATTCACAACCACGGCTTAACGAAACGGAGAAACATCGTGGGAGACACCGCCTTACGGGGTGCCGACGCGGCTCAGGATCTAGACGGCACCATCCATCGCTCCGACGGCAGCTCCACCGACACCGCCGGCAACACCATCAGCTCCGATGGCTCGGTCACCACACCCGATGGCTACACCCTCAATGCCGACGGCACCGTGACCACGCCTCAGGGCGTGATCATCGATCAAGACGGCACCCAACATTTCCCCGACCAGGGCATCACCGTCGACCCCGACGGCACCATGCATTTCAGCAGCGGTGCAGTCCTCCAGCCTGACGGCACCATCATCAATCCCGACGGTTCGGTCACCACACCCGATGGCAGCACCCTCAATACCGATGGCACCGTGACGACGCCTGAGGGCGTGATCATCGATCAAGACGGCACCCAACATTTCCCCGACCAGGGCATCACCGTCGACCCCGACGGCACCATGCATTTCAGCAGCGGTGCAGTCCTCCAGCCTGACGGCACCATCATCAATCCCGACGGCTCGGTCACCAGCCCCGACGGCAGCACCCTCAATACCGATGGCACCGTGACCACGCCTCAGGGCGTCATCATCGACCAAGACGGCACCCAACACTTCCCCGACCAGGGCATCACCGTCGACCCCGACGGCACCATGCACTTCAACAACGGCACAATCCTCCTGCCCGACGGCACCATCCTCAACCCCGACGGCACCATCACCGCTCCCGATGGCACCACCACCGCTCCCGACGGCACCAGCACGGGTCCTGACCCGGGCAACGGTCCTGACCCGGGCAACGGAAACGACCCAGGCAGCGGAAACGACCCCGGCTCCGGAAACGACCCGGGCTCCGGAAACGACCCGGGCTCCGGAAATGACCCCGGCACCGGTCCCGACCCGGGCGACGGTCCCGACCCGGGCGACGGCCCGGACCCTGGAGGTAATCCTGACGGTGATGGTGACCCCGACGATGACGAGAGTCCCAGCCACGGCAGCCACGGACCGCAGTCAGGCCATGCACACGCGGGTGCGGGTGCGCCTACGGGTTCCCTTTTGGGCGGCGAGAAAACCACCGGCGGGCTCGGTGACGTCGACACCGGTGAAAGCGGCTTTGGCTTCTCACAATACGGCGCTCCGCGCGAGGACGACGGCGACGATGGGAACGAGTCACCTGGCGGGCATCACTCCGGATCTGGGCACTCGTCATCGGGGGGTTCGTCGCATGGAGCAAGTGCGGTGCTGGGCAGTGCTGATGATCAGGACTACGTCGGCGGCGGAGCCGGCTGGACCAGGTTCGGCGCGCCACATGCCGACACGACCGGGCCGGGTGCGCGGACGCATGCCCACAGGGCCAAACGTTCGCACGGCGACCGGGGGCATCGCACCCGCGGGTGGGTCGTTGGGGCGCTGGGTCTGGCGCTGCTGGGCGGGGCGCTGGTGTGGGGCGTTGGGCTGCAGCAGGGTGACACCACGGTCAGTCCCCAGGTGCTCAACACCACAGTGCCGGCGCCCACACCGACATCGGTCGCGGCGTCACCCACCACCTCATTGTCGGCGTTACCGACGTTGAGTGCGACGACCACGCCGGAAGCACCGGTCGCCACCGTGCAGGCGCTCCCGCAAGTCACCGAGCAAACCACCACTGCCCCAACGACTTCGGTCACGCTCGCACCTACACCGTCGACGACCACCCGTGTCACACCGACTACCTCAACCGAGCCGACGACGCACGCCACGATCGCGCCGCCTACCACATCGGTCACACATCATGGAAGCAACAACAAACCCGCTTCCGCACCGGACCGGGTCGGCACCCACGGAGTACTCCAACCTAAAAGCCGCACTACCAATGCGACGGGGAAGTGATCAGTTCCCCAACGGCTTTCGCGGTAGTGCCCGGGCACAAGCGTGCGGACGACACCACCGGGAGCTAGATCTGCCAGTCGTTTGAGCCGTCGTGCCTGGAGTACGTGCCGCCGCTGGAGTTCTTCACGACGATGGGATCACCGGCGCCGAAGTTGTCAAAGAACCATTTCGCGTTGGCGGGGCTGATGTTGATGCAGCCATGGCTAACGTCGCGCTTGCCCTGGTCATCCACTGACCATGGAGCGCTGTGTACGAAGTCGCCGCTGTCATCGAATCGGACGGCTAGCTCGACCGTCGTCTTGTATCCGTACGTCGAATTGACCGGAACGCCATACGTCGACGAATCCATCACCACCGAGGGCATCTTCTCTTGGACGTAGTAAGTGCCGTTTGGCGTTTGGTGGCCGCCGGCTGACATCCCCATCGACATCGGAATGGTCTTCTCCACGGCCCCGTTGCGGGTGACGGTCAGTTGGTGGGTGGCGTCGTCGGCCGTGGCCACCAGGCTGTCGCCCGTTTGGAAGCTGAACACTGTGCCACCCGCATCGACGGTCACCGCGGTGTGCGCGGGCCAGAAGTTCAGCGGCCGCCAGCGCAACTGCGTGGGCGTCATCCAGTAGAACTTGCCGGGAACCGGCGGGACCGAAGAAACGTGGACGGCGCTTTCGGCTGCACCGGAGTCTTCGACGAGCCCCGGGAAATTGATGATGATCGGCTGGGCCACACCCACCGTCGAGCCGTTGGCAGGCACGAACCTCGGCGGCCCGAACGGCGCGGTGCCAGTGAACGGTGTCGGGTCCTGCCCTGCATCGGGGCCCGCGACAACCCCTGGATCGCCGGGAGCCGGATCCGCCAACGCGGAGCCCGTACCCACCACCAGCACCAAGCCCAAAATCGAAGCCGCTCCGGCTGTCTTCAGAGCGGCGAAGCGGATTCCCGTCCTCCAGCCCGACATACACATCCCTCCAGTCACCTCGTGGAAACAGTCTCACATAGCGCCCACGCCGGCTTCCTCGTCCGTCGCCCGGCGCCGACGGTCTGTAACGCTCACGGTCGCGCCTGACACGTCAGTTCAGTCCGCGGGCCAACAAGTCGGCCCGCTTCTAATACCCAGGGAGCAGAACATGACCACGAAATCTACGGATGTGATCGCCTGGCTAATCGTTGCCGGGGCCGCCATGGCTATTGCCACCGCACCGATCGCGGCGGCCAGTACGGATCTGCCAACGCCGGGAGCGGGGCCGGCCAGCGAGGCCATCGACCAACTGCAAGCCCAGGGCTTCACGGTCTCGATCAACTGGCTCGAAGGTCATCCCAACGTTCCGTTGCGGGAATGCCACATTACGTCGGTCAACGACCCCAGCAGATCAGTCGACGATCCGGCGCTGACCACGGTCTACGTCGACGTCGCCTGCCCAAACGCGAAGTAACCAAGTCATCAACAACAGGGTCTTTGTGCTCTGCTCCGACATAGGTCTTTGCCGTCACTGTGGAGACAACCACAAGTAGTTCTTCAGAGGTGACACAGATGAGCGCACAATTTCCCGACGCCGAGACCGTCCGGTCAGCCCTGGCGCTGGCCGGACGTGCTCCGTCCGTGCACAACTCTCAGCCATGGCAGTGGCGAGTCGGCGAACACAGCCTTCACATGTACTCCGACCCCGACCTGCATCTGACCCACATCGACCCCGACGGTCGCGATCTGATGCTGAGCTGCGGTGCGGCACTGCACCACTGCGCCGTGGCGTTCGCGGCACTGGGTTGGCAGTCGAAGATCCACCGGTTCCCCAATCCCGCCGACCCGCAACACATCGCGGCCATCGAGCTCTATCGGTATCCGGCATCCGACGTGGACGTCACTTTGGCGGCCGCGATTCCGCGACGCCGCACAGATCGGCGGAACTACAGCGCATGGCCCGTGCCTCAAGGTGATATCGCGTTGATGGGCGCCCGCGCCGCGCGAGCCGGCGTCATGCTGCGCCGTGTCGATGCGTTGGACAATCTCAAGGAGCTTGTGGCCCAAGCGGCTTACCGGCATGCCGAGGATTACGACTACCTCGCTGAATTAGCCGAGTGGAGTGGGCGATACGCGTCGACGGCCGGTGTTCCGGCGCACAGCACCCCGCATTCTGACGCAGATGCGCCGATACCTGCGCGTGCATTTGCCGGTCCTGTGCTCACCCAACCGGTGAATACGCAGGCAGCGCAGGACAACGCCGCGGTAGTGGCCCTCGGTACCGCCGACGACGATCTACTGGCGCGCCTACGCGCCGGTGAGGCCACCAGCCTGGTCTTGCTGACGGCAACCGCGCTCGGCCTGGCCAGCTGCCCCATCACCGAGCCGTTGGAGATCCCTGAAACGCGTGCCGCGGTACAGGCCGACGTCTTCGGTGCCGACGCCTACCCGCAGATGCTACTGCGGATCGGTTGGGCACCCGTCAACGCTGATCCGCTGCCGTCAACGCCGCGTCGCGAATTGGCGGAAGTCGTTGCGCACCTGGATGGTTCACCGTTCAACTAGCGGCCTCCAGGTCGATAACGACATGTAGCACCGAACCGTCAAGGTGCCGCGTGCACGGCCACTCGGAATCCGCAAGCACCTGAAGCATGAGGTGGTTCTCTGCCAGCACCTCGGCAACGAGATGGCGCACTCCGTTTTCCCGCGCGATCACTCCGAGCCTGTGTAGCAACGCAGTGCCGACTCCGCGAAGGTGCTCGGCGTGTGCGACCACGACCGCCACTTCGGCGTATCTCGGATCCTGGCTCACAACATAATTGGCGACGCCGAGCAGCTTGCCGGAGCTGAATGCGCCAAGCGAATACTGCTCATCCTCGCCGTCGGTGATCGATCGCGCCCGCTCCCGCAAGTGCGCCGGGCGCATTGTGAAGAATCGAAAGTAGCGTTCCTCGTCCGTGAGCGATTCATAGAGGCTGACTACCTTGCTTGCGTCGCGCGGTGTCAACGACCGAAGCGAAACTACCGACCCGTCAAGGAGTTCCGCGGTCGATACGTTCACCACGTAGTGACCATATCCACTATCTCGTCTGTATTGCCGGGTCATTGGTCCTCCTGCGTGACGCTGAAGGTCATCTGACCGGGCGACCAGGGCCATTCGGCCCTGGAATATCGGGGCGTGTGGCAGCCAAGATCGACGTATCGACAGCGCCATGACATCGGAGGGACGTCATGCAAACCTTCACGATTGGCTTGGGACGCCTCTGGTGGTTTCGGGTGCTGGGTCGCAATCCGTTGGTGCGCGGCAGTGACCGGATTGAGGTCCTGGTGCTGAGCTTGGCCGTATTGGTTACCGTCGTCGCCATGCCCGTCGCCGCGACCTTCGGCACGTCCGTACACGACGCCCGCACACGGCTGTACGCCGAGCAGGCGCAGACCAGACATCAAGTGACGGCGACCGCTGTCGAGGAGGCGGTACTTTCCCTTGACGTCGAGTCCGACACCATGTGGTTCACCGCCAACGCCTCCTGGAGCGTCGCGGGGCGCGATCACGTCGGAACCGTCACATGGCCCGCCTATTCGAAACGTGGAGACCAACAGGTGATTTGGGTCGACGACGCAGGCAAGAGTGTCCCTGCGCCGCCTTCGCAGAGTCGGGCAGACACCGACGCGGTCGGTATTGCCCTCACAATGTGGCTCGGCGCGGCCGCGGCGTCGGCGGGCTTGGTATTTCTCGTTCGCCGTAGGCTGGACCATCGGCGCTATCGCGAATGGGACCGTGTCATCACGGCGTCTCGCAACAACGACGGCCAAGCGAATCGCCAATGAGCATGAGGAGCTAACGGATGTCCACCCCTAAGGCCCGTGTCGGCATCGTCGTCGGCGTCGATGGTTCGGCGGCGTCAAAGGCCGCCGTCAGTTGGGCAACTCACGAAGCGTCGTTACGAGACCTTCCATTGAGCCTCATCCACGTCATTCCGGCGTCGCTGCCGCAGACGTGGCCCGAAGTACCCAATCCGCCTGAGCTGCACCACTGGTACGAACTCAACGGTAGCGAGATCCTCGCGCTCGCCAGACAGGCCGCCGAGGCGGCGATGAAGGGGCCCAACAGCATTGAGGTGAGCAGCGAGGTCATCAGCGGCAGCCCGCCCGCAACGCTGATCGACCTTTCGAAGGAGGCCGAACTGGTGGTTGTAGGCTGCCGCGGGCTTGGCGCGCTTGCCCGACGCTTGCTCGGATCGGTGAGCTCCGCCCTCGTCCATCACGCTCATTGCCCGGTCGCCGTCATCCACGACGACGCCTCAATGCCCGGCTCAGAGACGGCTCCCGTCGTCGTCGGCGTCGATGGTTCGCCCGCCTCCGAGTCGGCGACGGCGATCGCGTTCGACGAGGCGTCGCGTCGCGGCGTTGAGCTCGTCGCGGTCCACGCATGGAGCGACGACTCCGCCTACGAGCTGCCCGGTCTCGAGTGGTCAACCCTTGAGGCGCAAGCGGGAGAGGCTCTGGCGGCACGCTTGGCGGGCTGGCAGGAGCGCTATCCCGATGTGACGGTTCGCCGTGTCGTCGTGCTGGACCGGCCGGCGCATCAACTTCTCGAGCAGTCGGAGTCCGCGCAACTAACGGTCGTCGGCAGCCACGGCCGCGGCGGATTCGCGGGAATGCTTCTCGGTTCGGTCAGCGCCGCAGTCGCACAGTCGGCGCGCACCCCGGTGATCGTCGCGCGTCCGTCCTGAACCGTTATTCCTCAGGGCGGCGCTGAGATTGATCGAGCTTGGAGATGAACACAGCCGCCTGTGTGCGGCGCTCCATGCCGAGCTTGGCGAGCAACCGTGACACGTAGTTCTTGACGGTCTTTTCGGCGAGGAACATCCGCGCCGCGATCTGCTTGTTGGTCAGGCCCTCGCCGAGCAGGTCCAGCAGTACGCGCTCTTGGTCGCTGAGCCCGGACAGCGGATCGGACTGTTCAGCGGCGCCGCGCAGCTTGGCCATCAGCGCCGCCGCGGCCCTGTTGTCGAGCAAGGACCGGCCCGCGCCCACCTCCTTGATGGCTTCGGCGAGCTCCATGCCCTTGATGTCCTTGACCACGTATCCGCTGGCGCCGGCCAGTATTGCGTCCAGCATCGCTTCGTCGGACGTGAACGACGTCAGCATGAGGCAGCGCAGCTCGGGCAGCCGGGACAGCAGATCTCGGCATAGTTCGATGCCGTTGCCGTCGGGCAGCCTGACGTCGAGGACCGCCACGTCGGGCTGAAGAGCGGGAATCCGTGCCAGCGCCTGAGCCACCGATCCGGCCTCGCCGACGACCTCGAGTTCAGGGTCTGCGCTGAGGAGGTCGATCAGTCCTCGCCGGACAACTTCGTGGTCGTCGACGAGAAAGACTTTCACCACTCGAAGGCCCTCCATAAATGTTGCCGCGTCGGTCGATGTAGCGCTCACAATACGTTCTGAGGTTCGCAGATCAAGACTGAACAATCGGAGTTGTGCAGCGCCGCATAGCCCGGCGGGCCCAGCAGCGAAGTGATGCCCTGGCGCCGTTCGTGTCCCACTACGAGAAGCTGAATCGAACTCGCGTTCTTGGTAAGGAAGTTCAGCGTGCTGCTATGGACGGCCACTGCGCGCACGTCCAGATCCGGGTAGCGCTTCTTCCACTGCGCCAGCCGGCGGTCGAGCTGCGCCCTCGCCATCCGGTTACCGTCGGCCACCGCATTGCAGTCGTGTATGTCGGTGAAGCGAGATTGCCAGGTGGTCAACACCCGTAGCGGGGCGTCGCGCATCTCCGCCTCTTCCAGTGCGCGCCGCAATACGCCGTCGCTGCCCGCGCATTCGTCGACCTCGGCGACCACCCATTTTTGGTGGTCCCGGTGCGGATCGTGTTTGCGGACGACGGCCACGGGGCAGTGAGCCGACGATGCCAGCGCCGCGGCGGTCGACCCGATGCGGCCCTGTGCGCTGTGCTTGAGGCCGACCGAGCCGACACACACCATCGCGGCCCATCGCGACGCCTCGATCAGCGCGCGTGTCGGCCGTTCCTGCAGGATTTCAACTTCGATCTTGACGGGTCGGTTCGTCGATTCGACTGCCGTGTAGGCATACCGGACGGCTACTTCACCCGCGGCGAGTTCACGGGCCATGTCCTGAGGGTCATCACCGGCGGTACCCGGATCGATCGCGTATACGAGGCGCAACGGGATATCGCGACTGATCGCCTCGTCGACGGCCCACAGAGCGGCCTCGAGCCCGGATCGCGAACCGTCTATGCCGACTACGACCGCTGGAGGTAATGACAACTGGTCTCGCATACTTCGACGCTATCGATGCCGCCGCCAGGCGCGGAGAGGCGAAAGGCCCTATTGCCGGGTCATTGGTCCTGTTCGCGGACCTCGAAGACCTCGTTGATCGACCGCCGCGGCGTCGGGGGAGGCACGTCGTCGAGTGAAGGGGCCAGACCTATGCGAATCAGCACCTGCGGCGTGGTGCTCTGCCCGATCAAGCCGGCGACTATCGCCCGGCTCGTTTCCAACTCGGTGATGTGGGTCAGTGTGCATGTGGCCAGCCCGGCCATCGTGGCGTCGAGTAGCACGGCCGACAGTGTTTCGCCGCACCGCAGGATGGCGTCGTGTGAGTCGTCGTAGGTCGACAACACAAGGACTTTCGACTGGTCTTCAGCGACCGATTGGCGCCGCTCGCTGTGATGTGTGACCGGGAAGTTGCGGCCGATGTCAACACGATCGCTTTCGGCGGCTGACACCAATGACGAATGAGGAATACCGCTTCCGAGCTCGAAATCGGCTGTCCACCACTGAAGTTCGGCGTGGTAGGACGAATCGTACAAGCGCAGCGACTCGGTGAGTTGGGAAGCTTCGGCTAGTTGTGGCCGTAGCTCGTCGGCGATGGTGTCGAGGCGAACCGACTCCTCGTCGATCGTGGCGTGCAATTCCGACTCGAATGAATCCCAGTCCGGCGGTGGGGCGAACGGAAGTCGATCGGTGCGCCGCAGCAGGATGGCATTGGCGCGGCGGCGGTGCGCCTCGGTGACGAACTTCAGCGGGCTGAACTCGATTGAGGCGACGTGGAGAAGGTTGTTGGGGTTCGGAAACCGCTCGACGTGGGCGATCCATCCGGCGGCTGCCATCGCGACACGGAAGTGGTCGAGCGTCGCGCCACAGGCGATGAGCGCCTCCCGGCCCGAGTTGTCGGCCGAGCGGATGACTCGGTTCGGATCGACGAACAGCTGCAGCGTCTTTCCCTGCAACACCCAGCGCCACGGCTGGCTGTTGTGCATCGAAGGTGCGCGGGAAGCCAGGTACACGGCGTCTGTGACGGTGTTGAGGGTCAACACACTTTCCGGCGTGGCGGAGCTCTGCTTGCTCATAGTCACCACTTTCGGCCACCACCTGCGATAACGCCCAGGGCCAATGGTCCCGAAGCCGGGGTCTTAGGGCCCTGTATTGGCTGATGGAGCAGTGGAATCTTGAGGATGTGAACACCATGTGCGCGACGGCGGCCAAGCTCGAACTACCTTCGGAGGCCACGGGGAATCTCGATGCGCAAGTGCACGAGACCCACACCGGTGTGGTCGTCCTGATCGGGGACAAGGCGTACAAGGCCAAGAAACCGATCGTCACCGATTTCCTGGACTTCAGCACGGTGGAGCGTCGCGAGCGGGCCTGCGACCACGAAGTCACGCTCAATCGCCGGTTGGCGCCGGACAGTTACCTGGGCGTAGCTCATTTCAGCGACACGGACAACGATGCGGACGAACCCGTGATCGTGATGCGCCGTTACCCGGACTCCGCTCGCTTGTCCTCGATGGTCAAGGACGGCGAGCCGGTCCGGCATCACCTGAGCGTGATCGCCGAACTCCTGGCGGACTTCCACGCCGATGCGAAGCGCAGCCATGTCATCGACACGCACGCCGGCGTCGGCGCCGTCGCGGCGCGCTGGCACGAGAATCTCGAAGAGCTGGCGCGGTATAGGACCGTGGTCGGGCGTGAGTCAGTTCGCGAGGTCGCGAGACTGGTCTCGCAGTTCGGCCGGGGCCGCGCCGCACTGTTCGCCCGGCGCATTGCCGACCGCAGGATCATCGACGGACATGGCGATCTGCTGGCCGACGACATCTTCTGCGTACCGAGCGGGCCTGCGCTGCTTGACTGCTTGGAGTTCGACGATCATCTGCGTTACGTCGACGGCATCGACGATGCCACCTTCCTGGCGATGGATCTGGAATTCCTTGGCCGCAAAGATCTTGCCGACCACTTCCTCGATGAGTACTGCCGGCGGGCCGGCGACACCGCGCCACAGGCGTTGAAGGACTTCTACATCGCCTACCGTGCAATAGTCCGGGCGAAGGTCGATTGCATCCGCGTGACGCAAGGACATGCCGAGGCCGCCGCGGATGCGCGCAGGCACATCGACATTGCGCTTGAGCATCTACGGGCAGGCACGGTGCGCCTGGTGATCGTCGGGGGCGGACCCGGCAGCGGAAAGACCACGCTTGCGCGTGCGTTGGCTAAACAACTTGGTGCACAAGTGATTTCGACCGATGATGTGCGCAAAGAGCTGCAGCAGGCGGGCGCTATCACCGGTGAGGCCGGTGAGCTGAACGCCGGCCTGTACACACCGGAGAACATCGCCGAGGTCTACGACGAGGTCCTGCGGCGGGCAGAGGCAGCGCTGTCTGACGGCTCGTCGGTGATCTTGGACGGAACATGGCGTGATTCGCGGCAGCGCAAACGCGCGCGGCTGCTGGCCGACCAAACCGCTTCGCCGCTAGTGGAATTCACCTGCTCGGTGGAGTTGGAACAGGCGTCGGCACGGATTCGGGGCAGGGGCCCATCGGCGTCGGACGCCACGCCTGAGATAGCCGCCGCGCTGGCCGACGCCGCTTCGTTCGACGGCCATCACATCGACACCGGCCGGCCGCTGGCGGAGTCCGTCGCCGAAGCCCAGCAGATTTGTTGCCTGGCGATCTAGAACTCGGGGCCTACGCGCCCGCAGACTGTCGGGATTCGAGGTCGGTCAGCACTGATTCTGCCCATCGGTGGACGTGAGCAGAGTCGCGCCAGTCGCCCGCATGTGTCTTGGCCATCGCCGAGGCAGGGAAACCCGTCGCGTGGGCCGACAGGTGGCCACCGAACGTGACGTGACCGCGGGCGCCGATTCGATGCGCCAGCTTGGCGACCTGCTTGGTGGGCGGAATGTCATTCTGTTCGGCTGAGTCATCAAGGGGCCCGCTACTGACCAGCCAGACCGGCAGCTCGCGTAGCGCCGCGGTGTTTCGTCGGACGAACCGCCGAGCGTCACGATGCCATCTGTTGGCGTACAACGCGCTTACGACGATCGCTGCGTCGAACTCCCTGAGGTCGTAGATGCCGTCGGCGGGGCTGACGACCGCTTCACAGCCCAACTCCCGCAACGCATCGCCGATCATGTCAGCCAGGCCTGCCGTGCCGCCTCGCTTTGAGCCGAAAGCGATCAGAACACGCATCATTTGCTCCCCTCAGCATCGGCCTTGATCTGGTTCACCGTTGCCTGCATGATGTGGCCGACGAAGGGCCGGATGAAGCGCCAGTAGCGCAGAAACCGCCGTCGCGATACGGGATCCGTTGTGATAGTTCGGCATTCATATCTCAACAGCGCTGAGCGTTCTCCATAGGGGATGACGACGAAGTTAGCAGAAATCTTGCCCCAGCCGGGCTCGGTGAACTCGCTGAACTCGCTCGGCTGCACCTCGAGCCATTCGATGACGGCTTGCCAGAATTTGCCGACAGCGCCAAAGGCGATTTCCCGGCCTTGCCTTTCGCCAAGCGCAAGCCAGCCGGGGAGGCCACCGTTGACCACCGTGAGCTCGGGCAGTGACGGCGCCGCTCGGCCAAGCAAGCGGGCCGGCAGGGCGCGAATCCACATTGATACCGCCAGTAACGGTGTTCGGACCGTGAGTAGATCGAGCGTACGGGCGGCCTCATAGGTGGTCGCCGGGTCGGCAGCGACCATGACGTGCTTGGCTATCGCCGCATCGAACCGGGGCATCGCCCCGTCAAGGATCGTGCGGTCGGTGTCGGCTGCCGTCATGGGTCCAATCGTCGTCACACCGGTGGGGTCCACCTAGGGCAACTGGTCCTCAGCGGCAGGGGACCTCTGCCTCTCGTGATGACAGGCCCCACGGCGGACAGTCGACTCATGGAACACCTTTCCACCCTCGATGCAGGTTTCCTCGAGGCGGAGGACTCCGACCCGCATGTCAGCCTTGCGGTCGGCGCGATCTCAGTCATCGAAGGCCCCATGCCCGATTCCGACAAGCTGACGGCGGGCATCGCCGAGCGAGTCCTCAAGGTCCCGCGATTCAGGCAGGTGCTGCGCACACACCTGCTCGATCTAGGTCCGCCGGAATGGGTGGATGCCTCGAACCTCGATGTGTCTCATCACATCCATCTGGCTGCGCTACCGCATCCCGGCGACGACGAGGCTTTGTTCCGGTTCGCCGCCGACGTCATGGAGCGGCGCCTGGACCGTGAACGCCCGTTGTGGGAGTGCTGGATCATCGAAGGACTGGCAGAGGGTCGCTGGGCGATGCTGATGAAAATCCATCACTGCATGGCCGACGGGATCGCGACGATGCACATATTCTCGGGGCTGAGCGACGGGGGCGAGGGGGACACGTTCGCAACGAAGATCCGCGCCGCCAACGAGCCACCCGACAAGCCTTTCAGCCTCCCGTCGGTGGATCTGAACCCACTGAACTGGGCGAGCAGCGCATGGCATCTAGCCAACAGTGCGGCGAGCGCAGCAGCGCTGGCGATCCAAGGTGCCGTCGAAATCGCCGATGGCCTATTGAATCCGGCCGCAGAGTCGTCATTGAACGGGCCGGTCACCACGATGCGGCGCTACAGCGCTGCGCGAGTCAACCTCGCAGATGTGGCCCAGGTGTGTCAGAAGTTCGGCGTGACGGTGAACGACGTTGCGTTGGCAGCGATCACAGACAGTTTTCGGGCTGCGCTCGTGCGCCGGGGAGAGCAACCCCGCCGCAACTCACTGCGGACATTGGTCCCGGTGTCTATTCGCTCAAATGACTCAAAGGATGTCACCGACAACCGTGTGTCGCTGATGCTCCCGTTCCTCCCCGTCGACAAGCAGGACCCGGTAGAGCAATTGCAAGAGGTGCACCGACGATTGGCGAAGAGCAAGGCCAGCGGTCAACGTCAAGCGGGGGGAATCGTCGTCGCCGCGATGAACATGGTGCCATTTCCCCTGACGGCCTGGACTGTTCGCGCGCTGACGAAGTTGCCGCAACGCGGTGTGGTAACCGTGGCGACCAATGTGCCCGGCCCGCGGCAACGGATGCGCGTCATGGGGCAAGAGGTTCTACGCATGTATCCCATACCGCCCATCGCCCTTCAATTGCGAAGCGGGGTTGCGATTGTGAGCTACGCCGATGAACTCGTGTTCGGGATCACGGCAGACTACGACGCGACCCCCGATGTCGATGAACTCGCGCGTGGCATCGAGCAAGGTGTGGCACGACTGCTCGCGTTGAGCACACCGTCTGAGTGAGGTGCGGCACCGTTCGTTGTGGAAGGCCCGACTTCACGGGTGTCGCTTCGGACGCCGATCAAGTCAAGGAAGGAGTCAGGGATGAAGGCCGTGGTGGGCGACTGGCTGGTGATGAAGGGTTACACCATCGACAAGCCGGATCAGAGGGGACTGATCACCGAAGTGCACTCGGATGACGGCTCCCCGCCGTACATGGTGCATTGGCTCGACAGCGATCACGCCGCGATGGTGTTTCCGGGTCCAGACGCAATCATCGTGACGGCCGCCGCACAGCGCGCCGCCGACGAGCGGGAGCGCCAGCGGATTGCATCGGTTCAGTCGGGTATCACGCACCACTTCAGGGATAAGTGAGGACAGTCGGGAGGCGCAACGCAGCAGTGACTTTCGGCCCTGGTAGTGCCAATGAACCGCAGCGTACCAATGAAATCATGCGGCAGAGAACCGAACTACCAACACTTCTCGATATCGACGTGACGACCCACGGCCGACTGCCCGGTGCGGCGGACTATGCGCGACAGAAGATCGGCGCACTCGGGCCGCTCACTCATCGTCCTGTGCTGCACGCCCGCGTCAAACTCACCAAGCACGATGACCCGGCGGTCGAGCGGCCGGTGATCGCGCAGGCCAACCTCGACATCGCCCAAAGCCGTGGAAGCGTGATCTATCACCGCTACGACGGGCACTACGGATTGATCACGCCCGCAGGCTAACTGCCAACTCCCACCGCCGCCTCCAACTCGGTCAACGACTCTTCGGTCAGCGAAATCAAGGTGTCGATGTCAGGCACCACGTCGCTGCCCGCAACGTATCCGATTCCGATGTGGTCGGCATATGAGAACGTCGTGACGTTGAGTCCCTGACCGTCGTAAACCGCCGATACCGGATAGATCTCGTCGACATGCGAGCCATTCCAATACAATTCGCTTGCCGGACCCGGAACGCTGGAAATCGGAAGGTTGTATCCGGTACGGGCCTTCGGTACGAACGGCAGCATCGGGAACAGTACCGTCGGCGCAATGCTGGTCGCGAGCAACAACATCGACGCTGCCGAGCCGCGGTTCGCGACTTGATGCTTTCCCTCGGACATCGAGCGATGGATGAGGTTTAGTCTCTCAGCGGGATCATCCAGGTCGGTGCCCAACGGGCACAACCAGGCACCGAACCGGTTTCCGTCCCCTTCACCAGGTAGTTCGTTCCTGCCGCGAACGGTGATCGGACAAATGGCCACCAGTGACCGCTCCGGCAGTTCGTGGCGGTCGAGCATCCAACGGCGCAAGACACCGGCGACCACTGCCGTCACCGCGTCATTGCCCGTCACGCCTGCCGCCCGCTGCACAGCCCGGATTCGGCTCTTGTCCCAACTGCCGGCGGCAACAGTGCGCTCGTGACCGAGCCGGCCATTGAAACGGGTAAACGGTGCGCCGAGAGGTAGCACATCGGTATCCAGCACCAACCCGGCCATGAGATCGGCAGCCTCGCCGGTAACCACCCGTTCAGCGAGCGCCAGGCTCGATGCCGCGGTCCCCAACATCGAACGAATCATCCACACCGGATTCGGTATTCGTAGGCCGCTGCGTTTGCTGGGTGCTGGCGGTGCAGAATGTGTGAAAAACGTTGGCATCGATCGGCATTGCGGATCAGTGCTCAGCGCCTGTGTGATCATTTGCAAGCCGGCGACACCATCGACGACCGTGTGATGAATCTTCAGGTAGACCGCGAAGCGCCCATCGTCGAGCCCGTCGATCAAATAGGACATCCACATGGGGCGGGACCTGTCGAGTGGCTCGGCATGCAGTCGACTGACCAACCGCCACAATCCCTTAGGCCCCTCGCCTCGTTCCAGCGTCCGTCGCAGGCAGTGTTGACGCAGATCAACTTGATCAGCTTCTTTCCAGGCCCAAAGACCGCCGGTTTCCATACCCCGGTGGGGGTACCGACGCAATCGCGGGTCGGTCGGCTCCTGTCCGGAGATCGTCATCTGATGTAGTTGATCGATGTAGTCCGCTCCGGCATGTGCGGGCGGGGACACGATCATCACCGCGCCGATGTTCAACGGGTTCGAGACCACATCCGCCAAAAGCATTGCCGCACCGAGCGGGTCGACCCAGTCCATTGGCGGGCTCACCTATGCGGGTTGGGCGGGGTCGGATGCCGCCTGTGAACTGTCGAGAAGACCCGACTGCATGAGTGCGGCGTCGACGAAGCGCTGCACCGGTCGTGAGCTGAAGAATCCGGTGTGCCCGCCGCGGTACCACACAATCTCAGGTTTGCCCCAGTGCTCCCACAGCCTGATGACCTGCTCGCGAGGATGGACGAGCCGGTCGGCGATTCCGGCATAGATGAAGCGGCCGCGCATCGGCACGCGGGGCGTCAGGGACAACGGCGACACCATGCGCCCGATCGGCTCGGCGAGTTCCACTGTATGGCGGCGCGGGTCGTCTTGGGTCAGTCCGGAGTGTCGCCCTAGCAGCGCGATCAGATCAGCAACGGGAACTCCGAGAATGGCGCACGTCAGCCCGTCCTCGAGGCTGGCGACCAGCGATGCGACGTAGCCCCCTAGCGAGATGCTGTTCAGGCCGATGGGCGAGTCAGGCTGCTGTGCGCGTATCCAGGACAGCAGCCGCCGGATATCCCACACCGCCTGTGCGGTGGCATGCACGTTGTCCATCACGTCTTCGCCGGGAAATACCGCGCCCCTAGGCAGTCCACGTCCACGTGGCCCGTGCATCGGCAGCACGGGCAAGACCACATTCAGGCCGAGATCAGTGTGCAGATGCCATGCTCGGAACAGCAGCAGATCCAGTGCTGCCCTGCCCATCTCGGCGCCGTGTACACATACCACCCACGGCCGAGGATCCTTGTGACGCAACATCAATGCGTACTCGTGCTTGTTTGCGCTATAGCTAAGCCACCGTGCCCGGCCGGGCTCACCTTTGCGTGGTGTGTAGCTGCTTTCGAACGTGATGCGCTCGTAGGTGCGGCCAATGTTCTTGACCTGCCGGATGGTGACGTCGGTAAGGGGAGGCGGCGGAGCGAAGAACTGTTCCGGCTTGTCCAGCCATCCGCGTTTCCCGTAGAAGTCGAGCGCGGCGGTCACCTCGCGGTTGATCCGGTCAAACGCCTGCGGATAGCTAACCGGTCGATGGGCCCGCAACCCGAGCAGGACGATCTCGTCGCGAAACGCGTGCGCGGCGAGAGCCACCGTGGGTCGCGCAATTGGAAGCTCGCCCGCGTTGCGATCGAGATAGTCGCGCCATGACTGAGCGTAGTAGCGACCGGTTCTCGCGAATGGGCCCAGGACCATGTCCAAAGGCTGACCAGCGTGGCTCACTGGTGGCTGGTCCGCATCATCGTGGTCAGGAACGGACATGTCGGCGAAATTACGGGTACACCAAACGCCGGGATAGGGGATTAGGTCCCGGCGAAGGTCATAGGCAGGACACTGCGACAGCAAAGAGTCTTTCGCCTCTGTCGGCCGAAGGTGCAGCTCGTCGTCATCGGTGGCTCAGAGGCCGATCAGCTGACGCGAATCGTTGGGCCGCAGGGGCATCCGCTGTATCGGCACGCTGGATCGTCGGTCCTCGTGCTGCGGCGGTAATTCCGTATTGCAGTGACAGCGTCAGGCTGTGAGCAGGCCCTTGTTGACGATGTCCAGTGCCGCCTTGAGGTGCATTTCGGCCTGATCGAGGTTGGAGACGAATTCACCTGCGTAGTTGTTCTGTGACCCGCTGATGGCCGACAGGCACATATGCGCGGCGTCGTGTGCATCGTTGATCGCAGCGTCGAGTTCAGCGGTCAGATCCGGATCTGGTGCGGGCAAATGAGCCCGCAATTTGACCGTGCCGGCATCGTGCAATACCTGACATGATTTCTGCAGGGTTGCGTCATCCTGACGCTTCAACGCTTGCTGGGAATCGCTTACCGCTGACTGCAATTCATCGAAATGCTCGTGCGCCGACGACCACCACTGCTGCATCATGGCGTTGGCACCAGCCGTTGGGGTCGATGGCGGTTGGGTCCCTGAACGCCGCATGACCACAACGCCGAGAATCGCGGCCAACAAGACCGCGGCGACCACACTTGTCGACAAGATGATCCACAGCGTGTGGTTGGACAACCGTTTGGGCGACGAAATGATCAGCGCATCACACTCCTGGCACAGCTGCTGATCCTTCGGATTTGAGTGCCCGTTCGGACATTTCGGCATGGCTGCGCCCCTAGTCACGGACCACGATCACGGGGGCTTTTGCCGACTCCGCCACCGCGGTGCTGACCGAGCCGAGCAGCATCCCGGCGAACCCTCCACGACCGCGGCTGCCGACGATCACCAGTTGAGCTTGTTCTGATTCATCGACCAGCCAGCGTGCAGGCCGGTCGCACACAATCCGTCGACGGACGCCGACATCCGGGTACTGCTCCTGCCACCCCGCGAGGCGCTCACCAAGCACCTCGCGGCCCTGGTCCTCGTATTCGTGCCAATCCATACCCAGAATCGGGAAGACCCCGACATCACTCCACGCATGTAGCGCCACCAATTCAACCCCTCGGCGCGATGCTTCGTCGAACGCCATAGCTGTGGCTTTCTCCGATGCCGGTGAGCCGTCGATGCCGAGCAAGACAGGGGAGGCGGGGTCGGGCGCTTGCGCTTCGTCGGCATGGATGATCGCGACAGGGCATCGCGCATGGTGGACCACACCGCTGCTTACCGAACCAAGCACTGCCCGGCCGAACGCCCCCATGCCGCGGCTGCCGACCACGACCATCTGCGCGTCCTTCGAGGCCTGGACCAACGTTGGAACGGCGTATCCGTGCAGCACCTCCGTGTGCACGTTGCCGACCTCGGACTGAGCGAGACTGGAGTGCGCGGCTTCTCGAGCCTGATCGAGAACCTCTTGTGCGTTCTCCTCTTGCCACTCATCAAATTTCGTCTGTAGCGAAGCTACTGGCCAAGACACGACAACCGGCACCACGACGTGTACCAAAGTGAGTGGAGCATGGTGCATTTCCGCTTCGCGCGCTCCCCAGCGAACAGCGGCGTCGGATTCGGGCGATCCGTCGACAGCCACCAGGACTCCGTATCTTGGGGCAGATTCTGGCATCTGAACCCTCTCTGTGTCCGGTCCCGGTGTTCTGCCGTGTCGCCTATTTTTCCAGTCTGTCCGAGGCGAAATACAATGCCAGCACAGCAACAGTGGCGACGACGATCGCGACCAAAACAGCAGCTGTCTCCAAGTTCATGGCCATTCCCCTCAGCCCCCTAGCCCGCGAGCGGTAGCACCGCCTTCGTAGTGAAGCTATTCAGCTGGTGGAACCCCGAAGAGGGCCATTAGTCCTTCGGTCTGATGTCGGTAGTCCCATACGGCGGCCTAGAGCATTTCGACTCTGTGCGAATGACGCGGCGACGACGACGATGGCAGTCAGCGTTGTCCGAAGGAGTGATCAAGATGATGTTCTGGTACGACCATGACATGGGTTGGTGGGGGTACGCCGGCATGGGGATCGGCATGATCTTGTTCTGGGGTCTGCTGATCGCGGGGATCGTCGGGTTGGTGATGTTTCTATCTGGCGAACGGCGGACAGGGCAGTCCCCGCCCACGCCGGAGCAGATATTGGCCGAGCGCTTTGCGCGAGGCGAGATCAGCGAAACCGAGTACCGAGATCGGCTCGGCGCGCTGCGCGATCCTGCCCACCACTGACGGGATCCGGCCGGCAGCTACATCGTTCGCTAGCCGGTACGGTCCTCATGACCTCGTCGACGTGCTGACCACAGCCCGCCCACCCGGTCTTTCCGCATGTGCGGCACGGCACGGGGTAACACATAACTCCTCCTGAGCGGATTAGGGCGTGGCCGCGGCTTTGCGCGCGGCGATCTCAGCACGCACATCTTCCATATCGAGTCCCTCAACCTGGCGGATCAAGTCCTCGAGCATGTCGGGAGGCATAGCGCCGGGCTGGCGGTACACCAGCACCCCGTCGCGGAAGGCCATCACCGTCGGGATCGACGTGATGTCGAGAATGGCGGCGAGCTCCGCTTCGGCTTCCGTGTCGACCTTGGCGTGCACGATGTCGGGGTGACTATTCGCCGACCGTTCGAAGACGGGCCCGAAGGCCCGGCACGGCCCGCACCACGATGCCCAGAAGTCGACGAGCACGATGGGGTTATCCAGGATCGTCGATTCGAAATCGGCCAAGGTTAGATGGGTCGTCATTGTCCTCTCCTTCTAGATAGCTTGGGGTGCAAGCGGTTAGGCGATCGCATGGGCGTCAAGCCATGCGTTGTATCCACCGTCGAGGTCCGACACGTTGTCGAAACCATGTGCGCGCAGCAGCGAGGCCGCCACACTGGACCGCCAGCCACCGGCGCAATGGACCACGATCGGCCTGTCGGACGGCAACAGGTCCAGTCGGTTCCGCAACTGGGCCAACGGGATATTGACCGATCCCGGGATACGGCCAAGTTCGACCTCGCCAGGGTTGCGGATGTCGACGAGGATCACAGCGTCCTCGGCGAGCAGCCCGTCGAGTTCGGCCGGGCTGACGCGTGGCGCAGTCCGCACGAGGTCCGACAGTTCGACCGGGAACCCGCCGTTGCGGTCCACATTGAGATACCCGATGGTGTTGTCGGAGCCGACGCGGGCCAGCCGCAGCGCGGCGTCCTGTTCCTCACCGGGGTAGGCGATCAGCGCGATCTCGTCCCCGATATCGGCGACGATGCCGCCAGTTTCGGCGAAGCGGCCGTCGAACCCGACGTTCACCGACCCACGCAAATGGCCTGCGGCGAAGTCGTCGACGCTGCGCGCGTCCAGCACCCGGACACCGTCGGCGAGCGCCTGACGGACCTGCGCCGGGTTCAACTCCGGGATCGTGCGAGTCCGGTCCAGCAGCGGGTGAACCCGTTTGTTCATCGCTGCGTCGACGGAGAAGTACGCCGGAGCCGCGGGCTGGCCGTGGGTGATCACGGCGACGAAGTCGTCTTCGCGCATCGGCTGCACGGACGGGTTTGTCCGGCGCTGCTCGCCGATGGTCGACGTCAGCTCGGTCGACAGGTTCTTGCCGCACGACGAGCCCGCACCGTGGGCCGGCATGACGGTCACCCCATCTGGCAGCTTCATGAGCTTGTCGTGGATGGAGTGATACATCGCCCGCGCCAGATCACTGGTGGAGCTCGCGCCGATGTTGACCAGGTCGGGCCGGCCCACATCTCCGATGAACAGCGAGTCTCCTGTCAGAACAGCCTTGGGTTCGGCGCCGGGGTGCTCGCGCACCACCACGCTGATCGATTCCCACGTGTGTCCGGGGGTGGACAGGATTTCCAGGTCGACCTCGCCGAGTGAGATGTGCTCCCCGTCGGCCAGCCGGCGGATGGGGTAGTCAGTCTCGGCAGCCTCCCCGAACCCGATCCACGCGCCGGTGGCGTCGACGAGTTCCAGGTGCCCGGAGACGAAGTCGGCGTGGAAGTGGGTGTTGATCACCCCTTCGATGGTCAGGCCGTACTTGGCGGCATCGTCGAGGTAATCCGTGATGTCGCGGCGCGGGTCGACAACGATTGCGCGGCCGGTGGTTTCGTCTCCAATCAGGTACGACGCGTGGGACAGGCACTCGATGTAGTACTGCTCGAGGATCATCGTCTCTTCCTTGCTTATCGGTTCGGGCTACGCCTATTTACATATACCCCGGTAGGTATTACAAGTACCCCAGGGGGTATAACTATTCCTACCACTTTGATACCCCATGGGGTATGTGTATCATGAGGATGAATATACCCCATAGGGTATCCAGTCGACAACAGATCGGAAGACCGAATGAACACACGAATGCCGGCCACGATCGATTCTGCAGACCTGCAACGTCTGCTGGATTCGCCGACGCCGCCACGAGTGATCGACGTCCGCACGTCCGGGGAATTCCAGACCGTTCACATACGCGGCGCCTACAACGTTCCCCTTGACCTGCTGCGCGAGCACCGCGACGAGATCGTCTCGCACATGGATCAGGATGTGGTACTGGTGTGCCGTTCCGGGCAGCGTGCGACGCAGGCCGAGGAGACGCTGCACAAGGCGGGCCTGACCAACGTCCACATCCTCGACGGCGGGATTACCGCCTGGGAGGCAAAGGGTTTCGCGGTCAACCGGGGTGCCCAGCGCTGGGACCTCGAGCGGCAGGTGCGGCTCGTTGCGGGCCTGACCGTCGCCGTGAGCGTCCTCATCAGCGTCGTCGTACCCGGTGTCCAGTGGCTGGCCTTCGCGATCGGCGCGGGGCTGAGCGTTGCGGCGCTGACCAACACATGCGCGATGGGAATGCTGCTCGCCCGGTTGCCCTACAACAGGGGCGCGACATGTGATGTGCGGACCATGGTGGCGCAGCTCGCCGAGCCGCCCACCGGTCAGACGACGGCGAGCGTACGACCATGATCGGCTTGACGATCGCGCTTGCGGTTCTTGTCGGCGCGTCACTCGGCTTGCTGGGCGGCGGCGGTTCCATCCTGACCGTGCCGCTGTTGGCCTACGTCGCTGGAATGGAGATCAAGCAGGCCATCGCCACCTCTCTGTTGGTGGTCGGCGTCACCAGCGCAGTCGGCGCGATATCGCATGCGCGGGCGGGGCGTGTCCGCTGGCAGACCGGGCTGGCCTTCGGCGCTGCCGGCACGGTCGGTGCTTATGCCGGCGGCCTGCTTGGCCGGCTCATACCCGGAACCGTTTTGATGATCGGCTTTGGCCTGATCATGATCGCCACCGCCGTGGCGATGTTGCGTGGACGGCGGGGCGGCGTCGCCGCCGATACCTGTCGATCGCTACCAGTGATCAAGATCGTGCTGTTGGGTCTTGGCGTCGGCGCAGTCACCGGTTTAGTGGGCGCCGGCGGAGGTTTCCTCGTGGTTCCCGCGCTAGCGATACTCGGTGGCCTGCCCATGCCCACGGCTGTCGGCACCGCTTTGATGGTCATTGCGATGAATTCCTTCGCAGGCTTCGCGGGCCACCTGGGCAGCGTGCACATCGATTGGGCGGTCGCAGCGGCGGTTACCGCTGCGGCACTCGCGGGCGGATTGATCGGCGCACGCCTGACCGCGGTGGTGAGCCCCGACGGCCTGCGCAAGGCATTCGGTTGGTTCGTCCTGGCAATGTCCTCCGTCATCTTCGCCCAAGAGGTGCACCCGGCGGTTGGCATCGCCGCGGCCGCGCTGACCATGCTCGCCGGCGCAATAACGTTCGCGTGCACCCGATATGCACGCTGTCCGCTGCGCAGGCTGAGCGGCCGGCAAGCCGTCGCGGCCGCGGCGACCTGACCAGTCGTTATACCCCCACGGGTAACATGGAGCAGGGCTTGAGAAAGGAGTCAGACGATGGTTGGTGACGAAGACGCCATCGCGGCGGTGCTGAACCGGCTGCGTCGCGCTCAAGGGCAGCTGGCGGGAGTGATCTCGATGATCGAGCAGGGTCGCGAGTGCAAGGACGTGGTCACGCAGCTTGCTGCGGTCTCACGTGCGCTTGACCGCGCTGGTTTCAAGATCGTCGCGACTGGTTTGCGTGAATGCGTGACCGGTGAAAGCGCCGACGGCACAAAGCCGATGACCGAAGCCGAACTGGAGAAGCTGTTTCTCGCGCTTGCGTGACGAGGCAGGGGAGAGGAGTTGACATGGGCATCGCCCTGTCCACCGCATTGCACACGTCTTTCGAGGAGGCAGTTCGTCGCACCCGTGACGCGCTCGCCGAACAAGGATTCGGCGTGCTGACCGAAATCGACGTGCAGGCAACGCTGAAGGCCAAACTCGGCGAGGACATGGAGGACTATCTGATCCTCGGCGCGTGCAACCCGCCCCTGGCACACCGCGCGATCACCGTCGATCGCCAGATCGGCTTGCTGCTGCCGTGCAACGTCGTGGTCCGCACCGATCCCGCGGACGAAGGCACCGTTCTGGTCGAGGCGATGGATCCGGAAGTGCTCGTGGAGGTGACCGGTGACGCCGAACTGCGCCCAGTGGCCGACGAGGTCGGGACGAAGCTGAAGGCCGCCATCGAGGCGCTTGGAGCCGGCTAAAGGCTGGGCGGTTCCAAGATGCCCCTGCGTAATGCCGGGCCGATGTTGGTCATGACGCGGTCGAGCAGCGCGTCATACGCCGACCCGTCGTAGGCGAAGTCCGTGAGCCCGCGATGCTCGAGGTAGGCGTCGATGCGCCGGTCGATCGGCCAGTCGCAGTAGGTCTGGCTGGTGAATTCGGAGCGCAGAAAGCCCCATGCGATCGTGTCGAGTTCTTGCTTGGTGAGCTCACGTGCCTTAGTCGGCGCCATAACGTCCCCTTCGGGTTGCATTCAACGCCTTCATCGTTTGCGAGGCAAGAGGTGCGGCAATAGGGAAGAAAGTCACCATGCACCCGCGAAACGGCTCGGGTTTGCTGTGCTCGTCCCGCAGGGTAATTGGTCCTCGCTGTGCTGTCCGGTTGACCCTTCCGGACTCGGCCGTTGGCCGTGAAGCATGAAGCGATGTCCACCGATACGACCAGCCGGTTCCGGGACGCCGTTCGTGCGTTCAACAAGCGCGTACTCAATCCGGCGATGATGCATCTTGCGGGTCGCAAGCACTGGTATGCCGCGGTTATCAGGCATACGGGACGGCGGTCAGGGAAGAGTTATGCCACACCGGTCGTGGCCGACCGCGTGACAGACGGCTTCATTCTTCCGCTGCCGTACGGCGTGGGCGTCGACTGGCTGCGCAATGTGGTCGCCGCGGGCTCGGCGACGATCACCGCTGACGGTCAGACATACGACGTCGTCGAGCCGGAAATCATTGACGCGGGGGCGGCCTTGCCGCAGATGTCGGAGCGACGACGTCGCGCCCTTTCACGCTTCGGCATCGAAGACTACCTGAAAGTCAAGCTGTCGAAATAACCTCGGCGACAAGCGAATACAGGATGAATGATCACGTTGTGCTTTCCGGTTCGTCGTCGGTGAGGGTGAAGTAATTCTCCTCCTCCTGCAGAAAGTGCAGCCGCAGCAATGCGTACAGGCCGTACAGGCACGCGAGCAGATCTTCGACCTGGTCGGGCTGAATTGCCTTGTCCGCCTTGGCCAGCGCGACATGCGTGCCGATCCGATCGGCCAGTCGATGGATTTCGGCGTGGGTTCTGCTCATGGTGGCGGTGGCCTCACCGCTGCCGAGCGGACGGGCCAGCGCAGGGTAGAGCCGGGTCTCCTCGGCCTCTTCGTGCGGCAGGATCCGATCGGTGAGGACGGCGTGCGCACGTATCAGCGATTGCAGCGCAGCGGCGTCTCTGCCTGTGACCAATTGATCGGCGGCGTCGCGTAGCGACTCGACGGTGTCGCGCAGATCATCGTGTTCGGCGGCGAACCGCCGCAACATCGTCTCGGTTTCAGCAGGCAATTCGACCTCTACGGCCGGGTCACCACGCAGCGCACGCAGCGCGTTGAGGATCACCGCGACATCGATGCCCTCCTGAAGAAGGGCGCCAGCGGCGGGCGGCAACCAGCCAAGCGCGGCAATCGCCATGGCTAGCAGGGACAGCGCCATGCCGACCACGGCGCTTTGCACGGCGATACGCCGTGACCATCGGGCGATGTCCATCGCATCGGCCAGACGATCGAGCCGATCGGTGGTCAACACGATGTCCGCGGCTTCGGAGGACGCGGTCGCGCCACGTGCGCCCATGGCGACACCGACAGTCGCGGCGGCCAATGCGGGTGCGTCGTTGACTCCGTCACCGACCATCACGGTGACCGCGCGCTCACGTTCAGAGCGCACGGCGGCGACCTTGTCGGCGGGGCTCTGCTGGGCGTAGACCTCGTCAAGGCCGAGTACTGTCGCGACTTCGCGGGCCGGCTCCCGGCGGTCACCGGTCAGCATCACCAGGCGGTTGAACCCGGCTGCTCGCAACCGTCGCACTGTTCGGGGCGCATGGCGGCGCAACGGATCTCGCAGCAGCACGGCACCGACCAGCTCACCTTCGACGCATATCCACACGATCGCCGCCGAGTCCAGTGTCGCCCGGTTCACAGCGGCCCTGGCCCACTCCGCGTCGACGGCATCGGGGGGTAACTTGCCGACCTGAATGCGGCGCTCGTCGATCGTTGCGGTGACGCCGCGTCCCGGTTCTTCGACGACGTCTCGCGGTAACGACAGTTTCAGGCCCCGCGCGAGGGCTTCGGTGACGATGGCTTCGGCCAGCACGTGCGGCGACATCTGGTCCACCGATGCCGCCATCCGGAGAACCTCGGCGGTGTCGACTCCCGGTGCGGCCAACACGTCAACCACCGACGGCCGCCCCATGGTAAGGGTCCCAGTCTTGTCCATCACCAAAGTCGTTGCATTGCCGAGGCTTTCCAACGCGCCGCCGCTGCGGATCACTACACCCTGACGCGATGCCCGCGACAGGCCCGAAACGATCGCCACCGGCGCAGCGAGCAACAGCGGACACGGCGTTGCCACCACAAGGACCGCCACGGCGCGTACAGCCGAACCGCTGGCCAGCCACGCGCCGCCCGCGACGAGCAACGCCAGCGGCAGAAACCACGCGGCGTAGCGGTCGGCCAGTCGCACGATCGGCGCGCTGTCTGCTCCGGCCTCTTCTGCCAGTCGCACGATTCCGGCATAGGTGCTGTCCTGTGCCGTTGCCGTGGCACGCATTTCGAAAGCGGTGCCGGCGTTTACCACACCGCTACGAACCGGCTCACCGGCGCTACGTTCCACTTGCAGCGGTTCACCGGTCAGCACCGATTCGTCCAAGACGGCGAGCGCGTCGGTGATCCGTCCGTCCACCGGCACCACCTCGCCGGGCCCGACGACGAGCAAATCGTCTACTGCCACGTCGGCGATCGGTATGACGTTCACCTCGGAGCCGACCCGGCGGCGGGCGAATCGGGGCGCATGTTCGAGCAGTGCTCGCAGATCGTGAGAGGCGCGGCGCTCCGCGGCGGCTTCTAGTGCACGCCCGCCCGCAAGCATCACGGCAATCAGCGCCCCCGCGATGTACTCGCCGACAAGCAAGGTGCCCACGAGTGCCAGCACAGCGATCAGATCCACCCCCGCCCGCCCGCGCCGCAACGCCGCAACCACCCACACCACGGCCGGCACTACAGCCACCAATGTTCCGGTGATCCAGCACCATTCGGCTACGTCACGCCATCCAGCCAGCCACGCGATCCCGCCGGCCGCAAGCGCGCCGACCGTGAGCGCCACAAGGACTGGCTCCACCACTGAGCGCCATCGGGATACAAATACGCCGAGCATTTGTCCTCCTACGCCGCGGACGGCAGGCGGCCGGGATGACTGAAGCGGGCGGCACGGCGGTGGATGCGGTGCTCGCGGCCGCGGGTGCGGCGTGGCGCTCCGGCAAGGTGCATCGGATCGGCGTAGAACACCGTCTTGGTGACCTCGACAAGGACGAGGTACCCGACGGTGAGCGCGACCAGGGCGGTGAAGAATTGCCAGGGCAACGGTGTGAACCCCAGCCCATGGGCCAAGGGAGACACCGTCAAGAAAACACCGGCGGCGACGACGGAGAATGTCGCCAATGTCAGCAGGCCGCCGGGTCTACTACGTAGGAACGGCACTCGTCGAGTCCTGATCGCGAAGATGATCAGCGTTTGTGTCGCAAGCGATTCCACGAACCAGCCGGTCCGGAACTCGACGGGTCCGGCGTGCAGTAAGCCCAGCATCAGCCCGAACGTCAGGAAGTCGAACAGCGAACTGATCGGGCCGAAGGTCAGCATGAACCGGCGGATGAACGCGATGTTCCAGTGCGACGGCGCATGCAGCTGCTCGCCATCGACGCGGTCGGTGGGGATCGCCAGCTGAGAGCTGTCATAGAGCAAGTTGTTCAGCAGGATCTGGCTCGGCAGCATCGGCAGGAACGGCAGCACCGCCGAGGCGGCTGCCGCGCTGAACATGTTGCCGAAATTGCTTGACGTACCCATCAATACGTATTTGATCGTGTTGGCGAAGATACGCCGGCCTTCGGCGACGCCGGATGCCAGCACGCCGAGATCCTTTTCGAGCAGCACCACGTCGGCGGCATCCTTGGCCACGTCGGTTGCGGTGTCGACCGAGATGCCGACATCGGCGGCGTGTAGGGCCAGGGCGTCGTTGACACCGTCGCCGAGGAATCCGACAGCGCGGCCGGTGCGCCGGATCGACGTGATCAGCTTGGCTTTCTGCTCAGGCGAAATCCGGGCGAAGATGGTTCGGTCTCGGGCCGCGGCGTCGAATTCGGCTTCATCCATCCGTTCCATCTCGGCTCCGCTGACGGTGCCCTTCGACGTCAAACCCAAATCAGCACATACCTTCTCGGCCACTCTCGGGTTGTCGCCGGTGGCGACTTTGACCTCGATGCCCAGCGCCGCCAGCTGCGCGAGCGATCCCCGCGCAGCGGCCTTCGGGTTGTCTGCGAAGACAAGAAAGCCGTCGAGCGTGAGGCCGCATTCGTCGACGGCGGTGATCGACTGCAGATCGGGTGCCGATCGGCTGGCCACGGCGACAACGCGGCGGCCCTCATCGAAGAGCGTGGACAGGGTGCGCTCTGCGGTGTCGGGCACGGTGTCGCAACGGGCCATCACTTGTTCTGGCGCGCCTTTCACCACCAGAACCCGGCCCATGGTGTCGTCGACCAGTGCCGAGGTGGCCCTGCGGGTGTGGTCGAACGGCAGCAGCGCGATGCGGTTGACTCCGTCGATGCCCGGCCGGTCGGCCCACAGCGCAGCGTCAAGCTCGTTGGCGCCGACTCCGCCGATCGCCGGATCGACATCGGAAGCCAGCAACCCACAACGCAATACGGATTCCGCATGCTCGCCGGCCGGGTCGACGGCGTCAAGTAGCGTGAGCCGTCCTTCGGTCAGGGTGCCGGTTTTGTCGGTGATCAAGATGTCGATGTCACCGAGATCCTCGATGCACACCAGCCTCTTGACCAGGACCTTGAGCCGGGCCAGCCGTCGCGAACCGGACGCCAGGCTGGTGCTCACCACGGCGGGCAGCAGCTGTGGCGTGATTCCGACAGCGATCGCCAGGCCGAACAACAGCGATTCGATCACCGGCCGCCGCAGCAGCAGGTTAGTGATGATGATGACCACCGTGAGCGTGATCGCCACGCGCAGAAGGAGATACGAGAAGCGGCGCAAACCGGCCTGAAAGTCGGTTTCCGGCTGGCGCTCGCCGAGCCCGGCGGCGATGCGCCCGAACTGGGCGTTGGCACCCGTGGCGTAAACCACCGCGGTGGCTTCGCCTGCGCTCACCACCGTACCCATGAACGCAAGGTTGGTGGCATCGGCGAGAGCGACGCCGCCCGGGGCGGGCCCGGTCGACTTCTCTGTGGCGGTCGACTCGCCGGTGAGAATGCTCTCGTTGCATTCGAGCCCCGTGACATCGATCAGCCGAACGTCCGCGGGTATCAGTTCGCCCAGCGAAAGCTGAATGACGTCACCGGGTACCAGCTCGTTGACGTCGACCTTGGTGAGGTGGCCGTCGCGTCGCACCACAGCGTTGTGGCGAACCCGCGAATGCAGCGCTGCACTCGCACGTTCCGCGCGGTATTCGTTGACGAAACCAAGGCCGATACTCACCAGCAGGATCACGCCGATGATGGTGGCCTGCGTGCTGTCGCCGAGGAAGAACGACAGCACTGCGGTGGCTGCCAGCAGGCCCAGTACGGCGTTGTTCAACTGGCGCAGCAGGACTGCGGCAGCGCTCACTCTGTGTGTGCGTACCGAATTCGGACCCACCCGGGCCAACCGCAGTCGCGCTTCGGCAGAAGACAATCCGTCGGCAGAGGTGCTCAGCGAGCGCATCACGTCGGCGAGGGGTGCCGCGGTTACGTCCTTTTCGGTCGGTATCGCCTCGCCGATAGCCAATGACACGCCGGACTTACCGAACCGATTCCAGCAAGAGCCGCCGTTCCGCCGCGGCGATCGTGCGCCGCGCGGCGTTTACGGCATCAGGATTCACCGACACCGACGTGATGCCCATCCGAACCAGGTGTTCGGCGAACGCCGGTTTGGTCGACGGTGCCTGACCGCACAGCGACGACGTGATCCCGAACTTGCGTGCGGTGCCGATGATCTGGCCGATGGCGTCGAGTACTGCGGGGTCGGATTCGTCGAACAGCTCCGCGCAGATATCCGAATCGCGGTCGACGCCCAGTACGAGTTGGGTGAGGTCGTTGCTGCCGATCGACACCCCGTCGATACCCATCCCGATGTACTCGGGCAGCCAGTGCACGACCGACGGTACCTCGGCCATCACCCAGCGATGCAGTCCGCGTTGGCGGCCAAGCGGGCTCGCGTCGATGAGCGACAGGCACTCCTCGAGCTCCCAGCGGGTGCGCACGAATGGGATCATCACGTGCACGTTGGGCGACTGCTCGCGCACCTGTGCCAGCGCCTGCAATTCGAGGGCGAACAGGTCGGGCTCCTTGACGTATCGGTAGCAGCCGCGATATCCGATCATCGGATTGTGTTCGACAGGCTCGTAGGCATCGCCGCCTTTGAGGCCGCGAAACTCGTTGGTGCGGAAGTCGGTTGCCCGGTAGACAACGGGCCGCGGCGCGAAGGCGGCGGCGATCCGGCCGACCGACGCGACCATCCCGTCGACCAAGGCACTCTGTTCGCCGTGCGCCATCAGGTCGCGCGGGTGGCGTCCGCCGAGCGCCTCGGTGAGCATGAACTCCGCGCGCAGCAGTCCGACACCGTCAACCGGCTGGGCGGCAACGGCTTCGGCGGACTCCGGCATGGCAAGGTTGACATAGATCTTGGTCGCCGTCACCTCGATCTGCGGTTCGGCCGGTGCGCCCCGTTCGGACACGGTTACCGTGGGCGCGGCCTCGACGCGGCCCGCTAGGACGCGGCCATGGGCTCCGTCGACGGTCACGGTCGTGCCGTCATGCAGATCTCTGGTGCCGGTGCGGGTGCCGACGATGCACGGAACTCCCAACTCGCGGGCCACGATTGCGGCGTGACAGGTCATGCCACCGCTGTCGGTGACCAGCGCCGCCGCCCGGCGGATGGTGGGCAGCCAGTCCGGATTGGTCATCTGCGCGACGAGTATCTCTCCTTCGAGCAAGCGTTCACCGTCGGCGGGGGTTTCGAGCACCCGCACCTTGCCCGACGCGATCCCGGGCGCTGCCGCCAGTCCGCGGGCAAGCACGGCGTGCTTCTCCGAAGACGGTGCCGTCGTGTGGCGCAGCGTGGTGATGGGCCTGGCCTGTACGAGATACGTCTGGCCGTCGGATGTGGCCCATTCCGTGTCCTGCGGGTTACCGTTGTGCCGCTCGGTCGCGATCGCCAGTTCGGCAATGCGTTTCAGCTCGGCGTCGTCGAGGACCCTGGCATCGGCCTGCGTATCGTCGAGGTCGACGACCTTGTCGTTGCCATCGGGCCCGCGGACGATCTTGAATGCCTTGTGCCCGATGCGGATGTCAAGCACCTCAAGAGTTTCCTTGGAGACGATGTATGTGTCGGGCTCGACCTCACCGGACACCACGACCTCGCCAAGTCCGAACGCGCCCTCGATGACCACGCGGTCCTCCGCGCCGTTGCTCGGATCGGCGGTGAACGCGACGCCGGCTTTCTCGGAATTGATCATCTTCTGGACGACGACCGCCATCGCCGGATCGCCGGTGAAGTCACGGCTGGCCCGGTAGGTGATGACCCGCGGGGAGAACAGTGACATCCAACAACGGAGTACGGCGTCGATGAGGCCGTCCTCGCCGCTGATATTGGTGAAGGTCGCGTTCATCCCGGCGAACGATGCATCGCGGCCGTCTTCGCCGGTCGCCGACGATCGCACTGCCACGACCGCGTCCGCGCCCAGCGCACGGTAGGCCTCAAGGACGGAATCGCGCACGGAGTCGGCGACACCGGCCTTCTGCACGAGGCCTTGCAGCCGCTCGCACCTTTCCGTCAGATGGGTGGTGTCGGCGACGTCGGCCACCGCCTCGCGATGAAGGGCGCTCAAGTCTGCATCGACCCCGCCTGCGCGCATCGAGTCTCGAAAGCAGTCGCGCAGCAGGACGAAACCCGGAGGAACGGGCAGCTTGGCGGCGACCATCTCACCCATGTTGGCGCCTTTGCCGCCGGCTTCCTCCGCATCGGAGATTCGCAACGAAGAGATATCGCGGACGTATGTGTTCTCGTGCATGCGACCAGCCTGTTCTGCCGCGATTCACCGACATAGCGTCCGAGGACCATTGCACCTGCGGTGAAAGTCACGAACAGTTAGGGCATAAGGTCCCTAACCACGGACTTGGGACTTCGGTCCCTACCGCCTGAGCACGTCACGTAGTCGGATCAACGCCATGGACTCGACGAGCGGAGCAACGATCGTCACGTTGACGATGAACCCGGCGCTCGACATCAATACCGACGCCGAGGTGGTTGGCCCGACCGACAAGATCCGCTGCGGACGAGCGAATTACGACCCGGGCGGTGGCGGTGTCAATGTTGCTCAGGTGGCCCACAACCTGGGAGCGCCGGTCTCGGCGGTCTTCCCTGCCGGCGGTGCGACTGGAGCGGCATATACCGACCTGCTCGCCGAACGCGGCCTGCCGTATCGGTGCGTCCAGATCGACGGCTCGACGCGAGAAAGCTTCACTGTCAACGAGATCAGCACCGGATTGCAATACCGGTTCGTTCTGCCGGGGCCAACCCTGACCTATATCGACCAACAGCAATGCCTCGCCGAACTGCGCGCCGCGGCGACGGCCGCGCGCATCGTTGTGGCCAGCGGCAGTCTCCCGCCGGGCGCACCGGTGAACTTCTACCAACAGGTGGCGCTCGTCTGCCGTGATCTGGGCGCGAAGTTGATTCTGGACACGTCCGGCGGCGGTTTGCGGCACATCACGTCAGGAGTGTTCCTGCTCAAGGCAAGTGTGCGGGAACTGCGCGAATGTGTCGGTCGTGAACTGGTGACCGAGGCCGAGCAGCTGGACGCCGCACACGAAATCGTCGACTGCGGGCAAGCCCAAGCCGTCGTGGTATCCCTCGGTTCCGAGGGTGCGCTGCTCGCCACCGCACGAGAAAGCTTGCGGTTCAGTGCGATTCCGATGCGGGCGGTCAGCGGGGTCGGCGCAGGCGACGCAATGGTCGGCGCGATCGCCGTCGGGTTGAGCCGAGACTGGACGCTTGGCGATTCGGTTCGTTTCGGTATCGCGGCCGGCGCGGCCATGATGATGACTCCCGGCACGGTGCCGTGTTCACGGGCGGACGTGGAAAGGCTTTTCGAGGTCGCTGACGAGCCGGTGAGCGTGGGCGCCGTATGCGTGTAATCCGTTCTCGACAAAGGGAAAGCGGCCAATGAATACCACGGTGACGATCGACCCGCGATTGCACGACGCGGTCATCTTCGACCTCGACGGTGTGGTCACCGATACGGCGTCGATACACGCGGCGGCGTGGGCCGCCATGTTCGACGATTTCTTGCAGCGACGCCCGGCGAGCGCCGGCGAAAACCACCAGCCTTTCACCGAAGACGACTACCGGCACTTCGTCGACGGCAAACCACGATTTGACGGCGTGACCGATTTCCTGTCCTCGCGCGGAATCTCGCTGCCTCAAGGCCGCACGTCGGACACCACCGAAGACACCGTGTACGGGCTTGGCAACCGCAAGCAGCAGCTCTTCCTCGAGCGGATCCACGCCGGTGTTCCCGTCTTCGAATCGACCGTTGTGCTTGTGCGCAGGCTGGCCGAGGCAGGCGTTGCGACTGGCGTGTACTCGTCGAGCCGCAACTGTGAGCAGATCCTCAAGGATGCCGGTCTGGCCGACCTGTTCGCAGTCCGCGTCGACGGGGTGGTGGCCGACTCCCTCGGGCTGCCGGGCAAGCCCCATCCCGCCGTCCTGCTCGAAGCCGTCAACAGGTTGGGCGCGGTGCCGGAACGGTCGGTGGTGATCGAGGACGCGGAGGCTGGAGTTGAGGCCGGCCGAAAAGGGGGTTTCTCGCTCGTCATCGGCGTCGACCGCACGTCGCATCCCGAGGAGTTGCGTCGTTCCGGCGCCGATGTCGTGGTCACCGATCTCGCCGCGGTCGCGGTGCGCACTGGTGACAAACGCATGTCATTGCTGCCGAACGCGCTCGACTCCTACGGCCAACTGATCGGCATCGTCGCCGGCCGAAAGCCATTCGTATGCCTGGACTTCGACGGCACGCTGTCCGAAATCGTTTCAGATCCGGACGCCGCGACCCTCGTCGACGGTGCGGCAAAGGCCCTCGAGCACCTGGCGGCACAATGCCCCGTCGCGATCCTGTCCGGGCGCGATCTGGCCGATATCCGCGACAGGGTCGGCCTGCCGGGAATCTGGTATGCCGGCAGCCACGGCTTCGAACTGGTGGGTCCTGACGGCAGCCACCACCACAACGACGCGGCCTCGGCCGCGGTGCCCGTGCTGGAAAGGGTGGCGGCCGAACTGCGCGAGGAACTCGGCGAGATACCCGGCGCGCGGGTGGAGCACAAGCGCTATGCCGTTGCGGTGCACTACCGCAACGCTCCATCGCAGCGTGTCGGCGACATCGTCGCGGCGACCCATCGGCACGGACAGCGAAACGGCCTGCGGGTCACCGGCGGCCGCAAGGTGGTCGAGCTACGCCCGGACATCGACTGGGACAAGGGCACCGCGCTGGAATGGATCCGCGAACAGATCCATTTGACCGGCCGTGTGTTGCCCATCTACGTCGGTGATGACCTCACCGACGAAGACGCCTTCGACGCGATCCGATTCGACGGCGTCGGGGTCGTCGTTCGCCACGACGAGGACGGCGGTCGTCCGACGTCCGCGCAGTTCACCTTGAACAATCCTGACGAGGTGTGTGGATTCCTGCGGCGGGGCGCCAACTGGATGGCCTATGAACAGCAGACGTCCGACGAGGCGTGGACGCTGACCTTCGACGGTTATGACCCGCGCAGCGAGAAGCTTCGTGAGGCGCTGTGCACGGTCGGCAACGGCTATTTCGCCACCCGCGGTGCCGCGCCGGAGTCGAAGGCCGGTCAGGTTCATTACCCGGGAACGTATGCCGCCGGTGTGTTCAACCGTCTCGGCGACATGGTCGGCGGCAAGATGACCGAACACGAAAGCTTGGTGAACCTGCCCAACTGGCTTCCGTTGACGTTCCGCATCGACGGCGGCGAATGGTTCGACATCGACTCGGTCGAATTATTGTGTTACCGACAAGTTTTCGACCTTCGCCGCGCGGTCCTGACTCGTGAACTGCGGTTCCGGGACGCAGGGCGCACGACCTCGGTGACACAACACCGGTTCGCCGCCATGCACATGGCCCACGTCGCAGCGCTCGAGACGATCATCGTCGCCGAAGACTGGTCTGGCACGCTCGAGGTCCGCTCGACGCTGGATGGCGACGTCGGCAACCGTTTGGTGGAGCGTTATCGAGACCTGGCAAGCGTCCATCTGACCAAGCCGCAGACCCGTGAGCTGTCGACGAATTCGGTGTTGTTGGCGGTCGAGACGACGCAGTCGCGGATACCGCTCGCGCTGGCGGCGCGGACGACCGTGTGGCGCGACGGACTGCCCGCGCCGGCGAGGTATCGACTCGTCGACGACGATTTCGAGATCGGCCACGAGATTCGAACGGATCTGTCAGCGGGTCAGTCGGTCTCGGTGGAGAAGGTCGTCGTCGTGGTCACCGGCCGCGACGTCGCGACGTCGGCACCCGCCGACGGAGCCGAACGTCAACTCGACCGCTTGGAGCGATTCGCCGAGATTCGCGATGCCCATGCACTGATGTGGGCTCATCTGTGGGAGCGGCTGTCCATCGAATTCGATGACCACACAGACGAATTGCGTATCCTGCGACTGCACCTGCTCCATCTGTTGCAAACCGTGTCATACAACAGCGAGGAGCTCGACATCGGTGTGCCCGCCCGCGGACTGCACGGCGAGGCCTACCGCGGACACATCTTCTGGGATGAACTGTTCATCTTTCCCGTGCTCAACCTGCGGCTTCCGACCGTCACACGCGCGCTGCTGCGTTACCGATACCGGCGGCTGCCCGAGGCGCGGCGTGCGGCCGAACTCGCCGGGTATGACGGCGCGATGTTCCCATGGCAGGCAGGCAGCGACGGGCGCGAGGAAAGCCCCGTCCTGCATCTGAATCCGCGCTCGGGCCGATGGAATCCCGATCCCAGCCACCGCGCGCATCACATCGGGATCGCCGTGGCATACAACGTTTGGCAGTACTACCAGGCCACCGGTGACCTGGCGTATCTGATCGACTACGGCACCGAGATGCTGGCGGAGATCGCCCGGTTCTGGGTCAGCCGGGCGACGTACGACAGCGAGCGCGATCGCTACAGCATCAACGGCGTCATCGGCCCCGACGAGTTCCACGCGGGGTATCCGGACAGGCCGTACGACGGCGTCGACAACAACGCCTACACCAATGTGATGGCGGTCTGGGTGATCCTGCGTGCGGTGGAGGCGCTCGAGTTGATGCCGCTGCCGAACCGCCTCGACCTTCGTGAACGGCTCGGGCTGACCGACGCGGAGCTCGCGAAATGGGATCACGTCAGCCGCCGCATGTTCGTCCCGTTCCATGACGGTGTGATCAGTCAGTTCGAGGGTTACGACAAACTCGCGGAACTGGATTGGGATTCCTATCGCGCGCGCTACGGCAACATTCAGCGCTTGGATCGCATGCTGGAGGCCGAGCAGGACGACGTGAACCGGTACAAGGCGTCCAAACAAGCCGACGCGTTGATGTTGTTGTTCCTGTTGTCCTCGGACGAGTTGCGGGAGATCCTCGACCGACTCGCCTATACCTTTGGCCCCGACCAGATACCGAAGATGGTCGACTATTACCTAGGGCGGACGTCGCACGGATCGACACTCAGTGGTGTGGTCCACACATGGGTGCTCGCGCGCGCCAACCGCGATCGCGCGATGGAGTTCTTCGAGCAGGTGCTCAAGTCCGACGTCGCGGACATCCAGGGCGGCACCACTTCCGAGGGGATCCACCTCGCGGCGATGGCCGGCAGTGTCGACCTGGTGCAACGGTGCTTCACGGGTTTGGAGATCCGCGGCGATCGCATCGTCCTGTCACCGCATTGGCCCGAAATGCTTGGCGCACTGGGCTTCCCAATCCACTACCGCGGCCACCACCTGCACATCCGGGTCAGCGGTAAGGGTGCCGAAGTCAGCGTCGACCCGCGAGACGTCCCGCCTGTGGCGATCGAATGCCGCGGCCGCGTCGAGCAACTCGCGCCGGGCTGCACCATTCGGTTCCCGAACGGCCCGTCGCACTAGGCCGGGCGGGCCACGATCACCGGCATACGGGCCGATTGAACGACGGCCGCGCTGACCGATCCGAGCAGCATGCCGGCAAAGCCGCCGCGGCCGTGACTGCCCACGACGACCAGTTGGGCCGCCTCGGAATGCTCGACGAGTTGACGGGCAGGCCGGTCGCATACGACGTGGCGATGAACCGTGACATCGGGGTAGCGCTCCTGCCACCCCGCCAGCCGCTCAGCCAGGACCTCGTCCTCCGAGTCTTTCATCCTCGACCAATCCATGCCGGGAAAGCCCATCACCCCTCCGTCGCTCCAGGCGTGCAGCGCAATGAGGTCCACGCGTCGCCGTGACGCTTCGTCGAAAGCGATCGCCGTCGCCAGTTCGGACGTCGGTGAGCCATCGATGCCGACAAGGACGGGAGCCTGCGCGGGATACGGCATCATCGGGTCTTCGTCGTGAATGACCGCCACCGGGCAATGCGCATGCTGGACCATGCCGGCACTGACCGAACCGAGAATGCTGCCCAGTGCCCCTTGGCCGCGGCTGCCGACCACGGCCATCTCGGCGTCCTTCGATACGTCGATGAGGGTTGGAACGGTGGCCGAGTAGTACATTTCGGTTCTCACCTGGATGCGGCCACGTCCACCCGCGGCCTCGTCGGCGACCCTGATTGCATCGTCGAGGAACTGGTGTCCCCGTTGCTGTTGCCATTTGCCGAAACCAGCCGGCAACGGAGTCCGGAGCCAGGGCGCCACGACTCCGTTCGCGACATGGACAAGTGTGAGCGCGACGTTGCGCATTGCGGCATCGCGTGCCGCCCAGTCGACCGCAACCTTCGAGGCGGGCGAACCGTCGACTCCGACGACGATTCCGGGACGTTCGATCGATGCGGTCATATTCCGACGGTAGGGCCCGGCGAGCCCCATCTACATGGGCCGTTCGTCACCAACGCGATGGCCGTTGGGCCCGGTGCGGGGGAGGCCGGCGCTTCGGAGCACGGGCACGGGAAGGACCAAAGCCCTCACCGGATCGTGATCTTTGGCTCCTCCGGAGTTAGCTGCGCAGGTGGTGTGATCGTCGGATAGGGACCTAAATGGGGAGGTCGGCGATGAGGATACGAGGCCATCGGGCGCGGCACGCCACCCTGACGACCACGATGTACCAGCTCACCGACCGCCTGCATGGAGGTCGTACGGCTCGCGTCTCCGCCGACGGAATCGTCAGCACGGTGTCGGCGTGGTTAGCGGAACTCGGCGCGTACAGCCCTCTCGTCGAGGATCTGGCCGTCACTGTCCGCAACGGTGACTGGCCTGCCGCATACGCCATCGCCGACCGGCTGTCCGTCGACCTGAGCGTCGCCGCCTAACTCTCAACGATGACGCGTGCGCACACGTGTACCCGCGGTCCCCTCAACGATCTTTGTGATCTCAACGAGTGACCCAATCACCGCTTCTTTGCCGGTGTTTCGCGCAAAATCGCATGCCGCTTGAACTTTCGGGCCCATCGACCCGGCAGGCAACTTCAGATCCGAGAGCTCCTCGGGTGTGACCTCGCCCAGCCGGGTCTGATCGGGCGTGCCCCAGTCGGTGTAGACGCCGTCGACGTCGGTGGCGATGACGAGTAGATCGGCGTCGAGTTGTTGCGCCAGCAGAGCCGAGGCGAGGTCCTTGTCGATCACCGCCTCCACGCCGTGTAGCTGGCCGTGCTCGTCATACATGGTCGGTATTCCGCCCCCGCCGGCGCAGATCACGATCGTGCCACTCTCGACAAGGCTGCGGATCGGCCGGATCTCGAAGATTCGCTTGGGCTTTGGGCTGGCGACGACCCGGCGGAACTTGTCACCGTCGGGCGCGATGGCCCACCCACTGGCGGCCTCGAGGCGCTCCGCGGTCTCCCGGTCGTAGACCGGTCCGATCGGCTTGGTCGGGTGAGCGAACGCGGGGTCGTCGCGGTCCACCTCGATCATCGTCAGCAGCGTGGCCAACGGCTGCTCGGCGGGCAGCAGGTTGCCGAGTTCCTGCTCGATGACGTAGCCGATCATCGCGTCGGTCTGCGCGCCGAGCACGTCGAGTGGATACGGAGCGACGTCGTGATAGGCCGCCGCCTGCAGCGCGAGCAGACCGACCTGCGGCCCGTTGCCGTGTGCCACGACGATCTCGTTGCCCGGCGCGACCGCGGCGATGCACTCCGCGGCCACCCGGATGTTGGCGCGCTGATTCTCCGCAGTCATCGGCTGACCGCGCTGCAACAGTGCATTGCCGCCGAGGGCGATGACGATCCGCATGGCGTTCAGCCGAGTGCGGCCACGAGGACCGCCTTGATGGTGTGCATCCGATTCTCCGCCTGGTCGAAGGCGATGTTTGCGGGGCTTTCGAATACATCCTCAGTGACTTCGATGCCGTTCGCCAGGTGCGGGTATTGGGCGGAGATCTGCTCGCCGACATGAGTCTCGGAGTTGTGGAACGCGGGCAGACAGTGCATGAACTTCACCCGCGGATTGCGCGCCGCGGCCATGAGTTCGGCGTTGACCTGGAAGGGGAGCAATAGGTCGATCCGCTCGCCCCAGGTCTCGATCGGCTCGCCCATCGACACCCAGACGTCGGTGTAGATGAAGTCGACCCCGCTGACGGCCTCGCGAGGGTCATCGGTAATGGTGATCCGGGCACCAGACGCCTCCGCGAACTCGCGGCACAGCTTCACGTGTTCATCGCTGGGCCAAAGCTTTTCGGGCGCGCCGATCCGGACATCCATGCCGAGCTTGGCGCCGACCAGCAGCAGCGAGTTGGCGACATTGTTGCGGCCGTCGCCGACGAAGGCGAAAGCGATCTCCGTCAACGGTTTAGGGCAGTGCTCGGTCATGGTGAGGACGTCTGCCAGCATTTGCGTCGGGTGGAATTCGTCGGTGAGCCCGTTGAATACCGGCACGCCGGCGTATTCCGCGAGTTCCTCGACGATCTCCTGGCTCGAGCCGCGGTATTCGATCGCGTCATACATGCGGCCCAGCACGCGGGCGGTGTCCTTCATCGACTCCTTGTGCCCGATCTGCGACGACGTGGGGTCGATATACGTCACGTGGGCGCCCTCGTCGTACGCCGCCACCTCGAACGCACAGCGGGTGCGCGTGGAGGTCTTCTCGAAGATCAGGGCAATGTTCCTGCCTGCGAGGCTGTTCCGGCCGATGCCCGAGTACTTGGCACGCTTCAGATCTCGGGACAAATCCAGCAGGTAATGCAGGTCGCGCTCGGTGTGATGAACCAGGCTGAGCATGCTGCGGTTACGGTTGTTGAACGCCATGGTGCGTGCATCCTTAGGTCGACAGTTGGTCAGGTGTAGATCGGGTCACGCAGGATCGGGCACGTCATGCAACGGCCGCCGCCGCGGCCGCGGCCCAACTCGCTGGCGGTGATGGTCACGACCTCCACGCCGGCCTTGCGCAGCGCGGTGTTGGTGAGGATGTTGCGGTCGTAACCGATGACGACGCCGGGCTCGAGCGCCACGACGTTGTTGCCGTCGTCCCACTGCTCGCGCTGGATGCCGTAGACGTCGCCGGCCGTCGTGACGACCCGGAACTCCACACCGACGGCTTCACCGATGGTGGGAATCAACCCCTTTGGCTCACGGCGGATGTCCAAACCGGACGGGCTGCTGTCGTCTGGCCGCAGGCTGAACGGCACGATCCCGTCGACGATCGGTGCGTATGCCGTCACCAGGTCGTAGTCGCAGAACGTGAAGACAGTGTCCAGGTGCATGGCCGCACGGGATTTCGGAAGGCTCGCGATGATCACCCGTTCGGCTGCGCCAGCGGCGAACAGGTTGCGTGCCACCTGGGTGATCGCCTGATGCGACGACCGTTCGCCCATACCGATCACGACCGTGCCCTTGCCGATCGGCATCACGTCGCCGCCCTCGAGGCTGGCCGAACCGTGATCGCGTGCAACGCCTTCCGAGTCACCGAGCCAAATGTCGAACTTCTCGTCGGCGAAGGCCGGGTGGAATTTGTAGACCGCCGTGGTGAGCAGTGTCTCCTGACGCCGGGCAGGCCAGTACATCGGATTCAGCGTCACACCATGGAAGATCCACGCGGAGTTGTCACGCATGAACTGCGTGTTGGGCAGCGGCCGCAGCACGAACCCCGCAGGGTCCAGCTCGCGGAAGGCCGGCAGGAAACTCCCGGCTAGCTCGTCGGGCACGTCCTGGTATGAAACTCCGCCAATCAGGAACTCCGCCAGTCGATCTGCCGGAAGGTCTGTCAGCCATGCCCGGATCTCGTGGGAGAGCCCGGAGCCCACGAGGTCGTCGGTGACCTTGCGGTCCAGTATCCAGTCGCGGGCCTCCGAGATGGCCACCACGTCGGCGAGGAGATCCTGAAGTTCCAGGACCTCCACGCCGCGGTCGACCATCTTTGCCGTGAAGTCGAAATGGTCGCGGCGGGCCTGCTGCAGCCAGATCACGTCGTCGAACAACAGCTCGTTGCAGTTCTCCGGCGTCAGGCGCTGGTGCGCGAGCCCCGGTGCGCACACCAGGACTCGCCGCAGCCGGCCCGCCTCAGACCACACGCCCAGCTGGGATGGGGTCGTATTCATCTCTGCGCCTTGTCGATTCGTCACAGCACCGACAGGTTTCCGCTGACCATCATCACAACCGCCGCTACCGACGTCAGCGCCACCACGCCGACGACCGCGAGCTCGGGTTTGGTGAACGCCGGCAACCGGCTTTCCCTGCGGGCCCACAGATATAGCGCCGTGCCTGCGAGGTAGAACAACGCCGCGATCAGCAGGTACTGCCAGCCGCCTGCGTACACCAGCCACACCGCGTAGCCGAGAGCGACTACACCGACGATGAGGTCACGAGCCCTGCCGCGGCCCGATTCATAGGTCTCGCCGCGCACGGCGAGCAGAACCTGGTACGCCGCAGACCACAGATAGGGCAGCAGGATCAGCGACGTCGCGAGGTAAACCAGGTTGGTGTAGGTGCTCGCGTTGGCCAGAGTCCACAGCAGTAAGGCCTGCACGCACAAGTTCGTCAGCCACAACGCCGTTGCGGGCGCGCCGTGTGCGTTCTCCTTGGCCAGCGCCTTCGGCATGACATGTTCGAGCGCCGGCAGTCGCAGGATCTCCACGCACAACATCACCCAGGCGATCAGCGCGCCAAGCAGCGAGACGACCAGGCCGATGGAGATGAAGGCCGCGCCCCAGCTGCCGACCTGACTTTCGAGCACACCGGCCATCGACGGGTCGGGCACGCCGGCCAGCTCGGCCTGGGCCATCAGGCCGTACGACAACAGGTTGACCATAAGCAGCAGCGCCAGCACGCCGGCGAAGCCGAGCACGGTGGCCCGCCCGACGTCGCTGCGCTTCTTGGCCCGCTGCGAGTAGACGGCGGCGCCCTCGATGCCGATGAACACCCAAACCGTCACCAGCATCATGTTTTTGACCTGGGTCATGGTGTCGCCGAGGGACGCACCGTCGATTTGCGTTGTCTTGCCCCAGAAGTCGGCGGTGAACAGTCCGGCTTTGAAGCCGACCGCGGCGATCGCGATGAACACGACAATGGGCACGATCTTGGCGACCGTCACGATGACGTTGACGAAGGCGGCGGTCTGGATGCCGCGCAACGTCATTGCGTGCACGATCCAAAGCAGAATGGACGCCCCGATGATCGCGGGCACCGTCGCACCACCCTCGAAGGCTGGGAAGAAATAACCCAGCGTCGAGAACAGCAGCACCAGGTAGGCCACGTTGCCCACCCACGCCGACATCCAGTAGCCGAATGCGGATGTGAATCCGATGTAGTTACCGAAACCTGCGCGGGCGTATCCGTATACGCCGCCGTCGACGTCCGGTTTGCGCGACGCGAGTGTCTGGAAGACGAAGGCCAGCATCAGCATGCCGACGCCGGTGACGACCCAACCGATCAGAAGCGGGCCGGGAGCGGCGCTTCCAGCCATTTGGGAGGGCAGGGCGAAGATGCCGCTGCCGATCATCGACCCGACCACGATTGCGGTCAGGGCCGCCAGGCCCAAGCCTCGTCCCACTGTGCTGGGCCGCGCCTCCGGCGGCTTCGAAAGTACGGTTCCTGACATCGTCGTCTCCCAGCTCGGTGGATACGCGGTCGTGGCAATCGCCTCGTGATCTCGACGCTAGGGGCGCCTCTGTCGGTGCTGAGGAGGCTTTAGTCCTCGATCAAAGGCCGTAGGTCCCAGCTCCCGGCCAACGAAGCATCTTTGTCCTCGAACCGGTTACGAATCCAGGTAGCGGACTCGGAACACCGGATACTGTGCGCTGATCGCTGCGAACGACGGCAGCGGCGAACCGGGCGACACGGGGATGTGTGGCCGTCCGCCGGGAACCTTTTGCAGATAGCGGCGCAGGATCGGCGCGCGTTCGTCGGGCGGGACTTCGATGAGTTCGCATCGGCGTGCACGACGGCGCCACAGGACCGCTTGGTAACCCGCGGCTCTGATATTCCTGACCCAATTGCATTGTTCGCCGAGCATCGACACCAGATACCACTGGCCACCGGCATCGGCCATGCCGAGGGGGAATTCGGTCGGTCGCCCTGTTCTTCTCCCCGGCACCTCTAGGACGACCCACCGACGCGGTAACACGCCGAGACGCATGATCCGAATCCAGAGCCGGGCGTAGCTGCGGGCCTCGGCGTTGCCCCTGCCGCCTTTATACATGGCGCGCAGTTTGGCGGCGGGCAGCAAGCCGAATCTCATTGCGGCCTCAAGAGTTCAGCGAATACGGCCTCCACCGCCGCCGGCACCGCCGCGGCGACCGCCGGTGTCAAACCTGGGCCGTAGTCGGTGTCTGCCACGTCGACGCACAACACCACCAGCTGGTGGGGTAACTGCTTCAACGCCTCTCCCAGTTCGTATGCCTGCGGCAGGCTGATCGCGTGCGAGCTGACCGCGCCGCCGGGCGCCGGGCTCTGGTCCGGTGTCCAGCGCCGGATTCGCCCGGGGCACACGTCTTCTCCTGTCGCCGCATCGATGACGACCGCGAGTGGGGCGTCGCACCAGGCCTCGAGGATGGCGGTGGGTTCACCGATAGCGGTCACCACCCGCACATCGGGCAGACCGCGGTGGGCGACTTCCTCGGCCACCACGAGTCCCACACCGTCGTCTCGGCGGAAGCTGTTGCCGATGCCGATCACCACCGCTGTTGTCACTTGCGATCGATGGTCAGCGTCAGGAAATGCGCAGAGCAGGAGATGCACGGATCGTGGTTACGAATCGACTTCTCGCACAACGACGTCAACAACGCGTCGTCCAACGACAGGTTGGCGGCGACTAGTTCGGCCATCTCATGTTCGATGGCTGCCTGGTTCTGGGCGGTCGGCGGGACGATGGTGGCGGCGCGGACCAGCCCGTCATCGCCGATCTCGTAGCGGTGATACAGCAGCCCCCGTGGCGCCTCGCTCACACCGTGGCCGACACCGGCGCGTGGCGGAACGTCGACGAACGGGCGTGCCGGCCGCTCGTATTCGGCGATGATTCGCAGGGCCTCGTCGACGGCGTAAACGACCTCGACGGCGCGTACCACGATGCTGCGGAACGGATTCCGGCATTGCGGACCAAGGCCGCCGCGGGCTGCGGCCTCGCGGGCGACCGGCGATAGGGCAGCGGAGTTGAGTGAGTATCGCGCGAGGGGACCTGTCAGATACCGCTCGCCGTCAAGGGTCGCGTGCAACGCGGTTGAGTGTTTTACCTGCGCCTCGACGACATGGTCGCCGAATTCACCGATTTCGAACGCGGGGCCGGAGCTTCGCCGGATCGTCCCATTCTCGATGGGGTAGCGGTTTCCGTCCGCGAGCGACAGCAGTTCGTGGTCGAACTCTGCATCGGGGAAGTCGAATTCGGACACCCATTCCACCATCGCGAGCGCGTCGTCGAGTGCTCGGCGCAGCTGTTCGGTGAGCGGCTTGAGGTCGGTGGGGTGTGGAACCGAGTAGAACCCGCCGAGGCGCACATTGATCGGATGAATGGCGCGGCCGCCGATTTGCTCCATGAGCCGGTTGCCGGCCTTCTTCAGCGCCAGGCCACGCTCGATGAATTCGGGGCGCTCCCTGGCCATGCTGATGCCGTCCGGATAGCCGAGAAAGTCCGGGGCGTGCAGCAGCACGATGTGTAGCGCGTGGCTGTGGATCCATTCCCCGCAGTAGAGCAGCCGCCGCAACGCCACCAGCTCGGCAGGAACCGTTACCCCGCAAGCATCTTCGATCGCGTTGAGGGCGCTGATTTGGTAGGCGACGGGGCAGATGCCGCACACCCGCGCGGTGAGGTCGGGCGGCTCGGTGTAGGCGCGGCCACGCAAGAACGCTTCGAAAAACCGCGGCGGCTCATAGATGTTCAGCTCGACGGATTCCACGGTTCCGTCGGCAAGCGTGACATGAAGCGCGCCTTCGCCTTCGACGCGGGTCAGCGCGCCCACCGAAAGCGTCCGGATCTCAGGGTTCACTTGTCGTTCCGTTCCTTGGCGAAGTTCGCGACGTTGAACGTCGAAAACACCCGGTCGACATCGCCGCCCGACATCCCGTCACGGCGCAGCAGCGGTATCAGCGCGGCCGTGTTTGGTGTGGCGGCCGGACCGAAGCATCCGTAACAACCGCGGTGATAGGACGGGCACAACGCCCCGCAACCGGCGTGGGTCACGGGGCCAAGGCAGGGGATACCCTCCGACACCAGAACGCAGGTCACTCCGCGCATTTTGCATTCGGTGCACACTGTCTTTGCCGGCAGTCGGGGTTTGCGGCCCACCAGGAGGGCGGCCAGGGTGTCGAGGAGCTGACCGCGATCGATCGGACAACCCTGAAGCTGATAGTCGACCTTCACGTGTGCCGCGGCGGGTGTGGACGTCGACAAAGTCTGGATGTATTCGGGTTTGGCATAAACCACAGAAGCGAATTCGTTGACATCGGCGAAGTTGCGCAGTGCCTGCACGCCGCCCGCGGTGGCGCAGGCTCCGATCGTAACGAGGATCTTGGACTGCTCGCGGATCTCCTTGATGCGCCGCTCATCGGATGGCGTTGTGACCGAGCCTTCGACGAGCGACACGTCGTATGGGCCGCCGACAACGGAGCTCGAGGCCTCCAGGAAAGTGGCGATCTGCACCTCGCCGGCGAGCGTCAACAGTTCGTCCTCGCAGTCCAGCAGCGTCAGCTGGCAGCCGTCGCAGGAGGCGAACTTCCAAACCGCCAAAGTCGGCGTGCTCATCTATAGCTCCCTGACCTGCAGAAGAGGTTCGGCCACGTCGTAACCCACTACCGGCCCGTCGCGGCACAACAGCAACGGACCGAGTTGACAATGGCCGCACCAGCCGATGCCGCATTGCATGTTGCGTTCGAGAGAGACACGGATATCGGTGGCGGCCATGCCTTTTCGTAAGAGTTCTATCGCGCCGTTGCGCATCATCGGTTCGGGCCCGCACAGGAAGGCCGTGGTGCGCTCAGGGCGCAGCGGAATCCGACGCAACGGCTCGGTGACGAATCCGACTTCTCCGGGCCAGCCCTGGACGGGTATGTCGACGGTCAGGTGCACGTCGATGGAGCCATCGCGTGCCCAGCCGGCGAGTTCGTCGTTGAACAGGAAGTCGTCGCGGGAGCGGGCCCCGGCGATCAGAGTGACCTGTCCGAAGCTGTCGCGGTCGGCGAGCGCGCCGAGCACCACGGGCCGCAGCGGCGCCAGCCCCACGCCGCCTGCGACGATGACCAGGTCTCGTCCGTCGGAGTCGGCCAATCCCCAGTTGGTCCCGAACGGACCGCGCATGCCGATCAGCGCGCCCGGCTGCGCGTCGTGCAATGCCCGGCTCACCGCGCCGACCGAGCGGATCGTGTGAGTGATGGTTTCGTCGGCGACGGTGGGGACACCGCTGACGGAGATCGCGATCTCGCCGACCCCAAACGCGTACATCATCATGAATTCGCCTGGGCGCGGTGGCGATAACGGTTCGCGAACCGGCTCGAGGCGCAACGTGGCCGAGTCGCGGTTCTCGGCGACCCGGCTACAGACACGGTACGGAACTGGGTTCATCGCCGACGCGGCTACCGGCCATGCCGCGGTGTCAGTCATCGACTTCCTCCGCTTGGCCCGCCAGGGTGTTCATCTCTTCGGTGATGTCAATTCCGGTGGGGCACCACGCGATACAGCGGCCGCAGCCGACGCAGCCGCTGCTGCCGAACTGGTCGTGCCAGGTGCCGAGTTTGTGGGTGATCCAATGCCGGTAGCGGGACGGGCTCGATTGCCTGACGCTGCCCTCGTGCACGAACGTGAAGTCGAACTCGAAGCACGACGCCCAATTCATCCACCGTTCGGCGTGCTCGCCGGTGAGATCGGTGACGTCTTCGACGCTCGTGCAGAAGCAGGTGGGGCACACCATGGTGCAGTTTCCACACGTCAGGCAGCGGCTGGCGACTTCGTCCCAGTGTGGGGATTCTCGCGAATCGATCAGCAGCTGACGCAGGTCTCCGGCAGGCATCTGCCTGCCCATGTGGTGGGCCGCTTCGGCGACATCGCTTCGTGCGGAATCGATTTCGTTCTCGCTGGCGTCGCGGTGGGGGAGCGTGGCCAACACCTCGGCGCCGTCGTCGCTGCCGACGTCCACTACGTAGCGACGACCGTCTGTGTCGATGCGTTCGGTGAGGGCAAGATCGTATCCGGGGCCGACGGCGGGCCCGGTCCCCATCGATGCGCAGAAGCACAGGCCGCCGGGCTCGGTGCAGTTGACCGCCACGACGAAGATATGCCGGAGCCGTCCCACGAATCCCTGGTCCGGATGTGCGCCGTTACCGAGGACGCCGTTGAGGATCGCAATCGCCGAGAGATCGCAGCCCCGCACGCCGATGAATGCGTACCGCGGCGTCTCCTCGGCCACCGCCTCGTCGGAAGACCACAGCTTCTGCCGCGGCGGATGCAGAAACTCTTTCCACGACTGTGGGCCTGCCGAGTGACCGAACAGGGCGTCGTCGTCGCGGCGTCGCAGCCGATAGTGACCCGGGCCGACGTCCACGCCCCAGCCTTGCGGCAGCTCGTCGGCGGACGTCAGCTCGGATAGGACGATCGCGTTGTCCGACAACGTGGGCCCGACCACGCGGTATCCGCGGTCGATCAGCGTAGACACGAGTTTTTGCAATCCCGCGGCGTCGATCACCGCACTGCTCATGGGCCTATCGTGCTCCCACTGGCGGGACTATGCACACTCATTGGGTCCCACGAATAGGTGACTAAAGTCCTCGTCGCTGTTCACCGGCGGGTAACCCTGGCTCGATACGGTTCAGCCGAAGCGTTGTCCGAGTAGGAAATGGTGTCGTGGCGTCACGGTTAACTCATCTGTTGGTGCGTGACGATGCCACCGACCGCGAATTGGTACGGGTGCTCGGGCACCTGGACGAACTCCTCGAGAAGCTGGAATCGGCGGAATCGACATGGTCGGACTGGCTTGCCGCCGCGGCTCCCGGGTACCGGGCCAGCGCGCGAAATATCGTGCACTACTGGGCGATTCGGCAAATCGACTTGCGCGACTTGCAGGCTCGACTCGCGGCCTTCGGGTTGTCTTCGCTGGGTCGCAGTGAACCGCACGTCGAGGCCACGCTCCGACTGGTTCGTTCCGCCGTGCGAGCCATCTTGGAGGGCGCATGGCATCCGCCCGAGCCGGCCGCGCTCGTGGCTGATGAGGGGCGCGAGCTATTGGCGGCCCGCACCGACGAACTGCTCGGAGCGTCGCCGGCCGACCGCGATACACGCATCATGGTCACCCTTCCGTCCGAAGCCGCGACGGATCTCGATCTGATTCGGGAGCTGGTCAAGCGCGGCATGGACGTGGCGCGGATCAACTGTGCGCACGACGGCCCAGCCGCGTGGCGTGCGATGGGCGACCATGTCCGGCAGGCGAGCCTCCAGGAGGGTCGCAGCTGCCTGGTCGCGATGGATCTTGCCGGGCCGAAACTCCGCACAGGACCGATCCAACCCGGGCCCCAAGTGGTCAAGCTCCGGCCACACCGTGACGCCCTCGGCCGCGTCGTCGCGCCTGCTCAGGCGTGGCTGACCTCGAATGACAACCCGCAGCCGCCACCCGCTCCGGGTATCACGTCATTGCCCGTACCCGGGGACTGGTTGGGCCGCCGCCGCCCCGCAGACGTCATCAACCTGTACGACACCCGTGGCGCGAAACGGCATCTGACGCTTGCAGATGTCGGGGCGGGCGGAGTCGTCGCGACGACGGACAAGACGACCTACCTCGCCACGGGCACGGTGCTGAGCGTCGACGGCGCAGAGGACCAGACCAAGCTCGGCGCACTGCCGGCGTTAGAGCAAAGCCTGATGCTGCGGCCGGGCGACACGCTGACCGTCACGCGAGACTGTTCGCCCGCACCCACCGAGACTGCCGACGTGCCGAGGATCGGGTGCACGCTGCCCGAGGTCTTCGACAACGCCCGCATCGGGGAGACGATCCACTTCGATGACGGACGCATCGGCGGCGAAATCATCGGCGTGCAACACGACATGCTCGAGGTGCGGATCACGCATGCCGCGGCGACCGGCACCCGCTTGCGCGCGGCCAAAGGGATCAACGTGCCCGACACGCGCTTGCCAATACCGGCGCTGACGGACAAGGACATGGCCGACCTCGGCACCGTGGTCGAAATCGCCGACATCGTTCAGATGTCGTTCGTACAGGATCCCTCCGATGTTCTTCGGCTGCACAATGCGTTGGCCCGGCTTGGCGGGGACCACCTTGGCGTGGTGCTCAAGATCGAGACCCGGCGTGCCTTCGAGCGGCTCCCGCAGCTATTGCTGACCGCGATGCGCAGGCCGCGAGTCGGCGTGATGATCGCGCGCGGTGACCTCGCTGTGGAGGTCGGTTACGAACGCCTGGCCGAACTACAGGAAGAGATCCTGTGGCTGTGTGAGGCCGCGCATCTTCCGGTGATCTGGGCGACGCAGGTCCTGGAACAACTGGCCAAGAGCGGGTTGCCGTCGCGGGCCGAGATCAGCGACGCCGCAATGAGCGGGCGGGCCGAATGCGTCATGCTGAACAAGGGGCCGCACATCGACGAAGCGGTCGTCGTGCTCGACGACATCCTTTGCAGGATGGCCGAACATCACTACAAGAAGAACGCCCTACTGCGCCAGCTGAACTCGTGGCGTTCCCCGTAGGCTTTCCGCGGCAGCGGGCCGTTGGTTGGCGGTTGTTGGGACTTCCGGCCGTGTCGTTGGGCACCCGCGGTAGGTAGCATCGCGGCCATGTCGGAAGAGTCGCAACCCATCTCCATCCTGCCGGAGAGCGAATGCTGGACGCTCCTTTCCAGTGTTGCGCTGGGCCGGCTCGTCACGAGCGTCGATGGTGAACCGGAGATCTTCCCCGTCAACTTCGTCGTCCAGCACCGCACTGTGCTTTTCCGCACTGCCGAAGGCACCAAGCTGGTCAGCGCTGCCATCAACAACCGCGTGCTGTTCGAAGCCGACGAGCACAACGTTGCCAATGGCTGGAGCGTCATCGTCAAAGGAACGGCACACACACTTCGCACCGATGAGGAGATCGCCGAGGCGGAGCGGGGCCAGCTGCTGCCGTGGACGGCGACGGTGAAGCAGCATTTCGTACGCATCCGTCCGCTCAGCGTGACGGGTCGACGGTTTGTCTTCGGATCAGGGTCGGATTGATCGCCGAATTTCGTTCGAAACCAACCGTGTTGAACGGCCGGTCGAAAGCCGCCCGCTGACTTTCGCTCTTTTTCCGCAACGCCGTGCCCATGTCCGTTCCGGGGACGATCATCGTCACTGCCGTGTTGATCACGGTCAACCGGGCGAAGGAGACTAGCGGGATGGCCAAATTGGTGTCGGTGAATGTCGGAATGCCGAAAGACGTCAGCTGGAACGGCCGCACCGTTTACACCGGCGCTTGGAAATCACCCGTTGACGGTCCGCGCATGGTCCGCCGGCTCAACATCGACGGCGACGGTCAAGGTGACCTCGGTGGCCACGGGGGAGAGAACCGCGCGGTGCTGGTGTACCAACTGGCCTCGTATCACCACTGGGCTACCGAGCTGCGCCGTGACGACCTCGAGCCGGGTGCCTTCGGGGAGAACTTCACTGTCGACGGGCTGCCCGATGACGAGGTGTGCATCGGAGACCGCTACCGGATCGGCCAGGCCGTCTTCGAGGTCACCCAGCCGCGGGTCACCTGCTATCGCGTCGGGCTGCGCCTCGGCGAGCCGAGCATGGCGGCGCTGCTGGTGTCTCACCGACGACCAGGTTTTTATTGCCGCGTATTGGAAGAAGGCGAGGTCGAGGGCGGGCAGGAGATCGAGAAGATCAGCACCGGGCCAGAGCAGGTGACCGTCGCCGAGATCGACGCGTTGCTCTACCTGCCGGGGCATCCTCGCGATGCGCTCGAGCGCGCGCTCCGCATCCCGGCACTGAGCCAGGGTTGGAAGACCTCATTACAAAGCCTGGTCGAGCAGGGCACCGGCGATGCGGCGGCACAGGGCAACAGCGGATTGACCGGCGTCGTCAGCCCACCGCCGGCGTGGCCCGGTTTCCGGCCGCTGCAAGTGACCGACATCCGCGATGAAAGCCACTACGTACGGTCGATGACCATGGCCAGCCCGGACGGCGCGCAGCTACCCACATGGCTTGCAGGCCAATCGATCACGCTGCGCATACCGCCGGTGTCGGGGAGTGCACCGCTCATCCGCAACTACTCGTTGTCGAACGAACCCGGGTCCGGCGACTACCGAATCAGCGTCAAACGGGAGCCCTACGGCACCGTCAGTCGGCACCTTCACGAGCATGTGAAGATCGGCGATGTCCTCGACGTCGCAGCGCCCCGCGGCACGTTCTTCCTCGATGACGGACCGGCGCCGGTGCTCCTGCTGTCTGCCGGGGTGGGAGTGACACCTGTCCTATCCATGTTGCATGCCTTGGTGAAAGACGGCTCCACACGACCTGTCTGGTGGCTGCACGGTGCCCGCGACAGCTCAGAACACCCATTCGGTCAGGAAGCACGCGAGTTGCTGAAGCGATTGCCCGGCAGTCGATGCCACGTCTATTACAGCCGTCCGGCACCCACCGACCGCGAAGGCGTCGACTACACCGAGCGAGGCCGGATCTCTGCCGAAAACCTTCGCGGACTTGGCCTGCCCCACGATGCGCAGGCGTTCCTGTGCGGACCCACGTTGTTCATGGACGAGATCAGCGAGGCACTTGCGGCGTACGGTCTGGAATCGGCGGCGATCCACAGCGAAACATTCGGAGCCCACGGCGCCCTCACGCCTGGCATCGCGGCTGAACTGAAGCCCCCACATCTTCCCGACGGCCCGGCGGGCGACGGTCCCGAAATCCAGTTCGCGCGCAGCGCTATCTCGGCGCCGTGGGGCGCTCGCTACAGCAGCCTGCTCGAGTTCGCCGAAGCCTGCGACGTGCCGACCCGATGGTCATGCCGCACCGGGGTCTGCCATAACTGCGAAACAGCGCTGCTGTCAGGACAGGTCCGGTATGACTTCGAACCGCTGCAACCGCCTGCCGAAGGCAACATCCTCATCTGTATTTCGAGGCCGTCCGAGCCAGTCGTCGTTGACCTCTAACGCGGCATCGTCGGATGACGCTGAGCCGACGGCACCCGGTACAGCGCGGCGCCGGCGGCGATGCCTGCGCCCGCCGCGATGAGCAGAACCCGATCGCCGGCCCGGAATTGTCGTGCCGCACGGTCGAATGCGGCCGCCAGCGAGGCGGTGTTCATGTTCTCGTCATCGGCGACGACGACCTGTTCGGCGGGTACTCCCAGATGTCTGGCAAGCGCGGTTCGGTAGCGACTGCCGGCGGGTGCGGCGATTATCGCGTCGACGTCGCCGAGTCCGATCGACGATTCGCGCAGGCACTTGTCGGCCGCTTGCGCCGCCGCGGCCGCGAATTTGTCTTCGTGATCGTCCGACACCCCGAAGCGAAGCACGTTGCGTCCGTCGACGAGTCCTACTGTGGCATTGAAGCTTTCGCCTTCGTCAGGAACGTTGACCCAGTGAATGCTCTCGACGCCGCCGTCGTCGGCCCAATTGCAGAGTAGGGCCGCCCCGGCGGGGGAAAACGGGAAGTTCTCACTCATGCCATGGCCGGGATCGGCATCGCTCGTCACCACGAGCGCACAGTCGATCGCATGTGACTTCAGGAAACCGTCGACGATCTGCAGCGCCGTCAGCACTCCACAGCTTCCGTTGGCGATGTCGAATGAGAATGTGCCGTGGCCGTGGGCATGCGGATCTTCGGGATTGGCGCCGATGTCTTGTTGAATCATCGCGGCTAGCGCGGGTTCGCCAAGATTGCGGTCACGATAGATGCCGGCATTGATCAGGAGGTCGACATCGTCGGCCTCGCGTCCTGCCGCGTGCAGACAGTCTTTGGCCGTTTGTACGGCAAGCCGCAAGGCGCTATGACGATTTCGCCAGCCACCCTCGGTGACCGCAACCCGATCAATCACTGTGCCCATAGCGCTCCACCAATTCCTCGTCCACCGTCAGCAGCACGATGCCGATCTCGAGACCGGACGCCAACGCAATCAACGCCACCGTTTCACCCGGTTGGATATGTCCGGCTTTGAGTTCTTCGACCAGCGCGACGGTGTGTGTCGTCGACGCGGTGTTGCCGTACCGGTCGACCGTGATCACGGCGTCGTGGCGGGGACTGTCACCGAATGACGCCGCCATCTTCGCCATACCCTTGCGGATCGCGCGCGCCGACGTTTGATGCGTGATGACGTGGTCGATGTCGTGTATCGAAATGCCAACCGCGTCAAGCACTTCGTGCAGGAGCAGGGGAGTGTTCGACATCGCCGCTTTGTGGATTCCCCTGGCGTCGGTGAACATTCGGGCGGCCGGCTCGTGACCCTTCGGGTACGCCAGGCACAGCCGGCTATAGTCGGCCACGGTGGTGAAGCCGGCGAGCTGGATTCCGGCCGATCCGGCGCCGGCACGCTCGAGGCAAAGGGCCGCGCCCGCGTCTCCGAGTGTCAGCGAGGCGAGCTCTTTGCTCATGATGTTGCGAATATGGCGGGCTGCATTCTGGCCGAGCTGGGAGATGTATTCGCCACTGACCACCAGTGCGCGTTCGATGGATCCCTGCCGAATCCAGTTGTTGGCCACCGTCACGCCGGTCAGCATTCCCGCGCACGCGTTCGACAGGTCGAACGTCATCGCCTGTGTCGCCCCAATGGCACGCGCGACGAAGCTGCTCATCGACGGTTCGACCCACTGCGTGAGCCCGCCGCGGAATTTCGTGATGCTGCAACTGATCACGACGTCGATCGAGGCGGCATCGCGCTGCGCCTTGCCCAGACAGTCCAGAGCGGCCGAGGTCGCCAGGCTGTACGAGTCCTCGTCGCCCACCGACACGCGACGTTCGTGGATGCCGGTCAACCGCTCGAGGTCGATGTGGGTGTGGTGGCGCGTGGTGGACATCAGGGCGTCTGTTGTCAGATGCGTGGTAGGCAGATGCCGCCCAGCGCCGGCCAGGCGCGTGCGAAACGGTGTGGCCGATTGTCCGTCGGGTGGTTCCATCACCAGCCAGTGACTGCGCGTCATCGTTCGATCATGTGTTTCGGCTTCGTGAACGCAGTAGGGATATATGGCAACTGAACGATGGCCAAAAGTCCCACAGGGCATGCGTTGGTCCTCGGTGCTTGGGACCTTCGTCTCTTCGTTTGTGCGCCCGTTGGTTCCTAGTCTCGGTGCATGGGCAAACAGCGACCTCTACTCGCCGGTTTGATGGCTGTGGCCAGCGCCGTCACGCTGTACCGGGCCATTGTCAGACCGTGGATGTACACGTGGGGTGCTGACGACGACGAGATCAACGCCGAGCTTCCTGGCGACGAGCTTGTTTCGGCGAACACACCGCAGACCACGCGTGCCGTGACGATCGACGCACCGATCCGCGCGGTTTGGCCGTGGCTGGTCCAAATCGGCGAAGATCGCGGCGGCTTCTACAGCTATTCGGTGTTGGAACGGGCGGTCGGCGCCCACATCCACAATGCGCACAGAATTCATCAGGAGTGGCAGGACGTGCGCGTCGGTGACACCGTATGGCTGGCCCAGCGATACGGCGACGTTGGCCGGCAGGTCGTCGCCGCAGTCGAGCCGGGCTCGCATTTGGTGCTGATGTCACCGCCCGACTTCGAGCGAGTGCAGAGAGGCGAAAAGGCCTCGGGTGCATGGGCGTTTTATTTGCGGCGCAAGAACGGGTGGACTCGCTTGCTGGCTCGCGGCAGTGGCGGCGTGGTCGGCCACGCGAGCTTCGACATTCCGCATTTCGTCATGGAGCAGAAGATGATGCGCGGTGTCCGCGACCGCGCCCAGCAAACACGCCGAGAGTCGTCGCAGCGAGACGTCGAGACGGTGTTGGCGTCCGTTTAGTGGAATCGGCCGTCAATGCCGCCGATTCTTCGCTGACCGTCTGGGTGAATGGAATCATGGTGTCGTGTCTGACGATGCCCGGTCGAAGGGTGACCCAAGCGCGCGTCCACTGCGTGACACCTTGTCGCAGTTGCGCCTGCGTGAGCTTCTCTCAGAAGTCCAGGACCGCGTCGAGCAGATCGTCGAAGGCCGCGACCGGCTCGACGGCCTGCTGGAAGCCATGTTGGTGGTGACCTCGGGCCTCGAGCTGGACCAAACGCTTCGGACGATCGTGCACACCGCCATCGAGCTGGTCGACGCTCGGTATGGGGCACTGGGCGTGCGCGGCCATGACCACGAACTGGTCGAGTTCGTCTACGAGGGCATCGACGAGCAGATGCGCGAGAAAATCGGTCATCTGCCCGAAGGGCGCGGGGTGCTCGGCGTGTTGATCGACGACCCGAAACCCATTCGCCTCGACAACATTTCACACCATGCCGCATCGGTGGGCTTCCCGCCGAACCATCCGCCGATGCGCACCTTCCTCGGGGTGCCGGTGCGGATCCGCGACGAGGTCTTCGGCAACCTGTACCTGACCGAGAAGTCGAACGGGCAACCGTTCAGCGAGGACGATGAGGTCCTCGTCCAGGCCCTGGCCGCGGCAGCCGGTATCGCGATCGACAACGCACGGCTGTACGAATCGTCGAAGACGCGACAGTCGTGGATCGAGGCCACCCGGGATATCGGCACCGAGCTGCTGTCCGGCACGGATCCGGCGCGCGTGTTTCGCCTGGTCGCCGACGAATCTCGCGTCCTCAGCGGCGCCGAGACAACGTTGGTGGCGGTGCCCATTGATCCCGACGTTCCGGCAAGCGAGACCGAAGAGCTGGTGGTCGCCGCAACCTCGGGTGCTGAATTGGCGTCGGAGGTGCGGTCGATTGCGGTGTCCGGAACCTTGATCGGCGAAGCGTTCGTGCAGCGCACCCCCGCACGATTCGACCATTTTGATCTGGGAGCCGATGAATCAGCACCTGCCGGCCCGGCGCTTGTTCTTCCGTTGCGCGCGACCGACGCCGTCGCTGGTGTACTTGTCGCGCTTCGGCCTGCGGGGGCGCAACCCTTCACCTCTGACCAGTTCGACATGATGGCCGCGTTTGCGGACCAGGCGGCTTTGGCGTGGCAGTTGGCCAGCACGCAGCGCCAAATGCGCGAGCTGAGCATCCTGACGGACCGTGACCGCATCGCGCGAGATCTCCACGACCACGTCATCCAACGGCTCTTTGCGGTCGGGCTTGCGCTTCAGGGGACGATCCCTCGGGCTCGTGTACCGGAAGTGCAGCAGCGGCTTACGGAATGCGTCGACGATCTTCAACAAGTCATCCAGGAAATTCGCACCGCGATCTTCGATCTGCACGGTTCGTCATCGGGGGTCACCCGGTTGCGGCAACGCCTGGACGAGGCCGTCGCACAGTTTTCCTCGCCCGAGTTGCGTACCACGGTCCAGTACACCGGCCCGCTGTCGGTGGTCGATGCGGCGCTGGCAGATCACGCCGAAGCCGTTGTTCGAGAGGCGGTTTCGAACGCGGTCCGGCATGCCGAAGCGCATAGCATTACCGTCAACGTCGCCGTTGGCGATGAGTTGTGCATCGATGTCGTGGACGACGGTAAAGGCATTCCGGCAGAGATCACCGGCAGCGGCCTGCGGAACCTCCGTAAGCGCGCTGAAGATGCCGGCGGGTCGTTCAGCGCGGACAAGATGGCCGCCGGGGGCACCAAGCTGACGTGGTGCGCACCGATACCGTGACGGGCTGTGCCGACTGACCCTGTCCTGCAAGCAGTTTCGGCGCTAGTGACGCTTCTTCCAGATCACGATGCCAGCGGTGAGCAGGCCGACCAGTACGAGAGCCGCCACGGGCACCGTGCGTCGTGGGCTATCTGTCGCCGCGTGACGCAGGGTGTCCGCCTTGTCGACGACCCGCTGCTTGGTTTCCTCGGCTTTCTGCTTGGTCCGTTCCTTGACATCGAGCTTGGCTGACAAGGCCTGCACGGTTTCGCCGAGCTCTTTGCGCGTTTGTTCGATGTCGGCGGTGATGTCGTCGATGCCGGCTTTCGGTCCGGGCTCGGGCCGAGCGCGCTCAGGTGTGGTCATGGCGTGCGTCCTTCAACTCTCGAATGTCGTCTTTCACCGTTTGGACGGTCCTGGGTACTGCCGGGGCGGCCTCTTGGGCTTGACTGCGCCCGATAAGAGCGGCGATGCCCGCGGCGGCGAACAGGACGACGCCGACGATCAGGGCGGCGGCCCACACCGACAGGACCAATGCCAGGGCCGCAACCGCTGCGGCAATGAACGCGGCCGCGCCGAAGAACGCCAGCAGGCCCGCCACGCTGAACAGGCCCGCACCGATCCCGGCGTGTTTGGCCGACTCGTGAAACTCCTTTTGCGCCAGCCGCATCTCGTCGCGGATCAGCCGAGACGTCTGCGACGACAACTGACTCATCAACTGGCCGATCGACGCATCTGTCGTCGGCTTGGACTCGACACTCATCGCATATCCATCCCTGATTGGTTGGTTTGACTCCCAGACAGTGATGCCCCGGTGGGGCCAGCCCAAACACCCGCCCGTTTCGCGCAGGCCGTCGGTGCGGTGACGGGACCGCCTCTCCTTCGCAACGGTTGGATAACGCACCAATTGTCGCCTCGGAAAATTTCAAGATCGCTTGTTCAGTGAACTCACAAGCAAGACGCGTCTGGGCCACAGGTTCGGGCGAGAGAGGCTGGAAAGACGATGTCACGGACCACGAATCGGCTGGTCGTTATGGCCCTGGGTACCGCGGGGGCGTACCTGGCGGTGCCACTGTTGAGCCCGTTCGCGGCCCCTGCTACGGCCGACACGACACACGGTGGCGTGCCGTGCGTGGGCATCGTGCAGCAGCTCGTGACCAATCCGGCCAACCTTCAGCAGACGCTGCAGTCCGCGGGTTCGGCGTTCACCGCCGGTCCGCCGCCATCGCCGCCTGTCGTTATTCCTCCGGCCAGTTCGGCGGTGGGAATTACTCCGCCGCCTGCTCCGCCGATTCCGCCCGCGTCGGTGATCAGCTCGACATCAGGGGTGACACCTCCGGCGCCGCCCTTGCCGGCCGTCCCTGCGGCCAGTTCGGTTGCAGTACCGGCGCCTCCCGCCCCGCCACTTCCGGGCGCTCCGATTCAGGCCGCCGCCGGAAACGTGGCGCCTCCGCTGCCGCCTGCGCCACCGGTACCGGCCGCGAACGCTGTCGAGATCCCGGCGCCACCGGCCCCGCCTGCACCGCCGGCGCCGCTCGCAAATGCCGGACAGGTGGTCACGCCTCCCGCTCCGCCGGCGCCCAGTGGTGCTGTTCAAGATGCAGCTGCTCTAGCCGCCCCGCCGGTTCCGAGTGGCGCTGTCCAGGACGCGGCGGCTCTAGCGGCGCCGCCGGTTCCGAGTGGCGCTGTGGAGGATGCAGCGGCTCTGGCCGCGCCGCCGGTTCCGAGTGGCGCTGTGGAGGATGCGGCGGCTCTGGCGGCGCCTCCGGTTCCGCCCACACCGAGTGGCGCTGTGCAGGATGCAGGAGCGCTGGCGACGCCTCCGGCACTACCAGCGCCGAATGGCGCTGTGCAGGATGCAGGAGCGCTGGCGACGCCTCCGGCGCCACCGGCGCCCGCTGTGCCTGCGGCGAACGCCGTCGAAACCTTTTCGCCGCCTGCCCCGCCGGTTCCCGCCACACCGGCGGCCAGTTCGGTTGAGGCCGCGACGCCTCCGGGTCCGCCAGTGCCGGCCGCTCCGGTCCAGGGTGCCGCCGGAACAGCGACGCCACCGGGTCCTCCGGCTAGCGGCGTTCCGGTCGCCAATGCGGTTGAGACGTTCTCGCCTCCCGTCCCGCCTGCTCCTGCGGTTCCCGCCGCTAGTTCCGTAGAGAACGCCACGCCGCCGGTTCCGCCGGTGCCTGCTGTGCCTGCGGCGTCTTCGGTGGAGGTGGGGACGCCGCCGGTTCCGCCGGTGCCTGCTGTGCCTGCGGCGAGTTCGGTGGAGGTGGGGACGCCGCCGGTTCCGCCGGTGCCGGCTGTGCCTGCGGCGAGTTCGGTGGAGGTGGGGACGCCGCCGGTTCCGCCGGTGCCGGCTGTGCCTGCGGCGAGTTCGGTGGAGGTGGGGACGCCGCCGGTTCCGCCGGTGCCTGCTGTGCCTGCGGCGAGTTCGGTGGAGGTGGCGACGCCGCCCGCTCCGCCGGTTCCCGGTGTGCCCGTTGCCAATTCAGTCGAAGTGGCGACACCGCCAGCTCCTCCTGTTCCAGCAGCCCCCATCGAGGGCACCGCTGGAACTGTCACCCCACCCGCTCCGCCGGTTCCCGGTGTGCCCGTTGCCAATTCAGTCGAGCTGGCGACACCGCCAGCTCCTCCTGTTCCAGCCGCCCCCATCGAGGGCGCCGCTGGAACAGTCACCCCGCCGACTCCACCGGCCACCGCTGTGCCCGTTGCGAATTCGGTGGAAGCGATAACGCCCCCGGCTCCTCCCGTTCCAGCTGGTCCCACCATCGATGCCGCCGAACTCGGTGCTCCACCGGCTCCGCCACTTCCTGCGGCTCCGATCGAAGCTGCTGCCGGCAGTGCGATTCCGCCGGCCCCTCCGGCATCCGCAGTTCCCGCCGCCGATCTCATACAAGACGCAGCGTCCGCAGCACCGGCAGGTCCAGCTGGTGTGGTTGAGAACGCTGCGGGCAACGCCGTTCCCGCGGGTGTGGTCGACGCGGCTGCCGGCAATGCGGTGCCCGCCGCTCCGGCGGTTCCCGCGGGGGTAGTCGATGCGGCTGCCGGCAATGCGGTGCCCGCTGCTCCGGCCGCCGCCATTGAGGGCGCTGCCGCCAATGTCGCCCCGCCTGCGCCCGCTGTTCCAGCTGCGGGTGTAGTCCAAGACGCGGCGGCGCTGTCGCCGCCGGCGCCCGCCGGAGCGATTGTTGACAACGCGGGAGCCGTACCGCCCAGCCTTCCGCCGGCCCCTGGTGCTCAGATCGTGGACACGGCCGGCGTCGTGCCTCCGCCCGCTCCGCCCGGGCCTGCAGTCCCGGTGGCGAGCTCCGTGCAGGTCGTGCCGCCTCCGTCCCCGCCGGCGCCCGGGGCTCCCATCACGGCAACCGCTGGTACGGCTACTCCGCCGCTGCCGCCGGCGCCGGGCAGCACGGCCGTCAGTTCGGTCCAGGCGGCGACGCCGCCCGTGCCGCCCGTGCCCGGAAACTCTGGGAGCGCGATGGCAAACTACGTGCCGCCGCCAAAGCCTCCGACGCCGCCTGTGCCGGTGACAGTCGCCGACTTGATGACGCCTCCTGGCGTGCTGCACACCGTGCAAGGTGCGGCGTCCTCAATTGCCAGCGTCGTGCCAGCGCCGGCACCGCCGGTGCCCGGCACGCCGGCCGCCGCAGTCGCGAGCATTCCCGCGCCACCGGATGCGGTCACTCCTTGGCTGGCGTCCGGGGTGTCGCAGTTGTTGTCGCCGCCGCCGCTGAACCTTCCTTCGATTCCCGGCGTTGGCATTCCGCTTCCGAACAAGGTTCCCGTGCCCAGCGATCTGCTGTGCGTCGGCACCGATTGGTCGGCGTCGGTAGGCGATCACGGTGCACAGCCGCCGATCGCAACGAGCGTCAATGGACGCGATAGGTGGTGACGTCGTCGGGATAGGGCGCAGGAATGCGCCCTACGCGCTCCGAAGATAACTACTCAGCGTGTGATTGAGCGGTCGCGATCAGCTCGTTGGCGACCTGAAGCAGCGGCACATTGGAATCCTGCGACAGCTTGCGTAACACCTCGAACGCCTGAATCGCGTCGACTCCGTACCGCTCCATGATCATGCCTTTTGCCTGACCAATGGTGTCCCGGCTTGCGAGCGCCCGCTTGAACTGTTCGTCGCGGCGGGCCGCATTCCACGCCACCGACGAATGCGCGGCGAACACCTGCCCGATGGCTCGTGACTCCGGCCCGAATGCGTGTGGCTTTTCGGCGTACACGTTCAAGGCGCCCATCGTCTCGCCGGCGATGAACAACTGGAAGGCCATGACCGAGCGAATCGGCGTCTGCTCCAAGGCGTCTCGGCGGTACAGCGGGAACCGCTTTTCGGTCTCGAGGTCGGCGACGTGGATAGTCTTTTCTTCCCACGCCGCGGTCAGGCACGGTCCTTCACGATGACGCTGCTGAATCTCGTCGAGCAGGATCGGCCACTTGTGGGTCGCGGCAGGGGTATCGATGTGCCTGGCATTGCGGGTTACCGTGACGCCCGCATACTCCGCGCCGGGCACCTCAACGGCCGCGTGCTCGGCCAGCTCCGCGATGACGGTCTCGGAATCAGCGTCGGGCCGCCCGTACAGTTCCTGTACCAGCCCAGCGATTCGGAGGTGGACGCCCTCCACGTCGGCAGGATTGCTCACCCGCACCATCCCATTCTGCTCCGACCAGTTGCCTAAATCTACGCGCTGCACAGCTGGCATTCATGACAGAGCCGTTAAATAGCGCCGTGTAACTACCGTCTGCAAGAGAGACGTCACTGGTGCTGCCGCCTTGCTCCACCACGTGGCATGTCGCGAAAAGGCTGTAACCTCGGCAAATACTTCTTCGGTGGCCGGGTCGTAGCGCACCATGAACAACTCCTCACCGGACTCCGCATGACCCGGCAGGGTCCCGTACGCGAAGCCCCGGCGATCGGGTTCGTCGACGACATAGACCACTCGGCAGGGCGCTCGCACCGGACCAAGGTGAACGATCACCTCCGAGCCGACGGCGGCGGTCTCGGTCGTCGCCTCGACACGCAGGCCTGCTCCCCGCAGCATGCCCCACCGCATCCCCTTTTCGGCCGCATCCTCGAAGCGGCGACGCCCGCGCCCGATGGCAGCCGACCGTTGCACGTGGGGGTATCCCGCTGGCAACGGCCCGGCAGTGGCGCCCACTTCGGAATACGTCAACGGCAACGCAGCAAGGTCGCTCAGCTTCACAGAGAACACCATGGCATTGCCGCGTACGGTCGGAAAAATGACCACACACAGCGTCGCGCAAGCATCTGGAACGTTCACCATCGGCGGCGACCTCACGGTCAACCGTCTCGGATTCGGCGCCATGCGCCTGACCGGAAAGGGGGTATGGGGTCCGCCCGCCGATCGAGACGAATGCATCCGCGTCCTGCGCCGCGCCGTCGAACTCGGCGTCAACTTCATCGACACGGCAGACTCTTACGGCCCGTTCGTGTCCGAAGAACTGATCCGCGAGGCGCTCCACCCGTATCCCGAAGGCCTGGTCATAGCGACCAAGGCCGGCCTGCTGCGCACCGGGCCGGACGAATGGCCGGTGCTCGGCTTCCCGCCGTATCTGCGCCAGGAATGCGAGATGAGCCTGCGCCGCCTCGGTGTGGACACCATCGATCTGTTCCAGCTGCACCGCATCGACAGCAAGTTCCCGGCCGAAGATCAGCTCGGCGAACTGGTTGCGCTTCAACAAGAAGGCAAGATCCGCCACATCGGCTTGTCAGAGGTCAGTGTCGAGCAATTGGAGGCGGCGCAGAAAGTCGCCACGATTGTCTCGGTCCAGAACATGTACAACATCACCGTTCGCACGGCCGAACCGTTGCTGGACAAGGTCACCGACGAGGGCATCGGCTTCATCCCATGGTTCCCGCTGGCCGCCGGGCCGCTCGCCGCCCCCGACGGCCCGCTGCAGCGCATCGCGGACGAGCACGATGCCACCCCGTCGCAACTTGCGCTCGCCTGGCTGCTCAAGCGCTCGCCGGTGATGCTGCCGATCCCCGGTACATCGAAGGTTGCCCATCTGGAGGAGAACGTCGCCGCCGCGCAGATCGAGCTGTCCGACGACGAGTTCGAGACCCTGAGCAACGCCGGGTCGGCCAGCGCCTGAGGCAAACCAATACGGTGGGCAGGTGACCACCGAATTCGCAGAGGAGCATCGCGGCGGCGATTTCAGCCCGATCGAGCCCACCACCCGCGGCGGACCCGACTACGGCAGGTTCGTGGAGGCAGTGCGGACCGTGCAGGACCACGCGCGCGCGGCCGACGCGCCCGACGAGGTGATCACCGAGGCGGCCGATCTGCTCGAGAAGGTGTCGACGCTGCTCGCGCCCTACGACGCCGACGAGTGGTCGTCGCCGGCGGGCCGCCGGATGGACTTGCCCAACCGGGGCAGTGTGTTGGGAGTCCCGGCGAAGTACCACAAGACCGACGACGGCCGTATCCGCGGCGACGTGCATTTCCGTCGCTTTCACCTTGGCCGCAACGGCGCCGTGCACGGCGGCTGCATCGCGCAGCTGTTCGACTCTCTGCTCGGCTTTACCGCCTTCCGGCTCACCCGCAGCCTCTACCAGCGCACCGCCTTTTTGCATGTCGACTACCGAGCGATCGTGCCCATCGAGACGGAACTGCAGGTCGACGCCGGTGTTGAGCGTGTCGACGGACGCAAGATGTTTCTCGAAGGGCGGCTGCTCAACGGCGAAGCCGTGCTGGCCGAAGCCAATGCGCTGTTCGTGAAGCTGAACCCGGGACAGCCATGAAACGGCGTTGGGCGCGCTGGCGGGACCGGCTGCGGGATAGGCCCGTCGCCGAGTTCGGGTACCGCATCGCCGTCGCCGTCATCGGGTTGGCCGTGCTCGCGGCGGGCATCCTGGCGATTCCGTATCCGGGTCCTGGCTGGGCCATCGTATTCGTCGGACTCGGCATACTTGCCACCGAATTCACCTGGGCCCGAAGGCTGCTCGCATACGCGCGAGAGCGTTACGACACGGCGATGAACTGGTTCAAGCAGCAGGGTCCGTGGGTCAAGACGCTGGGCGCCGGCTTCACCGCGGCCGTCGTGGTCACGACGTTGTGGTTGCTTGGCGCAGTCGGCTGGTCGGCCGAGCTCGCCGGCCTTCGACATGAGTGGCTGAAGAGCCCTATTGGCCTGGGGGCATGAGCACCCGCACCGATAGCATGGTCGCGTCCTGAGATGTTTCGACACACCCCCGCAGCCGCCCGAAAGTTTGGAGAGTCACCGATGAGCGCCCCTGCCACGCATGCCCCAGCAGCCCCGATCCGGGTCGCTGCCGGGACGACCGCGGGAGCAGCGGTGCGCGACGCCGGCCTGCCGAGCCGGGGCGCACCCGACGCGATCGTCGTCGTGCGCGACAGCGAAGGCCGGCTGCGCGATCTGTCGTGGACTCCTGATACCGACGTCGAGGTGACGCCTGTCGCCGCCGACACCGAAGACGGCCGTAGCGTCATCCGGCACTCGGCGGCGCATGTGCTGGCACAAGCCGTGCAGGACATGTTCCCTGAGGCCAAGCTCGGCATCGGCCCGCCGATAACCGACGGCTTTTACTACGACTTCGACGTTCCCCGCGCGTTCACCCCGGAAGATCTGGAGGCGCTGGAGAAGCGCATGCGCGGAATCGTCAAGGAAGGCCAGCTCTTCTCGCGGCGGGTGTACGAGTCCAAAGACCAAGCGCGCGAAGAGCTTGCCAACGAGCCGTACAAGCTCGAGCTCGTCGACGACAAGTCCGGCGACCCCGAGGTCATGGAGGTCGGCGGCGACGAGCTCACCGCCTACGACAACCTCAATCCCCGTACCCGCGAAAGGGAATGGGGCGATCTGTGCCGCGGCCCGCACATCCCGACGACGAAATACATCCCGGCGTTCAAGCTGACCCGCAGCTCGGCCGCATACTGGCGCGGCGACCAGAACAACGCCAGCCTGCAGCGGATCTACGGCACCGCGTGGGAGTCACAAGAGGCGCTCGACAAACACCTCGAGCTCATCGAGGAGGCGCAACGACGCGACCACCGCAAGCTCGGCGCGGAGCTGGACCTGTTCAGCTTCCCCGACGAAATCGGTTCCGGCCTAGCGGTTTTCCACCCAAAGGGTGGCATCATCCGCCGCGAGCTCGAAGACTACTCGCGGCGCAAGCACAACGAAGCTGGCTACCAGTTCGTCAACAGCCCGCACATCACCAAGGGCGAGCTGTTCAAGATCTCCGGTCACCTCGACTGGTACGCCGACGGCATGTTCCCGCCCATGCACCTGGACGCCGAGTACAACGAGGACGGCACGGTGCGCAAGCCGGGCCAGGACTACTACCTCAAGCCGATGAACTGCCCGATGCACTGCCTGATCTTCCGGTCGCGCGGGCGGTCCTACCGCGAACTTCCATTGCGGCTCTTCGAATTCGGCACTGTTTACCGCTACGAGCTCTCCGGTGTGGTGCACGGCCTGACGCGGGTGCGCGGCCTGACCATGGACGACGCCCACATCTACTGCACGCGCGACCAGATGCGCGGCGAGCTGACGTCGCTGCTGCGCTTCGTGCTCGACCTGCTCGGCGACTACGGCCTGACCGAGTTCTATCTGGAGCTCTCGACCAAGGACCCGGACAAGTTCGTCGGCTCCGACGAATTGTGGGAGGAAGCCACCAGCGTGCTGGCCGAAGTCGGTGCAGCGTCCGGCCTTGACCTGGTGCCCGACCCGGGCGGTGCTGCGTTCTACGGGCCCAAGATCTCGGTACAGGTCAAAGATGCGCTGGGCCGCAGTTGGCAGATGTCAACGATCCAGCTGGACTTCAACTTTCCGGAGCGCTTCGAGCTGGAGTACACCGCCGCCGACGGCTCACGGCAGCGGCCGGTGATGATCCATCGCGCGCTGTTCGGCTCGATCGAGCGGTTCTTCGGAATCCTCACCGAGCACTACGCCGGCGCGTTTCCGGCGTGGCTGGCGCCGGTTCAGGTGGTCGGCATCCCGGTCGCCGACGATCACATCCCGTATCTCAACGGCATTGCCACACAACTGAAGATGCACGGCATTCGCGCCGAGGTGGACGCCAGCGACGACAGGATGGCCAAGAAGATCGTCAACCACACCAATCAGAAGGTTCCGTTCATGTTGGTGGCCGGTGACCGCGACGTGGAGGCAGGCGCGGTCAGCTTCCGGTTCGGCGACCGCACTCAGATCAACGGTGTACCCCGCGACGAGGCGGTCGAGGCGATCGTCAACTGGGTCACGAGTCGCGAAAATGCCGCTCCGACAGCCGAACTGGTCAAGGTGGGCGCTGGGACGTGACCGAGCCGGACGAGCGCAGGATTGGCGACGAGCGCTTGCGCGAGGAGCAGACGATTATCGACCGCGGGGTCGGTGAGCCCGACCACTTGCAGCGGCTGTGGACCCCGCATCGGATGCACTACATCGCCGAGGCGGCGCCGATGAAAGGCGGATCCGCGGCGTCGTCGCAGCCGTTCACCGATATCCCGACGCTGTCCGATGAGGACGGCCTCGTCGTCGCGCGCGGCGAGTTGGTGTACGTGGTGCTCAACCTGTACCCGTACAACCCCGGGCACTCGATGGTGGTTCCGTACCGGCGGGTCTCTGAGCTTGAAGACCTCACCGAGGCCGAGAGTGCGGAGCTGATGGCCTTCACGCAGAAGGTGATTCGCGTCATCAAGGCGGTGTCGCGGCCGCACGGCTTCAACGTCGGGCTGAACCTCGGCAGTTCTGCCGGCGGATCGTTGGCCGAACACCTGCACATGCATGTGGTGCCCCGTTGGAGCGGTGACGCCAACTTCATCACGATCATCGGCGGTTCCAAGATCGTTCCGCAGTTGTTGCGCGAAACACGCGAACTGCTCGCCACCGAATGGGCCAAGCAGCCGTGAGCAACTTCTACCTGATGACCCGCGCGGCCTACGCGAAGCTGTCGAAGCCGGTCGCGAAGGCTGCGCTGCGGGCAGGCTTCACGCCCGACAGCATCACCATCCTCGGCACGGCCGGGACGGTGCTCAGTGCGCTGACGCTCTTTCCGATCGGGCAGCTGTGGTGGGGCGCGTTCAGCGTGTGGATCTTCGTGCTCGCCGACATGCTCGACGGCGCGATGGCACGCGAGCGCGGCGGCGGTACCCGGTTCGGTGCCGTGTTGGACGCGACCTGCGACCGCATCGGTGACGGCGCGGTGTTCTGCGGGCTGTTGTGGTGGGCGGCCTTCGGCCTCGAGAGCACGTCGCTCGTGGTGGCCACACTGATCTGCCTGGTCACGTCGCAGGTGATCTCCTACATCAAAGCCCGGGCAGAGGCCAGCGGCCTGGACGGAGGCGGCGGGTTCATCGAGCGGCCCGAACGGCTGATCATCGTGCTGGTCGGAGCCGGGCTGTCCGGAGTGTGGTTCCTGCACGTGCCGTGGCTGGTGCACGTCGCGATGTGGGTCCTTGCGGTCGCCAGCCTGATCACGATCGGGCAGCGGCTGCACACCGTGCGGACCTCACCCGGCGCGATGGAGCCAATCGACAAGCCTGGGCCCGAAACCTCGGAGGACAACTCCGAGACGCTGGGGCACCATCCGTCCACGGGGCAGGGGGATGAGCCGTGACCACCACCCCCGCGGGACAGCAGACGGATAGCGGCGGCCGTTTCCCGTTTGGGGGCCAGATCACCGACTTGGGCTATGCCACTGGCTGGCGGCTTGTGCGCGCGATGCCGGAATTCATGGCGCGCAATGCTTTTGATGCGGGCGCGCACTACGCGGCCCGAAACGGCGGACCCGCTCAGCTGCGCAAGAACCTGGCCCGCGTGATCGGCACCGCGCCGGAGCGGGTGCCGGACGGGCTGATTCGTGCTTCGCTGGCCTCGTACGCCCGATACTGGCGAGAGGCATTCCGGTTGCCGACGATGGACCACAAGGCAATGGCCGCCAAACACGAAAAAGGGACGCGCGGCCAGGAAAACGTCACCGCCGCGCTCGAAGCGGGGCGGGGGGCCATCCTGGCGCTGCCGCACAGTGGCAACTGGGATATGGCCGGAGTGTGGCTGACGCACATGCACGGCACGTTCACCACCGTCAACGAACGACTCAAACCCGAGTCGCTGTACCGGCGCTTCATCGCCTACCGGGAAAGCCTCGGCTTCGAGATGCTGCCGCTGTCCGGTGGGGAACGGCCGCCGTTCGAAGTACTGGCCGAGCGGCTGCGGGACAACAAGCTCGTCTGCCTGATGGCCGACCGCGACCTGACCCGGGCGGGCGTTCAGGTCGACTTTTTCGGGGAACCCACCCGTATGCCTGCCGGCTCGGCGAAGCTAGCCCTGGAAACCGGTGCGGCCCTGCTGCCGGTCCACAGCTACTTCACGACCAACGGGTGGGGGTGCGACATCTCCCCGAAACTCGATACGACGTCGGGCGACGTCACCGTCATCACCCAGGCGCTGGCGGACCGGTTCGCCCGCAACATCGCCGCCCACCCCGCCGACTGGCACATGATGCAGCCGCAATGGCTAGCCGATCTGTCCGCGGAGCGGCGCGCGAAACTGGAGACCGGCTGATGAGCGTTCGCGCGAAGACGAGACCCTGATGCGCATCGGCATGGTCTGCCCGTATTCGTTCGACGTCCCCGGCGGCGTGCAGTCCCATGTGTTGCAGCTGGCCGAGGTGATGCATGGCCGCGGGCACGACGTCAGCGTGCTAGCGCCGTCGTCTCCGCATGTGAAGCTTCCCGATTACGTGGTGTCCGGCGGCAAGGCCGTGCCGATTCCGTACAACGGGTCGGTGGCTAGGCTGCGATTCGGGCCCGCCACCCACCGCATGGTCAAGCGGTGGCTGGCCGACGGAGACTTCGACGTGCTGCACCTGCACGAGCCCAACGCGCCGAGCCTGTCGATGCTGGCGTTGAACATCGCCGAGGGACCGATCGTCGCGACGTTTCACACGTCGACGACAAAATCGTTCACGCTCAGTGTGTTTGAGCCCTTCCTGCGGCCGATGCACGAAAAGATCGTCGGCCGCATCGCGGTATCTGATCTGGCGCGACGATGGCAGATGGAGGCGTTGGGCTCCGACGCCGTCGAGATACCCAACGGCGTGGACGTTGCGTCGTTCGCGTCGGCGCCGCTGCTCGACGGCTATCCGCGGCCGGGTAAATCGGTGCTGTTTCTGGGTCGCTTCGACGAACCGCGCAAGGGCATGGCCCTGCTGCTTGGCGCCTTGCCGACGCTCGCCAAGCGGTTTCCTGACATCGAGATCCTGATCGTCGGCCGCGGCGACGAGGACGAACTGCGCGAAGACGCCGGAAAACTCGCCAAGCATCTGCGCTTCCTCGGTCAGGTCGACGACCGCGAGAAGGCCTCGGCGATGCGCAGCGCCGACGTGTATTGCGCGCCGCATGTCGGCGGGGAGAGCTTCGGCATCGTGCTCGTCGAGGCGATGGCGGCCGGTACCGCGGTGGTGGCCAGCGACCTGGACGCGTTCCGGCGCGTACTCGTCGACGGCAAGGCTGGGCGGCTGGTGCCGGTGGACGACGCCGACGCGCTGGCCGACGGGTTGGTCGAGGTGCTGGAAAACGATGTGGCCCGGGAACGGTATATCGAAGCTGCGTCCACCGCGGTGCGCCGCTACGACTGGTCGGTGGTGGCCCGCCAAATCATGCGGGTGTACGAGACGGTCGCCGGCTCAGGGACCAAGGTGCAGGTGGCAAGTTGATCACGTGGGTCGTCGTGATCGCACTGGCCGTGCTGGTCGTGGTGATCTTGTTGACCGGCGCGTGGGCGTTTCAGACGGCCAACCGGCTCGACCGGCTACACGTGCGCTACGACCTATCGTGGCAAGCGCTTGACGGCGCGCTGGCCCGTCGCGCTGTGGTGGCCCGTGCCGTTGCCGTCGACGCGTATGGCGGCGGCCCGCAAGGCAAGCGGCTCGCCGCTCTGGCCGATGCCGCCGAGCGGGCTCCGCGATCGGCAAGGGAAGCGGCCGAAAACGAGCTGTCGGCGGCGCTGGCACTCGTCGACCCGGCGTCGCTCCCCGTGGCCCTGGTTGCCGAGCTGGCCGACTCCGAGGCGCGGGTCCTGCTGGCCCGCCGCTTTCATAACGACGCCGTGCGCGACACTCTGGCACTGCGTGAGCGGCCCTCGGTGCGGCTACTGCGGCTCGGCGGAACTGCCGCGCTGCCAACATATTTCGAGATCGCCGAACGCGCGGAAGCGTCACCGCGAGAAGTGGGACTGGTCAGCCGGCGGACGTCGGCACGCGTCGTGCTTCTCGACGAGGAAGGGTGCGTGCTGCTGTTCTGCGGATCAGACCCGGCATTACCCGACGGCACAGACGGCCCAGCGCCGTTGTGGTGGTTCACCGTCGGCGGGGCGGTGCAGCAGGGGGAGACGCTAGTCGAGGCGGCCGTCCGCGAACTGGAAGAGGAGACCGGGCTGCGGGTCGATCCGGAAGACATGACCGGCCCGGTGTGGCGTCGCGATGCCGTCATCGACTTCAACGGGTCGGTCATCCGCAGCCAGGAGATGTTCTTCATCCACCGCACCCAGCGGTTCGAGCCGTCAGAAGCCGGGCGAACCGGCCTTGAGCGGGCCTACATCCACGGCCACCGCTGGTGCGATGAGACAATGATCGGCGAGCTGGTCGCCAAGGGCGAAACCGTCTATCCGCTGCAGCTCGGCGAGTTGCTGACCGAGGCGAACACGCTGGCCGACGCGAGCGGGGCAGGGCCGCAGCGGCAGCTGCAGTCGATCCGCTGAGGCTGCGGATTTAACACATTTGCCGCCGCCTCTAGACTGGATCGGTAGCGATTTGGAGGAGATAGCAGTGGATACCGCACCTAACGGGTCGGTGACCCAGACCGGGACCGCCCGGGTCAAGCGTGGCATGGCCGAGATGCTCAAGGGCGGCGTGATCATGGACGTCGTCACCCCGGAGCAGGCCCGCATCGCCGAGGGGGCGGGCGCGGTGGCGGTCATGGCGTTGGAGCGGGTGCCCGCTGACATCCGCTCGCAGGGCGGCGTCGCCAGGATGAGTGATCCTGATCTCATCGAGGGCATCATCTCCGCGGTCACCATCCCGGTGATGGCCAAGGTCCGCATCGGGCATTTCGTCGAGGCGCAGATTCTGCAGAGCCTGGGAGTCGACTACATCGACGAATCCGAGGTGCTCACACCGGCCGACTACACCCACCACATCGACAAGTGGAAGTTCACCGTGCCGTTCGTGTGCGGCGCGACCAATCTCGGCGAGGCGTTGCGCCGCATCACCGAGGGCGCGGCGATGATTCGCTCCAAGGGTGAAGCGGGCACGGGCGATGTGTCGAATGCGACCACGCACATGCGGCAGATCGGCGGCGAGATCCGCAGGCTGACGTCGTTATCGGAAGACGAGTTGTACGTTGCCGCAAAGGAATTGCAGGCGCCCTACGAGCTCGTCGTCGAGGTGGCGCGCGCAGGCAAGCTGCCGGTGACACTGTTCACCGCAGGTGGCATCGCGACACCGGCGGATGCGGCGATGATGATGCAGCTCGGCGCGGAGGGCGTGTTCGTCGGCTCCGGCATCTTCAAGTCCGGCGACCCCGCGCAGCGGGCCGCCGCGATCGTCAAGGCGACGACGTTCTACGACGACCCCGACGTGTTGGCCAAGGTGTCGCGCGGGCTGGGGGAGGCCATGGTCGGCATCAACGTGGAGGACATCGCGGCCCCGCACCGGCTCGCTGAGCGCGGGTGGTAGGGCACCGCGCGATGAGCCGCTCGGGCGAAGAGCCAAGATAACTGCATGGCGATCGAACAGATACTTGATCTCGAGCAGCTCGAGGTCAACATCTACCGCGGACGTGTTTTCAGCCCCGAATCCGGCTACTTTCAGCGCACCTTTGGCGGTCATGTAGCGGGCCAGTCGCTGGTGTCGGCGGTGCGCACGGTCGACGATCGCTTTGCGGTGCACTCCCTGCACGGATATTTCCTGCGGCCAGGAGATGCCAAGGCGCCCACCGTCTTCATCGTCGAACGCCTCCGCGACGGCGGCTCGTTCGTCACGCGCCGGGTGAACGCGATCCAGCACGGCGAAACCATCTTCTCGATGTCCGCGTCGTTTCAAACCGACCAGAGCGGCATCGAGCATCAGGACCTGATGCCGTCGGCGCCGCCGCCCGATGACCTTCCCGGCTTCATCTCCAAGGGTGGGGCGTTCGACGACGCCGGGTTCGCCCAGTTCGCCGAGTGGGACGTCAGGATCGTGCCGCAGGACAAGGTGGCGCGGCTGCCCGGTAAGGCCTCTCAGCAGCAAGTGTGGTTCCGGCACCGCGATCCGCTTCCCGACGACGCCGTGCTGCACATCTGCGCGCTCGCCTATATGAGCGATCTCACGCTGCTGGGTTCCGCGCAGGTGAATCACGTCGAGGAACGCAAGCACCTGATGGTCGCGTCGCTGGACCACGCGATGTGGTTCATGCGGCCGTTCCGCGCGGACGAGTGGCTGCTCTACGACCAGTCGTCGCCGTCGGCGTCGGGCGGGCGCTCGCTCACGCAGGGCAAGATCTTCACGCGCACAGGCGAAATGGTGGCGGCGGTGATGCAAGAAGGGCTGACCCGCTACAAGCGCGACTACACACCGGCCCGAGAGTGACCACACCACACGTCGGCGTTCTTGCGCTGCAAGGAGATACCCGCGAGCACCTGGCCGCGCTGCGCGAAGCCGGTGCGCAGGCATCGACCGTACGTCGGCGCGCCGAGCTCGAGGCCGTCGATGCGCTGGTGATCCCCGGCGGCGAATCGACGACGATGAGCCATCTGCTGCGCGAATTCGAGTTGCTCGAGCCGCTGCGGTCGCGGCTGGCAGAAGGCATGCCGGCCTACGGATCGTGCGCCGGGATGATCCTGCTGGCATCTGAGATCCTCGACGCCGGAGCCCCCGGCCGCGAGGCTGTTCCGCTGAAAGCCATCGATATGACGGTGCGTCGCAATGCTTTTGGCCGCCAAGTTGATTCGTTCGAAGGCGACTTCCCGTTTGAGGGTCTCGATGGTCGCGTGCACGCGGTGTTCATCCGCGCGCCGTGGGTGGAACGCGTCGGCCCCGACGTGGAGGTCTTGGGCCAGGCCGCCGGTCACATCGTCGCCGTGCGGCAGGGCCGCATGCTGGCGACGGCCTTTCACCCGGAGATGACCGGCGATCGCCGCATCCACAAACTCTTCGTCGACCTGCTCTGAGCGATTTGTGCACGTTTTGTCGCGCTCAGCGCAACAAACTACACACAAGTCGCGACGACGAGCGCACTGTGTTGAGGCTGCTCGTGCCGACGCTGGCATGACGGAAGTTCATGATCGCCGGCGTCGCCGGGTCCTGGTCGTCGCTGGTGAGCACCAACCGGATGCGATGGCCAGCGTCGAAGCGACGGGCGTTGGGCACCAAGGGAAGTCGATACTCGACATCCTCGCCAATCGGCACGGCTTGGGCGTTGCGGCACGGCAGCACAGGAGCGGCGGGCCGGCTGTCCGCTTCGTCGACCTCGCGCAGACTGGCGCGCAGCCAGCCGGCCGTCACGTCGGTCACGCCGCCGTCGGGCGACACATCCTGCAGAGTCGCGATCCAGGCGGTATCGATGGCCGTGGCTGCTGCCACCAGACGTAACTCGATGTCGCCCACGACATCCAACGCCGAGTCCAGCGGCTCGCTGGTCCACGTCAGCATCGACGGCGGGTCGATCTCGCTGGTCGTCACCCGGTTGAGTCCGGCGCCCAGCGCCATGTACTCACGCGAGCCGGGCACGCCCTCGTCGTCGGCCAAACCACCGTCGGCCCGCAGGGCGAATTCGCGGTGCACGCACGGCGGCGGCCACGATTCGGCGGTGTGCCACTCGTCGGCGCCCGGCAGGAAGTAGCGAATCGGCGGCCCGTCGAGGATGCCGGTGTCGACACCCTTGAGCCAGTGGTCAAACCACGCAAGCGCCTCGGTGTGCAGGCTCTCCCACGGCCATGTCAGCCCGAATTCACCAAGCATGCCCATCCGGACAGTGGGATTGGCGGACAACGCTTTCCATGCTGCGAACGTCGACGGCAGGTGCAGCGGCACGTTCTGCCAGTCGCACCCGAGGTACACCGGGATGTCGATGTTCTTCAGCAGCGGGAGCAGGTTGCGCTCCTCCCACCAATCGTCGCGGGTCGGATGTTTGACCGCGACGTCGAGCCACAGGTCATCCCACGGGTGCGGGTTGTGCGGCAGCTTGAGCAGCTGACGCATCATCGTGACTGCCGATTCACCGTTCATCGTCGCGAATTTCCGATGCAGCGCAGGCACATTCAGCACATGGCGGGCTACGTCGACCAGCGCCCCACGCCACAGCTTGTCACTGCGTTCAGACGTCAGGCCGACCATCGACAGGAATGGCGTCACGAACGACGAACTGAGCAAGCCGTTGTGCACCGCGCCTTCGTACAAATCGGCCGTCACGGCGACGGGGAAGATCGCCTTCAAATGCGGCGGTCGCTCGACGGCGGCCTCCAACTGCGTCATTGCGAAGTAGCTGATGCCGATCATCCCGACGTTGCCGTCGCACCACGGCTGCGCAGCCGCCCATTCGACCAGGTCGTGCATGTCGCGGCGTTCCTGCGCGTCGAAGAACCCGAATGTGCCGCCTGAGCCACAGGTTCCCCGCACGTTCGCGATGACGTGCACGTACCCGCGCGATACCCAGAAGTCGGTCACTCCGGCTTCGATGAAGCCCGCGGGCGCGCCGAGGTCCTGAATCTGGCGCGGATAGGGCGAAGCGGCGATCAGTGCGGGGAAGCGGCCGTCGGCGTCCGGTCGGTGCACGTCGGCCAGCAGCGGGGTGCCGTCGCGCATCGGGACCTCGACGTTGTCGTCCCGCCGGATGCCGTGCCGCGGCTCGCTGAGATTGCGGTACTCGCGTCCTGTGGTCTGTGGACCGTTGAGTTGCCTCGACACAGTTTCACGCTACGTTGAAACTAGTTTCAACGCAACGTGAAATTCACGGTACGATGAAACTATGGCGAAGCGGTCGGTCACCCCCGGTCCCCGCGACGATCGGGGCGTGCTCTCGGCGCGCATCCTGGCCGCGGCGCGCGACGAGTTCGCCGCCAACGGCTGGGCCGGCACCACCATCCGCGCAGTGGCAAGGGCTGCGGATGTCGACGCGGCGCTCGTGTATCACTACTTCGGCTCGAAGGATGACCTGCTCGACGCCGCCACTGCGCCGCCGCAGAAATGGCTCGATGCGGTGACCGACACATGGGCCACGCCGAAGGCCGAGCTCGGGAGACAGCTGGTGCGCACGGTGTTGAACAGCTGGGCCGACGACGAGATCGGCCCCACGCTGCGGGCGGTGTTGCTCACCGCGGCCCACGAACCCAAGACCCGCGAGAAGCTGCGGACGATTGTCGAGCGCAGCCTTATCGGCGAGTCCACACTCGGCGGTGACGAGCAGGACCGGTTGCGTCGCAGCGGATTGATCGCCAGCCAGCTCATCGGGTTCGCGATGATGCGATATGTGTGGAAGATCGAGCCCATCGCTTCGATGGGCGAGGACGAGGTGCTTGCGGCGGTCGCCCCAAACCTGCAGCGCTATATCGAAGGGGACATCGGTTGACGCCTGACGCCGTTCGGTAGGGCGTAAACGTCCACGTAGACTCGTTGGTCGGACTTTGCAGTAAGGGAAAGAGGTAGTACCTGCATGAGCGGCCATTCCAAGTGGGCCACCACCAAGCACAAGAAGGCCGTCATCGACGCCCGTCGAGGCAAGAACTTCGCCCGGCTGATCAAGAACGTCGAGGTGGCTGCACGCGTCGGCGGCGGTGACCCGGCCGGCAACCCGACGCTGTACGACGCCATTCAGAAGGCCAAGAAGAACTCGGTGCCCAACGACAACATCGAGCGGGCCCGCAAACGCGGCGCGGGTGAGGAAGCCGGCGGCGCCGACTACCAGAACATCACCTATGAGGGTTACGGCCCCAACGGCGTCGCCGTGCTGATCGAATGCCTCACCGACAACCGAAACCGCGCGGCCGGCGAGGTCCGCGTCGCGATGACGCGCAACGGCGGCAGCATGGCGGACCCCGGTTCGGTGTCCTACTTGTTCTCCCGCAAGGGCGTCGTCACGTTGGAGAAGAACGGCCTTACGGAGGACGACGTGCTCACCGCCGTCCTCGAGGCCGGTGCCGAAGAGATCAACGATCTGGGTGATAGCTTCGAAATCCTCTCCGAGCCAGGCGATTTGGTCGCAGTCCGCACGGCGTTGCAGGAAGCAGGAATCGACTACGACTCGGCAGAAGCCGGTTTCCAGCCGTCGGTCAGCGTTCCGCTCGACGCCGACGGTGCGCGCAAGATCATGAAGCTCGTCGACGCGCTCGAAGACAGCGACGACGTGCAGGACGTCTTCACCAACGCCGACATCCCTGACGAAATCCTCGCTCAGATCGAGGAGTAGGCCGCGGCAGGAGGAACCGAGTGTCGACAGCCGAGGAAACCAGCAACAAGGCGGCATTCAAGCGGTTCCACGACGCCGCCAGTACCGGCGATGCGGAGTTCCTCTTCAAGACGATCGATGAGCTGGTCGCGCCGGACGCCGTGATCCGCACGCCATTGCCAATCGACGCGACGGGGCCCGAGGCCCTCAAGCAGGTGTGGGCGATGCTCCTTCGGATCTACCCCGACATCCACCTCAATGTCGAGGATGTGATCGCCGAGGGCGACAAGGTGGTCGGTAGGACGACGGTCACCGGCACCCACCAGGGCGAATTCATGGGCGTCGCCGGCACTGGCAAGTCCGTCACATACAACGAGATCTTCATCTTCCGCTTCGCCGGCGGCCGCGTCGCCGAGACGTGGGGCGTCGTCGACGTCTATGCGCAGATGAGGCAGATCGGCGTCACGCCGGATGAAGGCTGACCGGCACACCGGAGTAGCGCGTCATGCCCGTCACCAGATCGATGTCGTCCTTGCTTGTCAGCCGGTTCACGTTGGCGCCTTCGTGGCCGTGCGGCACCGAGACGGCGCCACGCCGAACAGAAGGGTCCACTTTCGCGATGCCGGTCAGCTCGCCGAGCTCGGTGCGCACGACGAGCGGTTGACCGTCGGCCACGCCCGCGGCGGTGGCGTCGTCGGGATGCAGCATTATTTCGGCGGCTTCGCCGAGGTACTCCAGCTGCGAATTGAGCCGGCCCATCTGCCGCCGCGGAATCAACACCAGCGGGGCTGGGTCGCGCAGCGCGGCCAGCTGCTCAACGACGAGGCGGGGCGCCAGTCGCCAGCCGTCCAACCGTTCGATGTGTCGTTCGACCCAGGCGGCAGGCAACTCGCGCGGAGCCTCTGCCCAGCCGGTGGCCGTGAGCTCGTCATATGCAACCCTGCCGCCGCCGCTGACTCGGGCCAGCATCTCCTCGTCCGTGGCGGTGGTATCGGCCAGCTCGTGACCAAGTCGCCGACCGAGTTCGGCGAGCACCCACCACATCGAGCGTCGCTGGCCGGCGGGTGCGACGACGGCGGGGGTGTACTGCGCCGAGATCCGGGGCGCCAGGATGTCCCACAGCGTGACGTCGGGCCGCTCGAGCTGATCGGTGGTGGGCAGCACGTGTGTCGACAGCGCGGTCGTCTCGTTCGGCAGAATCTCCGTGGTCGCCAGCACGTCGAGTTTCTCGAGCGCCGGCGCCAGTGAGGCGGTGTCGGGAAACGCGGTGATCATGTTCCCGCCCAGGTTCAGAAACGCCCGGATGTTTCCCGCGTTGATCTCGTCGGGCAGCACCGCGCACGGCCACTCCCTCAAGAACGACTGCGTCTCCGGACGGCTGCGTGGTCCTGGCCCAAAGGTTCCTTCCGGCGGTGAGAGCGGCAGCTCGAAGCCCTCCAGCTGGTAGGCGAATCCGGGATGAAACCACAACCCGCCGGGCTGGTTCATCGAACCGGTGATGACCATCAACGACCACGAAAGCCATTGCGTCACATTGGCACTCGCGGACATGGTGATACCGGTCCCGACGTCGACCGCGATGCGGCCGGCACGGCGAATCGAGGCAAGCAACTGCTCCAGCGCAGCCTCGGGCACATCGGCGAGTGCGGCCGCGTGCCGCAACGTGAACGGCTCGACCGCCGCAGCGAGCAGGTCGGCGTCTTGGGCATGCGCATTCACGCCGTCGCGCAGTACCTCGCGAACCAGGTACGCCAGCACCGCGTAATCGGTGCCCGGCCGCGGCGCCAGATGGTGCGTCGCCAGCCGTGCGGTTTCGGTGTGGCGAGGGTCGACGACCCACACCTCGGCGTGCGTGGCCAGGTCGCGGATTGCGCCTCTGGGGTTCGGCAGACCGATTGTGTGGCCATGGGAGACAACGGGATTGCTGCCGATCAACATCACAAACGTGGCATTGCCGTAGTCGGGGCGACCGGTCAGCGCCTGCGATCCCGCCATCAAGTCGGAGATCAACACCTTGGCCGTGCCGTCGATCGTCAACGGACTGAATTTGGCAGGCGTTCCGATCGCCGCGTGCAGTTGTTGTGCGACGCGGTAGCCGACGGCGTCCATGCCCACACCCGTACCGAAGAGGATGCCGACCGACTCCGGCCCGTGGCGGTCGATGGTGTCGCGTAGCTTCGCGCCGAGGTCGTCGAGCGCGACATCCCACGTCGTGTCTTGGAGCGTGCCGTCGACGCGGATCTGCGGACGCTCCAACCGCTTCGGGTGGTGATGGATCTGCGGCAGCGCGCGGCCCTTCGGGCAGGTATAGCCCTGCGAGAACGGGTGATCGCGGTCGCCGTGCACTGCCTTGACTTCATCGCCGTCGACTTCCACGAGAATCCCGCAGACCGACGTGCATACCCGGCAGAAGCTTCGGACGGTGGGCATGACGCAGACCGTACTCGGCTTGCCTGCATTTCATGAATAATTCCTTAGCTGAAGCGAATCCCAACCAGGAGGCGGCATGGCCAAGGTGACGGTGGCGGACCCAGATGGCACTGAATGGACGGTGCGTCGTTGGTGGTTCACGGCGATGCCCTACCAAAGCGGCATCGATTTCCTCGACATGATCATCTTCGTCATCGTGCTGCCGTTCATGTTGGCGTGGCCGTTCTGGCTTGCGTCCAAGTGGCTCGGCGCGCGATGGTCCATTGTCATCGAGCGCGACGGTACCAAGGTCGGGGAAGAGAAGGTGCGTGGCTGGCGCCGGTCCGGCGAACGCATCCAGGAGATCGCCCGCTCCGCAGAGGCAGGGACGTTGACGCAGTACGCGACTACCCCCGAGAGCTCTGCGTCGTAAGGAAATTGCCGATAGCTCGGGCCGTCGCGTCTGGTTGATCGAGCATGACCAGCACGTAGGCGTCGTCCACGTAGCGCAGTTGACCCTTCGGCAGCAGGGCGGCCAGGCGTTCACCATGCTCGGCCGGCATGACCGGGTTGCGGCTCCACAGCACGAGCGCCGGGCCGTCGAATTCCTTGAGCCGGTTGGTGGCACGAATCAGGTCCGCGCCGTCGAACTTGGTGCGGCAGTACTTGACGAGGTCGCGCCGGACCCGCCGGTCGGTCATCCCGGCCGCTAACCACGCATCGACGATGTCTTGGGGGACAGGCTTTTTCGCCATTTGACCGAACATCAGCCATTGCCGGCGCAGCCATCCGATCTTCAGCTGGCGCATCGCGAGCCACACCGTCTGCGTGGTGCGACTCGCCAACCATGCCACCTTGCCGGGAAACCCCGGCGGAAAGTTGTCGAACGCCTCGGACGGGCAGATCACCAGCCGACCAACGCGTTTGTCGCGGCCGATGTCGGTGAGAAAGATCGGTCCGCCCCAGTCGGAGACCACCAGCGTGACGTCGGTCAGATCGAGCGCGTCCAGAAAATCTGCGACCAGCCCCACCATTCCGGGCAGGGTCAGATCCGCGTCCTCGCGCATCGGGATGCGGTGACCGCCCATCGGCAGCACGGGCAGCAGGTAGCGGAATTGCTTCGGCAACAGTGGAACCGCGAGGTTCCACTGTGCGTCATTCATCAGCAGGCCGTGCAGCAGCACGACCGGCGGACCGTGCGGGTCGCCCTCTTCGCGGTATTCGACGGTTCCAGCGGTGACCTCAACAGACTTCATGGCGACCCCTCGGCAATAGAACGCTGATTCTAGAACGTATGCTCTAGTCTGTAACCGGGAGGCGACGATGGCAAGGTTCACGAGGGACTCGATCCTGACCGCTGCCGTGGAGCTGATGCGGCGCAAGGGATACGGCGCCGTCGGCATGAAGGACATCGTCCAGGCCTCAGGGGCGCCGATCGGCTCGCTGTATCACCACTTCCGCGACGGCAAGGTGCAGATCGCTCGCGAAGCCCTGGTCAACGCCGGTCGCGCCTACGCACTGCTCATCCCGTCGATCGTCGACGACTACACCGACCTCGGCGCAGCCGTCGACGCGGTGTTCACCCAGGCCGCCGAGGACATGGCCGAAACCGGGTTCGCCAACATGTGCCCGGTCGCCAGCGTCGCGGCGGAGGTCGCCGATACCGTCGAGGAGTTGCGTGAAACCACCGCCGAGGTCTTTCAGTCGTGGGTGGACGGGGGAAGCGCCTACTTCGCGTCACGGGGACTGGATCCGACGCAAGCCCGCGACGTCGCGCTCGCTTTGATCGGCGCGCTTGAGGGCGCCTTCGTACTGGCCCGCACTCTGCGCAGCACCGAACCGCTGCTCGCCGCGGGACGCGCCCTGGCCCCCCAATATCGCGGAGTGGCATTGGCGGCCAAGATTGCTGCATGGCAGTAGTCCTCGACCATGGCGACCGCTCCGGCCAGTACCGGATCTGAGCGTGTCCCTGCCGGAAACCGTCGGTCCGCGGGGTTACCGTGTCGAACAGGTGTTCACAGAAGGGGCTCGCGTGCGGGTAATGGGAGTCGACCCCGGCCTGACGCGATGCGGGCTGTCCGTCATCGAGGGCGGCACGGGGCGTCAGGTCATCGCACTCGACGTCGATGTGGTTCGCACCCCCGCCGGTGAACCTCTGCATCGGCGGCTGCTGACCATCAGCGATACGGTCGAGCACTGGATGGACACCCACCGGCCCGACGTCATCGCGATCGAGCGTGTGTTTTCCCAACAGAACGTGTCGACGGTGATGGGCACCGCACAAGCCGGTGGCGTCGTCGCGCTGGCGGCGGCCAAACGCGACATCGACGTTTACTTCCATACGCCCAGCGAGGTCAAGGCCGCCGTCACCGGCAACGGCAACGCGGACAAGGCACAGGTCACCGCGATGGTCACCAGAATCCTTGCGCTGCAAACCAAACCGACACCAGCCGACGCCGCTGACGCGCTGGCGCTGGCCATCTGCCACTGCTGGCGCGCCCCGATGATCGCCCGGATGGCGGCCGCGGAGGCGCTGGCCGCCGAGCAACAACGCAAGTACAAGGCGACGTTAAAGGCAAAGGCAAAGGCGGCACGATGATCGCATCCGTTCGCGGCGAGGTACTCGACATCGCTTTGGACCACGTTGTCATCGAGGCCGCCGGTGTCGGCTACAAGGTGATGGCGACTCCTTCGACGCTGGCCACGCTGCGCCGTGGCACCGAAGCCCGATTGATCACGGCGATGATCGTGCGGGAGGACTCGCAGACGCTGTACGGGTTCGCCGACGCCGACGCCCGTGACCTGTTCCTCACCCTGCTCGGTGTGTCCGGCGTCGGCCCGAAGATCGCACTTGCCACCCTGGCCGTGTATGACTCACAGTCGTTGCGGCAGGCGCTCGCCGACGGGGATGTCACCGCACTGACGCGCGTGCCCGGCATCGGCAAGCGCGGCGCCGAACGCCTGGTGCTGGAGCTGCGCGACAAGATCGGCCCCGTGACACCTGCGGGAACCGTCGCCTTGAATGGGCATTCGATACGCGGTCCGGTCGTGGAAGCACTTGTGGGACTTGGCTTTGCGCTCAAGCAGGCGGAGGAGGCCACCGACAAGGTGTTGGCCAACGAGCCGGAGGCCACCACGTCGAGCGCGCTGCGCTCGGCGCTGTCGATGCTGGGTAAGAAATGAGCCGGTTCGAAGACGACGAGGAGGCCGAAGACCGCGAGGTCTCGGCGGCGCTGACCGTCGGCGAGGGCGATATCGACGCCAGCCTGCGGCCGCGGTCACTGCGTGAGTTCATCGGCCAGCCGAGGGTGCGCGAGCAGCTGCAGTTGGTCCTCGAGGGTGCGAAGAACCGCGGCAGCACACCGGATCACATTCTGCTGTCGGGTCCGCCCGGCCTGGGCAAGACGTCGCTGGCGATGATCATCGCCGCCGAACTCGGGTCGTCGCTGCGCGTCACGTCAGGTCCCGCGCTGGAGCGCGCGGGCGATCTGGCGGCGATGCTGTCCAATCTCGTCGAGCACGATGTGTTGTTCATCGACGAGATCCACCGCATCGCCCGGCCCGCCGAGGAAATGCTGTACCTGGCGATGGAGGACTTCCGCGTCGACGTCGTGGTCGGTAAAGGCCCTGGCGCCACGTCGATTCCGCTCGAGGTCGCACCGTTCACCCTCGTCGGCGCTACCACGCGGTCGGGGGCGCTGACCGGTCCGCTGCGTGACCGCTTCGGCTTCACCGCGCACATGGACTTCTATGAGCCGTCCGAGCTGGAGCGGGTGCTGTCCCGATCGGCGGGCATCCTCGGCATCGAGCTGGGCGCCGACGCCGGCGCGGAGATCGCCCGGCGCTCCCGCGGCACGCCGCGCATCGCCAACCGGCTGCTGCGCCGAGTCCGCGACTACGCGGAGGTGCGCGCCGACGGCATCATCACCCGCGACATCGCCAAGTCTGCGCTCGAGGTCTACGACGTCGACGAGCTCGGGCTCGACCGCCTTGACCGAGCCGTATTGTCCGCGCTCACACGTAGTTTCGGTGGCGGGCCCGTTGGGGTGTCCACGCTGGCCGTCGCGGTGGGGGAGGAGGCCACCACGGTCGAGGAGGTGTGTGAGCCGTTCCTGGTGCGCGCGGGAATGATTGCGCGCACGCCACGCGGACGGGTCGCCACGGCTCAGGCGTGGACTCATCTGGGCATGACGCCGCCGAGCGGAGTCAGCGGCCTTGGGCAGGCAGGACTGTTCGACTAGGAGGGCCAAATGATCTATGCCGGTTTGATTTTCGCGGGTCTTGCGGCCCTGCTCCATGTCTACATCTGGGTGATGGAGTCGCTGACTTGGACGTCGGTGCGTACCCGCAAGACGTTCGGCATCACCGAGGAGGAGGCGCTGGCTACCAAGGAGCTCGCGTTCAACCAGGGTTTCTACAACCTGTTCTTGGCCATCGTCACCGCGGTGGGGATGGTCGCCGTGTTCACCGATCACCGCGCAGTCGGCGTGGCGCTTGTGTTCGCGGGCGTCGGGTCGATGCTGGCCGCGGCGGTGGTGCTGCTTGTGTCGTCACCGGACAAAGCCCGCGCCGCCGTCACACAGGGAATTCTGCCGTTGATTGCGATCGCGCTCCTTGGCGTGGGCCTGGCGATGTAGCAGTCGGTCGCATTACGTGCTGCTGTGCCCACCTCGCGGCGACTTTGTCGGCCGAAGGTGGGCAGTCAGAGCATGTTGGGTGAACGTGCCCCCTGCAGCAGTCCGAGCAGTTGCAGGTCGGTGACGTACTTGACGATGACCTCCCGCGTCACGTGCGGAATGTCTTTGTCCGGCCCGATCTTTGCGTCCTGAACCGCGGTGCGGAACCGGTCTGTCGGCGCCATCGAGCCGCGGATCGGCTTCTCTGGATGCTGATAGTTGTGCAACAGCGGAAGCAGCGACGCCTGACGCTGACGCTCCGGTAGCGCGCGGATCGCGGTCTCGAACCGGCCTAGCCATTGGCCGTAGTCGGCGATCCGCGCTATCGCGTAGCCGGCGTCGATCAGCCAGTCGACGTACTCGTCGAGCCCGATTCCGTCGTCGTAGGGATTCATCACGTGGTAGGTCTCGAATCCGTCGACGACATGCGCACCGATGGTCGAGATCGCCTCGGCGATGAATTCGACTGGTAGACCGTCGTAATGAGCCCGCTGCCGATTGCCGTCGGCGTCGAGTTCATAGAACGACCCCGGCGCAATCCCGGTGGCAACCAGGCTCAGCATTGTCCGGGTGAACATGTCCGGCAGGTTGAGCTGGCCGGCATATGTGGTGTCGGCAAGGATCATGTCGCAGCGGAACACCGAAACCGGAAGGCCGCACAGATCATTGGCCTCGCGCAGCAGCACCTCGCCTGCCCATTTGCTGTTCGAGTAGCCGTTGGCGTAGCTGTCGTCCACCTTGCGAGTGGCACTGATGGCCCGGATGTCGCCGTCCTCGCTGAACTTGCCGGGTTCGATGCCGGCGCCGACACCGATGGTCGACACGTAAACGAACGGCTTGCGCTTCGCGGTGAGCGCGACGCGGATCAGCTCCGCGGTGCCCAGCGCATTGGGGCCGAACAGCTGGCTGTACGGCAGGACATGGTTGACCAGTGCGGCTGGGTCGACGATCAGATCGACCGTGTCGGCCAACCGCTGCCAGGTCTGCTCATCGAGGCCGAGGTTGGCTTCTCCCTTGTCGCCGGCAAGCACTTCGAGGTGATCGGCGGCCAATTCCCGGTAGTGCCGCAACAATTCGGGATCACCGGAATCGAACGTCCCGTCGAGCCGTTCGCGCGCGGCGGCATCGTCCTTGGCGCGCACAAGGCAAATCACCTTGCCGTCGACGAGGTCCATCCGTTCGAGCCACTCCAGGGCCAGATAGCGGCCGAGGAACCCTGTCGCACCCGTCAGCAGGACCGTGCGGACTTCGGAGCTCGGACCCGGTAGTGATGGAGCCGCGGCAAGAGTCGCAGCGTCGACGAACTTGTCCAGCGTCAGGTCACGGGCATGCACCTCGACGGCGTCGCGGCCATGCACCGACGCGAACGTCGGCCTCTTGCTGCCGGGCTGGCGCTCGGACTCGATGTAGGCGGCCAGCGAGGTCAGATCGGTGGCCGGGCTGACGATGACGCCGACGGGCACGTCGATGTCGTAGATCTCGTGAAGCAGATTCGCGAACGTCAACGCGGACAGCGAATCCCCGCCGAGGTCGGTGAAGTGCGCGTCGGGTTGCAGATCGGCCGCCGCCGTGCCCAGCAGCGCGCCCGCGGCACGGCTGATGGTCTCGAGCACCGGACGGTCGGCGCCATGCAGGCGCAGCTCGCGCAATTCGCTGGCCTGGCTGTCGGCCAGGTCGGTGTAGAGCTGTTCGAGCCGGTCTCCGTAGTACTCCTTGAGTTTCGGCCGCGCCAGCTTCCGGATGCCGGTCAGCAGACCGTTCTCGAGCGTGAAAGGCGTTGTCTCGATGATGAAGTCGCGCGGTATTTCGTAGGACTGCAGACCCGCGACCCTGGCAACATCTTGCAGTGACTCCGCGATCAGTGGTTTGAGCGCCTCCACGTCGTGGCGGGCCAATGCGTCGTCGGTAGGCACGATGACGGCCAGCAGATACGACCGAGCGCTGTTGCCGTAGACGAAGATCTGCCGGATCAGCGGGCTGTCACCGAAGACGGCTTCCAACTTGGCGACGGTGACGAACTCGCCCTGCGAGAGCTTGAGCACGTTGTTGCGGCGGTCCAGATACGTGAGCTGGTCCGGTCCCACCTCGGCCACGATATCGCCGGTGCGGTAATAGCCGTCGGCGTCGAACACGTCGGCGGTGACCTCAGGTCGCTTGTAGTAACCGGGGAACAGCGTCTCGGACTTGACCAACAGCTCACCGCGGGGATGGGGCCGATCGGTGCGGAAATACCCGAGTTCGGGAACGTCGACCAGCTTGTAGTCGATCACGGGTGGACGTTGCAGTTGACCGTCGACGAACACCGCGCCGGCCTCGGTGGAGCCGTATCCGTCAGTCAAATGGACGTCGAGCAGAGACTCGACGAAAGTCTTCATCTCTGACGAGATGGGCGCGGAGCCCGTCATCGCCGAGATGAACCGTCCGCCAAGCAGGTTCTGCCGCATGTCGGCAAGCACGTCGGTTTCGACGGCCCATCGGTCGGCGTCGCCGGTGGACCGGCGGTCGACTTCGCTCTGGAACTCCTGAAAGATCATGTCCCAGATCCGCGGCACGAAACTCAGCTGCGTGGGCCGGACCAGGGCCAGGTCCTCGAGGAAGGTCGAAAGATCGCTTCTGGCAACGAAATACCCGGTGCCGCCGGCGCCCAGCGTCGCATACAGAATGCCACGGCCCATCATGTGGCTCATCGGCATGAAGTTCAGCGTGATCGACGGGGTGGCGCCTTCGTTGCCCCACATCGCCATGGCTGAGCGGCGCCACGAGTTGGCGACGAGATGCTCGGGGTACATCGCGCCCTTCGGCGTGCCAGTGCTACCGGAGGTGTAGATCAGGAGTGCCAACGGGTCGTCGTCCTCAGAGACGAAGGGCCGCACCGCCGGAAGCCGCCTGCCGCGGTCCAGGATCTCGATCAGCGTATCGACCTGAATGGTGCTGCCTGCCTCATACAGGCGGGCCTTCGCCGCATCCAGCGCGTCGCGCTGGTCATCGACCTGCGGGTGATGGTCGAAGACGACGAGCCTCGACACATGCTCGGCGGCGAGCGCCAATTCGACGGCGTCGTCGAGGAAGTCGACGCTCGACGCGATCACTACCGGCTCGGTCTCGGCGACGATGGGCCGTAGCTGTGTGAGGGGCGCGCTGGTCTGCATGGGCACGGACACCGCACCGAGCCCGACGAGTGCGAGGTCGACGGTCGTGTAATCCACGCTGGTGAAGCCGAGCAGCGCGACGCGGTCACCAGGACGCACGTCGTAGGCCATCGCGTTGACGACGGCGCGGAAGCGGTCGGACAGCTCGGCGTAGGTGATGGTCTCGAACTGCGGCAGTAATTCGGCGGATGTGCGGCCGGACACAGGGTCCTCGACGAACCGAACGGCACGCTGTCCGAGCGCGGGTCGATCCGCATAGCCATCAAGGACATTGCGCACGATCTGCGGCAGTCTCAGCTCGGGCGCTTCGATTGCCTTCGCCACTGCTTCGCTCGGTCGCGCGGCGGCGAACTGGGGGTCTGTCGCGTAGAGATCGGCGATGCGGCGTGCAAGCCGCGCGTCACTTGTATCAGTCGACATCAATAATCCTCGGCAAATTGCAGGTATTGGTGGCGCGACGCTGCGCCTACTCGAAACTACGTTAGTAAAACTAACTTTATTCCGTACCTAGCTGCCAGTTCGCTGTGAGTGCTGTGACGGTCCTCACCGGATCGCAGGCACTGCGGCGGTGGGATCGGTGCGGCCGGTAAGAACTTCAATTGCCGCGATCGGGTCGGGGACGGCGATGAGCAAATCGCGCGTCGCTGCGAGCGCTTGGGCGGACGGCTCGACACCACCGACGGCATCGGCGAGGTCGAGCATGTGCACGGTGGCCTCCATCAATGCGATCTCGGCAACGACCGCCAATGTCGTCGTGATGCCGACGACGGGATAGGCGATCACTATCTCTTCGGACATCGGTGTCGCGCGCAGAATTTCGGCGCATTCGGTGAAGCGCGTCACAGCGTCGTCGGGTGTGAGTGTCGCCGCTTCGGTGGCGGCATGTTCGGCAATGTCGTCGGCCGAAGTGTGTGCGATACCGCCAGGGGCGTTGAAGCGGCGCAGCATCTCCGCGGCGTCGGTGACGGCGGCGGGTCCGTCGGTCGTCGCCGCGGTCAGCATGTCGAACATCGAACGACCGGGACAGGCATGAGCCACCAGGCCTCGCACATCCCATGGCCGGCACCGCGTCGCCGTGGACCATTGCTGCGGCGTCAGTTCGGCGCACCGGCGAGCCCACCGCTCCCATGCGTCGGCAAGGACTTGTCTCGCTGCGTCGCCGTCGAGCCGCATACCGCCAACCTATCGAGGAGCAATTAACGGTTATGCAGGGCCCGACGCGGGTATTCGGCCGAGGACGGAGGAGGAAACCATGACTGACACGCGTGTTCGCCCCCGCGGGGGTAGGTTGCAAATGCCGCGTAGTCGCGGCGCAATGAGCGGATTTCTGCTGCTTCTGCTGGGCATCTGGGGTGCGCTCATCCCGTTCGTAGGACCCTATTTCGACTTCGCATTCACTCCGGATCAGGAATGGACCTGGACCACCGCCCGCGGATGGCTTGAGGTGCTGCCCGGCGCAGTGACCGCAGTGGGCGGCCTGTTATTGCTCATGTCGCGCAACCGCGCGGCCGCGATGCTGGGCGGCTGGCTGGCCGTGGCCGGCGGCGCATGGTTCGTCGTTGGCCGTGCGCTCGCCGGCCCATTGGGCATCGGTGCCGTCGGCAGTCCGGTGGCGGCGACGGAGACCAAACGAGTCTGGCTGGAGTTGACGTACTTCTACGGACTCGGCGCGCTGATCGTTTTCTTCGGCGCAATGGCATTGGGCCGGCTGTCGATTCGTAGCGTGCGCGACATCGAATGGGCGGAGCGACCGGTCACCGCTCCCGCTGCGGCGCAGCCGGTTACGGCAACCGAGGCGGAGACTGAGGAAATGCGCCCGGCGACGACTGCGGAGCCTCGCCGTCGCAGCTGGCGTGACATGTTCCGGACCGGCGACGGCCACGGCGGCCATCGCTTGGCCCACCGGTAGTTCCTACGAACAGACGCGAAGTCCCCCGACACGCCGACGAAACGGGGGACTTTGCGTCTGCTCGCGCAAAAAGAGTTAGCCCGTGTACGCCATGACGTGCTTGATGCGGGTGTAGTCCTCCAAGCCGTACATCGAGAGGTCTTTGCCGTGACCCGACGATTTGAAGCCGCCGTGCGGCATCTCGGCCACCAGCGGGATGTGGGTGTTGATCCACACGCATCCGAAATTCAGTGCCGCGGAGACGCGTAGCGCACGCGAGACGTCGCGCGTCCACACCGACGACGCCAGGCCGTATTCTGTGCCGTTGGCCCACGCGATCGCCTCGTCCTCGTCGGTGAACGACTGCACAGTGATCACGGGGCCGAAGATCTCCTGCTGAATCAGTCGGTCATCCTGCTGAAGCCCGCCGATGACCGTGGGCTCGACGTAGAAACCCTTGTCTCCCTGGCGTTGTCCACCGATGGCCACCTTTGCATGCGATGGCACATCGCCAAGGAAGCTCAGAACCCGCTCCAATTGATTGACGTTGTTGACCGGCGGCACCCATGCGTCCTCGTCATCGGCGGCCTTGCCATACGTCGTCGCCGCGCCGCGGGCCTGCTCGGCCAACGCATCGGTCAGATCAGAAGCGACCTTCGCGGTCGCGAGCACACGGGTTGCGGCGGTGCAGTCCTGGCCGGCGTTGAAATAGCCCGCCGTGGCGATTCCCTCTGCGGCCGTGGCGATATCGCTGTCGTCGAAAACCAGGACCGGCGCCTTGCCGCCGAGCTCCAGATGCGTGCGCTTCAAATGCCCGCCCGCACTGACCGCCACCGCGCGGCCCGCCGCGACCGATCCGGTGATCGACACCATTTCCGGGGTCGGATGCGCGACGACCGCCGCGCCCGTGACGCGATCGCCGCACACGACATTCAGCACCCCGGGCGGAAGATGCCGGGAAGCGATCTCGGCCAGCATCGTCGTCGTCACCGGTGTGGTGTCACTGGGCTTGATCACCACGGTGTTGCCCGCTGCTATGGCGGGACAGAACTTCCAGATCGCCATCATCATCGGGTAGTTCCACGGGGCAACCTGGCCGATCACGCCCACCGGCTCGCGCCGAATCCACGACGTGTGGTTCTCCATGTATTCGCCTGCGGACTTGCCCTCCAAAACCCTTGCCGCACCGGCGAAGAACCGAATCTGATCGAGCATCGGCGGGATCTCTTCGGCCATCGTGACGTGGTTGGGCTTGCCGGTGTTACGGCCCTCGGCAACAACGAGTTCTTCCGCGTGTTTTTCAACGTCGTCCGCGAAATCCAACAGCGCCTTCTGGCGTTGCGACGGCGTGGTGCGCTTCCAGTCCGTGAATGCCTTGGACGCCGCCGCGTAGGCGTTGTCGATGTCTTGCTCGTTCGAGACCGGCGCGGTGCCGTACTGCTCACCCGTTGAGGGGTCGACAAGCGGCATGGTTGCGCCGCTGACGGAGTCGACCTGCTCCCCGCCGATGAAGTTGTGAACCGTTGTCATGTGAACTCCTGTCGTTTAGAGGTCCGCGAGGATCAGGGCAAGTACGTCAAGGCCTTCGACGAGAAGGTCGTCGCTGATGGTCAGTGGCGGCAGGAAACGCAACACGTTGCCAAATGTGCCGCAGGACAACACGATTACGCCCGCCGTGTGGCAGCCGACGCACAGCTTCATGGTCAGCTCCGGGTCGGGCTCAAGCGTCCCTGGCTTGACCAACTCCATCGCGATCATCGCGCCGCGACCGCGCACGTCGCCGATGCGGTCGTCCTCGGCCTGCAGCCGGCCGAGTCGGTCCTTCATCAACGCCTCGATCTGGCGCGCCCTTTCCACCAGCCCGTCGGCCTCGATGGTTTCGATGGTGGCCAGCGCCGCGGCGCACGCGACGGGATTGCCGCCGTAGGTGCCGCCGAGCCCGCTGACGTGCGGGGCGTCCATGATCTCGGCGCGGCCGGTGACCGCCGACAGCGGCATGCCGTCCGCGATGCCCTTCGCGGTCACGATCAGATCCGGCTCGATGCCTTCGTGTTCGCACGCGAACATCGCGCCGGTGCGGGCGAACCCGGTCTGCACCTCGTCGGCGATGAACACCACGTCGTTGTCGCGGCACCACGCAAGAAGCGTGGGTAGGAATCCGTCGGCCGGGACGATGAAGCCACCTTCACCCTGGATGGGTTCGATGATCACCGCGGCCAGGTTGGCGGCGCCGACCTGTTTGTCCATGACGCCGATGGCGCGCTTGGCCGCCAATTCGCCGTCGGTGGCGAGTTCCTTGCCGAACTCCGCGTCTCGGAACGGGTAGGACAGCGGCGCGCGGTAGACCTCGGGCGCAAAGGGGCCGAAGCCGTGCTTGTACGGCATGGACTTCGCGGTCAGCGCCATGGTCAGATTCGTGCGGCCGTGATAGGCGTGATCGAACGACACCACCGCCGGCTTGCGCGTATACGACCGGGCGATCTTGATCGAGTTCTCGACAGCTTCCGAGCCGGAGTTGAACAGCGCAGACCGTTTGTCGCCGCCACCGGGTGTCAGCCGGTTGAGCTGTTCTGCCACCGCGACGTAAGCCTCGTACGGCGTGATCATGAAGCAGGTGTGGGTGAATCTGGCAGCCTGCTCCGCCACCGCGGCGACCACACGCGGCGACGAGTTGCCGATCGTCGTGACCGCGATGCCGGAGCCGAGATCGATCAGCCGGTTGCCGTCGACGTCTTCGACGATGCCGCCGAACGCGCGGGCGGCGTAGACGGGCATCGTGTTGCCGATTCCGCGCGAGACGGCGGCGCGCTTGCGGTCGATCAGCTCCTTTGACCGTGGACCGGGAATCTCGGTGACGAGGTGGCGGCTCTGCTCAAGCGTGCTCAACTCCAAGCCTCCTGCTGACCGGTGGGGTTCGGCGACGCGCACGCGAGGAGCGGGAACCACGTATGCCGCGTCGCCGTTGAGCCTAGTCGCAGATGCACCGATCCGATTGAAAACTCGGCCACGTTGTGGCGTAATCGTCGGCCTGACGGGTTAGCTGCAACGGATTTCGTTGCAAACAGTCAATCGCGGTCGTAATGGCATACCGCTTCGAGCATGACGCCCCACGGGTCGAGCCAGAAGGTCGCGAAGTAGGGCTGCGGATATTGCGGAAACACCTGAGGCTCGTGCAGAACCTGGCCGCCGAACCGCGGCGCCAATTCGGTGATCAGGGCGTGGACGTCGTGGACCGCCGACCGGGTTCGCACCATGAAGGCGAGGTGCTGCAGGCCGGTCTGGTGCCGCGAGTACTCCGACGACTCGGCCGCGGGATAGAAGAAGAGGTATGTGCCGGGTTTTCCGCCGGCGGGGCGGTAGGCGAATTCATCGTCGGCATCGAGGAAAGGCTCGAACTCGACCCGCGGCAGGAGGGCGCCGTAATAGTCCTTGGCCAGGCCCAGGTCGGGAACGTTGATGCCGAGGTGTCCGAGCATTCAGCGACGCTAACAGCGTCGGCCATCTGGTGGTGGCCTCGGCCGCTGGCCGCCGCAATGGCACACTGGTCAACGACGAGGCCCCTGACCTGCCGGTCTGGGGGCCGTGACCGCAAGCGATACGAAAGACAGTTGTAGCCATGGATCTGGTCGTCTTCCTGCCCCTGCTCATCATCCTGGGCGCGTTCATGTTCTTCGCGTCGCGGCGCCAGAAGAAGGCGATGCAGGCCACCATCGACCTGCACAATTCGCTGCAGGTCGGCGACCGCGTGCACACCACGTCGGGTCTGCAGGGCACCATCACCGCCATCACCGACGACAACGTCGAGCTGGAGATCGCGCCCGGCGTGGTGACGACGTGGATGAAGTTGGCCGTGCGTGACCGCATCACCGACGACGATGACGTCGATTTCGACGACGATGTCGACGCTTCGGAGTCGGGCCCGACGGAAATCACCGACAGTCCCAACACGAAGATCGACTGATAGCCCTTCAGCCTGAACACGTACCCTTTGCGGTGCTGACGAACTGATCTCGAGGAGACCTGAGGAAACGTGGCATCGTCTTCGGCGCCGGTACATCCTGCCCGCTACCTGACGCTTTTCTTGGTGCTGCTCGTCGGCGTCTACCTATTGGTGTTCCTGACCGGCGACAAGCACGCCGAGCCGAAGCTCGGCATCGACTTGCAGGGCGGTACCCGCGTCACGCTGACCGCGCGGACGCCGGACGGCTCCCGGCCCACCCGTGAGGCGCTGAATCAGGCCCAGCAGATCATCGGTGCCCGCGTCAACGGGCTCGGCGTATCCGGGTCCGAGGTGATCATCGACGGCGACAATCTGGTGATCACCGTGCCGGGCAACGACAGCAGCGAGGCCCGCAACCTCGGCCAGACTGCTCGGCTGTACATCCGGCCGGTGATCCACGTGATCGCCGCCGAGGGGCAGGGCCAGCAGCCGCCCGCCGCCGGCCCGCCGGGTGCGCCGCCCGGAGCGCCACCGGGCGCAACGCCGGGTCTGCCACCCATCGCGCCCGCCGAGCCCGGCGCACCCGTGTCGCCGCCGATGCCTGCCGAACAGGCGCCGCCGGCGCCGGCCACTCCCGCGCCACAGCCGCGGCCGTACCCGGAGGCGCCGCCGCCCACGCCCGCGCCGCCGACTCCGCCTCCGGGCACGCCCGGTACACCGGTGAACACACCGCCACCGAAGCCCCAGCCGAAGGCCGACCTCGCGCAGCGCATCGCCGACGAGAAGCAGCTGCGACAGAGCACGGATCAGCAGATCCAGATCCTGGCGCTGCAATTCCAGGCCACCCGCTGCAACGACGAAGACGTGCTGGCGGGCAACGACGATCCGAACCTGCCCTTGATCACGTGTTCGCAGGACCACAAGCAGGTGTATCTGCTCGACAAATCGATAATCAGCGGCGAGCAGATCAAGGACGCCAGCTCAGGGCTGGATCAGCAGCGCGGCGAGTACGTCGTCGATGTGGAGTTCAAGAGCGACGCATCGAAGATCTGGGCCGACTTCACCGCCGCCAACGTCGGCACCCAGACCGCCTTCGTACTTGACTCTCAGGTGGTCAGCGCGCCCGAGATCCAGGAAGCGATCCCCGGCGGACGCACACAGATCACCGGCAAGTTCACCGCCGACTCGGCACGCGAACTGGCCAACGTGCTCAAGTACGGCTCGCTACCTTTGTCGTTCGAGTCGTCGGAGGCCGAAACAGTCTCGGCCACTTTGGGTTTGACGTCGCTGCGCGCCGGCTTGATCGCGGGTGCGATCGGGCTCGCGCTGGTGCTGGCCTACTCGCTGATCTACTACCGGGTGCTCGGGTTGCTGACGGCGTTGTCCCTGATCGCGTCTGGTGCAATGGTTTTCGCGATCTTGGTGCTGCTAGGCAGATACATCAACTACACGCTCGACCTCGCCGGCATCGCCGGTCTGATCATCGGTATCGGCACCACGGCCGACTCGTTCGTGGTGTTCTTCGAACGCATAAAAGACGAGATACGAGAAGGGCGTTCGTTCCGTTCGGCCGTCCCGCGCGGTTGGGCTAGGGCGCGCAAGACGATCCTGTCAGGCAACGCGGTCACCCTGCTGGCCGCCGTGGTGCTCTACATCCTGGCCGTCGGCCAGGTGAAGGGCTTCGCGTTCACGCTGGGCCTGACCACGATCCTCGACGTCGTGGTCGTGTTCCTGGTGACCTGGCCGCTGGTGTACATGGCATCGAAGTCCACGACGCTGTCCAAGCCGGCGTTCAACGGTCTCGGCGCGGTCCAGCAGATCGCCCGCGAACGACGAGCGGCCGCGCACGCGACGGGACGGGGATAGCCAATGGCCGCCAAACATTCATCCGACGCCATCGAGTCGACCGCCGTCGAGGCGCCCGACCTGGAAGCCTCGGCCGCCGACGCTCCCCGCCACGGCTTCTTCGTCCGCCTCTATACCGGCACCGGCGCGTTCGAGGTGGTCGGCAAGCGCAAGCTGTGGTTTACGATCAGCGGCCTGATCGTCGCCATTGCGATCGCCAGTATTGTGCTGCGCGGCTTCACCTTCGGCATCGACTTCGAGGGTGGCACCAAGGTGTCGATGCCGGTCGCCGGCCAGAGCGGCACGGTCGGCGTTCAGCAAGTCGAAGACGTGTTCAGCAAGACGCTGGGTAAGTCGCCGGAGTCGGTGGTCGTCGTCGGCAGCGGCGGCTCGGCCACAGTCCAGATTCGGTCGGAGACGCTGACCAACCAGGAAACCGAGAAACTGCGCACCGCGTTGTTCGACGAATTCAAGCCCAAGGGTTCCGACGGTCAGCCCAGCAAGCAGGCGATCAGCGACTCGGCGGTCTCGGAGACCTGGGGTGGCCAGATCACCAAGAAGGCGCTCATCGCGCTCGTGGTGTTCCTCGTGCTCGCCGGCCTCTACATCATGGTGCGCTACGAGCGGTACATGTCGATCTCGGCGCTGCTGTGCCTGGCCTTCGACCTGATCACCACGGCGGGTGTGTACTCGCTGGTCGGATTCGAAGTCACGCCGGCCACCGTCATCGGTCTGTTGACGATCCTCGGGTTCTCGCTCTACGACACCGTGATCGTGTTCGACAAGGTCGAGGAGAACACGCACGGGTTCGAACACACGACGCGGCGCACCTTCGCCGAGCAGGCGAACCTCGCCGTCAATCAGACGTTCATGCGCTCGATCAACACCAGTCTGATCTCTGTGCTGCCGATCGCCGCCCTGATGGTCGTCGCGGTATGGCTGCTCGGTGTCGGCACGCTCAAGGACCTGGCCCTGGTGCAGCTGGTCGGCGTGGTCGTGGGCACCTATTCGTCCATCTTCTTCGCCACTCCGCTGCTCGTGACAATGCGTGAGCGCACCGAACTGGTCCGCAACCACACCCGCCGCGTCGTCAACCGCCGCAAGCCTGCCAAGGCCAGCGAGACCGTGCAGGACGCCGAGCCGGAGTCGGTGACCGCCGCGCCGCTGGCGGCAAGGCCCGCACCGGCGGACAAACCCGCGCCGGGCGCGCGGCCCGTGCGGCCGACCGCCAGCCGGACCGGACGACCGTCGGGTAAGCGAAGCACCCGGCGGCGGTAGGGCGCATGACGTTGGCGAGCCGGCGTGCGGTGGTGGTCGCGGCCGTGCTGTGGCTGGCCATTGCGCTGACCCTGACGTCGTGCTCGGGCAGTAACGCCAGCGCGATCGACTACGCCGTCGACGGCACGCTCGTCACTTACAACACCACCACCACAGCCGGTGCGGCCTCGGGCGGTCCGCAGGCGTTCGCCCGCGTACTGACCGGCTTCAACTACCACGGACCCGACGGCCAGATCGTCGGCGACCACGACTTCGGCACCATCTCGGTGGTGGGACGGGCACCGCTGGTGCTCGACTACGAGATCGCGGCCAACGCGGTCTATTCGGACGGCAAACCGATCACCTGCGACGACATGGTGCTGGCGTGGGCGTCACAGTCCGGGCGGTTCCCGACCTTCGACGCCGCCAACCGGGCCGGCTACAGCGACATCGCCTCCGTCGATTGCGCGCCGGGGCAGAAGAAGGCGCGCGTGTCATTCGCGCCGGACCGCGGGTTCGTCGACTTCGGCCAGCTGTTCGCGGCGACGTCGATGATGCCGTCACACGTGATCGCCGACGAGCTCGGCCTGGGAGATGGCGGCGTCACGACCGCCATAAACAACAACGACGGCCCGACCGTCGACCGCATCGCGCAGGTGTGGAACAACACGTGGAACCTGACACCCGACGTGGATCTCAAGCGCTTTCCGTCGTCTGGGCCGTACAAGATCGACTCGGTCACCAAGGATGGCGCGGTCGTACTCGTCGCCAACGACAAATGGTGGGGCGCAAAGCCCGTCACCCAGAAGGTGACGGTGTGGCCGCGCGGCGCCGACATCCAAGACAGGATCAACCAGGGCGCCTACGACGTCGTCGACATCGCGACGGGTTCATCGGGCACGCTGAACCTGCCCGACGACTATGTCCGCAGCGAATCCGCCTCGGCAGGCATCGAGCAGCTCATCTTCGCGCCGCAGGGACCGCTGGCCGGTCCGCCGGCACGCCGGGCGCTGGCCTCGTGCACACCGCGGGACGTGATCGCCAAGAACGCGGAGGTGCCGATCGCCAATTCGCGGCTCAACCCCGCGACCGAGGATGCCCTCGGAGCGGTCGAAGGCCAGGTCGAGGCCGGCCAATTCACCGTCGCCAACCCCGACGCTGCCAGGGCCGCGATCAACGGGCAGCCGATGACCGTTCGAATCGGCTACCAGAGTCCGAACGCCCGCCTCGCCGCGACCGTCGGCGCGATCGCCAAGGCCTGCGCGCCCGCCGGAATCACCGTCCAGGACGCCGCGTCCGAAACGACCGGACCGCTGACCCTGCGTAACAGCGAGATCGACGTCCTGATCGCCAGCACCGGCGGCGCCGCGGGCAGCGGGTCCACCGGCACATCGGCGATGGACGCCTACGACCTGCATACCGGCAACGGCAACAACCTGTCGGGCTACTCCAACGAGCGCATCGACGCGATCATCGCGTCGATGGCGGTGACGTCGGATCCCAAGGAACAGGCCCGGCTGCTCGGTGAGGGCGGCACAATCCTGTGGGCCGACATGCCGACGCTTCCGCTCTATCGTCAGCAGCGAACCCTGGTGACATCGAAGAAGATGTATGCGGTGAGCAGCAATCCGACTCGATGGGGCGCGGGGTGGAACATGGACCGCTGGGTGCTGGAGTCATGAGCGAAATCTCTGCGCTGATCGCGTCGCTCACGCGGGAGGTGCCTGACTTCCCCGAGCCGGGCATTCAGTTCAAAGACCTGACGCCGCTGCTGGCCGATGCACACGGCCTGGACGCCGTATCTGGGGCACTCGCCGACATCGCCAAGGGTGCGGACCTGGTGGCGGGCGTGGACGCCCGTGGCTTTCTGCTCGGCGGCGCCGTGGCCATCAAGCTCGGCATCGGCGTGCTCGCGGTCCGCAAGGGCGGCAAGCTACCGCCGCCGGTGCACAGTGAGACCTACACGCTGGAGTACGGCACCGCGACGTTGGAGGTGCCTGCCGACGGCGTCGAGCTGGCGGGCCGGTCGATCATGATCATCGATGACGTGCTGGCCACCGGCGGCACCCTGGCCGCGACGGCGCAGCTGCTTCGGCACGTCGGCGCCGACGTGATGGGGGCCGCGGTGGTGCTCGAACTGGCCGCTCTCGGCGGTCGCGACGTGGTCAAACCGTTACCGGTCAGCAGCTTGCGGACGGTGTGAGCGATATCCTCGAAGTCTGGCGGACTTTGGGAGGTGACCATGGCTGACGATCCCGGCACGGGACAGGCCGTGCAGGCACCTCCAGGCGCGCAGATCCCCGAGACGCAGCCGCTGGAGATCCCGAAGGCCTCGACGAGCGCGTCGCGGCGCGTGCGGGCGCGGCTCGCCCGACGGATGACCGCACAGCGCAGCACGGTCAACCCGGTGCTCGAGCCGCTGGTTGCCGTTCACCGCGAGATCTATCCGAAGGCCGACCTGACGCTGCTGCAGCGCGCCTACGAGGTGGCCGAGCAACGGCACGCCGACCAGTTGCGGCGCTCAGGTGACCCCTACATCACCCACCCGTTGGCGGTGGCCAACATCCTGGCCGAGCTCGGCATGGACACCACCACGCTGATCGCGGCGCTGCTGCACGACACGGTCGAGGACACCGGCTACACGCTGGAAGCGCTGACCGAGGAGTTCGGCACCGAGGTCGGTCATCTCGTCGACGGCGTCACCAAGCTCGACAAAGTGGTGCTGGGCAGTGCCGCCGAGGGGGAGACGATCCGCAAGATGATCATCGCGATGGCCCGCGATGCGCGCGTGCTGGTCATCAAGGTCGCCGACCGGCTGCACAACATGCGCACCATGCGCTTCCTGCCGCCGGAGAAGCAGGCCCGCAAGGCCCGCGAGACCCTGGAAGTCATTGCCCCACTGGCACATCGGCTGGGCATGGCCACCGTCAAGTGGGAGCTCGAAGACCTGTCGTTCGCGATCCTGCACCCGAAGAAGTACGAGGAGATCGTGCGGCTGGTCGCCGACCGGGCGCCGTCGCGAGATACGTATCTGGCCAAGGTGCGCGCCGAGATCAACGCCGCGCTGAGCGCGCAGAAGATCAACGCGACGGTCGAGGGCCGTCCCAAGCACTACTGGTCGATCTACCAGAAGATGATCATCAAGGGCCGCGACTTCGACGACATCCACGACCTGGTCGGCGTGCGGATCCTGTGCGACGAGATCCGCGACTGTTATGCCGCTGTGGGCGTGGTGCATTCGCTGTGGCAGCCGATGCCCGGCCGCTTCAAGGACTACATCGCCCAGCCACGCTACGGCGTATACCAGTCGCTGCACACCACCGTCGTCGGTCCGGAGGGCAAGCCGCTCGAGGTTCAGATCCGCACCTTCGACATGCACAAGACCGCGGAGTACGGCATCGCCGCGCACTGGCGCTACAAGGAAGCCAAGGGCCGCAACGTTCCTCACCCGCACGCCGCGGCCGAGATCGACGACATGGCGTGGATGAGGCAGCTGCTCGACTGGCAGCGTGAGGCCGCCGACCCCGGCGAGTTCCTCGAGTCGCTGCGTTATGACCTTGCGGCCCAGGAGATCTTCGTGTTCACCCCGAAGGGTGACGTGATCACTCTGCCGGCCGGGTCGACGCCGGTGGACTTCGCCTACGCCGTGCACACCGAGGTCGGCCATCGCTGCATCGGCGCGAGGGTGGACGGCAGGCTCGTCGCGCTCGAGCGCAAGCTCGAAAACGGCGAGCGGGTGGAGATTTTCACGTCGAAGGCGCCGAATGCCGGGCCGTCGCGTGACTGGCAGCAGTTCGTGGTGTCGCCGCGTGCGAAGGCCAAGATCCGGCAGTGGTTCGCCAAGGAGCGCCGCGAGGAGGCGCTGGAAGCGGGCAAGGACGCCATCGCGCGTGAGGTGCGGCGCGGCGGGCTTCCGTTGCAGCGCTTGATGAATGCCGAATCGATGGCCGCACTGGCCCGCGAACTGCGATACATCGACGTGTCCGCGCTGTACACCGCGGTGGGGGAGGGCCACGTATCGGCTCGGCACGTGGTGCAGCGCCTGGTGGCCCAGCTCGGCGGCGACGAGGAGGCCGCCGACGAACTCGCCGAACGCTCCACCCCTGCGACCATGCCGATGCGTCAGCGCAGCACCGACGACGTCGGTGTGGCGGTGCCCGGCGCGCCCGGGGTGCTGTCGAAACTCGCGAAGTGCTGCACACCGGTGCCGGGTGACAACATCATGGGTTTCGTCACCCGCGGCGGTGGGGTCAGTGTGCACCGCACCGACTGCACGAATGCCACGTCGCTGCAACAACAGTCGGAGCGGATCATCGACGTCCAATGGGCGCCGTCGCCGTCGTCGGTGTTCCTGGTGGCGATCCAGGTCGAGGCCCTCGACCGGCATCGGCTGCTGTCGGACGTCACCCGGGTGCTGGCCGACGAGAAGGTCAACATCTTGAGCGCGTCCGTCACCACATCCGACGATCGCGTGGCGATCAGCCGGTTCACGTTCGAGATGGGCGACCCGAAGCACCTGGGCCACCTGCTGAACGTGGTGCGCAACGTGGAGGGCGTCTACGACGTCTACCGCGTGACATCGGCTGCCTGAGCGCTCCAAAAGGCGTTGGTAGTTTGCCGGATCTGCAATACTTCGGCGATGCGCACAGCATTGGTGGTCTTCGTCGCTTCGCTCGCAATGCTCCTCGCGGGGTGTGGCTCAACGATCAAGCCGGAGGGCGCCGCGGCGTCCGTTGTCGACCTGGTCTCCAAGCAGACCGGATTCAAGCCCAACGATGTGAAATGCCCGTCAGGGGTCGACGCGAAGGTCGGCACCGAATTCGAGTGTCATTTCACCGGACCCGAGGGCAAGGACTACGTCGCCCATATGAAGGTCACCAAGGTCGAGGGCGACGACGTGCAGTTCTACATCAAGACCGAGCCGAGCAAGGGCTGACCTCTTGCGGCGAACGGAGCACGAACGCATCCACCGGTCGCTCGACCCCGCGTAACGCCAATCTGCGCCGCGGTGCGGTCAATTCGCCGGCGACGTCGGATGCCACCAGAAGCTCGCCCGCAGCGGCGTGTTGCTGCATTCGCGCGGCGGTGTTGACTGGGTCGCCGAGAGCGGTGAAGTCGACGACCGCATCACCGACGTTGCCGACGTAGGCGATTCCCGCGTTGACCGCGACGCCGATGTCCAACCACGGACCATCGGTGGTGCCGTAGCCGACCTTCCGCAGTAGTTCGGTTCCCGCCTCGATCGCTTTGTGGCGGTAATTCGGGCCGCTGACCCCTCGGACGAAGAACGCCATCACCTCATCGCCGATGAGTTTGTCGAGCACTGCGTCATACCGCAACAGGGTCCGCGTTGCGACACCGTAGAACCGATTGAGTAGCGTCGCGAATTCCGTTGCTGCCCAACGATTGCCGAGAGCTGTGGAGCCGCGGACGTCGGCGAAGAGAACCGCGATGTCGACTTCCGCGCCACCGGCCGGTAGCGCGTCGCAGCAGCGCGTGCACAGGTTCGGGTTCTTGCGCGACGGACGGAACCCGGCGACGCCCAGAACTGCGCCCGCGACGCCGCCGAACGGGTTGTTGCACAGCTTGCATCGCGGCGACGAGGGCAGATATCGAAACGCGTGGCGCGCTCTTACCAAGGACGCATGGCCGTCGGTGAGCACCTTCTCCCACATGTCGGTTCGCCGCTCTTGTGTGGTCGCCGGGTTCGCAGTCATCGTGACGCTCCGGTCCGGGTCCGCCGGTCCAGCACCCAGACGGTGGCCAGCGTGAGGACAGCGGCGGACGAGGCGAGCGCGATCAGACTGGCGGCGGTGCCTCCACTGAACGTGTCGCGGTAGGCGGACATGGCAGGCATCGTGGCGGTGTACCGGTCCAGGTGCAGGTGGCGCCCCAGCGCGTCGAAGGCGTGGCGGTTGGACAGGACCAGGCTCATCAGCCGTCCCGGGGTGGCCATCTGGTCGACCGGGACGATGGCCCCGCCGAACAGAACCTGAGGGAAGCACAGCATCGGCAGCGCGAGGGCAGCCTGCGCGGCGTTGGACACCGCGGCCGACGCAAGCAGACCCAGCGCCAGCGCCGAGGTCGCTTCGATGAGGATCGTTGCGAACAGCAGGGCATACACGTGCCACTCGACAGCGGGAAGCCGGCCAAGCACCCGCAGCACAGCGAGCAGCACCGCGCTGACGCCGGCAAGCACCGGCAGCAGAGCGGTGACCTTGGACGCCACGTATGCGCCGACGCTGAGCCCGGCCAGGCGTTCCCGCCGGAAAACGGCCATCTCCCCGACGATCTGCAGCAGCCCGTAGGTCAGGCCGAAGAAGAACCCGTCGAACGCGATCCAGAACACGATCTGGGCCGGGCCGACGCCGGCTGCACCATCCGGGTCGAAGGCGCCACGTTGGAACAGCGTCGCCATCATCGCCGTGACAAGCACCGGTGAGCCGAGCAGAACCGCCAGGGTCAGGCGATTGCGGAACAACACGTCGATATTGCGTCGGGTGAGTAGCCACCATTGGCGGACGGTGCCCGTGCGCTTGGCATCGGCACGGGTCGCCGGAATCGGCGAAAGCGACACGGCGGGTGGCGTTTTCGACTTCCCGTCGGTCTGCGCGAATCGCTGCGCCCAGGTCGCCGGGGTGTCCTCGGTGGCGAGCCGGTCGTACACGTCGGCGAGATCGTCGACACCGAAGTATCGCCGAGCCTCGGCCGGGCTGCCCGTGAAGGCGAGGTGGCCGTCGCGAGCGAGGAACACCACCCGGTCACATCTGTCGATGCCGGCCGGCTCGTGCGTCGTCAGCACCACCGTGACCCCACGCTGGCTGAGGCGGCGCAGCAGGCGCATCACGTCGGCGGCCGTCGACGGATCCAGGCCCGACGTGGGTTCGTCGAGGAACAGCAGCCGCGGCCGGGTCAACAACTCCACTGCGATGCTGGCCCGCTTTCGCTGGCCACCAGACAGCGCGCGGACCGGCACGTCGGCACGATCGGCGAGATCGAGCTCACGCATGGTCTCCTCGACGTCGCGGTCCGCCTCTGTCGCCGGCGTGCCCGCGGGCAGCCGCAGCCGCGCCGCGTAGCGCAGTGTGCGGCGCAGGGGCATCTCCAGGTGGATGATGTCGTCCTGCGGCACATACCCGATGCGGGAATCACCGCTGCCTCGGGCGCGGCTCACGTTGCCGTCATGCCAGACATTGCCCGCGGTCGGTGGCTGCAGCCCCGCGAGGATCTCCAGCAAGGTGGTCTTTCCCGCTCCGCTGCCGCCGGCGATTGCGACCAGTTCGCCGGGTTTCACCGAAAGCGACAGCTGCTGGAGGATCTGGCGCCTGCCGACGCGGCGGCTCACGTTTACGGCGTCGATGCCCCCGCCCAACGTGCCGAAGCCGTCGAGGGTGGGCGGTTCAAGTGTGCGTTCGGTCATGGTCGGTCGTCTCCTCAGGTCTTGAACTGGGTAGGTCATGCGCTGATCGTCGATCCGCCGGCCCCTCACACACATGAGGCGTTTGCCTCAAAACACGGAGCCAAGACGGCCGGTCAATGCGCTCGGCGAAGGCAGAATTGGCAAATGCCGTCGCGACCACCCGAGCCCGCGCCGTCGGCCGCAGAAATGCCGACGCGCGCCGAGTTGCTCGCGGCGTTGTCAGTCGCGATCGATCTCGGCCTCGGCCAGCCCGCCGAGCACATGCTTCGTTCTGCGCTCATCGCGACGCGCATCGCCGACCGGCTCGGCCTGCGCAGGCAGCAACGCGACAGCATCTACTACGCGACGCTGATCATGTGGATCGGATGTCACGCGGATTCACACGAATACGCGCGCTGGTTCGGCGACGACATCGCGGTGCGCCACGATTCCTATTTTGTCGACTGGTCGGGTCTGCCCTATTTACGGTTCGTGGCCAACAACGTGGCCCGCGGTGAGCCGAGGCTGCACCGGCTCAGCGTCATGGGGTCGTTGTTCCTCAATGCACGCGGGCACCTGTCGCGACTGATCCACTCGCACTGCACGTCGGCCGCGGTGCTCGCCGAGCGGATCGGTCTGGGCGAGGACGTCCAGACGGCCGTGGCGTTCACGTTCGAGCGATACGACGGCGGCGGTCTTCCCACGGGTGCGTCCGGTGATGCGATTCCCATCCAGATGCGGGTAGCTCAGCTCGCCGACATGGTGGAGGTTCACCAGCGCACCCACGGCGCAGACGCTGCGGTCGCGATGGCGCGCCGGCGCCGCGGTGGCCAGTTCGACCCTCACGTCGTTGATGCATTCGTCGACAACGCCGATGCGGTGCTGGCCGGTCCCGCGACGGGGAACGCTTGGGGCGCAGCGCTTCGGGAGGCACCCGATCGCCACATGCGGCTGGATCCGCAGTCGCTGGATTCTCTTCTGCTCGCACTTGGTGAATTCGTCGACCTGAAACTTCCTTTCACACTGGGTCATTCAGGAGGCGTGGCCCGCATCGCCGCCGATGCCGCCGTCTTAGCCGGACTCGACCATGAAGTGGTGGAACTGACGCGTCGTGCCGGCCACGTTCATGATCTGGGCCGAATCGGTATATCGAACCGAATCTGGTCCAAGCCAGGGCCTTTGACGGCGTCCGAATTCGAGCGTGTGCGGTTACACCCCTACCTGACGGGGCGGATCCTCAGTCACGTCTCCGGTTTGGAAAAGGTGGCGCAAATCGCGGGGAACCACCACGAGCGTATCGACGGCTCGGGATATCCGCGTGGTCTTTCGGGGGCCGCGCTGAGCCTGCCGGATCGCCTGCTCGCGGCTGCGGTGAGTTACCAATCTGCTTGCGAGCCAAGGCCGTATCGCGATGAGCTCTCGCCCGCGGCGGCGGCGCGGCGGCTGCGGGACCAGGTCGACGCCGGCGGGCTGGACGGCGTCGCCGTCGATGCCGTCCTGCAAGCCGCCGGTCACCGGAGCGCTCGGACAACGCTGCGTCCGGACGGGCTGACCGCACGCGAAGTCGAGGTGCTGTGCCTTGTCGCGCGCGGTGCGTCCAACAAGGAGATCGCCAAGTCGCTTGTCCTCAGCGAGAAGACGGTCCGCAACCACGTCGAGCGGACGTACGCGAAGATCGGCGTGTCCAATCGAATCGGCGCCAGCATGTACGCACTTGAGCACGGGCTGGTCAGCAGCTCGAGCGAGTAACTCGCGCTAACCCACCCGTACCGACGTAATCGTCACGGCCAGAGCCGGTTTGCCGTCGTCGCTGCCGTTGGCGGTGCCGCCCGCGGCGACCTTGTCGAGCGCCGCCAGGCCGGCGCCGTCGATCGTGCCGAACACCGTGTAGGTCGGCGGCAGGGCGGAATCTTTGTACACCAAGAAGAATTGGCTGCCGTTGGTGCCCGGTCCCGCGTTGGCCATCGCCAGCGTCCCTCGCGGATACACCACAGGAACCTTCAGCGCCGGGTCGCTCAGCCGGTACTGGTTGGTGGGGTATTCGTTGGGGAATCGGTAGCCGGGTCCGCCTTTACCGCTGCCCGTCGGATCGCCGCATTGCAGCACACCCATCTCGGGTGAGGTGGTCAGCCGGTGGCATGGCGTGTTGTCGAAGAAACCCTGTCTGGCCAGGCTGGTGAAGTTGTTGACGGTGCACGGTGTCTGGGCGTTGTTCAGCTGCAGCCCGATGACGCCCTGATTGGTGGTGACCGTCGCGCCGATGACTGCCGGGTCTGTCGCGATCCGGCCCATCTGCGGTGGCTTCACGGGCTTGCTCGGCGGTTCCGTCGTCGCCGGATACTGGCAATTGGAGCCCAGCGTGGCCGGCGGTTTGAACGGTGGCAACGCCTGGCCGGGCGGTGTCGGGGTGGCCGTGACGCCCGGGTAGCGCGGGATCACCCCGTCCAACCTTTCGAGGTTTTGCGCCACCACCACGACGAACACCACGGTCACCACGATCGCAATGACGGTCAGCGCCGTCATCATGTAGCCGATCACCAACCCGGCGATGGCCAGTCCGCGGCCTTCCTCGCCGGTTTTCTTGATCTGTGACAGCGAGATGTGGCCGAACACGATGCCGAGCGGTGCGAACAACAAGGCGCACACCAGCGACACAATCGCCAAGGCGTTGGTCGGCTGCGGCTGGGCATAGCCCGGATAGCCGTAGTACCCCGGCGGATACCCGTACGGCGGCGGCGGTGGATACGGGCCGTACGGCGGCGGTGCCCCGAATTCGCCGCTCGGCGGCGGTGTCGCCACGTCAGTCCAGCAGGATCGACTTGACCTGAACGTCGTTCTTCGGCTTGCCGTCCTCGCTGCCGTCGGTGGTGCCTGCCGCGGCGATCTTGTCCAGGGTCGCAAGGCCCGTCTGGTCGATCGTGCCGAACACCGTGTAATTCGGCGGCAGCTTCGAATCCTTGTACACGAGGAAGAACTGGCTGCCATTCGTGCCGGGCCCGGCGTTGGCCATCGCCAGGGTGCCGCGTGGGTAGACCACCGGCTCCTGCAGCTTTGGATCGTCGGGCTGGAACTGATTCGTGGGGTACTCGTTGTCGAACTGGTAGCCCGGGCCGCCGGTGCCCTGGCCGGTCGGGTCGCCGCACTGCAGCACCGACAGTCCATCGGATGTGGTCAGGCGGTGGCACGGGGTGTCGTTGAAGAAGCCCTGCTGCGCCAGGCTGGCGAAGCTGTTCACCGTGCACGGCGACTTCGCGTTGTCGAGCTGCAGCCCGATATTGCCCTGGTTGGTGGACATGCTCGCGCTGACCTGCGGCGGGTCCGTGGGCACCTTGCCGGTGCGCGGCGGATTGACGGGCTTGCTCGCCTTCTCCGTTGACGGCGGGTACTGGCAGTTGGCGCCCAGGTTGGCGGGTGCGGCGAACGCGGGCAGCTGACCGGAGGCCTGCGGCGCTCCCGGTGCGGCCGAAGTGGTGGCCGGAGTGGTCGTGGCCGCCGACGCGGTCTGGCTGTGCGAATCGCGGTTGGTGATGACGATGGTGGCCACGACGGCGCCGATCACGACGATCGCACCGACTGCGGAGCCGACGATCGTGTAGATGCGGCGCTTGCGTGCCTTCTCGGCCCGTCGCTCCAGCTGCCGCTCGAGTTTGCGCTTCGCTGTTGCACGCCGTTGTTCGTTGGTCGGCACCGCCGGTGTCCTCCTCATGTCTACGTCGATCGGCAACGAGTGTGCCAGGCGTTGCTGTGTGTGCCGGTCGCGACCCTCGCGAAGGGGGGATGGGACACTGGAGATCGTGTTGGTCACCGGATTCCCGGCAGGCATGTTGGCGTGCAACTGCTACGTGCTGGCCCCGAGAGCCGGCGCCGACGCCGTCATCGTCGACCCGGGCCAGCGGGCGATGGGTCCGCTGCGGCAGATCCTCGATGACAACCACCTGACGCCGTCGGCGGTGCTGTTGACGCATGGGCACGTCGACCACATCTGGTCGGCGCAGAAGGTCGCCGACATGTACGGCTGTCCGGCCTACATCCATCCCGAGGACCGGTTCATGCTGACCGACCCGATCAAGGACTTCGGCCCGCGGCTGGCGCAGATCGCGTTCGGCGCGCTGTTCCGCGAGCCCAGGCAGGTCGTCGAGCTCGACCGCGACGGCGACAAGCTGGAACTCGGCGGGGTGACGGTGACCGTCGACCACACGCCCGGCCACACCCGTGGCTCTGTGGTGTTCAGGGTGGCCGACGGCCCTGACGAGGTGGTGTTCTCCGGCGACACGCTGTTTCGCCAGTCGGTGGGCCGCACGGATCTGCCGGGCGGCAGCGGGCGGGACCTGCTCGGCTCGATCGTGACAAAACTGTTGGTGCTCGACGACGACACCGTGGTACTACCTGGACACGGTGAGAAGACCACGATCGGCTTCGAACGTCGCGCCAACCCGTTCCTCGAAGGCTTGAGTTAGTGAGTGACTTTCAGGCGCCCAAGGGCGTCCCGGATTACCTGCCGCCCGAGTCGGCACAGTTCGTCGGTGTGCGCGACGGTCTGCTCGACGCCGCCCGCCGTGCGGGGTACGGCGACATCGAACTGCCGATCTTCGAAGACACCGCGCTGTTCGCCCGCGGCGTCGGCGAGTCCACCGACGTGGTGAGCAAGGAGATGTACACGTTCTCCGACCGCGGCGATCGTTCGGTGACGCTGCGCCCGGAAGGCACCGCCGGTGTGATGCGGGCGGTGATCGAGCATGGCCTGGACCGGGGGCCGCTACCGGTCAAACTGTGTTACGCCGGGCCGTTCTTCCGCTACGAGCGCCCGCAGGCCGGACGCTACCGGCAACTACAGCAGGTCGGCGTGGAGGCGATCGGCGTCGACGATCCCGCGCTGGACGCCGAGGTGATCGCGGTCGCCGACGCGGGCTTCCGGTCGCTTGGGCTCGACGGCTTCCGTCTGGAGATCACGTCGCTTGGCGACGACAGCTGCCGGCCGCAGTACCGGGAACTGTTGCAGGACTTCCTGTTCAAGCTCGATCTCGACGAGGAGACCCGGCGGCGCGCCGAGATCAACCCACTACGGGTACTCGACGACAAGCGGCCGAAGATGCGCGAGATGACCGCCGACGCACCGGTGATGCTCGATCACCTGTCCGATGTCGCCAAGCAGCACTTCGAAACCGTGCTCGCGCATTTGGACGCGTTGGGTGTGCCGTACGTGATCAACCCGCGGATGGTGCGTGGGCTGGACTACTACACCAAGACCACGTTCGAGTTCGTGCACGACGGGCTGGGTGCGCAGTCGGGTATCGGTGGTGGCGGCCGCTACGACGGGCTGATGCACCAGCTCGGTGGAAAAGACTTGTCCGGCATCGGCTTTGGGCTCGGCGTGGACCGAACGGTGCTGGCACTGAAGGCCGAGGGTAAAAGCGTGGGCGGGACTGCCCGCGTCGACGTGTTCGGTGTGCCGCTCGGCGAGCAGGCCAAGGTCAGGCTGGCGGTGTTGGCTGCGCGGCTGCGTGCCGCCGGTGTGCGCGTCGACCTGGCCTACGGCGATCGCGGACTCAAGGGCGCTATGCGTTCCGCTGACCGTTCGGGTGCCTCGATCGCTTTGGTGCTTGGGGAGAACGACATCGAAGCGGGCACGGTCGGGGTGAAGAACTTGGCGACAGGCGATCAGGTCGACGTGCCCGCCGAAGGCGTTCTCGCCGAGGTGCTTTCCCGCCTGCACCTCTAACCATTCCTGCGCGCGGGGGATCTCGCGTCAATCTGCCGGCGGTATCCAGACAGTAATCCGGTGCCCGTGAACCCCAGAACGCTCACGAGCCCGCGAGCGTGCGCATTTGTACAGTTTTGCTCGGCGTGTCGTGTACATACATGCACGCTCGCCGAAGGAGGTGAGCCCTGATGCCTAGATGGCCATGGCGGCGCGGACGTCGGCCTCGGAAGCCGATCCGCCGGTGCCGGACGACGTGACGCGGCCGGCCTCCAGGATGTAATACCGCTGCGAGGATTCCAGCGCGAAGCCGATGTGCTGCTCGACGAGCAGCACGCCGAGATCTCCGCGGCGGGTCAATGTGGTGATCGCAGCTTCGATTTCGGCGACCACCGACGGCTGGATGCCTTCCGTCGGCTCGTCGAGAATCAGACACTTCGGCGACGTGATCAGCGCGCGGGCGATCGCCAACTGCTGACGCTGGCCACCGGACAGCAGACCCGCCCGCCGCGACAGCAGTTCCGTGAGAGCAGGAAACAGGTCGAGTTGCTCGTCGATCAGCGCCTTGCCGTTCTTCCGCCCGTCGGCGACGACTTGAAGGTTTTCCGCCGTCGTCAGCTGGCCGAACGACTGCTGGCCCTGCGGCACATACGCCAAGCCGCGCGCCACTCGTGCGCTCGGCCGCAACTTCGTGATGTCGTCACCGTTGAAAAGCACCTTGCCCGCAGTGCATTTCAGCAGTCCGACCGCCGCCCGCAGCAGGGTGGTCTTGCCTGCACCGTTGTGACCCATCACCGCGGCCACGCCGTCGGAGGGCACTTCCACGCTCACGCCGTGAATGACTTCTGAGCGTCCATAGCCCGCATGGACATCGACAAGCTGGAGCATCAGGAGCTCTCCTCGATGAGTTCGTCGGGGATGCCTTCAGCTCCCGCGGCCGCGGTACCGAGATAGACCTCCTGCACCTTCGGATTGGCCTGGACTTCGGCCACCGAGCCCTCGGCGATCACCTGCCCGCGTGCCAGCACGGTCACCGAGGTGGCAAACGCGCGCATGAAGTCCATGTCGTGTTCGACGACGACCACCGTGCGCTCGGCACCGATGCGGCGCAACAGGTTTCCCGTCTCCTCCCGCTCCTCGTGGCTCATGCCCGCGACGGGCTCGTCGAGCAGCAGCACGTCCGCGTTCTGTACGAGCAGCATGCCGATTTCCAGCCACTGTTTCTGGCCGTGCGCCAGCACCCCGGCAGGCCTATCGGCCAACGCGGTCAGCCCGGTTGTCTCCAGCGCGTCCTCGATGGACGGCAGCACACCACGCCGCCGACGAAGCAGCGTCAACGGCGATCGGCCCGCGCCCGCGGCGATGTCAAGGTTCTGCAGCACCGTCAGCTGCTCGAAAACGCTTGCCGTCTGGAATGTCCGGCCCACCCCGAGCCTGGCGATCTTGTGCACCTTCTTGCCGAGTAGCTCCACACCCGACTTGCTGACCGAGCCGCTTGCAGGCACCAGCCCGGTGATCGCATCGATCACTGTGGTCTTGCCTGCCCCGTTCGGCCCGATCAAGAAGCGCAGATCGCCCTGGAACAGGGTCAGGTCGACGTCGCTGACCGCCTTGAACCCGTCGAAATCAACCGTCAACCCACGCACTTCGAGGTACTCGGTACCCATGCCGACGTTGCCGCCGGCGACCGGCTCAACGACGGTCATGACGCCGGCACCTTCTCGGGCTCGAGTTCGGGCTCAGGGGCGGGGGCCGCGGGCTTGGCCTTGCGCCGTCGGCGAACGAGCGCACCCAGGCCGGCCAGACCGGCGGGGAAGAAGCCGACCACGACGATGAACAGCACGCCCTGTGCGTAGGTCCACTCCGACGGAAAGCGTTCGGAGAACAACGTTTGCGCCCAGGCCACGCCGATCGCGCCCAGCACCGGGCCGAGCAGTGTGGTGCGCCCGCCGATCGCGACGCCGATCAGGAACGCGATCGACGGGAGTATGCCGACCTGCGACGGCGCGATGAACCCGACGATCGGCGCGAACAGCGCACCGGCGATGCTGGCGAACAACGCGGCGACGGTGTAGGCGACGACCTTGATGTTCGCCGGGTCGTAACCGAGGAAGCGCACGCGCTCCTCGCCGTCGCGCACGGCGACCAGTAGTTCGCCGTAGCGGCTCTGCATCAGCTGGCGCACCACCGCGACCACCAGAAGCAGGACCGCCGCGGCGATGAAGTACAGCATCCGCCGGTTCACCGGGTCGTTGAGCGTGAACCCGAAGAACGTCCGAAACCTGTTGAGCCCGTTGCTGCCACCGATGCTGGTCTGCCCGACGAGCAGGATCGCCAACGCGGCCGCCAGCGCCTGCGACAGGATCGCGAAGTACGCGCCCTTGACCCGGCGCTTGAACACGCCAAGGCCCAGCGCCGCCGCGATCGCCGTCGGCACCAGCACGATCGCCAACAGCGTGAACGCGGGGGAGGCGAACGGCTCCCAGTACGCGGGCAATACGCGTACACCCGCGATCTGCATGAAGTCGGGCACCTTGTCGCCGCGCAGTTCGGCATCGGCGATCTTCAGATGCATGCCCATCATGTAGCCGCCGAGGCCGAAGAACACCCCCTGGCCCAACACCAGCATGCCGCCACGGCCCCAGGCCAATCCGATGCCGACAGCGACGATCGCATAACACAGAAACTTGCCGAGCAGGCTGAGCCTGAAGTCGGACAACACCGCAGGCGCCGCTGCGAACAGCGCCACCGCCGCGACCCCGAAACCCGCCCATGTCTGCCAGCGGCCAACAAGTGACCTCACACCAGACTCCTTGTGCGCACCGTGAACAGACCCTGCGGGCGAACCTGCAGGAAAATCACGATGATCACGAACACGATCACCTTGGCCAGCGACGCGGTCGTGTTGTACTCGATGAACGAGTTCAAGAAGCCCAGTGCGAATGCCGCGATGACGGTGCCCTTGATCTGGCCCAGACCGCCGACCACGACGACCAGGAACGCGTCGATCAGGTAACTCTGCCCGATGGTCGGGCTGGTCGAGCCGATCAACGTCAACGCCACACCCGCCACCGCGGCAAGGCCGGAGCCGATGAAAAACGTTGTGATGTCGGTCTTCCGGGAGGAGATGCCGCTGGTTTCGGCGAGGTCGCGGTTGGCCACCACGGCACGGATGCGACGCCCCATCGGGCTGACCTTCAACACCGTGGCCAGCACCGCCACACACACCACCGCGAGCACCAGGATGAAGATGCGTGTCTTGGGCACCACGGCGCCGAGGATGTCCATGCCGCCGGAAAGCCACGACGGCGCACCGACGTTGACCGCGGGAGCTCCGAAGATGTCGCGGGCCACCTGCTGCAAGATCAGCCCGACGCCGAACGTGACGAGCAGCGTGTCCAGCGGACGGTCATACATCCGCCGGATGAGCGTGACCTCGAGCAGCGCACCCATCGCCCCGCCAACCACGAAGCCGACCAGTAGCGAAATCAGCAGGGATACACCGGAACTGGACACGACCTGCTGCACGACGTAGGCCGTATAGCAGCCTGCCATGATGAACTCGCCGTGCGCCATGTTGATGACGCCCATCTGGCCGAACGTCAGTGACAACCCCAGAGCGGCCAGCAACAGGATCGAGCCGAGGCTTAATCCCGTCGCCAGCTGTCCGATCAGGACATCCATCTCAGCTGGAGAGACCCGCGGCCCAGGGGTAGCTCTTCAGGTATGGGTCCGGCTTGATCGGCCCGGGCGACTGCCAGACCGTGTAGATCAGGCCGTCGGGGTGGATCTCGCCGATCCGCGCGGTCTTGGTGATGTGGTGGTTGTCGCCGTCGATGGTGACCAGGCCCTCGGGTGCGTCGAACGTGACCCCACCACAGTTGTCCTGAATCGCCTTGACGTCGAACGACTTCGCCTTCTCGACGGTGTTCTTCCAAAGGTAGAGCGAGACGTAGGCGGCCTCCATCGGGTCCGACGTCGGCTTGTCGGCGCCGTACTTGTCCTTGTAGGCCTTGACGAACGCCTTATTCACAGGGTTGTCGACAGTCTGGTAGTAGTTCCACGCCGTTAACTGGCCCTCAATGTTCTTCGCGCCGATGCCCGTCACCTCTTCCTCGGCGATCGACACCGAGACCACAGGCATCTTCTGCGGCGTCAGGCCGGCGTTGGTGTACTCCTTGAAGAACGCGACGTTGGAGTCGCCGTTGAGGGTGTTGAACACCGCACCCGCATTCGAACCGCGCACCTTGTTGACGATCGTGGAGAAGTCGGTCGAGCCCAGCGGCGTGTAGTCCTCGCCCTTGATCTCGATGCCGTTGGCTGCCGCGTACGCCTTGATGATTCGGTTGGCGGTCTGCGGGAACACATAGTCGCTGCCGACCAGATACAGCGACTTGATGCCCTTCTCTTTGAGGTAGTCGAGCGCGGGGACGATCTGCTGGTTGGTGGTGGCGCCGGTGTAGAAGATGTTCTTCGACGACTCCAGACCCTCGTACTGCACGGGGTAGTACAGCAGCGAGTTGGCGCCCTCGAAGACCGGCAGCATCGCCTTGCGGCTCGATGAGGTCCATCCGCCGAACACGGCCGCCACACAGTCACTGCTGATCAGTTTTTCGGCCTTTTCGGCGAACACCGTCGGTTCGGATGCGCCGTCCTCGCCGACGAGTTGAATTTGCTTGCCCATCACACCGCCCGCGCCGTTGATCTGCTCGACGGCCAAATCGATCGCGTGGCGCACCGTGACTTCCGAGATCGCCATGGTGCCCGACAGCGAATTCAGCGCGCCCACTTTGATGGTCGGGCCCGAGGTGTCGACGCAGGATTTGGCGTTTGCCGCATCGGTCTGGTTGGCCTTGCTTCCGCAGCCGGACAACAGGAGGCTGGTCGCGGTGACGACACTTCCCGCAGCTAGGGCCGACCTTGTCAACGACGAGCGTCGTGGAAGTCGCATGAACAGCCTTTCTGAATGTCAGCAGCGCTCATTGGGAAGACGGGCGACTGCGGGAGCGCGAAAGTTAAGACACCCTTTGGGACGTCGAATCGGGACGTTAGAGCGCCGGTGTTTCTGCGAAATGTCTGTGTGTGACGAACAAATTAACCTGTGGCAAGGGCGAGTTTGTTTGCAGTTCATTTGCCGCGCGGTAGCTGTGTGACGGGTGTTGTAACGATCCGGTACGGTGCGGCGATGTGACGAACATGCGAACAACGACAGCCAGGGTTGGGGCGGCGTTGGCGGTGGCCGCCGCTGGAATTGCGCTAAGTCATGGCACATCGAGCGCTGATCCGGCCGGTCACCAGGTGCGGTACACGCTCACGTCAGCCGGTGGTGCGGATTTCGACCTCTTCTATCTGACGACGCAACCTCCGAGCAAGGCGGCCTACAACGCCGACGCGTATTCGTTCGTGAAACGAGAGACCATCAACGTCGGACCGGACACGCCGTGGGTGTTCGAGACCACGCTCGCGGATCCGCAATGGGCGATCCTGACCGTCAGCAGCACCACGCACGGCGGGCAGGGGGCACCGAATCCGCACTGCGAGATCGCCGTCGACGGTCAGACGGTTGTGCAGCAGGACGCTCCGTACAACCTGCAGTGCCAGCTCTCGCAGTGGTGAACTAGCCGCTGGCGAATACGTAGACCCAGGCCTGATCGCCTGACCGCAGCGGCACGGCGACGCGGCGATAATCGTCGACCTCGTACTCGTCGGCGGCGGCAAGGTCCTCGGCGCTGATTGCGAACACGGTGCCCTCGACTGCGGCCCCGGGACGGTCCGTCGGCTTGAGGATCGGATGGCGGTCGCTGCCGCTGGTGGCGATGACGTGCGGGTCGGTGATGGTGACGTAGTCCAGGTCGTAGCCGACGATGGCGTCGGGCCGTCCGTCGATCTCGCGACCGAATGTCGCCCGCTGTACTTCGGGCTGGCGCAGCGTGCCGTAGGAGAACAGAAGTTCCGTCACGCCGCGAAAGATTACGCGGCGCGCACCGCCCGCACGAACGACGCCACGGCAGCGCCGATTTCGTCAGGGCTGTCCTCCTGGACGAAGTGCACTCCCGGCACCGATACCTCTGTTTGGTTCGGCCACGTGCGCACGAAATCGAGCACGCGTCCACGCACCAGCGCGCCGGGTTCGCCCTTGACGAACAGCTTCGGAACGTCGCTGTGCGCCAACCATTCCCCGTACTCCGTGACGATGCCGACGACGTCGGCGGGTTCACCCTCGATCGGGATGTTGCGCGGCCATGACAGCGTCGGACGTCGATCCTCGCCGGGGTTGAGGAACGGCTTGCGGTAGTGATTCATCTCCTCGTCGCTCAGCGTGCGCTGAATAGCGCCCGGCAGAACCGCCTCGACGAACATGTTGTTGTCCAGCACCATCCCTTCGCCTTGCGGCGACCGAAAGCCTTGAAAGACCGCCTTGACGGGCTCGGGAAAATCTGTCCAATCGATCGGCATCGCAACCGCTTCCATATACGCGATGCCGGCCACACGGTCACGGTGTTGGTTCGCCCAGTCGAAGCCCAGCGCAGAACCCCAGTCGTGCAGGACGAGGATCACGCGGTCGCCAAGATCGAGTTCGTCCCACAACTTGAACAGATAGTCGCGTTGTTCGGCGTAGTGGTAGCGGTCAGGGCCGGAGTCGTCGAGCTTGTCCGAGCCGCCCATGCCGATCAGATCGCAGGCGACAAGCCGGCCCATCCCTTCCAGATGCGGCATCACGTTGCGCCACAGATACGACGAGGTGGGGTTGCCGTGCTGGAAAACGATCGCATCTCCCTGGCCTTCATCGATATAGGACATCCGCTTGCCGTTGATCTCCTTGTACTGCAGCTGTCCGTACGGCTTGGTTCCCGGCATGGCTTCCTCCTCAATCTGATTGGTTGTCTGCGAGCTTGGCGGCGGCGTCCCTGGCGACCCGCAGTATCCGCGTCGAGAACTTGGGGTCGACCACCCCGCGGGACAGCGCCATCCCGCCGACACAGATCGCCATCAACGCGATCGCATCGTCGAGGCGCTGGTCGTCGCCATCGCAAATCGCCGCGAGCGACGTGCGTAGTTCACGTTCGTAGCTGGCGCGGAACTGCTCGGAGCCATGCGCCGCGTCGGAGCTCAGTGTCGCGAATCCGCAACTGGTAGAAAGGTCGTCGCGATGAGCGGTGGTGAGGTAGCGCTTGGCCAGGCCGGTCAGCCGTTCTCTCCACGGCTCGCCCCGACGTGGCTTGATCCAATGCGCACGGCCCGTGGTGATGGCCCGCGAAAATGCGGCGCTAGCTAGATCGTCCTTGCTGGCGAAGTGCGAATAGAACGTGCCATGCGTCAACCCGGCGTCGCGCATCACCGGCACTATCGCCGCCCCGTCGAGTCCCTCCTCGCGGATCCGGCGGGCGGCGGCGTCGAGGATCTTCTCCAGCGATTGTTGCTTGCTCTCAGCGCGTGCGCCCGCGGGATTTCGCATGATGACCATCATGTTATCCGCATGACGGACATCATGCGAATGATTTGAGATGTCTTTATGCGCCGACGCGTCTGGCAAAACCCGGTCCGCGTCCTTCAACACCGGGGAGAATCCGAGACGTGGTTTGACGTGTGATGGGGTTTGGCGACAACTGGCAATCGCAGGAGGGTGATCGATATGAAACGAGGTCGATGGGTTGCCGTGGCCCGGCTCGGTCAACTCCATTGGATACTCGGCAATGTCTACGAGGCCGTGGTGGATGTGCCCTCGCTGCTTGCGGACGCGCACCCCAACCGAGAGCCGGGGCTGTTGAGCGCGGGCAGCCCGCTTCGGTACTACCTCCCCGCGGCACCCATTACCTTCGTGGCCACCGGTGTCGCTCTGGCCGACGACTGGCGATCCGGTGGCGACAGGCGCCTGACTGCCACGGCCGCGGCTGGCACGGCATCCGCGGCAGCGCTGACCGCGTACCTCGTGCGAACCGTGAATCTACGGCTGTTGAAAAGTCCAACACCCCTGACCGCCACCGAACGCCGGGCACTGATCACCACGTGGCATCGCGGCAATCTGGTGCGACTCGCGGCTCTGGCAGTGGCGGCGTGGGGGCTGCGCCGCGGTCCCGGCGAGCGTTCGGGGCTTACCTCACGCGCGTATTGAGATGTCCTCCTGCATCGGCGCGTTCCAGTCGATGGTGTATCGCTGTTCGGCGCCCATCGTCTTCTCGAGATTCATCGTCTTGACCATCAGCGGCAGCATCACTCGCATCAGGCGCTGCGCGACTGGTCCCGGCGCCTTGGCGTGGCTGATGCGGGCACCGCGGGCAGCGATCTTCTCCACGCGGGGGCGCCGCAGCCGCTCATAGGCCTCGAATGCCGACGACACGTCGGGCAGGTCGCGCAGGCAGCGAGCCAACTGGATCGCGCTTTCCATCGCCAGCGACGCGCCCTGGCCCGTGCTGTTCGACGGAGCGTGTACGGCGTCGCCGACGAGCACCATGCGCCCGCGGTGCCAGTGGGGGACCGGCGGCATGATGTGCAGCGCGCCGACCGTTTGTAACGTTTCGCTCGTCGTCTCCGCCGCTAGCCGCGCACCGGGCACGTCGTCGGCGTAGGTGGTGCGGAGCGTGTGCAGCCAGTCCTCGGCCGCCACCGCACGCGCCTGCTTCAGGCTGAGGTATTGCGGCGACGGCAGATTCGCGCCCCAGCCAATCCGGCCGTCGGGCCGCTTCCAGTACAGGTAGTACGCGCGGCGGCCGAACGCGAACGTCATCGAGCCGGGCTCGAGGGCTGACGTATCGGGGGCATCATCGACCAGCCCTTCGAACCCGAGCAGGCCGAGGTAGCGGGCGTCGGGGGCGTGGGGATCGACAATTCCGCGCACTTTTGAGTGCACACCGTCGGCGCCGATCAGCACGTCGGCGCTGGCGTTACTGCCGTCGGCGAAATGAGCGGTGACGCCGTCGGGCCGTTCATCGACGCGAATCAGTCTCTTACCGTGGTGGATTCGCACGCCGGCACGCTGCGCGCAGTCATGGAGAAGACGATGCAGAGCGCCGCGATCGACCAGCTGCCGTGGCGGAAGCCCCGGTGGCACAGGCATCTCGTGGCCTGCCCTGCTGGCGATCGACATCACCGACCGGGTGATCGGGATCGCGACGGCACGCACTGCGTCGTCGGCGCCGACGATGCGCAAGGCGGCCAAGCCATTGGGCTCCAGCGCGAGTGAGCCCCCGATACCGCTGACAGATGACGGATCGGCAGGGCGGGCTTCGTACACGGCGGTGTCGATGCCAGCCATGGTCAGTGCGGTGGCCGCAACGGGGCCGGCGATACCGCCGCCGATCACGAGAGCCGTCTGTGCTGCGGGCATGTGGTCTCCTTACTTCTCGAGGTCAGCGAATTCGGTTGGCATTTCGCCGGTTTCATGGAACTTGCGCCACGCGTCGAGATGCGGGAACGTGCCGGCCGTCAGTTCGTGGAGCAGCGACGTCGTCCATTCGATTTCGGCGTGGGTCATCGCGATGCGGTATTCGTCCTCGATGAGGAACAGCCGCGGCACGGCGGCGGCCTGTTCGAGTTCGCGGCGCAGCGAGTCGAGCGAATCGGTCAGTCGCTGCACCCGTTGGCGCAGCAGGGCTGCGACGTCCTGCGGGGGGAGCACCGCCAGCACGGACAACCCCGCCACGAATCGCGTGTGCTCGGCCTCGGGTTCCGCGATGAGGTCACGCGTCCACCCGATCAGTTCGTCGCGGCCGGCGTCGGTGATCTGATACACCGTGCGTTCGGGTCGGGCGCCTTGCCGGGTGACGCCGATCTGCTCGAGGTAGCCGTTTTTCTCGAGGTTCTGCACGACCGTGTAGAGCGAGCCCCACTTGATGTTCATGTCGCGGTCCTTGCCGCGGGCCCGCATCACCGAGGCCATCTCATACCGGTGCATCGGGCGCTGCACCACAGTGGCCAGCACGGCCAGTGCCAGCAGATTCCCCACCTTGCGCTTGTCTGCCATCAGATCCCCGTCCATCGAATACTCGTCGACGAATATACGTGTGCGAGTATCCCGACACAAGGCGGTAATTACCTTGACATCGCATCGAACGTCAGTTCGAATAGGAGTATGCGGTGGGACGCTCAGGGTGTCAGCGTCGACGATGGCGCCCTGCCTGGCCTGCAGCGGATCGGATTCGTCCGCAGCGTGCGCACGCCGCAGTTCGAGGGCATCACCTTTCACGAGGTGCTGTGTAAGTCCGCGCTCAACAAGGTCCCGAACGCTCGGCCCAATGTCGCCGGCCGCCCGGCTCCGTCGATGCTCCCGTTCAATTACACCGTCAACGGGTACCGCGGCTGTTCGCACGCATGCCGGTACTGCTTCGCGCGGCCGACGCACGAGTACCTCGATCTCGACTGCGGGACGGATTTCGACACCCAGGTCGTGGTCAAAACCAACGTGGCCGATGTGCTGCGTCGCGAACTGCATCGGCCGTCGTGGAACCGCGAAACCGTCGCACTGGGTACCAACACCGATCCCTATCAACGGGCCGAGGGCCGGTATGCGCTGATGCCAGGGATCATCGGCGCGCTGACCGATTCGGGCACACCGTTTTCGATCCTCACCAAGGGCACGCTGCTGCGCCGGGATCTTCCGCTGATCGCCGAGGCGGCACGCCGAGTCGACGTCAGCGTCGCGGTATCACTGGCGGTCGGAGATGCGGAGCTGCACAAGGACGTTGAACCCGGTACGCCGTCGCCGCAGGCCCGGCTGGGCTTGATTGCCGCCATCCGCGACGCCGGATTGGGCTGTCACGTCATGGTGGCGCCGGTCCTGCCGCGATTGACGGATTCCGTCGATCACCTTGACGAACTACTGCGCCAGATCGCCGACGCGGGCGCGACGGGCGTCACGGTATTCGGGCTCCATCTACGCGGCTCGACGCGCGGCTGGTTCATGGCATGGTTGGCGCGGTCGCATCCCGAGCTGGTGTCCGAGTATCGCCAGTTGTACCGGCGCGGTGCGTATTTGCCGTCGGACTACAAGAAGATGCTGCACGACAGGGTGACGCCGCTTGTCGCCAAGTATGGGCTGGCGCCGGACCGCCGGTCGTTCCGTGCCGTGGATGCCACAGCGACACCGCCTGCCGAGGTCCTCGAGCCGACGCTGTTCTAGCCGCGCCGAAAGTGCTGCGAGATCGACGTCTCAGCTCTTGTTGCGCTTGACCTGATTGAACGGCACGCCGCGATCGGCGGCGTACTCACGCGGAAAGCCAAGCACCCGTTCACCGATGATGTTCTTCGCGATCTCCGTGGTGCCGCCACCGAGGGCAGCGGCCTGACGCGACAGGTATCGCTCGCCATAGCGGATCAGGTCATCATCAAGGTCGACCACGCCGGCGCTTCCGGTGATCGCAAGCACGGTGTCGAATTCCAGATGATGAACCTCGGCGTGCGTGACGCGAATGATCGAACCCGCCGCCGGTGGTAGTGAACCGTCGAGCACACCGTGATAGACGTGGTCGATGAGCTGCTCACGCACCGCGCGGTGCACGAGCGCCCGCCCAGCCAGCACACGGGCATGCTCGTTGTCGGCCTGACCGGTTTTCTCCAGCAGGGCGACGTAGTCGATGGGCACATCGGACTTGCCTTCGGCGCCAACGCCGCTGGCGAATTCCGAGCCCCCGCCGACGGCTCGCCTCTCGTGATAGAGCTGTCGGGACGCGACGTGCCAACCGCCGTCGACCTCGCCGACGACAGCATCGTCGCCCAACTCGAGGTTGTCGAAGAATTCCTCGCAGAACTCGACCGAGCCGTTGACCTGCTTGATGCGCCGCAACGTGATTCCAGGGCTCTTGATGGGCACCAGGAACATCGTCAGGCCTTCGTGCTTGGGCACATCCCAATTCGTGCGGGCCAGCATCAAGCCATAGTCAGCGGCGAACGCGCTGGTGCTCCAGGTCTTCGCACCGTTGATCACCCACTTGTCGCCGACGCGGTCGGCGCGGGTGATGACACCCGCGAGATCCGATCCACCACTGGGTTCCGACAACAGCTGGACGAGCACCTCGTCGCCACGCAGCACGGCCGAAATGTGTTTGTGCTTCTGCTCTTCCGAGCCGGTGTCGAGGATCGTCGCCGCGCAAATAGTGAATGTCGGCGTGTTGAGGATGATCGGCAGCTCGTAGTTGCGCGATACGTCGTTGAAGGCCTTCTGGTAGGCGATGGGCAAACCGAGCCCGCCGTATTCGCGCGGGAAGCAGATACCCGCGAATCCGCCTTCCCACAACTTCTTTTGAAGTTCGCGCGCCCGCAGCCACGGCGCCTCTTCACCCCGGTCGTGTTCTGGCGGGTTGTTCGGATCGATCGACGGCAAGTTCTCCGCCAGCCATGCCCGGGCCCGGGTGGCGAATTCCTCTACCGATTCGGTAGTTTCGGTGGTCACCGATGTGGCCTCCGTCATGAGGCGGGCTCCAATTGCTTAGTGAGGTCATAGACCCGCAGGTTGTGGTCCTCGGGCGTGCCGAACATCGACCGGTACAGCGTGACGCGACGCAGGTATAGGTGCAGGTCGTGCTCCCAGGTCACGCCGATGCCGCCGTGCAACTGGACGCAGTCCTGCAGCATGCCCGGAGCATGTTCTCCCACATAGGATTTCGCCACACTCACCGCCATTTCGGCGCTGGGTGATCGTCGGCTCACGGCCGCGACCGCCGCGTTCGTCGTCGCGCGGCAGGACTCGAACCAGATCTTCAGATCGGCATACTTGTGTTTGAGCGCCTGGTAGGAGGCCAGTGGACGACCGAAAGAATGCCGGTCGAAGCCCCACTGGATCGTGAAGTCCAGCACGGTATCCAGGATGCCGACCACCTCTGCGCACTGAAGCACTTGTGCGATCTGGCTCTGGCGCGCGATCAGGCCGGCGGTCTGATCCGCGGTACCCACTGCGGCGGATTCAGCGACATCCACGCCATCGAAATGCACTCGGGCATAACTCTTGACCATGTCGATCGACCGTTGGGGCTCGACGCGCACGCCTCGCGCATCCGTCGGCACCAGGAATTGGCGGGGGACTCCGTCGCATTGCGCGACCACCAGCAGCACCGTGCTTTCCGCGCCCGCCTCGACGCGGTCCTTGACACCGTCGATGCGATAACCCGACGGGGTTGGTGTCGCGGTGACCGTGGCATCCAGCGGTGACCACGGCTTGCCCGGCTCATACACCGCCCACGACGCGACCGCCTCGCCGGACACCAGGGATTCGATTGTGTCCTCGTGGTTTTCGGGCGCCTCGACCAACCCGGCGAGCACGGTGCTGACGGGATGCAGCGGGCCGGGGGCGACGGTTCTGCCCGCCAGCTCCGCGACCAACGCCAGGTCCGCCACGCCGTCGCCCGACACGCTGCCGCCGCCGAGCTCCTCGGGAACCAGCAGGCTTGTCCAACCAAGCTCTGCGGCGCGGCGCCACCAGTCAGGCTCAAACGCGATGCCGGCCTCGTGCAGTTGGCGCAGCCGGGTCAGCGACGCTTCCTTGTCGAGGAACGACTGGGTCGTCGAGGCGAACAACAATCGTTCGGGGGAGGCGGCTTCGGTCACGGCACCCAGCTCGCTTTCAATGTAATGCGAACGTGCGTGCCAACGAGTCGACACGCACGTTCGCGACGATCAGCCGTACGGTCAGGCCAGGACCAGTTCCGGCACGTCGGGGTTGTGGACGATCTTGTTGGGCACCTTGAACAGGTCGATCATGTTGCCGCCCATGACCTTCCGCTGGCCCTCCTCATCGAGACCCTGCAGGTCGTCGATCAGCTTGGTGGGCTCGGCCAAGCCCTCTGGATGCGGCCAGTCAGAACCGAAGATCACCCGGTCGACGCCGCAGAGCTCGGCCATCTTGGCGAAGTCGTCCTCCCAGAACGGGGCCACGTAGACACCGCGCCTGAAGGCCTCGATCGGATTTTCCGGGAACTCCTGCGGCATCTTCTTGTAGGTGTTCTCGAACTGCTTGAACAGGTAGGGCACCCAGTCCGCGCCGTTCTCGATGGACAGGATGCGCAGATCGGGGTTGCGGGACAGCGCACCGTGGCAGACCAAGGCCGCCATCGAGTCCTCGATCGGCCGCTTACCCATCGAGACCATCCGGAACGCGGTCGGCTTGAACGGCAGGAACTCGTCGGCCGGCTCCCAGTCGTTGAGGTATTCGGCATAACCGGAATCCGAGGCGTGCATCGACACCGGGATACCCGCCTTCACGCAGGCTTGCCAGAACGGGTCGAACTCCGGCAGGCCGAACGAGCGTGTGCCACGCATGCCCGGCACCGGTGCCGGCCGAACCAGCACGGTCTTCGCGCCGCGCTCCAGACACCACTCGAGTTCCTCGAGGGCGCGGTCGACGATCGGCAGCGTGATCACCGGAGTCGAGAAGATCCGATTCTCGTAGTTGAACTGCCATGTCTCGTACATCCACTCATTGAGTGCGTGGATGACGTCGTGGATCAGCTCGGGATCGTCCTTCATGCGCTCCTCGACCAGGCTGGCCAGGGTCGGGAACATCAGCGAGTAGTCCAGGCCAAGGGAGTCCATGACCTCCAGCCGTGCCGCGGGCTCGCGGAACGCGGGGATCGCCTTGATCGGCTTGCCCATCACCTCGCGGAAGCTCTTGCCGCCGCTGCCGTGCCGGAAGTACTCCTCCTGAGCGCCTGGCCGGGCGACGACCTCGAAGGTGGGGTTCGGGATGTAGTCGCTGACCTGGTTGCGCACCATGATCTTGGTGCGGCCGCGGACCTCGATGTAGTCGATGACGTTCTTGCGGTGATCCGGCAGGAACTTCGTCAGCGCCTCTTTGGGCTCGTAGAAGTGGTTGTCGGCGTCGAACACCGGATAGGGAAGCTGGCGTGCCGCCATGTTCGTCTCCTGGAAGTCGCATTGCCTATTGGTGGTAATGACATTACCACGTCTGGACCAGCATAAACACCACCCCTGGCAGACGGATTTTCGGCTTCGGTATTGCGCAGGTCAGACGGGGTCGCGGCGGGCGAGGAGCCCACCCACGCAGAAGTCGTAGATGTGGTCGGCGTCGATAGGGACGCCGTTCAATTCCGCTCCGAGGACTTGCAGCCGCATGGCGCCCAGTGCCGATTGCATGATGAGCGCGGCGGTGGCGGAGACGTCGAGGCCGCTGCGGAACGTGCCCTCGTTGATGCCGCGGTTGATGATGTCCTTGATCAGCTCGTGCAAAGGCGAAAGGACACGGGCGTATTCGCGCGGCAGCGTCTCGGCGAGATGGTCGTTGTAGTCGGTCAGGCCGCGGTTGACTCGATCTTGGGTGCTCGATTGGGCGGGCTTGCAGATGCGGTCGATGAGCACACACAGGGCCGCAGTGCTCTCCAGGCCGGTCGTATCCTCGCGCCACTTCTTGGTCGACTCGGACATGATGTTGTCGATCAAGGCCAGCAGCAGCTCGTCCTTGGTCGAGAAGTGCTGGTAGAAGGAGCGCAACGAGGTCTTTGACCGCTCCACGACCTCGAGCACGGTGAAGTCGGTGCGTCCTGTTTCGCCGAGGATCGCCAGCGCCGACCTCATGAAGCGTTTGGCGCGGGACTCGGCGTCGACAGCGGCGTCTGCTTGACCGCTCGACTTCGCCATGAGGACCTTCCGGATCGGGTGGTTTGTCGGTAATGACGTTACCGCTTTTGCAGAAGCTCGGTTACTGTTCCGTCCCATGACGACAGACTCAGCGCAGACGCAGTGGACCGTTCAGAGACTGCTCGATCTGTTCGACGTGAAGGCTGACGGACCGGATCGCTACATCGCCGAGACCGGTATCGCCGCAGAGGATGAGCGGCAGGTCGTGGAGGGCACCCAGGTAGTCGCGCAGGCGATCGTCGCAGTGGCGAAACGATTCCCGGACAAATCCATCCGCTCGGTCCACGCGGTGTTCGCCCGCGCGGTCATGGTCAGCGCCGGCCCGGTCGAGTTGGAGATCGACGTCGTCAGCGAGGGCCGGTCGACGGCCACCGCGGTCGTGGCGGCGAAGCAGAACGGCAAGCGCTGCATCACGATGACGATGCTCGCGGATATCCCGACGGGCGACGTGATCCGTCATCACCTGCCCCGCCCGGAAGTCGCGTCGCCCGCGGACGCGAACGTCTCGGAGATGCCGATGATCGGGCGCGAACTGCGCCTGGTCGACGTCGTCGACGTCAACAGCCCCGACGAGGTGGGGCCGCCGGAGATCTACGCGTGGCTGCACTACGACCCGATCCCGACTCGCGACGACCTCGCGAAGGCGTTGGTCGCGTATTTCACCGGCCACCTTGGTATTTCGACGACGATGCGTGCGCACGAGGGGATCGGCACCGCACAATCTCACCTGACGGTGGCCACCGCCCCGCTGACGATCACGGTGAGCTTCCACGAGCCGGTCACGTGGAACGGCTGGCTCCTCTACAGCCACGAGAGCACCCAGGTCGGTGCCGGCATGTCCTATGTGCGCGGGACGGTGCACACCGAAGACGGTGAGCTGATCGCCTCCTTCTCACAAGACGCGTTGATCCGCCCGTTCCGCGAAAGCGAAACAAAGATCAAGTCGCAGTCGCGGCTCTAGGGCGACAAAAATTCGTCGAGCGCGCAGCCATGTACGCGTGGCGCCGGATTTTGCGTACCTGGCTGCGCGCTCGCCGCTTGTGTCCTCCGTGTGCGCGGCTCTAGATCTTGAGATAGCCCTTGTCCGCGGGAATTTGGGCCGCGGTCACCAACGACGATGCGTCGCTGGCCAGCCACACGACGATGTCGGAGATCAAGTCCGGGGCAGCGAGCGAATCGGTCGGGAGCGCGCCTGGCGAGTAGCTGTGGATGTAGTTCGGGTGGTCCTGGAACACCTTGTACATCGACAGGTCGTTACCCATCGGCGTGTCGGTGCCGTACGGATGCACGGAGTTGACGCGGATACCGAACTCGCCGAGCTCGACCGCCAGCGAGTTGGTCAGCCCCACGACGCCGAACTTGCTGGCGCAGTAGTGCCCGCAGCCGGGGACGGCCTTGATGCCTGCCGCTGAGCTGATCGCGATGATCGACCCGCCGTTGCCTGCCTCGATCATCGGCGGCACGACCGCCTTGATGGTGTTCCACAGACCCGTCAGGTTGATGTCGATGATGTCCTGCCACTGCTTGGCTGAAATCTCCCACAGCCGGCCCCAATTCAGCACGCCTGCGTTGGCCACCACGATGTCGAGCCGCCCGAAAGTCTCGATCGCATTGGCCACCACCCGCTGCTGACCCTCGGCGTCTCGGACGTCGACATGGTCGGCAAGAATCTTGCGGCCCTCGCTTTCGACGAGGCCCACGGTTTCGGCAAGGTCCTCGAGACTGGCCGGCGGATAGCCGTTGTGTTCGGCGACCGGCCCGCACACGTCGATCGCGACGACGTCGGCGCCGGCACGCGCCAACCGGATGCAGTGCGAACGGCCTTGTCCGCGTGCGGCTCCCGTCACATAGGCGACCTTGCCTGCCAATGGTGTATCGGTCATGTGGAGTAACTCCTTGTGACGTCGTACGCGTGGTGCACGATGTCGTGTAGGTGGTATATCGAGATCGTCGCGACGGTGAACTCGCTGCCGTTGCTGCGTAATCCGCGCCGCGACCACGCGCCGGCGGGGACGTTGGCGTAGGTGTCGGCCGCGACGCTTGCGGCATCGAACAATTCGGTCGCGACGGCGGCGGGGTCCTGGGCGGCGTAGTCGTCGGCGATCGCGGTCTCGTCCTGGTCCCAGTTGGGGAATTGCGGGTCATCCTCGTCGAGCATGAGGCGGACCCGGTGATTGAAGATGCGGTGGACGTCGCGCACATGGCAGCCGTATTCCAGCGTGGACCACACATTGGGCCGGGGTCGCGTGCGAACACCGGCCTCGCCGAGTCGGCGGGCCCAGTCGGCTGCGTCGTCGCGGATCTGATCGGCGACCTCGGTGTGATGCACCGACGCCGCATCGAAGGCGCACTCCGGGCACGGGCTCGACAACACCCACGTCCAGTCCTTGGTGTCCGGCTCGATGGGCTCAGGGGTCACGGAATCAGTGTGGCAGCCACCTCGCGCATCCGGGCGCCGGCTTGCGAAGAAATCGGGTCGCCGTGGCCGACGCACGCGGTTTCGACGTCGAGCCCCGCCAAACGCTGAAACGACGCCACCGTTTGCGCTCGGTCCTGGTTGAACGTGCCCAGCATGATGGTGCCGACGTTGGCGACGGTGTCACCGGTGAACAGCACGCCGTGACGTGGCAGATGGATCGCGATGCTGCCCGCGGTGTGGCCGGGAATCGACAGGATCTGCGCACCGCCGCCGAAGTCGAGCACGTCGCCGTCGCGCAGTTCACGATCCACGGCCGCAGGAGGAGCCGTATCGGGCAGGCCGACGGAAACCCGTTGATGGATAGGCACTTCCCAGTCCTCGAACACCGGTGGCGGCACCGCCGAGCCAGCCCGGATCTCGGCCGTATCGCCCGCGCCGGCCATGACAGTCGCACCGGTCGCCTCACGCAGCTCGGCGGCGGACCCGGTGTGGTCGACATGGCCGTGGGTCAACACGATGCGGTCCACGCCCGGCACCGTCGAGAGGATCTCTGCTCCCGATCCGGGCGCCCCGGTGTCGATCAGCGTCACCGAATCGCCGTCGCGCCAGACGTAGACCTGCCAGCCGTTGACACGCAACATCGTCAGGCTGGGGGTAACCGCCACAGATTCCATGACCCGACGCTAGGACGCGGCCGCGGGCAACCAAAGCCAATCAGCTGCTGGCGAAATCACCGACCAGCGCCGAACGCAGCACGTCCAGCGGAAGCCCGCCGAGATCCAGTGCCCGGCCATGGAAGTCTTTCAGCGACATTCCCTGGCCGAGCATGTCGTCGCGCAGCCGCTGCCAGATCCGTTGCCCGATCGCATACGACGGCGCCTGACCGGGCCAACCCAGGTACCGGTCCAGCTCGAACCGAAGATGCTCTTCATTCATCGCGCTGTGCGACTGAAGGAACACCCATGCGCGCTCGGCGTCCCACTGGCCGCCGTCCGGTGCGGTAAGGCCACAGTGCACGCCGATGTCGAGGACCACGCGCGCTGCCCGGAAGCGTTGGGCGTCAAGCATTCCCATTCGGTTGCCGGCATCGTCGAGCCAGCCGAGTTCGGCCATCAAGCGCTCGGCGTACAGCGCCCAGCCCTCGCCGTGCCCCGATACCCAGCACCCCAGCCGCCGCCACCGGTTCAGCCGGCCGGCGTTCACCACCGCCCTGCCGATCTGCAGGTGGTGGCCGGGCACCCCTTCGTGGAACACCGTCGTCGTTTCCTGCCAGGTGCGGAACGTGTCGACCCCTGGCGGGACCGACCACCACATCCGGCCCGGCCGTGACAGGTCCTCGGACGGCCCGGTGTAGTAGATGCCGCCGGTGTGCGTTGGCGCGATCCGGCACTCCAACCAGCGCAGCGGCACGGGAATGTCGAAATGCGTGTCGGCAAGCGACTCGACGGCTCGGTCCGACAGGTCCTGCATCCACGCCTGCAGTGCATCGGTGCCGTGCACCAGGTAGCGCGGTTCGTCGTCGAGACGTCGCAGGGTTTCGCCGACGCCGGCACCTGGATAGAGCCGCTGGGCAATCGATTCCTGTTCGGCGACAATGCTTTCCAGCCGAGCCAGGCCCCACTCGTAGGTTTCATCCAGGTCGACGGTGGTGCCGAGGAACTCGCGCGACAGAAGCCGGTAGGCGTCCCGGCCGCACGCGTCCTCCTTGCGCGCGTGCGGGGCTATCTCGTCGCGCAACACGGTTGCCAGGCCGCGGTAGGCGTCAGCGGCGGCCGCAGCGTGACGCTGCAGGTCGTCGTGCAGTGCCGCATTGCCGGGTACCGCGTCGGCGACCATCTCGACGAAGAGCCGCTGGATTTGACCGGCCTGGTCGATACCGCGGGAAACCTGTCGCGCGGCAGGCGCATGCCCGGCCGCAACCCGTGCGCGCAATGCGCGGGCATAGCCGGAGACGCGGTCGGGCAGCTTCGACATCCTGCGACCGATCACCGCCCAGTCCTCGTCGGTGTCCGTCGGCATCAGATCGAACACGTCACGCATCGACTGCAGCGGGGACGCGATCACGTTGAGTTCGCCCACGCCGATCCCGGCGTCGTGCAATTCGATCTGCAGGCCGAGTCGTTCGCGCATCGCCGCGATCGTCACGTGGTCGACATCGTCGACCGCGGTCGTGCGATCGAGCTCGTACAGTGTGGACCGTGCCGCCTCGACGCGAGCCGTAATGCCGTCGGGGGAGTAGTCGGTGATCTCGTCGTCATGGCCGAGTATCCCCATTTCGGTTGCCGCGCAAGGGTCTAGCGCGGCGAACACATCGAGGTAGCGCTCGGCGACGGCGTCTACGGCCGTGGGCGGCCTACCCAAGGTCGTTCGTTGAGAAGGTGTCGCACTTGTTGGGGTCACCAGTCTGGTAGCCGACGGTGAACCACTTCTGCCGCTCTGCCGAGGATCCGTGGGTCCAGGACTCAGGATTCACGCGGCCGGTCGCCTCCTTCTGGATGCGGTCGTCGCCCACCGACGACGCCGCCGACAACGCATCGGCAATGTCCTTGTCGCTCAACGGCTCAAGGAACGGCACCCCGGTGCTTTCCTGCTTGGTGATCGACGCGTAATGCGCCCATACACCGGCATAGCAGTCCGCCTGCAGTTCGGTGCGCACGCCGTTACCCTGAGCGCCTTGCGCTCCCTGCTGAGCACGGCCCAAGTCACCCTTCAGATCTTGTACGTGGTGGCCATACTCATGAGCGACGACGTACTCCTGGGCCAACGGCCCACCGCTGGAACCGAATTGGTCGACGAGCACCTGGAAGAAGTCGGTGTCGAAGTAGGCGGTCTTGTCGACCGGGCAGTAGAACGGGCCTACCGAGGTGTCCGCTGGTCCGCAACCGGTTTGAACTTGATTGTGAAACAGCGTGGTGTGCGGCGGGGTGTAACCGGGCAGCAGCTGGTTCCAGACGCCGTCCACCGAGTTCGTCGTTGCGACGACGCGGCATTCCACATACTTGTTCGCGTCGGCCCCGGTCTTGCAGTGGCTCAAGTCGTATCCGGGCGCTTCGACGCCTCCGGTGCCGATCTGCTGTTGTTCGGGTACCACCGAGCTCGGGTCGATGCCGAGGAAGAGCGCGACAACCACGATCACCAACCCGCCGAGCCCGCCACCGATGGCGATCCCTCGACCAGGCCCGCCGCCACCGCCCGTCGAGATGTTGCTCGTGTCGATCTGCATACCCTCGTTGAAGGTCATTGCACCGCTCCGTCGGTCGCCACACCCTGTTCGAACACAGGTGAGTCCAGCTTTGCACACTACGATTTAGGCGTGGCAGTCGTCGTCGGACATTCGACCGTCGTGCACACCAGCCTGGGAGATCTGCGCGGCACGACCGAAGGCGGCGTCGGGGTGTGGCGTGGCGTTGCGTATGCCGAACAACCGGTGGGAGAGCGCCGGTTTCTGGCGCCCGCCCCAGCCGAGCCGTGGAGCGGTGTGCGCGATGCGCTCGAACACGGACCGCTGCCCCCGCAGAGCAAGTCGTTCGTCGGCGGAGGCCGCGACGACCCGAAGGTTCGTGACGAGGCCTGCCTGACACTGACCGTGTGGTCGCCGGATACCAGCGGCTCGCTGCCGGTGATGGTATGGATTCCCGGCGGGGCGTTCGTCTACGGCGCCGGGCAGTTCCAGCTGTACAACGGCTCGCGGCTGGCCGCCAACGGAAATGTGGTGGTGGTCAACGTCACCTACCGGATCGGGGTGTTCGGTGGATTCGAGCTGTCCGACCTCGGTGACGGCTTCGACGACAACCTCGCGCTGCGTGATCAGCTCGCGGCCCTGCGCTGGATCCGGGACAACATCGCCGCATTCGGGGGAGACCCGGACCGGGTGACGGTGTTCGGCGAGTCGGCCGGTGCGACGTCGGTGCTCGCATTGTTGGCCAGTCCTGCGGCGGACGGCTTGTTCAGTCGTGCGATCGCGCAGAGTCCCGCGCTGCCGCTGATCGCCGACCGTGAAGTGCGGGCCAAGCGCGCCCACGAGTTTCTGCAGCGGCTCGGCGTCAGCGCGGCTGAGGTCAAAGGGCTGCCGCAACGGGATCTGCGCCGCGCCGCAGGACGGCAGCAGCTGAAGAGCTCCTCGAGCACGCCGACGCTCGCCTACGGGCTGACCTACGGCGTCGACCTGCTGCCGAGCCATCCGGTGGACGCCGCCCGCGCGGGCACGCTGAACCGGGTCCCATTGATCATCGGCACCAACAGCCACGAGGCCTCGATGTTCGCGTGGACCAAGCCGCCGATGCTGCCGACCACCCCGGCGTCCATCGACGCCTACTTCGACCGCGTCGCACCCGACGCCAGGGAGCGGGTGCTGGCCGCGTATCCGGATTACCCGCGACGCAGGGCGCTGGTGGCGTTCGGCTCCGACGTGATGTTCGGCGGGCCGGCGTGGGCGTTCGCCGACGCCTACTGCGCGCATGCGCCCACGCATATGTACCGGTTCGACCATTTCGGCTGGAGCCTGCGGATGCTTGGTCTGGGCGCCACCCACGGCAGCGAGATCGTGCACATCCAGCACAGCTACGCCTCGTTCATCGGGCGCAAGCTGCATCCGCTCGGGCGGCGACTGCAGCCGTCCGTCGGCAGGCGCATGCAGCGGGCGTGGCTGGACTTCGCGGCCAAGGGCTGGGATACACGCGAAATCCATTGGTCCAATGGGCACGATTGGCCCGTGTACGACACCGACAACCGGTTCACCCGCATCATCGGTTCCGCCCGCGACACGGTGGTCTCTGATCCCGACGCCGAGCGGCGCAAGGCGTGGGCCGGACTGTACTGATCTGCCATGAGATTTCTGGTGCATCGTCTGATCGGCCTGCTCGGCGTCGTGCTGCTCGCGGGGTGCGGGCAGGGCGGGCCTTCCGGCGGGACGTCGAGCACGACCAGTGTCGTCCCGCGCCCTGCGCCGCCTGCCGCCTCGTACGCAAAAGCGCCGTGCCCCAACCCCATTTACACCGGCCTGCCGCAGCTGGACCTCGGACCCGGCGTGGAGTGCGGCTACCTGACCGTGCCCCAGAACCGCGCCGATCCGAACAGCAGGAAAATCAAGCTCGTCGTCGTGACCCTCAAGACGACATCACCGGACCCCAAGCCCGATCCCGTGCTCTACCTTGCCGGCGGTCCCGGCGGCACACCGTTGTTCCATAACTTCGACAACTGGCAGCTCGACCGCGATCTGATTCTGCTTGGCCAGCGCGGCACGATGAAGGACGACCCGTTCCTGGCGTGCCCGGAAGTCGACCAATTCCTCGTCAAGGCAGTCGGAATCGGCGCGGAGAACCCTGCCTACGCGCAACAGAGCGCGGCGGCCGTGCGGGCATGCCGCGACAGAATCGCCAAGGACGTCATCGACGTCGCGGCCTACAACACCACCGAAAGCGTTGCCGACGTCGCCGACCTGCGCACCGCGATGGGCATCGACCAATGGAACATCTACGCCCTCTCGTACGGCACCGACCTTGCGCTACAGGTGCTGCGTGACCGTCCCGACGGCATCCGGTCGGTGGTGCTCGATTCCGTGTTGCCGCCACCGGCCAACATCGTCGAATCAGGGTGGGACTGGGCGGCGCAGAGCTTCGCGGCGATCTTCGACGGGTGCGCGGCCGACCCGGCCTGCGGCGAGGCGTTTCCGGATGCGCGCGCGGAGTTCACCCGCATGGTCAACGAGCTGTCGGCCAGCCCGATCCGGGTGACCGTGGATGTCGGCGGCACACCCACCGACGTCGTCGTCGACGGGTACAAACTCGCCAGTGGCGTCGTGGTGGCCGCCGCCCAGACGCCGGGTCAGCTGGCCCGCATTCCGGCCATGATCCACAAGCTGGCCACCGGCGATCCGACTGACGTGGCCCAGGCGCTCGCGGCGGTCACGCCACCCAACATCCTCAGCCACGGCGTGATGTACAGCGTGCTGTGCCGCGAAGCCGTGGCGCGTACCAGCCCCGAGAAGGTGCTCGCCGCGGGCAAGCAGGCGCTACCGGATTTTCCCGACGCAGTCTTGAAGCTGCCCGCGCAGGTGCCGACGCTGTTCAGCGACTGCGAGCAGTGGTCGGTGCCCGCGGCACCGTCGTCGGTCTTCGAGCCGGTCCGCAGCGACGTGCCGGCCCTGCTGGCCAGCGGCGGCTTCGATTCCGCGACGCCGCCGCCGTTGGCCGAGGAGGCCGGTCAGACGTTGCCGAATTCACGCCACTACGTCTTCCCCGGCACCGGCCATGAGGTGGCGCTCAACACGTCCGAGGCTGCCGACTGCTTTCTTTCCGTGATGCGAAGCTTCCTCGACAATCCGGCCGAGTACAACGCCGATTGCGTTGCGACGCTTACTGTTCCACCGTTTCAGACGGGTTAGCCGGTGTTGGCGAAACGCTTCTCGGTGTAGCCGCGCAGGTTGTACAGGAACTTCTGGAAGGTTCGCGCCATCACGGGCCGGCCAAGCGTCATCCCGAGGCGCGCGGCAACACCTTTCGGTTTCATCGCCATCACCCACGTCAGGTTGCAGCCGCTTGCCGTAGGCACAATCCGATAATCCTCGGCGAATGCCGCGATGCTGCCGGTCGACGCCTGGTTGAACCGAAAAGCCATGTGCGAGTGGGGCTCCCAGGCCAGGAACTCTTCGTCGCCGACGATGCCGCCGCGCATGTCCACCGTCCGCGTGGTGCCGATACCGTGCGGCTGCGGGCTGGTCCACGTCACCTTGGTGATCGCCGTTGCCCACTGCGGCCACGACTCCGCGTCGTCAAGAACTTCGAAAAGCTGCTCGGGCGTGATCGACAGGTCGACCGTGCTGACGAACCGGAACGGCGCGTTGTCGATGAAATCCAGATCGACGCGTTCACATGCGTGCATGGCCATACACAGTAGAGGACGGTGTCTAGCCCGGTCCGTCGCTCGCCGCGGCGAGCAATGGCACGATGACCTCGCTGATCGGGGTCTCGAGCCCGTGCACGGCGGCCCTGCGCAGAATCACGGCGTTGCGGATGTCCCACTCCAGCGCGCGATCCGCCTCCCTGTCGGTGAGCATCGACGTGGTGATGTCGGTCGGGGACTTGGCCAGCATGTCGATGATCTCGTCGACGACTTGGTCGCCGAGGTTGGCGCCGTCGGCCCTGGCCACGGCGAGGCATTCGGCGAGATAGCGGCGGCCCAGTGCGGCGATGTCGTCGCGGCGGAAGACGCCGGCTCGCCGGCCTGTCAGCACCATGACGGCCACCGCCGCGTTGACCAGCAGCTTGCGCCACGCGGCGGTGACGAAGTCGGGGTCGAGTTCGACGGCCACGCCGGCACCTCGAAGGAGTTCCGCGAGCGTCGCGGCCGCGTCGGTGTCCGGCAGCACCAGCCTCGGCTCGGTGCGCACCCGGACCCACCGTTGCGGCTGCACCTCCGACGAGATCCACACCGCGGCTGGCACGACGGTCGACGACGGGCAGAACCGGCCCACACGTTCGACCTGCTCGACGCCGTTCTGCAACGCGCACACCACGGTGCGTTCGTCACACAGCCGCGCAAGCCATCCGGCGGCCTGCTCGTTCTGGGTGTCTTTGACGGCGATGAACACCACGTCCACCGGGCCGTCGACCTCTGCAGGGTCGGTGTGCACCGGGCCCGGCAGCGTGATCGGTTCGTGGTCGTCGGGGCGCACCTCGATCGAGTCCCGCGGAGTGTGCCCGCACAGCAGGACGGAATTGCCGGCTCTGTGCAGATAAGCCGCGACCGTCGCACCGATGGCGCCCGGTCCGATCAGCGCAATGCTGGTGCCCACGAAGGCCAAACTACCGGCGGTAGCGCCCCCACTACACTGTGGCAGTCGTCCTTCTGGCCCTTCACAAGGAGTTTTTGTGCTGCGCAGTCATGCCGCCGGTTCGTTGCGGACCACCGATGCCGGTCAGAAGGTGACCCTCGCCGGCTGGGTGGCGCGTCGCCGCGACCACGGCGGTGTCATCTTCATCGACCTGCGTGACGCGTCGGGGGTGACACAGGTGGTGTTCCGCGAGGGCGACGTATTGGCCCAGGCGCACCGCTTGCGTGCGGAGTTCTGCATCGCGGTCGACGGTGTCGTCGAGACCCGGCCAGAAGGCAACGCCAATCCCGAAATCCCCACGGGCGAGATCGAGGTCAACGCGACGTCGCTGACCGTGCTGGGGGAGAGCGCGCCGCTGCCATTCCAGCTCGACGAGCCCGCCGGCGAAGAGGCGCGGCTGAAGTACCGCTACCTGGATCTGCGCCGCGAAGGACCGGGCAGCGCAATCCGGCTGCGGTCCAAGGCAAATGCGGCCGCCCGCGAGGTGCTGGCCCGTCACGACTTCGTCGAGATCGAGACACCGACGATGACCCGGTCGACGCCCGAGGGGGCCCGCGACTTCCTGGTGCCGGCTCGGCTGCAGCCGGGATCGTTCTACGCACTGCCGCAGAGCCCGCAGCTGTTCAAGCAGCTGCTGATGGTGGCGGGGATGGAGCGCTACTACCAGATCGCTCGCTGCTACCGCGACGAGGATTTCCGCGCCGACCGGCAGCCCGAGTTCACCCAGCTCGACATGGAGATGAGCTTCGTGGACTCCGACGACGTGATCGCGATCTCCGAGGAGATCATCGCGGCCTTGTGGCGGTTGATCGGCTACGAAGTGCCGTTGCCGCTGCCGCGGATGACCTATGCCGACGCGATGCGGCTTTATGGCTCGGACAAGCCCGATCTGCGGTTCGGTCTGGAACTCGTCGAGTGCACGGACTTTTTCAAGGACACGCCGTTTCGGGTGTTCCAGGCTCCGTACGTCGGCGCTGTCGTGATGCCGGGAGGGGCTTCGCAGCCGCGACGCACGCTGGACGCCTGGCAGGAATTCGCCAAGCAGCGCGGTCATCGGGGCTTGGCGTATGTGCTTGTGGCAGAAGACGGCACGTTGAGCGGGCCGGTCGCCAAGAACCTGTCCGACGCCGAACGCGACGGGCTGGCCGCACATGTCGGCGCGTCGCCGGGCGACTGCGTGTTCTTCTCGGCGGGCCCGCCCAAGTCGTCCCGCGCGCTGCTGGGGGCGGTGCGCATCGAAGTCGCCAAGCGGCTGGATTTGATCGACCCCGACGCGTGGGCCTTCACCTGGGTGGTGGACCCCCCGCTGTTCGAGCCCGCCGACGAGGCCACCGCGCACGGCGACGTCGCTGTGGGGTCGGGCGCGTGGACAGCGGTGCATCACGCGTTCACCGCGCCCAAGCCGGAATTCTCCGACGGCATCGACTCCGACCCGGGAAGCGTGCTGGCCGACGCCTACGACGTGGTGTGCAACGGCAACGAGATCGGCGGCGGATCGATCCGTATCCATCGCCGCGACGTTCAGGAAAAGGTGTTCGCCGTGATGGGCCTGGACAAGGCCGAAGCGGAGGAGAAGTTCGGGTTCTTGTTGGAAGCCTTCATGTTCGGCGCGCCGCCGCACGGCGGCATCGCATTCGGCTGGGACCGCATCAACGCGCTGCTGTCGCGCATGGATTCGATTCGTGAGGTGATCGCGTTCCCGAAGTCGGGCGGCGGCGTCGACCCGCTGACCGGCGCACCGGCTCCGATCACGCAGCAGCAGCGCAAGGAGTCCGGAATAGATGCCAAGCCGGCGAAGCTTGAAGGGGCATGACGCAAGCACGCGACCCCGAGGGCATGAAGACGTTCAACGCCAAGATCGCCGAGGAATTCCGCGCGAACGACGGCAAGGTCGGCGGCCCTTTCGAAGATAACGAGCTGCTGCTTCTCACCACCACCGGTGCCAAGTCCGGCCAGCCGCGGGTGTCACCGCTGTCGTGCAAGCGCATCGACGGCAAGCTGGTGATCGTCGCCGGATACGGCGGCGCGGACATCAACCCGGCATGGGTGCACAACTTGCGCGCCAACCCTCGTGCACACATCGAACTTGGTACCGAGGCGTTCGATGTGACCGCGCGGGAACTGCCGCCCGCCGAGAGGGCCGCGATCATTCCCAAGCTCACCCCCGAGGTATCGGCCTTCGCCAAGTTCCAGGCGATGACCAGTCGCGTCATACCGATTTTCGAACTCGAGCCCGTCGATCCATGACGCTGCGCGTCGGGATCATGCTGCCCAGCCGCGAAACGGCGATGACGGGCAGGCACGACGCGCGGGGCCTGGTCGACTTTGCGAAAGCGGCTGAAGAGGCAGGGTTTGACTCGGTGTGGGCCGGCGACTCGCTGCTGGCGCGCACCCGCGCGGAGCCGTTGTCGATTCTTGGTGCCGTCGCCGCGGTGACTGAGCGGGTGGAGTTGGGTACGGCGGCGTTGATCGCGCCGCTGCGCCATCCGCTGCTGGCCGCGGCGCAGGCCGCCACCGTCGATCAGCTGTCCGCGGGCCGGCTGGTCCTCGGCGTCGGCTCCGGCGCCCCGCTGCCGGAAAGCCGACGCGAATTCGACGCAGTCGGCGTGCCGTTCGCCGGCCGTGGCAGACGCCTCGACGAGATGGTCGCGCTGTGGCGCGAAACATGGTGTGCACGAGGCGAATTCGCCGATGCGCTGCCACCAGCTCGCGCAGGCGGCCCGCCGGTGTGGCTGGCGGGCGGCGACACGACCAAGGCCATCGAACGGGTTTCGGCGGGTTACGACGGCTGGCTGCCCTACCTACCCGACGTGAATGCCTATGCGCGGGCGTGGGATCGGATTCGTGCGCAGGCCGTCAGGGAGGTAACGCCGGCGCTGTATGCGACCGTGAACCTCGGCGGCGGCCGCGCAGACGATGAGCTCGATGAGTACATGCGCGCCTACTACGGCCAGCCGCTCGACGTGATGCGATACGTCCAGGCGATCCGCGGTGGGTCCGTCGAGGAATGCCTGGACTGGTTGGCGCGCTATGTCGATGCGGGCGCGCGGCATCTGATTCTTCGGATCGGGTCGCTCAGCGGGCGCCCTGAATCCGTTGCTGAACAACTACTACCGGCACTGAAGGAGATTGGATCACCGTGACCGAAATACCAGACGCGGAAACCATGAAGGCGTTCAACAAGAGCATCGTCGACGAATTTCGCTCGAACGGTGGCAAGGTGGGCGGCCCGTTCGAGGGTGCGACGCTTCTGCTGTTGACAACCACGGGCGCCAAATCGGGTCAGCCGCGGTTGGCGCCGCTGGCGTACCTGACCATCGACGACAAGATGATCATCATCGGATCCAAGGCGGGTGCCGACACGAATCCCGACTGGGTGCACAACCTGCGGGCCAATCCGCGGGCGCACATCGAAGTTGGAACCGATGCGTACGACGTCGTCGCCCACGAGCTGCCGCGGGAGGAACGCGACGAGATGTATCCGAAGGTCGTGGCGCTCGCGCCGGGCTTCGGTGACTATCAGTCGAAGACGAGCCGAGTCATCCCGCTGTTCGAGCTGCAGCGGGCCTAGCGCGAACGAGAAGCCAGGGTCGTGAAAGGCACCGGATCACAACCCTGGCTTCTCGCTGGCGGCGTTACAGCCGCTCGATGATGGTGGCGTTGGCCATGCCGCCGCCCTCACACATCGTCTGCAACCCGTAGCGCCCACCACGCTGTTCGAGCGCGTTGACCAACGTCGTCATGATCCGCGCGCCGCTGGCGCCCAGCGGGTGTCCGATCGCGATCGCGCCGCCGTTGACGTTCGTCTTGGCCAGGTCCGCCCCGACATCGTGCGCCCACGCCAGCACCACCGGCGCGAACGCCTCATTCACCTCGAACAGGTCGATGTCGGCGAGCGTCAATCCGGCCCGCTGCAAGACCTTTTCGGTCGCGGGGATCACACCGGTCAGCATGTACAACGGGTCCGACCCGACGACCGTCGTCGTGTGAATGCGTGCCAGCGGACGAAGGCCGAGCCGCTTGGCCACCTCGCTCGTCGTGATCAGCACCGCCGCGCTGCCGTCGGACAGCGGCGACGAGTTGCCGGGCGTGATCTCCCAATTGATCTGAGGGAAACGGCTTTCGTACGCCGGGTTGTAGAACGCCGGCTTCAGACCCGCCAGGGTTTCGACCGTTGTTCCCGGACGAATGATCTCGTCGGTTGTCAACCCGTTCACCGGGGCCAGCTCGTTGTCGAACCGGCCCTCTTTGGTTGCGGCCGCAGCCTTTTCATGACTGCCAGCCGAGAATTCGTCGAGTTGCCGTCGCGAGAATCCCCACTTGGCGGCGATCAGCTCGGCGCTGATGCCTTGCGGCACAAGGCCGTCGGGATACCGCTGGGCCATCGCGCCGAACGGGTCGCTGCCGGGCAGCACGCTCGAGCCCATCGGCACCCGCGACATCGACTCGACGCCCGCGGCGACGACGATGTCGTACGCGCCTGCGATCACGCCCTGCGCGGCGAAGTGAATCGCCTGCTGGCTGCTTCCGCACTGACGGTCGACGGTCGTCCCGGGAACACTCTCCGGGAAGCCAGCGGCCAGCAGCCCGTTGCGTGCGATGTTGACGGCCTGATCGCCGACCTGGCTGACCGCGCCGGTGATCACGTCGTCGATCTGTACGGGGTCGATGCCGGTCCTGGCGACTAGCTCGCGCAGGCTGTGCGCGAGCAGGTCCACCGGCAGAACGTCATGCAGCGCGCCGCTGGCCTTGCCCTTTCCGATGGGGGTGCGTACGGCCCCGACAATGACTGCGTCACGCATTTTGTGCCTCCTGAACTCGACGCTGAGTAAAGCTTTCTACATCCAGCTATAACACCTAGGTATAGTGATAACAACCCAGGGAAGGGGTGATATCGATGACAGTGCTTCAGGGGAGGCTCGCCGACCGGGATGCCTGGTCGGCGGTGGGCGAGTGCCCGATCGAGAAGACGATGGCGCTGCTCGGTACGAAGTCCGCGATGCTGATCATGCGGGAGGCGTATTACGGCACCACCCGGTTCGAGGACTTCTGGCGGCGCGTCGGCATCACCAAGGCCGCGGCGGCGACGCGTCTGAATGAACTCGTGGACGCGGGGCTTCTCGAGCGCCGCCCCTACAAAGAGCCCGGACAGCGCAGCCGCGACGAGTATGTGCTCACCGACGCGGGCCGCGATTTCATGCCCGTGGTGTGGGCGATGTTCGAGTGGGGCCGGCGTCACCTGCCCAACAACGCACGGCTTCGGCTTGCCCACGGCGGTGACTGCGGCGCGCAAGCCACCGTCCAGATTCGCTGTGAGCGTGGCCACCGTGTGCCCCCCGACGAGCTGGCGGTCCAGCTGGTGAGAAGCCGACCCGAAGCAAATTGACAGCTGAAGGAAACCGAACGGCGGAATGCCCACGGCTACGGTGAGCCATGGCAAATACCGAAGCACACCCGGCGCAGCACGGGTTCATCCCGCCCAAGCTGCCTATGCCGATCAACCCGGCGCTCGCCAAGCACGCCGAGGCCCGTGCCGCAAACATTCAGAACCGGATAGCCGACGTGATCACGCGGTTCGCAGGCTCGATGGCGTTCGTCTACTTCCACATCCTCTGGTTCGCGGTGTGGATCATCTTCGGCATCGAGGGCTACCCATTCGGCCTACTGACGATGGTCGTATCGCTTGAAGCGATCTTCCTGTCCACCTTCGTGATGATCAGCCAGAACCGCGCGGACTTTAAGCGCCAAGCCGCCGCGGATCTGCAGTGGAAGATGGTCCAGGAAGAAGACCAGCAGAACAAGCAACTGCTCGAGCTGTCGAACCAGATCCTCGAACTGACGAAGGCGATTCACGCCCACACGAAGGCGACTAGTCGGTGAAGCAGTAGGAATCGCTGGACGCGTCGCCGCCCTGCAGCCGAGTCTGGTGTACGCGCAGTCCGCGGAAATCGTCGCCGTGTGGGAAGAAGCCTGCGTTCGCAGCGAGCCCGCCGTTGGGTGACGCATCGAACTGAGCCATCCACGCGCCGACGCCGTCGGGGTAGAAGACCTCGTCCCAGGCCGCGTACAGCGAGTTGGTGGCGTACACCCGGCGGCCGTCGCGGCTGATCTCCACCATTTGCGGACCACCGGCGAGCGGCATGTCCGGGGCCGCGGGATGCGGCTGACGCCCCACCACACCGCCAAGCCGAACCGACGCCGTTTCACGAGGACGGAACGGGTCGCTGACGTCGAACTGCTTGAGTTCGCCTGTGCCCCAGCAGGATACATATAGCCAGCGATCGTCGACCGATAGATCGATGTCGGATACCAGCGGCGGGACCGCGCCGAACGGTTGCAATGCAGGCGGCAGGTTCTCGGCCTCAGCGGGCTCGGCCGGGATCGTGATCACCTTGTCGACCGCCCACCGGTCGCCGTCGCGATGCCACAACCACACCGATGCGGACAGATCCTCGACGCTGATCACCACCCCGACAAAGCCCCACGCCTTCGTCGGATCGTGGGCCGGGCGCAGTTCGAGCACCATCTGATGCTGATCGCCGAGATCCACGCGTTGGGTCAGCGTGCCCTCGGACATGCTCCAGAAGTTCACATGGTGTCCGAACTTGCGCCCCAGCAGATCCTCGGGATTCAACCCGTTCTCGATCATCGACGGCCTTGCCCACTCCGACGTGATCGCCGTGTCCTGGCGCAGATGCCACCACACGTCGTAGGCCAAGCGTTGCTCGCCGCGGTCGCGCTCCCACGGACCGATCACCTCGAAGGTGTCGTGGTCGAGCAGCGCAACACCGCCGGGACCGTCGTCGCCGTTGGGGCCGCCCAACGCGGACATGAAGATGCCGCCCGGCCCGCAGTGCACGGTGTGCGGGCGCGAGTATCCGGCCTTCGCGGCCAGTTCGTCAGCACCAATCGTGTGTGTTACCACGGGGTTTCGCGGATCCGGCTTGGTGTCGAGCACGTAGGTGTTCGACGATCGGATACCGGGCACAACGAGGTAGCGTCGCTCCATCGCATGGCTGTCGTGCCCCTCGTGACACAGCGCGCTCGAGCATGCGTTCCAGCCGAAGTGGTGAAGTTCGTTTCCTGCCGTCGGCAATTCCGACCAGCCGACCACTTGGCCGCGGGCCGATGAGTTCGGGTCGCAGTCGACCACGGCAATGGCGTCTTTGCGCTGATCGGTTGGGTCGAACGCGGCGACGTAGGCGAGTTGCTCGGGAGCTGCCGCGACAGCAGCACCCGGGCTGCGGTAAAAGGTGGGATCTGTCGCAGGCATGCCTGTAGATGATCCTCTGACGCGGGCGCAAATATTCGTCGTTCGACAGGAAGGGTCTCGCCGATAGGGTGCACCCGTGCTGCATTTGCGGGTGATCGCGCCGACCGAACTGCGCGAACCGGTCATCGATCTGCTGACGGAGAATCCGGGCGTCACCCACCTGGTGTTCCACCGCGACGCCGCCCTCGATCCTCGGGGCGACGAGATCACCGCCGACATCGCCAGGGAATCCGCCAACGATGTGGTGGACGGGCTCAAGGCGCTCGGAGTCAAGGAACGCGGGGCCATCACGCTGGACGTGATCGACACGGTCTTGTCGACCCGCGCCTACCGGGCCGAGGAGAAGGCCGTCGGGGACCCTGCCGACGCCGTTGTCTGGGACGAGCTGGCCGCGCGTACCCGCGAAGAGTCCACGCTCAACGTCACGTATCTGACGTTTCTGTGCCTCGCATGCCTGATCGCGGCGGTCGGCGTGGTCACCGATTCGCCGGTGACCGTCGTCGGGGCGATGGTCGTGGGCCCCGAATTCGGCCCACTGGCCGCGTTGGCGGTGGCCCTGGTGCGGCGGCGGATGTACCTCGCCCGCCGCGCCGCGATCGCCCTGCTGGTCGGATTCCCGCTCGCGATGCTCGTCACAGGCGCCGGTGTGCTGGCAGGGGAGGCGATCGGGTGGATCGAGGTGACCAACATCCGCGAGCTGAGCGAGGTCGACTTCATCTTCCAGGTCGGACCCTTGTCGTTCGTCGTGGCCCTGTTCGCAGGGGCCGCCGGGATGCTCTCGCTGGTGTCCGCCAAATCGGCTGCCCTGGTAGGGGTTTTCATCTCGGTGACGACGGTGCCAGCGGCGGGCTTCGCCGTCGTCGCGGCCACCGTCGGCGACTGGGACGTCGCCGCCAGGTCGGCGGCTCAGCTCTTGGTCAACCTCACCGGCATCGTGATGGCCGGCGTGATGGTGTTGTGGGTGCGGCGGCTCGCCGACTGACGCAATGCGCGCGCAATGCGGTTGTGGTGGGATCGCCACATGGGGATCAAGGTGGCGCTGGAGCATCGCACCAGCTACACATTCGACCGGCTGGTCGAGGTGTATCCGCACGTCGTTCGCCTGCGCCCGGCGCCGCATTCGCGTACCCCGATCGAGGCCTACTCGCTCCAGGTGGAGCCCGCCGATCATTTCATCAACTGGCAGCAGGACGCCTTCGGCAATTTCCTGGCCCGCCTGGTATTTCCCAGTCGCGCCCGCAGCCTGACCATCACCGTCGGCTTGATCGCCGATATGAAGGTGATCAACCCGTTCGACTTCTTCATCGAGGACTACGCCGAACAGACCGGGTTCGACTACCCCAAGGCACTGGCCGAAGACCTCAAGCCCTACCTTCGGCCTGTCGACGAGGACGGCGAAGGCTCGGGCCCCGGCGAGCTCACCCAGGCATGGGTGAAGAACTTCTCCGTGTCGCCCGGCACCCGCACCATCGACTTCCTGGTCGCGGTCAACCGGGCGGTGAACGCCGACGTCGGCTACAGCGTGCGCATGGAAGCCGGTGTGCAGACACCGGATTTCACGCTGCGCACCGGCATCGGCTCGTGTCGTGACTCGGCCTGGCTGCTCGTGTCGATCCTGCGGCAGCTCGGGCTGGCAGCCCGCTTCGTATCCGGCTATCTGGTGCAGCTGACGTCTGACGTCGAGGCGCTCGACGGGCCGTCCGGGCCCGCCGCCGACTTCACCGACCTGCACGCGTGGGCCGAGGTGTACATCCCCGGTGCGGGATGGATCGGGCTAGACCCGACGTCGGGTCTGTTCGCAGGCGAAGGTCATATTCCGCTGTCGGCCACACCGCATCCGGAATCCGCGGCGCCGATCACCGGAGCGACCGAACCGTGCCAGACCACGCTGGACTTCTCCAATGTCGTGACCCGCGTGCACGAGGATCCGCGAGTCACGCTGCCGTACACCGAGGCTGCCTGGGGTGCGATCTGTGCACTCGGCGCGCGCGTCGACGACCGGTTGTCCGCAGGCGACGTCCGCCTGACCGTCGGCGGAGAGCCGACGTTCGTCTCGATCGACAACCAGACCGAGCCCGAGTGGACCACCGACGCCGACGGTCCGCACAAACGCCAGCGCGCTTCGGCGCTGGCCTCCAGGCTGAAGAACGTATGGGCGCCGCAGGGCTTGATCCAGCGCAGCCAGGGCAAGTGGTATCCGGGAGAACCGTTGCCGCGCTGGCAGATTGGGCTGTACTGGCGCACCGACGGCGAACCGCTCTGGAGCAACGATGCGTTGCTTGCGGACCCGTGGCCTTCCGAGCCTCAAACGCTCGCGATCGCGCCCGACGCCGGACAGCAGGTGCTTACGGCCATCGCCGACGGCCTCGGGTTGCCGGCGTCGCAAGTGCGCCCAGCCTACGAAGACGCGCTGGCCCGCCTCGCGGGCGCGGTGCGCCGACCCGAAGGCGACCCCGTCGCCGCCGCCGACGATCTGGGAGACGACGCCGCCGACGCCCGCGCCGCGCTGATGTCGCGGCTTGACGATCCGGTCACGGAACCAGCCGCGTACGTGCTGCCGCTGCACCGCCGCGACGACGACTCCGGCTGGGCCAGCGCCGACTGGAAACTGCGCCGCGGCCGCATCGTGCTGCTCGAGGGCGACTCGCCTGCGGGCCTTCGGCTGCCACTGAACTCAATCAGCTGGCATCCGCCGCGCGCCACGTATGACGGCGATCCGCTGGCCCGTCGCGGCGCCCTGCCCGTCGAACCCACCGCCGACGCCGCCGCGGTCGAGGACGCCGACTCCGCGCCGACCACCGCGATGGTCGCTGAGATTCGCGACGGGCTGCTCTACGTCTACATGCCGCCCACCGAGGAGCTGGAGCACTTCGTCGACCTGGTCAGCCGCCTGGAGGCCGCCGCCGCCAAGATGGATTGCCCGCTAGTCATCGAAGGATATGGCCCGCCGCCGGACCCGCGGATCACCTCGATGAGCATCACGCCCGACCCTGGCGTCATCGAGGTCAACGTCGCGCCCGCGGCCAGCTTCGCCGAACAGCGCCAGCAGCTGGAGACCCTGTACGAACAGGCGCGGCTGGCGCGGCTGTCCACCGAATCGTTCGACGTCGACGGCACTCATGGCGGCACCGGCGGCGGTAACCACATCACGCTGGGCGGCATCACACCCGCCGACTCGCCGCTGCTGCGCCGCCCCGACCTTCTGGTATCCCTGCTGACGTATTGGCAGCGCCACCCGTCGCTGTCCTACCTGTTCGCGGGCCGGTTCGTCGGCACCACTTCGCAGGCGCCGCGCGTGGACGAGGGCCGCGCCGAGGCGCTGTACGAACTCGAAATCGCGTTCGCCGAGATCGCCCGGCTCACTTCCTCCTCTAGAGGTTCGGGTACCGCCAAGCCGTGGATAACCGACCGCGCGCTGCGCCACCTGCTGACCGACATCACCGGCAACACGCATCGCGCGGAGTTCTGCATCGACAAGCTCTACAGCCCTGATTCGGCCCGCGGCCGGCTGGGTCTGCTGGAGTTGCGTGGGTTCGAGATGCCGCCGCACTACCAGATGGCGATGGTGCAGTCGCTGCTGGTGCGCTCGCTCGTCGCGTGGTTCTGGGACGAGCCGCTGCGGGCCCCGCTGATCCGCCACGGCGCCAACCTGCACGGCCGATACCTGTTGCCGCACTTCCTGATTCATGACATCGCCGACGTCGCCGCCGATCTGCGTGCGCACGACATCAACTTCGACACGAGCTGGCTCGACCCGTTCACCGAGTTCCGTTTCCCGCGCATCGGGACCGCGGTGTTCGACGGCATCGAGATTGAGTTGCGTGGTGCCATTGAACCGTGGAACGTCCTCGGGGAGGAGTCCACCGCGGGCGGCACCGCCCGCTACGTCGACTCGTCGGTGGAACGCATCCAGGTCCGGCTCATCGGCGCCGACCGGCACCGCTATATCGTGACCGCCAATGGCTACCCCGTCCCGCTGCTCGCCACCGACATTCCCGACGTGCAGGTCGGCGGGGTGCGGTTCCGGGCGTGGCAGCCGCCCAGCGCGCTGCACCCGACCATCACGGTCGACGGGCCGCTGCGCTTCGAGCTTGTCGACTCGGTGACCGGAATGTCGCGTGGCGGCTGCACCTATCACGTCTCCCACCCCGGCGGCCGCTCCTACGACACGCCGCCGGTCAACGCCGTCGAAGCCGAATCCCGACGGGGCCGCCGATTTGAGGCCACCGGTTTCACACCCGGCAAGGTTGACATGTCGGACATCCGCGAGAAGCAGGCGCGCCAATCCACCGATGTCGGCGCGCCCGGCATATTGGATCTGCGGCGAGTGCGTACCGTTCTGCACTAATGGCACTACCCGCCCCGGACACGCGTGACGTCGACAACCTGCTGATCCGCTATCGCACCGCAAGGACGCAGCAGGCGCTGTTCGACGTCCGCCCGGGGACCAGCACCGGGTACGACGAATTCGTCGACGCCGCAGGCAATGTCCGGCCCGCCTGGCAAGAACTCGCCGAGTGTGTCGGCGAGCGGGGCCGCGGCGGCATGGCACAGCTGCGGACCATCGTGCGCAGCCTCGTCGACAACGACGGCATCACCTATATAGAGGTCGATCGGCACGGCGACGCGGTCACCAACGGCGACGGAGCGGCCGAGCCGGGGCAGTGGCACCTCGACGCGCTACCGCTGCTGATCTCCGGTTCGGAATGGGACACGCTGGAATCCGGTCTGGTGCAACGCTCCCGGCTACTCGACGCGGTGCTGGCCGACCTATACGGGCCGCGTCATTCGGTGACCAGCGGCGTGCTGCCGCCGCAGCTGCTGTTCGCCCATCCTGGATACGTCAGAGCGGCCCAGGGTATCGAGGTGCCCGGCCGACATCAGTTGTTTCTGCACGGATGTGACATCAGTCGCGCCGCCGACGGCGACTTCCGCGTCAACGCCGACTGGACGCAGGCGCCGTCGGGCGCCGGCTATGCGCTGGCCGACCGGCGCGTGGTCGCACACGCTATCCCCGACCTCTACGAGCGGATCGGGCCACGGCCCGCGTCACCGTGGGCGCAGGCGCTGCGGCTGGCGTTGATCGACGCCGCGCCGGAGTCGGCCGAGGAGCCGGTGGTCGTGGTTCTCAGCCCCGGCATCTTCTCCGAGACGGCGTTCGACCAGGCTTATCTGGCAAGCGTTCTGGGTTTCCCACTGGTCGAAAGCGCGGATTTGGTGGTGCGCGACGGCAAGTTGTGGATGCGGTCGATGGGCACGCTGAAGCGGGTGGACGTTGTGCTGCGAAGGGTCGACGCCGAATACGCCGACCCGCTGGACCTGCGCGCAGATTCCCGGCTGGGTGTCGTGGGTTTGGTCGAGGTGCTGCGTCGCGGAGCGGTGACCGTGGTCAACACATTGGGCAGCGGTGTGCTGGAAAGCCCTGGGCTGCTTCGCTTTCTGCCCGAGCTGGCCGAACGACTGCTCGGGGAGACGCCGCTGCTGCCGACGGCGCCGCTGTACTGGGGCGGCATCAACACCGAGCGCTCACACCTGCTGGCCAACCTCTCGTCGCTATTGATCAAGCCCGTGACAGGCGGGGATCCGATCGTCGGTCCCGCGTTGACGGCTGCGCAGCGCGAATCGCTCGCCGCCCGCATCGACGCCATCCCGTGGCAGTGGATCGGGCAGGAACTGCCGCAGTTCTCGTCGGCGCCGACCGACTACTACCCCGGAGGGTTGTCCTCGGCCAGCGTCGGCATGCGTTTGTTCACCGTGTCGCAGCGCGGCGGCTATGCGCCGATGATCGGCGGCCTGGGTTATCTGCTGACGCCGGGCAATGCCGCGTATCGATTGAACACTGTTGCCGCCAAGGATATTTGGGTGCGCACACCGACTCGCGTCACTGCCGAGCGGATACCGACGGCGGTGGATCTTCCTGCGATGACGCCGAGCCCGACTCGGGCGGTCAGTTCGCCGCGTGTGTTGTCGGATCTGTTCTGGATGGGCCGCTACGCCGAACGCGCGGAGAACATGGCCCGGCTACTGACGGTCACCCGCGAGCGATATCACGAGTACCGGTATCGGCGGGAGATGGAAGGCAGCGAGTGCGTGCCGGTACTGCTCGCCGCGCTCGGGCACATCACCGGAACCGACACCGGTTCGGGCAGTGACTACGCGGAAATGGTCGCGACCGCGCAGTCGACGTTGTGGTCGCTGACCGCCGACCGGCATCGCTCCGGCTCGCTCGCCCAGTCGGTCGAGCGCCTGGGGTTGGCGGCGCGCGCGGTGCGCGACCAGATGTCCAACGACACCTGGATGGTGCTCGCCGCGGTGGAGCGCGCGCTGTTGCACGCGCCGGATTCCCCGCCCGACTCGCAGACCGAGGGCGAGGCGTTCCTGGCATCGACGAACAACTTGACGCTGGCGGGCATGCTGGCGCTGTCCGGTGTCGCGGCCGAGTCGATGGTGCACGACGTCGGCTGGACGATGATGGACATCGGCAAACGCATCGAGCGTGGAATCGCGCTGACGGCGTTGCTGCGTGCGACCCTGACAACGGTCCGCAGCCCGGGCGCTGAGCAAACCATCACAGAGTCCGCGCTGGTGGCGTGCGAGTCGTCGGTGATCTATCGGCGACGCACCCTGGGCAAGGTTAGTGTGGCTGCTGTGGCGGATCTGGTGCTGTTCGACGCGGAGAACCCGCGGTCGCTGGTCTACCAATTGGAGCGGCTGCGGAGCAATCTCAAGGCACTACCCGGTTCGTCGGGCTCGTCGCGGCCGGAGCGGATGGTCGACGAGATCAGCACCCGGCTGCGCCGCCTGGACCCGGCCGATCTCGAAGACGTCGACGGCGACGGGATACGCAACCAGCTCGCCGGCTTGTGCGACGGGATGCACCGCGACCTGCGTGAGCTGTCCGGCGTCATCACGGCCACCCACCTGTCCCTGCCCGGTGGCATGCAACATTTGTGGGGCCCCGACGAGCGGCGCCTGGTGCCATGACCGACGGACCCATCGCGTCGGGGTCGAGTCGGTGTTATCAGATCACGCACCGCACCGTGTATCGCTACTCCGATGTCGTCACCAGTTCGTACGGACGGGGATTCCTCACGCCGCGCGACTTGCCCCGCCAACGCTGTCTATCGCACGAGTTGGTGATCGAGCCCGAGGCCGCCGACAGCTCCACCAGCCGCGACGTCTACGGCAACATCAGCTCGTATTTCCATGTCACCGAGCGCCATCGCACGCTGTCGATCACCAGCAACTCGGTCGTCGAGGTGGATCCACCGCCGCCAGAGCTCTACGGCGGTGGATCGGCGCGGGCGCCGTGGGAGATCGCCCGCCCCGTCGGCCTCGACGGCGCACTGGCCACCGAGTTCACCCTCGACCTGCAACCGCCCGAGATCACCGACGAGCTAAGGGCATACGCCGCACCGAGTTTCGAGCCTGAACGGCCGTTGATCGACGTGCTTCGCGACCTGACGTCGCGCATATATGCGGATTTCACGTACCGCTCTGGGTCGACGACGGTGTCCACACAGGTCGCCGAGGTTTTGGCAGCGGGGGAAGGGGTATGTCAAGACTTCGCACGGCTGGCCATCGCCTGCCTGCGCGCCAACGGGTTGGCGGCGAGCTACGTGTCGGGGTATCTGGCGACCGATCCGCCGCCTGGGAAGGAACGGATGATCGGCATTGACGCGACACACGCATGGGCGTCGGTGTGGACGCCGCAAAACCAATGGCTGGGTTTGGATCCCACGAACGACCAGATGGTCGACGAGCGCTACATCAACGTCGCCTTCGGTCGCGACTATGCGGACGTCCCACCGCTGCGTGGCATCATCTACACCGACTCCGAGCGCAGCGTGATCGACGTCGCGGTCGACGTCGCGCCCTACGAGGGCGGTGTGCTTCGTGCGTGATTTCAACTGCCCCAACTGCGGTCAGCGGCTGGCGTTCGAGAACTCGCTGTGTCTGTCCTGCCGCAGCTCGCTCGGATTCTCACTCGACGATATGGCGCTGCTCGTCATCGCATCCGGAGCCGACAGCGAGCACGGCGGAGCCGTCGACTCCGCCGACTACCAGCTGTGCGCGAACCTGTACTTGGCCGAATGCAATTGGATCGTCGAGAAGGGACCGGTCCGGCAGCTGTGCGCATCGTGCCGTCTCACCCGAACCCGGCCCAATGATTCCGACACCAAGGCGATGGCGGCGTTCGCGGCCGCGGAGAAGGCCAAGCGCAGATTGATCGCCGAACTGCACGAGCTCAAGTTGCCGATCATCGGCCGTGACCAGGATCAGCAGTACGGGCTCGCATTCGACTTGTTGTCCAGCGAATTCGAGAAGGTGTTCACCGGCCACCACAACGGCGTGATCACCCTGGACCTCGCCGAGGGCGACGACGTGCACCGCGAACAGCTGCGCGTCGAGATGAGCGAGCCGTACCGCACGCTGCTGGGACATTTCCGCCACGAGATCGGGCATTACTACTTTTACCGTCTCGTCGGTCCGTCACAGGAGTACTCGCAGAGGTTCCGAGAACTGTTCGGGGATCCGGACGCGGACTACCAGGAGGCGCTGGACCGGCACTACGCTGAGGGCGCGCCGCCCGGCTGGGAGGACGACTTCGTGTCCTCCTACGCCACTATGCATCCCGCGGAGGACTGGGCCGAGACGTTCGCCCACTACCTGCACATCCGCGACGCTCTTGACACCGCGGCGGCCTTCGGATTCGCACCGGCCGGTGCCACCTTCGAGCGGCCCTTCTTGGGGCCCAGCGGCTTTGACACCATCATCGAGATGTGGCTGCCGCTGGCGTGGGCGCTGAACATGGTGAACCGGTCGATGGGCAAGGAGGATCTCTACCCATTCGTGCTGCCGCCCGTCGTGCTCGACAAGATGCGGTTCATCCACACGATCATCGACGAGATCACCTCGGACCCAGCCAAACTCGCGGAAGTCAGCGGCGGGGGATAGCGGGTTGCCCCGGCCGATTGGCGCCGGTCAAGAAAGCCAGTACGCGGCCGTGGTGTCGTATAGCCGGCGGGTCAGCACGTCGACGAGCTCGGTCCGAAGCTGCGCGTTGAGCACCTCGACGCTGACGATGCTGTCGTAACCGCGGTCCAGCAGTGTCGCCGCGAATCGACCGAGTTCGAGCACGCCCTCGCCGGGCAAGGCGCGGCGATGCAAGGCCTCGCGAACCATGCGGTCACGGAATTCCGGTTCGAGCGCGTCGGTGAACTGCACGTAGGCAAGGTCATCGAGAGGCACCGTCGCCAAGTCCTCCCACGTGCTCTCGCCGAATAAGAAGTGCCAGGAGTCGATCAACAGCGCCGCCCGCCCGCCGCCACTCGCGGCGCGAACCACTTCCATTGCCCCGGCGATCGTCGAAACCGGCCCGAGCGGGCTGAACTCTACGGCCATTCCGGCTCCGGCATCGCCAAACACCTTGGCGCACTGTTGAAGTACCGAAGCCGACGGCGGCGAGGTGAAGACCGTCAGCACCCACTGCGCGCTGATCGTCTTGGCGGCGTCGGCAAGCCGCTCGGCGCTCGCCAACGTGGCGGCTTCGTCGTCGGTGACGATGAGGGCGAGCACCTCATGGCAGCGGACCTTCGCCGCGGAATAGGCATCGACGGCCGCGGCATCGACGTTGTCGGCGTCGATACCGACCGCGGTGAAGCCCGCCGTGGCCGCCGCCGACACCAGGTCGGGCGTCGCGAAATCCCAGCGGCCGTCGGGGGTCAGCGCAAACTGCACAGTCGCAGGACGTTACTCCGCATCCAGGTCAGGCGCCCAGGCGACGCCGTTGATGTGGCTGCCGCCGTCGACGAACAAGGTGTTGCCCGTCAAGTATCTCGACGCGTCGCTGGCCAGAAACACCGCGACTGGCGCGATGTCGTCATAGGGGTCACCCATGCGACCCATCGGGTTCGCCGCGTCGGCCATCGCCTCCAACTCGGGATACTCACCGATCGCCCGAAAGAACGCCTGGCTCTTGGCCGCCGGGCAGAGCGCGTTGACCGTCACACCCGTCGATGCCCATTCCCGGGCTGCCGTACGGGTGAGCGTGCGCAGCGCTTCCTTCGCGGTGTTGTACTCCAGCGAGCCCATGTGCGCGTTGACGCCGTTGAGGCTGCACATGTTGACGATCCGGCCCCAACCGTTGTTCTTCATGTGCGGAAAGGCGGCGCGCATCGCCCAATACGGACCGTAGTAGCCGACCGCGATGCCGTTGGCGAGCTGCTCGTCGGTCTTGCGCTCCACGCGGCCGATCGACCCGCCGCCCCACGCGTTGTTCACCACGACGTCGATCGAGCCGTATTCGGAAAGCGCTGTCGCCACGGCATTTTCGACCTGCGCTCGATCGGACACATCGGTTGCGACGAAAACACCATCGATCAGTTCGGCCACCGCTCGGCCCGCGGCCTCGTCGATCTCGGCGACGACAACGCGAGCCCCTTCGTCGGCGAAGCGACGCGCGATACCCTCGCCGATGCCCGCGCCAGCGCCGGTGATCAGCGCCACCTTGCCGTCGAGCATCCCGCTCATCGGCCCGCCACTCCGGCGGCGAGCAGCTCACGGGCTTGTGCCTTGCCGTCGAGCGTGCGGGTGGTGCGGGCAACGATCTGCCATCGACCGTCGATGCGTCGAAGCCGGAAGTGGTTGGCGCCGGCACGCCACACTTTGAAACCGTCACCGCTGCGGACCACCAGGATGGATTCACACACCGCGACCGCGTCGTCACCGTCGACGGTAGCGACGGCGGGGCCGAGGAAATGGCATGCGCCCCGGCCGATCAGGCCCTGGTGGGCATCGGAACGCACCATCTCGGCGACGTCCTCGCGGCTGCGCATCAGCCATCCCTCGACGTCGTACGTGCCATCCGTGGCCCACAGCTGGGCAGTGGAATCGGCTTCGCCGGCATCGACCAGTGGACCGTATGACGCGATGAGGCGTTCGATCGCACGTTCATCCTCGATGTGCTGCAGCCGTCGTTCAAGCTGCGCCAGTCGCTCGTCGGTCACGGTAGGGGTATAGCGCGTCCTGAGGGTCGGAAGTGCTTGCGTCCCGATGATCGGGACCGCTAGCGTGGTAGAACGAATTCTCGTATGAGGGTGGAGGCGGGCAATGACGATGGTCGACAGGTTCACCTCGATCATCGACGTCTTCGACGACACGACTGTCGGGCTCAGCCTGGATCAGGTGGCCGCTCGGGCGGAACTGCCGCGGTCGACGACGCATCGCATCCTCGATCACCTGGTCCGGCTGAACTGGTTGTCACACTCCGAGCGGGGTTACGGACTGGGTAAACGGGCGCTGTCCTGGGGCGCGGGAGACCTCTCCGATCTTCGGCTGCGTGAAGCGGCCGCACCGGTGCTGCATGATCTGCAGGTCGACACGGGGGCTGTCATTCATCTGGGGGTGCTGGACGGGCGCGACATCGTGCATGTCGACAAGCTCGGCGGCAGGTCGGCTGTGCATGTGCCGACGCGCGTCGGAACACGTTTCGCAGCAACAGATGTCGCCCTCGGCCTGGCTGTGCTCGCCGCATTGCCGCCAGAGGACGTCGAGCTCGACCTGCATCGCGTTCGCCGGGCAGGAGTTGTATGCCGGCGTGGTGACTATGGTGATGGACTCACCTCGGTGGCGGCGACGATCGACACCCGTGCCTCGGTCGGAATCGTGTTGCCCGACACGGTTTTTCCGGACCGCTATCAGCCACTGATGCTTGCCGCAGCCAGGCGAATCCGCGATGGGCTCCGGGGCTAGCTTTCAGTTCGCTAGGTCCAGAGTGTCGAACTGGTGGGTCGTGTGTCCGGGTCGTAGGGTGCCCAACCGGGATCGCCGGTGGTCGCGACGGTCACCCAGTCGGTGCGCATGGGCGAGCGCCTTGTACGGGCGGATTGATTGACGCAGCCGAATTGCTATTGGTAACGCCCTCCGGGGGAGCCGTCCGCTAGGCTCGTAGTGCCGCCGTACCCCCGCCAACACATCTGGCTTGAATCGGACGTATTCGCGGCTTTCTCGGCTGTCGCCGGACGATGGTCTTGTCCTTGGGCCCATTATGCGACGCCACCCCGCAAAGTATCAGGGACGGCACTGCCCGCAGCCGCGTCATCAGGTTAATCATTCTCGGCGGCAACACAACTCGCTATAAGGAGGCAAAACTATGAACGCTCCTGCCCGGATCACCGTCGGAGACGAGCGGACACTGTTGGAAAGCATGCTCGACCACAACCGGGCCGCGCTTATCCAGACTGTGCAGGGACTCACGGACGAGCAGGCCCGACGTCGTCTCGTGCCTTCGGCGACCACACCGATCGGCTTGATCAAGCACGCGGCCGCGGCTGAGCGGATTTGGTTCCAGCACTATCTGTTTGGGCTGCCGGAAGACGAGTGCGACGGTTACGCCCGGCGGGGCGAGGGCAGTTTCGCCGTCTCCGACGACGAGACGCTTAGCGGCGTCATCGCAGAGTTCGAGCGCGCCAGCCGCAGGTCACGAAGCATCGCAGAGCGATACGACCTCGAGCACACCGTGCAACATCCCCGCGCCGGCACCGTCAGCCTCCGTTTCATCTACTTGCTCGGGATCGAGGACTTCGCCCGTCACGCTGGCCACGCCGACATTCTTGTTGAGCAGATCAACGCCTCGACAGTCCAATGAGACTGCGTGGGCCCCGACAGCGTTAGCCGTCGCCCATCAGCTTCTGCATCACCCGGTGGGTGCCCAGCACCACCTTCGCGCGGTCGGGGTGGTTGCGCCGCTCGACGTCTTCGGCGTTGCCACCCGCCACATAGACGGGACCATTGGGTAACTGCTCCAACCCTTCACGGGCGACGTCAGCCGGTTCGGCCACCCGCAATCCCGGCACGTCGAAGTTCAGTCCGACCCGTTCCATCGCGGGGGTGCGGGTGACACCGAGCACCAGCTCGAGAACGTGAACGCCGTACTCGCGCAATTCAAGCCACAGACTTTCGGCGAAGATCCGGCCGAACGCCTTCACCCCGCCATAGACCGAATGCCGCACCGAGCCGAGATAGCCCGCCATCGACCCGACCATCAGAATTCCGCCACGACGACGGTCGCGCATGGGGCGCCCGAAATGCTGCACCAACGCCATCAGAGCCGTGATATTGAGGTCGACGACGCGCTGAAAGTCGGCCAGGTCGCCGTCGAGAAGGTGCTCGCTGCACGTGTTGGCGCCGGCGTTGTAGATCAACAGCCCGACCTCCAGGCTCGCAGTGGTCTCCGCGATCCGATCCACGGCCGCCGGGTCGACGAGATCGATTGCCACTGTGCGCACTTCGACGCCACGCTGCCGGCATTCGTTCGCCGTCGCTTCCAGCGGAGCCGACTTGCGCGCGATTAACACGAGGTTGAGCCCGGCATCCGCGAGCAGCAGTGCGAACTCCGCACCGACGCCCTCCGACCCGCCCGCGACCACCGCCCACGGCCCATACGTCGCTAGATCCACTCCTCGATCGTTGCCGGGCCCGCGTTGCAATGCGCCCGCCGTCCCGCTCATCGGTACATCGCGCGCGGCCCGAAATCCACCGTCGATACTGGGGCCATGCCGCGAATCGGCGACCGACGACCGCCTGCCTTACCCGCAACCGCCGACCAGGAGGCTCGTCGGACGGCGATTCTGCGGGCGGCCACGCGGCTCGGCAGGGCGAAAGGCCTCGACCGGATTCAGGCCCAGGAGATCGCTGCGGAGGCCGGAGTTGCACTGCGCACCCTGTATCGGTACTACCCGTCGAAGTATCACGTCTTCGCCGCAGTGCTCACCACGCAGATCGAACACCTCAAGGTGCCCGCCCGCGGATCGACCGATGCGGCAACGGCAGTGGCGGACTTCATGGCGCAGACGTCACGAGACACCTTGCGGCACAAGCATCTTGCCCATGCGATGATCACGTCCATTCAGGCTGTGCGGGCACAGTCCGGGCCGACGGGCTACCACACCATGCGGGATCTCATATTGCGAGTCGCGGGTGCCGAGCAGCCCACCGCGGAGCAGATCGCGACCGCTCGGCTGGTGGAACAAGTCACCTTCGGTGTGCTGACGTGGGCCGTCGGCGGCGAACTCGAACCGAAAGAGGCCGCCGATGACGTGCATCTGGCGTGTCTGCGGCTGGTGGGTGATGCGTTCGACTAGGCGGTGAGGCGCAGAAATGCCTTGCCGCGCGGTGACAACCGATATCCGACGTCGAGGCTGATGGTCAGCCCCAGCCCCTTGAGCTGGCGCACCCGGCGCTTGAACCGCGGCACGTCCAGGCCGACCCGCGCGGCGAGGTCGGGTGCGCGGACCGCCTCGTTGTCGCGGATCATCTCCAGATACTCGCGCGTCCAAGGGGTTTCGGCGGCGGTGTCCCACCGCTTCAGCCGGGCGGATATCGCGTCGACGTCCGTGTCGGAGAGCTGGTCGTCGGCGGCGAGGTCGGGTCGCTCGTCGGGCGCCAGGTACGAAACCGTGATCACGTATATGTGGCGTGCGGGGCGGCGGTCGAGTTCCTTCTGCGCGGTCGTGGCATCCGGATAACCCGCCGCGCGGGCTTGCGCTGCTGTGACGCGATAGCTCCCTGGGTATTCCGTGACGTCGTCGATGCGGATCGTGCCGGCGACCGTGCGCTGAGTGCCGCCCGGTTTGGCCCGCGGAGCGTCCCACCGCCGCAGCACGAGTGTGATCGTTCCGTTTGCGATCCCCTCGGCCGTGTCGCGGTTGAGCAGCACGGGTGTGACCCTACGATCACGCGGTGGCTGATCGCTATGGCTCCGACGTCCTTGCCAACAATCCGCATAGAAGGCCCCGCTCGACAGAGCAGCCGGTCGAACTGGGCATGGTCGTCGAGGACGCCCAAACGGGTTACGTGGGCGCGGTCGTCCGGATCGAATACGGCCGGATGGAACTCGAGGACCGGCAGGGCCGCAGAAAGCCGTTCCCGGTCGGCCCCGGATACCTGATCGACGGCAAGCCGGTCATCCTCACCGCCCCGCGGCGGCAGGCACCGAAGACGCCGAGTCGTACGACGTCCGGCTCGGTGGCGGTACACGCGAAAGCCAAAGTCGCGTTGGCCAGCCGCATCTACGTCGAAGGCCGCCACGACGCCGAACTCGTCGAGCAGGTGTGGGGAGACGACCTGCGAGTCGAGGGCGTCGTGGTCGAGCATCTGGGCGGCGTCGACGATCTCGTCGGGATCGTCGAGGACTTTCGGCCGGGTCCCGGACGCCGGCTCGGGGTGCTCGTCGATCACCTCGTCAAGGGCTCGAAAGAGTCCCGCATAGCCGACGCGGTGCGGCGCGGTCCGGGTGGTCGGCACACGCTCGTCGTCGGGCATCCCTTCATCGACATCTGGCAGGCGGTCAAGCCCGCCCGGCTCGGCATCACGGCGTGGCCGGTCGTGCCTCGCGACGTGGAGTGGAAGAAGGGCGTCTGCAAGGCACTCGGCTGGCCGCATACGAATCAGGCCGACATCGCCAGGGCGTGGCAGCGGATCAGGGGCCGTGTGCGCGATTGGAACGACCTCGAGCCCGCGCTCATCGGCCGCGTCGAGGAATTGATCGACTTCGTGACCGCTCGGCCGTCGTAGGAGCGTGGTAAGCAGAGATCGTGTCCGACGGTCTGTTTGACGTCCCCGGCGCATCGACGAGTTCGACGGCGGGCGGTCCCGTCGGCGCATCGGCGCCCTTGGCGGTCAAGATGCGCCCGGCCACGCTCGACGAGGTGGTCGGGCAGGAGCATCTGCTGAAGCAGGGCTCGCCGCTGCGCCGCATGGTCGAAGGTTCCGGCGCCGCGTCGGTGATCCTCTACGGCCCTCCAGGCACCGGCAAGACGACACTCGCGGCGCTGATCTCGCAGGCGACCGGCCGCCGGTTCGAGGCGCTGTCGGCGTTGTCGGCCGGGGTCAAGGAAGTCCGCGCGGTCATCGACGTTGCACGCCGCGCTGCAGCACACGGCGAGCAGACCGTGCTGTTCATCGACGAGGTACACCGGTTCTCCAAGACCCAGCAGGACGCACTGCTGTCGGCCGTCGAGAACCGCGTCGTGCTGCTCGTTGCGGCGACCACCGAGAACCCGTCGTTCTCCGTGGTCGCGCCGCTGCTGTCGCGGTCGCTGATCCTGCAGCTGCAGCCGCTGACCGCCGACGACATCCGCACGGTGGTGCGGCGCGCCATCGACGACCCGCGCGGTCTGGGCGGACAGGTTGAGGTCACCGAGGACGCCGTGGACCTGCTGGTGCAGTTGTCTGCCGGTGACGCGCGGCGTGCTTTGACCGCGCTCGAGGTGGCGGCCGAGGCGGGGGAGAAGGTCACCGTCGACACGATCGAGCAGTCGCTGGACAAGGCCGCGGTCCGCTACGACCGCGACGGCGATCAGCACTACGACGTCATCAGCGCGTTCATCAAGTCGGTCCGCGGCTCCGACGTCGATGCCGCCCTGCACTACCTGGCCCGCATGCTGGTGGCGGGGGAGGACCCCCGGTTCGTGGCGCGCCGGCTGATGATCCTGGCCAGCGAGGACATCGGGATGGCCGATCCGACGGCGCTGCTGACCGCCGTGGCCGCAGCGCAGACGGTGCAGCTGATCGGTATGCCCGAGGCCCAGCTGACGCTGGCCCATGCCACCGTGCATCTGGCCACAGCGCCGAAGTCCAACGCTGTAACGACCGCCTTGGGCGCGGCCATGGGCGACATCAAGGCGGGCAAGGCCGGCCTGGTTCCTTCTCATCTGCGCGATGGGCACTACTCCGGGGCGAATGCGCTGGGCAACGCGATCGGATACAAGTACGCGCATGACGATCCGGATGGCGTTGTGGCACAACAGTATCCGCCCGACGAGATCGTCGGTGTGGACTACTACCGGCCCACCAGCCACGGTGCCGAACGGGAGATCACAAGCCGGCTGGACAAACTGCGCGCCATCATCCGCAAGAAGCGCTGACCGCGAAAGTTACGTTCTGCAGGCTCCCACTCGAACATCTTCTGTAAAACGTAACTCTCGATGAGAGGGACCCTTGACAGCCGCCACATCGCCTTCTACGTTGGTAGTCAACCAACTCATTGATCAAATACAAGGTTGATAATTGGGAAGTGATGGGGATGCAGACGACTGGCTGGACCGCGCCTTCATGGCGTTGGCCGACCCGGTTCGGCGGGCCATCGTGGCACGGCTGTCCCGCGGACCGGCCACGGTCAACGAGCTCGCCGCGCCGTTCGACATCACGAAACAGGCGGTGTCCAAACACATTCAGGTGCTCGAGCAGGCGGGGCTGGTCACCCGGACCCGCGATGCGCAGCGACGGCCGGTCCATCTGGACGCGGCCGCGCTGGAGCGACTGACTGCATGGATCGACCGGTATCGGCTTGACGCCGAACGCAACTACCGCCGGCTGGACGCCCTGCTGGCGGGCATGACCGACAACAACACGGGAGGAAACGAACAATGACAAACGCACTGGACCTGCACGCACCAGTGGACACGCTGGCCATGGAGTTCACCCGAGAGTTCGACGCACCGGTGGAGGCGCTGTTCCGGGCGCACGCCGATCCGGAATTGATGAGGCAGTGGCTCGGGCCGCGCGACCTCGAGATGACGATCGAGGAGTGGGACTTCAAGAGCCATGGCGGCTACCGCTATGTGCACAAGGCGGAGCGCGGCGAGTTCCGCTTCAACGGTGTGTTCCACACGGTGCGCGACAACGAATTGATCATCCAGACATTCGAATTCGAGGGCGCCCCCGACAACGTCAACATCGAATACATGTGGTTCGAGGACCTCGGCGGTGGTCGCAGCCGGCTGCGGGGGCGGTCAATCTGCCCGAACGTCGAAGCCCGTGATGCCCTGCTGTCCTCGGGCATGGAGGGCGGTATGACAGAGGGCTACGAGAAGCTCGACGAGCTGCTGGCAACCCTGTGATGGACTGGACGCTTGAGGCGGTCGTGGTGCCGGTTCGCTTACCGGACAAACCGTTTCGAACAACTTCGTGATATCGCAAACGTCAGCCCGCGTCCGTCGGCGAAACTGCTGATCCAGTCATTGGCCAGTGCCATGCTCGAGGAATGAGCGGACGTCCTCCCTCCTTCGAGGGCCAGAGCACCAGCACGGCGTCGCCCGAGGCGGTGTGGGCGGTGTGAACTAATCCGACCATCTGGCCCGGCGGCCCGATCCGGTCGGCGAAGATCGACGGCGATTTCGCAGTCGGCGCGAAGATCACCACACATGTGAAGGGCAATCTGCCCTTGACATCGAAGGTGACCCGAATCCAACCGCCCAACTTGTGGATCGGGGTGGCCAGGAATCCCGGGTTGACGGTAACCATCGACCACGTCATCGAGTCCGCTGCGGACGGAACCGTCATCACCGAGCGCGCGACTCTGAGCGGGCCTCTCGCAGGCGCTGTGGCCCGGCTACTCGGCAATCGCCTGAAAGCGACGTTCCAAGAAACGACGGCTCACTGTGCGCGGCTGGCCGAGGCGCGCGCCTGACCACCTGCACACAAAAGGGATCCCGGCTGGCGGGGTGCCAGCCGGGATCGCCGGGGGTATCTCAGGTCAGCGCATGAGGCGCGAACGCCTCCGGCCCATCATGCCGGTCCGTCGACCCATCAGCGCCGAGACCAAAGCCACGCCGATCGCCGCGACGATGACCTGCACCAGAAGTTCCAGCCAGTCGACGCCCGCGGTGGCGGTCGGGATGCCCAGTGCGCGAGCGATCGCGGTGCCGATGAAGGCCGAAATGATGCCGACGCCGATCGTGATCAACCACCCGATGGGCTGCCTACCCGGGACGAGCAGTCGGCCGATTACGCCGACGACGATGCCGATGAGAATTGCACTGATAGCGCCGGTGATGGTCATTTCTCCTCCAAGGGTGTATGGCTGGCTCTGACATACCCCTGCCCGCCCTGGAATAAACGCTCGCGTAAATCCGGGGTGGGCTCGGCGGTCGGAGGAGGGACCGGCCGGAATCAGACCATCTCGGGTACCCGCAGATGAGCCAGGGCCAACTCGTACTCGCCGACATCGACCACGTCAGCGCCCAGTTCTCTGGTCCGGGCGTTGCGCAATTCGGTCGCCTTGTCCCGGTTGCGATCCATGGCTTCGCGGCTGTCGAACGTCGCCGACGACACACCGCGACCGGACGAGCGGTTGATCAGCAGACTGGCGCTGCAGAACCCTTCGAGGTCCTCGAGGGACGGCAGGACGGAGTCCTTGTAAAACTCGACGGCTCGGTCGGTGTGGTCCGACGGCATCCGTATCCACGTCGCCCGTACGCACGCGCCTTCGTGCGATTGGTGGTCGCGGTGCAGGACGCCGATCTCCCACTCTTCGATTTTTTCGACGCTGCCGCCGAACCTCTCTGCCGCTTGGCTGCGAAGCTGGTCCGCCTTGTCCGCAGATGCGTGCATCGCGTCTTCCGTCTCGTAAGCGGCGGTGATGATGCAGCGACCGGACTCTCGGTCAACCAATAGCGAGATCCCGACGTAGCCGTCGACGTTCTCGAGTTCGCGCATCAGATCGTCGCGCATGTAGGCAATTCCGTCGTCGATCGACGAGGTTTGCGCCTGAATTGTGGTCGAGCGTGCGTGCACTCAACCCACCCCCTTGCATCGGGGCGGCGCCCCGGCGGCGCCACCGAGCATTTCTTAGCTTCCTCTTGCTGACCGGGGGTTTCAACGGATACTTGCGCACCGCAAATGGGGTCTTTCCCAGCGCAAATGAGTCGTCCGTACCCTGGAGTCGTGGACACCGACGTGCTCGACATCGACACGGCGCGCAGCCGGATCGTCGACCTGACCGACCCGGTGCGAAAGTTCTGCGCCGACCGCGGTGACGGACTGCTGAACGTGTTCGTTCCGCACGCCACGGCCGGGGTCGCGATCATCGAAACCGGAGCCGGATCCGACGACGACCTCGTCGACGTTCTCGAACGACTGCTGCCCCGCGACGACCGCTACCGGCACGCCCACGGCTCGCCGGGCCATGGCGCGGATCACGTGCTGCCCGCGCTGGTGGCGCCGTCGGTGACGGTGCCGGTGCAAGGGGGTCAACCGCTACTTGGCACATGGCAGAGCGTGGTCCTGGTCGATCTGAACAGGGACAATCCCCAACGCAAAGTACGGCTGAGCTTTATTGATGCTTGACCCGGCACTGGACGCCGCGCCGGTTCGTTGACTTTTTAGTGCGCCAACCGCGACCGGTACTGTAGTGCGGTCGAATAAACGCAGGTATTGAACAGACACAAGGACTAAAACGACGTGCAGACACACGAGATCAGGAAGCGTTTCCTCGATCATTTCGTGAAGGCGGGCCACACCGAGGTGCCCAGTGCCTCGGTGATCCTCGACGACCCCAATCTGCTGTTCGTCAACGCCGGCATGGTGCAGTTCGTGCCGTACTTCCTGGGTCAGCGCACGCCGCCCTACGCGACGGCGACGAGCATCCAGAAGTGCATCCGCACACCCGACATCGACGAGGTCGGCATCACCACCCGGCACAACACGTTCTTCCAGATGGCCGGGAACTTCTCCTTCGGCGACTACTTCAAACGCCGGGCGATCGAGCTGGCGTGGACGCTGCTGACCAATCCGGTCGCAGATGGTGGCTACGGGCTCGATCCCGAGAGGCTCTGGGCCACAGTCTATTTGGACGACGACGAAGCCGTCGGGCTATGGCAGGACGTCGCAGGGCTGCCTGCTGAGCGGATTCAGCGCCGTGGCATGGCCGACAACTACTGGTCGATGGGCATCCCGGGACCGTGCGGCCCGTCATCGGAGATCTACTACGACCGCGGCCCGGAATTCGGTGTCGACGGCGGTCCAGTTGCCAACGAGGACCGCTACATCGAGATCTGGAATCTCGTGTTCATGCAGAACGAGCGCGGGGAAGGCCCGGCCAAGGAGGGCTACGAGATCCTCGGCCCGCTGCCGCGCAAGAACATCGACACCGGCATGGGCATCGAGCGTGTGGCGTTCCTGCTGCAGGGTGTGCACAACGTCTACGAGACCGACTTGCTGCGCCCCGTCATCGACACCGTGGCCGCGCGGGCTCCACGTGGTTATGACAAAGGCAACCACGGGGACGACGTCCGCTACCGGATCATCGCCGACCACAGCCGCACCGCGGCGATCCTGATCGGCGACGGAGTGAGCCCCGGCAACGAGGGCCGAGGCTATGTGTTGCGTCGGTTACTGCGCCGGATCATCCGGGCGGCCAAACTGCTGGGCGTCGACGAGCCGATCATGGGTGACCTGATGGTGACGGTGCGCGACGCGATGGGCCCGTCGTATCCCGAACTCGTGGCTGACTTCGACCGGATTCAGCGCATCGCCGTCGCAGAGGAGACCGCATTCAACCGCACGCTCTCCTCGGGTTCGCGGCTGTTCGACGATGCTGCGCGCGCGACAAAGGCTTCGGGATCCGACAAGTTGTCGGGCCACGACGCATTCACACTGCACGACACCTATGGTTTCCCGATCGAGCTGACTCTCGAGATGGCCGCCGAAGCCGATTTGTCGGTGGACGAGGACGGCTTCCGTGCGCTGATGGCCGAGCAGCGTCAGCGCGCCAAGGCCGACGCCGCCGCTCGTAAACAGGCGCACGCGGACCTCTCGGAGTACCGGGAGCTCGTCGACGCCGGCCCGACGGAGTTCACCGGCTTCAACGAATTGACTTCCGAGGCAAAGATTCTCGGCATCTTCGTGGACGGCAAGCGGGTACCGGTGGTGGCCCACGCCGGGCGTGATGGCGCCCAGCAGCGCGTCGAGCTGATCCTCGACCGCACGCCGTTCTACGCCGAGTCCGGCGGGCAGATCGCCGACGAGGGAAGCATCACCGGCGCCGGGGCTTCGGCCTCGGCCAAGGCCGCGGTGAGCGATGTGCAGAAGATCGCCAAAACCCTTTGGGCACACCGCGTCAACGTCGAGTCCGGCGAATTCGTCGAGGGTGACACCGTCGTCGCGGCCGTTGACCCGCGCTGGCGCCACGGGGCTACACAGGGCCACTCCGGCACCCACATGGTGCATGCGGCGCTACGACAAGTGCTGGGGCCCAACGCCGTTCAGGCCGGCTCGCTGAACCGGCCGGGATATCTGCGATTCGACTTCAACTGGCAGGGTCCGCTGAGCGACGACCAGCGGACGCAGATCGAAGAGGTCACCAACGAAGCTGTGGAGGCCGATTTCGAGGTGCACAGCTTCACCACCGAGCTGGACAAGGCCAAGGCGATGGGCGCGATGGCGCTCTTCGGTGAGAACTATCCCGACGAGGTTCGGGTGGTCGAGATCGGCGGGCCGTTCTCATTGGAGCTGTGCGGCGGTACACACGTCGAGAGTTCCGCGCAGATTGGACCCGTCACGATCCTTGGCGAGTCGTCTGTCGGCTCGGGTGTACGCCGAGTCGAAGCCTATGTCGGCCTGGACTCATTCCGCCATTTGGCAAGGGAACGCGCGCTGATGGCGGGTCTGGCGTCGTCGTTGAAGGTGCCGTCCGAAGAGGTTCCGGCGCGGGTGGCCAATCTGGTCGAGCGGCTGCGCGCCGCCGAGAAGGAACTCGACCGCATGCGGCTGGCGAACGCGCGGGCAGCCGCCGCAAATGCTGCCGCCGGCTCCGAGCAGATCGGTAAGGTCCGTGTCGTGGCGCAGCGGATGGCCGGCGGGATGTCGGCGGCGGATCTGCGCACGCTCGTCGGCGACATCCGAGGCAAGCTGGGCAGCGACCCGGCCGTCGTCGCGTTGATCGCCGAAGGCGAGAACGACACCGTGCCGTTCGTGGTGGCGGTGAACCCGGCCGCGCAGGACCTCGGTCTGCGGGCCAACGAGTTGGTGAAGCAGTTGGGTGCGGCGGTCAATGGTCGCGGGGGCGGCAAGGCCGATCTGGCACAGGGTTCCGGTAAGGGGGCGGCGGGCATCGACGCGGCATTGGCCGCGTTGCGCGCAGAACTAGGCCGGAGTTAGCCCGTGGACCATACCGACGACCGTCTACCTGATCGGCCAGGAGGTTCACTTCAACCCCCTGACCCAGGACGGGGACGACGGCTCGGCATCGACGTGGGCTCGGTCCGCATCGGAGTGGCAAGCAGCGACCCCGACGGGATCCTGGCCACGCCGGTGGAGACCGTGCGACGCGACCGGACAGACAAACACATGCGCCGGCTGACGCAGCTGGTCAACGACATGGAGGCGGTTGAAGTGGTGGTGGGCCTCCCGCGCACCCTCGCTGACCGGTCGGGTGCCTCCGCCCGCGACGCGATTGAGCTTGCCGACCAGTTGGCCCGGCGCATCGCACCGACACCGGTGCGCTTGGCCGACGAACGACTAACGACTGTGGCCGCACAACGCTCCCTGCGGGAGGCCGGCGTGCGTGCCAAGGGACAGCGGTCAATGATCGATCAGGCCGCTGCAGTAGGAATCTTGCAGAACTGGCTGGACCAGCGGCGCGCGGCCATGGCCGGGCACGGAGAGGTCGGGGATGGCTGACAATTGGGGTCGAGACCGCGCAAATCCCGTGGCGGTGGGACCGCCACGGCGCCGGACGACGCGCGCAGACCGGATACGGCAGGCGCGTAATCAACGCAAGCGGCGCATCGGTCGCGGCTTCGTGCTGGCCATGTTGATCGTGGTCGTGGTGGGCGCGGTGTTCATGGGCTCGAAGCTGTGGCACTCGCTGTTCGGTTCGGGCAACGACTATTCCGGCGACGGCGTCAACGACGTCGTCATCCAGATCCACGACGGCGATTCCACCACCGCGATCGGCAAGACGCTGCAGGAGCACAAGGTGGTCGCGACGGTCTCGGCGTTCGTCGACGCAGCGGAGGGCAATACGGCGATCTCGGCCATCCAGCCCGGCTATTACAAGGTTCGTACCGAGATTCCGGCGTCGAATGCCGTTGAGCGACTTGCCGATCCGCAGAATCGCGTCGGCAAGCTGGTGATCCCTGAGGGACGCCAACTCGACGACATCCAGGACGTCAAGACCAACGCGGTCACCGAGGGCATCTTCAGCCTGATATCGCGTGCGACGTGCGTGAACCTCGACGGCGATCGCCACTGCGTGACGGTGGACGATCTGCGCAAGACGGCGGGTAGCACTGCGCCGTCCGAGCTTTCGGTTCCCGACTGGGCCATGAATGCAGTCGGTGCGCTCGGTAACGACCATCGGCGGCTGGAGGGGCTGATCGCTCCCGGTACGTGGAACATCGATCCATCCGCGTCGCCGCAGGACATCCTGTCGACTCTGATCGGCACCAGCGCAACGCAATACGCTCAGGGCGGCCTGCTGGATACGGCCAAAGCGATGAACATGTCGCCATACCAGATTCTGACGGTCGGGTCGCTGGTGCAGCGCGAATCCAAGCCCGATGACTTTTCCAAGGTCGCGCGGGTCATCTACAACCGGTTGGCCGAGAACAGAAATCTGGAATTCGACTCGACGGTGAACTATCCGCTGGACCGCATCGAGGTGGCCACAACCGACGCCGACCGTGCCCAGCACACGCCGTGGAACACCTATGTCCGGCCGGGCCTACCCGCCACCCCCATCTGCTCGCCGGGAGCGCCTGCGCTAGCGGCCGCCGAACAGCCCGCGGCGGGGGATTGGCTGTACTTCGTCACCATCGATTTGCAGGGCACGACGCTGTTCACGCGCGATTACCAGCAGCATCTCGCGAACATCGAACTGGCCAGACACAACGGTGTCCTCGACTCGGCACGATAGGCCCCGCAAGGCGGCGGTGCTGGGATCGCCGATCGCGCATTCCCGGTCCCCGCAGCTGCATCTGGCCGCATATCGGGCGCTCGGCCTTGACGGGTGGACCTACGAGCGGATCGAGTGCACAGCCGCCGAATTACCCGGGCTGGTAAGTGGTTTCGGGCCGGAGTGGGTGGGCGTGTCCGTGACGATGCCCGCTAAATTCGCGGCGTTGCGGTTCGCCGACGAACGCACAGTGCGTGCGGAATTGGTCGGATCGGCCAACACCCTGGTGCGCACACCTGCCGGCTGGCGAGCCGACAACACCGACATCGACGGTGTGACCGGTGCGCTCAGCGAGGTGTCGGGACGGGCCGCGGTGCTCGGCTCCGGGGGTACGGCGCCCGCAGCCGTCGTCGGGCTCGCAGAGCTTGGCGTGCACGATATTTCGATCGTCGCCCGCAACCCTGACAAAGCGGCACCGCTGCTGGATCTCGGCAATCGCGTCGGCGTTGACATCCGCTGGATAGAACTGGGCACGCCGATCGCCGACGTCGACGTGGTGGTGAGCACCTTGCCCTCCGACGTTGCGGCCCAGCACGTCACAACACTGGCGACCACGCCGTTGCTGCTCGACGCGATCTACGATCCGTGGCCGACCCCGCTCGCCGCGGCGGTCGAGGCCGCAGGTGGTCGGGTGATCAGCGGCCTGCAGATGCTGCTGAACCAGGCCTACGCCCAGGTGGAGCAATTCACGGGCCTGCCCGCGCCCAAGGAGGCGATGAGGGCCGCGGTCGGCCTCTAGTCGCGTGCCACTACACCGATTGGTGACCGTCGGTGCACGGAAACGAGGTTAATGTCCATACATGGGGGCGGGGGTGGCCGGCGTTTGCGTGCTGGCGTGGCTGGCGGCGCTGAGCTTCTACGACATCCGTGACCGACGGCTCCCCAACTGGCTGACGATGCCCGGCGCGGCGGTGATCCTCGCGACGGCCACGCTGCATGCGCGCGGCACGTCAGCGTTACTTGGCGCGTTGGCGCTGTTCGCGATCTACGTACTCGTGCACCTGATTTCGCCGACGGCGATGGGCGCAGGCGATGTCAAGCTCGCAATCGGGATCGGCGCGCTGACCGCATCATTCGGCAGCGACGTGTGGCTGCTGGCCGCGCTCGGTGCGCCTCTGCTGAGCGCGGGATGGGCCGTGGTCGCGGTGTTGCGCCGGTCGGCGCAGACCGTGCCCCACGGCCCGTCGATGTGCGTGGCCACCGCAACCGCCATCGCGCTCGCGGTGATGTGACCCCGACTCAGGACGGTGAGGAGGGCCAGGTCGACTGTTCGGACTCCCGGTGGGGTCGGTCCGCTTGTGCGCTCGCGTGACCGATGCTGGGAATCCCGATCGGTCCCGCGGCGGCCGAGCCGTCGGAGTCGTGATCCTGCGCGGTGCGAGGATCTGAGTACTCCAGGTCGGCGTAATCGCCTTGTTGAGAAGGTCGTTGGGCGCGCTGTACCCGCTGCGTCGCCTGCGCGTCGGCGTGAGCCTGGCCGTAGCCGGCGCGCTGGGACCGTTCTGGCGACGTCGCCTGCGTTTGCTGGTTGTAGTAATTCCGCACGGCCTGGTTGTAGTAGTCAACGTAGGCCTCGTAGCCGGCGGCGGCGGTGCCGGTAGCGGCCTTGGGGCCCAACAACAATGCGGCCAGAGCCGCGATGGCCTGCAGCGCGTTGAGCACCAGTATCAGGATCAGCGCCCATCCAGGGTCCCCGGCCGACCGCACGCTCGACAGTGCGTCCAACAATCCCATCGCCGCCAGCACGGCGATCACCAGCGAGGGGGGTGACTGATTGGCCAGCATCCCGAACCCTGCGCACAAGGCGGCCAGCGCGGCAAACCGAACAAACCATCCGGTAGCTCCGACGCCGTCGGCGACAGGGCCGAAGCTTGCCCCGTAGGTGGCCAGACCGAGGACCACCACGGCAATGAAAAGGCTTCGCGGTAACCGACTTTCGGCATCCACACGCCCGGATGTACTGGGCTGGTAGGCCGAGTGGTAGTCGCGGTTGCCTGGCGAATACACCACCATCACACGCTAGCGCACCGGCACCGATCAGTCGATGGTGTCGGCCGATGCCTTGAGGTAGCGCATCTCGTCGTCCGTAGCGACCATATTGACGATCGCTGACCCCGCCCTTGTGCTGACCTTTACGGTGGCGTCCTCGAGCGACAGCAACTCGAGAGCCACGTCGGCGTCGGCCGATACCGGCGAGTTCGGCGGGGCGACCGCCATGATGGTGACGCCGGCGCGCACCGATCGTTCCGCGACACCGTCGAACATCTCCACCGAGTAGTTGCGGTCCGCACCGGCCTGGATGGCGCCGCGGTTGAAGTCCGTGACCCACAACAGGTCTTGGTCGCCGACCTGCTCGACCATGTCCCGCCACAGGGCGGGCCGCCTGGTGTGCACCAGCACCCGCGCGCCGAGCGCCAGCGAGCGCAGCACTGCCTGCTGGGCGAGGTGCAGAGTGCCGCAGATCTCCACCCGGTGGAGATTCGCACCGAACAACGGCAGTGCGACGGCCCGGGCGGCCTCGTCGGCGCCGATCACCTGGCCGCATCCCGATGCGGGCACCGCGAGGTCATGCAGACCGGAGTCGCGACGGCCGAAGGCCCAGTGCGCCAGCGGTCGGGTCGGTTGCGGTATCGGCAGGCTGGACGCCAGCGCCGAAAATTGATGGCCGCGCAAGTGAACCAGGCCGGGCAGGTCGACGGGTACGGAGATGTCGCTGTCGAAGCGGGCGAGCCCGCGGACCTTGATCAGGTCATCGTCGTGGTCGCGCAAGGTCAGGCACACCGTCGTGGAGTAGCTGGGAATCGTCCACAGCACGCCAAGGCCCGCCGTGGTCAGCATGTCGGGCTCGACGGCGAAGCTGCACAGCCGGAATTGGCCGTCGCGGCATGTCTCCCATGTCTCCTCGACAGTGGCGAGGTTGGCTCCGTCGCTGAGTTGGTTCGTCGCGTGCGCGATGCCGCTGGCCGAAAGTATCCGCGGACGCAGTCCCGCTTCGGTCAGCCGGTTCGCGACGCGTCGGGTGGCCGTGGTGGCCGTGCGCAAGATGCCGTCGCGGCCACCGCCCCGTCTCCGGACGGCGTCGGCGCATCTCGACGGGTCGAAACGCACGGCGATCCACACATTGCGATGCGCGATGGCAGGCAGGGGCCCGAGTACGGCGTCGTATACGGCGGCGACCGCCGTATGGCCCAATGAGCGCGCGCCATGGCTGATGACGTCGATGGAGTCGAGGGTGATGTCGAACTGGCGCAGGCAGTCGACGAGCGCCTGCACCGGCACCGTTTCACCGGAGACCGTCATGCCGGGTTCCAGGACGGTCAGCGCCTGGGGGTTCTCGTCGATCCGGATGAGCGACAACAGCGACGCGCCGTCCCAGCGGAATCCGATCTGCGCGCCGTCGGCGATCGGCACGTCGAACGGCTCTGCGGCCTCGGGTGCACGACCTCGCCGGCGCCGGTCCCACAGGTAGCCACAGCGCATTCCGATGAACCGCGGCAACGACGTGCCACGCACTCGCGTCACGAGCAGCAAAGCCACCGCTAAACCGACAGCGCCGCCCTGCCAGCCAGGAACGCCTAGATACAGCGCGGCGATGACGCCTGTGGCAACCACGATCTCGAGCACGAGCAGGTCGGTCAGGGGCAAGAATCGGCTGGCGCCAATGCTTATGGTGGCGCGTAGCTGGCCGGCCTGTTGGCGTGCGCTCGAGACAGTGGTCATCTTGTTTGCTGCGAAGGGCAACGGGCACAGCGCGTTTCAGTGATCGTGCGATACCCTACGGCCATGCCAGCGCAAGTTACCACGCGGGCGCAGGTCAACGGCTACCGGTTTTTGATCCGGCGGCTGGAGCACGCACTCATCCGGGGCGACTCACGGATGATCCACGACCCGATGCGTGGCCAGATGCGGGCGTTGATCGTGGGTTTGGTGATCGCAGTCCTGATCACCGGCGCCTGTGGTGTGATGGCTTTCTTCAAACCCGCACCAAACCTGGGCGATGCGCAGATTCTGATGAGCAAGTCCAGCGGAGCGGCGTTCGTTCGGATCGGCGACCGTGTGCATCCGGTGCTGAACCTGGCGTCGGCCAGGCTGATCGTCGGGAAGAACGACAATCCCAAAGACGTCGACGACAAATTCCTCAACGCGCTTCCGCGCGGTCCCATGGTGGGCATCGTCGGCGCGCCGACCAGCATCCGCGGCGGGGACGACCTGTCGAGGTCGTCGTGGACGGTCTGCGACACCCTCCAGACACCCGACGTCACCGAAACGGTGGGCGCGGCCTCACTGCAGACCACGGTGCTGGCCAACGATCCGGTGCTCGACGGCAACATCCGCGCGGCCGAGTCCGCGCAGGCGATCCTGACCGAGGTCGGTGGCACCACATACCTCATCTACAACGGCGTCCGCGCACCCATCGAGCTGTCGGATCCCGTGGTAATCAACGGTCTTCACCTGCAGGGCGCACCGCTGCGGCCGGTGTCAGTCGGGTTCCTGAACGCGTTTCCCCTTGTCGAGGCCATCACGCCGGTGGCGATCGACGGTGTGGGTGAGCCGAGTTCGTTGGGGCCCGACTACCCGAGCGGATCGATCGTCAAGACCGTCGATTCGCGCGGGGAGCAGCTGTACGTCGTGCTGCGTGACGGATTGCAGCCCATTTCACCGGCGACGGCCGACGTCATCCGTTACGGCGAGCCGGACACCGCCCGCGCGACGGCGCGTGAAATCGCTCCAGCCGTCGTTGCGTCAGTGCCGATCCTGCATCGGCTGCCGGTCGATCACTATCCGACGGTGTCGCCACAGATCGTGTCGCCGAACCCCGATCGAGTGGTGTGCATGGGATGGCAGCGCTCCAACGGCGCGGCGCAGGCCACGGTGCGGCTGCTGACCGGGTCGCGGCTGCCCGTGCCCGCCGGTGCCGACGCGGTGCAACTGGCCACCGCCGACGGCAACGGCCCAGGCGTGGACTCGGTCTACATGACGCCGGGCGCGGGCGAGTACGTGCAGGCCACGGGCGTCGAACCGGAGAGCCGGTCGACGGGGCCGCTGTTCTACGTGTCCGACACCGGATTGCGTTACCACGTCAAGGATTTGCCGACTGCGACGGCACTCGGCCTGGTCGGCGCGAAATCACCCGACGGGAAATCCGACGCTCCACAGGTCGCGCCTTGGCCGGTGCTGTCGCTATTGCCACCGGGGCCCGAACTGTCGCAGGAGGCCGCGTTGGTGGCCCATGACGGGATGGCCCCAGATCCGAAGAGCGTCGCCGTGCCAGGGCAGCAGAGTTAGATCCGTAGTTCGCGGAAGAACGCGTAGAGCCGAACTATCCAGAAACACAACGGGAACAGCGACGCGACGGCGAGGTACTCCAGGATCTCGACCCGGCGCCGCATGACCGGTGAGAACTCAAGCCTGGGCGCGACGAGGCCACAGGCGACGACGAGCATCGTCAGCGCGATCATTGTCACGGCAGCGCGCAGCTGCCAGCCGTCCAGATTGAGCCCTGTCTTTGCGATGACTGCCACGGCGATGACCAGCCCGCTGCCGATCAGAGTGGCCGATTGAACCAAGTCGTGGTGGGACCGCCCGCGAAGACAAAGCACCGTTGCCACGGCTATTGCGAATGCCGTTCCCTGCCAGAAGAATCCATTGCTCACATCGACGGCGAGATAGCTACCGACGACCGCAGCAAGCGCGGCGGCAACGAGAATGCCGGTGAGATACTCGTTGGCCCGTCGCACCCGGCTGATCAAGCCCTCCTCGGTCGGGATGATCTGCTTGCCGACCGCGTTGACCCCTTCGACGGTGGTGCCTCCCTGCGTCTCGATGTCGTCGAGTGGTTCGCCGGCCGTCGGGACGCGTGGGATCGGCAACTTCGACAGCAGGATCGTCACGCGTGGCGCCAGGTAGACGACGATGACGGCAACCGTCGCCAGCGATGCACCCACCGTTCGTGGAGGCGGCTGCCACAACACCATGGCCGTCGCGCTCACGCCTCCGAACAGGCATGCGCTGATCACGCCCGTGTGAAATGCCCGGCCGGACCCCGAGATCAGCAGCACCAGCAGCGAACTCAGCGCCGTCAGGGCGAACGCCATCGGCAAGGATGTGGCACCGAATCCGTCGGGTACCACGTAAAGCGCACCGGCGAACAACAGCGGCGTGGCGACGGCGGCCACCCACGCTGAGCGCCGCGCCGCGTCGGGGCGATACCCCATTGCGCAGGCGATGACCATGCCGAGCACTCCGATTGCGAGTACCGCGGCAGGCACAACTGCATCACCGGCCCAGCGTGGCAGCGATACACCCAGCGTGACGGTGGCTGCCAGACCAACGCCGAAGCACGCCAAGGTCGTGGCATTGCGGGCCACCCAGGACACGGCCGTCGATTCGTCATGTGGTGCGGTGTCGTCGACGTCGTCGAACAACAGCGGGCTGATCGGCCGGTCGACCTCCTGGATCATCAGCAAGTCGCCGTCGAAGATGCCGGCCTCGCTCAGTGAGCGGATGGGGTCGATCGGTTCCTCGCCAAGCCTGGCCAGCGTCCACTTGTTTTCGGACTCGTCAAAAACGATATCTGCGAACGACTCTCGCGTAGCGCTCTGTTCGTTCGCTATATCGATGACGTCATGGATGTATTCCGAGATAGAGACGTTGGCGGGCAGACCGACATCTATGCTGAGGCCGCCGACAACCAGAGTCAATCGGCTCAGCTCATGTTCGGAGTCTGCATCGGAATCCAGACCCGACAAGGACGGCGGTACAGTCAAACTCAGTCGTTCTCCTGCGCAAAAGGATTGCTCGGCAATGACATTACCCAGGACAATACCCAGCGCAGCCGCAACGTTGGTCTCGGAATTTGTCGGGGAGTGACGGTTGAGCACGCAGGGCTTTGTGCGCCGCCTCCGGGTGGCGCCGCCGCGAATGCCGGGTGGCGAAGTCAATCTCGCTGCGCCACCGGAGGTTCCGCGGGCTATCCCTGGCAACCTCGTGATGCGGCTGATGCCGTTCGTCATGATCGTCGCGGTTATCGGCATGATCGCGCTGATGGTCACGGTCGGCGGTCGCGATCTGACCAAAAACCCCATGTTCCTGATCTTCCCGATGATGATGCTTATGTCGATGACCGGCATGTTCATGGGTGGAGGTGGGCGTACCGGCAAGGCCGCCGCTGAACTCAACGAAGAGCGCAAGGACTACTTCAGCTACTTAGCGAATCTGCGTGATGAGGCCGACGAGACCGGCAGTCAGCAGCGCACCGCGCTGGAGTGGAGCCACCCCGATCCGCGCGCGCTGGCCGACGTGGTCGGCACCCGCCGCATGTGGGAACGCCGGCCGACCGACCCGGATTACTGCCACGTGCGCGTCGGGGTCGGAACGCACCGTCTGGCGACGCGGCTGCTTGCGCCCGAGACCGGCCCACCCGAGGACCTCGAGCCGGTGTCAACGGTGGCGTTGCGGCGGTTCGTCAAGACACATTCGGTTGTGCACGCGTTGCCGACGGCCGTGTCGTTGCGGGCCTTCCCGACCGTCACATTCGAGGGCGAGCGCAAGCTGGTGCAGCAGCTGGTCCGCGCAATGGTGCTGGAACTGTGTGCGTTTCACGGGCCCGACCATGTGCAGGTCGCGGTGGTGACGGCGAACCCCGACGGTGAGAACTGGAGCTGGGTCAAATGGCTGCCGCACGCGCAGCACGCCGCCGTCCGCGACGGGATGGGGTCCATGCGCCTGCTGTTCCCCACGCTGGAGTTGCTGGAGACATCCCTTGCGGCCGAGCTTGCCGAGCGCGGCAGGTTCTCCCGCAACGCGCAGCCGACCCCGGGCCTGCGGCAACTGGTCGTGGTTCTCGACGACGGATACGTCACGGGCGACGAGCGGTTGGTCACCGACGCCGGGCTGGACAGCGTGACGGTGCTCGACCTCAACGGCCCCCGCGACGGTGCGATGGCGCGGCGTAGTTTGCAGTTGGTGGTGGAGGGCGACGACGTCGCGGCCCGCACCGCGGCCGGCGTCGAACGGTTCGCCACGCCCGACGCGATCACGATCGCCGAAGCCGAGACGACCGCGCGGCGAATCGGTAGATTCCGTCCCGCCAATGCCGCCCACATCGTCAGCCTCGAGGCTGATTCCAGGTCGGCGGATCCGGGGCTGATGTCGTTGTTGAAGATTCCCGACGCCGCCGAAATCGTCCCGGAACAGGTGTGGCGACCGCGGTCGCCACGTGAACGGCTGCGGGTCCCGATCGGTGTCACGCCGACTGGTCAGCCCCTCGAGCTCGACATCAAGGAGTCCGCCGAGGGCGGCATGGGTCCCCACGGTTTGTGCATCGGCGCAACGGGTTCGGGCAAATCCGAGTTCCTGCGGACTCTGGTGTTGTCGATGGTCACCTCCCATTCACCGGAGACGCTCAACCTGGTGCTCGTCGACTTCAAGGGTGGTGCGACGTTCCTCGGGCTGGAGGGCGTCGCACACATCGCGGCGATCATCACCAACCTCGAGGACGAGCTGACGATGGTCGACCGGATGCGCGATGCGCTTGCCGGTGAGATGAACCGTCGCCAGGAACTGCTGCGCGCCGCAGGGAATTTCACGAACGTCACCGAATACGAACGGGCCCGCGCCAACGGTGCCGACCTGCAACCGCTGCCCGCTTTGTTCATCGTGGTCGACGAGTTCTCGGAATTGCTTTCGCAAAAGCCCGATTTCGCCGAGCTATTCGTGATGATCGGACGCCTCGGCAGGTCGCTGCACATTCATCTGCTGCTCGCCTCGCAGCGACTCGAAGAGGGCAAGCTGCGCGGTTTGGACTCCCATCTGTCCTACCGCATCGGGCTCAAGACGTTCTCGGCGGGCGAATCACGCAGCGTGCTTGGTGTGCCCGACGCTTACCATCTGCCCAGCGTTCCTGGCTCAGCATTCCTGAAATGCGATGCGTCAGAACCGATTCGATTCAACACCAGCTATGTCTCGGGTGAGTATGTCAAGCCGCGGACGTCCTCGCGGACCGGGCGCGCCACCCAGCTGGGCGCGCTCGCGCCCAAGCTCTTCACCGCCGCGGTCGTCAAGAAGGATCCCGCACCGGCGCTGCTGCCCGAATTGCACCTCGACGAATCAGAACCTGCGCAGCCTGCCGGGCCGACGAAGACCACATTGCTCGACGTGGTGGTGAGCCGCCTTCGGGGCCACGGTCGTCCCGCACACGAAGTGTGGTTGCCGCCGCTGGACGAGAGTCCCGCGGTCAACGACTTGTTGCCCGACGCGGAATGGCAAGCCCTGCAGAACGTCAACGGGCAACTGTGGATGCCGATCGGTGTCGTTGACCGGCCCTATGACCAACGCCGCGACGTGCTGACCGTCGACCTTTCCGGTGCGCAGGGCAACGTCGCCGTCGTCGGCGGGCCGCAGTCAGGTAAGTCCACCGCGCTGCGCACACTGGTCATGGCCGCCGCCGCCACGCACACGCCAGAGCAATTGCAGTTCTATTGCCTGGATTTCGGCGGCGGCACGTTGACGAGCCTGTCGAAGCTGCCGCATGTCGGCGGGGTCGCGGGACGAATGGACTCAGACGCAATCCGGCGCACGGTCGCCGAAGTGGCGGGTGTGTTGCGGGCCCGTGAAGAGCGATTCCGTGAACTCGGCATCGAATCGATGCGTGACTTCCGGCAACGCAAGGCGGAGTTGGCTGCGGCGCCGCCAGACGTGGCCGCTCAGGATCCGTTGAGCCAAGACAACTTCGGTGACGTCGTGCTGGTCGTCGACGGATGGGCCTCGATCAGAAGCGATTTCGAGGTCCTCGAGCAGACGTTGCAGTCGCTGGCCATCCAAGGCCTGTCCTACGGCGTGCACCTGGTCATCTCCGCGTCCCGCTGGATGGAGATCCGGCCCGCGGTCAAGGACATGTTGGGCACCCGGATCGAGCTACGGTTGGGCGATCCGATCGACAGCGAAGTCGGCCGTCGCTCAGCCGAATTGGTGCCGATAGGCAAGCCGGGCCGTGGCATCAACTCCGAGAAGCTGCACATTCTGATTGCGCTGCCGCGGCTGGATTCCAGTTCGGGCGTCGACGACCTGCCTGCCGGCGTGGCCGCCGCGGTCGAGTCGGTGCGTGCGCACTACGACGGCCGTGAGGCGCCGCGGGTGCGGATGCTTCCGTACAACGTCGACCGCGATGTCGTGGTGCGCACGGCCGAGCGGGCCGGGCTGGTCACGAAGTCTCGGATAGCCATCGGGATCAACGAGGACGAGTTGGCGCCCGTCGTCGTCGATTTCGACGCACAACCACATCTGGTTGCATTCGCCGACGGCGAATGCGGCAAGACGGGTCTGCTGCGCAACATCGCCGCCGGCGTGATGGAGAACGCCACGCCCACCGAAGTCAAGATCATCCTCGTCGATTTCCGGCGATCGCTGTTGGGCGTCGTCGCCGACGAATACCTCGGCGGCTACGCCACCGCGCCCCAGTCGTGTGCGGAGCTGATGACGGCGCTTGCCGGCGCCCTGCGGGACCGGCTGCCGCCCAACGACATCACCCAGCAGCAGCTCAAAGAGCGGTCGTGGTGGTCGGGACCTGAGCTGTTCGTGATGATCGACGACTACGACCTCATCGGCGGCGGCTCGCTGAACCACCCGCTTGGCCCACTGGTGGAGTATCTGCCCCAGGCCCGCGACATCGGGCTGCGCGTGATCGTGACCCGGCGCAGCGGGGGAGCGGGCCGGGCGATGATGGACCCGTTCATCGGGCGGCTAAAAGACCTGTCCTGCAACGGTTTAGTGATGAGCGGCAGCAAGGAGGAAGGCGCACTGTTCGGCGGGTACAAGGCCACCGCGATGCCTCCCGGTCGCGGGATGCTGGTTTCCCGCAGCATGAAGAGCGGCATAATCCAGCTTTCCCGAATGCCCGACCTATGACCGGGGTCAGCGAGCTCCGCACCGTGCAGGTGGTTTCCGCGGCCCCAGAAGTAGTCAGGGTGTCCGTGCTCGGCGGGCGCACCCAGCTCGACGTCGCCCTGCCCGCGGACGTCCCGGTGGCCGCTTTCCTGCCGGAGCTTGCGGAACTGATCGGGTCGCGCAAGGCGAATCGCGATAGTGATTCCGCGGACGTCACCGACCGCGATGAGCGCCGCACATACTGGGTGCTCAGCCGCATCGACGGCGGCGGGGTGCTGACCCCCGACGAGACCTTGCGCGCCGCGGGTATCTCCAACGGAGAACTGTTACGCATCACGGCACGGCCCGCGTTATCGCCGCCGATGCTCCACGACGACGTCGTCGACGCGGCCGCGCGGCTCAACAGAGCTGCCTACGCCGCGTGGAATGCGTCCGCTGCCAAGGCGATGGCATTCGTGGGACTGTGGCTGTGCGCGGCCGTCTGGGTGGTCTTCCTCATGACCGACGCACTCTCGGCACACCGCACAGTGATGGTCATCGGTGCGGCGTTCACCGCGCTCGCCCTGATAGCCGGCGCGGCGGTGGTGCGAAGAGTTATGAATCAGACCGATATCGCCACCGCCGCGGGCTGGCCGGCACTTGCGATAACCGCGGCGCTCGCATGGGTGCTTGCGGCACCGTTCGGCACAGGCGGTTTGTCGGTCGCCTGCGCAATTCTGCTCACTCTTACCGGTGCGTACTACCGGCTGATCGGTGCGGGTCATTTTGCCTACATCGCAGCCGCGGTGGTGTTCGCGTTCGGGGGGCTGGCCCTGCTGAGCCGCGTGCTCGGGGGGCCCGTCGAGGTGATCGCGGCGGTTACGACGACGATCGCCGTGCTGGGGTGCCTCGCTCTTCCGACGCTCACCAGCCGGCTGGCACGACTTCCCGCGCCAGCGCCGGATCCGTCAGCGGCGCACAAGGATCGGCGATTCGACGACCCGTTCACGTCCGCGGCGCCGACCAACTCCGGTACCGCGATGCCAAGCGCCGAGGAGGTGTGGGCCCGGGTGCGGACAGCGGCGCTGACCCAAGCCGGACTGCAGGCCGGCTTGGCGGCAGTCGTGGTGGCGGGCGCGACGGTGCTGCTGCACACCCGAACCGAATTGTCGGCCTTCATATTTGCGCTTGCGTGCGCGGCTGTGCTGGCCACGCGCAGTCGCCATGCCTCGACATGGATCGAGCGTGCCGCGCTGGCCGGACCGGCCACGGCACTGTTACTGGCGGCCTGCCTGCTAGCGCAAACCGGCTCCGAGCCGCTGCGGCTGACCGGGGTTGTCGTGTTGGTAACCGTTGCGGCGTTGGCGAGCCTCGCCGGCGTCGTCGTCAGCCACGGCCACCCGCGCGGATGGGCGGCGACAGCGGCCGCGTACGTGGACTACGTCGCAGTGGCATCTCTTGTCCCGCTGGCATTTTGGCCTCTTGGTATGTACGACCGACTGGGGCCGTGGTGAACGCCGTGCGGCGCTGCGCGGCTGTCGGCGGGGTCGTTTTAGTGGCGGCCGCGACGAGTCTATTTGCGCCTCCGGCCGCAATCGCGATCACTCCGCCGGTCATCGACCCTGGTCCGCCGCCAGCGGGGCCAGTCGGGCCTCCCCAGCCGACCGAGCTGAAGGCGATCTGCGGCATACCGACGGGCGTGCTGCCCGCCACCGATTTCACCAAGCAGACGAGCGCGGACGCGATGCTCGACTACCGCGCGGCGTGGCGATTCTCCCGCGGCGCCGGACAGAAAGTCGCGGTCATCGACACGGGTGTGAATCGTCATCCGCGGCTGCCCGCGTTGGAGCCCGGCGGAGACTACGTTTCCAACGGCGACGGGCTGCAGGACTGCGATGCTCATGGAACCCTTGTTGCCGGGATCATCGCGGCGGCCCCGTCGGCCGACGACAGTTTCGCGGGGGTAGCTCCAGACGCAACCATCCTGTCGATCAGGCAGAACAGCGGGGCATTCGACGTTGCCGGTATCGGAGCGAATACAAACGACGACCCGAACGCGACGTCGACCGGCTACGGCAACACGCAGACCTTGGCGTTGGCGATCACGAGGGCCGTGGATCTCGGTGCGACCGTGATCAACCTGTCCGAGGTCGCATGTGCGCCGGTGGCCGCGGGGTTGGACGATGCGGCCGTCGGCCGTGCGGTGCGCTACGCCTTCGAGCGAAATGTGGTGGTGGTAGCCGCGGCAGGCAACTTCAATAAGCAAAGCATGTGCAATGCGCAGAATGTGATGACGGATCCCAACCAGCCGATGGAGCGGGCCTGGGACACCGTCGGCACCATCGCCAGCCCGGCGTGGTTCGACGATTACGTGTTGACCGTCGGTGCGGTGACCCCGACTGCGGAGCCAGCCGAGTTCAGTTTGCACGGGCCGTGGGTCGCGGTGGCCGCGCCGGGCGAGCAGGTCACCTCGCTGGATGCCAACGGTCCCGGGTTGAGCAACGCCCAGCTCGGTCAGCAGGGCATGGTGCCGTTGAACGGCACCAGCTTTGCGGCGCCGTTCGTATCAGGCGTGGTGGCGTTGGTCAGGTCGCGGTTCCCCGAGCTGACCGCGGTCCAGGTGATGGACGTGATCAAGCGGACAGCACACACCCCGGATAACGGTCCCAATCTGGCCACCGGCTACGGGGTGGTGGATCCGATCGCCGCGCTGACTTACCAACTGGCGCCCGCGAACAGCGGCCCGCGCGTCGATGCGGGCACCCCGATCAGCGGACCGCCACGACCAGATCCCGGCAACGCGCGGGCGCGCGCGATCGTCTTCGGTGTCACCGCGGTGAGCGTTGCGCTGATGGCGGCCGCCGCGGCGCTCGCCGTTGCCCAGCGGCGGCGCGGCCGCTGAATGCTACCTACGATCGGAGACTGAGATGATGCCGGAGCCTAAGCCACCGAGTGACCTCGACGAAGTCGAGGCGCGTGCCGCGGCCCTGCAGGAGCGGATGGCTGCCCGACGAGCCGGGCCGGCCGAGAACGGCGAGTCATCCGATGACGCCGAAACGCCACCGGCCAAACCGTCGGCGGCGCGTCGACTGCCACCCCCTCCATGGCAGGTGTCCAGCGCGGCAGTCCCACGAGACATCGGACGGCGATTCGACGAGGAAGAAGAAAGGCACACACGCCATCCCGGCCACGAATTCGACGCCGCCGAGGATGACGAACCCGCCGAATCGCCACCGGCACAAGGGGAGTGGCAGCCGAGCCCGGAGCAGTATGGATTACCTCCAGCATGGTCACAAGGACCGCTGCCGCCGCCACCTCCGCCGGGCTGGCTGCCGCCACCGCCGGGTTGGCTGCCGCCACCGCCCGCGAACGTCGGGTCACCGCCCGGGTATCGGATCCCGCCGCCCCCAATCGATGAAGCCGAGGTCGCCGGCCGCACGCGAAGCACACCGCAGCGAGGCTGGCGCCGCGCGCTGCACCGCGCCAGCGGCGGACGCATCAACCCCGGCGAGTCGCGCAAGCAGCGTGACAAGGAAGACCTGCTCGCCCAGATTCGCCAGCCCATCGCCGGTGACTTCCGCATCGCCGTGCTGTCGATCAAGGGTGGCGTCGGAAAGACCACCACCACACTGGGTCTGGGATCAGCCATGGCGCTGGTGCGCTCGGACCGCGTCATCGCCGTCGACGCCAACCCGGACCGTGGCACGCTCGCGGAGCGGGTCAAAGACTCGTCGACCGAGTCCACCGTGCGTGACCTGTTATCGGACCCGAATATCAACCGGTACGCCGACGTCCGAAGCCATACGCGGATGGCGAGCAGCCGCCTGGAAGTGCTCGCGAGCGAACAAGAACCCGCGGTGTCGGAGGTGTTCGGGGAGGCCGACTACCGGCGCACCATCGACATTCTGCGGCACTACTACAACATCATCCTGACCGACTGCGGGACCGGCATCATGCATTCCGCGATGGCCGGAGTGCTGGATCTGGCACACGCCATCGTCCTGGTCAGTTCACCGGCCATGGACGCCGCGCGCAGCGCATCGGCGACGCTGGACTGGTTGATGCAGCACGGCCATTCGGCGCTGGTGCGGGAGGCGCACGTGGTGTTGAGTTCGTCCCGTCCCGGATCGGCAGCAATGAAGCTCGACAAGGTCCACGAGCATTTCGAAGCACGCTGCCGCTCCATCCATCACATCCCGTTCGACCCGCATCTAGCCGAAGGCGCTGACATCGACTTCGATTTGCTGAATCCGGCCACTTTCCAAGCGTATTTGGAGCTGGCCGGTGCGGTGGCGGAGAAGTTCCCCCGGTTGCGGGGTGGACGCCACCGGCAATGACGCGCCAGCAGGATGTCTGACGATCACCCTGGTGAGCTTGCCAGCTAGTTTGCGAGCAAACGTAAATTAACGACGTGACGATCGAAATTGCCTGCAGCACAACAGGTTCGATACTGAATTTATTGTGAACAAGGCTGTATCCTCAGCAAGACACCACGTAACGTCTGAGGTGGCACGCGACCGTTGTCCGCAAGGCCTGAGGGGTCCTTGCGGAGCGCAGCGATCTACCGCAGCTTCGATGAGGTGAGGCATCTTGAGCAATGACGCGCTGCGGCACGAAATGACCGAGGTGTTGGCGCTGGTTCAGGAACAGCTGGCCGATATCGCGGGCGTGCAGAAGCGGCAAGCGGAGCTCACGGCGATGGTCGCCGTCGCCGACGGCATGGTCGAGGTGACGGTCAACGCTGCAGGCCACGTCATCAAGACCGTTATCGACGACGCATACCTCGATGAGTTCGAGTTCGACGAACTCGCTGACCACATCACCGAAGCAGCCCAGTCGGCCGCCCGCGACGTAGCCCTGCGAGCGACCGAGATGCTGGCCCCCATCAATGAGCGTCGGAAGCGGTTTCCATCACTGTCCGACATCGTCGAAGGTGCACCGGATCTGCGCGATCTGGTGCCGGCGTGGCCCCCACCCGATCCAGCGGCGCCACCGCATCAGCACGACGCCGACCAAGGGGATGTCTCCGAGGACAGCACATTCCCGACCGTGAGGAGATGAACCGATGACCGAACCACTGGGGGTCACTCCGCCCGAACTGCGCGCCACTGCGCAACACCTCAAGGACGTGAGCTCCCGGATGAAGGACGTGTTGTCGAGGCTGAGAGGCAACCTCGACGGTGAGGGAGCCAAATGGGGCGATGACAAGATCGGCGAACAGTTCGCCGACGGCGATGGTGGCTACCTGTCGCAGCTGGCTTGGATGGATGGTTCCGTCGACGCCAAGACGGGCCTGCTCGACTACTACTCGCGCGGCCTGAAGGGCGCGGCTGATTCCTTCGAACAGCAAGACCAGGCCTGACTTCGACGCCATGGTGCGGCACACGGCCACGCCGGTGACCCATGGACATTGAGATTCCGCCCGGCCTCCAGTGGGTGTCATATCTTGCCGGAGGCGAGTGGCCGCAAGGTAGCGAAAATGGCATGTTTCGCATCGGCGACCACTACAGTTCGGCCGCTGAGGATCTCGTCAGCCTGATCCCTGAACTGAATCGCGTTCGCCAAGAGACAATCTCGGTGTTGTCCGGCGAAACCGCGGTGGCGGCAGTTGAACAGTTTGCTCTGCTGTTCGGTGGCGAATACGCGGTGGACAAGCTCGCCGACGGGATTGCGGCGCTCGGCGATGGGGCTAGCAACCTCGGTACGGAGATCGAGTACAGCAAGCTGTCGATCATCGTCGGCCTGGCCATGGCAGCGGCCGAGATCGGGTGGTGCCTCGCCAACGCGGCCCCAACCTGGGGTGCCTCGACCGCGGCCATACCCGGTATCGAAGCCGCGACCAATGCGACCATCCGCCAAATCGTGGCGATGATGCTGCGGCGCATCGTCGGCACGCTGCGCGGCATGATGGCCAGGACCGGTATCAAGCGACTCCTCCACGAGGGTCTCAAGGAAGCGTTCCAAGAGCTGGGACAGGGGTTGGCCCAAGAGGGCATCGTCGAGGGTGTTCAACTCGGCAAAGGACACCGCGCCAGTTTCGATCCGACGATGTTCCGTCAGACCGCGGTCGCCTCCACCGTCGGCGGCGCGGCAGGAGGCGGAACCGCCGTCCCAGTTGCGCATTCGCTCGGTCCCGGCCGCACCGCGTTCTCCCGTGCACTCAAGGGAACGACGACGTTCTTCAGCGCAGGCATCGCGGGAAACGTGGCGGGCAATATGTCCGTCGGCGGCGAATTCGACACGTTGTCGATCATGGCGGGCTCAGCGACGTCCAGCATCGGCGGCCTGGGCGGGGGCGGTCACAGTCCCCACGGATCCAGAACCCAGACAAATGGTGACCCACACGCCGAGCCGCCGGCGCCAAGCCCTCCACCGCCGAATGGTCCAATGCCGCCCGAACCGTCACCCGTCAGGCCGCCTGACGGATCCCAACCCGGCGACTCCGCGAGGGCCGAACCCGAGCCTCACACCGATACGTCATCGGTCAACGGCAACGGTCAGTCCCTGCACGATGGTGATGGCGCGCGCATATCTGACTCACCAGCGGCCAATCCGATGCCTGTCAGGGCGACACACACGAATGGCGCAGCACCCCAAACTGATTCGTCGCCCGCTCGGACGCCGCCGACCGGCACCCAAAATTCGACCACTGACAGCACAACCCGCGCCGCGCCGCATCCCTCCGACCAGTCTCCGGATGCTCAGCCGCGCACGGACGCTCATCCCACCAGGGAGGCGCCCGCTCCACATCCTGATTCCGCGGAGCGCGTCACCAACACGACGGCCGGGCCGATCGACAGCGGGCACGTTCCGGATACCCATACGCCCAACGACACCGCGGCACCCGCGGAGGCCGGTGCGGAATCCACGATCGAGACGACGAACGAGGAAGCCGGCGTTCCCCAAAGTGACACCGCCCCGCAGAGCGACGCTGCGCCGCCGAGTGACACCGCCCCGCCGAGTGATAGCGAACATGTCACCGACCCCGCCACTTCGGCACAGCCGCCGCCGTCGGCGCCGACGGGCGCGACCGCGGTATCCGGGTCACACAGTGTCCCTACCAATACGCTATCGACGCCGACGCCGCACGCGCCATCCACTGCGACGTCAGCCAGCCATCTCCACACGACCGGTACCGATACCGCATCCGCGAAAAACACTGCACAACAAGATATTCCGAAAACCCCCGCCGCGTCCGGATCCACCTCTCGGGTGGCCGAACCGGCCGCTGCCCGCGTTCACGACACCACCGCCGCCAAGGCGCAGCCGAGCACCCAGGAGGGTGAAAAGGCGCACACGCCCGTTGCGGCTTCCACGAATCAAGGCGACACTGCCGACAGTAGGTCCGGGCAGCCCCGCGCAGACTGCGTCGATCGTGTTGCACAGGCATTGTCGGCCCGGTACGGCCGTCCCATTCAGCTTGCGCCTTTCTCGACATCCGAAGGCGCGCCCGCGCGCGTGCTGTATGAAACTTTCGGCTCCCGTGCCGAATTCGCGAACTACTCCGACGTCGACGCCGTCCTGCGAAATATGGAACCAGGTTCAACCGCGATCGTGACGTCGAGCTGGGCCGGCGGCCCGAACCGAGGCGGCCACGCATATCTCGCGGTCAACGAGGGCGGGCACATCTACCTGGAGGACCCCTTCACCGGCAGGCGCTCCGGCTGGCCACCCGCGTGGGGTCAGGGCGCCGTATCACGCACGGCTGTAGGCTATTTGGATTCCGACGGCAATGCGGTACATCCGCTGCGCGACTCATCCGGCGACCTAGCGGCTGCGGCCGCTGTCGGCCACGTCCAAGGCTTGCCCGGCGACGCCGACGGTGCCCATCACGGCGACCACGATCCGGGTGAGGGGTGGCGCCACGTCGCGTCGCAAAACGACGTGGCAGACGAGGCGTTGGCGCGGCGAGGAGTGCACAGCGCCGACGAGTTACGCAATCCGCTCGGCCTGATGGAGGCGGCTAGCGAGCGGGCCCGCGACAATGCCACATGGTGGGCCGGTTTGACGGGCGCCGAGCAGCGCGCCCTCATCGACACCTATCCACATCAGATCGGCAACGCCGAGGGCATCCCGGCCGCGGCGCGCCACGAAGCCAACACTCACGCGCTGGACCAGCAGCGCAGAGAACTGCAGGCTTGGCGTGATCGTGGCGAGCGGCTCACCCGGTTCCAGCGCAGGGAGCTGACACGCCTGGACCGCATTCAGCAAGCCCTCGACAGAGCAAGCGATTTGGCGACTCAGACCGGTGTCGGCGGACCGACGCTGCTGGCCTTCGATTCCGGGGCGTTCGGCGGGGATGGACGCGCCGTCGTCAGCTTCGGTGAGGATCCGTACAAGGCGGCTTCGGTCTCGTGGCACGTTCCCGGGCAGGGGATGACAGTCGACCAACTCGGCTACTGCATGGGCGATGCGCTCAACCATTTACAGTCCACCCTGCAAGAGGATGCTTCGGTGTCGGCGGCGTCGATCGCGTGGATCGGCTATGACACTCCAAGCGGGTTGCAGACTTTCCGCGCTGCAGGCCACACGATGGCCCGCGAAGGCGCCAAAATCCTCTACAGCGACATCCGCGCGTTCAACACCGTCCGCGACACGCTTGCAGACGACGGCAGCCACTTTGGCGGTAACCATATCTTCGCCCATTCCTACGGAGCCACCACTGCTAGTTATGCCGGACGGGATGGACGGCTCGCCAACGACATTCGCACGATCTCGCTCGCCGGATCAGCGGGTGCCGGGCCGTTGCGGCATGCCAGCGAGTTCGGTATCGGCGAGGACAACGTGTATGTGGCGTCGTCGTCACGGGACCCGTTCACCGCGCTTGGCGGGCGCACGCCTGGATCGATGGGCCGGATATTCGGTCGCGGGCTTGGGATCGACCCGGCCATGCAATCCTTTGGCGCCCAACGCGTCACAGCCGAGTTCTCCGCGGAGATGGACCAGCGAAGGAACCGCGGCACTCACAACGCGTACTACCGGTTCGTGGACCGAGGCTCCGATCCTGCGCTGCGCAGCGAGTCGCTGGCCAACTTCGGGCGGATCGCCGCCGGGCACGCCGACCGGGTCGACACCGAAAGCCATCGCACTGTCGACGTAGGGCCCAGGCGACTGTTCGGCGGGACCCGGGAACGCACCGCCGAACCGGCAGCAGGTCGGCCTCTGCGCCTCGACGGTGAAACCGAGACACCGGGAGATCGCGATGCCCGCCGCCGGTGGAATCCGCGATGGCGTGGGGCCGAACCCACCCATACCGACGCAAGCGTCGCCCCACTTGAACCACAGCTGACTCCGCGAGAGCGGGCCGATCTGGCGTTGGCGGACCGGGGAATAGCCGCAGCTGATTTGGTGACCCGCGTCGATCCGCGGGTTCCGACGGCCGAGGTGGTGGCGCAGGCTCACGACAATGCCACCTGGTGGAGGGGACTATCCGAGGCGCAGCAGCAGGCGTTGATTGAAACGTATCCGCGCGAGATGGGCAGCGCCGCCGGAATTCCGCCGATGGCTCGTCATGAGGCGAATTCGCGGGTGTTGCAGCAGTATCTAACGCATCGCGACGTGCTGGTGTCTCGGCGCGAAAACGGTGTGGCGCTTAACAAGAGCCAAGAAGCGTTCATCGACCGCATGAACGGCATCGAGGCCGCGTTGCGGTCGATGCAGCGCAATGCCGAGCGTGCGGGGGTGGGTGGCCCGTATCTGCTGGCGTTTGATCCGCGGGCGTTCGGCGGCAACGGCCGCGCGATCGTCAGCTTCGGCGAAGACCCCTACACCGCGGACTCGGTGTCGTGGTACGTGCCGGGGATGACGACGACGATCGACAAGCTGCGGCCGATGATGATGCGGGCGTTCAACCAGCTTCAGTCCACGTTGCGGGAGAACCCGGATCTGTCGGCGGCATCGATCACCTACATCGGCTACGAGGCGCCCGGCAGCTGGGACCCGAGTGTCATGTCGCAGAGGATGGCGCGTGAGGGCGGCCGGATCTTCGCCGGCGACATGTTGTCGTTCAACGAGGGCCGCAACATCTTCGCAGGCGACGGCAGCCATTTCAGCGGTAACCATGTGTTCGCTCATTCGTATGGGTCGTCCACGGTCAGTCACGCCGGGCAGGGCGGACGCCTGGCCGGCGAAGTGCAGACGATCACGCTGATCGGTTCGCCGGGCGCCGGCCCACTGCGGCACGCCAGCGAGTTCGGGATCGGCGACAACGTATTCGTCGCGTCGTCGTCACGCGACGGGACAACCGGATTGGGCGGTGCGCGACCCGGTGAGTTCGGGCGGATTGTGTCTAGTAGGGGTCAGGGTCTGGACCCGGCGATGGACACTTTCGGTGCTCGCCGGGTGACCGCCGAATTCCCCGCTGCCGTAGACCACCGCGGCGCCGGCTCGCGGATGACCCACAGCCTCTACTGGGCCTACATGGATCCGGGGACCAACCCCCACATCCGCAGTGAGTCGCTGACCAACTTCGGTCGCATCGCGGCCGGGCACGCCGACCGCGTGGACACCGAGGGCCACCGCACCCTTGGCGAGCATTCCCGGCGCCTGCGCGCAGGAACGGTCGAGCGCACCGTCGAACCCGCAATCGGACGCCGCCTCCGGCTTGCCGACGACCCCACCGCCGCACATGCCGTCGACCGCAGGCGGCCGTGGAATCCGCGCTTCCGCAATCTGCGGGTGGAATCCATCGAATCCCCGCCTGCCGGAGTCGAAGACGGCGCTGTCGATGACGTGGCTCGTACGCCGGAAGAGTTGCCGACAGCGGGCGAGGTCCAGCAGGTCCCGGTGCCCGTCAGGGTCGTGGCGGACATGGCGTTGGCGGAGAAAGGGATTGCGGCCGCCGATTTGGTGACTCCGGTTGATCCGCGGGTTCGGACGGCGGAGGTGGTCGCGCAGGCCCGGGAGAACGCCGCGTGGTGGAAGGGATTGTCGGAAGCCCAGCAGCGGGCGTTGATCGAGACCTACCCGCACGAGGTTGGTCGCGCCGCAGGCGTCCCACCGATGGCTCGTCATGAGGCGAATTCGCGGGTGTTGCAGCAGTATCTAACGCATCGCGACGTGCTGGTGTCTCGGCGCGAAAGCGGTGTGGCGCTCAACAGGAGGCAAGAGACATTCATCGACCGCATGAACGGCATCGAAGATGCCTTGCGCTCGATGCGGCGCAATGCCGAGCGTGCGGGGGTGGGTGGCCCGTATCTGCTGGCGTTTGATCCGCGGGCGTTCGGCGGCAACGGCCGGGCGATCGTCAGCTTCGGCGAGGACCCGTACACGGCCGATTCGGTGTCGTGGTACGTGCCGGGGATGACGACGACGATCGACAAGCTGCGGCCGATGATGATGCGGGCGTTCAACCAGTTGCAGTCGTCGTTGCGGGAGAACCCGGATCTGTCGGCGGCGTCGATCACCTACATCGGTTACAAGGCGCCGGGCAGTTGGGATCCCCGGGTTACCTCGCAACGTATGGCGCGCGAGGGCGGCCAGATCTTCGCCAACGATATTTCCTCGTTCAATACCGGGCGGGATGTGTTCGCAGGCAACGGCAGCCGATTCAGCGGTAACCATGTCTTCGCCCACTCGTATGGGTCGACCACGGTCAGTCACGCGGGGCAGGGCGGACGGCTGGCCGGCCACGTGCAGACGATCACACTGATCGGTTCACCGGGTGCCGGTCCACTGCGCAATGCCAGCGAGTTCGGTATCGGCGACAACGTGTTCGTCGCGTCCTCGTCTCGGGACAGGACGACGGGGCTCGGTGGTGAGCGTCCCGGCGATTTCGGGCGGGTCGTGCGAAGGATGGGTCAGGGCATCGACCCGGCAATGGACACCTTCGGCGCGCGCCGTGTCACCGCGGAATTCCCTGTCGTCCTTGACCATATGGGTCGGGGCTCGCGGATGACCCACAGCCTCTACTGGGCCTACATGGACCCGGGGACCAGCCCGCACATCCGCAGCGAGTCGCTGACCAACTTCGGCCGTATCGCCGCCGGACATGCCGACCGCGTGGACACCGAGGGCCATCGCACCCTCGATGAGCGACCCCGCCCGCTGCGCGGAGGACTTCGCGAACACACGGTCGAACCCGCCATCGGGCGGCCCCTTCGACTGGCCGACGACCCCACCGTCCACCACTCCGTCCACGGTCGGCACCGATGGAATCCAAACTTTCTGCGCGACAACGACTGTGCCCACCTCGTCGCAGATGAGTTGTCGGCGAGGTATGAGCGTGACATCCACCTCCGCGTCGCGCCGTCAGCAAGGGGTGTGCACGCCTGGAGGCTTTTCGAGGCTGTCGGTTCGAGCTCACAATTCGCGACGTATTCACAGGTCGAGGCCAGGCTGCGAGAACTCGGCCCCGGTTCGTCGGCCGTGCTGGCCTCGCGTTGGAGAGTTCGCGGTCAAGGTGGCCACGCCTACCTCGCCGTCAACGACGGTGGTGATATCTACCTGATCGACGCCCACAGTGGGGAGCGGACAGGATGGCCACCCGCGTGGGGTGAAAACGCCGTCCGCCGTACCGCCGTCGGCTACCTCGATCCGCATGGCAATCCCATCAACCCGTATGAGGGCCGCGATCGTCAGCTCAGCGCCGCCGGTTCGATCGGACGTGTTCGCGGCCTGCCCGAATCCGCTGTGGTGGCGGATGCGGCGTTGGCCGAAAGGGGAATTCGGCCGGACGAGCTGATCAATCCGTTGGGCAACCCAGAACTGGCCGCGGAGCGGGCGCGCGCCAACGTCGAGTGGTGGGCCGGGTTGACCGAGGAGCAGCAGCGGGCCCTGATCGAAACTCATCCCTACCGGATCGGCAACGCCGAAGGCATACCGGCGGTAGATCGTGACATTGCGAATCGTGTTTTCCTGCAGCAGCTTCGGGAACGTGCCGACCATGTGCAGACCACGATTGACGAGTTCGGCCGGCCGCGCGCGGCCGAGCGCGCGTTCCTGGATCGCGTGAACCAGCTCGACCTGGCGGTGCGCAAGGCGGACGCTGACGCCGCGCGGGCGGGGTTGGAACGGCCGCTGCTGCTGGCTCTCGATCCGTCGGAGTTCGGCGGAAAAGGGCATGCCGTACTCAGCTTCGGCGAAGACCCATACCACGCCGACAGTGTGTCGTGGCATGTCGCCAGGCAGACGGTCGACGAGCTTGGAACCGTCGTCCGCCCCGCCCTTGACCAACTGCAGGCCGCCCACGAGCAGACGCAGTCAGCGGCCGCGGTCGTGTGGGTCGGCGACGACACGTCGAAGTCGAAGCTTGCCCTCTACAGCGACCTTTCGACGTTCCACACCGTCCGGGAAACGACTGACGGGCGCCCGTTCACCGGCAGTCGCGTACACACCGCCTCCTCGACGTTGGCAACCGACGCCAGCCCGAGCCTGTGGGTGCCGCGGGACGCAGGAAGCATGGTGGTGGCACACCGCGGTGCCTCACATGAATTCCCGGAGCAGACCTTGGCCGCATACCGGGAAGCACTGCGGCAGGGTGCAGACGGCCTCGAATGCGATATCCGCCTCACCAAAGACGGCCAATTGGTGTGCATCCACGACAAGCGGATCGATCGCACATCCAACGGCACCGGCCGCGTCAGTGAGATGACCCTGGCCGAGCTGCAGCAGTTCGACTTCGGCAGCCAGCATCCCGGCCGGGAACAAGCCGAGGGCGACACCGGGATATTGACGCTCGACGAGCTGTTGCGACTGGTCAAGGATCACGACCGGCCGGTCACCCTTTTCATCGAGGCCAAAGAACACGGTGGCAGGCTGGAACGCGAACTGGTCGCGCTGCTGGAGCGCCATGGGCTTGCAAATCCGGCGTCGGCGGACCAATCCCGCGTGGCGGTGATTTCCTTCTACCCGGACGCGATCTGGCGGGTGCACCGCGCGGCTCCGGAGCTACCGACCGTCCTGCTGGGGTCGGCCGCGCGGCATCTGGCTACTACCGTCGGCGCCACCGCGATCGGCCCGTCGATCGCGGCCCTGCGCGCGAACCCCGAACTTGTCGACATCGCCGCCAGGCGCGGGCTGACCACTTACTGCTGGACGGTCAACGACCAGAATGATGTGCAGTTCGCTCGCGATCTGGGCGTGGGTTGGATCGCCACCGATCACCCGGGGCGGACCGGCAGCATGCTGCACGCCGAGACCGCTGGCAGCCAAACACCAACGCCGACACTGGATGTGCCCGCGGTTACCGACGCCGAGACCGTCCGCATGGTGGCCGAGGATGCGCTGGCTCACCGGGTGCCGCCGGTCCGGCCTGACGAGCTGCGTAACCCGCTCGGGTCGATGGAAGAGGCGCGCGCCCGGGCGCGCAACAACGCCACGTGGTGGAGCGGATTGACCGCGGAGCAGCGTCAAGCCCTTGTCGAGACTTATCCACAGCACATCGGCAATGCCGAAGGCGTCCCGGCGGTTGATCGCGATACCGCGAATCGCCATGTGGTGCAGCAACTTCGGGATCAAGCCGATCACGTGCAATCCAAGATCGACGACGGTGTAAGGACCAGCCGTGCAGAGCGAAAGCTTCTGCAACGGGTCAACCGTCTCGACCTGGCACTGCGAAAGGCGAGCGCTGACGCCGCGCGGGCAGGAGTCGACGGCCCGCTATTGATGGCGTTCGATCCGGCGGAGTTCGGCGGCGACGGGCGCGCGGTGCTCAGCTTCGGTGAGGATCCGTACACGGCGGATTCGGTGTCCTGGCATGTGCCCGGGGTCGCTACCACCGTCCATTCTCTCTTTGGTTTCTACACGGAATGTGCGCTCAACCATCTGCAGTCAACACTTGCGGAGAACCCGACGAGGTCGGCGGCCTCGATCGCGTGGATCGGCTATGACACCCCGAGCGGCTGGGGCCTTGTGCGCGCGGCCGGCCACGGGCTGGCACGTACCGGCGGCGAGCTCCTCTACAGCGACATCACCGCGTTCAATGCCGTGCGCGACACGTTGACCGGCGACGGTGGCCATTTCACCGGCAATCACATATTCGGGTACTCGTACGGTTCGACCACCACCGGGTACGCCGGGCGCGACGGCCGGCTTGCGGGCCAAGTCAGCACCGTCTCACTGATCGGCTCGCCCGGCGCAGGCGCGGTGCGCCACGCCAGTGATTTCGGAATCGGTTCGGACAACGTCTTCGTCGCATCCTCGTCGCGTGATCTGGTCACCTCGCTTGGCGGCCGAACCACGGGGTCGTCCGGGCGCATCCTCGGGATCGGCCTCGGCATCGACCCGGCGATGGAATCGTTTGGTGCTCAACGCGTTACGGCGGAATTTCCATCGACAAGAAATCAGCTCCTTACCGGTGGCACCCACCACGCCTACTACCTGAACACCGACACCGCCACCCACGAACGCAGTGAGGCGCTGGCCAACCTCGGCCGGATCGCCGCCGGCAGGCACGACGGACTGACCCTTGAACGCCACCGCACCGTCGACGGCTGGCGCACCGTCGAACCCGCCGCACAGCGATCGGACCACCGCATCTGGAACCCGTCATGGCGCTCGGGTAGCGACTGCGCTCACCTCGTCGCCGACGAACTGTCGTCGATGTACGGGCGTGAGATCCACATCGCGGACACACCGTCTCGGGCAGGGGTACCGGCGCGGTCGCTGTTCGAAGCCGTCGGCGCCAGAGCTGAATTCGCGACGTACGCCGATGTGGCAGAGAGGCTGAGGCAACTCGGCGACGGCTCATCGGCCGTGCTGGCGTCACGCTGGGCGGGCGGCCGCCACGGCGGGCACGCCTACCTTGCCGTCAACGACGGCGGCCAGATCTACCTCGTCGACCCGCACAGCGGACAGCGCTCAGGCTGGCCACCCCAATGGGGAGAGAACGCGGTGTCGCGCACGGCCGTCGGCTACCTCGCCGCCCACGGCAATCCGGTCAATCCCCTGACGGTTGACGTTCCGCTGGAGCTTGCTCTCGCTGACGCCGTCGGCCGCGTACAGGGCGTTCCAGGTGACGCGGACTTCCTTCGGCGACAAGCCGAATACCGCGCGCAGGATGCGGCGAGCCGCCACGTGGATACCCGCTATGCGGAGCCACTCAGCGATGTCCTCGACAACCCGACGAAGGCCAGCGCCGACCGGCTGGCCGCGGATCTCTCCGGCATGTACGGGCCGTACCGAATCCAGCTGGAGGGGGAGACGGTCAACGGTGAAGTCCTGTTGACGGGGACGATCCTGCACGGGGACACGGAGATCGGCACGATCCAACGGTCTTTCGACCGTGACGCACAGGGAAACCTCGTCGCGTACCACAACGGGCTGGTTATCAAGGAAGCGTTCGAGCATCTACGCGGTCAGGGCTTCTCCAAGGCCGTGACCGCGGAACTCGAGCGCTACTACGTACACTCCGGCGTCGATCGAATCGAGTTGCAGTCCCACGGAAAGGGCACGGTCGCGTGGGCCCGGCGGGGTTTCGTGTGGGACCCGGATCCGCGCAAACTGCAAGAGTCTGTGGACCGAATCAAGGCCTCGGTGCGCCGGTTGGCACCTCACGTCAGTCACGAGGCCCAAGCGTTGCTTGACGACATCGTGCAACAGCTCGACCCGAAACATCCGCGTCTGCCAGAGATCATCGACCTGACGACCCTCGCCACCTCACAAGAGCCCGATTTAGGGGGACGGCTACTGGACGGCACAAAGGTCAACTTCGTCAGGTACCTACCGCGGGCAAGCGAACATACGCAGGCGCCAACGGGTTTCAAGGCTTGGCTGCAGCGCACGTTCGGGTGGGGGCCAAGCCCGTCCGCGCAGAATTGCGCACACCTCGTCGCCGGCGAGCTGTCGACGATGTACGGCCGTGACATTCACGTCGCCACCGCGCGGGCGCGGACGGGGGTTCCGGCCTGGGCGCTGTTCGAGGCCGTCAGGTCGAGGTCTGAATTCGCGACGTACGACCAGGTGGCCGATAGGCTTCGAGCACTGGGCGACGGTTCATCGGCCGTGCTGGCGTCGCGCTGGGCCGCCGGACGACGGGGCGGTCACGCGTACCTGGCGGTCAACGACGGCGGACAGATCGCCCTGTACGACCCACATACCGGCGGGCGTTCGGGCTGGCCGCCGCATTGGGGGCAAGACGCCGTCACCCACACGGCAGCGGGATATCTTGACGTCAGCGGCAATCCCGTCGACCCGATTACGTCTGATGTTCCGCTGCAGTTGCACGCCGCCGACGCCATCGGCGACGTCAAGGGCCTCTCCGACAACCCGGATTTCCTTCGGCGACAATCCGAATACCGCGCCGCGGATGCTACGACGCGTCGTGTCGATGCCCGCTACGCAGACCCCCTGGGTCCGGTTGTCGACAGTCCGTCATCGGCAGGAGCCGGCCAGCTCGCCGAGGATTTGTCTGGCAACTACGGGGCGCACCGTGTCGAGCTGGAGGCGCGCAAATTGAGAGGGAGCGGAGTCTCCCTCGACGGCAAGATCCTCGAAGGAGACGGACAAGTCGTCGTCTTTCATGGTCCCGTCTACAGCGGAGAACGAGACGTCGGCGACGTCGCCTGGACTTTCTACCGCGACGACGAAGGCAATCTCGTCGCTCACTACGAACTGCACTCCACCGACGAGAATTTCAGTGGCAGGGAGCTTACCCAGGCGCTGTTCTCCGAGTTGGAGCCGTATTTCACGCATTCGGGGGTTGATCGCGTCACGTCCACCGCCGTCGGAAGGGCTGCGCATGCGGCGGCGGAGATCGGTGGCACCTGGGATCCCGATCCGGCCCGGCTCCAACAGTCACTCGATCACGTCAAGGCATCGGCAGAGCGACTGGCCTCGTCGGTCAGCGATGAGGCCAGGACCGTGCTCGAAAACGTCACGCGCCAATTGGATCCCGGCCACCCCCGCATACCGGAGCCCATCGACCTTGCGAACCTCGCCACCACCGACGAACCCGATCTGGGCCGTCGACTGCTTGAGGGCACGGCGTCGAGCGGCGACGGCTCGGGAGTGAACTACGTCAAGTACCTCTGGCGGGCGCAGCTCCATCCCGACCAAAATTGCGGGCAGTGGGCCGTCGACCGGCTATCGGCGAGGTTCGGTCTCCAGTTCCACATCGACGGCGAGCCGTCGCGCACGGGTCTTCCGGCGCGCTCATTGTTCGAAGCGGTCGGCTCCCGCGCCGACTTCCATTCCTACCGCGAGGTGGAAGAGCTACTGTCGCAAATGGATCCGGGCAGGCCCGGTGGTCCTGGCCCTGCGGCACTGGTGGTGTCGACGTGGGCAGGCAGCGAATCTCAAGGCGCCCACGCATATCTGGCGGTATACGACGGCGGTCGGGTCTACCTCGAGGATCTGTTTACGGGTGAGCGGTTGCCGTGGCCACCGTATTGGGGCGAGGATGCGGTGTCGCGGACGGCCGTCGGTTTCCTGAACGCCGATGGCCGGGCGGTGCAGCCCCTGGGGGGTAGCACCGCCGAGTTGGCCGCCGCCGACGCTGTGGGCGACGTTCAGGGCCACCCTGATGCCCCGAATTCCGCTGCGAACCAAGAGGAATACCGCGCCCAGGATCCAACGAGCCGCCCGGTCGATACCAGGTATGCCGAACCCTTGGCGGGCGTGGTGGACAACGCTACGGACGAGGCGAGGATCGAGCAGCTCGGCAAGGACCTCTCGGGCGTGTACGGGCCGTACCGCATAGACGTGTTCAGGGCGATAGCCGCCGACGGTGGTGTTGTCATCGGCGGTGACATCCTCAGCGGCGACAACACCATCGGCTTCTTCCAACAGCACTTCCTGCGCGACGCCCGTGGGAACCTCGTTGTTGAAGCCCATGTGGTGGACATCAAGGACCACGAGTACAGATACCAGGGATTCTCCAAGGCGCTCCGTTCGCAACTCGAGAGTTACTACATCCGTTCAGGCGTTGATCGCATCGAGTTGCGCACCGAGCTCGACGGCGGCTTCGCATGGGCACGCCAAGGTTTTACGTGGAATCAGGATCCCCAGAAGCTGCAAGACTCGCTCGCCAACATCAAGGACTCGGCTCGCCGCTTGATGAATTGGGTGAGCGCCGATGCCCAGGTCGTTCTCGAGGAAACAATCCGGCAATTGGATCCCCGAAACCCGCGGCTGCCAGAGCCCATTGACTTGGCCGACCTCGCGACGGCCGACGAGCCCGAGCTGGGCCTTCAACTCATGAAGGAGACGATGTGGCACGCCGCCAAGTACTTGCAGGGTGTCGCGCCCGACAGGCCGAATGTGCTGTTGCACAGCGAGTTCGAGGCTTCGCTACAACATGCGACTGGTGAACATGCGGTATCGGTTACAGGATTCAACTGCGCGCACCTCGTCGCCGACGAATTGTCAGCCATCTACGATCGCGAATTCCGGGTCGATGGCGAACCCACATCATCCGGTGTGCCGGCACGGGCGCTGTTTGAAGCGGTCGGGTCCCGTTCTCAATTCGCGACATTCGACGAGGTGGCTCAAAGGTTACGAGAATTGGGCGACGGCTCGTCGGCGGTGCTGACGTCGCGCTGGGCACACGGCGGTGGACGCCAGGGCGGTCACGCATATCTGGCAGTCAACGAAGACGACAAGATCTACCTCGTCGATTCCCACACCGGAGGGCGCACCCCCTGGCCACCTCATTGGGGCCAGGACGCCGTCGCCCGTACAGCGGTCGGCTACCTCGATGCCGACGGCAATGCGGTGCATCCGCTGCACGACGTGCCGCTGCAGCTGGCCGCGGCCGACGCGATCGGAGACGTCAAGGGCCACCCGGTTGATCCGTCGAACGGGGGGTCACCCGACCCCGTCAGTCGGCTGGGTCTGCCGGATCATGCTCCTGCCAGCCTCGTGGACGCCGCAGCCCGTGCCGTATACGCCGACGGCGAGCTGCGGATGCGCGACTACAACGAGCAACTCATCCGCGACGGTGTCGGTGTTGAACAGCGTGCCCGGATCATGTCGGAGCTGCGAAATTCTCTTCGGATCCGGACGCGGGACATGATGAGCAACCGGGTCGTCGCCGATTTCCTCGCGGCTTCGGAGGCCAATCCGAGTTTCGAGGACCTGGTCGCCCGCAACGAGGCGAAGGGCCTCGTTGGCGACGGGGTGTACGAAGCGATCATCCACTCCGCCACCCACGGCCACTACGCGGCAGGCACCTTGTCAGACGTCGAAACGACCTCGCTTTACAGCCAATTCGAGGTGCAGATGCGCGAGTACAACGAACGCCTTCTCCGGGACGGCGTCGGCGTCGAAGAACGAGCACGGATCGTGTGTGAGCTGCGAAGCTCGCTGCGCGCCTGGACGCGAGACCTGATGAGCAATCGGCCGGCCGCCGAGTGGCTCGCCGCCAATGAAAGCAATCCAGGTTTCGAGGACCTCGTTGCCCGCAACGTGGCCAAAGGGCTGGAAGGCGACGCCGTCTACGAGGCCATCATCCACACGGCTACCCATAGCCATTACGCGGCGGCCACCCTGTCGAACACCGAGACGCGCACGGTGTACACCACATTCGAACTGAAGATGCGGGAGGTCAGCGAGCAACTTGTCCGCGACGGCGTCGACCTCGAGGAACGCGCCAGGACCTTGTATGACTTGCGAGCCTCACTTCGAAGCTGGACGCGTGCCCTGATGGAGGATCGGGAGACGGCCGAATACTTGACCGCCAATGAACCCAATCCGACTTTCGAAGCTCTTGTCGAACGCCAGCGGGCCAAGGGCCGCGTCGGCGACGAGATCTATGAAGCCATCATCACCAGCGCCACCCGCAGTCGAGCTAGCGTCAACGAATCGCTGGGCATCGACCCGGAGAATCCACCGGAACTACCGCCCATGCGAGGGCCCGACGACGGTCCCGACCTGACGGAAGAGGACACTCCATGAGCCCCGATATGAGCGAGAACCGTCGACTCACGCCGCTGCGCTACGGCCAGAAGGGATTGCGCGGCAGGCTGGCCCAAGTCCTCGTCGAGGAGCCGACCGACGAAATTGATTGGCCTGCCGATTTACCGGCGGGGATCGACAAGGTTGTCATCCTCGACGATGAGCCGAACCCACACCACACCCTGCGTGTCCACCCGCCGGACGATCCGGCGCGAGTCGCCTTGGTGGTGTTCGACCAGTTGGCGCTTTGCGAGGAGTGACGATGGACCCGCGACGGATTGAGCTGAATCGCCGGCACAGCCGGGAAATGGGTTTGCTGTTCACGGGATTCCTCGACGCGCATCCCGATGTCGAGTCCGAGGTCAATGGTGCTCAAATGACTGCCGAACAAGAGGCCGCCTGGACTGCATACAGTGCTGAGCTGCTTGCTCGCCATCGGGCCGAGCGATCGGCGCTTGCCGACCAGATCGAAGCCGAACAGCGACAGTCGTAGGGTTATGAACGCACGGGAGGAAAGCTCGATGGAAGCAACGCAGGCGATCTCGTTGGTGTCGGATTGGATCCGGTCCCGCGGCTTGGACTACCCGACGGAGGGCTTGGAGGCCGACCGCTTCGAGGCCGGCTGGAGTGTGTATGCGCCCGTCGACGTCGACGAGAGCGACCCGATGGCGTTTCTGGAGATGCCGGTCGGACGGTCGGTGTTTCTGGTCGGCGACTCCGGGCGCATCGCGGAAGTGTCGTCGTCGATTCCCCCACAGCAAGCAGAGGCAGAATTCACCGCAGAAGAGCTCGCCGCCCAGGGTGCGCATGGTCCCTCTGCTGAGGCAGAGTTCATGCAAGAGTTCGAGCGGCAGTTCAACCTCGCCGCTTCCGAAGGCGGACCGGCGGTCGCCGACTTCACGACCGTGGACGGACAGGACGGCGACGGCCAAGCCGTCGACGATGAGGCCGCAACGGCCCAGGAAGCGTCGCGGCTGATCGAGCCGATCGTCCAGCAGCTGGCCCAACTCGGTCCGGCCAGGTGGGAAGAGTTCTCGGCGGAATTCGCGTTCACCGTCTCCGCTCAGATCGCCCAGTTGCGGTTCTGGTCCGAAGACCGAACAGGACTGGTGCCGGTGCCTCAGTCGATCGCCGATCTGGTTCGTCAACAACGAGAAGTTGCGGCGCGGCTGCCGGCCGGGCCGTGGTGGCGGCTGCTGTTGACCGTCACCAGCCGCGGTGAGACAACAGTCGACTACGACTACGGGGACGAACCCTTCCCCGAGGACCAACTGCTGGCGCCCGAGCATTACCGCAGGGACCTGGAAACCTATCCCCGCGACCATATTCCGGTATGGCTCGCCGGATATGTCGCCGGACCCGGCGCCCAGGGACGTGACCCTCGTCAAGCCGCCGCCGCTGCCGCCGCCGGCGCCACGGCCGCGACGCCTACCGACGATCTGCCTGCGCTTGGCGAGCTCTGGGCGCGCTGGGCGGTGTTGTCGGCGGTGTACGCCGGGGCCGGATCAGAGTGGGGTCCACGGATCTTCCCGGGTTATGCGTGGTTTGAGGGTGACCGCCGCAGCGGGTCAACCCTTTACCTCCTGCCCGGCGATCGCGCAGTGTTGTCCGGCGGGAAATGGAACTCCGAACTGCTACAAGCCGCCTACAGCGGTGTTCAACCGCTGCCCGACCTCTATGCCGGGGCGCCGGCGTGGGTCAACGACAGCGTGCTGAACACACGAAATCGTAACGGCCTGTTGACGTTCTGCTACTGGTGGGCGAACGGCCAATGGTACCGGGGCGCTACCGACACATCCGGCGAACTCGATGCCCCCGTCCCAGCCATCTGGACGCCGGAATCCACCGTCGCGGCGATGGTCGGCGTGACCGGCGCCGACCGCGAAGACGAGTGTGAAGATCTAGTTGCCGCGGCCGCCAACGGCAGCGCAACTTCGGCGCATGTCGACGCGATATTCGCCGACAAGCCCGACGCCGATGTCGACACCGCTGTCAATCAACTCAGCCTCGCGGGAGTGCTCGCCAGTTGACGCGCGGAAGTAGTTGCGGTTCAACGTCTTAACACATCGGTACAAATCAACTTCGAACTAGCCGGTAGCCAAACTCTTGGCGAACAAGGCCGCGCCGGATGGCCGGACCCCATCTGACGCCATAGCGTGAATTGGTGTGCTCCAAAGGTTTTCGATGGCATTACACGCGCGCAAGGCGATGGCGTGACGCTTCAGATTCCCGGCTATTTGCAATGGGTGTCGTACCTGGTCGGCTCGGAATGGCCGAAGGGCGACGAAGATGCCATGTACAGGATCGGCCAGGAGTGGCATGCTCACGCCGACCAAATGTGGGGGTTGATACCCGAGCTGAATCGCGTGCGCTCGAGCACGATGTCCGCGCTGCAGGGCCAGTCGGCCGAGGCCGCAGACAAACAGTTCAAGCTGCTCTTCGATGGCGACGCGTCTGTCGACAAGCTTGCAGCGGCGATGACAGCGCTCGGCAGCCTTGCCGCGGGCACCGCGAAGAACATCGAATACACCAAGTTGCAGATCCTCACCTCCCTGGCGATCGCCGCGTGCGAGATCTCGTGGGCACTTGCCCAGACATCGGTGACATTTGGTGCGTCAGCAGCGGAAATCCCCGTCATCGAAGGATGCACATCTGCGGCGATTCGCCAGGCAGTTTCGATGCTGCTCAAAGACATCATGACCGATCTGGGCGAGGCAATGACGAAGACGATGGTGCACAGGATCGTCAAGAAAGCAGGCGTCGAGATGGCCGAAGCCGTCGGCCAGGATCTGTTCATCCAAGGTGTCCAGCGAGCGAATGAGCACCAGCAGGGCATCGACTGGCAGCACGTCGGAGTGGTCGCGAGGGCAAACGCGATCGGGGGTGCCGCTCAAGGTACGGTGAGCCTGGTTGGCAGGAATCTTCTGGGTGATTCGGCGCTGAAGGGTGCGGCCGTGGGATACGCCTCCGGGATGGCCAAGAAGGTCGCGGGCTCGCTGGCCACAGGCGACGACATCGACATCGTGTCTGTACTCGGGTCCGCCAGCACAGCCGCGACCGGAGCAGTTCGCGGTAGGGCGGGAGCGCGGGCTGCCGCAGCGCGGACAGCGGAGGGGGAAACCGCCTCGGGGGAGTCCGAATAGTGGGCAACGATGCGGCCAGACATCAACTCGTCGAAGCACTGGCACTTGTCCAAGAACATCTGGCGGAACGGCGCGAGTGAGATCAGAGATCTGGTGTCGCGCTTACGTTCTGCTGGTCAGGCGCCGCAAGAAGCAGACGACTACCCCATCGTGAGGAGTTGGTGATGGCCGACCCGTTGGGTGTCTCGCCCGCGGATTTACGCGTGACCGCGGCATACCTTGCCGGTGTCAGCAGCCGCATGAAGGAGGTGCTGTCGTCGTTGGAGGACGTTCTCGGCGGTGAAGGCGAAGCATGGGGACACGACAAGATCGGCAACCAGTTCGCCAACGGCGGGCGGGGCTATCGATCGCAGTTGGACTGGGTCAACGGTTCGATCGACGCCAAGACCGGGTTGCTCGACCACTACTCAGACGGCCTGCGGAACACTGCGGATAGTCTTGAACAGCAGGACTATTGGCCCATCACCTAATCGGACGTGGCCGGCTGTTGCGCCTGCGGCGCGCGCTGCGGTGCGGTCTGCACAGCAGAGTCGGGCTGCCAGGGGGCGCCTCGCTGCGGAATTCGGCGGCGGGCCGGAGCCGGTTGGTTCTCTTCGGGCGGTGGCGCCGAGTCCCCTCCGAGCACCGGCACGACGGCGTCGGTGTCGCCAACGATGTCGGAGCCGTTCTTGCGTGTCCTGAGCGCCTTGTTCCCCTTGTGCTCCTTACCTTCGGCTCCCCGCTGACCCCCCGCGGGTGCACCGCCCCCGCCCGGCGCGCCCATACCCGCACCCATACCACTCGCAGCGGAACTGGCCGCCGCTGGCGCAGTGGGGCGTGCGCCGGGGGAGGCGGATGCGCTGGGTTGGGCGGTCGACCGGGCGAAGGGTTCGCGTCCACCTACGCCGCTGCCCCCAGGGGCGCTGCCGCCCATGCCTTTTGATGCGCCGGGCTTGTCTCCAAGACCGAGTGCACCCTCACGAAGCGACGGCGAAATCGGTTTCTGGGCGGCGCCTGCGGCTCCTTGCGCCGCTTGTTGCGCAGCCTGTTGCGCCGCCTGGGTCGCCGCACCCAGTCCGGAGTTCAGGCCCTGCGTTGCCGCATCGAGACCAGACTTGAGGCCTTGCGCGGTTGTCTGCGTGGGATCCGTCGACGGCAGCGATGTTTGCGTCGGATCGATCGGTGTGTTGGACGGGTCGGTCGACGCGTGGCCTTTCGGGTCCAGCTGGAAGTTGGAAAGCGGCGAAGTCTTGCCGGTGTCGGGCGCTTTGAAATCTGAAGTGCCGATGGGTGGGGTGCCGAACTTGGAGCCGCCTCCACCGCCGCCGCCGCCGATGCCGCCACCGCCACCGCCAATGCCGCCGCCGCCACCGGACGTGTTTGGACCAGGCCCGGTCTGCCCGTACTTCATGTCCGGCGGCGCAGGAAGGTTGGGAAAGTTGGCCGTGACCGCTTGCACGGTCGGGTTGTACGTGTCCCGAAAGAGTTGTACCGCAAGCTGATAGTCCTGGATCGACCGTTTGATCCGATTCATCTCGTCGATCGCCTGTGACGCTGCGACGTAACCGTCGCTGTTGTTTCGCAGACGACCACCACCGTCGAGGTGGTACCTCGAGTTGAACTCGCGCACCCGTTGGTCGAGCAAGTCCTTGTTGAACTTGCCGTCGTCTATCAGGGCGGCGTCCGCAGTGTCTGGAAATCTGGTCTGAATGCTGTCGAAGGCGTCCTTCAGCACCGTCAGCCGGTTCGAGAGTGCATCTGAAGAAGGCGTGAAATCGTAGATCGACGTCTTGGTGACTTGGTCGGATGCCGCGTCTGCCGCATCCGCGCTTGCACCCGACCACTTTCCGGCAATGACATTACGAACCGACTTCTTGAAGGCCTCGGAATCCCTCTTGAGGTTGTCGCCGTGGGTTTTCCACCCTCGTCCAAGCGTCTCGAGTTGGGCGGGTTTGAGGGCATTCTTTTCGGCGCGAAGCTGGACGAAGGTTCGACGCTCCCAGTTCCAGCCGTCGGGTCCATGGAGGGCGTCGTCGACTTCTTGGTTGGTCCGGTGGTCGGACGTCAAGTTGGGAACTTCACCGAGCAGATCGCTCTTGGGTGTGTACTTCTTTGGATCGGAATCCATCGGGGCAGTGGGGTCCGACAGCTGGATCAATTTGCCATCCGGGCCCAGCAGCGCTTGACGCTCAGGATAGTAGGAGTTGGTCACCCAGGAGTCGTCGTACTCGCCACCCATTGTGGCACCTACATAGTTTCCAAAGCTGCCCATGATCCGCTACGTCCTGTCCGCGATCGACCGCTACTGCTTTTCGTGGGCCTGCATTGCGGCCGCCGCGTCACGAGCAGTCTTGACGAAATCCTGTGCCTGGGAAAGCTGTTCCTTCAAGTAGTCGGTCAATACCTGGCCGCGCGCGTTGAACGCCTTCTCCAGCAGCTTCGCGAGGGGATTCTCGTCTGTTCCGAAATATCCTGTGGTCTCGTCTAGTTCGTCGTCGATAAGCTGCTGCAGGCTTGCCTCATAAGGCGTGAAGGCCTGGTTCACTTCCGGAACCACAGCCGGATCCAGGTACAGCTTCTTTTGTCCAGTGGCGGCGTCGAGGCCACTCCAGGGACTGGTCATGATTCTCCTATGTCGTGATCGGTTTTACGGCTCATCTCTACGTTGAGCGGCAGGGTTACTTCTTTCTCGATGCGAATCAACACCGCTGCCGACGTGACAAAATTTCCGGTTGCGAACAGCATGACCAAGTCGCCGACCTTGGCGATCTTGTTGTTCATCAGGTAGGCGAGGTTCACGCAGAAGTCCGACACCGTCAGATGCCCGAATCGTCCGGCGAATGAGTGGAGGCCCGGTGTCGGCCGCAGACGAGCATGCTTCGCGAGCATATCTGTGACGTCTCTCGGCTCGATGAATGATGGTGCAAACCAATCGATGTCATCGGGCTCGAGTCCTACTCGTTGATAGCAGTCGGTGACTGTGCTGACCGCGATCTGGAAGCTGGCCATCGCATTGTGTGCGGCCAGTCCCGGATGGCGTCGGTCATAGTCGTCGAACCTGGCAATCCAATCCTGAAGCACAGGAAACGACGGATCGTCGAGACCATGATCTGATCTGCTGCGCATCATTTCGGCCGAGGGATTATGCGAGCGCGCCGCGGCGGACAATATCCGGGCGAACCCGTCGTGCCTGTTCAACACCGCGCAGAAGGCGCTATCGCCCATCAGCGAGCCCTCGGTCGCCGGGCTTGCGGCATATTCATAACGGTCGAAGAAGAAATTGCTATCGCCGCCGGTCACCATCGCGTAGTCGCCGGCCCAGCCCGCGTTGAGCACCGCATCGGCAAGCATCACGCCATAGAGCCCGCCGGAACAGAACTGCCGTATCTCGGTGGCAGCACCGCCAGATGCTTTGCCGAGCACCGTGTGCTGAATCGAATTCTGTATGGGCCAGAAGTGTTCGCCCTGATACAGGGAACCGCAATGAAACGATGCGGCCATGCCGTCCGCGGCCTCGGACAGCACGCTGGGGTCGATCTGCCGGGCCGCCAATTCCACCATTTCGTGCACGGACAGCATTTCAGAAGGTGCACTCGACAGATGCTTCGGGCGACCACCTGCGTCCGTGCCGGCAGGCACATGCGCGGATACCACGCTAAGGTATGCCATCGAAACCTCGGTCTGATGTCGCGGCCGAAACTCGTTCCGTCGCCTGCAGTTGCAGCTCCTCGACCTTCTTGAAAGCGTCCAGAAGGTTCGAGACCGTGGCGGGAACAATCTGAAACGTCTGCGCGCCTTCGTTGACCAAGTACGCTCCGTCGTCGGCCACGTTCACCAGCGTCAGATAGTTGGCGTTTCTGAGTTCGTAGTCCAACGTGAAGTCGGCGGAGCCGCCCAGGAGTATCGACGCGGTGATCTTCGACTCGCGGAAGAACTCCGCCGGCGTCTCGTCCTCGATTCGCGCATCCTTGCGCGGTTTCGTCCCGGGCTTGTAGTCGGGCAACGCCTCGGCGACGACTTGCGGAAAGTCCACGTTGACGCACCCGATGATCTGGACGTCTTCGCCAAATATCGTCTGATCGCTGGGATCTTGCGTGATCACCGCGCAGTATCCGGTTGTCCCGATCACGCCGAACAGGCGATAGAGCTGTTCGTCAGGGCCGTGCCCGATTCGGCCGAACCCGGTCATCATGAAGGCGGGGTAGCGCATCGCTTCCAGGATGCGTACACGATTTTGCGTGAGAGCCGCACGCTGGCGGGCGAGCGCGGCCTTCGTGGCGCTCTCGACCTCCGACATGTATGTCTGATGCCGGTTGCGATATGCGAGCGGAAATGGGAGTTGGTCAAGACCAAGGGCTTCCCATATGCATCTGAAGTCGAAGCCGCTCATGAACCAGGGCTCAACGTCGTGGCGCAGCGGCGCCACATCATCGGTGATCATGCCGAACCGCCTTCTCCGATGCCGAAACTGCGGCCACGCGCGCAAGGCCGGAACCCCTGGCGCTGGCCGCAGTTTCGACGCGCGAGGTACTAGAACCCGCCGGCAAGGTGCGAATCAAGCGCCGCGGCGTCCTCCTGCGACTGGTTGCCGCCGGACCGCGTTTGGGTGATCTCATTGAGGATGCTGTCCATCATCGACGAGATCTCAATGTGCTTCTGCTGCAGCGCAGCAGCGGCTTGACCTTCGTACACACCCGACAGCGCGCTGAAGACCTTGTTCACTTCGTCGCGCAACGCTTGCGCGTCGTTGGTCCGGCCCTGGATGTCGTCCAGAGAAGCGTAGTTGGATCCGTAGTCGTAACGAATGGTGTCCATAATCAAGACCTTTCGATTCTTAGTCGGTGTCGTGGCTGACCAGCGTCTGGATGTCGCTCTTGCCCTTCTCGGCGACGTGCTGCAGCTGGTTGATGACGTAGTTGAAGTCATCATGGTGTTGCGTCATGATGCCGCGGAACGTCTGCGCCCTGCCGCCCTGCCACGAGCTGCCGGTCATTGTTTCGGTGCTGTCCAGAATCCTGCTGGCCAACGACTTCAGGTTGTACATCGCCTCGTCAACCTGGTGGATCTTGGTTTGGGCGTCCTGAGGCGTCAGATGGAGCGTCATAGTTTCTCCTCATGTGAATTGGTGAGAGTTCACAACTAAGGGCTGTACGGAACTAGAACTCCTCCCATCTCTCGGTGGAAAGCTCGACAAGCTGGCCGATGGCTTGCTTGATGGCGTGGTCGGAGCCCGCCTTGAGCGTGGTCCACAACTGACCGGTAGGGGATGCGCTCGGGGCGCCGACGATGCGCCCACGCTTGGTGTAGAAAACGCCAACGGCGGTGGGCGGCCGCGAGATACGGCCCTCTTCACGATCAAGCACGTAGTACACGATCTCGGCGAATGCCTGTCGGGAAGCGAGCGCCGAGCCGAGCAGCATCGCGGTGCGCGCGTCCGCACCCAGCGCTCGGATTCGGTCGGACAACAGGGTTGCGTCGTGCGTGCCCGACAGCGCATCGCTGACCGCATCCAGTGGCGCACCGACCGGTTCGATTTCCGCGGAGGGCGACGCCGGCAGCTGGCGTAGCAATGCGCGAGCGGCATGATCCTGTGTTGCCTGTGCTTGCACCGCTTCGACGACGATTTCGTTGCCGATCCGGCGCGCCGAGATGCACTGCGCATCTTGGCGGACGACCGTGACCCGGGCTGTGCCGTCCGGCGTGACCAGACGCATTGCCAGCTCACGGTCGGGCCGTTGTAGCGCACGCATGACCGGCACGAGTTCCGGTGCTATCTCGCCGTCGCGGATCAGGCCCCGCTCGGCCAGCCTGCGGGTGGCAAGGTCGACGGCCGTTGTCATGGCGGTTTCGGTGCGGTGTCGCGGCCGCAGACCCAACACGATGGGCAATACGTCGATTCCCAGGCGGGACGCGATGATCTGCATCTCGACATCGGTGACGGCGAAATGCGGTGTGAGCGTGGCGGTCACAGCTTGAGCTCCCGATCGACGCCGATCACAGGGGGAGACACCCAGCTGTTGTCCACCTGTTCGAGCGTGCGGCCCGGATCGTCGGCGAAGCCCTCGGGTGCCGGGCCCTCGGGTGCCACCAGCTCGTCGAACACCGCGGTGTCCGGACCCCAGCTGACGTTGGACACCACGAACGGCGAATCGTTCTGCTCGGCCGCGGGGAGCCAGGGCTGTCCCGAATCCGACACTCCCGCGCCGGGTTCGCCCGCGCCGTCGAGCGATGCGGCGGGTTGCGTGGACTCGTAGTCGCCGCGGTGATCACCGCGCGCCATACCCGCCAACGGGGCATAGGGTGCGCCGCCCATCCCGCTACCCGCCGCCGCGCCCGACGCCGACACGAATCCCGTCTTCTGCAGGTGCTTTGGATCGGCGGTCGACTTGACCTCGGCGGCCGTCATCGGCGCCAGCGGAACCGCGGGCGCTGCGCCACCGGCCGCAGCACCGCCTGCAGAGCCACCTCCGCCGGACTCGCCGCCCGCGCCCTGTTCTGCCTTGAGCGCATTGCCCTTTGACACCTCGGGAGGAAGGGGCTGCTCCCACGGCTGGGCCAGCTGCGAGACCGCGTCCTCATACTGGGTCATGACCGCCGCGGCGTTCGCCTGATCCGCGGTTGCCGCTTCGTCGAACTCGGCGAAGGTGCCCGTCAGCACGGCGCCGTTGTAGGCGGCGAGCGAGGCCATCATGTCCTGCGCGGCCTTGGCCTCGACTGCTTCCGACACGCTGGGCATGGCCAGCACAGCCACGGTGTTGGCGACGGCGGCCTCTTCGGCCCGCTGGCCGTTGGCGGCCGCGTTGAGGCTCACCGCCTGCAGCCATTTGCCGAATTCTTCAAGTCGGCGCACGGCCGCGGTGGACGCCTGGCTGTCCCACACCGTTCTCAGACGGGTCACCAGCTTGTCGAAATCAGTTGAAATATTGGCGAATTCGTTGGCCACCCGGACCCAAGCTGCGCCGGCTCCGCCAACGGAGGCAGGGCCCGGCCCGTCGGTGAGGTCACGCGCCAGCTGTTCTGTGCTGCGCGATTCCCACACGACGTTGGTAAAACCCACGCTCGGACCTCCCTTCGCCGCTCAACAAACCCGTCGACGCTTGTTGTGACCGTTAGGCGGTGAAGTCCTCTTCGGCGGCCACGACGTTGTCCGTATGCCCGCGCAATGTCGCAGCCGCCTCGCGCATCTCGCCGAGCCCCTTGTCGGCCGCGGTCCCGAACTGCGCGTGAACTTCGTTGAGAGTGGCCGCAACACGCTGGGACACCTCGTCGCGTGCGGAGGGGGTGACGGAGAGGTTCACCGCTTCGTCCTGCAGTAGGCGTTGTGCGCGACCGGCGAGCTCGTCAAGCTGACGGCTGACTTCGGCCACCTCGTCGGGTTGGATCGACATTCCGGCGCTATCGGCCATTACGGTTCTCCTCACTGATAACTAGATCCGGAGTTCGACGTCCGGAGGCTCGTTGGGATCGGCCTCGCCGAGCACCGGGGGCGCTGCTGTGCCGAGATCTCCGACGATCTCGCCGCCTTGGTCGGTGGTGTGCAGGAACGACGCAGCCGTGTGGCTTTGGGAGGAATTGTGTGCGCCCTGGCCGGCCATCGGGCCGTACGGGGCGCCGCCCATCATGCCGGCGCCAGAGCCCCCGGCCGCGCCGGTGGTTACCGCACGCACGCCTGATTGTCCTGCGGCCGAAGCAGTTTCGGGCTGCACCATGGCTGACGTCGCTATCGATCGCGGCGCGCCAACTCCGCCAGCACCGACACCGCCACCCCCTGCGCCGCCGCCGGCGGCCCCGCCACCGGAGAGCGGTGCGCCCGCGATACCGCCTGCCGCGGCCGCGGCAGGGTCGGTCGCTGACTGCTGGGCGGCTTGGCTCGCAGCGGACGCTGCGCCGGTGCCGGCCTGAATCCCCGCCTCGGCGCCCTTGGTAGCCATTTGCATCAGTGGCGATACCAAACTCGACAACGGGCTTGACGCCGCGGAGGAGGCCGCCAATTGCGGGGCGGCGGTGACGTCCACTGGAACTCCGGCCGCCGTTACCTGGGCTGCCTGTGCGCCCAACGACGTCTGCAGTTCCGTCATGACTTCGGCCGTCGACGCGATCGCCTTGTTGGCCGCGGCAATTGCGGCGGCCCATCCCCACGGGAAGATGATGTTCGGACCGATCGCCGCCAACGTGGCCTGGAATTCGGCGATGATTTCGATCAGCCGCACCCGCGCTTGCCCCACGTCTGTCGCTGCGGTCGCCAGACTGCTCTTCAGCGCGTCTGATTGAGCACCGACCTCAGCTCCGTTGGCGATCGCGGTGGCCGTCTTGGTGGCTGCGCTGGTACCGGAGGCGCCCTGCCACGCGTCATCCACCGAGGCCAATGCCTGCTTCAACGGGGAACCGGTTGACTGGAATGCCTGAGAAATGCCCTGCAACATGGCTGTTGGGTCGACACCGTCGAACAGGCCGTTGCCCAAGGTGCCTAGCGCGTCGGTGACCGGACTGATCAGCGCGCTCGGGTCCATCGGACTGGCTTGTGGCGGCGCGGCGTCGGGCTGGGCTTCCGGTGGAGGCGGGTCTTGCTGAGGCTTTCCGTCAGCAAAAGGTGGCAACCCGAGCCTTTCCAGAATTTCCTTTACTGGCAAATTTAAATAGTCTTGCAGACTCTGCTCGTGAGCAGCGATGACCGGCGCTGGGTCGTAGCCGGGCATGTACTGAGCTAGCTGGCTAGTCGGATTAACTGGTGCCGGAGGCAAAAGTGCGGCCATCGGTGCCGCCGTGCTAGGTGCTGTCGGAGGTGACGATGGCGGACTGCGAGGCATCAGTGGCGGCGCCGATGCCGGCGTGAACTCCGCCGACAAGCAGCGTGCCCGCCAAATTGTTTGACTGCGCAGGGCCATACGCCATCAAGTAGGTCGCTCCGATCGGCCCCAGTGCGGCGGCTGCGGAGTTGAGCATGGCTGCCGAGTCCGCCGATCCGGCCGACGTGATCGCCGCTGAGGCGGCCTCGTTGGCGGCGGAGAACGCTGTCATGCCGGTGGGAACGGCGGCAAAAACCTCACCCATTGTGTCAATACCTTCCCGGCTCGGTGCTCGCGTTGCATCTGCACCAGATAAACAAACTATAGCGGCGAAGGTCGGTGACAGCTAACTGTTTTCCATCGCAATTGGCCTGCGCGAAATTTATGAGCAAACAATTGACGCGCGGTCAAATTGCTGAGCAAATATTCAGCTGACACACAGCGCGTCCTAATCGACCAACTACCTCGCGTTGTTGATCGACTCGGGGAAGGCGCACCCTTTGCCCGCCTGCCAGCCGACGGTGAAATGATCGGTGTGGCAAGGGTGTTGATGCGTGTCGAGGCCTGCGACGACATGCACGACGATGGCGAACTTACGGTCACGACAATCCAAGGCGTCGATTGGTGTCTGTGCGGAGTTGTCGCGTTCGTAACTTGGCCCGTGGTCGCAAACTTGCTGGAAGTTGGAAGCGGTTTACGGACAAGGCGAAAAGTGTTGCACCCCAGCGCAGTTACTGGGAAGGACGGCAAACAAGTCGGACAAGTAGGTGCGGGCTGGGCTGGCGTGTGCCACCTGCTATGTCACCGGGCGAGGACCAGGTCGGCAAACCCTGGCAGGGGCCTTGGCAATGCTACGGCTGGTGCGGCTCGAAAGTGGTGCCGTCCCAACGGGTTAGGGGCGCCTGCCGTAGCTCGGTCATACGGCGGCTGAATTCTTCGGACAGAAAACCTTGCCGATCCGCCGCCACCTGGGCGGCCGCATGTGCGGTTTCGACGATGAGCTTGGCCAGTGCATCGGGCCCCAGCTTGTGAGCGTTGGCCCCCAGCCATAAACCTGTCATCGCGCCGAAACCATCGACTTCGACACTGACGTTCTGGTCGCGACTGGTCACGCGCGCCGAGATGGACTTGCAGTGCTCGTCCATGGCGGCCACCAGGTCACGCTGCTTGACAATGCGGGCGATCAGCGAGTCGGCCAGACCGGTCACACCGACCTCCTCCAGCTCGGCGGCAGCTCGTCGTCGTCGCCAAGGACCTCTTCCTCGGCCCGGGACAGGTCATCCTCGGTGGCCAGCGCCAAGCTGCGGATAACCGCTGCGTTGAAACCCTTTTCGGCCAGGTCACGGCGGCGCGCGACCTGCGCGCGCGCGGCCGACAGCCGGCACAGGGCCATGATGTCGCCCGCGAGCTGCTGTGGTGGTTTCTCCAGCTCGACGGCGTCGAGGCGCAGGGCGACCGGAAGGCCACGTTCGGTGGTGAGCACCGAAATGGTTCCACGACGTGAGTGCACCGGCTGCTGCGGCATGTCCGGCCTCCTCGCAGCTGTTCGGTCGCCACTGAAATCGACAATGTTGCGACCTTCAAACTTAGTACAATCACGGGCATCCGTTCGGCGTCTCGCGGGACGGAAGTAATGTGCGAAACACTCACAATGACCGCACATTCGGATCGGATCCTCGGGGTCCAGCCTCGCGCGTCCCGCATGGCCCGACCGCGCAGGGAGGAGACAGGTCGCCGCCGATGACTGGCACCAGTGACGCCCAGCGGGTGTTCGATGCGGGCGTGCTGTCGCTCGGACTTCCGATCGATGGGCTGGAGACCGAGCGGGATACGTCGTACGCGGCGCTGGCGTTCAAGCGCGCCACCGAATACGACCCCGACATGTGCGACGCATGGCTGGGTCGGGCCGCCGCCGGCGACACCAGCGCGGAGGTCATCTATCACTTGTATCGCACGAGCAAGATCTCGTTGTTCCGTGAGCAGCGCCGACTCGGGCTTCCGGCGCGCGCGCTGAGTGGACGATTTCAGACCGGGTTGTATCTGGACTATCCGTTGGCAACCAAGACGGAGATGTGGCTTGCCTATGCGGCCAGCATGATCGGCGCCAACGACTACAACGAAGCCGAGCAGGTCCTCGACGAGCTGGACACCCTGCGCGCGGCGATGCCCGGCGGCGATGCGGAGTCATCACAAATCTGCGCCTACATCCGCGGCGTGCTGCATTTCACGACGCAGCGCTGGCCGGATGTGTTGACCGCACTGAGCAATTCAGCGTCGTTCACCGACGAGTACGTCGCTGCGGGCGCGCACCTCATGGTGGGGTCGGCGTGCGCGCAGATGGGTCTTTTCGGTGAAGGCATCCGCAGGCTGGATCAGGCCATCGAGGGTCCGATTCCGGCGGCGCGTCGTGCCGCGGAGTTCTGCAAGGGTCTGACACTGCGCGAGATGGGTAATGAGGAACAGGCGCGCGTCATCTTCGAGCGGATCTACAGCGAGGAGCCGGGGTTCGAGGCGAACGCCGCGGCACTGAAAGATCCGAAATACCGGTTGATCATCACGACCAAAGAGATGATCGACTCGCGCACCGATCGATGGGATCCGGCCAGCGCCCCAAGTGCCGAAGATCTCATGGGTGACGATCTGTCCGAACGCGGCAACGAATACCTCCGCGCGGCGCAACAGGAGCTGGACCGCCAGATCGGTTTGGTGGACGTCAAACTGCAAGTGGCCAAACTGAAGTCGGCGGCGATGCTGGCGAAAGTTCGTGGCGACAAAGGCCTCAACGCCGCCTCCCGCACGCTGCACCTGGCGTTCACCGGCCCGCCAGGAACGGGCAAGACCACGATCGCCCGCGTCGTTGCCCAAACCTACTGCGGTCTGGGGTTGTTGCGGACGCCGGCGGTCGTCGAGGCCAAGCGCAGTGACTTCGTCGGACAGCACCTGGGTAGCACCGCGATAAAGACCAACTCGCTGATCGACTCGGCGATGGACGGCGTGCTGTTCATCGATGAGGCGTACACCCTGATCCAGACCGGACTGTCCGGTGGCGACGCGTTCGGGCGCGAGGCGGTGGACACATTGCTGGCCCGGATGGAAAACGACCGCGACCGGTTGGTGGTCATCATCGCCGGCTATGACGCCGAGATCGACCGGTTCCTGGCGTCCAATGAAGGCCTGGCGTCGCGGTTTCCGAAGCGAATCCGGTTCGGCTCGTACAACGCGCAGGAGTTAGGCGACATCGGACGCCTGATCGCGCGAACACGCGACTCCGAACTCTCGGAGGCCGCGTACGAAGAACTGGTCGCCGCGTCCACCACCCTGTGCCAGAGTGAGGCGCTCGACTCGGCGGGTCAGCTGCGACGCGGCATCGACCTGGCCGGTAACGGGCGCTTCGTGCGCAATGTGATCGAGGCCGCCGAAGAAGAACGCGAGTATCGGCTTTCCGAGAGCTACGGCTCGACGCTCCAAGAGCTCGACGAAGCCCAGCTGATGCGCATCGAGCTTCCTGACATGCAGGCCGCCCTCAAGCAGGTGCTCGGCATGCTTGCCCCGAACTGAGGACGGAAGTGAACATGACGCAATCGTTCCGTGATGCCGACACAGGGCCAATCCGCCTGCCGTCGCCGGCGCCCGCTCCAGCATCGCTGCATCCGCCTGAGCCGACGCCGTTCACCAGCGCCGCGTCGAACAGGCCGCGGCCGCAAGCCCCGACGAATCGAGAGTTGGGACTCATCCGCAGCCGGCCTGCGCCGAAGACCGGTTGGCGCAAGGCGATTCATCGGGCCACCGGATTGAATCCCGGTGAATCCGCAGAGGAAACCAAGCACAGAGCGGTCATCGATCGGGTGAACCAACCCGTGCGGGGAGGCCCATTCACCATCGCGGTGCTGTCTCAGAAGGGTGGGGTCGGCAAGACGACCACAACAGTTGGACTCGGCGCCACCCTGGCCGCAATCCGCGGTGACCGAGTGGTGGCCATGGACGCCAACCCCGACTTCGGAACCCTGGCTCAGCGGGGCCCCGACGAGACCGATTCGACCGTGCGCGACGTGTTGCTCGACGACAACATCGTCCGGTACTCCGATATGCGGCGACACACCTCGCAGAACTCGAGCCGGCTGGAAATCCTCGCCTCCGAGCGTGATCCCGCAACCTCGGATGCGTTCTCCGCGGCCGACTATCGCGGGGTGCTGCGGGTGCTGCAGCGGTTCTACAACATCATCCTGACCGATTGCGGTACGGGGCTGGTGCATTCCGCGATGGCCGGCGTGCTGGCCGAGGCCGATGTGATCGTGATCGTCGCATCGCCGGCGATCGACTCGGCACGCAGCGCCCTGGCCACCCTCGATTGGCTTGAGCGCCAGGGCTATTCGCATCTGGTTCCTGGAGCAACTCTGGTGTTCAGCGCGTCACGGCAGGGCGAGTTGGGACTGGATATGAACCAGTTGGCCCGCCACTTCCTGCCCAGCGTGCGCGCGCTGCACGTCATCCCGTTCGACGACCACCTGGCCAGGGGTTCGGAGATCGACCTCGAATTGTTGAGCCGGCAGACGCGTCAGGCGTTCCTCGAGCTGGCGGCCACCCTCGCCGACAGCTTCGCCGCCCTCGGCTCAGGCCGCGCCGTGACTCACGGCCGCAACTCATCGCGGAGATAAGGAATCGCGAAGCATTCCTCCGAGCAGCCGGCGGATCGCAGTTGCATACCTGCGGTAGGTTAGTGCATACTCGGGGTATGCAAATACTCCGGCAAGACTTGAAAGCGATCTCTGAGCGATATTTCGCGGCGTGGGAGGCCCGCGATCCCGATGCGATCGTCGCGCTGCACACTGACGACACCCGGTTCTGGACGCACCTCGGCACTGCACCTGTGCAGGGCCGCGACGCGGTGCGCGAAGCCTTCGCCGAGATATTCGAACGGTTCCCGGGATTCTCGTTCGAGACCTACCGCGTGCTCTACGGCGAAAACCACTGGGTGCTCGACTGGGCGCTCATCTCCGGTGACGTCCGATTCGACTGCCTCGACGTCGTCGACGTTTCGCCCGACGGCCAAATCGCCCGCAAAGACACTTTCATCGACGCGGTCCAGCTGCAGACCGCGATGGGCGCGGTGCTGTGATGGCGACCGCAACGTCAGTCGATCAGCTCCCGCTCGTCACTGCGCTACCCGTCGAGCACCTCTTCGACATGCATGTGAATCTTCAACCAGCACAGTCGATTCCGACTTCTGTCGGTAACCGGATGACGTTCATCACGACCGGTGGCGTCATCGACGGGCCGAAACTGCGTGGTGAGCTGCTGCCCGGTGGGGGAGACTGGCTGCTGGTCGGCAGTGACGGGGTCGGACGGGCCGACATCCGCGCCACGATTCGTACCCACGACGGCGCGCTCATCCACTACGAAAGCCGCGGCATCATCAAGATTCCCGCCGACGGCCTGGATCGCCTCGCGGCGGGAGAAGTGTTGCCGTTCGACCAGACGTACGTACGGACCACGCCGAAGTTCGAAACGGCCGACGAACGCTACACCTGGCTGAGCGAGGTGGTGGCACTGGGCTATAACGTGTTGTCGCCCAACCACATCGACTACCGCATCTACCGGGTGCTCTGACGTGGATCAGGCACGGCTGGCCGAAGGATCGAATCGGGTGGTCGCCCGCTGGCCGCGAGCCCAGCGGGCGATGGGACGGCTACATGCCCGGCTCTACACGATGACGGGCGGCCGTGTTCTGCCTCGGTGGTTCGCGGGCGCACCCGTGATGGTGCTGGAGACCGTCGGCCGTCGAACCGGGCAGAAGCGCGCCACACCCGTGCTGTACCTGCGTGACGGTGACGCCCTGGTGGTTCTCGCCGCGAACGCGGGTGCCGACAGGACTCCCGCGTGGTGGCTCAACCTCAGGGAGGCCGGATTCGGCCAGGTGATCCTCGGCCGCAATCGGATGCGTGTGCGGCCGCGGGTGGTTGAAGGCGCTGAACGCGAGCGTCTCTGGCGCGCGTTCGTCGAAATGTACCCGCAGGCGCAGCACTACACCCGGTTCACCGACCGCGAGATGCCGCTGATCGCGTTGGAGCCGGCGACGGCATGACGACCGGATATGGTCAGGCCGTGGCGAGGCGGGTGGCGAGACGAACCCAAGCCGAACGCACGGAAGCGACCACCACGGCGCTCGTCGACGCCGCGCGTGAACTCTTCGCGCGTGACGGCTATGACGTCACGTCGCTTTCGGCGGTGGCGGCGCGGGCCAACGTGACGAAGGGTGCGGTATATCACCACTTCGAAGGCAAGCGGCAGCTCTTCGAGGCGGTCTTCACGCGCGAGGTCGAGCGGATGGCGACGCCGGTGGTGGCGGCCTATGGCCGCAAGAAGGATCCGTGGGACGCGTTCCAGGCGGGCTGTCGCGCGTTCCTGGACGAGTGCCTCGACGCCGACGTGCAACGCATCGTGCTGCTCGACGCGTTCTCCGCGCTCGGATGGGAAGAAGTGCGGCGGCTGGAGGCTCCGCTGCTCGAGATGATGGAACTCGGCATTTCGCGCGCGGTGGAAGCGGGCCGAATCGCCAACCGCCCGCCCGGTCCGCTCGCCAGTTTTCTCTACGGCGCGCTATGCGAGACCGCGATGATCGTCGCCCGCGCCGACGACCAGAAGGCCGCCCACCGGCAGGCCGTCGCCGAGATCGCCAGCATCTTGAACGGCCTCGCGATTTCGGCTGGCTAAACCCCACGTGGGAAGATGGGACGCGTGTTGCGTTGGACCACAGCTGGTGAATCCCACGGCCGCGCGTTGGTGGCCGTGGTCGAAGGCATGGTCGCCGGTGTGCACGTGACGTCGAAAGACATCCAGGACCAGCTGGCCCGCCGCCGCCTCGGCTACGGCCGCGGCGCCCGGATGAAATTCGAACAAGACCAGGTCACCATGCTTGCCGGCGTCCGGCACGGCGTCACTCTCGGCGGCCCGATCGCCATCGAGGTCGGCAATACCGAATGGCCGAAATGGGAGACCGTGATGGCCGCCGACCCCGTGGACCCCGCGGAGCTTGACGTCGCCCGCAACGCGCCGCTGACCCGGCCGCGGCCAGGCCACGCCGACTACGCCGGCATGCTGAAATACGGTTTCGACGACGCCCGCCCCGTGCTGGAACGCGCCAGCGCCCGCGAGACCGCGGCCCGCGTCGCGGCAGGAACCGTTGCCCGCGCATTCCTCAAGGAGGCCCTCGGTGTCGAGGTGCTCTCCCACGTGATCTCCATCGGCGCGTCCAAGCCCTACGACGGGCCGCCGCCGCACGCCTCCGATCTCGAGGCCATCGACGCCAGCCCGGTGCGCGCATCCGACAAGGACGCCGAAGCTGCCATGATCGCCGAGATCGAGGCCGCCAAACGCGACGGCGACACGCTCGGCGGGATCGTCGAGGTCGTCGTGCACGGCCTTCCGATCGGGCTGGGGTCGTTCACAAGCGGCGACAACCGCCTCGACAGCCAGCTGGCCGGCGCCGTCATGGGCATCCAGGCGATCAAGGGCGTGGAGATCGGCGACGGCTTCGAAACCGCGCGCCGCCGTGGAAGCGTCGCGCACGACGAGATGTACCCCGGCCCCGACGGCGTGATGCGCTCGACCAACCGGGCCGGCGGCCTGGAAGGCGGCATGACCAACGGCCAGCCGCTGCGGGTGCGTGCCGCGATGAAGCCGATCTCGACGGTGCCGCGCGCGCTGGCGACCGTCGACATGGCCACCGGAGACGAGGCTGTCGCGATCCACCAGCGCTCCGACGTGTGCGCGGTACCCGCCGCCGGCGTCGTCGTCGAGACCATGGTCGCGCTTGTGCTGGCCCGCGCCGCGCTCGAGAAGTTCGGCGGCGACTCACTGTCCGAGACGCGGGCCAACATCAACACCTATCTGCGTGCCGTGTCGGAGCGCGAACCGTCGAATCAGCCCGCGCAGGCTTCGGGCTGATGGCTCCCAAGGCGGTGCTCGTCGGGCTGCCGGGGTCCGGCAAGTCCACCATCGGCCGGCGTCTGGCCAAGGCGTTGGACACCTCACTGCTGGACACCGACACCGCGATCGAGCAGACCACCGGCCGCACCATTCCCGACATCTTCGCCACCGACGGCGAGCAGGAGTTTCGCCGCATCGAGGAAGGCGTCGTCCGCGACGCGCTACAAACGCATGACGGCGTGCTGTCACTTGGCGGGGGCGCCGTCACCACTCCGGGTGTGCGCGAGGCATTGGCCGGCCACACCGTCGTCTACTTGGAGATCAGCGCAGCCGAGGGCGTGCGCCGGACCGGCGGCAGCACGGTCCGACCGCTGCTGGCCGGAGGCGACCGCGGCGAGAAGTTCAAAGCGCTGATGTCCCAACGCGTTCCGTTGTACCGGCGGGTCGCCACCATTCGCGTCAACACCAATCGCCGCAACCCCGGCGCGGTGGTGCGCTACATCGTCGAGCGCCTCGAAAACCCCGATGCGTCAAAGGCGCAGCGGCGACGGCGGCGAGGTTCATGGCGCCGTGCCCCTTCGTCGCTGATCCCCAAACCGTCGACGGAGGCGCCGCCGTCACCCGCGGCACTGGCGGCCAAGAAAGCGGGACGATGCCATGACTGAGCCCGTGACCGTCGACGTACTCGTCGATCCGCCGTACCCGGTGATCATCGGTACCGGTTTGTTGGGCGAGCTGGAACGGGTCCTCGACGGCCGTCACAAGGTCGCGATCCTGCATCAGCCGGTGCTCGCGCAGACCGCCGAAGCGATCCGAAAAACCTTGGCAGACAGAGAGATCGACGCACACCGCATCGAGATTCCCGACGCCGAGGCTGGTAAGGACCTGCCTGTCGTCGGATTCATCTGGGAAGTGCTGGGCCGCATCGGGATTGGCCGCAAGGACGCGATAGTCAGCCTCGGCGGGGGAGCGGCCACCGATGTTGCGGGCTTCGCCGCCGCCACCTGGTTGCGCGGTGTGGACATCGTTCATGTGCCGACCACCCTGCTCGGCATGGTCGACGCCGCCGTGGGTGGCAAGACCGGCATCAACACCGAGGCGGGCAAGAACCTGGTCGGCGCGTTCCACCAGCCGGCCGCGGTGATCGTCGACCTCGCGACGCTGGAGACGTTGCCGCGCAACGAGATCGTCGCCGGCATGGCCGAGATCGTGAAGGCCGGTTTCATCGCCGACCCGGTCATCCTCGACCTCATCGAGGCAGACCCGGAGGCCGCGCTCGACCCGACGGGCGACGTATTACCCGAACTCGTCCGCCGCGCCGTCGCCGTCAAGGCCGAAGTCGTCGCAGCCGATGAGAAGGAATCGCAACTGCGCGAAATCCTCAACTACGGGCATACTCTCGCGCACGCTATCGAGCGCCGGGAGCGCTACAAGTGGCGGCACGGTGCTGCGGTCTCGGTCGGCCTGGTGTTCGCCGCCGAACTCGGACGGCTGGCAGGACGCCTGGACGACGACACCGCCGACCGGCACCGCTCGATCCTCACCTCGCTGGGTCTGCCAGTCACATACGATGCCGACGCGCTGCCACAGTTGCTCGAATACATGATGGGCGACAAGAAGACCCGCGCGGGAGTGTTGCGCTTCGTCGTGCTCGACGGGCTGGCCAAGCCCGGACGTCTTGAGGGCCCGGATCCGTCGCTGTTGGCGGCGGCCTACGCAGAGGTGGGACAGGCATGACGACCGTGCAAGTGATCAACGGGCCCAACCTGGGCCGGCTGGGCAGGCGCGAGCCCGCGGTGTACGGCAGCACCACGCACGACGATTTGGTCGCGCTGGTGGAACGCGAGTCCGCCGAGCTCGGCCTGAAAACCGTTGTGCGCCAAACCGACAGCGAGGCCGAGCTGCTGGACTGGATCCATTCAGCGGCCGACGCCGGGGAGCCGGTCGTGCTCAACGCGGGTGCCCTTACTCATACATCGGTGGCGCTGCGCGACGCGTGTGCCGAGCTGAGCGCACCACTGATCGAAGTACACATCTCGAACGTCCATGCGCGCGAAGAGTTCCGGCATCACTCCTACATCAGCGCGGTGGCGACGGGCGTGATCGTCGGCCTCGGCGTTCAGGGATACGTTCTCGCGCTGCGGTATCTCGCCAGCCTCGGCTAGCGGCTCAGTCGTCGGTGCTGGCCACCGAATAGCAGATCGAGGTCGAGACAACCGCGGGCACCACGAATGTGAGTACCAGCACGCCGATGACCAGTGCGATGTTGGGAACGGTGAGCCAGGGCTTGGGAAAACGCGCAAGGCTGACGGCCAGCCCCGACGCGACGATCGCCAAGACGACGGTGCCCACGGTCGCGACCTTGATCGAGCGCAGTTCCAGCTGTGTTGGTTCGCTGGTGTCGGCCAACGACTTTCGCAGCGCCTTGGTGCGCCGGTACACAAGCACGAAGTCGACGAGGATGATCGCCGCCGCGGCCACGGAGATCAACGAAACCAGCCAGAAGTCGGGTCTGCGGTCGAACATGAAGTGCAGGTAGTCAATCGCGGTCTCGGACAGGATCAGCGTCGTCGTCATCGCCGCGGCGAATGTCAGCCAGCCGCCGAGGTCGGCAAGGAAGCAGTACGCGCGGACATCGTCGGGGTCAACATCGGTCACCTTGTTGGCGGCATGGCTGGCGAGCATCCAGCCGAGGCCGCCGAAAAGTGCGGTGGTGCCTGCGGCGAGCATCCCGATGGACACGGCGCCTTGTGTCCATGCGATCGAGCAGATGCCACGCCGATCGGTGTCAGGGACTACAGAGCCGGTGATCCAGCTGAACAGGAAGCTGCTCAGCATCAGAACGAGGACGGCCGAGGAGAACAGCGCCAGCGTATGAACGCCGTCGCGGCTGCTCCTGTCAAACAGCAGGGCGATGGCGGTGATCAGGAATGCGCCCGAGTACCCCGGCGAGTTGGGAGTTCGACGCCGCCGCCGACAGCATGCTCCATTGGTCGGACGTGCAGAACTCGTCCGGGTTCACTGAAGCGCGGAGTCAGCCCCGGCTAGGTCCGCTCCTCGTGGCGTGTCGTCTCCTCGGTCGCCTCGGGTTGGGTCTCGTCGGCACCCGGGTGGCGGACTGCGGCGAACACGTCGGTGTCGGCCCGCTCTTCTTGGTCGGCGGCGGCTTGCGCAAGGCCGTGATGACGACGCGGCTGCTTCTCGAGATTGCGGTCGACGAGCCAACGGCCCAGCGAGACGCCTGCGATGGCGAACAGGAACACCAGCAGCGCGGTGAAAGCCGCGAAGGTGGTGATCTCGTTGAGCAGCGCCTCGACGTACAGGCTCTTGTAGAACAGCGAGATGAACCAGGCCACCAGCCCGCTGACCACACCGGCGAACAGGCCGGCCAGCAGCCACGTCATCGCCAGGTCCCCGCGACGGTCGGGGTCAGGGTTGTCCCGCGCGTCGGCACGGCCGTCGCTGAGCCCCCAGATGAACACCGCGATCGCGTAGAGAGCGACCAGCACGATGCTGATCAATCCCGCCTTGGTCTCCCACGCGTTGATCATCGCCCCCTGAAGCAATCGAACGATCACCATCAGGGCCGCGAACACCAGTCCGCGCAGTAACCACTTACTCATGGGGCCACACCTTAGCGAGTAGCGTCATCGACCGTGACTATTTCTCAGCGCCGGGCCCGGCTGCGCGAGCGGTTGGTCGCCGCCGAACTGGACGCGATGCTGGTATCGGACCTGGTCAACGTGCGTTATCTGTCCGGCTTCACGGGTTCGAACGCGGCGCTGTTGATCCGTGCGGACAGCGAAACGCCGGTGCTGGCCACCGATGGCCGGTATCGCACCCAGGCAGCGCAGCAGGCGCCCGACGCGGAGATCGCCATCGAGCGCGCGTGCGGGCCTCACCTCGCTACCCGCGCAGCGGCTGACGGCGTGCGGCGGCTGGGCTTCGAAAGCCACGTGGTGACCGTCGACGGACACGCCATGCTTGTGAAGGCCGCCGGCGAGCAGACCGAGCTGCGCCGGGCCGCCGGGATGGTCGAGGCGCTGCGCGAGGTCAAGGACGCCGGTGAGATCGCCCTGCTGCGGCTGGCATGCGAGGCGGCCGACTCGGCGCTGACCGACCTGGTCGAACGCGGAGGGCTGCGGGCAGGCCGGACGGAGAAGGAAGTCGGGCGCGAACTCGAATCGCTGATGCTCGACTACGGCGCCGACGGTATCTCGTTCGAAACGATCGTCGCCGCGGGCGCCAACTCGGCGATCCCACATCACCGGCCCACCGATGCGGTGCTGGCCGCCGGCGACTTGGTGAAGATCGACTTCGGCGCGCTGGTGTGCGGCTATCACTCCGACATGACGCGAACCTTCGTGCTGTCGCCGGCCGCGCAGTGGCAGCTCGACTTGTACGACCTGGTGGCCAGCGCACAGCGCGCGGGCCGCGACGCGCTGGCACCCGGGATGGTGCTCAAGGATGTCGACGCCGTGTCGCGACAAGTCATCGCCGACGCCGGCTATGCGGACAACTTCGGCCATGGTCTGGGTCACGGCGTCGGATTGCAGATCCACGAAGCGCCGGGAATCAGCGCCAGCGCCGCCGGTACACTGCTTGCTGGCTCGACGGTGACCGTTGAGCCCGGTGTCTACCTGCCCGACCGTGGCGGCGTCCGGATCGAGGACACGCTGGTCGTGGGCGAGAGAGCACCCGACTTGCTTACCCGGTTCCCCAAGGAACTGGCCATCCTCTAAAGGAGAACAACCGACCGTGGCAACGACCGCCGACTTCAAGAATGGGCTCGTCCTGCAGATCGACGGCCAGCTGTGGCAGATCGTCGAGTTCCAGCACGTCAAGCCCGGCAAGGGACCGGCCTTCGTGCGGACCAAGCTGAAGAACGTGCTGTCCGGCAAGGTCGTCGACAAGACGTACAACGCCGGAGTGAAGGTGGAGACCGCGACCGTCGACAGGCGCGACGCCACCTATCTGTACCGCGACGGCTCGGACTTCGTGTTCATGGACAGCGAGGACTACGAGCAGCATCACCTGCCGGATTCGCTGGTGGGCGACGCCGCCAAATTCCTGCTGGAGAGCTTGCCGGTGCAGATCGCGTTCCACAACGGCGCGCCGCTGTACCTCGAACTGCCGGTGACCGTCGAGCTGGAGGTCACCCACACCGAACCCGGGCTGCAGGGCGATCGGTCCAGCGCAGGCACCAAGCCGGCGACGGTCGAGACCGGCGCGGAGATCCAGGTGCCGCTGTTCATCAACACCGGCGACAAGCTGAAGGTCGATTCGCGCGACGGCAGCTATTTGGGTCGGGTGAATGCCTGACCGTCGAGGCGATCGCGGGCGGCATCAGGCCCGCAAACGCGCCGTCGACTTACTGTTCGAGGCCGAGGCGCGGGGCATCACCCCGGCCGAGGTCGCAGAGTCCCGAAATGCCTTGGCGGAGAAGGAATCCGACGTCTCGCCGCTCAACCCGTACACGGTGACGGTGGCGCAAGGGGTGACCGAGCACGCCGCGCATGTCGACGACCTCATCTCGGCGCACCTGCAAGGCTGGACGCTGGAGCGGTTGCCTGCGGTGGACCGCGCGATCCTGCGCGTGGCAGTGTGGGAGCTGCTGCACGCCGACGATGTTCCTGAACCGGTTGCCGTGGACGAGGCCGTTGAGCTGGCCAAGCAGTTATCGACCGACGACTCACCGGGTTTCGTCAACGGTGTGCTGGGCCAGGTGATGCTGGTGACACCACAGATCAGGGCGGCGGCGGCCGCCATGCGGGGTACATCGGACGGGACATAATGGGCGTACCGCAGGACTGGGCACCGTACTCGAGCGTCGAAGAAGCGGCCAAGGTATACCTGCGCGACCCCGATCTGGCGTTGGACCAGATCCGTTCGATCGTCGACCTTCCCGCGATCAAGTCGTTCATCATGTCCCGCGGCTTCACCGACGAGACGTGGGGTGAGGCGCTGTGGCAGGAAGTGGTGCTCACCGACGGGCAGCGGCTCATCATGTGGCGCGCCGACGACGAGATGTCGACTACGGGAGAACGGGAACGCCGAGTGCTCAACGCCTCGGTGCGCACGATCCTGTTGTCGTCGATCACCGATCAGGTGCTCACCGCCGAGTACGAGCGGCTCGACGACGGCGCCCGGCGGCTTTCTGAAGTGCGGCTGAGGATGTACACCCAGCTGGTCACGCGCTCGCGGCAGAAGTCAGTCACCGAGACCGACATCTACTGTGAGTCGTTTCGGTACTACAAGTCCGTCGACAACGGCGGCCTGGCCCAGATGCAACGGCTGCTGCAGTTCGGCCGTGTGCTGTCCCGCTGCGTCCACTAACCCACCTTCTTGTGGCGACGGCTAGTAGTTCGGCAGATCGATCGCGTCGGCTGTGGTGAACCACTTCTTCTCGGCGACGGGGCGAAATGGCCAGCGCTGCATCCACTTCATCACCTGCGCGGTGATCGTGATGTCGCTGGCCGACTTCGGCAGGTAGCCGTCGATGCCGTTGGGTAGGTCCTGACAGCGGGTGATGTAGGGCCGCATCACGTCCTCGTATCGCTTCAGCGCTGCTGAGATGCCCTGTGCGTCACATGAATTAGCCGGCCCCAGCTCGCCGGCCAAGACGTACGCGCCGACCAGCGCCAGGCTCGTTCCCATGCCGCTGAGCGGCGAGGCGCAGTAGCCGGCATCGCCGACGAGTGTCACCCGGCCCCGTGAAACTGTCGGCATGTGCACCTGAGCGAATGAGTCGAAATAGAAGTCGTCCGCCTCGGCCGCCGCCGACAGCAGCGCATCGCAGTGCCAGCCGGCACCGGCGAAATGCTTTGCGAGCAAAGCGCGTTGCTCGTCGGGGTTGCGCCGGTCATAGGCTACGGGTTCGGAGCGAAACGCCAGGCCGGCCTTGCACAGCGACGGGTCGTGCGACGGTCGCATCGACGCGTTCAGCCCCGGCGCCTGATACATCAGATACCAGCCGTCGAGGCCGACGGTGTCGGGCGCGGTGAACCACGCGTTGTACCCACCGAGGGGTTTGACGAATTGCTCCTCGCCTCCGAACACCAAGCGGCGCACCGCAGAATGCGGGCCGTCGGCGCCGACGATCAGATCGGCTGACAGCGTGGTGCCGTCAGTCAGCCTTGCCTCGACGGCGCCCTCTGTTTGGCTGATTTCCTCGATGCGCGTGCTGAAGCGGTAGTCGGTGTAAGGCTTGGTCTCCTGGTACAGCACGTCGACGAGGTCGCCGCGCAAGATCTCCAGCTTGGACACCAGGCCGTTGCCGTGGAAGGCGGTGACGGGCATCTCGGCCCGCCGGCTGCCGTCGGCCTTGATCCACGCGACGCCCCGCTGATCGAGTGCGCGCTCACGCATCTGGTCGATCAGCCCCATCCGCTCGACCACGTCGCCTCCGGCGCCGCGAAGGTCAACGGTCTGTCCACCGGGCCGAATGCCATCGGCGACTTCGACGATCGTCACGCGATAGCCGCTGTTAGCAAGCCAATAGGCCAAGGCCGGACCGGCGATGCCGGCCCCACTGACGAGCACGGAGGGTTGAGGCATGGCCGCCAGCGTAAACGCTAGATGTCGAGGGCCTGGTAGGTCCTGCGGACGAACTTCGGTTGCGCGCTTTGGAGTTTGGCAAGCGACGTGTTGCCGGCGATCGCGGCCGCGTCGACCGTCAGGTCCGGATGATTCTGAATCAGGTAGATCAGGATCAGGTCCGCCGAAGGATCGGCCTGCCACCACGTGCCGTACGCGCCCGGCCAACTGAACGTGCCCACTCCGCCCGGCCCGAACAACTGCCGCGACATCGCCGGATCCGTCACGACCGACAGGTTCAATCCGAATCCGCGGCCCACCCAAAACGGCGCTCCCAGAAACGGATACCGCTTCTGCTCATCGGTCAGCCGATCCGTGCGCATCAATCGCACCGATTCCTCGGAGAGCACCCGAACACCGTCCACCGCGCCAAAGCCGAGCAGCATCCGCGCGAACTTCAAGTAGTCGTCGGCCGTCGACCACAACCCGGCCCCGCCCGTGCAAAACGGGGGATCGGTGATCGGCGCCGGACCCATCACGTCATGGCGCAGCACGTTGTCTTTGTCGAGCTTGTACATCGTCGCGGCCCGCCGCCGCCCCGCTGTGCTGACACTGAAACCGGTGTCGGACATCCCCAATGGTTCGAATATCCGCTCGCTCAAGACCTCTGCCAGCGACTTGCCCTCGATACGGGACAGCGCGATACCGAGCACGTCGGTGGCGTGGCTGTAGGTGAGCCGATCGCCCGGCTGGTGTGCGAGCGGAAGGTCCGCCAGCTCGGCAAGCCAGCGATCCTGGTCCTGACGGAACGACATCCTGCCGTACGCGGCGCTCAGCGGTCCGAGCACCGAGAACGCATAGGCAAGGCCGCTGCGGTGCGTCATCAGATCCTCGATCGTGATGCGGCGCCGGGCCGGCACGGCCTTGTCCATCGGCCCCGCCGGATCCAGCAGCACCCGCATGTCCGACAGCTCCGGCAGCCACTTCGCCACCGGGTCGGTCAGCGACAGCTTGCCTTCCTCCATCAAGCTCAACGCCGCGGCGACCGTCACCGGTTTGGTCATCGACGCGATGCGGAAGATCGTGTCTCGCTGCATGGGAAGCTTGGCGTCGACATCGCGGTGGCCGAGTTCGTTGACCTGCAGAACCTGGCCCGCCCGCCAGGCGAGGGTCACCGCACCTGCGAGTAGACCGGCGTCAATCGCCTCACGGATGGACGCCTGGTTGCCGTCGAGACTCACTGCGCCAGCGTACGGGCGGCTGTCGGCGGGATGCTAAGCTGCCCCGCAGTTCGACGTCCTTTAACGAGCCGTCCAGTGAGGCGGAGAAGGAGGTCAGAGTCGCTTCATGGGCTCGACTGGCACCGACCGGGAATTGATGTCCGCAGCGGACGTTGGCCGGACTATCTCCCGCATCGCCCATCAGATCATCGAAAAGACCGCTTTGGATGACCCTGCCGGTCCTCCTCGCGTCATCCTCCTCGGCATTCCGACCAGGGGCGTAACCCTGGCGGCCCGGCTGGCCGAGAAGATCAAGGAATTCTCCGGCGTCACGGTTCCGCACGGCGCACTGGACATCACGCTTTACCGCGACGACCTCGACCACAAGCCGCCCCGGCCGCTCGAGGACACCTCGATCCCCGAGGGCGGTATCGACGACACTCTGGTCGTCCTCGTCGACGACGTCCTCTATACCGGTCGCTCGGTCCGCTCGGCACTGGACGCGCTTCGCGACATCGGCCGGCCCCGCGCCGTTCAGCTCGCGGTCCTCGTCGACCGCGGCCACCGCGAGCTGCCGCTGCGCGCCGACTATGTCGGGAAGAACGTGCCCACCTCGCGCAGCGAAAACGTCAAGGTGCGCCTCACTGAAGATGATCAAGTCGAGGGCATCTGGATCGCGCCTCAGGGAGGGCCTGCACGATGAAGCATCTACTGTCCGCAGCCGACCTCACCCGCGACGAAGCGCTGGCGATTCTCGACGATGCCGACCGGTTCAGCCAGGCGCTGCTGGGCCGCGAGGTGAAGAAGCTGCCGACGCTGCGCGGGCGAACCGTCATCACGATGTTCTACGAGAATTCCACCCGTACCCGAGTGTCGTTCGAGGTCGCGGGCAAGTGGATGAGCGCCGACGTCATCAACGTCAGCGCCTCGGGATCCTCTGTGGCCAAAGGCGAATCGCTGCGCGACACCGCATTGACGCTGCGCGCCGCCGGTGCCGATGCGCTCATCATCCGCCATCCCGCGTCGGGTGCGGCCCAGCAGCTTGCCGAGTGGACCGCCACCGAGCACGGCGGCCCGGTGGTGATCAACGCCGGCGACGGCACCCATGAACACCCAACCCAGGCGCTGCTCGACGCGCTGACCATCCGGCAGCGGCTCGGCGATATCGAGGGCAAGCGGGTCGTGATCGTCGGCGACGTCCTGCACAGCAGGGTGGCGCGCTCCAACGTCCTGCTGCTCGACACGCTCGGCGCCGAAGTGGTTCTCGTCGCTCCGCCCACGCTGTTGCCGGTCGGCGTGGCCGGATGGCCCGTCACCGTGTCGCATGACCTCGACGCCGAACTCCCCATCGCCGATGCGGTGCTGATGCTGCGTGTGCAGGCCGAGCGGATGAATGGCGGATTCTTCCCGTCGGCGCGGGAGTACTCGGTGCTCTACGGACTCTCCGAGAAGCGGCAGGCGATGCTTCCCGGCAACGCGGTTGTGCTGCATCCGGGCCCCATGGTGCGCGGCATGGAGATCGCCTTCTCGGTCGCGGATTCCACGCAGTCAGCGGTCCTGCAACAGGTTTCCAACGGCGTGCACGTCCGGATGGCGGTGTTGTTCCACTTACTCGTTGGCGCGGAGCAGGAAGCGATCAGCGCATGAGCGTGATGGTTCGGGGAGTGCGGCTCTATGGCGAGGGCGACCGCGTCGACGTACTGGTTTCCGACGGCCAGATCACCGAGATCGGCGCGGACCTGGCAATCCCCGATGACGCCGATGTCTTCGACGCCACCGACCAGATCCTGCTTCCAGGCTTCGTGGACCTGCACACCCATCTGCGTGAGCCGGGCCGGGAGTACGCCGAAGACATCGAAACCGGTTCGGCCGCAGCGGCTTTGGGCGGCTACACGGCGGTGTTCGCGATGGCCAACACCAACCCGGTCGCCGACACCCCCGTCGTCACCGACCACGTGTGGCACCGCGGCCAACAGGTCGGACTCGTCGACGTGCATCCCGTCGGCGCGGTCACCATGCGGCTGGAGGGAAAGCAGCTCACGGAGATGGGCATGATGGCTGCCGGGGCAGGGCAGGTGCGGATGTTTTCCGACGACGGCATCTGCGTGCACGACCCGCTGATCATGCGGCGCGCCCTCGAGTACGCGACGGGCCTTGGCGTGCTGATCGCCCAGCACGCCGAAGAGCCGCGGCTCACCGTTGGCGCCGTCGCGCACGAAGGACCCAACGCCGCGCGGCTCGGACTGGCGGGCTGGCCCCGCGCCGCCGAGGAATCCATCGTCGCCCGTGACGCCCTGCTGGCCCGCGACGCGGGAGCGCGGGTGCACATCTGCCACGCGTCCACCGCGGGAACGGTCGAGATCATCAGATGGGCCAAGGCGCAGGGCATTTCGATCACCGCCGAGGTAACGCCGCATCACTTGCTGCTGGACGACAGCCGGCTTGCCAGCTATGACGGCCGCAACCGCGTCAACCCGCCGCTCCGTGAGTCCTCCGACGCCGAAGCACTGCGCCAGGCATTGGCCGACGGCGTCATCGATTGCGTGGCGACCGATCACGCGCCGCATGCCGAGCACGAGAAGTTCTGTGAGTTCGCCGAGGCCCGGCCCGGCATGCTCGGCCTGCAGACCGCGTTGTCGGTGGTGGTGGAGACGATGGTGCGACCCGGCTTGCTGACGTGGCGCGAGGTCGCCCGGGTGATGAGCGAAAACCCCGCCCGCATAGTCGGTTTGCCCGATCAGGGCCGACCCCTCGAAGTCGGCGAGCCGGCGAACCTCACCGTCGTCGACCCCGACGCCACCTGGACCGTCGAGGGCACCGCATTGGCCAGCCGGTCGGACAACACCCCCTACGAGTCCATGGAGTTGCCTGCGGCCGTCACTCTGACACTGCTGCGGGGCAAGGTGACCGCGCGTGACGGGAAGAGCCCGGCATGAACACCGGCACCCTCGTCGCATCGCTGATCATGGCCGCGGTGGTCGCGGTGGTGATCGCGTTCCTGATCCGGCAGATGCTGCGCGGCTGGTTACGCCGCGCGCAGCGCCAGGCGCAATTGATCGGCACGCTTCCGGCTCTGCCGGATTCCGTCGGCCCGGCACTGATCCCCGCCACCAAGGGCCTCTACGTCGGCAGCACGCTGGCACCGAGCTGGCTGGACCGCATCGCTGTCGGCGACCTCGGCTTCCGCGCCAAGGCCGTGCTGACCCGCTATCCCGAAGGAATCATGTTGCAGCGCACCGGCGCAGGCCCGATCTGGATACCCGACGACGCGATCGCTGCGATTCGCACTGAGAAGGGCATCGCCGGCAAGGCGATGACCCACGAAGGCATCTTGGCGATCCGGTGGCGATTGCCGTCGGGAGCCGAAATTGACACTGGGTTCCGCGCGGACAACCGCGACGAGTATTCGAAATGGCTGGAGGGGGTGGCATGAGCAAGGCGGTGCTCGTCCTCGAGGACGGCCGCATCTTCACCGGTACCCCGTTCGGGGCCGTCGGGCAGACACTGGGCGAGGCGGTGTTCTCCACCGGCATGTCGGGATACCAGGAGACGCTGACCGATCCGAGCTATCACGGGCAGATCGTCATCGCCACCGCACCCCAAATCGGAAACACCGGCTGGAACCACGAAGACGCCGAAAGCCGCGGCGACAAGATCTGGGTGGCGGGGTATGCGGTCCGCGACCCATCGCCCCGCGCATCCAACTGGAGGGCGACCGGCACACTAGACGACGAGCTGGTCCGTCAGGGCGTCGTCGGCATCGCCGGTATCGACACCCGCGCGGTGGTACGCCATCTGCGCAGCCTCGGATCGATGAAGGCGGGCGTCTTCTCCGGTGACGCGCTGACCGACGCCGACGAGCTGCTCGGCCGGGTTCGCGGGCAGCCATCGATGCTCGGCGCCAACCTCGCGGGCCAAGTCAGCACCGATGCGACGTATATCGTGGAACCCGATGGGCCGCAACGCTTTACCGTGGCGGCGATCGACCTCGGGATCAAGACGAACACGCCGCGCAATTTCGCCCGTCGCGGTGTCCGTAGCCACGTCCTGCCGTCGACGGTCGACTTCGAGCAGATCGCCGACCTGAAACCGGACGGGGTGTTCCTGTCCAACGGGCCGGGCGACCCGGCCACCGCGGACCACATCGTCGGCGTCACCCGCGAGGTGCTGGGCGCCGGGATTCCGTTGTTCGGCATCTGCTTCGGCAACCAGATCCTCGGCCGGGCGCTGGGCCGCTCCACATACAAGATGGTGTTCGGGCACCGCGGCATCAACGTCCCGGTCATCGACCACGCCACCGGCCGCGTCGCGGTTACTGCGCAGAACCATGGTTTCGCGCTAGAGGGCGAGGCGGGGGAGCGGTTCGACACACCCTTCGGCGTCGCCGAGGTCAGCCATACGTGCGCGAACGATGGTGTCGTCGAGGGCATCAAACTCGTCAACGGGCGCGCGTTTTCGGTCCAGTACCACCCGGAGGCGGCGGCAGGGCCACACGACGCCGAGTATCTGTTCGACCAATTCGTGGACCTGATGGCGGAGGAGTCATGACCGCGAGCGCACACCCATGTACAGATTTCGGGGCGTTTTGCGTACAAACATGCGCGTTCGCGCGGGGGGACAACTAATGCCCAGGCGGACCGACCTCAACCACGTGCTGGTGATCGGCTCAGGGCCGATCGTGATCGGGCAGGCCTGCGAGTTCGACTACTCAGGCACGCAGGCGTGCCGCGTGCTGCGGGCCGAGGGCCTTCAGGTCAGCCTGGTCAACTCCAACCCGGCGACGATCATGACCGATCCGGAGTTCGCCGATCACACGTACGTCGAGCCGATCACCCCGGCGTTCGTCGAGCGTGTGATCGCCCAACAAGCCGAGCGCGGCAACAAGATCGACGCGCTGCTCGCCACGTTGGGCGGGCAGACCGCGTTGAACACCGCGGTCGCGCTGTACGAAAACGGCGTGCTTGACCGCTACGGTGTCGAGCTGATCGGCGCGGACTTCGAAGCGATCCAGCGCGGTGAGGACCGGCAGCGGTTCAAGGACATCGTCGCCAAGGTCGGCGGCGAATCCGCCAAGTCCCGTGTGTGTTTCACCATGGACGAGGTCCGCGAGACAGTCGAGGAGCTCGGCCTGCCCGTGGTGGTGCGACCGTCCTTCACGATGGGCGGCCTCGGTTCGGGTATGGCGTATTCGGCCGACGACGTCGAGCGGATGGCGGGCGACGGCCTGGCCGCTTCGCCGAGCGCCAACGTGCTGATCGAGGAATCCATCTTCGGCTGGAAGGAATTCGAGCTCGAGCTGATGCGCGACGGCCATGACAACGTGGTCGTGGTGTGTTCGATCGAGAACGTCGACCCGATGGGCGTGCACACCGGCGACTCGGTGACCGTGGCCCCCGCGATGACGCTGACCGACCGCGAATACCAGAAGATGCGCGACCTCGGCATCGCGATCCTGCGAGAGGTCGGCGTCGACACCGGCGGCTGCAACATCCAATTCGCCGTCAACCCGCAGGACGGCCGTCTCATCGTCATCGAGATGAATCCGCGGGTGTCGCGCTCGAGTGCCTTGGCGTCCAAGGCAACCGGTTTCCCGATCGCGAAGATCGCCGCCAAACTGGCCATCGGCTACACGCTTGACGAGATCCTCAACGACATCACCAAGGAGACCCCTGCCTGTTTCGAGCCGACGCTGGACTATGTCGTCGTCAAGGCTCCCCGGTTCGCATTCGAGAAGTTCCCCGGCGCGGACCCCACCCTGACCACGACGATGAAGTCGGTCGGTGAGGCGATGTCGTTGGGCCGCAACTTCATCGAGGCGCTCGGCAAGGTGATGCGCTCACTGGAGACGGGCCGCGCGGGCTTCTGGACGGCCCCGGATCCCGAGAAGTCGGTCGACGACCTGCTCGAAGATCTCAAGACGCCCACGGACGGGCGGCTCTACGACATGGAGATGGCGCTTCGGCTCGGTGCGACGGTCGAGCAGGTGTCGGAGGCGTCGGGGGTCGACCCGTGGTTCGTCGAGCAGATCGCCGGGCTGGTCACTCTGCGGTCGGAGCTGCTCGACGCCCCGGTCCTCGACGAGGAACTGCTGCGGCGCAGCAAGCACCACGGGCTGTCCGATCGCCAGATCGCCGCGCTGCGACCGGAATTGGCCGGCGAGGTAGGCGTGCGCTCACTGCGGCAGCGGCTCGGCATCCATCCGGTGTTCAAGACCGTCGACACGTGCGCGGCCGAGTTCGAGGCCAAGACGCCCTACCACTACAGCAGCTACGAACTCGACCCGGCCGCCGAGACCGAGGTCGCCCCGCAGGCCGAAAAGCCGAAGGTGCTGATCCTGGGCTCCGGCCCTAACCGGATCGGGCAGGGCATCGAATTCGACTACAGCTGCGTGCACGCGGCGACCACGTTGAGCCAGGCCGGTTTCGAGACCGTGATGGTCAACTGCAACCCCGAGACGGTGTCCACCGACTACGACACCGCCGACCGGCTGTACTTCGAGCCGTTGACGTTCGAGGATGTGCTCGAAATCTATTATGCGGAACAGCAATCCGGCGAAGGTGGCCCCGGTGTCGTCGGCGTGATCGTGCAACTCGGTGGACAGACCCCGCTGGGATTGGCCGAGCGGCTGGAGAAGGCGGGGGTGCCGATCGTCGGCACCAGCCCCAAGGCCATCGACCTTGCCGAGGACCGCGGCGCGTTCGGTGAGGTGCTGCGGGCCGCGGGCCTGCCTGCACCGAAGTTCGGCATGGCGACCAGCTTCGAGCAGGCCCGGCGGATCGCCGCCGACATCGGCTACCCGGTGCTGGTCCGTCCGTCCTACGTGCTGGGCGGTCGCGGCATGGAGATCGTCTACGACGACCAGACGCTGGAGGGCTATATCACCCGCGCCACCCAGCTCTCGCCCGAGCACCCGGTGCTGGTCGACCGGTTCCTGGAGGACGCCATCGAGATCGACGTCGACGCGCTGTGCGACGGCTCCGAGGTCTACATCGGCGGGATCATGGAGCACATCGAGGAGGCCGGCATCCACTCCGGCGACTCGGCGTGTGCGCTCCCGCCGGTCACATTGGGCCGCAGCGACATCGACAATGTGCGGCGCGCCACCGAGGCCATTGCGCACGGCATCGGCGTGGTCGGGCTGCTCAATGTGCAGTACGCACTCAAAGACGACGTGCTCTATGTGCTCGAGGCCAACCCGCGTGCCAGCCGTACGGTGCCGTTCGTCTCGAAGGCGACCGCGGTGCCGCTGGCCAAGGCGTGTGCGCGAATCATGTTGGGCGCCACCATCGCCCAGCTGCGCGACGAGGGCCTGCTCGCGAGGACCGGTGACGGCGCCGTCGCGCCGCGCAACGCCCCCGTCGCTGTCAAGGAGGCGGTGCTGCCGTTCAATCGGTTCCGCAAGGCCGACGGTGCACAGGTGGACTCGCTTCTGGGTCCGGAGATGAAGTCGACCGGCGAGGTGATGGGCATCGACCACGACTTCGGCAGCGCGTTCGCGAAGAGCCAGACGGCAGCCTACGGCTCCCTGCCCACCGAGGGCACGGTGTTCGTCTCGGTGGCCAACCGCGACAAACGCTCACTTGTGTTCCCCGTGAAACGCCTGGCCGACTTGGGCTTTCGAGTGCTGGCCACCGCGGGCACCGCAGAGATGTTGCGGCGCAACGGCATCCCGTGCGACGAGGTCCGCAAGCACTTCGAGGAGCCCAGCGCCGACCGCCCACGGTTGTCGGCTGTCGACGCGATCCGCGCAGGCGAAGTCGACATGGTCATCAACACCCCGTACGGCAACTCCGGTCCGCGCATCGACGGCTATGAGATCCGTTCGGCGGCGGTCTCTATGAACATTCCATGTGTGACGACTGTCCAGGGCGCTTCGGCCGCGGTACAGGGCATCGAGGCGGGCATTCGCGGTGACATCGGTGTGATGTCGCTGCAAGAACTGCACAGCGTGCTGGGACCGTAGGCGTGGGTGGGTTCGGTCGGCGGCTGGCCGAGGCGGTGTCGCGGCGAGGCCCGCTATGCCCCGGCATCGACCCTCACCAGGAGCTCCTGCGCGCGTGGGGTTTATCGGTCGACGCCGACGGACTCGCGAAGTTCTGCGATGTATGCGTAAGCGCCTACGCGGATTTCGCGATCGTCAAGCCTCAGGTCGCCTTCTTCGAGGCCTACGGCGCGGCGGGCTATGCGGTGCTGGAGCGCACCATCGGGGCACTGCGCGACCACGGAGTGCTGGTTCTCGCCGATGCCAAGCGCGGCGACATCGGCTCGACGATGGGGGCCTACGCCGAGGCGTGGGCTGGAGACTCACCTCTGGCCGCCGACGCGGTGACGGTCTCGCCGTATCTGGGTTTCGGCTCGCTGCAGCCGATTTTGGATACCGCCTCGTCGCACGGTCGCGGGGTTTTCGTCCTCGCGGCCACCTCCAATCCGGAAGGTGCCTCTGTTCAGCGCGCGCAGGTCGAAGGCCGCACCGTCGCGCAGTCGATCGTCGACGCGGCGGCCGCGGTCAACCGGAGTGCACTGCCTGAGCCTGGCTCGGTTGGCGTCGTCGTCGGCGCCACCCTGACCGACCCGCCTGACCTCAGCGATCTCCACGGCCCGGTCCTGGTGCCCGGCGTTGGCGCTCAGGGTGGTCGGCCTGAGGCGCTCAAAGGCTTCGGCGGCGCGGGTCCCGGGCAGCTGCTGCCCGCGGTATCGCGTGAGCTGCTGCGCGAAGGTCCCGACGTGGCCGCACTGCGATCCGCGGCCGAACGCATGCGCGATGCGGTGGCGTATCTGGCATGACCGCCTACGACACCGCGGCTTGGACCGACTTCGCGAACACGGTCGCCGGGGGAGCAGCCGCACTGGCCGGCCTGCTGTTCGTCGGTCTGTCACTGAACCTGTCCGACGTGCTGAAGTACCGCGGCGTCCCGGCGCGCGCCGCCACCACGCTCGGGTTGACCGTCGCCATCCTGTTGACGGCGATCTTCGTCGCCACGCCAGGACAGGACCACCGTGCGCTGGCCGCCGAGATCGGGGTGGTCGGTCTGGCGACGGCCGCGGCTGTGATTATCGGTATGCGGCAGCAGCGGACGGGCGAGCATCCGGCGCGCGCCATGACGTCGACGCTGCTCCTCGGAGTCCCCGCGCTGTTGTTGATGGCCGGCGCCGTCTCGCTGTGGGTGCAGCAAGGCGGCGGCCTGTATTGGGTAACTGCCGCGGTCACAACGGGTTTCGTGTCTGCTACGGCCAACGCGTGGGTACTGCTCGTCGAGATCAGACGGTAGATCCTCGCTGCCGCCGCAGCGCCAGCGGTCAGGATCAGGCCCGTGACGTCGCCGTGGTTACGTGTGTCGACGACGGAAGGGCCGGACCGGTCGGGGATGTACGCGCCGCAACCGCACGCCCATGCCGGGCTCGCGACACTCGACACCAGGCCGCCGACGTACCACGACCGTACCGTCGGCCGCTCCTGGGCCGTCAGAGAGCTACTACGCACCGTAGTTGTCATGCGTGGCCGGCATCAGAACCTGATTTTGTATTCATTTCCCCTTGTGGCCGCCAAAATGTGCGCGCAAGTGCCCGCGACACGCCCGACACACCATGACCAGGCGAAATTTTAATTTTTCGACCGTAAGCGGTGTTGCGTGCCGCGCTGGGTCGCGTGCGTACCAGCGCTGGGTAAACCGTTTTCGTCGTCGAAAACCGTTGATATGCAGGCATATCCGGCGATTCGGGGGCGAAATTCGCTGTTTCAAGGCCGTCTGAACGCCGCGCGACAACGCTGAGGACGCGCACTACACGCTGGGCTTTTGACGCCATAACCAGGGGGTGGGGTTAGCTTTCGTCAGATTGCGTGGGTACGGTCGTCCACGCTGGCTGGTTCTAGGAGTTTTTAGGTCAGCCGAGACAAAACAGATGATGGTGACGAGACGGAGGAACCCGTGGCCCTTCCCCAGTTGACCGACGAACAGCGCGCGGCAGCGTTGGAGAAGGCTGCTGCCGCACGTCGAGCACGAGCCGAGTTGAAAGACCGGCTCAAGCGCGGCGGCACCAACCTCAAGCAGGTGCTCAAGGACGCCGAGACCGACGAGGTCTTGGGCAAGATGAAGGTTTCTGCGCTACTGGAGGCGTTGCCCAAGGTTGGCAAGGTCAAGGCGCAGGAGATCATGACCGAACTCGAGATCGCACCCACCCGCCGACTGCGCGGCCTGGGCGATCGTCAGCGCAAGGCCCTGCTGGAGAAGTTCGACCAGTAGCGAGTCAGTGAACGAAGGCGGAGGGCCGGGCAGCACAAGCGCTCCGGTGGTGGTGTTGTCCGGCCCGTCTGCCGTCGGGAAATCGACGGTCGTCCGCTGCCTGCGCGATCGCATTCCCGAGCTGCACTTCAGCGTCTCCGTCACCACCAGGGCACCGCGTCCCGGCGAGGTCGACGGAGTCGACTACACGTTCGTGACGGCCGAGCGGTTCCAGCAGCTCATCGACGACGGCGCACTGCTGGAGTGGGCTGAGATTCACGGCGGTCTGCACCGTTCCGGTACGCCCGCGGGGCCGATTCTCGCAGCTACAGCGGCTGGGCGGCCGGTTCTCATCGAGGTCGATCTGGCCGGTGCGCGAGCAGTCAAGAAGGCCATGCCGGAGGCGATCTCCGTCTTTCTCGCGCCGCCCAGCTGGGAAGATCTGGAGCGCCGATTGATCGGCCGCGGCACGGAAACCGCGGAGGTGATGGCCCGCCGACTGGCCACCGCCCGCGACGAACTTGCCGCTCAAAAGGACTTCGACGTCGTCGTCGTGAACAGCGAATTGGAATCCGCCTGCACCGAATTGGTATCCTTGCTGGTGGGCCGGACTTAGTTCGGGCGCCGGGGAGGCGCGATCCAGCCCGAGAGCCACCTAACCCTCCAGGAGATTTTCTACGTGAGCACCCCGCACGCCGATGCGCAGCTGGCCGCTGTGGACGACATCGACACGTCCGCCGCCGGCGCCTACGACACGCCGCTGGGCATTACCAACCCGCCCATCGACGAGTTGCTGGACCGCGCGTCGAGCAAGTACGCGCTGGTGATCTACGCCGCCAAGCGTGCACGCCAGATCAACGACTACTACAACCAGCTCGGCGACGGCATCCTCGAATACGTCGGCCCGCTGGTCGAGCCCGGCCTGCAGGAAAAGCCGCTGTCGATCGCGCTGCGCGAGATCCACGAAGACCTGCTCGAGCACACCGAGGGTGAGTAGCTAAGGCTCCGCGGTGGTGGACCGCAAGCGGATCATCGTCGGCGTCGCCGGTGGCATCGCCGCCTACAAGGCGGCCACCGTGGTCCGTCAGCTCACCGAGGCCGGCCACTCCGTCCGCGTCGTCCCTACCGAATCCGCGCTGCGCTTCATCGGCGCTGCCACCTTCGAGGCGCTGTCTGGCAACCCCGTCCATACCGGCGTCTGGGACGACGTCCACGAAGTACCTCATGTGCGCATCGGGCAGGAAGCCGATCTCGTCGTCGTCGCCCCAGCAACGGCTGACCTGCTGGCCCGCGCCGTCGCCGGCCGTGCCGACGACCTGCTGACGGCAACCCTGCTGACCGCGCGGTGTCCCGTGCTGTTCGCGCCGGCCATGCACACCGAGATGTGGTTTCACCCGGCGACCGTCGACAACGTCGCCACGCTGCGCCGCCGCGGCGTGATCGTTCTCGAGCCCGCGTCCGGCCGGCTGACGGGTGCCGACACGGGTGCCGGGCGGCTGCCTGAAGCCGAGGAGATCACCACGCTGGCCCAGCTGCTGCTCGAGCGCGGCGACGCGCTCCCGTACGACCTGGCCGGAGTCAGGGTTCTGGTGACCGCCGGTGGCACCCGCGAGCCGATCGACCCGGTGCGATTCATCGGCAACCGCAGCTCGGGCAAGCAGGGCTATGCGATGGCCCGTGTGCTGGCTCAGCGTGGCGCCGACGTCACGCTGATCGCCGGCAACACCGCGGGTCTGATCGATCCGGCCGGCGTCGACGTCGTTCACATCGGCTCGGCCAGCCAGCTCAAGGACGCCGTGTCCAAACATGCGCCGGACGCCCACGTGCTCGTGATGGCCGCCGCCGTCGCTGACTTCCGGCCCTCGCACCCGGCCACCAGCAAGATCAAGAAATCCGCCGATCCGAACGCCGGCGAGCCCCTGATCGAGCTGACCCGCACCGACGACGTCTTGGCGGGTGCCGTACGCGCGCGCGCCGACGGCCAGCTGCCCAACATGCGGGCCATCGTCGGGTTCGCTGCAGAAACCGGCGATGCCAACGGAGACGTGCTCTTCCACGCCCGCGCGAAATTGCGGCGTAAGGGATGCGATTTGCTCGTCGTCAATGCGGTGGGCGAGAATCGGGCATTCGAGGTGGACAACAACGACGGGTGGCTGTTGGCGTCGGACGGGACCGAATCCGCATTGGAGCACGGTTCGAAAACTCTGATGGCCAGCCGTATTGTTGACGCGATCGTGGCCTTCCTGCACAACAGCGGCGGGTAAGCCCGAGCGGACGCATCCGGCCTGCGCGTAAGGGTTGCGCATGTTTGGGGCCCGCGCTTGGGTGCAACAGACAGCGATATAATTCGATTGGCTAAGTTTCGGAAAGGGATCGAACGTGAGCAAAGCTCGGCTGTTTACCAGTGAGTCGGTAACCGAGGGGCACCCCGACAAGATCTGTGACGCCATCAGCGACTCCGTGCTCGACGCGTTGCTCGCGGACGATCCCAGGTCCCGAGTCGCGGTCGAAACGCTGGTCACCACCGGTCAGGTGCACGTCGTCGGCGAGGTCACCACGACGGCCAAGGAAGCGTTCGCCGACATCACCAACACCGTGCGCGCGCGCGTCCTGGAGATCGGCTACGACTCGTCGGACAAGGGTTTCGACGGCGAGACCTGCGGCGTCAACATCGGCATCGGCGCGCAGTCGCCCGACATCGCCCAGGGCGTCGACACCGCTTATGAGACTCGCGTCGAGGGTGAGCAGGATCCGCTGGACTTGCAGGGCGCCGGCGACCAGGGCCTGATGTTCGGCTACGCGATCAAGGACACCCCGGAGCTGATGCCGCTGCCGATCGCGCTGGCCCATCGCCTGTCGCGTCGGCTCACCGAGGTCCGCAAGAGCGGCGTGCTGGATTACCTGCGCCCGGACGGCAAGACCCAGGTGACGGTTCAATACGACGGCACCACCCCGGTGCGGCTGGACACCGTCGTGCTCTCGACGCAGCATGCCGACGGCATCGACCTCGTCAACACGCTCACGCCGGACATTCGCGAGAAGGTCGTCAACACCGTGCTGGGCGACCTGGCGCACGACACCATGGACACCTCCGACTACCGGCTGCTGGTCAACCCGACCGGCAAGTTCGTGCTCGGCGGTCCCATGGGTGACGCCGGGCTGACCGGCCGCAAGATCATCGTCGATACCTACGGCGGATGGGCCCGCCACGGCGGCGGCGCGTTCTCCGGCAAGGATCCGTCCAAGGTGGACCGTTCCGCGGCGTACGCGATGCGCTGGGTGGCAAAGAACGTCGTTGCCGCCGGCCTGGCCGAGCGGGTCGAGGTGCAGGTCGCCTACGCGATCGGCAAGGCGGCGCCTGTCGGCCTGTTCGTCGAGACCTTCGGCACCGAGACCGTTGACCCGGCCAGGATCGAGAAGGCCATCACCTCGGTGTTCGACCTGCGGCCCGGCGCGATCATCCGCGATCTGGACCTGCTGCGGCCGATCTACGCTCCGACCGCGGCATACGGCCACTTCGGCCGTACCGACATCGACCTGCCGTGGGAGCAGCTGAACAAGGTCGACGACCTGAAGGCTTCGGTCTGACGACGATCAAGCGGCGAGGTACGAGCCGCGTTGAGGAGTCAGACGCGACAAGGTCGGTCTGACGGTCGGGTTTCGCGAGACTGCACTTATCGCGCGCGGCACTCGAACTTTCTCGCAACAACTGCGACCTCGCGTGGGTGTCAGCTCGCGCTAGGAGCTGAACGCGTAGTCGTCGAGCGGGAAGCGGCGGCTACGCCAGTACGCCTCGATCGTGCTGGCCGGCCGCAGTGGCACATCGCCGTTCTTGTCGAAGTAGTAGCTGTTGGCCAGCTTGCAGCTGTCCTGCCAGAAAATCTGGCGGTGCCGCTTGCGCATCATCTCGGCGAAGTAGCGGTCGTTGGCTTCCTGCGTCACCTCGACGCGGCTGGCATTGCGGCGGTGGGCGCGCTTCAGGCAGCGCACGATGTGGTGGGTCTGCGCCTCGATCAGCGCGAAGTACGACGATCCCACGTAGCCGTACGGCCCGAACACGCTGAAGAAATTCGGGAAGCCCGGGATGCTGACGCCCTCGTAGGCCTGCAGCCGATGCTCGTCCCAGAACTGTGTCAACGACCTGCCGCCGGACCCGCTGACCGAATAGGTCAGCACGCTGTCGGGGTCGAGCACCTTGAATCCCGTCGCGAGGATCAACACGTCGACATCGTGGATCTCGCCGTCGTCTGTCGCGACGCCGGAGCCGGTGATCTTGTCGATCGGCTCGGTGACCAGCCGGACGTTGTCACGGTTGAACGTGGACAGATACGTGTTGTGAAAACCGGGTCGTTTGCAGCCGACGGCGTAGCGCGGCGTGAGCTTGTCGCGCACCTCGGGGTCGTCGACCTGCTTGCGCAGATACGCCTCACCGACCTTCGACATGTTCTTGGCCATCGGGTTGACCGTGAAGTACTGCGCCGGCAGCGCGAAGGTGAGCTCGACGTAGGCCTGGCTGAGCAGTCGCTGCACGTTTTTCCCGCCGGGAAGCCGCATCATGCGCTGTGTCCAGTGCGACAACGGCACGTCGAACTTCGGGAAGCACCAGATCGGCGTGCGCTGAAAAACGGTGAGCTGCTGGACAATCGGCGCGATCTCGGGAATCACCTGGACGGCCGAGGCGCCGGTTCCGATGATCGCGACGCGCTTACCGGTCAGATCCTGGTCGTGATCCCACCGCGCGGTGTGCATCGTCACGCCGCCGAACGAGTCGACGCCGTCGATGTCGGGCAGCTTCGGCGTGATCAGCACGCCGCTGGCGTTGACGAGGAACCGTGCCGTGACCTCTTCACCGGGATCGGTGCGGATGTGCCACAGTCCGGCCTGGTCGTCGAACTCGGCGCCGAGCACCTTGGTGCCGAACCGGATCTTGCGGCGCAGACCGTACTTGTCGACGCAGTGTTCGGCATAGGCCCTCAGCTCGTGGCCTGGCGCGTACGTCCTCGACCAGTTGAGGCTCTTCTCGAAGGAGAACTGGTAGGAGAACGACGGAATGTCAACGGCGATACCGGGATACGTGTTCCAGTACCACGTGCCGCCTGGACCGTCGCCGGCCTCGACTATCAGGTAGTCGCTCAAGCCGGCTCTGTCGAGCTTGATCGCGGTGCCGATGCCGGAAAAGCCGGCGCCGACGATGACAGTCTCGTAGTCAGGCACTCTCATAGGGCCTCTCCCGTCGGTGGGCGATGACGTCCAGACCATGTTTGGGCCGCAACGTCAGCGTCGCTTCGAGTTCTACCGGAACGTCGGGGCATACGTCGAATGTGAACCGCTGGCTCATGATCGCCGCCATCAGCACCATCTCCATCAGCGCGAAGCTCTGCCCGATGCAGATCCGCCTGCCGCCACCGAACGGCAGATATGCCGACCGCGGCCGATCCTTGACGGCATCCCCGATGAACCGCGTCGGGTCGAATGTCTCCGGGTCCGGCCACCACCGTTCGTCGTGGTGGATGTGGTGGATCGGGATGAGCACGGTTGTGCCGCGGCGAATGTGGTGCCCGTCGATGACGTCGTCCTCGACCGCCTCCCGCGCCATCATCCAGACCGCGGAGAAATAGCGTTGTGATTCCTGCAGACACGCGGTCGTCCACGGCAGGCGGCTCAAGTCCGCCGCGGTCGGGCGGCGCCCGCCGAGCGCGTCGTCGATCTCGGCGAGCATCCTGTCGCGAGCATCGGCATTGACCGACATCAGGTACCAGAACCATGTCATCGCGTTGGCGGTGGTTTCGTGCCCGGCGAGCATGAAGGTCAGCGCCTCGTCGCGGATCCGCTGCCGCGGCCACGTCCCGTTGCCGGCATTGAACAAGACGTTGAGCAGATCGGGGGAGTCGGTGGGGTGGGCGATCCGTTCCTCGAGCACCCCGTTGACCGCCGCGTCCAGTGCCAGTGCGATCTTCTGCCCTTCCCGCAGCGGCGGTGGCAGCGGCACACCCGAGAACGTGCACCAACTGAGCGCGCTGTAGACGGGCCGCGGCATCAGGCCCCACAGGCCGATCCGGCCCAGCCGCTCCGTGCGCCGCAGGCCGCGGGTGGTCAGGTCCTTCATGCTGTGCACCAGCGGGCCGAAGTCCTGGCTGAACAGCGCGTTCGCCACCACCCGCAGCGTGGCCTCGACCATCAGCGCGTGCATGTCGAACCGCGTCTGTAGCCCGACGTCGTCGGTGACGCGTTCGATCGGGTCGATCATCAGGTCGACGATCTCGTTGAGGTGGCGGCGCGCGAACGTCGGATTGAGTGTGGTGCGATGGTCCGCCCACGAGTCGCCCTCGTCGGTCAAGAGGTTGAGGCCGGCGGCGGCCCGGATGGGCTCGTATTCGTTGGACTTGACGTATTTGAGCCGGGCCCGGTGCAGCACGTGGTCGACGTAATCGGGATGCGTCAACGCGACGAACCGTCTTCCCGCGCAACGGAATCGGCTGATGTCGTGGCCGCGTACGTGCGCGAGGAAGCCGCCGGTGGCGTCGAAACCGATGGTGATCGCATCGCGTGACATCGTCCACGTGCTCAACCGCTGCGCCGGAGCCGCCATGAATCCACGGTAAGAGTGACAGCACGGATTCGGAATGGGACTATCGGACGCAGAGTTGGGAGTTTAGGACAGATGGCAACGACGATGTGGTCGCCCGACCTCCGGCGCCCGGTCTACACGACACGGGTCTTGTGCGAGGTCGCCAGCGAGCGCGGCATCGCGACGCCCGAGATTCTCGCGGGCACCGGGATCGAGCCAGGCGACCTCAACGATCCCGAGGCTGTGGTGGCGGCGGCAGATGAGATCGTCGCCGTGCGCAGGGTGCTGGCCGCGGTGCCGGACACCACGGGGCTGGGCATCGACGTCGGTAGCAGATTCCGGCTGACCCATCTCGGCCTGTTCGGGTTCGCGGCGATGTCGTGCGCCACGTTCCGAGAACTCTTCGACATCTCGATGCGCTACTTCTCGCTGACGATGCTCAACATCGACGTCAAGCTGTTCGAGGGTCCCGACAGCTGCCTGTTGGAGTTCCACGTCGACCATCTGCCTGCCGATGTCCGCAGGTTCTTCCTCGAGCGTGATGTCGCCGGGATCGTCATAACAATCAGCGATTTCGCGCTTTCGGTCGTTGCGGGTTACGCCGATCAGGTGAACGTCGAGACGACCCTTGACGAGCAGACCCTCGCGCCGCTGCTTCAACTTCTGCCGGTCGTGAACGTAGAGTTCGGTCGCGCGCACCACCGCCTGCACTTCCCGAGCGCGATGTTCGACGAGCCGCTGCCCCAAGCGGATAGCCACACCTTGCAGATGTGCGTCGCTCAGTGCGACCTGCTGATGCAGCGGTCCGAACAACGCCGCGGTATCACTGCGGTGGTGCGCTCCAAGCTTTTTCGCGAATCCGGCCGCTTTCCGGCGCTGCCCGAGGTCGCCGCCGAACTCGACGTGCATCCGCGCACGCTGCGGCGCCAGCTCGCCGACGAGGGCACGTCGTTTCGCGCGCTGCTCAACGAGGCTCGCTCGACGTTGGCCGTCGACCTGCTGTGCAACGTCGGCCTCACCGTCGAAGAAGTGTCAAAGCGGTTGGGCTACACCGACACGTCGACGTTCTGTCACGCGTTCAAGCGATGGCACGGTGTGCCGCCCAGCGCCTACCCGCGGTGAAGCGCGGCCTTCAGTGCCGCAAGCCCGCGGTTGGTGGCCTCGATCGCGGCGGGTACCACCAACGCGAAGCTGACGTAGCCGTGCACCAGCGTCGGTTCATTGTGCAGTTCAACGGGAACGCCTGCTGCCCTGAGTAATTCGGCGTAACGGGCGCCGTCGTCACGCAGCGGGTCGTACTCGGCGGTGCCGATGAATGCGGGCGGTAGATCAGAAAGATCGGCGGTGTTGGCCGGAGCAAGTGTGGGCGGAAGTTTCGCGGGCTCGCTCAGATCCATGTCGGGCAGGTACCAATGCATGAACGCCGCCACCACGTCGCGGTCCAGGATCGGGCCGTCGGCGTTCTCGGTGAACGACGGGAGCGTGGTGTCGCCCGTTGTCGGCGGGTACCACAGCAGCTGAAAGACCAGCGGCGGTCCGCCCTGATCACGGGCGAACTGCGCCATCACCGCTGCGATGTTGCCGCCCGCCGAATCGCCGGCCACTGCGATACGGGCCGGATCGCCGCCCAATTCGGCGGCGTGCTCCCCGACCCAGCGCAGCGCCGCCCATGCGTCGTCGATGCCGGCCGGCCATGGGTGTTCCGGCGCAAGCCGGTAGTCCACCGACACCACGATGGCCTCGGCTCCGACCGCGTGGTCGCGGGCCACCGCGTCGTGGGTGTCCAGGTCACCGATCGACCAGCCGCCGCCGTGGTAGAAGACGACCACGGGCAGGTTGTCGTGCTGCGCAACCGGCGGCCAGTAGATCCGCACGGGAATATCGGTGATGTCGCCATAGCCGATCGTGCGTTCCTCGATCCGCATTTCCGGCAGGTGCTCGGGGTCCGCTTTCAGTTGCCGCATCTGCTCGCGGGCCACCTCGACACCGTCCTCCACAGAGAACTTGAACGGGAGCACGTCCAGGAGCGCCTGCATCGTCGGATCGATGCCCGGCCGCGATGTCGGGTCAGTCATTGCCTTACGTTAGCGCGGCACGCAATGCCGACAGGCCGCGTTCCATCGCTTCGGTCGCGGCAGGCACCACGCCCGCATAGCCCAGATACCCGTGAATGAGCGTCTTGGCATTGTGCAGTTCGACGGGAACACCTGCTGCGGTCAGCAACTCCGCATAGCGGGCGCCGTCATCGCGCAGCGGGTCGTGGCCCGCGACGGCGATATAGGCCGGCGGCAGGCCTGCGAGGTCCTTGGCCCGTGCCGGCGCAAGGGTGGCCGGCATGTCAGACAGGTCCATATCGCCGACATACCAACGGGAGAACCCTCTGACGGCCGTGCCGCCGAGTATTGGCGCGTGGGCGTTCTCGGTGAACGACGGAAGCGACGTGTCCCACGTGGTCGCCGGATACCACAACAATTGGAAAGCGATACGCGGACCGCCTGCATCCCGCGCCAGCTGCGACATCACGGCAGCGAGATTTCCGCCCGCCGAGTCTCCCGCGACGGCCAACCGGTCGCCGTCGGCGCCCAGCTCCGCGGCGTGGTCAGCCACCCATTGTGTTGCGGCCCAAGCATCTTCGACCGCGGCGGGGTACGGGTGTTCGGGCGCCAGCCGGTAATCCACCGACACCACCACGGCGCCGCCGCCGACGGCATGGCCGCGGGCCACCCCGTCGTAGCTGTCGAGATCGCCGACGCACCATCCTCCTCCGTGCAGATACACCACGACGGGTGGCCGCTCACGGCGTGCTTGCGGCCAGTACAGCCGGATCGGGATCGGCCCGGCCGGACCCTCGATAGTGCGGTCCTCGGTGCGCACGTCCGGATAGACGTCGCGCCGCGGCAGTTCGCGGAAGCGCTGCCGCGACGCCTCGACACCTCCCTCGGTTGTCAACGCAAACGGAACCGCCTCAAGTACCTTCTGCAGGATGGCGTCGACCGCGGGCTTCTCGTCAGCAACGGACATGGGGACACCGTACGCAGATCGCCGCACCACGGGATTGTGGGTGGCGGCCGCGCTCACCGGAGCCGGTTACGGGCTGTTCCTCGTGGTCACGGCGCTGCGGCTGCCGTCAGGCGCCGAGCTCACCGGCCAGTTCTGGCTGCAGCCGGCGGTCAAGGCGATGGCGGCGGTGTTGCTGGCCGCGGCCGCGCTGACCCATCCGATCGCGAGGGAGCGCCGCTGGCTGATCGGCGCACTTCTGTTCTCCGCGGCCGGCGACTTTCTGCTGGCAATGCCGTGGTGGAAACCGTCCTTCGTGCTGGGCCTGGCGGCGTTCCTGATCGCCCATCTGTGCTTCCTGGCCGCGCTGATACCGCTGATGAAGCGCTCCGCGCCGCGGCTGGCGGCCGCGGGGGTGACGGTCGCTGCATGTCTGGCACTTCTGGTGTGGTTCTGGCCCCGGTTGATCGCTGAGGGCATGGCGGTGCCGGTCAGTGTCTACATCGCGGTGCTCGGCGCGATGGTGTGCGCGGCGCTGCTGGCCCGGCTGCCGACACCGTGGACGGCGCTGGGTGCGGTGTGTTTCGCGGTGTCGGACGGGATGATCGGCATCGGCAAATTCGTGCTGCAGTCCGAGGAGCTGGCCGTGCCGATCTGGTGGGCGTACGCGACATCGCTGCTGTTGATCACCGCGGGATTCTTCTTCGGCCGCGCGTCTGTGTCCTCTGCTACAGCTTCGTAAGTGACGACCACCCGCCAGCAGGCTGAGCACGAGCCCATCGCGCGTGTTCTGCCGATGCTGTCGGTGCCACATCTGGACCGCGAATTCGACTATCTCGTCTCGGCCGACCAGTCCGACGATGCGCAGCCCGGCGTGCGGGTACGGGTCCGGTTCCACGGCAGGCTGGTCGACGCGTTCGTGCTCGAAAGGCGTTCGGACACAGACCATGTCGGCAAGCTCGGCTGGCTTGACCGAGTCGTGTCCGCCGAGGCGGTACTGACGCCGGAAGTGCGCAGGCTCGCCGATGCGGTGGCGGCGCGTTATGCGGGGACTCGCGCGGACGTGTTGCGGCTGGCGGTGCCCCCGCGGCACGCCAACGTCGAAAAGCAAGCGGTCGCGGAGTTGGCGCCGCTCGTCGCCAAGCCAGTCGACACATCGGCATGGAGCCGATACGGGCAGGGTGAGCAGTTCCTTGCCGCGCTGACCGACGGCCGCGCAGCCCGCGCCGTGTGGCAGGCGTTGCCGGGGGAGCGATGGACCGACCGGCTCGCCGAGGCCGCCGCGGTCACGGTGAACTCGGGACGAGGAGCGCTCGTCATCGTGCCGGACCAACGCGACGTGGATGCGCTGTACGCCACCGCCGCCGAGCATGTCGACGACTCACGCGTGGTTGCGTTGTCCGCCGGGCTCGGGCCTGCGGAGCGCTACCGCCGCTGGCTGTCCGTGCTGCGTGGCGGCGCCAGGCTGATCATCGGGACGCGCAGCGCCGTATTCGCACCCGTCGCGGACCTCGGGCTGGTGATCGTGTGGGACGACGGTGACGACACGCTTGCCGAACCCCGCGCGCCCTACCCCCACGCCCGTGAAGTGGCGATGCTGCGGGCCCACCAACTGCGCTGCGCGGCGTTGGTCGGGGGCTATGCCCGCACGGCTGAGGCGCAGGCGCTCGTGCGCACCCGCTGGGCCCACGACCTGGTCGCGCCGCGGCCTGTCGTGCGTGCTGCGTCGCCACGCGTCATCGCCCTCGACGACAGCGGTCACGAGCAGGAACGCGACCCCGCGGCCCGCACGGCACGGTTGCCTTCTGTCGCGCTGCGGACCGCGAGGACCGCGCTGGAGGCCGGTCTGCCCGTCCTCGTCCAAGTGCCGCGGCGCGGCTACGTGCCCGCGTTGGCGTGTGCCCGTTGCCGGACGGTCGCGCGGTGCCGCCACTGCACCGGTCCGCTGTCGCTCCCTGGCCAGGATGCGGGTTGGGCGGTGTGCCGGTGGTGTGGCCGCGAAGACCCCGCATTACGTTGTGCGCGTTGCGGTTCCGATGCGGTGCGCGCCGTGGTCATCGGCGCCCGCCGCACCGCAGAAGAATTGGGCCGGTCGTTTCCCGGCGTCACCGTGATCACCTCTGGTGGCGATGCGATGGTGGACGTCGCGCCCGAGGAACCGGCCCTCGTCGTCGCTACCCCGGGAGCCGAACCCGTCGCGGCAGGCGGCTACGGCGCTGCGCTGCTGCTCGACGCGTGGGCGCTGCTCGGACGGCAGGACCTTCGTGCTGCCGAGGACACGCTGCGGCGGTGGATGGCCGCAACCGCTCTCGTCCGCAACCGCGGCGACGGCGGCACGGTCGCGGTGGTCGCCGAGTCCACGATTCCGACGGTGCAATCGTTGATCCGCTGGGACCCGGTCGGCCATGCAGAAGCCGAACTCGATTCCAGGGCCGAGGTCGGCTTACCGCCTGCCGTCCACATCGCGGCCGTCGACGGCGCGCCGGCCGCGGTGAGCGCCCTGCTCGGCACGGCCGAACTGCCCGACGCGGCACAGCTGCTGGGCCCCGTCGACCTGCCAACGGGTGCGCGCAGGCCGCCCGGCGTCTCGGCGGAAGGAACGGTGAGTCGGATGCTGGTGCGGGTGCCACGCGATGGCGGGCTCGCACTCGCCGCGGCGCTGCGGCGGGCGACCGCTGTGCTCAGTGCGCGCCACGAGCAGGAGCCGACTCGTGTGCAAATCGACCCGTTGCACATAGGGTAATGCAGACGTTGCGCGACGTGCGGTGAAGGAGGTGGGCATGCGGCGGGTCCTGAAATGGCTGATCCCATTGGCGCTCATCGCCTTTGGCGTGCTGTGGCCGCTGGTTTTCAACGGCGGCTCCACAGCCTCAGACGTCGACGACCCGGTGGCGTTCAGCAATTACAAGGCCGACTTCGTCGTCAACGGCGACGGCACGCTCGACGCGGTCGAGACCATCACCGCAGAATTCCCGGGCGGCCGCCACGGCCTCTTCCGCTACTGGGACGTCGCCAACCCCAACAGTCCGCGTGTCCGGCAAAAACCCGAGATCACGTCGATCCTGCTCGACGGCGAGCCGGTCTCGTATCAGATGCTGTGGGAGGGCGGCGAGCGGTTCAGGGTCGCCAAGATCGGCGAAGCCGGCCGCACGCTGAACTGGGGCACCCATGTCTTCGAGATCCGCTACACGATCCCCGGTGTCCTCGACCCCGGCAGCACCGGCGCCGACAAGGTGTTCGCCCAACGGACCGGCGACCCGAACTCGACGTCCACGTTCTTCTGGAACGTCATCGCGCCGTCGTGGAACAACAGAATCGACCAGGCCAACATCTCGATCACGCTGCCCGGCAACGTGTCTGGTGCACAGTGCTCGGTCGGCTACGGCGTTGGGCGTGCCTGCCGCGATCTGACAACGACGGGAAACAAGGTCGAGCTGTCCGCGACGAACCTGCCGCCACGCACGCCGGTGACGGTGCGCGCGGGGGTGGACGTTCCGACGCCGGCGCGGATCACCCTGCCGTGGCCGTACACCTGGGACCGCATTCTCGGACAGTCGTTGACCGGTGTGGCATGGGTCGCGGGGCTCACGGTGCTGTTCGGGCTCGGCGCGTTCCTGTGGTACCGCACCACGGTCGAGCCACCGCCCGGGTTCCCGTTGCAGTACGCCCCACCGCCGGGGCTGGGACCCGTGCAGACCGAATACATCCGGACCGAGAGCGTGCCGAAGAACGGGCTGACGGCCACGCTGTTCTATCTCGCTGAGCGGCGGTTGGTCGAGCTGAGACAAGCCACTGACAAGCAATGGAACATCAGCGGCATCGCCGAGCGTGGTGCATGGGCCGATGTCGATCCCGTCAGCGTCGCCGTCGGATCCGCGCTGAAGGTGATGGGGCGGGGCACCGAGTTCGAGGCCAAGCACACGGTGTCGTCTGGCCAGAAGCTCAACAAGGCCAAGACGGATATGGCCGCGGCGGTCAAGAAGTGGGCTTTCGACGACGGCCTGATCGTCAACCGGAAGAAGGAGCTGTGGGTCCGCACCGCGAATGCGCTTGCGTTCATCGTGATGGTGTGCGCGTTTTTCCGCTGGGGTTTCCCGACCACCATGTGGGCGCTGCCGTTCGCGGCGTTCTTCCTGTTCTCCGTGCGGTCGTGGGCGGATGGCGTCGGCACGCGGCGCACGGAGACCGGTCGCCAATTGTGGTCGCAGGCAGGCGGATTCCATCGCATGCTGGCCACTGACTCCGCGGAGACCCGTTTCGATTTCGGCGCCCGCAAAGACCTCTACAGCGCCTACGTCCCGTTCGCGGTGGCCGCGGGGGTCGCGGCGCTGTGGGCCAAGAAGTACGAGACGTCGATGGGTCAGCCTGCGCCGCAACCGGATTGGTATCACTCGTCGACAACCACCGGTTGGGGCTTTGCCGGCGGCTCGGGCGGACCCAGTTTTGACAGCTTCGAGTCGGCGCTGTCGTCGTCGATCGGTGCTTACACCGCGTCGCAGTCGTCGTCATCGTCCGGCGGTGGCGGTGGTGGCTTCAGCGGCGGTGGCGGAGGCGGCGGCGGTGGAGGAGGAGGTGGATCATGGTGAGATTCCTGCTGATCGTGGTGCTGGTGCTTGCGGTGCTGGTGCTGATCGGGTTCGTGATGGGCTACAACAAGATCCGTTCCGCCGACGTCCGCGTCGCCGAGGCGCTGTCGGGCATCGACGTCGAGCTGACTCGGCGCGCATCGCTGATCCCCAGTCTGGTGCAGACCGTGCAGACCTTCGCCGCCCACGAGAAGGGCATCCTCGACCACGTCACGAACGCCCGCGCCGCACTCACGTCGGCGACCACCGGGAAATCGGTCGCGCAGCGCAGTGCCGCGGAAAAAGACCTCGACAGCGCGCTCGCACCGTTGTTGGCGCTCGGTCAGAGCTACCCGCAGCTGAATTCGTCGAACAACTTCCTGAATCTGCAGGACAACCTCGCGGACACCGAGAACAAGCTCGCGTTCGCGCGCCAGTACTACAACGACGCCGTCGCGACGCTCAACCGGCTCATCGCCACGATCCCGTGGATGCTCGTCGCGCCGCTGACCGGGGTGTCGGAGCGCGAGTACTACCAGACCCCGCGCTGAACAGGCTCTCTACACTGGCGCGGTGCGTCTCGTCTTCGCCGGCACCCCGGAACCTGCGCTGCCGTCGCTGCGCAGGCTCATCGAATCGCCGCGCCACGACGTCGTCGCGGTGCTGACCCGTCCCGACGCCGCCAAGGGTCGGCATGGCAAGCCGTCGCCCTCCCCGGTGGCCCGGTTGGCGCTCGAGCACGGCATTCCGGTGGTGCGCCCGTCGCGGCCCAATTCCGACGAGTTCGTCGCCGAACTAACGGAGTTCGCCCCGCAGTGCTGTGCGGTGGTCGCGTACGGCGCTCTGCTGTCCGAACGGCTGCTTGCGGTCCCGAAGCACGGCTGGATCAACTTGCATTTCTCGCTGTTGCCGGCCTGGCGTGGGGCGGCACCCGTGCAGGCAGCCATCGCCGCCGGCGACGCCGTCACGGGTGCGACCACTTTCCAGATCGAACCGGCCCTGGACTCCGGGCCCGTCTACGGCGTAGTGACCGAGACCATCCGCCAGACCGACACAGCGGGGGATCTGCTCGAGCGGTTGTCGGTTTCGGGTGCGGCGTTGCTGGAGACCACGCTGGACGGTGTTGCCGACGGGTCGCTCACCGCGGTGCCTCAGCCCGCCGACGGTGTCAGCATCGCGCCCAAGGTCACCGTCGAGGAGGCGCGGGTGAGATGGGAGCTGCCGGCGCATGTGGTCGAACGGCGCATTCGCGCCGTCACGCCCAGCCCCGGCGCCTGGACGACGATCGGCGATCTGCGTGTGAAACTGGCGCCCGTCACCGTCGACGAGGAGCCAAATGATCTGGCCCCAGGCGTCATTCGGGTCAGCCGCGATGGTGTGCGCATCGGCACCGGCTCGCAACCGGTGCTGCTCGGGCAGATCCAGCCGCCGGGCAAGAAGCTGATGAACGCCGCCGATTGGGCCCGCGGCGCCCGCCTCGCACCGGACGCACAGGCGCAATGACAAGGCCGCACAACAAACGCCCGCAGCGCCGCAAACCGCTCGACCCCGCCCGGCGCGCCGCATTCGATGTGCTGCGGGCGGTGTCGGAGCGCGACGCGTACGCCAACCTGGCGCTGCCGCCGATCTTGCGGGACCGCGGAATCAGCGGCCGCGACGCCGCGTTCGCGACCGAACTCGCCTACGGCACCTGTCGCACCCGCGGATTGCTCGACGCCGTCATCGGAGCGGCCGCGGGTCGTTCTCCCGAAAAGATCGATCCCGTGCTCCTGGACCTGCTGAGGCTGGGCACCTATCAGCTGTTGCGCACCAGAGTCGAACAGCATGCCGCCGTGTCCACCACGGTCGAACAGGCAGGAATCGAATTCGATTCGCCGCGTGCGGGTTTCGTCAACGGTGTGCTGCGGAAGATCGCTGGGCGCGACGAGCAGTCCTGGGTCGACGAGCTCGCGCCCGCCGCCGAGGAGGACCCGCTGGGGCACACCGCGTTCGTGCATGCTCATCCGCGCTGGATCGCGCAGTCGTTCGCAGACGCGCTCGGCGCCTCTGCCGGGCAGCTGGATGCGCTGCTTGCCAGCGACGACGAGCGTCCGTTGGTTCACCTGGCCGCCCGGCCCGGCGTGCTGACAGCCGAGGATCTGGCGGCACAGGTCGACGGAACCGTGGGGCGCTATTCGCCGTACGCCGTGTACCTGGCGGGCGGCGATCCCGGCCGCCTCGAACCCGTCCGCGACGGCGCCGCGCTGGTGCAGGACGAGGGCAGCCAGTTGGTGGCGCGGGCGCTGACGCTGGCCGATCTCGACGGGCCCGACGCCGGCCGCTGGCTCGACCTCTGCGCAGGGCCCGGCGGCAAGACCGCATTGCTTGCCGCACTGGGTGACAGCGCGCGTGTCACCGCGATCGAACCCGCCGCGCGGCGCGCCGACCTTGTCGAGCAGAACACGCGCGGACTTCCGGTCGAGGTGCTGCGCGTCGACGGTCGCGAACCGGGTCTGGAGCCGGGCTTCGACCGGGTGCTGGTCGATGCCCCGTGCACAGGCCTGGGGGCGCTGCGCCGCAGACCCGAGGCTCGATGGCGGCGCCAGCCCGGCGACGTCCCTGCGCTGGCGAAGCTGCAGCGTGAGCTGCTGGCCTCGGCGATCCGGCTGACCCGTCCCGGCGGCGTGGTGCTGTACGCGACGTGTTCGCCGCATCTGGCCGAGACGGTAGGCATCGTCGCCGACGCGTTGCGAAGGCATCACGTGACCGCGCTGGACACCCGGCCGCTGTTCGAGCCCGTCGACGATCTGGGTGACGGTCCGTACGTGCAGCTCTGGCCACACCGGCACGGCACCGATGCCATGTTCGCAGCCGCCCTCAAAGTAGGGTGACCGCATGGCAGTACCCCTCATTGCGCCATCGATACTGGCCGCCGACTTCTCCCGGCTGGCCGACGAAGCCGCCGCGGTGAACGGCGCCGATTGGCTCCACGTCGACGTGATGGACAACCATTTCGTGCCCAACCTGACCATCGGTCTGCCGGTCGTCGAATCACTTCTGCGCTACACGGACATCCCGATGGACTGTCACCTGATGATCGACGACCCGGATCGCTGGGCGCCGCCATACGCCGAGGCCGGCGCGTACAACGTCACGTTTCATGCCGAGGCGACCGACAATCCCGTCGGCGTCGCCCGCGACATCCGCGCGGCAGGCGCGAAGGCCGGACTTTCGGTGAAGCCGGGCACACCAATCGAGCCTTACCTGGACATCCTGAGGGAGTTCGACACACTGCTGATCATGTCGGTCGAGCCCGGTTTCGGTGGGCAGAAGTTCATCCCGGAAGTGCTACCGAAGGTCGGGACCGCGAGGCGGCTGATCGACGCGGGCGAGCTGACCATCGTCGTCGAAATCGACGGCGGTATCAACGAGGACACCATCGAAGCGGCCGCCGAGGCGGGCGTGGACTGCTTCGTCGCCGGCTCCGCTGTGTACAGCGCCGAGGATCCCGCGAAAGCGGTGGAATCGCTGCGCCGCCAGGCCGCGACCGCATCCAAGCATCTGACGCTATGAACCTCGAGGCCGCCATGGCGCTTGCCGTCGAGCAAGCCGACCGGGTCAAGGGCCGCACCTATCCGAATCCGCCTGTCGGCGCGGTGATTCTGGACCGCGAAGGCGAGGTCGCCGGCGTGGGTGCCACCGAGCCGCCCGGCGGACCGCACGCCGAGGTGGTGGCACTGCGGCGCGCCGGTGAACGGGCCGCCGGTGGTACGGCGGTCGTGACACTGGAACCCTGCAACCACCACGGCAGAACTCCGCCGTGCGTGGATGCCCTTGTCGCATCAGGTGTTTCGACCGTCGCATATGGAGTAGTCGATCCGAATCCGGTCGCGGCGGGCGGCGCGTCGCGACTGGCCGAGTCCGGCATCAAAGTGGTCGCTGGTGTGCTGTCCGACAAGGTCGCCGGGGGACCGCTGCGCGAGTGGCTGCACAAGCAACGCACCGGGATGCCGCACGTCACATGGAAATTCGCCACCAGCGTCGACGGCCGTAGCGCCGCCGCCGACGGCACCAGCCAATGGATCACCAGTGACGCGGCGCGGGTGGATGTGCACCGCCGCCGCGCTGTCGCCGACGCCATCGTGGTGGGCACTGGCACCGTGTTCTTCGATGATCCCGCGCTGACCGCCCGCCTGCCCGACGGCAGCCTGGCGGAGCGCCAGCCACTGCGGGTGGTGGTGGGCGAGCGGGAAATATCTTCGGAAGCAAGGGTTTTGAACGACGACTCGCGGACGATGGTGATCCGGACGCGTGACCCGCACGAGGTGATCAAGGCGCTCTCGGATCGTACCGACGTGCTGCTGGAGGGCGGCCCCACGCTGGCCGGTGCGTTCCTTCGCGCCGGGGCGATCGACCGGATCGTGGCATATGTCGCCCCAATCCTGTTGGGCGGCCCCATCACCGCGGTCGACGACGTCGGCGTGCTGTCGATCGCGCATGCGCAGCGCTGGCGGTTCGACGGCATCGAGCCGATCGGCCCCGACCTGCTGCTCAGCCTGGTGCCCGCATAGGGATCTCGGGTGGCGTCAGCGCGCCGACCTGATACAGGACGTCGAGTTCGTCGCGGATGCCCCAGTGCTCGCACAGGCGTCCGTCGCGGAAGCGGAAGAAGTGCGCCGTCTTCATCGCAAACGGCTTGCCGGTCGGCTCAATCCCCTGAGGGGACACGGTGTTCACACCATGTGCGGTCGCGCGGACCGCGACGGTGTCACCGGCGGCGACGATGTCGTGCACCTCGTAGCGGACCTGCAAGACCGTCGTGACGAACGTCAGAATCGCGATATAGCCGTCAGGGCCCGGCGGCAGCGGGACCGGCGAACCGTGGTCGACGAAATCGTCGGTGACCAGGTCGCGGATCTTCTCCAGCTGCCGGCGGTTCATGGCGTCCATCAATTCGGCGACAAGCGCCTGCGTCGGGGTATGCACATCACCACGACGGGCGAGGCGTCTGCACGGTTCAGTCGGCCGGCTCTTCGGCCGGCAGTGGACGGTGTTCGATGAGATCGCGCACACCGCCTACGCCGAGCCGCTCACGAAAAGCCTGGACGGTGTAGCCGACGACCGAGGCGTCGCTGCACGCCCGCACCGTCGCCGAGCGTGGCAGGTGGAACAGCGGCCCGATCTCGCCGAAATAATCGCCGGTAGTCACGACCTTCAGCACTTCCTCGCCGCCGCCCGGCAACTCGCGCACGATCTCGAGCTCGCCGTCGGACACGACGTAGATCAGATCACCCATCGTGCCCTGCTCGAACAACACCTCGCCCGCCTCCAACCGCACCGTGTCGGGTGGTCGGTCTATCGACGCGAAGTCCGGCACCAGGTCGACGACGCGATCGGCCAGCGGAAGAATCCGGCTGTCGTGGGTGGCGACCACGACCATCCGGTCACCGGAGGCGAGTTCGCGAATCAGCCGCAACACCTCCTCGACTTGGATGAAGTCGAGGTGCGCGGTCGGCTCGTCGGCCAACACCAGCGGTGGATCGAGCGCGATGGCCCTGGCAACGGCGACGCGTTGTTGCTGTCCGCCACTGAGATCGCCAGGGCGGTGGGACATTCGATCCTGCAGACCGACGCGTGCGAGCAGCCGTTCGGCCCGCCCTACCGCCGCGCGGCGCGATATGCCGGCCGCGCGCATGGGCACCATCACGTTCTCCAACGCGGTGAGGCTGGGCACGAGGTTGAACGCCTGAAACACGATGCCAACCGTGTCGCGGCGGTACGTCGACAGCTCGCGGGCGTCGAGGGAGGTGACGTCGACGTTGCCGAACTTGATGGTGCCCGCGCTCGGTCGCAGAATCCCGCCAAGGCATGACAGCAATGTCGTCTTGCCACAACCGCTGGGGCCCAACAGGATTACCAGCGATCCGGCGGCCACGTCGAGGTTGAACCGGTCGATAGGGCGGACCGTATTCTCTCCGCTGGAGTACTCGACCGTGAGGTCTTGGATGCTCAGATCGCCCACGGGTCACGGACCTCCGAATGCGAGCGCAGGATCGACCGACACCGCGCGACGCAATCCCGCGGCGCTGGCGATCAAACCGATCACGACCGCGATCACGGGTAGCGCGACGAATGCCTGTACGGGAACGATCACCTGCATCGGGAACAGCGGTCCGAGCAGCTCCGACAGCACCGCCCCTAATGCCGCGGCGCACAGGGCCACGACGATCGCTTGTAGGGCCAGCCCGGCGAGGATGGAGCCCGTGGGCACGCCAATTGCCTTGAAAACAGCGAAGTCTCGCAACCGCTCGAGTGCCGAGAGATAAATGACGGACCCGACGATCAACGCCGCGACGATCCACAGCATGATCGCCACGATCGTGATCGAGTTCACCGCAACCTTCAGCGGTCGTAGCAGATCGGCGATGGCGCCGTCGCGGTCCACGGCCCGATAACCCGGTGGCGGCTGATTCAGGGTGCCGCGGACGCCGATCGATGCGACCAGCGGTTGGCCGCCGTACACCAGCTGCTGTGCGCCTGCGGTGGTGAGGAAGACATTCGGCAGATTGGCGAGCGCCGTGGAGTTCTCCACGATTCCGACGATACGCAGCTTGCGCGAAGCGATTTCGATTTCATCGCCCAAGCCGCGCCCGAGCGTGCTGGAGGCCGCGACCTCGTCGGGGGTGGACGGTGGCCGGCCCTGCGACACAGCCGGCATGCCGGGTCCGCGTTCCGGCGCCCCGAACAGGTCGGCGTTGCGCGTCGAATCGCCAAGGGTCACCGTGCCACCGGCGTACACGAGCGGAGCGGCAGCCGTCACGCCTGGTGTCGCAGCGATCCGTTGGAGGTCAACAGGAGCGAACGGGGTCGCGCCCACGAATGGGCCCGATGCGCCGGCTTTTACGACGAACGCATCGACGCCAAGCGAGTCGACGGTTCGCCGCGCTTCCACCCTGAACCCGTTCGCGAGGCCGGTGAGGACGAGCGTCATCCCGAAAATGATGGCGGTGCTGATGATCGCGATGACGAAGCGGCGTTTCCGCCACTGCATGTCGCGCAGCGCCGCGATCAGCATGTGAGCGACGTTACCGACGCTTCGGCGTTCGCGGGCAGGGTTTCGCTATGACTTGTCTTGACCGAATGCACTTACCAATGTGTTGCAGAAGGCGGGCAGATCGTCGGGCTTGCGGCTGGACACCAATGTGTTTGGTCCGCGTGAACACTCGACGACCTCGTCGTCGACCCAATTCGCACCGGCGTTGACGAGATCGGTCTTGACGCTCGGCCAGGACGTGATCATCCGGCCACGCACCACGTCGGCCTCGATCAGCGTCCAGGGGCCGTGGCAGATCACGGCGACGGGCTTGCCCGCGTCGAAGAAGCCTTTGGCGAATGCCACGGCCGCGGAATTCGTGCGCAGGAAGTCGGGATTGGCGACGCCGCCGGGCAGCACGAGCCCGGCGTAGTCGGACGCGGACACGCTGTCGGCGGACTTGTCGGCCTCGAATGTGTCGGCCGGCGTCAAGTGGTTGAACGCCTGGATCTTTCCGATCTCCGTCGACACCAGTTCCGGCGTGCCGCCTGCTTGCTCAATGGCCTTCCACGGTTCTGTCAGCTCGACCTGTTCGACGCCTTCGGGAGCGACGAGGAACGCAATTTTCTTGCCGTCCAGTGTCGTTGCCATGAATTCTCTCCCCTCGAGTTGTTGCCTATCGCACGCATACCCGGCGTGGCGAGCAACCAATCCCGGCGGCGACACCGGTACACTCGTACCAGTAGCCGGGCTGTTGGGCCCGGTCGGAATGTCGCGCTTTCACCGTCGAGTTGCGCGCTGGTGAGCACGAACAAAGGACTATGAGCGTGACTGCATTGCAGGATTGGCTCAGCATTCGCCCGGATCCCAAAACCCTGAAGGCGTTCATCTGCGAGGCACTGCGGGGCATCACCGACGACGAGCCGGCAAAGCCCGCCGAACCGGCCTTGCTCCGCCGGGGAGTGGAGCGCTGTTGACCGTCGGCTAGCGCGGCCGGTGCCGGCCCGCGGTCAGCTGTGTCGCCGCGTCCTCGCTCTCCACTGCGGGTTCGTCCGCATGCTCATGGCGACCGCTGATCAGCAGGCCGAGCACGGCACCCACGATGCACACGACCGCGGTGATCTTGAAGATCTCGCCGTACTGCATCGTGTAGGCCAGCCGGGTATTGGCGGCCAGCGCGGCACCGATCTCGAGCAGGCTGCCGCCCTTGGGCTTCGGCAGCGTCGCGAGAATCTGGTTGAAGCGGTAGAGGCCCCATGCGCTCAGCGCCGCGATGCCGACCAGCATGCCGATCATCCGTGCCACCACCACGGCCGCCGACGCGATCCCGTGCTGAGCCGCCGGAACGATGCGCAGCGTCGCCGACGTCAGCGGGCCGATCACCAGACCCAGACCGAGACCCGCGATCGCGAGGTCGGTGTCCAGCGCGGGAAGCGTGAAGATGCCGAGGTCGTGCTGTGCGGCCAGCAGGTCGACGGGCCATTTGGAGATCAGCCAGTAGCCGCCGGCGGCGATCAGCAGCCCGACGAACGCGACGATGCGGTCACCGACCTTGGTGGCGATCCAGCCGCCAAGCAGGGCCCCGATCGGCAACGCGATCAAGAACCGCAGCAGCAGCCCGGCCGCGGCGTTCTTGTCGAGGCTGAGCACACCCTGGCCGAACAGCTCGACGTTGACCAACGTCACCATCAGCGCGGCCCCGGCGGCCAGCGACGCTCCCAGCGCCGCCAGGAACGGCCGGAAATGCACGCCGGCCGGCTCGATCAGCCGGGTCCGGGCGAACTTCTCCCACACGAAGAACGCCACCGCCGCGACCAGCGCCCCGATGATCAGCGGCAGGCCGTAACTGGGCAAAACGTGCTTGCCGTCGGGCGCGGGGTTGTACAGACCCCACGTGGCCAGGCCAAGCGTGATCGCGAGCAGGACGCCGCCGACGACGTCGACTTTTTCCGGGTTCTCCGTCTTCAGCTTTGACGGCAGGCTGAAGTGGATCATCACCATCGCGATCAAGGCGAGCGGCACGTTGATCCAGAACACGTCGCGCCACGTGTTCAGCAGCCACACCACCGCGATGCCGTACAGCGGGCCGAGCACGCTGCCGAGCTCCTGAGCGGCGCCGATGCCTCCCAGCACGGCCGCCCGGTTGCGGGCCGACCACAGGTCCGCCGCGAGGGCCAACGTGACCGGCAGCAGCGCACCGCTGGCCGTGCCCTGGATGGCACGCCCGATGATCAGGGGCAACAGGTCATTGGAGAGCGCCGTGACGACGGAGCCGGCCGCGAACCCCGCCAGGCTGACCTGGAGCACGAACTTGCGGCCGAACCGGTCGGACGCCCGGCCCAGCAGCGGCATCGCCGCGATGTAGCCGAGCAGGTACCAGGTCACGATCGGCGTGACGCGCTGGATCTGGTTAATCGCGATGCCGACGTCACGCATGATGTCGGTCATGATCGTGACGACGACGTAGGTGTCTAGCGCGCCGAGCAGGACCGCGAGGCTGCCGGCGCTGATCGCGATACGCCGCGAACCGTTCATCAGACAGCCGGTTTGTTCACGGTTACCGGCTTGCCCCAATCCGTCAGCGTCATCGTGACGCTGTTGCCCGGGGTCGGCTCCAGCTTGGCCTGTATCAGCGCATGGTCGCCGTCCTCGCGGATCCACGCCGTGCCTGGAACGGGCCCGGTCGCCGCGATCTGCGGGGCGATCTTGTTGACGGCGTCGGGGCTGACGTTTCCGGTGACGCGCACGGTCTCGACGCCGTTGAGTGTTTCGCGGCCGTCGGCCTTGGGGTCGGAGAAGTTTGCCAGGATGTTGGCCAGGCCCGTGTCGGGGTTCAGGATCGCCGAGACGTCGTAGATGTCGGCGGCCGGGCCGAAGTCCTGGAAGCTACCGCCGGCGGTGATGGCGCCGTACAGGTTGCCGTCGGCGACCACGAAGTCGACTCCCTCGAGCTTTTGGCCGAGGAACAGGATGTTGGCCTTGCCCTGCGCGGCGACCGCGGGCGCGTTCGTCAGATCGCCCTCGAGCGATTCGATCGGCAGGTCCTTGATCTCGCCCTGCACCACGAGCTTGAGGTGCACGCTCTTCTGCGCCTTGGTGGTCTGGTTGGACTCCTTGAGCAGCGTGGCGGCGTCGGGTAGGTCCTTGGTCGAGTTGTCGGACTTCGAGCAGCCGACGAGAAGAGCGATAGCGGCGAAAAGGACGGCGAAGATGGCCAATAGGCGCGTCTGCATTCCTGCATCGTAGATGGTCCGCCGACACACACGCGTCCCACGGCTAGCCGGTAGAAGTGGAATCGTGCCTGCTGAACTGGACTTTCGGCACGTTGCCTTCGTTCGGCCGGTGCCTACTTCAGATCAACGTTTTGCAGGGCTTCACTCGCACTTTGTCTGCAAAAGGTGCGTCTCGCGGGTCGGCGAGAAGCCGCGGTCTGGATAGGCTCATCGGCGTGTTCACCGGAATCGTCGAAGAACTGGGCGAAGTCGTCGGCAAGGAAAACCTCGGCGATTCCGCTCGGTTCGTCATTCGCGGCCCCATCGTCACGGCCGACGCCAGCCATGGCGATTCCATCGCGGTGAACGGCGTCTGCCTGACGGTCGTCGACGTACTACCTGACGGAGCGTTCACCGCCGACGTGATCGGCGAGACGCTGAGCCGTTCCAGCCTTCGCGGGCTCGGCGTCGGCAGCCGCGTCAACCTCGAGCGCGCGGCCGCGGTGAACAGCCGGCTCGGCGGCCATATCGTTCAGGGCCATGTCGACGGCACGGGTCATGTGATTGCGCGCACACCGTCGGAGCACTGGGAGGTGGTGCGGATCGCGCTGCCGACCTCGCTGTCGCGCTATGTCGTCGAAAAGGGCTCGATCACCGTCGACGGGGTCTCGTTGACCGTCTCCGGCCTAGGTCACGACTGGTTTGAGGTCTCGCTGATTCCAACCACCCTCGGCCTCACCACATTGGGCGCGGCGGAGGTCGGCGCGCAGGTCAACCTCGAGGTCGACATCATCGCCAAATACGTCGAACGGCTGATGAGCCAGACCGCTGGATAAGACTGGCAATAACCACTGGCCCCCGGTGGTTCATACTGATGTGATGACGAGGCTGGATTCCGTCGAGCGGGCGGTCGCCGATATCGCCGCGGGAAAGGCCGTCGTCGTCGTCGATGACGAGGATCGCGAGAACGAGGGCGACCTGATTTTCGCCGCCGAGAAGGCGACTCCCGAACTCGTCGCGTTCATGGTGCGCTACACGTCGGGCTATCTGTGTGTGCCGTTGGACGGTGCGATCTGTGACCGCCTCGGCCTGCTGCCGATGTATGCGGTCAATCAGGACAAGCACGGCACGGCCTACACCGTCACCGTTGACGCCAGAATCGGTGTGGGAACGGGAATTTCGGCATCGGACCGGGCAACAACCATGCGCCTGCTCGCCGATCCGTCCAGCGTCTCAGACGATTTCACCAAACCTGGACATGTGGTCCCGCTGCGCGCGAAGGACGGCGGAGTGCTGCGCCGCCCCGGCCACACCGAGGCCGCCGTCGACCTGGCACGCCTCGCGGGTCTGCAGCCGGCAGGCGCCATCTGCGAAATCGTCAGCCAAAAGGACGAAGGCGCGATGGCCCAGACCGATGAGCTGCGGGTTTTCGCCGACGAACATGACTTGGCGCTGATCTCGATCGCCGATCTGATCGAGTGGCGGCGCAAACACGAAAAGCACATCGAGCGCATCGCCGAAGCGCGCATCCCCACTCGTCACGGTGAATTCCGGGCGGTGGGTTACACCAGCATCTACGACGACGTCGAGCATGTCGCGCTGGTGCGCGGCGACATCGCCGGGCCACACGGCGACGGCCACGACGTGCTGGTGCGCGTGCACTCGGAGTGCTTGACCGGCGACGTGTTCGGCTCCCGGCGCTGCGACTGCGGCCCCCAGCTGGACGCCGCCATGGCGATGGTCGCCCGCGAAGGCCGCGGCGTGGTGCTGTACATGCGTGGCCACGAAGGCCGCGGCATCGGCCTGATGCACAAGCTTCAGGCCTACCAGCTGCAGGACGCCGGCGACGACACCGTCGACGCCAACCTCAAGCTCGGCCTGCCCGCCGACGCACGCGACTACGGCATCGGCGCGCAGATACTTGTCGATCTCGGTGTGCGGTCGATGCGGCTGCTGACGAACAACCCCGCCAAGCGGGTCGGTCTCGACGGTTACGGGCTGCACATCATCGAGCGGGTGCCGCTGCCGGTGCGCGCCAACGCCGAGAACATCCGCTATCTGATGACGAAACGCGACCGGATGGGCCACGATCTCACGGGCCTGGACGATTACGACGAAGCGGTGCCGGGCGAATTCGGCGGAGCCCTATGAGCGGCGCCGTGAATTGAGCAGCCAGAGCGGAGCTCTGAATTGAGCGGAGGCGCGGGAGTTCCCGATCTGCCACAGCTTGACGCATCGGATCTGACGCTGGCGATTGTGGCCAGCACGTGGCACCCCAAGATCTGCGATGCGCTGCTCGACGGCGCGCGCAAGGTCGCCGCCGACGCGGGCATCGACAACCCGACGATTGTGCGGGTGCTGGGTGCGATCGAAATTCCCGTGGTCGCACAGGCATTGGCGGCGACACACGACGCCGTCGTAGCGCTTGGTGTGGTGATCCGCGGTGAGACACCGCATTTCGACTATGTCTGCGACGCTGTGACCCAGGGCCTGACCCGGGTATCGCTGGACGCGTCCACCCCGGTCGCGAACGGCGTGCTCACCACGAACACCGAACAGCAGGCCCTTGACCGCGCCGGGCTACCGGAATCGGCCGAAGACAAGGGCGCGCAGGCCGCCGCCGCCGCGCTGTCCACTGCGCTGACGCTGCGCGATCTAAGGTCATGAGCGACAACTGGGACATCGAAGTCCGGCCGCATCTGACGCCGTATTTCGCCTACGGTTCGGCCGTGTTGATCGTGGCGGTGGGCGTGGTGCTTGGGTTGCTGCTCAAGATCTCATCGACGGGCGTGGTGTTCCAGACCGCGGATCAGGTGGCGATCGCGTTGCTCGGCGTGGTCATCGCCGGTGCGGTGCTGTTGTTCGCACGGCCGCGACTGCGGGTCGGTGCGTCCGGCGTCGCGGTGCGAAACCTGTTCGGGTATCGGCTGATTCCGTGGTCGGATGTGGTGGATGTGTCGTTCCCACGTGGGGCGCGCTGGGCGCGAGTGGATTTACCCGACGACGAATACGTTCCGGTGATGGCGATCCAGGCCGTCGACAAGGAGCGCGCGGTCGAGGCTATGGACCGCGTACGCGGCCTGCTCGGGCGCTACCGGCCCGATATCAGCTCACGCTGAGCGACATCGCGACTTCGCCACGCGGGCTTGAACTTTCGACATCGGTGGCCATGAAGCCCAGGCTTTCGTACACACCCCGGGCTAATACGTTGTCGGCCGCCACCCGCAGGGTGACCGTGCGTGCTCTACGGTCGCGGGCCCAGTCCACCGCTGCAGAAACCAGCGGCCGCGCCAAACCCTGACCGCGGGCGGCTGGGTCGAGCCACAACGAGTACAGGTACACGGTTTCGGCGTTCTCGTGCTGTGCGCCGATCAGGCCGACGGGCCGGTTGCCGATCAGCGCCGCAAATTGTGCGTGATCGCGCAATCGCCGCCGCCACTGCGCTGCGGTGAACATCGACTCCTGCTGGTACTGCGGGTCGTTCTGGCCGAGCGAGTCGGTCAGCGCGCGCAGCCGGACACCGGCGAAGACTTGCCAGTCCGACTCGGTCAGCCTGGCGACACGGGCCGTTGTCGCCGTCACCGGGCGTCGCCCATGACCAGGCCCTCACGGCGCGGGTCCGCGCCACCGACCCAACCCGCGACGTCGCGGGTGATCGCCGAAAGCCCGCTGGATTGGTCGGCCAGGTCGACCTGATGCCCGAGTTTCCGCAGTCCTTGCACCAGCGGGTCATGGTCGCCGTTGTCGGAGATGTCGATGTCCGGATGCTCGCCGCCGACATTCGTCTTCGGCGTATTCGCGGCGCCGAAGTCCACCGCGGACACCGCCTGCTGTGGATCCAGGCCCCAGTCGATCATTCCCACAACGGTTTTCACGACGAACTGGATGATCACCGAGCCTCCAGGCGAGCCCGCAATTGCGTAGAGCTGACCGCGGGCTGGACCCGGTTTATCGAACACCAGCGTGGGCGCCATCGTGCTGCGTGGCCGCTTTCCCGGCTGGACGCGGTTGGGTACCGGCGCGCCGTCTGGCCCGGCGGGCTCGGCGGAGAAATCGGTCAGCTGATTGTTGAGGATGAACCCGTCGACCATGTGGAACGACCCGAATGCCGATTCCACCGTGGTGGTCATCGAGGCGGCGTTGCCCTGCGCATCGACGATGCTGATCTGGCTGGTGCCGTGTTCGGCCGGCGGCGGCACGGGCGTTGTCGGCGGTCCGAATTCGCCCGGCTTCGCGGTGCCCATCGTGTGCTGCTCTGAGATCAGTGCCGCCCGCCCGGCGAGGTATTCGCTGCCAAGCAACGCGTTGGGCGATCCACCCGGCAGTGGCACGAATTCCGTGTCGGCGACGTACTTGTCGCGGTCGGCGTAGGCCAGCCGCTCGGCCTCGGAGATGAGGTGTACGCCCATCACCGTGGGCTTGCCGCCGTTGAGATCGACGTCGGTGGGTTTGTAGTTGCCCATCGGGAAATGCTCGAGCATGCCGAGCGTCGCCGCCACCGCAATGCCACCCGACGACGGCGGCGGCATGCCGCAAATTTCCTTCCCGCGGTAGGGAGTGCAGAGCGGTTCGCGTTTCTTGGCCGTGTAGCCGGACAGGTCCTGCAGCGTGATCAGGCTCGGGGTGCGGCCGCCGGTGGTGTCGGTCGCCGAGGCGACGATGGCGTTGGCGATGTCGCCGGTGTAGAACGACTGCGGATCGGATGCGATGGCGCCCAACGTCTTTGAGTAGGCGGGATTGGTCAGCCGCGTTCCCGACGACTTCGGGCTGCCGTCGGGATTGAGGAAGTAGGCCGAGGCGTTCGGATCGACTTTCAATTGCGGGGCGGCGTCGGCGATCGCGGCGGCAAGCCGAGCGCTGATATCGAAGCCGTTGTCAGCCATCGTCACGGCCGGCGTGAACAGATCGCGCCACGCGGTCTTGCCGTGCTCGGTGTGAACGTTCTGCAGCAGCCGCAGGATGCCGGGCACGCCGATGGATCGGCCGGAGGCGCGGGCGTCGGGTTTGGGCGCGGTGCGGTCGGTATCGGAGACCCAGCGCAGGTAATTCTCGGTGGCCGCCGCCGGCGCGACCTCGCGTCCGTCATAGGCCTGCACGGTGCCCGCGGCGGCGTCGTAGTACAGCAGGAACCCGCCGCCGCCAATGCCGGACGACTGCGGCTCCACCAGGCCGAGCACCGCCTGCGCGGTGACCAGCGCGTCGGCTGCGCTGCCCCCCTTGTTCAGCACTATGCAGGCCTCCTGGGTGGCCAACGGGTTAGCGGTGGCCACCGCGTAGTGAGCGGTCCGCACAGCCGTCATGTCCTTGCGGTAGCTGGCCGCTGGTGCCGCGGACGTCTTGGGTGCCGGGGTGCCGTTGGCGATGACCGAGCAGGGGGCCGCCACGGTAGGTGACGGCGCGTTCTCCTCGGCCGCACAGCCGGCCAGGACCAAGATCACAGCTGCGAGCGGCGAGAGGATCCGCATCACTCGACGGTAGTTCATCGGGGCCGTCCGACGACGGCAGTAACCTGGAATCCGTGCCCGATCCAGCGACGTATCGACCCGCCCCCGGGTCGATACCCGTCGAGCCGGGCGTCTACCGGTTCAGGGACCCGCACGGCCGGGTGATCTACGTCGGCAAGGCCAAGAGCCTGCGCAGCCGGCTCAACTCATACTTCGCCGACATCGCGGGTCTGGCGCCGCGCACCCGGCAGATGGTGATGGCCGCGGGCAGCGTCGAGTGGACGGTGGTGAACACCGAAGTCGAGGCGCTGCAGCTGGAGTACAACTGGATCAAGGAATTCGATCCGCGGTTCAACATTCGCTATCGCGACGACAAGTCGTATCCGGTGCTGGCGGTGACCCTGAACGAGGAGTACCCGCGCCTGATGGTCTACCGCGGGGCGAGGCGCAAGGGCGTTCGCTACTTCGGACCGTACTCACATGCCTGGGCCATCCGCGAGACCCTCGATCTGTTGACCCGGGTGTTCCCCGCGCGTACATGTTCGGCAGGAGTGTTCAAGCGGCATAGGCAAATCGGGCGGCCGTGCTTGCTGGGCTACATCGACAAGTGTTCGGCACCCTGCATCGAGCGGGTCAGTGCCGCGGAGCACCGGCAGATCGTCAACGACTTCTGCGATTTCCTCGCGGGCAAGACGGATCGACTGGCCCGCGACATGGAACAGCAGATGACCCAGGCCGCCGCGGAGCTGGACTTCGAGCGGGCAGCGCGGCTGCGCGACAACATCTCCGCGCTCAAGCGCGCACTGGAGAAGCAGACCGTGGTGTTCGGCGACGGCACCGACGCCGACGTGGTCGCGTTCGCCGACGACGAACTCGAAGCCGCCGTACAGGTGTTCCACGTGCGCGGCGGACGCGTGCGCGGCCAGCGCGGCTGGATCGTCGAAAAGTCGGGGGAGCCAGGCGAATCCAGTCAGGAGCATCTCGTCGAGCAATTCCTGACGCAGTTCTACGGCGATCAGGTCGAGCTTGATGGCGCCGCCGACGAGTCGCTGAGCCCGGTGCCCCGGCAGGTACTTGTGCCGTGCCTGCCTGCCAACGCCGGCGAGCTGGAAATATGGCTGTCCCAGCTGCGCGGTTCACGAGTTTCGCTGCGGGTGCCGCGACGCGGTGACAAGCGCGCACTGGCCGAAACAGTGAAACGCAACGCGCAGGACGCGCTGACGCAGCACAAGCTCAAGCGCGCCGGTGACTTCACCGCGAGAACGGCTGCGCTGCAAAGCATTCAGGATGCCCTCGGGCTGGCCAATGCTCCACTGCGCATCGAATGCGTGGACATCAGCCACGTACAGGGCACCGATGTGGTCGCGTCGCTGGTGGTGTTCGAAGACGGACTGCCACGCAAATCGGACTACCGGCATTACGCGATCAGACAAGCCGCCGGGGAGGGCCGCTCCGATGACGTGGCATCGATCGCAGAGGTGACGCGTCGGCGGTTCTACCGTCACCTCCACGACATCGAGCATCCGACAGAGCTTGCGCCGGAAGGGAAGTCGCGGAAATTCGCCTACCCTCCGAACCTGTATGTTGTCGATGGTGGCGCCCCGCAGGTCAACGCCGCCGCGGCCGTGCTCGACGACCTCGGTATCTCCGACGTGGCGGTCATCGGGTTGGCCAAGCGCCTGGAAGAGGTGTGGGTGCCGTCGGAGCCCGACCCCGTCATCATGCCGCGAAACAGCGAGGGCCTGTATCTGCTGCAGCGGGTGCGTGACGAGGCGCACCGGTTCGCGATCACCTACCACCGCAGCAAGCGGTCCAAGCGGATGACCGCGTCGGCTCTGGACTCGGTGCGCGGGTTGGGGGAGCACCGGCGCAAGGCGCTGGTCACCCACTTCGGTTCGGTGGCCAGGCTGAAGCAGGCCAGCGTCGACGAGATCACCGCGGTACCGGGTATCGGCGTGGCTACCGCCAAAGCCGTGCTGGAGGCGCTCGGTGTACCGCCCGATTCCGACGCGCCCGCCCCGGTTATCGGCAATGATCAGACCAGGGCATCGGGATGACGGGGCATATGCACGAGGAACTGCGCGAGGGCGCCGGCGAATCGGACATCGACGTCGTCCTGGTCACCGGTCTTTCCGGGGCAGGTCGGGGCACGGCAGCAAAAGTGCTCGAGGACCTGGGCTGGTATGTCGCCGACAACCTGCCGCCCGAGCTGATCGCCAGGATGGTCGAACTGGGCCTGGCGGCGGGTTCGCGCATCACGCAACTGGCCGTGGTGATGGATGTGCGATCGCGTGGCTTCACCGGTGATCTGGACTGGGTTCGCAGCGACCTTGCGACCCGCAACATCACGCCGCGGGTGCTGTTTCTTGAGGCGTCCGACGACATTTTGGTGCGTCGCTATGAGCAGAACCGGCGCAGTCATCCGTTGCAGGGCAATCAGACTCTGGCAGAAGGCATCGCCGCCGAGCGGGCGATGCTGGCGCCGGTGCGCGCCGCGGCCGATCTGGTGATCGATACGTCGACGTTGTCGGTGCCGGCGCTGCGCGAGAGCATCGAGAGGGCCTTCGGCGGTGAGACCGTCGCGCACACGAGTGTCACCGTGGAGTCGTTCGGGTACAAGTACGGACTGCCGATGGACGCAGACACCGTGATGGACGTACGGTTCCTTCCCAACCCGCATTGGGTGGACGAGCTGCGGCCCCACACCGGCCAGCATCCAGCGGTGCGCGACTACGTGCTGGGTCAGCCTGGCGCCGTGGAGTTCCTGGACACCTACCATCAGCTGCTCGACGTCGTCATCGACGGCTATCGCCGGGAAGGGAAGCGCTACATGACCGTTGCCATCGGTTGCACCGGCGGTAAACATCGCAGCGTCGCGATGGCCGAGGCGCTGGCGGCTCGTCTGCAGGGCGGTGATGCGCTCACGGTTCGGGTGCTGCACCGGGATCTGGGGCGCGAATGAGTCCGCGGATCGTTGCCCTCGGTGGCGGACACGGCCTCTATGCCACACTGTCTGCCGCCCGCAGGCTCACGCCGCATGTCACCGCGGTCGTCACCGTCGCCGACGACGGCGGGTCGTCAGGGCGGCTGCGCAGCGAACTCGATGTGGTGCCCCCGGGCGATTTGCGAATGGCGTTGGCCGCGTTGGCATCTGACAGTCCGCACGGCCGGTTGTGGGCGACGATCATCCAGCACCGGTTCGGAGGCAGCGGCGCGCTGGCGGGCCATCCGATCGGCAACCTGATTCTGGCGGGCCTCAACGAGGTGCTGGCCGATCCCGTGGCGGCGCTCGACGAACTCGGCCGCATCCTCGGGGTCAAGGGCCGGGTGTTGCCGATGTGCCCGATCGCGCTGGGGATCGAGGCGGATGTGGCGGGCCTGGAAGCCGACCCCCGGATGAGCCGGGTGATCAGCGGGCAGGTGGCGATCGCCACCACGGTCGGCAAGGTGCGGCGGGTGCGTCTGCTTCCCGGCGATCCGCCCGCCACCCGCCAGGCGGTGGACGCGATCATGGCCGCCGACCTCGTGGTGCTTGGACCGGGCTCCTGGTTCACCAGCGTGATCCCGCATGTGTTGGTGCCGCAGTTGGCCGCCGCACTGCAGGCGACCGAGGCGCGGCGGGCACTGGTGCTGAACCTGGTGGCAGAACCGGGGGAGACCGCGGGATTCTCCGTCGAGCGTCACATCCACGTGCTGTCGCAGCACGCGCCGGACTTCACCGTGCACGACATCATCGTGGACGCCAGCCGGGTGCCGGGTGAACGCGAGCGCGAGCAACTGCGTCGTACCGCAAACATTCTCGATGCCCGAGTTGAGTTTGCTGACGTGTCGAGACCTGGTACACCTTTACATGACCCGGCGAGGTTGGCCGCGGCGTTGGAAGGTGTGCGCCTGCGCGGCGTTGCGCCTCCGGCGCAGACCGTGCCAACGCCGACAGTGAACGGACCGAGAGGTGACGACCCGTGGCGATGACAGCCGAGGTCAAGGATGAGCTGAGCCGGCTGGTAGTCAATTCGGTGAGCGCTCGCCGCGCCGAGGTGGCGTCCCTTCTGCGTTTCGCCGGAGGACTGCACATCGTGTCGGGACGCGTGGTTGTCGAGGCCGAGGTCGACTTGGGCATCATCGCGCGGCGCCTGCGCAAGGACATCTATGACCTGTACGGCTACAACGCCGTGGTGCATGTGCTGTCGGCCAGCGGGATCCGCAAGAACACCCGCTACGTGGTGCGGGTGGCCAAAGATGGGGAAGCGTTGGCGAGGCAAACCGGACTGCTCGATCTGCGCGGCAGGCCGGTGCGTGGCTTGCCGGCACAGGTCGTCGGCGGCAGCGTGGCCGATGCCGAAGCCGCTTGGCGCGGCGCATTTTTGGCGCACGGCTCGCTGACCGAACCGGGCCGCTCGTCGGCGCTCGAGGTGAGTTGCCCCGGGCCTGAGGCAGCGCTGGCGCTCGTCGGCGCTGCGCGTCGCTTGGGGGTCAGCGCGAAGGCGCGCGAGGTGCGGGGCAGCGATCGCGTCGTGGTGCGCGACGGTGAGGCCATCGGTGCTTTGCTGACGCGGATGGGCGCGCAGGACACAAGGTTGACGTGGGAAGAGCGCCGGATGCGCCGGGAGGTGCGCGCCACCGCGAACCGGTTGGCGAATTTCGATGACGCGAACCTGCGCCGCTCGGCACGCGCCGCGGTGGCCGCGGCCGCGCGGGTGGAGCGTGCGTTGGAGATTCTTGGCGACACGGTGCCCGACCATTTGGCCGCGGCGGGCAAGCTGCGCGTCGAGCATCGACAGGCGTCGCTGGAGGAGCTGGGCCGCCTCGCCGACCCGCCGATGACGAAAGACGCCGTGGCGGGCCGTATTCGGCGGTTGTTGTCGATGGCCGATCGCAAGGCCAAGCAGGACGGCATCCCGGACACGGAGTCGGCCGTCACGCCGGACCTGCTCGAAGACGCCTAGCTGTTGGCGCGTGTCAAACCGGTCGGCGGCTCCGGCTGTGGATTGAAGCCACGGATGACGCCTGGCGGATCCGGCTGCGGGTCGAAGCCGCGGATCTTGCCTGGCGGGTCCGGCTGCGGGTTGAAGGCTTGGGCCGTGCCCATGCTCAGCCCTAGTCCGGCCAGCGCGACGCTGCCCGACACCAGCGCTCCGACGATGATTCTCTTCATGGTGTTCTCCTTGACTCTTGTGGGTCAGTAGTCAGCATGGGGAGCGGGCCTTGGAAGATTCTTGGCGGCTGCGCCAACATTGCGTCCGAAACCAGTTGGGCAACAGCGATAGTGTCAATATGAGCGCACTTAAGGTCGGCGCGGCCTTTCCCGATCCGCCGTTCAACGGCATGCCCGACGGCGGTGGCCTCGATATCGATCTGCTGACGGCGATCGCTGAAGCACTCGGCGCCACCGTCGAATTCGTCCCGTACGAGGGCGCAGACTTCAACGGCATCTTCGACGCGCTTGGTTCTGCCTACGACTGCATCGCCGCCGGCACGACTGTTACGCCCGAACGCGAACGCAGAGCGCAGTTTGTGCCGCCGTACCTGATATCTGGCCAGTCGCTGGCCGTCGACACCACCCGACTGCCCAACGTGACCTCCATCGACGACCTTGAAGGCCTGACAATCGGTGTGCAACAAGGCAATACCAGCCAGCCGATCGCCGAGCAGCTAGTCGCACAAGGCAAAGCGGCGCGCGTGCGCGTCTACGACTACGGCAGCATCCGCTCAGCGCTGACCGACTTGACGACCGGCGAATGCGACGCCTTCATTAAGCTGGCACCCGTGCTCACCGAGCTCGTCAAGCCGGTGCCCGGCGTCGAGGTAGTACAGCGTGGCATCACCGTCGAGAACATCGCTATCGCCGTGCCACTGGGCGACCAGACGTTGTTCGGCCGCATCACCGTCGCGCAGGCAGAGCTCGAAGCCGACGACACCCTGCCTCGAATCCGGCAGAAGTGGCTCGGCGATCCCGCCGCCGATCAGAGCTCGGCCGTGCACTGATGGTCAGCGTGACTCCACCATGACCTGGAAACCGTCGAGGATGGTCTTCGCGTCGTCCACGTAGGCCGGCTTGTCAGGTTGCGTCGTTTGCAGACCGATGACGGCGGCATACCTGTGCTCGCCGGTCGTCACCACGGCGATCGCCGTTCCCTTACGCGGTGGAATAGCACCCATCTGCGGCAGCGCGAACGTCACCCGCTGTGCCGGGAACCCGCAGACCGGGCTGTCCGATGTCTTGGTGAGATCGGTGCCACCCGCCAGCTTGACCAGCCCGTCCCACTCCATGTCGAAGATCTCTCCTGGCGAGCTGTCATGGGTGGTCACGTCTTCCAGCGTGACCAACGCGCTTGGCGCGAAATTGTTCGCGGCCATTCCAGCGTTCGCCATGGCATAGCGGATCAGCTCCGAGTCGAGCATCGTGCTGCGCTCCCAGTTCTCAGGATGCGGGATCCGTATGACCGGTTCTCCACTGCGCTGCGGCTCGATTGTCGTCATCGGTGCGGACACGGATGTGCACTTGTCTTCGCCGATGAACGGCTGTCGCACCGCGACGCCGCTTGTCATGTGGCTGCACGCCGCGACGGCGCTGGTGACGATCGTCAAACAGCCCAGCCGACGTAACCGCGTCTTAAGCCTCATGTGCTTGATTCTGGCTGGCAAGACCGCCCGCGCGAGGCGAATACCGCACCACTAGGCTGGTCATCGAGCAATTCACCAGAGGCAACAAGGGAGTGACACGTGACGATCCGGGTAGGCGTGAACGGCTTCGGCCGCATCGGACGCAACTTCTACCGGGCGCTTGAGGCGCAAAAGGCCGAGGGCAAGAGCACCGACATCGAGGTGGTGGCCGTCAACGACCTCACCGACAACGCCAGCCTGGCGCACCTGCTGAAATTCGACTCGATCCTGGGCCGGTTCCCCAAGGAGGTCGGCCTTGAGGGCGAGGACACCATCGTCGTCGGCGATCAGAAGATCAAGGCCCTTGAGGTCAAGGAGGGTCCTGCCGCGCTGCCGTGGGGGGATCTGGGTGTCGATGTCGTCGTGGAGTCGACGGGCATCTTCACCAAGGCCGAGAAGGCCAAGGGCCACCTGGATGCGGGCGCGAAGAAGGTGATCATCTCGGCGCCGGCGACCGATGAGGACATCACGATCGTGCTCGGTGTGAACGACGACAAGTACGACGGCAGCCAGAACATCATTTCCAACGCGTCGTGCACCACGAACTGCCTCGGCCCGCTGGCCAAGGTGCTCAACGACGAGTTCGGCATCGTCAAGGGCCTGATGACGACCATCCACGCCTACACCCAGGACCAGAACCTTCAGGACGGCCCGCACAAGGACCTGCGCCGCGCCCGCGCGGCCGCGCTGAACATCGTGCCGACCTCGACCGGTGCGGCCAAGGCCATCGGCCTGGTGCTGCCCGAGCTGAAGGGCAAGCTGGACGGCTATGCGCTGCGCGTGCCCATCCCGACGGGCTCGGCTACCGACCTGACCGTCGAGCTGTCCAAAGCCGGCTCGGTCGAGGAGATCAACGCCGCGTTCAAGGCCGCCGCCGAGGGGCCGCTCAAGGGCATCCTGAAGTACTACGACGCCCCGATCGTGTCCAGCGACATCGTCACCGACCCGCATAGCTCGATCTTCGACTCGGGCCTGACCAAGGTCATCGACAACCAGGCCAAGGTCGTCTCCTGGTACGACAACGAATGGGGCTACTCCAACCGCCTCGTCGATCTGGTCGCGCTGGTCGGCAAGTCCCTCTAGCGCAATGGCCGTCAAGACCCTCGACGACCTACTTGCAGAAGGGGTTTCGGGCCGCGGTGTTCTCGTGCGCTCGGACCTCAACGTCCCGCTGGACGACGACCGGAACATCACCGACCCGGGCCGGATAATCGCATCGGTGCCGACGCTGCAGGCGCTGTCCGACGCGGGAGCCAAGGTCGTCGTCACCGCGCACCTCGGCAGGCCCAAAGGCGGACCGGACCCCAAGCTGTCGCTGGCGCCTATCGCAAAGGCATTGGGAGACAAGCTCGGTCGGCACGTCCAGCTGGCGGGCGATGTCGTCGGCTCCGACGCGCTTGCTCGCGCTGAGGGCCTGACGGACGGCGACATCCTGCTCCTGGAGAACATCCGCTTCGACCCGCGCGAAACGAGCAAGGACGACGCCGAGCGCGTCGCGCTGGCCAAGCAACTGGTCGAATTGGTTGGCGACGACGGTGCTTTCGTCTCCGACGGGTTCGGGGTGGTGCACCGCAAGCAGGCCTCGGTGTACGACGTCGCCACACTGCTGCCGCACTACGCGGGCACGCTGGTCGCGGCGGAGATCAAAGTCCTCGAGCAGCTGACCAGTTCCACCGACCGGCCCTATGCGGTCGTGCTCGGCGGTTCGAAGGTGTCGGACAAGCTGGCCGTCATCGAGAATCTGGCCACCAAGGCGGACAGCGTGCTCATCGGCGGCGGAATGTGCTTTACCTTCCTTGCCTCGCAAGGGGTTTCGGTAGGCAAGTCGCTGCTTGAGGAGGGCATGATCGACACCTGCCGCAAGCTGCTCGAGGACCACGGCGACGTGATCCACGTCCCGGTCGACATCGTCGTCGCCGACGAATTCAAGGCCGATTCGCCGTCGCAGACCGTTCCGGCCGATCGCATCCCGGACGACAAGATGGGCCTGGACATCGGCGCCGGCTCCGTCGAGCGATTCACCACGCTGCTGTCCAACGCCAAGACGATCTTCTGGAACGGCCCGATGGGGGTGTTCGAGTTCCCCGCGTTCGCCGCCGGCACCAAGGGCGTCGCCGAGGCGATCATCGCGGCGACGGGCAAGGGCGCCTTCAGCGTCGTCGGCGGCGGCGATTCCGCGGCCGCCGTGCGACAGCTCGGCCTGCCCGAGGACGGCTTCTCACACATTTCCACCGGTGGCGGGGCGTCGCTGGAATACCTTGAGGGCAAGACGCTCCCTGGCCTGGAGGTACTGGAATCATGAGCCGCAAGCCGCTGATCGCCGGCAACTGGAAGATGAACCTCAACCACTTCGAAGCGATCGCGCTGGTGCAGAAGATCGCGTTCTCGCTGCCGGACAAGTACTTCGACAAGGTCGACGTGTCCGTCATCCCGCCGTTCACCGACCTGCGCAGCGTGCAAACGCTCGTCGACGGCGACAAGTTGCGGCTGACGTACGGCGCGCAAGACCTGTCGCAGCACGACTCCGGCGCCTACACCGGCGACATCAGCGGCGCGTTCCTCGCGAAGCTGGGTTGCACGTACGTCGTCGTCGGGCACTCCGAGCGCCGCACCTACCACCACGAGGACGACGCACTCGTGGCGGCCAAGGCCGCCGCGGCGTTCAAGCACGGGCTGACACCGATCATCTGCATCGGTGAGCAGCTCGAGGTGCGTGAGGCCGGTAACCACGTCGAGCACAACGTCGAGATGCTGCAGGGGTCGCTGGCCGGCCTTTCGGCTGAGCAGATCGGCAACGCCGTCATCGCCTACGAGCCGGTGTGGGCGATCGGCACCGGCCGGGTGGCCAGCGCCGCCGATGCCCAAGAGGTCTGCAAGGCCATCCGCGACGAGCTGGGAAAGCTGGCGTCGCCTCAGCTCGCGGCGGGTGTCCGGGTGCTTTACGGCGGCTCTGTGAACGCCAAGAACGTCGGCGAGATCGTCGCGCAGGAAGATGTCGACGGAGCGCTGGTCGGCGGTGCGTCTCTGGACGGGGAGCAGTTCGCGACCTTGTCGGCGATCGCCGCCGGCGGCCCCCTGCCCTGATCACCACTGCGCGACCTGTAATCTGGCGGCCATGGAATTGGCCCTGCAGATCATCCTGGTCGTGACCAGTGTGCTGGTCGTGCTCCTGGTGCTGCTGCACCGCGCCAAGGGCGGCGGCCTGTCCACGCTGTTCGGTGGCGGCGTGCAGTCCAGCCTGTCCGGGTCCACCGTCGTGGAGAAGAACCTCGACCGGCTGACGTTGTTCGTCACCGGTATCTGGCTGGTGTCCATCGTCGGCGTGGCTCTGCAGATCAAATACAGCTAGTCCGCGGCGATGAATGCGCCGCAGTACGGCCAGCAGCCCTACGGCCAGCCGTACTACGGACAACCTCGCGAGGGCATCGCGATCACCACGCAGTATTCAGTGCTGGCCTGGCTGTACGCCGCGATCACGCCGAAGATCTTTCTGAATGGCCACGACGTGCCGATCCGCGGCTGGGGTCGCACTGTGCTGCCCCTCGCGCCCGGGCAATACCACGTGCACGTGTACATCCCGTACTGGCTTCCAAGTCGCGCAGGCACCGCGGACTACACCGCGGTGGTGAACCCCGGGCAGTGGGTGGAATTGGACTACAAGGCGCCGCTGATCACGTTCAGTCGTGGATCGCTGGGCCCGCCGCCGCAGAGCTACAACGGAATTGGCGTGATGGTCGCCATCGCCGTGGTGTCGGCCCTGTTCGTGCTCGCCCTGGCGGTCCTGTTACTGACGACCGGCTAGAGGATGCCGCCGACGCCCGGCAGATTGCCGACGACCGGAAGGTCACCGAGCAGACCGTCGCCACCCATCGGGTCGTCGTCACAGACCTGCGTCTGCTGCGGCACAGTGATTACCTTTCCTTGACTGCCGATCGTGACGGTGTTCTTCGGGCAGGCGGGCTGTGGTTCGGCGCTTGCCGCAGCGGGAAGTGCGACGGTAGTTGACACCGCGAAGAAACCCGCGGCGATTAGTCGAAGCGTCATGCGGTTCCCCAAACCTGTGTATTCGCTGTCGCGCTAGCTTAGCCCGCCGTGCGGACGGTGGCGGCTGCGCAGATACTTGGGGGCATGGCTGAGGACGCCGCGCTAGCGCCGATCGGTTCGGTGCAGCGCACCCAGGTGGGGCGCGAGGCGACCGAGCCGATGCGGGAAGACATCCGGCTGCTGGGCGCGATCCTCGGTGACACCGTCCGTGAGCAGAACGGCGACGAAGTGTTCGACCTCGTCGAACGCGCGCGGGTGGAGTCGTTCCGAGTGCGCCGTTCGGAGATCGACAGGTCCGAACTGGCCGGCATGTTCGACGGTATCGACATACATCAGGCGATCCCCGTCATCCGCGCCTTCACGCATTTCGCGTTGCTTGCCAATGTCGCCGAGGACATCCACCGCGAACGGCGCCGCGCAGTCCACGTCGCCGCGGGGGAGCCGCCGCAGAACAGCAGTCTGGCCGCTACGTACCTGAAACTCGATTCGGCCGAACTGGATTCGACGACGGTGGCCGACGCGCTGACCGGGGCGCTGGTATCGCCGGTGATCACCGCACACCCCACCGAGACCCGTCGCCGCACGGTGTTCGACACCCAGCACCGAATCACCGAGCTGATGCGGTTACGTTTGCACAGCCACTCGTCAAGCGAGATCGAGCCGGAGCTGCGCCGCCACATCCTGACGCTATGGCAGACCGCGCTGATCCGGTTGTCGCGGTTGAAGATTCAGGATGAGATCGAAACCGGTCTGCGCTATTACGAGGCCGCGTTTTTGGAAGTCATCCCGCAAGTCAACGCCGAGGTCCGCAGTGCGCTGCAGGCACGCTGGCCCGACGCCGCCGTGCTCGAGGAGCCGATCCTGCGGCCCGGGTCGTGGATCGGCGGCGACCGCGACGGCAATCCCAACGTCACAGCCGACGTGGTGCGACTCGCGACGGGCAGCGCCGCGTATACGGCGCTGCAACACTACTTCGCCGAGATCACCGCGCTGGAGCAGGAATTGTCGATGTCGGCGCGGTTGGTTACGATCAGCGACGAGCTGGCGGCGTTGGCCGACGAGTGTGACGAGCCGGCCCGCGCCGACGAGCCCTACCGCCGCGCTCTGCGCGTCATCCACGGCCGGCTTACGGCGACGGCTGCGGAGATCCTGGACCGCCAACCCGAGCATGAGCTTGACCTCGGACTGCAGCGCTACTTGACGCCGGCCGAGCTGTTGGCCGATCTGGATGTCATCGATGCGTCGCTGCGCGCCAACGGCAGCGCGGTGCTGGCCGACGACAGGTTGGCCCGGCTGCGGGAAGCCGTGCGTGTCTTCGGGTTTCATTTGTGCGGGCTCGATATGCGGCAGAACTCCGACGTGCACGAGGAGGTGGTCGCCGAACTGCTGTCGTGGGCGGGTGTGCATCCCGACTACAGCTCGCTGCCGGAACCGGAGCGCGTCGAACTGCTGGCGGCCGAATTGGCCACGCGCAGACCGCTCACGAAAGACGGCGCCGAGCTGTCCGAGCTGGCCCGTAAAGAACTCGACATCTGCGCGGCAGGCGCACGAGCCGTCACCGTGTTCGGGCCGCAGGCAATACCGAACTACATCATCTCGATGTGCCAATCCGTGTCGGACATGCTCGAAGCGGCGGTCCTGCTGAAGGAGGTCGGGCTGCTGGACGCGTCGGGTTCCGAGCCGTATGCGCCCGTCGGCATCGTGCCGCTGTTCGAGACCATCGACGATCTGCAACGCGGTTCGTCGATTCTCGAAGCGGCGCTGGAACTTCCGGTGTACCGGGCGATCGTCACGGCACGCGGCGACAGCCAAGAGGTCATGCTCGGTTATTCCGACTCCAACAAGGACGGCGGCTACTTGGCGGCCAACTGGGCGCTGTATCGCGCCGAGCTCGATCTGGTGGAGTCGGCGCGCAAAACGGGAATCCGGTTGCGGCTCTTCCACGGTCGCGGAGGGACCGTCGGTCGTGGCGGCGGCCCAAGCTATGACGCGATCCTGGCGCAGCCGCCAGGTGCGGTGAACGGCTCGTTGCGCATAACGGAGCAGGGTGAGGTGATTGCGGCCAAGTATGCCGAACCGCGTATCGCGCACCGCAACCTGGAGACGCTGCTGGCCGCCACGCTCGAAGCCACCCTGCTGGACGTCGAAGGCCTGGGCGATGCGGCCGGGCCTGCCTACGAGGTGCTCGACGATTTGGCGGCCCGCGCGCAGCGCGCATACGCCGAATTGGTGCACGAGACACCGGGTTTCGTCGACTACTTCAAGGCGTCGACGCCGGTGAGCGAAATCGGCGCCCTGAACATCGGGAGCCGGCCGACGTCGCGCAAGCCCACGACGTCCATCTCGGACCTGCGGGCGATTCCGTGGGTGCTGGCATGGAGCCAGTCTCGGGTGATGCTGCCGGGTTGGTACGGCACGGGAACTGCGTTCGAAGAGTGGATCGCCGAAGGCGACGGACGACTGGAAGTGCTGCAGGACCTTTACCGGCGGTGGCCGTTCTTCGCCACAGTGTTGTCGAATATGGCGCAGGTGATGGCGAAGTCGGACATGGGGCTGGCCGCACACTACTCGGAGCTGGTGGAGGATGAGGCGCTGCGGCGGCGGGTGTTCGACAAGCTTGTCGAGGAGCACGACCGCACGATCCGGATGCACAAGCTGATCACCGGGCAGGACGATCTGCTGGCCGACAACCCGTCCCTGGCGCGGTCGGTGTTCAACCGGTTCCCGTATCTGGAGCCGTTGAACCATCTGCAGGTCGAGCTGCTGCGGCGTTACCGCTCGGGTGATGACGACGAACTTGTCCAGCGTGGCATCTTGCTGACGATGAGCGGCCTCGCGACGGCGCTGCGCAACAGCGGCTAGATGTGTGTGCGGTCGCGGATCGCCTTGACCGCGCCGCGGACCGCCTGCTCGGTGGCGGTCAGCGGTAACATCACCGATTCACCGACCCCGACGATGCGTTCGACACGGTCGACGATGCGTTCCATGCGGTCCACCACCGCGTTCAGCCGCGGCGCGAGTTCGTTGATCTGATTGATCGTGTCGTTGAACCGTTCGAGGGTGGCGTCGAGGTTGCCCGTCGAGTTGTTCAGGTCGACCAGCGTCTCGCTCAAGCCCTCGAGGATCGTGTCGACCTGCTCGACCGTGACGTCGGCATTGAGCGCCGCCTGGGCGAGCTTCCTGATCCGTTCGGGTCCTGTGCGCACCGGCTTGGCGCCCTTGTCTGCCATGACGGTCATTATGACCACACGCGTGGAACCGCCGGGCCACAGTGGTCGTCTGAATCAGATGTGATGAAGCGGGAGGGGGACAGGGCGTCCCGCCAGTGCCGGGTCGATCCACGCAAAGCTGCCCACGGAACCGACCCGATGGCCCAGCTAGCCCAATACGCGCGGGGGTTTGAAGACGGTCAAAGCGACTGCGCCTCAAGGAGATATGACTAACACCGTTCAGAAGGGTGGGGGTTCGTAGTTGGCGGCGAGCCAGGCTTGGCGTTGGCGTTCTTCTTCGGCGATGAGTTCGGTGCGTTGGCGGCGTTCGGCGTTGATGCGGTCTTGGCGGTTTTGGTCGCGGGTTTGTTTGCGCCGCGGCATCATCGTGTGACGCCACGGGCTGGGTTCCTCGACCCTGGATGCCGCCAATGCCGCGATGGGTGCCGCCAGGGCGGGAAACATGGCCGCACCGTGCGGTTGGCTGGTGTAGACGTGCCCGGTCGGCGCCGTCAACACGATCGTCCCGTCGGGTAACTGCTGCTCGCTCCAGCCTGGGTGGAACGTCTTGATCAGATGATGAATACGGCAGTAGTGCTTGAGATCGGAGGCATGGGTGAGACCGGCCGGGTAGGGCACCGTGTGGTCGACATCGCATTGAGCCACCGGCCTGTCACAGCCCGGCCAGCAACACGTCAAATCCCGCCACTTGACGAACTCGCGTGTCACCGCCGAGGGCCGATACCCCGGATCCGGTGTCGCACTCGGCATCACCAACGGCTTGAGCATCGCTGTCGTGGCCAGGTCGCGCACCGATTCGGCGGGCAGAATCCCAAAGCCGGGCAGATATCCCGGATGGTCACTAGTCCCCTCGACGGTGGCGTGTTCGGCCAGCACATGAATCACGGCGCTGGCCGCCACCGCCGCCGCGTCACGTTCCACTGCCGCAGCGCAATCGGGTGATCCGCATCGGCACGCCAGGGTGGCCTCACCGCGTCCCAGCGCCCCGGCCGCATCGGCGCGGCGCTGCTCTTTGGTGCGCGGGTCGTTGGCGCACACCGTGGCCGCCAACGCGTCCAGACGCTGATCCAGTGCTGCGCCGTCGGCGGCGTTCAGATAGCCCGAGATCGACGCGACACCGGGGCTCGCCGGGTCGATGTCGACATAGCGGTTGTCGTTGACCGTCGGCGGCACCCGCACCCCGGCCGGATCGAACTTGGCCACCCACTGATCCACCCGGTCGCGCAACTTCGGGCCCGACAGCTTCATCCACTTGGTGCAATGACGGGCGATCGCCTCATCGAGCTCGGGCCTCACCGACGCCTCCACGTTTTCGGTGCGGCTGATGATCGTCGACACCATCCGAAAATCGATCATTCCAGAGCAAAACACTCGGGCCACTGTGGGCAGCCGATGCCACAACGCGCACGCAAATTGCACCTGACCCACCGCGCGGGCGTGGCTGATGTTCTGCACCGCCGAAACCTCTGCGGCCACCGCATCACACGCATCGGCACAACACCACTGCGCATCAGCCAGCTCGCCCGAGCGCCGCACAAACAACTCCGCCACCGCCGCCAACCGCTGCGCGATCGCCGTCGACTCATCCCGGGTCGCCTCACCCATCACATCGATGAGCTCCGCATCCGACACGCCATCGAACATACATTCGATCATGCCAGAACCCACCGACAAGTCGGGCTTACAGCTTGGCGGCGGCGTCCTCGTCGAGTAACCAGACGGTCGCGTCGCGGCCCACGGCTCCGGCGGCCGGCACATCAACCGGCTTCGCGCCGCCGATCGCGGCGGCGACCGCATCGGCCTTGGCCCCACCCGACACCACCAGCCACACCTCCCGCGACCGCTGAATCGCGGGGAGCGTCAACGTGATTCGCCGTGGTGGTGGCTTGGGGGAGTCGGTGACACCGACGACGAGCCGCTGCGTCTCGCGCACCGCCGGGGTTTCCGGGAAGAGTGAGTTGATGTGGCCCTCGCCGCCCATGCCCAGCAGATGGACGTCGAAATCCGGTGCCGGTTCACCGTCATCGGCGTTGGCCGCCAGCACCTGTTCGTAGGCCAGCGCGGCCGCATCCAGGTCGTCGCCGAACTCGCTGTCGCTCGACGGCATCGCGTGCACGTTGGCCGCAGGGATGTCGACGCGATCGAGCAGCGCCTCACGAGCCTGCTTGTAATTGCGTTCGTCATCGTCGTCGGGCACGTAGCGGTCGTCGCCCCAGTACACGTGCACCTTCGACCAGTCGATCTTGTCGCTGTGCTCGCCGACCCGCTTGAGCAGACCGATGCCCGTGCCACCGCCGGTCAGCACGACCTGTGCGCTTCCGCGCTTCTCGATCGCGTCGGTGATGGCCCCAACCAGACGGTCGCCCGCAGCCTCCACCAACGCCGCGGTGTCCGGGTACTTCTCCACGACGGTGCTCATATGTACTGCACCTTGTCGATGCCCTGCAGTGCCTCGTGATAGATCTCGTCGGGGTCTAGCCTGCGCATGTCTTCGGCGAGGCACTCCTTGGCGTCTCTGCGCGCCAACGGGATTCGGGCCTCGGGCCTACTGGTGCGGGTCAATGTCGCCGTCACGCCCGTTTGTGGCCGGCTCAGCGTGATCGTCTCGCTGTCGCGCACGAGCTCTACCTTCAAGTCGCCGACCGCGCGTTGGACCGGACCGTCGATACGCGCGGCCAGCCAACCCGCCAGAACATCGAGCGACGGCTCGTCCCTGAGGCCCGACACGAGCGCGGACGTGATCGGCTCATGCGGCGGTTGATCGACCGCCGCAGCCAGCAGGGCGCGCCAGTACGTGATGCGAGCCCATGCGAGGTCGGTGTCACCGTCGGTGTAGCCCTGCAACCGACTCTTGATCGCGGCCGGCGGGTCGGCGCACTCTGTCGCATTCGTTATCCGCCGAATTGCCAACCGGCCGAGTGGGTCCTTGGCCGGGACGGCTGGGCCCCCCGACGGCCACCAAGCCACAACGGGAGTGTCGGGCAACAGGAATGGCAGCACGACACTGCTGGCGTGATCGGCGAGTTCGCCGTGCAGCCGCAACGCGACCACCTCGCCGGCTCCCGCGTCGCCGCCGAAGCGCAGCTGGGCGTCGAGTCGTGGCTCAGAGCCGTCTCTATCACCGGGAACGACCACGATCACCCGGCACGGGTGCTCGCGGCTGGCGAAGTTGGCCGCCTCGATGGAGTCTTCCAACAAGTGGTCGGACTCAAGCGAGATCACCAGCGTCAGCACCCGGCTCAGCGTTATCGCGCCGCCTTCTTCGCGAAGCCCGGTGATCTTCTTGTTGATGTCGTTCGTCGTGGTGCCCGGCAGGTCAACAATCACGGCCGTCTCCATTCTCGGCCGCCCATGCGGTGAATCATTTCGTCGGCCGACGCCGGCCCCCAGGTGCCTGATTCGTACGCTTCCGGCTTGCCGTGCGACGCCCAGTAGTCCAGCACGGGATCCAGTATCTCCCAAGACAATTCGACCTCAGCGTTCACCGGGAACAGCGACGGCTCGCCGAGCAGCACGTCCAGGATCAGCCGTTCGTAGGCTTCGGGGGAGTCCTCGGCGAACGCCGAGCCGTAGGAGAAGTCCATGTTGACATCGCGGACCTCCATCGCACTGCCTGGCACCTTGGAGCCGAAACGCGTGGTGATGCCTTCGTCGGGCTGCACCCGGATCACCAACGCGTTCTTGCCGAGTTCCTCTGTCATCGTCTTGTCGAACGGCAGATGCGGCGCCCTCTTGAAGATCAGTGCGATCTCGGTCACCCTGCGCCCCAAGCGTTTTCCAGTGCGCAGGAAGAACGGCACGCCCGCCCAGCGGCGGGTATCGATCTCCAGCGTGATCGCCGCGTACGTCTCGGTGGTGGAATCCTTGGAGAATCCCTCCTCTTCGAGCAGGCCGACGACTTTCTCACTGCCCTGCCAGCCGGCGGCGTACTGGCCGCGAGCGGTGGTCTCATCGAGCGGCTCCATGAGCCGGGTGGCCGAGAGCACCTTGATCTTCTCGGCCTGCAATTCATGTGGCCCGAAGTTGACCGGCTCCTCCATCGCAGTCAGCGCCAAGAGTTGCACCAGGTGGTTCTGAATCACATCGCGGGCCGCGCCCACACCGTCGTAATAGCCTGCGCGGCCACCCAATCCGATGTCCTCGGCCATGGTGATCTGCACGCTGTCCACGTAGTTGTTGTTCCAGATCGGCTCGTACAGCTCGTTGGCGAACCGCAGCGCCAAGATGTTCTGGACCGTCTCCTTGCCCAGGTAGTGGTCGATGCGGAACACCGCTTCCTCGGGGAAGACGCTGTTCACCACCCCGTTGAGTTCGACGGCGCTCTGCAGGTCGTGGCCAAACGGCTTCTCGATGACCACCCGGCTCCAGCGACCGTTCTGCGGGCGCGCCAGCCCCGACTTCTGCAACTGTTCGCACACCTGCTGGAAGGCCTTGGGTGGAATCGACAGATAGAAGGCGTGATTGCCGCCGGTGCCGCGTTCCGCGTCGAGCTTCTCCAGAGTCTCGGCGAGCCGCCCGAAAGCCTCTTCGTCGTCGAACGTGCCCTGTACGAATCGGATGCCTTCGGCCAGACGATCCCAGACCTCCTGGCGGAAGGCTGTGCGCGCGTGCTGTTTGACGGCCTCGTAGACCACCTGACCGAAATCCTCGTCGGCCCAGTCCCTTCGGGCGAAACCGACCAAAGCGAACGACGCCGGAAGCAGTCCGCGATTGGCCAGGTCGTAGATCGCGGGCATCAACTTCTTGCGTGCGAGATCGCCCGTGACACCGAAGATCACCACACCGCACGGACCCGGGATGCGCGGCATCCGCTTGTCGCGCTTATCGCGCAGCGGATTGCGCCAGTCCGTCATTTCTTCGCGGCGTCGAGCTGAGTCTGCGTCGCCTCGAGCAGCTCAAGCCACGACTTCTCGAACTTCTCCACACCTTCGTCTTCGAGCACCCGGAACACGTCGGGCAGGTCGATGCCAACCGCAGCGAGCTTGTCGAAGATCTCTTGAGCCTCTGCGGCCTTGCCGGTGACCGTGTCGCCGGTGATGACGCCGTGATCGGCGACCGCGTCAATTGTCTTCTCCGGCATGGTGTTGACCGTGTTCGGTGCGACCAGCTCGGTGACGTAGAGCGTGTCGGAATACTCCGGATTCTTCACCCCGGTCGACGCCCACAACGGCCGCTGCACGCGTGCGCCATCAGCCTTCAGGGTTTCGTAGCGGGAACCGCCGACGAACACCTCTTCGTACGCCGCGTAGGCCAGTCGCGCATTGGCCACACCGGCCTGACCGCGCAGGGCCAGCGCCTCGTCACTGCCGATCTTCTCGAGCCGCTTGTCGATCTCGGTATCGACGCGCGAGACGAAGAACGAAGCGACCGAATGGATCTTGGAAAGATCGTGTCCGGCCTCTTTGGCCTTCTCCAGCCCGGCCAGGTAGGCGTCCATCACCAGGCGGTGGCGTTCGACCGAGAAGATCAGCGTCACGTTCACCGAAATGCCCTCGGCGATAACGGCGGTGATCGCGGGCAAGCCGGCCATCGTCGCTGGAATCTTGATCAGCAGATTGGGCCGGTCGACGATCTTCCACAGCTCGATCGCCTGCAGGATCGTCTTGTCGGTTTCATGCGCCAGTCGCGGGTCCACCTCGATGGACACCCGGCCGTCGACGCCGTCGGATGCCTCCCACGCCTTGGCCAGCACGTCGCAGGCGTTGCGTACGTCGTCGGTGGTGACGGTGCGGATGGTGGCCTCCACGTCGGCACCACGGTCGGCCAGCTCCTTGACCTGCCCGTCGTAAGCAGTGCCCTTCGACAGCGCCGCCTGGAAGATCGACGGATTGGTGGTGACACCGACCACGCTCTTGGTGTCGATGAGCTCCTGCAAGTTGCCGGTCTGGAGCCGTTCGCGCGAGAGGTCGTCCAGCCACACCGACACGCCCGCCGCGGATAACGCCGCAAGATTGGGATTCTGAGTCATTGCTTTGCCTTTCGAAACTAGTTGTCTAGTGATCGCTCCGCGGCGGCCACCACAGCTTCGGGGGTGAAACCGAACTCGCGGAACAACGTCTTGTCGTCGGCGGATTCCCCGTAGTGCTCGATCGAAACGATCTCGCCCGTATCGCCGACGAGCTTGTACCAACTCTGCGCGACCGCCGCCTCGACGGCCACCCGCGCCGACACGGCCGGTGGAAGCACGCTGTCGCGGTACTCCTTGGGCTGGGACTCGAACCATTCGACGCACGGCATGGACACCACCGTGGCCGTGATTCCCTTGTCCGCCAATATCTTCTGCGCGGCGACGGCCAGTTGCAGCTCGGATCCCGTGCCGATCAGCACCACGTCGGGCTCTTCGTCGGGCGTGCCACCCAGCACGTATCCGCCCCTGGAGACGCCCTCGGCGTCGGTGCCCTCGAGTACCGGAATGCCTTGGCGGGTCAGGATGAATCCAACGGGGCCGCTGCCCGCGCCGCGGGCGAGGATCGTCCGCCAGGCGTAGGCGGTCTCGTTCGGGTCGCCAGGCCGCACCACCGAAAGGTTCGGAATCGCCCTCAGGGCCGCCAGATGTTCGATCGGCTGATGCGTTGGGCCGTCCTCGCCCAGTCCGACAGAGTCGTGCGTCCAGATGTAGATCGTGTCGATATCCATCAGCGACGCGAGCCGCACCGCCGGCCGCATGTAGTCGGAGAACTGCAGGAACGTCCCGCCGAAGGCGCGGGTGGGCCCGTGCAGCACGATCCCGGACAGAATCGAGCCCATCGCGTGCTCGCGGACGCCGAAGTGCAGCACACGGCCGTATGGATCCGCGGTGAACGCCTTGGTGGAGATCGACGGCGGCCCGAAGGATTTCACCCCTTTGATGGTGGTGTTGTTGCTGCCCGCCAAATCCGCTGAGCCGCCCCACAATTCGGGCAGCTTGGGCGCGACGTCGTTGAGCACCTGGCCGAATGCGGCACGGGTGGCCAGTGGCTTGGAGCCCGGCTCCCAGTGGGTCAGGTCGGCGTCCCAGCCGTCGGGCAGTTCCTGCGCTGTCAGCCGGTCAAGCAGCGCCTTGCGCTCGGGTTCACGCTGCGCCCACGCGTCGAACTCGCTCTGCCACTTCTCGTGGGCTTCCTTGCCGCGGGCCACGAGCTTGCGGGTGTGCTCGATGACATCGTCGCGCACCTCGAACGTCTTATCCGGGTCGAATCCGAGGATCTTCTTGACCGCGGCAACCTCCTCGTCACCGAGTGCCGCGCCGTGAGCCTTGCCGGTGTTCATCAGGTTGGGTGCCGGATAGCCGATGATCGTGCGGATCGCGATGAACGACGGCTTGTCGGTGACGCGCTTGGCTTCGGCGATGGCCTCCTCGATGCCGACGACGTTCTCGCCGCCCTCGACCTCCTGGACGTGCCAGCCGTAGGCGCGGTAGCGGGCAGGCGTGTCCTCGCTCAGCGCGATATCGGTGTCGTCCTCGATCGAAATCTGGTTGCGGTCGTAGAACACGATCAGGTTGCCGAGCTGCTGGGTGCCTGCCAGCGATGACGCCTCGCTGGTCACGCCCTCCTCGATGTCACCGTCGGAGGCGATCACGTAGATGTAGTGGTCGAACGGGCTGGCGCCGGGCGCCGCGTCGGGGTCGAACAGACCGCGCTCATAGCGCGACGCCATCGCCATGCCGACCGCCGACGCCAAGCCCTGGCCGAGCGGGCCGGTGGTGATCTCCACGCCCCGGGTGTGGCGGAACTCCGGGTGGCCCGGCGTCTTGGACTTCCACGTGCGCAGCGACTCGATGTCGGAAAGCTCGAGCCCGAATCCGCCCAGATACAGCTGGATGTACAGCGTCAGGCTGGAGTGACCGCACGACAGCACGAAGCGATCGCGACCGATCCAGTGTTCGTCGCTGGGGTCGTGGCGCATCTGTCGCTGAAACAGCGTGTACGCCAGCGGCGCCAGGCTCATCGCCGTGCCCGGATGCCCGTTGCCGACCTTCTGCACCGCATCCGCCGCGAGCACTCGGACGGTATCGACGGCTGCCGAGTCGAGGTCGGTCCAGTCGTCCGGGTGGTTCGGGCGGGTCAGGGCAGAAATCTCTTCGACGGTGGTCACGCGGCGTACTCCCTAGATAGTCAGCAAGCTTGCTCGTTAAAACACCCTAGTGCGCAATGGTCATCCGCTGCAGGTCCGTGGGGGGACGATTAGGCCGCTGTTTAGGCGCGGTCTACCATCGTCTGTAGTAGAAGCCGCGCGCGCGGCGACCCTTAGGAGTATTTGCGTGAGCATTCGCGAAGGCAGCCCTAAAGCTGGGGCGCCGAACCGAATCGCTACCAAGCTCCTTGGCTACATCTCCCTGACGAAGCCGCGGGTGATCGAGCTGCTGCTCGTCACCACGATCCCGGCGATGCTGCTGGCCCACCGCGGCTCGGTTGACCCGCTGCTGATCCTCAACACTTTGGTCGGCGGCCTGCTGGCGGCCGCGGGTGCGAATGCGCTGAACTGCGTGGCCGACGCCGACATCGACAAGGTGATGAAGCGGACGGCCCACCGGCCGCTGGCGCGCGCGACCGTGCCGCGAAGCCATGCACTGGTGTTCGGGCTGGCGCTGTCCGTCGGTTCCTTCTTCTGGCTGTGGTGGACGACGAACATGCTGTCCGCGCATCTGGCCGGGGCGACTATCGCCTTCTACGTGCTGGTGTACACGCTGCTGCTGAAGCGCCGTACTTCGCAGAACGTCGTGTGGGGCGGGGCGGCGGGCTGTATGCCGGTGATGATCGGCTGGTCGGCGGTCACCGGGACCATCCAATGGCCCGCCTTGGTGATGTTCGCGATCATCTTCTTCTGGACGCCTCCGCACACGTGGGCGCTGGCCATGCGCTACAAGGAGGACTACCAGGCCGCAGGTGTGCCGATGCTGCCCGCGGTGGCCACCGAGCGTCAGGTCACCAAGCAGATCCTGATCTACACCTGGCTGACGGTGTTGGCGACGCTGGCGCTGGCTCTCGCCACCGGCTGGCTGTACACCGCGGTGGCGATTCTGGCCGGCGCGTGGTTCTTGGTGATGGCTCACCAGCTGTATGCCGGGGTGCGCCGCGGCGAGCCGGTCAAGCCGTTGCGGCTGTTCCTGCAGTCCAACAACTATCTGGCCGTGGTGTTCTGCGCGCTCGCTGTGGATTCCGCGTTGGCGCTGCCGACGCTGTTCTCCGTCTAGGGCACCAACACCACCGAGCCGACGGTCTTGCGGCCCTGCAGGTCGCGGTGGGCCTGCTCGGCCTCTGCCAACGGGTAGCGTTCGCTGACCGTGACGTTGATGGCGCCCGCCGCGATCGCATTGAGCAATTCCCCTGCCCGCCAAGCGAACTCGTCGGCAGTGCGCGTGTAGTGCACGAGCGTCGGCCTGGTCAAGAACAGCGAGCCCGCGGTGTTGAGCCGTTGCGGGTCGAACGACGGAACGGGACCGCTGGACGCCCCGAACAGCGCGAGCGTGCCGCGGACCCGCAGGCTCGCCAGGCTCGCGTCGAAGGTCGCCGCGCCCACGCCGTCGTACACGGCGGCGACCCCGCCGTCCGTCATCTCTTTGATCTTGGCCCCGAATTCCTCGGGGTCGTCGGGGTAGTCCAGGACCTCGACCGCGCCGGCTTGTCGCGACAGTTCGGCCTTCTCCGGCGTCGAGACCGTGGTGATCACCCGCACCGCCTGACTGGTGGCCCACTGCGTCAAGATCAGGCCGACGCCGCCCGCACCCGCGTGCACCAGCACCGCGTCCCCTTCCTGCACGGGATACACCGATTTGATCAGGTAATGCGCGGTCATGCCCTTGAGTAGGGAGGCGGCAGCGACGTCCGGGCTGACGCCGTCGGGTACATAGGCGGCGAAATCGGCTGGTGCGACGCAGTATTCGGCGTAGGCGCCGTTGCCCTGCGCGGTGACGACTCGGTCACCGACGTTGAGCGCGGCCACGTCGTCGCCGACGGACTCGACGGTTCCGCACACCTCCATCCCGAGGATGAAGGGCAGCTCGCGCGGATACTGCCCGGACCGGTGATAGGTGTCGATGAAGTTCACCCCGATGGCCTCGGCCTTGATCAGCACTTCGCCCGGCCCGGGGGAGGGCGCAGGCTTTTCGACGTAGGACAGGACTTCGGGTCCGCCGGTTTCGGCGACTTCAATGGCGTGCATGGTGACTATCCTGCCAACGTGGCGAAACATGCCAGGCCAGACCTGTTCCATCCCCGCATAGTGTTGGCCGGATGCCCGGCCTTGCCGGAGGGCGACGGCGACGACGACGGGCTGGTCAACGCGCTGCGCCAGCGTGGCCTCCACGCCCGCTGGCTGTCGTGGGACGATCCCGCCGCGCTCGACGCGGACTTGGTGATCCTGCGCGCGACGTGGGACTACATCGACCGGCTGGACGAGTTTCTCCATTGGACGCGGGTGGTCAGGAACCTGGTGAACGGCCCGGCCGTCGTCGTGTGGAACACCGACAAGCGGTATCTGTCGGATCTCGCCGACGCCGGTGTGCCGACCGTACCCAGCAGGTTTTTCGCACCCGGTGAAAAGGTGCGTTTGCCCGCAGGGGAGGCAGTGGTGAAACCCGCTGTCGGCGTGGGGTCGGTTGGCGCTCTTCGATTTTCGGAACCCGCCGAGGCGCTCGAACACGCGGCTGCGCTACAGGCCGAGGGTCGCACTGTGCTCGTGCAGCCGTACGACGCTCGGGTGGAGGACGGCGAGACGGCGTTGGTGTTTCTCAGCGGCCGTCAATCCCACGCGTTCACCAAGGGCCCGATCCTGCCGCCGCCGGGCCAGGCGCCGGTGTTCGACGAGTCCGGCACCTACGCACAGGAGAGCCTCGCGCCAGCAGAACCGGACTTCGAGGTCTGGGACGTCGGGCATGCGGCGCTGGCCGCGGCCGCCCGGCACCTGGGCATGAATGTCGGCGAGCTGCTGTACGCACGGGTGGACGTGATCGGAGACCGACGCGACGCTCGAGTCCTCGAGCTGGAACTCGTCGAGCCGTCGTTGGGCTGGCGGCAGTTGGACGACGTGATGCGGGCACGTCAGCAGCGCGAGTTCGCGCTCGGCGTCGAGTCAGCCCTTGATCGGCTCGGGCTCGGCCCGCTCTCGCATCGACGCCCATAGCGCCGAGGTGGCGGCCGTACACGCGGCGGCGCCCAGTACGTGGACGGCTACGAGCGCCGCGGGCACACCCGTGAAGAACTGCACGGTGCCGACGAGGCCCTGCGCGCACACGAGCGCCACCAGCACGCCGAGCCGCAGCATGACTGGCCGCGGCGCCTTGACCGCAAGCAGCCCGAAGCCCAGCGCGACGAGCAGCGAGAGATAGGCCACCAGCAGTGACGAGTGCGCGTGCACCAGCGTGGTGATCTCGATCTGCAGCCGAGGCACGGTGCGGTCGACGCTCTTGTCGCCGGCGTGTGGGCCCGCGCCGGTCACCAGCGTCCCCGTCACCAGGACCGCGGCGAGCACCAGTGCACTGAGAACGGTCAACTGGCGCAACGGTTTTGGTACAACGGGTGTCGGCACACCGTCGTCGGGCTCACCGACCTTCACGAACAGCAGCACGGCGAGCCACACCATCGTCATGGACGCGAGCAGGTGGATGGCAACCGTCCACCACAGCAGACCGGTCAGCACGGTGATGCCGCCGATCACCGCCTGCACCACCGTGGACGCCGGCATCAGCCACGCGTAGATCAGCACTTCCCGGCGGCGACGGGCCCGCGTCACGGCCAGCACCGCGAGCGCGGCGGTGAGCACGACGAGGAACGTGATCATCCGGTTGCTGAACTCGACGACCTGGTGCACGACGGGCACCTCGGCCACGGGTACCGGAGTGAAGCTGCCGGGGAAGCACTGCGGCCACGTCGGGCAGCCAAGGCCCGAGGCGGTGACGCGCACAATTGCACCCGTCACGGCGATGCCGCCCTGCGTCAGGATGACGAGAAGGGCGATGATGCGCTGAACCCGAAGGCTCGGCATGGGCAGCAGGTCGACTACTCGCAGGAAGAATCGTCCGACGGCCACGGCCTCGATCGTAGAGGACCGCAACTACAGGCCGTAGTAGCGGTCGCCGGCGGCTATTGGGACTGCACCGCGTCGATCACCGCACGCATGGGCTCAGGTGAGGTACCGATCTCGCCGAGAAATGGATGCGACAGTTCTGTGATCAGGAACAAGATCACGGCAACGAGGACGCTGACCGCAGTGACCATCACGAAATGCATGTGGCCCTGCGACTCACCGATGATGACGGCGAACCCGAGAACCAGTCCGCTGACCAGGAAGACGACTCCCCACAATGACCACGTGGGGCCGGTGTTGGTGCGCGCCATGATCAGCCTTTCCGTGCGCGACGTGCTCAGCTGTTTGAGGGACGCCAGCGAGCTGGTCAACGCGCTCCGTTGCTTGTCGTCGGTGGGCGGGATGTCTGTGTAGGTGGTGTACAGGCGTCTCAGTGCGTTCTCGGCCTCAGGCGTGGCGCGGCCGCGCGCAGCTTCTGGCCACTCGGCCACTGCCGAGCGCTCGTATTCCAGCAAGCCCTGCCGGATTCGGTCGCCGTCGGCCTTGGTGAATGCGTTGGCGTCCCTCACCAGCTGCACCGCCGAGGACGCCTCGGTCCGCACGACCTGGTCTGCCGAGTTCACCTGACCCCACAGCACGACCACGATGAAACCGGTCATAAAGCCGTAAACCGGTCCGACGACGGAGAATCCGACCTTCGTGATGTCGTTGTGTTGTCCCTGCTGAAGCCGAGGGAAACGACGGCGGACGAGCTTAAGGACAAGAAGTGTCCCGGCAGTGATACCCACGACCAGCGCCGCGAGTAGCAACCAGGATGGGACGTTGCTGACGATCCACTGGCTCACGGTTGCTCCCTCAACTCTCGATGCCGGCCCGTCGCGTGGTGGTCTTTCCCCGAATCGAAACCAGTCCGCCACCGATGACGAGAACCATGCCCAATACCACGAACAGCGTTGGCGGATGATCCCAAACCGCCCAGTCGATCAACGCCGTGAACACGATGACCGTGTAGACGATCGGGCCGAGCTTGACCGATGACGCGTAGCGGTATGCGAGCACGATGAACACCTGTGAGAACAGTTGCGCCAAACCGACGGCGAGCAGGTAGATCCAGGCCCGCATCACCAACGGCTGCCATTGCGCAACCGCGAGCGGTATGACCATCACGGTTGAGAAGAGGAAGTAGTAGAAGAGAATTCGAGGCATCGGCTCGGTCGCCCCGAGCCAGCGGACGGACATGAGTGCGACCGCAAGGAGAAGAGCGCCGGCGATCGCATACACGTAGCCAACGGTGAAATGGTGCCGCTGAGGCCCTAATACCAGCACGACGCCGACGAAGCCGATCCCTGCGCCCACCCAGGTGGCCGTCGACGAGGTCTGCCGCGACACCACCCACGCGATGACGGGCATCCACAGTGGAGCGCTGAAGGTCAACAGGATCGCGTTCGTCAACGGCATCATCGTCATTGCGACGAAAAGGGCGTACCAGCAAGCGGTTCCGGTAGCCGCACGCAAAATGTGCAGACCGATCTTCTGCGTCCGCAGCGGCTCCCAACCGCTCCGCAATGCGATCGGGATGATGAACAGAAGGCTGATCAGGTTCTGGAACAGTACGACGACGCCGGTCGACGTGTACTGGCCTGCTGCCTTCCCGAAAGCGCTCACCAGGGCCACACAAAGGAACGACAGTGTGGTGAGCGCCGCACCCAGCGCCACGTTCTCGGGTTTGTGCAAAACGCCGTCGCTTTGCATCTGCGCATCATATTGACGTTTCTGGCAGTTCACCGGCAAACCTGATGGCGGATGGAGATCACCCTCGGGCGGAAGTCGAGCTGGGTTACCGGGGGTAAGACAAAAACGTCTCATATGAGATATAGTTGTCTCATGAACTTGGATCGTGAACAAGTGTTGCTCGCCGCCGCGGACTTCCTCGGCCGGCGGCCCAACGCGACCCAAGACGAGATCGCTGCGGCCGTCGGCATCAGCCGCGCGACGCTACATCGTTACTTCGCCGGGCGAGCCGCTCTCCTCGAGGCGTTGGACCAGCTCGCGGTCGCCCTCATGCATGAGGCACTGAAAACGGCCCGGTGGCAGGAAGGCTCGGCCGCGGAAGCGTTGCAACGCTTAGTGACCGCGTGCGAGCCCGTGTCGGGATGTCTCACGTTGCTCTACACCCAGAGTCAGGATTTCGACGCCAATGAGGCGAAGGAAGCCTGGGCGGAGATCGACGCGGAGATCAGGCAACTGTTCCAGCGCGGTCAGCGGGAAGGCGAATTCCGTCCCGATCTGTCTGCTGTCTGGCTGACTGAGGCGTTCTACAACCTCGTCGCCGGCGCGGCATGGCTCATTCAGGTCGGACGGGCGGCGCGCCACGACTTCACCGAGATGGTCACCGAACTGCTGCTACATGGCGTGCGTGTGTCATGACGCGCCGTTGGTTCGCGCTCGGCGTGCTCAGCCTCGGAGTGCTGGTAATCGGCGTCGACGGCACGGTACTGGCGGTCGCCACCCCGTTCATTACCAGGGATCTCGAGTCGACGGCGACACAGGTCCTCTGGATCGGCGACATCTACTCCTTCGTGCTGGCGGCCTTGCTTGTCACAATGGGCAGCCTCGGCGACCGCGCCGGTCACAAAAGGTTGTTGCTCTGCGGCGCAACGGCTTTCGCTGCGATGTCCGTAGTGACTGCATACGCTTCGACGGCTGAGCTCCTAATCGGCGCGCGTGCGCTGCTCGGCGTGGCCGGGGCGACGCTGGCCCCGTCGACGCTAGCGTTGATCCGCGGGCTGTTTCTCCAGCCACGTGATCGCAGCATGGCTGTCGGCGTCTGGGCCGCCATGTTCTCGGCGGGTGCCGCGCTGGGTCCCGTGATCGGTGGGCTGCTGTTGGAGCATTTCTGGTGGGGGTCAGTCTTTTTGATCAACGTCCCGGTGATGGTCGTGCTGCTTGTTGGGGGCATCTTTCTGTTGCCCGAGGAGCGCAACCCCGCACCGGGGCCGTGGGATCTGCCCGGAGTCGTGCTGTCCCTCGTCGGCGTGCTCGGCCTCGTCTACGCCGTCAAGGAAGGTGCTGCTAACGGGCTTCGCGCCGACATCGCCGTGACGGGTGTCGGCGGCGTCGTGGCGTTGACACTCTTCGTCCGGCGCCAGCTCAGGCTGCCCGCTCCACTAATCGATGTGCGGCTCTTCTGCAATCGTGCGTTCTCGGGCGTGGTCGCGGCCAATCTGCTTTCAGTGCTTGGCCTTTCGGGCCTGGTGTTCTTTCTGTCCCAATTCTTCCAGCTGGTACAGGGTTACAGCCCGATGAAGGCCGGGCTGGCCGAACTGCCGGCCGCGGTCGCGGCGACCGTGTTCGGCGTGCTGGCCGGCTTCGCCGTGCGTCACTGGTCGCAGCGCGCGGTCCTCACGACCGGGCTGGTACTGGTCGGTGTCGCAATGGCGTCGCTGACGACGATCAGCCCCTCCACCGCCTATCTGCGGCTCGGCACCGCCCTGTTCGTCGTCGGCGTTGGCCTCGGACTGGCCTTCACCGCGGCCAGCGACGTCATCATTGGCAGCGTCATGCCGCAGCGAGCCGGTGCGGCAGCGGCAGTCTCGGAGACTGCGTACGAACTCGGCATGGCTCTAGGCATCGCGACACTCGGCTCTATCATCACCGCCGTATACCGCGGGCTGGCGATTCCGCCCGGCACCCCCGATGCGGTGGCGTCACATGCACGGGAGTCGCTCCCCGCCGCCGTCGACGCGTCAGCAAGGCTGCCCGTCGACAACGCGGATGGCTTGTTGACCGCTGCGAAGGACGCCTTCACCGACGGGCTGGCCATCGCGGCGGGCGTCGGCTCGGCGCTCCTTCTGGCATCGGCGCTCGGCGTGTGGGTGCTGCTCAAGCCCCGCCCGACGGGACCACCGGATCAGCCGGAACGGCAGGAATGCTCTGTTCGAAGCTGAACACGTTGGTGGGGTCGTACTTTGCCTTGATCGTGCGCAGTCGGTCGACGTTTGGTCCCCAATAGGCGGTCTCATAATCCGCCATGCCGGCATTGGGCACGTTGACGTAGGCGCCATTCACAAAGGGCCCTAACGCTTCGCTGAACTCGGCAATCCAGTCCTGGCACTTCGCCGTCAGCGGGTCGGCCGTTGCGGGTATTCCACCTCGAGTGCCCCAGCCCGCGCCTGGCTCGGCGTAGTAGAGCGCGTTGCGATGGGCGAACGCCGAGCCGCCGGCAGGCTCGTTGTCCTTGAGCGCTCCGCCGAAGGCATTGGTGAAGTAGTTGCAGTCCGGGGTGGGGGCCTTGGACATGAATGAGCCGATGAGGCTGATCGCTTCAGCAGGAAAAGGATCGGACATGAACTGCGAGTAGAACTTCCAATTCGCAGCCTCGTCGGCGGGCGATATCTGGAATCCTGCGTAGGTGTCGGCCCAGCTCCCGCTCGACGTCGACACATCGGGATTGCCCACCGACAGAATCGGCGCCAGCAGCTGCTTTGCCTCTGCCTCCGAACCGGAAGCCAGAAGACCGACGAGCTTCGTCTCTGCGCGGTGTATCTCGAGCTGACTGGTGAGGCGGTGGTCGACGTAGGGGGCAGACCGCTGCCAGGCATCGAAAACCGCGGGCAGGTCGTCCAGGCCGAGCCACGTCGCGTTGATGTAGACGGTCTGCGTCAACGGATGAATCCGGTACGTCAGTGAAGTGACGATCCCGAAATTGCCGTTGCCTGCGCCCCGGAGCGCCCAGAGCAGGTCGGGGTTGTTGTTCTCGTCTGCGATGATCGCCTCAGCCCCGTCGGCTCCCGAGGAAACGACGATCTCAACCGCCAAGAGATTGTCGGAGGCCATGCCGAAACGGCGGGTAAGGAGCCCGAAACCGCCGCCAAGAGTGGCGCCGACCAGTCCGACGGTTCCCTCGGTGCCGGTCGGCGCCGCAAAGCCGGCCTTGCCCAGCTCCGTCACGGCTTCCAGCTGGTTGAGCCCAGCGCCGACGGTCGCCGTGTTCGACGCGGCATCGATCGTTGCCGACTTCATCTCGCTGACGTCGATGACTATCCCGCTATCGACGTTGGACCAGCCCTCAAGGCAGTGGCGGCCACTCCGCACCCGGACCGCGACATTGTTTTGCCGCGCCCAGGCCAGCGCGTTGACCACGTCCTGTGTCTCCTGAGCGAACACGATCACTGCCGGATCGTGGGTGAAGAGCAGGTTGTAGCCGGCGCTGGCGACCGGGTAATCGGCGTCGCCGGCACGGACGATCCGGCCAGTCAGCTCGGCCGGTCGTGCCGTGGTGGATGTCATTCGGTCATCTCAGCCGGGGCCGCGAAGATGTCTTCGCCCGGCTCGGTGTCGAGCACCTCGCGGTTGAAGATCATCATCTTGGCGAAGTAGACGCCACCGGCGAGGATGAGGCCGAGCACCACCAGCGTGGGGACGGTGGCGTCCCCGGGCGTGACGAGGAAGACCAGCGCGGCCGCCACCCAAATCAGCGCAGCGATTGCGACCGGTAGCTCGAAGCGGCCGAGGCTGAACCCGCCCTGTTTGTGCTCGAGCCGTTTGCGCACAGCGAGGTAAAGCACGACGACCGCGCCGTAAATGAGTGCAGGCAGAATCGTCCCTCCGATGATCAATTGCATCAGGGCTGCACCGGGAAGCGCGATCATCAGGACGACGCCCACGGCCAGGATCAAAATCGTTGCAGGGACCGGGGTTTGGGTGCGCGAGTTCACCCGTCGCATCAAGGCGTGCGCCGGAAAGCGTTCATCCCTCGCCATGGCGAACACCTGCCGCGAGCATGCCGCCATCACCACCATGCCGGCACCGAACATCGCGATCACGATGCCTGCCAACAGGATTCGTTCGGCGACCGGCCCGAGCTGACTGCGGATGATCGCGGCGACCGGCGAACCGCTGGCGGTTACGGCTGGGACGTCTTTGATTGCGACGGTGAGAGCGATGAGGAACAAGAGTCCAATCACTCCGGCGGCGACCACCGATGACACGATTGCGCGTGGCACACTGCGGAACGGATCCTTGGCCTCCTCGGCCAGGTTGGCCGCGGAATCGAAGCCGACCAACGTGGTCAGGCCCATGATCATCGCGGCCATCAAACCGCCGCCGATGGCGAAGTAGTCGGCGTCTGCTGCTGTGATGCCGCGGGAGGTGAGGTTGCCGAAGTCGCCGCTGCCGGTGAACACCATGACGGCGCCCAGACCAAGTATCAAGACCACGACGATGGCCAACTCAAGGCCCACCGACACGGAGGTGAACAGTCCGAGCAGTCGTGTCGAGAGGATGATTAGCACGGCCTGCACGATCAGGATCGCGACCGTGAGCAGCCGCGCGGTGTCTTCACTTTGCTGCAATCCGACCAGCGGCATGAAGGCCTGGCTGGCCAGCGCGTTGTCCAATGCCACCACGCCGGTCGCCAAGTACCAGAAGGTCAGCCAACCGAAAAACCAACCGATCTTCGGGTTGGCCAGCCGAGACGCCCATTGATACGAGGACCCGCTGAGGGCGATGCGGGCCGCGAACTGCGCAACCACCAGCGCCACCAGCGTCTGCCCTACCGCCACGATGATCCACAGCCAGATCCCGACCGGTCCAGCAGTCAGAAGTACGTCGTCGAATGTCGCGAAGATGCCGACGGCCACCGAGATGAACGCGAACGAGATCGCGAATACTTGAAATGAGCCGAGAGTTCGTTTCAGTTCCGGTTCGTAGCCACATTCCACACACTCGTCATCTGCAGCAGCGGTGGCCGCCAACTTCTCTACCGTCATATCCGACCTTCCGTGGCGGGTGATGCGGCCAACAGTAGATGAGGGGGCGAGCCTTTACGCAGCAAAATTGTCGATTGCGTGAAAATTGTCAGCTTGGCTGCTCTGCACGCCATGTCGTACCAGGTCAGAAAACCCATCCAGCCAAAAAGGTCGGAGGGTATAGCCTGAGCCGAGGTGTCGCTGGCGAAATCTCACCGATGAGAAGAACTTGTCGCCTAGTGTTTGCGATTCCGGGGCGCGACGAACGGCACCAGGACTTCGTCGACAAGCTGTATAACGAGGTCGTCGTCGATCGGGTCTGCGGTGATCAACAGCCGGTGCCACAGCACGCTCTGGCCGAGCTCGCGAGCGATCTCCACGGGGACGTCCGCGCGCACATCGCCGCGGGCGATACCGCGAGACAGCAGCGCCGCCATCTCCTTCTTGCGCCACCCGATCACGTCCTCGCGAAACGCCGCAGCCAACTCCTGGTCGTGCGCCATCGCCGAGATCAACGCTTGCAGTGCCGGGGCGTCGGGCCCGCTGAACAACGCCGCCCAGCCGCGAAGGATGGCGAGCATGTCGTCGCGGTAACTGCCGGTGTCTTCGTGAGGTATGGCCGCAGTTGCCAAGCGCAGCAAGGTATCTCGCAGGAGGCTCGCGCTGTCCGGCCACCGCCGGTAGAGCACCGGCTTACTCGTGCGGGCTGCAGTCGCAACTGCCTCCATGGTCACGCCGCCGGGGCCGTGCTCGGCAAGCAGGTCGAGGACGGCGGCGCGGATCGCCTCGTCAAGTTCTTCGCCCCGACGTCGGCGCATCGACCTCTCCTTGAAGAAACGCTTGCGTATCTTAACTCCGCAATCTAGCGTAGCTCATAAGAAACGAAACCGTATCTTGGAGGCTCCGATGACGCGCCCGGTTCTTTATCCGCTTCGCTCGGTCGAGACCGCCACGGTGCGGTACACGGCCGCGCCACATCATCGCCGCCGAGTCACCATCGCTCACCGGCCGCTGGCCAACGTCACGCCCGACATGCTGCTCGACTGGTTCACCCACCTCAGCGGCACGATGTCCTACGGCGGCGTGGTCATCGACCGCTATCTCGCGTGGCATCCGATCGACCACATCCGCTGGGAGCTCGCGCGGCCGGCTCCAGGAGGCGCCGCGGCCGAAGGCGCCCGGTTCCGCATCGTGGAAGCGTTCGGAGGCAGGCCCGAGTTCAAGGTCGACGTCGTCGACCGGGTGGAGAAGCTCGACGAGACCGGAATTCGACTGGTCCAGCGGCTGGCCGGGGTTCCGATATTCCAGCTGGAGCACACGTGGTCGATGGGCGCCGAGGGTACGCACTATGTCTCAGTGATGGACATCGGCGCGCGGTCGAGGCTGCTGACACCGGTCAATCGCGTGCTCTGCAGGCGGTTCCCCGACAGAATGCTGCGTGCGTGGGTGAAGCACAACATCGAAGAAGTAGGTCAGCTGGAATACCTGCTGCCGCAACTGGAATCAGGTGAACCGGAACCATCGCAGGGCACACAGCGCTGCGACGGCCCCCCACGCCGCGAGCACGGCCACCCCGAACCAGTCCACTGACAGGGTCATCGCCTGGGAGAGTGCCTCGGTCAGTGCGCCGGACGGTGTCAACCGGGCTATCCACGCCACTGCATGCGGCACCATGCCGCCCTCGAGCGTCAGCGCGCCAAATCCTGCGAAGACGAACCACAGCAGATTGGCGATGGCCAGCACGATTTCGGCGCGCAGCGTGCCGCCCAACAGCAGTCCTAGCGCGGCGAAGCCCGCGGTGCCGAGCGCGATGATCACCGCGCCGAGGGCCAGTCCGGCGATGTTGGGACGCCAGCCGAGCGCGATACCTATGGCGCCCAACAGGATTGACTGCAGGAACACGACGGCAACCACTGCCAGCGACTTGCCTGCGATGATGCCCCACACCGGCAAAGCCGTTGCGCCCAAGCGTTTCAGCGCGCCGTAGCGGCGGTCGAATGCCACCGCGATGGCCTGCCCGGTGAATGCCGTCGAAATCACCGCGAGCGCCATGATCGCCGGCACGAACGTCGCCGCGCGGTCCTGCCCGAAGTCTCCTAGCGGCAGCAGCGTCAGCCCCACCAGCAGCGTGATCGGGATGAACATCGTCAATAGCAACTGTTCACCGTTGCGCAGCAGCAGCTTCAGCTCGAGCCCGAATTGCGCGGCGAGCATCTTCGGCACGGGGGCAGGCCCCGGCGCGGGGGTAAACGTCCCTGCCGCAAAGCGATTCGTCATGGCCTGAGCTCCCGCCCCGTCAGGTCGAGGAAGACGTCCTCCAGGCTGCGCTGCTCGACACGCATGTCGGTGGCCAGCACGTCCAATCGCGCGCACCACGCGGTTACGGTGGCCAGCACCTGCGGGTCGATATGACCCTCGACGAGGTATTCGCCCGGCGAGGGCTCGGTCGCCTTATAGCTTTCGGGCAGTGCCGACACCAGCAGCGACAGATCCAGCTTGCGCGGCGCGCGGAACCGCAGCTGGTTTTCCGCGCCGCTACGCATCAGCTCCGCGGGTGTGCCGGTGGCCACCGCGACACCGTGGTCGATGATCATGATCCGGTCGGCGAGCTCCTCGGCCTCGGTCAGCTGGTGCGTGGTGAGTACGACGGTGACCCCGTCGCGTCGCAGCGCATCGATCAACTCCCACACCACGATTCGCGCGTGCGCATCCATGCCCGCGGTCGGCTCGTCGAGGAACACCAACTCCGGCCGCGCCACCACTGCGCACGCCAGTGCCAGGCGCTGCTGCTGTCCGCCCGACAGCCGTCGATACGTGGTGCGGGCGGCCTCCGTCAGACCGAGGGTGTCCATCAGCCACTGCGGGTCGAGCGGGTTGGCGGCATATGCGGCGACGAGGTTCAGCATCTCGCCGGCTCGCGCCGCCGGATACCCGCCGCCGCCCTGCAGCATCACGCCGATCCGCTCACGCACCCGCGCGTTGTCGGTGACGGGATTCAGGCCGAGGATTTCGATGCTGCCGCCGTCGGGCTTGATGAAGCCTTCGCACATTTCGACCGTGGTGGTCTTCCCGGCGCCGTTCGGGCCGAGCAACGCAAACACCTCGGCAGCCTGCACGTCGAGGTCGAGGTCCGACACGGCCGTGGTCGCGCCGTACCGCTTGCTGACCCCGCGCAGTCGCACGGGGACGGTCGAGCCGGAGGTCACGGGGATTCAGCGTAAGCGCCGGGCTTGGCGGGCTGCGCCGCCGGTAGCACCGGCTCGACGGCCGCAGGCGTCGGCTCAGCGTCCTCGTCCGGGACGGTGTCGGCCAGCTTGCGCCACGGCAAACGGGAGTAGGTCATGCCGATGAGCAGGGCGACGATCAGGCTACTGGCCGCGGTCGCGAGAACGATCTGGAACAACGCGAACCGATCCCCGTTCGCCGTCGGCCCGAAAATGCCGATGACCAAAGTGACCACGATCACGGCTGCGCGGAACCGGGGCCGTGTCGCCCAACAAGCCAGCGGAATGATCGCCCACAGCAGATACCAGGGCTGTACCACCGGGAACAGCAGGACCGTGGCGCCCAGCGCGACCCCGAGCCCGCCGACCGGATGCAGCCGGCCACGCAGCACGGAGATGAGCAACCACGTCACCACCACCGCGATCAGAAAAACACCGATGCCACGAGTCAACGCCAGCACGGCCGTCGTGTGGTCGCCAAGCCCCAGCAGGATGCCGACCTGTCCGGTGCCGAGCGCCAGCAGCGTCGGCGGCGACATCCAGCTGCGGACCACGTTCGCCGTGCCCAGTGTGTAGATCCAGCCGAAGCCAAGGTCGCTGGCCCACCCGATCAGCGCCATCACCGCCAGCGAAACCGCACTCAGCGATCCGCCGGCAATGACGAAAGCCTTGAATGTGCCGCCCCACCGGCACGCCAGTGCCATCGCGACGAATCCGAGCGCAAGCAGAGACGGCAGCTTCACCTGCGACGACATCGTGATCAGCACGCTGCCGAGGAGCAGCATGCCCAGCGGATACCAGCGCGCCCACTGCTCGCGGCCGCGCGGCCACGCCAGGGGCCGGGGGAGCAGCGGGCTTGCGGCATCAACACCGCGAAGCGCGAACTCCGTGCCTGCCAGCATCAGGCCGAGCATCAGTGCCTCGTTGTGGATACCTGCGACCAAATGCATGAACAACAGCGGGTTCGCGGGCCCCAGCCACAGCGCGCTGACCTCTGCGACGCCGCAGCGCCGGGCCAGCCGCGGGGTGGCCCACACGATCAGGCCGACACCGGCCAGCACTACGAGGCGATGACACAGCACGGCCTCGACGATGTTCTCACCCGTCAGCGCTGAGATGCCGCGACCGATCCACAAGAAGAGCGGGCCGTAGGGCGCCGGCGTCTCCCGCCAGAGGTTCGGCACCGACAGCGTGAACACGTGGTCGAGGCCGAGGCCGGGCGCGGGGCCGACGCGGTACGGATTGAGGCCCTGCAGCGAGATCTCGCTTTGCGCCAGATAGGAATAGACGTCGCGGCTGTACATCGGCGGCGCGATCAACAGCGGTAAAGCCCACAGCAGCAGCAGACGGTCCAGCTGGCTGCGCGACATTCGCCGGTTGCCCAGTGTGAAGCGTCCCAGCATCAGCCACGCCAGCGCCATCATCACCGCGCCGGTGGTCGTCATCGTCAGCGAGACCGTCTGGATTCGGGAGGGGAGGTTGAGCAGGCGCACCCCGAACGTCGGATCCTGCACCACTGGCCGGGCGCCGGCCCCGAGCGCGCCGACGGCCATCAAGACCGTGCCGGTGGCCCCGAACAGACGCGTGCGCCGCAGCGCGATATGTTCCGCCGCGTTGAGCGGGGAACCGACGGTCCGCTCGTCGCCGTGCCAGCCGGCAATCGACGTGCTGAGGGACCGTAGGCGCGCAGCCACCTCAGCAGCGTAGCCGTCGCCACTATGGCGCCCGTCACCATAAGGGTGCCCTTGCTGGACCCGGTTTCCGAATTCCGTCACAATAGTGTTGTGAAATTCCCGCAGGACGCTGGAACGGACCGCCACACCCGTGGCGCGATCGTGCAGCTCTTGCTGGAATCCGGACCGATCACCGCGGGAGAGATCGGCGAGCGGCTCGGAATCTCTGCTGCGGGCGTGCGCAGGCACCTCGACGCCTTGATGGACGCCGGCGACGCGCAGTCGTCCGCGGCGGCGGCATGGCAGCACAGCGGGCGCGGCCGCCCCGCGAAGCGGTACCGGCTGACCTCGGCGGGCCGGGCCAAGCTGGGCCACACCTACGACGATTTGGCGGTCGCCGCGATGCGTCAGCTGCGGGAGATCGGCGGCGACGACGCCGTGCGCACCTTCGCGCGCCGGCGCATCGACAGCATTCTGGCGGGCGTGAACGACGGATCCGACGACGTCGAGTCGAAGGCCGATCGGGTCGCGACGGCGCTGACCAAGGCCGGTTACGCGACGAGCACCACGCCGGTCAGCGGACCGATCCACGGAATTCAGCTCTGCCAGCACCACTGCCCGGTGTCACACGTGGCAGAGGAGTTTCCAGAGCTGTGCGAGACCGAACGCGAGGCGTTCGCCGAGATCCTCGGTACCCACGTGCAGCGGCTCGCCACGATCGTCAACGGCGACTGTGCGTGCACCACGCATGTCCCGGTGGACAAGACAACAACCCTTCGGCGCACAGCCCGCGTCGAAGCCACCACGAGCAAGCAAGGAGCGTCGACATGACGACCACCCCCGAGGTCCACAAGGTGGGCGAACCGCTCAGCCAAGATGAGGCCATCGCCTCGCTGAGCCGGTATGGCTACGGCTGGGTGGACTCCGACGTGGCGGGTGCCAGCGCGCAGCGCGGGCTGTCCGAGGCGGTCGTGCGGGACATCTCGAGCAAGAAGAACGAGCCGGAGTGGATGCTGGAGACCCGGCTGCGCGCGTTGCGGACGTTCGACAAGAAGCCGATGCCGAATTGGGGCTCCAACCTCGAGGGCATTCACTTCGACAACATCAAGTACTTCGTGCGCTCCACCGAGAAGCAAGCCGCGACGTGGGACGACCTGCCGGAGGACATTCGCAACACCTACGACAAGCTCGGTATCCCCGAGGCCGAGAAGCAGCGGCTGGTGTCAGGTGTTGCCGCGCAGTACGAGTCGGAGGTCGTCTACCACCAGATCCGCGAGGACCTCGAGGCGCTCGGCGTCATCTTCCTCGACACCGATACCGCGCTGAAGGAACATCCGGAGATCTTCAAGCAGTACTTCGGCACCGTGATCCCCGCCGGTGACAACAAGTTCTCGGCGCTGAATACCGCTGTGTGGTCGGGTGGTTCGTTCATCTACGTCCCGCCCGGTGTGCACGTCGACATCCCGCTGCAGGCCTACTTCCGGATCAACACCGAGAACATGGGCCAGTTCGAGCGCACGCTGATCATCGTCGACGAGGGCGCCTATGTGCACTACGTCGAGGGCTGTACCGCGCCGATCTACAAGAGCGACTCGTTGCACTCGGCGGTCGTCGAGATCATCGTGAAGCCCGGTGGCCGTTGCCGTTACACCACGATCCAGAACTGGTCGAACAACGTCTACAACCTGGTGACCAAGCGCGCCCGCGCGGAGGCCGGCGCCACCATGGAGTGGGTCGACGGCAACATCGGGTCGAAGGTCACCATGAAGTACCCGGCCGTGTGGATGACTGGTGAGCACGCCAAGGGTGAGGTGCTCTCGGTCGCGTTCGCCGGCGAGGGACAGCATCAGGACACCGGTGCGAAAATGCTCCACCTGGCGCCGAATACGTCGAGCAACATCGTGTCCAAGTCGGTGGCCCGCGGCGGTGGCCGCGCGTCCTACCGTGGCCTTGTTCAGATCAACAAGGGTGCACACGGGTCGCGCTCGAGCGTGAAATGCGATGCGCTGCTGGTCGATACGATCAGCCGCAGCGACACCTACCCGTACGTCGACATCCGTGAGGACGACGTCACGATGGGTCACGAGGCGACCGTGTCCAAGGTCAGCGAGGATCAGCTGTTCTATCTGATGAGCCGCGGCATGACCGAGGACGAGGCGATGGCCATGGTGGTTCGCGGCTTCGTCGAACCGATCGCCAAGGAGCTCCCGATGGAATACGCGCTGGAGCTCAACCGGCTGATCGAACTTCAGATGGAAGGCGCGGTGGGCTAGGTGGCGGACCTGACTACTGCGGTCGAGGGAATCAACAAGGGGGAGCTGTTCACGTCATTCGATGTCGACGCCTTCGAGGTGCCGCACGGACGTGACGAGATCTGGCGATTCACCCCGCTGCGCCGGCTCCGCGGGCTGCACGACGGCTCCGCAACGGCGACCGGCCACGCTCACATCGACGTCACCGAGCGTCCCGGCGTGACGACGGAGATCGTGCGCCGTGGTGACAAACGACTGGGCCAGGGCGGCGTGCCCGCCGACCGCGTTGCCGCGCAGGCCTTTTCGTCGTTCAACCACGCGACGATCGTCAGCGTAGACAAGAGCGCCGTCGTCGAGGAGCCGATCGAAATCGTCGTCACCGGGCCCGGCGAAGGCGCGACCGCGTACGGGCACCTGCAGGTGCGCATCGACGAACTCGCTGAAGCGGTGGTCGTCATCGACCAGCGCGGCAGCGGAACCTACGCCGACAACATCGAATTCGTGATCGGCGACGCGGCGCGTCTGACGGTGGTGTCGATCGCCGACTGGGCCGACGACGCTGTGCACGTCAGCAGCCACCACGCCTCGCTGGGCAAGGACGCGGTGCTGCGGCATGTCGCGGTGACCCTCGGCGGCGACCTGGTGAGGCTCACCGCGCGTGCCCGGTTCTGTGCGCCGGGAGGCGACGCGGAGCTTCTCGGCCTCTATTTCGCCGACGACGGCCAGCACTTCGAGTCTCGGCTGCTGGTCGACCACGCCCAGCCCAACTGCCGCTCACACGTCACGTACAAGGGTGCGCTGCAAGGCGATCCGGAGTCGAACAAACCCGACGCGCACACAGTCTGGGTGGGCGACGTGCTCATCCGGGCCAACGCGACGGGAACGGATACGTTCGAGACGAACCGCAACCTGGTGCTCACCGACGGCGCCCGTGCCGACTCGGTTCCCAACCTCGAGATCGAGACCGGCGAGATCGTCGGCGCCGGACACGCCAGCGCCACCGGCCGATTCGACGATGAGCAGCTGTTCTACCTACAGGCCCGCGGCATCCCCGAGGACCAGGCCCGCCGGCTGGTCGTGCGCGGCTTCTTCGGCGAGATCATCGGCAAGATCGCCGTGCCGTCGGTACGTGAACGCCTGACCGCCGCCATCGAACACGAACTTGAACTAACCGAAGGAATCAAGAACTGATGACCACACTGGAAATCAAGGACCTCCACGTCAGCGTCGTCTCCAAGGAAGACGGCACCGACATCCCGATCCTCAAGGGCGTCGACCTCACGGTGAAGTCGGGGGAGACGCATGCGCTGATGGGGCCCAACGGATCCGGCAAGTCCACGCTGTCCTATGCGATCGCCGGCCACCCGAAATACAAGGTGACCTCCGGATCGATCACGCTCGACGGCCAAAACGTCCTCGAGATGAGCATCGACGAGCGCGCCCGCGCCGGGCTGTTCCTGGCCATGCAGTACCCGATCGAGGTGCCGGGTGTGTCGATGTCGAACTTCCTGCGGACCGCGGCGACCGCTGTCCGCGGTGAGGCGCCGAAGCTGCGGCACTGGGTAAAGGAAGTCAAGACGGCGCTGGAAGCGCTCGAGATCGACCCGTCTTTCTCCGAACGCAGTGTCAACGAAGGCTTTTCGGGCGGCGAGAAGAAGCGTCACGAGATCCTGCAGCTCGCGCTGCTGAAGCCGAAGATCGCCATTCTCGACGAGACCGACTCCGGCCTCGACGTCGACGCGCTGAAGGTGGTCAGTGAAGGGGTCAATCGGTACGCCGAGGAAACCCATGGCGGGATCCTGGTGATCACGCACTACACCCGGATTCTGCGTTACATCCAGCCGCAGTTCGTGCATGTCTTCGTCGGCGGACGCATTGTCGAGTCCGGCGGCCCGGAGCTGGCCGACGAACTCGACGCCAAGGGATACGAGCGCTTCACCCAGGCGGTCGGAGCCTGACATGACCGCTGCGCAGGCTCTGGACCTTACCAAGATCAGGGCGGACTTCCCGATCCTGAAGCGGGTGATGCGCGGCGGAAATCAGCTGGCCTATTTGGATTCCGGCGCGACGTCGCAGCGCCCCGTTGAGGTGCTCGACGCTGAGCGCGACTTCTTGCTGACGTCCAACGGCGCGGTTCATCGTGGCGCGCACCAGCTGATGGAGGAGTCCACCGACGCCTACGAGCAGGGCCGCGCAGACATCGCGGCGTTCGTCGGCGCGGACGCCGATGAGCTGGTCTTCACCAAGAACGCCACCGAGGCCATCAACCTGGTGTCCTACGCGTTGGGTGACAACCGGTTTGAGCGCGCCGTCGGCCCCGGTGACGTGATCGTCACGACCGAGCTCGAGCACCACGCGAACCTGATCCCGTGGCAGGAGCTGGCCCGCCGCACCGGCGCGACCTTGAAGTGGTACGGCGTGACGGACGACGGGCGTATCGACCTGGATTCATTGCAGCTCGACGAGCACGTCAAAGTGGTTGCGTTCAGCCATCATTCGAATGTCAGCGGCGCCGTCGCACCCGTGGCGGAGCTGGTTGCGCGCGCGAAGGCGGTGGGCGCGCTGACGCTGCTGGACGCGTGCCAATCCGTGCCTCATCAGCCTGTGGACTTCCACGGGCTGGACGTCGACTACGCGGCGTTCTCCGGTCATAAAATGCTGGGCCCCAACGGCATCGGCGTGCTGTACGGCAGGGCGGAGCTGCTGAACGCGATGCCGCCGTTCATCACCGGCGGCTCGATGATCGAAACCGTGACGATGGAAGCCACCACCTACGCGCCGGCGCCACAACGATTCGAAGCGGGTACGCCGATGACCTCACAGGTCGTCGGGCTGGCCGCAGCAGCACGGTATCTCGGCGCGATCGGCATGGACGCCGTCGAAGAGCATGAGAACGAGCTCGTCGCGGCGGCGCTGGACGGCCTTTCGGGCATCGACGGCGTTCGGATCATCGGACCGATGTCGCTGGAAAACCGCGGTTCGCCGGTGGCGTTCGTGGTCGACGGCGTCCACGCGCACGACGTGGGTCAGGTGCTCGACGACGACGGGGTCGCCGTCCGGGTGGGTCACCACTGCGCGTGGCCGCTGCATCGCAGGTTCGGCATCGCCGCCACCGCGCGGGCATCCTTCGCCGTCTACAACACCCTTGACGAGGTGGACCGGTTGGTGGCCGGCGTGCGGCGTGCCGTCGACTTCTTCGGCAAGGACTGAGCGTGCGGCTCGAACAGATCTATCAGGAAGTGATCCTCGATCACTACAAGCATCCGCATCATCGCGGGCTGCGGGAACCGTTCGGCGCCGAGGTGCAGCACGTCAATCCCACCTGCGGCGACGAGGTGACGCTGCGTGTTGCGTTGAGCGACGACGGCGAACGAGTGAACGACATTTCCTATGACGGACAAGGCTGTTCGATCAGCCAGGCCTCGACGTCGGTACTGACGGATCAGGTCATCGGCCAGACGGTCGGCGACGCGCTGAAGACCGTCGCGGCGTTCACCGAAATGGTGTCGTCGCGCGGGACCATCGAGGGCGACGAGGATGTCATAGGCGACGGCATCGCATTCGCCGGCGTCGCGAAGTACCCCGCACGGGTGAAATGCGCCCTGCTCGGATGGATGGCATTCAAGGACGCGCTCGCACAGGCATCCCACACACAGGATTCAAATGGAGGTGGAAGATGAGCGAAACAGCCGTACCGGATGACGAACTGCTCGCCGATCTCGAAGAGGCGATGCGCGACGTCGTCGACCCGGAGCTCGGCATCAACGTCGTCGACCTCGGCCTCGTCTACGGCTTGAACGTCGAGAAGGGGGAGCAGGGCAACGTCGCGCTCATCGACATGACGCTGACCTCGGCGGCCTGTCCGCTCACCGACGTCATCGAGGATCAGTCGCGCACCGCGCTCATCGGCAGCGGCCTCGTCAACGAGCTGAAGATCAACTGGGTCTGGAATCCGCCGTGGGGCCCGGACAAGATCACCGAGGACGGCCGCGAACAACTGAGGGCTCTGGGCTTCACCGTCTAACGGTTTCGATCACCGCGCGTACAACCCTGTCCGGGGGCGGTCTGTTCGGGGATGGTCGGTCAACGTGTCCGCCCCGCCCAAACTGCCGTCGCCCGACATCCAACTCCCCGTCGGTGAGCGTTCCGATTCCACGATCCGTACCGCGCTGTTGGCCAGCCTCGTCGGAACGACCGTCGAGTGGTACGACTTCTTCCTGTACGCGACCGCGGCCAGCCTCGTTTTCAACCACGCGTTCTTCCCGGATCAAAGCTCGCTTGTCGGGACGCTGCTCTCGTTCGCCACATTCGCCGTCGGATTCGTAGTCCGGCCCATCGGCGGCTTCGTCTTCGGCCACGTCGGAGATCGCATCGGCCGCAAGAAAACTCTCGCGTTGACCATGATCCTGATGGGCGGCGCGACCGCGTTGATGGGTCTGCTGCCCACCGCGGCGCAGATCGGCGCACTCGCCCCGGCGTTGCTGCTGGTGCTGCGCATCGTGCAGGGCATTGCGCTTGGCGGAGAATGGGCCGGCGCCGTCTTGCTGGCAACCGAACACAGCCCTGCACACCGGCGCGGACTCGCAGGCAGCGTTCCCCAGGTCGGTTTGGCACTCGGACTGGCTTTGGGCACAGGGGTTTTCGCGCTGCTACAGATCGTGCTGCCCGACGACGCGTTCGCGTCCTATGGTTGGCGCATCGCATTCCTGATCAGCATCGTGCTGGTCGCCTTCGGTCTGGTCGTGCGGTTGAAAGCCGCCGAGACACCGGCTTTCGAGAAGGTCCGCGCCGACGATGACCGCTCACCCGTCCCGCTGCGTGAAGTGTTCCGGCCGCCGGCTTTGCGGTCAACGGCGTTGGGTCTGTTGTCGCGATGGGGTGAAGGCGCAGCCTTCAACACGTGGGGCGTGTTCGCCATCTCGTACGCGACGGGCACCTTGCACCTCGCACGGGTTCCTGTGCTCATCACCGTCACAGTCGCGGCGCTGCTGATGGCGGCGCTCTTACCGGTGTCCGGCCTGCTGGCCGACCGATTCGGTGCCCGCGCGGTGTACGCGAGCGGGATCGCTGCCTACGGGCTCGCGGTGTTCCCGGTGTTCGCACTATTCAACACGCACAGCATCACGGCGTACGCACTCGGAATGTTGTTGGTATTCGGGGTCATTCACGCGTGGTTCTACGGCGCCCAGGGCACGCTGTACGCCTCGCTGTATCCCACGCGGATCCGCTACACCGGCCTGTCCACGGTTTATCAGCTCTCCGGTGTGTACGCGTCGGGGTTGACCCCGCTGATCCTGACCGCGTTGATCGCCGCCGCGAACAAGTCGCCCTGGCTGGCTTGCACGTACCTCGTCGCCACGGCGGCGATCAGCGTGGTCGCGACATTGCTGTTGAGGCAGGAGTCGGTACGCGAGTTCTGAGGACGTTCGGCCGCCGAGTGTTCAGAATGTAGCGGTGGTTACCGTGCCGGCCGTCGTGTGGCGAGGCGGTGCCTTTCGGCGAGCGGTGACGGTCGGCGGCGCGGTGGGGCTCGGCCTGGCTGCGATGGCGTGGCTGGATTCCGGCTTCGTGCTGTCAGCGGCCATCGTGTTCGTCGTCACCGGGCTCGTCTACGGCATCTGGATGCATCGCCGAATGGCACGCTACTGGCCAGGGGCGCGCAACCTCACCGGTGCGCAACGGGTGGAAGTCGCACGCACGGCCCGACGCGGTGAACAGCTTCACGACGCCGGACTGGCTCAGGCAGTCATCGACTACAGCCGCGGAATGCATGCATCGGTCGACAGAGCTCGACCGTTTCGATGGGTGTTTCCACTCGTTCTTGTCGTCGCTCTTGGCACGGCGGTATGGGATGCCGTGTTCGGCAGCTGGGGCAACGCCGTGGCCTCCGGCATTTACATTGTGCTGCTGGCGCTCGAGCTGTTGTGGTGGCCGAAACGCCAGGCGCAGCTCCTCGCGAACGCTGATCGGGCGGCGGAAATGGCCGCAGGTTTGAAAACCTCTGACTAAGGTCAGAGATATGACCGCGGAGATGGTCGCGCAGGTCCGGCGGTTCAACCGCACCGTCACGCAGCGGATCGGCGTGCTCAGCGAGAACTTCCTGGCCAGTCACCGGTCCCTGGGGCAGAACAGGCTGCTATGGGAGATCGGCGCCGACGGCTGCGACATCCGCTCGCTGCGTGCGCGCCTCGATCTCGACTCGGGTTACGTCAGCCGGCTGCTCCGGGCACTGCAGGCGGACGGCTTGATCGCCATCGAACCGAGTGCGAGCGACGGCAGGGTGCGGATCGCGCGGCTCACCGACGCCGGGCGGCGTGAACTCGCCACGCTGGACCGTCGTTCCGACGACGCCGCCGCCGCGATTCTGCAACCGCTGAATACGCGGCAACAAGACCGGCTCGTTACCGCCATGGCCGAGGTGGAGCGACTGCTGATCGCGTCGACGGTCGAGGTGCGCGAGTGCGACCCGCGTCATCCCGACGCCCGATTCTGCCTGCAGACGTACTACTCCGAGCTCAAGGTTCGGTTCCGCGACGGCTACGACCCGGCGGTCAGCCCAGTCGCCGACGACGAAATGACCTCTCCCGCTGGGCTGCTGCTTGTCGCGCGGCTCCACGGTGAGGCCGTCGGCTGTGGCGCGTTGATCCTCCTTCCCGGCAACGTCGGGTTGGTCAAGCGCATGTGGGTGGCCCCTGCCGTGCGTGGGCTCGGTCTTGGGCGTCGCCTGCTGTTCGAACTCGAGGACCGCGGCCGCGCCCACGGAGTCCGCCTGATGCGTCTGGAAACCAAGGACGAGCTCGCCGAGGCGGTGCAGATGTACCGAACGTCCGGCTACCGCGAAGTCGCTCCGTTCAACGACGAGCCCTACGCCGATCACTGGTTCGAAAAACCGCTCCAGCAGCGCTAGCTCGGGTAGTACTCGGCCTCCGAAACCACCGGTGCGACCGTCGGCTCCTCGGCGGGCAGCGCCCGACGCCGCGCCGAGAACATCGCGCCGCGAGCCGGACGTGTCGGCGCAAACCGGGCCATGCCGCTCGGACGGTTCATGTCGTCGTAGATGGCTTCCACGCCACCACCCATCAGGTACGTCTCGTGCCAGAAGCCGGTTCCGCCAGAGTCTTTCAGAAACTGCTGCCACCAACGTTTGTGCGGCTCCGATCGGGTCCAGCGCTCCAGGCTGTCGAGGTCGCGCCAATATTGGCGCATACCGAGGTGCGGCGGGAGCAGCGACCAGATGAAATCCTCATGCAGGAGCAGGCCATCCGGCTGTTCCTTCCACGACTTTTGGATCTGGGGTCCCAATCCCAACAAGCGAAGCATTCCGCGCGGACGCCGCACGCGCATACCCAGGTAGACCACGACGAGGTTTGGGTATGCGCTCAGATCCACGGTTAGGCGCTCTACTGCCATACGACCCTCCTGGCACGGGTAAGGCGAGCGTAGGTCAGTCGAACTCGGTTATCGCTCGTTTAGGGCCTTACGGATGTGTAACGCTGAGGACGGGTCACGTCACTACACAGGGAAGCCGGAGAGGAGCCACAATGGGTGACGGTTTCGACGAGACCTACGTCGGCACCCGACGCCAATTGCGCGGCGTCGCAGAAAGCCTGATCGCCGGACCGCAGTACCGTGCGGCCGGCACCGTCCGGCTTGCCGTGCGGCCGGACGGCTTCGCCGGGGTCGCCATCCCGCTGGCCGTGCATGGCACCGAACTGGTTCTGCCGAACGATGCGGTTGCCCTCGCGGCGCCGCTGTCCGTGATAGCCGAGATCGTCGGCATAGACGCCGGGCCGCCCGAAGGGGCGTACGACATCGTCGACCCGTTGCCGGCCGGCGCCGTCCTCAAACTCGACATGGCTGCCACCGACTGGATTCACCGCAGCCACTATGCCGGCGGGCATGCGCTGAAACGCGTTCTCCCCGACTGTCATCCAGTGTTATGGCCCGAACACTTCGATGTCGCCGTCACCGAAAACGAGGTGACCTACGGCGTATCGGTAGGCGACGACTACCACCCGACGCCGTACGCGTATGTCGGCCCCTGGGTCAAACGCACGGGCCCGTTCTGGAATGCGCCGTTCGGAGCGCTGTACCCACTCAATCCGTCGCACGACGTCGACGCTCTGGCGTCGCGTATTGCCGATTTCTTCGAGCGTGGCCGAAGGGAACTCCTCAAGTGACACAAGACATCGATCTGGACTTCGGCGGCCTGCGAGCCCTGTTCATCAACTGCACGTTGAAACGGTCGCCGGAGGTGAGTAACACCCAGGGACTCGTCGACATCAGCGCGGCAATCATGGAAAAACACGGAATCGCCGTCGAGGTGGTCCGTGCAGTCGACCACGATATCGCGACTGGCGTGTGGCCGGACATGCGCGAGCACGGCTGGGTCACCGACGACTGGCCGGCGATCTTCGAGAAGGTGCTGGCATCGGACATCCTGGTACTCGCCGGCCCAATTTGGCTGGGCGACAACAGCTCTGTGATGAAGCAGGTGCATGAGCGCCTCTACGGTGGTTCACATCTGCTCAACGACGCCGGCCAGTATCTGTACTACGGCCGCGTCGGCGGATGTCTGATCACCGGCAACGAGGACGGCGTCAAACACTGCGCGCAGAACGTGCTGTACACGCTGCAGCACATCGGCTACACGATCCCGCCGCAGGCCGACGCCGGCTGGATCGGTGAAGCGGGACCGGGTCCGTCGTATCTGGATCCCGGTTCCGGCGGCCCCGAGAACGATTTCACCAACCGCAACACCACGTTCATGACGTGGAACCTGATGCACCTGGCCCGCATGCTCAAGGCAGGCGGCGGGGTTCCGGCGTACGGAAACATCCGATCAGGGTGGGACGCGGGGTGTCGGTACGACTTCACCAACCCGGAATACCGCTGAGCGCTACCGTGACCGTGATGACCGAAACAGTCGACGAGACGACGCTGATCGGCGCGCTGCGCGGCGGCGACGAAGCCGTGTTCGCTCATCTCGTCGACCAACACACGCCATCGATGCTGCGCGTAGCGCGTGGCTACGTGCCCAGTCACGAGATCGCCGAAGAGGTCGTCCAGGAGACATGGATCGCACTGCTGAAAGGCATCGACAAGTTCGAAGGCCGATCGTCGCTTCGCACTTGGCTTTTCACCGTGATGATCAATATCGCCAAGGCGCGCGGCATCCGCGAGCGTCGCGACGCGGACACGGCCATGCTCGCGTTCACCGGCGGCACTGTCGACCCTGCGCGATTTCGCACCGGCGACGACCCGTGGCCCGGGCACTGGAGAGAAGGCGAAGAGCCGTCACCATTCCCAGATACGCCAGAGGGTTCGGTGCTTGGGGACGAGCTCGTCGACGTTGCCCGACGCGAACTCGACAAGCTGCCCGGACGGCAGCGGGCTGTCGTCACACTGCGAGACATGCTCGGGTTCGATTCGGCGGAGGTGTGTCAGCTGCTCGACATCACCGCCGCCAACCAACGAGTGCTACTGCACCGCGGCCGGGCCGCGGTCCGGCATGTGCTCGAAGACTATTTAGAGGACCGCTCATGAGCACCCGAAGACGACCGCGAGTGAGGATCGCAGCGAGGAACGAGCGAGGACCGGAGCGAACGGGAGTCGAGGCATGAGCATCGGACCGATGGACTGCAATGAACTTGTCGAGCTGGTGACCTCCTACCTCGACGGGTCGCTAGATCTGGAGACCCGCGCGCGTTTCGACATGCATCTGCTCGACTGCGACGGCTGCGAAAACTATCTGCAGCAGTTCCGTGAAACGGTCCGCACGGTCGGCAAGATTCGCGACGACGAGCTCGACCCAGCGTTCCGCAGCCGCCTGCTGGACGCGTTCAAGGACTTCCGCTGAACGGCCGTTTGTGCCGTCCGTATGGTGGGAACACACAGCTAGATACCAGCGTTAGGAAGATCGTGGCTACCAAAGACATCACCGCCGAACAGTTCAACGACACCATCACGGACAACGAGATCGTGCTGGTGGACTTCTGGGCGTCGTGGTGCGGCCCCTGTAAGGCATTCGCTCCCACGTTCGCGGCCTCCTCGGAGCAGCATCCGGACGTTGTGTACGCGAAGGTCGACACCGAGGCCGAGCAGCAGCTCGCGGCCGCGGCCGACATACGCTCGATCCCTACGCTGATGGCCTTCAAGAAGGGCAAGCTGGTGTTCAACCAAGCCGGAGTCCTTCCGCCCGCGGCGCTTGAGGAACTGGTCCAGAAGGTCAAAGAGTTCGATATCGACGCCGCGATCGCCGCTCAGAACAACGGCCAGCCGGAATAGCAGGCAGCACGCGATAGCGTGCTGTCCGTGACCGAGCAAAAAGACTTCGTCCTCGTCGACCGCCCACGCCCGGAAGTCGCGTTGGTGACGCTGAACCGGCCCGAGCGAATGAACTCCATGGCGTTCGACGTCATGGTGCCGCTGAAGAAGGTTCTCGACGAGCTGACCTATGACAACTCCGCGCGAGTGATTGTGCTCACAGGTGCGGGTCGCGGGTTCTCGTCCGGAGCCGACCACAAGTCGGCCGGGTCGGTGCCCCATATCGACGGGCTTACCCGGCCGACGTTTGCGCTGCGGTCCATGGAGGTGCTCGACGACGTCATCCTGGCGCTGCGCAAGATGCACCAGCCGGTAATCGCCGCCGTGAACGGCGCCGCGATCGGCGGGGGGTTGTGCCTGGCGCTGGCGTGTGACATTCGCATCGCCGCAGAAGGGGCGTACTTTCGTGCCGCGGGCATCAACAACGGCCTGACGGCGAGCGAGCTCGGCCTTTCGTACTTGCTTCCGCGCGCCATCGGGACGTCGCGAGCCTTCGAGTTGATGCTGACCGGACGTGACGTCGACGCCGAAGAGGCGGCCCGCATCGGCCTGGTGTCGCGGTCCGTGCCGGACGGCGACCTGCTCGACGTTTGCTACGAGATGGGTGAGCGGATCGCCTCGTTCTCGCGGCCGGGAATCGAGTTGACCAAGCGCACGCTGTGGAGTGGACTGGACGCCGCTAACCTGGAGGGGCACATGCAGGCCGAGGGCCTGGGACAGCTCTTCGTGCGTTTGCTCACCGCCAACTTCGAAGAAGCCGTTGCAGCGCGCGCCGAGAAACGGCCACCGGCCTTCACTGACGACAAGTAACAAGGAGAAGCAGCGTGATCACCGCAACGGACCTGGAGGTCCGCGCAGGAGCGCGCACGCTGCTGTCCACCGATGGCGCGGCGCTGCGGGTCCAGCCCGGTGACCGCATCGGGCTCGTAGGCCGCAACGGCGCGGGCAAGACCACCACGATGCGCATCCTTGCGGGTGAAGGCGAGCCCTACGCGGGCACGATCGCCCGCAACGGGGAAATCGGTTATCTGCCACAGGATCCCAAAGAGGGCAACCTCGATGTGCTGGCACGCGACCGGGTGCTGTCGGCCCGCGGCCTTGACACACTGCTGGCCGACCTCGAGAAGCAGCAAGCCCTGATGGCCGAGGTCGCCGACGACGCCGCCCGAGACAAAGCGGTGCGCCGATACGGTCAACTCGAAGAGCAGTTCGCGGCTCTCGGCGGGTATGCCGCCGAGAGCGAGGCTGGCCGCATCTGCGCGAGTCTTGGTCTGCCCGAACGAGTTCTGACCCAGGCGCTGCGCACGCTGTCCGGCGGGCAGCGCCGGCGGGTCGAGCTTGCACGCATCCTGTTCGCCGCGTCCGAAACTGGCGCGGGCTCGGCCACCACGCTCCTACTCGACGAACCCACCAACCACCTCGACGCCGACTCGCTGGGCTGGCTGCGGGAGTTCCTCCGTGGCCACGCCGGAGGGCTGGTCGTCATCAGCCACAACGTGGATCTGCTGGCCGACGTCGTGAACCGCGTGTGGTTCTTGGACGCGGTGCGCGGCGAGGTGGACGTCTACAACATGGGCTGGCAGAAGTACCTCGACGCCCGCGCGACCGACGAGCAGCGTCGCCGCCGCGAGCGGGCCAACGCCGAACGCAAGGCGTCGGCGCTGCGGGTCCAGGCCGCGAAGATGGGCGCCAAGGCCACCAAAGCTGTTGCCGCGCAGAATATGTTGCGACGAGCCGACCGAATGATGGCTTCGCTCGATGAGGAACGCGTGGCCGACAAGGTGGCCCGCATCAAGTTCCCGACACCGGCGCCGTGCGGTCGTACCCCGTTGGTGGCCAAGGGCTTGACGAAGAATTACGGGTCGCTCGAGGTGTTCTCCGGTGTCGACCTGGCGATCGACCGCGGCTCACGCGTCGTCGTGCTCGGTCTGAACGGGGCGGGCAAGACGACGCTGCTACGGCTGCTGGCGGGCGCCGAGACGCCCGACGCGGGGGCGCTGGAACCGGGCCATGGGCTCAAGATCGGCTATTTCGCGCAGGAGCACGACACGCTCGACAACATGGCCACGGTGTGGGAAAACATCCGCCATGCCGCACCCGACACCGGTGAGCAGGATCTGCGGGGTCTGTTGGGCGCGTTCATGTTCAGCGGTGCGCAACTCGACCAACCCGCCGGCACGCTGTCGGGCGGGGAGAAGACACGCTTGGCGCTGGCGGGTCTCGTCGCGTCGACGGCCAATGTGCTTCTGCTCGACGAGCCCACCAACAACCTCGATCCCGCGTCGCGGGAACAGGTTCTCGACGCGCTGCGCAGCTATATGGGTGCGGTTGTGCTGGTGACGCACGACCCCGGTGCGGCAGAGGCGCTCGACCCGCAGCGGGTGGTGCTCTTACCGGATGGCACCGAGGACTTCTGGTCGGACGACTATCGCGACCTCATCGAGTTGGCGTAAGCCGAATTACGAACCGTTTCATCATTTCCGCCCGCACTCGTGTGAACGCTTCTTACGCTGGGTATGCACGGGGTGTGTCGGGGCATCAGAGGCGGGGAGATGTCAACCAAAATGAGTATGAAGAAGTCAACCAAGTCTCGGGAGGATCTGCTCCACGAGTTGCGTAGCGCTTATGAGGGGGGCGCCAGCATCCGCTCGTTGGTGGCAACGACGGGACGATCATACGGTTCTGTTCATAGCATGCTGCGCGAGTCGGGCACGACGATGCGCAGCCGCGGAGGGCCTAACCATCGCAGCAGGCGCGCAAGCTGACTACTGCTGTCTAACCGAGGCCTCGACGAGGTCGAGTACGGCACTGAGCTTTTCGGGGTCGTCACCGGAAGCCAGCCGCGCCACCAGGCCGTCGAGGACGAGGTCCAGGTAGGTCTGCAGCACCGCGCTGGGCACATCGTCGCGCAGCCGGCCCGCCTGCTTCTGGCGGCGCAGCCGGGCGGTCGTTGCCGCCGACAGTTCAGCGGAGCGCTCCGACCATCCGCGGTTGAACGCCGGATCGTTGCGCAGTTTTCGTGCGATCTCCAGCCGGGTCGCTAGCCAATCGAACTGATCGGGCGCGGCGAGCATGTCGCGCATCACCTGGATCAGCCCTTCCCGCGACGCGACCTCGGCCATTCGTTCGGCGTCCTCGCGGGCAAGCTCGAAGAACAGTGTGTCCTTGTCGCGGAAGTGGTGGAAGATGGCACCGCGCGACAGCCCGATCGTATGCTCGAGCCGCCGCACGGTGGCCTTGTCGTAGCCGTATTCGGCGAAGCACCGTCGGGCACCGTCGAGGATCTGGCGGCGGCGTGCGGCCAGATGGTCATCCGTCACCCGGGGCATGTCGAAATACTTACGACTTCAACATGTTGCGCAGCACGTACTGCAGGATGCCGCCGTTGCGGTAGTAGTCCGCCTCGCCGGGTGTGTCGATGCGGACCACCGCGTCGAACTCGACCTTGTTGCCATCCTCCTTGGTCGCCGTGACATGCACGGTCTTCGGCGTCTTGCCGTCGTTGAGCGCCTCGATGCCGCTGATATCGAACGTCTCCGTGCCGTCGAGCTTCAGCGATGCCGCTGACTCGCCTTCGGGGAACTGCAGCGGGATGACGCCCATGCCGATCAGGTTCGAGCGGTGGATGCGTTCGAACGACTCGGTGATGACCGCACGCACGCCGAGCAGGCTGGTACCTTTTGCCGCCCAGTCACGCGACGAACCGGAGCCGTACTCCTTGCCACCGAGGACCACGAGCGGAATGTCCTGCGACGCATAGTTTTGCGCGGCGTCGTAGATGAACGCCTGTTCACCGCCGTTGGTGAAGTCGCGGGTATAGCCGCCGGACACGTCGTCGAGAAGTTGATTACGCAACCGGATGTTGGCGAACGTGCCGCGGATCATCACTTCGTGGTTGCCGCGCCGGGAGCCGTAGGAGTTGTAGTCCGACTTGTCGACCCCGTGCTCGTCGAGGTACTGCGCAGCCGGCGTGCCCGGCTTGATGCTGCCCGCGGGGGAGATGTGGTCGGTGGTCACCGAATCCCCCAGCAGCGCCAACACTCTGGCCCCCTTGATGTCGGTCACCGGCTCCGGTTCGGCGGGCATCCCGTCGAAGTACGGAGGCTTGCGCACGTACGTCGAGTCGGCGTCCCACTCGAAGGTGTTTCCTGACGGCGTCGGCAAGTTGCGCCACCGATCGTCGCCCTTGAACACGTCGGCGTAGTTCTTCGTGAACATCTCCGTGTTGATGGCCGAGGCGATGGTGTCGTTGATGTCCTTCTGCGACGGCCAGATGTCTTTGAGATAGACCTCGTTGCCGTCGTCGTCTTTCCCGAGCGGCTCATTGTCGAAGTCGAAGTCCATCGTGCCTGCCAGCGCGTAGGCGATCACCAACGGCGGTGACGCGAGATAGTTCATCTTCACGTCCGGGTTGATGCGGCCCTCGAAGTTGCGGTTGCCCGACAACACCGCTGCCACGGACAGATCGCAGTCATTGATCGCCTTGCTGATCTCGTCGGGCAGCGGACCGCTGTTGCCGATGCACGTGGTGCAGCCGTAGCCCACGAGGTAGAAGCCGAGCTTCTCCAGGTACGGCCACAGGCCCGCCTTGTCGTAGTAGTCGGTGACGACCTGCGAGCCCGGCGCCATCGTGGTCTTCACCCACGGCTTGGACGTCAGGCCCTTCTCGACGGCGTTGCGGGCCAGCAGCGCCGCGCCGAGCATCACCTCGGGGTTGGAGGTGTTGGTGCACGACGTGATCGCGGCGATGACCACGGCACCGTGGTCGAGGATGAACTCACCGCGGTCCTCGCATTTGACCTCGACCGGGCTGCTCGGGCGGCCGTTGGCGCCGACGGCGGCCGACGGCACGACGGCGTCATCATCGGCGAACGCCAGGCTCGAAGCCGGGTCGCTGGCAGGGAAGGATTCCTCGACCGCTTCATCGAGCTTGGTGTGCGGGTTCTCCGCTCCGTCTGTCACGTAGTTGTGAATGTCCTTGCGGAACGCCGACTTTGCGTCGGTCAGCGAGATCCGGTCCTGCGGACGCTTGGGCCCGGCAATCGACGCGACAACATCGGAGAGGTCCAGCTCGATGTACTCGGAATACTTCGGCTCCCGCTTCGGGTCGTGCCACATGCCCTGTTCCTTGGCGTACGCCTCGACCAGCGCCAGCTGCTCCTCGCTGCGGCCGGTCATCTTCAGGTACTCGATGGTGACCTCGTCGATCGGGAAAATCGCTGCGGTCGAACCGAACTCGGGGCTCATATTGCCGAGCGTCGCGCGGTTGGCCAGCGGCACCTCGGCCACGCCGTCGCCGTAGAACTCGACGAACTTGCCGACCACGCCATGCTTGCGCAACATCTCGGTGACGGTGAGCACGACATCGGTGGCCGTGACACCGGGCTGGCGCTCGCCGGACAGCTTGAACCCGACGACGCGGGGGATGAGCATCGATACCGGTTGCCCCAGCATGGCGGCCTCGGCCTCGATACCGCCCACACCCCAGCCCAGTACGCCGAGGCCGTTCTCCATCGTGGTGTGCGAGTCGGTGCCCACACAGGTGTCCGGATAGGCGACACCGTCACGCTCCCACACGACGCGGGCCAGGTATTCGATGTTGACCTGGTGCACGATGCCGGTGCCGGGCGGGACGACCTTGAAGTCGTTGAAGGCGCCCTGACCCCAGCGCAGGAACTGGTAGCGCTCGCCGTTGCGCTCGTACTCGATCTCGACGTTGCGCTCGAACGCGTTGGCGGTACCGAACAGATCGGCGATCACCGAGTGGTCGATGACGAGGTCGGCGGGTGCCAGCGGGTTGACCTTGTCCGGGTCGCCACCCAGATCGCCGACGGCCTCACGCATGGTGGCCAGGTCGACGATGCAGGGCACACCGGTGAAGTCCTGCATGATCACGCGCGCGGGCGTGAACTGAATTTCGACGCTCGGGTCGGCTGACGGATCCCAGTTCGCGATCGCCTCGATGTGGTCCTTGGTGATGTTGGCGCCGTCCTCGGTGCGCAGCAGATTCTCGGCGAGCACCTTGAGGCTGTACGGAAGTTTCTCGGTGCCGGGCACCGCGTCGAGGCGGTAGATCTGGTAGCTGTTGTCCGCGACCTTCAGCGTGTCGCGGGCACCAAACGAATTGACCGAATCCTTGCTGCTCACATCAACTCCCGGCTAGATCTCGCCCCGACGGGCTGTGTCGGCGGCGCTGATAATCCTAACAGTACGCTTGTCCTGTATTGAACCCAGGGCTCGTTTCAGTCTTGTCCTCGCAAGCGCCTGCTGCCACCCGCATACCCATTAATGGATTACCGTGCCCGTGTGACCGGACCGCACGTGATCCCGTTCCCGCCTACGTACATCCCGAAGGACGTGTGCAGCACCGTGGGCCTGGATCCCGCGACTCCGCCGGACGTGTGCATGGATCGCGTGTTGGCCGACGTCTCCGACGACGGCGTGAGCGCGCCCGTCGCAGATGCCAAGCAAGAACGCCAGGCGGCCGAACTCCGCCAAGTGATCGCCGACGCCCGCAAGGAAGGTATCGACCTCAAGGTCGTCGTGGTGCCGACCAACCCGCCAATCGACACTCCGCTGCGCGACATCGCGACTGAGGTGGGGCAGGCCAATCCGGGTTCGACCGTGCTCGCGATCAGCCCGGGGTGGGCGGGCACATATAGCTCGGTGTACAACCGCGTGACATTGGAGGCGGGCCAGGACGTCGCCAAGACCGGCGATCCGGTGCAGTCGACGAAGAATTTCGTCAGCGAGTTGACCACCCAACACTTTCCATGGACGCCATTCACAATTGTCGTCGTACTGGCTGTGATTGCGGCCGTCGTCACCACCCGTGTGCTGCAAGTCAGAGCAAAGCGTTCTACTGCCGAGCAGACGTAAAAGGCCCCGACACGCGGGGGTTTTGGGGCTATTTGCGTCTGCTCGGCAATTCAAATTGTCACAGCGGTATAACGCTACATTCAATTACAAACCTGTAATTTGTGACTAAAGTTTCCTTAGCGTCAGATGTGACGTACGGTGCAAACGGAGCTTGATGTTGCAGTTGTGATTTCTGTGACTGCACATAGGCGCCCACGAATGTGCCGGCACGTTCGCGTTGAGCCATAGGAGACTTGAGTCGAATGAGACGCACCCCTGGCGCCTCTGCTTCCCGGCTGCTCGGGAGGGCGTGCGCGGTTTCACTTGCCGTGGCCGTGCTGATAGCAACACCTGGCGTAGGCGCAGCGCAGCCGGCCGGCTCCGAAAACCTGGGCTCGCTCGTTGCCGACGTCGCAAACGCGAACCAGAAACTCCAGGAACTCGGCGCCGCGATTCAGACACAGCAGGAAAGCGTCAACAAGGCGATCGTCGACGTGCAGACCGCCCGCGACAACGTGGCGGCCGCGCAAGCCGAAGTCGACGCCAGCAAGCAGCGGGTCTCAGACGCCAATGCCGCGATCGCCGCCGCCCAGAAGCGGTTCGACACCTTCGCTGCCGCAACGTATATCAACGGACCGTCTGGTTCGTATCTGACGGCCTCCGATCCCGCCGACATCCTCAACACCGCGGCCGCCGGCGAGACGCTGTCGGTCAGCTCGCAGCGGGTGATCACCGATCTCCAACGGGCCCGCATCGAGCAGGTCAACAAGGAATCCGCCGCACGCCTGGCCAAGCAGAACGCCGATCAGGCTGTCGCGGACGCCGACGCCAGCCAGCAGACGGCCGTGTCCGCTCTGACCAACGCCCAGCAGACCTTCAAGACCCAGCAGGCCGACCTCGACCGCCTCACGGCCGAACGAGCCGCGGCGCAGGCTAAGCTCGACGAAGCGCGTAACTGGTCGGCGCCTGCGGGCGGCCAGCCTGCCGCCCAACCTGCTGCTGCCGCAACCACTTCCAACCCTGCGGCAGACTGGGACCACGCTCCGCGCGACCCGGCCACCGGAAACTGGGCCACGCCGTGGGATCCGTTCCTGCCCGCGATTCCCAGTGCGTTCGTCAGCGGCGACCCGATCGCGATCATCAACACCATCCTGGGCATCATGTCGACGTCCGCGCAGGCAACCGCCGACATGGGCCGCGGCTTTCTGCAGAAGCTCGGCCTGATTCCCACACCCACCGGCTTCACGAACAATGGCGCTATTCCGCGCGTCTATGGGCGTGACGCCACCGAGTACGTAATCCGGCGCGGTATGTCGCAGATGGGTGTGCCGTACTCGTGGGGCGGTGGTAACGCGACCGGACCGAGCAACGGCATCGATGACGGCGCCGGCACAGTCGGTTTCGACTGCTCGGGCCTCATGCTTTATTCGTTCGCCGGGGTCGGCATCAAGCTGGACCACTACTCCGGCTCGCAGTACAACGCCGGCCGCAAGATCCCGTCGTCGCAGATGCGCCGTGGCGACATGATCTTCTACGGCCCCAACGCCAGCCAGCACGTGGCGCTCTATCTCGGTGACGGCCAGATGCTCGAGGCGCCCTACACGGGCGCCACGGTGCGTGTCGCGCCCGTGCGCACCAGCGGCATGACTCCCTACGTCACACGACTGATCGAATGGTGATTCCCCTGCGCCCCAGCATTTTACGTTGCCACCGTGTCCTGATCGTCGCCCTTACCGCACTCGCCCTATTGCTTGGGTTCGCTGCGCCCTCCAATGCCGATCCGGGGGAGTGGGACCCGACGCTGCCCAAGGTTCTCAGCGCGGGCGCGCCGGGCGACCCGGTGGCGATCGCCAACGCGTCGTTTCAAGTCAGCAGGCTCGCGCTCGAGACCACCCAGAACATGGGCCACCAATTTCTGCAGAGTCTCGGGCTTGCCCCCAGCGGGCCAGCCGCCGTGCCCGCCGGCGCGCGAGTCCGTGGGCCCCAGGCGATTGAATATGTAATCCGCCGTGCAGGTTCACAACTCGGCGTGCCGTACTCCTGGGGCGGCGGCTCGCTCACCGGCCCGAGCAAAGGCATCGACAGTGGCGCCAATACGGTCGGATTCGACTGCTCGGGGCTGGTTCGGTATGCGTTCGCCGGCGTCGGTGTGCTGCTTCCGCGGTTTTCCGGAGACCAGTACAACGCCGGCAGGCACGTCCCGCCGTCGCAGGCCAAGCGCGGCGACCTGATCTTCTACGGCCCCGGCGGCGGCCAACACGTCACCCTGTATCTCGGTAACGGCCAGATGCTCGAGGCGTATGACACGGGCACCCCGATCAGGGTGGCGCCGGTGCGAACTGAGGGCATGACTCCGTACGTGACCCGGATTATCGAATCCTGAGCCAGACCTGAGAGCCCGGCGGGCAACGTCGACGGATTCCGAACTGCCTGGAATAGTTGACGACGGGCGTGCGGCCAAACCAGGTCGGCGCCGCTACGACCAGCGTGTTGAGACGATGTGGGAGGACCTTGATGTCATCACCGAGTGGGCCGCCGCAGGGCGCCGGAGGATTTTCCGGTCAAGGCCCGGGGCAGGGTTATCCCCCCGGTACCCATGCTGCGCCGAACAATGGCGGGCTGCAGCAGGAGGTCCACACACTCGAGCGGGCGATCTTCGAGGTCAAGCGGATCATCGTCGGGCAGGACCAACTGGTCGAGCGAATGTTGGTGGGCCTGCTCGCCAAGGGCCACGTGCTGCTCGAGGGCGTGCCGGGTGTGGCCAAGACGCTGGCAGTCGAAACCTTCGCCAAGGTCGTCGGCGGCACCTTCGCCCGCATCCAATTCACCCCCGACCTGGTACCCACCGACATCGTCGGCACCCGGATCTACCGCCAAGGCAAAGAGGAGTTCGACATCGAACTCGGCCCCGTGGTGGTCAACTTCCTGCTCGCCGACGAAATCAACCGCGCGCCCGCCAAGGTGCAGTCGGCGCTGCTGGAGGTCATGGCCGAACGAAAGATCTCGATCGGCGGCAAGACCTTCCCGCTGCCCGCCCCCTTCCTGGTGATGGCCACCCAGAACCCGATCGAGCAAGAGGGCGTGTACGCGCTGCCCGAGGCGCAACGCGACCGCTTCCTGTTCAAGCTCAACATCGACTACCCGACTCCGGAGGAAGAGCGCGAGATCGTCTACCGGATGGGCGTCAAGCCGCCAGAGCCCAAGCAGGTCTTGGCCCCCGGCGACCTGCTGCGGCTACAGGACGTGGCGTCCAACAACTTCGTGCACCACGCGCTGGTCGACTACGTGGTCCGCATCGTCACCGCGACGCGGCACCCCGAGAAGTTCGGCATGCCCGACGCCAAGGCGTGGATCGCCTACGGCGCGTCACCGCGTGCGTCGCTGGGCATCATCGCCGCGGCGCGCGCGCTCGCGCTGGTGCGCGGCCGTGACTACGTGGTGCCGCAGGACGTCGTCGAGGTGATTCCGGACGTGTTGCGCCACCGGCTGGTGCTGACTTACGACGCGCTGGCCGACGAGATCTCGTCGGAGACGGTGATCAACCGGATCCTGCAGACTGTCGCCCTGCCGCAGGTGAATGCCATTCCGCAGCAAGGGCATTCGGTGCCGCCCGTCGTTCCGGCCGCAGCGGCCGCGGCAAGCGGTCGGTGACAGTAATCTGTGACTACGTCCAGACGCACAGTCGACCTGCCGTCACTCAAACGCGGGGAGATTCGTGATCCCGCACTGACGGCAGCCCTGCGCAAGCTGGAGCTGACGGTGCGCCGCAAACTCGACGGCGTTCTGCACGGCGACCATCTGGGACTGCTTCCAGGTCCTGGTTCCGAACCGGGCGAGTCGCGGCTGTACCAGCCCGGCGACGACGTCCGGCGGATGGATTGGTCGGTGACGGCGCGCACCACTCACCCACATGTGCGCCAGATGATCGCCGACCGCGAGCTGGAGACCTGGCTGGTGGTCGACATGTCGGCGAGCCTCGACTTCGGCACCACCGGTTGCGAAAAGCGCGACCTGGCCGTGGCGGCCGCTGCGGCGATCACGTTCCTCAACAGCGGCGGCGGCAACCGTATCGGCGCGATCATCGCCAACGGCGATTCGGTGCGGCGGGTCCCGGCGTTGAGCGGTCGCATTCATGAGCAGGAACTGCTACGGGCGATCGCCACTACGCCGAAGGCACCCCTCGGCGTGCGTGGTGATCTCGCCGGGGCGATCGACGCACTGCGAAGGCCCGAGCGCCGCCGCGGCATGGCGGTGATCATCAGCGACTTCCTGGGGCCGATCAACTGGATGCGCCCCCTGCGGGCTATCGCAGGCCGCCACGAGGTCCTCGGCATCGAAATACTCGATCCCCGCGACGTCGAACTGCCGCCGGTCGGCGACGTGATCCTGCAGGACCCCGAATCCGGTGTCACCCGCGAGTTCACCATCGACGAACAGTTGCGCGACGACTTCGAGAAGGCCGCGGCCGCGCACCGTGCCGAAGTCGCCCGCACGCTTCGGCGCTGCGATGCCCCGCTGCTCTCGCTGCGCACCGACCGGGACTGGATCGCCGACGTGGTCAGGTTCGTCGCCACCCGCCGCCGTGGAGCGCTAGCCGGCCGATGAGCGCTTGCGCGAACGCCCCTGATCCGACGAAATGACAACTGGCACATGACATTACCGTTGCTCGGACCGATGACGCTATCGGGCTTCGAACACGCGTGGTTCTTCCTTTTTCTCATTGTCGTCCTCGGAATCGTCGCGCTGTACATCGTCGTTCAGTTGGCCCGGCACAAGCGGATGCTGCGGTTCGCGAATATGGAGCTGCTGGAAAGCGTTGCGCCCAAACGGCCGTCGCGCTGGCGGCACCTGCCCGCAATTCTGCTCGTGCTGTCGCTGGTGTTGTTCACGGTCGCGATGGCCGGGCCCACGCACGATGTGCGGATTCCCCGCAACCGCGCCGTGGTGATGCTGGTGATCGACGTATCCCAGTCCATGCGGGCCACCGATGTGTCGCCGAGCCGCTTGGCCGCCGCCCAGGAGGCCGCCAAGCAATTCGCCGACCAGCTCACCCCTGGCATCAACCTGGGCCTGATCGCCTACGCGGGCACCGCGACCGTGCTGGTATCACCGACGACCAACCGCGAGGCGTCCAAGAACGCGATCGACAAACTTCAATTGGCCGACCGCACCGCGACGGGCGAGGGCATCTTCACCGCATTGCAGGCCATCGCAACCGTCGGCGCGGTGATCGGAGGAGGGGATGAGCCGCCGCCAGCGCGCATCGTGCTGATGTCCGACGGCAAGGAGACGGTGCCGTCGAACCCGGACAACCCCAAGGGCGCCTACACCGCGGCGCGCACGGCCAAGGATCAGGGTGTGCCGATCTCGACGGTTTCGTTCGGCACGCCGTACGGCTACGTCGAGATCAACGACCAGCGACAGCCAGTTCCCGTCGACGACGAAATGCTCAAGAAGATCGCCGAGCTGTCCGGCGGCGAGTCATACACCGCATCGAGCCTCGAGCAGCTCAAGGAGGTCTTCACCAACCTGCAGGAGCAGATCGGCTACGAAACCCGCAAGGGCGACGCCAGCGCGGGCTGGCTGCGCCTCGGCGCCGTGGTGCTGGCGTTGGCCGCGCTTGCGGCCATGCTGGTCAACCGGCGACTACCCAATTGACACCGAACTGAAATGACAAGTAGCACATGACATTACCGGTGCTCGGACCGATGACGCTCTCGGGTTTCGACCACGCCTGGTACTTCCTGTTCCTCTTTGTGGTACTCGGGCTGGCCGGCCTCTACGTCGCCGTGCAGGTGGCGCGGCGCAAGCGGATGCTGCGCTTTGCGAACATGGAGCTGCTGGAAAGCGTTTCCCCCAAACGGCCGTCGCGCTGGCGGCACCTGCCCGTGATCCTGCTGCTGCTGTCGCTGGTGCTGTTCACCGTCGCGATGGCCGGGCCCACGCACGATGTCCGTATCCCACGCAACCGCGCCGTCGTGATGTTGGTCATCGATGTGTCGCAGTCGATGCGGGCGACGGACGTCTCACCGAACCGGCTGGCTGCCACGCAGGAGGCCGCCAAGCAGTTCGTCGATCAGATGACGCCCGGTATCAACCTGGGGCTGATCTCCTACGCGGGCACCGCCACTGTGTTGGTGTCGCCGACGACCAATCGTGACGCGTCGAAGAATGCGATCGACAAGTTGCAGGTGGCCGACCGGACCGCGACGGGTGAGGCCATCTCGACCGCACTGCAGGCGATCTCCACAGTCGGTGCGGTGATCGGCGGCGGAGACACCCCACCGCCCGCGCGCATCGTGCTGATGTCCGACGGCAAGGAAACCGTGCCGTCGAACCCGGACAACCCCAAGGGGGCCTACACCGCGGCGCGCACGGCCAAAGATCAGGGCGTGCCGATCTCCACGGTGGCTTTCGGCACCCCTTACGGCACGGTGGAGATGGACGGCGGCCAGCGACAGCCGGTGCCCGTCGACGACGAGATGCTGAAGAAGATCGCCCACCTGTCCGGTGGACAGGCCTACACCGCGTCCAGCGTCGATCAGCTCAAGGAGGTCTTCGCCAACCTGCAGGAGCAGATCGGCTATGAAACCCGCAAGGGCGACGCCAGCGCGGGCTGGCTGCGGCTCGGCGCCGCGGTACTGGCCTTGGCCGCAGTGGCGGCGCTGCTGATCAACCGGCGGCTGCCCACCTAAGGCGATTTCTTAAGAACGCTGTCCAGGCACTAAGTTGGCTCGCATGTCTCTGACCGACAATCCAGCCGATACCGCGGACCAGGCCACCGGCGGCCGTCCGCCGTTCGTCGCGCGTTCGGTGCTGGTGACCGGCGGAAACCGGGGCATCGGGCTGGCTATCGCGCTGCGCCTGGCCGCAGACGGTCACAAGGTCGCCGTCACCCACCGCGGCTCAGGGGCCCCGGAGGGACTGTTCGGCGTCGAGTGTGACGTCACCGACAACGAGGCCGTCGATCGCGCGTTCAAGGAAGTCGAGGAGCATCAGGGTCCGGTCGAAGTGCTGGTCTCAAACGCCGGCATTTCCAAGGACGCGTTCCTGATGCGGATGACCGAGGAGCGGTTCACCGAGGTCATCGACGCCAACCTCACCGGAGCGTTCCGGGTGACCCAACGGGCGTCGCGCAGCATGCAGCGCAAGCGGTTCGGCCGCATCATCTACATCGGTTCGGTGTCCGGCATGTGGGGTATCGGCAATCAGTCCAACTACGCCGCCGCCAAGGCCGGACTGATCGGCATGGCGCGTTCGATCTCCAGGGAGCTGTCGAAGGCCGGTGTCACCGCGAACGTGGTGGCTCCCGGCTACATCGACACCGAGATGACCCGCGCGCTCGACGAGCGGATTCAGGCGGGCGCACTGGAATTCATCCCGGCGAAGCGGGTCGGCACCGCCGAGGAGGTCGCCGGTGTGGTCAGCTTCCTGGCGTCCGAGGACGCGAGCTACATCGCCGGTGCGGTAATTCCGGTCGACGGCGGCATGGGCATGGGCCACTAAGAGAGATAAGGACTTTCACATGACAGGGCTCCTCGAAGGCAAGCGCATCCTCGTTACGGGGATCATCACCGACTCGTCGATCGCGTTCCACATCGCCAAGGTCGCTCAGGAGGCGGGCGCGGAGATAGTCTGCACCGGCTTCGACCGGCTGCGGCTGATTCAGCGCATCATCGACCGGTTGCCGGAGAAAGCGCCGCTGCTGGAGCTCGACGTCCAGAACCAGGAGCACCTCGACACGCTGGCCGCCCGGGTGGCCGAGGTGATCGGCGAGGGCAACAAGCTCGACGGCGTCGTGCACTCCATCGGCTTCATGCCGCAGACCGGCATGGGCATCAACCCGTTCTTCGATGCGCCGTACGAGGATGTCGCCAAGGGCATCCACATCTCGGCGTATTCGTATGCGTCGCTGGCCAAGGCGTTGCTCCCGATCATGAACCCGGGCGGCGGCATTGTCGGCATGGACTTCGACCCGACGCGGGCGATGCCGGCATACAACTGGATGACGGTGGCCAAGAGCGCGCTGGAGTCGGTGAACCGCTTTGTGGCACGCGAAGCCGGTCAGTACGGCGTGCGATCGAATCTCGTTGCCGCCGGACCGATTCGGACGCTTGCGATGAGCGCGATCGTGGGCGGCGCGCTCGGCGAAGAGGCCGGTAATCAGATGCAGCTGCTCGAAGAGGGCTGGGATCAGCGCGCGCCCATCGGGTGGAACATGAAGGACCCGACGCCGGTTGCGAAGACAGTGTGTGCCCTGCTCTCCGATTGGTTGCCGGCCACCACCGGGACGATCATCTACGCCGACGGCGGCGCCAGCACGCAGTTGCTCTAGATGGACTTTGACGCGCTTCTACTCCTGTCGTTCGGCGGGCCGGAGGCGCCTGAGCACGTGATGCCGTTCCTGGAGAACGTCACTCGCGGCCGCGGGATCCCGCGCGAGCGGCTGGCGTCGGTAGCGGAGCACTACCTGCACTTCGGCGGTGTGTCGCCGATCAACGGCATCAACCGTGAGTTGATGGCGCGGCTAGAGGCCGAAATCGATCTGCCGGTGTACTTCGGCAACCGGAACTGGGAGCCGTACGTCGAAGACACGGTGATTGCCATGCGCGACAACGGTGTTCGCCGGGCTGCGGTCTTCACCACCTCTGCGTGGGGCGGATACTCCAGCTGCACCCAATACGTCGAGGACATCGCGCGGGCGCGCGCGGCGGCAGGTGACGCCGCTCCGGAACTGGTCAAGCTGAGGCAGTACTACGACCATCCGCTGTTGGTGGAGATGTTCAGCGAAGCCATCGGGAAGGCAGCGCAGACCGTGCCCGACGGTGCACGACTGGTGTTCACCGCGCACTCCATTCCGGGTGCGGCGCGATCACGTTGCGGCCCAGACCTATACAGCCGTCAGGTGGCGTATGCGTCGCGACTGGTCGCCAGCGCGGCCGGCTACGACGATTACGACCAGGTGTGGCAGTCACGCTCTGGGCCGCCGCAGGTGCCCTGGCTGGAACCTGACATCGCGGACCACCTGACGACGCTCGCCGACGCCGGCGCCAAGGCGGTGATCGTCTGCCCGATCGGGTTCGTTTCCGACCACATCGAGGTCGTGTGGGATCTCGACCACGAGCTTGCGCTGCAGGCAAGGGAATTGGGTATCGAGCTTGCGCGGGCGGCCACGCCAAACGCCGACCCGCGGTTCGCGCGGCTGGCCGTAGATTTGGTCGACGAGCTCCGTTACGGCCGCGGACCCGCTCGGGTTGCAGGGTCGGACGCGCCGCCATTGCAAGGGTTTTCGGTCAACGGCGCGCTCTGCACAGCGAACTGCGGCTAACTCCAGGCCGAGTTCAGGATCGCGGCGATCGCGGCCATCCGCGCCGAGCGCACGACTCCGCCCAGCGGTCGCAGTGCGTCGCTGGCGATCTGAACCTCCGACGAACTCTGCAGCCCGATGGGAATCAATCCCGAGCCGACGGTGATGATCGCGTCGATGTGGGCGGCGTTCTCCAGCACCCGTACGGCCCGCGACGGCGCGTGGTCGGGCACCCGGTGTCCCCGTGAGGATTCGAGCACCTGCTCGACCAGCCCGCGCGGATCGGCCACGTCGGCACCCGCCGCGCGGATCGCACCGAGCGCGTCGGCGGCAGAACGGACCGCCGCCCGCAGGGCATACTCCGCCTCGCCGAGATCGAGGTGTTCGGAGGGAGGCACGGCAGGCACCGAATAGACCGTCCACGACAACGCCGTCGGTTCGGGCTCGAACTCGGACTCGTCGTCGAGGTCGTCGTATTCGAAGTCCGGGACCAGGCCTACCGCCACGGACTCTTCGCCACCGACGATTATCGCCTCGCCCGCAGTGATCGCGTCACGCTGGAACTGCGTGCCCGCGGGGAGCCCACGGACGTCGCCAGGCACCGGCAGCACCACACCTATGGACGGCGTCAGCCCCGCCGGACGCGCCGCGACGCGCATGGTCTGCAGCAGCGAGACCGCGCCCGCGTCGTTCAGGTCCGGCCACGGCAACCCGGTTCGGCCGGCCGCGACCGAGTCGTATGCCGTGACCGAATGCCTTGGCGCCCATTGCGATAACGCGTCGAGGACATCGTCAGGTGCGGCCGCGCCTGCAAGCCAGGCGTTGGCCCAAACCGTCAACGAAACACTGGGGCACCACATGATGCTCGCAGTGTAGTAGTTAGCCGCGAATCGGGTCGGCTACGCGATACGCTGGCGTCATGGCCGTCCCGCTGATCTGGCTGATCGCCGCATTGGCCCTCGCCGGAGCCGAGGCGCTGACCGGCGACATGTTCCTGCTCATGCTCGGCGGCGGCGCGTTGGCCGCGGCGGGAACGAGCCTGGTGGTCGACGACCTGTGGGTGCACGGCGCGGTGTTCCTCGTCGTCTCGCTCCTGTTGCTGGTGCTGGTGCGCCCCGCGCTGCGGCGGCATTTCATGTCGGGAAAGGGTCTGCCCGAACCGGCGAAGGCGCTCGAAGGCAAGAGCGCACTGGTGCTCGACCGGGTGGCGCGCCATGAAGGCCAGGTGAAACTCGACGGCGAAATCTGGACGGCGCGCCCGCTGAACGACAACGATGTGTACGAACCGGGCGACCACGTCACCGTCGTGCACATCGACGGCGCCACCGCGGTCGTTCAAAAAGTCGTCTAGAGAACACTGGACAACCAAGGGAAGGAAGCTCGTCATGGATGGTGCCATCGCCGGCCTGATCCTGGTCGGGGTGCTGGTGGTATTTGCCGCCATCATCGTGGCCAAGTCAATCGCGTTGATCCCGCAGGCCGAGGCCGCGGTCATCGAGCGGCTGGGCCGCTACAGCAAGACCGTGTCGGGTCAGCTGACGTTGCTGCTGCCGTTCATCGACAGGATCCGTGCCAGGGTCGACCTGCGCGAGCGCGTGGTGTCCTTCCCGCCGCAGCCGGTGATCACCGAGGACAACCTGACGGTCAACATCGACACGGTGGTGTACTTCCAGGTCACCAATCCGCAGGCGGCGGTCTATCAGATCAGCAACTACATCGTCGGTGTCGAGCAGCTGACCACGACCACCCTGCGCAATGTCGTCGGCGGCATGACTCTGGAGCAGACGTTGACATCCCGCGACCAGATCAACGGACAGCTGCGTGGAGTGCTCGACGAAGCGACCGGACGCTGGGGTCTTCGGGTGGCCCGCGTCGAGCTGCGCAGCATCGACCCGCCGCCATCGATTCAGGATTCGATGGAAAAGCAGATGCGGGCCGACCGCGAGAAGCGGGCCATGATCCTGACCGCAGAGGGCTCCCGCGAAGCGTCGATCAAGCAGGCCGAAGGCCAGAAGCAGGCCCAGATCCTTGCCGCCGAGGGTGCCAAGCAGGCGGCGATCCTGGCGGCCGAGGCCGACCGGCAGTCGCGGATGCTGCGCGCTCAGGGCGAGCGCGCCGCGTCCTATCTGCAGGCACAGGGTCAGGCCAAGGCGATCGAGAAGACGTTCGCCGCGATCAAGGCCGGCCGCCCGACGCCGGAGATGCTCGCCTACCAGTACCTGCAGACGCTGCCGCAGATGGCCAAGGGCGAAGCCAACAAGGTGTGGCTGGTGCCCAGCGACTTCGGTGCGGCACTACAGGGATTCACGAAGCTGCTCGGAGCGCCAGGGGAGGACGGCGTGTTCCGTTACCAGCCGTCGCCGGTGGAAGAGAATCTGCCGAAGCCGGAGGACGACACCGACGAGGTCGCCGAGTGGTTCACCACGCAGACGGATCCCGCTATCGCTCAGGCCGTCGCCAAGGCGGAGGCCGACGCGCGTTCGTCAACGAGCATCAGCGCCATCCCGGCCGCGCAGCCCGATCCCTTGCCGCCGATGCAATATCCGCCTCTGTCGCAGCAGCGGCAGGACGGTCCGCCGCAGATGCCGGGTCGCCACGCCGGCTCCACGGAGCTGTAATCAGCCGCCCTACGCGCTGACCACCAGCGACAGTCCTCTGCGGTCGCGGGAAGGCTTGCGCCGCTTGGCCGTTGCCACCAGTCGCGCCACGGCGTCTTCCACGCCGTGGGCCAGCTCGTCGATGTCGGGCGCCGCGTCGAAGTCGGCGAGGATGCCGAAGTACAGCTCGCCCGCGTAACTGAGCATCGCGACACCGGTGCGCAGTTGCATTGCGATCGGCGGAATCGGCATGACTCCGGACACCTTGCGGCCCATGATCTGCAGCGGTTCAGCGGGGCCGGGCACATTGGTCGCGACGGTGGCAACGCCGTGCTGTGGCAGTCGGGTCAACAGCCGCGTGGCCAACGCCGTGAGGGCGAAGGGGATGTGGTTGGCGAGCGAGGTCGCCGCGTTTCCGGCCTGGTGTTGTCCGGTCGACTTGGCGTGCGACAGCCGGGCATGAACCGTGCGTAGTCGCGCGACCGCGTTCTCCTCCTCGACAGGAAGGAACGGCAGCAGCAAGGAAACTCGGTTGTCGGTCTGGTCGAGCGAGTCAGCGTGGCGCATCGATACGGGTACCAGAGTGCGCAAGGTATCCGGCAGCGGCTGCTCGCCATGGCGGATCAGGTAGGCGCGAAAGCTCTCGGTGAGTGCGGCCAGCGCGACGTCGTTGATCGTGACGTCGAAGACCTGGCATACGTGTCTGACATCGTCCAACGAGACGCGCCCCGCGCTGTAGCGGCGCAGGTTCGTTATCGGACCGTTCAGCGCTGCGGACGCCGACGGCATCGTCAGCCCAGCCGCGATGTCGACGGCACCGTGAGCCATTCGGGCCGCCGCCGTCGTCCACGTCATCGGGTTCAGGATCTGCTGCCACAGCGGCTTCGACCGCGCGGGTTCAGATGCCGCATGGATACGGCCGGCGAAACTGTGCCCGGGACCGCCGTCCGAGAGGCCGGCGAGCATATGCGCCGTCGCTATCCCGTCGGCGATGCAGTGGTGAACCTTCAGCACTATCGCCCATCGGCCGTCGGCCAGCCCTTCTACGACCCAGATCTCCCACAGCGGCCTGCTCCGATCCAGCCGCCAGGACATGACGTCGGCCACCAGGCGGAACAACTCGTGGTCATCGCCGGGCAGCGGCAGCGAAAGCCGGCGGACATGATGGGTGAGATCGAAGTCGGGATCGTCGACCCACTCTGGAGCGTCGAGATCGAACAAATGGGAACGGAGCCGCTGCGCGAACCGTGGGCAGGCCGCGATCCGCTCGCCGAGTGTCGACAACAGCGAATCGAATTCGGGGATGGGTCCCTCGAGTATCACGAGGGCGCCGATGGCCAGGCTGACGCGACGATCTGCGTCTTCGGCATGGAGGAATCCTGCGTCGAGTGCTGTTAGACGATCCATGTTCACCAGCCTCCCAGGTACATGTAACCGATAGTTTCACTATCTGGCGCTGCAGTGGTTGCTGGTAGGGCCGTTTGGCCCTAGGTCCGAACGATTCAGCCGGTGATGGCGGGCTCGGTGTCGTGGGCCGAGCCGGCGAGGCGCTCGCGGTGATGGCGCCGATGGGTGCGGATTTCGTAGATCAGCCCAGCGATGCCGAGGCTCGCTGTGCACAGCGACACGAGAAACAGCAGCGGGCTCACATGGCCGGTCAGCGCGTCACCGAGGATCACCACGGCGGCCGTGCCTGGCATCAAGCCGATGAAAGTGGCAAGCGTGTACGGCAGCACCCGCACCGCAGACGCACCCGCGGCGTAGTTCAGCACCGAGAACGGCACGGCGGGAATCATCCGCATCGACAGCACCGCCAGCCAGCCGCGTTCCCGCAGCCGGGCGTCGAGCGAGTCGACGCGCGGGTGGCGTACCAGCCGTGATAGCTGCCAGCCTGCGGCCCGCACCAGAACCAGCGCGACGACGGCGCTGATGGTGCTGGCCACCACGGCGAGCGGCACACCGAGGTAGGGACCGAACAGCAGACCCGCCGCCAACGTGAAGGCCGTGCGTGGAAACGGGAAGACGGTCACCACGATGTGCGCGGCCAAGAAGGCAAGCGGAAACCATGGACCGACCGATGTCGCCCAGTCACGCAGTTGAATTGCAGTGGGCAACGGAACCAGCAGCGCAACTGCGACGAGGATCACAATCGCGGCCAGGATGGCGATAAACCGCCGTGGTGGCACCTGCGACGCCGTCGTAATCACCGCAGCGCGGAGTGCGCGCAGTGTGCTGACGACGGCTTTCACGCCTTCCAAGACTACGGGTCGATGACGGGGGACACCGCCGCGCCGCAGCGTGAGTCGGGCCGCCCGGCACAACCTGGTGTGATGGCGATCATTTAGCCTGATGGACGTGCAGAAATCCAGTGTTGCGGATTCCGATTTCGCGAGGTGGCGCTCGGCGGTAGCCGGCGTACTGGCCAAGAGCACCAAGCGTGACCCGGCGGATCTGCCCGCCGAACCGGAGCGATTGCTGGATTCGCCGACGTACGAAGGCTTCCCGATCCGGCCGCTGTACACGAGCGCAGACGCGCTGCCCGAACCTCCGCTGCCCGGGCGGTGGCCTTTCGTGCGCGGCGGCGATGCGCATCGGGACGTCAAGTCCGGGTGGCGGGTGGCTGAAGCATTCCCCGCCAACGGCTCCGCGGTCGCCGAAGGCAACGGCGCGGTGTTGGTCGCTCTGACCGAGGGCGTCAGTGCACTGGTGCTGAGGGTCGGTGCGGCGGGAATCGCGGCGACCGAACTGGACCGTCTGCTCGAAGGCGTCTTTCTCGACCTCGTCCCTGTCGTACTTGACGCCGGCACCGACTATGTCGCCGCATCGGATGCGGTGCTGGCGCTGTTGAACGGCCTCGACGACGATCAGCGTTCGCGGCTGTCGGTGGACCTGGGCGCTGACCCGCTGAGCGCGCCGCTGAGTTCGCGACCCGCACCGAACGTGGCGGATGTCGTGGCCGTGGCCGCGAAGGTCGGCGGCTACACCGGCGGCGTGCGCGCGATCACCGTCGACGGTCCCGCATTCCACAACCGGGGGGCCAGCGCGTCGTGGGAGCTGGCGGGCAGTGTCGCCGCGGCGGTCGCTTACCTGCGCTTGCTCGGTGACGGCGGCCTGGCGGTCGGGGATGCCTTGCGCCAGATCAGCTTCCGGTTCGCCGCCGACGACGACCAGTTCATGACGATCGCGAAACTGCGTGCGGCGCGCCAAATCTGGGCCAGAGTGGCCGAGGTGGTCGGGGAGCCCGACGCCGGCGCGGCCCGGCTGCATGCGGTCACGTCGCTGCCGATGATGGCGCAGCGCGACCCGTGGGTGAACATGCTGCGCACCACGCTGGCGGCGTTCTCCGCCGGGGTGGGAGGTGCCGACACCGTGCTCGTGCACCCGTTCGACGTTGCGATTCCCGGCGGCTTCCCCGGCACCCCAGCCAGTTTCGCGCGCCGGATCGCCCGCAACACGCAGTTGCTTCTGCTCGAGGAATCCCACATCGGCGAGGTCCTCGATCCTGCAGGCGGGTCGTGGTTCGTCGAGGATCTCACCAACCAGCTCGCCGAGCAGGCGTGGAAACACTTCCAGGACATCGAATCCCGCGGTGGCTTCGAGGCGGCCCGCGACTACGTGGCCGACCAGATCACCGAGGTTGCTACCCGGCGAAGCGACGACGTCGCACACCGGCGCACCGCGATCACCGGTGTGAACGAATACCCAAACCTCACCGAACCGCCACTGCCGCAAGGTGATCCGTTGGAAACGGTGGCGCGCTACGCTGCTGCCTTCGAGGCGCTGCGGGAGCGCTCGGACGCGTACCTGGACAAGACCGGTGCCCGGCCCCAAGTGCAGCTACTGACGCTCGGGCCGCTGGCCGAGCACAATATCCGCGCGACGTTCGCGACGAACCTGCTGGCGTCCGGCGGCATCGAAGTCGTAACGGAGCCTGCCAAGATAGCTGTCATCTGCGGCACCGATGCCCGGTATGCAGCCGAGGCCTCAGCGGCCGTGGACGCCGCGCGAAAGGCTGGCGTGACCCACGTTCTGCTCGCCGGGCCCGAAAAGGCGGTGGCCGAAGCCGATTCGAAGCCAGACGGCTACCTGACCGCGAAGATCAACGCGGTCGAAGTGTTGTCGGACCTGCTTACCCGATTGGGGGCCTGAGGTGACTGCAACTACCGGAATCGGAAGCTTCGCCGACGTACCACTGCAGGGCGAAGGAGATCGGAAGCCCGCGGCCTCACCTGTTTCGCTAGCCGCCGTCGACAAACACGTCGAGGCCGCCGCCGCTGCGCACGGATACACCCCGGATCAACTCGACTGGAGCACCCCAGAGGGTATTGCCGTCAAGCCCGTCTACATCGGCGCCGACCGCGACGCGGCGGTCGCGGCCGGCTACCCCCTGGACAGCTTCCCCGGCGAACCGCCGTACATCCGCGGCCCGTATCCGACCATGTACGTCAACCAGCCGTGGACCATCCGTCAGTACGCCGGGTTCTCCACGGCAGCGGAGTCCAACGCGTTCTACCGTCGCAACCTGGCCGCCGGCCAGAAGGGCCTTTCGGTGGCGTTCGACCTCGCCACCCATCGCGGCTACGACTCTGACCACCCCCGCGTGGCCGGCGACGTCGGAATGGCAGGCGTGGCAATCGATTCCATCCTCGACATGCGCCAGCTGTTCGACGGCATCGACCTGTCGACCGTGTCGGTGTCGATGACCATGAACGGCGCGGTGCTGCCGATCCTCGCGCTGTATGTCGTGGCGGCCGAAGAGCAGGGCGTGCCGCCGGAGAAGCTGGCGGGGACCATCCAGAACGACATCCTCAAAGAGTTCATGGTCCGCAACACCTACATCTATCCGCCCAAGGCGTCGATGCGGATCATCTCCGACATCTTCGGCTACACCAGCACCAAGATGCCCAAGTTCAACTCGATTTCCATCTCGGGCTACCACATCCAAGAGGCCGGTGCCACAGCCGATCTCGAGCTGGCCTACACGCTGGCCGACGGCGTCGAGTACATCAAGGCCGGCCTCGACGCCGGGCTGGACATCGACAAGTTCGCGCCGCGGTTGAGCTTCTTCTGGGGCATCGGGATGAACTTCTTCATGGAGGTCGCCAAGCTGCGCGCAGGCCGGCTGCTGTGGAGCGAGCTCGTCGCCGAGTTCAACCCGAAGGACGCGAAATCGCTGTCGCTGCGGACACATTCGCAGACGTCGGGTTGGTCGCTGACCGCGCAGGACCCGTTCAACAACGTCGCCCGTACGTGCATCGAGGCGATGGCCGCCACCCAGGGCCATACCCAGTCACTGCACACCAACGCGCTTGACGAGGCGCTGGCGCTGCCGACCGACTTCTCCGCGCGCATCGCCCGCAACACCCAGCTGCTGCTGCAACAGGAGTCGGGCACCACGCGGCCGATCGATCCGTGGGGCGGGTCGTACTACGTGGAGTCGCTGACCCATCAGCTGGCCGAGAAGGTCCGCGAGCACATCCGTGAGGTGAACGAGCACGGCGGCATGGCGCAGGCGATCAGCGACGGCATTCCGAAGCTGCGTATCGAGGAAGCGGCGGCACGCACCCAGGCCCGCATCGACTCCGGGCAGCAGCCGGTGATCGGCGTCAACAAGTACCAGGTCGACGAGGATCAGGAGATCGAGGTCCTCAAGGTCGAGAACAGCCGGGTGCGTGCCGAGCAGATCGCCAAGCTGAAACAGCTTCGCGCCGACCGTGACCCCGCGGCCGTCGAGGCCGCGCTCGCGGCGCTCAGCAGTGCTGCCGAAGGGGAGGGCAACCTCTTGGCGTTGGCGATCGACGCCGCGCGTGCAAAGGCCACCGTCGGCGAGATCTCCGACGCATTGGAGAAGGTCTGGGGACGCCATCAGGCCGAGATCCGTACCATCGCCGGGGTCTACCGCGACGAAGTCGGAAAGGTCAGCAACATCTCTAGCGCCACCGAGTTAGTGGAGAAGTTCGCCGAGGCTGACGGCCGCCGGCCGCGCATCCTGGTTGCCAAGATGGGTCAGGACGGACACGACCGCGGCCAGAAGGTGATCGCGACGGCGTTCGCCGACATCGGTTTTGACGTCGACGTCGGTTCGCTGTTCTCCACGCCGGAAGAGGTGGCGCGCCAAGCCGCCGACAACGATGTGCATGTCGTTGGCGTCTCATCGCTCGCTGCGGGCCACCTCACCCTGGTGCCCGCCCTGCGCGACGCGCTCGCCGAAGTCGGCAGGCCCGACATCATGGTCGTGGTCGGCGGGGTAATCCCGCCTGGCGACTTCGACGAGCTCTACGCCGCCGGGGCGACGGCGATCTTCCCGCCCGGCACCGTCATCGCCGATGCGGCGATCGGCCTGCTACACAAGCTCGCCGAGCGCCTCGGCTACGACTTGAAATAGGGCAGGTCCACATGATCTCGTCGAAAGTGACGTTTTGCAGGAGCCTTCTCGCACTTTCTCTGCAAAACGTTGATTTGGCGTAGAGGCGCCTGCTCATGGTCGATCAAGTCGACGAACTGGCGGCGGCGGTCCGCACCGGCGACCGCGCTGCGCTGCCGCGGGCGATCACGCTCGTCGAATCCACCCGGCCAGACCATCGTCAGCAGGCCCAGCAGCTGCTGATGGAGCTGATGCCCGACGCGGGCAAGGCCATGCACGTCGGGATCACCGGGGTGCCCGGCGTCGGCAAGTCGACCACCATCGAGGCGCTCGGCATGTACCTGATCGAGCAGGGCCATCAAGTTGCTGTGCTGGCCGTCGACCCGTCATCGACGCGGACCGGCGGTTCGATTCTCGGCGACAAGACGCGGATGGCGCGGCTGGCCGTTCACCCCGACGCGTACATCAGGCCGTCGCCGACATCGGGCACGCTCGGCGGGGTCGCCAAGGCCACCCGCGAAACGATCGTGCTGCTCGAGGCCGCCGGGTTCGACGTGATCCTGGTCGAGACCGTGGGCGTCGGCCAGTCCGAGGTGGCCGTCGCCAATATGGTCGACACGTTCGTGTTCCTGACCTTGGCGCGCACGGGTGACCAACTGCAGGGCATCAAGAAGGGTGTTCTGGAACTCGCGGACATCGTCGTGGTGAACAAGGCCGACGGCGAGCACGCCACCGAGGCCAAGGCCGCAGCGCGCGAGCTGACCGGTGCGATACGCCTGATCTATCCGCGCGAAACACTTTGGCGCCCACCGGTTCTCACGATGAGCGCGCTGCAGGGCGAAGGCCTGGTCGAGCTGTGGAACACCGTGCTGAAGCATCGCCAGGTCCTCACCGAAGCGGGAGAGTTCGACGCCCGCAGGCGCGCGCAGCAGGTCGACTGGACGTGGTCGATGGTCCGCGACGCGGTGCTAGACCGCGTGCTGTCGCATCCTGCGGTGCGCAAGATCCGCGCCGAGGTGGAGCGCCAGGTGCGCGACGGCGAGTTGACCCCCACGCTTGCTGCGCAACAGCTGCTCGACGCGGCTGACGTGCAGTGACTTAACGAATGGGTAACACCTCGTTTATTTGCCGGGGTTGCAGGTAAATTCAATACATTGTGACGGCTGTCAAGAGCCGGGAGCGCAGCGCGGCGCTCCCACACGGTATTCAGGGCGCGGCGGACTCGAATTTTGCCTGCACCGTGCAGGCGTTTGATCGACTTTTCCCAGGTCGCCGGTTCGGTGGCGGCGCCCTGGCCGTGTACCTGCACGGCGAGCCCGTGGTCGACGTGTGGACCGGTTACGCCGACCGCCGCGGCACCGAGTACTGGACCGCCGACACCGGCGCCATGGTCTGGTCGGTCACCAAGGGCATGTCCTCGACGGTGATCCACCGCCTGGCCGATCGCGGCCTGCTCGACTACGACGTCCCCGTGGCCGAGTTCTGGTCAGAGTTCGGTGTAAACGGCAAGGCGGACATCACCGTCCGCGATGTGATGCGCCACCGTGCCGGGCTGTCCCAACTCAACGGCGTCAGCAAGGCCGAGCTGCTGGACCACCGGGCGATGGAGGCGCGGATCGCGGCCGCTCCGGTGAACCGCGTGCTGTACGGGAAACCGGCGTATCACGCGTTGACCTACGGCTGGTTGATGTCGGGGCTTGCCCGGTCGGTCACCGGCAAGGGCATGCGTGACCTGATCCGCGAGGAACTCGCGGAACCGCTGAACACCGATGGACTGCACCTCGGGCGTCCGCCGGCCCACTCACCCACGCGCGCAGCGCAGATCCTCGCGCCCCAGGGCAGTTTGTCCAACCCCGTGTTCAATTTCGTTGCGCCAAGGGTTGCCGCGTTGCAGTTCTCTGGCGTCTTCGGCTCGATGTATTTCCCCGGCATGAAAGCCGTTGTGCAGGGCGATATCCCGTTCCTCGACTCGGAGATCCCGGCCGCGAACGGCGTCACGACGGCGCGCGCGCTGGCCAAGATGTACGCCACGATCGCCAACGGCGGCCACATCGACGGCAGCCAATTCCTGTCCCGTGAGCGGGTTTCCGCCCTTGCTCACAAACCGACTTTGTGGCCGGACCGAAACATCTTCGTACCGTTGAGCTTCCATTTGGGATATCACTCGCTGCCATTGCCGGCCGGATTGATGCCGGGCTTCGGACATGCCGGGCTGGCCGGCTCGGTGGGCTGGGCCGACCCGGAAAGTGGGCTGTCGTTCGGGTTCGTCCACAATCGGCTGCTGACCCGGATGGTGCTCGACCAGGTGACGTTCGCCGGACTCCATGCGCTCATCCGGCGCGACGCCGCCAGGGCGCGCAAGCGCGGCTACGAGACGATGCCAGCCTTCGGCGCCCCGTACGACGTGCCGCGGCCCGTCGCAGGCTGAGTCAGCTCAGCGGCTGGCCTTGGTGAACCACTTGGTCTTCATGCGCCACGACTGCGCCGACGTGATCGCAAATCCGGCGCCACACCCGCAGGCGAAGATCCACACCAACGTGCCGCCCTCAACCGTCTGCAACGGCGTGACGTAGGCGGTGACGATCCGAACGGTGCAGGCCAGGATGCCGCTTGCCGATGCGACGAGGTACACGTTGGCGATCATCCGCGACCGTGGATCCTGCCGAAGGACGAGCAGTGCTCGCGCACCGTAGACCAGCAGATAGATCAGCATGCCGCACAAGAGCAGCCAGTAGGTGTTCAACCAGAAGTCGGTGGGCACGTCGAAGAAGTCCGGCTTGTAAATGATCGCGCCGTTGCCGAGGGAGAACGTCGCAAGCAGCAGCGGAATACAGATCGTGGCAGGGCGCTCCACGTACAGCTTGAAGGACTTTTGCATGGCGTGATCGTCGGCGAGTCTGCCTAGGGCGTTGTAGATGACCGCGGACGCGGCGACGATGTAGGCATCGTGGCCGATGTAGTCCTCGAGATTCCACATGCCGGTCAGCGCGTGCAGCCAGTGACCGATCGTTTCTGAGGCCCACGGTGACATCAGCAGCACTGCAATGCCTTGCAACGCGATGTTGAGGGTGGCGGCAACCTCCCACCGGCACGACCATGTGACCCGCCGAATCCACAGGCTCCACACGATGCACACGAGGGTGATCGCGATGAGGGTTGCCTGGGCCATAGGGGAGCTGCCTTCTTGCTAAAGCGTTTCCAGCAAAGTGTACGGCGAAAATGGCTTACAGGGGAGGAGCATCCTCACGCGGTTTCAGCTCAGACAGTCTCGGGGGCCGAGTCGTCTGTACCTGATTCACCTTCTCCTTCACCGTCGTCATCGTGAAAGGGGCCGATTCCAGATAGCTCCAGACTTCTTGGCGACTCATCAAGCCGAATTGAATTTGCAGGTCGGGATAGCTGAGGTTGAACCTGTCAGCTACCCGCCGCAGCTCCTCGGCGTTGGGGTAGTCGGCGTCTTTGACGCGCCGGTAGTACGTGCTGCTGGAGATTCCGAGGGCATCGTAAATGTCCTTGGCATCGATCTCTCCATCAAGGAGGTAATCGAGCAGGGCTTTGAGCTGTCGGCCGTTTTCATCGGTGCGGGGCACCCACATACGATAACCCGACTTCCCGTGTATGGGCACCCATACCCGGCAAATGGATTTCTGGCTCTTAATTGACACAGGCGTCACAGTTTTGGGATGGCTCTCCCATTCTTGGGAAACAGGTGTAGCGTTAGCTGCATGGTGGCTCCTTACTTAGCTGACACGAGCAGCGATCTCTCTTATCAGGTTGACAGTTGGACGGCCCCGACGTTGCGGGTCGTCGACCACGACATAGCCGATGGCAGCTCGCCCAAGCTGGAGCGACTGTCGATCCCGGCAACCAACGAGCTAACTGCCGAAGTTGACGGCGCAGCGGCTTGGCTGGGGCTGGCGGCTGACGAAATTCTCCTCGCGGCGCTGGGCCGTGCGATCGCACGCACCATCGGTGAGGGCGTCGTCGCTGTGGACGTCACTGGCGAACGCCGGTGGCTTCTCCACGCGATTCCTCTGAAGTGCGCGACGGCCCATGATGTCGGGCCGACCGAGATGCTTGGCCATGTGCACCGCGCACTCGCTGCGGCGCCCACAGACGGCGCGGACGTCGAGTCGGAGATCTTCCTCAACTATGTGGGCACTGTGCCCGCGGGGACGACGCCGACGTACGAAACACCGGCCGGCTTGGGGTATGCGCTGGAGCTGCGGGTGTACCGCGTCGACGGGCTGTTGCAGCTCGACTGGTGGTACGACACCTGCCGCTTCGACAGCTACACCATCGAAGAGCTCATGGAGCAGTTCCCGTTTGCGCTCTTCGAGATGACCTCAGACGCCGCCGCTCCGGTCTGACGTCATCGGGCGTCTTCCAGGCGGAAGCCGACTTTGAGTGTCACCTGGAAGTGCCCGATGGCGCCATCCTGGAGGTGACCTCGGACTGACTGGACGTCGAACCAGTCGAGTCCACGCATTGTCTCTGAGGCCCTCGATATCGCATTGCGAATCGCCGCGTCGATGCTGTCGGGCGAGCTCCCGACGATCTCGATGATTCGGTAGGTGTGATCGCTCATGGCGCAAAGCTACGCGGTCTAGGGTGCGGCTATGCCCGACTCCGCGAGCGGTTCACGCGTTCCGCGCTTACCGCTCGAGGAGGCCAAAGCCGCTGCGGACCAGGCCGGCATTCCGGACTACATGGCCGAGCTGTCGATCTTCCAGGTGTTGCTGAATCATCCGACGCTGGCGCGGGCGCTCAATGATTTGCTGGCCACCATGCTGTGGCACGGCTCCCTGGCCCCAAGGTTGCGAGAGCTGGTCATCATGCGGATCGGCTGGCTGACCGCATGCGATTACGAGTGGACACAACACTGGCGCGTCGCCTGCGGGTTGGGCGTCCCTGCCGCCGACCTCGTCGGTGTGCGCAACTGGGCGACGCATGTCGGCTTCGGTGCTGCCGAGCGAGCGGTGCTTGCGGCGACCGACGACGTCGTGCGTGAAGGCGCCGTGAGCCGACAGACGTGGACCGCATTGAAGCGTGAGCTGGGGTCGAATTCTGCTGTGCTGGTGGAGTTGGTGACGGCCATCGGGGCGTGGCGGATGATCGCGTCGATCCTGCACAGCCTCGAGGTGCCGTTGGAGGAGGGCGTCTCGAGCTGGCCGCCGGATGGTCAGCCGCCAAGCCGGTAGGTCTGCACCGCGTGCGCGACGACGGTGCCGTCGCCGTCCGTGGCGGTGATCTCGGTGAAGGTGAGCGCCTTGCGCCTGCGCACCGTGCGGGCGTGGCAGATGAGATCAGAGCGCTTCGCAGCGCCGACGTAGTTGATGGTCATCGAGATCGTGGAGGCTCGTGTGCCCTTCTCGAAGTCGTGGTTCGACCACGCCGCGGCCGCGCCGGTGGTATCGATCGCGGCTGCGATCACCCCGCCGTGGTAATAGGTGCCGTCGTTGGTCAGCTCGTCGCGAAAGGGCAGTCGAACCGTCACGTCGTCGGGTTCGTAGCGCTCGAACACAATGCCGAGCCAGCCCATGAACGGGGTGGACGGCATCCGTTCCACTACCGCCCGTCGCCGCCGGTGCTGCTGATCGTCGGTCAATGACTCGGCCATAGGGGGACGCTAGCGGGGCGAATTTGCGCCGGACACTAGAATCGACTGCAACGGCACCGATCCGGCTATCACCGGGGAGCCTTCGGAAGAACAGCTGCGGGAGCTTCCCGGGGCCCAGTAGAACCGAACGGGTGGGCCCGTCATCGCCCGAGTTGAGCGGCGCACAGCTTCGTGCGCAAGCGGGGTGGTACCGCGGCGCTCGCGCACCGGCGCGACGTCGTCCCCGTGCCTGAACTTCTGGCACAGGAGACAACGCACCACAGTGACCGCCTACCCGAAGCCGGCCGCCGGAGCACCGAACTTCCCGGCGCTCGAATCCGACGTCCTCGACTACTGGGACAGCGACGACACGTTCCGCGCCAGCGTCGCACGCCGCGACCACGCGCCCGAGTATGTCTTCTACGACGGGCCGCCGTTCGCCAACGGCCTGCCTCACTACGGCCATCTGCTCACCGGCTACGTCAAGGACATCGTTCCGCGGTACCGCACCATGCGCGGCTTCAAGGTGGAGCGCCGGTTCGGATGGGACACGCACGGCCTGCCCGCCGAACTCGAGGTGCAACGACAACTCGGCATCACCGATAAGACCCAGATCGAAGAGATGGGCATCGAGAAATTCAACGACGCCTGCCAAGCGTCGGTACTGAAGTACACCAACGAGTGGCGCGCCTACGTTACCCGCCAGGCGCGCTGGGTCGATTTCGACAACGACTACAAGACGCTGGACCCCACGTTCATGGAATCGGTGATCTGGGCGTTCAAACAGCTGTGGGACAAGGGCCTTGCGTACGAGGGCATCCGTGTCCTGCCGTACTGCTGGAACGACGAAACGCCGCTGTCCAGCCACGAACTTCGGATGGACGACGACGTCTACCAAAGCCGCCAGGACCCGGCGATCACCGTCGGTTTCCTGGTCGATGGTGGCCCGCTGAACGGTGCCCATCTCCTGATTTGGACCACGACGCCGTGGACGCTGCCGTCCAACCAGGCCGTCGCCGTCAATCCCGACGTCACCTACGTCCAGGTGCAAGCCCCGGACGGACGGCGCTATGTGCTGGCCGAGGCGCGCCTAGCCGCCTACGCCCGCGAACTCGGTGAAGAGCCCCAAATCCTGGCGACGTACTCCGGGCGGGATCTGCTCGAGACGCGTTATCTGCCGCCGTTTCCGTATTTCATGGACGCGCCCAACTCATTTCGGGTGTTGCCCGCGGACTTCGTCAGCACCGACGACGGCACCGGCATCGTGCACATGTCGCCGGCGTACGGCGAGGACGACATGGCCACCACCCAGCCGGCCGGTATCTCGGCGGTCACACCCGTCGACTCGAAGGGCCGCTTCGACGACACGGTTCCCGATTACGCCGGCCAACACGTGTTCGACGCGAACCCGCAGATCATCCGCGACCTGAAGAGCCAGGGCCGCTCCGCCGCGGCGAACGGCGCGGTGCTGCTGCGCCACGAGACCTACGAACACTCCTATCCACACTGCTGGCGGTGCCGAAACCCGTTGATCTACCGGGCGGTGTCGTCGTGGTTCATCAAGGTCACCGAGTTCCGCGACCGGATGGTCGAACTCAACCAGCAGATCACCTGGTATCCCGAGCACGTCAAGGACGGTCAGTTCGGCAAGTGGCTGTCCGGCGCCCGCGACTGGTCGATCTCGCGAAACCGCTACTGGGGCACGCCGATTCCGGTCTGGGTGTCCGACGACCCGCGCTATCCGCGTGTCGATGTGTACGGCAGTCTCGACGAGCTGGAGCGTGACTTCGGGGTGCGGCCGGACAATCTGCACCGACCCTACATCGACGAGCTGACCCGGCCCAACCCCGATGACCCGACGGGCAACTCGACGATGCGCCGCATCTCCGACGTGTTCGACGTCTGGTTCGATTCGGGTTCCATGCCCTACGCGCAGGTGCACTACCCGTTCGAGAACCACGACTGGTTCGACACCCATTTCCCTGGGGACTTCATCGTCGAGTACATCGGCCAGACCCGCGGCTGGTTCTACACGCTTCACATCCTGGCCACCGCGCTGTTCGACAAGCCTGCGTTCAAAACGTGTGTGGCGCATGGCATTGTGCTGGGCAACGACGGCCAGAAGATGAGCAAGTCGCTGCGCAACTACCCGGACGTGACCGAAGTGTTCGACCGCGACGGCTCCGACGCCATGCGGTGGTTCCTGATGGCCTCGCCGATCCTGCGCGGCGGCAACCTGATCGTCACCGAACAGGGCATCCGCGAAGGCGTGCGCCAGGTGCTGTTGCCGCTGTGGAACGCCTACACCTTCCTTGCGCTGTACGCGCCGAAGAAGGGCACATGGCGCACCGACTCGTCGCACGTGCTCGACCGTTACATCCTTGCGAAGCTGGCCCAGCTGCGCGACGACCTGACCGAATCGCTTGATGTGTGCGACATCTCGGGGGCGTGTGACCAACTTCGCCAGTTCACCGAGGCGTTGACGAATTGGTATGTCCGGCGGTCACGTTCGCGGTTCTGGGAAGAGGATCGCGACGCCATCGACACGCTGCATACCGTGCTGGAGGTGACCGGCCGGTTGGCGGCCCCACTGCTGCCGTTGATCACCGAGGTGATCTGGCGCGGTGTGACAGGCGAACGGTCGGTGCATCTGACCGACTGGCCGGAAGCCGGTGTCGTACCGGCGGATCCGGAACTGGTCGCGGCGATGGATCAGGTGCGCGAGGTGGCGTCTGCCGGGTCGTCTCTTCGCAAGGCCAAGAAGCTGCGTGTGCGCCTGCCATTGCCGAAACTGACTGTTGCGGTGGACAATCCGCAGCAGCTAGCGCCGTTCAAGGACCTGATCGCAGACGAGCTCAACGTGAAAGCGGTCGAGCTCACCGACGACATCGCCGCGTACGGCCTGTTCGAGCTCACCGTCAACGCCAAAGTCGCCGGGCCCAGGCTGGGCAAGGACGTCCAGGCCGCGATCAAGGCCGTCAAGGCGGGTGAGGCCGTCGTCTACGCCGACGGCACGCTGACGGCGGGGCCGGCCGTGCTGCAGCCTGACGAGTACAGCTCGCGGCTGGTGGCCGCGGACCCCGAGTACACCGCCGCGCTGCCTGACGGCGCCGGGCTGGTGGTGCTCGACGGCGCCGTCACGCCCGAGCTGGAGGCCGAGGGCTGGGCGAAAGACCGCATCCGCGAACTGCAGGACCTTCGCAAGTCCACCGGCCTCGACGTGTCCGACCGCATCTCGGTCGTGATGTCGGTGCCTGCCGAACGCGCGGACTGGGCCACTACGCACAGCGACTTGATTGCGCGCGAAATCCTGGCCACCAGTTTCGAATTCGGTCAACCGGCCGACGGAACCGAGATCGGCGACGGTGTGCGGGTGGCGATCGCCAAGGTCTAGCGAAAGTGTGTGCTGCCGTGGTGGAGACCTAGCATCGGCACTGTGGACGCTCGCTGGGTCCTTCACCTCGACATGGACGCGTTCTACGCCTCCGTCGAGCAGCTGACAAGGCCTACCCTTCGTGGACGGCCCGTCCTCGTTGGCGGGCTCGGCGGGCGTGGCGTCGTCGCCGGAGCAAGCTATGAGGCCCGCGTGTACGGCGCCCGCTCGGCGATGCCCATGCATCAGGCCCGCCGCCTCGTCGGCGCCCCGGCCGTGGTGCTGCCACCGCGCGGCGTGGTCTACGGCGTCGCCAGCCGCCGCGTGCTGGACACCGTCCGCAGCATCGTGCCCGTCCTGGAGCAACTGTCCTTTGACGAGGCGTTCGGCGAACCGCCAGAACTGGCCGGCGCTTCGGCGGAGGACGTCGAGGCGTTCTGCCAACAGCTGCGGGCCAAGGTCCGCGGAGAGACCGGTCTGGTCGCCTCCGTCGGCGCCGGATCGGGCAAGCAGGTCGCCAAGATCGCATCCGACTTGGCCAAACCCGACGGCATCCGGGTGGTGCGTCGAGACGAGCAGCGCATGCTGCTCGACGGGCTACCGGTGCGGCGCCTGTGGGGCATCGGCCCGGTCGCCGAAGAGAGACTGCATCGGCTCGGCATCGAGACCATCGGCCAGCTCGCCGCGTTGACCGACGCCGAGGTGGCCAACATCCTCGGCGCTACCGTCGGCCCCGCTCTGCACCGCCTCGCGCAAGGCATCGACGACCGACCCGTCGCCGAGAACGCCCCGGCGAAGCAGATCAGCGCCGAATCGACGTTCCCCGAGGACCTGACCACGCTCGACCAGCTGCGCGAAGCCATCGGGCCGATCGGCGAGCACGCGCATGCGCGCCTCGAGAAGGACGGCCGCGGCGCGCGCACCGTCACCGTCAAACTCAAGAAGTCCGACATGAGCATTCTGACCCGCTCCGCCACGCTGCCGTATGCGACCACCGACGCCGCCACGCTGACCGCGATGGCCCGCAAGCTCCTGCTCGACCCGCTCGAGATCGGCCCGATTCGCCTTGTCGGCGTTGGCTTTTCGGGCCTGTCCGACGTCCGTCAGGAGTCGCTGTTTCCCGATCTCGAGCTTGTCGCCGAGGAGGTGTCGAACACCCGGCTGCCGCAGACGCTCACCGACGCAGCTGCGACCCCGCCGGCGTGGCGGGTGGGCGACGACGTCACGCACACCGACCACGGCCATGGGTGGATCCAGGGCGCGGGCCACGGCGTGATGACCGTGAGGTTCGAGACCCGCGGCACCGGGCCGGGGCAGGCACGTACATTCCCCGACGACACACCCGACATCAGCCGCGCCAACCCGGTCGACAGCCTCGACTGGCCCGACTATCTCAGCGACCTCGCGTCCCGGTCAGCCCCAGCGGGCGACGACGTCCTCGACGGGTGAACCGGCCGCCAGCGCCGCCATCAGCAGCACCCGCGCCTGCGGCGGCCGCAGCCGCGACATCACCATCGCGCCCGCGTCCACCAGGTCACGGCCGGGCCCATACCCGGGGCTGACCTGCCCACCTGGTACCCGAGTGGACACCGCGACGACGACGCCGTCGCGGTAGTGCCTGCGGACCCCGTCGATCAACGCCGTGCCCGCGTTGCCCGAGCCCAGTGCCTCCAGCACGATGCCTCGCGCGCCCGCAGCCACGCACGCATCCATCGCCACGGTGTCAGCGCCCGGGTACACCGCCAGGATGTCGACCCGAGGGGCGGCGGCAGTTGAGAGCGAACCGAGAAATGGCCGGTCCTTCGCCCCGTGTGGGGTGAAGCGGCCGTCGGCGACCTCCCCGAGCGACTCGCCCGCGAAACCCCGCAGGTCACCCGTCGCAACCTTCTGCAGGCCCAACGGCTGCCACACGGTGCCCGCGAAAGCCACCACCACGCCGAGGCCGCGGGCGTCCGGACTGGCCGCGACGGTCAATGCGTCGTGCAAATTGCGGGGTCCGTCAGGCTCCGGCGCGTCTGCGCTGCGCTGCGCGCCGGTGATCACCACAGGGGCCACGCCGTCGTATGTCAGCTCGAGCCAGAGCGCCGTCTCCTCCATGGTGTCGGTGCCGTGCGTGATCACCACACCGTCGGCATCAGACGGCAGAGCTTCACGAATTCTGTCCCAGTCGGCCGGCGTCAGTTGCGAGCTGTCGACCGCCATCAGGTCGACGACCTCGACGTCCAAACCTGAGGTCAGATCCGCGCCGCTGCGGCTCGGCCGCTTGACACCGTCGTCGTCGGTGATCGTGGAGATCGTGCCGCCTGTGGTGACGACAACGAGGCGACCCATGGGTGGAATCATCGCGCATGACCGCTAGGGGATGATGGGGGAGTGACTGATGAAACATCCGGCTCGGCCGCGGCGGAGCCGGTGACCGAAGACGAGGTGCGCGACGCGCGGCCACGGCGGCGGATCCGTCTGCTGCTGACCGTTGCGGCAGTGGTTCTCGTGCTCGACATCGTCACCAAAGTGCTCGCGGTCAGGCTGCTGACGCCCGGTCAGCCGGTGTCGATCATCGGTGACACCGTCACGTGGACCCTGGTGCGCAACTCTGGCGCAGCGTTCTCGATGGCCACCGGCTACACCTGGGTGCTCACCCTGATCGCGACCGGTGTGGTGATCGGCATCATCTGGATGGGTCGCAGGCTGGTGTCGCCGTGGTGGGCCATCGGCCTCGGCATGATCCTCGGCGGCGCGATGGGCAACCTGGTCGACCGGTTCTTCCGCTCACCCGGGCCGCTGCGCGGGCACGTCGTCGACTTCCTGTCCATCGGCTGGTGGCCAGTGTTCAACGTGGCCGACCCGTCGGTGGTGGGCGGCGCCATTCTGCTGGTCGCCTTGTCGCTCTTCGGATTTGACTTCGACACGGCCGGCAGGCGAAAGCCGGGTGGCGAATCTGACACGGTCGGCCGCCGCAAGGCCAACTCGACCTAGTGGCCACCCGCTCGATGCCCATCCCCGAGGGGTTGGCGGGCATGCGTGTAGACGCCGGGCTGGCCCGGCTGCTCGGCCTGTCGCGAACGGCCGCGGCGGCGCTTGCCGAAGACGGCGGCGTCGACATCGACGGCACCCGGGCAGGCAAGTCGGACAAGCTCACGGCGGGCGCATGGCTGGAGGTCCGCCTGCCGGAAGCGCCTGCGCCCGTGGAGAACACGCCCGTCGAGATCGAGGGCATGGCGATCCTGTACTCCGACGCCGACATCGTCGCGGTCGACAAACCACCCGGGGTCGCTGCGCACGCGACCGTCGGCTGGAGTGGGCCGACGGTGCTGGGCGGACTGGCCGCGGCGGGTTTCCGGATCAGCACATCGGGAATCCACGAGCGACAAGGCATCGTGCACCGGCTCGATGTCGGGACGTCGGGTGTCATGGTGGTGGCCCTGTCTGAGCGCGCCTACACGGTGCTCAAACGAGCCTTCAAGCAACGGACCGTCGAAAAGCGTTATCACGCACTGGTGCAAGGACATCCGGACCCGTCCAGTGGAACCATCGACGCACCCATCGGGCGCCACCGAGGACACGACTGGAAATTCGCCGTCACCGAACAGGGCAGACACAGCATCACGCACTACGACACCCTGGAGGCACACCAGGCCGCCAGCCTGCTCGACATCGAGTTGGAAACCGGGCGCACCCATCAGATCCGGGTGCACTTCGCCGCGTTGCACCACCCGTGCTGCGGTGATCTGACCTACGGCGCCGACCCGACTTTGGCGAAAAAGCTTGGGCTCGAACGCCAATGGCTGCATGCCCGATCCCTGGCATTCGCCCACCCGGCGGACGGCCGCCGCGTCGAGATCACCAGCCCGTACCCAGCCGATCTGCAGCACGCCCTCGACGTGTTGCGCAACCACGAACTGTGAGCGAGACCCGCAAGTCAGGGTTGTTGTTCGGCGTCGGCGCCTACGCGTCGTGGGGCCTGTTCCCCGCGTTCTTCCCGCTGTTGAAGCCCGCCGGCGCATTCGAAATCCTGGCGCACCGAATCGTGTGGTGCTTCGTGTTGATGGTCGTGGTGATCGCGGCGGTGCGCCGGCTCGGCGACATCCGGGCAATGACCGGACGCACCTGGCTGCTGCTGACGTTCGCATCTGCCCTGATCTCGGTGAACTGGGTGATCTACATCTACGCGGTCAACAACGGCCATGTGGTGGACGCCGCGCTCGGGTACTTCATCAACCCTCTCGTCACAGTGTCGTTGGGCCTGTTGCTATTTCGAGAACGGCTCAACCGGGCACAGTTCGTCGCACTGGCCATCGCCGTCGCCGCAGTGATAGTGCTGACCGTGGAGGTCGGCACGGTCCCCGTCATCGCCCTTGGGCTCGCGCTGTCGTTCGGGCTGTACGGCGCGGTGAAGAAGGTGGTGCCGGTCGATCCGCGGGTCAGCGTGGGTATCGAGGCCGGGCTGGCGGCTCCTTTCGCCCTGGTGTACCTGGTGGTGCTGCAAGCCGGGGGGCACGCGACGTTCGCCAATCACGGTGCCGGCCATGTCGCGTTGTTGATCCTGTCCGGCGTGCTGACCGCGCTGCCACTGCTGCTATTCGCCGCCGCGGCTCAGCGGCTTCCCATGGTGACGATGGGCCTGCTCTTCTACCTGACCCCCGCAATGCAGCTCAGCTGGGGCGTGCTCGTAGGGCATGAGCCGATGCCACCGGCGCGGTGGCTGGGCTTCGCGCTGATCTGGCTGGCGCTGCTGGTCTTCAGCGGCGACGCGATCTGGCGGGCACGTGTCGATCGGGCGGTGCCAGAGTCGTCATACCGGTGATGAGCGCTTGCGCGAAGAGCGAAGGGCTCGTCACCATTCCGACAGAAAGGACACCACGATGCGGTACTGCCTGTTGATGCACTACCAGGAGGGCCACGAGGTCGGGCTGACCGACGAGGACATGGCTCCCGCGATGGAGGCTTTCAAGGCCTACGCCGACGACCTGTCGGCGGCCGGTGTGCTCATCGACACCGAAGTCCTCGAATCCGTCGTCAGCACCACCACGGTGACCGCGCGCAACGGCACACCGGAGGTCCAGGACGGGCCGTTCGCCGACACCAAGGAAAAGCTCGGCGGCATCTTCGTCATCGAGGTCGACAACCTCGACGAGGCGCTGAAGTGGGCGCAGCGCAACCCCGCCAACGGCTGGGGTTCTGTTGAAATCCGCCCGGTGGGGCGGACCTACGCCGCCAACCGCGGGTGGTACACCCCCTAGGCGAAGTACGAGACCGGGTGGCTGCGGTCACCCGGGACTCGTACGGCCGGCTGCTGGCCGTACTGGCCGCGCCGACCCGCGACATCGCCGCCGCCGAAGACGCGCTTGCCGACGCGCTGGAACGCGCGCTGTCCCGCTGGCCCGACGACGGCATACCGGCCAACCCCGAGGGCTGGATACTCACCGTGGCGCGCAACCGATTACGTGACCTGTGGAAGTCATCCGCATACCGCGCCACCGGGCCATTCCACGAAACACATGATGTTCCAGGCATTTTGGAAGCCGATGACATGACCGCGATACCCGACCGGCGGCTGGAGCTGATGCTGGTCTGCGCCCACCCCGCTATTGCGGCCAACGTTCGCACGCCGCTGATGCTGCAGACGGTACTGGGCGTGGAGGCCGCCGCGATCGCCTCGGCATTCGCGGTCGAGCCGGCCGCCATGGCGCAGCGGCTGGTGCGGGCCAAGAAACGCATCCGCGATGCGGGTATCCCGTTCGTGCTTCCCGAACGCGACGACCTCACCGAGCGGTTGCCTGCGGTGCTGGAGGCCGTCTACGCGGCCTACGCAATCGACTGGCAACACATGCCGCAGGGCGCGCCCATCGAATCGCTGTCCGCCGAGGCCCTGCATTTGGCGCTGGTGCTGGCCGAGCTGGCGCCCGACGAGCCGGAGGTGCTGGGTCTGGCCGCGCTGGTGTGCCTGTCGGAGGCGCGGCGGCCGGCGCGCCGCACCGCCGACGGGCGCTTCGTCCCGCTCGACGAGCAGGACGCCTCGCTGTGGGACGAGGTGCTGATCGCCCGCGGTGAATCGCTGCTGCACCGCGCCCACGCATTCGGGCGGCCGGGCCGATTCCAGTACGAGGCGGCAATCCAGTCCGCTCACTGCGGCCGAGCCACGCACGGACATGTGGACATCGAAGCGCTGCGAAAGCTCTACCGTGCGTTGATGCGGGTGGCGCCGTCGCTGGGTGCAGCCGTGGCTTTGGCGGCGATCGACGGAGAGCTCGACGGACCCGATGCCGGGCTGCGCGCACTGGACGCGATCGCCGACCCGGCCGTCGATCGGTTCCAGCCGGCGTGGACGACGCGGGCGCATCTGCTGGCCCAGGCTGGCCGCGCGGCACCGGCCGCCGACGCGTACCGCAGGTCCATCGAGCTGACCACCGATGCCGGAGTGGCCGACTACCTGTTGCGGCGTTTGCACAATCTGTCCGGTTGACCCGCCTTTAGCAATGCCATAGCGTTTGCCGATGGCGTTCGACACCCGGCCCGAACCAGTCGGTCGAGGACGCGGGCGTCCGATCGGTTCCGACTCCGCTGAAACCCGAGCCGGGATCCTGCGCGCGGCACGCGAGGTGATCAATGACCGCGGCTTTGAGGCGGCCACCTTCCAGGCCATCGCCGAGCGGGCGGGGTTGAGCCGTCCGACGATGCACTACTACTTCCACACCAGGGAGCAGATTTACGACAGCCTGGTGGAAGAGGCGTCGTCGATCGTCGCGGACTGCATCAACGAGGCCCGGCATGCCGACACGCTTTTAGGGCAGTTGACGGCGTTCGTCACGTCGGCGTCCCGGTCGGGGTTCGGGGAGCCGTCGATGATGAGGTTCATCATCATCGCCCGGCTGGAATTCCACCGAAGCCCTATCCTTCGGCACGGTGACGGTCCCGTCGTCTCCGCGATGGAGGCGTTCTACACCTCGATGATCGAGGACGCGATCGCGCGAGGTGAGATTGCGCCCGACGCCGACACCGCAGCCATCGTGAGCATGTTGCTCGCCATGTTCCTGGGAATGGGTTTCTACGCCGGATTCGTCGTCGACGGGGCCGACTCGACGAAGGTTGCCAAGCAACTTTACAAGCTGATCGTTCGCGGCTTGCTGGACCGTTCGCAGGCCGTACCTGACCGGGTTTGACGTAGGGAAACGCCCGATTCCTAGCGCACCTATCCGCAATAGCGTGCCGAGTGTGAATGGCATCTTCTTGGCGGTTCTTGTCGCAGCCTTCATGGTCGTGGGCGTGGTTGCCCAAGTCGGCTGGCCGCGATAAAGACACGCATGCCGACACGCCGAGAAGTGTCGGTGAGCCGCCATAGACTGGCTGCCCTATGACAAGTCCGTCTGCTCTTCGCGCGAGCGCTCATCGGTCCTTCGTGCACCTGCATAACCACACCGAATATTCGATGCTGGACGGTGCCGCGAAGATCACGCCGATGCTCGCCGAGGCCCAGCGGCTGCAGATGCCGGCGATCGGAATGACCGACCACGGAAACATGTTCGGCGCCAGCGAGTTCTACAACAGCGCCACTGCAGTCGGCATAAAACCGATCATCGGCGTGGAGGCCTACATCGCGCCCGGCTCGCGCTTCGACACCAAACGGATCCTGTGGGGCGATCCGAACCAAAAGGGCGACGACGTTTCGGGCAGTGGTTCCTACACGCACTTGACGATGGTCGCGGAGAACGCGACCGGGCTGCGCAATCTGTTCAAGCTCTCGTCGATGGCGTCGTTCGAAGGCCAGCTCGGCAAGTGGTCCCGCATGGATGCCGAACTGATCGCCGAACACGCCGCAGGCATCATCGCCACCACCGGGTGCCCGTCCGGTGAGGTGCAGACCCGGCTTCGTCTCGGCCACGACCGCGAGGCACTGGAATCGGCAGCCAGATGGCGGGAGATCTTCGGCCCGGACAACTACTTCCTCGAGCTGATGGACCACGGGCTCGACATCGAGCGCCGGGTGCGCGAGGGTCTGCTCGAGATCGGCCGCAAGCTCGACATTCCACCCCTGGCCACCAACGACTGCCATTACGTCACCCGCGACGCCGCACACAACCACGAGGCGCTGCTGTGCGTGCAAACCGGCAAGACTCTGTCGGATCCCAACCGCTTCAAGTTCGACGGCGACGGCTACTACCTCAAGTCGGCCGCCGAGATGCGCGCGCTCTGGGACGACCAGATTGCCGGCGCCTGCGATTCGACGCTGCTGATCGCCGAACGGGTGCAGTCCTATGAAGACGTGTGGGCTCAGCGTGACCGGATGCCGATCTTCCCGGTTCCCGACGGCCACACGCAGGAGACGTGGCTGCGCCATGAGGTCGATGCCGGGCTGGCGCGCCGGTTCCCGTCCGGCGTGCCTCAGGAGTACGTCGACCGCGCCGCCTTCGAGATCGACGTCATCTGCGCCAAGGGATATCCGTCGTACTTCCTGATCGTGGCCGACCTGGTGGGCTATGCGCGCTCGGTCGACATCCGCGTCGGCCCTGGCCGCGGGTCGGCCGCGGGATCGTTGGTGGCCTATGCGTTGCGCATCACCGACATCGACCCGATCGAGCACGGGCTACTGTTCGAGCGCTTCCTGAACCCCGAGCGTGCGTCGATGCCCGATATCGACATCGACTTCGACGACCGTCGCCGCGGCGAGATGGTGCGCTATGCAGCAGACAAGTGGGGGCATGACCGCGTCGCGCAGGTGATCACCTTCGGCACGATCAAAACCAAAGCGGCACTGAAGGATTCGGCTCGTATTCACTACGGCCAACCCGGCTTCTCGATCGCCGACCGGATCACCAAGGCGCTGCCGCCGCCGATCATGGCCAAAGACATACCGCTGTCGGGGATCACCGATCCCAACCATGAGCGGTACAAGGAGGCCGCCGAGGTCCGCGGCCTGATCGACACCGATCCGGATGTGCGCACCATCTACGAGACCGCGCGCGGCCTCGAGGGGCTGATCCGCAACTCCGGTGTGCATGCGTGCGCGGTGATCATGAGCTCGGAGCCTCTGACCGAGGCGATTCCGCTGTGGAAGCGGCCCCAGGACGGCGCGATCATCACGGGCTGGGATTACCCGTCGTGTGAGGCCATCGGCCTGTTGAAGATGGACTTCCTCGGTCTGCGGAACCTGACGATCATCGGCGACGCGCTGGAGAACATCAAGGCCAACAGGGGGATTGAGCTCGACCTCGAGTCGGTGCCGCTCGACGACCCTGCGACATACGAGCTGTTGGGGCGTGGCGACACGCTCGGCGTGTTCCAGCTCGACGGCGGCCCGATGCGTGACCTGCTACGGCGGATGCAGCCGACCGGCTTCGAGGACGTCGTCGCTGTCATCGCGCTGTACCGGCCGGGGCCGATGGGCATGAACGCCCACAACGACTACGCCGACCGCAAGAACGGCAAGCAGGCGATCAAACCGATCCACCCCGAACTCGAGGAACCGCTGCGGGAGATCCTCGCCGAAACGTACGGCCTGATCGTCTATCAAGAGCAGATCATGCGCATCGCGCAGAAAGTTGCCGGGTACTCGCTGGCCCGAGCAGACATTCTGCGTAAAGCCATGGGCAAGAAGAAGCGTGAGGTGCTCGACAAGGAGTACGAGGGCTTCTCGGAAGGCATGAAAGCCAACGGCTTCTCGGCAGCGGCCATCAAGGCGTTGTGGGACACGGTGCTGCCGTTCGCCGATTACGCGTTCAACAAGTCCCACGCCGCCGGGTACGGCTTGGTGTCGTACTGGACGGGCTACCTCAAGGCCAACTATCCGGCCGAGTACATGGCAGGTCTGCTGACGTCGGTCGGCGACGACAAGGACAAGGCCGCGGTGTATCTGGCGGACTGCCGCAAGCTCGGCATCACCGTGCTGCCGCCGGACGTCAACGAGTCCGGCCTGAACTTCGCCTCGGTGGGCGAGGACATCCGCTACGGGCTCGGCGCGGTGCGCAACGTCGGAGCCAATGTCGTTGCGTCGCTGATCAACACGCGCACCGACAAGGGGAAGTTCATCGACTTCTCCGACTACCTCAACAAGATCGAGATAGGGCCCTGCAACAAGAAGGTCACCGAATCGCTGATCAAGGCGGGCGCGTTCGACTCCCTCGGCCATCCGCGCAAGGGTTTGTTCCTGATACACACCGACGCCGTCGACTCCGTGCTTGGCACCAAGAAGGCCGAGGCGATGGGGCAGTTCGATCTGTTCGGCGGCGCCGATACCGCCACCGATGCGGTGTTCACGATCAAGGTGCCCGACGAGGAGTGGGAGGACAAGCACAAGCTGGCTCTCGAGCGCGAGATGCTTGGCCTGTATGTGTCCGGGCATCCGCTCAACGGCGTCGCGCATCTGCTGGCCACCCAGGTGGACACCCAAATCCCCGCCATACTCGACGGTGACGTCGCCAATGAATCTCAAGTGGTGGTGGGCGGCATTCTCGCCTCGGTGAACCGGCGGGTGAACAAGAACGGATTGCCCTGGGCTTCAGCACAACTCGAGGACCTCACCGGTGGCATCGAGGTGTTGTTCTTCCCGCAGACGTACTCCGTGTACGGCGGGGAGATCGCCGACGACGCGGTCGTGCTTGTGAAGGCGAAGGTCGCAGCGCGCGACGACAGGATCGCGCTGATCGCCCACGAGCTTGTGGTGCCGGACTTTTCGCATGCCCAGGTGGATCGTCCGGTGGCGGTGAGCCTGCCCACGCGGCAGTGCACCGTCGACAAGGTCACCGCGTTGAAGCAGGTTCTGGCGCGGCACCCGGGCACGTCGCAGGTGCATCTACGGCTGATCAGTGGTGAGCGCATCACCACACTCGAGCTGGATGTCTCGCTGCGGGTGACGCCGTCGTCGGCGTTGATGGGCGACCTGAAGGCGCTGCTGGGCCCGGGCTGCTTGGGCGGCTAGCCCAAAACGTTTACCGCCCTTGCGATTACGAGCCCGGCAGTCGACAAGGCCACCAGGGCCTGTACGGCCATCATCGCCTTGGCCCATCGGGCCAGCGGCATGGTGTCGGTGGGGGAGAACGCCATCACGTTGGTGACGCTGACGTACAGGTAGTCGACAAAGGTTGGCCGCCAATCGGGTTTGGCCACTTTGGGATTGTCCATCTGCGGGAACATGAAGGCCGGATAGGCCTTTGCGCCTTGCAGCCGGGCGAACGGGCCGCCGCGATCCAGTTCCCAATACCAGATACCGAACACGATGGTGTTGGTGACGAAGATCGCCGCACCGCTACCGAGTAGCAATGCGGCGTCGTTGCTTACCTTCCCGGAGATGATGCGCGAATCGAGCACCACGGCCGACAACGTGTTGTCGACGGTGATCGCGGCCAGCAGCACATAGGAGGCGTACTTGCCCATGAGCGTCGGCCTGGACAAGCGCACTGGGTTGAGCACGACCAGCACCACCACCAGAAGGATCTCCATCGCGAGAAGCGGCCATCGCGGAACCAGCGTGTATCTCCTGGAGATCAACAGTTGCAGCGTGATCGCGACAATCAGGGCGGCCAAGACCGGCAGCCGGCTCTCCGGATTGCCAGGACGAAGCCATGACGGGATGTGCTGTTCGGCGCCCGACGCGATGCGTTCGGCCCGCTTCACGAACTCCTCGACCCCAGATGACGGTTCGGGTGTGGTGTCCATGTGCCCAGTGTGTGGGTCACGATGAAGAGATGGAGTCGCGACACGTCAGCATTTGGATCACAGCGGCACCCGAGGTGGTCTACGAGTTCGCCGCCGACCCACACGATTGGCCGCGCTGGGCGGCCGGCCTGGCCCAGGGTGGGCTGCGACAGACGGCCGACGGCTGGGTGGCCGATTCGCCGATGGGCCAAGTGACGGTCGAATTCGCCCCGCCGAACGAGTTCGGAGTCCTCGATCATGTCGTGCGGCTGCCGACAGGTGAGGCCGTGTACAACCCGCTGCGGGTGGTCCCCGGTGGTGTCGGGGAGGCGCAGTGCGAGGTCGTGTTCACGGTGCGACGGCGTGCCGGCATGACCGACGAGGAGTTGGAGGCCGACGTCGCAGCGGTACGGGCAGACCTCGAGACGCTCAGGAGGCTGCTGGAGGACTAGCGGCTCGACCGGAAGGCGCCGAGGCAGAGCCACACGATGGTGCCCGCGGCAGCCCCCGCGATCACGGCCGGCGCCGCACTGCCGGTCGCGATGCCCACGATCACCAGCACAAGGACACCGATCGCGAGCGCGAGCAGCTTGTACACCGGCCAGGGAACGCCGGCGATGCTGACTTCGTCGCGCACGGTCACAGAGTGACGATAACTCGCAGAACAGTTTTCGGGCAACCGAAACACTGGATCATACGGATCACATCGATAGCCGTTCTAAGCTGGTCACATGCCACTTTCCGGAGAATACGAACCGAGCACGTCCGACTGGGCCCGCGAGAACGCGGAGAAGTACATGGAGTCCGGCGGCACCGAAGGAACCGAGCTGCAGGGCAAGCCCGTGATCCTGCTGACCACCGTCGGCGCCAAGACCGGCAAGATCCGCAAGACCCCGCTGATGCGCGTCGAACACAACGGTGAATACGCTGTGGTGGCGTCGCTGGGCGGCGCGCCGAAGCACCCGGTCTGGTACCACAACATCAAGGCACACCCCCGCGTCGAGCTGCAGGACGGCCCGGTCGCCAAGGAGTACGAGGCCCGCGAGGTCGTCGGAGACGAGAAGGCGACGTGGTGGGAGCGCGCAGTCGAGGCGTGGCCCGACTACGCGAACTACCAGAAGAAGACCGACCGCCAGATCCCCGTGTTCGTCCTGACCCCGGTTTCCTGAAAACTGCAGGTTGGTGGCACCATTGACCGGTGTCCGCTGAACTGAGCCAGAGTCCTCGTACGTCGCCGCTGTCCGCGGCCGACATCGATGAGGCCGCTCAGCGAATTTCCGGCGTGGTTCTGCGCAGCCCGCTGCAGTTCAGCGAGCGGCTGTCTGAAACCACCGGAGCATCGGTCTATCTGAAGCGTGAAGACCTGCAGTCGGTGCGGTCGTACAAGCTGCGCGGCGCGCACAACTTGCTGATGCAGTTGTCCGACGACGAGATCGCCGCTGGGGTGGTCTGCTCGTCGGCAGGCAATCACGCTCAGGGTTTCGCGATGGCCTGCCGGTCGATGGGTGTCCACGGCCGGGTGTATGTGCCGGGCAAGACGCCGAAGCAGAAGCGCGACCGCATCCGCTACCACGGCCGCGAGTTCATCGAGTTGATCGTCGTCGGCAAGACATATGACGAGGCCGCGGCCGCCGCACTGGACGACGTCGCACGCACCGGCGCCACGCTGGTGCCGCCGTACGACGATCCGCGCACGATGGCGGGGCAGGGCACGATCGCCGCCGAGATCCTCGACCAGCTCGACGGGGAGCCGGACCTGGTGATCGTCCCGGTCGGTGGCGGCGGCTGCATCGCCGGCATCACGACATATCTGGCCGAGCGGACGACGAACACCGCTGTCCTCGGCATCGAACCGGCCGGGGCCGCGGCGATGATCGCAGCGCTGGCAGCGGGGGAGCCGGTCACCCTCGATCACGTCGATCAGTTCGTCGACGGCGCCGCGGTGAACCGCGCGGGCACGCTCACCTACGCGGCATTGGCCGCGGCGGGGGACATGGTGTCGATCACCACAGTCGACGAGGGCGCGGTGTGCACCGCGATGCTCGACCTGTACCAGAACGACGGCATCATCGCCGAGCCGGCAGGCGCGCTGTCGGTGGCCGGTCTGATGGAAGCCGACATCGAGCCGGGATCCACCGTCGTATGCGTGATTTCCGGTGGGAACAACGATGTTTCGCGTTACAACGAGGTGCTCGAGCGCTCGTTGGTGCATCTGGGCCTCAAGCACTATTTCCTGGTGGACTTCCCGCAGGAGCCGGGCGCGCTGCGCCGTTTCCTGGACACGGTGCTTGGGCCGGGCGACGACATCACGTTGTTCGAATACGTCAAACGCAACAACCGGGAAACCGGTGAGGCCCTTGTCGGTATCGAATTGAGTTCGGCCGCCGACCTCGAGGGACTGCTCGAGCGGATGAAGCAGTCCGACATCCACGTCGAGACGCTGGAGCCCGGCTCACCGGCGTATCGCTACCTGCTCTAGGCGGTCATCCGAAGCACGGCGAAGGAATGCCCATCCAGCCGAGTGGTTCTCGCTTCGACGGCCGGCTCGCCCCACGCCATCACGACCTCACCGGTGACGGGAACGTCGACCTCTTCGGCGCCGAGATTGCATGCGATCGCGAGTGATCCACGGTACATGACGATCCAGCGCTGGTTCTCGTCGTAGTCGACGCGCAGATGATCGAGCCGCGCGTCGGCCATATCGGGTTCGTTGTGCCGCAACGCGATCAGCTCTCGGTAGATCTGCCGCAGCCGGCCGTGGTCGCCGTCGTCGACCTCATCCCAGTTGAGCTTGGACCGTTCGAAGGTCGCCGGATCCTGAGGATCGGGTATCGCGTCGGCGTCCCAGCCGTGTTCGGCGAATTCCCGCTTGCGTCCCTCCGCGGTGGCCCTCGCGAGTTCCGGTTCCGGATGACTGCTGAAGAACTGGAACGGCGACGACGAGCCCCATTCCTCGCCCATGAAAAGCATTGCCGTATACGGCGACCCGAGCGCCAACGCCGCCTTGACCGCCAACTGCCCGAACGTCAAATTCTGCGACGGCCGGTCGCCGACTGCGCGGTTGCCCACCTGATCGTGTGTGAGCGTGTACGCCAGCAGCCGAGTGGCAGGAATCGTCGCCGTGTCCAGGGGCCGGCCGTGCCGCCGGTGGCGAAACGACGAATACGTTCCGGCGTGGAAGTAGCCGTGCTTCAGCGTTGTCGCCAGCGTCTCCACCGAGCCGAAGTCGCCGTAATAGCCTTGTCTTTCCCCTGAGACCGCGGCATGGATCGCGTGGTGGATGTCGTCGTCCCACTGCGCGGTCATGCCGTAACCGCCACCGTCGCGCGGGGTGATCAGCCGCGGATCGTTGCGGTCGCTTTCGGCGATCAGCGACAGCGGCCGGCCCACTTCTTGGGCCAGCGCGTCGGTTTCGGCGGCCAGCTCCTCGAGGATGTGTATGGCTGTGGTGTCGACCAACGCATGTACGGCGTCGAGCCGAAGCCCGTCGGCGTGGAAGTCGCGCATCCAGCGCAGCGCGCAGTCGATGATGTAGCGGCGCACCTCGTCGGCGTCCGCGTCGGCGATATTGATCGATTCGCCCCACGGGTTGCTTCCCGACGACAGGTACGGCCCGAAGCGCGGCAGGTAATTGCCCGACGGGCCAAGGTGATTGAACACCGCGTCGATCAACACACCGAGGCCGCGGCGGTGGCAAGCATCGACCAGACGGATCAGACCGTCGGGCCCTCCATAGGGCTCGTGTACGGCGTACCAGAGCACGCCGTCGTAACCCCACCCATGCGTGCCGCCGAACGCGTTGACCGGCATCAACTCGACGAAGTCGACGCCGAGATCGACCAGATAGTCCAGCTTTCCGATCGCCGAATCAAACGTGCCGTCCGCAGTGAACGTGCCGACGTGTAGTTCGTAGATGACGCGGCCTTCGATCGAGCGGCCCGGCCAGTCGCCGTCGGTCCACGCGTCGGGTGCTGGTTGCCAGAGCTGTGAACGTTCATGCACACCGTCGGGCTGTCGCGGCGAGCGCGGGTCGGGCAGCACTTTCGGGTCGTCGTCGAGCACAAACCCGTAGCGCGCGTCGGGGCCGGCGTCGACCTCGGCCCGCCACCAGCCGGCGTCGTCGCGCTCCATCGGGTACAGCGCTCCGTCGATGTCGAGCTGAACCCGCTGCGGCCGCGGCGCCCACACGGCGAAATCAGTCATCGTGTCGCACCAGCAGTGCCACCGGCAGATCCGCGAACAACTCGACGGCCAGCACCCTGCCGCTGAACCGGCCGCCGCTGATCCGGTCCGTCCAGGTGCCGTCGGGCAGCTCCACAGCGGTGTCGCCCCAACCGTTTTCGGAAAGACGCACGGTGTGGCGGCTCACCGCGGTCAGCACATCGTCGCCACGTACGAACGCCACCAGATGTTCCGAGGCGGGACCCTCTGCCAGCACGGGCGTGTAGCCGCCATCGGTGAAGCTGGCGGCACGGTCGCGCCGTAGCCGCAAAGCGGCGGCCACCACCCTGAGCTTCGGGTGGTTCATGGTGCTCAACGCTTCACGACGCGCGTCATAGTCGACGGGTCTCCGGTTATCCGGGTCCACCAAACTGTCCTCGAACAGCTCGGTGCCCTGATACACGTCCGGCACACCGGGCACGGTGAGCGCCAACAGTTTCTGGGCAAGAACATCGCTACGGGCGTGAAGGTCGAGGCGACTGAGCAGCCCAGTCAGCTCGGTACCCACCGGTCCGTCGATGACCGCATCGATCCAAGTGTGCACCGACGCTTCGAATTCGCCATCGGGGTCGTGCCACGACGTCTGGGTAGCCGCCTCGCGAATCGCCTTCTCGGCGTATGCGTGTATGCGTTTCCGGAGCTCATCCGTTACCTTGCCGTCGGCAGGCCAGACCCCGAACATGTTCTGCAAGAGGAAGAGTCCGGTTCCCGGGTCGGGCGGCGCGGTGCGCTGCTGCCAGGCGTCGACGTACTGCGCCCACAGGGAAGGCACCTGCGAGAGGACTCCGATGCGGGCGCGCACATCCTCGCCACGTTTGGTGTCGTGCGTGGTCAGGGCGACCATTGCGTGCGGCCACAGCCGTGCCCGCGTGGCGGCCCGCTCGTGAAACTCCGCGATGCTGACGCCAAATCGGTGCGGCTCGCCGCCGACCTCGTTGAGTGAGACCAGCCGAGCGTCGCGATAGAACAGGCAGTCCTCCATCGATTTGGCGGTCGCCGCGCCGCAGAGTTGCTGTACGCGTACCGTCGCCGCAGTGCTGGTGGCCAGCGCCGTCGAAACGATTGCCAGTGGCTTGCCCAATTCGGGTCGGGCAGCGGCTGTTTCGGCCATCGCCTCGGGCAGCACCAGCGGCAGCGACCGATAGTCCGAGCGGTAGACGGGAATCCTGCTGACCAGCTCGGCGACCGCTGTGGGCAGGTCGGCGTGGTCGACGCCTGTCGATGCGACGATGGTTCGGCATACCCGGGCCAGTTCACTGCCGAGGGTGTCGGTGACGGCATTTGTCTTGAGTTTGCGTGCCGTCTCTGGCATCTCGTCGTATGAGATGCCGGTCGATTCGAACAATGCGGTCAGCGGGCCGGCGCCGGCAGGGTCGAGCAGTACCCCGCCGACTTCGCGCAGTGCGTCGTAGCCGGTGGTGCCCGCCACGGGCAGCGTCGGCTCCAACGGTTCGTCGACCGCGAGGATCTTCTCGATGACGATCCATGCCTGCTGGCCGACGGTTTCTCGCAGCCACACCAGATAGCCTGCGGGATCGGATAATCCGTCCGGGTGGTCGATGCGGACGCCGTCGACCAGTCCCTCGTCGAACCAGCGCTTGACCTCCACGTGCGTGGCGTCGAACACGGCGCGGTCCTCTTGCCGCAGTCCGGCAAGCGAGGTGATCGAGAAGAACCGCCGGTAGCCGCACACACCATGACGCCATCCGGTCAGTCGCACGTTCGAACTGTCGGCGGGGTAACCGGGCGGGGCTTCGTCGTCGTCGGAACCCAAGACCGGCAACACGATTCGGCCTTCCGGGTCGAGTTCCCAGTCGATGTCGAAATAGCTGGCATACGGCGACGAGCGGCCGTGTTCCAACACATCCCGCCACCATCGGTTCTGTTCGGGCTTGTCGACGCCGAGATGGTTGGGGACGATGTCGACGATCAAACCCATGCCGCGCGCCCGCGCCGCCGCGGACACCCGGGCGAGACCCTCCGGTCCGCCGAGGGCCGCCGACACCGTCGTCGGGTCGGTGACGTCGTAGCCGTGCGTGGACCCCTCGACAGCGGTCAGGATCGGCGACAGATACAAATGCGACACGCCGAGGTCGGCGAGGTAGTCGAGCTGATTCTCGGCGTCGGCGAAGGTGAAGCAATCGCCACGCATCTGCAGCCGATACGTCGACAGAGGAAAAGCCATGCGTCAGGCGGTCTTACGCAGCACAAGAAACGACCGTGCCTGCATTGAGATCTTCTCTCCCGCACGAACTACGAGGTCGCTCGCCCCGGTCGGGTCGGCGGTGTCCAGCGCCGCCGTCCACTCCTTGGCGTAGTCCATTTCCGGGATGACGAAGTCGAGAGCCTGATCGTGCGCGTTGAAGCAGAGCAGGAACGAGTCGTCGGCGACGCGCTCGCCGCGGGCGTTGGGCTCGGGGATCGCGTCACCATTGAGGAACACCGCGATGCTCTTGCCGAACGCCGCGCCCCAATCTTCTGGCGTCATCTCCTTACCGGCGGTGGTCAGCCACGCGATGTCGCGCACCTGTTCACCGCTGCGGATCGGGGTGCCGTCGAAGAACCGCCGCCTGCGAAACACCGGATGGCTCTTGCGCAACTGGGTGACCTTGCGCGTGAACGTCAGCAGGTCTGCGTTCTTCTCACACAGCGCCCAGTCCATCCACGACAGCTCGGAGTCCTGGCAGTAGACGTTGTTGTTGCCCCGCTGGGTGCGTCCGATCTCGTCGCCATGCGAGATCATCGGCGTGCCCTGCGACAACATCAGCGTCGCCACGATGTTGCGCATCTGGCGGGCACGCAGCTTGAGCACGTCCGCCTTACGGGTGGGCCCTTCGACTCCGCAGTTCCACGACCGGTTGTGGCTTTCGCCGTCGCGGTTGTCCTCGCCGTTGGCCTCGTTGTGCTTCTCGTTGTAGGAGACCAGGTCATTGAGCGTGAAGCCGTCGTGACAGGTGACGAAGTTGATGCTCGCGCCGGGACGCCGCCCGGTGGCCTCATATAGGTCCGACGAACCGGTCAACCGGCAGGCGAACTCACCCAGTGTTGCGGGTTCTCCCCGCCAGTAATCGCGCACAGTGTCGCGATACTTCCCGTTCCATTCGGTCCACAAACCTGGGAAATTGCCGACCTGGTATCCGCCCTCGCCGACGTCCCACGGTTCGGCGATCAGCTTGACCTGGCTCACGACCGGGTCCTGCTGCACCAGGTCGAAAAACGCGCTCAATCGGTCGACATCGTAGAACTCGCGGGCCAGCGCGGCGGCCAGGTCGAAGCGGAACCCGTCGACGTGCATCTCCAGCACCCAGTACCGCAGCGAGTCCATGATCAGCTGCAACGTATGCGGCATCCGCGCGTTGAGGCTGTTGCCGGTGCCGGTGAAGTCCTTGTAGAGGCGCAGATCACCGTCGAGCAGCCGGTAATAGGCGGCGTTGTCGATGCCGCGGAAGTTGATGGTCGGACCGAGGTGGTTGCCCTCGGCCGTGTGGTTGTAGACCACGTCGAGGATCACCTCGATCCCGGCCTCGTGAAATGACCTGACCATGGTCTTGAACTCGGCTACCGCGCCGCCGGCGTGCCGGTTGGCGGCGTACTGGTAGTGCGGTGCGAAGAAGCCAAAAGTGTTGTAGCCCCAGTAATTTCGCAAACCCAGATCTAGCAGCCGGTGATCGTGCATGAACTGGTGCACCGGCATCAGCTCGATCGCGGTGACGTTGAGCGACTTGAGGTGGTCGATGATCGCCGGATGCCCCAGGCCGGCGTAGGTGCCGCGCAGTTCCTCGGGGATGCCCGGATGCGTCTGTGTCATGCCCTTGACGTGGGCTTCGTAAATGATCGTCTCGTGGTACGGCGTGCGTGGCGCGCGGTCGGACGCCCACTGGAAGAACGGGTTGATCACGACGCTGGTCATCGTGTGGCCCAGCGAGTCCAATCGTGGCGGCGTGCCGCCGGATGCGAGGTCGTCGGCCTTCAGGTCGTATGAGAACAGCGCCTGGCTGAAGTCGAACTCGCCGTGGAAGGACTTGCCGTACGGGTCGAGCAGCAGCTTGCTCGGATCGCAGCGGTGCCCCGCCGCAGGGTCCCACGGCCCGTACACGCGGAAGCCGTACCGCTGGCCGGGTGTGACGGTCGGCAGGTAGCAGTGCCAGACGTAGCCGTCGACCTCTTCGAGGTTGATCCGATCCTCGCGGCCGTCCTTGGCGATCAGGCACAGCTCGACGCGCTCGGCCACCTCGGAGAACAGCGAGAAGTTGGTACCGGCGCCGTCATACGTGGCGCCAAGGGGATAACTGCTGCCCGGCCAGATCGTGGGGACCGAGGCGGGTTCGGCGGAGGCCATCAGCCAACCCACCAGCCAGTGGCCGCGCCGATCTGGCGCCCGAGCTCGCCCGCCATCGTGCGCATGTATGTGGTTGAGATGTGGTGGGCGTCGCGATATAGCAACACGTTTCCCTCCACGGCGCGGCAGATGTCCTTGCGGCACACTGCATCACTCATGTCGAGCGGCTTCAGCAGCGGAAACTGCCCGACGAAATCCAGTGTTTGGTTGTGATCCGACAGTACGTCGGATCGCTTGATCCCGCAGGAGATCGCGTCTCCGCCACTGGCGAGGCAATCGGCGGGGAAGTAGGGCTGTCCGTTACGCACCATCCACGGGGTGTCGCGCATCGCCAAGATCGGGATGTTGTTGTCCGACAACGTCTGCCAGATTCCAATGTAGGTCGAGGGCATCACATCGCCGGGCTTGATGTTCCACGGGCGGGTTGATGTGGTGAACACGAAATCAGGGTGGTCGGCGATCAGTTCGCGCATAACCCGTTGGTTCCACTCGTGGCAGCCCGGATAGGGACGAAGGTCGCCCATCACCAACGGCACTTCCTCGGTGGTCAGGGGACAACCCATCTTCATGTAGGTCACGACCTTGAAGTGGTGCAACCGGCCAAGGAGATCGAGTGCGGTGATCCAATGTTCGGCGTGCGACCCGCCGGCCAGGGCAATCGTCCTGGTGGCCGACTTGTCGCCAAAGGTGCAGTTGATCACGTCGACGTTGTCGAAATCGCTGATGCAGCCGTCGGTAGTGGTTTGCGGTAGGTCCTTCTGTGCCTCCAGTACCGTCGGGCGCATAGGGAGCTTGGGCACCTTGGCGTTGTTGAGCAGCGCACGCGCACCTGGATAGTCCTGTGGCGAAAGTCCTGATAGCTCTTTACCATTCGCGCGTTGCACGGTGACGTGTTCGCGCCAGGTGAACGACGTCGCGGTCAGCGCCACACCGAGCAGGACGACCGTCGAGCCGAGCACGATCGTCGGCCGGCGCAGCCGCTCCCACAGCGGCAAGATGGGGGTGATCGTCTCGGGTGCGCGATACCGCAGCGGGTTCTCGACGTAGCGCGTCGTCAGCCATGCCAGCACACCGGAGGCCAGAAGCACCGCAGCGCCTTCGATGAAGTTCACGCGCGGCTTGCCGGTGTGGGACAGCCAGAAGATCAGCAGCGGCCAATGCCACAGATACAGCGAGTACGCCATCGCGCCGAGCGACACGAACGGCGCGGCGGCCAACAGCCGGTTCGGTGCGGGCAGCCGGCCACCCGTATGAGGATCGGCCAGCCGGTTCGCCGCCGACAGGATCAGCAGCATGGTGGCGCCCACCGGGACCAACGCCCACGGGCCGGGGAACTCCTTGACGCCGTCGATCAGCGCGCCGCACGACAGGATGGCGCCCAGCCCGACGACCGCCATCGTCGTCCGGAGCCACATCGGCGAGCGGATATACGGCACGACCGCCCCGACGAGCGCACCAAGCAGCAGCTCCCATGCACGGGCGAAGCTGTTGTAGTACGCGGTCGCCTGGTCGGCATTGTGAGCAAATATCGCGTAGATGAACGAGGCGATGGTCAGCGCGCTCAGCAACACCACGAATGAAATCCGCATGTACTTGCGGCCGCGCCGGCGCAACATGTAGGCGAACGAGAAGATCAATGCCAGGAAGGCGATATAGAACTGGCCCTGCACCGACATCGACCAGATGTGCTGCAGCGGACTGACCGCCTCACCGGCACGAAGGTAGTCCGACGCGGTGTTCGCAAGTTCCCAGTTCTGGAAGTAAGCGAGGCTTGCCAGGCTCTGGTCAGCAAATGTCTCCCAGCGCGTCTCCGGCTGGATCATGATGGTCATCAACGCCGAGGCGGCGAGCACGACGACGAGCGCGGGCAACAGCCGGCGAACCAATCGGACGACCTCGGGAACCGGCCACAGCGATGCGCCGGGGGTCAGTGCGGTGCGCAGCAGACGCCCGCCGAAGAAGAAGCCCGACAACGCGAGGAAGACGTCGACCCCACCCGAGACGCGGCCAAACCACACGTGAAAGACCGCGACGAGGGCGATGGCGATGCCACGCAGCCCGTCGAGATCATGGCGGTAGAACCCGGACCCACGCGCTCCCCAAGCCGAATTTGCGGCGCGTGAGGCGAGACCCGGATCGGTCACTGGCGCCGGCCGGGTAGGGGCAAGGGTCATCATGGTCGACGGTAAATCTACCGAAGAACCCTTGCGGCCTCATGTCGCGGCCGAAGCATCGGAGCCGCTGAGCAAAGGATTAGGCTGCCGTTTCATGTCCGCGTTGACGCCTGAGGAGATCAGCGCGATCGACGCTGCCCATGTCTGGCACCCCTACAGCACTATCGGCGCCGAGGCGATGCCTGCGGTCGTCGCGGTGGGTGCGCGCGGGGCGTGGCTGACGGTGATCAACGACGGGCGGCCCGTCGAGGTGCTCGACGCGATGAGTTCGTGGTGGACCGCGATTCACGGGCACGCCCACCCGGTGCTCGACGCGGCGATCGGCAAGCAGCTCGCGACGATGAACCACGTCATGTTCGGCGGGCTGACGCACGAACCCGCAGCGCGGCTGGCGCAATTGCTGGTTGAGCTGACGCCCGACGGCCTGGACACGGTGTTCTTCAGCGACTCCGGGTCGGTGTCGGTAGAGGTGGCCGTCAAGATGGCGCTGCAGTACTGGCGCAGCATCGGCCGTCGCGACAAGCACCGGCTGATGACGTGGCGCGGCGGCTACCACGGCGATACGTTCACACCGATGAGCGTGTGCGACCCCGATGGCGGCATGCACTCGCTGTGGACCGACGTGCTGGCTCACCAGGAGTTCGCGCCGCAGGTCCCGTCGGACTACGACGCTGCGTACAGCGAGGCGTTCGAAAAGCAGCTGGCCGAACACGCCGACGAGCTGGCCGCTGTCATCGTCGAGCCGGTGGTACAGGGCGCGGGCGGGATGCGGTTTCACGATCCGCGCTACCTCGTCGATCTGCGGCAGGCGTGCGACCGGCGTGGCGTGCTGCTGATCTTCGACGAGATCGCCACCGGGTTCGGGCGCACCGGCGAGCTGTTCGCCGCCGATCACGCCGGCGTCAGCCCGGACATCATGTGTGTGGGCAAGGCATTGACGGGCGGCTACATCACCCTGGCCGCGACGCTGTGCAGCCGCGAGATCGCACAGACGATCAGCACCCATGAGCCTGGCGCGCTGATGCACGGCCCGACGTTCATGGCCAACGCGCTGGCGTGTGCAGTGGGCGTGGCCTCCGTCGAGGTGCTGCTCGCCGATGACTGGCGCTCTGCGGTGCGCGGCATCGAAGCGGGGTTGCGTTCCGGGCTGGCCCCGGCCGCGACGCTGCCGGGTGTGGCGGACGTCCGCGTGCTCGGCGCGATCGGCGTGATCGAGATGGACCGGCCTGTCGATCTGCGGGTGGCGACGCCAGCGGCGCTGGAGCACGGCGTTTGGGTGCGGCCGTTCCGCAATCTCATCTACGCGATGCCGCCGTATATCTGCGGGCCCGACGAGGTGGGGCAGATCACCTCGGCGATGGTGGGCGTCGCGCGTGCGCTAACCTGAACACCGTTCAATTGTCGGCTCGGCCGACGTGTTCAAGTCAGGAGTTTCAGGTGACACGCACGGGTCTTTCCCCGCTGGCCTGGCTCGACGAGGTCGAGCAGCGGCGGCGTGCCGCTGGTTTGCGCCGATCGCTGCGCACCCGTCGGCCCGTCGGCGCGGAACTGGACCTGGCGTCCAACGACTACCTCGGGCTCTCGCAGCACCCGTCGGTGATCGACGGTGGCGTCGATGCGCTGCGCACGTGGGGCGCAGGCTCGACCGGGTCACGACTCGTCACCGGCAACACCGAACTGCACGAGGTCTTCGAAACCGCACTCGCCGATTTCGTCGGCGCCGAGTCGGCGTTGGTGTTCTCGTCGGGATACACCGCGAACCTGGGCGCGGTGGTGTCGCTGTCGGGGCCAGGGTCGCTACTGGTGTCGGACGCGCTGACCCATGCGTCCTTGGTCGACGCCTGCCGGTTGTCGCGCGCCCGGGTGGTGGTGACGCCGCACCGCGACGTCTCCGCCGTCGAAGCCGCGCTGGCCGCCCGCGACGAGGAACGTGCCGTCGTGGTGACGGACTCGGTGTTCTCCGCCGACGGCGTGTTGGCGCCGTTGCGGTCGCTACACGAGGTGTGCCGTCGGCACGAGGCACTGCTGATCGTCGACGAGGCCCACGGTCTTGGCGTGCGCGGCGGCGGTGGGCGCGGCCTGCTGCACGAGGTGGGCTTGGCCGGCGCCCCCGACGTGGTGATGACGACGACGCTGTCCAAGGCGCTCGGCAGCCAGGGCGGCGTCGTGCTGGGACCGGCGGCGGTTCGCGACCACCTGATCGACACGGCGCGACCGTTCATCTTCGACACCGGGCTGGCTCCGGCGGCGGTCGGCGCCGCGCTGGCCGCGTTGGGCGTGCTGATCGACGAGCCGTGGCGCGCGCACGCGGTGCTGAAACATGCTGCAGCGCTGGCCGATACATGCGGGGTTGAGCAGCGTCCGGAGTCCGCGGTGGTGTCGGTGATCCTCGGCGAGCCTGACGTCGCCTTCAACGCCGCGGTGGCCTGCCTGGACCGCGGCGTGCGGGTCGGCTGCTTCCGCCCGCCGACGGTGCCTGCCGGCACGTCGCGCTTGCGGTTGACGGCGCGGGCGTCGCTATCTGACGACGAGATGGCGTTGGCCGGTGAGGTACTCACCGAAGTGCTGTCGTCGCGCCAGTGAGCGTTCTGGTCGTCACCGGCACCGACACCGGGGTCGGCAAGACGGTGGCCACCGCGGCTCTTGCCTGTTGTGCCCGGCTGGCAGGTATCGACGTCGCGGTGTGCAAACCGGTGCAGACGGGCAGCCCTCGCGATGACGACCTCGCCGACGTCGGGCGGCTGTCCGGGGTGACGGCGCTGTATGGAGCATGGCGTTATCCCGAGCCGCTGGCGCCTGCCGCGGCCGCCGAACGCGCAGGAATGGCACTGCCATCGGGTGACGAGCTGGTGGGGTCGGTCCGTGGCGTCGATGCGGAACTGACTTTGGTGGAGGGCGCCGGCGGGCTGCTCGTCGAACTGGGAGACGGCGGGGTGACGTTGCGTGATGTGGCCCGCGAGCTGTCGGCGCCGGTGCTCATCGTCGTCGCACCGGGACTGGGCACGCTGAATCACACCGCGCTGACGCTGGAAGCTCTTGCGGCACAGAATGTTCCGTGTGCAGGATTGGTAGTTGGTTCATGGCCATCCGAGCCGGGGGTCGCAGAGTTGGGCAACCGTGACGTGTTGGCGCGACTGGCGCCCGTGCGAGCAGTGCTGCCCGCGGGCGCGGGTGGGATGAGCGTTGGCGAGTTCGAGTCGATGAGCGTATCGGCGCTCGACCCGGGCTGGGTCAAGAGCCTGGCGGGCTGATGGTCCATTCCGTCGAGCTGGTCTTCGACCCGGACACCGAGGCGGCGATCCGACATATCTGGGATGGATTGCGCGACGCCGGAATTCCGAGTCAGGCACCAGCCGGCAGGCCGCACGTCACGCTGACGGTGGCCGAGCGCATCGATGCCACGGTGGATGCGTTGCTTGTGCCGCTGGGTGATCGATTCCCATTGGGATGTGTGGTCGGTGCGCCGCTGCTGTTCGGCCGGTCGCAGTTGATTCTGACGCGGTTGATCGTCCCTACGGTCGATCTGCTGGCGATTCACGCCGACGTGTACCGGCTCTGCCTGCCGCATCTACAGCCGAGCCCGATGGCCAACTCCCAGCCCGGCCACTGGACAGGGCACACGACGCTGGCCCGTCGCGTGGGCGGCCATCAACTCGGCCGAGCGCTGCGGATCGCGGGGAGACCGTCCGAGATCGAGGGCAGCTTCGTCGGGTTGCGCCGCTGGGATGGCGGAGCCAAGCGGGAATACCCGATCAGTTGACCAGTGCCGCAACCTTTTTCGGCACACACATTCGCCAGGCGTCGATCACCAGCTCGCGAACTTCCTCGAGGTCGATCGCGTCGAGCCGCACGTGAATCCAGTTGTATCTCATGTCTGACTTGCGGGGCAGCGTGAACTTGTCGGGCTCGGCGGCCACCATCGCCTCCCGCTCTTCCTTGGGGAAGCCGACGCCCATCACGGTCTCGTCGCGGGAGAACGCGACGAAGACGATCTGCCCGACCCGGAACTTGATCTGGTCGCGCACCACGACCTCGTAAGCCCTTGGCAGTGGCGCAACGATTTGCCGCACGTCGTCGACGGTGATCACGTAAAGATCCTCGCGCCGAATGTGAGCTTATGTGCGAGATTGCGGCCGTTCTTCGAACACAAGCTCACGTTCGGCACGGCTGTGGGCGGTGATGCCGTCGACGAGCAAGTCGACACCGAAGCGGAACCTGGCATTGGCGTCGTCGTCGATCGCCGATTGGCCGGCGGGCAGTTCGGCGCCTGCCGCGTCCCACTGCAGCCGCGACTGCTCGTCGGCGGTGAAACCGAGCACGTAATAGATAACCGTGCGGGCGGCCAGCTCGGCGTGTTCGGCGTCGACCCCAGCATCGGCGGCCGCGTCTGTCAGCCGCGCCAGGATCTCTGCAGCGGCCTTGGACTGCCCGGCCGCGAAGCTAGCCGACACCAGCTCGGCGCCGTCGGTGTGCGAAAGCAGCGCGTCACGCAGCCGCCCGCCGATCTCCGCCACACGATCGCGCCAGTCACCGGACACGTCTTTGACGGACTCCAGGATGCGGTCTGCGACCGCCCCGAGCAGCTCTTGCTTGTTGGCGAAATGCCAGTACAGCGCCCCGGGGCTGATATCGAGCTCGCGAGCCAGACGCCGCATCGTCAGGTCGGCGATCCCGTAGTTGTCCAGCAGCGTCGTCGCTGCCTCGACCACGTCCCGTTTGTGGAGCTGCACACCGGTACCCTAACCTGAACGGCGTTCAAGTTTGCAAGGAGGCTATTCGGGTGAGCGACATTCTGGCTGAGGCTCGCGAGCAGGTACTGGAGCGCGGCGAGGGCCTGAACCAGGAGCAGACCCTGCAGGTGCTGCAGCTGCCCGACGACCGGCTCGACGAGCTGCTGGCCTTGGCGCATGAGGTCCGGATGGCGTGGTGTGGACCCGATGTCGAGGTCGAGGGCATCATCAGCCTGAAGACCGGCGGCTGCCCCGAGGACTGCCACTTCTGTTCGCAGTCGGGACTCTTCGCGTCGCCCGTGCGCAGCGCCTGGCTCGACATACCGAGCCTGGTCGAAGCGGCCAAGCAGACCGCCAAGACCGGCGCGACGGAATTCTGCATCGTCGCCGCCGTTCGCGGCCCCGACGAGCGGTTGTTGGCTCAGGTGGCCGCAGGCATCGAGGCGATCCGCAACGAGGTCGACATCCAGATCGCGTGCTCGCTGGGCATGCTGACCGCCGACCAGGTCGAGCGCCTGTCCGAGATGGGCGTGCACCGGTACAACCACAACCTGGAGACCGCGCGGTCGTTTTTCACCAACGTCGTCACCACCCACTCGTGGGAAGAGCGCTGGGACACCCTGCAGATGGTCCGCGACGCGGGCATGGAGGTGTGCTGTGGCGGCATCCTCGGCATGGGCGAAACCCTCGAGCAGCGCGCGGAATTCGCTGCCAACCTCGCGGAGCTGGACCCGCACGAGGTGCCGCTGAATTTCCTCAACCCGCGACCGGGTACGCCGTTCGGGGATCTCGATGTGCTGCCGGCCTCGGAAGCGTTGAAGGCCGTCGCGGCGTTCCGCCTCGCCCTGCCGCGCACGATGCTGCGGTTCGCCGGCGGCCGGGAGATCACGCTCGGCGACCTCGGCGCCAAGAAGGGCATCCTCGGCGGCATCAACGCCGTGATCGTCGGCAACTACCTCACGACGCTGGGCCGCCCGGCCGAGGCGGATCTGGAGCTGCTCGACGATCTGCAGATGCCGATCAAGGCGCTCAACGCCAGCCTGTAAATGGCGGCCAAGTTCAACGTCTACACTGGCGAGCCCGCCGGCGGTGCAGTGCCGACTGCCGCGCAACTCGGCCTCGAGCCACCCCGGTTCTGTGCGGAGTGCGGGCGCCGGATGGTGGTGCAAGTGCGTCCCGACGGCTGGTCGGCGAAGTGCTCTCGCCACGGCGAGCTGGATTCGAAGGATCTTGATGAACGACGTTGAGCCACCCCGCGTTTCGCGGCGTCGCACGCTGCTGATCACGGTGGTCGGCTTGACGGTGGCCGGCGCGTTGGTCGGGGCGCTGTGGGCGTGGCTCGCGCCCCCGATCCACGGGGTCGTCGCGCTGACCAAGAGCGGTGAGCGCGTCAAGGCCTATCTGGGAAACGAGGGCGACCACTTCTTCATCGCGGCGTTCCTGTTCGGGGGCATGCTCTCGGTGCTGGTCATCGTCGCCGCGGTGCTGTTGTGGCAGTGGCGGGTTCATCGTGGGCCCGCGATGGTGGCCGCACTGTCGATCGGCGCGTTGACGGCGGCAGGGGCGGCGGCGGGAGTAGGGGCTGCGCTCGTGCGCTGGCGCTACGGTGCGATCGACATGGCCGCAGCGCCGGTGTCGCCCGAACACCGCGTGCACTACGTAATCGAGGCGCCTGCAGTGTTTTTCGGACATTCGCCCCTGCTGATCGCCTCGACCGTGTTGCTCCCCGCCGCGGCAGCTGCGCTCGTCTATGCGTTACTGGCAGTGTCGACTCAGCGCGACGATCTTGGCGCTTGGCCGCCCGTCGACGAGCCCGTGATCGGGTCGCCCGTCACAGCGGACGGCGTTCTACCTTCCGCCCAGTAGCGACCTTGGCGGCGATCTTCACCAGCCGCACCATGCCAACATAGGTCATCGGGTTCAGCAGCGTCGGCCACGTCGTTCGCACGATGTGCTCGTCGAGCGGCTTGCCGTTGAAGCGGTCGGTCAGCCATCGCAGGGTCATCGGCGCCGACATCGGGTGCAGCAGCATGTGCTCGCTGAACATGTCGCGGTGGTAGGTCACCGACGCGCCGCCGGATTGGTAGGTGTCGGTCAGCTCGTCGATGTCGTCGACCGAGACGATCCTGTCGTGGACAGCCTGCACGATCAGCACCGGCGGGGTCGGCACGGCAGTGCCCAGTTTGATGCTCTCGAAGACGTGCTGCACCTCGGGCAGCTGCAGGATCAGCTCGAGCGGCTGGTCGACCAGCTTGCCCATGTCCATCCCGATCAGCCGCAGAACCGCGTGGGCCGTCGTCATCTTCTCGATGCGCAGCAGCATCGCCTTGCCCTCGTCGGTGGCGTGCTCCTGGATGACGCGGTCCAGCTCGGGGTAGATGTGCGTCAGCGCAGCCACCACCATTGCGGGCAGCCCGGAGTACAGGCTGCCGTTGAGCCGGCGAAACGCGTGACCCAGGTCTGCGACCGGCGAACCGAGCACCGCCCCGACGATGTTCAGCTCGGGCGCATACGAACCGCTCATCTCGGCCGCCCAGGCGCTTGCCAGGCCGCCGCCGGAGTATCCCCACAGCCCCACCGGGGCGTCGTGCGATAACCCGAGCCGTTCGCAGGCAAGAGCCGCACGGATGCCGTCCAGGACGTGGTAACCGGGCTCGTACGGGGCGCCCCACATGCCGTTCGGACCTTCGTGGTCGGGGACCGAAACCGCCCAGCCCTCCGCCAGTGCAGCGGCGACCAGGAAAAATTCGACCTGGGCGAGCGCGCCGATGGCTTTCGCGCCTCGCCGCAGCGCGTACGAGGGGAAGCAGCGGCTAGCGACGGCGTCGATCGCGCACTGGTAGGACACCAGCGGAATGGGACCCTTACTCGCCCGTTCGGCAGGCACGATCACCGTGGTGACGGTGGCCTGGGGTAATCCGTTGAGGTCGGTGGTGCGGTAGAGCAACTGCGTGGCGGTGAACTGCTGCGGAACCACACCAAGAAACGCCAGCTCGACGTCACGCGAGCGCAGCACCGTCCCGGGGCGGGAATGCTCAAAGCCGGGTGGCGGCTCGTAAAACGGATCTTTAGCAGGAATGACGGGTCGGGCCTTGCGCTCCAGCTCTTCGTGGAGTGGCTGGCCGATCCATTCGGCGCCGGATGACCGCGCCGCGATGCCAAGGTCCATCCGGTCATTCTTACCTTAAGAAGGCGTTAAGAATCCAGCCGACTCACCCAGGAGGACGCAACGCGGCGAATTCGTCGGTGACCCGATATCGCGAATCTGTGAAGCGGTACAGGGCCGCCGGGCGGCCGCCGCTGCGCCCGGATCGCGCCGTGGTGCCGGTGCGGGTGATGACGTTTCGGCGCTCCAGCACACGCTGCAGGTTCGTTGCGTCGACCTGATACCCAAGCGCGGCGCTGTAGATGTCCCGCAGCGCCGACAGTGCGAATTCCTTTGGGGCCAAGGCGAATCCGATATTCGTGTAGGACATCTTGGCGACAAGGCGGGTGCGGGCGTGTTCGACCATCGGACCGTGGTCGAACGCCATCGGAGGCAGATCGCTCACCGGATGCCAGCGGGTATCGGGCGGCAGCTCGGGGGTCGCGGGGGAGGGCACCAACCCCAGGAAGGTCGACGCAATGGTGCGTGCGCCCGGCACCCGGTTCGGGTCGGAAAACACAGCGAGCTGCTCCAGGTGAGCAAGTTCACGCAGGTCGACTTTCTCGGCCAGTTGGCGTCGAACTGAGCTGGTCATGTCCTCGTCGTCGCCGAGGCGACCGCCCGGCAGCGACCATTTGCCACGCTGCGGCTCGAGTGCACGCTGCCATAACAGCACGTTAAGGCTGGGTTTCCGGGAATCGACGCCGCGAACCTGGAACACGACAGCGAGCACCTCATGTGCGGTGCTAATATGGGGCATGTTTTCGATTATAAGTCGAAAACCTCCGATCGGATGGGAGATGCGCCCGTGACGGTTCTGGACCTTAGTCCCGCATATGACGGTGTCGTCGGCGACGAGGAGTGGGCGGCCGAGGTTCGCCGCCTTGCCAAGCTGCGCGGCGCGACGCTGCTCGCGCATAACTACCAGCTGCCGGCCATCCAGGACGTCGCCGACCACGTCGGTGACTCGCTGGCGCTGTCGCGCATCGCCGCCGAAGCATCCGAGGACACGATCGTCTTCTGCGGTGTCCACTTCATGGCCGAGACCGCGAAGATCCTCAGCCCCGACAAGACGGTGCTGATTCCCGACCAGCGGGCCGGCTGCTCGCTGGCCGATTCGATCACCGCCGACGACCTGCGGGCCTGGAAGGCCGAGCATCCCGATGCCGTCGTCGTCTCCTACGTGAACACCACCGCCGCGGTGAAGGCCGAGACCGACATCTGCTGCACGTCGTCCAACGCCGTCGAAGTGGTGGCGTCCATCCCCGAGGACCGCGAGGTGTTGTTCTGCCCCGACCAGTTCCTCGGCGCTCACGTTCGCCGCATCACCGGCCGCAAGAACCTGCACGTGTGGGCAGGCGAGTGCCACGTGCACGCGGGTATCAACGGCGACGAGCTGGCCGACCAGGCCCGTTCCCACCCCGACGCCGAGCTGTACGTGCATCCCGAATGTGGTTGCGCGACTTCGGCTTTGTATCTGGCGGGTGAGGGTGCTTTCCCCGAGGATCGCGTGAAGATCCTGTCCACCGGCGGCATGCTGGACGCCGCCCGCTCGACGCACGCGCGTCAGGTGCTGGTCGCCACGGAGGTCGGCATGCTGCATCAATTGCGGCGTGCCGCACCGGATGTCGACTTCCGCGCCGTCAACGACCGGGCATCGTGCAAGTACATGAAGATGATCACCCCCGCTGCGGTGCTGCGCTGCCTGATCGAAGGCGCCGACGAGGTCGATGTCGACGCCGAAACCGCCCGGCGGGCCCGTGCCAGCGTGCAGCGGATGATCGAGATCGGTCAGCCCGGCGGCGGCGAATGATCGCGTCGTGCGGCGGTCGCGGCTACTGGCAGCAGCGCGCCGACGTCGTCGTCATCGGCACCGGTGTGGCAGGTCTGGTCGCTGCGCTCGCCGCCCATCGCCGCGGCCGGAAAGTGGTGGTGCTGAGCAAGGCTTCAGAGACCGCAACGTTCTACGCGCAGGGCGGCATCGCGGTCGTCCTGCCTCACACCGATGACTCGGTGGACGCCCACGTCGCCGACACATTGGCTGCCGGTGCGGGGCTCTGCGACCCCGACGCGGTGCGCTCGATAGTCGCCGACGGCTACCGCGCGGTCGCTGAATTGGTCGATGACGGAGCACGTTTCGACGAATCAGCGCCGGGGCAGTGGTCACTGACTCGCGAAGGCGGACATTCACGTCGCCGGATCATCCACTCCGGCGGCGATGCGACCGGCGCCGAGGTGCAGCGGGCGCTCGATCATGCGGCCGCCAGGCTCGATATCCGTCGCAACCACGTCGCCTTGGAACTGTTGCACGACGGTGCCGCGGTGACCGGTGTGCTGGTGTTGACCGCTGACGGCCTTGGCGTCGTCCATGCGCCGTCGGTGATTCTGGCCACCGGGGGACTGGGACACCTCTATGCGGCCACGACGAACCCGGAAGGGTCGACGGGCGACGGCATTGCCCTGGCGATGTGGGCCGGGCTGCCCGTCGGCGATCTGGAGTTCATCCAGTTCCATCCGACGATGCTGTACGACGGACACGCCGGTGGTCGACGGCCGTTGATCACCGAAGCCATTCGCGGCGAGGGCGCAATTCTTGTTGACGCCCAAGGGAACTCGGTGACCGCAGGCGTGCACCCGATGGGTGATCTCGCTCCGCGAGATGTCGTCGCGGCCGCGATCGACGCTCGCATGGCCGAGACCGGCGATCCGTGTGTGTACCTCGACGCGCGCAGCATCGACGGCTTCGAGCGGCGCTTCCCGACCGTGACCGCCGCATGTCACGCTGCCGGGATCGATCCGACCCGCCAACCCATCCCGGTCGTGCCTGGTGCGCATTACAGCTGCGGCGGCGTGATCACCGATGTGCATGGCCGCACCGGACTTGCAGGGTTGTTCGCTGCCGGCGAGGTGGCGCGCACCGGCATGCACGGCGCCAACCGGCTGGCGTCCAACAGCCTGCTCGAGGGCCTTGTGGTGGGCGGACGTGCCGGGAAGGCCGCCGCTGAGCATGCCGTGGACGCCGGACCCAGCCATGCCGCCGCTCCCGATCCGGTCACGCGTCGAGCCCTGCCCCGGGCCGAGCTGCAGCGGGCGATGACGCGCGACGCGTCGGTGGTGCGCGATGGGCACGGTCTGCGGCGGCTGGCGCTCGAACTCGACGCCGCGACACCGCGTGAACTGCGCTCCCGCAACGACTTCGAGGATGTCGCATTGACGACGACAGCCTGTGCCGTCGCCGCGGCCGCGTTGGCCCGCACAGAGTCTCGAGGTTGCCATCATCGCTCGGACTACCCCGGCACCGACCCATCGTTGGCGCGCAGCCTGGTGCCCGCGGCGGTGTGCTGCTGATGGAGCTGACCGCCGACGAGCTGACCGAGGCCCGCAGGGTGATCGCGCGCGCCCTGGAGGAGGATCTGCGTTACGGTCCCGATGTCACCACGCTGGCCACCGTGCCCGCCGAAGTGACGACCACTGCGTCGATGGTTGTCCGTGAACCCGGGGTGATCGCCGGCGTCGATATCGCACTCTTGGTGCTCGACGAGGTTCTTGGTCCCGACGGCTACAGGATCAAACAACGTGTGGAAGACGGCACACGGCTGGATGCCGGCGGGGTGGTGCTGATCGTCGATGGGCCGACGCAGGGCCTATTGACCGCCGAGCGGACCATGCTGAACTTGGTATGCCACCTGTCGGGTATCGCGACGGCGACGGCGGCATGGGTTGAGGCGGTGTCGGGTACGAAGGCGAAGGTTCGCGACACCCGCAAGACGCTGCCCGGCCTGCGGGCTCTGCAGAAATATGCGGTCCGCGTCGGTGGCGGCGAGAACCATCGCATGGGTCTCGGTGATGCGGCGCTGATCAAGGACAACCACGTGGCCGCGGCCGGTTCGGTGGTGGAGGCTTTGCGCGCGGTGCGTGCCGCCGCGCCGGATTTGGCGTGCGAAGTCGAGGTCGACTCACTGGAACAGCTCGACGACATCCTCGCCGAAGACGTGGAACTTGTTCTGCTGGACAACTTTCCGGTTTGGGAGACACAAATCGCGGTGCAGCGCCGCGACGCGCGTGCGCCCGAAACCAAACTCGAGTCGTCGGGCGGGCTGACCCTCGATACCGCGGCCGAGTATGCGGGTACCGGCGTCGACTATCTTTCTGTCGGCGCGCTCACCCACTCGGTTCGCGTGCTCGACATCGGCCTGGATCTCTAGAACGGGATCGAGCCCCCCACCCGGCCGGTGGGGGGCTCGATGCAGTGAGGCTGCTACCCGTTGGCGCCGTCGCTGCCGTTGGTAGTGCTGCCGGCACCGCCGGTCCCACCCGGTCCACCCGGGTGACCGCCATTGCCGCCGTTGCCACCGGTGCCCGGTGTGCCGACGCCGAAGCCGCCGTTGCCGCCGGCGCCGCCGGGGGCGTTGAAGCCGCCGTTGCCGCCGTTGCCTCCGGTGCCGCCGGTGCCCGGTCCGGTCGTGGCGGTCGCGCTGCCGCCCGATCCACCCGGACGACCGGGGTTGCCGGCGCCGCTCTGGCCGCCCGTGCCGCCGTGGCCGCCTGTCGCGGTGGTGCCGCCGGCATTACCGCCATTGCCGCCGTTACCGCCGACGCCCGTTGCTCCGGCGTTGCCGCCGTTGCCGCCAGTGCCACCGGTGCCGGTATTGGTGACGCTGATTCCGTCGGCACCGTTACCGCCGTTACCGCCGACGCCGCCCATGACGCCCGGGTTGCCGCCGTTGCCGCCGTTGCCGCCAGTCGCGGGACCGCTGGTGGAGAAGCCGGTGCCGCCGTTACCGCCGTCGCCGCCATTACCGACGCCGACCACCTGGCCGCCCTTGCCGCCGTCGCCGCCGTTGGCCGCACCGGTCACCGCGCCGGCCGAGCCGCCACTACCGCCGTCACCGGCGTTTCCGAGCCCACCGGCATCGCCGCCCGTTCCGCCGGTACCGCCGGTCGCGTTGCCGGTTCCGGTGCTGCTCGCCGCGCCACCGGCACCGCCTGCTCCGCCGCCGCCGCCATCGCCTGCGTTTTGGATGATGCCGCCGTTGCCGCCGTTCCCGCCATTGCCTGCCGTGGCGTCACCCAAGGCAGTAGCGCCTCCACCGGCGCCGCCGGCACCGCCGTTGCCGACGGTGAGCGCATTACCGCCGGTGCCGCCGTTGCCCGCGGTGGCTGAACCGCCCACGCTGGTGGCCGAGCCTCCGGTGCCGCCAGCGCCCGCGTTTCCGATGAAGCCGGAGCCGCCACCGGTCCCGCCGTTGCCGCCGGTCGCGTCGCCGGTTCCGGTGCTCGTCCCTGTTCCGCCGGCGCCACCTGCTCCGCCGCCGCCACCCGTGGCGCCGTTGAACCCGGGGATGCCGGTGGTGCCGCCGTTTCCGCCGTCGCCGCCATTCGCAGTGCCGGTGGCAGTGACGGCGCCGCCGCCTGCGCCGCCTGCGCCGCCGGCGCCGAAGCCCAGCCCGTTGCCGCCCGTGCCGCCGGTGCCGCCGTTGGCTGTGTTGGTGGCGCTACTCGCTGCGCCCCCCGCGCCGCCTGCGCCGCCGTCGCCAAGGCCACCGGCGCCGCCGCCGGTACCGCCTGCGCCGCCGCTAGCCGTACCGTCGACGCTGGTTGCGGAACCGCCCGCGCCGCCGGCGCCGGCATTACCCATGAAGAAGCCGCCGTTACCGCCGGTGCCGCCTGCGCCGCCATTCGCGGCGCCGGTACCACTCGTCGCGGTGCCGCCGGCACCGCCCGCGCCGCCGTTGCCGAAACCAAATGAGCTGCCGCCCGCGCCGCCGTTGCCGGCTTGCGCGGTGGTGTCAGCGGTGACGACGGACGCGCCAGCGCCACCAGCGCCGCCATTACCGAAGATGCCGCCGTTACCGCCGTTGCCGCCATTTCCGCCGTTGATGCCGGCCACTCCGGCGCCACCGTTGCCGCCATTGCCGATCAGAAAGCCCGCATTGCCGCCCCTTTGACCCGGCCCGCCGTTGAACCCGTTGCCAATCAGCAGCCCGGCGTCGGGGTGTTCGGCGGTGCCGTCGCTGACGAAGATTCCGACGATGGCGCCGATGAGGCTGCCCAAATCGGAGGGGCCCACCAGCGTGGCTGCGGTCGGCGTGAATGCCAGGCTGGAGGCCGAGGGATCGCTCGCCCCGAACAGTGACGGGCCGCTAGAGGTCGGCGCCGCGAACGTGCTGAACCTGGCTACGGAGCCGCCGCCACCGGTGGACGCGCCTGAGGATGTGGGAAGGATCGTTTGCGCTCCGAATAGGGACACCGAACCACCGCTGCCGCCGCTTGAACCGCCGCTCGTCGCGGCCGCCGCAACAGGAAGTCCGACGGAGCCACCGCCGCCGCTTGCTCCTGACGCGCTGCCTGCCGTCGAGCCGCCACCCGTCGAGAGCACGCTGGCGACCGCATCGAAAAGGCTGTTCGGTGTGGCCATCAACGCCACGTTCGGGGACGCGACCGATACGTGAGGAACCGGCTTGGCGACCGGGACCGCGTTTTCTTCCGTGACAACAGTTGTTCCACCCGCGACGAGAACACCGGCGGCCATCGCCGCGGTGATCATCGTTTTCTTCTGCTTGGCAATTGCCATTGCCGGACCCTTTCCCCTGGAACTTGTGTTACGAGCGAATTAACCACTTCAGGTGAGCAACATCTTGTCACCAAGACCGCGCGGAACACAGCAACTCCGAAGAAATTGAAAAACAAACTATTTCGTGTCGCCAATCGGGCGCCGGGATTGCGGACTTGCGTGCGCCGATGACCAAATGGGTCCGCCTCGCCGTTACTATCGCCCAATGCCAGACTCAAGATCGAGCGAACCATCCCAAGGCCGACTTCAGCCCGCCTCGCAAGGCAGCGGCCGTGCGCTATCCCTCATAACTTTGCTGATAGCCGTCGTCGCCGTGGGATTGGGGGGCTGGGCGTTATTTCGTTCGATGGACAATCGTTCCTCTGCGCCGTCATATAGCGATACCCAGCGTGCAGACGCCAAGGTCAAGATATGTGGCGCAATGGATGTTGTTCGCCGAGGCGTCTCGCTGAATACGAACTTGCAGCCCGAAGGCGGACCGAACGATGTCACGGGTTCGCTCGCGGTAGCCGCCAACGCTCGAGTCGCGCTCTTCAACGGCGGCGAGTATCTGTTGGCTCGGCTCGATCCGGCAACACCGACCGATTTGGCTGATGCCACTCGCAAGTTCGCCAACACCTTGATGGACATCGGCGCCGCAGCGACTGCCGGCGCCCAAAACTCTGAGCCTGCTCAAGCTGCGCGCCTGAAAGATGCGGACTCAGCGAACGGCACAATCGCAGAGTTCTGCAAATAGCCAAGTCGATTCCAGCAACGTCGACAACGCCCGGACCGCAAAGCGCAAATTAACGTCCGAGCAAATTTTGTTGTCGGCCGATCGGCTGACAATGTGCAGGCAACGGCGGCTATGCCGATCCGGTGCTTTCCGATCCACGGAGCAGCGTGCGCGAAGCGCCTCTTGCGGCATTGAGTGCAGCGGCATCACCAGAGATGCGGGAGAGAATCAGCGCGCCCTCGATCAGGGCGATGACGGCCAGAGCGGTCTGGGTGGCGTCGGCGTCCTGCCAGCCGTCCGCGCGCAGCCGGTCCGCGACGGCTAGGCACCAGCCCTCGAAGGCGCGAGCCGACGCGTCGCGCACCTGGGGGCTGGCATTCACCGACTCGGTGGCGATCGGTTCGATGGGGCAGCCGTCGCGCTGGTCAGAGGCGAGGCCCGCCGTCAGTAGCTCGATCCACCCGTCGACGATGTCGGCGACCGGCGCTCCGCTGTCGAGGAACGTGCGCAGCCGCCGCTCGATGCCGCCGCCGACGGTGTCCACAACGGCAGCGGCAAGTTCCTGTTTGCCGTTGGGGAAGTGGTGGTACAGCGAGCCTGCTTTGACGTCGGCCGCATCCAGGATCTGGTTCACCCCGGTCGCGGCATAGCCCTGTCTGCGGAACAGCAGGGCCGCAGTGTCGACCAGTGCGGCGCGACTCCGATCAGGGCGGGGCATGCCTTGACTTTACTTGAATGGTCACTCAAGAATACTTGAAAGGTCGCTAAAGAAAGGTCCAGTTATGCAGCAGCTGATGTTCGAGGCGGCCGGTGACTATGCCTGGCGCGAGGCGCCCGACCCGGTAATCACCAGTCCGGAGCAGGCGATCGTCCGGCCGCTCGCGGTCGCATGTTGCGACCTGGACGTGGCGGTAGCCGAAGGACGCCTGCCGATGCCGCCGGGGCATTCCGTGGGACACGAGGGTGTCGCCGAGGTCGTGGCCGTCGGCGAGGCAGTCCGCGATGTGCGGGTGGGCGATCGGGTGGTCGTTCCATTTCAGATCAGCTGTGGAGCCTGTCCGGCGTGTCGCCGTGGAGTCACGGGGTCATGCGCGTCGTTGCCGTTGATGGCGATGTATGGCATGGCGCCGTTGGCCGGGCTGGACGGCGGCGGTTTCATGGCGGACCTGGTGTTGGTGCCGTATGCGGATGCGATGCTGGTGCCCGTCCCTGCCGGCGTCGACCCGATCGCGGTCGCGTCGTTGTCGGACAACATTCCCGACGGCTGGCGCGGTGTCGGTCCGTACCGCGACGATTTGGCCGCGCTCGAGCCGTCCGACCGCCGCGTGTTAGTCGTCGGCAGGCTCTCGATCGGCTTGTATGCGGCGGCATTCGCGGCCGCGTATGGCGCGCAGGTGGATTACGTCGATACCGACCCGCAGCGACTGACCGCGGCCGAAAAGCTCGGCGCCACAGTGCACGACCGGCGAGTGCCCGACAAGTCCTGGGATTCGTACCCGCTCACCGTGCATACCTCGGCCGACCCCGAATTGCTGTCGGCGGCATTGCGCGCGACGTGGCCGGACGGTGTGTGCACCGACACCGGGATCTACTACCAGGGCAAGGTCGAGATGCCGCTTCTTTCGATGTATACACGCGGCGTGCACTTCGTGACGGGGCGCGTCAACGCGCGTGCCGTCATACCCGACATCATCGAATTGCTTTCTGCTGGTTGCGATCTGATGCCCGCGGTGGATCGCGTCGTGCCGTGGCAGGATGCTCCGACGGCGTGGCCGGCGATGACTGGCAAGACGGTCTTCATTCGCAGTTAGCGGCGGACCGACGGCACCCGTCTCCAGATGATCCGGACCTTGTCCCAGGCGGTATCGGCGTCGAGCACCAACTCGTCGCCATCGAACCGGTAGTGGCGAACCTGGTCAGTCCCAGCGAGATTCGGAAACCATCCGGCCTCGATGTGATGCGTCACCGCGGCATCCCTGGCATCGATGGTGAAGGTGCCGAAGTAGCCGAAGTAGCCGGGCCACGCGGCGATCATCTCGTCGGGCGTGGCTTTGCGCCAGTCATCGCTGTCGAACCGGCGCTGCCCTGCCCGAACAAGCTGAGCGCAGACACGGCCGGTCGCGTCGTAAACCAGTTGGCCGACGGCGTTTTCGCCGAGCGGATACTGCGCCGACCCGCCATCGGAGAACGATTGCCAGCTCACCAGCGACCACGCACCGAGGAGCTTCTCGCGAATTTCTTCAGGCGTCATAACCAGTAGACGTACCGCGTCGCGTAAACGTGAGACGGCGGCCTACGCGGTTGCGGCGCCGCGGCGCACCAGCGACAGCACGACGGCCGCGGCGGCGAACAGCCCCGAAAACACCCTGTTCATCACCGTTTGCTTGCGCGGGGTGTGCAGCCACCGCAGCAGCCGCGCCGACAAGCCGGTGTAGAGGCCCATCACGACGAGGTCGACGGCAACCATCGTGACGCCGATCGCCAGGTATTGCGGCAGCAGCGGCGCCGTCGGCACCACGAACTGCGGAAGTACCGCGAGGAAGAACACCAGGCCCTTCGGGTTCGTGGCGTTGACGAGAAAACCTCGCACCACCAACGAGACCCGGCCGCCGTCCACCGCCTTGCCGATCTGCTCGCGCAGGTCGACGGTCGCAGTGCGCCATTGCCGCACAGCGAGATAGACGAGGTACGCGACGCCGATCCACTTGATGATGTTGAACACCAGGATCGAGTTCGCGACGGCCGCGCCCAGCCCGACCGCGACCAGCGCCAACTGCAGCATCAAGCCGATCTCAAGCCCGAGAATGCTCCAGTAGCCGCGGCGGACACCGCAAGTCAGGCCGGTCGCCATCGACTGGATGGCGCCCGCGCCCGGCGACACGCTGATCGCGATCGCCGCACCGAAGAACGTCAGCCAGACCTGCCACGCCATGGAGTCAGTTTGTCAGCGCGGTCAAGCGATATCGGCGACGAAGGTGGCGACCCTCTTGGCCTGCATCCGCGCCATCGACGGCAGCCCCGTTGGATCTCCGCCCGCCGGCACGATGCGGGGATTGACCAGGTGCACGTCTTTCCGGATGAAGTGCAGGTCGGCCTCCCCGGCCGCTAGCACGTTCTTGACCCAGTCTGTTTTCCCGTGCCCCAGCGCAATCGCGATCACATTGCCTTTGCGGTACGCGGTGACGATGGTCTCGTACTGCTTGCCGGACTTTCGGCCGCGATGTTTGATCGTCGCCATCCCCGGCAGAAAACGCGCGATCGGCTTGATCATCGGGTTGAAGTACTTGACCTGAAACTTCTCCACCGCCGGCGGGAAGATCATGGGCACGCCTGGCGCGTTGTTCGGGTGATCTTTGGCCTTCATGGGCATGAATCTAGTCCGTCGGCCGCTCACGCAATGCCCGCTGGACTGCCGTCGGTGTCCAGCCGACCTGTGCACGCATGACACGAGTGAAATGCGCCTGGTCCGAGAATCCGAGGGACGCAGCAATGTCGGCAAGGTTCGACTCGTCCCTTTCCAGCGCGTCGAATGCCCGGCCTACCCGAAACCTGTTGCGGTACTTGGTCAATGACACCCCCAGATGTAGCGGGAAGGCCCTGCTCAACCGATACGGGGATGCGCCGACGAACTCCGCGAGCGGAAACAGTCCCCGAGCGGCCGGATGCCCATCGTGGATCGCGGCCCGCGCTCGCTCCACCAGTCGCGCGTCGAACGGCCCGGGTGCATCTCGGGCCGGCATGCGCCGGTTCGCCCGCAAAGCCGCCGCCAGCAGCCGCAGCAGTTCCTCCGCGAGCCGGTAGTCGACGTCCGTCGAGCCGACCGCCAACATCCGTCGATGTGCCAGCTCGGTGCGCGCATCGACATAGAACGTCTCCGAGAAGACGGAATCGGGCTCGCCCGCCAACTGTCCCCACGCCGACGAGGTCAATTGCACGGACGTGCAGACGTCGCCGCCATGAGGATGCGCGAACTGCTCTTCTTCACCGGCTGTGGCCAGATAACCGACGGTCTGGTCGAGGTCCGTCCAGCCATCGGACCCCCGGCGCCGGAACCGGCCGGCCCGCACTAGGACAAGCCGTGCCTGGATCGGTCGCTCGATCGGCGAGCAACCAACGTCTGGTGGCCGACACCGCCAAGTCCTCACGGCGAACTCCGGACTGGCCGCCAGCGTCACCGTCGAAAGCACAACCCGACGCTAGCCACGGCCACCGACAGATCCCCGCAAGAATCTTCAAGACCTCGCTGCGGACGGCGGCGAGGCTGTGGGTATGGCATCCATTCGCACAGAATTCGAGATCGAGGCCGACGCTGAGCGGGTATGGAAGGTCGTCGGCGATTGGGAGAACGGCCCGGTCGGCATGGCCCGCGGACACGTACTGTCATCCCTCGCGCAGGGCGTGACCCGCGTCGTGACGTTCGCAGACGGCCTGATCGCCCGCGAGCGCCTGGTCACACTCGATGACGCGGCCAGAAGGATCGTCTACTCCGTGATCGGGGACACGCTGCGGCCCGAGCACGACAACGCCGTCATGCAGATCATCGCCGAAGGCCCCGGACGCTGCAGGTTTGTCTGGTCGCGCGATCTGCTCCCTGACGAGCTGGCCCAGCCGCTGCATCAGGGCATGGACAAGGCTGCCGCAATCATCAAGCGGACTTTCGAAGATCGGTAATCAATTTTTGTTCGATCGCGCCGATCAGGGACAATCGGCTAGATGGCCGCTTTCCAGATGTCCCGAATCGACCTGCGTGGCACGTCGCTGTCTGCCGCCCAGTTGCGCGCCGCGCTGCCGCGGGGCGGGGTCGACGTGGACTCGGTGGTGCCCACGGTCCGCCCAATCGTCGACGCGGTCGCCGAACGGGGTGTGCAAGCAGCCCTCGAGTACGGCGAATCGTTCGACGGGGTCCGCCCAGCCACGGTCCGAGTGCCCGCGGGCGAACTGGACGCCGCACTCGAAGCCCTGCCGTCCGACGTGCGCGCCGCGCTCGAGGTCGCCATCGAGCGGGCCCGCGCGGTGCACGCCGATCAGCGGCGCACCGATACCACGACGACGCTGGCGCCGGGCGCGACGGTCACCGAACGCTGGGTGCCGGTCGAGCGGGTCGGCCTCTACGTGCCGGGCGGCAACGCCGTCTACCCGTCAAGCGTGGTGATGAACGTCGTGCCCGCGCAGACCGCGGGCGTGGACTCGCTGGTGATCGCCAGCCCGCCGCAGGCTGCATTCGGCGGACTGCCGCACCCGACGATCCTCGCCGCGGCCCGACTGCTCGGTGTCGGCGAGGTGTGGGCAGTGGGCGGTGCGCAGTCCATCGCGCTGCTGGCATATGGCGGCACCGACACCGACGGCTCCGAATTGGCCCCGGTCGACATGATCACCGGCCCCGGCAACATCTACGTCACCGCCGCCAAGCGGATCTGCCGTTCGCAGGTCGGTATCGACGCCGAGGCCGGTCCCACCGAGATCGCAATCCTCGCCGACCACACCGCGGATCCGGCGCACGTGGCCGCCGATCTGATCAGCCAAGCCGAACACGATGAGATGGCCGCGAGCGTGCTCGTCACCGTCGACGAGCGGCTCGCCGACCTCACCGATCGCGAAGTCGGCAACCAGCTCGAGACAACGGTGCACCGAGAGCGCGTGACGGCCGCGCTGACGGGTAAGCAGTCCGCGATCGTGCTCGTCGACGACCTCGACACCGGTGTCCGCGTCGTGAATGCCTACGCCGCAGAGCATCTCGAGATCCAGACCGCCGACGCTGCAGACGTGGCGTCCCGCATCCGTTCTGCCGGCGCGATATTCGTGGGCCCGTACGCCCCGGTGAGCCTCGGCGACTACTGCGCGGGCTCCAACCACGTACTGCCTACGGCCGGCTGTGCCCGCCATTCCAGTGGGCTTTCCGTTCAGACGTTCCTCAAGGGGATCCATGTCGTCGAATACGACGAGGCCGCCTTGAAAGACGTCTCGGGTTACGTCATCACGCTGTCGCAGGCCGAGAATCTGCCCGCCCACGGCGAAGCGGTGCGGCGGAGGTTCGAGCGGTGACAATCGGCAAGAACGTGACGTTGGCCGATCTGCCGCTGCGGGACGACCTGCGCGGCAAATCGCCGTACGGCGCACCGCAACTGCAGGTTCCGGTGCGGCTGAACACCAACGAGAACCCGCATCCACCCACGAAGGCCCTCGTCGACGATGTGACGGCCTCGGTCCACGCGGTAGCAGGCGACCTGCACCGCTATCCCGATCGCGACGCGGTGGCCTTGCGCACCGACCTGGCCGCGTACCTGAGCGCGCAGACGGGGACACCGTTGTCGGTTGAAAACCTCTGGGCCGCAAACGGTTCCAATGAGATCCTGCAGCAGCTGTTGCAGGCGTTCGGCGGCCCCGGCCGCAGCGCCATCGGCTTTGTGCCGTCGTATTCGATGCACCCCATCATCTCCGACGGCACGCAAACAGCATGGTTGGTGGCCAACCGGGCCGACGACTTCAGCCTCGATGCCGACGTCGCGGTGCAGGCCATCAAGGAGCACACCCCCGACATCGTGTTCGTCGCCAGCCCCAACAACCCGTCGGGGCAAAGTGTTTCGCTCGACGAATTGCGCCGCCTGCTCGACGCCCTGTCGTCCCAGGACAATGGCATCTTGATTCTCGACGAGGCCTACGGCGAGTTCTCGTCACAGCCCAGCGCGGTCAAGCTGATCGACGAGTATCCGACCAAGCTCGTCGTCACCCGCACCATGAGCAAAGCGTTCGCGTTCGCGGGCGGCCGGCTGGGCTACCTCATCGCCGCGCCCGCCGTCGTCGACGCGATGCTGCTGGTGCGGTTGCCGTATCACCTGTCGAGCGTCACGCAGGCTGCCGCGAGCGCTGCGTTGCGGCACGCCGACGACACGCTCGGCAGCGTCGCGAAGCTGATCGCCGAGCGCGAACGTGTCACAGAAGCGTTGACCGGCATGGGTTTTAGAGTGATCCCCAGCGATGCCAACTTCGTGTTGTTCGGTGAATTCGCCGACGCGCCCGCGACCTGGCAGCGCTACCTCGACGCCGGCATCTTGATCCGCGATGTCGGCATCCCCGGATATCTGCGTGCCACCACTGGCCTGGCCGAGGAGAACGACGCGCTGCTGGCCGCCAGCGCTCGCCTGGCCGCCACCGAACTCGTATCAGTAGGAGCACCGTGAGCCGCACCGCGAAGATCGAACGCAAGACCAAGGAATCCGACATCGTCGTCGAGCTCGACCTCGACGGCACCGGGGTCGTCGACGTCGACACCGGCGTGCCGTTCTACGACCACATGCTCACCTCGTTGGGCAGCCACGCCAGCTTCGACCTGAGCATCAAAGCGGCGGGCGATGTCGATATCGAGGGTCACCACACCATCGAGGACACCGCGATCGTGTTGGGGCAGGCCTTGGGTCAGGCGCTCGGCGACAAGAAGGGCATCCGCCGCTTCGGCGACGCGTGGATTCCGATGGACGAGACGCTGGCCCACGCCGCCGTCGACGTTTCCGGCAGGCCGTACTGTGTGCACACCGGCGAGCCGGAACACCTGCTGCACACCACGATCGCCGGCTCCGAGGTGCCGTACCACACGGTCGTCAACCGGCACGTCTTCGAAACCATCGCGATGAACGCCCGCATCGCGCTGCACGTGCGGACGATCTACGGCCGCGACCCGCACCACATCACCGAGGCGCAGTACAAGGCCGTCGCCCGCGCGCTGCGCCAGGCCGTCGAATACGACCCGCGAGTTACGGGCGTGCCGTCCACCAAAGGCACGCTGTGACAGCGAAAGTCGTCGTCCTCGACTACGGGTCGGGAAACCTGCGCTCGGCGCAGCGGGCGCTGCAGCGCGTGGGCGCCGACGTCGAGGTGACCGCCGACGTCGATGCCGCGATGAACGCCGACGGGCTGGTCGTCCCCGGCGTCGGCGCGTTCGAGGCGTGCATGACCGGGCTGCGGAAAATCAACGGCGACAAGATCATCGCGGATCGCGTTGCCGCGGGCAGGCCCGTTCTCGGTGTGTGTGTCGGGATGCAGATCCTGTTCGCCCGCGGTGTGGAGTTCGGCCAGGAGACGACGGGTTGCGGCCAATGGCCAGGTGCCGTGGTCCGGTTGGATGCCCCGGTGATCCCGCACATGGGGTGGAATGTCGTCGACGCACCGGAGGGCACCCGCCTGTTCAGGGGAATCGATCCCGACACACGGTTCTACTTCGTGCACTCCTATGCCGCCCAGCAGTGGGAGGGCAATCCCGACGCGCTGCTGACCTGGGCGACGCATCATGTGCCGTTCCTGGCCGCGGTCGAGGATGGGCCCCTGTCCGCGACCCAGTTTCACCCAGAGAAGAGCGGCGACGCGGGCGCCGCGCTTTTGGGCAATTGGGTCAGGGACCTTTAGGTTGAGCCCGTGTCACTAGTACTTCTTCCCGCGGTCGACGTGGTCGAGGGCCGCGCCGTGCGCCTCGTGCAGGGCCAGGCCGGCAGCGAAACCGAATACGGCTCCGCGCTCGACGCCGCCATGACGTGGCAGCGCGACGGCGCCGAGTGGATCCACCTCGTCGACCTGGACGCGGCGTTCGGCCGTGGCAGCAACCGTGAACTGCTCGCCGAAGTCGTCGGCAAACTCGACGTCGCCGTCGAACTGTCGGGGGGCATCCGCGACGACCAGTCACTGCAAGCCGCACTCGCTACGGGTTGCGCACGAGTCAACCTCGGCACTGCGGCACTGGAGAATCCGCAGTGGTGCGCCAAGGTCGTCGCCGAGCACGGCGATCAGGTGGCCGTCGGTCTGGACGTCAAGATCGTCGACGGCGAGCACCGCCTGCGCGGCCGTGGCTGGGAAACCGACGGCGGTGATCTGTGGGATGTGCTGGAACGCCTTGACCGCGAAGGGTGTTCACGATTCGTCGTCACCGATGTCACCAAGGACGGCACCCTCAACGGACCGAACCTCGAGCTGCTCACCAAGGTCACCGAGCGCACCGACGCGCCGGTGATTGCTTCCGGCGGGGTGTCGAGCCTCGACGACCTGCGGGCGATCGCCACGCTGGTCGACCGCGGGGTGGAGGGTGCGATCGTCGGAAAGGCGTTGTACGCCGGGCGATTCACACTGCCAGAAGCGCTGGCTGCGGTAGGCGAGTAATGGCGCCCGACGCCGCGGACCTCGACGCGCTGGTCGCAACTGCCGCCGAGATCCTGGACGTCGCGGCCAAGCCGTTCGTCGAGGGCCATCGCGCCGATTCGGCCGTCCAGAAGAAGGGCAACGATTTCGCCACCGAAGTCGACCTGGCCATCGAACGGCAGGTGGTCAAGGCTCTGAGCGAACAGACCGGTATCGAGGTGCACGGCGAGGAGTTCGGCGGCGCGGATGTCGATTCGCCGCTGGTCTGGGTGCTCGACCCGATCGACGGCACGTTCAACTACGCCGCGGGCCTGCCAACAGCGGGGATCCTGCTTGCGCTGCTGCGCGACGGCGAACCGGTCGCCGGCCTGACCTGGCTGCCGTTCACCGACCAGCGCTACACCGCGGTGGTGGGAAAACCGTTGCACTTCAACGGTGTCGCGCAGCCACCGTTGGAGCCGGCCAGCCTGGGGGATTGCGTGGTCGGCACGGGCACGTTCAACGTCGACTCACGCGGACGGTTCCCCGGCCGATACCGGATAGCGCTACTGGAACACCTCAGCCGCCACTGCAACCGGATGCGAATGCACGGCGCGACGGGAGTCGATCTTGCCTACACTGCAGCCGGAATACTCGGCGCTGCAATCAGTTTCGGTCACCATGTGTGGGACCATGCGGCCGGCGTGGCACTGATCCGCGCCGCAGGCGGGATCGTCACCGATCTGCAGGGCAACGACTGGACAACCGAGTCGAAGTCAGTGCTAGCCGGGCTTCCGGGAGTGCACAGCGAGATCATGGAGATCCTTTACACCGTCGGCGATCCGGAGAGCTACTGATGGATGTCGCGGTGCGCATCATCCCGTGTCTCGACGTCGACGCCGGCCGGGTGGTCAAGGGGGTCAACTTCGAAAACCTGCGCGACGCAGGCGATCCCGTCGAGCTTGCCGCGCGGTACGACGCAGAGGGCGCCGATGAGCTGACGTTTCTCGACGTGACCGCGTCGTCGTCGGGCCGCGCGACGATGCTCGAAGTCGTCAAGCACACTGCCGAACAGGTTTTCATCCCGTTGACCGTCGGTGGTGGAGTCAGGTCTGTCGCTGACGTCGACGCGCTGCTTCGCGCCGGCGCCGACAAGGTGTCGGTCAACACCGCCGCGATCGCCCGCCCGGAGTTGTTGGCCGAGTTGTCGCGCCAATTCGGTTCGCAGTGCATCGTGCTGTCGGTGGACGCGCGCACCGTGCCACAAGGGGACCCGCCGACACCGTCGGGCTGGGAGGTCACCACCCACGGCGGGCGCCAGGGCACCGGCATCGACGCCGTGGAGTGGGCAACGCGCGGTGCGGAACTCGGCGTGGGGGAGATCCTGCTCAACTCCATGGACTATGACGGCACCAAGGCCGGATTCGACTTGAAGATGTTGCGTGCGGTCCGCGGCGCGGTCTCCGTGCCGGTGATCGCGAGCGGCGGTGCGGGTGCGGTGGAACATTTTGCGCCGGCGGTTGTTGCAGGTGCCGATGCCGTGCTGGCGGCCAGCGTGTTCCACTTCGGGGAGCTGACGATCGGCCAGGTGAAGGCGGCGATGGCGGCGGAAGGGATCGTGGTGCGGTAATGACGCTCGACGCAGGCATCGCGTCGCGGCTCAAACGCGACGCCAACGGGCTGGTCACCGCCGTGGCACAGGAGCGCGGCACCGGGCAGGTGCTGATGGTCGCGTGGATGGACGACATCGCGCTGGCCCGCACGCTCGAAACCCGCAAAGCCACCTACTACTCGCGCTCGCGCCAAGAGCACTGGGTCAAGGGCGAGACGTCGGGCCACACCCAGCACGTGCACTCTGTGCGGCTGGATTGCGACGGAGACACCGTGCTGCTGGAGGTCGATCAGGTCGGCGGGGCGTGCCACACCGGCGACCACACCTGTTTCGACGCCGACGTGCTGCTGGCGCCCGAATAGGCATCATCGGCGCAGACGTCGTCGAGACCTCAGACTGTGACGATGTCTCGCTTCGCCGATCGCGTTGCCCTCGTCACCGGTGCCAGCTCCGGAATCGGCCTCGCCACCGCGATTTGGCTTGCACAGGAGGGTGCGGCCGTGGCGCTCGTCGCGCTGCCCGGTGACGAGCTGGATGCCGCCGCAGAGCAGTGCCGCGCCACCGGATCCGCCGCGCTCGCCGTGCCCACCGACGTCGCGGATTCTCGCGAAGTGTCCGCCGCGTTCGAGCGTGCCGAAACTCTAGGCCGCGTATCGGCCGTCTTCAGCAACGCCGGCATCTCGATCGTCGGCCCCGCGATATCGCTACACGACGACGACTGGCTGCGGCAGCTGCACGTCAATCTGTCCGGCAGTTTCTACGTCGTGCGCGAGGCCGCGCGGCGCATGGTCCCAGCCGGCCAAGGCGCCATTGTTCTCACCGGCTCGGAGCTTGGGATCCTGGGCCAGCGCGGCTACGTCGGCTACACCGCGACCAAGGGCGGCGTGCTGGCGATGACGCGCGCTTTCGCCGCCGAACTGGCGCCGCACGGCATTCGGGTGAACAGCGTCTCGCCGGGCACCACCGAAACGCCAATGCTGCTAGCTGAATTCGATGCCGCGCCAGACCCAGCACGGGAACGCGCCGAGAACGAAGCGACCATCCCACTGGGCCGCATCGGCCAACCGCCGGATATCGCGGCGGCCGTTGCGTTCCTGTTGTCCGACGAAGCGGCCTACATCACCGGCGCCAACCTCGTCGTCGACGGCGGGCGCACATCGTGTTTCACCGCCGGCACCCTGGGCACGACCTAGACGTCGATGATGCGGGTGGCCTTCGTCCTGGCCACCCACCGGCCGTCGTCGTAACGAACGTCGACCGGATGCGCGAACGCGGCTGTGACGTTGTCGGTCGTCACAGTCTGACGTGCGGTGCCGCTGGCCACCGTTCGGCCCTCGGCGATCAACAACGCATGCGTCGTGGTGGTCGGCAGCTCCTCGAGATGATGAGTCACCAGAATCGACGCCACCTCGGGATGCGTTTCATCGAGTGTGTCGATGGTTTCCAGCAGTTGCTCACGCGCTGCCACGTCGAGACCAGTCGTGGGTTCGTCGAGCAGTAACAGCCGTGGCTCCGAAATCAATGCGCGCGCAATAAGAGTCCGCCCCCGCTCGCCCTGCGACAGCGTCGGCCAGACGTCGTCCGCTCTGCGGGAAAGGCCCACCGTTTCGATCATCGCGTCGGCGCGGTCGCGCTCTTCGTCGGTCGGCGTCCAGCGCATCGGGACGTCGATCGTTGCGGTGATGCCTGTGAGCACGACTTCACGCACCGTCAACGGGTATTGCAGGCGATGCCGCGGATTCACGTGGCCGATCGAATGCCGTAGCCGGGCCAGCTCGACGCGCCCCATCTGTTCCCCGAGGATGCGCACCGTCCCCGATGTGGGAAACATGACGGCCGCGCAGAAGCCAAGCAGCGTGCTCTTTCCTGCGCCGTTGGGGCCCAGCAACGCCCAGTGCTCGCCGGCGTACACGGTCAGCGAGATGCCGTCAATGATCTGCTTGCCGTCGCGGCGGAATGTGACGTCCACCAGCTCCAGAACCGGCGTCACGCGGACTCCCGCGGCACACTCAGCGCCAAGACAGCGGCATCGTCCTCGACGCCCTCGCCGAGGCCCTCCAGCAGTGAACGTATCGCGTTCACGATTGCCGCGGCCGTAGTGGGGGCATGCGCGTAACCGAACTCGATCAGGGCGTCCTCGTCGTCATAGCGTTCCTTCGCCACACCCGTCCGAGCCTCGGTCAGGCCGTCTGTGTAGAGCACAAGGGTGTCGCCGGCCGTCAGACGGATCCGCGTCGACTTGAACCGCGGCGCGGAGGAGATGCCAATCGCATGACCGCCACGAAGTTCGAGGTAGCGCGCACCGCCGTCGTCGGTGAGCAGCAGGGCCGGCGGATGCCCTCCGGCCGCGAGGTGTACCTCGAAGCCGTCCTCGAGCCGAGTCAGGACTCCGAAGATGACGGTGCAGAATCGCAGCGAATCACTGAGCACTTCCTGATGGAACACGGCGTCCAGGTTGTGCAACACCGTCACCGGATCGTGGTCGATTACCGCAGCGGCGCGCAACGTGTACCGGGTCAGCGAGGTCAGCGCGGCCGCATTGGCTCCCTTGCCGCATACGTCCCCGAGGAAGAACCCCCACGTGTGAGACGACAACGGGAACAAGTCGTAAAAGTCGCCGCCGACCTCGTCGGGTGAAGCAGCGTGGAAGTACGCGCTTGCCTCCAAACCCTTCGGCGGCGACAGCGACGGCGGAAGCAGTGAGCGCTGAAGCGTTCGGGCCAGCACCTGGCTACGCGTGCGCTCGAGTTCAGCCTGCCGTCGCGCTTCGAGCAGTTCCCGCTCGTATGAGCGTCGATCGCTGGCGTCTTGAACGACGATCCGCAGGAGCTCGACGCGTCCCTCGGCGTCCCGTTCGACGTTTGCGCTGATGAGTACCGATAAACGTGTGCCAGCGGCGGTGATCAAATCGACAGTGACACCGGAGATTTCGCCGTTCATCTGCAGTAGCGGGCCGAAATGTGTTTCGTAGTGGATGCGGCCGCCCGCTGCGAACAGCTCCGTAAACGGTTTACCGACAAGGGAACTCGGCTCGTAGCCGAGCAATCGCGACAGCGTGGCGTTGACCGTGATGATCCGGCGATCGGCCCCTGCAGAAATGTATCCGCACGGCGCGTTCTCGTAGAGGTCGGCGATATTCATGTCGCCCCGGCGAAGGCTCCGATCGCCCTGGCGGTGGCTTCCGGAGCGCTCAGATGGGGGCAGTGGCCTGTCGTGTCCAGCGTGACAAGCTCGCTGCCGTCGATGTTGTCGTGTACGTACGTCCCGACTTCGCGTGGGGCAATCGAGTCCTGCTCGGATTCGATCACCAGCGTCGGTACCGAAACCCGTTGCAGGTCAGCCCGATTGTCGGAGAGAAACGTCGCGCGTGCGAACACCCGCGCGCAGTCCGGGTCGGTGCGACAGAAGGTGTCGGTGAGTTCTTCCGCGAGCTCGGGCTGTTCTGGTGCCCCCATGATCACCGGTGCCATGGCCCGGGACCATCCGAGGTAGTTGCTTTCCAACGACTCGAGAAGTTCGTCGATGTCGGCCCGGGAAAAGCCGCCGCGGTAGTCGCCGTCGTCGATATAGCAGGGGGATGGAGTGAGCAGCACCAACTTTGCGAACCGGCTCGGATCGGCCGCGACAGCAAGGACTCCGATCATCGAGGCCACGGAATGGCCCACGAACGTCACATCGTGCAGGTTGAGCTCGGTCAAGATCTCCAGAACGTCGTCCGCGTATCCCGTAAGCGATGCGTAGCGCTCGGCGTCCCAGGCGGCCGGATCAGCTGCGCCCGAGCCGACATGGTCGAACAGCACGACGCGGAAATTCGGAAGAAGTTCGGGTACTACCAACCGCCACAAGTTCTGGTCACATCCGAAACCGTGCGCCAGCATGATCGTCTGCTTGTCGTCGGGTCCGACGACGTTGACGTTGTTGCGGGCGGCGGCGGTCACTATGCCGACTGCCGCTGGCGCAGCACCTCCAGCGCCTTGTCCGCGTGGGTATCCATGCTGAACTCGCTCGCGATCACGTCGAGCACGGTGCGGTCGGTGTCGATGACGAATGTGGTCCGCTTGACCGGCATGAGCTTGCCGAGCAGCCCCCGTTTGACGCCGAACTGTGTCGCGACGGTGCCCCCGGTATCCGAAAGCAGCGGGTAATCGAACTTCTGCTGATCGGCGAATTCCGCTTGTTTCTCAACGGGATCCGCGCTTATGCCCACCCGGCTGGCACCAACGGCGGCGAACTCCGATGCCAGATCGCGGAAGTGGCACGCTTCCTTGGTGCAGCCCGGCGTCATCGCTGCGGGATAGAAGAACAACGCGATCGGGCCGCCGGCGAGCAGCTCGGTGAGGCTTCGCACCTTGCCCGTCTGATCCGGCAATTCGAAATCGGCTACCTGGTCGCCACGTTTCATGGCCATCACGCTACGCCGCAGGTCGAAAATCGTTGGCCCTGGGAAGCATCTACATGAGAGCCTCGGCCCGATGCTGGATCTGGACGCCTTCATGGCCGACGGCTACATCAAGCTCGAGCAGGCGGCGTCCCGCAGTGCCGCCGATGCGGCGCGCGCTCTGCTGTGGCGGCAGCTGGGCCTGTCACCTCACGATCCCGAACAATGGTCGGCACCCGTACGGTGGGCGTCCGACCTGACCGGCGAAGGCCCCTTCGGCGAACTGGTGCGCAGCCCGACGCTGGCCGAGGCGCTCGATGCGATATGCGGAGGCGGAGGTTGGGTGCCCCGAGGCTCATTGGGCAACGTTCCGGTGCGCTTCCCGGTGTCCCCACCCAACGACGATCGGGGATGGCACATCGACGCCAACACGCCGCAATCCGACGGGTCGTGGACGGTGACCGGCCGTCCGCACACGGTGCTGCTGCTGACGCTGCTCTCAGAGGTCGGCCCAGACGACGCACCGACGCGTATCCGGGCCGGGTCACACCATGACGTGGCCCGAGTGCTCGGGCCCGACGCGGTGGAGTTGGCCGAGATGGGTCGACTGGTCGGCGACGCCAGCGCTCACCGGGCGGTGGTGCACGCCACCGGCGAGCCCGGCGATATGTACGTCGTTCACCCGTTCACGGTGCACGCCGCCGACGAGCACCGCGGCAGTACGCCGCGGTTCATGGCGCAGGCGCCCGTCGAGCTGAGGGGTCCACTGACGCCTACGTCGTCGTCGCCGCTGGCGCGCGTCTGGGAGAATTGCTGAGTGCAAACGACCGCCAACCTCGCAATCACCACCTCGCGCGAGGACTTCCGGGCGCTGGCCGCGGAGCACCGCGTGGTGCCGGTGACTCGCAAGGTGCTCGCCGACAGTGAGACCCCGCTGTCGGCGTACCGCAAGCTGGCCGCCAACCGGCCAGGGACGTTCTTGCTGGAGTCGGCCGAAAACGGCCGCTCGTGGTCTCGGTGGTCGTTCATCGGTGCGGGTGCGCCGTCGGCGTTGACGGTTCGCGACGGCGAGGCGGTGTGGCTTGGCACGACGCCCCAGGACGCACCCCGCGGGGGTGATCCGCTGAAGGCGCTGGCGGCGACGCTCGAGCTGCTGAAGACCGAGCCGTTGCCGGGACTGCCGCCGCTGTCTAGCGGCCTGGTCGGCTTCTTCGCCTACGACATGGTGCGACGGCTGGAGCGGTTGCCGTCGCTTGTGGTCGACGACCTCGGGCTGCCGGACATGCTGCTGCTTCTGGCCACCGATATCGCCGCCGTCGACCACCACGAGGGCACCATCACGCTGATCGCCAACGCGGTGAACTGGAACGGCACCGAGGAGCGCGTCGACTGGGCCTACGCCGACGCCGTGAATCGCCTCGACGTGATGACCGCGGCGCTGTCCGAGCATCTGCCCTCGACGGTGGCGACGTTCAGCCGGCCGGAGCCGCTGCACCGCCAGCAGCGCACGGTCGAGGAGTACACGCGCATCGTCGAAAAGCTCGTCGGCGACATCGAGGCCGGTGAGGCGTTCCAGGTGGTGCCGTCGCAGCGGTTCGAGATAGACACCGACGCCGACCCGCTCGACGTGTACCGGATGTTGCGGGTATCCAACCCCAGCCCCTACATGTATCTGCTCAATGTCCCCAATGATGCTGGCGGACTGGACTTTTCGATCGTCGGTTCCAGCCCCGAGGCGTTGGTGACGGTGAAGGACGGCCGGGCGTCGACGCATCCGATCGCCGGCACGCGGTGGCGCGGCGCGACGGAGGAAGAAGACGTGCTTCTCGAGAAGGAGCTGCTGCACGACGACAAGGAGCGAGCCGAGCACCTGATGCTGGTCGACCTCGGGCGCAACGACCTGGGGCGAGTCTGCCGGCCCGGCACCGTGCGCGTCGAGGACTACAGCCACATCGAGCGCTACAGCCACGTCATGCACATCGTGTCGACGGTGCATGGAGAGCTCGCCGACGACAAGACCGCGTTGGACGCCGTCACCGCCTGCTTCCCGGCGGGCACCTTGTCGGGTGCGCCGAAGGTGCGGGCGATGGAGCTCATCGAGGAGGTCGAATTGACCCGCCGCGGCCTCTACGGCGGCGTGCTCGGCTATCTGGACTTCGCGGGCAACGCCGACTTCGCAATCGCGATCCGCACAGCGCTGATGCGCAACGGCACCGCATATGTGCAGGCCGGCGGGGGAGTCGTGGCCGATTCCAACGGCCCGTACGAGTACACCGAGGCGGCCAACAAGGCCCGCGCTGTGCTGAACGCGATCGCTGCCGCCGAAACGCTGACCGAACCGTGATCCGCCTGGCTCAGCTCGTGCTCGTCCTCGCCGCCGGGGCGCTGTGGGCGGCGTCGCGGCTGACGTGGGTCGAGGTGACGTCGTTCGACGGGCTCGGACAGCCGAAGACGGCGGCGCTGAACGGTGCAGCCTGGTCGACGGCACTGGTTCCGCTTGCGCTGCTGGTGGCGGCGGCCGCGATTGCGGCGCTGGCCGTGCGTGGCTGGCCGCTGCGGTTACTGGCGACGCTCGTCGGGGTCGTGAGCGCCGGCATGGCGTATCTGGCGATCAGCCTGTGGGTGATTCGCGATGTGGCCGTACGGGCGTGTCATCTGGCCAATGTGCCTGTGGCCAACCTGGTCGGCACGCAGCGGCACTACTTGGGTGCGGTGATCACGTTGGTTGCGGCGGTGGCCACGCTGGCAGGCGCGGTGATGCTCATGCGTTCGGCGGCCAAAGGTGGAGCCGCGCGCTATGTACGACGGGCCAGTGTGCCGGTGGAAGAACCAGGCGATGCGATGTCTGAGCGCATGATCTGGGATGCCCTCGACGAGGGCTCCGATCCCACTCAAGACACGGCCAATCCGGACAACAAGGGTCGGTGACAGATGGTGCTCTGCTGGCGGCTACCCTTCGTTGAAGATCAAGCGCGCTCACGGGAAGGACAGCGACGGGTATGACGGCGACCGTGCTCGACTCCATCATCGAGGGAGTCCGCGCAGACGTTGCCGCCCGCGAGGCCGTCGTCCCACTGGCCGAAATAAAGCAGATGGCCAAGGACGCGGCGGCGCCGCTGGACGTGATGGCCGCGCTGCGTGAACCGGGCATCGGGGTGATCGCCGAGGTGAAGCGAGCGAGCCCGTCGCGCGGCGAATTGGCGTCGATCTCCGACCCGGCCAAGCTCGCCCGTGCATACGAGGACGGCGGCGCGCGCATCATCAGCGTGCTCACCGAGCAGCGCCGGTTCAACGGCTCGTTGGACGACCTCGACGCCGTGCGTGCCACGGTGTCAATTCCCGTGCTGCGCAAGGACTTCATCGTCAGGCCGTATCAGATCCACGAGGCCCGCGCACACGGCGCCGACATGCTGCTGCTGATCGTGGCCGCACTCGAGCAGTCGGCTCTGGTGTCGATGCTCGACCGCACGGAGTCGCTGGGCATGACGGCGCTCGTCGAGGTGCACACCGAAGAGGAGGCCGACCGAGCGCTGCAGGCCGGCGCTACCGTGATCGGTGTCAACGCGCGCGATCTCAAGACACTTGACGTCGATCGCGATTGCTTCGCGCGCATAGCACCCGGGTTGCCGAGCAATGTCATCCGGATCGCGGAGTCGGGGGTGCGAGGCACCGCCGATCTGCTCGCCTACGCCGGCGCGGGTGCCGACGCGGTGCTCGTCGGTGAGGGACTGGTCACCAGTGGCGATCCCCGCAGCGCCGTCGCTGATTTGGTCACCGCAGGCACACATCCGTCCTGCCCGAAACCTTCACGCTGACTGGCGATGAGCCGCTTGCGCGAAGAGATTCATTGATGGCCGATCTCGCAGGCCCTGAGCTGCCACGTTCCAGCGCGGCCGTCGCCGAACCCACGGTGCATGATCCCGATGCCCGTGGCCATTTCGGTGTCTACGGAGGGCGATTCGTTCCTGAAGCGCTGATGGCCGTTATAGAGGAGGTCACCGCGGCGTACGAGAAGTCGCGCGGGGATCAGGCGTTTCTCGACGAGTTGGACCGGCTGCAACGCCATTACAGTGGTCGGCCGTCCCCGTTGTACGAGGCCAGCCGGCTCAGCGAGCATGCCGGTGGCGCGCGGATCTTCCTGAAGCGAGAAGACCTCAACCACACCGGATCTCACAAGATCAACAACGTGCTGGGGCAGGCGCTGCTCGCGCGGCAGATGGGCAAGACGCGGGTAATCGCCGAAACCGGCGCCGGACAGCACGGTGTGGCCACGGCGACGGCCTGTGCGCTTATGGGGCTGGAGTGCGTGATCTACATGGGCGCCGTCGACACCGCGCGCCAGGCTTTGAACGTCGCGCGGATGCGATTGCTTGGCGCGGAGGTGGTGTCCGTCGAGGCCGGCTCGAAGACACTCAAGGATGCGATCAACGAGGCGTTCCGTGATTGGGTGACCAACGCGGACAACACGTATTACTGCTTCGGCACGGCGGCGGGCCCGCACCCGTTCCCGACGATGGTGCGCGACTTCCAGCGGGTGATCGGGTTGGAAGCGCGGGTGCAGATCGTCGACCAGGCAGGCAGGCTCCCCGATGCGGTGACGGCGTGTGTGGGCGGCGGGTCGAATGCGATCGGGATCTTCCACGCGTTCATCGACGATCCGGGTGTCCGGCTGGTGGGATACGAGGCGGCCGGTGACGGCGTCGAAACCGGGCGGCACGCAGCGACTTTCACCGGTGGCTCACCCGGCGCATTCCAGGGGTCGTTCTCGTATCTGCTGCAGGACGAGGACGGTCAAACCATCGAATCGCATTCGATTTCAGCGGGTTTGGATTACCCGGGGGTCGGCCCTGAGCATGCGTTCCTGAAGGATACCGGCCGTGCCGAGTACCGGCCGATCACGGATGTCGAAGCGATGGATGCTTTCTCGCTGCTGTGCCGCAGCGAGGGAATCATCCCGGCCATCGAGTCGGCGCACGCGGTGGCCGGTTCGTTGAAGCTCGGTCAGGAGCTTGGCCTCGGGGCGATCATCTTGGTGAACATGTCCGGCCGCGGTGACAAGGACGTCGAGACGGCTGCGAAATGGTTCGGTCTGTTGGACGGCAAGTCATGAGCCGGCTCGCCTCGTTGTTCGATGCGTGCCGCGCCGAGGGGCGTTCCGCGCTGATCGGTTATCTGCCGACCGGTTTTCCCGATGTGCCGACGTCGATTTCGGCGATGACCGCGATGGTCGAATCCGGTTGCGACATCATCGAAGTCGGCATCGCGTATTCGGATCCCGGAATGGACGGGCCGGTCATCGCTGCAGCGACAGAAGCCGCATTGCACGGCGGGGTGCGGGTTCGGGACGCGCTGACTGCGGTGGAGGCAATCAGCAACGCAGGCGGACGTGCCGTGGTGATGACGTACTGGAACCCGGTGTTACGGAAGGGCGTCGACGCGTTCGCACGTGATCTCGCGTCGGCCGGTGGGCTCGGGATGATCACACCAGACTTGATTCCGGACGAGGCCGACGAGTGGTTGGCGGTGTCCGATGCCCACGATCTGGACCGAATCTTCCTGGTCGCGCCGTCGTCGACACCGGAACGGCTGGCTACGACGGTCCGCGCGTCGCGCGGATTCGTCTACGCCGCTTCGACAATGGGAGTGACGGGCGCACGGGATGCGGTGTCCGTGGCGGCACCAGAATTGGTGCGACGGGTGAAGGCGGTGTCGGATATTCCGGTCGGTGTCGGATTGGGGGTGCGGTCCCGCGAGCAGGCAGCGGAGATCGGAGCCTATGCGGACGGGGTCATCGTGGGGTCGGCGTTGGTATCGGCGTTGAACGACGGTATTGGAGCGGTGCGGGCCCTGACCGAGGAGCTCGCCGACGGTGTGCGGCAGAGGATTACCGCGTGACAACGACAGTTCTTGCCTATATTCCGAGCCCCTCGCAGGGTGTGTGGCATCTCGGAGTGGTGCCGATCCGGGCGTACGCGCTTTTCATCATCGTCGGCATCATCGCCGCGCTGGTGATTGGTGACCGCCGTTGGGCCGCCAGGGGCGGCGAGCCGGGTGTCATCTACGACATCGCGTTGTGGGCGGTGCCGTTCGGGCTGATCGGCGGCCGGCTGTATCACGTGATGACGGACTGGCGGACATATTTCGGTGACGACGGCGCGGGGCTTGCCGGAGCGTTCCGGATCTGGGACGGCGGCCTCGGCATCTGGGGTGCCGTTGCGTTAGGCGGCGTCGGGGCGTGGATTGGATGTCGCCGCAAGGGGATTCCGCTGCCCGCGTTCGGCGACGCGATAGCGCCAGGAATCATATTGGCGCAGGCGATCGGCCGGATAGGCAACTACTTCAACCAGGAACTGTTCGGGCGCCCGACGACGCTGCCATGGGGTCTTGAGATTTATGAGCGACGTGACGCCAACGGTGTGCTCGACAATCTGAACGGAGTGTCGACAGGGCAGGTGGTGGACGTCTACCACCCGACGTTCTTGTATGAATTGCTCTGGAATCTGCTGGTTTTCGCGGCGCTGATCTACATCGATCGACGATTCAAGATTGGCCACGGTCGGCTGTTTGCGGTCTACGTGGCGGGCTACTGCCTCGGCAGGTTCTGGGTCGAGTTGATGCGCAGCGACATGGCCACACACATCGCGGGTATTCGGATCAACTCGTTCACGTCGACGTTCGTGTTCATCGGCGCGGTGGTGTACGTCATGGTGGCGCCCAAGGGCCGCGAGGACCCGGCGTCGCTGCGTGGTACGCCGAAGACCGACGAGGTCGAGGACTCGGTCGAGACGTTCGCCAAGGAGCTGACGGCGGTCGCGGCCACCACGGGTGTCGTCGCGGCCGCCAAGGCGGCCGGTGAAGCGGAGGACGAAGACGCCGAAGCCGTTGGGGACCACGACGGCGACGAACCCGACACGGAGTCCGAGGCGGCGACAGAAGCCGAACAACTTGCTTACGACGTCGCCGAGGCGCCGTCGGAGGACATCGAAGAGGCCGCGGAGTTCGCGGTGGCCGGCAAGGAAGCCGACGAGGCGGAAGTCTCGGCCGAGGCCGAGGAGCTGGGCGCCGATGTGGCCGGTGTGCCCGCCGAGAACCTGGCGGAAGCCGAGGAGTTCGCGGCCGAAGGCGATGAAGTCGCCGAACCCGTCGCCGGTGGTGTGGGCGCCATCGAGCCTGAGGAGGCGGCCGAGGCTGAGGCCGCCGCTCCCGAGGCGCATGAGGCTGCTGTCGTGGCGGCCGAAGAGGCCGAGGACGTCGCCGACGAGGTAGAGGCCGAAGCGGAGGCGGAGTCCGAGGACAGCGAAGAGCCGGAGCCTGAGCCCGAGCCAGAGAGCGACGAAGAACCGGAGGCCGTCGCGGAGGACGGCGAAGAACCGGAGGCTGTTGGCGGCATCGGCGCGGTCGAGGGCGAGGAAGCGGCCGAGGCTGAGGAGGCCGCACCCGAGGTGCACGAGGCGGCGGTAGAAGCCGCTGACGAAGCTGAGGCCGTGGCGGATGAGGTGGCCGCAGAGGCCGAGGAGTCCGAGCCCGACGAAACGGAGACGGAGGACGCCGAAGCCGCGGTAGGAGAAGCCGTCGAATCCGAACCGTCCGAAGAAAAAGCCGCCGAGGCGGAAGAAGCGGTGGTTGAGGAGGCGGATTCGGCCGTCGATGAGGAGCCGAGCACCGGCGTTCTCGAAACCCAGGACGAAGCCCCGGTCACACCAGCGCCAGCCGAACCCGAACGTGTTGAGGAGCCCCGCGGACGCGTCCGCCGCTGGTTGCGCCGCAATCGCTGACGGAGTTATCCACAGGTCCAAATTTCGTGGGGTCGCAGAACCGGGCGCAGCGCGTCGAAGCCGAGCGCCGGGAGAACCGCGAAGCGCGTGAGGCCCGCCGAAAAGCACGAGACGCTTTTTATGCCGAGCTCATGCATCCAACTGGCGGCGACGGCGAGCCACCGGCGTGTTGAACCCGATCCCACGCCGCCGCTCACAATTAGCGGGTTTTCCTTACTTACAACCGGACGTGCAACTCTGGCATGCTGAGTGCCATGACCGAGCCGCAGTTCAGTGGCAACGAAGGTGGAACACCGCCTCCGCAGCAGCCTGGCTATCCGCCGCCCTACCCGCCGCCCCCAGGGCAATACGGGCCGCAAAACCAATACCCGCCACCGGCGGGGCAATATCCGCCGGCATACGTCGACCCCGCCGCGCCCTATGGCCGCCATCCGCTCACGGGTGAGCCGCTGTCGGACAAATCCAAATTGGTTGCAGGCCTGCTGCAGCTGATCGGTTTGTTCGGTCTGGTCGGTATTGGCCGCATCTACCTCGGCTACACCGGGCTGGGCATCGCGCAGCTGGTCGTCGGGTTGATCACCTGCGGCCTCGGCGCCGTCGTCTGGGGGATCGTCGACGCGGTCCTGCTGTTCACCGACAAGGTTCGCGACCCGGAGGGGCGCCCGCTGCGCGATGGCACATAGCGCCACCTCGAGCCGGGGACGGCTATACGGTGCGCTCGGGACGGGCGCCGTCCTGGCAGGCGGCCTCGCCTACGTCGGACTCGGCGATCCGCACAGCCGGGACTTCGTCTTCCCTGTCTGCCCGTTCAAGGCGCTGACCGGCCTGAACTGCCCCGCCTGCGGTGGGCTTCGCATGACCCACGACGTTCTTCACGGCGACTTCGCGGCCGCCGTCGTCGACAACGTCTTCCTACTCGTCGGCCTGCCCCTGCTGGCCGCCTTCCTTCTGATGCGATGGCGCCGCGGCCAACCACTGATGACCATGCCCGCGATCGTCGTGGTCGCGGTCGCCGCCATCACCTGGACGGTGGTACGGAATCTTCCTGGGTTCCCGCTGGTCCCGACGCTGCTGGGAGGGTAGCTCCACCGCTGCGCTGATACACTCGACAACCGGGCCGGTGCAGTCCCGGACCAAGATTTTCCGGACTGCGGAGGTTCAATCCAATGCTGTTTTCGGCATTGCCCGATCGCCAGGGTCTGTATGACCCCGAAAACGAGTCAGACTCCTGTGGCGTCGCCATGATCACCGACATCCAGGGCCGCCGTTCGCACGCCATCGTCGCCGACGGGCTGACGGCGCTGGAGCACCTCGAACACCGCGGCGCCGCGGGCGCCGAACCCAATAGCGGTGACGGCGCGGGCATCCTCATCCAGCTGCCCGTCGAACTCCTCACCGAGGTCGTCGACTTCGAACTACCGGCGTCCGCACCCGACGGTGCGGCCACCTTCGCCACCGGCATCTGCTTCCTGCCTCAGGATCTCGACGCCCGTGCTGCCGCACGCGAAGCCGTCGAAGCCATCGCCGCCGACGAAGACCTCGACGTCCTCGGCTGGCGCGAGCTGCCCGTCGACCCCGACGGCGCCGAGGTCGGCGAGACCGCGCTCGGCTGCATGCCCTACATGTCCCAGCTGTTCGTCACCGCGCCCGAGCGCGACCTCAGCGGCATCGACCTCGACCGGCGCGTGTATCCATTCCGCAAACGGGCCGAGCGCAACGGTGTTTACTTTCCGTCGCTGTCCAGCCGCACCATGGTCTACAAGGGCATGCTCACGACAATGCAACTGCCCCAATACTTTCCGGATCTGCGCGACGAGCGCACCATGAGCGCTATTGCCATCGTGCACAGCCGGTTCTCCACCAATACGTTCCCATCCTGGCCGCTGGCGCACCCGTTCCGCTTCGTCGCCCACAACGGCGAGATCAACACCGTGCGCGGCAACCGCAACCGCATGCACGCCCGCGAGGCCATGCTCGCCAGCGCCAACATCCCCGGCGACCTGTCCCGGCTGTCGCCGATCTGCACCCCCGAGGCCTCCGATTCGGCGTCCTTCGACGAGGTGCTCGAACTGCTGCATCTCGGTGGCCGCAGCCTGCCCCATGCAGTGCTGATGATGATCCCCGAGGCGTGGGAGAACGCCACCACCATGGATCCCGCCGAGCGGGCGTTCTGGCAGTTTCACGCCTCACTCATGGAGCCATGGGACGGCCCCGCCTGCGTGACGTTCACCGACGGCACCCTCGTCGGAGCGGTGTTGGACCGCAACGGATTACGGCCGGGCCGCTGGTGGCGCACGATCGACGACCGCGTCATCCTCGCCAGCGAAAGCGGTGTGCTCGACGTGCCGTCGGCCGAGATCGTCGCCAAGGGCCGGCTGCAGCCCGGCAAGATTTTCCTGATCGACACCGCCCAAGGCCGCATCATCACCGACGACGAGATCAAGGAAAACCTGAGCCGACAAGAGCCGTACGGCGAATGGCTGCACTCCGGGCTGCTCGACCTCAAGACGCTCCCGGAGCGTGTCCGCGTCCAGCCCAACCACGAGTCGGTGGTGCGCAGGCAGATCTCGTTCGGCTACACCGAGGAAGACCTCCGCATCCTGCTCACCCCGATGGCCGCATCCGGCGCCGAACCGCTGGGCTCCATGGGCACCGACACCCCGACCGCCGTGCTGTCCCAACGGTCCCGGCTGCTCTACGACTACTTCGTCGAACTCTTCGCTCAGGTGACCAACCCGCCGCTGGATGCCATCCGCGAAGAAGTCGTCACATCGATGTCCCGCGTCATGGGGCCCGAGCAGAACCTCCTCGAGCCGACCGCGGCGTCCTGCCGCCAAATCGTCCTCAAATGGCCCGTGCTCGACAACGACGAACTGAACAAGATCGTCCACATCAACGACGACCACGAGCATCCCGGCCTGAAAACCGCCGTACTCAAAGCCCTCTACGACGTCGAACGCGGGGGAGAAGGCCTCGCCGACGCCCTCGACGACCTCAGGCACCGAGCCTGCGACGCGATCGCCAAAGGTGCACGCACACTGGTCATTTCGGACCGCGACTCCGACCACACCAGGGCGCCCATCCCGTCGCTGCTGGCCGTGTCCGCCGTGCACCACCACCTGGTCCACACCAAGGAACGCACCACCGTCGCCCTCGTCGTCGAAAGCGGCGACGCCCGCGAGGTACACCACATCGCGATGCTCATCGGCTTCGGTGCCGCCGCCGTCAACCCGTATCTGGCATTCGAGTCGATCGAGGACCTGATCCGCGAAGGTGAGCTCACCGGCATCGAACCCGCTGCGGCCGTGCGCAATTACCTCAAGGCGCTCGGCAAGGGCGTGATGAAGGTGATGAGCAAGATGGGCATCTCAACCGTCGCCTCCTACACCGCGGCGCAGGTCTTCGAGGCCATCGGCATCAACTCCGACGTCATCGACGAGTACTTCACCGGGACGCCGAGCCAACTCGGGGGCGTCGGGCTCGACGTCATCGCGGAGGAAGTCAAACAGCGACACCGCCGCGCCTATCCCGAGAACCCCACGGAGCGTGTGCACCGCCGCCTCGAGGTCGGCGGCGAATACGCCTTCCGGCGCGAGGGTGAACTGCACCTGTTCACCCCGGAAGTGGTTTTCCTGCTGCAGCATTCGACCCGCACCGGCCGCTACGACATCTTCCAGGACTACTCCGACGAAGTGAACCGGCTGTCACGGGACGGCGGAACGCTCCGAGGGCTTTTCGAGTTCAAGAAACTCAGGCCACCCGTGCCGCTGGACGAGGTCGAACCCGTCGAGTCCATCGTCACCCGGTTCAACACCGGCGCCATGAGTTACGGCTCCATTTCCGCCGAAGCCCACGAGACCATGGCCATCGCCATGAACAAGCTCGGCGGCCGGTCCAACTCCGGCGAAGGCGGTGAAGATGTTGACCGCCTTTACGACCCGCAACGGCGCAGCGCCGTCAAGCAGGTCGCATCCGGACGTTTCGGCGTCACCAGCGATTACCTGGTCAACGCCTCCGACATCCAGATCAAGATGGCCCAAGGCGCCAAACCCGGTGAAGGCGGCCAGCTTCCGGGCTACAAGGTGTACCCGAACATCGCCAAGACCCGCCACTCCACACCCGGCGTCGGCCTGATCAGCCCGCCCCCGCACCACGACATCTACTCGATCGAGGATCTGGCCCAGCTCATCCACGATCTCAAGAACGCCAACAAGGATGCCCGCATCCACGTCAAGCTCGTCAGTTCCGTCGGCGTCGGCACCGTCGCCGCCGGTGTCTCCAAGGCCCATGCCGATGTCGTACTGATCTCCGGCTACGACGGCGGCACCGGCGCGGCTCCGCTCACCAGCCTCAAACATGCAGGCGCGCCATGGGAAATCGGCCTCGCCGACACCCAGCAGACCCTCGTCCTCAACGGGCTGAGGGACCGCATCACCGTGCAGTGCGACGGCGGCATGCGCACCGCACGCGACGTGATCGTCGCCGCGTTGCTCGGTGCCGAGGAGTACGGCTTTGCCACCGCACCTTTGGTGGTGTCCGGCTGCATCATGATGCGCGTCTGCCACCTCGACACCTGCCCTGTCGGGGTGGCCACCCAGAACCCCGAACTGCGAGCCCGGTTCAACGGCAAGCCCGAGTTCGTGGAGAACTACTTCAGGTTCATCGCCGAAGACATCCGGAAATATCTGGCCGAACTCGGCTTCCGCAGCATCGACGAGGCCGTCGGCCACGCCGAACTCCTGGACACGGACGAAGGCATCGCGCACTGGAAGGCCAAGGGCCTCGACCTCAGTCCGATCTTCGCCACGCCCACGGGGACGCAGCGTCGCCGGACCAGGGACCAGGATCACGGCCTCGACCAAGCGCTCGACCGCACCCTCATCCAGCTCGCAGAAGGCGCGCTGGAGGACGCCCATCCCGTCAGGCTCGAACTGCCGGTACGCAACGTCAACCGCACCGTCGGCACTCTGCTCGGCTCCGAAGTGACCCGCCGCTACGGCGCCCAGGGCTTGCCAGACGACACCATCCACGTGACCCTGACCGGTTCGGCCGGACAGTCCATCGGCGCCTTCCTGCCGCCCGGCATCACGCTCGAGTTGATCGGTGATGCCAACGACTATGTCGGCAAAGGCCTTTCGGGTGGGCGCGTCATCGTCAAACCCCAAGATGACGTGCTGTTCCTGGCCGAGGACAACGTCATCGCCGGCAATACACTTCTCTACGGCGCCACCTCCGGTGAGGTCTACCTGAGAGGCCGCGTCGGAGAACGCTTCTGCGCCCGCAACTCCGGAGCGCTCGCCGTGGTCGAAGGCGTCGGCGACCACGCGTGCGAATACATGACCGGCGGCCGCGTCGTGGTGCTCGGCAAGACCGGCCGCAACATGGCCGCGGGCATGTCCGGCGGCATCGCGTTCGTGCTCGGCCTCGACCCGAGGAAGGTCAACACCGAGATGGTCGAACTGCAGCGGCTCGAGCCGGAAGACCTCAGCTGGCTAAGAGACGTCATCGCCAGGCACGCCTCCTACACCGGCAGCACGCTTGCCACCTCGGTGCTGTCCGACTGGCCAAGGCGCAGCGCTCAATTCACGAAGGTCATGCCCCGCGACTACCAGCGGGTGCTGGAGGCCACCCTGACGGCCAAGCGTGAGGGGCGTGACGTCGACACCGCGATCATGGAGGCCAGCCGTGGCTGATCCAACCGGGTTTCTCAAGATCCCCAAGATCGAGGCGGCCAAGCGTCCGGTCGACGAGCGCGTCGGCGACTGGAAAGAGGTCTACGAACGCCAGGATCCGAACGAGCGCGCCAACGAGGTGTCCCAGCAGGCCGGTCGCTGCATGGACTGCGGAATCCCGTTCTGCCACTCCGGGACCGCGGGCTGCCCGTTGGGCAACCTGATCCCCGAATGGAACGACCTGGTTCGGCGCGACCGCTGGGACGCCGCCAGCGACCGCCTGCACGCCACCAACAACTTCCCGGAGTTCACCGGGCGGCTGTGCCCGGCGCCGTGCGAGGCCGCGTGCGTGCTGTCCATCGAGGAGGAGAAGACGGGCGGCAGCGTCACGATCAAGCGCATCGAGCAGACGATCGCCGACCACGCCTGGATGTACGGCATCGTCGAACCGCAGCCCGCCGCCATCTCCACGGGCAAGCGCGTCGCGATCGTCGGCTCTGGACCCGCGGGTTTGGCTGCCGCACAACAACTCACACGCGCGGGTCATGACGTCACAGTCTACGAACGCGACGACCGTATCGGCGGGCTGATGCGCTACGGCATCCCCGAGTACAAGCTGGAAAAGGCGACGCTCAACCAGCGGCTGGCGCAGATGCGTGCGGAGGGAACACGTTTCGTCACCGAAACCGAAGTCGGCGTCGACATCACCGTCGAACAGCTGAGGGACCAGTACCACGCGGTCGTGCTCGCCGTCGGTGCGCTGAGGGCACGCGACAACGAAGTCGAAGGCCGCCACCTCAAGGGCGTGCACCTGGCGATGGAACACCTGGTGCCGGCCAACAAGGAATGCGAAGGCGACGGCCCGAGCGAGATCAGCGCCAAGGGCAAGCATGTCGTGATCATCGGCGGCGGCGACACCGGCGCCGATTGCCTTGGCACCGCGCACCGCCAGGGCGCCACGTCGGTGACCCAATTGGACTACAACCCCGAACCACCCGAATACCGCGACGACTCCCGCTCGCCGTGGCCGACGTGGCCCATCGTGCTGCGCACCCGACTATCACCTGCACACGCCGAAGGCGGCCACCGCCGATACGAAGTTGCGGTGCAACGCTTTCTTGCCGACGAAAACGGTCATGTGCGCGCCGTCGAGATCGCCGAGGTCCGCGTCGAGCGTGACGCGCACGGTCGCAGGCACATCATGCCGGTTGGGGAGTCGCTGGAAATACCCTGTGAATTGGCGTTGCTGGCCATCGGATTCGACGGCGTCGAACACATGCCGCTGCTTGACGGGCTGGACCTCGAACTCAATGCGCGTGGCGCGTTGCCGTGCGGATCAGATTGGCAGACAGACGCACCTGGAGTGTTTGTCTGTGGCGATGCGCATCGCGGCGCATCGCTGATCGTGTGGGCCATCGCCGAAGGCCGCAGCGCCGCGCACGCCGTCGATGCATACCTGATGGGCGAGTCGGATCTGCCCGAGCCGGTCAAGCCGGGAGCGCTACCGCTGGCCGTCGTCTGAACCGATTCACGACTATGCTCATCAGACGTGAATAGACGCGGAAAGATCGTCTGTACCTTGGGCCCGGCCACCGCCACTGACGACGCAGTCAGGGCGCTGGTAGAGGCCGGCATGGACGTTGCGCGCCTGAACTTCAGCCACGGCGCGTACGCCGATCACGAGGCCAACTACAAGCGGGTTCGGACCGCCTCCGACCTGACCGGGCGCGCCGTCGGCATCCTTGGCGACCTGCAGGGCCCCAAGATCCGCCTCGGGCGATTCGCGGCCGGACCGACGTACTGGGCCAACGACGAGATCGTGCGCATCACCGTCGATGACTGCGAGGGCACCCACGACCGCGTCTCGACCACGTACAAGCGGCTGGCCGAGGACGCGACACCCGGAGACCGAGTGCTGGTCGACGACGGCAACGTCGGTCTGGTCGTCGAATCGATCGACGGCCACGACGTGGTCTGCAGGGTGACCGAGGGCGGTGCGGTCAGCAACAACAAGGGCATGTCGTTGCCAGGTATGAACGTCTCGGCGCCGGCCCTGTCCGAGAAGGACATCGAGGATCTGGAGTTCGGGCTGAAACTCGGCGTCGACCTGATCGCGCTGTCGTTCGTCCGCTCACCGGCCGACGTCGAACTCGTGCACGAGGTGATGGATCGCGTCGGCAGGCGCGTGCCCGTCATCGCCAAGCTCGAAAAGCCCGAAGCCATCGACAACCTCGAGGCGATCGTGCTGGCCTTCGACGCGATCATGGTCGCGCGCGGCGATCTCGGGGTGGAGTTGCCGCTCGAAGAGGTCCCGCTCGTGCAAAAGCGTGCCATCCAAATGGCAAGGGAGAACGCCAAACCCGTCATCGTCGCCACTCAGATGCTGGAGTCGATGATCGAAAACTCCCGCCCCACACGGGCAGAGGCGTCCGACGTCGCCAATGCCGTGCTCGACGGCGCGGACGCGGTGATGCTCTCCGGCGAGACGTCCGTGGGCAAGTTCCCGAACGAAGCGGTCAAGACGATGGCCCGCATCATCTCGGCGGTCGAGGAGAATTCGGTGGCTGCTCCTCCGCTGACCCACGTGCCGCGCACCAAGCGCGGCGTCATCTCCTATGCGGCCCGCGACATCGGCGAACGTCTCGATGCCAAGGCGCTGGTCGCGTTCACCCAGTCCGGTGACACCGTGCGCCGGCTGGCGCGGCTGCACACGCCGCTGCCGGTGCTGGCGTTCACAGCGTTGCCCGAGGTGCGCAGCCAGCTGGCGCTGACCTGGGGTACCGAGACGTTCATCGTGCCGCACATGAACAGCACCGACCACATGATCCGGCAGGTTGACAAGTCGCTGCTCGCGCTCGGCCGCTACAAGCGCGGCGAGCTGGTGGTCATCGTCGCGGGCGCTCCGCCCGGCACAGTAGGCTCCACGAATCTGATCCACGTGCACCGCATCGGGGAGGAAGACGTCTGAGTGTCAACGGCAGATTTCGAGGAACTGCTGGCGGTACTGGACCTCAACCAGCTGGACGACGACACGTTCATCGGCTCGCACCCCAGCAAGAACCCGGTGCGCACGTTCGGCGGCCAGATGATGGCCCAAGCGTTCGTGGCGGCCAGCCGCACCGTCGCGGATAAGTTGCGGCCCAGCGCGATCTCGGTGCACTTCATCGCCGGCGGCGACCCGGAGAAGGACCTCGAGTTCCACGTCGTGCGGTTGCGTGACGAGCGTCGGTTCGCCAACCGCCGCGTCGATGTGCGCCAGGGCGGGGAGTTGTTGACCACCGCGATGGTCTCGTACATGAACGGCGGTCGCGGAATCGAGCACGGCATCGACCCGCCCGAGCTGTCCGATCCGGAGTCCGTGCCGCCGGTCGACGATCTTCTGCGCGGATACGAAGACGTCGTCCCGCATTTCGTCAACGCGCTGCGCCCGATCGACTGGCGCTACACCAACGATCCGACGTGGGTGATGCGCGACAAGGGGGAGAAGCTCACCTACAACCGGGTCTGGATGAAGGCCGTTGGCACGATGCCCGACGACCCCGTGCTGCACTGCGCTGCGCTGATCTACTCGTCGGACACCACGGTGTTGGACTCGATCATCACCACCCACGGTCTGTCGTGGGGGTTCGACCGCATTTTCGCTGTGACCATGAACCACTCGGTGTGGTTTCACCGGCCTGTGCGGTTCGACGACTGGGTGTTGTACTCGACGTCTTCGCCGGTGGCCGCGGATTCGCGCGGCTTGGGGACAGGGCACTTTTTCGACCGGTCCGGACAGTTGCTGGCTACGGTCGTGCAAGAAGGAATTGTGAAGTACTTCCCCGGTCCGGGGGGTTAGCGGGCGTATTGTTTTGGCCGTGAGCGAACCGCGCGTCAATTTGGCTCCGAGGCTGCTGGCCCGTGAGCGCGTCGTCGTCCACATGGATTCGCCGGCCGCCCGATGGATCGGCGCGCTGGCGGTTCTGAGCCTGTTCTGCTGGCTCATCATCCTGGTGGCGCGCGATCACGAGCGCGACTGGCAGGCCGCGGGCCGGCTGGCGTGGTCGCTGACCATCCTGACCGCCGTCGCGTTGATCGCTCGTGGCATTTTCCTCGGCAGGCCGGTGACCGCCGCGCACGCGTCGCTTGCAATGGTGGCCGTGCTGGCGGGTCTCGGGCTGCACGTTCTGGTTTTCGATTTTCTCGGCAACATGCTGATCGTCTTTGCGGGTGCGCTGTTGATGTGGCCGACCGCCGCGCGGCCGAATCCCGCTGACATGCCCCGCATTTGGGCATTGGTGAATATGACGAGGGATGATCCGCTCGCGCCGTTCGCCATGCAGGATCTGAAGTGCTATCACTTCAGCACCGACGGGACCGCGGCCATCGCCTACCGCACCCGGTTGGGCTACGCGGTGGTCAGCGGCGACCCAATCGGCGACGAACGCCGCTTCGATGAACTCGTCGCCGACTTCGCCGCCATGTGCCATACCCGCGGCTGGCGCATCGTCGTGCTCGGTTGCAGCCAGCGCCGGCTTGACCTGTGGGCGGATGCGACCGTACTCGGCCAGTCGATGCGGGCCGTGCCGATCGGCCGTGACGTGGTCATCGACGTCACCACCTTCGACATGGTCGGCCGCAAGTACCGCAACCTGCGCCAGGCGGTGCAGCGCACGAAGAACTTCGGCGTCACCACCGAGGTCGTTGCCGAGCATGGCCTCGACGCGGACCTGCTCGCGGAGCTGACTGACGTGCTGCTCGCCTCGCCGAAGGGTTCCCGCACCGAGCGTGGCTTTTCGATGTGCCTCGACGGTGCGCTGGAGGGCCGCTACCCGGGGGTGTTCCTGATCGTGGCCCGTGACGAGCACGGGCGGGTGCAGGGTTTTCACCGGTACGCCACTGCTGGGCACGGCAGTGAGGTGTCGCTCGACGTACCATGGCGCCGCCGGGGAGCGCCGAACGGCATCGACGAGCGGCTGTCGGTCGACATGATCTGGTGGGCGCGCGAGCAGGGCGCCGAGCGGCTTTCGCTCGCGTTCGCGGCATTCCCGGAGATCTTCACCGACAAGAACCGCGGAAAGTTCGCCAGCCTGATCTACACCGCGACCCATCTCGGTGACGCGTTGATCGCCCTGGAATCTCTGTACCGGTACCTGCGCAAATTCCACGCTCTCGGCGACCGGCGTTACGTGATGCTGTCGATGACGCAGACTCTGCCGCTGCTGTTCGTGCTGCTGTCACTGGAGTTCATGCCGAGGCGACGCCGCCTCGGTTAGCTGTGCGGCGTGATCTGGACGGAAAACTCGTTCTCGACGCGGTCACGGAACTGATCGGCGCACTGCTGGATGGCCTGCTCGTCTGATCCGGCCTTGGACAGGCAGTCGACGTAGTCCGTGCCGCCGACTTGGTCGAAAACCCCGATCCAGATCGGGACGAAGATGAGCGAGACGATGATCGCGAGGAATCCCAACACGATTCCGGCGATAGCGACGCCGCCGTTGGTGGCCTCGCCGCGTTTGACACGGCCACGCGCGACGAACCCGATGATCACCGCGCAGAGACCGAGGATGACGCCTCCGAAGACCGACCAGCAGAACACCAGCGCGATGATCGCGATCACGAGTGCGGCAATGCCAAGCCCGTTTCTCGGTCCTGTCGGCGGTGGGGCGAAGCCCGAGTAGGGCTGCGGTGGCGGCGCCGGATAGCTGCCCGGATAGGCGCCGTATTGAGACGGCGGCGGCTGTGGTGGCGGTGGTGGCGCCGGCTGAGATGGTGCAGGTGCCTCAGGTTTGTCCGGTTCGCTCATTCCGGTGAGGTTACTCGCTGGCAGCGAGGTTGAGTCGCCGACAGCCAATGTCGTCTGCCAGGTGGTGGGTGGCGACGACGACGGTGCGTTCTGGAGGGAAAAGGCCGCCAGGGGTGAGGAGTTCGCTCAGGATCCGCTGGCCGTCGGCGGCGTCGAGATGCTCGGTCGGTTCGTCGAGCAGCACCGTGGGCGCCGTCGATATCAGGGCTCGCGCAAGCAGCAGTCGTCTGCGCTGTCCCGCCGAGACCGCCGCCGCGCCACCCATCAGCACTGTCGACAGCCCCTCTGGCAATGCGTCGAGCCAGTCACCAAGCCCCACCAGCCACAGTGCGTTTCGCAGCTGGTCGTCGGTTGCGTCGCCGCGCGCGACGAGCAAATTATCCCGCACGGTGGTGGCGAACAGATGTGCATCTTCGGCGAAAAAGACTGCGTCCGAGGGTGTTTCGGCCATCGTCATCAGCAGCGTGGTCTTGCCGGCGCCGCTGGGCCCGGTGACGGCCAGCCGGTCCCCATGCTGCAGTTCGACCGGAGCGATCACGGGGCGGATGCGCATGTCCTTCGGCGCGGTGAGGTCTGCGAGCCTGCGCGCGGCGATCCGCGACCGGGTGAGCTGTACAGCCGCGGCGGGCAGCGCCGCGGTGGCCTCGAACGCCGACAACGGCAACAACATCAAGATTGCCAAGGTCATCGGTGCGACGGCGTCCGCGATCCCGATCGCAGCGATGACGGCGCCGAGCACGCTGAGACCGATCGCGGCAGCGGGTGCCGCCGCGGCAAGAGCGGCCGGTGCCGCAGCCCGGTCGGCAGCTCGTCCCCACTCGCTGTGCCTGCGTGCGGATTCGGCGATCGCCTCGTCGAGGCGGCCGGCGACCCGCAGTTCGGGGGCGTGCTCGAGAGCGAGCATCGTTGCCACGTCGCGGTCGGAATGATGTTGGACAGCAACGGCTTCGGCGTCTGCAGCGGCCCTGGCCGCCAGCCACGGCGCGACGACACCGGCGATCATCAGGCACACGGCCAGCACAGCAGCGGCGGCCGGGGAGATCACGGCGATCGCCGCGACGGCAGCCAGCGACAGCACGGCAGCGACCGCGATCGGCAACACCGCGCGGACCAGGACATCGGCCAGATCGTCGACGGACGCGCCGATGCGGGCCACCAGTTCACCGCTGCCTAGCCGCATCGCGGCTTCGGCAGGCGCGTCCGCGAGGCGTCGATACAGCCGCTCGCGCGTATCCGCGGCGGCCCGCAGCGCGGTGTCATGCGACGCCAGCCGCTGGCAATACCCGAGAACACCACGCGAGATGCCGAGTGCGCGCACCGCCACCACCGCCACCGACAGGTCAAGCACCGGCGGCATCTGCCACGCCCGGGTGATCAGCCATGCCGAAATGCCCGCCAGGGCAAGCGCGCTGCCCAACGACAGCACCCCCAGCACGATCGCCAGCAGCAGCCGGGGCATCCGGGGGCGCAGCAGCTCACGCATCGACGAGACTCCCCATGTGCAGCACGCGATCGCCGATCGCCAGTACGGGATCGCGGTGTCCGACGACCAGCACGGTCGCGCCTCGGCGCGCCCTGTCGGCAATCGCTTCCAGGACGCGAGCCTCCAGGACCGCATCAAGATGCGACGTGGGCTCATCGAGGAGCAGCACCGGCGCAGGCGAACCCAACACCCTGGCCAGGCCGAGCCGTTGACGCTGCCCGAGCGACAGGCCAACGCCGTCTCGGCCGATCATCGTGTCGAGGCCGTCCGGCAACGTCGCGACTACTTCATCGAAACCTGCTGCACGGCAGGCAGTCTCGATGTCGGACAGCGGGCCCAACAGTCCGAGGTTATCCCTGACGGTGCCCGGCACCAGGACCGGGCGGTGGGGGAGCCAAGCCACCTGCCGCCACCATGCGTGAGGTTCGAGGTCGGCGACGTCGATGCCGTTGACCAGAACGGGACCGGCGTCGGTCAGCCCGAGGATGGACTGCAGCAAGGTGGTCTTGCCCGACCCGTTGGGCCCTGTCAGCACGGTCACCGCGCCCGGCTCGACGTCGGCATCAAGCGCGTCGAGGTGAATGGTCGCGCCCGCCGCGGCCACGGTCCGTGTTCCGGCTGCGTGCGGCGGCAACGTGTCCAGCAGGCGGAAGGCCTTGTCGGCGGCGGTCTTTCCGTCTTGTGCGGCGTGGAACTCTACGCCGACGCGGCGCAGCGGCCAGAACACCTCCGGTGCCAGCAACAGCGCGGTCAGCCCTGCCGATAGCGTCATCTCGCCGTACACCAACCGCATTCCGATGCCCACCGCGACGAGCGCGACACCGAGCGTGGCGAGAAGTTCGAGCACCAGCGCCGAAAGGAACGCGATGCGCAGCGTGGCCATGGCAGAACGACGATGCGCCGCACCCAGTTCGGCGATCCGCTGCGCCGACCCGTTGATCCGGCCCAGCGCTCGCAGCGTGGGAATGCCGGCCACCAGGTCCAGTAGCCGCGACTGAAGCGTGGTCATCGCGGCAAGGGATGCCGCTGACCGGTCGCGGGTGAGCATCCCGATCAGCACCATGAACACCGGGATGAGCGGCAGCGCGATCAGCACGATGATCGCCGACTCCCAGTCGTAGACCGCGATCGCGACAACCGCCGCCGGCGTCAGGATGCCGGCCAGAAACACCGACGGCAGATACGTGGTGAAATACGGTCGCAGACCGTCGAGGCCGCGGGTGATCACCGTCGCGGCGGAATCACGTTCGGCGGCTAGCTGGCGTGGGGGCAGCGCGGTCACCGTGCGTAACACCCGCGCAGCCAAGTCCGCGATCACCGCGGTGGCGCCGCGTTGGGACAGCCTGCCCTGCGCCCACTGTGCCAGCGTGCGAATCATCCACAGCGACACCAAGATCCACAACGAACCGGCCCAGTGCGCGATCGTGCGGGTGGCGGGATCGGTGATGAGACCGGCCACGATCTGAGCGAGCACCACGGCCGACGCGATCGTCGCGCCGCTGATGACCACGCCACACGCCACCGATGCGGCCAGGAAGCGCCGCATCGCCGGGGAGGTCTGCTGAAGGTTCAGGTCGGCCGCCTCGACAGCCCGACGGATGCGGGTATCGCATCGGCGGTGATCCGGCGACGGAACACCCAGTACGTCCACGCCTGGTACGCGATGACCAGCGGCAGCAGAGTCAGCGATGCCCACGACATGATCTTCAGCGTGTAGGGGGTCGACGAGCCGTTGTAGATCGTGATGCTCCAGTCGGGGTTGAGCGTGGACGGCAACAGGTTTGGATACAGCGACCCGAACAGCAGCACGGCGACGGCGGCTATCACGATCACCATCGCCACGAACGCCAAGCCCTCACGGCGTCGAGCCCACATCAAGCCCACCGCGGCCAGCAATGCCACCACGGCGACGCCCAGCGCAAGCCATGTCCAACTCTTGCCGTAGGCCAGCTGCGTCCACAACCCGAAACCACCGGCCAGCACGATGACCGGAATTGTCAGCACCTTCGCGAACCGGAATGCGTCGTCGCGCACCGGCCCCGCGGTCTTCAAAGCGAGGAAAACCGCGCCGTAGAACGCAAACAGCGATGCGGTCGCCAGCCCGCCCAACAAGGTGTAGGCGTTGAGGACGTCGCCGATGGCCAGGTGCACTCGGTGGTTGGCGTCAATCGGCAAGCCGCGGACCAGGATTGCGAACGCCACACCCCACAGGATCGCGGGCAGCCACGAACCGACCGCCACGCCGGCGTCGGCCCAAGCCCGCCAGCGAGGATCGTCGATCTTGCCCCGCCATTCGATTCCGACGATGCGCAAGATCATCCCGAACAGGATGGCCAGCAGCGGCAGATACAGCGCCGAGAACACCGTCGCGTACCAGCTCGGGAATGCCGCGAACATGGCGGCGCCGGCGGTGATCAACCACACCTCGTTGGCATCCCAGACCGGGCCGATGGTGTTCAGCGCTGCGCGCCTTCGGGTTTCGGAGTCACCTTCACCGACCATGCCGATCGGCGCCATCAACATGCCGACGCCGAAGTCGAATCCCTCGAGGACCAGGAAGCCGAGAAACAGCGCGGCGATGAGGATGAACCACAGCTCTTGGAGTCCCACGGTCACATCTCTTTCAGTAGGCGAAGGACAGAGGGGCCACGTCATCCGAATCCGGCGGCGTGGGCGGGGCGGGTTCGGAGTCGTGTTCCAGCGGCCCCTCGGTCACATAGCGGCGCATCAAGTAGAACCAGATGACGGCCAGCACCCCGTACAGGAGGGTGAATACGGCCAGTGAGAACAAGACCATGCCGGCGGAATGGTCGGAGACGCCCTGCTGCACGGTCAGCCGCACCATCTGGTCTCCGGTCGGATTAGGCACGACAACCCATGGCTGCCTGCCCATTTCGGTGAAGATCCACCCGGCCGAGCAAGCGAGGAACGGTGTCGGAATCGTGAGGATGCCGAACCACCCGAACCAGCGCTGGTCGGGGATCCGTCCGCGACGTGTCAGCCACAGCGCCACGAGCGCGAAAACCACTGGGATCAAAAGCAATCCGATCATGGCTCGGAAGGCCCAGTAAGTGACGAACAGGTTTGGCCGGTAGTCGCCGGGCCCGAACTTCTGCTGATACTGCTGTTGAAGGTCCTTGACACCTTGAAGGGTCACGCCATCGAACTTGCCCTCGGCCAGGTAGGGCAACACGTAGGGCACATCGATAACGCGGGTGACGCTGTCGCAGTTGTTCTGGGTTCCGACCGTCAGGATCGAGAAATTCGGGTTGGTTTCGGTGTGGCACAACGATTCCGCCGACGCCATCTTCATCGGCTGCTGGACGAACATCAGCTTGCCCTGCGCATCGCCGGTGAAGAACAGCCCAGCCGCGGCCGCCAGGGCGACCAGGCTGCCTGCGATGGTGGCGGGACGGTACATGGTCGTGGCGTCAGTGTCGTTGCTGGCGTCGTCTATTCGTTTGTGGGACCGCACCATCAGCCACGCGGAGACGCCCGCGACGAATGCACCTGCGGTGAGCAAGGACGCCGTCACCGTATGCAGGAACGCCCAGATCGCAGTGTTGTTGGTCAGCAGCGCACCGAAGTCGACAAGCTCCGCCCGCCCGCTGTCCGGATTGAAGCGGGTACCGACGGGATGCTGCATGAAGGAGTTGGCCGCGATGATGAAGAAGGCCGAGGCGTTGACCGCGAACGCGACGATCCAGATGCATGCGAGGTGAAGCATCCGCGGGAGCCGGCTCCAGCCGAAGATCCACAGCCCGATGAACGTCGACTCGAAAAAGAACGCGATCAGGCCCTCGAACGCCAGCGGTGCGCCGAAGATGTCACCGACGAAGCGGGAGTACTCGCTCCAGTTCATGCCGAACTGGAATTCCTGCACGATGCCGGTGGCCACGCCGATGGCGAAGTTGATCAGGAACAGCTTCCCGAAGAAACGGGTCAGCCGGTACCAACCGGTGTTCCCGGTGACCACCCATGCCGTCTGCATGGCCGCGATGAGCGGCGCGAGGCCGATGGTGAGGGGAACGAAAATGAAGTGGTAAACGGTGGTGATTCCGAACTGCCATCGCGAAACGTCCACGACATCCATGCGCCACTCCCAGGCCTCGGGTCATCTACGACAGATTGTAGTAGCGCCCGAGGCGAAAATGGGTAGGGGCTTTGGACCCGTCTTATCCGAACGTATGGACCTATTCAGCCGGCTCGGCAGCGGGCGGCGCGGCCACCTTTTCCTGTAGTCCGGCCAGGTCCTTGTTGGCCTTGCGGATACCGATCGCGGCTACCACCTCGAAGACGCCGAGAACGATCAACCAGATGCCGACGACCTTGGTGAGGATCGCGATCGATTCGAACGGTGAGGCCAACATGACGATGCCTGCCACCAAGCTGATCACGCCGATGAAGATTTCCCAGCCGCGGCCGGGCAGCGTCGGGTCGCTGATCGCCGACACGGCGGTAGCGACGCCTCGGAAGATGAATCCCACGCCGACCCAGATGGCCAGCAGCAGGATCGAGTCGGCCAGACTGCGGAAGCACAGCACGGCCAGAATCAGCGCGGCGGCGCCGCTGATGAACAGCAGCACGCGTCCGCCCGCCGAGACGTGCAGGCTGAAGGCGAACACCACCTGATAGATGCCCGTGACCAACAGGTAGGCGCCGAAGAAGATGGCGGCGACGATTATCGTGACGGCGGGCCAGGCCAACGCCAATACGCCGAGGATCACTGCGAGAATCCCCGACAGCAGAGTGGTTTTCCACAGGTGCTGCAGCATGGTCGGGGGTGCGGGACTTTCCATGCGCGAAGTGTGGCATAAAGGCTCGCTAATTGACGCGCATTTGGCCATTGTGGGGGCCCAGCGCAAAGAAGCCTCACAACGCCACAGCAAACGCCCGGGCCGAGGACAGGCCGGTTCAGTTTCTGTGTAACACTTGATTTGTTCGCTACGATGAGTAGGCGAAGGTCCCGGCTGAGCACAGCTCGACGACCTACCGGGGCAAACGAGGAGCAACGATGACAAGTACGGCGTTTCGCCGGTCCGCCAGCGCGGTGATTGCAGGTCTTCTGATGGCCATCGGCGCAGCCGTGGCCGTGGCGCCGGCGCACGCTGATCCCGAGAAGGATCAGATCTTCATCGACTATCTCAACAAGAAGGGCGTGCCGTACACCAGCCGCACCGAAATCATTCGGCTTGCCAAGGAGTACTGCCTCGACGCGACCAGGCAGGGCAACCCGTCGTGGCTCGCCGGTTACAACCTTCAGCACGACCAGGGCTGGACCCAGACCGAGACCATCGCGTTCGCGAATGGAGCCGTCCCGGTGTACTGCCCCAAGCTGTGGGGCATGTAGTCCGCATTTTCGTTCTTCTGCTTCAGCGTTAGGTCTCTACTACTGTTCCGTTACCGGTGCTGCGCACCGGGTCCACGAAGCAGAAAGTAGAGGCTAACCGTGTCAGCTGGATGTGAAGGCCGACGGACGAAGATCTGGCGCATCGCAGCCGTGTTTGCTGCGACAGGCGCAGTGGCGCTGTCGGGATGCGCGAGTAATACGGAGTCGAGCGGGCCTACGACCTCCACCACGGCGGCGACCGCCGGGAAGGTCGACGAAATCGCGAATACCGTGCCCGACAAAATCAAGTCGAGCGGCAAACTCGTCGTCGGGGTGAACATCCCGTACACGCCTAACGAATTCAAGGATCCCAGCGGAAAGATCGTCGGCTTCGACGTCGATCTGATGAATGCCATCGCGTCGACGCTGGGCCTCACCCCGGATTATCGCGAGTCGGACTTCGCCAAGATCATCCCGTCGATTCAGGGCGGCACCTACGACGTCGGCATGTCGTCGTTTACCGACACCAAAGAACGCGAGCAGTCGGTCGACTTCGTCACCTACTTCTCGGCGGGCATTCTGTGGGCGCAGCGCCCTGACAATCCGGTCGACCCGAGCAACGCCTGCGGCAAGAAGGTCGCCGTGCAGGCCACGACGACGGAGGAAACCGACGAGCTGCCTGCCAAGAGCAAGGCTTGCACGGACGCAGGCAAGCCGCCGATCCAGATCGTTCCGTTCGACGGGCAGGACGCGGCGACCAACGCGGTGGTGCTGGGACAGACAGATGCGATGTCGGCCGATTCACCGGTGACTCTGTATGCGATCAAGCAGAGCAACGGCAAGTTGGTGCAGGCCGGTGACGTGTTCGACTCCGCCCCGTATGGCTGGCCGGTGCAGAAGGGCTCGCCGTTGGCTCAGTCCCTACAGAAGGCACTCGAGCATCTGATCGAGACGGGCGCCTACAAGCAGATCGCCACCAACTGGGGTGTCGAGAAGGGCATGATCGACAAGCCCGTCGTCAACGGCGCGACCAGCTAATTCTCGGAGATTTCGAACAATGACTGATGTCGACGCGTCGCCATCCACCTCACCAGCCGCGATCGATGCCGTTCCGCTGCGTCATCCGTGGCGGTGGGTGGCGGCGGTCGTCATCGTCATTCTGGTCGCGCTCTTTCTTTACGGCGCGGCCACCAACGACGCGTACGGCTGGGACATCTACGCGAAATACCTGTTCGACAGACGCGTCACACAAGGCGCGTGGAACACGCTGCAGCTGACCGTCTATTCGATGGTGCTGGCGATCGTGCTGGGCGTGATCCTGGCGGTGATGCGCCTGTCGCCCAACCCGGTGTTCCGCTCGGTGTCATGGGTGTATCTGTGGATCTTCCGGGGCACGCCGATCTATGTGCAGTTGGTGTTCTGGGGGCTGGTTCCCACGCTGTACAAGAGCATTCAGCTCGGTGTGCCGTTCGGGCCGTCGTTTTTCCACATCAACCTGCAAAGCCTGTCGATTCCGTTTCTGTTGGCGGTACTCGGCCTGGCGCTCAACGAGGCCGCCTATATGGCCGAAATCATCCGCGCGGGAATCACTTCCGTGCCGGAGGGCCAGTCGGAGGCCTCCACAGCGCTGGGCATGTCGTGGGGAATGACCATGCGGCGCACCGTACTTCCGCAGGCGATGCGGGTGATCATTCCGCCAACGGGCAACGAGGTCATCAGCATGCTGAAGACCACGTCGCTGGTCACCGCGGTGCCCTACACGCTGGACCTGTACGGCATTACGTCCCGCGAGATCGCCGCGCGGCTGTTCGAACCGATCCCGCTGCTGCTGGTGGCCGCCACCTGGTACCTCGCGATCACGAGCGTGCTGATGGTCGGCCAGTACTACCTGGAACGACACTTTTCGCGAGGAGCGTCACGCAAGCTGACCACCAAACAGCTGGAGGCGCTGGCGAAGGCTCAGCAGCTAGGTGAGGCGGGGCACGTATGACACCGATGGTCAAGGCGGAGAGCGTCTGTAAGAGCTTCGGCGCGCTCGAGGTGCTCAAGGGCATCACGCTCGAGGTGGGCAAGGGCCAGGTGCTGGTCATGGTCGGCCCATCCGGGTCGGGCAAGTCGACGTTCCTGCGCTGTATCAACCACCTGGAGCAGGTCAACGCGGGCAGGCTCTATGTCGACGGGGAATTGATCGGCTACCGCGACCGGGGCAGCAAGCTGTACGAGATGTCACCCCGTGACGCGGCCAAGCAGCGCCGTGATATCGGCATGGTGTTTCAGCATTTCAATCTGTTCCCGCATCGCACGGCGCTGGAGAACGTCATCGAGGCGCCGATTCACGTCAAACGCGTGAAGAAAGACGAGGCCCTCGCGCGCGGTAAGGACCTGCTCAGGCAGGTCGGGTTGTCCGAAAAGGCCGACGCCTACCCGGCGCAACTGTCCGGCGGCCAGCAGCAGCGCGTGGCGATCGCCCGCGCGCTGGCGATGAACCCCAAGCTGATGCTGTTCGACGAGCCCACCTCAGCACTGGACCCCGAGCTGGTCGGCGAGGTTCTCGAGGTGATGAAAAAGCTTGCCGCCGAGGGCATGACGATGGTCGTGGTGACCCACGAGATGGGGTTCGCCCGCGAGGTCGCCAACCAACTGGTCTTCATGGACGGCGGGATCGTCGTGGAGAGCGGGCCTCCCCGCGAGGTGCTCGCCAACCCGAAACATGAACGCACGAAGGCGTTTCTGTCGAAAGTGCTGTAGTGCGTGAGCCCGACCCGGCCACGCCGCTGTGGCGGGCGGCGCAGGTTTTCCGGTTGCTGAGTTGCATTTACGCGCTTGGTTTTCAGATCGCGATCAATCCCGGCCTGGAGCGTCCGGCGATCGGGTGGCTGCTGTTCGCTGTGCTGATCGGCTGGAGCGCGGCGTGCGCAGTCGCCTATCTGCAGGGGTTCGGCCGCCGGACCGCGTGGGTGCTTGCCGAGATCGTCGTCGTGGTGGCGTTGATGTTGTCCACCGAGTTCGTCGCCTCGGACCAGTGGGCGCTGGACAACCAGTCATGGCCGACGACGCTGTGGGCCACCAACGCGACGATTTCGGCTGCAGTGCTGTTGGGTCCGATCCCTGGAATGGTCACCGGTGTGGTGGTGATGGCCGCGGCCGCGGCGCTGAAGGGCTATGTCAACTTCGACCTCGGCCGCAACGCGACGATCGTCATCGAGCTCGCTGTTGGCCTTGCCGTCGGCATGGCCGCACAGACTGCGCGGCGCGCCCACGCCGAGCTGGAACGGGCGGCTCACCTCGCCGCGGCGCAACAGGAACGCGAGCGGCTGTCCCGTCAGGTGCATGACGGCGCGATCCAGGTGCTCGCGCTCGTTGCCCGACGGGGACGCGAAATAGGTGGAGAGACAGCAGAATTGGCGGGCCTCGCCGGTGAACAGGAACGTGCACTGCGACGGCTGGTGAGCTCGGCCGACGCCGAGCCCCGGGTGGGCGAGATGACCGACGTCGGTGCCCTGTTGCGGGGCCGAGCCTCGGATCGGGTTTCGGTGAGCGTGCCCGCGGATCCGGTGCTGCTCGACGCGAACGTCGCCGACGAGTTGTACGCCGCCGCGGTCAATGCGCTCGACAATGCGGCCAGCCACGCAGGCCCCGACGCGCGCGCCTATGTGCTGCTGGAAGATCTCGGCGACTCGGTCACGGTGAGTATTCGTGACGACGGTGTCGGGATCGCAGAGGGCCGGCTTGAGGAAGCCGTCGCTGAGGGACGCGTTGGCGTGGCGAAATCGATTGTGGGACGGATGAATTGGCTTGGCGGCGATGCGAAGCTGAACACCGGACCAGGGAGCGGGACGGAATGGGAGCTGACGGTACCCCGACGGTGATGGTGGTCGACGACCATCCGATCTGGCGCGACGCGGTCGCGCGCGACCTCGCCGAAGACGGCTTTTCGGTGGTCGCGACGGCCGATGGGGTGGCTTCGGCCGTGCGCCGCGCGGGCGTCGTCAAGCCCGATGTGGTGGTGATGGACATGCGGCTGTCCGACGGCGACGGCGCACAGGCGACAGCGCAGGTGTTGGCGGTGTCCCCGTCGTCGCGAATCCTCGTGCTGTCGGCGTCCGATGAGCGTGACGACGTGCTCGAGGCGGTAAAGGCAGGCGCCACAGGCTATCTCGTCAAGAGCGCATCCAAGCAGGAACTCGGCGACGCGGTGCGCGCCACGGCCGAAGGCCGGGCCGTGTTCACTCCAGGCCTTGCCGGCCTGGTGCTGGGGGAGTACCGGCGCATCGCACAATCCGGTGCTGACCCAGCCACGCCGAGCCTGACCGAACGTGAGACCGAGATTCTGCGCTTCGTCGCCAAGGGGCTGACGGCCAAGCAGATCGCGGGCCGGTTGTCGTTGAGCCACCGCACCGTGGAGAACCACGTACAGGCCACGTTCCGCAAGCTTCAGGTCGCCAACCGGGTCGAGCTGGCGCGCTACGCGATTGAACACGGCCTAGACGAGTAGTCTTACTCATCCGCGACCCGGTCGCTTGCTGTCAGCATTCACCTATGACCGAGCCGCACAACGTGGTCATCTCCCGGCTTTCCGCAGAGTTCGCTGCGATCTCGGCGCAGCTGCAACGGGTTTCGGTAGACCTGACCGAACTCGACCGTCTTCTCTCGGAACGGCCGGTGGCCGCGCAGCCGCAGCCCTATGTCGCGCCGGTAATGCCGTACTGGCCTCAGCACGCCGTGCAGTATGCGCCGCCGCCTCCACCGCGTGTACCTGCTGCACCTCGGGCGCCGAAACCGCCAAGGGATGAAGGCTGGATCGGCAAGGTCCTGGCCGTCGCAGGTGTCGCGGTCACCCTTATCGGTGTGGTGCTGTTGCTGGTGCTGGCCGCGCAGGCCGGGATTCTCCGTCCCGAGATCCGCGTCGGGGCCGGCGCGGTGCTAGCTGCCGCGCTGGTAGGAGCGGCCGGATGGCTGTATGCGCGCCCAGGCGGCCGCGTCGGTGCGATCGCACTGGCCGCGACGGGCGTCGCCGCCACGTACATGGACGTCATCGCCGTCACGACGATCTACCACTGGGTGTCTGCACCGGCCGGTCTCGCGATCGCCGCGGTCATCGGCGGGGGCGGACTGACGCTGGCCCGGCGGTGGAACTCCGAGCACCTGGGCCTGCTGGTGCTGGTGCCTCTCATCGGGCTCGCGCCGGTGGTCACGGACGGCATCACGCTGTTGTTGATCGGGTTCATGCTGGCGCTGTCGGCGGCTTCGCTGCCGGTGCAGCTCGGCAAGGACTGGATCTGGTTGCACGCGGCCCGCATTGGCGCCGGCTCCTGTCCATTGTTGGTGGCGCTGGCCGTGTCGTCCTTCGACTCCCGGCACGATCTGTGGCTGGGCGGCGCATGCGGCATCGCGGCGGTTCTGGCCATCGCCGCGGCGCTGATCCTGTTGCCGCGCACTGACAATCGGGCCGCAATGGCAGTCTTGACGGCTGCGGGTGTGCTGCCACTGCTGTCTGTGTCGTCGGCCGTCGACCACGTGGCCGCCGCGCTGATGGTGGCGGCTCTGTCGGCCGCGCTGCTGGCGATCGTGCTCGTCGGCGACCGGCTGCCAGGCGTCGACGGCGTCGTGCGGCAGATCTGGTCGGCGCTGTCGGCGATCGCGGCGCTGATCGCGGTCACTGTGGCGTTCGACGGCCACGTCGCCGGTCCGGTCCTGTTGGCGATGGCCGGCGTCGTCGCGATCGCGGGCCGACGCGACGACATCGCGCGGTGGGCGGCAATCGGGTTCGCGGTCGTCGGCGGCGGCCTGTATCTGAGCTACGCGCCGCCGAGCGCGTTGGTTCGGGCGACCGAGCTCAGCACCGCGTCGGCGGTCTCGACGCTGACGGCCAGCCTGCTCCTCATGGCGTGTGCGGTCGCAATCGTATGGTCGTGGGCACGCGAAGGCGTCGACGACGAAGCCGCGCGGGTGATGTGGGCCGGCTCCGCAGCGGTGATCGTCTACGCGGTCACCACGTTCACCGTGACGGCCGGCGTGCTCATCGGCGGGCCTGGCGGTGGGTTCTTCGCCGGTCACATGGCCGCGACGATCTGCTGGATCGCGATGGCGGCCGGCCTGTTCATCTACGCCGCACGACTTGCCCGCAGTGTACGGTCGCTGCCGATCGGCGGTGGACTGGCGCTGGTCGCCGCGGCGATGGCCAAGCTATTCCTGTTCGACCTCGGAACGCTCGACGGCATCTTCCGGGTCGTCGTGTTCATCGTCGTCGGGCTGGTTCTGTTGGGCATGGGCGCCGGCTATGCCCGGCTGCTGGAGAAGCAAGACCTTGCTAATCTGGAATGAATCCAGATTGAGGGGAGTTGCAAAAGACATGGCTACCGCAACACGTCGAAGAGAAGAAGAGATACAGGGTTTCCACGCGACGCCGGAGCTCAGCGCGAACCTGCAGCGAGTCTTGGTGGACCTGGTCGAACTCCACCTACAGGGCAAGCAGGCGCACTGGAACGTCGTGGGAACGAATTTCCGTGATCTGCACCTGCAGCTCGACGAGCTCGTCGACTTCGCCCGCGAGGCCAGCGACACCATCGCCGAGCGGATGCGGGCACTGGACGCGGTTCCGGATGGCAGATCCGACACCGTCGCAGGTAAGACGACGTTGCCGCAGTTTCCCGCCTACGAGCACAACACCGGCGATGTGGTGGACCTGATTACGGGTCGCGTCTATGCCGCCGTCGAGACCATTCGCACGGTGCACGACGCCGTCGACGCCGAGGATCCCAGCACCGCCGACATCCTGCATCAGCTGATCGACGGTCTGGAAAAGCTGGCCTGGCTGATCAAGTCCGAGAACCGCAAGGTCTAATCCGGACGGGTGCAGATCACGTCGACGGTGGCGTCGGCGATCGCGTCGAGCGTGGCGCGGTCCGCACCGGTTCTGGCGCGCACCGCGATGGTGTTCAGCGCCGCCGTAGCGATCTGAGCGAGCGCGTCGGGCGCATGCGGGGCCAGTTCCCCGTCGCGCCTGGCGCGCTCGAATCGTTCGGTGAACGTTTCGGTGAACGCATTCAATGTCGATTCGACGATGGCCTGCACGTCGGGGTCGCGATGCGCCTCGGTCACAGCGGTGCCGAGCAGGAAGCAGCCGCGAGGGGCGTCGTCGCCGGCGACGTAGTAGTCGCGCGCATACCGGTAGACGGCGCTCAGCGCGTCACGCAGTGACCGCGGCCTGGCCAGCGCCGTCGTCAGCCAGGCGCGGCTGGTCTGCCCGTATTCGGTGGCCGCTCGCAGGTACAGCGCCCGCTTGTCGCCGAACGCCGCGTAGATGCTCGGCCGGTTCATACCCATGCCGGCGGCCAGGTCCTCCAGCGAGGTGCCCGAGAAGCCGGCCCGCCAGAACGTGTCACGGGCGCGCCGCAGAGCGACATCCGGTTCGTATGCGCGTGGGCGCCCACGGCGTCTAGTCACCGCATGAATTTTATACTAGTTTGCACAAAATGAAGTTCTTCCACGTGGAAGCCGGTGCGGGGGAGCCGGTGTTGCTTCTGCATGGCTATCCGCAGAGCGCCTCGTGCTGGCGCCATCAGATTCCCGCGCTGTCACAGCGCTACCGCGTCATCGCGCCGGACTGGCCGGGCTTCGGCCGCTCCGACCCGCCCGCAACTCCTCCCACCTACGACGCCGAAGTGGATCGGATAGACGCGCTCGCCGATTCGTTCGGCCTGGACCGCTTCAATCTCGTTGCGCACGACTACGGCGGTTTCCTCGGCCTTGGCTATGTATTGCGTCGCCCCGAACGGGTGACGCGCCTTGCCTTGCTGAATACGCGGGCGCACAGCATCTTTCGGCCGTGGTTCTACCGGTTCTCACAGGGCCAGCAGTGGGCCGCCGTGCATGCGCCAGGTGTGCTTCGCCGGCTTCCGTTGCGGCGACTGCACCACCTCGCGCTGCAGCCCTATCGCCGGCTTGGATGCTTCGACGAGGCGCTCGAAGGCGAGTACCTCGGATGGATGGATACACCCCGCGGTCGCCACACCTTCGCCGAGTTCTTCACCCACTATCAGCTGCCTGCCGTGCCCGAACTCGGGACGGGCCTGGACTCGATCGGTTGTCCGACCGCGATCATCTGGGGAGACCGCGACCGCTACATCCCGTTTGCGACGGCACGTGAATTGGCCGAGCGCATCCCCGGTGCCAGCCTGACCCGGCTCACCGGCGCCGACCACTACATCATGGAAGAGCGACCCGATGAGGTGACTGACGCGCTGCTGGAGCTGTTGGCACGGCCGTGTGTCGTATCCAGTGACGTGGCTCAGGAATGACGAGCGCCCGCCGGAGCGCCGCGCTCGACGGCATCTCGCACCGCCTCGTCGTCGCGGCGTCCGACGAGGTACCAGGTATGCATCGGCCCTTTGCCTTTGACGTCGACCGTGCCACGCTCCTCGAGCAGGAACGAGTTGTTGATCCGTTCGTAGACGTCCTGCGGGACCTGGATCCGGCCCACGACATCGGTGGTCTCCATCCGTGATGCGACGTTGACCGCATCACCCCAGACGTCATAGAAGAACTTGCGTGCGCCGACGACCCCGGCGACCACTGGGCCGGCGGCGAGCCCGATCCGCAGCGGCACCTCGCGCCCCTGGGGATCCTTGAGATCCGCGACGGCGTCCGCCATGTCGAGGGCAAGGCACGCCAGCGCCTCGACGTGGTCCGTGCGCGGCTGGGGTACGCCGCTGACCACCATGTAGGAGTCGCCGCTCGTCTTGACCTTTTCCAATCCGTGCTGGTCGACGAGGGCGTCGAGGTCGGTGTAGAGCCGGTCGAGAAACCGAACCAAGTCGCCCGGTGCGGTGTCGCTGGCGCGTTCGGTGTAGCCGGCGATGTCGGCGAACAGGATTGAGGCGTCGTCGTACTTATCGGCAATGATGTTGCGCGACGGGTCTTTTAGGCGTTCGGCGATTGCCGCGGGCAAGATGTTGGCCAGCAGCCTCTCGGAGCGTTCGTACTCGGACTCCATGGCCTGCCGTGCCCGGGCGATCTCACGCAGCGCGTACCACACCACCGCCACGACCATGATCCAGGCGGAGATCACCGTGAGGATGAAGCCCATCGTGAATGCCCATTCCGGCTGCACGCCCGTGTCGTTCGGGACGGTGAACTCCAGCCACAGCACCGTGGCGGCCCCAAGAGCAGCCAGTCCCGATGTCAAGACGATGTGATCGATACCGAGGATGACCACCATCAAGGTCGCCGCCACTAGGAAGTAGAACTGCAGTCCCGACCCGGTGCCGACATTCCAGCAGACAACGGTGATCGACGCATAGGCGGCAAAGAAGAACGTCAACGGCGCGACGAGCTCACCGAATCGGTAGAGCAACGGGATCAGCATGAAGATCGCACCGCTTGCCAGGTTGACGAGCGGAATCCACCAGACGTCGAATCCGACGATCAACCCCTGCACGCCGAAGAAGACGCTGATGACAGCGCCAATGCGCGTCGTCAGCGTGAGCACCCGCAGGTGGCGGGCAAGGCCTTCGGCGTGGTGACGAGTGCGGGCCGGTATCCGGCTTTCGAGCGCCAGGTCCGGCACACAGACGGGTCGCATCTTGACCACCATGGGCAAAGCCTATCGCCGGCGGCTGGCCCGACCTGGGCTTTTGCAGCGGCTTGCGGGGGAGTTCTTGGCTGGCTTTTGCTTAGACATTCCGGTGGAACGACAACCGCGCAAACGGCGGTTTGCGGGCAATAGAACCGCACCTTTCTGGTGCGCCTTAGCGGGCCATGCGAACCGGCTGGGATCTCCGGTCGCCGGTTCGTCACGTGACGTAGGCGGCGTGGGGCGCGAAAGGCAGCCTTTAGGGACGCTAACCATGCCGGATAAAAGCGCGGCGCCGGCATGGCAATGGCGCGATTGCGGATGGCAAGGGTGGCGCGACCGCGGCAAGAAGTTGCTTGGCGGGCCGGGCCTAATTGCACGGGCAATACGGTTCGCAGCAAAGCACGCCGTAATAGCGCTGTGACCACGCCGTGATTACCTGCATATTCCCAGTAATGGGACACTCCTCTCGTGGTCGCACGCCATACTCCTACTGTCGGTATCTTCTTTGCTAGCTTTGTGTATTTGTGCACCGACTTTGAACGGTGTTAGCCTGTCTCGGCGGCTACGGGCGGAGATACCTTGACGTGTCGCACTTTTCAGACCAAAGGTTCTTTTTGATTAGGTGAGCAATTGTCTTGCTAATCGGCTAATTTGAGTCGACACAACTTGCGGAAGTCCCCGCCCGAGTTCTGAAATCAGGAGTGGCTATGAGGCGCTTCATGGGTCGCCGTCTGCGGCGCTATGCGATAACAACCGTGATTGCGGTGGCGCCCATAGCCATCATGTGTCTGTACGTCACCAATTTGCTCGTACCGACCTCTCCGTTGCCTAGGCCGGCGAGCTATGCGTACATCCCTACGGCAACCATCGACACGTCCAATGACACGATCGGTGTCGCCGATTCCGATATCTGGGGTCTGACGACCGAGGACGGGCAGATCGACTACGCGGAGATCGACAAACATCTCGACGAGCTGCAGACCTTGGGTGTCGACACGGTCCGCGTGCTGATCCCGTGGTCGGGCAATGAGCCGGTGGCACCGGGGACCTTGCCTCCGGACTGGGAGGCCGCCTTCTGGAAGCGGTCGGATTACATCATCAACGCTGCAGCGCAGCGGGGAATGGGCGTTCTCGGCGTGCTGAATTCCACCCCCGCGTGGGGTGCCGACGCTGACCAAAGTGGCTGGGGTGCCGGGGCCGCTCCCGACCCGCAGAAGTTCGCCGACTACGCCGCGACGGTGGCCCAGCGTTACCTCGGAAAGGTGTCAGCCTACGAAGTCTGGAACGAGCCGAACGCGATTCCGTATTGGACGCCGCAGCCCGATCCTGCCTCCTATACCGAGGTGTTGAAGGCCGCCTACTCGGCAATCAAGGCCACAGACCCGAATGCGTTGGTGGTTGCCGGCGTCCTCGGTGCCGTCGTCAACTTCGGCAACGTCACGATGGACCCGCGGGACTACGTCGAGCAGATGTATGCGAATGGCGCCAAGGGTTATTTCGACGCATTGTCGTATCACCCGTACCAGTACACGACGAAGTTCTCGGAGGGCGCGCTGACTCCGGACAAGCCGTGGAATGCGGATTCACCGCTCGAGCAGCTGATCGCCATGCGGCAGTTGATGATCGACAACGGCGATGCGGCGTTGAAGATCTGGGCCACCGAATACGGATTGCCAACCGCAGGCGTTAACGGCGTCACCGAACAACAGCAGGCCGATTTCATCAAGGATTTCCTGGATGCATGGCACAACTTGGACTACACCGGTCCGGCGTTCATCTACACCACCATCGACCGGATGGACGGCACTGAAGACGGCTCGTTCGGCATTTTCACCAAGGATGAGGCGGGCAACTGGGTGCCAAAGCTGGCCGCACAGGTCATCAAGGATGCAATAGCCGCGCGTCAGTCGCACAATCCGCCGGATCTGGGAACCGCGATCGGTCAGCTGTTGGGGCAATTGTTCCAGCAGCTGTTCCAGACGCTGGCCCAGAACTTCGTCAATACGATCGCTCAGGCCTTGGCGAACTTCTTCTCGGCCATCTTCAATCCGACGTCGACGGTCGCCACTGCTCTAGCGCTGCCGGCGGAGACGCAGGCCGCGGTAGCCGAGGGGACCACCGCGGCCGCGCAGGCGGTGGCACAGATGACGGCCGACAGCGCGCAGAAGACGTCGGCCACGACGGAGAAGTCCGGTTTGGCCGGTGCGGCGGTGGCTGAGTTGTCGGCTGCCGAAGAGCCTGCGGCCGAAGCGGTTCCGGCCGCAGAAGCGACAGCCGCGGAAACGACGACGGCCACGGCGACCGCGACCACGGCCGCGGAGACCCCGGCGGCTACGGCAACCGAGACGACGGCGACTCCGGCGGCCACCGGCGAGACTCCGGCGGCCACCGCCATTGCCACTGCGACCGCGACGGAGACCGCCACCACGCCGGCATCGACGGCCACGAGCACCGAAGTACCGGCCGATGAGCCCAAGTCGTCCACCGAGACGAAGCCGACGAGCGATGCGACGACGTCCGAGCCGAAGGCGAGCACCCCGGGCCGTAAGGAGTCCGAGGAGACGTCCAAGGGCGACGACTCCAAGAAGGACGCCGATAAGAAGTCCGGCGATGACAAGACGGACGCGAGCACGTCCGCTTCCGGCGGCCGGCATGCGGAAGGCACCGTCAAGAACGGCACCTCGGTCAACGACATCAAGGCCAAGCTCGGCGCGGAGTCGACCAAGAACGACCCGAAGCCAGCCGCGACCGCCGGCGAGACCGCTAGCGCGTCCGCCTCGTCCGCGTCGTCGTCGGGTACGTCCTAGTCGGCCGAGATCCGGGCGGCGTCGCGGGCCTGCAGCGCCAGCCACAGCTCGTGGCGATCGTGAGCGGAATCCATGCGCCGCCCGGTGATCCGCTCGATCGCGTCGATGCGGTTGCGCATGGTGTGGCGGTGTATTCGCAACGCGCTTGCGGCGGAGCCCCAGTGACCGTTGTGTTCGAGGAACGCCGTGAGGCCGCGCATCAGTTCACCGGTCCGATCCGTCGCGTCGAGAGGGCCGAGTACCGCGTCGGCGTAGGCCTGCAGGGACTGCGCGCCAACGGTATTGAGCAGCAGTCGGCTGCTGGCGATCTTCTCGGCATGCATGTGCTTGCCGGACACCCGGCTTGCGGGCAGCGCGGATCTGGCCTGGCGTAGAGACACGACCAGCGCACCTGGCCGCACGGCGATGCCGATGCCGGCGGCCCGGTCTGCCGCAAGCGTGCCAAGCAAACCGGGTAGGTCCGTGTCGAGCGGCACGGCCAGTTCGACGACCTCGCCGACGACGCGTACCAGTGCGTGGGGCAACGTGATGAGCAGATCCGCAGCCAGATCGTCGGCGTCGTCCGGTGCGGCCACAGCCGCGGCCCGAAGATCCGCGTCGGGTAGCCCCGCCGCGGTGAGCCAGCGGGCGGCGATCACGTCGTCGACCGTGCCCCGGGCCAGCCGGTCGAGCACCTGCACGCGTTCCCGTCGTTGTGCCGCATTCAGCCCGTGCCGTCGCTCGAGCTCAAGTGACAGCAGCGAAACCAGGTCGCCGGACACCTGGTGAGAGGCTGGTTGTTCAGCCGGGCCGTCGATCAGCAACCACGCTCGCAGCCGACGGGCACCGAGCGCGTGCAGCTCGCGGCGACGGCCGTCGCTGATATCCGACGCCGCCGCCGTCAGGCCCTGATCTCGCACCGACGCGAGCAGCCCCGACAGGCGGGTCACCAACCGATGCCCCGCGGGGTCTGACTCGGCAAGCACCCGACCGAGCAGGTCGACGACGACGCCGGTTCTGCCGGTCGCCTCGCGATGTGCCGCGAGGATGCCGAGCAGGCCGCCCGGGGTGACCGCAGCGGCGGTCAACGCCCGCTGGGTTCGCAGCGCCCATTCCAATTCATGCCGCTCGGCGCGGGCCCGGTAGGCGAACACCGCCTTGGTCACCGCGATGAACGGCACGGGATCGGGCACGGTCAACAGCGGCATGCCGATCTCTTCCGCGGCGGTGATCAACTGTTCGGGAGCCCGCTGGTGGGGAAGTTTGGCCCCGAGGCCCAGTCCGACCGCCTGCACACCGACGCGGTCCAGCTCGGCGAGATACGACCGGCAACCGTCGGTGGTCGCGGGCAGCAGAAGTCCGATCGTCAACAACAGCTCACCGCCCTGCAGCCACGGCCCCGGATTGGCCAACTCGGACACGGCGGCCGCTTCGATCTCCCGATCGTCGCCGGGGGAGCCGGCCACCAACTCAAGGCCCAATTCGGGATCCGCGACAAGCTCGGCGACGGTGAGCATGGACATATCGTCGATCATTGATAGGGCGATTTCTACAAAGTGGCCATATCGGCTGGCTCGGCGTTCCGGAAGCCTGGTGTCCATGACTCCGATCGGACCGGTTGATGCGACTCGCGTACCCCGCTATGCGGGCCCGCCCACCTTCGCCCGTCTTCCCCGCACCGACGAAGTCACGCACACCGACGTCGCGGTGGTGGGTATTCCGTTCGACTCCGGTGTCTCGTACCGGCCGGGGGCCCGCTTCGGGCCCGGTCACATCCGGGCGGCATCCAAGCTGCTGCGGACCTATCACCCGCGGCTGGACGTCGAACCTTTCGCCGTCCAGCAGGTTGCCGACGCGGGAGACATCGCGGTCAACCCGTTCGACATCGCGGAGGCGATCACCACCATCGAACGCGCCTCAGACGAGTTACGCGACGGCGGGACCAAACTGATCACGCTGGGCGGCGACCACACCATCGCGCTGCCGCTGCTGCGTTCGCTACACCGCGATCACGGCCCAATTGCCGTGCTGCACTTCGACGCTCACCTCGACACGTGGGACACCTACTTCGGCGCCCCGTTCACGCACGGCACCCCGTTCCGACGGGCAAGCGAGGAAGGCTTGCTCGACCCGCAGCATTGCCTGCACGTCGGCATCCGCGGCCCGCTGTACGCACCGACCGACCTGTCCGACGACCGTGTGCTCGGTTTTCAGGTGATCGGCACAGACGATTTCCAGCTTGACGGGCTCGCCGCGGTGATCGAGCGGATGCGCGCCCGCCTCGGCGACGCGCCGGTATATGTGTCGGTGGACATCGACGTGCTCGACCCCGCACATGCGCCGGGCACCGGCACGCCGGAGGCGGGCGGGATGACCAGCCGCGAGCTGCTGCACTGCCTGCGAAACCTGGTGGACGTCAACGTCATCGGCGCCGACATCGTGGAGGTGGCGCCGGCCTACGACCACGCCGAAATCACCGGAATCGCGGCCGCGCATGTCGCTTACGAGCTCATTTCCGTGTTGGCGGCCAAACAATGACCGAGCATCGCAACGGGGGTGCGGCCGTGGTGGAAACGCTTGCCGCGCATGGCGTCGACACCGTCTACGGTATCCCCGGCACACACAACCTGGAGATCTACCGGCACTTCCCGACGAGCGGCATCCGGGCGGTCACCCCGCGCCACGAGCAGGGCGCCGGATATGCCGCCGAGGCCCATGCGAGAGTCACCGGTCGCCCCGGCGTGGTGGTCGCCACCAGTGGTCCCGGTGTGACCAACACGATGACCGCGGCGGCCACCGCATATGCGGAGTCGCAGCCGATGCTGGTCCTGTCGTCGGGCATGCCGACGGGCACCGAGGGGCGCGACCTCGGTCAGCTTCACGAAGCCAAGAACGTCAGCGCCGCAATGGATCAGCTCATTCGGTGGAGCCGCCGGGTGGGTAGCGCCGCCGAGGCGGCCGACGCCGTCAGCGAGGCATTCGCCAGCTTCACTGGATGCCGCCCGCGTCCGGTGCACATCGAGGTACCTGTCGACGTGCTCGAGCAGACATGGTCAGGCAAACCTCGGGTGCAGGCGAAAACACAACCGCCGCTCGCAGATCCGAGCGAAATCCGACGAGCCGCCGACGCGCTCGGGGCAGCGCTTGCGCCGATGATTGTCGCCGGCGGCGGAGCTGTCGACGCGCAGCCCGAGCTGACGGCCCTCGCGGAAGCCCTCGGTGCGCCCGTGATCACCACGGTCAACGGCAAGGGCGCAATTGATGAGACACACCCGTTGTCAGTCGGCGCATCGATCCGGCTCCGCACGGCACAGAAGGCCGCGGCGGACAGCGACGCGCTGCTGGTCGTCGGCAGCGAACTCGGCGATTCGGACTTGTGGGAGGGGCAGATTCGCGGCCATACCGTCATCCGCTGCGACATCGACCCGGCCCAGCTCGACAAGAACTGCCCGGCCGATCACCGACTGCTTGGCGACGCAGCCGCCACGCTCACCGCGCTACTCGCTGCCCTTCCCGCCGACCGAGTGCCCGCAACACCGCAGCGGGCCGCAACGCTGCGCACGGCATGCCGCGAGGAGGCTCTTCAGGACGCCGGACCTTACGCCGAAATCAACGCGGCAGTCCGCGCTGCGCTGCCCGACGACGCGGTGCTGACCGGGGACAGCGCGCAGGTGACGTACTTCGGCTCGGTGCACTTCTTCGACGTGCCCGCGCCGCGGCGATTCTGTTACAGCCCCGGCTACGCGACCCTCGGCTATGGCCTGCCCGCGGGGCTGGGCGCCGCGCTCGGACGGCCCGGCTCACCGGTGGCGGTGCTGATCGGCGACGGCGCGCTGATGTTCTCGGTTCAAGAGCTGATAACCCTTGTCGAACAACGGCTTCCAATACCGGTGATTGTCGTCGACAACGGCGGCTACCAGGAGATCCGCGACCAGGAAGCCGCCCGCGGCATCGCGCCGATCGGAGTCGAACTGCGCACCCCGGATCTGGCTGCCCTCGCCGTCGCGATGGGCGCTCACGGCGTGCGCACCACCTCAACCGCAGACCTCCAAGACCTCGTTCGCAACGCGCTCGAGGCCAACGGACCTACCCTCATCCACTTCGACATCCGCTGAAAGGACTGCGAAACATGGACATCGTCGTCGTCGCCGTCTGCTGGTGTATGTGGTCGGCGGTCTGACCAGTGAGCCCACAGATCCCGCTGTCTTGGCTGAATGGGATCGCCGCAGCCGCGGGCAGGAAGTGCCGGTCGTGGCCACCGAGGCGGTGGCCTAACGTCCACGGTGGTTAATTCGTTGGTACCGTAAATTAGCCGACGACACATTGGCGGACGCATCTAGCAAAGTCTGTGCGACAATGATCATTATGCGTCGGTCGGGAGTACGCAGAGCAGCAATCAGCTGCATGATCGCTTACACAGCCATGATCGTCGGACCGGGTATTGTCGGCAGCGCAATATCTTCAGCCGACGGTCTGTTCGGTATTGACGTGTTCGACATCTTTTGCCACAACAAGAAGAAGTGCGACAAACACGACCGCGGATTGGACATCCCACAGGCTCGTAGCAATCAAGTGGCAGGCATCAACATGGTGCCCCAAGGCGTTGCCGGGAATGGCGCGGGCGGAGCGCCTGACAATAGCGCCACCACGGCAAGGCCGTCGACTCTCCCTGCCGTGCCCACTGCGCCGAGCGCGCGCAGTGTTGTGATCAGGACCGAGCCTGGCGCATCCGCGCCTGCGGCCATGGCACCGGTGCCGGTTGTCGTGCCGCCGGTAACTGCGGTGCCCCTCGTCGCGCCTGTCCCTGCTCCCGAGGGTCTGCCGCCGGCCGCAGGACCGGCACCGGCGGCTCCGGTGGCGCCGGTGATTCCGCAACCGCCGGCAGGACAGCTGGGCATTCAACCGCTGCCGACCGTCGCGGTCAATGCGCCCGCGGCTCCAGCGATGTTCCGCGTGGGTTATCCCGACGTCCTGAGGACCGCCGATATCGAAGCGTTGATCATCGCGACAGTGCCGGGTATCAGCGGGATGGCGGCGTTGACGGCGGCCGGCGCACTGCTGGGTTACCGCCAGGCCAAGGCCGCGCAAGTGGTTCGCGCGACGGCCATCGCCCGATTCATGCGGTAACGGGCGGCGCGATCGCTAGTGCCCTCGGTGGTGTTCTGTTTCAGGACATGCGCATAGGGTGTCGCAACACATAGGCATAGGTTGAGGGCGCGACGTTCAGTGGGTGTCGAAGGCCCGCTTGGTCATTACTGCCGTTGTTGTCGAGGGTCGCAGCCAATCCGAAGTGGCACGGGCCTACGGGGTGTCGCAGCCGTGGATCTCGCGGCTGGTCGCCCGCTATCGAGCCGAGGGCGAAGCCGCATTCACGCCACGCTCGCGGCGCCCGCACACCAGCCCGGCCCGGCTGGCGCAATCCACGATCGAGGTGATCATCGAACTGCGCGAGAAGCTGTTGAGCAAAGGCCTCGACAACGGGCCCCACACCATCGCCTGGCACCTGGCACAACACCACGGCCTGACCGTGTCGGCGGCCACGATCAGCCGCCACCTGCACGCGGCCGGCCTGGTCATCCCCGCACCCAAAAAGCGCCCCAAAGCCTCCTACATCCGGTTTGCCGCACAGCTACCCAACGAACGCTGGCAGGCCGACTTCACCCACTGGCGGCTCGCCGACCGCACCCACGTGGAGATCCTGTGCTGGATCGACGACCACTCCCGCTACGCCCTCTCGGTCACCGCACACCGCCGCGTCACCGGGCCAATCGTCCTCGCCTCGTTCGGCAAAGCCATTGAGGCCCAGGGTATTCCGGCATCGACATTGACTGACAACGGCATGGTGTTCACCACCCGCCTGTCCGGCGGCAAGGGCGGACGCAACGGATTCGAACACCAGCTGCGCCGGCTGGGGGTGGTGCAAATCAACTCCACGCCCAACCACCCCACCACCTGCGGGAAAGTCGAACGCTTCCACCAAACCCTCAAAAAACACCTCATCGCCCTACCGGCAGCGACCACACTGGCACAGCTGCAAAGCCAGATCGAGGACTTCCTCGACGAATACAACCACCGCCGTCCGCACTGCTCGCTGCCCCGTCGCGCCACCCCGGCCACCGTCTACACCGCACGGCCCAAAGCCACCCCTGGCGAACGGGTAGACACCCACCACCGAGTCCGCACCGACCGCGTCGATGACACCGGCAGCATCACCCTGCGCCTAGCCGGACGCCTCCACCACATCGGCGTCGGCCGAACCCACGCCCGAACCCACGTTCTAATGCTCATCCGTGACCTCGACGTCCGAATCATCAACGCCGCCACCGGCCAACTCATCCGCCGGCTAACCATCGATCCGACCAGGGACTACCAACCACGCGGCGTACCCTGCGGCCGCCCAAAGAAAAAGCTGTGAACCCAAATGCAGGTTCACAGCTATGCGGATGTCTTGCGACATCACACTAGTGCCCTCGGTGGGATTCGAACCCACACTGTCTGGGTTTTGAATCCAGTTCCTCTGCCAGTTGGGATACGAGGGCTTGCTCTTTTCCTGCGGCTTACCACCATAGAGGATGCCCCGAAGTCGCTGAGCGCGGCCGCGACCGCCACAATGTTGTCCATGACCGGGTCACCGACCGACGCCGAAAAGCCACGCCGTGTTCTCGTCGCAGAGGACGAAGCACTCATCCGGCTGGACTTGGCCGAGATGCTGCGCGAAGAAGGCTACGAGATCGTCGGTGAGGCAGGCGACGGGCAAGAGGCGGTCGATCTGGCCGAACGTCTGAAACCCGATCTGGTGATCATGGACGTCAAGATGCCGCGACGCGACGGCATCGACGCCGCGTCCGAGATCGCCAGCAAGCGCATCGCCCCGATCGTCATCCTGACCGCGTTCAGCCAGCGCGATCTGGTGGAACGGGCCCGTGACGCGGGCGCCATGGCGTATCTGGTCAAGCCGTTCAACATCACCGACCTCATTCCGGCCATCGAGGTGGCCGTCAGCCGGTTCGGCGAAATCGCCGCGCTGGAAAAAGAAGTCGCCACGCTTTCGGACCGGTTGGAGACCCGCAAGCTCGTCGAGCGGGCGAAGGGTTTGCTGCAGACCAAACAGGGGATGACCGAACCCGAGGCCTTCAAGTGGATTCAGCGGGCCGCGATGGATCGCCGGACGACGATGAAGCGCGTCGCCGAGGTAGTGCTGGAAACGCTCGATACGCCGGAGAACGCGTAAAAACTGCGTTTCCGACGCGCCGTTGCACCCGATTAAACCGCCGCTCGGCGGCGTGCGTTTTCCAACATCACGCACCACGGCCATGGGTTGGCTATGGTCGTCCCGAAGCATCGCCGCCCTGTCCGACCTGGGCAGGTTCGTCGGTGCCGATGAAAACATTGACCCGGAGGTGAAGCGTGCGCGGTCGCGTGGCACGGAATGCATTTGCTCTCGGCAGTGCCGGCCTGGTTGTGCTTGGTATTGCCGCCTGCAACCAGTCCAAGCCTGAAGAGGAGTCGTCGCAGACCCAGCTGAAGATCGTCGAGCAGGTCCAGATCGACGAGAACGGCAAGGAGATCAAAGCCGCCGAGGGCGCCGCGCCGGCCGACCCCGCCGGCGACGGGAAGGCGACCTGCCCGCCGGTGTCGATCGCCATGGCCGGCGCGCTCAACGGCCCCGACGCCGCGCTGGGCATCAACATCAAGAACGGCGTACAACTGGCCATCGACAAGCACAACGCCGCCAACCCCGGCTGCCAGGTGCAATTGAAACCGTTCGACACCGAGGGCGATCCGCAGAAGGCCACCGCGATCGCGCCGCAGATCGTCGACGACCAGTACACGATCGGTCTTGTCGGGCCGGCGTTCTCCGGTGAGACCAAAGCCACCGGCACGGTGTTCGACCAGGCCGGCCTGGTGGCGACTACCGCGTCGGCGACGAACCCGACGCTGAGTGAGAACGGCTGGAAGACCTTCTTCCGCGGCCTCGCCAACGATGCCGTGCAGGGCCCGTCGGTCGCCAACTACATGAAGAACACTCTCGGCTACAAGAAGATATGCGTGGTCGACGACAGCACGGACTACGGCCTCGGCCTCGCGTCGGCGGTGCGCCAAACGCTTGGCCCCGTTGCCGATTCGTCGTGCAACATCTCGGTGAAGAAGGGCGACAAGGACTTCTCCGCCGCGGTGACTCAGGTCAAGGGCGCCAGCCCGGATGCGGTGTTCTACGGCGGCTACTACTCGGAGGCGGCTCCGTTCACTCAGCAGCTCAAGGACGGCGGGTTCAAGGGGACGTTCGTGTCCGCCGACGGCACCAAGGACCCCGAGTACGTCAAGCAGGGTGGAGAAGCGACCAAGGGCGCCATTCTGTCGTGCCCCTGCGGCCCGGCTACCGGGGCGTTCGCCGACGAGTACAAGAAGAAGTTCAACACCGATCCCGGCACCTACAGCACCGAGGGTTACGACCTCGGCACGATCCTGGTGAAGGGCATCGACTCGGGGGCGATCACCCGGCCCGCGCTGCTGGACTTCGTCCGCAACTACAACGGCCAAGGTGTGGCTCGTAAGTATCAGTGGACCCCCACCGGTGAGCTCACCACCAACCTGATCTGGATCTTCAAGGTTCAGTAGTCGCTGAAGCGAGGCGCGTCCGAGACCGAAAGGCTCGGACGCGTTTTCGCTAAAGACCCGTTTCGCGAGGAGCCGCTCACCGGATGATTCACGCGTGCCTAGATCACGGAGCCGAGTACGCCTGCCTGGCCGCCAACATCAACTTCAACCTAGAAGGCCTGCGAATCGGCTTCTGGCAGTTGACGATCGATGGACTGTCGTGGGGCGCGATCTATGCGCTGGTGGCCGTCGGCTACACGCTGGTGTTCGGCGTGCTGCGGCTGATCAACTTCGCCCACTCAGAGATCTTCATGCTGGGCATGTTCGGTGCGTACTTCGCTCTCGACGTCATCATGGGGTTCACCCCCAGCGGCAACGCCTATAACAAGGGCATCGCGTTGACGGTGCTGTACCTCGGGATCGCGATGCTGTTCGCGATGCTGGTGTCGGGATCGGCGGCGGTCGGGCTGGAATTCGTTGCCTACCGGCCGCTGCGAAGACGCAACGCCCGGTCGCTGACGTTCCTGATCACCGCGATCGGCGCGTCATTCGTGATGCAGGAATTCGTGCACTTCATCCTGCCGCACATCATCAAGGGATATGGCGGCAGCAACGCCCAGCAACCGATCATCCTGGTGCAACCCAAGACTCAGTTCACCGTCTTCGGCGCCTCGGTCTCGAACATCACCATCGTGATCATCGTCGCGGCGCTGATCCTCGCCGCGCTCACCGATTTCGCGATCAACCGGACCAAGTTCGGCCGCGGTATCCGTGCCGTCGCACAGGACCCGACGACCGCGACGCTGATGGGCGTGTCCCGAGAACGCATCATCATGACGACGTTCCTGATCGGCGGGCTGCTCGCCGGCGCCGCGGCGCTGCTCTACACATTGAAGGTGCCGCAGGGCATCATCTACTCGGGCGGATTCCTGTTGGGCATCAAGGCGTTCTCTGCGGCGGTGCTCGGCGGCATTGGCAACCTGCGCGGTGCGCTACTCGGCGGTCTGCTGCTGGGCATCATGGAGAACTACGGCCAGGCCGTGTTCGGCACCCAGTGGCGCGATGTGGTGGCGTTCGTCCTGCTCGTTCTCGTGCTGCTGTTCCGGCCGACCGGGATACTCGGTGAAAGCCTCGGGAAGGCACGGGCATGAGCGTCACTGACAAAGTTCTCGCGCCGGGCGACCGTCTACGGGAATGGTGGGACGGCCTGTCCCGGGTGCAGAAGTGGGGCTTCGGAATCCTGCTGTTCGGCGCGCTCGCCCTTCTGCCGTTGTACACGCCGCCCTTCTTGAACACTCCCGGGATCAGCTTCGGCGGCACCATGGCCCAGTTCGCGATGGTGGCGATCATCGCGATCGGGCTCAACGTGGTGGTCGGCCAGGCCGGCCTGCTCGACCTGGGCTACGTCGGTTTCTACGCAGTCGGCGCATACACCGTCGCACTGCTCACCAGCCCGGACAGTCCGTGGAACAAGCTCGCATCGTCCGGGCCGTTCAGCGCACCGTGGGCGTGGCTGTCGTGTGTGCCGCTGGCGATGGCCATAACCGCGCTTGCGGGCCTGATCCTGGGCGTGCCGACGCTGCGCCTGCGCGGTGACTACCTGGCGATCGTCACGCTCGGCTTCGGCGAGATCATCCGGCTGATGGCCGACAACCTGTCTGACATCACCAACGGCCCGCGCGGCCTCAACGAGGTCGCGTATCCACGGCTGGGGGAGAGCGAGAGGCTGCCCGAGGGCGTGTTCTCCAGCGCGAACTCCTCCGGCCACGCCAACTACGGCACCTGGTGGTTCTGGCTGGGCCTCGTGCTGATCGTCGCGATCCTGCTACTCGTCGGCAACCTCGAACGCAGCCGCGTTGGCCGCGCATGGGTCGCCATCCGGGAGGACGAGGACGCCGCGGAAGTGATGGGGGTCAACACCTTCCGGTTCAAACTGTGGGCGTTCGTGATGGGAGCCGCGATCGGCGGGCTGTCCGGAGCGCTGTACGCGGGTCAGGTGCAATACGTCGCGCCGCCGAGCTTCAACATCATCAACTCGATGCTGTTCCTGTGCGCAGTGGTGCTCGGCGGGCAGGGCAACAAGCTGGGCGTGATATTCGGGGCGTTCATCATCGTGTACCTGCCGAACCGGCTGCTGGGCGTGCATTTCCTCGGCATCAACATGGGCGACCTGAAATACCTGTTCTTCGGCCTTGCCCTGGTCGTCATGATGATCTTCCGTCCCGAGGGCCTGTTCCCTGTCCGTCAGCAATTGCTCGCCTACGGAAGGGCCGCTCGCGATCTCCTGCGAACGCCGCCAGGGGAGAAGGAGCCAGCGGCATGACGATCGAAGAACTGGCAGGCGTCCACCGCGAAATTCATGCCGCCGAGGGCGAAGTCCTCTTGGAGACAAAGGATTTGACGGTCCAATTCGGCGGTCTCGTCGCACTTGATTCGGTCACCTTCAACATCCGCCGCGGGGAGATTCTCGGTCTGATCGGCCCCAACGGCGCCGGAAAGACCACGTGCTTCAACGCGATTACCGGTGTCTACCGGCCGAGCTCGGGCACGGTGATCTTCGACGGGGCACCGCTGGGCCGGATCAAACGCCATCAGATCACCCGCAAGGGTATTGCCCGCACGTTTCAGAACATCCGGCTCTGGGGAGAGATGTCGGCGCTTGAGAACGTCGTCGTCGCAACCGATGCGCGACACAAGACGTCGGTGCCGGGTGCGCTGGTTCGCACACCGCGGCACCGTCGGGAAGAGAAGACCGCGATCGAGCGCGCTGCGGCCCTGCTCCATTTCGTGGGCATTGCGCATCGCGGGGAAGAGAAGGCCAAGAACCTGCCATACGGCGACCAGCGACGGCTCGAGATCGCCCGCGCGCTGGCCACCGAGCCGAAGCTGCTGTGCCTCGACGAACCGGCCGCCGGGTTCAACCCGAGCGAGAAGGCCGCGCTGATCGACCTGATCCACAAGATCCGCGACGACGGCTATACGGTGCTGCTCATCGAACACGACATGCGGCTGGTCATGGGCGTCACCGACCGTATCGTGGTGCTGGAGTTCGGCCGCAAGATCGCCGACGGCCTGCCGTCCGAGATACGCGAGGATCCGAAAGTCATTGCCGCCTACCTGGGGGTGCCCGACGATGACGTCAGCTGACGACCGTCCCGTTCTGCTCGAGGCACGCGATGTCGTGGTGCACTACGGCCGCATCAAGGCGCTGCACGGCGTGTCGCTGGTCGTGCACGAGGGCGAACTGGTGACGCTGCTTGGCTCCAACGGGGCCGGCAAAACCACGATGATGCGCGCGATTTCGGGATTGCGGCCGCTGACATCCGGCTCGATCTGGTTCGACGGCCGCGACATCACACGCGTCAAGGCGCACAACAGGGTAACCGACGGTCTCATCCAGGCCCCGGAGGGCCGAGGCGTGTTCCCTGGCATGACCGTCGCCGAAAACATCGAAATGGGTTGCTACGGACGCAAATTCGCGACCAAGGCGGAACACAAGGAGCGACTGGACTGGGTCCTGGAGACATTTCCCCGGCTAGCCGAACGCAAGAACCAGGTCGGCGGCACGCTGTCCGGCGGTGAGCAGCAGATGCTGGCCATCGGCCGTGCGCTGATGGCGCGGCCCAAGGTGCTGCTGCTCGACGAACCGTCGATGGGCCTGGCGCCGATGGTCATCTCGCAAATCTTCAAGATCATCTCCGACATCAACTCACAAGGCACCACGGTGTTGTTGGTCGAGCAGAACGCGCAACAGGCGCTGAGCCGTTCCGACCGGGCCTACATCTTGGAGACGGGGGAAGTGACCCGCAGCGGCAATGCGCGAGAGTTGTTGGAGGACGACAGCATTCGCGCCGCCTACCTCGGCGTGGCCTGACGCTGGATTCGTCCAGAGTGCGCAAAGTGACGAAAATTGACCGAAATCCGTCAGAAACCGTACTCTCGACGCAGGGTCAGCCCACCCGAAAGCGCTTAACATGTGATGTCGCGCCAGATATCAGCTCTACGCGGCTGCGCGGAACACCTAGATGCTTGGCAAGCACCTTCACGACGGCGTCGGTCGCCTTGCCCTCGACAGCTGGCTCGCGGACGTAGACAGTTAGTTCACCGTCGTCACCAGCTTCGACCAACGGACCCTTTCGGCTATTGGGTTTAACTCTGACGACAACGGTTTCGGTCATTTCGCGGCTGCGCGTGCCTCAAGCGCGTCGAGCACCTCGGCACGCTCCGGAGGAACACCGACGTGCATCATGACACCGACGGCGACCGATTCGAACTCGAACGTGAAGAACGCACAGCACTCGCTTTCGCGTCGCGCCAGATCGCGAGCGGCGGCCTCGGCGTCGCCGGGGAGAACCAGGTTCAGCAGCGTCGGCTCGCGCCGCTCGGCTCGCACGACGCCGGTGAACAGGTCGTCGAACTCCGCCACCCGCAGCGGGCGTTCAGACGTCGGCAGCGTGCACGCGGCCGGCGCCCAGTCATCTGCCATCACCCGAGGCTAGCCCGAGACCCGTATCCGCTGCCACGGCCAGGTCATCACTGCCCAGGTGAGGAGTATCAGCGCGGTGGCGACGAATACATAGACGGGCCACGGCCCGAAGAAGTCCAGCAGCGACGCGGTGGCGGGTTTGCGGTTGAGAAATCCGTAGTTGGTGCCGGCAATCGTGTTGAACGTGAACGTGACGACCGCCCACCCCGCCGTGACGATGACCGCGATGCGATAGCTGCGCCATGTGGGCCGCATACCCCGACCCCACGTCAGATAGATCGCGGCCCAGACCACGAGCAGGTGAATCGCCCAGAATGCGATGAATTGGTAGTGCGGGAAGTCCGGGCTCTCGAGAGCCGGTGAGATCAACGCCTGGGTGCTCAGCACCAGGCCCCAGTAGTAGGTAAGCGCGTAGGCCCAGTGCCGCCGCGACCACAAGGCGATGGCGCCGGCAACGGTCGCGAGGTCGGTCAGTTGCAGCGGTACCGACCGATAGATCGACGGCGGGATGAGTGTGTAGACGAGGATCGCGGCGTAGATGACAGCTGTCGCTGCTCCGAGCACGCGGCCGAGGCGCCTTGCCTGCGGTTCGGTCTGCTTGCGTCCGACCCACACCAGCAAGGCTGCGCCGACCACGAACACCGCGATGACGCCCCAGTGCGAGGGGCCGTATTGCTCGAACTGCCTAGCGAGCGACAACGACCGACGAGCCGTGGCCGAACAGCCCCTGGTTGGCGGTCACACCCACCTTGGCGCCCTCCACCTGGCGACCAGTGGCCTGGCCCTTCAGCTGCCAGGTCAGCTCGCAGACTTGCGCGATCGCCTGTGCAGGAATCGCCTCGCCGAAGCAGGCGAGGCCGCCGGACGCGTTGACCGGGATGCGGCCGCCGATGGTCGTCGCGCCGCTGCGCAACAGTTGTTCGGCTTCACCCTTCGGGCACAAGCCGAGATGCTCGTACCAATCCAATTCCAGCGCCGTGGACAGGTCGTAGACCTCGGCCAGGCTCAGGTCTTCGGGCCCGATACCCGCCTCGGCATAGGCGGCGTCGAGGATCTGATCCTTGAACACCCGATCCGGTGCGGGCACCACCGCGGTGGAATCCGTTGCGATGTCGGGCAATTCGGGTAAGTGCTGCGGATACTTCGGCGTCACCGCCGACACCGCGCGCACCGACGGCACACCGTCGAGCGAACCCAGATGCTTCTTCGCGAACTCGGCGCTCGCGACGATCAGCGCGGCCGCGCCGTCAGACGTTGCGCAAATGTCAAGCAGCCGAAGCGGATCCGACACCACTGGGCTGGCCAGCACATCGTCGACGGAGGCTTCCTTGCGGTAGCGCGCGTTGGGGTTGTTCAGGCCGTGACGCGAGTTCTTCACCTTCACCGCGGCGAAGTCTTCCAGCGTGGCGCCGTAGAGGTCCATGCGGCGACGCGCCAGCAGCGCGAAATACACCGTGTTCGTCGCACCGATCAGATGGAAACGCTGCCAGTCCGGGTCGTTCTTGCGCTCGCCGCCAACCGGGGCGAAAAACCCCTTCGGAGTGGTGTCGGCGCCGATCACCAGTGCGACGTCGCAGAACCCGGCGAGGATCTGCGCCCGCGCGCTCTGCAGCGCCTGGGAACCGCTGGCGCACGCGGCATACGACGACGACACCGGCACGCCGTTCCACCCGAGTTTCTGCGCAAACGTCGCTCCCGCGACGAAGCCGGGATAGCCGTTGCGGATGGTGTCGGCGCCGGCGACGAGTTGGATTTGGCGCCAGTCCAGCCCTGCTTCGGCCAATGCGGCCCGCGCCGCGGCCACGCCGTATTCGGTGAAGTCGTTGCCCCACTTGCCCCATGGGTGCATGCCTGCACCGAGGATGTACAGAGGTTCGGGACTCATGAGGCAATCCTCCACACGTAGACGATGCGCTCGACACCGTCGTCGTCGACGAACAGCGGCATGGTGGTCAGCTCCATCTCCATGCCGACCTTCAAGTCCGCCGCGAGCGTGCCCTCGACCACCTTGCCCAGCACGATCAGCCCTTCGTCGGCCAACTGCACGGCGGCAACGGCGAACGGCTCGAAGGGATCTGGGGACGGATACGGCGGCGGCGGGGCATACCGGTTTTCGGTGTAGCTCCACAGCGTGCCGCGCCGCGACAACGGCACCTGGGCCAGTTCGTCGCCATCACAGGCAGGGTTCGGGCAGTTGTTGGCCCGCGGCGGAAACACGTACGTCCCGCACTGGTGGCACTTGCCGCCGATCAGGTACGGCTCACCAGACCCGTCGGTCGCGAACCAGCCATCGATCGCCGGTTGAGTAGATACAGCTGACACGCGGTCAGCGTACCGACTCCCGCCGCGAAACTGAAACGTGTTCCAGTTTCACGGCGCGCGGAGGGAAGTTTGGGATCGGTAGCGAACCGGCCCGTGTGCAGTTATCGCCGGGTAGCGTCCCGGGCAACACCGGGACCCGAAAGAAACGGAGACCTCCGATGGGACTGTTCGACAAGGCGAAGAAGGCGGCGCAGCAGGCACAACAGGCATTCGCCCAGCCGACCGCACCGCAGCAGGGTGACGGCATGGTGCACGTGAAGGGCGCCGGACCGATCGACCCGTCGATCTTGGGCGGCCCGTCCACCCGTTCGGTCGCATCGGACGATCCGATCTGGCAGCCCATCAACGGGATCTCGCTGCAGGACTACGCGGAGTTGGCCCGCGACGCGCAGGCCCGCGGCGTCACCGACGAGGCAGGCATGATCGCCATCGCCCAGGAGAAGGGCTGGAATCCGGCGGACACCAAGGCGGCCCTCGACGGCTGGGTGCAGCGGATGGGTCAGTCGATGGCCGTCGGACAGCAGTTCCGCAAGTTCCTCGGCTACTGACCGGGACTGGTCGACATGCCTAATCCGTTCAAGGACTGGGCGCGGATGTACGGCGCCAACAAGCAATACCTCGAGTCGCAGGGGCGGCCGTCGTCGTTCTTCGGCCAGATCGCCGACATCCCCAACCAGATGCACGAAGCGGCCAACGCCACCGAGATCGGCATGAAGATGATGCGCCATGCGCAGCTGACGAATGGTGCGGGTCTGCGCGCCACCGTCACCGTCGAGGGCGTATGGCAGGTCGGGTCGTACATGAACATGTCTCCCGTGCTGCGTGTCCAGGGACGTGTCGAGCGCGAAAACGGCACCCCGGTCTACGGCGCCGTCTTCGACGAGGTCGTCGCGCAGATGCATGTCGCACGGGTACAGCCGGGCACGAAGCTCGCCGTGTTCGTCGACCCGCAGAACCCTGTCGACATGGCGATCGACTGGATCCGCACGGGCCAGCTCGCTTCGCCGCCCGGAGCTGCCCCGGGCGAGCCGGGGGCACGGCCCTACTAGACGCCCAGCAGGATCTGCAGGAGTTCGTCGGGGCAGTCACGTATCAAGTTGTGCGCGCCGTCGAGCACCTGCGTGTCCCAGGACGGATCGCGACTCACTCGCGCGAATGTCGTCGCGAACGGCGACTTGCCGTCCCACTTCGCCGCATACACGTAGACGCGGCGACGGAACTCGGACAGGTCGCCCGTCAACCGGACGGGTTGCATCAGCGACGCAAGTGGGTGCGCGGTGGCGCGGGAATCGAAGAACGGCAGTGGCGGAACGCCGTAACCCGTGTCGTCCACGGACGTGTACCACTCCCTCTGCTCGTCGGTCGTCAGCGTCCAGCACGACTCGCCGTCCCGCGGCACGAACGCGTCCAGATAGACCAGTGAATCTACTTGGTGTGCAACACGATCCGCGATGCCAGTGATCACCATGCCGCCGTAACTGTGCCCGACGAGCACCGCGCCGCTGACGTCGTGAACCGCCATCTCCGCCAGCGCGTCGGCGATATGGGTTTCCAGATTCACACCGGCGTGCAACAAGTGCGCCCGTTCCGCAACACCGGTCAGCGCCACAGGCACCACCCGGTGCCCGTGCAAGCGCAACGCGTCGGCCAGATCGTCGAAACACCACGGGCCGTGGCAGGCGCCGGGCACGAGGACATATGTGGTCATCGGCGCACCTTGTCCGCTTGCGTGTCCTGACGATATTTGCCGGTCACCCGGGCCAGATCCTCCGGCCTTTGGGTCGCGCCTGCGACATGCATCTCGCGATTGGCCTCGACCACGTCCGCGGTCTCACGACGACGGATGTCCTCGTAGGACCGCAAGCCGCCGTCGAAATCATCGGCCAGCTCGTCGGCGAGCACCCGCGCGTCGACGATCGCCTGCGAACCCCCGTTGGCGCCAACGGGATACATCGGATGGGCCGCATCGCCGAGCAGCGTCACCCGTCCGCGTCCCCACCACGGCAGCACGTCGCGGTCCACCATCGGATACTCCAAAACGGGCTCCGTGCGGCCGACTAGATCGGCGGCATCCAGGAAGCCCAAATCCCAACTCTCCAAGTGCTTTACCACTTCGGACTTGTCGCCGGGCTTGTTCCACTTCGCGTCGCCGGGCAGCGGTCCGGGATCCGCTTCTGGCATCATGACGACCCAGTTGATCAGGCCGCCGCCGATCGGATACGTGACGAGGTCGACACCCTGCGGGTCCTTGACGATCACCATCGTGCGGCCGTCGAGAAACTCGCCTGCAGTCGCACCCCTGAACATCCGCACGCCCGACCACAACAACGGATCCGGCTCTGGATGCAGCTGCGCCCGCACCGCCGAATGAATGCCGTCGGCGCCGACGAGCGCATCCGCCGTGAAGTCCCCGGCCGACGTGTGCGCCCGCACCTTGCTGTTCGATTCGTCAAAGCTGTGCAGCTCGGCACCCGTACGAACGGCGTTGGGGCCCAGCCGTTCTCGCAGTGCTGACAGCAACAGCATCTGCAGCTCGCCGCGGTGTACTGAATACTGCGGATAGCCGTAGCCACCATCGATTCCGCGTGGCTCACGGAACAGTAGATCGCCGTCGGTGTCGAAATACGAGATCGTGGTGGGCGCGACGGCGACCTGCGACAGCTCCTCACCAAGCCCCAGCTCGTAGAGCAGGCTGACGGCATGCGGAAGCAGGTTGATTCCGACCCCCAACGGCCGTAGTTCCGATGCACGCTCCACGACGGTCGAATCGATGCCGCGGGCATGCAACGTCAATGCGGCGGTCAGGCCGCCGATACCCGCTCCGGCAATCAATACGTCAGTCATGTTGTCCTCCTTCCCTCGATATCCAGGGTCGGCGGCGAGGCTCTATAAGTCCAATATCGATTTGAGCCAGAAACTATAATCATTGCTTATGGAACTTCGGCAGCTCGAATACTTCGTCGCCGTCGCCGAGGAGGCCAACTTCACGCGAGCGGCCGAGCGCATCCACGTCGCACAGCCGGCTGTCAGCGCGCAGATCCAGCGGTTGGAACGCGAACTCGGCCAGCCGCTGCTGGACCGGTCGCGCCGCACCGTGCGGCTGACCGCAGCGGGCGAGGCCGCGCTGCCGTATGCCAAGGCGGCGCTCGCGGCCGTCGCCGACATCCATCTCGCGGTCGAGGAGCTCACTCAATTGGTTCGCGGCACCGTGACGATCGGCGCGGTGACATCGCACAGCGTCGACATACCAGCGCTGCTGGCCGATTTTCACGAAAAACACCCGAACGTCGAAATCACGCTCAGCACAGACAGTTCCGACGCGCTGATCGAGAAGGTGCGCACCGGCCGGCTGGACGCCGCGATTGCCTCTGTCGGGCCCGATGAACAACCCGAAGGCCTCGACGTGGAAGTGGTCACGGACGAGGCCATCCAGGCGGCCGTCTGCCTGACCGACAGGCTCGCCAAGCGAAAGACGGTCCGATTGACGGATCTGGCCGACCGGCCGCTGATCACGCTGCCCGTCGGAGCAGGCATCCGACATCAATTCGACATCGCCTGCGCCAGGGCGGGCGTGTCCCCACGGATCGCGTTCGAGGCCAGCACACCGCTGGCAGTCGCCGACCTCGCCGAGCGAGGACTGGGTGTGGCGATCGTGCCTGCGTCGGTCCCGCGAGGTCGCTCCCAACTGCATGCGCTGACGATCGATCCGCAACTGCGCGGACGGCTCGTGCTGGCATGGCGGTCGCAAGGTCCGATGAGCCCGGCGGCACGCGTGCTGGTCGACAAAGCTCGGCGACTACTGCGTGTCAGCGCGGGTGCATAGAGTAGGGCCGTGAGCCCAGCCAGCACCGCTACCGACAAAAAGACGGCGCCCGACACCGCGACGGACCAGAAGCCGACATTGATGCTGCTGGACGGTAATTCGCTGGCATACCGGGCGTTCTATGCGCTGCCCGCGGAGAATTTCAAGACCCAGGGCGGGCTGACCACCAACGCGGTCTACGGCTTCACCGCGATGCTGATCAATCTGCTGCGTGACGAGCAGCCGACGCACATCGCCTCCGCATTCGACGTATCGCGTCAGACGTTTCGCGTCGACAAATATCCGGAGTACAAGGCCGGCCGGTCGTCGACGCCCGACGAGTTCCGCGGGCAGATCGACATCACCAAGGAGGTGCTGGTCGCGCTCGGCATCACCGTGCTCGCCGAACCGGGCTTCGAGGCCGACGATCTCATCGCCACGCTGGCCACCCAGGCCGAAAACGAGGGATACCGCGTGCTGGTCGTCACCGGCGACCGCGACGCGCTGCAACTGGTCAGCGACGACGTTACGGTGCTGTACCCGCGCAAGGGCGTCAGCGAGCTGACCCGGTTCACGCCCGAGGCGGTCGTCGACAAGTACGGGCTGACCCCACAGCAATATCCCGACTTCGCCGCCCTGCGCGGCGACCCCAGCGACAACCTGCCCGGCATCCCGGGTGTGGGGGAGAAGACGGCGACCAAGTGGATCGCCGAATACGGCTCGCTGCAGGCGCTGGTCGACAATGTCGACACCGTCAAGGGGAAGGTCGGCGACGCACTGCGGGCCAACTTGTCGCATGTCGTGCTGAACCGCGAGCTCACCGACCTGGTCAAGGACGTTCCGCTGGCGCAGACGCCCGACACGCTGCGCATGCAGCCCTGGAACCGCGACCAGATCCACCGCCTCTTCGACGACCTGGAGTTCCGGGTGCTGAGGGAGCGCCTGTTCGAGACGCTGGCCTCCGCCGACCCTGAGGTCGACCAGGGTTTCGACGTGCGCGGCGGCGCGCTCGAGGCAGGCGAACTGGCAGCCTGGCTGGCCGAGCACAGCCAGGGCAAGAGGTCAGGCCTCGCGGTGGTGGGCACCCATCTGGCGTTCGACGCCGACGCGACAGCGCTGGCCATCGTCACTGCGGACGGCGACGGCCGCTATATCGACACGGCCACCCTGACCGCCGACGACGAAGCCGCGCTGGCGTCCTGGCTGGCCGACCCCGAACAGCCGAAGGCGCTGCACGAGGCGAAGCTCGCCATGCACGACCTGGAGGGCCGGGGCTGGAAGCTCGCAGGCGTCACCTCGGACACCGCGCTGGCCGCCTATCTGGTGCGTCCCGGGCAGCGCAGCTTCGCGCTCGACGACCTGTCGCTGCGTTATCTGAAACGAGAGTTGCGCGCGGATAACCCTGAGCAACAACAGCTTTCGCTGCTCGATGACACCGACGGCGTCGACGATCAAGCCGTCCAGACCGTGATACTGCGGGCAAGCGCGGTGATGGATCTGGCCGACGCCCTCGACCAGGAGCTGACCCGCATGGAATGCGCGTCGCTGCTTGGCGATATGGAGCTGCCGGTTCAGCGGGTGCTCGCCGAGATGGAGAGGGCGGGAATCGCCGTCGACCTCGAGCAGCTGTCCGAGCTCCAGAGCGAGTTCGCCAACCACATCCGCGACGCCGCCGAGGCCGCGTACTCGGTGATCGGCAAGCAGATCAACCTCGGCTCGCCCAAGCAGCTACAGGTGGTGCTGTTCGACGAGCTGGAGATGCCGAAGACCAAGCGCACCAAGACGGGCTACACGACGGATGCGGACGCGCTGCAGTCGCTGTTCGACAAGACCGGCCACCCGTTCCTGCAGCATCTGCTCGCCCACCGGGACGCCACGCGGTTGAAAGTCACTGTGGACGGGCTGCTGAACTCGGTGGGCTCCGACGGCCGGATTCACACGACGTTCAACCAGACGATCGCCGCGACCGGGCGGTTGTCGTCGACCGAGCCGAACCTGCAGAACATCCCGATCCGCACCGAGGAGGGCCGTCGGATCCGTGACGCGTTCGTCGTCGGCAAGGGCAGCCAGGGTGACTTCGACGAACTGATGACCGCCGACTACAGCCAGATCGAGATGCGCATCATGGCGCACCTGTCCAAGGACGAGGGCCTCATCGAGGCGTTCCGCACTGGCGAGGACCTGCACTCGTTCGTGGCGTCACGGGCGTTTTCGGTGCCGATCGACGAGGTGACTCCCGAACTGCGGCGCCGGGTCAAGGCGATGTCGTACGGACTCGCCTACGGGCTGAGCGCCTACGGCCTGGCGGCGCAGCTGAAGATCTCGACCGAAGAGGCCAAGGTGCAGATGGAGCAGTACTTCGACCGGTTCGGTGGGGTGCGCGACTACCTGCGCGATGTCGTCGACCAGGCCCGTAAAGACGGCTACACCTCAACGGTGTTCGGCAGGCGGCGTTACCTGCCGGAGCTGGACAGCAGCAACCGCAACGTCCGAGAGGCCGCCGAACGGGCCGCGCTGAATGCGCCGATCCAGGGCAGCGCCGCTGACATCATCAAGGTCGCGATGATCAACGTCGACAAGGCGCTCAAAGACGCCGGCCTGAAATCACGGATGCTGCTTCAGGTGCACGACGAGCTGCTGTTCGAGATCGCACCGGGGGAGCGCGACACTCTGGAGAAGCTCGTCAAAGACCAGATGTGCAGCGCCTACCCGCTGGACGTGCCGCTCGAGGTCAGCGTCGGCTACGGCCGTAGCTGGGATACGGCCGCGCACTAAGGCGACCGGTAACCGGCCAGCGACTGCAGGGCCGGCGCCGCGGCCCGCGCGGCCGCGACCGCGTTCACCTCTTCCTGCTGTAAGGCGAACACGCGATGATCGCCGAAGCCGCGATCGATGCGATCTCGCACGAACGCCAGTTCCACCACCTGGGCGGCGAAGTTCTTGACCGCCTTGCCCGCGGGCCGTCCGCCGGACCGGGTCGCCTCGTTGATCGCCAGCTTCCTGGCGCGCATCGAGCCAAGCCAGCTCGCCTCATTGGGCGTCACCAGACCCGCCGCGATCATGCCGGGCAGCTTTTCAGCGACAACTCGCTGCTCCCTGCGGCGACTCTGCACGCCGAGCACGATCACCAGCACGAAGACCGGCACCATCCACAACGCGTAAATGAGGAGATACGCCTCGACGCCCCCAAGCGACGAGGCGTTCCAAAGCCCGTGCATGAACACCGCACCCAGATAGCCGAGCACGATGCAGCCGGCTTTGGCCGCGGCGTTTCGCTGCTGCATCGCGAAGTACACGCCGATCCCGAACATCGTCGTGAACAGCGAGTGCGCGAACGGCCCCATGATCAGCCGGAGGGCGGCGGTGAAAAGCGATTCGGACAGCGACGCGCCGTCGGCGATGTAAAGGATGTCCTCAAGCCAGGCGAAACCCGCTCCGACGAGTCCCGCGTAGACCAGGCAATCGGTCAGCGAGTTGAGCTCGTTGCGGCGCCGGCCAGTCATCATCAGCAGCAGGAAAAGGCCCTTGGCCGCCTCCTCGGTCAGCGGCGCCCCGAGCACGAGCGAAAATGAGCTCACCTCGCCCGTCTCACCCGGGTTGATCACCGATTCGGCGAATATCTGGATCGTCGAAGCAACGACGACGGCGACTGAGGCACCCCAGAGGAACGCGAAGACGAGCAGCCGTGGCGGTTCCGGTTCCCACCGGTCCAACCACACGTACGCGAGCACCACGATCGTCATCGCCACGCTGGACAGGACGAACCCGATCGACGTCCCGGCCGGGTTCACCGCCGTCAGCACGATGACGATCAGCCCCGCGACGGTGCCGAGGAGGATGAGGACCACCAACGGCGCCCCGACCTTGCGGATCTTCCTCTGAAACGGCGGAGCGTACGCATGCAGTTGCTGCGGAGCGCCTGCGGATGACACCAGAGGAGCGTAGCCCCGGCCTGATCATGATTTGGCAGCTGGGGAGACCGAGTTTGTCCAGCATGTGCACAGTCGAGTAACCTCGACGGGTACCCGTCTGTGCTCGATCGCGGGTAACACCAATAACAACTGTCCCTACGATCCAACCTGTCCGGAGCAACCCACCACATGCCAAGTCCCTCCGTCACCTCGCCGCAAGTAGCCGTCAACGACATCGGCTCGAGCGAGGACTTTCTCGCCGCCATCGACAAAACCATCAAATACTTCAACGATGGCGACATCGTCGAAGGGACGATCGTCAAGGTTGACCGTGACGAAGTCCTGCTCGACATCGGTTACAAGACCGAAGGCGTCATCCCTTCCCGTGAGCTCTCCATCAAGCACGACGTCGACCCCAACGAGGTCGTTTCCGTCGGCGATGAGGTCGAAGCTCTGGTCCTTACCAAGGAGGACAAGGAAGGCCGCCTGATCCTGTCCAAGAAGCGCGCTCAGTATGAGCGGGCCTGGGGCACCATCGAAGAGCTCAAGGAAAAGGACGAGGCCGTCAAGGGCACCGTCATCGAGGTCGTCAAGGGCGGCCTGATCCTCGACATCGGCCTGCGCGGCTTCCTGCCGGCGTCCCTGGTCGAGATGCGTCGCGTCCGCGATCTGCAGCCGTACATCGGCAAGGAGATCGAGGCCAAGATCATCGAGCTCGACAAGAACCGCAACAACGTGGTGCTGAGCCGCCGCGCCTGGCTGGAGCAGACCCAGTCCGAGGTGCGCAGCGAGTTCCTCAACCAGCTCACCAAGGGCGCCATCCGCAAGGGTGTCGTGTCCTCGATCGTCAACTTCGGCGCCTTCGTCGATCTCGGCGGCGTCGACGGCCTGGTGCACGTCTCCGAGCTGTCCTGGAAGCACATCGATCACCCGTCGGAGGTCGTCAACGTCGGCGACGAGGTCACTGTCGAGGTGCTCGACGTCGACATGGACCGCGAGCGGGTTTCGTTGTCGCTCAAGGCGACTCAGGAAGACCCGTGGCGCCACTTCGCCCGCACCCACGCCATCGGCCAGATCGTGCCGGGCAAGGTCACTAAGCTGGTGCCGTTCGGCGCGTTCGTCCGCGTCGAGGAGGGCATCGAGGGCCTGGTGCACATCTCCGAGCTGTCCGAGCGCCATGTCGAGGTCCCGGACCAGGTGGTCCAGGTCGGCGACGACGCGATGGTCAAGGTCATCGACATAGACCTGGAGCGGCGCCGCATCTCGCTGTCGCTCAAGCAGGCCAACGAGGACTACAACGGCGAAGAATTCGAAGCCTGGAAGTACGGCATGGCCGACAGCTACGACGACCAGGGCAACTACATCTTCCCCGAGGGCTTCGACGCCGACACCAACGAGTGGCTCGAGGGCTTCGAGAAGCAGCGTGAAGAGTGGGAGTCCCGCTACGCCGAGGCGGAGCGCCGCTACAAGATGCACACCGCGCAGATGGAGAAGTTCGCCGCTGCCGAGGCCGCTGCGGCCGAGAAGGCGCCCTCGGCAAACGGCGCCTCGCGATCCGAGGAGCCGCAGGCCGGGGGCTCGCTTGCGAGCGACGCCCAGCTCGCTGCGCTGCGGGAGAAGCTGGCCGGCAGCGCCTAACCGGCCTGCCGCATGATTCGCATCGGTTTGACCGGCGGTATCGGCGCCGGCAAGTCGACGGTGGCCGCCACGTTCAGTGAATGTGGCGGCATCGTCGTCGATGGGGACGTCATCGCCCGCGAGGTCGTCGAACCCGGAACCGAGGGGCTTGCTCAGCTGGTCGAGACGTTCGGCGAGGACATCCTGCTGCCCGACGGCGCGCTGAACCGGCCTGCGCTGGCCGCCAAGGCGTTTGTCGACGACGAGCAGCGGGCCAAGCTGAACCAGATCGTGCATCCGCTGGTGGGCAAGCGTCGTCAAGAGATCATCGACGCGGTGCACGACGACGCCGTCGTGGTCGAGGACATCCCGCTGCTGGTGGAAACCGGTATGGCCCCGATGTTCCCGCTCGTTGTGGTCGTGACCGCCGACGTCGAAACCCGGGTCATTCGGCTCGTCCAGCGGGGGATGGACGAGGCCGACGCTCGCGCACGCATCAAGGTCCAAGCGCCCGAAGAACAACGGCGCGCGATAGCCGATGTGCTGCTTGATAATTCGGGGTCACAGGGCGAACTCGTCGAGAAGGCCCGCGACATTTGGTACAACCGCGTGTTACCGCTGGCGCACAACATCCGCACCCGGCAGTGCGTGCAATACGACTACAAGGTGGTGCCGTACGACGCCACATGGCCGGAGCAGGCGCAACGGATCATCAAACGCATCCAAACCGCATGCGAGGCAAAGGCTTTACGTGTCGACCACATCGGCTCGACGGCGGTGCCCGGCATGGACGGCAAAGACGTCATCGACATCCAAGTGACGGTTGAATCGCTTGATATCGCCGATGAACTCGTGGACCCGCTCACGAACGTCGGCTATCCGCGAATCGAAGGCATCACCACCGACGCGCCGCACACCGGCGATCCGGTGGTGTGGTCCAAGCGATTTCACGGAGCGGCCGATCCCGGTCGGCCCGCCAATATTCATCTGCGGGTCGATGGTTGGCCGAATCAACAGGCCGCGTTGCTGTTCCCCGAATGGCTCAAGGCCAACGCGGATGCACGCGACGAGTACGTGGCGGTCAAGAGGAGTGCGGAAGCCTCACTCGACTATGTGCAAGCCAAGGAGCGGTGGCTTTCCGACGCCTACCGGCGGGCGTGGGAGTGGGCGGACGTCACGGGCTGGCGGCCGTAGCTTTAGGTAGCGGGCGCTGGTTGTTCGGCGGGCGGCGCCGCCGCGTCAGCGCTCGTCGCGGCCGGTCCGGGGACGGCGGTGTCCACGGGCGCTCCGCATTGCAGCACCCCGTACAGCGGATCGTTCTTGGGCCGTAGCAGCCTCGGCGCGATGAACTGATCGGCCTGCGCGACGATTTCGTCGTCGACGAGGATCTCGCAGTGCAGATTCGACCCATACGGCCATTGAATGGACACTTCCATGCCGGCCTGCTTGGGGTCGGCCAGCACCGTATTCACCTCGAAGGTGCTTCCCGGCAGCAGCGTCGGCTGCTCGCTGTTCACGTTCGTGTCGTCGATCTTGTATGCGACCACCGCACCCCGCGACGTCCCGTCGGCCCGCGCGCGGTAGATCACGTTGTGCAGCACCCCGTCGGCGGACACCGGCTGCGGCTCGGGCGGCGGCGGGTCGGCCAGCGCGGTCGCAGGGGTTAACTGCGAGCCTGCCAGTAAAACGGTCACGGCCCCGACAGCCATCCATATCCGGGTGGTCGAGCTCATGCCAGCCGACATTACCCGCACGCGTCCCGGTGGCCACATCGTTGCCAGCCCTTGCGGTCATTCCGGCTGGCAGTGAGGACACCACAGCGTGGTCCTGCCGCCAGGACGTGCGGTTGCGGTTGTACAGGCACTTCAGAAATGCCACGGCGGTTTTGCAGGCTGGCCTGGGCGTTAAGCGTTAGTGGCGTCTAGGCTCAGCGTCGTCCGCGCGATGTTGCGGCCACAATCGGGATCGCCGGTGAAGGGAGTTTCCACGCAAACCGGTAGCTACGGGGCGGAGGCGGCAGAACCGCGGCATCGACCGTTCGTGGCCTCGCAAACGACACGCCTCCGGCAGGTCGGTGCGACGCGCCCGATTGCCGGGTGGCGCCGCGTTTTGTCCTGGCTGTCACTTCGGCGGTGGAGTATCGCTGCTCGTTCGGCGTTTATCGCCGGAGCGGTCGTGTTCATCGCGCTGGCGGTGGTGGGCGCCGGATTGACTGCTCTGCTGTATCAGGTGCTCCTGGCAGGGGTCGACGATGCTGCATCGCGTCGCGTCGGTGACGTCGTGGCCGGACTGGCGTTCGACTCGGCCGCGGACCTGGACGCTCCGCTGTTGGACACTGACCAACGGATCGTCGCAGTGCAGGTACTCGACGACCATGGAAACGTCGTGGCGCATTCCGACGGCACGCCGGCATCTGCATTGGTGGCCCCCAGCGAGATCGGGTCGACGATGCGCGTTGGTCTTACCGATGACGCGCCGCCGGACAATGATCAGCGCGTCAGCGGGCGGACGATAGATACGAAGTTCGGCCGGTACACGGTGCTGGTGGCCGGTGACATCGAGGCCGTTGAGTCAACGGTGCATACCGCTCTTCTGTTGCTGGCGGGGGCGTGTCCTGTCGTAGTCGCGGTCGCGGCGATTTCGACCTATCGGTTGATGCGCCGATCTTTGCGGTCGGTTGACGCTATCCGAGCCCGGGTCGCCGAGATCAGCACCTCTGATTTGACCGAGCGAGTGCCGGTGCCGCCCGGACGCGACGAAATCTCGGCGCTGGCTACCACGATGAACGACATGTTGGCTCGCATCGAAAGCGGACATGCGGCCCAGCGCCAATTCGTCGGGGATGCATCGCATGAGCTTCGTAGCCCGCTGACGGCGATCATCTCTGCCCTCGATGTCGCCGTCGCCCACCCGGAAGTATTTGATCTCAACGTGGCGACGAGCACCCTCGTCCCTGAAGCCGAGCGGATGCGGGTCCTCGTTGAGGATCTGCTGCTGCTGGCCCGCGCTGACGAGGGCAGACTGGCGATGCACCGCGAGCCGGTTCGGCTTGACGACATTGCAACCGGTGAAGTCGTGCGCCAGCGTCGCATCGGACACCGCGACATCGATATCAGTGCCGAGCCGACCGAGCTGCGCGGCGACAGCGCAGCATTGTCGCGCCTGGTGCGCAATCTGCTGGAAAATGCTGCGCGGCATGCCCGTTCCCGTGTCGAAGTGACCGTACGTCCTCATGGCGAGCACGCGGTCGTGATGGTCGCCGACGACGGCCCTGGTATTCCCGAGTGCGATCGGATCCGGGTATTCGACCGGTTCGTCCGGTTGGACAGCGACCGGGCACGCACCAGCGGCGGCACGGGCCTCGGGCTGGCCATTGTCGCCGAGATCGCGACCGCGCACGGCGGCACTGTCACGATCGGTGACCAACCCGGAAAGGGCATAGTGGTGACGGTTCAGCTACCGCTGACCAAGTTGCCCGACTCCAACCGGTAGCCCACCCCGCGCACCGTTTCGATTGTGTTGGTGCCGAACGGCACGTCGATCTTGCGCCGCAGGTAACCGATGTAGACCTCGACGACGTTGTCGGCGCCGCCGAAGTTCTCATCCCAAACGCTTTGCAGGATTTGGGTTTTGGTGCACACAGCATCGGTGTTGCGCATCAGGTATTCCAGCAGGCCGAACTCACGCGGACTCAGATCGATCGGCATGCCTGCACGCGCAACCAAGTGCCGAGCCGGGTCAAGCACCAGGTCGCCGACGGTAATGACTGCGGGCCGTTGTGGTGCGCCGCGACGCACCAAGGCGCGTAACCGAGCGACCAGCACCACAAACGAAAACGGCTTGATCAGGTAGTCGTCAGCGCCGAGGTCGAACGCGTCGGCCTGGTCGTACTCGCCGTCTTTGGCGGTCAACATCAGCACTGGTGTCCAGATCTGGCGCTCCCGGATCCGCCGCAAAATCTCGTAGCCGCTCGGACCGGGCAGCATGATGTCCAAGATGATGACATCGAAGTGATGCTCAGTCGCCTGCCATAACCCCTCGGTGCCAGTCTCGGCGTGCACCACGACGAACCCTTCGGCGCGCAGGCCCACCTTCAGGCTGGCGGCGACGTGGGCCTCGTCTTCGACCAACAGCACCTTCACTGCACCGAACTCCCCTGTCGTCTGTGCGACATCTCCACGCCTGCATGTGCCGGGGCCGGCGCACCTGCCTAGTGGGAGAACGCCACGGCTCTGCGGTGTCAACGATGAGCAGCGATGGACTCGAATGAGCATCTTGGTGCGCCGGCCGGTCGTCACTTAGCGCCGACAGCGCCACGATGACAGAGCGGCACTGAGAAAACGCTGAGGGGTACTCGAGCAGCAAGCGCGTGTCGCACTCCTCTCGTCGCGGGCCTCTAGCGGCTTAGCACATCGAACCCTGTCGCGCAGCCGAATGCTCTTGGGGTTTTCTCAGCGGTGATCTGCCAGACTGCCAGCCTTGTTGGAACAACGACGCATCAGATGTTGCGCCGGGACTTCAGCTGCGGGGGCAGCAAGGGCCAGAGATGTCTCGTTGGAAGTCCGCGGTCATCGATGAAACAAGCACAACTTCACTATCGATAACGACACCAGCGACCTGCTGGTGTAACGGAGCCAGGCAGAAGGGTTGGTAACAACATGAAGGCAATCAGTCGGGTGCTGATCGCGACGATTGCGGCCATCGCGGCTCTGTTCGTGAGCACTGGCACCTCTCACGCAGGTCTGGACAACGAACTGAGTCTGGTTGATGGTCAGGACCGGACGCTGACGATCCAGCAGTGGGACACCTTCCTCAATGGTGTGTTCCCCTTGGACCGCAACCGGCTGACTCGCGAGTGGTTCCACTCGGGCAGCGCGGTGTACAACGTGGCCGGCCCCGGTGCCGACAAGTTTGAGGGCACGTTGGAGCTCGGTTACCAGATCGGCTTCCCGTGGTCGCTGGGTGTGGGCATCAACTTCAGCTACACCACGCCGAACATCCTGATTGACGACGCGTCGATCGCGCCGCCGCCGTTGGGTAACGGGTTCGCCCCGCTGGGTTCGATCATTACCCCGAACCTGTTCCCGGGTGTGTCGATCAGCGCTGACCTGGGTAACGGCCCCGGTATTCAGGAAGTGGCGACCTTCTCGGTGGACGTCTCCGGTCCGCACGGCAAGGTGGCGGTGTCCAACGCGCACGGCACGGTGACCGGTGCGGCCGGTGGTGTGCTGCTGCGTCCGTTCGCCCGCCTGATCTCCAAGGCCGGTGACAGCGTCACCACCTACGGCGAGCCCTGGAACATGAACTAACTCTCTCTGGGGAGGGTGAAGACAGCCCCTGCGTCCGCCAGGCGTGGACGTAGGGGCTGTCGTTCCGATGTCGCTGTTATCTTTAGATCCCGCAGGCCTTCCCAGCGTTTCGTCAGCGACACAAAGTTGAATCTGTTGCATCGAAAGCTGATCTCAGCGTCCTATCAACGCCGCGCCGCGAACTTGCTTTCATGGTCGCTCTGACGCTTCGGTGGCGTCACCAGACGGTCCTGTCCGCGCTTCGCGACAATTGCTAGTCCCCGCAACAAGCGTTAACAAGCTCTCAGCGTGCTATCAGCGGTGCAGCGATACCGTCGGGCCCCGTGGCTGAGACGACACCGACCGATGCCGTCGCTACTTCGCGTGTCTTGTTCAGCAAGGTACCCGAGGTCACCGTGTGGTTCTGGGTCATCAAGATCCTGTGCACCACCGTCGGTGAGAGCTTCGCCGACTGGATCAACATGACCTTGGGTGTCGGATTGACGGCGACCGCCCTGATCTTCACCGCAGTCCTCCTTTTGGTTCTCGCATGGCAGCTGTGGCTGAGTCGTTATGTGCCGCTGGTCTACTGGCTTGCCGTCGTCGTGCTCAGCGTGACCGGCACCCTCTACACCGACATCCTCACCGATGATCTGGGTGTTCCATTGGCCGTGAGTACAAGCGTCTTCGCCGCAGCCCTGGCAGCGGTGTTCGGCGTCTGGTACGCCCGCGAGCGGACGCTTTCCATCCACAGCATTGTGACGCGGCCCAGAGAGTCGTTCTATTGGCTCGCTGTTCTCGTCACGTTTGCCCTTGGCACTGCAGCCGGTGATTGGACATTGCAGGTCACTGGCTGGACACCTGGTATGTCGGTGCTCCTGCCAGCTGGATTGATTGCCGCCGTTGTGATCGGGTGGCGGCTGGGCGCAAACGCTGTGTTGAGCTTCTGGCTCGCGTACATCCTGACCCGCCCGCTGGGTGCAAACCTCGGCGATTGGCTCGCATCCTCCAAGATTGATCACGGCCTTGGCTTAGGGACCGCAGTCACGAGCGCGATCTTCCTCACCGCGATCCTCGCCACCGTTGTCTACCTGACAGTCAGCCGCGTCGATGTCATGGAAAACCGCCAGGGCGCCGATATTGCGGCGGCACCGGCCAATTCGAATCGCGAACGGATCATGCACGCCTACTTCGTTGTGGTCGCTGTAGCCGCCGCGGCGCTACTCGTCTGGGCCGGGGGTCGACCGCACGCGACCGCAGATAACGAAGAAGAGACCGGCGCGTCGCCCGCTACCGCCACAATGGCAGCGGGCCAAGCGCAATCGCATTTCCCGCCGGCCGAAATGACGAAGTTCCGCATCATCGCTCAAGACACGCTCGCGAAAGTGCAAGCCGGCGATCAGACCGCCGCGACAACCAGGATCACGGATCTCGAAACCGCATGGGACGACGACGAGGCCACTCTGCGGCCGATGGACGAAACGGCGTGGCACGCACTCGACGTTCAAATCGACAGCGTTCTTCACGCGGTGCGCGCCAGCCAACCCGACCTTTCAACGGAGACACAGACACTCACCGCGCTACTGAACACCATTCGCTAATAGGACCGTGGACAACGACGCGAGGTGATCGACGAAGTGGCCTGCCGTGGCGCGCAACTCGTGATTTCTGGGGGCGGGCGCCAATCACCCGACAATCTGAACCAATCCGACGCCTGCCGGCCTTGAAGGCCCTACTGCCTCTAGTACCTCATGGAACCGTGGCGTCGACTGATACGACCCCGCGCGAGTAGTTCCCCGGTTAGCGCGACAGCGCAGCCTTGGGCCAGCAGAAGTCCGATGAGTACCAGAACCTGCACGGCGGCAGCCTGAGCCGCCGATCCCGTGGCCAACAGCACACCTACGAAGGCTCCCGGAAGTGTGACCAGTCCGGCGGTGCGGGCTTGATCGATATTGGGCAGTAAGGCGTCGGCGGTGGCCCGTTCGATCACTAGTCTGCGGGAATCGCGCTCGACGATGCCCAGACTGAGCGCCGCTTCGACCTCACCGAGCCGCAGTGTCAACGTGTCGAGGCCACGCCGCGCGGCGACGGCGACAGCGGTCATGGTGCCGCCGAGGATGATGCCTACGGTCGGTATCAGCGCCGCGCCTGTGAGGGGAACTAAGCCGGTCAGCAGAAGCAACGGGATCACCGCCGCCAAGCCGGCGGCCAGCGGCACCGCCAACCAAAAAGATCCGCGGTCGGCTTGGCTGCGTCGAGCCGCCGTGACGGCGGCTACAACGAACATGACGGCCAACACCAACATCGATGACCACAGCCGCGTCATCGCTGCCGCCAATACCGCCGATATCCCCGCCAACTGGGCGGCCGCTCGCGCGGCAGCGACCGGTACGGTCCACGCTTTCCCTAGTCCGGCCAGCCGGTAGATCACGGCGGCGGCCACCGCCATCACCACGCAGACGACGATCAACGTCGGCCCGAGCACGGCGGCGGTCACCGAACCAGTGTCGCCCGGCACGGCGGCTCACTTCCCGGACCCCCTTGTCCGATCCGTCCACAGCGGCTTGAAGCGACGCAGTGAGTCCGGCCCCCACCACGCTGGTTTCGTCAGCTCGGGCAGGTACTACAGCCCTGCGGCCAAAGGACGAATCAGCCTGGCACGATATCGACGCTCAAGAGAGACAGCGTCGGACCTTAATCGCCAGCCGCGGGATCCTTGGGCTCAGAGGAAGTCCTGACTGCACGAATTCGTCTGACGGGTAATTTCCGCCCAGGATCTCAGCGTGTTGTCAGCCAGATCATGCTGCCCGCACCGGCAAGCATGCAGTACACGGCGAACGGGGTGAGGGTTCGCGTCTCGAAGTACCGGGTGAGAAAACCCACTGCGAACAAGGATGTCAAAAAGGAAACGGCGCTGGCCGCCAGAATCTGACTATGAATTCCCTCGCCCAGCGGCCCGAATAGGTCTGGAATCTTCAGGACACCGGCAGCCAAGATGACAGGCGTCGCCAGGAGGAAGGCGAACCGGGCCGCCTCAGCATGTGACAATCCGCGCAGCAGGCCCGCGACAATCGTTACGCCAGAGCGACTAATGCCCGGGAGCAAGGCCAGAATCTGGGCTGATCCGATAGTCACACCCTGCTGCATAGCTTGCCGGGCGATCCGCTGGTCATCAGCCGAAAGCCTGCCAACAACGGACTCGGGCGATGGCTGGGTTGCCGAGGCACTCGAAAACCCTTCGGGCGGCATGGTAACCGCCAAGGGCATCTCGCGGCGCCGGCGCAGCCGCTCGCCGACAAGCAAGATGACCCCGTTGGCGAGCAGGAACGCAGCAGCGGGCACTGGTTTACCCAGCGTTGTGCGAAACAGATGCTCCAGAGCCAGACCCGCGATACCGACCGGAATCGTCGCGAGCACGAGCAGCCACGCTAACCGCTCCTCAGGAGTTTGCACCCTCCGGTGACGAACCGAGCTGATAAAGCCCGCGATCACTGCGATCCAGTCCCTCCAGAAGAACACCAACAATGCCGCCGCTGTCGCAACATGTAGACCAACGATGAACGCCAGATACGGCGATTCCGGCGTCGAGACATTCAAGTCACGGGCCCACTGTCCACCGATCAGCGCCGGTATGAGCACCGAGTGTCCAAGACTGGATACCGGAAACAACTCGGTAATTCCCTGCAAGGCGCCAATGATCAGAGCCTCGGCATAGCTCAGGTGATGGACCACTGTCTTGTCCTCTCATAGGTCAGCCCCGGTTTGCAAAGCCATCCAGCGTCGGCTGAACGTCATTGGCGCACAAGCCAAGCGCAGCCACGGTAAACGAAAACGTCCACGTTCAGCGCTTCACGCGATGACATCACCGTTGATGTCTTAGTCCACAGTCGCAGCCAACCTCTGCGACCCGCGTCGATGATGTCCGCCCTTCCAGCCCGCGACGACATGCCTCAAAGACGCACAGCGCCAACAGAATAGGACCACTTCTGTTTGTACTGCGTGCCTGCGCGATCTACTTGTGTGGCGCTTTCACTGTTGGCGACGCGGATGCGATCTCCACCGAGGGTGGAGGAGTCGTTATTGTCGAGGTGCCGCCCAGGGTCATCGAGCTAGACAAGGGCGCGACTCTTGGCGATACAGCCAGCGCATCGACAGCCGCCGACGACACACCGAGGACCAGTAGGGCTACCAGCCCGCAGATTGCAGCGACGACCCGGGCGTGGCGCCGGCGAAATGAGTGCATACACACGTCTCCTGCAGGTATCTAGGCGTGCTGATCCCGACCGGCCCGATAGTGCCAAGCCATCGTTGAGAAAACGCTGAGAACCCTCTGACGACGGGGGCAGCAGAAGCTCAGGGCGATCGCCGACGGGACGGGAGTCACTCGTGCTTGCTATGTCCGCCAGGTCAGGGCCATGTCGTTGTCAGCCAGCCAGTGGTCGAGGTCGTAGTCGTGCCTGGACAGGCCCTCGATCGCGGTGACCGCGGTTTGCACCGCCTTTTCGCCGGTTTCCGGGGTCAGCAGGCCGTGCCGAACGGCTGTGAGAAGCTCGTCGACGTCGGACAGCTCGACTCCGACGCCGGTGCGAACGACCAGGTCGAGGTAGTGGTCTTCCGACTGCCAAGTCTTGGTTCCTGGCGTGTAGCGGCCCACGTCGAGGTAGTAGTCCTGATCGAGTTCGTGGCCGGGGTTGAAGTGGAACACGGTGGCGCGCAGGCTCAGTGACGGCAGCAGCCACGACTCCATGTAGTGGAACTGCGCCCTGCCCGGCGTCGGCCGTGCCATGTACAGGCCCCACGGCTCGACGGTGTAGACGTCGACCGCCCGCACAATGCCCTTCGGATCGGTGTTGGTGCGGGCGACCAGGTCGAACGTTTCGTGCTTGGGAGCGTGGATGCGTTCAGGATAGTGCGCCGGCCGAATCACTCCACCGATCGCCCGTGGAACGACATCGCAGCGCGCAGGGTCGCCTCGAGGGCGCGATGGACGTCGCGCAATGGCCGGATGTCGCGCCGAGCACGGCACAGCAGGATGGCGCCTTCGATGGCCGCAATGACCAGCGTGGCCAACCGCCGCGCATCCGTGCGGCCGACACCCGCGCCCAGCAACGCGTGTGCGATCAAATCCTGCCAGCGGGCGAACGCGGCGGCCGCCGCCGCGGTAGCGGTCGACCCAGCGTCGGCCTCCGCCGCGACAGCAACGATCGGACAGCCAGCGCGAAAGTTGCTGTCCTCAAGCACTTCTCGCCATGCGTCCACAAATATGTCGAGGGCGACGAGGGGGTCGCCGTTCTCGGAGGCCCGTTCAATTTGCCGCTCGATCACCGCTGCGGCCCAGGCAACCGTGTCGGCCGCAAGCTGTTCCTTGCCACCTGGGAAGTGGTGATAAATCGACCCGCGTGGCGCTCCGCTGTGCTCGATGACGTCGCGGAAGCCCGTGCCGCTGTAGCCCTGCTCCCTGAACAGCAAAGCGGCACTTTGGATCATCCGGTCTCGGCTATGGCTGGTTATGACGATCATCATAGTTTAGGGTCAGGACTATGCCAAGTGTCATAGTCGAACCACGCGACCACGTGCTCCATATCGGGCTCAACCGCTCCGCAAAGAGAAACGCTTTCAACGTCGACATGCTGCAGGACCTCGGCCGCGCGTACGAACGCCTCGAAACCGACGACAACCTGCGCGCGGCGGTGCTCTACGCGCACGGGGACCACTTCACCGGCGGGCTCGATCTCGCCGAGGTGGGGCCACGCCTGATCGAAGGATCGCTGGACTGGCCCGCCGACGCCCGCAATCCGTGGCGCAATGACGGACGACCGTGGACAAAGCCTGTCATCGCCGCCGTGCATGGGCTGTGCTTCACCCTCGGCATCGAACTCCTGCTGGCCGCCGACATCCGCATTGCCAGCGCGGACGCACGCTTCGCCCAGTTGGAGGTCCAACGTGGCATCTATCCCTTTGGCGGGGCCACCACGCGGCTGCCGCGTGAGGCGGGGTGGGGTAACGCCATGCGCTGGCTGCTGACTGGCGACGAATTCGACGCGGCCGAGGCGCTGCGAATCGGGCTCGTGCAGGAGGTCGTCCAACCGGGCAACGAGCGTGACCGCGCTGTTGAGCTGGCAGAACGAATCGCGACGCGGTCGGCGCCGTTGGCGGTGGGCACAATTCTTGCCGCCGCCCAACGCGCCATACGCGACGGCGAGCGGGCCGCTGAGGACCGACTTGTCGACGATGTCGTCGCTTTGTTCAAGACGACGGATGGCGCCGAGGGGGTGCGGTCGTTCATGGAAAGACGCCCCGCCCGATTCGTCGGCGCCTAAGTTCCGGGAACAGCCGATGTCGGTGGCTGGTTCTACCCTGGTGAACATGGCTTTCGCTACCGAACACCCCGTGCTTGCGCACTCGGAGTACCGCCCCGTCGATCAGGTCGTTCGGGCAGGCGGTCGCTTCGAGGTGGTCAGCGACTACGCGCCCGCGGGTGATCAGCCTGCCGCTATCGACGAGCTGGAACGCCGCATCACGGCGGGGGAGCGCGACGTCGTGCTGCTGGGCGCCACCGGTACCGGTAAGTCGGCCACCACGGCATGGCTGATCGAGCGGCTGCAGCGGCCAACTCTCGTCATGGAGCCGAACAAGACGCTGGCTGCGCAGATCGCCAATGAGTTGCGAGAGATGTTGCCGCACAATGCCGTTGAGTATTTCGTCTCGTACTACGACTACTACCAGCCCGAGGCATACATCGCGCAGACCGATACTTACATCGAGAAAGACAGCTCGATCAACGACGACGTGGAGCGGCTGCGCCACTCCGCGACGATGAGTCTGCTGTCCCGCCGCGACGTGGTCGTGGTCGCGTCGGTGTCGTGTATCTACGGTCTGGGCACACCGCAGTCCTACCTGGACCGGTCGGTCGAGCTCAAAGTCGGTCAGGAAGTGCCGCGCGACGCGCTGCTGCGGCTGCTCGTCGATGTCCAGTACACCCGCAACGACATCGCCTTCACCCGCGGCTCGTTTCGGGTGCGCGGCGACACGGTCGAGATCATCCCGTCGTATGAGGAGCTCGCCGTGCGCATCGAGTTCTTCGGAGACGAGATCGAGGAGCTGTACTACCTGCACCCGCTGACGGGAGACGTGGTTCGCAAGGTCGACTCACTACGCATCTTCCCGGCCACTCATTACGTGGCGGGTCCGGAGCGCATGGCACACGCCATCTCGACCATCGAGGCCGAGCTCGAAGAGCGGCTGGCAGATCTCGAGGGTCAGGGCAAGCTGCTGGAGGCGCAGCGGTTGCGGATGCGGACCAATTACGACGTCGAGATGATGCGCCAGGTCGGCTTCTGTTCGGGCATCGAGAACTACTCGCGCCACATCGACGGCCGCGGTCCAGGCACCCCGCCGGCCACGCTGCTCGACTATTTCCCCGAGGACTTCCTGCTCGTCATCGACGAGTCGCATGTGACAGTGCCGCAGATCGGCGGCATGTACGAGGGCGACATGTCCCGCAAACGCAACCTGGTCGACTTCGGGTTCCGGCTGCCCTCGGCGTGTGACAACCGCCCGTTGACCTGGGAAGAGTTCGCCGACCGGATCGGGCAGACGGTGTACCTGTCGGCGACACCGGGGCCCTATGAGCTGAGCCAGTCCAGTGGCGAATTCGTCGAGCAGGTCATCCGCCCGACCGGTCTGGTCGATCCGCAGGTGGTGGTCAAACCCACGAAGGGCCAGATCGACGACCTCATCGGCGAGATCCGCAAGCGCGCCGAGCGCGATGAGCGCGTGCTGGTCACCACGCTGACCAAGAAGATGGCCGAGGATCTCACCGACTACCTGCTGGAGATGGGCATTCGGGTGCGGTACCTGCACTCGGAAGTGGACACGCTGCGCCGCGTCGAGCTGTTGCGGCAGCTGCGGCTGGGCGACTACGACGTCCTGGTCGGCATCAACCTGCTGAGGGAAGGTCTCGACCTGCCCGAGGTGTCGCTGGTGGCCATCCTGGACGCCGACAAGGAAGGCTTCCTGCGGTCACCGCGCAGCCTGATCCAAACCATCGGCCGCGCCGCCCGAAATGTCTCGGGTGAGGTGCACATGTACGCCGACAAGATCACGGACTCGATGAAGGAAGCCATCGACGAGACGGAGCGGCGCCGCGCCAAGCAGATTGCCTACAACACCGAGCACGGCATCGACCCAAAGCCGTTGCGCAAGAAGATCGCCGACATCCTCGACCAGGTGTACCGCGAGGCCGACGACGTGGAGGTCGGTGGTTCGGGCCGCAATGCGTCGCGTGGCCGCCGCGCACAGGGCGAACCCGGACGGGCGGTCAGCGCCGGGATCATCGAGGGGCGCGATACGTCCAACATGCCGCGTGCTGAATTGGCCGACCTGATCAAGGATCTGACCGAGCAGATGATGGCAGCCGCGCGGGATCTGCAGTTCGAACTGGCCGCCCGCATCCGCGACGAGATCGCTGATCTGAAGAAGGAACTGCGCGGTATGGACGCCGCGGGTCTCAAATAGCGGCGAGTCGCATCACTGTTCGACGGTGAACACGACGTCGTAGAGCCCGGGATGCGACTGCCCGAGGGCGGCGTTGCGCTCGAAGAACCCCGCCTCCCGTAGCCGCTCGATTACCCGTTGGGCCGCGTCGAGGCTTTCGCTTTGTGCGTAGTTGACGACCCGTGTGCCGTCGTGACTCATGTGCAGGCTCGCCGAAAGCCATCCAGGCGTCTCACGCGCGAACAGTGCGGATTCGATCAGCAGGTCGACAAGCGCCTGCTGCCCGCCGGGCGGGACGGTGAAGGTGTTGATCTGGGTGACGATTCCGGTGTTGGCTCGAATGATCGGCATGCTGTGTCCTCTCGTTGGGGCGCAGCCGCCGACGGGCCTGACACGCGAGGCAGTGCATGAACGCGCCAAGCAGCCGGCGCGTCTGCGCCATTTGCTTGTCGCGGGTTCGCCCGAAGGCGACACGGAGCTTCCTCGCGGAAGGGACGGGCTTACCGTTGCCGTTCCTGGTCCTTTTCGACAGAGCAAGCCTAGGGGACCCGGTGACATTGCTCAACGCGGGCGAGTGACATCGTTCATGACTTGATCTCAACTTCAGTTGAGGTCTTAGTGTCTTTCTCGTGACCGACGCCGCGACGACAACCACGGGCAGCTGGCGCGAGCTGCTGGGCCCCAAGAACCTTGGGGCCTCGACCGTGCTCGCCGGCGGTGTGGCGCTCTATGCGACCAACGAATTTCTGACCATCAGCCTGATGCCGAGCGCCGTCGCCGAGATCGGCGGTCAGCGTTTCTACGCCTGGGTGACGACGGTCTATCTGGTCGGTTCCGTGGTCGCGGCCACGACTGTGCACTCAGTCCTGATGAGGCTTGGGCCCCGATGGTCATATCTGTTGGCGCTCAGCGTGTTCGGGGCGGGCAGCATGCTGTGCGCGGCCGCGCCGACGATGGAGGTCATGCTTGTCGGCCGGACGGTCCAGGGCGCGGCGGGTGGCCTGCTGGCAGGATTGGGCTACGCGGTCATCAACACGGCGCTGCCGCGTTCCTTGTGGACGAAGGCCTCGGCGTTGGTGTCCGCGATGTGGGGCGTCGGCACGCTCGTCGGTCCCGCGGCTGGCGGGTTGTTCTCGCAATTCAGTTCGTGGCGTTGGGCATTCGGTGTCCTGGTTGTATTGACCGCGGCAATGGCTGTCTTGGTGCCGATTGCACTGCCGGCGCGGGGCCACACGGACGACGCCCGCACGCCTATCCCGGTGTGGTCGCTGCTTCTGCTGGGCTCGGCGGCACTGGCGGTCAGTGTGGCCGGCATACCGCACGACACAAGGGCAACCGCCGCACTGCTCGTCCTCGGAGCCGCTCTCGTCGCGCTGTTCATCCTCGTTGACCGCCGGCTGTCCGCCGCCGTGTTGCCGCCAAGCACGTTTGGCCGAGGGCCGCTGAAGTGGATCTACCTGACGCTCGGTGTTCTCATGGCCGCCACGATGGTGGATATGTATGTCCCGCTGTTCGGGCAGAGGCTGGCGCACCTGACGCCTGTAGCGGCCGGGTTCCTCGGTGCGGGGCTGGCGGTCGGATGGACCGTGGGCGAAATCGGCAGCGCCTCACTGCGAAACAACCGGGTGATCATGCGCACGGTCGCGGTCGCGCCGCTCGTCATGGCGACGGGGCTGACGCTCGGCGCGCTGACTCAGTACGACGGGGCGTCCGTCGGGCTCGTCGCGGCGTGGGTGCTCGCGCTGCTGATGACCGGCGCAGGCGTGGGAATCGCATGGCCGCACCTGTCTGCGTGGGCGATGAGCTGTGTCGACGACCCCGCGGAAGGGCCCGCGGCCGCCGCCGCCATCAACACTGTGCAGTTGATATGCGGCGCGTTCGGCGCCGGGCTGGCCGGCGTGGCGGTCAACGCGACGGACACCGGAGACGCGGCGCCCGCGCGGTGGCTGTTCGCGGCCTTCGCGGTGCTGGCCGCGGTCGGTGTTGTGGCGTCGGTCAGAGCACGGGCAGCAGGCGCCGCAGAATCGTAGCCGAGGAGGCGGCGGCCTGATCGACGAACGTGGTGAAGTCGAAAAGCGCGTTGCCACCGGCGAGGTCGGACAAAGCGCGGACGACAAGCCAGGGTATACCGAACGCCTCGCACACCTGCGCGACGGCGCCTCCTTCCATCTCGATCGCCTGTCCGCCCAATTCGTTCAGCAGGCGACCACGTGTGGTCTCGCAATTCAGGTACTGGTCACCGGAGAGCACTGTGCCGTAGACGATTTGGCCCGGGATCGAGATGCCGTCCAGGCGCTCTTTGACGCGGGCGATCAGTTCGGGGTCGACAGGAAAGCCGAGCCGATCCGTCGGATTGATGACCGGGGCATATCCGGGCTGATATGTCCGCACGCGTTCGTTCTCGAGCACTCCCGCGTCGTGCTGGATGACCAGGTCCGCCACGACGATGTCGCCAATGGCGAGCCGCGGATCCAGTCCGCCCGCAACGCCCGTGAAAACGACTGCGCGGCAGCCGAACCGGTCGGCCAGCAGCGTGGCGACGATGGAGGCATTGACCTTGCCCATACCCGAGCCGGCAAGCACGACGTCATGGCCGTCGATTGTTCCGGTGTGGAAAACGGTGTGTGCCGCTTCCTCGCTGCGAGAGTCGACGAGGGCGTCGCGAAGGTGCGCGAGTTCCTGCGGGATCGCACAGATCAGTCCGATGGTCACACCGCAGTATGACTAGTCGGGGTCTTCGTCGAGCTGGCGGATCGCCGTCACGCCGTCGATACCGGCGAGCACCGTCGGGGCCGTCACGATGCGCCGGCCTGAGAGCGTCAGCATCACGCCGGACGTTCCCGCGCCGCCGGGTTCATCGGGTGTTTCGGCGTTGAGGTCGGTGAGCTGCCACTGGTGCCGGTCGCAGGCCTGAAGGAGTCGACTCATCACGCCGCGGCCTTCTTGGTAGGTGACGTGCATGGTCATCGACCCGCTCAACCGGGCGGACAGCCGCGTGGCGAGCGGCATGAATCCCACGATGATCAGAAAGTGCATTGCGGTCACGGTGACGGCGAGCAGCAGCAGGCCCGATCCGGCGGCCATGCCGATGGCCGCGGATTCCCAGACCGCTGCCGCGGTGGTCAGCCCGTGCACCGATCCGCGTCGGAAGATGATGATGCCAGCGCCGAGAAAGCCGATGCCAGAGACGATTTGGGCTGCGACACGAGAAGGGTCGACGACCACCAGATCGGCCTGGAGCACATCGGAGAAGCCGTACTTGCTGACGAGCAGGATCAAGGCGGCGGCAGTGCCGACGATGGTCTGGGTGCGCACCCCTGCGCTCTTGCCCTGAATTTCGCGCTCCAGGCCGATCAGCGCGGTCAACCCGAATGCGACGAACAGCTCGACGATCTGACGTGTGCCCTGTCCCGGACCGCCGAAGAACGGCGGATCGGCAAGCCAGAGGTCCATGGGAAGAAATTAACTCGCCACGCGATGGCCGATCACTTTCGACGCGCCGCGAAGTCCATATATCCGTAACGCCCATACGTTAGGAGTGATCTGTATGCCGACAACGCCCACCGCTTTTCCCGACGTCGCCACCCGCGACCAGTGGCTGGAGGCTCGCAAGAAACTGCTGGCGCGCGAACGCGAAGTCACTCACCTGCGTGACGCCGTCAACGCGGAGCGTCGCCGTCTGCCGATGGTGAAGGTGGAGAAGGACTACGTGTTCGACGGGCCCGACGGCGAGGTCCGGCTGCTCGACATGTTCGAGGGCCGCGATCAGCTGTACATCCACCACTTCATGTGGATCGATGCGATCGACGCGGGCTGCCCGAGCTGCACAGCGGCGGCCGATATGACGTTCACCGAAAGGGACCGTGCGCTGCTGACCGCCAAGGGTGTGACGTTCGCCTGCATCTCGCGGGCGCCGTATGCCAGCATCACGCAGTACCGGGACAAGCATCCCGACTGGACGTTTCCGTGGTACTCGTCGCGTGACAACGACTTCACCTACGACTATCACGTGACGCTGGACTCGAGCCGGGCACCGATCGAGTACAACTACAAGTCGCTCGACGAGTTGCACGCCGACGGGTGGACCGACGAGGACCTGCGCGGCGACTGGCCGGGCGCGAGCGTCTTCCTGCGCCGCGGCGACGAGGTGTTCCACACGTATTCGGCATATGCGCGAGGCCTCGACCATTCGGCGCCGGGTTACCCATTTCTGGACCTGACGCCGTACGGACGCCAGGAGCCGTGGGAGGACTCGCCGGCGGGGTGGCCGCAGGGGAGCGCCGCGATGGGTGTGCCGCAGGCCGAGCCGTCGACCGTTTAGCGATCACGGCGATCGAAACGCTGGGCCGGTGCCGGCCGCGGTGAGACAGTCATAACCCGTTGCGGGTGTGGCTGAGTGGCTAGGCACCGGCCTGCAAAGCCGTCTACGCGGGTTCGAATCCCGCCACTCGCTCAGTCGCCGACGTGTTCAGCATCGTCGGCACCCAGCCCGGCGGCGGTGCCGTCGTCGGGCACGAGCCGCATCCGCGGGCGGGGCCGGGGTGCGTTGTAGCCCATTGCATCGTCGCCCGCCCACGCATCCGCCATATCGAGCAGTTCGTCGGTGTGCGTGTTCACCTGAGCACGGCGGGTTTGCGTCAACACGTACGACGGAAGCTCCGCAGTCGCGCCGGGTCCGGCCAGCTGACTGTATGGCGTGGCTCCAGGCACATCCGTTGCGTACTTCTCGCGGAACTTCTCCAGCCAGACATCCAAACCCGCTGTGGCGGCGCGGAAACGAATCCACCGATCGTTGTCCCAACCCCATGTCGGCTCCACACCTGGCTGTGCGCCGGCGAACTGCGCGACGAGTTTCGCGGCTGCTGCCTCGCCGCGGCTCGCAAGTTTCGTGACGACCGGTTGGGGCATGGCCAGGTTCATGCCGCCCTGTTCGCCGGTGTGCCAGATCGTCACGATGCGGTCCCGGTATCCGGGCATGACCAGCTGACCGGCGTCCACCCAGCCGCGGGCCGTGTCGACGATCTCGAACAAGAACGACTTCAGTGCGTTGAGCCCGGACTTGGGGATCGACGACCAAGTCCGTAACTGCCCGGCTGCATTTGTCGTTGGGAGGTAACTGTTTTCATCCTCATTGGCGCTCTCGACCCGGTCCGGGGGGAAGGGTGCGAGGTCGACGGCGAAGGTCGGACGCGTCGGAAGGGGCGCGTCGAAAAAGTGCACCGGCAGGTTTGCGCAGATGCCGCCATCGGAGAACCAGTTGACGTCGAATCGCCGCTTCGGGGTGGCCGATGCACCTTCCTCCGCGCTTTGGGTTGGGTTGTCCCGAAGCCAGTCCTCGGCGGCCTTGCGCGCATCCCGGTTGGCCGCAACGGAATAGTCGACCGCGTGGAGGGGAACCGCCGTGATGAGCAGTGGGAAGCTCAGGCTCATGCGCGTCGCGACCACCACCGGAACGTCGAGCGGCGCGGGAAAGGGGCGCAACGGCAGCGCCTGCTCACGCAGTAGATCGCGCCGTCGAATTTCGTTCGGCGGCAGTGGTTTTCCGTCGCCCGCAGCGGTCGGCGGGTGCTCTTCCATGTAGCGGACAACGTCATCTGGAAAGATCCGCCGCATCTCATCCGGGTCGAAGAAATACTCCTGCGTCGACCACGGCATCGCCACGGGCTGATGCCGATTGAGGTTGGTGGTCATCATCCGAAGGTCGACTCCGCCCTGGGCAAGGTCGCCGAACGTCAAGACCTCTTGCCGTCCTGCCATCGCCTGAAGCTGATCGTGCAGCCAGGGGGTAAGGGCCGCCGCGCCGTCGCTGCCCGCGCCCGGCATGCCCGTGCACAGTCCGAAACCGGCCTTCGGGACGTCGGCGAGTATCTTCGCGATACCCCCGGCGATGCCGAGGATCTTGCCGAGCCCAGCCAGAAGTAGGCCGGCCACGATGCCGGCCCAGCGCGCCACTCCACTTCCCGTGGCGCTCACCACTATTACGGCGATGCCGGGCAACGCACCGGCAAGCGCCCACAGCCAGAACCCGCGTGCAAGCGCGACCACGGTCGGAAAGATCTTCGACGACTTGCCCATTCCGGCCGTAAACGCTCGATACAACGGATACGTGGCGGAGGTCGGCTGGAACAACCGGAACAGTGTCGACCCACCCGCCGGCGACGGGGCATTGATGACTGTGGGCAGATTTTCGAGCTTTTCGAACCCACCCGTCGCCCGTCCAAGCTCTGCGGCGGCTGCGGCGGCCGCGGCGATGGCACCCGCCGAGGCTCCGCCCACTGACCGCAGGCGATATGTCGTGGCGAGTTGGCACACGGCACGTGGATAGATCACCCCGCTGGTGATGCCTCCCTTCATTACGACGTCGCACTCCAGCGGAGGGTTTTCGGGATAATCCATGAGGCTCTCCTAGCGGCCGAGCCGCGCTGCCAGCCAAAAGTGAGTTTGCTAGCAAACCATATTGAGCGACAAGGTGTTTGGTGTTGCGATCACCGGATCGCCTCCTCTTGGCATCGGTTCGGTAACCGTCACAAATATCACTTGAGTAACTTTCGTAACACCATGACGATCACTCAGTAGCCGCGCTGTCCGAGAGATCCGGGAACAACATGTCACGCACCACGAATCGCCTGGCGGTAACCGCCATGGCGACCGCGGGGTTGCTCTGGCCTGTTCTGGTGCTGAGCTGCACTGCCGCCGCCGACCCGGCGCTGAGTCCCGGTGTGCCGTGTCTCGACATGGTGCAACAATTTGCGGCGGCCCCGCCCAGCATTCCCGAGTCTCTGAACACTGCGGCCTCGGCGCTCAGCGCGCCCGCGCCGGCGGCATCGCTTCCGCCCGTCCCGCTCGAAAGCCTCGTCCAGGGTCTGACCGCCGCGGCGGCTCCGAATCCGATTCCGCCCGTCCCTGCCGCACCCATTCCCGACGTTGCCCCACCCGTTGCCGCCGCACCCATTGCTGAGGCGGCCGGTGTGGTGCCTGCGCCGGCACCGCCCGTTCCGGTTGTCGCCGCGCCGCTGGCGGGCGCGTTGCCGCCAGTCCCGCCGGTTCCCGTCGTCGCGGGCGTTCCACCCGCGCCGCCGGTTCCTCTTGCCGCTCCTCCGGTCGCGGCTGCTCCAGTCGTCGACGCAGCTGCCGTCGCACCGCCGCCCCCTCCGGTACCTGCTGCACCGCTCGAGGCGCCCGCCGAGGTCGCGCCACCCCTTCCGGCGGCGCCCGTCGAAGAGGCCGCGGCCGCAGCTCTGCCACCACCTCCGGTTGAAGAGGCGCCTGCTCCGCCGGTCGAGGCCGCGCCGCTCGCCGCTCCCGTTGAGGCCCCCATCGAGGCCGCTCCGCTTGCTGATGCGGCTCCCGTAGAGGCCGCTTCGATCACCGAGGCCGCGAGTGTCATGCCCGCGCCGGCACCGGCTGTACCGGTCGTACCCGCACCGGCTGTACCGGTCGTACCCGTACCGGCGGTGGCGGGCCTGCCGCCCGTGCCGCCGGTGGCCGTTCCGGTCGCACCGATCGCTGACGCCGTGCCTGGCTTTCCGCTGCTGCCGAGCTCACTGCCGCTGCCGCATGACTTCGTTTGCGAAGGCACCGCATGGTCGGCCAAGAGCACGCCACACGCTGCGGCACGTGCGGGTCTGACGCCGATCCGGCGCGAGTGGTGACGTCCCCGCACTATCTCAAGCGGCACCTTTTGCACTTCCCTCACGTGCGAGTTGCCGCGCAAACAAGTAATCGCCAAAGACGCTGTGACACGGCTACGTTCAGCGTGTAGCTGAGCGCAGGCCTTCCAATTTGCTGGTTGCAGCTGTCTGCATTCCGGCGACTCGCAGCGCTTACCCAGCGCATCGCCAGGGGGTAGGCTGATTTGCAGTTCGGTGAGCGGATTTGGCTGTGGTAGTAGGGGTTTCATCGTGAAGGTTAGGAAGATCGGGGCCGAAGCGGCGATCGCGGGCGTATTGGCATTCACCGCCCTCGGAATGGGATCGGGCGTGGCGAATGCCGATCAGCCCATTCCCGCCACACCGGGTGTGGCGTGGAAGTTGGACCGCGGTCACGGTCACGGCGGCGGGGATTGGGACGGCGGCGACGACTGGAACGGCGGGTGGAACGGCGGTCCGGCGTGGTATGCACCGCCCCCGGCGCCGTGCGGCGTGGGTTACTGGGTGCCCCCGGCGGTGTCGCAGTGGATCCCACCCGCGGTGTGGGGCTGCTGACGAGGTCAACGCCTCGTCCTTGATGGCGGTTTCGACGAGCCGCAACTCGCCGTATTCCGTAGCCTTTCTGCATGACCCGCATTGCGTGCTGCCAGTTTGCGCCGACGTTCGGTGACCACGCAGCCAATGCCCGGGAGATCGAACAGCAGATCCGCACCGCGGTGACCGCGGGCGCCGACGTGATCGTGCTGCCCGAACTGGCCACGTCGGGCTACATGTTCCGCGACGCCGACGAGGCGCGAGCCGTCGCGCTCACCGTCTCCGATTTCGCCAATTGGTCTGCCGCTGCGGGTAATTCGATAGTCGTCGGCGGATTCTGCGAACTGGGCGAGGACGGTGAACTGTACAACAGCGCCGTCATGGTCGACGGCGGCGGGGTCCTTGCGCACTACCGCAAGACCCATCTGTGGGATCGGGAGAAGCTGATCTTCACACCGGGCGCGACGCTGCCACCCGTCGTCAAGACCACGCACGGCGAGATAGCCCTGATGGTCTGTTATGACCTGGAGTTCGGCGAACTCACCCGTCGGGTGGCACTCGACGGCGCCGAGCTGATCGTCGCGCCGGTGAACTGGCCGCTGTTCCCGCGGCCCGACGGTGAACACCCGGGCGAAGTCATCACCGCGATGTCGACCGCCAGGACCAACAAGGTCGCGATCGCGTGCTGCGACCGGGCCGGAGTCGAACGGGACCAGCCGTGGACGGAGGGTAGCGCGATCATCAGTCCGGACGGGTGGGTCGTCGCCTCGGCCGATCCCGGAACGGCGATGGCCATCGCCGATATCGACCTTGCGGCCACCCACGACAAGACGCTCACGGAGCACGTCCACCTGTTCGACGACCGCCGCATCGACCTGTACTAGGCGCGCAGCGTCTCGAAGATCTCGCGGTAATGCAGGTGCGCCATGAAATGCCCACCGGGACGGATGTAGAGCGTCGCGCCGGGGATTCGCTCGGCGAGCCGGTGCGGCCAACTGTGGTTGACCAGTTCGTCCTCGCTGCCGAACCAGATGTCGACGGGCACGGTCAGGTCTTCGGGTGCAAAACCCCACGGCCGCATCCATGCCCGGTACTCCTCGACCTCTCCGGCAGGCTTGCGTAGCGCCTCGTACGTCATCTGTGCGAATGCGGCCAATCCGCCCTCGCGCAGCACGGCGGCGTCCGCAGGGCCCAATTCGCCTGCGGCCATCCGGCCGTACAGCGGGGGCGCGAACCCGGCCATCGACGCCATCACAAGAAAACCCAGCCCAGCCAACCACGGTGCCCGCTGGGACAGCCGCGTGTAGACGCGATCCATCGTCGGCAACTCGTCGAAGACACCCGGTTCGGTCAACGGCAAGGCGCCCGCGATGATCGCCAGTCGCGTAACCCGTTGGTGCAGAACATGTCCCACCGCAGCTGCGTACTGTCCGCCCATCGACCACCCCATCACCGCGAACCGGTCGATCTCGATCTGGTCCAGTAGCTCCGCCACGTCGCGCGCCCAGTCCGTGACGGTGCGGTCCGACTGTGGATCGGACAGGCCGATGCCCGGTCGATCGGGTGAGATCAGCCGCACCCCGGTCTTCTCAGCCACAGATGCCGCAGCGGCGACGTCGAGGCGACAGGCCATTCCGCCGTGTGCGTTGACGATTGGAAAACCACGGGCATCGCCGTATTGCGCGTATCCCATCGATCGTCCGTCCCTCAGCCGGATGACGTGATCGACGGTGGGCTGCACTACACGATCATGTCTGATGACGCAGCAAACCGGCGGCGAACCGCAGATCCGACACCAGGGCGTCGAATGCCTGCTCACGCTCGGACGGCGGGCCGCGCAGCACAGATGACGGGTGAACCGTGACCGCCACCTGTGGGTCGAAATCGAGGTTGGCGACTTCGTCGGCCGCGGGAAGGCGTAGGGCCTCGCCGCGGTGAGCCGTCAGCCGAAATGTGCTGCCCATCAACGACTGTGCTGCGGTCGCCCCCATCAGCACGACGACATCCGGTTGCACCGACAACATTTCGGCGAACAGCCACGGCCGGCAGGCCACCACCTCGGTGCGGCTGGGTGTCTTGTGGATGCGGCGCTTACCGCGTTCGGGCAGCGTGAACTTGAAATGCTTGACCGCGTTGGTGACATACAGCCGTTTCCGGTCGATCCCGGCAGCGTCGAGAGCCTTGTCGAGCAGCTTGCCCGCCGGCCCCACGAACGGCGCCCCGGCCTTGTCCTCCTGATCGCCGGGCTGTTCGCCGACGAGCATCATGCCGGCAGCCGGCGCGCCCGCCCCGAATACCGTCTGAGTGGCGTTCAGATACAAATCACAGCCCTTGCAGCTCTGCGCGGCGTCCGAAAGCTCATCCAAATCCTGCGTATCGGGGACGAACTCGGCGGCACTCTGCTTTGCCATGTCCAACCGGTTACCCGGCATCGGGCACCCTCATTCGCTACCGAGTGGACTTGACGACCTGGGCGAAGCTGAACTGCCAGCGTTCGACGATATGGAAGCCGAGGCCCTGCGGCACCTGGTACGCCGGTGCCCGCCGCAGGCGCGGTCCCGGATCCAGTCCTGGCCCGCTCTGGCGCTCCGGCACGGTGCCATCGCGCTCCGATACCGTCCACAGCACGGTGCACTGACGAACACGGTCTGCCACGCTCCATATCGCGATGTGCGCGTCCCACAACCGGTTGCGTTCGACGGCGCGCTGTCCGCGACCCGGATCGACGAGCTTCGCATAGGCGGCGGGGCGCGCCGCCGTCAACGGCCGGATCGGACCCGGCTTCCACGCCGCGGTGTTGTCGAGGATCAGACAGTCGCCGGGGGAGGCATGTGCGGTGATGACGTCGGCGACCTGACTGAAGTCCATGCCCTCCTTCGCGTACGGGCCGCGCTGCGTCAGCAGGTAATTCGGTGTCGCCGCCAAGGCGAATACGGCCAGCACCGCTGTCACCCGTTCGCGGGTTCGTGCCACAGCCACAAAGCAGACCGCCAACAGCAGCGCCATGGCCGGCGAAGTGAAGCACAGATAGCGCGGGTAGTAGATCGGCGACTGCCACACCGAATACGCCAGCAACACCGCCGTCGGCAGCGCGATCCACGCGACGGCAACGACCACCAGGTTTCGGGTGTCCCGCGCTCGGAACCGGCGAAACATCGCCGGGGCGACGAGAACGAGGGCCGCGAGAACCGCGAACGGGACACTGTCGTCGAAGTACTGCTGTTGCGCGATCTCGAGCACCGTGCCCGCGTCAGGCGGCGAGATCCATCTCACCTGGGCGATCTGCGTGCGGCAGAACACAAGAAACGGCGCCACGATGACCAGCGCGACTCCCGACGAGACGGCAAACCGGACCACCGCCGACCGCGCATCGGCCATCACCGCGATCACCACCGCGTGAGCCAGCACCATCAACACCATGAACACGTTGAGCAACGTCGCGAGCACCAGCGCCGCCGCGTACACCGGCCACAGCGCCGCGGCGTTGCGCCGCACCGCGGTCACCAGGAGCACGGTCAGCCACACCGCTGCGGCTGCCGTCAGCGCATACGACCTCGCTTCGATTCCGGCCCACGTGATCCGGGGGAGTATCGCGAAGACGATGCCGGCGCAGACCGCCACCGTGCGGCTGGAGAACTGCTTGCCCAGCACGACGACGCCGGCCGCCGCGACACCGACGGCAAGGCCACTGGACAGTCTCGACCAGAACTCGGTGGGCGGAAAGATCGCGAACCAGCCGTGCATGACGAGGTAGTACAGGCCGTGTACCGCGTCGATGTTGTGGATCAGCCGCCACAGTTCGGGCACAGACCGGGTCGACGCCGAGATCGTCGCGGCCTCGTCGAACCACAAAGACGGCCGTGCGGCGCCCGCTGCGCAGACAGCCGTCGCGAACACCGCGACCATCGCGGGATCGAATCGTCCGGCCCGAACCCGCTCTGCCTGTTGGACGCGCGCAAGGCGCTGCGGTCTGATTGAAAGATCCACGCGCTCGACCCGTACCCCTTTCAGCGACGGCAAAACGGTAACCTGCGCAAACCCGTCATGCGCGCCGAAATCCGGTTATGGCCGCCGATTTTGACGGCGCCGTAGAGCGTGTGACGACTCTTGTTGTGGCCGTAGCAAATTCGTTGGCCTCGGTAGGAGCATGCGGATTCGCGCTGTGCCGCTATTGATCTGGATCACTCCAGCAACGCCGCTGCGACGCAACCGGCTGAATGGGCAACGGCGTCATGTCCATCACTGTGGGCAGGCCAGCAGGGTCACCGGCGGTTACCATCGGGTGTCGTCAATCGCGCCCCTGGTCAACGGCAACGGGTTACTGTCTCGGGTGGCGATGCAACTGACAGTGGGAGGGTATGCATGAGCGCCTATCAGACCGTCGTGGTCGGCACGGACGGATCCGATTCATCGCTGCGCGCGGTGGACCGGGCCGGCCAGATTGCCGCCGGGTCGAACGCGAAGCTAATCGTGACAACGGCATACTTCCCGCAGAGCGAAGACCAGCGCGCAGCCGACGTCCTCAAGGACGAGGGCTACAAGATGTCCGGCAATGCGCCGATCTACGCAATCCTGCGTGAGGCCCGCGACCGTGCGAAGGCCGCCGGGGCCGAGAACATCGAGGAGAAGGCGATCGTCGGCGCCCCGGTGGACGCCCTGGTCGATCTCGCCGAGGAAGTCAAGGCCGATCTGCTCGTGGTCGGCAACGTCGGCCTGAGCACCATCGCCGGGCGGCTACTGGGTTCGGTGCCCGCCAACGTCGCGCGCAGGTCCAAGACAGACGTCCTGATCGTTCACACCACTCCGTAGTCGCTGCCCCTACTCACGGCTCGCCGTAGAAGCCGCTGTTCGCCCGCCGCAGTGCGGTGACGTACTCACCGCGTTCGCGGGCGGTGGCGTCATCTTCGGCGGGCCACGCGAGCATCCCGCGCACTTCGTCCAGATCCGCGAAACCCTTCTGGCGCATCCATTCCCGTAGTCCCTCGATCAGTACACCGGCATGTTCTGGCCCGTGCCGAAGCAGCGCCGACGCGGTTTGCACGACGTCTGCCCCGGCGAGCAGGTACCTGACCACATCTCCGGCATTGTCGACACCCGTCGTCGCGGCAAGGGACGCGTTGACGCGGCCCCGCAACAAGGCGATCCAGGTCAACGGCAAGCGGCTTTCGGCCGGCGTCGACAGGAGTACGGACGGTGTGACAGACATCGTCTCCGGATCGATGTCGGGCTGAAGGAATCTGTTGAACAGGACCAGCGCGTCGGCGCCCGCGGCATCGAGCCGCTGAGCCATCTGGGCGGTCGCACTGAAGTACGGGCTCAGCTTCACCGCCACCGGCACCGTGACCGAATCCTTGACGCGGGACAGCACATCAAGGTGGCGTTGCTCGACTTCACGAGCGTCGATCTGCGGGCCTCCGGGGAGGAAGTAGATGTTCAGCTCGATCGCCGCGGCGCCGGCGTCCTGCATTGAGCGTGCGTAGGTGGCCCAACCGCCGGGTGTGCTGCCGTTGAGGCTGCCGATGACGGGTACCGCTACCGCACCGGCCGCCCGTTCGAGGTGGCGCAGATACCGGCTGGCGCCGTGGTCGTCCTCGACTGCGGCGGGAAAGTAGCCCAGTGCCTCGGCGTATGCCTCGGCGCCCTGGGTGAACAGTCGGGAGTTTTGGGCAGCCTCGCGTCGGATGTCCTCCTCGAACAGGGAGTACAGCACCACCGCGCTGGCGCCGGCGTCGGCCAGCGCTTTGATGCCGTCGACCGTCCGGCTCATCGGTGAGGCCGCGGCCATCACTGGATTGGCCAAGGTCAGACCCAGGTAGCGGGTGGTGAGGTCCATCAGCGGTCCTTGCGGGCGTCGGACGGAAAATGCTGAGGCCCGCGTTCAGCCATGTCTTCGTAGGTGGCCCAGCGTTGATCGACGGCCTCCTGCGCAAGGGCCAGCAGCCGATCGGCCTCGTCGGGGTCGGAGTTCGCCAGGCTGCGGTAGCGCAACTCCCGGTAGAGGTAGTCGGTCAGGGCAATGCGTGGTCGGTGCGAGTCCAGCATGAACGGAGACTTGCCGGTGGCCCGCACGACCGGGTCATAGCGCGCCAGCGGCCAGTGCCCGCTGGCCACGGCGCGGTACTGCTGGTCGAGACCGTGGCGCATGTCGATGCCGTGGGCGATGCAGTGGCTGTACGCGATGACGATCGACGGCCCGTCATACGCCTCCGCTTCGCGGAACGCCTGCAGCGTCTGCTGTGGATCGGCACCCATCGCCACCCGTGCCACGTAGACGTTGCCGTATGCGATCGCTTGCAGCGCAAGGTCTTTCTTCGGCACGGTCTTTCCGGCCGCGGCGAATTTGGCGACAGCGGCCAGCGGTGTGGATTTGGACATCTGGCCGCCGGTGTTGGAATACACCTCCGTGTCGAGCACCAGCACGTTGACGTTGCGGCCGCTGGCCAGGATGTGGTCCAGCCCGCCTGCGCCGATGTCGTATGCCCAGCCGTCGCCGCCGACGATCCAGATGCTGCGCCGCAGGAGATGGTCGACGACGCTGCGCAGCTCGTCGGCCTGCGCGGGTTCGAGGCGGTTGAGGCGGGATACGAGGTCGGCCACGCGTCGTCGCTGCGCGTCCAGTTCGGATTCGCGCACCTGCGGCGCGGTCAGGATGTCGTCGACCAGGTCCGCGCCGAGGGTGTCGCGGTGTTTCTCGAGCAGCTGCCTGGCTTGCCCCGTGTGAGTGTCGGCGGCCAGGCGCAGGCCCAGGCCGAATTCGGCGTTGTCCTCGAACAGCGAGTTCGACCAGGCTGGTCCACGCCCTGCGGCGTCGGTCGTCCATGGTGTGGTCGGCAGGTTACCGCCGTAGATCGACGAGCAGCCCGTCGCGTTGGCGATCGTCAGCCGGTCGCCGAACAGCTGCGACAACAGCTTGAGGTAGGGCGTTTCGCCACACCCCGCACACGCACCCGAGAACTCGAACAGGGGCTGCAGGAACTGCGTCCCGCGCACGGTGCCGAAATCGACGCGCGACCGGTCGGCCGCAGGCAGCGTTTCGAAGAACGCGATGTTCTGCCTTCCGGCGGGCACGAGAGGTTCGCGCTGAGACAGGTTGATTGCCTTGGTGACTGGAACGCCGGGAGTCGTCGCGGGGCACGCCTCCACGCAAAGTCCGCAACCCGTGCAGTCCTCGACGTAGACCTGCAGTGTGTAGCGGGTGTCGGGCAGGCCGACGGCGTCCAGCGGTGCCGACGGGAAGCCATCCGGAGCCTCGTCGAGCCGGTCTTGGTCGTAGAGCTTGGTGCGGATCACGCTGTGCGGGCAGACGAAACTGCAGTTGCCGCATTGGATGCACGTATCGGGATCCCACACGGCGACGAGGTCGGAAATGTTGCGCTTTTCGTACGCTGTGGTGCCGCTGGGGTAGGTGCCGTCCACCGGCAGCGCGCTGACCGGCAGCGCATCACCGCGGCCTGCGATCATCTCTGCGGTAACGGTGCGCACGAATTCCGGTGCGCCAGCGGGCACGAGCGGTGCGAGGTCGCGCGTCGTGGTGACGTGGTCGGGCACGTCGATGCGGTGCAACCCCTCAACCGCGCGGTCGATCGCCGCGAGTTCACGCGCGACGACGTCAGCGCCCTGATCGCCGTACGTCTTCGCAACGGCATCCTTGATTCGGGCGATCGCGGTCTCGTAGGGGAGTACTCCCGAGATCGCGAAAAAGCACGTCTGCAGAACGACATTGATGCGACCGGCCAGCCCGACCTCCCTGGCGATCCGGCTCGCGTCGACGGCGTATACCTGGATGTGCTTGTCCACGATCTGCTTCTGTACGGGCCGCGGCAGCGCGTCCCAGACGGCGTCGGCGCCATGGCGGCAGTTGAGCAGCAACACCGCACCCGTCGCGGCACGACCCAGCACGTCGACCCTGTCCAGGAACCGGAACTGGTGACATCCCACGAAGTCGGCCTTCGAGACGAGGTACGGCGCACGAATCGGCTCGGGTCCAAAGCGGAGGTGCGAAACTGTTTGGGAGCCAGACTTTTTCGAGTCGTAGACGAAGTATCCTTGTGCGTAGAGACCTTCTTCGGCGCCGAGGATCTTGATGGTGTTCTTGTTCGCGCCGACGGTGCCGTCCGAACCGAGGCCGAAGAACACAGCGCGCACGGTGCCGGGGGATTCGGTGTCGAAGTCGGGGTCGTAGTCGATACTGCTGCCCGAGACGTCGTCGTCGATTCCTACGGTGAAGTGAGACCGTGGCGTCTCGCGGGCGAGCTCGTCGAACACCCCCGCGACCATGGCAGGCGTGAACTCCTTCGAAGACAGCCCATAGCGCCCGCCGTACACACGCGGCAGCGTCGATCGCTCGCCGCGACTGTACGCCTCGGTCAGCGCGCCGACGACGTCGAGATAGAGCGGTTCGCCGAATGAGCCGGGTTCCTTGGTGCGGTCCAGGACCGCGATCGTGCGCGCGGTTTTCGGGAGTGCGTCGAGTAGCGCCTCCGCGGGGAAGGGCCGGTACAGACGCACATACAGCACGCCGACACGCTCTCCGCGCCCAGTCAGCGCCGCCACCGTTTGTTCGGCGGCCTGCGCTGCCGAGCCCATCAGGACCAGCACCCGTTCGGCCTCGGGATCGCCGGTGTACTCGACGATCCGCATGCGCCGCCCGGTTCGCTCACCGAGCTGGCGCATCACGTCGTCGACCACCGCGGGAACTCGTGCATAGAACGGGTTCACGGTCTCGCGGGCCTGAAAATACGTGTCGGGGTTCTGCGCGGTGCCGCGGATGAACGGCCGCTCGGGCGACAATCCCCGCGACCGGTGAGCCCGGATGAGATCCTCGGGAACAAGCGCGTACAGGTCGTCGTCGGTGAGCGTCTCAATGGTGTTGAGTTCGTGTGACGTGCGGAAGCCGTCGAAGAAGTGCACGAACGGCACCCTCGTACGCAGCGTCGCCGCCTGCGCCACCAGCGCCAGGTCGTGCGCCTCTTGAACCGAACCCGACGACAGCAGCGCGAAGCCGGTCTGGCGCACCGCCATCACGTCCTGGTGGTCGCCGAATATCGATAAGCCTTGGGCAGCAATAGATCTCGCTGCGACATGAATCACCGCGGAGGTGAGCTCACCCGCGATCTTGTACATGTTGGGAATCATCAGCAGCAGGCCTTGCGACGAGGTGAACGTCGTCGCAAGCGCGCCGCCCTGCAGCGAACCGTGCAGCGCGCCAGCGGCGCCGCCTTCGCTTTGCATCTCCACCACCGTTGGCACGGTGCCCCATACGTTTTGGCGTCCCCGGCTGGACCACTCGTCGGCCAGTTCCGCCATCGGCGATGACGGCGTGATCGGGTAGATGCAGCACACCTCGTTGAGGCGATAGGCGACTGAGACGGCCGCCTCGTTGCCGTCGATCGTCGCGCGTGTCATCGCGGCTCCTGGACCATGTCGATGGCATGCACCGGGCACTGCTCAAAGCACGTCGCGCAGCCGGTGCATCGGTCGTAGTCGAATCGGTAGCGCTGTCCGGGGCCGAGTTTGATCACCGCGTCTTCCGGGCAGGCGCCGAGGCAGCCGTCGCATTCGAAACAGTTACCGCACGAAAGGCATCGGCGCGCCTCGAACGTCGCCTCGGCGGAGGACAGTCCACCGACGACCTCATCGAAACTCGAAATGCGTTGGGCTGGTTCCAGTTCAGTTTGATCACGTCGAGCGGCGTCGCCGAAGTACCACAGATGCAGCTTGTCGAAATCCGCGATTGGGTGTTTTGCCGACCGACCGGCCGATACCCCACGCAGCCAAGCGTCGATATGGCGTGCAGCCTTCTTGCCGTGGCCGACGCCGACGGTAACTGTGCGCTCACAGGGCACCATGTCGCCACCGGCGAAAACGCCCGCGCAGCCGGTCATCATCGTCGGCGAGACCCGGACCGAGCCGTCGTCGTCGAACTCCACGCCAGGCAGAGTGTGCATGAAGGCCGATTCCGTCACCTGGCCCAGCGCCATGATCACGGTGTCGGCACTCAGCGTCTCGAAGCGACCGGTCGGTTGCGGTCGTCCCGATTCGTCGAGTTCCATGACCTCGACCTGAAGCTCATGTCGATCGAACGCGGTGATTGTTCGCAGCCAATGTATTTGGACGCCCTCGGCTTCGGCTTCGGCGGCCTCGTCATCGTGTGCGGGCATCTGGCCCCGGGTGCGACGGTAGATGATGACGGCGTCGTCGGCGCCGAGTCGGCGTGCCACCCGAGCGGCGTCCATCGCGGTGTCGCCGCCACCGTAGACCGCAACGTGCCTGCCGAGCTCGGGCCTCTCGCCGGACGCCACGCCGCGCAAGAAAGTCACGGCGTCAAGCATCGAACCCGCGTCCTGGGTAGGAATATTCACCCGCTTGGCCAGATGCGCTCCGACTGCGACGAATACGGCGTCGAAGCCGCCGCTGCGGCGTTCGGCGTCCAGATCCTCAACGCGGTGTCCGCACGTGATCTGCACGCCGAGTGCGGCGATTCGCTCGATCTCGGAGTCGAGCACGGACCGCGGGAGCCGGTAGCTGGGTATCCCGTAGCGCATCATGCCGCCGGGTTGGTCTCCTGCGTCGCGGATCTCGACGTCATGGCCGAGACGGCGAAGGTGATAGGCGGCCGACAGCCCGCTCGGTCCCGCACCGACGACCAGAACTCGCTTGCCGGTCGATTGCACGGGCCGGTCGAACTCCCATCCATGCTCACGGGCCGAATCGCCGAGGAAGCGCTCGACCGCATGAATGGAAACCGCGGTGTCGAGAGCGGCACGGTTACACGCGGATTCGCACGGGTGATAGCAGACCCGCCCGTGGATCGCGGCGAACGGATTGTCCGCGACCAGCTGTCGCCACGCCTGTTCGTGACGTCCTTCGCGGGCGTGGCTCAGCCATGCCTGAATGTTCTCCCCGGCGGGGCAGCCGGCATTGCACGGCGGGAGGAGGTCGACGTAGATCGGGCGGCGGTCTCTGTCCGCTCCCGCGCGCGGTTGGCCGTGCAGCAGGTCGGGCAGCGGCGTGAGGTCCCGCCCCGCGGGGGTCATGGCTCCAGCATCCCGATCCGCCATGCCTGGCGAGTAGGGGACAAGGTCACCGGCAACTGCTGCTCTTCGACCCTGGCCGGGTCACGGCCTGCCGTCGCACCATCGCGACATACAGGTAGGAGCAGCCATGACACAAGCTCTTGCACACACAGACGTCGAGTTGTTCGACCGGGGCCTCACCGAGTGGGTGGTCGGACTTACCCGGCCAATTGTCAAGCGCTACTTCCGTTCTGAAGTTCGCGGCCTTGCCAACATCCCGCCGGGCCCGTCGCTGGTGGTGGGCAATCACTCCGGTGGCCTTCTCACACCGGACATGTCGGTGTTCGCCGTCGGCTATTACGACAAGTACGGCTATGACCGTCCGCTCTACACGCTGGCCCACGACATGTTGTTCAACACGCCGGCCGCCGAGCTGTTGAGGCGGACCGGAGTGGTCCGGGCGACTCGCGAGAACGCCGCGGCGGCGCTGGACCGCGGTGCCGTCGTGATGGTGTTCCCCGGCGGTGATCATGACGCATACCGGCCGACCGTGGAGCGCAATCACATCGGATTCGGCGGCCGCACCGGCTACGTGGCCACTGCCCTCGAGGCGGGCGTGCCGATCGTCCCCGCGGTGTCCGTGGGCGCGCAGGAGACCCAGCTCTACCTCACGCGCGGCACATGGCTGTCGCGAGCGCTCGGGTTGAGCGGACTCGGGCGCAAGATCGCCAGGAGCGACATGCTGCCGATCACGCTTGGCTTCCCGTTTGGCCTGAGTGTGCTGTTGCCGCTCAACATGCCGCTGCCCACCAAGATCGTGACCCAGGTACTGCCGCCGATCGACATAGCCGCCCGGTTCGGCAAGCACCCGGATCTGGATGCCGTCGACGAGCACATCCGCTGGGTGATGCAGTCCGTCCTCGACGAGCTGGGCCGCCGGCGCCGGTTGCCGATCGTCGGCTGAGGCCGCTGAGGTCTAGGTGCTCGACGCCTTGGCGATCTCGGCGATCGCCGCGTCCAGCGTCGCGTTGAATTCCTCGTCGCTCTGCTGAGCGGTCAGTCCCTCCGTCAGCGCCCGCGAGAAGCTCGCGATGACGCCGTTGTTGCGGGCCAGGCGCTCGCATGCCTCGTCCCGGCTGTAACCGCCGGACAGCGCCACCACGCGAAGCACCTTCGGGTGGTCGACCAGCTGCTTGTACAGATTGTCGGTCTCGGGCAGCGTCAGCTTCAGCATCACGACCTGGCCGTCGGGGAGCTTGTTGACGCCCTCGAGCAGCGCATCGTTCAGCTGGTCTTCGGCTTCGGCCTTGCGCGGGCTCTTGATGTCGACCTCGGGCTCGATGATCGGGACAAGGCCCTTGGCGATGACCTGCTCAGCGACCTCGAACTGCTGCGCCACGACCGCGTCCAGGCCGGCGCCCGGCAATTTGATGACCGATCGTTCCTTGGTGCCGAAGACGCCGTTCTCGGCCGCGCGGTCGAGCAGCGCGTCGAGGCCCGGCATCGGCTTCATCACCTGCGCGCCGTCCTTCTCCTCGGCCAGGCCCTTGTCGATCTTCAGGAACGGCACGACGTTCTTGACGTTCCACAGGTAATCGGCGGTGGGCCTGCCCTCGATCGTGCGGTCCATCGTCATCTCGAACAGGATCGCGCCCATGATGCGGTCGCCGCCGAACGCGGGGCTGGTGATGATGCGGGTGCGCATCTCGTGCACCAGGTCGAACATCTGCTCGTCGTTCGAGTACGCGTCCTCGGCGATGCCGTAGAGCTTGAGCGCCTTGGGGGTGCTACCACCGCTTTGGTCGAGCGCCGCGATGAAGCCGGCACCGGTCTTGGCCTTGTTGAACTGGTCGTTGTTCATTTCCGCCCTTTCTCCTTCCCAAGCAATCTACTAATGCCACACTCGGGCTGACGGAGAGGTCAGTCATGACGGCAACGATCATCAAGACTCCCATCGCGCCCCGCAAGAACGGCGCGCCACCGCCGGATGTGCCCCTCGCGGACATCGACCTCGGGACTGTGGAGTTCTGGAATTGGGATGACGATCTGCGCGACGGCGCATTTGCGACGTTGCGCCGCGAGTCCCCGATCACCTTCTTCGAGGTCCCCGAGATCGCGGGTTTCGCACCGGGCGCCGGGCACTGGGCGCTTTCGACCTACGACGACGTGCACCACGCCAGCCGCCATCCCGAGATTTTCAGCTCGATCCCCACGAGCACGGCGCTCAACGACGTGCCCGCCGAGATCGCAGAGTTCGTGGGCTCGATGATCAGCCTGGACGATCCGCGGCACCTGCGGCTGCGCAAGATCGTCAACCGTGCGTTCACGCCGAAGGTGGTGGGCCGCATCGAGGACAGCGTGCGCGACCGGGCCCGCACGCTCGTGACGAACTTGCTCGCCAACCATCGCGATGCGCACGCCGACTTCGTTGCCGAAGTATCCGGTCCGCTGCCCCTGCAGATCATCTGCGACATGATGGGCATCCCCGATGAGGACGAGGAGAAGGTCTTCCACTGGACGAACGTGATCCTCGGTGTCGGCGACGACGAGCAGTCCGGTGAGTTCGACGAGGTCATCAAGACGGTCACCGAGATCGCCGAATACGGCGTCGCGTTGGCCGACGAACGCCGGGCCCGGCCCGGCGAAGACCTGACCACGAACCTGGTCAAGGCCGAGGTCGACGGTGAGCGGTTGACGTCGGCGGAGATCGCCTCGTTCTTCATCCTGCTGTCGGCGGCGGGCAACGAAACGACGCGAAATGCGATCAGCCACGGCATGGTTGCGCTCACCCGCTACCCCGAGCAGCGGGACATCTGGTGGTCGGATTTCGACGGTGTGGCCGCCACCGCCGTCGAGGAGATCGTCCGATGGGCTTCCCCGGTTATCTTCATGCGGCGCAATCTCACCGAGGACATCGAGATGCGCGGCATCCCGATGAAGGCCGGCGACAAGATCTCCATGTGGTACAACTCCGCCAACCGCGACGAGTCGAAGTTCGCCAATCCGTGGCTGTTCGACGTGACGCGGGATCCCAATCCGCATGTCGGCTACGGCGGTGGCGGCGCGCATTTCTGCTTGGGCGCCAACCTCGCCCGCCGTGAGATACGGGTGCTGTTCGAGGAGCTTCACCGACAGATTCCCGACATCGCCGCCGTCGAAGAGCCCGCGATCCTGCACTCGGCGTTCATCCACGGCATCAAGCGCCTGCCCGTCGAGTGGACAGTTCCGGCCTGAGCCGGTCTACCAGCCGCGCGCTTTCCACTCATCGAGTTGCGGCCGCTCCGTCCCGAGAGTGGTGTCGTCCCCGTGGCCCGGATACACGACCGTCGAGTCGCCGTAGACGTCGAACACGCGGCTGGTCACATCGCCGAGGAGTTGCTCGAAGTCGCCCTCTTTCCAGGTCTTGCCGACGCCGCCGGGAAACAGGCAGTCACCGGTGAACAGGTGGGTCGCCCCAGTTTCCGGGTCGGCGCCGTCAAGGGCCAGCGCGACCGATCCCGGCGTGTGTCCTCGAAGGTGGATGACGTCGAAGGACAGTTCACCGATCTTGATCGTGTCGCCGTTGGCCAGGATGCGGTCGGGATGGACCGGAAGCGGATCGGCGTCGAGTTGATGCGCGGCGGTCGGCGCACCCGTGGCCTTGGCCACCTCGGCCAGCGCCTGCACGTGATCCCAGTGCTGGTGGCTGGTGACGATCAGGGACAGCTTGGGGGCGTAGCGTTCGATGAGCTGGAGCAGGATCTCGGCGTCGTTGGCGGCGTCGATGAGTAGCGTCTCGCCGGTTTGGGAACACGTCACCAGGTAGGCGTTGTTGTCCATCTGGCCCACCGACACCTTGACGATCGACGCGCCAGGAAGGCTGCGACGGGCCGCGGTTCGGGGCTCCACATGGCCGGTGTAGTTGTCGTCGACGACTGTCATATGGCTCACGGTATCCGGCTTGGCTGGGGGTTGTCGGAGGGGCCACATAGCATGGGCATGAACTATGTCGTGCGGTAGGGACTGAGAAGGGACACAGTTGGCTGACCGCCTGATCGTCAAGGGTGCGCGCGAGCACAACCTGCGCAGTATCGACCTCGATTTACCACGCGATGCGCTGATCGTCTTCACCGGTCTGTCCGGGTCGGGCAAGTCGTCGCTGGCGTTCGACACGATCTTCGCCGAGGGACAGCGACGGTACGTCGAGTCGCTGTCGGCGTACGCGCGGCAGTTCCTCGGCCAGATGGACAAACCCGACGTCGACTTCATCGAAGGCCTGTCGCCGGCCGTCTCGATCGACCAGAAGTCCACCAACCGCAACCCGCGTTCGACCGTAGGCACCATCACCGAGGTCTACGACTACCTGCGTCTGCTGTACGCCAGGGCCGGGACTCCGCACTGCCCGGTGTGCGGGGAGCGGATCGCCCGCCAGACACCGCAGCAGATCGTCGACCAGGTCCTCGCCATGGATGAGGGCCTGCGGTTCCAAGTGCTCGCGCCGGTGGTGCGGACCCGCAAGGGCGAGTTCGTCGACCTGTTCGACAAGTTGCACTCGCAGGGCTACAGCCGGGTACGCGTCGACGGGGTCGTGCACACGCTGACCGATCCGCCGAAGCTCAAGAAGCAGGAAAAACACGACATTGAGGTGGTCGTCGACCGCCTGACCGTGAAGGCCAGCTCCAAGCAGCGGCTGACCGATTCGGTGGAAACGGCGCTGAACCTGGCCGACGGCATCGTCGTGCTGGAGTTCGTCGACCGAGAGGACGATCACCCGCACCGCGAGCAGCGCTTCTCCGAGAAGCTGGCCTGCCCGAACGGCCACCCGCTGGCGGTCGACGACTTGGAGCCGCGGTCGTTCTCGTTCAACTCGCCGTATGGCGCGTGCCCGGAGTGCACCGGCCTTGGCATCAAGAAAGAAGTCGACCCCGACCTTGTCGTCCCGGATCCGGACTTGACGCTGGCCGAAGGCGCCATCGCGCCGTGGTCGATGGGCCAGACGGCCGAATACTTCACCCGGATGCTCGCGGGGCTGGGCGATCAGCTCGGCTTCGACGTCGACACCCCGTGGAAGAAGCTTCCAGCCAAGGCGCGCAAGGCGATTCTCGAAGGCTGCGACGAGCAGGTGCACGTGCGGTACCGCAACCGCTACGGCCGAACCCGTTCGTACTACGCCGATTTCGAAGGCGTGATGGCGTTCCTGCAGCGCAAGATGGAGCAGACCGACTCCGAGCAGATGAAGGAACGCTACGAAGGCTTCATGCGCGACGTGCCGTGCCCGGAATGCAATGGCACACGGCTGAAGCCGGAGATCCTGGCCGTCACCATGGCCTCCGATCGGGACCACAAGTCGATCGCCGAGGTAGCCGAGCTGTCGATCGCGGAGTGTGCGGAATTCCTCAACGGGCTGACGCTGGGGTCGCGCGAGCAGGCCATCGCGGGACAGGTGCTCAAGGAGATCCAGTCACGGCTCGGGTTCCTGCTTGACGTCGGGCTCGACTACCTGTCGCTGTCGCGTGCCGCGGCGACGCTGTCCGGCGGTGAGGCACAACGGATTCGGCTGGCCACGCAGATCGGCTCCGGGCTGGTCGGCGTGCTCTATGTGCTCGACGAGCCGTCGATCGGGCTGCACCAGCGCGACAACCGTCGTCTTATCGAAACCCTGATACGGCTAAGGGATTTGGGTAACACATTGATCGTCGTCGAACACGATCTGGACACCATCGCGCATGCGGACTGGGTGGTCGACATCGGTCCTGCGGCCGGTGAGCACGGCGGCCAGATCGTACACAGCGGCCCATACGACGAACTGTTGAAGAACCCGAATTCGCTCACCGGAGCCTATCTTTCGGGCAAAGAGGAAATCGAGGTGCCGGGGATCCGGCGGCCCGTCGACCGTCGGCGGCAGCTCACGGTGGTCGGTGCGCGCGAGCACAACCTGCGCGAGATCGACGTGTCGTTCCCGCTCGGCGTCCTGACGTCGGTCACGGGTGTCTCCGGTTCGGGAAAGTCGACGCTGGTCAACGACATCCTGGCGTCGGTGCTGGCCAACAAGCTCAACGGTGCACGGCAGGTGCCGGGCCGGCATACCCGGGTCACCGGTTTGGACAAGGTCGACAAGCTGGTGCGGGTCGATCAGTCGCCGATCGGGCGCACGCCGCGGTCCAACCCGGCCACCTACACCGGCGTGTTCGACAAGATCCGTACCTTGTTCGCGGCCACCACCGAGGCCAAGGTGCGCGGGTATCAGCCCGGCCGGTTCTCGTTCAACGTCAAGGGCGGTCGCTGTGAGGCGTGCTCAGGCGACGGCACGATCAAGATCGAAATGAACTTCCTGCCCGACGTGTATGTGCCGTGCGAGGTATGCCACGGCGCGCGATACAACCGGGAAACGCTCGAGGTGCATTACAAGGGCAAGACCATCGCCGAGGTGCTCGACATGTCGATCGAGGAGGCGGCGGAGTTCTTCGCGCCGATCACCTCGATTCACCGGTACTTGCAGACGCTGGTCGACGTGGGCCTGGGTTATGTGAGGCTCGGGCAGCCGGCGCCGACGCTCTCTGGTGGTGAGGCGCAGCGCGTGAAGCTGGCGTCGGAGTTGCAGAAGCGGTCGACGGGTCGCACGGTGTACATCCTCGACGAGCCGACCACCGGCCTGCACTTCGAAGACATCCGCAAGCTGCTCGGGGTGATCAACGGCCTTGTGGACAAAGGCAATACGGTGATCGTGATCGAGCACAATCTCGACGTGATCAAGACCTCCGACTGGATCGTCGACATGGGCCCGGAAGGCGGGGGCGGCGGCGGCTCGGTGGTCGCAGCGGGAACGCCGGAGGACGTCGCGGCCAACACCGACAGCTACACCGGGCATTTCCTGGCGGGGATTCTCGACGTGCCGCGGCCAACGCCCAAGCGGCGCAACAGCCGCAACGGCCGCAAGGTCAGCGCCTAGTCTCTTCGCCGAGACTGCGCACAGATCGCGATCTGGCGCGAATGTGCGATCTCACCGCAGTTTCGACAGGGGCGACGGGAACCGCGGGCTGACGCGCACGCCGCCCAACCATTCGGTCAGCTCGTCGGCTCGCCGCTGCAGTTTCCGTTTGGCGTCGCGCCCCACGTCTTCGAGTAGCCGCACCTCGACGTGGCCGTCGTCGTCTTGGCCCCAGGCGCCGACGATCCGGCCGTTCCACCACGCCGTCGGGCCGCCGTTGCCGTTTCTGTCGAACACCTGATGACGGTGCTCGCCGACATACCACTCGCGCTCGTACCACCCCATCGTCGTGACATCCAAGCCCGGCAGCAGCGCGGCCCACGGCCCGACGTCCGGCTCGACCTCCAGATCGTCGGGCAGCACCCAACCGGCCACGCCGTCCAGATCGACCTCGACGGCGTCGATGTCGTTCAGCGCATGTCGCGCCCACGTCAAGGTGTTGCCGAACCACCACTTGATGTCGTTGACCGTCGCCGGTCCAAACGTCCGAAGCCAACGGCGGACCAGTTCGCGACGTGCAATCTCGGGCGCTGCGGGCTTCGACACCGACCTCAGCCAATCCGCCGCCACCACCCAGCGCGGCCGCGAAACCGTCCACGCACCGTCGTTTGGTCCGCGGACGATGTCACCGCGGACCGACAGCACCGTCAAAACCCTTGGCGCCAAAGGAGTTTCACCACCCCACCGCTTACCCGGCGCATAGTCGTACGTGCCCGCCAGCTCCGGCAGCGCCGCCCGCAGCTCCCTGGCGCTGGCAGGCCCGTGTTCGGACAGGTACCGCAACACCGCCTCGCACGCCGTGTCGAGCCACTTTTCACCGTCGGCCGTGAGCCCCGCTTTCACCGCGTCGGCCGCCAGACGCCGACGCTCGTTGTCGGCCACTCGATCACTGGCACCGGACTGGATCAACGGCAGGTCAACCGCCCGCACCGTCCATAGCGTGCGTCGCATCGCGAGATGCTTGGCCACGGTGCGGCGCTCATAGAGCTCCGCGTCCAGCGAGCCGACGACAAATCCCGGCAACCGCGCCCACAGCGACAAATACGGCGTGGCCGGGTCGGTGGTGTGCAACCCGATGAGGTCGTCGACCACGCCTTCGATCGACCCCGCCCGTTCGCCCAGGAAGTGCCGTCGCGCCAGCCGCGCCCGCCGCTCGGCAACCGTGAATGACCGCATCGCCTGCGAACCGTACCCGCGAGGCCCGACAAAGTTTGGGATCGGTAGCGATCCTGCCGATCTTGACTTGGCCCCACGACGGACGCCATCGGGGCGACGTACGACGAAGGGAAAGATCGATGAATCGAGTTGTCGTGGGTGTGGTCGGACTGGCCGCCGCCGCAACTGTGCTGGTGGGATGTTCTGACAACAAGGGCGGTCCCGCGTCGGGCACGGCCTCAGGGGTGAGCACGGGCGGCAGCACCGAGGTCAAGGTGGACGGCAAGGACCTGGCCGGCCTCGATCTGAAGTCGGTGACCTGCGTCAAGCAGGGCGGCAAGATCAACGTCGCCAGCGGCGCGGTCGGCGGCCAGCAGGGCCTGGGCATCGTGATGACCGACGAGGCCACTCCGAAGGTGGAGTCGCTGGGCATGGTCGTCGACGGCAACGCGCTCGCGGTCTCCAACATGGGTGCGCCGGTCGGCAAGGCCGACGTGAAGGTTGACGGCAGCACGTACACCATCACTGGTGAAGCCTCGGGCGCCGACATCAAGAACCCGATGGCAGGGATGATCACCAAGCCGTTCACCGTGAAGGTGACCTGCAGCTGACCATCCGAGGGGAAGTGACGGGCGTGCTCAGCACGTCCGTCACTTCCTATGATTCAACCGTGACGATCCCCGGCGAGCTCGAGCGTGCTCGCCACCTGACCTTCGCCGCCAACGAGGAAGCGGCGAAGGAGTTGCTGCTGTCCTTGATGCAGCAGATCGAACAGGCCGACCGGGACGATCTGATGCTGGAGGTTCTCGCTCAACTGGGCGAGATCTACCTGGTTCGCACCGCGTACGACGGCGTCGAAGAGGCTGTCCGACGCATCCACGACTGCCTGGCCGTCTACCGGGCTATCCGCGCGGGCACCAACCCTGAGGCCGCGGCACAAGTGACCATGTCCGACGAGGAGATCGACCACATGTTGTGCCGATACTCCCGTCGGGCCGGTTTTCTCCGGACCGGTCTGGCCGCCGCGCACGGCGACCACGAAGCCGCAGAGGCTGGGCTACTAGCCCTCACCGACGAAACCTCGCCCGGTTTCGCGGATCTGGAAGACGAACACAGGTTTCTGATCACCTACGCCCGAATTCTGTGCGCGGTCGCCCTGTGCGACGACGATCTCCACGTGCAGTCGGTTCCGCTCTGGGAGCAGGTGCTCGACGCCATCGAAAACCCTTGCGGAGACAGCGAATTCGATGATCACCTGCTCGTCCTCGGTTCTACCGGCTACGGCCGGTTCTGCGTCGAAACGGGCCGACTGTCCGAGGCCGAGCCGTGGCTGCAGCGCGCGGGCGCCCGCGCCAAGCGTCGTGAATGGAAATTGGCAACGGCCAGAACGCAATTGGAGCGGGCGACGGCGGCATGGGCGGCAAACGATCGTGCACAGGCCCAGAGCCTGGTCCACGGGGCCTATCCGTCGATCGCCGAGCACTTGCGCGCCCACGACGTGTCGCGGTGCTGGCTGTACTTCGGCCTGATCAGCATCTCGGTCGGGGCTTTCGACGATGCCGACGAGCGTCTTGGTCATGCCGAGCGGCACTGGCGCGAAGTGGAGAAGCCGCTTCACATCCACCGCATCCTGTTGCAACGCAGCTGGGTTGACATATTCCGCAACGACTTCGCGGCGGCTCACGAGCGGGTCGCGCAGGCCCGTGAGTTGCTGGACTCCTGGCCCCGCCACAGCTGGCTGCAGTATGCCCGGCTTGACGACCATCTCGGGAGCATCCTGCGCGCAGAGGCGCTGGCGGACCCCGGCACTGCCAAGGCCAAACTCGAGCAGGCCGCCGAACTCAAGGTACCCGCAGCCTTGGCGGTGGACTCGGTACGTCACGCGATGACCGACGCGGACGCGCGGATGCGATGGGCCAACCATGTTTCGGCGCGCATACTCGCCGGCGCCTTCGCGGTCGCCTGGGAGTGGGGTAACACCGAGCTGCTCGGTGAACTCATCGAATACCACAGTGCGCGAGGAAGTTTCAGCACCGAGCCGGACGCCCAGCCGCTCGACTGGACCGAGACCGCGACGGCCACGGTGCCGGTCGAAACGGTTGACGACTATGCCCTCGTCGCGGCTGGCTCTGCGATGGCGGGCGGTGGTGCGCTGACCCGGCTCGGGCCTCTTCCGCCGCTGCGGATGGATCCCGAAACGCCACCGATCCTGAGTCGCTATCGCGGACTGGCATCCGAGCGGTACGGCGCGGCCGTCACTGCCGACGAAGTCGCTTGGTCGACATGGCCGTAACCCTTCTTCTGCGCTTCGCCGACGTCGGCATCGCAACCTATGCCAGCCTGCGGGTCGTCGGCCAGCCATCCAAGACGGTCACCTGGGTGGTCGAGGAAGCCGATCTCGTTGCGGCGCTGGACGACCTGGCCGGCGCGCTGCCGGACCCATGCGGCTCGGAGACGCGGCGGGAGGCCGTCGACCGCGCCATCGCGAAAGGCCCGTTCTCGGCACCCAACACCGAACTGGCGCTCGCTTGCTCCTTGGGCCAACAATTGATTTCCGATGCGGCCTGGCAGTTGCTGACCGACTGCGTGTCGTCGCCGCGCGGCGTCCTATTCGTGTCGCCCAGCGCCCGCATGGCTCGTGTGCCGTGGGCACTGCTTGCGATGCCCGGCGACGACGGCCACCGCTTGATGGAACTCGTCGATGTGCTGATGGCCGCCCCGCCGAACATCGCGAACTCGCCGCGCACGGCCGCCGTGTGGGACAGCCGACGCGACGGCCCGCCGCTTCTGGTCCTCGACCCGCGAGTGCCGGGGCAGCGGCCCGACTCCGCACTCGGCTCGGTGCTGGGCAGGCCATCACCGGACACGCCGCTGGCACGGCATTTCGCTGCGCTGCTTGGCCGCAGAGCCGTGCTGCCCGACGTCTCCACGGCGGTCGAGCTGTTCCGGCGAAGCGACGCGGACCGCGACTGGTTGGCCTTCTTACTCGAGAAGGCGCCAAGCCGGCTGCTGTTCGTCGGCCACGCGACCGCGGCGGACGGAGACGTCGGCCACGCCGACCGGGCGGCCCTGCATCTCGCCGACGCGCGCCCACTCGCCGCGGCCGATCTGATGACCGCGAAGCTGCCGATGCCGCCGCGGGTCGCCCTGCTGGCCTGTGCATCCGGCGGTGACTACCAGTTCGACGAAGCGACCGGTCTGGTCGCAGCGATGATCCTCGGCGGCGCGCAACTGGTGACGGCCACGCTGTGGTCGTTGCCGACCGCGGCCGGCTACCGCCAGTTCGCCCCGAAAACGGTTGGGCCGGAGGCTGATCCGATGGCCGACGCGATCATCGCCGTCGATGATGCCCACGAGGAACCCGACGCGGGACGCGCAGTGAACCGCTGGCAACGGGAACGCATGCGCCAGTGGCGCGACGGCGACCTGGCCGCCAGCCCGCTCTACTGGGCGGCGCTGGTCAGCTTCGCGGTCGACGGTGCCCGGTGACAGTCAGGCCCGCGGCACGCAGACCGCGACCGCCGACTCGTCGCCACGGTGGTAGTAGGTGTCAATGATGTTGCCGGGGGAGACCTTGCTCAGCAGCGTCGCCGGGATCACGGCCCTTTCCCGGGCCGGGAATTGTCCACCCTCGGGCCTGCTGACCATCACATCGAGTTCGATCTCGCGGAAGTCCTGCCGCGCGGCACCGGCTATTCGGATGCCGACGACGACTCCCCGGGACTTCACGACCGACCGTTCCGGGGTGAACAGAACCAACGCGACGCTGAGGAAAACCAGGCCGGAAAGCGAGAGCAACAATGCATCGGACATGCGACGAGCGTCTACTGAGGCCCCGGCTACCGAACCCAACTTTTATGCTGTCCAGATGAGCACGCAAGCGGAGGCGGTGTCGGCGATCGCCGTCAGCCACCCGCGCCGCGCGGTTATCGACCGCGCATGGCGTGAAATCGGCCCCGGCGTCGAGCTGCTCAGCGGCGACGACGGCGGCCCGCTTCGTCGGACCGTGAAGCGCATCATCGACCCGCTGGTGTTGCGGCTGCGGTCGAACACCCACTACTCGGCACCGTTCGTCGACGCCGCGGTGGCTGCCGCGATGCACGAGGCGATCGTCGGTCAGAGCGCACAGTTGCGGGCCGCCGCGGCGTGGTTCGAGCTTCTCAAACGCGAACGGCGGCGGCTGCGTATCACCACAGGCAATGCGCAGGAGCTGTACTTTCCCGTGTGCTTCGAGTTGGCGGTGACCAAAGGGGCACCCACCCAACAGGATCAGGCCGGCGCCGAGGCAGTGCTGCGCGAAATCCACGGAGACCGCGACCGCACGGGTATCGAGGTGCTCAATCAGCACGTGTCGGATCCGCAGGTGATCGCCAAGCTCTCAGATCAATTGGATCGCAGCTGGCGCGACGTGCATGCCGGCACCGAGATCATCGGCCCGTTCATGGCCGGCCTGACGACGGTCCTCGGGCCCGCCGACAGCCATGGCGCGAAAGTAGCGCGGCAGCGCGTGTGGTCTGCACTGATCGCCGACGCGACCCCGTACAACCTCGGCGCGACGGCGCACGGCGACGCCGGACAGCTGCCGTGGTCGATCACTGACATCGGACTCAGTTCCGTTGAGCCGCAACCACAACCGACGATCCTCAGCGGACCGGACAATGATCGCCCGCTGAACCGCAGCGTCGTCGATCGCGTCCGCGCGACACTGCGCCGCGCGATGGACCGAGACGAGTTGCCCGATATCCCATTGCTCTGCGCGGAGGAGGTCGACCGGTCCTGTGCGCCATGGGGTCTGCTGGCCGAGGACAAACAGGCGACGCTGATCGCCGGGATCGAAATTGCCGTCGACCTTGCTCCTCTGACCGAATCCGCCGTCACGCGTTATCAATTGGCCGGCCTGATGCAGGCTCGGCTGCGCAAGGAAGCGTACGTGCTGCACGCTCGCCGCTACCTCGCCGACGGCGGGCCGGTCCATCCGCGCCAGCAGCAGGTGATCGACGATCTGGCAGCGTTCGCCCGGCCGTACTTGAGCCGGTTGTGGGCGCGACTGCACGGGCGCGATGTCTGGCAGGAGCCATGCGACGATGTCGACGACGTCCGCGCTCTGCTCGAAGGAGTGGCCAGGTCGGTGAGCCTTGACCATCGCCAGCGGATCAAGGCGATGCTCGAATTGCAGGTGGCCGGATGAAACTCGTTGCCGATTCCGGACTCTGGAGCACCGGCAGGCAGCTGGTGCCCACACCACTTGTCGCCGTGCTTGAGGTCAGCGGTGCCGTGCTGTCGTGGACGGTCGACGACCCCGCAGATGCAACCACTATCGCCTTCACCGATCTTGGCCGCGCCGACTGGCTGTGGCGAATCGTCGGCGAATCCGGACACAGCGCAGTGGCTTCCGCGCTGGAAGGGCTCACCCCCGACGATGCACAAACCATCGACCTCACGGGCGTCGGCCTGCGGCCCGGTGCAGTCGACCCGCTGCGAAGGCTGGCGGTAGGGCATTGGTTGCGTCGGTGGTGGCCCGCGAGTCAGCGTGACGGCATCGCCACCCTCGACAGTGCTGTGCTCGACGCCGAAGTCGCCCTGCTGACGGCAGGCGCCCAGGACTTCTTCACCGACGACACCTTCGATTCGGACGTGGAAAGCCTTCTGAGACCGCACGCGGCGACACTGAACTTGTATATGCGAGAGGCAGACCCGCGGGTCGTAGAACTGGTGCGGGCCTGCAGTGAACTGGCCGAAGACCTGGGTATCGCCATCGACGCAACGGAAACGGCCGCCGTGACCGGCCGCCGCGATGACTACGCGTTGGCCGCGGGATCGGCAACAGGCCGACGCTCCGGTGCGGTCGCAACGGGAACGACTTCGATCAACTGGTCAGCCGTGCCGCCCGGGATATTCGACGCCGCCGAGGACACCGTCGAATGGCGTATCGATGCGGGTGAGCCGGTGAGCGCCGTTGTGCGGGCCGAACTGACGGGCATGGGTTCGGCTGCAGGCATCGCGGTGCATTTACGTTCAGGGTCGATCAGCGGCGCGGGCATCCTCGACGCCGACGGCGCCTCAGCCTTCGAGCTGGTCGACGAGGATCAGCAGCCGATCACCGAAACCGTTGCATGGGACCATGATTGGCGCACGACGCGGGTTACTGTCGGCGCCGATCTGAACGATTCCGTGGAATCACCCGATATTCGGCAGCGGATCCGGGCTTTCGTGCGGGGGCGACTGAGCCAGCCCCCGAGCGACGCATTCCTGGCCGAGATCCTGGCCGCGGAATCGGATTACTGAGACTCGTTCTGCTCCGTGTGCATCGACTCCCGGATCTCGGCGAGTCGCTCGGCCGCAGCCCGCTGACGTGCGTCGTACTGCTCCTCGACGGTCCGGCCCTCGGGTGACTCCGCGGCGAGCTCGGCGGCGCCGATGGCCGTGCCGTACCGGGTTTCGATCTTCTCGCGCACCGAGTCGAAAGTCGGCACCCCGCCCTGCGTGTAGCCGGTATCGACAGGCGGTGTGGCCTGCGTGGCAGGCGCCTCGGCAGCGGATTCCGGTTCGGGCGTTGGTTCGTCCGGCATGCCGCTCACGGTACTCCCGAGCGGCTACTTCGACGCCGCCTGTTCATACGGTGCCGACGGCGGGGGCGCCGCGGGTGCGGAAGCAGGGGCTGGCGGCGCTGCCGGAAGCGGGACTGTGGGGATGCCCGGCGTGCCGATCTGACTGGCCATCCACGGCAGAGCGGCCGCGAATGCGTGTGCGGCAAACGGCCAGTCATGCTTGCCAGGCTGCATGACCACCGCGCAGCGGATGCCGTTCGCGCTGCCCAATGCGCACAGCGAGTTGGCCGCGGCGGTCTGGTCATTGGGGTTGTTCTTCGTCGGCGCAGCCGGTGGCGCGTTGTTGATGTCGAACCAGCCGGTCACCCCGGCATAGGGACCGTGGCGGGTGATCACCGTCGACGGGTCGAATGCCGCGTAGGCCGCCGCGTTACCACTGAACAGGCGGTCGATGGTCTGGGCTTTGTTCCCCGAATTGGGCGCCATATCGCCTGCGATGTCCTCGAACGCGCTGAACATGTCGGGATGCATCACCGCCAGGTCGACCGCACACGTGCCGCCCATCGACCAGCCGACGATGCCCCAGTTCGACGGCTTGGAGCTCACGCCGTACGCCGAAACCATAAACGGCACAACATCTTTGGTCAGATGATCGGCGGCCCTGCCGCGGGCCCCGTTGACGCATTCGGTGTCGTTGTTGAACGCCCCGCCGGAGTCGACGAAAACGAACACCGGCGCGTTGCCGCCGTGGGCTGACGCGAATTCGTCGATGGTCTTGATGGCGTTGCCCGCTCGCATCCAGTCGGCGGGGGTGTTGAATTCGCCGCCGATCATCATCACCGTCGGCAACTGCGGCGGCGGATTGCTCGCGTACCACGCGGGCGGAAGGTAGACCAGCTCACCGCGGTGTTTGAAACCCGATGTGGTCGAGGGAATGGTTACCGGCACGACGGTGCCCTTGGCCGGTATCGCATGCTGTTTCTGCATCGCGGTCACCGTCACCTGATCCGTCTGGTCGGGCAGCGGCCCGGCGGTCAGCTGATTCCACGCGGTCTGCACGGTGGGGAAGTAGCCGACCCACAGATTCAGCGCCAGGCCAGCGCACAACACGCACATCGGCAGCGCCAGCGCCGACACCGCGCGGCGCCACCACCGGGCGCCTCGCCAGCCCGCGACCAGCACGCCGGCGGCGACTCCAGACAAAGCAACCCAGATCCACAAGGAATGCGGTGCGGGGTTGGTGTCATCGCTCATTCCCTGAGAGGCGACGTACCAGTAGGCCGTCATCGCCAACGCAGCTCCGACCAGCGTGACCCACGGCAGCCAGACGACGCGCCAGCGGCGGTTGCGCCAGCCGATGGCCGCGATCAGCACGACCGCGGCGATGATCTGCACCGTTAGCGGAATCCAGCCGTGCATCAGCGAAAGATGGTGGCGAAACGGCTCGGGTAACGTCACGGAAACAATCGTGGACGCCAATCCTTGGGACTGCCTGTGAGTGGCCTACTAACGCGGTTTGGCCAACGGGAAAGGCAGCGTCTCCCGGATGCTGCGGCCGGTGATCAGCATGACCACACGGTCCACGCCCATGCCGAGCCCGCCGGTGGGGGGCATCGCGTATTCCATCGCCTGCAGGAAGTCCTCGTCGAGTTCCATCGCCTCGGGGTCACCGCCTGCGGCCAGCAGCGACTGCTCCTGCAGCCGCCGCCGCTGCTCGACGGGATCGGTCAGCTCGCTGTATGCGGTGCCGAGTTCGATGCCCCACGCCACCAGGTCCCAACGTTCGGCGACTCCGGGAATGCTGCGGTGCGGACGCGTCAGCGGCGACACGGACGTCGGGAAGTCCTTGTAGAAGGTGGGCGCCTCGGTGCGGTCCTCGACCAGCCGCTCGTAGAGCTCGAGGACCACCGCGCCGGCGTCCCAGTGCGTGAGGTACGGGATGTCGGCGGCGTCGCACAGTTTGCGCAGCGTGGCCAGGTCCGTGTCGGGTGCGATCTCTTCGCCGAGCGCCTCCGAGACCGCGCCGTGCACGGTCTTGACGGCCCACTTCCCGGAAATGTCGACAGGTTCGAATGTGCCGTCGTCTCTGGGCCGCAGGAACACATGCTCGCCGTTGGCGGCCTGCGCGGCGTTCTGGATGAGCTCGCGGCAGCCGTCGATCCACACGTTGTAGTCGGCGTGCGCCTGGTAGGCCTCCAGCAGCGTGAACTCCGGGTTGTGGCTGAAGTCGACACCCTCGTTGCGGAACGCCCGGCCCAGCTCGAAGACGCGCTCGACGCCGCCGACGCACAGCCGTTTGAGGTAGAGCTCCGGTGCGATCCGGAGATACAGATCCAGGTCGTAGGCGTTGATGTGCGTCAGGAACGGACGGGCGTTCGCACCGCCGTGGATCTGCTGAAGGATCGGTGTCTCGACCTCCAAAAACCCCTTGCCGACCAGGGTTTCGCGGATCGCATGCAGCACACCGCTGCGGGCCCTGATGAGGTCGCGTGCCTCGGTGTTGATCGCCAGATCGACGTAGCGGGCCCGCACCCGCGCTTCCTGGTCGGTCAACCCCTTCCACTTGTCGGGCAGCGGACGAAGGCACTTTCCGATCAGCCGCCAGCTGCGGACCATCAGTGACCGGATGCCCTTTCGGCTGAGCCCCATCGTCCCGGAGACCTCGATCAGGTCGCCCAGATCGATGGCGCCGGTGAAATCGGCGGTAGTCCCGTTGTCGAGCATCGAATTGTCAAGCAGCAGTTGCACTTCGCCGGACCAATCGCGAAGCTGGGAGAACAGCACACCGCCGTAGTCCCGAACCCGCAGCACGCGTCCGGCGACCGTCACCGGCGTGTCGTCGGCGGCGTCGATTGCCTGCGCAACGGTGTGGCTGGGCGCTTCCCCGACCGGATAGGCGTCGACGCCGCCGTCCTGCAGCGCCTTGAGCTTGGCCATCCGAACCCGCACCTGTTCCGGTATCCGGGGCTGGTCCTCCTCTTCGGGCAGGTCGACTTGCAGCTCGCTGAGGTCCGGAGCGCTCCCGTCGTGGCGCAGCACGCCGGTCGCCACCAGATTCTCCGGGGCCGAGATGTGATGGCCGGTGTGCGGCTGCTCGGTGCGCCGCGAAAACGGCAGCACCAGAAAGCCTTCGGCGATCACCGAGGCCACTCCGACCCGAGGGACCAGCCGGGCGTCCTCGTAACAGGCGTAGCGCGGCACCCACTCGGGCTGATATTTCATGTTCGACCGGTACAGCGTTTCGAGCTGCCACCAGCGAGAGAAGAACACCAGCAGCCCGCGCCAGAGCCGCGCCACCGGGCCGGCGCCGAGCTGTGCGCCCTGCTCGAACGCCGACCGGAACATCGCGAAGTTCAGCGAAATGCGGGTCACCCCAATGCCTTCGGACTGCATGCACAGTTCCGAGACCATCAATTCGATTGTGCCGTTTGGGGATTGGGGTGAGCGGCGCATCAGGTCCAGCGATACACCGTTGGTGCCCCACGGAACCAGCGAGAGCATCGCGACGACCTCGCCGCTTTGCACGGCCTCCACCAGCAGGCAGTCGCCGTCGGCGGGGTCACCGAGCCGGCCCAGTGCCATCGAGAAGCCGCGTTCAGTTTCGGTGTCGCGCCAGGCGTCCCCCCGCGCGATGACCTGGGCCATCTCCTCGCTGCCGATGTCGCGGTGCCGTCGGATCCGCACGGTGGCACCGGCCCGCCGCGCCCGCGTCACCGCCTGGCGAACCGCGCGCATGTCCGGCCCGGACAGCCGGAAGTTGTCCGGATGCAGGATGGCTTCGTCGCCCAGTTGCAGCGCGTTGAGACCGGCCTGGCGGAAGGCCTCCGCCGCAGTCGAACTGGCACCCATCACGCCCGGTGCCCAGCCGTAGGTCTGGCACAGGGTCAGCCACGCGTGGATGGCCGCCGGCCACGACTTGGGGTCACCGACCGGATTGCCGCTCGCGAGACAGACACCGACCTCGACGCGGTAGGTGATGGCCGCGCGGCCGTTGGGCGCGAACACCACCGCCTTGTCGCGGCGGGTGGCGAAGTACCCAAGCGAATCGTTCTTGCCGAACAACTCGAGCAGGCCGCGGATCGCCGACTCGTCCTCACCGGTGAGCGCGTTCTCGGCGCGCTGCGATTGGAACAGCACGATCGCCGCGACCATCAACGCCAGCGCACCGAACAACCCCAGTAGTGCGTTGACGAAGACGTGCGGATGGCCCGTGAAACTCGAGGAGTCGGCGCCGGCGAACGCGCTCACGCGGTTGAGCGCGTACAGGAATCGATCTTCGCGGGCCAGCGAGCCGGGGGAGAACTCCAACAGCGCCCACCCGATCAGCGTGCCGACCGCCATGCCGACGACGAGTGTGGCGGCCGCCTTCAGCAATGCCCCGCGCCGCACCTTCGCCCAGAACTCCTTGCGGGCCAGCACCAGGGACAGGATCGCCGCAACGTGAAAGCCGATGCCGATGACCTCGCCGACGTCATCGACGACCGACTCGTCGCCGGTGAGCAGGTCGGCGACGTTCCACACGATCGCGGCGACCATGTAGAGCACGAGGATCCACCACGCGATGCGCTTGCGGGCTGCCAGTGCCGCGGCCAGCAGGACCAGCACGAACGCCCACGCGAAGCTGGTATCGGGGAAGTTGAAGATGTAGTCGTTGACGAACTCGCGCGGCACCTTGATGAGCCAGCGGATGCCGGGCGAGACGCTGGCGATCAGCGACAGCGTCGCGATGACGCCGACAGTCCAGCCGGCCGCCGCGGGGACCCACCAGTAACGAGAGGTCCGACGGGTCAAGGTCACGGTCATAGGCCTGCGAGGATATGCGCTGAACCCGCGAAATGGGTGGGAGTACTACCAGACTGGGCCGGTGTACTTCTCGCCAGGACCCTGCCCCGGTTCATCCGGCGCGGCGCTGGATTCGCGGAACGCCAACTGAAGCGTCTTCAGCCCGTCGCGCACCGGCCCGGCGTGCGGACCGAGATATTCAGCGGATGCGGTGACCAGTCCGGCCAGTGCGGTGATCAGCCGGCGGGCCTCGTCGAGGTCGCGCTGTGGGCTCTCGTCCGGATCCTCGGCTGACAACCCGAGCTTCTCCGCGGCCGCGCTCATCAGCATCACGGCCGCCCGGGTGATCACCTCGACGGCGGGAATGTCGGCCAGCTCACGGACGGCCGAGCCGTCCATCCCGGCTGTGTTAGGAACCTCGGTCATGCCTGCTAGACTGGCATGCGCGACCGTCCCGGCGTACGCCAGGGACAGCAAGTGGAGTCCCACTCCCACCGCTCACCCTACCGGTGCAGCGGTCCGGTCACAGGCATCCGATGCCTGTCCTGGTCGGCTTTGGGCCCTGCTTTGAGCAGGGCCTTTCTGTTCGAAATGAGCAGAGTGCTGACGGTGTTTGGGGCTCCTGGAGGACAACATAGGAGGCCCCATCAGCACTGAGACCCGCGTCAACGAGCGCATTCGAGTACCTGAAGTCCGCCTGATCGGACCAGGTGGCGAGCAGGTAGGCATTGTGCGCATCGAAGACGCCCTCCGCGTCGCCGCGGATGCCGATCTCGACCTTGTCGAAGTAGCGCCGGACGCTAAACCGCCGGTCTGCAAGATCATGGACTACGGCAAGTTCAAATACGAGACGGCTCAGAAGGCACGCGAGTCTCGCAAGAATCAGCAGCAGACCGTCGTCAAGGAACAGAAGCTGCGACCGAAGATCGACCCTCACGACTACGAGACCAAGAAGGGCCACGTGGTCCGCTTCCTGCAAGCGGGGTCGAAGGTCAAAGTCACCATCATGTTCCGCGGACGCGAGCAGTCGCGGCCCGAGTTGGGCTACCGGCTGTTGCAGCGGCTGGGCGCCGACGTCGCCGACTACGGCTTCGTCGAGACGTCCGCCAAGCAGGACGGCCGCAACATGACGATGGTGCTGGCTCCGCACCGCGGCGCGAAGACTCGTGCCAAGGCGGCGCATGACGCAGACGCACCCGCCGCGCAGCGCGCCAGCGCTCAGCCCGGCGAAGCACAGACCGATACATCACAGAACTGAGGACATATGCCCAAGGCGAAGACCCACAGCGGCGCTTCCAAGCGGTTCCGGCTGACCGGGACCGGCAAGGTCGTGCGCCAGAAGGCCAACCGTCGGCACTTGCTCGAGCACAAGCCGACCAAGCGCACCCGGCGCCTTGATGGCCGCACCGAGGTGTCGGCCAACGACCGGACCCGCATCAAGAAGCTGCTGAACGGCTAAAGCACCAGCCCGTACGAGAAGAGGACTACTTTCATGGCACGCGTAAAGCGCGCAGTCAACGCCCAGAAGAAGCGGCGTACCGTACTCAAGGCATCGAAGGGATACCGGGGCCAGCGGTCCCGGCTGTACCGCAAAGCCAAAGAGCAGCAGCTGCATTCGTTGACCTATGCCTATCGTGACCGGCGTGCCCGCAAGGGCGAGTTCCGCAAGCTGTGGATCTCCCGCATCAACGCCGCGGCCCGGGCCAACGACATCACCTACAACCGGTTGATCCAGGGCTTGAAGGCCGCCGGTGTCGAGGTGGACCGCAAGAACCTTGCCGAGATCGCGGTCAGTGACCCGGCCGCCTTCACCGCGCTCGTGGAGGTCGCCAAGGGTGCGCTGCCCGAGGACGTGAACGCACCGTCGGGCGAGGCTGCCTGACGCTCACCGAGCGCTCTGCCCGGGTGGCGGCAGCGGTCAAGCTGCATCGCCACGTCGGACGTCGCCGCGCCGCACGCTTTCTCGCCGAAGGACCCAACCTCGTCGAGGCGGCGTTGCGGCGCGGACTCGTTTCGGAGGTGTTCGTCACCGAATCGGCGCTGAGCCGATTCGGATCGATGCTGACCGATGCGCCCGTGCAGTTGGTGACCGAGCGCGCGGCGAAAGCGTTGTCGGACACCGTTACTCCGGTGGGGCTCGTGGCGGTGTGTTCGGTCCCCGAAACCTCGTTGGATGACGTCCTCGCCGAGTCGCCGCGGTTGGTCGCGGTCGCGGTGGAGATTTCCGAGCCGGGGAATGCGGGCACGCTGATCCGCATTGCCGATGCGATGGGCGCCGACGCGGTGGTGCTGGCGGGGCACAGCGTCGATCCGTACAACGGCAAGTGCCTGCGAGCGTCGGCGGGCAGCATCTTCTCGGTACCGGTGGTTGCCGATTCCGATGCGGTCGCCGTCGCTGGCGCGCTGAGCGACGCCGGTATGCAGGTGCTGGCCACTACCGCCGACGGCGAGGTCAGCCTCGACGATGCAGCGTTGGAGGGGCCGACGGCGTGGCTGTTCGGGCCGGAAGCGCACGGCCTGCCAACAGAATTGGCGGACATGGCGACCCATCGAGTCCGGATCCCGATGCCGGGCAACGCCGAAAGCCTCAACGTGGCGTCGGCCGCCGCGATCTGCCTGTACCAAAGCGCACGGGCGCACCGATCCAGCTGACTCCTTGCCCGGCTCTGAGCGACAGGTCGGTTGGTTGTCAGACCGGCATGTCATGGTCTGGCCATGACCAAGTTGCTAGACGTGGGCGGAATCGAGCTGCGATACCTGCTCACCACCTATCTCTTCGATCATGGCCCGGCGACGGTCGGAGAACTCGTCGATGCGCTGGCTTATCACGGCTTCGGTGTCGGCGGGCGGCCATCGAAGTCGGTTTCTGATGCATTGCGTTGGGAAATGGCGCACGGACGGGTTCACCGGTTGCGCCGCGGGCGATATGGGCCGGCGTCGATGCCCCGCGCAACGGAGTACCGGATCCATCAGCGCGTCTTGGCGCTGCACGCCCGCGTCGCTGAATTGTCGCGCGGAGCCGGGCAAGAAGGGTCCTCCCCGGATCTCCCGGCCGCCTAGCCGCCGTTCAGCAGCCCGTTGGCCACATGCGTGATCTGCACTTCGTTGCTGCCGGCGTAGATCATCAACGACTTGGCGTCGCGTGCCAGCTGTTCGACCCGGTACTCGGTCATGTACCCGTTGCCGCCGAACAACTGCACGGCGTCCATCGCCACGTCGGTGGCCGCCTGCGAGCAGTACCACTTGATCGCCGACGCCTCCGACAGTGAGATACCGGCGCCGGACTGCATCGACTCGATCACGCGAAACAGCATGTTACGCACGTTCATTCGGGCGACTTCCATGTTCGCGAGCTTGAGCTGAATAAGCTGGAACTGCCCGATCTGCTGACCCCACAGCGTGCGGCTCTTGGCGTAGTCCACGCACAGCTGCAGACACTCCTCGATCACGCCCAGCGCCATCGCGGCCACACCTATGCGCTCGGCCGAGAAGTTCGCCCGTGCACTGGCACGACCGTCCCCCGCAGAGTTGTCCTCGGTCTCACCGAGCAGCCGGTCGCGGCCCAGCCGGACGTTGTTGAAGAACAGCTCACCGGTGCGCGAGCTGTGTAACCCCATCTTGCGGAACGGCTTTGACTGCACGAAGCCGTCCAAGCCGCGGTCCAGCACGAAAGTCAGCACCTTGCGGTCGCGTTTGTCGACGCCCGCTTCGTCGAGCTTGGCGTACACGACGACGACGTCCGCGTCGGGCCCGTTGGTGATGAACGTCTTCTGCCCGTTGAGGATGTAGTCCCCATTTCCTGAGCCGTCGCGCACCACGTACGACTTCATCCCGCCGAATGCATCCGAGCCCGAGTCGGGCTCGGTGATCGCCCACGCCCCGACCTTCTCATAGGTGACCAGCCCCGGCAGCCACCGTTCCTGCTGTGCGAGAGTGCCGCGCGAGGCGATCGTCGGCACGGTCAGCCCCAGGCTCACGCCCATCCCGGTAACCAATCCCATTGAGACGCGGCTCAATTCGCTGGCGACCACAAACGTCATGCTCGACTGACCGCCCGCTGGGCCCGAGTCGGTCGAACCGTCCCGCATCCGCGCCAACCGCTTCTGCAGCGATTCCCTGGCCATCGTGTCGATGCCAAACGTCGAGAAAAGCTTGCGGATGAAGGGGTAGGGCTCCATCTCGCCACTTTCGAGCTCGTCGATGTGCGGCCGGATCTCCTTGTCGATGAACTCACGCACAGCGTCGCGCACGGCAAGATCGACGTCAGACCATTCGAGCATGAACTCAGGCTGCCTTAGTTCGGCCCCGCGCGGGGCGTAAGCCGGCAAGCGAGAACGTGGTGTGCACCAGCGACCCGGCCCGATCGAGCAGCGATTTGCGCGGGGGGAAGTAGTGCACCGGCAGGTCGCGCCGGTCAGGAGGCGGCGCCATGAATCCCGGCGCCTCGACCAGCGGGGCGTCTGCGGGCACGCGTCCCTGGGCGCGGCGGTATGCGGCCAATGCGCGCGGATGCAGCCGGATCTCATCGGGCACGGCGACGAACGCCAACTCGACCAGCTTGCCGAACAACCGCAGCAGCACCTCGTCGCCCGGTGTCCACCGCATCCCGGCCTTCTCGCGGACGGCTTCGTCGAACAGACCGGCGGCGATCCAGCGCTGCGCGCCGACCATCGGTCTGAAGAGCTGGTCCCACACCGGGGTCGGCATCAACACGAACCACGGCTTGGGAATCCGGATCTTGAAGATGTCGAGTGTGGCCTTGTTGATCTCGAGTTCTTCGCGGCACTTGCGGTCCCAGTACTCGCAGAACTCCTCCCAGCTGTTCGGCACCGGCCGCATGCTCATTCCATACATCCGGTACCACTGCACGTGCTCTTCGAACAGCTGGCGCTTGTCGGCCTCGGTCAGGCCGCCGCAGAAGTATTCGGCGGTCTTGATGATCAGCATGAAGAACGTGGCGTGCGCCCAGTAGAACGTCTCGGGGTCCAGCGCGTGATACCTGCGGCCCGCGGTGTCGATGCCTTTGATCGTCTTGTGATAGCCCTTGATCTGCTGTCCGGTTTGGGCGGCGCGCTCGCCGTCGTAGACCACACCCATGATCGGGTAGACCGAGCGCGCGACGCGCTGCAAAGGTTCGCGCAGCAGAATCGAATGATCTTCGACGCCCGCGCCGAGCCCGGGATACATGTTCTGGATGGCGCCGATCCAGACGCCGAGCATTCCGGTCCGCAGGTCGCCGAAGTACTTCCATGTCAGCGAGTCCGGTCCGAGGGGTCCAGGGGAGGGCGCCATCGCCATGACCTCACGATAATGTTGACAACACATGTTGTCTATCATTTGCCGGGGGTGTCGCGGCGCAGTGTTACCCGGCGGCTACCGCGGTGCCACACGCTTGTGACCAGCCGGTTTATTGGGCCTCGGAAGCGCCACTTACGCTGACGGTGTGGATGTCGAGTCGTTCGAAGAACGATCCGGCGATGTCGGGGAAATCGAAGAAGCGCCGGATCTGCCGCGGCGTGCATCCGGACCGATGGCATGGCTGAAGAACACCAACCACAGCCCCGGTGTGGTCGCCTTCCTGCGGCGCGCGCGCCGAGCCCTGCCCGGTGATCCCGAATTCGGAGATCCGTTGTCCGTCGCGGGTGTTGGCGCGCCGAGCGCAGCGGCTCGCGCCGCCGACCGGCTGCTGGAGCGTGAGGCGGCGTCGCGTGAAGTGAGTCTGGGCGCACTCCAGGTGTGGCAAGCGCTGACCGAGCGAGTGTCGGGCAAGCCGGCCAATCGGGAAGTCACCCTGGTTTTCACCGACCTCGTCGGCTTTTCCGCATGGTCGTTGAGCGTCGGCGACGACGCGACGTTGAAACTGTTGCGCCGGGTCTCCCAGGTCGTCGAGCCGCCGCTGCTCGAGGCAGGCGGACACATCGTCAAACGGATGGGCGACGGCATCATGGCCGTCTTCTCGCATCCCGTCACAGCGGTGCGCGCGGCCATCGCCGCTCGTGACGCGGTGAAAGCCCTTGACGTGGACGGCTACACCCCTCGTATGCGGGTCGGAATCCACACCGGGCGCCCGCAGCGGATCGGTTCGGACTGGCTCGGCGTCGACGTGAACATTGCGGCGCGTGTGATGGAGCGGGCCACCCGAGGAGAGTTAGTCGTGTCACAGGCGACGCTGGAGCGGATTTCCGACGAGGATTTCGATTCGCTCGGTGTGACGGCCAAACGACTTCGCAGGCAAGTCTTTACGGCCAAGCAGGACGGCGTGCCGGCGGATTTGATCATGTACCGCTTGAGAACTCGCAGGCAGTTGGCAGGTGCCGAAGACGACGACCGGGACCCACCGGGGGCATAGTGGTATGCGATGGTGTTCGTTTTACTTGCCCGCGTGACGCGGCTTCGGATGACGCTGGCGTACGCGGCGATCGTGACGTGTATCACCACGACCATGCTCAGGCTGAGCCCGGACATGCAGGCCAGGGTCATTCGCCATGCCAGCACCAACCTGCACAATCTCAGCCACGGGCGGATCGGAACGCTGCTCGGCAGCGCCTTCGTGGTCGACGCCGGACCGGTCTATGTATGGCTTCCCGGCCTGGTCTGCCTGCTGGCGATGGGCGAGCTGTTGTGGCACAGCGGCCGGCTCATCGTTGCCTTCGCGGTGGGCCATCTCGGCGCAACACTGCTGGTGGCCGCCGGTCTGGCCGCGGCAGTCGAGTTCGGCTGGCTCCCCGGTTCGGTCACTCGTGCCACAGACGTGGGCATGAGCTACGGCGCCGCGGGTGTGCTGGGCACGCTAACCGCGGCCATACCGCGGCGCTGGCGGCCCGCCTGGATCGGCTGGTGGCTGGCGGTCGCAGTGGCGGTGGCGGCAGTCGGTCACGACTTCACCGACGTTGGCCACGCGGTGGCCCTGGTGCTGGGCATGCTCGTGTCGACACGTTTCGGCGCACCGGCGCCGTGGACTCGGGCGCGGTTCATCTTGTTGGGGGTCGGGGCGTCGTTCGGATTCCTGGTGCTGGCCAGCACGTCGCTTCTGGTGGCGACCGCCGCCGGTCTGGCGGGCGCTGTGCTCGCCGAGTGTTGGGTCAAGTCACGCATTCGCCGCAATCCCGTGCACCAAGCCGACACTCGAGCCGTCGTGCTGGAAGGAAACGCCTTCGAGGCGCAACTGGCGCATCGCCTATGATCGCCGGGTGGCTGAGCAGCCCGTAGACCTGTCAGAAGAAGCGTTGACCAAAGCTGTCAGCGCGGCCCGGCATGCGTTCGACCTTGCCGCCGACCTCGACGCGCTGGCGCACGCCAAGACCGAACATCTGGGCGACCGCTCGCCGATCGCGCTGGCCCGTCAGGCATTGGGCTCGCTGCCCAAGACCGACCGCGCGGATGCGGGGAAACGCGTCAACGTCGCGCGCGCCGAGGTCCAACAGAGCTACGACGAGCGTCTGGGGGTCCTGCGCGCCGAGCGTGACGCCGCGGTGCTTGTCGCCGAGCGCATCGATGTGACGTTGCCGACGACCCGCCAGCCGATCGGCGCCAGGCATCCGATCACGATCTTGGCCGAACACGTCGCCGACACCTTCCTCGCAATGGGCTGGGAGCTGGCGGAGGGGCCCGAGGTCGAGACGGAGCAGTTCAACTTCGACGCGCTGAACTTCCCGCCCGATCACCCTGCGCGCAGCGAACAGGACACCTTCTATATCGCGCCCGACGGCTCACGTCAGGTGCTGCGCACCCACACGTCGCCGGTTCAGATCCGGGCCTTGTTGGAGCGTGACCTGCCGGTGTACATCATCTCGATCGGCCGGACGTTCCGCACCGACGAGCTCGACGCCACCCACACCCCGGTGTTCCACCAGGTGGAGGGTCTGGCGGTGGACAAGGGCCTGACGATGGCGCATCTGCGCGGCACGCTCGACGCGTTTGCCCGCTCGGAGTTCGGGCCGCAGGGCCGCACGCGGTTCCGCCCGCACTTCTTCCCGTTCACCGAACCGTCCGCGGAGGTCGACGTCTGGTTCGCCAACAAGAAGGGCGGCCCCGGCTGGGTGGAGTGGGGTGGCTGCGGCATGGTCAACCCGAACGTGTTGCGCGCCTGCGGCATTGACCCCGAGGTCTACTCGGGCTTCGCATTCGGTATGGGGCTGGAGCGGACACTGCAATTCCGAAACGGTATTCCCGACATGCGTGACATGGTCGAGGGCGACGTTCGGTTCTCGCTGCCCTTCGGAGTAGGAGCCTGATGCGGCTTCCATACAGCTGGCTGCGCGACGTCGTCCAGGCCGGCACTCCGGGCTGGGATGTGCCCGCGGATGAGCTGGAGCAGACGCTGATTCGTATCGGCCACGAGGTCGAAGAGGTCATTCCGGTCGGGCCTGTCACCGGACCGCTGACGATCGGGCGCGTCACCCAGATCGAAGAACTCACCGAGTTCAAGAAGCCGATCCGTGCGGTCAAGGTCGACGTCGGCGAAGCCGAACCCCGCGACATCGTCTGCGGCGCAACCAACTTTGCGGTCGGCGACCTGGTTGTCGTCGCGCTCCCCGGCGCCGTACTGCCCGGTGATTTCACGATCGCGACGCGCAAGACGTACGGCCGGACTTCCGACGGGATGATCTGCTCGACGGCCGAACTCAACCTGGGCACAGACCATTCCGGCATCCTGGTGCTCCCGCCGGGTACCGCCGAACCGGGCGCACCAGCGGCCGACGTGCTGGGCCTGGACGATGTCGTCTTCCACTTGGCCATCACCCCGGACCGCGGCTACTGCCTGTCGGTGCGTGGCATGGCCCGCGAGATCGCATGCGCCTACGACCTCGACTTCGCCGACCCCGCCGACGTGCCGCCGCTGCCTGCCGACGGTGAAGCACTGCCCGTGACCATCCAACACGGCACCGGAGTACTGCGATTCGGTCTGCGGCCCGTCACCGGCATCGACCCGAAAGCGGTGTCGCCGTGGTGGATGCAGAGGCGGCTGCTGCTCAGCGGCATCCGCGCGATCTCCCCGGCCGTGGACGTCACGAACTACGTCATGCTCGAGCTCGGACACCCGATGCACGCCCACGACCGCAGCCTCATCACCGGCGGCTTCAAGGTTCGCTTCGCCGAGCCGGGGGAGACGGTCGTCACGCTCGACGACATTGAACGCAAACTCGATCCGCGCGACGTGCTCATCGTCGACGACGTCGCGACCGCGGCGATCGGCGGCGTCATGGGAGCAGGCACCACCGAGGTGCGTGACACCACAACCGACTTGATGCTCGAGGCCGCGGTGTGGGATCCCGCCGCGGTATCTCGGACTCAGCGTCGGCTTCACCTGGCCAGTGAATCGGGCCGTCGCTATGAGCGGACGGTCGACCCGGCCGTTTCCGTCGCAGCGCTGGACCGCGCAGCCACGCTGCTGGCCGATATTGCCGGCGGCACAATCGAACCCAGGCTCACCGATTGGCGCGGCGACCCGCCACGGGACGACTGGTCGCATCCGCCGATCAGCATGGCCGTCGATCTGCCGGACCGAGTGGCGGGCGTCGACTACGTCGAAGGCACCACACGAAAGCGGCTGACCCAGATCGGCGCCGACGTGGTGACCGATGGCGACCGCGTGACCGCGACCCCGCCGAGTTGGCGGCCCGACCTACGCGAACCCGCGGACCTCGTCGAAGAGGTGCTGCGGCTCGAGGGCCTCGAAATCATTCCGTCGGTGCTGCCGCTAGCGCCGCCGGGACGCGGCCTCAGCCCGATTCAGAAGCGCCGACGCGCAGTCGGAAAGTCATTGGCGCTCAACGGGTATGTCGAAGTTCTGCCGACGCCGTTCCTGCCTGCCGGCGTGTTCGACCAGTGGGGTCTGCCCGACGACGATCCGCGCCGCACTACCGCGCAGGTGCTCAATCCGCTGGAATCCGACCGCCCGCAGCTCGCCACCACGTTGCTGCCCGGCCTTCTAGAAGCGTTGACACGCAACGTGTCTCGCGGTGCGGTCGACGTGGCGTTGTTCGCCATCGCCCAGGTCGTGGAGCCGACATCGGAAACCCGCGCGATCGAACGAATTCCAAACGACCGCAGGCCCACCGAAGACGAGATCGCCATACTCGACGCGTCGCTTCCGCACCAGCCGCAGCACGTCGCCGCGGTGCTGGCCGGATTACGTGAGCCGGCAGGGCCGTGGGGTCCCGGCCGTCCGGTAGAGGCCCGCGACGCGCTGGAGGCGGTCCGCGTCATCGGCCGTGCGGCCGGTGTCGAGCTGACGCTGCGGGCCGCGCAATACCTGCCCTGGCATCCCGGCCGCTGCGCCGAAGTGCTGATCGGTGACACCGTCGTCGGCCACGCCGGCCAACTGCACCCCGCGGTCATCGAGCGTTCAGGCCTGCCGAAGGGCGCCTGCGCCGTCGAGCTGGACCTGGACGCCATCCCGATCACCGAGGCGATGCCTGCGCCGGCCGTCTCGCCGTTCCCTGCGGTGTTCCAGGACGTCAGCCTCATCGTCGGCGACGATGTGGCCGCACAGAGCGTGGTCGACGCAGTTCGAGACGGCGCGGGTGCGCTGCTCGAAGATGTGCGGCTGTTCGACGTCTACACCGGCCCGCAGATCGGGGAGGGCCGCAAGTCATTGACCCTGGCGTTGCGTTTTCGCGCCGCCGATCGCACGCTGACCGAGGACGAGGCCAGCGCCGCGCGCGAGGCCGCGGTGCAGCGGGCCGCTGAGCTGGTCGGCGCCGTCCAGCGCGGCTGAACGACACCGCATGTTTGCCAGACCTTGGGCGAAAGCAGCCGGTCGTCTTCCGCTCGCATACTGGGGATTATGAGATCGGGCCAGCACCTCGCCCTTCTCCTCGCGGACCCGGCCGGCGCTCCGTTCGGCGGGCAGTGGAGCCTGATGAGCGGTTGGTTGCCGACAGTTGCCCAGGCCCTGACCGCCGTCGTGTTGGTGGTTGCGGTGGCGCGCCGCGCCCGGCGCTGGCTGCAGCTGTGGATTCCACTGGCCGCGCTCATTGGTGCGGTCGTCGCCTACAGCACGAACCGCTACATGACCTCGCAGGGAATGCTCACAAAGCCGATTCCCGTGATGTTGTGGATCTGGCTCTTCTTGACCGGTGTCGCGGTCGTCTTCGCAGTGGCCGGATGGCCCCGCACGCGGTGGCCGTTCAGGGCGGCGTCGGTCTTGTCAGTGCCACTGTGCCTGCTGTGCGTCGCTATTGCGCTGAACATGTGGGTCGGCTATTTCCCCACGGTGCAATTGGCATGGAACCAGCTCACAGCCGGTCCGCTTCCGGACGAGATGGACGCAGCCGCACTGGACAACCGCCGGCAAAGACACGACACCTCCGGACATGGCGCGGTGGTCAGCGTCGAGATCCCCTCCCGCGCTTCTGGATTCCACCATCGGCGGGAACTGGTGTACCTACCTCCCATGTGGTTTGCCGCCACTCCACCGGTGGACCTGCCTGTGGTGATGATGATCGGCGCTGCCTTCAACACACCGCAGGACTGGCTACGTGCCGGTAATGCGGTCGCGACAGTGGATTCGTTCGCCCACGACCATGACGGCTATGCCCCCGTGTTGGTGTTCGTGGATGTCGCAGGGACATTCAACAACGACACAGAATGTGTCAACGGTCCGCGTGGCAATGCGGCTGACCATCTGATCAACGATGTACCGCCGTTCATGGTTTCGCGGTTCGGCGTGCGGCGGCCGGGTTCTGGCTGGGGCGTCGTCGGATTCTCGATGGGCGGCACCTGCGCCGTGGACCTGGCGGTCATGCACCCTGACGTATTCAACGCTTTTGTCGACATCGGCGGCGATATCGGGCCCACAGCCGGCTCGGTCGAGCAGACGACGGACCGTCTGTTCGCTGGCAGCATGCAAGCCTGGGAGACGTTCGATCCGAGGGCGGCGATGCACCGGCACGGGCAATACACGGGCCTTTCTGGATACTTCATCGCGATCTCTTCGACCCCTCCGAGCCGAATGTCCAGCACCGCTGGGCACGGCGCGCTTCGTCACTGCGAGTATCGGGGCGAAGCCGACAACCCGGCGGCAGCGGCGGTCCTGCTGTGTCTGAGCGCCCGCCGCTACGGCATCGACGCGAAGGTGTTCACGGTGGTCGGACAGCACGATTGGATCATGGCGGCCAACATCTTCGCCGGTGCGCTGCCGTGGCTCGCCAGACAGCTGGGCGTGCCGTAAGACCCGGCCTCGGGAACATGCAACGGTATGGCCAGCTAAATTGATTTGCAACGCATTGCATAACCATGCAAAATCGCTGCATGACTTCTGTCGCGGTGGCCGGTGCCAGCGGTTATGCAGGTGGAGAGATCCTGCGGCTGCTGCTCGGTCATCCTGCCTACGCCGACGGCAGGCTCGCCATCGGCGCGCTGACGGCGGCCGCGAGTGCGGGCACGTCGCTGGCCGAGCACCATCCGCACCTGTTGCCGCTGGCCGGCCGGGTATTGGAAGCCACCGACGCCGACGTGCTGGCGGGCCACGATGTCGTGTTCCTAGGGCTGCCTCACGGCCACTCCGCCACCCTGGCGGGCCAGCTTGCTCCCGACACCGTGATCATCGACTGCGGTGCCGACTTCCGGCTGACCGATTCGACGGTGTGGGAGAAGTTCTACGGCTCGGACTACGCCGGCAGCTGGCCCTATGGACTTCCGGAACTCCCCGGGGCACGTGACCGGCTGCGCGGGGCCACGCGGATCGCCGTGCCTGGCTGCTATCCGACCGCGGCACTGCTCGCGTTGTGGCCTGCGCTCGCAGAGGACCTGATCGAGCCCGCCGTCACGGTCGTCGCCGTCAGCGGAACGTCCGGTGCGGGCCGGGCCGCCAAGACCGACCTGCTCGGCTCGGAAGTCATCGGGTCAGCTCGTGCCTACAACATCGGCGGAAAGCACCGCCACACTCCCGAGATCGCGCAGGGCCTGAAGGCGGTCACCGACAAGGACGTCACCGTGTCGTTCACCCCAGTGCTCATCCCGACTTCACGCGGCATTCTGGCTACCTGCACGGCGCGCACCACCACGCCACTATCGCAGCTACGCGCCGCGTACGAAAAAGCCTATGACGCAGAGCCTTTTGTTCACCTGCTGCCCGAGGGGCAACTGCCTAAAACCGGCGCGGTGATCGGCAGCAACGCCGCCCAGCTCGCCGTGGCGGTCGACGAGGATGCCGAGACGTTCGTCGCCATCGCCGCCATCGACAATCTCGTCAAGGGCACCGGCGGCGCGGCTGTGCAGTCGATGAATCTCGCACTGGGCTGGCCCGAAACCGAAGGGCTGTCGATCGTCGGAGTCGCGCCGTGACGAACATCGCCGACTCGACGAGGCTGGTCCGTACCCAGGGTGTCACCGCGCCCGCGGGTTTCAAAGCCACCGGAATCGCCGCCGGGATCAAGGAATCCGGCGCGCTCGATCTCGCGCTGGTGTTCAACGAGGGCCCCGACTACGGCGCTGCCGGCGTGTTCACCCGCAATCAGGTCAAGGCCGCGCCGGTGCTGTGGAGTCAGCAGGTGCTCACGACCGGACGGCTGAGGGCAGTCATCCTCAACTCCGGCGGCGCCAACGCGTGTACCGGTCCGCAGGGTTTCCAGGACACCCACGCCACCGCCGAGGGCGTCGCGGCCGCGCTGTCGGACTGGGGCACCGAGACCGGCGCCATCGAAGTCGCGGTGTGCTCGACCGGACTGATCGGTGACCGGCTGCCGATGGACAAGGTGCTGGCCGGCGTGCAGGAAGTCGTACATGAACTGGCCGGCGGTCTGAGCGGCGGTGAAGAGGCTGCACGGGCGATCATGACCACCGACACCGTGCCCAAACAGGTTGCGCTGCACCACACCGACAAGTGGACGGTCGGCGGCATGGCCAAGGGGGCGGGCATGCTGGCGCCATCCCTGGCAACCATGCTCACCGTGATCACCACCGACGCCGTCGCCGACGCCGACGCACTCGACCAGGCACTGAGGAACGCGACCGCCGCGACGTTCGACCGGCTCGACATCGACGGCAGCTGCTCCACCAATGACACCGTGCTGCTGCTGGCCTCCGGGGCCAGCGAAATCCGGCCCAGCCAAAGCGAACTCGATGACGCGGTGCTGCGGGTCTGCGACGACCTGTGCGCGCAGCTTCAAGCCGACGCCGAGGGAGTCACCAAACGCATCGTCGTCACCGTCACCGGAGCGGCCCGTCAAGAAGACGCACTCACCGCGGCGCGCGTGGTTGCCCGCGACAGCCTGGTGAAGACCGCGCTATTCGGCTCCGACCCGAACTGGGGCCGCGTGCTCGCCGCCGTCGGGATGGTGCCGTTCGCCATCGACCCCGACCGGATCACCGTGTCGTTCAACGGGTATCCGGTCTGCGCCAACGGCACCGGTGCCCCGGGCGCGCGCGACGTCGACCTGTCCGGTGCCGACATCGACGTCACGATCGACCTCGGCGTCGGTGGGGAACAGGCGTCGATCCGGACTACCGATCTGTCACACGCATACGTCGAAGAGAATTCGGCCTACAGCTCATGACGCTCGCCACACCGCTCAAAGCCCAGGTGCTCGCCGCCGCGCTGCCATGGCTCAAGCAGATGCACAACAAGATCGTGGTCATCAAGTACGGCGGCAACGCGATGACCGACGACGTGCTCAAGGCCGCGTTCGCTGCCGACATGGTGTTCCTGCGCAACTGCGGAATTCATCCGGTCGTCGTGCACGGCGGCGGACCGCAGATCACTTCCATGCTGAAAAGGCTCGGAATTGCAGGCGATTTCAGGGGTGGCTTCCGCGTCACCACACCCGAGGTGCTCGATGTGGTGCGCATGGTGCTGTTCGGTCAGGTCGGTCGTGAGCTGGTCAATCTGATCAACGCGCACGGCCCGTACGCAGTCGGCATCACCGGCGAGGATGCCCACCTGTTCACCGCGGTACGCCGCAGCGTCACCGTCGATGGCGTGGCCACCGACATCGGCCTTGTCGGCGACGTCGAACGTGTCAACGCTGAGGCGCTGCGGGATCTTATTGCGGCAGGACGTATTCCGGTGGTCTCGACCATCGCGCCCGACGCCGACGGCGTCGTGCACAACATCAACGCCGACACCGCGGCGGCCGCGCTGGCCGAGGCGCTTGGCGCGGAGAAGCTGGTCGTGCTGACCGATGTCGAAGGGCTCTACACCCGCTGGCCCGACCGTGATTCGTTGGTCAGCGAGATCGACACCGCGGCCTTGACGCAACTTCTGCCGACGCTCGAGACCGGCATGGTGCCCAAGATCGAGGCGTGCATGCGCGCCGTATCGGGCGGTGTGCCAAGCGCACACGTGATCGACGGCCGTGTCGAGCATTGCGTGCTGGCCGAGCTGTTCACTGACGAGGGGACGGGCACGAAGGTGGTATCCGCATGAGCACTCTGGTTGAGCGCTGGTCGTCGGTGATGATGAACAACTACGGCACGCCGCCGCTCGCGCTGGCCACGGGTGACGGCGCGGTGGTCACCGATGTCGACGGCAAGTCATACGTCGACCTGCTCGGCGGCATCGCCGTCAACATCCTCGGTCACCGCCATCCCGCGGTCATAGATGCCGTGACGAGGCAGATGAACACGCTCGGCCACACGTCGAACTTGTATGCCACCGAACCGGGTATCGCGCTCGCCGAAGCGCTTGTCGGCCTGCTGGGGCTCGACGCCCGCGTGTTCTTCTGCAACTCCGGAACCGAGGCCAACGAGGTTGCCTTCAAAATCACCCGGCTCACTGGACGCACGAAACTCGTTGCCGCCGAAGGGGCTTTCCATGGCCGCACGATGGGATCGCTCGCGCTGACCGGCCAGCCGTCCAAGCAGGCTCCGTTCGCCCCGTTGCCCGGCGACGTCACCCACGTCCCGTACGGCGACGTCGCCGCGCTGGAAGCCGTGGTCGACAACGACACCGCGGCGGTGTTCCTCGAGCCGATCATGGGGGAGGGCGGTGTGGTCGTCCCACCCGCCGGCTATCTGGTGGCCGCTCGGGAGATCACGGCACGACACGGCGCGCTGCTGGTGCTCGACGAGGTGCAGACCGGAATGGGTCGCACGGGAGCATTTTTCGCCCACCAGCACGACGGGATCACCCCCGACATCGTGACCCTGGCGAAGGGGCTGGGTGGCGGATTGCCGATCGGCGCGTGTCTCGCCGTCGGTGAGACGGCCGAACTGCTCACCCCCGGCTTGCACGGCAGCACCTTCGGCGGCAACCCGGTGTGCACGGCGGCCGCGCTCGCGGTGCTGAAGGTACTAGCCGACGACGACCTCATCGGGCGCGCCGACGTGCTCGGCAAGACACTGAGCCACGGCATCGAGTCGCTGGGTCATCCGCTGGTCGACCACGTCCGTGGCCGCGGCCTGCTGCGCGGCGTCGTGTTGAGCGCAGACGCCGCCAAACCCGTCGAGGCGGCCGCCCGTGATGCCGGTTTCCTGGTCAATGCCGCTGCGCCGGACGTGATTCGGCTGGCGCCGCCGCTGGTCATCACCGAGGGCCAGATCGACGACTTCCTGACGGCCCTGCCCGGCGTGCTCGACAAGGCGGTGTCATGATCCGCCACTTCTTGCGCGACGACGACCTGACCCCCGACGAGCAGGCCGAGGTACTTGCGCTGGCCGCTGAATTGAAGAAGGACCCGTTGCGCGCTCGTCCGCTCGAGGGGCCCCGCGGCGTGGCGGTGATCTTCGATAAGAACTCCACCAGAACCCGCTTTTCGTTCGAGATCGGCATCGCCCAGCTCGGCGGGCACGCCGTCGTCGTGGACGGCCGCAACACCCAGCTCGGCCGCGACGAGACTCTCGAGGACACCGGCCGGGTGTTGTCCCGTTACGTGGATGCGATCGTGTGGCGGACGTTCGCCCAGGAACGCCTGGAGGCGATGGCGTCCGGCTCGACCGTGCCCGTCGTCAACGCCTTATCCGACGAGTTTCACCCCTGCCAGGTGCTCGCCGATCTTCAGACGCTGACCGAACGTAAGGGCTCGCTGAAAGGCTTGCGGCTGGCGTACTTCGGCGACGGCGCCAACAATATGGCTCACTCGCTGATGCTTGGCGGCGTCACCGCTGGCATGCATGTCACGATCGCAGCGCCGGGCGGATTCGAGCCGCATACCGACTTCGTCGTCGCTGCCGAGAAGCGCGCGCTGCAGACCGGCGGCACCGTCAGGGTGACCAACGTTGCTCAGGCCGCCGCCGACGGCGCTGATGTGCTGGTCACCGACACGTGGACGTCGATGGGGCAAGAGAACGACGGCCTGGATCGCGTGGGCCCCTTCCGGCCGTTCCAGATCAACGACGAGCTGCTCGAACTCGCTGACCCGAATGCTGTTGTCCTGCATTGTCTTCCGGCGCATCGCGGCGACGAGATCACCGACGACGTGATCGACGGTCCGCAGAGCGCCGTGTGGGACGAAGCCGAGAACCGGCTGCACGCCCAGAAGGCGCTGCTGGTGTGGCTGTTGGAGCGATCGCGATGACGTCGGCTGCCACCCGCGCCGGTAGGCAGGCGCGCATCGTGTCGATACTGTCGTCGCAATCAGTGCACAGCCAAAGCGAACTGGCCGAAATGCTCGGCGCCGAAGGCATCGACGTCACCCAGGCCACGCTGTCGCGGGACCTCGAAGAGCTCGGCGCGGTCAAGCTGCGCGGCGCCGACGGCGGCGTCGGCGTTTACATCGTTCCCGAGGACGGCAGCCCGGTGCGCGGCGTCTCCGGTGGGACCGAACGCATGTCGCGGCTGCTGGCCGAACTGCTCGTATCCACCGACGCCAGCGGCAATCTCGCGGTGCTGCGTACACCACCGGGCGCCGCCCACTACCTGGCCAGTGCGATCGACCGTGCGGCATTGCCGTACGTCGTCGGCACCGTCGCAGGCGACGACACCATCCTGGTGGTCGCCCGTGAACCGATGACCGGCGCCGAGTTGGCCACCAAGTTCGAAAGCATCCAACAAAAGGAGATTGGTTAATGTCCGAACGCGTCATTCTGGCGTATTCCGGCGGTTTGGACACTTCGGTGGCGATCAGCTGGATCGGCAAGGAGACCGGCCAAGAGGTCGTCGCCGTCGCTATCGACTTGGGTCAGGGCGGCGAAGACATGGAGGTCGTGCGCAAGCGAGCCCTGGACTGCGGCGCGGTCGACGCAGTCGTCGTCGACGCCAAAGACGAATTCGCCGACGAATACTGCTTACCGGCGATCCAGTCGAACGCGCTCTACATGGATAGGTACCCGCTGGTGTCGGCGCTCTCGCGGCCGCTGATCGTCAAGCATCTGGTCGCCGCTGCCCGAGAGTTCGGCGGCGGCATCGTCGCACACGGTTGCACCGGCAAGGGCAACGACCAGGTCCGCTTCGAGGTCGGATTCGCCTCGCTGGCACCGGATCTCGAAGTGCTCGCGCCGGTCCGCGACTATGCGTGGACACGCGAGAAGGCCATCGCGTTCGCCGAGGAGAACGCTATCCCGATCAACGTGACCAAGCGTTCGCCCTTCTCCATCGACCAGAACGTCTGGGGCCGAGCGGTGGAAACCGGCTTCCTGGAACACCTGTGGAACGCGCCGACCAAGGACGTCTACGACTACACCGAAGATCCGACCGTCAACTGGAGCACCCCGGACGAGGTGATCGTCGGATTCGAAAAGGGCGTGCCGGTTTCGATCGACGGCAGGGCGGTGACCGTCTTGCAGGCGATCGAGGAACTCAACGAGCGCGCGGGTTCTCAGGGCGTCGGCCGGCTCGACGTCGTCGAGGACCGGCTGGTCGGCATCAAGAGCCGCGAAATCTACGAAGCACCGGGTGCGATGGTGCTCATCACCGCACACACCGAACTCGAGCACGTCACGCTGGAACGCGAGCTTGGCCGCTTCAAGCGGACGACCGATCAGAAGTGGGGCGAGCTGGTGTACGACGGGTTGTGGTACTCGCCGCTGAAGACCGCGCTGGAGTCGTTCGTCGCCAAGACGCAGGAGCATGTGTCCGGCGAAATCCGGATGGTGTTGCACGGCGGGCACATCGCCGTCAACGGCCGGCGCAGCTCGGAGTCGCTGTACGACTTCAACCTTGCCACCTACGACGAGGGCGACACGTTCGACCAGTCGGCGGCCAAGGGCTTCGTCCACGTGCACGGCCTGTCGTCGAAGATCTCTGCGCGACGCGATCTCGCGGGTCAGTGATGAGCTGCTTGCGCGAAGAGCATCAACTATGAGCACCAACGAAGGCTCGCTGTGGGGCGGACGGTTCGCCGACGGGCCATCGGAAGCGCTCGCCGCGTTGAGCAAGTCCACCCATTTCGACTGGGTTCTCGCGCCGTATGACATCACCGCGTCAAAGGCCCACGCACGTGTGCTGTTTCGCGCGGGACTGCTGACTGAAGAACAGCGCGACGGTCTGATCACGGGACTCGACAGCCTGGCGCAGGACGTCGCCGACGGAAGCTTCGGCCCGCTGGTCACGGACGAGGATGTCCACGGGGCGCTGGAGCGCGGCCTGATCGACCGCGTCGGCGACGAGCTCGGTGGACGCCTGCGGGCCGGCCGGTCACGAAACGACCAGGTGGCCACGCTGTTTCGGCTGTGGCTGCGCGACGCGGTGCGGCGGGTCTCCGACGGGGTGCTCGAAGTCGTCGGCGCGCTCGCGACGCAGGCGGCCGCACATCCGACCGCGATCATGCCGGGCAAGACGCATCTGCAGTCCGCGCAGCCGATCCTGCTGGCACATCATCTTCTGGCGCACGCACATCCGCTGCTGCGCGACGTGGACCGGCTCGTCGACTTCGACAAGCGAGCCGCGGTGTCGCCGTACGGATCAGGTGCATTGGCAGGGTCGTCGCTGGGACTCGATCCCGACGCGATCGCCGACGAACTGGGCTTCGACGCGGCGGCGGACAATTCGGTCGACGCCACCGCGTCGCGTGACTTCGCCGCCGAGGCGGCATTCGTGCTCACGATGATCGCGGTGGACCTGTCGCGGCTCGCCGAAGACATCATCATGTGGAGCACAACGGAATTCGGTTACGTCACCCTGCACGACTCGTGGTCGACGGGTAGCTCGATCATGCCGCAGAAGAAGAACCCGGACATCGCCGAGCTTGCCCGCGGTAAGTCGGGCAGGTTGATTGGCAATCTCACCGGCCTGCTGGCCACTCTCAAGGCGCAGCCGCTGGCGTACAACCGCGACCTGCAAGAGGACAAGGAGCCGGTGTTCGATTCGGTCGCACAGCTCGAACTGCTGTTGCCGGCCATGGCAGGACTCGTCGGCACGCTGCGCTTCGACGTCGACCGGATGGCCGAGTTGGCCCCGCTCGGCTACACCCTGGCGACCGACGTCGCGGAATGGCTTGTCCGCAGGGGCGTGCCGTTCCGGGTCGCACACGAGGCTGCCGGCGCAGCAGTGCGAGCCGCCGAAGCCCGCGGCATCGGCCTGGAAGACCTCGCGGATGCGGAACTCGCTGAGATCCACCCGCAGCTGACACCGGACGTGCGCGAGGTGCTGACGATCGACGGATCGGTGAACTCGCGCGATGCCCGAGGCGGAACGGCACCAATTCAAGTGGCCAAACAACTCGGCGTCGTTCGCGACACCGCCGACAAGCTGCGGCTCAAACTGCGCCGCTAAGGCGTCACTCCGCCGACGATCGTCGCGGCGAGCGCGACCCGATGGTCCTTCGTCCACGGCGGTCCTAGGGTGGTCCGGGGACTACGCAGGACCTCGTCGGCGCGATCGGTCAGGATCGGGACCGCCTGCGCTTCAACTCGTTTGGCGTCGTACAGATGAACCTTCCATCCCCGCGCGACCGCGAGCTCGGCGAGTATCTGCCGATACATGATCGCGTCGGCGCGGGCCTCATACGGCGCCCGCAGCTGAATGGCGATGTCGTGTGGAAAGTTCGGCGGCCAGGTTCGCAGCGAGATCGACTCGACGGGTTCGGGCACAGCGGCGGCAATGTCATCCAGTGCGGCCGATGCCGCGCGAACAACTGAAGCTCGCACCTTCGCCACAAGCTCAGTCATCGCGGCGACATCGAGACGTCCGCGGTCATAGTGAATCGGGGCGGCGGTCAAGCCGGGCTCGACGAGCTCAATCCGTCGACGGTCGATGACCTTGAAGTCGGCTGACGCCGTGACGGCGACAGCCCATCCGAGGTGATCGGCGATGCCCAGACGCACACCGCCGATTATTCCTCGGCGGCCGCCAGCCACGCTTCCTCGAGTTCGTCTTTACGCGCCTGCAACTCGCGGAGTTCGGTGTTGAGCTCACCCAGCCGGACGTGGTCGGACGCCGCGTCGGCCATCGATTCGTGCAGCGCGGTGATCCGGTCGTCCAGCTTCGCGAGCTGTCCCTCGATCCGAGCCAACTCCTTGCCCGTCCGCCGTTCCCGCGCCGACGCCGACTCTGCGCGCGCGGGCTCAGGCCGAGCCGCGATATCAGATGCCGCTTCCCGGCCCGCCAGATACTGCTCGATGCCGCCGGGCAGCAGATCGCACCGACCGCCGCCGGTCAACGCATAGGTGACGTCGGTGACGCGCTCCAGGAAATAGCGGTCGTGTGTGACGACGATCAGCGTGCCTGGCCAGCCGTCGAGGTAGTCCTCGATCACGGTCAACGTGTCGATATCGAGGTCGTTGGTCGGCTCATCGAGAAGCAGCACGTTCGGTTCGTCGAGTAGCAGCCGCATGAACTGCAGCCGGCGCCGCTCACCGCCGGACAGGTCGGCAACGCGCGCGGTCAGCTTGTCACCGGTGAACCCGAAGTCCTTCAACAGGGTGTCGGCGCTGATTTCGCGCCCGCCCGCCAATTCGGTTATTCGCCGGTGATTTTCGACGGCGTCGAGGATGCGGTCGTCGCCGTCCATCTCGGCCAGCGCCTGGCTCAGATAGCCGATCTTCAGCGTCGCGCCCCGTTTGATCGTGCCCGCAGCCGGTTTCAGCTCGCCCGCCAGGAGTCGCAGCACTGACGTCTTGCCTGTGCCGTTCACGCCGACGAGCCCGATGCGCGCGCCCGGCCCGATGGACCAGTCGATGCGATCAAGCACCACATTCGGCCCCACCTCGAGCCGGACCCGATGCAGGTCGAACACGTCTTTGCCCAACCGCGTGGTCGCAAACCGTTGCAGCACAAGCGAATCGCGCGGTGGCGGTTCGTTGGCGATCAGTTCGTTGGCCGCCTGTATCCGGAACTTCGGTTTCGACGTGCGTGCCGGCGGACCGCGCCGCAGCCACGCCAGTTCCTTACGCATCAGGTTGCGTCGCCGCGCCTCGGTTCCTGCCGCCAATCGCATCCGCTCGGCACGAGCCAACACATATGCGGCGTATCCGCCGTCATAGGCGTCCACGGCGCCGCTGTGCACTTCCCATGTGCGGGTGCACACGGCGTCGAGAAACCAACGGTCATGGCTGACCACCACGAGCGCCTTGGCCCGGCGCGCATTCAAGTGAGACGCGAGCCAGCCGATCACTTCGACGTCGAGATGGTTGGTCGGCTCGTCTAGCACCAGCACGTCGTGGGCAGCCAGCAGCACCTCGGCCAGCGCCACTCGGCGCCGCTCTCCGCCCGATAGCCCCGCCGCGTCCCTGTCCAGGTCGACACCGCCCAGCAGATGCTCGACGACGTCGCGTGTGTTGGGCTCGGCCGCCCACACATGGTCCGGCCGGCCGCCGACGATGACGTCGCGCACGGTGGCGCCGATCAGTTCGTCACCCTGCCGCAGGTATCCGACCGACAGTCCAGAGGTGTGCGTGACCCGGCCCGAATCCGGCTCCCTCGTTCCTGTGAGCACCTGCAGCAAGGTGGTCTTACCGTCACCGTTGCGGCCGACGACGCCGATCGCATCGCCGTCCTCGACGCCCAGGCTGACCCCGTCGAGGAGCGTGCGGGTGCCGTAGCCGACCGTTGCGCGCTCGACGTTGATCATGTTCGCCATCAGCCGCGATGATAGGGCGGCGGCGTGCCATGATGATCGGCGGCAGTCGGGGGACTGACGGCGCAAAGGGGAGTAGGTCGTGGTGGACCTTTCGGCATTTACCAGGCCAGTGGGACGGCTGGTGGCCACCGCGCAAAACGGGCTGGAAGTGCTGCGTTACGGCGGCCTGGAGACCGGCGCGGTGCCCTCGCCGTTCCAGATCATCCAAAGCGTGCCCATGTACCGGCTGCGGCGCTACTTCCCGCCGGATGCGCGGCCAGGGGCGAGGCTGCCAGGACCGCCCGTGCTCATGGTGCACCCGATGATGATGTCGGCCGACATGTGGGACGTCACCCGCGACGACGGGGCCGTCGGCATCCTGCACAACGCCGGCATCGACCCATGGGTCATCGACTTCGGCTCACCCGACAAGGTCGAGGGCGGCATGCAGCGCAACCTCGCCGACCACGTCGTCGCATTGAGCGAAGCCATCGACACCGTCAAAGAGGTGACCGGCCGCGACGTGCATCTGGCCGGCTACTCGCAAGGCGGCATGTTCGCCTACCAGACCGCCGCCTACCGGCGGTCGAAGGACCTCGCCAGCATCGTCGCGTTCGGCGCGCCGGTCGACACTTTGGCGGCGCTGCCGATGAATCTGCCTGCCGCCCTCGCGCCCGCCGCCGCGGAGTTCATGGCCGACCACGTGTTCAGCCGCATCGATATCCCTGGCTGGCTGGCCCGCACCGGCTTCCAGATGCTGGATCCGATCAAGACGGCACAGTCGCGGCTGGAGTTCCTGCGTCAGCTGCACGACCGCGAGGCGTTGTTGCCCCGCGAGCAGCAGCGGCGGTTCCTCGCGTCAGAGGGCTGGATCGCCTGGTCGGGTCCGGCGATCGCAGAACTGCTCAAGCAGTTCATCGCCCACAACCGGATGATGAGCGGCGGTTTCTCGATCCACGGCGACCTGGTGACGCTGTCCGATATCAACTGCCCGGTGCTGGCCGTCATCGGCGAGGTCGACGACATCGGCCAGCCGGCATCGGTGCGGGGCATCAAGCGTGCCGCCCCACAGGCCGATGTCTTCGAATACTGCATCCGCGCAGGGCATTTCGGTTTGGTCGTCGGTTCTAAGGCGTCGACGCAGACCTGGCCGACGGTCGCCAAGTGGGTGAGGTGGCTGGACGGCCAGGGCGACCTGCCCGACGCCGTGACGCCGATGGCGCTGCAACCCGCCGAGCACAGCGAGAGCGGTGTGACGCTCAGCTCGCGCGTCGCGCACACCACGGCGGCGGCTACCGAGATGGTCTTCAGCCTGGCCCGGTCCGCTGCCGACGCGCTCGTCGCGGCCAACAAGTCGGCGCGGACGCTGGCGGTCGAGACAGCCCGCACGCTGCCGAGGCTCGCCCGTCTTGGCCAGATCAACGACCACACCAGGATGTCGCTCGGGCGGATCATGTCCGAGCAGGCCCGCGACGCCCCCAACGGCGAGTGCCTGCTGTACGACGGCCGTGTCCACACCTATGAGGCCGTGGACCGCCGAATCAACAACGTGGTCCGCGGCCTGATCGACGTCGGCGTCCGACAGGGCGTGCACGTCGGCGTGCTGATGGAAACCCGGCCCAGCGCACTCGTCGCGATCGCGGCGCTGTCACGCCTCGGTGCGGTCGCGGTGTTGATGCCGCCGGACGTTGATCTCGCCACCGCGGCCCGCCTCGGGGCGGTGTCCGAAATCATCGCCGATCCAAGCAACCTCGACGCCGCCCGCAGGCTCAATATGCGGGTGCTTGTTCTCGGCGGCGGCGAATCTCGCGACCTGGACCTTCCCGAGCACGCCGACGTCGTCGACATGGAGAAGATCAACCCCGACGTGATCGACCTGCCGGGCTGGTATCGGCCGAACCCCGGGCTCGCGCGGGACCTGGCTTTCGTCGCGTTCAGCAACATCGGCGGCGAACTCATCGCGCGCCAGATCACGAACTACCGCTGGGCACTTTCGGCGTTCGGCACCGCGTCGGCCGCCAACCTCGGCCATGGCGACACCGTCTACTGCCTCACTCCACTGCACCATCAATCCGGGTTGCTCGTGGCGCTGGGCGGCGCGGTCGTCGGCGGTGCCCGCATCGCACTGTCGCGAGGGCTGCGCCCCGATCGGTTCCTACAGGAAATCCGCCAGTACGGCGTCACGGTGGTGACGTACACCTGGGCCATGCTGCGGGAGGTCATCGACGACCCGGCGTTCACGCTCACCGGCAGCCACCCGGTACGCCTGTTCATCGGTTCCGGCATGCCGAGCGGACTGTGGAAACGGGTCATCGAGGTCTTCGAGCCGGCGCACATCGTCGAGTTCTTCGCGACGACCGACGGCCAGGCCGTGCTGGCCAACGTGTCCGGCGCCAAGATCGGCAGCAAGGGCAGGCCGCTGCCAGGCGGCGGCGAAGTCGAACTGGCCGCCTACGACGCCGAAGACGACCTGATCCTCGAGGACGACCGCGGATTCGTCCGCAGGTCCGAGCCCAACGAGGTCGGCGTGCTGCTTGCCCGCCCGCGCGGCCCCGTCGATCCGACGGCCTCTGTCAAACGCGGCGTCTTTGCGCCCGCTGACACCTGGGTGTCGACCGAGTATCTCTTCCGCCGGGACGACGACGGCGATTATTGGCTCGTCGACAATCGCAGCGCGGTCATCCACACGGCCCGCGGCCCCGTCTACGCGTCGACGATCAACGACGCCGTCGGACGGCTGGGGGCGGTGGATCTGGCCGTCACGTACCCCGTCGAGGTAGGCGGCCACCAGCTCGCGATCACCGCGCTGGAGTTGTGCCCCGGCGGCAGCATCCCGTCCGCCGATCTGTCCGAGGCGCTGGCCGATCTGCCGGTGGGCAACCCGCCCGACATCGTCCACGTGGTGTCCGAGATGAAGCTCAGCGCATCGTATCGACCGCTGATCAGCCCGCTCCGAGCAGAGGGAATCCCGAAGCCGTCGCGTAACGCCTGGTATCTGGATCCCGATACGAATCGATACAAGCGGTTGACGGTGGCGGTACGTACGGAGATTGCCAGCGCGGGGCAGTAAGGCGTGATCACTGTTAGGCTCCCCGCTGGTGGCAGGAGGAGATGACATTGCAGACCGGTAAATTGCGTCGCGCAGCCGCGGGGGCGGTGGCCAGCAGCGCTATAGCCATCGGGCTCCTGATGGGCGTCGGATCGACCACCGCGCACGCCGACATCCTCGATGACGTGGGTGCGAAGTACATGGAGGGTGCAGGCGGCGGCCAGATCTCCAACTTCGTCAAAGAGGCGCTGACGCTGCGGGCCCTGGGCTTCAGGCCGTCCAAGTCCAACCTCGATGCGCTCCAAGCCGGCTGGGATTACCTGCCCAACCAGACGCGACTTGTCGACGCGTTGAAGAGCACGATCGCCTACCAGCGCAAACTGCAGGCCCAAATGCAGAACTCCAATAACCCCTCGCAGCCCGGGTACAGCTTCGGCGTCGGCCAGCCGCCGCCCGGTGTGCCCCAGGATCCCACTGACCCTGGTGGCGGCATCTACATCGGTGGCCCTAGCAACACGATCAACCAGCCCATCGGCTAGCGGCGGTCGTGCTCGACGAAAAGCTCCTCAGCATTCTCGTGTGCCCGCAGGACCGCGGGCCGCTGCTTCTCGTAGACGGCGAGTGCCTCTACAACCCGCGGCTTCGACGCGCATACCGGATCGAGGACGGCATCCCGGTGTTGCTCGTCGACGAGGCGGTCGACATCACCGACGATGCCGAACACCAGCGGATGCTCGACTCCGCGTCAGGTCAGTCCGGGTAGGTCGCCGGTCAGGTAGCGCTGCAAGTTCGGCGCGATGGTCTCGGCGATCTGCTCGACGGGCAGCGACTTGAACGGCTCGAGCTCGAGGATGTAGCGAGCCATCACCACACCCACCAACTGGGACGCGACGAACTGCACGCGGATCCTTCCACTTCCCGGCGGATTGTCGACCCGCGATCCGACCTCGGCGGTGATTACCTCCTGCAGGAACGACCGAATGAGGGACGCATCGGAACCCGCCAGTATCGACCGGAGCGTCGCGATGAATCCCTTACCCATCTCGGAATCCCAGAGCGGCAACAGGATCGACGGCAGTGTGTAGCCGATCTGTTCGACGGGCACCGCCCGTAGCGGGCCGATGACGTCCATCGGGTCAATCGGAATGTGGATAGCGGCGGCGAACAGTTGGGTTTTGGTGCCGAAGTAGTGGTGCACGAGCGCAGGGTCCACACCCGCGCCCGCAGCGATCGAACGGATGGATGTCTTGTCAATTCCGTTGCGGGCGAACAGATTTCGTGCGCTGGCCAGGATTCGTTCGCGGGTATCCGACGTCCCGGGCGGGCGCCCGGGACGTTTGCGTTCGACCTCAGCGGTCAATTTACGGCGTCCGTCGGCGCAGTGTCGCAGCCGCCAAACCCAGTGCGATGACTGCACAGCCCATGACGACGATGATGTCGCGGACGGCGGTTCCGGTCAGCTCCGGGTGCGAGCCGACCTGTTGCAAGGCTTCCAGCGCATAGCTGGCCGGCATGACGTTGCTGATCCATTCCAACCAGTTTGGCATCAGTGACCTCGGCACGATGATGCCCGCCAGTAACAGCTGCGGCGCGATCACCAACGGCATGAACTGCACGGCCTGAAACTCGGTGCGGGCGAACGCACTACACAGTAGGCCGAGCCCGACGCCGAGCACCGCGTTGACGATCGCGATGACGAACACCCAGATCGGGCTGCCGGCAGTGTCGAATCCGAGCAACCAGAATGCGGTGATGCACGTCAGCGTCGCCTGGACCGCCGCGGCGATCCCGAATGCGGTGCCGTACGACGCGAGCAGGTCGAGTCGCCGCAGTGGCGTGGTCAGGATGCGTTCCAGCGTCCCGGACGCCCGCTCCCGCTGCATCGTGATCGACGTGATCAGGAACATCACGAACAGAGGGAAAAGGCCCAACAGGATCAGGCACGCGTTGTTGAACCCGGACGGCACACCAGGCCGCGTGGGGACGTTCTGGAACATGAAGTACATCAGCGTGATGATCAAACTCGGCACGAGCAGCATCATCGCGATGGTGCGATGGTCGGCGGCGAGCTGTCGCAGGATCCTCGCGGTTGTGGCGGTGTAGCCCTGAACAGTTATCCGGCTGCGGCTGCGGTGCTGCGCCTGATGATGGACAGAAACGCGTCCTCCAGTGACGTGCATCCTGTTTCCTCTCGTAGTCGGTCCGGGGTGATGTGGGCCAGTAGATGGCCGTCGCGCATCAGCAGGAGATCCCCGCAGCGGTCGGCCTCGTCCATGACGTGGCTGGACACGATCAGCGTTATTCCGCTCCTGGCCAGTGCGTGGAACTGATCCCAGAGGTCAGCGCGCAGCACCGGGTCCAACCCGACGGTGGGTTCGTCGAGCACGAGCAGATCGGGCTGGCAGACAAGCGCGCAGGCCAACGATGCGCGCGTACGCTGCCCGCCAGAAAGGTTGCCGCACAATGCTGTTCGATGGTCGTTCAAGCCGACAGCGTCGATGGCAGCGTCGGCGGCGCCGGAATCCATTCCGTACAGCGCAGCGAAATAGCGGACGTTGTCGATGATTCTCAGGTCGTCGTAGATCGTCGGATCCTGGGGCATGTATCCGACCCGTCGACGCAAGGCGGCCGAACCGGCGGGCTCTCCCAGCACAGTGACCGACCCGGCGGCGAGGATCTGCGTGCCGACGATCGATCGCATCAACGTGGTCTTGCCGCACCCCGACGGTCCCAGCAGGCCGGTGATGGTGCCACGGGCGATTTGGACCGACAGATCGTGGATCGCGGGCCGCTTACCGCGGATCACGCGGAGATTGTCGATGGCGATGACCGGTTCGACACCATGTCGCAGTAATTCATCACTCGATGAAGTCATCATGTGATGAATATGCTCCCGCCGGTGGTGTGTGTCAAGGGCACCGGCAGAATCGCTGAGGTGAGTGCAGAGCTGCTGGCCGTCGACCCGGTGGCCGCGGCGCGGCGGCTGCTCGGAGCGGCACTTACCGGGCGCGGAGTGAGCGCGATGATCGTCGAGGTTGAGGCGTACGGCGGCCCTCCCGATGGACCGTGGCCGGACGCGGCGGCGCATTCTTTTCGCGGCCCGACCGGGCGCAACAAGGTGATGTTCGGCCCGGCCGGGCGGCTCTACACCTACCGAAGCCACGGTATTCACGTCTGCGCCAACGTCGTGTGCGCCACCGATGGAGTTGCGGCCGCGGTCCTGCTGAGGGCTGCCGCGGTCGAGGCGGGCGTCGGGGTCGCACAGGCCCGCCGCGGCGAACTCGTTCGCCCTGCGGCACTGGCCCGTGGGCCCGGCAATCTCTGTTCTGCGTTGGGAATCACCATGGACGACAACGGAATTGATCTGTTCGACCCGAGGGGTCCGGTGCGGCTGACTCTCGGCGAGGAACATGTCGCCGTGGAAGGCCCGCGGGTCGGCGTGAGCCAGGCGGCCGACCGGCCGTGGCGATTCTGGCTGGCTGGCCGTCCGGAGGTGTCGCTGTATCGACGCAGTCCGCGAGCGCCGGTTCCCGGCGAAAGCGATTAGTACGAGAAGATCAACGTGTGGGTACGAACATTCTGGAGGAATTGGACTGGCGCGGGCTGATCGCGCAGTCCACTGACCGCGACGCGCTGGCGGCCGAGCTGGCTACCGGCCCGATCACGGTGTACTCCGGCTTCGATCCGACCGCGCCGAGCTTGCACGCCGGGCATCTGATTCCGCTGTTGGGGCTACGTCGATTTCAGCGCGCCGGCCACCGGCCGATTGTGCTGGCCGGCGGGGCTACGGGCATGATCGGTGACCCGCGCGACACCGGCGAGCGCACGCTGAACACAGCTGACACCGTCGCCGACTGGGCCAACCGCATTCGCGGCCAGCTTGAGCGGTTCGTCGACTTCGACGATTCCCCGACCGGCGCCGTGGTGGAGAACAACCTGTCGTGGACGAGCGAGCTGTCCGCGATCGAGTTCCTGCGCGATGTCGGCAAGCACTTCTCCGTCAACGTGATGCTCGACCGCGACACCGTCCGGCGCCGCCTCGAGGGCGAAGGCATCTCCTACACGGAGTTCAGCTACATGCTGTTGCAGGCCAACGACTACGTCGAATTGCATCAGCGCTACGGATGCGCGCTGCAGATCGGCGGTTCCGACCAGTGGGGCAACATCATCGCCGGCGTGCGGCTGGTCCGTCAGAAGGTCGGCGCGACGGTGCATGCCCTGACCACACCGCTCGTCACGGACTCCGAAGGAAAGAAGTTCGGCAAATCCACCGGCGGCGGCAGCCTCTGGCTCGACCCGGAGATGACCAGCCCGTACGCCTGGTATCAGTACTTCATCAATACGGCCGACGCCGATGTGATCCGGTATCTGCGGTGGTTCACCTTCCTTTCGCCCGGCGAACTCGCCGAACTCGAGCAAGCGACCCAGGAGCGGCCGCACGAGCGAGCGGCGCAGCGTCGGCTGGCCCGTGAGCTCACCACGCTGGTGCACGGAGAAGCTGCGACGGCTGGGGTCGAACTGGCCAGCCAGGCGCTCTTCGGTCGGGGCGAGCTGGGGGAGCTGGATGAGCCGACGCTCGCGGCGGCACTGCGGGAAGCGTCGGTCGCCGAGCTGAAACCGGGCGGCGCGGATTCGATCACTGACCTGCTGGTGGCCAGCGGTCTGTCTGGCAGCAAGGGCGCCGCACGCCGGACGATCGGCGAGGGCGGTGCGTACGTCAACAACGTTCGCATCGACAGCGAGGAGTGGGTGCCGCAGCCGTCGGACTTCCTGCACGGACGCTGGCTGGTGTTGCGTCGCGGCAAGCGGAATATCGCCGGGGTCGAGCGCGTTGGATGATCTGTCGGAGTCGACGCACGCTTGCGTGCGCGCGATGGGCGCTGATTCGAAAAACACGCCCTATCAGGCCATTTGACTCCGAGTTTTCCCTCACGTAACTTGTTGAAGTCGTCGCGACGCGGCCAAGCCGCAGAGCGCGACGGCGTCCCAGAGGGAAACCCCACTTCGGTGGGTTCCTGACCGTCCGCACTACAAGTACGCGGCCAAAAGCCGCGGGCTAGTCGCGCGGCTGGGTGGGTGTGTTGTTTGAGAACTCAATAGTGTGTTTGGTGGTTTTTGTTTGTTGTTGTTTTTTGCCGCACTTCTTTTTCCCGTTTAGGGGTGTGGTTTTTTTGATTGCCAGTTTGACTGGTTGCTTTGGTCAGATGTTTCCTGATTGGCCTTTTTAGGTTTTGTTTGGAGAGTTTGATCCTGGCTCAGGACGAACGCTGGCGGCGTGCTTAACACATGCAAGTCGAACGGAAAGCCCCTTTCGGGGGGACTCGAGTGGCGAACGGGTGAGTAACACGTGGGTGATCTGCCCTGCACTTTGGGATAAGCCTGGGAAACTGGGTCTAATACCGAATACACCTTGCTGGTTGCATGACTGGTGGGGGAAAGCTTTTGCGGTGTGGGATGGGCCCGCGGCCTATCAGCTTGTTGGTGGGGTGATGGCCTACCAAGGCGACGACGGGTAGCCGGCCTGAGAGGGTGTCCGGCCACACTGGGACTGAGATACGGCCCAGACTCCTACGGGAGGCAGCAGTGGGGAATATTGCACAATGGGCGCAAGCCTGATGCAGCGACGCCGCGTGAGGGATGACGGCCTTCGGGTTGTAAACCTCTTTCACTAGGGACGAAGCGCAAGTGACGGTACCTAGAGAAGAAGCACCGGCCAACTACGTGCCAGCAGCCGCGGTAATACGTAGGGTGCGAGCGTTGTCCGGAATTACTGGGCGTAAAGAGCTCGTAGGTGGTTTGTCGCGTTGTTCGTGAAAACTCACAGCTTAACTGTGGGCGTGCGGGCGATACGGGCAGACTGGAGTACTGCAGGGGAGACTGGAATTCCTGGTGTAGCGGTGGAATGCGCAGATATCAGGAGGAACACCGGTGGCGAAGGCGGGTCTCTGGGCAGTAACTGACGCTGAGGAGCGAAAGCGTGGGGAGCGAACAGGATTAGATACCCTGGTAGTCCACGCCGTAAACGGTGGGTACTAGGTGTGGGTTTCCTTCCTTGGGATCCGTGCCGTAGCTAACGCATTAAGTACCCCGCCTGGGGAGTACGGCCGCAAGGCTAAAACTCAAAGGAATTGACGGGGGCCCGCACAAGCGGCGGAGCATGTGGATTAATTCGATGCAACGCGAAGAACCTTACCTGGGTTTGACATGCACAGGACGTGCCTAGAGATAGGTATTCCCTTGTGGCCTGTGTGCAGGTGGTGCATGGCTGTCGTCAGCTCGTGTCGTGAGATGTTGGGTTAAGTCCCGCAACGAGCGCAACCCTTGTCTCATGTTGCCAGCACGTCATGGTGGGGACTCGTGAGAGACTGCCGGGGTCAACTCGGAGGAAGGTGGGGATGACGTCAAGTCATCATGCCCCTTATGTCCAGGGCTTCACACATGCTACAATGGCCGGTACAAAGGGCTGCGATGCCGTGAGGTGGAGCGAATCCTTTCAAAGCCGGTCTCAGTTCGGATCGGGGTCTGCAACTCGACCCCGTGAAGTCGGAGTCGCTAGTAATCGCAGATCAGCAACGCTGCGGTGAATACGTTCCCGGGCCTTGTACACACCGCCCGTCACGTCATGAAAGTCGGTAACACCCGAAGCCCGTGGCCTAACCCCTTGTGGGAGGGAGCGGTCGAAGGTGGGATCGGCGATTGGGACGAAGTCGTAACAAGGTAGCCGTACCGGAAGGTGCGGCTGGATCACCTCCTTTCTAAGGAGCACCACGAGACTTGAGCCCGCCCGCATCGTGTGGGGGTTCGGTGACTCAAGCGATTCGTTGGATGGCCTTTCGCCTGTAGTGGGTGGGGGTCTGGTGCACAACAAACAACTGACCGGTTCGGGAAGCCCTTCGGGGCGCCGGTCGAAAATGATTGCCAGGCACACTATTGGGCTTTGAGACAACAGGCCCGCTATCTCTTCGTCCCGAGTGGGAAACCGGAGATAGGGAGTGTTGTTGCCCCGAGTTTTGGTGGTGGGGTGTGGTGTTTGATTTGTGGATAGTGGTTGCGAGCATCTCGCAGTGAATTGCTGGCTCTCTTTTTTGGGGGGTTGGTGGTTTGTTGTGGGTGTTAATGCAATTTTCTTGTTTTTCCGAGAATGTAATTGTTTTGTGTGTAAGTGTTTAAGGGCGCATGGTGGATGCCTTGGCACTGGAAGCCGATGAAGGACGTGGGAGGCTGCGTTATGCCTCGGGGAGCTGTCAACCGAGCGTGGATCCGAGGATGTCCGAATGGGGAAACCCGGCGCGAGTGATGTCGTGTCACCCGGCACTGAATACATAGGTGTCGGGGGGGAACGCGGGGAAGTGAAACATCTCAGTACCCGTAGGAAGAGAAAACAAGTGTGATTCCGTGAGTAGTGGCGAGCGAAAGCGGAGGATGGCTAAACCGTGCATATGTGATACCCGGCGGGGGTTGTGTGTGCGGTGTTGTGGGGCGTTTCTTTCTCCGGTCCGCCGACCGGGGCGGAAGTGATAAACCGTTGGGTTAGTTGAAGTGGCCTGGGATGGTCTGTCCGTAGAGGGTGAGAGCCCCGTAGACGAAAACTCAACGGCTTTCGTGGAACGTTTTCCCCGAGTAGCAGCGGGCCCGTGGAATCTGCTGTGAATCTGCCGGGACCACCCGGTAAGCCTGAATACTTTCCAGTGACCGATAGCGGATTAGTACCGTGAGGGAATGGTGAAAAGTACCCCGGGAGGGGAGTGAAAGAGTACCTGAAACCGTGTGCCTACAATCCGTCAAAGCCCTCGCTTTGCGTGGGGTGATGGCGTGCCTTTTGAAGAATGAGCCTGCGAGTCAGGGACATGTCGCGAGGTTAACCCGGGTGGGGTAGCCGCAGCGAAAGCGAGTCTGAATAGGGCGTATCACGTCAGTAGTGGCGTGTGTAGTGGTGTGTTCTGGACCCGAAGCGGAGTGATCTACCCATGGCCAGGGTGAAGCGCGGGTAAGACCGCGTGGAGGCCCGAACCCACTTAGGTTGAAGACTGAGGGGATGAGTTGTGGGTAGGGGTGAAAGGCCAATCAAACTCCGTGATAGCTGGTTCTCCCCGAAATGCATTTAGGTGCAGCGTTACATGTTTCTTACCGGAGGTAGAGCTACTGGATGGCCGATGGGCCCTACTAGGTTACTGACGTCAGCCAAACTCCGAATGCCGGTAAGTCAATAGTGTGGCAGTGAGACGGCGGGGGATAAGCTCCGTGCGTCGAGAGGGAAACAGCCCAGATCGCCGGCTAAGGCCCCTAAGCGTGTGCTAAGTGGAAAAGGATGTGCAGTCGCGAAGACAACCAGGAGGTTGGCTTAGAAGCAGCCACCCTTGAAAGAGTGCGTAATAGCTCACTGGTCAAGTGATTGTGCGCCGATAATGTAGCGGGGCTCAAGCACACCGCCGAAGCCGCGGCAACGTACTTGTACGTTGGGTAGGGGAGCGTCCTGCATCCGGTGAAGCCACGAAGTGATTCAGTGGTGGAGGGTGTGGGAGTGAGAATGCAGGCATGAGTAGCGATAAGGCAAGTGAGAACCTTGCCCGCCGGAAGACCAAGGGTTCCTGGGCCAGGCCAGTCCGCCCAGGGTGAGTCGGGACCTAAGGCGAGGCCGACAGGCGTAGTCGATGGACAACGGGTTGATATTCCCGTACCCGTGTGTGCGCGTCCCTGACGAAACAATCCTGCTAACCACCCAAAAGGTGACCGATCCGATCCTTCGGGAAACGACGGTCGCCGGCTGCGTGGGACCCGGGTTGGTAGTAGTCAAGCGATGGGGTGACGCAGGAAGGTAGCCGTACCAGTCAGTGGTAACACTGGGGCAAACCGGTAGGACGACATCTAGGCAAATCCGGATGTCACAAAGTCCGAGAGGTGATGCATAGCCGAGTGAGGCGAATTCGGTGATCCTATGCTGCCAAGAAAAGCCTCTAGCGAGCACACACACGGCCCGTACCCCAAACCAACACAGGTGGTCAGGTAGAGAATACCGAGGCGTACGAGTGAACTATGGTTAAGGAACTCGGCAAAATACCCCCGTAACTTCGGGAGAAGGGGGACCCACACGGTGTGACAGACCCTCGCGGTCTCGAGCACAAGTGGGTGGCACAAACCAGTGAGAAGCGACTGTTTACTAAAAACACAGGTCCGTGCGAAGTCGCAAGACGATGTATACGGACTGACGCCTGCCCGGTGCTGGAAGGTTAAGAGGACCCGTCAACCCCTTTCGGGGGGTGAAGCGGAGAATTTAAGCCCCAGTAAACGGCGGTGGTAACTATAACCATCCTAAGGTAGCGAAATTCCTTGTCGGGTAAGTTCCGACCTGCACGAATGGCGTAACGACTTCTCAACTGTCTCAACCATAGACTCGGCGAAATTGCATTACGAGTAAAGATGCTCGTTACGCGCGGCAGGACGAAAAGACCCCGGGACCTTCACTACAACTTGGTATTGGTGCTCGATACGGTTTGTGTAGGATAGGTGGGAGACTATGAAGCAGCCACGCCAGTGGTTGTGGAGTCATTGTTGAAATACCACTCTGATCGTATTGGGCCTCTAACCTCGAACCGTCTATCCGGTTCAGGGACAGTGCCTGGCGGGTAGTTTAACTGGGGCGGTTGCCTCCTAAAATGTAACGGAGGCGCCCAAAGGTTCCCTCAACCTGGACGGCAATCAGGTGTTGAGTGTAAGTGCACAAGGGAGCTTGACTGCGAGACGAACATGTCAAGCAGGGACGAAAGTCGGGACTAGTGATCCGGCACCCCCGAGTGGAAGGGGTGTCGCTCAACGGATAAAAGGTACCCCGGGGATAACAGGCTGATCTTCCCCAAGAGTCCATATCGACGGGATGGTTTGGCACCTCGATGTCGGCTCGTCGCATCCTGGGGCTGGAGCAGGTCCCAAGGGTTGGGCTGTTCGCCCATTAAAGCGGCACGCGAGCTGGGTTTAGAACGTCGTGAGACAGTTCGGTCTCTATCCGCCGCGCGCGTCAGAAGCTTGAGGAAACCTGTCCCTAGTACGAGAGGACCGGGACGGACGAACCTCTGGTCCACCAGTTGTCCCACCAGGGGCACCGCTGGATAGCCACGTTCGGACAGGATAACCGCTGAAAGCATCTAAGCGGGAAACCCCCTCCAAGACCAGGCTTCTCACCCATCAAGTGGGATAAGGCCCCCCGCAGACCACGGGATCAATAGACCAGACCTACACACTTAGCAATAAGTTCAGGGAACTGGCACTAACCGGCCGAAAACTTACCCACAAACTCGCAACCACACCAAAAATCCACGCGCATCAAACCACTGCGCCCCACCACCAAATAACACCACCCACCACACACAGTGGGCACTTCAAAAAAAGTGAATAAAGTTACGGCGGTCAATAGCGGCAGGGAAACGCCCGGACCCATCCCGAACCCGGAAGCTAAGCCTGCCAGCGCCAATGATACTACCCAACCCGGGTGGAAAAGTAGGACACCGCCGAACACAAATTAGGATCACCCCCCACAATTGCGTGGGGGGTGATTCTATTTGGCCGCAATGGATTTCGAATTCTCAATTCCGGCCTCATCAGGTAGAAAGGCATACGTGGTCCACGACAGGCAGGGCGGAAGCAACGAGCGCCGTCCAAGACGCGGCTCAGACGCCGGCGCGCCGCGACGAGGGCCGCGTGATCAACGTTCGGCTCCCCGTTCGTCGGGCCCCGACCGGGCCCGCCGCTCGCAGCCGAATCCCGAGGGCGACACCGCGCGCCACCAGGGTCCGCCGATTCCTCCCGAAGTTGAAGCCAAGCAGCTGTCGCCCGAAATCCGCGGCGAGCTAACCACTTTGGATCGCACCACGGCCGATATCGTGGCGCGGCACCTGGTCGCTGCCGGTGAACTCCTCGACGAGGATCCCGAGGCCGCGCTCGAGCACGCGCGTGCTGCCCGCGCCCGCTCTGGTCGCATCGCGGCAGTCCGCGAGGCCGTCGGAATCGCGGCCTACCACTGCGGCGACTGGGCCCAAGCCCTCGCTGAACTACGTGCTGCACGCCGAATGGGCAGCAGGTCTCCGTTGCTGCCGCTGATCGCCGACTGCGAGCGCGGCGTCGGCCGTCCCGAACGTGCAGTCGAGCTGGCCCGCACTCCCGAAGCCGCAGCGCTTACCGGCGACGCCGCCGACGAGTTGCGCATCGTCGTGGCCGGCGCGCGCTCCGATCTTGGACAACACGAGCAGGCCTTGGCGATCCTGTCGACGCCACAACTCGATCCGGCGGGCACTGGGCAGACTGCGGCGCGGCTGTTCTACGCATACGCCGAGACGCTGCTGGCGCTGGACCGCAAGGAAGATTCACTGCAATGGTTCCTCAAAGCCGCGGCCGCGGACATCGACGGCGTGACCGACGCCGAGGACCGGATCACGGAGTTGTCCTGACGTGAGCGTGAGCACCCTTGCGCTGGAACATGATTGCCTACTGCTCGACCTCGACGGCACCGTGTTCCGGGGCCACGAACCGACGGACGGTGCCGTCGAAACCCTCGCCGTAGTCCGATCGCGCACGCTGTATGTCACCAACAACGCCTCGCGCGGACCCGCCGAAGTCGCTCAACATCTTTGCGAGATGGGCTTCTCGGCCCAACCCGACGACATCGTCACAAGCGCTCAGACCGCGGCGCGACTGCTTCAGGAGCAGTTGCAGGCGGGCGCGCGAGTTCTCGTCGTCGGCACCGATTCCCTTGCCGCCGAGGTACGGCGGGTCGGGCTCAAACCCGTCCGGCAATGGTCTGACGGTCCCGTCGCCGTCGTCCAGGGACATTCGCCACAGACCGGATGGTCGGACCTCGCGGAAGCGGCGCTGGCCATTCGCAGCGGCGCACTGTGGATAGCGGCGAACGTCGACAAGACGCTACCGTCCGAGAAAGGCCTGCTTCCCGGAAACGGTGCGATGGTCGCGGCCCTGCGCGCGGCCACCGACAGCGAACCGCAGGTCGCCGGCAAGCCGGAGCCGACGCTGCTCACGGATGCGTTGGCGCGCGGAAAGTTTCGCACGCCGCTCGTGGTCGGTGATCGCCTCGACACCGACATCGCCGGCGCCAACGCCGCTGGCCTGCCCAGCCTGCTCGTGCTCTGCGGTGTCAGCACTGCGCTCGACACTGTCCGCGCGACGGTCGGCCAGCGGCCGAACTACATCGCCGAAGACCTCCGCTCGCTGTACGCCCGGGCGGACAATCTGCGGATTGCGCCTCACCCGGCCTGGTACGTCGACGTGGGCCCCTCGGCCGTGACGGTGCAATCAACCGGCCGGGACCCAGGCGACCCGCTATCCGTCGTGCGCGCCACCGCCAGCGCAGTCTGGAACGCCAACCTCGACGGGCGGCCCGTGACGCTGCTGGCGGGCGACGACACCGCGCGACAGGCCATGCAACGCTGGTCCCTGCTCACCCCGTCAAATCGGCTAGCGTGAACACCGATATGAGTACCGACCCCGATCAGATTCGCGCCCAGATCGCGGAACTGCTGGCAGACGTGCCAGACCCCGCGCAGGAGGGCTCGAACTTCGACCAACTCGCCGAATCCGACATCGACACCATCGCGGCGCGGCTCGAGGAAGCCCACGACTTGCTGGTGCGAGCGCTGGAATCGGTCGAGAAAGGCTGAACCCACGTGACCCGGCGCGCACGTGTTGACGCCGAACTGGTGCGGCGCGGCCTAGCGCGATCTCGCCAACAGGCCGCGGAGTTGATCGGCGCCGGACGCGTCACCATCGATGGAATGCCCGCGGCCAAGCCCGCAACCGCGATCGCGGTCAGCGCCGCCCTCACGGTGGAGGGAGCCGACGAGCGCTCATGGGTGTCGCGCGGCGCCCACAAACTCATCGGGGCGCTCGACGCCTTCGGCTTACCCGTCGACGGCCTACGCTGCCTGGACGCCGGCGCCTCGACAGGCGGGTTCACCGAGGTACTGCTCGATCGCGGCGCCCGCGAGGTGGTCGCCGCCGATGTCGGCTACGGCCAGCTGGCCTGGTCCCTGCGCAACGACCCACGCGTGACGGTGCTCGAGCGCACCAACGTCCGGGAGCTGACCGCAGAAGCGATCGGCGGCCGTGTCGACCTGGTTGTTGCCGACCTCTCATTCATCTCGCTGGCCACTGTGCTTCCAGCGCTGACCGCGTGCGCGTCAGAGGACGCCGATATCGTTCCGATGGTGAAGCCGCAATTCGAAGTCGGCAAGGACCGCGTGGGGGCGGGTGGCGTCGTCACCGACCCGCAGTTGCGGGCGGACGCCGTGCTCGCCGTCGCTCGGCGGGCCGCCGAACTGCACTGGCACACCGTCGACATCACCGCCAGCCCGCTGCCTGGCCCGTCCGGCAACGTCGAATACTTCTTGCGGCTGCGTGCCAGCACCGAAAACCCGCTCCGTGGTGAGCATCTCGAACACGCGGTGCGTAAGGCAATCGCGGAGGGTCCCCAATGACCTGTGAGCGCAACATTCTGCTCGTGGTGCATACCGGCCGCGATGAGGTCACCGAGGTCGCTCGCCGGGTGGAAAAGGTGCTCGGCGACAACGGAATTGGGCTGCGGGTGCTGTCGGCCGAAGCCGTCGATCGTGGGCCCGTACACCTGTCGCCCGACGATATGCGGGCGCTCGGTGTCGAGATCGAGGTCGTCGACGCCGATGAGCGTGCCGCCGAAGGGTGCGAACTGGTCCTCGTTCTCGGCGGTGACGGAACGTTTCTGCGCGCCGCCGAGCTGGCCCGCAACGTCGAAATCCCGGTGCTGGGCGTCAATCTAGGCCGTATCGGCTTCCTTGCCGAGGCCGAGGCCGATCACATCGACGCGGTGCTCGAGCATGTCATCAAACGCGATTACCGCGTCGAAGAGCGTATGACCCTCGACGTCGTGGTGCGCGCAGAGGGCAACATCGTCGACCGCGGTTGGGCGCTCAACGAGGCCAGCCTGGAAAAGGGGCCGCGGCTCGGTGTGCTGGGCGCTGTCTTGGAGGTCGACGGACGGCCGGTGTCGTCGTTCGGCTGCGACGGCGTGCTGGTGGCGACGCCCACCGGGTCGACCGCGTGGGCCTTCTCCGCCGGCGGCCCCATCGTCTGGCCGGACCTAGAGGCAATCCTGGTGGTGCCCAACAACGCCCACGCGCTGTTCGCCCGGCCGATGGTCACCAGTCCGGATGCCGCGATCGCGATCGAGGTGGAGCCTGGCGGGCACGACGCGCTGGTGTTCTGCGACGGGCGGCGCGAGATGGTGGTACCCGCCGGCGGCCGGCTGGAGGTCACGCGCTGCGGCACTCCGCTCAAGTGGGTGCGGCTGGACAGCGCGCCGTTCACCGACCGGCTGGTGCGCAAGTTCCGGTTGCCGGTCACGGGGTGGCGCGGACAGTAGTGCTAGCCGAGATTCGCATCGAGTCGCTGGGCGCGATCAGCACCGCCACTGCCGAGTTCGACCGCGGGCTGACCGTGCTCACCGGCGAAACGGGCACCGGCAAGACGATGGTCGTGACGGGTCTTCACCTACTCGGCGGCGCCCGCGCCGACGCCACCCGGGTGCGCTCCGGCGCCGCCCGCGCGGTAGTCGAAGGACGGTTCACCACAACAGAACTCGCCGACGGCGTGGCTGAGCACGTCGACACGATCCTCGATTCCTCAGGCGCCGAACGCGACGACGACGGCAGCATCATCGCCGCGCGTTCGGTCAGCCGTGACGGGCCGTCGCGCGCTTACCTCGGCGGTCGCAGTGTGCCGGCGAAGTCGCTGTCCACGTTCACCACCGAATTGCTTGCACTGCATGGCCAGAACGACCAGCTGCGGCTGATGCGGCCCGACGAGCAGCGCGCAGCACTCGACCGGTTCGCCGACGTCGAAACGCAGCTCAAGCGCTACCGAACCGTACGCGACGACTGGCTCGCCGCCCGGCGCGACCTCGAACACCGCAAGCAGCGGGCGCGCGAGCTGGCGCAGGAGGCCGACCGCCTCAAGTTCGGCCTCGACGAAATCGACGCCGTCTCACCGCAACCCGGTGAGGACGATGCGCTCGTCAGCGACATCCGGCGGCTGTCAGAACTGGACGCACTGCGCGAAGCCGCTCAAACCGCGCGCGCTGCGCTCTCCGGCGCCGACGACTCCGACACCGGCAGTGCCTCTGCCGTCAACGGTGTCGGCCAAGCGAAGTCCGCCCTGGACGCCACCGACGACGACGCCCTGCGTGCGCTGGCCGAGCAGCTCACCGGCGCGCTGGCGATCATCGCCGACGTGTCCACCGAACTCAGCGACTATCTCGCCGAATTGCCCAGTGATGCCAGCACTTTGGAGAACAAGCTCGCCCGGCAGGGCGAACTGCGCACCCTGACCCGTAAGTACGCTCCCGATATCGACGGTGTCCTGGAGTGGGCGCGCGAGTCACGCGAACGTCTGGCGCAGCTGGATGTGTCCGAGGAGGCGTTGGCCGAGCTCGAACGTCGCGTCGGTGAACTCGAGGCAAAAGTCGTCAATGCCGCAACCGAACTCACCAAGGCGCGGACCAAGGCCGCCAAGGGTCTCGCGAAGGCCGTCACCGGCGAGCTGTCGGGCCTGGCGATGGCCGATGCCGCATTCACGGTCTCCGTCGACACGCTGCCCGCCCGTGCTGAGGACTCCGCGCCGCTCACCCTGCAGTCGGGCACGGTCGTGCACGCGGGGCACGATGGTGTCGATGCCGTCGAGTTCGGCTTCGCCGCACACCGCGGCACCGACGTGCTGCCGTTGAGCAAGAGCGCTTCCGGCGGCGAGCTATCCCGCGTCATGCTCGCGCTGGAGGTCGTCTTGGCCGCGTCCGCCGAAGGTACGACGATGGTGTTCGACGAGGTCGATGCCGGGGTCGGCGGCCGCGCTGCGGTGCAGATCGGGCGTCGCCTGGCCCGCCTCGCCAGGACCCACCAGGTCATCGTCGTCACCCACCTCCCGCAGGTTGCTGCGTACGCCGACGTTCACCTCGTCGTTGACAGTGGGAGCGGCCGTAACAAGTCGAGCGGGGTACGCCGCCTCGACGACGACGACCGCGTGGCCGAACTGGCGCGCATGCTCGCCGGCCTCGGCGAATCCGACAGCGGTCGCGCGCACGCCCGCGAGCTGCTTGACGCCGCGCAGGCAGACGCCAACGCCGACTAGAGCCCCGTATTGCCGCTCACGACGGCGTAGCCAGGCCTGTTGCGGATGTGACAATAGATACCTATGTGACTGGTGTTACGGCGCGCCTCCCAGTTTTGGGAGTCGTTCCTCGACAGAATCGGCCCCATGAAGATGTCAGCGCTGCTTACCCGTACTGCGAGCTCACGGCCGGGCATCACCGGCACGGCCCGAGTGGACCGCGACATCGACCGACTTCTGCGACGTATCGGCGCCGGCGACATCGTCGTCATCGACGCCCTGGATCTGGACCGGATCACCGCCGATGCGCTCGTGGAAGCCGACGTCGCCGCGGTCGTCAACGCGTCCCCGTCGATTTCCGGCCGTTACCCCAACCTCGGCCCTGAGGTGCTGGTCGCCAACGGCATCACGCTGATCGACGACACCGGGCCTGAGGTGTTCAAGAAGGTCAAGGACGGCGCACGCGTCCGCCTGCACGACGGCGGTGTGTACTCCGGCGATCGCCGGCTGATCCGGGGAACCGAGCGCACCGATCACGAGATTCACGAGCTGATGCACGAGGCCAAGAGCGGTCTGGTGGCCCATCTGGAGGCATTCGCCGGCAACACGATCGAGTTCATCCGCAGCGAGAGCCCGCTGCTGATCGACGGCATCGGCATCCCCGACATCGATGTGGACGTCAACCGCCGCCACGTCGTGATCGTCGCCGAGGAACCCAGCGCCGCGATCGACCTGAAGGCGCTCAAGCCATTCATCAAGGAGTATCAGCCGGTTCTGGTGGGTGTCGGTACCGGCGCCGACGTACTGCGCAAGGCCGGGTATCGCCCGCAGCTCATCGTCGGGGACCCGGACAAGATGAGCGCCGAGGTGCTGCGGTGCGGGGCGCAGGTGGTGCTGCCGGCTGACGCCGACGGGCATGCCGCCGGGCTGGAACGGATCCAAGACCTCGGCGTGGGAGCGATGACGTTCCCCGCCGCAGGATCGGCCGCCGACCTGGCGCTGCTGCTGTGCGATCACCACGGCGCTGCGTTGATCGTCACCGCCGGCCACTCCGCGAGCATCGAGGAGTTCTTCGACCGGTCGCGGCAGCAGAGCAACCCGTCGACCTTCCTGACCCGGCTCAAGGTCGGCGAGAAGCTGGTCGACGCCAAGGCCGTCGCCACCCTGTACCGCAGCCGGGTGTCCGGAGGGGCCATCGCCATGCTTGTGCTGGCGATGCTCATCGCGGTGATCGCCGCATTGTGGGTTTCGCGTGCCGACGCCGCGGTGCTCGACTGGGTCGTCGACTACTGGAATCGGTTCTCGCTGTGGGTTCAGGGTCTGGTCACCTAAGGGGTCACAGTGATTTCCCTACGGACACATGCGATTTCGCTTGCAGCGGTGTTCCTCGCCCTTGCCATCGGGGTAGCTTTGGGCTCGGGTCTGCTGTCCAACACGCTGCTCTCCGGGCTGCGTGACGACAAGCACGAGCTGCAAAACGAGATCAACACGCTCACCGACGACAAGAATGCGCTGAACGAAAAGCTCAATGCTGCAGGCGATTTCGACGCGCAGATGTCACCGCGCATATTGCATGACGCGCTCGCGGGTAAATCCGTTGTGCTTTTCCGTACTCCGGACGTCCATGACGACGACGTCGACGCGTTGTCGCGGATGGTCGGCCAGGCAGGCGGAACGGTCACCGGGACGATCGCGTTTACGGAGGAATTCGTCAACGCCAACTCCGCCGAGAAGCTGCTGTCCGTGGTGAACTCGCCGATCGTGCCCGCCGGCACACAGCTGAGCACGAAGTCGGTCGATCAGGGGTCGCAGGCCGGCGATCTGCTGGGAATTGCGTTGCTGATCAACAGGGATCCGAAGGTGCAGGTCGTTGACGACGCTGCCCGTGACACCGTGCTGGCGGCACTGCGCGACACCGGTTTTGTGACGTACGGCAATCAGCGCATCAGCGCGGCGAACACCGCGTTGATCGTTACCGGTGGGGGACTGGCTGACGACGCAGGCAACCAGGGCGCCACCGTCGCCCGCTTCGCGGCCGGACTGGCTCCCCACGGCGCAGGCACCGTGATCGCCGGGCGGGACGGCTCGGCATCCGGCACCGCTGCGGTGTCCGTGACGAGGTCCGACCCCGGCCTTAGCGCCGCGGTCAGCACGGTCGACGACGCCGACAGCGAAGCAGGCAAGATCACCACAGTGCTCGCGCTGAGCGACCTGATCAGCGGCGGCCGATCCGGTCAGTACGGCATCGGCCATGGCGCATCGTCGGTAACCATCCCGCAATAGTCCCCTAGCGAGCTGGGGTCCCCAGTCAATGGCGTGTCAGCGACGCCTTGTCGGCGTCGGTGTTAAGGTGGGGTTCCGTGGGTCGGCAGGCCCCGAGCTGGGCTCCCGCTCAGAAAAGTAAGCCCTGCCCGTCGTCACGGAGGTTGCTCTTGCCAGCGCTACGCAAGCACCCGCAAACCGCCACCAAGCACCTTTTCGTCACCGGTGGCGTCGTTTCTTCACTCGGCAAGGGCCTGACGGCATCTAGCCTCGGGCAGCTGCTGACCGCGCGGGGCCTGCAGGTGACGATGCAAAAGCTCGACCCCTATCTCAACGTCGACCCGGGCACCATGAATCCGTTCCAGCACGGCGAGGTGTTCGTCACCGAGGACGGCGCTGAGACGGATCTTGACGTCGGACACTATGAGCGGTTCCTCGACCGCAACCTGTCGGGGTCGGCCAATGTCACAACGGGACAGGTGTATTCGTCGGTGATCGCCAAGGAACGCCGCGGCGAATACCTCGGCGACACGGTCCAGGTGATCCCGCACATCACCGACGAGATCAAGAGCCGCATCCTGGCGATGGCCGCGGCCGACTCCGATGGCAACCGGCCCGACGTGGTGATCACCGAAATCGGCGGCACCGTCGGCGATATCGAGTCCCTGCCATTCCTGGAAGCCGCCCGGCAAGTCCGGCACGAGGTTGGCCGCGAGAACTGCTTCTTCCTGCACTGCTCGCTGGTGCCCTACATGGCGCCCTCGGGCGAACTCAAGACCAAGCCCACGCAGCATTCGGTGGCCGCACTGCGCAGCATCGGTATCACCCCCGACGCGCTGATCCTGCGCTGCGACCGTGACGTCCCCGAGCCGTTGAAGAACAAGATCGCGCTGATGTGCGACGTCGACATCGACGGCGTCATCTCGACGCCCGACGCCCCGTCGATCTACGACATCCCCAAGGTCTTGCATCGTGAAGAGCTCGACGCGTACGTGGTTCGCCGGTTGAACCTGCCGTTCCGTGACGTCGACTGGACCCAGTGGAACGACCTGCTCGAGCGTGTGCACGAACCGCAGGAGACTGTGCGGATCGCGTTGGTAGGCAAGTACATTGACCTCTCCGACGCCTACCTTTCGGTTGCCGAGGCACTGAGGGCCGGCGGGTTCAAGCATCGCGCCAAAGTGGAGATGCGGTGGGTGGCGTCCGATGACTGTGAAACCGAGAACGGCGCCGCCGCCGCCCTGTCCGATGTCCACGGAGTCCTGATCCCCGGCGGCTTCGGCATCCGCGGCATCGAAGGCAAGATCGGCGCCATCCGCCACGCCCGCAAGCGCGGCCTGCCCGTGCTCGGACTGTGTCTCGGCTTGCAGTGCATCGTGATCGAGGCGGCCAGGTCGGTGGGTCTGACCGAGGCGAACTCCGCCGAGTTCGATCCGAAGACACCCGATCCGGTGATCTCCACGATGGCCGATCAACGCGACGCGGTCGCCGGTGAGGCCGACCTGGGCGGCACTATGCGGCTGGGCGCCTATCCCGCGGTGCTAGAGCCGGATTCCATTGTGGCGCAGGCCTATGGCACGACGGAGGTGTCGGAGCGGCACCGACACCGCTACGAGGTGAACAACGAATACCGTGACCGCATCGCCGAAAGCGGGTTGAGGTTCTCCGGCACGTCACCGGACGGACACCTGGTCGAGTTCGTCGAATATGCCGCCGACGTCCATCCCTTCATCGTCGGCACGCAGGCGCATCCTGAGCTGAAGAGCCGGCCCACCCGGCCGCATCCGCTTTTCGTCGCGTTCATCGGAGCGTCGCTGGAGTACAAGGCCGAAGAGCGGCTACCGGTCGAGATTCCCGAACAGCGGTCCAACGGCGCCGAGCATCCCGACAATGTCGGGCAACTGCTGCAAGAGCCGGCGGCCCGTGGCTGAGCACGATTTCGAGACGGTCAACTCCCAAACCCTCTACATCGGAAAGATTTTCGCCCTTCGCATCGACGACGTGCGCATGCCACACGGCAACGTCGCGAAGCGGGAAGTCATCGAGCACTACGGCGCGGTGGCCGTCCTCGCGATGAACGAGGACAACAACGTCGTCATGGTCTATCAGTACCGCCATCCTGTCGGTCGACGGTTGTGGGAACTGCCCGCCGGCCTACTCGACCTGGGCGGTGAACCGCCGCACATCACCGCCGCCCGCGAACTCGAAGAAGAGGCGGGGTTGGAGGCCGCTGAGTGGCGGGTCCTGGTCGATCTGGTGTCGGCGCCGGGCTTCAGCGACGAAAGCGTGCGGGTGTATCTGGCGACCGGTATCACCGACGTCGGGCGCCCGGACGCCCACGACGAGGAAGCCGACCTGCAGGTGAAGTGGTTTTCCCTCGAAGAGGCCAGGCGAATGGTGCTGGACGGTGAAATCGTCAATTCCATTGCGGTGGCTGGCATTCTGGCCGCCCACGACGTCGAGGATCCGTCGTCGCTGCGCCCCGTCGACACCCCGTGGATGGACAGGTCGAAGGCGTTCTCCGGTCGACAGGCGCACAAATGACCACATTCCGCTCCGCGCTCGATGACCAGCTCCAGGGCTACCTCGACCACCTGACCATCGAACGCGGCGTCGCCACCAACACGTTGAGCTCGTACCGCCGCGACTTGCGCCGCTATGCCGAACATCTGACGTCGCGGGGGATCGACGATCTGGGTCGGGTCACCGAATCCGACGTCAGCGATTTCCTCGTCTCGCTGCGCCGCGGCGACCCCGATACCGGAGCCACGCCGCTGTCGGCGGTGTCCGCGGCCCGCGCGTTGATCGCCGTACGAGGACTGCATCGCTTCGCCGCGTCCGAGGGCCTCACCGAGGCGGACGTGGCCCGCGCGGTCAAGCCACCGACGCCGAGCCGGCGTCTGCCCAAGAGCCTGACCATCGACGAGGTGCTGGCCCTGCTCGACGGCGCCGGCGGAGACAGCGAGGCCGACGGGCCGCTGACACTTCGCAACCGGGCGCTGCTCGAGCTGCTGTATTCGACCGGTGCGCGAATCTCCGAAGCCGTCGGCCTCGACCTCGACGACATCGACACGACCGCCCGGTCGGTGCTGCTGCGAGGCAAGGGCGGCAAGCAGCGGCTGGTGCCGATCGGCCGCCCGGCCGTCACCGCGCTCGACGCGTATCTGGTTCGCGGACGCCCGGATCTGGCCCGTCGCGGCAAGGGAACACCGGCGATCTTCCTCAATGCGCGAGGCGGACGGCTGTCGCGCCAGAGTGCGTGGCAGGTGCTGCAGGACGCCGCGGAGCGGGCAGGCATCACCGCCGCGGTTTCGCCGCACGTGCTGCGGCATTCGTTCGCGACCCATCTGCTGGACGGCGGCGCCGACGTACGCGTCGTGCAGGAGCTGCTCGGCCACGCGTCGGTGACGACCACGCAGATCTACACGATGGTGACCGTGCATGCGCTGCGAGAGGTCTGGGCCGGCGCGCATCCACGGGCGCGTTGAACGGCTTGTAGCCGTCGATCGTTGGAGTCGGGTATGACCGATGTTGCCGTCATTGGAGCCGGCCCTGCAGGCGTAGCGGTGGCGGTCAGCCTGCGAGACCGGGGCGTGCGACCGCTGCTGATCGACCGGGCCGACGAAGTGGGTTCGGCGTGGCGCGGGCGATACGACCGGCTCAAGCTGAACACCGGCAGACCGTTTTCACACTTGCCGAATCGGCGGTATCCACGGGGAACCCCGATGTTCCCCAGCCGCGACGACGTCGTCGCCCACCTCGACCGGCATGCCCGTGAACAGGGAATCGACTTGCGGTTGGGCATCGAGGTCGAGCGTATCGATCGCCGCCGCGACGGATGGAAGCTGTCGACCTCGGCAGGCGATATCGACGCCCGTCAGGTCGTGGTGGCCAACGGCAATGCGCACACTCCGCGGTTGCCACAATGGCCTGGGCAGTTCGCGGGCGAGGTGCTGCATTCGTCGGCGTACCGCAATCCGGAGCCCTTCCTGGGCCAGAACGTGATGGTGGTCGGCTGCGGCTCATCGGGTATGGAGATCGCACACGATCTCGCCACCGGCGGAGCGGCCAAGGTGTGGCTGGCGGTCCGCACTCCGCCGAACATCATGCTGCGGTCGCTGCCCGGTGGGCTGCCGGGCGATCTGATCGCGCGTCCGCTGTTTCGGGCACCGGTCCGGATCTCCGACGCGATCAGCCGCAAGGCGCGTCTCGCGGATCTCGGCGATCTCAGCGAATTCGGATTGCCTATCCCCGACGAGGGCCTGTTCTCGCTCGTGAAGCGCCTCGGCCAGGTGCCCGCGATCGTCGACATGGACGTGATCGACGCGGTCAAGGACGGATCCATCGCAGTGACCGCGACCGTCGACTCGTTCGACGGCGACAAGGTCGTCTTGGCGGACGGATCCCGGCTCGACGCACACGCCGTCGTGCTTGCGACGGGCTACGGGCGCGGTCTGGAGCCGTTGGTCGGACACCTCGGCGTGCTCGACGCGAACGGCAAGCCGGTCGCTCAGGGCCACCGCCCTGCGGCGCAGGGGCTGCGCTTTCTGGGCTACGACACCCGGCCGTCGTTGATCGGCTACATGGCCAAGCAGTCCAAGCGGATGGCCAAACGGATCGCCAACGAACTGCGCTAGCCGAGATACTCCGACTCCAACACCAGGTCGCCGAGCAACGTCTGGTACTCGACGTGGGTCTTGTGCTCGACGGTGTTCCACAGCTTGCCCTGCTGCTCGCGCATGTACTCGCGGTACTTGGGCGCGCCGGGAATCCGGACGTTGTCGGCCACGACGATCGAACCCCGATGCAGCCAGCCGCGGTCGAGGATGCTCTGCAGATCCGGCAAGTACGCGGCCTTGTCGTGGTCGATGAACAACAGGTCAACGGTGCCTTCAGCGAAACCATGCTCGGTGGCAAGCGCTTGGAGCGTGCGGCCACCGTCGCCGATGGTCCCAACCACACACGTGATGCGGTCATCGACGCCCGCGTGCCTCCAAATACGCTGGGCCACTTCGGCATTCGCGGCGGCGAATTCGACCGAATACACCGTGGCCGACGGCGCCGCACGGGCAATGCGCAGCGAACCGTAGCCGCAGTAGGTGCCGAGTTCCAGGGCGATGCGAGCGTCGGCGCGGCGCACAGCGGCGTCGAGCAGTGCGCCTTTCTCGTCGCCGACGTTCATCAACAGTGACTTCTCGTACGCGAACTTGTCGATGGTTGCCAGCACGTCGTCGATGTCACCGCGGCGGGCATGCGCCTCGACGAACGCGGCACACGCCTCCTCGCGGCCGTCGCCGATCTGACCGCTCTTGAGGAAGCCCGGCATCCCCAGCGCGCCTCGCCACAACGACCAGCGAAGGAACGGCAACCGTGTCTTCAGGCTCATGGCTGCCACCCTAGGCTTCGGGCCAGGCAGATTGGTTACAGGTTGCCCGCGGGTCTGCCAGACCAGGAAAGCGCGCACCGTTAAACTTGCCCGGATGTTCGCGATGTCTGTGGGTTGTCTGACCAGCGATGGTCGGGTATGACCGACGACGGAGCGAGCGCCGGAACGGCAGACACCACGAGTCTGACCGGCCGCCCGCCGCGGACCATTCCCGAGCCCAAGCCGAAGAATGTGCACGGGCCCGCCAAGGTCATCGCGATGTGCAACCAGAAGGGCGGCGTCGGCAAGACGACCTCGACGATCAACCTGGGCGCCAGCCTCGCCGAGTACGGCCGCCGGGTGCTGCTGGTGGACCTCGACCCGCAGGGCGCGCTGTCGGCGGGGCTGGGCGTGCCGCACTACGAGCTCGAGCACACCATCCACAACCTGCTGGTGGAGCCGCGGGTATCCATCGACGATGTGCTGATCCACACCCGGGTTCCAGGTATGGACCTGGTGCCCAGCAACATCGACTTGTCGGCCGCGGAGATTCAGCTGGTCAACGAGGTGGGCCGCGAGCAGTCGCTGGCGCGCTCGCTGTATCCGGTGCTGGACCGCTACGACTACGTCCTGATCGACTGCCAGCCGTCGCTCGGCCTGCTCACCGTGAACGGGCTGGCGTGCAGCGACGGCGTCATCATCCCGACGGAGTGCGAATACTTCTCGCTGCGCGGGCTGGCCTTGCTGACGGACACCGTCGACAAGGTGCACGACCGGCTGAACCCGAAGCTGTCGATCAGCGGCATCCTGATCACCCGCTACGACCCGCGCACCGTGAACTCTCGCGAAGTGATGGCTCGTGTGCTGGAGCGGTTCGGCGACCTGGTGTTCGACACTGTCATCACCCGTACGGTGCGTTTCCCCGAGACCAGTGTCGCGGGCGAGCCGATCACCACGTGGGCGCCGAAATCCGGTGGGGCCGAAGCGTATCGATCGTTGGCACGCGAGGTCATCGACCGGTTCGGCGCGTGAACGCAGAAGCAGAACCGGATCAGCAGACAGGCTTCCAGGTCCGGCTCAGTAATTTCGAGGGCCCATTCGATCTGCTGTTGCAGCTGATCTTCGCGCACCGCCTCGACGTCACCGAGGTGGCGCTGCACCAGGTGACCGACGAGTTCATCGCGTACACCAAGGCAATCGGTCCGCAGATGGAGCTCGATGAGACGACGGCGTTCCTCGTCGTCGCGGCCACGCTGCTGGACCTCAAGGCCGCGCGGCTGCTGCCGGCGGGCGAGGTGCACGACGAGGAGGATCTCGCGCTGCTCGAGGTCCGCGACCTGCTGTTCGCGCGGCTACTGCAGTATCGGGCGTTCAAACACGTCGCGGTGATGTTCGCCGAGCTGGAGGCGGCGGCGCTGCGCAGCTATCCACGATCGGTATCGCTGGAGAAGCGCTACGAAGAGCTGCTGCCCGAGGTGATGATCGGCGTCGACGCCGAGGCGTTCGCGCAGATCGCGGCGACGGCGTTCACCCCGCGACCGGTGCCCACCGTGGGCACCGAGCATCTGCACCAGGTCGTCGTGTCGGTGCCCGAACAGGTCGCCAACCTGATGTCGCTGCTGGAGAGCCGCGGGATCGGGCAGTGGGCGTCGTTTCGCGACCTGGTGGCCGATTGTGCGGCGCCGATCGAGATCGTCGGCCGGTTCCTGGCGCTGCTCGAGCTGTATCGGGCCCGGGCGGTAGCATTCGAACAATCAGAACCGCTTGGTGTGCTCCAGATTTCGTGGACCGGCGAACGGCCAACCAATGACCACCTGGCGGCGGAAGTAGACCAATATGAGTGATGACGTGCCCACCGAGATTCCCACGGACTTGGACCTGGGCATCGACGTGGCAACCGCGCCTGAGCTCGAGGATTCCGAACTAGGCGCGGCGCTCGAAGCTCTGCTGTTGGTGGTTGACACGCCCGTGACCGTGGATCAGCTCGCCGTGGCGACCGAGCAACCGGCGTACCGGGTCGCGGCCAATCTGCAGCTGATGGCCGAGGAGCTCAACGCCCGCGAGAGCGGCATTGATTTGCGTGTAGCCGGCGGGGGGTGGCGGATGTACACCCGCGCGCGGTTCGCGCCTTATGTCGAGCGTCTATTGCTCGACGGCGCCCGCTCGAAGCTGACCCGGGCGGCGCTGGAGACATTGGCCGTGGTGGCGTACCGGCAGCCCGTGACACGGGCGCGCGTCAGCGCGGTGCGGGGCGTGAACGTAGACGCGGTGATGCGCACGCTGCTGGCACGCGGGCTGATCACCGAGGCGGGCACCGATCCCGATACAGGCGCGGTGACGTTTGCGACGACGGAGCTGTTCTTGGAACGGCTGGGGTTGACGTCGCTGGCCGATCTGCCGGACATCGCCCCGCTGTTGCCTGACGTCGACATGATTGACGATCTGAGCGAAACCCTCGGTGAAGAACCACGTTTCATGAAGCTCAGCGGTGCACCGGCCGCCGACGCGCCGATGTCGTTCGACGTGGACCAGGAGTGAGATGACCGACTCCGAGGGCGTGCGTCTGCAAAAAGTGCTGTCGCAGGCCGGAATTGCGTCGCGCCGGGTCGCCGAGAAGATGATCCTCGACGGCCGTGTGGAGGTCGACGACCGGGTCGTCACCGAGCTTGGTACGCGCGTCGACCCGGAAGCGTCGGTGATCCGCGTCGACGGCGCGCGCGTGACGCTCGACGACACCTTGGTGTATCTGGCGATCAACAAGCCGCGGGGCATGCACTCGACGATGTCCGACGACCGCGGCCGGCCGTGTGTCGGCGATCTGGTGGAGCACCGAGTTCGAGGGAACAAGAAGCTTTTTCACGTCGGCCGTCTCGATGCTGACACCGAAGGACTGATGCTGTTGACCAACGACGGCGAGTTGGCGCACCGCTTGATGCACCCGTCGTTCGAAGTGCCGAAAACCTACCTGGCCACGGTGACCGGCAAGGTTCCGCGGGGGCTGGGCCGAAGGCTGCGAGACGGTGTCGAGCTGGATGACGGGCCCGCGCGTGTCGACGATTTCGCGGTGGTGGACGCGGTGCCCGGCAAGAGCCTGGTGCGGGTGACGTTGCACGAGGGACGCAAGCGGATTGTGCGCCGGCTGCTGGCGGAGGTTGGCTTTCCGGTGGAGGAATTGGTGCGAACCGATATCGGTTCGGTGTCCCTGGGTGATCAGCGACCTGGCAGCATCAGGGTGTTGAGCCGCAAGGAGATCGGCGAGCTGTACAAGGCGGTGGGTCTGTGAGCGGGTCGCTGGTGATCGCGATTGACGGGCCCGCGGGAACCGGGAAGTCTTCGGTGTCACGGGGTTTGGCACGATCGCTAGGCGCGCGCTATCTGGACACCGGCGCGATGTATCGCATTGTGACGCTGGCGGTACTGAGAGCCGGAGTGGCTTTGGAGGACACGCCGGGGATCGAAGCGGCCGCAGCAGATGTACCGCTGTCGGTCGGCTACGACCCCGACGAAGACCGGGCTTACCTTGACGCAGAAGATGTTTCGGGTGAAATCCGCGGCGACGAGGTAACCAAAGCGGTGTCGGCGGTGTCGGCCGTTCCGGCCGTGCGTGCGCGTTTGGTGGGTCTTCAACGCGAACTGGCCGCAGGCCCGGGAAGCGTCGTCGTCGAGGGCCGCGATATCGGCACGGTGGTGCTGCCCGATGCGGACGTGAAGATCTTCCTGACGGCGTCGGCCGAGGAGCGGGCGCGACGGCGCCACGACCAGAACATCGCGTCGGGGTTGCCTTCTGACTACGACGCGGTGCTGGCCGATGTGAAGCGGCGGGACCATCTGGACTCGACGCGTGCGGTGTCGCCGTTGCGGGCGGCCGATGATGCATTGGTGGTCGACACCAGCGACATGACCGAGCCTGAGGTCGTCGCGCATCTGCTCGAGTTCGTGAAGCAGCGCGCCGGGGCGTCGCGATGACCGACGGAACCTGGTCGGAAGAAAGCGATTGGGAGCTCGGCGCGGAAGACGTCGCCGAAGCTATCGAGGAAGCCGCTGCGCCGCCGCCGGTGGTGGCCGTGGTGGGCCGGCCGAATGTCGGCAAGTCGACTTTGGTGAACCGAATCCTGGGTCGCCGTGAGGCGGTCGTGCAGGACGTGCCTGGAGTCACCCGTGACCGGGTCTCGTACGACGCGTTGTGGTCGGGGCGACGGTTCGTCGTGCAGGACACCGGCGGATGGGAACCGGACGCAAAGGGCCTGCAGCAGTTGGTGGCCGAACAGGCATCGGTGGCGATGCGCACTGCGGACGCGATCATCTTTGTGGTCGACACGATCGTGGGCGCGACGACGGCCGACGAGGCGGCGGCGCGGTTGCTGCAACGGTCAGGCAAGCCAGTGTTCTTGGCGGCCAACAAGGTTGACACCGAACGCGCTGAGGCCGACGCCGCAGAATTGTGGTCGTTGGGGCTGGGGGAGCCGCATCCGGTCAGCGCGATGCACGGCCGCGGCGTGGCGGACCTGCTCGACGCGGTGGTCGATGCGCTGCCGGCGGTGTCGGAGATGGCATCCGGCGGGGGAGGTCCGCGTCGAGTTGCGTTGGTGGGCAAACCGAATGTGGGCAAGAGTTCGTTGCTGAATCGCCTTGCCGGCGATGAACGTTCGGTGGTGCACGATGTCGCGGGCACCACCGTGGACCCCGTCGACTCGCTGATCGAAATGGACGGCAAGATTTGGCGGTTCGTCGACACGGCTGGTTTGCGCCGCAAGGTCGGGCAGGCCAGCGGGCACGAGTTCTATGCATCGGTGCGAACGCATGGTGCGATCGACGCGGCCGAGGTGGCCATCGTGCTGATCGACGCGTCGCAGTCGTTGACCGAGCAGGACCAGCGGGTGTTGTCGATGGTGATCGAGGCGGGCCGGGCGCTGGTGCTGGCGTTCAACAAATGGGACTTGGTCGACGAGGACCGTCGCTATCTGCTCGATCGAGAGATCGACCGTGAACTGGCGCAGCTGCAATGGGCGCCGCGGGTGAACATCTCGGCGAAGACGGGCCGGGCGGTGCAGAAGCTGGTGCCGGCGTTGGAGACGGCCCTGGAGTCGTGGGACACGCGGGTGTCGACGGGTCGGCTCAACACGTTCTTGAAGGAGGTCGTCGCGGCTCACCCGCCGCCGGTGCGTGGTGGCAAGCAGCCGCGCATTTTGTTCGCGACCCAGGCGACTGCGCGGCCGCCGACGTTCGTCTTGTTTACGACGGGCTTCTTGGAGGCCGGGTATCGCCGGTTCCTGGAGCGGCGGCTGCGCGAGACGTTCGGATTTGAGGGCAGCCCGATCAGGATCAACGTCAGGGTGCGGGAGAAGCGGGGCGCGCGCTCTCGCTAGGGTTGCACAAGTGCCCGTCATCGACATGATCCTGATCGCGTTGGCGGGCGTCGGAGCAGGTGCCATCAACGCCGTCGTCGGCTCGGGCACGCTCATCACATTCCCCACACTGGTCGCGCTGGGGTATCCGCCGGTGACGTCGACGATGTCGAATGCCGTGGGTCTGGTCGCCGGCAGCGCATCGGGCACTTGGGGCTATCGGCGCGAGCTTCGGGGCCAGTGGAACCGGTTGGCATGGCAGCTCCCTGCATCGCTGACGGGCGCGGCGCTGGGCGCATGGCTGCTGTTGCACCTGCCGGAGAAGGTCTTCACGCAGGTCGTGCCGGTGCTGCTGATCATCGCGCTGATCTTGGTAGTGGTCGGGCCGCGGATTCAGGCGTATGCACGCCGGCGAGCCGAGGAGGCGGGCAGGTCGGCGGAGCACATTTCGCCGGGGCGGATGGCGACGTTGGTCTTCGCGACGTTCGCGATCGGGGTCTACGGCGGATACTTCACGGCGGCGCAGGGCATCATGCTGATCGCAGCGATGGGCGCGCTGCTGCCGGAGGACATGCAGCGGATGAATGCGGCGAAGAATCTGCTGTCGTTAGTCGTGAATATCGTTGCGGCGGTGGCCTACACCGTCGTCGCGTTCGACCGGATCAGCTGGCTGGCAGCGGGATTGATCGCGGCGGGGTCCCTCGTGGGCGGGTTCTTGGGGGCACACTACGGCCGGCGGTTGTCACCGAATGCACTGCGCGGAGTGATCGTCGTGGTGGGCTTGATCGGGCTCTATCGACTCGTGACCGTTTAGTGAGGCGCCTGGGGTTTGCGGTAGGCTTTCGAGTCGCTGCCGGCGATCCCGGCAGCACCGCGGGCTGTGGCGCAGTTTGGTAGCGCACTTGACTGGGGGTCAAGTGGTCGCAGGTTCAAATCCTGTCAGCCCGACCAAGGTCAGAAGCACTTTCCGGAGCTCGGATGGTGCCTATATCCATCTGATACCCCAATGCGTACCCCATCGCCCTGACGTTCGCAGGCGTCCGCTGGTTTTCGAATCGTCGGCGTCGGCTTTAAGGAGGTGGTGACGATGCTGAAGCTCAACTTGAGTTCCACCCGGAGGGTTCACCGCCCCTTCGCTCGAAGCGCTTCGAGCTGCTGCCCTTCGGTTATCTCTGTCTTAGCTGCTTAGACCGAGACGCCCGGCGACTTACTCAATGATCCGACGAGGAACGTTGGCGAGCACGGACGTCAAGAGGAGCTCGAACGCTCGATCGTCTTGTGACAGTGCGGCATCAGCGAACCCGCCGTCATCGGCGTCTTCCACCACACGTACTGCGCTGTGCCTCTGCGCCAACCGCGCTAGAAGTACCGAACCCCGGACGAGCTCCGAGACGGCCGAGTAGGTTTCCTGAGCCGTATGCTCATCGAGCCCGCCTTCGATCATGCTGGCGATCGCTTTCTTCGTCTCCTGTGCGCCGAGCCGTCGGGCCAAAGGGCTCAGGGCCCCTCGAATGAGTATCAGATCCGTCAACACCGGATTACCGAGGAACGTCTGCCGCACTCCGCGGGCGTGCTCCATCAACGACTCGCGCCAATCGTCCGACTCGACAAAGGCCGGCAACCCGCTGCGGCGCAACGCGCGATCGGTCATGGCGTCGAGAAGCTCTGACTTGTTGCGAACGTGCCAATAGATGCTGGTTACCCCTACGCCCAGCGATTTGGCGACCAATGGAATGCTCAGCTCGTCGATTGATGCGTCTGCTGCTACCGCGAAGGCGGTCTCCACGATCGCGTCCGCGGTCAGCGAGCCTCGGGCTCGTCGGCGAGATTGTCGCCGCGGCGTTGCACCTTGCACCTCCACCTTCTTACTCCCGCCAGATCGCGCGAACGCCTCGCCGCTGCCTCATCGCGTCCTGATCGGCACCTTGGCCCACCCCGCGCAACAGGTCGTCGTCGATCTCGTAATCGAACGGGTCGTAATACACGTCAACGGTTTTCGGCTTTGTCATGTCAGCGGCGGGTTTGGCGGGTGACGATCGAGGGACCGGCCAGTGGCTCGGGCACGAGTCCGGGCGGGGCATCGATGACCGCAGGTATCGCGTTGATCGCTGCCATCGCCGTTGCAGCGACGCCGGGGTTGGTGGCGTCGTCTTGTGCCGGGTCGAGACGGAGGTCGAGGGTCATGTTGGGGTTTCCTTCGATGCGGAACACCATTCCGCCCCGGCCGGGTTGCGCTGGACGTGGCCAGGTGTCGGGCCACGGTGTCGAGGTCACCGTCGCGAAGTATTGAACCGACACCACGGGCCGCTCGTCGTGCATCGCGGCCAGCTGCCAGCGGTGAGCGCAGATCGTGTTCTCCGGGATCACGCCGAGCGCAGTGTCGAGGTCGTGTGGGGCGAGGATCGTTTCCCAGTGCAACGCCACCCTGTCGACGTCGACGGACAACGTGTCGGCGATGTAGCGCACGACGGGTTCCCAGTCGTTGTTCACCTTGCCTACCGCAATGCGGATGGGAACGTGGCCGTCAGGTTTTCCGAAACCCATCGACTCATGGAGGACTTCCCAGATCGGGTAGGCCAAGTCGAGGTCGAGCGCGTACTCGTCCATGCGGTAGGAGTCGATCACACCGGCACCCGACAGCAAGGCGGTCGGCAGGTTCAGGCTCACGAAACCGGGTTCGCACCCCGTCGCGTAGAAGGTCGCGCCGCCCTTGCGAGCCGCACGCTCGATCGGATCGCGCCATTTGGCAGGGGCTGCTTGCGGATACACCATCGGGATCGCGGCGATGGTGACGACGTTGATGCCGGCTTCCAGGTAGCCGACGATGTCGGCGATCACCTCGTCTTCACGTCGAACGGCTGTCGCGCAGTAGGCGACGCAATCCGGCTTGGCATCCAGAACTGCCGCCACGTCGCCCGTCGCCGCGATGCCCACATCGGGGCGGCCGCACAGTTGACCGGCGTCGGTGCCGATCTTCGTCGGCGACGACACCTTGACCCCGATCAGGTCCAGTGCGGGGTCGTCGATGATCGCGCGGAGTGCCACGCTTCCGGTCATGCCGGTGCCGACATGAACCACGCGGCGCTTATCGGTGCCAGGAGCTGAAGTCACAGGCATTGCCTTTCGATGAGTAGCGGACCGTACTTACTGTAGATATAACCAGTAAGGGTTACCAGTAGACGGTTCAGTTCGGCGGGCGGCGATCGAAGGGTGCGATCGAGGTGCTGAAGCGGACCATCGTCATCACCGGGGCGAACGACGGCGTCCAAGACAAAGGCGGTCGCCGAGGAGCTCGAAGCCGACTACATCTGCGAGGATTTCGCGGCGGCGTTACCCGCGAATCGACGTGTCGGCCAGTAACGCCGGAACATGCGGGCGGCCTGGGGGTCAAGTGGTCGCAGGTTCAAATCCTGTCAGCCCGACAATGGTCAGAGGCGACTAGCGGCGAACGTTGCGGCCTGGTTGACCATCCCAGTCTCGATGTATGCAACGTGCGCGCGCATGTCCCAGCCGTCGGAGCAGATCGGATCGTTGGGCACGCACAAGTCAATCGTCTTGGCCGCGTAGAGAGCACCGATCGTGGGCAGCGGTCCGGGGGACAGTGAGTCCGCGAATGCACTCTTAGGCGCCCCAAACAGGGCGGCGGCAGCGACATGGTTGGCAATCTCGGGTGGCATTGCCGAGGTGGATAGATCTATGACCCCTGCGCCTTGGGAGTATCCGCCGAGCACCATGCGGGTATTGGGGCAATTCGCGGCCACCGACTGGATGTGGGCGCTCGCGTCTCTTGCGCCGGCGGGTGTGCTGGTGTCGAAATCATTGCTCGCCGGGTAATCGACGGCGTACACCCCAACAGATCGCCCAGCCAGTTGCGAACCAAGCGCGTCGACAAGCGCCTGTCCGACACCGCCCACACCGGGCGGCTCGGTTGTGCCTCGCGCGAACACGATCTCGACGTCAGGGCACGGCTCCGCAGCTGCCGTCGGCAGGTTCATCATTGCAATCGGCAATGCCGATCCCGTCGCCACCAACGCCCCGACTAATCGTGTGACCCGGTATGCCTTCGATGTCTCCATGTCCGTATGTCGCACGACGGCACACAGATGTCACACGTCCGTCGTCCTGCTAGCCGCCCGGGCAGGGTCCTGGAATCCACATGTTCCAGCACATACCGGGAGGTGGAGGCAGTCCGGGAGGCGCAGGAGGCGGCGGAGCTGCAGGCGGCGGGGGATTGTCACCCTCCCAGACGTCGCTGGCATTGTTGGGGCCCTCGGGAACATTGCCGGCGCCCTCGGCCACCCTGTACCAGGTGTGGCAGACATTCATATCCCACTCGACACCCTGGTATGGCCCACCCCGGTCCATGTACAGGGAATCCCCTGGGCACCACTGATTTGGGCCGTAGCCGCACGGACCCCAGGCGCCATTGCACGCCTGCGCGGTACCCGCTACCCCCAAACCGGCCACACCCAGACCACCAGACACCAACGCAGTTGTTGCTAACCCGATGAAGACTCGGTTCATCGTTCTTCCTTTCGCCGCTGCCGGCCCGAGGGCAGTCACGGAAAAGGTCGCGGCAAACGCCTTGGAGGATTCTGCGGCGCAGCTCAGCCTGGTTGAGACTCCCTCATTCGATGATGATGAACCCTCAGCAGGCTCGAATAGCCAGAAACGCGCAGCCTGTAAGACCGCTGTGGACAACCTGGCAACTATCGCGGCGACTGCGAGTCAGGCCAGCGGCTGAACTGGTGCGGGCGGCGACACTGGGGCAGTGGGTCCGGGCAAGGGCCCCGGCGCCGACGGCAGGTGCGGTGATGGCCCGGGGGTCGTCAGAGGTGCTTGCGCCGCGAGCGGCGAGGTGGCCGCGCTCTCGGCAGGCGGCGGCGGCGGCACCACCACATCGGCTGCCCAACTCGCCTGTAGTTGACGAACGACGAAATCCGCCGCCTGGTCGACCATGCCGGACTCGACGTATTGGTTGTGCGCCGAGAAGCTGCGCCCGTCCGAAGTGCAGACGAGGTCGTTGTCCATGCACAAGTCGATCGTCTTGGACACGTACTCGGGACCGATGGTGATTGAGGGTTCGCGGATCGCACGCATGAAGCGCGTCGACGGTTTTCCGAAGAGTGCAACGGCTGCGATGTGGTTGGCCACGTCGGGCGGCATCGGCGCCGGCACATCCGCAGGCGAAACACCATCGGGCACAGCGTTCGCCGTCATGAAGCCCATCACCGCAGCACCTTGCGAGAACCCGCCGAGCACGATCTTTGTGTGAGGACAGTTCGCCACCGTGGCAAGCACATGTGCGCGCGCGTCGGTGATCCCGTCGATGGCGGTGGGGAAGTCCGTGGTGGCAGGGTAGTCAACCGCATACACCCCGACTGACTTCGCGCCGACGCGAGCGCGAAGTGAGTCGATGAATGCCTGTCCAGTGGGACCAACGCCAGGATCTTCGGTGGTTCCACGAGCGAAGGTCACCTCGGCGTCGGGGCATGGCACGGCTTGCGCGGGGGGCATCGATGCAATCGGCATCGCCCAAGTTGCTATTACCGCGGCCCCGAGCGCTCGTCGACCCCACGTGCGCGCCGGCCCCGGTACCGATGACCTGCTGTGACCGACCAGGTCGACAGCATCGATTACTTTCGCCTCAGACATAGCCAACCTCCCCGACTGTCACAGTTGTCAACTATGTCGTCAGACAGGCGCGAACTATTACGAACCCAATCGATTCTTAGAAAAACTGAATACACCGACCGCTCGCCGGCGGACGTCAATAACTCATGCCCGAGTACATCAATTCATCAGGATCGAACTTCTGCCGAATGGATTTGAGCCGCGCCAGGTTGTCACCGTAGTAGCGCACCGCCGGCGTATCCGGCTCGACGTAGTTGACATAGCCGCCCACCGAATTCGCTTGCACCGCATGGTGTGCACCGGTCAACCAGTTCGTCGCAGTTTCGATCGTCGGCGTCTCTGTGTACCACTGAATGCAGACCGCCTGGCGTCGCCACGGGAAGGCGGTGTCACCCGAATTCACGTCCCGCACGGCTCCAGACAGCGACTCGATTACCGCAGTCGCGGAACCCGCTTCGTGCGGCCATGCCGAGGTTGCTGCGACGATCGATTCGGCTGCCCCAGTTGTCATTTCGCCGACGATGTCGGATCCCGCGACGAACGCCCGCGGCTGAGCAGCATCGGCACCCCCTTCGAAGTAGTGCACGAAATCCATGCGGCTCAGCGTTCGACTCGTTGTCGTGATCGGCCGGACGCCGATCGCAGCGCTGAGGTCGCGGGCGGTGCCCGGCCCGTCGCGAGGCGGAGTCGCCAACACGATAATGCAGCCACCGGAGCCGGAACCCACGGTGACGTTCACCATGCCCCAGATCGCCCGGTCGGCAGTGTCCAGCCAGTCGTGCCAGCCCACTATTGCCTGCTCAACCGATCCCTCCGGGAATTTCAGCGTGACGACGTCCCGGTCCGTCGTGGGAAAGGTGCGGAACGTCAACGACGTGACGACGCCGAAATTGCCGCCTCCGCCGCCCCGCAGTGCCCAGAACAGATCGGGATGGTTATCCGCCGATGCGGTGATCGCTTCGGCGCTGGGCAGCACGATGGAGGCCGACACCAGCGCGTCACATGTCAGACCCGATCGCCGGGCATCCGACCCGAGCCCGCCGCCCAGCGTCAAACCGGCCACGCCGACCGTCGGGCAGCTGCCGCTAGGAATCGATCGACTATGTGCTGCTAGCGCCGCCTGCACCGAATCCAGTTCTGCCGCAGGAGAAATCGTCACGTGGCCAGTGGCCGCGTCGTAGGTGGTCCCGCCCTGCAGCCGGCGTAGATCGACAACCATTGCGCTGTTGGCCGCTGACGCACCGACGTAGGAGTGTCCGCCACTGCGTGCGGCGATCTTTATGCCGTGATTCGCAGCGAAATCGACTGCCTTCTGCACATCGCTGATCGAATGCACCTGGACAACCGCTGCCGGTGCGGAATTCGAAAAACGTGTGTTGAAAAGGGCCTTCGCCGCCCCGTACTCGGCACTGGAGGGCAGGATGACTTGTCCGTCGATCGCATCGTCGAGGACGCTCCAGTCCTGCCGACCGGAGTCCGAGGGTGGCGTCTGCGAGCCAGACGTCTCGGTTCGCCGGCACGATCCTAAGAGTGCAGCGGCGGCAACCGCGCCCAGCGCGCCACGAACAAATTTCTGACGTGAGACTTTCCGCGTCACGAGTGAAGCGGCTCAGCCCGTTGCTACGCGACCTGCCCGAAACGATGCCCCGCCCGTGAATGGGCGCCGCGCGATGGCCGCGGTCGACGCAGGGCGATCATCGACCCCGTCCTGACGACACCTAGTGGCCCCGTGCCGGCGAAGCGCGCGATGCCCGAACTCCGCGCCGCCATCGCCGCTTTGGCCTGGCGGTAACCGACCCGCATCCCGGCCGCGCACGCAATCACCAGGGCAGCGAGACCGGGCAGAGCGAGAGCGGCGAGCGCCGACAGCGAAGCCGGCACCAGGATGGCGTCGATCGTGTGTTCCAGGAACGACTTCACACCTGTCGGACTGGCGCTTTCGGGCGCTAGTGTTTCCGCCCCCGAAATCGCGAAATCTCGACTCAATGCGGCGGTCTCGACGTCGAGCACTTTCACAGGCGCGGCGCCGTCACCGAGCGAGGGCATGCTCCAACGATCAGGAGTCGGCAGAGCCGCCGGCGGCATTGGATCCGGTGGCCCCGGGGCCACGACGGTCGTGAACGACCCAAGCGCGTGTGAGCGGCCCAAAACTCCGGTAGCCGCGGGAGCGTCTCCGGAAGCAGCCAGCAAGTTGAACAGATCGGATGGCAGTTGCGTGACCAGCGGCACGAACGCATCGCCAACCGTGGTGAGCATGGTCTGAAGCGACGCGATGACGTCGGCGACAGGGGTGGGAGAAGTCGGAAGCCCCGCAAGCACGCCTGGAACCGACTGGGCCACCATCACGACGGTGACCACCGCATTGGCAATCGGCTCGGCCACCTTAGATGCGGCAGCGGTTCGATCGAGGGGCGGCGGGGGGATTGTCGGCACGGATGCGGACACGTTTGCTTTTTGCTCGACCGTCTTCGAATCGGAGCCCAGCTTCGACGTTGACGCGACTACGTCCGATGTCGACGCGGCCTCGGTGGAGACGTCGGCGGGTTTTTCCGCCTCCTTCTTGACGTCCTCGACCTCGGTGGTCTCCGGCTTGGTCACGGGAGGCTTCGGCCCGGCTTGCTGACCTGGCCTGGCAAGTGAATTAAGCAGCGTGTTCGTTACGACGCGCTGGATTGTCTCTTTCAGCGTCTTTTGGAAGGTGGAGCTTGCACTCGCGACCGGTGCGCTCGCGGCCGGCCCGCTCGTGGCCGACGCGCTCGCCGGGCTGGCGTCCTGACCACTGCTGTCAGCACCCTGGCTCTGTGAGGATGAACCGCCGGAATCGGTGTCGGCTGAGGCGACCCCTGCGCCAGCACTGCCGATGAGCAGGCCGGTAGACAGCAGGAAGACCCCCGCTGCGAAGCGCAAATGCGTCGAAATCAGGATCTCCTCACGCCAGCAAGGAACTCATCGGCAGGTTATTAACGCCGATTGTCGCATACTCGGTCTACCAGCTACCACAATTTTGCTTCGGAAATCGGGCCAGAATATTTCACAGCAAACCCTTAATCCGACACCTAGTGCCACAGAACCTTTGCGGGGCCCTGTACTCAACCGTCCCGTGTCACAGTCGCTTTCGTCGATAGGTACTCCCACCGCCATTAGTTACACGAAGTCGGGCCTATGTGGAGTTCACCATGCGTTCCCTATTGGTTGATGAATGTGCTCGGCGCGCGTTACAAATGCGAACCACCGCATTCAGACGGGCATCCCGGTTTGCTAGCTAATACTAACGCCTACGTAACACGTGGTGTTTACACAAACAAGGCTCATGCATTGCCGATCTAGTTAATAGAACCGTCTGCCCTGCAGCCGCTTCTTAGAGACGACCAGCCGCGAAAGCCGCGGCGTCGTTGGTCATGCCGTTGATGCCATAAAGGGCATGCGCCATGGACGGGCCGCCGCCGGGATCGCCGTTGCAAATCGTGTCCGCGGGGTCGCACAACTGGATCGTCTTGGGAACATAGAGCGGCCCGATCACCACAGGCGGCGCCCCGTAATTTCGCATCCACTGTTCTGACGGCATGCCGAACAGCGTCACCGCGGCGACATGGTCAGCCACCGACGCTGGCATCGGCTCCGGTATGAACGGCCGGTATTCGGCGGGTACTGCGTCCGGAATGGCGGCCGACGTGACGAAACCCGACACGACGGCGCCTTGGGAATAGCCGCCGAGCACCATCCGGGTTTTGGGACAATTCGCGGCCGTGGCCTCGATATGGGTACCCGCGTCTCTGATGCCGTCGACGACGGTCCTGGCGAAACCGATGCGGTCGTTGAAGTCACCGCTCGCCGCGTAGTTGACCGCATAGACGTCAACGGACCTGCCGCCGGCCTGCGCGCGCAATGCATCGACGAATGTCTGACCGATTCCGCCGATGCCAGGTGGCTCGCCGGTCCCGCGCGCGAAGATCACCTCGACGTCGGGACATGGTTGCGCGGACGCAGTCGGATGGGGCAAGACCCACCAGGCCGCAAAGGCAGCCAGTACTGCAGCGACAAGTTTGATGACCGTCATATCTGATCCACCACTCAATTGCGAGGCTGCGTCCTTGACGTCCACACCTGGCCGTCGAAGTACCGCATCAACGTCTGATCGTTCTGGTCCGGATACCAGCCGGGCGCCAGGCCGCTCGTAGCCACAGGTGGTTGCACGACAGGCTGCTCCACCACCCGAGGTTCGGTGTACACCTCACCCCTAGGCGCGAACACTGCCTTCACCACCGCGACCACCGCCGCGATGATGAGGAGGACGACCACAAGCCAAATGAGCGAATTCAGCGAATTGAAGACCTCGGTCATCGTGACACCTCTTTCTCGTGTGTCCAACGCCGCGGTCCTTGTACCCTTGCCACCTGTCAGCCAAACGCGGGCTCCTTAGCCCAGGCGGCTTGCGGCAAACGCCGCGGCTTGGCTCGGCATCCCGGACTGCAGGTATTGAACGTGCGGCCCTGAAAACATTTCGTCTTGCTGCGGCGGCGACATCCCGCCGCCCGGGGTACAGACCGGATCTCCGGTGTTACACAGGTCGATGGCCTTGGGCCCGTACAGAGGGCTCACGGCGGTAAGCGGCCCCACATACCTTGCCGCGGGGTTTCCGAAGAGGGCGACCGCGGCGACGTGGTCAGCGACTTCGGCGGGCATCGGCGCAGGTGTGAAGCCCGCGATCGATAGGGGAATGGCCGTGATCAGGTCGACCACGAGCGCGCCTTGCGAGTATCCGCCCAGGACCATCTTGGTGTTTGGACACGCCGCGGCCGTGGCTTGGACGTGCGCACTCGCATCGTTGGCGCCGGTGGACGCGGATGCCGTGAAGTCCTCGGTGGCGGGGTAGTTCACCGCGTACACCCCGACCGATTTGCGCCCGGCCTGGGATCGCAACGAATCGACAAACGCTTGCCCGACCCCGCCGATGCCGGGCGGCTCGGTCGTCGCACGCGCGAACACCACTTCGACGTCGGGACACTCCGCAGCAAACGCGCTGGGAACATCGATCGTCGCATTTGCCAGCGCCGCACCGGCTGTCACCACCGCGGCGCCGTCCAGGAAACGAGCGACCTGGCGCGCGCTCATGGGTTCATGCTGACACATCCCAGCAAGCTGGGGACTTTATCGGCTGTCCGAGGTGTGACATCCCGCACGAAGACCGGTATGGCGTTTGGTCCGCGGCTGATCTTGGGAACACCTCCGCACAACCTCGACGTGAGGCCGAACGGAAGGACAGTGCGATGACAGAGAAGAACAGCGGACCCGAAGAAGCCGTCAAGGGCGTCGTCGAAGGCGTCAAGGGCAAGGCTAAAGAGGTGGCTGGAGCCGTCGCTGGTCGCGACGATCTCTTCCGCGAAGGCAAGGCCCAGCAGGACAAGGCCGACGCCCAGCGCAACGCGGCGAAGAAGGAAGCCGAAGCCGAGAGCGCCCGCGCCGCGGCCAAGACGGCCGAACAGCGGCAGAAGTCAGAACAGCCGACCTAGCCCTTTCGACACGGAAGGCCCACGCACACCAGCGTGGGCCTTTGGTGTCGTTAATCCCTGACGGCGACGGTGATCAGATCCGACAAGAGCTGCGTCCACAGGGGCCGTCGGACCCGGTGCTGGACGGTTACGCGGAATCCGGCGCCTTCGAAAAGCCCACGCAATTCCGACGGCGACGGATTGTGCGACGGATTCAACCGGTTGGCGAACAGCCGCTGCAGGGCCTCCGGTTGCGGCGCGCCAATCGTGGCCACCGCGGCCAAACCTCCGGGGGTGAGTACCCGGTGGAACTCGCGAAGCGCCGCAGGCTGATCGAAGAAGTGGAACGCCGATGTCGTCACCACGGCGTCGAGGGTGCCGTCATCGAACGGCAGGTGTTCGGCCGGCCCCTTCATCCACCGCACCACCGACGACCGGGCCTTGGCTTGCGCCAGCATCCCGTCGGACATATCGACCCCGTACACCTCATCGAGGCTCAGCTCTCGCGCGATACGGTCCGCGAGAATGCCTGTGCCGCATGCGATATCGGCGACGGCCTGAGCTCCGCTCGCTCGTAGCGCGGCGATCACCTCGTCCTGCGCAGGGCGGTAGACCCAGTGCTGCAGGATCGGCAGGTCATACACCGGAGCGGCGATACTCCAAAACCGGGTTACCGCCTCGTTCAGAGTTCGGCGAGGCGCCGACGTCACCAGTTCCAGACGCCTGGGTCGCTAGGCGGGTACTGCGCGCAGATGTCGGTGCCGTGTGCAGCGACACCCTTGTTGTTGAAGAACAACTTCGCCCAGTTCGGCCAGTTCCACGCCAGTTGTTCGTAGAAGGCGTTGGTCGCGGTGTCCTCCGAATATTGCCGCCGTCCCGCATAGTCCATCGAGAAGAACCAATAGATGCGGTCGCGGGCGGCCTGCTGAACGTCTGGCGACTTGTTGTTGTAGTCGATCATGTAGCGCTCGTAGTAGACCGGGTCGCTGTCGCGCACAGCGGCCATGTACTGGTCGACGGTGCACGTGGTCTTCAGTATCCGATTCGGGATCGGATAGTCGTCGGTCGCGTCCGCCGAGGCGACGGCCGGAAGGGCCATCGCCGCAACGCTTATCGCGGCCGCCGCGACACTCGCCTTCATCAACATTTCTGACTCCTTACTGTTGCGCGGCGGCTTCGAGGATTGGCAGCTTGTCAGGGCAGTAGGTGCGCAACGCAGCACCGAGGAACTGCCATGCCTGCTCGGTGGTGCTGCCCTTCTGCAGCTGCAGGAAGATGAACTTCGCTGACTTGTCGGCATCCTGGTCGACGCCGTTGTAGAGCCGCTTACAGGCGATCTTGGCGATCCAGGCGTTGTAGTCCTTCTGGCCGTAGATGCCGTACGAGTGCAGCTCCTTGGCGAAGTCGGCGTCGGGGTCGGCGTGCGCCGGCGCGGCAAAGATCATCGCAGGAGCAATCGCCGTGGCGACGATTGAAGCGATTCGCATTCCCTTCATGACATCCCTATCTGATTGGGCCCGTGGGGTTTTCATCGACCGGGCCGCCGCTCGGGGCGCCGACGCTCACTGGCTCAGCCGAGTGACGCGGCGGGTTGGGCCATGGCACCGGCTTGGGCCGCATCCGCACATTCTGCGGCCACCAGAACCACCGGCCCATCATCGCCGCGATCGACGGTGTCATGAACGATCGGATCACCAGCGTATCGAACAACAAGCCCAGTCCGATTGTCGTGCCGACCTGGCCGACCACGACGAGGTCCGATACCACCATCGACATCATCGTGAACGCGAACACCAAGCCGGCAGACGTCACCACCGCACCGGTACCCGCCATCGACCGAATGATGCCGGTCTTGATTCCGGCGTGGATCTCTTCTTTGAACCGAGACACCAACAACAGGTTGTAGTCCGAACCCACTGCCAGCAGGATGATCACCGACATCGCCAGGATCATCCAGTGCAACGGCATGCCCAGGATGTGCTCCCAGATGAGTACGGATAGCCCGAAGGACGTGCCCAACGACAACAACACCGTGCCGACGATGACCGCCGACGCGATCACCGCTCGGGTGAGCAACAGCATGATGATGAAAATCAGGCACAGCGAGGCTATTCCGGCGATCAGCAGGTCCCAGTTGGAACCCTCCTGCATGTCCTTGTAGGTCGACGCCGTACCCGCCAGGTAGATCTTCGAGCCTTCCAGCGGCGTGCCCTTGATGGCCTCGAAGGCCGCATTCTTGATCTGCGGGATCAACTTGATGCCTTCAGGGGTCGCGGGATCACCCTCGTGGGAGATGATGAACCGCACGGCATGCCCATCCGGCGACACGAACATCTTCAATCCACGCTTGAAGTCCGCGTTGTCGAAGACTTCCGGCGGCAGATAGAACGAGTCGTCGTTCTTCGAGGCATCGAAGGCCTCGCCCATCGCCGTCGAGTTCTCCTGCATGGCCTTCATCTGGTCCTGCTGGCTCTTCTGGCTCTGATACATCGTCAGCGTGATGTGCTGCATGCTCCGCATCGTCTCGATCATCTGCGGCATGATCGCGACCATCTGCGGCATCAGCGAATCCAGCCGCTCCATGTCCGGCATGAGGTTTTGGATGTCGTCGGTCATCGTGTCGATGCCATCGAGAGTGTCGAATACCGAGCGGATCGACCAGCAGATCGGAATGTCGAAGCAGTGCGGTTCCCAGTAGAAGTAGTTGCGCAGCGGACGGAAGAAGTCGTCGAAGTTCGCGATGTTGTCCCGCAATTCCGCGACGTCGAGCGTCATGTTCTTCATCTTGGTGACCATGCTGTGCGTGGTGGCCGCCATCTGCACCGTGATGTTCTGCATCTTCTCCATCGAGTCGATGGAGGTCTGCATGTCATTGGCCTGCTTGAGCATGTTGGCCATGACTTTGTCCATGTAGTCCTGATTCATCTGCTGGGTGGTGCCCTGCATGCTGATCAGGAATGGAATCGACGTGTGTTCGATCGGTGTGCCCTCTGGCCGGGTGATCGCCTGCACCCTACCGACACCCGGAATGTGGAAGATGCTCTTGGCGATTCGGTCGACGACCAACATGTCCGCCGAGTTGCGCACATCGTGGTTGGTTTCGATGAGCAGCATTTCGGGGTTCATCCGGGCCTGCGGGAAGTGCCGGTCCGCCGCGGCGTAACCCTGGTTGGCCGGGATGTCCGGAGGCAGGAATATGCGGTCGTTGTAACTGGGTTTGTACGACGGCAGCGCGAGCAGACCGACCAGCGCCAGTGCTACCGACGCCGCGAGGATCGCCCCGGGCCAACGCACCACCGCGGTGCCGACGCGGCGCCAGCCGCGAGTTTGGGTGGCCCGCTTGGGATCGAACAGACCGAAGCGACTGCCGATGGTCAGCAAGGCCGGCGCCATGGTCAGCGCCGCCGCGACAGCGACGAGCATGCCGATCGCAAGTGGAATACCCAGCGTTTGGAAGTACGGCAGCCTCGTGAAGTGCAGGCAGAACGTCGCACCCGCGATGGTTAGACCGGACCCCAGAATCACGTGGGCGGTGCCGTGATACATCGTGTAGAAGGCTGTTTCGCGATCTTCGCCCGCATTACGCGCCTCGTGGTATCGACCGACGAGGAAGATGGCGTAGTCCGTTCCTGCGGCGATCGCGAGCGTCGTGAGCAGGTTCACCGCGAACGTCGACAGCCCGATCAGGTCGTAATAGCCAAGGGCCGCAACGATTCCCCTCGCGGCCGCCAGTTCGATGAACATCATCACCAGCACGAGTAGCACCGTGATGATCGAACGGTAGACGAATAGCAGCATCACGAGGATGACCACGATGGTGAGCGCGGTAATCAGTTTGAGGCTCTTGTCGCCGGCGTGGTGCTGGTCATTGGTGAGCGGTGCGGGGCCGGTGACATAGGCCTTGATCCCCGGCGGCGGCGGTGTGCCGCTCACCATGTCGCGGACGGCCTGCACGGACTCGTTCGCCAGGCTTTCGCCCTGATTTCCGGCCAGGTTGACCTGGACGTAGGCGGCCTTGCCGTCTCCGCTCTGTGCGCCGGAGGCGGTCAGCGGATCGCCCCAGAAGTCCTGAATGTGTTCGACGTGCTTCTTATCGGCTTCGAGTTTGTCGACCAGACCGTCGTAATACTTGTGCGCCGCGTCGCCGAGAGGTTGGTCGCCTTCCAGGACGACCATCGCCGAGCTGTTGGAGTCGAACTCCTTGAAGTCTTTACCGATGCGCTGCATCGCTTCGAGCGACGGTGCGTCGTTGGGGGCCAACGACACCGCGTGCGCCTCGCCGACCTTTTCCAGCTGCGGGGCAATGACGTTCACGAGGACGACGATCGCGATCCAGCCCAAGAAGATGGGCACCGAGAACAGGCGGATGAACCGCGGGATGATCGGATGCGCGCCGACGTGGGTGTTGCTCATGCGTTCTTCACCAGGCAGAACGTCTGGGCGGCCACACCGTCAGTGGTCCTCTCGTCCTTGACCACGCCGTCCACGGTGATTCGGCAGGTGATGCTGTCACCGTCGCCCTGCGCGACGATGTTGGGGGTGGCGGCGGGAGCGGTCGTCGTCAACGTCAGCTCCCAGGGCATCGACGTGTTCACCACCTTCTGCGGTTTCGCGTCGAGGTCGAGGTAGTTGATCGTCGCAACCGATCCCGTGCCGAAGATCTCGTACTTCACGACCTTGGGGTTGAACGGTTCCGGGTCGTTGACCAATCCGGCGCCAGGCTTCGTGAGCACGGTATGGCCGAAGAAACCGCGGAAGCGGTCCACCACGAATGCCGCTACGGCCACCACCAGCAGGATGACCAGAACGACCCAGAGGCGCTTGGCTAAACGCAACATCAGACGATTCGCCCCTGACTTCCCAAACCCATGAATGCCCTCTTCTGTGCCGGTCGCACGCAGTTTCAGCCTTAACTTAGCCGGTATAACTTCTCACCGCGAAACAGATTAGCTCAAGTAATTGTGTTGCTGGTCACCTCCGCCTCGCCGATGCCGGTTGGATCACCGTTCTCGCCGGGAACTGGTTCCGGTCGGTCCCATGAGGGCATTTCGAAGCGCTCCAGGCAGCGATTGATGAAGGCCTTGGCTTCTTCGTGCCCGCGGGTGATGCCCAGCCCCTCTTCGTGATGCACCATGCGCGCCAGGCCGCCCATGATCATCGAAATGACGACCGGAGGAAACAACTCGAGGTCGATGCCGCGGGCCTTCAGGGCCAGCGTCATCGCACCCTCTTCCAAATCGCGGAAACGCATTGCGTACGAGGCAATTTCGCTTCGAATCGCCTTGCGATGATTGGACATCGCCAAGAACTCGGTGAACAACTGCGCGTCGTGCGCACTGCTGAGTTCCCACAACTTGTGAAGTGGTTGGGCGTCGGCGATCGCCTGCCGCTGGCGCTGCAGATTGTCCTCGGCGTTATGGCGCAGCACGGCCACGAACAGGTCGTCCATGCTCGGGAAGTAGTAGTGCACAAGAGCGGGCTTGACGCCTGCCTTGGCCGCCACCCGCCGCGAGGTCGCCGCGGCGTATCCCTCATCAAGCATGATTTGGGCGGTCGCCTCGATCAGCGCCTCCCGGGTAGCCTCGCGACCTACCCTTGACCGCTCGTCAGCGCGGCTGCTCGACATAGGCGGAGCCTAACGTTTGGGCGATCGCCCAACAACCCGAGAGCGCGAGAAACCAAAATTGTGCTCGCCCCACGCTACCGGCGAGTAACACCCACGGTGTTTGCTAAGGAGCGATGTGCGGCGTCCTTGCTCCGCGGCCGACGTGTGGAACGTCGCCGTGCGGGGGAGGATGACCACATGGTGAAGCCCATTGGTCGACTGATCACCGCCGTGACGCTCGCCTTCGCCCCATTGGCGGTCGTGACGCCGGCGCTCAGCTCAGCACAACCCCTTGCTTGTGAGAACGGCTACTGGTGGGACCCGGTCGCCGACGTGTGCCAGCCCCCGGTCGTCCCGCCGCCGCTGCTATGCGAGAACGGTTGGTGGTGGGACCCGGTGGCCAACGTGTGCCAGCCGCCAGTGGTGCCGCCGCCGCCGCTGTGCGACAACGGTTGGTGGTGGGACCCGGTCGCGAACGTGTGCCAGCCGCCGCTGATACCGCCGCCTGAGTAGCGTTTGCGGGTCAGCCCTCCGGGGCTTCGGCCGGGAGCGCAGCCGCGAGGTGGTTCAACACCTCATCGAGCGCCCCGGCGCGGTCCGCCCCGTCCGCGAGCTTGCGTCCGACGGCGCAACCCATGACGAACGCGGACAGCGGAGTCATCTTGCGCTCCACACGATGCGCGACATCGCGGGCCGCATCGAGGAGCCGCGTCGTCTCCGCCGATGACAATGGCTCCTCGCCAAGGCCACGCGCCAATTCTTCGAGCCAGTCGTCCATCGTTGCCTCCCGGTAGACACGTCCCTGTCCAGTTTCGCGCACCAATCGCTGAAGCCGAACTTGCTATTTTTGCTAAGATACGAACTCGCACGCCCATCGTGATTTCTCGACTCTGAGGCAGAAGTGACCTGGACTCCACTTCCCGTTCCGTGGGCGGTCCAGGCTGTGGACCGGATTCCCAAGCAGCGCTACTACGACGACGAGTTCTACGCGCTCGAGGCCGAGATGTTCTGGCCCCGGGTGTGGCAGATGGCATGTCGGCTCGAAGAGATCCCGTCCCGCGGCGACTTCGTGGAGTACGAGATCCTCGACCAGTCGATCATCGTCGTCCGGCTCGACGACGACACCGTTCGCGCCTACTACAACTCTTGCCGTCATCGCGGCATGAAACTCGTCGAGGGCAGCGGCTCGCGGCGCAGCTTCGTCTGCCCGTTCCACGGATGGTGCTGGGGTCTGGACGGTGCCAACACCTTCGTGTTGCGGCCCGAGGTATTCGACGAAAGCAATCTGGGCGCCGACGATCTCGCGCTCGCCCCGGTCAGGTGTGAGTTGTGGGGCGGCTGCGCGTGGATCAACCTCGACAACAATGCACCGCCGCTACGCGAGTGCATCGAGCCGTTCGCGTCGAAACACGACGAGTGGAAAGTCGATGCGCTGCGCACCGAGTGGTGGAAGTCCTGTCTGCTCCCCGTGAATTGGAAGTTGGCCACGGCGGCATTCATGGAGGGCTACCACGTGCCGCAGACCCATCCGCAACTACTGCCGTCGGCGCATTCCCCGGACCCGACGATCCATCCCCTCATCGAGACGAGCCTGCATTTCATGCGCACACTCGGCTCCGGTATGGGCGGAATGACCCACGAGAACGACGTCCGCATCGCCGAGGGCCTGCAGACCATGTCACTTCCGAGCGACCCGGCCGAAGCGATGGCGACGTGGCGCAGTGCGGTCAACGATGCTGTCACCGCGTGGCACCGCGCCCGCGGCTGCGACTTTCCCGACCTGAATGATCTGGATCGGCGCGGGGTCATCGACCCGATCGGGTTCTGCTTCCCGCACTACTTCATCCTGCCCACCTACAGCAGCGCGTCGTCGTACCGGATCCGCCCGCTTGGTCCTGAGCAGACGCTCTTCGAGATCTGGTCGCTCACCCGCTATCCGGGTGACCGCTCACCGGGGAGACCGACCCCACCAGAGCCGATGGCTCCCGACGATCCGAGCTGGCCGACCATCCCGGCGCAAGACTTCTCCAACCTGCCACGCCAGCAGAAAGGCCTGCACGCCAAGGGATTCGACTTCATGCGACTGTCGAACCAGATCGAAGGACTGATTTCGAACTTCGAGCGCGTCGTCGACGGATTCCTCGCCGGTCTGCCGCACGAGCAGCTGGTGGGGGCAATCCAGAAGACGAACACCACCATTGACGTACCCGTCGCCGACCTGGGGCTGTCCGAGGGCGTCGCGGCATGGTGACGTGGGACAAGTCCGTCGACCTGTTGATCGTGGGCAGCGGCGGGGGAGGGATGGTGGCGGCGCTCGCGACGCTCGATGCCGGACTCGAACCGCTGATCGTCGAAAAGCAGGCTCTGGTGGGTGGGTCGACGGGGCTGTCGGGCGGCATGGTCTGGCTGCCGAACAACCCGTTGATGCGCAGGGACGGCATCCCGGACTCGCACGAGGACGGCCTTGCCTACCTTGCCGACGTCGTCGGCGACATTGGCGCGCCCTCGTCGCCGGAGCGCCGCGAAATGTTCCTCTCGGCGGGCTCCGACATGATCACGTTCCTGCTGCGCAAGGGAGTTCGCCTCGTCCGCTGTCCGGGCTGGAGTGACTACTACCCGAATCACAAGGGCGGCAACGCCGCCGGCCGTGGGGTTGAAGGGATCCCGTTCGATGCGGCCGAGCTCGGAACCTGGAGCGACAAGGTCCAGCCGTCGATGGCCAAGAACTTCGGGTTCGTCGTGTTGACGAACGAACTGCGTTCGGTGCAGTACTTCAACCGTGCGCCGCGCGCGTTCGCCGTCGCGATGCGTGTCTTTCTGCGTACGTGGGCGGCGCGCGTCAGGCGTCGCGAGATGCTCACGAACGGCGCATCGCTGATCGCGCAGATGCTCAAGGCCTTGATCGAACTCGACAACGGCGAACCGCGACTGTGGACCAACGCCGCAATGGAGGATCTCATCGTCGAGGACGGCCGGGTCGTCGGCGCACGCGTCGCGCGCGAGGGTTCGTCGCTGAATGTCGAAGCGCGAAGGGGAGTTCTGCTCGCGGCCGGCGGCTTCGGCCACAACGCCGACATGCGACGCCGCTACAGCGGCGACCAGCCCAATGAAGGCAAGTGGTCGATCGCGAACGCGGGCGACACCGGCGAAGCGCTCGAGATGGCGATGCGCCTTGGCGCCAAGACGGATCTCCTCGACGAAGCCTGGTGGCTGCCATCGGTTTTCATCGCCGACGGCGGAAATGCCGCAAAGTCGCTCGGCTCGGGTCGGCAGCGGCCGGGCGCCATCTACGTCGACGGGACCGGCAGGCGGTTCTGCAACGAGTCCAACTCCTACGTCGAGGTGGGCAAGGCGATGTACGCCAACAAGGCGGTGCCGTGCTGGATGATCTTCGACGATGGCTACGTTCGCAGATATGTTTCGGGCGCCAACCCGCTGAAGCGGCGGTTGCCCGAGGAGCTGATCGATCGCGGCGCCGTTGTGCGGGGCTCTTCGATCAGCGACCTGGCCCGCCAAATCGGCGTTCCCGCAGACGAACTGGAGCACACGGTACAGCGCTTCAACCAGTTCGCGGCCAAGGGCCTCGACCCCGACTTCGGCCGCGGTCAGTCCGCCTACAACGACTGCCTCGGCGACCCGGGGTATCGGCCGAACGCCGCGATCGGCCCGCTTGATCGCGCGCCGTATTACGCGACCAGAGTCTTGCCTGCCGATGTCGGGACGTGCGGGGGAGTGATCACCAACGAGCACGCGCAGGTTCTCGACGAGCAGGACCGCGTGATCGATGGCCTGTACGCCACGGGTAACACCACCGCGACGGTGATGGGCCGAACCTATCCGGGTGCGGGGGCGAGCATTGCCAGCACGATGGTGTTCGGCTACGTCGCATCCCGCCACGCCGCCGGGCGCAAGCTTCCCGGCGAGCCAGGGCGCTGACTGAGCTGACGTTCTAGATAGCCATCCGTTGGTCGTTGGTCCCATGCCAGGCATCGACGGCATCCTGTAGGGACAAGCCGAGCGCGTTACAGAGTCCAATTACCGTGCCGAAGCTCGGGCTGGGCATCCGTCCGACCTCAATCTTGCGCAACGTCTCGGGTGAGATGCCGGCGGTACGCGCGATCATCTCAGGGTCGCGTCCGGCTCGGGCAGTCCTCATCAGCGCGCCGAGGCGTTGCCCGGCTTTCACCTGCTCTGGGCTCAGAGGTACACGGACCATGCCGGTCAGCATAGCCGGTATTTAAGTACCGGGACTGGTACCGTCGCAACGGTATAAGAATACCGATCAAACGAAGGTCGAACATGATCGAACTCAAGACCGTCGACGAGATCAACAAGATGGCGGTCACTGGTGAATTCGTCGCGGAAACGCTGGCGGCCTTGTCGATCGAGGCGCAGCCAGGAGTGAACTTGATGCAGCTCGAGCACCATGCCCGCGCGTTGATCAGCGACCGCGGCGCGACGTCGTGTTATTGGGATTACGCGCCATCGTTCGGTCGTGGTCCATTCCGCAATGTCATCTGTCTGTCCGTCAACGACGCTGTGCTGCACGGCATGCCACGCGACTACGTGCTACGCGATGGCGACGTCTTGAGTCTGGACTTTGCGGTGTCGATCGACGGTTGGGTAGCCGATTCTGCGGTCACGGTCATCGTCGGTGACAGGGCCGACGCCGCTGACAGAGCGCTAGTGGAGTCGACGCAAAGGGCTCTTGCCGCGGGTATCGCCGCAGCGGTGCCCGGCGCTCGACTCGGTGACATCTGCGCTGCCATCGGTGAAGTGGCCACCGACGCGGGATATCGCGTCAATTCCGAATTCGGCGGGCACGGAATAGGTCGCACCATGCACGAGGATCCCCACATTCCCAATCGCGGACGGCATGGGCGCGGATTGCTGCTGCGGCCGGGCATGACGTTCGCGCTTGAACCGTGGTGGGCACGAGGCAGTGATCGTCTGGTTATCGATGCCGACGGCTGGACCCTGCGCTCGGCAGACGGTTCGAACACGGCGCACTCCGAGCACACCATCGCCATCACCGAAACCGGCCCGCGAATACTGACTAAAGCATGATGCGCACAGCAGGCGAAGTGACGTGATGCACCGCGATGCTCCTAGCCACTGGCTCCTTCGTCGTCGCCCTTTCCGACGAAATCCCTTGGCTTCAAACCTGACTGCATGAGCTCGGCTCGCCGGGCCTGCACGTCGGTCGCAGCGCCGACCATGTTGGTCAGGATGTGGCTCACCTGAAGGTGAACACGCATGCCCATCAACTCCCAGGCCCGCTTGACGTTGTTCTTCACCGCCATCAACGTGGTCAGCGGAATCTGGCCGATCTTGCGGGCCATCTCCTCGACGGTCTCCTCGAGATCGTCACGCGGCACCACCTTGTTGAGCAACCCCCACGACAGGGCTTCCTGCGCGGAAAGCGTTGGCGCCAAGAGCAACCAGTCCATGGTGCGATGCCAGTTCATCATCAGCCACGGCTCGATCATGGTGTGGCCGCCCGGCTCGCCGAGGCTCTGCGCCAACGGCATCTGGAAATATGCGTCCTCCGATGCGACGCAGAAATCGGTCAGCAGGCCGAGGTAGATGCCGCCACCCATGCAATAGCCGTGAATCTGCGAAATTGTGGGCTTCGGAAACTCCCACAGGTACAGCGTCGGCCACAAGAACAGGTCGGCGGTTCCCTTGTACAGATCCTCGAAAGTGTTGCCGAAGTCCGGGTAGGGGTTCTCATCAGGACCCCAGCGCGCGACGTGTCCGCCGCAGAAACCCTTCCCATTCGCCTTCAGGATCACGACCTTGATGTCCTTGTCGCGGTCGGCTTCATGAAGGCAGGCGTCGACTTCTTGAACCAGTTGCGCGTCCTTGGTGTTGGCCTTGTCAGGCCGGTTGAGGATGATCCGCGCAATGGGTGGCTCGCGTTCATAGATGACGGATTCGAGGGTGCGCCGCTCCATGCTTATCTCCTACAGAATCGCGCCGCTGTCCTTGGCTTCCGAGATGTCGTCCCAGTCGAGGTCGAGCTCCAGCAGTATTTCTTCGGTGTGCTGTCCATGTTCGGGCGCACGCGCGGGTGGTGGCGGCGTTTCGTCGAATTGCACCGGGGCGGCGACAATCTGGTATGTGGTGCCCTTGTCGTCGACGTTGGCGATCGTGTATCCATTCGGCTCGACCTGCGGGTCGTTCAGGGTCTCCTTCGGCGTCGCCAACGCGGCCCAGACGCCGGGTTCGTCTTCAAGAGCCTTCCGCCAGTGCTCTAGGTCCTGCGATGCGATCGCCTCGCCGACGAGCGCGCACGCCTCGGCGGCGTTGGCGATCAGGTTGCTCGACGGCACAAAACGTTCGTCCGTTGCGAGCTCCGGCAGGCCGATCCGCTCGCAGAAGCCGGCCCAGAACCGATCCGGTTGCAGGAAGACCAACTGCAGCCAACGCCCGTCACGCGTCTTGTAGCGGTTGACCAGCGGATTGATCGCCAGACCCGGCGGCGCGCCCGGAATGCCGTCGATGTCGAACAAGTCGGCCACCGAGATCGACGGGGCGATCGTCCACATCGCCTGCGCTAACAGCGACGAGTCGACGACGGAGGGCTCGCCGGTGCGTTCCCGGTGAAAGAGCGCGGCACACACGCCGCCGGCCAGAGTGATACCGCCTTGCAGATCGCCGAACCCCGGCCCCTGCACAGCGGGAGTCTCTGTGCCGAACGGAGTGAGGGTGTAGGCCACCCCGCCGCGCGAAAGGTATGTGGCGGCGTCGAACCCGCCCTTGTTGGCGTCCGGTCCACGCACTCCGGTGGCGGTGCCGCGAGCGATGATGATGTTCGGGTTGAACGCCCGGATGTCGTCGACGGTCAACCGCGCACGCTCCAACGGGGCGGGCAACCAGTTGGTCAAGAAGACGTCGGCGGTGGCGAGCAGACGGCCGAAGTACTCGCGGCCGGTCTCGGATTTGATGTCGATCGCGATGCTTCGCTTGCCGCGATTGCCCAACTCGAGGATGAAGTCGACGTCGGCGCGGGCGTTTTCGCGAGTGAAGCCGCCGATCACCAGTGCACGGCCGGGATCACCGCCCTTGACGTCCTCTACCTTGATGACGTCCGCGCCCCAATCCGCAAGCGCCGCACCGGCAGACGGCACATATGTCCACGATGCCAGCTCGACGACGCGCACTCCGCGCAACACTTGTGTCATCGCAACGCCCTCCCGACTTCTTGTAGATATCTGTCGGTGCCGCCGAGGAAGGCGCTCCAGCCGAGCAGACGCTTCAGATACAGATGCGCATCGTGTTCCCACGTGTAGCCGATACCGCCGAACACCTGGATGGCCGTGTCGGCGACGGTCGCGAGTTTCCCCGCGAACGCCTTGGCGCGGATGGCGGCGAGGTGGCGTTCCTCGGGCGGTGCGGAATCCGCCGCCCACAGCGCATGCAGGACCCCGCTGCGCGCGAGTTCGACGGTTTCGTACATGTCGACGCAGAGATGCTGGACGGCCTGGAAACTCCCGATGGGTTGATCGAACTGCCGTCGCACTTTGGCGTATGCGACGGCGAGATTCATCACGGCGTTCGCGGCGCCTAGCGCGTCGGCCGCGCCTGCTATCAGCACGTCGTCGATGAGGCCTTCGATATCGTCCGCCGACGCGGACGCCAGCCGCTGCACAGCCACGCCGTCGAAAACGACGTCGAACAGCTTGCGGGTCGGATCGACGTGCGTCCGCTGCGTCACGGACACACCCGCCGAATCCCCGTCGACGGCGAAGAGTCCGGTACTTCCGTCGTCGTCGGCGAGCACGAGCATCACATCGGCCGCCGCCGCGTCCGGCAAGGCCGCGATCTCGCCGCGAAGGACGCCATCCTCGACGACGGGAGGCGGTCCAGTCAGCGGGCCGACCGTGGCCGTCGTGGAGCCGTCGGCGATGCCGGTCAACATGGTCTCGGCAGACATCCGCGTCAGCGCCCGCGTCGCGGCCACAGCGCTTGACATCCACGGTCCCGGGTACAGCGCGGCACCGAGTTCTTCGGCCACGATGCCCGCCTCGACCATGGTCATGCCGGAGCCGCCATACTCCGGCGGGACCAGTACACCCATGGCGCCCAGATCGGCCAACCCCGCCCATACTTCGTCGGTGGTGCCCGTCGGGTCGTCGAGCATCGGCCGCACATGGCTTGCCACACTTGCTTTTTCAGATAGATAGCGTCGCACGGTGTCCCGCAGCGCCATCTGCTCGGTGGTGAGGTCGAGGTTCATCGGCGCGGCAATCCAAGCACTCGCGTTGCGGTGACGCTCTTGTTGATCTGCGTCGTGCCGCCCGCGATCGTCAAAGAGCGCGACGTCAGTCGAGACTCCGACCACCGCCGGTGCCGACCGAGTGGTCCGAGCGCGTCGAACGCCAGAGCGGCAAGGTCTTGGCCGAGTTCGGCCCATACGCTTTTCGCCAGGCTTGCCGACCCGAGCGCGTCGCCGCCGTGCAGCGTCGCCGAGATCGACCGCTGACAGAGCACCTCCAGGTACTTGATGCGCACCGCCAGCTCGCCCAGGCGATGCAGGACTGCGGTGTCTTCGAGCAGCTCGGCGTCTGCCAGGTCGGCGACCAGGTCCTGCAGTTGCATCTCGAGCTGCGCATATAGGCGGGCCGCCCCCGCCCTTTCGTGGCTCAGTGTGGTGGTGGCTACCTGCCATCCACTGTTCAGCGGGCCCAGCAAGGCGTCAGCGGGCACCCGCACGTCGTTGAAGAAGATCTCGGCGAAGTCGGCGGCGCCGTTGAGTGTGACGAGTGGGCGCACTTCGATGCCGGGCAGCGTCATATCGACGATCAGGCACGAGATGCCCTTGTGCTTGGCGGCGTCCGGATCGGTGCGCACGTAGAGCTGGCACCAATCCGCGCGATGCCCCAACGACGTCCAGATCTTCTGCCCGTTGACCACGTATTCGTCGCCGTCAAGCGCGGCGCGGGTGCGCAGGGCGGCGAGGTCAGAACCCGCTTCGGGCTCCGACATGCCCTGACACCAGATGTCGTCGGCGCGGACCATGCGAGGGAGCAGCTCCCGTTTCTGGGTGTCGGTTCCGTACTGCATGATCGCCGGCGCAATGTTGTTCAGCCCGATTACGTTGAGTGGCACCGGTGCTCGCGCCCTGGTGGTTTCCTCGGCATAGGCGAGCTGCTCGAGCACGCTCGCGCCGCGGCCGCCGTACTCCTGCGGCCAGGACACCGCACCCCATCCCGCGTCGGCCACAGCGGCGTCCCATGCACGCAGCGTCTCGAACGTGTCGGGATCACGACCGCGACGGCGCCCGGCGGCCACGACGTCATCGGTCAGGTTCGCCGATAACCATGCGCGCAGCTCCTTACGGAACTGTTCGACCTCCGACGGGTATGAGAAGTCCACGGTGTCCTGTCAACTTGGTTTCTTTTCTATTTTAGTAGATATAGCTAGTCTCGAAGCTACAGTCGGCTCTGTTGCCGCACAACTTCGTGGATGGGCTTTCGATGGCGCGAACCCTGGGCAAGTCAGCCATCGTGGGCGTCGGTTACTCGAAGATCCTCCGAGATAAGGGCATTGACGGGCGGCCGCTGGCAGTACAGGCGTCTCGGGCTGCGATCGCCGACGCCGGCCTTTCCATTCGGGACGTCGACGCGGTGTTCGAATACGCGGGCGACGAGCAAGCCATGGATATCGCCCGCCTGGTGGGCATCGAGAACATGGTGGTCTACGGGGACTACACCCCGCGTGGCCCGTCCGGTCTCGCGGCGGCGATGGGCGCACACATGGCGGTCGTCTCCGGAACATGCGACGTCGCGTTGGTCGTGCGCTCGGTGACCCGGGAGTGGGGTCAGATGAGCGGGCGGGCTTTGCCCAAGGCTGCAGGGCCGTGGCAGTGGGAGTTCCCGTACGGTGCGGCCGGCGGCATCATCCCGGTCATGGGGATGAAGAAGCAGCGGCGCATGGCCACGCTGGGCACGAAAGAGGAAGAGTACGGCTGGATTTCGCTGAACGGTCGGCGGTGGTCATCGCTCAACGAGCGTGCGGTCATGCGGGACATGCTGACCATGGACGACTACCTGAGTTCGCGCTACGTCTCCGAGCCGCTGCGCCTGCTGGACTGCGACTATCCGGTCACCGGCGCCTGCGCGGTCGTCATCACGACGGCCCAACGGGCGGCTGACACGGCGAAAACGCCGGTGTGGATCGATTCCATCGCGATGGGGACCGGGTGGAAGCCCGACTTCACCTACGGTGACGACTTCTTGTTCGGTGGCACGCGGCCGTGCGCCGACACCATGTGGAAGCGCTCGTCGGTGACTGCGGCCGACGTCGATGTCGCACAGCTGTACGACGGATTCACCCATTTGGCGATGGCCTGGGTGGAGGCGATGGGCTTCTGCGGTATCGGCGATTTCGGGGACTGGGTGGACGGCGGCAAGACGATCGGACCCGGCGGCGCGCTGCCGCTGAACACCAGCGGCGGACAGCTCGCCGAAGGCCGACTGCACGGTCTCGGGTTCCTTGCCGAGGCGGTGGCGCAGTTGCGTGGGGAATGCGGCCAGCGCCAGGTGCCCGATGCGCAGGTCGCGGCCGTCGCGAATGGCTTCGGGCCGCAGTGCGGCTCATTGGTGTTGACGGTGTGAGAGGAGACCGGCAATGGGCAGGGTAGCGGGCAAGGTAGCGCTGGTCAGCGGGGCTGCTCGGGGTCAGGGGCGTTCACATGCACGGACGCTCGCAGCGGAGGGTGCCGACATCATCGCGGTCGACATCTGCGCAGACATCGAGACCAACGAGTATCCGCTCGCACGGCCCGAGGATCTCGACGAGACCGCACGGTTGGTCGAGAAGGAAGGCCAGCGGGCGTACACGGAGATCGCGGACGTTCGCGACCGCGCGGCGCTGTCCGCGGCGATCGATCGCGGGGTCGCGGAGTTCGGCCACCTCGACATCGTCGTCGCCAATGCCGGTATCTGCCCGATGACCGCCGGCCTGCCGCCGCAGGCGTTCGTCGACGCCGTCGACGTCGACCTGGTGGGCGTGATGAACCTGATCCACGCGAGCATGAAGCACCTGCACGCCGGCGCGTCGATCATCGCTACGGGGTCGGTGGCCGCGTTCATGGCGACGGCGGTCAACACCAGCGGAATGGACGGCGGCCCGGGCGGTGCGGGCTACGCCTTCGCCAAACAGGTTGTCGCACACTATGTCAACGATCTGGCGCGCACCCTGGCTCCCGAGCAGATCCGGGTGAATGCGGTCCACCCGACGAATGTCAACACCGACATGCTGCACAGTCCGCCGATGTATCGCGCATTTCGGCCGGACCTGCAGAACCCGACGCGCGAGGACGCCGAAGCTGTCTTCCCGGTGATTCAGGGGATGCCGATTCCGTACGTCGAACCCGAGGACATCAGCGAAGCCGTGCTGTTCCTCGCAAGCGACGCCGCACGCTACGTCACCGGCCAACAGCTGCGTGTCGACGCCGGTGGCTTCCTGAAGATCAAGCCGTGGGCGGGGGTGTAAGGATGCCCAAAGGGATCATGTACGTCGAGACGATGCCCGTGTCGCCGGACAAGGAAGCCGAGTACCACAAGTGGTACAACGACACGCATTTGGCACAGATCGTTTCGGTGGACGGGATCGTGTCCGCCCGCCGCTTCGAGCCGGTCGACGGCAACGGTCCGTTCATCGCGATCTACGAGCTTGACTGCGACGACCTCGACGCGGCCGTGCAGCAGCTGGGGGAGCTCGGCGCGAGCGGCAAGATGACGGGGCTGGAAAACCTTGCCATGGAACCGAAGCCGATTCCGCGCGTCTATCGCGAGATCGGTTCGTACGAATCGTGACACCGTCAGCCGAGACCCAGCGGCACATGTATGCGCTGATGGTATTGATGAAGGCGGCCGACGATCGGTTGTCCAAGGGCATCAGCACCGGCGAGTTCATGTGCGTGTACTGGCCGTCGCGCGGCCAGGAGGCGATCGCCGCGGCCATGGGGGTCTCGCTGCGCGATGATGACCAGCTGGTGACGACGTACCGCGGTCTACACGATTTGATCGGCAAAGGCGTTCCGCTAGAAGAGATCTACGGCGAGATGATGGGCCGCACGGTGGGGGCGAGCCGCGGCAAGGGCGGCACCATGCACATCGCCAAACCCGACAAAGGCGTGATGCTCTCGACGGGCATCGTCGGCGCCGGACCACCGGTAGCCGTCGGGCTCGCGATGGCGGCCAAACGCAAGGGCCTCGACCGCGTCACGGTTGTCAGCTTCGGCGACGGCGCGACGAACACCGGCTCGTTCCACGAGGCGGCGAACATGGCTGCGCTGTGGGATCTACCCGTTGTCTTCATGTGCCAGAACAACATGTACGCCGAGATGACACCAACGACGGACACGATGAAGCTCGAGCACGTCGCTGGCCGTGCTGCCGGTTACGGCATGCCTGGCGTGCGCGTCGACGGCAACGATCCACTGGCCGTCGCGGCGGCGCTGGACGAGGCGTTGACCCGGGCACGCCGTGGCGACGGTCCGACCTTCATCGAATGCGTGACGTTCCGCTTCCGCGGTCATTACTTCGGTGACCGCATGCCCTACATCCCGAAAGAGCAACTGGCAGACGCGATGGCCGCTGACCCCGTGCCTCGCTTCCGACGGCAGCTCATCGACACCGGCATGTGCACCGACGATGAGCTGAACAGGATCGACGAAGGTGCGCTCATCTCGGTTCAGGATTCACTGAACGCGGTCCTCAGTGCCGAGCCGCCGTCGATCGACGAGCTCGACCGAGACGTTTACGCGACCCCGATCTCCTACCCGGTCTGAGAGCGACGCACATGAACGAGAAAGAGATGTCGATGCGCGAGGCCCTGAACCTCGCGCTCGACCAGGCGATGGAGGCCGACGACCGCGTCTTCTTACTCGGTGAGGACATCGCCGCCCCGGGCGCCTCCGGCCCAACCGCAGGCCTGTCGACGAAATACGGTCACGACCGCGTGCTGGACACCCCGATCTCCGAGGCGGCCATCGTCGGCGCGGCCATCGGTGCAGCCATCGACGGTCTGCTGCCCGTCGCCGAGATCATGATCATGGACTTCATCGGGATCGCGGCCGACCAGCTGATCAACAACGCGGCCAAGCTGCGGTTCATGACCGCGGGGCGAACGACGGCACCGATCACCGTGCGCACCCAGGTGTACGGCGGGCTCGCCACCGGCGCAACGCATTCCCAGACTCTCGAGGCGTGGTTCATGCACATCCCCGGGATGAAGGTGATCGTCCCGTCGACCCCGCGCGACGGCAAGGGCTTGCTGACGTCGGCGATCTTCGATCCGGATCCCTGCCTGTTCGTCGAAACGATCCGGCTGCAGGGCCAAAAGGGTTTGGTTCCAATCGATCCCGGCTTTGCGATCCCGCTCGGTCAGGCCGACGTCAAACGGCCGGGCACCGACGTCACGCTGATCAGTTACGGGCGCAGTGTGATCGACGCGCTAACCGCCGCGGCGATCCTGGACGAGCAGGGGGTGAGCGCCGAGGTCGTCGACCTACGCACACTCGTGCCACTCGACGTCGACACCATGGTCGAGTCCGTCCGGCGTACCCGACGGGCAGTGGTGGTGCATGACGCCGTCCAATTCGCCGGTCCCGGAGCCGAAATCGTCGCCACCCTGCAAACGGAACTGTTCAGTGAACTGGCAGCACCTATCGAGCGCGTTGGGGCGCGGTTCGTCCCGACGCCCGCCGCACCCGCACTCGAGGCGCAGGTCTACCCGTCGCCGCCACGCATCGTCGCGGCCGCCCAACGGACGCTCGAAAAGGCGGGCGCCCGTGGGTGACTTCCTCATTCGCATCCCGCGGGTCTCGGTGGCCGTATCCGAAGCCGAACTCGTCGAGTTGCTCGTGGCCGACGGCCAGCACGTCGAGGAGGGCACTCCGATCTACGTCATCGCAACGGAGAAGGTGGAACAGGAGATCGAGGCCGGTGCGTCGGGCACCGTCCAATGGACCGGCGAAGTCGGCACCACATACGACATCGGCGTCGAAATCGGCGTCATCAAGTCATAGGAGAGGGAATGGATCTCAACGAGACCCGCGAACGGATCATCTACGAAAAGAACGGTCCCATCGCCAAGATCACGCTCAACTGGCCCGAGAAGGCGAACGCCCAGGACCAGAAACTCGCCGAGGAGGTCGACGCGGCGCTTCTCGATGCAGACCGCGACTACGACATCAAGGTGCTGGTGTTGAAGGCCAACGGCAAGGGTTTCTGCTCGGGTCATGCCATCGGCAACAACGCCACCGACTATCCGGCATTCGTGGAGAACGCCATGGTCACGGGTCACCCGTGGAAGGCGCAGTCCGATCTGTTCGTCAAACCGACACTGAACCTGTGGGAATTCTCCAAGCCCACCATCGCGCAGGTCCACGGCTACTGCGTGGGCGGCGGCACGCACATGGGCCTGACCACCGACATCGTCATCGCCGCCGAGGACGCCTACTTCTCCTACCCGCCGCTGCAGGGGTTCGGTATGCCGTCGGGTGAATGTTCCATCGAGCCTTGGGTGTTCATGAACTGGCGCCGTGCCGCCTACTACCTGTTCACCGCCGAGGTCATCGACGCCAAGAGGGCGCTGGAAGTCGGGTTGGTCAACGAGGTGGTCAAGCGCGAGGAACTCGACGCGCGCGTCGACGCGATCGCACGCCATATCGCCCAGGCCCCGTTGACGACGCTGATGCTTACAAAGGCCAATCTCAAGCGGGCGTGGGAGCTGATGGGCATGCGGGTGCACTGGCAGAGCTCCAACGACCTCGTCGCGCTCGCGTCGATCAGTAAGGATGTGCAAGAGCTGATTCAGCGGGTGTTCAAGGACAAGCTCCTGCCGTCCCAGATGGCGCAACGGCAAGCGGCGGCGTCGACGGACGGCGCCGCAGCCACCTAGGTCAGCCGTGAATATAGCCGACCACGCGGTCAGGGCCGCGCGATCCCCGGCATTGATCGTGCCCGACGGCGACACAATCTCGTACGGCGAGATGTACGCCAGGAGCCAACGGGTAGCCGCCCTGCTGCATGAGGCCGGTCTCCGCCGCGGCGACGGTGTTGCACTGGTGCTGCCGAACCGCCCCGAATTCTTGGAAATCACTTGGGGCTGCCAGCTTTCCGGGCTCTACTACAGCGCGATCAACACCCACTTCACGCCGGACGAGGTGGCTTACGTCATCGACGACTCTGAAGCCAAGGCGGTGTTCCTCGACGCGTCGATGAACACCGCGCAGGCAGGCGCGGACGTCTGCATCACTGTGGGAGGCAGCCGACCGGGGTGGCTGTCGTATCACGAGGCGGTGGCCCGCGCCGGCGAGGCGCCGCCGATTTCGGACGGGACCGAGATGCTCTATTCGTCCGGCACCACAGGCAAACCGAAGGCGGTGCGCAGGCCACTGCCGGAGGACGGCAACGGATCGTGGGGGCAAAAGGTGTTGGAGTACACCCTGACTCACCGCTACGGAATGACCCCATCGAGTGTGTACCTGTCGCCCGCACCGCTGTATCACGCGGCCGGGGTCAACTACACCATGGCGGTTCACCGCGTTGGTGCGGCGGCCATCCTGATGCGCAAGTTCGACGCCGAAGCAGTGCTGCGTCTGATTCAGACGTATCGCGTCACACATGCGCAGTTCGTGCCGACGATGTTCGTGCGGATGCTGAAGTTGCCGGAATCGGTTCGTCGTTCGTATGACGTTTCAAGTCTTCAGTGCGTGATCCACGCCGCTGCTCCGTGCCCGGTCGACGTCAAGCATCGGATGATGGATTGGTTCGGCCCGATAATCCACGAGTATTACGGCGGCACAGAAGGTTTCGCGGGCACAACCATCGACCCGCAGGAATGGCTGGCTCATCCTGGTTCGGTCGGCAAGCCATTCACTGCCGTGCACGTGGTCGGCGAGGACGGATCGGAGCTTGGAGTCGGCGAGTCGGGGAAGTTGTACTTCGAAGGCGGACCCGAATTCGAGTACTTCAAAGATCCCGCCAAAACCGCGTCGGTGTCCAATGAACAGGGTTGGCGATCGCTGGGAGACATGGGATACGTCGACGCCGACGGCTATCTGTACCTGACCGACAGGTCGACGTTCACGATCGTCTCCGGTGGCGTGAACATCTACCCGCAGGAGGCGGAAAACCTCCTGATCATGCATCCCAAACTTGTCGACGCCGCGGTGTTCGGGGTCCCGAACGACGAGTTCGGCGAAGAAGTCAAGGGCGTCGTGCAGCCCGCGCCCGGCGTGGAGCCCGGCGCCGACCTGGCGGCGGAGCTCATCGAGTACTGCCGATCGCACTTGGCCACCTATAAGTGCCCGCGCTCAATCGATTTCGATGCCCAGTTGCCGCGAGATCCGAACGGCAAGCTCTACAAGCGGCGCATCCGCGAACGCTACTGGCAAGGACGGGCATCACGCATCGTGTAACTGCCGCGCGAACGTTCCGTACCGCTCGACTTTTCGGCGGATTTTCGACCGGTAAGGAACGTTCGCCGCTAAGCCGCGCGGTCGTAGCGGGTGCCCCTCGGCTCCCGCACCCACAACTCGCCGTCGCCGGCGGTCGGACCCTGCGCCGCCAGTTCGCGTTTGAGGACCTTGTGCGTCGCGGTGGTCGGCAGGTCCGTGGTGATGCGGACGTAGCGAGGCCACGCCTTCGGCGACAGATCGGACTGCGCGGCGAGGAACGATTCGAAGCCCTCGGGATCCAGCTTCGATCCTTCGTTCAGCACCACAGCGGCCATGATCTGGTCGCCGACGTTCTCGTCGGGCACCGCATAGACGGCGACTCGGTTGATGTCGGGCAGGCGGACGAGGATCCGTTCGATCGGGGCCGCCGCGAGGTTCTCGCCGTCGACACGCATCCAGTCGGCGGTGCGGCCGGCCAGGTAGATCCAGCCGTCGGCGTCGCGATAGGCCAGGTCGCCAGACCAGTACATGCCGTGGCGCATGCGTTCGGCGGTCGCCTCTTCGCCCTTGTAATAACCGGTGAAGAAACCGGTTCCCGAAGTGTTGACCAGCTCGCCGACGGCCTCATCGGCGTTGATCAAAGCGCCCTCAGCGTCGAAGCGGGCCACCGGACACTCAGTGATGGTGTCCGGGTTGTAGATCGCGACGCCCGGAAAACCTTTGCCCAGAGAGCCTTTCGGAGTTCCAGGCTCGCGGGTGATGATGACGGCGTTCTCGCTGGAGCCGAAACCATCCCACACCAGCGTGTCGAACCGGCGCTCGAATTCCTCGATGTCGCGGTCGCTTGCCTCGTTTCCGAACGCGACGCGCAGCGGGTTGTCGGCGTCGTCTGGCCTTTCGGGTGTCGCCAGGATGTACGCCAGGGGCTTGCCGACGTAGTTCATGTAGGTGGCGCCGTAGCGGCGGATGTCGTCCAGGAACCGCGACGCCGAGAACTTGGCGGGGGCCATCGCCGCACCCGTCGCGGTCGCCACCCCCCAGCCCGCCACCAGCGCATTCGAATGGAACAGCGGCATCGACAGGTAGCAGGTGTCGTCGGCGGTGACATCGAACTTCTGCACGAGATTGGCGCCCGACATCAACACCATGAAGTGCGACACCTTGACCGCTTTCGGATCACCGCTGGTGCCGGAGGTGAAGATCAGCATGTAGGGATCCAGCGGCTCGACCTCACGGTAGGGCACCAACTCGCCCGCGGATTCCACGAGGCGCGCCCACTCTTCGGTGGAGGTGTCGAGTATCCGAACGCCTGGCAGGTCGAGGCCGTCCAGCAGCGGCCGGTGCTCCTCATCGGTCACCACGATCTGGCAGTCGGCCCTGCGCACATCGGCGGCCAGCGCCGCGCCCCGCCGCGTGGTGTTGAGCCCGCAGAGCACATAGCCGCCGAGACCGGCCGCCGCCATCTGATTGAGGAACTCAGGTGTATTGCCCAGCAGGACGCCGACATGGATGGGCCGGTCCCGGTCCACGAGCGCCAGCAGTCCAGCAGCGCGGGCCGACGCGTCGCGAAGGTGCTCACGCCACGTCCATTGCCGGTCGCCGTACTTCACCGCAACGGCGTCGGACGTTGCGTGTTCGCGAAGCAATTGCTGGATCGTGTCGCTCGGCATCCTGCTATTTTTAGCAAACAGTCAGTGAGGTGATGTATGCGGATCATCGATGCCGACGGACACGTCGCCGAGGGAGCGTCGCTCGCCGTCGAAGCGATGCAGCGCTGGCCCGAACACATCACGCCGCGCGCCGACGGGCGGGCCTTGGTTATCGAGGGCCGTAACTATCCCGAAGCCGACGGTCCAGGCGCCGGCTGCCCTCGCGAGCACGGCCTGTCCACCGCGAAGGACATCCACTATGCGTCCGCCGAGGGCGTGCTCGGTGATGCCGACCGCGATCACATCGACACCATGGTGCTGTATCCGAGCCTCGGTCTGTGCGCGCCGACGCTTGAAGATCCGGAATTCGCCGCGGGTTTTGCGCGGCTGTACAACCAGTGGATCGCGGACTACTGCGCGGACTCGAACGGCCGGTTGCGCGGTATTGCGGTGGTCCCGATCGAGCACGGTGACGTCGCGATCGACGTCATGCGCGAGGCCAAGGGCCTCGGGCTGGTGGCCACCCATATCCCGCCGGCGTTGAAGTCGCGCAACCTCGACCACCCCGATCTCGACGCGTTCTACGCCGCCGCCGTCGAACTCGACATGCCGCTCGGCATTCACGGCGCACCCGGCATGCATCTTCCGAAGGTGGGCGTCGACCGCTTCACCAATTACATTCAGGTGCACTGCATCAGCTTCCCGTTCGACCAGATGACCGCGATGACGGCGATGATCTCCGGTGGTGTGTTCGACCGGCATCCCGGTTTACGCGTCGCATTCCTTGAGGCGGGCGTGGGCTGGGTGCCGTTTTTCATCGACCGGCTGCACGAGCACTTCGAGAAGCGCGGCGACTGGATCGAGAACGGCTGGAAACGCGATCCGCAAGAATATCTTGCAGCCGGAAACATCTGGACAACCTGTGAGCCGGAGGAGCCCATCCTTCCAGGTGTCATCGACGTCCTCGGCGACGACTTCATCATGTTCGCCAGCGACTACCCGCACTGGGACGGCGAATGGCCCGAGAGCACAAGACATCTGCGTACCCGCCCGGATATCAGCGAAGGAACACGCGAGAAGATCGCCGCCCGCAACGCGCAGCGTTTCTACGCGCTCAACTGAGCGCGAAGTCGATGACGCCGCGGATGAGCTTTCCGTCGATCAGGTCGTCGTAAGCGGCGTTGATGTCGTCGAGCCGGTAGCGCTTCGTGATCATCTCGTCGAGCTGCAGCTGCCCTGACTGGTATAGCCGCGCCAGCCGTGCGATGTCCGCCCCCGGATTACACGACCCGAACACGGTCCCGACGAGGTTCTTGTTCCACAGGATGAAATCCTGCAGCGCGATCTTGACGGATCGCGTTGTCTGCGGGGTCATTCCGGTGAGCACGCAGGTGCCGCCCTTGCGGGTCATCTTCAGATACGAGTTGACGTCATCGCCCTCGATCAGCGACGGGGCGACGATGACGCTGTCGGCCATTACACCGTAGGTGAGGTCACGGACGAGGTCGGTGGCGTCGGAGATGGTGGCGACGCTGTGGGTCGCGCCGAACGTCAGCGCCGCCTTCTGCTTGAACTCGACTGGATCGACCGCGATGATCTGTGCCGCGCCGTTGATCCGTGCGCCCTGAATCGCGGCTGTGCCGATCCCGCCCGCACCGACCACCACGACCGTGTCGCCACCACGGACGTTGGCCCGGTTCACCGCTGACCCGTAACCGGTCGGGATGGCGCACGACAGCAAGGCGCTCGGCAGAAGCGGTAGGTGCGGCTCGATCTTCACGATTGAGTGTTGCGACACCACAGTGTGTTTCGCGAATGCACCCACTTTGGAGAGGTGCCCCAACGGCGTGCCGTCGGCAGTGTGATGGCGGAACGTCTGATCGGTCGGCATACCCGGCGCCATCGTCGCAGCGCCCTCGTCGCAGAGGTATTCCATGCCGGACGCGCACCAGCGGCAGTGCCCGCACACCGCGACGAACGACATCACGACGTGGTCGCCGACCGCGAAATCGGTGACCCCATCGCCGATCTCGGCAACGGTGCCTGAGCCTTCGTGACCGCCGATCATTGGAAACATCGGTATCAGGCCGTACTGCCGGGCGATCTCGTTGGAGACCGACATGTCGCCCTTGAGGACGTGGTCGTCCGAGTGGCACAGGCCCGCTGCGGCCATCTCGACGAGAACCTCGCCCGCGCGTGGCGGGTCGAGCTCGAAGTCTTCGACCGACCACGGCCCGCCGACATCGTGCAGGATCGCGGCGCGGCTTCTCATGCGACGGGACGGAAGGTCACGGGAAGGTGCTTCGGCGAACGGAACGGCATGCCAGTGATCTTGGTGTCGTCATCGGCCACCAACTGCAGGTCGGTGACGCGATCGAAAAGACTGGTCAGCATCGCCCGCGTTTCCACCCTGGCGAGGTGCATGCCGAGGCAGCTGTGAATGCCGCCCGCGAACGAGATGTGTGCGCGGCGCGGTCGGTGGATGTCGAACACCTCGGGGTCGGTCCAACGCGATTCGTCGCGATTGGCCGCACCCATACACAGGTTGACCTGAGCGCCCGCGGGGATCGTGATGCCGTGCATCTCGACATCGCGGGTGGTGTTGCGAGCCACCAACACCAGCGGCGTCTCGTATCGAATCCCTTCCTCGATCGCGGCCGGAATGAGGTCGCGGTCGCGCTGAACCGCCTCGAGTTGGCCGGGATGCGTGAGGAGAAGCGCCAGCAGGTTTCCCGAGGAGCGATATGTGGTCTCGAGCCCGGCGGGCAGTAACAGCCGCAGGAAAGAGATGATCGCCTCGTCGGTGAGTTTCTCGCCGTCGATCTCGGCCGAGACGAGGTCGCCGATGACGTCATCGGTCATCTTGCTGCGGCGCTGGTCCACCTGTTCCTGAAAGTAGGTGCCCAGTTCCACCGATGCCGTCAGTCCGGCCTCGATGTCCTCGGTGATCGAGATCAGCTGCAGCGACAGCCGTCGGAACATTTCCAGGTCTTCCTGCGGCAGGCCGAGCAGAGCGGCGGTGACGCGGGTGGGGAATTCGAACGTCACCGCCTTGACCAGGTCGGCCTCGCCGTCATCTTTGAACTCGTCGACCAGTTGGTCGCAGATCGGGTCGATCACCTCGGGTTCCCACTGGGTGAGCGCGCTCTGCCGGAAGGCTTTCGCCACCAGGCTGCGGTGGTCGTGATGCTGTTTGCCGTGCATGCCGAGGATCGTCGGCCCGAAGACCAGGCCAATCGTGTTGTTGTACATCTCCGAGCCGAATACCTCGTCCTCACGGAAGGCCGCGAAGACGCTCTCGAAGTCGAACAACGTCCAGTTTTCGGAGTTCTTGAGCTCCGGTGGCATCAGGTCGCTCTCCATGAGCGTGCCGCGCCACACCGGCGCGGTCTTGCGCATGTACGCGAAGTAGGGGTACGGATCGCTGGTCAAATCGGGCGCGTTCGATTGGTCGTGCGCATCGGTGCTGATCGTCACCTGTGCCTCCCGGGCAGCCAGCGTCTGGCGACTCTATCGCCCTATCTTTACTATTTTAGGTATTCTAGGTCAAGGAAACCGAAGGGACATGATGCAGCGTCGACCGGTGTGTGCAATCGAGGATCTGCCTCCCGGAAGCATGAAGCTGGTAGAGGCGGGCAAGTTCGGCGTGGGCGTCTACAACGTCGACGGCTCGCTGTATGCGATCGCGAACTACTGCTCGCACGAGGGTGCTCCACTGTGCGCCGGGTACGTCGTCGGCACCAATGAATTCGCTCCCGACATGCCGGATCAGCTGCGCCGTGTCCGCGAAGGTCGGATCGCGCGCTGCCCGTGGCACAACTGGGAATTCGATATCACAACCGGGGTGAACCTCGCCGATCCGCGAAAGCGGGTGCGCACCTACGAGGTTGACGTTCTAGACGGGCAGGTGTACCTGACCGCATGACCGTCATCGACGCGAACGTCCAGCCGTATTTCCGCTACAACGCCGAAATTCGGAAATACCTGTCTGCGGCGCACAAGCTGCGGTCGATCCCCGATGTCGAGCAGCAGTGGTACCAGGCCCCAGGCGGGGATTACCGTCAGGATCTCTACGGCGACGGCTACCCGGGCTCCGACCCGGACACCGTGGCAGAGCATCTGTTCACCGACGGTGGAGTCGACTACGCGGTGCTCAACCCACTGACCCGCGGCAATATCGCCGACTACCTGCTCAACAGCCGGATCTGCGCGGCGGTGAACGACTGGCTGTTGGACCGCTGGCTCGAGCCCGATTCGACGGGCCGGTTCCTTGGCACGATCCGCGTCAACCCCGAAGATGTGAAGGGCGCGGTCGCAGAGATCGAGCGGCTCGCGGACCATCCGAAGATGGTGCAGGTCGGCGTCCCGCTGCAGTCGCGTGAGCCGTACGGGAAGCCGGTGTTCGAGCCGATATGGGAGGCGGCGGCGGCCCACGGTCTGCCGGTCGCGGTGCACATCAACGGCGGCAACGGTGTAGATCACGCGCCGACGTTCGCGGGTCACGCCTATACATATCCGGGATATGCGGCGTTCATGCCGCTGAACTCGTTCGTGCACCTGGCCACGCTGATCATCGAGGGCACCTTCGGGCGGCTTCCCGCCTTGCGGTTCGTGTTCGCCGACGGTGGCTACGACATCCTCACGCCGTTGATATGGCGGCTGGACACCTTCTGGATGTCGATGCGCGACCAAACCCCTTGGGTAGACCGCTATCCCAGTGAATACCTGCGCGACCACGTACGGTTCTGCTCGTCGGCGTTCGACGGGCCGACCGACCCGGGCCAGGCCGAACGGTGGCTGGATTTCACCGACAAGGCCGATCTGCTGATGTACGGGTCGAGTTATCCACACTGGTCGACGTCCTCGCCCGACGATGTGGCCGCAGGCCTGAATGACGTACAGCGAGAAAAAGTCTTGTGGGGCAACGCAAGTGAGCTCTACGGCGTAACGGCAACCGAAGGAAGCCTCGCATGACCACTGTAGAAGAACGCACCACCGGCTCCCTGGCGCAGGACATCGCAGTGACGATCGTCGACACCGACGTCCACCCGCTGCCGGTATCGGCCGAGGTGCTGAAGTCATATGCACCGGCGGAATGGAAGGACAAGCTCTGGCCCACGGGGAATGCCGTCTCGCCGGTGCCGCACTTCTACGACACCCCAGACTCCTATAAGACGATGTCTCTTCGGGTCGACGCCGCGCCGCCCAGCGGGGGAGTGGCAGGCAGCGATCCGGACTTCGCGGCCAAGCAGCTGCTGGTCGACGCCGGGGTGAGCATCGCCATGCTGGAACCGATGTGCGACGCACAACTACCGCACGCCGAACACGTGCTCAAGGCCACGCACAACGACTGGCTGGCCGACGTGTGGCTTGGCGATAACAACTGGCATGGACGCTGGCGCGGCGCGATCAGTATCACAGCGCAGGATCCCCACGCCGCGGCCAGGGAGGTCGAGCGTTGGGCGTCACACCCGTACATGGCCGAAGTGTTGATGACACCGCAGACCCGCGGAATCCCGTTTGGCAGCCCGCATTTCGATCCGATTTACCAAGCAGCTGCGCGCAACGGCCTTCCGGTCGCCACGCACTTGATGGGCCAGACGCCTTTCGAGCTGATCCCGATCTACCCGGTGGGCAACCCCGCGCATTGGCACGACTTCTTCGCGTCGTGGCCGCTGCTGTACGTGTCGCATTTGATGAGCCTGGTGTTCGACGGCGCATTCGATCGGCATCCGGACCTGCGAGTCGTGTTCGTCGAGGGCGGTTTCACGTGGGCGATGCCGGTGATGTGGCGGATGGACCGGATCTGGGAGCAGCGCAAGGGCGATCTGCCCCATGTGCGTCGCAAGCCGTCGGAGTATGTCCGCGAACACGTGCGGTTCACCACGCAGCCACTCGAGGACGTCAACGTCGGGATGTACCGGGAATACCTGGAGATGATGGATCTCGGTGACTGCCTGATGTTCTCGACGGATTACCCGCACTGGAGTTACGACTCGCCCGAATGGGCGATCAGGCGGTTCCCGGCTGATCAGCGCGAGCGGATCATGCGGGGTAACGCCACCGCCTTGTACGGCCTGCCGTCGACGGTCAAGGCGCTGCCCGGTGAACAACCAGCCACCGCCTGACGTGTCGGACTTGGTCCGGGATTACGACAAGTGTTGGTCGAGCCTGGATTTCGTCGGGTTGGCCGACCTTTGGGAGCGCGACGGTCCGCAGCCGATTTATCTCGGCGACGAATACGCGGCGCCATTGATCGGCAACGACGAACTCGATCGGCATTGGGCCCGGATTGCGAGCCGAGTAAAGACGGCGACGATGTCGTCGACGCTGCACACGCTCGACGCAATCGACGATACGGTCGTGCGCGCGGTGCTGTTGAGTCGGTGGCGCCTCAGCGGCCGCGAGTCGGACTTCGAGCACACCGGGACGAGTTGGATCACATGGCTGCTGATTCGCCGTGGCGAGGGGTACCGGATCGTCCACCACATGGAGTCACAGGTCTACCTGACCGATAACGAAGGGCAGTAATGGATCTCAACGTGCGTCCCGTGCCGATTCCCGACCCGACCACCCAATTCTTCTGGGACTACGCCAAACAAGGCAAGCTCGCGGTCCAGGGCTTCGAGGGCAGCGACATCCGGCAACATCCGCCGAGCCCGGTGCCGGAGGTGCCGGGTGGTCCAGGCGACGAAGTCGGCGACCCCATCGCCGTGGAGGTCAGCGGCCGCGGGACGTTGTACGCGTTCACGGTCTTACACCAGCCGTTTCATCCTGGTTTCGTCGATGCCGTGCCGATGATCATCGGCCTCACCGAGCTCGACGATGCGCCAGGTGTGAAGATCTTGACGAACATCGTCGAAGCGGATCCGGACGAATTGCGTTGCGGGCTTCCGATGGAGGTGGTGTTCGAACAACGAGAAGAGTTCGCGCTGCCGCAGTTTCGGCCCCGCAAGGGCTAGTGAGTACGCTTCGGTACCCGGCGCTCCGCCTCGAGCGGCACGACCGGTTGACGCGCCGCGGGTCCACGGGTTATCGCATGCAGCCTGATCTCCGGCACGTCTACCGACGGGTCGACCGTGTCCAACCATGCAACGGCCTCAGCGACATCGGCGGCGCGGATCGCATACATCTCGAATGGCACGTCCTGCAGCATGTCGGTCTCGACGGGGCCCGGCGTGACTATGTGCACGTTGATGCCGTCGCGGTCGACTTCTTGAGCCAACGAACCCGCGAACGCATTCATGCCGGCCTTCGACGCGGAGTAGGCCGTCCTGGCCATCATCGGCTCGTGGGCGGCAGATGACGAGATGAAGATGAAGCGCGAACCCACCGTCATTTTCGGCAGCGCTGCCGACGTGACGACGAAACACGAGTCCAGGTTCGCCGACATCGTCGCCCGCCACTGCTCGAAAGTCTGCTTGCGCGCATAGGTTCCGCCGAGCGTGCCCGCCGCGTGCACGACCAGATCGATCGTCTGCGCCGCCTCCACCGCCGGTGCGAACTTCTCCGGTTCGCTCGCGTCGGCGACGACATAACGAGCGCCCATCTCCTGGGCGGCCGCACGCAAAGGTTCTTCCCGGCGTGCGGTGAGGATGACGTCGTATCCCAGTTCGACCAGCTTGCGCCCGCAGGCTTTTCCGATGCCGCCGCTACCGCCGGTGATCAAGGCCGTTCGCACGCCGTACCTTTCAGCGTTGGCGTCGCGCCAGGGCTTGCGGCGAGAGCGCCACGATGCGTCGTTCGGGATCCTCGGCAAGGAAGAAGCTTTGGGTGTCGGCGAGATGACGTGCCGACAGCTTGCGCGCGCGCTCGGCATCGCCGGCTTCGATCGCGTCGGCGATCTTCGTGTGGACAGCTAGTGCGATGCGGCGCTTGCTTATCGACGGATACTCGCCCTTGGCGGCGGTCTCGTCGGCCCACCATTGCAGGTGACTGCTCCACAGCGTCTCCAGGCTGCCGACCACCGCGATCATGGTGTGGTTACCGCATCCGCGCACGATTTCATCGTGGAACTGACCACCGATTTCGGTGAAACGCGCGCCGTCCTCGATGTGTTCGGCCATGGCCTCATTGAGCTCTTTGAGCTTGGGGACCAACGTATCGCCGCGGGCGGGGTGCTTGGCGGCCAGGGCCGCGCACATCGGGTCGAGTTCCTGCAGCGCGGTGCCGAGATCGGCGAGGGGCACGTAATCGCTTTGCAGCAACAGCCCGAGCATGTAGGCGGCGCTGGCCTTCGCAGGCGCATGCACAACGGCACCACCGCGGTTCCCGCGGCGCACCGACACCAAGCCTTCGGTCTCGAGAATTCGCAACGCTTCCCGCAACGACACCAGGCTGACGTTGAATTGGTCGACGAGCACCTCTTGGCGCGGCAGCAGATCGCCGTCGGACAGCTCACCGTCGATGATCTGCCGCCGAAGCTCGTCGGCCACAATCTCGGCCGTGCGCCGCGCGGACAGCCGACGGCGGGCCTCAGGACCAATTCCCAGTGTTGTCATGTCTTAGCAATATTAACAGCGATAGCGCTCCCAGCAGTGGGCTAACGGCCGCTATCCATCAAAAGTAACTAAGATGATAAAGATGGCCCCGACTCCGCTGGTGGATCTGCGCGTCGTCGAGATCAGCGATCGGATCGCCGGCGCATACTGCGGCAAGCTATTCGTCGACGCCGGTGCCGACGTGGTGATGGTGGAGCCAGTAACCGGAGACCCGTTACGCCGCTTCACCGTGACCGGCGCGGAGCCGGCAGACGGCGCCGACGCGCCGTTGTTCAGCTATCTCAATGCCGGAAAGCGCAGCCGGACAACCTTTTCCGAAGATCTGCTGACCCGTGCCGACGTGGTGATCGTGACGGGCACGCGGGCATCGACCAACGCACGCGGCATCGACCCTCAGCGGCTGCTCGACATCGCTCCGCAGTGCGTGGTGCTCACGCTCTCCGACTTCGGTTGGACCGGTCCGTGGTCAGAACGCCCAGCAACGGAGTTCACCTTGCAGGCGTGGTCGGGATTGACGGGCTTTCGCGGCGACCCTGCCGGACCGCCGATCTCGATCGGCGGCGAACTGGGGGAGTACATGGGCGGCGCATTCGCGGCCTACGGGGCGCTGGCCCTGCGTCGCCGCGTGCGTCATGGCGGTCAAGGCGGACATCTCGACATGTCGATGCTCGAGGCGATCACTCTGATGCAAAGCAGCGAATGGCTGCACTCTCAGCTGCTTCAGGTGCCTCCGGTCAAGCGCTCTGTCGAGGTGCCGTCCATCGAGCCGGCGAAGGACGGCTACGTGGGCATCAGCATGGTGACCGGACAACAGTGGCTGGACTTCGCCGCGATGGTGGACTGCCCGGAATTCACCGAGATTCCCGACTTGCGCTTCCAGATCGGCCGATGGGACTACCGCGACTGGATACGGGAGCGGATCGACCCCTGGATGCGTGAACGCACCGTCGACGAGATCGTCGAACTCGGCCAGCTGTTCCGGTTGCCGATCGCCCCCCTTGGCAACGGTTCGACCATCCCGCACATGGATCACATGCTGGAGCGCGGCGTGTACGTCGACAACCCAGCCGGGTTCCGCCAGCCCCGCCCTCCTTGGCTGATGTCCGCCGCCGCCCCTGCACCCGTTCGACGGGCGCCTACTCTGGGCAGTGCCGACCAGTTTAACTGGGCGCCAAGGGATCACACGGAGCCCAGGCCGACGCGCGAACTGCCTTTGGCCGGCGTGCGGATCATCGACCTGACCGCGTTCTGGGCCGGGCCGGCGGCGACGCATTCGCTGGCGGCTTTCGGGGCCGACGTGATCAAGATCGAATCCATCCAGCGCCCCGACGGCATCCGCTACTCCGGCGGCATGCGCAGCGACGTCGACGACTGGTGGGAGTACGGCTGGGTCTTCCACGCGATGAACACCAACAAGCGTTCGGTGACATTGGATCTGGCATCCGAGGACGGCATCCGGCTGTTCAAGAACCTGGTACGTCAGGCGGACGCGGTGATCGAGAACTTCTCGCCGCGGGTGATGGATCAATTCGGGCTGAGCGGCGACGTGCTGCTCGAGCTCAATCCCGAGCTCGTGGCGGTGCGGATGCCGGCGTTCGGATTGACGGGGCCCTGGCGCGACCGCGTCGGCTTCGCACCGACGATGGAGCAGATAGCTGGCCTGGCCTGGGTGACCGGCCTCCCCGACGGGCTTCCGATCGCGCCACGCGGTGCCTGCGATCCGCTGGCAGGCGTGCACGCGGCGTTCGCGCTCTTGGCCGCGTTGGAATTCTCCGAACGCACGGGTCACGGTCAACTCGTCGAAGTGCCGATGATCGAGACGGTGCTGAATGTCACCGCCATCCAGACAATCGAATTCGAGGTGTTCGGAGAGATCATCTCGCGGCGGGGCAACCGCGGCCACAGCTCGGCGATGCAGGACCTCTATCAGTGCGCGGGCGACGACGACTGGATCGCAGTGAGCGTCGGCACCGACGAGCAGCGGCGCGCCGTGGCGGACTTGATCGGCCAAGCCCGGCTCGACGAATGGCTGCGCGCGCAGAATGTCGACACGGCAGTGGAAAAGCTTGCCCGCGGCGGTATTCCGGCCGCCGCTGTCGTGTCGCCGTCGCTGGTGACCGAGAATCCACAGCTGGACCGTCGCGGGTTCTTCGAACGCCTAGAGCATCCGCGCACCGGACCGGGCCTGTACCCCACGCCGCCCTTCGCCCGGCTCGGCGGCACCGATAAATGGTTGTTCCGCACCCCGCCCACCCTGGGGGAGCACAACGCCGAGGTTCTCATCGGGCTGTGCGGGCTGACAGACGCCGATCTCGAGCGACTCGCCGAACAGGGCGTCATCGGCACCCGTCCGAAGGGTTTGTGAGGGATTCAGCGCGGAGCCGCATCGGCGGCGACATTTCACCGAGGCGTCAGCGAAATCGCCATCTCGTCGAAGATCGACATATTGTTCGTCAGGTTCGGATAAGTGACCTTCGGCGCGCCCAGGCTGATGTCATCGGCACGGCAAAGCAATTCGTCGAGCACCGCACGAATCTCGGCGCGCGCCAGCATCGCTCCAAGGCAATGATGCGGCCCGCCGCCGCCGAACGTTACGTGCGGGTTCTCGGTTCGGCCGATGTCGAACACAAAGGGGTCGTCGAAAACGTCCTCGTCGCGATTGGCCGAGCGCAACATCGACACGACGCGCTCACCTTTCGGGATGATCACGTCGTCCATCTCGACGTCGACCTTGGTGGTGCGCGTCCAAAACGCAACGGGCGTCGACCAGCGCAACACCTCTTCGACCGCACTCGGCCGGATCGCCTCGTCGGCGCGGTATCGCTCGATCTGCTGTGGGTTGGCAACGAAGGCCTGAAGCCCGGCGGCCAGAGCGTTCTTGGTGGTGTCGCTGCCGGCGAAGGTCAACACATAGAAGAAGATCTCGAGCTCATTGGCGGGCAGCGACAGCTGCTCCCCGTTCTCGTCGGTCACGACGGCGGTGGCCAGCGTGCTCCAGATGTCGTCGACGGGGTTGCGCCGTTTCTCGGCGGTGAGTTCGAACGCATAGGAGAAGACCTTGCCGAACATCTCGAGCTGGTCCTGTTCGGTCAGCTGTGACTCCGGCGAATTGGCGCTCAAGATGCGGTCAAGCGTGTCGAAGACCTCGGGCCGGTCCTCGTCGGGTATGCCGATGATGTCGCCAATGACGCTCATCGGCAGTACGTCGGCGACGTCGCCGATCCAGTCGCCGCCGCCCGCCTCGAGCAGCCGGTCGATCATGGCCGTGGCGCGGGCGCGAATACTGTCCTCGAGCTTGCCGATCGCGCGCGGGGTGAACGCGTGGGACATCACCCTGCGCCGCTTGATCAGATCCGGCGGATCCATGTGGATGATGGTCGGGAAGGACGTCATCACGTCGATCTGCTGGATGAGCGGACCGTCGACGGCGGTGAACGAATCCGTGTCTCGGTGAATGCGTTGGGCATGCCGATGCTTGGTCGTCATCCAGAAGTCGCGCTTGACGGTCTTGGCGACACCATCGGTCAGCTCGTGATGAAAGATCGGCCGGTCTCGGCGCAGCTCGGTGAACAGGTCGTCGGGAAAACCGTTCCGCCACAACGTGAAATCGGACAAATCGACCGGTGTTGTGGTGGGCATGCCCCGTCCTCACTTAGCTGACCTTGACCTAGAATGCCTAAAATAGTAAAAATAGGCAACAGGCAGGTTCCGCGAACCGCCTATTTCCGTGCGGATGGAGAAGCTATGACGGACTCGGATTCTGGTTCGGCCCTCGATCCGTCGGAGCGCGAGTTCGGGCCCAGCGGCATCAGCCTGTCCAAATATCGATTCCCGACGGGCTGGTTCATCGTCGGCTTCGCCTCGGACCTGGCTGCCGGCCAGGTGAAGCGCGCCCACTACTTCGGCGAAGAACTGGTGATGTTCCGTACCGCGTCCGGGCAGATCCACGTCCTCGATGCGTACTGCCAGCACCTCGGGGCCAACATGGGGGTCGGCGGCACCGTCGAGGGCGAACACATCGTCTGCCCGTGGCACGGCTGGCACTGGAACGGTGACGGCACCAATGCGCTGATCCCGTACAGCAAGATCGGTTGTAAGCAGAACGTTCGTGTCCGCACCTATCCCACCGCGGAGTGGTACGGCTTCATCCTGGTGTGGCATGAGCGCCACGGCCGCGCACCCTATTGGGAGCCGCCTGTGCTGCCCGAGCTCGAAACCGATGAGTACTACCCGCTGCACCCGCACACCCGGATGGTGAACCGGGTCAAGGTGCATGCGCAGATGATCATCGAGAACGCCGCCGACCCGTACCACGTGCAGTACGTACACAAGGCCGCCAACCCCGCGAACACCGCCTCGTTCGACGTCAGCGGATACCACCTTCACGCGACCGTCAACGCGAATTTCGGTGGGGGACGGGCGAAGACATGGCTGACGCCCAACGGTCCCGTCGATGCCAAGATCATCTACGACAACTACTCACTTGGGCTGGGTATTGTGCGCTTCCCGTCCGACCTGGTGGCCACCGTCCAGGTCACCGGTCAGACGCCGGTGGACGAGGACTACACCGACTACTTCTACACGCAGGCCTCGATCCGCGAGCCCGGTGACGCCGGCGACAAGCCGACCGGTCGTGCGGCGAAGTTCCTGCAGTTGCAGCAGGAAGTGATCAAGCAGGACTTTTTCACCTGGGAGAACATGAAATACCTGGAGAAGCCGAATCTTGCGCCGGAGGAGGCGCACGACTACGCCGCACTGCGCAGATGGGCGCACCGCTTCTACCCAGGTGCCGAGCCGTCACCAGACGATTTCGGGTACACCGTCGACGGTGCGCCCGACCCCGCGGCAGCGAGAGTGTGATGCCAGCCGGCGGTCTGACCGTTTCGGCGGTACTCGATCGCCGCGCCGACGAGTTCGGCGACCGCGTGATGATGTCGATCGCCGGTACTCCGGTGACGTTCGCACAGATGCGCGACCGGTCTTGCGCTGCGGCCAACGTGCTTGCCGGGCTTGGAGTCCAGCAGGGCGATACGGTCGCGCTCTTCACTGGGACGTGTCCAGAATGGGTGTACTTCTGGCTCGGCGCAGCACGCATCGGTGCTGTCACGGCGGCGGTGAACGCCGCGAGCAAGGGTGAATTCTTGTCGCATGCGCTGCGGCTGTCCCGCGCCAAGGTGGTCATTACCGACCGCGAACGCCATCCTCGACTGGATGAGGTGTCCGACAGCGTCATGACGCTGAGGTCAACTCTGGTTCAGGGTGATTCGCTCGCGCAGCGGCTACAGAATGCGTCCAGTGAGCCACCTCAAGGCCAACCGAGCGGGCCTGACGACGTCGGCGCGTTGTTCTTCACATCGGGAACGACGGGACCGTCCAAAGCGGTCGCCACCACATGGCCGTACCTGTTCAACGCGGCGAGAACCGTCGCGGCAGCATGGGAATTCGGTGAGGGCGATGTGCTGTGGACTGCGATGCCGCTGTTTCATCTCAGCGCGGCGCCGACGGTGCTGGTGCCGCTGTTGACCGGTGGCACCAGTGTGCTGGCGTCAGGCTTTCACCCGGCACAGGTGTGGGACGAGATACGCGATTGCGGTGCAGTCGGTTTCGCGGGTGCGGGCGCCATGGTGTCGATGCTCATGAATCTGCCCGCCGATCCACGTGATGCCGACGTGCCATTGCGGTTTCTGTCGGCGGCGCCGATCGCGGCAGACGTCTACCGCGACATCGAACGGCGGTATCGCTGCCGCGTCGTGACGATGTACGGGATGACCGAAGCGTTCCCCATCGCGTACAAGGCACTCTCCGATGAGGGCGTGCCGGGCACATCGGGACGGGTCAACCCGGCGTTCGACGTGCGCATCCTCGATGCTGCCGGAAATCCGTTGGGGACAGGGGAGATTGGTGAGATCGCCTGTCGGTCGCGGGCCACACATGTGATGAGCGACGGGTATGTGTCGTCCGTATCCGACGGGCCGGGGCTGCGCGTCGATCCGCATCCGGAATGGTTCCGCACCGGCGACCTCGGCGTGCTGGACGAGGACCAGAACCTGACCTTCGTGGATCGGGTCAAAGATTCGCTGCGCAGGCGCGGTGAGAACGTGTCGTCGGTCGAGGTCGAGGCGACGGTGATGCGGCATCCCGCTGTACTGGAGGCCGCCGCGGTCGGCATTCCCAGCGAGCTGGGCGAGGATGACATCCTCGTGGTTGTCACGCTGCGGCCGGGTGCCACGGTCGACTACGTCGAATTGTTGGACATCTGTTCGGAGCGGATGCCGTACTTCTGCGTGCCTCGGTATCTGGAGGTGCTCGACGAAATCCCCAAGAACGTCGTCGGCCGCATACGAAAAGACTTGCTGCGCAGCAGGGGACTGGGGGCGGGCGCATGGGACCGGGAAGCACACGGCTACGTGGTGAGTCGGTAGAGGGAGAGCACAGATGAGCATGACCTACCAACAGCAATACGTGCTGGACGGATTGGCGGGCCGCGCAGCCATTCTCAACCTGGATGCGCGATTCAACAGGCTGTACTCCTCTGGCGATCTCGCCGGCTGGATCGCCACCTTCCGCCACGCGGGAGCGAGGTTCGTGCGGGCAGGGGAGACGTATTCCGATTTGGCCGCGGCCTTCGATGGCGGCAACGGTCAGCGGCTCGTGACGGTCGACCATGAGATCACTGTCGACGGCGTCGACGCGACCCAACAATGTGTGGCATTGCTGTTCCGCAACAACGTTCTACAAGCCACCGGCACCTACCAGGATCGCCTCATCTATGAACGCGGTGGTTGGTATTTCACGTCGCGTGAACTCGAATGGGATCTCGTCACGCGTGAGAGTGCGCTGCCGGTGTGAGTATCGGCTACGAATACGTCTTCGGCACATACGAGGACGCGCTTCGCATGGTCGGAGCGCGAACGGAACCCAGGTTCGCAGGCACGGCAGTAAGTGGTTCCCGCATCCAGCATTTCGCCGCGATGGTGCGAGACCCGAACCCGGCGTACTGGGATCCGGACTTCGCACAGCAGATGTGGGGTGGCCTCGTTGCGCCACCGGCACTGCTGACCGGCCTGCTGATGCCGCCGCCGTGGGTGCCCACCGGTGAGCGGCCAACCGCGTCGATCGCGATACGCGTTCCACTGCCAGGAACCGCGATCATCAACGCGTCCAACGACGCCGAGTTTCTGACACCGATCCTGGAGGGAGACCGCCTCAGCATCGTCGAGGAAGTGGCGTCGGTGTCGCCGTCGAAGACGACACGGCTGGGCGTCGGCCATTTCATCGAGACACTCGAGACCTACTACCGCGGCGACGGCACAGCCGTGGCCACCATTCGAAACTCGTTGTTCCGCTACACCCCGGCCGGCGACTCATGACATGGGACGAGATCATCGTGCCCGCCGACCTACCCGAGGTGGTCGACGAAATCAGTTATCAACGGGTAGTGATGAACTCGGCCACTACGTGGGATTACGTTCCGTGGCACTATGACCCGGTCTACGCGACGACGCACGGGCATCCGACGATCTTCGTTAACACCATGCATGTGGCCGGATTCGTCGACCGGATCGCCACCGGCTGGGCCGGCCCGCAGAGCAGGGTGGTGCGCCGCAAGGTAACGCTGGCCGGCTCGATTTATGCGGGGGATTCGATGGTCGGCCGGGGACGTGTGGTGGCCAAGCGATGTGAAGGCACGCGCCACTTCGTCGACCTCGAAATCACGGTGTCGAATCAGCGCGACGAATTATGCTGTCCCGCAGAGGTCACGCTCGAATTGCCGGCAGGCTAGCGCCGCGCGGACCCGTCTCGAAGCCGCAGTTCTCGCGGAAAAGCGCGAGTAGCCAACGCAATAACTGCAGTCTCGGCGCTCGTTTCGTGCACCTGCACCGCATTCACTGCAGCAGAACTTCCGCTTCAGGTCACTAGCCCAGCTCCGGCAGCTTGCCGGCACTGACCGTCGACTGCAGCTCGACGTATTCCGACAACCCCTCGGTCCCGAATTCGCGCCCGATGCCGGATTGCTTGAACCCCCCGAACGGGCAGCTGGTGTCGAGCGTGTACATGTTGATGCCGTAGGTGCCCGCGCGTATTTCGGATGCGATCTGCAAACCATGGGCGACGTCTGCCGTCCACACCGAGCCCGCCAGCCCGTACTCGCTGTCATTGGCGATGCGCACGGCTTCGCGTTCATCGGAGTACTTGATCACGGTCAGCACCGGACCGAAGATCTCCTCACGTGCGATCTTCATCTGGTTCGTCGCGTCGGTGAACAGCGTCGGCGTAACGTACCAGCCGCGGTCATACGGTTTATCGGTGCCGCCCAGCACAATTCGTGCGCCCTCGTCGACGCCGGCCTGGATGTAGCCCTGGACGCGGTGCTGCTGCCGTTGTGCGACAAGCGGTCCGACGTCGGTCTTCTCGTCGGCAGGGTCACCGACCTGCAATCCCGACATCATGTCGGCGAGCGCGTCGACGACCTCGTCGTGCCTGCGCTCGCTGACCAGGATTCGGGTCTGTGCCACACACGCCTGACCGTTGTTCATCAGGCTCGACATCTTCAGATTCTTGACGGTGTGGTCGATGTCCGCGTCGTCGAGAATGATCGCGGCCGACTTCCCGCCAAGCTCCAGGCTCACCCGCTTCAGCTGCTCACCGCACAGCGCGGCGATGTGGCGGCCGGTCGCCGACGATCCGGTGAACGAGATCTTGTCGACGCCGGGATGCCGAACCAGAGCCTCGCCGGTCTCGCGTCCGCCGGGAATGATCGACACCACGCCTTCGGGTAGGTCGATTTCAGCGAGCATCTCGGCCAACCACATAGCGTCCAAAGGTGTTTCGGGAGCCGGTTTGACCACGACCGTGCAGCCGGCGATCAGTGCCGGGATCAGCTTCGGCATGATCAGAAACTGCGGGACGTTCCACGGGACGATCGCACCGACGACGCCGACGGGGGCGCGACGGACGTGGACCTCGCCGAACAGGCCCGGTCGTCGCTCCGCCCACGGGAATTCTCGCGCCGTCGCCATGATCAAATGCATCTGGGCCACCGCGCCCGTGGCCTGGCCCAGCCTGCTGAAGCTTTTCGGTGAACCCATTTCGGCCGTGATGAGGTCGGCCATCTCGTCGGTCTGGCTGGTGTAGACCGCGGCGAGCTTCTCGATCTTTTCGATCCGCTCCGCCACGCTCAGCCGTGGCCACGGCCCTTCGTCGAACGCCAACCTGGCGGCTTCGACCGCCTTGTCGACGTCGTCGGGCGTTGCCTCAGGCGTTTCCCCGATGGGCTCTTCGGTGTGCGGCGAGATGACCGACAGCCGCCGGTCGCTCGCGGGCGCCTGCCAGCGGCCGCCGATGTAAAGCTCGTCGTAGGCAAGGGATCTCATGTCAACGCCTCCTCGTAGGACTGCCGTGCCCAAGCTCGAAATTCACTGATCGCACCCTCGCCGCGGGCCAGTTGCGGCCGCTCGCGATAGATCTTGTTCTCCCAGATCGGAATGTCCTGTTCGATCTGCTTGCAGAAATCACGCGCGAAGCCCAAACCCATCCGCGACATCTCACCGCTTTCCGCATCGATCTGGACGAAGAATGTGTAACGCGCGTCGACGGATTCGCCGTCGATCGGCGTCACGGTCAGAAGCGTGCATGAGCGGCCCAGCCCCCGGTGACGCACAACGTCGAGGCCCATGCCGTACAGCTCCGAGTCGACTGCGCCCGACACCGGTCCGCGCGGAGTCTGAAAGCTGACTTCCGCGACCGCTTTCAGGCGGTAGCCGTCGACATCGAGGTCCAGGTCGCCGAATCCCGAGACGCCGTGCACGGTCGCGAAATGCGCTATATCTACTGTGTTTTCGAACACCTCCTGCGGGTGCGAACGAAATGTCCACCGCGCATGTTCGGGGGCATAGAACTCGAACGCTGCGTCGTCGCTCTCCGGGATCTTCGGCAGCTCCCACTCCGGTTCAGCTGTCTGTTCCGAATACCAGACGAAGATGACACCGGCGCGCTCGACCGTCGGCCACGCCCGAAGCCGCGCGGTGCGGTTGACGGTCTTGGCGTAGGGGATCTCCACATTGGTGCCCGCGCCGTCGAACCGCCAGCCGTGAAAGGGACACACGATGCAGTCGTCCGTGACCGTCCCGCCGACGGCGATATCGGCCCCCAGGTGGGGGCAGTATGCGTCGAGCACATACGGCGTGCCGGAGCTGCCGCGGTAGCAGATCAACCGCCTGCCGAAGTAGTGCAGGCCGACAACCTGACCGGCGTCGACATCGCGGCTGTAGGCGACCTGGAACCAACCCTTGGGGTACGGCGCGAACGGAAATCGCTTACCGATGTCATCCATCACGGCGTCACCGCCCGTCCATACCGCTAAAGTTGCTATTGCTGTAAACATAGCAAAAAAGGCAGGTGCCCCGTGCGCGACCCGCAATCCGCCGACTGGCGTGCGTATCCCTTCAATCTGGTGCCCGGCGACCCACATTTCCGCTTTCCGGCCGCCGAGGGAAACCACCCCGACTGCGAGTCCGACACGTGGTTCATCGCGGGGGAGCTGACCGCTGACAGCGGCCGGCGCTTCGCCTTTTTGACGATCTTCAACAAGAACCGTCCTGGACAATCCATCGTCGCCGACTTCTACACCTTCGCGCTGTTCGACCTCGACAGCGGCGAGTACGCGACCTACACGGATTACGACATGCCTCCGGCGAACATGAAGCCTGGTGCTCGCCCGAAGTTGTCCACCGCCGACGGCCACCTCGACCTGTCCTATGACAGCAGTGCCGGGAGCGCGTCGTGGCGGGCCTGCCGCGACCAGCACGGCGAGTTGGTGCCCTACACGTACGACGTCAGCCTCGCTGGTACCGACCAAGCCGGCGACGCAATGCGACTGGATCTGCGTGTAGGGCCATCGCGCCCACCTGTTCCATTGGGTGCGGCGAAATTCAACGGGAAGATCGCCTGCTTCGGACAGGACGACACGTACTCCTACTTTCAGACGCGGATGACGATGACCGGCACCTTGCGCTGGGGTTCGGTGGAGCAGTCGGTCACGGGGAGCGCCGGACACGTGGACCGGCAGTGGTTCCCGCTTGTCGCCAACGGCGGAGGGACATCCGGCGATGTCAGGGCACGTGCTCACGAATGGCGCACGATCAACCTCGACAACGGAGTCGACCTGAGCATCTGGCGTCAGTTCGACCGAACGAATCACAATGCATTGCAACCATTTTCCGGCGCTACGACGAGCTCGTCGGCAGGCGATCCCGAGTACGCCGACGACATCGAGGTGACGATCACCAGCTATGTGCGCTGGCCGGAATCGGTGAGTCCGCTTGTGCCGCCGTCGTCCGCGGTCAGATACATGCCCGACCGACACCGCCTCACCTCACGCGAACTCGACCTCGACCTGACGGGCGAACCCTTGGTAGCCGCTCCGGCACATGCCCTGCCGATCGAATACATGGAAGGCCCGTATCGGTACCACGGCACGATGAGGGGAGAGCCGGTCAGCGGATTTGCGTTCTATGAGCGCTCACTGGCGCTGTATCGGGATTGGGAGCTCGCTGAGATCGCCGAGACCCAGCGCTTGTGACCATGTTTCGTGGCGATGCCGCAGGCCCGGCTCGTTGCGGCCGAACACCAGCTGCTCACGCACGCCCGCCTCGAGATTGGCCTGCAGACGCTGCACCAACGCGTAATCCTCGTCCCGCACGGTGGCGTGCGCATAGTCGAAGACCGCCGCTGCACCGGCTGCCACCGACTCGTCGGACAGGTCCAACGGAGTCGAGTTCTGGTGCACGGTGATCGACCGCCCCGGCACGTCCGCGGGGTAGACGCGGAACAGTTCGCCGTTCGCGATCGTCGCTGACAGCACGATGTTCGGGAACAGCGCATAGATCACCACCATGTTGTGCAGCGGATCCCACTGTTCTTCGGGGACGTCCTCGAGGTCCAGAATCCCGTTGAGCGGGAACACAAGCCGATGGTGCAGGCCGAACGAATCGAACACCGTGCAGTTGCTGCGAGCGATGGTTGCGAAGGTAGCCTTGTGGACCGTCGCGAAGTGGTAGTTCTCGGCGAACGTGTCGATTGCGAGCTTCCAGTTGATCGGGCAGTCCAGCACTTTCTCGCCAAGAGGCGCCCAGCGCCCGATGCCCCAAGAATCCAACTCGCCGGCCAGCGGTCCCAGGAATGCGGGGATGTCAAGCACCCCGTTGCGGTCAAGGGATATCCAGAGAAACCCCGCGCATTCCACAGCGGGCAGCTCCGTCAGCCGCGCTGGGCCAGAACGTGTTTCGGGAAAACCTTCCTTGCCGGGAACACCGACCAGGTTGCCCTCGAGGTCGTACGTCCACGAGTGGTAGGGACAGGCCAGCCGCCGCGCGCTGCCGCACCCCTCGGTGATCTGGGACTGGCGGTGCAGGCACACATTGTCGAACGCCCGCACGCTGCCATCGGAGACTCGGGTCAACAGGACCGAGCGTCCCATCACCGTCTTGGTGCAGTACGTCCCGGCGCCTGGCAGTTCGGAGGCATAACCGACGAGCTGCGGACTGGCCATCAGCAACGCCTTGTCCTGCGCAAGGCGCTCGGCCGAGGTGTACGTGTCCGCCGCGACCGTGTACTCCGATGGAGTCAGGTCAGTTGTCTTGTCCCGGGCCAGTTTCACCGCGCGGCGGGTGAGGTCGATGAGCTGGTCACGATCCATTGCCCCATTGTTGCTGTTTTAATAATGATTGTCACGGGGCGCGGAAAATCCCCTGGTGAGGGTTTTTCATCGCGTATCGTCCGCAAAAGCCGGGTCGGGGCTAGTAGCAACGACTATGGAGGGGCAGCGATGAGCATCGTTGAGGGCAAATCAGGCGGCTGGACAAGGCGATTGGCGGTCACGGTGACGGCCGCCGCGATGCTGCCCGGCCTCGTCGGCGTCGCGGGCGGATCCGCCACGGCAGGGGCCTTTTCAAGCCCCAGCCTTCCCGTCGAGCAGCTCGAGGTGCCATCGACGGCGATGAACCGCACCGTTCGCGTCGAGTTCATGAGCGGCGGCCCCAACACACATGCGCTGTACCTCCTCGACAGCATGGAGGCCGGCGACGATTTCAACGGCTGGGATATCAACACCCAGGCGTTCGATTGGTACAACGGGTCCGGACTGTCGGTCGTCATGCCCGTCGGCGGTAAGTCGAGCTTCTACAGCGACTGGTACGGCCCTGCGGTCGGCAACAGCGGGACCTACACCTACAAGTGGGAAACCTTCCTCACCCAGGAACTCCCTGCCTGGCTCGCGGCCAACAAGAACATTCAGGCCACCGGCAACGCCGTCGTCGGCTTCTCGATGGGTGGTTCCTCCGCGCTGATCCTGGCCGCGTTCCACCCGCAGCAGTTCGTCTACGCCGGCTCCTTGTCGGGCTTCCTGAATCTGTCGGCGGATCCCGGCCAGGTGGGTATCGCGATGATGTGGAACGGCGGTTTCAGTCGCGAGGCGATGTGGGGTCCGCCGGGTGACCCCGCCTGGGCCCGCAACGATCCCACTGTTCAGGCCGGCAGGCTGGCGGCCAACGGCACCCGCCTGTGGATCTACTGCGGCAGCGGCACACCGACCGATCCGGCTTTGGCCAGCCCGGACGCACCTATCGGCGGCCTCGGTTTCCTGGAGGGCATGGCGATCGACTCCAACCATGTGTTTGCCGACGCGTATGTCGGCGCGGGCGGGAACAACGCGGTGTTCAACTTCCCGGACGGCATTCATGCCTGGGGCTACTCGGGCCAGCAGCTGCAACAGATGAAGCCTGACATCCAACGCGTACTGGGCGCTATGCCGGTCGCGCAGTGAGCTGGTGGACGGTCTGCGCCGAGCGAACGCTCGCCGAGGACATTCCGGCGCCGCCCGGCGACGTTCGCGATTTCTATGTCGACTTGAACAACATCAAACACGTACATCCGCTCGTGGTGGCGGTGAAGGAGACGGGCCGGCACGGCACTACGGACGGGTACGTGCAGACCTATCGCGTCAGCGATCGAATACCCTTGGGGCGCTTCACCTTACCAATCAGCTATGTCGCACGACTGCGTGTTCCTGCCGACGGTGACGTGGTGGCCGACGCGCACCAGTTTCCGCGGGTGCGGCTGCACACGACCGTGACGTTCGACAAGATCCCCGAAGGCACGCGACTCATTGAGCGGTTAACGATCCAAGCGCCTCGGCCCTTGGCGGGGACGACCACGCGCGAGGCGGTCAAGGCGCATGCCGCAATGCTCGCCGGTATCCGGCGGTATTTCGAATAGCGCGGCTATTCCGACGCGTCCAGCACGCTGACCGCGATGCCGTACGGCAGGAACCGCACCTTACGCGTCGCGTCGGTGTTGTTCTTGTTCGCACGAAGCGCATCCAGTTCGTTCGGGTACACCTGCTCGATGTGGGCACCACCGTCGTCGTCAACCGTGTAGATGGCCCAAACGCCGTCGCCGGTCTCGCCCGTCGTCTCCGGCTCATTCCTGCTGCGTGAATATCGAGCGAAATCGTCGAACATCCTCGCCCAGCCCGCCCGCTCACCGGACGTGGTGATGAATCGGCCGATTCCGTCGAACGCGTCGCGCAGACCCTCACCGGCCTCGCGGACGATGCGGTCGAACTCCTCGGGATCAATCCCGAAAGGGCCGTTGCTGCTCATGGCGATTCCTCCTCGCGCCCTGCACCGCTGCATTGCGGTAATCACAGTGTGCCCTCGCGCGGCGAAGTAGTCGACTGCACCGAACCAAGGGTGGTAGGCAACCCTTATGGCCTTCACACGCGCGGACATCCTGGCGGCCGCCGAGCGGTCTGCACAGGCATCTGGGGCACACGACCGGGACGGGTGGATCGGCCTGTTCACGCCGAATGCCAGGGTGGAGGACCCCGTCGGATCCGTGCCGCACAAAGGAACCGCCGCCATCACGCGTTTCTACGACACCTTCATCGGTCCACGCGACATCACCTTCCATCGAGACGTCGACATCGTGGTAGGCCCCACGGTGATCCGCGACCTCGAACTCGAGGTGCGGATGGCCTCGACGTTGACCCTGCGGATTCCCATCTACATCCGCTACGACATTCAAGACGACGACAGCGAGCTGAAAATTGCTCGCCTGTATGCCTTTTGGGAGCTGCCTGCGATGGTCGGGCAATTTCTACGTGGCGGCGTACGAGCCGTCCCTGCCGGCGCGCAACTGTCGAAGGGGCTGCTGACGAACCAGGGCCTCACCGGCGCCGTCGGTTTTCTCGCCGGCTTCCGCGGCATCGGATCCACGGGGAAGCGGCGCTTCACCGAATTCCTTGGCGACGCGCGCGCGGGCAATGAAGTCGCGTTATGGCGGCGACTTGGCAAAGGAGCGCGCATCACGGCCGGTGACGACGCTCCGATGAGCGCAGCAGATCTCCTGGAACATCTCGCCGGTGCGCGTTGGCACAAGGTGATCGCCGCGGGCCCGCACCTGGTCGTCGGCGTGGATCGCGAGGAACACCGCGATGTCCTGCTCGCCGATGCCACTGCAAACCCGTTCGCCATCAACAGGATTCGCTATTTCAGCGAACACGATTGATCGATCAGCCACCTTAGGTTTCGCAGAACGCGAGTCGGGCAACCCGGCGGATATGCAACACATCGACTCACGCAAGCTCGCGGTCGCGGGAGTGCTGGTCACCGCCGTGCTGGCGGCCTGTCTGGCACTGCCCGCCGCCGATCAGATAAGCACCATCGAAGGGACCTGGCTGGCCGCGGCCATCCTGTGCCTCCCCACGGCGGCACTGCTCGCCGCGACCGGCTACCGCCACTACGGAGTGGCCCGCAGCGTGGGCGTGGCCGTCGCGGTCACGCTGGTGACCGGCCTCATCACCTGGGTCGTTGCCATCTTCACCGTTGCCTCGGCGATGAGCGGATCCACGATCGGTCCCGTGATGGGCATCCTCCTGTTGGCTGCACCGGCGTTGTCGGTGATCATCCTCGGGCTGCTGGCGCTCCGCTTTGCGCCGTCTCGCCCAGCCGCGGCCGCCGACCGTCCGTTTGAGCACGCCACCAGCGGGTAAACCGACGCCATGACTCCGCGCAACGATGGCGACGCCACCGAATACGACGCCGACGAGGACAAAAACGTGGCTGGTTCCCGCGCGGGCAAAGTCGGCGAGGACGACGGCACCTACGTCGGCCGCACATCCTCCGACGACGCCATCGACGCCGGAGAAACCGGCGCGGAGGCGCGCAGCCAGCGGAGCGGATAGCCGGGGCGTCTGGCCGGTTCGGCCGCGTTACCCCTGTTGGGTGTGCGGACGTGAGACGGTAACAACACCATGGACGCCGACGACTACTACATGACCTACGAACAATTCGGCCGCAGATTCTTCGAGATCGCCGTGACCGAGCAGCGTGTGGGCGCCGCGATCGGCGAGATCGCCGGTGAAGCCTTCGAGATGGGGCCGATGGGTCAAGGGCCGGGCAAGATCGCCAAGGTCACCGCGAAAGTCCGGATCCAAGACCCGCGGGTGACACGGCAACTCGGCGATACGATCACCTTCGCGATCCGGATTCCGCTGGAGATCGACATGGTCGTCGATCTGCGGATCGACAAGCCGAAGTTCATGGTCTTCGGCGAGATCGCGCTGCGAGCGACGGCCCGCGCCGCCGACCCGCTGCTGCTCATTCTGGACGTCGAAAAACCGCGGCCGTCCGACATCGCAATCCATGTCACGTCACAGTCGCTGCGGGCCGAGGTCGTCCGGGTCATCGGCGGGATCGACGCCGAGATCAAGCGGTTCATCGCCGCGCACGTCTCCGGCGAAATAGACAGCCCCGCGTCGCAGAAGGCGAAGATCATCGATGTCGCCGATCGCCTTGACGCCGCGTGGACGGGCGTCTGAGGTGCACGTTTAGCTGGCCTGGATGTCGGGGCCGTACGATTCAGCGATGCACCGCAAACATGCCATCGCCCTCGCGGCCTCCGCCGGGCTGATCGCCGGATCTGCGGTGCTGGCCGCCCCGGCCCAGGCCGACTCGACCGAAGACGCGTTCATCGCCGCGCTGTCGGACTCCGGCGTCGGCGTCGCGGATCCGGCCAACGCCGCCGCGCTCGGACAACAGGTCTGCCCGATGCTGGCCGACCCCGGCCAGACCGTTGCCGACGTCGCGGGCAAGGTCGCCGACGCCGGTGGCATGTCGCTGGGGCCCGCGACCATGTTCACGGGCATTGCGATATCGATGTTCTGCCCTGCGGCGGTGTCGTCGATCGCGAACGGCAACTCACCGATTCCGCTGTCGATCCTCGGTTTCTAGCGCTGGCAGGCCCTCGAGCTGCGGCCGGCGGGCGACCCGTCCGTCGCCACTGGAGCGGCCCCTCGCGTGGCGCCAGAGCCACGGCATGAGCATGTTCTGCGTCCACAGCACCTGCGAGTACGCGCGCGACCTCAGCGACGGCTGCGTGCTCCGGCCGCCGGCGTGAGCCCAATCATGGCTGCTCCCAGGCAATCCCAGGGCCTCGGCGGCCGCGGCCGCGAACAAGATGTGACCTTTCGTCGATCCGTGTACGCGATCGGCGCTCCACGTATCCGGTTCGGTCATCGACGGTGCGTTGTAGAGGTCGACGAGCGCGAACCCGTGCCGGTTGGCGGCAGCCCTGATGGTGGCGTTGATCCTCAGTACGCGTGACGCGAGCACCCGGCCGATGGGCAGGATGCGGGCCAAATCGGGAAAGGTCGTGGTGACCACCGTCGCGCCCGTCTGAGCCAACCTTGCGTGCAGGTCCTCGAGATCGGCGAGCGCGCCATCGAAATGCGGCCCGGGGCGCGTCACATCGTTCATCCCGATGCAGACCGTGACCAGGTCGGGTTGCATCGTCAGCGCCTCGGGTAGCTGTTCGTCGAGCGCCTCACGGATCCGCTTGCCGCGCACGGCCAGATTCGCATACCTCAGCCCCGGGTAAAGCGCATCGATGGCAGTCGCAAGCCGGTCCGCGAATCCGATGAGGTCACCCAAGTCGTCGACGTCCCAGAGTCCCTCGGTCTGGCTGTCACCGATCGCGACATACCGCGAGAAGCCCGCCACATGCGCGACTCTAGCGGCGGAGGGCTTCTTCCACCTGTGACGCTCCGGCGTTCGCCGCCGGCATGGAACCCCCGAGGCCCGCGAAGCGTTGGCAGGACATGGCGATGCGGTTGTTCTTGATCTACGCGGTGATCGAGCTGGCGGTGATCGTCGCGCTCGCGTCGACAATCGGATTCGGCTGGACGGTCCTGCTGCTGCTCGCGACGTTCGTTCTTGGGCTCGCACTGGCCGGATCGCAGGTCAAAAGCCATATTCGGCGCCTGCAATCCGGGTTGACCGCGCGAACAGTGCAAGGGGCGGCCACCGACAGCGTGCTGGTCGCGCTGGGCACCGTTCTCGTCGTCATTCCTGGCTTGGCCAGCTCGCTCCTCGGTGCACTCTTGCTGCTGCCACCGACCCGTGCCGTCGCCCGCCCGGTGGTAACCGCGATGGCCGCCCGGCGGATGCCGCTGGTCACCGTCGGCACCTCGCGCTACACCGCCGGGCACGGTGAGTACATTGACGGCGAGATCATCGACGTCGTCGACGTCGAACCGCCAGCCGTGGAGCGCAAACCCGAGTAAGTGACGACCCTTCTGCTCAACGGGCGAGTGCACAGCCCGGCGATGCCCGACGCCACTGCCATGGCAGTTCGCGACGGCGTCGTGGCGTGGCTCGGCAGTGACGACGTCGGCCGGGCCCAGTTTCCCGACGCCGAGGTCGTCGACCTCGACGGCGGTTTCGTCGCTCCCGCATTCGTCGACAGTCATGTCCACGTCACCGCCACTGGTCTGACGCTCGTCGGACTCGACCTTCGCGCAGCCACCTCGCTGCATCACTGTCTTGACCTGATCGACGACTACGCCCGCGCATATCCCAACGGCCCGATCTGGGGACACGGCTGGGATGAATCGGGTTGGCCTGAGCGTGCGGCCCCAAGCACCGACGATCTCGACCGCGTGGTCGGTGACCGGCCTGCCTACCTCGCCCGCGTGGACGTGCACTCGGCGGCGGCGTCGACAGCGCTGCGCCGACTGGCGCCACAGCTCGCAGATGCCAGGGGATTCGCCGGCCAGCAGCCGCTGACCAGCGACGCCCATCACCTGGTGCGCCGGGCAGCGCGAGACCAGTTGACCCCAGAGCAACGCCGCCACGCGCGATTGGCCGCGCTCGACGCCGCGGCGGCGCTCGGCATCGTCGCCGTGCACGAGTGCGCCGGTCCCGAGATCGGCGGCATCGACGACTGGCACGAACTTCGCGACACCGATCACGGCGTCGAGGTCGTCGGCTACTGGGGTGAACAGGTCGGTTCCGCCGAACAGGCGCTCGAGTTGATCGCCCGCACCGGTGCCCGCGGCCTGGCCGGCGACCTGTTCGTCGACGGCGCTTTGGGCTCGCACACCGCGTTGCTGCATCAGCCGTATGTAGATGCGCCCGATTGCTCACCTGAATGGACTGGCAACCGCTATCTCGACCCCGACGAAATCTCGGCCCACCTGCATGCCTGCACCGAGGCTGGCATCGCGGCCGGATTCCATGTCATCGGGGATGCCGCTGTCACCGACGTGGTCGATGCCCTCGAAGAAGTCGTCGGCCGGTTCGGAGCACCAGCCGTGGCGCGGTGCGGGCATCGGCTCGAGCACCTCGAGATGATCACCGAAGAGCAGGCCCACCAACTCGGATCGTGGGGTGTGTGCGCCAGCGTGCAGCCCAATTTCGATGCGTTGTGGGGCGGCGAGGACGGCATGTATGCCCAGCGCCTCGGCGTCGACAGAAGCCGGCGGCTCAACCCGTTCGCGCTGTTAGCATCCCAAGGCGTGCCCCTCGCGTTCGGCTCCGACAGCCCGGTCACGGGGCTGAATCCCTGGGCGACAGTGCGCGCCGCGACACGGCATCACACCCCCGGTAGCGCCGTGTCCGCTCGGGCCGCGTTCGCGGCAGCGACCCGCGGTGCCTGGCGCGCCGGAGGAATTCGCGACGGCATCACCGGCACCTTGGTTCCCGGCGCACCGGCGTCGTATGCCGTCTGGGAGGCCGACGACTTCGAAGTGAGCGCTCCCGCCGATGCGGTGCAGCGATGGTCGACCGACCAGCGATCGCGCGTGCCGGCCCTTCCGCGACTCGACGACCGCTTGCCGCGCTGCCGGCAGACGGTTCATCGGGGTGCCGTCCTTTATGGCTAAGTCCGGCCGCCGGCGCGAATGGGCCCGGGTGACCGACGACACGGACATCATTCCCGCCGTCGTCGACGACGAGGAAAAAGCCGAACCGTCCGATACGGACGAGGAGCAGCCCATCGAGTCCATCGAGACCGAGGCGCCGTCGCGGCTCAAACGGTTCGGGCAGGCGGTGGTGGACCGGCTGCCCCAGCTGAGCGTCGCGATCGTCGCCGGGATGGCGCTGTGTGCGAGCTTCCCGCCGTTCGGCTGGTGGTATCTGGCGTTTGTGTCGTTCGCCTTGCTCGCGTGGCTGCTGACCCGTGAATCCACCACGTATGCAGGCGGATTCGGGTACGGATTCTTGTTCGGGCTGGCGTTCTATCTGCCGCTGTTGCCGTGGATCAGCGGCTTGGTCGGCGCATTTCCCTGGTTCATGCTGGCCGTGGTCCAGGCGGTGTTCCCCGGCATGTTCGGGTTGTCGGCCGTCGCGGTTCGAAGACTACGCGGGTGGCCGCTATGGTTCGCCGGGCTTTGGGCGGCACTGGAGTGGGCAAAGTCGACAGTGCCTTTCGGTGGATTTCCTTGGGGCGTGGTGGGTTTCAGCCAAACCGATGGTCCGCTGCTGGCGCTCGCCCAGTTCGGCGGCGCGCCCCTGCTGTCTTTCGCCGTGGTGCTGATCGGATTCAGTTTGACGGCAATCGTTCTCGAGGTCGTGCAGCTGTGGCGCCACGAGCAGAACAGCCACAACGCAGCACCGCCGGCAGTCATGATGCCCGGCATCTGCATCAGCGTCGTGCTGCTGACGACGGCCTTGGCATGGCCGCACGTCCGCCAATCGGGCGTCGGCGCGGGAGACGACCCGGGTGTCACAGTGGCCGCCGTGCAGGGCAACGTGCCGAGGCTCGGGCTCGAGTTCAACGCCCAGCGCCGGGCAGTGCTCGACAACCACGTCCGGGAGACCGCGCAGCTCGCCGACGACGTGCGGGCAGGCCGCGCGCCGCAGCCGATGTTCGTGATCTGGCCGGAGAACTCGTCGGACATCGACCCGATCGCCAACGCCGACGCCGCCAGGGAGATCGCGTCAGCCGCCGCGACCATCAACGCGCCGATCCTGGTAGGCGGTGTGCTCGCCGCACCCGGCTACACCCGCGACAACCCGGTGTCGACGAACACGGTGATCGTCTGGAATCCCGGGACGGGTCCTGCCGACCGCCACGACAAGCGGATCGTGCAGCCGTTCGGCGAGTACCTGCCCTGGCGCGGCTTCTTTTCTCATCTGTCGTCCTATGCCGACCGCGCCGGCTACTTCCAGCCGGGCAACGGGCCCGGGGTGGTGCACGCGGCAGGAGTGCCCATCGGGGTGACGACCTGCTGGGAAGTGATCTTCGACCGTGCCGCCCGTGAATCGGTGCGCAACGGCGCTCAGCTGCTTGCCGTGCCGTCCAACAACGCGACATTCAACGAGGCCATGAGTGAGCAACAGCTGGCGTTCGCCCGGCTGCGCGCGGTCGAGCACGACCGATACGTCGTGGTCGCCGGGACCACCGGCATCAGTGCGGTGATCGCGCCCGACGGCCGCGAGCTGGCCAGGACCGCGTTCTTCGAGCCCGCGTATCTCGACCACCAGGTGCGGCTAAAGACGCAGCTCACGCCCGCAACGCGATGGGGTCCGATAGTCCAGGCGCTTCTCGTCGCCATCGGCGCTGGCGCTGTGATCGCCGCAATACTGCACAATGGGAGTTTCGTGCGTCGGCGCGGCCGACGCGACGCCGACAAAGGAGACACATGAGCGTCCCGAGGGGCGGAGCCGAGCGACCGGGGGAAAACGGAGCTCAGCGCCCCAGTGAGCGCACTTTGGTCATCATCCCCACGTTCAACGAGCGGGAGAACCTGCCGTTGATCGTCGGACGCGTCCACCAGGCTCGTCCGGATGTGCACGTATTGATCGTCGACGACGGCAGCCCCGACGGCACCGGCGACCTCGCCGACGAGCTGGCCCTGGCCGATCCGGACCGGATCCACGTCATGCACCGCACCAGCAAGGACGGCCTGGGAGCGGCCTACCTCGCCGGCTTCGCTTGGGGGCTGGGACGCGAATATTCAGTGCTGGTCGAGATGGATGCCGACGGCAGCCATCCGCCCGAACAGTTGCACCGGCTGCTTGACGCTGTCGACGGCGGCGCGGACCTGGCCATCGGTTCGCGCTACGTGCCCGGCGGCGAAGTGCGTAACTGGCCCAAGCGCCGGCTGGTGCTGTCCCGCACGGCGAACGGCTATTCGCGAATCTTGCTCGGCGTCAACGTGCACGACATCACGGCGGGCTACCGCGCCTATCGTCGCGAAGTGCTGGAAAAGATCGACCTCGCCGCGGTGGATTCGAAGGGCTACTGCTTCCAGATCGACCTGACCTGGCGTTCGATCAACAACGGATTCGTCGTTGTCGAGGTACCGATCACGTTCACCGAACGTGAGCTTGGTCAGTCGAAGATGAGCGGCTCCAACATCCGCGAGGCCCTGTTCAAGGTCGCGGAATGGGGCATCCGCGGGCGCCTTGATCGCGCCCGCGGCGTCGTACGTTAAGCGCTAGCTTTTAGTCAGCTGCCGCGGCGGCGGGTCTTGATGATGTCGAGCCGTTCCTTGAGCAGTTCCTCGAGTTCCTCCACCGAGCGGCGCTCCAGCAGCATGTCCCAGTGGGTGCGCGGCGGCTTGACCTTCTTCGGCTCCGGCGCGTCGCCTTCGATCAGCGTGCCTTCCATGCCATTGCGGCACAGCCAGGTGTGGGGAATCTCCGCATCGTCGGCGAACGGGACGTCGAACTCCTCACCGTTGTCGGTGCGGTACCGGGCGACCTGACGCGGCGCCAAGTCATGGTTGCGGTCGGTCTCGTAGCTCACGGCTCCGAGGCGACTGCCCCTCAAGACACGATCAGCCATCGTCAACAACTCCTCTAGTCACAATTTTGTCCGGATCCTCAACGCAGCAACACGGCGCGCAGTTCCCGACTCGACGGTCCATGATACCGGGAATCGCGGGGGCGGCGGTTTACAGTCAGCTCCGTGGCACGTCGTCTCCGTCCTCAGCCCTGTCGATGGTGTGGCCGTGAAGTGGCTGATGCCGGGCTCGGCCGGCGGCGGCAGTACTGCAAACAATCCTGTCGCCAGCGCGCCTACGAACAACGCGCAATGGTCAAGGGCACCTCGCTCGCGCCCGACGCTGTGGTACTGACCGCCGAAGAGGCAGCAGAACTGTCCGACCGTGTCTACCAGGTCAGATGCGCAGCCGAAGACGTGACGATCGCGGTCGACGAAGGCGCTGACGCGGTAGAACTCAAGCAGCTGTGCGACGAGCTGATGCGCGCCGCGAAGGCGGCCGACGGCTGGCGGTAGCCGCGACTTCTTTGCTGCGGTGAACATCACCGGGCGGACACCCGTTTTACGATTGCCAAACGACAAACCCAGATGGGAATGCGGTGTCCGTATCACCTCCAGAATCCACCACGGCCGGTGGCCGAACCGGCGTGTGGCGCTTCGACGATTTCGTCCTCGACACGCACCGCTACGAACTGCGCTGTGGCGATGAGGTGATCCGCGTCGAGCCGCAGGTTTTCGACGTGCTCACCCAACTGATCAGCAACCACGACCGGTTCGTCTCCAAGGAGGAGCTGTTCGATTCCGTATGGGGCGGTCGATTTGTGGGTGAGGCCGCGTTGACCAGCCGGATCAAGGCCGCTCGTCGGGCGCTGCGCGACGACGGGGAATCGCAGCGCTACATCAGGACGGTGCGCGGCCGCGGATACCAATTCGTCGGCACGATCCTCGTCGACCCTGCCGCGGCGCCCACACCGCCTCCCGTCGTGGAGCCGGAGCCGCCACGCCAGCACATCGCCTTCTGCCGCGCCTCCGACGGCGTTCGCCTGGCCTACGCGGTGGTGGGGGACGGGCCGCCGCTGGTTCGAGCGGCCAACTGGATGACCCATCTGGGCTACGACATCGAAAGCCCGGTATGGAAGCACTGGGTCCGCGACCTTTCGCTCAATTACCAATTCATTCGCTACGACGAGCGCGGCTGCGGTCTATCTGATTGGGAGGCAACAGATTTCACATTCGACGACTGGGTTGCCGACCTCGAATCGGTAGTCGAGGCGCTCGGCCTTGACCGTTTCCCGTTGCTGGGCGTTTCGCAGGGCGGGGCCGTCGCGGTTGCATACGCGGCGCGGCATCCCGAACGAGTGAGCAAGCTGGTGCTGTGCGGCGCGTACGCACGCGGTCGGGCCGTTCGGGCCGTCGGGGATGACGAAAAGCGCGCTGCTGCATTGGATCTCGAGCTCGCCCGGGTCGGATGGGGCCGAGACGATCCGGCGTTCCGACAGGTCTTCGCCGCGCAGTTCCAGCCCGACGGCACGCGCGCCGACTGGGCGGCGTTCGATCAACTGCAGCGGCGGACCACGTCTAGTGAGAATGCGGTGCGCTTCCTCGAGGAGTTCGGCCGCATCGACGTACGCGACGCGGCCCGCGAGGTGTCATGCCCGACGCTGATCATGCATTCTCGCGACGACCACCGCGTCCCCATGCGCTTCGGCGAGGAACTCGCCGCCCTGATACCGGATTCCCGGCTGGTCGCACTGTCCAGTAACAACCACTTGCTGACCGCGACTGAGCCCGCATGGCAGGTGTTCCGCTCGGAGCTCGACGCCTTCTTGGGGCAGAACTGATCGCGAGATAGTCATCGCGGATGGCCCCTTTTCTCCATGCAATCTCCACACATTCTTCATGTGCGCCTGCCTGCGGCGATCCATGCTGATGACATGAAAAAGCACTTCCGCACCCTGCTGGTGAGCGTCAGCGCGCTCATCGCCCTGGGCACACTGTCAGCTTGCTCCGGCGGAAAGACCACCGAGGCAACCCCCACATCTGAGGCGGTCACCACGCCACCGGCGACCGCAACTCCTTTCCCGCCGTCGGCCAGATACGTCGCCGACATGAAGGCCGCCGACGGCAAGACGATGTCGATCGGCATCTCCGTCGACGGCACATCGATAGCCGCCTATGCCTGCAACGGCACCGACGACGAAGCGTGGTTCTTCGGAAACCAGACCGACGGCAAGATCGACATCAAGTCGCGCTTCCGCGACACCCTCAGCGCACACTTCACCGGCAACGATGTGCAGGGCGACCTGACCATGAACGGAGTCGGCTACAAGTTCACCGCCGCGCCCGTGTCAGGCGTGGCCGGCATGTACACCGCGGAGAGCAACGGTGTGCGCGCCTCGTGGGTGGTTCGTGAAGACGGATCGGCGATCGGTGTGCAGTTCAACGGCGGCATCAGCGGCCGCGACTTCGAACAGGCCGAGTTGCAGCAGCTCAAGGATGACCAGTTCCGCGCACAGATACGCAGCAAGCGACAGCTTCAGCAGGCCAGCCAGATCACCTTCCTGCAGAACAAGAGCGCAAACTCGACGATAAACGGCCGGCAGGTGACGCCGACGCTCGTCACCGGAACCTTCCGGCTGTCCTAAACCGCTGTCGCCCAACGGCCCTGACGGTGTGAACGATCGCACCGGCGGGGCCGGTCGGCTTTGCATCACGCAGAATCAAACCCTTCAACGGCCACATGCGGGCGACTAGCGTCGTCTCACCGTGCCTGCGAAATTCTTCTGGTTCCTGCCGACCAACGGCGACAGCCGCTCGATCGTCGGAGCGTCGCACGCGTCGTCGCATCACACATTGCCTTCCAACTACCGCGCACCGAGCCGCCGGTACCTGGCCGAGGTGGCACGCGCCGCCGACCGGCTGGGCTACGAGGGCGTGCTGACACCGACCGGAACCTGGTGCGAGGACGCGTGGTTGACCGCGTCGGCGCTGCTGGCCGAGACCGAGAAGCTGAAGTTTCTGGTCGCGTTCCGGCCCGGCCTGGTGCCGCCGACGCTCGCTGCGCAGCAGACCGCGACGCTTCAGCGGTTTTCAGAGGGCCGCGTGCTGCTCAACATCGTCAGTGGAGGGGACGACCTCGAACAGCGCCGGTTCGGCGACTGGCTCAGCCACGACGAGCGCTATGCCCGCACCGGGGAGTTCCTGCATATCGTGAACTCGGTCTGGACGCAGGAATCGGTCGACTTCACCGGTCACTACTACACGGTGTCCGACGCGCGGGTATCCGAACCGCCGGATCCCTTGCCGCAGATCTACTTCGGCGGTTCGTCGCCTGCTGCGCTGCCGATCGCCGCGCAGCATGTCGACGTGTACCTGACGTGGGGCGAGCCTCCGCACGCCGCGGCGGCCAAGATCGAGCAGGTGCGCAAGCTCGCCGAAGAGCGCGGGCGCAGTGTGCGATTCGGCATTCGATTGCACACGATCAGCCGGGACACGTCGGCGGCCGCGTGGGCCGTCGCCGACGAGCTGCTGGCCGACCTGACGCCTGATCAGATCGCTAAAGCCACTGCGCTGCATGCTAATTCGGAATCCGAAGGGCAGCGGCGGATGACGGCTCTGCACGGCGGCCGAGTAGACCAGCTCGAGATCTACCCCAACCTGTGGGCCGGTGTCGGGCTGGTCCGCGGCGGAGCAGGCACTGCATTGGTCGGCAGCCACGAGGAAGTCGCGAACCTGATCTACGAATACCACTCAGTGGGTTTCGACGAGTTCATCCTCTCGGGCTACCCGCACCTGGAGGAGGCGTACTGGTTCGCCGAAGGGGTACTACCGCTGCTGAAGCAAAAGGGTGTCGCCTAGCGGCGGTGTCCAAACTGCGGACAGATCGCGTTACTGCGCTGAATGGCGATCTCCCCGCAGTTTCGCGGGCTGACTGTCAAGCTGAGGTGTGGACCAATGGTTCGTACGCAGCCCGTTCATCGGCTTCGCGCCGTGGATCGTCTACTGGGTCGTCGCCGACGGTCCGAGCACCTGGATGTTCGGTGCGCTGTGCGCGGTGATCTCCGCGTTGATCCTCGGGGTGTCGGCAGGATGGGGCGGGCCACGGCTGCTCGACATCGTCACGATCGCCTTCTTCATCACGGTGACCGTCGTCGGAGTGGTCGTCGGCGCCCACGACCGCGACTGGATGGACAGCTATGCCACTACGCTGTCGGCCGGTGTGCTCGCCGCAATGTCGTTGGTGTCGTTGGCTTTTGTGCCGTTCACCGAGCAGTACGGGCCTGAGCAGGCTGCGCGCGAGGAGTGGGAGGCGGTCGCCTTTCGGCGCACCAACCGGGTACTGACCCTGATGTGGGCGCTGGTGTTCGCACTCATCGCGGTGCTGGGCTATATCGCTGTGCAGGCGCCGGCCACCACGGATTGGACCAAAGCGGTGATACCAGTGGTGGTGATCGTCGGCGCGCTCGGGATGACGCAGATCTATCCGGCCAAGGCGCGGGAGAACGCACGCCCGCAGTGAGAAGCGCTATTATCTGCGTATGAATGCAGATAAGCAGGTCTGCGCGCGCCGACTGGCCGACGAACAGGCTGACCTGGTCGTCGAGGTGTTTCGGATGCTCGCGGACTCGACCCGCGTCCAGCTGCTGTGGGCGATGGGCGACCGCGAGATGTCGGTCAACGATCTCGCCACACGAGTCGGCAAACCGGCGCCCTCGGTGTCACAACACCTCGCCAAACTGCGGATGGCGCGCCTTGTGCGCACCCGACGCGAAGGTACCCAGGTGTTCTACCGGCTCGAGAACGACCACGTCCGCCAGCTCGTCACCGACGCGGTGTACAACGCCGAGCATGCGGCCGGTGGCGTTCCTCCGCACCACCTGCAGGACGCGGAGCTGCGGGTGCTTCACGAACAGGGGACAGGCTGATGGGCTCAGGTCATATTTCGTGGCTCGGCCACGGTGGCCACAGCCACGACCACGCCAACAGCGTCGACGACGCGCTGCGAGACAGCGCCGCCGGAATCCGGGCGGTCAAGATCAGCCTGGTGGTGCTGGGCATCACCGCTGTTGCGCAGTTGGCGATCGTCGCGTGGTCGGGCTCGGTTGCACTGTTCGCCGACACCGTGCACAACTTCTCCGACGCGTTGACGGCGGTGCCACTGTGGATCGCTTTCTCGATGAGCCGCCGCGCGGCGACGCGTCGCTATCCCTATGGTTTTGGCCGGGTCGAGGATCTTGCCGGACTGTTCGTCGTTACGGCGATCGCGATCTCGGCGGTGGTGGCTGCGGTCCAGGCGGTCCGTCGCCTGATCGATCCGGTACCGCTGCAACACGTCGGCTGGGTCGCCGCCGCCGGCGTCGTCGGATTCCTTGGTAACGAAGTGGTGGCGCTGTATCGCATCCGCGTCGGTGACCGCATCGGATCGGCTGCATTGCGAGCCGACGGAATGCACGCGCGCGCAGACGGTTTGACATCGCTGGCCGTGGTGGCCGGTGCCGTGGGCGCCGCGATGGGCTTTCCTGCCGCCGACCCGCTCTTCGGTCTGCTGATCGCGGCGGCCATCGGTGTCGTGCTCGTGTTCGCCGCGCGCGACGTGTTCGGAAGGCTCATCGACCGCATCGATCCCGAACTGGTCGACACTGCCGCCACGGTCTTGGCGGACCGGCCGGGTGTTCGTGCGGTGCGACGGGTCAGGATGCGCTGGGCTGGTCACCGGCTCGAAGCGGACGCCGAGCTCGACGTCGACCCATCACTGAGTCTCGTCGACGCGCACAGGGTTGCGCACGGTGCGGAACACGAACTGGCGCACGCTATTCCGAAGCTTGGTTCAGTGATCGTGCATGCCTATCCGGCGCACGACACCGCGTTCAGCAGCTGAACATCTCGCCAATCTGCGGCGGGGCAGTGGCCGGTTTGAGACACCCGAAGGGCTCCACGCCGGCGTCGCTGAGTCGCACAGCCGACTGATGGGCGTAGTTCACACAGAACAGGCCCTTGGGGTCGCTGCGGCAGCGGTAGTCGCCGAAGGCCAGTGACTGGCCGTAGGGCAGCTGGGCGCCGGTGCCCGCGGTAAACCGGCCAGGATCGCCGTGCACGGAGCCGACTGCGACGCTCGTGCCGTCGAAGTCCACCCACCCGCCCTTCCACTCGCCGTACGCATCGGACGGCCGTGGGGGTGGATTCACGAGATCGACAAGGCACGCCAGCGCGCCTCCGCTGTGCTTGGTGTCGGTCATGCAGTCGGACTTGCCCGACGGAGTGGTGAATGCGACGTCGTCGCCAAGCTGTGTGGAGTCGCCGTCGCGAGTGGCGACGTGGAAGGTGGCCGGATCGGCCGATGAGCCGGCTTCGATCCACGCCACCACGGCGCCGATCTGGGCGCCGGCTTCCGGCGGTTGAGCCGGAACCGTCGAGTTCGTCGATGGCGTGGAGCGCGCCGTGCTCGGAAGCGGCGACAGTGCGGGTCCCGAGTGTTGGGCGTCGCCGCCCACAGACTGTGAACACCCTGCCACCAGCACAGATGCCGCGATCACCGCAACCATTCGCATATCGGCAAGGCTAGCGGCCCGACACACGATCGCTGGCCAGGCGCGGCGGCGGCGGCTTGTTAGATACCGTCGGTATATGCACGAACACACCGTCCGCGCGACCATCGCGTCCGGCATTGTCGAGGGGTTCACCCGCGACGGCGTGAACCGCTGGCGGTCGATTCCGTACGCCCACCCGCCGGTGGGCCCGCTGCGGCTGCGCGCCCCTCAGCCCGCAGAGGCGTGGCCCGGCGTACGGTACTGCCACGGCGTCGGCTACTGCGCCCCGCAACAGCGCAAGTACACGATCCTCGCGCCCGGCAAGTACCAGCCGATGAGCGAAGACTGCCTGACGCTCAACGTCGTCACACCCGAGTCGCCGACCAGGCAGGCGCTGCCGGTGATGGTCTTCATCCATGGCGGCGGGTACATCCTTGGCAGCTCGGCGACACCGATCTATGACGGTGCAGCGTTGGCGCGCAGGGGCTGTGTGTACGTATCGGTGAACTACCGGCTCGGCGCGTTGGGTTGCCTGGACCTGTCGTCGCTGTCGAACCGCAACATCACCATCGACGACAACCTCTACCTGCGCGACCTCGTGATGGCGCTGCGGTGGGTCCGCGACAACATCGCGGTGTTCGGCGGCGACCCACACAATGTGACGATTTTCGGCGAAAGCGCGGGCGCGCACGCCGTCGCGACGTTGCTTGCGGTACCCGCCGCCAAAGGCCTCTTCGCCCAAGCGATTTGCGAGAGCCCAGCCAGCGGCATGGTTCGCACGCCGGAGGTTGCGGAAGAGTACGCGGCTAAGTTCGCCTCGCTGCTCGGCGCCCGCGTCGACGACGGCGCCCATGCGATCATGACGGCTCGGCCCGCCGAATTGGTCGAGGCGTTCGACCAACTGATCATTCACGGACAGCGCGACATGCTCGGCGCCTTCGCCGCCGGTCCGACGTCCGGCACCGACTATCTGCCTCTCGATCCCGTGCTTGCGATGAGCAGCGGCAAGGCGCACCGGGTTCCGCTGATCGTCGGCACAAACGCTGAAGAGGGAAGGCTTTTCACCCGCTTTCTGAAGCTGCTACCGATGACCGAGCCGATGATCGAACGATTGCTGGCTGAGGCGGAACCCACGGAGCGCGAACGTATTACGGCTGCATACCCGAACTACCCGCATCCCGACGCATGCATCCAACTGGGCGGCGATTTCGCCTTCGGTTCGGCTGTCTGGCAGATCGCCGAAGCCCACAGCCAGCACGCGCCAACCTATCTCTACCGGTACGACTACGCGCCGCGCATGCTGCAGTGGTCAGGCTTGGGCGCGACGCACGCCACCGAATTGTTCGCGGTGTTCGACGTGTACCGCACCAAGTTCGGCCGGCTGCTGACGGCGGCCGCCGATCGCCGTTCGGCCCTGCGGGTCAGCAACGACGTGCAAAGGCGGTGGCGAGAGTTCAGCCGCACCGGAGTGCCAGGAACCGGATGGCCCGCGTATACGCACGATGATCGACCAGTGATGGTTTTCGACCGGCATCCCCGCGTCGAATTCGACCCGCACTCCGCCCGCCGCCAGGCGTGGCAGGGCTTTTCGCTGGCCGCGCAGTGACTGACATCGTCGAACGGCCCTCGGATCTGACGGCCGCGTGGCTCACCACAGCCCTGGATACACCCGTCGCCGGCTTTGAGTTCGTGCGCATCGGCACCGGCCAGATGAGCGAGTGCTACCGAGTCGCACTGACATACCCGGATGCGACGACCGGCCCGTCCTCGGTGGTCCTCAAGGTCGCCGCGACCGACCCAAGCAGCCGTCAGACCGGCCTCGCACTCGGCCTATACGAGCGAGAAGTCCGCTTCTACACCGAGATAGCGCCCGGCCTTGGCGGTCCTGTCGCACCCTGCTACCACGCCGCATACGACGCTGACACCGGGGCGTTTCACCTACTGCTGGGAGATGCCGCACCAGCGGTCGTCGGCGACGAAATTCACGGCGCCACACCCGAACAGGCGATTCTGGCGCTGACCGAACTCGGCAACCTGCACGCACCGTTGCTCGGTGACACGACCGTCGCCCAGGCAGACTGGCTCAACCGCGAGTCGCCGATGAACCAGGCGCTCATCGGTCAGTTGTATGCGGGCTTCTCGGAGCGCTACGCCGATCGGATCGCCCCTCAACATCGTGCGGTGTGCGAACGGTTGGTGGCCAGCTTCGACGGCTATCTCGCCGCCGAAGCCCAACGCCTGCACGGACTTGTGCACGGCGACTATCGCTTGGACAACATGCTTTTCGGCCAGGACGGCGCCGAACGCCGGCTCACAGTGGTCGACTGGCAGACCGTGACGTGGGGCCCGGCGATGACGGACATCGCGTACTTCCTCGGCTGCGCGCTGCCGAATGATCAGCGCCGCGACCACTACGACGCTCTGCTGCGGGCATACCACGACGGCCTCGGAGCCCCCTCACCGATCAGCCTCGACGAGGTCCGCGAGGATGTGCGGCGGGCGAGCTTCTTCGGCGTGATGATGGCGATCGTGTCGTCGATGCTCGTTGCCCGCACCGACCGTGGCGACGAGATGTTCATGGTCATGCTGGAGCGCCACTGTCAGCACGTGCTTGACACGAACGCACTTGACGTACTGCCCGAACCCGTTGTGCCGCAGCCTCTTACACCTCATAGCGTCGACGAAGGCCGTCACAAGGCAACCGACGAACCGTTGTGGAATGAGAGCTGGTATTTCGACTTTGCCGACCCGCGGCACGACGTCGGTGGGTGGATTCGGCTCGGCCTGTATCCGAATCAACGGATCGCATGGATCAACGCGCTTGTCTGCGGGCCTGGCATACCCACGATCGCCGTCAACGACTTCGAAGCCGGAGTCCCCGAGGAGTTGACCGCGATCCGCGCCGACGGCATCGAACTCGCCCTCTCCGCAACGGAACCGCTGCAGACGTATCGAGTCACGTTGCGCGGACGCGGACAGGCATATGACGATCCGGCCGCGCTGCTGCGCGGGGAGTCGGGCCGGGCCGTCGAGGTCACCATGGATCTCGTGTGGACGACGGCAGGCACGCCGTATCAGTACCGGATCACGCCGCGCTACGAAATACCGTGCAGCGTGTCGGGCAGCATCGCTGTCAACGGACGCGAATTCGAACTGCACGAGGCTGCGGGTCAGCGGGACCATTCGTGGGGTGTGCGTGACTGGTGGGCCATGGATTGGGTCTGGAGTGCCCTTCACCTCGACGACGGCACCCATCTGCACGGCGTCGACATCCGCATCCCCGGAGCCCCTGCGATCGGCGTCGGCTACATCCAGTCTCCGAGCCGGCCGTTGGTCGAATTGCAGTCCGTTGTCGCACGGGAAACCTTTGCCGACAACGGTTTACCACTAACTACGACGCTCAATCTCGGTGAGCTCACCGCCACCGTGGACATCCGCGGGCACGCGCCGGTGTTGCTCACGTCGAGCGACGGGCGCGTCAGTCACTTTCCGCGCGCATGGGCTCTAGTGACAACCGGTGACGGCCGAACCGGTGTCGGCTGGGTGGAATGGAACCGCAACCAGCACCCATGACCCATCGCGCCTGCGCTCTGCAAACATGCATATGAATTTGTCCACCTACCGAGCGACAAGGACGGTCCTCGCTGATGCGGATCATCGTCACCGGAGCAAACAGCGGGGTCGGACGGGCGACCGCTGCCGCGCTGGCCAAGAGCGGCCACAACGTGGTCATCGCCTGCCGAAACGTCGAGAAGGCCCGGTTGGCCGCCGCCGAGATGGAAGGCAACGTCGAGATCGCCCAGCTCGACCTCGCCGACCTGGCCAGTGTGCGCACATTCGCCGAATCGGTCGAAACCGTTGACGTGTTGGTGAACAACGCCGGCGTGATGGGTCTGCCACTGACGCGCACCGCCGACGGATTCGAAGCACACATGGGCGTAAATCACCTCGGCCACTTCGCCTTGACGTGTCTGCTCGCCGAGAAGATCAAGGACCGCGTGATCTCGGTGGCAAGCGTGATGTACCACTTCGCCCGCATCCATCTCGACGACCTGAATTGGCACACTCGCCGGTACGCGGCCACGTCGGCCTACGCGGAATCCAAGCTGGCGAACTTACTTTTCATACACGAGCTGACCGTCCGCGGTGTCCGGGCCTACGCATCGGATCCAGGCATGACCGACACAGGCATCACCAGAAGCATCGCCGACGGACTGCCTGTCGGCGAGCGAAATCCCGTGTGGCGCATCTTGCAAAGCCCTGAGCAGGGCGCGCGGGCAAGCATCCAGGCGGTGACCGCCGATCTGCCGAGCGGCACGTATCTCGCGCCGCGTTTCAACCAGTGGGGCAAACCGAAGGTGACGAAACTGCGGACAAAGGGACGTGACCCGATCATGGGCCGCCGTCTATGGGCTGCCTCTGCCGAGCTGACGGGTTGCGACTGGCCCTAGACGCTAGGACAGATGCGCGCTGTCGTCATCTAGGTCGTGGCGGCTCAGGCCCATCGGCGTCGCGGCCGGTACGTCGGCGGCGGCGATCACCTTGCGGGTGATCGGCGTGAGGGTCCGGAACAACGTCTCCACTTCGCCGTCGTCGAGCCCATCGAGTGCCGACAACGCAAGCTCGTCGGTGGTGTCTTCGATGCGTTGCTTGAGGTCGCGGCCCGCATCGGTCAGTTCGCCGTCCGCGTCGAGCAGCCCGCGGCGGCCCAACCGCTCGTGATAGTGGCGCCATGAGTCTTCGTCGTAGTCGCGGCTGCGCATGATCAATTCCTTGGGCACCCGGCCCGCGGCAGCGTGCAGCACGTTGGACTCGCGGCCCGACACCGAGTGGGTGACCAGCACGGCCACATGCCCGTCACCCCGCTGTTCGCGCAGCAGCGTGACCGCGTGCCACAGGCGGCCCAGCGGTTCGCCGGGCCACTCCAACGCGAGATTGGCCGCAAAGAGCGGTCGCCCGTCGAGGGGAGCGCTGCGGGCTGCCTTTTCGGCAAGATCGGCAGCGACTTTGGCGTCGTCATCCGTCACGCCATAGCGGCGCAGCGCCGCCACCGCCGACTCCTCGCGGACGCGTAGTGCGTCAGCGGGCGAGGCGACTTGCCACGCCGCCGACAACGCCTTGGCGACGCGCTCGGGCGTGAAGTTGTAGAACGCGGCGGTCACCACTTCGCTCGGCACGATGCCGAACGGCGCCGAACGCGCGGCGAAGTAACCCATCCAGAATCCACGGAAGCCCAGTTCGTCGAGGGCGGACCTCGCTTCCGGCGCGAAGTAGGTGACCGCGTGCACCGGCTCGAAACGATCGAAGAAGCGGCGCGCAAGCGAAGGTTGTCGGCCCACCTTCGTAGTCAACCATTACGAGCCGGCGTCGAATTCCTCAGCCACCGCCGATGTCGCCTCGTCGATGATCGCGCGCATCGCGCGCTCTGCGGCCACCTCGTCACGCATCCGGATCGCGCGCGCCACTTGGTCGTGCAGTTCGATGGCCGCGGGGTTCGGTGTCGCGGGCATCATGCCGTGATGAGTGCGGCCGGTCAGCACTTCGGCGACGACACCGTTGAGCGCGCGGAACATCTCGTTGCCGCTGGCCTCTAGCAACGTCTGATGAAAGACTTTGTCGGCCAACAGATATGCATCGAGATCACCGGAGCGGCCGTGCATCACCATGTCCGAAACGGCGGCCGCCATGATTCGGCACTGATGCGTGTCGGCACGCCGCGCGGCCAGCGCCGCCGCGGCCGGCTCGAAACCCCGTCGCAACTCCGACAGTGAGACCAGCTGCGCGGCGCGGTCGCCCGCTTCGAGCCGCCAGCGAATGAGCCGGGGATCGAAGACATTCCATTTCTGGGACGGCTGGATGGTGATGCCAACCCTGCGGCGCGACTCGACCATGCCCATCGATTCCAGTACGCGAACGGCCTCGCGAGACACGCTTCGCGATACGCCGTTGCCCGCGCACACCCCGTCGAGCGTGATCACCTGCCCGGCCGGGTACTCGCCGGACACGATGGCGCAGCCCAGCGCATCGACAAGATTGCCGTGCAGAGCTCCGACGTTTGACGGCGATGCCATGCATACATCTTGTCATAGCTTTGCTGACGTTACTAAAACCATATGATTTCGCGTCACGGTTGCAATAGTATGACCATTAGGGCATGCTGTGTGACGCCAAGCACAACTGGGTAGGTGGAGGAGATGGCGTCACCAATCGTCGTCATGGGGGTCTCTGGCTCCGGCAAGTCGACCGTCGGCGCGGCGCTTGCGCAGCGGTTGCGGGTACCGTTCGCCGACGCGGACGACTTCCATCCACCGGCCAACATCGCCAAGATGACTGCCGGTCATGCGCTCGACGACGACGACCGCTATCCGTGGCTCGAAGCGATCGGTGAATGGCTCGCAGACCACTCCGCCGGCGGCGTGATGAGCTGTTCCGCCCTCAAGCGCAAATACCGCGACCAATTGCGCAGCCACTGTCCCGATGTCGAATTCCTTCATCTGTCGGGCACACCGGAGGTCATCGGCAAGCGGCAGGCCAGTCGCCCAGGGCATTTCATGCCGGCGTCACTGCTCGCCTCTCAATTCCAGACGCTTGAACCGCTGGACGCCGACGAACGCGGCACCGCCATCGATGTCGACCAGGACATCGATTCCATCGTCGACGACTACGTCTCGTTATCCACTACGCGCACAACCGAACAGGAGAACCGATGACTCCAGCACTGACCATTCTGGCGGCCGACACCAAGCTGATTGAACCGGTCGCTGGCGGCTGGCAGCTGATACTTGCGGCGCTTGCCGGTATCGCGCTGATCGTCGTGCTGATCACGATCGCCAAGCTGCATCCGTTCCTCGCATTGATTTTCGGCGCCATCACCGTTGGCATTGTTGCGGGACAGAACCCGGGGGATGTCCTCGACTCGTTCGGCAAGGGATTCGGCGACACCGCAGCAAGCGTCGGCATTCTGATCGCCCTCGGTGCGATGTTCGCCAAACTACTCGCGGATTCGGGAGGTGCCGACGAGATCGTCGACACCATCGTCGGCCGCGCATCGCCGCGGGCGCTGCCGTGGGCAATGGCGTTGGTAGGTGCCATCATCGGCCTGCCGATGTTCTTCGAGATCGGCCTCGTGCTGTTGATGCCGGTCATCTATCTGGTGGCAAAGCGTTCGCAGCTGTCGCTCATCACCGTCGGAATCCCAGCGCTGGCCGGGCTTTCCGCGATGCACGGGCTGGTGCCTCCGCACCCAGGGCCGTTGACCGCGATCAGTCTGCTGCACGCCGACCTCGGCGTCACGCTGGCGTTGGGTGTGGCCGTCGCGATCCCGACTGTGATTGTTGCCGGGCCATTGTTCGGCCGGCTGGCCGGACGTTGGGTAGTCCTCGACGTGCCGGACCGGTTCGATGCCGACGACTTCGCCAGGAACGGCGGTGGCTCAGTGGTTACTGCGGCGGACGTCGCCGAGGGGGAGAGGACAGCGACTCAAACCGCCACACGCGTTGAGCGCCAACGTCCCAGCTTCGGGATGACGATGTTCTCGGTTCTGCTGCCCGTCGGTCTGATGATGGGCAAGGCGCTGGCCGACATCTTCATCGACGACAAGGGCAACCTGCTGCGCCAAACCTTCGACATTCTCGGCCGTCCGCTCATAGCGCTGTTGATCGCGGTCGTGGTCGGCATCTTCACACTGGGCCGCGGCGCGGCGATGACGCGCGATCAGATCGTCAAATGCCTTGAGACGTCGCTGCCTCCGGTCGCCGGAATCATTCTGATCGTCGCCGCCGGCGGCGGATTCAAGCAGGTGCTAGTGGACACCGGCATCGGCACGATGCTCGCGGACTGGGCAAAGGGCACGGGTATCTCGGTGCTCCTGCTGGCGTGGGTGCTGGCCGTATTGATCCGGCTCGCAACGGGTTCCGCGACGGTGGCCACCATTACCGCATCGTCGCTGATGCTGGGTCTGGTCGAAGGCATGAGCACCGGTCAGGTGTCGCTGGTCGTGCTCGCGGTCGGCGCCGGCTCGCTGTTCTTCTCCCACGTCAACGACGCCGGCTTCTGGCTCGTGAAGGAGTACTTCGGCATGACGGTGGGTCAGACCATCAAGTCATGGTCGATCATGGAGACGGTGCTGTCGGTGACCGGCCTGATTCTGGTGTTGTTGCTCGGAATCGTGATATGACGCCCGAGCGTTAGCCCTTGACGACCTGGGTGCCGCCCGCCAGCTCGTCGTGCTTGCCCTGCTTCGTCGGGCTGCTGTTGATGGTCACCGCGATGACGATGACGGCAGCAAGGGTCAGCAGGCCGCCGACGAACGGGATGATGTTGAGCAACGTCCACGAATTGCGGATGGCGGACTGCTGAACGTCGGGCTTGGGCGCGCCGGCAGGACCATGCACGCTCAGGCCCAACAGCTTCTTGCCCGGCGTCCAACCTTGGGTGGACTCGAAAGCCAGGAAGTACACGAACATCAGCAGGCCGGAGAACAGCCCGGTAACCCAATAGTTCGTCAGCGAACCGATCGCCAACGCGATCGCGAATGCGACGACGTTGACGATGATGCCGTCGATCAGTCGGGCCAGAAACCGCATGCCCAAGTCGCCGGGCACCTGACCTCCTGGCGGCCGATACGCGCCGGCTTCTCCGTATTGCCCGGGCTGAGGTTCGTAATCGCCGGATGTCATCGAATCTCCTGACCGCTGTGGATGGTGCACGCAAATCTACCGCTCACCACGGCAGTGCTGAGCGGTTTGGTGCGGTCTGATTCCTGTCAGCTCCAGCGGCGCCGACGCTGCTTGACCTGGGTACGCGCGGACTCGGCGAGCTCGGGGGCACGTTCCCGCGCCACGTCGGCCCATTCGGCACCGCGATCACGAGCGACCTCGGCCCATTCCGCGCTACGTCCGCGAGCGACTTCTGCCAACTCCGCCCCGCGTTCACGTGCCGCCTCTGCAAGAACAGGTGCCCGTTCGCGAGCGACCTCCGCCAGTTCGACACCCCGCTCACGAGCGACATGAGCGAGTTCAGCACCGCGCTCGCCGGCGACATGAGCCAGTTCGCGGCCGCGTTCCGCACCGATCTGCAGACCCTGGCTGACCTTCTCGGCCAGCGCGCTATCGGCGAGTGCGCCACCCGTGGCGGCTCCGACCGGCAGCGCGGCGGTCACGGCCTCGGACACCTTGTGGGCGGCCCGTCGACCACGCCAGCCCAGCGACGGTTTGCCCTCGGTGTCGACCGCGGCGATGATCAGGCCGCCGATGAGGCTCACGTCGGTGATGAAAGCGCGTCGCTCATCGGCCTTGCGTGCGGGGTCGGTTTCGCTCCAGAACGTGTGCCCGCCAAGGCTGCCCGGCACCACGCTGAGCGCCAGCGCGGCAGACGCCAAGCGGGGAAGCTTGCCAGTCGCGAGCAGAAGCCCACCGCCAATCTGCACCGCGGCGTTGATGCGCGCGACGGTCTCGGCGTTGGTTGGGACGTTCGTACCGACAGGATCCGGTAACTTGCTGAGGCCCTCGAGTGTGGGGCGGGCCGCATCCGCGGCGGGTTTGGGGCTGCGCAGAGCATCGACACCGCGGCTGATGAAAACCGCTGACAACATCGGGCGCGCGATTCGTCGGATCAACATGGGCGAGGGGTTCCCCGGCTTACGGGGGCGCAAACCCTAGTAGCGGTTGTCGGTGTCGCTGCGTCCCAGCAGCGGCATGAAGTACCAGAAGGCCGCGAGCGCTACCAGAGTGCAGCCACCGGCGATCCAGGCGCCGGTCCTGCCGATGACCGTGTCGAAGATGACGACGGCGACGCCGCCGAGCGCGATGCCGAGCAGCACCGTTCCGACAATCGCATAGCTGTGCGCCGCCGATACCAGCGTGTTCATTCGGTGCCGACGGAAGAGCAGTCGGTGCATACTGACCGGCGCCACCAGCAACACCGTGGCGCCGATGGAGCACCCCACCGTGACGAGGTAGACCGTGCGCATGGTGGCATCCAGCTGACTGAATCGCTGTTGGAACGGCAACGTCAGCAGGAACCCGGTAAGCAATTGGACACCGGTCTGCGCGACGCGCAACTCTTGCAGCAAGCTCGACCAATTTCGGTCCAGCCGTTGCGCTTCGGTTTCATCGCGGTCCTTGTCCCACTTTTGGTGGGCCTCCGGATGCTCGATGTCCTTCACGCCGCAATTCTGACAGCCGCGCCGACCGCCATGGGGCGATCAGCGCCAATCAGGCTGCATAGCGCAACAGCGTGACACCGCTCCGGAAAGACTTCGCCGGTTCGGCCAAGGCCAGTCGCGGAATCACGGTGGAGTCGGGGAACAGACGCCGGCCGCGGCCCTGGACGGCCGGATAGACGAACAACCGATATTCATCGACCACGTCCGCGGCGATCAGCGCGTGCACCAACGTGATGCTGCCGGTCACCACGATGTCCTTACCCGGTTGCGCCTTCAGCGCCGTGACGTGTTCGACGGGATCACCGGCGAGCACCGTCGAGTTCTGCCACTGCGGATCGCTCATCGTCGACGACACCACGTACTTGGCGACCTTATTGAGGTAGTCCGTCACGCCGGTCGAATCGTCGGTCTGCTTGGGCCAGTAACCGCGGAAGTCGTCGAAGGTCTGGCGTCCGAGCAGCAGCGCATCGGACTGGCCGTCTTGGCGATGCGATTCCTCGAGCAGGTCCGGGTCCTGAAGCTGAGGATCAAACCAGTCGTCGAGCATCTCGATGGCCCCGTCGAGCGTGATGTTTTCGGTTATCACGAGTTTTCGCATACAAGTAATGACATCAAGCGACCGCCGAAGTCATCGGGAGTAACTTCGCAGGCGTGGCACTCGTTGCGGGAATCGACTCGTCCACCCAGTCCTGCAAGGTCGTGGTCTGCGAGGCCGATACCGGCGAGATCGTGCGCTCGGCGTCATCGCCGCACCCCGACGGTACCGAGATCGATCCGCAGCTGTGGTGGTCGGCCATGCAGTCAAGCATCAACGCCGCCGGGGGTCTCGATGACGTCGCCGCGGTGGCTGTCGGCGCACAGCAGCACGGCATGGTATGCCTCGACGACGGCGGCCACGTGGTTCGAAATGCGTTGCTCTGGAACGACACCCGCTCCGGCGCCGCAGCGGCCGAGCTGGTTTCGGAGCTGGGAGGGCCCGACGAGTGGGCTAAGCGGATCGGGGTGGTGCCGGTCCCGGCCATCACGGCAACGAAGTTGCGTTGGCTCGCCGATCATGAACCGGCGCATGCGGATGCGACAACGGCGGTGTGCCTGCCGCACGATTGGCTGACATGGCGGCTGACCGGCTCCACAGACGTCGGCAGCCTGCGCACCGACCGCAGTGATGCCAGCGGAACCGGATACTTCTCCTCGGAGACCAACAACTATCAGCCCGACCTGCTCGAGCTGGCGATGCGGGGGAGGCGGCCTGTCCTCCCGGCGGTGCTGGGGCCGAACGAAAAGGCCGGGCAGACGTCGGCGGGCGCTGTGCTCGGCCCCGGTGCAGGCGACAACGCGGCGGCGGCGCTCGGGTTGGGTGCCGGCCCGGGTGACTGCGTCGTATCTCTCGGGACATCGGGTGTCGTGAGCGCCGTGGGGGCGGTCTCACCGCACGACGCGGAAGGAATCGTCGCCGGATTCGCCGACGCCACCGGCCGGCAGCTGCCGCTCGTGTGCACGCTGAACGGAGCGCCCGTACTGGCCGCGGTCGCGACGATGCTCGGTGTCGACTTCGAAGAATTGGACCGCCTGGCGTTGGGAGCGCCCTGCGGCGCAGAAGGACTGACGCTGGTGCCCTACTTCGAGGGCGAACGGTCACCGAACCTTCCCGCCGCGGCCGGTGCATTACACGGCGTGACAACGCGAAACTTGTCCTCTGCCAACGTGGCTCGCGCGGCCGTCGAGGGCCTGCTCGCGTCGATGGCGTACTGCATCGAAAAGATTTCCGCGCAGGGCGTCGATGTGCGGCGCATCATTCTGGTGGGCGGGGGAGCCCGATCAGAAGCCGTGCGACGCATCGCGCCCGCGATCTTCGGTGCGCAGGTGGACGTGCCGACACCCGCCGAGTACGTCGCGCTCGGCGCGGCCAGGCAGGCGGCGTGGGCACTGTCGCAACAGCACTCGCCGCCGCCGTGGTCATTTGGCGTGACGGCGTCATACACCGCGGAACCCACGCCGCAGGTCCTCGACCAGTACCGCGCGGCGGCGCCACTGACGTTGGGGCAGTGAACTTTACGTGGGAGCCGCTGGGGGACGGCATTTTTCGGAGCCGTTTGCCGTTTCTCGACGTGACGGTCGGCGCGGTGTGTGGAGATGCCGGGGTGTTGTTGATCGACACAGGCGCCACATTGACAGACGCGGAGGCCATCGCTCGGGACGTGCGGGACATGACCGGCCGCAGAGTCAGCCATATCCTGTTGACGCACAATCACTTCGATCACGTACTCGGATCGTCGGTGTTTCAGGCGCCCATCTACTGCGCGCCGCAGGTTGCAGAGACGATAACGGGACGTACCGACCATCTGCGGGCCGATGCGCTGCGCCACGGCGCCGACTCCGGCGAAGTGGACCGTACGATCGCCGCGCTGCGTACACCCGAGCACCGAGTGCTATCCGCCGTCATCGATGTCGGTGGCCGTACCGTCTCGATCAGCCACCCCGGACGCGGCCACACCGACCACGACTTGATCGCCGTCGTCGCCGACTCAGACCCCACGGTCGTGTTCTGTGGGGATCTTGTAGAGGAGTCGGGAGATCCGTGCATCGAGGCCGACTCCGACCTTCAAGCGTGGCCGGCGACGCTGGACCGCGTCGTCGAGGCCGCAGGAGAAAATGCGGTGTTCGTGCCTGGCCACGGCGCGGTCGTCGACGCGTCGTTCGTGCGTCGGCAGCAGGCCTGGTTACGCCGGCGGTTGTGACGAATTTCAACTACTCAGCGTGACGTAGGTCATTGCCTAGGCTAACGACCTTTCGGAAGATGTCGCGATGGCCGACCTCGAATTCGCGTACGACCTGACGCTGGACGAAGCGCGCAGACGCAGCGCCGTCCTCCGTGCGATCGGCGACGACTGGGATCCGATCGCGGTGCTGGCAGAGGAGGAAAAGGCCTACGACATGTTGTACTCGGGCCTCGACCCCGAACAGCAGCTCGTTTACGACCAACTCGTCAGGGCGGGTGTGCTTCCGGATCGGACGGTGAATCGTGTTGCCGATTGACCCGACGGCAGATCCCGGTCGTCGCGCCTGGCTTCCGTGCCCGTCGTGCAACCCTGATGCCGGCTGCGGCGACTGCCGGGGCGCCACGAACTGCGACTTGCATTGGCAGTACCTCCTTAGCAATGAAGGCACGCTGGTTCATTTGCAGTGCTCCGTCTGCGGCAATCTCTGGTCAACCGACACTCGCAAACGCGGCGTCGCCTAAGCGCTTCGGGAGACAGGCCCTCGGCGCCGGACGAACGGCACCGCCATAGCCGCAACGAGCACGACAGTAAGAACTTCGGCGACGACACTGAGCATCGCGTACGGCGATGGCTCCCAACCGGTTTCGGTGAAACCGAAGAGGCCGACAGTCCGCGACAGTGCGAATGCGACGAGCGAGCCAAGCGCCCCTGCCGCGGCCGCCAGGCGCAGCCAGGCCGGTCCGCCCGCCATGATCAACACGGCGAGTGCGCAGAAGGCGCTGCCCTGCAGCAGAAATGCCGGCCCGACCGTCGGAATGTCGCGGTAGCCGTTGACATAGAGGTACGCATGCACGAGACCGCTGACCGCCACCGATGCGCCGACAGCGAGGTTCATCATCTTCATGTCAGCCTCTGGTCTTTCAGTGCGAGCGCCTGCTGGCCCTTGGTGTAACTGACTTCGCGGATGCCAAGCGCATCGCGCAGCTTGCCGGCGGGCAACGTCACCGGCTTCGGCGCAGGGCCCTGACCCGGTGCGGGCAGCGGGTAAGCGGTGGTGGTGCCGCTGTAGAACGTCACGTTGCCCTCGGTCTTGGAGAACAGCTGGTGGACGTGGCCGTTGAGGCACGTCACCGACGAGAACCGCTTCAGATAGCTCAGCGCCTGGGCAGCGTCGTCGGTGCCCCATCCCCAGTCCGGATACATGGCGAACAACGGAATGTGGCTGAACACGATGATCGGGGTGTCGCTGGACAGAGCCGCCACGTCTTTCTCGACGAACTCGAGCTGGTCGCTTCCCAGATGCCCGAGCTTCTGCAGGTTCAGCGTGTTTACCAGCCCGATGACGTGAACACCGGCGATGTCGAAGCTGTACCAGCCGTCGCCGCGGGTGCCCGCGCCGAACGCTTGCCGATACTTCTGGCCCGCGTCGTCCGTCGAGTCATGCTCGCCGGGCACGGTGAACACGTGCGGCGTGTTCAGCTCACCCAACATGTGCTTGACCTGATCAAACTGCTCCGGCGTGGCCAGGTGAGTCAGATCGCCGGTGTGGATCACGAAATCGGGTGTGTAGCCAAGGCCGTTGATCTGACCGATGGCATGGTTGAACGTGTCGGTCACATTGGTGTTCGCCGGGCCTTTGAATCCGATGTGGCTGTCGCTGATCTGCGCGAACCGCAACGTCGGTGTTGCCGGTTTGGCGGAGTCGGCCGACCCCGCAACCTGTGAGATCACCTCGCCACCGGCCACAGTCAACACGACAGCCGCGCCGAACCAGGCGCCGTGGCGCATCAGCTGGCGTCGGGTCATCCCGCCTGGATCCTGCTCAGTACTCATTTGGTCACCACCACAGTGCCGGTCATGAACGGATGGATCGAGCAGACGTAGTCGTAAGAGCCCGGCGTCATGAATGTAAAGCTGTAGGTGCCGTTGGTGTCCATTCCCGGCGAGTGGAAAGAGCCGTCCTTGCCGGCCACGGTGTGCGGCTCCTCGTCCTTGTTGGTCCAGGTGACCGTCGCGCCGACAGGGACGGTCAGCGTCGCCGGGTTGAATTTGAAATCGCTGATGCTGACTGCGGTTCCGCCTTGAGGTGCGGGGCTGTCGGCGCCCGTCGCGGGTGCCGATGCGGGCGGCGACTGCATGCTGGGCATGGCAGGCATGCCGGACATGCCTGGTGTCATGCCCGACTGGAATGTGATTGATGCCGGGCTAGGAGGGGCGTCGGACGCGTGGCTGGAGCAGGCCGCGGTCAGCAGGATGCCTGCAGCGGCGAGCGGCAATAGAACCTTCACGCCATAGAGATAGGCGGACCGGTTACAGCCCGGGGTCGTTGAGCGCGGCGGCCCGTCGCAACGCCCGGTGCTGCAATACCTTCGCGTTGGCAAGGCTGATGCCCATCTCAGTCGCCGAGTCCTTGATCGAACGCCCTTGCAAGAAGCGGAGCTCCAGAATGCGTCGGTAGTTGGCCGGCAGCACTGCGAGCACTGCATGAACTTCTCGCGACGCCGCAGTAGTCACTTGCTCCGTGTTGTCCGCGCGGTCTGGAATTTCGTCCAGCGACGTCACCGCGCACCTCATGCCGTAGCGCCAGTGCGCAGCGAGAACCGTGCGCGTGGTCGCGCGCAGATAACCGCGGACCTCCGCGATCGTCGCCGTCATGCGCAATCGTCTAAGCGCTGTCGAGAACACCTCTGCGGTCAGGTCTTCGGCGTCGGGTCGATTGCCGACGCGGGCGAATACCATGCGGTACACCCAGACGGCGTTGTCTGCATATACCGCTTCCCAATCCGGGTAGTGGTCTTCGCGGTCGGTCGTCGCGCGTATGCGCGCCATACGTTGCGCCTCAGCCGGGCGCGGCTGATCTGGTGACGGCCAGACGATGAAACCGACTGAGAGACACTGGTGTTACGATCATCCGCCGCGGCATGATATGTCGACGTAGACCGTGTCGAATTGGGTGGGGTCGACCTTCGCCCCCGATGAATCGATGTTGGAGTTGTTGAGTCCCTCGACCCCGAGGACCTTGCACGAAGATAGCGGGTAGACCGACGCGCCGTTCAGCACGACGTTGAAGCCCTTGGCCTGCAGCGCATTTACCGTGTCTTGCGCATTGCCGAAGTTGGAGAAACCCGAGGGAGCCGCCACAGCCGCAGGAAGCAACGCCAGGGGTGAGACCGCGAGCACGCCGAGACTGGCAACCTTCACGATGACGGTCTTCAACACCGAACCTCCTCTGTACGTTGGCCGTTGGTTGGTCACTACAAAGAGGTACGGGCGAGGGTTACAGAGGATGCAAAACCCAAGAAGGGCTGCCAGTGGAGACGGTCGTCGACGCGCGGTACAACCTTCACGGCGCGGGCATGCAGCACCGTCCCGGTTGGCTAGTTCCCGCCTGCGTCGGGCGCTGCCGCTGCCGTGGGGATGGCGTTGTCGATGAGCACGACTGCGATGGCGGCGGCGGTGGCGAAGGTTTCGGTGTTGAGGACTCGGTTGCGGGCGGAAGCGCCATCCAAGAGCAGCGCCAGTTGTTCGCCGAGCTGTTCGGGGTTGGTGGCGCCGGCCTCGCGCGCAGTTTCGGTGAGCCGTGCGGCAAATGCCTTCTTGTAGTCGGCGGCGTGTACGCGCGCCGGGTGGCCCGGGTCGTGGATTTCGACGGCCGCCGCGATGAACGGGCACAGAGGCGCGTGAATGTCGAAAGCGGCGAGGAGCCGTTCGCGGGGTGTGAGGTCGGTGCGGTTAAACACCTCGGGCAGGATGTCGGGATCGAATCGGCGTAGGTGTTCGGCGATCAGCTCATCCTTGCCGGTGAAGTGCTGGTAGAAGGTGCGCTTGGACACCCGGGCCACCGCGCAGAGCTGGTCCAGGCCGGTGCTGTTGATGCCTTGATCGCGGAACAGTTGTTGGGAAGCGCCCAGGATGCGCTCTCGTGCGCCCCTGCCGCGGCGCAGGCCTCGCGGCCCCTTCTCCAACTCCGTCATGCACCCAGGGTAGCCCAGTTTGGTACGGATCGGTGTACATAGCTTGCACTATCCGCGGCCATTCACTACGTTAAGTAATCAGATCGGTGTACATAACATCGACGCTTTCCGATAAAGGGAGTAATCGTGGGAAAACTCGATGGCAAGGTCGCAGTGATTACGGGCGGAACAAGTGGCATGGCGCTGGCCGGTGCCAAGTTGTTCGTTGACGAAGGCGCTCACGTCTTCATCTCGGGCCGGCGGAAGGACGCGCTGGACCAGGCCGTCGAACAGATCGGCCGCAATGTGACTGGCGTGCAGGGCGATTCGGCCGACCTCGACGATCTGGACCGTTTGTTTGACACGGTCAAGCAGGAAAAGGGCGCGATCGACGTGTTATGGGCAAGCGCCGGGGTTGGCAAGCAGGGCCGGCTCGGTGAGATCACCGAGGAGGACTTCCATGACGCCTTCTGGCTGAACGCGCGCGGCACGCTGTTCACGGTCCAGAAGGCACTACCGCTGTTCAACGATGGCGGCTCGATCTTCATGACCGGGTCAAACGCATCGCTGCGGGGCTACCCCAATTGGAGCGTGTACGCAGGAAGCAAGGCCGTGTTACCCGCCTACGCACGGGTGTGGGTGTCAGAGTTGAGGGACAGGAAGATCCGGGTGAACGTGCTGACCCCCGGCCAGGTCGCCTCGCCGATGTTGGACGAAGTGATGGACGCGGAGGCGAAGGCGCAGTTCGAGTCCGTGATCCCGCGGCGAGAGATGGGCCGCCCCGAGGAGATCGCGTCGGCCGCGTTGTTCCTCGCCTCGGATGACTCGAGCTATGTCAACGGTATGGAGCTGGTGGTCGACGGCGGCACCACGGTGATCTAGTGCGCGACTGCGGGATGGACGATCGACAAAGACGTCATGGCACCGCACCGTGGCCACCAGCGCAGCAGAGCTCCGGCTGTCCTATCTTCGGAATCCGTTGTGGCCATCCACTATTCGGGTCTTCGTTCGGTCGCGCCTCTGGGGCGAGTCCCCCGGACCGCACCGATCAGGGTTCACACACCACGAGCAAGAAGCACACAAAGGAGTAGCCATGACCACCTTCGCCCCACACCGCGACACCGTGGAGTCCTTCGTCGACAGCATGCACGGCGGCGCAGACCAAGACGCCCTTGCCGCCATCCTCGCCGAGGACGTGGTGATGTACAGCCCGCTCGGCGATGAGCCACTCACCGGCCGCGAGGCAGTCGTGGAAGCCATGCGTGGGATCGGCGGAGCGGCCGACCTCACCTACAAGGAGGTCCTCAGCGGTACGACGCACCACGCCGCGTACTTCCGGCTGCAGATCGAAGACACCGTGGTCGACGGGATGGACTACATCCTGCTCGACGCGGACGGCAAGATCGCCGAGGTGACCATATGGTGGCGCCCGCTGCCATCCGCCGTCCAGATGCAGCGGCACCTTGCGGGTGCACTTGGCATGCAGCCCTGGGAACTCCGCACCGACACGGAGTAACGGTGAAGCCCGATCCCCAGGCGGGCAAGTAGTTACCGCACCGGACGGGCCGCTGTCGCCGACACCTCCGGTCGGCCATTTCAGGCCGAACCCGGCCAAACCCCAACGTCACCCGCCCAGGCGGCCACCGGCCCAAGGGGACGAACGAGACAAAGCGGAAGATCGAGACCGCGGAAGAGAGCACACCATGAACAGCATCAGCATCATCGGCACCGGGAACATGGCCCACGCCATCGGAGCGCTGGCGGTAGCCGGCGGCAACACCGTCGAGATCATCGGCCGCGACCAGTCCAAGTCCACTGAACTCGCCACGGCTCTCGGCGGCGGCGCCGGGACGGGAGAGTTCGGCGCCGCGCCGGCCGGCGACATCGTGATCGTGGCCCTGAGGTACGCCGATGTCGTGCCGGTCGTCACCCAGTACGGAAACGCGCTGGCGGGCAAGGTCATCGTCGACATCAGCAACCCCTTCAATGCCGAGGCCGACGGGCTGGCCATCCCCGATGACACCTCGATCGCACAGCAGGTCGCCAAGGCGGCCCCGGCCGGCGCCAGCGTGGTGAAGGCCTTCAACACCGTCTTCGGTCATGTCCTGAAGGAGGGTCGGACGCTGGATGTGTTCTTCGCTGGCGACGATGCGCAGGCCAAGGCACACGTGTCGGAGTTCATCGCGAGCCTCGGGCTGCGCCCGCTGGACGTCGGCGACTTGAAGATGGCGCACTGGCTGGAAGGAACCGGTCTGATCCTCATGGGTCTCGCCCGTCACGGGGTGGGCCAATGGGATATCGCTATCGGCGCCACCGAATTTGATGGCTGAGCCGCACCGCGCTAGTCCAAGCCGTGAACGTATGGGGACGCTGTGCACCCTCGAATCGTGATGAGTCGCTGAAAGGTGTTGGTATGTCCGATGTCAACGTGGGCTGAGAACCGTCTGCGGGCAGAGGAGCCAGGCGATGTAGTCGGCGGTGATGAGCTCGACGTCGCCGAGGTTGCGCAGCGGGCCGCGCCGCAATGGTGAATCGGCGCGAATGCATTCGTTCTTGTAGAACTACGGTTGCAGGCCTACCGGGGAAGCCCGAAGGGAAATCTGTTGAAGCTGATCGAGGTCGAACCGGCTTAGAAAGCGTCACGCGGTAATCGCTTTGGAGCGTTTGCCGCGTCGGCGCGCTCGTCAACTGGCAAGTTTTTGGCCTTGCGAGCTGAATTACTTTGTCCGTCAAAATACTTCACGGCGACGACGCCGCACGCCTATCTGATGGCGTGAAACGTATACCTGTTACCTAGGCCGGCTACAGCCGCCACTTACCTGCGGGACCGAGAATCACGCTGTCAAGTTGTATCTGTTCTATTGAAACTCCTGACGGAGGTACTGTGAATATCTTTGGTCGACGACCTTCCCGCTCTGCCATCGCAGGTGCTACCGCAATGGGTTTCACACTCATGTCGATGGCAACGTTCAGCACATACCAGGCCCGGGCCGACACGTGCTACAACGGCGTGCTTCCCGGCAATCCATACGTTGCGAACTGTTCCTTGCCGCAACATCAGAGCGGCATTCGCGGCTCGGCTCCGGACGCGCAAGCGATCATCGCTTGCAGGAACCAACCCGGATGCCTCTCCTGGTACGTAAACAACCCGCACTAAAGGCATTACCGCATCGTCGACGGGATCCCAAGGCCACGGCAGACAATCCGGTGACTGCGAGTTTGGCCTCTTACTTTGAGCAAAGGCTCCTCACAGCGCGCACCACAGTTCTGGTGATAGAAGGAGACGGGTGCGAACGAGGCGTCCGACCGATGCAAACGACTAGTCGGGCCGCGAGACTGGGGAGCCTGTTGTACGAAACGGTTGTCTGCCTTGATGGTCGTCGCCGATCGGTCGAATTGCTCACCAGTTTGCGAACTAGTCGCCCCCCCAAGGGGCCCACCTATTGCGGGAGCGGCGTTCTGGACGTGGGATGGCGTCGAATCACGGGTGGACGTATCGGGAGGTCGGGTGGCGTTGAATACCACAGCACGGCGAGCGCAGCCGGCGGCGGCCCTTCAGGAGGTCCGCAAATCTCAACACCATGTCCTCGAGGATCGACCGATCGAGCACTGGCCTACCAGTGCTATCCGCGCCGCCCTGATGAATGCAACGTCCGACGTAATGCGGCGCGTCACAACAGCTGTCAACCGCGACCCGTATGGCCGCACAGCACATCAGGTTGAAGAGATAGTGCGGTCTGCAGATGCGGCGGAACCAGTTACAGCTATTGCTGCGGTTCTCGCGGATGCCCGTGCGCGCCTTGAAGCCGCCGAGCGATCCGAGGTCACGCACGTTGTGCACGTATTGCTGAAGCGCTCACGATTGAGCGAGCATGAATTCGCCAAGCGCATAGGAGTATCCGCTGGGGAGCTCAGTGCATTTCTTGACAATGAAACATGCCCCTCCGCCGTCCTGATGGTACGCATGAAGAGAGTCGCCGACCGATTCTCCAAGGCCGGAGCGCAGCGCCGGACGCAGCCGTAAGTCGCCCGATGCCGCAGCCGGGCTAGGCCGCAACGATTCAGGTCTTCCTGAATTGGCGCCTGCACGTACACATTTGTAGACGGCACCACAGCATGTTTGACCGCAAGCCGAGGCCGAACCGTGGCTGCCTCAGTTAGCCGTCGTCGGTTTGGTCAGGTCGTAGAGGGTGATGCCGTCGATTTCCGTTGGGATGTAGTGCTGTTTGACCCAGGCGGCAATACGGTCGCTCTCGGCCTTGCCAGCGCCGTTGGGTGTTGCGGGCAGATCGCCGGAATCGGCGGCTGGGAAGCCGCGATGAGGCGACTGGATGTAATAGTGGATCCGACCCTGCGTGACGTAGCGCTGGAACTGCTCGAGCGTGGGCGACGGATCGAAGCCGAAACCGCCCAACGGCATCACGGGATCATCAGTGGCGAGTTGATATCCGGCAGCGTCGGTGGCCCCGTTGGTCGCGGCGATCCACGTGTAGGCATTGGCGTTCTGCATCAGGACAGCCGCGACACGGCCCGACACCTCGGTCTGTTCCATCGGCGGCGTGCCGGGCATAGACGCGCCGCTGGCGGACTTGGTCGACGTCCAAGTGGCACCCGGTGGACTGGGGAACCTGTCGCGGTCCAGTGACGGGCCGGCGGTGACAATGCTGCCGGTGTGGCTGCTCGCAACAGTTTGTATGCAGTAGGAGAGCGGACCAGCTAGGGCGGCGGCGGCCGCCAGGGCCGCAGCCCATACAGCGATGTCGCGGGAGCGCGCCGCGGCGGCGGGCAGGACGAAGGCGATGAGCAGTCCTGCGGTGGCGGCGCCGCCGATACCCAGGATGATCCATCGTAGCCACGGAACGAAATCGGTTGTGCGCCCTAAGAGTATCCACGCCCAGGCGGCAGTCAGGGCAGTCGTGGAGGATAGGGTGATCGCTGGCCAGGTGGCGCCGCGGAGGCGCCATAACTGCGTCGTTCCGATGCCGACCAGGGCGGCTATGGCTGGGGCTAAGGCCACCGTGTAGTAGTCGTGGAAAATCCCGGACATGAAGCTGAACACCACGCCAGTGCCGAGCAGCCAGCCGCCCCACACGAGATATTGGGCACGTTGCGCATCGGTGCGTGGTGCGCGCGCACACAGCAGCAACCCAACGACGAGGAAGATCAACGCCGCGGGGAGCAGCCATGAGATTTGGCCCCCCGACTCGCCGGTGAACAGGCGGCCGATTCCGGAATGACCGAACGGCATGGCGGGGCCGCTCATCGCATTTGGGTCCGTGGCGGGAGGTCCGGATGGGCCGTTTCCCTGGCCGGTGAGTCGACCGAGTCCGTTGTAGCCGAACGTCAGGTCGAGGAAGCTGTTGTTCGTCGATCCGCCGACGTACGGCCGCTGATCGGCCGGCGTGAGCTCGACAAGTGCCACCCACCAACCCGCCGCGGCGATCATTACCGCCAGCCCGCCCAGCAGCTGAACCAACCGAGCGCGCAGCCGCGGTGGCCCGGCGATCAAGTAGGTCAACGCTAGACCCGGCATGACGAGTAGGGCTTGCAGTTGTTTGGTGAGAAACCCCAGCCCCAGAAGCGCCCCGCACAGCAGAATCCAGCGAGAGTGGCCGGTATCGGCGGCGCGAAGCAGCGCCCAGACCGTGGCGATCATCACGAAGACCAATAGCGCGTCAGGGTTGTTGTAGCGAAACATCAAGGTAGCCACCGGTGTCAGGGCCAGCACAGCACCGGCGATCAGGCCGGCGGTGGGCCCAAAATCCCTCTTGACGACGACGTACAGCAGCGCTACGGACAGCACACCGAGCAGCGCCTGCGGGAGTTGGATGGACCATGTGTTGACCCCAAACACGCGGGCAGAGATTTCCATCGCCCACAGCGATGCCGGAGGCTTGTCGACGGTGATCGAGTTGGCGGCGTCAGAGGATCCGAATAGGAACGCTTTCCAGTTCTTCGTACCGGCCTGCACCGCCGCCGAGTAGAAGGCGTTGGCCCATCCATTGCGGCTCAACCCGATGGTCCAGAATGCGGCCGTGGCAATCAGCAGACCCGCCAGCGCCCAGTGTGCCCAGCTGGGGTCGTCCGTGCGTCTTCCCTGTGCGGGTGGGCGGTCAACCAGTGTGGCTGCTGAGTCGGCGAGCATCGACCATCCTCTCGATGGCAAGGTTCGGTTTGTTGTGCAGTACTGGGTTACGTGTGGTCGGGGTGGAACACCCAACCGCGCAGCAGGGTGAAGCGCAGCGCGCTGGCGGTGAGGTTGGCGGTGATCAAGACGGCCAGTTCCAGCCAGCGGGAAGTGGAAATAAGGTTCGCGTGTAAGGCGCCAAGGCTGCCGCTGCTCAGAGCGAGCGCCAGGGCGAATACCAGCAGGGCTTCGCCGTGGTGGCGGGCGGTGAGGGCGCGCCCGCGGACGCCGAATGTGAAGCGACGGTTTGCCGCGGTGTTGACGATGGCGGTGGTCAGCAGGGCGATCAGGTTGGCCCATTGCGCGCCCACCGCGGCGGACAGCGCGCTGAAGATGCTCAGGTAGGCTAGGGTGGACGCGCCGCCGATGGCGCCGAAGCGCGCGACTTGCCGCATCAGATTGCTCGGCGGCGCAGCGCGGACGCAGCCGAGTTGGTCGGCGATCTGACACACCGGGATGGCGCCGGTGGCAAAGCCTTTCAAGAGTCGCGCGACGCCTTTGAGATCGGCGGTGGCCGTTGCGACGATGTCGACCCGGCTATCTGGGTCATCGACCCAGTCGACGGGAACTTCGTGGATCCGCAGCCCAGTACGCTCGGCTAGCACCAGCAGTTCGGTGTCGAAAAACCAGCCAGTGTCGACGACGTGGGGCAGCAGCGGCAGCGCCACATCGGCGCGAATGGCCTTGAATCCACACTGGGCGTCGGAAAATCTCGCGGCGAGTGTGGATCTGAGGATCAAGTTGTAGCAGCGCGAAATGATTTCGCGTCTTGGCCCGCGCACCACCCGCGCCGAGCGCGCGAGGCGGGTACCGATGGCGAGGTCGGAGTGCCCAGAGATCAACGGGGCCACCAAGGGTTGCAGCGCAGCCAGATCGGTGGACAGGTCGACGTCCATGTAGGCCAGCACTGGCGAATCCGATGTTGACCACACCGCGTGTAGGGCGCGGCCGCGGCCCTTTTGGTGCAACCGCGTCACGCGGACCCCAGCTAGTTCGGCTGCCAACTTGGCGGCGATGGACGCAGTATCGTCAGTGCTCGCATTGTCGGCAATGGTGATGCGGGCCGAATAAGGAAGGGAATCCGAGAGATAACGATGCAGCCTGCGCACAGAGGCGGTCAACGCGGCCTGCTCGTTATACACCGGCACCACCACGTCGAGCACCGGAACGTCGCGCTCACGTGCTATTGCTACCGCGTTAGGCCGCGCCGAAATACGCACCGCAGCAGCGAAATCGAATGACGGTGCGGCCAAAGTGTCGGTCATGGAAACATCGTCGAGCCATGATGTGGGTAGAGCGTTGGGTCACATTATGCAAGAACTGTGAATCACAGCGGATATCCGACGTTGGCGGAGCCGGTCTTCTTCACCTCGGCGGCAGAATTCAGCGGCGCCCGGCGGCCAGCGAGCAGTGTGAACGCGGTGAAAATGGCGACGGCGCGGCGCGCAACTGGATGCGCACCGCGCCGTCTGGATTATGGTCGGCGTGGCCCTACTTGCCGGCCGTTACCGCGGTGGCGGCGGTGGCGGCGGAGGCGGAGGCGGGCAAGGAACCCCCGGTACGGGCACGCATTGTCCTGGCGGCGGTGGCGGCGGAGGTGGCGCGGCATTGGCAACACCGACACCGAATAGTCCGGTGGTCAATCCAAGTCCGGTGAACAAGACTGCGGCCCCGACCAGCTTGCGCCGGCGTGCGGTTGAATCCGGCACTGATGCTCCTTTCGTAGTGAATCATGCTGTACTGCAACGACTCTAATCGACTTGACCGGCATTCAGACGTCCGGCAGCTGTGATGAGAGTAAGCGTCGCACAGCCTTCATATGAGGCAGCTATGAGGATCAAATGATGTGGCGCGCCTCTTCGACTGCCAACGCGATGAGCGCTACCCTGCGCTGTCGCCCACGGCGTGGAGTCAGCGCCGCGAAAGTGCGGCGCGCAGGCGTCGGGGGGCACACCCGCACGCCGCACACCCCGAGAGATGGAGGCGAACGCGTAGACCCTGCATCCATCAAGGCGCATTGAAAATACCGGCTTGAGCTGAGCCTGACCTGTCCGGCGGTTAAGTAATTGCTGTGCGCGGGTGGGCAAGCCTCATCATGTGCGTCGCGCAACCACATTGCGCCGACATCCCTTTGCGCGATCGACGCGAATCGACAGCTGTCCCGTTGACGAGATGCGGCGCGTGCTGCGCCGAACGCGCCGCACCTCATTAGCCGACCACGTCCGGTGGCATGGCCGCGGTCAGACTGGGGGAGAGGCAGTTACCGCCAAGGACCAGGAGCGCCGGGCGGAGGTGGCGGGACAGCGGGTCCAGGAGGGCAGGGTTGAAACGGGAGGCATAGCGCGGGATTCGGTCCGGGGCCGGGCGGCGGCGGAGGGGGAGGCGGTGCGGCGTTGGCCACGGCGCCACCGAAGCCCAGCGCCGACAGCGCCAGGCAGCTGCACAGCGCGACACCGCCGAGAAGTCGACGTTGATCGATTTGCATAGTGATTTCCTTTCGGGTGGTGCGGTGCCGTTCGACACCGCTTGCACACCAGAAACATTGGTCACCGCGGGTAACATCCGCACCACAGCGCCATCACGGTTCGCCCACTATGAGCAGGATAGGAATGGGCTATGATCTGACTCGGAAATCGTTGGTATACAGAGAGTTTCGCTATCGCGCGCCACCCGCGCTGGATGAGGTCATAGCGGAGGCATAGGCAGCTCCCATCGGGCAGCGGTTCACTTCATTCCATGGCGAAAATCAAAACCATCGGTCGGCGCCCCCAGGTGGTGACGACGTAGTGCTGATCACCTACGCCGACTGCGATGCCGGCTACTGGCGCGCTCGGGAGCTGCTGAACAGCGGCTGCCGCGTAGTCGTCACCGCCCGCCACGTCTCATCCTTGACGCAAATTCTGCTGGGGGAGAGGTGTTCCCAGTTGATGGCCGTGGCCGCCGATATCGAGGACCCGACTCAACGTAGTCGGCTTGTGGAGCGCGCACGGGCCCGCTTGGGTCGCCTCACCTGGGTGGTGGATGGGCGTAGCGGAGCGCTAACGGCTTTGCGCGACAACGAAGGTGAAGTTTCCCGGCGTCGGCCGCGACCAAACGGAACGCGCATGGTGGCGCAGGCAGCGTGTGATCCCAAAACCACTGATAAATCTCATATCTCGTCCCTAGCGAGCGGATAAGGGAAGCCCACGTTGGCGACTTACCGTTGTGGGTGTCACTGTCGTGTACCGCAATCAAGGGAGGAAACTGGTGACGAACTCAAAATCGAGAACCCGCGCAATCGTGGGGTCGGCGGCGTTGTGTGGGGGGATGGCGTTGGCGGCCGCCGGGTTTGGCGCTGGAGACGCCAACGCGTTCCCGTTGCCACCGCCGGGCCCCGGGGGACCCGGGCCTGGACCGGGTCTATGTCTGCCGCTATTGCCGTGCGGCGGGCCGCCGCCTCCTCCAATGCTGGGTCCTGGTCCTGCGCCAGGCCCGGGCCTGCTGGGATTGCCTCTGCCACTGCTGTGAGCGTTGCAACGCAGCGGCATTGAGGTCGGTGCGCCACACGCCCGCGATATGCCGGGTGTTATGAAGTCACTGGGGCCTACTCGTCACGACTCGTTGACGGGTAGGCGCCTCTGATCTTGGGCCAAGGCCGTGACCGGTGTGGGTGCGCTGGTGGGCAGGGTGACTGTGAACGAGGTGGCACCCAGTCCGCTGTGCACGTCGATAGTGCCGTCGTGGGCCTTGACGACGGCGGCGACGATCGCAAGTCCCAGCCCCGTGCTGCCGCCGCGGCGCGATCGCGATGTATCGCCGCGCACAAACCGTCCGAAAATTTCGGGTTGACGTTCGGCGGGGATGCCGGGACCGTCGTCGCTGACGGTGATGGCAGCCTGACCATCGTCGTCGTTGCAGCCCAGCCAGGTAGTGACCGTGGTCCCGGGCGGCGTGTGCACGCGCGCATTAGACAGTAGATTGGCCAGCACTTGATGCAGCCGGGCGCCGTCGCCGTTCACGATGACCGGCTCGTCGGGGACGTTGAGCTCCCAGTGATGGTCGGGTCCGGCGACGTGGGCGTCGCTAACGGCGTCAACGGCGAGTTGTGACAGGTCGACGGGCTCGTGGTCCAACGGACGTCCGGCATCGAGACGGGCCAGCAGCAGCATGTCTTCCACAAGGCGCGACATCCGCTTGGCCTCGGAGTCAATGCGGCCCACTGCGTGGACGACGGCGGCCGGGATTTCGTGGTGGTGGCGTTGGGCAAGCTCGGTGTAGCCGCGAATGGCGGCTAGCGGCGTGCGTAGCTCGTGGCTGGCGTCGGCGACGAACTGGCGCACTTGAGTCTCGCTGGCATGGCGCAAGGCGACTGCGTCAGTGATGCGTTGCAACATTCGGTTGAGCGCCCCTCCGAGCTGGCCGACTTCGGTATAGCGCGTCTCGGAGTCGACCGACACGATGGGCGTCGGCAGCTTCATCTCGCCGTGGTCGAGGTCGGAGTCTGCGACGCGTTGCGCCGTTGAGGCCACCGCCGATAACGGCGCCAATTGGCGGCGGATGATGAGGATGTCTGCGACGACCGCGGCGGCCAACGCTGTGGCGACGATGACAGCGAGAGTGCCCAGCACGGACAGCATGGTTTGGTCAACTACGGTGGTCGGAAGTCCGGTCAGGATGGTGATGTCGCCGGGAGCCGGGGTCGTGACAACGCGGTAGGCGCCCAGTTCGTCGATGTCGATGCTCACAGGATCGATATAGGCCGCGTGCTCCAGTTGCCGATAGGCGTCGGGGCTCAGTTGCTCCCGTGCGCCAGTGCCCGTGATGACCGCCGCTTCGAGCACCTCGCCCCCAGACAGGACCGCACCGATGGTGCCGCTGGACTGGCCGGGCGCATCGAGGAAGTTTGGTCCGGGTCCAGAACCGAACGGGCGCGTGCCGTCGGGCAACGGGGGTGGGGGGCCTATCGCGAACAGCAGCGAAGAGCGCCAACCCGCGTCGCGCACCTGATCGTCGAGTTGGTCCATCAAGTAGCGGTGTAGCGCTGTGAGCGTGCCGGCACCGATGCCCGCACACACCAGGGACAGCAGCGCCAGCTGGGCCGTCAACAGCCGGGTGCGCAGCGACCACGTCCGGCGATGGCGCAGCCGCCACCACAGGCTCCGATGATGTCTACTGTCTGGGGTGAACGACGTGGCGCCGGACGTCCGCACCGCCGTCATATCCAGAGCCCGCATATCGAAGGCAACAGGCGAAACGGGACGTACACCGAGCGATCATCGCGGTCACATGTAGGCTCGCGCTGTGGTGAATGTAGACGCCACCTTTGAAGATTCGCGTGACTGATGCATTCATAGATTCCGCAAAGCCGTACCACAGCGCTCACCTATGTCGGTTCCGCATGATTGCGCCATGCTTTCCGCCGCGCCTTCGGAACCATCTGCTGCATCAGCGCGCCCAGTCATTGGCGCTGCGCTGCGGCGCGCCGATGGCACCCCGGTGAAAATACTCGTCGTCGACAGCGAACGCATGGTCGCCGAGATGGTTTCGATGACACTGCGCTGCGAAGGCGCAGAAGTCGCTACAGCCGGTGATGCCGTGACGGCCGTCGCGGCCGCCCGCCGGTATCGTCCCGATGTGGCGATCGTTGACCCAAGGCTGCCCGACGCCGACGGAATGGAGCTGCTGCAGTTACTGCGCGACCAGCAGCCGGGCCTGTTGTCGTTGCCGCTGCTTACGTCGGCTGACGGTGAACCTGATCGCAAAGTCCGATTCGCCGCAGGCGATCGCTGGCTAGCCAAACCGTTCAGCCTTGACGACGTGCTGTCGCGGGTACGGACGATGTTGCGCCGTGCTGGTGTCGAACTGCATTACAACAGCGCCGTGATGACCGTGGGCGACCTGGTGCTCAACGAGGACAGTCGCGAAGTGTTTCGAGATGGCAACTATATTCAGTTGTCCCACAACGAATTTGAACTGCTGCGATACTTTGTGCGCAACGCCCACCGCGTTGTGACCAAACAGCAGATCCTCGGACGGGTTTGGCCCTATGATTACTCCGGGCGTTCCAACGTGGTGGAATTGTATGTGTCCTATCTCCGCAAGAAGATCGATCACGAGCGCAGCCCGATGATTCATACACTTCGCCGCACCGGCTACATCTTCAAGGCCGCCTAGTCCGTTGGTTAGGCGGGCACGGTGGAACCTCCCGAGTCTGCCGATATCATCTAAGAGTAGACTCAATTATGTTGCCTGACATCACTTCTCATCGACTAGCGGGTTTGAGCACATATCCCGACCCGCGCAGTGTGTGGATCATCGGCTCGCGGCCGGAGTCGATCTTCTTCCGCAGATAGGAGACGTAGAGTTCGACGATGTTGGAGCGTCCGCCGAAATCGTAGTCCCACACTCGATCCAGGATTTGGGTCTTGCTGACCACGCGGCGGGCATTGCGCATCATGAACCTCAGCACCTCGAATTCAGTGGCTGTGAGGTTGATCGGATCACCGCCGCGGGTGACCTCGTGGCTGTCTTCGTCGAGCATGAGGTCGCCAACGACAATCTTCGACGCGTCGTTGCCGACGGTCACGCCGGTGCGGCGCAACAGCGCCCGCAACCTCAGGACCAACTCTTCGAGACTGAACGGCTTGGTGACGTAGTCGTCCCCGCCGGCGCTGAGACCGGCAATGCGGTCCTCCACCGAGTCCTTGGCGGTCAGCAGTAGCAGCGGCAGACCGGGCTGGTGATCACGCAGTTGCTCCAGCACCTGTAACCCGCTCATGTCGGGCAGCATGATATCCAAAACGACTACGTCGGGCGGATTTTCGCGAGCTTGTTTGATCGCGCTCGCGCCGTCGGCGGCGGTCGTCACCGCCCAACCTTCATAGCGCAATGTCATCGACACCATCTCGGCCAACACCGGCTCATCATCGACGACCAGTGCGCGGATGGGCTTACCGTCGGCGCGGCGCATGACAATGCGCTCGGGCCAAGGCGCCTCGGTGATGGGCGGTTCTTCATCCTGTGGTGCAATCACCGCCCGATTGTGGCGGGCCGAGTTGAGCACCAACTGTGCAGGCACTATGGCGAGGTTATGAGTCGGCTGCACGGCGCCGATGCCATGTGACACCTTCCTACGACTTATCGACGTTGGCGTCGTAGCCGTTACAGTCGTCGGCAATGCCTGGGGATCGGCCTCAGCTTCGCAGCGCCATCGGACAGCCGCTCACGCGGTCGGCCGCCATGGGCACTCGGATCATCGCGGACGAGCGCCCTCTACGGAGACGTGGCGCCCGATCACCGTCGTTTTTCGTTCCGCCGGTGAGGCGGCCGCGTCTCCGCGTCGACCCATCATTCGCCTCACGATCAGATGTGCAACACGGGCGACTAGCAATACGGTCATCACCACAGGCAGCGTCATCACCAAATGCATTCCGCCATAGTGCACACCGAGCACCATCACCGTGCTCCACAGCGTGGCGGCGGCCACCGCGGAACCGACGAACCGACCGAAGGGCGCATCAGTCCCGCCGATGATGGCGGGTACGAATCCACGGCCGGGGGGCACCCAACGCTGCAGCACCACAGCGCCAAGAGCGCCGCGGCGCCGGACGGTCTGGGCCGCAGTGGTCACCCTGCCGCGAAATCGGTGCACACCACGCGCATTGAGCAGTCGTGTGCCAAACCGTCGTCCCACCCAGTAGCTGAGAACGTCGCCCGCCAGCGCGGAACCCATCGCAACTACCAGCAACATCACCACCGACGTACCACTACCACAGCTCAACAGCACCGCGGCAAACAGGAAGGGCTCAGCCGGGAACACAAACGATGCCATCGGCAACGACGAGGCGATGATGAGCGCAACCAGCACCGCGTACATGGTTGGTCCGGCGGGCAAGGCGGGCAGGTGGGTCATCACGTCCACAGACACTTGCCTCGACAGGATTTCCGTTGGGAGAGAAGCATTATCACGGAAATGAGGATGCCTCACCGAACTGTGCGCGGACTTGGTAGAGATTAGTGTGCGGCTTTGCGTCAGTCTCCCCAATGCGTGCACCGCTCCCACTTCCACCACACCTGCCGAGCGACCTGTCCGATTGGACATCGACCTGGGGGCATACCTGTGTTTCATATGCGTCGCTTAGCGCCCTGACAGGCTCGGCCAATGCTCGTCAGCGATGCTCGCATATGCCCATTCCCCCTTGGTTCGATGCTGGAAAAATCTGTTGTGCAGTGTGATTCACACTCACTAGCCCCGGACGGGAGAAGCGTGATATCGCGACTCGTGCGAATGATGTTGTGTATCAGTGTTATAACTGCGGCGCCGGCATGTGTTGCGCGTCCGGAGCAGACCGCTGCACAGCCCCTGGTACTACCAATGGGCTGGAATTCGTGGAACTCCGGGATGGCCTTGAATGAACGGTCGGTCAAGGAAACCATTGATGCGATGGCGCGATCGGGACTGCGGGATGCCGGTTACCGTTACGTCAATCTCGATGCGGGATGGGCCGCATCGACGCGCGGGACTGGCGGCGAGTTGCGGGCCGATCCAGACCGATTTCCCCATGGCATGGCCGAGTTAGCGCGTTACGCACACGAGCGCGGTCTGTCCTTCGGTTTGTATGCCAGCCCGTACAACCAGACGTGCGGGCAGGATCCGCGCACGGCAAGCCTTGGTCACGAGGCCGTCGACGCCGCTACCTTTGCGGCATGGGGGGTGGATTTTCTCAAGTACGACTGGTGTCGCCCGGATGCCAGCCATGCCGAGCAAGTGCGGGTGTTTACCGCCATGCGCGACGCGTTGCGGGCTTCCGGCCGGCCGATCCTCTATAGCATCAATCCCAACAGTTCCAACGAACTCACCGCCGGATCGGTCCACGACTGGTCAGGCATCGCCGACCTGGTGCGCACCGGCGCCGACTTGGTTCCACTGTGGCGAAACGTATTGCCGCCGCTCGGTGTGAACGATCCCCTCGCGACGGGCATGTTCTCCGGAGTCCCCGATCAGTTCGTGGCTGCGACGGCACGCCCTGCGGGTGAGGGATACGTGGCTGATCCCGACATGCTGGTAGTCGGCGTGACGTGGGACGAATTCTTCACGAAACACATGGCGACCCTGCGTGATTCGTTGGCTAACCGCGATCTCTCGCCTGCGCTGGGCGCCGATACTGGGCCGCTGTTGAGCCTGCCAGTCGATGCGATGCGCTGGATCGCCACTGCACAGCCCGGCTTGACCGAGATGGAACAACGCAGCCACTTCTCCTTGTGGGCGATGTTGGCTGCGCCGCTGATCGCCGGTAACGATCTGCGGTCGATGTCACCAATCACCCGTGAAATCTTGACCAACCGCGACGTCATCGCCGTCGACCAGGACCCCCTGCTCGCCCGGGCGACGGCCTCGCGGCGCGATGGCCGGGTCTGGGTTAAACCGCTGGCCGACGGTGCGGCCGCGGTGGCCCTGTTCAATCCGGCAGGTGTACCAGCACGTATCCGGACCTCGGCGCGGGAGGCAGGTCTGCCGCCCGCGTCGTGCTACCGCGTGCGCGACCTCTGGACCAAGACGTCGGCTACTACGAAAGATGAGATCAACGCGAGCGATGTCGCCCCTCACGAAGTGATCATGTTGCGAATCACGCCCAACTGCAGCGGCTGAACAACGGGTAGGTCCTGGCGCCTCGTGGCTGAGTCGGCACCGCCGACCTATCGGCCTGTCCGCACAAGGCTTTCGGGCTGAGGTGAGCCCTGGACTACTGGCTTTATCGCTAGTCCGTGGCGGTCAGTTGTCTTACTTGATGGCGGATAACCTTGCCGCGCCGAGCCTTTACGAGTCTCCTTGCGGTGAATCGCGTCGGTGCCACGTCGAGGAGAGGTGCGACACCCGACCGGGAGAACGGAAGGTCGGGTGCCGCACCTCGGATATGGCCAAGCAGTAAGTTGTCAACGATGCTGCCAGGCCACGACTGGGGCAGCCGCTAGTTCATGTTCCAGGGCTCGCCGTAGGTGGTGACGCTGTCACCGGCCTTGGAGATCAGGCGCGCGAACGGACGCAGCAGCACACCACCGGCCGCACCGGTCACCGTGCCGTGCGCGTTGGACACCGCCACCTTGCCGTGCGGACCCGAAACGTCCACCGAGAAGGTCGCCACTTCCTGAATACCGGGGCCGTTACCCAGGTCGGCGCTGATCGACACACCCGGGAACAGGTTCGGCGTGATGACCGAACCCAGCGGGGCGAACCCGTTACCCAACGGCTCCGGCGCGATCGACGCGTCGTCGAGCAGGATGTTCGGCGTGGTGTAGCTGAAGTTGATGCCCACACCCAGCGACCACGGGAAGCCGATCTGATAGCCGAGTTCCAGAGTGCCCTCAAACTTGTCGGCACCCGGGCCGGCCACGTTGTACACCGCGCTGCCCGAGTGGAACCACTCGCGAGTCAGCCGGTTGCGGTCCAAGGGGAACACACCATTGAGGAAGGTGTCCCACTGCTGGATCGTCAGCGTCCGGTCCTGACCATCAACCAGACTCAGTTCGTTGTCCAGACCTGCGTGCGAGGTGCTGGTACTGAGACCCGACAGTAGCCCTACGGCAAACAGCACGGATAGCCCGCGAGCGATGATATTCACATTCCTCCTAGCATTCTTGGGCACCGAACCGACTGGGTAACTGAGAATGGCAACAATGCCATGGAGGGGCACGGCGCCGAAGTCGACCAGCGCAGCGGTTTTTATTGCAACCATCTCAGCTGCCGTTAATCCGTCCCTTATTTATGACTCGCCGAACATATCCGTACCGCATCTACTCGGCAACGGATTCAGACGCGGAGCCTGCCCCCGCTTCGAGCCGTTGCCAGCACTCGGCTCGTTTTGCCACTCGGCCGACAGCTGGATTAGGCGAGTATCGCCAAACACTGCACTGCCATGGCTTTTAACAGGGATGATGCCTGTTCGCCGACCAATTCGAGGCGTCCCGGGCCCACGATCAAGCCGCGGCGTTATGACCGCTCCAGTTTGCCTGAATACGGCCCTTTGTCGCTTGGACGACCACACGCGTCGGATGGATGTGATGAGGATCACATCAATATGTGTCTCGATGAAATCGCGTTACGGATTGCGATTTCGTCTGCCGCAAGGAATTACATTGGTCAGCCACAGCCCGCTTATAGGTCAATGCTATATGGCGCACAGGACACACCAAAGTGACACATAGCGATTCTTAAAAGACAAACAATCTACATCGCGTACGCGCCCGTATGCCTCCTCGACTAGCAAATCAGGACGTATTGAGGTGCTGCCCTCAACCAGCGGTCCGGTTACCCAAGCATCGGACGCGCTGAGCCGACGGGTGACGGCTGCGATCAGGCAATGCCGGCGCTTCCCGCCAAGCATGAGAAGGGTTGGGCGACAACGCCCCAGGCCCTCTCAGTGGGAAGAACCCCAGGAGGCCATCACGACGACCATCGTCCACAGCAAATTCCCATATACGAGAACTCGAGACGATTCGACGGGACCAAGATTCGAGATCACTGACCTGACAAGAGACGAATCACTATTAATTCGACAACTTAGTCCCTGCTGTGACTGTCGACACCACAGGACTGCGGCAGGTAGGCACTCGACACAGGACGCCAACCCCCCGTGCGACTATCGACCTCGGAAGTCTCGCCATCCGCCTCCACGACGCCTGATCACCTCGAGTAGCGCACCCGTCACCTCCCGCCCGGATGTCACAGGGATTCACCAAATTGCATGAGCCGCCATCGCGTGACCCGGGCCGCCGCGCCCTGCAACGAGCCCCTGGCGTGGCGCAACCCTCTTCATAAGCCTTTGAACTGGGATATATCCAACCAAGACCGGAGCGGCAGACCAGAGAGAACCCGTTGCGCGCGGGTACGTCCGTCGAGCAGGAGTAAGCCGGCCAGTAGTGACGAAGCCACCTGGTTGCCATTGGCACAAGGGGTGATGCACCCAGCCTGCCGCCGCCGGGATAGATCGTCGACGGGGACCTTTGAACATTGACGGACGCCGATATCGTGACCACCCGCCGGTCGCACACACAGCAACCAACGCGCATTTGTTGTGATTATTAAAAGCAATTCATAGCGGGTCACCAGCGTCTATATAGCGCACTCACAACTTCAACTAATTGCAAGCTTTCCTGTCGTATTCCGTGAGATTAGAAGCTATCGTCGTGTCCTCCAGGGCAAACTCCCTTTAAAGGAAGAGAGAAGACACTATGCAACAGTCGACGCGCCGCGCCGCTCTGCGGCCGGCGGTTGTGATCGGGGCGGTGTTGTATGCAATCGTCGGCTTCGGCACGGGTATCGCTGCCGCCGAGCCGTTTCCGCCGTGTCCGTTCGGGGTTCCGTGCGGCCCCGGCCCCGGACCGGAGCTACCGCCGCCGGGCCCCGGTCCCGGTTTACCTCCGCCGGATCTTGGGCCGATGGGCCCCGGGCCGATGGGACCCGGGCCGGTTGGACCTGGGCCCATGGGACCCGGGCCGGTTGGACCTGGGCCGATGGAACCCGGGCCAGGGATGCCTCCGCCGCCCGGCGGACCCGCACCGTGCGGACCGTTGGTTCCCTGTCCGCTCTAAGCCGACGTGTCGTGTTCCGGCCGGTAGTCCTTGCGGGCCGGCCACGGCGCCGGTTTGACAATCGATGGCCGGTAGTTCACGCGTAGGTGCATGACTGGGCCATTGCCGTCGACAGGCTGGGAGTTTCGAGTCCCCACCATCGTCGCCATCGGCGGCGGCGGCGTCTACAAGATCCTGACCACTCGCCGCGAACAGCGATCGAAACTTTCGCTCCGGCATTGCCTTCGGGTATGGCTTGGTCTGGAGACGGAGGCGGCCAAAGGTGCCCGCGCTCGCGTCGATCAATCGATCGTGAGGGCTTGGCGCTGTCGGGGGGTCAGCTCATCGCGAAGCTTCGACAAGGTTCGGCGGGGCGGGAGAAACTGAGCGAACCGATGGTAGGGGGTAATGCTCGAATAGACGAAAGTCATTGAGTAGCGCTCCATTACAGTTGGCTTGCTGATGCGGTGTAGAAGGCGACAGGTGTCGGCGTACACCGCGGACAGCCGGGGCCCCGTCACTTGCTGCCATTCCGAAGCGGGGACAACACGATTCATCACCGCATCCGAGAGACAACCGTTCCGATAGTTCAGCTCACGAACCGCCAGATCAGTCTGCGCGCGGTTGAGGTATTCAAACGGCCCGCACGCCTCGTCGACATCGTTGAGGTAGACGATGACTTTGAGCATGTGGCGGTCTTCGACGTCCAAATGCCATTTCCGGATCACCTCGAAAGTTGCTCCCTGGGGCCGTTCCCTTTTGATTTCGATGCCCAAGTAGCGCACCGGAAGCCCGAGGTACACCTCAGCCAGATCCAGGTTCTCCGCCGCAAGTCCCCATTTGAATACGGTCAAGTCGGCAGCAAGTTCGTTCGGCGAGACTCGCACGCACGATTGTGTGGTGCCCCTGTCCTGCAGAAGGTCGACGAATCGATCGGCGGCGGCAACGACCTCGTCAGGCGGGCATATCGTTCGGATTGCGACAGATTCCCGGCGCAACTCCTGGGCGATATCAAACCGGTCAAGCGGTACCCACGGAATCTCGTCGAGGTGGCGCATGCGGCGGAGCCAATAGTGCGCATCCGCCCACTGCTTGATCACAGGAACCTGCACGAGCGTGCGCTTCGCCATGCCCCACCTGTAGGCCACCGCTTCACGCACTCGGGCGCCCCCGTAAAGGCCCACACATTCCCCGTTCGTCACCAATGGTAATTTCTGGATTTCATCAATTTCTAGCTCTGAATTCGAGCGGTGATCGAGCGATAGCAAGCAGCCTTGACCTCGCACTTTAAGTGCGCGGAGCCAATCCGAATGGCAGGGGGCATTCGGATTGGCATCCGCCGCAGTCGACGCTACAGCCCGTGAGCCAGATTCGGTGATCTGCGGCGGCGTTCATAACAATTGCATAGGCAATTTATAATTAGTACCAATGGTTTGAACGAGGCGATATTTGGTAATCAAGCCGAGCCGGTACGCAGCTCACTGATGCCGAAAGGCAACCCTTGATGATGTGCCACAAATGCATGGCCCTGCGTGAATTGCGATGGTTATCTGTCGGTAGCGAAGTGTCGGATGTGTTGTCATTCCTGGCAACGGCGATGTGCCTGGGGCTTGACCGGTCTGGCGATGTCGTTTGCGTCGGATTGCGCTACGGGCGTTTCTTGGCGGGCCACGGGTCAGTGGCGTCCGTCGCCCGATCACACGGGCGACCCATGGACGCAGCGCATCGGCTTGCCCTAGGCGTCGCGCACGATCCAGGCGATTACTTCGTCAGTTCGGACAGGTTGAACATGAACAGGAAGATGACGGCGGGGGCGGCGGCATGGTCGTCGGGCGGCCTGGTCGGATTTAGAATCTGTCACCGTCGGTCTCCTGTCAGTGCTCGTGACTGACCGCGGTGACCGGCTAATCCTCAGCGGTGCTGCAGCGCAATTCCAGGCGGGAATCCATGAGACATTCGCTAGTGGCCTTCGTCGGCGTAATCGCCGCCACCTGTCTGACCGACTGCCACAGCGTTCCGCTGCTAACACACGGCGTGGCCGGATCAGCGCCGACGGAGTCGCCGAACGGCGATGGACGCTCGCCGGCGGCCTACTTCAAAGTCGGTGACTGCCTCAAGGACTCGCCGCAAAGCGGGGCACGAACGCGACGATCGTCGACTGCGCGAAACCGCACCTCGCCGAGGTCTATGCGGTACTCCCACTGCCTGACGGCAACTTCCCAGAAGGGGTCGACGCCAATACCTCGAAGCAGAAGTGTGGCGCGGTAGCTCGCACCTTCGTCACACCCGAAGAGGGCCTCGATCCGTCCATGCGCACCCTCGTCAAGTTCCCCGACCAAGCGTCCTGGGGTATGGGCGACCGGTCGATCACCTGCTTCTTGGCGTTCAACACCGCCCGAACGGGAGCATTCGGCGCCGGGCGCTGGACCAAGTAGTTCCAGCGTTCGGCGTCCAGTTGTGCATTGAGCTCGCTGATCTGGGACCGCAGGGCTTCATTTTCGTGCTGGAGATCGTCAATCTCGTCTCGCAGCGTTCCCGCGTTTGCGAATTCGACTTCGGCACATAACTATTCGCGCAGAGCATGTCGAAGTTCGGCGACCTCGGTGCGTGGCACGGGCGCGGGCTCAGGTCATGGCTGCTGATGATTCAACACGTACTGGGCACCGGCGAGGAGCTGCGAAATGGGATCGGCGCCGCCGCCGAAGGCGGCTTGAGTGGCCGGTGCCGTGACGGCCGCGGGGTCGTAGCCGTTAACCGGATCTACCGTAATCGGAGCGGTCAACGGATTGTCGTTTCGTGAATACCCCGCGTCCACGTAAGGCTTGAGAACCCCGTCAAGCTGATTGAGCGTGTCTTCCGGCACCCCAAGATATTTGAAGGGCAAGACCAGGGGGAGGTGCTGCTCCGGAATCAGATACGTCGTCGTCTTCGCACCCCTGGAGTTGACGGTCGTCCTGATGTTCTGCGGCGGCACCATACTCGGGTTGGTGAACGCCACCGCGGTGTGCCCGGTCGCGAGGCCCACCACCGCGTTCAGCAGGGACATCCAGTTGTCGTTCCTGTCCGGCCAGTCGGCGATGCTGTCGTATGCAGAGACGAATTGGTGGGTGTCGTATTGACTCTCTACCGGGGCCGGCATGCGGAAGTCGAGTGCGGGAACGACGCTGCCGACGGGAAACATCTGGGTCAGGAAACTCTCACCGAACGCGTGACGGGCAAGTGGGTCGCCGTACGTGGCGAAGCTCAACTGATCTGGCGGCGGGGCGGTCGGATCGTTCGCCAGCTTCGCCTGCACGGCGTCGAGCACCATCGCCCCTTCTGACAGGCCGATCGTGGTGCCGGGACCACCGCTGCGAATCGCCGCTTCCAGGTTGCCCTCACCCTCGTCGACCGATTCGCCGATGCTGGGGCCGTCGATACCCACGCCTGGAAAGGAGTCGTCCAGCCGGCCGATTCCCGGAAACATCCGCTCCAGAACGTGTCCCTGAACCTGACCAGCGGGGTAGTCGACGATCTGCCGGTCCAACCCGGGAAACCAATCCGCGCCCGTGCGCTTGATGTATTCGTCATAGGGAATACCCAGAACGTGCGCGCCCCCCAGCGCGTATCCCCGCCCCGGCGTCCCCATCGGAGGTGGCCCGTTGTCCGGTGCCCCGTGGTCCGGTGTCCAGCCGTCTTGCGCATCATCGGCTGTCGCGGTGCCGACGCCGAAACATCCTGCGGCACCTACGGTTAACAGTGCAGTGGCCGATGCGAACAGTCTTCGCATTTCACTCCCGCCCACTCGACTACGCGTCTGCACTGAGCCAGACCTTACTCCGCCCACCTGGTGAGCTCAGGCGTCCAACCGAACGAATTCGTCCTGCAGATACTTCTCGGCGCAGGCGGCACGCCGGATCTTGCCGCTCGTCGTGGTGGGAATCGAGCCAGGCGCTACCAGAACGAGATCCCCGACACTCAGGCCGTGCGCAGTGGATATCGCGGACGTGACATCGCTCTTGATCTCGTTGAGCTCGCTTGGCTTCTTGAGTTCGATGACGGTGACCAGCTTCTCGGTACTGTCGACCGGAACCGAGATGGCCGCGACCCGACCACGTGTGATCTCTTGGACCGTCGCCTCGATGTCCTCGGGATGGTGATTACGGCCCCGGATGATCAGCAGGTCCTTGATGCGGCCGACAATGAACAACTCGTCCTCGGAAATGAAGCCCAGGTCGCCGGTTCGAAGCCACGGCCCATCCGGCGTGCCGGGCGAGGGGTCGACGAGTGTTGCACCGAAGCAGCGCTGCTCCTCCGGCGGCCTGCTCCAGTAGCCGATCGCGACATTGTCGCCATGCACCCAGATCTCGCCGACAACGTCCTGGGAACATTGCCGGTTTGTGTCGACGTCTACGACCCGCACCACAGGTGACTGCGGCAGTTTGTATCTCACCAAGGCTGAGCCGGTTCCGGCTGCACACCGCCGGGCGCGGCCCGCCGACAATTCGTCGACATCGAAATGGACAGCCTGCAACGAATCACTCCAGGTGCCGGCTGCCACGAAGACGGTCGCCTCAGCCAGGCCGTATGAAGGACGCAGCATGTGGTCCCGAAAATTGAAGTGAGCAAACCGATCTGCGAAGCGTTCCAGTGTGGCCGGCTCGACACGTTCGGCGCCGTTGATGATGCCCAACACCCCACCGAGGTCGAGGCCGGCAAGGTCACGGTCGGTGGTTTTTCGGGCGGCCAGCTCAAAAGCGAAATTGGGCGCCGCCGAGAAAGCATGAGGGTTCTCCGCCAACGCCCGTATCCATCTGGCCGGCTTTTCCAAGAAGGCAACCGGGCTCGTCAACACGCCGGGATGGCCGCTGAGGATGGGCGCGCAGATGCCCAGCACCAAACCCATGTCGTGGTAGAAGGGCAACCACGACACGAACGTTGCGTCGGTTGAGGATTCGAGGCGCACACCCGCGAAGAAGATGCGCATCACCTGCTCGAAATTCGCCTGGAGGTTGCGGTGCGAAATCATGACCCCGGTTGGCAGCCGGGTCGAACCCGAGCTGTACTGCAGGTACGCAGTGCCGGGATACTCAGCTGTCGAAAGGCCGGATTCGCCAGCCGGGGACATGGGGCCGTCCAGATTCATCGAATCGATCTCGACGATCTTCGGCGCAGTGTCCACACGTGACTGATCGACGTAGTCGCCGACCTCTTCGGCGGCTGCGGATGTGGTGAGGACAATCGAGGGCTTCGTATCGGTAAAAACCGCACCCACTCGGTCATGACTCGAGCCGCGATGGGGCAGCGGGAGCGGCACCGCGACGAGCCCAGCCTGCATGGATCCCAGGAAGGCCGCGATGTAATCCAGACCCTGCGGGGCCAGGATCACTGCCCTGTCGCCGACCGATGCATGATGGCCGAGCTCGCGTGCCACATTCAATGTTCGGCGGGATAGCTGCGACCACGTGAGACTCTCGGAAACACCTGCCGAGTCGTGGTCGTAATCGGTGAATGTGAATGCTGTGTCGCCGGGGCGCAGGCTGGCACGTCCGTGCAGCATCGAGAGAAGAGATGACTGGGGTGCAGGCGTCACGTCACGTCCGTACTAACTCGTCGAATCCGTCGGCTCGAAGACCGTGCACCGCGAAACATCCTGGGAAGCTGGCAGTTAACCGCACTGGAAGTCCTACTCCTGACCGCTCGGCTCGTTTTGTAGTTTCACATACATCACGTGTGCTTGTTGACTCGCCCGCCGCTAGGCGTGTTCGGCTGGTGACCGTGACGCTGACCGTGTGCCCAGTCGTGACGGCCACCAGTTCGCCCGCCCGACCAGCGCAGCGATGGCGGGCACCGTGATGGTGCGCACCACGAAGGTGTCCAGCAGAATTCCCACACCAATCACGAAGCCGCCCTGGACCACGGTGGCGATGCTGGAGAACAAGAGACCGCCCACAGACGCGGCAAAAATCAGACCCGCCGCAGTGATCACACCGCCCGTCGAACTCAAGGTACGAATGATGCCGTAACGCATGCTGTGCGGAGACTCGTCGCGCATTCGCGACACCAACAGCATGTTGTAGTCGGCGCCCACTGCGACCAGCACCACGAAGGCCAACGGTGGCACGCTCCAATGCAACTGCTGACCGAGAATCAATTGGAACGTCAGAACGCCGATACCGATCGCCGCAAAGTACGAGATGACCACGGAGCCAACCAGATAGAGCGGTGCGACGATCGCGCGCAAGAGCGCCATCAGGATCAGCAGGACGACGACCAGGGTCACGACGATGATGAAACGGATGTCGTGCTCGTAATAGTCGCGCGTATCTCGCAGCGCGGCGGGGAATCCGCCCATCGATATCTTGGCGTCCGCCAGTTGGGTATTCGGTTGGGCGCTACGAGCTGTGTCACCGATTGCGTTGACCTGATCCATCGCTTCGACGCTGAACGGATTGAGTGTGGTTTGCACCAGATACCGTGCCGAATGTCCATCGGGCGAGATGAATATCTTCGCGGCCGCCTTGAACTCGTCGAGCTGGAGAATTTGGGCCGGAAGGTTGAACCCCGCCATCGACGGATCTGCCGCGTCATTTCGCATCGCCAACAGGAACGCGGCTGCCTCATCGAGTCCGGCGCCCATCTGCTTGACTTGGCCGACGAGTTGGTCCACTCCGCCGGCCACTTCCTGGCTCCCGTCTGCCAAGCGGTTGGCGCCCTGCCTGACCTGGGTCAGGCCCGCCTGCAGACCCCCAGGTCGATCGAGACCCATGGAGCGCACCGCCGAACTGAAGTTCAACAGCGCATCATTGAGTTGTTTCACCGTTGCGTTGAGAGTCTGTCGGTCCCCGAACCCCTGGAGTTGTCCGGCCAGAGTGTTGATCTGGTCGAGGCGTCCGTCGTCACGCGCGGCAACCAGTTTCTGAAACTGGATGCGGGTATCGCTGCACGACGGGTTGGCGTCGCAGACCGCGTTGCCGTTTAGCGCCGCCAGCACCGGACCCACCCAGGCGAACATGTCCTTGACGGTCGTGAAGTTCACGCCCATCGCATTGCCCAGCGCATTGATGCTCTGCACGAGCTTGGCAGCGGTTTCGACGTCCTTGACCAACTTGTCTCCGCCCGCTTGGGTTCGCATCGACGAGAACGCATCGATCAGACGCTGCATGCTGGGAGCGATTTGGTTGATTTGAGCGCGCACATCACCGAGGCTGGCGGCCAGCGTATTGGCCCCATTCGTCAGTCGGTTGAGATCCTTGGTGCTGTCACCGATCACGGCCGAGCCGGCGGCCATCCGATCACCGACAATGCCCGCTTGGTAGGTGGCTCTGAACTCCTTCGGCACAACTCCGGTGGGTCTGGTGATGCCGCTGACAAGACCGATGTTCGGCAGTTGGCTGACCCGCTGTGCCATCTGCTCCAGGTCTGCGAGCGCTTGCGGTGTGCGCAAGTCGCGCGGTGACTGAACGAGGATGTATTCGGGCACGGCCTGACTGATGGGGAAGTGGCGTTCGAGCGCGGCGTACCCGATCGAACTCTGCGCCGATGGCCCGAGGGCCTTGCGATCGTCGTAGTTGTAGCGCACCAAGCTCGCACAGCTGGCGAGAATGAGCAGGACAAGCACGCTGGCAACGAGATGGGCCTTCGGTCGCCGGACGATGCGTATCCCTGAACGTCTCCAAAACCGGGTGGTGAGCTCGCGCCGCGGCTTGACCCAGCCGCGTGGCCCAGCTAGCACCAGGATGGCCGGCAGCAGCGTGATCGCGGCAAGGAATGCCACCCCGACCCCGATCGCGCACGCCACACCGATCGTGGAGAACACGCCCATCTTGGCGAAGCTGATCCCGAGAAACGTGACTCCCACCGTGGCGGCGGATGCAGTGATCACCTTGCCGACCGAGATCAACGCACGCTTCACCGCTTCGTCGAAATTGGCGCCTTGGCGCAGATAGTCGTGATAGCGGCTGATCAGAAAGACCGCATAATCGGTCCCGGCGCCGGCGATCATCGCGCTCAGAATGATCACGGACTGGTTTGAAACGCCCAATCCGAAGAGTTGGGAGACCCCCGCAACCACGCCCTGGGCCGTCAACAGGGACATCCCGATCGCTACCAATGGCAGGAGCATGGTGACCGGGTTGCGATACACCAACAGCAGAACGAGAAGCACCAGGACGGCGATCGCAATCTCGATGGGCGTGCGGTCGTGTTCGCCCGCGACGGTGAGGTCGGCGACGGTGGCCGCGGGTCCGGTGACGTGCACAGCAAGTGGGCCGCCGGCGACTGCGTTGTGCTTCACGATGTCGGCAACTCGGTTGTAGGACTCGTACGCACGTGGCGTGCCCAACTCGCCGGCGAGGCCGACCGGCAGCACCCAGGTCGTCTTGTCCTTGCTCGTCAAGAACGGGCGCAATTGAGGCGTGGTGATGAAGTCCTGAATCATCACCACATCTGTCACGTCGTCGCGCAGCGCGTCGACCACCTTGCGGTAGGTGGCTTCGTCGCCGGGCTTGAGGCCGGCGTCGTTGATGAAGGCAACGACGAGAAGGTCGTCCGAACCCGATTCGTGAAACGCTTCGGTCATCTGCCGAGCGGTGACGTTCGACGGCGCGTCGCTTGGCAGAACGGCGAGCGGATGGCTCTGGGCCATCTCGTTCAGGCTCGGGAATGCCAGCGGAAGGGCGATCGCAATCGCGACCCAAGCGCCTATCACCGCCCAGGGCCACCGCAGCACAAGATCGGCTAGCCGTCGCATGTTGTCCTCACCATCGCCAGGAAATTGCGCAATCGCGGCATAGCCCCGGAAGGGTCATTGCCATCGAATTGCTCCACGCTATGCGACGCGTCCCCAGTGCCCGCTGTCAGCGACCCGTACGCACACCGACTTCATCGCTTCCATGTAGCGGGTGACAGATTTCTCGGCAACGGGGTTGTCGGGATGCATGATCGCCATGACGGTGCCCTCCCCGTACCGGAATATGTAGATCGTCAATTGGTATGAGAACCGGCCGTCAGGGTAGATGCCGATATTGTTCGCAAGGCCCATGTCGGCGGCCGCGAGGATGGCGTTGAGCGGCGCAGCGCCACCGTGGAAGAAGTTCGATACCGGAAAGTTCGGCTGTGGCCAGTTCAACCACGGCGCCAACTCCAATACGCGGTAGTACGGCACTCTGGCCATGTCCAGGCCCGAATCGAAAGAGGCTTGCGCTGCCCATGCGGCATCGCTGAAAGAGGTCGCCGCAATCGGGACGGTGATGGGGATCAAGCCGGTAAACCAACCCTGCGTCATGAAATTGTCGCCAGCGGTGCGCGAGTCCCTCGGCGTGAGCCCGTAATAGGTGAGAGCACCGGTGAACTCGTGCTCCACCAAGCCGAGGCAGGCGAACAGGCCGCCGACGAAGCGCGCGCCGGCCGCCGTGCAGGCCGATTCGAATCGCTCCGTCTGTTGTGGGCTCATCAGCAGTAGGGAGGTCATGTCGCTGCTTGTCGACTCGTTCGGGTTACCCAGGGGAAGCGGGAACTCCGGAAAGCCATCGCTGTTGTTCTCGGCGAAGTCGATCCATGCGCGTACCTCCGGCGAATCCACCGTCAAGGCTGACGCGTACTCGCGCTCGCGGACACAGAAATCGTCGAAGCTACCCGCGTCGGGAAGCGCCAGCGCCTGACCGCCTCCGCTCAATGCCGAATACATTCCGTTGGCTTCCAACATGGTTGTGCCGATCAACGTCGCATCCCCATGCACGTGATCCATGGCGGCAAAGAACGTGAAGTGGCTTTCGTTCTGGATTATCCCGAAAGTGAAGGAGCCCCACTCCAGCGGATTCGGTATCGCCACGACGTGATCGCGTATTTCGTCGACCGTCATGTGGCCCCGCGCGATCGGCACGAACTCAATGTCGGCCGGATCTTCAATGGCGCGC